>NZ_FQWD01000009.1 GCF_900129565.1 Marisediminitalea aggregata | reverse complement strand
CGGTATTAGAATTCGTGTCACCTATCCAGTCAACCTTGGCACTCCAAACACCTGCAGCGCTATTAGCATCAAAAGTAACAGTGCTTTCATGAGTGTAAACACCCGCCGTTGATGTAGCTTGCCACCCTTGCCCTGTTGTCGGAAAAAAGATAATTTGCTTAGATTGACTTGATGGAATACCTGTCGGTGGAGTTAGTGATAATGACAGGTGATCCGGTTCGGATTCTGCTTCAAACACACTCACACGGACAGTAACCGTAACCTCTCCATTACTGACATCTACTTCATTGGATGAAAATTCCACTGAACGAAATTCTGGTGGAGTTACATCCATTGAGGTTAAGGATACTTTACTCTGAGAGTTAAGCTTCAACCCTGGTTGATAATAACCTCTCGATTGAATCTCCGAGTTTTGCTTATGGCACTCTGCTAGTTTGTTACTAATCAAGTTGCCTGAAACTGGTGCAGATATTTGTGCCTGTAAGGATTCTAACGCGGTAATGTCACATTCGCTGTTTTCAATTAAATCATTGATATTTGAAAAGGTGCTGTGAGCTGCAAAAAGAGAACAACTAAAGAAGCAAAAACTTAAAACGATTCCAAGTTTATACATCGTAAATATTCCATCATTATCTAAAACTACTTGTATGACCGCAAAATATCATGCACTAAAGTATAAGAAAACTCCTTCAATATATTTTTAAAGTGATCTATCGTTTTCCAAGCAAGCAGGTTAATTTCCATGCAGTAAAAAGCCGCCTCTAATGGAAGTGACCTTTCCCCCAAAAATAACACCATGACATTGATGAGATTTCCAATAAACTGGAGACAATGGAGATCTCAATATGAAGAAACGTTACAGCGAAGAGCAAATCATCAAGGCAATCAAGCAGCATGAAGCTGGGGCCAAGGTAGACGACATATGCCGTGATATGGGCATATCGTCGGGTACGTTTTACAACTGGCGAAGCAAATATGCGGGCATGGAAGTTAATGAAGCCAAGCGACTGAAAGAATTAGAGTCCGAGAACAGTAAGCTGAAAAAGATGCTGGCAGACAAACTTCTGGAAGTTGAAGCAATGAAGGATGTGCTGTCAAAAAAGTGGTGACGCCAGCAGCAAGAAAGCCTGTTGCCCGCTATTTGATTGAAGCATTTAAGCTCAGTGAACGGGTGGCTTGTAAGCTTGCTGGTGTTAGCAGAACAGGATTTCGCTACTGCCAAAAAGATAAGTCTGATGATTCAGTTCGTTCACGTCTGAAAGAGCTGGCGTCGCAGTATCCACGATATGGCTATTTGATGCTTCATGGCTTACTGAAAGGCGAAGGCTTGGTTGTTAACCGCAAGCATACTTATCGCCTTTACACCGAAGAGGCGCTACAGGTACGCACTAAGAAGCGTAAAAAGCTAACACGGCCAAGGCAGCCCATCGAGGTACCCTCAGCGCCGAATCAACGCTGGTCTATGGACTTTGTTTCAGACCAATTAAGCAGCGGTAGGCGCTTCCGCGTTCTGAATGTGGTTGATGATTTCTCTAGGGAAATGGTTGGCCAACTTGTATCAGTTTCGATTAGCGGAAGACAAGTCGCTCGTTTCCTCAGTCAACTGATAGAATTACGGGGAAAGCCTAAAAAGGTGATTTGCGACAACGGTACAGAATGCATTTGTCGAAAGCTTAAACGGCAAATTTAGAAATGAATGCCTGAATCAACACTGGTTCAGAACCCTGGATGAAGCCAGATATGAAATCGATCTGTGGCGCGAACATTACAATAAAGTTCGACCACATAGTTCACTGAATTACCTGCCGCCTGTTGAGTATGCAAAACGGGCAGCATAATATGAAAAATCTCATCGAGGGATTGGTGCTAATTCAGGGGAAAGGTCAACAAATGAATCTTTAAAAAATTAATCAAATATTAGATCAACATGAAAAGGAAAACTTAGCTCAGGCTTTGAATATAATTCAGGCTGGGATTTCCGATACTGGCGCAATGTTGAGGTCGATGCTGGTGTGGATTGAACTAGGCGAAACGGCGAAAGCTAAAGCGCTGAATGAGGACCTTGTTAAGCATTGCAAAGGATACGCGGAGCATCCCATCATTGCAAAGCTATACTCACCATAGCTCATAACTACTTGTCGAGTCAGCAAGCGTAAAAGAGCGAATTCAATTAGCTTTGCAGTTGAGCAATTGCTCAACTGCCGTACACTTTCTACTTATTTTCAGAATAGGGTTTACTTTGATGAATAGACGCCAACTGATTCAAAAATCTTTCTAAATTGCTTAACTCCGTGCTCGAAGGAAAAGTTTTCCTCTGCCAATAATCGACTATTCTCGGCAAAACGGTTCCACAGTTTTTGATCTTCATACAGTTTAATGATTGCTTCTATCCATTCTTCCGGGTCATTGGCGATCAACGTATTCAAGCCATTAGTCAAACCTGTCCCTTCAGCAGCCACATCAGTCAACACGGTTGGTGTTGCATAAGCCATTGCATCCAGCACTTTCCCTTTAATCCCGGCGCCGGATAATAGGGGTGCTATGAAAATGCGATGGTCGTGATAGACCCCATCGAGGGTCTCCGCAAATCCTTTAACTACTACATTTTCCGATGCATATTCCTCAAAAGCTTCAGGCATCTTACTGCCATAAATGTAAAACGTGATATCAGGCCGCACAGCAAGCAACCTAGGCATCACCTGTTTCACCATAAACTCTACAGCTTCCACATTGGGTTTGTGATTATAACCGCCCAGGAAAGCAATACCTTTCCGCTCTTTGAAACCAGGGCCTTGTGGTTTGCTATCAAGAACCCAAGGGGTAACGTGCAGATTATCCTGATACATGTTATGACTAGCAATTACAGCATGCTCAGTGGTGTTATAGGTGAGAACTGCATCCACATTTCTGCACACTTCAAGTTCAACTCCCCTGGTAATGACGGCTGTATCCATTAGAGTTTGGTCTTTTGCTGCTATTGCAGCCCTGATCTCGCGTAAAAAGTGTAAATCAGCATTATTAAAAACGATTGGTTTATGCTTTTCTTTAATGGCTTCAATATATTTACTGGCCACATCGTAACGCGTAATGTAGACCGCATCCATTTCATCAAGCCGAGTATCCAAAATATGCTGGAGAGAATAATAAAATGGAGATAGAAGCACCTCTACCCCCATATTCTGAAGCACTTTGGTATATTTCCCCATGGGCGCAAGATTCTCAGGAACAAAAGTTACTTTGAAGCCTAATGCAACCATCAACTTAATTTCCTGCACAGCGGCGTAACTGCCCGCATCAACGCCCATCATCGGCGTTGCATAATCAATAACAAGGATGCGCTGCTCGGCTTTGCGGTCTTTCTCAACGAGTAATTTTTGAAGATCAGGTTTGGGATAATGCTTAAATACGTTAAACCATTTTCTGCGGAACGTCGCCTCGTTAATCTTTTGATATTTCTTAAGTCCTTGGGTAATGTCTGTTCCATGCGAACGACCTTCAAGATGAATCACTTCCGAATGGGGAACATAAAGGACCTTGTATCCCGCATCAGCCACCTTCATCGCGAGATCTGCATCCTCATAGTAACAAGGTACAAACTCTTCACTGAATTTACCGACTTTTTCCCAAACATCTTTGCGCACACACAAAGCTGCACCAGTGACGTAATCGACTTCACGGACGTAATTCCACTCGGGTGCGTAAGGCGATTGATTACGCCCAACGTTCCAGGGCTCGCCGTTACCCCAGATAATTCCTCCTGCCTCCTGAAGCGTGCCATCTGCATTTAAAAGTTTCGATCCGGTTAAACCTACAGACTCATCTTTTTCATGCTGAGCTATTAATTCATCCAACCAATAACTGCTCACTTCAGTATCATTATTCAGAAAGACAATGTATTTACCCCGTGCTTTCGCTGTTGCAGCGTTGCAGCTACGCAAAAACCTTAGGTTTTCTTTGTTTCGCGAAATTTGCAGGTTAGCTATTATTGTTTCTGCCTTGGTGGTTTCATCTTCGGAGCAATCATCAGCCAGAATAACTTCATAGCTCGTTTTGTTAAATGCCAATGCAACAGAAGCAATGCAATGATAGGTCATAGCGAACTTGTTGTAGGCAGGCACAATTACTGAAACAACGGGCTTTTTCTCTTCTGGAAGAGAAAATTTTGGAAATGTTTTACGACTTTCATAACCTTCCACCAATACCGTATGCACTGTAGAAAGGTCTTTAATGTTGAGCTTGCAGTCGACTTGATTTTCTAATTGAAGCGTTAAAGATTCGTAGCGTTTATTAGCTGACGGCGCTTTACTGATGAGTCCAGGCTCTTTATTACTGTGTGACAACAATGAAAGAGGTGTTAATACTGGGTCCCCTTTAAACTCACCGATTCCGCAAAGTAATGGCTCACCTGGACAATGACATTCAACAACATGTACTTGCGAATCTAAATATCTTGCTGGCACCCATAAGTGACCATGGAAAGTCCGGTTTTCACTCTCTGCAGAAACCACACCAATGGTTTGCCCCTCTACACTGAAAACGATAGTTTTTTTCCACTCGCTTTGATTAGAGACAGCAACAAACTCTAAGCGGTTATTAACTAGCGATACAATACTGACATGAACACGTACTTCTGGCAGTTCTACCTCGATCTCGGGAAAATTTAAAGGCGCATCTGTTTCTGCATCTCGAAGCGAAACTTTATTCGAAAAAGACAAAAGGTCATTATTGAGTTTTAACTTAAAACCATGTTTGCCTTCATTTATTTGGTTTAATTTGAGGTCATCTCTGAAAAGTTCGGCAGATGTGATACCTAATAGCTCGCCAGACTCATTATAGGCTACAATTTCGACTGGATTCTCATTACCCAAGATTGCGGCCCATCCTGTTACATATCCGCCTTCAAGGTGATCAACGTATCCTATAATTTTTCTTTCTTCTGCCATCCTCGAGTTTTCCTTATATGTTGTAATCTCAATTCTGTTGGTTACAGCGATTAGCGTTACCAATATCCTCTGCTTCTAGTGGTGAACGATAGGGCCTTAATTATTACGCTCGAAAACAAAAATTAACATTCAATGGTAAAATCACGAAACCAATCGCTCCAGTAATTTCTGAAGGTTTCAATATTAAGCAGTGAGATTTTCTACCAATTCCACATATCCCAATTTATCTAACAACTCATCATCTAACTGAGATAAAACAAAACGAACATCATCACTGTCAAAGTCAGTCATGTAGCCATGTTTTAAATATCGCCCTTTATCAAAATCTACCGTGGTTTGATAATCCTCAAGAGATTTGGTTGTTTCTGCGTCGTTAATTCGTTTTACTTCTTTTTGAGGAGTAATAAAATTGGTTGAAATTCTCTCAAGTCCCATCTTGCCGGCGGCCCGCTCTATAATGACTTCGGGGTTTTCAACTAACCATTCGTATCGAATATGCACAAAGTCTGTCTTTGATGCGTAGTTCCAATTCATCATTGTCCAAAAATCTATTGGATTATTAAATCTCAGCTGGGGGGAATTCGCCTGTCCCTGATCAAAAACAATAATTTTGGTACGAATAAACTGCTTAAATTCGTTAGGTGCTATTAGGTTACGCTTTACCGACAAATGATATTTAAATAGTGAAGATAAAAATGAAAAAGGATTCTTAGTAATGAAAAATGCTTTTTCATAGTCAAAATGATATTGCGCATTTGAATCCGCAGAAATAATCGGTAGCAGGCCGTGCTTCCATCCAAATACATTATTTTTAACTTCACAATTATAATTTTGTTCTAAGATGGTTTTGGCGAAATTAGTCCCGCTCCTGAAACATCCCATCATAGCGATTTTAACTTTAGACATGGTGATAATCCGTTATTTACTAAGCCGACTTCGAAGTGCCGCTAACTTTTCTTTTATAAATGCGCCCTCAGGCTTAAGCTTGCTAGCCAAAAACAACAACTGCATGGCTAAACCTGGCTGCTGTTGCTCCAGAAATAACGCTGCGTTTCTGATATCCACTACTTTGTCTTTTGCTTCTTTGCCCAAAGCAATCAGTTGTTGCTGCCCTAATAGAAACTTTATATTTGATTTACAATCATAAAAATCCGGGCTATTTAACTTGTGGCCTAAGGCAGGAAATCTATTGATCAGAGCTTTCATCTGTTCTGTGTTAGCATCACCTGCATTGTGAGTAAGGTACAGTGCAGATTCCTGAGTACCATCAATTGTCTTCATTTTTATTGAACATGAAATGGGTATCACTACAACAGGCGTTCCGTTTAACCAAGACATCGCTTTAAACCATAAGTCATCAGCATTAGGCGCCAAACTCATAAATTCGTCTTCATCGGTTATTTTATTGTCGAAACATCCAGCTGGATAAAGAACCCCCCCATATCCAATCGGAATCAAACAGTGTTCCCCCGACAGTGCATGCTCCTGCGAAATAAACGTCCAACTTGGGTAAGGCGCAACGGAATTGTCCACACGATTGATAATTCGCCCTCTTGCCGCGACAACATGACCGGGATAAAAGTTAGAGTACTTGCACAAATCCGCTACGAGAGTAGCAGGATACTCAAAGTCATCATCCACTGTTATAATTGTTTCATTAGGGTATTTCTCAAGAGTAGGGATCAACTTCTTATAACTTCGGAGATTAGCACAGTAGCATATCTCGAAAATGGAACTTGAAATTGCTTTCAAAGTGTCAGGGATAGTATCCGAAGTAAACTCTTTCTCGTCTAACCAAAGTATAATCTTCTTCGGCAGCAATTCCTGTTTAAGCAATGAATTGATTGTATGATGTACTGTATGAATCCGACTACTGTAAGTAGTAAGACTAACTATTAGATTTGCTTGTTTCTTTTTAAACAAAACCTGCACCGTCAATAATAATTTGCAAAATCGAAAAACGCATTGGCGCTATGCCCAGCTTGTGTTGGAACGGCGGAATGCCATACCAATTAAGCACTTAGCTTACATCTGTTTACTATATAAGCTGTCAGAATACTCCTTTAACTTACCAAGTATAATAACACCATGCGGCCTGTACCTTCGCGCTTCTCGCATAAAATAGTATGCCATATCAATGTTGCCTAATTCTTCATGAAACAAGGCAAAATCCCTGAGTAAAATTCCATCATCAATATTGTTAGCAAGCTTTAATTTGTCTCTTATCCACTGCAAGTGTTCTTTTGACACAACAGAAACGGGTACAGAACTAAAACAATCTGTAACAGTAAGCTTTTTACGAAAGGATAAAGATACTGGTCTTAATTTTCGGCCAAGTGGAGTTCTTACGCCTGAAAATGCTTTGCCAATGACCCCGTCTCTCAAATCAGGATGAGCCGGACTAAGTGCGATTTGACTCAGCTCAGAATAAAGATGTTTGTCTTCGCTTTTTATTTTTTGAACTAAATCCGTTAAGCACTCCTTCCCCAGTCCTTGCTCAAATACAGGAGCTTGTGATGATTGCTTTACTTCTTCTAAAAATTGCTTATCGCCTTCTACGCCAATATTCTTAAACAAATCTTCAAGCGCATTTATAGATAGAGCTTTAAACTCCTCGTACTGCTTTTTAGTGTAAAGTGAAAATTGTTCCGTCTTACCACAGTATTGCTGAAGAAATCTATCCAGCCTATGGTGAACAGCGCTTATCGGCACAAGATTAAACCAGCGCTTAAACTCAAGTGCGGGAAATGAATAAGAGCCATTTATTTGCTTGTCATAGCCATCCATATTAGCTGTTAAACCAATAGTTGATGTAAAGTCTCTTATAATATTTCCGCCGTTGAAAAAACGGGCTCCATACAAACGTACGGATAGCTGACCATCTTTCTTGTTTTTTATAGTTTGGCTAAGCTTAAGTAATCTGGAAAATGATACTTCAGAGGGGACCTGTATAGTGTTGCAATTATAATGACGCTTAACAGACTGGTTATATAGTGATTCCGCGCACTCTACTGGGTTACGCAAATAGAAAATAACTTTGCATCTATCAAAAAAATGTAAAACCGGTTCAAACCTGGCGATAAACGCTTCAGAAGAAAGCAATAATGTATGACATTGTTTTGCCCGGGCATTTTCCAAAAGAAATTTCGCCTTCGATTCAGAGAAATGCAATTGCCCTTTGGAATCATATTCAAATATAGAAAGTGCATTACCAGAGCTCACTCCATTTTCATCCAAACTGTGTTCGGGATAAAAAACACCTTCCGACAGTAAAGTGTCTGAATGTTCGTTTAACCACTTTTGGATGGCTGATGAGCCGGTTTTACCTGGTCCAACGTGCAAGATTACGTTCATAATAGTCAAAATCTCAACGAACTATTTCGCCTGCTGACTTGTCGCGATTCGCTTAAATTCGTCCAGTTTTTTATTTATTAATGGGCCTGTTGGATTCAAGATATGCGCTTTTTCCATTAATGTGATTGCTTCGTCTATACTCTGTGACGCGGCATCAATGGCAAGGTCACGTATTAAGCGAAAATCGCTGGGGGACTCTTCAACCATTCTGGCGCGCTGCTGACTGAACACAGATACCACTTCATGATGAAATACCCCTCTGAACATTTGCATCATAACTGGATAATCCTGAGCCACATATTCTTTTAAATTTGCCATAGACTCATTGAAACGAGTGAGTACAAATTGTTTAGCGGCTTTGCTGATATTGCTAAAATCAATTTCTTCCTTGAATCTATTTAAACTGGCAGTGTATTGGAAATAAGCATCTTCAGGTAATGCTACTTCCTGATACCACGAATCAGGTGTTGGCAGCCCATGCCTATTCGTTTTATAGGGGAAAGTTTCTCCGGGCCGTCCACGATATAAAAGCGAAATATATTCTTCTATAGAACGATGAGCCCGATGGTAAATAAAAGCAGCCTTCAAGCTTTGCAGGTCCTCATGGACGGCTTGAATAAGGGATTGCCTGGGTTTAAAAAGTGCGCCGTCAACGAGAATATGCTTTGCGTTACTTTCTAATAGCCCAACGTGATGTCGTAGTTCTACAATCGGGGTGTCGATTGGATATAGTGTTTTTACCAATGGCGACAAATTACCCTTTATGTTTATCGGCAGCTCACTAAAAGCGTTTAAGTCGCCTAAATCATTCAACCATTCAAAAGATATAACATCTGACTGTGAATAATTGTCTAGGAACTGATGTATGGTTAAATCAAAACTTTTCGGGATCCAGAACTCATCAATATCCAGAAAAAAGATGTGGCTGTATCCGCCTTCTCTTAAAGCTTCGTCCCACACTTTGTTATAGACGATAAACTGGATCTGTTTTTTCGCGTCTTGCGGGCATTTATCTATCCAATCAGCACTAAACCAACTTACTTGGGGATAAATTGACGAAATGCTATCTAATACCTCGACGGAGTTGTCTGTAGTCCGGTTGATATAAATGTCTATTTCATCAAACCCAAAATACAAATGATGATGCACCCATTCAGGAAAGTAGAAGGCTTCATCTTTCGCAATCGCAACGAGCTTGATCTTACCTCGTTTGTGCCCGCTGCCATCAATTTGTGTCGATACATTGCCGGCTTTAAATAATTTTTTGATTATACTCATTTATTTTTGCATTAATTCTGGGGCCATGCGGCCTTAATTCCCGAGCCTTCAACATGATTCGTCTTGCTTCTGCCAATGAATAGGTTTCAACACTAATGGCAAGATCCCTAATCGCGTCTACATCGTTACCATAGTCAACCATTAGTTTGTTATGGAACTGCTTTATAGCATTCGCTACGCGTGGCTCTGTCACATTTCGGAACAACTTCAATATCTGCTTGTGGTATTTCGGAAGGTTTTGCTCAACTGAATTTATCGCCTTTTCGAATCGCTCAAGCACAAATGCTTTAGACAATTCTGTAGGCTCCGAAACACCTGTTGCTTGTATAAACGCTTCAAAAGACGAGGTATAAGCAACATATCTTTCTTCTGCAAAAGTGTAGCTTAACTCAGTTATTTCACTATCCGGCAGGCCATTGCGATTTGTTTTATAGGGTAAAGCACTGCCTTCTGGGTTTCCCCTAAATAATGAAGAAACATATTCGGTTTCCGATCTGTAAAACCGATGATAAATGAATGCACCTGAATAGCAACCGGTAGCCGCATGCTCATCTTCATTTTTAGATTCTTTAAACTCTTTTCCATCAGCACTGATGTAATTATTAGGAGTTAGCAATGGTTTGTGTAATCTAATAGCTCTGATTTTTCTGGATAATGGAAATAGACTTTTTACCACACCTGAAGTTGATCCCACTAGTACACTAGGTATAGTTGCGAAAGCTTCTTTAGCCGGTAAGTCATTCAGCCAATTAAAGCAAATTGCATTTTCGGTTCCAATGTTCTCTACAAAGCCCCCTATTGTAAGAGTAGGGTCTGTAGGTACCCAAAACTCATCTATATCCATAAGCATTACATGTGTAATTAGGGTCGGATTATTCACCAGGTCACTCAGTACCATGCCATAAGCTATATGTTGAAGCTTTTTATGTACGCTACCAGGAATAAGATCTACGAAATCTGCGAACCTCCACTTAACCTGAGGATATTCTTTGTTTATGCGTTTCAACACCTGAAGGCTGCTGTCCGACGTCCTATTTAATACAACTTCAATTTCACTAAATCCAAAATACAAGTGATGATGAATCCATTCAGCCAAGTAGGCGCCTTCATCCTTTGCTATGGCTATAATTTTTACATTGCATTGGCTACCCTTACTCATAGTTTTTGCTACTCACCAAAAAAAGGATATCTACCAAAGTGACTGATTTGCGCGCCCCACTTCAGCACATCGTTTTCATTTGGCTGATTAAACTTGGTGATTTCATCAAATCCAGCAATTGCCCATTTGTCTAAAGGATTCAAAATGTGAATATTTTGCAACCCATAGTCGCCACAAATTTGAGCATCCGAGCGAACATTGTCGCCAACGTGGATGAAAGATAGCCCTTTTTCATTTACCAGCTTTTTAATATGTTCCCACATTGTGCCAGCGTCTTTTCTCTTCCTTAAATCTGAACTTACAAACAACTTGTACGGAATCGCAATGCCAATTTTCTTCAGCATGGTTTCAATTTGTTGTTTTGTGTAATAGATGTCAGTAATAAACCAGATTTCTTTGCCAGCTAAACTCAACTGCTTAACAATTTCTACCATTTCGTCTTTTGGCTCGGACATCTCTAAATCAAATAAAAACTCTTTGTTCATCCAATCTAAAGCGACAATCTCATCCACCTTCATTACTTCTGCTAACTTTTGGTACGCTTCGACAATGCTAACATCCCCCTTAAAGTCTCTTTCCTTTCGGCATATGAGCTCGCTTTCATTTCTTAACGATACAAATTCGTCAGGACCATCAAAAAATCCTAAATCAGTGAGCTCTTTGCCTAATAAATATTTAGCGTAATCAGGTTCCGTAAATTTTCTGCGTAACACAGTATCGAACACATCAAACGATACTACCTGAAAATTCTGTAAGTCATTAAGTAATGCCTGAGGCGGCTTATAGTAACTGGTAGATATGTAAGATTTGTCTCTGGTAAACCTGCCTAATGGAGGATAATAAAAGAACTGTTCGTAACCCTCTTTTTCAGCCAATAATCCTAATAACCTTTCCAAGGCATGTAACTCACTGCCATCATTAGGTAGAGGCTCTTCAGGAAAGTCACTGTATTCAAAAGTACTTTTTAGTAATGGGGCTAATGCTTTAGGCCTAGCCCAGAACATACCTCCAACTGGGTAGTTTATAAAATTATCATCAATATCTATTTCCCAGTTGTTTACATATTTTTGTGCAAAAGGTTTGTTGCAGGTCCAGTGATTTACCCACGCAGGCATCATCCAAAACGAAGTTGGATAGTATATCCCTAGCTCTGGACGTTCATCGAATAATCGCAACACTGACGTTACAACGTGCTTATCTTTTAGCAGGAATTGATTTTGATAATCAAACCACTGTGTCTGCTCTCTTCCGCTGTAGAGTGACTTTTTGGAATGAACATGACACATCAGATCATACTCTAGCAACTCTTTCGCGAAGTGAACTAAGAATGGTCCAAAGTTCCGTCCTCTATTTTCGCAAACCGCGGTTTTAACTGAGCTAGCCTTACCACTACTTAAAAACTTGTTTTTCGCAGCGTTAGCGATTTGCTCTGTAGATGCAGTAACAAAAACATCAACTTTAGTAGGAAAAGCTTTAATACATTCATAAAACTTGTCTACAAAATCTGCGTAGAAAATATGTAGTACGAGTGCGACCTTTTGCTTTTGCCATGTTCCTGTTTCTACAGGTACCAGATTATCTGTTGGAACCCAACGATTAATAGCCGTTGAAAATGTCCTTCCCTCAAATTGACCATGGTACATATGATGTATTAGAGGGGAAATTCCCTGATGATAAACATCTATGTTACAACGGTTATACGTTTCGGTATCAAACATTGGTGAAGGGTTTACATTAGCAAACGTCGATTTAGAAATATAATCTTTGAATGCATGCCATTCGCTAATGAAACTGCCATAGTGTTCCTGATACCACTTCGCATCAAATAGCCCACTCTTTTTTGCCAAACTATAAGCTTTCGCTAAAGAAGGGCTCGATAGTTTTTCAGAACCCGCCTGGGCAGAACGTATGATTTTTTTAATTTTTGTCTTCATATCTACATTCCAAAAAACTGTAACGAGTTAACATTTCCGAACCCGGAAATCGCGTCATCAAATTCAAACAATGCCCAACTGGCCTGCGGCAATAAGTGCCGCTTGTTTACATATAAGCTGTACAGTGACTCAATCTCGCTTGACGAGAATTCAACTTTATTCGCTTTATAATGTTTAACCGCTTCAATGATGCCTTCGAAAACCAAATTAAGTCTCTCAAAATGCTGTTGAGTGTAGTTTCTCTTCCCGTAGCATGGAATGAAACTATGATCATGGCCAACGAGTAAATCTACGAATTGACCTTCAGGAGACGTGAAAAGCGACTCTAAGAACATAGAGCGATCAAGCAATGTGTAACCGCCCCCCATTTTTACTTTGTCCTTGAAAACGTAATTAAGGTTAGCAATGTGGCCTTCGACTTCTTCATTGTTTGAATCTGTTGTTATGAAGTACATTCCATGACTATCGCTTTCCAATAATAATGAAAGTAACTTTTGAATAGTTCCGGAGTATCCTACGTCCAATAACAATGCTTCATTGAGCGTGTTTGACGTTAAACCGATACCAGATAAATAAGACAAGTAATTTTGTCTGGTAGCTTTAATAAGTCCCTCAATAGTAGACGACTCCCTTTCAAGGATTCTTTCTATCTTATGTGCATCTTTAGGTAACGTAATAGTTTCCTGTATTTCCTCAGTATTTAAAAAGCTAAGAGCCTGCTCAAGCGTAAATCCATAACGCGAAACAAAAAACGTTAATAACTCCCCATCGTAAGCATGTCCCAAGCTGTAGGACCAAGAACGATCATCACTAAGAAGTATTCTAAAAAGAAACGTTCGTGAGACTAATAAATAGTTAGCATCTAAGCTAGGTAAATAAGCCTCCATAGCTGCTTTAAAGAGATACCCTTCTCTTGCCAAACAGTATACCTGTTTAGGATTTTCTTCGAGAAACTCTGATACTTTCTTAATGTAGGTATAAACAATTGGTCCACAAAAATTGAAACCAAATTGTTTAAGAGATGTAGATTCAACCATGAATAATAAGCTTACCTAGAATGAAAATTTGCTTTCGATGCAATGCTGTAGCAGCCAGAAATAGTAACATCATATATTGAAAAAGTCTCAGATAGACTTTATCTCATCTATGTTCAAATTTGATTTTATCATTGAATAAAGGCAACTAGACGACATGGCAGTAAAAACAAAAAACCCGCCAAAAGGCGGGTTTTTTTATCATTAAATCGGCGTATCCGATTTGAGTAATTGCTTACTCTTCAGCTGCTTCTACTGCTTCTTCTTCAGCTTCTACAACTGGGCGGTCTACTAGCTCTACGAAAGCCATAGGCGCGTTGTCGCCGGCGCGGAAACCACATTTAAGAATGCGAGTGTATCCACCTGGGCGAGCTTCGTAACGCGGGCCAAGCTCGTTGAACAATTTACCTACAACCTCTTTATCACCAGTGCGGGCCATTGCCAGACGACGGTTTGCAACGCTGTCTTGCTTAGCCAGTGTGATTAGAGGCTCGATTACGCGACGTAATTCTTTCGCTTTAGGTAACGTCGTTTTGATCACTTCGTGTTTAACCAAAGAACCGGCCATGTTTTTGAACATAGCTTGACGATGGCTGCTGTTGCGATTCAACTGACGACCACTCTTACGATGGCGCATAGTTTTATCCTTCTACAAATCAGTTTGCGATAAACCTGATTAATCTTTTTCAGCGATGCTCTCAGGTGGCCAGTTTTCCAGGCGCATGCCCAGAGAAAGTCCACGTGATGCTAGAACATCTTTGATCTCAGTTAGCGATTTCTTACCTAAGTTAGGAGTCTTAAGCAACTCAACTTCGGTACGCTGAACCAGGTCACCAATATACTGGATAGCTTCTGCTTTTAAGCAGTTCGCAGAACGTACTGTCAGCTCCAGATCATCAACAGGGCGAAGAAGAATCGGATCGAATTCCGGCTTCTCTTCTTTCTGTACTGGCTCAGAGATATCACGCAGTTCAACAAACGCATCCAATTGCTCAGCAAGGATGGTTGCACTACGACGAATGGCTTCTTCAGGATCCAAAGTACCATTCGTTTCCATATCAATGATCAGCTTGTCCAGGTCTGTACGCTGCTCAACACGCGCAGATTCTACGGTGTAAGCAATACGCTCTACAGGGCTATAGGAAGCATCCACTAACAAACGACCAATTGGACGATCATCTTCTTCAGAGGAACGACGAGTTGACGCTGGAACGTAACCACGGCCCAATTCAACTTTAATGCGCATGCTGATTTCAGCTTCACCAGTTAAAGTACAAATTACGTGCTCAGGGTTAACGATTTCTACGTCACCATCATGCTGGATATCACCAGCGACAACAGGGCCAGCGCCAGATTTCACCAGAGTTAGCGTCGCTTCGTTTTTGCCTTCTAAGCGAACCGCTAAACCTTTCAGGTTCAACAAGATTTCAATTACGTCTTCCTGAACACCTTCTTTGGTGCTGTACTCGTGAAGTACGCCATCAATTTCCACTTCTGTTACTGCACATCCAGGCATAGACGACAGCAAGATGCGACGTAAGGCGTTACCTAAAGTGTGGCCAAAGCCACGCTCCAGGGGTTCCAAAGTTACTTTGGCACGAGTAGGAGATACGTTTTCGATCTCTACTAATCTCGGTTTAAGGAATTCAGTCACAGAACCCACAATGCTTCCTCTTTAGTTAGCTTTACTTAGAGTAAAGTTCGACGATCAACTGTTCGTTAATTTCGGCAGACAAGTCTGTTCTTTCAGGAACACGCTTGAACGTACCTTCCATTTTGTTGCTGTCTACTTCAATCCAGGTTGGCTTCTCACGTTGTTCAGCCAGTTCCAAAGCAGCCGCAATACGCGCTTGCTTCTTAGCTTTTTCACGAACAGAAACCACGTCTTCGGCAGTAACGTTAAACGATGGAATGTTTACCACTTGGCCATTAACCATAATTGCTTTGTGGCTAACCAGCTGACGCGCTTCCGCACGAGTGCTGGCAAATCCCATACGATAAACTACGTTATCAAGACGCTGCTCAAGAAGTTGCAACAGGTTTTCACCAGTGTTGCCTTTCAGACGAGCGGCTTCTTTGTAGTAGTTACGGAATTGTTTTTCCAAAATGCCGTACATACGACGGACTTTTTGTTTTTCACGCAGCTGAACACCGTAGTCAGACAGACGGCCACGACGGGCACCATGCTGACCAGGAGCTGTATCGATTTTACACTTAGAATCGATTGCGCGAACGCCGCTTTTCAGGAACAGGTCTGTTCCTTCGCGACGGCTAAGCTTGAGTTTTGGACCCAAATATCTTGCCATGATCTTTCTCCAACTGTCCGTCGATTAAACGCGACGTTTTTTCGGTGGACGACAACCGTTGTGAGGAATAGGGGTCACATCGGTAATGTTTGTGATCTTGTAGCCTGTAGCATTCAGAGCACGGATCGCAGACTCACGGCCTGGACCTGGACCTTTAACGAATACTTCAAGGTTCTTCAGACCGTATTCTTGTGCGGCAACGCCAGCACGCTCAGCAGCAACCTGTGCAGCAAAAGGAGTTGATTTACGTGAACCACGGAAACCAGAACCACCTGAAGTTGCCCAAGCCAATGCATTGCCTTGACGGTCAGTGATAGTCACAATTGTATTGTTGAAAGACGCATGGATATGAGCCATACCGTCTGCAACCTGACGTTTAGCGCGCTTACGCGTGCTACGAGTTGGTGCTTTTGCCATAACTTGTCCCCTCGCTTACTTCTTAATTGGCTTACGAGGACCTTTACGGGTACGCGCATTAGTTTTAGTGCGCTGACCACGTAGAGGCAAGCTACGACGGTGGCGAATACCACGGAAGCAACCCAGGTCCATCAAACGTTTAATGCTCATAGAAACTTCACGACGTAGGTCACCTTCTACAGTGAATAACGCCACTTGTTCACGAAGCTTCTCAATAGTTGCTTCGTCAAGCTCTTTGATTTTTGTATCTTCTGCAACACCAGCGCCTGCACAGATGCTTTTCGCACGTGTAGGACCAACGCCATAGATTGCCTGAAGGGCGATCACAGCGTGCTTGTGCTCAGGAATGTTAATGCCAGCGATACGGGCCATTAACAGCACTCCTCTTAAAAATATGTCGACGACCTAAAAAGCCCGTTAGGATACTTATCCGTCGAACAAATTGCAAATGATAGATGATTAATTTAGTTGCGCCGAAAGCAGAACCTGGTGTCAGGTTCTGCTTACAGTGTTAACAAATTATTCACCGCGTTAGATTAGCCTTGACGCTGCTTATGCTTAGGGTCAGAACTACAAATCACTCGAACAACACCGTTGCGCTTAATGATTTTGCAGTTACGGCAAATCTTCTTTACTGATGCACGAACTTTCATTACATCACTCCGTAGTAGGCTTATCTTAGCGGCCGTAGCCTTTAAGATTCGCTTTCTTCAGAACAGACTCATATTGACTTGACATCAAATGGGTCTGCACCTGTGCCATAAAGTCCATGATAACAACTACGATAATCAACAGTGACGTTCCACCGAAGTAGAAAGGCACGTTCCACGCAATCAACATGAACTCGGGCACTAAACAAATAAAGGTTATGTATAGAGCGCCAGCAAGTGTCAGACGAGTCATTACCTTATCGATGTAGCGTGACGTTTGCTCACCCGGGCGGATGCCTGGAATGAATGCACCGGACTTCTTCAGGTTGTCTGCTGTATCACGCGGGTTAAATACCAGCGCGGTATAGAAGAAGCAGAAGAAGATAATAGCAACTGCATATAACATCACGTACAACGGCTGACCTGGAGACAGTAGCAATGCTACGTCCTGAAGCCACGCCATTGATTCATTCTGTCCGAACCAGCCCGCAATCGTGCCAGGGAACAGAATAATACTGGATGCAAAGATTGGTGGGATTACACCCGCCATGTTGACCTTAAGTGGTAAATGCGTGCTCTGCGCTGCAAACACCTTACGGCCCTGCTGACGCTTTGCATAATTCACCACGATTCGACGTTGGGCGCGCTCTACGAACACAACCAGGTACGTCAAACCAATCACAATGGCACCAATCAATAACAGTAGCAACATGTTAATGTCGCCCTGTTTCGCCTGTTCCGCAGTCTGACCTATCGCTGTTGGCAGACCGGCAACAATACCAGCAAAAATCAAGATAGAGATACCGTTACCGATACCTCGTTCAGTAATTTGCTCACCTAACCACATCAGGAACATGGTTCCCGTGACTAAGCTCACTACCGCTGTAAAGTAAAATCCGAAGCCAGGATTAATCACCAAACCATTAATCAGGTTAGGCAGGCCGGTTGCAATACCAATCGACTGGAAAGTCGCTAGTACCAGCGTTAAATAACGCGTGTACTGACTGATTTTACGTTTACCTGCTTCACCTTCTTTTTTCAACTCTACCATTGGCGGATGCACAACGGAGAGCAGCTGCATGATAATCGATGCAGTAATGTAAGGCATAATCCCCAAAGCCAGAACTGATGCACGCTCAAGCGCACCACCGGAGAACATGTTAAACATTTCTACGATGGTACCTTTTTGTTGCTCGAACAACTGTGCCAGTACTGCAGCGTCGATACCAGGAATAGGCACATAAGAACCTAACCGGAATACTACAATTGCTCCCAGTACGAACAACAATCTCGCTTTAAGCTCACTCAAGCCGCTTTTAGCGCCCGAATCCAATCCTGGTTTCGCCATCTAGCTTATTCCTCTACTTTACCGCCAGCAGCTTCAATCGCTTCCTTGGCACCTTTAGTAACCTTCAACCCGCTTACAGTCACAGCGCGTGATACTTCACCGCTCTTCATAACTTTAACGAACAGTACGTCTTTCTTAATAAGACCGGCTGCTTTCAAAGTGTCTAAAGAAACAGTATCACCTTCAACCTTAGCGATTTCAGTCAGTGTTACCTGGTCAGTAACAAAGCTCTTACGAGACGTGAAACCAAACTTAGGAAGACGACGCTGGATTGGCATTTGACCGCCTTCGAATCCTGGCTTAATAGAACCACCAGAACGGCTGGTCTGGCCTTTATGACCACGACCACCAGTCTTACCAAGACCAGAACCAATACCACGACCTACGCGCTTCGCTGAAGGTTTAGAACCTTCTGCTGGAGAAATTGTATTTAAACGCATGTCTTACTCCTCCACGATCTCAACCATGTATGATACACGGTTGATCATGCCACGTACGGCAGGGGTATCTTCCAGTTCGCGAACATGGTTGATTTTACGCAGACCCAAGCCTTTCAGCGTTGCTTTGTGCTTTGGCAGACGGCCAATCGCACTTTTAGTTTGCTTTACTTTAACTGTTGCCATGTCGAATTACCCCAAAATTTCTTCTACAGATAATCCACGTTTCGCAGCAACGCCAGCCGGAGAGTTCATCTCTGTCAGAGCGTTGATAGTTGCGCGAACAACGTTGATTGGGTTAGTAGAACCGTAACATTTTGAAAGTACGTTCTGCACACCAGCTACTTCAAGTACTGCACGCATTGCACCACCGGCGATAATACCGGTACCTTCTGATGCAGGCTGCATGTAAACTTTAGAGCCAGAGTGGCGACCTTTAATAGGGTGCTGCAACGTGTGACCGTTCAGGTCAACATTAACCATGTTACGACGGGCTTTTTCCATCGCTTTCTGGATAGCGGCTGGCACTTCGCGTGCTTTACCGTAACCAAAACCAACACGGCCATTGCCGTCACCAACTACAGTCAATGCAGTGAAGCTGAAAATACGACCACCTTTAACCACTTTAGATACGCGGTTAACGGCAATCAATTTTTCAAGCATATCACCTGTTTGAACTTCTTGTTTAGCCATTATTAACTCCTAGAACTGAAGGCCAGCTTCGCGAGCTGCATCAGCTAATGCTTTAACGCGACCGTGGTATTTAAAACCGCTGCGATCGAAAGCAACATCTTTGATGCCTTTTTCAATTGCGCGTTCTGCGATTGTTTTACCTACTAAAGCCGCTGCTTCAGCGTTGCCAGTTGATTTCAGATCTTTAGCCAGATCTTTTTCAACCGTAGAAGCCGCCGCCAATACTTCAGCACCGCTAGGAGCGATTAACTGAGCATAGATGTGGCGAGGTGTACGGTTAATCACCAGGCGATGCGCGGCCAGTTCACGAATTTTAGCGCGTGCGCGAGTTGCGCGACGCAAGCGTGCTGCTTTCTTATCCATCGTATCACCCACCTACTTTTTCTTAGCTTCTTTACGACGTACGTTTTCGTCTGCATAACGAACACCTTTACCTTTGTAAGGCTCTGGTGGACGGTAAGCGCGAATGTTCGCCGCAACCTGACCTACAACCTGCTTATCGGCGCCTTTAACGACGATTTCAGTTTGTGTAGGAGTTTCAACTGTAATGCCTTCAGGCATTTCGTATACTACAGGGTGTGAGAAACCCAGAGTCAGGTTCAGTTTGCTACCTTGTGCTTGTGCACGGTAACCAACACCTAACAGCTGCAGTTTTTTCTCAAAACCTTGAGATACACCGATTACCATGGCGTTAACCAAAGCGCGTGCAGTACCGGCTTGCGCCCAACCGTCGGCAAAACCTTCACGAGGAAGTACTTTAACCTGGTTTTCTTCCTGCACAACTTCAACCGCGTCATTGAAAACGCGAGTCAGTGTACCTTTACTACCTTTGATAGTGACTTCTTGACCTGAGATAGAAATTTCTACACCAGATACTACGTCAACAGGGGCTTTTGCTACTCGAGACATTTCAACTCCTCCGATTACGCTACATAACCGATGATCTCACCGCCCATGCCTGCTTTACGCGCAGCACGGTCAGTCATCACACCTTTAGAAGTTGACACGATAGCGACACCCAGTCCGCCCATCACTTTTGGCAGCTCATCTTTTTTCTTATAGATGCGCAGGCCAGGACGGCTAACACGTTCGATAGTGTCGATTACTTGCTTACCTTCGAAGTACTTAAGAGTCACTTCCAAAGTAGGCTTAACGTCACCAGATACAGCGTACTCAGTGATGTAACCTTCTGCTTTCAATACTTCAGCAATCGCAACGCGAAGCTTAGATGAAGGCATAGCTACAGCAACTTTCTGTGCCATCTGGCCGTTACGGATGCGGGTAAACATATCCGCGATAGGATCTTGCATGCTCATATCAGCTACTCCTTACCAGCTGGCTTTTTTCAAGCCAGGGACTTCACCGCGCATAGCTGCTTCACGCAACTTAATACGGCTCAGACCGAACTTACGTAGGTAACCATGTGGACGACCAGTTACACGACAACGGTTTTGTTGACGAGATTTGGCGCTATCACGTGGTAATTGTTGCAGCTTCAATACAGCATCCCAACGCTCTTCTTCAGAGGCGTTAACATCGCTGATAATCGCTTTAAGCGCGGCGCGTTTTTCAGCATACTTAGCAACTAGCTTAGTACGCTTAGCTTCACGAGCCTTCATTGATTCTTTTGCCATAACCCTACACCTTATTTTCTGAATGGGAAGTTGAACGCACTTAGTAATGCGCGCGCTTCTTCGTCAGTGCCAGCACTTGTAGTGATGGTGATATCCATACCGCGAACTTTATCTACCTTATCGAAATCGATTTCAGGGAAGATGATTTGCTCGCGAACACCCATGCTGTAGTTACCACGACCGTCGAACGACTTGGCATTTAAGCCACGGAAGTCACGGATACGTGGAATTGCAATCGAAATTAAGCGCTCTAAGAACTCCCACATGCGCTCGCCGCGCAGGGTTACTTTACAGCCAATCGGATAACCTTCACGGATTTTAAAACCCGCTACTGATTTACGTGCAACTGTAACAACAGGCTTTTGACCCGCGATAGCAGCCATATCGGCTGTCGCGTGCTCAAGAACTTTCTTGTCAGCAACTGCTTCACCTAAACCCATGTTTAGAGTGATTTTTTCAATCCGAGGGACTTGCATGACGCTTTTGTATCCGAACTGCTTAGCAAGTTCAGCTACTACTGTTTCTTTATAGAAATCATGCAGTTTCGCCATCGTACTCTCCAATTAATTAAACAAGTTCACCGTTAGACTTAAAGAAACGAACTTTCTTACCGTCTTCAGTACGGAAACCAACGCGATCAGCTTTACCCGTAGCAGGGTTAACTACCGCAACATTAGAAACGTGAATTGATGCTTCTTTCTCAACAATACCGCCAGCTACACCCAGTTGTGGGTTAGGCTTTTGGTGCTTCTTGACAAGGTTAACACCTTCAACGATTACACGGTCTTCAGACGTTAAAACACGCACGACTTTGCCTTGCTTGCCTTTGTCTTTGCCCGCTAATACGACTACTTCATCATCACGACGAATTTTTCTAGCCATTATCGTGACTCCTTATAGTACCTCTGGGGCCAGTGAGATGATTTTCATGAAGTTGTCACTTCTCAGCTCACGTGTAACCGGTCCAAAGATACGCGTACCAATTGGTTGCTTGTTGTTGTTCAACAACACAGCTGCATTGCTATCGAAACGGATGGTAGAACCATCAGCGCGACGAATGCCTTTTCTAGTACGCACCACCACTGCGTTCAGTACGTCACCTTTTTTTACTTTACCGCGAGGAATTGCTTCCTTCACAGTAACTTTGATGATGTCACCGATGCCTGCATAACGGCGATGCGAGCCACCAAGAACCTTAATACACTGAACCCTGCGAGCGCCGCTGTTATCGGCAACATCCAGGTTAGTTTGCATTTGGATCATGTTAGTGCTCCGCTATTTAATATGACTCTTACGAGTCGCCTACTGTGCTAAAAACGGCCATTTTGACCATTTTTAAACCATACCCCGCTAAAAAGGGCGCGAAATAATAACAGAAAAGATTCACTGAAGGTAGTTCGATTTTGAATTATTTTTGACTAATTCAAGAAAAAAGCAGGCTAACACAGCAAATGTGCTGTGTTTCAAGGTTCAGACTACTTGTTAAGCCTTAGACAGGCCGGAATTTCACTGTTCCAAGCAGTATGGGGGCAGATGTGTAAACATCAATAAGAGCGCGTATATTATCGTTTTTATATGCTCTTGGACAACAAAAATCGCCGGGCTAGCCCGGCGATTTATTTTACAGGTCATTTTTAAGGTGTTTAGTCAGTCGAGACTAGTCTACGACTACGATTTCATATCCTGAGGCGTTGTCAGACGGCTCTACAGTAATAATATAGTTTGTATCTTCATTGAATCCGGTCAGTGGCAAGCGATACAATAAGTATTGCTCGTCATTGTTGTCTTCGTGCACAGCAATGATTTCATAGTAGTCCGCAGGCACAACGTCAGTGTCGGTTTCAGTGAACTCTACGTTCTGGACACTGTATTCTGCCGTGTCGATAGTTTCATCGTGTCGCACCAGGTAAAAGTCTACATCGTCGTAGTCTTCAACCAGGTTTACAAAGTTGATGGTCTTGTCGTAGGCCTGTGATAACGAGCTCTCTACAAAACTCAGCGACGCTAGTGCCCCTGCTTTTTCATAAATCACAATTGCTTTACTCTCACTTTGATTGAGTGTGATCAGCTTGTTGTTGAATGCTGTCAGGCTGGTATCGCCAATGGACGCTGAAATACGGTAATCACCATAATTAATTTCGGTAAAGTCACTTACTTCACCCGCAGCCAAAGTTAACGTAATGGCCTCTCCTTCGTCGTCGCCGGTAAAGGTAACGGTAATAGGTGAATCACTGTCCAGGCTATTGTAAATACGGTATTGAGACAACGCATCGACGTCGGTGACCTCAGACACGGTAGAGGAGTTCAGTAATACATCCATTGCCATACCATTTTGAATAGCTCCTGAGATATCACGCATTAGCAGTACATATTCAGTGTTGTAGGCAAAGTTAATCGTGGGCGTTTCAAATACAACGTCGGTTTCGCCGGGGTTAGTCAGATAAATGGTATATTCATCTTCGTTGAAGTCTTCACTGTCTGAATCGCCATCCCAGTAGGTGTATTCTGTCAGTTCACCCGCCTCGATAGTCCCTAAGTAGTTAGCGGCTTCAAACGGGTCGCCTGCATCACTCATATAGAGGTCAAAGGACTGTGTTTCGTCGACTAACACTGACGTCGCCATCAGACGGAAGTACTCGTCCAACGTCTCACGCTTAAACTGGTACGACTCAAACGATGGGGATTCAAAGTCACCGCGCATAATGACAACCGTTTTGTACGATTTCTTTAACTGTACGGTAAGTTCATCAATCACCACTTCCTGATCATCTGAATCAAGACGGTAAAATTCTAACTCTAACTCACCTGAGTCCAGTGCAAGTAGCGAGCTACTGTCACCAAACTGTGCGGCGCCGAGATCATCGCCATCTAACTCGCGAAAATAAACGGTAGCCCCATTTGGCGAGCCATTGTAGAAGTGTAAATAAGCGTAGGTGTAATCACTGTTACCACCGCTGCCTGAACCACCGCACGCGGTGAGAACACTCACTAAAAACAGCGCACTGGCAGCGCGAAACAGGGTCTTGATTAACGGGAAGTGCATAAATGTAAATGTCCTTGCAAAAAACGGAATTAACGCATCGGCGCGTATGGTACACGTGTAAAGACGCTACAGGAGCAAGGTGGTTCGCCTCTTTACACAACCTTTGCAATCACTGACATTAACAACACATTGGTAAGCTTCAGACACAAAAAAGGCGGCACGAGGGCCGCCAAACTATTGGAAAACGTTCCGTTAAAATACCAAGCGAGTACCTACTGTAAAGTTTCTGCCCGGCAAGGGGGCCTGGTCTTTGATAAATGACGTGTGAACCCGTGCCTCTTCATCCAACAGGTTATTCGCGCGTGCATACACAGACCATTCGTAATTGCCTGGAATGATATATTCCACAGAGGCGTCCAGCATGGTGTAGCTGTCAGTGGTGGTTTCATAAGACGCCACTTTGTCTTGTTCGTCATACCAGGTAATCGAGACATCAGCACTCAGGCTTTCATCCTGATAACTCAGGGTTGAGCCAAGACGCAGCGGAGGAATACGAGGTAAGTCCTCACTATCAATTTTAGCTCTTATGTAATCACCGAATAAGCTAACACGCAGAGTGTTGGTAACATCAATAAAGCCTTCCGCTTCCAAACCGTATAGCTTGGCGTCAGCCTGACGGAAATAATAGACCGGCAAACCTTCCTCTTCGTGCTCAGCTTCTTCTTCCACGCCCTCTTCTTCATGCTCTTCGTGTTCGCTTAACGCAATCAAACCGGTAGCACTTTGATAAATATAGTCACTGGCATCGTTGTAGAAGAATGAGAACGTATATCCGCCCATGCCGGAAAACTTACGGAAGGTCACATCCAGGTTGGTGCTAACCTCTTCTTTAACCGGCTTAAGCGTATCACTCACTTCACCTTCTTCGTCCATATCAAACACAAGGCCAACTTCAAATGTTTGGGTAGCCAAATGCTGACCAGCAGAGAACAGCTCTTGCTGACTTGGCGCACGTTCGTTACGTGACAGGGTGACGGCTAACGAGTAGCCCGGGGTATATTCCCAGTTCACACCGGCAGACAACGAGCTGCTTACAAAGCGGTATTCATCGAAAGAGAAGGTATGTCCGTGCTCTTCTTCATGCTCGCCTTCGTGCTCATCTTCATGTTCTTCGTCATGATCCAACTCTTCGGCTTCCAGTTCAAAGTCCATGTCCTGTGCAGTGTATTCCGTGGTTTCAATTCGACCACCAAATTCGAAGGTCGCAGAACCGACTTTCTTTTGCTCAATCAGGAAGATTGCCGCACTCTGGGTTTCGGTGGGTGGCGTGAACGCTTCTTCCCCGTCAGCGGTGTAGTCACTGTTGTGATACTGCACACCAATCACACCATGCCAGTCGGCGATGTCTTTATGGTGTGCAGTTAAACGCATATCACTGCCTTTGTTAGTGAACCGCGTGCCTACTTCGTCACCTTCCAACTCAACGTGCTCATAATCGGTATAAGACGCAGCAAACTTAACCGTACTCAGCCCGGCCATAGGTGAATACCATTCACCCGCCGCCTGATATCGGGTCATGTCGACATCCAGACGAGTCCCCTCTTCTTCGTGTTCCTCTTCCTCATGGCCTTCTTCTTCACCTTCTTCATGCTCTTCCTCATGATGGTGATGATGCCCAGGCACGCCATACAGGTTATCCAGTTTTTCTACTGCAAAGCCGAAATATCCTTCATCGTCTATTAGTGATAAACCCGCCGTAATATTGGTTGTATCCATCTGGCTGTTTTCAAGAATACCGCGTTCTTCATCTTCATCCGGTTCTGCCGAGGCGAAACCCGGAATGTCGGCATTTCCCGTCTTACGGCTGTATCCGTCTACGTGAAAGGCAAAGTTGTTCTGGCCACCGTTTAGGTTAAAACGGCCATATTTGCCGTCGTTCACGGTTGCATAGTTTGCTTCTACCTCACCTTCTAACTCAGCAGGTACTTCAGTAGGAATGCGTTGATCAACGACGTTAACAACACCGCCAATGGCGCCACTGCCATATTGCAGCGTGGCCGGGCCGCGCAAAATTTCAACTTGTGTAGCACTGCTGCTGTTGGCTGCGACGTTATGATCCGGACCAATGCGAGATACATCAGATACATCAAGGCTGTTTTGAACGATCTTAACTCGTGGGCCGTCATTACCACGAATGACCGGGCTGCTTGATACCGGTCCAAAATAGGTGCTGTGAACGCCGGGTGTTTTCTTTAAGGTTTCGCCCAGTGTCTCGGCCTGTATTTTACGAAGCTGATCCTGACCAATCACCGATACCGGCGTTACCGATTCGAGTACTGAAGAACCCAGGACACTGGCAGTGACTACAATGTTTTCCACTGACACTGGCGTAAGCGTAAAGTCGACAACCTGGTCAGTACTCACATTGCCGAGGTCATTATCACCGTGCACGTACTCTGATGAATACACATGCAAGTGGATATGCTCAATTTTCACGTTATCAAACTGGTATTGGCCCTGTTCGTTCGTAAAGGTCACCTCCTTAGATCCTTCGATACGGACCTCTGCACCCTTTACGGGTTGGCCTTGCTGATTATTCACTGTGCCTTTTACAACCGTTGCCATGGCGGCTGGTGAACCGAGTGCTGCCATTACGGCTAAACCGATAAGTGTTTTGTTCTTCATTGACTGCTCTGTGCTAAATACTGGAATACATTCGCCTCGACTGAGACGTTATAATATAACATTACCCAATTTTGACACAGATCGTCAACTGTCATTCACCGGTAATTGTTTACGGGTTATCGCTCTGAGGCGGCAAATTATGCCAAAACAGCCTGTTCAGATATTCAATAATGCCGCTCAGAACACACTATTCAGCAGGAAATGAAAAAAGAAAGAGAAACGAAAGGTATGGCGCGTGTTAAGCCCGTGCAACCGGGAAAGCCAGCACGTCTTCAATGTGTTGTGCATCGAGTTTGATCATAAGCAAGCGATCCACACCTAAAGCAACGCCGGCACATGCGGGTAAGCCAGACTCGAGCGCAGCTAAGAAATGTTCATCAATTGGCTTGGACGGTAAGCGGAAGGTGTTACGCAAACGGTTGTCTTGCTCGAAGCGCTTGCGCTGTTCTTCTGCGTTTTGCAATTCGTGAAAGCCATTGGCAAGTTCGGCGCCTTTGTAGTACACCTCAAACCGATCTGCAGTGCGCGGATCCTGTTCGTTTAGCTGAGCAAGCGCAGCCTGTGAGGCCGGGTAGCCGTAAATGAAACAAGGCATTTGCTGGCCAATTTTCGGCTCTATTTCGTAGCTGAACAGCAGTTGTAACATGCCGTCGCGGTCGATTGGATAGTCATCGCTTAAATCGATATTGCAGCGATTAAATACCGCTGCAATTTCAGCTGTTTTTGCCGTGAGCGGGTCCAGCGACAAGTATTGGAGAAACACCTGCTGATAACTCAACGTTTCTGTGTCTGGCACATCAAGGACCGCCTTAAACAGGTCGCTGACTTCCTGCATAAGCGTATGGTGATCAAACCCAACCCGGTACCACTCCAACATGGTGAATTCGGGATTGTGCCAACGCCCCTGCCCTTCGTGCCGATATGCTTTGCCCAACTGATATATGCAGGTTTTATACGCTGACAACAGGCGCTTTAACGCAAATTCAGGCGACGTCTGCAAATACAAGGTTTCGGGTTTACCTGAACTGCTGTGATTGAATTCACAGGAAAAGGCATCCAGGTGCACATCGGTTACCGTGCCGTGAGACAGCGTCGGCGTATCGACTTCCAGTACATTGCGGCTGGCAAAAAACTGGCGAATTTGCTGATACAGTTCAGCGCGTGCTTTAAGTGCTTGTAACGATGCAGTGGGGTGCCAGGCAGGCTTTGACATGCAGAATGCTCAGGAATAAGCGCAGGCAAGGTGCCTGCGCAATACATAGTTATTTTTGTGCGCGTGACACATATTCACCGGTACGCGTGTCTACTTTGATCACTTCACCGGTTTGAATGAATAAGGGTACACGAACTACCGCACCGGTAGACAGTGTAGCAGGCTTACCGCCGGTTCCCGCCGTATCGCCTTTCAGGCCAGGGTCAGTTTCGGTGATTTCCAGCTCTACGAAGTTGGGTGGTGTTACCGTAATAGGTGAACCATTCCACAGTGTGATGGTACAAACGTCGTTTTCTGCCAACCACTTAATGTTCTCACCCACCGCTTTTTCGTCAGCAGCGATTTGTTCGAATGTTTCATTGTTCATAAAGTGGTAGAATTCACCGTCGGTGTACAGATAAGCCAGTTCCGTATCCATTACGTCTGCGCCTTCAACTGATTCACCCGAGCGGAAGGTTTTTTCCAGCACTTTGCCAGAAATAAGCTTACGAATTTTAACGCGGTTAAACGCCTGGCCTTTACCCGGCTTAACATATTCGTTTTCTAGAATGTTGCATGGCTCGCCGTCGAGCATGATTTTCAGGCCCGCTTTGAACTCGTTAGTGCTGAAATTAGCCATAATTCCTCAATAACACTGATAGGTTTTAGTTTTAGTGGCGCAAATAATACAAAAAAATCGCTTAACTGTAGAGCAAAACTGGCAAAAAGAATTGGCCATGAGCTTTACTGATCCTATTTCATTGCTGCAGTACCTTCAAATCGACAGCAGCGATTTTGCAGCTGACGCCGAAGCACGCCGTTTATTTCCCATGCGCGTGCCGCGTCATTTTGCCCGATTGATGGAAAAAGGTAACCGTCACGATCCGTTGTTACTTCAGGTTCTGCCTGACCGCAAAGAGTTCTTAACGCCCCCGGGGTTTGTATTGGATCCACTGAGCGAACACGATACCGCCGGTCGGGGCCTGCTGCACAAATATAATAGTCGCGTACTTATGATCGTGCGAGGTGGCTGTGCGGTAAACTGTCGTTACTGTTTCCGTAGGCATTTCCCCTACAGCGATAACAGCCTGTCGAAACAGGAATTTGCCGCGCATATCGACTACCTTGCGGCCAACAGTCAAATCAATGAAGTCATTTTTTCCGGCGGCGATCCATTGATGGCGAAAGACACACATTTGGCCGACATGGCCCGGCAAATTGCCGACATCAGTCACATCAAACGCCTGCGGATCCATACACGACTGCCCGTTGTGCTACCGGAGCGATTGGACAGCGCCTTTTTTGACTGGTTCGCCACCAGCCCTCTGCAACGTATTCTGGTGCTACATGTCAACCACGCAAATGAGTTATCAACTGAGCTAGTTAACCGTCTGGCAACGCTAAAACAGGCTGGGGTGACGCTGCTGAATCAGGCCGTGTTACTGCGCGGTGTAAACGATACTGCTGACGCACAGGAAGCACTCAACGAAGCATTGTTTGACGCGGGTGTCATGCCTTATTACCTGCATACGCTCGACAAAGTACAAGGTGCGGCGCATTTTGATATGACATTGGATGAAGCCAGAGCACTGATGGCAGAAGTAATAAAGCGTCAGCCAGGATTTATGGTCCCCAAACTCGTTACCGAAATTGGTGGCCAACCTGGCAAAACGCCGGTCGACTTACGTCTTCATCCGCTGGAGCAAAGCCCCATTAATCACGCATAGGTATCGATGTTGGCGCCGATAGCCGGATTGGCGGATGTGGTTTTTGGTACGTCAGCGGCTGATTCCAGCAACTGAAGCGTAGCCTGACCATCTTGCTTCTGCTGGTCTTTGGCCAGTTTCAGCGATGCCAACTCAAGCGACGCACCGGACGTTCCAGAGGCGTTTGCACCTTGAATATCCATACCAGTTTCCTTATTTGCTTGTAGCAATGTTAAAAAGTGGGCAGAATTGCCCACCTCATGGCTGTATCGGCCACACTTTAGTTAACTTTAATGAATTTTACAGGAGCGCTCACTTGGATTCTGTACATCAGCAATTACAAGAAACGCTGCAAACGTTATATCGCAAAGCGGTAGACGCCGACGCACGACTGGACCAGCTTCAGCAACAACAAAAAGGCAAGTTTGCGGCGATCTTTGCCGAAGACAGCGGCTTCACTACCCGCGCTAAACGCTTCTCACCGTATGTAGAAGAAATTGCGCAGGATTGGCAAGCGTTAAAAACCTTACCAGAAGACGAAGCCAAAGCGGCACTGGTGCCGCTGGTAAAGAAAATTGAACTAGCGTTAGCCACACTTGGGCAGTTTACGGCCGTTTCTCAAAAATAACTCTGGGGCCTGTTTTTTTTGCTGACCAGCTAATTACCGGAGCCGGTGTTTAGCTGGTACAACGCCAAATTGTCGATGCGCTGCTGAATGTCGGCTACCTGTTTACGGTAAGCCGGACTGTCCACTTCGGTATAGCGACGACGAAATTCTGCTTTACTGAGTCCTTCAGGCAGACCACCGATATACGGCAGGATATCTCTTTCCCGAAGTCGCGTTTCTGCCATCGCCTGCACCTGTTGCGCGCTGTTAGGATCGCTGGCCACTCGGGCAAATGCCATACCCGACATATCGGCAGCCAAGTCCACAAAACTGTATCCACTGCCCCCCATTGCCCGGTCCATTAACTCTTTAAACTCACCAATGGCCAGTGTCATATTTTGCTGAGACAGAATTTGTATGGCCGCTGAAATTGTAAAGTGCTTGGCTAAATCATTGCGCTGAGCCAGTACTGCAGGCGCTCTTGGCTCTGCAACATCACCAGGGGTGGGATGACTGGCGCCTACCAGTTGGGAAATTCGGTGGTCGCCAAGATAAATAGCCAGCGACAACAACGCGGCCTGGTTGTGTATAACCGCAGTAGACTCATCACTCAAAGCGGCTGCTCGGCTTAATACCAGATTAAGATACTTGGCAATGGTTTGCGGCGTGGGTGAATTCCCCAGCGGAGAATCGTCTAAAAAGGCCAGATACGATGTAGTCAATTCGCCTAACGGATCTTCGCCATCGCTGATGTTTTCCCGCGCGACATCAATTTGTGCCAACAGCTCATCCAGCGGGCGCATATCCAGCGTAAGTTCTGCGTCTGTCATCGTAACGCGGGTAATTTGATTGGCAGCCGTGCTTGCAACATCGCTCTTTGTGAATTTATCCACCAGCCATACCGCAATATTCAGGGCGGTATCGCCGGGGATGATTAAACTGCCAATGCGTACATAATCAATGTCGACGCCATCGGCAGGAAATACCTGAGCAGTCAGGTTGATAAATAAACTGTCTGCCGGCGCAGGCAGCGCCATACTGGCCTGAATTACCGTTTTACCCGGATCAATCTCCACTGCCCCCTGAAAGCCGGGCAACGCTCGTTGTGCAAAACCCATAAGACTTTCAAATTGCGATTCAGAGATCAGCACTTTTTGCTGCGCGTGGCGGTCTTCGACACTGTTTTTTAACTGCTTTAGCAGGTCCTTAACCGTGTCGGCATTGTCTACTTGCCGGGAAGACTCCCGCGTTACAATAGGTGACTGATCGAGGGTTAAAAATGCTAAACCGGCTATCGCAATCAACAGCGTCAGCAGAATGATTAAAAATAATCGACGAAACATGTAAGCGCGACTCTCCGCTTCTGAATTATAAACAGTCTATTTCAGCACGAACCCAGTCAGACAGATTCGAATACTGGGCACTGGCAGCGCTAAAGTCATGCGTCTCTGACTGCGCTGTTGGAATAGCAACACAACGCAACCCTGCCGCAACTGCCGCTTTGAGGCCATGCTCGGTGTCTTCAACTGCCATCGCCTCAGACGCCGACAGACCCATTTCGTTCAGGGCTTTTAAATAACAATCCGGCGCCGGTTTACTACGCTCCACATCTTCGACGGCAACGACGCACTCAATGATGTCTTCATAGCCGTAGCATTCCATAGTGCGCATAACCGATAACCGGCTCCCGCCGGTGACAATCGCTAGCCGCAACCCTTTGTCCTTACAGCGCTTCAGCGTATCGTCGGCACCAGGCATTAAAGGGAAAGGGCCTTTCATAAGGTGCGCTTTTGTAAGTAATTGCTTACTTTCAGCTAATTCTTCAGCAGAAATAGGAAGCGTGAAGTCCCTTACGGCATCAATCGCATTCTGCGGAACCGGAATACCGGCCATGACGTCATTGTAGTACTGTTCGGTAAGTTCAACCTGAAACGGGCGGAGCACTTGTTGCCAGAGGGCAAAGTGCACCGCTTCTGAGTTGATCAGTGTACCGTCGTGGTCGAATAGAATTGCTTTCAAATCGTTGCTCATCCCTGATAGTGAGGTGGTTACACCACCTCTGCCATATTGCCTTTGCTTTCCAGCCACTGTTTGCGGTCGCCGGAGCGCTTTTTGGCCAACAGCATATCCATCATTTCTAACATGTCGTCGGCATCGTCAGCGGTAAGCTGTACCAAACGACGGGTGTTCGGATCCATGGTCGTTTCGCGAAGCTGCAATGGGTTCATCTCACCCAGTCCTTTAAAGCGTTGTACGTTAACCTTGGCTCTGCGCTTTTCCGCTTCAATACGATCTAACACACCCTGCTTTTCGGCTTCATCCAGCGCGTAAAAGACTTCCTTGCCCACGTCAATTCGAAACAGTGGCGGCATGGCAACATACACGTGACCAGCATTCACCAGAGTGCGGAAATGGCGTACAAACAAAGCGCACAATAGTGTGGCGATGTGCAGTCCGTCTGAATCGGCATCAGCCAGAATACAAATTTTACCGTAGCGCAGGCCCGACAAATCATCTGAGTCAGGATCAATGCCCAGCGCTACCGAGATATCATGAATTTCTTGTGAACCCAGAATCTGACTGGAGTCGACTTCCCAACTGTTCAGGATTTTACCGCGCAGCGGCATAATGGCCTGGAATTCACGGTCACGAGCCTGCTTTGCAGAACCACCCGCTGAGTCCCCTTCCACCAGGAACAGTTCAGAGTAATTAATATCCTGCGACGAGCAATCGGTAAGCTTACCCGGCAATGCCGGGCCCTGCGTCACCTTTTTACGGGCAACTTTTTTGTTCTGACGTAAACGTCGCTGTGCATTGTTAATACACATTTCGGCCAGCGCTTCAGCGACATCGGTATGTTGGTTTAACCACAAACTAAATGCATCTTTTACCACGCCAGACACAAAGGCTGACGCCTGACGCGAGGACAACCGCTCTTTCGTTTGCCCGGCAAACTGTGGGTCATGCATTTTAGTAGACAGAATATAGGTACAACGGTCCCAGATATCATCGGGGGTGAGTTTCACGCCACGAGGCATAAGGTTTCTGAATTCACAGAATTCCCGCATGGACTCAAGTAAGCCTTGGCGCAAACCATTGACATGTGTTCCGCCCTGCGCCGTTGGGATCAGGTTAACGTAACTTTCAGTGACCAGGTCACCGCCTTCAGGCAGCCACATTACAGCCCAGTCCGCCGCTTCACCATTTCCGCTAAAGCTACCGGTAAACGGCACGTCTTCCGGCACGGTAATAAATTCTTTCACCGCGCTTAACAGGTAATCCTGTAACCCATCTTCGTAGAACCACTCGTGGGTTTCTTTGTTTACCTTGTCGTCAAATTTAATCCGCAATCCCGGACACAACACAGCTTTTGCACGTAGGTTGTGGCGCAGGCGCGATACGGAGAACTTGGCAGAATCGAAATACTGTGGATCTGGCCAGAAACGCACGCTGGTACCTGTGTTGCGGCGTCCGCATGTGTCAATAACAGACAGGTCTTCGGTTTTATCGCCGTCACCAAAGGCAATGAAATACACCTGGCTATCGCGTCGAATGGTCACTTCCACCCGGGTAGAGAGGGCGTTAACCACCGAGATCCCTACGCCGTGCAAACCACCGGAAAACTCGTAGTTTTTATTTGAAAACTTACCACCCGCGTGCAGCTTGGTCATGATCAGCTCCACACCCGAGATACGTTCTTCGGGGTGAATGTCTACGGGCATACCGCGACCATCGTCAACCACTTCCAGCGACTGGTCTTCATGCAGAATCACTTTGATATTCGATGCGTGGCCCGCCAGCGCTTCGTCCACACTGTTGTCGATAACCTCCTGTCCCAGGTGATTGGGGCGAGCGGTATCGGTATACATTCCCGGGCGGCGCTTTACCGGCTCCAGGCCGTTTAACACCTCAATTGCATCAGAATTATATTGATTCGACATAGTTGTGATTGTTCTTCGTTGTCTGGTGTCTGTATTAGTCAGTGCTTGAGCTTAGCTGTAGAAGCCGGGCTGAAAAACTGCGTTGTTTTCATCGATGTTATCAGGCGCTTAGAATAAGCGCAATTTCGTCATTATACCGACAACAAAAACGCCATAATGGCGGGTAAATGCTGATCGTAATTGACGAAGCTGTGGTCGCCGCCTTCCTCTACCACAACATCTGCGCCCTGATAGTGTTCTACTGCTAACCGGTAATCCAATGTTTCGTCACCGGTTTGTAGCAGCACTTTAAAATGCGCAGGGTTAGCAATATCCGGCACATAGAGCTGCTTAATATGCTCAATGTCTGATTGCTGAAGCGTAAACTGCTTTTTGGTGTAAGGGTTAATGTGGTCGCCCAAATAGCCGGCCAGCAACTCAAAAGGCCGAACCGCAGGATTGATCAGTGCTGCTTTGCCACCGAACTTTTCCATTAACCAGGTCGACAGGTAGCCGCCCATGGAACTACCAATCACTTTTAGTCCGTCTTGGGTTAACGCAGGGTTTTGCGCTATTAAGGTTAATAGTTGTTCCTGCAATTGTGCGGGGTGATTCGACAACTCCGGACACACAAATTCGATGTCAGGATACTGTTCAGACAAATAGCGACGGGTTTGCTGCGCTTTTACCGACAGCGGGGAACTTAAAAATCCGTGTAAATACAATACGGCACTCATGCCACTCTCCGTATTTCAGTGTGTAATGTTGAAGTTGATAAATCGAATACCCGAAAGCCTGGTGCCGTCTCGTCCAGATCAAACGCCTGGGTTAAAGCCCATTGCCAACAGGTCGACGGCACGCCCAACACTGGCGTGTTGGCTAACTTAGCTTGGTATTCTGCGTGAATGTGTCCGTGCACAACAGCCTGCACCGGGTTTTGCGTCAGCCAGCGTTCCAGTTCCGGCACGCCATGTAAGGCGTGTTTGTCCATCCAGCTTTGGGTTGCAACCGGGTGGTGATGAATTGCCAGTAAGTGCTGTTTGTTTGCATGCTTTTGCATTTGTGCGCTGACTTGTTCTAGTTGTATCGCATCTATTTTGCCTAAAGTACCCGTTGAGCGCGTATCGAGCCCGTGAATACACCATTCACCCAGTTGCCAGCAGTTATCAGGCGTGAGTAACCAGGGAGACAGTAAGGTATCAAACAACGCATTATTGTCGTGATTACCGGCAATCACTTTTACGGGTATATCGGGTAAATGTTGATTAATAGCCTGAATAAAATGCTGATAACTTTGTTCAGAATCATCGCCGCTAATATCACCGGTTACTAACACTCCGTCGACATCCAGTGATACAACTGTCTTCAGTACGGCTTCTAAACTCTGTAGCGGATTAATATCGCCATAGCCACTTCGCGCCGGGCTTTCGAGTAAATGGCAGTCAGAAATTTGAATCAACGTCATTGAGGTTGAGCGATAGGCTGGGCATCGTGGTTAAGACAAAAATGCAACCACTCAGTGAGGAACAAGTTCACCATGTGCTTTTCGTTGCGCAAGCGCATCTTCGCATTGGGGTATTCGTAAGAAGGAGCTAGCGCGCCGGCATTCTGACTTGATGTGACTTCAGCCATTCTGGCATCGTGATACAAGCGCACTGTCATGGCTGGCTTCATGAAGTCCGGGGTGGCAACATCCACCTGCTCTATTGCTAATGTACTGGTATAGCGCGCTGATTCGATGATTTGAATTTGATAGCTCAGGCCTTTACCAGCGCTGAAGCGGTAGATCAGCTCTTCAGTGTCACAGTCTGGTAGCATCGACAACAAATGTACGTAATTACGCTCGCAGATTGCCTGCAGCGTGGGAAGGTTGGGTACATATTTACGCAATGGAGTTGCCACGTTATTGCCAGCTCGCCAGTAAAGAGTGTTTATTCATAAAAAACCATTGTAACGCAATAATGGCCGCCGCGTTGTCTATTTTGCCGTTTTCCAACCACTCACGCGCGTCTTTTTCTGCTACCCGGTGCACTAAAATATCTTCTGATTCATAGGCTAAACCATGTACGCCTGACGCTTTAGTGGCGTCTGTTTTGGCCATATAGATATGCAATCTTTCCGTTGTTCCGCCCGGGCTTGCCAGATAACTGAGCGCTTTAGACAGGTGTGTTAATTCTATGCCGGCTTCCTCAGCCGCTTCGCGGTGGCATACTGACTCCTGAGTCTCTCCTACATCGATAATCCCGGCAATGACCTCAATGAGCCAGGGTGTGTCAGAGGTAGCCATTGCACCCATACGGACCTGCTCAATGAGTACGAATTCTTCTGTTTCAGGATCATAAGGCAGTACAGCGACGGCGTGGCCCCGTTCAAACATTTCCCGCCTGACGACATCACTCCAGCTACCGTCATACTTTTTATGGCGGAACTCATACATCATCATGGTAAAAAAGCCTTCGTATAACGGCTTTTTATTCAGAATTTCGATGTCAGCTGAGTTGAAACGCTGAATTTTCGCTTTCATTGCATTCTCTTTTGTTAAGTAAACCGGTTAATATACGAATTTGATCATTTACGATCATCCGTGTATTTATAATTTAAGTAATACACATTGAGTGGGCATAACACATATTCTGTTACACTTGCTCAAGCTCTGTTACGTCTTATAAGTATCTTTTAGTCGTTGACTTACTTAGAGTACGGAACAGATCATGGAATCGTATTCAATGGCGTTGAGGTGCGCGTTACACGAAGTAACTTTTTGCACCTTACCACCGTAAAAACAGTCCATCAACACACCTTGGATACGCAAAACAATTGAGATTGAAGGCGCACAAATGAAAAAAACACTGATATCACTAATGCTCGGTTTCGGGATGACTACACCGGTATTAGCCGATAGTTTATTGGAAGTATATCAACAAGCCCTTGCAAACGATCCGGTAGTAAATCGTGCCAAGGCGCAACGTGATGCCGCTTACCAGGGGATCCCTCTAAGCCGTGCTGCATTACTTCCACAAGTTTCAGGCTCTCTGGGCTACTCAAAATCATCGCGTGAGACGACGCAGACTATCCAGGTAGACAATGACGACGGCTCTACTGGGTTCAACATTGTAAACGTTGATATCGACAGTAACTCAACCAGTTACGGTATCGATTTGAACATGTCATTGTATGATCACTCAAACTGGTTAGGGCTGGATCGCGCAGAACTTACCGCCGAACAAAGCGACGCCACGTACGCAGCCGCAACGCAAGAACTCATCGTTCGCACCGTGACTGCCTACCTGAACGTACTGCGCGCCCAGGATAACCTCAACTTTGTACAGGCAGAAAAGCGCGCTATCGAGCGTCAGCTGGAACAAACTAAACAGCGCTTTGAAGTGGGCCTGACGGCGATTACTGATGTTCACGAAGCACAGGCCAATTACGACAGTACCGTTGCTCAGGAAATTGTTGCAGAAAATCAGATTGAATTGGCGCGTGAAGCTCTTCGCGTGATCACGGGTAAATATCACGACCGTTTGTACGTTCTGAATACAGAACGCTTTACGGCAACCGCGCCGACACCGGAAAGAGTAGATGGCTGGTTGAGTATTGCTGAAAATGCCAACCTGACACTGTTAGCACAACGTCTGGCTCTGGACGTAGCGAAAATGGATATCGACATCGCGACTGCGGGTCACTATCCAACCGTTGGCTTAAGTGCGTCTTACGGTGCATCTAAAGGCACTACGGAGTCACCTTTCTTCAGAAACAGTACGCCATTCTTCGACAGCCAAAGCATTGGTGTGTCTGTGAATGTGCCTATTTATCAAGGTGGTTCTGTCTCGGCTCAGGCTGACCGCGCGCGTGATTTGTACGTATCGTCAAGTCAGGATCTGGAACTGGCCTACCGTCAAACAGTTCAGTCTGTGCGCAGCTCCTTTAACGATGTTAAAGCGTCTATTTCTACCATTCGCGCTTTAGAGCAGGCGGTTGTGTCTGCAGAAAGTGCCTTAAAAGCCACTGAAGCAGGTTTTGATGTTGGTACTCGTACCATCGTTGACGTATTAAACAGTACGCGTAACCTGTTCAACGCTCGCGCCAACCTGTCGGGTGCGCGTTACGATTTTATTCAGGCCATGGTCACGCTTAAGCAAGCAGCGGGTAACCTGAAAGCTGAAGATATCGAGTTGTTAGAACAAGGTATGAAAGCGGCGGATTAATTCTTCGCCGGAGCTTAATTTCAAAAGCGCCCTGTTGGGCGCTTTTTAGTTTATGTGCTGTGCTTCGAAAGTATCTGACAGAGATTCCAAGTCTTCTAAAATATCTTCCATAACCACTTTTAACGCTTTTATTTCATCAACGCTGGAAGAGTAGTTATCTAATTGGTGATTCAAACGGGATAATTTAGCTTGCAAACTCTTATTGCTCTCGTCCATGATACAGCCTGCTCCTGATGGAAGTGATTTACACTTAAGTATAATCCTAAATAGTAACAATTCTCAACATTTACACTTCAACTATGCAAGCCTCACAACTACAAAATCGTTTTGAAAAAATCCGCTCTAACAAAGCGTTTGAGCTATTTGTTATCGGCGTCATTCTGTTTTCGGCCCTGTTAGTAGGTGCTAAGACATACGACATGCCCAGTACTGTTAACCAGATCACCAATCTGCTTGATTGGTTTATTAGTGCATTTTTTCTGGTTGAGCTGACCATTCGTTTTTTAGCCGAACGAAGAAAACTCGATTTTTTCAAAAGCTTCTGGAACTGGTTCGACACCATTATTGTTCTGGTGAGTCTATTGCCACTGGAGAATAGTGACACAGCATTAATTGCGCGTCTGGTGAGGGTTTTCAGGGTATTGCGGATGATTTCAATTATCCCTGAACTACGCATATTGCTGGTATCGCTAATGAAAGCCTTGCCGCAGCTTGGGTATGTCATGTTGCTGATGTTTATCATCTTCTACATCTACGCAGCGATAGGCAGCACCCTGTTTGAACAAATCAACCCGGTGCTTTGGGGTGACATCACTATCTCGCTACTGACCTTGTTCCGGGTAATGACCTTCGAGGACTGGACCGATTACCGCTACACATTTTTTTCAAAAATACATCCATACACATTTGACAGGTTGAGAATTTTCATTAAGGTCGTGTTTAATACACGGCCTTTTGGGATGTCCCATGACTCTTGTCTACGAAGTCAAAACAACAGAAATCAAACCATATACGTATAGAACTCCACTGGTTTCTATCGACGATGATGGACAACCGCAAATGGAAGAATCCAGGCTACATCCTGTTCACATCAAAAAGCTCACACTACTAAATCTCGTTGGCAGAAATGAAAATGGAGACATCGTTTCATATGAGCCAATGGAGCATGTTAATCGCTTCCTCATGTCGCATCATATTGATGAGAACAAACAGGAGTCGGAGCAATACAGTAAGGCACTGCTTCACTTCTTCTCGTTCTTAATCAGTCTTCAGGAGCTTTGGGATAACGAGTATGACGAAGACCTTTACGATGAGTTGGTAGACCTACCCAGACCAACCTGGGATTCGTTTCCGGTACGCAAAAGCCAAAAGATTACGTATCTGTACCGCGCAGCACTTAAGAAGGCTGTGTTGGAAGAGACAGACCCTAACAAGCGAATAGCGAGAACAACTGCAACTGCCTACATGAATGCAGTCGTTAAGTTCTACTCCTTCCACATTCGCAACGGCTATCAGTTTAACAACCCTCCGTTTGAGCACGAGGTCGTCACTGTTCACTATCAAGCATCAGGCACTAGCATGAAGGCTTACATGTCCAGAGACGTCCACACTACCGATTTGAGACTAAACTTTGGCAAGTCAAAAAGAAACGAAGGCGGGGCGCTACCATCGTCTCGTAGGGACTTAATACCTCTCACTAACAATGAGTGGGCAGCGGTTGAGCATATCCTTACCCAAACTCAGACTGTGCTCAAAAACATCGGTGGGGAGGTGAAAACTGCCAAACTACCTATCGAATACTGCTTGTTTTTCCTCATCTCCAGGTACACAGGACTGCGAAAGGAGGAGGTTGCCAGCCTGCATCTGGGTCAAGTCGTCAAGCCTGATAGGAGCAAGCCTTACATGCGTTTGGGTGTCGGCGGTCAATATGGTTCTCTAACCAAAACAAAAGGCGGTGGTAACAAGTCCCGCAGGACAATCATTCCCACTCGTATCATGCAGCTTCTGTACGAATATACGTTGACTGACAGGTACAAGAAGCGTCTGAAGGCTTTTGAGGATATGTGTCAGACCGAAAGAGCTGAAGGTAAGGATGGTCTCTTTGAGGGTGACGATGCTATCGAGGAAGGCAAGAAGTACCTTTTCATTAGTACCACAGGGAAGCCTTTCTTCACTAAGTTAAGCGAAGCCAACACGCGATGGAATGAAATTCGGAGCACCGTTGAAGCGACAACAGGCAAAGCGCTTGATGGTGTCATCCATAACCTTCGAGCGACTTTTGCGGTATCACTGTTCCGTTCCGCACTGAAGCAAAACATAGGTTCAGATGAAGCCTTGGCTCAGGTTTCGGAATGTCTTGGGCATGAGGATGTCGTGACAACCAGTAATTATCTCAAAATAGCCCAGGACACGCCGACAGGCGATGAAATCTACGAAGACATTTTGGATTACGCGGGAGTCTTCGATGACTTAGAGGCAGAAGCATTAGCGTTACAGCTCGGAGAATCAAGTGAGCAATAGCCGGACAAACAAAAGAAAAGCCCTGCAACCATCGAAATCAATGGTCAGGCAGTCTGGTTCTGTTGAGCCTTTGCGCATTGAGGACATGGTAACCAACACCCCATCATCCACTCTGTACTTCAAACGACTCAAATATATCGGCTGTCCTAAATTGAGCAACGGAGGCTTTGGGAAGTTTATTCCCAAATTCAAAGAAGGAGTAGAGCTGATTGACGCAAAGCGTGACGATTTCATTAGGGAGTGCTATCAGCTCTTTGAGGGCATTAACACCAATTCAGCGTACGAGTATTTCAGCGGTTTAGTCTATTATCTCGTTTGGGTGGATGATTCAAATGTAGCAATACCCGAAGATGGACACCTGGCGTGGGAACTGATTGATAAATACATGGGATGGTGCCAACAACAATATAGATTAGGATTGCTAACACGCTCTCAGTTCAAATGTAGAAAGGGAGCTATTTCGTGGCTGTTGCGGCAAAATAATCGTCGGCACGATGCAGAGAAGCTTCCATCAATTAAGAATGTTAAGACTGACACTGAAACACTCGATTTAGAAACTGAATTAAAGCCTACTGTTAAAGCCCTATTCAGTGCTTACTTCAGTTTGTTAAATCATTTTAGAGCAGGGAGCATTCCGTCAAAGCACCCACTTTATGACGAAAGCCTTATCGAACAAGAGGCGAAAAAACAAGGCGCAAACGGAAAGCAGCTCAGAGGGAGAAAAACAGCTTTTGCACATGCCATGAGAAACGCCCTCCCCAACAAACCCATCGTCGAGTTAGCAATGATGTTGACCTATATGTTCACAGGCATGAATTCAACCCCCTTGGCAGATATGCGAATTTGCGATGTGTCTTTTCGAGAAGTACAAGGTGGTAAGTATCTGTTTAATTCAGATAAAGGTCGAGCCAATTATCAGGAACAAGATAACACTATAGGGTTCAGTAAGCACGCCAGACGATTTATAGAAAGCTGGCTCGACATATCGAAGCAACTGGCAAATGGAGATGATAACGCCTACTTGTTTCCCTGTTTTACGATGGATGGCCGTGCAATATCTTACTCGCAAGGCTCGAAGCAACCACAACAGGCTATAAATAGACTGTTGAAGCACCTGGGGCTTACCACAATCACCCCTTCCAAATTTCGAAAAACAAGATCCGATATCCTCTTTCGCGTAACGGAGTCGGTATACCTTGTAGCCATGAGTAACAACAACTCACCGGAAGTCACCGCTAGGACATACATTTATGGTACAGACAAAGAGCACGAAAACAATCTGAGTGCTGCAATGAACGCAAAGTATGATGTCGCGAAAGGGAAAAAAATCAAAGAGGCGGTTAGCGAAGCCAAATACAAATACGGTGACATCCTTGATAACTACGAATACCAGCGTCTGAGGCAAGGGCAGGACAGAACGCACGAAGCACGAACACCGACTGGTGCGCGTTGTAACGACAGCCGTAAGGGCGCAGGTTCAATCATTGAAAAGTCGCTCAGGCGAGCAGGAGTTGCAACGGACAAAAGCGAATCAGCCTGTACCGATTTCCTTTCCTGCTTTAATTGTCAGCAACACACTTTCGTTACTGATGTGGAAGATATCTGGCTGATGCTCAGCTTCAAAGATACGTTGCAGCAGTTGCAGCAAACGCCTGCCATCAATTCGATGCCCGAACGCAAATACACTGACCTGTACAATACAGTAGAAAGCATCCTTAACGGGTTTAAGGTCAAAAATGAGAACAACTACCAACAGGCTCTGGAGAAACTAATGGATGCTCCACACCCCTTATATTCTACCGTGTATAGCCTAAATGACTTACTGGAGACGTTCAGTTGAACACGACTCATCATATAACACTTAGCACCATACAAAAGGTCGATGGAAATGCGCCAGTAACTCTGAATCCAGATGGCACAACACTTAGCCGGATATTTGATGTTGTTTGGTATTTCTCTGGGCAAGAGCAGAACAAAGTAAATAGCGTCCTAACTGTCACTTTCGGGTACATTGACACTGAATACCGTCAGGATATTCAAGCGGCGTTAGCGCTTATCATGAACGCATACAAGGAGCGAAAGAGGACTGTTCCTTCTCGCAGCCAAGTTCGTCAATGGAAAGATGGATTGTTAGACGTAAGGCAATTTCTTGGAAGTAGTGATTGGGGAAGTCTATCTGATGATGTTATCTATAATCGATTCAAACGCTCTCTAAAGAATCGCATTAGAGAAAGGATGTGGAGCAAGGGAAAAGCTAACTTAATTGCGACAGCTTTAAATAAGCTTAGAGAGTCAGGCTTATCCAGCAGAATTCCAGACTGTAAAGAGATTAAAAGCTGGGTAGTTAAAGAGCGCCAACAACATATTGCAATTCCCATTCGCATGTACCAACAGATAATCGCACAAGCCATTGATGTCGTGGAAACATATCATCCACACCGCTATGCGATTAGCGAAATTCAAACTGTCGTTGATGAAATTCATCGAGAAGAGAGTGCGCGTACGGATGTGAAGCCTACTTCCGCGAATGGCAGAGCAGCATATCGCGTGAGTGAACTGCAACACGCAATACCCAATTACAAACCATCAAAGAAGGGAACGAATTTGCGTAGAATTCTGGATGCGTGTGCGATGGTAGCATTAGCTTTTAGCGGTGTGCGTGTGGGGGAGCTTATAAGCATGAACAAACATAGTTACGAAGAAAAAGGCGCTAGCGCCATCCCCACCCTTGTAGGCGAAGAGACGAAGCGAGAGGGTCTACCCATTCGAGAAACGTGGCAGACTCACAGAGTGGTGAAAGATGCGCTGGAGCTAGCCACCGACGCAACGCAATATCTTCGCGACATATACACTTCAAAAAACAATAAGAACCTCAAAGATGGAAGCATAAGTCAGGAACAATATAAACACTACGTGAGGCAAATTAACAGTGCGTTCCTAGCCACCCAATGTGAAAAAGTGAAAACGAGTTATTGCGGAAGTAACGCGGATAGGACGTTCAATACGTTTATAGCAAGCTCAGGTATTGTTGCCACACAAGCGGATGTGGAAGAGTTTGACCGCCTTAACCCATCTCGTAATGGACAACTCATGGTGGGAGGTACTCTTCCTAAACTTACACCTCACGACTTTCGCCGAAGCTTTGCCGTGTTCTTTAAGCGTTACGGTTTCGGCTCCTCTGCAACTATCAAGTTCCAGTACAAACACCGTAATATCAATATGTCTAACTATTACAGCAACAATGCCCAATTGCAGAGAATGGAAGATGTGCTTTTGGACAATGATTTACTGGCTCTGTTGAACGAAGAAGGAATTCGCATGGGCGTAGACATTTTCGACGAAATCTACAATGAGTCAGAGCAGCTTGGCGGTGCCGGAGGAGAGCGGATTGCTAAGGATAAATTTGAAAGGCTTCGAAGTGGCGAGCATGTCTATATGACTCGTAGTGAGATAGATCGCCTGGTGAGAAATGGCACCTTGTCCGTAGTTAAGCTGCCGACAGGCGGCTATTGCACGAACGCCACTTGCAGCAGAGTTTGTGGCATTGGTGAATTTACGACAGAAATCAAACCCTGCGAGCACCAGGTCATCACGGATAATCAGGCTAAGGTCATCCTCAGGCAAAACAGACGCATCATCAAGGCATTCAGGGAGATGAATACTGGCGACCCCATGATGAACAGCATACTCATCGGCCAGAAGCAAAAGATTAAGCGCAATGAGCAAATGATAAAGGACTTCAATCTTAGCTTCGAACCTTTCGACGATAAGATAAAAGGCATCATAGAGACTGCGGGGGCATAACATGGCATCGAGAAAATTAACCGAAGGCAGATTGCGAGCGGCTTTACAGCGATTACTAGATGGCAAACCAGAACGCCTGGAGAAGGTCGGCAAGTTATCATTGAACAAGATAAACAAAGAAGCAGGCTTAAGTCATAGCTACATAAACAAGTTTAAGGACTTCGTTGAGAAGGTAGCTGAGCCAGCAATTGCAAAATACAACGAGAATTACGATCCGCTCGCAGAGCAATTAAAGTCGGGCACGACAGAAAACCTGAGCGATACGGATAAGCTCAGAGGAAAGCTAAAAAAAGAAATCGCCCTGAAGGAGCAGTACCGGAAGGAACGTGATGATTCAGACGTTGCAAGGAAGTTGCTAGAAAAGCAAATCAGTACCCTTATGTTCAGGGTGTATGAGCTGCAAGATGAACTACGCCACAACAATGTCGTGAGCCTATCAAGTAAAAATCAAAAATAAGATATGCTGCATCATATTTTGATTTTGACATTCCTAACCGATTCTTACGTAAACATGAAATTCATAAGCAAGTGAAAGGACTATAACGTTATATAACAGACTGGTAGCGCTCACTCAAAAGGAAAAATCAATGAGAGAAATTATTAAGGGAAGTTTTCAGGTTGGCTGCAATGATAATGTATCGGGAATACTCAATACAGAAGATGGATCAAAAGAATTCAATTGCTGGTCATCCGAGTTTTTCAATGTGGAAAGTCACTCAGACATATATGGAAAAACGTCTGAAGGAAAGTATATTTCACTTATAAATTGTTTAGGAAATACAAGCCAGCACAGGTACGGCCAAACAGCATCTTTTGATGCAAAAATATATTCACACTTAATGATAGTTGGAGATAGCAAGATATCTCCTTCCGAAGACTTATTCAAATCAATCTCTTTAACTATAGATAACGCAGAACGCATAATCCCTAGGCACAGTGGATTCGATTATATAAACTTTCCCAACGATGAATTGCTATCAGCTTTAAAAAAACAAGATTATCATGAAGAATTAGAACCAAATGAAAGAGCCATAATAGCTTACTTTGATGGGAATTTTGAAATCTTCAGCCAAGATACAAAGATTGGAAAAGTTAGTGCAAGCAACAGGTTAAGCACTGGCGGAGGCTATAGTATCAACGGTGTAAGTATTAAAAATAAAGTAGTAGTGAATATTGATTTTGAAGAGCCTTTATTATTAGAAGAAGTTTTTGAAAGAGCCTATAAACTTTCATTTTTTTTGCGATTCGTTAGTGGAACTGGACTTCACTTTGGAGATATTAGTTTAAAAAAAGACTGCGAAGATGAACACCAGGAATTATTGGTTTACCATAGCAATTACAACTGGGGCGAAGATACGAAAATAAGCTTCACATCAGACCCTTTGGTCGATGTTAATGGTGAAGAATTCTTGTGCATCCTAGAAAATTGGTTCGATAAAGAGGAAAGAGATACTGTTAGATATAGTTTCTATGGCTCATACTTCCAAGAAGGTTATTCACCTAGTAGGCTTATTGCTGTAGCAAACCTCTTCGACATATTCCCTTCCCCCATAGGTGAAGAAAAGAAAAAGCTACCTGAAGGCTCCTCTAAACTACTTGAGGAGCTTGACTCAAGAATCAGGTCAGACTTTGAGGACTTTGATGAGATCAAACAATCCTTACTGTACTCGATATCTAATATTTCTCGGAAGTCCCTAAAAGATAGGGTTTTCGAGCGAATAAACGTTCTGGAATTGCACCAGAAGTCGAGACCTTTGAGCGCGGATGACTTGAGATATATTGTGCGTAAAGCCATTTTAGTTAGAAACTTCTTTGTCCACGGCTCAGGGAAAGATAAGCTATTTGAAAAGATAGACCCTTTTGAATTTCAGAGTTTATTTACGGACACATTTGAGTACATCTACGGCTGGAGCGAATTAATTGAAGGTGGATGGTCAGGTGAAAATGTTAAAATATGGAACGAGGGGCACAAAATGCACTTTTTAGAAAAAACTATAATTGATGACCTTCGCATACTGAAAGATAAATTAAAAAGCAAACCTTAAAACTGGCTTATGCTAGTAAGAAAATTTCTACAGTGGCAACTTATATAAATTAAAAGGAATGAGAGTTGAAGGAATATTTAGACTTATTCAATGGTTTGATAAAACTACTAGAAATTGGAAACAAAAGAAAAGACAAACATTACGAGCATTTTGTTCACATTTGTTACGAGAATGCCAGAGAAATTCGAGATAATTTCATCTATATTTTTGAAGAAAACGAAAGGTTAATAGAACAAAAAAAGATGCCTTGATTCAGCTGTTACTTATTTAATGGAACAGAGGGAGTTATATCTATCCAAACGAGACTCACTAAGAGCTAATTTAGAATCAGTCAGCGGCCATGAATTCAACGAATTTGAGATCGGACTAGCACGACTTGTTGCTGGGCATGATTGGCACGCTTTGAAATCTAATCAAGGGAGATTAAAAGCGCTAACTGAGAGAATGAAAGACAGTGATAGTGAGTCTCTGGAAACGTACATACGTCACGCACTATACATAAATGATGAAGCAATAAAAATAGTCGAAGATTCATGGTCTTTGATTAACCAAGGATACATAAAATACAAGGAAGAATATTTAAAGCGCTAGCTCAAATAAGTTATTTGTACTGACTCATACACGACCTGACAGTTTAGGATTTTGAGTTCAACCAAATCAGACAGTCCGCAACAAGTTAATGTCCGAAAAGAGCGAATAGCGGATGTTAGCCTCGACGAACTTTTCTCGCCACCAACCCCATAAATACCAAGCAAAAAATTGTGACACTTGAAGGTTCTGATATAACCGATGAATGTAGGTCAACTATCTCGCTTTCAAATGATAAAACTACCCAATTCTTCGCTCCGCCAGAAGACGTGTAAGCTAATGCCAAATATTGCCAACCGTTTTCAACGGGCGTTGACATATCTATTAAAAAATTCAATTCGTCGCGCACCAGCGCCATACTTACTTCACCGGAGGTATACCTAAATAAGGCACTGATATTAACATCCGCCGCATCTCTAACGGTATGGCCATTAGAGGCAAATTCAGCTAATAACGGGGCAGTAAAGTTTTCTAAGCCACCAAATACAGCGTCAGAAAACAAAGAATATTGCCCGCAATATTCGCCATCCGGGCAGTCGATAACGGGTGTCGAGTCAAGAATGTCGTCACCAGTGCCAGCAACTCCATCTGAGCCATCCAAATAAAAATGCATAACAGTTGACGTATCATCATAAGTAACAGTCCATTGTATTACATCTCCCACATTGAAAGCTGTTGTATTGGATACCGTCCGAATTGTGGATTGCCAAGTTTCTGTAATTAAAGCTGCGGTCGCTAGGCTAGGGATTACCAGTGTCACAATTAGAAGGGAATATTTGAAGTATTTCATGTAACTTCCTTTTATATGAACTTGAATAACATATTTTATTTTTTAATTTTAGTACAAGAAAATCTCAAGCAATAACTGTTCCTGATAAATTAATTCACTGAAACATAATAATTTTATAGTTATCTTACCTTTAGCTTAAATGTATGCTGTAAAGATTTTTGACATAGACTAAAGTTTATATAGCCATAAATAAATCAGGTTATGAAGCGGCTGAATTAAAATTGTTGCTTTTTAAATTTTTCGTTCAGAATGTCCGCTTTTGACCAAACGCTGAAGTGTCAGAACAGATAGAATCCTACTTTATTTTTTGCCAGATTAAGTTAAAACTTGTTCAAATAAATCCATTGCATTTACCTCTTAAAGTGTTTGGAACATCTTACTATGTTTACCGTTCTCAATGTCTGCAATAAGAACCCCAAGCTCATCCTTGGGGTTTAAATCCCCATCGTTTAACAGATATAGCGTCCTGAGTGCTTTCAACACGTCCGAGCGATTATGCCCAGCTTTAGCAAGTATCTTTGCTTGGCCGAGATAATCATCGTAGGTCATCTTCATGAGCCGACTATCCTCAATTGCGGTGCTACTTCTGCTTTTGACGGTAATACACCCACGCTGCACCGCCGATAAGCAAACTCAGGGGCAGTAAAAATATTAATTCTGCTGGCATGTTGGCCTCATTTTCGAGTTAAAGTGATGTCCTAAAACCTCAATTATGCTTGAAGCATTATGCTTTAAGCATAATTGCATAAACTACATATTTATCATCAACATGGAGTCACCTTTAAGGCTATTTAATCGCTCCCTCACTTCCTTGTCAGATAGTGGCGAAACGCCCTCCGGCACTCCATCCCTTTCAATAATCAAGAGCGTTCCATAAACACGCGCTGCTCTGTGAACTGCTAAAGTCGCGTCATAACATGCTTTTACTGCAATATTGATGATTCTATCTACGTCTTCGGTTTCCATCGCTCAGCCCCCAATGTGAATGCTAAATATACACCTTATTGGCAACAAGCCAAATGAAGACACCTTGCACCGGAAATCAAAATCGAAAAATGATTCCTCAGATGCGCAATATGATATACAATCAAAATCCAATTATGACATGTAGTATATCGTTTTTGAAAACGGCGTAATAATCCACTATGGAGTGAGTATGGAAATCAAAGAGCTAAAGGTGTTATTTGACAATGGCGCACTTAAAACAGCAACTGTGACCAAGGCAATGATGGATACAGGCTATACGGTTGTGTTTGATGCTAAAGACAAGTCAAAGCAATATCATATTAGTGGGCAACGAACGAAAGGTGAACCTCGCGTGTTCAAAACGACAGATGCTGCCATCAAAAACGCACATGACATCGGCTTTAAAACAATTACCGTATCATTATAAAAGTTGAGAATTTCAATCAAAGTTCATGAGTTTTTCTCAACTTTTCGCCGCCCTCGCCTGAGAAAATGTAAAAATGGCTGGAAGCCCCGTTGTTAAAGGTGTTTCGCAATTTTCTCATATAAACGATGTGTAACGGTGATAGAGGTTATGTACGAAACCATGAAGGTCTACCCTCTCAGTTGGTTCTATTACCTGAGCTTTATTTTCTTTACCGCCTTTGCCTTCCTTAACATGGTCATAGGTATTGTGGTTAACGTGATGGAAGAAGAAAACGCCAAGGCCTGGCGTGAAGCGCACAAGGACGAGCCTACTTTAAAGGACATCGCTCAGCAGTTGGCTGCACTGGAAAAGAAATTGGACCAAAGCATAAACAACAAAGCTGAATAAAGTAACGTTTATGTCCAGCACAAAAAAACGCCCGGTTTAACCGGGCGTTGCTTTTTTTAGATTAAATATTGTAGGTCTTCTTCAGCTCGGCGACACGCGCTTTCGACTCTTGTGTTTCAAATACCCTGCTGCCAAGGCGTCTGTTTGCCAGCGTTTTTAAATCCATCTTCAGCAATAACTCGACGTAGTTAAGGAACACTTCGTCACTGCGCACGTTGTCGTCCACAATGCCGTCGTATACCTCTTTAGCGTCTTCCATTTCTCCCTGAGCAACCAGGATCTGCGCTAGTGTATCGGCAATTTCAGGCGCATTGGGAATCACTTTAAGTGCCTGGCGAGCATGCTTTTCGGCGTCCCTCAACATGCCTTCTTCCAGCTCCAAAAATGCCAGGTTGTTCAGCGCAATAGCATTATCCGGCCAATCTTTTACAACCTTGCGATATTCGGTTATCGCGCCTTTGCGGTCTTTCGGAATCATACGCTCAGCGTATAACAATCTGGCCTGCAGGTTGTCGGGGTTGTTTTCCAAAAACGTGTTTAATAACGCGAATGACTTGTCGTTATTTCCCGTTAACTCATACGCCGCCATAATGACTAACAAATTACGGGTGCTGGGGATTTCCTCATAAGCCGCCAGTGCATTGGGCACCGCATCCGCGTAGTCTTCGCGATAAATTTGCAGACGGGCTTCTACACCACGGACAAATGGCAGCATCCGTTCTTCTGCCGTCAGCTTGTTAAGAATAGCCTCCGCTTCTCGAATTTGACGCAGCATGGCGTGCAAGTACGATTTTACGATGTCGATTTGGCGATCCGGGCGTTTCTCAAGGAATTTCTTGGTCACATCCAACGCGTCTGCAAATTTATTTTGCACATCCAGGATCATCACCAGGCCCAGGGTTGCCGTTTTGTTATTTGGCGATACCTTCAACCATTCTGAATACAGCTCTTTGGCTTCATTCACTTTGTTGTTCGCAAGCAACAGGCGGCCTTTGGTATCCCAGTAAGGCATTGGCACGTCATAGCTTTGCGGGACTTTGTTTATCGCGCTCAAGCCTTCTTCGTAGCGATTTTCACTCAACAAAACACGCGCAAGCACAATGTTAGGCGTGACCGAGTCGGGATTACGCGAGGCTATTTCCTTTATGTAATCAATGCCTTCATTCGCTTTGCCAGCTTGTTTCATGATCATGTAATACATGGCCAGTGCTGACTGGTGCGTCGGTTCGATATCCAGAGCCTGCTTCAGATAAGACAGCGCCTCATCGACCTTTTTCTGATTTAGCGAAATAGACACGCGCTGCAATTTAGCTTTGATGTTTTGCGGGTCCAGTGACTCGGCAGTTTCAATGGCTTTTGTTGCCGCCTCAAAGTCATTCTTTAAAATGCTCACCTGCGCAATGGTCAGCCAGGGCTCCGGGTTTTGGGGTTCTTTTTCCTTCCACTCTTGCGCAACGCCTAAGGCTTTATCGAATTGCTTGGTCGCGATGTAAGCATTCGCCAGGGTCTGTTGACCACTTGACACCTCGGGCGCTTTTTTCACCGCTTCTTCCAGATTCAGAATGCCATCTGCATCGTTTAATGAAAGTTGCAGTACCCCTATTCGGGTTAAATCCTCAGCCGTAGTTGCCAGTTCGGCCGACCGCTCAATCATTGTCTGTGCATCAACAACATTGCCGTCTTGAAGTAGTTTGTAGCCCGCTTTAGAAAACAGGGTAGCATCGGTACTGAAATCACCATCTACGCGACTTAGTACATCCAGCGCTTCCTCGTTATTGCCTTGATATAAAAGGCTATCGGCCAGCATACGTAAAGCAGGGTGGGTCTTAGGCAGATTCGATGCAATCATCGATAAATGGCGCGTAGCCGCTGCGTAGTCTTTCAGTTGGTAGGCACTGTAACCGCCTACAAGACGAGCCAGAGGATCCGTTCTTCCGCCCTGAATGGCCGTTTCTACGTGTTTCAATGCACTGGCAAACTCACCGGCCCTGACTTCGATAACCGCTTTGTACTGGTTCAGAAGCGGATTGCCTGCGCTCTTGGTCAGTAATTTATCTACCAGTGGTTCTGCTTCGTCATAACGCTTGTTGTCCATCAACAACGCAGACAAAATAAACGAGGTTTCAGCATCTTCCGGATACGCTTTTACATAGGCCTGATAAGCTTCAATCGCCTGATCGGGCTTCTCCAGATACAAATTCAGGCGTGCTAACAACTGCAGTACATTTTTATTCAATGGTGACTGTTCGCGAAGTGCCTCTACCTGAGTTAGCGTTTTCTCGTACTGTTCATCCAGCATGCTTTCATACGCTAATGCCAACCCTTTGAACACACTGTTGGTGTCCAACTGACGGATCTCGTCGATCAACTGGCGCGCTTCCGCTTTTTTCTCGAGCTTAATTAACGCTTCCAGTTTATAAAAACTGACTTCTGCGCGCTTAACCGCGGTCAGGCCATCCACACTGTGATCGATCTCCGACAGAGCGACTTCCGCATTGGTTTCCTGATAGGCCAGGGTCAGCAGAGGAATGACTTCTGCGACGTCATAACCTAATTCTAATGCACGATTTAATTCTTTCTCAGCAGCCGCATAACTGCCCTGATTGGCATAAAGTTGTCCGAGTTCGAAGCGGGGATTCGGATCCTGAGGATTTTTTTGGATCGCGTTTTTAAATTCCAGGATCGCCGATTCTGTGTCCTGGGCTTCTATAAATTGGCGGGCGGCGAGTAGATGTTCTTCACTGGTTTTCTGCCCACAGCCTCCTAAAGACGTGGCACTCAGCCCCATAACTAATGCCGAAATAAGTACCCGGCGATGTAACGACCTGTTCTTCATAGTGCTTACCTTGCTCATGATTCCTAGTGCTGTCCCTATAATTTACCAGACGGTTTCCTATACAATAATGGTATCCGCACTACTATTGGCCTATAATAGCGCTTTATATATATCGCTGGCTTTTCTGCTATGCCCGTCCGAGTTATTCAGGATCTTTAATTTAATGACCACAAACGTCGAACTGACCTTTACCGATCTCAAACTTCCGCAACCTATCTTACAGGCCCTTGAGAAAGTTGGCTACGAGAAACCGTCGCCAATTCAAGCCGAAAGTATTCCCCTGTTACTGGAAGGACATGACCTGCTTGGTCAGGCACAAACCGGTACCGGGAAAACCGCTGCTTTCGCTTTGCCTATGCTGGCAAATCTTGACGTAGAAGGCAATTACCCGCAACTACTAGTGCTTGCCCCAACGCGCGAACTGGCTATCCAGGTTGCTGAAGCGTTCCAGGCCTACGCAAGCTTTTCACAAAAAATCCGTGTATTGCCAATTTACGGTGGCCAGTCTTATGACAATCAAATTCGTCAGCTTAAACGCGGCGTGCAGGTTGTAGTGGGTACACCAGGTCGAGTAATTGATCACATTAAACGTGGCACATTAAAGTTGGATAAACTGAAGTTTCTGGTACTGGACGAAGCCGATGAAATGCTGCGTATGGGCTTCATTGACGATGTTGAATTGATCTTGAGCCACGCGCCAGAAGAACGTCAGACAGCTTTGTTCTCTGCAACAATGCCAGGGCCAATCAAAAAGATCACGCAGCGTTACCTGAATGATCCTAAGCACGTAAAAATTGAATCCAAGGTCAGCACCGCCAGCACCATTCGCCAGCGTTACTGTCAGGTGGCCGGTCACCACAAGCTTGAAGCTCTGACACGTATCATGGAAGTTGAACCTTTCGACGGTATGATCATCTTTGTTCGTACTAAAACCGCAACGTTAGAACTGGCGGAAAAGTTAGCTGCCCGTGGTTACGATGTAGAGCCGTTAAATGGTGATATTCCTCAGGCCGCGCGTGAACGTACCGTTGACCGCCTGAAGCAAGGTAAAATTGACATCCTGGTTGCCACAGACGTTGTTGCGCGTGGTTTGGACGTAGAGCGTGTTAGTCACGTTATTAACTTTGATATCCCTTACGATACCGAGAGCTATGTTCACCGTATCGGTCGTACCGGTCGTGCCGGCCGTAACGGCGACGCTATATTGTTTATCTCTCATCGTGAAAAGCGCATGCTTCACGCGATCGAGAAAACCACGCGTCAGTCTATTGAGTCGATGCCAATTCCATCGATCAGCGAACTGAACGAAACCCGTTTAAGCAAGTTTAAACAAAGCGTGATGGAAGCCACAAAAGACGACAGTCTGGAAGGCCTGATGCCTATTGTCGATATGCTGATTGACGAAAACGAAGCAAGTCCTGAAGTGTTATTGGCTGCCCTGATTAAATTAGCGCAAGGCGATGAGCCGTTGTTGTTAAAAGAGTCAGATCGCCCTGACCTGCACGCTCCACGCCCACGTCGCGATGATGATCGCCGCGGTGGTGAGCGTGATGGACGCAACCGTCGTGATGGCCGCGAAGGACGCGATAGTCGCCGTAAGTCACCGCGTGACAGCCGACGACCGGAACAAGGTATGCAGCGTTATCGCATCGAAGTGGGTCATACCCATGGCGTAAAACCAGGCAATATCGTTGGCGCCATTGCTAATGAAGCCGGTATCGACAGCAAGTACATTGGTGCTATCGAAATTTACGACAACTTTACTACTGTTGATTTACCGGAAGGTATGCCTAAAGAGGTGAAGCAAACGCTACAGGATACCCGGGTATCCGGTCAGCGCATGGGACTGCGTGAATGGTCAGATAAGCCACCAGCACGCAAGAAAGGCCCCAAGCCTCGTAACTAAAAACTCAACCGGCAGCGTGTAACCACCCTGCCGGTTTTTGTTTCGGGGCCCGAAAAGTCGCCCCCTGGCCATAATAACTTTTTAATCTGAAAAATATTTTTTAATTCATTTATACAATATTAATTTCAGGCAAACTAAACGCAGTTACTGTGAGATGAGTCTGCTATGCGATATTTTCCGATTTTTATTGATGCCCAGGCACTGCAAGTTTTAATTGTGGGTGCTGGTGAGGTGGCCGCCCGCAAGCTGGAGCTTTTACTAAAAAGTCCGGCACACATTACTGTGGTAGCTCCCGAAGTCTGCACGACGGTGCGTCATTTAGCAGAATCAGATCAGGTTACACTTGTCGAGCGTGCCTTTGAAGAAAGCGATCTGGATAGTCGCCGCATGGTCTTTGTTGCCACCAGTGACGAAGCGTTAAACGCTGACATTCATAAGCTGGCGACTCAGCGCAACATGCTGGTAAACGTGGTAGACAACACCCCGCTGTGCGGCTTTATTACCCCGTCTATCATAGACCGTTCTCCGCTGGTCATTGCGATGAGCAGCGGCGGCAACGCTCCCGTATTGCTGCGTTATTTACGTCAAAAACTGGAGTCCATTCTGCCTGCCAACCTGAGCAAGCTGGGCTCTTTTTCAGAGCGATTCCGCGAGAAAGTAAAGCAGTCACTATCGACGGTCACCGAGCGTCGCTATTTCTGGGAGTCTGTGCTGGAAGGCGATATTGCTGAAGAAGTCACACAAGGCAATGATGACAAAGCCGAGCAGAAGTTTTTGGCAGCACTTGAAGATGCGTCTGAACAAAAGCAGACTGAAGGTCAGGTATACCTGGTTGGTGCTGGCCCGGGTGATCCGGACTTACTCACATTCCGCGCACTGCGATTAATGCAAAAAGCCGATGTCGTTGTGTATGACCGCTTGGTCTCACCCCAGATCCTGGAGCTGGTTCGCCGTGATGCAGAAAAGATTTACGTGGGTAAAGCCAAGAGCCACCACACCGTGCCTCAACACGACATTAACCAAATTCTGGTCGACCAGGCAAAAGCCGGTAACCGGGTAGTACGTTTAAAAGGCGGCGACCCGTTTATTTTTGGCCGGGGTGGCGAAGAAATTGAAACATTGTTAACGGCCGGTATTAGCTTTCAGGTTGTCCCTGGTATCACCGCTGCAGCAGGTGCTGGTGCTTATGCTGGTATTCCGCTTACCCACAGAGACCTCGCGCAGTCTGTGGTATTCGCCACCGGCCACCTGAAAGACGGAACCATTGATTTAAACTGGCAGGGTTTAGCGCAAGGTAACCAAACCATTGTGTTCTACATGGGCCTGACCGGACTTCCTATTATTTGTGAACAACTCATAAAACATGGGTTAAGCGCTGACACACCTATCGCCTTGGTTCAGAAAGCCACAACCAGCGATCAGAAAGTGCTGACCGCAACATTGTCGAGCATTGTGACTCATCCACAACTGAGCGAAATGAAACCGCCCACATTAATCATTGTTGGCAGCGTGGTGTCACTTCAGTCAAAGCTCAATTGGTTTGAATAACTGTAAAACGGCACACAGCTTGTGTGCCATTTTACGCTGCGCCGTTGGCCTACTCACTGTTTTCCAAGGCAGCATTTAATACCCCCTGAGCGATAGCAAGGTCCTGTGTTGCAATGCCTGTTAAGTCAACGACAGTGATCCCTTCGTAGCCTGTATCAAGGTTTGTCTTACCTGCAATAATCTCCCCCAACTCAGATACCGATGTAGAATGCTCTGGTGAGATTTTCAATAAATGAGAAAGCTCGCCCCGCAGTGTAGCCTGAGCTCTACTGTCAGTAATCAGGCGGGCGTCGAGCAGTATATTCGTGTCCAGTTCCTGCTTTTCAGCGGTATCGGATCCGACCGCAATGATTAGCTTTGCCCCGCTCAGGTCGCCCGGCTTAATAAGCGGTTGCTCCGATGGTGTGGTTGTCACAATAATTTGACTGGCCTCTGCAACCCGGGAAACCGAGTCGACAAGCTCAACCTGAAGCCCAGATGATGCCAATGCCTCAGCACATCGTTTAGCATTGTTGGAATTTCTGGCCCACAACATTACGTGATTACATCCGGTTTGAGCGGCAATCATTTGAGCCTGTAACTGGGCCTGAATACCACTACCTATAATACCTATCGCTTGAATACCTGTGGGAGCAAGGTATTTAGCAGCAATCGCTCCAGCATAGGCCGTGCGGTAATTGGTCAGTATCCCACCATCTTGCAAAAAGGCGACAGGCTCACCGGTTTCCAGACTAAACAATATGACAACGCCCTGACTGGAAGACAAACCTATTTGTGGATTCTGATAAAAGCCTGACGCTACTTTAATGACAAAATACGGCTGCTCTTTTATAAAACCGTATTTAATATGTGTTTCGCCTTTATCCATCAGTAACTCAGCAACTGGAGGAATGACGGCGTGTCCATTCGAGAAAGCGACAAAGCTGCCTTCGATATCCTTTGTGAAATCCTTGCTGTCTAATATTGCCTGAATAGACGATTGCGCGATGATCTTCATACAGGCGTACTCGTTTTAATGTCATAATTATCTGACACATACTGACTAATGCGTGCCAGCCCTTCCTTTAGATGTGCGGTTGGGGCGCCTATGCCGACTCTAAAGTAGCCGTCCAACCCATAAACATCGCCGGGCAACACCAATACATTTAACTGTTCACGAAACACATGGGCGAGTTGAGTAGAATTAATATCTAATGCATATTTTAGAAATGCCATCCCACCTGCTTTTGGTGGCACGAACGACACCCAGGATTGGTTGACCGAAACCCAGTCACTGAGTATTTTCAGATTATCAATGAGGTACTGCTTACTGCGATTCAGAATTTTAGTTCGGGCGTCGGGTTGCAGCACTATCGATGCAACATACTCACTAACCGCGCCCGTTGTGATACTGGTATAGTCTTTCCGTTGCCAACTTGCATAAATATCTTCTGGCAAACCAATCAACCAGCCAATTCTTAACCCGGGCATCGCCATTGCTTTTGACAATCCACTTGTAATGATTGCCTTCTCATATAAATCAACGAAGCTTGGAATTTCAACGCCATCAAATTCGGCTCCTTTGTAGACCTCATCAGCATGTAAATAAATGTCGTTGTCTCGAGCAAATTGCACCAGTTTTTTCATTTCACTCAGTGGCAATGTGGAACCAGTAGGATTGTTTGGGTGACATAGGGTGATCATTTTTGTACGGTCGGTCACCAGCGACTGTAATTTGCTTATATCTGGCACCCATCCTTTCGATTCATCCAAAGATGTTTCGATTACTTTTACCCCTGTTGCTTCTGCCCAACCGGCGATTTGCATGTAGTTTGGGACAACGACGATGAGTTCATCGTCTTTTTCCAACAAACTCATCACCATTAAAAAGTTTGCCTCAGCCGATCCGTTAGTGACAATAACGTTGTCAGGCCCTTTATCTGGGTACAAGTTAGCAATGGTTTGTCTTAATTCGACACTTCCGTTCGTCCAGCCATAGCCTAATTCAATGTCCAACAACGCTCGTTGCTGTTCTTCATTCAAAAGATCGCTTAAATTATAGGGGTGCACGCCACTATCAGATAGATTAAGCTCTACCAGGTTTTCGTACAAAGACTGAATTCTCTCGAGGCTAAACTCTTTAATTTTCATTTATTTATATCTCTTCAATTTGTGGTCACCGATAAGTCATTATAAGTAACCTCAACGTACTGAAGACATAGATAAACGTAGGAAAAGCCGATTGAAAACTTAACAAATCACGGTATTTAGAAACGAAAGATAGGAAAGTTAAGTGGATAAAAAGAATACCAGAATCGTGAATGCGCTGTTGAAAAATGCGCGTATTTCCATTTCAGATTTGGCAAAAGAGGCTTGTTTGTCTGCACCAGCCACGGCGGAGCGACTACGAAAGTTGGAAGAGCAAGGGGTTATCACAGGTTACAAAGCGATTGTTGACCTTCGCACTATGGGGCATGCCGTTTCGGCAGTCATCAGGGTGAAGCCTTTCGCAGGAAAAGAGCCCAAAGTAATTAAATATATTCAGGCTTCTGAGTCTATTTTGAAAGCATACAACGTTACTGGAGAATATGCATTTGTGTTGGAGGTCTCGCTTGCATCAACAACAGTACTCGACACCATGCTGGAAGAAATGAGCCAGTTTTGTATTACTGATACCTCCGTGATCTTATCCGATGTGACCGGCGATGATTTTCGTATAAGTAGCTGAGAGCGACAGTAAGACTTTTTATATAGTCTCATTGCTGTATTGAGTAAGCTGTAAGCGCAATACAAATATTCCGTTACCACACGGTATACAGCGAGAAACGACACACATAATTACGTCACAAGCGGAGCAAGTTTGCGTTTAGCCACTATACTTTGGCTATTCAACTACAAGGAATGCGCGCTTCCCCTATGCTGGTTCGTTTTATTCAACTCACAGTGTTGAGCCTGGTTATCTTGTGTAGCCAGCCTTACGCTGAGCAGACGCACTATCAACGCAAAAGTACGGGCAGTGGTGCCAGCTACGAATACCGCTGGCTAGATCACGACGGTAAAGCGCGTAAAATCAGCTTCACGTTACCGGCTGACACTTTGCAGTCGCTGCCGCAACAACAACTAAATTATCAGCCGGGTTTAGCCATGCGGGAGGTGGAAATTGCCTTAATGAAAGCGGCGCAGCAAATAGACCCGCGCGTGGCCCGCTTTTCGCTGACGAAACGGCACGACACCTTGTCGTTTTCCTTGTCAGGCAAAGATGAAGAGCAGCTCGAAGCGCTTACGGCGTCACTCAAAGAGACCCAAAAAGAAACCATGGACTCGTATTTAACAGAGCGTTATTACCAGCACTACACCACACCTCTGCAACAGAAAGCTGTGAAGCCCAATCACGTGAGATACATTCAGGAAAGTGTCTTACCTATGGTGCCTGCCGCTCAATCGCTTTATGACATTGTTGATGAGCAGTCGAATGCGCGTTCTTACCTCAACCTGTTGCTGAGCTGGGCCCAGGCGATACCCTATGACACACTGGAAAACCGAGTGTCGAGCAATGGTTCAGGCTTCTCACCACCACTGGCAATACTCAACCAAAACAAGGGAGATTGCGACAGCAAAGCCGTATTAGCCGCCGCTTTAATTCGCGCGTTTTTGCCGAATAACCCAATGAAACTGGTCTTGCTACACGATCATGCTCTGCTTGCTATTAGCATGACGCCACTGGCAACAGACGAAACAATTAACGCCGAGGGACTGCCCTTCATTTTGCTGGACCCGACCGGCCCGGGGCAATTGAAATTGGGAGAGGTTAGCAAATCGACCAGACAAGGCATTGCCTCCAGGAATTACACTCTGGAGACAATTCCTTAAACTGACTTAGCGTTACTGCTACAGGTGATTTTCCGCAAAGTCAGCCAGACGTGAACGCACCACACCATCAAGGTTAATGGTTGAACTGCCTGAGAAGTCTTTGAATTTCTCTACCAGGTAAGTCAGACCGGATGTAACCGGGCTGAGGTAGTTACTGTCTATCTGCGCCAGGTTACCACTGCAAATGAGCTTAGTCCCTTCACCACAACGAGTAATGATGGTCTTCAACTGTGATGCGGTCAGGTTTTGCGATTCATCCAGAATAACGATCGCATTCTGAATACTTCGCCCACGCATAAAGTTGATCGACTTAAACTGAATGTTGGCCTTTTCCATGATGTAGTTCATGGAGCCTTTGGTGTTCTCATCGTGTTTGTGCAGCACTTCCAACGAGTCGGTAATAGCCGCCAGCCACGGCGCCATTTTCTCTTCTTCGGTGCCTGGCAGAAAGCCGATGGACTCGGCAATCTCCGGTGTATTCCGGGTCACGATGATCTTGTCGTACATGTTGCGTTCAACCACCATTTCCAGCGCTGCTGCCAATGCGAGGAGCGTTTTACCACTTCCTGCTGGGCCGGTCAGGATCACTAAGTCAATGTGCGGGTCTAACAGCGAGTGCAGCGCCATTGCCTGACCAATGTTTTTTGGATTAATTCCCCAGGCATGTCGCGACATCAAGCGCTCATACCCAAGATCCAGAATATCAAAGTGATCACTGGTCATGGACTCAACCAACCCGGCAAAATGGTTGGTTTCGTCTAACAGAAATTCGTTTACGTAGGCTTCGGGCAGAAGTGAACGAGGTACCGTATGTATGGTATCGCGACCTTCAGTGCGACTATCTACCGATTTGACCTGAGTCCAAAAATCTCCCTCAAATTGGTGGTAACCTTTCGTGAGATATTTGATGTCGGTTATCAACTGGTCAGTACGGTAGTCTTCAACATGCGCCAGCCCGGCCCCTTTAGCCTTCAGACGCATATTCAAATCTTTGGTTACCAGCACCACCTGATTCGGTGCGAAGGTTTTCTGCAAGTGCAGTGCAACATTAATGATGCGATTGTCGTTTTCGTCACTGGTAAAAATTTGCTGCGCTTCGACCATGTTGAGATCAGCAAAAATAGACAGTGTTCCCGTCGGTCGGTTTTCGCCAGCGCCGAGACCTTCAAGGGGTACGCCGGCAATCATTTCTTCCGGGGTCGCTTCGCTCAGTAAATCCTCCATAGCGCGAATACATACCCTGGCATCGCGAGCCACATCTTTTTTGCTGTCTTTAATGTAATCCAGTTCTTCCAGAACGGTCATGGGGACAACAACGTCATTTTCTTTAAAAGAGAGGAAAGCGAGGGGTTCGTGTAGCAGAATGTTGGTATCTAGGACGTAGATTCTTGTATCTGTATTTGATTTTCTTGGCATCCGTCACTCCAATGAACATAACCAAGCTCGTCTGTACAACGACGCGCTAACAGGGTCAGTGTGAGCGGAGAACCAAGTGCCGATTTTGACCGTTATACTCCGCATCACATCGACCTACAATTCCACCATAATCCAGTTTGCTAACTTATTCACTTATTTTCGCGCAAAAAATGTAAAAATTATCTTCAGGTACTATCAAAACGTCGACCGAGTACGCGTAATTCCGCAAGATTGCTATATTGAACAAGACAGGTCGCAGATGGATAAGTACAATACGCCCCCCGTTATCACGGAGTAGTAATTGAGATGAGTTCCGACACACAATACGCCATTGGTCAGCGCTGGCTAAGTAACACTGAAACCGACTTAGGCCTGGGCGCCATTATTCGGGTAGATTTTCGATCAATCGAAGTTTTATACCCCGCCACGGGCGAGAGCCGCATTTACACCAAAGACAATGCCCCGCTCACGCGCCTGGTTTTTACACCTGGCGAAACCGTGAAATCTCAGGAAGGCTGGAGCATGTGTGTCGACACCGTCAGTGAACAGCAGGGTGTACTGATTTACCAGGGGCTGCGCGAAGACACCAAGCAGTCAGTCACGCTGGCAGAACCCAATCTCGATCACCACATTCGCCTGAATCAACCTGAGAAGCGGTTGTTTAACTATCAGTTCGACCACCCTAATTGGTTCGACGTCCGTGAGGCATCGCTAAGCAGCCAGCATCAGCACGCGCAATCAGACACTATCGGCATGGTGGGCGCCCGTATAGAACTCATTCCTCATCAGTTGCACATCGCCTCTGAAGTGGGCCGTCGTCACGCGCCCCGCGTACTGCTGGCCGACGAAGTGGGCTTGGGAAAAACCATAGAAGCTGCGCTTATTATCCACCAGCAAATTCAAACCGGTCGAGCTGGCCGCGTTCTGATTATTGTGCCAGACACGCTTATTCACCAATGGCTGGTTGAAATGCTGCGCCGGGTAAATCTGGCCTTTGCTATTTACGATGAAAGCCGTTGTGTGGCACTGGAAGAAAGTGAAGAAGGCAGCAATCCGTTCGACAACGATCAGCTCATACTCTGCGGACTTAACTGGCTGACTCAACACCCTAAACGCCAGCAGCAAATTCAGCAAACAAGTTGGGATCTCATGGTTGTAGATGAGGCCCATCACCTGGCCTGGTCGGCTGATGCGCCTTCGGAAGAATACCAGTTAGTCGAGCAATTGGCTCAGGCCACCCCGGGGGTGTTACTGCTTACCGCCACGCCGGACCAATTAGGTCATGAAAGCCACTTTGCCCGTTTGCGCCTGCTCGACCCGGCGCGTTTTTATGACTATGCAACGTTCCTTGAGGAAGAGTCACAATACGCCGCATTAGCAGACGCGGTTGCTCCACTGATTGATGGTGAGCCATTAACAGACGACGCCTATAAAGCGCTACAGGCACTGGCCCCGGAAATCGTTAGTCAGTTTGACGATGTAAATGACACCGCGTCCCGCGACGCTCTACTACACCAGTTAATCGATTGTCACGGTACCGGCCGATTGTTGTTCCGCAACCGACGCGCAGCCATTGAAGGCTTTCCAGCAAGGCAATTACACAGCTATGCACTACCCCGCCCGAATTGCTATCCGGTAGACGCTATTGATTCATTGTCTTCCGCACTGTTTCCGGAGCGCCAGCCTGGATTAACAGAGCAGTGGTTAAATGAAGACCCAAGGGTCAGCTGGCTACTCGAATTCTTACCCACGGTCAAACCCGCCAAAGTTCTGCTGATTTGTGCAAGTGCAGCCACAGCCCAGCAGTTAGCCGAAACTATTCGGGTTAAAACCGGCATCAGGCAGGCGGTGTTCCACGAAGGCATGAGCATTGTGGATCGCGACAAAGCGGCTCACTACTTTGCTGACCCGGAAGACGGCGCGCAGATATTATTGTGTAGCGAAATCGGCAGTGAAGGCCGTAATTTCCAGTTCGCTCATCATCTGGTGTTATTCGACTTACCGCTTACGCCGGACCTGTTGGAACAGCGCATTGGTCGACTGGACCGCATAGGGCAAACCCAGGATGTGCAGATCCATGTACCGGTTATCGAGCACTCCGCTCAGGCCGTGCTGCTGAAGTGGTATCACGAAGGTCTGAATGCATTCGAGCAAACCTGCCCGACCGGCGGTAAAGTATACGAAAACGTGGAAGAAATGCTAATCACTGCGTGTTTGATGCCAGACGATAGTGCATTGATTAACACGTTGGTAAGTCAGAGCCATACCCTGAACAACGAATTGAAAGCCAAACTCGACGCAGGGCGAGACAAACTGCTGGAGCTTAATGCTGCTGGTGTGGGCAGGGTAGATAGCCTGTTGGAGCAAATCATAGCCCGGGATAGCGCCGCCGATTTACCCAAGTTGGCAGGCCGTTTGTTTGACTCTATCGGTATTGCTCAGGAAGAAAAAGGCCAGGACTGTTTTATTCTGCGTCCGACTGAGTCGATGATTGGCCACTTGCCAGGACTTGATCCGGAAGGTATGACAGTGACCTATCGCCGTCGTACTGCCACTACCCTGGAAAATGTGCATTTCCTGACCTGGGATCACCCGCTTATTCACAACGCTATTGAGTTAGTACTCACTGACGTTCATGGAAAGAGCAGCGTTGGCTTTATTGCCGAAAAAGAACAACCTAAAGGTGCTTATTTTGTAGAGACCCTGTTTGTGCTATCGGGTAAAGCCCCCGCAAAGTTGCAATTAGAGCGCTTCCTGCCACCCACGCCGATTCGTTTGTGTCTGGACGTAAAAGGGCAACATACCGAACTGTTAAATCAGTCGCTCAGACCGGTTGGCCGTAAAATTGCCCAACAACTGATTCAGGCGCTGACACCGCAACTACAACAGCAACTGGAACGTGCCCGGGATCAGGCCCATCAGCACGCCAACCATATTTTGCAGGACGCGTTGCAGCGCATGCAGCAATCGTTGGGTAGTGAGGCACAACGGCTAAAAGACCTGCAAAAGCAAAACCCGGCAATTCGCGATAGCGAAATTGCTTTCATCGAACAGCAAATCGCTGCGCTTACCGACGTGCTACAAAACTGCGATGTGCAATTAGACGCCGTTCGCATACTGGTGAACAATCCGTGAGTGCCAACCCGGACTTTGTCTACAATCCGCCGGTTTCACCTTATCTGAGCTTGCTATACCACGATGATGACATTATCGTGGCGAACAAGCCCAGCGGGTTGTTAACCGTGCCAGGTAAGGCCATTGAGCACCGCGACTCACTGGCCTCACGGATTCAAACTGTCTTTCCCCAAGCGCGCATTGTGCACCGCCTCGACATGGCGACCTCCGGAGTCATTGTGATTGCCCAACACAAAGCCAGTCACAAGCACCTGTCCCGTCAGTTTGAAACACGACATACGGCTAAACGCTACTACGCGCGTGTACTGGGTGCGCCTGAACAACCCAGTGGCGAGGTCAACTTACCGCTCATTTGTGACTGGCCCAACCGCCCGAAACAAATGGTTAGCCATGAGCACGGAAAACCCGCCCTAACGCATTATCAGGTTATTAGCGCATCAGACGATGAAGCGCTAGTGGAGCTTCGCCCTGTTACCGGTCGTTCTCATCAGCTACGGGTGCATATGCTTGCTTTAGGCCACCCCATTCTGGGCGACAGGCTTTACAGCCCGCCTGAGGGGTTAGCAAAAGCAAGTCGGTTACAGCTCCACGCCGAGTCGTTAATCATTACGCACCCCTCTCGCAACGAACAAATGTGCTTTTCAGCGCCCTTGCCCTTTGGTCACTACACACCTTCGCCGTTTAGTGCAGACAAAGATTAACTTTTACCCTGTTCTGCCGATACAACTATACTGATAATCACCTCAGTCATTGAACGGGTAAATGCGAATAACCAAAGTCATAATTCTCTTATCTGCGCTATGCTTGAATGCAATAGCGTGTACAGCTTATGGTGCTGTGGCTGACGATATTGCGCGCTATTTTCCCGAACAGCAAATTACCCAATTAACTGTGTTGGATAAGCAAATTCCAGCTGTGACACTGTCTTCCAGGCACCCGTTAAGCCGCGGTGTAGCGATTGTTCTAGTCGACGCTGAATCCCAGTCTCTTAATCTGGATGGTGGGCTCATTCTGGCCGACACGCTTACTGAGAAGGGCTGGCATTGTTTACTCATTCCGGTTGAGCGCCCTGCTGTTACCCCTTCAGACACGCCAGATGCGCCGCCTAAACCTATTGATAACACCACCAGCATGACACCGGACTACGACAGTTTTTATACCAGCATACTGGGCCTAACCAATGCTGCATACGGCTATGCACAACAACATCGCGGCTACACATTTGTGATTGCGGAAGGCATGACCAGCGCAGTACTCATAGATGCATTTCAACGTGGAGCCCTGGACATGCCTGACACCTTGGTTAGCCTCGGCGCGTTTTGGCCCGAGCATGACAAAAATCAGCAACTGATCGACTGGCTGGCGCAAAGCAGTTACCCTGTTCTGGACCTGAATATGCCGATGCTCAGTCAATGGCAATCATTCACGGCGGATGCCCGTCAGACTGCCGCCAAAGTCAGCCTGAAACGTCACTACCGACAGCGCCAACTGTTCCCCACTGTCGGACTCGGTAATGCCGGCGCATCCCTACCCAACCCAACCGGCGCCTGGCTTGGACAAGAAATATACAGTTGGTTGAGATACTTAGGCTGGTAGTTATTTTCTTTAATACCCTCGTTGTGATCTTTGTTCACAATTTGCAGCTTTCTGACAATATTGAACTATACTCACAGAGTGTTGAATTCTTGGAACAGCGGCGTGAGTATTACTCCATTTATTGAAGAAAAGTCCCGTCAGTTGTGTTGTTACCTGCAAGCATTCTGGAATGGCGCGCTTGACTATCGCGAGCTCAATTATTTCTTTTGGGACACGCTGGAAGAATGGTCGTTGTATCGCTGTGAAGATTCTGAACCTTATTCTCACAGGGAAAGAGTCTTTTGGCATTTGTTGCACCAGATTCACTACTGGCGTGACGAACAGCTGCTACACGACACCATTCTGCGAGACGAATTGAAGCAGTGCGTGCGGTTTCTACAGGGCGGCGCGGTCTTTCCGTTTGACTGCATTGGCATCAGACCTTAACGGGCATAAAGGGGTAACCATTCCCCTTTTACCTGTCTCGCATCACAGGCTACAGTTTACTGGACTTGTTACCTCGCTTCATACATGATCACATTCATCAGCTCATAATCCATCGGTGAGGAAAGGATTCGGTGTCCACCACATTTGCTTCATTTCGCGACAAGCGTTTGATCAGCGTTTTTGTATTTGGCATTGCCAGTGGCTTCCCCTGGCTGATGATTGGTTCAGTATTATCCGCCTGGCTCAAAGACGAGTCCCTGTCCCGGTCCGCCATTGGCCTGTTCGGTGCCATATTTGCAGTTTATTCATTTAACTGGTTATGGGCGCCCCTTATCGACCGTATCAAACCGCTTTTTTTAGGTCAGCGGCGAGGCTGGATCGCTCAGATGCAGTGGGTCATTATTGGTTGCTGTCTGTGGATGTCGAGTCTCGATGCGCAGGTTGATTTATTCTACATCGCCCTGTGCGGACTGTTCATTGCAATTGCGTCGGCAACGCAGGATATTGCTATTGATGCTTACCGGATTGATGTCATTAGTGAGCAGGAAAAAGACACCATGTCTGCCGCTTCATCTCTGGCTACAGCCGGATGGTGGACTGGCTATGGCGGTCTGGGTGCAATTCCTTTTTTGTTAGCCGATTTGCCCGGCTGGCACTGGCAAATGATTTATCTGGTGCTGGCCGCGATAATGGTGATGTGTTTTATTGCCACCCTGCTAGCAAAGGAACCGGATATCGATCGCGACGCGTTGTTGCGCGAAGCAAAAGCGCGATACAGTGCACTGGCTGGCGATTCGCAGTCAGCCTTCAACAAGCTTTCTGCATGGCTGCTGCTCACTCTGATAGAGCCATTCCGCGAATTTTTTCAGCGTAGCGGCGCCAGGCTGGCCGTCAAACTACTGTGCTTTATTTTTCTGTTCAAGATTGGTGAGGCCTTCCTCGGTCGAATGAGTATCGTGTTCTACAAGGAAATAGGATTCAGCAATACCGAGATCGGCACCTACTCAAAATTGCTTAATTGGTGGGTCACTATCATCTTTTCGATATTAGGCGGCATGGTAAATATCCGCTATGGTATTTTCCGGGGGTTACTCATTGCGGGTATTGCAATGGCAGCCAGTAACCTGTTGTTTGCTTTAATGGCTGTTGTGGGACCACACAAAGGCTGGTTTGTGGTCACGATTATTCTGGACGGATTCACCTCTGCATGGGCAACCGTGGCCATGGTCGCGTTTATATCCTTGCTGTGTAACCGTGCCTTCTCTGCAACGCAGTATGCACTGATGGCGTCATTGAGCGTGCTAAGCCGCACTTTGCTGGCTTCTAGTAGTGGTATGTTAGTGGATGGGCTAGGAGGAAACTGGGCGCTGTTCTTTGTGATCACGGCACTGATGGTGATCCCGAGCCTGATCATTTTAACGTCACTGAAAGATAAAATTGCAGAAGTGGAAACGTCACGATAAGCCCCGCTTATCGTGACTGTCAACAAAGACTATAAACTCACCGCCTGATTACGACCGCCTTCTTTGGCTTTGTAAAGAGCCTGGTCGGCGCGGTCAAGCCATTGCATTTCGTTGTCGAATGATTCGTTAAACTCTGAAAGCCCCAGGCTTACTGTGAATGTAATGTTCTGACCTTCATGCTCTACCACAGTAGCCTCAGCTGCACGACGAATACGCTCAGCGACCTGTAACGCATCATCAAGTTTTGCGTCGGTCAGGATCACGGCGAACTCTTCCCCACCGTAACGACCGGCTAAATCGGTTTCACGAACGCACTGCTTAATCACGTTCGCCAAAGCCTGAATGACTTTGTCTCCAGCCTGATGGCCGTAAGTGTCATTCACTAATTTAAAGTGGTCGATGTCCAGCATAATTGCGGTTTCGGGCGCACCCCGTCGTCTGGCTAGTTTAAACTGCTTTTCAAATCGCTCCTGCCAATAGCGTCGGTTATAGAGGCCTGTCAGCCCGTCCAAACGGCTCACATTGGTAAGCTTTTCGTTCAGGCCTTCGATATGCAAGCGGCCTGTCGCCTGGTCGGTTACGTCATACACCAGCATACACAAACGCTCTACTTTGCCGGTCAGTGATGACAACGGAAACAAAGTCACGTTCTGGTACATGAAATCCAGCTCAGAGGTGATCGGGCGGTTACAACCAAACTTAAACAAATAAGGTCGTTGTTCCCAAATTAAAAATACTGGTGTTTTCAAATTGAAAACGGGATCGGCTTTTACTTTCAACCAGTCGGCACTGATTTCCGGAAAGCTATCGAACAGACAGGTGCCAACGATTTGACTGGGACGCAGGTTACTGTGGTTTTCCATAAACTGGTTCCACACTTCAACCTTAAATTCCCTGTCCAGTACCACGATACCCACTTCCAGTGAACTGAGCAGGTCGTGCATCCAGTGCTGGCGGCTTAATTCTTCTAAAACGTCAGATGTCACGGTTTACTCCTCAATATCAACCAGTCTAGAGTAAATGCGTTCCATTGATGTATCTGGGAACAGCAACAACAAGTCAAAATGAATATTCTTATGCTTAATGGCGTAGCCAATCTCGATCGCCATGATGCGTTGCCAGCGTTGTTTGGTCGTGGTTAACATGCTGTCGAGGTCACGGTTGCGCCCGAGAATAATCGGTGAACTGTGGCTAAACGTAACGTTGAGTTGATCGGATAACGCATTCAGGCAAGCACCAATCAGAATATTCGAAATATCCATCAGTGCTTCCAGCTGAGCTGGCGCGGCACTTAACTGATCGTAATTGAGCAGCTCAACGATATTGTCAAAATCCGTGTCGTTGAAAATTACCAATGCTTCGCCATTGATACCGGCACTCACAAAGCCTTTTGACACAGCCGAGACACTGTTGTTGCGATTCACTTCTGCAATCGCCATATGCAGTTCGTTATTTTCGATGACGTTAACGTTGGGAATAGGCAGGTCAATAAACTCGCCTAACAAGCTTGCCAGGTTCTCACCCGCGCGCCCCATGGCTACATTTACCATTTCCCGGTAAGCGTCGAACTTTTCGTTCTCACTACTGGCTGCCAACAGGTTTACTTTCTTGCGTTTCTCCGCGTTGCCGTCGCCAGTGTAAATGCCGTATTGCTTTAGCAATGTGATAAGCTTTTCGTTGTCGATCGGTTTACGGATAAAGTCCAGTGCCCCCATGGCTAACATACGCGAACGCGCTTCTTCCTGCACATCACCGGAAACCACAATAACCAGACAGGGCAGATCCTCACGCCGAATAACGTCCATGGTTTCATAACCATCCATCACCGGCATATTAAGATCGAGAAACATCACATCGCCGTTGCCCGCGCGGATTTGTTCCAGCGCTTGCTCACCGTGCTCTGCATAATGGATATCGACATCCCAGCCATCCGGGATAGAACGCGCCATTTGTTTTCGCGCAAACCCTGAATCGTCACAGATTAATACGTTCGTTTTGCTCATTCCCTAAAGCCTTATATTGCGACCGGCGCCTTGATGTGAGGGTGGGCCTGATAGTTTTCCAACGTAAAATCGTCGTAGGTAAACCCAAAAATATCTTTCACTTCAGGATTAATCCGCATTTGCGGACGCGCAAATGGCTCTCGGCTTAACTGCAGATCAGTTTGTTCCAGATGGTTCAGGTATAAATGCGCATCACCCAGTGTATGAATAAACTCACCAGGCTCAAGATCGCAAACTTGTGCGACCATTAAAGTCAGTAACGCATAGCTGGCTATATTGAAAGGCACGCCAAGGAATACATCACCGCTGCGCTGATACAGCTGACAGGATAACTTGCCGTCCAGCACGTAGAACTGAAATAACGTATGGCAGGGTGGCAGCGCCTGTTTTCCATTTGCCGCATTCTCTTTGGGGGAGACTGAGGTATCGGGCAGAACAGCCGGATTCCACGCACTGACAATCAAGCGACGTGAATCCGGATTTGTTTTAATTTGTTGAATGACATCACTGATCTGGTCGATAACTTGTCCATCGGCGCCAGTCCAGCTGCGCCACTGGTGACCGTAAACCGGGCCCAGTTCACCCTCATCAGTTGCCCACTCATCCCAAATTGAGACACCGTGCTCTTTCAGATAGGCGATGTTAGTTTCGCCCTTCAGGAACCAAAGTAATTCATGGATGATCGAGCGGAGGTGACATTTTTTGGTGGTAACCAGCGGGAATCCATCTGCCAAATCAAAGCGCATTTGATACCCAAACACGCTAATTGTACCGGTACCCGTGCGGTCTTCTTTTTTAATTCCATGCTCTTTCACATGGCGCATCAACGCTAAATATTCTTTCATAATTTGAATTTATTCTAGTTTTGTTTTGCCTGTGCGGTAGCAACGCTACCCTTGCGGTAAGCCATCACCATTAACCATAATCCGGCAAGGATCATCGGCAGACATAGTAGTTGCCCCTGGCTCAACCCTATCTGATACAAACCTATATGTGCATCGGGTTCTCTGAAATACTCTACAATGAATCTAAACGCACCATATCCGACCAGAAACAGACCTGCGACAGCACCAGTAGGACGAGGCCGTGCAGAGTACAGCCACAGAATAATAAACAACAATACGCCTTCCAATGCGAACTCATATAGCTGTGACGGGTGTCTGGGTTCAGGGCCTGCGCCTGGAAACACAAAAGCCCAGGGCACATCGGTTTGACGCCCCCATAATTCCGCGTTCAAAAAGTTACCGATTCGTCCGGCACCCAGCCCAATCGGCACCAGTGGCGCAATAAAATCTCCGACTTCCAGCAAAGAGCTGTTTAACCGCTTTGCCTGCCAAACCATTGCGCCAATAACGCCAAGCAGACCACCGTGGAAGGACATTCCGCCGGTCCAAATTTTAAATAAATAGGCGGGATCACTGATAAACATGTCCCATTGATAGAAGAAGACATAGCCCAGGCGACCGCCAATGATGACACCGACAAATCCCCAAAACAGCAAATCACTGAGCTGCTCCTGATTCCAGGGTGACTGCGGCAGGCGTTTTTTTGCTAACAAATAAGCGGCAATAAAGCCCACCAGATACATCATGCCATACCAGCGAACACTCAATGGTCCCAAGCTGACAATAACAGGATCGATATTTGGAAAAACCAGATACTCTGTTCCACCCATGTAACTATTCCATTCCCATAATCATGCGGATACTAACTAAGACCAGTATGCCGGCTAAAATCTTTTTCAATAAATCAGTGGGCATTGTTTGCCCCAACCTGGCACCAAAACCAGCGGTAAACACCGAGGTAGCCATAATGCCCACGCCGGCAGGTAAATAAACGTAGCCCAGCGCCCAATCGGGCAGCTGCGGTAAACCCCAACCTGCAATAATAAAACTGCCTGTGCCGAACAAGGCTATTACCAAGCCACTTAGCGCTGCGCAGCCAATAGCCTGTCGGATCGGTACCTGAAACCAGACCAGGGCTGGTACCAGTAATGCGCCGCCACCAATGCCCATCAGCGCAGATATGATCCCGGTTACTAACCCCACCGCAACCAAAATTGCGGGCGTTGCAACGAAGCGCGACGCTTTGCGCTTGCCGAAAACCATTTGTGCAGCAATGCCGATAACCAATACAGCAAACACAGTTTGTAGCAAATCAGCCGGCATCAGGCTTGCTATTTGTGCCCCGGCAATTGCGCCAAACGCAATACCCGCGCCACACCAGAGAATTACCCGCGGTACAATATTACCCAATTGGTAATGTGCTCTGGCAGAGAAGAAACCTGTCACAATAATCGTAAATAACGACGTGGCAATTGCCATTGGCATAGCCAGTTGTGCGTCGATATTGCCTACGCTGGTCATGAGTGCTGTCAGCACGGGTACGATGATTAGACCGCCTCCGATGCCCAGCATACCGGCAAGTGTTCCGGTTAACATACCAAGCGCCATACAACTCAAGAATATGATAATTAGCGCATCCACCAGCTCACTCCTACTTTTCGGCAGCAAGCATATCACACTTCGTCAGACGTGTTGTGTCAGTTTTTTAACACGCCCTGCCAAAAATTTGTCGCACTGTAAGCGCTATCAAATCATACTTTATTGAGAATGAGAATAGGGGTTAGGAACCCGCCCTGACCAGGCCTCCCAGCCCGCGCTTTTCAAGGTATTGATTGATGTGGTGGTAGACTTCTTCGTAGCTGTCTGATGTTAGCGCACACGACAGCAACGATTGCGCTTCAGTGAGGTTAACGTTGCGGATCACCCAGTTAATTTTACGCAGGTTGAAGGCATTCATACTAAGCTTGCGATACCCCATGCCCATCAGTAATACCGCGCCACCCGGTTCGCCGGCGATTTCGCCACAAATCGATACCGGTACCTGATGCTGATCGGCTTGCTTAACAATGTCGTATAGGGCCGACAACACAGCGGGGTGATAGCTGTTGTACAAACTGGCGACACGGGAATTGTTTCGATCCACTGCCAGTAAATACTGGGTTAAATCGTTGCTGCCCACCGAGAAGAAATCGACTTTCTTGGCGAGTTGCGGCAGTTGATAAAGCACCGACGGCACTTCGAGCATGATCCCCAGACGCGGGCGATGCAGCGTTACATTCTGATGTCTGGCTTCTTCTTCAACTTCAAAGAAAGCCTGTTCAACCAGGCGGCGTGCCTCATTTACTTCTGCCACACTGGAAATCATGGGCAGCATAATACTAAGGTTTTTCAGCCCGATACTGGCGCGTAACATGGCGCGGATCTGTACTAAGAAGATTTCCGGATGATCCAGAGTTAAGCGAATCCCCCGCCATCCCAGGAACGGATTTTCCTCTGTTATCGGAAAATACGGTAACGGCTTATCGCCCCCGACATCCAGTGTCCGCATCGCGATTTCACTGTTCGGCGCACTCTCCAGAATTTTCCGGTACAAGGCAACCTGTTCGCTTTCCGACGGAAAGCGCTCGCGTAACATAAAAGGTATTTCGGTGCGGTAGAGACCAATCCCTACCTGACCAGATGAGGCCGATGCGGTTTCCAGTTCGGTAGATAGGCCCGCATTGACCATCAGTGATACATGACACCCATCTTGTGTCTCACAGGCTTCGCCGGCTTCACTGTCGATGCGCTCAGACAGGACCCGCTCTTCTTCAATTAACTGACTGAATTCAGCGCGAATCGCCTTTTCAGGTGAAACAATGACTTCACCGGCGTAACCGTCGAGCAAAATTTCCTTGTGCTCTAACAGCGTAGGCGACACATTCTGACAGCCCATTACTGCAGGCACACCCATGGCACGGGCTAAAATGGCGGCATGTGAGTTATTCGAACCTCTGACCGAGATAATCCCAGCTAAGAACTCTCGGGGGAATTCCGCCAACATGGGGGCTGACACCTCTTCTGCCACCAATATACAGGCTTGTTGCGGACGGTCGCGGTCGGTAACCGCTTTACCTTTCACTTCTGCCAGGATGTTCAGCAAAATCCGGTTCGACAAGTCAACAATGTCGATGGCCCGTTCCTGCATGTACGGGTCTTCCATTGCTTCAAACCGGGCAGCATAGGCTTCTACAACCAGTTTGAGTGACGACGCTGCATCCCAGCCTTCGCGAATTTTGGTCTCGACTTCTCGCCCAAGACTATTGGCGTCGAGCAACTGGTGATAAAGCTGAAAGATGGCCCGGACATCATCAGGCACCTGGCCTTCCAGTCGGTCAGATAACGCCTCCACCTGCGTACGGGTAATTTCGACCCCTTTGCGGTAGTAGTCAATTTCCTGTTGTGTATTGTCGCTTTGCTTAACAATCCAGGTATTCAGTGTATAGGCAGCATGAGGAGAGTATCCCACGCCCATTGCCAATCCTGGCGAACCTGGAATCCCACGAACGTTCTTTTGCATCGCGCCGACATACATACCCGCATGCGGGTTCAGTGCCCCACGGGTTTCGGCATTGGAAATCTCAAGCGCAATCTGTGCAGCCAGCGTAACCAGAAACGCTTCTTCATCTTCGCTGAATTTGCGCATCGCGCTTTGCTGCATAGTAATAACGCCCAGCACCTTGCGCTGGTGAATAATGGGAGTACCCAGGAAAGCGTTATAATGCTCTTCTTTAACTTCGGGATAATGTTTAAAACGCGGGTGCTGGTGGGCGTTTTCGATATTTAGCGGTTCTTCTCGCTGACCAACCAGACCAATCAGACCTTCAGAAAAACCAATTCGCACGCGTTCAACGGCATCTGCTGCCAGGCCATCGGTGGCCTTTAATATGAATTCCTGATTGGTATAGTCGGCAAGATAGATAGAGCAGGAGTCTACCTGCATGGTTTCCTTAACTCTGACAGCTAGGCGAAACAAAGCATCGGTTAACCGGGGTATTTGGTTAACCTCCTGAACAATGCTTTTTAAGACAGTAAGGATACTGCCCTTTTCACCTCGTGTTCCCGCCACACTTTTCCTTTAGCCGCGACGCCGGCGACGATTCTGCTTTGACTGATTATTATAGCGGGGTTGCATATTCATAACGGTGCCAGAAAACTCTTTCATCACACGTCGATATACGTCCCGTTTAAACGACACTACATTTCGAATCGGATACCAGTAGCTTACCCAGCGCCAGTCATCAAACTCCGGGTGGCCGGTTTTGAGCACGTCGACTTCCTTTTCATGGCAGTCGAGCTGCAATAAAAACCATTTCTGTTTTTGTCCGATGCAAACAGGGTTACTGCCTTGGCGAATTAACCGCTTTGGTAGTTTGTATCTCACCCAGTTGCGCGTCACATTCAAAATGCTAACGTCTTTGGGTGTGAGGCCGACTTCCTCATTCAGCTCTCGATACATTGCCTGTTCTACAGTTTCCCCTTCATCTATTCCGCCTTGAGGAAACTGCCATGAATGCTGACCATAACGCCTTGCCCAAAATACTTGACCCATTTTGTTGCAAATCACTATGCCCACATTCGCACGGAATCCATCGGTATCTATCACTCAGACTCCAGGGCACTTTATATTTTTCTGTGTTAGCATTCTTTCACAATCTTTTGTGCATTCAAAGTATTAATACCAACCCACACAGAAGATTCCCCACTCCGTCATTCGCCAACCACAATATTAGGTAAATAATGACAGGAGCAGACAAGTGACAGAACAGCGTTTTGTACCCGGTTAACCGGGCTATGAACACACAAACAAGAGGTAGAGGGTTTGCAAGTACCCACCAGCGCACCACGGGATAGTGACGACCTGGAGTCACGGGCAGCACGCATTGCCGGCCTGAGCCTGGGCGAACTCGCCCACCTTGCCAACATTGCTATCCCCGATAACTTTAAACGCCAGAAAGGCTGGACCGGGCAATTAATTGAACTATGGCTGGGTGCCACTGCGGGTTCAAAGCCAACTCAGGACTTTCCGGAGTTAGGCATTGAATTAAAAACCCTGCCTATCGACGCAAACGGCATGCCGCTTGAAACCACCTACGTGTGCTACGCCCCCTTAATACCTGCGCCCATGATGAATTGGCAGCGCAGCAATGTGCGGAACAAATTGCAATGCGTGTTGTGGGTCCCTGTCGAAGGCCAACGCGACATCCCGGTTGCACAACGCAGAATTGCGACACCGTTTATCTGGCAGCCTTCTGAGCATCAGGATCAGCAATTGCAGCGCGACTGGGAACTGCTGACCGAGATGATTGCACTGGGACAGGTAGAGTCCATTACTGCCCGTCATGGCGATTTTATGCAGTTGCGCCCCAAAGCCGCGAGCGGAAAAGTGCTGGCCGATGCGCTTGGTCCGGAAGGCCAAAGAATCAAAACCCGCCCTCGCGGTTTTTACCTGCGAAAAGAGTTTACCCAGGGTATTTTGCAGCAGCACTTTGGTTGCTATTGACCTGTATCAAGCCTGCCACGAATAGGCTTTGCATATTCACTACTGCTTATATACATTTCTGACAACATCTACCGCCTGCTTACCATCGACGAGGATATTGTTATGGCATTGTTGATTACAGATGACTGTATAAATTGTGATATGTGTCCGTCGGAGTGCCCCAACGAAGCAATTAGCATGGGCGCTGAGATTTATCAGATTGATCCGTCACGCTGCACGGAATGTGTGGGTCATTATGATGAACCCAGTTGCGTCGCTGTGTGCCCAATCGAATGTATCGAGCCCGATCCGGCTCATAAGGAGAGCCTGGACGCACTGGCAGATAAATTTGCCGCTATGTACGCCTGAGCAAAAAAGCGCGGTTTAAAAGTGGATTGCATGCGCTTGTTGCGGACTATTGCTTACTTTCCAGATATTTTAAAAACGTGTGACTCACTGTGCCTTTGTTGCCTAGCTGCAGGCGTTTGGCAACCTGGTCAAGTTTGATATCAGAGCGCAGCAACAGCTGTTTGGCGTATTTCATTCTGAACTGATACATGTAATTTCTGAAGTGCTGCTTCTTCACCTTCAACAACGCCAGGCACAATATCGTAGGGTCTAACTTTGCCTGACGCGCAAAGGACTCCAGCGTTAACCCTACCTGCTTGTAAGCTTTTGAGGCAATCACTACCGAATCGGCCTGTTTTACTATTGCCTGGGCTTTGGCATCGGTCAATACTGGTGCGTTTTCCAGCGCAGCGTGATCAAACGGCGACGGCGAGGTTTGTTGTCTGCGACACAAATTAGCTAACACCACCAACATGCTGCTTGCCACACCACAATGAAACCAGGCCAGCCAGCTTTCAAAGGGAAAAATGCCAATCCCCACCAGGACCGTGATCACGACCAGGAAGAAGGCAACCCCCACGGTAAAACCGCATGCGCCAGCCACGCCTTTTATTTTGTAGTGTTGTGTATCGACAACCTGAAGAGGTAAGTCATGATGGTACTGCTGAATATGTTCAACCTGCATAATGGCGGTATACAGCATCGCAAACGCAATCAGCAAACAGCTGGCATACACTGGCCAGTACACCAGGGGTTCGCCATAAGGAACCAGGCCATGCCAACCCGGCATGTCGGCCATGAAAGCCCACATTTGATAGCTCAGTAATGCCAGCAACACAGTGGCAACGAGCGCGTGTGGCCAGCGTGCATAACGAGGCTTGCGCCACAATAAAGCCATGGTAGTCATTTGCAAACCCATGAGCTGAAGCGGTGCAACGATCAGCACAACCAGGCTAATTAAGGAATGCCCCTGTCCAAACCCCAGCGCCCAGAGTTCGCTAATAACCAATAGCGGCCAACTGAGCAACATTAACATCCGGCCGCCATTGCCAACGGGCAGTGCTTTTTGTTTCAGTGTGACAGCCAGCATCACTAACCATATACAGGTCAGCAACGCTGCCACCCACACGGCTACCGAATCGTTAGATAAGCTCATTGGGGTTGTCCATTACCAGTAAATCTCCCCCGACATTGCAGCCTGCCGGCTCCGCTCCATCACGCGAAGCAGGTTCTGTGTTTTTTCCTGAACCCACTCCAGCAACTCGCGCTGCTCAGCTAACTCCGCATCAAACACCGACTTTTTCAGCAGTAACAATGCATTCAGTTCGTCGATGCCGGTCAGAATATCCAGCCAGGGCGCGCGAAAGTGACCGCGTGAATGCGCAAATAAGTCGGCCACTAAAAAGCCGTTGAACAAGGTCTGACGTAACAACACTTCAACCGAGGTATAGTTTGCCGCATGCATTTGGCGTTGAATAGGCATGGACTGCTGAATAGTCTGCCATCCCTGTGACAACCAGCCCTTGGCATGTTCCATCAGCGGTAAGTCATATCCGGTGGCAGCCCCGCGCCAGGGTTTCTCTTGCAGAATCTGCGCAATTGACAATTTCAGCAGAGACGGTGTGTCCTCATATAACTTGCTTTGCGGATCGTGCGCCTGCAACAAACCGGCTTGTCGCCCCTGTAAATAGCTCAACAACGCCGGATAACGCGACAAGCGTTTATTGAAGAGGCTTTTCTTAGACAGCAGCATTCGCAAGCTTTGCAGGTCGTCCTGCCATAACCAGGCTTCTGCATAGCGCATCAGCTTTTTGTGCAACGCCAGTAATGCAGGACACTGCAGCACCGGTAAATACAGGGACACCGTCTGCATTAACATCCGCACTGCACGGGTTATTTCGGTCAGCATCTTGGGTGACTGGGTTTCGAAAAACAGGTGTTCGTGAACCTGCCAGTGCCGTAATCCGCACGCCAGCGCCTGACAAAATGCCTCTTCGGTTGTGACATTTTCTGTCAGTGGTAAGAAATCTGGCAACGGCGAAATTTTATTCTGTACGCCATGTAACAACTGATAGCCTTGCGCGGCTTTGGAAGTATCACTCAGCCTGACCGGCAACTTGCCGGGCAACAGGGTAGCCAGCTCGAACATGCGCAACAAATTACCCTGCTTCAGCTCTAGTTCAATTTCACAAATCGGCGACGCATTTTGCTGTTGTGGTGCACTTACCTCACCAATATCCACCACCAGCTCAATCTCGGCATCCTCGAACACCAAATCGAATTGAGTGCGACTAAAATGTGTGCCGAATTGTTTGGTTAACCGCGTATTCAGCGACTTCCCATCCTCGCCTTCCGGCCATTGCATTGTTTCGAACAGCGTCAAATCGGGCTGTTCATTGGCCAGGGGAACATTGAGCTCCAGGCGCTGATGCAGTCCTCCACTGACTTTGCCATTGGTTTTCACTGTCTGTTCAAATTCACCATTGGCGCCGCGCACTCGCATACCGATTTTGTGTTGCTGAAACAGATGTTCTGGCGTGTCGTAGTAATCGTTCTGCAAGAACGACTGACCTTGCTCTTCAATGTTTACGCCTTTTTCCTTTAACAATGGAAAAACGGCGTCTTTTAGCGCTTCCAGCGGGTTGTCACGGACAACAAATTTAATTTCGGTTTCTGACATGTGATGTACTATGAAAATAGCGGTGCGGTATATGGCTGGTACATTACCTGCCCATCGGGATTTTGGCAATGTTGCCGTGCTGGTTATAGCAAGTGACTGGCAGGCTTGCCTTTCTGGTCAACACCCCCTAACATCAGTGCTTTCGTTTAGGTGGTTAGGAACGTTATGCGATTGCTTTCTGTTATTTTCGGTTTATTGGTTGTTGTTTTGCCAGCAGGTGCGCAAGAGACCAGTGAACAGCCCGGCGCTTATATTGCCGATGATTTGATCGTATACATGCATTCTGGTGCGGGGCGTAATTACCGCATTATCGGCTCTATTGAGGCAGGCTTACCGGTCACCGTGCTGCAGCGTAGTGATGATGGCAGCTTTACGCAAATTCAGGATGGTGACGGTCGACAGGGTTGGGTAGAAACCCAATACCTGATTAACACGATGTCACGTCGGGTTCAGTTACCTGAGTTAAGTCAGCGCCTGGCCGAAAGCGAACAGCAACGCAATACACTGTCGTCGAGAGTGCAAAAATTAACTCAGCAACTTGCACAAGCCAGGCAACAAGTCACCGAACTTGAAGCTGACAAGGCAGAAGCACAGCAACAGATTGCACAGCTAAGCGAACAAATTCAATCTCAGGATACCGAAGAGCTGTACCGTATGTTTACTTACGGCGGCATTGTGGCCGGTGCAGGCGTGCTTCTGGGCATTATAATTACCTTCATTCCTAAGCGCAGACGCCGCAACGACACCTGGATGTAATCCTTCATATGAACACGCCTGGCATCCAGGCGTGTTCATTCCATTACATTCTGAATAGCCAGTACACTCCGAGTAATACAAAGCAGGTTGACGCTGCAAGCCGAACTTGCTTCATCGGCAAAGCTTTCATTACGGGTTCCCCAAGGTAAACAACCGGCACGTTGGCGGCCATCATGCCCAGCGTTGTCCCCAGCGTTACCCAGCCAAGGTGTTGATATTCACCAGCCAGTAACACCGTCGCTATCTGCGTTTTGTCACCCATTTCAGCCAGAAAGAAGAGTACGGAGGTAGCCAGAAAAGCGCCGTAGCGGTCAAAAGAAGACGTTACCGCCTCCTCTTTATCCGGGATCAACAGCCATAGCCCCACAACAATAAACGCGCCGGCAAACAGTCCGTTACTTAACCCGGGAGTTAACCAGGCGGACAACCAGATTCCCGCCCAGGCAGAAAAGGCATGATTGAGTAGTGTAGCGAACAGTATTCCTACGACAATCGCGAGGTTGTTTTTAAACCGGACGGTCAGTAACAAGGAAAGGAGTTGCGTTTTGTCACCGATTTCAGCAATAGCAACAGTGGTTAATGAAGAAAGAAAGGCTTCCATTAATGATTCCGGCGGGACAGTACAGACATAAGACAACAGCCGGCGTCCCGCTCTGGACCGGTTATTGTCTTAGGTCTTGCTAATAGTGATAAGGCCTCTTGACCTACAACCACGTCGTTACCATGGAAATGCGTTCCAAGTGTGTTGATAACGACTCTCTTGCGAGAAAGCTACTCCCCTAACACGAAACAAGGCACAAATGTGTACTTGTACCTTGATGTCGATTGAGTTTACGGACTTTTTTGATTCCGCCAATCGTTTTGCGACAAACGACTGGCGTTCAGGATGAAAACCTACTCGTCCTCTTCAACCATGGTCATCAGTGACGTATTGCCGCCTGATGCTGTGGTATCGGTGCTAATGGTCTTCTCCGTCATCAGTCGCTGAATCAGTTTGTCATTATACTCAGCGGTGATCACTGGCAGGATGGCGCCTTCGCGCTCAGCCAGCATGGCCGTAATGTGGGCCGTACGCTCGGTATTACTGTCTACCACTACGCCAGCTAACTTCTCGTCCATTAACAGTGCGTCCAAATGACCTAGTTTAGCAACCTGGAACACTGCTTCAGGCGCACCTACTGCCTGGAATTTGTCTTTCACTGCCAGCGCTTCTTCGTAGAAGAGTTCAGACACAACCGACACCACGCAATTACCCGTGGCCAACGCCGTTACAATCGAAAGCGCCCAGTATTCAAAGGTTACTTCTTTGTCGGCAAAACAGACCAGAATACCGCGTGGCTCAAGGTACAGTTTATTAGATTCACCTGTAGGCCCCGGCAAGGTGATGGGTTTTGCCAACTTCTTCTCGATACTCATCAATTGTGAACGGGCAGAAGCCAATGTGCGATTGAGGTCGTCAGCCAATTCTTCAACGATATCGACGGTTGCCAGTTTCGCCAGAAGCTGACGCACTTTAGATATACGCTCGTTAAGCGGTGTATGACGCCACAGTTCTTCGACTTCGCAGGCTTTACGCATAATAGACGCTGCCTGACTTGCCTGTTCAGGTGTACCTGACAATGCATTATCCGGGCTGATATCGTCGGCCAGTTGCGAAGGCTTAGGTGTCGCTTTTTCCATCATCAGGCGAGGCAGGTAGTTAGGACCGCCGGCTTTTGGCCCCGTGCCAGACAAGCCTCGACCACCAAACGGCTGTACGCCGACAATGGCACCGATCATGTTGCGGTTTACGTATACATTCCCCACTCGACAGCGTGCGGCAAGTTCGTTGGCGCGTTCTTCAATACGGGAGTGGATCCCCATCGTCAGACCAAAGCCAGTGTCGTTAATTTGCTGAAGTACGTTGTTCAGGTGTTTAGCCTTATATCGCACAACGTGTACAACCGGGCCAAAGACCTCGCGGGTTAACACACTTAAGTCACTGATCTCATAGAGCGTCGGTGGGAAGAAGGTGCCTGCCGCACAGTCTTCCGGCATAGACGACTGATACAGAAGCTTGCCGTTTTCCTGCATGTACACTTCGTGTTCTTGCAGTGACTTGAGGGCTTTCTCGTCAATGACCGGGCCTACATCGGTGCTGAGCCAGGCAGGGTCGCCGATCTGCAGCTCTTTCATAGCCCCTGTCAGCATGCTGATAATGGTATCGGCGATGTCCTCCTGCACGAATAACACGCGCAAAGCCGAGCAGCGCTGACCGGCGCTTTGGAAACCTGAGTGTATTACATCGTCTACGACCTGTTCCGGTAATGCCGTTGAGTCGACAATCATACAGTTCTGGCCACCCGTTTCAGCAATCAGAGGTACCTGCTCACCGCCTCGTTGCGCCAGTACTTTTGATATGTAAGTACCTGTTTGTGTAGAGCCGGTAAACATAACCGCTTTAATGCGTTCGTCTGGCAGCAGCACACTGCCTACATCCGGCCCTTTGGCGATGACTAATTGCAAGGCATCATCCGGTAAACCAACGGCACGCATCATTTCTACTGCGCGTACCGCTATCATGCTGGTTTGCTCAGCAGGCTTCGCCACCACGGTATTACCGGTTACCAACGCCGCCACAACCTGACCAAGGAAAATAGCCAGCGGGAAATTCCAGGGACTGATGCACAGTACAACACCCCGTGGAACCAAACGTTCGTCCTGGCCTAATTCAACCGCACGCGCGGCGTAGTAGCGACAAAAATCAACCGCTTCACGAATCTCGTCAACCGAATCCTGTGTCACTTTGCCGGCTTCACGGATACACAGCGCAATCAATTCATCAGAATGGCGTTCAAGCGCATCGGCGAACTGATTCAGCAGCATTGCGCGTTCGCTGACCGGTCGTCCCGACCAGGCCGCAAACCCTTTGTCTGCAGTGTCCAGCGCAGCCCGAATTGCACTCTCACTGGCATAATGGTGATACCCGACGGCATCCTGACGATTCGCCGGATTAAGCACTGCCACCGCACCTTCCGGCACGGCGCTGGTGTCGATTTGGTACTGTTCAGCCCAACGCGACAAACTGTATTTCAACGTGTTCACCGTATTAAGGTCGGTGATATCCAGGCCTTTTGAGTTAACACGTTCCGGGGCGTATAAATCTGACGCTTGTTGAATTTGCTTATTGTAGCGGTATGTCAGGCGCTGGGTTTTCTCTACCGGATCCTCCAGTAAGGCTTCAACAGGCTTGCTGTCGTCAACGATGGCGTTGACAAACGAAGAGTTTGCCCCGTTTTCTAATAGTCGGCGCACCAGATACGCCAGCAAGTCTTCGTGCACACCAACCGGAGCGTAAACCCGGCACTGAATTTGTTCTTCAGAAACTACCTGATCATACAAGGTATCGCCCATGCCATGCAGGCACTGGAATTCAAAACCTTGTTTGTCATCGCCGGCCAGTTCAATAATAACTGACGCAGTGTAAGCGTTATGGGTGGCAAATTGCGGGTAGATTGTATCCCGGTAAGCCAACAGACGGTTCGCACAGGCGTGATATGACACGTCGGTAGACGACTTGCGGGTGAATACCGGGAAGGCGTCCAGTCCGGCCATTTGGGTGAGTTTGATTTCTGTATCCCAATACGCGCCCTTTACCAGACGAACCATCATTTTACGGCCGACATCCTGGGTAAGCTCACGCAGCCATTCAATAACGTGCAGCGCGCGTTTTTGATAGGCCTGTACCGCCAGACCAAATCCATCCCAACCGGCCAGATCCGGGTCGCGGAATACGGTTTCGATGATATCGAGCGACGTTTCCAGACGATCTGCTTCTTCGGCATCTACCGTTAATCCGATATTGTATTCTTTTGCCATCAGACACAGGGCTTTCAGTCTGGCTGGCAGTTCGGCCATTACACGCTCGTATTGCACAAACTCATAACGCGGGTGAATAGCAGAAAGTTTGACTGAAATACCCGGTGATTTCCGCGGGCCTTTGCCGCCTGCGGCTTTACCGATCACCTTAATCGCTTTGACGTAGGATTCGTAATAGCGATCTGCATCTCTTGCAGTTCGAGCGCCTTCGCCGAGCATGTCATAGCTGTAAACGTAGCCTTTCTTTTCCTTGTCCTGCGCACGTTCAACTGCGTCTTCGATGGTTTCCCCCATCACGAACTGACGACCCATTACCTTCATGGCAATGTTCATTGCACGGCGAATAACCGGCTCACCCAGACGCCCCAGCGTCTTCTTCAGCAGGCCAAATTGTTCACTCTTTCGCTTGTCGGCGTAGTTCACCATGTTGCCGGTGAATAACAATCCCCACGAAGACGCGTTTACAAACAGCGATTCGCTGTTGCCCAAATGCGGCGTCCACTGCCCTTTCGACAGCTTGTCGCGGATCAGTTCTTCCTGGGTCGCTTTGTCCGGCACGCGCAGCAAGGCTTCGGCCAGGCACATCAGTACAACGCCTTCTGCAGTCGACAATGAATATTCATTAAGCAGTGCATCTACACCGCCATGACTTTCCTGCTCCCTGCGAATCTGTAACACCATCCGTCGCGCGCGTTCCCAGGCCCGGCTCCGCGCCCTGGGGTTAACTTCCGCTATGGGTAAGATCTGGTCAACTGCATCGGTTTCAGGAATACGATAAAAATCCCGAATCAGCTGTCGAATAGGACTGGCGTTAGAAAAAGTACGTTGCGTTAACATTGAACCCCTTTGTGTACAATCTGTCGTATAAATTTTAAGATGCTTACCGTCTACATCGCGGTAGTTGATTACGTTGTCACTGCCAGTGGCACTGAACCTGTTACATATAACCGTATAGTTTAACGAAAGGCTCGCATGCCGCCTATGCTTGCACATACGCCGCCAGCCGATAAACTACGTCATATCGTAATATTTAGTTGCCACACTATCGGTCTGCTATCTTTGCGTCAAGGCAGACCCGACGCACAGCGGGTTTAATGCGGTATGTGAAGGTGATTCATGCGACAGGTTGTCGAATAAGGTCTCACTGCCGGAGGAAACGTAACCTGGGCATCATTTTTTCAAGGAGTTATTCATGCAGAGTAAAGCGGGAAAGCTGGCAACCTGGACGTTCGCCATATTATTAATACCGGTCGTTTTGTACTGGCTGTTTGCCGACAGTCTTATTAAATCGGTACTCGAATCCCAACTCACCCAGTCCTATGGCGCCGAAGTAAATATTGGTGAGTTTGAGCACAGCCTTTTTCCACTCAGTGTCAATATCGCCGCCATTGAAATGACCAACCCTTCGAAACCGGAAACCAATCAGGTCGTCGTCGGCCAGTTGAAAGGCGATGTGGAGTTCTGGCCACTGCTCAGTAACCAACTGATTATGAATCAATTGGCGGTAACCGATGTGGCTTTCAATCAACCCCGTCAATCCCCGGGTAAAGTACTAAAACAACCTGAAGGTCAGTCTTTTGAGGAACTACTGGCAGAAGCCAAAGAAGCATTGCCAGAAGTTGACGATTTGCTGGCTCGTTCACCGCTGAAAACCACTGCTGCCGTAGAGCAGGCACAACAAACCTACAATACGTACGCCGAAGGCTTGAAGGAAGATTACAAAGCGCTGCCAGACAAAGCGAAGCTTGAACAATACAAAGCTCAGGTTAAAGCGTTAAAAGAAACAGATCTGAAAGACCCGGCCTCGATACTGAAAGCCAAGCAGACACTGGAACAGTTAAAAGAATCGATAAAGAAAGACAAAGCGCTTATTGCTGAGTTTACTGACAAAGCATCAGAGGCCAAAACAGCCATGTCAGCCTCACTCGAAGCGCTGAAAACCGCTCCGCAGGAAGACTATGCGTTGCTGAAAGGCGTTTATGCTGGCGATCAGGCCGCATTATCGCAGCTAACCGAGGCAGTGTTTGGCCCCAAGGCCGCTGAATACAACCAATACCTGTTTGCGGCGTTTGATATTATTGTGCCCATGCTGAAAGGCGAATCTACCGCGGAAGACGAAACCGCCGAGGAAGGTGATCCGATGCAGATCCTGATCCGTCAGGCCAACGTTTCGGTTAACTGGCAGGACACATTGCTAAGCGGCGATTGGACAAATATCACTAACGTGCACAGTATCTTTGGCAACCCTACCACCTTTCTACTGAATGCCGCCAATCAGGGCCAGCAACAATTCACCACCGAAGGTGAATTCTTCCTGGATGAAAATGGCCTGGATGCTAAACAAACCTGGCAAATAGCCGGATTGCTACTCGACAGTATTCCGCTAACAGAAAACAAACGTCTCGATGCCTCGATTAAGCAAGCATTGCTGGCGTCGGCGGGTGCACTAACGGTAACTGATAACCAGCTAAGCGGTGGCGGCAAGGTGGATTTGTCTGAACTCGTGATGGCTGCAGCGGGCTCTGATAAATTGACCAACGCAGTAGCAACCGTGCTGGGTGATTTGCGAAATCTGGGCATCAAAATGGATATTTCCGGCGATCTGACATCACCAAAGTTTGGCTTGGCGTCTGATCTAGACACCCGACTTGCCAGTGCCGCACTTGCTTCTCTGGACAAAGAAAAGCAAGCACAGCTAGACAAGTTAAACAGCCGCCTTCAGCAAATGGTAGCCAATCAGTCTTCTACCCTGTCTGCAGAGCTGGGAGATTTATCAGGATTGTTGAGCGCGAGCGAGCAGGATAACGCCACTCTGGACGAATTACTGAAAACAACACTCAGTAATGCTGTTGAAAAACAGAAGGAAAAATTGTTCAACAAACTGTTCAACAAAGGCGATGGACGTTAAACACTGAGCGCGGCATAATGTGCTGACTGCGGCCCCTTTAAAACCTGAAGGCGTCCGCAGTCAGGCCGGCGATAAGTACCCAGCCTGATCGATTTTTAATGCATTTCGGCGCACTGGTTAAGTGCCGGAATTAACACAAAAACAGGTAAGCACTGTGTGGCGAGATAAGTGGATTTTACTGGTATTAGCAGGACTATTGGGGTTACTTCAGTATCGCCTGTGGTTCGGCAAAAACAGTATCCCGGACTATCTTTCCAAAGAGCAGGAAGTAGAGAAGCAATCTCAGCAAAATGCCAACCTGGTGCAGCGTAATGCGTTGTTAAAAGCGGATATCAGTGATCTGACAATTGGAATGGAAGCCATTGAAGAACGCGCTCGAAATGAGTTAGGCCTGATAAAACGCGGCGAAACCTTTTACCGAATTTTACCCTCAGAAGAAGAATAACGAATGACTGCTCCGACAATTGTAGCCGTAGTGCCTGCGGCTGGCATTGGGTCGCGCATGCAAGCAGATAAACCCAAACAATATTTAACGATTGGTAACCACACCATTTTAGAACACACCCTGCGGGCCCTGAATAAGCACCCTGCAGTATCTCGTGTTGTGGTGGCGTTACATCCTGAGGATACTTACTTTCCAACGCTGGCGATTAGTCAGGCGCCCTGGCTGACCGCGGTAGCGGGCGGAGACAGCCGGGCAGAGTCGGTTCAAAATGCATTGCACACCCTTGCAGCGCATGAATGGGCTCTGGTTCATGATGCTGCCCGCCCCTGTATTAGTCAGCAAGACCTCAGCTCGCTGATTGACCATATTCAACAGCCTGCGTTTAATGGCGGCATTCTGGCAACCCCGGTCCGCGATACCATGAAACGCGCTCAGACTAAGAGCGGAAGCCCGGTTGTTTCCCATACCGAAGACCGCGAGAATTTGTGGCACGCTCTGACTCCGCAACTGTTTCGTGCGGGCGAATTATTGACTGCGCTGAACGAGGCGCTCGAAGCCGGTGCCAATGTTACGGACGAGGCTTCTGCGATGGAGTTTGCCGGACATACTGTCAGGCTGGTTGATGGCAATCCGGCCAACATTAAAGTTACCCGCCCGGCGGATTTACCGCTGGCCACATTTTATCTTCAACAAGGTGAACCGCAGTGATACGAATTGGACACGGCTACGACGTACATAAATTCGGTGGCGACGGCCCCATAACCCTGGGCGGCGTTCAGATAGATTATGAACAGGGGCTACTCGCTCACTCTGACGGCGATGTGCTGATCCATGCGTTGTGCGATGCATTACTCGGCGCAATGGCGATGGGTGACATTGGCAAACATTTCCCTGATACCGATGACGCCTATTCCGGCGCAGATAGTCGCGTTTTGTTGCGTCATGTTGTCGGTTTGATCCACGAAAAAGGGTTCCTGGTCAGCAACGCCGATACAACCATCATAGCGCAGGCGCCAAAGATGGCACCGCACATCGACGCTATGCGACAAATTCTTGCCGAGGATTGCGGCGTAAGCGTTGATCATATCAACGTAAAAGCCACCACCACCGAAAAGCTCGGCTTTGCTGGTCGCAAAGAAGGCATTGCGGCACATGCTGTCGCCTTGTTGGTGGCAAAACCATAATGGAACTGAACACCGACCATTGGGGCTACCGATTCGGCCAACCCTCAACCACCGCGGTATTTAAACAACAACCGCAAGACTTCCAGGTCATTGAACACCTCGGGTATGAGTTAACCGGTGACGGTGAACACATCTATCTGAACGTTCAGAAAACCAATCTGAACACCGCTTTTGTTGCCGAGCAACTGGCTAAGTTTTGCAAATTACCGTTGCGTCAGGTGACATATGCCGGCCGCAAGGACAAATACGCGGTTACCCAGCAGTGGTTTGGCATTCACCTACCGGGAAAGCAGGACTTTGACTGGACGGCTTTTGACCTTGAAGGCGCTAAAGTACTCGATGCCAAACGCCACAATAAAAAACTGCGAACCGGTCAGTTAAAAGGCAACAGCTTCATAATCACGCTCCGCGACGTGACAGAGCCGGACGTCATTGTTGAGCGATTATCCCGGACTGCCAATGAAGGGGCACCCAATTATTTTGGCAGCCAGCGATTCGGCGTTCAGCGACGACAAGACTCCGGTGAATTACAACGTGGCGGCAACCTTCAAATGGCAGAGCGCATGTTAAATGGCGAAGTGATCCGCAATCGCAATAAACGCTCCATGGCGTTGTCAGCACTGCGCAGCTGGTTGTTTAATGAAGGTATCTCCAGACGATTGTCTGCCGGTAAACTGGCTACTTTTATGCCGGGTGATGTCATCAATCTGACAGGTTCTAATAGTATCTTTGTGACTGATGATGTCGATACCACACTGACCGAACGATTGGCCGAGAAAGATATATCCACCACCATACCGCTGTGGGGCAAAGGAGAGCTTGGTTCACGACTCGAAGCTGAACAATTTGAACAGGCGTTATTCGAACCATTTACTGAGGTCTCCGCCTTTCTGGCCGGGGAAGGATTAAAAATGGAGCGCCGCGCTGCAATTATTTGGCCCCGACAGCTTGAATGCGAAGCCCAAGGTGATACATTAACCGTACGGTTTTTCCTGCCTCCGGGATGCTTTGCGACATCGATTCTGCGCGAGTGTGCATTGATAACGGAATTAGGCAGTTAAAGCGGCTACACCGCTGCTTAGCCTTTCAATTAACCAGAGCGACTATGAAAATTCTATTGAGTAACGACGACAGTGTGTTTGCAAAAGGCATTGCCGTTATGCACGGTGCATTGCAAGCATCTCACGATGTCACTGTCATCGCCCCGGATCGAAATTGCAGCGGCGCCAGTAATGCGTTGTCACTGCATCAACCACTAAGAATTCAGCAAATGGACAGCGGGTTTTATGCTGTCAACGGCACGCCATCTGATTGCGTTCACCTTGGATTAAACTGTTTTCTGGAAGAAGATCCCGAATTAGTGGTGTCCGGTATCAATCACGGCGCCAATTTAGGTGACGATGTCATTTATTCTGGAACGGTGGCCGCCGCAACAGAAGGTCGCTACATGGGGCTGCCGGCTATTGCTGTTTCATTGTGTAGCCACGAAGGCAAACATTTCGAAACCGCCGCACGGGTAGTAACGGACATAATCACAAAACTTCAAAGCCACCCTTTGGCTGCCAACCAGATCCTGAACGTCAACGTTCCGGATATTCCCTACTCAGAACTGGCAGGGGTTAAAATTACCCGTCAGGGCAGACGCCACCGTGCAGAAGGCATGGTAAAAGCCAAGGACCCATTCGGCCGCGAAATTTACTGGTATGGCCCCGCTGGCGCGGAACAAGACGCTGGTCCAGGCACTGATTTTCACGCTGTTGCTAACGGCTTTTGCTCGGTGACGCCGTTAAGTGTGGATATGACAGCCAGAGACAGTATTGAAGACATGGAGAAGTGGCTGGCAATGTAATTAAGCATGTGCCAGTGCAGCAACACTCAACAAAGACAACAACCAAATGAGAACAACAAGAAAAGGCGAAGTACTAGCACAACTACTGTGTGATGAAGGGGTTAGCAATCAGCGCGTGCTAAATGCCGTGGCCAGTGTTCCCCGGGAAATTTTCATCCCGGACGCATTAAAACACAAAGCCTATCAAAACACGGCATTGCCCATTGGTCAGGGACAGACGATTTCTCAACCTTACATCGTCGCTAAAATGAGTGAGTTGCTGCTGGCAGCATCTTCACCTGCTAAAAATGTGCTGGAAATTGGCACAGGCTCTGGCTACCAAACGGCAATACTGGCGCTGTTATTCCCACAGGTATTTTCCGTCGAACGCATAAAAGCGTTACAGTTTCAGGCCAAGCGCCGAATGAATCAGCTGGATTTGCACAATGTAAAAATGAAACACGGTGATGGGTGGCAAGGCTGGGAGAGCAAAGGGCCTTATGACCGAATCATTGTTACTGCTGCAGCCACCAGTGTGCCTGAAGCCCTGACAAACCAGCTAAACGAAGGGGGTCGACTGGTTATTCCGGTAGGTGACGATCACCAACAGTTACTGTGTATCGATAAAATCGATGGGCAACTCGAAGAACAAACCATAGAAGCGGTACGTTTTGTACCCTTGGTAGCAGGAGCGCTACTTTGAAGCTATTTCAACCGTGTTACGATCTGGCTCTGCGTTGGGCCAAGCACCCGTGGGCGAGCCGCTATCTGGCAGGTCTGAGTTTCGCCGAATCGGTGATATTTCCGGTTCCCCCGGATGTGATGCTCGCCCCTATGTCGCTATCGCGACCAGACAAAGCCTGGCATTTCGCCATGCTTACCACGCTAGCGTCCATTCTTGGCGGAATAGCAGGGTATTTTCTGGGGTATTTAGCCTTTGAAAACTGGCTACAGCCCTTTATTGAGTCTGCAGGTTATACACACAAGTTGGAAACGGCCATGGGCTGGTTCGAACAATACGGTGTCTGGGTAGTATTTATTGCCGGCTTTTCTCCGATCCCCTATAAAATATTTACCATTAGCGCTGGTTTTTTGCAGATGGCATTTTTACCTTTTCTCATTGCATCAGCAGTAGGCAGAGGTGCGCGTTTCTACCTGGTAGCAGGCCTGATGCGTTGGGGTGGCGCCAGAATGGAACAGGAACTACGTAAATATGTTGAGGTCATAGGATGGGCAGTCATCATGTTAGCCATTGTTGCTTATTTACTATTGCGTTGAGGTCTTTTTCGCGCGCCGTCGTCTCTATTTTAACGCTAAGTCTTTTACTAGCGGGCTGTAGTAATCCTTCAAGACCTGCCCCATTGGTTGTATTAAACAGCCAGCACGAGCTGCCTGACACCCCACAACAAACGTCTTACACCGTGCAGTCTGGCGATACCTTATTTGCCATTGCGTGGTACACAGGAAATGACTATCGGGACATCGCCAAATGGAATAAATTAACGCCGCCTTACGTCATTTACCCAGGTCAATCACTCCATTTACAGGCTACTCTAAACGATCTTAACCCTTTGTCTAACGTCAAAAAATCGACTGGTACGACCAGAGAAAAAAACACAAAAATGTCTATTGACCCTAAAGAGAGCCAGGCGTATTGTGATTGTGAACCAAATGTTAACAAGCCTGTAACGCAAGCTAAAAAGCAAACAAATAACAAGCTGGTTAACACGTTTCCCAAACGCGTTGAGCATTGGCAATGGCCAGCCAACGGGAAGTTTGAACAAACGCAAAATGGCGCAGAAGCAGGTGTAAACGGTATAGATATATTCGCACCTAAAGGTAGTGACGTTGTAGCCGCTGCGGCAGGAAAAGTCGTTTACTCAGGCAACGCACTTCGCGGTTACGGAAATCTAATAATAATAAAACACACCGAATCGTTTTTAAGTGCCTATGCGCACAACGAGTCTATCGTTGTCAGCGAACGGGATTGGGTAAAGGCCGGTGATGTCATTGGCAAGGTAGGAAGCTCCGGCACTACCACGAACAAATTACATTTTGAGATCAGGTATAGAGGAAAGTCGTTGGACCCTCTGAAGTATCTGCCAAAGCAACCATAATAATAACAATAAATAATAATAATACTGAGGAACCAGGAGAACGTCGAAAGGTAACATAACGCAGGAGATACAGTTGTGGGTCAACAAAATAACGCTGTCATCGAAGCTACACCCCGAGACGAACTTGAAAACATTGATATGGCTGAACAGGCCAAGAATGAGTTCACTGAAGAAAACGACGATAACCAAGCAGATACTTGGTTAAACCAAGAGGAAGTTGCAAAAAACTTAGACGCAACTCAGCTTTACCTAAGCGAGATTGGCTATTCGCCATTGCTGACTGCAGAGGAAGAAGTTCACTTTGCCCGACGCGCGCTGAAAGGTTGTGAAGCGTCCCGTAAACGAATGATTGTAAGTAACCTTCGGTTGGTAGTTAAAATTGCCCGCCGTTACAACAATCGCGGCCTTGCACTGCTCGACCTGATTGAAGAAGGTAACTTAGGACTTATCCGGGCGGTCGAAAAGTTTGATCCAGAACGCGGATTCAGATTTTCAACCTATGCCACCTGGTGGATTCGTCAGACAATCGAACGCGCGATCATGAATCAGACGCGCACGATACGGCTACCTATTCACGTAGTGAAAGAGCTAAATGTTTATTTGCGAGCCGCCCGTGAACTAGCACAACAGTTAGACCACGAGCCTACCGCTGAGGACATTGCGGTTTATCTCGATAAGCCCATTGATGAAGTCAGTAAAATGCTGCGTCTGAACGAACGAATCAGTTCAGTAGACACGCCAATTGGCGGTGAAAATGACAAGGCGTTGTTAGATATACTGGCTGACGACAACGAGACAAGTCCGGAAGAGCAGCTCCAGGATAACAATATAAAAAATAGTATTGTTGGCTGGTTGCAGGAGCTCAGTGCCAAACAGCGGGAAGTGCTTGCACGTCGCTTCGGATTGATGGGGTATGAACCTTCAACCCTTGAAGACGTTGGCGCAGAAATCGGACTGACTCGAGAACGCGTAAGACAAATTCAGGTAGAAGGCCTGCGTCGATTACGCGACATGTTAGGTCATCAAGGCCTTGATTTGGAAAGCTTGTTCAACAAGTTTAACTAATCACTGCCTCTGCTCTTAGCTTTGAAGCGCGGGTTCTGCCCGCGCCTTATTCCGGCACTCAGCCACACTTCATATTCCCTAAGAGTACGAGAAATTTCGCAGCGTCATCTGTCATGAAGCCCAGGCAATTTTAGCTTTGGTCGATGTTTTTGCAGGAAAGCACGCAATATTTCGATTTTGTATTACAGTTAATGTAACTAACTTGTTTTGACTGGTTTTATGAGCTCACTGAAATATGTATTGGTGGCATCTGCCCTCTTGGTATTAAGCGCTATTTACATCGCTAGTGCATTAATAGAGCAAGATAAACAACTCAACTTTATTACTCCGGTAAAACAGTTTTTATTGTTAACCCAGGAAGAGTTATCGACACTGTCCTACCCTGTTCAGTCGATTGAGAGCTTTTACGCCGCCTCCAATAAAGTGTCGAAAGAGGAATTTTCGGACTATACCACAGTGCTATTCGAACACTACAAAGCCTTAACGGGTGTCGCTTACTTCGACAATGAAATATTTAACGGGGGTGCCAAAGAGGCTCAGCTCTGGGAGGCCGCGGGAATTTCCAATGCAACGGCTGAACAAGCCATTTATGATGCAACGCAGCTTCAAATGCTAAGTAACCTCGAAGTCGGTAAGACAGCGACAACGCCCATATTCAAAGAAATTGACCGCAACTTAATTGGCGTGTTTTATCGCATGCACGGTAGTGAAGGCATCTTGCTACTGCTATTCGACTTTGAAAAGGCATTCAGGCTGGTGCTTGATAACGAAATAGCAGAAGACTTTGTTCTGCACGAGACTATTGACGACAAGCGCGTACTCATTTACGACCATATCATAAATAAAAACGTGTCTTTAGACAGCTATACCAGCACACTGAATTTCTTTGACCGAAACTGGGAAATCACGGTACGTCGTCAATTCAGCCCAGGACAATACTGGTATCTGATAATTCCGCTGCTATCAGCAGTGATCGCGTTTTTTATTTTTTCAATGCACAAATATTCTTTGCGTCTTTCCCGTATGCACAACGAAAAGTCTGAAGCCATTGAACAACTCAAGTTCGCGCAGGAAAAGATCATTGAGTCTGAAAAAATCAACGCAATGGGTGGCTTGGTAGCGGGCATATCCCACGAGGTTAACACACCTTTGGGGATCAGCATTACCAGCAGCTCCCACATGAAAGAGCTATTGGCTGAACTTGATATGGATTTCAAAAACGGCGTATTGGATTCAGACAAGTTCGAGGACTTTCTGTCTACGGCGAAAGACATCACCGACCTCTCAATCAAGAACATGCAACGGGCGTCCAAGCTCGTCGCCAGCTTCAAGCGAGTGGCGGTTCTGAACTCAGATGACGCCAGCCAACTTGAGGAGGTCGACGTAACTACGCTGATCAATGACTATGTTGCGGCTTACCGAATCAATTCAGACAACAGTAAAATACAGTTTGAAACGCAGTTGCCGTCGTCTGCCCGTATAAAAACATACCCCACCGTTATTACCCAAATCTTGTCGTACCTCACCTCCAATACCTTGATTCACGCAATGAAACCAGGGCAACAACAATGTGAAATTACCATCACACTGACACCTTCTGGTGATGCCTACGAATTTATGTTTTGCGACAACGGTATCGGCGTTAATGAACAGGATTTGAAGAAAGTGTTTGAGCCCTTCTTTACAACGAAGCGAGGTGCCGGCAACGCAGGGCTTGGCCTGAGCGTGGTCTATAATTTAGTAAAAAGTAAACTCGAGAGTGATGTGCATTACGACAGCGTGCCAGATGAAGGCTTTTGCATCTCATTTCTTTTGCACGATTTAAACTAACAATAAAGGTCTGTAACCCATGAATCCGTTATTTGCAAAACAGGCTAACACAACGCAAAACACCGAAGAACAACAAGTTGAACAACCTGAATATACTGTACTCATTATAGATGATGAAGCTGAAGTTCACAGGGTAACCGAATTAACACTGAAGCGTTTTCGTTTCGAAGGCAAAAAAATTCAATATTTGCATGCCTATTCAGCTGCAGAAGCAAAGGAAGTCTTCCAACAACATTCGGACATTGCACTAGCGCTGGTCGATGTAGTGATGGAAAACGACCATGCAGGTTTAGACCTAGTGCACTGGGTCCGCAAAGAACTGAATAATAATCTCTGTAGACTGGTTCTCCGTACAGGCCAGCCTGGACAAGCACCAGAACATGAAGTCATTGAGAAATACGACATCAATGATTACAAGGAAAAGACCGAACTTACCAGCCAAAAGCTCAAAACACTCATGTACAGCGGTCTGCGCTCATACCGGGATATCAGTACCATAGAGTCACACCGCAAAGGTCTGCGGCAGGTCATCGAAAGCACAGGAAATATGTTGCGTTCAAACTCACTAAATGCGTTCGCAACAGCAGTGCTTAAAGAAATCATGAACATCCTTCAAATCGACTCAAGTGCCATCTACTGGTCGACAGGTTCCAGCTCTGATGCGATCCGAAGTAACGGGCGTATACTGGCCTCTACCGGGCAGTTAAGTACGGATCCGGAAATCGCAGCGCTGTCTGATTTACCGGAGAGTGTTCAGGCTAAATTTTTAAAAGCCTTAACGCTGAAGCGCTCATTTCATTCGGAAGACGGCTTCATTTTTTATCTGCAAACAGATAAGGGCAATGAAAACCTCCTGTACATTGATACCCAGGGAGATTTAACCCAAGGTCAGCAGGAGTTTCTGGAAATATATTGCATCAACGTGGCACTGGCATACGACAACCTGTTAATGAGCGAAGAGGTCATTGAAACGCAGCGTGAATTAGTTTACCTACTGGGCGACGCTGTTGAGATGCGCAGTAAAGAGACAGGTGCACATGTTAAGCGCGTTTCGCTGATAAGCTATAAGCTCGCAGAGCTCTACGGATTAAGTGAACACGATGCATTAATGATCAAACGCGGAGCTCCCCTTCATGATTTGGGCAAAGTAGCTATCCCTGATGGTATTCTGCATAAGCCTGGAAAGCTCGAGCCTGAAGAGTGGGACCAGATGAAGACACATGCGCAAATTGGCTATGAAATTCTTCGCAACTCCAAAAAGCCAATATTACAAATGGCAGCCGAAATATGCCGCACTCACCATGAACGCTGGGATGGGGCCGGTTACCCCAACGGTACCGCAGGAGAAGATATTCCCATTGCTGGGCGTATTACCGCTTTGGCTGACGTTTTTGATGCGCTGGGTTCAAGGCGCTGTTACAAGGAACCCTGGAGCACAGACAGAATTAAGGCCATCCTTGAAGAGGAACGAGGGAAGCACTTTGAGCCCAAGTTAGTGGACTTATTGCTTAACAACTTCGACGACTTCTGGAAAATCAGAGAGGCATTCCCAGACGCAGGAGAAGAATAATGGATGTTCAATCGCGTATTGTAGAACTGGCTCTGAGCGCAGAAGTAAAAATGGGCGACACCGACTTTTGCGCTCGGGAAATTGCCTCTATTATTAGTGATGCGACGAAGACCAACGCATTTAGTATTTGGCTGGGCCGTATGGACGCTTCCGTGCATCCTGTTTACCGATGTACGGATGAAAGCTGTTATTTGGATACCTTACTTCCATTGTCGCTTGCCCCCTCGTTTACCAAATTAATAACCGAACAATCAGTCTCCGGATTTTCCAGCCCTAATCAGGTGCCTGACAGCGAGGTGCTTGAGAAGCATCTACTGTTCAAAACAAAATCCGGCTGTACGTTGGTATCTGATCACAATGAAGACATACTTTGTATGTTTATATGTGAGCCGGGCCTGCCTGCCGATTTTGATCCCTTACCATTACAAAAATTAGCCAGAGTGTTCTTGCATTGCGCCATTGCAAAGCAAAACCAGGACTACATTAAATTACTCCGGGAAATGAAGCAGCAAGTTGTCAAAAACGAACAACTGGCGATGTTGGGTGGCATTGTTGCGTCGGTAACTCATGAAATAAACACACCGTTAGGGGTTGCCGTAACGGGTCTATCCCACCTTACTGACGAAGTTAGTGCGCTGAATGAACAATTTAGCAGTGGAACATTGACTGAAACCTCGTTTAAAGACTTTATGGCCAGTTGTGCTGAAGTCTGCACCTTGCTTGAGTTCAACATAAAAAGAGCGGTGGAACTGGTAAACAGCTTCAAGAAAACGGCTGTCGATCAAGGCGCTCAGGACACCATTAAATTTAATATCACTGAGCGAATAAAAGGTCTGGCTACCAGCTTGGGCCCTGAGCTAAAACGCCATGGCGTTCAGCTGGATATTAACCTGCCTCAATCGGCGACGACGGAGAGTGTACCGGGCGCTTTGTCGCAAATTATGACAAACTTATTTTTCAACTCGGTTAAACACGCGTTCAAAGACATTGAAGCACCTGCGATTACTATCACAAGTGAATACGACGAGCAGCGACAAGTCCTCAAGGTCATTTATAGCGACAATGGTGTAGGTATACCCAAAGCGCACCAACCACTGATATTCCAACAATTTTTTACCACGCGTAGAGGAGAGGATGGAAGTGGTTTGGGTATGTCCATAGCGAAAGAACTAGCGCAGCAAAAATTAGCGGGTGACTTGTATTACGATACCAACACCACTAGCGGTGCCCAATTCATTCTGGAGTTGCCGGTATCTGACTACAGTGCCTAAAAAGAAGCTCTGAGAGAGAAAAGACGGTGCATTCTATGCACCGTCTTTTTTTGTCATATATCCGTAGGTTTGTTTAGATCGTTGATCAAGTTGAGCAGCTTAGCGTCAGCATCACTTTGCGCTGAATCTGAAGCGGAATCAGTACCAAGTAATGGACTGCCAGAGCCACCACTCGACAACGACACCGTTCCAGATTGAGACTCTGTCGCTATATTCCCTGCCTCATCCGCGATATACACAGATACAGAAACAGGTCCAACGCCCAGCGACGCTATCGGCCCGGTTGACCAACTTCCATCAGCCAGTACCGTAGTCGACAGAGATACTGTTTGGTTAATTCCTCCAATGTCTGCGGTCACGTCGACATTTATGGTTCGCCCTACCATGTCAGTATCAGTGGTACCAGAGACTATGGGCGACAGTAACGTCGGCAACGCAGTTAAGGCGAGTGATGGCGCAGTTATATCAATCAACCCAATGATGCTATCGCTGGACACGTTACCAGCATCATCAGACACAGAAGCGCTGACATTTAACACCCCTTCTGCTACGTCAAGCGGTATATCAATGCTAAAGTTTCCATCACTACCAACAGTGGTATCAAAGGTCTGAATTGAACCATCATCATCGGTTGTTGTAATTGACACGGTTGCGCCAATTTCATCGCTTGTGCCTGAAATAGTTGGGGTTGTGTCATTAATACTACCCAGACTATCCAGATTAAATAGCGGTACAGTCAGATCGATTAGGCCGCTTGTTCCTGCTGTGGCCAGGTTACCCGCATCATCCAGTACCGTAGCGTTCACAGTTAACAGCCCTTCCGGCAATGCACTCGGCATGGTCACACTGAAGGTACCGTCGGATTGCACGGTGGCTGAGACGGTGTGGGTGGTGCCGTCACCGTCGACCACACTGATGGATACCGTCGCGCCAATTTCATCGCACGTACCACTGATCACCGGTGTATCGTTGTTGATACTACCGATACTCGCCAGTGATAACGTCGGTAACGTCAGGTCAATCAGACCGGACGTGCTGGCCGTGGCCAGGTTACCGGCATCATCCAGCACCGTGGCGTTCACTGTGAGTAACCCTTCTGGCAATGCGCTGGGCATGGTCACGCTGAAGGTACCATCGGATTGCACGGTGGCTGAGACGGTGTGGGTGGTGCCGTCACCATCGACCACGCTGATATTCACCGTCGCGCCAATTTCATCACAGGTTCCGCTGATCACCGGCGTATCATTGTTGATATTACCGATACTGGCCAGCGACAAGGTCGGCAACGTGAGGTCAATCAGGCCGGACGTACTGGCGGTCGCCAGGTTACCCGCATCATCCAGCACCGTGGCGTTCACGGTTAACAGTCCTTCCGGTAATGCGCTGGGCATGGTCACACTAAACGTACCGTCGGATTGCACGGTCGCACTGACCGTATGGGTGGTGCCGTCGCCGTCGACCACGCTGATGGAGACCGTCGCACCAATTTCATCACAGGTTCCGCTGATCACCGGCGTATCATTGTTGATACTACCGATACTCGCTAGCGACAAGGTCGGCAACGTCAGATCGATCAGACCGGACGTACTCGCGGTCGCCAGGTTCCCCGCATCATCCAGCACCGTGGCGTTCACGGTTAACAGTCCTTCCGGCAATGCGCTGGGCATAGTCACACTAAACGTACCGTCGGATTGCACGGTGGCTGACACGGTGTGCGTCGTACCATCGCCATCGACGACGCTGATATTCACTGTCGCGCCAATTTCATCACAGGTGCCCGAAATGACAGGGGTATCATTGTTGATGTCACCAATGCTCGCCAGCGACAAGGTCGGCAACGTGAGGTCAATCAGGCCGGACGTGCTGGCCGTGGCCAGGTTCCCCGCATCATCCAGCACGGTGGCGTTCACGGTTAA
>NZ_FQWD01000012.1 GCF_900129565.1 Marisediminitalea aggregata | reverse complement strand
CCAACTGTTATCCCCCACCTAAAGGCAAGTTCCCAAGCATTACTCACCCGTCCGCCACTCGTCAGCGAAGTGCAAGCACTTCCTGCTACCGTTCGACTTGCATGTGTTAGGCCTGCCGCCAGCGTTCAATCTGAGCCATGATCAAACTCTTCAATTAAATATATCGAAATTTTGAATTGTCGTTGTTGACACTCTTAATGAGTGCCCACACAGATTGTCTTGTTATAAATTGTTAAAGAACAGTGCAAACTCACTTGTTTGCTGCTTCAGCGTTCTTTTAGAACCTGCCGAAGCGGGATGCGTATAATACGCTGTTCGCTTTGTTAGTCAACACCTTTTTTGAATTAATTTCTCAGGGTGTTTAAAGCGCTTCGGAGTGATTTAATGACTCGCTTAAAAGCTTGTCTTTAGTGCCTGTCGGCGTTCCCTCTCGAAGTGGGGCGCATTGTAGAGATTTATAATTAAAGGTCAACACCCATACCTTAAATTTCTTGTGTTTTTGAGTTTAAGTGGATACTTTGTAATCAATACGCTAGTTTTATCGAATAATATTGAACTTTACTTACATTTTTAGCTCAAAATTTAGCTAACTGTTAAGTTCAAATACACCATGAAGTAAGGTTGGATCATGAAACGTAGTTGCGGCTGTATCCTGGGTACTCTTATGTTGTTCACTGGTAACAACGCTCTGGCGATCGAAAATAACGCTGCTGTAGAAACAGAAAACAAAGTACTGCAAGGCTTTATTAAACGTCAGGTAAGCCAAAGTATGTCTGTTGGACGTGCAGTGCGCTCTATTACCAGCCATTACCCGCAAGAAGCCGAAACTATTGTGTCAGTTGCGTTGGATATGTACCCCGATGATTATCGTGAGATTATCCATGCCGCTATTTCCGCTCAACCCACTGCCACCTCTAAAATAGTGCAGATCGCAATTGATAAAGAAGTAAGTTCTTGCCCTAATATAGTACAACTGGCTATAGAGGCTGACCCTAGTTACGTTGATTTCGTTGTTGGCGCTGCAGCTGATTCAAGCCCAGATGAATTAAAAGACATTGTTAGAGTGGCAGTGCTTACTGAACCTGATTCGGCAGACACTATTGTTCAAACCCTGACAGAAGAACACCCAAACGAACTTGTTGATATTCTTACCTCAGCTATACAGGCAGTACCGGTGGTTGGTGAGTATGTGGTAAATGCTTTATTGGCAATCTTCCCAGAAAAGGCAGAAGATGTGGTAACCACTGCGGTAAGAGAGTCTGCCGGCCAACGTGAGCAAGTTCGAAAAATTCTGGAAACGGCTCACCAAGCCGGTGTCGAAAGCGAAAAGCTAAAAGAGTATGCCTTGAATGGCGGAGCTCACGAGGATGACGTTAAAGAAGCAGTCGCACCTAAGTAAACATATTGGGTATATTTGCTAACGTGAGCTTAGTTAGCAATGACTACCATGACTGAAGCTCTCTTGACCACCTCTTTTATATGTTCGTTACTTATAAGTAGCTCAGCAGCTGCATTAGAAATAACTAAATCTGATTTTCGGTTTTCGTATGTGTGCAAAGCTTTTATTTCAAGCGGGTGGGCTGCAATTCGTTTGTTTTTCCAAGCATCTTTCATGCTGAAGTCATAAGAAACAGGTCGTTTCATTCTTCCATTGCTAAAGCTGTAGATCTCTCCCGGATATATTTTTTCACCCTTTAAATTTCGAATAGTTGGAATGACAGCCAGTTCAAAGTCTGTAATATCCCGGGCGTCAATCAGTATACCTGTGAATAAATTTTGTTTTTCGAATGTTTCAATATTCTTCAATAATGCTGACGCAAGATCCTTGTCGTACTTTAACAGCCAACTGTACAACCTCTTCGCATACATAAGTTCTTCGACGGTATTAATGGTGGCCATTGAATCCACTTCGTCAGCATAAACTTGCGGCCAAAACGTTATTCCATTGAGCTTTGACCACATCGCCGACATAAACGCTCTATTATTTTCTAGTCGCCGGTTCGGGATCGCCAAAGTATACTCTTCAGGCAGTATTGCCTGAACAAACCCAGTGTTAGTATCAAAAGCAAGCGTAACCGAAATCAAATCACCGTTATCTTCTGTATTAATTATTTTGGCACCGCGAATGAGGGCATCAACCTTTGCTGTTACAGAATCACTGGTTAGCATCATATTCTCTACCGTCGTAGTAGAAGTAATTCTGATACCTGCCACCATCTCTGCCAGATTTCTATACGCCATCAATTTTGCTTTATTCGTTAGCGCCCTTTTGGCTGAAGCATTGTTGATTAAGCTATCAGGGATTTCAGTAACACCAGTCGCAGTTACTATCCCGGTCGTCCAGTTGACCGCACCGGCCCCTTGTTTTAACAGTACATCTTCCGCATACACGGTTCCGTAAAATAGGCAAAGAATAAGTGCAGCTATTCGTTCTCTCATTAGTTTAATACCTGAGATAAGCGTTTTTGTGCTTTATTAACCCCATTAATAAAAGCTTCCTTAATGGAAGATTCATGATCGACTGCCGGAAATTTTTTACCTTCTGTAGTAAAAGTTTGGCTCTGACCTGTTTGCAAAGCTTTAAGTTGCCAGTGCAGTTCCGTCATAGCATAAGTGTGTGAAACATTACTATTTGGAATAGCAAAGACATCTATTTGTGGATAAATGCTAAGTAACAATGCGTGGTTAACATTGTATATTTGCTGTAGCTGTGAGTCGCTCAATGAACTTACAGGCAAGCATTCATGCTCGTATACAATCTCTGTTACCTTGATTCCTTGTATGTAATTTTGCAAGTCGGCATAAAAGAACTCTTCACCGTATGTACTATTTTCTGTGCTCTGTAATTCTATGTTAACGAGCAGACGATGATCAGGCGAAGAACTAACAGAAGTCGTCTTTATAAGCGAGTCAGAGATCTGTATTTTATGCTCTCTCATCTTTGCATTTTCAATCTGCCTGATAGTGAGATAATTCGCATCATTTTCTCGAGTCACAAACCAGACTATCTTCTTACCACTCTTCGCAACTGAATCAACAGGTACAAGAAGTTTCGTGAACTCTTCATACTCAATATACTGTGGCTGAGAAGCAATAGGACATATATCTATATTTTGGTCACCTGTAATGTCAAAACGAACAAATTCGCTTAATAACGTTAAATCTTCGAATTGATGATTGCGCCAATATGCTGCGCTCTGGCGAATAATATCCTGCCACACATCCAAAATGACTCTGTCCTGTTCAGACAGAAGAGAATTAATTCCACTAAATGCTGCAAGCCCCACCGCTGTATCCACGAGCGCTTTCATACCGTTGAGTTCATTATGCCTTTCTATTAACTGAGAGACTGGAACAGGATACGTAAACAGACGCCTGCCATATTTAATGAACTCAGTGAGTTTTTCGGTATAAATCGGTAATACTTTTCGAGGCTCGATGGACGCTGTGATTTCTACGTCTTCACCCACTTTTACTTCATTAATTGTGACGCCTAGCAAAAACGTGTTATTTCGGATTGAAGAAAGATCACTGAATTCAGAAACGAACTTATCACCAATCAATGTATCACTGCTCTCTGTAGATACTAATACCTCGACACCGAGTTGTTGCGAGAGCAACTTAAGTGCCCGATTAATAGCATCGTCTTTGGATTCGCCATTTACAACGACAGCAGTTGCATTAAGCTGGATCGCCTCATCAAGCATCTGGAATTTCTGATTCAATGCGTTTGTTTTCTGTATTAGCGCACTAGGCCTTTCAAAGGTTTCCCCGGCAATTTGGTACAATAACGCCTGTTGTTCGTAGATCTGCTGATACTGCTGAGCGATACCCATTAATTGCCTGAGAACATTAATGTCACTGGCCTGACTTAATAAGGAATCCAACTGCAGTGTTAAAGAGTCCAGCCTACTTTCATTTAGCTTAATATTGGTAGTGGTATTAACTGATATCCTGACTAAAAACTCAGGCTCAGAAGACATGGTTTCGTAATGTACTTCAGCAAATTGTGCACTGCTACTTACAAGGGTTTTATCGAAATAGCTTTCTCCATAGCGCTTACCATTTAATGTGGAAACAGATGAAAAGGCGGATTCGATAGACACTGCTACCTGCTCACTTAACAGCCTGTAGGCATTCGCTTTGGCAATAGCTTCAGAAACACCACGTCCCTCTGCAGTGAGTATTTTGGCCTTCACAGGCTCAGAAATAATACACAGTGAAAAAAGAAACACGTAAATGGCAATTTTCATTCAGATATCCTTATCACAATGTCATTAATTGTTTGATGTCACATGTCATACGAGGTGTCGAATATTGCCATCCCTGGTTACTTGAAGATGACTCTACCTTTCCTAAGTAACATACCGAATCATCTTTACCAATCAAGGGCATGTTTTTCCATAGTGAAAATGTCTCTACTTTGACCTGTCGCCCTTGCAAAACAGGCAGTTGAAAGACCGGAAAAAAACTGTGTATTTTACTTGCTATTGCCTCTATGTTAGTGATTTCCCCCTCAGGCAATTCTTCGTAGTTAGAGAAAGTGATTAGCATTTCACCGCTATTTGCCTGAATAACCTTAATGGCAATATCAACACTGTCTAATTGTTTGGAAGGCATAGGACGTCGATCAATATCAACCACCAGCAAAGCCTGAGCGGTGCTTCCTTCATTAATCGATTGCTGTGTAAGTCGGATTTGTTGTGCTTCATCGATACCGAATTTATCAGCAAGGTAGCTTAAACAATCTGATGATGACGCAAAATCGCAATAGGGCGACTCAATTAACGCTTTCTCCAGTAAATTGCGGCTGGTTAATTGGAATCTGCCTCTATCTTCGAACGCATCATATAAATATTTAAACCCCTTGTTGCTAGACAAACACACAGAGGACACCTGTTTACTACAATCAAAAGGGAGCAGCGCTAATCTTAAGCGTTCATCCAATTTAAATTCCGGGGGTAATTTTCGCTGAACCGTCACTGTTTCAGTATGTTGTTGTCCTGTCCCGTCTTTAACTGTAAGCGCGATAATATTGCTGCCCAATGAAAGTGGCACCAATTGCGATAACGTTGAAGTTATTTCCCCGGTAGTTGGGATTGTTTGATTATTTAACTTCAGTGTCTGAATGCTATTACCCGCGGTTACCTCAGCTTCAAACAAGACATACGCGTCTTGAGTTACACTCGGCATATCAGAATAATAGACACTAATGCCGCTGTTGTTGAAAATCTTATTTTCAGTCAACTTGTAAAGGCGTTTATTACCCAAATTATCTGTAACAATGACGTCTGTTCCTGGACTGGTCGTAGTAATAGATAACTCGCTTTTCAGCACCCAATCTTCAGATGAGTTCAATTGACTAGTAGGTAACAGTGCTAGTTCTTCGGCTACCATCTGCGTGTTGCCCCATGTAATTGAAGCAATTCCTGACTCATCAAAAACTTCAATAGTAGCAGACAATGTTTGACCATTCAGAGCCCCTCCGCGAATCTTAATATGCGGTGCAACTTTGTCCACGTCAGCCTCTGTGTTGAAGACACGTTTTTGACCAAACACATCAACAGCAACGATATCCACTCCAGTTCCAGCCAGTGCAGACTTATCAACGGTTATTTGTTGTTCAGGCTCCAGGGGGATATAACCGACTGATTCATCATCGACAACACGACTCGCCAACAAAGGAAACCGTTGCCCAGCAACCTCTATGAAATCTATATAGGTTGCATCACTAATACTTAATTCCCAAGCACTGTCGGTATTTTTTTGCAATTGTATCTGCGGCGCATTAACGTCGTTAAATATCGAACTCTGGCTACGTAATGCTTCTATCCAAAAATAGCGATTCTTCGCTGTGGGAAATTGCTTATAAGACTTTTCAAAATATTTAAGTGCCTGCTCAGCCCGCCCTTGCCGTAACAACGTAATACCAAGCTCTCGATTCGGAAAGTAATTCTTTAGCAAGTGCATACCCGATGTATACACCCTTCGCTTATCAATATCCCTTACCTGTAATGCTTGCTTAAGATCAGCCTCCGCTTCCGGCCATTTCTCACAATCCATATAGGTTAAGGCGCGTTTGTAGTAATCAAACCACTCACCAACAAAACTGCCATTCAACACACCACATTTACCGTAATCAGCAAATTGCTCTTCATTTCCTGAATCGGATGACGTTGAAGCGCAAGCAGAAAGTAAAACGACTATAATCAGATTAATCAGAGACCGCATGGACATTACTCACATATACTATTTTATCGGCTAATCTATCTGCATTTCGATTGATCATGCGTCGCGATATACGCTCGGAATCAAACACATCAACAATATGAAACCCCTCTAATACATTGCCGATTGCCACTACAACTTCTAATCCAGCTGGTGATTGCTGAACATTAAACATCGAGATATAGAGCTCGAAGGGTAATTCTGAAAACTCATCTGAAGATAATTGTTCAGAACCCGAGCAATCCTTTAATGCGCCCTCGCAAAGTATTTGTTCGGTTAAGGCGCCTGACGCATAGGACTTGCCATCCACAAACCTGACAGGTAATGCCTTTTTAAGAGATTCAACAAAGCGACTGACAAATTGATTACAAAACCGAATTTCACAGTCTGCCACAAAATAAAAATAGGATGCATTCGTGTTGAATACAATACGCCGACTCTCATCGCGATTTACTGGCAACTCTGGAAATAGTCTAGCAAGTCGCTCACAACAAAAACTCGTCAGTTCATGGCGATAATCCGATATATCGAGTATCTCACTATTTCGTTGAAACGAAGGGGGAGAATGTGTGAACGTCCAATAACCATTAGCAAGGCTTTGAGGTACAAGAAGAATTAGACCGCACAAAAACCAAAGGCAATGATATGCACAGAGTCTTTTTTTTGTTCGTAGTGAACAGTGTCTCGTTATGCACTGCTCACTACGTAAATTAGGCTTTGTCATTTATGCTTGGCTGCTGTGCAAAGCAGACGATATCTTGAATAGCAGCGCCACAGAACCATTGCAACTAATAACATCAACCACTGCAAGCTCATCGAACCTGACGATTTTTTCTCCGGAGGGCGATTAATTGGATTCGTTGTGTTGGTGATCGTTATTGTCACAGTGATCTCTTCTGACAAAGCACCATCTGACACAGTTAGCTTTATAGAAGCCGTTGAATTTGAATCAACCTCTGGGGCAACGATAGTGACAGTCGGACTGTTTTCATTACTTAGCGTCAGAGAAGGTCCACTTACCTGTTCCCAATTATATGTAAGGGGGTCACCATCAGGATCCGTTGCCGTCGCACTAACCGTTGTGGATCCAGACTCCGCTAATGAGACCGAAGTACTGGCCGAAACAGTTGGCGCCCTATTCACATTCTCAACGAATATCGAAATACTTTTACTCTCAGTTGCGATGCCGTCACTTACTTCGACCTGAAACACAAGTGTTTCAGTTGCCGTCACGTCAGGCGCCACAAACGATGCAATACTTTCATCTGGATTTTGTAGGATGACACTTTGTCCTGATAGTTGCGTCCAAGCAAACGTAAGCGGATCACCATCAGCATCTGATGACGCAGAGGCATCCAGCTGTACGGTTTCTCTTTCAGGACGGGTTAGCTCACCGTCCAGAGAAATAACCGGTGCCGTATTGCTACGAATACTGGCAATCGCACCAGGATCAGCGACTCGGCCATTTAGATGCTCGTCGGTATCATAGATACCACCGTCCTGAATTGTCAGTCGTATACACGTATCACCAGATGTAAGGCCAGGTTTATAATCAGGTGAGGCTGCCACCGGACAATTACCATCTGGATCGAAACCTGCACTCATAATGGTATTTACACCATCGTCTACAAATGCGTACCAACCGTAACTCTCGGAATATTTTAGATAGGTCGCATCATCGGGAATGGCTGTTGTCAGTGGCAAAACGACAACTACTGTATCGCCTGGCTTACTCAAACCACTAACAACAAAATCAAAGACGGGCTCGATTGGCACAAAACCAATTGGAATATCGCTTTGTGTGATTTCCAGTAATTCTTCAAGGTCTACTGAAGCAGTACTTGGCTGACCATTTGAAACTGCTGCAGCCAGACTCCCTACTTGTAAGGACAAGCCCGGAGCCACAGCAATAGTCTGTTTAGTCCCTTCAACAGGCAGACTAGTCGGGTCACTGTTATCATCCAAATAATCAGCAACACCATCCCCATCGGAATCTGCTAGACCTTCATCAATATCACTAACACCATCACCATCCGAATCCATATCGCCAGATAACACTGGTACATTGGATAATTTAAACACGTCTACTTCTACCAGGGTTACGAAGGTGTCGGATGTGTTCGTTTCTAATACGGAAACTTCAATCACATTGCTGCCAGCGGTGAGCGCACTAGCGGCAATTGATATTGAATCGCCAGTACCAAGTTCGCCCAAGGTAGCACTGAAGAAATTTACCTCATGCGTATCGGACATATTTAAGTCTGACACGTCGACGTGAATGACAACTTCACCGCCTTCAGGGTCAATATGTCGCGTTGCGACATTGTCTTGTGAAACTGACACTTTTACCGTTGGCGGAACATTTTCTTCGACCACCAGCACTTGTGTCAGATTTCCTTTGTTAACAGCATTCTCTGCGGAAGCAAGTTCCACCCATAGCATATCATCCGATGAAACGTCGTCTGGCAATACTAGGCTTAATGTTCCGGACATGCCGGTGTTAATAGTTACCGATTCTGACGAACTGTTAAAGCCTGTTAAATTAGCCGTAACAGTTACGGGATAGTCAGGCGCCTCGCCCGATAACTGGACAGGAATACTTATGGACGCTCCGGCTTCACCATAAACCGAAAGTGGTAAGGTTACCCACGGCACAATAGCGATTTCGACGTTCTGACTGGCAGTATTTCCAGAGAAGTCTGCTGCGGTCAAAGTCACATTATGAATGCCGGAATTAAGTGCTCCCGGATCAGTAAGAGAGATGACAACATTGCTGTCGACCACGTCGTACACTTCAGCTCCGATATCCGCCAACCCGATTTGTGTCAACCGGCCTCTGGCATCAATTACCACTCTTTCCATAGCGCTTATTTCAGGTGGTGTGGTATCTACTATTCTGACCGTTTGTACAACCGTCGCTGAATTCCCGGACTCGTCTGTCGCTGTCCACTGTATTTCAGTATCGCCTAGTGGATAAGGTCCCGGATTGTTCACTTCAACGACCACGGCCTCGCCAGCATCGTCGCTAACCTCTAACTCCACTAGCGAAACAGACGTAAACTCACCGGACGCCTCGAATTCAACCAGCCCTGGCACATTACCGAATACAGGTGCCGTAGTGTCTTGCCAACGCGAATTGTCGAATGGGTAAGCATCACTGTTGTCCCCCACACCGTCATCATCACTGTCAATGCTCTCTGCAGGGTCAAACGGAAATGCATCTTCCGTATCAGGGACGGTATCATTGTCATCATCATCATCATTCAGATCAGAGACAAAGTCCTTATCAAAGTCAGGGGGAACTGAAGATGGATCGGTATAAGAGGTTCCGTTGTCATTTTCATCTTTGTCGGTGTAGCCATCGTTATCTGTGTCGTTATCGCCCAACACCACGTTAACAATACGGTGAACAGGTATTGCCGTGTTTTCAGCATTATCAACGACGGCATAAGTGAGTGAATACTGCCCCAAGTCACTACCAACACTTCCTGACACTATGACACGATCAGTTACATCACCATCAACATTGTCAGTTGCGCTGAAGCCAGGCTCAACATAATCGCTTCCGAAGAACAGATTTACTTCAGTATCTCCGTAAAGTTCAATATTAGGCGGAGTCATGTCCTCTACCGTGACAACAGCTTGAGCTGTACCCGTTAAGTCTGATGAATCTGTTGCAGTGAAGGTTACCGTTGTATTACCAAGCGGGAAGACATTTGGCGCATCATTTGTCACATTAACGCTTCCATCTACTGCATCACTCGCAGTTGCAGCATCAAGAAACTCTCCGATTTCACTATTAGATATCGGCGTGCCACTCGCGTCCACGGCTGCAACAACAATATTCGATGGTGCTGAAACCACAGGAGCATTTATATCCTGAACAGTTACAATGCGTGAAGCGGTTGCTGTATTGCCAGCCGCATCCTGAACGGTATAGGTAATCGGATAATTTGCTAAACTGGATGTATCAACCGCCCCTTCCAGCACAACTTTTGCGGTGATATCACCATCCACATTGTCCACTGCATTGTAGCCAGGGTCGATGTATTCAGAGCCAAGACTAACCGTAATTGAACCTGGATTAACCAGTGTCAGGACAGGTTTGGTTAAATCTCGAACCGACACCACTGCAACTAACTCTGTAGTATTAGAAGGTGTCGCAAAATCTGAAGCACTAAAGACAACGTTAGTCTCTCCCAACGGGAAGTTTTCTGGAATTTCGGCGCGATTTCCTTCACCGTCTTCCACACTAACAGTTACATCCACGACACCATCTACCAGATCCGTAGCGGTGGCCGCATTCAAAAATGTTGTAATTGATTCAGTAGAAGCTGGCGCGCCTTTCGCGTCAACCGCCGCAACTATAATATCCTGAGGAATAGAAAGGACAGGCGCGGCAAGGTCGACAATAGTGATCGTCCGGAGCACTTCTTCAGCATCATTCCCCGCTTCATCAGTAACATTGTATTTGAGCGTGTAATCACCAATTTCACTCCCAACCTCGCCTGTCACTTCAACGCGTTCAGTAATGTCACCGTCGACATTGTCCATCGCTTTATAGCCAGGTTCGATATAACTCTCTCCATAAGCAATAGACAGTGATGAAGCTCCTTCGAGCGAAATAACTGGCGCATCCTGATCGCTCACTTCTACAGTAAAGGTGACAACCTCTGCTTCGTTTCCAGATTCGTCAGAAGCGGTTAACGTAACTGTATGTATGCCTATAGGAACAAACACATTTTCAGATTCATTTGCGGCAGGGAGGCCGTTAATTTGATACGTGATATCGACATCGACATTATCTTTCACTGTGATATTGGCGAAGTAGTCTAATAGCGCTGTATTTTTTCGGTTTATACCATTTTCATCATCAGCTGGTATCACTAGCCTGGATTCTTCATTTGCGTTTGTGATAACCGGTTTTTCTCGGTCTTTACCATCTGTTAGTACTTCTATTGCAAAGGGTCCTACTTTCAACGCCGTATCAATAACATTGTCGGTAACGGCTATTTCGATACCTTCATATATACCGATATCTTCTACTTGCGGCGTGCCAGTTAGCACGCCATTACTGAACGTAGCCCAAGATGGTTTGTTCACAATGTTATAGGTCAGTTCAACAGTCTTGCCTGGTTCATTGTTGTCATTATCAACAACCGACATGTCATAGGAATATATTTGTTCGATTGTTGCAGTCGCAGAAGGCAACAAATTATTAATTATTGGCGTGTCATTAATTGACGTCACTTCAATGGTAATTGGCCCAAACGGTTCAGAGGACGTGCCAGCACTGTCAGTAGCACTGATATATATATTTGAATGCAGGCCAACATCTTTATCATCAGGTGTGCCTACTAATGTGTTGGAAGCATCGTCCCACCTTAACCAGGTTGGTAATCCAGTCACAGTAATATTTGCAATTGTATCCCCGTCCAGATCATCAAAAGCAGGTACAGCCGAATAATTAGCTTCTTCGTTAATAGAAGTAGGTATAGATGATTCCCTAAAGTCAGGCCTACGATTAACGGATATCGTTATAGTTTCCTCAACAAGCCCCGTACTATTCTGAGTTTGCGCGTAGTCTGCATCCGTGACCGTTAACTTGAGCTGTATTTCAGCGAAGCTATCATCGGTGACGAAAGTTTGAGTCGCAGAATGTTGTGAAGTTAAGGTAAATCCGGGGGTCAAACTTTCCCAATAATAAGACAGACTCTCACCACTGTTGGCATCTGGATCGCTACTATTTGTTGCATCAAGAGTAATTGTATCGCCCTCAACCACACTGCGACTATTTCCCCCAACAATCGTAATCACTGGTGAAGTATTCACGGGCGTCACTGTTATTGACACTTCTGCCGGATCTGATGCTAATCCTTCATCATCTGTTACAACAAGCTGGAAGGTAAAAACGGTATTTGTTTTAACATCAGGGGCACTGAAAGTTGGCGTCGCCGAGGAACTATTAAGCAACTGAACTGTTGGCCCGCTAATTTGTTGCCATTGATAAGTACTGATTGCCCCATCAGAGTCAGTACTGCTTTGGCCGGACAGCATAACCAACTCGCCTTCTGCGTAGGTTGTGTCATTTCCAGCGCTAGCGACAGGTGGCATATTTGCGTATTCGAAATATTCTTCTGTGCTGTAAATAGTTGTAGATTTATTAAGCGTAAACGTTTTACTAAAAACAGATCTCTGGTAACTGGGATCTTCATACTCAACCGTATACCTAAAATCCCCAGGTTTAATGGCGAGTCTATCGAAGAAACCGGTCATTCCATTAAGATATCGGCCGGTTCTCTCAACCACTTCGCCTTTAGGTCCATACAAAACAATTTTTAGTAATTCTAGGTTTGAGGTTGGGATATTTGCGGGCCCATTTTCCGTTTCCAAAGTCACCGTTAGATTAAATTTTGCGCCAGGCCCAAGCACCCCAACGAGCCCCATATCAACAATGCCCGTTGAATCATCAACGTCTAATTGAACTATTTCATCTTTATCCGGTGTTAATTGATCCGAAGAATCAGAAATTCTTACCGCGCCATTTACCAGATTTGCTTCGAATAAACCAATAGCTGTTTGGCTACTGACATACGAATCATTGCCTTCAACAGAAAACTTAGTTTCATATACGCAACCAGCAGTCACATTAAATGTGAATGAATAATTTGTAGGATTTGTAGATGCACTTTTTCTGCGACTTCTCGAATAACTATCGCAATATTCACTGACATTAGTTGAGCTACCATTAAACGTGGCTGGAGTAATACTTACAAAAACGTCTGCAGGCTCAAAGCCAATTACCGGTAATTCACTATCGCTAAAGATGTCAACTCCTTCAATACCGAAAGTAGCAGCGTACTTGACCGTAATGGTTCGATTTATATCAGAAAGTGAAGACGTATTGGTGAGGCTAACGTTAGTGCTATCTGAACTAACAACTATGTCATCTGAATAGTAATTAAGGCTAATTGAAACATCTTTACCGTCTGATGAAATATCCGCGCTTACGTAATTGTTATATTCGTTTGTTTCTAATGGTTCTCCATTTATTGCATAGTCCGTAACAACATGCGTAATAACGTATTGGCACCCTCCAACTAAATTAACTAACTCAGTATGCTGGTTACTATGGTCACTTAGGTCGTCAAGCCTTTCAGGGTTACCTGTATATTCCGTGCATAAACCGGGAGGATTATTACTCTGCGAATCTGGCTCGATGATAAGTTGACTTGTTGAGTATTGTCCGCCGTCAGTGCTTCGCTCTTCAAAATCGACTATTAAGTCGAAATTGACTGGTTTACTCAATAAGTCGTTCGATTCAACTCTAAAATCAGCTTTTGTACCTGGCTCTGAGAATGAAGAGCTACTAGGCAAATAGGCTTTCAGAAAATACGAGCCGATGGGAAGGTTCGCGATACATTCACGATCCCAGTCAGCAAGTTCATAAGCGGGGTTACAAACAAGAGAGTCAATTGACCCACCGTTACTATCAACCACATCGAATGCGACAGTATTATTTTGCGTATCCTGTGAGCGCAGAATTCGGATCTGTGAAGGGCTGTCTACTTGAAATGGTACGTAGTCGGTATCTCTACTAAATGATTGCCTTGGGGATGTTCCAGTTGTGTCGACTAAGCTTAAAAACAAGGAAAATGTGTTATTCAATCCTATGGCTTCATTATATTGAGCCGAATCGTTTGGTCTATCCCTGCCAGTAAATACAAATGAATCGCTAAACACTTCCCCAGTATTGACATCTGTCGCTGTAGCTTCAAATACTATGTCGTAGTAATTGTCGAGAGTCTGAGCCGGCGCAGTTGACAACAAATACTCGCCATTCTGGTTATCTATTGCTATGTCTTGTGGGGAAATGTCTCCATCAATGACTTGCCAGTTGTATCTAAACTGACCAGAGTGACTTGAAACCATTTCGGCAAGAACTTCTATACTTTGGCCTTCAAAACCATATATGTCCTCTCCAACAGAAATCCCGTTTGGTTCAATATCGTTGTTAATAGAGAACTGATATAAACCCGTACTATTGTTTTCACTATTAACGTAAAAAATATAAGTACCTGCTGGAAACGCCTGACTGGAAAATATTGCAGCACCGTTTTCGCCACTGTAGTCTGAATTCACGGTTACAGCTAAACTGACATCCCCTTCTGCAGGGGTGAAATCGTAGCTCAGCGCAGTATCAACTTCACCAGAAGTTGTTACGTACAATGTTGTGGTTTGATCTAACGAAAATGTAAAAATGTCGGTTCCCGATCCCGACATCGCAGCAGAATAACTTTGCCCAAAGTCCACAGCGACATCGAGTTCCTGGTCAAGAATGAGTCGATACTCTCCAGCTTCTCCCCCCCAGTCAAAAGCTCCCCAACTGACCTCCAAATAATATGTTCCCGCTTCCAAAAAATGGCTAATTTCGAAATTCAGTTGAAATGGGTAATCCTGACAGGTTGTCAGACTCGAACATTGTTGATCATTACTTGCAATAGCCTGATAGGCTGAATTGTAAAGTGTTGCCCTTGAGTCTGTATCACCAGAGGTAAACAAAGTGTAAGAAGCGGCTTCGTCAATGGTAAATGTATAAAATTGTGATGCACTGTTTTCATCCAGGCTTTCAGTTACACTCTGATGCAAAAAAATGGGTTCTGCTGTTTCAAAGCTATCTCCCGCAGCATGAGCTGTAGTTGCTGAACATAGAAAGATAAAACTAACGGCAATGACTGATAGTGTGCGACGCCAGGTTGATTTTCTAACCATCTTACTCTTCTCCACAGATAGCTAATATCAAAACCGATAAAACGCCGAAGCATACAACTGATGTTCTTGCAGACTATAACTAAGACCTAACTGCTGCTGATATGACTCACCTAAATTATCCGCCCATCTATATTGATATGCCGCATCAAACACCCAACGCTCAAATGCGACGCCGCCACCAATAGCAATACCATAGCTAGGCTCGTTACCACCATCTCCAATGACCGGGTCATAGAAAAAACCAGCCCGAATAGGGATGATGTAGTTGGTAGTTTGTTTTTGACTAATAATCCTATACTCAGCTCCTGCACGAACCTGGAAACTATTTTCAATGGATGTCTCATCAATAGGCCGATTAGTAATCGCAGAAATAACAGAGCCGGTAGATTTGTCTTTTACTTTGAACGCCTTCCAATCTGTCCGATATAAATCAAACGAGAAGGTAAACGCATCAGAAACTTGGTAGGCAATCCCCAGTCCGTATGAAGAAGGCATAGTAACTGTTGAGGGTGATTCAGATATATCAGTTGTTGTGGCAATTGTTGAAGGGATTGATAAGTTCCCACTCGTTACTTGATAATCTAGTTTACTGTTGTAATCGGCGTCAAACTCTGATTTATAGACCACGCCAATTGTTAACTTTGATGCACCTTTTCTGTAAGGCACCCATAAGGCTCCAATATTATAATTTAAACCTTCGAAATCAGAAGAAACCAATATATCTTCATCAGCGAAAAAATCGCCCGGCGCATTTTCTCTTTCGCGAGCAGACGTAACCACCTCACTGCCATTTGTTCCAAACACGTCGCCCCAATAATTTGCGCTCATACCGATAGTGAAGTCCGCTGTGAGTTGTACGGCGTAAGACAACCCTAAAGCATATAGAGCACCGTCTTGGTTGTAACGCTCTTGGGAAACGGTATTTCTGAAATCATCATAAACACTAATATTCCACTCTCTGCTCAAATCATATAACCGTTGATAATTCACTGAGAAAACCATGTTCTTCCCACACTTGCTCTCTGCACAAGGGTAACTCGCAGCGGCATAGTTGACGTCGAAGTTACTTGTAGATGTATCAGCGCCGTCACCAGTGTTAGCCAATGTAACATCTTCTCCCCTGACGGTTTGGGAAAGTACCAGAGCCACTTCTGGTTTTCGTAATTGAATTAATCCTGCTGGATTCCAAGAGGCTGCTGTAGCGTCGTCAGCCACGGCAATAAAGCTACCGCCTAATCCAAGTGCTCGTGCACCGGAACCTACCGGATTAAATGAGGAGGGAATATCAATGCTTGCAGCATTTACTGAGGAACAAAAAAATAAGCTGAGAGAGCAGCTCACGGCTACTTTGCTGAATCCATTCATACCAATTACCTGCCTGGCTAATACATTTTGAATGTGTTTGTGCCCCAAGCCTGCCATCAGTTCAAAAAACAGGCTATGCGATCATTATTTAACCAGTTAAGCACAAGAATTTCTGGTATGCAAAGATTTTGTAAAGACTGTTTTTATAGGTAGGGCGGCGAAGATAACTCTCGCAAGTAGTTGCACCTAAATCTTAGTTTTTGAGTTCGCTTCCTTCAGTCTTTCTTTTTCATCTTTAATGGCGAAGTTTTCATGTCGTAAGGTCAGATTCGGGTTATAAGCCGGGTCGTGGGCTATCACATGTCCCCAATGAGCTTTTAAGTAAGCAAGTTCACTATTAAAACGAGCCATCTTTTCTTTACTGACATCAAGGCCTCGGGACACCGACTCGTGGTGATATAGCTCAGCTTCTGCACAGTAAAGGTTTCTCACTCCGAGCTCTAGCACTTTCAGGCAAAAGTCCACATCGTTAAACGCAACAGTCAGATCTTTCTCATTTAGCCCTTTGACCGCTTCGTAGTGTGTCCGCTTTACAAGCAGGCACGCAGCGGTAACAGCAGAAAAGTTATTGCTGGCAATCAGGCGATTCAGATATCCCGGGTGATATCGGGGGAAATATTTATGTGCATGTCCTGCACCACCACCGTACCCCATAACGACACCTGCGTGCTGCACACGGCCATCGGAGTAAAGTAACTTTGCGCCCACACAACCTATGTCATCACGCATAACATGACCAACCATATAGTCCAGCCAGGTTGGACTGATCACTTCAATGTCATTATTTACCAGTCCAACGACCTCACCGTTACAATGTGACACTGCGAAGTTATTAATAGCCGAGTAATTAAACGGGTGTGGGTATTTCAACAGCGTAATTTTAGGGTGTTGCCCAAGCTTACTAAAATACGCGAGACTCTCAGGTTCGTCGGAGTTGTTGTCGACCAGTATAATTTCGAAGTTTTTATAGGTGGTCTTTTCTAGTATCGACTCAATACAGGCTTTAACTAACTCTTTCCCATTCTTAGTAGGGATGATGAGGGACACAAGAGGCTGTTTTTTTATTGGCCATTGAATTTTTAGTATCTGAGTTTCTTTATTTATTTTACAAACTGCACCAAATTTTTCGTTCAAGTAGCCTGACGTCTCTTTTAGCTCGTCTGCAATCCGCGTTTTACTGTTTGTATAATGAATTAATGACAGTGGTATATGCTTCACTGCTAATGCCGTAGCTTCATTTACCAGTACATTAACTAACGAAGCTATTGTAGATACTCGGTTAATAGCTAGCTTCAGTTCGTTATGGCAGGCTTTGACGTTTAATACGACACCAGTGCTTATATAATGACTACTTAATTGAAGCGCCGGATTCCAATCTGGAAATAGCCTGGCATCTTCTCTTACTCGATTATCGTTTAAGAAATCACTATCGACGTAAAGCAAGCCGTCATTAATTTCTCTGCAACATACATCAAAGAAATGAGGGTGCAACGTATCACCTGAGTTCACGAAAACCACTTGGTCCAGATCTATATCAACGTCCCAGTCTTTGAAAGCATTGAAAACGTTAATTTCAAATGCAGCACAATAGTCGTCTTTGATTACGATATCTGAATTAACGTTACTAATGATTGTTACACCAGATATATGACGACAATGAATCAACAGACTATCAAGCGTCGCGTCTAAATTTGAACGTTTATGTGCTCGAACTACCAGGTGATAGTGACGGTATATAGGCGCCCTGTTTGAAACTATCTCGTTAATCCTAGCTGCTTGATAGGATAACGTTTGTGAATAAAGTTCCTGAAGCTTTTTCTTGTTAGGAAAACCATAGAACAGGCCTGATTTCTGTAGAGAGTGACTGTAAAAAGACGTTAGAGCTGGACTTCGTTTAGCCAACTCTCTCACTGACTTAGGAATTAACCCTATGCCAAATTTGATAGTCATCATGGAATATCGTCTTAGGGACATAGAAATAACTCGCTACTTATTTCTTAAATACTTGCCAACTACTGCATACTCTTTTGCTAAGTATGACTCTAATTGTCTTACCTCAATCGGCAAATCAGTTGCACCCGTTCTGACATTTTTATGTTCTACGGTTAGGTCAATGTCTAGCACATTTGAAAGCCTTACTAAGTCTTCTTCCATACTGTGCATTGAACCAACAAAATCAAAATGCTCAATACCAATCTGACGAAAATAGTGCGTGTATGCAAAAAGAGGATAATTTAACTCGTCATCAGTAATCCATGCGCGAAACAAATCAGCTTTTTCAGTAATGCCCTTGTCAATGTAGCGAGCTTTAAGCTTGTTATATAATTGGTCTTTTTCCTTGATATCAAGCAGTCGACCTAATAGAGACCAAGCACGTTCTATTGGATCTCTTAGCCAAACTAAACGCTTTGCATTCGGAAAATATTGCTGCTGGTTTTTATGCGTCCGAAAATGGCCGTGAATCACTTTTGCTTCTGCAGGTAACCAAATATTCCGTCCCTTGTTTAATTCAGCGGCACCACTTTCTCTGTACACACCGTATATGGCCTGCATACCGTACGCTTGTTCCATCGAATTGCGTAGAGAGGAACCCGCCGTTTTAGGAATATGATGCGAAATCCACTCAACTTGATGATTCACAGGCAGAGTGCTTGAAAAGTGATCGAATTTCCATTTGCTGATCGCAGAAGTAAAGCTTAATTTATTTATTCCGCTACGTCTGAATGACGATAGTTTTTTCACATTCATTGTGTTTAATACTGCTTTGATTGTTGTTCTATCCAAGTACAACGCGGAGGTTAATGCCGAAAAACTTCGCGATGATGGTATCAATTTATAGATTGTGTCGAAATAAACCTGATCTGAAGGCTGCTGAGGTGCAGACAGGTCAACAAACTTACGCAACAAATCACCGGCACCAGGATTTCCGTCAAGCCAATCCTGTATGACTGCCTCGAAAATTTCTGAGGTCAACTGCTGCATTCTATAAGGCTTTTGAGATTTTTCTCGCAGCTTATCTATAAACTCATCAGCCCCAACAAGACCAACTTGATCAGAAAACTCGCGAGTCAGTGTCAAATAATGTTCTTTCACTCGTTCAAACTTTTCTGGTGGAATAAGAGAGAAATGTGATGTCCCTTTCTTATAACCCTGTAAAAATTTATCCAATGGCGAAAGAATGGGTAAAAAATGATAACGATTGAACCACCGCTTTACCTCGAGAGCTTCAAAACAATAAGACGAATTTACCGTTTCCCGAGTTATTTCGATATCGAGATGAAAATCTAGTTTATTCAGAAATGTTTTTACCAGATCTCCTTCTACAAAAAAGGACTTTTCAAATGGCAGTAGTTCGAACCGTTTTTTTCCAATGTTATTTACTGCCTTTCCAACAATCTCAAATATTGGCGCTCTTGGTTTTTCACCTACCGTTAATAATTCAGGATTGGCCTTCCTTTTCACTCCTTGATTATAAGTCGACTCAAGTGTTTCGAGAGGAAACCGCACAAAGCCCAGAAAAATTGCCTCAGGAATAGCTTCAGCAATTACCGACAACTGTCTCATAAAAAATTCAGACGAAAAAAGGAGCGTATGCGCGCCTTTCTGCTCTGCTAGTGCGAGTTCGTTTTTGAATTTCTTGTGCGAAAAACTGAAATTGTCTCCTACCCGCTCAAACAACGCGGTCAAATTTCCTGAACTCACGCCGTTTTCATCAACTTTATGACCTGGATAATAAATACCATTTTCAACTAATAAATTTGTATTACTAGTTAGCCAGTGTTGTATTGTAGAAGTGCCCGTTTTAGGAGGGCCGAAATGAATAACAATTTTCATGAATGATTGACTAACTGACCGTTCAAAATCTATTGGAACCATGCGCAAAATGCGGCGAAATAAAGCTCGCGAATAGTATCACTATCAACTAGCTGAGCATAATAGTTCGGTTAAATTAACATTTCCGTCAGTTCAAGTTTAAGCAATTTCGGTGCTATTGATTTCAATTTCACCTACGAGCCAGCTGGGATTAAAGTCAGAATGACACAATCAATGTGGAATAAACGGGACACTCATTGTTATGAGACGAACTGACTAAATAGAAACCTTACTCAATTCGTTCGAAGTAATGCTATCGACATAACCAGCCTGCCATTCTGTTTATCAGCTAGAACACAGGCTGGTTGTTACCCGACATAAAAATCTAAGCCAAGTCAATAGGTTATGCTGACCCTAATCTTTCCCCTTGGTAACTGCCATCTAACACTGCTTTCCACCAGGCTTCGTTGTTCAGGTACCACTCTACGGTTTTCTTAATACCTGATTCGAATGTTTCCTGGGGTACCCAGCCCAGCTCTTTTTGAATCTTGCTGGCATCGATGGCATAGCGCATATCGTGTCCGGGGCGGTCGGCAACACTGGTAATTTGGTCGCGATAGCTACCTTCAGCTTTCGGTTTCACTTCGTCGAGAATATCGCAGATGGTGTGTACCACATCGATGTTTTGCTTTTCGTTGTGACCGCCATCATTGAATATTTTTTAGCGCCATATCGTCGAAAGCTCTCCGCCTGTTCCTCTATTACTTCACTCCTAAAGAGCGCGCGAGTATTTCGCAAAAACAGATAGGAGGCAAACCAAGCTTGAGATAATTTAAAAAGAGGCCGTTTTCAATTTGCTGTTGAGTGTCTTTTCCAACACGTCATCAATTGACATTCTTGCCTTCCAGCCTAGTTGTTTTTCTATCTTTTCGCAGTTCAAAACCGCCGATTCAGGATCAACAGGCCTTCTGGGAAGGAAGACCTTTTCTCCTTCGATACCAAGAAAACTTTCGATCTTTTCAACTAACTGGATAGTTGCCGTTCCAACGCCAGAGCCAACGTTCCAGGTTTCTAAATCAAAATCCATTGAAGCAACGTTAATAATAAGCAGTGCAAGCTCATCCACATCAATGTAGTCTCTTAATTCAGCGCCTGTACCAAATATCTTTAGCGGCTCTTTAAGCATCAGACTTTGATAAACAACATTAACCAAGCCCTGCCTTAACCCTACCTGCCACTTACCAACTGGATTCGCTACTCGAAGAATGGCTATTTTTGTCCCTCGTGATCTATGTAAATAGCTCAATGACTGCTCGGTCATCAACTTACCAAATCCATAGGGGCTCATTGGCTCGCAATTGTCAGACTCCTTCATCGGCCGCTTATAACCATTTCCATATACCTGGCCACCGCTGGACAGGTATATTACTTTTAGCTCCGGGTTATGATAGGTAAGCCGTTCAACTAACTGAACGGCGGGCTCTACATTCGTAGGAAACTCTTTCAGGAAGGACCCTGTGGCAGGAATGGAAGACGAAGCCAGATATACTAGCGCATCATGTTCAGCGGCCAGATTTTGCAACGCTTTATCATCAAGTGAATTTTCCAGAATATATGCGTACTTTACCCACTGAACATCGGGATCCTTTCGGGCTATTACAGTAAAACTAATATTCTTGGTTATTGCATTCTCGATGAGATGCTTTCCAATGAAACCAAAACCGCCAACGATCAGTACTTTCATCCTATTTATGCCTTCTTACTAGATACGTACTCATCGTTAAGACCTTTTCAGTTAACGTTACTGATTTTGACCCAGTCGTTCACCCTGGTAACTGCCATCTAACACGGCTTTCCACCAGGCTTCGTTGTTCAGGTACCACTCTACGGTTTTCTTAATACCTGATTCGAAGGTTTCCTGGGGCACCCAGCCCAGCTCTTTTTGAATCTTACTGGCATCGATGGCATAGCGCATATCGTGTCCGGGGCGATCAGCAACGCTGGTAATTTGGTCGCGATAACTACCTTCAGCTTTCGGTTTCACTTCGTCAAGAATATCGCAGATGGTGTGCACCACATCGATGTTTTGCTTTTCGTTGTGACCGCCAATGTTGTAGGTTTCGCCAATAGCGCCAGTTGTAGCGACTACCACTAATGCGCGGGCGTGGTCTTCTACATAGAGCCAATCACGGATTTGATTGCCTTTTCCATATACCGGCAGTGGTTTACCCGCCAGGGCATTGAGTATCATTAGCGGAATGAGTTTTTCCGGGAAGTGATACGGGCCATAGTTATTTGAACAGTTGGTGACGACTGTAGGTAGTTTAAACGTGCGTAACCAGGCGCGAACCAAATGGTCAGACGCAGCTTTCGATGCCGAATACGGCGAGCTTGGCTCGTAAGATGTTTCTTCCGTAAATAAAGGCAACTCTGTGCCTGCTTCTACTTCATCAGGATGAGGTAAATCACCGTAGACCTCGTCGGTCGAGATATGGTGGAATTTAAAACCTGCTTTTTTATCATCGCTCAGCGTGGCGTAGAAGCTACGAGCTTGCTCTAATAGCGTATAGGTACCAACAACATTGGTATGAATAAACTCACCTGGGCCATCGATAGAGCGGTCAACATGACTCTCTGCTGCAAGATGCATAATAATATCAGGCTGGTATGTGTCCAGTACGCGTTTAACTTCCGGCCCGTCGCAAATGTCTACCTGCTCAAAATGGTAACGGTCGCTTTGGTCGATTTCTTTCAGTGATTCCAGGTTACCTGCGTAAGTCAGCTTATCGAGATTCACTACCGTGTGGTCGGTGTCGTTAATTAGGTGACGAACTACAGCTGAGCCAATGAAGCCCGCGCCGCCAGTTACAATAATTGTTTTTGCTGTCATGTTAGTCAATTCTCTTGCTATTTCACCAGCTCATCCATCATGGCGCTAAGCTGTTCGCGCCAGTGTATAAGAGGGGTTGTATAAGTTTCACGGCTCAGTGTTTTATCCAGCACACTGTAGTGAGGACGTTTGGCTGGCGTAGGATAGGCGCTGCTTGGGATAGGGTTTATTGGTACGGCCTGACTTAACAGCCCTTTCTCCAAACCCAGTTGCTGTATCGCAACAGCAAAGTCATACCAGCTACACACGCCTTCGTCAGACCAATGGAATACACCCGCGTGTTGTTGTGTGGCGGCTTCAATACAAGCTTGCGCTAGTCCCTTCGCCCAGGTTGGGCTGCCAATTTGGTCGTCAATGACACCCAATTGAGGCTTTTCTGCCATCAACCGCAGCATAGTTTTTACAAAGTTATTGCCATGCGCCGAATACACCCAGGATGTGCGAATAATCGCACTGTGCTCAGGTAAAATACTTTTCACTTCAGCTTCACCGGCGGCCTTGGTTTTGCCGTACATGCCCTGCGGCGCAATAGTGTCATCAACCGTATAGGGTGAGCCTTTTTCGCCATTAAACACGTAGTCAGTAGACACGTGCACAAAGAACGCTTTGTGCGCCTTGCAATAGTTGGCCAGATTGGCGACTGCCGTTTGATTTAACAAATACGCATTAGCTTCATCACTTTCGGCCTTATCAACTGCCGTGTAAGCAGAGGCATTAATTACCGCATCAGGTGCTAACGTGTCGAGCTTATCAGCAATACTTTCTGCAGTTGTAATATCAATATCGTCACGGCCTAGACACACTGCATCCGGCACGAGCCGCGCGATTTCCCATGCGAGCTGACCGCTTTTCCCAATGACAACCAGTTTTGACATCTTTATTCCTTTAAAACGCAGTATTAAAACGTTGGCGCATCAACAAAAGCGGTGCCGTTTTCATCTTTGCCTGACAACGACGGCGCTTCGCCATTCACCAGCGGCCATTCAATACCAATGGTCGGGTCATTATAATTTACCGACACTTCGGATTCCGGGTGGTAGTAATCCGTACACTTATACACAAACTCAGCCGATTCGCTGGTGACATAAAAGCCATGGGCAAAGCCCGCAGGTACCCATAACTGACGCTTGTTCTCGGCCGACAGGTAAACGCCAACCCACTTCCCAAATGTTTCTGACTCTTTACGCATGTCTACGGCAACGTCAAATACTTCACCAGATACAACACGTACTAACTTGCCCTGAGTTTGCTGAAGCTGGTAATGCAATCCGCGCAAAATACCTTGCTTGGATTTAGAGTGATTATCCTGAACAAAATCAACGTCTGCGCATTTAGACTTGAACCAATCCGTACGAAAGGTTTCCATAAAAAAGCCACGTTCGTCACCAAACACACGTGGCTCTATAATTTTGACATCAGGGATGTCGGTTTCAATTACTTGCATTGTATTGTTACACCTAAAAATTCATTCAAACCGGCTGCAGGAAAAACGCGGTATTTATTTAACCCGGTCGTGAATTACTTTTAACAGGTAATCGCCGTAGCCGCTCTTCTTAAGCGGTGCAGCCAGTTTTTCTAACTGCTCGGCGTCGATGTACCCCATGCGATACGCCACTTCTTCGGGGCAACAAATCTTCAGACCCTGCCGTTTTTCAATGGCAGCCACAAAATTAGCTGCATCTAATAAGCTATCCAGTGTACCTGTATCTAACCACGCAGAACCGCGGCCCATTAGTTCTACTTTAAGTGAGCCGTCCTGAAGATACATATTGTTCAGATCCGTGATTTCTAATTCGCCACGAGGAGAAGGTTTAACCTCTTTGGCAAAGTCCACTACGCGATTGTCGTAGTAGTAAAGGCCGGTTACGGCATAATTAGATTTAGGTTTCGCAGGCTTTTCTTCTATAGAAAGCGCATTCCAGTCATTGTCGAAATCAACAACCCCATATCGTTCAGGATCAGTTACGTGGTACCCGAACACTGTGGCGCCATTAGTCTGACCGTAAGCGTTTTTTAAGGAAACTCTTAGATCGTGACCATAATAGATGTTATCACCTAAGACCAATGAACAACTATTGTTGCCAATAAACTCTTCACCAATTAGGAATGCTTGGGCCAGGCCATCTGGAGAAGGTTGCACCGCGTACTGAATATTCAAGCCCCAGGATGAGCCATCGCCAAGAAGCCCTATAAATCGATTTTGCTCTTCAGGTGTTGTAATAATCAGAATATCCCGGATACCCGACATCATTAACGTAGATAACGGATAGTAGATCATGGGCTTATCATAAACAGGCATTAGTTGTTTACTAACGACTTTGGTTAACGGGTGTAGTCTCGTCCCAGATCCACCTGCTAATATTATTCCTTTTCTCATACGCACTTCCCAACAGCATCACGATTCAATAATTAGAAAAGATAAACATATCCTTCACAGCGGGAAGTATAATGCTTTTTGACAGCAAAGTTAAAGGAAGTGTCTGCCAGGGTAGTCGGTAGCACAGTATAATTTACTGCTCATAACTAGCTTTAACTTTTTCATACAAGATCATGTCGTCAGCATTCTCTTCGAGAAGTCTGACAAACATTTCAGAGCCAATTTCTTCCTCTAATGCATCAAGTTTTTCTTCAAGCGTGGCTTTGTTATCTCTCGAAACATTATGCTCTTTGGGCGCTATAGCAATATCGTCAAAACCTTCTGATTTTAACCAGTCTTCTAACCTACGCAAAGATTTATCAAACTCTTCGACTAAACCAACAAAAGGTAGTACCTCAAATGCTTTTAAAGCTCTATCTAACTCTGAACCAAAAGCAGGAGCGAACATCGAAGCAAACCTGTCGACATGAAAATTTTTGCACTGGCGGTCGTATCCTAATGCTAACCTTGACTCACAGTAACCGCTGAATGAAGTGTTACGGGCAAGTACCGCCCCAAAGCCATTGCCTCCCTGCTTCTTTTCAAAGGCATACGCCGAAGCAATTCGGTCAATTGGATGTCTTACAAAAATTACTGGCAAAATAACCCGACCAGGCACTTCTGGGGGTGGAAAAAACGCTGTGTGTGACGAGAAACAAAATGCTTGAGGATTTTCACTCACCCATTGACGTGCAAGATCTCGATTTCTCGCAGGTTGCGCTGGAAACTCAGCAGTAACCCATTTATCACCATCAAAGTTTTCTTTTAAACTAGCATCCAAGGATGTCCCTGCGTTTTTAAATAAATGGTAGTGGAAGATCGCTTTATTCATATATTTTTCCATTTCGCGCTCAGGCTAGCGCCGCATTTAAACAGTCTTAGATTCTTTGTGCAAGCTTGAACATTGCAGTTCAACCCATTCTGGGAAACTCTTAAGAAGAGTCTTAAAATATTGGTTTGGTTGAATATAGGGGGCGCTGCAATCAAGCCAACGCGTAATGGCATTTTGCAAACTATCATACTTGTTATGGTTAAATGTAAACGGCTTTCCTCCGACAGCTGAAAGCTCTCTGGCAAGCCAACTATCGTTTGAACAGATCACTCCCATGTGCTCTCTCGACATAGAATCCCATAATAATCCTGAGGTTTTAAGGCGATATACTGCGGGATCGTAGTGACAAATGATTGCATCAGCCTGATCCAATAAATTCTGAAAGGCTTCATAATTTAGATAATCAAAGACACACTCTAAATTTCGATATTGTTGGGCGAGTTTATTTAGCGTGATTTCCGCATCGGGGAAATCACGAATCCCAGGAGACAAAGTATTTAAATGGAAGACAAAATTAACTGCAGGGAAATCTGTAAGTAATTTTTCGGTAACGTCTAATATGAATTGAAGCCCTTTATCTTGCTTAACACTCCCTGCATATAAGAGTACTGACTTTGGCATATCTGGATTTCGCGGATTTCGCTGAATTCCATCTCTGTAAGTAACAATAGGATGAAGCGCAACTTCGCAATCAAACAACGATTCATAATAAGCTATATAATCTGAACAGCTTGTCGCAACCACTAGCAACTGTTTTTGGGAAACACCTTTTAAATAGGTAACAGCTAACTTAAATCGTAAATATCTATGAAATTCAACAATGTTTACTTTGGCTGACAGCCGGGAAGTTCCAGGGAAGAACATGCCACATAAAATGATGCCGCCACTAAAACGATCACCAATTTGCCGCAACCAAATTGCTAGACCTAACACATGGAAACTATAAAAGGTATGAAATACGAGGAAACTTGAAGTTTGAATGATATTTTTATCTGATGCGGATGTAAGCTCCCTGGCAAACTGCTCTGCTAAAAGCTGCTCTTGCTCACTATCCAAAGGCCTTAGTCGATTTGTGTAACAAGGGGTCGAAAAATGTGGCTGTACATGTTTTGGAATCAGAGATTCGTCTGTAGTGAGTTTTATTCGCGTGGATGCCAACGTACATAGCGAAGTTGCTTTTTGATTATTGAAATACAAGTGCAAACCTTCATTCACATTTGCATGATGAGAATGAAGGTCTTCAAATCCAGGATCAATAACTACTACATGCATCTAGCGTCTATTTTGCTCTTGTATTGCCAAACTAACAAACTCGGCAATCGTTACAGATAGACGAATAACCTTAACTTTGTGTTCATCTATAAACAACGACAATTTATTTTCACCAGCATCCAGTGCACGCCAGTTGACTTTTAAGTTGAAGCCTTTGCAACCATTACCAAAGCCCAAATCATGCAGATCATCACGGTATTGATTAGCTTTTCCCTCGGCGATCACATTGTCACCTGAGTACAATTTAACATAGCAGGAAGTGTTTGATATATCCCCAGCTTTTCTTGCCCAGCCTCTAAACTCTTCTGCACTTAGTAAGTCAATACTAAAGTCTGCGTAGTGCTTCTCAAGACCCAATGCGTCAATTTTGTTCTTAATTTTACTAACTAATTTCATTGAAATTCTTCACTATTGTGCCGCATCTATAACCACTTTAACCTCTGAAATTATCCTGGTTTGCAATAAACCATTCATAGGCATTGCTAAGGCCGCTCTCAAGATTGTAAGTATGCTTCCAACCCAGTGCGTGCAATCGAGATACATCCATTAGCTTTCTGGGTGCGCCGTCTGGCTTAGTTGTATCCCAAACAATGTTACCTTTAAACCCGGTAACCTTGGCAACGGTTTCCACCAATTGTTTGATAGTGCAGTCTTCACCTGTGCCCACGTTAATATGGCTTAGCATAGGCTGTGTATTGTCATCATAAGTAGCTTTATCCAGCTCCATTACGTGTACGCTGGCTGCCGCCATATCATCAACATGCAAGAATTCGCGCATAGGTTTACCACTGCCCCAGGCTACAACCTCAGCATCACCGCGTAGTGCTGCTTCGTGAAAACGGCGAAGCAAGGCTGGAATAACATGGGAGTTTTCAGGGTGGAAGTTATCGTTTGGCCCATACAAATTGGTAGGCATTACCGACCGGTAATCGCGACCATACTGACGATTATAGCTTTCGCATAGCTTAATACCGGCGATTTTCGCAATCGCATACGGCTCATTGGTTTCTTCCAGAGTGCCAGTAAGTAAGGCTTTCTCGGTCATGGGTTGTTCAGCCAATTTGGGATAAATACAGCTAGAGCCCAAAAACAGCAATTTCTGAACATTGTTCATATGTGCAGCATGAACAATATTGGCTTCAATCATCAGGTTTTCATAAATGAATTCAGCTGGATACGTGTTATTCGCGTGAATGCCGCCTACTTTTGCGGCAGCTAAGTACACTTCGTCTATCTTATTCTCTGCAAAAAACGTTGATACAGCCTGTTGATTTGTTAAATCCAACTCATTTCGGGCACGGGTAATAATCGAAACCCCACCACGTTTTTCAAGATTTCTAACAATTGCTGCACCAACCATTCCTCTATGACCAGCGACAAATACAGTCTTCATTACGTTCTGCTTACCTATACTTTAATCATCCATTATCAATATTAATAAGTATCGCATTGTAAAGCAGCTAAGTTAAAGGAAATATTTGGAGAATCTGAATATTCATTAAACAATATATATTATAAGTTTACCGGCAAATTTTTACCGTATCCGCTTAAGTAATAGGCGACTAGTTAGTCATTAATCAGGTACCGCTTGCGGTGTTCACAACGCCTGTTGGGGTGTGGGTTCTACCATTCATCAGATGGAATATTTGGCGCTTCCCTGACTTTCATATCGCCATTGGAAATTGATCTTGCCGTCACCATCCAGGTCGCCTGTGCTAGGCCTGTATCCATATTGAAGGCTTAACGCTACCTGTCTTTTACACACATATTCAGGGTTATTTTGTTGTTGGCAGGCTAGCACCACTAAACTAACGAATCAGATGAATGCGGTGTGAGGACTTATTATTCGTACGTTAGCGTTCATCCCCCTGCGCTCGACTTCTTTAACATACTGGCAATACACTTTAGACCAGCATAGCGCACCTGTAGTATAAAAGCCGGGTAATCGGCTACGATTTGTTAGGTTTTGTACTATTTGCTCAAGGATAGCTTTTAACAAAGGATGATTTGGTTTACTCACCACAATCCCGGTGTTAATTCCCATATATCCTTTCACTAATAGCAATGATTCCGGATAGTTAGTTAGCTGTGCTAATTTCTCTGGATTTTCTTGCATATTCTCAGGAACGAATATCCCCCCAATTTTAACCAGGTAACATAATTTAAAAAGGTGTTCTTTATCAGCCTGGCTTCTGGTTAAGCGCCAGGCGGAGTAGAAACGCTTTGGATAATGTGTGTTGATAAATTCAATGGCATTGCCAATGGAAAAACGCTTCACCTCAACCCCTGACGAGCTTGTTTTCTCTAACTCCAGATTTTTTGAAGCCTCCCTGCCAAAACTACAGCTAATGACTGAATATGGTGAAGCCTGCGCAGGTTGGCCTATCGGCAATTGCGACTGACGAGCATATAACAAAGTAAATTGCTGAAGAGTGCGTTCAGTACCCACATTATAGTTTTTGTTCGCAATTACGGGATACTCTTCGGCCTGCGGCTCAAAATAATCTTGCCAAAGTTGCCAGTAATAGCCTGCCGAATTGCCATCAATGCACTGCTTATCCAAAAAGCACTTCGCCTGCTTCCAGGTATTATCTCTGTTGACCTCTGCTGTTTCACATACACTTGTAATCAGCAAGTCCATATAATTGGCAGGTTCTTTTTCTAACGACAGGATAGATAGTAACGTTCTGATACAGCTGGCAAGACGGTCTATGTCGTAAAACAACTTGGCGAACAAATATATGCAGCTCGCATCATCAGATAACCAAAAAATAAGTGACTGTATGCATTTGGCCACCAGGCGTGTATCTTTCACGTGATATAACAAGCGAATTAACCGATGACGCTGATAGGGCTTAAAATGATGAATCTTATAAGCACATAGCTGATAGTAAGACTGCAATAACTGCAATTCATCGCGAGCTATCGCAATTTCAATGCGTAGGATTAACCATTCGGAACTTGATTCTTCAGGGGTATCAAACTTTGATTCAAAACGTTCAAACACTTCATGCGCTTTGTCAGCCAATCCAAGCTTTAGCAACGACGTAACGTAAAATAAATTTGCCCAGAAATGCCCAGGAGAAATCTCGATAACCTGAGCATACGCGCTTGCCGCGTTTTCAAACTGTAAAAGCGTACGACGGGTATGCCCCAATTCCATCCAAAAAAATACCGGTTTGGCTATGTCCGGCCATTTCTGCTCCGCCTCTTCCAAATGTGTTAAGGCTGCATCATTATTGCGTTGATTGCGATATTCAACGGCCACTTTAGCAATGCTATTGAATACCCAGAACTGAGGCTCTGAATCGTTAACACTCAGACAGAGCTCCGCCGCCTTTGCCAGATCATTGTTTGCAATGTACGCCTGCACCTGTGACTGCATAACAATAAACCGCAGATTAGTTAGAAGGAACCAAAGTAAACGCGCCTGAGTTTTTCAAATCACGCCAAAACATCATATTACTATACTTCTCAAATAGCTCTGGCGGAAGCACGGTTTTTCGTTCTCTGGGCTGAACTTGTTTATGCACGCGATGCAATCCGTCTATCCCAAGGTTTTGATCAAACGCTGGTGAGTCAAACTCCACATTGTCGAAATCATGTTGAAACTCGGGCAGTTCAAGAAATTGATATACGCCCTTCATCACTTGTGCTGGTTTTCGCACTAAGAGGTCGTAATCAACAATCAACAGCTTGTCTGCAAAGTCAGAAAAACAACCGTCGCGCAATGCATGCCAGGCAAAACCAACCAGCCCGCTTTGTGCTGCCATTGCCTCAACACGCGAATACACCGTTGCCCGCTGTTGAGTGTTTCCGAATAACTTCGTGTTCTCCAATGGAGACTTGCGAATTTGCCTTTCC
>NZ_FQWD01000008.1 GCF_900129565.1 Marisediminitalea aggregata | reverse complement strand
CGAAGCCCCCTTTGGTCCGTAGACATTATGCGGTATTAGCAGTCGTTTCCAACTGTTATCCCCCACCTAAAGGCAAGTTCCCAAGCATTACTCACCCGTCCGCCACTCGTCAGCGAAGTGCAAGCACTTCCTGCTACCGTTCGACTTGCATGTGTTAGGCCTGCCGCCAGCGTTCAATCTGAGCCATGATCAAACTCTTCAATTAAATATATCGAAATTTTGAATTGTCGTTGTTGACACTCTTAATGAGTGCCCACACAGATTGTCTTGTTATAAATTGTTAAAGAACAGTGCAAACTCACTTGTTTGCTGCTTCAGCGTTCTTTCAGAACCTGCCGAAGCGGGATGCGTATAATACGCTGTTAGTTTAGAGTGTCAAGCTTTTTTTCATAACTCTTTTTGAGTTTTTCTAAATCACTTTAGGTTCCGGCTTTTGCCTTGGAGCCCCTCAGAACTGGCGCGCATTCTACATCCCTGAGAGTTTGCGTCAACACTTATTTGTAATTTTAAGGCGTTTTTATTGAAATTCTTTTTAAACGCTTATTTTCACAACAATTCTCGATTATTTAAGCATCAAAGCAAGGAATTTGTGAATCAATATTGTTCATTTTGTTATAAATGAGTAAAATTTCCGATGCAAACCTATTCTCTATAACAATATTATTAAGGTAGCATTATGAAAGTCAGCTTAATGCAATGTGTTTTGATCAGTCTCGTTCTGGCACTTGTTGGTTTCCTTTTCACTCATCAGTTTCCTTTAGATGCGTACACACCGGCAGTGGTAGCGGGTTCTTTATTAGTTAGCGGTATCGTTACACCATGGATAGCTTCGCTGTTAGCTACGAGTAAACCAGTATCATCTTCCTCTGACACAGTAATGGATGACAATGTCTCTACGCTTTACGTTGGTAACCTACCGTATAAAGCAAACGAAGATGCAGTAAAGGCCTACTTTGAAAATCATATTCGGGTTCAATCTGTCCGTTTAATGAAGGATAAGAAAACCGGAAAACGAAAAGGCTATGGATTTATTGAGGTGGTCGATGGCGATGTAGACGCTATCATAGGTCAGTTTAATGATTCTGTTTTCCAGGACAGGACGTTGAAAGTCAGGCCTGCGAAAGACAAAGTACCCGGTTAATCTTTTCCAAACTTTTCTTCCATAAATACTAAGCCCCCAATTGGGGGCTTATTTTTTTTAGTTAGTTTGCGTGTTGTCAGTCAGCTTACTATTAAACTGATGGAAGCGATTGATTGCTGACACCACATCCGGAACGTGAACATCTGTCATTTGATTGATTACTCCATTAATCACTTTTGAGTAATCAGTACCCACTTCGAGTGTCTTGTCTAACAGGTCCTGCATAGACTTTAATTGCTCTACGTAAGCTTTTAATGGCTCTAACTGTTTACGCAGTGCTTCTTTATTATCTACTTCGCTTTCATTTTGCTGATAGGCCGCAATTTTCTCACTGACTTGCTTTCGATCCAGCTGTAAAGAAAACCCAGCCAGTTCATTCTCATCAAAACCAAGTTCGAGTGCTTTATTAAATGCTGTCTCAATATCGCCATCGAAGAACGAGCGACTTACATCGGTAATTTGCTTCAACAAATCACTGATCGCTGTTAACTCACCTTCGTCTAAGTCGCCTTTAACCGCAAAGCTGACCCCGCTGTATTCTGTATACTGTAAAGACTGGTTAAAACTGAACGACGCTGATTCTGAAGTTGCCGACGAACCGCTTCCTGTATTTGTTGGTGCATTATAAGTGTAGGAAGCATTGTAGCTAACCTGTCTGGCCTGTCCGAAATACAAAGACACTTCGTCGCCATCTTTGGTTCTAATTACCAGTCCGGCCTGCTCAGCATTCATGTTCTGCGCGAATAGCTGTTGGGCCATAATACCTGAAGCCGCTTCACTTTTGCCCAGGACTTCATCTTCCAGTTCATTTATGCCATTTCCGATAGCCTCACGGCTTTTTTCTATGCCTTGCGAAATCTCGCTGTTCATGAGCCCGGCAAGATCTTTTTGCGCCATCGCGATACCTTTAGCGACACCGCTGCGCGCTTGTCCAATCAGGTCGGTTAACGTTTCGTCATCGGCACCACTTTTCGCGGCCCCACGCACTACACCGCCAACGAATTTCAGTACGTTGTTGGCTACAGTTTCGAAATCAAATAGTGATTTGGATGCCTCTGGCGCCGCATTAGCATACTGACTATTGTCAAAACGACGCTCATTCACCACAACATTCTGTTCCATGGCGGTGACCACCACTTTATTTGACACGGCAGTTTGTGAAACGCTTAACTGAACAGACTGTGTGGATTGCTGAAACTCACGCGCCTGGCGCAAGCCTTCTTGCTGAAGCTGTTTGTTTAAGCTTGTTCTGGGACTCTCAACTTTCCCAGGATCACTCTTTCCAGCTGGAATTGAATCAACTGTCATAATAAAAACCCTCTCTCACCTCATAGATCTTATCGGCGAGTTCGTGAGTTTATTTAGCGTCCTTTTACTATTTTCGCTTATTTTTTAAACTACCGTAAAATAGCAGATGCGTGAAAGTGGAAGTTTTGACAAAACTCACTACAATGCCGCCTTTAATTGTAGGGGGAATTTAAGACGATGCAGGCAAATATGCAGAAAGACTATCAGGCACAGCTCGACAATAAAGCAAATACGTTGTCCGCTATGCTGGCTCCTTACTACCGCGACGATCTTGATGTATTCGCTTCGCCACCCCAGCATTATCGTATGCGTGCAGAATTCCGCGTATGGCATGAAGGTGATGACCTCTACCACATCATGTTTGATCAGGCGACTAAGCAAAAGTACCGGGTAGATGCATTCCCACCAGCATCAGAAACAATCAACGCACTAATGACGCGCGTACTGGAACTCATTACTCCGTCTGAAGTGTTGCGTAAAAAGTTGTTTCAGATTGATTACCTGAGCGGCCTATCAGGCCAGTGTGTGATCAGTTTACTTTACCATCGCCAGCTCGATGACACTTGGGAGCAAGCCGCCAACGACATGCGCGAGACACTGAATCAGACATTTAATGTCAGTGTGATAGGCCGTGCCCGAAAGCAAAAAAGAATAATCGGTAATGACTTTATTATTGAGTCACTGCCAGTAAACGGTAAAACCTATCAATTCAAACATATCGAAAACAGCTTTACGCAACCCAACGCTGAAGTTAACTGTAAGATGCTGGAATGGGCCATTTCACAGTCGAAGCCGTTATCTGGCGATCTACTGGAGCTTTACTGTGGTGCGGGTAACTTCTCCATTCCATTGGCAAGTGAATTTGACTCTGTTGTAGGCACAGAAATCGCCAAGCCGTCGGTTGAAGCGGCGCAATACAATATTGCGGTTAACAATATCGATAACGTGCAAATTGCACGCTTGTCCAGCGAAGAATTCGTTCAAGCGATGGAAGGCAAACGCGAGTTTGAGCGTCTGAAAGGCATAGACTTAACCAGCAAGAATTTTACTACCGTATTGGTCGACCCACCCCGGGCCGGATTAGACCCTGATACGTTGGCCATGATCAGCCAGTTCGAGCACATTATCTATATCTCATGTAACCCAAACACGCTGGTCGATAATTTGTCGGCATTATCGAAAACCCATGAAGTTACGCGGGCCGCTTTATTTGATCAGTTCCCGTTTACCGATCACATGGAATCCGGCGTCTTTTTGCGACGCAAGAAGTGATTCACACGGCCCGGTTAGTCGGGCCACTTTTGCCAAAAAGCCAAACTGCCTAACTGAATAAAGCGCAATTGCTTCTTCACTCTTTCACTGATAGCGGCTTTCAATATCGCGTCAGCTTCCAATGCATCTGCACCGGCGCTGAAGACTAATCGCACCATGGCCTCAGCCTGGAGCACGGCAATATCGTGTGGGATTTTGAGTTGCTCGATAATGTAATCACTCAACTCATCGGTGAAATGCTGGATCTCTCTCGAAACCGCCAGACGATAGGCCGCTGACGTACCTGTGTGTTCGCGCAGGAGCAATCGAAACACATTGCTGCTGGCTGTAATGAACTCCATAAACGTATCAACCGACGTATCAATAACGCCGCCACCCGACGCAATACGTCGGCGAGCCTGACGCATTAACTGACGCAATGCTAACCCGGCCTCATCAACTAACGTCAGACCCAATTCGTCCATATCCTTAAAATGGCGATAAAACGACGTAGGGGCAATACCCGCTTCCCGAGCGACTTCGCGCAAACTTATAGCCGATAATGTGCGGTTTTCGTTAAGCAGTTGAAATGCCGCATCAATTATACTTTGGCGCGTTTTTAATTTCTGTTCCTGGCGACTCAACAGCAGTCCTCTCTTTATTCTTAGGGTTAATATTACCCCTATTTTCCTTGCGAAACACGCGATTTGAGGCTAAATTAGCGTACAGTTGTAAGCTGAGTTGTATCATATGAAAAAGCCACGTTTAATCATCACCAATATTCTGGTGTTTGTTATCACCGGACTCATCGCATTTGTTGGTGTGCCTTATTGGGCAATGACACAGGGATTTGACACCACCGAAATCGTAACCACCCTAGTGTTGTTTTACGCAACGGGCATGTCTATAACAGCGGGATACCACCGTTTGTGGTCACACAAGACCTATGATGCTCACCCTGTCGTAAAAGTTGTGCTGGCAATTGGTGGCGCAATGGCGCTGCAAAACAGTATTCTCCACTGGTCATCTGATCACCGGGTTCATCACCGTCACGTCGACGAAGACGACAAAGACCCCTATTCCGCAGGTAAGGGATTGTGGTTTTCACACATTGGCTGGATGCTGCGTGAATACCAGTCACATCGCTACGACGACTACAGCAACTGTAAAGATTTGCAGAAAGACAAAGTGGTTATGTGGCAACACAACCACTACCTGCCAATTGTGCTGATTGCTAACTTTGGCCTGACTGGCTTTTTGGGTTGGTTAAATGGCGACATTTTCAGCATGATTTTACTCGCTGGCGTGTTTCGCCTAGTCGCGGTTCACCACGTTACATTCTTCATTAATTCGTTGGCACACTATTGGGGCAGTCAGCCTTACACCGACACTAACAGTGCACGTGACAATGGCATTCTGGCCTTCTTCACGTTCGGTGAGGGGTATCACAACTTTCACCATATTTTTGAATATGACTATCGCAACGGTATTCGCTGGTATCAGTTTGACCCAACAAAATGGCTAATCAAAGGTCTGTCATTTGTAGGTCTGACAAAGAACCTGCGCACCTGCCCGGAAGAACGTATTGAAAAAGCCCGCGCGGCGATGCAATTAAAACGTGCAAGTCAGAAAGTCTCCAAGCTACCAAACGCGGAAGAGGTCATGCAAACCTTGCAGAAAGAGTACGACGTTCTACTCCAAAAAATGACCGATTACTACACCACGAAAAAGCGCATAATGAACCTGCGTAAGAAACACCTGATGCGAAGTATGGAGCGTCTTGAGCTCGACCTTAAATACAAAGAACTTAAGCACTCTTTGGTTTTACAGAAAGAGAAATGGCTAAAAGTATCTCAACTCGAAGTTCAGTTCGCCTAAGCACGCCACGTTCTAGAAAGCGGCAATCCCCTATAGGGCATTGCCGTTTTTTATTGTCTGAAACTTGAATTCCTGCCAATACCGATAATACTTTAGTCTAAGAAGGCGCCGGATTCTTGTCGTAAAAGAGAGTTTGGCATTTACCTCACTCACACAGGGAAATGTGCAAACGAACAGCGTACCGCGCCCACCAGTTCATCCATCAACTGGATCAGTGTTTTGCTAACTTTTTGGCAGGTATGCTTACATGAATGAACTATTTGAATTCTCAGCGTCGCCTGGTACATCAGTCGAGGGGACAACAGAAACCTGGAAAGTGCTTAGTGTCGAGGACGACCAGTCTTACCAGGACGTTATTGCACTGGCTTTAGCCAACTTCACGTTCATGGGCAAGAAAATAGAGCTCATAAAAGCCAACTCCGCAGCACAAGCCGCAACCGTTCTCTCCAGGCATCGAGATATCAGCCTTATTCTACTCGACATTATCATGGAAACCGATGATGCAGGCTTTTACCTGATTGACACTGTCAGGAATATCCTGGGTGACTCACTGGTAAGGATCGTGTTACTTACAGGCCAGCCTGGCATTAATCCCCGACAGAAGGCGGTACAAGACTACGATATTGCCGAATACTGGAACAAAGCCGATCTAGATGCCGAGAAGCTAACCAGCATCGTAATGAGTAACCTGCGTACCTGGCAAATGTCACATGAACTCTATGCGGCGCGTCGCGGCCTTCAAATGATCGTAGATGCATCGAGAGCGCTTACAGCGAAACAAGATGTCGATGCGTTCGCCCAAACCGTGCTGGAAGAAATTGCACAAGTTATCAGCGTTCCGAATTCTGGCGGTATTATTTGCGCTCTAACAAGTGATGGAGAACAACCCTATACGGACATCCCTATCGTTGCCGCCAGTCAACATTTTCGTCCCTTGATTAATACTGAATTAGCCCACGTTTTTTCACTGTACCCCACTATCGTACGAGACACTATTAAAGAAGCGATTGCGACATGTATCGACACAAAACAACACGTCTTCGATAAGAATTTCTCAGTCTTGTTTTTTGATACCAGTCAGTTTGATGACCGAAAATACCTGATGCTGATTGACTCGCCCAATAGCCTGGATGACAGCCATGTTTCTCTTTTACAGGTGTTTGCTGAAAATATTAGCAGTGGCTTCGTCAATCAGGCACTAATGGACAGGTTAAGTCAGCTTGCTTACCTGGATATGGACTTTAACTTACAAAATCGCAACTGGCTGATACGTGAACTGAATCAACTCAACGTTGCACAGCGCAACGCTTGTTCGCTCTTATTGTTCAGATTACAAAATCTGGACGCCACGGAAATGATGGTCGGCCATCATTACGCTAATGACATCAGAAAAGCGCTGGTAGTTTCGCTAAAAGCTCAATTTCCCACTGGTACGCTAATAGCCAGTTGGGATGAAGATACGGTGGCTGTGGTTTTTTCCAGAACAAAGCTGCCTAAGATCTACGAAATAGAGCAGTTTAGAGCACTTCCGTTGCACGTAGACACGGTAGAAATTCAACAACAGGTCCAGGTAGGGATTCTTCACTTTTCCGACATTCCGTCTTTGTCTATTAATCAGGTTGCTATTGTCGCTAACCTGGCACTAAACAAAGCAAAATTCCGAAACTTACACGTGCTTGAATTCGATACGCACATGCTCGATACCTTAGCTCAGAGAATGAATATCTTATCGGAACTAAAAACAGCCATTTCAGAACAGCAGGGGTTTTATCTCGCATTACAACCAAAAGTAGATATGCAAAACGGTCAACCGGTAGGGTTTGAGGCGTTATTAAGATGGCAAAAGCCCGATGGCACCCTCTGCCCGCCCTGTGACTTTATCCCCATAGCTGAAGCGTCGGGTATGAGTCTGGAACTGTCTGAATTGGTGTTACATATGACAGTTCAAATAATCAGACAGTTTCAAAACGCCGGCTACTCTCTGCCTGTCTCATTTAATCTGGCGTACAATGACGTCTCTCATCCGGCCATTTACCAGGCAATAGAAAGCTTTATAAAGACAGGGCAAGTCAAACCATCGATGCTCGAAATCGAAATTACTGAAAGCCAGGCAACCCAGGACTACCAATTACTTAATCCCGTGCTGAGCAAATTGATCAAGCTCGGTGTTAACGTTAGCATTGACGACTTTGGTACGGGCTATTCATCGCTGTCACAGCTTACCAATTTGGTAGCGACTACCATTAAAGTCGACCGTCAGTTTGTGCATGACCTTACCAGTCCTAATCGCGAAAATGCGCTGCATGTCATTCAGATGATAGCGCGCGTTGCACACAGGTTTAACTTTGATGTCATTGCAGAAGGCATCGAAAGTAAAGAACAGGAAAGGTTACTGCTGGAAAATGATTTTAAATTTGCCCAAGGATTTTTATACGCGAAGCCAATGCCGTTAGCTGACGCGCTGGACTGGTTAACCGATCACTATCGCGGACCAAAATGAAGCTGCAACAGGGAGTTTTACGCTATGTGTGGAGTTTTGTATGGATTGTATTTGTACTTTGCGTTGCCGCGATCGTGGGATATTTTGCCTATTCTGACAAATTAGCCTCGCTGCAACATCCTATCCGAGTTACACAACGCTCCCAAATTGATACTGCATCGGTATTAATTAATCGAAAAATAAGTGAAATCGAAACAGTCATGCGACTGTTTAAACATGAACTTGAGCTATTGCAGCCAGAAGAAAATACCATAAGGCGCGCATTCAGAACGCTGTTTTACGTTTATCCCGAATTGCTTCAGGTCAGATGGCTGGATGAAAATGGAAACGAAAAAATCCGTTTGGAAAAAGCGCCTGACAACACACTGTATTCGGTAGAAGAATCAGCACTTCAAAACAAAGCGGCGAGATACTATTTCAGCGCTGGCATACAGTTAGCCCCCAATGAGATTTTTATTACGCCAATTGATCTGAATATCGAAAACGGGGAAGTGCAACGCCCTTTTCAACCAACAATCAGAGCGGTAACCAAAGCCGAACAAGCTGAACTAGGCACGGGTCTGCTGGTTATAAACTTTGATTTAAGGCCTCTGCTTAGCAGCTTGAAGTCTCTCAATACGCCGGAGAGTGCCCTACTTGTCGGTGCTGGCACGTCAAAATGGATTTTGCACCCGATGGAGAGCAAAGAATGGAGCGTCGACCTGATAAAAGCACCAGCCAACATCGTGGTCGAAATCCCCTCTTTGTGGCACCAACTTTCCACCCAAGACAGTATAACGACGCAAACACTAAACAACACAGTGGTAACCGCCCAGCGCATAAACTCATCGTTCCTTGAAACCGGAGGTTTACCCGACATCTACCTACTCACCAAAAGCCGTGATGATGTATTGCCAGCCCTGCAAACCAATGCGTTTCAAACAGCCATATTGTATGCCCTGGGGTTATGTATGTTTGGGTTACTTGTGCTGTTTTTATATGTTAAGCATATTCAGCGTCTACAACGTCTTAGCAAAGCAATAAAAGTGGAGAGGGATTCACTGAAAACCGCGCTTGACCAGCAAACCGTCCTAATTGAAGAACTGGCAGAATCACAAAAACTGTCTTCGCTAAGTATTATGGTAGCCGGCCTCGCCCATGAGTTGAATACACCGGTTGGTGCTACCAACATGGCGCTTTCAAATTTAAAAAACTTACTGGATGCACTGCGCAGGCAGGCCAATGAAGGTCTCACTAAAGAACAGTTTCATCATTTTATAAGTCAAACTGACAAAACTCTTTCGTTAGCCAACGACAACAATCATCGGGCAATTAGTCTGGTTAAAGGCTTCAAACGTCTTTCTTTTGAACGCGCCAAAGATGACTTTACCCGCTTCAAGGTACGCCAAACTATTATGGATCTCGAACGCAGTATGGCCGGCCTGTTCAAACAACATCACGTAACAGTGAAAAACGCCATTGGTGATGACCTGGAAATTGAAGGATACCCGGGTGCATTTTCACAAATCATCCAAATATTGCTCAGCAATACCCTGGCCCACGCATTTAATGACAGAAACGCGAATCAGGTCATTATTGAAGGCTCCTCATTTCCCGACAAGGTTGAGATTACCGTGACAGACAATGGATGTGGTATACCCGAATCGATTCAGGAACAGATCTTTGACCCATTTATTACCAGTAAGCGACACAAACAACATACCGGCTTGGGACTACATATGGCGAAGGCCTGGATGTATCAAGCCTTTAATGGCGATATAAAAATTAAACGTACCTCGCACAGAGGAACCCAATTCGCACTAACGTTTCCCGTATCCACCATTCCATCGGATCACTGAATCGATTCAGTCCTGTATTCACACACGACGACATCAGACCAATGGCTACAAATAAATCCCTAAACATATCAGTTATTTTTGGCTAATATGGGACATAACCATCCGAAATATTCCACAACTTCAGGCAAGTGCAGCGCAAAATCATGACAACGAAGAAGACCGCAAAACCCAAATTTCAGTTTGACGCTATTGTAATTGGTACTGGCCCTGGGGGCGAAGGGACGGCAATGCAGCTTGCTAAAGCTGGAAAACGCGTTGCCGTTATCGAGAAATACGATGCGGTTGGCGGCGGTTGTACCCATTGGGGAACAATACCGTCAAAAGCACTCCGACATTCAGTTAGCCGTCTTATTGAGTACAACTCAACACCGCTGTTTGCCGATAACCACGTTTCGCGGAACCTGACCTTCTCTGACATTATGCAACACGCCAGTGGCGTGATCAGAAAGCAAACTCGTCTACGCTCGTCGTTTTACGACAGAAACCGCGTAACACTGATCCACGGTGAAGCCAGTTTTATTGATCAGCATACTGTTGAGATCTTACGCGCTGATAATTCAAAAGAAATTATTACCGGCGAGAAAATCGCTATTGCAACAGGCTCACGCCCTTATTGCCCCAAAGATATCGACTTTTCTCACCCACGCATCTACAACTCAGACACCATATTAAATCTGGATCATGAACCGCAAACCATCATTATTTATGGTGCAGGGGTTATCGGTACAGAATACGCATCAATTTTTCGCGGTCTTGGCGTGAAGGTTGACCTGGTTAACATGCGTGATCGGCTGCTGTCATTTCTTGACGCAGAAATTTCTGATGCGCTTAGCTACCATCTGTGGAACAACGGCGTTGTAATTCGCCATACCGAATCGTATAGCTCGGTAGAAGGGCGCGATGACAGCGTGATCCTGAACCTGGAATCAGGCAAACGGATGCGGGCAGACTGTTTGTTGTTCGCAAACGGCAGAACCGGTAATACAGATATGCTTAACCTCAAGAATGTTGGCTTAAAAGCGGATTCTCGAGGCCAGTTGAAAGTGAACAGCAACTACCAGACCGAGGTTGAAAACATTTATGCAGTGGGTGATGTTATAGGGTATCCAAGCCTTGCTTCTGCTGCCTATAACCAAGGGCGATTTGCTGCTGAAGCGATGTTAAGCGGCAATGCGAATGCCCATCTGGTAGATGACATCCCTACTGGTATCTACACGATTCCGGAAATTAGTTCAGTGGGTAAAACCGAACAAGAACTGACACAAATGAAAGTGCCTTATGAAGTTGGCCGAGCTCAGTTTAAACACCTTGCAAGAGCACAAATTGCTTCTACACAGGTTGGTAGCTTAAAAATTCTATTTCATCGGGAAACCAAAGAAGTACTCGGTATTCACTGCTTTGGTGAGCGTGCCTCTGAGATTGTTCACATTGGGCAGGCAATTATGCAACAAGATGGCGGCGGTAATACCATAGAGTACTTCGTCAATACCACATTTAACTACCCGACTATGGCCGAAGCATATCGGGTTGCGGCGTTGAATGGACTCAATCGGGTATTTTCAGACTAAGTCCGCTACCTCTTTTCACCAGAAACAAAAAACCGGAGCTTAACTCCGGTTTTTTGTTTAATATGCTTTAAGCGATTAGCGATTAGGCTGTGCTAGGTTATTTTTTACTAGCAATGCATCTCGGTGAGCGACGATATCAATTGTCATTTTTTTAGCGTCAAACGTCATTGTGGCAATGGCGTATTCAGCCGAGTTTGCGTTGGCTACCTCAACGATAGATTGTTGAGCGGCTTTGAAATGCATGTTGTTACTAATTGTATCAACCATGCAGCTGCTGTTAATTTCAAACGTTTTGGCATCCATGCATGCAAAAGCTTTATCGTTACCCGCGTTTGCCTGCGCCGTGAAAGCACTTGCCGCCAGCACAGAAGCTACTAAAAATTTACGCATGGGACTTCTCCAATAATTAACGATATGTTAATACTACTGCATTGCTGACGATTTTTCAATCGAAGAACATAGTTTTGTTACAGCTTTATGACAAGCAACACGAATAATAAAATATACTCAGGTACATTCCAGCATACGCTGGAAAATATACGTCACTGCAGCTTGTGCCAATCATCACTCCCTCTTCCAGCCAGACCGGTTGTGCAACTTCACCCTCACGCCAGGATCTTAATTATTGGTCAGGCCCCGGGTCTGTTAGCCCACAACAGTCATACTCCGTGGAATGATCCCAGCGGGGACAGACTGCGGGGCTGGCTGAATGTAAGTCGCAGTCAATTTTATGACCCCACATTATTTGCAATTATGCCAATGGGCTTTTGCTATCCTGGAAAGAAAAACGGAGGGGATGCACCGCCCAGTCCGGCATGTGCACCAGCGTGGCATAACCGAATATGGCAATTGATTCAGCCTGACCTTACTATTCTGGTCGGCAGTTATGCACAGAAGTACTATTTGCCAACCTATTCGACGCTCACTCAAGCGGTCAATGCCCACCTAGGTGACGAGAGCATGTTTGTATTGCCTCACCCGTCAGGCAGAAACAACCGGTGGTTAAAGCAGAATGAAGCGGCGCTTAACAATCAGCTCAGCGCCATCAGAAATAAATTACACGCTTATTTGAAATAGCGGACACTAACCGTTATTCGCGTCATGCTCCGCCAAAAACGCAATCAGTTCGTTAAACGGCATGGGTTTGCCAAACAAGTAACCTTGCGCCTCGTCACAGCCCAACTTAATCATGTGATTGGCTTGTTCACGCTTTTCTATTCCTTCAGCAATGGTAACGAGTCCGAGCTTATTACCCAGCGTCACAATGGTCTCGGCGATCAGGGCGGATTCACCCACACCAATATCCTTAACGAAAGAACGGTCCACTTTTAAACGATGCAAAGGAAGCTTTTGTAAATAACTCATAGACGAAAAGCCTGTGCCAAAGTCATCGATAGCAATGGTGACACCAAACTCTTTTAAGTCAGTGAGTGCATCAATAACAATTTGTGGCTCATCCATTACCACGCTTTCGGTAATTTCCAGCTCCAACAGGCTGGGTGGCAAATTGTACTCAGTCAGTAAACGCTTCACTTTATTGACGAATTCCGGGTCGCGGAATTGCGGAATAGACACGTTCACCGCGACACGCAAATGTGGGTAGCCCAGCTTTTTAAGTTCTTGCAAACGGCGGCAGGACTCTTCCAGTACCCAATGACCAATATCAACAATCAGCCCGGAATACTCAGCTAATGGCACAAACTCCGCCGGTGAAATATAGCCACCGTTGCCATCAGGCCAACGCAACAACCCTTCCATGCCGATCACTTTTTCACTTGCCAACTCAATTTGCGGCTGACTCCACAGTTCGAGTTTGCGATTAGCAAAGTCAGATCGCAGACGTCGAATAAGGTGTAGACGCCAGGTAGTCTGCTCTTCAATCTCAGGCGCAAAATACTCGTAATTGGTATTGGGGACCTTTTTAGCCCGATTCAGTGCAATGTTAGTACGCTTCAACAAATCAACGCCCAACACTTTATTCTTGTCATCCAACTCACACAGGCCAATCGTTACATTAAGCGGCATGGTATGGTCATCTGCGGTAAACGGCTGTTGAAAGGCGGCATTGATTTTATCGGGAGTAACCACATTTGCCGGACCTAGCAGGCCAAATACGTCCGCGGCGATACGCCCCTTCTGTACATCGGCACCAAAGCTCTCATTTAATCGATTTGCTACGGCTTTGAGTAGTTCATTACCGGTTTCCTGGCCAAGCCCGTCGTTGATGTCGGAAAACTGATTAACGTCAACCAAGGCTGCACACATCTGGGTGTCTTGGTTTACCTTGGAATGTGTGTCCAGAATCTTGATAAATTCATTGCGGTTGGGCAATCGGGTAAGCCAATCGCGAAATGCCGCATTGCGAAGTTCGTGAAACAGATAAACGTTTTCATAGCCTACAGAAATGCTGGTTAAGAAAACTTCCAGCAATTGTCGATCTAAGTCACTGATATCATGTGACAGATTCAAATACACCGCGGCTTCGAAACCGGAACTGTTGAGATACAAAATCGACACACCTTCCCCGAAGATATGCTCTTTTTGACGCAAGCAACGCGATACACTGTCAACAATCAATTCGTTGTGCAGTTCTTCGATGCGTTCGTTTATATAAGGCGCATAGTCACCTGCTGCGCCCAATACATACACGCCATCGTCGTCTCTGTCTAACACGGATCCGGCTCTGGCACACACAATGCCCTCTGCTTCCAGGCCAATCAGCGAACTGATTTGCGTGACAATCCCCTCGCAAAAGCCCTTAATAGAATGTTCTTCCAGCAAATTGGCGGATGAGTGAATAATTTTCTGCAAGCCTAACCGGCTTTGGTTAATGGTAAGAATTTGCTGATAAGACCGAATTGAAGAGATGACTGTCGTGAGCAACTTTGCCCGCGTCAGTTCGGTTTTCATCTTATAGTCATTGATGTCGTAGGTTTTGATGATTTGCTCTTCGGGAGCAAAACCCGGCTGCCCGGTACGTAAAATGATACGCGGCTCATGCAGCTTAAGGGTCTCACGCAGATACTCAACGACGGTTAACCCCGCGTCGTCAGTTTCCATAACAACATCGAGCAACAGTATTGCCACATCGCGCCCGTGTTCATCCAGGACTTCTTTTGCCTGCTTACCCGAGTTTGCATGCAAAAAATTGAGAGTTCGATCATGTACAACCAAGCCAGACAACGCGAGCTTTGTGACAGTGTGAATTTCTTCATCATCATCAACAATCAGAATATTCCACTGGCGCTTATTTTTATCATCGAGCTCCTGATGACTATCTTCATCGAGGAAAACCAGCTCGTCGTTATCGTATTCCGCTGACATCAGTACTTTGGTATCTCATACATATTAATCACATCCTACCGCTTAAAAGCCAATTTGCAAAGCAATCTCGCTATACACTAAAGTAATACACAAGTACGTATCTTCGCCACTTTTAGTGCTCAAATAGATGAAAATACCTTCAAATGCGCCACCTCATCTCGCCGGAGGTATAACGACGCAAAAGCCAGGCGTTAAGACCGACCCAACATCGGGTCGTAAAAAGGCCGGGACTCAGCAAAGCGGCGCGTCCGGTACCGTAATGCAGCAGCGTATTAGCTATTGGTTTGCGCAAATAGGCGTCACACCCCACGCCGTCGATTTCAGGGGTTTCGAACCACAGGAATTGGCTAATTTCAGACGATTGAAAGAACAAAACCGGTTAAATAACTTAAAGAGTATTATGACAATTGCCATGGGCGTGTCTTACTCAGAAAGTTCTACAGAACAAATTGATCCCGACTGGTTTCACGCCTTTACTGCTATGGCGGAAAATATCTATGCTGCTGAAATGCAGGAGTTGTGGGGAAAAATCCTTGCCGTTGAGGTGCAACGACCAGGTAGCTTTTCGCTCAGAACGCTGGAAACACTGACTAAACTGACTCAGCGAGATGCCGAACTTTTCAGCCGGGCCTGCCAATTAGCCTGCCGACGGAATCAGGATCCTACACCTGTCATCATAACCGGGTATCACGTTAAAGCCGGACTGCTGAGCTTGCTGTCTCCTGCGTCGAATGGCGCAGTGCAATTATCTCAACATGGCCTGACCTACACCGACATACTGGCCCTGAGCAACATGAAGTTGTTGTATGCAACAGAGGTCGAAACCGGACTATTACCAAAAGGAACGTCGCAGTTACTTAAGTTTTCGAAAACGCAGCTACAGCTGACGCCTAAACATGCCAGTCTGTGGTTAACGTATTATCGCTTTACGTCGGTAGGTGCAGAACTTGCGAAATTAATACCACGCAATGAATCAGCGAACTTGCTGGCTGACGTGCAGCAACTGTTTCGCCGCTACTTCACGGTGACAAGTTAAGACAGGTTAGGGCCTGTTGACAGGAAGAAGAAAAGGCAGTGACGGCTAAATGCCGTCACCGAATTCATGAAGGCCGCACTCACGTTTCAACCCAAAGAAACGGGTATCCTGTTCGCTCATACCTTCCTGAAGGGATTGCGTTGTGTGCCAGTCGCCAATCGATACATACCCCTGCTCCCAAAGCGGATGGTAAGACAAGCCATTGTCTTTGAGGTAGTAATGTAAGTCTTTGTTAGACCAATCGATTATCGGATACAGTTTGAACTGCTTTCCGACTTTTTGTAACACAGGCAAACGCTGACGCGTGTCAGCCTGACTACGGCGTAGACCAGCAAACCAAGTACCTACGTTGAGCTCCTTCAACGCGCGCTGCATGGGCTCAACCTTATTCATTTTGTTGTACTGCTCAATGCCCTCAATGCCTTTTTCCCACAAGCGGCCGAAACGCGCTTCTTGCCAGGCAGGAGAGATGTCTGAGCTGTACACTTTTAAGTTCAGGTTGAGTTTTTCAACCAGTTCATCAACAAACTGATAAGTTTCCGGAAACAAATAGCCTGTATCGGTTAGCACTACCGGAATATCAGGTCTGGCCTGGGTCAACAAATGCAACATCACCGCTGATTGTGCGCCAAAGCTCGACGACACAATTTGCTCACCAGGCAGGTTGGCCATGGCCCAACGTACCCGGCTGGCCGCATCCATTTGCTCCAGTTCCTGATTGATTTCAGCCAGCTCAGACTCGGAAATGTCGAGGCTGAGTGGCTGACTAATCTGGCTTAGTTCGTGATTAGTCATAAAAATCCTGAGCGGAATTTACCACGGGTTTAATGATGTCTGCGCGTACCACGTAATCACCAAACGCTTCGCCAGTCTGACGATTTGCTGCCCACTGGCCTAACAGGTCATCCAGAATGTCCAGAATTTCCTGCTCGGTGATGTTCTCCTTATACATGCGAGGAATACGCGTACCTTCACGGTTACCACCAAGGTGCAGGTTATAGCGACCAGGCCCTTTACCAACAAGGCCCACTTCCGCCAACATCGCACGACCACAGCCATTCGGACAGCCGGTAACACGGAAGATAACACTGTCATCGCTCAGACCATGCTTGGCCATTAACGTATCAAGTTGGTCTACAGCACCTGGCAGGAATCGTTCAGCTTCGGCCATCGCCAACGGACAGGTCGGCAAGGCAACACACGCCATTGAATCCATGCGCTGAGGGGTAACATCAGGCTGAATCAGGCCATGTTCGCGGGCCAATGCCTCGATCGCGTCTTTCTGGTCCGCCGGTACACCCGCAATGATCAGGTTCTGATTAGCGGTCATTCGCATATCGCCCTGGTGAATCTTCGCGATTTCACGACAACCGGTTTTCAGGGTTTTGCCCGGATAATCCAGGATTCGGCCGTTTTCGATAAACAGGGTTAAATGGAACTTACCGTCGATACCTTCAACCCAGCCAATACGGTCACCACGGCTGGTAAATTCGTAAGCACGGCTTGGCGCAAATTCAACACCCGCACGCTGTTCAACTTCTTTACGGAAGTTATCTACGCCAACGCGTTCAAGGGTGTACTTGGTTTTCGCATTTTTACGATTTACACGGTTACCCCAGTCACGCTGCGTAGTTACAACTGCTTCAGCAACAGCCAGCGTGTGCTCCAGAGGGATAAAACCAAAGTCATCAGCTTTGCGCGGATAGGTAGATTTATCGCCGTGCGTCATGGCCAAACCGCCACCAACGAGCACGTTAAAACCTACCAGTTCACCGTTTTCAGCAATGGCTACAAAGTTCAGATCGTTTGCGTGCACGTCCACATCGTTTTGCGGCGGGATCACAACCGTTGTCTTAAACTTACGTGGCAAGTAGTTGTCACCCAGAATAGGCTCTTGATCTGTGGTTTCCAAACGCTCGCCATCTAACCAGATTTCGGCATAAGCGCGGGTTTTAGGAAGTAAGTGCTCACTGATCTTACGCGCCCAGTCATAAGCCTGCTGATGTACCTGTGATTCAACAGGGTTTGACGTACACAACACATTTCGGTTTACGTCACCCGCGGTAGCAATAGAATCAATACCGGCTTTGTTCAGTGTCTGGTGCATCAATTTAATGTTTGGCTTCAATACACCGTGAAACTGGAATGTCTGACGCGTGGTTAAACGAATACTGCCATACATGGTGTGTTCTTCGGCGAACTTGTCGATAACCAGCCATTGCTCAGGTGTAATAATGCCACCTGGTAAACGGGCACGCAGCATGACATTATGCAGCGGTTCCAGTTTTTGTTTGTTACGTTCTGCGCGAATGTCACGGTCGTCCTGTTGGTACATACCGTGGAAGCGGATCAGCTGAAAGTTATCGGCGGTAAAACCACCGGTTAACGGGTCTTTCAGATCGGCTTCAATGGTTCCGCGCAAATGACGGCTTTGGGCTTTCAAACGCTCGTTGTCAGCCAGCTTGCCTTCTACAATATAAGGAGACTTAGAATCACTCATTAATAGACATCCTTCTGATATCGTTTTGCTTTACGCAGAGCCAGCAAGTACGCTTTGGCTTCCGAGTCGTCTTTGTTACCGTGGGTTTTAATGATGTCCAGCAAGGCGTTTTCTACGTCTTTTGCCATGCGGTTTGCATCACCACACACATACACGTGTGCCCCTTCTTCCAGCCATGCAAATACATCTTTGCCTTCTTCCAGCAAACGATCCTGCACGTAAATTTTCTCAGCCTGGTCGCGAGAGAAAGCCAGGCTAATGCGGCTTAACAAGCCACTTTTCACATAGGCCTGCCATTCCAGCTGATACAGGAAATCCTGCGTAAAGTTGGGGTTACCAAAGAACAACCAATTCTTGCCTTCTGCGCCCTGGGCATCGCGTTCCTGCATAAATGAACGGAACGGCGCAATACCGGTACCCGGTCCAATCATGATCACGGGCGTATCCGGGTTCGCTGGTAAGCGGAAGTTGTCGTTAGGCTCTACGAATACTTCTACTTCACCGCCTTCCTCAAGACGTTCGCAAAGGTAACCAGACGCACCACCCTGATGACGCTTACCAAACGCGTCGTAATCAACGTGTGCAATGGTTAGGTGAACTTCGTCTTCTACTTCAGACTGGCTCGAAGCAATAGAATACAAACGTGGTGTAATTGGACGACATGCGTTTACAAAAGTTTGTGCCGCAACCGCTGCAGGATAATCGCGAACGATGTCAGCAATTTGTCGGTCTGCCAGATATTCACGCAACGCCGCTTTGTCTTCCAGTAATTTAGCCAGCGCTTCTGAGCCTGTGGCTTCCTGATACGCCTTTACAAATCCCGGGTAGCTTAGTGTTAACTCCAATTTACTGATTAACGCCTCAGCCAGTGTCAACGACTGTCCGTCGACTTCCACAGTTTCGTCAGCATTGGCTTCAATTAAACCGATCAGCTCTTCTACTAACGCAGTGTCGTTTTTGAACCATACACCCAGCGCATCACCCGCCTGGTACTGAATACCAGAGTCTTCCAGGCTGATTTCGATGTGGCGAATATCTTTCACCGAGTCACGACCAGTAATTTTCTGTGACGTCAGCAAAGTCGCAGTAAAAGGTGCTTTTTTGGTGTAAGTTTGCGCAGCAGCGACCGCTTGTACCGCACTACCTTGTTGCATAGCTACTGCTGCACCGGCTTGTGCCGTAAAGTCACTTTTTAGCGACTCAATAAACTTCTCGCACCAGGCTTGCGCTTCGCTTTCATAATCAACGTCGCAGTCCACACGAGGTACGACTGCTGTGGCGCCAAGCTTTGCTAAACGCTCATCGAAATCTTTACCTGTCTGGCAGAAGAACTCGTAGCTGGAATCACCCAACGACAATACCGAGTATTTCAGATTGGCATTCTTAGGCGCTTTTTTGCTGCCGAGGAATTCGTGCAGTTCAATAGCGTCATCGGGCGGCTCACCCTCACCGTGGGTACTGGCAACAATCGCCACGTGGGTTTCAGCTTTGATTTGACGTGGCTTGTAATCAGCCATGCTTAGCAATTTGCTGGTGTAACCTGCCGCTTCCGCTTTGGCTTGCAAAGATTGCGCAATGCCTTTGGCATTACCCGTTTGCGAACCATACAGAATAGTCAGAACCGGTGCATCACCTGCAGTTTCTGCGCTGGCAACGGCACCTGCCGATTGCGGCAACGCTTGACCAGATGCAGCCAAACCGGCCAGATAGCCACTTACCCAGCTAAGCTGCTGTGCGTTTAACCCGGCAATAGCCTGCGTAATGGCATTCCATTGCGGCTCACTGATAATCGGCCCGGGTGCGCCGTTTGTTTGATTAGAATTTGCTGACATAACTCATTAGCCTTATTTGCATGCTACAAGGCTAATGAGTTTTACTGATAACTGGAAAGAATAAAATTAGCTTTTTTATTACTGAATGGACTAGAAGTGAATTTCCAGTCCGGCAAACACACCGTCGTAGCCTAAATCGGCGTATACATCGTCAAGATCTTCGATATCAACAGTGATATCGCGATAGCCAACTTGTAGTGTCATATCGATTGCCAGGTTCTCTACAAATGAATAGGTTAATGCAACCTGGAAGTCGCTCACCTTGTGGTCGTCAAACGACAAGTAGCTACCTTCGGCATACGCAGACAAACCGGTAAATGGCAGACCAACCTGCACACGGCTGTAGGCCATTGGAATAATACCCTTGAATGCCGTTTCACCACTTTCGCCACTGTCGGCATCTTCTACATACAAAGTGCCATCAATGTATTTACCGTTTACACCAATATCGAAGCTCACTAAATCATTGTCGAAAATCTCGTAGTACAAGATAAAGTCAGTGGTATCAATGTTCGTTTCGGTCAGCAACGTCGTATTTTCTTCATACGTATTACCGTCAAAGTCGAACGACGCCTGTAGATCGGTGTTCCCTTTGCTGTCCAGACTGGTGTAGTTGACTTTTACGTTCGGTACCAGCGGCACGAAATGTTCAAAAGCGACATAAAAAGACGTGTTAGTCTCATCGTCAAAATTAAATGTAGCACTCCCTGTCGAGCTTTCAGAAAAACCGCCCGTAGTGGAAGTATTCCAACCCTGAGCCCCGGCATAAATACCCAGCAACATATCTGCTTTGGCAACAGGCGCTAAAAACAGGCTTCCCATTACGGCCGCTAATACACGTTTTTTCATCGTTTATCCTTGATTGAGTAATTCAGACAACTCAATTATGGCTGCATTTGCACGAGAAATATAGTTCGCCATAACTAACGAGTGATTAGCTAACATACCAAAGCCGCTGCCATTGAGGATCATGGGGCTCCAAATTGTCTGCTGCGTTGCCTCTAACTCTCTGATTATCTGGCGTAAACTAACTAACGCATTCTTCTTTTCAAGCACGTCGGCAAAATCCACTTCTACCGCTTTTAACAGGTGTAAAAGTGCCCATGTTGCACCACGCGCTTCATAAAATACGTCATCCAACTGCCACCAGCTGGTTTTATTTTGTAATGCACTGGGACGCGGTGTAGAGTTTGATGCCGCTGAGTCGCCGGCCAAATCAGTATTCACCCGTTCACTGCCAACACTGGCACTCAGGCGTTGCGACATACTGCCCAAACGCTTTTCAACCTGCTTTAACCATTCTCGTAAATTATCGGCACGGGTATAAAACTGGCTGTCGCCCTGGGCAGGGTCTGCCAATTCATTTCGATAGTCGGCTAAAAACTCAATGGCTTCTTGATATTGCGATTCTGCAGAAGGAAACAGCCAACTGCGGCTGTCGATATTGAACTTAGGCTGGGCTTTGATTAACTGTGGGTTTTCCAGTGATTGTGACTGAGAACGACTGAAATCCTTGCGCATCGACAGCGCCATGTCACGTACCATTTCCAGCGCGCCGAATTCCCAGCTTGGCATATTGTCCAGTAATACTGACGGTGGTGTAACGTCATTCGACAAATAGCCACCCGGTTTATCCATCAGGGTTTCTGCAACGGTAATTAAGGTAGCGGTAACAGTGTAGCCGGGCACATCTTCAGGCACACTACCGGCGGTTGTTGAGCTCAGTTGCGCTTTTGCATTTGCCCTGACATCGAACGTTGAAGGTTCGAAACTCCAATACACACCAATTAACCAGAAAACAACAATGAGGATGCCTGCGGTTAAACCTACGGACTTTGCATTGAGATACTGTTTCATAAAAATCCTTATTTGCTGCCGAAAAGTCAAAGAGGCAGAAACTGCCTCTTTTTTCAGAATATGCCGACTATGCTATTGCGTAACGCGTTCAATGTAAATCGCTTCGCGTTAATCACAGTTTTACAGCAATTCGCGTATTTTAGACTTAGTGAGCCACCGAATTTTTATTCCGGCCAACCAACATTACCACACCAATGATAAGTAACACTGGCCAAAACACACTCACGCCAGCAAACAGCAGACCAATTAGCGTAGCGACAATCGCAACACCAACCGCAGCTGCGACACTAATTGCAACAATGAAACCGACTACCACTAATAAAACGCAAACACCTGCCATCACTATCCACTCCAATGAACCACTCAATAAGTCATCTCCCATCATGATGTGTAGGTCAAAGAACTCTTCGCCAATACCGCCCAGAGCCTGACTCAACAACACCGCAATGAGTATTGCGATAATCAGATTTTTCATTACGACCTCCGGGGCAACAATACAACGGCTGCAATGTAAGCCGGCAACGTGATCATAGGTACGAACACTAGTCCCAGCGCGGCGCCTGCACGAACCCATACCGGGTCTACTTTGAAGTAACGTGCAACACCTGCGCACACACCTGATATAACGGCGCGGCTTAAATCCCGGGTAACTCTGTCGTTGTCATAAATCGTTTTCATGGCTTACATCCTCAGTGAATAGGTCAGGGTTGTGGCCCGGCACCTTGCCGGGCCTGATATCTGCTGCTTAAGCGACTTTTTTCGCTTTCAGCTCGGCTAATGCCTTATCGATATCGTCATCTTTCTTCAGCGCGTCAATTTCGGCCTGAAGTGAGCGTTTTGGCTCTGATGCAGTTAGGTCATAGGCATCTACTTTTGCTTCCAGCTCGTCCACGCGTTGCTCATAGTGTTCGAACTTGGCCATGACGCCTTCCATTTTGTCGCTGTGTGAAGCTTGCTTGGCCTGCATACGAACAACAGCTGACTCGCGACGCATTACCAGAGATTTTTGCTTTGCTTTGGCTTCGCTTAACTTCTCATTCAAACGGGCCGTATCGTCTTGTACAGAACCCAGGATTTCGTCTAATCGGGTCAGTTGCTCTTCCAAAGCCGCCTTCTTCGCTTCGATACTTTGTTTCTCGACCAGCGCAGCGCGGGCCAAATCATCTTTACCTTTACTCACTGCAAGCTCGGCGTTTTCCTGCCAGTGTTGCGCTTGCTTCTCAAGCGCCTCGACCTGACGGTTGAGCGTTTTTTGCTCTGCCAGGTGTTTTGCTGCCAGGCTGCGAATTTCAACCAGTGTTTCCTGCATCTCCTGAATGATCAGGCGAATCATCTTTTCAGGGTCTTCAGCCTTGTCCAGTAGTGCGTTGATGTTAGATTGGATGATGTCATTGATTCTTGTGAACATTCCCATGGTGTAGCCTCCAGTTTGATTCAATTCAAAATTACTTGATACTTGCTATAGGGATTACAATTCACGTGCCAACTTTTAACCTATTGTTTTTATTGAAAATTATTGATTCCCGATGTTCTAGCCGTTCCGTTTCATGCTGAATCGTTAAACAGATTAGTCAAATTGACCAAGCTATTAGCGATATTCACCAACGTATAAATTCGGCAGCTATTAATGAGAATTTGTGTGAGCTCACTCAGCGTAAACATGCGTAGCCAAAATTGATTTTGACCCAGCGCGTTCAGCTAATGGGTGCAAAGTGATATGCCTTCACGCAGCCGGGTTCTGGTTGGGATCCAGCAAAAACAGAGGTTAAAGAATGTGGGTGATCGAAGAGTACTGACAGGGAAGTTAACGAAGCAGCTTGCGGTTTCCGCACATAAAAAAACAGGTAACGTTTGACGGTTACCTGTACCTTCGGGAGAGTCCCAGATTGCCTGCATGTTTTGCAAAATGCGGCTTAATTTTTTGTTTTACCGTTGTTATCAGCGACAGCGCAAAAGCAAAGACACTGAAACTCACTACCGGCAAAAACAATACATAGCTGATGAGTAAGGGCTGAGCGTACATCATGCTTACCTTGGTACTTATTCGTCAGCCGTGTTGCTTTCTTTCACTTCTTCTACTTTTGCCAGGTCTTGCACAGACACAGAGCCTACCGGAGCGTCAGACAGTGACAAATGGTAAGTCACGTTTGCGATGTTTTGTTGAACGCTGTTTGAAATCTCTGCCTGTGTTGTACTGACTGCGCTTGAAATCAGGCTACCCATTAAACGTTGCAGGGCTGATTCATTAGCGTTTGCCTGAGCACTCATAGTTAAGCCTAAAGCGATAACTGAAGTCACAACGATTGATTTAAGTTTCATGATAATTTCCTTTTCAATAATAAATAAAAGATTAAGTTGCTTACGCTATAACTGATTGCGAAAGCTGTGCCAGCTTTGAAAAAACTCATAAACAACTGTTTTTATTGCGTTTTATTGAATTTTAAATTTTCTAGGACGTATTCCTCTAAACTAAACAAATCAACGAGTAGTGAAATTAACCACTCGATTGGTTAATTTAACCACAGCTAAAAATCAACGTGCCAGGCTCGCCACGGCGCTGCTGGGACTATTATGTAAAACCAGGCTAAAAACGTTGGAACAGGTTTGGGAATGCAATGGATAAACAGCGAATGGACTATGTGCAGAAGTGTGAAATCAGATAGGGAGGTTTAAAGCAATGAGAGCTAAATCTACAACGTTGTTAGGGCTACAAACAAAAACAGGTAACGTTTTTACGGTTACCTGTGCCTTCGAATCTGTCTTAATTTGCTGGTGAAGTGCGGTTTTATCTTTTGCTTCACGGTATTTACCAATGAGAGCAAAAACGCAAAGATACTAAATATCAACACCGGCAGAAACAGTACATAACTGATCAGTAATGGCTGTGCGTACATCATGCGCATACCAACCATTACTCTGCAGTGTTCTTGTCTTCCTCGCTCACCTCGTTAGAGGCAATTTCCTGTACCGACACTTTACCTACTGGCATGTCATTCAGTGACAAGTGGTAAGTAGTATTGGCAATGTTTTGCTGAACTTCCAGTGCAATCTCAGCCTGCGTAGCAGTGACTGCGTTTGAAATTAAGCTTCCCATTAAACGCTGTACCGCAGATTCTTCAGCATTTGCCTGAGCACTTACAGCAAGACCTAACGCAACAACAGCTGTCATAACAATTGATTTAACTTTCATGGTGGTTTCCTCTTCGTTTAGTTGAACAATGTCTATGTTGCCAACTTAATAGCGAAACCTGTGCCAGATCGTCTTTAAAATTTAACCGATTGTTTTAACTAGTTAATTTAGATCCCGTACCGAACCACCCAGACTGTACAAAAATCACACGATCCATTTTTTAGCAAATTAGACCAACCTTGTGGTTAAATTAACCAACAGAGGACGATTGATAGTCGTTAGCCCGTTGCGCAGTTTCTTTCATTGCTGCTAAGGCGTTCGTGAGCAGCTGGGGATCAGGCTGTTTGCCAGTGCCATTTTGACTCAGGTAACGGCGCCATACTCGTCCACCGGGCTGGCCCTGGAATAAACCGAGCATATGACGCACTGCGTGCCAAGGCTTGAAGTAAGGAGCGTCCTGGCGATCAATATACGACTGCATCGCCGCAACAATCTCCTCCCGGGTCAATACCGGCGTATCGTCCTGATAATAACGCTTGTCTACTTCAGCTAAAATATAGGGATTTGCGTAAACTTCACGACCAATCATTACGCCATCAACATGTTGCAGATGCTCGTCAGTTTGTGCCAGTGTTGTGATTCCGCCGTTAATGTCGATGGTGAGTTCCGGATGAGACTGTTTGAGCTGATACACGCGCGGGTAGTTTAGCGGCGGAATGTCACGATTCTCTTTAGGACTTAATCCCTGCAGCCAGGCTTTGCGCGCGTGCACAATAAACGTATCGCAACCGGCATTGGCAACCACATCAATAAAGCGGCTGAAGTCCTCGTATTCGTCCATGTCGTCTATACCGATGCGACACTTAACCGTAACCGGAATATCCACTGCCTTTTGCATGGCGCTAACACAGTCGGCAACCACCTCCGGTTGTGCCATTAAACACGCACCAAAACTGCCATTTTTAACACGATCAGACGGACAACCAACGTTGATATTCACTTCGTCATAGCCGTAAGCCTGTGCTTTTTCAGCACAGCGGGCCATGTCGTCAGGGTTACTGCCGCCCAATTGGACGGCAACAGGATGTTCTTCGTTGTTAAAGCCGAGATAATCGCCTTTGCCAAAGATGATGGCACCGGTTGTCACCATTTCAGTGTAGAGCAATGTATGACGAGATATTAATCGCAGAAAATAGCGGCAATGGCGGTCAGTCCAATCCAGCATGGGGGCGACAGAAATACACCGGTTAATGGCTTGCCTGCCGATATTTTCCTTACTTTTCTCAACTTCAGACACTGCGTTTATCTCTCATATCTCAGGTTAACTTACAAGACGCAAACTGACACCAGCGGGCACAGTTAAATGCGGGGCGCGAATACTAGCACATTTACCTGGCGCACGACATGGTCAAAAAGCAGGCAATATGTCGCTACACCCCAGTAACATGAATGTGAGTAGGATCCTGTCTTTGGTTAGCGATCGCGAGCAGTTTTAGTAGTTGTTTTATCTGAAGTTGCATACCAGACATTGAATTCGTCGTGTTCTCTAACCTTGTCCCTAAACGTTCATAAAGCGCCTCACGCCCCTTTAAATCAACAAATCGTCCTGCATTCCGTATCCGATAATAATCATAGGCGAGTGTCATTGCCGGCATTTCCAGTGTTTTTTTATCTGCTATGTCGATGGATACTTCCCCGAATAAAAGCGTAATAACATCAGCGATTGAATGCTCAGAAATGTATTTTGCCAAAGGTTTCGGCCATTCTTTACCAACAAAGCGATGATGAACAACACCTCGTAAATGCGCATCGGTAAACATCAGGTAATCATCCGCTTCAAGTATGTCGGGCCACCAAGCTGAATCTGTGCTTATCCTAAGTTGCTCCCGTTCCTTCCTGTATATTGGAAACAGGCTGTTGAACCCCGGAACTGAAGACTGAATAACAGTATCGACATCAGCAGAGTTGTCGCTGTTCAGGGTAACCAATGAATAACCCGGCACCCACGCTGCTAGAGACGGAACCTGAACATTTACCAGCCCTGTTGCGGATCCGGGCGTATGGGTGTCATATAAATGCATATGTCCGGCCATGTGAAGACGCAAACCCGTTTGCGCCAGCGCAGCTGTCGTCTCCGGCGTTGGCATTCGTTTCAACTGCATACTCGTTTCGCCGAATAAAGTCACCAGTTCATTTTTGGTGTCATCGTAGAAATCAGCCATGGGAAAGTGACTGAAAGAAACCAACCGTTTACCCTTTCGACGAGCTCGTTCAACGACACTTTTTATCCACTTTATAAGTTCAGGTTTGTAGACCATTAAGGCGTTATAGCCTGCATTTCCTGAGCCTTTGAATTTTCGGTCTGAAAGTTTCCCAACAGGTTCATAAACATTGGCATCTATAGCCAATAGCCATATGTCTTTTTGTGGCTCTACCACGTAACTCATATCGGGCATAAAAACACACGCGTCGTCGCTGTCGTTCTCACACCACTGCCACCCTCTTTTATCCAGATCAGTTGTGCCAAAAGGCGTTTCATAATACTGATCTTCGGATGAGGGAGAGAATCCATGTTGAATCAGTGTGCGAGCAATTTCTCTATACCCCCACTCGCGAAACGCATCAGAACATTGCCAGGCAGTATTACTAATACACTTTGGATGGTCATTACTGGCTACAACGACCTCTTTACCGTGCTTGTCGAGAAAATCTACTTTACCACCTGGCCGGGTGAAAGGCCTGACAGGATCGTGATTACCGTTAATAGCAAAAAAGCGCATACCGTATCGAGTGTGATACTCATCAAGTAAATTGGCCAACGCTTCAATATTTGCGGGCTGACCGTCATCCGAGAAATCACCGGGGAGTGCGACTAACTCAATCCCCTTGTTAGCAAGCTCATCCAGGATCGCTCTAAGGACGAAATAATTTTCGTTAAACAGCCTGGTAGAGTGCAATTGCGCCTGCATACTGCGGATCAACACTGGCGACCCATTTGCAAGACGAGGTAGATCCGACGTATCCAGCTTTTTTGCACTGGCAACGACATCATGTAAATGGATATCAGCCAGAAAAGCGATTGTTGTTTTTGGCTGTTCTTCAATCCCCCCACTTAGTTCATGTTGCGGCTCTGCATTATCAATAGCGCAGCCAGTCAAAACAAAATACGAAATTGCCACATACAAAGTTCGAATCAAAATGCGTCCCATTTCTCATGCCCCAGATCACCAATAAAGCACTATCAGATACCCAAAAAGTACCTGCCCAACTAACATTGACTTAGGTATTCCAAAAACGGGGACAGCTGTCGCTGTATGTAATAAAAATTTAATCTCAAATATGACAATTTCATTAAAATTAATGATTTAGCAATATATACCTGTCCCCGAATTGGTATTCCGCTCCTCTTCCTCGCACATGACCTGTGAGGAGGTATTCATGCAAATTCCGACAATTCTGCTTTTTACTTTGAGCTTTGTTCACACTGTTAGTGCTGCAAGTTTGAATGACTATCAGTGGATTGGATCTCATAACAGCTACAAAAAAGCATTACCCGAATCGGTTTATCAGTATTTAGTAGGTTTGGATAAACATGCGGCAACTCAGCTGAACTACGGTCACATTTCTCTCGAGGCTCAGCTTGACTCAGGTCTTCGTCAACTCGAAATTGACGTTGTGAATGACGTACATGGAAACCGGTACAGTCATCCCGAGCTCGCCGTTCGTTTTGGTGAAAACTGGTTAAATGACCAGGAAATCGAACAGCTTTCAAAGCCAGGATTCAAAGTACTTCATATTCCGCACGTCGACATGAAGTCCCACTGTTTCGACTTAACGCGCTGCCTTTCCAAACTTGTTCGATGGTCCGATGACCACCCTAAGCACTTTCCCATTGTTGTCATAATGAATGCGAAAGAAAGCCAACCGTCATTTATTAAGCGCCCGGCGCCCTGCCCATTCACAGCGCAGACTTTTAACGACCTGGACAAGGTTATCCGTGAACAGATGAAAGATAAACTCATTACACCAGACGCAATCAGGGGCAGCAGAGGAACTTTGCGAGAAGCAATAGTCAATGCAGGCTGGCCGGACGTGTCGGTCTTGCGAGGAAAGTTTCTGTTTCTATTCGACGGCAACAAATCGCAGACCAAGCGTTTTATGCAAGGCCATGCCGGACTCGCTGGCCGCGCAATGTTCACGTCGTTGCCTGCAGACGACTCTGGCGCAGCCATCATGATTGTGAACGATCCTGTCATCAACCACGGCGAAATTCTTCAATTGGTGTCTGATGGATTTTTGGTACGTACCCGAGCAGATGCTGATTTTTCAGCCTCCAGACAGGAAAAAAGCAAACAAAGAAAGGCCGCGTTCAGCAGTGGCGCTCAAATAATTTCTACCGATTTTTATCCCGGTTCTCCCCAGGCTTTGCGAGACAAATACGAAGTCAGTTTTGCCAAAGGGGCAGTACTGCGCACAAACCCTTTTTTTACTAAATCCCAAACTCAACATTTAACTCAGGAAAAACGATGAAAGCTCCATTCAAAAAACACGCACTGGCTGCTTCGGTAATCAGTGTACTGGGCAGTGTCTCAGGTATCACTCTCGCACAAGAACAAGCAGGTGAAGAGATTATAGAAAAAATCGAAGTGTCCGGCTTCCGAAGCTCTCTGATTAAAGCGAAAGACTTAAAAAAGGACGCATTAGGCTCTCAGGACACAATACTCGCAGAAGATATTGCCGATTTCCCCAGTTTGAATCTGGCCGAATCCTTACAGCGGGTTCCGGGTGTTACCATCACGCGTGAAGCTGGTGAGGGACGTCAAATATCACTTAGAGGCCTCAACGCAGACTTTACCCAGGTCCAACTCAATGGCATGGAAGCACTGGGTACATCATCTTCTCCAATGGACAGTCGCGGCACTACCAACAACTCGAGGTCATTCGATTTTAATATCTTTGCCTCTGAATTGTTCAATCAAATCGATGTGAAGAAGTCATATTCTGCCGATATGGATGAAGGTGGTATAGGCGGAACAGTTGGGCTACATACCGCCAAGCCATTTGACTATGACGGATTTAAAGGGGCAATCAATGCTCAGGCCGGTCAGAACTCGAATACTGACGATACCAGTCCACGTATTGCCGCTTTGGTCTCAAACACCTGGGATACGTTTGGCGCCCTTTTTTCCATCGCCTATAGCAACCGGGATACCAGTGAACAAGGTTACAATACTTATCGTTGGCGACCTCGAGATGCACAAGGCTCAGATATTTCGGCCTTGTCAGAAGACGATCAAGCCGCCGTAAACAGCGGTAAACTGCGCTTCTCTCGGGGTAGCCGTTATTCGCTTTTCAACAGCGACCAAACCCGCATTGGTGCGACCGTTGCGTTACAGTATCGACCGTCTACCGAGCTGTCTTTTGGTTTGGATGCCCTGTATGGCAAACTTGAAAACGATCGGGCTGAATTCCATCTACAGAGCCGTGGCTCAAGCTCCACAGCTTTAGGATGCACAGGGCCCGACTATGATGAGGGGGCTCGCTACTATTGCTCTGCGCTTACCAACATTGAATACAATCAGAATAATGAAGTGATTTTTTCTGAATGGAGTAATACCGCATTGCATTCAGAAAGCCGTGATCAATCCGCTGAAACTGAAATTACCCAATTGGTATTTAATTCTGACTGGACTATTAGTGCAGATCTCGCAGTGTCAGCACTTGTCGGTCATATGAAAAGTGAGTATGAAGATAATAGCGCCAAGGTATATCTTGAATCATTTGCCAATATGACGATAGATTATCGCCCCGACCGCTTCTACGGTAAAAACACCTACATTGACGGCTATGACCCAACAGATATCAATGCATTCCGGTACCATGAAATCGATTTGTTGGAAAACTATGTAGAAAACAGTTTTGATGTAGCCAAAATTGACGCCGACCTATTCCTGAATGAGGACAGCAGTATTAAGTTCGGATTGTCGTACAAGCAATTCAAACATACCGACAATTATCTGCAAACCGATAACCTGATTCGTAGCGCTTGGCAGTCAGGCGACGTTGACGATGTCATTGATGCTGCAAACGTTTACGTTAACAACAGTCATGAACGCCAGTCCTGGCTGAGCACTGATGTCAATGCAGTGTTGTCTGATTTCAATATTGATCGCAATGGCACGATGAGCCGCACGCCTAACAATGTAGAAGAAGAAACCAAAGCTGCCTATGCACTCTATGATCTCGACATGATGTTAGGTGAAACGACTCTCCGAGCGAATATTGGCATTCGTTACTATGAAACAGACATATCTTCTACCGGACTGGTGAATGACACCAACTACGTCACGATAAACAGTAACTATGATGGCTTTCTGCCATCAATGAATGTTGCCTGGTATGCGAACGATAACCTGGTACTTCGCGCCAGCGCAGGAAAAAACCTGACCCGTCCGACGCTGAACAATCTGGCAGTAGGCGGTAGCATTAATACCGATCCTCTGGCTGGTTCAAGTGGCTTATCAATTAGCTCGGGCAACCCGTCACTGCAACCATTCGAAACACTGAACGTTGAAGCAGGCATCGAATACTACTTCGATGATGTCGGGTATGCTTCACTGTCTTATTTCCAAAAGAATATAGATAACTTTATCGCCACCGTTACTATACCAACGCCTTATGGTGAAACCGGCTATCCTTCTGCTTTGATTGAAGGTGCGGTAGACGAAAACGGCGACCCACAATCAGTCAGCACGCTGTATAACGTCTCTCAGCCACAAAACCTGGAAGACAGTGACTTTAATGGCTGGGAAGCAGCTTTCCAAAGAGATTTTGATTTTCTTCCCGCTCCCTTTGATAAGCTTGGAACGATAGCCAATTACACCTACGCCGATGGTGAGTCAGTCCACAATATTCTGGTAGACGGGCAGGCAGTTCAGGTTTCGCGACCATTTTATGGGTTATCTAAAAACACGTACAACTTAACTGTTTACTATGAGACTGACAGTTGGGGCGCGCGCGTATCTGCAGCGCATCGGGATGAGTACCTGACTCAGGTTGAAACATCAAGTAGTGACCAGGATGAAGCAGGTTTTCACGGCACAACGTATTGGGATTTTTCAGCGTTTTATAACATCAATGAGAAGCTCAAGGTTAGCCTTGAAGGCATAAACCTCAGCGATGAACGCGAAGAACAATATTCAGACTCAGATAACCGCTTATACAATACAACGCTTAGCGGTCGTACTTTTTATCTGGGTGTGACTTACTCACTGTAACCAGATTACGCACGCGTTAAAGGGTCTTATTTAAGGCCCTTATCTCAATAACAACGAGTTCCCACCGGCAATAAACAAATTCAGCTAGTATCGATAAGTTATCCCAACATAGTAATCTCTTCCACTTACAGCGGTATTGTAGGGGCGATGGGCTGAATCTGAATATTGAATTTCTCGCTGATTTGTCAGGTTTGTTGCCTCAAACCGCACTTCCCATTTATCGCCTATATGCCAGGCCACTACCGCATCCACATACATACTGTCTTCAAAACCTGTTTCATCTTCGTCCTGAAGTGTTCGGCTGTCCACGCGCGCAACATAGTCATCCCGATAGGTCACTGACAGCCTTACACTCAGGTCGTAACTTTCCCAATATGTAGTCAGATTCGCGAGCCAGGGAGATAAAAAGGGCAACCCTTTAACCGATAATAGTTCACCAGTGTCGGTATTGTAGTATCGTACTTTACCCCGTGTATAACTCACAATTCCAACAACACCAAAGTGATTTTGCGGATTCCCAGGCCAGGTCATGTCAATTTCTGCACTGGTTTCAATACCGTACAACCAGGACTGCTCTGCGTTTTTTGCACTCACCAGAGTGACTTCACCTGCATCTGGAAGAGATATACTTCCATTGTAAGCAGCTAGTTCAGAAACAGGCTTAGTTTCGTTGACATAAACAATGTAGTCGTCAAGAAACTTCGAAAATGCATTAATAGCGAATCGATTATTGTCAGATGCATATTCTTCCCACGCTATGTCCAGATTGTAAGCACTGTAAGGCCTGAGTTTTTCATTGTAACCATAGAGAATATTCTGTTCTTCGTCGTACCGGACGCTGGTGGTAAGATCGTCCAACTGCGGTCGCCCCAATGTTCTGCTCAAGGCTAACCGCAGCATGCTTTCCGCCGATATTGAATATCGAAGATTAAGAGCCGGAAGCCAATGTGTTCGGCTCAAGTAGCGATGCAATTCAGGCTCGGTATCTGATGCACTTACGGCTATGTTTTCGTGCTCAATTCTCAAGCTGGGATTCACCTTCCAGTTACCTGAACCTAGAGTTAAAGACGAAAACAGGCCCAACCTATGCTCGTTAATTTCATCCCGCTCTGCTCTCTGCTCAGCCCGCATAGCAACATCGGATTCCTTTAAGGCGCCTATATTGTTTGGCAACCCAAATGCATTAAACACGGCACTGGTGTCTAACGTCAGCCAACTCAGTCTCGGGTGCGAGTTTAGTGGACGACTCAATTCAATTGGTACAGTGCTCTTCAAGCTCCCTTTTTCCCAGTCATTCATTAACAGGTCCTGTATGTCAAACAGATCTGTCTGGTTGTTGAAAGACACCCAATCAACGCCTACCTTCCATTCTCTACTGACATCTTCTGCGTATGAAACTACGTAACGCGCATTGAAGAACGCTGTGGTCGCAAAATAACTCTCGGCATCCAGTTCTTTCATTCGCCAAAAATCAGCCTGAGTAAGATCCGCCTTGTAATTAATGTTGGCAAAACGTGAGTATTTTCCGCGGTAATCTACTGAAATATCAGTAGCGCCCTGCATGTAAGCCTTGTTACTTTGAGGCATATCGTAACGCGCTTGCTCCCAGCCAATAACGCCTTTACCTTTTAACGTCGGTCCCCACTGGTTAGTCAGATTTATTACCCATTGATTGTAATTGGTCGCCACCTGCTGATAACGGCTTTCCGTGCCCACTTGCCCGTTTAAATAGTCGGCATAAACAAGTTCATTTTTTTCATTAACAACAGCATCAACAACCCGCGTTTCATTTTCGATGACCGGAGTGGAACGATAGCCCCTTGGGTAGAGATGATATTCGAATCGCTCCCCACTCAGCCTGCCATAAAGCCAATCTAGCGAAACATGAGCAAAGTCAGATTTATATTCAATTGAAGCGCCAATGCCTGTGCGATCCATGTCGCTTTGCCAAACCGAATAGCGATTTCCCCGAGGAACGAAAAGCTCGCCATTCTGCCACTGTTCTGCAATGTTGGCGCTCAGTGCTGATATATCAGCGCCATCCGGTCTGATTTGTCGCCAGCGGAAGGTATTCGCCCCCATTTCCTGATAGTCGCGCGTCCCATAGACTACAGAAAATAGCGCGCCCCAGTGTCCACGAGTATTCGACACCATGGCAGATATTCGCTTGGACAAAGAGTTTACAAACTGATTATTCCCTCCCTGGGCAGACACATTCCAATGTAGTCCTGGATGATCAAAAGGATGGGCGGTTGAAAGTGCAACAATACCTGCCATGCCGCCAGTGGGAAGCTCTGCATCGTAGGTTTTTAACACCTGAATTTCACTAAACAGATCGGTAGCAAATAAATTCAGGTCGAATGAGCGATCTCTTTGCTTTTGCAGACGACTGTCCATAGGTGAATCATTGTTAGCGAGCACTGTCATGCCGTTTAGCATCACCAATGTAAAATCCGGACTCAGCCCCCGCAGCATTATTTGCCGCCCTTCACCAGCCTCACGGGTAATTGACATCCCTGGGATGCGTTGCATGGATTCGGCGAGATTACGATCGGGATAGCTTGCTAAATCACTTGAAACGATGACATCAGAAATAACATCATTACGACGCTTTTGTTCACGAGATGCCCCCAAAGATGCCCGAAGCCCTGTTACCGAAACTTCTTCGATTGGTGTTTGCGATACCGTATTTTCTACACGTCCGACAATGACACCATTGCTGGTAATTCGATACTGTAAATCGGTAGGCTTCAGTAATATTTCTAGCGCCTGGGAGAGCGTATATTCACCACTAAGAGCTGGTGCGGTGACGGCGTTGTATTCGGCACTCTCTGTCATAACAGACTGCCCAAAACGCACTGACAATTCACGTAAGCTTTCGCCCAGACTTTGGACTCGAGTATAGATGCGCTTAACGGGTTGCTTATCGTTCGAAGATCCATTGGCATGTGGTGCCACTATGAAAAAAGCGGCGGCCAGTACCATCAAGAACAAACGATTTACACCGGCCCGCAATGAACACCTCTCCATTACAAGCCGGTCAGTCTGACACCGTTAGTACGAATATGTCGCTGCGCTCTTCCAGTGTGAAACCATCTGAGGCAGCCAGCAGTTTTAGACTTTTATCAGCATCTACTAAATTAAAACGTCCTGCTATGCGCTTTCCTGTTTGACCTTCGACACGGACAGGCTTTGAGAGATACCTTGAAAGTTGCTCAGCAACAACATCAACAGGTTGATTGTCTACATCCAGCCAACCACTGCGCCACTCCGGCAACAGTTTGTCATCGATACGAAAAGTATGATGCCAATTCCCATCCATAAGGACGACGCCTTCCCCTTTAATGACCGTCAGTGACTTGTCAGCAAAAACGCGTACCACACCTTCATAAACTCTAATCACGGTCTGGTGCGCCAACTTATCTATATCAAACGCCGTCCCCACAACCTGAATTTTAGTTTCATTGACATTCACGACAAAAGGTCGCTCTGTTGAATGTGCTACATCAAAATACGCTTGCCCTTTGTTGAGTCTTACTTCTCGTAATATCTCGGTGTGATTTACTTCAAGTGATGAATTTCCGCTGAGATAGACCACAGATCCGTCTTTTAATACGGTAGAGTTTGGCGATGCATTGGGAGTGAATAACGTTAACTCCTGACTGTGTTGGGCTTTTTTTACCGGCAACGGCATGTCTTTGGTCGCCTCGTTAACTTCTCCCAGTCCAACTATCAGCATAACGATTGCCGCACTGGCAGCCAAGCCATACCACACACCAGCAAAACGGCGTTTTCTGCCAGGCGTAGTAACAGCAACAGGCGTGTTCGATCCGTGCTCTGTGCCGCTTTGCTTAGCCAACTCAATGGCCGCCAACGCGACATCAGGCTGCCCGATTGCAGTGGCAATACGGGTAAAAGCCAACTGATGCTCAGGTACAGTTAACCAGAGTGACAATTCCTGTTTGCCATGCTCATCCAATTCTTCAACGCGATCAAACCAGTCTGCAGCCTGTTCTAAATGATCCTTACTTGCCATCAGTGCCTCTGTTGCCCTATACCCATTTTGTAGAGGCGATTTTTCACCATTCGGGGACATAAATTAAAGTTATTCTGTACCATCAGCCCAACCCGCTTCTTCCAATCGCAAAGTGAGTTCAACCATAGCTCTGGTCAGGTGCTTTTTCACAGCTTCCACACTGATATCGAGTGCCGTTGCAATATCGTCGCGACTCATACCGTCGACCCGGCGCATGATAAAAACATCTCTGCGCAAAGCGGACATATTCGCTAAAACTGTTTCGATAAAAGCCAATTTACTCGCATTTTGATACTGGGTATCCGGGCTATCATTGGCGGCCTCCATATCTACGCAGTGCCACTCTACCGCATTCGGTACGGCTTTCCGTTGGAAATCATAAAGTACTGACTTGGCAACAGTAATCATGTATGCCAGAGGGTTTTCAAGCTCTGCAAATTTCACACTTTTACTGGTGCGTAATAAAGTTTCTTGTAACACATCCTCAGCGACAACAGGGTCGCTCGTCAAACCACAAATAAATGCTTTTAAAGCATTTTGAGTGTGGTCTGTCGTTGATTTTACCAAGCCTTGCCAATCAGCCTCATTTGGGGAGTCTTTCAAGGTAGTCTTCACCCGAAAAATACAGAATCGGCAACATTAATACAGATTTGTGACAATGAGATGATCAGGGCTCTATGAAACCTCAACCTGTCTTGCCCGTTGCTCGATGCCACACAAAGTTTGCAATGCCGCCATGTAAATTTTATGTTATTCGATACCACTTTATCTTTTTCTTGTTTTACAGGCTGGTAACATTGCCCAAGTCGTCTCATCACTGCATTATGCCAAGCTAACATCAGTAAACATTCAGGGAGCGTGTTGTGACGTTTCAACATTCTTACAAATTAACTTTTTCCGCAGTAGTATCCGCGTTAGTCCTTAGTGCTTGTGGACCCGCTAACCAGGCAGAGACTGCTGCCAGTAGCGCAGCAGCGCCAGCTACACAAACAGCAAGCAAGGATAAAAGTGGTTTAGCCGAACCACTGGTTGAGCATATCTACACTGCCGACCCTTCAGCGCACGTATTCGAAGGCCGTCTCTACATTTACCCTTCACATGATGTGGAGTCTGGCATTCCGGAAAATGACAACGGTGATCACTTCGACATGCGCGATTACCATGTGCTGTCTATGGACGAAGTGGGTGGCGAAGTCACCGACCACGGTGTCGCGCTTTCAGTAAAAGATATTCCTTGGGCAGGCCGCCAGTTGTGGGCGCCTGACGCAGCCTATAAAGACGGTACTTATTATCTGTACTTCCCGTTAAAGGACAAACAGGATGTATTTCACATCGGCGTAGCAACCAGCGACAAGCCTGGTGGTCCGTTTACCGCACAACCAGAGCCCATTGAAGGCAGCTTCAGTATGGATCCCGCCGTCTATAAAGACGACGACGGCAGTTACTACATGTATTTCGGCGGCATTTGGGGTGGGCAATTGCAGCGCTATGAAGGCGGCACCTACAACCCAGAAGATGTATATCCGGCTGACGATGCGCCTGCAGTAAAACCGCGCATTGCCAAGATGGCGGACGATATGTTGTCATTCGCCGAAGCGCCAAAAGAAGTGGAAATTCTGGATAAAGACGGCACGCCTATTTTACAGGGTGACAACGACCGCCGTTTCTTTGAAGCCGCCTGGGTGCATAAGTATCAGGGTAAGTATTACTTCTCCTACAGCACCGGTGACACCCATAAAATTGTTTATGCCATTGGCGACAACCCGTATGGCCCATTCACCTATCAGGGCGTCATCCTAAAACCCGTACTCGGTTGGACAAACCATCACTCTATCGCCAAATTTAAAGGTAAGTGGTACCTGTTCTATCACGACAGCTCGCTATCTGGCGGTAAAACGCACCTGCGCAGCGTGAAAATGACTGAACTTACTTACAACCCGGATGGCACCATCGTGACCATCGATCCGTACCTGGAGCCGTAATCATGTTGGAAACGACTATGAATTCATCCGATACCACCACCAGCAATGACAACATTGGTTTTGTGGTATTCATTAGTATTGTTGCGACCATCGGCGGTTTTTTGTTTGGCTTTGACAGTGGCGTTATTAACGGCACGGTTGACGGTCTGCAAAAAGCCTTTAATTCGGCGAGTGCCGGTACGGGTTTCAATGTATCCAGTATGCTGTTGGGTTGTGCGGTGGGCGCGTTCTTCGCCGGTCGCTTTGCCGACAAATACGGACGTCGCACGCTGTTAATTGCAGCCGCGGTATTATTCATTGTGAGTGCCTGGGGTTCTGGCATTGCAACGTCGTCATTTGAATTTGTTATATACCGTGTACTTGGTGGCCTCGCCGTGGGTGCTGCGTCGGTGATGGCGCCGGCCTACATTTCCGAAGTCTCGCCAGCCCGTTATCGCGGCATGCTTACCAGCATTCAACAGATCGCAATCATCAGTGGCTTGTTCGCCGCCTTTTTGAGCAACTACTTGCTGGCGGGTGAAGCGGCTGGCTCAACCAACACGCTGTGGATGAATTATGAAGCCTGGCGCTGGATGTTCTGGATCGAGCTCGTCCCGGCATTCTTGTTTTTCTTTATGTTGTGGTTCATCCCTGAAAGCCCGCGCTTTCTGGTATCCAGTGGTGCAACTGATAAAGCCACGCAGGTATTGACTAAACTTCAGGGCAGCGAGGCCGCCACACTGAAACTGGCGGAAATAAAGCAGTCTCTGGCTAGCGACCACCAGCCGCGTTTGTCAGACTTAAAAGAAAAGGCAACAGGTAAAGTCCGTCCGATTGTATGGGTAGGTATTGGCCTCGCCGCGTTCCAACAATTAGTGGGGATTAACGTGGTGTTTTACTATGGCGCGGTACTGTGGCAAGCCGTTGGCTTCTCCGAATCAGATGCTCTGCTTATCAATGTTTTAAGTGGTGCCATTAGTATTGCAGCCTGTGTTATCACCTTGCTTGTTATCGATAAAATTGGCCGTAAACCACTGTTAAAGTGGGGTTCGGTTGGTATGGCAATTACCTTGTCGGTAATGGTCATTGCGTTCCTGAATGCCAGTCAGTCACCTGATGGCAAACTGGTACTGGGTGACTGGGGCACCACAGCACTGGTAGCTGCCAATATGTACGTGTTCTTCTTTAACCTGTCCTGGGGACCTGTGATGTGGGTAATGCTGGGTGAGATGTTCCCGAATCAGATCCGGGGTTCAGGCCTGGCCGTCAGTGGACTGGTGCAATGGGGTTCTAACTTCGTGATCACCATTACTTTCCCAATGCTATTAGCGGGTATTGGCCTGGCGGGTGCTTACGGTTTCTATGCGTTGTTCGCACTGCTCTCCGTATTCTTCGTGGTGAAGTTAGTCAACGAAACCAAAGGCAAAGAATTGGAGCATATGGAAGGGTAACGACGCTCCTGTTTCCAAAGCCCGGCCATGACTTGACCCCATGCGCCGGGCTTTTTTATTTTCGCGTTCCGCCCGATTATAACGTTTCTATGTCATTATCGTATTTAAGGCCCAGTGTGTTACGGATACTATCCAGTGTATCCATGACACCCACACTGTCGGTATGAGACATACGTTTATCGCTGCTCTCCTGCTCAGCAATCAGTTGCATGGTTGCTTCTATTTGATATTCAAACCCGTTAGCACGATGGGTAAACGATTGTGCTTCAATACACTCGTCATCCACAAACAGACTGCAACCGAGGCCTTCCCAGAAACGCCCGGGAATATGAATAAACCCCTTGCTGCCGTGAATGGTCATCACGTTACTGCACTGGGCATTAATGGTACTGACAAACTGGCTCACCGCACCAGAAGCATACTGCATGGTCACAAATGTATTGTGATCCACTGGTGCGCCTGCTGGTGTGGTTATAGCACTCACCTGAACAGGGTTTTCCTCCAACAGGTACTGACTGATACTGACACTGTATACCCCGAGGTCCAGCAAACTGCCACCTGCTAAAGCGGGGTTGAGTAATCGGTGCGTAGCGTCGCCACTGAATTTAAAGCCAATTTGCGACGTAATGTATTTCAACTGGCCAATTCGCCCCTGTTGAATCCATGCTTTTACCGTTGCGAAACAAGGCATAAAGCGGCTCCATAACGCCTCCTGGAACACGCATTTATGTTGTTCTGACAACGCCACCAGTTCACAGGTTTGGGATGCATTAACCGTAAGCGGTTTCTCCAGCAACAAGTGTTTGCCGGCAGCCAGTACTTGTCGCGCGACCGGATAATGATGGCTATGCGGTGTGGCGATATACACCACATCAACCATAGGATCGTCAACCAATGCCTGATAACTGCTGTGCAGCACGCTTGCGCCATTCTTGTCGGCAAAGGCCTGACCACGTTCAGTATTTCTGCTAGCCACCGCGTAAAGCTCACCTTGCGGTAAGACCTTTAACGCATCGGCAAATGTTTGGGCAATATTACCCGGGCCTATAACGCCCCAACGGCATGTCATGTTGAATTTCCTGTTCTGTTTACACCCACTAAAACACCAAGCTTACCTTGCCTTTTACCGGGAAAGGAAAAGGTCGGTTTCAGAAATTTCGTATTGCAATTACTTAATCTGCAATTGCCTTTTATATGTACGCCATGCCTGTATATTGGCAACAACTACTTGTATTACAAATGATAAAAAGGAACAAGGCATGCCTGATTACAAGTTTACCAAGTGGCTGGTTGCTTGCGTCGCTATTATTGCAAGTTCAAGCCTAACAGCGTCCCCCCGGGAACGGGTAGACCTGAATAACGACTGGCGTTTTTACCGGTATGCCGACAACCAGCAAGCCGACACGCTAATCTATGATACCCGTCCCGCAGTAGAGGGATTTAATGATAGTCAGGCTGCCGATACGCGCCCCACCGATGCAGTCTCTATTTCCAGTCAGGCCGATATTTTAAAGCCCTGGATACTGCCATCCGGAAACGCATTTATTCATGATCCAGCCAAGCGACACACCCGACCGGCAGGTAACCCGGGTGAGGATTTCCCGTTCGTTCAGCACGACTTTAACGATGCCGACTGGCAGGCAGTCACCTTACCCCACGACTGGGCAATAGCAGGTCCGTTTTACACCGGCGACAACCCAAAAGTCGGCGGGGGTATGGGGCGTTTACCCAGTCATGGTGTGGCCTGGTATCGCAAGCAATTTACTCTTTCAGATACCGACAAAGGTAAGCAAATTTACCTGCATATTGACGGCGCAATGTCTTATTCCATGGTGTGGTTGAATGGAAAATTAGTGGGCGGCTGGCCTTATGGATACAGCTCGTATCGTTTGGATCTTACCCCCTATGTGTCAACCACCCGCCCAAATCAACTGGCTATTCGCTTAGACAATCCGCCTCAGTCTTCGCGTTGGTATCCGGGAGCGGGTATTTACCGCAACGTGTGGTTGGAAAAAACCTCACCGGTACATGTTAGCCAGTGGGGCACACAAGTTATTACGCCCCATGTCACTGCCGAAAGCGCGGATATATCCATTAAGACCGGATTAACAAATAATACTTCATCTGCCCGCACGGTCACTATGCAACACGCCATTTATGAACTGTCCGTCGATGATCAATTAAGCCGCACACCAGTGCAAACGCTGACATCCGAAATAGTCACTGTGCAGCCGGGCCGGGATCAAACATCAAGCTCATTCACCAAACTGGCTAATCCCAAACTGTGGGGACCTGCCCCGCAACAAACACCCCATCGTTATGCCGTTGTCACCACCCTTAAAGAAAACGGCAGCGTGCTCGATCAGTACACCACGGCATTTGGCATTCGGGATTTGCAATTTGATCCGAATAAAGGGGTGTTTATTAATGGTGAGCACACTCCTCTGCAAGGCGTCAATCAACACCACGATTTAGGCGCTTTGGGCGCGGCGTTTAACTTACGTGCCGCAGAGCGTCAGTTAGAAATATTGCAGGAAATGGGCGTGAACGCGATTCGCATGGCGCACAATCCCCCCGCCCCAGAACTGCTTACGCTCACAGATAAAATGGGTATCCTGGTATTAAACGAATCCTTCGACAGCTGGTATAAGAAAAAGACGCCGCTTGATTTTCATCTGATTTTTGCCGACTGGCACGAACAGGATCTACGCGCGTTGGTGCGCCGGGATAAAAATCATCCTTCCGTGATCATGTGGTATATCGGCAATGAAGTCGGTGAGCAGTACACTGGCGAAGACGGCGCAAAAGTGGCGCTGGCACTAAAAGCCATTGTAAAAAGTGAAGACCCGACGCGCCCTGTCACCGCATCAATGAACTGGGCGAAAGCAGATTTTCCTTTCAGTGCAGCAATGGATTTAATCAGTCTCAACTATCAGGGCGAAGGAATACGACAGGCACCTGAGTTCGAAGGGACTAATCGCATTCGCACGCCCCCCTCTTACCCGGCATTTCACAAGGCCCATCCGGACAAAGTTATCTTGTCGAGTGAAACGGCTTCAGCTTTCAGTTCCCGCGGGATTTATTTATTCCCTGTTACACCGGAATTCAGTGCACCTGTGCGCGATGGGCGAGGTGGAGACTCCCGTATTCATCAGGTCAGTAGCTATGAATTACATGCCGTCGACTTCGGCTCATCTGCCGACAAGGTATTCCGCTATATCGATACACATCCATACGTTGCGGGGCAGTTTGTGTGGAATGGATTCGATTATATCGGAGAGCCCACGCCTTACTATTCAGCGCGCAGTTCCTATTCGGGCATGATCGATCTGGCTGGTTTCAAGAAAGACCGGTTTTATTTGTATCAAAGTCAGTGGCGGCCAGACCTCCCTATGGCGCATATCCTGCCTCATTGGAACTGGCAGGGCCGTGAGGGCGAAATCACACCTATTCATGTATTTACCTCAGGTGATGAAGTAGAGTTATTTATCAATGGCGAGTCCAAAGGGCGTAAAAAGAAAGCGCCACTGGCATACCGCATTCGGTTCGATGACATTCGCTATACACCTGGCAGTGTGGAAGTAGTTGCCTATAAAGACGGTAAGCCATGGGCCCATGAGCGGGTTGAAACTACTGGCCCTGCTGCAGCCCTTGCAGCATCTGCCGACCGCAGTGTTATTCATGCCGACGGTCGCGACTTGTCATTCGTTACGGTAGATATTGTTGATGAGGCGGGCCGGTTCGTTCCTACTGCGACCCACAACATTGCCTTTACCCTCAGTGGACCTGGGCGCATTGTGGCCACCGACAACGGCGATTCCACTGACTTTACGCCATTTGTGTCACACCAGCGCAATGCGTTTAGTGGCAAGGTACTGGTTATCATTCAGAGTGAAAACCACGACAGTGGAGACATCATTCTTACCGCGACCAATAAGGAACTGGGCACCACGTCACTGCGGATTCGGTCGAAATAGCCTGCATATGAAACAGAGGCAGCCACAATGATCGGTTTTTATAAGCGGGCTCTCTACGGCCTGCTTATATTACTTGTTACCAGTATTGTTCTGGTTCTGATTGCTCTCGACCAGACGTTTCTGAGCAGTCCGCTCATGCCTCGACAAGCAAGCACCTATGGTTGGTTCAGTGAAACGGATACCGACCAGTATGATGGCGGCAGCTCAACCGCTTTCCTCAGTGACGACAGCTTTTTACTGGATGCTGAATTGCGCTTAACCGAGACGATAGAACGCCCGTATACTGCCGTATCCATGGTTTTTCACGATGCCAACAACCAGCGTATACACCGTGATCTCAGCGCCTATCAACACATCACCTTTCAAATAAAGTGCTCCACCAACACTGTACTGACGATGCTTGTGTACACGGTAGATTCGGTCATTACCCAGCCTCATAACTATCTGACTTACCGGGCCCCCCATAGCTATTTTAACTGCAGTAGCCAATGGCAACCCGTTACTCTGGACCTTACCGATATGACCCTGCCGGCGTGGTGGCTCCATATGTTTAACCTGAATCTTGCCGACAACGGATATTCACTGGAGCAGGTCGCGAAAATTCAACTCGGCACCACGGCACAAAGCCCGCTCAACGAAACGATTCGGGTACAGGTAAATTCCCTGACTCTGCGCGGTGAGGATTGGCAAACGTTGTACCTTACAGCAGGCCTGTTGATACTACTTTGGCTTGGCTATATCGTTTGGTTTGTGCGTGCCCATGGCCACGCGTTGGTGTCGGGGTTACAACACAAAATCTTAAGCGAGCGCCCGTTGGTTGCTTATCAGCAACTCTCGTTAGCCCCTCACCGCAATAGCCCCAGTGATTCAATTATCCGTTATCTGGCTGAACACTTCTCAAATCCGGAACTCAACGTTGACATGGCCGTCAATGCCCTCGGTATCAATCGCACCAAAATGAATGAGCTGTTGAAAGCTGAACTTGGTCTTACGTTTACGGGGTACCTGAATAAGCTTCGCTTAGCCGAAGCCAGTCGCTTACTTTCAATTACCGACAACGGTAATATCGCTGATATTGCCTACGCCGTTGGCTATAAAAATATCTCGTACTTCAACAAACTGTTTAAAGAGGAATACGGCTGCACACCGAAATCCTTTAAACAACACTTCGATAAAGCCAGCTCTCCCAAAAGCGAACAGAACAGCCACTAACACTAATCGCAAATAAACTAACAATTTTTGCAAATCACAATAAATACAGTGAGCTACGTGTATGTTAAAACAATAACATTGAGTACCCTGACATCCTCATACCAACAAGTGAGTTGACATAAAAACACGAAACACAACTCGCCAAAACAATAATCAGAGGCCTGTTCCATGACATATCGCAGCGGTATTGTGCTACTTATCACCCTGTTCCTGTTTGCCTGCGGCGGCGGTGGCGCAAGTACGCAAACGCCTCCTACGCCTAATACGCCGGCTCCGTCCAATCCTGGCAACGGCGGCACGCCAGATACCTTGTATCCGGACTACAACACCACACCACAGCCTGCCGATATGACGGGCATGGAAAAAGATGCTCAGCAAATTGCCGCTGATATCAGACTGGGCTGGAACATTGGTAACACCATGGAGGCCACCGGTGGTGAAACGGCCTGGGGAAACCCGGAAGTCTCTGCTGCGCTCATTAAGCTGATCAAAAACAGTGGTTTTAATGCCATTCGCATTCCTCTGGCGTGGGATCAATACGCCGATCAGGACAGCGCAAAAATAGACGACGCCTGGTTAGACCGCGTGCATGAGGTCGTGCAAATGTGTATCGATGAAAATCTCTATGTACTGGTAAACATTCACTGGGATGGCGGTTGGCTGGAAAATAACGTCACCACTGAACAACAGGACAATGTGAATGCCAAACAACGCGCATTCTGGCAGCAAATTGCGACTAAGCTTCGCGACTTCGACCAAAAACTCCTGTTTGCCAGCGCTAACGAACCCGCCGTTGAAGATGCTGAACAAATGGAAGTGTTACTGACATACCATCAGACCTTTGTCGACGCGGTGCGCGAAACCGGTGGTAAGAATGCCTACCGAACCTTAGTGGTCCAGGGGCCCACTACCGATATTGAAAAAACGAACGATCTCTGGACCCATATGCCGGTCGATACCATTACCAATCGCCTGATGGCAGAAGTCCACTTTTACACGCCCTATCAGTTCACCTTAATGCGTGAAGACGAAAGCTGGGGGGCTCAATTTTACTTCTGGGGCGAGGCTTATCATTCAGATACTCAACCTGAACGCAACGCGACATTTGGTGACGAAACACTGTTGGAAGAGCAGTTTGCGTTAATGAAAGTGCAGTTTGTTGATATGGGCATTCCGGTTATTCTGGGGGAATTTTCGGCCATGCGACGCACCAACCTGACCGGTGACGATCTCCAACGTCATTTAGACAGTCGGGCCTATTACCATCAGTACGTAGTTGAAGCGGCGCTGCGTAACGGCCTGCTACCCTTTTATTGGGACAACGGCAGTCTTGACGCCCTGAACTCAGGTATCTTCAACCGTCAGCAGAATACCGTTTTCGACCAACAAACCCTGGATGCGCTGTTAGCCGGTGAACAAGCCGCCCCGTAATACCAGTTTGGGAAGGGTAACCCGCCTGCGGGTTACCGGACATAGCCTGCCACGTCCTGTTGGCAGGCTATTTTTATGAACCACACACAACTGTATTTCACTTTTAGTCCTGCGCCCTTTACAAATTCAAGAGACTCTTTAACACTCTTCCCGGGTACTTATAACAATTCGCATAGAAATTTGTCAGACACTCTGTTTCAACGACATACCTCACAAAATTTACTTAATACATGCAGTCAGTAAATCGACGGTAATCGGCAATTTGGTATCAGCCGGGATAGACAAGTCTTCTGGTGGATACATGATTCTTATTTTTAATAGTTGCCAACGCTCCTTGAGCAAATCGAAGATATCGAACCCTCTCAATGCGGCAACTTCGGCAATTAATCGTCCGAAGACGCTAAATATATCGATTTGCTCCGGGTACGTACCTCTATCGATCTTTCGGATGGATTTAACATGGAGCAACAATATTTTATCGATAGTGCTAGCAATGTGCACTTTATCTGAATTGACAAAGCCAACTTCAACCTCCTCAATCAGCGGTATTAAATCTTTGTGCACAACTTTACGTTTTACTAACGCCGGTAAATAAAAGGGGGCGAGTGGCTCGCCTAACAGTAAAGCAGCGGCCACCACACTCGCGCCTAGCGGCGCGCCTCCGTAGCCTTTCCAGGCTCTATAAGAATCCAATAAGTCACGTGCCGACGCATTGATAGATTCATATTCTCCGAGCATCAGTAAATTACGAAAAATCACCGAGGAGGTGTAGCATTTTGTTAGCTCCGGATAAATCCTTACTACATGCTGCGTCGCATCGTTTAAGCGGGTGAGCAATGAATTGTCAGGTGCCTTTCCAAGCGCAATTGAGTAGATGAATACCCTGTAAGTATCGTAGTCCAATCCACCAAAGGCACAAGAAATTTCACGATCAGTCAAATCCTGATTTAATCTATCAAAGTCAATTAAACCCTTCGAAAGATTGTATCTAATAGTTAATTCATCAATTGCATTCATTCCTTGACCTCTCGCTCAAACGATAACCTATATCGGGTTTGGTAATTCAATAATCACACATCATTAATTCAACTTCATCATTGCAACGAACTGCATACTGATGTGTAGTGCAAACAGCAGTTAACTAATCCCTGTATTTTCTCAACCCACCTTCAACTTGCCACTATAATGTTTGCTGGATACAATGATTTTACCTGAAATTGGAGATAACTATGACCAAATCAGTAAAGAAAGTGTCTGTAGTAAAACGGCAAGATCCATTGAACGACTTTGTTACGTTGACCAAAATTGGTCTAAACGCATCTCGAACTGCGCGAAAACAAGCTTCGCTTCGCGGCGTAAGTTACACCTATGCGAAAAATGGCAAAATTTTTAAGCGAAATCCCGATGGCTCAGAACAACTGATTCGTGAAAGAAATGACATAGATAATTTTCCTCCACTCGAATCAGATTTATGCCAAGGTTAAGGTTGATTGCTGGCCCTAATGGCTCAGGGAAAACAACGTTAACTAACGAGTTGAGAGACAAATATGATGTTCCTTTGGGCCAATATGTCAATCCTGATGAGATTGAATTAACACTTCTCGAATATGAACCTGATCCGCTAAAAAGATCGAAACTTGCTCAGACTATAGCCACAGGCCAACGGAAAATGTGGCTATCCAAAAAAGTATCCCATAGCTATGAATCTGTTATGAGCCACCAGAGTCATTTAGAGTACATTATGGAAGCTAATGCTCTTGGATTTAAATCTTACCTTTACTATGTTTGCATTGCTGATCCGGAAATTAACGTCGATCGCGTTGATGAGCGTGTACAATTAGGTGGTCACCCTGTGCCTGATGAGAAAATTCGCTCAAGATATAACCGCAGTTTATCGAACCTGTTCAATATGGCTTCACAATGTCACCGTGTTTATTTTTTCGATAATACCGATTTGCTTGTGCCAATCGCAGAAATAAATCCAAATGGCTTTCTTGATGTTAAAGAGAAGGAATATGATTTGGTCAAGCCTGGCTGGTTTCGAACGAATATTTTGCTCAGGTGGCAAAAAGATAAAATTCGAATACTACGCTAATTCTCTGCTCCTAAACCCTTTATATATTCACCTAACCACGTAAGGCACCTGCCAAACAGCGCCAATCTGTAATCAGCTAATTACAGCTCAAATCATTAGAGCTAAGACTTCTCTGCACCCTAACGCTCAAACGGCATCTGCGCTTTCAGCCAGTCGCAGAACACCTTGATACGTTTGTGTTTCGGGGAATTTTTCAGGTAAACCAAGTGTGCTTTCCAACTCACCGGATGTGGGAAGTCCACCGGGACCAACAGTTGCCCGGACTTCAGGTACTCCCCAACCATAATGTCTGAAGCCAGCATCACGCCATGCCCGGCCAACACAGCGCTTAACGCCAGATCGCTCGAGGTAACCTCGGTTTTATTCAATGAAGTCTGATGAATATTTACATGGGCAGATTCGAACCAGGTTTCCCAATTCACTCTATTTTCATGGGCAAGACTAAAGAGTCTTGCAGATAGCAGGTCTTTTGGGTGCTTTGCAGATAACCGGGCCGCAACAGACGGTGCACAGACGGGGAATACCGGATTGTCGCCTATTTGCTCAACCACCAGTGATGGTTTGTGTAAATGCGTACTGCTGGTACTAAAGCGAATAGCGACATCTATTTTCCCATCGTTGAGATCCTCTACCCGGTTTGAGCCCAGCACGTTGATATTAATATGCGACTGTGCGGTGTAAAAGTCGATTAAACGCGGAACCAGCCACAAGGCGCAAAATGCCTGTGTAGAACTGACGGTTAGCGCACCTTCTACCGGCGCTTCCTGAACCTGATTCAGCCCTTCTACGATATCGGAAAAACCTTGCTGACAAGACGCCAGTAACACTTTACCCTGAGCAGTCAGCGCCATATTTCGCGCTTGCCGGGTAAATAGCCTTACGTTCAGGCAGTCTTCTAACTGACGCATTTTTTGGCTCACAGCCGCTTGTGAAATCGCCAGTTCTTCTGCGGCTTTACTGTAGCTTTGATGCCGCGCCGCTACCTCAAAACACAGCAGGTTGTTCAGCCACCTGAGACGCTTATCCATGCCACCCCAATAACATAACCTGTACTTATATGTGATGTTAGGATTGATCGTTGGTGATGTAAAGGGCAAACCGCCACACTGTTCATACCGTCACCCTTACAAGGAATAAGCAGGATGAACAAAGAAAGCACCTTAGAAATAAAGCACCGTGAGACAGAGTCTAAAGACAGCTGTGCTCATCAGCTGGTAAACAATTACCGCAACCAAACAAAACTAAACTACTGGCTGAGCATCATTGGAAATAAGCTTAGCTTATCTTCATGGAGTGTTGTGAAATAATGAAACCCGGCAAGACAACAACGCGGGGATGAACGCGCCACTACTGTTCACCCCCGCCTTGATTGCGCTTATAGTTTATAACGACGCTCTAATGGACCCAGATAGCTGGGTTTAAGATCACCGGTATCCACTACCACCTTTTGCAACACCGCGCCCGGTGTCAAACCGTAAACCGTTAAGGTATAGCGTCCGGGTTTAGCAACGGGCAATGTTGAAGTAAGGGTTTTCACATTATTTAGCACGCCTTGCTCCCAGGCTTTCTTGTCTGACTGTTCAGGTAAACTCACTGTACCCAGCAGCTTATCATCCAATGCAATTGCCAATTGTATGCCGGTTGCCGCGTCAAAGGGCAACGACGGCGACAACTGCAAAGACAGTGAAAATTCACCGCTCGAGGTAAAATACAATGGGAATTGTAATGCTGGTGCGTTTCCGGTATCCAGTAAGGCATGGGGTTCGACAGCCGTACGCATCGCTGCTCCGGTGCGCCCGTGCAACGATACCCGGCGCCATTCGCCCGCCTCGCCATTCAGAATGGTTGCACTGGTGGCATTGGCTGCGATGTAACCGTCGCCTTCAATGAAGTCGCCAGGCTGCGGACTCTGTAACAGGTCGGGTTTAACCGCAACAACGTCAATACTTGCTCCACCCCACCCAGTGCCAGACACAAATACGCTGCCGGTGTGCTCGCCTGCGGGCAGTTTCTGCCAGTCAATGCTGACCGATACCTGCTCTTCTGCAGTTAACGCGCCGCCTTGTTTATCGACAAGAATCCAGTCGTGAGACGTTTTCGCTTTCCAGTTAAACGTCTTGCCCTGGCGGTTATACACGGTGACGGTGCGCGATGACTCGCCAAAAGAGGTAAACGTGGGCAATGTCAGGGGTTTACCCTGCCCTTCGTTTGCCGGCCAGTACAAGCGACTACCTTCCACGGAGACGCCCATATCAGCCACGGCAGGCGTAGCCAAGGCTTTGGTGTGAACAACAGGCGGCAGGTTTGCAGGAGGATTACGCCAGTGTACAAACCCGATATGCGGTTGCGACATCATGTGATTCCATTTGCCGCCTCTCAACTCATGATAAGCATCACGCAACTGCTCATCCCGGGCAAACCAGCCATTTACTTTTGCCGCCATCTCGTTTGTGGTGCTGCGGTCCTGTTCTGCATAGAGGCGATTAAGCGCCTGTGCATGATTCAGCTCAAACATTGTTTGTGAAGCCCACAGCGGGTAGCCGACCAACTGGAAAAAGCTGTCGCGGTAGGCACTGTCAATGTCTGCATGGATTTTCTCTGCCAGCGCAGCTGCGTCCGCCAGTTCTGCGCTGATCCGACTGGCTTCGTTGTAATTCAGCACACTGTAAGTATCGGGCGCAATCGCGGCGGGTTTTCTTCTGCCGTTGTGCAATGTGTAGGTATTCAGTAACCGGGTAATCTCGTCTGTGTACTGACCATTAAACTGTTTACGTACCCACTCACGAGTAAAGCTGGCCGGCGAAGTTTCATCAAACGCCGAAGGATCCCAGGCTTGGGCCAGAAAGAAACTAATGGGTAACTCCATTGGTTTCAGATCGCCTACATTAGTGATCCAAATACGGTCTGCACCATAGTCCCAGGCCAGATTCATTTGCTCCCACACCTTGCCCAACGGCACAGTATTGATCCAGCGGTATGAGCGCGGCCCGCCGACATAGTCAAAATGATAATACACACCCGCCCCGCCTTGTCGTCCAAGTTCGTCGCTGGTAGGCAAACGGCGTACGTTGCCGAAGTTATCATCGGCCCAGAGTAACGTTACATCGTCAGGTACACGCATACCGCGTTCATAAAAGCCCTGCACTTCTTTGTACAATGCCCAAACCTGAGGGATCTCATCGATTGGTTTGTCTATGTGCTTAGCCAGTATTTCCCGCTGGTCGGCAACAATACGCTCCAACAGGCCAATATTCTCGCCTTCGCTCATTGGCGTATCAGCCTGTCCTCGCATGCCCATGGTAAAAATTGCGTCCTTGTCTTTATAACGCTTGGCACCCTCAACCCAGAACTCATAGAGCTTGTCTGGGTTTGTCGAATACTCCCAGGGGCCACTACCATAACGATTCCATTCCTTATCGGCTCGCATCATGGGCTCGTGGTGTGATGTGCTCATCACTATGCCCATTTCATGGGCCAGATACATGTTCTGCGGATCGTCATCGGCAAATGCATTGTTCCACATCGCGGGCCATAAAAAGTTAGCTTTTGAACGCAACAAAAGTTCAAACACATGGCGATAAAACGTCGCGTTGTAGCCACCGAATTTTTCGTGGGTCCAATTGGTTAATGCCGGCGCTTCATCATTCAGGAAGATGCCGCGGTATTTCACTTTTGGCGCATCACTTACCTGTGAACCGGCGGTAATGTACACACCATCACGCTGCACGACTGGCACATCTGCCCACCAGTACCAGGGTGATACGCCCATTTTTTCCGACAAATCATAGATGCCGTAAATGACGCCTCTACGATCAAACCCACTGATTACCCAGGCTTGCTCCACACCATCAAATGGGTGTTGTACGTGAGCCAGCTGATAGCCTTCCCATTGATTGGCATTCTCTTCAATGCTGAGGGTACCGTCAGCAAATAACCGATCGACAGGTGCAGCAGCGCCTCGCTCACCAATGATGATCACCTGCCCGGATAGCGCCTGGGCATCATGGACAATAACCGGAGTAAGGCCGGTTACCTTGTAAATATCAGACTGCAGGTTTTTCGCTGCCAGAAGAATGCCGGGGCTGGCATTCGAGTCGACCCAAATACTCGCGACCTTGCCACTCGCCTTATCTGCCACCACAAATGACTGAGAGTCCGGTGAAAAAGACACATAAGCCATAACGGGTGATACCGCACTGACAACCAGGGCGCAAATAATAACAATACACTGCTTAAACATGTCTTACTCCGTTAGTCTTTTCGGCTGTGCAGGCCCAGCGTTGTGCCTACAAAGCCACCGGCTTTATTTGTACTTAACCAGGTCGCATCCATCGCCGGCGAGGATGTATTTGCCGTTTTTTCCAGCATTGAGGTCCATCCTGTGGATGTGCGAAAATCAAAATAAATCCGCTCTTTATCACCACGAATACGCAGGGTTATCGCGTCAGGCTGCATCTCTTTCAGTCTATGCGTAGCAACCGTTGAGGTTTTGCCGTCGACTGTGCGCTCTACAAAAAGCTGTGTGCCGGCAGTTGTATAACGCGCACCAAAATAATAGTGAAATGCCTCACTTTGAAAAGCGGCAAGCCCACCGCTCACACCCGTGCTCTCAGGCAAATACATCTCGGTTTCAACCGCGTATTCTGCGGCTGATTGATGTACGCCCAAATAACTGACATCACCTTTACTGGTAAGCGGTTCACGCAACGGCGTCAGTTTCATCCGGCCGCCCTGAATATGCACCCAGTCCCGATTAAAGCTCCGTAGACCTTGCCAGCGCAATCCCAATTCCACATCCGTAAAGTCTTCACGCCAGCTGTAAAATGCGGTGCTTTCGCTTTTAATGTCCGGGTAGGGTTTAGGCAAGGTGACCGGTATCGGCTTACCGGATGGCAGTATCATTGGCCACCCCGTCTGCCACGTCATAGGCAGCAAGAAGGTTTCTCGGCCCGTGTTATACCAGTCATTTAAATAAGGACGTGTCGCTAAGAAGACGCTCCACCAGCGTCCATCTGGGCCCTGAATAAAGTCAGCATGACCCGCAGCGTCTACCGCATCAGGCCGAGGCAACGGTAAATCCCGTTGGGTCAGAATAGGGTTGTTTTGATAAGGTACAAACGCATCATTCAGCGAACGCGTTCGAAATACCACCTGGGAATGCTGTGGACCGGTTCCACCCTCTGCGCAGGTTAAATAATACCAGCCGTCTTTTTTGTATATATGCGGACCTTCAATCCATACTGGCTTCTGACTAATATCCACGCCGCCGTTTACTAACAACTTGCGCGACGACGGCACGACTTTCATGGTAGTCAGGTCAAACTCCCATAACCAGATTGCCCGATGACCGCTGTACAAAGGCTCCCCCGGTGGCGCATCATTGTGGGCAATGTAGGCTTTTCCGTTTTCATCAAAAAAGATATCCGGGTCAATTCCCCCCACTTCTGGCAGCCAGACAGGCTCAGACCATGGGCCCGCAGGATCCGTCGCGGTTAATATGAAATTTCCCCCACTGTCTACCGCCGTGGTAATCAGGTAAAACACACCTTCGTGGTAGCGCAAGGTGGGAGCAAAAATGCCTCTGGAAATCCCAAGTCCGGCAAATGAGGTCTGGGAAGCGCGATCCAACGCATAACCCACAAGCTTCCAGTCAGTCAGATTTTTACTATGAAAAACCGGTAAGCCCGGGGTATACGAGAAAGAGGAATTAACCAGGTAGTAGTCATCCCCTTTTTTTGTAATCGATGGGTCAGGGTAGTATCCCGGTAATACCGGGTTTTTAAATTGCGACTCTGCGACTTCGTACAGCGCGGGTGGCGTGTCGTACCGAAACCAGTCGAACTCTACTGCGTCAGTTGCTGACGCCCCCGGCAGATACAAACCTATCAGCGAGAGCGCTGATATCACTTTTTTCTTCACGTTATAACTTCATTCAATACGTTATGTAATCTGGCATTTAACGTGAAAGCGCGCGGCGCTTCAATGAAGCGGCTTTATGAAATAAAACTTTCGTAGTTGCGTTTTTTGTGAATGAAATGTTATTGCCCTGATTGGCCCGTTGAAATAAAAAAACGCCCGCTTCGACACGCGAAGCGGGCGCTTTGTTAACCCTCTGACACTGGACTTTAAGACACTTGCAATACCAGGCTGTCTTCTTCGTCATTGTTTTTCATAGCATCACGGTATTCTTTCGGCGTCTGGTTGAAGTGCTTTTTGAATACGGCATACATGTATTGTAATGACGGGTATCCGCATATCTTAGCAATTTGCGATGTTGCTTCATTACTGTTTTCCAGCATCTTACAGGCACGCTGTAGTTTCTCGTTGTGGATTTCCGTATGGATACTGTGCCCACGCTCTTCACGGAACCGGTTTTCTAGGTTCGAACGCGATACACCTACATAATCCAGCACCTGCTCCACTTTAATGCCTCGACAGGCATTCTGACGGATATAGTGCATTGCCTGCATTACATGTGGGTCGCTGATGGCTTTGAAGTCGGTCGACTGTCGCTCAGCCACACATTCAGGTGCAATTAAAATCGGCTTTTTCGGCGGGTTATGCCCTTTGAGCATTTTGTGCAACAGGCGCGCTGCCTGCTCCCCCAACTCAAAACAGCCCTGGCGTACTGAACTCAAGCTCACGCGGCTTAAGTATCTGGCTAACTCGTCATCATCAATACCAATCACCGACATCTTGTCCGGAATGATCATACCGATGTGGTCGCACACCTGAAGTAAATGCCGAGCTCGCGAGTCGGTCACGGCAATAATCCCAATGGGTGTAGGCAGGCTTTTCAACCAGTCTGCCAAACGCTTGGTGGTGTATTGCCACGTCTCAGGACGCACAGGGTGTCCACGATACACGTAGCATTCGTACCCCTGAGAGCGGGTAATTTCCAACACAGCATTCTCACGCTCCTGTGCCCAACGCGCGTGCTCATTTACCGGGGCGCCATAAAACGCAAATCGCTGAATACCTTTCTGGCGAAGATGCTCAAAGGCCGCTTGTACCAGCGCGTGATTATCTGTTGCCACATAAGGAACGTCCGGATAATCAGCAGGGTTGGCGTACGAGCCACCGATCCCCACTACCGGCACCTTGGCTTTCTGCAAGGCAGCCTGAATTTCCGGATTATCGTAATCGGCAATAATGCCGTCACCGCTCCATTCGTCCAGATGCTCGAGACGGGCCATAAAATCTTCTTCCAGATATAAGTCCCAGTCTACCTTAGACGTTTGCAGGTAATCCCCAACACCGGCGATAACCCGGCGGTCGTATACTTTATTGGCGTTAAATAGCAATGTAATGCTGTGTTTTTGTTCAAACATGTGATGTGCCCCGTTGAACTAAATTCAGTAAATATTTTTTATGTTTTTTACTTACAACCAGCATACTAATACATCGAAATTAAATTAACAAAATAATAACAAGTTTTCGTAATTGCGATCTGATGTTTTCGCAATCAGCATACGCGGTATAACGTTTTACTCGAAAAGATAGATATGTATATAGGAATAGACTTAGGCACCTCAGGTGTAAAAACCATCGTTACGGATGAACGCGGACAGGTTATCGAATCGGCAAGCGCACCGCTGTCAGTATCCATGCCCAAGCCACTGTGGTCAGAGCAAGCGCCTGAAGACTGGTGGCAGGCAACCTGTAAAACACTGGACCATCTTGCCAGCAAAATGCCATTGGAAAGTGTAAAGGCAATTGGCCTTGCCGGGCAGATGCACGGTGCGACTCTGTTGAATAGTCAGGGTAAAGTCTTACGCCCAGCCATCTTATGGAATGACGGCAGAAGCGAAAAACAATGTACCGAAATAGAAAAAACCGTAAAGAGTGCGCGAAAAATCACCGGCAATATTGTTATGCCGGGATTTACTGCACCTAAACTGCTCTGGGTAAAAGACAACGAGCCGGACATTTACAAGCAGATAGCCAAAGTACTGCTGCCTAAAGACTACTTGCGCTTCAAACTCAGCGGCGAGTATGCCTCGGATATGTCTGACAGTGCCGGCACGAGCTGGCTGGACGTAGGTAAACGCAGCTGGAGCAAATCCATGCTGATGGCCTGCGGACTGAATGAATCGCATATGCCCAAGCTTTATGAAGGCAATGAGGTCACCGGCTATCTGCACAATTCACTGGCCGAAAAATGGGGCATGAAATCGGTTGCTATTGTCGCCGGTGCAGGTGACAACGCAGCAGGCGCAATTGGCTGTGGCATTGTAGAGCCGGGCCAGGCCATGCTGTCGCTTGGCACTTCAGGCGTGTATTTCGCGGTTACCAACGAATTCCGCAGTAAGCCTGACTCTGCCGTACACAGCTTTTGTCACGCCATGCCGGACCGCTGGCACCTGATGTCTGTTACGCTGAGCGCAGCCAGCTGTCTTGATTGGTATGCCCGCAACGCCGGTTATCAGGACGTGGCTAGTTTAATCAATAATGTAGTGAACAATACCCGTGTAGACGATCCGGATATTCCGTTTTTCCTGCCCTACCTCACCGGTGAGCGTACTCCCCACAATAATCCGAATGCCAAAGCAGGTTTCTTCGGCATCACAGCATCAACAACCCGGGCACAGATGGCGCAGGCTGTTATTCAGGGCGTATCCATGGCATTGGCCGACGGCATTGACGTGGTTCACGACAGCGGCGTAAGTGTCGATGGCATCAGTCTGATTGGTGGGGGGGCTAAAAGTGTGTACTGGCGCCAGCTGCTGGCCAATGTATCTGGCATAGCGATGGATTACCGCGAAGGCGGCGATGTTGGCCCGGCTTTAGGCGCAGCGCGTCTCGCTCAAGTTGCGGTGAATCCGCTAACACCAATCTCTGATATCTGCCCGGTACCTAAAAAAGTCGGTGCTTATGAGCCTGATCCGACACTACAGGACTACTTCCGTCACAGACGTCAGAAGTTCCGCGAATTGTATTTCAGCCTTGAATCACATTTTTAACAAAAAACACAAGACACGTTCAAATTAACATAATTGTCGAATTGGTTGCGCTCAAACATTATTTGCAATCATTATTCAACGGGCCATTCGGCCACATTTTGGAGCTAATTATGGCAGACTACTTTCAGGACATCAGCGCTATCCAGTACGAAGGTGCTGAGTCAACTAACCCACTGGCATTTAAACACTATAACCCCCAGGAAGTGGTGTTAGGCAAAACTATGGAAGAGCACCTGCGCTTTGCTTCATGCTACTGGCATAACTTCTGCTGGGACGGCGCAGATGTGTTTGGCGGCGGTACGTTCGGTCGCCCATGGTTGCAACCTGGTGATGCCATGGAACGCGCCAAGCAAAAAGCCGATGTCGCGTTTGAGTTTTTTAGCAAACTGGGCGCACCTTTTTACTGCTTCCATGATATCGATGTCGCTCCCGAGGGTGACAGTATTAACGACTACATCCGCAACTTCAGCGAAATGACGGACATTCTTGGCGCCAAGCAAGAAGAAACTGGTATGAAGTTACTGTGGGGTACCGCGAACGTATTCAGTCACCCGCGCTACATGTCAGGCGCTGCGACGAACCCGGATCCAGCCATTTTCGCACGTGCTGCAACTCAGGTATTCCACGCCATGAATGCGACCAAGAAACTGGGCGGCGCAAACTACGTGCTTTGGGGTGGCCGTGAAGGCTACGAAACGCTGTTAAACACCGATTTGAAGCGCGAAAGAGAACAGTTTGGTCGTTTTATGAATATGGTGGTAGAGCACAAATACAAAATTGGTTTCGACGGTTTGTTACTGATTGAGCCTAAGCCACAAGAGCCAACTAAACATCAGTACGACTACGACACCGCCACTGTGTATGGTTTCCTGAAAGAGTTTGGTCTGGAAAAAGAATTCGCGGTTAACATTGAAGCCAACCACGCTACGTTGTCCGGCCATTCATTCCACCACGAAATTGCCACGGCATTCGCGCTTGATGTGTTTGGCTCTATCGATGCCAACCGCGGCGACGCGCAACTGGGTTGGGACACGGACCAGTTCCCGAACAGCGTTGAGGAAATGACACTGATTTGTTACGAAATCCTGAAAAACGGCGGTTATACGTCTGGCGGATTCAACTTCGATACCAAACTGCGTCGTCAAAGCACTGATCCGGCCGATCTGTTCCACGGCCACATCGGTGGTATGGACACTTGTGCGCTGGGTCTGAAGAAAGCTGCCGCTATCATCGAAAACGACTTTATTGCCGATACAAAAGCAAAACGTTACGCCGGTTGGGACGACGCCATGGGTAAACAAATCCTGGGCGGCGAATATTCGCTGGCGTCACTGGCTGATTTGGCAACCCGCAGTAATCTGGATCCTAGACAGGTTTCCGGTAAGCAGGAACTGCTGGAAAACCAGGTCAATCAGGTATTGTTTGGCCGATAGCTCCCGCTTTGAAGCCTGCCGCATAACACCGGCAGGCTTCATGCTTTTTACGGACACTGATATACAACCTCATCCCCCTCTGCCTATCAAGGAGTAAGCCATGCGTTATGGTTATTTGCTTTTGGCGTTATTAATCAGCTTGCCAACTCAGGCGCTGACTATTCACCGACTGATTTCCGATGGCGCTGTGCTGCAACGGCATCAGGCAATCCCGATCACGGGCACTACCGATGCAACAACCGTTAAAGTTTGGCTGAACGATACTTTGATAGGTGAGGCCACAGCCGCCAATCAGCAATGGTCTGTCTCACTACCCGCTCAGACAGCAGGCGGCCCTTATACACTCAAGGTCGAAGCAGAAGAAACTCAGGTTATTCGCGACCTTTACTTTGGTGATGTTTACCTCACATCCGGTCAGTCAAATATGGAACTGCCTATGGCTCGCGTTGAGGAAGCGTATCCCGACGATGTGAAAGACGCAGATTATCCGCTTATCAGAGAATTTACTGTACCCGATGAATATCGCTTTGACGGCGAAAACCAGGATTACTCCTCCGGTCAATGGCTGCCTGCCACGCCAGCGCATATCGCGAAATTATCGGCGGTAGCACATTATTTTGCCCGGGAACTTCACTTATCAGAAGGCGTGCCCATTGGCATTGTGAATGCGTCACTTGGCGGTTCTCCCATTGAAGCATGGATGGCAAAATCGCTGTTAACGGATTACCCGGAAGACATTGCAGCAGGCGAATACTTTGCCAACCCGCAAAACATTCAGACAACGCAGCAAACAGAACAAGCCGCACAGCAGGCTTGGTATCAGGCATTACACGAGCTGGATAAAGGCCTGAAAGATACACCTTGGTTTACCCCCTCGTTGGACGACAAGGACTGGCAAACTCTGACAGTACCAGGAAACCTACCCGGTAGTGAGTCAGGTTTCGCTGGCGTTTGGTGGTTGCGCAAACACGTCTTTCTGGCTGAAGTGCCTGACGCACCATTGACACTTCGATTGGGACGAATTGTCGATGCGGATGAGGCTTATGTGAACGGGCAAAAAGTCGGTAACACCACCTATCAGTATCCTCCACGCCGTTATACCGTACCGGTTTCAGCACTAAGAAAAGGCGACAATGTGATTGCTATCCGCGTTGTCTCGAATGGCGGGAGCACTGGGTTCGTGCCCGATAAAATGTATTTCCTGGGGAACGACCAGGCGCGGATTAGCCTGGCAGGCGACTGGCAGTATAAAGTCGCGGCAACCACAGAAAATACGCCTTCAACAACCTTTATTCGCTGGAAGCCAATGGGGTTGTTTAACGCCATGATAGCGCCGGCAACACAATTCCCAATCAGCGGGGTACTTTGGTATCAGGGCGAATCGAATGCCTCACGACCCGAAGATTATCGGGACAAGCTGACGTCAATGATGACTCATTGGCGAGCGCGCTGGCAACAACCTGACCTCCCCTTCTTTATAGTGCAACTCACCAATTTTATGGATCGTCACAAACAGCCTACAGACAGCAGTTGGGCACGCTTGCGCGATCAACAATACAAAAGCACTGAACTCGACAATACTGCCTTGATCGTGACCATTGATATTGGTGAATGGAATGACATACACCCGGTAAACAAAAAAGCAGTAGGGCAAAGGCTTGCTCTGGCTGCCCAACACCTGGTTTATAAACATCCGGTAACATACCGCGGCCCTGAAGTTTCAGGCATTACCCGCGACGGCAACACGCTAACATTGACGTTTGCCCATGCTGATGACGGGCTGCATGCCAATACATCACTCAGAAGAAGCTTTGCTATTGCCGGACAAGATGGCCGTTTTCACTGGGCTAACGTGCAACTAAGCGGTAATAAAATCACGCTTCAGCACCCTGATGTCGTTAGCCCGACTACAGTACGTTACGCCTGGGGAGACAATCCGGCTGCGGGGCTATACAACCGGGCAGGCTTACCTGCGCCGCCATTTGAACGCACTGTTTCGCCATAAATTACGCAATGGTCATAATTAAAAACACACAATAATTTAATCAAACAGGTGGGCACATGTATAACAAAAGAGTTTTGACTGGACACAGATTAACACGCTCGGCAGTATTTACCGCAATAGCATTAGTGGTAGCAGGATGCTCAGGTGGAGGAAGCACGCAGAGCAATGGCACACCTTCGCCGCCGCGAACAGAAGCGCCGCCTGAAAATATCAGCTTGTATACTAATCAGGTCGGTTTTATTCCTGACCAGGCCAAAGAAATCGTCGTAACAACGATTTCTTCTCAGCGCTTTGAAGTGACCCGCATCGACACCAATCAGGTGGTATTAAGCGGCGAATCAGGGCAACCGGTCCTGTGGCCGTTAGCAGGTGAAAGCGCAGCTATAATAGATGTCAGTGCGCTCTCCCAAACAGGCAATTACCGGCTGACTTTGGCAGACAGCAATAACAGTATCAGCTTCGAGATTCGTGACAATGCGTACGGAGACATTCACGATGCCGCGATTAAAGCCTATTACTTTAATCGCGCAGGCATAGCGCTCGACCCCGCATTTGCCGGACAATGGCAACGCCCGGCTGGTCATCCGGATACGCAAGCAGCGGTTCTTGATAATCCCTCGGATGTACGCCCAAGCCCCAAAGGTTGGTACGATGCCGGTGACTACAACAAGTACATCGTAAATTCCGGGATCTCCACTTACACACTCTTACGTGCTTACCTGGATTTCAGCGACTTTTACGACAACCGGCAATGGAATATTCCGGAGTCTACCAACACCCAGCCCGATATGCTGGATGAAATACTTTGGAACCTGGACTGGATGGCGACTATGCAGGATCAGGATGGTAGCGTCTTTCACAAGTTAACCACCCTGAACTTTGCGCCGGACGTGATGCCACACGAGGCCAACGAGCAACGTTATTTCGTAGGGAAAGGCACAGCAGCGGCGCTTAACTTTGCCGCCGTAATGGCCACTGCTGCTCGGGTATTTCCCGCTTCTGCCAACACCTATCAGAGTGCTGCTGAAAACGCGTGGAAATGGGCGGTCGAGAATCCTGACATGCCCTATAAAAACCCTGACAATGTAAGCACGGGAGAATATGGCGATAGCAACTTTGATGATGAATTCGCCTGGGCGGCCAGTGAACTGTTAATTACAACAGGCAAATCCGTGTATCTGGATGCGCTAAATACCCACCTTGGTGCGCCCTCTACCCCGAATTGGGGAAGCACGATGGGGCTGGCGTATTTGTCGCTGTTAAAAGAAGGCAAAGCGCGCTTATCATCCAGTCTGTATGACACGCTAGAAAGCGACTTTCTTAGCTATGCAGACCAGTTGGTAGATGTGGATGCGACTTCTGGTTTCCATGTGGCAATGCGGGAAAACGATTTTGTATGGGGCAGCAATGGCGTTGCTATGAACCACGGCATGATCCTGGCAACCGCCTATTCACTGACTCAGAACAACAGCTACCGTACTGCAATGAGCCACCTGGTAGACTATGTGCTGGGTAAAAACCCAACCGGCTATAGCTTTGTCACCGGTTTCGGCACTAAACCACCTCGGTTTATTCACCATCGACAGTCACAAGCCGACACCATAGCAGATCCGGTTCCAGGCTTTGTTGCAGGTGGTCCTCACAGTGGCCAACAGGATGGCTGTGACTACAGCTCAGACTTCCCCGCGAAGTCATATGTAGATGATTGGTGCAGCTATGCATCCAACGAAATAGCAATAAACTGGAATGCACCGTTGGTTTATACCCTGGCGGCAATGAACAATCTTTACTAACTTTCCACGCTGAACCCTTCGCAGTGAAACGTGTCACTTTCACTGCGAAGCAATTTCATAAAAACACTCAAATACCATCAAAAATCACCAAAAAACAATGCAAAAATCCGTGAATTACTCATAAAGACAAAAAATGAACCGATTCACAAAATGAATGTCTATTATGTTTGTTGTTAATATTTTGTTGCGATTATTTGTTTTCACGTTGTGATATTTTAACACTCCATTGATAGTTCTTATTGACTCCATCACTATGCTCGGACCATTTCTCACATCTGTCTTACCTGCTGTTGGGAGCAGTGACAGAGCGAAAAACGGACATAACTATTCCATTTAATCTCAACGGAGACGTGATAATGGCTAAAGCACGGGCACACAATAAGCGATTTGCACACCCATTTAATAAGTCCATTTTGGCATTAACCGTTTTGTCTGCTTTACACTCATCATGGGCGCAAGAAGCCCCTGCAGCACAAGAACAAGCATCAGAAGATGAAGAAGTAGTAGAAACAATTGAAGTAAAAGGTATTCGCGGTAACCTGCTGAATGCACAGAACTTAAAGCGATTTTCAGACACGGTGGTAGATGCCATTACTGCCGATGACATTGGTACACTGCCTGACCGCAGCGTACTGGAAGCTATCCAGCGTTTGCCGGGTGTTTCCATTGAACGGTTTGCCGGTCCCGACGACCCAGACCACTTTAGCGTAGAAGGCAGCGGCGCCATCATTCGTGGTATGACCCAGACACGAAGTGAATTCAACGGCCGTGACTCCTTTACTGCAAACAGTGGCCGGGGCCTTTCTTTTCAGGATGTATCCCCCGAACTGATGGGCGGTGTGGATATTTATAAAAACCAGACAGCCGACATGATTGAAGGCGGTATCGGTGGTACCGTAAGCTTGCGGACGCGTAAGCCGTTTGACTCTGACGGTCGGGTAATCGCGTTTGGTGGTGATTATTCATACGGCGACCTTGCCGAGAAAGGCAGCCCTACCTTTTCTGGTTTATACAGCGATCGATTTGACCTTGATGGCAACGGTGAAATTGGTTTCCTGGTTAACTATGCCAACTCACAATTATACGGTGAGTCACACGGTATCCAGTCTGACGCTTTCGTGCAGTATTACGCACGCGACCTGGCCGGTGCAGAAGCCTTTGTTGGCGACGACAACAACGGCACTGTTTGGATTCCGAACGCGTCAAACCTGCTGAAGAAATTTGATGACCGTAAACGTGAAGGTTTCGCCAGTACCCTACAGTGGGAAAATGAAGACGAAACCCTACTAGCGACCATGCAGTACATTCGTTCAGACGCATCGCTGTCATGGCACGAGCAGGCCGTTAAATATCAGGGTGGTTACTACAACATCGAAAACCGCCGTACCCGGGCGCTGGATGGCACCGAATTTACATTCGACGATAACGGCTTGTTTGGCTCTGGTACCATGGTTCAGGGTGTTGACGGATGGCGTGCATCCGACGGTAACAATGACCGTGTCATTCGTTCATGGGAAAGCGGCGGCCGTCCGCAGTTTGGTTACCCATACCAGTTTGATTCGCGTGTAAAACAAACCGATACCCTGGTTGAAGACCTGTCGTTCAATTTAGAGTGGATGCCTACGGATGCACTCGAACTAGTAGGTGACATTCAGTACATCAAAGCTAAAACCAAAGACGATGATATCGTTGTGCACACCGCCGCTTTTGCGGGTCAGCACTATGATATAACAGGCAGCACACCCACCATGACGTTGCTGGAACCCTACTTTGGTTATCGTGATGCAAATCCAGACGTATATGCCGGAGGTGTTTACCCGGGCTTTACTGATGATCCTGCAGGCGATACCAACTACTTCCAGGACCCGACTTCCTATTTCCTACGAAGCGCAATGGATCACTACGAGCGCTCTGAAGGTGACTCAATCGCGACGCGATTAGACGGTACCTATCACTTGGATAGCGATGGTATTTTCACGTCGGTTCAGGCCGGTGTACGTTATGCCAAACGCGAACAAACCGTGCGCTCTACCAGCTGGAACTGGGGTTCGTTAGCCCCTGAATTTACCGGTGCTGCGCCTGCTGGCTGGTTAGACACTATCCCGGTAGATTCAAGCAACTTTGAATACGTGGATTGGTCTGATTTCCACGGTGGTGGCGTAGCCAATATTCCGGGCAACCAGACTATCCACGCAACGGAAGCTTATGTTCGCTCTATCATTAACGGCGCTCGCCCATACATGTCTGCAGGCGGTACCTGGGAGCCGTATCCGGACAGACCTGGTGTTGATGAAAAATACGGCATCTTTACGCCTGGTGAAGTGAACATTACCACCGAAACCAACAAAGCCATTTACCTACGGGTTAACTTTGAAGGCACCGGGGACTTGCGCTACAGCGGTAACGTTGGTTTGCGTTACGTAAAACTTGACCGCAGTGCGGATGGCGCGGTGACCTTCCCGGATTTGGTACCTGATTTCTTACCACCAGAATCACTACAAGGTGCCCCACTCACTGGCGAAATCGTGTCTAACTGGTTAAACGACCAGGTTGCAGCGGGTAACTACGCCGATTTGGAAGAGGCGCTGGCAGCCGAAGAAAACCGCTGGATTGGCGATCAGTTGAATTACCTGTCTGACTCAGAGAGAGCCTTTGGTAATGATGCTGAAGAACGCCTGTCGGCCAAAACTGATTTCGATATGCTGTTACCCAGCTTTAACTTTAAAATGGAAGTGGCCGACGACCTGATTGCGCGTTTCGCCTACTCTAAAGCGGTAGCGCTGCCAGATATGGGTGACGTACGCAACAGAGCGTCTTTGGGTAATGAATCGGTACAGGCAGTTCGTCCTATTTCTAATCCGGACCCGGATAATCCGCCAGAGCCAGGTACTAACCTGGTACAAACCGCATATGTACCCGCCTGGACAGGCTCAGGTGGTAACCCTTACCTGAAACCAATGGAGTCGTCACAGTACGATATCGCGCTTGAATGGTATTTTGCAGATGTAGGTCAGTTAAGTGTTACTTACTTCCACAAAGACCTGAAAAACTACTTTATTCAGGGCGCGTCTGTACAGGAATACACCAACCCGACAACGGGTCGCACACAAAACGTGTTGCTTAGCTCTACCACCAATGGCGGTAAAGGCAAAATGGACGGTCTGGAATTTGCGTATCAGCAATTCTACGACATGCTGCCCGCGCCGTTTGACGGACTGGGTATTCAGGCAACGTACACTTACATCGATGCATCGGGTGTACCGAACAACGAAGTCGACGTTGAAGACGAAAGTTGGTTGGGTGATGACTTCACCGATACCGGTATTCGTGTAAGTCTGGACAATGTGCCGTTGCAAGGTCAGTCTAAGCACACGGCTAACTTTGTTGCCATGTACGAAAAAGACGGCTGGAGCGCACGTTTAGCGTATAACTGGCGTTCGCGTTACCTGTTAACAACCCGTGACGTTATCTCTAAAGCACCGCTGTTTTACAATGACATCGGTCAGCTTGATGGCTCGATATTCTATAACTGGAATGAGAATGTCACGGTGGGTATTCAGGGCACAAACCTGACCAATTCACAGTCTGAAACCATTATGGTGTTAAACAATGAGGGGCTAGAAACCGGCCGTTCATGGTTTAAGTCAGACCGTCGGGTTGCCTTTGTGATGCGTGCAAACTTCTAGTTTGCACCACTGTTGTAAACCGTATCAGGCGGGTGCTTTTGCGCCAGCCTGATTTTTTCGTTTTTGGGGTTCGTTATGCATTCACCACTCAAAAAAATCATTATTCTCGGCGGCGGCTCGTCCGGCTGGATGACCGCAGCGGCACTGGGTAAAATTCTCAAAAATCACCCCTGCGAAATACAGGTGATTGAATCAGAAGATATTGGTACCGTCGGCGTTGGCGAAGCCACCATACCGCAAATTCTGTTGTTTAACGATCTCATCGGGCTCGATGAAGACACCTTTATCAAGCGAACGAAAGGCACATTTAAATTAGGCATTCAGTTTAAAGACTGGCGTAAGGTTGGTCACAGCTACTACCACGCGTTTGGCGAAGTAGGAAAAAACATGGAAGGCGTGCACTTCTACCATTACTGGCTGAAGATGCGCCAACAAGGCAAAGCCGCGCCACTTGACGAATATACCCTGTCATCGCTAGCCTGTAACGAGAAGCGCTTTATGCGACCGTTCGATGCCGGTAACTCGCCGCTGTCCAATATCGCCTACGCCTTTCACTTCGATGCAGGGCTATATGCGAAATTCTTACGCGAGAGCGCCGAAGGCCATGGTGTGGTGCGCACCGAGGGTAAAGTTTCTCAGGTTACACAACACCCTAATGGCGATATTCGCTCGTTGATCTTAGAAAACGGCGAAGAACATCAGGCCGATTTCTTTATTGATTGCTCGGGCTTCCGCGCATTACTCATTGAACAAACACTGAAGGCTGGTTACGAAGACTGGCACCACTGGCTGCCCTGTGATCGCGCCGTTGCCGCGCCGTCAGCGCTCACCGAGGAACCCTGGCCTTTCACCCGTGCGGCAGCTCAGCAAGCCGGCTGGCAATGGCGAATTCCCTTACAACACCGGGTAGGCAACGGCCATGTGTACTCCAGTGAATTTATGAGCGATCACGACGCGGAACGCACGTTGCGCGAAAATATCGACGGAGAGTTACTTGCCGACCCGCGGTTAATTAAATTTGTTACCGGCAAGCGCAACAAGTTCTGGCACAAGAACTGTCTGGCCGTTGGGCTAGCCGGTGGCTTTATGGAGCCATTGGAGTCCACCAGCCTGCATCTGGTGCAGGTTGCCATTTCCAAATTCTTTAGTTTCTTTCCGTTTCAAACGCCCACTCAGAGCGACATTGACGAATACAATGCGCAAATGGATTTTGAATTTACCCGTATCCGCGACTTCCTGATCCTGCACTATCACGTAACAGAACGCGAAGACACGCCGTTCTGGCGATATTGCAAAAACATGTCAATTCCAGACACGCTGCAGGAAAAAATCGATCAGTTTAAAGCCAATGGCCGCATTAACCGTTTCAACAATGAACTGTTCAATGACTTAAGCTGGTTTGAGGTCATGTATGGTCAGGGACTGCGTCCTGAGGGTTATAACGCACTCGCAGATATATTCCCGGATGACGAATTAGCCAAACGTCTGGAAGGCATTCAACGGGTGGTTAGAAAGTCAGTAGACTACATGCCGTCACACGCTGAATTTATTGCCAATACCTGCCCGGCTAAACCATGACGAGTATCTCAACGCTGCCTGTGCCGGGCACTGAATTTCAGGTCGTCATTATTGACGACTTTATGCCCGGACCACACAAGTTAGTGGATTACGCGTTGTCGAACGGCAAAGCCCCAAAAGACGAACTGCTGTATCCGGGGCTAAGAATGCCTGCCCCTGCTGGCTACCTGCGTTATGCGCTGGCCACCATAAATCTGGCTTTAAAAAAATGTAGAATCGCCGACACGCTAAGCGATGGCGAAGCTTACTTTGCGATGGTAACGCGACCGCCCGCTGAGCTGACAACGGAACAGTCTATTCCGCATTTCGACCGTCCGTATTCTCACGAATACGCGGTTGTGCATTACTTGTGTTCACCGGCGTTTGGTGGCACCAGTATTTACCGTTATAACCCGACCGGTCAGGTAGCAGTGACCGAAGCAACACTTAATCGTTATCAGCAAAGTTTGGACGCTGAACTGGCCGCCTTGCCGGTTACACCAGGCTATATTAACGGAGACACCCGGTTATTCTCGCGTGTTGCTCAGGTGCCATGTGCGTTTAATCGCGCGGTAATTTACCCTTGTGCATTGCTTCACTCAGGGGATATTCCAGCCAATTTCATACCCGACCTGAATCCCTACACCGGACGCTTCACGGTAACGGCATTTTTGCGATAATCCACGCATATCCAATCAAAACAACGCAAATCAACAAAAATATTAAAATCAATAATTTGAATGTCACTTTAAGTAATATTTTGGCGATCAGTGATTACAAAAAAAGCACCTGATATACCAAATAAAATAATGGCTGTACGCCCCCTCAACATGAAAAAGTTAACAAGCCATTAACAGGCGCGATACAGGTGTGTTGCGTTCACCTTATCGCCTGCTACCGACATTCAAAAAACCGATTTTCATGCTGATAGGTTATTAGCCCACAGGGAATGGACGTAACGGGCGGGAATGGCACAAGTGTAATCCCAAACAGGACACAACAGATGAAAAAGCCACATCAGTTTAAACAATCCATGGTCACCAAGGCAGTCTCCGTATTGCTTGGCACGGCCACTGTGTTTCCCGCCATCGCGCAATCCACCGACCCGGTAGAAGTCATTGAAGTGACAGGATTGCGTTCGAGTCTGGCAGAAGCCGCTTCAATAAAACGCGAGTCTATTGGTGTTGTAGACGCCATCTCCGCCGAAGACATTGGTAAATTCCCGGACACCAACCTCGCCGAGTCACTCCAGCGTATTACCGGTGTATCAATTAGCCGAACCAATGGTGAAGGTAACGAAATTACCGTGCGTGGTTTTGGCGGCAGCAACAACATGATCACTCTGAACGGCCGTATGATGCCAGCAGCCCAAACCTATGGTGGCGGCAGCGGTGCCGACGGCACCACACGCGGTGGCAGCACCCGTGCATTTGATTTTGCCAACCTGGCATCTGAAGGTATTCGCGGCGTTGAAGTCTACAAAACCAGTAAGGCAAATATTGCCACCGGTGGTATCGGCGCGACAGTAAATATTAAAACGGCGCGACCGTTGGATACCCCCGGATTTCGCGCAACGACGGGCGTTAAAGCAGTACACGACACCACCAACCGCGCAGGTAACGACGTGACGCCTGAGCTATCTGGTTTAGTCAGCTGGACTGACGACGACGCAAAATTTGGTGTCGCACTGACGGGTAGTATTCAGGAACGTCATTCTGGCTATGTCGGCGCCACCGTGAATGACTGGAATATTGGCGTGTGGGGTGACCCGAACGACCCGGACACGCTGTTCAACAACAGCGGTGACATCTACCAGAATGCACCGGACGTTGGCCAGCTGTATGCGCGCCCCAATGACCTGCGCTACGCCTTTTCTGACACTGAACGTACGCGGACTAACGCACAGTTAACCCTGCAGTATGCAGCGTCAGATAACCTGGTTGCTACCTTCGATTACCTGTATGCGGAAAACGAGATTCAGGAGCATCGTGGTGAAATCACCAACTGGGTACAAAACGGCTCTAATGTCACCTCGGTAATCTTCGACGATGGCCCGGTCGCTACGCCCATTTACATTGCCGAGTCATACCCAGGTACGGTTGACGAAGGCTACGAGCAACAATGGCGTGAACAAACCAATACACTGAACTCTGCTGGTATTAACCTGGAGTATTTTGCCTCTGACAACCTGATGTTCTCGTTAGATGCGCACCACTCTAAAATGGAAAGTTTACCCAGCGGCCCTAGTGATAACGCAGCCTCAGGTGAAATTGCCGTGGGTATTGGTGCCCCCAGCGTCTCCTCGCGTGAATGGTGGTACGACACTGAGCTCCCCACTTACCGCAACGTCTACGACGACAGTGCACGCGGTAATGGCAACGGTATCATTGACGCCGGCGACGTAGGCTCTTCGATTCTGCGTTTCCGCCACGCTTCGCAGGCCACTGAAATTAACCAGATCAAACTCGATGGTAAATGGATGTTTGACGATGGCGAAATCGACTTCGGTATCGAAACCCGCGCAATGGAAATGGTAGCTCGTCAAACGGCTGGCGACAACATGACCTTAGGCAACTGGGGTATCGCAAATCCTGGCGAGTTCTCAGACGGCTTACTCCAACCAATCAATGTCGGCGCCATGTTTGAAGACTTTAACACGGGGCAAAGTCAGGGAATGGGCTTTATCGCTGATCCGGTAGCGCTGGCTCGCGAAGGCATTGCACTGTACCCAAGTGACGCAAACTTCTTCGGTGTAAGCAGCGTGTTCTCGAACAACGATGTAGTGAAAGAAGACACCACTGCGGCGTACTTCCAGGTGCACATGAGTGGCGAACTCGGTGGTATGCCAGCTAACTTCCTGGCAGGTGTGCGCTACGAAAAAACCGACGTCACCTCAACGTCGTTGGTAACCCCTCCCAGCTACCTGATTTGGGAAAACAACAACGACTTCAGCCTGTATACCGATCCAAGCACTGACACCATCCCGCTGTCAGTAAAAGCGGATTACGATCACCTGCTGCCCAGCCTGGACTTTGACATCATGCTGACCGACGATGTAAAAGCCCGCTTCTCTTACAGCAAAACGATTGCCCGGGCAGGCTATGGCGATCTGCGCGTTTCACCAAGTGGCTTTGGCACCTCAGGTTCAACGCTCAACGGTACCCGTGCAACAGCCAGCTCGTCTAACCCGGCTCTGCTACCGCTGGAGTCAGACAACTTTGACGTGTCTGCCGAATGGTATTTCGAGGAAAACAGCTATGCGTCTGTTGGTTTCTTCGAGAAACGCGTAGCCAACTTTATTGGTACCGGCCAGGAAGATCGCACCTTCTTTGGTATTCTTGACCAAACCAATGGCCCACGCGCTATTGCAGCGGCCGAAGCATTAAGAGAGCGAGGTTTCGCGGTAGACGATACGTCGTTGTTCGCGATGATGGTGCTGCTGGAGCAACCGGAAGCATTCCCGAACGGCGCAGACGACTACACAGGTTCGGCTGAACAATTGCTGCAACTGGGTGAAACTCCCGGATGGGATATTGTACCGGAAGCGGGCGATCCGGAAATGGTATTCCGCACCAGCCTGCCGCAAAACAACAAAGAAGCCAAACTGTACGGTGCCGAGCTTGCACTGCAACACTTCTTTGGTGAAACCGGATTTGGCTTCCAGGCAAACTACACGCTGGTTCGCGGTGACATCGGCTTCGACAACACTGGCAGCCCGGACGTTTCTCAGTTTGCACTTGCAGGCTTGAGCGATACCGCCAACTTCGTGTTTATTTACGACAAGGATGGCCTGACTGCCCGGGTAGCCTACAACTGGCGTGATGAGTATTTGAACCGCATCAACTACCGCGGCTCGAATAACCCCACATACGTTGAAAGCTATGCGCAAATCGATGCCAACGTCAGCTACGCGGTTAACGAGCAGCTCACCGTGTTTGTTGAAGGTATCAACATCACGGGAGAAGACCGTCGTGAGCACGGCCGTACCCGCAATCAACTTTGGTATCTGGAAGATTTAGGGGCCCGCTATCAGCTGGGTGTACGCTATAACTTCTGATATCTTGTGTTGTAAACACGCAGCCGGGCTCTTGCCCGGCTTCGTTGTTTGTTCATTACTTGCCTGGACACGATATGGCTACCTTACAATTACTCAATAATATTACGCATAAAGACCTTCGCGTGCAGACGCATTACAGCGCTGACTTTGGTGACAACATCAGCAGCGTCCTGGTATTTCCAACCGAATTCGACGCGCTTCACAAAGAATACCCCGTGTTGTTTCGCCGTCATGCTGAACACGGCCTGCAGGCAGTGGCTTTGCTGGGCCTCGTGAGCGGTGAGAACCTGTTTTTAAATGAACACTACCCTCAGCCGCCCATGGCCGGAAGCTGGATGGCACGCTATGTACCAGGCTTGTTGGCCAAAGGCCCGTTCATGATTGGCTATCAACAACATGGCGGTAACGACGCCGTCATTCACGTTGATATGGACCACCCAAGGATCATGCAAGCCACCGACAATACCGGCAGCAAAGCTGTCTTCCTTGAAAAAGGCGGAGAGAGTGATTACCTGCAACAAGTGGCTGCAACGCTAAACCGTCTGCATTTAGGTCAGGATGAAGCCAGCGCGTTTTACGCGGAACTGGACAAGCTGTCCCTGCTTACGCCGATTAATCTGGCCATCACGTTAAACAATGGCGACAAGCTGGAAATTCAAGGACACGAGACTATCTGCAAAGAGACCTTTGCCAATTTACCTGCTGACACGCTAGCAGCGCTGCATCAAAAAGGCTGGCTGGCTCACGTATACGCTATTCAATCCTCTTTGCACAATCTGTCTTGGTTAATTGATATGAAAAATGCTCTGGAGCACAGTCGCACATGAACAGCACACAGCCCGCAACCAAACCCCATGTCGTCATTGCCGGAGGCGGCACCGCCGGTTGGATGACGGCAGCTGCGCTAGCCAGAAAGCTCGGTCCGTTGGTACGCATTACACTCGTTGAATCGTCGGACATACCGACGATTGGCGTGGGCGAAGCGACCATTCCCCCACTGCGGGTATTTCACCAATTACTGGGAATAAACGAAGCAGAGTTTATGCGCGCCACATCCGCCACGTTTAAACTGGGCATTGAATTTGCGGACTTTGGTCAGTTAAATCAACGCTATATTCACTCCTTCGGGCAAACAGGCCAATCGAGTTGGCTGGCTGAATTTATTCACTTTTGGCGTGAAGGACTGGACCGCGGTATCGCCACCGATTACGGCAGTTACTGTCTGGAGCTGGAAGCGGCCAAAGCCAATAAGTTTTATACCTCTGCGCAAAATGCACCGCTGAATTACGCCTATCACCTGGACGCCGGCGCGTACGCCACATTTCTGAAGCACATATCTGTGCAAGCTGGTGTGAACCATGTAGTAGACACGATTGAGCAGGTAACGCTAAACGACGCCGGTCATATTGACGCGCTGCAGCTCAGGCAGACCGGCAATCTACACGGTGATTTATTTGTCGACTGTACCGGTTTTCGTGCCCGTCTCTTGGGCGAATCCCTCGACGTGGGTTATGAAGACTGGTCTCACTGGCTGTTTTGCGATCGCGCGCTGGCAGTGCAAACCGAACTGACCCCACCGCTAAAACCATACACCATAGCCAGTGCCCACAGTGCCGGCTGGCGCTGGGAAATTCCGCTGAAGCATCGCATGGGCAATGGCTTTGTGTATAGCAGCCAGTACCTCGACGAAACAACTGCCCACGATACGTTTACCGCGTTGTTGCGCAATACACCGTTACAGGATGTTCGCTCATTGCAATTTACCACCGGCAGACGGTTAAAAGCCTGGCATAAAAACTGTGTGGCAATTGGCTTGTCCAGCGGCTTTGTAGAGCCCATGGAATCCACCAGCATTCACCTAATCGTGATGGGTATTACCCGGCTCATGCAGTTATTCCCGTATTCCGGTGACTACCAACATTTGCAGGACGAATACAATGCGCAGACACAAATCGAACTCGAGCGCATTCGCGACTTCATTGTGCTTCACTACCATGTTACACAACGCGATGACTCCGCGTTTTGGCGGGCCTGTAAAGACATGGTCATCCCCGACTCACTGTCTGAGCGCATAGAGCTGTTCAAAGAACACGGTCATGCGTTTCAGAAAGCCAACGAACTGTTTCGGGTCGACTCTTGGTCGCAGGTCATGTTAGGTCAGGGACTCCTGCCCAAAAACTGGCACCCTGCAGCCAAAATGATGAGTGACGAACAGTTAGCCGGGGCACTGAAAAAAGGCCAGATGGAAATCAGTCAGCGCGTGGCGCAGCTTCCCGATCACGAAGCGTTCGTCGCGCAGTATTGTGGGCAAAACCGTTAAACTTATATTAAGACTTTATCTAAGATTGTTCGGCCCACTTGAACCAGATGAGCACCAGTCTGCGCTATTAGCTGGCGATTTTCATCTGAACGATAAGTAAAGTACGAGTACATCAATGCAGGAGGCAATAACGATGAAATATGGTTTAGTTTTAATCTTAATACTTGGCGCTTTTTCTTTAGGGTATTGGACTGGCACAAATCAAGCGGCGTCCGACATCGACAGCAATACTAAACAGGACAAACCTAATGCGTTAACTCAACAAGATGTTGAAGCACCGTCCGTATCGCCCCAAACACGGAAGAATGAGCATTATGACGCTGACGGTTTGCAACCTGTAAAACCATTGTCAAATAACGGCTCTGACATGTTCGCTGAAAGCGAATATTCAAATCCTGATTCCACATCGACTACTCGCACCAATTCACCACAGGAAGCCACCACAAAGCCCACTCCTATCACTACCGACTCATTGGCCCGGCGTGAGTTAAAAGAGTGGCAAGAAAGATACTCAGAAGATTTAAAAGCCCGCATGCAAGACGTTCTGGGGGAAGCCAGTGATTTTATGTTTGACAAAGTATCATCTGAGAGCCCACTCCTGACTAAACCAACGGCTGAAACACCCCTAGAAACAGATATCGCTTGGCGATATCAGGCCGAGCAAATAGTGACTGATTTCATAAATACCAACATCAACGACCCTGCAACTGAAATATTGCAGGTCATGTGTATTCAGAAAATGTGCGAAGCGACGCTAACAGGCCCGGCACAACAATCTGCGATTGAGCTACATATTGAGTTCATGAAACAAAAGCCGTTTGACTTAAACAATTCCTCTCCCATTTTCTTCGTGAAAGAAGATGATAGCTATTGGCTCTATTTGATATTGACGTTTAATTAGCACCAAATGGCGTGGCAAGCACAAAAAACACCACGGCAACTAACGCGGTGCCCGAGGTAATTAACCCGCTTCTTTTAGAGCGCAGCCAGCCAGATAAACCAATACATGCAAGCAGCGACAAAAATCCAAGGCTGTACCCCAGCAACATCCCTGACCAGAGTATTTTAATAATGAATGGCTCAACGGCGATGGGAAGTTCGGGATGTAGCAAGATAATCAACCGCCAGGATGCAATAACGGCCACCAGCAAGCTACAGGCGGCCAGCGCCGACGCGGCAATCATCCAGCTAACGGATTTCTTCGACGACACAAATACCACAATGGTAATAAGGATGGTGGCAGAGATACCGCCTAAAAACGCACTGACAAAAGACAATTGCTCTGCAACGGCAACGATGTACTTGGGATTTAACTCAGACATTGGTTGATTCGGCTTCCTTGCTAAGCGTTAGCAACAGAGTAGCAAATCAACAGGACGTAAACAAAATTGCGCTTATGCCCCAATTGACTGCTACTCGCTTGCTGTCTAGTCAATATGCCGGGTTATCGCCTCATAGGCCGCCTTAGGGCGACCATTGCGGTCGAACAACAGAGGATGATCGGTACGTCCGCGTATTGGCCAGTTGTTGCGCCAGGAATCGGCATCCGTTGTGCCCCAAAAAGTTACTCTGTCTACGCTGTCGGCGTACTTGAGAAACAAAGCAAATAACTGTTGATACAATTCGGCAAGCTGATGTTGCTGTGTGGCGGGCAACCCCTCTACATACGGATCATAAACCGGATGCGCAGCGAAGCTCTGAGTAATATCGGCCCCACTGAAAGCGTCATCTGGCAGCGGCAATACCGAGATATCCAATTCAGTAATCGCAATGCGTACACCCGCATTACGCAGTGTTTTCATGCTTTGTTCAATGTCAGACAAAGACGGGTAATACAACGAATAATGCGCTTGCATACCCACCGCATCTACCTTAATCCCTGCGTCACCCAACTGCTTTACCAATTTCACCGCGCCTGCCACTTTAGCGGGCTTCTACATGTTGAAATCGTTGTAATACAGCTGGGCTTCAGGATCTGCTTCCTTAGCAAAGCGAAAGGCATGGACATAGAAATCATCACCAAGAATGCGTCGCCACGGCGTATCGCGCAGGCTGCCATCTTCATTCAACGCTTCGTTGACGACGTCCCACCCGTACACCTTGCCTTTATAGCGCCCTACCAGCGTATGAATATGTTCACGCAATCGTGCCAGCAACACCTCACGACTCACAGGGTTGCCTTGCTCATCTTCAAACACCCAAGCGGGTGTTTGTTGATGCCATAACAAGGTATGTCCGATCACCCGGGCATCACATTGCTGCGCCAGTGCAATGAGTTGGTCAGCCATCGCAAAGTTAAACTGTCCGGGGGCAGGCTGAATATGCTGCCACTTCATGGCATTTTCTGCCGTAAGCGCATTAAACTCCGAGCACGGCAGCGAGTTTTTTGCAGGCAGGTTTCCTCTTAGGTCACTGGATTTAATGGCCGTCCCCACCAGAAAGCTGTCTTCATAAACAGAGGCGATACCTTCAGGTGCCGCACTGGCGAAACCTGAAAGCACAACCAATAACGCAGATATCGCAAAAGGGGTTATTTTTGTAGCCATCCGCTATTTCACCACCACGATTGTTTCAGTGATCTTATCCCCTTTAGCAAACCCCGGCTGGCCGTCGCCGACGAAGACCTCAAGACGCCCCTGGTATGGGACTTTCTTACCGTCATTGTCGATATAGACTAGCTCGTCAGCAGGGACACTCAGTTTTACTGTTACTTCCTGCCCCGATTTTAGCGCACTACGGGTAAAGCCTTTCAGGCTCACATTCGGCGTGCGTACCGGCGCATCAGGCATACGGACGTACAACTGCGTTACTTGCTCTGCATCGTAATTGCCCGCGTTTTTCAGTGTTACCGACAGTGACAGGTCATCACCCGCCGTCAGCGATGATGGTGCCTGCAGGGCGCTGTACTGCATATCGGTATAGCTCAGGCCATAGCCAAATGGGTACAGCACCTCCCCTTCGAAATACCGGTAGGTACGATTCGTCATGTCATAATCATCAAACTTCGCAAAGCCCTCTAAATTGCGATAAAAGGTAACGGGCAGGCGACCTGACGGACTTACCTCACCCCATAATACCCGGGCCAATGCAGTACCGGTAGCTTCTCCCGGATAAAACGCCTGAACAATCGCATCGACATTGTCCTGTTCCCAATTCAACGCCATGGCACTACCACTGAAGTTCACCAATACCACTGGCTTACCCAGCTTATGCATCGCTTTAATCAGTGCCTGTTGCTCAGCTGGCAGCGCGATGCTGGAACGGTCTCCATAGTCAAAACCATCCAGCTTAACGGGCATTTCCTCGCCCTCAATACGCGGAGATATACCCACAGCCATTACAATGACGTCAGCATTCTGAGCGGCTTTTTTAGCGTCTGCCAAGAGGCTCGTACTCTGGTTTACCCAACGCAGCTGCCACTCTCTCAACAGATTGTCTGCCGTATTTGATACAGGATCGGTGGCGAAGATGTGCTGAATCTCAAGTGAGTAAGATTGTCCGGCTTCAAGCGCGACCGCACCTTCAACGGCTTTGCCATTTAACGTAATTGTGCCTTTTCCGTCGAACAGGTAACTGCCACTTTCACGCGGCACCACCTCTGCCTTTACTACCATACCGTAATCTTCAAGCATGTTGCCGCTCACCGGCGAATGCATGTTGCGTATCGTTAGCTCACTCAGCGTTTCTGTCGCCGCGGCGCTACCGGTCATAGTGGCGGGGAAATGCGGGTGGGAAAAGTCGGTCATTTTGCTGCGCTCAACGGCAAAGTAGGACACCTGTGCGCCCGGCTGTAACTGCCCCTGTTCGTCGCGGTGGAATATCACGTCGCTGTCCAGAGTTTGCCAATGACCGTAGATATCGGCAATCAGCGCGCTGCCTGGTGCATAGGTTACGTTTTCCGGTCCTACTGCGTTTTCAATCCCATCAAGTACCGTTACCGGATTGACTGGCAAACCGTTGTAATTGCCAAGCAGTACATCCTGGTTGTCGCCATTGGGGCCAATCACCGCCACCTTAACACCCGGCTTGAGCGGCAGTACGCCATTGTTTTTAAGCAGTACCAGAGACTTTTCACTGGCTTGTTGTGTCATCGACAGATGTTCCTGTGACCCCACGCTATCCAGAGGAATTGAGGCGTAAGGCACGCTGGTATCCGGGTCGAACATGCCTAACTTGAAGCGAGTCATAAATAAGCGGGTTACCGCCTGATCAATTAACGACTCATCTATGAAACCTTTTTGCACAGCAAAGCTCAGATTCGCAAAGCTGCTTAAGGTGCCAACCCCACAGTTGAGGTCGGTACCGCTGTTCACCGCCCACGCTGCAGCCGCAGCCGGTGAGCGTGTTGAGGCGTGGGCTTTGCGATCATAAAAATCGGCAATCGCGCCACAATCGGACATAACGTGGCCATCAAAGCCATACTCTGCGCGCAGTATATCTTTCAGCAGCATGTCAGAGCCACAGGCCGGCATGCCGTTAACCCGGTTATACGCGCACATGACAGCTTCCACATCCGCATCAACGACCGCTTTTTCAAAGGCAGGCAGATAGGTTTCGTAAAGGTCTTTGTCTGATACAACGTAGTTGTCTGAGTGACGGGTAATTTCCGGGCCGTTGTGTACCGCAAAGTGCTTGGCAGTGGCGGCAGTTTTCAGGTAAGTGTCATCGTCCCCCTGCAGACCGTTAATAAAGGCAACACCCAATTCGCCGGTTAAATACGGATCTTCCCCGTAGGTTTCCTGACCCCGGCCCCAGCGTGGATCGCGAAAAATATTGATGTTCGGCGACCAGTACGTCAACCCGGCATAGCGATAAGAAATCCCCTGTGCCTTAAACGCGTGATGTTTAGCGCGCCCTTCGTCAGAGATAACCGTTGCGATGTCATTCAGAAACTCACGGTCCCACATAGCTGCCATACCAATCGCCTGGGGAAACACGGTGGCTTCACCGGCGCGCGCGACACCGTGCAGCGCCTCATTCCAATAATCATAAGCGGGGACACCTAAGCGCTCGATAGCCGGTGCATCGTTGTACATTTGCGCTATTTTTTCTTCCAGTGTCATGCTGTCTACTAACGCTTTTACCCTGTCTTTTAGGGGTAACGCTGTATTCAGGTAATCGGCTTGTTGTTGCTGAACCGACTGCTCAGCCTGGTTCGCCGGAGCTTGCGACTGCGAACAGCCTGTTAGCATCAGTGCTACGGGAAAAAGCGTTAATGCGAGGCCTTTTTTTACTGCAGTGGCCACGGGAGTTACAAACGTGTGTTGTTTCATAGTTGAATCACCTTGGGAAGTATGAGAGCACGATACCGCAACTTCAGACAGGTACAATTCGCCTACGGCAAAACGTAAATGAGATGTAAAAAAAAGCTATCAGGCAGGATTTAGTAAAGCGAAGGCGCGCCGACTCGACGCACCTTAATGTATGATAAAACTATAATTTTTGAGTCAAACAGGCAGGGTTACAGTGGACAACGAATGTGCTTTTCAATGTCTGACTCGTAGTATGCAAACAGTGTCTCGTGAACTGCCTTGTCGACCACCGGTAGTTGGCTTACCCTGGCGTTTTGTGTCACCTGTGACGCAGAGCTTGCACCGGGAATAATGGTGGTCACGGCTTCGTGATCCAGTATCCAGCGCATAGCAAATTGCGCCATGGTCATGCCCTCCGGCACTGACTGCTTCAGGGTTTCCACTATTTCGAGGCCTTTGTCGAAGGCGATACCACTGAACGTTTCTCCCACACTGAAGGCTTCACCGTCTTTGTTGTAATTGCGGTGATCGGTCTCGGCAAACGCAGTATCCTTGCTGAATTTTCCACTTAGCATGCCACTGGCCAGTGGCAATCGCACAATGATCCCAACCTGCTGCGCCAGTGCTTTGTCGAATAGCGCTTCAATTGGGCGCTGTCGTAACAGGTTAAAGATAATCTGCAGTGACTGCAGGTCGCTGTGCTCAAGGCATATCTCTGCTTCTTTGTGGGTCTCGACACTGGCGCCAAAGGCTTTGATAAGCCCTTCCTGCTGCACTTCGCGGAGCCAGTCAAAGATATGCTGCTCAGCCAACACGCGTTCTGGTACGCAGTGCAGTTGCAATAAGTCGAGACTATCGCGCTGCAGGCGATCCTGCGCTCGACGAACACTGTCGCGTAAGTCGGTGAGGCTGTAACCATCCGGGTAGGTGCCGGCCGCGCGGCCATATTTAGTGGCAATGACAGCCTCAGGCATGAGTTGATTTACCAGTTTACCCAGGTACTGCTCACTGATCCCGTCACCATACACATCGGCGGTATCAAAGAAGTTAATACCCTCCTTTACCGCTTGCTCAATCACCGCTTCTGCAGTGGCAGCCGATACCGGGCCAAAATCGCCCCCCAGTTGCCAACAGCCTAATCCTATTTCGCTGACGGCCATGCCCGTGCGGCCCAATTGTCGTGTCGTTACCAATGTGTTACCCATTGCTATCTCCGTTCGTCGTTGCCAATAGCGCCTGTGCTGTATGCACTGCGTTTTCGGGCGTGAAACCAAAGTGCGTTAACAATACGCCACCCGGTGCGGATTCACCGAATCGGTCCATCCCAATTATTGCGCCCTCTGTCCCAACATACTTATACCAGAAGTCTTTATGCGCCGCCTCGATGGCCAGTTTAGGCACAGCTGCAGGCAATACCGACGCGCGATATTCAGCGCTTTGTGCGTCAAAGCGCTCGGTACTGGGCATGGACACAACCCGAACGGCGACGCCTTGTTCTGCCAGGCGTTGTGCGCTTGTGACCGCCAGACCAACTTCAGAACCTGTCGCCACGATAATCAGTTGAGGTGCTGAATCCGGTTCGACCAGCACATAACCCCCTTTAGCAATATTCGCTACCTGAGCGGCAGAGCGAGCTTGCGCCTGTGTCGCCTGACGCGAGAAAACTAATGCTGTCGGGCCTTGTTGACGCAATATTGCCTGACGCCAGGCCTCTGCGGTTTCCGCTGCATCGCAGGGGCGCCAGGTCTCAAGCTGAGGGGTCATCCGCAGATTTGCTAACTGCTCGATAGGCTGATGAGTTGGGCCGTCTTCGCCCTGCCCGATGGAGTCGTGGGTATACACAAATATACTGGGCACCTTCATGAGTGCGGCCATACGCAAGGCGTTGCGGGCATATTCCATGAACATAAGAAAGGTACCGCCGTAGGGGATAAAACCACCATGCAGTGCAATGCCGTTCATGATCGCGCTCATTCCAAATTCGCGTACGCCGTAGAACACATAATTACCCGCAGGATCTTCCTGAATACCTTTTGCGTCTGGCCAGAGCGTCAGGTTTGAACCCGCCAGATCGGCCGAGCCCCCCATGAGCTCAGGCAATAACGTCGCGTAATGTCCAATGGCATTCTGCGACGCTTTGCGCGTTGCCATATCAGCGCCTTCTTGTTGGCAAGCACTTACATACTCAGCGGACAATGCGTCGAATTCTGAGGGTAATGTGCGCTCAATAACACGGCGACGGAACGCGTTGGCAAGCGCCGGGTAGGCCTTTGCATATTGTTCGAATAACGACTGCCAGTCTGACTCACTCTGCTGCCCTTTTGGTTTGGCATCCCATTGCTGGTAAACGCTGTCTGGTACTTCAAATGGGGCATGTGGCCAGTTGAGCTGGTTACGCACCAGGGCAATTTCGTCATCTCCCAGTGGTGCACCATGGCAGTCATGACTACCCGATTTATTCGGTGAGCCAAACCCAATGGTTGTTTTACAGCAAATCAGCGTCGGCCGGTCGCCTTCCGCCTGGGCTGAACGTATTGCACTGGCGATAGCGTCCGGGTCGTGTCCATCCACGCCAGCAATTACCTGCCAACCGTACGCTTCAAAACGTTTAACCGTATCGTCACTGAACCAGCCTTCAACATGGCCGTCGATAGAAATACCGTTGTCGTCCCAAAACGCGATCAGCTTACCGAGTTTCAGGGTTCCCGCCAATGAACAGACTTCGTGGGAAATCCCCTCCATTAAGCAGCCATCGCCCAGAAAACAATAGGTAAAATGATCAACAACGCTAAAGTCCGGGCGATTAAATTGGGCCGCCAGGGTTTTCTCGGCAATTGCCATCCCAACCGCGTTGGCAATCCCCGCTCCGAGCGGCCCGGTGGTGGTTTCTACGCCAGGCGTGTAGCCGTATTCCGGATGTCCGGGTGTCTTTGAATGAAGTTGACGGAACTGCTTGATGTCTTCAATACCGACATCATAACCGCTCAAATGCAGCAGTGCATATTGCAGCATTGAACCGTGACCATTCGACAAAACAAAGCGGTCCCGGTTTACCCAGTCAGGATTAGCAGGATTGTGCTGATAAAACTGTTGCCACAGCACAGTGGCAATATCAGCCATGCCCATGGGCGCGCCAGGGTGTCCTGATTTAGCACGTTGAACGGCATCAACCGTTAACATTCGAATGGCATTGGCTGCCGATGAGTGTGTGTCAGACATAATGAATTCCGATTTTATAAACTAGTCATTAACCCATGAGGGTAAACAGCCGGTTTAGGCGCAGCAATCACCTTGCAGAATTAAGTAATACCCATGTTGAAAATCATCACTGTGTAAAAGTGGTCACTTTTTGCCGAAATTCGCAACAAGTCGCGACTTTAGGTGTCGGCATTCGCATTGGTTTACGCTACACTGTGCGCACTTTTACAACTGGTAAGATGACTGCTGTGAAATCCCTTTTACATACTATAAATGGTGCGCTGTCGGCACTGCTTTACGGCCTGAACACCTTTTTCTGGGTGCCTTTTGTGTTGATTCTGGCCTTGTTTAAATTGATCCCGATTCCGCTGACACAACGCGGATTAACCTATGTTCTGGATGCCTGTGCAGTGGGTTGGATCAGCGTGAACAATTTTAACCAGCGCATTTTCAGCCGCACGAGCCTGCAGGTAGAGGAAAACGGTCAGCTGTCTCGCAACGATTGGTTTTTAGTGATCGCCAATCATCAGTCGTGGGTCGACATTCTGGTGTTACAGCGCATTTTTAATCACAAGATTCCGTTTCTTAAGTTTTTCCTGAAAAAAGAACTGATTTGGGTGCCGGTCCTTGGATTAGCCTGGTGGGCGCTGGACTTCCCTTTTATGCGCCGCTACAGCAAGTCGTTTCTGGCCAAACACCCACACCTGAAAGGCAAGGACATGGAAACCACGCAAAAAGCGTGTGAGAAATTCAAATCTAAGCCCGTCAGTGTAATGAACTTTGTAGAAGGCACGCGCTTCACGCAAGAAAAGCACAGCCGCCAACAATCGCCCTTCAAGCATCTCCTGAAGCCCAAAGCGGGCGGGATTGCATTTGTACTGAACGCCATGGGTGGCCAATTGCACAAATTAATTGACGTCACCATACACTATCCGCAGGGTATCCCTACCTTTTGGGACTTTGTGAGTGGTAAAGTACACGACATTCGCGTACAGGTAGACGTGACCCCGATAAAAAACCTGTTTCCGGCCAATATCAATATTAGTGAATACTTTGACAGTGCCGAGCAACGTGCCCGTTTCCAGCAATGGCTGAACGAGCAGTGGCAGGCCAAAGACAACCTATTAGACAATTGGAAAGCAGTATAAAGCCATGATCAGACGGTTATTCGCTCCGCTCATTTTTTGCGTACATTTGCCGCTTCAGGTAGCCAATCTGGCGTTCTGGGGCGCACTTATCATTCTGCTTGGCTTGGTGCGGTTTTTATTACCTATTCCGGTTCTACAGCGTGCATTAGCACCTGTTATGAACGGGTTTATGCTGTGCTTTGGGTCCTGCAGTGTCTTTCTTATCCGGTTGTTTAACCCGGTAACAATAACCCGCAATATTCACGGTCCGCTCAACAAGCAAAGCTGGTACCTAATAGTGGCCAATCACCTGAGCTATCTCGACATTATTTTGCTTATCGAATTTGCTACGTTCCGCATACCCGCCCCCAAGTTTTTCCTGAAGCAGGAACTGATTTGGATGCCGTTTGTTGGACTCGGGGCCTGGGCGTTAGAAATGCCGTTCATGAAACGCTATTCTCAGGCGTACCTGAAGAAGCACCCGGAAAAGCGCGGTGCCGATATCGAAACCACTAAGCGCTCTTGTCAGAAGTTCCGCCATCAACCCACTACGGTAATCAACTTTGTGGAAGGCACGCGGTTTACTGCGCAAAAACACGCGGTTAAGAAGAGTCCGTTCCACCATTTGCTGCCTCCTAAGGCGGGTGGCATTGCCTTTACCCTGGCGACCATGGGAGAATTATTTACACATATTCTGGATGTGTCTCTGTTGTACCCGGACAACGCCAAACACCCCATGTTGTCAATGATTTCAGGGCAAATGACCCGCATCATTATTGACGTAAACGTGATTGAGGTGCCGCAAGAGGCGAAAGGCGATTACTACAACGACGATACCTTCAGAACCGGTTTCCAGCAATGGGTTAACAGTGTTTGGCAACGCAAGGATCAAACGATTGCCAGGTTATTATCAGGAGAATAAGCGTCTATGCTGACTGCCGCCAGGTTTCGCGAACAATTTGTATCGGTATTGCAGGAAATCGATGCCGGTATTGTCCTAAACAGCCCGCTCTACAATACGCTGGCACTGGCATTTATCGCGATAGTCGCATTGACCTTTCACTTAGGCGGCAGATTGTTTCTGCACTCCGTCCTGATGCGCTGGATTAACAGATCGCCGACTGATTGGGACAATGCGCTGCGTGAACATGGGTTCTTTAACCGCTTAATTCACCTGGTGCCCGCGTTAGTCGTGTTCCTGTTAACGCCCATCCTGCTCACTGACGACAGCTTGTTATACGCCGTGGTGGTAAAAGCCGCCCTGCTGTATCTGATGCTGGTCGCGCTGGTCTCTACCAGCGCTTTGCTCAATACCGTTGAAGACTGGTACAACACCACAGAATTTGCCAAACAGGCCACCATAACCGGCTTTATTCAGGTTATTAAACTGATCCTGGCCATTTTGTTTATCCTGTTCAGTGTGTCACTGATTGTCGACCGAAGCCCACTGCTGCTGTTGTCGGGTTTAACCGCCATTGCGGCAGTACTTTTACTGATTTTCCGCGACACTATACTGGGCTTTGTGGCGGGTATTCAGATAACCGCCAACCGCTTATTCAAAAACGGTGACTGGATTCAGGTTGATAAATTTAACGTCGACGGGGAAATCATTGAATTAGGCCTGACCAACGTAAAAGTGCGCAACTGGGACAACACCATATCAACATTGCCTACGTACACACTGACCAACGAAGCCATTAAAAACTGGCGGGGCATGCAGGAGTCAGGCGGACGCCGAATCAAGCGCGCGATTTACATCGATATGCATTCGGTAAAACTGTACGACAACGAGAGCCTGAAGAAGGTCGCAAAGATTCGTTTTATTGCTGCGTATATCGACAGCAAAATTAAAGAGCTGCAGCAATACCATCAGGACAACTCAATTGACGAAAATGACTTGCTCAACCGCCGTGCGTTAACCAACATTGGTACCTTTCGGGCTTATCTGGAAGCTTATCTGGCCAAGCACCCGAAGATTAACCACGACATGACACTAATGGTACGTCAGCTTCCCCCCAATGAACTGGGACTGCCACTGGAAATCTACTGTTTTTGCAGCGACAAGGCCTGGGTAAATTATGAAAAAGTACAGGCTGATATTTTCGACCATATCATGGCCATGCTGCCGCTGTTTGAACTCAGGGCGTATCAGCGTGATTCGCATTTAGAGGCATTAACTGCGAGAAAGGAATAGGGATTCATACTGGTAACGTCCCGTAGTGGTCAAAAGCGGACGTCTTGATACTGTTTCCCCTTAGGCGGCTTTGTACGTGAAGCAGACCTTGGCTCATTAAGATTTTAATGACACGAATGAGGTAATCAACGGTCATGCTACTAATAAAAATTGAATGGCTGCTTTAGCCGAATACCTATGACAAAGCTCCAACATAAAACTGATAATTCGAGACTAATTCTCCGTACTAGAAGAACACACTTCTGCAATGCTATCTAATTGATGCAATACCCCGCACTCTTTAACCTTCTTATCATGATCGCAAGCAGAACGAATTGAAATCAGTGTTTCTTGTAGTACTTTTAATTCAGCTATCCGATGTTCGATATCGTCAACATGCTTATCTATTGTAGTATTAACGTTTTCGCAGCTATTCTCTGGGTTTGCTCGGGTTTCCAGTACTAATTTAATTTCCTCGATTGTCATATCTAATGCGCGACATTGCTTTATAAACAATAACTGCTTCAGTGCATCTTCAGAGTAGCTTCGATAATTCGATGCCGTTCGCTCAGGTGCAGCCAATAGTGATTTACGCTCATAAAAACGAATTGTCTGAATACTTAACCCTGTCTTAGCTGCCAGAAGCCCAATTTTCATTTTAACTTGCCTAAAGCTTGACTCTATACCAAGTATAGAGTTTACACTCGCGTTATAGGTGAGTAAAGCGAGTGTTTTTATGAGTGGTTGTGGGTGCGAAATTGAGATAAAAGACCAAGAACAAAAGGCAGTTCTCTACTGGCTATTGGGCATCAATGCTGTGATGTTTATCATTGAAATGAGTGTAGGGTTACTCGCTGACTCAACAGCACTTATTGCAGACTCCCTTGATATGTTGGCTGACGCAGTCGTTTACGGTGTTGGTATATATGCAGTAGGGAAAACAATTGTTCACAAAGCCAATGCTGCAAAGGTAAGTGGATATTTTCAATTGGCATTAGGCCTATTAATTTTGTTTGACATAGCTCGTCGCGCAACCTTTGGAAGTGGGCCTGAATCTATGCTTATGATGGGCATGGGCGGTGTTGCACTTATCGCTAACGTTATATGTTTGGCGATAATCAGAAAACAAAAAAATGGCGAGGTGCATATGCGAGCAAGTTGGATATTCTCGGCAAACGACGTCATTGCAAACATAGGAGTGATATTGGCGGGTGTGATGGTTTATCTATTCGATACTCGTTGGCCTGATTTGGTCATAGGTTTTATTGTGTCTATCGTTGTGTTACGAGGCGCAGTCTTAATTCTAAAAGACGCCAGACAGGAATTCCGTGAAAACAGCTCGACGAATGGAGAGATCGTATGAATTTCACTCAAGCAGCAAAACCTTACATACTTCAAAAACTGAGCGCCGCGCATCAATCCCTTTCGAACAATGACAATAAAGCAGGATTTAAGGCCTTAGAGGATGCTCATGTCATCGGTCAGCACTCAACATACCACCACACACGAGTGCATTATGAAATGCTTAAATTTGGAATAGAACGCCGCGACCTTAAAGAGATATTTGGACAAATTTTTAGAATGCTAGGTGCGCTGACTAAAACTCCAATTGGCTTATTGCCTGAGGGCAATACTGGTGGGGCAAACGTGAGTCCATTCAAGTCAATGTCTATTTCACCCGAAAACAAAGCCATATTGGAAAAAATTAGAAATGCACAGTCATAACCATTCACACTCGCAAGAGAATTCAACCGACGCGTCTAAACGTATTGGATGGGCGTTTTTCTTAAATGTGGTGTTCACTGTTATTGAATTCATTGGTGGATGGCTTACCAACAGCACCGCTATTATGGCTGACGCAGTGCACGATTTGGGTGATAGTCTTTCCATTGGTACAGCGTGGGGATTAAACAAGCTTAGCGATAAAGATTCTAATCAAACATTCTCATACGGCTACAAAAGATTTTCCTTACTCGGTGCATTGATTAACGGTATTGTGCTGACGGTAGGCTCCATTTGGATATTGCTTGAAGCGATACCTCGTTTGGCTGAGCCTGAAATGCCCCAAGTTGAAGGGATGGTTTTATTGTCTATCTTTGGGATGGCAGTAAACGGCTTTGCGGCTTATAAACTGAGTGAGGGAGACTCATTAAATGAGCGAGTCCTCAACTGGCATTTGCTGGAAGATGTGCTTGGTTGGGTAGCAGTATTTATCGTGTCCATCGTCTTAATGTTTAAGCCTTGGCCTATTTTAGATCCAATCTTATCCATTGGCTTTACTTTGTTCATCCTTTTCAATGTGTTCCGCAATCTCAAAGAAACCCTAATGCTGTTTTTGCAAGCAACGCCCGATGAAGAACAGCTTTCAAAGATTCGAAGCGATTTACTGGCAAACGATAAGGTAAGTGATCTTCATCATTTTCATATTTGGTCTCTAGACGGTGAGCGTAACGTAATGACGGTCCATCTTGTTCTTGATGAAGATGTCAGTCTTGAGCACCTCCAATCACTCAAAGAAAACATACACAGTTCGTTAGAAAAGTATAAATTTGAACATACGACAGTTGAGCTGGAGTTTGCTAATGAACAATGTCGTGACGAAGTGAATTAGGCTTGGTAACCTTTCATACATGAAAAATCTAAAACGCATAAGTTACATCGTGATCTCGCTGATACTCTTTCAGTCGTTTTCTGCTGTGGCGAATTCGTTAGATTTTCATGCAATAGACATTCAGCACTTGCAACACGAGCATAAGCATTCTGAGCACGAGCAAGTGCAGTCTGAGCTGTCTGCCAATGAAACCAGTGATAAAGTAAGTACAGAGCACCACAATCCTGCTGATTGTCACCATTGCGGCCACTGCCATGGCACACATGCACAATGGGTCAGTCAGAGTCATATCAACAGTCTGAAAACAGTGGTTTCAGTCCACAATTTCAACTATTTAGATGCGGTAATTGACGCACCTATTAACCGCTTACTTCGCCCCCCCAAAATTACTTCCTAGTACGTTTTTTCGATAGCACCGCGCTGATAACACTCGCGATGCTAAATATTGATAAATTATTAGGATATTCCAATGAAAATGTTTCCTATTTTCGGGCATGCATCTGCCATTGTGTGCAGTTGCATACTGGGCTTATTACTCAGTCCACCGACCGCTCATGCGGCGAAAACCAACAGATTTGTAGACAAAAGTGTCCAAGCGCCCATACGAGAAACGCTGACTCTTGAGGACGCTATTAGACTAACACTTGCCAATAATCCAAGTCTGTATGAGTTTAAATTTAAACAACGTGTTATAGACGGAGAGTCAAAAACGGCGGCGCTTAAACCCGCATTGAATGCAGGGGTTGAATTAGAGAACTTTTTGGGAACTGGCGAGGTATCAGGTCTCAAAGAGCTTGAAGTTACCTTGACATTATCATCAGTGTTACAGCTCAATGATAAGCCAGCAGCAAGGTTGAATGTACTCTCTGAACGAAGAATACAGCAAGATGTTGAAAAGCGAATACTCACCTTAGATATCCTCGGTGAGCTTAATCGTCGTTACATCAAAGTACTCGTATTGCAGGCGAACTTAGACGTCATAAAAGATGCAGAGGCACTTGCACTTTATACATTGAATGCCGTAACGAAACGCGTTGAAGCAGGCGCGTCCCCCTTGTTAGAACAAAAACGTGCCCAAGCTGCGCTGGCCCAAGCAAAGCTCGATGTTAATCTAGCTCAACAGGACCTAACGTTTGCCTTGCGCAGTTTATCCATCATGTGGGGGGAGCAGGTACCGAGCTTTAAGCGTGTGGAAGGCGATCTTTTTGCTTTTAATAAGATTGAGTCGTTTGATGCGCTGGCAGTCGCAATCCAAAATAGCCCTCACATTGACCTATACGCTAAACAAAGCCGTGTGCAAGCGGCGCAGCTTCGTTTAGTGCAAGCGAATAACCGCGCTGATATTGAGTGGTCAGCGGGGCTTCGCAGAATGCAAGGTATTGATGAAACAGCACTGGTTGCCGGAGTAAGCGTTCCATTGTTTCAAAAAGAACGAAACCTTGGTGAATATGAAGCAAACAGGGCACGTCTTGACGCAATAGAGCAGCAAAGACAAAGCAACGTTCGAAGCCTATTACATTCAGTTAATCAAGCGTTAGGCGAACATACACGAGCATTGCTAGAGATTGACACACTTCAGCGTAAGGTGATTCCTCCGTTAAAGGGCGCGTTAGATTTAGTCGAGAACGCCTATTTGGAGGGCCGTTTCAGCTACTTGGAATGGGTAACTACTCGACAAGAATTTCTGACAACCCGGCTGACATTAATAGAGGCAGCGTCTCAAGTTCACTTAAGCAAAACAGAAATTGAAACACTCACAGGTCTCGCGCTGACGAATGAGCACAATGATGACTCATTTCACCCAAGTCACAAAAGCAATTGGCAGCAGTCATCTAACATTTCGATAAGAAGTCATGATTATGAATAAATTCACAATACAAAAAGTACTTATTTCTATCTTCACCCTTAGCCTTTATAGCCTAACCGCAATCGCAGGAGGTAAACACAGTGATGTAAGTTCCAGCGATCAAGACAATCACGCAGGTGAAGTCGTAAGAATGAGCAATGAAACAGCAATTCAGAATGGTATTTCTGCAACTCCCGTGCTCGCACGCGATATTGCGTTAACGAGTACGCTTTATGGGCGAATTAGTGCAGACCCCGCCTCATTAAGTCATATAAGAGCACGGTTTGACGGTGTTATTAAAGATGTAAAAGTCAACATTGGCGATTCCGTTAAGAAAGGTGATATTTTAGCGGTTGTTGAGTCCAATGAGAGTTTAAAAAGTTATTCCATCACGTCACCTTTTGATGGCAATGTGATTGCGCGACATGCGAATAATGGTGAGTTATCAAACGGGCAAGTACTTTTTTCGTTAGCTAACTATAAAAACGTATGGGCACAGCTGACCGTTTTTTCACAAATGCTTAGCAGCATCAAGGTTGGACAGTCAGTTGAACTAAGCCACGCAGGTTTCAACCAAACCTCCAAGATTGCATATATTACGCCTTCAGCTGATGGCAATCCACACTCTCTTGCCAATGTAGCTGTCGATAATAGTACTGGATATTGGCCACTCGGTACGCTGGTCAAAGCACAAGTTACGACGTCAACTAAGTCAGTAAGTCATTCGGTTCCTCTATCTTCTGTGCAAGAGTATGAAGCCAAACAAGTTGTTTTTGTGGTTGAGGGTGATGAGTATGCGCCCAGAGCGGTAGAGCTTGGTGTCTCAGATGGTCACTATATCGAGGTTATCAGTGGCCTTGAAGCAGGCGAACGCGTCGTGGCTTCCAATAGCTACATAATTAAAGCAGATTTGGAAAAATCGGAGGCAGGCCATGATCATTAATGCCTCACTACAACTGATATTTCCCTGTCAAATGGCGTGTAGTTCTAAGGGAGGTTTAAGATGCTAGTTTCCATTATTCGTACCGCAATCGAAAAGCGCGGTATTTTTCTGATGCTTTCCTTTTTGGTGATTGGATTAGGCCTATTCAGTTATCAAAAGCTGCCTATTGATGCCGTACCCGATATCACCAACGTTCAGGTACAAATCAACACACAAGCAGAAGGTTATTCACCGCTTGAAACTGAACAACGTATCACCTTTTTGGTAGAAAACGCTTTGGCAGGATTACCAAACTTGGACTACACACGTTCACTATCGCGCTATGGCTTATCACAAGTGACGGCCGTTTTTGAAGAAGGCACGGATCTCTATTTTGCCAGAAACCTCATAAACGAACGGCTAGGCATTATCAAAAGCCAATTGCCCGATGGTATTGAGCCTAAGATGGGGCCGATTGCCACAGGTTTGGGTGAAATTTACATGTACACGCTTAGCGCGAAGCCCGGCACAGTAACTGTCGATGGCAGAAAATTTGATGCAATGGCGCTTCGAGAGTTACACGATTGGGTGGTGAAACCTCAACTGGCCTTGGTGAAAGGGGTAACAGAGGTTAATGCTATTGGGGGGTTTACCAAACAGTATCATGTGAAGCCTAATCCTCAACTTATGCTTAATTACGGCGTTAGTACTGACGATTTATTGCGGGCATTAAATCGAAATAACGCTAATCAGGGCGCTGGGTACATTGAACGCAACGGCCAGCAAATACTAGTACGTTCACAAGCGAGACTTTCGAGCGTTGAGGACATCGGTAACGTGGTGGTAACGCTTACAAACCGATCTCCCGTCACGGTAAGTGACATTGCAGAGGTCGCCATCGGTAAGGAGCTTAGAACGGGCGCTGCAACACGAGAAGGTCAAGAGACGGTGTTGGGCACAGCTATGATGCTAATAGGCGAAAATAGCCGAGCTGTTGCGCTAGACGTGGCTGATAAAGTGGATGAAATCCAAGCAAGCCTGCCAGAGGGCGTAATTATCCAAAGTGTATACGATCGCACTACGCTCGTGGATAAAGCCATCAATACAGTACAAAAAAACCTTGTTGAAGGCGCACTACTCGTTATTGTTGTCTTATTTTTATTGCTGGGCAATATACGGGCAGCAATTATCACCGCCGCTGTCATCCCACTTGCCATGCTTGCCACAATAATAGGCATGGTACAAACGGGCGTTAGCGCGAACCTAATGAGCTTAGGTGCGTTAGACTTTGGACTGATTGTTGACGGAGCGGTTATTATCGTCGAGAACTGTATTAGGCGATTAAGTGAATCGCAGCGGCGAACGGGTGCAATACTGCCTCTTAAAGAACGGCTGGAAGTCGTATTTGAGGCAACGAATGAGGTGATACGCCCAAGTCTATTTGGCGTGATGATAATCACGATTGTGTACATTCCTATCTTTAGCTTAACAGGTGTCGAAGGGAAGATGTTTCACCCAATGGCGGCTACCGTAATATTGGCATTGCTAGCGGCAATGGTATTTTCAATCACCATTGTGCCCGCAGCTGTTGCTATGTTTATGTCAGGCAAAGTCAGTGAAAAAGCGAGTCCAATAATCACTGGGGCTAAATCAGTTTACCGCCCTGTACTGGAGTGGGCATTAAAATTACGATGGTTGGTAGTAGGTGCAGCAACATTACTCGTAGTTATCAGTGTTTGGTTTGGGATGCGCCTAGGTTCTGAATTTGTGCCGCAACTAGATGAGGGTGACATAGCCCTTCATGCAATGAGAGTGCCCGGCACAGGAATTGAACAAGCTGTCGATATGCAAAAACGGCTTGAACAGGTCATTATGCAATACCCACAGGTAAACACCGTATTTGCTAAAACGGGTACTGCTGAGGTGGCTACTGATGCTATGCCACCCAACGTCACTGACACTTTTGTAATGCTAAAACCAATTGATGAATGGCCAAACCCTGCATTATCGAAAACGGAATTTGTCGAGCAATTGGAGAGGGATCTTCAAAATGTACCCGGCAATAACTATGAGTTTACGCAACCTATACAGATGCGCTTTAACGAATTAATTAGTGGCGTTAGGGCAGATTTAGGGATCAAGATATATGGTGATGATCTGGATAAGCTGCGGGATTCAGCTGGTGATGTTTTATCCGTATTACAAGATATTCCGGGCGCTGCTGATGCACGAGTAGAACAAGTAGATGAGATCCCCATCTTCACGGTGAACCCGAAGCCTTATGCGCTGGCGCGTTACAACTTAGACGTAACTGACTTGCAAACGTGGTTAAGTGCATCAGTTGGCGGCAAAGAAGCTGGTTTGGTATTTGAAGGCGACAGACGCTTTGAGATTGTTGTTCGTTATCCTGAAGAGATTCGCAATGATTTAGAAGCGCTGGGAAATATACCCATCATGACCAATGATGGTGAGTATGTGCCAATCGCCGAGGTGGCTGAGCTTGAATATACCAATATACCCAGTCAAATAAGTCGAGAAAACGCAAAACGCCGTATCGTCGTCACAGCAAATGTGAGAGATCGTGATTTAGGCTCTTTTGTCAATGATGCTAAAGAGCAAATCGCAGCCAATGTGGCACTGCCGAGTGGTTATTGGATAAGTTATGGTGGAACGTTTGAGCAATTGGAAAGTGCAAGTCAACGACTGAGCTTGGTTGTGCCCGCAACGCTTTTCCTGATCCTTGCATTACTTGTGATTGCATTTGGCTCAGTCAAAGACGCCTTGATAATTTTCACAGGCGTCCCTTTGGCATTAACTGGCGGCATCTTTGCTCTTTGGATCAGAGATATGCCTCTTTCAATATCGGCAGGGATTGGTTTTATCGCGCTCTCTGGTATTGCTGTATTGAATGGTCTGGTAATGCTGTCTTTTATCAGGCAGAGGATGGAAGAGACTGGCGAGTTGGTAAACTCGATTATTGATGGTGCAATGACTCGCTTGCGGCCAGTGCTGATGACAGCGTTAGTGGCGAGTCTTGGTTTCGTGCCCATGGCGCTTAACGTAGGTACTGGCGCAGAGGTGCAGCGACCTCTGGCAACGGTGGTCATTGGTGGGATCATATCCTCTACCTTGTTAACTCTGGTTGTACTACCTGTACTCTATAGACTCGTTCACTATAAGGTGAATTAGCAGCACTGGGGCATTTGGGTTTATAAATCAATGCCCCGGATTTACTTACCCCCATGACGATCATTCGACTTCTTTTGACAAAATGGGGAGGTGGCTCGTAAATCGCTTTGTAATAAAAATTTGGAGTTGTAGGGTTGGTTATCAATTGTAATATTCAACATTCGGCTTTTGGAGGCGCATCCTGTGGACTATTGTGGTCTGAATAACTGCTTTATGCCACTGAAGAGTCAGTCAGAATAAAGCATATTAACTTCCGCTTATGGTAAATATCGGAATCAAGAGCAGAGAGCCCTGAACGTCTGCTGTTTGTCTTAAGCTGACAGTCAAAGACCGACTAACTAACAATTTCCGCAATTCGCTCAACGCCGTATTGAACAGAATGATGCTGTATTACTTAGTAGGTAACTCTATTCCACTCCGGCATTAACGCAGGCTGGACGCCAAGGCGATTAATGACAGCTACGGCTGGACGACAGGCATAAAAAAAGCGCGATACTTGAAATATCGCGCTTTTTTGTTTGGTTTGCGTGGCTATACGATGAGGTAACCCAGCACCAAACACACTACCAGGCCAGATACACCCAGGTAGCCCATTTCGATTCTCTCGTGCAACGCTTCACTGCCTTCTTTGCTGCTCATGAAGCCCATTACGATGCTGCTTAAACCCAAAGTAAAAGCTACTAACGCAACACCAAATAAAATTGCATCAATCCATTCACTCATAATCTTATGTACCTTAACCAAAATCTGCGCGTATTATGCACTAACCAAAGAAAAATGAACATGCAGAATCTCAATAATCCACTGAATATTGATTATGGTCAAAAACACCAACTATTAGTCAATACAGCATAATCCTAGTGAGCGACACGTAACAGGAACACATCAACAACTCCCAACCCACTGATAAATATAACATTTAAAAGTTGGCCCAAGTGCTGCAATAGCGGTAACAAATGTATAAAGCCTGTTGACTAAAACAGCTCAGCTATTCATTGCACGAAGAGGATCCAAATGAAAACACTCGCACTTTCTACTCTGTTTGCCGCAAGCCTGTGTGCGCTGCCTGCCGTTGCCCACGTTGAAGTGGATAACCAGTGTAATACCCAGCTTCACGGTTCCATTAGCTACCAGCATGGCGATCTGACGGTTACTACGCAGGATGGCGATACCGTGCTCATTACTCCAGCGCATGAATTATTTATCGATGGCGACAAAGTCGACTTGTCTGACGAAGAACAACGCTGGGTAAGTGACTACTACACCAACATTGAAACCGCTATCCCAATGACCGTACAAATCGCTACTGAAGGCCTGCACGTTGCCAGCTATGCGGTCACCGAAGTGTTTTCTGAAATGCTGGGGACCGACAATGAAATGGTTCAGGAGTTTGATGTCTTCTTTACCGATCTGAAAGCTGAACTGGATACCCGGTTTTACGCTGCTGATGGCAGCTACCAGTTTCATTCTGAAGGTCTGAACGGCAATAACTGGATAGACGATGCCTGGGAAGAAGAGTTTGAGTCTCGTGTTGAAAGCCTGGTCGAAAAATCCATGGGTCACATGTTAATGGCCATTGGCCGTCAAATGTTGTTCGAAGACGGCGATATGGAAGATTTCGCTACGCGTATGGACAACTTCGGCGCGACCATTGAACAGCGCGTCGGTGATAAGGCTGAAGCCCTTGAGCACAAGGCCGACGAGCTTTGTTCAGTGCTGGCTAAAGCTGACTATGCAGAAACCCGTATGCAGAAACATATCTCTGGTCTGGGCGGTTTAGACTTGCTGGAAATCAACAGCGACTACAGCATGCAAAAGTAATCGCCCCCTTGTAAACCCAAATGCATGATAGACTCGTAAACACAGAATCCTCTTCTTTTTACGAGCGCTATCATGCAAAACAAGCTCTTACTGTGCGGTTGTGGCTGGCTTGGCGGTTATGTCGCTGAACGCTTCAAATCAGACTTTGCCATAACCGGCACCACACGTAGCGAATCCAAAGCTCAGCAACTGGCCAGTCAGGGTATCCAACCTTTATTGTTCGGCTTGGGACAACCACTGGATGCACTCATTGAAGCGGCAAACAACAGTGTGGTTATCCTTAATATTCCACCGGGCAGACGCAACCCGGATCTCACCGATTTCACCCACTCCATGTATGAATTGATCACCGCGTTATTTACCCGGGCCACGCCAGCATTAGTGGTGTTCATCAGTACCACATCGGTATATGGCGACAGTGAAGGGGTGATTACTGAGTCTTCCCCGGTAGCCCCCGTCACGGCCTCGGGAAAAGCCCATGTGGGCATAGAACAGCACTTGCTGGATACCGCACCACACAACAGCTACGTATTGCGTCTGGCGGGATTAGTTGGCCCTGACAGGCATCCGGTAAATACACTAGCAGGACGAACGCTGAGTGGCGCAGATCAGGTCGTTAATCTGGTTCACATAGAAGATGTGTTGCGCACTATTGAAGCGTTGATTAAGCAACAGCCGAATAAGCGCATTTTACACTTATGCAGCAACGACCATCCCAAACGAGGCCTGTATTACCCTGAAATGGCAAAACGCAGGGAGTTAGCGCCTATTCATTTTTCAGAACAGCCGAATGAGCATAACGCTGGCGAGGGAAAGCACATAGATGCCAGCGCAACACTGGCTGAACTATCGCTTCGTTTGAGTTACCCCAGTCCCTGGGATATGTAGAGACTGACAAGGGCAAGGACTGCCCCTGCCCTCTTCATTCTATATCCGGCTTCAGCCGAATAGGGTGATGCCGAAGTACTTCACCGCGACGGTGTTAATGAAAATCAACGCCAGAATAAGCGGAATAAAGGTACCAACTGAAATATCCACATAGCGTTCAAACCAGCTGCCCTTGTAGTTGGGTGAGCCTGTTTCCAGCGCTTTGTGCAGGTTGTGGCGCTTCCAACGGTAGCTAACAAATAAACAAATCAGCAGTCCGTTCAGTGGCAGAATTGTGTCGTAAAACACATCGTACACGATATCGAAGAACGATTTAGGCGCGCCCGCATAGCTGGTGAATTCCGTAAAGAAAGTCACAAAACCAAACGAGAGTGCACAGAACACTGAAAAGACCACCAACAAAATACCCAGAATAACCAGGGCACGTGGGCGGCTGTAATCTTTCTCGTCCATTAACGCGGCAACCGGTACTTCAAAAATAGACACCAGAGACGTAATGGCCGCAAAGAACACCAACAGGAAGAATATACTGGCCACCAGCGACGCACCAAAGAAACCAATACTGGTTTGCAGTGCCAGGAAAATCTTCGGCAGGAAAGTGAATATCATGCCAATAGAAGACTCACTTAATTCTGCAGGATTCGTGTTCGGGTTGAATGAGAAGATCGCAGGCAGAATCATCAAACCCGCTGTAAACGCCACAGCAGTATCGGTTAACGCTACCAGCTTAGCTGACTGCGGTACGTCTGACTGCTGGTCGATATAACTGCCATAGGTGATCATTATGCCCATACCCAGACTCAACGAGAAGAATGCCTGAGACAATGCACCGTTAATTACCGAGGCGTTAATTTTACTGAAGTCCGGTACTAGATAGAAACTTACACCGGCCATGGCATTGTCCTGAGTCAGAACAAAAATCACCAGCAGCACCAGCATCACAAAGAGTGCGGGCATCAGCAGCTTCGCGGCTTTTTCGATACCTTGCTTTACCCCGCCTTGCAAAATCAGGTACACGATACCCAGTACAACCGCCATGTAGATAAATAATGTGGGGGAGTTTATAAAGGTGCCAAAGGTGTCTGGATTGGCCAGTAGTTCAAGGTTTCCGGTCACAGCTTCAAACAGGTATCCAAAAATCCATACCGTGATTACCAGGTAAAACACCGCGATCATAAACGGGGTAATAATGGACAACCAACCTGCCAGTTTCCATTGCGGGGCGTTGTCTGTCAGCTTTGCGTAAGCACCCAACGGGTCTTTCTTAGCGTAACGACCGACTGACATTTCCGCCATCATCACGGGCAAACATATTGCGGCCACAAAAATAGCGTACATTAACAAGAAAGCGCCGCCACCATTTTTTGCTGCGCCCACTGGAAACCCAACCAGGTTACCAATACCTACTGCAGACCCTGCTGCAGCCAAAATAAATCCGATGCGCGATCCGAACTGTTCTCTGGCCCCGCTCATACCCATTTCCTCATAGTGATTCTTATTTTTTTTAATATCGGGGAAACCGTGATTGGTAGCTTTTTTCTTGTCGTTAGCTTACCTGGCCCCTGGATCCGAATTCGCCATGGTATCAATACCTTTGCCAAATGTCTTGAATTTAGGCGCGTCAGGCTTGCTGCCCGACGCGATTTTTATTACCAGGGTATGGATTTTCCTGCCCAGTCAATAAAATAAGGGCTTTCAGAGGTGTTTGCCTGATCGATTACCGCCAGCAATTGGGCTGCAGTGTAAGCAGGCGTGAACAGTTTTTCCGGTTTCACATTGCGCTGAAATGGTTTCGACAACGACGAGTCTACTGTTCCGGGATGATAGCAAATCAAGCTTGTATGCTTTGCTCTGCGAGCATATTCAACGCTCGCGGTCTTTACAAACATATTTAAAGCGGCCTTGGAGGCACGGTAGCCATACCACCCGCCTAAGCGGTTATCGCTGATGCTGCCCACCCTGGCGCTCAGTACACTTACGGTTGAACCACCTTGTGCCAAGTGCCCTACCAGCAATTTAACCCAAAGCGAGGGACCGATAGTGTTCACCTGGAAGTAATGCTGCATGGCCTCGGCAGATACATCTTCCAGGCGTTTTTCCGGCGTAACGTTGTCATCGTGCAGCACGCCGGTAGCAATGACTGCGTGGGTAAAAGCCGTACCCTTAGCCTTGCAGGCAGATAACCAGTTAGTAATTGCGGTTTCATTTACTGTGTCCAGCTGCACAGGCACAACTTGTTTTCGCTTGGCTCCTGTGTAGTGACTTCGAGATACGGCATACACCACTGAACTGCTGTATTGTTCGCAAAATGCCTCAACCACAGCCTGACCAATTGCGCCATTTGCGCCAACCACCAATATATTCATCGTTTTTTCAGCTCACATTGTTCGCAGCGCTTTTGCCCGGTTAGCCAATACGACACTTTATAGCGATGCCGGGCAAACCGCGTGTAGCACCAGTCGGCAATGGGCTTCAACAGCGGCCAGCGTGTAGGTGCATACAACCAGCCTTTTCCCACCAGCTTCCAGGCCTGGTAAGTGACATCAAGGCCATCAATCATGCTGCCATCATCGCACATGGCGTGAATGCGGTTATTCAGCGCATGCCAGTCAAGCGTTGGATAGCGCGAACTGAAATCTGCTGCAGTAATGTCTTCAAAGGCCAGCTTACCTGCGGTGTTCAAACGCATCAGATGGCGCATTTCAAACAGGCAAAGCGGACAGGCGCCGTCATAAAAAACGGTCAATTTGGGCGTGTGTGTCGTATTCATACTACTATTACGGTGGAATTTGTGGGTTGGATGACTTGAAGAAACCACTTTTCGCCACCACACTGCAAGCATTAGCACTTTTGGAGCAATATTATGTCTAACACGGCGTCAGCCACCCTGGCCGGAGGGTGTTTTTGGTGTATCGAATCCGCATTCAATCAGGTACAAGGTATTGAACTGGCTACGTCTGGTTATGCCGGAGGCGAGGTCGATTCACCCACTTACGAACAGGTTTGTAAGGGTGATACGGGCCACGCAGAAGTGGTCAGGCTTACCTATTATCCCGATCAAATCAGCTACCGCGAGATTCTGGAAATCTTTTTCGCGCTACACGACCCAACGCAATTAAACCGTCAGGGTAACGATGTAGGCACCCAATACCGCAGCGCAATCTTCTATCACGACGAAGAACAGAAAGCTGAAGCCGAAAAAATCATTGCAGAAATAACCGAAGAACAGATTTGGCCAAACCCGGTAGTCACTGAAGTAACCCCGCTGAACAATTACTTTGCGGCAGAGGACTATCATCAGTCTTACTTTAAAAACAACCCGCAAAACCAGTATTGTGCCATGGTGGTGGCACCGAAACTGGCGAAGTTTAAAAAGACCTTTGCTCAGCGTCTGCGTTAAAAATAATTAGCCCCCGACATACCGGGGGCAACTACGCGTTACTCGAACTGATAATCCAATCTGACTACATGGCAGGTACTTTTTCCGGGCGTATATTGCCACTTTGATAGCGCCTGTACCGACGTGACCACAAAAATATCCGATGGCGAGACTTCAATCACATTGATGTTGACGGGTTTACCTTCGGCGGACAGGTCATATTCAAGCACGGCATACCCTTCAATACCGTCTCGTGCTGCTTTAGCGGGATAACGGGGTGCACCGGTGGAGACCAGACGCTTCTCAACCGAGCTAGCCAGATTTTCTTCTTTTGTACGCTCAGGAATACCGCAACGAGATGGGTAGGTAATGACGTTACCCGATGCTTCATCATCAGCCAGCGCGAACTCTAGCGGTAACAAGGTCATGAATAGCAAAGTCCGGAGTAATAATTTCATTGGCGTTCCTTATCCTGTTGTTGTTGATTTAATCTGGAATAAGCGGTGGTAACCGCGGCTCTATAACGTGAGATTTAATAATCGAGGTATGGGTTTCTGCACAATCGTGCAGCGGTAGCAGCACGTCATCTAACTCTGCCACATCGGTGAGGGCCAGCTTTGCCACAAAGCAATCATCCCCGGTTACCCGCTCACAGCTCATAAACCGCGGTTGCTGTGCTATCAGCTTTTCGACTTTGTGAAGTTCGCCACTGCGGGGCTTAATTCGCACCAGCGCCTGCAAGGTATAACCCAACGCACGCAAATTGATTCCGACGCCAAATCCGTCGATAACACCATTGTCTTTTAAACGTCGCACACGTTCACCTACTGCCGGGCCGGATATACCCACCTGCTTTCCAATATCGGCGAAGCTCTGTCTCGCATCCAAATTTAAGTGCTCAAGAATAGCGCGATCGAGGTGATCGATTGTCTTCATGTCATCGTGCTCCTGACCTTGTTGAGCATGAAAAGTAAAAGTACTAATTTACTGCTATATCAAAAGCAATATAGTGGATTAGCCCGCAAAATCACAGTGAATCCAGCGCATTCGCCTTGCTACACTATGTAACGAATATTCACTCAACCCTTTGCATAACGTCATGACGGCTTGTTATTTTTTTGGAGACATAACATATGAATTTACAACGTGTAGCCGCGTTTAGCCGCGGTGAACAAGGTGGTAACCCCGCTGGCGTAGCATTGCTGACTGAGCCTCTGAGTGACAAGGATATGGCGCGCATTGCAGCAGAAGTAGGGTATTCGGAAACCGCCTTTGCATACCCTTTGTCGGCCGACCGAAAACACTGGCGGGTACGCTATTTTTCACCCGAATCCGAAGTGCCGTTTTGCGGCCACGCCACGGTTGCACTGGGCTCGGTACTGGGTGAAACCTATGGCTTAAGTACCTATTCGCTGAAAATTAATCAGGCGGATATTGAAGTCACCGCATCGCAAACCGAAGCAGGTATTGCGGCCGAACTCACATCGCCGCAAACCTACAGTAGAGCGCTGTCTGAAAAAGAACTCAGCGAGACGTTGGCGTTGCTAGGCCTGCAAGTCACAGATTTGGATGAACAGCTGCCACCAGCAAAAATTCACGGCGGTGCCGATCACATCGTATTACCCCTGCAACGACGCGATACCTTGTCTGCCATGCATTACGATCTGGACGCCGGTCGCGAACTCATGAATCGCCACGGCCTGGTGACTATTATGCTGGTGTACATCGAAGATGCGCAGACGTTTCATTCCCGTAATGCGTTTGCATCGGGTGGTGTACTTGAAGACCCTGCCACAGGCGCAGCATCAGCAGCCTTCGCAGGCTACCTTCGCGATAAGCAATGGCCACATGGCGGCAAGATTACGCTGTATCAGGGTGAAGACATGGGCGCACCGTCTGTCATTACAGTGGCCCTGACAGACGAACCCGGCGCATCGGTCTCAGTGTCAGGTTCGACGCGAAAAATTGCAGTATAAGCAGGCAACGCAGGTTGGCAAGATGCCTCCTGCGCTTACTATTCAAACCTGGCTAAATCAGGTCCCCCCTACTTAAACCAGGCGTCGTCGATGGGCATATTAAACAGCAACGGTGCCATGCCCTCGTAACGCGCGCGGTTAGCTTCACATTGCAGGTTTTTCATGTAATTAACTTTCCATGGGTCATTCACCAGCCACAGCGTATCACCAATCACTGCCAGTCCTTCAATAGACGCGTTGTCCATGATTTCCTGCTCTGCACAGTTTACCGGATCACCAGAAGGCGCACTGAATTGCAGGCTGATCTTCTTCGTCGGCAATGCGCCAGTCGTGTCAATAACCCAGAGTTCGTTGTCGTTTCTCGCCGCTGCTAGCAAGAAGCCTTTTCCTTCGGCGGGCGAATAGTACTCGAGTCCGTTAATGGGATGTCTGCCGCTGTCAAAGGTAGGAACCGCCAGCGCTGGGTCTGCCACTACCGCAAAATCAGTTTGTTGCCAGAACTCATCATTTAACTGCACGGTAAATATCCGCGGATTGCCGGCATTGTCGCGTTCCAGGCCCAGATACAAGGTGCCATCCTGACTCAATGCCATGCCTTCGATGCCGTCATTCGGAAAGTCCCCAACGGCAAACTCAAGCGGGAATTGCAGCGGACGGACATGGGTCATGCGGTAGCGGCCCTCGCTAGTCGCCTCCACTCTGACCAACAGCGTGGGATAGTCGGTCGAGCCGGTATTTTCAAAGCGCTTCTGGCAGTTATCGGACAGCGCGCCTGTGCGGGTGGCATCTTCCGTTACGGTGTAAAACACATTGTCGTCATTCGGGTCTGCGACCAGTGCTTCGAGGTCCGGTTCGTCTGACAAGTACTGAGCAAAACAACTGCGACGCACGCGGCCCGCCATCGACATAGCATCAACCTTTGGTGATAACGTGGCACTCGCAGGGTCAATTTCGTGAATTTGCAGGCGTTGAGACTTAAGCGCACTGCCGTCGGAAATACTGTAAAGCTTTCCGTTACGATGCGTTAACCCTGACGTTTGGGGGTCTAGCATCACGCCGCCGTCGGCTTCCATAATCCATTTACCGGCTAATACAGGATCCGCCTTCGGCGCCTCTGGCATTGAGGCTTCAGTTGGCGCTTCGACCGGCGCTTCACTGCAGGCCACCAGCACACTGAGTGCTACACCCGCCAACAACCATGTAGATTTCATCTTTTCTTTCCCAATCATAGGGTTGATAATGGCAGTATCCTCGCCGATGGAAAGCGGTGGGTCAAGGCTGTTGAACCTAACGTACAGCAAGTCAAACGTACGTGACCACACTCAGCAGAGCCCGTATACTTTCCGTAGCACGTATGTCGCCGTCGCAATTAGTTATATTCATGTTTTCATTCTAAGGAGTGTTGGTTATTTCTGTTTCTCGTCCGTTGGTCATTGCCGGTCCGATGATCAGACACACCACCCGTGAGGCCTTTACGATTTGGCTGGTTACCTCAGAGTCGGTAGCCCCTGACATCACGGTGAAAGTCGGCCAACAATCCTGTGCCGGAAATACAACACATGAACATATTCAGGTTGGTGAACACGCCTTCGTCAACCTGCTGACATTTCTGCCAGAACAACCGCTGGATACCGCACAGCGTGTTGAATATGAACTCCAGTTTGCCGCAGCTGAACAGCAGACAGACTGGCAACGCACGCTGTCGACTTTACTGTATCCCGGACAAAGTGCACTCAACTTTTGGGTGCCGGAAACGCTGTCGAATGTGCTCCATGGCTCCTGTCGCAAACCGCATCATCAGGACAATGACAGTTTGCTTCGAGTGGATGGACTCATAGCTCAGGAATTAGCGGGCGAACAAAAACGCCCCGACATGATAATCATGACCGGCGACCAGATATACGCCGACGACGTGGCCGGTCCCATGCTGCAAGCGGTGTTGCAAACGGTTAGCAACTACGGTTTGTTTCACGAAAATCTAGAGCAAGCTGTCATCCCCAATACCGAAGACTTGATTGGGCACCCCTATTGCTATTATCACCGGCAACAAATACTGCCGCAGGTTGCTACGAATACCGCACTCTCCAAGCTCTTTTTTGGCGCGAAAAAGAAACCGGTATTTACCTCGGTAAACGCCCAGAACCACCTGATTGGTCTGGCGGAAGTATTGGCCATGTACCTGTTAGTGTGGTCCGATTCACCTTGGGAAGAAATTGCGTTTAACGCAGAAGAAGTGCCTCCTGCATTTCGCAGTAAGTTTGAACAAGAACTTGGCACAATAGAAGCCTTTGCCAGCCAGTTAACCCAGGTTCGCCGCGCATTCGCGCATATTCCAAACTACATGATTTTCGACGACCACGATGTGACCGATGACTGGAACCTGACCCGGGGCTGGGAGCAGGAAGTATACGGACATCCGTTGTCGCGCCGAATGGTAGGTAACGCGCTCGCGGGTTATTGGTTGTGTCAGGGTTGGGGCAATTCACCGGAGAAGTTTGAGTCAATATACCAGTTGGCCTCAGAGAGTTTTACTCCCGACGGACTAACAAAGCATGAAGACTTCATCGATGCGTTATTTGACTGGGAAGAATGGCATTACGGCTTAGACACCCAGCCGCCCGTGCAGGTTTTGGATACCCGTACCCGTCGCTGGCGCAGTGAATCCAGCCTGAACAAACCCTCGGGCTTGATGGACTGGGAAGCCCTGTGTGAATTTCAGCAACAAACGTTCGGTAAAGACGCCGTGATTGTGGTGTCAGCCGCACCCATATATGGGGTTAAGTTTATCGAGGTTATTCAGAAGCTGTTTACCCTGGCCGGCAAAGCGTTAACCGTAGATGCCGAAAACTGGATGGCGCATAAGGGCACCGCCAGCGTGATCCTGAATATCTTCCGACACTACAAAACACCGCCGCACTTTATAATTTTGTCTGGTGATGTGCACTATTCGTTTGTGTACGACGTGCGACTGCGGTTTCGCCGTAACAGCCCCAAAATCACACAGTTCACCTGCAGCGGCATTAAAAATACCTTTCCGAATACGCTTATCCGCTGTCTGGACACGCTGAACCAATGGTTTTACAGTGCCCGTTCACCGCTGAATATCTTCACCCGTCGGCGCAATATGTCGGTCCACGACCGCCACCCAGACTGCGCGCCAAACCAAGCGCTACTGAATCGTGCTGCCATTGGACAGCTATTGATCGATCCAGATTGCGAGGAAGTACGTTGTTTAGCATTGTGTAGTGACGGAGAAACGGTAGAATTCCCGCCTGAATCCGATGTCGATAACTAACCAGCGAGGCAATGCAACGCAATGAGTGATCCCGCACTGAAAATTGGCCTGTTTTACGGTTCCACCACCTGCTACACCGAAATGGCCGCAGAAAAAATTCAGGCACAGTTAAACAGCATGTTTGATGAGCAGGTTGTGGATTTACACAACATCAAGGATGTGTCACTCAGTCAAACCGCCCAGTACGATATTTTAATTCTGGGTATCTCCACCTGGGATTTCGGCGAATTGCAGGAAGACTGGGAATCCAGTTGGGATGAGGTACATCAGCTCCCGCTAAGTGGCAAAGTCATTGCGTTATTTGGTTTGGGTGACCAGTACGGCTATGCCGACTGGTTCCAGGACGCGCTTGGCATGCTACACGATGCGATTGCCCCTTCAGGTTGTCAGTTCATTGGCTACACGGCGAATGAAGGATACGAATTTGCTAAGTCCAAAGCGCTTATCGAGAACGACAGTAAATTCGTGGGCCTGTCACTGGATGACGAAAACCAGTTTCAACTCACCGACGAACGCATTGCACGTTGGTGTGAACAACTCGTAACTGAACTCAGTGAGCTCTAACACCCCACCCGGACGTTTACACCAGCACTATTATCGCAATGGCCAAAGTCATCGGGATGGCGCGGATGTCAGCTTTCACGACATCCGCCGGATGTTTGGCTTCCAGTCCATCACTATTGGTCGCTGGGTGACAGCAAAAGAACAACAGATCGCGGCCAACCTGTTTTTCGATGCACTGTACGATCTGATCGACATTTTACAGATCAACGAACAGGTGGTGTCATTGAACGGATCGCTGTCGCTGGCCTTTGGCACCGGCGGTCAAAAAAACGCCAACGCGCATTATCATCCGGCTAAACGTCAGCTGGCACTGGCGAAAAACGCGGGCGGCGGCGCCCTTGCCCATGAATGGTTCCATGCGTTTGACCATTATATCAGCCAAAAATTTCTGGTAAGACCTCATCCCACTGCGTTTGCCTCTCAGGGCTGGCTGGACGACGCGGATCTGGTGGATCACCCGCTAAATCACAAGCTTGCAGCCTGTTTTCAGATCTTGTTTCTGTCGGCCGACGGCCATTCACCCAACGAGTATGTATTGCGTTCAGTCGAAGCTGATAAAGCATTGAAATGCTTCTATTTTGCAACTCCCCAAGAGCTTGCAGCACGCGCATTTGAAGCCTGTATTCAAGACCAAACCATCAAAAATGTCTTCCTGGTTCAGGGCACAAAAATGTCGGCTGAGGCTAGACTTGGCATTTATCCTCATGGTACCTTGAGATCACAGCTAAACGATGCCTTCAGGGTTTACTTTTACCAACTTGGTATGGCGCTGTCTGCTAAATAGTGTCGTTTTCTAACGAAAGTTATCGACAAATGCATTAAATCCATCGCACCTTGGTAATTTCTTTGTACAAATCACTACAGTTTTTTGTTACAAACAGTATACTAGGCGCACAAGTGTTAGAGATTAGAAAACCAAATGAAAAGAAAAAAGCATACATCCGGTGATGATGAAGCACAGGTCGACATGACTCCCATGTTGGACATCGTGTTCATCATGTTGATTTTCTTCATCGTAACCACGTCTTTCGTTAAAGAGAAAGGGTTAGATGTAAATCGTCCTGAGAACAAAAATCAGTCAAACAATCCTTCTAAGTCGCTGTCTATTCGCATCGACGAAATGGGTACAATTATCATGAATGGCCGCGAAGTTGACATCCGTCGCGTTATCGCAAACATTCAGACTTACCTGGCTGAAAACCCAACTGATTCTGCGGCTATCCAGGCCCACGAGAACACTGAACACGGTGTTGTGGTTGAGGTAATGAACCAGGCAAAAGAAGCGGGTATCAACAAGGTATCTGTACTGGTTAAGTCTTAAACCAGAATTTATTTGAAAAAAGCGCGTTTATCGCGCTTTTTTTGTGCCTGTCAAAAATTCAGATAAAACGCCTGACACAAAGTCTTAAACTCATCGGTGTAGCTGTTGTCTTCGTTTCTTATCGTTAGCGAGTGTATCTGTGTAAAAGAAGCCATGGCAGACAATCGATAGACACTGACCTTTGGCAAACTGTCTGCCTTATTGTGAACATCCCAGCGCTGATCAACGAATAACCCGGCATCACTTGCGGCATTAACCACATCGTTATGCCGTTGATGAGGATAGACGCAATAAACACTCCCCTCGCCAGCCAGTAACCTGGCGCAGTGCCTGAAGAAATCCTCAATCCGCAAGCCATGTTCGAGGCGTGCGAGTTTTCTCTGCTCGTCCATGGTTTCATATGCGCGGGTTCTGTCATCAGTCCCGGCAAAATAGGGCGGGTTTGAAATGATCAGATCATAACGCGCGTCAGGCTCGAAGTGGGCAATATCCTCTCGCTTAACACATAAACGCTCAGCCCAGGGACTTTGGGCAAAGTTAGTCTCCGCTTGTAATGCTGCCCGCTCATCAAGTTCAACCGCATCCACTGTGCAGTTGGCATCGGACTTTTGCGCCATCATCAGAGCCAGTAAGCCACTGCCTGTGCCAATATCCAGAATACGCCTGGCGTGAACTGGCTCGGCAATGCTGCCCAATATCAGGCTATCGGTGCCGACTTTCATCGCGCACTGTTCATGCGCAACAAAAAACTGCTTACATTGAAATCCTGCCGGTTTGGTCACCGAAACATCCACCTCTTACGCTATGAAAACGGCTGTAGTCTTATCATTTCCCGCGCCACCTGCTCAGGATACACAGCACGGTATTTTTTAAGGGGGCCAACCATTATTGGCTTAAGTAACGTCAGGGTATTCGCTGTCACGCGTTCCAGCATACGCTCGTCCCCTTCTCGTTCGCCAATCAATACGCCGGGTCTCACTGCTGCAGCATGCGCTAACTGGGGCATGCGCAGAATCGCGTTTTCCAATTCGCCTTTCACCCGTAAGTAAAAGTGCTTACTTTTGGCATTGGCGCCCACCGCAGAAATCCACACGAAACCTTTGGCACGCTGGGCCCGGGCCAATTGTGCAGCGACGTGTACATATTCAAAATCGACCTTTCTGAACGCCTGCTTGCTGCCAGCACGCTTTAACGTTGTCCCCAAACAGCAATACACATGATCAACGGTAAAATAGCCCTGGTAGGACTCCGGATCTTCAAAGTCGATCACCACAGGTTGCAACTTGTTGTGCGGATCACGGTATTGTTGCTTTGCCAACGGTCGTCGCACCAGACAGGTAACGGATGCATAGCGAGGGTCATCGAGTAGCTGCTGCAACAACTGCCTTCCCACCAACCCACTGGCACCTAAGATAAGTGCGCTTTTTATCAAACTCAAAGTGTGTCATCCTTCCGCGTTGTAAGTACCTATAATTAGAAGCCATCCCCCTGTTTGGGATCATTTCAAACGACAGATAGTAGCCTATTCATGAAAAAAGCTTTAATACTTGGAGCCCTTATGCTCAATCATACGGTAACGGCTGACACGTTAACCATTGAACGTATTTATGAATCCCCATCGCTCGCTGGTAGTTCGCCACGCAGTCTGAAAGTGGCCCCTGACGGCAAACGCGTCACCTACCTGCAGGGCAAACAGTCTGACTACGAACGCCTGGACCTGTGGGAATATAACATTGCGTCAGGCGAATCGCGCCTGCTATTCGACTCTGACGAACTGTCGTCGGGAGAAGAAACCCTGTCAGACGAAGAAAAAGCCCGCCGTGAGCGTATGCGACTGTCCGGCACCGGGATCGTTAGTTATCAGTGGTCAGCCGACGGCACCGCTTTGCTGTTCCCAATGGGCGGCGATGTGTTCTACCACAAACTCGGCGAGCCAGGTGCGAAACAGCTGCTGAATACCGAGGCCTTTGAGACCGACATCAAGCTCTCGCCGAAAGGAAACTACATCTCCTTTATTCGCGATCAGAACCTGTATGTAAAACATATTGCCAGTGGTGAAGAAACCGCTATTACCACCAACGGTGGCGGCAATCTTAAGTACGGTATGGCTGAATTTGTAGCCCAGGAAGAAATGGGCCGTATGACCGGCTACTGGTGGTCACCTGACGAGCAGTACATCGCCTTTACGGAAGTAGATGAAACGCCGGTAGACATCATTACCCGTTCGGAAATCTACGCCGATGAAATCAAGATGATTGAGCAAAAGTACCCCTCTGCTGGTACGCCCAACGTCAAAATCCGCCTGGCTATTCAGCACCTGAAAACCCAGCAACGTAACTGGGTTGACTTAGGTAAAGACGAAGACATTTATCTGGCGCGCGGCAAGTGGATGCCAGACAGTAAACACTTTACCTATCAATGGCAGAACCGCACACAGCAAGCACTGGAACTGCGAAGCGTTAATGTGAAAACTCACTCGCAGGAAGTGTTACTTACCGAGTCATCCAACACCTGGGTGAATCTGCATGACGACTTTACCTTTATAAACCAGGGCAAACAGTTTATATGGGCCTCTGAGCGCGATGGTTTTAAACACCTCTATCTGTTTAACAGCGACGGTACACTGGTGCGTCAGTTGACCAAAGGTGAGTGGGTTGTTGATCAGCTTGAAGCCGTCGACGAAAAAGCGGGTAAAGTGTATTTTACCGGCCGCAAGGACACGCCTCTTGAAAGTCACCTGTACAGCGTCAATCTGAAAGGCGGAGACGTTAGCAAACTGACTGCACGTGAAGGCTATCACCACATCACGTTTAGCGGCGATGCTTCCATTTACATTGATATGTCATCTACAGCCAACACGCCCTTCCAGGTTAGCCTGCACAAAGCATCGGGCAAGCAAATTACCTGGCTGGAAGAAAATAAACTGGATGCCAACCACCCGCTGACACCTTATGTAAAAGATTGGATTAAGCCAGAATTCGGCACCATCACCAACGATGAAGGCATCGAACTTTACTACCGCTTATACAAGCCAGCCAAGCTGGAAGGCAAGCACCCTGTTATTGTTTACCTGTACGGTGGTCCACATGCCCAGGTCGTCAACAACCAGTGGGGCGGCAACCGCGGCTTGCTTATGCAACATTGGGTAAGCAAAGGCTATGTGGTATTCAGTATTGATAACCGTGGCTCTAACTACCGCGGCAAAGCGTTTGAAGAGCCAATCTACAAAGCCATGGGTAGCGTTGAGGTAGATGATCAGGTTACCGGCGTGAAGTTTTTGCATACCCTGCCCTACGTAGACAAAGAACGTATTGGTGTTTACGGCCACAGCTACGGTGGCTACATGACACTGATGAGCATGTTCAAAGCGGGAGATTACTTCAAAGCCGGAGTGTCAGGTGCACCTGTTACGACCTGGCGTTTGTATGACACCCACTATACTGAGCGTTACATGGGTAACCCGAATACGGATAGCGACGCCTACGACGCCTCATCGGTATTCCCTTACGCCCAGGATCTGAAAGGCCCACTGCTGATTTATCACGGAATGGCCGATGACAACGTATTGTTTACGCACAGTACCAAGCTGTACAAACACCTGCAGGATATGGGTAAGCCTTTCGAAGTCATGGATTACCCGGGCAAAAAACACAGTATCCGCGGAAAACAAACCGGTATTCACTTATACCACACCATCACTAACTTTTTTGATCGTCACTTCGGCGTGAAATAAGCTTTAACAAAATGCTTTGCGTGACAGGGACTTCCTGTCACGCAATTATTTTTGATCCCTAATAACGAATGTAATTCCATACCTATTATTTACTTCTTCTTATTGCCAATCTGATTTTTATTGCATAGCTTCAATAGGGGTTTACCCCAACATATGCATATATCAATTAGACCGAATTAAATTCGGCAATCAAATCAAATACACAAGTGAAGAAGTATAAAATGATAAAAACTACCCTAAGACCGACCATGGCAGCCGTGTTGATGGCCATGAGTGCTTCAGCTGTTGCAGCAAACGACAGATACATCATTCAGGTAGACAACCCGTCAAAAGGCGTTGTTAAAGCGCTGACCAAACAACTCGGCGGACAGGTTCACGTTGACGCAGATGGCTTCATTGCTGCGACCTTTACCGGTAAATCGCTGGATGAAGTCAAAGGACTGCTTAATAATCCTCACGTAAAACTGGTAGAAGAAGATGCGTTGCGCTCCGCAATGGCGTTGTTTAACGATGACGCAGGTAGCCCGATGCAAACGCAAATAACGCCTTATGCCGTGTATCAGGCTCAGGCGGATCAGGTTGCCTTTAACGCCAGTGCTGGCATGAAAGTGTGCGTGATCGACTCGGGTTTAGACAGCACAAACCCCGACTTTGTCTGGGCAAATATTACCGGCGACAACGACCCGGGAACAGGCAATTGGTTTAACGCAGGTGGCGAGCACGGTACTCATGTAGCGGGCACCATTGGTGCTGCAGACAACAGCTACGGCGTAGTGGGTATGGCGCCGGGCGTCGACATGCATATTATCAAGGTATTCAACGCAGAAGGTTGGGGTTATTCCTCTGATCTGGCCCAGGCGGCACAATTGTGTGGTCAGGCTGGAGCCAATATTATCAATATGAGCTTAGGCGGAGGCGCGGCAAATAATACTGAAGAAAACGCCTTTAAAGACTTCACTGCCGCAGGTGGTTTAGTGGTTGCTGCAGCGGGTAACGATGGTAACTCGTCACGCATGTACCCCGCTGGTTACTCGTCTGTCATGATGATTGGTGCCAATGATGCGAATAACGCCATCGCTGACTTTTCTCAATTCCCAAGTTGTACAACGGGTCGAGGAAAGCGCACGACAACCGACGAAACAATTTGTGTTGAGGTTACCGCGGGTGGCGTAGATACACTTTCAACAGTCCCTGCGGGAACGGCCGTCATGTCTGGTCTGAGCGTGGATGGCGCAGGCTTCGCTTCCAGCGCAATGGAAAACACCGGTAGTGCAAGCGGTAACACGTTCTTTATGGGCACGGCTGAAAGCACTGATGCTGGTGCCGCGGGTAAAGTGTGCGTTATTGACCGCGGTGTTATTTCGTTCCAGGACAAAGTTGCCAATTGTGAGGCATCTGGTGGTGTGGGCGCTGTGATCATCAATAACGAAGCCGGTATACTTTACGGCACGTTAGGTGACACCAACGCAACCTCAATTCCGGCGGTCGGTGCCGCACTGGAAGACCGTTCAGCTATTCTTGCTGCTACCTCAGCTGACATTACGGTTGGCGCTAGCGATTATGGCTTCCTAAGCGGAACGTCCATGGCAACCCCTGCCGTTTCAGGTGTGGCTGCGCTGGTATGGTCAAACCATGAGACCTGTACAGGTACTGAGATTCGTGAGGCATTAAAAGCCACAGCGATGGACGCTGGTGCAGCTGGCAAGGACGTATACTTCGGTTACGGTATTGTTCAGGCGGCCGCGGCCGATGCATACCTAACGGCGAATGGCTGTGCTGGTGGCAACGGTGGTGGCGGTGATAATGGCGGTGGTGGTGATACCGGTACCGACCTTACACTGACGGCTAACGGCTACAAAGTGAAGGGCTCACAACGCGTCGATTTAAGCTGGGTAAACAGCAGCGCAGCCATGGATATTTACCGCAATGGCAGCACCATTGCCACAGTCAGTGGCACCACAACTTACACTGATGCTTTAAATGTAAAAGGCGGCGGTGTTTATGACTACCAGGTGTGTGAATCAGGCACGTCGACCTGCTCTGCGGTCGTCACCGTTGTGTTCTAAACCCACTACATACTCAGACAAAAAAGCCCACTTCAAATGAAGTGGGCTTTTTGATGTAGAAACCGAATATTAACCGAACATCGCGTTCGCAAGTGACTTCTGCACACCAATCGCGGTGTCTTTTTTCAGTTCAAATTTCAACGCTTCAGACTGCCCTGAAATGAATATACGCAGCTCTGCGTCCATGTCGAAGTGGCCTGCCGTTTCCACTTTAAACTGGGTAATGGCTTTGTAGGGTACGGAGTGATATTCCACTTTCCGACCTGTCATACCCTGCTTGTCAATGAACATAAAACGATGGTTGGTAAAGACAATCAGGTCTCTTACCAGTTTGTAAGCACTTACAACGTTTTCAGCATTGCCGAGTATTGGTTGTAGCTCTTCCTGCACCTCAGCTACATCGACTTCACTGGCGTTGCCCATTAATGCATCAAGTAATCCCATGAATCCTCCTTACTTGCCAGCCGCTCTGCTAACTGGCGGTGAAGTAATATTAACTAACCAACTGTAATGTTTTACAGCGATTGACTAAAGGTTCAGGATAACCCAATGCGTAGCCTTGTCCATAGTCAATACCGAGCTCCACAAGCGCTTCGCGTGTCGCGTCGTCAACAACGAACTCTGCAATAGTTTGTTTGCCCATACTCTGCGCAATGTTGTTGATGGCTTTCACCGTTTCATAATCAATTTTGTCACGCACCATGTTACGCACAAATGACCCGTCGATTTTAATGTAATCCACTGCTAGGTTTTTCAGATAGGTAAAGGACGACATACCTGCGCCAAAGTCATCTAACGCAAAGCGACAGCCCAACGCGCGCAGTTCATCGATAAACCATTTTGCAGACGTCAGATTCGTCACCGCCGAGGTTTCAGTAATTTCAAAGCACAGCTTTTCGGTTGGCACATTACTGCGCTGTATCTGTTGCACTATTTGTTTGAGCAGGGTTTCATCGCTCAGGGTGATGCCCGACAGATTAATGGCAATTTTGTCGAGCTGGCGACAGAACGCCGTATTTTGCTGCAAGAATCGCAGGGTATTGTCTACCACCCACCAATCAATTTTGTTCATTACGCCGTGCTGCTCGGCCAGAGGGATAAAAACACCCGGACTGATATGTTGACCATCTTCGCCTATCAGTCTCAGCAGCACTTCTCCCTGAGTACGCTGCTTATTGTTTTGCAGGTCGATAATGGGTTGGAAGAACAGCTCAAAGCCATTGTTTTCCAGCGCCATCTGGAAGTGCTGCAGCACCTTGCTTTCCACCTGATCCAGCGCCTGCTGCTCTTCTGTCGGTGTATAAACAAAGTAGCGGTTGCGGCCCATCGACTTTGCCTTGTAGCAAGCGTTATCTGCCGCTTTTATCAGATCAGCCGCACTGCAACCTGGCTGCTGAATATCAATCACACCAATACTCGCGCCAACAAAAAAGACCTTTTCATCAACGGTAAACCGATAGGCGGCGATGTGTTGTAGCAACCGGTCGAGTTTGTCGAGCACCTGCTCCAGCGTCAGGTTGCGGAATATCATACAAAACTCATCACCACCAATACGCGCAAGCAGGTCGTTTTCATTGACGAACTCGGCAAACAGATTGGCGACCTCCTTAAGCAGTCGGTCTCCAGCCGGGTGCCCGCAGCTGTCGTTAACCAGTTTGAATCGGTCCATATCAATAAAGCACATTACCGCACTGGCTTCACCCGCATTGACCTTACCAATCAATTTGGTCAGGTAGTGATCAAAGGCATAACGGTTCATCAAGCCGGTCAATTGATCATGACTGGCCTGATAAGTGACTTCTTCCTGCAAGGCAAATTCTTCGGTCACATCCCGAGCAATCCCTTCAATGGCAATAAGTTTACCCCGCTCGTCAAAGACGCCTGTATCAGCAAACTCTATGACTTTGGTTTCACCTGAATCTGCACGTAATTTTAAACGGTACGGGGCTGGATTTTCGCCAGACTTGATTGCTTTCAGCCTTGTACTGGCATCATTGGGCACCTCAGAAAGGTAGCGTGATTGCTGTGCACAAAAGGTGTCGGCCGGCACGCCAAGAATAGAATAAAGGCCGTTACTCACATACACGAAAGACTGCTCCAGCGTCTTCGTATAAACAAAGTGACGATACAATCCGTCAATTAAGCGCCGGTACTTCTCCTCACTTTTCAGAAGTGCCTGTTGGGCGTTGAAGCGTTCTGTGACGTCGCGCAATGTAATGGCAATGTCGCGCCCGGCACGGACAATCTGCACTTTTAACCATTGTGGTTTAATCAAGCGGCTTTTCACTTCAATGTAATCATCGAAGGGCGCATCGGTATCGACCACTTCAGCGATACGCGCCACAATGTGGTCTTGCTTGAATGTTCTGAGCTGTTCGGACAATGGCTTGTCTTTTAACAGACAGACATCGCCCTGAAACAACTGATTGGCAATTTTATTGGCTTCCACCAGATAATATTCGTTGCCTTCCTGTTTATAAATTAACAGTGCATCCAGCGCCGCTTCACTGGCAGTTTTGTAGCGTAATTGACTCTGGTCCAGGTTCATTGCGCTTTTGAGCAATTTAAACAATACGATGGTGGCCAGCAAAGACATAACCAGTCCGACTAAGGTTACCAGTAACCCACCTCTGTACGCGGGTTCAGGTGTAGCCAACTGCAATCGCCACTCGCGCCCCAGTACGTTAAATGCTTCGCTCTGTATAGGAAAAAGTGTGTCTTCCGATGGCGCATTTGTGCCCACCGTCATGGTATTTAATGATGTGTCTGTGAGCAGAAAATGGTAGTGCTGTTCAACAATCTGGCCATTTGACATGGCTAACCAGGCCTGTAAATCGAAGCTGGCCATCACATAGCCCAAATGCGGCTCCTGAGGACTTATCATGCGCCCGTAAAGCAGAAAATGGTGCCCCTTATCGTTGCTTACTAACTGACTAAAATACTGCTCGCCATTTGCGTGATAAAGAAAGCCGGGTAGCGATAATGACTGACCAACGATGTGGTTATCCCAGTATTGCTCTGACGAATACTGAGGGCGTACCAGCCATTTCACTACGCCTTGTTGATCGACCAACATCAGGCTACTGTAACCACGTTGTATACTCAACAAAGTAATCGCCTGCACATTGAACCAATCCAGGTAGTTGGGTTCCTGAGTCGGCCAGTTCTGCATCAGAGACTCCATAGCCTGATGTCGCTCTGAGGCCATGGTTTGCAGATTCGCTACTACCTGAACCGACAGGTTTTCCGCTTTATTCCGTTCTACAGCGCGCTCCTGCTCCTGCAGGTAAGCCCCCACACTGATAAAAAAGGTAGCGAGCAGGCCAAATAGAATAATCGGCGTGAAATATATGCGTTTTTGGGCTTGTTGAGACATCAGTGTTCCACACTCAGACTTCGTGCAGTTGCCGACATTACAATAGGATTATTAAACAAAAATGACGCTCAAAAAGTGCGGATAACGCGATGTTGATGTTAGTTCAGATCAGGCTAACGCCGTTTACACCCGCTGCTTGTCGTTTTCTGAGTAATACTCGCCTTTGTTATGCAGCAGTGACACAATGACACGGTTACTATTTTGTCTATCACTCGTCATCTGCGAAGCATCGAAAGGAAACTCTGTGGCGCAAGTCAAATCCGGTACTACTTATGAAGATATTCACCACGCCGCATTACGCTTAATTGGCAAGGTTCAACGCACTCCCATACTGGAATCCTCTTTGTTGAATCGCTGGTTTGGCCATCGCATTTTGTTTAAGGCGGAATGTTTGCAACCCACCGGGGCATTTAAACTTCGCGGCGCGACAAATTTTATAGCCGCATTGCAAGAGTCGGGACAAATCCCGAAACACATCGTGGCCAACAGTTCAGGTAACCATGCGCAGGCAGTGGCGTATGCCGCTTCAAAAGCCGGCATTCCGGTTACCATATACGCCACAGAAACAATATCACCAGTCAAGGCAGCGGCTACACAAGCCTATGGCGCAGAGTTAAAACTGTTCCCTACCCGCGTGGAAGCAGATCGGGCAGTGGCAGATGCAGCGGAAGACAAAGACACTGTGTGGATACCGCCCTTTAATCACCCGTTGATCATTGCAGGCCAGGGGACAGCGGCAATGGAAGCCCTGCAGGACCATCCTGACGTCAACGCGATATTTGCGCCTTGTGGCGGCGGTGGCCTATTGGGTGGCACATTGCTGGCCACGCGTGAACTAGCCCCTGAAGCGCTGGTGATTGGGGCAGAACCTCAACTAGCCAATGACGCGTCACGCTCACTGCAATCAGGCCGAATTGAATCATTGCCCGGCCCGGTGAGTACGCTGGCCGACGGTGCTGCAACCCCCAGTGTTGGGGAACATACCTTCCCTCTCCTGCAGGAACTGGATGATTTCTACGAAGTCAACGAACAACAAATTGCTTATTGGACTCAGTGGCTCCAACACTTGCTAAAAATTCACGTTGAGCCCACCAGCGCAATGAGCATGGCTGCTGTTGCTGCCTGGGCGGTGAATACGCCGCCAGGACAAACAGCGATGGTGCTCCTCACAGGTGGCAATATCAGTCAGTCCACTATGAGTAAAATTTGGCACACCGATTACTTACTCCAACCTCCAACAATAATATGAGAACCTAACGATGCGCAGATTAGTGTCTATTACCCTACTGTTTGTATGCACCGTCACAATGAGCCTGGCCTCCGCCAGCACGCTCATCGATAATGTACGCGGCTATACCCTTAACGACAAAGGCGAATTAATTCGCTTTAAGCGGATCTTAATTAATCACGGTAAGGTGATCAGCCTGGACCCGTCTTCTGTCCCCAACAAAGCCACTGTTATCAATGCGCAGAATGCCGTGATGATGCCCGGCCTGATCGATGCACACGGTCACTTACTTGGCCTGGGTGGGAACCTTCTGGAAGTCGATTTACGCGATAGTAAAAGCATGAGCCAGGCTGCCCAATGGGTAGCTGACTATGCCCTTGCTCATATGGACCAGGACTGGATTAAGGGCCGGGGCTGGAACCAGGAGCTGTGGAGCGACCGCGCATTCCCCACGGCCAAAGCGCTGGACAAAGTCATTGCTAACAAGCCTGTTTGGCTAAGCCGTGTTGATGGACATGCAGCTTGGGTGAATACAAAAGCACTTCGACTGGCAGGTATTACCCGAGACACCAAAGACCCGGCTGGCGGACAAATTATTCGCGATGCCCAAGGCAACCCCACCGGTGTGCTTATCGACAATGCCATGGATTTAGTGGCCCGGGTGATGCCTACTGAAAGCACCAAACAATATCAGGCTCAGTTAAACGCCGCTGGCGAGCACTTGCTGTCTGTGGGTATTACAGCCATGCACGACGCGGGAGTGGGTCATCATGTTTATGACTTCTATCTGGCTCGAGCCGCAGCACAAACACTGCCTGTGCGTATTTATGCCATGTTAAGTGCAACGGACCCACAGCTCGATGACATGCTGGATACCGGCAGAATCCGCAGCGCCGATGACTTTTTATCAATTCGTTCCGTTAAAGCCTACGGCGATGGTGCATTAGGTAGCCGTGGAGCTGCACTGTTAAAGCCCTACAGCGATGCCCCGCATCAGCATGGCTTGCTGCTAACCCAACCCGACGACTTCCCGAAGATCTTTCAAAAAGTGTTAGGAGCAGGTTTTCAGTTAAACTTCCACGCCATCGGCGACAAAGCCAACCGCATGGTACTGGATGAATTTGAAAAAACATTCGCTACCGTTGGCGGCCAGTCGCTTAGAAACCGGGTGGAACACGCTCAGGTGATTGACGTCAACGATCTGCCTCGATTTGCGCAATTAAAAGTGCTGCCATCGATGCAACCCACCCACGCTACCAGCGATAAAAACATGGCAGAAGCGCGTATTGGCAAAGCCAGAATGGCTGGCGCTTATGCATGGAAGACGCTGGTAGACAGTGGAATAGCCATGCCATTGGGCTCTGATTTCCCGGTGGAGCTGGCAAATCCCTTTTACGGCTTACACGCTGCGGTAACTCGTCAGGATCGCAATAATCAACCGCTTAAAGGCTGGTACCCGGAACAAGCCCTTTCAGTGCAACAGGCGTTTAAAGGGTTTACCCTGGATGCAGCCTATGCTGCGCATATGGAAGATACACTGGGTACGCTGACACCCGGAAAGTGGGCTGATTTTATTCTGGTAGATCAGGATATTTTCAGTATTGCGCCACAAGACATCTGGAAGACCAAGGTCATGCAAACCTGGCTGGCCGGCGAGAAAGTATTCGACGCGAATCGTCAAAATTAACTGGAGTCACGGCATCGGCTATAGCACAATGCGCTTTTTTCAACAGGAACACCACTATGACATTAAGCGTAAACAGCTACTTTGACGATGCCGTAAAATCGATTGCCTTTGAATCTGCCAACGGCCCTTGCACCTCTGGTGTAATGTTGCCGGGTGATTATGTGTTTGGCACCAGTCAGGACGAATTAATGAAAGTGGTAGAAGGTGCGCTCACGGTCAAATTGCCGGGAGAAGCTGAGTGGCAAACGTTCGCAACCGGCTCTGAGTTCCGCGTTGCTGCAAATCAATCGTTTGACGTGAAAGTAGAAACAACCACGGCTTACCTGTGTTTCTATAGCTAAATACACGGAATGAGAAATAAAAAAATGCCACGCAACTGCGTGGCATTTTCGTATTCGCGGTGACCGCGTCAGTAAAGTGTTCGGATCCACTTCTCTTCGGTAATAAAGCTCCAGTCCCAGGATTGCCATTTTTCCGGTAAACCGGCTTCAACCACCTCATCCACTGACATCCCTTTGGCTTTTTGCGCATTCACAAAAGCCAGAGTGGCTTTCATCATATCTAATGCAGCCTGATAATCCTGCTTACTGGCTAGAGGGCCATGACCGGGAATAATCTGTGTGTTGTCGTCAATTTTGCCAAGTAAGACCTCGACCGATTTGATGTACCCAGCAACCGTACCACCCGCCCCTAGATCTATGTACGGAAACAGTCCGTTGAAGAACAAATCACCGGTGTGGAGTACGTTCGGTTGCTCGAACCACACCACACTGTCACCATCGGTATGACTGGCGGGCAAATGGAATACGTGGAGGGTTTCACCGTTGAAGTGGATCTTGACCCCTTGCTCGTACGTCACTACCGGTAACGCACTTTTTGCTACAGATTCATCGTTAGCGAGTCTTACACGCACGTTGTCGTGGGCAAATATAGTCGCGCCTTTGTGGTCATGAAAAAACGCATTGCTGCCGGTGTGATCGCCGTGATAATGCGTGTTTATAACGTAGCTCGGGGCGTCGCTACCTAATTCCCCCAACGCCGCAGAGATTTTGGGGGCCAACGGCGCAAACTGATCGTCAATAATCAGCACCCCGTCTTCGCCCGCCGAGACGCCAATATTTCCACCGGCACCTGTCAGCATGTGCACTGAACCGGCAAGATGATTTGATTTAATTTCAACAGATGCGAAGCGATCGTCTGCGTGTAATGACGTTGCGGCAAACAGCGCTGAAAGCGCTAAACCGTATTTTATGAGTTGTTTCATGAACCATCCCTTACCTGGACTTATTTGGCTACTAATATGTCACTGGCGGCGAAATGGTTCAATCATGAATGAAGATACCGGGCGTAACTTCCTTGATCAGCAAATGCGGTTAGACAGCAATACTGCTCTCAGCCTGATGCTCAGCATGCCCCAGATAGCGAAACCGATCTACAGAACGACCATTCACCTTTACCTGTTCAGTAAACATTTCCAGCGGACGCACCCATAATGCGCCTTCGCCATACATAGGACGGTAGACCACCAGTTGGCTTTCGTCTTCAGAATGGTTGGCAACACCAATTACTTCGTAATTGTTCCCTTTGTAATGCTGGTAAACGCCGGGTTTTATCATTTTTTGTCTCCTTTTGGGTGGCAAAAGCGTTAAAGCCTGAATGTCGATGCTGTTGTATCGCTAGTGATACGCTGAACTCAGTATTTTGGTCTCGCTGTTTCCTTATTTTAAAATACAAATATGACACCTGTGTCGCTTTTCTGCATAGTCATGCAAATTGTACTGCAATAAGCTGATCCAGAGCATGAATATGCAAGTTTAGTAGAAGATTATACTTTCTGCTAATTATCATCAAAAGGCAGGAGCAGTTGCTGGGCATCCTTGGGCTCATCCAAGCCTACCTGTAACCCTACCAAGCGAATACCTCTGTCCCTCGCTCGCTGATATGCCTCTTTTAACAGCGCCTGAAAACTCGGCTTAGCCACTTCAGAATAACGATGCTCTACGGTGGTTAACTGAAAATCCTGAAACTTCAGTTTTACCCCAAGGGACTTTATTAACATTGGCTTACTGGCGTGGTATTTATTCTGATGTAATGCCAGACGGTTCACCAGTGTATCGTACAGATACTCAACCACCTCCAGACACTCCGCCTCGGAATGTATATCGGCACTGAGGGTTCTTTCAACACCCACGGATTTGCGCACCCGATTTGTTTGTATGTCCCGCTCATCGATGCCGTGTGCCCTTTGCCACAATATATGCCCGAACTTACCAAAGCGCTTTTGGATTTGTTCATAAGGGTATTGCCTGACATCTTCACAGGTGTACAACCCCAGCTGATGCAGTTTTTGTAGCGTCACTTCCCCTACACCCGGAATTTTCTTCAGCGGAAGCCTGCGCACAAAGCTATCGAGTTCATCCGGAGAGACCACACACAACCCATTGGGTTTATTCTCGTCACTGGCAATCTTTGCGACAAACTTACATGGCGCTACACCCGCGGATGCGGTTAGATTTAATTCACGCTGTATGCGGTAACGTATGGCCTCTGCAATACGTGTTGCGCTGCCTTTGTACAACTGGCTGTCAGTCACATCCAGATAGGCTTCATCTAACGACAACGGCTCAATCTTGGTTGCGTAATCAGCAAATATTTCTCTGATTTTACGAGACTCTTCCTGATACACCGACATTCTGCCGGGTATTAGCTTTAAATCAGGGCAGAGTTTCAATGCATACGCCGAGGCCATGGCGGAGCGCACGCCGAACTGCCTGGCTGGGTAGTTACACGTAGCAATAACCCCGCGTCGATCAGAGCTGCCGCCAATCGCAATGGGCACATTTTGCAGCGCCGGGTTATCCCGCATCTCCACTGCGGCATAAAAGCAGTCCATATCTACGTGGATTATTTTACGCACAACCGACATTCCAGCCTGAAGCTATTTAGCACGTGCACATAATACTGTATATACGTACACATATCCAGCAAACCAAATTGACAGCAACGTTCGCCATAATGTTTGCGTGGTATATATACACTCTGTGATTGTGTGTATTATTGATACTGAATCATTAAGCCCTATTGCATATGGAACTCGAATCACTCGGTATTATTGTGCCGGCGTCACTTTCGCTGCAACAACCCAGTTGGTATGCGCCGCACAGCGCATTGGCCGACCATGTGCAGTGTATCTGGTGTATGCCATTACAACCTGACACAACCCGCCCGATAGAAAAGCTCTATCCGGATGCAGGGGCGAGCCTGATGTTTGAGTTTACCCGGAGTAATGTCATTTGCCGCTTCTGTTTTAATACCGACACCATACCGCATCGTTGGTCATCTGATGCAGAACATCTCAGTGTGCGGCTGAAGCCGGGTGCGATCCCGGTGTTGCTGAGTCCGGTGTTTCTGACTTCGGTGAATCAATCACAACAGGTTGATGAGTATGACTTGCCAGGTATTACCGCATTGTGTGAAGCGTTGCTTCCACTCGCTGCTGAACAACGGGTGATGTGTATTCAACAGTGGTTACTCAGCAGACTACAGTGTCATATGCAACGCAACAAACCCGTCAACACAGCGCTGGTCGCCGCACTTTGTAGTATTACGGTATCGCCCGAACAGCACGCCAGAGAATTAGGCATGTCGCGCAGAACACTGGAAAGGCGCATGCGTTCGCTGATGGGCATTACCCCAAACCAGATGCACAGCTTTCATCGCATCCGCAAGGCAAGAGAATTGCTGCTACGTGGCAAAACACCACTGGCCGACATTGCAGTGCTCTCGGGCTTTTATGACCAGGCCCATTTTACCAATCTGTTTCACGAGGCAACCATGGAATCGCCTGCGCAATACCGGCGCAGAAAGTTGTCGCAAATTTCCAATACCTCAACATAGTAACCGCCTACCCTCCTCATCAGTCACTTAAAGAATGAGGAACCAACAATGACAGCGCGTATAGCCCCTAATGAACTCTTTGCACATTGCCCACGAATTTCGGAGCACCTGATTGAACTAGGCAAAACCAGCAATGATAACGTACCGGCCCGCCTGCGGCATTTAGTTAAACTTCGGGTATCGCAACTCAATCATTGCGGCTTTTGTCAGGTCATGCATGCCTCAGAGGCCCGGGCAGACGGCGAAACACAGCCTCGTCTCGATGTATTGCCTGCGTGGCGTGAAGCACCTTGTTTTACCACACAGGAACAAGCCGCGTTAGCGTGGGCAGAAGCGGTAACCATGATTGCAACCCAACCGGATGTGTCAGATGCTTTCGCTCAGGCGGCGGAGCAGTTTAGCAATCAGGCACTCATTGAACTCACTACGGTTATTCTGGAAATTAACAGCTGGAACCGCATTGCAGTTAGCTTTAACTTTACCCCGGAAGTGGAGTAGGCCCGTGCTGCAAAACAAGAATAAGACACTCATCATTGCCAGCCTGTGTTTTCTATGCGGAAGCACATTGTTTTTACCCCAACTGGTAAATTATGCCACGGTCGGCGTATACCTGTTTATGCTGGGTTCAGTGTTAATGCTGGTTGATACGTTGAGCACAAAGGAGTAGTGTAAAAAATGTACCAGGCGGCGCGGTTAGTACGCGCTACCTGATTTCATTCGCTGATAACTGCGCTAACTGACCAGGGACGTGTCATGAACAAACGCAAGGATTGCTTTTGGGATAAACCCGGCCCCACCTGGGTGATTATTACGCTGATCCTGTATTCAGTGCTGACGTTTTCACTGGAAACTATTCCTAACCTGTCTCCACCCGTTAAAACGTTTTTGCGTTGTTCTGAATTCGTTGTTGTTATTATATTTACCCTCGAATACTTAACCCGCTTATATAAAGCGAAGCCGCGACTGGGGTTCGTATTCAGCTTCTACGGTATCATTGACCTACTCGCCATCTTACCGTTTTACTTAATGCTAGCGGTGGATCTCAGGGCACTTCGTTTATTCCGTTTGCTGCGATTAGCCCGCCTGTTAAAACTCACACGCTATAGCAATGCGATCAGGCGTTTCAGTAAGGCGCTGTACACAGTTAAAGAAGAATTGGTCGTGTTCAGCATTGCCAGCCTGATCATTCTGTTTTTAGCATCGGTGGGGATTTATCACTTTGAACACGCGGCACAGCCAGAGGTGTTTACGACTATCTTCGACTGTTTATGGTGGGCGGCTGCCACGCTGACTACGGTGGGCTACGGCGATATCTATCCGATTACCCTGGGCGGGAAACTGTTTACGTTTCTGGTATTAATGGTGGGGTTGGGCATGATAGCAGTACCTACAGGCATTATCGCTACCGCGCTGTCTTCGGTCAGACAGTCAGAAAACAAATAACCAACGGATGAACGCGTCATCCGTTGGCTGAATGTCGAATTAAATTATGCGGTCTTTTTCCCAGGCCTTTAATTTTTCCTGGCGCTGCGCTTCTCTTTCCTGCCGCGCTTTCTTGCGGTCGCAAGGCTCGGGGCAATCACAGGCTTTATCAATACCCAGCGCGCCCAGGCCACCACAGCTACCAGAAATGGTCTTCTTCTGCAGTAAATAGCCGATCGCCATGGCTGCTACCATGACCAGAAAAAACACAAACGCTAATATAAACGTACTCATATTTCTTACTCTTCGTAAACAGTGACCAGCGACTCAAACGCAGGGCTACTGTATTCCACAAAGCTATCACCTTCGCGTTTAACAATAAACACCGCAAGGTCGTTTTGTTCAGCCAATGCGATGGCACTTTCCCACCCCATAACATTAAAGGCAGTCGCCATACCGTCTGCCGTCATCGATGACGGGTGAATAACAGTAACCGACACCGTGTTATGCTGAATAGGCTTGCCGGTGCGTGGGTCGATCAAGTGCGAATAACGCACCCCATCCTGCTCGTAATAGTTACGATAGTCACCCGACGTCGCAATCGCGTTGTCGCCAATGGATATGATTTTCTGCACAGCGCGGGCCTCAGAGACCGGCTTTTCAATGGCGATAAGCCACTCAGAGCCATTGCCTTTGTCGCCTTTCACGCGCATTTCGCCACCAATCTCGACCAGGTAACTCTCTATGCCCTGCTCCTCGAGCAACTCCGCAACCACGTCGACGCCATAGCCTTTCGCAATCGTAGACAAGTCTACATAAAGCTGAGGGTGCGCTTTTACCAATCCGTCTTTAACTACCGTTAATTTATCCAGACCGGTGTAAGCACGCACCTCATCGACATCCTGTTGAGACGGAATACTCTCCGGACGCATGGTGGGTCCAAAACCCCAGAGGTTAACCAGAGGTCCAACAGTGACGTCTAGCACGCCGTCGCTGAGTTGACCCAAACGCATCGCTTCCAGCACCACTTTGCGGGTTTCCGGTGATATAGCAAAAGGCTGCTCAAACCGGTACTGATTAAAGCGCGACAATTCTGACGTCGGGTCGTAAGTCGACATCAGCTTGTTCACGTGAATTAAGCGCTCGTCTATCAGGTGCTTAACTATTGCTTTATCAACCGCGGTGACTTTCGGGTACTTCACGTTGTACGTGGTGCCCATAGTGTGACCATAGATATGCTCTACTTCTACCGGTGGCTGGCTACAGCCCACCAATAACAGCACTAGCAGTCCAACTACATACCTAAATTTACTCACATTGCCTCCATGGGATTACTGATTGCAGCGGCACTGCAATGGGATATTCCCTTCAACTTAGTAAAAAAGGGGGCCTAGAGCCCCCTTTATACTTCGAACTTGTGTCTTAGCCGCCGAAGTCATCCAACAGGATGTTTTCGTCTTCAACACCTAAATCTTTCAGCATGTTGATAACGGCCGCGTTCATCATAGGTGGTCCACACATGTAGAACTCACAATCTTCTGGCGCAGGGTGGTCTTTAAGGTAGTTTTCCAGCAATACGTTGTGGATAAACCCGGTGTAACCTTCCCAGTTGTCTTCAGGTTGTGGATCTGACAGTGCAACGTGCCATACGAAGTTGTCATTTTCTTTAGCCAGCATATCGAAATCTTCTACATAGAACATTTCGCGCAGTGAACGAGCACCGTACCAGAAGCTGATCTTACGGTCAGTCTTAATACGACGAAGCTGGTCAAAGATGTGTGAACGCATCGGTGCCATACCCGCACCACCACCAATGAATACCATTTCGGCGTCAGTTTCTTTCGCGAAGAACTCACCAAATGGACCAGAGATAGTCGCTTTGTCGCCTTCTTTCAGGCTCCAGATGTACGATGACATTTTACCAGCCGGCAGGCTCAGGTTATTAGGCGGCGGCGTAGCGATACGCACGTTCAGCATAATAATCCCTTCTTCTTCAGGGTAGTTTGCCATTGAGTAAGCACGGATAGTTTCTTCATCTACCTTAGATTCGATATCGAAGAAGCCAAAGCGTTCCCAGTCAGCACGATACTCTTCAGGAATATCGAAGTCTTTGTATTTGACATGGTGAGGTGGAGCCTCAATCTGGATGTATCCACCCGCTCGGAACGGTACGCTCTCGCCATTTGGAATTTTAAGCTTAAGCTCTTTGATGAAAGTGGCTTTGTTGTCGTTAGAAATAACTTCACAATCCCACTTCTTGATACCAAAGATTTCTTCTTCCAGCTCGATTTCCATGTCTTGCTTAACAGATACCTGACAAGACAGACGGCAACCTTCACGCGCTTCGCGCTTAGTGATGTGGTCGAGCTCAGTAGGCAGGATTTCACCGCCACCGGCCTTAACGTCTACACGACACTGGCCACAAGAACCACCGCCACCACAGGCTGAAGATACAAAGATACCCGCATCGGCTAATGCACCTAGCAGCTTGCCGCCTGGTGCAGTAGTGATCGCTTTTTCCGGATCGCCATTGATTAGAATCTTCACGTCGCCAGATGGAACCAGCTTCGATTTTGCGAACAGGATGATAAATACCAGCGCAAGAACGATAACGATGAACATTCCAACGCCAAGAATAATCTCGATTTGATTCATAAATTCTGCTCCTTAGCGTTAATTACAGCTGAACGCCAGTGAAGGACTGGAAGCCCAGTGCCATCAGGCCAGCAATCATGAACACAGAGCCCAGGCCGCGAATACCGTCTGGCATGTCCGCGTACTTCAGCTTTTCACGTACCGCCGCAAGCAATACGATAGCCAGTGCCCAGCCCATACCACTACCTACACCGTAAACAATACTCTCTGTGAAGTTGTATTCACGTTGTACTGCAAACGATACACCACCAAAGATGGCGCAGTTAACGGTAATCAGTGGCAGGAAGATACCCAGCGCGTTGTATAGGGCAGGGAAGAACTTATCCAGACTCATTTCCAGGATCTGTACCAGTGCTGCAATAACACCGATAAAGGTCAGGAAGTTCAGGAAGCTCAGGTCAGCGTCAGGGAAACCTGCCCATGCCAGCGCACCAGGCGCCAGAATGTTCACGTAAATCACCTGGTTAACTGGTACAGAGATACCCAGTACTACCACTACGGCAATACCCAGGCCCATGGCCGTTTTTACTTTCTTAGATACCGCCAGGAATGTGCACATCCCAAGGAACAAAGACAGCGCCATGTTCTCGATAAAGATCGAGCGAACAAATAATGATAAATAATGTTCCACAACTTACTCCTTAGGCTCGACTTGTTCCGGACGGATAGTACGGATTACCCATATCAGACCGCCGATCAGGAAGAATGAACTGAATGGCAGAATTAACAAACCATTTGCCTGATACCAGCCGCCGTTTTGAATCAGAGGCAGGATTTCAAAGCCCAGGATAGTACCGAAGCCGAACAGCTCTTTAATGATACCAACCACAATCAGTACCATAGAGTAGCCAAGGCCGTTACCAATACCGTCCAGGAAGCTCATCAGAGGTGGACTCTTCATCGCGTATGCTTCTGCACGGCCCATTACGATACAGTTGGTAATGATCAAACCAACGAATACCGACAGCTGCTTAGAAATCTCGTACGAGTACGCTTTCAGAATTTGGTCAACAACAATTACCAGCGAGGCGATGATGGTCATCTGAATGATGATCCGCACACTGCTGGGGATCTGGTTTCGAATAATCGAAATAAACAGGTTTGAAAACGCGGTAACGCTGGTCAGTGCCAGAGACATTACTAATGCGGTTTCCAGTTTTGTAGTAATTGCCAGTGCAGAACAAATACCCAGGATTTGTAATGCAATTGGGTTACTGTCCAGAATGGGTCCAAAGAGGACCTTTTTCATTTCTTTAGAATCAGCCATGATAATAACCCCTTACGAACGCCAGGCTTGTTTTTTCAGGAAAGGACCAAAGCCGTTGTCGCCAACCCAGTACTGAACCGTGTTGTTCACACCGTTACTGGTTAACGTTGCACCAGACAGTGCATCAACCGCATATGGGTTTTCTTCACCAGCCGCTTTCTTCACTTCAAGGGCGACGTCGCCGTTCTTGTAAAGTTGCTTGCCGTCCCATTTTGCCTGCCATGCTGGGTTTTGTACTTCACCACCCAGTCCTGGCGTTTCTTTTTGCTGATAGTAAATCAGTTCGCGAACTGTTTCGCCGTCTGCATCAAGGGCCAGGAAGCCGTACATCAGGTCCCAAAGGCCACTGCCGTGTACTGGCAGGATAACGCGGCTAACGGTTTCTTTCGCTGCTGACTCGTAAACCAGATATACCGAAGCCACTTTCGCGCGGCGTTGGAAACCTACATTGCTGTTTTCCACTTTCACGCTGGTGTCAGCTTCTTTTGCAGCTTTGTACATATCGTAGTTTGCAGAAGGTGCTTCAACAAACTCACCGGTATCCAGGTCTACATAACGCGCTTCAACGAACTCGTTATATGTTCCTTCGATGTTACCTTTAGCTTGTTCAAGCAGACCAGCTGCATGCAGGATGTTAGACATCTTGTCTTTCGCTGCATTGCTTTGCTGAATATCACGCAGGCCTACAGCCGCACCTGATACGATGATTGAACAGACTAAACAAACCGCCAGTACTACGCCGACTGTTTTTCCAAATGATTCTTTATTAGCCGACACGAGCTATCCTCCGCTTGATATTGCTTTGAGCGACAAAGTAGTCGAACAGGGGTGCCCACAGGTTAGCAAACAGGATTGCCAACATAACACCTTCAGGGAATGCAGGGTTCAATACGCGAATCAGTACGGTCATAAAGCCGATAAAGAAACCGTATGCCCATTTGCCCTGGTTCGTAAATGACGCAGACACAGGGTCTGTTGCCATAAAGAACATACCAAACGCCAGACCACCTACTACGAAGTGCCAGTGTGCAGGCATAGCGAACATTGCGTTCGTGTCACTACCAATCAGGTTTAACAATGTGGCGAAGAATGCAACGCCCAGTGCAACACCTGCTACGATGCGCCAGCTGGCGATTCGCATGTAGATGATGAACAGGCCACCCAGCATAATTGCCAGTGCAGACACTTCACCCGCAGAACCGGGGATAAGACCCAGGAAGTGGTTCATCCACAAGTCAGAGTTGCTGTAATCCAGTGCACCGTTTGCGCCCTGGCTCAGAGACGTTGCACCTGAATAACCGTCAGCGGCTACCCAAACGCGGTCACCCGAGATTTGTGCAGGATAAGCAAAGTACAGGAATGCACGGCCAGACAGTGCCGGGTTCAGGAAGTTACGGCCGGTACCACCAAAGATTTCTTTCGCGATAACCACACCAAACGTGATACCCAGTGCAACCTGCCATAATGGGATGGTTGCTGGCAACGTTAATGCAAACAATACCGATGTTACGAAGAAGCCTTCGTTAACTTCGTGCTTACGTACTGATGCAAACAGTACTTCCCAGAAGCCACCTACGGCGAACGTCACCGCGTAAATTGGCAGCCAGAAGCATGCGCCGTAGAACATCAGGCCTAATGTGCCTGCATTTGAGATGTCACCACCCAATGCCGAGAACAGGCCAGCCTGCCAGGTATCAGGTAAGGTACCCGCGCCAGCAGCAATTGCTTCCTGCGCTTGGAAACCAATATTGTACATACCAAAGAACATAGCCGGGAATGTTGCCATCCACACCATGATCATAATACGTTTCAGGTCGATACTGTCACGAACGTGAGTACCAGCCTTGTTTACTTTACCCGGGGTATAGAAGATGGTCGCAGCCGCTTCATACAGCGCGTACCATTTTTCGTATTTACCACCTGGTTCGAAGTTCGGTTCGATCTTCTCTAAATACGCTTTTAAGCCCATGAATTAACCCTCTTTCTCGATCGTGGTCAAACAGTTGCGCAGGATCGGACCGTAAGTGTATTTGCCTGGGCACACGTAGGTGCACAGTGCCAAATCTTCTTCGTCCAGTTCCAGACAACCCAACGTCTGAGCACTGTCAGTATCACCAGAAATCAAATCACGCAGTAACAGCGTGGGAAGGATATCCAGAGGCATAACGCGTTCGTAATTACCAATTGGTACCATTGAACGTTCTGAACCATTTGTAGTTGTAGTCATATCAAACTGCTTGCTACCACTGAAGTGACCAGTGTACGCACGCGTAATTGAATGCTTGTCAGAACCTGGAGTAATCCAGCCAAACAGTACCTTTTCACGGCCTTCTTTCAACAACGAAACCTGAGTGTGGAAACGTCCAAGGAAACCGTGAACACCCTGTGCAGTCGTACCATTCAGTACTGAACCAGACACGATGCGAACTTCACCGTCAGTCACTTCACTAGCGGTAAGTTCTGCCAGATCGGCACCAATTACAGTGCGAACCAGGCGAGGATTCTTAGCAGCAGGGCCGCCCAGTGCAACAACACGGCTGTTGTCTAACTGACCAGACGTAAGCGTTGCACCAATGGCAATCACGTCCTGATAGTTTACAGACCATACTGTTTTCTTAGCACCTACCGGATCAAGGTAGTGAATGTGCGTACCAGCTAACCCTGCTGGGTGCGGGCCGTCAAACTCAGCAACGTCTGCACCGCTGTCACCAGCTGTTACTGCGCTGCCTGCTTTCTTACACACATACACTTTGCCGCCAGACAGCACTTTCAGTGCTTTCAACCCGTTTGCGAAGTCGTCCTGACGTTCTGCAATAACAACCGCCGGATCGGCAGCTAATGGGTTGGTGTCAATGGCTGTGACAAAGATTGAACTTGGCGTAGAACCAAGTGCAGGTGATTTGCTGAAAGGACGCGTACGTAATGCTGACCACAAGCCGCTGTCGTTCAACAGCTGCTCGATAGTTTCGCGACTGCTACTAGCAATCTGATCAGCAGCAATGGCAGTGAAAGCTTCCGCTTCATCACCTTCTGCTTTTATCACAACAGATTGCAGAACACGCTTAGCACCACGGTTTACTTCTACCACTTCACCCGCAACCGGAGCAGTGAATTTAACGCCAGGGTTTTTCTTATCTTCGAAAAGAACCTGACCTTTCTTCACTTTGTCTCCAACCTGCACGTGCATGGTAGGACGCATACCCACATATTCTTCTCCCAAAATGGCAGCACGCGTCACAGACAGTCCATCCTGGATCTGTTGTGTCGGCGCTCCCGATATAGGGAGGTCGAGACCTTTTTTGATTTTTATCATACGTAATCGCACTACTCTAATAGAAATACCCTTTTGAATAGGCAGCATCTTTCACCACATTGAAAAGATACGATTCAAAAACGTACTTTGCTCACCACTACTATGCTAATAAAGGTCGTAAGAAACCCTCAAAGCTAATTTTTACTTCGCAATCAAGCTGAATTGTTATTGTTAGAATTTGCCGGCGTTAACAATTTTATTGTTGTTTTTTAGCGCATGGTTTTGCCGCCCGTTAACAAGGCGAAAGAGAGTAACAGACAGGTCACTCTACTTAATTACGGAATTTTAGCATCATCCTGACGACTTGCGCTACGCAATTCGCAGATTATGCACTATTTTTATCGGATTAATCTGTACAATCAACCTACCACCTTGGTCGCAAAACCCACCAAATGGTCAAAAAACAGGCGGAATTAGCAGAATTCATCTATTCATCATACAAATAAGCCGTCATAACGACGGCTTATTATAATTATCAAATGGTTTTACCAATTAACCAGCGGGTCAACGTCCGCATCGTAATCCACCCCTGCGACATCAAAGCCGAACAGACGTAAAAACTCATGGTGATAGCCCGCGTAATCACTTAACTCATGGAAGTTATCCTGAGTAACCTGGTCCCAGAGACCTTTGATGACGGCCTGGGTATCATCGTTGGTTTCCTTCCCGTCCATGCGATAGCGGTTTTGCTCATCCAGCGTAGGTTCAGAACCGTACAAACAATCTTTATATAATCCAGCAATTTGCTCGATACAGCCTTCGTGCGTGCCTTCGTTTTTCATCACGCGATACAACAGCGAAATATATAGTGGCATCACCGGAATTGCGGAACTGGCTTGCGTAACCAACGCCTTCAGCGATGAAACGTGAGCGTCAACACTTAATGCAGACAGCTTGTCGTTGATAGCACTTGCCGCGCGATCCAAATCTTCCTTCGCTTTACCAATGGTGGCCTGACCATAAATTGGCCATGTCAGTTCTTTACCAATATAGGTATAAGCCGTCGTTTTACAGCCTTCAGCCAGTACGCCAGCTTCAGACAATGCGTCCAGCCACAATTCCCAGTCTTCGCCGCCCATTACCTTAACGGTATTGAAGATTTCATCGTCGTTGGCAGGCTCAAGACTAACATCATGTACCAGGTCTTTGTCGGTATCGTAAGTCTTTGTGGTGTAAGCCTGACCCACTGGTTTGAGCGTAGACTTATACACTTCACCGGTAACTGGATCAGTACGACGCGGGGCGGCCAGACTATAGATTACCAGGTCGACCTGACCTAAATCGGCTTTAATTTTGTCAATCACTTCCTGCTTCATAGCTGCAGAGAATGCATCACCGTTTAAGGTTTCTGCATACAGATCTGCCGCTTTCGCTTTATGATGGAACGCAGCGGTATTGTACCAACCTGCTGTGCCGGTTTTGCGTTCTGTCGGGGCCTTTTCAAAACAGACGCCCAGTGTTGCTGCGCCATAGCCAAACGCCGAAGTAATACGCGAAGCCAGTCCGTAGCCGGTAGAACAACCCAGAACCAGTACCTTTTTAGGCCCGTCGCCTAAATCGCCAAGCCCTTGAATATAATCAATTTGTTCTGACACAACTGCTGCACAACCCACTGGATGCGCATTTGTACAAATAAAGCCACGTATTTTGGGCTGAATAACCATAGTCACACTATCCTTTATAATTTGAGCGCGTATTGTAATAAACCACCGGATGATAACAACTCTGAGCAGCTATCACCCGGCTTATCACACAATCAGTTTAACGATTGTTGTAATACGCTTGTTCTGACATACCGTGGAAGGTTTTCGCGCCAGCGAAGAAAGACTGGTAGGCGTCGTAGATGCGTTTAAAATCTGGGTCTGCTTCAGCTTGCTGCGCCATTACCTGGGCAGACGCTTCGCGAAGCGCGTCAATCACATCCTGGGGTAACTCACGTACCGTTACACCGTGTTCATTGACCAACTTGTTCATAGCGGCATTGTTTCGTGCAGTATACTCATCCAGCATATCCTGATTCGCGGCACGCATGGCTACTTTCACAATAGCCTGTAGATCTGAGGGTAAGCTGTTGAGCGCTTGCTCGTTTACCAGGAATTCCAGCTGTGTGCCCGGCTCATGCCAGCCACTGGTGTAGTAATAATCGGCAGCACGGAACAACCCAAACGCCAAATCATTGTACGGGCCAACCCACTCAGTCGCGTCAATAGCACCGGTTTGTAAAGACGTAAATATTTCGCCACCGGTCAGGGTTACCGGAATGCCGCCAACTGCTTTGAGCACTTCGCCGCCCAGACCCGGAATACGCATTTTTAAGCCCTGAAAATCGTCGAGGCTGTTGATTTCTTTCTTAAACCAGCCCGCCATCTGCACACCGGTGTTACCGCCGGCAAAGGGCACAACGCCGAATGGCTTGTACAAATCCTGCCAGAGCTTCAAACCACCGCCATAGTGCAGCCAACCGTTCATTTCCTGGGCATTCATACCAAATGGGATCGCTGAAAAAATCGGTGCCGCAGGCATTTTACCTTTCCAGTAGTACGCGCCAGCGTGGCCCATTTGTGCTGTACCCTGGGCAACGGCATCAAACACTTCAAATCCGGGTACCAGTTCACCGGCACCAAACACTTTTACGGTTAATCTGCCGCCCGACATCTCGTTGACATACTCGGCAAAGGTTTCCGGCGCTTGTCCTAAGCCGGGAAAATTCTTCGGCCAGGAAGTCACTAGTTTCCATTCATAGGTTTGTTGTGGCGCAGCTTGCGCTGCGGTTGTATTTGATTGAGTATTGTCCTGGCAACCACTCAGGCCTAAAGCCATACCCAGTCCCATTACTGCCAATAGCATTTTTTTCATTATTGTATCCTTAGCTGTAGAGCGTTTCAGGCAACCAGGTGGCCAGCTCAGGCCAAATGGCTAATCCTATTAATAGCACAATCTGAATAATGATGAAGGGCACAACACCGCGATAGATATCAGACGTTAGTATGGTAGGCGGCGCTACGCCACGCAGGTAAAACAGCGCGAAGCCAAATGGCGGTGTTAAAAACGAAGTCTGCAGATTAAGCGCCAGCATAATGCCTAACCACACCGGATCAATACCCATGGCGAGTAAAACCGGGGCAACAATGGGCACTACCACAAACGTGATCTCAATGAAGTCCAGTATAAAGCCCAATGCAAACACTACCAGCATTACCACCAGCATGGCCCCAAACACGCCGCCGGGCAGTTCTGTTAAGAAGCCATGAATCAGTTCTTCACCACCGAATCCACGGAACACCAGTGAAAATACAGAAGCGCCGATTAGGATCATGAACACCATGGCAGTCATGCGCGTAGTATCCATGGTCACCACTTTTAACTGCGCAAGAGACAATTGCTTCTTAAAAGCAGCCAATAATAAGGCACCACTTGCACCAACACCTGCGGCTTCTGTTGGCGTTGCAAACCCTGCCAGTATTGACCCCAACACCACAATAATAAGCAACAACGGGGGGACCAGCGCCGAAAACAAGCTCTGTTCCGGCTCTTCAGTAGCGGACGCGGTGGCGGTTGCGTCGATATTCATAGCGGCATCATCTGACTTACCTGACTTCACGCCTACAACCATGACGTAAATCAGATACAGCACCACCAGTAACAGCCCCGGTACTAAGGCACCGACGAATAAATCTCCCACCGATACCGAGTCCGGTGAAAAAATGCCCATCGATAACTGTGCTTTTTGATAAGCACTGGAGAGTACATCACCCAATAATATCAGCGCGATAGAAGGCGGAATGATTTGGCCAAGGGTACCAGTGGCACAAATAGCACCGGTGGCAAACGCGGGAGAATACCCCCGGTTGAGCATAGAGGGTAAAGACAACAAGCCCATGGTAACCACCGTCGCCCCAACAATACCGGTACTTGCTGCCAGCAACATACCAACCAACACCACAGACACCGCCATGCCACTGCGATACTTGCCCAGTAGCGCCGCCATGGCGACTAACAGGGATTCGGCGACTTTGGACTTCTCCAACATGACGCCCATGAACACAAATAACGGCACCGCGATTAGCGTCTCGTTAGAGACAATCCCGAATAACCGATTGGGCATAGCAGTAAGATATGACGCATCAAACCCGCCAACCAAGGCACCAATACCCGCAAATATCAGCGATACACCGGCCAACGTTAGTGCAACCGGATAGCCAAATAACAACACACCGCACACGCAGGCAAACAGAACTAACGCCATCCACTCCATCGTTATTGCACCTCCGTGTTATAACGCCAGTTCAGAAAACTGCGGCACAGTTCGCTCACACCTTGCAGCAGCAAAATACCAATGCCCAATGGAATGAGAGACTTCAGTACGAATACCAGCGGCAGACCACCGGGTTCTTTGGATGTCTCCATCAAGGCCCAGGAGTCCGCGGCGTAAGGCACCGCATAGTAGAGCAAAAAGCCGCAAACGGGGATTAGCAACAACAGCGTGCCCCAAAAGTTCACCATGGCTTGCCTACGCGGGGAGAACCGTCGGTAGAATACGTCCACCCGAACATGACCGTCGCATTGCAGCGTATAGCCTAAAGCCAATAGGAAGACGGCGCCATGCAGGTAAGTCACTGACTCCTGCAGCGCGATCCAGCCCATTTGAAAGCCGTACCTGAGCACCACAATAACCAGCATAACTACAACCATAACCAGCGACAGCGCACTGCACGCCTGACATACGCGGCGACTGAATGTATCCAACGCCTGGATCACAGACGGGAGTCTTGAAGAAGAGAAAGCCATATCGAATAAAAACGCAGCAATTGAAAAAAACTTGTTAATAAACGGCTAGACTAAAGCTATTTAGCTGCTTTGCCAATGGGTTATGGTCAGTCTGAGGGAGAATTTTCAGGAATAAGTGATGCCAGTTTGAGGGAGATAGCACCGATAACAACGGGAAGAAGTAAAAAAACACAAAGCCCGCCTAAAAAGGCAGGCTTTGGCATTCAGGCTTAGCCCAGGATGTCTAACAACTCAACATCGAACACCAGCGTGCTGTACGGGGCAATTGCGCCACCCGCACCTTGCTCACCGTAAGCCAGGTTGTGAGGCACGTATAAACGCCACTTTGAGCCAACAGGCATCATCTGCAGTGCTTCAGTCCAGCCTTTAATTACGCCACCTACCGGGAATTCAGCCGGTTGGCCACGGTCGTATGAGCTGTCGAATACTGAACCGTTGATTAAGGTACCGTGGTAATGCGTACGCACAGTGCTGTCAGCAGTAGGCTTCGCACCTTCGCCAGTAGTCAGTACTTCGTACTGCAGACCAGACTCAGTGGTTACTACGCCGTCGCGCTTGGCGTTTTCAGCCAGGAAGTTTTCGCCTTCAGCAATCGCCTCTTTATGCTGTTCAGCTTTTGCAGCCTGCATACGCTGATGAATTTCACCGAACGCGTCGCGCAGGGTGTCATTGTCTACTTGCGGTGCTTGACCGGTAAACGCGTCTTTTAAACCAGCGACAACAGAATCCAGGTCCAAGCCTTCAAAAGGATTCGATTGCAGTTGCTGACCCATTTGAAAACCGATGCCGTAGCTCGCTTGGGTTTCTACTGTCTTAAATTGATCTGACACAGTCACTCCTGTAAGTAAATTACACAAAACGCGCAAAATTTAAACAATTCATGAATTATTCTGAAAAATTATAACACGTTCGTTTTAATTGGGCCGATAGTGTAACACACCCTTAACTTTCCTGCCCGTGCCTTTGATTTAGTGCTTCAGAATGAGGCCTGGAACAGCCCTATACTGCAAAATGTCATTAGACAAGCGACCCGGGAAACAGTAATGTGATCGGCATTGTTATATGGAGGGCACCATGCAATCACATTACGATGCACAGTTAAAAGACACTGTTCGTTATTTGGGAAAGACTTTAGGTGAAACCATCAAGGCCCAATTGGGCAATGATTGGTTAGAGAAAATTGAAAAGATTCGCCTCGACGGCCGCGCGTCGTATCAGGGTGACACAGATTGCGGAAGCAGTCTGAAAGAAACTTTCAAAACCATGTCAGACAGCGAATTACTGGTTGTTGCCAGAGCGTTCGCACAATTCCTGAATTTGGGTAATATTGCAGAGCAGGAATACAATGCGGGTCTGGATGTGGAAGCATCTATCGACTCACTGTTTGAACACCTAGACAAAGCTGAGCTGTCAGCCTTAGAGGTAGAGGAAGCCGTAGCAAAACTGGATATTGATCTGGTACTTACCGCTCACCCAACCGAAGTGTTCCGTCGCACCCTTATCCACAAGCATAAAGAGCTGGCGGTTTGCTTAAAGAGCATTCACCACGAGCAACTTACTGACACCGAGCGCAAACGTTTGGAAACGCGTATTGCCGATTTGATCAGTCAGGCATGGCACACAGAAGAAATTCGCTCTGTACGTCCTACGCCGGTAGACGAAGCCCGCTGGGGTTTCTCGGTAATCGAAAACTCACTGTGGGAAGCCGTTCCCGAGTTCCTGCGTGACCTGGACGAACGTCTGCAGCAAGACTACAACGTAGCATTACCTATTGATGCGGCGCCTATTCACTTTAGCTCGTGGATGGGTGGAGACCGTGACGGTAACCCGTTTGTTACTGCAAAGGTTACCGAAGAAGTCCTGTTGCTGGCTCGCCGCCGCGCAGCCAAGTTGTTAACCATCGATCTTGACCGCTTGCAGGTCGAGTTGTCGATGAACCTGTGTAACGATGAATTAAAAGCACGTGCGGGTGAGCAGTTAGAGCCGTATCGCGCCATCCTTCGCCCGCTGGTGAAGCGCTGCGCCGATACCCGCGACGGCATTGCTGATTTCTTCAATGGCCGTCCCTACGACGCAAGCACCTGGATTCAGGACAACGACGAGTTGCTTGAGCCATTAATGCTGTGCTACCAGTCACTGTGTGATTGTGGTCTGGAAACCACCGCGAACGGCATGCTGCTGGACACCATCCGCCGCGTGAAGTGCTTCGGCATTCACCTGTTGCGTTTGGATGTGCGTCAGGACTCACAGCGTCACGCTGACGTACTTGCAGAACTCACCCGTTATCTGGGTTTGGGCGACTACGGTCAATGGAGCGAAGCTGACAAGCAAGCATTCCTGCTGCGTGAATTAAGTTCTAAGCGCCCACTGTTCCCACGCGCATGGCAACCGTCTGAAGACGTTCAGGAAGTGCTGGATACCTGTAAGGTGATTGCAAACCACAGTCGCCATGGCTTTGGTATTTACATTATCTCAATGGCAAGCGAAGCCTCTGACGTCATGGCTGTGCAACTGCTGTTGCAGGAAATGGGCGTGGACTGGCCCATGCCAGTAGCCCCGTTGTTTGAAACACTGGACGACCTGAACAACTCTCCCACCGTTATGCGCAAATTGCTTAGCGTAGACTGGTATCGCGGTTATATTCAGGGCAAACAGTTTGTCATGATTGGCTACTCAGACTCGGCTAAAGACGCGGGTGCCATTGCCGCAGGTTGGGCTCAGTACGAGTCTCAGGAAGCGCTGGTTGCGCTGGCTGAAGAATTCGACGTTACCCTGACCCTGTTCCACGGTCGTGGCGGTACTATCGGTCGTGGTGGCTTACCGGCTCACGCTGCTATCCACTCTCAGCCTCCGGGTTCACTAGACGGTGGCTTCCGTGTTACTGAACAAGGTGAGACGATCCGTTACAAGTTTGGTATGCCGTTGCTAGCCAAGCGCAGCCTGGGTATTTATACCAGCGCAATCATTGAAGCCATGTTGTTCCCGCCGCCGGCGCCTAAAGACGAATGGCGTGAGCTGATGAAAGCAATGGCGGCTAAGGGCCGCGATTTCTATCGTGGCGTGGTACGTCAGGATCCGGAATTCGTGCCGTATTTCCGCGTAGCAACGCCGGAACAGGAACTGGGTAAACTGCCTTTGGGCAGCCGTCCTGCCAAACGTAAGCCTACCGGTGGAATTGAGAGCCTGCGTGCTATTCCATGGATATTCGCCTGGGCCCAGACACGTTTGGTACTGCCAGCCTGGTTGGGCAGCATGCGTGCCATTGATGCCGTTCGCAAGGAAGGCAACGAAGAAACACTGAAAGAAATGCTGGAAAACTGGCCATTCTTTAAGTCGCGTTTGTCTATGCTGGACATGGTATTCCAGAAAGCCGACCCTCGGATAAGCGAAGAATACGATGATCGTCTGGTACCTGAAGAGCTTAAGCACTTTGGTGCAGCCCTTCGCGCCGAGCTGAAAGAAGCAATTGCACTGCTGCTAGAGATTAACGGTCAGGAAACCATTATGGAGTCAGACCCACAGGGTCGTGAGTCTATGAATATCCGCGCCGCTTATCTTGAACCGCTGCATTACCTGCAGATTGAGCTGCTGTCGCGCATTCGTCAGTTAGACGAAGATGAGCACGACGCGAATCTGGACAAAGCCATGATGGTTGCTATCAGCGGTATTGCTATTGGTATGCGAAACACAGGTTAACCTGTGTTTCGAAGGCCATTTACCTGGCCATAAGATACAAAAAAGCCGGCATCGCCGGCTTTTTTAATGGATAAGATTTCGAGTCGGCAATTAACCGTTTACGAACTCAACACCAATTTTGATATCGCCACGCAGACCTTCCAGCATGTCGTCTTTTGCTTTCTGTTCGAAAGCACTCAGCTCGCCGTAAGGCAGGATTTCTTCAACACCGTTCGCACCTAAACGCACTGGGTGAGAGAAGAATGCAGCGTCGTCGCTGTCGTCGGTTTGTACGTAAGTGTACTCAACCACGTTGTCACCTTGCATAGCAGCAACCAGAGACAGACAGAAGCGTGCAGCAGCCTGACCCATAGACAATGTAGCAGAACCGCCACCCGCCTTGGCTTCAACAACTTCGGTACCCGCGTTCTGGATACGTGTAGTCAGTGAAGCAACTTCGTCGTCAGAGAATTCAACGCCTTCCACCTGAGACAGCAGAGGCAGAATAGTCGTACCAGAGTGACCACCGATTACAGGCACGTGCGTGTTCGCTGGATCAAGACCTTTCAGGTCAGCAACAAACGTTTCTGCGCGGATAACGTCAAGCGTAGTCACACCGAACAGTTTGTTCTTGTTGTATACGCCTTTGGCTTTCAACGTTTCAGCAGCAATCGCTACTGTGGTGTTCACAGGGTTTGTGATGATACAAGTACATGCATCAGGGCAGTTGTCTGCGATGCCTTCAACCAAAGCTTTAACGATACCAGCATTGATATTAAACAGGTCTGAACGATCCATACCAGGCTTACGAGGTACGCCAGCTGGGATCAGCACGATGTCACAACCAGTCAGTGCTTCCGCCAGGTCGTCTTTACCGTGACCGGTTACTTTTACTGCAGTTGGGATGTGGCTTAAATCAACAGCTACACCAGGAACAACTGGCGCAACGTCGTACAAAGACAGTTCAGAACCTGCTGGCAATTGTGTTTTTAACAATAATGACAGCGCCTGACCAATACCACCGGCAGCACCTAACACGGCTACTTTCATACCATTTCTCCTATGGAAAGAATCACGTTTAATAACGGCTCGACACACTAATTCATGTCGACAAAAAACTCAATCACCTATTGGTCTTATGGAAGAAGATTGGGTGAATCTCAGAGTTATATTCAAAATAACTGCATAAATATGCATTTTATTTGTAATTTCATGCGCGTTGTGGCACTATACAAGGTTAAAATTGTATCAGGCGACAGCGCAGATGAGCGGCAAAGCAAATTCGCCTGCAAGAGTATACACCAAGCTAACTGGCAAGCCGAAAAATAATTCAGACGCCAGTAATTGTAATGATTTAACGACAGGTGAATATGGCTAGTCAAAAACAAGAAGAACTCATTAAAGCATTCAAAGAGATTCTGAAAGCCGAAAGTTACGGCTCGCAGGGCGAAATTGTCGACGGATTGAAGCATCAGGGCTTTAGCAATATCAGCCAAAGTAAAATATCGCGAATGCTCAGCAAGTTTGGTGCGGTACGTACCCGCAACGCGCGTGGTGACATGGTGTATTGCTTACCCCCTGAATTAGGTATGCCTACGGCCAAAAGCCCGCTGAAACAGCTGGTGTTAGATATTGTGCATAACAATGTCATGGTGATTATTCGAACCAGCCCTGGTGCAGCACAGCTCATTGCACGCCTGCTGGACTCGTTGAGTAAAAAGGACGGTGTATTAGGCACCATAGCAGGTGATGACACGATTTTTATCGCGCCCGCGGATGTCACCAAAATTGAAGATTTACGACAACGCGTAGAAGACTTGTTCGAGAATGTCTGATTCTAGCGCGTCAGACAACGGACCGATTGCCAGTCTTGTCGAATTAAGCATAAAAACAAAAAACCCCGCATCAGCGGGGTTTTTTAATGTTTCAACTTATAAAGCTGCGCTTAGAAGCTGTATTTAACACCCATGCGGATTTGCCACAGAGACTGCTCTGTAAAGAAACCATTCTGGTTTGTATTACCGCTTAAGAACTCATTGAAAGTATAAGTTCCGTCGCTGTTCAAAGAAGCATCGAGGACTGGTGCAGACACGAATGGACCAATGCGGCGTACGCCCCAGTCATCATTCAGGAAATTGCCAACATTCTTAATAATGAAGTACGCGTTCGCTTTGTGCCCTTCCATGAACCCTGGCAGCTGTTGATCGATTCTGAAATCAACACGAGTGTACCAACGGGCATTTTGTGAGTTTCTGCCAGCGATTTGACCGCGAGCAAGGCCTGCACTGTCGATGAATGCATTAAACTCATCCAGGTTGAAACCATCTGCATAGGTTACAATTGGATCGTCTACTTCTGGAATGTATAGCAACGCATTATCCGTACCGTACTGTGCTTCACCAATGTTTATGCTGTCAAAGGTATACGAGAATGGACGACCTTTCTGGCGTGAACCAAACAGTGAGAAGCTCGTTTTGTAACCATCGATAAACTCAGCAGAGTAACGGAAATTGAACGTGAAACGGTGTGGAACTTCGTAGTTAGAAGTCGCCAGACCAGGGTTCAATGGATCAGATGATGCAAAGTTAGTAAAGTTTGAGTACGCAACAGAACTTGCCATAGGCGTTACGTCTTCAGACTTGTTATACGCATAACCAACGTTTACGCTAAGGCCAAAGTCATATGTCTTGTCAGCTGCAACTGAAATGGTGGTCGATTTACCATCCTGAGCAGCATTGGTTAATACTAGGTCACTCTTACGGAAGCTGCGGAAAACCGGGTCGCCATCGCTATCAGAACCAACCTGAATATAATCATAAATAGGTCGACCGTCAGCTGCATAAGTCACATTTTCAGTGTCATAACCAACGTTGACAATTTGCGCGCTGTCTCGTTTTTGGCTGTGCAAAATATCAGCTTGGAAGGTATAGTCATCTTCAGTTACCCATGTAAAGCCTAAGTTAAACTTATATTCACTAGGGATTTCGAAGTTAGGATCGACCGCGTTAGTTGAAGGCTCATCACCTAAAGACGGATTAGCATTAGCAACTTGGTCATACATTTCCTGGATAGGATTGTAAATCAGACGACCGTCACCAGAAATTGGAACGTTTACGCCATTTTCGTCAAACAGGTAAAAGTCACTTCGATAAGTATCGATGTTGGTAATACCATCATTTGAGAATGAGTTAGACAACCAAACGTTCGGGTTACCACCAGAATACAAGCCAACGCCACCGCGCAATTCCATGCTGTCATTCAGCACGTAGTTAAAACCAAAGCGTGGTTGTAATAAATCTATCCCATCAAAGGTTGCGGTATTGTCGAAGCCATACCGGTTAGCAAACACTTCATTGTATTTAGGCTTATCGTCGCTTGTGTACTTGTCGTAACGCAGACCAAACAAAAGTGTCAGGTCATCAATAACCCACTCATCCTGTATATAGAAAGTTTGAGTCTCATAAGTAAAGCGTTGTGCGGCATCCGAAGGATTGTTTGTACCTGCAGAGTTGTTGTAATAAATATCGTCAACCCGGCCGTTTTCAAAATCATCAATAGTATCAAAACGATACTCACCGATGGTGTGCTGCATGAATAAGTTAAAGGCTTCCAGAGATTCCCACTCGAAACCCGCAGTAACAGTGTGATTGTCAAAGTAATAAGTACCAGCAATCTTAGCAGTACTGCTGTTCCAGTCCATTTCATTAGATTGACGAGAGTCATCCGGACCGATATACACATCAGCACCGTTAACGCGGTCAATACGGACTTCACCAAAGCCACTGTCTTTATCTAACGAGTTTTGACGGTTTGTTAAACTGATTTTTCCTAGACGCACTTCAGTTGAGAAATTGTCAGACCAGTCTGAATAAAGTGACGCAACGGTTGAATTTAGTTTCGCGCCAACTTCATAAAAATGGCTGCTCAATGACAACGCAGTAGAGTAATCATCCGACTGGTCGATACGGAAGCCATCATTGTAGTTATAAACTAAAGAGGCGCGGTGATTATCGTTGATGTTCCAGTCTAGTTTAACCAGTACTTTTTCATCTTCAACCGGCATTGAACCCGGCATGCCACCGATATCGTAATCATAAACGTCGGCTGCAATCTGACGAATACGATCTAAGTCTTCTTGAGATACCTGGTTACCAAAAGGTCCGTAAGAAAAGATTTGTGCTCCTTCAAGTTTTTCATACGCACCAAAGAAAAACAGCTCGTCTTTGATTAAAGGGAAACCAACGTTTACGCCGTAACGTTTTTCAGTAAAGTCGCCGGTATTAACATCAGTATCTTCTACCTTGTCGCCCATTAGTGAATCACTGGTATAATCAAAGAACACACTTCCGTGTACTTCATTAGTACCAGACTTAGTTACTGCGTTGATGTTACACGCTGTAAAACCACCGTATTGCACGTCAAAAGGTGCCAACTCTACAGCCACCTGATCGATAGCATCAAACGAAAATGGCATTCTAACAGTTGGGTAACCGTTTTGGTTTAAACCAAAACTGTCGTTCATACGCACGCCGTCAACAGTCAGTGAGCTAAAGCGTGGGTTACCACCACCACAAATGATAGCTTCTTCGCCGTCACTTTCGGAAATGCTGATACGTGGATCTAAACGCACGATATCTTTTAGGTCACGATTGGCTGCAGGAGCACTCTGAATATCGTCTAAATCGAAAATAGAAGCAGGACTTTTTTGGCCAAAAACGTTTGAGCCAATTTGCGAAGCCGTTACTTCAATACGCTCCATGCTGGCGTCATCAGTCAGTGCCAGATTCAATACCAGTGGCTCACCTAGCTGCAAATAAACATCGCTAATGGTTTTATCGTCGAACTTATCTGAATCTAATTCAATCGTGTAAGGACCACCTACACGCAAGCCTTGAAGGCTGAATTGACCGTTCGCACCAAGTGTAATAACTTTTGATGAACCTGAAGGCATGTGGGTAATCGTTACCGTTGTACCCGCAGCAGGATTACCCATAGGACCAACTAAAGTCCCTTTTATTGAAGAAGACGTTTCTTGCGCGATTGCTGCAGCTGAAAGGCCAACAGACATCGCTACCGCTATCGCGACGCGATTTAACTTAGATTTTGTCATCATTAGTGTGTTTCCCATGCATTATATATTCATTAGGCGTCTGTCTTTACCCGCATCTCCGGAACTACTGTTGGTTACCGTGGTCTACGTATAAAGCCAATTTGTTTTTCTCACTGTCAGTAAAACGACAGTGATTTTAAGTTATCCGTAAAAGCGTAAATCGGGCCGAGATTGTTCATTATTATTGTTTCAGCAATATGACAAATCTGTTCCGGTTGCATTTCATAATGAACTGACAACGCTTAGTATTTTTATTTTTTCCTGAACAAACGGTCAAAGTTTTACTGAGCTTATAGGAACCCTCGGCCCTGCTCACAAGCCCGGGTATATTTTTCGCACAACCACAACGAATAAACAGCGGTTAAGCCAATTCAAAGTTATTTATACAAATCCCAATAAAAACAGTAAATTAATCTTTTAAAGTAAACTTATTTGTTGCAATAAATAACGTTAACTGGTCAAATTGGCCCAATAAGTAAAACTAAGCGAAAATTCTTTTGCACCCAATACGACTGAATAGAACAATTAGGACCACATTGGTCGTGCTCATTTTTATATGCTGCGCGCTGGTTGGTTTTATTCAGAATTTTCAGTCTTCACCGGCAATTCCGCCTCAAACAGCCAGCCAACTCTCGTGCGAAACGCCGCTTTCAGGTAATAAGGAAGCGTTCAATGTGTACTTAACCGAGAGTTCCATTGCAGAAATGGCGCTGCCATTATTGTGTGGCAATAAAGTAGTTCAGCGTCAGTTTGGTAATGTAAATATCACGATTGGCCGCAATGACTTTGACACATTCCGGTATATCAACCATGGGGTACCGGAACTTACACTGGTAAAAAGTAACGTAGTACTGGCGTTTGGTGCCGACCAGATTTATCACTATGACGATATAGCAGCACATCCCGACTACAGTGCCTATTTTATTGCATTAAGGGAAAAACCCCGCCTTAATAAAGAGTACCTGCTGGGAAAACGCATCGGTATTCTCGACTACCCCAGCAGCCGCTCCGGCCACATTGTGCCTAAAACCATTCTGCAGCAGTTGGGATTGAACGACAGCAACATAAAGCTGTTCTACTATAACTCGCATCAGGAGCTAAGAGGCGCCTTGCTGGCAGGCGAAGTTGATATTATTTCCAGCTACTGGGGCAAGGGAGACGAAGAGATCTTATCCCGCAATTATATTACGTCGCTGGAAAATAGTGTGCCGGGCATGCGCTGGTATTTAAAAATGCAAACCCGTAACACGGATTTGCGATGTGCTCTACAACAGGTCATTGCTGATATTTCGGCGAATCACCCAAGAAAGTACTATCACGATGTCGAGCTGATAGGGGACTGTACTGCATCATGAGAGCCTATAACCTAACCGCAGAAGACGGGTTTAAAGCAGCCGCGTTATTTATCTTCCTGTTTCTGGTCTTTCAGCTAGGGGCATTTCTTGGGCAGGCATCGGCCAGACTTTACTCGGAACATGAAACCATCGACAGGCTGCAAAGCAGAATCAGCCTGGATTTACAGTTCCTCGATGTGGGTAACAGCACATTGAATACTCCACCCAATCAATACACATTGAAGGATTATCTGAACAGGTTGAATAAAGCCCTGGCCGAACCGGAGACAGGTATTTGCCTGGTTTCAATTCAATCGGTGAGTGCAGATAACACCGCCGCTGATTTTGCGAACGCCAGGTTAACCCCCATTACCTTGCAAAACTCTGAACAAACAGTACAAATTCAGGTCGCGTCGTTGCCTTTATACCGCTACCTGGCGTTTAGTCCTTTGGCCTTTTTTGCGGCGGCGATCATGGTGCCGGTGCTGATGAACATCAGACCCACGCGCAGAGCGCCAAAAGCTGAGCCGGTTGTTATAGAAGAACCCAAAGTCGCGCTCGTGCCTAAACTCGTTATCAATTTGAACGACAAAACCATAGGCAACAGCATTAATGCCGTCACTGTGCAACTTCAAAACAAACCATTGTGCTTTTACACCGCGCTGCTGCATTATTGCATCGATAACCCCGACGCATTATTGCTTCACCACAAAGATATTCCGCCAGAATTAACCAATCAGGCAAACAAAGCGTTTGGCAGGCTGATGGATCTTGGTCACACGAAGCGTAAGCGACCTGACTTTAATGCGAATTTAGACAAAACCCTCAGTGAAATTCGCGCTGCACTGGATGAAGTGTTTGCAGGGTACAGTGAGGAAAAAGCAAAATACTACCCGCCACGCGCACAGGGTGAAGGCTCTCGCTCCAAGCAGCATTCATACGCGCTTCCACGTCTTTATGCACATGAAATCGAAGTGATTGGCGACTAGTCCCACTACTACTGATTTGACAACCATCGTATACAGCCTCAACTGACTGCAGTTAAATTAAGCAGTTTTCAAGTTGTGTGAACAGTGATAACCTGAACAAATGGTCAGCTTTTTATAGCTCGACAGAAAGTGGTGAATCAGCGATATTAAGGGTAAACTAGCCGATTATGTTGACATAAATATAATCTGGCCGGTCCTGGCACCCCACTCCCCATCTGGGCAGTAGCCGAAAAACCAGCATGTTTTCAATTACTAATAAACGACAGTAACTACAATGCAACAACCTTTAATCATTGCTATTTCTGGTGCTTCAGGCTCTGGAAAGTCATTATTCACAGAAAATCTCATTAACGCGTTTTCGGAACAAGGCCGTCCGGTACAGATCTTACGCGAAGATCATTATTATCGCGCGCAAGATCATTTGGCGATGGAAGAGCGCGAAAAGAACAATTACGACCATCCCAATGCGTTTGAGCACGAGTTGCTGAAAGCGCACCTGCGCGCACTGCGCAATGGTGAACCGATTGACTACCCGAACTACTGTTTCAAAACCCACACCAGACTGCCAAAAACCAAGCGTTTACAGCCAGCACCAGTCATTATTCTTGAAGGCATTATGTTGCTAGCGCGGCCAGAGTTACTACCGTTATACGATGTAAAAATCTTTATTGATACCCCATTGGACATTTGTCTGATGCGTCGCATGATGCGAGACATTAAAGAGCGTGGCAGAAGCATTGAATCCGTCGCCAAGCAATACGAAGCAACCGTGAAGCCTATGTATCATCAGTTTATTGAGCCCAGCCGCTTCACGGCCGACGTCGTGGTAACTCAAGGCGGTAAAAACCAAATCGCTTTGGATGTCATCAAGTCTCACATCCAGCAAGCACTTCTGTAAGGGAATACACATGATCAGTTTATTGGGCGTCGCCCTGTTGTTAGCCATTGCTTTTGCGTTCTCCAGCAACCGCCGCTCGATAAATTGGCGCACTGTTGGCGGTGCTTTTGCCATTCAAGCCATTATTGGTGCTTTTATTCTGTATTTTGAGCCAGGCATTCAACTGTTGCTTAAAACAACCGTGTTTGTGCAAAACATCATTGATTACAGTCAGGACGGCATTAACTTCGTATTTGGTCCGATCGGCGACAAATCACTGGGCTTCATTTTTGCGTTTAACGTGTTGCCCGTCATTATCTTCTTCTCTTCGTTAATTGCCGTGCTCTATCACCTGAAAATCATGAGCTGGATCATCCGAATTATTGGTGGTGCACTGCAAAAAGCCCTGAATACCAGCCGCCCTGAGTCCATGTCAGCCGCGGCAAACATCTTCGTTGGTCAAACCGAAGCGCCGTTAGTCGTTCGTCCTTTCATACCAACAATGACCCGTTCTGAGCTGTTCGCTATTATGGTGGGTGGCCTTGCTTCAATTGCAGGCTCGGTAATGGCCGGATACGCCGGCATGGGCGTAGAATTGAAGTACCTGCTGGCCGCGAGTTTTATGGCGGCCCCGGGCGGATTGCTGATGGCCAAAATCATGCAACCCGAAACGGAAACACCGAATAATGAATTAACCGAATCCCAGGAACAGGAAAACCACTACGCCAACGTGTTTGATGCTGCTGCAAGTGGCGCTGCGTCGGGGTTGCAACTGGCATTAAATGTAGGCGCTATGCTGCTGGCCTTTGTTGCCTTAATCGCCATGCTGAACGGTGTTATTGGTTGGGCAGGGGAATTATTTGGTATCGAGTCACTTACCATTCAACAAATTCTCGGCTTTATTCTGCAGCCTCTGGCCTGGGCACTTGGCGTGCCGTGGGCTGAAGCACAGGCAGCAGGTAGCTTTATCGGTCAGAAACTGGTCGTAAACGAATTTATTGCATACCTGGACTTTATTGACGCCAAAGAAGCCCTGTCGCCACTGAGCCAGGCCATTATTACCTTTGCTCTGTGTGGATTTGCAAATTTATCGTCTATCGCCATATTAATGGGCGGTATTGGTGCTATGGCCCCAACTCGACGTAAAGAAATTGCGCAACTCGGTCTGAAAGCGGTTCTGGCTGCAACCTTATCTAACCTGATGAGTGCAGCACTGGCTGGTTTTTACTTGTCGTTGTAAAAACCCTCAGACTTGATTTGTGTCAACAGGAGGGCATTGCCGCCCTCCCCGGCCGTTTTATAATGCGGCTGTAAAAAATAACGATAGGAAGACAGAATGAATTTAGTCGCCGTTGATTACCAGGCAGATAACGCTGCGGAGTTATTTGCCAAATCATTACACGAGACCGGATTTGGTGTACTTAAAAACCACCCCATCGAGCAACATGTTGTTACCGATATTTATAAAACCTGGCAGACGTTTTTTGATAGCGAAGCTAAGTTTGAGTACGAATACAACAAAGGCACGCAGGATGGTTATTTCCCACAATCTGTGTCTGAAGTTGCCAAAGGCTTCACTAAGAAAGATATTAAAGAATACTTTCACTATTATCCCTGGGGTATATGCCCACCGGATCTAAAAGCTCAGCTTGCGGATTACTACGAAAAAGCCACTAATTTGGCCTCTGAATTACTGAGCTGGGTAGAAGCGCACGCGCCTGATGACGTAAAGGCTAACTTTAGCCAGCCGTTGCCAAATATGATCAAAGACAGTGGTCAGACGCTGTTACGCGTACTGCACTACCCGCCTCTGAAAGGCGAAGAAGAGCCGGATGCCATCCGCGCTGCTGCACATGGCGATATTAATTTGCTAACAGTATTACCAGCAGCTAACGAACCCGGTTTGCAAGTTCAGCGTAAGGACGGTTCCTGGATGGACGTACCTTGTGATTTCGGTACGCTGATCGTGAACATTGGTGACATGTTGCAAGAAGCCAGCGGCGGATATTATCCATCGACGATCCACCGCGTGATCAACCCTGAAGGTGCCGATATGACACGTTCACGGATTTCGCTTCCACTGTTCCTTCACCCACGCCCGGACGTGGTGCTGTCGGAGCGATATACTGCAGAATCTTACTTGCAGGAACGTCTGCGTGAGCTAGGCGTAATCTAAACTGCCTTATATCTGCAGGCTAATCAGTATGATTGGCCTGCAGTTCTTTACCACATAACCCATCCAGCCCCTTCAGAAATCGCCAGGACGCGTCAACAACCCGGCCGTAAAATCCTTCGTTAATTCTGGACGCCGTATCTCTGGGCGTGTGATAGTAATTGTGCCTGCCGACACCAAGAAACAAAAATGGTATGCCCCGCTCAGCAAACACGGCATGATCACTGACTTTGGTGCGATCACCTTTAACAGGGTAACGACCAACGCGGTAGCCCGCATCAGTGTTGATCATGGGTAAAGAGGTATCCGTTTCAATCTGGCTTGTGAGGTCTTCGAATGCCGGATGGCTTCTCACTCCACTCACCAACAGGTCATGACGCCCTCCAGGCTGTGACAACATATCTAAGTTCAGATTAGCGAACAGGCGGTAGCTCTCAAGCACGCCTGTATTGGCAAAGGCCTTTGCCCCCAGCAGCCCATGTTCTTCAGCATCTGTTGCTAAAAACATCACGTTGCATTGCATGCTATTTTTTGTTGTTCGCAACGCCAGTTCCAACATGGCAGATACGCCACTTGCGTTATCGTCTGCACCGTTGAAAATTCGGCGACCTTTCCTACCCAGATGGTCATAGTGGGCAGTAACCAATATATATGGCGCGTCAGCATGTGAGTAAGCGCTAACAACATTTATTCCATGAACCAGATTTTTCCGTCTGCCCGGCTCTGAAAAAGTCTGCCTGAAGCTCTCCAGCCCCTTCAGAGGCGTTAGCGTCAACTGGGCAAAGCGCTGCTCAATATAAGCGCGTGCCCGTTCGGCACCTACGGTACCCGTGCGGCGCCCCTCTAAATCATCGGACGCCAAATAATGCACATCCGTAATCCATTGCTCGGATTCAATGGCATAGCAGTTCAGCGTAAACAGTAGAGTTAATAACAACGTACTACACAGCCGCATAGCGTTTAGTAGTCATCCTGAAGTGTGGTTATTCCCGACAAAACAGCAAGCTTGGCGGTGTAGCGTTCACGGTCAACATCTTGCCTTGCGTGGTTTTTTGCTCGCTGCAGATACTGTTCAGCATCTTCGAGCAAACCTCGCATGTAAGCCGTTTTACTCAGCGCAGACAAAACAAGGTGATTTTGCCTGTCTAAACGATACGCTCTGCGATAATGCGTATGGGCCTCGTTAATTTTCCCTCTGTCGTAGGCCTCATCGCCCAGAATCAAGTGATAGTAAGGATTACTCTCCCGTTGCCTCCTCACCTCATCTTCTAAAGCAGCCGCATGCACAAACTTGCCTTGATACCGATACAGCACAGCCAGGTTTTCTTTTGCCGTTAAATCATCAGGGACGTTGTGAATCGCACGTAAATAGGACTCTTCGGCCGCGTCATACTTGTTATTCATGCGATACAACACGCCAAGATTTACCCACGCTTGATCTAACAGAGGCTGCACTTCCAGGGACTTTGCAAGGTAGGCAAACCCAACTTCATGCGCCCCCTCAATAATCGCCATAGCCGCTTTGTTGTTGTAGTACATAGCGATGACATCATTGAGCTGAATGATCTTGCTATCGAATTTTTGCGACACCATGCGGCGGTCGAAATCGACGACCCTGCTATTGATAGTTTTCCCCATGTGAACATCGGTGATGGTGACATTAATATGGCCATTGAGAATGCTATAGCCTTGTTTTCTCGACCAGTATTCGGGAATTTCAACTACATTGAGCGATGCTGAAAAACCCGCTTCCTTTGCCAACGCATAGGCCATCAGGGTTAATGATAAGCAATTGGCACGACGTAAAAAGAAGGTGTCGGACACCGAATAATTTGCATCAGTAAAATAATCGATGCCCTGCTGACCGTGCTGGAAAATGGCTTCAATGAAATTATCTAACCGATCGCGAGGATCGTTTGACCACTCTGCTTTAACAGATTGAATGAAGGCGTGCGCCTCATCTGAGACATGCATGATGTCTTCCGGCGATTCCACCGATATCAAACGGGCTCCAGGAAACTTATTCCAGTAAACAGGGAAGTCCTGATTGGCAGTAACTGCAGACCTGGAAGCACACCCGGATACCATTACACAAATGCATACAAATACTAGTCGTAGAATTGGGCTCATACGCGTCTCACCTAGCTGTAACACGTCTTATAAAAGTAGCACAATTTACATAAAATTAACACTCTGAGAACAATTTACTCCGTTGCTTTTCGATCGGAATCTCTTATGCTTGTATTGATTACAAAACAATCAAACACCTACGACGAGCGGCAAAAGGAACAGGCAACATGAAACGGGTTGTGTTTAATCAAAAGGGCGGGGTTGGGAAGTCTACCATCAGCACAAATCTTGCCGCGGAAAGCGCCCGTCGAGGCCTTAAAACGCTGCTAGTTGACCTCGATGCGCAGGGAAACTCAACGCATTATGCAGGCGTGGATATTTCCGACGACACCCTAACCGTTGCGGATATGTTCAAACAAATTGTGGGCTGGTTCAGTAAGCCCCAGCCAGCTACCGCATTTGTGCAGCCAACTGCGTTTGACAATTTATTTGTTTTGCCCGCCGATCCGGCTCTGGCAACCATAGAACGCGAGCTGGAATCACGATATAAAATGTTCAAGTTGCGCGAAACCCTCGATGCGTTAAGTAAGGACTTTGACCGCATTTATATTGATACGCCCCCTAACTTTAATTTTTATTCCAAAGCGGCCCTGATTGCAGCAGATGCCTTTCTGGTTCCTTTCGACTGTGACCATTTCTCAGCCCAGGCTATCGAGCGGTTATTGGACAATGTGATGGAGATAAAAGACGATCACAATCAGGCGTTAGATTTTGCCGGCGTGATCATTAACCAGTACAACCCTCAGGCAAAACTGCCTTCAGCACTCATAGGCGAGTTGGAAGAAAAAGGCCTGCCGCTCTTTGACACCCGCCTTAGCAGCTCGGTGAAAGTAAAAGAATCACATTCGGCGCGCATGCCGCTGCCGTTTTTTATGCCCAGCCATAAAGTCACTAAGCAATTAATGGCACTTTACGAAGAGATTGAAGGCGAGTAGCGCTTATTGGTGAGCGTTGCCTGTTCTTCCCTTGGTCGCGCTTACCCAGACAGGTTTGTTCGAGCGTCTTACAACACATCCCACACCAGGGTTACACCGAGTCCGATAAAAATGAGCCCTACCAGCTGCTCCTGTCTGACCGCTATGGCCGGACTCTTTGCCATCCAAAGCCCTAATTGATGTGACAGTTGCACTACCAGCAAGTCACAACACAAAGCGATGGCGCTAAACATAAGACCAAGAACCAGCAAGTCGTTTACCAGCACATCCCCTGTGGCTTGTGTGAACTGCGGTAGAAAAGCAACAAAGAAAAGGGCTGTCTTCGGGTTACTTAGCTCCACCAACAAACTGCGTTTTACTATTGCGCCGGTTGAAGCATGCACGGGCTTGCGTAAATGCGGCGCTTTGGCGTAACGGAGTGCGCTCACCCCAAGAAAAATCAAATATGCAGCCCCCAATACCTTGATCAATGTGAACAATACCGGCACATAAAATATTAATGCCGCCAATCCAAATGCGGTGCCTATCGCATAGCTGGAAGACCCAACAGCCATGCCTAGCGCCGCGGCAGTGCCGCCGGGTTTACCGGAGCCCAGCGTGCATGCCATGATGTACAAATTAGACGGTCCGGGCGACAGACTAATCATGAGTGTCGCAACAAAGAAGGTAAGAAAAGTGTCGTAAGTTAAGGTAATCACAGTGCCGCTTTGAGAAAAAATTAGAATGTTGGTTAAGGTTTCCGGATGACAAGTTTAGATTTATCGCTACGCGATAGTGTATAGTTTTCACGTGTTTTTGTCTCAAACTATACCTGCCTGGTTCTCACGTCATTGTAAAGCGTGAAGCAAAGGCGCAGGCTTTTTATCAGGACTGTTTCATGTTTACTCTGTACCAATACCTTCATTGCCCTTACTGTGTTCGCACTGACATGGTTGCCAATTACTCCGGACTCCCTCACAAGAAGGTGTTGCTGCTCAATGATGACGAAAAAACCTGTGTGGATTTAGTGGGTGTAAAGATGGTGCCTATTCTTCAGACGGAAGACGGGCATGCAATGGGCGAAAGTCTGGATATCGTCGCAAAAATACTCTCAATGGCCCCTCCAGAAAAGCAACTTCTGCCCAAAACGACGGCCGACCAGATCACCGGTTTCATCAGTCAGTTCAGTAGTGCGATCAATCATTTGTTATTCCCGAGAAATGTAATGATTACTCAACCCGAATTTGAGACAGAAGGTGCCCGGGCATATTTTCAGAAAAAGAAAGAAAAGATGCTGGGCGTTTCATTTGACGACGCGTTTACTAGTTCTGATACGAATCTTAAAGACGTAAATACCATGCTGGCAGACATGCCACAGCTACCACTGCCCTCAGCGCGAAATAATCAGCTAGGCTGGGACGACATCTATATCTTCCCGACTCTCAGAAACCTGACCATGGTGAAGGGCCTGGTATGGCCGGCCCCTGTAAAACTATATGTGTCGGAAGTTGCCGCTCTTTGCAATATTCATCTTTATGATGAGCAAGCCGTTTAGCGCGCGAGTCCAACGCCGAAGTGCGCCACTGTTCTAGACTGGCGGTAGGACTCATTACACCCTTTGACGCGTTTTTTACGCCAACCGCCTGAAAGCACTAAATTAACCATGAATTACGGCTCAGATTGTTCGCCCGACATAGTCCGTAGCCGTTCTCGCTCATACTCTTCGTAACTCGTTTCATAGCGCTTCATACAGGCTTCCTGCTGTTGAGGTAATTCTTGCTGGCAGGCATGCTGTCGGTTTTGCATTACGCCCTGGTAAAGTTGCTTATTCGAACACCCAATTAAACCCAAACCCATTAAAAGTACTGCGATTTTTTGTCGCTTCATGGCACTTATCCCTTGTTAACGCTGCAAATTAGCGAAAGTTGTTACATTGACTATACTTCATTTCGTAATACTTACAACGCGTAGGCAGCGGTTCGACCTATATACTAAACGGAGAGATTATGTTCTGGTTGAAGCGACTGACTATTATACAAATGACCCTGCTTGCCACCGGTTTACTTGGGGTATTCTGTGTCACCCTTACCGCATTTGTATTACTCGACGATATTCAAAAGCTGCGTCACGCTAATATTGAACGACGACTGGTAACCCTGGTAGATGCCGTTGAAAAAATTGCCCACCAACACGCTGTAGAGCGCGGATTAACAGCGGGTTTTCTGGGCGCTAAAACCGAAGCAGCAAAAGCCAAAGTAGATAAACAGCGTGAAGCCGCCGATTTGGCCGTCACTACCATACAACGTCTTGCCAATGATGAATGGCCTGATGAACTTGATGTAAAGCGCAAGCTCAACGGCCTGTTTAAGCTACTTCAGGAAAAAGCCGCGATTAGAAGTGAAGTGGATGCCCTTAACGGCAAACGTGCCTTTGCATACTATAGCTATGTAAATAAGGTGGCCCTGGATACCGCCAATCTGCTGTTACTGGGAATATCAAATCGAGACGTATCCGGCACCATCTCTCACGCCCTAACCCTAGCCTGGTTAAAAGAACGCCTTGGCCAACTCAGAGGAAAAGTGAATGGTGTATTAGCCCGCCAATCTGTTAATACTCAAACGTTACTTGAGCTGGATATGTATTTTGACGGCATTACTCACTTAAGTAACACCTTAGAAGATGCGCTTAATGACAACGCTCTTTCAGAGTTCAGGCAAATCAATCAGTCTGCTGGTATGCAGTCAATGCGCAGCGTTTACGAGGCGTTACAAACTGGTAGCCCTGATTTCACGCAGCTCCCGACGTCATCTGAATGGTTTGCCACAGCTACGTCTCAAATAGGAAAAGTAAAAAGCCAGCTTGATGACACCTGGCAAACTGCCCAGCAACAATCTGAAGAAAAGGCCGCGGCAACCGAACTACATTTAACTGCGATAGCAGTTATTGCGTTGATAGCACTGATTTGTGCTGCGATTGTGATAACAACGCTGTTGCATACTTTGCGTTCTCAACTGGTACGCCTTACCCGCAATTTAGACAGTGTTGCCCGGGACGGCGATCTAACAATCGATGTGTCGCTGCCTTCCGCAAACGAACTGGGCAGTATCGCCGGTGCCATGAATCATACGCTTCAGGCCATTCGCGACCTGATTACGGGCTTAGCACAATCGGTTCAAGCCAGTACCCGACTGGGTGACCAGGTAAATCGCTCAGTGACAACCATTAATGAAGAGTCTGAAGTGACCCAACAGCGCGCCGTAAATATTGCTGCCGCAATAGAACAAATGACTGAAACAAGTAAAGAAATCGCACGGTCGGCTATTGATACACTGGAAGCCAGCAGAAACCTCGACTCGCTGGCAGATGAAGCCATGCATGCGAATCAGTCTATTCAAAGCTCCATCTCCTCACTCACTGACCAAATGGCAGTCATGGAGTCGGAAGCTAAAAACATGGGTGAGCAACTGACTGAAATCAGCAGTATTCTCGACACCATTAATTCTCTATCAGATCAAACTAACCTGCTAGCGTTAAATGCCGCTATAGAGGCAGCGCGAGCCGGAGAGCACGGCAGAGGCTTCGCGGTTGTAGCAGACGAAGTCAGACAGCTGGCCAACGCCAGCCGCAATTCATCAGATAAGATTTCCTCGCTACTCGACTCTCTACAGCAAGTCAGCCTGAATGTAATCCGCGGCATTACCAAAAGCGCTGATGGTGCCAGAGCTTCTTTAGAATTAACCAATCAGGGCGAAGTAACGGCCGAGAAAGTGAAAGCCAGTGCCAGCCAGTTAGAAAACCAAGCCAATTCCATGTCAGCCGCCGCTGAGGAACAATCCATGACGTCAGAGCAAATAGCGTCAGATGTGGTGAGCGTTCAGGAAGCCGCTACACAAGAAGTAAAAGTAGCGGAAGACTTACAAAGAGTGACGCTGGACTTGCAAGCGAACAACGCCGTACTAGCGAAAACCATGGAGAATTTTCGTTACCAGTAAGCCCAACTCAACAGGCTTAGCAGTCGTCAGTTACAACGGTAATTGTACAGTCGGGTGTACCAAAGGAATCATAAATAACATAACAACCTTGATTCGTTGGTACGCCAGAGGATGGGACCGTGTAACCAATCAAGGTGTACTGATTGTCAACACGAGTGGAAATATCGCCATTTAAGCCGTTTTGCATGAAGTCCAGCATTTCCAATTGGTTGCCAAACTCAGCCTGACTTTCCGGGCACAAGTTGCGAAAGTCTACTTCCGACGTACCAAAACCAAAATCAACCACATATGCGGTTTGTCCACCATTGGGATTGGTCGATACCGGCCGTAAGCCTGACACTATGGCCTTCGCCTGAGCAAGCGATACCGTCGACTTCATCTGACTGGCAATAGCATTTATTGACGCAACTCGCGCATCACTGCCAAAATCTATAAACCGCGGCGCAGCCACAACAGCTAAAATACCAAGGATAACAATCACTATAATAAGCTCGATTAATGTAAAACCTTGTTGAACCGCACGTTGCTGCATATTTGCTATCTACCCAGAAAACTTGAAAATTGCACACTCACTATTAGACAGTATTCATCCTATCACGAATAAACACTTCGCTAATGGCTGGATTATTATCAATAAGTCTAAAAATTATACGTCCCCAAAAGCACTTCGGCATAGTTTTCCGGCCATATTTTCGACCACCTCCACAGAAGTGAAACGCTTGTATAGGTATGAACTGATTATTCTTATCACTAGGAAATAGAGATATTCACTGTAGAGGTGACGACGCGCGTTTTATGCGAAGCTCCGCTTCGCGCGCGACTGAACGACGAAAATCTGTGATTTGCGGCTGGAATAGTCCGCCTTGCCAGCAATTCTGCCGACTGAAACATTAAAAAGGGATTTTATAAAACTTAGAAAGGAATGGTGCCCAGGGGCGGGTGAAGACGCGCGTTTTATGCGAAGCTCCGCTTCGCGCGCGGCTGAACGACGAAAATCTGTGATTTTCGGCTGGAATAGTCCGCCGTGTCAGCAATTCTGCTGACTGAAACATTAAAAAGGGATTTTTTTAAAACTTAGAAAGGAATGGTGCCCAGGGGCGGGTGAAGACGCGCGTTTTATGCGAAGCTCCGCTTCGCGCGCGGCTGAACGACGAAAATCTGTGATTTTCGGCTGGAATAGTCCGCCGTGCCAGTAATTCTGCTGACTGAAACATTAAAAAGGGATTTTTAAAACTTAGAAAAGAATGGTGCCCAGGGGCGGACTTGAACCGCCACGCCCTTGCGAGCACTAGCACCTGAAGCTAGCGTGTCTACCAATTTCACCACCTGGGCATATCGCGCTAAGCTCTCGTTCAGCGCGGGCGAGAAGATACGCGGTTGGCGTAATATTGTCAATCATTAATTCTCGATTTTTCCTAAATTTCTGCAACCTACTGCCTGAGTATGCGTAAAGTCCTGAATCGACATAGTGCCTTTGGGATCAAGAGAATAGTATTGAGCAAACCACAATTGTAATGTCGCCATGGCGTCGTCGAGGGCATTGTGCGCTGGCGCAAGGGGCAAGTGGTGACGTTGTCTGCATACCGTCAGAGTAGCGCTGTTTGGCGGGAGAACCTCGTGTTGTTTCTGTAACTGATAAACCGCGAGCTTTAATGTGTCCAGTGTTATCACGTTCTCCATTTGCTGCTCATTGGCGGCCATTACGCGGTCCAGCACCGCCATATCCAATCCGGCGTTGTGCAACACCCATACGTGGGTATGTGCGTACTGGCTGAGTTTCTTAAGTGCATCCCTTACATGCACGCCTTGTGCAATGGTGTCAGCGGTTAGCCCGTGGATTACCGGACTCTGTTCTAAATCGCCAGATGCACGCACCACTTCGTAGTAACAGGAAGACACATCAATACTGCCTGCCTTACCTTCTACCCAGCCAATCGAGGTAATCTTCGCCTTCTTGGGGTCCAGTGACGTCAGCTCTAAATCAATTGCCAGCAAGGGCATATCACGCAGCATTTGATGCTTGCGCTCTTCGGGTAACAAAGTGCCTCCCGCCATCCAGCGTTGGATACGCCCCCACCACGAAAGCGACGGCGCAGACGCATTACTCACGACATACCTCCAGAAAATTTCATTACCGCAGCTTGCTGGGCGCGATCAATGGCTTTAAATGCTGCTTTAAGCTGGTGCTTTTCTATGGAGGATAAGTCGCTAATCGACACACAATTATCTGTTACTTTATTTTGCAACTGATGCCGCCAACGCAAACGGGTCAGGAATAGCCAGATATCCCGCAGGTTATTGGCATCTCTCGACGATAACCCTGCACCAGCAGGCAAGCTGGCTAAACGCGCCAGCGTAGAAGGCATCGTCAATCCGTTATCGAGCGCATAGAGTCTTACCAGGTTATTAATGATGGCAATGGCTTTTACCTTCAGATCAATGGCATCCTTTACGCTATGGCCTTTTTCAAATACAAACTTCTGAAACATCGATAACGGCACAGAATCACTGTTTGCCTGACGTGCTAATGCCGCCAGAAACATTTTCTGCTTCAACAAAGGCGCTCGTGCCAATTGCATTTTTCTGAACAACTCTACATCGCCGGCCGCAGCCCGTGCATCCAGGAAGATATTAAAATACATGATGGCTTTAGATGTTGGCTGCTTCACCCACTGCTGAGCTTCGTGAATGGCATCGTCGAGTGACAAACGCAGTTCCGGGTTGCTGGCCATAATATTCCCCGGGCATAGTTTGATGCCACATTTACCCAATCCGTTACACACATAGTCTGCCATACCCGCAAAATACTCTGCTTCTTGCTCATTTGGGGTGCGTGCCAATAACAGACCGTTGTCCTGATCTGACCCCATAGTCTGGTCTTCCCGCGCCTGAGAGCCATACACAATCCAGGTATAAGGCATAGGCGCAGAGCCATGCTGTTGCTGATAGAAGGTAATCAGCTTGCGCGTCATGATATCCGTAGCCTGTGCCAGCACTTTGCCGGCAATGTCATAATCCCCGGGGCGCTTGGCGTGGGTTGCCAAATAGTGCGGCATCTGCCACGACAGCCGTGTCAGTTCATACAGATTCTCTGCCTTGGACAGTTCGCCAATAATAAACAGCACGTTGCCTTTCTGATGACGAATGATATCAGACGCCGTTACCATGCCCATGGGTTGACGGGATACCCGGTCGACCACCGGCAAGTGATGAATGTTGCGTTCACTCATAAGTGCCATGGCGTCAAACATAGTGCGGTTTTGCGTGATCATGGCGGGCTTGTCGGTCATGATTGTCGATACGGGTAAGCCAACATCTAACGCTGTGGCAACAACCCGATTGCGCAGATCTCTGTCGGTGACAATCCCCGCCAGTTTTTCGTTTTCTGTGATCAGCAGCGACGATACATTATTTTCACTCATCAATTCAGCGGCCTGCTGCACCGACAACCCAATATCCGCAATTACGGGCTGGCGCTCTATCACTTCGTTCAGTGATTTATAAAGCCACATGGAATTTGAGTCCTGGACCGCCTGGTTTTGCAGCGCCTCGCTCTTTGTACCTTCGAAAAAGTTAGCCACTTCCGGCGTCGACAGCAGCGCTTTAAACGCTTCTGACTCAAAGCAATACACCAGCCCCGGGCTGTCAATTTTCACCTCTATAGGATGCGATACGCCATCAATAATACTGTGAAACCCGAAGTAGTCTCCTTCACTTAAGTGGCGTTCAGGTCCGTCGCTGTCTTTTACCGAAAACTGACCGCTTTGAATCAAAAACAACCTGTCGGCATTTTCCTGTAATAACTGATTCTGGTTCTCCGCCGCCAGATAGATAAGCCTGGCGTGTTTCGCCAAATCGTGTAGCGCATCGTCAGCCAGCACATCAAATGGCGCAGATGTTTTTAAGAAATCCAGTACCTGTTGGGGTGTCGCACTCATTATTGCCTCCCATCCCGCCGGTGAAAACCTTGTTGTCCATATAAGTGTAGCGCCTTTGCGGTTTATAACGGGTGAACCAGATCAAAGACGTATCAGCTATTTACACCAGGATTCACTCTAAAATAACCCCTGGTGTAAATCCTTTATATAAAAGTTAATGGCCGAAGCGTAAAAAGGCCCATCCGAGGATGAGCCTTTCTTTATAACGCTAGTTCAGTTTAGTGAGCTGATGCATCACCGGCACCTTTAGGGAAGCGGATGCTTTCCACCAGGTCCTGAATTTCCTGAGGCGCTTCGTCAGTCATCTTGTACACGCCGTAGGCAACTGCGAAGTTAACAATCATACCCAGTGTACCAATACCTTCTGGTGAAATACCGAACCACCAGTTAGCAGGCACGTTGGCTGCTGGATTGATAAACTTGAAGTAGATGATGTACGCCGCTGTGAACGCGATACCCGCAATCATCCCCGCGATAGCACCTTTATCATTCATACGCTTGCTAAAGATACCCATAATAATCGCTGGGAAGAAACTGGATGCCGCGAGTCCGAACGCGAAGGCGACCACCTGCGCTACGAATCCTGGCGGGTTGATACCAAAGTAACCGGCAATCACAATCGCCACACCTGCTGCGAGTCGTGCGTAGAACAGCTCGGCCTTATCGGTAATGTTTGGCGCAAAGTTACGTTTCAGCAAGTCATGCGATACCGAGGTAGAGATTACCAGCAGCAGACCGGCCGAGGTAGACAGTGCCGCAGCCACACCACCAGCAGCCACCAGAGCGATTACCCATGCAGGCAGATTCGCAATCTCCGGGTTAGCCAGTACCATGATGTCACGGTCAACTTTTACTTCGTTTTTGCTAGCCGGGTCGTCAATGCTACCAGCAGCATAGAACATTTTGCCGTCGCCATTCTTATCCTTAAAGGTTATCAGGCCAGTTTGCTCCCAGTTCTTAATCCAACTTGGTGCTTCGGCGTAAGATGTACCCTGCATGTCTGTACCATTGATGGTTTCAATCATGTTTACACGACCGAATGAAGCCAGAGCCGGTGCAGTTGTGTAAAGGATAGCGATGAATACCAGCGCCCAACCCGCACTCTTACGCGCATCACGTACTTTAGGTACCGTGAAGAAGCGAACGATTACGTGAGGCAGACCCGCAGTACCTACCATCAGAGCGAAGGTAATGAAGAAGACGTCGATGGTGCTCTTCGTACCGGACGTATATTCATTAAAGCCGAGTTCGACGGAGAGGTTGTCGAGTTTCTCCAACATGTACATCCCCGACCCGTCAGCCAGTGTCGCACCGAAAGCGGTTTGAGGCAGAATGTGACCTGTTACCATCATTGAGATGAACACAACAGGTACGATGTAAGCAAAAATCAGTACGCAGTACTGAGCAACCTGTGTATAGGTGATACCTTTCATGCCACCTAAAACAGTGTAGAAGAATACAATTGCCATACCAATAACCACACCGGTTACGATATCAACTTCCAGGAAGCGGCTGAATACCACGCCCACACCACGCATCTGACCTGCAACGTAAGTAAAACAAACGAAGATGGCACAGAATACCGCTACCGTACGTGCGGTTTGTGAGTAGTAGCGATCACCAATGAAATCCGGTACAGTGAATTTACCGAATTTACGCAGGTAAGGTGCAAGACACAGCGCCAGTAGCACGTAACCACCGGTCCAGCCCATCAGATAAACCGCGCCGTCATATCCCATAAAGGAAATCAGACCGGCCATGGAAATAAAGGATGCGGCTGACATCCAGTCCGCAGCGGTTGCCATGCCGTTAACGACAGGAGGAACACCACCACCGGCTACATAAAAGTCGGTAGTTGAACCAGCGCGAGCCCAAATCGCGATTGCGATATACAGAGCGAATGAAGCGCCAACGATGATAAAGGTTAATAATTGAACATCCATTGGACTACTCCTCGTCTACGCCGTATTTTTTGTCCAGTGCGTTCATTTTGGCCATGTAGACAAAAATGAGCGCAACAAATACGTATATTGCACCTTGCTGTGCGAACCAGAATCCCAGCTTGAAGCCAAAGAATTGGATGTTATTCAGCACATCAACAAAAAGGATGCCGCAGCCAAAAGACACGACAAACCAGATTACTAACAATTTGGCGAGGAGGGAGAGATTCTCCTTCCAGTACGCCGTTTTGTCGTCATCACTTTTAAATGCCATCTTTCCGTCCTCGTAAATAGGTTAACTCGATGTATTATTTTTACATTTTCCTAACGACAAGCTTCTCAGGCGACTTTAGCGTTTTTGACTTTTGTTCTACATCGCAAAAATCGCCTAAAAACCGCATAATTAGGAGCTTCGGATATACTCTAGTCGCGCAAAATCAATCTAGGAATGAGACCATGGTCGTAGGTCAGGTATTAGAGGGTTGCGTATAATGTCACCAATATTGTTAAAAACCTGTTAGGACAAGGCATGACGTTCGGTTGGGTTACACTGGCACTGCTGTATTTATTTTTGTTGTTTAACATTGCCAGTTGGGGTGACAAAAACTCCCCTACCGCCAGATGGATAACCTCTCACCCGGTGATCTACTCACTGGCGCTGGCAATTTACTGTACCGCCTGGACGTTCTTTGGTGCGGTTGGTCAGGCATCCCGTGACACCTGGATTTACCTACCCATATTATTAGGCCCAGTGCTGGTCTATATTTTGGGATATCGTTTCATATATAAACTTACTTTGGTGAGTAAGAAGCAGCACATCAACACCATTGCCGACTTTATTGCTTCGCGATACGGCAAACGACAGGCCGTCGCACTGCTGGTTACTATCATCGCGCTACTCGCCACCATTCCTTACATCGCACTACAACTAAAAGCCATTGGCGCTACGTTTAAACTGCTTACCAATCAACCTAACAGCCAGTTTATTATTGTCATTTCAACGGCGTTTATTGCGTTGTTCGCAATTTATTTTGGTACCAAACAAACCGACGTTACTGAATATCGTCGCGGCCTTATTCTGGCTATTTCATTTGAATCGACGATTAAATTACTGGCACTGGTGCTGGTTGCCTTTGTGGGCTATCAGGCGTGGTACAATCTGGAAAGCGCACCGATTCTGGAGCGCTTTGTCAGCGACGAAGCCCTGTCGCAGTTCTCCTCGTTCACGTTCTTTGCGCAAACCATTATGGCCGCCGCGGCGGTTATTTGCTTACCCCGTCAGTTTCACGTTGCAATTGTAGACAACCTGAGTCTGAACCACCTGAAAACGGCTCGCTGGCTGTTCCCGTTGTACCTATTGGTCACCGCCGCTGTTATTCCTGTTATAGCCATGGCCGGGCAAGCAGTGTTTAGCGGTCAGAATGTCGAACCAGATACCTATGTGTTGTCTTTGGCCATTTATTCAGAATCCCTGTTGCTGCAAATTATTGTGTTTGTGGGTGGGCTTTCTGCAGCCACCGCCATGATCATTGTGGCTACGCTGACGCTAAGTACCATGCTTACAAACGACGTGGTACTACCCCGTCTACTTGCGGTAAAACAGCATTCCGCGACCTATGGTGATTACGGTAAACGCATCCGGCTGATCCGCCGAATTATCATTGGCATTATATTGTTGCTGGCTTTCTTGTATCACCAACAAATGACGGGCAGTCGGTCGCTGCACTCCATTGGTTTGATCGCTTTTTCACTGGTAATTCAGCTGCTACCCGCCGTTATTGGCGGACTGTACTGGAAGCGAGGCCATGCCCATGGTGTCTACGCCGGACTCATGGTCGGCTTGATCACCTGGGTTCTGTGGCTGGTGCTGCCCATCGTAAACAGCACTATGTCGGAATACGAGCAAAGTGAGTTACTCAGTCAGGGGGCCATTATCAGCCTGATTGCGAATTTGCTCGCTTATGTGCTGTTCTCCTGGTTTGCCCCTGCCCGACTCATCGACCGGATTCAGGCTGAAGCCTTTGTGTCTCCGGCAGATGCGCGTAATACCCCGGCGAAAAACCAAAGTATTAACGTCACTATTGCTGATCTCATTACCCTGCTATCTACCTTTATGGGGTCGGGGCGCTGCCAACAGTTAGTCAATGAATACCAGCAGTTACACCATTGTACCGTTGAACGAACTGAGCCACCTGACGAAGCCTTTATGGCCTTTTGCGAACGCGCGCTGGGCGGGGTAATTGGGGCATCCAGCGCCAAGGCGTTAATCGATTCGGTGTTGCGCGGTAAGAAACTCGACTTCACCGAGGTCATTAACTTCTTTGATGACACCACCCAGGCCATGCAATTCAATATGACGGCCCTGTTAACCTCGCTGGAGAACATGGACCAGGGGATCAGTGTCATCGACATGCACCTGAACCTGGTGGCCTGGAACAAGCAATATGCCGCTTTATACAATTATCCCGAAGAATTACTGGTTGTAGGTACGCCGATAGAAAAACTCATGCGGTATAACGGAGAGCGCGGTGAGTTTGGTCGCGAAGACATTGAAGCCGAAGTCGAGAAGCGCCTGGAACATTTGAAATCAGGTACTCCCCACCGTTATACCCGTCAACGCAGCGATGGCCGCGTCATCGAAATGGTCGGCAACCCGCTTCCCGGCGGCGGCTTTGTAACCAGTTTTAACGACATCACTGGTCACGTTGAGATCCAGCAGGCTCTGGAAGAATCCAATATCGACCTGGAGCACCGCATTAAAAAGCGTACGGAAGAAGTTCACTCCATAAACGCTGAACTCCGTCTGGAAATCGAGCGCAGGCGCGACATTGAGAAAGAACTGATCCGCGCGCGCAAAGCGGCAGAAGACGCCAATGCCAGTAAAACCCGTTTTCTGGCACTGGCGAGCCACGATGTGTTGCAACCACTCAATGCGGCCAAGCTGTATGTATCAGCCTTACAAGAAGCTTATTTACCCGACTCTGTGGTCAAGATTGTCAATAAACTGAGCCACTCTGTGATGTCGAGTGAAGCGCTGATTGCCACCCTACTGGATATTGCCCGGCTTGATCAGGGTGAGCTGAAGCCGAATCCTGAACCTATTAATATCCGCGAGTTATGCGGGCCGATCGTTGACGAAATGACCATGCGGGCAAAAGAGAAAGGGATTTTCTTGAAAACCCGGCTGCCCGATTACTGGGTCTATGCCGACAAAACCTTTTTGTATCGAATATTACAAAACTTGCTTTCAAATGCGGTTAAATACACTGAACACGGCAAAGTGTTGCTGTCTGCCAGAAAACGAGACGGTAAAATTCTCCTCGAAGTGCGCGATACTGGTATAGGGATTTCGCAAGAACAACAAGCGCTGATCTTCAGCGATTTCTATCGCACAAATGAAAGCGCTGAGCATGGTATTGGGCTTGGCTTGGGTGTTGTCCGGCGCTTGAGCCACCAAATGCAATGTAAGATCCACGTGGACTCAGAAGTCGGTCGAGGCAGTTGCTTCTCGCTGAATTTCCCAGTCTCAACACCCCAAATCGCTCAACAGCAGATGCAGGGTAATCCGACGGCTTCATTTGGCAGCTTGCGCGTACTGTGCGTAGACGACCAACAGGAAAACCTGGATGCCATGCAAACCCTGCTGGAACGTTGGGGGATCAGCGTAGTATTGGCTGACAACTGGGATGATGCCATAAAACAAGCGGATATTTTCTCGCCGCAAATCCTGTTGATGGATTATCAATTGGGTAACGGTGTGAATGGTCTTGACCTGATAGAAGCTATCAGGCAGCACCTGGATGTGGTACTTCCCGCGTCTTTGGTTACCGCTACCCACGACGAGGACCTGGTGACACGCTGTAAAGAACAAGGCGTTAACTACCTGAGCAAACCTCTGAAGCCAGCCAAACTGCGTGCTCTGCTTAAAAGTATGACCCGACATGTTAAACCGGCGCGTCATTGAACGCGCGCCGGCTTAATCTGCAGGCAAATAAACTGCTGTCCAAACTCTGAATGCGGTTGATTTATCTGGTTATTCGATTAGGTTTAAACAACAAGTGATGTGACTGGCCGATTAGCAACACTATCGAAATCCCTCACCGTCACGACAAATATTATTCGGTTTACATTCCTGAGTATGCAGGCAAAGTACACCGGTTTTTAACCCCCTGCGAACAGGCCAGATTATGCGTATTGCTATCTTATCCCGTAACCCCAAATTGTATTCTACCCGCCGTCTTAAAGAAGCTGGCGAACAACGCGGTCACACCGTTGACATTATTGACACCATGCATTGCTACATGGACATTACCAGCAGCAATCCGTCTGTTCGCTACAACGGTAAGAAACTACCTAAATATGACGCCGTTATTCCGCGTATTGGCGCTTCAGTGAGCTTTTATGGCACTTCCGTTGTTCGCCAGTTCGAAATGATGGGGACATACAGTATCAATGAATCCGTTGCTATCAGCCGCTCACGCGACAAATTGCGTTCATTGCAGTTGCTGTCACGCAAGGGCATTGGTTTGCCACGCACTGGCTTTGCTCATCACCCTGACAAAGTTGACGACGTGATTAAGAACGTTGGCGGTGCGCCGGTTGTGATTAAGTTACTCGAAGGTACTCAGGGTATCGGCGTTGTACTGGCCGAAACACAAAAAACCGCAGAAGCAATTATTGAAGCTTTCATGGGTCTGAATGCCAGTATTTTGGTGCAGGAATACATCAAGGAAGCCGGCGGTTCAGACATCCGCTGTTTCGTCGTCGGTGGCAAAGTAATTGCCGCTATGAAGCGTCAGGCGGCACCGGGGGAATTCCGTTCAAATCTGCATCGTGGTGGGTCAGCGAGCCTGGTTCGCCTGTCTCCTGCAGAACGTAAAACTGCCGTTGATGCAGCGCGCACTCTGGGCCTGAACTGCTGTGGAGTTGACATTTTACGCTCGAATAACGGCCCGGTTGTAATGGAAGTCAACTCGTCACCAGGACTGGAAGGTATCGAAGCGGCAACCAACAAAGATGTTGCCGGTATGATCATTGAATTTATTGAAGGTTCGGCTAAGCCGAACAACACCAGAACGAAAGGGAAAGGCTAATGGCCATTGCACCATTGGAAATTGGCGGTGAAATCATTGCACCGGGAGAAACCAAGAAAATAGCCTTGGACATGCCTCCGTTGTATACCGCCACCAGCATGAACATACCGGTATTTGTAAAGCGCGGTAAGCGCGCCGGACCCACTATGTTTGTCAGTGCCGCTATTCACGGCGACGAACTGAATGGGATTGAAATCGTCTCGCGCCTCATTCGCTCCAAAAGCATTGCGAATTTAAAAGGCACCTTGATTGCTGTTCCAATGGTAAATGTGTACGGCGTACTGAATCAGTCCCGTTACTTACCGGACCGACGTGACCTGAACCGGAGCTTTCCGGGCAGCCGAAAAGGCAGCCTTGCTGGTCGTCTGGCTTACTTGTTCTACAAGGAAGTGGTGAGCAAATGTGACTTCGGTATCGATTTACACACAGGCGCTATTCATCGCAGTAATTTGCCACAGATCCGCGCAAACCTGGATGATCCGGAAGTACTGGAAATGGCCAAAGCCTTTGGTGTACCTGTATTGTTGAATGCTGATATTCGAGACGGTTCATTACGCCAAACAGCCAGTGAAGACGGTATAAAGATCTTGCTTTATGAAGCGGGTCAAGCCCTGCGTTATGACGAGTTTTCAATTCGGGCTGGCGTAAAAGGCATTATAAATACCATGCGCCACATGGGCATGCTGAACAAAAGCCGTAGCAAAAAGGCCGTTGCAATTACACCGTTTATTGCCCGTGCAAGCGGTTGGGTGCGCGCACCAGAGAGCGGCTTTATTACGCACTCTGCACAACTTGGTGATCATGTCGAAAAAGGTGACGTACTGGCTGTGATTGCCGACTCATTCGGCACCTTTCAGGCAAATATCATCAGCCCGGCGGAGGGTGTGGTGATCGGCAAACAAAATATCCCGCTTACGCAGGAAGGCGAGGCGATATATCACATTGCTTACTTTAAGGCCCCGGATACAGTGGCTGAACAAGTGGAGCTGTTACAAGACAATCTGGTTTCAACTGAATCAACACTGGTACTCTGATCATGGCTGGTACAAAAAAACCGAAGCAGTTAATTGGTGCGCTGGAATGTGCAAATTTGCCGGAATTAGGCATTTATAACCTGACAATGCGTGTCGACACAGGTGCGGCGACCTCGTCACTGCACGTCGACAACATTGAAGAGTTTAAGCGCGATGACGAGCGTTGGATTCGATTTGATATTCATCCCGACATCCACGACGTCGCTAAGACAGTGCGTTGTGAATATAAAGTACTAAGTCAGAAGAAAATTAAAAGTTCCACTGCCACCCGGGAAAAACGTTATGTGATAAAAACCCGGTTAGAACTGGGCAAACGAGCCTGGAAAATAAAGCTGACGCTAACAGACCGTTCAGAAATGACCTATTTGATGCTATTAGGTCGCCAGGCTATGACGGGCAAGTGTATTGTTGATCCCGGGCTGGAATTTTGCGTGTCTACTGCGTCCTGACCGCACAAAAGCCTGCCATATTTAAAATGCAGGCGCTCGCCGTTATATCCGCTATACTGGTCTGAAGAAGTATTGCTGAGAAATAGCCGTGAAGTACGTCAGGATCTGGGTTATTACCCTAACCGTCTCGCTATTCGTGTCTTTTGCACATGCAAAGGACACGTCAGTGGTGCATCAGGATAACGTTCGAATCCCTCGCCCGGCGCCTGGCACAACAGATATTTACAACTATATTGTCGAATTACTGACTCGTGCATTAGCCGTTACAGAACGGGAATATGGTTCACTTAAGGTAGTCGCCAACCCGGAAACTACGCCCCAGCAACGCCAATTGATGAACCTGTCAAATGGCAATACCGATATTGCGTGGTCAATTACCAGCGCAGAGCGTGAGTCGCGCTACACGCCAGTGCGAGTGCCTCTGATTGGCGGTCTGTTTGGCTACCGTGTGTTTTTAGTTCGAGCAGATGATAATCGCTTTAATTACGCTCCTTCATTACCAGACTTGAAGGCCATGACGGCTATTCAGGGCGCAAACTGGCCCGACACTCACATCCTGCAATTCAACGAGTTTAGTGTGCTTGGAACCTACGGGAGCGGTCATATGCTATTGCATCGCAAAATGTTCGATTATTTCCCGCGAGCTATTCATGAGGTTTCTCAGGAATTATTGGAATACCCGCAATTTACCCTTAACGTCGCCCCACAACTTGCGCTGAAATACGACAATCCGATGTTCTTTTTCGTGAGCAAAAAGCATCCACGTCTGGCGGAACGCCTGACTAAAGGGTTAACGACCCTTTATAACAATGGCGAGATGTTGAATCTGCTGACTCAGCAGCCTTTTTACGCAGACGCTGAAGAAATGCTGTTTGGACGGGAAATTTACGTATTGCAAAACCCGCTACTCACCGATGAGACTAAAGCGGCCCTCGCGCAGTTTCGTTAAGTTACGCATTTTTTGTCGACTATCGGCATAGAATAATGACGATCCTTCACTATACTCAGATTAGACAGCTGCTCTAAAGGGTCAGTTTTTTCATGTTCAGGCGATTGTTTTTATTAACATTGTTTTCTTTTTTATTACTGCCGATACGCCTATCGGCTAGTGAGCCTGCGCGTAACACCCGCGTCTACATTCCCAATTATGAACCCGGCACTACCGATATCTATCACTATGTGGTTACACTGCTTAATCTCGCGATGGCTCAAACAGAATCAGAGTACGGTCCGGTTCAAATCATCGCAAATCCGGCAGCTACGCCGCAACAACGTCAATTTTTGAATTTGCGGAACGGGCGAACAGACATAATGTGGTCAGTTACCACCTTCGAACGCGAGCAACACCATCATGTAATCCGAATCCCACTTACCGGAGGAATGTTTGGTTACCGTGTTCTGCTGGTCAGTCAGGACAATCCCCTGTTTATTACCGAAATTGCGTTAGACCAGCTAAAGCAACTGAGCGCAGTTCAGGGCAGTGACTGGCCAGATACTGATATCCTCAAGTATCACGGTTTTAATGTGTCGACCAGTGTTTACAGCAGTGCTTTCAAGTTGCTGGACAAAGGCATGGTAGATTACTTTCCCAGAGCGGTGCATGAGGTATTTGAGGAGCTCAGTACGCATCGCGATTTAGCAATTGAAGTGGAAAGCCACATAGCGCTGCAATATCACAATCCTATGTTCTTTTTTGTCAGTGAGCACCGGCCGGAACTTGCTGAACGGCTCGAAGTAGGTCTGCAACGACTCTATGAAAATGGTGATTTACAGCGTCTGCTTACTTCTCAGCACTTTTATATTCGGGCCAGAAATCTGTTAAAGGACAGAACGGTGTACCCGCTGTCTAACCCGCTGTTAACTGAAGAAACTCGTGAGGCTTTGTCCCACTACCCCTCCCCGCTTTCAAACTCACTTTAAGCACATTTGCCAGTAGCCAACATCTCGCCATACCGAGAACTTATAACCGATACGTTCAAATTGAGCGACTTTTCGCATACCTACTTTTTCATGTAATGCGACACTGGCGGGATTTGGCAGTGTAATTCCCCCCACCACAGTATTAATGTCTAATACCAGTCCGCACAGAATATTACCCTATCAGCGAGACTGACAGGTTTTATGGCGAGGCTTATTTGCGCAGGTCTAGTGGTGCTAAATCAAGCAAATGTAACGAAGACAGAAAGCCTGTCAGCCTCGCCCGAAGGGAGTGGCCAAATCGACTTAGCTCTGTGTTGCGGTTACTGGACGTAGAGTGACTATGCCTCAGTAACCGCGTCGTGATCTAAGTCGATTTGACTCACTCTGCTAGGGTAATATTCTGTGCGGATTGGTATATTGCTCGGAGTCTGTCTATAAGTGCTTGATAGAGATATGTTCCGAGTCCTTGCCCAACAGCATGCCGCGCCAGATACACCGTCGACTCGACCGAGAAGCGATACGCACTGCGCGCTTTCCATTTTGTAGCGTAAGCATAGCCAACAATTATCGAATCCCGCTCTAGTACAATCCAGGGTAATGACGTAGCTATAACATCATCTATTCTGACTGCCATTTGCGATGCTGTGACGGGTTCTTCTTCGAAAGTTACCGGGGTTTGGACAACATAATAATTGTATATCGATGCAATGGCTTCTGCATCTTCCGAGCGAGCATCTCTTATCACAGGGCTTCCTTCTACCTGCCAGCGTTAAGGGATCCCCAGATTACTGGACTGGTGGCTCCAGTTCCAGCTGTGAGGCAATCAACACTGCCTGAGTGCGGTTGTTAATACCGAGTTTTTTGAAAATGGCAGTAACATGCGCTTTCACAGTGGCCTCGGCAATGTCCAGGTTATAACCAATTTGTTTATTCAACAGTCCGTCGCGCATGTAACACAGCACTTTGTACTGGGAAGGAGTCAGGCTGGATACCTTGTCGGCCAATTCAGAGAACTCTTCGTCAACATCCTGAATTTTTTCACTGATCGACTCGGGTAACCAAATATCGCCATCCAAAATTGACTGAACGGCTTTGGCAATATCGTCAGCACTGGTGGTTTTGGGTATAAAACCCAACGCACCCACACCCACGATTTTAGAAATGATGGTGGCGTCCTCAGTACCTGATACTACGGCAACCGGTAAGTCGGGATAAAGCTTGCGAATATGCAATAAACCAAACAGGTCGTTGCTGCCGGGCATGTGCAGGTCCAGCAATAATAAATCGACATCCTGCTTTTGCAGAATGTCGACTGTTGCAGTGAGGTCCCCGGCCTCCAACAAGGTGAGGTCGGGTAATGATAACGATAACGCGCCCTTTAACGCATCGCGGTATAAAGGGTGATCATCGGCAATTAGCAGCGTTATCATTATCTCTCCGTATTACTTGTTAAGACGCTCCTCGATGAGTGTATCAACAACCGACGGATCCGCCAACGTTGAGGTATCACCCAGTTGCTCGTGCTCGTTCGCGGCAATCTTACGCAGAATACGACGCATGATCTTACCTGAACGTGTCTTAGGCAGACCGCGAGACCATTGAATCATGTCTGGCGTGGCGATTGGGCTAAGCTCAGTACGCACCCAGGCGCGAATTTCCTTGGTTAGCGCTTCGTCTGGGTCAACACCTTCGTTTGGTGTGATATACACATAAATGCCCTGACCTTTAATGTCATGCGGGTAGCCAACCACAGCGGCTTCAGCCACTTTAGGGTGTGCCACCAGCGCACTTTCAATTTCAGCAGTCCCCAAACGGTGACCAGACACGTTCAGTACGTCATCAACACGCCCTGTGATCCAGTAGTAACCGTCTTCGTCGCGACGCGCACCGTCACCGGTGAAGTAAACGCCCTTGTAAGCACTGAAATACGTGTTGATAAAGCGCTCGTGGTCGCCGTAAACCGTGCGGGCCTGGCTTGGCCAGCTATCTTTAATTACCAGGTTTCCTTCGTTTGCACCTTCAAGCTCATTGCCTTCGGCGTCAAACAGTGCAGGCTGAATACCAAACATAGGGCGTGACGCAGAGCCTGGCTTCAACGGTGTTGCACCCGGTAGCGGAGTAATCATCATGCCGCCAGTTTCGGTTTGCCACCAGGTGTCCATAATCGGACAACGGCTTTCACCGATAACGCGGTAATACCATTCCCACGCTTCAGGGTTAATTGGTTCCCCTACTGAGCCCAACAGGCGCAGTGATGATAAATCACAGCCTTCAACCGGCGCATCACCGTGTGCCATCAGGGCACGAATTGCAGTAGGCGCTGTGTACAATGAATTAACTTTGTATTTTTCAACAACCTGAGCAATACGACGTACGTCAGGGTAAGTTGGTACACCTTCAAAGAATACCTGCGTTGCACCGTTAATTAACGGGCCATACACCATGTAACTGTGGCCTGTGATCCAGCCCACATCCGCAGTACACCAATAAATGTCATCTTCGCGGTAATCAAACGCATACTTGAAGGTCATTGCGGTGTATAACAAATAACCGCCTGTGGTGTGTACCACGCCTTTTGGTGTGCCGGTAGAGCCTGATGTGTAAAGAATAAACAATGGGTCTTCGGCGTTCATCACCTCTGGTTCGCACTGGGCAGAACAGTCTTCTACCAGAGCATCCCACCACACATCCACATCGTCATTGAATGCTACGTCGCCGCCGGTTAACTTGTGCACGATAACGTTTGTGATAGATGGACACGCACCATTCGCCAATGCACGGTCTACGTTGGCTTTCAGCGGAACACTGCGTCCTGCGCGACGGCCTTCGTCGCACGTAATCACGACTTTCGCAGAGCTATCGTTGATGCGGTCGGCGATGGCGTTGGGAGAAAAGCCACCAAAGATAACTGAGTGAACCGCACCAATGCGCGCACATGCCAACATGGCGTAAGCAGCCTGAGGTACCATTGGCATGTAAATCGCAACACGGTCGCCTTTACCTACGCCTAGCTTTTTCAGGCCATTCGCTAACTTACATACTTCATAGTGCAGTTGCTGGTAACTGATTTCTTCACTGTCTTCCGGCGAATCACCTTCCCAGAACAACGCGGTTTTCTTGGCATGCTCTGCCAAATGTCTGTCGATACAGTTATAGCTGGCATTAATCTCGCCATCTTCGAACCATTTAATTGATACTGTACTGGGATCAAAGGTGGTGTTTTTAACTTTTGTTGGTTTTGTGTACCAATCCAGCGTACTGGCATATTCACCCCAGAACCCCTCTGGGTCGTCGACAGACTGCTTGTACATTTGATCGTATTGCTCCTGAGTCAAATGAGTCGACGCTTTGATACTTTCCGGAACCGGATAAATCTTGCTGGCAGTCATATGAATTGCCTCCAATTTTCAAATAAATTACAGTGATATGTATTGGTAGATCAATGTAGCTTTTCCTGACCAAAGCAAAATGAGACTTTGGTCTTAGCGAGCGCTAAATTTCTATTTAGTTAGGAGGAACTACTCCTTCCTTGTTACGACTTTCGTCTTATAGACCATCCGCTTATTTGCAATTGTCCTAAACTCATACAAATTAAGAATCGTTAACTGCATTTTTACACTTTTTTTACTAATCATCCAATTCCTAAACAAACGGGACGAGAAAACATGAAACACACATTAAAAAAAGTTACCGGCGCCGTTACCCTGGCATTAACCGGCTTAACCATGGCATCAGCCAATGCCGCTTCACTGGGCTCGACTGAAGTTAAATACACAGGCTACATCAAAGTAGACGGTATCTACAGCGACTACTCGAACGGTGAAGGTCATCCGCTTAATCGTGATTTTTACGTTCCGTCAACCATTGCCGTTGGCAGCGCAGACGATGATATCAGCGGTCGATTCGACGCTCACGCCAGACAATCGCGTTTCCGCCTGACAACGAATACCCCGGTAGACGGCGATGACAGCATCACAGGTGTTTTAGAATTTGATTTCATGGTGACTAAAGGCGACTACGACAACGAGCGTATTAGTAACTCTTACTTACCTCGTATGCGTCACGCATTTTTGAAATATAAAAACTGGCTGGTGGGTCAAACCTGGACTACGTTCATGGACGTGGGTGCGTTACCAGAGTCACTGGACTTTATTGGTACCACTGATGGCATTACCTTTGGCCGTCAGGTCATGGTTCGCTATACCCATGGCGGTCTGGAAGTGGCATTAGAAAACCCTGAAACCACCGTAGTAGGTGTAGGTGCAACCGACGACAACTCTGTGCCGGATATCATTGCGGCCTACACAATGAAACAGGACTGGGGGCATGTAAAAGTAGCGGGTATCTTCCGCCAGTTAGCCTACAACGTAGGTGATATTGACGCATCTGATACCGGTGCAGGCGTTTCTGTAACAGGTAAAGTGAAGGTGAGTGATACCGATGACATTCGCTTTACTTTCTTTACCGGTACAGGTCTTGGTCGCTATGCAGCCCTGAATGCTGCACAAGGTGCAGTGTATAACGACCAAACTGGTGAATTATCCTCGATCGCATCGACCGGTTATGGTGTTGCGTATCGCCACATGTGGACCGACAAAGCGCGTTCCAGCATCATGTTCTCTGCCTTTGATGCAGATGCTGATGAGGTAACCAAAGTCACAATGGGTGACTACACCGACAAAACCTACAGCGCCCGCGTAAACTACATTTACTCGATGTCTAAAACGATGACGGTAGGTGCTGAATACGCTTATGCGAAACGCGAAACAGACGCAGGACTGGAAGGTGACATGAGTCGCGTACAATTTTCTGCAAAATACGCGTTTTAGTACTACGCTTAATCAGACGGTCAGTTTTCTTCAACTCTGACTGTCTGGTTATGTTCTGTTGTTCCCAATTTGGCCACGCTAGACGTGGCCTTTTTTATACGTGCTATAAACGAAAACCAGACAACAGCAGCAAACCAAAAGGCAACGCAAAAAACACCCCGAGAATATACATCACCCCTAGTATTTTTCGTTTGGCAACCTGTCTTGCAAGCGCAGCAGAAAATACCGGCGGTATTTCGCGTAACCAGGGTAAGCCAAAAATAGTGGCAACGGCCAATACGTTATAGACCAAATGCACCAGCGCTATTTGCAGCGCCGGCTCTGCCATCACACCGGTAATACCCAGTGCCGCAATCAACGCCGTAATGCAGGTGCCAATGTTTGCGCCAAGGGTAAACGGGTAGATATCACGGGCTGTCAGTACACCACTGCCGACTAAAGGCACCATTAGCGATGTTGTTGTCGACGAAGACTGCACAAGTACAGTCACCGCAGTGCCTGAAGCAATACCCGAAACGGGCCCTCTGCCGATACTCTTGTACAACAATGACTTCGCACGCCCCACCATCAGTGCTTTCATAATACGTCCCAAAAACGTAATCGACGCAACAATTAACCCGATACCCAGAATAATCATGATAGCGCCCGCGTAACCGTTGGATAAGTCTCCCAGCAACCACTGCAACTGCTCGTTCACCGGCTTTGTAACAGCCTTGATGGGATTAAAGCCCCCCACAGCCACTGCGGTATCACTGTGCATCCAACTCACCAGCAAGCCACTTAGGTGCTCCAGTATGCCAAAGAGGATTTCCAGCGGCAGAAAGATAATCACCGCCATAACATTAAATACATCGTGAATAGTGGCTGCCTGAAAGGCCTTTTCGTATTCCCGTTTGTCGTGAATATGCCCCATACTCACAATCGTATTGGTAATGCTGGTGCCCACATTGGCCCCCATCATCATCGGCACAGCCAAAGTGATAGGCAGTCCTCCCGCGACCATTGCCACAATAATCGAGGTAACCGTGCTGGATGACTGAATAAGGGCGGTTGCTAAAATACCGATGATCAAGCCAGTCACAGGATGGCTGGCAAACTCAAACAGCCCTTCGGCGTGGCCTGACGTCATGGTATTGAAGCCATTGCCAATAATAGACACGGCCAGCAGCATAAAGTAAATCAATACGCACAATACCGCCCATTGAGAGCGTTGGGGTTGAGGCGCAACCGTAATATCAACGGTGGGAGAAAGCGTAGGCGAATTCATAAGCAAAGAGTGTGGCTAGTTTGCATTCAGCCTACGCAGAGAGTATGACATTTACATGAACCTGTCCGGTCAGGAGACACCGGACAAGGCAAATTACAAGCGCGCTTTTTTCAGTCATCAGAAAAAGTACGCTAGCAGGGCTAAAAAGGCATAGGATAACGCTTCATTACCTGCTGAATCTGACGCAGGGTATCGTCAGACAACGTCATATCAAAGGCCTGCACATTTTCTTTCAACTGCTCAAGAGTTGTGCCGCCAATAATGGTAGAGGTTACACCCGGCACCAGATTCACCCAGGCTAATGCCAATTGAGACGGGGTAATACGCGCACGCTGTGCGACTTCTACGTACCGCGCCGTGGCCTCATGCGCAGTTTCCGTATTGCGGAATAATCCCTGACGCTGAACGAAGGTCCAGCGGCTGCCTTTCGGACGCTCATCGTTTAGGTATTTACCCGACAGCATCCCGGTTGCCAGTGGCGACCAAGGCAAATAGGCGACATCTTCAAACGCGCAGGTTTCAATAAGATACGGCCAGTCTTTGGCATGCAACAGGCTGAACTCATTTTGAATCGATACCGGCTTGGGCACACCCAGCTCTTCACACAGGTTCAGGTAGGTGTGAATGCCCCACGGCGTATCATCAGACAATCCCCAATGACGTATTTTGCCGCTGTCGATGGCTTTACCGATCCCCTGAACGATGTCGCGCATACCAGCACGCTCTTTTGCCACATCGGTATTTCGGGGATTAGTTCGCCACGGCCAGTGCTTGGCAAAATGTGGCGATGTGCGGTTAGGCCAGTGTAACTGGTACACATCAATATAGTCAGTCTGCAAACGCTGTAACGAGGCATCGATGGCCTGCTCAATGGTCGCAGCGGAAATCTCAGACCCTTCGCGAATATAGCGAATACCGCTACCGGCGATTTTGGTCATTAACACGATATCCTGACGCTTCTGCGGATTGGCGGCCAGCCAGTTTCCGATAAAACGCTCAGTATCCGCATAGGTTTGTTCGTTTGGCGGAATCGGATACATCTCGGCGGTATCAATAAAGTTGATCCCTTGGTCGAGAGCCCAGTCGAGCTGTTCGTTGGCGTCTTGTTGTGTATTTTGAATGCCGAATGTCATGGTGCCCAGACATACGCGGGAAACGCGTAAGTCGCTGCTACCCAATAACTCGTATTGCATGTTTAACCTCTGCTTAATCAGGAGGCGAAGTCGATGCGTGTTGCTCCGCCTTGGCGAGACGCCGCTCTATCTGACGGCGGGACTCAACCATTTCATTTGCCAGTTCGGCTAACGACCGAAACTCTGAAAATCCCAGTTTACGGGAGTCGATATGTTGGTATTGTCGCTTACAGCGATAAAAGAACAACATAAAGTTAGCAAATGCCCGGTGAAAGGTCGCGAAACTTTTGACTAACAGTAAAATCAGTGCGACTGATGTCACAATGGCAATACCCGAACCGAATAAAGTAGCGCGTTGTTTTTGCGCTTCAATAACCGGTAATAGTGCGTCATCCAACCGCTGTAGTGCAGCTTCGACATTATGTGCCTGCTCACGGAACTGCCCTCTTAGCCCCTGCGACGCCTGCAGACCGATTTGTTGCCGCAAAGCGACCCACTGCCCCAGCGTATTAATGTACTCATTAACTAACTGCTGATCTTCCTGCAACAGCTGATTCGAGCGCGTAATAGCTTGAGAAAGCTGAGTCAGTTCCGTTAAAGATTCAGCGCGCAGAGTGTGCTGATAATCAACCACAAGGAATTGCAATCTCGACAACTCGGCCTGTAGCTGAGGCTCGTATCGCTGGCCCTGAATAAACAGATTCTCGGCATGGCGGTACAGCGTTTTATTCAGGCCCTCGTTGGGCGTCAGTCCCACCTGCTTCATAAGGGTAACGAGTTTAAAGAGCTGCTCGGTGTAAGCCTGAGTGCTCTCTGCAATTTCGCCCACCAGCGATGAAGGTAGCTGATAGGATTTTACTATGTCATCCAAACCGTTTAACGCACTAACAAACTGCGTATGCTGCACGCGAAACTGGGTTAAATAGTCGGGATTCTTCCGCAGCAAAAAGTCTTTTTCATGACGCCGCAGTTGCAGCAAATCCTGTTTTAATTCCTGCAGTTCTTCGCGCTGCTCACTGAGGGCCAGTAACGCTCGATTGAAGTAATGCTGACTCACCACCAGCAAGGTCATGCCGAGCACACATACCGCAGTCATAAACAATAAGCGAAATTTAATCGAATCCCATTTCATAGCAGGCCCTAACGTGTTGCGCAGTGGACCGACGCTATCTCACAAAGATGTCATTTCCATGACAGCAAGCCAGGCATAACTGGTCGTGCTGGCAAGTCGTTAAACAGTACTCGTATTGATATATGGCGCTTCAGGTCACCCGGCGAAGCTCAACCGTACCGTCTTGTCTGGTTATAGCCTCAACAGGAAAATCAAACCGATCGATATCCAGGCAAAGGTGTAAGTCCGACTCGGGGTTCCAGGGTTGTTCGGGGTCCAGGAAGCGCGCTGCACAGGGCGATGCCAGCAATTGCGATTTGATGTCTTCTGGCACACATGGCTCGCCTAGTAACAAGCTTTTCAGGTATTGCGCGCAAACATCATCTTCTTCGGTGTTTTCTTCTGCCTTCCACCCCATTCTCACTAAGGTCACTACCTCGGGGCGTAAACTGCGGATATATTCAGCCGTGGCTTTGGCATTTACCAGAGCGCCCGTTAGCACCATTTTTGCTTTTTTTGCATTTACTAACCCCTGAGTGCCGGCATGGGTTGTATGCGCAATGTACTTTCCCTGCAACGCCTCAGAGGCCAGTTCAGTGGGCGAATTCCCGAAATCAAACCCGGGTAGCTTTTTCCCTTCGCGTTCGCCAATCAGCAGTGTCTCAGGTCTTGCAGACTTAAGTTCGAGAGCTTGTTCTATGGCTCCCACCGCAATAATCTGCTGCGGGGCTTGTGCCAGGCAATAACAGGCCACCGAGAAAGCGCGAAACACATCAATGATGACCACAACGCCTTCGGCGGTTTGCGCACCCTCAACAAAATCTGAAACAACGATTTTCATAATCCTACACTCCTGTTAAGTTGGCCAGTTCCAGGCCGGTGCAGTTAATCTGTCCTGACCTGTAATAAGGGTTTGGCCAATCTCCTTCTGCAGGCGAATGGCATTGCACCCCTCGACTCGCTGTAGCAGATTGATAAGCACAGGAGCATGAGAGACCACCCATACCTGAGTTGATTGTGAAGCCTTGACGATCAGGTTCGCAAGCGCAGGCAGTAAATCAGGGTGCAAACTAGTTTCAGGTTCATTAATTACCATCAATGCTGGAGGTCTGGGCGTGAGCAACGCTGCGACCCAAAGTAAGAAGCGCAGTGTCCCGTCGGACAGTTCCTTGCCCGTTAAAGGGCGTAAGAGCCCTTGTTGTCGGAATAACACGCTAAAATGACCGTCCTCGGTAACCTGAACATTCAACGTTGCGCCGGGAAACGCCTCATCAACAGCCTTTGCTAATCCCTCTCCGTCACCAATTTCAATAATGGTTTGCAACGCAGCGGCCAGATCGGCACCGTCGTGACTCAGGGCCAGGGTTCTTGAACCCAATTGTGGCAACCGAGACGGCGCCTCCTGATCCGTTCTGAAATGATCGTAGAATCGCCACTGCTTGATATATTCCCGCAGAGCCATTACTTCAGGAGCCTGACCAGGATCTGCCAGATGCGTAAATATACTTTCATACATTGGCAGATGCTGACAAATGACATTCCAGTTCCGGGCGTGCCGAATTTTGACCAGGTTATCTTTACGTTCTAGCAATGACGATGCAGGGCGATAAAGTTCTCCTTGCCATATGGCTTCACGTTTAATTTCTGGATCCAAATTAAAAGCGCTTGGATAAGGTACCGGTGGCGTAATGCCAAGCGCTACCGCATAGCTGAATTCTGTGCCCGCGAACCCAAGCTTTAGCCGCTTACGACTATTATCATGTGTGCCTTGTATAGCTGCATTACCCCGCTTCATGGCCGCAGAGATAACTTTTGGGCCAGCCCAAAATGTGGAATCCAGTCCACCCTCGCGAGCCAAAGAGCTGATAACACCGCCCCGTGCGGTTTCTGCCAACAGTCTTAGCGCTCTGTAAATATTTGACTTTCCGCTGCCATTTGGCCCGGTAACCAAATTCAGGTTACTTAATGGCACAACAATATCCTGCAATGAGCGGTAATTAGTGATTGCCAGCGTATTTAGCAAAATAGCACCCAATAGTTCCGGATCGTTCGTAGGCTAAAAGTCTATCAGTTTTTGAGATAGCTGGCTTGCTAACCCTAAGCAGAGCGAGGATTCACATAAATTAGGTAATATTTTTGCACTCACCACTATCTAGGGTGAAACCCCTATATCCGATTAAAACTCAGCCAGTCAAACTAAACCTGTGTCATCACAAATCGTTGTGATCAAAAAAATTCCCAAGCAGGAGTACGTTATGAAGAAGTTTGCTCTAACTACACTGGCCGCTGCTATGCTGGCAGCCCCAACCAGCCAAGCAATTGCTGACGCCCACATTGGCGAACAAATGCAATCAACGCTTTCCACGCTTGACGCGGTGAGTTCAGTAATGGCCGTAGTAACTTACGATCAGATGGAACCACTGTCTGAAGCGCAATTAACACAGCTTTTAGGCCTTGGCATCACCGAAGGTGTGCAATTCAAATCACTGCCTATTATCGGTGTGGTAGCGAATAAAGCTCAAATCGAGCAGATCGCTGCGCTGGATGGCGTTCGTTCGGTATTTGCAAACCGTGAAATGAAATTATACAACGCCGATGCACGCCAGATTACTGGCGTTGCAGATTTACAGACTACCGACTTCGAACAACGGAACGGCCTGCAGTATACCGGTAAAGGCGTGACTATCATGGTGAACGATTCAGGTGTGGATGCGTCGCACCAGGATCACTTTTTCGGCGATACAGTAATTGAAAACGTGCAGGCTCTGACCCATGCTTCGGCAATCAGCATTACCGGCATGACCGACGGTTTTGTACTCACTGGTCAGGTAAATACCGATACCAACTCAGGTCACGGTACTCACGTTGCGGGCACGATTGCGGGCAATGGTGCAATGTCTGGTGGTAAATATGTTGGCGCTGCGCCAGATGCCGACCTGATTGGTTATGGTTCAGGCGGTGCAGTCCTGTTATTGGATACGATTGGTGGCTTTGATTTTGCTATCAACAATCTCTACTCCTACGACAACCCTATCCGTATCATCAGTAACTCGTGGGGTTCTAGTGGTAAGTATGATCCACTGGGTCCGGTTTCTCTGGCGACTTATAAAGCACACAAGTTAGGCATTTTGAGTGTGTTTGCAGCCGGTAACGATGGTCCGGGCGAAGATTCACACAACCCTTATGCTCAGATTCCATGGGGAATCTCTGTTGGTGCCGGTGACAAATTCGGCAAACTGGCCGGTTTTTCTTCTCGCGGCCTGAAAAGCGAATCTGGTGACTTTACCATGCCTGATGGCACTGAGTGGACCTACAACAACGAAGTCAGCATTGTTGCTCCAGGCGTAGACATTATCTCTACCCGTGCAGTAACCAACCTGGCAGCAAACGGTGGTGACGCCGATATCGACGCGATTGAAACCGAGTATGTGCCTTTTTACACCATGATATCTGGTACCAGTATGGCCACGCCTCATGTATCAGGCATTATTGCACTGATGCTGGAAGCTAACCCAGATCTGGACAACCTGACCATCAAGAAGTTACTTCAGGAAACGGCAACTAACATGCCTGGCTACGAGCGCTGGGAAGTGGGTGGCGGTTATGTAAATGCACGCTCTGCTGTTGCTGCGGCACTGAACTATGACATGAACCACAGAGTGACAGTAAACAACCTGGAAGATAAAACTTTCAACGCTAACGCGTTGGTTGCAACGTCTGACGAAGAAGTGAATGTAGAACTGTTCTACTCGCCAGTGGGTACACCTGAAGTACAAACCTTTGAGGTTGGCAGTGATGTAGCCGTGGTTAAAGCGGCGGCGAGTACGCTGGCGAACCTGACTAAACTGGTATTGGTTGACCCTGACGGAAATGAGTACTTTGGTAATCTGACTACGCCGGTATTATCTGAAAACATGCGTGTTTCAGCGCCGGGCATGGCGGGAACCTGGGGTGTGTATGTTTACGGTTTAACCTCGCTTTCAGGCGTTGAAGCGGATCCACTAGGGCTGACTAACGGACCTGGCTTGCCAGAAAACTTTGATGTAACCGTTAGCTTTGAAGTGAGCGGTGGTTATGACGGCCTTGACGACATTGACGGCCATCCTCAACAAGGTGCCATCGAATTTGCAGTCAGTAACCGTCTGATGGACTCTCTGGGTAACAACTTTGCGCCGAACGCCAATCTGCGGGTTAAAGACTTTGCTCGCTATGCCGTAATGGGCGGAGCAGTTCGTCAGTATCGTGACCTGCTTAACGAACCTACTCCAGGTGTATCAGCACCAGGCGCAGACAAGCCGTTTGTTGAATCAGTCTCTGTGAACGGTGGCGCTCTGAAAGACGACGTTCGTACTCAGAACCCTGTATTGCTGGACGCCGCACAAGGTCACGTTAACGCCTTTGCGACAATGGACAAAACAGACCTGAGCTACGCCATGGTGCAAATGCTGGGATTACAGGAAACAGCAGAAGCGTTCGACCCTGCCGACGACATAGTTGTGGACTACAAAGGCCAGACGATCGTCCTGGAAGATCAGCACATGATTCCTGACGAACTGAAAGGCTACGTTCAATTGGCAATTAACCTGTCATTGATTAACGTTCACTTCGACGTAACGCAAAGCCCGTTTGCCCTGGAACCGACTATCACCGCGAGCTTCGCGCCTGATACGAAAATTACCAGAGCACACTACGCACTGTTAGCCGGTCGTATGTTCGATTACTATTACAACTAAAGTGTAAAGTATTTCCACTCCTTTTCTTGAAGGAGTGGAAATATTGGTGTATTTTTGAACAGTCAAGAGAGGTAAATATGATGAAGTACTCTACCCTACCCCGCGCAATAAAAGGTTTTGTTGCAGCGTTTGTGCTGTTTACACCACTTAGCTTTGCACAGGTTGTGCTACCGCAGCAGTTGTCGTTTGACGATAACGAAATCGAAGCGACCATTGCCCTTACTAACGCTATTGAAGTCGATATTAAAGTTGAGTTTGATAACGCCGTAGGCCTAAACGCCAGCAATATCGACATTAGCGCAGAGCTTCTGTTACCTACCGATTTATCCATTGTTAACCGCCTGCCGTCGTCACTCGTGACAGCAACAAGTGGTTTCCCGGTGGTCATTTCTATTTCGCCTAAGCCGGATGCCGGTTTTGCCTTCGAAGGTATGGCAATGGTAGAGATTTACACCAAAGCGTTACATTTTAATCCGGCACTGCGTATTTTCCGCTCGCATGCAAACGGCGAATTTGAAGATATTACTCAGCTCACCGCCGCAGGCAGCATCCGTTCGCGCGGAAACACCGGTAGCTTCTCTGATTTTATGATCCTGATGGACCTGCGTATTCCTGAGGACGTCATTGACACGAAATTCGCTCGCATTGAACAGTTTATTGCCGATAATTCTTCGCAAATTTCACCGGTGATCATGTCGGCACTGAACGCCCAGCTTAATTTCTTACAGGACGACATCACCAATGCCGACTACACTGCCGCATTGAGTGTGGTTGACACTTTGATCGACCTGGTTGGGAGCTGTAACGGCGACTTTATGGCCGATGTATGGCGCTCTTCTGACGACCTGGTTAATGTGAAAGGCGAGTTACTCACCAAGCTGCATACCTTGCGGTTTAGCTTGCGAACGCTGTAACCCCGGACACCGTGTTATGCCGTTGCAACTTGCTTATGCCAATGAACAGGGTGTTATTACAGAACACCTGATGTTTGAGGGGACGTCTTATAAGTTAGGGCGTTCCAGTCAGGCTGATATTGTCATCAGGCATCCTCAAATTTCGCGGATTCATGCCACGATTAAAACCGATGCAGATAACGACGTGCCTACCTGGACCATCGACGACACCAGCAGCACGGGCTGTTTTGTGGGTGGTAGAGCAGTGAAACATGAAACCTTACCAGACAACACCTTGATGTTTCTCGGCCCGGTGCCCTGCCAGTTAAAGCGCCTCAGTATGAGCGACCTCGCTCAACAGGACAGTGTTTACTTCTGGCGTAAACAACAACTGCGCCAGTTTGAAAAGACCATCTACCAATCTCACGATACCTCATCGATGCTCGACGTTGCTCGTCATTCGATGACACAGACACTGGGCTGTGAGCGCGCAGCATTACTCTTGTTCGACGAGCAACAGGATATCGGCTCTGCTATTGGCCATGAAGATTGGATGGATACCCAGCAGTTCAGCGGTAGTCGTACCGTCATAAAGCATGCAATAGAAACCCGCCAGCCCGTGGCGGTAGGCGATTTACAGGCAGATCACCATTTCAGTGCTCAGCAGAGTGTTATTCGATTCGGCCTGAAGGCAGCCCTCTGTGTACCCGTCATTGCAGAGGACCGGGTTATCGGCGTACTTTATGGCGATAACACCCAGGGCAGACAATATTTCACCCATACGGACGTTAAGTTGACACAGTTACTTGCAAATATGTTGTCATTACGTTTGTTATTCCACTCCATAGAACATAATATTTCTTTAGTGACAGAAATTTAGCGATGCGCCACAGGCGCAAAGTAGGAGTGGGTACGTGTCGGGTTCGGATGTTACGAACGAACAGGATCTTGCAACTCAGCAGTTGCACGACGTTCGGGTGCTCCCCGAAGGCTTACAGCTGGTCAATCGCTTCACCATCAAAAAACAGCTGGGTGGCGGGGCGCAGGGTCATGTTTATCAGGTGTTCGATGAGCTCCTGGAAATAGATGTCGCCATAAAACTGCTGCCCACTCAATTAAGCGCCCCTCAAAAACTCGACCAAATCCGCCACGAAGTCAATCTGGCCCGCCAATTACAACACCCCAATATTGTTCGGGTACACGATGTATTCAGCGACAACCATTCGCTGTTTTTCACCATGTCTTTGATCGAAGGCGACCCGTTACTGGCTCGCATACAACGGCCTGTTTCGGTAGAGGAATACCAGCGTTGGGCAGGCCAGTTGCTAGATGCTATTGCAGTATGCCAGCACAAGGGGATTTTTCATGGCGACATTAAACCCGATAACCTGCTGATCAATAGTAACAATGACTTAGTGCTTATCGATTTCGGTATTGGTCAGCAACATAGCCATCCCAAGCCTCAAACCAGTGGGCACAGTGAATATGCTGCCCCGGAAGTACTGCATAGCGGGATTACCAGCCAGACCGCCGATCTCTACAGTGTCGGTATTGTGCTGAAACACATCATCGACAGTGTCAAACCAACGCAGAACGATGCCACAGAGCCACCCCAGCGTTGGTATGACGAGCAACATGCTTTTCTGGCTTCATTAACCCATGAGCATGCCAGCCAGCGTCCGTCTACAGATGATGCACTGACAGCCTGGCACGATATGATCAATGCCAAAGACACTCAAGAAGCCTCCTCTTCAAAGGTAAAATGGCCTTTGGTAAGTGGTGTATTACTGGTCGTGTTGGTCGCCCTGGCCGCAAGCTTGTTTTGGCCTTCGTCGGTTGCTATACCTGATAAAACCCTGCGCGTAGGACTGGTTACACAACAAACCTATGCCCCAACTACCCTGTTGGCCAACTTACTCTCTTACCCGGTAGAAGCGTCAGACAGCATTGCGCTTGCAGAGCGCAGGCCAATAGAACAATTGGTCGCCAATCTCGGTCTTTCACCGGTCCAATCTGCCGATGACCGCACTACATTGAGCACGACACTGGGTCTCGATATTTTGCTACTGTTAGATGCAGCGCCGTTGTCAGACTCAGAATATCAGGTCTCCGTGGCGGGTGTGTTGATGCCTGCCAACCAGTACCTGTTTGAAGTGAGCCGGACAGTGAAAAACGATGCACTGGGCGAAGGTGTTGCCGCCATGGGTACGCAAATCACTGAACTATTACTCAATGCAATTAATCAGCCCGGAGCCGCTCCTGATCTAAGTTATCTCGACAACATTGCGTCAGCCATTAACGACCCAAATGATATTTCCCCCGAAGCACACATCGCACGCTTGCAAAAGCAATCCCCTGACTACCCTGGTGGCTGGTTGAAAGGTGCCGAACTGGCATTGCAAAAAGGAGACTACAGCGCTGCACAACAACAGCTGTCGGCGTTATTTGCACTTAACAACAGCAGCGAGTACTGGCAACTGCGCGGCAAAGTCCTGCAAGCCGAGCTCACCGATGATCTTGATCTTGCGGTGCAAGCCAGTGATCGTCTGTTATCGCTCTATCCAGAGCATACCGAAGTCCTCTATTTGGGCGCACAAATTGCGCAGTGGGCAGACGACACGCGCAAAGCCATGTCGCTGTATCAGCAAGCGCTGGCTATTAATCAGAACAATCCGCAGTTGTGGTTCGAGCTTGGTCGACTGAAAATTATTCAGGGCGACATCAACCACGCAGTCACCGAAGAGCTGACGCAGGCTTTGATTGCTGCCCGGCGGCTCGGCGATACCCTGGCTGAGGGGTTAATTTTAAATGCCTTCGGTGTAGCGCATCTGCGCCTGGCTGATTACCCGCAAGCCGAGCGTTATTTCAGTGATGCGCTGGCACTGCGTGACGCCGACAGTGTGCCGGAAGACAGGGCGACAACACTGGCCAATCTGGCCAATGTGGCCGCGATTAACGGACATTTTGAAAGAGCAGAGACCGCGCTGCAAGAAGCGTCGATGCTGTTAAGTCAGCTTGGTGACATTGCTAAACAAGCACATATTCTGGATACCCTTGGCTTTTTGTACGAAGAGAAAGGGCGATATCAACAAGCTCTGAAATACTACAAACAGGGGCTGGATTTGCGCACGCAACTGGACGATACCGCCAAACAGGCCGAGAGTATGTCGAACGTCGCTTACATGCATTTTCTGTTAGGTGATTATTCACTGGCTGATATTTACTGGAATCAGGCACTCAACCAATTCGAACGGATTAACGATCAGGTGCACCTAATGCGCACTCACCAAAACCTGGCGCTGATGAGTATGGTGAAAGGCGACCGGCGCGCGGCAGCGAAACACCTCATTAAGGTGGATACAAACATATCGCCGAGCCAAACCCAGGAGCAGATGATAAACCAGCTGTTTTACTCTTATCTGAATTTCGCACAGGGCAAGCTCACTGAAGCGACCCGAAATGTGAACGAAGCGCATAAGCTCGCCGAAACCTCTAACGACAGCCGCGCACTGATAGAAGTGTATTTGTGGCACGGCGAGATGTGTCTGCGCATTGCAGACTGGCAATGCCTGGCTAATCAACTCAGCGTTGTGGAGCCTCTGGTTTCCGATGATATGCTCGAGTACGCCACGGTGTTTGGCTGGCTGTCTAATGCCTTAGCACTTGAAGTGGGGCAAGTAGACAGAAGTGAATTACAGCCCTTTATCGACAACCTGCCTCTGGGTCAGATCCCGCTTACGGTAGAGCTAAAAGTACTCTTAGATTTGCAGGAGAGACTTCGACTCTCACCAACGAGCAAGCTAATGACAAGGGCGAACGAATTGGCTAAGCCAATTTACTACCAGTCTTACATGCAGTGGCTATACTTAAACAGTGAGCTGGATATCGAGGCACTCAGAAAGTTAAAAGCGCAGCTTCAGGGTCACCCTGAGCATTGGCGTAATCATCTGTATTTGACGCGCTTTACCGACGAATATTCTCAGCAACAACAGCGATTAGCACTGCAGAACTGGCTCAGCCAACTCAGTGAAACTCAGGCAAAACAATACGAGGCCCACTACTTTTGAAACGCAGCGATGACGAGCAGGCCGCACTGATAGAAAGAATTCGGCAGCAGCAGGACGAACTCAAACGCCGCCTTGACGAAGAGCAAATCAATTTACGTGAACTGGCGCGTCGCCTCTGGGCCCAGCAAGAAAGTGAAAAAGCCCGCTTGTCGCGAGAACTCCACGACGGAGTTGGCCAGTTACTGACAGGGCTCACCCGGCGTTTGCAAGGCATAGCTGACACCGATCCGCAATTTCAGGAATTACACGATATCGCCGAAATGGCATTGGCCGATGTGCGTCAGTTGTCGCGTATGATGAGTCCGACCATTCTGGATGATCTAGGCCTGAAACCCGCGCTTAAATGGCTTTGCCGAAACCTGTTTGCCGCCGAGGATATGAATTACGCTTGTGATATCACCCTGAAAAGTGATATTCCTAAAGAGCGGGCAATTTTGGTGTTCCGTATTGCACAGGAAGCATTGGTGAATGCATTAAAGCACAGCCAGGCCGACACAATTACACTCAACCTTGGCCAGCATCATCAGGTAATACGGTTAGATATTATCGATAATGGCGTAGGTTTCGACAGCGAAAACGTAGAGCGGGGAATAGGCATGTCCAGCATGTTGGACAGGGCCAGTGCATTTGATGCCGAGTTAACGATACAGGCTCGCCCCCAGCAAGGCACACACATCACATTAACGGTAGCGTTATGACAATAAAAATAGTGCTGGCAGACGATCACGTACTCATGCGACAAGGTCTTAGCCAGGTATTAAATGCCGACCCTGGCATTGATGTTATTGGTGAATGCGGCGATGGTGTCGAACTCATCGAGCAGGTCATTAAACTCCGACCCGACGTTGTTGTTATGGATATCTCCATGCCAAAGATGAGCGGTCTGGTGGCTATCGATAAACTACTTAGCCAGCGTCCTGACTGTAAGATTCTGGTGCTGTCGATGCACAACGAACTCGAATACATTGAGGCAATGCAGGATGCCGGTGCCAAAGGCTACGTATTAAAAGAATCATCCAGCGATGTTCTGATAGACGCCATCCGCAGTATTTATCACGGCCGGACCGCCTTCATAGCTGCTCAGCCTGGCAGCGACCAGGAGAAACCATCCCGGGCAAGCCCTATTACCGCCTTGACCCGGCGCGAGCGTGAAGTCTTCTTTCTGGTCGCCGCAGGCAATACCAGCAAACAAATCGCCGAATTACTCACCATGAGTTTGAAAACGGCTGAAAACCATCGAAGCAATATCTATAAGAAACTGAATGTAAGCAGTTCAGCTGAGCTAATCCGACTGGCAGGCAAAGCTGGCCTGCTGGAATAGCCTTCCCCTAAAAAGGAAAAGGCCAGCTAAGCTGGCCTTTGGGGTACACGATGAACTATTTTGCAAGAATGGGTCATCGTTGAGGAGCGGGTATTACAAGTTATTGAAGTTCGTTACTGAGAACGCTGCTTCGCCACGAGTCACTTCATTCGCTGGGTTAAAGCGGGCATGGAGTGTAGGCTCAAAATCAAATGGCCCCTGCGTGGTATATACTTCTACTGTCATCAGACCTGCAGCCAGTGCTTGCTGAACATGTCCGCGTAGTTCTGGTGCAATCAAGTGTGAATCTTCCAGCTCAATCGCTTCACCGAACACAATTGCTGTTACAGTATCAGCCGGGTCAAATGCTGCAGCTTCGGCTTCCAGGCCAAGGGCCTGAACCAGAGAGTAAGCCAGGTCTTCTTTGCTAACTGTGCCCTGCGGGTTGAAGCTACCAGAACCTGCGTCAGTCATAACTGCAGCGTCTGTCATCTCAAGGTCAGACAATACGCCGCCCTTCGTTGTCGCAGAGTTAATCGCTGCATTGAAATGGCTGCTGCTAGTATCAGTGAACTGAGATACGTTGCCGTTTTGCGCCTGACGAAGATTTGCAGACAGTGTCAGTGTGTCGGCCAGCTCTTCACGAGTCAGGTGGGCATCCGGCGCAAAGCCATCGCTACGTGCATCCATCAGCTGTTTGCTTACTACATTTTCAATGAACGATTGTGCCGGATGGCCTACCGCGTCATCGATACCTGAGAAGCCAGACGTTTCAAGCAAACGGATATTAACTTCTACCGTGCCGGGAATACCAACACCGTTAGTCACACCGAGCGGATCTACCGATACGCCACTGATGCTGCCAATGCCGCGAGCATACAATTTCCAGGTTCCAGCCATGCCTGGCGCAGATGTACCTACTGACGAACCAAGCACAGGTAAACCGATACCGGAGCCGTAGCGATTACCGGCTGGATCTTCAAGCACAAACGCTGTTGCGGTTTCGATTGATGCACTGGCTACTACCAGCGACACGTCGCCGCCTACTTCAAAGGTTTCTGTTGGTGACTCACCTACTGGCAGATAGGTGGCTTCAAGAGTAAAGGCATCACCTTCGGTGACGTTCGCAAAGCCGTTGAATTCACGATCTTTCTTCACGGTGTCGCCAAACACATCAACACCATCAACTACCGCTCTTACAGCAGCATGCGCGTTGATATAACCTGCACCGACTTCCCAGGCTTCACGGGCAGCCATAGGCGTGGCAGTCTCTTGGACAATGTGCTTCACATCACGCCATGTCAGCGATGGGTCAGCTTCAAGCATCAGCGCAACAATACCTGATACATGCGGTGCGGCCATAGACGTACCACTTGAAACGGTATAGTAAGGCAAGTGCTGCGGTTCGATCATTTCTGCATCGTCTGTTGCACTTAACGCACCTAAACTGGATAGAGAATCGCGTGCCGAGATGACATCTACACCCGGAGCGGTAACAGTTGGGCGGTCTTCCCAAGTGTAGACCTCACCATCGACAACGACTTCTCCACCCTTGCCGCTAACACCACGAGAACTGAAATCAGCCAGCTCGCCGTTTTTGTCACCAGCGGCAACGGTAATGACCCAAGGCGCTTTTTTGAAGTTCCCGGTAATCGTTGACTCACCAGAGCCCGAGTTACCCGCTGAGAACACGGTAATTACGCCGCGATCAGCCAACATTTTGGTTGCGATGTTGGTCGGATCGTCAGGGTTAAATTCTGTACCAACATCACCGGTGCTACCGAATGAGTTGGAGATTACGCGAATGTTGTAGGTAAATTGGTGTGTCAGCGCGTAGTCAAAGCCACCAATTGTGTCCAGAATAAACAGACCTGCTCCAGAGCCATAACCGACAATGTCGGCACCCGGTGCAACGCCAGCATGTAAGCCAGAGCTCATTGCGCCATTGCCGCCTACTGTGCCCGCTACGTGCGTACCGTGCCCACCCAGGATATCGGTGTTGATAACGTCTTCTTGATAAGTGACCGGCAGAATACCACTAAAGCTGGCAAGGTTAGTTTGTGCAAGTACGTTCTGCACAACATGGTCAGGAAAAGAGAGGTCGCCGTGGGTACCATCGATACCTGAGTCGTTAACCACAACGCCAATGCCGCGGCCAGAGTATGGGATGCCATTGTTACGCAGACTTTGATCTGCCTGCATAGCTTTCACGCCAGTAATTTGCGTTGATTCATAGTTTTCAAATGTCAGCTCGTCGTTGTTCCATACCGAAACAACGTCGTCTCGCTGATACAGCGCTTCAACCTGCGCTTTAGTGGCCATTACACCTACAATTGGCATACTTTGCATGCTGATACCGGTACCAATGCCCAGCTCAGTCAGTGCATTAATTTGTTCTGCTGTCGGTGCGCCGTTACCGTTAAATGTAACAATTACCTGATGCAGTTCGGTTGGAGCCTCGGCAAGATTTGCAGCCAGGTCAGCGTCGAAAGTCTTTGCGTTTACGAATGAAGCAGGAAGCGCAAGCGCTACTGCAGAAGCTAACAGAGTTTTACGATTTAACAGTTTCATGATCTTCACCTCTTGTCATGGTTACGGGTTTAGTATTGAGCAAAACCTGTACTGCCTCTATGGGGAGTTCCCCCTATAACGCGCCTATTTTTTACATTTAATTAACACGCTGAGTGTTGGTTGGAGGTGACGATACGATCATGACGCTTCATCCAATTTTAATGAACATATCTCATCGCTGCTGGAATGACTGAACAGATGCGTGCTACTGGGATGCGTTACCTATTATATTGATAGGGGCTTCTGTAACAGTGAACAGTAAAACTCAACAGGCCCAATGAACAGGATTTCGGAAAGGAAAAAATGACGAGTTAAAAAACAGGCAAAAAAAAAGCCCTCAAACTGAGGGCTAAAATGAAGAAGAGGAACACGAGAACTCCTTCATGAGAGCTATTTACGGCGACGTCTTAATCCAACCATCGCGCCTAACCCTGCTAACAGTAAACCAAAAGAGCCAGTCGTTGACACCGCAGGTGTACTTTCCTCAAGTACTGTTGCAGTTAACTGAAACAACCCTCCTGTACAGAACAGGTTGTCGTTATCGTAATAACAGGTATCGTTTGAACCATAACCGAACTGCCCTGTAAGAATATTAACTTCACTGACGGTGACCTGAAAACCTTCATCTGGGTTATCACCAAATATCAAATTGTCGGTTGTAAACGAGAAACTATCCGTATTCGACAAATCCGCTATCCCAGCATTGAACGAATATGTGGGCCCATCCATAGCAACAAGTAAATCAAGCAATGCATTGCTACTATCGTTGTAAACAAAGTAGCCGCCAATCCTATGAGCATCGCTGAATGTTTGAGTATTAAAATCATACCTAATCACTCCAGCTGTAGCGCTTGCAGACATCATTAATAGCGACATTAAAACAACAGACTTCATCTCACACCTCGGATACTGTTGAAAGGTTGCTTTAAATTTAGACAATGAAGGGAGGTTTCGGTATAGGGGTTTACCCCTAGTTGGCAAAATAGCGTGGTTTATTTTGACGGATAAAGCGCATTGGTGGCTTTTGTAGATATATTGTGTCGGAATTTGAATACATAAAACAAAAAAGGCCGCTTGCGCGACCTTTTTCAGATGACTTAGTGAAGCCTAAGATTAGTCGATAATCTTAGCAACAACACCAGCACCTACTGTACGACCACCTTCACGGATTGCGAAGCGCAGACCTTCGTCCATCGCGATTGGTGCAATCAGTTCAACTTCGAACTTCAGGTTGTCGCCAGGCATTACCATTTCAACGCCTTCTGGCAGTTGAACAGCACCTGTTACGTCAGTTGTACGGAAGTAGAACTGTGGACGGTAACCTTTGAAGAATGGAGTGTGACGGCCGCCTTCATCTTTAGACAGTACGTATACTTCCGCTTCAAATTTAGTGTGCGGGTTGATTGAACCAGGCTTCGCCAGTACTTGACCACGCTCAACTTCGTCACGCTTAGTACCACGCAGAAGAACACCAACGTTCTCACCTGCACGACCTTCGTCAA
>NZ_FQWD01000015.1 GCF_900129565.1 Marisediminitalea aggregata | reverse complement strand
CGTGTTCCCCGTGCCCACGGGGATGAACCGTAGCCATGGTATTGCCCTCGTTGTGATGTACAGTGTTCCCCGTGCCCACGGGGATGAACCGGTTTGACTGGCCCACCTGTAGTGTTTACGTTTGTGTTCCCCGTGCCCACGGGGATGAACCGGCTTTTAATTACCGCGCCGATCAGCGGTGTAAGTGTTCCCCGTGCCCACGGGGATGAACCGCGGCTGCAATTCTTTTGGCTGCAAGGTGGGGCGTGTTCCCCGTGCCCACGGGGATGAACCGGATATATATGTTACGCCTGGCGATTACAATGTGTGTTCCCCGTGCCCACGGGGATGAACCGCAATTGAGTCAAGGAGAAAAGCCGAGCGCGAAGTGTTCCCCGTGCCCACGGGGATGAACCGCGCATTATTAAAATCGCCGCCACCAGAGAACGGTGTTCCCCGTGCCCACGGGGATGAACCGTTGGCTGACGGTAGTCGTTACATTCTTGACAGGTGTTCCCCGTGCCCACGGGGATGAACCGCAGCATGAACACAGTAACAGAAACCCGCGCAACGTGTTCCCCGTGCCCACGGGGATGAACCGCGGCAACGTTTTGATAGTGTCGGCACTCCCTTGTGTTCCCCGTGCCCACGGGGATGAACCGTTAAATCTATTGCCCGATCCGTTCTTCAGGCAGTGTTCCCCGTGCCCACGGGGATGAACCGGACATTGCCCGGGAAGCAGAGAAGGTAAAAGCGTGTTCCCCGTGCCCACGGGGATGAACCGGGCATCACTTACCCAAGAGCAATGGTCCAGGGGTGTTCCCCGTGCCCACGGGGATGAACCGCTTTATCAGTCATTGATTGAATGTCTTGTTCTGTGTTCCCCGTGCCCACGGGGATGAACCGCCTATCTGGCGGAGATTTTGATAACCGGGATAGTGTTCCCCGTGCCCACGGGGATGAACCGGAGGGTGACACTTATTCTGTAGCTGTAGCTGTGTGTTCCCCGTGCCCACGGGGATGAACCGCAACGAACTGCGTGGCATGTTCAATGTAATTTGTGTTCCCCGTGCCCACGGGGATGAACCGTCGTAATCAACCAGGCCCTTTTTACCGCCGTGGTGTTCCCCGTGCCCACGGGGATGAACCGCATGGCGTTCTGGTCGGTGGCGTTTATATCAGGTGTTCCCCGTGCCCACGGGGATGAACCGAAACAAAATGATTTACTCACTCACACCATAGCGTGTTCCCCGTGCCCACGGGGATGAACCGTGGCAAATCCATCGCGGTTGGCGACTTTCTCAGTGTTCCCCGTGCCCACGGGGATGAACCGCTTGCAACAAGGCAAGGATTTGCGTGAATATTGTGTTCCCCGTGCCCACGGGGATGAACCGTTGCGAGGCGCAGAGCAGGTAATTAACCAGCAGTGTTCCCCGTGCCCACGGGGATGAACCGTTGCAGACACGGCAAAAGATAGCATGCAGTACGTGTTCCCCGTGCCCACGGGGATGAACCGGACCGGAAGCCAATAAAAAAGCCCCGAGGCGTGTGTTCCCCGTGCCCACGGGGATGAACCGTAAATACAGCACAATTTACAGGATACACGTATGTGTTCCCCGTGCCCACGGGGATGAACCGCTGGCTTTTTCACCGGCCAGATACGAGTTGTCGTGTTCCCCGTGCCCACGGGGATGAACCGCATGGCGTTCTGGTCGGTGGCGTTTATATCAGGTGTTCCCCGTGCCCACGGGGATGAACCGAAACAAAATGATTTACTCACTCACACCATAGCGTGTTCCCCGTGCCCACGGGGATGAACCGCAAAGACGGCACAGCCGCGAAGCTTTACGACAGTGTTCCCCGTGCCCACGGGGATGAACCGATAGCATGCAGTACATGCTATCCCTAGTTGCTGTGTTCCCCGTGCCCACGGGGATGAACCGCACCGCAATACGAAACATTGGAGTTACCATGAGTGTTCCCCGTGCCCACGGGGATGAACCGCGGTCACGGGCTACCCAACGCGCATCAGCCAGGTGTTCCCCGTGCCCACGGGGATGAACCG
>NZ_FQWD01000006.1 GCF_900129565.1 Marisediminitalea aggregata | reverse complement strand
ATTGAACTTGCCATGAAAAATCGGTGGGGATATCGAACTGGGATAAGCCCAAACCATTGGATCCCTGGTCGAGATTATGCCTTTATTGGAAAGCTAAATTTTATTGGTGTCGAAATACTAGAGCCTGGGAGAACTTGCAGAGCAATTGGAGGGTTTGTATTGCCCAAACAAGATTTACCATTAATCAAAAACGGCTTTACTTGGCATATTTGTGAGGCTTACACCATAGTTGGTTACGTAAAGGTTGTGTCAGAGCCGCGCACATAACAAACGCATTAACACTCGCTGCGCTCGCTAGGGACAAAAACACGTAGGCTCCCTGCGCTTCGCTTGGTATTGTAGCCTACGTGTTTTTGCCCGTTATGCGGAGCGTTAGGGCCCTCAAGGAAGTTTTATGAACCAAGCAGAAATTAAGATTATGGGAAATATAGAAGAATACGGATGCCATGTTATTTCCGTATTTGACCCGAAAGAAGAAGATCCTAATTTCACATACACTGTTGGTATCAACAAACAGGAAAGTCGCCCAGAAGTGATCATCCTTGGTCTGAGAAGTGAGTTGTCCTCTTGGATCGCAAATGAATATAATCGCCGCGTTCAAGAAGGTGAAATTTTCACGGAAGAAAGCTTTTATGAAGGGTTTCTCGATGGATTTGAAGTTTGCTTTAAACCTGTAGCAAAGAGGTTTAAAGAAGAATTTATGCTTTCGTGTAATTGGTTATACAAGGGGACTGATTACCCAGCACTTCAGCTAATCTTTCCTACCGTTGATGGCATTTGGCCATGGGAACCAAATGCCTCAGAAAGCTTTAAAGTATTGCAACCAAGTTTTCAGGAAGTATCGGCATGGTGAGCCCTAACAATCTGCTGTAGTCGCTCGCAAGCTCGCTGGGACGCAAACACGTGGGCTGCGTCGCTTCGCTCCTAATTTTAGCCCATGTGTTTCCGCCCCTAAGCAGGGCGTTATGTGCCAAGAGAATAAGATTAGTGCCAAGTAAACGTTTTGCTTTTGCATCGGCCTTATGGAGCTTTCTTCCAGGCTCTTTAGTTATTCTGTTATTTGCTTTAACAGATATAGACTTGTATCAGGAAGCATCTCAAGCAGCAGAGGGCTATCAATCTTTATTCTTTTTTGCGCCAATAATTTTATTACTTTTTGTTATTTATCACACAATTGTTGGCTATATCCAAACCACAATAAATCAGCCTAAATTTTTGTTAGCGCTACTATCTTCAATAGTCGTATCCGTGCCTTTTCCTCTTTTGGTAGCTTTGTCAAAATCAAATGCGACACAAGACGAGCGTATGGCTCTTGTTATTACGGCACTTGTAATCTTTGGCTTTTTTTGGCTTTCTTTATTTACAGGTTCTTGTTATCAATGCCTTAAAATAAAAGGGCGTAACGTGCATGGCAAATAACAAAAAAATTATGTCGCCCCCAGGCGGGCTGGGACACAAACAGGCAGGCGGCTTCGCCATTGTAGCCTGCCTGTTTGTGCCCTTATTTAGGTGTTATAAGCCATGAAAATTTTAGCCATTATCTTTTCGTTTTTTTCTTTCTTTGTTTCGGCTTCAGATTCTGAAAACGAGTGCTTTACAGTTAATGGCGAAACGCGATTTAAAAATGGATGGCCGCCAAATCTCATTGTGGCTAGTGGGGAAAAATGGTGGGGTATTGGCCCAATTGAGAACGAAGACTATCCTGACAATCTAGTAATGCCGCCTCCGCAAAAAGGCATTTTTGTACTCTGCTCCTTAAATGAAACGGTTTCAGTACCATACGAAGAGCAGCCGATTAAATTGTATAAAATCACAAGCTATGAAAATGGCTTATAACAAACCAATTAACACGCTCCCTGTGGTCGCTGGGACGAAAACACGCAGGGCCGCTTCGCTATTGAGCCCTACGTGCCTGCGCCCGTTATTGGGGGGTTATGCATGAATGTAGATATGGAAGAAAAATACGACACCTACGCTTATTTTTACGTTGCTGACTTCGAATGTGAACCTGATGAGATTACTCATCAGATGGGTATTACGCCTACTGAGGTAACATTGAAAGGTCAGCTGCTTAAAAATGGTAATACCAGAAAGCGAAGTTTCTGGAAGTTTCATAGCTCTTTACCTCGAAGTGAACCGTATCAGGACGAGCACCTTTCGAACTTATTGCCAAAACTATTACCGAAGAAATCAGTCATTGATAAGTTAGGGGAACAATACAAAGTAGGTATAAATTGTGTGGGCTTCTACACAAATACAAATTCAGGGTTTCATCTAAGCGCAGAGTTGATTTCTGCATGTGCAAAACTAGGTGTAAGCGTAGATTTCGATTTATATAATTTTAGTACAGAGGCGCCAAATGCATAACAAGGCTATCGGGGTACGCCCGCAGGCGGGCTGGACCTCCGTTGCGTTGCTTGGTTTGTGCTTATTCGCTACGCTAGCACAAACAAATCAACGCAACTCCGGCCCCTTATAGCGGCGTTATAAGCCAAGGGGTAGGCATTGATTCCAGAGCCAATGAATACTGTCTTTGTTATTTTTGTTTGTCTCTCGGTTGCTCTTTACGTAGGCGGTTATTTGCCAGTTTCAAATAAATCCCCCAGCGTAGAATGGTTAAAAGCTAGAAATCCAATTTACCCAAAGGCTTTGTCAGCGATTTTTGTTTTAATTTGTTTGTCGTGGATGTTTAGACGTTGACTTATAAAAATAAAATCATGTCGCCCGCAGGCGGGCTGGGACACAAACAGGCAGGCGGCTTCGCCATTGTAGCCTGCCTGTTTGTGCCCCATATTTAGGTGTTATATTCTTTAACTCAGTTATATGAAAATTATAGACTTCTCTAAAGACTTAAACTGCTGGGACCAAGATTATTACTTCCCTGGATTGAGTGATGAATTTTCCTTTTATACTCTCGGAACAGTGCTGTTCGGGACCGCCTCAAATGAAATAGAGTTTTCTGTTTACTTGTTAGAATTCTACAAAGAACTAAATCGTCTCATTACAATTACGTTGGGGAACAATAAAATCGACGTAAGGTTGGTCATGCAACTAAGCGGTGATTCTATTCATATTCTGAAAGAAGATGATAAAGTGACATTACTTTTTCATCGAGGTGAAAAAGTTAAATACAACTGGGAAGAGTTTTTCTCGTATTATTTTGCGCTAAAGGACCAACTAAGTGCAAAGTTGCTATCCACTTACCCAGAATTGGAGCAAACAAATGAATTTAGATTTCTTTTTGGTGGCTCTGGAATATAACAAGGCGCTCAAAAGGGACATATACATGCAGCGGCTTCGCCATTTTAGCCTGCCAGTTTGTGCCCCATATTTAGAAGTTATGTGGCAAAGGATAGTCGGTGAAATTTTTTAAACTGAAATCAGACGATATGAAAAAAATTGCCGTTGGTTTCGGAGCTTGTGTAGCCTCAGATTTAATCACAGTGGAAGGTCAACAAATCGGTTATATGTATCGTGAAAAACCAGACTTTAAGCAAGACTCGGGTTGGCGCTTTTTCTCTGGAAACGAATCGGATGAATATATGGATACGGCAGACAACTTTGCGATTTATGATATTAATACAATAGCGAATTATGATTGCGATATTGTCCCGTACCTAAACTCACCAGTGGGCTCTTCATTTGAGCGTAAACTAACCGGTGGCTTTTTAGAAATCAGTGAATAAGCCACATAACAAGCAAATGTTGGGGACACAAACACGCAGGCTCTGCTTCGCAGTTTAGCCCACGTGTTTGTTCCACCAAATTAGGGCGTTAGTTCCCAAAAAGGAAATTCGTGAATCAGTTCTCTTTTTTAGAAAAGCTTCGTTCAAGGTATTTAAGTAATGAGAGTGATGAACTTCTCTTTAACGACAAAGAGTGCACTATTGAAGGGACTGTTTACCGCCTAAACTCTTGGAAAGACTTTCATGGTAAAGACGCCATCGTGGTTTTTGAGTTAAAAAAGAAAGGTGTTCTAATAACAAGCAGCTATTGTATCGGTATTAGGTTTACTGCTAATCAAGAAACCTTGCTGTTGAGCCAAGAGCAATTATGGGAAATAGGAATACCATAGAAAGGTAACTAACAAACCGCTGTAGCCGGTCGCAAGCTCCCTGGGACAAAAACACGTGGGCTGTCCTCGCTTCGCTCGATATTATAGCCCACGTATTTTTGCCCCTAAGCGGGGTGTTATGTGAACTCACTAAGGAAGGATTTATGAACTACAAGAATTTACTTTTCGTCATCTGTTTTTTGTCTACTGGTGTATTCGCCGCAGGCAATTATGCCTCTGTAGAATTAACGCATTTGAATCCAACATTTGCCGAAAGCACTTGGCTTAGAGAGAAACAATTTATGCCACGCTATCCCGTTGAGTTGGCAATGAAGGGCATTGCTGGCTGCGGAATATTTAAGGTAATAGTCGACGAGAGTGGTTCAACCGAAAGCATCGATCTTATAAGCTCAGTTCCTAAAAAGGTTATTTCTAGGCCAGTAACGAAAGTTATTAAAGATTGGGATTGGACGTTGGCTGACGGTAAACCCCCAATCCGCGAAGAAAAGCTATTGAGGCTAGATTTCTGTATGGGTGGTAGTACAGAGGAAGAATCTATTTCAAAGTGTAAACAACAGGCAACTATGGCGTGTGAATAGCGTTCACATAACAAACGCATTAACAATCGCTGCGCTCGCTAGGGACAAAAACACGTAGGCTCCAAGCGCTTCGCTCGTTATTATAGCCCACGTATTTTTGCCCCTAAGCGGGGTGTTAGTTGCGTAGGTTGAGCCGATGCAGCATCATCATAAAATACAATAACAAATAAGGAAATAATAATGCACTTAGGACGATTAATTATATGTACCATATTTTTATCTTTTTCAGCTTTTTCTCAAGATGATGAGTACCTTAATCAGGTTCAGCAACTTGATTGGAAAGGTGCAGTTGATAGCTATGAACTTCCCTCAAGTGATGCAAAGATTACGATTAGTGAAAATGAGTATTTAGTTTTGGGAAAAGATGCCCACAAATTCATGCTTCTTACAGAAGGGCACGATGGCTTCAAGCCTGATGCAGTAAAACTCAAAATACATACCGATGAATCTGAATCTACGGCAATTTATCAGCGATATGACATTGGTTTTGTAAAAACTGATGACTGGGAAGAAAACATTGACTCCGATGAGATGTTAGCTGAAATCATACAAGGCACAGAAGAAACCAATAAAATACGCGCTGAAGGTCATGCCAAGCTATATATTGACGGTTGGGCGCAGACACCTTTTCTTGATAAAGAGAACTTGATTATTTATTGGGCTATTAATGGGCATACAAGTGAGAATACACAATTTATTAACGCTAAAGCATTAAAACTAGGCAGAAAAGGTTATACAGAAGTTATTTGGGCTGGTTCGCCTGAACAATTTACTAATGCCGAGGCTGTATTAGAGCCTGTTTTGGCGAGTTATACATATAATGAAGGCTTTCAATATGATGACTTTATGCCTGAAACAGACACTGTTGCTGCAATGGGAGCTGGAGCATTGGTTTATAAACTTGCAACAGGCAAAGCGGCTGTTAAAGCTGGATTCTTAGCTGCTGCTGCTATTTTTGCTAAAAAGTTCTGGTTTATCATCTTTTTACCGTTCGTATATGGTTGGAAATGGATCAAACGCAAATTTTCCGGCAAATCAGAATAAGCAACTAACAAGTTGCTAAAGTTCGTTCGTAAACTCACAGGGACAATTAACAGTTGGCTTGGCGCTTCGCGCAAGTTTAGCCAACAGTCAATTGCCCCTTAGCAAAGCGTTATGTTCAAGGAGGATAATTGATTGTGTTACCTTTCAGTAAAGTAACTCATCCACAACTACAGTTAGTTGTTTGGTTCTGTAGATTTTCATTTTTAGCTGGCGTTTGCTTTTTGTTAGCTGGCACTTATAAAGAGCTATTTCGAGTTTACCGATGGTTGGCGTCCCCAATTTATAATGAAGATGGTACTCTTTATGCCTCATACAGGTATAGTCTCGACCTGCTTCATATTAACTGGCAAATTATATCGCTTGGTATAGTTTTATTGTTTTTATCTAGTTTTTTAATTGTCCAAGTAAGTAAATGCAAAGACAGAACATAACAATCAAATGTTGGGGACACAAACACGCGGGCTCTGCTTCGCAGTCTAGCCCACGCGTTTGTGCCACCAAATTAGGGCGTTAGGTTACCAGCAGAAACATGCGTAGATTTTCAGTTTTAGATAAGAATGCTCAGATGGAACTGCGAGAAAAGTTTCCTGATTTAGACAAGTTAGTCGCTGTAGAGGACACCTCTGAATATACCTATATGGCTGTTTCAGTATTTGACCGCTGGCTAGGTCATGATGATGCACTAAAGATTCTGTCAGATGTCTCCGAAGAAGAGCAACGAGAAAGAGATTCAAAGTTTATTAAATTCGCTGAAAATCTCGTGAGTAATACTGAAATTCTGAATTTTACTTTTAGGGGGCGCTGGCATAAAGCATTGCCATTATTTCGTAAATTTACTTCTTACACAGCGAAAGTAAATTATTTGATGTGCACACCACATAACGTGGACAGCTCTCAATTTTATAAGGTCGTATTACCTGAGCTAGAGGCTGTGTACTTTGAAAGCTGGGACGATACCAATGTTTTTTATCTTCGCAATCCAGAGAAAGCAACTCAAATAGAAAGTTGGGCTAATGAAAGCGGACTGTTTTGTTTAACAAGGTAACCTAACAAACCAAGTCAGCGGGACACTAACACGTAGGCTCTCTCGCTTCGCTCGTAATTGTACCCTACGTATTTTTGCCCGTTATGCGGGCGTTATGCATCCAAGGACATTTCGTGAAATTTTTAGTTTGGTTAGCTCTTTTCTACTCTATTCAGGTACATGCAGAAACTTTGAGCAAAAGTGAAAATTTAGAGCTAGCCCTGATTCTTTCCACATCTGAAGTTGTATTTAAAAGTAACACTTTCCCGAATGTTTTGGTTATCGAAACATGGGAGGAAATATCAGAGTGCGGTGGCCTTTTTGAGTCTTGCCCTAACGCGAGACTTTTTGTAATCGTAAGTAACGGAGATCTATACGAAGTCCCAGCGTTATATGAATTACCAAAATCAAAAGGTTGGAAATTTATTGATTTTGTTGAAAAAGATAATTTTTATTTACTTTCAGTCAGCACAACTTTAGAACATGCAAACGTTTCTCCAGAATCACGTAAGGCGTGGAAAAGCAAAGTATATACGGTGAAAATATCAAAGTATGATGACGGGGCAGTTTCTCTCGTTGAATGATGCATAACAAGCCAAGCAAGTGGGACAATTACATGTGGGCTCTCGTCGCTTCGCTCCGTATTTTAACCCACATGTAATTTACCCTTCTTAGGGTGCTATATGCCTTTGAAATACTAAGGATTTATTTTTGGATTATTTGGTTCCTATACTGGGGTTAGCTTCCAGTCTTCTCGGGCTGATTTCTATCAATCTCGGTGCGAGTGGTTTTCTTAGGAAAGAAGCAATGAATGGCGTCAAAGGCGAAAAGTTCTCGGGTGTGGCGGAAATTGACGTGCGGAAATACAATGTTCAATTTGTAGTTGGTAGCGATAATTTATGGCTTTTGAGCAGCTTTCCAAGTTTTGGCCTTGTGCTTGATTTGGACGAACTGAAACTATCAAAGAAGAATAGTTTTATAGGTCATCAGGTGAGAATTATTTCTCATGATGTATACACTGAGCACTTGTTTAATGAAATCATTGTGTCTGTTCGAGTGTCCAAAAAGCTTGAAAAGATTTCGCACGGAAAGTTGTTATGCGGAAGCATATAACAAACCAATAAACGCGCTTCGCTGGGACACAAACACGCAGGGCCGCTTCGCTATTTTGCCCTACGCATATGCGCTCGTTATGCACTTTAAGGAATGAGGTGAACCATGAGACAGGTTGTTTTGGCCTTTAATTTTCTCTCTGTTGTCTACGCCATTATTTCAGGTCTGCTTATCCTCTCGCTAACGACGTTGGTCGCCGTTGACTTTATAAATGTCGATGCTATTCCAAAAACTGCGGCTTTATTTGCATTGCTATTACTAGCTAACATCATTTCAGTGTCTGCCCTAAAACGAAGAAAACGATGGTCATATATTGTTTGCTCAGCTCATGTGTTTCTTTTGTGTGCAGTTTCCGTATATTCAATGGCTACTAGGTCAATCAGTGCTTCTAGTTTATTTTTGCTTGGCCTGGTGGCAGTATTGGGGCTATTGCTATACACAGATTACGTATCAGGCAAAGACGTGCATAACAATCCACTGTAGGCACTCGCTGGCGCTTGTTGGGACACAAATACGCAGGCTCCCTCCGCTTCGCTCCGTATTATAGCCTGCGTATTTGTGCCCCTAAGTGGGGGTAGGTAAACCTATAAATGGAAATTTTGGTTGCTGTAATTAGCTTACTTGTTTTCGGGGTATTTCTCGCTGTAGCTATCGTGCTATCCAGAATTCCCGTTTTAGGCGACGTTTTAGATTTTTTTGCAGAATTAGCCAGCGGACCTCGCTTTGTATATCTTGCTTGGCCTTTTCTACTATCAAGCGCTTACAGAAAAGAGTTAATTCTCGAGCATAAAAATAGAATTAAGTGGTTAGCTTGGGTAGAGTATATTTTGGCAACAATTGTGTTTCTTGCAATTTGCGCCATTGGGCTTGTAGTCATACATCACAATGTTAATAGGCTCTTGCTGCAAGGCGCTTTTTTAGAGTAGTTAACCTAACAATCGCATAAACTCGCTCGTAAGCTCTCTGCGACAAAAACACGTAGGCTCCCTTCGCTTCACTCAATAGTATAGCCTACGTATTTTTGCCCGTTTTGTGGGCCGTTATGTCCTAGGAGAAAAAATGGAGCCCGATTTCTCTAAATATGATTTAGAAGATCTGTATGACATTAAGGAAAGCTTAGACAAGGAAAAATTTCCCGAACGCTATTCACTACTCTTGGATACGATTGAAAAACACCCTTCAAAGGCTGCTCATATTCAAGCGGTGGAATCCGATAATGCAATGCGAGAATTATACAATGAGTACAAAGAAGATAAGTCTCAGGTCTGGATGCTTTTCCGCGGTGTAATTGTCATGTTTGTTACATTTAGAATCATGCAATACCTAGAATGGTCTCAGAACCAACAAATTATGGGAGCAGTTATTGTTGTTATCGCTTATGCTACGATCCTCATCTCTATAAACGAATTCAAATTTAAGAAATTCAAGGATGATTTTGGAAAACGGACATAACAAACCACTCAAGGCTCTCGCTTCGCTCGCTGGGACGCAAGCTCGCACGGCCGCTTCGCTATTGTGCCCTACGTGCCAGCGCCCGTTGTTGGGCCGTTAGGTGCTGATGTAGATTCACATGATTTTTCAAAGTAAAGAAGCAAAACGATTCTTGTTCTCAGTAGTATCTTATGGAGCTTTTTGGCTTATCGTAATCTAGGCTTTTTATGCTTATTTGTTTTTATCGCTGCTTTCATTTTTAGAAGAAATCAAAAAACTAAAGTTATCGCCTGGTTTGTATTCATTGTTTCGACGCCTTATCCCTTTAGACTTCACGTTTATCGACTTGAATGGACCACCAAAAATTGTGCACTATGTAATGGGCTTTCCCACAGAAGAGGCATTTACAGCTGCTGAACGCGGCGAACTAGTGTTGGGTAGTTGTATGGTTAGTGGCTTTGAGCCAAAAAAAGTTGTAGTGTGGTAATGGCACAAGTACTTAACAAAAAAATTATGTCGCCCGCGGGGCGGCTTCGCCATTATACCCTGCGTTCTTGCGCCCGTTAGTGAAAATTTAGCTCTACACAAGGATGATTGCAGTGCAAACGATGGAAATTGCATTTCTGTCTACAATACTTCTATTTCCATTGTTCGATTTAGTCTTGGAAAAATATAAATGTAGAAATAAGTGTACCGAATACGTAAAAACTTCTTTCATGTTGTGGGCTGTCACTGGATTCTTATTTTTTTGCTTTTTAAATGGTGTCTTAAAAATAGAACCTCCACAATACCTACCGTCTACTACTTGGAAAGGTTATTTGGCGCTCTTTATGTTTGCGGTGTTTATTGCATATATGAAATATGTGCTTTATTCAATCAATAAAGATAAAAGTGTCAGACTTCAGGTTTTAAACGCATTTGAAGACGGTGGCGAGTCATTTGTAGAAATACTGCCATCATCACGTAAAGAGTTTTTATTTTTTACATTGCTGGTCTCATTTAGTGCTGGTGTGTGCGAAGAGCTTATTTTCCGTTGGTATTTGTTTAGCTTCATTGAGCAACATACAGGCGGGCTAGTTGCCGTTATTGGTAGTAGCATCATTTTCGGCTTTTGGCATATATATCTTGGTTGGAAGCATGTCATAAAAACAGCTGTTGTGGGTGTTTTGCTATGCGGTATATATTTGTATTTCGAAAGTATTGTTGTTGCTATATTGGCGCACATATTTATGGATGTGTACTCGGGGTCAGTCGCATTTATCGCAAGGAAGGCGCAAGGTGCTGAGCTAACAAGCGCTTAAACTCGCTCGCAAACTTGCTGGGACAAATACACGTAGGTTCAGTCGCTTCGTTCCAATTTTAGCCTACGTGTATTTGCCCCTTACTTAGGTGTTAGGCATCAGAGTGAATAACGACGGTTTAATGAAAGTGCATGTTTCTCTTCCAAACCATTGGATGATTGGTGGGGAATCGATGTGGGCCGAGCCTCTCGGTAGTAATATCTATCGTTTAGAAAACGTCCCATTTTTCTCTTATTCACTCAATTTTAAAGATGAGGTTGAAGCTAAACCCGACGAAGACGGAATCTTGGAAATTGAGAAAGTGGTTAAAAGAAGTGGCAATAGCACCCTTAGAATTATTTTCGACAAAAAAGTAACTAGGGAACAACAAGAAAAATACATCAAAATAATTCGTGAATTAGATTGTTCACTGGAACGTTGGGACAATACTTATTTAGCAATTAATGTCAGAGCTTCTGCATGCTATACCAGTGTTTTAAATCGATTAGACCAATGGAATGAACAAGACATAATTGCTCTGGAAACATGCGAAGAGCAAATGCCAGGCATCTTTTGATGCAGCGGTTGACGAAGATGTCTAACAAAGCGCTCAAGAGGGACACAAACATGGCGCTCCATAGGTGTATAGCGCCATGTTTTTTTCTGTTTATGCGCAGGCATCACTACTTATTCAAGCTAAGGCTTTGATGAAGTTGCTGCAGTGGGTTCTATTGTTCCCGATTGGCCTGCTAGCGATTATTGGTAGTGTTGAGTTTTAATTCGAGAAGAGTTCCATTTTTAAAGATCTCGCCAGGAAGAGGTGATTCAATGGACGTTGAAATTTTGTATGTCGTGATGGCAATTCTATTTATTTTGAATGCAAGCGTTTCTGTATTCTTAATGAAACGTGATGATTTGGATACTTTCCAGAAAGGCGCACAAATGTTATTGGTTTGGCTGGTTCCGTTTCTGGCAGCAATAGGCGTGTGGCTGCTCAACAGGAGCCAGGATATACAAGTTACACAAGACAAAACCTTTGGCGGTGGTGTATCTGACAGTATTGGCCCTGGTGCTGAATAATCGCCAGAGGTTCAACATCCGAGCTACCTTCCGAAGACTTACAGGCTGGATGGCTTCAACAGTATTCAGCAGACTCTATATGCCAGGGGGACTGGACCAATTATTCCAACCCTCTATGCGTGATGACTGTTGTTAAACAAGGTTCTACTCGATTACGAGCCTGTTCTGCTTAGTTTCCGTCACAAAATCAACTGGTTTATGTATTAATATCAGTGCATTATGAATAGCCAAAATATCTAAAATGCCTGCGAACAGGACGTTTTTGACATGGAGTCTAGTATTGTGAGTAATAAATCAGCGGCGGTATCACCCTTGGACAACCGCTTTTTTGGCGTCTTTGCCCTTGCCATCACCGTTGTGGTTTTCGGCGGTTTTGCGCTCAACTGGACAAATAACCCCAACAACATTGCCAGAATATCGCTATGGACAGGTCTGCACGGCGCAATGAGTGCGGCCTGGTATGTGTTACTGCTCAATCAAATCCGCTTATCTGCTGCCGGCAAGTACGCCAGTCATAAAATCATTGGCACACTGAGCGTGATTCTGGTTATTGGAATATTGATCACCGGTCCGGTTATGGCCGTTGAATTTTATCAGCGGATGGCGTGTTTTGGCGTGTTTGGCGTCGACGACGCTCAGGCCAGGCTTAGGGCTGGCGGCTTTCTTGGTGGCGCTTTCCTTCAATGGACGCTATTCGCCGTGCTTTATGTGTTGGGTGTGTTATCTGTCAAACAGCCTGCCCACCACAAGCGGTTTATGATTGCAGCGGCTATTCAAATGATGCCCGAAGGCCTTAATCGAGCAGTTCATTTACTCGCGTTGCCCGGGTATTCCATGTTTGTAATTATGTTTATGGTTTATGCGACCTTAATGATGTACGACTGGAAAACAACCAAGCGGTTGCATGGCAGCACGTTGTTGTCGTTTGCTTTGTTTTGCTTGTTAGCACTTGCAATGCACACTGTATTTAAATGGCAGGCATGGGCTGACTGGATAGTGCCTGTTGTTCACGGGCAGTAACGCAAGCGATTGGTTTGTTTCATTCTGAAGTCCAATGCGTGACGGTTAGGGCAGGAGGCCGAGAATGACGAGTACAGAATATAAAAAGTGCGAAGACAGGGCATTTTATTTGTTGTTAGGCTGTATCGCGTTGGGTGTTTTTGCATTCATTACTGAAATGGTTTTTATTCAAAGCGAATGGGCCCCCGTTGTTGGTCTCGTCAAAGGGCTCGCGCTGGGCGAGATTGGCGCATTGCTTCCAGCAGTCTATTCAGGCTTCACTTTGTTTCGGATGAAGGCAAGTTCAAGCATGCTCAAAATGGTGCTGGTTCTGTCGCTTTGTTGGTTTTTTGCCGTTGCCGCAGTGTTTGTTGTAAACAGCTAGTTTGCTACAAGCGGTGTTGTTTTCATCTTAAAAATAATGGACCAGGTATGTTCACCCTCAGAGACTTTCAATTTCACGATACCCAAAGGTTGGTTGAAATCCTGAACGACAGCGACGTAACCGCTTTTCTGTCGACAAAAATTCCGCAACCTTATACCAAGGCGGATGCGCTGTGGTGGGTAGAAGAGGGCAGTAAAAGTGGTCTAATCAAAGCAATTACAGTTAACGACGAGCTGGTAGGTTGCATTGGTGTGAATCGAGGTGAGTTTGAATATGAACGCTCGGCAGAGATAGGTTACTGGCTCGCGCAAGCACACTGGCGCAAAGGCATTATGCTGGGCGCAATTGAACAGCTCGTAGAGGATGTGTTCACAAACACCAATATTGTGCGGATTTTCGCCAATGTGTTTTCACCAAACGACGCTTCAAAACAGCTGTTGCTGAAAGCAGGATTTCAGCAGGAAGGCGTGCTTAAACATGCCATTTTCAAGCAGGGGGCCATTTATGATTGCCACCTCTTTAGTAAATTGAAAAACAGCTGAGTTGTTATGCACGATGACAAATCATGCTGAAACTTTACCGTTTATCTGAAGAGAAAAAAGAGTATTGGGAGACTTGGTCTAATGATGATGGTTCTCATCGGGTTCACTGGGGAGAGCTCGGAACGACTGGCAAGAGTAAAGTGCTTAAAAAGAGCCTGTTTCACAATCCTCAGAAAGCGATTCAAAAGGAAATTGATGATTTAATTGCTATTGGATTCAGTGAAGTTGATCAGACGTTTACCCTAATGGTTGAGTACTCTGCAGATGGTTTTGGGACTCCTGAAGATCTTGATAAAAGAGCAAGGCTTCAGGATCGCCTAAACGAAACACTCGGGTGGACTGGTTTAGGGCACTGTGACGGCGGCAGTATTGGCAGTGATACTATGGAAGTCTGCAACTATGTGGTCGATTTTGAGATTGCAAAACTTGTTATTGAAAAAGACCTTATAGGTACAGAGTTTGAGAACTTTACTCGTATTTACGATGAAGATTTAGAATAGAAGGGCAGCTAACAATCCGCAGCTTCAGCTACCCACATAGGTGATAACGGTACAGGGAAGAGATGAGTTATTTTCAAGTTATGTTAGAGGGCGAAAACTTTTTTATCGAATTTGATGGTAAAGAAGAATTACTTGGCTTTATTACTACTCGATGGGTTAAAGCCTGCAATGAGGAGCAGGCCGAATTAAAGGCTGTAGAATTAATCAAAAATGATACTCATCTGCATAATTTACTGAGAAACCCAGAGAGAGAGCCGGCACCGCCAATGATTTATTTATGTGAAATGTGTAAGGTTAATTGGTTTACTTATCTTCGACGTAAACCCGGTGCTGGTTATTCGTTCTTCCCTATGAAGCTAGAGTAAAATATAACCCTATGATGGGCTGCTGAAACGAGTCAACGTAAAAAGCCGTACAGGTATTTAATGAACATAGTATTAGTAAGGCATGGAAGGCCGACTGGCGCTGAAAATCAGAAGGTTAATAGCGCTGGTTTTGGGCGCTGGGTAAAGCGTTACAACCATTCATTGGTTGACGAGAGCAGCAAGCCTGATTTGAGCGTATTTCACCACTATCAACATTACTATGCTGTTGCCAGTGATCTTCCCAGAGCGGTGCACAGTTGCGAGATTGCTTTAGACCGGTCGCCCTCACTGCAGTCGTCGCAATTTCGTGAAATGGACATCCCCCGGTATAAGTTGCCTATCAAGCTGAATGCATGGACCTGGGTTTATCTTTGCAGAGCGTTGTGGACTGTGGGCGTACCCGGTAAATTTGAGTCTTACCGTGAAGCGAAAATCCGCGCGAAGCGTGCAGCTAATCAACTTATTGCGCTGGCTGAAACAGAACAAAACGTCATTGTCTTCGCCCATGGTTATATAAATCTACATATGAGGAAACAGCTGCGACAACGTGGTTTTACTCAAACGCAAAAGTCCAGCCAGTATTGGGGTATTACTGCCTTTAATAAACCCTGAAGGGCAAGCTAATCATACGGCGCGTTCCAACACGATGGCGTACAGTTGAGGGCGTCGGAGAGCCGTTACGATTGAACCTATTACGGTTGATTAGAAAAGCATGCACAGAACACTGTGAACAGCGCCTAAGCAAGTTTGGTGCACAAAGTTGATACCTTCTTTTTAGTGATTAATGGAGAGTTAGCATGGATATAAATACGGTTTTTACTTTTGTGGCCGTCGCCACTTTACTGGTGATTTCGCCCGGGCCAAATGGTTTCCTGATCGCGAAAACCGTGCCGCTGTCTGGTCACCGGGCTGGGCTGGCTAACGTTGCTGGTTTTGTTGGCGCGTTCTATTTGCATGGCACGTTGTCTGTGTTTGGTATCTCTATTTTGCTGGTGCAGTCTGCCACCGCGTTTTTTATTTTTAAAATGCTGGGGGCGTTGTATTTGATGTGGCTTGGAATAAAAGCGATCCGCAATGCCTTCATGAAAGGAACCGCTATTGCCACTGAGGTTGCGTCGCCACAACATAAGCCCACAGCACTAAAAAACGCTTTTGCCGAAGGGTTTCTCACCAACATGCTAAACCCGAAAGTCTCGGTGTTTTACTTAGCGGCGTTTCCGCAATTTATGTCGGCCGACGCCAGTGCATTGAGTGCTTATACCCTGGTCACTGCACATGCCACTGTGAATGTTGTCTGGTTTACAGCTATGGTGTTCACCCTGACAAAAGTCAAACGAGCAACCAACAGCCCGCGTTTTAAGGTGTGGCTGAATACTATTACTGGTATTGTGTTTATCGGTTTTGGTGCCAGGCTAGCGCTGGCTAAAAACAGCTGATGTTTTGCGTTGCTAGTGCGGTGCGTCAATAAATGCCAGCACCGGCGACAGTGTTGTCTCCGGTGCTTCTTCATGCGGTACGTGCCCCAGTTCATCAAAAACGACAAGCGTGCTGTGAGGAATGTCTTTTTTGAACTGCTCGCCCACGTGAAGTGGAATTAACTTATCTTTGCCGCCCCAAAGTAATAAGGTGGGAATGGTGAGTTCGCCAAGTTTAAAGCGCAGATCGCCAGGTTGAGTCTGGGTAAAGCGCTCTGAAATCGCAGCGCGGTTACCTTCACGAAGTGCAAGTTGATAGTACCTGTCTACCAAGTCATCAGAGACCAAAGAGGGATCGCCGTAAACATTTTCGATACTGCTTCTGACTATGAATTTAGGGATGAAATTCTTTAACAGTATTTTTGCTGACTTGTTTTGAGAGAGCTTAAATGCAATAGGGACAGACTCTGCTTGGTAAGGGTAGCCGGATGCATCGACGAGCACGAGTTTCGATACCTTGTCAGGGTATCGAATAGCGGTTGCCCAGGCTATATAGCCGCCAAGAGAGTTGCCAGCAATAATGGCCTTAGGAATACCCAGAGCATCGAGCAGCTTTATAAGGTAGTCAGTGTAGTTTTCTATGGTGTAGTTGTTTTGGGGTTCAGGCCCGGTAAGACCAAAGCCCGGCAAGTCAAAACGTATCACCCGGCGTTGATGTTTGAGCGTTGAGGTCCAGCCGTCCCACGTGTGAAGTGACGCACCAGTGCCGTGAATCAACACAATTGGCGTGGCGTCGTTTTTAACGCCTTCGTCACTCACATGCAAAGATAAACCACCAATCTTTATGAATGATGAGGCCGAAGTCGTCCATTGTGGTTTAAGCTGCTCAACAGGAATGTCTTTCGCAGAGTGCAATTGTACAAAGACAAATGCGCATATAAAAATGACTGCGATAACACTGATTACGAGTTTTAACATTTCTTTGGCTGCTTAAGTAAACGACGTTTGTACACATTAGTGCGTTTTAAATAAAACGATACAAATATGCAAACTACACGCTACGTCTTTTCATTGAACACCTGATCATTAAGTGTAATGCTACGGCGTTAACCGTATTCGGGTTTAGTTTTTTACCACACAAACGCTCAATCTGGTGTGTATAAAGGAGACATGGAGTGTTTCAACGAAGTCTAATGGTCTGTCAGTTATTGCTTGCGGTTATTTATTCATCCGCTGGCATCAGTAAGTTCTTTCATTGGTTCCCTAATATTATCGGCCCGGTCTGGTTGGTCGACGAACTGGCTAAATATGGGCTGGGGTTGTTGGGATATTTAGTTGCCGTGGCGCAGTTAATTACCGGCATCGTACTGTTTTTTCCCCAGTTTCGGTTAATCGGTGCGCTTCTGCTGTTACCTATGCAATTGTGCATTACGGTAATCACCTTTTCGCTGGGTTGGAGTGGTACACCTTATGTCAACGTGGTATTGCTTTTAATGGTGGTCGCGCTGATTTACGACGGCCGGCATAAGCTCGTGTCACTGATAGGCGATACCCATTTATTTCGCCAACACAAAGCACTCTATTGGGGCGTGTTTATACTGTTTTGGGGCTTTACCCTGCTGTTGAAGTACGGTACTGCTGTGTCGGCTGGCCTGGTGGGGGAGTAGAGAATGACGGCTCGCCTGAAACAGCAAAATCGGGTGCAGTTGAGCTTCCCCTCAATTGTGAAACTCTTTGCTATTTATGGCTTAGCGCTGGATTTGTTTTATCTGGCTATGTTAGGTGTGTTTGCTCTGGCAGGAATAGAAGGGCTATCGCTCAGCCAAATTGCGGTGGCAATGGTGTTGAGTCCTTTTGTGTTAATATTGCTGGCAGTCTTTGGGTACCCGTTTTTTGCCTTACTGAATCAGTGGCGTGGCGGCTTGGTGTTAACCATTGTCAGTCGCAAAATACACAGTAATCCCGACGTTAGAGATGACGACAGCCTCAAGTAAATCCAATCCATAAACTCAACAATAAGAAAAATGTGACTAACTATGCAAATTAGACAAGCAACACTTAGCGACGTGAATGCGCTGCTGGCGCTCGAACAGGCCGTTGTCGACGCTGAGCGTCCGTTTAATTCGGCGATCAAAGCGCAAGGCGCACGCTATTACGATATTCCTGCTTTGGTTACCGATGACGACAGCTATTTGTTGGTAGCAGAGGATAACGGCGCAATTGTAGCGACCGGTTATGTACAAATCAGACAGTCGAAACCCTCACTAGTGCACAATGTTCACGGCTATCTGGGGTTTATGTATGTTGCGCCAGCATACCGAGGAATGGGGTTGAATAAGCAGATTATCGACACGCTGATGGCGTGGGCAGAATCAAAGCAGGTGTTTGATTTTTATCTGGATGTCTACGCCGACAACCGCGCCGCAATCAATGCATATGAAAAAGTAGGTTTTCAGTCTTCTATGCTGGAAATGAAGCTGCAACGCCCTGGCACTAAAGCCGAATGACGGTGTTTGAACAGTTTATCCAAGCGATGAAGTGGTTCGCAATGTTAGGCATCTTTGCCTGTGTTAACACTGCCAATGCCTGCATGATACCTGAACATGGTGCGCAGTATGACCGTCAAGTTAAGATCTCAAAAGAAACCGGAAAGCATGAGTACAGCTTTACTCTGCCAGCGTCATTGTCGGGGTTAACCCGTCTTGAGGTAACGCTGGCCTATACCCGCAAGCTTGAGGGTGGGTTCAAACTCAGTGAAGTGTCAATTCCGCTGGATTATACCGTTACTGACGATATGGCTGTGGGGGCCTTTGTTGCTGCTCCCAAAACGGGGTTAATGCCTTACTTGCATGTCATGTGGTGGCCAGACAGAGGCGGGTTGTGTGGAATCCGCGCGCAAAGCGAATTGTTAAGTAGCGCGAACAGCTAGCCCGTGATTGTAAACGTAAACTCGTTTCGTTTGGTTTGTTCAAAAGAACACATTGGTATAGTGTGTCAAAATACGACTCGACCCCAAACACTAACACAACAAAAGTATGCGTAAATTGATCACATTGTTAAGTAAAAAATGCTTTTCCTGGATTTATGCACATCGTGCATTCAGGCATTGTGATGCTTATGCGTTGCCGCGAGTGTCAATGTGGATGTCGGCAGTGGATGCCATTGGGTTTTGTTTACTGAGCGCTGTGCTTACGTTCCCGGTATGGGTAGCCGCCTATTTACTGGAGGCGTCATCATTTCTCGCTTTCACCGTGGCTTTTGTGACCTTGGGAGTTGCAGTGGCAGAGCGGCAACACAAAGTGGTTGCAGTGTTACTCGCCGAGTTGGTCGTAGATATCGCGCTTATCCAGCTTAACGTTTACACCGTTGGATTTATGGTTTCAACGGCGTTTGTACTTACGTTTTACCGGGTTGGCAAACTGGTTTACGGATTCTTTTTTCAATGTGTGGATTACCGACTCTCCGTTACTTTGTCCTGCAAGAACTGCGGTACCTGCATATATCATCGGGCCTTCCCAAATCAGGAGCGCTGAGTTAGTCTGCATTTCGTAGCAACGTAAAACGACGTTGCAATTTTCACATACCAGGGACGGACATTTCATCAATGACAGCAGTTGTTGCATTACGGCTAATTGGTTTCATTGTTTGTGCATTGTTTATTTTGGGCGGCAGTATTAATCGTGGCTGGTCAGGGTTTTTCTGGGCAATTCCGTTTGTTTTAGGGCTGTTGGTTATCATCTGGCCCTGGTCAATGACTTACAAAGCCCTTGCGGTACTGTCTGTCGCTATTCCTTGTAGCGTGCTGGCCTGGGACAAATCCAGCAATAGTTTGCTGTATCCCTATTTAAGCGAGCAGGCTACATTCCAGGTTACGTGGGGCTTGACCAGTCATGGTGATGTGTCTGATCTTATCTCGCCGGATCTGATCCATATATACACCAGTGAGACACGGCATGGTGTGATGTACCAGCAACAATTTACTGCGCTGACCGAGCCGTTGACTCTCACACTGCAACAGGTTGATGTTTCAAACGCGGATTTTGGTGAACAGCGAATTGCCATTTTTTCTGACGATGCCGGTCACTTGTATGTTGTGTATGAAGATTCACTGTTGCGCGGTGTAGCGCAGGGAACGGTAGTAAGTAACGCGCTAAATGGCGTGACAAGCTTACAATCTGCCTGGACCCGGTATTTGGATTTGCTCATGATGTGGCCAATGTTACCGGTGATACTCTTTTCGCGAGGCTAAACAAAGGAAATGCAAAAATGACTGTGATGAGGGCGATAGGGCTATGCCTGGGACTATTGATGCTAATCAGCCAGGTGCATGCGGTTTATACAGAGGCGTTTTTCTGGGTTCAAGGCGTGATATGTGTATCGGTAGGTGTAATTTTTGTGAGTTATGGCCTTACAGGGCGTGATTACCTGAGGCGTTTGTCTGTAGCCACATTGGGTAACAACCGCAATCCAGAGTAGAGTAAAGCGGCAGTGCTATATGGGATATAACCCTGCCACTCAGAACTTATGTGAGCATATTAACGGTCAATGGATGCTTTTCATCAATTGACCGGTTTACGCATTTTCGATCAGGCTGTTAACGGCACCACATCGCATTCTTCAGCAACGTGCTCGTTGATGACTACGATTTCCGCTTTTTTGAAGAAGTTAAAATCAGTTGCCGTAGCAGACGTGTAAGCGCCCATCATGCGGCCGACAATCAACGCACCACAATCCAACTCAGGTAACATGATGTCATCTTCAATAACATCGACGCTGTCACATGTCGGGCCTGCCAGCACACTCGGGCTGCGCTCACCAAAAAAGTCCAGACTATCGATAGGGTAGTGGTTATAGTCGAAAATACGGCCACTGTACGAGCCGTAAACGCCATCGTCCAAATAATACCACCAACGGCCATCACGCATCGCCTTACCCATTACACTCGATACCGCTGTCATAGCCGGTGCAGCAATGAATCTGCCCGGTTCTGCCACCAGACGAGTACCGGCTGGCAATGTTGCTAATGCAGCGCGTATCGGCGCACAAAACGTGTCGATAGGCTGTACCTGGTCGATATAATCCACCGGGAAGCCACCGCCAATGTCTACCACCTCTAACGCCGGTAAGCCTTCAGCGCGGGCCTGTTGTATTATCAGGGCACAGGCGTTGATTGCTTCAACGTGCTTGGTAGGCTCCAATGCCTGTGATCCTACGTGGAACGACACTCCTTTTACGCGGATCCCCAGGTCAGCGGCTTGTTGTAACAGCGACATTGCGGCATCCGGACTACAGCCAAACTTTTTCGACAGGTCGATTTTTGCGTCCGGACTGCGGAAACTCAGTCGTAGCAACAGATTGACTTTACCGGCATAAGGGATGAATTTTTTCAGCTCATCCGGGTTGTCGAACACAAACGTGTTGCAGCCATATTCCATAGCATAACGAATATCGCTATCGCGCTTAATTGGGTGCGTATGGATGGTGCGAATTGGGTCTACACCCGCTTCGGCAACCATGTCGACTTCACCATTGGTGGCCAGATCGAAATAAGCGCCTTCATCTCGCAGCGTAGCAATCACTGACGCATGTGGCAGTGGCTTAATTGCATAATGCAGGTCAACACCTGGCAACGCTGCCTGTAAGGCATGGTATTGGCGGCGAACAGCTTCACAATCCAGGATCAGCAGTGGCGAACCGTGCAATGCCACTAAGCGACGAATGCGCTCAGCTTCTGCCAGGTTGTCATTTCGCTCTGATACAACAGGCGTCGCAGGTACAATTTCAAGATATTCTGGGGCCATTAGGGTCCTCTTAGCGCTACATAACATAGCTTGTGTATTCGACGAGTACTGCATTATTCGTTAATACAGCCGGTTTCATTCTGAATAGTTACTCGCCGGCGCTCGAGGGGAGCCCAGACACTGATTGGCTATCAGCAAGTTGCGCGCATATTAGGCTAAATCCAATTCCGCGCAAGCAATTTTTAAGTAATTCTGAATCAGATTTTTTGTCTTCAGCGCAAAAATTTTTTGCCAACCAAAAGGCGAGTTCGCTTGCTGTATTTTACTGCAGCAAACCCCGACTTTTGACCAGCGTTTTACCCAGCGATTGTGTGTTAATTTAAGTGTATTAATTTTCAGCAAGGATTCGGATGAATATCATGTATCAGGAACATATCTCGACGCTTAAAGCACTCGCGAGCGGCATTGATCCCATCTCCGGCGAGCCGTATGAACCCAGTTCAACCTACAATCAGCCGCAGGTGATCCGTGCTTTGTTTTATGCCCTGGAGCGAATATCGAGCGTCGAGCATAGATCGCCAAGGCCTAAAATGACATTGGAAGAAAAACAACAGGCAAATATTGATAAAGGCGTACCACTCAATGCAGGTCTTCCGTGGACAGACGAAACACGAGAAGAGGTAGCTAAACGTTTTGCCAACAATGAGACTATCGGTGACATTGCAAAAGCGCTCGGGCGCACTCATTCTGCTATTCGCTCTGAATTGATTCGCCAGGGGTTAATCGAATAACCCTCATAGACTGGCATTTTTATCTGCTGTGAAGTTTGCCTATCTTCGCTACCACAATGATATGATTTGAGCAGACATAGATCAGAGCGGAGTTGTAAATGAATTTCAATATAGTTGTGGCCAACAAGGCTCACTTAGGTGATATATCGGATTTGTTCGATCAGTACCGGCAATTTTACGGGCAACCGAGTGACAGGGCGGCCGCTACGGAGTTTATCTCTGCGCGTATGGAGCTGGGCGATTCGACGATTTTACTCGCAGTTACCGAAACGGGTTGTGCGGCCGGGTTTGCCCAGTTATTTCCTTCGTTTAGCAGTGTTTCCATGCGCCCGATCTACATTTTAAACGATTTATTCGTCTCACCGGATTGTCGCGGTAATGGCGTTGGCGAAGCGCTGCTCAATGAAGTGGCGGCATTCGCAACAGAAAACCATGCTGTAATGGTAAAACTGGCAACGGCCGTCGACAATGAAACTGCACAGCGCCTTTATAAGCGGAAGGGATACAACAAAATTACCCAATTCGATCACTATACGTTGAAGTGCTAACGTCTGTGCCTGTGCCTGTGCCTGTGCCTGTGCCTGTGCCTGTGCCTGTGCCCGAGCTTGCGAACGCTTGTAACTTCCCACAGCCAGAACCGGCACCACAAAAACACTGCATCAGGCAAGTAAGGCGTAAACGCCACCAAAAGCCAGTACGCCAGCCAGTACCGGTAGCCCCAGCGTTCTGGTTTTTCGCCAAATCAGCACGGTTAACAGCGTGCCGGCAACCGTTGCCAGCCAGCCTGCCATGCTGGTTTCTTTGGGGATCAGTGACACGCCGAGCATCGCAGCAATCATCAGTGGTCCCAATACACCTATCCAGGTAGGCAGCTGCGCTTCTGTATTATTGGCTTTGTGTTTGTTGAAATGCCGCTGCGTCCACATAAGTGGTAACGCCCGCATAGCAAACGTCCCCAACGCGGCAACAACGATGGCAATCCATATGTCAGTTTGCATGTTCTTGCTCCGGCTTATTGTGAGGTCTGTTAAGCAAATAGAAAGTCATGCCGCCCGATAGAGCTGCCAGGGGGATCGCTGCATGTTGAAAAGCGGTCATGGCAAGCAACATGGCCGATACCATTGTAACGCTCAGGGTATAAAACCATTGTTTGTCTGAAAATCGCGGTGCCAATAACACTATAAACAATGCGGGCAGGGCAAAGGGCATAACGGCGTCCATTAATGGCCATTGTTGGGTGAGTGTGTCGCCAGCAATGGCGCCAAGCGTGGTACCCAGCACCCAACTAGCCCAGGCGAGCAGAGACGCTGCTGTGTACCAGCTTACTTTGTCCTCGTCGTTCAATTCGGCTAATCGCGTGTGTGCCAGAGCGAAAATCTGATCCGTGAGTCCGTGCATTAACCACGGCCATGCCCGGCTTTGTGAAAGAAAAGGCACCAGATTAGGGGCATATACAACGTGGCGAACATTTACCAGCATCGTCATGCTGACGGCCAGCCACAACGGCGCACCAGACGCTACCATTGCGACCAGTAGAAATTGGGATGCGCCGGCATAAATAAACAGCGAAATCAACGTGGCTTCCAGTGCGCTGAATCCTGCCTGTGACGCAATGAGCCCAAAAGAAATAGCAACCGGAATGTAACCACCGAGTAAGGGGAGGGCGTCCAGCAGTCCGCACTGCCAACCCCTTGATGTGTTGGCTTTCAAAGATGTAGCCATGTTAAGTGTTTCCCGTATAAACAATGGTGATCAGACACGTCGCCCAGTCTTTACCGGTTTTGTAAACGTGTGGTTTGTCGGCAGCAAATGTCACGCTTTGACCGGGCGACAAACACGTAGCTTCATCGAGTAATCCCGCTTCAAGGCTGCCGCTAATCAGAGTAATGGTTTCCTGAGTGCCGGTTGCGTGAGCCTCTGCCTGTCGATGTGTGCCCGGTGCAATCGACATCCAGTAAGCATCGACATTGGGCTTATCTTTGCCCTGATCGATCAGTTTTACCTCAACACCGGCTTCGCCAACGCTGCCGCTCAATGGATGAACCAGAGCCCCGAAAGGCACATTTAGCTGCATAGCCAGTCGCCAGATTGTGTCCAGCGTGGGATTGCCATTCCCTTGTTCTAATCTCGATAAATTGGATTTGGCAATCCCGGCGCCAGCGGCTAATTGCGACAATGACAGCCCCTTGGCTTGTCGCATTGCCTGCAGGTGGCGACCGAGCGTATTTAATGTTGATTGGTCCATAGCATCACTTTGCTGTTCTATATATCGAACGTTCTATATAAGGAACGCCATAAAGTCAACAATTAACTTATCAGTCACATGGGTTATGCGTTAAAGCGTAGTAATTTAGCGGGATTCGTTTTAGCATGAGAAACAATGATTAAGGTGATATTACCGCCTAACAGGAATCGAATATGAAAATTTGGGTGGATGCCGATGCGTGTCCGGTCGTGATTAAAGAAATGCTGTTCAGGGCGGCGAATCGCACACAAACGCATGTATGTTTAGTGGCTAACCAGTATGTGAAAACACCGCCTTCGAAGTATGTAAGCAGTGTGCAGGTTCAAAAGGGATTCGACGTAGCCGACAACGAAATTGTTCAGCGCTGTGAAGCTGGGGATCTGGTTATTACCAGTGATATCCCACTGGCCGATGAAGTGATCACTAAAGGCGCGCTGGCACTGAACGCGCGTGGTGAAATGTACACGAAGGAAAATATCAAGTCGCGACTGAATATGCGTGATTTTATGGACACACTGCGCAGCAGTGGTGTGCAAACTAAGGGGCCTCCGCCGTTGGGGGCAAGTGAAAAACAAGCGTTCGGCAATGCGCTCGACCGCTGGTTAATGGAAAAACAGCGTAAATCTGCGCAATAAAAAGGGACTATCATGCCAATTAAAAAATGGTTAAAACAATACGCCGTGGCACTGCCGCTACTGTTCACGTTATTTACCTTCACACAGTACATCAAAGGCCATAGCCTGAACGATGCGATGATGTTTGCCATTACCTGGGCATGTATTACGCTGGCGATTTTTGCCGTTACCCGTGCTTACAATTTCAAACGCAATGTGTATTGCCAGCTGTGTAACGATTTGCCGGAAAAGCCTGCGGATGAAAAGTGAGTCAACACTGGAGCTGGTTGCGCCGCACGCCCGGTTTGAGTCGAGTTACAAAGGTTACATCGAGGAGTTGGGCGACGAAGAACGTTACCCTTTTCCTATGGACTTTCCTCACCACGATTTTCCTGCACTGTTATCAAAGCTGAAAAGCTTCGAGTTGGGAATCGACTTGCCTGAGGGGTTTATTGCCAGTTCAACCTATTGGCTGGTTGAAGGCGATTCACTGCTCGGTGTTTCAAACTTGAGACATGAACTGACACCAGCGCTACGTCATGCTGGTGGACATATCGGGCTGGGAATTCGTCCCTCTTTCCGACGCAAAGGGCTGGGTAAATGGTTGCTCGCCAACACACTGGTTAAAGCCCGAGAGCGGGGCATTACCGATGTTCACGTGCATTGCTACAAAGGCAATGGACCATCCGCCGGTATGATCACGGCCAATGGCGGCGTGTTACACAGCGAATTGCAAGACGGCAATGCCATTGTCCAGCGCTTTGTCATTGCCAATTAAATGCGTAAAAAAGCCGCGCGATTGCGCGGCAAAGGTTGGTTGCACCTATGAAGAAATGGGTTACTGCGGCATACCTGATACATCATCCGCTTCTGGCACTTCACCTCGGCGCTCTCCGCGGTCCGGGCGATCACCTCGTTTCCCTTTTTTGTGGTCGCGGTGCTTTCCGCCTTTGCGGTCGTCGCGCTGATGACGCATCATTTTTTCCAACATCGCCGTTTTCTGTTCATCGGTGAAAACAGCCCAGAATTCGTCTTTTAACGCTTTTTGTTTTTCACGTAACGCTTGCAGTTGCTCTTTTTGAGCGTCAGTGAGTTCCATATCACCCAGTGCACGGTGCAACTGAGGTGGCATAAGTGGCGGTTCTTTGCCTTCTTTGGCGTTGTTCGCCAGGGCAACACCGCTTACGCCTGCGCCAATGATAAATACGGCAAACGTTGCCAGGCCAAGTTGTTTTAGTGAACGTTTCATCATGTTCTCCTGTTAATGGTGTTCCCTCTTAATGAGGACGATTACAAGATTAACGGATTAAATGCCAAGGAACGTTAAGAAGTGCAAATGTGGTGTGAACCTATGAAAAGTCAGGCATTATTACCCTGTATTAACTAATGTAGCAGTACCATGACAATCTTACTCATCGAAGACGACAAAGGCCTGGCGGAACTATTAAGCGAATTTTTGAGCTTGTCGGGTTATGACGTAGTACACCGGGCCGACGGTGAATCTGGTCTGGCGGCAGCGCTGTCGTTGCCAGATATTGAACTGGTGTTGTTAGATGTTATGTTGCCGAAACTCAACGGCCTGGACGTGCTGAAAAGCCTGCGTCAGCAAAGTGAATTGCCGGTATTAATGCTGACAGCCCGAGGGGATGATCTCGATAAAGTCCTGGGTCTGGAACTGGGCGCCGACGATTATCTGGCAAAGCCATTCAATGATCGCGAACTGCTGGCTCGTATTCGTGCTATTACCCGCCGAACCAGAGACAAAGCGTCAGATTCTCCGGCGTTATCAAATCAACTCTCGCTGGGAGACTTAACCCTCGATCTGAGCAAAATGGAAGTGCAGTGCAAAGGCGAAGTGCTGGAGCTTACCGGCAGTGAGTATGCGCTACTTAAACTCTGTTGCCAGTCGCCGGGCGAACTGATCAGTAAAGAAACGTTATCGGAACAATGCCTGGGCCGCAAGCTGCAGGCGTTCGACCGCAGTATTGATACGCATGTGAGTAATTTGCGCAAGAAATTACAGGCGGTTGGTTCTGCGTGTGAAATCAAAAGCCAGCGAGGCCGTGGTTACGGAGTATTCGCAGGGTGATTAATCCTATTCGTAGTTTTAATGTGAAAGTGCTTGGCTGGTTCTGGCTGACTTTATTGGTGTGCCTGCTGTCGATAGCCATACCCTCTTTCATATTACAGCAGTTAGATGATGACGATCATTTAAACAGTAAAGAGCGTCGTCTGCTGACCTCTGTGGCTGAAAGGGTGGATAAGCATTTGTCCCGTCATCAGGACCCTGAGCGCTTAAATACCAGAAGACTGAATCTGCTGGACCGCAACTTTCCTTATCAGATGATGATTGTAGACAATGATCTGAAATTGGTGATGGCCAGCTCACCGGTACGCGAACACCTGTTGGAGCGCTTTGAAAGCAAGCGGTTCTGGTATTTTATGCAGAGCGACCATCCGCGTCACATTAATCTGGAGTGGACGAAGCTGATAGGCCCTGTGACATTAACCAGCAATGCTGATTGGAAGTTAATTCTGTGGCGACCAGAGCGTCCCCGCCCATCAGATTTATTCCGCATGTTTCCGGTTTGGGGCGTGCTGGCAGTGTTTCTGGTTGTTACCAGTGTGATGAGTTGGTTGTTAGTGCGCTCTATCGCCAGACCTTTAACCCGGCTCGGTCAGGCATTCAATGCCGTGGGGCAGGGGCAACTTCAGCATAAAATTGACACAGAATCGCCTGCCAGTCCTGATCGTCAGTACGCCGCCAATACGCAGTTTGCCAGGTTGTTTGCGCAGTTTAATGACATGACGGCACGCATTGCCGCACTGATCCAAAACCAAAAGCGCCAAAGTGCTGATATTTCTCACGAGTTGCGCACGCCGCTCACCCGGTTACAGATGACACTGGCCTTGTTGAGGAAAAAGAGTACCGATACCAGCATTGCGCCTTTGTTGGAGCGTGCTGAAAAAGAAAGTGAACTGCTGAACCTGCATATTCAGCGGCTATCCGATTTAACCACAATGGAAGCCAGAGCTATTCAACAAGGACGTCAGCGTTTTACGTTGGAAGCATTACTTACCGATTTGTGTGAAGACGCAGCATTTGAAGCTAAAGCGTCGAACATTGCCTGGCATCACACATTGATAGATGCGTCTATTGACGTGTATGAGGAGCCCATGCTTACCGCTATAGAGAACGTGGTGCGCAACGCGTTTAAATATGCAAACTCCTCGGTGTCTCTCACCTGTGAGCGTACTGACCAACGGGTTGTTATTCGCATTAGTGATGACGGACCGGGGGTTGAGAGCGACGAACTGGCCTGCTTGACAAAAGCGTTTTACCGTACCGACAGTGCAAGGCAGGGTGAAACCGGCGGACTCGGTTTAGGGCTAGCCATTGCGGCAGAAGCGGTAAGATTAAACAACGGCACAATCCAATTTGCCCTGAACGCGCCGAATGGATTAGTGGTAAGTTTGTCTTTCCCTGTAGTATAAGTTGCTCCCCATTCTCAGAATGGGGAAGCGCATTACCTAACATACTAATACCCATACCGATTTACAAAAAACACCCGGTCCTGTTCCGTGGCTGTCTCGTTGCATTCGCCAATGAGGTTTAATCGGCTTTCGGTTTGGTAGGTGTCGATTTCGGTGTAACCTTCACGGCAGTAACCGGTTTCGCTGAGTTTGGCTTCCAGATGTTCATAGAGTTTGCTGGTGGGATCGATATGCGGACCTTTACCGTCTGGCGGTGTTTTACCCATTTTGGGCATTGGCCCACCATTGAGTTTGACCCGGCTGTCCTTGCCCTTGTTTCCTGCCATAACCGCTATGCTAAAGCTGAAACGTTTAGCGCCCTCCACAGAAATATTGGTATGAAAGAAGTCGGGGGGCGTTACAGGCGGCTCAGGCTGACTGGCGCAACTGGTGACAATCAACGTTGATGAGATGGCCGAAAGTAAAATGCGAAATGGGCTCATGGTGCATATCCTCTGTTAAGTTATGCACTTTGGAGTGACTGCAGGGGGAAGGGTTGCGTCAACAGACGTAATAGTTGGGTAAAGAACGGCATTGTTCTTTACCCGCGAGATTACTTGCCGTCAATGTAGAATTTGTCGTGGAATGTGTAAGCCAGACCCGGAAAATAAATGATCAGGATGGTCATGGTCATGCCGTTAAGCATGCCTTCCGGAAACAAAAGCAGCGGGATCAAAATAAGGTAGCTGTCTTTGACTGTACTCCAGGTGTATACGTCATCCATAACATAATATCCACTCATCAGAGCAATCTTTAGCGCGATTGCCAATGCCCCGGGCAGAAAGGCACACATAAAAATGTAGATAAACAGATTGCGCGGCAATTTGTGGAATGCCAGCATAAAAATCAGGTAACCAAAGGCGATAGGCGCAGCGACGCCCAGCAAACCATTTACGCCCAGCATTGCCCAGCTTTCCTTGCCAACAATGGTCACGCCCAGCAGTGCCAGTGTGGCGGCAATAATGGAAAACCGGAAGCCCAGAATTAAGGCCAGGGCTACCAGCCACATGAAGTGAACACTGGGGCTCGGGCCTCCGGGCACACTGGCGCGAAACACCCACAGGAAAAATACCGCGGCAGCACAGCCAAATAACATGTGCTGCTTCTGTTTATTGGCGACCAGTGCTTGCCAGTCAATGTGCCTGACTATGTAAGCCAGCAACAGCACAAAACCGACTAACCCCACTAATTGAAGTGTGGTCATGGTTTAACCCTTGTACGTCGCCCAGATAGGGGCGTGATCCGAAGGTTTCTCAATACCGCGTAATTCATAATCGATGCCGGTTTCTGCCAGTTTATTATGCATACTCTGTGTGCCCAGAATCAGATCGATACGCAGTCCGCGGTTATCGTTAAAGCCCTTTGAGCGGTAATCAAACCAGCTGAATTGCTCATTGCAATCCGGGTTTTGTGCACGGAAACTGTCGTGTAAACCCCAGTCCAGCAGCGTGTTCAACCATTCACGCTCTTCTGGCAGGAAGCTGCACTTGCCGGTACGTAACCAGCGTTTGCGGTTGTCTTCACCAATGCCAATGTCGTTGTCGGTGTGCGAGATATTCATGTCGCCCATTATGATCACATTGTCATCTGGCGTGTGATGTTCTGTTAAGTATCCCATCAGGTCACTGTAGAACTTTTGTTTGGCAGGGAATTTGGTTTCATGACTGCGATTCTCGCCTTGCGGGAAGTAGCCATTTAAGATGGTAACCGGTTCTCCCGCGTCGTTTTCAACAGTGATCATGATCATACGACGCTGTGCATCGTCGTCATCAGTGGGAAATCCGTACTGTACGTGCTTTGGCGTTTGTTTCACCATAAAAGCGACACCATAGTGGCTTTTCTGGCCGTGGTAAAACACCTGGTAACCCATGGCCTCAATGTCTTTTACCGGAAATTGCGGGTTGTCTACTTTGATTTCCTGCAACCCAATCACGTCGGGCTGGTGTTTCTCTATCAGCGCGCTGAGTTGATGAAGGCGAGCACGGATACCATTGATATTAAAAGAAATGACTTTCATAGTTTTGCTAACTGCTGTGAATCGATATAGGCGAAGTTTATCAGAAAGCCTTTCGGGGTATAACCGCCTTTATGGCTGAAATCCGCAATTCGCCCCATTCGCGTTACTCACAACCATTATCGTCACGGAAGACAGGCAAAAAGTCACGGCTGGTGGCCTTTTTCACAATGTCGCGTGTGCTATACTGCGCGCAATTTTGACGGTGGAACACAAACGTGACTGAACAACAAAAAAGTGAGTTGCCAGCGCGCGAGCGCGCAGAGTATCTGGTTGAGAAAATCCAGGAAACCGGCCAGATCTGGGGTTTAATGGGTAAAGAAGGCTGGGTTATGGTTGAGCTGGAATCACAAACCTGTCTGCCACTATGGCCCGATGAAGAAAGCGTAGCCAGCTGGCAGCGAAAAGACTTACCCGACAGTCAGCCACAGGCGATTGCAATGGACGAGTTTACCAGCACCTGGTTGCCTGGCTTGAAAAAGAACAACGTGGCGCTGGTTCTGTTTCCGGCAGGTACTTTGCGCGAGGGTATTGTAACGGGGCCGGATGAGTTGCGTGAACAACTCGATGACGAATAACGCGCTACCGCTTGCCCAGCAACTCGCTCTCGCCAAAGGGTGGGACAATATGTTGCGGCAGCTTATGTTAGCCGGAAAGCAGTTGGCTGTTCTGCCCGTTGAAAGGCGTAACGATGACAACGAGGTGAAGGGGTGTCAGAGCCGGGTTTGGCTGACGTTGTCTGACGATATCTTGCCAACGTGTTCCATGTTGGCGTGGTCAGACAGCAAAATCATTCGCGGCGTGTTGGCGATCATCCAGGAAAAGGTGAATACGCTGTCACCTGACGACCTGCGCCAGTTTGATTTTCATGCTTATTTTTCTGCTATCGGGCTGGATCGTTATTTGAGTCAATCTCGAGCAAACGGCATTAAAGACGTGGTGGCGCGTATTCAGTCTTAGGGCTTGTGCGGGTCACAAGCGGTTCTTCGCTTCGATCCACTGCGACATAAACTGCGTGCTTCGCAAACTGTGGTGCCAGACCATGCCTTGTTGCAGCAGTGGCCCGCGATAGGCTGCGATATCGTTACAAGCCAGTTCTATTTGCGCAAACAGCGCAGTATTGCCATTAATTACTGACGTTTTGTAGTCACTGAAAAGCGCCGGGCACCGGTTGCTTGCCTGCTGCCAGCGCGATTCATTGGTGTACAATTCCACAGCGGCCCGAACAAAAGCATCGTACTCTGATTCCACTGCGCCTGGCCAGTTTTCATGTGTGGCAATGCCTTCAGCTCCAATTGGCGTTGTTACCGACGGCGTCTGATGCAATAAAGCCGTCAACAGCTTGCCTTTCACGCCTGCACCAAAACGCAACGGGGCTATACAAACTTTGCTTTGCGCCATAACCAGATCGACATCATTAATCCAGCCTTTTACAAGAAAGCCCGACTTGGGATTGTGCAGCGCCGTGGCTTTTTTAGGGGGGTAGGCGCCGTAAATATGCAGCTCGGCATGGGGTAATTGCTTACGGATAGCGGGCCAGACATGTTGATGCAGCTGCAGTACACTGTCCCAGTTCGGGGCATGCCGGAAATTACCGACCGTCATGAAGTGTTGACGCTGCGCAAAATCCAACTTCAGTGATTCTGTATTATCTTTAATGACCGGCGGCTGAAGTGGTAGCAAAATAAGTTGCTGCGCGGGCACCTGATAGGTGTTTACCAATAACGCATATTCATAGGAAGAAATGACAAGGCTAATATCGCTGCGCAGTATTGCCGCGATCTCCCGATGTGCCAGCGTATTGTTCAGTTCGGCGTTCTCTGCAGAGCCTGTGCGCTTTACCGCATCGTGGCGGGCATAGCGTAAACTGTGCAGATCTTCGGTGTTTAGCAGGTGCAACGCCTGAGGGCAGTGCTTGCGCACACGCCAGGAGAATTGTTCTTCTGTCATGTACCTGTCGAACACCACAACGTCGGGTTGCAGTTCACTTATCATGTCATCAAACGCGTCGTCGTTAATGCTAATGGGAACATTGGTAACGCCGTATTCGCTTACATCATCGGCGTGCAGGCTGTCGGTGGCGGCAGAGGCAAATACAATTGAAAAGTTGTGCTGATAAAAAGCCCGCAATAACCCGGACATATTCTGTCCCGCTGCAGAAGAGTTCGACTCTGGCCATACTGCACCAATGACCAATACGGTTTTTGCCATGTTTTTTAACGTTTGCCTGCTTACAGAGGCGGCAAGTGTAGCACGCTCCGCATGCATATAATAAGCGTGCCAGTCGATTGTGACTGAATCGATTTACTGGGTTTGACAAAAGAGCTATGGCATAGTGGGCATTGCATCAAATGACCTCGGGGTATGAGTGAAAAGTCGCGTACATTGGATCTACGGCAGTGGCCTGATTGGCAGTTACCTTGGCGGAGTGTTGAGTCAACGCCATGAGGTGGCGTTTGTGGGGCGACCTTTGTGGAATGAACGCCTTATCAATGGTTTCACCCTTGCAGACTATACCGGAGCCAAAGCTTCTTTTCGGGCGACGCCCGCACAGATCCATACGCATTTACCGGAGCAGCTCGAAAACGCGGTTATTTGGCTAACGGTCAAGTGTACGGCACTGAACGAAGTACTGGCAGAATTGCAGAGCAAACTTGGCAATGGCTGCACGCTGATTTGTTGTCAGAATGGCATAGGTAGCGTAGAAAGCGTCAAGGCACACCTTCCGCACTGTACCGTAATACAAGGCATTGTGGGGTTTAATGTGGTGTGGGATAGTGAGTGTTCTGAACTTCGCCGCTCCACAGAAGGTGTGTTGGCTCTGGAAACAGGTTCAACTGACAACTTGCAACCCGGTTGGCTCAGTTGTGATCGTACGACCCTGTTACCTGTTTTCTGGCCACAAGATATGGAGGCTTATTGCTGGGCGAAGCTCCAACTCAACCTGGCTAATGCCGTTAATGCTCTGGCTGATGTTCCCATCAGGGATATGCTTCAAAATAGGCATTACAGATCAATTATCGCTACACTAATGGATGAGCTGTTATTGGTGGCGAAAACACAACAGCTAAAGCTGCCGCAGCTTACGAAAGTCCCAGCTCACTGGATACCACGTTTATTGCGGTTGCCGAACTGGCTGTTTCGCCGTATTGCCTCAAAAATGCTGGATATTGACCCGACAGCCCGTTCCTCAATGTGGTGGGATCTGCAGGCAGGAAAAACCACAGAAGTTCAGTATTTAAATGGCGCTGTTGTGCAAATCGGCAAGCAATTAGGTGTGCCTTGTCCGGCTAATGACACAATTACACAATGGGTACAAAACATAACCGTCAAATGCCCAAAAGCAGGCAATTCAACTCAGATATCCCCTAAGCAACTGAAAACCGCCATTTTAGGCTAATTTTTCGGCGTAAATATTGGCGTAGCTTGTGAAATTGGACTATATCCATACAATGGCGTCGTTTCTGCTACACGTCATGTTTGACTTCACAAATTCGAATTAGGGATTCGTATGAAAAGTGTCAGTGAATTAGCTAGTCAGGCAAGTGAAATCTTTGTTTTGCCCGATGCTGTGACACGCTTAAAAGCTTGTATGGATGACAGCGCCGCCAGCATAGACGATATTGGTGAAATCATTGCCTTTGATCCGGGTTTAACTGCGCAACTGTTAAAAGTGGCTAACAGTGCGTTGTATAAATTCCCCAATAAAATAGAAACGATCAGTAAAGCGCTACAGGTCATAGGCACCAGAGCGGCTTATGATTTAGCGCTGGCCTACGGCATATCCCATGCCTTCAAAGACGTTGAAGCGAAAATCATCGACCTCGACCGGTTCTGGGAACAAAGCGTAAGCTGTGGGTTACTGGCAAAATATCTGGCGGAACGAAAGCGCCACAAAGAGGCCGAAAGGCTGTTTGTGGCTGGCTTGCTTCACAATATTGGCGAGTTGGTTATTGTGTCAGTGTATCCGAATGAGGCACAGCGCTGTACGGCCTATAACGCCAGGGTGAAACCCGCTGAGCTACAAGCCGCTATTTGCGGATTTACTTATGCTGATTTATCGGCCGCACTGATAAAAGAGTGGGGGATACCTGAGGCCGTTTATAAGCCTCTGGAAACTATTCACAACACAACAGAGCCGGCTGAGGGGTTGGATGAACAGTTGATCCAGCTCGCGTACGTGTTAGCGCTGGACAATGTAAATCCGGAGCTTTACCCGAGCTATAACAATTTGAAGCCACATCTTCACGAAGTGCTTGGGTTTGAGCACGAAGATTTGGAAGACGCACTCGACATAACAAATTTGCAGTGTTTGAGTGTGATCAGCCTGTTTAACCCAGGCGCATTTATGCTTTATTAGACTGGACAGAGGGCGTCGATGACGCGCTCTCGTCGTATTTTATCTAAGGGCTAAAACAGCGCCCAAGCGGTGGTGCATATCAATCACTGCTATCAACCTTCAGTACATTTCACAAATTATTCACGCGTAATTAATGCGGTAAAATATTTGTTAAAAAATTTTACTTCCCCAATTTTATGTAATATTCTTTGTAAGCGCTTACATGTATTTCTTCTTGCTCGTGTAAGCGCTTACAGGGTCATGGCGGTTTTTACCGTTTCTGTATTTACAAAAAATTCCGTTTCTATCGGGGCTGAATAATGAAAAACACAACCACGCAACTCTCCCGCTTATTTGTTGCTGTAACAGCGGCAACCATGATGGGATGCGGCGGAAGCGCCAAAACTGAGTCAGATTTTACTGTTGTTGATCCATCCGAGCCGGTGAGTGATTGGCAGTTAGTCTGGAGTGATGAATTTGATGGCAATGCTATCGACACCAACAAGTGGACTCACGAAGTCAACTGCGCAGGCGGTGGTAACAACGAACAACAATGTTACACCGACGATCCTGCAAACTCATTCCTTGCTGACGGCATGCTGCACATTGTGGCGCTGCCTGCAGAAGAAGGCGCCGAGAAAGCCTATACCTCTGCCAGATTAAATACCCGCTATAAAGGCGACTTCAAATATGGCCGCTTTGAAATGCGTGCCAAACTGCCATCAGGGCAGGGTAGCTGGCCTGCATTCTGGATGCTCCCTACTGACTACGTGTATGGCGGTTGGCCGAAGTCGGGCGAAATCGACATTATGGAAGCGGTAAACCTGAAAGTGGCCGATGCCGACGGCAATGTTGAGTCAAATATTTACGGAACATTGCATTACGGTCGCGAATGGCCAAACAATGTGAATTCAGGCAAAGCGTATGCTTTACCTGACGGTGTAAACCCTGCTGACGATTTCCACACCTATGCCATTGAGTGGCAGGAAGGCGAAATTCGCTGGTATATGGACGGCTATCTGTATGCCACACAACGTCAGTCACAAGTTCGTTATGATTCAAAAGGGCAGGCTGTGGGCTTGAGCCATCGCGGCTGGTTCGCAGAATATTACGATCAAATCACGGGCGAATTATCCACTTATTGGAACACTGCGCCATTCGACCAGGAGTTCCATTTGTTACTTAACCTGGCTGTGGGCGGTGACTGGCCGGAAAACGTAAACAATCTGGGTATTGATGCCGATGCGTTTGCCAATGGTCAGGAATACGTAATTGATTACGTGCGTGTCTATGAATGTGCCTCTGATCCGGACACTGGCCGCGGTTGTGAAACTGTCCGTCCAGGCTATGAAAGCCTGGATGACGCGTTGGTTGAAGGTGAAGCACCCATTCCCTCTCCACCCTCTTCTGGTGTGGTACAAAACCTGACAATTTTTGATGATGAACCCAATCCAAACTGGCCTGCATGGGATTGCTGTGGCGGCTCAACGCCTATGGTAATCGACGACCCTGACATGGGCGCAGTGACCGAGTTTTACGTTGGCGCTCAGCCTACGGTAAACGGTTTTATCAGCCGTGGTGAATTTATCACTGACGAAAACGGGCAGGCTTCACCTTTTGATGGCTCAGGGATGCTGGAAAGCGGTGTGATTTCATTTGATATGAAAATTGTTTCTGCACCTAGCAATCCAGACTCAGTGTGGATGTTCAAAGTTGAAAGTAACAACGCTTCCAGCGCCGTAGAAATTGAACTGGCGGCGAACCGTGATGGTGTTGTGCCGCAAACGGGCGAGTGGCAAACCTATGTGTTTACCCTTCAATCACTGGCAGATGCAGGTCTTGATGTGTCGGCCATTGACGTGTTGATGATTTTCCCTGCCTGGGGTACCGGTGAAGGCGCTGTGTATCAAATGGACAATGTGAAAATTACCGCGCCAACCCCGGAAGTGGTGTTCTTTGACGACGGCGAAAACCCGAATTGGGTAATGTGGGACTGCTGCGGTGGCTCAATGCCAACGGAAGAACTGGATGACGATGAGCACGGCCTGGTTGCACAATTTAGCATTGGTGCGTCACCCACTGTTATGGGCTTCATTACCCGCGGTGCAAACGGCGGTGGCGATACCCCGTTCGATGCCAGCAGCATTCTTGAAACCGGCGTGTTTGAGTTTGAAATGAAAGTGGTGGATGCACCTTCAAGCCTGGATGCGTCCTGGTTAATCAAACTGGAATCAGACAACGCAGCATCTGCGGTTGAATTGCCTATTACTGAAAGTCAGCAAGGTTTGGCGCCAGTAACCGGCGAATGGCAAACCTACACCTTTAAACTGTCTGACCTGTCTGCGGCAGGCCTGGATGTCAGTGCGATTGACGTCATTATGATCTTCCCTGCCTGGGGAACCGGTGAAGGGGCAGTTTATCGCGTAGACAACGCGAAAATTTACGACCCATCTGCTGAATCTGCCAATGGTATCACGCTGTTTGCTGATGTTGCGGCAGACGGCTGGTCTATCTGGGATTGCTGTGGCGGTTCTACACCAACGGTTGAAACTGATGAAGACGACAGTAAAGGCGCCGTTGCTCAGTTCATCATTGGCGAAGCGCCAACCGTAATGGGGCTGCTTGCCGATGACGGTGTTTACTACGACGCAGCCAATTTACTGGCGACCGGTGTAGTGCGTTTTGACATGAAAGTGGTGTCAGCACCAGCTGATCCGGACGCAGTGTGGAAATTCAAAATCGAATCAGGCGATGCCGCAACAGCCGTAGAACTTGATTTAACTGACAGTGTAGAAGGTGCTGCGCCAGTAACTGGCCAATGGCAAACCTACACCTTTACCTTGCAGTCACTGTTTAACGCAGGACTGGACATCAGCGCCCTTGACGTTGTCATGGTATTCCCTGCCTGGGGTACCGGCAACGGCGCGGTGTACCGACTGGATAACGTTGAGATTGTGGCTGAATAAGCCGAAGTCGCCAGGTGCCTGCGGGCACCTGACAAGGTAAAGAATTTTTCGTGAGTATCGCAATTATGAACTACACAACATTTAATAAAAGTCGTCTGGCGGTATCTGTAGCGTTACTGATGGGCGCTGCCGGTCAGCCTGTTCTGGCTCAAGAAGCGGATGACGCGGCAGAGCCGCAGGTTGAGGTAATTGAAGTACAGGGTATCCGCGGCAGTTTATTACGAGCCATGGACCTGAAACGCAGCACGCCAGGGGTAATGGATGCCATTTCTGCAGAAGAAATGGGTAAATTCCCGGACTCTAACCTCGCTGAATCACTGATGCGAATCCCAGGTGTTACCGTTAGCCGTAACAACGGTGAAGGTAGCCAGATTACCGTGCGTGGTTTTGGCCCTGAGTTCAACCTGATCACGCTGAACGGCCGTCAAATGCCGGGTACCGGTTTTACCCGTTCATACAGCCTGGAAAACCTGTCGGCCGAAGGGGTTAAAACCCTCGAAGTGTACAAGACTTCTACTGTAGCGAATCCAAGTGGTGGTCTGGGCGCGACGGTGAATATTGTTACCACTAAGCCGCTGGCTCAGCCGGGTGAACGCTACTCGTTCATGGCAAAAGCTCGTCACGATGAGTCGGTAGAGAAGGGCGACACAGTTACACCAGAAATCGCAGGGGTGTACAGCAACACCTTTAACGATGATACGTTCGGTGTGTCGTTAAGTTTTAACCACTACCAGCGTGATTTCCAGCGTCAGCAAGCCAATATTCAAGGCTGGCAGGCCAACGTAGACTTGCCGGAACTGGATGATGCATTGGTGATTGACCCGCGTGCCGTTGACGAAAATGGCGATCGCATTGGCAATCATTTCTTCCCGAAAGACATGAACTACGGTATTGACGACGTTGAAAATGAGCGTACCAATGCACAATTAACCATGCAGTATGCGCCTACCGAAGACGTGAAAGTCACGCTGGACTACACCGTGACTAACTCAGTGGTTGGTGTGGAAAGTATTGGTTGGGGTATCTGGAACGAATTCGGCGGCAACATCAACGCCTACGAGCTGGATGAAAACGGCACTGCGCTTTATGCCGATATCGGCGGTAACGACGGTTCATTCACGGCGAGCCGTGGTACTACTGAAGTTGACGCTCGCTCGATTGGTTTGAACGTTGAGTGGCAGGTAAATGACGACCTGAAGCTGAACTTCGACTATCACGATTCCAACAATGAAATCGACAACGGTGCCGACAAAGGCATGGGCAGCAATGGTCAAATCATTCTTGGTTCTGACCAGTTGATTTCCAAAGTGTATGATTACCGTACGGGTGAAATCCCGCACGCCTACATTAACTGGCGCAATGGCACCAATGAGCTGATGCCGAGTGAAATTGATTCCAACTTCAGCCAGTTCATTCATTCGCCTGGTGAGTCAACTATTGAGCAGTTACAAATCGACGGTGAGTGGTTTAATTCTGCTTTTGATATTCCAATGGCAGTGGTGAAATTTGGTTTAGCTCGCACTGAGCAAACCATGGGCGGGCATTCTGCCTGGAGTGGATTGCGCGGTGGCCCGGGCTTTAACCCGAGCTTTACTGAAATCTTCCCGGACAGCATGTTTACCCGTCACGATACGTCGGGCCTTCTGGATGCGTTCGCCGGCGGTGGTAGTGCGCTTATGCCAAACTACTACTACACCTATGACTTCGATGAAGCGGTAGCGCGTCAAATGGCTTTCCTGACTGAAGAGTTGATGGGGGCAGACGTTTATGTGCCGGATGCCTACTTCGATGGTATCGACAGCGAGAGCTACGTTGAAGAAGTGACGAATAGCTTCTATATCCAGACGGAATGGGATTTCGATGTTAAGGATTATCCGGTAGAGTTAATCGCAGGCTTGCGTTACGAAGAAACCGACGTAACCAGTACCGTGCGTCAACGCGTTGAAAAACAGGTAAACTGGGTGAGTGCTTCTGAGTGGATCATGCAGTACGAAGAAGGTGGCACAGACAACTTCCTCACGCAGTATGGTAAACATGATGTCTTGTTACCTGCTATTGATTTGCGTGTTGAGCTGACTGAAGAGCTGATGGCGCGTTTGTCATGGGGTAAGAGTATGGCTCGTGCACCGCTGGGTAACCTGGCGGGCGGTCGTTCGTTAAGTGGCAGCCCTAAACCTGGTGCTCGCACCGGTGGTCAGGGTAACCCGAACCTGTTGCCATTTGAGTCAACTAACCTGGATATCGCGTTAGATTATTACTACGGCGAAGGCAGTTATGCGTCCATCGTGTACTTCAGGAAAGACGTAGATAACTTTATTCAGACCACAATCACGGAAACCACGATTGAAGGTTTGCATGACATCTACAATGGACCACGTTACTTACAAGCCATTGCTGATATTGAAGCGCGTGGAGAGCAGGCAACCAGCACGGCTATTTTTGATCAAATGCTGGCAAATGGTCACGGAAATGCCGATGGGCAGATTGAGCCGGATTCAAACGACCCGTTGATCGTATGGAACATCAGCCAGCCAACCAATACCGACTCTAAGTCTGTAGATGGTTTCGAAGTTGCGGTTCAGCACCTGTTTGGTGAGAGCGGCTTTGGTTTTGGTGTGAACGCTACGTTTGTGGAAGGGGATGTTGAATTTGACGTCGACAGCCTGACACAACAAGCGCCGTTAACCGGTCTGGGTGATTCAGCAAACTTACAGGGTTTCTACGAGAAAGATGGCCTGTCGGTGAAACTGACTTATGCCTGGCGTGACGATTACCTGTTAGGTGTGGGTCAGGCTCAGGGCTCAGCAGATGCACCACCTCAGTTCTTTAAAGACTTTGGTATCTGGGATATGAGCGTAAATTATGACATTAACGAATCACTGACTATGTTCCTGGATGTATTAAACATCACGAATGAAACGGAACAGGGTTATGGTCGTTATCAGGAGCAATTCTTGTTTGCTCGTCAGTACGGAACACGTTATGCACTCGGTGTGCGTTATACTTTCAACTAACGAATAGTGGTTGAAGTACGTGTAGAGCCCGGTTAGGTAAGTAACCGGGCTTTTTTTTGCCTGTTAGAGACTAATCGAACACCGCAATGGTTTGACGGCTCAGGGCGACAACGCGTTGTTTGTTATCCCAGATGGTCGCTTCGGTGTGGGCGTAACCATCAACCGCGAGTTTGGTGTCCACCTGATAGCCAAACCATGGGTTTTCCTCGGTCACCTCCAGTGGCTGCACAAATTCAATATCCCAGCTTACTGTGCTCACCGGTGCAGGCAATTTCAATTGCTGGATAATGGCTGGCGGCCAGCAGTCAATCATGGTTACCAGGTGTGTAGGTGTAAAGGTAGCCGGTGGTTGTTTAAATCGCATCCAGCCGTGGTAGTGACTGTGTTTACTCCAGCTAAACGGGATCTGTCCCTGTTCAATCGCCAGTTCAAAGTGACGGAAGAAATTCGGCGTTACCTTGGGAATTTGCGGAATAAACTTGGCTTTTTTGGGGATAGCCATGTTGTGCTCGGGCAGTTTGTCGACGTGAATTTTAGACTTACGTCCTACACCAAAGCAGGCTTGTACACACACGCAAACCCGGTCGTTTTGAACCAGTTTACCCAGATACTGCGACATGTTTCTGCCGGTGCGCAGTTCTTCAATTACCAGCTCAAACGGCGTGTCAAAACTGACCGGGCCGATGAAATTGACATGGTAGGCGCGGATATTACGGTCGTTGTCTACTACCTGATTCAGAGCGTGATAGATGAGTCCTGCGGTAATGCCGCCAAATGCGGTGCGCCCCTGGCCCCAATTACTGGGCAAGCCCGGGTGAGTACTCTGCCAGAGAATTGCAGACTGTTCGCTGGCCTCAGACGTTAACGCTAATAATTGATCAATGTGCATACTGACTTCGGTTACCTAAATTGTGGCCGCATCGGCGTGATTAAACTCAAATGCTGCCGGTAATGCTTACTATGGTTAGTGTGGTATTATCTGTTAGCTTTGTACAGAACACGACTCATTCCTGTTTATATACCTTTATAATTGCTTACAACACCATGTCTCAAACACCTGCTATGCGTGCACAGAAACCATATTATGTGCTTCTTATTTTAACCTTGGTCTATGCCTTTAACTTTGTCGACCGACAAATCATTGGTATTTTATCTCCGCTCATCAAAGCCGATATGGCACTTACCGATGCGCAACTTGGCTATTTAAAAGGCATTTATTTCGCCATGTTATATACCCTTACAGGCATACCTATTGCGTGGTTGGCAGATCGTACTCACAGGGTGAATATTATTGCGGTTTCTCTGACGATGTGGAGCGGTTTTACTGCGCTATCGGGTCTTGCGACACAATATTGGCAACTGGCATTGTGCAGGCTTGGTGTGGGGATTGGAGAAGCGGGCGGGACGCCACCAGCACACAGTATTATCGCTGATTTATTTCCTGTCAGTCGACGCGCAACCGCAATAGCCCTGTATTCGCTAGGTATTCCGCTTGGCATTATGCTGGCTTATCTGGCATCGGCATTTATGCTTAGCGGCGGGGAAGCAAACTGGCGTGCGGTGATGATTGCCGTTGGCTTACCCGGTGTGTTACTGGCACTGGTGCTGAAATTCACTGTGAATGAGCCCGCAAGGCAAGGGGCGTCAACCACCCGTTCACTTTCATTAGTTGCAGGCATAAAAACTTTTATCTCTGTGCCCAGTTGGTGGGGCATGGTGATGGGGATCACACTTTCCTCATTTGCAAACTATGCAATTACCGGCTGGCAAATGGACTTTTTTGTACGTCGTTTTACCGACACGGATATTGTTGAGTTATTGGTCATATTCGGTGTTATCAATGGCACCTTGTATGCCCTCGGGGTATGGGCTGGTGGGGTGATTGCCGACCGCTGGGGGCAGCGCTTCAAAGGGGCGTATGCGTTGCTTCCTGCGATCGCCCTGTGCATTGGCGTGCCGGCATTTTTTGTGGCGATACACACAGAGCAGCTTTATCTGGCGATAGCCGGTTTTACGCTGTTACTGGTAACGTCTGGCACCTATTTTGGCCCGTGCTTCGCTATGGTGCAGTCGCTGGCTCCGGCCCAATGCCGTGCTATGTCTACCGCGGTATGCTTTTTTGTGCTGAATTTAATTGCACTTGGCGGCGGGCCTACTTTTGTTGGTCTGGTCAGTGAGTCCAATATGGCAGAGTTGGGTGAAATGGGGGCGTTGTTACTGGCGTTCAAATACCTGGCGGTTCCTTTTGCATTGTCTGTATTGGCGTTTGTGTGGACCGCGTTTCGTTTGGAAAAAGACCTTGATGCTGTAGCGTCAGCTCACTAAACGAAAAACGGGCAACCAGTGTTGCCCGTTTACAAAATAACACCGTCAAATTAGTCTTGCGGAATCATCGCACCACCAACCGGTTGGCCCAGCATTTCACGGGTAACCAGCACTACGCCTTTGGGCGAGACCCGGAATCCTCTGCGGCGGTCTTCATCGTGATCATAACCAATTACCATGCCTTCCGGGATCACGCACCCGCGGTCGATAATGACTTTGCGTAGACGGCAATGGCGCTTAATCTCGACATCCGGTAATAACACCGCTTCTTCAATCAGCCCATAAGAATGCACGCGAACGTTTGAGAAACACAGCGAGCGTCGCAGGGTTGAACCAGAAATGATACAGCCACCAGAGACGACGGAGTTGATGGCTTCACCACGACGGTCCTGATCTTCCCACACGAATTTCGCCGGTGGCAATTGCTCCTGATAGGTCCAGATAGGCCATTTACGATCGTACAGGTTCAGGGCAGGAACAGGGGCAACCATTTCCATATTGGCTTCCCAGAATGAATCCAGGGTACCCACATCACGCCAGTAAACGTGTTCGTTGTCGTTGCTTTGGAATGGATAGGCGTACACATCGTGATCCTGAATAATGCTTGGAATGATGTCTTTACCGAAATCACGTTCAGAGCCTGATGTTTCCGCGTCGCGACGTAGTTGTTCAAACAGGAACTCGGTTTCAAACACATAGTTACCCATAGACGCCAGACACATATCTGGCTCGCCTGGCACAGGATCTGGCGATTCTGGTTTTTCGGTAAAGCCCTTAATGCGCAGATCTTCATCCACCGACATGACACCAAATGCACCTGCGGCTTCCTGCAGTGGTACCTTCATACAGCACACGGTCATTTTAGCGCCGGTTTCAACGTGTCTTGCCAGCAGATCACCATAGTCCATGCGGTAAATATGGTCGCCCGACAGGATCATTACGTACTTAGGTAATTCTTCACGAATAATATCGATGTTCTGGAATACCGCATCGGCTGTTCCTTCGTACCAGTTTTCAGAAAAACGCTGTGATGCAGGTAGAATTTCAACTGATTCACCCAGTTCCTTTTTGAAGTGACCCCAACCCCGAACCAGGTGACGGATAAGTGAGTGAGACTTGTACTGAGTGATAACGCCAATGCGCCGAATACCAGAGTTAATGCAATTAGACAGCGGGAAGTCGATAATACGGAATTTACCACCAAAATAGAGTGCAGGTTTGGCACGCCAGGTAGTCAGCTCATGTAATCGTGAACCTCGTCCTCCTGCGAGGATGAGAGCATAAGTATCTCGGGTTAGGTTACTGATATAACGAGAGCTGTTGTCGGCCATTCTATTCTCCTTCTGACACGCACAGTCGGCAATCATCCAAGTGGTCGGGTGAGTACCTGAGGTTGGCAATGTTCAGTACTGAAACAATGCACTGTAAATTGTATTACTTTTCACTATCTTACGCTGAGTATAAATATTGCTCAAGCCAGTATTTACAAAGATTTAAATATGCTGGCATTCTGCCTGAATTATTGTAATGTACCGGCAAGACCCGATTGGCAAACTGCCATTTTTCTTCTTTTTCAGTTTGAATACATATCATGCCTAAACAACCTGTTATTTTTGACCACGACGGCGGAATCGATGATTTGCTGTCGCTCATTTTATTGCTGTGTATGCCGCATATCGAGCTAAAAGCGGTGTGCATAACCCCGGCTGACTGCTACCCCGATGACGCCCTGGAATCCACCCTTAAAATTTTGCATATGTTTAATGCTACAGACGTGAAGGTAGCAGTAGGTGACATAATCGGACCGAATCCTTTTCCGGCAGATTGGCGCGCCCAGCCTCGTTTTTGTCGGGCATTGCCTGCGTTTTTGCGTAGCAAAGCTGATCAATCGCAATGTGTTTCAGAGCCCGCACACGCTCTAATGAAGCAAGTTATCGAGTCCAGCAGCGAACCAGCTACGGTACTGATGACTGGGCCGGCATCTAATCTGGCTGCTGCTGTACAACAAACGCCGGCATTAAAACAAAACATTGCCAGGGTAGTGTGGATGGGCGGTGCGATTGATGTGCGTGGGAATGTGGCCATGCACGATCACAATGGCACGGCGGAATGGAATGCTTACTGGCATCCTCAGGCTACATACGATTTGCTGGCGGCGGAGTTGCCGTTGTTGCTCGTCCCCTTGGACGCCACCAACCGGTTGCCGGTTAGCTGGGATTTTCTGCAAGCGTTATCAGAAATCGGCACACCATTGTCGGAGTTGGCCGGACAGTGCTGGGCGGCAACGGTAACCGCGATACCTGCTTATGAATTTACTTATTTTATGTGGGACGTACTGGCGACCTGTGTGCTTGGCGTGGCACCTGATGCGTTAACCGTGTCGAAAGGCAAATGCCTTGCTTCTGTGCGTACACCGAACGCCGGGCAAATTTGGCAGGAAAGTACAGGATTTGAATGTGAGTGGCTCTGTGATGCAGATGCGCCGAAAGTCATTGACTACATTTTTCAGCTGTTACAGTCAAAAAAAGCAGTAAATCTCTCAAATTGTTAAATTGATGTTATAATTCCTCTGGGTCGTTACAAACAGGGGACGCTATGCCGGGGAGCAAAGCTGCGTTAAACATCATCATCATACTGGTCTTCGTTGGTCTGGTCGGCGTTATTTTACCCAGCGAATACCGTATTGAGCGTTCAATTGAAGTTGAAGCGGCCCCTGGCGACATTTACCCCATGCTTGTTGACCTGCGAAAATGGCAGCAGTGGAGCAGTTGGGGTCAGCGTGATGCTGCCGCTATTTACTCCTATGACGGGCCCGATCGTGCTATTGGTATGCGGGTTCAGTGGCAGAGTGAGGTATTAGGGATTGGCTCTATCGAGATTAGCGCTCTACAATTCAATCGAAAGCTGACCTATTCAATGCAAAATGTGACCCACGGTATTGAGGCAACCGGTGAAATACGCCTTGAAGCGTTCGACAACAAAACCCGCGTGATCTGGAGTAGCCATGGCGACGTTGGACTTAATATCATCGACCGCTATAAATTACTCACCTTTGACGACAAATTAGGCCGCGACCTCGACGTCGGTTTAGAAAATATTAAAGTACTTGCTGAAAACAACTTTACCGCCTCATAGGGTGAACAAGCTCGATTATTAAGGCGATCTTATTCGTAAAGTAAAGCGTATCTGTATGAAATGTAGTACTTTAATTAAGCCCATTCCGTTTTAAACAGAAAAACTAATGAATGCTCGTCAACGCAAACTCATTGCTTCACTCAGTGCCAGTAAGCTCGCGGATCTGCTGATCTCGGCGAAAACCACGTTACCTGCTTTATTACTAGCGGCCGGTGCACCTGCCTGGATGCTGGGATGGTTAGTACCTATTCGCGAGTCTGGCGCATTGCTCCCCCAGGCACCGTTGGGTGTGTTGCTGAGGCGATTGCCAGCCAGGCACCGTGTTTGGCGTGTCGGTATGCATGTTCAGATTCTTTCAGTGCTTGGCATCGCGGCTGCTGCATTATTCCTTGAAGGGGCAACAGCGGGCTGGTGTATGTTAGCTGCGTTGGTGCTGCTGAGTCTCGGACGGTCAGCGTGTTCACTTAGTATGAAAGATATTCAGGCAGACATTGTCGAACAGGGAGAAAGAGGCAAGTTGCTTGGCATTGCGTCTACCATCTCCGGTATTCTGACCCTGGCTATAGCGGTGCCGCTCACTTTCATGGGAGAGGACTTGGGCAATAAGGTCGCGTCGGGGATCACATTGTTTGCCGCAGGTGCCTTTACCGTCGGACTGGTCATTCTTTACGCCAACCACACCCGCGTAGAAACTGAAGAGGATGGTTCCAGCGGGTTTAACTGGCGATTCGACAGCACTGTTTATCGGTTTATTTTAGTGCGCGGACTGTTTGTTCACAGTGCATTACTTGCACCTTACTTTATGGTGCAAAGTGAGCAGGATGCAATGCAATTACTGCCGTATTTTCTGGCCGCTCAGGCGCTGGCGACCATGCTGTCGTCGTTTATCTGGGGCAGTGTGGCCGACAAAAGCGCTCGCCTCACTTTGCAGTTGGCTGGTGGACTCGCGTTACTGGCATGTGCTTTGTTGAACTGGCTACCCGAACACAATGTTTACACCGCAGGTTTCAGCTTTTTTGTACTGGCAGTGGCGCATACCGGGGTGAGGACAGGCAGAAAAACTTACAGTCTGGATGTTAAAGAAGGGCAGGATCGTACCGAACTGGTTGCGTTCAGCAATACCGCGATTGGCATTATTTTGCTGGGATTTGGCGCGTTATATGCAATGTTGTCGGCAACGACAGACCTTAATATTGTCGCGATTATGTCGGGTGCTTTGACGGCAGGCATGCTGTTAACACTGATCCTGCCGTCTGAAAAATAACACCAATGTAGGGCAGTTTACCGACCTAATACGGCGTTAATAACTGCGATTACACTTCGCCAGCATTGCTGTGTAGGTCCGGGACGTGGCCTGGCGCTCCAGGTGACCAAACATGGCATTGGAAGCAGCGAGAACCGCGTTGAGGTTAACACCCGTCTCAATGCCCATGCCATTTAGCATGTACACCACGTCTTCGGTAGCCACATTGCCACTTGCACCCGCGGCGTAAGGACAGCCGCCTAATCCGCCTGCTGCACTGTCAATGGTGTTCACACCGTATTGCAATGCAACCACCAGGTTGGCCAGTGCCTGACCATAGGTGTCGTGGAAATGAGCAGCGAGTTTACTTACGTCAATGTCCTCAAGCAGGGTATCGAATAAGCGGTGGGTGTGCCCCGGGGTACCTACACCAATGGTGTCTCCCAGCGACACCTCGTAGCAGCCCATGTCCAGCAGTGTTTTTGTGACTTCAGCAACTTTATCGGGCAATATCTCCCCCTCATAGGGACAGCCCATAACGCAGGACAAATAACCCCGGACTTTCATGCCGTTGTCGTTTGCCATTTGCATGACCGTTTCAAAGCGCTTAAGGCTTTCCGCAATGCTGCAGTTAATATTGCGCATAGAAAAGGCCTCTGAAGCGGCGGCAAAAATGGCGACTTCATCAACCCCAGATTCAAGCGCTGCCTGCATGCCTTTATCATTGGGCGTTAGGGCGCTGTAGGTAACTCCGGGTAGGCGTGAGATACCTTTAAACACCTCTGCGGAATCCGCCATTTGCGGCACCCATTTGGGTGACACAAAGCTACCGGCCTCAATGCGGGTGAGTCCGGCTTTGGCCAGGGCGTGAATAAAGTCGGTTTTTGCCTGTAAAGGAATGGTTTGCGCTTCGTTTTGCAAACCGTCCCTCGGGCCCACTTCCAGAATACTTACTTGGGTTGGGTAATTAGGCGTCATCGGCAATAAACTCCAACAATGATGCACCACCGTCAACCATGTCGCCGGCGCTGAAGTAAAACTCACCTACCTGACCATCGGCATGGGCGGTGACGTTGTGTTCCATCTTCATCGCTTCCATTACCAGCAATGGCGTGCCTTTTTTGACCGGGGTATTGGTGTCTACTAACAGCTTGACGATAGTTCCATTCATTGGTGCAATGCAACCGCCGTCGTGGCTGTCGTCATGTTCACCCATATCGGCATGTACCTGCGCGAAATGACGTGTTTCCGCGCCATTGAATAGCACCCATTGATTGGCTGTTTCATCGACACAGGCCATGCGGTGCTGACTGCGATAGCCATTCACCTCTGCCTGTAACATCCCGTCCCGCCAGGTTCCGTTGACCAGCCACTGCTGACCTTCATAGTCAATACAGAATTGCTGCGGCTGTGTGGTTACGGTTAATGCGTAATGCTTGCCCATACACTCAAGATTGAGTTGTTGCTTATGCGGGTGATTCATACGCCAGTGTGACAGGTCGGCATGCACAGCTGACTGCTGAGTCAGTAGCAACCGCAAGGCCATAACTGGTAACAATGTATCAGGCATAGCCGGTGCGGTTAGGTCCGCCTCGTGATGCGGTATAAAGTGGGTGGTTAACTCAGCATTTGCAAACGCCGGGTGCTGCATTACGCGGTTAACATAGCCAATATTTGTGGTAACACCGACCACATGGGTCTCTTTCAGGCAAGCCAGCATACGTTGGCGTGCTTCTTCGCGATCTTTACCCCAGGTGATGACTTTTGCAATCATGGGGTCATAGTGTACCGACACGGTATCGCCTTGCTGAAAGCCGGTATCTATCCGCACCGATTCCGACACCTGCGGAAACTGCAAGTGGCTCAGCGTACCGGTGGAAGGTAAGAACCCATTGTCGGGATCTTCGGCATATACGCGTACTTCAAAGGCGTGACCGTGGCAGGTCAGCTGCTCCTGTGATTTCGGCAAGGGATTACCCTGCGCCACACTCAATTGCCAGGCAACCAGATCTTCGCCGGTAATGTACTCGGTGACCGGGTGCTCTACCTGGAGTCGGGTATTCATTTCCATAAAGTAGAAAGCATCAACGTCCAGCAAAAACTCCACCGTACCTGCGCCCACGTAGCCAATGGCTTTAGCGGCGTCCAGTGCACTTTCACCCATTTGCTTTCTGACTTCATCTGACAAGCCTGGGGCAGGGGCTTCCTCAATGATTTTTTGGTGACGGCGCTGCACTGAACAATCGCGTTCAAACAGGTAAACGCCATTGCCGTGGCTATCGCAAAATACCTGAATCTCAACATGACGCGGCTGGGTCAGGAATTTTTCCACCAGCATAGTGTCGTCACCAAAACTGGCCTTCGCTTCGCGTTTTGCCGCGGCTAGTGCGGCGTCAAAATCGGCTTCTTCCATGACCTGGCGCATGCCTTTTCCGCCGCCACCGGCTGCCGCTTTTAGCATTACCGGAAAACCAATTTCGCGGGCGGCGTTTAATAAGGTTTGCTCATCCTGATTGTCGCCATGATAACCCGGTACTAATGGCACGCCTGCCTGCTCCATAATCTGCTTGGCTTTGGATTTTGAGCCCATGGCGTCGATGGCACTGGCTGGTGGGCCCACAAAAATAATACCTTCGGCTTCACAGCGACGGGCAAAACCGGCATTTTCCGACAAGAAACCATAGCCAGGGTGAATGGCATTGGCGCCGGTAGCTTTGGCTGCTTCGATAATTTTATCCTGCACCAGATAACTTTGCGTGGCCGGCGCCGGACCAATGGCGATGGCTTCATCTGCCATCGCAGTGTGCATGGCGTTGCTATCAGCGTCAGAATATACCGCCACAGTAGGAATGTGCATGGCTTTGGCTGTGCGCATCACGCGACAGGCAATTTCACCACGGTTGGCGATCAGTAATTTATGAATCATTTTTCAGACTCCTTAATCCAGGCCGGCTGGCGTTTTTCCAAAAAGGCGTTTAGCCCTTCCTGGCCTTCTTCTGAGACGCGGATCCGCGCAATCCAGTCGCTGGTGTTTTGCATAACCGATTCGTCAATGGGGGCGCCAGCAACCTGCTCTATGAGTGCTTTAGCTTCAGCGATAGCAGTAGGGCCATTGCGGAGCAGGGCGGTCAACAACGAATTGACCTCGTCATCCAACTGATCTTCACTGACCGCTTCACTTACCAGGCCAAGTCGGCGCGCTCGTCGGGCTGAAAAAACTTCAGCGGTTTGGAAATAACGCTTGGCAACGCGTTTGCCCATTGCTTCAATGACATACGGACTAATGGTTGCCGGAATAAGCCCTAGTTTAACTTCGCTTAAACAGAACTTACTCATCTTGCAGGCCACCGCCATGTCACAACACGCAATTAGCCCAACAGCACCGCCAAAGGCTGCGCCCTGAACACGCGCAATGGTGGGCTTGGGCAGGCGGTATAGGGTTTGCAGCATGGTGGCAAGTTGCATCGCATCAGTGCGGTTTTGTGCTTCACTGTATCCAGCCATTCGCTGCATCCAGCCTGCATCTGCGCCTGCACAGAAGTTTTTGCCGTTGCTGGCCAATACCACGGCACGCACGGCAGGATCGCTGCCGGCTTTTACGAAACAGCGGGTCAGCTCGGCGATCATGGTATCGTCGAAGGCGTTGTGTTTCTCCGGGCGGTTCAGCGTAATTCTTGCCACCCCAAGGTGGTCTAGCTCGTACAGAATATCTTGAGTCATTATCGGTCCTTACATCCTGAACACGCCGAACTGGGTGTCTTCAATGGGTTTATTCAGGCTGGCACTTAATGCTAGCGCCAACACATTGCGCGTTTGGGCCGGATCAATAACACCGTCGTCCCATAAGCGGGCAGACGCGTAATAGGGGTGACCCTGACGTTCGTAATTGTCGATGACCGGTTGCTTAACGGCTTGCTCTTCTTCCTGCGACCAGGTTTCACCTGCACGTAGCTTTTGCTCTTTCTTCACCTGCGCCAGCACGCCTGCGGCTTGCTCGCCGCCCATTACGGAAATACGGGCATTTGGCCACATGAACATAAAGCGCGGGTCATAAGCACGGCCACACATACCGTAGTTACCCGCACCAAAGCTGCCGCCAATTAATACGGTAAGTTTCGGCACGTTTGCGCAGGCTACTGCGTTCACCATTTTGGCCCCGTGCTTGGCAATACCGTCGGCTTCGTATTGTTTACCCACCATAAAACCGGTGATGTTTTGCAGAAAGATAAGCGGGATCTTGCGTTGACAGCACAGCTCAATAAAGTGCGCGCCTTTTTGTGCGGACTCACTAAACAGAATACCGTTGTTAGCCACAATACCGACCGGCATGCCATGCAGGCGGGCAAAACCACACACCAGTGTGGTGCCATAGCGTGCTTTGAATTCGTCAAAGTCAGAGTCATCCACAATACGGGCAATGACTTCGCGCACATCAAATGGCTGACGCAGATCCTGTGGCACGATGCCGTAAAGCTCTTGCGCCGGGTAGCGCGGGGCTTTCACCGGCTCAGTGGTCACTGTGTCGGGCTTTTTACGGTTCAGGCGCGCGACGGCATCACGGGCAATTTGCAGCGCGTGGTGGTCGTTATTGGCCAGATGATCGGCAACGCCTGATATACGTGTATGTACGTCGCCACCGCCAAGCTCTTCGGCAGTCACTTCTTCACCGGTTGCGGCTTTAACCAATGGCGGGCCAGCCAAAAAGATGGTGCCTTGTTGTTTGACGATAATGCTCTCGTCAGCCATGGCGGGTACGTAAGCACCGCCTGCGGTACAGGAACCCATCACCACGGCAATTTGTGGAATGTTTTGCGATGACATTCTGGCCTGATTAAAAAAGATACGACCAAAGTGTTCGCGATCCGGAAATACGTCATCCTGACGGGGCAGGTTAGCGCCGCCACTGTCGACCAGATAAATGCAAGGCAAATGACATTGCTCGGCAATGGCCTGGGCACGCAAGTGCTTTTTCACCGTTAATGGGTAATAGCTGCCGCCTTTCACTGTGGCGTCGTTGGCAACGATCATACATTCAACGCCACTGACCATACCTACGCCTGCAATGACACCGGCACAAGGCACGTAGTCCTCGTACACATTCCACGCCGCAAGTTGGCCGACTTCGAGAAACGGTGAACCCGGATCGAGTAGGGCATCAATACGTTCCCGAGGCAGCAGTTTGCCTTTTTCCTTGTGGCGGGCAACATACTTGTCGCCACCACCTTGCATGATTTGCGCAATGGTCTTTTGCAAATCGTCAACCACATGCTGCATCGCCTGGTAGTTATTTTTATAGGCTTCAGACTGGTTGTTTATATTCGTATTGAGTACAGGCATAGCACCTCCTCTTTTTCTGTCGTTAACTGCCTGATCTACTATGCGGTTTCTTTAAATAATTCCCGGCCAATCAGCATGCGGCGAATTTCTGAGGTACCCGCGCCAATTTCATACAGTTTGGCATCGCGCAGTAAGCGTCCGGTTGGGTATTCATTGATGTAGCCGTTTCCACCCAGTAGTTGGATGGCGTCCAGTGCCATTTTGGTCGCTAATTCCGCCGAATAAAGGATAGCGCCAGCGGCGTCTTTTCGTGTGGTTTCACCGCGATCGCAGGCTTTAGCTACGGCATACACATAGGCTCTTGCTGCATTCATTTGGGTATACATGTCGGCGACTTTGCCCTGAACTAACTGGAATTCACCGATGGACTGACCAAATTGCTGGCGGTCATGGATGTAAGGCACAACGATGTCCATGCATGACTGCATAATGCCCAATGGGCCGCCAGACAGCACCAGACGTTCGTAATCCAGGCCACTCATGAGCACGCGCACACCGCCGCCCACTTCACCCAGTACGTTTTCTTCCGGTACTTCACAGTCTTCGAATACCAGCTCACAGGTGTTCGACGAACGCATGCCGAGTTTGTCGAGCTTCTGTGCACGACTAAAGCCAGGGAAATCGCGCTCAACAATAAATGCGGTGATGCCTTTGGGGCCGGCGTTCACGTCGGTTTTTGCGTAGATCACAAAGGTATGGGCATCCGGACCGTTTGTGATCCACATTTTGTTACCGTTCAGGATGTATTTGTCGCCCACTTTTTTTGCGGCGAGCTTCATGCTTACCACATCTGAACCGGCATTCGGTTCACTCATCGCTAATGCACCGATGTGCTCGCCACTGACCAGCTTAGGCAGGTATTTTTCGCGCTGGGCATCATTTCCGTTTTTGAAAATCTGGTTCACACACAGATTAGAGTGCGCGCCATAGCTCAGGCCGATACCGCCCGACGCCCGGCTGATTTCTTCCATGGCGACCGTGTGGGCCAGATAGCCCATATCAGCACCACCGTACTGTTCGCTGACTGTTACGCCTAGCAATCCCATTTCACCTAATTTAGGCCACAGGGCATTTGGAAAAGCGTTGTCTTCGTCAGCCTGAGCTGCAAGCGGGGCAATTTCGTTTTGCGCGAATTGGTAAACATGGTCGCGCAGCATGTCGATATCTTCACCCAGGGCGAAGTTAAGCGTAGGGTAATGAGCAGTCATATTATTCACCTTGTTGTAAGTCGGCCAGTTCTTCGCGGCAGCGGGTTTCCACTTCATCCAGTTCGTTCATCAACATTTGGATGTCGTCGAGTTGCTGGCGCAATACGGCGCGTTTTTGTTCGGTAAGTTGCAGCATCGTCTGAAGCTGTACACTGGAATTCGGGTTGCTGTCGTACAACTCGAACAGATTTTTTATCTCGGCCAATGAGAAGCCCAACCTCTTACCACGCATAATTAGCTTTAACCTGACGCGGTCTTTGTTACAGTAGATACGGTTCTGTCCGGTACGTTTAGGACTCAGTAATGACTGTTCTTCATAAAAACGTATTGAACGAGGGGTAATATCAAACTCCCTGGCAAGTTCACCGATGGTGTAGGTTGATTCATTTTCTTGATTGGTCATAAGCCGATTTCCTAAAGTCTCACCTGTAGTTACCCGGTAGTGTTATAGTGTAAACAGGCTGCAGTTTACGTTAACGTTAGGTTGAGTTAACGTAAAGGTAAAGTAACATTTAATTAACGTCAATGGCGTGAAGTGCGAGGCTTTCTATAAAACCAAAGTCTTGTGTTTATTTTTGTATACAGGTGTAAGCTACAAGCGTGTTTATTTTTACTGTAATTATTGCTAAATCTAGTGTGGGGTTACTCAACAACAGGCTTGAAGGCTGAAGTGCACAGTGCATTTTCAGGGCAATGATGCGGTAACCGGTAACAATAAACAGGCCACAGCTGAACATGAAAATCCGTTGTTGGTAAATTACTAACGGGATAAGTGCAGTACTTGTAACACTTATCTTATAGGTTGGTATTAACTGTTTGTGTAAAACCTAAATGAGGCAAGGAAACTATGAGTAAAGAATCTGTCGTTATCGTCGCTGCTAAACGTACTCCCATGGGTGGTTTTATGGGTGGTTTGTCAGCGCTGCCAGCTACAGACTTAGGTGCGGAAGCGATTAAGTCGGTGTGTGGTGGTATTGACGTCAATGTCATCGATGAAGTCATTATGGGATGTGTATTGCCTGCAGGTTTGGGTCAGTCACCGGCGCGTCAGGCGTCATTAAAAGCCGAGCTGCCGTTAGCGGCCGGTGTAGTTACAATTAACAAAGTCTGTGGGTCTGGTCTGAAAGCCGTTATGTTGGCGTCGGATATGATACAGGCGGGCAGTGCAGAAGTCATTGTGGCTGGTGGTATGGAAAGTATGAGTAATGCGCCATACATGTTACCAAAAGCCCGTGGTGGTTATCGCATGGGGCATGGTCAGGTGCTGGACCACATGATGATGGACGGATTAGAAAATGCTTACGACGGCCAGGCGATGGGTTGTTTTGCACAAGCCACGGCTGATGCGGAAGGCCTCACTCGTGAAATGATGGACGAATTCGCCATTGGTTCATTGTCGAAAGCCAACGAAGCGATCAGTGCGGGTACCTTTGGCGACGAAATCAGTGCAATTACTATTGCTACCCGTAAAGGGGAAGTGGTTGTCGATACCGACGAAGGCCCATTAGCGGCGAAGCCGGAAAAAATTCCTTCACTTCGTCCTGCGTTCAAGCGCGACGGAACAGTAACAGCCGCCAACTCAAGCTCAATTTCTGACGGTGCTGCTGCGCTGCTGGTGATGAGTGAGTCAAAGGCGGCTGAACTGGGCTTAACGCCACTGGCAAAAGTTGTTGCGCACGCAACAAATTCTATTAAGCCAGAAGATTTTACTGTCGCCCCTGTTGGTGCCATGGAAAAAGTCCTGGATAAAGCGGGGTGGACCAAAGACGACGTTGATTTGTTTGAAATTAACGAAGCCTTTGCAATGGTAACTATGCTGGCAATCAAGAAGCTCGACCTCGATGCGTCGAAAGTTAACGTTAAAGGCGGTGCCTGTGCATTGGGTCATCCCATTGGCGCGTCAGGTGCGCGTATTTTGGTTACGTTACTTCATGCACTGAAGCAACAAGGCAAATCAAAAGGGATTGCGTCCTTGTGTATTGGTGGTGGTGAAGGCGTCGCATTAGCGGTAGAGATGCTGTAATACCAAATGGCGGGGCGCAGTGCGCCTCGCTGATTGAACATGAAGATATACCAGAGGTTGTTTCTAGTCTGTCGAAAGCGGCATAACTATCTGTTTCATTAGCTTTTCTGTCTTGTTTAAGTTGATTTCACACCGTTGAAAACGCATACTGACACGAAATAAGAATAACATTGTTACCATGTTCAAGTTTAAAGCAACCTTAGTGCGGTGGGGCGTACTTTCTGCCATGTTAAGTGGCTGGACGTTTTCTGCACTATCTGCGCCTTCAATCGTCACTTATTGTGTTAACCCTTCGTGGGTGCCTTATGAAATGGTCCGTAATGGCGCACATGTCGGTATTTCCGCAGATTACCTCACGGTCATTGGCGAACTCGCCGGTGTTCAATTCAAACTGGTCGAAACCGACAGCTGGCAACAGTCCCTCGAGTTTGTACAAACCGGGAAGTGCATGGTTTTGCCTATGGTCAGTCAATCGTCGGTTTACCGTTCTTTTCTGACCTTTTCCGCGCCTTACTTTGCTACACCCAATGTACTGGTGAGTGAAAGTTATGATGTCATGTATCACGGTATCGACGGACTTTCACACCAATTGGTTGCAGTAGACAAAAACAGTCACCTCGCAGAGTACCTGGCGCGTTACTATCCGGATATTCGCTTACAACTAATGAACTCCGAGGCCGAAGCCGTCCGCGAGCTGGCTCGGGGCAATGTTGATGTTATGGCGGGGGCGCTGTTAAGCATTAATTCTGAAATGAACCGCATGAACTTGCACGACATGGCGATAACCGGGTATGTCGAGCCTGTGCATTTATTGCGATTGGGTGTGAATAAAGCGCATGCAGATTTGATCCCGCTATTGAATAGTGCAATCGACGGGATACCTGAGGCTACCAGCGTTGCTATTTATAAGCGATGGAACAATGTTAAAAGTCATTCTGAGCAAGACTTCCGCCTGGGTATTCTGGTTGTATTCTGTGGTGGTATTCTGCTGGCAACACTTATTTGGCGTAAAAACTTAATCCGGCGCTGCAAGAGTGAAATGCGCCAGAAACAAGAAGAAATGGAAAACCTGCAGACGGTCTTACTCGAAAAGAACCGAATGCTGGAGTTTTTATCGTCTCACGATACATCGACAAATTTGTATAACCGCAATTTCATGCTTCATCGAGCTGAAGATGAAGTATCGCGCTTTAATCGTTTTCATACTGCCGCCAGTCTGATTTTATTCGACTTTACCAGTCAGTCAGCCAGACAGATAAACAGCAAGCCGGTTATCAATGAAGATGGCATCAAAGAGTTGGCAAAAATTTGCTTGTCGTGTGTTCGGGAAGTGGATATTGCGGGTCGTTGGAGCTCTGAACAAATCATTATACTGTGCCCACAAACCCCCATTTCTGCATCTAAGATCCTGGCTGACCGGCTAAAAGAGGCGGTTGAAACGCACCAAAGAGAAGATATTCGCGATTTACCATTCTCGATTGGACTGGCTGCGTTGCAAGAAGGTGAAACGTTCGCTGACTGGTATGAGCGAGCGAGTCAGGCATTGTATCTGGCACGCCGTCAACACGGTGGCAAAGTCATGATTGCGGAAACCTGAATAACAACAAAAAAGGGGCCTCAGCCCCTTTGGTTTAAACCATGGGTTCATACTTCCATTGGTGCATGTCATAACTCACTTTGGCTCGTTCATATTCACGCTCGGAACGCCAGTTTCGGTTATTCAGTTTTACCGATACCCCTGAATACAGCTTTTTGGTGGCAATCAAACGCGCGGATTCCTGGTAGTGTTGCTTTGCTTCCAGTAATTGCACCGACTTACTCTCCATCCACGAAAGCAGGGTAGTTTCATTGCGTAGCAGTTCTTTTGCTTCAGACACTTTAGCCAGCAATGATTTAGGTACGACGCGATTGTTAATAATATCCATCTTTTCTTTGTGGCGGGTGGCGTTTGTGCGAATCTGCTTCAGCAAATCTTCAAAAAAGTCTTTGCGCGCCTGAAGCTGGTTAAAACCAGGGCTAAAGTCTATACGTAGCGTACTGCCTGATATTGCTCCAACTGTGCCCGCAATCACCGGGCCCTGACTACTTACCTCGCAGGCAAAAATGTTGCCCTGAGGATTTTCCGGACGACCAATGGTGACGCCGCCACCAGAACTCACACGGCAATGTGCAAGCTGGCGTCCCACGTTCAGGCTACCATTACACACAATATCGACACCCTGACCGTGCTGGATATAAATACTGCCACCGGCTTTTAGCTGACAGGTATACTCGCGCATCACGTCCTGCTGTTTGCCCATGGCGCCTTCGGTAATAATAATATCGCCACCGGCCTCAATAGTTGCAGACTCTGCAAAGCCGTTTACGGTGACGTCACCTTTGGCTTTGATGATCATTTTTTCCGTTACATCACCATTAACCAAAACCGAACCTTCGTAAGTTACATGACCGGTTCCCACGTTCACGCCTGGGCAAATAAACGTATCATCAACCTGCATGATGAGATCCATGTACTTCGGCATACCCGCAATGGTGGACACCACCAGGTTTTCGTCGTGATCACTGATAGCCGTGCCATTACCCAGTTTGATAGGCTGCCATTCACCTTCTTTGGAAACCAGCGTGTTGCCCCGCACATCAAAACCACTGCGGCCTTTGGTCGGAGGCTCACGTCGCATAACCTCGGCGTGCGCTTTCACACACACGATTTCGCCCAGGTTGCGCATATCGACTTTCTTTTCATTTGACTGTTGAGGGCGCAACACCCGATCTAATGCATTGGGGACCAGTGGACGCTGTCTCGAAGAGCGGCCGTCACGAGGGGGAAGCCCTTTGGCTATAAGGCCTTCAATACGTTTGCCCGGCTCTGCTTCTGATAATTGTTCAAGCAGCGCTTTTACCCGTTTCTTCCCCAGGCCCCGGCGAATATTGGCTTTTTGAGCAAGCCTGAGGACCTGGGCTGTGTCGGGGATCTGACCGCCATGAGGCGCAGTGAGAATGGCATATCCTGTCATGTTGTCTTCGCTGATACGAAACTCAACTTCACAGTGGCGACGCTCACCAACCTGTTCCATGACGCTGGTTTTGTCTTTCGTTTTGAAAAAGTGGTTAGCTTTGTCGCAGGTTGCTTTTATCGCCGACTGGGACAAATACACCTCGTCGAAACCTTGTTCACAAAGGGCGTCATACACGGCTTGTGCACTGAGCTCTTGTTCAAGTTGGTCGGGGGCAATAGAAAGCGTAACGTTGTTACGATTATCATCAAACGAAAATTGAACGCCTTTCATAGTGATTTACTTCCTGTCCTGTATTGAGCGCTTGGTAAACGACACGTTTTATTATTATTGAGTACACATGGGTCAGATGTGCCGCAAGTTCTCGGTGAGGAGAACCTGCTACAGGTAAAATGCATACTAAAGTTGAATGCGATTTAGACTAAAGATGCACTAATCCGGAAAAAATCACAAGTTTTGTGCGTATGCATACAGCGCTTTTAGTATTGCTTTGTGCTCGGCATTGTCGGCGTGTTGTTCTGCCAATTGCTCAAGCGTAAATAAATACTGCTCTAGCGTAATGCTCGCAGGAGAGGTTGGGTCCGTTAAGCGGAACTGACGATGACGCTGCCATTTCTGACTTTCTTCAAAGGTGAGGGTATTAGGGTAGTTTCTCGCCCGGTAGCGAAATAGCAACGATTTCAGCGTCGGGTTCTGCGTTTTGTCTGCCAGGCTGGTGAGCTGTTCGGGAGACGAAGTACGTACATCATCACACCAGTTTTTCTCTTCCCTCGTTAAAAAGCCGCCACTATACAAGGCATGGTCCGGGTCGAGCTCTTGTTCATCGAGCTCGGTGTTATACAAATCCGTTAGCTTCTGAATCCAACTGGTGTCAGCCACCAATTGTTTATAGTTTGCCAGACACTGTTCCCGGTTAATGCCCAAACGCTCTGCGTTTTCTTCGGATACGGCCTTGGCCGTGGTAATAAACGGCGAGCGGTTAATGTGAATGAGTTTGATGCCCGGGCGGGGCTCGTCGTCCTGCATCTCCTCGCGTTTGCGGTACAGACGCTCTCTGAGCGCTTCTGTGTCTAATGACAACAGCGGTGACGGATCTGACTGTAAGTCGACAGCAATCACGGCATTGGGGTTTGTCGGGTGCTGAGCAACCGGGAGGATCCAGGTACAGCAACCCTGACTAGCCGGGATTTTTGACGATACGTGAACCAGAGGCGTGAGTTGCTGGAGATTAATTTGTCGTGATACCTGGGCTTTCTGGCGCAGTGAAAGCGCGTAATCAAATAGTTTAGGCTGTTTGTCTTTAATCAGTTTGGCCAGCGCGATAGTGGCGCGTACATCAGACAACGCGTCATGAGCATGGCCGTGATCGATGCCATTGGCCGCGGTTAATAACTCCAGCTTAAAACTGGGAGAGCCGTCGTCTCGCATTGGCCATTCAATGCCTTCCGGGCGCAGGGCATAACAGGCACGCACCAGATCAATGATATCCCAACGGCTATTGCCGTTTTGCCATTCCCTTGCGTAGGGATCGTAGAAATTACGATAAAACAAATAGCGGGACACTTCATCGTCGAATCGAATGCTGTTGTAGCCTACAACACAGGTACCGGGTTCCGACATTACCTGATGAATTTTAGCGGCAAAGTCAGCTTCATTCATCCCATCGCGCAGCGTGTGTTGCGGCGTTAATCCCGTTACCAGTGCAGCCTGTGGCTGTGGTAAATAGTCATTAGCAATCTGGCAAAGAATATTGATGGGCTTGCCAATTTCATTCAGATCTGCGTCGGTGCGAATAGCCGCAAACTGGCTGGGCATGTCTTTTTGTGGGCTGACACCCCAGGTTTCGTAATCATGCCAGAGAAAGCTGGCCGGACTGTGTTGACTCATGATGAATTGTACTTTTTATTGTTTGCTAATGCGGTATTCAGGAAGCCACTGAGCATTTGTAGCACTAAACGGCACGCAGTACGTGGCTACGTAGCCAGTGGGCAATAGGGTGGATACTAACACGCGCATTCAGCGTGCCCAAGTGCCTTGAATAAAGAATGAGATACCTAACAGCAGCAGTTTCGACGAATGCCGCAAAAAGCCGGCCATTGGCTCTGGTCAGCATCCCGGGAAACCCGTAGAGTGAATAAAACATTTCCGTAGGGAGTATTCAAGAAAATGCTGAAACGTATTTACACTGCTTTGTTCTGCTGTGGGTTAATCGCACCGGGCTGGGCGCAGGATGTTGCCATTGTCATCCACGGTGGTGCTGGCACAATTTTAAAGGCCAATATGACGCCAGAACGCGAAGCCGCTTATGTGGCTGCACTGCAGGAAGCCGTGCAAACCGGCTATAAGCTACTGAAAGACGGTGCGAAGGGCGAAGAAGCGGTCGTGGCCGCCATTCAGGTTATGGAAACGTCACCGCTGTTTAACGCGGGCATTGGCGCCGTTTACACCTTTGAAGGTCAACACGAGCTGGACGCATCTATTATGCACGGTGGCACGCTGAATGCTGGGGCAGTCGCTGGGGTGAAAACCATCCGTAGTCCAATAGCCGCCGCACTGGCGGTGATGGAACAGTCGCCGCACGTGATGCTCAGTGGAAAAGGGGCAGAAGCATTTGCCGAATCGATTGGTATGAAACCGGTCAAAAACACCTTGTTCAATACAGAGCGACGTTACAAAGCCTTGCTCAAAGCGAAAGAGCGGATCCTTAACGCGAATGTGCCTTATGGTGGACAACAGGGTAACGAGCGCTTTGGTACCGTTGGCGCGGTAGTGCTCGACCAATATGGCAACCTGGTCGCGGGCACCTCAACCGGCGGCATGACCGCTAAGCGATTTGGCCGTATTGGTGACTCACCGGTTATTGGCGCTGGCACCTATGCAGATAACGAAAGCTGTGCTGTTTCTGCCACCGGACACGGCGAGTATTTTATTCGTTTTCACGTTGCCGCTGATATTTGTAGCCGAATGAAATACCGCAATGATACGCTGGCCGACGCTGCGAATACCGTTATCAATGATGTTCTGGTTAAAGCCGAGGGCGATGGCGGTATTATTGCCGTCGATGCAAAGGGCAACATCGCTGCCGTGTTCAATACTTCCGGCATGTATCGCGCGCAAATCGATACTCAGGGAAATCTTAAAGTCGGCATTTATCAGCAATGGATTAACGAATAATTTGCGTTGGCGGGTAGTATTCAGTTAATACTGCCTGCCACATGCAGATAAATACCATTGTTGTCTATGCTTAAACGTCTGTTTTCCCTATTTAAACCTGTGCCGGTCCCGATCATCATCGTCGGCACAGATTACCTGTCCTTTCAGTTAGGGAGTTCATTAACTGCACGTCAGCGTTACGTTGTACGCTTTTTTATTAATCAGGCTCCCTGGCACCACAAAACAATTATGCTAGGAGCTGAACTTCGTTATGAAAACGAACTGCTGGCTCTGGTTAAGCGTCACAACATCAAAGCGGTATGCTGTGTTCTTGAGTCTGATTATTTGCATTATCAAACACACTTTCAGGAAGCGCTTGCTATGCACCAATGCCAGTTACTTTTCTGCAAGGAAGACGCCGACAGTCTGGACCTGCTGCATTGAGTCATGGATGTGGGCAGGGTAGAGTAGTCGCTAAAACAGCTATGCCATAGCGAGTCACAAATGCCGACGAAAACCCTGTTGATTATTGCACATGCCCCTTCCGACAATACCCGTCAAATGGCAGAAGCGGTTGAACGTGGTGCCTGTCATCCCGACATCAACAATATCAACGTAGTGGTTGCAGCGCCTGCGGCTGTGCAACCTGAGGATATCTGCAAGGCCCAGGCTGTTATTATTGGGACGACTGAAAACCTGGGCTACATGGCGGGCTTAACAAAAGACCTGTTTGACCGTTGCTACTACCCTTGTCTTGAACATACTCAGGCCATGCCGTTTAGTTTCTATATTCGGGCTGGTCAGGATGGGACAGGAACGCTCCGCGCTATAACGTCGGTTACCACTGGACTGCGCTGGAAGCTGGTGCAAGCCCCACTCATTTGTAAGGGCGAATTCAAGACTGCGTTTTTAGCAGAGTGTGAGGCGCTCGGACTCACAATGGCAGCTAGTCTGGAAGCCGGGATTATTTGATTCGTTAACGTTTTAACTGCCTGACGGTTCGCCTGACCCTATTGCGCTATATTTTATGCGGTTTTTCCAAAACTACGCTACGCTTAAGGTATAAGAGTTTCTGGCATTCACTTTTAATCAGGGCCCATGCCCCAAGCGCTAGAGGCTGTTGTTACGTGTTGAGATGTCCGTGCAAACACCCTCAGGATAACAACAACTATGCAGTACCGGCCTGTGTTGGCCACCGCTGTGCAGGAGGAAAAATGGAATCGTTGCAGGTTTGTGATTATATGGACCATCACCCCGTTAAACTCACCAAAAATATGCCCGTTGCAGAAGCCGTCGAACGACTGCTACAGCGACAGCAGTCTGGTGGCCCGGTTTTGGATGAAGCGGGTAAGCTTTGCGGGTTTCTGTCTGAGCAGGATTGTATTAAAGCCATGGTTGAGTCGACCTACTATCGGGAGCAGGTGTGTCGCGTAGGCGAGATTATGCACTCGCCGGTGATGACAGTGTCTGACACCATGTCGATTTTAGAAGTGGCAGAAAAGTTACTGATCGAAAAGCCCAAGATGTACCCGGTTGTAGATGCTGACGGGTTACTGGTGGGTTGTATCAGTCGTTCTCAGATTCTGGCTGCAATCGACAAACAGCTCCACGCCGAATACCCGAAAACCGCCTGATTAAAATGCCGAACTTCGCTGGTCCTGACTGGCGGGTTTGCGTCTTAGCCAACGTTATTGCTAACAGAAGCCCAGCGTAATGGTGTTTGCGCTGGATGCACTCTGTTCCGTCTTGCATTGGCAAAGCGTTCGCTGCGGCTCATGGCAATGTGCGGCAAAATACCCGAAAAGGCTAGAAAAAACCGGCCGCTTCTTCTAGGATCCGTGTTTTTGTAGTTCAGAGTCATACGCAGCCCACTATGCCCAATCCCTCGCCGTTCAAAGCGCTGTTTAGTCAGTTACCGCAATGTGCTATTGCTGATCGCTTTCCCATTCGTCGTCAATTACAGCGTTTGCAAAAAGCAAAAGCCGATGACGAGGCCAGCCATCAACAACTTGCTAAGGTGATAGACAGGATCAATGCGTCTATTGCGCGTTGTGAAGCCAGGGCGGCCGCAGTGCCACAAATAGACTATCCGGCGCTGCCGGTTAGCGAACGCAAAGACGATATTAAGCAAGCGATTGCCGATAATCAGGTGGTCATTATTGCCGGTGAGACGGGGTCGGGTAAAACCACGCAGATCCCCAAAATATGCCTGGAGTTAGGACGGGGGATTACTGGCAAAATAGCGCATACGCAACCAAGACGTCTTGCTGCTCGAAGTGTCGCGTCGCGTATTGCTGAGGAGCTGGGTACTGAGATTGGCGAAAAAGTCGGCTTTAAAATCCGCTTTTCTGATCAGGTCAGCGACAGCACCCTGGTCAAGCTCATGACCGACGGTATGTTGCTTGCTGAAATGCAGCAAGACCGTTTTTTAAATGAATACGACACCATCATTATTGATGAGGCGCACGAACGCAGCCTGAACATCGACTTTTTGATTGGTTACCTGAAGCAGCTATTGGCGAAGCGGCCCGAGCTGAAAGTCATTGTCACGTCAGCAACCATTGATCCGGAGCGCTTTTCCCGTTATTTCAACGATGCGCCCATTATTGAAGTCAGTGGCCGCACATTCCCGGTAGAAATTCGGTATCACGACCCGGAAGACGCCGAAGACGATCAGGACCAGGTTGATCGCATTATTCATGCCGTCGATGAACTCATGCGCGAGCCTCGCGGTGACATACTGGTATTCCTGAGCGGGGAGCGCGAAATTCGCGATACCCAGGATGCCCTCAGTAAACAGCAATACCGCAATACTGAAATTATTCCCCTTTATGCGCGTTTATCGGCTTCAGAGCAACAACGCATATTCCAGCCCCATGGCGGGCGCCGTATTGTGTTGTCTACCAACGTGGCCGAGACCTCGCTTACTGTGCCGGGCATTAAATACGTCATTGACCCCGGCACGGCCCGGATTTCCCGTTATAGCCCGCGCAGCAAAGTACAGCGCTTGCCCATTGAGCCGGTGTCTCAGGCGTCGGCGAACCAGCGGGCAGGGCGGTGTGGCCGTGTGTCAGAAGGGATCTGTATTCGACTTTACAGTGAGGACGATTATTTAAACCGTCCGGCGTTTACCGATCCGGAAATCCTGCGTACTAATTTAGCGTCGGTTATTTTGCAAATGCTGACACTGGGATTAGGCGATATCGCAAGTTTCGACTTTGTACAGCCGCCTGATAGCCGGCAAATCAACGACGGCTTCCGTCTGCTGGAAGAAATTCAGGCGATTGACCGGCGCAAAGAAAAAGCGGGGCTTACTCAACTTGGCAGGCAGATATCCCGCTTGCCGGTTGATCCACGTTATGCCCGAATGGTGGTCGCAGCAGGTGAGCTGAACTGCCTGATGGAGGTCATTGTTATCTCCGCGGGACTGACGATTCAGGACCCACGTGAGCGACCGCAGGAAAAGCGTGCTCAGGCAGATGAAAAACATGCCGAGTTCGCCGACAAAGACTCTGACTTTATTGCCTTGTTGAATTTGTGGCAGGCGTTTCGGGAAAAACAAAACGAGCTGTCGAACAATCAATTGCGCAAATGGTGTCAGGCTAACTTTATAAATTACCTGCGTATGCGCGAGTGGCAGGATATCGTAAGCCAACTGCGAAAGTCGGTTGCAGAGTTAAATTTGCGCATCACTCAACAGCCTGCTGATTATGCCGCGATCCACCAGGCTCTGTGTACCGGCCTGTTGTCTCATATAGGCATGAAAGACAAAGAGCGCGAATACCTCGGTGCCCGCAATACTAAATTCATGATATTTCCCGGCTCAGGGCTGGCAAAAGCCAATCCGAAATGGGTAGTGGCGGCAGAGCTGGTTGAAACCTCTAAACTGTTCGCCCGTATGGTGGCTAAAATTGACCCTGCGTGGATAGAACGTCTGGCTGGTCATTTGGTGAAGCAAAATTACTCGGAGCCGCACTGGTCTAAAAAACGCGGTGCAGTGACAGCTAGTGAGAAGGTCACCCTATTTGGCTTGCCGATAGTTGCGCAGCGGTTTGTTACTTATAGTCAGATAGACCCGCCTGTGTGCCATCAGTTATTCATTCGGGAAGCACTGGTTAATGGCGATACCCGCTTGCGGTATGACGTGCTGGAAGACAATCAGGCCATGTTGCAACTGGCCGATGACTGGGAACAGAAAACCCGGCGTCGCGACCTGATGGTTGATGAACAGCAACTGGTGGACTTTTATGCCCAAAAACTGCCGGTATCAGTTAACAGCGAAGCGGCGTTTAAAAAGTGGGCCAAGCAGAAAGAGGCGCTGGCCTCATTGCGATTCACAGAAGACGATGTGTTTGTGCAGCAGCCGGGCACCGGTCTGGCTAATGCGTTTCCGGATAGCTGGCTTCAGGGCAATTTGTCGCTGCCGCTGCGGTATCACTTCGAGCCTAACGCAGTTGATGACGGGGTTACTGTTACCATACCTCTGCCACTGTTGAACCAGGTATCAGCCGACGGCTTTGACTGGCAGGTGCCGGGCCTGCGGCACGAGCTGGTGGTTCAGCTTATCAAGAGTTTACCTAAGCGACTGCGACGTAACTTCGTGCCGGCACCCAACTACGCGGAAGCCTGCTTGTCGGACATAAAAAATACCGAGGAAAAATCCGGTCGGCCGATTCCCTTGTTAGAAGCCATTTCGCAAAAATTATTGCGTATGACCGGGGTCACTGTTGAACCCGAAGACTGGCAACTGGACCAGCTCGACAAGCACCTGATCATGCATTTTGAAGTAGTGGATGCAGACCGCAAGGTGCTCGCCCGTGGCGATGATCTGGACGCGTTGAAGCACACGCTGCAGGGGAAGGTGAAACAAACCTTTGAAAAAGCCGCCACGCCTGAGTTAGAGCGGAAAGATATTACCACTTGGGATTTTGATGCCTTACCTGAGAGCTTTACTCAGAAACACGGCGGGTTTGAAGTGCAGGCATATCCCGCGCTGGTGGTGAAAGGCAAACGCGTTGATATTGAACTTGTACCAGAGGCCGAACAAGCCGCATCCATGCACCAGCAAGGGTTAAACCGGCTACTTATGGTCAACATGCCTTCGCCGGTGAGCTACCTGGAACAAAAGCTGCCGAATAAAGCCAAACTGGGTTTGTATTTTAATCCCTTTGGGCAAATAAAAGCCTTGATTGACGACTGTATTCTGGCGGGCATCGATGCCCTGAGTCGGCGCTTCCAATCACAGTCAGGCAGTCCGGTGCGAGACAAAACGCAGTTTGAGGCGTGTCTCGATTTTGTCAGAGCGAATATCAATGATGAAGTGCTGGTGATTGCCCAGCAGGTTGAATCAGGTTTAACACTGGCGCATGAGTGTCAGAAGAAGATGAAAGGCAAGGTGTCGTTCGATATGGTGAGTGGGTTAAGCCACATCAAAGCGCACTTAGCTACGCTGGTCTTCCCAGGCTTCGTGGCGGAATTTGGCAGTCAGCGTTTAGATGACTGGAACCGATTCCTGAAAGCACTTGCTCGTCGGCTGGAAAAACTGCCGGTTGATCCCAACCGGGACCGAATCCAGCAGATCACCATCGACAAAGTAGAAAGTAGTTATCAAAGTACACTGGCTAAATACCCGAAACACAAAGTGCCAGAAGATTTACTTGCTATTCGCTGGATGATTGAAGAACTGCGGGTATCCTTGTTTGCTCAGCAACTGGGCACCGCGTACCCGATTTCGGCAAAACGCATTGAAAACCAGCTTGAGCAGTTTTAAACGGGAAATAACATTGACAAGCGAATAATGTCGCCCTATAACCAATAACATGTGAGGGGGTTCACCTATGGCGGGCCCTATTGAAATAGTGGTAGCAGTCACAGGAGAAGTAAACATGTTAGGATACGACGACAAGCGAAATTTTTTCAGGATGATGGTGAATTCTCCTTGTCAGGTGCAAATCATCGACGACGAATCCAGTCGCTCGTTGCAAGCGGTATGTAAAGATATCAGTGCGACGGGAATGTCACTGGAAGTAGATGAACCTTCTATTGAAATCGGTACTGAAGTCAGCATCAGCATCGACTCAACCAGTTCACAAATACCTTCCTTATCAGCCGTTGCCAAAGTTGTTCGCTGCGTTGCAGAGTCTGACAGCAGTTGTGTGATTGGTGTAGAAATCTCAGAAATGAAATAACCCGGCGGCGCGGTCGCGTCGAATCGGTTTGTTCCATTACGTGAATCGAAAAAACTGGTTTTAATTCATTCCTTCAATTAGCAATACTTCTCATTATCAAGTGAGGAGTTTGTTATGTTGAAAACAATTACGTTTGCCATTATGCATTTCAGCGTCGCATTTACTGTGGCGTATCTGTTAACCGGTAGCCTGGTGGTGGGTGGTGCGGTCGCCCTGGTTGAGCCTGCTATTAACACCGTCGCGTTTTATTTCCACGAGAAAATCTGGCAAAAACTCAAGCCAGCCCACGGCCAGTCGTATTCACTGGCCGCGTAGCTTGTAGCTTGCAGATTGTATGTGGTAATCGGTTTACCTGGACTTATTCTACCTGACAAACCAGGCCTTTAAGGTAATAGCCTTCCGGGTAGTTTGTTGAGATCGGGTGGTCGGGTGCTTGTGACAGATGTTCCAAAATGCGTACCTGGCGACCTGCATCTAAGGCGGCATCGGCCACCACCTTTTGGAACAGATCCGCTGGCATTAAACCAGAGCAGCTGAAGGTGAGCATTATGCCACCGGGTTTTACTGCATGGATCCCATACATGTTAATGTCTTTGTAGCCACGACAAGCGCGCTTTAACGACGCTTTGCTGTCGACAAATTTTGGCGGATCCAGAATGACCATATCAAATTGGGTGCCGTCATTGTGGTACTGTCGCAGAACTTCAAAGACATCGCCTTTAACCTGACTGCATTGCTGGTCGGTAAATCCATTTAGCTCTGCATGAGTGGCAGCCATATCAAGAGCAGGCTGTGACACATCAACATTGGTGACATGAGAAGCGCCGCCGCGCAGGGCGTAACAGGCAAAGGTTCCGGTGTAGCTAAAGCAATTCAGCACATTGGCGTTTTCTGCATAGCGGCTGGCGGCAAAGCGGTTTTCGCGTTGGTCCAGGTAAAAACCGGTTTTGTGTCCGGTGTGTAAATCTACCCGGATCGTCACGCCGTGTTCTTCAATATCCACGGTCTGTGGTACGTCACCCCATAAGGGTTGTACCAAAGGCTCCAGACCTTCTTTATGCCTCACGTCGACATCGCTGCGCTCGAATATCGCGCGCAGCGGCAATGTGCGTTGCAGGGCCCAGACTATTTTATCCCGGTGCTTATCTGCGCCGGCACTGAGCAACTGAACCACAGCAACATCGTTGTACAGATCAATGGTGACACCTGGCAAACCATCAGACTCAGCTGCAATCAGCCGGCAGGCATTAGAGCTGGCTCGCGCCATGATTTGCTGACGCAGTTGCCATGCAGACTCGATTCGGCGACAGAAAAACGCATTATCGATACTCTCGTTTTTATCGAAGGTCCAAATCCGCACGCGGATCTGTGAATTAGGCGAGAAAGCGCCACGCCCAAGCCATTTATCGTCTGAACTGTATACGTCTACGGTGTCACCCATACGGCAACGGCCTTTCACTGTTGCAACCGCCCCTTCAAACACCCAGGGGTGACGACGCAACAAAGACTTTTCCCGACCGGGTTGTAAATAGATTTTGGCAGACATATGCTTGGCATTCTTCGAACAATAATGGGCGCGCAGTATACTGGCGATGGCAATGGGAAGTCCAGTTAACCTGAGGATACCCGTAGTATTCCGGTAGGTTCAATTCTCAGGCCTGAACAGCGCGCATTGAAAGGACAGAAGGAGTGAATGTGTCCGACAATCAACCGCAATCTGCTTTTACCCTGGTTACTCACATTGAGCATATGGATTTTGACGCAATACACGCCTTTATTGGGCAAACTTACTGGGCCAAAGGTATACCGGTTGAAACAATGCGAACGGCGCTGGAAAACTCCGTTTGTGTTGGGGTTTTGCAGGGCGACAAGCAAGTCGCTTTTGCCAGGGTAATAACAGATAAAGCGACATTCGGTTATTTATCTGATGTGTTTGTATTACCTGAATACCGAGGGCAGGGACTCAGTAAGCGCATGCTCGAAACCATAATGACAATGCCCGAATTACAGGGTTTGCGACGGTTTATGCTGGCCACTAAAGACGCCCACAGTTTATATCGTCAGTTCGGTTTTGAATCCGTGTCAGATGCAACGCCACTTATGCAAATACACCGGCCTGATATTTATCAGTAAGGCAATTTATCCATGAATAGCAACATGCAATACCTGGCTATAGATGAGCAACACCCCGACGCAGCGCTACACATAGCAAAATGCCCAATACCGGAGATCAGCGCGACACAAGTGCTGGTAAAGGTGTCTGCGTTTGGTGTAAACCGGGCCGACTTATTACAACGTGCCGGCCATTATCCACCCCCGCCGGGAGAGAGTGACATTTTAGGACTTGAGGTTTGTGGGTCGATTGTCAGCCTTGGCGAACAGGTTACCGGATGGCTACCCGGAGAACGGGTTTGTGCCATAGTCGCAGGCGGGGGATATGCGCAGTACATTTCTATCGAAGCCTCGCACCTTATGCGTGTGCCCGACAATCTCAGTGATGCAGAAGGCGCCGGGCTCGCAGAAGTCTTTTTAACCGCCTTTCAGGCAATGCACAGCATTGCGAAATTGCAGCATGGGCAAAAAGCGTTGATCCACGCAGGCGCCAGTGGGGTGGGCATAGCAGCAACACAGCTTTGTCGTTTGTGGGGCGTAGAAACGGCTGTGACCGCGTCCTCGGCCGAAAAACTGGCGGTGTGTGAAGCACAAGGCGCGTCGCTGCTAATTAATTACACTGAGCAGGATTTTGTAAGTGAAATAAGGCAACACTGGCCCGCAGGTGTGAATGCGGTGCTGGATATGGTGGCAGGCGACTACGTAAACAGAAACCTCAATGTCATGTCCATGGACGGGATTATGGTATATCTCGCCATGATGGGCGGCCGGTTTGCAGAAAAACTCGATGTGGCAAAGTTACTCGCTAAACGCGTCACCATTACCGGCAGCACATTGCGAAACCGCTCGACTGAATACAAAACTCAGCTTGTGGCAGCGTTTACGCAATCCTGTCTGCCTGCTTTTGCCAGCGGCGAATTGCAGGTTGTTATCGACCGTGTCTACGGTGTCGAAGATATTAATGCGTGCCATGCGACGATGCAGCGCAATGCAACTATGGGAAAACTGGTGGTGAGCTGGTCATGAGAGCGTCGACATTGTTTTTATTCATTGCCCTTGCCGGCGCCGTATTGCCGCTAAAAGTGTTCTTTAGTTGGCTTATGGCATACGGAGTGCACCCGGTGTTGTTCTGGCAACATTTAACTGCTACACCATTAAGTGTCTTTGCCTGGCTGGATGTCTTTATTTCGGCAGTTGCCTTGCTGGTATATCTGTATGTTGCCAAAACGCGTTTTTCACGGGCTCAGATCACCAGCGTGATATTGGCTACCTGCCTGATAGGCGTGTCCTGCGGACTGCCATTATTGTTGAGTTATCAATGCAGGCAGTACGAGAGTAAGATTCAACAAGCGACCTAGGCCCTTGGCCTTAGGGCTGGTAACCAGTGTCTTCGTGGGTTGGGTTATTTGCGCCGGCGCGAGCCAGTTCGTCGCAGCGTTCATTTTCCGGGTGACCGCTGTGACCTTTAACCCAATGCCAGTTAACATTGTGCGGTTTTATAGCGTCGTCCAGCCGCTTCCACAGGTCGGCATTTTTTACCGGTTTCTTGTTGGATGTGCGCCAGCCGTTCTTACGCCAGCCGTGGATCCACTGATTAATCCCGTTTTTAACGTACTGGCTGTCGGTGGTTAACTCAACCTGACAGGGCTTGGTTAATTCGTTTAGCGCCTCAATGGTAGCGAGCAACTCCATGCGATTGTTGGTGGTGAGCGTAAACCCCTCACTTAATTCTTTGCGGTGCTTGCCGTAAATCAGCACAGCTCCATAGCCACCGGGCCCCGGATTGCCTAAACACGAGCCGTCGGTAAAAATATGTACAGATTGTTGCGCCACGATTTCTCCTTTTTTGTTCTGAAGGCGTGGTCAGCCAGCAATGGCTTGGTATACTACCGGAATCTGACCAAAGTTTAGAGTGGTTTATGCGTCAAATAGTACTGGATACAGAAACAACAGGTATTGAACCCAGAGAAGGGCACCGTATTATCGAGATCGGTTGTGTTGAGGTCGTCAACCGCCGTTTAACCGGTAACCATTTTCATGTGTATATCAATCCGCAGCGGGAAATCGAACAGGAAGCCATTGAAGTTCACGGTATTACCAATGAATTTCTGGCTGACAAGCCGCTTTTCGCCGACGTGGCTCAGGACTTTGTCGACTTTATACGCGGCGGCCAGCTGGTAATCCACAACGCGCCGTTCGACGTGGGCTTTATGGACCACGAATTTGCCATGCACGGGCCGACTGCCGGTACGGTAACCCGGGAGATTTGTACGGTTCTGGATACCCTTGTACTGGCTCGCGATATGCACCCGGGTCAGAAAAACAACCTCGACGCCTTGTGTAAGCGCTACGGTATAGACAATAGCCACCGTGAACTCCACGGCGCATTACTGGATGCGGAGATTCTGGCTGACGTTTATCTGATGATGACCGGCGGTCAGACAGATCTGAATTTGGCAGGCAATAACCAGTCAGCCGGAAGCGGTGCGGAAATAATCAGACGCATCGAACGCGGTGCAAATAAATTAAAGGTTATTCAAGCCACTGCCGATGAATTAACACAACATGAGGAGCGTCTGAACCTGGTTGAAAAACAAGGTGGACAGTGTTTGTGGCGTAACCTCTAACTCTTTTTGCCGGGATAGGGCGCTAGCATTGGTTTTTAAACGCATTTTACGTACTGGAATATTGTGGCTGTTCGTTTTAGCGATAGGGCAGGCGAATGCGCAATCGCGTGATGAAATCGACGCGGCAGCAAATGCTGAACAGCAAACCGATACCGAACAAGCCGCGTCGCCGATATCGTTAATTGGCAGTGAGTACGAAAACGGCATCAAGCTAATGCAGAACCGTTTTCGCATTGACTACAACGTGGAAGAAGTCACCATGGTGTTCTTCCGCGAGTATGGGTCGGCACCGGTCGTCCTGGTGCGCCCCGACGGCTCGAAGATCTTCCAAAGTCAGGTAGATGGCAAAGACATATTCTGGTTCGATGCCGATACCTACGACATGATTAATATCAAGAACCCGGTTCCCGGGCCCTGGCAGGCTGTCGGTCAAATTATGCCGGGAAGTCGGGTAATGGTGCTTTCGGATATTGCACTGCACGCTGACCCTTTACCGCCCATCTTATTTTCCGGCGAAATCCTCAAGCAAACCGCCTATCTCACCAACGGCGACAAGCCCATTGATTACAGTCAGTTTCGCGATGTCGTAGAACTCACTATTGATTTGGTGAGTACCAACAATCCCAACTTTGATAATTTTGGCGCAGACGACCAGCAAATAGCGACGTTCGAAGACAACGGCAGGGGCATGGACGAAGCGCCGCTGGATGGGGTCTTTACCGGTCAGTTTAACCTGGCGGTACCCGCGGGCGAGTGGGAGCCTATTTTTCGTGTAAGCACGCCAATGTTTACGCGAGAGCAGGTTGACCCGCCAATTCGGTTGTATCCTAACCCGGTGATCATGAATGTCGAACTGGACGGTGGCGGCAATGACTACCATAAACTGCTTATCGATGTAGATCGAAACCTGGTGGATATGAATTCACTGCTGGTCGACGGTAAAGTTCGTTACCCCAATGGCGATGTTCAAAACTTCTCGCTGACGGAGCCCAGTGATGCCGTAAGGGAGCACCTTATTATTGCCTTTGACTACGGGATATTTCGCGTCAAGTTAACAGCATACGGCAAAACGGTGAATGGCAGGGACTTTATTCTGGACGTCCCGGAGTACACCTTCCTGGTAGCTGAGCCAGAATTACCTGAGCCCGAAATCGAGGAGTCAGCCGCAGAGAATGACATTGATACGGTCATTACAGAGCCTGAACCTGAGCCAGAGCCCGAAGGAATGGATGAACAAACACTGATGATTTGGCTTATCGCCGTGAACGGCGGGATCATTGTGTTAGGTGGCATCGTAATTGGCGTGGTAATGTGGCTTAAACGCCCGAAAGTAAAATTACCGCCTGATTCGGCTGCAGGGAAAGGCAAAGCTAAAGCCGCAGCGAAAAAGCCGGCTCAGGGTGATGACGCTGGGGAAGAAAAGAAAGGCTTCTTGGGTGGTCTGTTGGCGAAGTTTAAAAAGAATAAAGCACCCGACGCCAAATAATCAGTGTTTAACACATCTACGTGTGTTCAGGCGCAAAACAGCAGAGCTGGCTACGCAGTTACACTAAGTCTTTGTTCGTGAATTGGTTTGAGGTTTGGCCCTAAATTTAACCAATGCGGTGCCTATTTCGTCGATATGGCGAATAAACAGGCAAACGATTCAAAGAATGACAGTTTGGTAAAAAAAACCGTTGACTCGACCCAGTGTAATCCGTATTATCTGCGCCGCAGTGAGGGGCAAGCTTCTAAAAAGACTCTTGTTAAATCGCTGAAATAATTGAAAATGTGGAGCGGTAGTTCAGTTGGTTAGAATACCGGCCTGTCACGCCGGGGGTCGCGGGTTCGAGTCCCGTCCGCTCCGCCACTTTTCAATTGTGACTTAGGCTTATGGAGCGGTAGTTCAGTTGGTTAGAATACCGGCCTGTCACGCCGGGGGTCGCGGGTTCGAGTCCCGTCCGCTCCGCCATTCGGGAATCTTATCTACACTGTACGTTTCGTTACAAATCATCCCTTACATCACTACACAGTCTTTTTTATACTTCACGGCACATATTGTCCGGGAATCCCTGTATGGAAGAATTAGCCGAAGGTCTGTTGCGTACTACGTTCCGCGTTGCGAAGTGGGTGCTGTTTGAATTGTTTGTCGACGTTGTCCTTTATTGGATTGGCAGAGGCACACTGAAACTCATCTCTTTCGGTCGTTATCCTCAATCCAATGACAGAGCGGAAGCGCGCTGTATTTTTACCGGCTTCGCGGTTGTGGTCCTGGTATTTGTTGCACTCATTTATCTTCTACCAGCTTAATTACCTTACCAGCAAATGTGTTTCTATTTTGAACAAGCGCTACCAAATCCTACAAATTCTGAATTTTTATGATTGATAATGATTGTTTTTGCGTTATCATGTTCATTGTTAAATTCATGTAACTTGCAGGCAACACTACAGGTCACTATTCGCGGACTTGTCGATGTCTGGCAAGGCGAAACGGACAGGTAGCAATTCAGTGAAAGCCATTCTCGATATCGGTAAGACCCACATTAAATTACTGTTTGTGAAAGACGGTGCAGAACAAGCCAGTTTTAGTTGTAAGAACGCCCCAATTGCGGGGATGTACCCTCAGGCTGATGTGGCGTCTATCTGGGCCTGGCTGGCAGAGACGTTTCGTTCTTATCCGCATACCGCTTCCGTAACCGATTTGGTATTTACCACCCACGGTGCTACCGCGGCTCTTATCAATACTGACATTGCCGATAAGGCCAATGCACTGGCACTGCCTTTGCTCGACTACGAATTTACTGGCGTAGATGCGTGTACCGCAGCCTATCAACATGTGCGTCCTGATTTTGAGCAGACGCTGTCACCTGAATTGCCAGCCGGCTTGAATTTGGGCAAACAGCTTTTCTGGCTACAACAGACTTACCCTGAAAAATTCAATGCTGCTACACATATTGTTATGTATCCCCAGTACTGGGCCTGGCGTTTTGGTGGTGAGCTTGCCAGTGAAGTAACTTCTCTGGGTTGTCATACCGATATGTGGGTGCCCAAATCTGCTGATTATTCGTCGTTGGTGTCGCAGCAAAACTGGCGTCATCTTATGCCGACTATGCGCAATGCCTGGGATTGCCTGGGCCAGGTGAGTGCGGGTGTGGCCGAAGAAACTGGACTGCCGGTTGATTGCAATATTTACGCAGGTGTACACGACAGTAACGCAAGCTTCCTGCGCTATCTGAAATCTTCGCAAACCGGAGAGGGGGCTTTTACGGTCATCTCTACGGGTACCTGGACAATCCTGATGCAAGGCAATGGTGACGTATCTGCACTGGCGGGTCATCAGGACACACTGGCTAATGTGGATGTGAAAGGCAATCCTGTATGTTGTGCTCGCTTTATGGGGGGCAGGGAATACGAAAGTATTTGTACCCAGCTTGGCGGCAACATCAGTATGACCGTAGAACACAGCGACGTACAACAAGCCATACATGAACAATGGCTGGTCACGCCTGACTTCAGTGCGGGTAATGGCCCTTATGGTGGAATGACACCGTCGTTGTGCTGTCCGGAGGCACCAAAAGCGCCGCAGGCTATAGCGACACTCTATTGTGCGTTAATGATCGATCAGCGCCTGAACGATTTGTCGGCAACCGGCCCTATTTTTATTGAAGGGGCGTTTTTGAAGAACCCTATTCTGTGCCAGATTGTGGCGCAATTACGTCCGGAGCAGCCTGTTTACCTGTCGGCTGACAACACCGGCACGGTAATGGGCGCAGCTGCGCTTATCGATTTTGAGCAAACTGACGCGCTGAGTTTTCCTCTCAACCCGTGTAAAGCGTCTGAATTTGCGCAATTATCGCAGTACAAATCCGCCTGGTATAACGAAATCAATAAAAATCAATCATAAATTTCACATTATGATTGAAAATGAATTGTTAAATAACTATATTTGGTCAAGTTTGCGTAAACACAACAGGACCAAATATGCTGGAAAAACAACGACAACAATTAATATTAGATATTCTGGATGAGTCATCTTTCGCCAGTGTGAAAGAGTTGTGTAAGCAGTTAAATTCGTCTGAGGCCACTATTCGCCGCGATCTGGTGAAGTTAGCCAGCGCTAATAAAATCAAAAAGATCCGCGGCGGGGCACAGGTTATTGATACCCGCACGGTGTCTAACATTAAGCTGTCAGGCAATGCGTTTCTGGTTGACCGTGAACGCAATACCGACACCAAGCGCATGATAGCTAAAGCCGCTACGCAATTATGTCAGGACGGTGAATCCATTATTATTAATGGTGGAACATCGACGTTCATGATGGCTGAGTTTTTAACCGAACGCCGTATGAATATCCTCACCAACTCCTTTGTGCTTGCTAACGAACTGCTCGAAAACAGTCAGAATCAGATTACCTTGCCTGGCGGTGAGGTGTATCGCAAACAGAGCATTATTCTGAGCTCCTTCGAAAATGACACGACCCAAAACTTTCACGGCACCAAGATGTTCATGGGCTCGCCCGGTGTGAGTGAATTTGGTGTTGTGGAAAACGACCCACTGTTAATTCTGGCGGAACAAAAGCTCCGTAAGCGCGCAGACCAACTTATTGTACTGGCCGACAGCAGTAAAATTGGTATTCGTGGCAACCTGATTTTCTGCGGCTTGTCTGATGTTGATGTGGTGATCACTGACTCGAATGCAGACCCGGAAGTACTGGACAAGATTCGAACCCACGGCGTAGAAGTTGTGGTAGTTGAAGCCTGCGAATAAGACTGAGTATATCGATATCAGCCAGACGGCATTTCCTCTGGCTGATACCTTCCCGCTTTTCTCTCCAGGCCGCGCCCGCGGTTAAATTTAAATAGCTTTTTGTTAACTAACGAATAATTAACATCCAGTCATTTCGATAATGACACTTCTGTTACATTTCTGTTAATTTGTGATTGAAAATGATTGACAAAGATTGTTGTGAAGGTATATTGCTCAGTAAATTCAATCTTCAATATGCAATTGAAGTCATTTTATAGCAATAACAGCAAAGGACACCTTCATGCCTTATCAGCCAGATGACTACAGACACGTCAATTATTTATGGGAAGATGACGTTGCTGACAAACTCGACCCGGTTGAAAACCTGGTCTATCGCTCTAATAAGCTGGGTGAAGACCAGCGCATTACCAATACAGGTGGTGGTAACACTTCTGCAAAAATCATGGAAAAAGATCCGTTAACCGGTCAGGAAGTCGAAGTACTGTGGGTTAAAGGTTCAGGTGGTGACTTAAGAACGTCGACCAAGGAAAACTTCTCCTCTTTATACGAAGACAAACTGCGTGCCCTGGACGAGGTGTATCAGGTATATCCGGACAAAGGCTACAAGTCAGCTGGCGAAGACCGCATGGTAGGCATGTTCAAACACTGTAACTTCTGTTTGAACCCGCGTGCCTCTTCAATCGATACGCCTCTGCATTCAATGATTGACGAAAAGCACGTAGACCACCTGCACCCGAACGCAGTTATTTCTGTGGCGTCTTGTAAAGATCAGGAAAAACTGACTGAAGTTATCTGGGGCGGAAAACTGGCTTATGTACCTTGGATGCGTCCTGGTTGGGAAGCCGCGAAAGTGTGCGAAGACACTTATAAAGCTAACCCTGACATCTGGGGTATCTTGTTGGGTCAACACGGCCACACTAACTGGTCTTCTGAAAGTAAGAGCTGTTATGAAACGTCACTGTGGGTCATTGAAACCGCAGCGCGTTATATTGAAGAGCACGACAAAGGCGAAATGACCTTTGGTGGCCAGAAGTATCAGAGCCTGAGCGAATCTGCGCGTACTGAATTACTGACCGCATTCCTGCCTGTTGCCCGTGGTCTGATTTCAAATAAAGTGAAATTTATTGGTACGGTGCAAACCGATGACAACACGCTGCGCTTTGTAAACAGCGTAGATGCTCCGCGTTTGGCTGCGCTGGGCACATCTTGCCCTGACCACTTCCTGCGTACCAAAATCCAACCCTTGTATGTTGATTTTGACCCGCAAAATGACGACGTTGATACACTGATTGCTAAATTTAAGTCAGGTCTTGCGGCTTATCGCGAGTCTTACACTGCTTACTACGAAGCGTGCAAGCGTGAAGATTCACCGGCCATGCGTGATCCGAGCCCAACAGTGGTGCTGATCCCGGGTATCGGTATGATTGCCTGGGGCAAGAACAAGAGTGAGTCTCGTGTAACGGCTGAATTCTACAACTGTGCAATTGAAGTAATGCGCGGTGCCGAAGCGATTTCAGAGTATACAGCACTGCCACAACAAGAAGCCTTTGATATTGAATACTGGGCACTGGAAGAAGCGAAGCTACAGCGTATGCCGGCTGAGAAGCCTCTGGCGCGTGATGTGGTTGTTGTCATTGGCGCAGGTGACGGTATCGGTAAAGCCGTGGCTCACCGTGTAGCAAAAGAAGGTGCTCACGTTGTATGTGCGGATTTGCGTCTTGAAAACGCTGAGCGCACAGCAAAAGAACTAACCGACATTTACGGTCAGGGTATTGGTGTGTCGGGCAGCGGTATTTCTGCCTGTGGCCCGGCGATTGCGTTACAAGTCGATATTACTAAGCGCGAAACCGTATCTGCTATGTTTACAGATGTACTGCTGGCCTACGGCGGTATCGACAAAGTGATTGTTACAGCGGGTGTGTTCATGGCCGAAGGCGGTGACATGGCGAAGAACGACCAAATCTTCGATTTGAGCTTCGGTGTTAACGTGAAAGGCGGCTATGTAGTCGCGTCTGAAGCTCAAACCATTTGGGAAAAACAAGGCCTTAAGGGCGCAATGGTATTGACCACCAGCGTAAATGCAGCAGTGTCTAAGAAAGGCTCTCTGGCTTATGACACCAGCAAAGCAGCCGCCAACCACCTGGTGCGTGAATTGGCCGTGACCTTGTCTCCAACGGTAAATGTAAATGCATTGGCACCAGCCACTGTGGTACAAGGTAGCAGCATGTTCCCACGTGACCGTGTAATTTCGTCGCTGACTAAGTACGACATTGCGTTTGATGAATCGGAAAGCACCGAATCACTGCGTAACAAACTGGCCGAGTTCTATGCGCAGCGTACCCTGACAAAACTGCCAATCACGCCAGAAGATCAGGCAGAAGCAGCGTACCTGTTGGTGTCAGGTCAATTAAGTAAAACCACCGGTCAGGTGATCAGTGTTGATGGCGGCTTACACGAAGCCTTCCTACGATAAGGGGAATTACAATGAAAAAACGTATTGATAGCGCCTTACTGGAGGCCGAAAACGCCAAGCGCGAGAGCGACTTAAACAGTGATTACGCCGCGTTAGGTGAAAAGCTGGCTCGTGCAGACATCGATATTGAAACCATCACGGCTAAAGCCGGTGAGTTCCAGGTTGCGGTACCTTCATGGGGCACAGGCACCGGCGGTACGCGCTTTGCCCGTTTCCCGGGTGAAGGTGAGCCACGTAACATCTTTGAAAAACTGGAAGATTGCGCGGTTATTAATGAGCTGTCTGGTTGTACCGACAGCGTGTCTCCGCACTTCCCATGGGACAAAGTAGACGACTTTTCTGAGCTGAAACAGCAGGCAGACGAGTATGGCCTGAAGTGGGTGTCGGTAAACTCAAATACCTTTCAGGACCAACCTGGTCAGGAACACTCTTACAAGTACGGCAGCCTGAGTAATACGCAAAAAGCGTCACGCGATCTGGCTATCCAACACAATCTGGACGTCATTGAGTACGGTCAGAAGCTGGGTGCAAAAAGCCTGACTGTATGGGTAGGCGATGGTTCAAACCACCCGGGTCAACAGCATTTCCAACGTGCCTTTGAGCGCTATCTGGCCAGCATGGAAGAAATCTACAAAGGCCTGCCTGATGATTGGGAAATGCACATCGAGCACAAAATGTTTGAGCCTGCGTTCTACTCAACCATCATTCAGGACTGGGGTTCAAACCTGCTTGCGGCCATGCACTTAGGCCCTAAGTGTAAGTCTCTGGTTGATTTAGGCCACCATGCGCCAAACACCAACATTGAAATGATTGTGTCACGCCTGATCCAGTTTAAGAAACTGGGTGGCTTCCACTTCAACGACAGTAAGTACGGCGACGATGATTTGGACAGCGGTTCACTGCATCCTTATCAGCAGTTCCTGATCTTCAACGAGTTGGTTGATGCGGAATACCGTAACCAGGAAGGTTTTGGTCCGGCATATATGCTTGACCAGTCACACAACGTGACTGATCCGGCAGAGAGCCTGATCAACTCTGCTATTGAGGTTCAGCGTTCATACGTGAAAGCCTTGTTGGTTAACCGCGAAGCACTTTATGGCTTCCAGGAAGGCAATGACGCGTTGATGGCGTCGCTGGAACTGAAAAATGCGTTTAACCTGGACGTGTCTCCGATTCTGGCAATGGCGCGTCTGCGCAAAGGTTCTGCGATTGATCCGCTGGCAGTTTATCGTCAGGCGGGTTACCGTAAAGCCATGGCCGAAGCCCGCCCACGCGATCCCAATGCCACAGGCTCTGGTATCGTTTAAATCCGGCGTGCAGGCAGGGTAGAGCCCTGCCAACGTTTATTGAAACAGCCCGCCATGCCTGCGGGCTGTTTGTTTTGTACTGTACTTAACGTAGGTTGTTCACAATGCGACTCAGTCAGTGTCACAATTTTCATGACTTTCGGCGTTTAGCGGAAAAGCGCTTGCCGGGGCCTGTTTTTAACTATATCGATGGCGGGGCCGACGACGAGAGCACGTTGCGCCGCAATACATCAGCGTTTCGCGAGTGCGATTTAATCCCACGTGTATTGACCGGTGTAAAAGACATCGACCTGTCAGTGGAAGTGATGGGGCAAAAGCTCAAATTGCCGGTGTATCTTTCACCTACCGCATTACAGCGATTGTTCCACCATCAGGGCGAACGCGCCGTGGCGGCGACCGCTGAGAAGTTCGGTACCATGTTTGGCGTGTCTTCACTGGGCACTGTGAGCATGGAAGAAATCGCTAAACAATATAACACTCCGCAGGTGTACCAGTTTTACTTCCACAAAGATCGCGGCCTGAACCGGGCCATGATGGAACGCGCTAAGGAATCCAACATTGAAGTGATGATGCTCACCGTGGATTCAATTACCGGCGGTAACCGGGAGCGGGATTTACGTACCGGGTTCTCAATTCCTTTCCGCTTAAACCTGAAAGGGCTTTGGCAGTTTGCGACCAAACCTGCATGGGGTATTAATTACATTACCCACGAGAAGTTCAGTCTTCCGCAGTTGGACGCACACATTGATATGGGTGGCGGTGCCAGTTCAATCGGCGACTATTTTACCAATATGCTGGATCCGTCGATGAACTGGAAAGACGTGGAAGACATGGTGAAGTTCTGGGATGGCCAGTTTTGCCTCAAAGGTATCATGAGTGCGGACGATGCCAAACGCGCTGTAGACATTGGCTGTACAGGTATTGTGATTTCTAATCACGGGGGACGTCAGTTAGACGGCTCGCGCAGCTCGTTTGATCATCTGGCCGAAATTGTCGATGCCGTGGGTGACCAAATCGACGTGATGTTCGACAGCGGTATTCAGCGTGGTACCCATGTACTCAAAGCGCTGGCTTTAGGTGCCAAAGCAGTTGGAATAGGGCGTTATTATCTGTATGCGCTGGCGGCAGCCGGTCAGGCGGGCGTAGAACGCGCTATGCAGCTTCTGGTGGCTGAAATTGAACGAGACATGCGCCTGATGGGCTGTAGCAGTATTAGCGAGCTTAATCGCGACCACGTGCGTTTCAGGTAACCCCGAAAATTCACAATGAATACAAGCCAGCGGAAGCTGGCTTTTTTGTGCGCAATGTCCGTCACGCCATGGTCAGTCGTCGATGAGCAATAAATCATTTTCAACCTTTCATGTACAGGGTGTACAATAATTATACTGTTTGGGTGGTGTTTGAATCGACGATTCAACAAGTTCGGCATTCAGGGAATGAAGATGCGTACTATTGCAATGTATTGTGACGAATATGTGGATTTGGTTAATGAGTTAGACAGGGTCGGTTTCGCAGTATTCAGGGATTTATCGGCTTTGTCTAAAGGTGAGTTAATCAAGTTTTATGAGATTCAGGACTGTTACGAGATCAACAGAAGGGACGGCTCAACATATAAAACGCGAAGTCAGACTGGAAAAAACAGAACGGCCAAAGTGATGTTTTCAAGAGAGGCGGGTTCATCACAGTATGATGTGTATGTCGCCAGGATGGACAAATAACCGCATTTGCAAGGAAATAACCAAAGACAGGCATAAAAAAGGCTGCAAAAAGCAGCCTGAAATACGACCTGTCGCCCATGCCGACAGGTGCTTAATTACTGAAACGAGTTACCCACACCAATCACAATGGTAGACAGCACTAACAGGCTGATCCCTGCCAGTAACAGCATGCGACTCTTACGGTTACTGCCGCGCCATTCCATTAATGCTAATCCCCACAGGGTAGAGAAGATAATGATACTGGCCATGTGAATGGTCCAGCTGGAGAATTCGTATTTACCCATGTGACTTTCGCCCATGGTGTAAAAGAAGAACTGGAAGTACCACAGCGCGCCACCCAGTGAAGCGAGCAGGTAGTTTTTAACCAGGTTGTTTACAGGCAGTTTTTCTGCCGATGCCGCGACCTGGCCGAGATACTCTCTTGCGGTACCGTTTTTCTTAATCAACCATAAACACCACAATGCGTTAGTGGTTAAACCGCCCGCCAACACAACACATAATACCGGTAAGCCCTGCCATAATGACGCAGTACCTGCTTCCACAGTAAGTTCGTTAATGGGCTTGCCTGCCGCAATACCAAAGGCAAAACAGCTCGACATAATGCCGGAGAACAGGGCAATCAACAGACCTTTTCGCATATCGATGCTTTCGCTGTCTTCTGTGGTATTCAGGCTGCGATTTTTTTCCGCGGTGGCTTTGGCAACAATGATCACGCCAATCAGTGTCATGAAAGTACCCGCAACAGCGAACTGGCCGCTCGTGGTCGCGATAACGTCACCAAAGTGACCCGACGCAATAGGTGGGCCCAGGGTACCCAGTACCGTAGTCAGACCCAATACAATGGCCATGCCGGATGAAATACCCATATAGCGAACGGCTAGTCCAAATGTTAAACCGCCGAAGCCCCATCCGGCACCCCACAAGTAACATTGCTGTAACACATCTGACGGAACAGATGACAATACCCCAAGTAAATCCTCAGTCTGAATCCAGGCGAAAAACCATGGACAAATCAACCAGCTAAAAATGCCACCACACAACCAAAAAATTTCCCATGACCATCGCTGTATACGCTTGTAGGGCACGTAGAAGCTGGCGGAGAACAGTCCTCCTAGCCAGTGAAAAAATACGCCTAATAACGGGTTAGTCGCCATGCAGCACTCCTCTCATAGCCGGTAAAAATACCAATGTAATCACTAAATTGTTTATTTTTTGTAAAACTTGGCCGCTAGCATACACCGAATTTTGTTAATTATCACGCAATATCAATCGTTATTGGTCATGGATGGTGCTTGAGTGTGATTGGTTTGGTTTGAATACGACCTGGAAAGTGGTTTATTTACCCGATTCTTCAGACAGGCAGGAACACAGGATGATTAGCCTATACCCCATGCCTGCCTTACAGTACAATGCGTTGATAACATCAGTCTGGGCTTTAGCTGCTGTAAGTCTTTGAGTAAGCAATGTTTACTTTTCTCACTGTAGTGAAAGGCCAGTCCGGGAATTAAATGAGGGATTCATGGCGAAAGACATGTCATTAGTATGTCGGGATGTAAGTAAAACCTATCACGACGGTGACAATCAGATTGCAGTACTCGAAAGTGTGTCATTTGAACTGGCGCGAGGCGAGAAAATTGCCATTCTGGGCAGCTCCGGCTCAGGTAAAAGTACGTTGTTGCATATTCTGGGTGGCTTGGATCATCCTACTGCCGGGAGTGTGGAAATAAACAAGCAGGTACTGGCCGAGTTATCCAGCAACGCGTTAGCGGCATTGCGCAATCAAAGGCTCGGTTTTATCTACCAGTTTCATCACTTGTTGGCCGAATTTACCGCCGTCGAAAACGTCGCCATGCCGCTAATGATTAACGGCGAGTCCAAAAACAAAGCAGAAGAACGCGCTGCTGCTTTACTAGAAAAAGTAGGGCTTAGCCATCGCATTCATCATTTGCCGTCGGCTTTGTCTGGGGGGGAACGTCAGCGAGTCGCTATTGCGCGTGCGCTGGTGAATAATCCCAGTATTGTGCTTGCCGACGAACCAACCGGTAATCTCGACAATAAAACCGGTGCGCAAATTTACGCGCTGTTGTGTGAGTTAAGTGAGCAAATGGGCACGAGCTTTATTGTAGTGACGCACGACATACAACTTGCAAACTCGATGGACCGGGTACTTGAACTGACTAATGGCAAGCTGTCGACGCGAGAGCAGGGTGTAGCGTGAACATCAGTTTATTATTAGCCCGCCGGTTTCGTAAAAGTAAATCTAGTAATCGTTACACCTCGTTTGTATCGCTGTCTTCTACATTAGGCATAGGCTTGGGATGCTTTGTGCTGATCGTCTTGCTCAGCGTAATGAACGGCTTTGAGCGCGAATTGCGCGACAGACTGCTGGCCATTATTCCCCATGGTGAACTGTTTTCAGTCACCCAGTCGGGCATTCAGGATTGGCAAACCTATCAGGCAACCTTTAGTCAGGATCCCCGGGTTGTCAGTGTTGAGCCTTACACCAAAATTACCGGCATGATTCAGCAGGGCGCTAATCTGAAAGCGGTTGAGCTGACCGGTATTCAAGTGACTGAGCAGGTACCTGATCGTTGGCAGCGGGAAATCGCGCCATCTGACTGGCAACGCTTAATAGCACAGCCGCAAGGCGTGTTGTTGGGCAGTGCGATAGCTAAAAAGCTCAATTTGGCTGTGGGTGACAAGGTCACCGTGGTTATTCCGTCGGTCACCGAAGATTTGACGTTTGCTGCCCCTAAAAACCTGTACCTGACACTAGCCGGAACAGTGAGTTTGGGCGGTGAATTAGACAACCTGATTGGCATTATGCATTTGCAAGCGGCCTCTGAGGCGTCTGGTATTGCCTCAGGTGCACAGGGCTTACGCTTTCAATTGCACGACCCCTTTACCGCTTACAGTGTCATACGTGAAATTGGCTATACCTTTCCTCAGGCGGTGTATATGTCCGACTGGACCCGCACTCAGGGGCACCTGTACGACGATATTAAATTGGTTCGGGTAGTGGTTTATATTGCGCTGTCACTGGTTATTGCCGTGGCCTGTTTCAATATTGTGTCGTCATTGGTCATGGCAGTGAAAGAAAAGCAGGCGTCGATTGCTATATTAAAAACCATGGGCGCAACAGACCGACAGGTGCGATTCGCCTTTATGTATCAGGGCATGCTTAACGGTGTTATTGGTGTGTTTTGGGGGACATTACTGGCAGTGATCACTGCACCGAATTTATCGGCTTGGATTGGCGCGCTGGAATCACTGTTGGGCATTAAGGTCCTGTCAGGCGATATCTACTTTATTGATTTTCTGCCGTCGCAGTTATATTGGGGAGATGTGTTAATAACGGTGGTTGTTGCACTGACACTCAGTATTCTTGCTACCTTGTATCCAGCGCATAAAGCCGCTGCGATAGCACCCGCCCGGGCATTACATTAACCCGGGCAGGTCGCCGTTAGCTGTTACGCGTTGCGATCGAAATGTTCAAAGTCGACGTCTTCCTGTTTCGAGCCCGCATTCGGGTCGTCAAATACCGCTTGATCTAATTCACCTTCAGACTTCGCAATAATACAGGCTACCGTACAGTCACCCGTAATGTTCACGGCTGTACGCGTCATGTCTAATAAGCGGTCCACACCGATAATTAGCGCGATACCTTCTACTGGCAGATTAACTTGCTGCAGTACCATGGCAAGCATGATCAAGCCTACACCTGGTACACCCGCCGTACCGACAGAAGCCAGTGTGGCTGTCAGTACCACCATAACATAATCACCCAGGGTTAAATCTACTGCATATACCTGAGCAATAAACACCGTCGCCACACCTTGCATAATAGCGGTACCGTCCATGTTGATTGTGGCACCCAAAGGCAGCGTGAATGAGGATACGGATTTACCTACACCCAGCTTATTACGCGCTGTTTCCATGGTAACCGGCAGAGTGGCACTGCTGCTTGATGTACTGAAAGCGAATAATGCCGCATCGCGCATTTTGGTAAGTAACATAACCGGGCTCAAACCACTGAACATTTTTAATAACGCGGAATAGGTAACCAGGCCGTGAATAATGAGCACTACCAACACCACCATGAAGTATTTAACCAGGCTGACTATTGTACCGAGTTCAATACTGGCAAACAGTTTAGCCATTAATACGAAGACCCCGTACGGTGCCAGGTTCATAATAATGGTAACCAGACGCATAATAACGGTGTTCAGATCTTCAAAGAATGCCGCAACGCGCTTGCCTGCATCGCCGGTCATGGCCATTGCGACACCAAGTAATACAGCAAACACAATGATTTGCAGCATATTACCCTGCGCTAAGGCATTGATTGGATTACTGGGGAACATGTTAACAATAACCTGCGACAGGGAAGGGGCTTCTTTTGCCGCATAGGTCGTTTCAGCCTGCAGGTTTAACCCTTCACCCGGAGCAACCAGCAAACCTGCCATGATGGCCAGTGACACTGCAATCCCGGTTGTGAGAATGTAGAAACTGATAGACTTGATGCCTAGTCTGCCTAATTTGGATGGATCCGACAGTGAGCTGGTTCCGCAAATCAATGACACTAACACCAGCGGTACCACCAGCATTTTTAGGCTGGAAATGAAGATTTGCCCGAGGGTTGAAAATATACCTTCGACCAAAATGCTATACGTGGAAACTTCCACCGAGAATATCGAAAAGCGTAAATCTCCGCTATCATCAAATATAAATTGAAGCAGGGCACCAATAATGATTCCGGCTACCATGCCGATAAAGATGCGTGCAGTTAAGCTGTACTTGTGTGAAGACTGAGACATGTAAATTCCCTGAAATGTTATTTTATTATTGTACTTAGTTAGTGTGCCAGATTCAGAGCAGTTTTAAATACTTAAAATGACCCAATCACGGTAAAGAGGTCCAGGAAGACGATGAAAATGCAATCTCTACGCTTATTATCCACCATGTGGGCACTGTTGTTACTTGTTGCGTGTGGTGGCGGTGGTGAGGTATCGAGGGATGACGATCCTGGTACCGTTACGCCTGATCCCACCTACAGTATTAGCGTAGCGCTCACCGACAGTGCCGGTGAAACGAGCACGGAATTAACCGGCGATTCGCCACTGACCTTGCGGGCAACTGTAACAGACGGCGACGGCAACCCCGCATCGAATCAGGTTGTGTCGTTTAGTTTTTCGGTTGAAAACCTGGCGCGCTTTTCCAACGATACCGGTACAGCATTAACCAACAGTGAAGGCGTCGCGACAATAACGCTGATCGTGGGCGAACTGTCGGGCAGCGGCATGGTTACAGCAACACTGGATTCCACCACCAGTGCGCAAGTTGGTTTTACCTCTTCAGGCACTACCGCAACGGTTGAAACGCCTGAATCCCTTGAAATTTTCTCCAGTCAGTCGCAACTGTCTTCAAGTGGCAACGACGAAGTGGAATTGTGGGCCGTCGTTAAAAATGCGCAAAACATCCTGCTGGAAAATGTCTCGGTGTCGTTCTCGGCCGACAATAACGCTGCCATTGCTGAAACCCAGCCGATTACCGATGAAAACGGCACCGCGCGGGTTCAGTTAAGAACCGGCGGCGACAAGGAAAACCGCACCATTACTGTGACTGCCACGGTATCGGGTGAAACTACGCTAACCGAAACGTTGAGCATTAATGTGGTGGGTACTGAAATTGATATTAATGGTGCAACGTCTGCCATTATTGGCGATGCAGTTAACGTAACAATTAGCCTTGAAGACTCCGACAATGTGGGGATTGCTGGCGAAGCCCTTACACTTGTAGTTACAGACCCAACCGGTGCAGACGTGACGGCAACGACGGTGAACAATGTAGAGCCAGTGACAGGCGACGAGGGCCGTGTTTCTATTCAGTTTACCGCTCCAGGGTCAGGTACCTATGCTTTAACTGCCAGCGCGTTAAACACCCAAAGCAGCTTTGAAATAGAAGTACAACAGGACGAGTTTGTTTTCCTGAACGCGCCGGATGTGAACAACGTTGAAGAAGACATTGCGTTAAATACCAACTTCCCACTGCAAATCCGCTGGCTGCGCGATGCTAATCCATTTGCGGGTGGTGCAGTTAGCTTTGCAATTTCTCGCGGCAGCATTGTGAGTGCGGATGCCACGACCGGCGCTGACGGTATTGCAAATCTTACTGTTTCGTCCACCAATGCGGGTTTGGCGACCATCTCCGCGACAGGTACTGATGGTGCCGGCGTTGAAGTCTCGACCCAAATTGACATTGCCTTTATTGCGACCGATGCAGAAACATTGATACTAGATGCAACACCTGACTCGATTGGGCCAGATGGGCAAACCAGCACAATCTCTGCTGTCGTGTTGGACGCAGATGGCAACCGTGTTCGCAACAAGCTGGTTAATTTTGAAGTGAACGACGTATCAAACGGCAACCTTACTGATGCGCAAAGCCGCACGGACCGCCGGGGTATCGCTACAACGGTGTACGAATCAAATGCCGTGAGCACGTATCAAAGTGTAGAAGTAACGGCGTATGTAAATGATGAGCCGACCGTTACCAATACAACGTTCCTGACAGTGGGTGACCGTCCTTTTGATATCTCTCTGGGTACCGGCAATCTGATTGAAGCGCCGCAGCAGTCGTCATACAGTAAAGAGTTCTCGGTGTTTGTAACGGATGCCGATGCAAACCCGGTGGAAGGCACATCGTTAACGTTCAGTGCGACGCCGGTTATTGAAACGGTGGGTTATGCATACTTCAAAGGCTATTGGTTGTGGGATGAAGATGATTCCATCCACTATCAGGTCATCACTGCTCAATGCTACAGCGAAGATGCTAACGGTAATGGTCGTCTGGATGTCGGTGAAGACTTAAATGGAGACGGGCAGCTAACACCGGGTAACACAGCAGCAATTGATGCTGATGCAACAACCGATGAAAACGGGCAGGCGCTGATCGAGTTGAATTATCCGAAGCAATACGGCGGTTGGGTACAGCTTACGTTAAGCGCAAGAGGCGAGTCGTCAGGTACTGAGTCAGTCGATACTATGCAGTACACGCTGGGTGTATCCGCTGAAGATCGCAGTACACAAGGTTCACCACCTCCGTCGAGCACATGGGGAACCAGCAACAGCTGCGCTGATACCCTGTAAACCTTAACGGCCACATACAAAAAAAGCCGCTCCTGACATCAGGAGCGGCTTTTTTGTTGTTCCTAAGAACGGAACTAATCAGGTCAATCAGGCTTGCTGGAACGGGTACACCGAACCCAGTTTCAGGATTTGAGTCAGTTGGTCTAACGCGGTACGAGATTCAGTGAGTAACTGCGGGTCACGTAAATCGTCTTCGGTCAGTACATCGCGGTAATGTTTCTCTACCCAGTAGTTCAGTTTGCCAAATAACTCGTCATTCATTAGCGTGTTCGGATTTACCGCTGCTAATTCTGCATCGGTCAGCGCTACGCGTAACCGCAAGCAAGCCGGGCCACCGCCGTTGCGCATGCTTTGTTTAACATCAAAGTAGTTAACACTTTTAACCGGTGTATTACGTGTAACAAGCTCTGCAAGGTATTGTTCTACAACCGGGTTTTCCTGACACTCAGACGGCGCAATAATAGTCATGTTGCCATCGGGCAAGGTAACTAACTGGGTGTTAAACAGATACGTTTTAATCGCATCCTGCACAGACACTTCACTGTCTTTTACTTCAATAAAATGCAGCGGTTGTTCGCCGAATTTTTGTTGAATTTCGGCAATCGCCCCGGCGCTGTTGTGAAACGCCTGCTGATGGTAAAACAGCACATTTTGATTACCGACGGCAATCACGTCGTTGTGGAACACACCCTGGTCAATGACATCCGGGTTTTGCAGGATATACACCACGTTTTCATCGCTCAGGCCATGCAAACGCGCAACCGCCTGGCTGGCTTCAAAGGTTTGACGAGCCGGGAATTTCTTCGGCTGCGGACGGTCGTTTCTGAATGCGTGACGGCCGTACACAAAAATCTCAACACCAGCGTGACCATACTCACTGCACAAACGCGTGTGGTTGGCTGCGCCTTCGTCACCAAAATGCTCGTTGTCGGGCAGGTGAGTGTGGTGAGCAAAATACTTGCTGTTCGCAAAGGTCGCTTTCAGAATATTGCCGGTCACCTGTGGTTCCAGTGAGCGGTGAAACTTGTTGGTCAGGTTAGCCGGTGTGAAATGCACTTTACCGTTGGCAGTATCGGCACTTGGCGATACGGTGGCCGCGTTCGCTGTCCACATGCTGGACGCTGAGCAGCAGGCTAAAAAGATTTCACGCGCCTGCTTGCCGGCTTGCTCAAGTACGCTGGCATCAGAGCCGCTGAATCCCAGTCTGCGCAGTGTGGCAATGTCAGGCCGTTCCTGAGGGGCTAACACGCCCTGCACCAGGCCCATTTCCGACAGTGCCTTCATCTTCTTAAGGCCTTGTAAAGCGGCTTCTTTGGGGTTACTGGCGGCGTTGGCATTTGAATAAGACGCAACATTGCCGAAGGACAACCCGGCGTAGTTATGCGTTGGACCCACCAGACCATCAAAATTCGCTTCACAATATTGCATGATTTCCTGCCTTATTCTTTATTAACCGGGTATCACTGACTTGGTAAATTCCGGTTCTGTCGCTATAAATGTAAACGGTGTAACGGCGAATCAAAGCCGCAATACCATACCTAACTCGGGCGCATTATACGTAAATTAGTGGCGGTGCCAATCGTGGTGGTTAAAATATGAGCTAATATTGCTGTGCAAAAAAACATCATTGCGAATAAGTATGAAGAAGAACTTGTTTTCCATTCACTTTGTAGATATATGTTAAAAAAAGAAGCGTTAGCCTGTATGAGTGAATCTGCCTTGTTATTTTTCTGGCTTAGCATCAAAAACTTAAATTTTTCAAAGGTTTAATTCTTATTTATGACAAAATCACTGGTCATAGTCGAGTCACCGGCCAAAGCGAAAACAATTAATAAATATCTCGGTAAAAATTTTATCGTAAAATCTTCCGTGGGCCACGTACGCGATCTACCAACTAAAGCTTTAGGCAAAGTTGAGCCGAAAAAAAGCGCCAAAGAACTGAAAACGTATTCGGACGAAGAGAAGGCCGAATACCTCAGAAAATTTGAATATCAGAAGCTGGTTGACCGCATGGGCGTCGACCCGCAACACAACTGGAAAGCACACTATCAGGTGCTGGAAGGCAAAGAAAAAGTCGTTAATGAGCTTAAGAAGCTCGCCAAAGATGCCGACACCATCTACCTCGCAACGGATTTGGACCGCGAAGGAGAGGCCATCGCCTGGCATTTACAAGAGTTGTTGGGTAAGAAAGACAAAACCTACCAGCGCGTGGTATTTAACGAAATCACCAAAAACGCAATAAAAGAAGCGTTTGAACATCCGGGTGAAGTGAACACTGCACGGGTTAACGCCCAGCAAGCACGACGTTTCCTCGACCGCGTTGTAGGCTTTATGGTGTCGCCACTGTTGTGGAAAAAGATTGCCCGCGGCCTGTCTGCCGGACGGGTTCAGTCTGTTGCGGTGCGTTTGGTTGTAGAGCGTGAACGCGAAATCAAAGCGTTTGTACCCGAAGAGTTCTGGGATGTACACGCCGATTTAACTACAGCGTCCAGCGATGCGCTGCGCATGCAGGTTATGAAGCAGGCCGGAGAAAACTTCAAGCCGGTTAACAAAGCGCAAACCGACGCAGCAGTAGCCCTGTTAAAAGATGCGCCGTACGAAGTGATCAGCCGCGAGTCGAAACCGACTCAGAGCCGCCCGTCTGCACCGTTTATTACATCTACATTGCAACAGGCTGCGAGTACGCGCCTGGGCTTTGGTGTAAAGAAAACCATGATGCTGGCCCAGCGCTTGTACGAAGCAGGTCACATTACCTATATGCGTACCGACTCAACAAACCTGAGTCAGGAAGCGCTGGATGCGTGTCGCGGTTTCATTGACGACAACTTTGGCAGTGCCTATTTGCCAGCGTCGCCTAACCGATACGGTAGCAAAGAGGGCGCACAGGAAGCTCACGAAGCCATCAGGCCTTCAAACGTCAATACCCAGGCTGCCAGTCTAAAAGACATGGAACGCGACGCACAGCGTCTCTACGAGCTTATTTGGCGACAATTTGTGGCGTGTCAGATGACACCTGCAAAATATGACGCCACTACCGTGAAAGTTGCAGCCGGTGATTTTGAGCTGGTTGCCAAAGGCCGGGTACTGAAATTCGACGGTTGGACCAAAGTGCAACCGCAAAAGAGCAAGAAAGGCGACGAAGACAAGTTACTGCCAGACGTGAAGCCGGGCGACACGCTGAATTTACAGCAGTTGGATCCGAAACAGCACTTCACTAAACCGGTAGCGCGTTTTAACGAAGCGTCGTTGGTAAAAGAGCTTGAAAAGCGCGGAATTGGCCGTCCTTCAACCTATGCCAGCATCATTTCGACGATTCAGGATCGCGGCTACGTGCGTTTGGAAAACAAACGTTTTTACGCCGAGAAAATGGGCGAGATCGTAAACGATCGCCTGATGGAAAACTTTGATGACCTGATTGGCTATGACTTCACGGCCAACATGGAACAACAACTGGACGAAATCGCAGAAGGCCACAAAGACTGGAAAAAAGTCCTGGATTTGTTTTATTCCGATTTCTACCAGAAGTTACTGCGTGCCGAGCAAGATCCTGAAGAAGGCGGAATGCGCCCCAATCAGGCTGTACCGGTTGCAATTGATTGCGGCAAGTGCAGTCGCCCCATGAACGTTAGAACAGCCAGCACAGGCGTGTTCCTGGGCTGCTCGGGTTACAACCTGCCGCCTAAAGAGCGTTGTACCAACACCATGAACCTGACTTCCGGTGAGGAAGTGGTAAAAGTGGATGACGACGACGAGCAGGAAACCGCAGATTTACGCGCCAAACGCCGTTGCCCTGAATGTGGTACGGCAATGGACAGCTATCTGGTTGACGAAACCCGCAAGCTGCACGTGTGTGGTAATTCACCGGCATGTCCCGGCACCTACGTGGAACAGGGCACGTTCAAGATCAAAGGCTACGACGGCCCCATTATTGAATGCGACAAGTGTGGCAGCGATATGGAGCTGAAGAACGGCCGATTCGGTAAGTACTTCGGTTGTTCCAACACAGAGTGTAAGAACACCCGTAAGTTACTGAGAAACGGTGAAGCTGCGCCGCCTAAAGAAGATCCGGTAGATTTACCTGAGCTGCCGTGCGAGAAGAGCGATGCGCACTTCGTATTACGCGATGGCGCATCTGGTATATTCCTGGCTGCACACAATTTCCCGAAATCGCGGGAAACACGGGCACCTAAAGTAGAAGAGTTGGCACGCTTCCGCGACCGTTTGTCACCGAAGTTTTACTATCTTGCGGACGCGCCTAAAGCCGATCCGGCCGGTAACCCGTCTATAGTTCGCTACAGCCGTAAAACCAAGCAGCAGTACGTTATGTCGGAAGATGCCAAAGGCAAAGCGACAGGATGGTCTGCCTGGTACGAAAACGGCAAATGGCAACCCAAAGACACTAAAAAGAAATAAACAGGTTCAGGTAAATGGCATCGTTACAAGAACAGTTACTCAAAGCAGGCTTGGCGGACAAATCAAAAGCGAAGCAAGCCCGCTCTGAGAAGCGTAAAAAGCAGAAGCTGAAAAACAAAGGCGCAGCCGTTGAGCAAGACGCCAGCAAAGTCGCAGCGCAAGCTGCGGCAGAGGCTAAAAAGGAACGGGACCGCGAGCTGAATCAGCAACGCAAAGCGGAAGCAGACAAAAAAGCGGTGGTAGCGCAAATACGTCAGCTCATTACCACTAACCAGCAGCCGAAAGGTAATGGCGATACGCTACTCAATTTCACCGACGACAATGTGGTAAAACGCATGTATGTCAGCGCGGCAGTGCACAAACTGGTACTGGATGCACGACTGGCAGTGGTGAGACTGGACGAAGAATACGCACTGGTACCCACACCAGTAGCCGACAAAATCGCCGAACGTGATGAAAACGTGGTGGTATACCGCGCCGATCTTCGCGAGGAGAACAAAGCGAAATCTGAAGAAGATGACTGGTACGCCGACTACGAAATCCCGGACGATTTAACCTGGTAATTGGTTCTTACACCTTCAATACAAAAGCCAGCACGGACAATGTGCTGGCTTTTTTGTTTTACATGAATAAGGAATGGTGCATTAGCTCAGACCTGATCTGACAATTACCCAGATTTTCGGGTGTCGGCGTCAGTATCCCTTGGTAATCACACTAAATTCTTTTCAGCTAATTCAGCTTAATTTGTACACCGTTACTGAACCTTACTGATAGCGACATTGCGCACTTTATTAACAGCATCGTTGAGCTTTTCGTTTGATTCGTCATTACACATCCATGCCAATACCAGCTTCAGCTTAGGATATCTTGAGATGTAGGTATAGGTACCCAGCCACGCGAGTGAGAAAACACCATGAGCTTATTTTTTGCCAACAAACTTGCTTTTGGCATGATACACATTCGGTGCCGCCGCTAAAGCACTGCTCGGTGTGTTAAATGCGTTGATAAACTGCTGTGTTTGCGCAGTTAGTTAGGGTTGGTAAAAGTGATTATTCCAAATAAGCAGGTCATCCAGGATGGTATGTAGACAGCCATCCCCCACTCAAAATAAATTCGTCATTTCAGTAACATACTCGCCATCTTCATTACGCTTTTATCCATAAGTGCGATTCTTAACGATCGACGTTATAGAAGGTACTGGTCATACCCAGCGGTTTAAACATCGTCTGTTCGCTGTAATCTCGTAGAGTTTGCCCGAACACTTCCTCGACACCCACTGATGCACAGGATTGCCACTGAACACTTCATCGACCAGTAGCTTAGCACTCTCAGCCATACGTCTTGCACTACAACTGGGGCAGAAACACCTGCGCTTACAACCAAACGCAGCGAGCTTCTCATGTTTGCAGTCATCACAGATTAAGCGTAAAAATCCATGTCCAAGCCGATCACACTTGAGAAACTCTTCGAACTCTTTGTCTGCATGGATTGGTAGTTTTTTCTATTCCTAAATTGTGGGTAGTGCTGCTGTACGAGTTGATACAGCAGTGTCTGCTCGGGTCGAAGACGTTGGTAGGTGACATTCTGGTTGAGTAGCACAACATTCCCTGTGGTTTATTCGTTTTACAATACCAACACCATGGCATCCTAGTATGCTAGGCGCTACTGTACCGTGGGGTAGTTAAGTCTTGCTACTTGGTTTAAATGAACGATATCGATGTGATCTGTCTTTTATCACTTAAATCCATCAAAAATCAGGTTTGCAAGCAACCGTTTCAGGCTGTGTGAAAACTATTTATCAATTTGGCTTAGCAGACGATCTTCTTTTTATTCCTAAATTTACAAAGTTTAACTCTGATGCAGAGGACTTCATTGTCTTTAGCTAACGATTACAGTCTTGATCATCAGATGTCCGCTTGCACATGCCGGAAGTTTATTCACACTGTATTTCTCAATTCGGAGAGCCTAACTCAATGACATAAACTGTTGTTACTTGCACGCAGGCGCCGAGTCACTCTAATCGGCATCTACCATTATCCAATCCATGTCCCTTATTACTTGTGTAACTCAAGATGACAAGCCATTGGGCATACAAACACACTCGTGTTAAGCCTGACTAAGAACAAATAAGGTAAGCTTGTTAAACGGATTCGTAATTCCCATCGCATTTCGTTTTAACACTATTTTTAACAAACTGTACACATTGAGTTTCATACACGAGGATTTGTGTAAATGCGTACAGCAATGAGTATTAACAACAGAATGAAATATATGATTCCGGTAATGCTGATTACATCATTGTCAGGAAATGTCGCCTGCACAACTGAAACATCGGGGTCGAAAGAAGGTAAAAATATTGTAGCATCAGTTGCTGCTCCCACAACGTTTGACAACCCGATTATCAAATACGATACCCAAGACCCAACTAATCAAGAGGGTGAAATAATCTATACCGCCGATCCTGCTGTTATGGTGGCTAACGATAAGGTGTACCTCTATACCACTCACGATGAACAGTACATCGATGGCAATGATTACCGCATGTACGACTACCGCCTTTTTACCAGTACTGACATGATAAATTGGCATAATAAAGGGACGGTATTCAGATACTCTGAATTCGACTGGGCACGGGGTGATGAGAAAACCGGTAACGCCTATGCCCATCATGTAATACACCGCAAAGAAGCTTCGGGGGAGTCTCGGTATTATTTTTACGCCACGGTAGAAGGCGGTCAGACAAACGATGAGTTTGGCTTCGCCATTGGGGTAGGTGTATCTGACAACCCGGAAGGCCCCTTCGTGGATCCGCGCGGAATGCCTATGATCTTGCTTGAGGATACCGCTGAATATAAAGATCATAGCTGGCGCAATATCGATCCAGCTGTTTTCATCGACGATGACGGACGCGCTTATCTTTACTGGGGAAATCAGCAGTTATGGTGGGTGGAGTTGGAGCCGGATTTGGTACACCTCAAAGGCGAAAGCTACACCCTAGATGCCGGCGGAAGGATGCAAAACCGGGATACCAGTAATGTCAAATTCCACGCTGTGGAATCCTTGCCCAATTTCGAAGAAGCCCCTTACGTATCAAAACATAATGACCTGTACTATTTGGTGTATGCAGCCGGTTTTCCGGAAAGTATTGCCTATGCCACCAGCTCATCTGCCACTGGGCCTTGGGAATACAAAGGTGTGATAATGGACCCTTTGCCTGGCACCACTACCATCCATCCTGCATTATTTGAATTCAAAGGCGCTACGTATCTTGCTTATCACAATGCAGATCTTCCCGGAGGCGGTAGTTATCGTAGGTCGGTGGCCATAGACAGGGTGTATTTCAATTCAGATGGGACCATTAAAAACATTGTCAGGACCACAAGACCGTAACCATGGTTTCTGGCTTTAGCTACGCACCAACATACAATTATGACAGCAAAAAGTTAGGTATAAAATGAATAAAACAAACAATCAGGAAACTGGCCTTTTGCGGGGCTTGTTAACACCTTTGCACCGGATTTCGCCGCACAATCGAAATAAACGGTCGGGTATCTCTAAAAAGACGAAGGTGCAGACGGTCTTTTTTGGAGTTGTGTGTCTGATTTCTTTGCAAACTCTTGCGCAGGATGACTCCATGACTCCTATTGCCATACCGGACCAACCTGATGCCATTGTGATTGGTACGCCTGAACTTCCTGATATACAGGCTAGGGAAAGCTGGCATTCTCAGTACGGTAGCCGGTTTGCCCGCAATGTTACTCTAGCGACACTTACCCCTTTTCTGCCTGACCCGGACAAAGCAAGTGGCGCTGCAATAGTGGTTGCCCCTGGTGGCGGGTTTCGAACACTGTCTATGGATAACGAAGGCTGGGATGTTGCCCGCGCTCTGGCAGACCAAGGCATCGCTGCATTTGTGCTTAAATATCGTTTAAACCAGACCCCGGCCGACATGGCAGCGTTCAAACGTTCAATGCAGGAAATGTTTTCCAACACAGGGCGACGCCCACCGCGTCCGGAGCCTGCGCAAATGAAAGTACAACTCGCACCACAGATCGAAGATTCTCGTGCAGCCTTTGCTTTGATCCGAAGCCGCGCCGCCGAGTGGAATATCGACCCGGACCGTATCGGCATGATCGGTTTTTCTGCTGGAGCCATGTTGACCATGGCTACTGAGCTGGTGGGTGAAGATGCCGACCCCGCATTCATTGCTAATATTTACGGGCCTCTGAGTGCTGTAGAGGTGCCTGCAAATGCGCCCCCCTTATTTGTCGCACTTGCGGCAGACGATCCCTTCTTCGCTAACAGTAAGTTTGGTCTGATTGAGAACTGGCATGCGGCCAAAAAACCGGTTGAATTTCACTTTTATGAACAGGGCGGTCACGGGTTCGGTATGTACCCAAAAGAAACCACCAGTACTGGCTGGTTTAGCGCGTTTGTTAGTTGGCTAACTATGCACGGAATGCTTGATAAAAATAGGAATTGACGGGCTGAAAAAGGGGCTGTTCACTTAACCGCGTATAACTAAATAATACTAAAAAGACGAGCAGAGCAGCTTCTTTCTTCGCGGTTGAAAGTCTGCTTCTTCAGGCAAGCGGTAGGGCTTATGTGCCTTGCCATTGCCGAGTTACGAGTCACTGGAGCAAACAGGAAAATGGTATTTGTCTAGTCTCACAGATTGGTATCAGCCGAAGATGTTCCGTTATCAAACTCCTCTAAATACGTGAATTCACCTCGTTCATTGTCGCATCTTCAGAGCCAGTTAGTTTTACATAGGCCTGAGTTACACGACACCCTGCAATTCGTATTGTCCTGCGCCTGAGTCAGATATCAGCCCCACTGTATTTCTTTCATCATTTCTAATACCGTTTCGTATGGAAACATCACAATGAGATTGGGGCTAAGTGACCAGAAAGCGAGCATGAAACAGTTAGCTGTTTGGCGCTGATTCTCTCAGGGCATGCGCAGCCTAAGAGTCTTCGTAATCTGTCTATGTATTCTACAGTCAAGCTAAGGCAGTAATTTGGTATTTAACTATAGACCATAGGTACTGAGGGAAGTTATCCAACTCGTCAACGCAAGCCGCGCCTTAATCACGAACCTATTTGCAGGGAGGCTAGCTAAATGCATTCTTTACTTGGCCGTTTTCCTATTGGCACCTATTAATATCGGTAATGTGCATCAGGCATTTTATGAAAAGGTTGAATTGGCGCTGCGTTAGTAAACGAAACGCGGCCAAGGAAGTGCAGAGGCGCGAAAAACAAAAAAGTAAGGTTTTCTACTTGCAACGTTTGCCTTTCGCGCACTTTCGTAAAGGGTTACAGCTGTCCCAGGTTCAGCACCATAAGGGATTTCGCGGGCACCAAAATGACCGCTTTACCATTTTTCACATTAGCAGAGTAGTCACTTGGCTGGATATTATCTGGTTGTTCAAAGGTATTGTGTTCATCCATTATGTCGCTGCTTAATACCTTACCTCTTGCCTGTTTCACCTGCTCTAAAGTCACTTCAATGGCACCCTCCAACTGAGTATTAACAATTGAAATGTAGGTATTGCCATCCAGCGCTTTCGCCGCAGAGGCGCTGATTGCCGGAATACTGGCATCTCCCTGTTTATAAACTGGCGTGGCGCTTAAACTGATCGGTAGATAGGTCGCATCCTGAAATGGAATATGCATTTGAAATGCATAATAGGTAGGTGTCAAAACCATTTTTTCTTTATCGGTTAAAATCATCGCCTGCAGTACATTCACCATCTGAGCGATATTAGTCATTTGAACGCGTTCAGCGTGGCGATTGAAAATATGAATATTTAAACCTGCAATAATGGCGTCACGTAGTGAGTTTTGCTGATACAAAAAGCCAGGGTTAGTGCCCTTATCAACGTCGTACCATGTACCCCACTCATCAATGTAGAAACCAATTTTCTTTTCAGGATCATGTTCATCCAGGATAGCAGTGTTCTCTACAATATAGTCTTCTATAAGCAGAGTTTGCTGTAGGGCTGAAAACCACTCTTCTTTTGGGAAGTCGGTGGCGCTACCTTTCGTTTCCCAGTTATTCGTGGGAATGGTGTAATAGTGATGGCTAATCGCATTCATGCGCAGACTCCACGAAGGCTTAATTTTTTCCGCCAGAGTCTGTGTCCAGTCGGTCTGATCGTTGGTACCACCACTGGCAATAAATTTAGGTAGGTTGTCTTCTGGCGCCTTCAAAAAAGCCGAATAGTGTTTATACAGGTCAGCGTAATAATCGGGCGTCATATTTCCGCCACACCCCCAACTTTCATTGCCGACCGCAAAATAATCAACTTTAAAAGGTTTATCACGACCGTTCTTTTTTCGCTCCCGCACAAGGGTGGTGTCTGCTTCAGAGGTCATATAATGTAGCCATTCCACCATTTCTCGAGGGCTACCGGTGCCTAAGTTACCATTTACGTAGGTTTCTGCACCTAGCAACTCTGCAAAGGCAAAAAATTCGTGAGTTCCAAAGGCGTTGTCTTCAATAACTCCGCCCCAATTACTATTTACGGTCCGGGGGCGCTCTTCTCGAGGACCAATACCATCTCTCCAATGGTATTCATCAGCAAAGCAACCGCCCGGCCAGCGCAATAGTGGCACTTTTAGATCTTTAAGCGCTTTCAGAACATCCAGGCGAAAACCATCCTGATTGGGAATATTTGAGTCCTCTCCCACCCAGACGCCCTCATAAATGCCGCGACCCAGATGCTCCATAAATTGGCCATAAATGTTTTTGTTCAATACAGGACCGGGTTGCTCTGAATGTATATCGATACCCACAGATGCAGATTTTGCAAACACTGCTGGAGTCGCCATGGCAAAACAGTAAAACAGTAAAGGTTTAATTTTAAACATTGCACTTACATTCCATATTCAAAAATTAAACATTTATGCTACCTTTTCTGAGACTAAATCGTGATAGTAGGATTTCCATTTGAGTTTATGGATTTTCGTAAATGACTGGAAATTTCAGCTTCTTCAGGTTGGTATCAGATAGTTAAGTTTTAGACGTTTTCGTGCTGTTATTATCGCTGTACCTATAACAGTACTCATCACACTGTGATCGGACTGCTAATGGTTAACAACGCATTTTTCCTTCAATGCGAGAATTTAAAGATTGCAGAACTGACTGTGAGTGACTATAACTTGTCGACTAATGCCCGTTACCACTTATTGTATGGCTACTCCGCACTTAAAGCGGGCCCAAACAACAAAAGTAAAAACCGTTTTAACATAAACTCTCACTCCCACTCAGAACCGTCTCCATTACACTCAGCCCTATCCCGGCAGCGTCAGTTTAAATGCCGCTAACTGCTTGTAGTAACCCATTGCCTCATTTAACAATGGCTGTAATACGTCAGGTACTTCGGGAACAGGGCCTTCCGGGCCAGCAAAGCCTGTACTTTTCCATACCTCGGGGTACCAGTGTGGGGCCCAGGCTCCGTCGGATTTATGGCCGCCGGCAGGCCAAGACAGCATGGCCGGATCCCAGGCTATGTTGAGCGCATTACATAAGGCCTCAAGGTAAGCTGCAGGATTAGAGCGAATGTCGCCAGAGTCGATAACAATGGGCGTGCCTGAATGCTTTTTGGTTAACGATGCAAATAAGTCTGCTTGTTCTTTTACGCCAATGTCACTGAGTGTCGGTACGCCGTTCTTCTTGGTGTAACTCGTAATCACACGCGCAGGATGGCGAATGAGAAATACGTGTTTAACTGCATCCATCCAGTCCAGTGGAAAGCCTTCGAGCATGTGCTGAGGCATGTGTTTCTGGTAAAACAGCGATTTGTTGTCCGGGATTAACCCTGCACAGCGGTTAGCCACATTCTCAGGGTTGGTTTCTTCTTTGTCGAAGATGGTGTCCAGCATGGGATCAGGTCTGCCACCAATGTGCAGAAACGGGGCGTAAAAAGGTTCATCCCACACGGCACAATCGGCACGGGCGCCAAAAGCGTACATCATGGCAGTTGAAAGGTTTCTGGGGCCAGACCACATCGCAATACGCATTCCATTTCCCTGTGTTGTTATGTTATTTGAATTACTAACATACGAGACAAGTCTGCCTGCTGCAATGTAATTCATGCCGGTATAACTGCACTGCACCCTTTTCAGGCAAGCCGTTCGATGATGATGCGTTGATTAGCAAAAACATACGCCAAATAAAGCACTTACGGTCATTTTTACCTGCCACGATTCTTGCATCCGCCGCTAAAACGTATTGTTTATTGTAAAGAGCAGGGTCATAAGTGGCAGAACCGTCATCTCCCAATTCTAACGCGCTGGTATGGGCCTTACTGCCGGTTGTGCTAACAGCCGCTATTCTGATGTATGTGCTGTTTGGCTTAAATGGCGGCCCACATATACCGCTGTTACTGGGGTGCGCCATAACGGCGTTCATTGGCGTATTGCGGGGCGTGTCCTGGCATGCGGTACAGACTTCGATGATTCGGAATATTGCCGAAAGCCTGCCAGTACTGGGCATATTCATGTTGGTGGGCATGACTATCAGCAGTTGGATTGCATCGGGCACGGTGCCTTTTCTCACCGCTCAGGGAATAAAACTCATTTCGCCCGACTGGTTTTTACCCGCTACCTGTTTACTTTGTGCGCTGGTTTCTGTTTTTACGGGCACATCATGGGGCACAGTAGGCACGCTTGGCCTGGCGTTAATGGGCATGGCTGATGTGTTGGGTATTTCATTGGCGCTGTGCGCCGGCGCCATTGTGTCGGGGGCCTGGTTTGGCGATAAGATGTCGCCACTGTCTGATACCACGAATTTCACGGCGGCGATTGCGCGAGTCGATTTATACACGCATATTCGCAACATGATCCCCAGTACATTGCCGGCCATGTGCATTGCGTTGATTTTGTATTACTGGCTTGGCCCGGATTCGGCCTCAAATCCCGTCGACAATACCTCGTTAACGGCGCTCTCGGCTAGTCTGGAGGCACATTTCGACCTTGCCTGGTGGGTATTAATACCGCCCGGCGTGATTGCTTTAACAATCTATTTCCGTCTGCCCGCAATACCAGGTTTGTTCTTCGGTGTAGTGGCAGCATGTCTTGTGGCTGTGGTGGGGCAAGGGGTATCGCCGGAATCACTGGCTCAGTTACTAATGAACGGATTTAAGAGCCAAACCGGGCAGGCTGGGCTGGATGCGCTGCTGTCAAAAGGCGGCCTGATGTCGATGATGTGGGTGATCTCTTTGATTATTCTTGCCATGGCGCTTGGCGGGGCATTGCAGGCGACAGGCAGTCTGCAAACCTTGCTACAAGCGTTATTGAATGTCGCAAGCACCCGTTTTCGATTGGTTCTGGTAACGCTATTGGCGGCGCTGGGGTTTAATTTTGCCAGCAACGCGTTTATTGCCTATACCTTACCAGGCCGAATGCTGCTGCCTGCTTTTCATCAGCGCGGCTTGTCAGGCGCAAATTTGTCACGTTTACTGGAAGACGGTGCCACCATGAGTGCACCGCTTATTCCGTGGAATTCCGGTGGCGTTTATGTGGCCGGTACATTGGGTATTCCCACTATCTTATATGCCCCGTTTGCCTTTGCGAACTGGCTGGCACCGTTGTTTGACCTGCTGTGGGCGGCGTTAAACTGGTTTATGCCAACCCGCAACGAAAAGCAGGATAAGATGATGAGTGATAACGCATTTATGAGGAAACAGGATGCAGGAACATAAAGCCGGTGGTGCACACGCGTCGATTGACGACGAGCGAAATCAGCATATTAAAATATACGTGAATGGCGATTTAGTGCCTAAACACGAGGCCAAGGTATCTGTTTACGACAGTGGTTTTATGCTCGGCGACGGCGTATGGGAAGGGTTGCGGTTGCACAACGGTAAATTCGCCTTTATTGACGACCACCTCGACCGCTTGTTTGCCGGTGCCAAGGCGCTGGATATGGATATTGGCAAAACCCGTCAGGAGCTTACTGATGCGCTTTATGCCACAGTGGAAGCTAACGGTATGACCGATGGTGTACATGCGCGTTTAATGGTGACCCGTGGGCCTAAGAAAACGCCGTATCAGGACCCAAGGCTCAGCTTGTGGGGGCCGACTATTGTGATCATTGCGGAGTATAAATCGCAGGACCTGACACCGGTAGAGCAGGGCATTAAGCTGTTTACCGTACATGTGCGAAGAGGGCACCCGGATGTACAGGATCCGCGCTTGAACTCACACAGTAAAATAAACTGTATTACCGCTATGATTCAGTCTTACAAAGCCGGTGCTGATGAAGCCCTGATGTTAGATCCTCATGGCTTTGTGAGTACCTGTAACTCCACTAATTTCTTCATTGTGCGAAAAGGCGAGGTGTGGACGTCTACCGGTGACTATGCAATGAAAGGGATCACGCGGCAGAAAACTATTGATGTGTGCCGGATGCACGGTATACCGGTTTTCGAGAAAAACTTCTCTTTAGTCGACGTATACAGTGCAGATGAAGCCTTTGTTACTGGCACGTTCGGCGCACAAACGCCGGTTATCGACGTAGATGGGCGCAGTATTGGCGAGGGTAAACCCGGACCAATGGTTAAGCGTATCCGCGAGCTTTACCATGCCATGGCAGAAATCAACTAGCCGCCGTGTGCCTATGTTTGCTTCAGCTGTTCTGACAGAACGCTGTCCCAATAAGGCGTTTCACCAAAGTACTGGCTGGCAAAGTCGATAAACGCGCGTACTTTACTGGCCAGTAACTGACGGTGAGCATACACGGCATACAGGTGAATTGGCTCTGGCGTGTGCTCAGGCAGAATCACTGACAGTGATCCTGCTTGCAGTGCCTTGTAGCAAATAAAAGTGGGTTGCAACACGATACCCTGGCCCAACACCGCCACCTGACTGAGCAGGCCGCCATGATTACAGCTCAGTTTGCCCAGTTGGTCATGGGTCGTACCTACCAGATATTGATGCGGTAGCGGGCCGTTGTCGGCGTCCAGATAGCTGTAGCGCAAATAGTTATGTGACTTCAGTGCTTCCAGACTGTCTGGCGTACCAAATTCAGCTAAATACGCTGGCGCAGCGCACAACACCATTCGAATGGTGGTCAGGCGGCGGGCGATCAGCGAAGAATTTTTCAGGTTGCCAATACGCAGGGCAATATCAAAGCCTTCTTCAACAATATCCACTTTGCGGTCGTTAAGCTGCAAGTCGATATCCACATCCGGATATTGCTGCTGAAAAGCGTGTATAAGCGGGGCCAGATGCAGAGTAGCAAATGCAACAGGGGCGCTTATGCGAAGTAAGCCTTTTGCGTTGGCTTGCATATCGCCTAACTGACTTTCCATTTCGTCAATATCGTTGAGCACTTGTTCTGCCCGGATCACATAACGCTCACCTGCCTCGGTAAGATGCACTTTGCGCGTGGTCCGATTCAATAAACGCGTGGTGAGGTGGGTCTCTAGCTGGGAGACGTATTTGCTTATCAGCTGTGGGCTCTTGTCCAGCTTATCTGCCGCCGCGCTGAATGAACCCAGTTTGGCTACCGCTATAAAGGCACGCATCGCGTCAATTCTATCCATATCACTGCTCTTATTATCAACGTATTGTTGATAGTTAGTCTATTTTAGTGCTCTTAATCAATCAATAGTGAAGAAGTATAGTAAGCACACTGATGAAGCGAAGGGGCGGTCCCTTCCAACGCAACGACACAATTTTAAGGAAATACTATGAACACTAAATTACTTACTTCACTTTTTACTTCTAATGCCGGTTTGTCTGCTTTGGTATTGCGAGTACCCGTTGGTATTGTGCTTGCGGCTCACGGCGCACAAAAGTTATTTGCCTGGTTCGGCGGTTATGGCCTCGAAGGCACCGGACAGTATATGGAAAGCATCGGGCTTGCACCGGGTTTCCTGATGGCGCTTTTAGCCGGTAGTGCAGAATTCTTCGGTGGCCTGGCGTTGGTGTTAGGAGTGCTGACACGACCTGCCGCACTGGTGAGTGCCTTTACCATGCTCATGGCCATCTTTACCGCACACATCAGTAACGGGTTATTCCTGTCGAACGGCGGTTACGAATACGCGCTGGCGCTGTTTGCCGCTACCTTGTCGCTGGTGTTTAGCGGAGCAGGGCGACTAGCGGTGGACAACCTGATTGCTAATAAATTCGCATCGGCCCAGTAGCTTTGTTGAAAAAAAGGAGACGAAGATGTTAGTGAATGGAAAATGGGATGCCAATTGGCATCCCGTTCAAAGCAAAGATGAGCAAGGCCGGTTTATTCGTCAAACATCGTCCTTTCGCAATTGGATCACGCCCGATGGTGCGCCAGGACCGACAGGCAAAGGTGGCTTTAAAGCCGAACCGGGTCGTTACCACCTGTACGCTGCGTTGATCTGCCCCTGGGCAAGCCGTGTGCTAGCGGTGTTAGCGTTGAAAGGGTTAACTCGCTATATCAGCGTAACCATCGTTAATCCGAGATTAAGTGAACAGGGTTGGCAATTTGGTGGTTTTGAAGGCGCTCAGGCAGACCCGTTGCTGAACGCCAGCTACATGCACGAAATATACACGCAGGCTGACAGCGATTTTACCGGCCGGGCAACCGTGCCTGTATTGTGGGACAAGCAACAACAAACCATTGTGAACAATGAATCGGCCGATATTGTGCGTATGCTGAATACAGCGTTTGCCGACTTTACCCAACAAGGGCCAGATCTGTATCCTGAAGCGCTGGCGAATGACATAGAGCACTGGAATGACAGGATTTATACCCAGTTAAACAACGGTGTGTACCAGGCGGGCTTTGCCTCTTCCCAACAAGCCTACGACGAGGCGTACGACAATGTGTTTACCATGCTCGACGTGCTGGAAAACACGCTGAGCGATGGGCGGGAATATTTGCTGGGCAATCAGTTAACCGAAACCGATATTCGCTTGTTTGTTACGCTGGTAAGGTTTGACGTTGCGTATTACGGTTTGTTTAAGTGTAATAAAAAGCCAATCCGCGATTACGAGCATTTGCAGCGTTACATGATGCGCATATACCAATTAGAGGGTATGGCAGAGACCGTTAATATCGACCATATCAAAGCGGGTTATTACTCCATTAAAGCATTGAATCCATCGGGTATTGTGCCGAAAGGGCCGGAGACTGATTTATGAATACTACAAAGCAGATTGTCTTTATTTCCCATGGAGGCGGTCCATTGCCTTTGTTGAACGACCCTGCGCATGCTGCATTGGTCGAGCAGTTGAAAACGCTGCCACAGCAACTGCGAAAGCCTAAAGCGATTATTGTGATTAGTGCACATTGGGAGGCAGATGAGATTCGGGTAACTGACGCATCAGCTCCGGCGCTACTCTACGATTACTATGGCTTTCCGCCTGAAAGCTATCAAATCAAATACCCCTGCAAGGGTGAACCTGAATTAGCGAAGTGCATAGTGGCTGAACTAAATAGCGCAGGGATCCCGGCCAAAACAGAATCTAAGCGCGGTCTTGATCACGGCGTATTTGTGCCGCTGACATTAATGTACCCTGAGGCTGACATTCCGGTGGTGCAAGTGTCGCTGTCTGCAACGCTTGATCCTGCATTACACCTGAAAGTGGGCGAAGTTCTGGCGAAGATACCACAGGATGACCTGTTGATTATTGGCTCTGGCTTTTCGTTTCACAATATGCGGGCATTTTTCTCACCGGCAACGGCGCAAACACAACAGTTAAACAACGCGTTCGAACAGTGGTTGAAGGAGAGCCTGTCTTCAAAGCACAGCTACGCTTCGATTCGTGAACGACTGACCAATTGGGAACAAGCGCCTGGAGCACGGTTTTGCCATCCGCGAGAAGAGCATCTTTTGCCTTTGCATGTATGCGCTGGCGCTGCTGGCCGGGGAACCGATAACTATGAAGACATCATGGTGCTGAACAAACGCGCCGGCTTTTTTGGCTGGCTATAGGGGCTGTGACAAATGCCGGAGAGTAATAAAGTTTCATACTGCTCAAGGCGGCTTTGAGCGAATAGCGGAAGTAACTTAACTGGCTGGGTTAGGCCTCTTTAGGCAAATTGCGGTCGGTCGACCTAGTTTGATGAACGAAGGGTCAACAGATCATTTTTAACCAGTATTGATAACAGCCTTTTTAGTTTTACTTTGTCACGTATTTTTCATTGCAAAAATATACACAATGCTACATTATGTAGCAAAGTATATATTAAATGCATTAGTTATGGGTATAGTAAAAATTTCAGATGCTCTCCATGAAGAGGTTCGTAAAACCAGTACGGTAATGGAGCGTTCAATAAATTCTCAAGCAGAATTTTGGATGAAAGTAGGTCGAATCGCCGAGCAGAATCCAACGTTAACTTATGAACAAATTATTGAACGTGAAATGCGTTCTCAAAACGTGGAGTCGGTCAGATTGGTCAATGAATAGCTTGGTGAAATCAGCGCACGAAATTCAATTGATGCGCGAATCGGGTCAGTTATTGGCGCGTGTTTTTACTGAGTTAGACAAGGTGATAAGTGCGGGCATGTCCACTTTAGAAGTAAATGACTTTGTTGAGCGTTTCGTTGTTCACACACTCAAGGCTAGGCCCGCGAGTAAGGGACAATACGGCTACCAATACGTGTTGAATAGTTCGATCAATGAGGTGATATGTCACGGCGTACCGTCGCCTGCCAAAAAACTTAAAAATGGCGATATTGTCAATATTGATATCACTCTTGAAAAAAATGGCTTTATTGCTGATAGCAGTAAAATGTATTTAATAGGTAGCGTTTCACCCACTGCCCGTAAGCTTGTTAATGTGACATATGAAGCAATGTGGGCGGGAATTAAAACGGTAAAACACGGTGCTACGCTTGGTGATATTGGTTTTGCTATCCAGAATCATGCAGAAAGGCACGGGTACAGCATTGTGCGTGAATATTGTGGGCATGGAATTGGTAAAGAAATGCATGAAGAGCCACAAGTGTTGCACTATGGCTCTTCGAATTCGGGCATGCAATTACAAGCAGGCATGACATTTACTATTGAGCCTATGATCAATCAAGGTAGCCATAAAACCAAATTGAGAAAAGACGGCTGGACTGTAGTTACTCGGGACAAAAAGCTATCTGCGCAATGGGAGCACACTATACTGGTTACACAAACTGGATACGAAGTGTTGACCCTCCGTCCTACCGAAATGCAATGAACTGAGCAGACAAAACCAAAAGGTAGAATCCCGAAGGTCCGCAAAACGTACTTCTGAGCCGCACAGATTATGTTGAGAGGCTAAATTCGACAAATAGCGGTCGAACTAGGCCAACAATGAAGAAAAGCAACATTCAGAGTAGGTTTGCACATCTTTAAGAGACGCTTGTCTTGGAAACTTCAGTCTCTAATACAAATTCATTTGATACCCATACAGCAATCTTTCGTACCATATCACTATGTTGAAAACCCATCAGGATCATAATGAAGGCTGTGATGAAGAATATGACAGCAAAGCACCGCGTCGCTCCGCGGTCCATCCTTACAGGCCCGGTGTCCGCTGCGTATGAACGTAAGATAAATGCGGGGGAGGTGCAACGAGATGAGGCGCAAGTCGCTCTGGCGGCAAAATTCGATGCCCTGTACCTGTCTCTTGCCTCGCTCCCACCAGTCCCCGTGCGTATCGAAGAACCGACAGAGAGCAGTTGTACAAGCAGCGGTTCACTGTCATTAGCGCGGTCCTTAGCATCCGCCCAGTCATTTCTTCGAAAAAAGTTCCATTTGTGGTCTTTTGGTCCACCACCGCGAGGCTTATACATTCATGGACCCGTCGGGATCGGCAAGAGCTTTCTGATGGACCTCTTTTACGATTCGGTTGATATTTCTGATGACGATTCCTGCTGTAATAATGGCAGCCACAGCCTCAAACACGCAAAAATTACCAAACGCCGCGTCCACTTTCATGAATTCATGCTAGACGTCCATCATCGAATCTTTGTCTACAAGCAGAAACACCCACGAGATGATGCAATTCCCATCATTGCGCAACAATTGGCACAAGAAGCCCAACTCCTCTGTTTCGATGAATTTCAAGTAACAGACGTTGCCGATGCCATGATTTTGAAGCGGCTTTTCTTATTCTTATTAGATTGGAATGTTGTGGTGGTGGCCACCTCAAATCGCTCACCCGATACCTTGTATGAGGGAGGCATCAACCGTTCCCTCTTTTTGCCATTCATAGACATGTTAAAACACACGTTCGACATTATTTCCATGGAGGATTGTCCCAAGGATTATCGGCTCGCAACTCGAGCCGATGGTCAATCCTATTTTTGGTCAAACAAGGATCTTCACGGCGATAATAATAGTAAAAACAACATGCAGGCGCAGTTGGAAGAAATATTTGGTGGCACTGCATCCGGAACTGAGGCCGAGGATATTCAAGTACTCTTTGATCGCTCCGTCCAAGTCGCCCGATTTAATGACCGGTGTGCTTGGTTTGACTTTGCCGAGTTGTGCTGCCAACCGCTCGGCGCGGCCGATTATATTTCCCTCTGCGACCGATTTCCGGTCATCATCATGGAACGTGTCCCCCAATTGGACGCCAATCACCTCGACGAAGCGAGACGCTTCGTGACCCTCATTGACGCGTGTTATGAGTCTCGCACCCGCTTGGTGCTGACGGCACAAGTCCCGCTCGACGAATTGTTTGTTGATTTTGAAGCGCAAGTCGAAAGCAGTGATGAAGATGGAGAATTGATTGTCAGTGAGAAGGGGGGGAACTCGAGTTCCTTTGCGACGACCATGATTCGCACCAAAAAGGGGGAATACTATGAGTGGTCGGCGACGGGGCGAATAGGCGTGTCACTGGCACAATTATCGTCCGCCAATGATCTCGCCTTTTCATTTCGACGAGCCGCGTCCCGGTTGGTAGAAATGGGTGGAAAGGAATGGGGACGGCAATAACAATATCTTGGCTTACAACTTCAAAAGAATGATGAATATCATGAGCGTTCAAGCACTGATATCTGCATTGAAAATCTAAGAATTGCCACATCGCTCATTCAATATTTTTACAGAACCCAGATTTACGGTGTAGAGCATTCACAAGGGCATCGGTAACTAATGAGTTTTCACACAGCCCGGACCACAAAGACACGTTGTCAGTACGAAACTATAGTACTCGAACTATGAGACTTTATTACTTTCCTACAATAAAGATTCAAACGCTTCTATGACGAACAACTCGCTGCAAGAACATACGGCAAAGGTCAGCAGCCCCTAAATTCTCGCTAGGCAATTTGAGCCAGTGCTAAGCGAGTATGGTACTGCAGACTTTCGTTGATTTTAGCGTGAGACGGGCTCCAGCCGCTTAAAAAGCGGTGGAAATCGGCACTGGCCACGTTATACAGGTTCCGCCAGGTGTCGCACAGGGTTTCTATTGTTTGCTTGTCATAGTGCGCTGACAATCGTTTGCTCAACGCCTCAAAATACGTATTGAGAAAGGCCGGTGTGTGATTCAGTAAATCTTCATCGCTTAGCGCGCTACCTAAGAAATAGGTTACGTCCTGCACGCCAATGCCGCCACCCACGTATTGAAAGTCTACCGCGGCAACCCGGGTTAAATCGCGACTAAAGCAAAAGTTGGCCAGTTTAGCGTCACCATGGATCAGCGTTTGAAAAGGGCAGTTGCGAAGGGCTGAATCCAATGCAGCCGCTGCATCTTTAAGTGGGCCACTTTCCATGGCGTGCCATTCATCCTGACGGGTCGCCAGATGCCAGTAGCTGCCTCTTTCCCACAATGCATCGGCAGGTGTATTGAGATGCTCTGCGTGAAAGGCAGCCAACCATTGCAGCACGGGTTCACACTGCTTCAGCGTGAGGTATGCAGGCCTTAACGGAAACCCTTCATCATCCAAGTCAGATAGCACCAGAACCTGACTGTCACCTATTTGTTGTTGAGCAATAAGTTGGGGCACGGCGTATTGATGTGGCTTAGCGTAAGCCCGGTAATACTCGCGCTCTACAGCATAAGATTGCCATTTACGCAGCTGACTGGTTTGGCTGTTCCAGCCCCTGGGATGATTAAACTCCTCTGGCTGGCATATCCACTTCACAATAAGCGGTGCCTGACGGCGAGGGGAAAAACAGCGGATCAGCTTACCAAAGTTACTCCATAACGGTTGCACCAGAGAAAACTGCGTTAGCTCAGGGTCATCGGTTACGGTGAGTAACCATTGCATTATGTCGTGGGGGAGTAGATCGGAATGTGTGTTCATTGGTGTGATAAAAAAGGCGGCTAGTTAGCCGCCTTAGTATTATTACAACGTTGTTGGCCGCGTTGTCGGCGCCGATGCGGCGTTAGACGCACTGGCGATGGTTGCCAATCTACCTGATACAATCAGCGCAGGGCGTTGATCGTCCTGCTTGGCAGTGAGTGCAACGTCAACAACCGGGTCATTCACCTCAGCCGGGTTGGCCATAGGGTGAGACACGTTGAATTTGCCTAAGCTGCTGGCCATGTGAACAACGGCTGCTGGTTTTGCTACAGGCGCAGGCTTCTCTGCTGGTTGAGCTGGCGCTTCAACTACTGGCTCAGCTGCTTCAGGCTCACTGGTTTCAGCAACTGGCTCTGCATTCGCAGGCGCTTCGGCTTCTTCAGTTTGAACTGATTCAACAGGTGTAGTTTCTGCTGCTTCTGATTCTTCCGCAACAGGGGCTTCTGCCTCACTTGCCGCTTCTGTTGATTCAGCTTCTACAGGCGCAGTTTCAGTGGTTGCTTCAACCACCTCTGCCTGGGGCGCTTCAGACTCAACAGCAGCTTCAGGTTGTGTTTCCTCTGCTACTTCTGTTTTCTCTACTTCTGCAGGCGCTTCCGGGGCCTTAGGGGCTTTCTCTTCAGCAACAGTGGCTTCAACTGGAGCGTTGTCTGCATCCAGATTGATTTCTACCTGCTTAGGCTCAGACTCGGCTTCAGTTGATTCTGCGCTGCTTTCAGGCATATCGAACTGTAGCTCATCCTGTTGCACAGCTGGAGTGGCTTCTGCATCAGCTTCAGGTGCCTTGTCCTTCTTGCGACGCTGGCCAGCTGCACGAGCGTGACGAGGTGAGCGACGGCTGCGGCTACGTGCGCCTTTTTCCGATTTCGCTTTGTCTTCGTCAGACTCAGTTTGTTCGCTGGTTTCAGCTTCATTTGCTACAGCCGGAGTTTCAGCGTCTTTCGCTGTTGGCGCAGCTTGCTCATTAACAACTTGCTCAGCAACAACGGCTTCTGCCTGAACAGGTGTGTTAACTGCATTCACTTCAGCAGCTTCCTGTTCATTGCTTTGCGTCGCTTTCTCGGCAACTTCAGCTTTAACAGCATTAGCTTGTTGTGCTTTTACGTTCTCGTCCAGCGCGTTCTCTGAAGCTGCAGATTGCGCCTGGTTGTTCTTCGCTCGAACACTGCCTTTCATGTTACGACGCTGGCGACGTTCTTTGACCACTCTTTTCTTCTCGGTAGCCTGTTCTGACTCATTCGTCTTAGCAGTTGCTTCTACCGCATTGGTGTTGTCAGCGGCTTTATCCGACTGTGGCTTACGAGAGCGATTGCGACCGCGGTTATTACGTTCGTTGCGATCCTGACGCGGCTTGCTATTACCAGTAGACTCATTTTTGTTGTCTTTCTCTGGCGCATCTGTGGCCTTGTCGTTGGTGTTCTTACGACGGTTTTTGTTGTTGCGCGGATTACGACGCTTGTCGTTCTGACGCTTGCGATTATTCTGACCACTGTTGCGGCCTTTTTTCGGCTCTGGCTTAGGCGCTTCTTCTTCGCTGCTGAACAACTTGCTCAACCAATTGCCAAGTGCGGCGAATAAGCCGGGTTTTTCTTCTGCTTTAGCTTCAGGTGCCGCTGCTGGCACTACTGGTGCCTGGGTAGGCGCAATCAGGCCTTTTAACGCGGGTTCTTCGCGTTTAACCGGCGTTGCTGTACTGGATTTAGTTTCCTCGGCTTCTGCTTCGGCCAGTTGCACGTTGTAGCTGGCATCTGTGATGACATCGTCGGTGCGGTGACGAACGATTTGATAATGCGGCGTATCGAAGTTCGGATTAGGAATAATCAGCAAGCTGACGTTGTGGCGTTTCTCGATATTCTGAATTGCTTTACGCTTTTCATTCAGCAGGTAAGTGGCCACAGGGACAGGCAATTGCGCTTCAATCTGACCTGTATTGTCTTTAATACTCTCTTCTTCAAGAATACGCAAAATCGACAGAGCCAGTGATTCAGTACCGCGGATGGTACCGTGACCTGAACAGCGAGGACATACATTGTGTGCAGACTCACCCAGAGACGGACGCAGGCGCTGACGAGACATTTCAAGTAAGCCGAAGCGCGAGATGCGGCCTAATTGAACGCGAGCGCGGTCAGGGCGAACCGCTTCTTTGATTCGGTTTTCTACTTCACGTTGGTGACGCACTGGTGTCATATCGATAAAGTCGATAACGACCAGACCACCCAGGTCGCGCAGACGCAATTGACGTGCGATTTCGTCGGCGGCTTCCAGGTTAGTGTTTAATGCGGTTTCTTCGATATCGCCGCCTTTGGTTGCACGGGCAGAGTTGATATCGATAGAGGTCAGGGCTTCGGTTGGGTCAATAACAATTGAACCACCCGACGGCAGGCGCACTTCGCGTTCAAACGCCGACTCGATCTGACTTTCGATTTGGTAGTGACTGAACAAAGGCACATCGCCTTTGTACTGTTTTACACGGTTCGCGAAGTCCGGGCGAACCAACTGAATGTGTTGCAATGCCTGTTCGTAAACGCTGGTTTTATCAATCAGGATTTCGCCAACATCGCGGCGCAAATAATCGCGGATTGCACGAACAATAACGTTACTTTCCTGGTGGATCAGGAAGGGAGCAGGGCGCTCTTCCGCTACTTTTGAAACCGCTTCCCAATGGGTCAGCAGAACGCGTAAATCCCAGTCCAGTTCTTCATAAGATTTGCCTACACCCGCGGTACGAACGATCAGGCCCATGCCATCTGGCAGGTCTAATTTCGATAAAGCCGCTTTCAGGTCGGTACGCTCATCACCTTCGATACGGCGAGAAATACCGCCAGCGCGAGGGTTGTTTGGCATAAGTACCAGGTAGCTGCCAGCCAGCGACAAGAAAGTGGTTAACGCCGCGCCTTTCTGGCCGCGTTCTTCTTTGTCGATCTGAACAATAACTTCCTGACCTTCCTTGATCACATCTTTGATGTTAGGACGGCCTTCAAGCTTGTAGTCTTTAGGGAAATAGGTTCGGGCAATTTCTTTGAGGGGAAGGAAACCGTGGCGTTCAGCGCCGTAGTCAACAAAAGCCGCTTCCAGGCTGGGTTCTACGCGAGTGATTTTACCTTTGTAAATATTGGCTTTTTTCTGCTCGTGTCCAGGACTTTCGATGTCCAGATCGTACAGGCGCTGCCCGTCGACCAAGGCTACCCGCAACTCTTCTTGTTGAGTTGCATTGATTAGCATTCTTTTCATTGTATCTAACTCTGTAATAGTGCTTACAGCCGCCTAGATACACAATTGTGTTGACTGTGCAAAACCTCACCGCGCAACCTCTCGTTGGGCGGGGATCCTGTTGTACGTTGTATTACCCTTAGTTTTGTCCGCCAAAGCCTGTTTTCAGCTTGGTGTTCTGTCTGTTATTGGGTGTCGGGAACAACGGGCCCTGATTCACTTTTTCTTGGTAGGTACCGACATTAACTTCTGAGAGTCAGTACGCTTTTGTCAATTCAATTCTGTATTACTAAACGGCAAAACGATTTTCGCTCTTATCGTGATAGTTGTCGAAGCGGGCAAGTGCCATCGCTGCGTTCTTCCCTCATTGCTTTCATGATTCACTTACGGATTAACCGTTACACATGAGGACATCACGATGTGTTGTTAAACTTTTTTAGGTTTAACGTTGATTATTTTAACATCGCGCGAGACAGTTAATTTGAGTGTCGTTGCAGTTAAAACATTAAGATTATCGCACCAAAGTTCGAAAATAGGCAAGTAATACCGATTAATACTGCGAATAAAGCCTGTTTTCGGCCAATCCGCAGGTTAAAAAATAGCCATGTTGACCAGGCTTACAGTCATACGAACTGTAATACGAAGAAAGTTTACTTAAATCGCTTACGCACCGACAAGCGATAGGATAAAATGCCGCCGCATGAACACATCGAATCAATCTCAAGTGCACAATCAAGTCCAGTTTATTGAAGCCGAGCCCGATCTCGCGGGGCAGCGCATCGATAACTTTTTACGCACACAGTTAAAAGGCGTACCTAAAAGCCTTATTTACCGCATTCTTCGCAAAGGCGAAGTCAGGGTAAATAAAAAGCGGGTAAAGCCTGAATACAAATTACAGCCCGGCGATGTTATTCGTATACCGCCGGTGAAAGTCAGCGAAAAGCCAGAAGCACCTTCACCAAAGCTGAACAAAATTGCCAGTCTGGAAGAACACATTCTGTTTGAAGACGACCACCTTATTGTCTTCAATAAACCGTCTGGTTTGGCTGTTCACGGTGGTAGCGGGTTGAGTTTTGGCTTAATTGAAGGATTAAGGGCGCTGCGTCCTCAGGCCAAATTCATGGAACTGGTGCACAGACTCGACCGCGATACGTCGGGGTGTATTTTGGTAGCTAAAAAGCGCTCGGCGTTGCGTCATATGCATGAACAGCTTCGCGAAGGCAAAATGGATAAGCGCTATCAGGCATTGGTAAGCGGCGCATGGCCGGAAAACCGGTTTAAGGTAAAAGCGCCGCTGCAAAAAAATGTGCTGCAGTCGGGTGAGCGATTGGTGAGTGTGTCAGAGCAGGGTAAACCGTCTGAGACGCGCTATCGTATACTTGAACGTTATGCGCAGGCGACCTTGGTTGAAGCGTCACCCATAACAGGTCGTACTCACCAAATCCGTGTGCACTGCCTACACGCTGGTCATCCGATTGCCTGTGACGATAAATACGGCGATGCCGGGTTCGATCAGGCCATGCAGAACATCGGGTTAAACCGTTTGTTCCTGCATGCTGCTAGTTTGCGTTTGTTTCATCCTAAAACCGAGCAGCCTGTTACGTTTCACGCACCGCTGGATAAGGTGCTAACCCGAACATTAGAGAGTCTCAATGAAGCAGTATGAATTAATCATTTTTGACTGGGACGGCACGCTGATGGATTCAGCAGCCAAAATTGTGCATTGTATGCAACAAGCAGCCAGGCATTGTGAGGTTGACGTACCCAGTGATGAAGCGGTTAGCCATATTATTGGGATCAGCCTGAAGCCCGCTATTAAGCAACTTTTTAACACCGACGATGACCACCTGGCCGAGCGTCTGGTACTGGCGTATAAAGAAGTCTATCTAGGGGTAGACACCACACCCTGTCCGTTGTTTAACGGTGTGGAAACGATGCTAAGTGATTTAGTTGCAAAGCAACGCACCCTGGCCGTTGCCACGGGTAAGGCGCGAAGAGGCCTTGAGCGAGCCTGGCGTCAAACTGGCACCGGGCACTACTTTACAACATCGCGTTGTGCTGATGAGGCAGAGTCTAAGCCGTCGCCGGATATGCTGTTACAGTTAATTAAAGAACGCGGACTAACACCTGCTCAGGCGCTCATGATTGGCGATACCACCTATGATATGCAAATGGCCCAGTCCATTGGCATGGACAGGGTAGGGGTAAGCTACGGCGTGCATGCACAGGTGCACCTGGAAAAACACAAACCCAAAGCCATTGTGCATTCAATAGCAGAGTTGCATGAGGTACTGACAGCATAAGGGCTGTCAGTGTCTTATATCAGTCGCTTTTGCAGGTAACAGTGTTTAACGAAGCACAATACTGGCTAAATCAATCTGCCATTTAGCCAGCATATCCCTCAGCAGCATAACCGGCATACCAATTAACGTATTGGGATCGCGGGATTCAATGCGTTCAAACAGCAATACGCCTTTTCCTTCAGACTTAAAGCTGCCAGCGCAGTCATAGGGTTGCTCACTTAACAGATAGCGCTCTATTTGTGCTTCGGTTAGCTTTTTAAAGGTCACCTTAACGGTTTCACATTCTGTCAGCGTTGCATGTTTAGCGTTATGCACCAGACTCAGCGCGGTGTAAAAGGTAACAGTATTCCCTGAACAGAGTGTCAATTGCTCAATGGCGTTGGGCAAATTACCCGGTTTTCCCAGCGTATGCAGTTTGCCTGTTGCATCGGTTACCGCAGCAACCTGATCGCCACCAATAACAACGGCATCCGGGTAGTCCGCCGCAATTTGTTCAGCTTTGGATTGAGCAAGGCGGCAAGCCAGGGCTTCCGGTGCTTCGCTGTCTCGCGGGGTTTCGTCTATCGACGGTGAAATGCCCGGTAATTGCAGGCCTATATTGGCCAGCTGCGCCAGTCGGTACCGTGACGAAGAGGCAAGAATGAGTCTTGGGTAAGATTTTTTACTCATAAATTCAGTCGTTTAATTTATTATCGTTATAGTAGTCCGGTGGTGAGCGGTCACCCCGGTTTATAGCAATAGTGTAGCGGAATTTAAGCGCTGGTTTTAGCTTTTTAACGTGAAATTGGTTGCCTTACCCGCTCAGAACCAGTGTAAAATTGCAGTCAGTCCGGATATTAATGAAAAAGTCCATTAATCCTTTGACAGTAAAGGGTTGACGCTATATTATGCGCGCCCTATGCAGAAAGTGAAATTACCTTACCAGATCGATCCGGTCAAAAGCGCGTTAAAACGCTCCGATTATAAGGGCGTGTTGGCCGTTAAAGATATGGAACGATTAGTCGGTTCAGTTGTCAGTTATGACGAGTGGGTCGAAGTGGAAGTGCAGTTCAAAAAAGACGAGCAGGGTCTTACTGTTTTCCACGGCACACTGGATACTAAGGTGGCACTTATCTGTCAACGGTGTAATGAGGCATTCGATTGTCCACTTCACGTAGAGTTTTGTTACAGTCCAGTGCAGGGACAACAAGACGCAGAAGCATTACCCGAAGCCTATGATCCGGTAGAGGTCGGCGACCATGGAGAAGTCAGTCTGCTTCAATTATTTGAAGACGAGCTGATTTTGTCTTTGCCTATTGTGCCCTTTCATGCAGAGGAAGTGTGTACAGTGACAAGCGATGACATGCAGTTCGGTGAGATTGAACCGGAACAGAAGCAACCAAACCCTTTCGCGGTTTTGAAAGAACTTAAGCGAGACCAGGAGTAAGTTATGGCAGTACAACAAAATCGTAAAACGCGTAGTAAGCGCGGCATGCGTCGCTCACACGATGCGTTGACAGGCGCGACTTTGTCTGTCGATTCAACGTCGGGTGAAACACACCGCCGTCACCACGTGACCGCTGATGGTTACTACAAAGGCAAAAAAGTCATCGGTAACTAAGTTACTGGTGCCGACATTTTGTCTAGACTAACCATTGCGTTAGATATCATGGGGGGCGATCATGGTCCCCCTGTTATCCTTTCCGCTGCAAAGCAAGCTATTCAAACACTTCCCGATGTACAGTTTATTCTGTGCGGTCGCGAAGAGATCATATCTCCCGCATTAGAAGATTTAACCGACGACCAGCGTCAGCGCGTCGTAGTGCAGCACTGCGAACAATCGGTTGAAATGGGAGAGGCCCCCACGTCAGCGTTACGTAATAAAAAGCAGTCGTCCATGCGTAAAATGCTTGAGCTGGTTGAAGCCGGCGAAGCGCACGCCTGTGTCAGTGCCGGAAATACTGGTGCGCTGTTAACGCTCGCGTTTTACGTGTTGAAAACACTCCCCGGCATCGACCGGCCCGCATTGGTATCTGATATGCCTACGGCGAGTCATCACCGGGTGTTTTTGCTGGACCTGGGCGCCAACGTCAATTGTACCTCTGAGATCCTGTTTCAATATGGTGTCATGGGCTCTGTACTGGCTGAACAAATCAGCGGTATTCAACAACCCCGCGTAGCACTGTTAAACGTGGGCGAAGAAGATATTAAAGGCAACGCGCAAGTCAAATACGCCGACCAGCTGTTTCGAAATGCGCGGGGCTTAAATTACATCGGCTATGTGGAAGGTGATGACATCTTTACCGACAACGCCGATGTAGTGGTAACCGACGGTTTTACTGGCAACATAGCGCTTAAGTCTTGTGAAGGACTGGCCAAACTGGTAATAAATGAAGTGAAGCGTCAGTCTCAGGAAAGCTTTTTCAGTCGATTAATGGCACGAATTGCCCTTCCACTGTTAAAAACCGTCTACAACCGGGTGAACCCCGACCAGTATAACGGTGCCAGTCTGTTAGGATTGCGCGGCATTGTGATAAAGAGCCACGGTAACGCCTCGGCAGACGCATTCTACTATGCCATCCTGCAAGCCAAGCAGGAAGCTGAGATGAACGTACCAGAAAAAATAAAAAGTAAAATAGAAACCGTTTTATTGGAGCAACTTTGAGCAAATTTTCACGTATTATCGGGACGGGAAGTTATTATCCCAGTGATGTGCGCACCAATGCTGATCTCGAAGTCATGGTGGACACCAGCGACGAATGGATTACAGACCGCACCGGTATCAAAGAACGCCGCATAGCCGGCCCGCACGAAACGGCCGCTACTATGGGCGCCGAAGCCAGCAAAAAAGCATTTGAAGCGGCGGGCATTGATCCAAAATCTATCGACATGATTGTGTGTGCAACAACGTCAGGCCGTTACGCCTTACCCAGCAGCGCATGCGAAATCCAAAAAATTCTTGGGCTCGACAATATTCCAGCTTTTGATGTTGCTGCAGCCTGTGCTGGCTACTGTTATGCGTTAAGCGTCGCTGACCAGTATATAAAAAGCGGCATGGCCAAGCGTATATTGGTAATCGGTACCGATTGTTTAAGCCGTTTAGTTGACCCGTCTGATCGCACTATGGTGATTTTGTTCGGTGATGCTGCAGGTGCAACGGTTATTGAAGCCAGTGACGAGCCTGGTATTTTATCTACTCATATTAACGCAGCTGGTTCTTACGCTGATTTGTTGTATGTGGGTAACCCTACGCGTGGTGACGAGCAGTCTGTCCACGAAAACTGGGGCGTCATGAAAGGCAATGAAGTCTTTAAAGTGGCGGTCACCAAACTCTCTGAGGTAGTAGAGCAGACCCTGGCTGCAAATAATATGGCCAAATCTGATCTTGACTGGTTGGTGCCTCACCAAGCAAACTTCCGAATTATTAAAGCGACAGCGAAAAAGCTGGATATGTCATTAGATCAGGTCGTTCTGACGCTGGAAAACTATGGCAATACCTCAGCGGCGACCGTTCCTACGGCGTTAGACACCGCTGTGCGTGACGGCAGAATCCAACGTGGCCAGCACTTACTGCTGGAAGCATTCGGCGGTGGTTTTGCCTGGGCATCTGCATTAGTGCGCTACTAAGCGCACCAGATGTAATTCGACCTTAATCAGAAAAATAATAAGGAATTCTTATGTCTCGTATCGCCTGCGTATTTCCCGGTCAAGGATCTCAGACGGTTGGCATGCTGAAAGAACTTTCAGAAACACATGCTTCGATTATCGATACATTTTCTCAAGCCTCAGCAGTATTAGGTTACGATTTGTGGGCGTTGGTACAAAACGACGCTGAAAAACTGAATGAAACACAAGTCACACAACCAGCGTTACTGACTGCCAGTGTGGCTATTTATCGCCTACTTGCCGAACAGGGTATCGAGCCTGAATACATGGCTGGTCACAGTTTGGGTGAATACTCGGCGTTAGTTTGCAGCGGTGCAATGGCATTTGAAGATGCCGTTAAGCTGGTTGAAGCGCGTGGACAATTTATGCAGCAAGCTGTCCCAGCGGGTGCGGGCGCTATGTATGCCATTATTGGACTGGACGACGACGCAATTGCCGATATCTGTAACGAAACGGCCATTGCGACAGGTGATGTGGTTGCGCCGGTCAATTACAATTCACCTGGTCAGGTGGTAATTGCAGGTGAAACTAAAGCCGCTGAACAAGCCGCGGCGGCCTGCAAAGAAGCGGGTGCCAAGCGCGCATTACCGCTGTCGGTTAGCGTACCTTCGCACTGCGAATTAATGCGTCCGGCCGCAGACCAGTTAGACGACGCCCTTGCCAGCATTACGTTAAGCGAGCCATCTGTAAAAGTGGTTAACAACGTAGACGTTGCAGTAGAAAGCAACCCGGATAATATTCGCAACGCATTGGTGCGTCAGCTTTATTGCCCGGTACAGTGGACGAAAACCGTTGAGTTTTTAGCCGCTGAAGGCATCGACACCATTATTGAAGTAGGTCCGGGTAAAGTATTGACCGGGCTGGGCAAGCGCATTGCTAAATCGATTAATTATTCCGCTATCAACACACCTGACACGCTGAGTGCGTGGCAGGAAGCGTAAACAGGAACGTAACAACATGAGTGATTTACAGGGTAAAATTGCGTTAGTTACTGGTGCCAGTCGTGGTATTGGTAAAGCGATTGCCACACAACTGGCAGAGCAGGGCGCAATTGTTATTGGTACTGCAACCAGCGATGCCGGTGCTGCCGCTATTACAGAGTACTTGCAAGCGTCAGGCGGTAAAGGCATGACACTGAATGTAACCGAGCCAGGCGCATCTGAAGCCTTGGTTAAAGCCATTACAGACGAATTTGGCGCGGTTGAGATTTTAGTGAATAATGCCGGTATCACACGCGATAATCTGCTAATGCGCATGAAAGATGACGAATGGCAAGCGATCATGGATACCAACCTGACGTCTATCTTTTCATTGTCAAAAGCCGTTTTGCGTGGAATGATGAAGAAGCGTTTCGGTCGCATTGTGTCGATCGGATCGGTAGTAGGTTGTGCGGGTAACGCTGGTCAGGCAAACTACGCTGCTGCAAAAGCGGGTGTAATCGGCTTTTCTAAGTCGTTGGCACGCGAAGTTGCTTCGCGTGGCATCACGGTTAACGTGGTCGCGCCTGGATTTATTGATACTGATATGACAAAAGCGCTGAGCGACGAACAACGCGAAGCGATTTTTAAAGATATTCCGGCGAACCGTTTGGGTCAGCCAGAGGAAATTGCCGCGACAGTCAGCTTCCTGGTAAGCACTGGCGCAGCATATATAACAGGTGAAACCATTCAGGTGAATGGTGGCATGTATATGGGATAAGTCTGAGTTTGCGTGTTTTATGCAAAGAACATTGACACGCAACGAGATAAATCCTTGAATGTAAAAATCTTGTTGATTAAACTTGGTTAGCTGCTGGTTTGACCAGGCCATTTGTTTCTACTGGTTGCTTGCAAGGTTAAGACTTGCAAAATAAACTAGCGGCATTTTTTGTATCTAGTGACGTTAAGGGAAACCTAGAATTATGAGTAACATTGAAGAGCGCGTAAAAAAAATCATCGTTGAGCAGCTTGGTGTTAAAGAAGAAGAAGTTAAATCCGAAGCATCGTTTGTTGATGATTTAGGCGCTGACTCGCTTGACACTGTTGAGTTGGTAATGGCGTTAGAAGAAGAGTTCGACACTGAGATTCCAGATGAAGAAGCTGAGAAGATCACGACTGTTCAGTCTGCTATCGACTACATCAACGCAAACAAAGACGCGTAAGCATCTTTTTCCAGATAAAACGGCTCGATAACGAGCCGTTTTCTGTTTACCTTCCTTATAAGTTCCAATGCGAGGGCATTTTGTGACAAAACGTCGCGTAGTGGTTACTGGTCTGGGTATGCTTTCCCCTCTGGGTTTGTCGGTCGACAAGACCTGGACACGCCTGTTGGCGGGTGAAAGTGGGATCGGTGAAATCACCCATTTTGATTGCAGTGAATATTCAACCCGGTTTGCAGGTCAAATCAATGACTTCGATCCGCAAGAATATATCGATAAAAAAGAAGCCAAGAAAATGGACCGCTTTATCCAACTGGGGATTGCAGCGGGTAAACAGGCTTTAGCCGATTCAGGCTTAGCGGTTACCGCCGACAATGCGCACCGGGTAGGTGTGGCTATTGGATCGGGTATCGGTGGCCTCGAACAAATTGAACAGAATCACGTGAAGTTGATGAACAGCGGACCACGTCGTGTGTCGCCTTTCTTTGTTCCATCAACGATTACTAATATGATTTCAGGCTTCCTGTCTATTATGGAAGGACTGAAAGGGCCTAACCTGAACATCGTGACAGCCTGTACTACAGGTGTACACAACATCGGTGTTGCGGCCAGAACCATCGCTTATGGCGATGCTGATGCCATGTTGGCAGGTGGTGCGGAAGCGACCATCACGCCGCTGGGTATTGCAGGTTTCGCTGCAGCACGCGCGTTGTCTGCGCGTAACGATGCTCCACAACAGGCAAGTCGGCCATGGGACAAAGACCGTGACGGTTTTGTTATGGGTGAAGGTGCTGGCGTGGTTATGCTGGAAGAGTATGAATCAGCGGTCGCTCGCGGCGCCACGATTTATGCAGAGCTGGTCGGTTTCGGTATGAGTGGTGATGCGTATCACATGACCTCTCCGCCAGAAAACGGCGAAGGCGCAGCAGCTTCAATGGTAAATGCCATTAACGATGCGCAAATCGAACCGGAAAAAATCGGTTACATCAATGCTCACGGTACTTCTACACCTGCTGGTGACATTGCAGAAGTTTCTGCAGTGAAAGGCGTATTTGGTGAGCATGCGCATAACCTTTTAGTGAGCTCTACAAAGTCGATGACAGGCCATTTGTTAGGTGCAGCGGGTTCCGTAGAAGCCATCTTCACCGTGTTGGCACTGCGCGACAAAATGGCGCCGCCAACCATTAACCTGGACAATCCGGGCGAAGGTTGTGACCTAGACTTCGTTGCGCACAAAGCAAAAGGTTTTGAAGAAGATTACGCACTGTGTAACTCCTTCGGCTTTGGCGGTACTAACGGCAGCTTGATTTTCAAGCGACTGTAATTACTGCGTAAACAATCAAGATAAACGGAAGCTTCGGCTTCCGTTTTTGTTTTGGAACAGAGTAAATTTCCCGCCCAATTACTGATATACTCGCCAACATTATGGATATTTTTGTTTAGCAGGACATGTCAGAGTCTGTGTCATTACAACCACTCGACCAGTTTGCGTTAAACGATCGTTTAGCGAACTATGGTGACGGTGTATTTACCACTATGCACGTATCAGAAGGCCGTGTCGGCTTGCTGTCTCGTCACGTATCGCGATTAGTTAACGACGCTGCCGCACTGGGCATCACAGTCACCGCCACCGCAATAGAAGAGGTTATCCGTACTGCCATGCAACAACAGCAATATGGCGTGCTCAAGATTTTATTAGGCAGTGGTCAGGGCGGCAGAGGCTATTCACGACCAGGGCAAGCGGCTGTCTCGCTGGCAGTAAGTTGGCATGCCGTGCCTGCTTTGTACGAAACATGGCGTCAACAAGGGATCGCTCTGGCGGTGTCCCCGGTTACGCTGGCGCATCAACCTTTGTTGGCAGGTTTGAAGCATGCTAATCGCCTTGAACAAGTGTTGGTTAAACGCGCCATGCAAACCATGGACTGTGATGATTGTGTTGTCACAGACGCTAATGCTACAGTCATTGAAGCCAGTGCGGCTAACCTGTTTTGGTTTAAAAAGGGCGTTTGGTTTACGCCTGATTTGTCAAAAGCAGGGGTAAATGGGGTTATGCGACAGTTTATACTGGAGCACACCGAACACGTCGAAGTGGGGGAATATCACCTGCGAAATTTGTACGACGCTGATGCAGTCATGCTGTCAAATGCGCTTATGCAAATTGTTCCTGTCCACTCGTTGGTCAATGCACATTCTTCAGAAATACATGAGTACTCTCTGGCCCCCGTAAAAGCGCTGCAGCAATCACTTGCCGGCGCCTACAAACAGGAATGTATCCGTGCGTAAGTTTATTATTCTGGTGCTATTGCTGGTCGCTACCGTTATGACACTGAACGGTTGGTTTCAGTATCAGACGAACAAACCCTTACTGGTTGAAGAGGCCGTACACTATACCTTGCCTGCCGGACAGTCTGCGATAGCCACCATTAACGATTTCGAACAAAAAGGCTGGCTCCCCATGTCTCGCCGTGTGGCCAGAGTATGGTTGAAGCTGGTAGCCAGAGACACACATATTCGTGCCGGTACTTACGAAATTCAACCCGGTAGTAATCTTGAAGCGGTGTTCTCGTTGCTGGCTTCGGGGCAAGAAGTGCAATATGACATTACGCTGATAGAAGGACTGACTTTTGACCAGTGGCTGCAAACACTGGCAGACAGTGAATGGTTAGACAATGATCTGACCGCTGAGCAACTGCAGCCCATTCTGGATAGCTGGCAACCTTATGCCAAACAGCCAGTTACATCGCTGGAAGGGTTGTTACTGGCCGATACATACCATTTCACCAACGGTACCAAAGCGAGCGAAATTGTGCAGCGAGCGTCAGACGCCATGCAGGCATTTTTGCTGAAACGGTGGGAACAACGCCTGGGTGGATTGCCTTACAACGCGCCGTTTGAAGTGTTGATTATGGCGTCGATTATTGAAAAAGAGACCGCGCTTGAATTCGAGCGCATGCATATTGCGGGTGTGTTTGTGAATCGTCTTGAGCGCAATATGCGTCTGCAAACTGACCCCACCGTTATTTATGGCCTTGGCGACCGCTTCGACGGCAATCTAACGCGCAAGCACCTTCGGGAAGACACGCCTTACAACACATACGTGCACAAAGGCCTGCCACCCGGGCCCATTGCGATGATTGGTAAAGCGGCAGTAGAAGCGGCCTTGCTGCCGGAAGTGACTGAAGATTTGTATTTTGTGGCAAAAGGCGACGGCAGCCATGTGTTTTCGGCCACGCTGCAGGCGCACAATCAGGCGGTCAGGCAGTACCAGTTAAAGAAAGAGGATAAGTGATCGCCCATGAGCGGAAAGTTTATAGTTGTTGAAGGCCTTGAGGGCGCAGGGAAAAGCTCGGTGATTGCACTGATTGAGACGTTAGTGAATGCAAAAGGACACAAGACCATAACCACCCGAGAGCCCGGTGGTACGCCTATGGCCGAAGCCATTCGTGAATGTGTAAAGCAGAACTGGCAGGAAACCGTGGTTGAAGAAACCGAATTAATGCTGATGTACGCAGCGCGGGCGCAATTGTTGGCGAATGTAATCAAGCCAGCATTGGCGAACGATACCTGGGTAATTGGCGACCGCCATGATTTATCGTCGCAGGCATACCAGGGCGGCGGGCGCGGAATTTCGCAAACAACCCTTACAACACTGCGGGACCTGACGTTAAAAGGCTTTAGCCCGGACTTAACCCTGTATCTGGATGTGGAGCCGGCAACCGGCCTGGCCCGGGCCCGAGGTCGTGGCGAACTGGACCGCATAGAGTTGTCCGGTCTGGCGTTTTTCGAGCGTACCCGTGCTCGCTATCAGGCACTGGCTGAGCAGGATGACAGCATTGTTACTATAAGCGCAATGCAGGCAATGCCCGATGTACACCAGCAGGTAAAAGAAGTGGTGGAGCAATTTCTGCAATGATCACTGAAGCCGCGTCTGAACATTTACTGCCCTGGCTGGTATCGACCCGCCAGGCCTTAATGCAGCGCTTTTTACAGCACAGTTTGCACCACGGTTTATTGTTGAGCGGTCCTGAAGGGATTGGTAAACGCCAGTTAGCCAATGCTTTGATGAAAGGACTGTTGTGCTTGCAGCCCTCGGAGCAGGGGGAGTGCGGACAATGTCAAAGTTGCAAGCTCGTCAGTGCCGGGACTCATCCTGACCATCATGTGTTAGAGAGTGAAAAACAACTTGGTGTTGACGCTATTCGAAGTGGTATCGCCAAGTTAAATTCCACCGCTCAGATAGGGCGTCACAAAGTGTTGTTGATACCGGTGGCCGACAAGATGACCGAGGCGGCCTCGAATGCGTTACTTAAAACCCTCGAAGAGCCCACCGACAACACGTACTTAATCCTAATCACCAGTAATCTTAACGCGTTGTTGCCTACCATCTTAAGTCGCTGTGAAAAACATCAACTTGCGTTGCCGTCCGTTAGCCAAAGTTTAAACTGGCTCGCTACTCAGGGCGACTTTGACGTGACAGAAGCGCTGTTGCAAGCCTATGGCAATGCGCCACTCAGAGTGTTGAGTGCGCTGCAGGATGAAGCGGGTTTGTCCTATCGTGAATTTACCGATGGTTTGGCTGACATGTTGTCGGGCAAAGCCGATATCACGGCAATTGCGGCTAAGTGGCAGGGCAGTGCAGAACTCGTTATTGACTGGTGCCAGCAGTATTATCATGATCAGTATCGCGCGCAGTTACGTAGCAGTGACTTCGAGCGGTATCAGCAATGTATCGGGTTTGCCCGGCGGGCTCAGCACCCGGGAATCAACAAAACATTGCTGCTAACCCAACTCTTTTCTCAACTTATTCAACAGTAAGAGGCCAATTTTGTTTGTTGACTCACATTGTCATTTAGATCGTTTAGACAAATCACCTGAAGCATTGCGCGAAACGCTGGATTTTGCCCGCCGTCGCGGTGTAGAACACTTTTTGTGTGTGTCTGTCTCTGTCAATGATTACCCAATGATGGTAGAAACGGTCGCTGAGTTTGATGATGTCTCTGTGTCGTGTGGTGTGCACCCGTTACATCAGGATGAAGCCTGCAGTTACGAAGCGTTGCTTGCCGCAGCCAGCGATGACAAGGTCGTCGCGATTGGTGAAACCGGCCTCGATTATTACTACAGTGCAGATACCCGGGAGGTACAGGTACAGTCGTTTATTGATCACATCCGAGTGGCCAATGAAACGGGTAAACCACTGATCATTCATACCCGTGACGCGCGTCAGGAAACCATTGAACTATTAAAAGCACACCTTGCACCCGGCACGCAGGGCGTATTGCACTGCTTTACAGAAGATCTTGCAATGGCAGAAGCTGCCATCGAGCTTGGGTTTTACATATCCTTGTCGGGCATTGTGACCTTTAAATCTGCCGCTGAATTACAGGAAGTGGCCAAAGCGATTCCCCTTGAGCGGATGCTCATCGAAACCGACTCTCCGTGGTTGGCACCAGTTCCGTATCGCGGTAAGCCGAATCAGCCCGGTTACGTGGTTGAGGTTGCTGAATTTATTGCTAACTTACGGGGTATTTCGACAAAAGCCCTGGCCGAAGCAACGACGGCGAATTTTTACCGCCTGTTTTCGTTGGCAACTTCAACTGAGAAAGTAGCAAGCGCATGAGTGTCTGGCGGCAGCGTCTGGTAAAGAGTCTGTATCAAACTCGCAGCACGCCGGAAAGTCGCTATTTTCAGCTGGCCACGCAGTCACCCGATGGCAGTTTACACAATCGCACCGTGGTTTGCAGAGGACTGGATGAAAATCGGGATGCCTTGTGGTTGATCACCGATACCCGCAGTCAAAAGTGGCAAGACCTTCAACACAATCCTCATGCAGCGGTGTGTTGGTACATCGCGAAAACCCGAGAGCAGTATCGCTTTACGGTGAGTTGTGCGCTGTTGACCATGGAAAGTGATGAGGCCTTGTGTAAACAGCACTGGGAGCGATTATCTGAGCCCGCCAAGGCGCAGTTTTTGTGGGGCAAGCCCGGTGAATTGCGGGCAAATCCAGAACAAGCGTTGGTCGCGGAACAGACTGCTACAGACAAGCCACCATCGCAGTTTGGGGTGGTGAGACTGGATATTTCCAATGTCGATTACCTGAGTTTGAAGGGCAATCCGCAAACCCGGGAACGTTACCGCCTTGACGGTGAACAATGGCAACTCGAAACCATTATTCCTTAACCGGAGCTCGATGATGTCTGTATCCTTGTTTGCCGGCGACATCACCCTTGCCAACGTGGACGCCATAATAAATGCGGCGAACCCGCAGTTATTGGGAGGCGGGGGCGTTGACGGTGCTATACATCGGGCTGCAGGACCGGCTTTGCTGGCAGCTTGCAAGCAAATTCCTGATGTCGATGGCATCCGTTGCTCGTTCGGTGAAGCCAGGTATACCGAAGCCGGTAAACTCTCTGCCCGTTACGTTATTCACACAGTGGGCCCTATTTATGCCCGCGATCCTGAACCCGCTGAAACACTTGCCCGTGCTTATACCAATAGCTTTAAACTCGCGCTGAAACTGGGATGTACCACCATTGCGGTACCGGCAATTTCCTGTGGTGTTTACGGGTATCCCCATAAACAAGCCGCTGATATCGCAATCAGTGTGGCATCAGTTTACGCGGCATCGCTTTCAATTACGTTTTATCTTACCGACAGGGATGTGATGCTTGCTTTTGAGCAGGCTCTATCACGCCAACAACACGCCCAGCAATAGCTTTACTTAAAATGTTACTTGTAACATACTGGTTGTTGCGGAGGCGCTATGAATAAAAAGAAAACACTGACACTTCAAGATATTGCAGACGAACTTGGTATTACGAAAATGACGGTCTCGCGTTATTTTCGAGAGCCTGAGCGCGTTGCTAAAGCCACCAGAGAGCGGATTGCGAATATCGTTGAAACGCAGGGCTTTGTACAAAACAGGGCACCGGCATTGATGTCAAAAGCCATAAGCAAAACTATCGGCGTTGTGATCCCCTCGTTATCCAATCAGGTTTTCTCTTCTTTGGTTGAAGGGGTTGAATCCATCACTCAACCAGCGGGTTTTGATATCTTGCTTGCGCACACGGGGTATGACCCGCGTGTTGAAGAACGCAAGGTAGCCATGTTGTTGTCTTATCGCGTTGATGGTCTGATTTTGTGTGAAACTACGCACACCCCTAAAACCATCAATATGATTAAACAGTCTGGTATTCCTGTGGTGGAAGCGATGGAAATCCCGGACGTGCCACTGGATATGGCGGTTGGAATGGATCACCGCCAGGCATCCTACGAGACGGTTAGCGAAATGCTCAAGCGGGGCTGTCGCCATGTTATCTACCTCGCCGCACGGCTCGACAATAGAACACGTCTGAGGCAGCAGGGCTACGAACAGGCTATGTGGGAAGCCGGGCTGACACCATCCAGTGTTGCAACGCCATTTCATTCCAGTTTTACGCAAGGGCAGGCGTTAATGAGGCAGGCTCTGGATAATTACAGTCGTGTAGATGGGGTGTTTTGCACCAATGACGATCTTGCTATTGGTGCAATGCAATATTGTATGGAGAAGGGCATCCGTATTCCGGCGGATATGGCCGTCGTCGGTTTTAATGCGTTGGATATTGGCCAGGCGATGAAACCCAAACTCACCAGTGTTGTGACACCGCGCGAAGAAATGGGTAATAAAAGCGCACAGCTGCTTATTGATGCAGTAAACGGCAAGCGCAGTGCAACCTCTACGTATGATTTAGGCTACTCGCTTATTAACGGCAACAGTTGGTAAGCCTGCTGCACTACCTCATGTAACGGGGCTGAAATGTCGATAGAAATGACATCGTTTTCCATTTCGCCGGGAGGTTCGAGGGTTTCAAACTGACTTTTTAACATACCGGCCTTCATAAAGTGGCCCTGACGCGCGGTCATTCGCTTTTCGATGAGTGTGTAGTCGCCCTGCAAAAATACAAAAGTCAGATTCGCAATGTGTTGACGGAAGACATGGCGATAGCTGTACTTCAATGCAGAACATACGACAACGACATTTTCACCCGAAGCCAGATATTTATTGCTCTGCGCGCATATTTCATGAAGCCAGGGGGCTCTGTCTTCGTCGGTGAGTGGTTCGCCTTTGGCCATTTTTTCGATATTGTGAGCAGGATGTAGATCATCTCCATCTATGAAAACCGCGTTGCACCGCTCGGCGAGCTGCTCTGCAACACTGCTTTTCCCACTTCCACTGACGCCCATTACGACAATACAGCGGTTTAGCCCGGATTGATTGGATAAAGTCATACCTGCCACTTGTTTGTTGTTAAAAAAATGTTTATCTTAATGTTATGCGTAACATTGTAGCCATGCTACACAGAATGTAAATCACAATTTGCGCAATAGTTTAAGTAGGTGAGGAGAATTACGTGGAGCAGGGGATGTTACTGTTTACCGGGCTGGCAATGATACTAACATTGATGTTTCTGGTGATTGTTGTGCGCATGCATGCATTTATTGCATTAATATTGGTGAGTTTGATAACAGCCGTATTCAGCGGTGTAAATACAGCCGACATAGTGCCTGTCATGCTATCCGGGTTTGGCGGGACACTGGCTGCGGTGGCATTGCTTGTCGGGTTGGGTGGCATGATCGGTAAATTACTGGATGCCAGTGGTGGAGCTGAAGTCCTGGCAAAACGTCTGGTTGATTTATTCGGTGAACAACGGGCGCCGTTAGCATTGGGCGTTGCGTCTTTGCTGTTTGGCTTCCCGATTTTCTTTGACGCCGGTTTAATTGTGATGATGCCGATATTGCTGACTGTCGCGCGAAAGCTAGCCATATCGACGCTGTCGTTGGTGTTACCCGCTGCCGGGGCGTTTGCGGTAATGCATGCGTTTGTACCGCCGCACCCAGGGCCTGTGGCCGCTGCTGATTTGCTCGGCGTAAATATGGGTTTATTGCTGCTGGTTGGCGTGCTCGTTGCGATCCCTACCTGGTACCTGGGCGGCTATTTGTATGGTTTATATGCGGGTACAACATTTAGACTGCCTGTCCCGGCGTGGTTTACCTCTCAGTCAATGGCGAACACCACCAAAACAACCCCTTCCTTTAGCCGGGTGCTGGCTATTCTGCTGACGCCTTTTCTACTGATTTCACTGGATACCGTGGCCAATACTTTGCTAACGTCAGGCGTATTAACGCCCAATGACGCGCTGTCGGCTATTCGGGTATTGGGTAAGACGCCTGTCGCGCTGTTAATTACCTTATTGCTAACGTTGTGGTTGTTACGCGTGCAGTTTACGCGTACGCAACTGGAGTCTTTGTGTAACGATGCGCTCGGTCCATTGTGCGCAGTGATTTTAATTACTGGTGCTGGCGGTATGTTCGGCGGCGTGCTTCGGGCATCTGGGATTGGTAATGCCCTTGCTGAACTGCTGGCCGATACCGGGCTCCCCATTATCGTTGCGGCATTTGTGTTGTCTTCTTGTATTCGGGTGGCACAAGGTTCAGCAACGGTAGCCTTAACCACCACTGCGGCTTTACTGGCACCGGTTGTGTCTGCGCAAACTGGCCTGTCGGCCATGGACTTATGTTGCATTGTTATTGCCATAGCCGGTGGTGCAACCGTGTTGTCTCACGTTAACGACTCCGGGTTTTGGCTGGTATCAAGACTGCTTGAAATGGACGAAAAAACCACTCTGAAAACCTGGACTGTGATGGAAACATTGCTAGGTAGCATAGCCTTTATGCTGGCTGCATTATTGAGTTGGTTGTTCTAGTGGTACTGAAGGTAGTTCGGCGGTAATTCTGATTGGGGCGCATTGTCGCCCCCTTTTAAGCGAGAGGCAGGTCGCGCTTTTCTTTCAAAGTAGGAGCTACCGGAAACTGACTGTCAGCTAAACCGAAAACGCAAATGGCCGGTATTCGAATCACTTAATCGCTAGGTCGTCTGGAGCTGGTAGCCCGAATTCTGCCAGCGCCAGGTCGTAGGTTCCGGCCTCAACACCATTGAGCGGTGCGAAATTAGGCGCTTCACTGGCAACAATAAGCGTTGGGGTAAACAGTTGCGGCCGCGTTAGCGCAATAATGGCTGGTATAAACGTAGGGTATTTGGTGAGCGGGCCACCTAATACAAACATATTTGGGTTCATTATTGTTGCCATGGAAGCAATGATGCGGGAAATAATGATGAGGGCAGGGTGTGTGGTCAGGTCATCGCCGGCTTCGAGCGCTTCCTGTAATTTGTGTTTGTGCACATAATCCTGCAGGTTAACGCCTTCTTCAATCATGATATGACCCAATTCACCGGCCATACCCGCTGCGCCACGAATCAGGTGATTGTCGAAATACACACCGCCACCAATACCTTCACCAAAGTAAATGAACACAAAGTCGGATTCGTGTCTGGCAATGCCGTTGGCCTTTTCTGCCAGCGTTGCCCAGTTCACGTTATTATCTATGGTGACAGGGCACTGAAAATGACTATGGAGAAGGTGTTTGAAGTTAATCTCGTGGATCACCGTGAATTGGGAAAAGGGCAGTGCGATAATTTCACCGGTTGTAGTATTTACCGGTGTGGCTACCGATACACCAATTGCCAGTAAAGGCGCTTGCTGATCGTTAAGCGACAGTTCAACGATTTGAATTATCGCTTTAATAAAGTCCTGCTTGTCCCAGCCTGGGTCAATGGTAAAGCTCTGGTCGCGAATTACACCCAGCGCCAGATTGGTCAGCCTGAGCTGTATTTGTTTTACGTCAATCGCCAAAGCCAGAATAATGCCTTTTGACGCGTTGATTTCATAAATAATACCGGCCCGGCCTTGTTTATTTTGTGTTTTTCGCTTTGTTTCGTTTACCAGTCCAAGCTTTACCAGACGTTGTGCAGACTCAGATATCGTCGGTCTTGAAATGCCGGTTAATTTTGCAATGGATGCACGGCTCATTGGGCCATGCTGTTTAATGGTGTGAAAGAAATGCCTGTCTGGCATTAGCGCTAAATGTGCGCGCTTTTCTGATTTTTGCGATCCGTTGTCTTTATTATTTTGCATTGTAGTGTCATTGCTCTGGCAAAGTCATTTTCTGGCATTGGCCTACATAATGTACTTGCCTGTAGGGTAAGGTATTTATTGTACAGTGAACAATACGTTATGTTTACAATTGTTTTCTTATTTGTTCACAACTCTATTTGTTAATATACCTGCTTTTTTCTCTCTCGCCAGTTTTTTAATCTGTGTAATACGTTATCAAATTCATTATGACAACGATGTAGTAAGTTTGACGCATTATTTTTGGCGCTGTTCCTGAATAGCAATATGAAATACGAAATAGTGGCTATAAAACCGCTAAATTTCGGCTTGAAACCGGTTTTTTACTTATTGTTTAGCTTGATTTTTGTCCGGTTCCGTTTTGATAACGTTGTCTAAAATAGTGATAAGCGAATCAATTTTTCTATATCAATCTACTTTTCTGTTTAAAAAGTCCGTAGCAATTAACGCACCGAGTTGATCAAAAACACGATGAATGACAGGTATTTTATTTATTTGTTAGGTTTCTTTACAAAATGCTTGCATTGTTATCAGATTGTAAGCTATAAGTTGCACTGTTACAGATTATTAACAAAGTTGGTAATTTGTGGCAGTTCAATGCGGATGAGAGAAACCGTATTGGATGTTAGCACTGCGTACTGCGTGTAGGACTTCCTACGACTTAGTGTTATCGGTTGAGTGGTTGGGTCACTTAATGACATCGATGACAAAAAGCAGGCACAAACGCACACATAAACAAAAGTGTTAATCTCAATTGGAAACCAAACTATGTTTCATAAGAACAAACTAGCAACAGCTGTATCCGGGGCACTTTGTGTCATGGTCGCTTCAGGCGCCTATGCACAGGAAGCGGGCACAGTAGAAAAGATTGAAGTAAGGGGTGTACGAGGCAGTTTATCTCAGTCGATGAATGTCAAAAGACAATCAACGGGTGTGGTAGATGCAATTTCTGCTGAGGACATGGGTAAGTTCCCAGACACCAACCTGGCCGAGTCACTTCAGCGTATTACCGGTGTGTCAATTAACCGTGTAAACGGTGAAGGTTCAGAAGTAACTGTTCGTGGTTTTGGCGGTAACTTTAACCTGATCACCCTGAACGGACGTCAGATGCCGGCGGCAAACGTTGCCTCAATTACAGGTAACCCGCTTGATCAGGGCGCATCAGGTACTACGCGTTCATTTGACTTCTCTAACCTGGCGTCTGAAGGTGTGAGCGGCATTGAGGTGTATAAAACGGGTCGTGCTGCAGTACCATCAGGTGGTATTGGTGCAACCATCAACATTAATACGCTGAAGCCACTGGCTCAGGGTAATGACCGCGCTTCTATTGGCGTAAAAGCCATGAAAGACGAAAGCGGTGATGGCGTAACACCAGAGTTAAGCGGCGTAGCTAACTGGGTAAATGATGACGGCAACTTCGGTGTTGCGCTGTTTGGTTCATTCCAGGAACGTGACTCTGGTAGCCGCCACATGAGTGTGGAAAACTACCAGCTGTACAATTGGGATTCAAATTCTCCGGGTACATTCGGTCTGGTTGACGGCGCGAATGTAACCAACGCACCAGCAGAAGGTCAGCTGGTTGCGATGCCTTCAAACCTGGGTATAGGTTTGAACGAAGACAATCGTGAGCGTATCAACGGTATGTTAACGGTGCAGTATGCACCTAACGACAATATGACCATTACGGCTGATGCGACTTATGCCAGCAACACTATTTCTTCAACCTCTATTGTTGATGGTATTTGGTTTGCGCGTCAGTTCACTGATATGGAATTTGACGGTAACCCGGTTGTTGCGACACCTATTCGCTTCACTGAAGACATCGATGGTGGTAAAGACTTCTTCTTCCAAAACCTGGTAATGGGTGCGAAAGACGAACTTAAGTCATTTGGCTTCAACGTTGACTGGTGGGCGAATGACTCACTGAACCTGCGTTTTGATGCGTCAGTCGCAGAAGCAAGCAGTGGCGGTAACGGTCCGTACGGTAAAAACGTTATCCGTTTCAACGTGGCGGGTGCGACAGCAGGTTGGCAAACAGTTGATTTCTCACAATCATTACCACAAGCCAGCATTGTTGTTGACGATTCTATTAAAGGTAACAACAACGGCATCTTTGATTTGCCAGACGTAGGCCCACAGGTAACTCGTGCTATTTCGTCTGACCAAACCTCTAAAGTTAACCAGTTCCGCTTCGACGGTAGCTGGGACAAAGGCGCTGACGTTAAGCTTGATTTCGGTTTAGGTTATATGTCTACCGAAATGGAACAGGTTCGTTATGAAACTGAAGCACAGCTTGGTGGTTGGGGTGTTGCCGATGTGGGTAATATTCCGGAAGGCCTGCTTGACGTAACCTGTACCGCTTGTGCATTCCAGGATCACAACATGAATGGTGTTGCCGGTGCTGATTCAATTGCGGTACCTGCAGGCGCAACAACAATCCCTCTCGGTAGTGTTTCATTCCGCGGAAATGCAGTTGATTTACTGAATGCCGTAGCACCAGAGTATGGTTTCACGCCGGGTGATTTGCCAGCAGTTAGTTCAGCTAATAACACTGTGAAAGAAGACATTTTGTCATTGTACGCAATGGCTACAATGGATGGCGAAATCGGTGGCTTTGAAGCTAACCTGGTAGTTGGTGCGCGTTATGAGCGTACTGATGTAACGTCAATTTCACTGCAGTCTGTGCCTGAGCAAATTTTGTGGACATCCGATAACGATTTCCGCATTCAGTTAGGTACCAATACTGAAGCCTTGTCTGAAGATCACACGTATGAGAGCTTCCTGCCAAACCTTGATGTATCGTTAAACATCACTGACGATTTGAAAGCACGTGCGTCATACAGCATGACACTGGCACGACCAGCCTACAATCAGATGTACACTGCGACCAGCATTGGTGCGCCAGGTCGTCCGACATACCTGGGTGGTGTTGCATCGGGTAGCCGTGGTAACGCGAAACTGGATCCGCTGCTGTCTAACAACTTCGACTTGTCACTTGAGTATTACTACGATGACGCCAGCATGGTGTCAGTCGGTTACTACCGCAAAGACGTAGAGAATTTTGTAGGTACTCAGCAGGTTTCACAAAGCCTGTTCGGCTTGCTGGATGCGACGTCTGGTGCCGCTGGTACAACGTCGGGTGACGCGATTGCTGCATTGGAAGACCGCGGTATTGAAGTGACAGAACGTAACTTCTTCACCATGACTGCCTTACTTGCAAATCCGGATGCTTATCCAAACGGGGCTGACGACTTTGAAGAAGGTCAGTTATTCGCAGACGAAGTATTCGCTGCTTATGATGTAGCGCCAGAAGCGGGTGACCCGTTACTGCAGTTTGAAGTTACTCAGCCAGTGAACAACCAAAGCGCACGTATCTCTGGTTACGAGCTAGCCTGGCAGCACTTCTTCGGTGAGAGTGGCTTTGGTTATCAGGCTAACTTCACCATCGTAGACGGTGATATCGGTTACGATGTCGGTGCAGATCCATCGCTTGATCAGTTCGCTCTGGAAGGTCTGTCAGACAGTGCCAACATCGTATTTATCTACGAGAAAGATGGTCTGTCAGCGCGTGTTGCTTACAACTGGCGTGATGCATTCCTGTCAGAAGTTAACCGTTCTGTATCATCAGTACGTAACCCGTTATTTGTTGACGAGTACGAGCAGATCGATATCAACGTGAGCTACGACTTCAGTGAAGATCTGACTGTGAGCATGGACATCATTAACCTGACTGAAGAAGGTCAGCGTCAATATGGCCGTAGCTACAACAACACGTTCTTTGTACAAGAACTGGACAGACGTTTCGTGTTGAGCGCACGTTACAACTTCTAATCTGTCAAAGGCTGCCTGATTGGTTGGGTCAGGCAGCCACTTCATTACCGCCAGATTCTGGTTTACCTGCATTAGTTGGTAGAGGTAGGATGCACACTGGCGGTTCATTTTTAGGGACAGTCTGAATAAGCCTTTGAACAATTAGCACATTTGCCGTATCTCGGTGAATGGTTCTGCCATAGTCAAGTTGGGTTTATTGATACTTTTCTTAGCAATAATGCGAAGTATGTTATGTCAAATATTACAGTGTTAAACAACATTGACCACGGTGCGCTAAAGGTCGATGTCAATCCTGCCAGTAATCCTTCACTGAATGTGAATCGCACGCAGGTCTATGCTTCAGAAATTGCCGATCTTCAAAAAGAGTTTCCTGTTCTCATTTACCGTGATGAAGCCACTGAGGCACTTCAGTTACATGCCATACTGGGTCTGGAAAAAGACGAAAACCTGTTTCTCGACGACAACGGCTGGACAACTCGCTTTGTGCCGTCGCTGCTGGCAAGAGGCCCGTTTAGTATTGGCTATCCAAAGGTCAGTGAAGAGGGGGGAAAACCGAACCCGATGATTTGTATTGATCTGGACGATGCCCGGGTAAACGAAGCGTCTGGTGAAGATATCTTTTTACCAATGGGCGGTGAGTCTGGTTATCTGCAATACGTGAAAAAAGCGCTGCAGACAGTGGAAACCGGTGCACAATATAATCAGACCTTGTTTGCCCTGGTCACTGAGATGGATTTGCTTGAGCCTGTTTCGGTAGAAATTAAATTAAGTAATGTGGAACAGGTAAAACTGAATAACTACTACACCATAAATCAACAGAAACTGGCTGCGTTAGCCCCTGAGCAACTGGCGCGATTAAATCAGTACGGTATGCTGGGGCCACTTTTCTTATTAATGGCATCGATGGGCAATTTTCAACAACTTATCGCCTTAAAAAATGCCAGGAACGCAATGATTTAAACAGGGTAAGTGTCATGGCAACACAATCTGTATTGGTTCTTGAGGGCATCACGCCTGACAATATTCCGTTCGACGATTTATTTGCGCTGAACAAGCCTGTTATTCTGAAAGGTCTGGTAAAAAGCTGGCCGTTGGTGCAACAGGGGCTGTCATCGGCAACTGATGTGCTCGATAGCTTAGCGAAGGGTGACAGCGGAAATCCCTTGTTGGTATACAAGGGGGGGCCAGACATTGCGGGCCGGTTTGGTTATAACGATACCTGCACAGGATTCAATTATGTCACCGAAAAAGCGCGTCTTGCCGACGTGCTTTCACAAATTCGCGATCAGCTCAGCCAGGATGAGCACGATTATTTGTACATTAATTCACTGCGGTTTGATCAAGGCCTGCCAGCGCTGTCTGCGCAGAACACCCTGCAATTTACGCATACTGAGTTTGAAAACAACCAACCCGTGCCGAAGATTTGGATTGGCACAGAGTCTGTGGCCGCCGCCCATTTTGATCAGCCGAAAAACATCGCGTGTTGTGTATTGGGTAAACGTCGATTTACGTTATTTCCACCCGAGCAGGCCGAGAATTTGTATCCCGGCCCTCTGAGCCCGACGCCCGGTGGACAGGTGGTTACCGTTGCCAATCTGGCGAACCCGGATTTCGATGCGTATCCGAAACTTAAAACTGCACTGGACAATGCGTATATCGCTGATTTGGAGCCGGGTGATGGCTTGTACTATCCGAGCATGTGGTGGCATGAGGTTGAAGCCCGGGACAGATTTAATGTCATGGTGAATTTTTGGTGGATGGCAGCAAAACCGTTTCTCGGTAACCCCATGGACACCTTGTTGCACGGCATGTTGAGTTTACGGGACAAACCAGAGAGTGAAAAAGCAGCATGGCGAGCCTTGTTTGACTATTATGTCTTTGGTGATCCTACTAAGGTGACAGACCATCTTCCGCCAGAATGTCACGGGCCACTGGCGCCCATGACCGATATATCGGCGCGCAGAATGCGTGCCATGCTACTGAATAATTTAAACCGTTAAACGGGCGTGTAAATGACACAAAATAAAACCCGCGTAGTAATTGCCGGCGGCGGCACTGCCGGCTGGTTAAGCGCGTTTAGCCTGGTTACCCGTTTGGGTGCGTTGTTAGACATTACCCTGGTGGAGTCCGATCAAATTGGCACAGTGGGAGTGGGCGAAGCCACCATCCCAACTATGTGCAACTTCCACCGTTTAATGGGACTCGATGAACGCGAGTTTATGGCGGCAACGCAGGCCACGTTTAAGCTTGGGATCCAGTTTGACAACTGGGGCAATCAGGGCGACAGCTATGTGCATTCCTTTGGTGAAATTGGCCAGCGATCCTGGATGGCGGAATTTCATGAATTTTGGATGGAAGCGGTGGCCAATGGGCAGCAGGATACCCTTGAGGACTACTGCCTGGAATTAAAAGCGGCAAAACAGAATAAGTTTGCCCTGAAAGTCGGCAATCGGCCGCTCAATTTTGCTTATCACCTGGATGCAACAGCCTACGCAGCCTACTTGCGCAACAAGGCTGAACAAGCTGGCGTAACGCGAATTGAAGGCAAGATTACAACGGTGAATAAACACCCGGACAGCGGGAACTTACGCGAATTGGTTCTGGACAACGACGCGCGTATTGAAGGCGATGTATTTATTGACTGCACAGGCTTCCGGGCTTTGTTGATCGGTGAAGCGCTTGGGGTAGGCTACGACGACTGGAGCCACCTGCTTGCTGCAGACCGCGCTATTGCCGTACAAACCACCGCCGTTGAGCCGCCCAGACCTTACACCATTGCAACTGCGCACAATGCGGGTTGGCAGTGGCGAATTCCGCTGCAGTCCCGAGTAGGAAACGGTATTGTGTACAGCAGTCGTTTCTCTGATGACGAGACTGCATTAGCCACATTAATGTCAAACGTGACTGGTGAAGCGGTCACTGAACCGCGGTACCTGAAATTTAAAACCGGTATGCGTCAGCAGGCATGGGCAAAGAACTGCGTAGCAATCGGTTTGAGCAGTGGATTCCTTGAGCCGTTAGAATCAACCAGTATACATCTGGTGACGACGGCATTGATTCGATTGATGAAGTTGTTTCCGTTTGAGGGGGAGTGCGGTCTTCTGGCAGAGCGCTATAACCGCGAAACCCAAAAAGAAATGGAAACGATCCGCGACTTTATTGTGCTGCATTACCATCTGACACAACGCGATGACAGTGCGTTCTGGGATTTCTACCGAAACATGGAGATTCCTGAGTCGCTGCAACATCGCATGGCGATGTTTGCCGAACATGGTTATGTGTGGCCTGACGATGTGGCGCTGTTCCGGGTTGACTCCTGGGTGCAGGTAATGATGGGCCAGGGCCTGATGCCAAAACGCCATCACGGTGCCAGCCGAATGTTACCCACCGCATCGTTGACGCAGCAGTTAACGGCGTTCAAACAGTCGGTAAACAATGCTCTGGCGCAGCTTCCCGAACATGATGCCTTTATAAAACAATACTGTCCGGCCGATAAAAGCGCATAACTCATGAATACCGCAAGTAAGAAGACCCGAGTCGTTATTGTTGGTGGAGGCACCGCAGGCTGGCTAACGGCGGGAATTATTGCCGCCAGGCACCCGCTGTTAGGTGAAAACAGTAACACGGAACTGGTATTGCTTGAGTCGCCCGACGTGAAAAATCTGGGGGTGGGTGAGGGCACCTGGCCCACCATGCGTGACACGTTGAAGCAAATTGGCTTGTCTGAGCGGGCGTTTTTAAGCTGCTGCGACGCTAGCTTCAAACAGGCTTCAAAATTTGCAGGCTGGCGACAAGATCCCGCGCAGCATTATTATCATCCGTTCACGGCACCAGCGGGCTACGGCCTATTGAGTCTGGCCGACGCCTGGATTGAAGCCGGTTATCCGCAGGATTTTGAATCCTGGGTTAGCGCTCAGGGGCATGCCTGTGAACGCCAACTGTCACCGAAACTGCCCCAACTCCCCGAGTACGCTTTTACCTACAACTACGGGTATCACCTGAACGCCGGAAAATTCGTGGCATTGTTACAAGCACACTGCACGGAAAAACTGGGCGTAACCTATCGTCAAGGACATGTTGCTCACATTGTCAGCCACGACAGCGGAGCAATTAAGGCTTTGCAACTGGAAGACGGCAACACGGTAGAAGGGGATTTGTTTATTGACTGCAGTGGCTTTGCAGCAGTACTGATGGGCAAGCACTATCAGATCCCGTTTGTCTCTCAGCGAGGTGTCTTATTCAATGATACCGCGATTGCTGCGCAGGTTAATCATGCAGAGCCGCAAACCCCAATTGCATCCGCTACGGTTGCAACAGCGCAGACGAGTGGCTGGATTTGGGATATCGCTTTACAACATCGTCGTGGAATCGGGCATGTCTTCGCTAGCGAATTCTGTGCCGTTGAAGACGCCGAGCAAACGTTGCGTAACTACATTGCTAATGACCCTAATTTGCAGCAAGACGACCTCACTACCCGGATAATCAAATTTGACCCCGGCCACCGAAAATACTTCTGGCATCACAATTGTGTGGCGATTGGTGTCTCCGCCGGTTTCGTAGAGCCATTAGAGGCTACGGCTTTGGTGCTCATAGAAAAGTCAGCCGAGTGGGTTGCAGAGCAATTACCCCGTTCGCCATCGGCAATGCCGGTACTGGCGAAGCGATTTAATCAACTTACCAATGAGCGCTGGCAGGAGATCATCGACTTCATTAAGTTGCATTACGTGCTGTCGGATCGTTCCGACTCCGCCTACTGGCGGGCTCATCAGCAACATGAAAGCTGGACTGATTCGTTGAGCGAGGCGTTGCAGCTGTGGCAAAGCCAGCCACCTGGACTCTACGAATCCAGCAACCGGCAAGAACTGTTTTCTTCTGCCAGTAAACAATACGTGTTGTTTGGTATGGGATTTCGTGCGGAACAATGGCAGTCGTGCGGACGGCTGGCGCTTCAACAGCCTCTGATTGAGCGATTTCGTCGCGAAGTTCAGCAGCAGGTCAATCGGGTTAACGCACAGCTATTGACCAATCGGGAATATCTGCAAAAATTGAGAAAGTAACTCTGTATCAAGGACGACGGTATGTCACTTTCCCCCAAAATAGCGCGCACGCTGGTTGCCATTTTGCTATTTATCAGCCTAATCATTTCCGTGTTCTTCTGGAGTGAAGCTCGCAGTGAAGTGGTGTTTTTGTGCGGCAATTTCAGCGCGGGCGTCACTGAGCAAAGTGTATTGAAGCAACTGGGTACAGCGAATTGGTTGGAGGTAACGCAGCAACACACAGATTACGGCAGACGAATAGTCTCAGACAGTGCCGTGAGTTTGCGTATGTATCGATGTAATATCGATATTGGCACTGACGGCAAGGTGATCACCGCCAGTGTCAGTGGGTGGTTCTAGGGCAACTTATCTCTCATTGCTACCATTGCGACCACGTCGGGCAGTGCAAAGTAACCGGGCAATACAAAGTAGCCGGCCAGTGACTATCATTTAAACCGTGATGTCTGTTTTTGTTTTAGCCCGCAATACCGACGAACAGGCCCTAATGACAGCAGCTACTGCTGGCTGGCTTTGCAAACCGTTGTTGCAAAGATTGCCAGCCATTTCGAATCATCAAGCCAAATAACAACATGGCGCACAATGCGTAAATCGCTGAGATGTCATTGTGATCATGACCTCCCTGACCAAGCGGGATCCACGCTGATAACTCAAATGCCTGAATGGCGATGTTTAATGCGTAACCCAACAGAATACTAATGCTGACCACACTAAAAACGTACAACACCAGTGTTCGTTTTCCCATTTCCTTGGCAATCATCCCCATGGTTGAAATGTTAGTTGCTGGCCCGGCTAACAAGAACACCAATACGGCGCCAGGTGACAGACCCGCAGCTAAGAAGCCCACGGCAACCGGTGTGGATGCAGTCGCGCAAATATACATGGGGATACCGATGACAGCCATAATCAGCATGGCAATGAATCCATCACCCCACTGAGTCAGAAACTGATGTGGTACCCAGGTTTGAATAGCGGCAGCCAGCGACAGGCCAATAAGCAACCACAGCGTCAGATCGTTAAGGAGTTTCACCGTTGAAAATTGCCAGATAGCCTGTGCCTTAACACTCAGGCTTTGGCTGTCTGCCTTTATCGTTTCGGCTTTTTGTTGCGCTGTGGTACTACAACAAGACGCTTTAGTTTCCGCAGGCTCAGTTTTTTTGGCACTGCTACAGCAACTGGCAGGTTCGGTTATCGGTGCTACTTGCGTTTGTGTACTGCAGCACGAGGACGCCGATGCGGTTTCAGGTTTCGTTTCAGGTTGCTGTGTACTGCAACAGGCTGAGATGGTGTCTGCCTCTGTGGCGGCCGCCTGGTCGGTTTGGGGTTGGTTGTTTGCATCTGGCGTATCGAACCACTTAACCATTAAACCGGCGTATATTGCACTGGTGATCGCTGCAACAGGGCGGACGATAGCAAAGACCGGGCCCAATAACGCGTAGGAGACCGACACCGAGTCGACGCCAGTTTCTGGTGTGGCGACCAGGAAGGATACGGTAGCGGGTTTTGAGGCTCCGCTGCGGCGTAGCCCAATGGCTGCTGGGATGACACCACAGGAGCAGAGCGGCAGGGGCGCGCCGATGACCGCGGCTTTGCCGATCGCTTTGGTACTGGCATTGCCCATGTGTTTTTTAAGGATATCCACTGGGACCAGCTCATGCATTAGCCCAGCAATAAGCAGGCCCAATAACAGCCAGGGGGCAGACTCCATAAATAACACAGCAAAGTTTTCGAACAGGGCAGTTAATTCACTCATAAGGTATCCACCGTATCCAGCATTTGTAATATTGAACAATGGGCGGCACTTTCGTTTCCGCCGCAACACACGTTGTGTAACGCTTGCAAAGAATCACGAATTCGCACTAATTCGGCGATTTTTTCGTTCACTTCCTGCATTTTGTCTGCAGTATATTGCTTTACTTCTTCACAGGTATGGTCGTCCGGATGAAGTTTGAGGGCCAGTAACTCGTGGATTTCATCCAGTGTAAAGCCAACCCGTTTGGCCCGCTGAATAAACTGCAATGTGGTTATATCAACCTGGGAATAGAGCCGGTAGCCTGACGCGCTGCGTGTTGCCGGCGTGATCAGACCTTTGCTTTCGTAGAAGCGAATAGTGTCGACCGTCAGCCCGGTAACACTGGCCAGTTGACCAATTTTATAGCTGTTTTGTGTTTTCATAGTGTCAGTATAAACCCTGGAGTTAACTCCAGAGTCAAGCATACCTGAATGGTTTTTTGCTGGGTAGCTTCTGATGCGAGTTCATATATAAATCAAATGTGGGAAAAAGCGCATCAATCCTCTCAATGGCTAGGTTAGCAGTATGCTCCTCAATTAAAGTGCTGGCACGAAAGAATAAAACGAGAAGCGTTATGAAGGAGCTTAATGCCCATCCAGCAGGATATGAGCGTAAATATGCAGTGCGCCTTATCGTTGCTGTAGTCAGTTGCGTATGTGTGCTGTTTGGTTGCGATACCGCAAATATGGACGCATCAACCGCTGTTGCACCACAGCCACTCTATCAGGACCCCGTCTATGATGGTGCAGCCGATCCTTCTATCGTGTGGGACAAACAAGGACAGCGCTGGCTGATGTTCTACACCAACCGGCGCGCAAATGTAGCGGGATTACAGGGCGTCGAGTGGGTTCATGGTACCCCCATCAGTATCGCGACCTCTAAAAATGGCCGGGAGTGGGACTATCTGCAGGATGCTCAGTTCAACGGGAGTGTGGTAACGGAAACGTTATGGGCGCCAGATGTGTTCGTACACAATGACCAGTACCACATGTATTTAACCATGGTGCCAGGTATTTTTGACAACTGGTCGCATCCGCGCACCATTGCGCACTTTACCAGTGCTGACCTGTTGTCCTGGACGTATCAATCAACGCTGAAACTAAATACTGAAAAAGTGATTGATGCCGATGTCATCGCAAAGCCCGACGGCGGATTCCGGCTTTTTTATAATGATGAGCCTGATGGTAAGTCAATCTACTTTGCTGACAGTGAAGACCTGTATGATTGGCAGGACAAGGGCAAAGCCGCTCTCTCCAGCCGGGGCGAGGGGCCCGTGGTATTTTACTGGCAAGGCTGGTTCTGGATGATTGTTGATGCCTGGCGAGGGCTGTCAGTGTATCGTTCTGCCGATCTGGACAGCTGGCAGCAGCAGTCAGGCTATTTATTGAGTGAACCGGGTAAAGGCGAACAGGACGGTGTGATTGGTCAGCATCCGGATGTCGTTGTGCAGGATGGTCGGGCATTCCTGTTTTATTTTACGCATCCGGGCAAAATACTGTCAAATGAAGGGACCGATGATGCCAGCACACGCAGAAGTGTCATTCAAGTCACTGAGCTGGAGTTTGACGGGCAATGGTTACAGACCGATCGCGATCAGCCTGTCACCATAGACTGGTAATGGGCTGCAAAGGCAGCCCATTCGACTAATGTTGATTTACCAACCGCACTGGCGGTCTTTGTTTTGCTCATCCAGCCAGGTTTTAAGCGGGGCAAAATAGGCTTCAATGGTACTTGCATCCATATCCGGTGAACCCGTTATGGTTGCAAGTGCTTCTTGCCAGGGGCGGCTCTGTCCCATTTCCAGCATTTCGTTTAACGCAGTACCAGCTTCTTCACTGCCATAAATAGAGCAGCGGTTCAGTGGACCGTTGTCGCCAGCGATATCACACAATGCTTTGTGGAATTGGAATTGTAGAATATGTGCGAGGAAGTAGCGCGTGTAGGGCACATTGGCCGGAACGTGGTATTTCGCACCCGGGTCGAAAGCGTCTGCGTCACGGGCAACCGGTGCCATTACGCCCTGGTATTTCTCACGCAATTCCCACCACAGTTTATTATATTCTTCAGGGCCTGCCTCTCCGGCCATTACCTTCCAGCGCCATTGATCAACCATTAATCCAAACGGAATGAAGGCGATTTTATCCAGCGCAACCTGAAGCAGCATGCCAATATCGTTAGAAGGATCCGGGATTTCATCAATCAGGCCAATTTCTTTTAAATACTTAGGCGTGATAGAAAGCGCAATAGTATCACCAATCGCTTCATGGAAGCCGTCATTGGCTGAACCCTGATACAGGAAGGGTTGCTGGTTGTATGCACGCTGATAGTAATTATGCCCCAGCTCGTGGTGAATAACGTTAAACTCCTCGCCGGTAATTTGAATACACATCTTAATCCGCAGATCGTCCACATTGTCTACATTCCACGCTGACGCATGGCACTGAACATCGCGATCGGCGGGTTTACTGAACTGGGAATTCGTCCAGAATGAGTCCGGTAATTCTTCAAAACCTAACGAAGAGAAAAACGACTCAGCCTGCTTAACCATTTTGATCTCGTCATAGTCCTGATCGCGCAGCGCGGCTGTGACATCTGGTACCTGCATGGGCGTGTCAGGCTTTACAATGTCATAAATATTTCCCCATGACTGGGCCCACATATTGCCCAGCAGGTGGGCTGGAATAGGCTTGTCCTGGGGCACAATGTCTTCACCGTAATACTCGCCTAACTCCGCGCGAACATGGCAGTGTAGTGCGTCGTACAGGGGCTTAACCTGGCCCCACAAGCGATCTAACTCAACCGGAAAATCATCGGCTGGCATGTCATATTTACTACGCCATAACTCACTGACGTTGCTAAAGCCGAGTTCCTTCGCTCCTTCATTGGCAATGCCAACCTGTTCTGCATAAAGCGGCTTCATGGCAACAGAGACTTCACGCCAACCTTCCCAGTATTCCAACAGCAAATCGGCGTCACGCTCGGTGGCCATGGCAGAGCTCATCTCAACGAGGCCGATACAGTCGTCTTCGCTGCGGCAGTATTTGCCTTTGCCGTACATGCCATCCAGTTCAGATCCAATTTGAGCCAGTCGTTCCGATTTCATAGGGTTTGCTGGTGGTGGCATAGTTAAGCCGGCACGCATTAAATCCAGTTTGCGGCGTAAGTCCGGATCAGCCTCAACGTGATTGAAATCGGCAGCTTGTTTTGCCAGTTCGGCTGCACGGTTACTATAAAGCTCCGAAAGGTAAGCATTTACCGTAGCCGTGTCGTCGTTAATATTGGTGGCATATACCCAGGCCGCTTTCGCTGCGGGCACAGACATTTTAGTCATCTCGCGTTGAGCCGCATCGACAAAGATACGCGCATCTTCTGCGGTTAGCGCGGTTTCGGTTGGTTGGGTCTGAGCTTTTTCTGGGGCGGGCTGACAACCCGACAGCACAGCAGCAACGCCAGCTGCAACCAGGGTAAAGGACTTCGCTTTCATAGTATTTCTCTCGTTCGTTTTTATTATTACGGTATTGAAGATACCTCACCCTAAGATAGTACCGTTATTGCGGCTTATGTCTATTTTTGATGAAAGGTACTTGTGCAGAATTTCACCTCATAGGTATGAAAAGGGCAGTGGTTATGACATTCAGTGTGTTTGAATGCTATTTGTTGTGCTCAGCAGGACACATTTATTTAGCTTGAAACATTACGCGTAGAGCGCATAAATGTGTTACCCGTGATCACTATCAACGGTTTAACCTAAGTTATACAGGGAGTGAGTTTGAGCTTAGTTGAATCCTGAGTAAAAGCCCTGTCTATTTTGGATTTAACTCTCGTATTTAAGCATTCACACCATCAAGCATTCACGTAATAGTGCCCGCACGCAATTGCTGCATCAATGGAGATGGAGGATTAGTGCTACAGTCGCTTCAGACAGCATTGTTTAAATTTTTTGCCACTGTCACATAAGCATGCGTCATTTCTGCCGATACTTAGTTTACCGGTATCATCATGGAGTAATCCAGTTGTGTATCGCCATTCACCGGCTTCTGTTTCAAAGTCACTGGTTTCATGAAGCACAAAACACTGTTTTGCAATTGCGTAGTACGCTTTAAATTCTACCTGATGTGAGGTTAACGCAGGGGAGGGTACAATCGACAAATGTAACCAGGTTTGCTCGTCGGCGTGTTCGGCAAGCATGGCTTCGGTAAGCCCTTCTCTGGATTTTTCTGCATAAGTTTTAAGGATGTAAGGCCAATCCTGTATGCAATAAGCCGCATAACGTGAGCGCATCAGCGCTTCAGGCGTCGGTGGAGTTTGTGCGCCACTATGAAACGGTGCGCAACATTTTTCATAAGGTTTACTGCTGCAGCAGTAACAACTGTCGACCATCAGACTATCTCAAGATTTGTTTCTGACAAGTTTAATGGCTCAGACTTACGGGAAAAAGAACTTTATCAATTAATCCGTGTAGTAGATTACCAAGGGCCTTGTAAAACGTTATCAGCTTGTCTACCGGTTTGCTTATCGTTAACCGACAAGCCAATCAGAGAAACTGAATATTGGTCGCAAAGCTGCTTGATCAGCACTTGCTCATGCTGCGGCAGGGATAAATCCTCGACATAGATAGTGCTGCATTGCCCGCTGGTGATCAGTTTGCGAATCCACTGGGGCACCATTTCTTCATTCGGCTTTTGGATACGTATTGCGTGATCAATGCTTTTATTGAAGGCCAGTGACGATGACAACAGGTAACTCCAGCCTTTTTGCGATGTAGTTCGCAACTGAGCAGAAACCGGAAACGCAATAATGTTGTGTAATTGGTTAACAGTAGCCATGTTGTAGCCTCTCAATAATAGTGTCTGTTTATACAGTGTATGAATATACAGTAGTACTGTATAAAACAACATGCAAGTGTTTTTTGTCTTTTTTTTACTCACATTGCCTGGTGCTCACTCTCCCTCAATATATTTAAGTGATCTCGTCATCTAGCAGTCGCACATGAAGAAATTTGTCTTGAAGGTGCCTTATGGTTGCAAGTGTTTATGTTTGTACATGTTGTTATGACTGGTAATAAATGTATAACTCGCTGCTTTGTTTATTGTTTTTGCCTTTGTGCTTATTGAATTTCACAACGCGTCTGATTTTGAGATGTGATGGGATATTTGTGCAAAAAAATAACGTGAATGTAAAAAAAATGTGTACTCGGCGTTAAATTAAGCCGGTAACAATGCGTATCCCTGTTCGCATTTTGTTCATTTTTGGAACAGCTTGCACACTTACATAGTATGAAAGGTGATACATGAAACAACTAAAATTTGGATGCCTGCTTCTGTTGCTGGGCATTGCACAACTTAGCTACGCGAGTGTTATTACTAATGGTAGTTTTGACAACTGCAGTTACAGTGGCTGGATGAAAGACACCGATGGCTTTGGTGATATCAGTACCCAAAACGACTTTATGCTTAGCGCGCCTCCGGGATGCGCAGCGATTGTGAACGTCGACAGTTTTAACACGGATGCCTGGTTTGCTAATACGCTCTATCAGGACATTAATTTACAAAGTGGTCAACAGTATCAATTTACCGCCGAGCTCAGTGTGAACTCCGAATTGACCTCCTCAGATTTTGGTTTTATTGCTGATTATTTCTTTGTCGCGTTTGGCGATGGCAGTGGTAATTACCTGGATGAAAGCGGCGCACTGGGCAGTGTGCTAAACGCGGATATTGACGGTGCTGCCAGTTATTCAATCGACATTATGTTGTCTGAAACCTTGAGTTCAATTTCTAACCTGACACTGGAGTTTCAACTTCTCATTGGCTTTGATCAGTTCGGTAGTGATTTTGGCGGGTCATGGCTTCAAATCGACAATGTAGCGATAACGCCTTCGAACGCTAACATGCAGGTAAATGCGCCTTCACATGCGTTGTTAATCGGACTTGGTCTGGCGGGCATATTCTTTGTTCGCAAACATCGCAATAGTGGGGGTGAACAATGAAGCCCGGACTCCTTTATTCAGCAATATTCTGCGCGTCGCTGGGTGTCAGCAATGTCAGTCAGGCTGCCTGGTTATCGGTGGGGAGCGATGTCACTTCTAGTGTTTCTCGCCCCACTGTCGACAGAGTTAATCGTGTATATACCTCAGTGGTTACCGTTACCAACACAAGCAGTGAAGAAATGACCGGCCCATTCAGGTTACTCATTACTGATAGTTCGATTGCGGTAAATGGTGCAGATGGCTACACAGGTGATGGCGTTCCGTATTTTCTCGTTGAGGCGGGAGAGCTTGCAGCCGGTGCGAGTACAAGGGTTGCCGTCTCTTTTGATTTAGCACGCAGACAGCTGTCTTTCACACCGGTATTACAACAGGATAATCCGCTAGTCGGCGTTTACGCCGAAGCGGAAGGCGGCAAGTCAGCGACACTGAATTATCTGGGTATAGACATGCAGATCCAACCGGGTGATCCCAGTTATGTGACAACCGCGGTCAATGCAACAGCGCCACCCGAAGATGACAGCCGGGTAGGTGAGCTGCTGGTGGATTTTTCTCAGGCAGGAGACTATACGCTCTATGCTCGTGTGCGTGTGGGACCTGACGGTTTTAGTGATGACAGTATGTACATTCCGACAACGTTGGGTGCTGTGCATGATTGGCAGCTAGTTAACGGAATTAGCGGTTTTGCTGCACCCGGCGAGGCGGGCTATTCCCCCGACGCCATTGTGGAACCCGGTGGGCAGCCAAATTTAACTTCGTTTATGTGGGTTGCTATTCCAGAAGGCCGTTATTCGGTGGCTGACGACAATTCCAGTGCGATATTCCGTTACGCCGGTCGTGAGGATGGATTGGACATTGACAGTTTTGTTTTCGCACCAGCCGGTGTTTCTTACACGGTAGAACAGCTCGAAGATGGGTTGCCTGGTGTTGTACTGCCACCACCTGAAACCTACACGCCTGAGGGGCCGCCGCTGGCAGATGGCAAGTCAAAATTCCTTGGAGGCGTATGTTGTGGAAATCAGCGTCCGAATTTCGAAGCATACTGGAACCAGGTAACCGCTGAAAATGCGGGTAAGTGGGGCTCGGTTGAAGCGGTACGGGATCAATACAATTGGTCGGGACTTGATGAGGCGTATAATCTCGCTAAAGATAATGGATTTATATACAAACACCATGTGTTGGTTTGGGGCAGTCAGCAGCCGGCCTGGATTGATTCATTGTCACCGCAAGAGCAACTTCAGGAAATTTTGGAGTGGTATGAAGCAGTCAATGCACGATATCCGGCAATCGACTTTATTGAAGTCGTAAATGAATTCGACAATGCACCACCCGACGGTGGCAATGGCAGACCCAATTATGTTGACGGTTTACGGTTGTATGCGCCTGAGGTGACTGCTGAGGTCGAAGCATTCTTCATAGCCAGAGGGGATTCTGCCAGTACAGCAGCGCAAAAAGCACAGGATTACGACTGGATAGTAAATGCGTTTCAAATGGCCAGGGATATTTTCCCGTCCAGTACACAGCTTATGTTTAACGAGTACAGTGTTATTAACTCTGACACACGTACAGACAAAGTCATCGAATTGGCGAATCTGTTGCAATCTCGTGGATTGATCGATGCCATCGGATTTCAGGGACATGCTTTTTCTACAACGGGTCCACTGGATACCATGCTGAACAATATTGATCGCATGGACACCCAAACCGGCCTGGATATCTATCTCACAGAGTTGGATGTAGATGGCACAGACGAACTAACTCAATTACTAGAATTTCAACGTTTGTTCCCTGCTTTTTGGCAACACCCTGCCATTGAAGGCATTACTGTATGGGGCTATCTACCAGGACATTGGCGTGAAGCCCAGGGCGCTATTCTGGCGTACGATACAGGCGTTGAAAAAGCGGCGCTTACCTGGCTTAAAGGCTATGTCAGAGAATTGGCCCCTCAGTTCGAACAACCATCAGTGATCACCATAGACGAGACTACTGAAGCAGGTACGCTGATTGCAGATCTGGAGTCATCAGATTACATGGGTAATCCTCATCAATCAGGCGATGCTGTGTTATGGCGAATTTTAAGTGGCAACGATGCAGGTTTATTTACGCTGGACCCTCAAAATGGCGAAGTGCGTGTTGCGGCGGCGCTTACACCGGGTTTATACAACCTGTATGTGCAAGTTTCCGAAGGGGAATACACCAGTTTTGCCAGGCAGGTACAAATTGTCGTGCCTGGCGATGATTTACCCCCTCAGGTCGTTGAGTACGATTTTAGTGATGGCGCTCAAGGCTGGCGCGGAGACTATGGTACATCGGCATCGGTAGGCTACGATGCTGCTATTCCTGCTGCACTGCTTATTCCAGCGTGGGAAAGCCGCAATGTACAGGAGTATATTGAAGAAATTAGTCTCACTGACTTGAATGGTGCAGTGCTGTATTACACGTTAAACGTAACACAAGCACAGATTGATGGGGGCATGACGATCCAACCCTATGTACAAACCGGTGCACCATCATATAGCCGTATTTACGGTTCGGTAGTAAATCCACAGGCAGGTGAAAATGTCATTATGTTTGCGCCCACAGAGAATGCGAATGGCGATTTGTCTATCGTTGAACGTCTGGGTATTCAGCTGAATGGACCTTTGAGCAGTGGTACTGAGGACTACGTTGAATTGACCCATGTCCGTCTGGAAATACCCACGACACTGCCTACTGCTGAGACTATTACCTATGACTTTGTGTCTGATGCAGAAGGATTACGTGGTGATTATGGAACAAATGCCAGTGTGCTACACCGTCCTGCTTATGAAGCGGTGAGTTTACTGCCCAATGACACCAGCCAGACGCACAATTATATTTTAGGCGTACCTGTGCGTGATTATACCGGGGCTGCTCTCACTTACACGTTTGCTGTAACAGGAATGCCTGGTGATGGCAGCGTCAGTGTTCAGGGGTATATTCAAACCGGCGCACCGAACTATGCACGTATTTATGGCGCAATAGAACCGTTAAGCGTGGGAACAAATCAAATTACGTTTTACCCGCAGCCTGATGGAAACGGCAATATTGCAAATATCGAGCGTATTGCCATTCAGTTAAACGGTACATTTACGGCAGACGATGCCAATGAAATTCTAATCGAACGAATAGATGTGGATTTTCCATAGCATTTGATACGTAAATAAAGGGAAACCTCAAAGCGGCGCTGTATACAGTGTCGCTTTGTTTTTTTACAGTCTCTGGCAAGTGTTATACAGGCAGGCTCGTTACTTAAACTGTGAACGACATTGCTCGCATTATGCAGCGTCGGTATCGTTAACACTGTTAATGTCGAGGTGTTAATCGCTTAAACCAGTAATTGAATCGCGGCAGCATGATCACCAGTGCAATGAACCAATAGAGCAGCGGTTCCTGCAGCGCGGTTTTACGCGACCAACTGAAATGAACCAGCGCAAGCAGTGCTATGAGATAAATACTGTTGTGTAGTCGCTGCCAGTTGCGCTTCATTTTCCGTCTTACCCACATCGGAGAGGTTATGGTCAACAGCATTAAGTCCAGTAACGCAATAAAACCAACGGTGATGTAGGGCCGTTCAATCACTTCGCTGGCAATCAGCGCCCAGTCAAACTGCAATTCAAAACTCACATAGCTGGTCAAATGCAGCAATGCATAAACGAACACGTAGATCCCAATCAGCCTGCGGCATTGCATCAGCGAAGGAAATGGCAAATGTTTAGCAAGAGGGCTTATCAGCAAGGTGAGCAGCAACAGGTTTAATGCACTTGTGCCTGTGCTGTGGATAAGCGCTTTTACCGGATCTGCGCCCAGGTTGTCGGTTACGGCGGCCCAGCCCAAGAATATCAGGTACCCTAAAAACAAGGCATGTAACCCGGCCTTAAACAGGAGCAACTGCACAGGCGTCAAGGCCAGAGGTTTGCTGAGTAATCGTTTCACAAAGGGCACTTAATAGTAGCGGGCTAAATCCATATTTGCATACAAGGGCGCGACCTCGTCATAGCCGTTAAACATGCGTGTGGCAATGCGCTGCTGATTGAATACGCCTCCGTCGGTAATCCGGCGCTCACTCGCCTGACTCCATCGTGGATGAGCTACTTTTGGGTTTACGTTGGCATAAAAACCGTATTCATTCGATGCCAATCGATTCCAGGTGGTAGGGGGCTGGCGTTCGGTTAGCGTAATTCGCACGACCGATTTAATGCTTTTGAAACCGTATTTCCACGGTACAACTAACCGAATGGGGGCGCCATTTTGTGGTGGCAGTGTTTTGCCATAAACGCCGGTAGCCATCAGCGTTAACGGGTGATTCGCTTCGTCCAGGCGCAGTCCTTCCACATAGGGGTAATCAATACCGCCACCAATGAAAGGGTTGCGCTGACCGGGCATTTGTTTCGGGTCGTGCAGGGTTTCAAACGCGACATATTTGGCGGAACCCAGTGGCGACGCCAACTGAATGAGCTTATTGAGTTCAAAGCCCACCCACGGGATCACCATTGACCAGGCTTCGACACAACGCATTCTGTAAATGCGCTCTTCAAACGCAAATTGCTTCATAATGGCATCGTAATCCAGAGTAATCGGATTCTTCACCAAGCCGTCAATTCGCAATGTCCAGGGGTCGGTTTTAAAACTTTTCGCGCGTTCGGCCGGATCGTCTTTGCCCGTACCAAATTCATAAAAATTATTGTAGGACGTAACCTTCGCGTAGGGCGTTTTTGCTTCGTCTGTTGTGAACTTCTCTGAGGGGGTAAATGACAGCGGTTTGGCTTCAAACTCGGGTTCGCTGTCGAACCAGCCAAATCCATGGGCTGATTGGCTGAGTATCGTGCCGGCACCAACAAACCCCAGCGACTTTAATACACGGCGACGATCCTGAAAGACCTTTTCGTCGGTTACCTGGTTATCCGTAAACGTTTGTGAGGGGCTAAATCGTTTCATATACCTGCTCTGTAAAGAATTTGACACCATTGCTACGATATAAGACCGCAAAGGGTGCAAAAAGATTTCAAAAGACGCTTACAGAGACAGCGTATCCAGAATACCGCCCCGTTTCGGGACAAACATATTAGAGTACAAACGGGCAGCAAACTCATCGGTCATACCTGAGATATAATCGGCAATGACCCGATGGCCGTTGTTATGCTCTTCGGCTACCAGCCAGCGTTTACGGGTGTTCTCGGGAAGCAGGCGTGTTGGATCGGCACTGAAAGCCTCGAACAATTCCATTACCACTTGCTGACCTTTGTATTCCAACAGCTGGACTTCCGGTTTACGGATGACTTTCATGTAGACAAACTTCTTAAACAAACCCAGCGCATTGTGATGGTGTTCCGGCAATACCGCCTGATAGCGCAGAAGCGGGTGCTCAAAGGCTGCATCTTCTTCAATACGAATGGCGGTAATGAAACAATTAACCAAAGCACCAATCGCATTTTTACGCTCGTGTTGAGCCTGACTGAACAACCGTGTGCCAATACCTGCTATGTGCTCAGACAGCCAGGGTACCTGAAGTTGTTCCAGCTCTGACTGGAGTTCTTCAACAAATTCCGCACGTTTTACCATGCCCATGACAATCGCATCTTCGAGGTCGTGAATACCATAAGCAATATCGTCGGCCAGTTCCATGACACTGCAATCAAAGGATTTGTGCGTGGTTTTGTGGTGTTTTCCGGAGACATGCTCAAACGACATCAGCCGGTCCTTGTCTTGCTGGCTAAAAGGATCGATTAACCAGTCAAACAAGGCTTCATCGCAACGGAACAGGCCTTTGGGCGGATGCCATTGTTCTGCTTTTACCTGGCGCAGACTTACCGAAGGTGAGGGCAATAAATCGTGATTCGTTAACGCATCAATAAAATTGGGGTACTTCACCAAACCCAGCACGCTGCGGCGGCTCAGGTTCATGCCGTGTTCGGCGGTGTAGGGCTCAAGCTGCGTAACAATGCGGAACGTCTGTCCGTTACCCTCGAATCCGCCGTGTCCATGCATCATGTAGTTCAATGCAATCTCACCACCGTGACCAAATGGAGGATGACCAATGTCGTGAGCCAGACACAGGGTTTCGATTAAGTAGGGATCCAGACCCACGTGCTCGGTTAAACGAGGGAATTTTCCTTGTAGCTGCGCGGTAATACCCGTGCCAATCTGTGCAGCTTCAAGTGAATGGGTTAACCGGGTGCGGTAAAAGTCACTGAGTCCTACCCCAAGCACTTGTGTTTTTGCCTGCAGACGGCGAAAAGCGGCAGAGTGCAATACCCGGGCTTTGTCTCGCTGAAACGGTGAACGGTGATCGCCGTCTCTGGCCTGGGTGCGCGGTAATCGACGTTCCCACCATGCTAATTGCCAATCGTCATTGTCTGTCAGGGTAGGATCGTTATGCTGCATAGGACATCCGTTGCTTAATTATGCGTATCTTCCTGGGTAATTTCGTCCAGGCTGAGTGAAAAGCTGGGTACGTAACGCTTTAAGAAATAGTCCACTTCGTCGGAGTGATAGTCTTTTAGCATCTGGTCGAGTCTTTTCTTGGCCAGGGTAAACTCGCGATTGCCTGAGTTTAGCTCTTCCAGCGTTTTTAAATACGCGCAGAGCACATCGGCGGCTTTCACAATAAAGGCTTCATCTTCACTGTGGTACTGGCTGTCGATCAGTTTGGCGTAGTCTTCTCTGAAGTCCACCGGCGCCATATCAATCAGTTTTTGTTCGGCGATTTTTTCGATTTTCTTGTATTCGTCTTTGATTGCCGGGTTGAAGTATTTGACCGGAGTTGGCAGGTCGCCGGTTAACACTTCAGACACGTCGTGAAACATGGCCAGTGTTGCTATACGCTCGGGATTCAAATCACCGCCAAAGTAACGGTTTCTGATGAGGGCAAGGGCGTGCGCTACCATGGCTACTTGCAGGCTGTGTTCCTGAACGTTTTCAATGCGTACATTGTGCATTAATGGCCAGCGGTGAATTAGCTTCATTCGGGCCAGATGTGCAAAGAAATGGCTGTTGTCGGCCATATCTATTTTCCTTTCTGGCGGTAGCCGTTAAAGAAGCTTTCTATGCGATCCATAGCCGGCCCTAAAATATCGCTGTGAGGTAAAAATACCAGGCGGAAATAAATGCCTTCATTCAGGTTAAATGCCCGGCCGTGTACCAATAGGATTTTCTCACTGCTCAGCAAGTCGAAAATCATTTGTTCGTCGCTGGCAATGTTGAATTTAGCGGCATCGACTTTTGCAAAGCAGTACATCGCCCCTTTCGGCGTGACGCACTCTATGCCGTCTATATCATTCAGACGGTTTGCGGCCAGATCGCGTTGCAGTTTAAGGCGGCCACCGTCTTTGATCAGGTCATTTATGCTCTGATAGCCTCCAAGTGCTGTCTGGATGGCGCTCTGGCAGGGCACATTGGCACACATGCGCATAGATGACAGCATGTTCAGACCTTCGATGTAGCTTCTGGCTACACGTTTGTTCCCCGACACAATTAACCAGCCAGCGCGAAATCCTGCCACACGGTAATTTTTAGACAAGCCACTGAAAGTGACAAAGAACACGTCATCAGCAAGCGAGGCAATACACGTGTGTTTGGCATCGTCATATAAAATCTTGTCGTAGATTTCGTCTGAGAACACCACTAAATCGTGTTCGCGGGCTAACTCAACAATTTCTAGCAGCAATTCTTTGCTGTATACCGCTCCCGTTGGATTATTAGGATTAATGATCACAATGGCTTTGGTACGTTTGTTGATTTTGCTCTTGATATCTTCGATATCCGGGAACCAGCCGGCTTTTTCGTCACAGCGGTAATGTACCGGTGTGCCGGATGACAGGCTCACGGCTGCGGTCCATAAAGGATAGTCCGGACTAGGCAGTAATACCTCATCACCGGCGTTAAGCAAGGCCTGCATCGACATCATGATCATTTCACTGACGCCGTTACCAATAAACACGTCGTCAACCTGAATATTGCGAATGTTCATTTGCTGGTAATACTGCATTACGGCCACGCGAGCAGCGTAGATTCCGGTAGAGTCTGAATAGCCCTGTGAAGTCGGCAAGTGATGGATCACGTCTTTGAGAATGTCGTCCGGGGCGTCAAAACCGAATGGGGCAGGGTTGCCTATGTTCAGTTTCAGGATACGGTGACCTTCGTCTTCCATTTTGCGTGCTTGTGCAGCAATCGGGCCTCGAATGTCATAACAAACATTATCTAACTTGTGCGACTTGTGTAAGGGTTTCATCTTCAACAACTTAAATTTCAGAGGGCCACAGGGTATCGCATCGACCTGTGATCTGTTAAGCAAAATTTTGTGCATACAGGCTATTAATAGGAGGAATTATTCGAAGTCGGTAAATTCTGGCTTCAGCCTGGAATAAATCGGTTGATTCGTCACTGTTCAGACAACACGTACTGTTACATTTCCTGGATTGTAGAATCTTTGGATTACACCTATATATAGGTATGTTCCGATTATAAAATCACCAGTCTATGGTTAACCGGAGGTTGAATGCCACTTCCACTTATTTGGTTAGGTGCCGGATTAGCGTCAGCTTATGCTGGTGGCGCGTTGGCAAAAAACGCACGTAGTCACAGTGTCGTCGATAATTACCCGGGAGAAAGCCAGCATAGAGTAACGCCGGTAGACGGTTGTGTGGTCTGTTGTGGTATTTATGGGGTATTCGAGCATACCGGCATTTGGTGCGATGACCATATTATCGAATTGCATGGCAATGGACTGGTTAAAGCCGTTGGGCCAACCCGGTTTTTACATCAACGCAGTGGCAGTGAGATTTATGTAGCCTGTGACGACAACTATATGCCACTGGTAGCGCCGGAATGTGATACGCGAGCCGTGAATCAGGTATTTCAATACATCGAGTATGATCCTATTAGCAATAATTGCCATCGATTTTCACTGCGTTCAGTGACCGGGGTAGATCAGGAGTGTGTTAGCTTTTATGAATTTAATCAGAAGCTTAGTAAACACTTCAAACAGAACATCCGCTGGCAGCCAATTCAACTTAGATAGTGTTCTGTAAATTCACTGAATAAATTGTGTTAAATAATTGTGAACTTTTCCATTCGACGCTATCGTATATAGTAAGACCGGAATAAAAGCGCAGGCGTGAGCGTGTGGGAATCTTGCCTTTATACCGGTGTTATTGAGTCAATAGCGTATGGTTGAGGGAAGCTATGTCACAACATTTCAAAGAAACACCGCAAAATGCTATAACCGAGAGTGGAATTGCCCGCGTAATACCTTGTAAGGAACTGGATGTCGGCGATCCCATAAAATGGTTGTCGTTAGGCTTGCAGGATTTTCTGCGCACACCACTTATTTCTATTTTCTACGGATTAATTTTTGCCGCAATACCCTGGTTTATTTCTTATCTGGTAGCGTTAACCGGCTGGCACCTGGTTATTCTGCCTTCAATAGTGTGTTTTATGTTGATTGGTCCATTCCTGGCTGCAGGTCTTTACGACGTGAGCTGGGAGCTGGAAAAAGGCCACAAGCCATCATTACGTCACTCAGTGCGGGCAATACGCCGTAACGCAGTGAACGAGTGGGGCTTTGGCATTTTACTTATGGTGCTTATGATCTTTTGGTTGCGTGTCGCATCACTTATCCACGCATTGTATCCTCAGCATCAGATTGAGAGTTTAGAAAGCTTATTGCCATTCCTGGTACTGGGCTCGATCGTGGGTGCAGTCTTCTGTGTTGGTATGTTTTTCGTTACAGCCTTCACGCAACCTATATTAATGGAGCGCAAAGTTGATCTTGCTACGGCTGTAATGACCAGCGTAAATGCTGTATGGGTGAACAAAGTGCCTATGTTTACCTGGGCCGGTATTATCTTCTCTATGGTAGCCATTGGCTTTGTAACCGGGTTCATCGGTTTTATTGTGCTGATGCCTATTTTAGGATTCGCATCCTGGCATGGTTATATTGATGCGATAGAAACAAAACGCGAACGTTCCTACGTGTAAAATCTATAGAATTTAAAAAAGACCCGTTTTTACGGGTCTTTTTTGTTTCCGTACTCAAAAATCTCACCCTTTCCATAGCGCTTTACTTCAAAACGAAGCCTAAAACTGTTTCTGAATAACGAAATATCAGCGCCTTTCTGTAATAAAATTACACTTTGACGATTAAGTTAGGCAGTTATTTACCACTTAAGTTGTAAATTTATGGTGATTAACCCCTGTTTTACGTTGTTAAATTACCTTTTTTGAAAGTTTTTTAAGAAAATTAATGGCGTAAAATTATATTTATTAGATGTTTTGGTTATATTTAAATTTAAAAAATTCAATAAAAACAGCTACTTGAAAAGTTAACTCGTATTTTACAAGTGAATTTACCGTAATTTCACCATGCGTAAACAATAAAAAAACAGTAATTTTATTTCAGATGGGGCATAAATATAGTGCACCAGGACGAAACGTCAGGTGTCACACAAAGCAACTTACCTAACGACAGTTGATTGTGTGTTTCAAATAATCCTGAGAGGAAATCGACTATGAAAAACGTAATCAAATCTGCTTTATTAGCAACTGTATTAGCTACCAGCGCAAGCACTGCAATGGCTGACGTAACCGCTGAAGGCGTTCGCTTCACTGGCGACACTGAATTCGCTGGTTTTTGTAAAGCCGTAGTAAAAGATGACGTACGTCTGCTTCGTTCAGCAGTAGCACGTAATGTTGGCTTGATTGGTTCTAGCCAGCGTGAAGTTCTGCGTGTAATCAATGCTGAAGGCGGTGTTACTTGTAACGGTGTAAGCCTGGTTGAGTTTTCAGAGTCTCGCTCTGCATCTAGCGTATATCAGTTCCTGACAGCCAGAAGTTAATCGTGGCGGTACCAGTAAACGGGAGCAGCAGTTGTACATGCATTGCTCCCGTTTAAACTGTGTCCTTAGTGGTGAGTTAGCTCGCCGTAATCCATTGTCCTACCCACTGTTTCATCCTGAATATCATCCTACTTGTACGGTAGCGTACTTTCAGCAACAAAACATAAGCCAACGGTACCAGAAACAAACTGGTCAATGTGGAAAATAACAGACCGCCGATAATGGCTATAGCCATAGGGGCGTAAGTCGGGCCGTCACCGCCAATCCGTGTTGAACCCAATGCCAGCGGAATTAACCCTAATACCGTTGTTGCGACTGTCATTAATATTGGCCGAATCCTTGAGCTACAACCGTCTACGACTGCATTCAACAGACTCTCACCTTCATTCAACAATTGATTGATGCGATCAACCAGCACAATACCGTTGTTCACCACAATACCCATGAGGATCAGCATACCAATCATCCCCATCACCGACATTGAGGTGCCCGTGATCATGTAGGCCCAGAACACACCGGTTATACTGAACAGTAAAGAGCTGATAACGGCAGTAGGTAACAGAATCGACTCAAACAACGCTGCCATCACGATATAAATCATGCACACCGCTAGCAACATATTCATTTGCATTACTGCGAAGGCTTCATCCTGACGACGGAAACCGCCATCCAGTGTCCAGTCGTAGCCGGACGGCAACGCAATGTACTGCATGGCTGTTTCTATGCGTTCACGTGCCTGTTCCATGGTGGTGCCTTCTTCAAGGTTGGCGCCAATTGACAGGGCTGTTTGACGGTAATAGCGGTTTATTTGTGAAAGCTGCGGTGCAACTGTAATGTTCGCCACCATATCGAGGGTGATATTGCGCCCGTCATTATAAGCAATATTCAGATTGCGCAGGGCAGACAGCGATTCCTGCACAGACTTACCATACAGCAACTTCACATTGATTTCGCCAGCCTCTCCATAGCGGAAAGTACGCAGGTTATTACCGCGAAGGGCAGTGGCAATCAGATTAGCGACTTCCTGCGCATTCAACCCAAGTTTAAAGGCCTTCTGACGGTCGATGTTAATCTGTAGCTCCTGTCGTTCACTGCCCACGTCTGCTTTTACGTCAATTAATCCATCGACGTTGCCCAGTACGGTAACGACTCGGTCTGCAATTGTGCGCAGTTGATCAGAAGACTCGCCCAGTAGCGTGAGACGCACACCGCCGCCGTTGCCATCGTTCCAGCGGAATGACGGACGGGCACGCACAAACTGCGGCATTTCTTCTTTAATACGGCGTTTTATTTCCGACACCGGAATGGGTAAGTTTTCCTGCAGCGTCAGGTTAGAAACGGCAAAGCCTGGTTGATAATAGGTATATACCTGTTTTATGAAAAACTTCTCTTGGTTTGCATAGAGATAGGCTTCCATTTTATCGACAGTTTTCTCTACCTCGTCCAGGGTAAAATTCTGAGTGATATGGTAATTCAACCAGATACGGCCCTGATCGTCATTGCCTTCATCGTCGCTGGAGATCACGTTGATTGGGATAAGGGTGCTAACCAGAATAAACACCGCGATGAGTGCGGATTTACGCTGGTTTTGCATGGTCCAGTTCAAAATGGCGCGGTAGCGTTTAATGTAGCCAGGGGTACCCGAGGCCAGAACTTTGGGCGCTTTCATTTTTGAAGCTAACAGCGGGATCAGGGTTTGCGCGATTAACAGTGAGGCAAACAGTGAAATACAAATCGCAATAGCAACGTGTTCGAGGAAAACGGTTACGTCGATTTTTACTCCAACGATATTCGGCAAAAATACAATGGCTGTGGTGGTCGTCCCGGCGATGACCGCCAGACTCACTTTGCCTACGCCAACTTTAGTGGCCGTCTCAGCGTTGCTGTGATGTTCGCGCTGCTGAAAAATACTCTCAGTGACCACCACTGCGTTGTCGACCAGCATACCTACGGCCAGCATAAGCCCCATAAGGGATAAGATATTCAGTGAATAATCAAACAGGTACATCACCCCCAGCGTAATACAAATAGAGAAGGGGACCGACAGCACAACCAGTAACGTGGTGCTGAGTTGACGCAAGAATAGATACAGCACCACGATAGACAGCAGCGCACCTACCAGGCCGGCTTCAATCAGGTTGCTTAACGACGAGGTGACCGAGTCTGCTACATCGTCCATGACAAACAGATTAATGCCATTGAAAGCCGGATCGTCTTTGGCTTTCTCGATGACCTGCATAACCTGGCGAGAGACTTCCACCAGATTAGAGCTGGATTCGCGGAAGATGTTAAAGCCGACCGCATAAGTACGGTCCAGGTGTCGGCCTTCGTTGCGCTCTGGCAGTTCAAAACTGATGGTCGCAATGTCTTTTAGCATAATGCCAGGAGCGACATACAACTGCTCAACGTCGCGCATGTCAGTGAATTCGCCCTGAGGATTCACCATGTATTTTTGGTCATTGGCAAAGAAATGCCCGGCACTCATTGAAAAGTTGGCGGCACGCAGGCGTTGCCCTAACTGGTCGGTATCGATATGCAGTGACGTGATACGTTCTGGGATCAGGCGTACACTGATTTGTTTCTTTTCAACGCCGTATAGTTCAACCCTTGAAACTCCCGGCACGCGTTCAATCACGCGCTTGAGATTGCGGTCCAGCAAATCATAGGCGTTCGACAGATCCCGGTCACTGGATACCCGCAGCTGAAAAATAGGCATGTCGTTGGTGTTGAATTTATACACCAGCACTCGCTCTACATCGTCGGGTAGTTCGTCGCGAATGGCATCGATTTTTTCCCTGGCCTCAATACTTTTTGCTTTGATATTGGCGTCCCAGGCAAATTCGACAAAGATTTCTGCGCGGTTTTCAAACGAGGATGCCTGCAAACGCTTGATCCCCGACATGGTTGCAATGGCTTCTTCAACCGGTCGCGTGATCATCCGCTCAATTTCTGCCGGCGTGGCGTCGTTATACGGGATTTGCACCATCATCTGGGGAATATCGATGCCCGGAAACTTCTCGAGCGGTAATAACCGGGAGGTGGCCACCCCAAAGATCAGTAACGAGATAAAGATCATGCAGATGGTGACGGGTTTGCGCAGGGCAAACGCCGCCAGACTGGCACCGGCTTCGGCAAACTTATCCATACACCGGCTCCTCGTTACCTGACTCTGTAGTCGCAGTTACGTTAAAACGCTTTCTGTCGAACAGCGAATACACCACAGGCAGTAAAATAAGGGTTAGCAGAGTAGAGAACAGCAAACCGAAAATTACGGTAACCGCCATTGGCGTGCGCACTTCTGCACCTTCACCAAACCCGATAGCCATCGGCAGCAGACCCAGAATCGTAGTAAGTGTGGTCATGATGATGGGACGTAACCGGTGGTTTGCCGCATCAATAATCGCACTGTGTTTGTCCTGACCGAGTTCGCGTAACTGATTGATACGGTCAATAAGCACAATGGCGTTGTTCACGACAATACCACACAACATAATCAGGCCAATGAAGACCACAACACTGACATGGGTGTTGGTTATCAGCAGGCCGTAAATAGCGCCCGCTACCGCCATAGGAATTGAAAACAGAATAAGCAGGGGGTGACCCAATGACTCAAACTGTGATGCCATCACGATATAGACCATAAATACCGCCAGACATAGTGCCAGCATTAACGAGTCGAAACTTTGCTGCATGTCTTCACTTTGACCAGCAATGGTGGCCTTCAGTGACAGGGGGAGGGTTAAGCCGTGAATGATCTTCTGCGCTGCCTCAACGCCTTGGGCAAGGTCGCCGTAGCGCAGGTTTGCTTCTATCAGCGCCACACGTTGTTGCCCTACGCGGGTAATTTCACTTGGCCCATTACTGATAAACACGTCGGCAACGGCATGTAACGGAATAGGTTGCTCCGCGCCCGGGTTGATCATGATTTGGCCGATATCTTCAATTTGGTCGCGTTGAGACTCATTGGTGCGAACCAGGATGTCGACTTTGCGATCCTGCAAACTGTATTGCGTTGCCACTTCACCGCCTACCTGCGCGGCGACCAGTTTTGACACAGTTGACGCATCCATATTAAGGCGGGCGAGTGCCGCATGGTTGAAGTTGATTTTAAGTTCAGGGTTACCCACTCGCAGACTGCTTGTTACGTCAGCAAAACGGTCGTTACCGGACAGTTCAGCACTCAGTAAGTCGCTGTAGCGCTGTAAGGTCGTTAAATCATAGCCTTGGAGCTCGATTTGAATGGGCGCGGCAAAGGTAAAGAGTTCCGGGTAACCAAATTTACTCTGCACACCGGCTTGCTGTTGCAGGAAACCACGCATTGCATTCTGAACCCGGGCTTCGTCTGACTCGGTAGCGCCTTGCTCAAGCACAACGTTTAACTTGCCCCAGTGATCGCCCCCCTGAGACGGCGCTGCGCTGATCAAACTTCCGGTACCTGCCAGTGAATAGGTACGCGCTACGCCTGGTATTTCTTCAGTGTAAGCGGCGACCTTTTTCAACAAGGTATCGGTTTGTTCAACCCGGGAGCCTGCAGGTAGGTTCACTTCCACAAAGAACTCACCCTGTGACATGCGAGGAATTAACTCCATGCCTAACTTGGGAATGAGCAGGAAGGCAAGCGCGGTTAAACTTACTGCAACGGCCAGGACGACAACCCGCGCGCGCAGGGCTCCGCGTAAAACTTTGTTGTACCCAGCCTGGATGGCGTTGAATGCCAGACTGAAAAATTGCGCAAACGGGTACAAAGCCAGGCCGCATACTTTGCTCAGCACGCGCCAAATAGAGATAACGACCGTGGTGATAAGCATAGGCACATAAACAAACACCAGTTTTAATACCATGCGAATTGGCCAGGTAACAATATAAAACACCTTGTTAATACCGGTTCGCTTCGCAGGTGGTACGTGTTCAAGTTCAGCGTTTGTTTCAAAGGGTTGGTCGGACTGTTTTGCTTTTGCTGCGAGTGCAGGAATCACCGTCAGTGCAACTAGTAATGAAGCAACCAGTGCGAATGACACTGTCATGGCCTGATCGCTAAATAGCTGACCGGCAATCCCTTCCACGAAAATCAGCGGAACAAACACCGCCAGCGTGGTCAATGTTGACGCGAGGATGGCGGTAGATACTTCTTTTGTGCCTGCCGCGGCAGCTTGTGCGGCACTAACCAGCCCTTTGCCGGCTTTTTTGTGTTTGTCGATGTTTTCCAGTACGACGATGCTGTTGTCGACCAATAAACCTACTGCCAGCGCAATACCACCCAAGCTCATAATATTCAGGCTGATATCGTTGCCGTACATCATGTTGAACGTGGCGATCACCGACAGTGGGATAGACACGGAGATAATAAACGTTGGCCAGAAATCGCGTAGGAATAAATACAATACCAGCATGGCCAGTATGCCACCAATGACAGCAGACGATTTGACGTCGTCGATGGCTTGTTTAATAAATTCACTCTGGTCATACACTTTGTCGAGTGTGTATTGGTCAGGCAGTTGCTCGGTGATCTGCTCCAGCGCCAGGCTAACCTGACGGGCAACATCAACCGAATTTGCGTCGCCTTCTTTATAAACAGCAACTTCGGCGCCTTCCAGTCCGTTAAAACGGCTGATGGCGTCACGCTCTTTGTAGGTATTTGTTACCGTCGCTACGTCTTTCAGTTGTATCGAGGTGCCGTTTCGGTTGGCAATGTACATTTGGCCAATTTCGTCCAGGTGAGTAAATTGGTTGAGGGTACGTACCAGGAAGGCCTGGTTGCCATTGTCTATGCGGCCTCCCGCAGTATTAATATTTTCTTCTTTCAGGCGTTTGATGATGTCATTGACGCTGATATTCAGCTGGCTCATGCGGCGTTGATCGGCCAGAACCTGAATTTCATTTTCCAGTGCACCGCCAATTTTCACAGAAGCGACGCCTTCAATCGACTCTAGCTTTCGTTTGATTTGCTCTTCTGCATAAACGCGAAGCCGCTTCATGGCGTCGGTCTGATTAGCACTATCCTGAGCAGATAAACTCAGGCCGTAGCGTAAGATAGGATCTAAGCTGGGGTTAAAACGCAGCAGGCGTGGTTTATCAACATCCAGTGGCAATTGCAGGACATCGAGCTTTTCGCGGACTTCCAGGCTGGCAAAGTCCATTTCCGTGCCCCAGGCAAATTCCAATACCACATCGGACTGGCCCGGACGTGAAACCGACTTAACCGAACGTACGCCTTTTACTGTACCAATGGTTTCCTCAATAGGCTTAGACACCAATTGCTCGACCTCTGCAGGTGCCGCGCCGGTGTAATCCGTGCGGATAGTCAGGGTAGGGTATGACAGCTCAGGTAACAGGTTTACTGATAATCTGCCCAGTGACACCATGCCGAACAGCAGGATCGCCAGGGTGAACATGGCTATAGCCACAGGCCGTTTAACGGCTATATCTACAATACTCATTGTGTGTTCTCCGCCAGCCGCTGCTTAGCTTTTTACAATAACGACGGGTGACGCGTCTTTCAGGTTGTGGTGGCCCACAGTTACAACAGTTTCGTTGCCGCTCAAACCACTGGTGATTTCAACGTATTCTGCGTCTTCAAATCCCGTGGTCACGTCCATTTTCTTCGCAATTCCGTTGTCGATAACAAACACACTGGTGCTATTGTCGATGGCTAACAAGGCTTTGCGTGGAACAAGTGTGGCGTTTTCATGCGTGGAGTAATTAATGGCGACTTCAGAGAACATACCTGCTTTTAACCGGCCATCGTGATTTGGCACGGTCAGGGTGACTTTAAAGGTACCGGTTGTGGCATCCACCACCGGGCTGATTCGTTCAACATAGCCTGTTACTTCTGCATTGCCCAAGGCTGCAACGCGCAATGTAGCGTGCTGTTTAGCGGCAATGGCAGACATTTCGCTTTCTGGCAGGTGTACAATACCTTGCAGGGCTTTTTGTTGAACAATATGGAACATTCTTTCGCGCTGGAATGACTCAGTCAGGTTACCTACTTTGGCGTTGCGTTCCGCAATGTAGCCGCTGATCGGCGCGGTGATTGTGGTTTCTTTTAAATCCAGTTCAGCCAGTGCCAGTACGGCTTTCGCTGCTTCGTACTGGGCAGTTAATTTGTCGTAAGTATCGTCACTCACCAATTTGCGTGAGTACACTTTATCGACTTTGCTGAGCTCTTTTTCTATGCCGGTTAAATCGGCGCGGGCTTTGCTCAGGTTTAATTCGTAGCGTTTCTGATCCAGTTGCGCTAGTACCTGGCCTTTTTCAACGTAATCGCCTTCTTCGACGAAGATGTGCTCAATAATTCCAGAGGCACGTGCCACTACAAAAGCTTCTTCTTTGGCTTCCAATATAGCCGTGGTGTTGTAACTGGACGAGATGTCGCCCATGTTTATGGTGACGGCTTCAACCGGAATGCTTACCACAACTTCTTCTTTTTGTTCTGTGGCGTTGGTGGCTTCGGCGTCCATACAACCAGACAGACCAGCACAGGTCAGCAGGGTGCCAGCAAGCAATAAAGTTGAAAGGGTGGTGCGTTTTGTATGTTCCATGGTCAGGTACCTGCAATAATTATATGTATACACGCCTATGAGCATGTGGTGTGCCAGCTTGTTAATTAAATTATAAATGCAGGTAAAACAATAAATTAGCGACTTGTTGTGTCGATATGTAAGCAGATGTATCTGGAAATAGTAGTCTAATTGACTATTTAGTGGCGTGAATGTTAATTCTATAGCCAGCTATGCTACTTTTGGATGAGTTTTCATAGCTGGCTGGTGGAGAACTACATGATTTCGTAACTGGTTGTGATATTTACATTGCCTTTCAGCATTAACATTACAGAGCAGTATTTCTCGGCAGATAACGCAACGGCGCGGTCGACGTCTTTGTCGGAAAGGTTATCGCCTTTCACTTTGTAATGAGCGTGAATGGCAGTGAACACTCGCGGCGGCTGTTCAGCGCGTTCGGCAGTTAAATCGCATTCACAGTCGTGGACGGTCAGACGGCGTTTTTTCAGAATATCGACCACGTCGATACTGGAGCAGGCACCGACGGCCAGCAGTACGGATTCCATAGGCGAAATGGCTTTACCATTGCCATCCATTGTTTGTTGATAACCGGACTCGGTCTGACCGCTAAATGTCAGGGCCTGTTGCCAGCTTACTGTCGCTTTCATAGTCACCTCAGAGTAACGTTATTTTTTGTTTATCCAAACGGATTTTTTGTTGTTTATAAAGCGCACCTAATGCGCGCTTGTAGGCAGCTTTACTGACATTGAAGCGGGCGTAAATTTCGTCTGGCGGACTCTTGTCTGTCAACGTAGACATTCCACCGTGTGCTTCCAGGTCGTCGAGTATTTCCTGTTGTAGCTTGTCGCGACCGGTTGCATTTACCTGTTGCAAGGTGACATCAATTTTACCGTCTTCACGAATTTGCTTAATAAAACCGGTTGTCTCTTCACCAATACGCAGCGGCTTAAACGCATCACTGGCAAAGATCAGCCCTAGATGTGATTCGTTGATCACGACTTTGACACCCAGTTCAGTTTTGGCATAAACAATCAGCTCTACTTCCTGGCCCGGCTTAAAATAGCTGCCATTTTCACTCAGGAACGGATGGAGCTTGGTTGCGCCGACCAGACGCTCGGTGGCCGTATCTTCATACACATACACCGGATACACCATGCCTTCACTAATTGGCCCGGCCTGATTGTGACGAGGGACTAGCAAGTCTTTTTCGATCCCCCAATCAAAGAATGCACCAAAACCAGTAACGCCAACAGCTTTGAGTACTTTCACTTCACCCGCCAACGCTTTAGGCGTTTGCTGGCTGGCAGTAAGCTGGCCGTTCTCATCGGTATACACTAATACCGACACTTCACTGCCTTCTTCTAATGCGTGTTCTACCGGCCCTGGCAAAACGACAACTCTGTCATCGTCCGGATGCGAGAGCTGGTACCCAAACGGGAATTCACCTTGTACGGTTAAGGTGTTGATTTGGCCTAATGTGATCATAAACACTGACTTTTAATACGAAATAGGTAACATGATAACCGATCAGTCACTAAGAGCTAACTGCTTATGATGTTAAATTGCGATTTGGGTGAAAGTTTTGGTGCGTGGCACATGCCGGTCGACGAGCAAATCATGGTGCATATCGACATGGCCAACATTGCCTGTGGCTTTCATGCTGGTGATCCCCTTGTGATGCAACGCGCACTTCATCTCGCTAAACAGCACCAGGTATCGGTGGGGGCGCATCCCTCCTATCCCGACTTACAAGGTTTCGGTCGACGCAGTCTGGCGATGTCGGCAGAAGAACTGATAGCGTGTCTGCATTACCAGATTGCCGCTATTTCGGGTATGGCTGCCGTACAGGGCATTGAGATTGAGTACGTAAAACCCCATGGGGCGCTGTACAACGATATGATGCGCGATCCGCAGATCCGCGATACCGTGATGAAAGCGGTGTCTACGTGTTCGGTGCCGGGGATTCCATTAATGTTACAAGCGCATCCTCAACACCAGGCAATCAGCCAGCAGGCGAGTCAGCACAATGTTGTATTATTATTTGAAGCTTTCGCAGACCGCCGTTATACCGCAGAGGGATTTCTCACTTCCCGCCGATTACACGGTGCGGTATTAACTGAACAAGAAGCGTTTGAACAGGCCGTCCGCATCATGGATAAAGGGGAAATCGTTGCCGAAGACAACAGCATATTGTCGATGCCTGTCGATACGCTGTGTGTACATGGTGATTCACCGGGCGCAGTAGCAATGGCCGAAGCGCTTCGCGTTGAACTAACAAAACGAAAATTGACCCATGTCAGACCGGGGACGAACGACTGATGCAGCCATTCGGGCGTATACGGCAAATTGAGTTTGCCGGTGAGGACGGACTGATTCTGTATGCATTGGGAGAATCGCTCCCCGAGAAGAACGCGGTTGTACAACAGGTGGCATCCGCGATTAGCGCTCAATCGTATCCCTGGTTAATTGAAGTGGTGCCGTCCTACGACAGTGTCATGCTGGTGTTTGATATGTTTCAGGTTGATCATCACCATGTATATCAAGCACTGTTGGCGTTGCCGCTGGTTTCTGATAGTGACCATCATCCGGCACAACATCATTGTTTGCCAGTGTGGTACGGCGCACCGCAGGCCAATGATCTTGGCAAAATCGCAGGTATTACCGGGCTAACCGAGCGTCAGATTGTTGAAATGCATACATCAGCAACTTACAAGGCTTTTGCCGTCGGGTTTGCTCCGGGTTTTGCCTATCTGGGCGAAATCAATACTGCTTTGTCTGTCCCCAGAATGGCAAAACCCCGTACCAAAGTGCCAGCAGGGGCGGTGGCCATTGCCGACCGTCAAACAGCGGTGTATCCGAGTAAATCTCCCGGTGGCTGGCACCTGCTAGGGCTTTGCCCCGTGCCGCTTTATCGTCCTGAAGACAATGCAAGCGTATTGATCAATGCAGGGGACACGGTCTCTTTTGAAGCGGTTAGTCGCGAATCTTTCATTGAAATTGCGTCGCAACATAACTTTGAGTGGGATGTACACGCATGACCGTACGTTTGGTAAGTGTTGGTCTAAATGCGATCACGGTCGATGCCGGGCGCAAGGGCGTGTTACACCAGGGATTTTGCCAGTCAGGTCCAATGGATTGGCTGGCGTTCCAATTGGCAAATCAGTTGTGTGGCCAGCACAACGCGCCAACGCTGGAGTTTATGGGAGCGTTGACCTTCAATATTGAAGATGACTGCAGTGTTAGTGTAACTGGGCCTGCTGCCACGATATGGGTGAATGAACAACAAACGAGTTGTTGGCAACGTATTGCGCTAAAGGCGGGTGATCAGGTTCGGGTTCAGCCCGAACGTTTGGGCGCCCGACATTATGTGGCTACGCCTTCCGGGTTTGCTGTCAGTCCCGCGGTAGGTAGTGCGTGCACAGTGAAACGGGAATACGTGGGCGGTCCGCACCAGGATGGCTCGCCGTTAAAAACGGGCGATTTACTGGCTGTGAATAATGGTAAAAGCAGCAGGGGAGTTGCCTGTCCGTCTTCACTGCCAGCACATTTGCTTCCCAGCTACGATATGACGAAACCGATTGGTATTGTTGCTGGGTATCAGCATGAGGCTTTTAGTGATATAGCCTGGCAACGCTTGCTCAACAACGAATATGAAGTGACACCGCAAATGGACCGGATGGGAGTGAGGCTGCAAGGGCCTGCGGTACAAAGTGCCATGTCCGGCATGTATTCCGAAGCCATTGCACTGGGGAGCATGCAAGTGCCGCCAGATGGACAACCGATTGTGATGATGGCAGACAGGCAGACACTGGGAGGCTACCCCAAGGTCGGCACGCTGGCCCGGTGCGATCTTTACCGTTTCGCCCAGTGCCTTGCTGGTGATAAGATACAGTTTTATCAACTCGACGCCGCCAATGCCCGTGCAACATGGTTGCTGCAGCAAGTAGCCATACAGAAATGGTTTGGCAATTAGCGTTTCTTCAGACGAGATTTTCATGACAACAGCTTACCTCAATGGGGAATTCCTGCCTTTACAGGAAGCACGTATTTCACCGCTTGATCGCGGATTCTTATTTGGTGACGGTATCTATGAAGTCGTGCCCAGTTATGGCGGACGTATGGTAGGTTTTTCACAGCATTTTGCGAGAATGGAAAAAGGCCTGGCGATGGTGGAAATTGCACCCTCGTTAACGGAGCAGGACACCCGCGATATTTGTCAGCATTTGATTGACAGTAACCGTGAGACGCTGGGAGAAAATATTGGTGTTTATCTCCATGTCAGTCGCGGTGCTGACACTCGTCGCTTTCACGCTTATCCGGAAGGGGTTCAACCTACGGTGTTCGCCTTTGCATTTGCACTCACAGCACCGGTTAACGCTGATCGTACTATTCATGCTGGTGCCAAAGTCGCTATAACCCAGGATCTGCGTTGGCAACGTTGCCACATTAAGTCCACTGCCTTGTTAGGCAATGTGATGCATTTTCAACAAGGGTACCGCGAAGGTAACGCAGAAACGATCTTGTTTAATGGCGATGGACAAATCACAGAGGCCAGCAGCAGCAACGTATTTATCGTTAAAGACGGCGAAGTGCTGACTCCACCGCTGGACAATCAATTGCTACCCGGTATTACGCGTATGTTGGTGCTGGCTTGTCTGCAGAAAGCCGGTATACCTCACAGTGAATCCTGGTTCTCCGTTGACGAATTGAATAGTGCCGATGAAGTGTGGCTTACCAGCTCAGGCAAAGAAATTCTGCCGGTTGTTCAGGTTGGAGACAAGACAATTGCAGATGGTAAGGTAGGCCCAGTGTGGGAACAGGCGTTTACTTTGTACAGTAAGTTGAAATTCGAATTATAAGTACAGCAATGAAAAGGGCGCCAATCTGGCGCCCTTGCTTTATCTGCTTTTGATAGCTTAGTCGACGGTGTCGCAATTACCGTCAGTGCACTCGCCGTAAAGATACAGGCTGTGGTGAGTAAGCTTAATATTGTTTTCTTTGGCAATTTGTTCCTGACGTTGCTCAATCAGGTCGTCTTCAAACTCGATGACTTTACCGCATTTCAAACAGACCAGATGGTCGTGGTGGGCTTTGTGGCTGATTTCGAATACCGATTTACCGCCTTCGAAATGGTGGCGATTGAGTATTCCGGCGTCATCGAACTGGTTCAATACGCGGTATACCGTTGCCAGGCCAATCTCTTCACCTTGCTCAATCAGGATTTTATATACATCTTCAGCGCTTATGTGTTGGTTCTCTGGCTCTTGCAGAATTTGCAGGATTTTTAGTCGAGGCAACGTTACTTTAAGGCCGGCTTTCTTTAGTTCTTTGTTTTGATCCATGAGGCGCCTACATCTGGGATAGAAAATATCAGGCTATTATAGGTGAGTTAATCAGATTTAAAAGGCCTAGCTTTCACAGAAAAGCACTTTATAGACAAAATAACCAGATTTTGTCGGCTAAGCGTTCAGATGTAGGCTATCTTTAAGTAAACATGATAAATCGCGCTGAAATATAACGATTTTGTGCCGATAATGTAATTAAAGCGTTGCAAATAAGTGGTCTGTCCTGTTAAAACAGTCATTAACGTAATGCTTATATAAAAAAGCGTAACCTGACTTAAGGACGGAGCCAGGTTTAAACAAATTACAAATACAATAATAAAGCGCAATGTGTGAACAAAGCAGGTCAACTCATGCAATTAACCGTCGTTAATAAAATTATTCTCGGATTCGCCTCCTTCGGTTGCTTGTTACTGATAACAAGTATCCTCTCTTACTCAGGTCTTTCGGCTATTCAATCCTCGGCTGAGGATGTCATTGAAGACAAAATGCCGGTGCAGACCCAAATGAACGACGTCAATACCGACATACTGACGCTAGCGACTATTACGGCAAACGGATTTCACGAATCCTCTAAACAAGGTTTGCTCGATAGCCACAATACTTTTAAAAGCCGCGCAGAAGCCTTTATCGAAAAACTCGATAAGCTAGCCAAAATGCTGGGCAGTGGCAAGGTGTCTGCGCAGGCCATAGATGCCAGTCGTACTTACGTGAACGAAAGTAATTCTATGTATGCCGAGTTAGCCTTACGTCTCGAGTTTGAGCAGCGTTTAGCGCTGCACAGCGAAGAAGTACTAATGATTGCCGATGAAGCCAGTGCGCTGATGTTAGATTTGAGCTATCTGGATACGCGGCAGCAGGGTGTGGAAACCATTATTGGTGCAGGTACTAACATTGACAATAAACTGTTGACCATGAACACCGCAATCACTGACCTCGCCGCCAGCACAGATCCAGAAGCCACAGCAATTATTATTGATGATTTAAGTTACCAGATAAGCAATATTCAAGTCGATAAAGACTATCTGAACCGTCTGGCTGAACAGGTCGATACCCAAGGTACGGTAGACAGTTTTAACGAGCAGTTTGATAAACTGGTTGAAGCCCTCAATGGCGAGGAAGGTCTGGTGTGGATGCAGCAGGAAAAGCTGACACATTCTGCCAATAGCCTATCCCATCAGGAGGCTGCACAGGCTGCGCTAAAACAGGCACTGGAAAGCATTGGTGTACTTTATAGTCAGGTAAATGATAGTACGTTAAATGCGCAGCAAAAAATTCTTGATACGGTACTTGGCGCATTATTAAAAACCGCAGCGGTTTTTGTCATTGGCCTTATCACAGCCATATTTCTTGGTGTGCTAACAACGCGCAGCATCGCGAAACCATTGGTTAAGATCAACCGCGGATTGTCGCAGTTGAGTCAGGGGGATTTAACCCGCAAATTAGATCAGTCTGGTACAGACGAATTTGCTGCACTCTCCGCTAAAATTAATACGCTGACTGAGAGTTTACGTACATTGGTAGGCAATATCCTTTCGCAGGAGCACCGACTGGAGGAAGTGATCAAGTCCAGCGTGGCATTGGGTGAGAAAAGCCTGCAACAGGTAGACGAGCAGCGTGGACAGGTGCAGGTAACCGCCACGAATACACAGCATGTTCGTCAAACCAGCAATAATAACTTGCTACAGATTAATACTGCTATGGATAAGCTGCGTCTGGTTGAGGAGCAGTCGCATAGTATCGCTGAGCTGGCCGAAAGCAATCGACAGCAGGTTATAAGTCAGGCCCGTCAGGCGGAAGAGTCAGCCAATGTGGTTCATCGATTGGATGAGAATAGCCGTAACATTGGCAGCATTCTGGATGTCATTAAAACCATCGCAGAGCAAACGAACTTATTGGCTTTAAATGCGGCCATAGAGGCAGCCAGAGCGGGCGAGCAGGGCAGAGGCTTCGCGGTTGTGGCAGATGAGGTACGCACACTGGCGAATCGCACTCATGATTCGACTGAAGAAATCGAATCAATGATCGGTAATCTGCAACGTGACGCCGCTCAGGCCGTGAAAGCAATTAATGTGGGTCGTGACCAGTCTCAGCAAGGCGTTAGCATTACCGAACAGGTAACAGAGCAAGTCGCAAATATCAGCACAATTATTCAGGAATTGAGTAGCATCAATCTTGAAATCGTGAATGATACAAAACAACAGGATGAGCTACTTGCCGATGTAGCGGGTAGCCTTGAGCGTATTGTTGAATTGGCTGAATTAAGTGCCAGCAGTACACAAAAAGCCAACGAATCCACGTCGAAAATAGAGCACGAAATCGCCGATCTGAAACGCGCGGTGACCCAGTTCAAGCTGTAGTTTAAAAATGAGAAATAAAAAAGCCCGTGTAAACGGGCTTTTTGTTAGATGATAAACTGCTATCAGGCTAGTTCAGCCAAACACAATTCGTCGTGTAGCTGTTTGCACCAGGCGCGAACGCGCTCATCGGTGAGTTCTGGCTGGCGATCTTCATCGATGCCCAACCCCACAAAATGATTGTCGTCGGCCATGCCTTTTGAGGCTTCGAAATCATAGCCGTCGGTTGACCATTGACCAACCAGAATTGCACCGCGTGCTTCAACAATATCGCGCACCATGCCCATAGCATCCAGGAAGTACTCTGCGTAATCTTCCTGATCGCCGCAGCCAAATATTGCTACCAGCTTGTCGTTGAAATCAATCTGCTCTAATTCAGGAAAGAAGTCATCCCAGTCACATTGTGCTTCGCCGTAATACCAGGTAGGAATACCAAAAATGAGTAAATCGAACTCGGCGATTTGTTCTTTTGAACTTTTTGCAATGTCGTGAACGGCAATCAGATTCTTGCCTAACTCTTTCTGAATCATTTTGGCAACATGTTCAGTATTGCCGGTGTCACTGCCAAAGAATAGGCCAACACTTGCCATATTTAACCTCTATTTCCTGTCACTTAACTATGTTATCCGCTTACGCCGCTGGTTTGCCAGATGATCTGGATGATGCCTTTGGCGACAAACCCCATGGCACCCAGCCCTAAAACGCCATAAACCACAATACGTCCAACCATAGGAACGTCGTTTCTTTTCAATACGTCGTGTATTGCAAATCCAATCAATGCAAATAAAGCAACGATACCTAAATTGAACGCAATGCCTTCAATCAGTTCGTAATTTTCAGCAAGCATAATAAACCTTCGCTATTTTTCGCGCGCAACTATACCACAGAGTTTGCCATTTCGCAGGCGTCTTGACGTACTTTTCGTTATACCGGTCTGTGCGCAGAATTGATCAACTATTCAGCGCTTAACCCTGGTTGGCACTTTGTAATGCGCGGGAAACTAAATTTACCACTACCTGTGGCTTCTCCGCGTGTAACCAATGACCTGTCCCTTCGACAATACGTGCCTTTGCATTGGGGAAGAGTGCGGCTATATCAGCCTGATGTTCACGCTTGATATAGTCAGAATTACCGCCTTTTATAAATGTAACATTACCTGAATACTGTCTCCCAGCCGGTGCTTCAAACCGACTGATATTGGTGTAGTTGGACTCCAGCCCGGTTAAATTGAATCGCCATTGCCAGTCACCAGCATCGTTCTGATAAAGGCTTTTTAGTAAAAACTGCCTGACGCCGGCTTCCTGAATGCCCGCCTGAAGTTGTTGATCTGCGTCTTTTCGCGACGTGACCACGGATAAATCAACGTGTTTTAAAGCCGCAAAAATGGTTTGATGATGTGGAGGGTAGTTAACCGGTGAGATATCCAGTACGACCAGAGACAACACTTTTTCTGGCTTCATTAATGCCGTCATCATGGCTGCTTTCCCGCCGAGAGAGTGGCCTACAATATGAGCAGCAGCTATGTCGTAAGTGTCGAGCAAAGCTGAAATGCCTTCTACACACAACGAAAGTGAAAATGCGTCGACATGTGGCGATTCGCCATGATCGGGTAAATCAATGGTGATGACATTGTATTGCTCAGCAAGTGGTTTTCTCAATACCGTTAAATTGTCTAAATTGCCAAACAGACCGTGAATTAAGACAACCCAGGGGGCATCCTTGTCTTGCTTAAATACCTGATGGTGAAGTTGTAAGGACATAGAGAAAAATGATTCAGTGTCGGTGTTAATTAAACGGATAAAAACAAAGTGGGGGCCAGGCCCCCACTTTTAAAGTCTTAATTTGTTATCTGTGTTAAATGGCAAAGTCTTCTAACGATTTACCACTTTCAAGTGCTTGCTTGAAGACAACCGGCATTCTGCCGACACCTGTCCAGGCTGTGGTGTCTCCATCAACCGTAATTTTGTATTTCACCGGGCGTTTTTTCCCGGCAGATTTACGCTTCGCTTTAGGCTCTGCTACTTCTTGAAGATCGCTGATGTCGATACCAGCGTCAGCCATTTGTTGCTTAATTTCTGCAAGCTTCTCAAGTTTTTCTTTCTGAGCCTGTATCTCAGCCTCTGCCTGAGCGTGTTTCTTTTCAATAATATTATTGAGTTTTTCAATAACACTTTCTAATTCTTCTACAGTTAAATCCTTAACTGCACCTTGTAAACGTCTTCCATGAGTTAAAATATCTAAAAAATCACTCATTACATTACCTATTAAATTAGATGCATAAAAAAATCGCACTTAAGTTTAATTTAAGTGCGATCTTTTGCAAAAGTATTTTTAATAAATTTACTGATTATTTAATTTACATATTAGGGTAATTAGGACCACTCGCCCCTTCAGGTACAAACCAACGTATATTTTGTGACGGGTCTTTGATGTCACACGTTTTACAATGTACACAGTTTGCTCCATTAATTTGTAGTCTGGGGGAATTCCCTTCTTCTTCTACGATTTCATAAACCCCGGCAGGGCAGTAACGCTGAGCGGGCTCGTCATAATCAGGTAAATTAATGGCAATAGGTACAGCGTTGTCTTTGAGTTGTAAATGGCAAGGTTGATCTTCATCGTGGTGCGTATTAGCCAGATACACCGATGAAAGCTTGTCGAAGCTCAGTTTATTATCAGGCTTCGGGTAATTAAATTTTGTCGATTCTGATGCCTTATTCATTTTAGCAAAGTCAGGCGTCATGTCTTTCAATGTAAAAAAGCTGCGACCACCCAATATATTCTGCTCAAACGTATTAAAAGCACCGCCTAAGATATTACCGAATTTATGCAGGGCAGGGCCGAAATTTCGGGCTTTAAATAACTCTTCTCGTAGATCACTGTTATTAAAATTCTGGTTGAATATTGAGCTAAATTCGTTTGTTTTTTCATCTTTTAATGATGTGAAAATACTTTCAGCAGCCAGCATGCCGGATTTTATAGCGGTATGAATGCCTTTAATTTTAGAGAAATTAAGTGTGCCCGCATTACAACCCACCAGACAGCCCCCAGGAAACGTCATCGTTGGCAGTGAGTTAAATCCGCCTTTTGTTATTGCTCTTGCACCATAAGCAACACGCTCGCCGCCCTCAAGGTACTGAGAAAACAGCGGGTGGTGCTTCATTCGTTGGAATTCATCAAATGGACTTAGGTGCGGGTTGTGATAATTCAAATCGACAATGAGGCCAACAAATACCTGGTTGTTTTCAGCATGATACAGGTAGCTTCCACCGGATGCTTCGGTTAGCGGCCAGCCGGCCGCATGAACAACCAACCCGGGTTGATGCTTCGCAGGATCAATATCCCAAATTTCCTTAAAACCAATCGCGTAGTGCTGTGGTGTGGCCTCAGCGTCGAGATTGAATGACTCGATGAGGGTTTTACCCAGATGTCCACGACAGCCTTCTGCAAACACGGTGTAGGTTGCTTTCAGGATCATGCCTGGCATGTAACCGTCTTTTTGCTCTCCGTTGGCATCCACGCCCATATCACCCGTGATAACACCGCCAACACTGCCGTCGTCATTGTAATGCACTTCTGCAGCGGCAAAACCAGGGAATATTTCTACGCCTAACGCTTCTGCCTGTTCTGCAAGCCAGCGGCACACATTAGCCAGTGATACAATGTAGTTACCGTCGTTATGCATGGTTTTCGGGGTAACTAAGGCCGGCAGCTTAGTGGCACTTGATTCATTGCGAAGTAAGTACATTTCGTCTGCTGTAACAGCTTGATTTAAGGGGGCACCTTTTTCTTTCCAATCAGGTATCAGTGCAGTGAGGGCGTCAGGTTCCATTACACCACCAGAGAGAATGTGCGCACCGACTTCAGAGCCTTTTTCAACAACGCAAATACTCACAGGATGAGCATGTTCCTGTGCTTGTTGGGCTAAACGAATTGCAGTCGAAAGCCCGGAAGGGCCAGCGCCTACAATCACTACGTCAAATTCCATCGATTCTCTTTCCACAGCGTCGCTCCTCGTCGTTAAGGCGTTGTGAGGCGTTAATGGCAAGAACTTTTGCCACCCGTCACCTGTTGAATATTTCGCGTCAAACTAAACCAGGTTGACGTTTACGTCAACTGGAAGTAAATTTTATGATAGAAATGTTATTAAACTGTTGTAATCCTTGTTTGACACTATGCTTTGATTGTCATCAAAGCAAAACAAAACGGCTATGCCATGATGTCAGTATAGGTAATAACGATAGTGTTTTTTCAACAATCGGCAATTGATTCAAATCAGAGGAAATTATGAAAATACTCGTACCGGTAAAACGGGTAATCGACTACAACGTAAAGGTAAGAGTGAAATCAGATCAATCTGACGTTGATCTGACAAACGCCAAAATGTCGATGAATCCATTTTGTGAAATCGCAGTGGAAGAGGCCGTCAGGTTGAAAGAGAAAGGTGTTGCAACAGAGATTGTTGCCGTCACGGTCGGTCCTAAAGCGTGTCAGGAACAGCTGCGCAACGCCATGGCGCTAGGTGTGGATCGCGGTATTCATGTTGAATGTGATGCATTTCCTGAGTCACTGCAAGTTGCCAAGCTGCTGGCTAAATTGGTTGAGCAGGAGCAACCTGGTCTGGTTATTATCGGTAAGCAAGCTATTGATACAGACAACAACCAAACCGGACAAATGCTGGCAGCGTTAGCCGGTATGCCACAAGGCACATTCGCATCAGAAGTCGTGGTTGAAGGCGACCATGTATTGGTGACAAGAGAAGTTGATGGCGGTTTGCAAACATTGAAACTGACATTACCAGCCGTGGTATCGACTGATTTGCGCCTGAATGAACCTCGCTATGCAAAGTTACCAGATATTATGAAAGCAAAGCGTAAACCGCTGGATGTCAAAACCGCAGAAGAGCTTGGCGTAGCGCTAACACCTCGTGTGACTACCCTGAAAGTCACGCCTCCGCCTACACGGGAAGCCGGCATCAAAGTCGACTCTGTGCAGGAATTGTTAACTAAACTACGTGACGAAGCGAAGGTGATCTAATGACCGTATTAGTTTATGCAGAACACAATAACCACCAGCTAAAAGCTGAGACTCATAAGCTGGTCAATGCGGCTACCAAAATGGGCGACGCCATACATGTATTAGTAGCAGGTTCAAATTGCGCCGACGTTGCAACTGAGGCCAGTCAAATTGAAGGCGTGACGCAAGTACTGGTTGCTGATAACGCCGTTTATGAACATCAGTTAGCCGAGAACATTGCCGAATTGGTCTACAGCATGGCTGGCGACTATAGCCATGTTGTTGCGGCAGCAACCACAACAGGTAAAAACTTCATGCCACGCGTTGCTGCGTTACTCGACGTAGTTCAACTGTCTGACGTCATTGCGGTAGAAAGTGCCGATACATTTGTTCGTCCTATTTATGCCGGTAACGCGATCGCTACCGTACAAAGCAGCGATGAGGTTAAGGTTATTACTGTGAGAGCGTCGGCCTTCGACGCTGCAGCTACCGGAAATAATGCGCCATTAAGTGCTGTTGACAGTGTATTCGCTAATAACCTTAGCGAATTTGTGAGCGAAGAAGTCACCAAGTCTGATCGACCTGAGTTAACGGCTGCAAATATTATCATTTCAGGCGGGCGAGGCATGCAGGATGGTGAGCATTTCGCTATGCTGGAAGCCATTGCCGATAAACTGGGCGCTGCTGTAGGTGCTTCACGTGCTGCGGTTGATGCCGGCTTTGTGCCTAATGATATGCAAGTAGGGCAAACTGGTAAGATTGTTGCGCCGCAGTTGTATATTGCCGTAGGTATTTCTGGTGCTATTCAACATCTGGCAGGTATGAAAGACTCGAAAGTCATCGTGGCTATAAACAAAGACCCTGAGGCACCTATCTTCCAGGTAGCTGACTACGGCTTAGTCGCTGATTTGTTCGAAGCGCTGCCGGAATTGGAAGCAGGCCTGTAATCAGGTGCGAAATACCATAACGAAAAAGGGCTTCTTGTTCGAAGCCCCTTTTGTTGCCGGTTAAACACGAACGAGAGAGTTTTCTTCGAGGCTGACCGGAGACGCGACATAAGCATCGGCAGCCCAGTCATTTTCCCATACGTCTTCATCCAATAAATACCGGAACTGATATTCAGCATCAGCGGGTAAGTTCAAGGTTTGAGTGAAATCCCCGTTCTTGAGTTTCTTCATTGGTTCAGCAGAAAGATCCCATTCGTTAAAGTCGCCGACCAATTTGGCCGTTGAGGCGTTCTTTGCTTCTTCAGCAGTGAGCTTAAAGGTCACTTTACATACCGGTTTTGATTTTAAATATTGCTTCTTCAGGCTCATTGTTTTCTCCTAAGCATTACATCGTGTAATTAACTTACAAGTTACGCTCAAAAAACTAGCAATTCAAGAGTGATGGCGCAAAAAACATACAGTAAGTGAAAGTTTTTATTCAAAAAGGCTTAATCGATTAAGTTTAGTGACTGTATTTGTGTAAGGTTGTCGCTGTCAAACGTTTGGAAAAGTTGATTGTGACAGCGGTTACAATTTTTAACAAAGTTATTGAAGCGTTTGTCATCCAGTCATTTTACACTTCAGTATAAGGAGTGCCATGTGAAAATTTTTTTCACTTCACAACGGGCATTACAAAGTGCAAATACAATAATTAGACGAAAAAAGCATCGTGCTTTTGGGCCAATCGGGTGACACATACATGAAATCTTCTATCGCAAAAGCGGGTATTCCGTTGTTAATACTGCTGGTTGCAATTGTTCTGACAGCCGTCATGATTCTGGGTAAAAAGCCGCCAGAAAAGAAAGTGGTTGAAGAAAAAGCCTTTTTAGTTGACGCAGAACCTGTTTACAGTGAACACGTTGAATTTACCGTCAGCTCTCAGGGCAACGTCCTGCCTAAACATAAAACCATGGTCGCAGCACAGGTTAGCGGACGAGTAGTGAGCTTGTCAGATAACTTTGTGGTGGGGGGGATGTTCCGCAAAGGTGATGTACTGTTAACCCTTGAACGAGACGATTACGAGACGGACCTTCGTTTGGCTGAAGCGGAGTTGGCTCAGGCAGAAGCCGCCCTGGAAGAAGAAGTCGCGCGTGGTAAGGTAGCTGCTGAAGAATGGCGTTCTGTTCGCAGCGTAGTACCACCTGAACTTGGGCTTCGCAAACCGCAGTTGGCGAAGGAGCAGGCCAATGTAAAAGCCGCAAAAGCTAAACTGGCCCGCGCGCAGCGCAATCTGGCCAGAACGCAAATTGTTGCGCCTTATGATGGCATTGTTATAAAACGAAATGTTGATTTAGGCCAGTTTATTGCGACTGGCGCACAAGTGGGTGAATTGTATGGTACTAGTGTTGCGGAAGTGCGCTTGCCACTTACCGATGCCGACCTGGCATTTATCGATCTCTCAGCTGGCGTGAAAGAACAGAATCCTGTGTCACTTTCTGCCGTTGTTGGCGGTAAGTTCCACCAATGGCAAGGGCGATTGGTTCGCAGTGAAGGCGTACTCGATACTACAAACCGTTTGATCTACGCAGTAGTTGAGGTGAACGACCCGTATGGCCGTGACAACACAGATTTGCACCCTGTCCCACTGCGATTTGGCCAATTTGTGCAAGCAACGGTAAGTGGTACACAAGCACAAACACTGATAGTGATCCCAAGAAGTCTGTTGCGCTTGGACGGGTCTGTGCTGGTTGTGAGTGAAGACAACACCTTGTCTATTCGCAACGTAAAAGTTGCCCGCTCTAATCCGCAGAGTGTTTATATATCAGAAGGCTTGCAAAGTGGTGATAAAGTTATTCGCAGCGCCGTCCCTAATCCGTTTGACGGCATGCCGTTGCGAATTGCAGGAGAAGATCCTGCCAAAGATGATGTGGCCGATGAGCCTGCTGCGTTGAGTACAGGGGAATAACCTATGCAATCCTATAATACGCATACAGGCATGATAGCCTGGTTCGCGCGTAACAATGTTGCGGCAAACTTACTCATGTGGATTCTACTGATTGGCGGCCTGTTTGGGGCGATGTCGATTCAAAAGCAGGTGTTTCCAAATTTCGAAGTGAATATCATCTCAGTTCGAGTGCCTTATCTTGGGGCTGCGCCTCAGGAAGTCGAAGAAGGCGTACTGCTTAAAATCGAAGATGCCATTAAAGACCTCGATGGTATCAAGAAGATGACATCGACTGCGGTTGAAGGCATGGGCTCAGTCACTATCGAAGTTGAAGAAGATTACGATGTGCAACTGGTGCTAGATGAAGTAAAAGCACAGGTCGATGCAATCCCCAGTTTCCCTGGCAATACCGAAAAGCCCATCGTTTATCGCACTAAGTTTTTGCAGGATGTAATGTGGATTGCCGTATACGGTGATGCCAGTGAGCGAGAACTGAAAGAGTTTGCCAAGAATCTGCGTGATGATGTGGCTAATCTGCCGGGTATTTCCAATGTGCAGGTGGTGGGCGATCGCGATTACGAAATCTCCATTGAATTGTCTGAATACACGCTACAAAAATACAATCTTACATTTTCGGAAGTGGTAAATGCGGTGCGCCAGTCTTCCGTAGATTTACCCGGTGGCGCCATTAAGTCTGACAATGGCAATATTCTGCTTAGAACCAAAGGCCAGGCGTATACCGGCTATGAATTCGCGCAAGTGGTATTGCTAACCCGGGATGATGGCAGCCGACTCACGGTGGGGGATATAGCCACGATTGATGATGGCTTTGTTGAGGACCAGCAATATGCGATGTTCGACAACAAACCGGCGGTAAATATTCGGGTTCGCGCGGTAGGTGATCAAAACGCACTGGAGATTTCCAAAGAAGTTAACCAGTACCTCGATACCCATAAAAAGGATTTCCCCGCGAATATACAGGCTGACTCATGGGGTGATTCCTCGTTTTATCTGGCAGATCGCCTGAACATGATGCTGGAAAACATGTTCTGGGGTGGTGTGTTGGTATTTTTGGTGCTGTCGCTGTTTCTAAAAATCAAGCTGGCATTCTGGGTTATGGTGGGCTTACCGGTCTGTTTCCTGGGCACGCTGATGGTATTGCCTATGGACATGATGGGGGTATCCATCAACATGTTGAGCTTGTTCGCGTTCATACTGGTACTGGGGATCGTGGTGGATGATGCCATTATTATGGGGGAGTCCGCCTATTCCGAAATAGACGCTAAGGGACACAGCACTGACAACGTCATTGCGGGTGTCAAAAAGGTCGCGATGCCTGCAACCTTTGGGGTACTGACTACGATCGCCGCTTTCTCTCCAATGTTAATGGTGTCCGGGCCGTTCGGCGTTATCTGGAAAACCATCGGGTTGGTTGTCATTGTTTGTCTGGTCTTTTCTTTGATTGAGTCGAAGCTGATCCTGCCTGCTCATCTGGCTCACATGAAAATGAAGCCTTATGACCCGGCAAAGGCAAACGCTTTTCAGCGATTCCGGGATTTCTTTAGTGAAGGTATTAAAACCTTTATTAAAAATACCTATGCACCGTTTCTGCAAAAAGCTGTGAAGTTCCGTTATGTCACCCTGGCGACGTTTGTGAGCATGCTGATCCTGACTTATGGCATGTTTAAAGGGGACTTGGTGCGATTTGTATTCTTCCCTACCATTCCAAGCGATTTTGTACAGGCTAGTGTCGAGCTAGAGCCAGGGTCTTCTTTGTCGCAGCGAGACAAGATCATGGATACCATGCTCGCCGCAATGTACCGAATGGACGCACAGGTCATTGAGGAGACCGGGCAGGGCGTAGTAAAGCATGCTGTCGCATTCGATAGCGGTTCATTGGGTGGTCAAGTCTTTGTCGAGCTCACCAAAGGCGAAGCCCGGGATATGACTGACACGGAAATTCAAGAGCGCTGGCGTGAGCAAATGCCTGAGTTGGCAGGGGTGAAAACCCTGAGTTTTGCTTCACCCGGTGGGCCAGGCGGCGGCTCAGATCTGAGTTTTGAATTTAGCTCGGCACACATTGAAGATCTGGAGAAAATCAGTCAGGACGTCAAGGCTGCACTAGCTGAATACAATGGTGTCTCTGATATCAATGATACGTTCGCAGGTGGCTCGGATGAAATTCAGCTTCAACTTAAGCCTCAGGCAGAAGCCCTGGGTATTACACTTCAGCAGTTAGGTCAGCAAGTCCGTTATGGCTTCTATGGCGCAGAAGTGCAGCGCATACAGCGTGACGATGAAGAAATCAAAGTCATGGTCCGCTATCCGCAGGATGCGCGTAACTCTGTTGGTCACCTGGAAACGATGCGGGTGCGAGCGCCCAATGGGCAGGACGTGCCGTTCGACCAGGTTGCAGAAATCAAGATGGGCAAAGGCTACGACTCCATTATTAGGGTAGACGGAAAACGCTCAGTTACCGTGTCTGCTGCGGTCAATGCCGATTTAGTAGAGCCTAATAAAGTCACAATGGAAATGATTGGTGAGGTTATTCCGGATATTCTGAAGCGCTATCCGCGGGTAGACTTTAAACTTCAGGGTAACTCGCGCGAGCAAATGGAAGCCATGGGCTCACTGGGTAAAGGCTTATTGTTTGCACTGTTTGCCATCTACGCGTTACTTGCAGTGCCGCTTCGCTCTTACAGCCAACCAATTATTATCATGTCAGTTATTCCATTCGGTATATTTGGGGCCATTGTAGGGCACTTGTTGTTGGGCCATGCTGTTAGCGTATTGTCGATTTGCGGCATTATTGCGCTGTCTGGTGTAGTGGTAAACGACAGTCTGATAATGGTTGACTTTGTAAACCGGGCAAGAGCAGAAGGACACCGTCTCATCGATGCGGCTATTAACGCCGGAACCCAGCGCTTCCGCGCCATTATTCTTACCTCGCTGACAACCTTCATGGGCTTAGTACCCATTATGTTCGAGAGAAGTTTGCAGGCTCAGGTAGTGATACCTATGGCAATTTCATTGGCGTTCGGTATTTTGTTTGCGACGGTTATCACCTTGCTGCTGGTACCTGCGCTGTACGTTATTCTAGATGACTTCCGTCAATTGTTCAGAAAGCCTACACGTGCGCAGGTAGGCTCATCAACAGGTAACGACGAGATTATCGCAAAGTAAGCCATTGGGCTAAAAACACCGTGTTGACCTGGTTCGTTAGCACGGTGTTTTTTTATGCCATTTAAAAGTATTCGGTTTATTTTGAATCTAATTGGTTATTTGTTGCACATTTATGCTTGATTGCTGTCTGGATATACAGTACTGTATATCCAGACAAGTAAGAGGTGTGATATGAATACCGGATTAAAAACTATTGATGAACTTATACTGCGTCACGGCATTAAAACGGCTGAGTCACAAGACACGTTCCAGCAAGTAATGAATTGGAGCGGCAATGATCCTCGAGCCGCCCATTACAAACTGCCTTTTTGTTTTTATCAGTTGATCACCAACCTGCCGGCAACGCAAAACGTGATATTGCATCATTTTTATTTGCCTCATCGAAAAGCCAGGTTGGCAAGCTTCCTGATAAATTCGCAAGGTAAAATCATTGAGCAGGTGTTTTATCAGCGCGACGCGAAGTACGTTAAAGCCAGTAAGAAATTACAGGCAATGGTTCAGCGAGCCTATTTAACTACGACAAGTGTAGCTGCATAACCCTCTGTTAAATATTGCGTTATTTTATTAATTCGCCTATTTAGGGTTATCGTAAGATAAATGTCATTGTTATTTAAATTTGATTGGCGATAATCGGTGTTCCATTAGGAGGAACATTCGTGAAAGTCTATTTTTCGCACGGCAAAGAAAGTGGCCCGTGGGGCACCAAAATTCGATTTTTAGCTGACATTGCCGAGGAAATGGGATGCCAGGTCGAAAGTATTGATTATTCGGCCACGCAAGATCCGGAAGAACGCGTCGCATTGTTAAAAGAGACGTTGCCGGCTGACGAACCAGAAATTATTCTGGTCGGATCCAGTATGGGTGGCTATGTTTCGCTGGTAGCAGCAATGGAGTACGATGTGAAAGGCGTTTTCCTATTGGCGCCTGCGGTTTACATGCCAAATTATTACCAACAGGATTACCCGGTAAACTGTGCGGTATCCTGCGTTCATGGTTGGCAGGATGAAATTATTCCTGTGGAAAATGTACTGCGTTTTGCAAAAGCGCAGAGTGCCAGCTTACATTTGGTGCCCGGTGATCATCGCCTGAATGACTCACTGGATTTGATTGGTCCTATTTTTAAGCAATTTTTGTATAGTTGCCTTACAGATAAAATTTAATCCGCAAACGCGTTGGCTTCCCGTAAGGCATTGTTAAAGTTGCTGCGAAGGGTTGCTAATGTGTCTTGTTCAATATGGAAGATTTGAACGAACCGCTCACCGCCAGCCTGTGCCTCTAATTGACGATCCTCGAATTCAATTCGAAGGCCTAGTGATTTCAGTGTTTGTACGTCGTAACTAAATAACTCTGCATCGCGGCGCTCTATAAATCCAGGCATTAGGCCAATGGCTGTGATCATGTGATCCACGCCAATGTTACGAAAGAACTCAACCTCCCGCTGATACCATTTGTTCAGATACTGTTGATGCTCTCGTTGCCAATCTTTACCAGATAGCGTCAAAATAAATTTTGCGTAGACGGGCACTTCGAGTGAGCTGAAAACAGGCTGGAGAGCGCTGCCATGCCAACCAATCAGCCCATTTTTTTTTACAATGACAGTATTAGCGGCTGTCGCGATGTAATTGGCGCAAGAAGAAAAGCAATAATCATGTACTTCAACATCCAACTTGTGCTGGTGAACGATATTCCCAATGTCCATGCCACCGAATACATCTCCACCGTTACTGGTTATCTGTAATCGGGTAATAAAGTCGTTTTCTTTTATAAACTCCACAAACGCCCGTGCGTTTTTTGCGGAGGTTGGGCCATTGAAAATCACAGTGGAACCGTTAAGTGAAATAACGGGTGTAGTAGGTAATTCGATATTGCCAAGCGTGCTGCAGGCCGAAAGCAGAAATAATGCAGCTAAAAAAAGACATCTTGGAAAGCAGGTAATTTTCATCCATGTACCTTTGAATCAAATAATGACAGCTAAAATCCGTTTAGCGTTGAGTATGACTTGTTCGGGGTAAAAGTAACAAGCGCACTGAGTTCAGCACGCTTGTTTGAGCGATATTAAGCGTTTATGACTTTTACCATCGCTTTTGCCAAAGTGTCTACGTTAGCCAGGCTGATACCTGCAACGTTAACACGGCTTGAGTCTACAAAATAAACACTGTGCTCGTTACGCATCTTTTGTACTTGCTCAGGGGTGATACACAGGAATGAGAACATCCCTTTTTGGTCGTTAACAAAACTGAAGTCTTTCTGGGCGCCGTACTCAGCTAACTTGTTGACTAACAGTTCACGCAATGTACGCATACGCACACGCATTTCATCAACTTCATTTACCCACTCTTGTTTCAGCGCGTCGTCAGACAGGATAATGTCGACCAATGCGCCGCCGTAGCTTGGCGGCATGGAGTAAATACCACGTGCAACGCTCTGGATTTGGCCTTGGGCAATTTTACGGGTATTGCTGTCAGCACACACAATTGCAGCCAGACCAACACGTTCGCGGTATAAACCGAAATTCTTGCTGCAAGACGCTGCGATGATCACTTCAGGTAAGTTTTCACACAGCAAACGCACGCCATAAGCGTCGTCTTCCAGGCTATCGCCAAAGCCTTGATAAGCAATATCCACGAACGGTAGGAATTCACGCTCTTTAGCGACATTCATTACTTCCTGCCATTGAGCTTTGGTCAAGTCTGCACCCGTTGGGTTATGGCAGCAGCCGTGAAGCAATACTACATCGCCTTTCTTAACCTGGCGCAAGCATTCCATCATGGCATCAAAACGAATTGACGCAGATGCTTTGTCGAAGTAGGGGTAAGTTTCAATAGTCAGGCCCGCATTACCAATCAATGGAATGTGGTTAGCCCACGTCGGGTCGCTTACCCATACTTTGGTGTCTGCATTCACACGCGTCAGTAATTCAGAAAGAATACGCAGAGAGCCGCATCCACCAGGAGCTTGTACAGCAGCAACACGGTCAGCCAGCAGAACAGGGCTCTGGGCACCTAAAATTAGCTGCAACATACCGTCGATAAAACCCTGAACACCTTGTGGAGTAATGTAGGTTTTAGAAGTTTCACGCTCCAGCAGTACTTGCTGCGCTTTTGCTACCGCTGACAGAATAGGGGTATTGCCTTGTTCGTCCTTATAAACACCTACACCTAAATCAATCTTACTAGGGTTGCTGTCCTGCTTGTACGCAGCAGATAAACCAAGGATAGGATCCGGGGCAAGTTGGGGTAGCACTTCAAACACGATATGTCCTCACGATTTCATTAGTCAAGGTTATCACGGGCTGAAAACGGGCCTGCTGATAACAATAAAAATTGCAGCGCAATTGCGCCGATGCGTTATAGGCATTGTATGCTAAACGGGCGTGTTAGCACAGGTTGCGCATTATGCCACTATCGAGATCAAATACGAATAGAAAATCATCCTAAAATTAGGCTGATTTCCAACTAAAGTGTTGCATTTGGCCTGGTATTCCCTCGGCAGAATAGTGACATTCATACCAATTTACGTTTTGTGCCTTATCCACGAGTAACACCGTAGAGCTCCGCGTACCATATTCAGGGGTACGTATGAAGATGGAAGACAAGGCTTTTTCCCATTCAAATGAGACGCCGGTGTCAGGTAACTTATTATCCGGCGCCTGAGTTTGATCGCGCAGCAACGTAAACAATCGATCAACATCCAGTATGCGTGTGTCCTGTATGTATTGTTGCAGGGCTTCGGTTCCCCTCAGCGCTTTTGGCCAGGGCGTATTCAGTGACGCATTCGATAATCCGTGCACACCCGGTCCTAAAAAGGCGTGTTGTCCGGTTTCGCTGTTGAACACAGCAAGGTGCCGGTAGTGGCCAAATAGAAAATTGAATCCGTTGTATTGGTCTGCATTAATCTTCAGGCTTTCCAGATGCCGGCCGGTTAAGGGTTGGTCAGTCAGATAGTCAACGACCAGTTCACCCCGTGTTTTCTTGCTGTCACTGTGAGCACTTGGGTTGCGAATGTTGGTGAGTGCCGCAATGTGGCCGTTACGCGTAACGCCCATCCAGGTGCCTCCGGCAGATAAATCCTTGCCTGCCAGCATATCCGGGTGGGTATGCCAGAATGAGGAAGGGGCAGTCGGACGAGCGTAAAACTCGTCGCGGTTTGCCGCAATAATAAGCGGATAATCAGGATGCTGTTGTACCGCAGCAAAAATAATACACATGCTACAACCCGGCAAACGTTGCCATAAGGTAAGTTCAGGCTACAAGTGTAACGAAATCGCCCTGGTATCTGTAGCGAGAATGCGCCGAACTTTAACAATTATGCTAGGATTGGGGCTAAATAATCATAATTATAAAGGTTAACTATGCACGATAAGCAGTCTTTTGCGTGTTATTCATTGCCTGACAAAGTGCCCTCCAGAAAACCGGGATGGTTCGGTCGTTTATGTCGCTGGTGGCTGGACAAACGCGGATGGAAAATTGATGGGCAAATGGCAAACCAGCCTAAAATGGTTATAGCTGTGGCGCCTCATACGTCTAACTGGGACTTCATCATTGGTGTGGCAGTGATGTTTGCACTGGGTATACGGCTGTCATTTTTTGGGAAACACACCATTTTTACGCCGCCGCTGGGCTATTTTATGCGCAAGATTGGCGGCATACCTGTAGAGCGCAGCCAGGCGCATGGTGTGGTGCAAAGCATAGCGAAACAGATTAATAATGCCGATGAGCTTGTGTTAGCGCTGGCACCTGAAGGAACAAGAAAAGCGGTATTCCCCTGGAAAAGCGGCTTTCTTTACATTGCGCAAACCGCTAGAATCCCCATTCAATGTGTAGGATTGGACTATCGACGCAAGGCGTTGGTGTTTGGTCCGGTTCTTACCGTATCCGACGACTTAGCATCATCAATGGACGCAATTTACTCGTTTTATCGCACCATTGATGCCAAGTATCCACAGCAAACAGTAACGGAGCCCAACGCGTGACAAAACTGGGAGTAACCACCCGTCAGATTCATGCTGATCGCCTTTTGAATCAGCCTACAGACGGTGCAGTGCATAGCAGTACTACAAATTCAGTTCTTTTTGAATTTAAACAATCACAAGATTTAGTGGATGTGTTTCAGGGTAAAAAAGTAGGGCACGTATATTCGCGTTCTTCGTCTGGCTCTGTTGTTGCACTGCAAAATATGGTTGCGGATTTGGAAGGCGGACTGACCAGCGTTTGCTTCGCAACGGGTATGGCTGCAATCACCAGCACGTTTTTGTCGCTGTTCAAAGCGGGTGACCACATTATTGTGAGCCAGTACTTGTTTGGCAACACTCGCAGCTTTATGGACACGTTGCAGGATTTCGGAGTGGAACTTACCTTTGTAGACGTGACCTCTATACAGGATGTGATTGCAGCGAAACAACCGAATACGCGCGCAGTGTTTTCTGAAACGATTGCTAACCCGGTGACACAGGTATCTGATGCCCGTGCGATTGGGCAGTGGTGTGAAGAAAATAACTTGCTGTTCATGGTAGACAACACTATGACACCGCCTCCGGCGTTTGACGCAAAAGCGATGAAAGCATCCCTCATTCTGTGCTCGTTAACCAAGTATCTGGCAGGGCATGGTCACGTGTTAGGTGGCGCTGTGATAGATACAGGCTTGTTCGATTGGACTACCTTTCCTAACATCAGCCCTAAATATCAGGTTGCCGACAAGGCCATGTGGGGCATTACGCAGATCAAGAAGAAAGGGTTGCGCGATATTGGGGCGACACTGGCTTCTCAGTCCGCACACTTGATTTCTGTAGGCATGGAAACACTGTCTTTGCGTACCGCCCGCAGTAACGAGAATGCGCTGAAACTGGCGACCTATCTTGAATCGCACCCAAATATTCAAACGGTGTACTATCCTGGATTAGCTAATCACCCGCAGCATTTCATTGCGCGTGAGCAACTGGCTAATTATGGATCTATTTTGAGCTTTGACTTGGTGCCCGGCATTGAGCCATGTGAATTTTTGGACAAGCTGGAGCTGGTAATTTCTGCCACGCACCTGGGTGATACCCGCACGTTGGCCTTGCCTGTTGCGCCAACGATTTTCTTTGAAAATGGGCAGCGAGAACGAGCGCGCATGGGGATCACGGAAACCATGATACGTTTATCCGTAGGCATCGAAGACACTGACGATCTGGTTGCAGACTTTGAGCAAGCCCTGAATAGCTTCTCGTTGTAACACCCACGTCAATTGCCACTACATTCATAAGCCTCTGTTGCAGCTGCACAGAGGCTTTTTCTTTGTTACGTCGTATTTCGCCTTTGTAAATTTCATTCTATTTAATCGAACGGTACACGTGATTTTTAGCCATGGATGCCCCTCGTAACAGCTGATTTAATGAATACATCAACTGATAGGAGTGGCAGACATGAAAAATATTCTAGTAGTAAACAGCAGTTTAAACAGTGAAGCAGGTAATTCATCTAAGTTGGTAGCCAATTATCTGGACAAGCTTGCCAGCAAAGACGTGAAATTAGACTTACTTGACCTCAATAAAGCGCAGCTTCCACATCTGACCCAACAAGAAATGGCGGCGTGGATGACCGCGCCAGAAGAGCGTACACAAGCACAAGCAGAACTGGCAGCCATTTCAGATGCATTGCTGTCTCGTTTAGTAGAAGCGGATGAAGTGGTTATTGGCTTGCCAATGTATAACCTGGGCGTGCCTTCTACTTTCAAAGCCTGGATTGATAGACTGGCTCGCGCTGGAAAGTCATTCAAATACACGGAAACAGGTCCGGTTGGTTTGATTGCAGACAAACCTGTAACGGTGCTCGCCGCTCGCGGTGGCGTCTATGCGGGAACAGATTACGATACGCAGACGCCGTACATCCGTCACATTTTTGGTTTGATGGGGATCACCAGCGTGAATTTCGTGTATGCAGAAGGCCTGAACATGGGTGAAGAAGCGGCTGAGAAAGCTTTTTCTGCAGCAAATGAAAAAATTATTGAACTTTTGTCTAATTAATCAGACAAAACCTATGCAGTTAGCAAAAATAGCAAGGATGAGTTATCTGAACTATTGTTGCTAAAGTGTGTTCCAAGTTGAGTGTGCTTTAGCCCCGTAATTTACGGGGCTTTTTTTGCCTGACAATAAATCGACCCGGGCAGGCCGATTTATCACAGTAACATTACATTGCTAGTGCTTTGGCAACATCGCCACGCAGCGACTTGTCTGACGGTTTTACCGAGCTTTTATAATGCTTCACAATGTTCCCGTTCTTGTCGACAAGGTACTTGTTGAAGTTCCAGCTTGGCGCTTCTCCGGTAGCCTTAGCCAGCATACGGAATAACGGGTCTGCGTCATCGCCTTTCACGTGGGTAGGTTCAAACATAGGGAATTTAACGCCGTAGGTTAACTCACACAATTCCGCTGTTTTTCCCTCATCTTTGGCTTCCTGATTAAAGTCATGCGACGGAAAACCTAACACGACAAAGTCCTGGTCTTTTAATTCAGCATACATGGCTTCGAGACCTTCGAATTGCGGCGTGTAGCCACAGTAGCTGGCTGTGTTCACGATAAGCAGTGTTTTACCTTGAAATTCACTGCACATGTTTACGGTTTCCTGAGAGTTCAGTTTGCGCTTCATGAATTTCAGTACGTCAGGGCAAGAGTTCGCCTGGCTGGTAAAAGCCACAGCACTTAACAGCAGGGCGCCCATTAATTTTTTCATTTTGTCATCCTTTATGATTGGTGTTTGTTGAGCAATACAGTGAAAACTATCGGCTTGGATCACAGTGACCCACAAAATACGGTGCTTATTAAGGCACTGTATTCGATCTATTGAAGCGGTGTTCTCACGGCAAAGCGGATAAGTTTAAGGATAAATATACACAAGCACGGGTTTATCATGGCTATAATGACGGGGTTGTAATTAATAAGTAAATAAGAATATGCCAAATCACCTGACCAGAAGTTTAATTGCAGGTAGTTTAAGCCTGCTTTTGTTCGCCTGTGCGAACACCACAGAATCCAGTACTCCTATTGCGCCGCAAACAACGGCCGCGTTGCCACAGCCAGCTAGCGTCGTTGTCCCCGATGTCGCTACATCCAAAAGCAACAGCGAGTTAACGCTGAAACAAATTATGGCCGATCCCGATTGGCTTGGCAGGCAACCATCAAGGCCTTCGTGGTCATTGGATGGTGATATTGTGTATGCCCGCAAGCGAGAGGGCAGCGTCGTTGATGATTATTTCCTGATTGAAGCCGGAAAAACCGGCAACGGTGAGAAAATCGAGCTAAGCCAGGCGCATCAATACCGTTATGACGAGAAGGTCACCAGTCACGATGAGCAATATACGGCCTGGCGCTTTGAAGATAGCGTATTTGTAAAAATGCCAGACGGTGCGGTTGTGCAGCTAACTCGAGGAGGCCAACCTCTTCGCGATCTGACCTTTATGACTGACAACAGGTTAATGGCCAGAACGGGTGATAGCTTTATTGCTTTTGATTTGCGCACCGGACAGCAATCCTTGCTGATGAGCTGGAAATTTGCTGATGCGCCCACTGCTAATAAGCCACCTAAAGACTTTATTGCAGCAGAACAACAAACGCTGATCCAGTACATACAGGTACAGCGCAAGAATCGCGAAGACAGGTTCGAACACGAAGCTGCCAAGCGCACCGCAAGCCCCGCGGTGGCTCCAGAGCCTTTTTATTTCCCATCGGGTGAGCGCCTGGTAGCTGCAACCTTATCGCCTAATGGTGAGCACGCCATTGTGGTAACAACCAAACAAGGCAGCTATCGGGATAAAACCGACATCATGCCGCACTACATACAGGAAGATGGCCGAATTGCAGCTATTGACGTGCGACAGCGCGTTGCCGATGCAAAGCCAGTTGAAGAAACAGTGTGGCTGGTTGACTTGAATGCGCACTCGCAACACAAACTGTCGTACGTTAACCTGCCGGGTTATAACGACGACGTACTGGCCGACGTGAAAGCAGAAAATGCAGCTGCACGCGGTGAAACATACACGGTAAACCGCTTGCCCCGGTCCATAGGTTTGCTGAACAGCTGGTACTGGAGTGAACCTTCTGTACGTTGGCATCAGGATGGCACTGCGGTTGCGCTTATGCTGGAAGCGTGGGACAACAAAGACCGCTGGATTGTAACTGTTGATTTTGACAGCAAGCAATTCAACACAGAACACCGTCTTCACGACGATGCCTGGGTAAATTATCGCTACAACCAGTTTGGCTGGTTACACAATTCACATACGCTGTTTTATCAGTCGGAACATACCGGTTACAGCCACCTCTATGTCCAAACGCCAGGCCAGGCACCTCGTGCCCTGACAGCCGGTGAATACGTTGTCGATGAAGTCACCCTGACTAATGACGATCAGTACGTGTACTTTAAAGCCAATAAAAAACACCCGGGTATATACGAAATTTACCGCGTCAATGTTGAAACCGGTGAGCATGAAACTCTGACCGAATTGAATGGTATGACGGATTACGTATTAAGTCCTGGCGAAGACGCGCTGCTGCTGACCCATTCTAAAGTCACGCAGCCTCCAGAGTTGTTTTTACAAACACTTACTTCGGGCTCTTCACCAGTTCAACTGACGAATACCGTGAGTGAGGCTTTCAAAGCGTTGCCGTGGACTGCGCCGCAAATCGTCGCTATTCCCTCTTCACACACCGACAAGCCAATTTACGCACGCGTGTATTTGCCTGAAGGTTATGAGCAAGGTAAAGCAAAACGCGCGGTTGTGTTTAACCATGGCGCGGGCTATTTACAGAATTCACATCTGGGATGGTCGGGGTATTTCCGTGAGTTCATGTTCCACAGCCTGTTAGTACAAAAGGGCTATGTGGTGCTTGATATGGATTACCGCGCCTCAGCCGGATACGGCAGAGACTGGCGTACTGCTATTTATCGCCAAATGGGGACGCCGGAGGTCGAAGACTTACGCGATGGGGTAAACTGGCTGGTTGAGAACGCCAATGTTGATCGTCAGCGCATTGGTACCTACGGTGGTTCATACGGTGGGTTCCTGACCTTTATGTCGATGTTTAATGAACCGGATTTGTTCCAGGCCGGCGCCGCACTTCGTCCTGTTTCTGACTGGGCACATTACAACACGGCGTATACGTCAAATATCCTGAATACACCGGATGTCGACCCAATTGCCTATCGCAACAGCTCGCCAATCTATTTTGCAGAAGGCTTGGAAAAAACATTGCTCATTAACGCGCCTATGGTAGACAACAATGTGTTTTTTGTTGATGTCGTGCGTTTAGTGCAGCGCATGATCGAGCTGGAGAAAACCGACTTTGAAACGGCGATTTACCCGGTAGAACCCCACGGCTTTGTGCAACCAAGCTCGTGGTTAGACGAGTACCGTCGAATCTTTAAGCTATTTGAAGAAAACCTGTAACGGGTTATTCATTCTAAAAACTAAAAGCCAGTCAGGGATACATTCCTGGACTGGCTTTTTTTATACTTTGTGTAAAATCAGGCGGCCTGTTTGGGCTTAATGGCTACATACAACGCTGACATCGCCCACATCAGAATAAACAACGCTAATCCACTCACTGTGCCATACAAATGGGCATCAATGGCAACCGAGGCACCAATCAAATCAGCAACCTCGTCGCTGCTGCCTTGCCATTGTTCCCAGCCGACCTTTGCAACAATCCCCAGCAGGAGCAATACGCCTGAATAAATCTTATTGCGAATGTCCATGCACGCGCCCCATACAAACAAGCCGTGCAATGCCCCTGACAACCCGACATACCAAATTAACGACGGTGACAAATAGTAAATGCCCAGACTGGTGCCTAAGCCACACCACAAAAACAACTTGATAAACAACATAGGCCTGTAGTGTTCACCGTGCAGAGCCCATAGAAAAAACAACCCAGCACTGTTTAACAAAAGGTGATATCCGTTGGTGTGTACGAGGTTTCCTGACAATAGACGCCAGGTTTCCAGGCTTTCCAATGCATAGCGATCGTAGGCTAACAATTCGGTAGTAGCAGAGCCCGATAAAAATAACAGGAACACAGTAGCGAGCAAGATCAGAGGACCAAGGCTAAACTGTGGTTTAAGTGGTAGCGCAACTATCATTGGAATTAATTTTTGTATCGGTAAGGGGAGCGCTATGATAACGAAAAACCACTCTGGTACCAATTAATCTGCGGCAAGTACGCTGACCCTCGCGTACAACGCGCCTCCCTGAGGTTTGCCGCGCATAACAAAATACAATGGAGACTAGCATGTCAGAGATTCAGATCATCAGCCAACAGGCCGTTACCGAGATTGTTATTAACCGACCAGAAAAGAAAAACGCGTTAACCCGTGAAATGTACAAAACCATGGGCGATGCCATCATTGAAGCCGATGCCAGTGAGGCGTGTAAAGTCGTGGTTATCCGCGCTAACGGTGACATTTTTTGTGCGGGTAACGAAATTTCAGGTTTTGCGAATCATGGCAAAGAACCGCATTTGGCTGAGACAGTAGGTTTCATGAAAGCGTTAACTAACTGCAAAAAGCCAGTAATCGCCGAAGTTTCAGGATTAGCGGTTGGCATTGGCACAACCATGCTGTTACATTGTGACTTAGTGTATTGCGCAACCGGCACTCGATTTGTATTACCTTTCATCAACTTAGGGTTAGTACCCGAGTATGCCTCCAGCTATATCATTCCTCGCATGGCAGGACGCCGACGCGCCAGTGAATGGTTGATGCTGGGCGAACCCTTCAGTGCGCAAGATGCCAGCGATTTTGGTTTAGTTACAAAAATTGTCGAACCCGACGCCTTGCGGGATACCGTTAGCGACGTTGCCAAGAAGCTAGCGGCCAAACCAAAATTCGCTCTATTACAAACAAAAGCATTATTAAATAACGAGGCAGAAGACATCCAGCAGCACATGGACTACGAACTGGATATCTTCATTGAAGCAATGGGCACTGACGCTGCGCAGGAAGCGTTTGATGCATTCCTGCATAAGCGACCAATTAACCCAGAAAAATTCAAATAGAGGAAGATTCACTTTGAGTCGTAGTCGCACAGGTAGTTATATTCTGGCAGGGTGTTTAGCCCTGTCTGCCAGTTTCCCTTCTTTTTCTCAGCAAGCGCCCCGCGAAGCGGGTGAACCTGAAGCCGCTACGGGATACGTTGAAAAACAAGCATTGGCCAGCAAAGACTATATGGTCGTTGCGGCCAATCCTTATGCATCCTGGGCAGGAAAAAATATCATTGAAAACGGCGGCAATGCCATTGATGCTGCCGTTGCAATACAGGCCATGCTGACGTTGGTAGAGCCGCAGTCATCCGGTGTAGGCGGTGGTGCGTTCATGCTGTATTGGGACAATGAAACCAAAACACTGCATACCTTTGATGGTCGCGAAATGGCGCCCGCAGGTGTAAATGCATACTGGTTCATGGAACACGGTCAGCCCATGAAGTGGATTGATGCCGTGGTGGGCGGAAAGTCAGTGGGTGTGCCGGGTGTGATGAAAGCGCTGGAAACAGCCCACACGAAATACGGTGACCTGGAATGGAAAGCGTTGTTTGCCGACGCCATCGCCACCTCGGAAGAGGGGTTTAAAGTATCCAAACGCCTCGAGAAACTGGTCACAATGGCCGAACAGTATCACAAGGGCATGAAAGCGTTTCCGTCGACGGCGACCTATTTTTACCCTGCCGGTAAGCCGTTAAAAGCGGGAACGACCAAAAAGAACCCATTGTTAGGTAAAACCCTGCGCAATATTGCAGAGCAGGGAACCGACTACATGTACAAGGGCGATTTGGCCACCAAAATTGCCAAAGCAGTACAAACGGCCAACATTAATCCCGGTGTGCTGAACGAAGAGGACCTGGCTAACTACAAAGTTATCGAGCGACAGGCTGTTTGCGGTGAATACCGAGCCAAGCAAATTTGCGGGATGGCACCACCCAGCTCTGGCGGGATCAACGTCTATCAGATCCTGAAACTGCTGGAGCGGTTTAATTTAACTGACTACGCCATCGACAGCCCTGAGTTTGCAAACTTGTATACGCAAGCCAGTGCGTTAGCCTATGCTGACCGCGAGAAATTCATTGCCGACAGTGACTTCACCAATTTGCCCTACGCGGCGTTGATCAACGAAGGTTATCTGGAACGCCGCGGTGAATTTATTGCACCAGACAAACCCTGGCGATTTGCCCGGGCAGGGGAGCCGTTCAGTACCCAGGTAATTGCCGGAAGTACCTTGGAACAGCCAAATACCAGTCACTTCGTGGTAGTAGACAAGGCCGGTAACGCGGTGTCGATGACGACCAGTGTCGAGTTTATGTTTGGTTCTGGCCTGATGGTCGACGGCTTTCTGTTAAACAACCAGTTAACCGACTTTTCATTTTCACCCTCGCAAAACCGTTTCCCGGTGCCGAATCGCGTAGAGCCACATAAGCGTCCCAGGAGTGCGATGAGCCCCACTATGGTGTTCGATGAGGACGGTAATCTGGAATTGCTGGTGGGCTCGCCGGGCGGCAGCCGTATTGTGAGTTATGTTGCACAGACCCTGATTGGTGTAATCGACTACGGATTAGACATTCAGCAGGCTATTAACCTGCCGAAGATCACAAACCGAAACGATTATACCGCTTTGGAAAAAGGCACGCCAATTGAAGCATTGCAGGCACCGCTGGAAGCGTTAGGGCACAAGGTTAAAATTGTGGACTTAAACAGTGGACTGCACGGTATTCAGGTCATGCCTACCGGTTACCTTGGTGGTGCAGATCCTAGGCGTGAAGGGGTTGCGGTAGGTAAGTAGCGTCATTCACGGACTTCATTTTATGTCTAATTGCAAGCCACCAATCGGTGGCTTGTGTCATTAAAACCTATTTGTTGTTACGCTAAAGAGCACTTTGTATTTCTAAACTCTGTTTTTAAATAAGGATGTTGGTGTTGTGCGAGAGTTATTATGTTGTTCATTTTTGCTTTTTTTGGTCGGCTGCCAATCATTAGCTGTTACTACTGAAATTCCTTACGAGACTGAGGTGATGCTTCCGCCATACCTGGCGGCAATGAAATATCGGGATCAGATTGAAAAGTGCTGGCTTAATAGTGAACAGTTTTCAAAGAGTGACATGATCGTAGAGGTGTTTCCAATGTCTGGAATACACGACCCACAAGCAAATTGGATTTCCCTGAATATCAGACCTAAGTTAGTTGATATGGCTTACTCGTCTTCGGTGTTCTCCATTATTATTGAGGAAACGTCAACAAAGACTAGTGATGATCCTAGTTATCGTAGTTCAACGATAAGAGTAAGAACTTATCCAAATACCGCTTCAGGCTATCAATATTATTGGTTAGACATAAAGCGGTGGACCGAAGGTGATACTAACTGCAGTTCTTCGACATTGAGCCAGAATAACGCTGCTAATATCGCCTCTAACGAGGTTTAATATGTACCGCGTAATTTACCGAAGTAAAAGCCCATTCAGTAAAGTTAAGTTGGATAAAAGCTTAAAGCGAATACTGGAAATCGGTTTGCTGGAAGCGAAAAGCACAACAGATGAACTAATCGATAAGCAAACGGTGACTTTCGAATCGGTAAATAGTAGGCAGGCAGACCAGCTCTTAAAGTTAGCCGTCGATGAAGGCATTGACGCTTTTAAAGAGCAATAAAATGGATTTTCTTTCCTTAGAATGGTGAAAATGGACGAAACAGAAAAAAATGGTGAAGACCAATACCTGATCATTTACGACGGCGTGTGCAATTTCTGTAATGGCGCGGTGTCTTTTATTATCAAACGGGACAAGTCCGAACGGTTTATTTTTTCTCCTATGCAGTCAGACTATGCACAGGCGATTATTCGTGAGAAAAGTGTGGAAACCGTTGGGGTAGATACCTTTATGCTGGTGAAACACGGCCAGGTTTACTTATGGTCGGACGCGGCACTTGAAATTACCCGGGATTTAACCGGCTTTTGGTCTCTTTTTCGGGTATTTTCCATACTTCCCAGTACCTTTCGCGACGTCTTTTATAAATTGTTCGCCAGAAATCGCATCAGGTTATTTGGTGGTACTACCCAATGCCAAATACCGGATAAACATCTGTTGTCGCGGTTTCGTGGATTATAAATACCGGCGACGAGTGATTTTAACACCACTGCAAAATACTTCACTCTGTGAAAATATTTAGGTATAACAAAGCTATCTGAATAAATTCATTCAAAGCGCGTGATGTTTCACCTGTTTATTTAACGGATCGCGTCAATTAAAACCCAAACATGGAGCGTTGTATGAGCACCAAAGAAGACTATTGGGGCATGCCCCTGAATACCTATTGTATGGCTATTCACCTGAGCCAGCTAACAAGCATTATAATCCCGGGGTTGGGTCTTATTCTGCCCATTGTGATGTGGGCAGCCAATAAAGACAAACACGAAGCCATCGATATTCACGGTAAAGTGACCATAAACTGGCTGATTAGCCTGTTTATTTATTCCTTGATCTGCGGCATTCTGGTATTCATATTTATTGGCATTATAGGCCTTGGCATACTGGCACTGCTGAACCTGATTTTTGCCATTGTCGCCGCCATCAAGGCTAACGACGGTCAGGTGTGGGTTTATCCGCTGAGTATTAAATTTCTAAAGTAGTGTCATAGAACGGCAAGACAGAAGGGGCAGGGATCATATGAGTAAACAGCGTCCTTTCGGGCTGATAGTTGGTTCGATACTGCTTGCCGTAAGCCCGCTGAGCCTGTTGGCGGGCGAATTACCTCAGGCTAATCCACTGCAAGGACGTTGGGTATTCAACATTCCGGAAACGGTGGAAGCGTTGAAATACGCAGACCTGACCGATGAAGAACACCGGCGTTTTTCTAAAATATTTAAACCGGCAGAACTGCAAATAAGCAGTGATACGTATTCTACTTATTCTCATCGCGGGAAAACGCACACACCCTATGAAATTCACAGTATCTCGGAAGATGGTTGCTGCTTTACCCTTCAACTTAAAGACACGCGTATTCCACTTGATATTCAAAAGCACGATGTATGCCTTGAAGATGATAAGCTCATTCTGGTTAGCTACAAAAATATCCAGGAAATTTATCATCGAAAGACACAACCATCACACTAAGCGCAGAGGAAGCGATGAAGCTAAGCGAAGACGTTGAGATCTCCACTCGCAAAGGGATGACCTTTGCGTTCAACCACGACCAAAACCGAATAGTGCTAAAAGCCAGTGCACTCACGGGCAAGGAAGCCGTCTATGTTAACGATCAGTTGGTGAGTGAAGCGCGGAACATCAAAACGCACTCTGTTCATGTATTTACTTATCAAGGGACTACATACCAAATAGGGTTAAAAGTCGACAGCATCTTAAAGGGTAAAATGACCTGTACGCTCAGTGCCGATGGCCATCAAATTACGTCATATCAGTTACATTACCACAAGCGAAAGAGCAATAAATTCGTTGAGTTGCCGTTAATTGTGCTGGCGGGCGCGGCAATGGGGATTGGATTGTCAAATGGCATGATCACGCATTGGATGGCGATTGTATTTATTGTGGTTGTGGCGATATGGGCGGGCTTGAGTGTAAAAGGGCAGTGGGTATGCACTGAATGTAAGTCTGCTAAGGAATTACAGGTTTAAGCTTTCATTTTACGTTGTTTTTATTGATCTATATCAGCCGTGCATGAAACCAGTACTTTGGGAGAATAGAGCACAATTTTACCCCGGCGTACCCTGATCTCAGTTTCACTTTATTAAGGAAATATTATGAGATTAGGTAAATTTGGATTAGTCGGTTTAATGGTGTGTACAGGCTCGTTTGCCAATGCCGGCCAAGTCGAGTCGCAAGATGTCAAAATGATCAACCTGGCCCATCAAAGTGGGTGTGTGACCTGCCATGCTATATCAGGCGCGGGTAAAGGCCCAAATGGTCTCAAGCCTATTGGACCAGCCTGGCAGGATGTTGCCAGGAAATACGGTCGCGATCCGGATGCTAAAGCGGCGTTGGTCACTACGGTATTACATGGTTCAAGTCCTTATCAAAGTCACTGGAAAGGCGAAGTTTCGGGTGTTGCAATGCCACCCAATTCAGTGGTCTTAAACGAAGCACAGGCAAATGAGCTGGTGGACTGGATACTGCACCTGGCTGATTAAGTCAGTTAGCACCGCAGTGGCTAACGAGGTTTCTCGTTGAACCAAGTTCGTTGCGGTGCTATAAAACCGTATTGCTAATGGAATATGGAATGCTCATGGAAGGCTATCTGCTGCGTAAGCAGGACATTCAGGCTCTGTGCGGCGAGCACAAAACCCACTTCCTTAATGACAGTGCAAAGCGCGAGAATCTGTCGTTAGGCGATCTTACCGGCCTTACTGGCTTCGGCTTTCATCTTATTTCAGTCGCTCCTGGTGATTACACTACCGAATACCATGTTCATCACGATGAAGATGAGTGCCTTTATATTCTATCGGGAACGGCGCTGGCTCGTATTGGTAATCAGTCCTCACAGGTAAATGCCGGAGATTTCATAGGCTACCGGGCTGGTGGAGAGGCGCACACGTTACTGAATAATGGCGATGAGCCTTTGGTGTGTATTGTTGTAGGGCAGCGATTACCTCATGACGTGGTTGATTACCCCGACAAACAGAAACGCTTGTACCGCCAGCCTGATCGCGACTGGGATCTGGTCGATCGTGCTGCAATCGAACATCCGCGCAGGAGAAAAGAGAGTAAATGAAAGCATTCAGCAGTTGCCTGATGGGGTTGGTGACACTGTTTAGTGTGCCTGCCAATGCCGTCACCGTAAAAGAAGCACGGGCTTCCTACACTTATGTAAACAAAGCCCTGCGAGAAAATGCACCGTTACGTGATATTGATACGGCTGTGTTAAGAAACCATGCTCAGGTATTAAATGAAGCATTGGACACTTTTTCTATTGGACCCCAAGGCTATCGGATGCTGCTTGATGCACACCTGAACGCCGAAGAGATACTAATTAAGCAAGCCCAATTAATGGACTTACCCTACGATGTGTCTGCAATACAAATCAGTCTGGACAGGCTGGATGCTCTGATCCCGTCGCTTGAAAAAGGTCAGGGTGGCATGTTGTACACGGCAGGCCATGTAGCGTCTTATATTTTGGAGGACAAGGAACTTGCTTACCAGTATTGGTTAGGTTGTGCGGAATTGGCGCATCCAGGGTGTATGAATATTATGGCCACCAGCTACGAGTCAGGAGTAGGCACGATGCCGCAGGACGAAGCCTCGGCTGTTTACTGGCACAAAGAAGTGGTCGATACCGGCACCTATGCACGCTGTGCTGGCGGATTTTCCGCTGCTTCGTTAGCATTACTGCAATTTACCGGTGTTGAAACCGGTGAACCTATTCAGTACTGGTTGGATAAAGCAGATAACCTGCTGCAGCAAATTGTTGATGCCGAGAACGATCCTCAGGCCTGCAACCTCAGTGAAGTTGATTTACTCAACTGGTTATTTACACAAAATGACGAGGCGCTGGAAAGACTCAAAGCCTTTGAATTTGATACCACTAATGACTACGGCATGTCGCGCAATTTGGTGCGTGATGCGTTGCTTCAAACCGATGATTTTAATGTGTTCGCTGAAATTATGCCTGCGATTGTTGATGATTATCAGCGTTGTAGGGCCGCCAGTTTATTTGCTTTAAAGGTATATGATCAGCCAGATCAACTACGTGAAATTCAACAATATGTCCGTGAACTGCCACCGTTCGACTGCGGACGCAGTCAGGCCACCGTTAACCGTCTTTTGTCATTACATATCTAACAGGAACGCCTCTTGAAATACATTGTATTGGTTTTGCTTATTTTACAATCGTTGTGCACTTATGCCTCTGATTTACTGAGCCCGGATGCGTTTACTGCACATTACGTAAAAGTAATAGAAGCACAGTATCCGGACATAAAAGTGACAATTAAGGAACCGTTGGCACTCTCTATCGCCTATCCCGACGGCGGCACAATGAATAGCTTTTTGGACAACGCGTACATTGAATACCAGAAAGACCCGGACAATATCGACACTGTCATTGTGGCTTATGCATCTGGTCTTGACCAAACCCGTGAACTTGAAAGCGCCGAATTTACGCTGGCAGAGGTGATGCCTGTAATTAAAGACATTAACTATATTGAGCAGGTTGGCGAGATGTTGAAAGAGGCCGATGCTGACAATGGTTTGGTATACGAGCCGCTCAACGAAGAACTGTTTGTTGTGTACGTGTTTGATACACCCACGTCAATCCGCTTTATGACACAAAGCGATCTTGTCGAGTTGGGCGTAGAGCAAAGCAGTTTGCGAGAAGCTGCATTAACCAATTTACAAAACGTGCTGCAACATGTGCAGTTAGAAGGCGACCCTGCTTCCTTGTCGATGTTGGTGGCTGATGGCATGTACGAGGCGTCAATGTTGTTATTTGACGGGATATGGAGCAAACAACAGTTTCCGGTGAAAGGGGATATCGTGGTTTATGTGCCTGCCAGAGACGTAGTGCTGATTACCGGTAGTGAAGATATGGTCAGCCTGGCGACAATTCAGGAAATCCTGTTCGACAAACAGGGTTTTGCCCATCCCATTTCAAAAAGTGGTTTTGTATTTAAATCGGGAAAATGGGAACATTTTTAGCTGTGCAGACAGCACAATGGCGGCCCGTTACAGGAACGGGTCTGCCTGTACTTTGTCGACTTTCCAGCGACCATTCACTTTCAGCAGTTCCAGTGTACGCAGGTCTTCCACCTTATCGCCATTGTACTGACCAGAAAAGAACAAGGTAACCACGGCGCTATCTGAATATTCACTTCTACCAATTGACTGGCCTGTTTGCGGCGTGACCTCAACCGTATCGTATTTCAGGTTAAACAGGTGTCGCTGAACATTGTTGTTTGTGTGGTAGCGCTTAAGAATACGGGCCAAGCGATCAGTACTGATACTCACCGCACGATCAATCGAGTCATCGCTGTAAACACCGCGAATAAACATAACGGCTGTGTATTCGGGGGTATTCTCATCGAGCATTCCGTAACGCCCGATACGTTCTTCTTTTTCACAGCCAATCAGTAACGTTAGCAAGCCGGCTAAACACAGCAAATGAAGTAATTTTTTCATTGAATATCAACCTGTAATTGTTGTTATTAGAGTAGCAGGGATTAGATTTGAAAGGCAACTTTGGGCCAGAATGAACAACGGGGCCAAATGGCCCCGTTGTAATTAGCATGTGTGATGCAATGGGTTTACTGTACTTCTTCCTGTTCACCGAAGGCGCCAGCAAACAGTGGGCTGGACAGGTAACGTTCAGTACCACTGGCCAGTAATACTACGACGACCTTGTCTTTGTTCTCTGGACGCTCAGCAAAACGCTTGGCAGCAACAACAGCCGCACCTGAAGAGATACCGGCAAGGATGCCTTCTTCCACCATCAGGCGATGCGCCATTTCCATACACTCTTCGTTAGTTACCTGCTCAACTTCGTCAACCAGATCCAGGTCCAGGTTGCCCGGAATGAAGCCTGCGCCGATGCCTTGAATCTTGTGTGGTCCAGGTGTTAATTCTTCACCGGCTTTTGCCTGCGTGATAACAGGTGAATCTGTTGGCTCAACAGCAACAGAAGTAATCGCTTTGCCCTGTGTATTCTTAATGTAACGGCTAACACCGGTAATAGTACCACCCGTACCTACACCGGCTACGAACGCATCTACTTTACCTTCAGTCGCTTCCCAAATCTCAGGACCGGTAGTTTTCTCGTGGATTTCAGGGTTAGCCGGGTTTTCGAACTGTTGTAACAAAACAAACTTGTCAGGGTTCGCGTCAACGATTTCCTGAGCGGCTGCCACTGCACCTTTCATGCCTTTAGGCGCTTCAGTTAATACCAGGTTTGCACCCAGGGCTTTTAGCAATTTACGGCGCTCCAGGCTCATGCTTGAAGGCATTGTCAGGGTGATTTTGTAACCACGTGCAGCCGCAACGAACGCCAGAGCGATACCTGTGTTTCCGCTGGTAGGCTCTACAATCTCTTTACCGGCAGTCAGGACGCCACGCTTTTCCGCGTCCCAGATCATGTTTGCACCAATACGGCATTTTACGCTGAAACTCGGGTTGCGAGATTCGATCTTCGCGTAAACATTTCCCGATGTGACGCGATTTAATTTAACCAGTGGCGTATTACCGATAGAAAGTGAATTATCTTCAAAAACTTGCATGCTTGTTCCTTTTTGTTTGTCCTGAGCTCTACAATATTAGAACATAGTGCTTTGCGAACAAAGCTTGTGTCGTTGGTGCACAAAAGAGCTCTTTTGGTTACCCCTATATCATTGTTATTAAGCTGAAAAAAGCAAAGTGATTTTCGCTATATGTTATGGTTATTTTAATGGTTTACAGATTCGAGGATAAACATGGCTTTTAAAGGTACTGAAAATTATATCGCCAGTGACGACCTGCAGCTTGCGGTTAACGCCGCGATTACGCTGGAGCGACCGCTATTAATTAAAGGCGAACCGGGTACCGGGAAAACCCGTTTGGCAGAAGAATTAGCCACCAGCCTGGGCACGGATTTAATCCAGTGGCACATCAAATCCACAACGAAGGCACAGCAGGGCCTGTATGAATATGATGCTGTGTCGCGCCTGCGTGATTCTCAACTGGGCGATGATCGGGTGCACGACATCAGCAACTACATTGTAAAAGGCAAACTCTGGCAGGCGTTTGAGGCAGATAAACGCCCGGTACTGTTAATTGACGAAATCGACAAGGCTGACATCGAGTTTCCAAATGACCTGTTGCTGGAGCTGGATAAGATGGAATTCTTTGTTTATGAGACTCAGCAATACGTAAAAGCGGCGCAGCGCCCGGTAGTGATCATCACCTCAAACAACGAAAAAGAGCTGCCGGATGCGTTTCTCCGCCGTTGTTTCTTCCACTACATTAAGTTCCCGACACCCGATGAAATGCGCCAGATTGTGCAGGTCCATTGCCCGAATATAAAACAGCGACTGCTAGAAGAAGCGCTGACGTCATTTTTCAATATTCGAGAGGTACCGGGGCTGAAGAAAAAGCCTTCTACCTCAGAGCTGATTGACTGGCTGAAATTACTAGTGGCGGAAGATATTCCCCCCGAGGCTCTGCAAAACAGCGACAGCAAAGCCAGTATCCCGCCGCTCTACGGTGCGTTATTGAAGAACGAACAGGATATTCACCTGTTTGAAAAACTGGTCTTTATGGCACGACGCTAATGTTGGTTGACTTCTTTTTCACACTGCGCAAATACGGGGTCAGTACGTCGTTGCGCGAACTGCTGGATTTATTAAAAGCGCTGGAAAAGCAGGTGGTCTATGCCGACCTGCAACAGTTCTATTATTTAGCCCGCATTGTGATGGTGAAAGATGAATCCCAGTTCGACAAGTTCGACCGGGCATTTGCTGCTTATTTTGAAGGGGTAGAGGCCATCGATTTGTTTGGTGGCAGCATTCCTGAGGAGTGGCTGCGCAAGGAATTCGAAAAACACCTGACACCAGAAGAGCGCGAAAAACTGCGTCGTGAAGGCGGCCTTGAAGAATTAATGAAGACTTTACGTGAGCGGCTGGAAGAGCAACAAAAGCGTCACGCTGGCGGTAATAAATGGGTAGGGACCGGTGGAACCAGCCCCTTTGGCGCCTATGGCGACAATCCCGAAGGCGTGCGTATCGGTCAGGATGGAAATCGTAAGTTTTCTGCCGTAAAGGTCTGGGATAAAAGGGAATTTAAGAACTTTGACAGTAATGCTGAAGTGGGTACGCGTAACCTTAAAATGGCTCTGCGTAAGTTACGCCAGTTCGCCCGGACCGGTGCCAGTGAAGAATTAGACATGCAGCAGACCATTTCCAGCACAGCCAGGCAGGGTGGTATGCTGGATATCCATATGCAGCCTGAACGTCACAACGCGGTAAAGGTGCTAATGTTCTTCGACGTCGGCGGTTCCATGGATGCTTACGTAAAAGGGGTTCAGGAATTATTCTCGGCAGTGCACACCGAATTTAAGCACCTGGATTACTACTATTTTCACAACTGTGTGTATGAATCGGTGTGGAAAGACAACGCCAGACGAGACAACGAACGAATTGATGTGTGGGATATCATTCACCGCTACGGCCGCGACTACAAAGTGATTTTTGTGGGTGATGCCACTATGGGGCCCTATGAGATTGCCTATTCAGGTGGCAGTGTCGAGCACTGGAATGAAGAACCAGGCGCAACCTGGATGCAACGCCTGACCCAGCACTTTCAGCATTGTATCTGGTTAAATCCGCAGCCTGAAAATTACTGGCCCTATTATCAGTCGGTAAGCCTGATTAATGAGTTAATGGAGAGCCGGATGTTCCCGCTGACACTGGATGGCTTGAGTCGGGGCATTAAATCGTTACAGAAAAAATAACGCCGCCGCTGTTGTTGGTTGTCAAAAAGGCGTATAAATAACACATAAGGCGGGCCAGCCCCGCCGTATGTGTCTTCCGAGCACAGCGAACCGCTAGAACAAAGTACAATAATCAATTATATCAATACGACAGGGATGGCTACGTATGACTGATTCATCTGCGCCGCTACCAGCACCTAATTCGGCACCTGAGCCAGCTAACACCGACGACAAGGCGTTATCCAATAAGGAAACCCGGGAAATCGTAACGCCTTATGCCTTTGGCGTCGCCGACGCCTTGCTCGGTCAACCGTTGGCATCACCCATGCGCCGCTTGCTTGCGCAAATCATTGATATTGCCATTATCGCCATGTTGAGTTCAGCCCATGCTTTCGTGTTGGCGTGTTTTGTTGCCGTTACGTTTTTTAAGGCGGGCAGCCATCTGGCCAAAGGAACCAAGCGAACAACAGCAAGAAAAATGTTGCGGCTTTCGGCGGCATGCCTGTTGTTCCTGGTGACTTATGGGATTGTTGATGCATATAACAGCACACCCATACCCGAATACGGTTCTCCTGAGAATTCCAAGCAATGGGCGGAAGCCGGTATTGGCCTTGCTCAGCACCTTGCCTGGCGAGCGTGTGAAGACAATGTAGACTGCTACAAAGAGATAGCCTCCGACTTTGGCGAAGCCATTGCCGAGACGGGCATTTCGAATGCGGAATTTGACCGCAAGCTTGAGGCCTTTTTTGCTGACAAAGACATTGACCCGAAAACCCAGTCGGAGCTGACTGAGTTATATACCTCAGCGTTTAATGCATACAATCAAACTGACAGCGAAACGGCGAATGCGCCATCAGAGGACTCGGTTTCCGCCGACGAGGACGCATCACAAGAGCCAACTGTGAAATTAGGACTGGGGAACGACAACAATACCCAGCGCTCACAAAGTATCATTGGATGGGTAGAGGGAATCATTCGCGATCTGGGTTTAGGGTTTGGTTGGGCAGCCTTGTATTACAGTGTATTAACCGCCTGGTGGCGGGGGCACACCATTGGCAAAAAGCTGCTGCGTATTAAAGTGATCAAGCTCGACGGTAGTCCACTTAACCTGTGGGAAAGTTTTGGCCGCTACGGTGGCTATGGCGCAGGTATTGCCACCGGTCTATTGGGCTTTATTCAGGTGTTTTGGGACCCGAACCGGCAAACTATTCAGGATAAAATCGCCGAAACACTGGTGTTGTATCGTCCTGTTGGCGCTATTCCTCTTCCCCAGTTACTTGAAGAAGCAGAGCCACTTGAGCAAGCATAGCGCTAACCCCGAACTTACTGGTTTCCATGCAGTGATCCTCGCTGGCGGTCAGGCTAGTCGCTATGGTGGCAATAAACTGTTGTCCACTCACCCCGATTCCCAGTTGCCGTTGCTATGGCATGTGTATCGACAATACCAGCGTGCCGGGCTGACTGCGCTGTCAATAATTACCGGGCACTGGCACGAGGCGATACGGGCGAATTTGCCCAGTGATATTCATATACTCTTTAATCCGAAATGGGAAACCGGCCTGGCAAGTAGCGTGATACTGGCAAATCAGTCCGTTGATGACAACAAAGCGTTAATTCTTGGCCTAGGCGACCAAGCGGGCATTACCGCAAATAGTATTTCCACACTCTGTAGTGCCTACAAGCCAACCTGTATTACTGCGAGTCAGTATGATGGCTTGCTGGGGGCACCGGCTATATTTGCCCCGGCACATCGCTATTTGCTGGATAACCTGGCTGGCGATCAGGGAGCCGGTAAGATAATTCGTCATCAGTTTCAGACTAATAATCAACGGGTAACTCGGGTGCCGCTCAAAGAAGCGGGTTGGGACATCGATACACCGTCCGACTGGCTGGATTGATCTTTTTGTCGTACGTCCCTATATCTAGGGAATGAAACGATACAACGCTTATCAACTTACTCCCTCTATCTTGCCAGTTGTCATGGCGGTAGCCGTATTATGGGTGATTCAGTCTGCCGGGGTCCTGTTTAAATGGGATTTGTCGCTGTTGGGTGTCGCCCCCCATGAAATCGCCCGGCTGTATGGCATTGTTACTTCGCCGTTAGTACACGGTTCATATGAACACCTGTTCAACAATACGTTGCCGTTAATTGTGTTGGGCAGTATGGTGCGTTACGGTTACCCGTCCTCGCGAGGAAAGGTGCTGCTGTGGGCTTGGCTGACGTCGGGGCTGGGTATCTGGCTATTTGGCAGAGAATCCGTTCACCTTGGTGCCAGCGGAGTGAGTCACGGCCTGTTTTTCTTTTTGTTTACAGTGAGTTTGTTGCGGAAAGACAAGCGCTCTGTAGCGTTGATGATGATCGCTTTTTTCATGTACGGCGGTATGGTCATGAGTATTTTCCCACGAGACCCGGGGATTTCCTACGAGGCGCATTTCTTTGGCGCACTGGGAGGGGTGATTGCCGCGGTGTTGTACTGGAAGCGCGACCCGAAACCCGCAGTGAAACGCTATCATTGGGAAGAACACACAGACGAAGAAGACCCGGTTATTGGCGACCTATGGCAACAAACGCCGCACCCTGATTCCCCTGAAGTGCGTGTTAATCGCAATGGGCATTCACTTCAAGGGCATACACCTCAAGGGCATTCGGATCATCCGTATTCACACCGTCACGACAAGCACTATCACTGAGGCAGCACAATACCAAAGTAATCCGTGATGCCAGCCAGAATATTGGTCGTGGCCAGCGATGCCAGAATAAATCCCATGACCCGACTAATGATATTGGCGCCCATTGGGCCAATTACGCGAATAATCACACTGCTGCCCAACATAAGAATCAGAGTGATCACCAGTACGATCATCATCATTGCTGCGGTCTGGGCCTGCTCCCAAATGGTGTACACATTGTTCTTGGTTAAGAGCACGGCAGCCAGCATGGCACCTGGGCTCGCAATGGAAGGTACTGCAATAGGGAATATCGCCGTCTCGCGAGCGTTATCGGCCATTTTGAGTTCCTGCTCCGGCTTACCTTCACCAAAAATCATCGAAAGCGCAAACAAGAACAAGACAATGCCACCTGCAATCTGAAACGCGGGTAGCGGAATATGCATGGCGGTCAGAATCAGTTCACCGGCCACTATAAAAAACAGTAAAACAAAACTGGAGGCTGCAAATGCGATCAGCGCAATGTTTCTGCGCTGCTTAGCCGTATGATGGGCAGTGGATGCCATAAAAACCGGTAGGGTACCTACGGGATCAATAACGGCGAAAAAATAGATAAGGACGGGAATATAATCAATCATATCAAAGCCAGCGTGGCACACTTTGTTGGTATTGCTGATAGTCGTTCGAAAACTGCGAGGAAAGTTCTACCTCTTCAATTTTAACCTGAGTGTAAAGTGCATGCCAACCAACGACTAAGCACACCAGGGTAAATAAAGAGGGAAGGGCCATGAAGAAGCCTGCCTGAGCAATAGCAACGCCCACATAGGCTGGATTACGGCTAATGTTATACAGGCCATGACTTACCAATTGTTGGGTTGCGGTACTGTCAACACCACTGCGCCATTGTTTACCCAGAGAAAAATTAGCAGCAATGGCCAGACCAAATCCCAACACCATAAACGCAGCGCCAGCCCACATGATCTGGGGTATCTCTATGGCGTTAAACCGCATAAGATACTGATCGGTAGCCGGTTCGAATAGCCTCGTCACACATACAGCCCATATGCTGACCCGAAACACCCGGAACGTGACATGATTCCACCAGTGCTGGCTAAAGCGTTCGCCCATGCACACAACAGGGGCTTGCTTGCGGTTTTTTACAAGAACCAAGCTGGTGTAAAATACCGCGACAAAGGTGAAAAACGCTGCTAAAAACACGCGCAACGCGTAAAAATCTTCCATGGATGACTCCGTGACATTGCTAATTCGGTACTATGGGTACGTTATCATTACTTTGCAAGTAAAATACGCCGAGGCCGTTATGCATTGCGCTGACTGCATGTAACCAGCAAGAGTTGGTGTTTAGCCAACCAGACGTGTTAGTCGTTGCTGCCAGTTTCCGTTATCTTCACGCAGGCAGCTTTCTTCACTGTCAAACCTCACATGATGTCGGCTGTCTTTGAGCCTGATGCCCGCCTTAAGCAATTGCTGTTGTATCAACTGGCGCATACGCTTATCGTCTCCTTGTTGCTCTGCTTGAGAGACCTCTGCATCGATATTAAAGACACAGGTCACCATTAAACTTCCCGGAAAGTGGTCGTATCTGGCAGAGTGGGTAAGCCACTCAAATCCAATATCCCAGTCTTTCGCTGTTTCGCAAGCCAGGGTCAGCGCTTTTACAACATTATTGTCGAGTTTCTTAACGGTTTTTTTCATCGAAGCACCCGCTCAGGATAGTCTGCGTTGAATATAGTACAGACGGGCCCCCAGCATAATAGCGGCGCTGGTGAGGCCGGCAATAATGCCCAGCCAGAACCCGGTTGCGGCAAGCGGTGCTGCGGTTACCCAGTCTGTACGCCCCAGAATAACACCGACGGGCAAACCAATGAGCCAGTAGGCGCAAAAGGTAATGTAGAACATGGCTGTGGTGTCTTTATAACCGCGCAATGCGTTGGCAGAAATAACCTGCACGGCATCTGAGAACTGAAAGATGGCCGCGAACAGCAAGAGTTTGAAGGAAATAGCAAACACTTCTTCGTTGCTGGTATATAAGCCGATAATGAAGCCCTTTGCCAGAACCGTGAAACACGCAGTCAGGCAGGCAACAAAAGTACCTATACACAACGCGCTTTTCACCGCGGTGCGTGCCTGTTGAGGGCGATTCTGCCCTATGCGATAACCAACGCGAATGGAGGTTGCCATGCCCATGCTCAATGGGAACATGAACATCAGGGCGGAAAAATTAAGCGCAATCTGATGGGCGGCGACCACATTGGCGCCAAACGGCGCGAGTAATAAGGCAATAACCGCAAACAGGGTAACTTCAAACAGAATGGTCATGGCTATCGGCAAGCCGAATATCAAGGTAGATTTGATTTCCCCAAAATTGGGAGCATACCATTGTGTAAACAGCTTGAAGGATTGCAGTCTCGGCGCAACGCGAATGTAAATCAGGGTGGCAATGCTCATGGCAACAAAAACCAACGCTGTCGCTATTCCACAGCCCGCACCGCCGAATGCCGGAATGCCCCAGCCGCCATAAACAAACAAAAAGTTACCAGCAATATTCACGACCAGGCCAATGACGGTAATGATCATACTGGGTTTGGTATGCCCGAGCGCTTCACAGTAGTTGCGAGACCACTGGTACAGCGCAAATGCCGGGAAAGACCAGTACACATAGCGTACGTAATCCGCTGTGATGGCTGCCAGGTTTGCATCCATAGGAAAAACCGACACAATGTCAGACGCGAAAAAGGCAGCGGTAAAAGGCAATACACTGATGAGTATTAACAGATAACCGGCTTGTTGCGTGGTGTTAGCGACCTGATGGAGTGCTTTTGCGCCATGTAGTCGTGATACCAGAGGTGGAATCGCCAGGGCAATACCTTGTATGAAGCTCATTACAGGAATGGTAATGCTGAATCCCAGAGCCACGGCTGCCATGTCGACGGCGCTGTATCGACCCGCGATTATAGTGTCACTTACACCCATCAGCATTTGGGTAATTTGCGCAATCAGCAGGGGCCATGCAAGTTTAATCAGGCGCTGACTTTCTAACGCAGTGCGCCGGGAAATCATACTCATGCCGATGTGTTTTCCCAAATGCTAAATGGTTGGATCATAATGCTGTCACCCGCCTGTAATTCACTCACGTCTGCTGGTATCAGCATGTAACAGTTGGCCTGAACGATGCCAGTCATCACGCCCGAGCTTTGTTTAGCGTGCGGGGTAACCACGACCTTATTGTCTGCATCTACGTGAAATGTTGCTCGCTGGAAATCGAGTCGTCCGGGACGGCGTTTTATGGACGTCGATAACACCGCGGGGATGTGTTGACGATGTGAATGGGCACAGACTTGTTCACCCTGTAGCTGTCGAATCAGCGGGAAAACCAGTTGTTCTGTGGTCACATAAGCCGATACCGGATTTCCGGGGAGTCCGCAAAACAAGGCATTGTTGATATGTCCGAACGCAAACGGCTTACCCGGCTTAATGGCTACTTTCCAAAAGGCCACATCCCCCAGCTCTGCCAAAATATCCTTGATAAAGTCCGCGTCTCCCACTGAAACACCACCGCTGGAAATGACCAGATCACATTGCTGTGCTGCCGTTTCCAGGGTTTCGCGAATGGTTGGCGGATGATCCGGCACTATGCCGTAATCGATCAAGGTAACCTGACATTGGTGCAATAACGCTGCAACGCCAATGCGATTAGACTCGTAAATTTGCCCTTTAGCCAACGGTTCGCCCGCAGCTTTCAGCTCGTCTCCCGTGGCCAGTAAACCAACCGTGATAGAGGGGTACACTGACACTTTTGCGAGGCCTAACGAGCTGAGTAAAGTGAGGTGAGCCGGCGTTAATCGCGAACCGGCCTTAATGATGCAGTCACCGGAGACGATATCGGTACCGACCGGACGGATGTTGGCCCCAGCGCCGACGGTTTCGTTTAGGGTGATTTGATCATCCTGAGCAGTGACGTCTTCCTGCATAACCACCGCATTGCACATGGCTGGAATTGGAGCGCCGGTCATGATGCGGGCACATTCACCCCGTGCTATCGCGTAGTCTTTGGAGTCACCGGCGAAAATACGTGCCACAACAGGGAGTTGCTTGCCCATCTGTGCGTCATCCGCATGCATCACATAACCGTCCATGGCGGAGTTATCACAGGGCGGAACGTTGACCGGGGCAAAGACGTCCTGGCTGGCTACCCGGTTCAGTGCTTCCAGAAGGGGCACGCTAACCGATTCTGCCGGTAATGGTGCAGAAGAAAGCAGTAGATTAATTGCATCTTGTAGGGGTAACCAGGGATTCGCAGCCATGAGAATGTCTTACAATTCAATGAGGCGCGCAGTATAACACCAATGTTCAGACTGTGGGGAACAGAATAGCGGCAAACAAGAAGGCCGACAGCCCTTTGTTTGCCGCTGCAAGTATTAATTATTGGCTTTGCGGTATTCTTCGTAATCCATGTTGCTCAACCACACGGTCTGGTAAGGTTTGAGCTGCATAAAGCCGAGCACATCTTCAACCTGTTCACGACTGATAAGATCAATCCAGTTGTCGGTACCAATCAGATTAATATCTGACAACAGAATTGACTGTTCCTCATCGGTAACGTTACTGATACAGAAAATGCTCTGTCTGCGATTCAGACTTTGACGCCAATAACCAAACAGTTTGTTGCCTAACTGCAACGTAAACTGCGTAGCATTCGGGTGGAACGCTTCCTGGGCTTTACGAATGCGGATCAACTGCGACAAACGGGTTAGCACCTTGTGGTGCTGAGAGTAGGGCGAGTCGAGCAATGTCTCGAGTTCGCTGTATTCCCAGCGCTTGCGGTTTATTGAACGATTTTGTCCGGTATTCGCGACTTTTTCGTAATCGTTTGACGTGCCCAGCAGGCTGTGAATATACAGGCCTGGAATACCTTCCATACCCAGCATAATGGCATGCGCGCACAAGAAGCGGTCGATCTGATACTTGTCGGGGCCTTTTACTGTGCCTTGCATGGCATCAAACAAGGTTATGTTGATCTCATAAGGCTTCTGCTGACCATTTTCAGAAGAACGCCACGAAATACGCCCGCCAAAATTTTGCATAGCCTGCACTAACGTACCCAGTTCATCATCACTCAGTAACCCTTCTGCCGGTCGTAACCCAATGCCATCGTGTGAGGCAATAAAGTTAAAATACGTCGTGCCGTTTTGCGCCGGTGGCATGCTCATCATCCAGTTTTTCAGATAAGTACAATCGCCGCTCACCATGGTGTTAACTAACAGAGGCGGAAGCGAGAAGTTATATATCGCATGTGCTTCGTTGGCATTACCAAAATAGGTGAGGTTCTCACGGTTAGGGATGTTAGTTTCAGTAATAATAATAATACTGGGATCAACGTGCTCAATGAGCGTGCGCATCAGACGAATCACTTCGTGGGTCTGCGGCAGGTTGATGCATTTAGTGCCGATAATTTTCCATAGGAAAGCCACGGCATCTAAACGAAACAGCTTGGCACCATTGTCGATGTAATGTTTGATGATTTGGATAAAGGTCAACAATACCTTGGGGTTTCTGAAGTCAAAATCCACCTGATCATGACTGAACGTACACCAGACATGTTGCGTACCGTTGGCGGTTTCGGTTTCTCGCAACAGGGGGCTGGTGCGCGGTCGGGTCACTTCAGACAGATCATCAGACGGGTCTGCGGTCATGAAAAAATCACTCCCGGGACCCTCGCCCTTAATAAAGTTGTCGAACCAGACACTGCGTGACGAGCAGTGGTTGATCACTAAATCAAACATCAAACCATAATCGGCCGCGATACGGTGTATGTCTGACCAGGTGCCAAGCCCTTCGTTAACACTGGAATAGTTAATTACCGAAAAGCCGTCGTCCGAGCTAAACGGGTAAAACGGTAAGATATGCACCTTGTTGATGGTACTTTTACAGTAGGTATGTAAAAAGCGATACAAGGTAAACAACGGCGATTCGTGCTGATTCATCACACTGTCGCCGTAAGTGATCATTACAATATCCTGTTCATCCCAGTAATTCTGGTGTGGCGCAGGGATCTGAATGTCTTCTTCGTTATTTAACCCAATGGTGTTCATAAGCTGAGTAGCCAGCTCACCCATTGGGATATCTGTCACCACATCCGCATAAATAAACTGCAGGTGGTGACTGATTTTTTCGTGTAAGTAATCCCAGTGTTTCGTCATTGGCTACCCTCTGAACTCTTCAGTATCTGCTTCAACGGCCTCCAGTAAACGATCCAGAATATCCGGTACCGCACTGGTTACCCGGTTCCAGCTTGGAATAAACGGGGTTTCCATGGGGTTTTCCAGGAAGTGTTGGCCGGCTTTCATGATATTGCTGGCAAACATTTCTACGGCTTTCTCTTCGCTGTGGATATCCAGCGTTAAGCCGTTCATTACCGCATCGTTGTGATAGGTCTCAATAAAGTCCAGCGCGATTCGGAAATACGTGGCTTTAATAGAACGGAACATCTCGTTGCTAAACGAAAAGCCTTGTGTGGCCAGTTTTCTGAATACCGCTTTAGTGATGTCGATAGACATCTTAGACAACCCGCCTTGTTCGTTGTTGAGCGACAGGTCCTGGTGTTTGTGATCGTAGGCATCGGCGATATCAGCCTGACACAAGCGGTTGTGAGAATAGTTGCGATGCATTTCAGACAATACGCCGATTTCCAGGCCCCAGTCACTGGGGATGCGAATGTCATTCAACACGTCACGGCGGAACGAAAATTCACCGGCAAGTGGATAGCGGAAGCTGTCCATAAACTCAATGTATTCGTTATCACCCAGTGTGCGTTTTAATGCGCGTAGCAGTGGGGTAACTAACAGGCGCGATACACGGCCGTTGATTTTGCCATCGGCAACACGTGCGTAGTAGCCTTTACAGAACTCATAGTTAAACTGAGGGTTAGCGACCGGGTAAATAAGGCGAGCCAACAGGTCGCGCTTGTAAGTAACAATGTCGCAGTCGTGCAAGGCAACCGATTCAGCTTTATTCGACGCCAGAATATACCCCATGCAGTACCAAACGTTTCGGCCTTTACCGAGCTCTTTTGGCGCAAGATCAAGGGCCTGCAACTCTTCGTCGATGGCTTTTAAGCGGGGGCCGTCGTTCCATAAAATACGGTGATGTTGTGGCAGGCGTTTAAAAAAGCCCTGTGCGTGACGGTACTGATCGGCATCTGCGCGATCCAGACCGATTACAATTTCCGACAAATAAGGTACATCTACCAGTTCGTCGACGATATGGGATAGCGCTGGCCCTTCCAGTTCTGAAAACAGTGAAGGCAGAATCAGTGCCATCGGACGCTTTTGCGAGAATCGCAGCAACTCTGCTTCAAGCGCTTCTGTTGAGCGGCTTGCCAGGTTGTGTAACGTGGTAACTACACCGTTTTGATAAAAATCGGCCATGTGTCCTCCTAATCTTTCAATGAAAGCAATTGTGTGAGCATTTCTGTCCAGCCTTCAGGGCCGAGTAAGGTGCTGGTATAAACATTATCTTTTTTATTGAGGGCAGGAGGCTGATGGGTGGGAGAGGCAATGCGTACTGCAATATCCGCCGCTTCCATCATCGCAATGTCGTTTTTGCCGTCGCCCAGTGCCACTGACGTGACATCGGTTGCGGTTTGACGACGATATTCCTCCATAAACCAGCGCAGGGCTTTACCTTTGGTACACTCACCAGAAATGTGAATAAATCTGCCACCTTCAAGCGGTGTGGCACCGCGTTCTTTCACGGCTTGTAAAAACGCTTGTTTCCTGTCTTTTGTGCCAAGCCAAAGCACGGGTTCGCCATATTGACGTTTCGCAGCCAGTTGCGCGTCTTCTTCGCTCAAACCAGTTGCGTCCATTATTTCCTGAACCGACATTTCGCTGAAATGTGTGAATTCAGCTGCAAAATCGGCTTTTACTAACTCAAGTAGTTTTAGCCAGTAACCTTTGGACGATATAAACGACTTACACCAAAAGCCGTCCTGCCAGGTAGTACCCGCAGGCTTTTGCTCAAAAAAGCCGTGGGGAATAAATGCAGCGGCACCATTTTCAATAATAAACGGGCCTTTCAGACCTATTTTTTCGCGCAGCTCAACCATTTCCAGAAACGTTTTACTGGTGTTCGGGATCACGGGCGTGCCCTGCGTTTTTAACTTATCCAACGTGGGGACGGCGGCGGCAAAACTGTACGTATGGTGATCGAGCAACGTGCCGTCCATGTCGGTAAAAATCACAGTGTCTGACTGTTTCATTCAACTACCTTTTCTCGTTTTTGTTCTACTTGTTGTATTTGGCGCTGTGCATCCAGGTGAAACACATAATCACATTTTGCCGGCAAAGTGGCTAATCCATGCTCAGTTAAGCGCTGATAATGCTGTATAAAACGCGCTATCTGTTGGTCTGACATAATACCGGGATGGTCGCTGCCAACACGGGCGGCTAATTTGTGCTCTTGCTCTGTACGCCATTGATACACCTGATCAAACGACGGCGCTTTTAACATAACCCAGCTTTGCATTCGGGCATACAGTGGTACGTAGTGATTAGCGAGCTGACGATTAACAAAACGGCGCCAGATGCCCAATGAATCTTCTTCTTTCTCTAGGGTGTTCACTGGCACCGAAAGAGCCGCCTCGGCTTGTGGCATAACACCCCAGCACCATCCTTCCATCAATACAATGTCAACCGGGGTATTCACCACAGGCCATTCTGTAACGGGAAAAGGATTATCAATTGCTTTGTTGAATCGAGGGATGGAGGCCGTGCCGTAAAGACCAAGCTGTTCGTACGTTTTTAAAGCCAGCCTTGTGTCGTGGGTACCAGGCACGCCGCGGGTAGCCAGCAATGGGTGAACTTTTACCGCCAACGCATTGCGGCTGGACTGGTCCAGATAGAAATCATCCATCGACAGAGACACGACTTTCAGGTTTTTATGCTGTGAAAGGTAATACACTAAGAAGTCACACAGCGTTGATTTTCCAGACCCCTGGCAGCCGTTGATGCCAACGAAATATGGACTCTTTGCACCAATTTGGTGCTCTGCTAAATCCTCAGCTAATGGAATGAACCATTTTTGTGCGATGTCTTTGTAGCTTTCCGGGAGCTGATGTTCTTCAAGAAATAAAGAAATATCCATGGCGCTGCCTTATTTTATGAGCTGATAGCACAGTTTCTAAGGTGATTAGTCAATGATGCCTACAACATCTGTGCCAAAGTTAGATAAAACCCGATCGTACAGCGATGAATAATGAGCCAAATGCCAGTGTTGCACAAAAATTGGTCGTTTGCAGTGGTTGGTGAAGAAATATTTGTCGAATTGCTTGTCGCGCCACAGAATAAAAGCCACATCGACATGTGTGGGCTGTGTAAAATTTACAACAAAGCGGCCAGTTTTTGTTGGCACAGGCCGCTTTAAGGATTTACCTCTTTGTTGCTGTGATCACGGCGCGAGTAGGGGCAGGATAACCTTCGATAGTTTTACTGTGATCATTGGAGTCGAGAAAGTCGACCAGAGAGTGGTTTGTCATCCAGGGTGTGGCACGCTGCTCTTCAATAGACGTAACACTGACATCGACGGTTTTACAGTCGACGAATCCAAGGCGCGTCAACCATACTTTTAACGCCTCGCAACTCGGCAGGAACCACACGTTACGCATTTGCGCATAACGTTCTCCGGCCATCAGTACCGTGTTCTCATCACCGTCGACAACCAGGGTTTCCAATACTAATTGCCCGCCTGGCTTGAGCTGGTCCTTCAATTGTTGCAGAAACAACATGGGATCTTTGCGGTGATATAGTACACCCATGGAAAACACTGTATCAAACGCCTTTAGCGGCTGCATTTGTTCAATACCCAGAGGTAACAAGTGTACTGGCGCGTCGCCAATGAAGTGTTTAGTCGCCAGAAACTGAATAAGGAACAGCTGTGTGGGGTCAATGCCGTAAACATTAGCTGCGCCTTCTCCGCGCATACGCCACAGGTGATAACCACTTCCACAGCCAACATCCAGCACCTGTTTCCCTGCCAGCGGCGCAATATGGGGCTTTACCCGATCCCACTTCCAGTCTGAACGCCATTCGGTGTCGATATGAATGCCATGGATATGGAACGGGCCTTTTCGCCAGGGCATAAATTGTTTCAGTAAACCTTCAATGTGTTTCTGTTGATATTCAGACACCGGGGCATTGCTGTTTACTGTGACGCTGTTTAACAGGTCAATATTATCAGCCTCTATGGCAGGTAACTTATCAACCAGCTTTTGCCACTTCTTGAACTCACCGTGCAACGCGTTGCGATACCAGTCGTCCATTTGTTGGGGCAGGGTATTTAGCCAGTGGGCCAGCGGACCTTGTAGTAAATCCTGATAAGCCGCGGAAAACAAAGCGTGTGCACTCATTGATTTACCTTACTTAATTGCCACTAGAGACATAAAATTGTAGCACTTGTACCACATCACCACATCGGAAAAGCCGATTTCGCGTAAACGGCTTTCATGGGTTGAGAAACTATCAATCAGCATAACGTTTTCAAGTGCCGCACGCTTTTGACTTATTTCCAGTTCACTGTAGCCATTGTTGCGTTTGAAGTTGAGGTGCAGGTTATTAATCAGGTGGTTACCTGAGTCCTGTTCGTGTTTCACCTTTTCAGACAGCACAAAAATACCACCGGGGTTCAGGCCGTCATAAATGGTTTTTAACAGGGCTTTTCGTTCATCGGGTGCGATAAACTGCAGTGTGAAATTCATAATCACCATAGATGCATTTTGAATCTCAACAGACTGTGCATAACCTTCCGACACCGCTATTTGGTTAGGTAGATTAAAGGCGTCTACGACGCGCTGGCAGCGTTTTACCATGGCCTCCGAGCTGTCTATAGCATAAATCTGGCACTGGTCTGGCGGACAGCGTCGCGCAACCGACAGTGATGCGGCCCCCAGTGAGCAGCCAAGGTCAAACACATTGGATTGAGGGGTTACGTAAGCCTGCCCAAGTTCACCAATGGTATCAATGATGGTTTGATAACCGGGCACTGACCGGTTGATCATATCCGGAAATACCTCAGCTACCGCGTCATCAAAACAAAAATCGCTAACGTGCTCACGGGGCGTAGCAAAAATATTGTCTTTATTGGCCACTTTTTCTCCAATGCTCGAATTACGGCCGGCAATTTTACTCTGCCACCACAGAAAACCAAGCAAAAAACGAAAAAAATCACCAAGAATCCAATTCTTTACTTCATTATGTTAATCTTTAGTATTACCCTATGCTAAATATGCAGTAGAAAGCGATTTGAGGCCTTTATAGATGCGATTTGTTATTGCTGATGACCACCCGTTATTTCGGGAAGCACTGTCCGCGGCACTCACCCCTTTGTTCGATGGGTTAGAGGTATTGGAAGCTGAGACAACCGAGGCGCTGTTCGACATTTTACAGCGCAATGATAACGTTGACTTATTGCTGTTGGATTTGTCTATGCCAGGATCTAACTGGTTCGACACACTGGCCAATGCGAAAGAAAAGCTCCCGGAATTACCGATTGTGATGGTATCTGCTAACGATGACATTGATGTGATTTCTCAATCAATGGCCTTAGGGGCGTCGGGTTATGTGCCAAAATCAACCCCAACACGTACTATTGCTGAAGCAATTGATATCGTGCTTGGTGGAGAGCAATGGTTGCCAGCGGACATTGCGGAGAAACTAACAGACCACAGCAGTAATATGAACGATATGTTGGAGCGGTTTAAGGAACTGACGCCAAAGCAGTTACTGGTGTTGCGTTATGTGCGTTCAGGTATGATGAACAAACAAATCGCACATGAAATGAACGTGACAGAAGCAACGGTTAAGGCACATATCAGCGCTGCGTTGAAGAAACTGGATATTAACACTCGTACCCAGGCGGTACTGCTGATGGACAAACTGCAAATCAATTAATTTTCCACTCGAGGTGCCGATGAACCCACGCATACCTAAAGTAGATCTTCATCGGCATCTGGATGGCAACATCCGACCGGCAACCATCTGGGAGCTGGCACAACTCCACCAACTTTCGTTACCCGCTTCTTCGGCTGAAGGCCTTATTCCGTTTTGTCAGATTCAGGATAAAACCAGTGACCTATTAGCTTTTCTTGCCAAGCTGGATTGCGGCGTTTCAGTATTAGCCAATACCGACGCTTGCCATCGCATCGCTTACGAAAATGTAGAAGATGCCCATCGCGAGGGGCTCGACTACGTTGAGTTGCGATTTTCGCCTTACTATATGGCGCAAGCGCACCAACTGCATATTGCCGATGTAGTAGAAGCCGTTGTTCAAGGCTGTAAGGACGGTGAGCGTGATTTCGGTGTTAAAGTTAACCTTATAGGTATTCTCAGCCGAACATTCGGTACCGACGCCTGCTCGCTGGAATTAGCCGGGCTTATCGCACACAAATCCGATATTACCGCGCTGGATTTAGCCGGCGATGAACTGGGTTTTCCCGCGCCGCTTTTTGTTGAACACTTCAAGCAGGCGAGGGATGCAGGCTGGCACATCACCGTGCATGCTGGAGAAGCTGATGGACCACAAAGCATCTGGAATGCCATTGAATTACTGGGTGCCCAACGCATTGGGCATGGCGTTGCAGCCCGTCACGATGACAAACTCATGGCTTATCTGGCAGAGCACGCTGTAGGTATTGAAGCCTGTCCCACTTCTAATTATCAGACCGCTACAGTAACCGATACTGCTAATCATCCTATGAAGACGTTTTTGGATGCCGGCCTGGCTGTGACATTAAATACCGATGATCCTGGCGTGTCAGCGATTGATTTAGCGCACGAATATCGTGTAGCCGCATCTGTGATAAATTTGTCGCAAAACGAGTTAGACGCTGTTCAACGAAACGCGGTAGAACAAGCGTTTTTATCTGATACCGATAAACAGCAATTATTCGAAAAAGCAGCAAGCCGCTAAGGTATGTTGTTAGCGGTTTTTAGTCCTGAATAAACAAAAAGGAAGCCATTTGGCTTCCTTTTGCGTTTTACTTTGGATAGAGGCTTAGCTCGTTAACGGATAGCCGCCACCAGTTCTTCGTGATCAAAATCGTCAACGGCAATGATCTTCGCACGGCCTTTTTCGGTCCGGCGAAGCAACTCGGCTTCTTCTTCCGTTATCAAATCTTTCTCAAGGGCGATATCGGCAAGCTTGTCGAGCTGAGTAAACTGACGCTTCTCACCCAATGCTTTGCAAACCTTGTCGAAAACAGGCTCAGAGGCCAGTACATCGTCCAGTGTTTGCTCCAGTTCTCCAGGCAGGCTGCCAGGTTCACGAGTTAGATATTGACCGTCTCCCAGGCGCGTGCGCGCTGAACCAGGTGTTTGTAGCAATTGAGCGATTTCGTGCTCAGTTACGTCACTTGGTTTTGAAACACGGTGTCCGAATGGGATCAGCTTTAACTTCAGCACTTTACCCAACCACGTAACAGGGAAGTTATCGAGGAAGTCAATGAGCGCGGTTTCCAACTGGTAAATACAATCTTGCATAGCCCAGTGCATCAACGGTAAATCTTCGTGCTGACGACCTTCTTCGTCAAAGCGTTTCAGGGTCGCACTGGCCAGGTAAATGTAACTCAACAAATCACCCAGGCGAGCAGACAAGCGCTCGCGGCGTTTTAATGAACCGCCCAGAATTCCCATCGACAAGTCGGTTAACAACGCCAGGTTGGCGCTGTAGCCCTGAAGCAACTGGTAGTAACGCGCCGTGCTGTCTTTAAACGGAGACTGATGGAAGTACCCATTTGTCAGCGTAAACCAAGTACTGCGAACCGCATTCGCTACTGCAAAACCAATGTGTCCAAACACGGCTTTGTCGAAGGCCTTAAGCGCTTCGTCCTTATCGTCAATGGCTGCCGCTTTGATTTCTTCCAGTACATAAGGGTGACAACGCATCGCACCCTGACCAAAAATCATCATGTTACGGGTCAGAATGTTTGCCCCTTCCACGGTAATGGAAATCGGCATGCCCTGATAGCCTCGACCCAGGTAGTTATTTGGACCAAGCATGATCCCTTTACCACCGTGAACATCCATCGCGTCGTTAACAACGGTGCGAGAGCGTTCGGTCAGATGATATTTACAAATCGCTGAGATAACAGATGGCTTCTCGCCCAAATCCACGCCTACGGTAGACAAGCGGGTAACGGCATCCATCATGTAGGCATTGCCACCAATACGGGCAAGCATTTCTTCTACGCCTTCCATGTGGCCAATTGGGATCTTAAACTGACGACGGATACGTGCATAAGCGCCCGTCGACATTGCGCAGGATTTCGCGCCACCTGCAGAGGTTGAGGGCAGGGTAATACAACGGCCAACCGACAGACATTCCATCAGCATACGCCAGCCTTTACCGGCCATGTCTGCGCCACCAATAATAAAGTCCAGTGGTACAAAGATATCGTTACCGCGTACCGGCCCGTTCTGGAATGGCGTGTTGAGCGGGAAGTGACGGCGACCAATGTCCAGTCCTTCAGTGTCATGGGGGATCAGCGCACAGGTAATGCCGATGTCTGTTTTATCACCCAACAACTTGTCTGGATCATAGAGTTTGAATGCCAGTCCGACTACTGTCGCAACAGGCGCCAGTGTGATGTAGCGCTTGTCGAAGGTCAGGCGCATACCCAGTACTTCTTTACCTTCCCATTCGCCCTTGCAAACAATGCCCTGATCAGGAATTGCGCCAGCATCTGAGCCGGCTTCCGGACTGGTCAGAGCGAAACAGGGAATTTCATCGCCGTTTGCTAAACGGGGTAAATAATGGTCTTTCTGTGCTTGCGTACCATAGTGTTGAAGCAACTCACCCGGACCCAATGAATTAGGCACACCCACGGTGCTTGAAAGCACTGCGCTGGTACCAGCCAGTTTTGCTATAACTCGAGATTGTGCGTAGGCTGAAAAATCCAGGCCGCCATATTCTTTTTTGATGATCATGGCGAAGAATTTGTGTTCTTTCAGATAAGCCCATACCTCTGGCGGTAAGTCAGCGTCTTTATGGTTTACCTGCCATTCGTCAATCATGCTGCAAACCCGGTCAACCGGGCCATCGAGGAAAGCTTGCTCTTCAGCAGTGAGGCGACCTTTAGGAATGGCGTGCAAGGTATGCCAGTTTGGACGACCAGAGAAAATCTCGCCATCCCACCATACGGTACCCGCGTCAATCGCTTCCTGTTCAGTAGACGACATTTCAGGCATGACTTTACGGTAGAAGGCCAGCATGGGTTTGGTGAGATAAGGAATACGCACAGACGGAACCACGAAAGGCACCGCGAGTAACGCGAAGAACACCCAGCTAAAAAAGCCCAGGCTGCCAAACAACGTAGCAATAAGCAGCGCGGAAGCGCCGGTTATTACCGTGTTGCTCAATGAACATCGTTGATAGGCACAAACAGCTAGCGCCACCAAGACTATCAGTATCCACACTAAATCAGACATTGTTACTCCTCATTGTGTCCTGTTGAGGTCTGACCAGAATACCTTAAAGCTATCGCTGGATAGCTAAAAAATCAAGTGAAAACGGTGTTAAAGCTGCGTAAAAAAGAGGAGTAGATAACGTACTGGGGTGAAACCGAAGACAAACGTGCTCGGGACTATCCGTGAATCAACAGTATGTGAATGACCGAAAGTTGGTAAAAATATGGAGCAAGCCTGAAGACTAGTGTAGTGAACAACTTACCAAGGTCGAACAGGCTTCACTAAAACTTATTTGGCAGCGAAGGCTTTGAGTCGTAAATCGCCTTGCTCATCACCGTCTTTAAACTGCTGTAACCGAACCAATTGATAGTTCAGGTCTGGTGCAAACCAGGCATAAGTGACGCGAGAACTTGAGTCGCGTTCAATTTCTACTTTTAAAGCTTCGATAGAGCCATAGGGCAAATCCAGTTGCTCCATGCCGTGTACCAGAATACCGTAATGTTTTTGCTGGCCGCGGTAATTAATAAACTGGTAATCCAGTGCTGAGATGCCCTGAGCAAGTCTGACTGTCAGATCAAGGCGGTAAAGCTGGTTGTCGAATTCATTTTCCCAGTTGATCTGGCTTTGCTCATCATCGTCCGAAATGTTAATCAGCGCAGGGGGACCGGGGTTAAATGTTACCTGTAAGCTTTTGTCTGAGCCGGTACCTGTGCGAGAGTAATTATATTCCTGAGGCGTAATAGTGTCGCCATCGACGGTAAATATTGAATGCTCAAACCGTTTGTCAGAGAGGAAAAACTTCGACACTTTGGATTGGTAAGTTAACGAGTAGAGTCCGGGAGATAGCTCTTCAAGTGATACTTTGGCAGAGCCCAGGTTGTCGTCCCACTTGTAAGCGTAATACACCGCTTCAAAGGGTTTTAATAGAGCACTGGCGGTATTTGCAGGCTCTGTCGATGCTATAGCGGCCTGAACCATCAGGCCAAACAGTGCAACACCTGCAACGCGCTTAATCGTTTGCGTAACCACCTTCTGGAAGCACATTCCCATCTAATACTGCCTTATTATTATTCATTGTTAATCGGCCACCGCAAAACCAGTGTACCACCAATGGGTAAATATGGCGTTCCTGTTCCTGCACACGCTGAGCCAGCGTGCCTGCATCGTCGTCACTGAACACCGGAACCTTACACTGAATGATGACGGGGCCGCCGTCAAGCTCCGGTGTTACAAAATGAACGCTGAGTCCATGTTCTTCGTCGCCATTGTCAATGGCGCGTTGATGCGTATTTAACCCTTTGTACTTAGGCAACAAAGACGGGTGAATGTTCAATAATTTACCCAAATAATGATCAACGAAGTCGGCAGTCAGGATGCGCATGAACCCGGCAAGTACCACACAATCAGGTGCGTAGCTGTCGAGGGTTTCCATCAGTGCGGCGTCATAGCTTTCGCGATCTTCAAAAGTCTTGTGGTCCAGGCAAATCGCCGGAATCCCTGCGTTTTCAGCCCGCTCTAAACCGAAGGCGTCAGGGCGGTTAGAAATGACACACGCGATCTTGCCGTGTATTTTCCCCGCCGCAACGGCATCAATGATGGCCTGGAGGTTTGAGCCATTACCAGAAATTAAAACACAGATGTTGGGCATTGCACTGGACATTCGGACTTACTCTGTAATTTCTACTTGTGCATCGCCGTCTAAGTCAGCAATACCACCAATTAACCAGGCATCTTCACCGGCATCATTTAATACAGATAGCGCTGTGTCTACATCAGCTTCATCAACAACGATAACCAGACCAACACCACAGTTAAAGGTACGGTACATCTCATGTGTCGTTACGTTGCCGTTAGTTTGCAGCCAGTTAAACACGGCTGGCCATTCCCAGCTGTTGCCGTCGATAACTGCTTTCGCATTGTCAGGTAAGACGCGCGGGATATTTTCCCAGAAGCCGCCACCGGTAATATGCGAAATCGCAGAGACCTTTACGCTTTCCAGTAATTTAAGTACTGATTTAACGTAAATGCGGGTAGGGGCAAGTAAATGGTCAATGATTGGTTTATCGTCAAGCGGCTGCGTAACATCGGCACCGCTTACTTCAATGATCTTGCGGATTAACGAGTAGCCGTTTGAGTGAGGGCCCGAAGAACCCAGGGCGATGATTTTCTGCCCGGCTTTAACGGTGGTTCCATCGATGACATCAGCGGCTTCTACAACACCCACGCAGAAACCAGCAATATCGTAATCGTCACCGTGGTACATTCCCGGCATTTCCGCCGTTTCACCACCAATCAGTGCACAGCCGGCCAGTTCACAGCCTGCGCCAATACCTGTAACGACGTCGGCAGCAGTATCAACATTTAACTTACCGGTTGCGTAGTAATCCAAGAAGAACAACGGCTCAGCACCCTGAACAATCAGGTCGTTCACACACATGGCAACTAAATCGATACCAACGCTGTCGTGACGTGCATAGTCCATTGCCAAACGCAATTTCGTGCCTACACCATCGGTGCCAGACACTAATAAAGGCTGCTTGTATTTTTCAGGAAGCGCGCACAGTGCACCAAATCCACCCAGACCACCACGTACTTCAGGACGCTGAGTACGTTTGGTTACCGATTTAATACGTTCTACTAATTGATTGCCAGCATCGATGTCGACGCCTGCATCCTTATAACTCAACGAGGTATTTTTGTCAGTCACGGGCAAGCCTTTTAAGGTGGACAGGTTTGAATGCGCGGATTCTACCAGTATCCGCCATTAAGTCCAATGCGTAATCCCCATTGCAGGGATGGATTTACGCAAAAGTTTGGCATAGCCGAATTGAAACTATCAGTAAACAACGCGGCGTGTAGACTCGGGTTGATTGTTTTGTAGTCAGATTTGCCGAATTTGTTACCGGCAATCCACATATTTGTGGTGAAAATCAGATCTAAATAGCTCACAATACAGAGATAATTGCCACTGAATTTACCAGTTGGTACCAGAAGTGAGTTGTGTTGTTCGAGCCGTTTTAGGGGTTTATCCAAATCGCGCGCAAACTGGCGATTTTCGCCTTGTACTGACTCACTTTCGAACAGACAGGTCTCTGTTCAGGGATAGGGAGTAAGCATTTCGCTTAAGTGGTTTATGGTTGCAAAAACAAAGAATGCGTTTGGCGCCTGGTTTTTGGGGTGCTTGTTGGGTGTTATGGCTTTAAACAGTCAGGCAAGCTCAACGATTAATATCAATACCGGCAAGGTCGCGGTTGACGATCGCAACAGTCGGACACAGCGTGCGGCCACGCGAGAGGCGCTCAGCCAGTTATTAGTAAAGTTAACCGGGCAGGGCGACATTAGCGGCTATCAGGCTCTGCAGGCAATTCGGGATGATGCCAACCGGTATCTGCGTGCTTATCGTTATACTGAAGAAAATGGTCAGCTGTATTTTGTGGCTGAGTTTGATCGCAAACAGCTGGAATCTGTGTTGATTCGGGAACGCTTGCCAATTTGGGGAGACCGCCGTCCCGACGCCTTATTGTGGCTGGCCGTTGAAAATGAGCAAGGCGAACGCCGCATTATTGATGACGGTCAGACCAACGACTATACCATTACCGCGCGTTTGCAGGCTGACGTTCGCGGTGTGCCGTTAACGCTGCCGTTAATGGATCTTGATGATGCGCTGCGTATTAATGCCTATGATGTATGGGGGCTGTTTCCGCGCCAACTTAACCAGGCGGCAGCAAGATATAACGTTGATTTTGTATTGGGTGCGCGGGTATACCGCAATCGCACGCGTGAAATTGTATTTCCAACCCCAGAGCCTGACGCGCAACCCGTAGAAGATGGTACTCAACCTATCCAGGTGGCAGAATCGGGCGCAGAGCCTATGGCGACTTTATCTGACACAACTTCGTCTGCTGGTGACAATACCGTACAAGGGGCGTTATTTACGTTACCGGAAGGCGGCGTTCAGCAAATCGACGCAAACAGTGTCTCGGGCGAGCAGAACGTTAACGGCATAAGCAACGAAGCGCTGAGTAGACTTGCAGCGAGTGGATTTGGCTCTGCAGAGCAAACCATAGAGCCCGTCAATGAAGGACCACTTTTTACACAAGAAGAGTTTTCCACGCTGGCGGCTCGAGCAAAAAAAGGGCGCTATTCACTGGACTTCTTTTATGGCCCTGCCAATGGCGCGTCTTCTGAAGTCATTCACGATACCCTGATAGGCGATGAACCGAATGAGCTGATAGCGCAGTTAATTAATCGCTATGCCGATTATTTGGGACAAAACTACGCCATCCTGCCAACCGACGCTGATAGTGAGCAACTAGTTGAGCTGTCTGTGGGTAATTTACACGACCTACGTGGATATGTGGCCGTGCAGCAGTACTTACAAGCGTTGAGTGTGACGGAAAGTGTGACGTTAGTTCGTCAACAAGGCACAGTAAGCACGTTTGGTCTGCGTTTGTTGGGTAGCGAGCGTGATTTACGTGCGGTACTCAGTCTGGACAATCGTTTACAGCCACTTCGCGATGCATTTGGGCAGCCTCTGGAAGGCATGCACTATTTCTGGAGCCAATAACTTATGCAGCTCCCTTTGCCGGTGACTTTACCTGATGATGAAACCTTTGCCAGTTTTGTGGCAGGGGCGAATGAACAGGTTGTGTCGTTACTGGCCTGTGTTGCTGAACATTCCCCGGATTGGCGTGAAGAACCGGCGCTCACTATTCTCAATGCGGCCTCCATTCCACTGGTTAACCTGATGGGCGGGAATGGCAAAGGGAAAAGCCACTTACTGTATGCCGTGTGTCATCAACTTGCCGGGAGGGAAATTCCTCACGTTTATTTAAACTGTGCTGATTTGATAGGCCTGTCTCCCCGTGTGCTGGACTCACTTGAACAATTGCCGGTAATTTGTCTGGACAATCTTGAGCATATTCGCGGCAACGAAGCCTGGGAAGAAGCGGTCTTTGATTTAATAAACCGCGTGAGTGAAACACGGGTAGGGTTGCTAATCTTTGCTTCACAGCTGGGCCCACAACACAGTGAGTTCTTGCTACCGGACCTGCGTTCCCGGTTAAGTGCCGGGCTTACTTTTCAATTGCAGGGATTAACCGATGAAGAACGCGGCGAAGTGCTGTCTTCCCGTGCACTGCAACGGGGTTTGAATTTGTCTGAACAAGCATTGCACTACTTGCTGAATCACAGTCAACGGGATCTTCCCAGCTTAATGGCGTTATTAGACAGACTGGACCAGCGTTCTTTGCAGGAACAGAAAAAGATTTCGGTAGCCTTGGTGAAACGCGAACTATCAGAGTAGTCACTCTAGTAGTCCGCGCTGCTGCACCTTTAATGACGTGCTTAATGTAAATGGCGTTCAAATTGAGGGATACGCAATGGCGGTCTGACCGCGGTTGCTTTGCTGCTAACAGCGGTAGTTTCCCGCTTACCGCCTTCGCCTTCCAATTGCACTAAATCAAACCAGGATTGACCGCTTGGCATTTGAATAACGGCAGGCAAATCCGCCTGAATACTAGTCACATTCAGCTCAGGTAAAATACGTTCGACTGTAAATGCCGTTCTCGCTTGGAGGGTGTCCTGATTGATACGGTGACGCTGACCCCAAGTAACCAGCGCGTCGTTATTGTTTACCCGGCCTATAACGGCAACGTCAGCGCTGACGTTCATTCTATAGAGCATCATAAACTGCTCAAACATCATGGCGTAATCTTCGCGCTCGGTGTAGTAGGCGTAATAGGTTGGTGCTATGTCAGCACTAAACGCATCTGCAACCTGCGAGGGTGTAGTATTTTTTTGCGCCGTAGTGGCTTCTTCACCGCCAAATGACACCTCAGCCAGACCTTCCAGCAAGGTCGATTGCAATGGGTAGTTAGCAGACATAATGGAAGACTGCGCGCCAAAGCGCTGAAAATGACTGAGCGGGTCACTGGATGAACTAATACTTGCCCAGCTTGCAGGCGGAAAGAAATCATTAGCATGGGCCAGTTCGTGGTACATCAGCCATGCAAGAGACGCTTCCAGTTGTACAAAGCTTTTGGATTGTCTGCTGCTGGCGGGCAGAGAGGATTGCGGGTAGTAGTACTCACCGTCTTTTACATAGCGCCAGTAAATACCAAACTGGAGTTCGTTGCCAAAGCCACTGCGGTAATCCGGGATGGTATTGAGTGTGTCGCGCTCTTCTGGTGTGCGCCAGAAATTTCGCGCATCCAGGTAGATTGCCCCTGTTCTGACCCAGTAAAAAGAGGGCCTGACATCATAAGAAATAACAATCGCAGTGACGCCACGCAGTAATTTAATTATGTCTTCAGCGGCGGCAGATTGAGTGAGAAATTCGCGGAATCGCTCACCCATCCAATGGTGTGAAACCAGGGTACGGTCGAGGATAGTGTCAATGCTCGGTGACATCGTTTCCATGCCGATGAGGGGCAATGTATCGAAATCACAGCTGTTCTCGACGGTATTGTTGTAGACGCAAGCCTGCAATGCGTCAGCGTAGGGCGAAGTTTGATTAAACGGACGCAAATCCGTTGTTACGTACATATCGATCCCGGTGAAAATACCATTGTTTGCAATGCTCGCTTCTTTTACTCCAATCAGCACGTCGTCACTTGCAGTAGCGCCATCATCAAAGGTTGCGGTAACGCGAAATGCCATTACTTCGTCGCGTGATACTTCAGGCGCTTCCATAAAGGCCGAACGGAATGGACCGTTAGTGCTGTCTTCCTGATACGTGATTTCATCGGGTTCGGGACCCGCAAGTTGAGTCCATTGCGTTGCGGTAATGATTTTGTTTGCCGGGCTGTCGACACGAATAGAAATTCGGCCTCGCTCTGTAGCCATGTGATCCAAACGCAAATTCACAATATCGTCTGTGCTGTTACCATTAGCCGTTAAGGACACTGATGCTGAACGCGTATCGCCGGTAGAAGTGGTCGCTGTCACCGTGAAGCTATAGTCTCCGGCTTCAGGCACGTCGAACCCAATCGCCTGGGATTGGCTGGACAACAGGGTAACCGTCGGTCCCGCTGTTTGTTGCCAGGCGATATCGGTCAGTGAAGCGCCATTATCCGCTAAGACAACAAAACCTGCTGATGTATTTACGTCTACCGATAAGTCACCGTAAATCGCCAGCCCATCTTCAGTTAGAGCAGGAGAAAGGCGAGTAAAATCCGGGTTGCTGTTACCCGGGGAATTGGTTGGTGAATTGCTATTGCCACCGCCTCCGCAGGCAGCGAGACCCACGGTAAAAGCAAGGGTGGCGGATGTGGTTACGAGCGCTTTGAAAACCTGTCGCATTCTTCCTGCATCTCCTCTTTTAACTTCTTCAAACCGAGGCCTAATTCCCTGCCTCGAAGACGTGCATACACGCTGCAACCCGTAAACATACCAACCACAAGCAAGAGCTCAATGACGGCAAACCAACGTTCTGCCGGTTCAGCGTATAACACGGTAAAACCGTGCATTAAGTAATACAGCGCAATAAAGTTCGCCCAGGCGTGGGTATAGGGTTTGCCTTTTACTATGCCCCACATAGGTAATAGTAAGGGAAGGGCGTAAATTAGGAATATAAACTGCAGTGAATACTGATCGGTTGTTGTGAAAATAAGTTGCCAACTTACCACCCAGACAAACAACGATAGTGTGCAAACGAGTGCCAGATAGCGGAATTTTTTCGTGTTGGGTGCCATAGGCGTCATACTGAATTACCTTGATAAAGCGAGGTCGCAAGTGCAGCAAGGCGTTTACCTTGTGCAATACACAATTGTTTTTCGGTCTGCGTCAGAGAGTTGTTCTGGTGTCCTGTCGCAACATGTGTTGGTCCATAGGGCGTGCCGCCTTCCGTGGTGTTGTGCAGCGCCGGCTCAGAGTAGGGAATCCCGCTAATAACCATGCCGTGATGCAGCAGTGGCAGCATCATCGACAGTAAGGTGCTTTCCTGCCCCCCATGCATACTGCTACTGGACGTAAATACACAAGCAGGCTTGTTGATCAGCGCACCGTCCAGCCACAAGCTGCTGGTACTGTCCAGAAAGTGTTTCAGCGGTGCTGCCATGTTACCAAATCGGGTAGGACTGCCGAGCGCTAACGCACTGCATGTTTTTAAATCCTGCAAACTGACATAAGGTGGCCCCGACGCCGGGTCGGTAGAGGGCTCTCCGTCTTCCTCGACGGTGACCAACTCCGGCACAGTGCGCAGCATTGCCGTTGCACCAGTTGACTCTACACCTAGTGCAATGGCTCTCGCTAGCGCCGCGGTAGCACCATGTCGACTGTAATACAGAATTAAAACGGGCCCCATTTAGAGAATGTCCAGTACAGACTCAGGTGGTCTGCCAATTTTCGCCTTGTCGCCGTTAATAACCACAGGCCGCTCGATTAGCTTCGGATGTGCCGCCATGGCCGCAAAGCGTTCGTCGTCAGATGTGTCTGCTTGCTGTAATCCGGCTTCCTTGTATTCTGCTTCTTTAACCCGCATCATGCTTTTTACGTCATCGAGCCCCAGCTTTGCGAACAATTCACGAATTTCTGCTTCGCTCAGCGGTTGTTTCAAATATTCAACGACAACAGGGTCATAACCTTTTTCCTGAAGCAACGTCAGGGTTTGACGGCTCTTTGAACAGCGTGGATTGTGTAGTATTTTTAATTCTGCCATGTGCGTTTCTCATATCCTGTTTTTTAGCGCGAAGGAGTATCGGCTTGACTGAATTGAAAATTGTCGCAGATTTTAAACGACAAACGCAACAGCGAGGATCAATAAAGACAGCGGCGCTCGTTGTATTAGCCATTGCTGCAATGTTGGCAGGGGTTGTTGCACAACGTTTTGTGGGCGAGCCTGAAGTTACGTTTCAAACTGTTGGTGGTGACGTAATGAACTGGCAGTCTGAAAAATGGACCGTGATCAATTATTTTGCCGAATGGTGTACGCCCTGTTTGCGGGAACTGCCTGAGTTAAATGCTTATTACCAAAACGGTGAGGCGCGTTTGCTAGGGGTGAGTTACGATAATCTGTCGGCTGAAGCGTTAAAAGCTATGATTGAACGCCAGCAGATTCAATTTCCCGTAGTAGCAAGCGAAGAGGTGAGTAATCTGCCCGTACCTATGCCTTCTGTGTTACCAACAACTTATATAATTTCGCCTGACGGCAAGCTGGTCAAAACGCTCCACGGTGAGCAAACTGAGCAGGGCCTGACAACGTTGTTATTGTCATTGTAGCGGTTACTGCATCTGTTTTAGTTTTTCCTGTTCATCGCGAAATTGCTGAATTCGCGCCCGAATACGTTGCTTTTCCAGGTGATTGTCACCGGTAAAATTATAGGCGTGTTGCAGCTCGTCTACCGCATTAGGGTAAGCGCCATAAAGCGCCAACAGTTCTGCCTTGCTGCGATGCATGCCCATGTACTGTTTTTCGCCTTTGTAGGCATCGGTGAGGATTTGATAAGCAATCTCATCCTGGGGGTGAACCAGCAGATAATCACGCAGGATTTCAATCGAACGGGTATATTGCTTCGACGACACCAGCGCGTTTGCCAGGTTAAGCACCACCACACTGTTACGTGGCTTTTGTTTCAACACGCGCTCAAGCATTGCAATGGCGTCTTGTGGCTTACCGAGTGCAATGTCGATATCGGTGGCCAAATCCAAATAAAACAGGTTTTCGTTGTCACCTTGCATCAGGGCGTCGTTAATAGTCTTCGCTTCCTCGTACTTTTCATTTTCGAACAGTGCAACAGCTAAGCCGTATTGAGCTGCTTCTTTTATAAGATAGCTACCCGAGTCGTTTACTGCAATAAAGTACTCCAATGCGTAATCGGGTTTAAACTGATAACGCGCCTGAATGCGTGCTTTAGCTAAGTGAAACGACTTACTCGGCGCAAGCCTGACATTGGGGTAACCATCCATACGAATACGTGCATCGGCAATACGTTTTTCGGTTAATGGGTGAGTTAACAAGCGCTCTGGTGGGCGTGAGCTCATTCTGTATTGCTCTGCCATTTTGCCAAAAAAGCTGGCAGTGGCCTTAGGATCAAAGCCCGCCGCATAGAGAATGTCGATGCCAATACGATCGGCTTCCTGCTCGTTTGAACGGGTGTAATCGATACCCATTTGTGCTGACATTGCCTGAGACGTCGAGAGGGCAGCAATACCCGCTTCCGGATTTGCCATCGCAAGCAAAATACTGCCGAACATAGAGGCCAGCGCGAGCGGGGAACTGCGTTGTTGCGATAAAGCGCGGCGTGCGAGATGGCGCTGGGTAACGTGCGTGACCTCGTGTGCCAGTACAGACGCTAGTTCACTCTCGTTGTCGGCAGCCGTTATGATACCGGTATGTACACCAACGTGACCGCCATAAAAGGCAAATGCGTTCATGGCGTTGTTATTAATAACAAAAAACTGGAAGGGGAATTTCGTATTGTCGGCCTGCAGCACCAGACGATTGCCGAGGTCCTGAATATATTCATTAATCACCGGGTCGCCAATGATCGGCGCCTGTCCGCGCATTTGGCGCATGATGGCATCGCCAATCAATATTTCTTTATCCAGCGTAAGAGCTTCTGAAGCCACCACACCTATTTCCGGCAGCGTATTTTTATCACTACCCAGGGATTGCGCACTGCTTTTTGCTGCAACAAACACTGTCGCGAGTAGTGCCAAACTAAAAAAGCGTCGAAAAACAAACGATGAAATCATGATTCCTCTGGCAAAGGCCAATACTACAATTATATTGGACAACGGTTTGCCTGACAGTTCCCTAAAATGTGATTTAAATTAATATACTTGCCGGTTAAATAACCATACAAAGCTGTTTGAGATCACACCACAAGCGAATTCCACAAGCAAGCATCTTGCAGCAAAATAATGCTGTCTGACGGCATTGCGAATTCATCGTATTAGAACTAGTGTGGTTTGGGGATTATGGGTATAGTAGTGGCCCTTACCGCTGAACGTTCAAATGTCGGTGTTAAATTAAAAATTCTAATAATATCAATGTTCAGGTGTACTAGCCGAACGAGTGAACAGGTAATCAACCCTAAGATGGGTACGTAAAGGATGTCTACATGTTAAGTATTTTTGGGCGGTGGTATAAGCGCAAATTTTCAGATCCCGATGCCACAATGCTGTTGATCCTCATTTTAATTACCAGTGCTGTTCTGGTGGTTTGGGGAAACATGCTGATGCCAGTTATCGTAGCGGCGATCATCGCATACTTGCTTGATTGGCCGGTATCTCAGTTAACCCGGCTGGGTATGAAACGTACGTTGTCCTGCAGTCTGGTGTTAATTTGCTTTGTATCGATTATGGTTTTGCTCATGGTGGGGCTGGTCCCCGTTGTAACTAAACAAAGCATGAGTCTTGTGCAGGAATTGCCGAATATCTGGCAAAAAGCCCAGGATTGGTTGTTAACCTTACCCGACAAATACCCGGAGTACGTTCAGTTCCCACAAATTTATGAAATGATGGAAGGCGCGAATCAACACCTTGTCGACTTTGGTCAGGAAGCGTTAACCGCGTCGTTCAGCTCAATTGCCAGTGTTGCCGCTTTGCTTATTTACCTAATACTGGTGCCGTTAATGGTGTTCTTCATGCTGAAGGACAAGCCGTATTTTACCGACAGTATTTCCCGCTTACTGCCTCGCGAACGTCGGCTGATTACCCAGGTGGGTAATGAAATGAACGTACAAATCGCCAATTATATTCGCGGTAAGGTCATTGAGATTATCATTGTGGGCGCGGTGTCTTGTATAACCTTTGCCATTATGGATTTGCGTTATTCACTGTTGTTGGGTGTGCTGGTCGGCTTATCGGTACTAATCCCCTACATTGGTGCCGCGGTGGTGACTATTCCGGTTGCTGTCGTGGCTATGTTCCAATGGGGCATTACCCCTGAATTTTGGTATCTGATGGTCGCCTACGGCATTATTCAGGCGCTGGACGGAAATTTGTTGGTGCCTATTTTATTTTCAGAAGCAGTTAGCTTACACCCGCTCTATATTATTGTAGCCGTGTTGTTCTTCGGCGGTTTATGGGGGTTCTGGGGCGTGTTCTTTGCCATTCCTCTGGCTACGTTGGTAAAAGCTGTTGTGTCAGCCTGGTCCAGCTCACCCGAAGTGCCGGCCGAGCCTTAAGTCTGTTGGTCAGGCTACCATCACAGGTAGCCTGACTCTTCTAATTTAGACCAAACCTTTCTTGAACATAGCCAGGGTTTTTGCCCAGGCAATTTCCGCTTGTTCTTCGTTGTAGACCTTTGAGTCTGGTGGAGTCCAGCCATGGAGTGTACCGGGGTACACTTCAACGTCAGCGGCAATGTCCGCCTGCTTATAAGCTTCTGTAAGCAAGGGTTTCATATTCGGCGCGCGTTCATTGTCATTTTCCGCAATCGCATGTAAAGCTAATGCATCTGAATCAGCAACAGTCAGGTGAGGACTGTTTTCTTTGTCGGTCGCCAGTCCACCGCCATGATAACTGGCGATTGCACCGATACGGTCGGGCAGGGCCGCGGCAGCGTACATGGTAAAGGCCCCACTCATGCAGTAGCCCATCACAGCCCCCTGTTTCGTTGAATCAACGTTGGGCTGCTCGTCCAAAAAGCGGAAAAAGGCCGTTGCATCGCTAACAACAGCGTCCTGATTTAATTTTGCACGCATTGGAGACAGAATAGCTCTGGCCTCAGGTGCCGGGAATTCGATGCCGTCCGGTAGAGCTGCGCCTTTTACGTCACGGTAGAATGGGTTAACCACTAATACCGCGTAACCTTCTGCCGCTAATCGACTGCCCATAGTATCAAACGCTTCCCGACGCCCCTTAATATCAGGCCACATAATGACAGCAGGGTGTTTACCTGTTGATGGGCTAACCAAAAGACAATCCGCAACGCCATCCGGTGTGTTAACCATAACTTGTTGGCGGTTCAAAGAAGTATTCGCCACAGCAAACTGAGGGAGTACGGTACCTAGCGCACCTAAAGCGAGAAGGGTGTTAAACTGCCTGCGGTCCATGGTGTTGTGCTTTTTGGCATAATGCGCGGCATCGCGCTCTGTTTTTTCGTCACACATAATTTGATTCTCCCGAACAAACCAAGACTTATAATAGCGCTGTTTTCGTTGTTATTATCAATGGGTTTGAGTTTAAATTAACCAATAAAGAGTTCAACGGGCGGCAAGCCAACGGTTACATTGCCCATTGTTGTGATGTGATGACATCGCAACACATTGTCTATACGGTATAAACCTGCAAAGGAACGCAAAAATGAAAATAAAATCACGCATGGCAGGCCTCGCTTTTTGGTTTTGTATTAGCAGTCAATGTGTTGCTGACCAAACCTCATCGGCCCAAACGCTCAGCATCGAGCCATCGGCACTCCTCGAACAAAGTTCAGCGATAATCCAGGATTACGTCAAGGCCGGATGGTTTTCCGGCAATTTGCTTATTGCCAATGAGCGCGGTCAAAAAGTGCTTAAGTCATATGGTTATGCAAATAAAGCCACAGTCATTAAAAATCAGGCTTGTACGCGGTTTAACATTGGCTCGATAGCAAAAATCTATACTGCGGTGCTAGTGCTGCAATACATCGAGAGTGGTGAACTTACTCTGGACACCACACTAGCTGAGACAGGGTTGGATCTGGATCCTGTTATTGCAAAAAAAGTAACCATTGGCCATTTGTTGAAACATCAGGCGGGTTTTAGCGATATCTTTGTACCGGAATACATGGATAACCCACTTAAATACGATACCCTGGATAAGAAAGTGGCCTTGCTCCGAAATAAACCGCTGTTATTTGAACCCGGTACTGATCGCCGGTATTCAAATTATGGCTACATCTTATTGGGCGCAGCGCTTGAGTCTTTATCCGGAAAAACCTTTGGGACATTGTTACATGACAATATCTTTGTGCCGGTTCAGGCAAAAACAGCGTCATTGCATCGACTTGAAGGCGATACCTGTCAGTCTGAACGCTACGTGTTTAATCTTGAACAAATACAAGAGCGTACAGAGTTCCGTGAAGTGTCGGGGCCAGATGGTGGCATCGAGGCGACGGTAGACGACGTACTGCAGTTTTTTCGGGTGTTGTTTTTCACCGATCGTCTGTTAGAGCGGCGAGCCTCTTCGTTTACCTGGTACTTCGGCGACAAACCACATTTTGGCGCTTATGGTGGCGGCACTGGGGTAAGTGCTGCGGTAGACGTATTACGGAATAAGAAACTGGTTATCGTTTCGCTTGCAAACAGTGATGAACTGGTAGCTGAAAGAATATCAAACCGAATAGTCGCATTGGCAAACAACACCGAGAGTATGCCGTTTGCTTTACCGGCTAAGCATTTTGTGTATCAACAATATCAGACGTTGGGTAATGAAGGTTTCAAAGCCAGGTTTGCTGAATTGTATAAACAGCATGGATATACCAGCTTTATGGGCAAAGCCATTAATGAAGCGGGGTTAAGTCTGGCCAGAGCGGGAAAGGTGGAACCTGCACTGGCTATTGTTGGTTTTCTTGAGCATTTTTACCCCACTGCGCCACAAGCTTATGACAGCCTTGCTTACGTGTATTATTTGAACGGTGATGAAGTAAATGCGAAGCGCGAATTTGAGCGGGCGCTCTCGTTTAAGGCTGATTTCAACAGTGACTATCATTCAATGAATTATGGCCTTCGTGATGTAAAAGAGTAACCAAAAGTTTGCTAATCACCTCAAAGTGAACGAATTGCAGGTGATTATGAACGCATTATCGTAAAGTGAAGGGCTTTTACTTCTACCATGGCTATCCTCAATTATCCTTTGGAGGCAGCTATGAGTAATACCCATTATTTAGTGATTGGCGCAACAGGTAAAACAGGCAAGCGGGTCACTGCCAGATTAGTAGCCGCAAATAAACCGGTTAAAGCAGCAAGTCGCACAGGAGATGTGCGGTTCGACTGGCATGATAAATCAAACTGGCCAGAAGTATTTGGCAATGTGAAAACCGTGTATGTTACTTACTTTCCTGATCTGGCAATGCCCGGTGCGCAAGAGGATATCAGTACCCTTTGTACATTAGCGCGGCAGCAACAGGTCGAGCATATTACGTTGCTTTCCGGACGCGGCGAAGAAGAAGCGCAGGCATGTGAGCAGATTGTTGCATCATGTGGATTGTCATGGACGATTGTTCGCGCCTCTTGGTTCATGCAGAACTTTTCTGAAGGATTATTTGCTCAGTTTTTGCTTAGCGGCGACGTTTCGTTACCGGTGGGGGATGTAAAAGAGCCCTTTGTCGACGTGGATGACATAGCAGACATTGTGTTTGACTCAATGATTAGCGAAAAACACCAGAATCGACTGTATGAAGTAACAGGGGCGACGCTATACAGCTTCGCTGAACTGGTCGCATTGTTTAACAGGGTGTTAGGTCGCGATGTTAAATTTACCACGATTTCGGCCAATGCATTTTTTGACAATCTCACACGGTTGGGTGTAGACCAGGGGACTATCTCAATGTTGGAATATTTGTTTACGGAAGTATTGGACGGTAGAAATGAAAAACGGGCAAAAGGCGTGCAACAAGCTCTAGGGCGTGAACCTACATCATTTGAAGCCTTTCTTCGGAAAAACCAACATGTCTTTGCGTGAATCAGACGTAAAAAAAGCCGGTAATAACCGGCTTAATATTAAATGACGTGATCAGGCATTCAGGTAGTTTAAAATTACCAGATGGTGCTCTTTGGTTTTAAACTTATCGAACACCTTTTCAACTTTGCCTTCTTCGTCAATTAGGAAGCTGATACGGTGAATGCCGTCGTATTCCTTACCCATAAACTTCTTCAAACCCCATACGCCAAAAGCATCTGCAACGGCATGGTCTTCGTCAGACAACAACGTAAAATTCAGTTGTTCTTTTTCAATGAATTTTGGTAAGCGTTTTACTGCATCCGGGCTGATTCCCAGCACCTCTACGTTGTGTTGTTTGAGTTCTTGTTGGATATCCCGCAGACCCTGAGCCTGAACGGTGCAACCCGGCGTCATGGCTTTCGGGTAGAAGTAAACCAGTACTTTTTTGCCTTGAAATGATGCCAGAGAAATACTGTCACCGTTTTGATTCGGAAGTGTAAATGCTGGCGCTGCATCGCCTGCTACTAGCGTTTTCATGGTTTATCCTTTGTGTTTATCTACAATTTTTCCCGTCAGATGAAGCACTTGGCACAACAATTCTAACCGGTACTGGAACTCCGCTAAATGAACGTCGTCGGGAATATTCACGACCAGTTTAAAGCGCATCATTTTGTGTCCGGTGTCTTCATCTACCGCGGTAGTTTGTCGGAACGCGCTGATAGACACTTGTTGGTCAGCAAAGAAACGCGTCACGGCCTGGATCTGTCCGGGGTTGTCAACACCACTGAACTCGACGTCGTAGAGATGAGTCAGGTTTTGTTTAGTGTGCTCGCGAGTACGTTTTAAAATGGAGAGCAGATCACGACGCTGGCAGAGTTCGGGTATGCTCAGTTCTACACGCGTAATGGCGGTATGAGACCCTTCGATGATCATGGTCAACGAAAACTCCTGCCCATAGATGGCATGACGACTGTCCAGAATATTACATTCGGATTCACTGACCAGGGTGGCGATATCACTAAGGATACCTACCTGATCCGTTCCTAAAATTACGGCGATTAACTGTTGTTTCATAAACCCGACTCACGTTGTGGGGCGCCGATTCTAACATAGTACCCTGCAAAGTCGAATTGGCCGATTGGCGGACAATTCCCATTGAATTTTTAAATCAAAGCACTATTGAAAATCAAGATTGTCCGGCTGGCCTATATTTTAGTGTAATAATGGCTATTGAATCGCGGCAAACGCTTGTTTTTATGCGGCCTGACAATTACCATGTGCGCTCGAAAAAAGTGGAGAGATTATGTTTACCGGTAGTTACGTTGCACTAGTTACACCGATGCATGACAACGGCCAAATCGATTACGAGGCGTTACATGCACTGGTTGAGTTTCATATCCAGCAGGGCACTCATGGTATTGTGTCTGTAGGCACCACAGGTGAATCTGCGACCCTGCCTTTTGATGAACACATCGAAGTAGTGAAACACACGGTTGCAGCTGCTGCAGGCAGAACAAAGGTCATTGCTGGTAGTGGTGCGAACTCCACTGACGAGGCGATTTTCCTGAGCGAACAAATGGCCGGGTTGGGGATCGATGGATTCTTGAGTGTAGTCCCTTATTACAACAAGCCCCAGCAAAAAGGCATGATTGCGCATTTTAATGCAATCGCAGATGCAACTGATATTCCTGTTATCCTCTACAACGTTCCCGGACGCACTGTAGCTGACATGCTACCGGAAACAGTGGCAGAACTTGCTCAACACAAAAATATAGTTGGTCTGAAAGATGCGACTGGTGATATTCAGCGTCTGAAAGCAACTCAGGCGTTGGTTGGCGATGACTTCGCGTTACTGAGTGGCGATGACGGCTCCTCGGCAGAATTCCTGTGTGAAGGCGGCCATGGTGTTATTTCTGTTACGGCAAACATCGTCCCCCGCGCGATAGCACAAATGTGTGAAGCAGCGCTGGCTGGTGATAACAATCGCTGTAATACCATTAATGCCAGTATTGAAAAGCTGCATTCCGCACTGTTTATTGAACCCAATCCAGTGATGCCAAAGTGGGCATTGTATAAAATGGGACTAATGAAAAGCCCATTTTTACGATTGCCGATGGTTTTACCGGAACTTGCGAGCCAAAAAAGCATCGAAGAGTTACTCGTAGAATATGCCATCATTTCTGAATAAGAGATAATTATGAATAAAAAACTGGCTTTGGTAAGCGGTATTGCCAGCCTTGTTCTGACAGCGTGTGCTTCACAACAAGAGCGCGTAACGGCGTCGGGAAGCTATGCCTATGTAAAAGCGACCGAACGCACACATTTGCAAGTACCTGCAGATTTAGACGCCCCTGAATTTAGTAACGATTTTGCTATTCCTGCGGTTAATCAACCAGACAGCGAACAAATGATCGGTCGCAATCTGGAAGTGATCCCACCGTCGTTAGTTATTCCACTGGTGAGTGGTTCACACGTTCAGGACGGCTCCAAAGCCGCCACTGTACTGTTGGACCAGGTAAAAGATAATGAGGCGTTAGACAAAACGATTTGGAATTCCCTCATTGGTTACCTAGAAGACCGCAATGTTGCCGTTGAGAATTTTGACCCGGAGACAGGAAAGCTGGTTACCGGGTGGATGGTGCTGAATCAGAAAGATGAGGAAAGCAGCTGGTTTAACTGGTCATCTGATACTGAGACACCGGCTACCGGTCGGTACGAGTTCGAGTTAGCAATGAAGCCTCATGGCCGAACTGCACAACTTTCTGTTTCTCTAAAAGATTTCAAGCAAGGCCAAACTGGCCTGAGCGACCTGACATCCATGCAGCGTCGCCGTGATGAAGTTGCTGTACTTAACCGTGTTATCGGACATTACGAGTACTTAAATCAATTAGCAACTAACCAGCGTATTGCGTTGATCCGCCAGGGCCTGGATATGGAAATGGGCTTCGATGCAGACGGTAATCCAGCGTTTGTTGTGGATTCTCAGTACGACATTGCATGGCCACGTATTCAATTGGTACTGCGTAAGCTTGGCTTCAACGTGAAGGATTTGGACAAATCCAACGGGTTGATCTTCGTGCAGTATACCGATGAGCAGGTAAGCTGGTGGAAAAACATGTTTTCTTCCAATAAATCACAGCTGTTGGATTACGATGAATACCGTTTAAAAATTACTAACCTGGGTCAGAAAACGTCAATTACGTTTATGAATAACGAGAGTGAGCCATTTGATGCTAAAATGGTGACTCAGCTGTTCAAACCTTTTGAACAGGTAATGACTGAAGACGGCCTGGACATTTAACTAAGAGACACACAATGGAAAAACGCGACGAGCTTTATCGTGGTAAAGCCAAAACTGTATACCTGACTGACGACAGCGATAAACTGATTTTGTATTTTCGCAACGACACTTCGGCGTTTGATGGCGAGAAAATTGAGCAGTTAGAGCGCAAAGGCGAGGTTAATAATAAATTTAACCACTTCATCATGAACAAGCTGGAAGAAGCCGGTATCGCTACTCAGGTTGAAGCTTTGCTGTCTGACACTGAGTCGCTGGTTAAGAAACTGGATATGATCCCAGTTGAGTGCGTTGTACGTAACGTTGCTGCCGGCTCTCTGGTTCGCCGCTTAGGTGTAGAAGAAGGTAAATTACTGGATCCGCCTTTGTTTGAGTTCTTCCTAAAGAACGATGCATTACATGACCCAATGGTGAATGATTACCATATTGTGTCATTTGGCTGGGCGACAGAGGCGCAAATCGCCAAAATGAAAGAGCTTACGTTTGCAGTCAACAACGTACTTAAAGCGATGTTCGATGAAGCAGGCATGATCCTGGTTGATTACAAGCTTGAGTTTGGTGTAGACGCTGCAGGCAACATCGTACTGGGTGATGAATTCACGCCGGACGGTTGCCGATTGTGGGATAAAGAAACCCATAAGAAAATGGACAAAGACCGTTTCCGTCAGGGGTTGGGCTCAGTGGTTGAAACCTACATTGAAGTTGCAGAGCGATTAGGCTTGTCACTTTAATCATTGACCGTATTACACTGTTAAATACCCGCATCTGCGGGTATTTTTTTATCAGTTTCTCAAACAAGCAATGAGATCAGGACGACCGCCAATGAATATAATCAAACTTAGTGCCATGGCAACACTGGCCATGCTGGCTTTCGCTGCTAATTCATTGTTGTGTCGTATGGCGCTGGTTGAGACCGCAATCGATCCGGCCAGTTTTACGGCTTGGCGAATAGTGAGCGGTGCGGCAACTTTGCTGATTATTGTGGCAGTGACGCAGCGCTCATTCCCTACGCGGGGTAACTGGCTTATGGCGCTGGCTTTATTTGTATATGCTGCCGCATTCTCGTTTGCGTATATTACAATGAGTGCAGGCGCAGGGGCATTGGTGTTGTTTGGCTCCGTACAAATCACCATGCTCATTTGGGGAGTGTTAAAGGGCGAAAGGCTTACCGCGCCTCAATGGTTGGGGTTTTTACTGGCAGTCACAGGTCTTATTATGTTGTTATTGCCAAACAGTGCAGTGCCAGCGCTAGGCAGTGCGTTATTAATGGCCATAGCAGGCGTTGCCTGGGGAGCATATTCCGTTATGGGGAAAACTGCAGGGGCGCCAACCGATGCCACAGCAGGCAACTTTCTAAGAGCAGCGCCAATGGCGTTACTCTTATTAGTACTTTTGGCGCCTGACATGACAGCTAGTTTTCACAACACTACCGGTATTCTGTACGCTGTGATGTCGGGCGCTATTGCGTCGGGTGTAGGGTATGCCATTTGGTATTCTGTACTGCCGCATATCGCCGCTCTCAAAGCTGCAACTATTCAGCTGTCTGTTCCAGTGATTGCTATGATCATGGGGTGGGGAGCATTACAAGAGCCCATCACTTATCGAATGTTACTCAGTGCTATTTGCGTGTTGGGCGGTATTGCCCTGGTTATCTGGGTAAAAGCGCGGCGCTGATCGCGCCTTTTTACTTCTCTTGTTCCGCAATGATGACGCAGGTTTCACCAGTAGGCAGATGTGATTGTGGGTAAACACCTTCACCCAAACAGACTACATTCGAAGTTCAGGGTGATATTTTTATTGTGATGTCACTGTTTGGCTTACAACAGCATGGCAGGATTTCATCGTCGTCGATAAAGGCGAGGGGATCGGTGGTGTAGTCTACATCGCCAGACAGTATCTTTGTTCTGCATGCGCCACAAAACCCCTCGCGACAATGGTATTGCACGTCAACATTATGCGCTTCAAGGGTTTCTAACAGGGTTTTGTTGGGTTGCGAGGTGATTGTCACCGTATCGATAATATCGATACGGTGCTCATCGTCCTTGTTGGTCATTCCTTATAGTTCGAAATCCGCGAAGTCGTCTTCACTGACCGACGAATCAATCTGACCAACCAAATAAGAACTGATTTCAGATTCCTGCGGCGCTACCTGAACGTTGTCTGACACCAGGTAGTTGTTCATCCATGGAAGTGGGTTACTGGTTACGTCGAACGGCGTCCCCATTCCAATGGCAGACATACGCTGATTAGCAATGTATTCCACGTACTGACATAGGATTTCTTTGTTCAGGCCAATCATAGAACCGTGCTGGAACAGGTATTCTGCCCACTGCTTTTCTTGTTCTACGGCTTTGAGGAAAATCGCTTTAGCTTCTTCATGACATTCTTCTGCAATTTCGACCATTTCCGGGTCGTCCTTGCCTTTCGCCCACAGATTTAGAATGTGTTGGGTTGAGGTCAGATGCAGGTTTTCGTCACGGGCAATCAGACGAATAATCTTCGAGTTACCTTCCATGAGTTCGCGTTCGGCGAAAGCAAAGGTACAAGCGAACGAGACGTAGAAACGAATGGCTTCCAGTGCATTAACGGAATTCATGCAAAGGTACATTTTTTTCTTCAGTTCACGCATGGTGACAACGTAGGGCTCGCCGTCTAATTCGTAGGTGCCTTCGCCGCGTGTTTGCCAAAGCTGGGTCGCATAAATCAAATCGTCGTAGTAGCGAGAGATGTCGGTCGCACGACGTTTGATCTCTTCGTTGTCCACGATGTCTTCGAAGATTTCGCTGGGATCAACAAACAGATTCCGCAAAATGTGCGTGTAAGAGCGAGAGTGAATGGTCTCGAAAAATGACCACGTCTCTACCCAGGTTTCTAACTCTGGTAACGAGATAATTGGCAAAAACGCAATGTTCGGGCTGCGGCCCTGCACTGAGTCAAGCAATGTCTGGTATTTCAGGTTAGAAATAAAGATGTGTTTTTCAGGTTCACTGAGCTTTTGAAAGTCTACCCGGTCGCGACTTACATCGACTTCTTCAGGGCGCCAGAAAAAGCTGATTTGCTTTTCGATGAGCTTTTCAAAGATCGAATGTTTTTGCTGGTCGTATCGGGCAACGTTAACCGGCTTGCCGAAAAACATGGGTTCATCAAGTTGGTTTGTTTTTTCTTGATTAAACGTGGTGTATTTCATAGTTTCAAATCACTTCACTAGCGCAAAAAATCGCCCGACATCATAGCCGGGCATTATTTTTATATTAGATCTTACAGGCGCCGCCTGCGCAATCGTCATCTTCAGTCTCCACAACCGCTTGTGCCTGCGGTTTTGTTTCAGCCTGATTGGCTTCAGCAGGGGCCGCATCAGCAGCACCGTCACGGGTGTTGTGGTAGTAAAGGGTCTTAACACCCAGCTTGTACGCCGTTAATAAGTCTTTCAGTAGTAAGCGCATTGGCACTTTACTGTTTTCATACTTAGACGGGTTATAACTGGTGTTTGCTGAGATTGTCTGGTCAATAAACTTCTGCATAATGCCGCACAGTTGCAGGTAACCGTCGTTAGACGGGATATCCCACAGCAATTCGTACTGGTCTTTCAGACGCTCGTACTCAGGAACAACCTGTTTCAGCACACCATCTTTACTGGACTTAATACTGATATGACCGCGAGGTGGTTCAATACCGTTAGTGGCATTTGAAATCTGCGATGAGGTCTCAGATGGCATCAGAGCAGACAGGGTAGAGTTGCGTAAACCGTGCTCTACGATTTCTGCGCGTAACCCTTCCCAGTCCAGGTGCAGTGGTTCATCACATACGCTGTCCAAGTCTTTCTTGTAGGTGTCGATTGGCAGAATACCTTTGGCGTATGTCGTTTCGTTGAATTTAGGACACGCGCCTTTTTCTTTAGCCAGGTTAACCGATGCTTTTAGCAAGTGATACTGCATGGCTTCGAAGGTGCGGTGAACCAAACCATTTGCACTGAAATCTGAGTATTTCACGCCGTTTTTCGCCAAGTAATAAGCGAAGTTAATAACACCTATACCCAACGTGCGACGATTCATTGTTGCATTGTACGCCGCAGGAACAGGGTAGTCCTGGTAGTCTAACAAGCTATCCAGGGCGCGGACCGCAAGGTCTGACAATTCTTCAAATTCGTCAAGTGATTTGATTGCACCCAGGTTGAACGCCGACAGCGTACACAACGCAATTTCGCCGTTTTCGTCGTTTACATGCTCAAGCGGCTTGGTTGGCAGCGCAATTTCCAGGCACAGGTTGCTTTGACGTACTGGGGCAACAGCCGGATCAAATGGACTGTGGGTATTACAGTGGTCAACGTTTTGCAAATAGATACGGCCAGTGCTGGCACGTTCCTGCATGAACAAGCTGAACAATTCCATGGCTTTGATACGCTTCTTGCGAATCGACTCGTCCTGTTCGTATTTAACGTACAGTTCTTCAAACTTGGGCTGGTCGGCAAAGAAGGCGTCGTAAAGGCCTGGAACGTCTGACGGACTGAACAAAGTAATGTAATCGTCCTTCATCATGCGTTGGTACATGAGCTTGTTGAACTGTACACCATAATCCAAGTGACGAACGCGGTTCTCTTCCACGCCACGGTTGTTTTTCAATACCAGTAGCGATTCAATTTCAAGGTGCCACAGTGGGTAGAACAACGTGGCTGCGCCACCGCGAACACCGCCCTGAGAGCAGCTCTTCACCGCCGTTTGGAAATATTTATAGAACGGAATACATCCGGTGTGGAATGCTTCACCACCGCGAATTGGGCTGCCTAGTGCACGAATTCGACCTGCATTCACACCGATACCGGCGCGTTGGCTCACATATTTTACAATTGCACTCGCTGTTGCGTTGATTGAGTCCAGGCTGTCACCAGTTTCAATTAACACACAAGAACTAAACTGACGGGTAGGCGTACGAACACCGGCCATAATAGGCGTAGGCAATGAGATCTTGAACGTCGACGCTGCATTGTAGAAACGGCGGATGTAATCTAATCGCGTAGATTTGGGGTAGTTCGCAAATAAACAGGCGGCTACCAAAATGTAAAGGAACTGAGCACTTTCATAAATTTCGCCTGTTACCCGGTTTTGAACCAGGTATTTTCCTTCCAACTGTTTTACGGCAGCGTAGCTAAAGTTCATATCACGCCAGTGATCAATGTACGAATCCATTTCAGCGAATTCTTCTGGCGTGTAGTCTTCCAGCAGGTGCTGATCGTATTTACCCATGTCCACCATGCGGGCCACGTGCGTAAACAACGCTGGCGGCTCAAACTGGCCAAACGCTTTCTTGCGCAGATGGAAAATCGCCAGGCGAGCGGCTAAATACTGGTAATCTGGTGCATCGGTAGAAATCAGGTCAGCTGCAGACTTAATCAGTGTTTCGTGAATTTCAGCAGTTTTAATGCCGTCATAGAACTGAATGTGTGCCTTGATTTCAACTTGAGAAACAGAGACGTTGTGAAGGTCTTTGGCTGCCCAAGTGATGACTTTGTGAATTTTATCTAGATCAATGGGCTCTTTCTCACCATTGCGTTTGGTGACAGATAAATTGTTATTCATTTTTACTGGCCGTTTGTCTGTTAGCGCTTGTCGCGGGGCAGGTGATGCATTGCCCAATTATTGTTTTAAATGCTTTCCTTACCGTAGGATCGATGATTGATCCTACCGATCCGCAAATGTTCTGGGGGATCAGATGACCTCAAACTCAACTGACTCAGAACAGGACTACGTGCGGATAACCACAAGATAGTGAGGTTTTGCCTTTATTGCAACCCAATATCTGGTGCTTAATTCACCGATCAAACACAAGAGATATTTTGGTTAGTGTTGACTAACTGTTTATCATCTAACTTAGCGACATTTGCATAAATGCAAGCATTTTTGCGTTTTTTTGATCGGCTTAAATTTTTTTTGACGGAAAAAAACGTTTTTATAAAAAACCGCTATATAGTGCTGTTTTATATTTTACAGCACTACATATTGTGTTAGAGAGCAGGTTTCTCACAATGAATAATATAGTTCACATCGATGTTTTTATTCGACAGCAAAAATTGCTGGTTAAACGGATCGTAGTGAATGCCCGTCGTCGATCGTGGGATCAGTCCGGCGTGATCGGCGATCTTCATGAGTTCTGAAGGCTTCATAAAACGTTGGTACTGATGCGTGCCTTTGGGTACCCATTGCAGTACGTACTCCGCAGCGACAATACCCAGCAAGTAGGATTTAACATTGCGGTTCAAAGTAGAAAAGAACACTTTTCCTCCGGGCTTAACCAAATCCGTGCAGGCTTTGATCACAGAGGCAGGGTCTGGCACGTGTTCCAGCATTTCCATACAGGTCACAACATCGAAGCTGCCGGCGTGTTCTGCTGCAAATGCCTCAGCACTGGTGCAGTGGTACGCTACTTTAATGCCAGATTCCAGGCCGTGAAGCTGCGCTATCTCCAACGAGGCTTCAGCCATATCAATACCCGTCACATCTGCGCCACGTTGAGCGAGCGATTCCGCCAGAATGCCACCGCCGCAGCCGACATCCAGAATCTTTTTGCCGAACAAACCGTCGCTTTCTGTCTCTATAAAGGAAAGGCGAAGTGGATTAATTATATGTAACGGCTTAAATTCGCCTTCCGGGTCCCACCAGCGTTCAGCTATTTGCGAAAATTTGTCGATTTCTGTTTGGTCAACGTTTTGAGTAGATGACATTGGGATTTCCAATACCTATTTAAGAAGTACTTTGAAACGCAACATACCTCAAAACCACATTTGCTTCACGGCTAAATTTCATCACGAAAGAGTAATTGCACAAAAAATGTCCGCTCGTGCTTTTTTGCTGCGATCCGGGACATTATTCACTACATAAATGCTGTTTTGGGTGGTAGACTCAATGGTTAATCAAAAGACCCAAAATGCGTGTCGGAAGGGAAATATGACGCAAGGACGTCACATTACTGTCCTGTCACGAGAAACTTATAATAAGGGACCAAGCAGTTTATGACTGATAACGCCAAAGAAATTCTCCCCATTAATATTGAGGAAGAGCTAAAAACATCGTATCTCGACTATGCGATGAGCGTTATAGTTGGGCGAGCGCTGCCTGACGTAAGAGATGGTTTAAAGCCAGTACACCGCCGTGTGCTGTTCGCGATGAACGAACTCAAAAACGATTTCAACAAGCCTTATAAAAAGTCTGCCCGTGTGGTCGGTGACGTAATCGGTAAATATCACCCGCATGGTGACTCAGCCGTATACGATACCATTGTACGTATGGCACAGCCTTTCTCATTGCGCTACATGCTGGTAGACGGGCAGGGTAACTTTGGTTCTGTAGATGGTGACTCAGCCGCTGCGATGCGTTACACCGAAGTGCGCATGGCGAAAATCGCCCATGAGTTGCTGGCCGACCTTGAAAAAGAAACGGTAGATTTTGTACCGAACTACGATGGCACCGAGCAGATCCCTGCGGTTTTGCCAACTAAAGTACCTAACCTGCTTGTTAATGGTTCCTCGGGTATCGCCGTTGGTATGGCGACCAACATCCCGCCACATAACTTAACGGAAGTGGTTAACGGCTGTATTGCACTTATCGAAGACCCATCACTGGGTATCGATCAGTTAATGGAATACATTCCCGGCCCGGACTTCCCAACCGCTGCTATGATCAGTGGCCGTAAGGGAATTGACGATGCCTATCGCACCGGTCGTGGTAAAATTTACCTGCGTGCGCGTGCTGAAATTGAGACCGAAGATAACGGTAAAGAAACCATCATCATTAACGAGATCCCGTATCAGGTTAACAAAGCCCGCTTGATCGAAAAGATTGCTGAGCTGGTTAAAGAAAAACGAATTGAAGGTGTTTCTGCACTGCGTGACGAGTCTGACAAAGACGGCATGCGCATTGTTATTGAAGTTAAACGTAACGAATCTGCAGAAGTCCTGCTTAATCACCTGTATGCCAATACACAGCTTCAAACCGTGTTTGGTATCAACATGGTGGCACTGGACAACGGTCAGCCCAAAGTTTTCAACTTAAAGCAGACACTGGAAGCCTTTATTCTTCACCGCCGTGAAGTGGTTACCCGCCGTACCGTATTTGAATTACGCAAAGCCAGAGAGCGTGCGCATATTCTTGAAGGGTTAGCGATTGCACTGGCGAACATTGATCCGGTTATTGACCTGATCAAAGCGTCATCCAGCCCGGCTGATGCGAAGAAAGCATTAGTATCACAAGGCTGGCAGTTGGGCGACGTAGCAGAAATGCTGCAGCGTGCCGGCAACGACGCTGCTCGTCCTGACTGGTTAGCGCCAGAGTTTGGTATTCGCGATGGTCAGTATTACCTAACTGAACAACAGGCACAAGCAATCCTGGATCTGCGTTTACATAAACTGACAGGCCTGGAACACGAAAAAATCCTTGATGAATACAAGGCGTTGCTTGAGTTGATTGCAGAGTTACTGCATATCTTGGGCAGCCCTGAGCGTCTGATGGAAGTGATTCGTGAAGAGTTGGAAAAAATCCGTGACGAGTTCGGCGACGAGCGCCGTACAGAAATCACAGCCGCGAGTCATGACATCGACATCGAAGATCTTATCGAGCAGGAAGACGTCGTGGTTACCTTGTCTCGCGAAGGCTATGTTAAGTACCAGAAATTAACTGAGTACGAAGCACAGCGCCGTGGTGGTAAAGGTAAGTCAGCAACGAAGATGAAAGACGAAGACTTCATCGAAAAGCTGTTGGTAGCCAATACTCACGACCATATTCTGTGCTTCTCGACCCGTGGTCGACTGTACTGGTTAAAAGTGTATCAGTTGCCGCTCGCGAGCCGGAATGCTCGTGGTCGACCAATTGTGAATATTCTGCCGCTTGAAGACGACGAGCGTATTACCGCGATTCTGCCGATTAAAGAATTTGAAGAAGACAAGTTTGTGTTAATGGCCACCGCCAATGGTGTGGTGAAGAAAACCAGTCTGACTCAGTATTCTCGCCCGCGCAGTAACGGTATTATTGCCGTTAACCTGAACGATGGCGATGAGTTGATTGGCGTGTCGATTACACACGGCGATGACGATATTATGTTGTTCTCTGATGAAGGTAAGGTTGTTCGTTTCAACGAAAAACTGCGTGACTCAGAAACCGGTGAGGTAAAACTGGACCCAGAAACAGGCGAGGAGCTTTATGCGCTACGTCCAATGGGCCGGACTGCGACCGGGGTACGCGGTATTAAGCTTCAGGAAGGTCAGAAGGTTGTATCACTGATTGTACCTAAAGGTGACGGTGCTATTCTAACCGCTACTGAAAACGGTTACGGTAAGCGTACACCACTGGCAGACTACCCGGCGAAGAGTCGTGCGACACAGGGTGTTGTGTCAATAAAAGTATCTGAGCGCAACGGCAAGGTTGTTGGCGCGGTTCAGGTAGACGAAAACGACGAAATTATGTTGATAAGCGATGCCGGTACTTTAGTTCGTACCCGCGTTAGCGAAGTATCAACGGTAGGTCGAAATACACAGGGCGTGCGACTGATTCGTACTGCTGACGACGAGCATGTAGTGGCGTTACAGCGTATTGAAGAAGTGGAAGAAGTCCTGCCAGAGCTTGACGAAAATGGTGAAGCAATGGAAACCACAAACACCGCAACAGACGGTGATAATAATGAGCCTGCGACAGACGAATAAATCCTGATTCAACAGGACAATAAATGGTGAACGAGCGGCTATGTGCCGCTTGTTTTTTTGCCGTCAGGGAAGCCTGGCTGTTTGTTGGTCTAACAGAGACCGGCGGATCAGGAAGGCCTCCATAACAGTGTTTAAGAAAGCTCATGAAACAAGTATTTAATTTCAGTGCCGGTCCTGCCATGCTGCCAGCAGCTGTGATGGCCAAAGCACAACAAGAGTTCATAAACTGGCGTGACAGTGGCTGTTCAGTCATGGAAGTCAGCCACCGTGGTGCCGACTTTATAGAGATTGCTGCTCAGGCAGAGCAGGATCTGCGTGATTTATTAAAGGTACCTGACAACTACAAAGTCCTGTTTTTACAAGGTGGCGGTCGTGGTCAGTTTGCCGCGGTACCGTTAAACCTGTCTACCAGTGACGATACCTCGTTGCACCTGGTAAGCGGCTCCTGGTCAAGCGGTGCAGTAGACGAAGCCAACAAATACAACAACGCTAAAATCATTGGTCAGGTGGTCGAGCACAATGGTTTTCAAACCGTGCCAAAGCCTGCACTGTCTGACATAGATCAGTCTGCGGCTTATTTGCATTTCTGCCCGAACGAAACTGTTGACGGTATTGCTTTTGATTGGCTACCTGAGGCCGGTAACGTACCGTTAGTGGCTGACATGTCGTCGAATATCCTGTCTAAGCCAATTGATGTGAGCAAATACGGTGTTATTTACGCCGGTGCGCAGAAGAATATCGGCCCATCGGGTCTGTCGCTTGTTATTGTTCGCGATGATCTGATTGGCAAAGCGCGTCAGAGCACACCATCAATATTTGATTATGCGTTGATGGCCTCTAAAGATTCTATGTACAACACACCACCTACGTTTTCCTGGTATTTAGCCGGACTGGTATTCCAGTGGTTAAAAGAGCAGGGCGGTGTGGAAGCCATGGCCAGCATTAATCAGCACAAAGCAGATTTGCTGTATAGCGCTATTGATGACTCGTCGTTCTACCGCAATAACGTGCATCCTGACAACCGTTCAATAATGAACGTGCCGTTCCATCTGGCTGATCCTGCCTTAGACAAAGTCTTCCTGGAGAAATCAAAAGAAGCCGGACTAATGGCGTTAAAAGGCCACCGTTCAGTGGGCGGAATGCGCGCCAGTATTTACAACGCGATGCCTGTTGAAGGTGTAGAAGCACTGGTGAAATTCATGCGTGAATTTGAGGAGCATTACGCATGACAGTAGAACAGTTAACGTTAACGCCGGTCACGTCTATAGACGGCGAAGTAAACGTACCAGGCTCAAAAAGCCTGTCAAATCGCGCACTATTGCTCGCCGCACTGGCTGAAGGGACAACCACACTTACGAACCTGCTGGACAGTGATGATATTCGCCACATGTTAAAGGCGCTTACTCAGCTAGGTGTAAGCTACGAATTAAGCGAGTGCAAAACAGAATGTACTGTTCAGGGGTTAGGTGGCGCGTTTAATCACGCTGAGCACCTGGAACTGTTTTTAGGTAATGCTGGTACCGCTATGCGTCCATTGTGCGCAGCGCTGGCCGCATCCAGTGTGAACGTCACGCTGACTGGCGAGCCTCGCATGGAAGAACGTCCGATTGGCGATCTGGTTGATGCCTTACTTGAAGCGGGTGCTGATATCAAATACCTGAAAAACGAGGGGTATCCGCCACTACATATAGCGGGTAAAACGCTTCAAGGCGGCAAACTGTCTGTAGACGGTAGTGTTTCCAGTCAGTTTTTGACCGCACTACTGATGTCTGCTCCTTTGTTCAGTGAAGACACGGTGATCAGCATTAAAGGTGAGTTGGTATCGAAACCCTATATCGACATCACACTAGATACCATGGCTAAATTTGGCGTTCAGGTAGAAAACGATAATTACCAGCATTTCACTATTCGAGCCGGTCAAAAGTACATTGCACCATCACGTTTTCTGGTTGAAGGCGATGCTTCTTCTGCCTCTTACTTTCTGGCTGCGGGTGCCATCAAAGGTGGTAGCGTTAAAGTTACCGGTATTGGTAAACAAAGCATCCAGGGCGACATTCGTTTCGCAGATGTGCTGGAAGCAATGGGTGCCAGGGTTGAATGGTTCGACGACTGTGTCGTGATTCACGGTGCCCCGCTAAAAGGCGTCGACATGGACATGAACCACATTCCGGATGCCGCGATGACGATTGCCGTTGCAGCCTTGTTTGCCGAAGGCGAAACCTGTATCCGCAATATCTATAACTGGCGGGTAAAAGAGACTGACCGTCTGAATGCGATGGCCACAGAGTTGCGTAAATTAGGCGTTGAAGTAGAAGAGGGGCATGATTTTATTCGTGTGACGCCTGCTACTTCATTAAAGCATGCGGAAATTGACACCTACAACGATCACCGTATCGCGATGTGCTTTTCGTTAGTGAGTTTAAGCGATACACCGGTAACCATTAATGATCCGGGCTGTACTGCGAAAACATTTCCTGATTATTTCACGCGATTTGCCACAATCTGTCATCGATAAGTCAGATTTGTTTTTTATTATGCTCACCGGCTGCTACGCGGTGAGCATGATTTCCATCCAGGTCATTATCTTCACTTTCAGACATATAAAATTGGCAAACAAAATCAAACAGGTCGGAGCAATATTGACTTGTATCATTGCCTATTTGCCTGACACGCGTATAATTGCGGCCGATTTCGACGATCCATTAACAAAAATTTAAATAACTGGAGCAGGTATGCATCCAACACCCGTAGTAACGGTAGATGGCCCGAGTGGTGCCGGGAAAGGGACCTTAAGCGCTCTATTGGCAGAAAAATTGAATTGGCACTTGCTGGACAGCGGTGCGATATACCGCGTATTGGCGGTTGCCGCTATGCATCACGATTTACCCATTGACGACGAAGCCGCCATTGTGCCGCTGGCGTCCGGGTTAGACGTGAGTTTTGAAACAGAAAATAACCAACGCCGCGTTGTGTTGGAAGGCGAAGACGTTACCGACGACATTCGTACCGAAGAAGTGGGTGCGGTTGCGTCGCAAATTGCGTCATTAGCCCGTGTTCGCGAAGCCCTGTTGCGCCGACAACGCGCATTTCAGGAAACTCCCGGCTTAATTGCTGACGGTCGCGATATGGGTACGGTCGTTTTCCCCGACGCAGTCGTGAAACTATTCCTTACTGCAAGCGCTGAAGCCCGCGCGGAGCGTCGCTATACGCAGTTGAAAGATAAAGGGATGGATGTTAATATTGCGCGCCTTTTAACCGATATCAAGGCCAGAGATGAACGTGATTCACAACGTTCAGTCGCACCGCTGGTACCGGCAGAAGACGCAGTAATTATCGATTCAACAGATTTGGATATTAACCAAGTCTTTGATAGTGCTATGGAAATCATCAATTCCAGACTGTAAGTCAGGAGGCGATTTTCGCCATCGCAACAGTTATTACAGGACGTAATGACTTTGTTTAATAACCCCACGGTATCGGGAATGTAGCGTGGATGTCAACTGAATATATTTACTTATTAATATGACTGAAAATTTTGCACAACTTTTTGAAGAGAGCTTACAAGAACTAGAAACACGTCCTGGTTCAATTGTAAAAGGTACTGTTGTATCAATTGACAAAGACATCGTTCTGGTAGACGCAGGTCTCAAATCAGAAAGTGCCATCCCAGCTGAACAATTTAAAAATGCTGAAGGCGAATTAGAAATCGCTATCGGTGACGAAGTTGATGTTGCGCTAGACGCAGTAGAAGACGGCTTCGGTGAAACTATCCTGTCTCGTGAAAAAGCGAAGCGTCACGAAGCATGGGTTGAGCTGGAAAAAGCTTACGAAGACAAAGCCACTATCAAAGGCGTTATTAACGGTAAAGTTAAAGGCGGTTTCACTGTTGAAGTTAACAGTGTACGCGCGTTCTTGCCTGGTTCACTGGTTGATGTACGTCCGGTTCGTGACACTACTCACCTTGAAGGCAAAGAGCTTGAATTTAAAGTAATCAAGCTGGACGCTAAGCGTAACAACGTTGTTGTTTCTCGTCGTGCCGTTATCGAAGCTGAAAACAGTGCAGAGCGCGAATCACTGCTGGCGAACCTGGAAGAAGGTCATGAAGTTAAAGGTATCGTTAAGAACCTGACTGACTACGGTGCGTTCGTTGACTTAGGCGGTGTAGACGGCCTGCTGCACATCACTGACATGGCTTGGAAGCGCGTTAAGCACCCAAGTGAAATCGTAAATGTTGGTGACGAAATCAATGTTAAAGTATTGAAGTTCGACAAAGACAAGCAACGTGTATCTCTGGGCATGAAGCAGATGGGCAACGATCCATGGCAAGAAATTGCTCAGCGTTACCCAGAAGGCACTAAGATCACTGGCCAGGTAACTAACCTGACTGACTACGGTTGTTTCGTAGAGATCGAAGACGGTGTTGAAGGTCTGGTTCACGTTTCTGAAATGGATTGGACTAACAAGAACATCCACCCATCTAAGGTTGTTAACCTGGGCGACACAGTAACTGTTATGGTTCTGGAAATCGACGAAGAGCGTCGTCGTATTTCTCTGGGTCTGAAGCAGTGCATCGATAACCCATGGGAAACATTCGCTAAGTCACACGAAAAAGGTGACAAAGTGTCTGGTAAGATCAAGTCAATCACTGACTTCGGTATCTTCATCGGCCTTGACGGCGGCATCGATGGTCTGGTTCACCTGTCTGACATTTCTTGGAACAAGACTGGCGAAGAAGCCGTTCGTGACTACAAGAAAGGCGACGAAATCTCTGCAGTTGTACTGCAAGTCGACCCAGAGCGTGAGCGTATTTCTTTAGGCGTTAAGCAAATCGAAGAAGATCCTTTCAACAAGTATCTGACAGATAATAAGAAAGGTGCTATCGTTACTGGTACAGTTACCGCAGCTGATGCTAAAGGTGTTACTGTTAACCTGGCTGAAGAAGTTGAAGGCTACATCCGTGTTGCAGACTTGTCTCGCGACCGCGTAGAAGACGCTTCTGAAGAAGTGAACGTTGGCGACTCAATCGAAGCTAAGTTCATCGGTGTTGACCGTAAGAACCGCGTAGTTAACCTGTCTGTTAAAGCAAAAGACCAGGCTGACGAGAAAGAAGCTATCGATAAAGTAAATCAGCAAGAAGACGCTGGTTTTGCTAACGCAATGGCTGAAGCCTTTAAAGCGGCGAAAGGCGAGTAATCACCTTTTGTAGCATCTGACGCACGGTGTTAAGACAAGTGCTTTGCACCGTGTGTTTACTGATGTAAGCTGTTTCATATCGACGATGACAAAGAGGTTACCATGACCAAGTCTGAACTAATTGAGCGGCTCGCTGATCAGGCTCGCCATATCCCGGCGAAAGAGCTTGAATCAGCTATCAAAGAAATGCTGGAGCAGATGGCGCAAACCCTGCAGAAGGGTGATCGCATTGAAATCCGCGGCTTTGGTAGTTTTTCACTACATTATCGGGCACCCCGTGTCGGTCGTAATCCAAAGACTGGCGAAACGGTGGAACTGGACGGTAAATACGTTCCTCACTTTAAGCCTGGTAAAGAGCTACGTGACCGGGTAAACGCGTCAATAGCCTGAACCAAATAAAATAAAGCACTGTTGTCAGTGCTTTTTTTGTATATCCATACTGTAACAGGGTAAGCATTTTGCTATCCTGTTATTATTGTATTCTGTTGGGATTGCTTTTTTGAAAGGCTTAGTGTTTTTTCTTTGCATTATTGTATTGTTGGTTCTGGCCGTCGCGGTCGGCTCTCAAAATGATGCAGTTATCTCGGTAAATTATCTGATCGCCAAAACTGAAATGACCATTGCCAGTCTGATTGCCATAGCAGTTGGTCTTGGCGTTGTAGTTGGCGTGTTGGCGGTATTGAGTAGTTGGCTAACGCTACGCGTGAGAGTGATCAGGCTGCAAGCTAAACTCAACAGACTGCAGAAAGAATAATCCCCATGCTAGAGCTGCTCTTTTTGCTGCTTCCTGTGGCAGCCGGCTATGGTTATATCATGGGGCGAAATAGCGTTAGGCAAGCGCAACGTAAACAATCCAGCATTCTCTCCAAACATTACTATCGCGGCTTAAATTTCCTGCTGTCTGATCAACCAGACAAGGCGGTCGATACATTGATCAAGATGATCAACCTAAATAACGACACCGCTGAAACCCACATCGCCATGGGCAACTTCTTTCGCCATCGTGGTGAGATTGACAGGGCAATTCGGGTTCACCAAAACCTGGTAAGCCGTGATGAATTACAATCAACCCAGCGAGAAACCGCGTTACGCGAGTTGGGCCGGGATTATATGCAGGCGGGCTTTCTGGAGCGCGCTGAAGACACGTTTGCTAAGTTACTTTCCAGTGATAAGCATTTTGATTTTGCCCAACAACAACTGTTTGCTATTTACCAGACCACAAAAGAGTGGGAAAGGGCGATTGCGCTGGCAGAAAAGATGCTGCAAGACAATGAAGTGGTGCGCACAAAACTCGCCCATTTTTATTGTGAGCAAGCTCAAATCGAGCTGGATAAACAAGATTTAGAATCCGCACTGGCATTGTTGCAAAAAGCCGTAAATGCCGACGAACATGCCACGCGTCCCTGGTTAATGCTGGGACAGGTCACCTTCGATGAAGGTCGTTATGATGAGTCAATTGATTATTTACTGCAGGTAGCCAAACGGGAAGAAGACTGGTTTATTGAGGCCATACCCGTTATTCAGAAGATCACTGAACATACCCAGGATTGGGATAAATTTGAAACCTTGCTAAATACACACTGGGTGCAAAGCGCCACGGCGTATCTGGCAATGGTCACCATAATGGTGAATCAAAATCGTAATCAACAAGCCGCTGACTATTTGTTTTCGCAGTTGCAGAAAACACCGACCATGCGTGGTTTCCATCGGCTAATGCAATTGTATAGCGACAACACAATCGACAACGACGCCAAACAGACCTATCAGCACCTGGCTGAATTGGTTGGAAAACAAATTCAACAACGCCCACGTTATCGCTGTAAGAGCTGTGGGTTTTCCGGGCGTAAGCTTTATTGGTTATGCCCATCATGTAAAAAGTGGGGTGTAGTACATCCCATTCGTGGATTAGACGGAGAATAGAAGACTGTGACACAAGATGCTCGCGTCATCGTAGCGCTGGACTTCGACAATGTCGAACAAGCCAATCAACTGGTTGAACAACTCGAGCCTTCGGCTTGTAAGCTGAAAGTAGGTAAAGAAATGTTCACTCTTTTTGGCCCGGAGTTTGTGAAATCACTCATTAATAAAGGCTTCGATGTCTTTTTGGATCTTAAGTTTCACGATATTCCCAATACGGTAGCCAAAGCGTGTAAAGCGGCTGCTGAGATGGGCGTGTGGATGGTGAATGTACATGCCAGCGGCGGGGCAGAGATGATGCGTAAAGCCAAACAGGCTATTGAAAGCTCGTCACACCCACAAACAAAACTTATCGCCGTTACGGTGTTAACCAGTATGGACCAGGACCAACTGAACGATGTTGTTCCCGGCGTTACCCCTGCAGAGCAGGTTGCGAAACTGGCAGCACTCACTGCCGACTCTGGCCTCGATGGTGTAGTGTGTTCCGCAAAAGAAGCCGTTATGCTACGTAAATCACTGCCTGAATCGTTCTTACTGGTTACGCCGGGTATTCGCCCTGCGGGAGCAGACGTTGGTGACCAAAAACGCGTTATGACGCCGGTAGACGCCATCGAGGCAGGCGTCAGCTATCTGGTTATGGGCCGGCCGATTACGCAGGCTGACGATCCATTAGCGACGCTGGCCAGAGTAAATGAGTCTATTCAATAAGATTCACCACAATTGTGTAGGTGGAATAACTCAGATTAAGGCCATTGTTCGCAGTGGCCTTTTTATTTTAGGCGGAATTTACCGCATTTTCTGCAAAGCAGAGTGATATGGTCGTAGGGTTAACGATTATTATCGTAACCACAGGCATTCAGCAGAAAAGTAGAATGACAGGGCGTAACAAAAAGGGGCATGACAGCCCCTTTATCAATTCACAATTTGGTAATGGCTGGTTATCTCAATGCATCCAATGCCGGCGTGTAGGTAATACCCAACTGTTCACCCAAGGCTTCAACAACAGCCTGGTAAGTCACTTTGCCTTCGTGAACGTTCAAACCGTTTAACAGGTGAATGTCTTCCAGCATGGCTTGTTTAGGGCCTTTGTTAGCCAGAGCGAGACCAAATGGCAGTGTGGCGTTATTCAGCGCCATGGTTGATGTTCTTGCTACGCCACCAGGCATGTTAGCAACACAGTAATGAACTACGTCGTCAATGATATAAACAGGGTCCTGGTGAGTAGTGGCTTTAGAGGTTTCAAAACAACCACCCTGGTCAATGGCAACGTCTACCAGCACAGAGCCTGGTTTCATGTTTTTGATGTGTTCACGGTTCAGCAGCTTAGGCGCAGCTGCACCCGGAATAAGTACCGCACCCACAACCAAATCCGCATTGGCAGAATAATGCTCAATGGCATCAACCGTCGAATACACAGTTTTAACTTGCCCATTGAAGATATCATCTAACTGGCGTAAGCGAGGCAGAGAGCGGTCGAGGATGGTAACGTCAGCACCCAGGCCCAACGCCATTTTAGCTGCTTGTGTACCAACTACGCCACCACCGATGATCAGGACTTTGCCCGGAGCAACACCCGGTACACCACCTAACAGCGTGCCGCTGCCGCCATGGGCTTTTTCAAGATAATGTGCACCTGCTTGTACTGACATACGACCAGCTACTTCACTCATTGGTGCTAATAAAGGCAAGCCGCCGTTTCTGTCTGTTACAGTCTCGTAAGCAATACAGGTAGCGCCTGATGCAATCAATAATTCAGTTTGAACCGGGTCCGGGGCAAGGTGCAGGTAGGTATACAGCGTTTGACCTTTTCGCAGTTGTTTACATTCAGACGGCTGCGGCTCTTTTACTTTCACAATCATTTCTGCTTCAGCAAAAATTTGCTCTGCAGTATCAACGATCATAGCGCCAGCGTTTTGGTATAGTTCGTCCGTAAAACCAATTGCCGTACCTGCATTTGTTTCTACCATTACCTGATGGCCATGCGCGACAAACTCTTTCACAGCCGCCGGTGTTAAGCCTACGCGGTATTCATGATTTTTTATTTCTTTTGGTACACCAACTAACATGCTTTTCCCCGTCTCAATTTGGGTTGTTCAATAAAGATGCTGAGTATAGCCAATGATTTAGAAATATATCTGCTGTAATTTCATACTTTGCAGTGTTATATTTTGAGTAAATTTGATTATGCAAAATATAATATGCTGGTAAAAACACCGAAACACCTCGATCGCATTGATAGAAATATACTTTCTGTATTGCAAAAAGACGGTCGTATTTCTAATGTAGAATTAGCCAAACAGGTAGGATTGAGCCCAAGTCCTTGTTTAGAAAGGGTTAAGCGTTTAGAGTCCCAGGGCTACATAAAAGGCTATCACGCCGTGCTCGACCCACAGAAGCTGGGCGCGGCCATGTTAGTGTTTGTTGAAATTACACTATCGAAAACGTCGGTGGATATATTTGCCGAATTTTCAGCTGCGGTTCAGCAACACGATGATATACAAGAGTGTCACCTGGTTTCAGGGAACTTTGATTTCCTGTTAAAAGCCCGGGTTGCGGATATGTCGAGTTACCGGCGATTATTAGGGGATACACTGCTTCGTTTGCCAGGCGTAAGTGCGTCGCGGACTTATGTGGTAATGGAAGAAGTTAAAAGTACCAATAGTCTTAGAATTAATACAAAATAGCGCGATAGCTGATTACTTATACAGGGTAACATACCGCATACTGTTACAATCAGGCGCAGATATTGCTGGCAACAATGAGTGTGTACACACAAAAAGTGTAATTAAGCATGTATACAAGTGCGCTAACACGTCATTGTCGTAACAAGTGTGATATAACAATCTGTAACGGCATCTGATAAAGGTTTTAGCAGATACCGGCTTAGCGCAAAGCAAATAAAATAATGACAGTATGCCCAAAGAGGCAAACGAACAGAGAATTTTAGGGAATATGGTGCGACTTTCAGGCGTTCAACGCATATGGGAAACAGGTATGATCATTGCCTGTGCTCTGGCGTTCTTTTTACTTTTGGCGCTGGCGTCATTTCACCCGGGCGATCCGGGCTGGAGTCAGGCTGGCTTACAACCGAACGTGCACAACTGGGTAGGGCCTACTGGTGCCTGGACCGCTGATTTACTGTTTTTCACCTTCGGCTATCTGGCATACATCATGCCTTTTTGCAGTGCCTTTCTGGGCTGGTTTGTCTTTCATCACGTCAAATCCTGGCGCGAGCTGGACTACCTGACTATTGGGCTGCGTATTGTTGGCGGTCTTTTGCTGTTACTCGGTTTGAGTGGTATTGCCAGCATTAATTTCGATGACCTGTTTAGCTTCAGTGCCGGCGGATTAGTTGGCGATGTGATTAGCTCAGCGTTGATTCCGTATTTTAATACACCCGGTACTATATTGTTGCTGCTGTGTTTCTGTTGCGTCGGCTTCACGCTAATGACGGGCATTTCCTGGTTATTGATTATCGATAAGCTGGGTGAAAGTACCATTTGGGCGAGCCAAAAAGCCATTGCCGGTCCGCAAAAACTGTTGGCGTTAAATATGCCAATCTTATCGTTACCGAACAAATCTGAAAAAGCGTCGCCAAAAGATGACGATTTAAACATAACCAGCCTGCGTGCGGAACCACCATCGGAACCTGAAAAACGCGCGCCGCGAATAAATGAACGCAGTGAACCGACCATGACGATTCCTGATGAAGTTTTCGCGGCCGATCTGGACGACGACATCAGCGATGATTTGCCTCCGTTCCATATTGACGATGATGATAAACCCGCGCCAGCAGTGAAAAGCACCTCGGAGAAAGTGAATTTTACCGACCTGGGCAGTGGGGCAGGGGAGAGCAATAACAAACCTGAACCCGCGGTTCAAAAAGCGGCTGAGCCGGTAAAACCGGCTGTTTCCAAGCCTGTGGAAAGTCCGTCAGCAGAACAAACAGGCGAGGACACAGCCGATTTAGGCCCAATGCCGTCATTTGATCTGCTGGAACGCGCCGATAAACACGAGAATCCAATTTCTCAGGAAGAACTCGATATTGTGTCACGCCTGGTAGAAGAAAAGCTGGCTAACTTTAACATTGAGGCGTCGGTGGTGGGTGTTTACCCTGGCCCCGTGATCACACGTTTTGAAATTGACCTCGCGCCAGGCGTTAAGGTCAGCAAAATAACCAGCTTGTCCAAAGACTTAGCGCGTGAAATGTCGGCAACCTCTGTGCGTGTTGTCGAAGTTATTCCAGGTAAATCTGTTATCGGACTTGAGTTACCAAACAAAAAGCGCGAAATGGTGCGCTTGAGTGAGGTAATTGGCGCAGATGCCTTCCAGTCTAACCCCTCAGCGCTGACAATGGTGCTGGGCGCAGATATCAGCGGTAAGCCCGTGGTGGTTGATTTGGCTAAAATGCCTCACCTGCTGGTTGCCGGTACCACGGGCTCGGGTAAATCAGTGGGTGTTAACGTCATGATTCTGAGCTTGCTGTATAAGTCGACGCCAGAAGACGTTCGCATGATCATGATTGACCCGAAAATGCTGGAATTGTCGGTGTACGAAGGGATTCCGCATCTGCTTGCTGAAGTGGTGACAGACATGAAGGAAGCCGCTAACGCGTTGCGTTGGTGTGTGGGTGAAATGGAACGTCGCTACAAGCTCATGTCTGCCCTTGGGGTACGGAACCTGAAAGGTTACAACGCCAAGGTGACTCAGGCCATTGCAGATGGTCAGCCAATTAAGGACCCGTTATGGCGTTCAGAAGACAGTATGGAAACTGAAGCGCCGGATTTAGGCAAACTGCCCGCTATTGTTGTGGTGGTTGACGAATTTGCCGACATGATGATGATTGTGGGCAAGAAAGTTGAAGAGCTAATTGCTCGTATCGCACAAAAAGCACGGGCTGCCGGGATCCATCTGGTTCTGGCGACACAGCGTCCGTCTGTTGACGTTATCACCGGCTTGATCAAAGCCAACATTCCTACACGGATAGCGTTCCAGGTATCCAGTAAGATTGACTCGCGGACCATACTTGATCAGCAGGGTGCAGAAACACTACTCGGTATGGGTGATATGCTGTATCTGCCGCCGGGTAGTCCGGTACCTACACGGGTGCATGGTGCGTTTGTGGACGACCATGAAGTGCATGCCGTAGTCGCCGATTGGCAGAAACGCGGTAAACCAGAATACATCGATGAAATTCTGAACCCTGAAATGGGCGCGGAAATTCTGCTGCCCGGCGAACAACCCGAGGGCGCCGATCAGGAAATGGATGCTTTCTATGACGAAGCCGTCGCTTTTGTTACCGAAACCCGCAGAGCTTCGGTGTCCAGCGTGCAGCGTAAATTCAGAATTGGTTACAATCGGGCCGCGCGTTTAGTTGAACAAATGGAACAAAGCGGTGTCGTTAGTGCTGCAGGGCATAACGGTAACCGCGAAGTATTAGCGCCGCCTGCTCCCCGAGATTAATACAGGACAGTTATGAAAAAATACCTAATTAAGTTGTTGGTGTTGAGCCAGTTAATGATTGTCGGACAAGCCGTTGCCGATGATGCTGAATTGTTGAAAGCACGCCTGTCTGGATTGAAGTCATTCACGGCAGCGTTTAGCCAAACCGTAAAAGACGAACAGGGCACGGCTGTGCATGAAGCCCAGGGCGCTATTACAATGACGCGCCCTAACAAGTTGCGTTGGGAAACAGCCATGCCCGACGAAACGTCACTGATCGCCGATGGTGAATCTGTGTGGCATGTCGACTTTTTTGTTGAACAAGTGACAGTTATGTCTCAACAACAGGCCATCGAGAATAACCCTATGGTACTGCTCACGAGCAACAGCGAAGCAATCTGGCAGCAATACAGTATTACCCAGGTAGACGACAACGCGTTTAATGTGTCGCCCTTGTCGGGTAACGGACAAATTCGTACGCTCACTGTACAGTTTGATGAAGCCGGTCTGGCTGGCCTGGTGATGCTGGACAGCCAGCAACAACAAAGTGTCATTCAGTTTACCGGTCGCAAATTCAATGCGGTGATCTCTCCGGAGCAGTTTTCCGTTGCTGTACCTGACGGATTTATGCTGGACGACCAGCGTTCATGAGTTTATTTGCCCAACAACAATACGAGCCGCTGGCAGCCCGTATGCGTCCGCAAAATCTGGACGAGTATGTTGGGCAGCAACATCTGGTTGGGCAGGGTAAGCCACTGCGTAAAATGCTCGAATCCGGGCATTGTCACTCTATGATCCTATGGGGGCCTCCCGGCACCGGCAAAACCACACTAGCTGAGTTAATTGCTCGTTACACCCAAGCTCAGGTAGTCAGGTTGTCTGCTGTTACCTCCGGGGTTAAAGACATTCGAGCGGCGGTTGACCAGGCTGAACAAAACCAGTCTATGGGCGAACGTACATTGTTGTTTGTTGATGAAGTACATCGCTTTAATAAGTCTCAGCAAGATGCGTTCTTACCCTTTGTTGAGTCCGGTTTGGTCACCTTTGTTGGGGCAACTACGGAAAACCCCTCGTTTGAACTTAATAACGCGTTACTGTCCAGAGTGCGCGTGTATGTACTGAAGGCCATCGATGAAGACGCGCTAAGCGCCCTGCTTGATCGCGCGCTGGGCAACACAGAAAAAGGCCTGGGCGAGCGAAAGCTGGCGATAGCCGACGATGCCCGCTCGGCCCTGATAGGCTTATCGGGCGGAGACGGCCGCAGATTGCTTACCTACCTGGAACTGGCCAGTGATTTTACCGAAGGCGCTGAAATTTCCCTGACAGACATCGAACAGGCCGTAGGCGAGAAAGTGGCCAGTTACGACAAACAAGGCGATACCTTTTACGATTTAATTTCAGCGTTTCACAAATCGGTAAGGGGATCAGACCCCGATGCGGCATTGTACTGGTATGCTCGCATATTAAATGGTGGCGGTGATGCCTTATATGTGGCCCGTAGGCTACTGGCAATTGTGTCGGAGGATATTGGTAATGCGGATCCACGTGCCATGCAAATAGCGGTAAACGCCTGGGATGTTTATCACCGGGTAGGGCCTGCCGAAGGTGAGCGCGCCATTGCTCAGGCCGCAGTTTACTGTTCGCTGGCTGCAAAGAGCAATGCCGTCTACGTTGGCTTTAAGCAAGCCATGCGTGATGCCCGTGAACATCCTGATTACCCGGTGCCGGTGCATTTGCGAAACGCACCAACCAAACTATTAAAAGAAATGGGCCATGGCGCAGAGTACCGATACGCCCATGATGAACCTAACGCATTTGCAGCCGGTGAGGTGTACCTACCGCCTGAATTGGCCGATACCCGCTATTATTCTCCCAGCGAGCGCGGACTGGAAAAAGCCCTGAAAGCCAAGCGCGATTATCTCGACGAACTCAATCTTCACAGTCATCATAAACGGAACCCTTCATGACGCATACTCTGACTTTATATCTTTTCGTCGCCAGCGGCGGTGCAGTAGGCGCGTGTTTGCGCTTTTTCTTTACGGGTTTAGTGGATTCCTGGTTTGGAAAAGCCTTGCCCTTTGGTACACTTGCCGTCAATGTGGTCGGCTCATTTTTACTGGCGACTTTGTACGGGTTTATTGAACGCGGCGATTTGGCGGAACAGCCTTACCGCGCGTTAATTGGGGTAGGGCTGTTAGGTGCATTAACCACCTTCTCAACCTTTACTATTGAAACCCTCACCTTATTAGAAAATGGGCTGTGGCTTAAAGCCCTGGCCAACATTGTATTGAATGTATGTGCATGCCTGCTTGCAGCCTGGCTTGCCGTGGAATTAACCAAAGGATAAAGAAACTCACATGTTAGATCCAAAGTGTTTGCGTAGTGACATTGACTCAACGGCCGAGCGTCTGGCCAGCCGTGGTTTTAAGTTAGATGTCGAAGCTTTTAATGCCCTTGAAGAAAAACGCAAAGCCCTGCAAATAAAAACGCAGGAGCTGCAGAATGAACGCAACACGCGAAGTAAATCCATTGGTAAAGCAAAAAGTCAGGGGCAGGACATTGCGCCATTACTGGCTGAAGTGTCAGATTTGGGCGAACAGTTGGACGCGGCGAAAGCGGAACTCAACACCTTATTGGCTGACATTAATGAACTGACGCTGGGTATTCCTAACTTACCGCATGAAAGCGTGCCGGTAGGAAAAGATGAAACCGAAAACCAGGAAATCCTGGTATGGGGAGAGATTCCTGAGTTCGACTTTGAAGTAAAAGATCACGTCGATATCGCAGAAGGCTTGAACAAAGGTCTGGACTTTGAAGCGTCGGTAAAACTAACCGGTAGCCGTTTTGTGGTCATGCGCGACAAGATTGCCCGCCTGCATCGAGCATTGGCGCAATTTATGTTGGATGTGCATACCGGCGAACACGGTTATCAGGAAATGTACGTACCGTATCTGGTAAATGCAGACAGCTTGTTGGGTACCGGTCAGCTGCCGAAGTTTGGTGAAGACTTGTTTCACACCAAACCTGCAACAGAGGAAGGTCAGGGACTGTCGTTGATTCCAACGGCGGAAGTACCGCTTACGAACCTGGCGCGTGACGAGATTTTTGCTGCTAAAGAGCTGCCAATTAAAATGACCGCACACACACCGTGTTTCCGAAGTGAAGCAGGAAGCTATGGTCGTGATACACGAGGTCTGATTCGCCAACACCAGTTCGACAAAGTTGAAATGGTGCAATTGGTGAAGCCTGAAGACAGCTTCGACGCATTGGAAGAGCTGACAGGCCATGCTGAAGTGATTTTGCAAAAACTGGGGCTGGCATATCGCAAGGTATTGTTGTGCACCGGTGATATGGGCTTCGGCTCTTGTAAAACCTACGATTTGGAAGTGTGGTTACCTGCTCAGAACACGTACCGTGAGATTTCATCATGTTCAAACATGCTGGATTTCCAAGCTCGCCGTATGCAGGCACGTTACCGCAACCCGGAAACCAATAAGCCAGAGCTACTGCACACGCTGAATGGTTCTGGTTTGGCTGTGGGGCGCACACTGGTAGCGATTCTGGAGAACTATCAGCAGGCTGATGGCTCTGTGAAAATTCCAGAAGCACTGGTGAGCTACATGGGTGGCGTAACGGAAATCACGGCCTGAGTTATTTCCTGATGCCAGTCCGCTGTTTGTAGGCTGATGCCTCAGCTTACAAACACTTAGCCGGTTTTGGCAGTCCAGCCAGCTTAGTTGCTTGCTTAGCAGGCCCTTTCTTAAACAGCCGCTGTAAATAGCGGCTGTTGCCTTTATCGGGACCAAATTTCGCCGCCATGGCCTTGACCAAAGCCCGGATCGCCGGGCTGGTTTCATATTCCTCATAAAATTCACGGACAAACTTAACAACTTCCCAGTGGGCTTCAGTCAGCTCAATGCTTTCCTGTTCAGCCAATACGGGAACCATATCCGGATGCCACTGTGTGTAATCCAGTAAATACCCTTGCTTGTCGGTTGCTATGGTGTTGCCGTTAAATTCGAAAGAAAAAGCCTGACTCATGGTGCCAAAGAGATCCATTGTTTGTGTTGAAACGAAAGCGCGACCCATTCGCTATGACTAAGCGTTTGCGGCGCGTCTATACCGCGACTTTCACAATCAGCGGTTAGCGCAAAGCAGGTGATGTGTGGCCACTGCTGGGCGATATGATGCGCCAGATACACGCCATCAGAACAACACACCAAGGTCGTTGTGTCTGATTGGCCATCGAGTAGGCCTGACAGTTCGTCCAGGTCGAGATGCTGATCTAATACCAATAACATCAGAAGGTCACCGTGTGATCAAAGTTAGCCAGTGTGTTACTTAACTCTTCAGGCGTTAAAGGTTGAATATCAATCGCGGCTGAATCCACCGATACATTGTGTTTAAGCAATGACACCGCACAGGCATAACAATGGTCGATGTCATACAAGGGCATCACTTTTAATTGTTTCGCGTGGTTCTTTTGCTCGGTCGGCTGTTGATTCGACATCAATTGCAGCACACCCGTACCCACAAAGAAAACACTGCATTCGTGACCATAGTTCGTAGATGCAAGGGCGAACTCAATGCCTTCAGATGCACTCTGATTGCCATAAGGGGGCTGCGTAAGAATAACTGCCAGCGTTGCCATTAAAACTGTACCATTTTATCTGATTGGTGGAGCGCGGTAAAAAACTCGCCTAAGCCAACTTGTTCAAAACCAGCATGAAGCGTTGACTGAGCCAGCCCCAATTCTTCTGCCTGTGTCTCATCGACAATACCACGCTTGGTGGCAGCGCCAACACAAACGTGCAACGGAAAGCCATACTGTTTTGCTAACGCTGCCCATCGTGAGGGAAGGTGAATATCACCGGTGCCCGGGGCAATCATGCCGTTAGCCTGCAATACGCCTTGCTGATAAAAGAAGACATGATTTATTGCAGACTGCTTTGCCAGTTCCTCGCAAAACGCGAGGGCGTTCAGGCTGGTATTCAGCGCTTCAGGTGAACAGGTAATCAGCACAGAAGTTGTCGTCATAATAAACAAAAACACCCCTTAACGGGGTGTTTTCTCGTTAAGCTGTTACTAACGAATATTAATCGTCGCCACCAAACACACCCAGGATGTGTAGCAGTGATACGAAGATGTTGTAGATGTTCAGGTACAAACCAACTGTTGCACGGATGTAGTTAGTTTCACCACCGTGAATGATACGGCTGGTGTCATACAAAATGAAACCAGACATCAGGAACACAATTGCTGAGCTAATAGCCAGGTGAACAGCAGGTACTGCGAAGAAAATGTTCGCGATTGCCGCAACCAGAACAACCAGGATACCAATGCTCAAGAAACCGCCCATGAAAGAGAAGTCTTTCTTAGTGGTCAAGGCGTAAGCAGACAGCGCAAAGAAGATAAGGGCTGTGCCACCCAGAGCTTCCATGATAAGGCCAGGTCCCGCAACGCCTAGATAGAAGTTAAGCGTGTAGCCTAACGAGCCACCCATCAGACCGGTGAAAGCGAAAATCCAATAGATGCCTGAAGCGGAATCTGCTTTTTTATGAACAACGAATAAAGTAATGAATGCACCGATGGTCATCAGTAACGACACCATAGGTGAAATACCTATAGCCATAGTAACCGCTGCACACACTGCGCTGAACAACAGCGTCATGCCGAGCAGCATGTAAGTATTACGAAGTACTTTGTTGGTTTCCAGAACCGACTGACTGGATGTACTGGTATACACCGAACGATTATCCATTGTTTCCTCCAATAGGATAGACCTAACTAAGTTGCAAACCATATTACGCTATAGTTTAGTGCATTTGTATGGGTTTTAGTTCCGAATTTCAATAGCTAATAACTATCAAAGTAATGAATTGTTTACTTTTTAGCTATGATCGTAAATTAATGTGTAGATTTGCATAAATCTCAGGCAAACAGTGGGCGAAATGCAAAATAACACTTTACAGGTCCAAAAATATCATTAAGATTCGCATCACTTCACGGAGAGTTGGCAGAGTCCGGTTGAATGCACTTGACTTGAAATCAAGCGAAGGGTCAAACCTTCCGGGGGTTCGAATCCCTCACTCTCCGCCATATTTAAGAAACCCGCACATTGTTGCGGGTTTTTTATTGCCTGCGAGTAATCTCTGATTCAATTACTGGCTCAGACACATCTATATTCGCCAAGCCCGAACAAATAAAGCTATATAAAAACGTGGATGTGTTTTGCAACTGGATTCGTTTTAATCAGTTAATACCTAAATCGATTAATTATGACGGTTTTATAACCAAACGATTCAGTTTGTTAAAGTTTCCCTTTACAGCACCAAAAATATCATTAAGATACGCAGCAACTCAGGAGAGTTGGCAGAGTCCGGTTGAATGCACTTGACTTGAAATCAAGCGAAGGGTCAAACCTTCCGGGGGTTCGAATCCCTCACTCTCCGCCATATTTAAGAAACCCGCACACTGTTGCGGGTTTTTTATTGTCTGCGAAAAAGCGCTCAAACGAATAGGGTGAATGAAACATTGTTATTCACGTGTTTAGCAGCCAAAACACGCGGTACAGAGTTAACTTCATTACCAAAATGTCTACCGGTTACATTAAAATTTAATTTACCTAACTTAAACACTTACCTTCGTTGTTAATATTGATTATTATGAGCGTTAGGCACAGGAATAGGTGCAATTTGCTCGCGCAGTAGTCAGGCGGGCAGGGTATTGGACAGTTCCAAATAACGACTATAAATAGCCAAAGTGAGATTCACATGATCAAAATTGCATTAGTTGATGATCATGACCTGGTGAGAACAGGTATCAAACGCATCCTTGAAGATGTGGTTGATTTTTCAATTGTGTGTGAAGCTAAAGACGGCGAAGAAGCTGTGAAATATTGCCGTAAATATGCACCGGATGTGGTGCTTATGGATTTGAATATGCCCGGGATGGGCGGATTTGAAGCGACGCGTCAGATTTTACGTATTGGTGAAAACATCCGCGTGATCGGCTTATCAATGCAAAAAGAAGACCCGATTCCTATGCAGGTTATCCAGGCTGGAGCATTTGGTTTTTTGACCAAGGATGCCGAGTCAAAAGAGATGATCGACGCTATCTACAAAGTAGCTGCAGGGCAGAAGTACCTGAGTCCTGAAATCGCTCAGCGTATTGCCATGAGTAAGTTAATGCCGGATAACGATAATCCGTTTACCGACTTGTCGGGCAGGGAACTGGACATTGCGATGCGCATTACCCGCGGCCAGAAAGTGCCGGACATAGCAGAGCAGCTACACATTGCTACAAAAACAGTCAACACCTACCGATATCGCTTGTTCGATAAGCTTGATATCAGTACTGACGTCGAGTTAACGCATTTAGCGTTACGTCATAAGCTGATTGATTTGGCCTAATACCTGAATTAATGAGCCAGTTTGACGCTTCAGCGTTTCTGAAAACACTCACTCACCAGCCTGGCGTGTACCGCATGTATAACGAGGCTGGTGACGTTATTTACGTGGGTAAGGCCAAAAACCTTAAGAAGCGTGTCTCCAGTTATTTCAAACAAACCGTCGACAGCCCAAAAACCAAAGCTCTGGTAAGCCAGATCGCGCAGATGGACGTCACGGTAGTGAACAGCGAAACCGAAGCGTTTTTGCTGGAAAATAACTTCATCAAAAAGTACCGTCCGCGCTACAACGTGTTATTGCGCGACGATAAATCGTATCCGTTTATTTTTCTGTCTGATCACGAACACCCCAGGTTGTCGTTTCATCGCGGGCCACAAAAAAAGAAAGGCGAATATTTTGGCCCGTATCCAAGTGCTTGGGCGGTACGCGAGAGTTTGCGTTCAATGCAGAAGCTTTTCCCGGTTCGTCAGTGCGAAGACAGCTACTACCGCGCTCGTAGCCGACCTTGCCTGCAGTATCAAATGCAGCGATGTTCCGCGCCTTGCGTAAAAGGCTATGTATCCGACGACGAATACGCCGAGCAAGTGCAGTGGGTAAGACTGTTTCTGAAAGGCAAAAATCAGCAGGTTATTAACTCGCTGGTAGAAAAAATGGAAAAGGCCAGCGAGCAGCTTAATTTCGAAGCGGCAGCCCGTTATCGCGACCAGATCAACGCATTGCGTAAAGTGCAGGAAAGACAGTGGGTAGCGGGTACCCAGGATGAAATGGATATCTTCGGCTTTGCGTTCAAAGGAAGCATGGCGTGTATTCAGGTGATGTTTATTCGCGATAGTCAGTTGTTGGGTAGCAAAGCCTTTTTCCCCAAAGTGCCCTCTACGGCTACAGAAGATGAAATCTTCGAAGCGTTTCTGCTTCAATTCTACTTGGCTGGGAACAAGGTCATCCCTAAACAAATTGTCTTACCCAAAGCATTAAGTGATGAAACTGCCATAGCGGATTTGTTGAGTCAGGAAGCCAATTATCGCGTGAAATTGTTCAAAGGTGCGCGTGAAGAAAAGCGGCAATATTTACAATTGGCGCAGGCGAATGCGCTGAATGCACTTGAAGCGCAATACGGCCAACAAAAATCTGTTTTCGCACGCTACATCGACCTGGAAGCCGCTTTAGAGTGGGAAAACCCTATCCAGCGCATGGAGTGTTTTGACATCAGCCATACCTCTGGTCAGCAAACCGTTGCCTCCTGTGTTGTGTTTAACAGGGAAGGGCCGTTGAAAAGCGATTATCGCCGCTACAATATCGACGGTATTACGCCGGGAGATGACTATGCTGCTATGGCGCAGGCACTGGCCCGGCGGTATAAAAATGTGCAGGATGCCGAGAAGATCCCAGATATTCTGTTTATCGACGGGGGTAAAGGGCAGTTGTCTCAGGCTGAGCAGTTCTTCGAGGAATGGCCCCACGACAAAAAACCTTTGTTAATAGGTGTTGCCAAAGGCACAACACGTAAGCCTGGCCTGGAAACGTTAATTCTGGCAGATACCCATGACACCATTCCTATGAATGCAGATCGACCTGCGCTGCACTTAATTCAGCATATCCGCGATGAGTCTCACCGATTTGCCATTTCTGGTCACCGCAATCGCCGGCAAAAAGTAAAAACGACCAGCACTCTCGAATCTATTCCTGGTATTGGTGCCAAGCGACGTCAATCCCTGATCAAATATATGGGAGGATTACAAGGCCTGAAAAAAGCCAGCAAAGGTGAAATAGCCAGTGTACCGGGTATCAGTGAGGAACTTGCTGACATCATCTATGATCATTTACACAATTAAGCCTCAGAAAAGAACGCCTGTTTGATTCAAACTTCCTTAATGTGACGTATCGTGTGACAATACGGTCAAATAATAAGGATCACCCCCTGAGTTGTGTATGTGGACAATCCCAAACGTTATTACCCTGATTAGGGTAATTCTTATCCCCGTATTTGTATGTGTGTATTTTCTCGATTGGCGCTGGGCGCATGAAGCTGGTGCATTTATTTTCTGGTTTGCAGCGATCACCGATTGGTTTGATGGCTACCTGGCCCGTAAATTAGAACAATCTACGCCGTTTGGTGCGTTTTTAGATCCTGTAGCGGATAAACTCATTGTTGCTGCCGCGCTACTCATGATCACCCATACTTATGATTCAGTGTTTATTACCATTCCAGCCATTTTACTCCTGATAAGAGAAATTTATGTTTCTGCACTGCGAGAGTGGATGGGATCGCAAGGTGTGCGTGACACGGTCCAGGTGTCATTTATTGGCAAAGCCAAGACCACAGCACAAATGTTAGCGTTGATTGGATTGCTTTCTGGCCTTGAGACGTTTATGGGTTTCCCAATTTATTGGGTAAGCCTGGGTTATGGTCTGCTTTATATCGCAACCGTGTTGTCTGTTTGGTCAATGGTGAGCTATACAAAAGCGGCTTGGCCACACCTATCGGGCAAATCCTGAGCAGCGAAAAGGCTGATTTTAAACCGAAATGACCGAATTCTAAGCAAACAAACTTTTTTTGATTAAAAAGGCAGCGAAAGGCATTTTTTGTAGTTGACACTTTTCCTTGGGCAGGTAGAATGCCTCCCACATTCGAAGCGGGAATAGCTCAGTTGGTAGAGCACAACCTTGCCAAGGTTGGGGTCGCGAGTTCGAGTCTCGTTTCCCGCTCCAAATTCTCGAATGGTTTGCGTTATAAATAAGGTTTAGCCTTGAGTTGTTACGCAAAAGTGGCGGAATGGCAGAATGGCTATGCAGCGGATTGCAAATCCGTGGATCTCGGTTCGACTCCGGGTTCCGCCTCCATTACTTCGGGCAACCAGCCCACACCAGCACATAAGTGCAACCCAAGCCCGGGTGGTGAAATTGGTAGACACAAGGGATTTAAAATCCCTCGCTGGTAACAGCGTGCCGGTTCAAGTCCGGCCCCGGGCACCATTTCTTATATCGATAGTATTCACTAACAAAACTAAAAATAATATGTCATTGTAGGCGTATAGTAGACATTTATAATGGACAGTTGTGTCCTTTCAGAATGTCTATTATATTAAACTGGAACATTTAATCTGACTTACCGTCCAAAGGACGTCGAATCATTAATGCTGTAGTTGCATGAGCATAGGCAGCAGGAATGGCCTTCCATTGTTTTAGAGATTCAAGCTTAAGCTTGTTTTGTAGGTCCAAATTGCGTATTAGCCCTAAAGCTGATAGGCGCTGAACACCCCGACCAAGAGTGCTTCAGGTGATTTGGAACTCTATTACAATGCCAATTAAATCTAAATTAATATCAAAAGAAGCTCGTAAATATTACGAAAACACCTCGTTTGAACACCTTGTCAGCACTTGGCTGCAGCGTGATGGATGGGAAGTTTACGCACCGTATGTCGATCATGGTGCAAAGACGGACGTACTCATTTCAGATGGAAATCATTTTTATCGCATTCAAGTCAAATCTGTGGATACTAGCGACGAAAATATTGTTGTGCTCCCTCAGTGGAGTGAAGAAGACGATATTGATTTTGTTATCTACTTCTCTAAAAGAGCAGACTGGGGTTATATTACGCCCAAATACAGCACTCGGCGTAAGTTAAAGCATCCTGAACATATTCGCTTTCACCAGCAAGCAAAGAATTTCAAAAAGGCATTTGATAAAGCGTAGATTATAAAAATCGCACTTAACCTGTCCCACCTGTCCCAAACTCGGGTACAGGTAGGACAGGTAAACCGTTAAAAGAGATCATCAGGATGTACACCTAGCTTCTTGGCAAATTGGAGTCTCATTTCGTTAGGTTTTGGAAATTGATACATCATAAACGGACATTGGTCATACCTACTTCGTTGATCAGTTTTAGACAACTAACTGACCTTGTGTAGTGGACAAGTATTTTTGGCCACGGTTTTATAGGCTTTCCAGTACATTATTTCCTTATCATTAGGTGATAATCCACCGTTCTTTGAATGGGGTCGATAACGACTGTAATAACCAACAATATAATTTGTAATTTGCTCTTTCGCTTCAGTGAATGAGCGATAACCGGTTTCTGGTATCCATTCTGTTTTCAGGCTTCTAAAAAACCTTTCCATTGGCGAATTATCCCAACAGTTTCCTTTACGACTTAAGCTTTGCTTTATCTGATATCGCCACAGCACTTGCCTAAATTGAATGCTGGTATATTGGCATCCCTGGTCAGAGTGGAACAACAGTTCGTTTGGCTGTTTCCTGGACTCATAGGCCATTTCCAGCGCGCTTTTTGTTAGCACACTATCAGGCGACAGTGATAATGACCATCCAACAGGTTTTCGGGCATAGAGGTCCATGACAACAGCAAGGTATGCCCAGCGTTTACCAGCCCAAACATAGGTGATATCTCCAACCCATACCTGGTTTGGCCGCTTCACATCAAAACAGCGGCCCAGCACATTTGGGACGGCTATATGTGCTTGTTCTGCCTTTCTATAGTGATGTTTAGGGAGCTGTGAGCTAACTAAGCCGAGCAGCTTCATTCTTCGGCTTGCGCGATAACGAGAAAGGTCTTCGCCCATCGTGGTCACTATTTTCGCAATGGAGCGCGCCCCTGCAGACCCATTACTTAATCGATGTGCCGTTTTAATTAAGTGCCTTGTTCGAAGCTCTTTTGATGACAAACGACCAGGCCTGTTTCGCCAGTAGCGATAACTGCTTCTATGGACCTCAAACGTGTCACACAATGTCTTAGCCGGAAAGCTCCCTTCAAGTCGCTTAATTATCTGGAATTGTTGAGCGAGTCTGACATCAAGAGAGCAGTAGCCTTTTTTAATATTTCTTTCTCTTGCTCAACTTTTCTAAGCTGCTTTTCAAGTTCCTGAATACGCTTCTGTTCAGGCGTCAGAGCCTTAGACGCCGGTGTTTTACCAGAACGTTCACTCTTCAGTTGCCTAATCCAATTTTCCAGGGTGGTTTTACTCACATTCATGGCTTCAGCGGCTTCTCGGATTGTATAACCTTGGTCAACAACTAACTGAGCTGCTTCTAACTTAAACTCTGGACTAAAACTTCTTCTCTTACGTGTCATTTTTCACCTGTTTTATCTACAGGGTGATAATATCACCCATAACTAGGTGGCCAAAATGACTATGCCACTACAGGATAAGATTGGGATAAGGTTTACGATTAAAAAATACGGCAAGATTACGGCAAGGTAAGTGTTATTATTTTTTAAGGTACAAATCCCATAAAAACCTCACATCAAACCACACCCCAAACCATACAAAGCCCAAGTGAACCCCAAGGACGCCCAAAGGCCCTTTGATGGGTTTCTGGTACCAGCTTATATATTAATAATTCGGGACGTTTATCCGTAATAGCATTAAAAAACAGAAATTTCAGTTTCCCTAGGCTAGTAGCCCTCTCAAGTAAGTGTTAGTTTATTTTGACACAGTATATTTAGATGGAACTATATATGAATAAAATTTATCTGTTTTTAGTGGCGATTTTTATTAGTGGCTGCTCAGCTTCATCACATATTTTAGTCGGAGAAACTCGAACTCCTATAAATGCTTCACAAGTCAGAGTTTTGGTGAATGAACCTGCGGAATATGAATTAATTGCAATTGTAGAGTCTTCTAGCAAGTTTTCTATAGCTGTGACAGAACAAGGAAAGATAGAAGCGGTTCTTGAAGAGCTTAAAATTGAAGCTGCAAAGCTAGGAGCTAATGGTTTACTTCTTGATAGTGTAAACAATGAGTCAGTTCTGGTCCCAGTACAGAACCCTAATGGTTCTGTAAGTCATTATTCAGGATCTAATAAAGTTATTAAAGCTAAAGCTATTTACATTGACTCAGATTAGAAACGTTTATGAGCTAGCCTTATTAAATATTAAACATACGTTCTCAAGCATTATTATGCAAAGAACAGGTGACGGCACTTTCCTACTGCTCTAAGAGTGTCTTTTGACGCAGGGGCTTAAAGTGCGAGCTTACGCCGTAAACAATAAACCGGTACAGTGTTCAGTTTTCAATGTTATCACCGTAAGCTAGGCTTTAATTACAAATTAATCAATTGCTGGTGGATAATGAAGCCAACACAAACAATCGAACAGGCTGAAGTATTACTATGTAATCTTTTAGCTTTGAGAAACTCCTAAACGGATGATTTCAGGATAGAACACGATGATGTTGTAGTTCATACACTCCAAACGGCTGTAAATCTTCTCAGAATGGCGCAAGATGCGTTATATGAGATTAACGCTTATAGTTTGGTAGATAACATCACAGTGCTGAATGAGAGGAACCATGATGGACGAAACACAAATCAAAGATGATTTAATGTATATGAGCCTGACCAACGGCAATCATTTAGTTGTCTACCAGGGCCACTCAGTTAAAGCGAATATAAAAAAGGTAATCCACCAGCGCCAACCACTCTTAAAACGTCTGTTAAGGGCATTACAGGCCGTTTTTCGATTGCTGAGTTAATTCTCACATTCATTCACGCCACTTTCACGCGTGACTGACGCGTAGTAAATCATTATTAAACGGGTCCTTTGTAAAACGTTGGTGGCGGGTAATACGACTCTCGATTAGGTTTTAGCTACAAGTTTCTGATATCGGGTTGTTGTTTAGTTGATACTGTTAATTCAAGGAATATTTAATTAAATAATTGGACTGATAGTTAATTCAACGGCTTAATTTCAATAAACTAGCAGAGAGGTTAAAGGATTAAGCAGATGGTGCACTACTTTAATTTTTCTGGAATGAGATCTTATGAGTACTAAAAAGCTAAATCGGCAAGGTTCTGGCCCTAGTCAAACGTCCATTGCTAATCATAGTTATAAACAAAAGATTTACACGCTATGTCGTCGTATTCAAAAAGGTGATAAAGCGGCGGAAGAGTCTTTAAATATTGAATTAAAAACCAATTTGCTAGCTTATTGGTCTGTGAAACATTGGCTAAAACTACAAAGTCATAAAAACAAGAAAACGAGAAAGACATCAAGTAAAGACGGCTTGCCCTTATCAAGGGCTAAAGGAATGAATCATAAAAGACGAGGTAATGCTTTCAAACCATATCAAGAAGGAATTCCTGGTTTAGGTAAAAATAGATGAGTTCTAACATTATCAGGTAAATAAAGTAGGGCTCAATCTGTTGTAACACTACTGCTAAAGAGCAATTGTAGCCTAAAACAGCAGATGCCTAGAATGAAAATGGTCAAGTGCGGACAATAGACGGATGTAAGCTTCGGGGGGCTTTGTATGTCTTGCAGACATTGACGCATAAGGAAAAGGCGAATTGAAAGCTGTTTAAGATCTAAGCTTTAGAGCAACAAAAAAAATCAATCACTTAGTTGGGCGGTGAGGCGAGAGCAATTCGCTCGCCTCATTAACTGGGTTGGGTTTAGTCGCCGCTCAATATGAATCCACGGTATACCAACTCAATGGTCTCTATTCCACTTGTTGTAATGTCACTATCAGTTATTTCACCTTCGAGTCGGAGTCCTGCGTAATTATCGCCGCTGGGGCCCGTTAAGCGAACAAAGTCTTTAACAGGGATATCAAACTGGCACAGCTTAAAGCCATCCTTGTCCCTGAACGTAATGGTCATACCTGCGTTAGGGATTTTGTTATCAGCTATTTGCTGGATCATGTTGAAGCCGTCACTATTAAATTCACGCATAGCTTCACGCGTTTCTTCTCTTGTAGCAGGATCAATAGTGGTGTCAGTTGCATTCGACAGTTCTAAAAAGTCAGCATCAACGATCTGACCTATATACATCACCTTACCAGGCAAGACTTTAAACTTTGCATTGAAAACCAGATTTTTAGTGATACCTAATTCTCTTTCTAAAACCATTGGTGACGATAATACAATAGGCTGGTCGTCCTTGCGTTGTAGCAATACCAGCTCATCTCGGCGAACAACCGACACTTCTTTTTTTTCTTGGTCGATGACATAGACGTCGGAACCTACTTCTTTGACATCTATGGGAGTCGTTGAGTGATAACAGGCTGAGAGTGACAAGACAATAATAGGTAAAGAAAACCACTTTTGTAATTCCATAACATTAGAGCTCCGTTTTATTTATTCGAGTTCATTACGTTACCAGACTTAATTTAAAATGCTACGGCTGTTAGCTTCTCAATAGCAGCGTAAACAATAAGAGAGAAGATAGGTACATCAACCTCGAGAGCAGGACAGGTATACCGCAGTGCGGATTGCTATCAGATAGCCTTCTACACAGACTGAAGCACTACAAAGAAATAGCAACTTCCCAGTCGCACTTTGGAGTGAGACTCATCATTTGTAGCTTATTGAAAATACCTTAATATAAAAGAAATTGAATGTCCTTCATTTGTCTTAAGCGTCCGTATAATAAGGAGTATGCAAACTTCTGCTCATCGTTCTTTTAATACATTAACTTGTCGTGGATTATCTGGTTTAGTTGAACTCAAAATCCGCAGCTATCAGATTGTGTATGAGGCCGTATAGGTAAAAGAACATGACTCTCAAACTTATTGCTCAGAAATTACATACGAAAAGGTACTTCCAAAAGCAATACCAACAACGGGTAATGCGACTCGCAATGCTTGGCTATTTATGACGTGTTATTGCTGGTGGTTGTTGTGTTCTGCGATTATCAGGCTATCAAAGCTGTTGATAAATCGCACTAAGATTACGCTATGGTCAGTTAACTAAGTTAACCCAAGGGGAGGGTAAGATTCCCGTGTGTATTTATTGCTGTACCGCCGCCTAGGCTTTCTTACACCGCCGCAACTCTGAAATGTTTTTTCCTAAATGGTCACATAACGGCGCATTTACAATGACACCCTACGTATAAGGGGTAGGGGGATAAAATTGTTGAAGTGAATGAAGCCAAATCATTGCCACCTTCAATTTAATTTTTATACCGCCCAAATAAGGAGCTTTTTCTGACAGTAATCGAATGATTGCTGTTCTTCCTCAGAAGATATTAGTACAGCATTTTACCCTAGTTTTGCTCTATTGTTGCTGAGAACCTCTAGACTCTTTAACAGATGACTAGGTATCTCTACATGAAGACAATAAACAAATATTCAATAACTGTTGCAATAGAAGGCCAAGCGGTCTTTAACTATTTTGCTGTAATAGAAGAGATGGCTTTTGGGAAGAAGATTTTAACCATTGATATTGCAAGCAGACAATTGTCGGCCCCAATAGATAGTGACAAAGTTGAAGCATTGATTGTGGCTAAGGTTATTAAAACGCTCAATGCTGCGGATCATCCCGACTTCGAGTTGTATCAAAAATTAACCAAATGGCAAAAAACAAAATGCGTGTCAGTTTACGTAGAATTGCTTTCAACGGAAGTGAGCATATTTTGATAATTATTTAAGTTTCACGAGAATAGGTGGAAAAAATTAATACATTTACCAGTGTTAACCACAAACACTAAGGGTAACCAATGAAAACCATATTTGTATTAGCTATATCACCATTGTTATATGTTCAACTAACTAAGATATTTTTTAGATGGTCTGGTCACGCAGATTTAGTCGCAAATTTGCTGTTTCTCGCTGTAATATTGATAACGCTGCTATTTATCGGTACCAAAACTGTGAAACGGTAGGTGTAGCACTATGCTGGCCTGGGTTGTTCCGGGCCAGGTAAGTTTTAGCGCAACTGGAAAAAGTAACGTTTTGCGTAACGTTTGCAGGCTGCGTGTTATTTAGTTTTATTAAATAACAGTGGCCTATGTTATTAATTCAAGTCCGGCCCCGGGCACCATTTAAATCAATCGCTTACAAAAGTCAAAAGCCAAAATCATATACGATTGATTAGTTTTCGGAAAATGTTTCGGAAAACGTTATCTAGCTTTGGCTGTACCGGCTGCACCCCATATACGGGGATCAGTATTCATCTCTCTGCTAATTGTCTTACCAAATTCTGTAACTACCCAGTCAAATAGTGAATTATTCTTATTCAAGAATTCGCTAAGCTTCTAAGACTGTCCCTTCTTTTGAACAACCTTTTCGGTTTAACAGTCTGTACGATCGGCACGAAGTTCAGCAGGTTTTTCTGTTCTAATTACACGCATTAACGCATTAACGCATTAACGCATTAACGCATAGACTCACGTTCGTCCGCATTTCACAAATATTCATTTGTCAGATAACTCAGGCTGTTTTGATCTTTTTTAATGTAAGGAAATCTCACTTTCTATAGGGAAAATATTTATGAAAATTATTAAATGGTTTGGTCTATCTGTAGCGCTACTTACAGTAATCATATTGATTCTTGGCTACCTGTATTTGTACGTATTACCAACAGGGCCTGAAAAAACACCTGTAAGGCCACTTTCTGTCGGGAAAGATAGTTTTGTAATGAGTGCTTATCAGCATACTGATCGGAAAACTATTCGTGTATGGACGTACAAACCGGCCCAATGGACACCAAAAGATTCGGTATTATTCGTAATGCACGGCATGGGACGTAATGCTGAGGATTATCTTGATGCATGGGCTGATATTGCTGAGCGCAAGCGCATTTTGTTAGTTGCACCGGAGTTTGCCAGTCAATTTTACCGAGTCATTACCAATGATTATCAGGAAGGTAATCTGAAAAGTTTTTTTGGCTGGAGCAACCCCGAAAGTGAGTGGGCTTTTACGGTTATCGAAAATATATTCGACCGGCTAAATACAGCCAATGATCTGGATCTTGATGAATACAACATTTTCGGCCATTCAGCAGGTGGCCAATTTGTTCAGCGAATGATTCTAATGAAACCCAATGCCCGGATCAAAACTGCCATAGCAGGTAATGCTGGTACTTATTCGTTCGTCGATAAAGCAGTGCCTTATCCTTACGGAATTGGCACAGTAGATTATGATTTACAACGTTCATTTGCTAAGCATTTGGTCATTCTCCTAGGTGAATTAGACACGGACGCGACACAAGGGAAACTAGATCAGAGTGACAGCGCCATGAATCAGGGGGCCAATCGCCGGGAAAGAGGGAAACGTTTTTTCAAGCTCTCGCAAGAATCCGCTGAGTCGCAAGGTGTGCTTTTTAACTGGGAGCAAAAAGTAGTCCCGGGAGTAGGCCATGATTACCGGGCTATGTCGCTAGCTGCCGCCATGTTGTTATAACCATATATTAAGCGTGCTCCCTTAAGTTATAGCAAGGGAGCCAAACGCTAAATTGAGTTTTATGCAGTGTTTCTTCAATCAGGTAACTGTCTGCTTTTTCTGATATTCAGGCTGTAAATACGTCTTTTCTTGCATGATTTTTTGCAACGCTTCACATGCCGTCCAAATGTCTTGAAAGCTGATATAAAGCGGCGCAAAGCCTACGCGTAAAATGTTCGGGGCCCGGAAGTCTGCAATTACGCCCTCAGCAATCCACGCCTGACAAATGGCGTAGGCGTGGTCGTGTTTGAATGCAAGCTGACTGCCGCGCTGATTTGGGTTTAGCGGGCTTGCCAGCGGCAGCGTGTCTGTGAGTTGCAAGTGCTGCATGCAATTGAGCATGAATTCACCTAACTCTATAGATTTTTGCCTTACCTGGTGAATGTCAACGTCTGACCACATTTCCAGGGACGCTTCCAGTACTGACATAGAAATAACAGAAGGCGTGCCGGTCAGGCTTTGTGACACGCTTTGGTGTGGCGTGTAGCTGCTGCTAAAGGTAAATGGTGTGGCATGACCCATCCAGCCAGTTATAGGCTGAATAAATGCATTTTCATGGCGTTCTGCGACATACATAAAGGCTGGCGCTCCCGGGCCACCGTTCAGGTACTTGTATGTACAGCCCACGGCAAAATCAACCTGACAGTTGTCCAGTTCTAGAGGAAGCACCCCCGCTGAGTGCGCGAGATCCCACACAGTCAGAATGCCATGTTGGTGGGCCATTTCTGTTAGCTTAGCCATGTTGAGTACGTTGCCGGTGCGAAAATTCACCTGAGTAAGCAGTAGAATAGCGACGTCGTCATTCAGCGCGGCTTCTATTTCTGTTTCATCTACGGTGATTAACTGACAGCGTTCTTCGCCAAGCAGCTGTTGAATGCCTTGTACTATGTACACGTCGGTTGGAAAATTGTCTGTAGTTGTGATTATTTTGGTTCGGCCATGTTGAAGTGCCAGTGCGCCACACAACAGTTTAAACAGGTTTACCGATATGGAATCACAGCAAATAACCTGATCGGCTTTGGCTCCCAACAACGGTGCTAAATGTTCTCCGCAGCGTTGCGGAAGGGTGATCCAACTGTGCTTATTCCAACTGGTAATAAGGTCGTTACCCCATTGTTGCTCAACCACTTCGGTAGCTCTGGCTTTAGCCGCTACAGGCAACGGCCCAAGTGAATTGCCATCCAGGTAAATGCAGTTTTCAGGAAGTGCAAATAATGCACGTTTATCTGCCATAGAGTCTTGCTGGTCCCGTCGACGGGCTTCTTCAAACATAGTGTTATCCGTTTTTTAATAGATCTAATAATGTGTAGTAGGCAAGGGAATCTGTGTGTAAAAAATCAAAATGGCCAGCACCAGGAATCAACATTGTCGTTGCGCCTGACAGTGAGCTTTGTTCAGTAGCGACTATGTTGTCGTCTGTGCCTTGCAACAACACTACGGGGGATCGCACGTTTTCGATCGACGGTGTTGCGCTTTTGTATGCTTCAGGCATTTCTTCCGGCGTACCATTGAAAAATTGTGGTGTGGCCGTTTCGCAACTGTTCGTTCCCTTTGCGTAAATAGCCGGCTGGGTAATAGCGGCTAAGCCAATGACCTTGGCAAAGGCTGAAGGCATTGCCTGGCCTGTTAGCAGCGCAAGGTGCCCTCCCGCGGAATGACCTGCGAGGCTAACTGGCACAGATGGTTGCTGTGTTTGGGTTAGCGCTAAGACTTTATTCGTACCTGCTAGCACGTCATTAAAACTGCCGGGCCAACCGCCGCCGTCATCTCCGGTTCGACGATATTCCAGTGCGTACACGTTCACACCCGCTTTAGCAAGTGCGGTGAATAAAGCTTGTCCGTGCGTATAATCAAAGGCATTGAGCCAGCAGCCACCGTGTATGAATACTAACGAATGTTGCGGCTTGCCTCGCGCCTTCCAAACGTAAATACGCTGCAGAGGGTCGCTACCATACTCAATGGCCTCGTCAAATTCCGAGAAAGGTAGGGCGATAACGTCTCTGTAAGGTACGTTGGTAATACCCGATGGAGTAGGGACGTCAGACGTTGTAACGGGTGATGTACTGCATGCGGTCAGGAAGCTGGCCATTAGCAGTGCAGGGATACTGTGTTTAATAACGTTGTCCTTTTTATTGTTTTTAAAAATACAAAAGGCACCTCAGTGCCCTTTGTTGTTTTGATATTCAGGTAAAGCAAACTATCGATAACTATGTTTTATAGCATTAATTTCATTGTCTAACACGGTATTGCACTGATCCATCGTTTTACTCGCCAGGTCAAAGTACTGTTTACTTTCCAGTTGTACTTTATTGACGTTGATTAGTTGCTCGCGAATGGTCTGAGTAAGCGAACTACATGCTTGTTTAGCTTGCTCAATTTGCGTCAGCGTTGAGCCAGCCTGCAACAAACTCAGGCGGTCAAAAGACTGACTACTCAGCGTGTTTATCTTTTCGTAGAGGTAGCCGAGTTTAACCTTGTCTATCTGAGTCGATTCACCTTTGGTTGCTACGGCCACACCAATAGCACGTGCTTGACCTATAAACTCGATCACCTTCGGAAACTCATGCCATAAAAAATGAATTTGCGGGTTCTTTTGTTGCTCTCCACCAAATTCAATGTTTTCAGCTACGTCTTCCAGTAAATAGAGTAACGTTTCAATGAGATGTGTGTGCTGTTGAAAACTGCCGGGAACAGTTAAGGTTTCAGCATTGTCTTTTAAGCGGCTCCAGTGGTCCTGATAGCTGTCCCAACGGGCTTCCTGTTGTAACAGTACGTTGTCCGTCAAAGGAGCGGTAATAGCGTTAATGTCTTGTTTTAACGCCAGCAGTTCATTACGTACTTCACTATTCCCCTGAAGATAGGTTGCAGTAAGTCCGCGGTGTTTCTGGGTATAGCTAATAACCTTCTTTAAACTGCTTATCAGTTCCAGTGCGCTATAAAGACGCTGCTTTTGTTTACGTTGGCTGTAAAACCATTGAAAGGCAATTAAACCAAGGAGTAGTAATACCAATCCTAAAATGAACATTTCCATGTTAGACCTCCTATCTGACCGAAAGCGTGCGTAGATATTCTGCTACCGCAGAAGTTTCTTTGGCAATTTGCGCATTTGCCGCGGCACCCTCTACGACGCGTTCAATACTTCTCGAAATTTCTTCCGTTGCTTTGCTTTGTTGCTCGGTAATGGCAGAAATTTCCATGACCTGATTGCGTGAATGAACGGACTGTTGTTCGATGTGAGCCAGTATATCTGCCGCGTCTTTCGCCTTCTTCAAACAGTCATGGGTGCGCTGTGTGACCCTTTGCATATTTTCCGCAACCAGTTTGCGTTGTGTATCCAGTTCCGAAATACTCTGGTTGATGGTGTCGGCTGATTGCCTGCTTTCAGAAGCGAGGTTGCGAACCTCGTCAGCAACAACGGCAAAACCCCGTCCCATATCACCGGCACGTGCCGCTTCAATTGAGGCATTTAATGCTAAAAGGTTAGTTTGTTCTGCGATGTTCTGAATGGTTGCAGTAAGGGTTAATACGGTTTCAATTGACTCACCCAGGATGGTGATGGCGGTGTGTGTTTCGTCAACGTCTTTACCGACGTATTCTACATTAGTGACAAGATCGCCCATATAACTGTGGCCTTGCTGAGCCAGAGTCGAGGCCTGCAAAGCGGCTTCATTGACCTGATTGAATTTCTCAACAATCTCGTTTAACGAGGCGGTCAGCTCATTGACAGCTGCTGCAGTTGATTCTGTTGCAACAGATTGTGATGTTGCGTTGTCAGCAACCTGTACAGCCGATTCGATCATTTGCTCCGACGAAAACTTCATTTCAGAGAAATGTTCTGCAAATTTGTCGCGTTGCCTTGCAACTTCTTTGAGAATGTCAAATACGGACTTTACGTGTTTGGTGAGGATTGTCGGTTTAACAACGAGGTTCTGATAACCTTGTTCGTCATTTTTGACATCTTCAAGTAATGTGTCGATGGTATTAAGTTCGTCTACCAAGAGTAGAAGCAGAGACAGTACCAGCCAGGTCATGAGTACTGTGCAAGGAAGGGTTAAAACTAAAGTTTCTCCAGGGTTGAGTAAAATAAAACCATATCCAGCCAGATTAAACAGTGCGGTGAGTATGGCAGCGTGGCGTAACCCGAAAGCATTGATTAATACAATACCCGGGAATCTAAACAGCGAGAGCATAAATTGTGTCCTTAACTTATTGCTTCCTCGAAAGCATTAGGTACAGCAAAGTTTGCGCCATATTAAAAAAGCTAAATGCGATTGATTCTTAAACGGTTTAGCAGGGTACTCATCATCGCAATAGTAAGTTGCGCACCGCATTGGTGCGAGCGTGCATGCTGATCGCACAAAGCCCAGTTGCTTATAGGGGAGTTTTGGTCGGATACCGGTGGCAAGTTTGGGGTAGTGTTAACTTGCGCAAACGCAATGTGATTAGTCTTTAACTCTATCCTTAAATCTAAAAATATATATGAATATTAAAAATCTTATCGCTTTTATAGAAGAAAATGTTGAGTCACCGATAAATATCGAAAGTTTATCGAAACATGCGCAATGCAGCGAATCTTACTTTCATCGTGAGATAAACAAACTCACGGGTCTAACGCCGGGCAAACTGGTTGAAATACTTCGAATACATCGAGCGTGCTATTTGCTGCACTATCGCAAGGCATTGCGTTGCACAGATATCGCTATTTTGTGTGGTTACAACACCGCTGATGGTTTAAGGCGCGCTTTTAAACGTCAGACAGGTTGTACACCAAACACCTTCAGAGCACAGCAAGTCAAAATAGAACAGTTACCCCATACCGCGACGTTGCAGTCGCTATTAAAACTGACAACAGAAAACGCTACGCAAGGGACGAATGTGCAAATTATTCAACAACCAGCCATCCCAGTGTATGGCATCAAACATGAAAATAGCCCGGCACAAATACCCGCTACCGTTGGGCAGTTTATTGAATGGCGTAAATCACACAGGCTATCGCCCCGGGTTAGTCGTACATTTAATGCATTTTGGTCAGATCCCAATAACGCTGACACCCACTTTCGGGTCGACATTATGTGTGAGGCAACGAGAGCAGTTTCACTGCCGCAAGACGAACGGTTCTTCTCAGGTGAAATTCCGCCCGGCCGGTACGCCATTATTGAGGTTGAAGGAGGGGACCCTATGATTCAATCTGCCACCAGTGAACTGCTCTACCGTTACATTCCTCAACATAATGAAGAGATGGCTGAATTTCCTGTGCTGGTTGAACGTATTCGATTTTATCCGGATGTCCCATTAAATCAGGCGTTAAACCGCGTGATGGTATTACTCAAATAGGACAAAGTGGTACACTGCCAGTATTCAGTTAAAACGAAGGATGCACTGTGCAGCGGTTTATTTCAGTCGAAGAGTTGTCGCCGGCCTCATTGGCAGATTGGCAGGTCATTTTGGTATCAATGAGTAACCCGGTTTCGGGTGAAGCGGATACGGCAAAAGATGGTTACTTACCTGATAGCGTTAAAATTGACCTCGATGCAGAGGGCAGTGATCACAGTTGTGAATTACCTCATCGCAGACTGACTCCAGAGTCGCTTTCTGCGTTACTGGGCAGTTTAGGGATCACTCAATCCACACCGGTATTACTCTACGACAACTACGGTCTGTTCTGTGCTCCTCGACTGTGGTGGATGCTGAAGAGCATAGGCCATCAACGTGTTGCGGTACTTAATGGTGGACTTCCTGCCTGGAAAGCCAAAGGGTTACCGCTAGTCACTGACTTAAAAACTGATGCCGAGATAACCCCTGTTACTTACACTCCGTCTGAATCACATCTCGTTGATTTTTGCGACGCCGAAGGTGTGCTCAGTGTATTGGACAAGCCCGGTACTACCGTTGTAGATGCCCGCAGTCGCCCACGTTTCAATGGTGAAGTGGCTGAGCCCAGACCGGGTTTGCGCAGTGGCCATATGCCCGGCGCGAAAAACGTGCCTTTCACTGAATTGTTGACCGAGCAAAAAACACTGTATTCATCTGCTGCGCTAACAACGTATTTTAAACGCAATGACATCGATATAACCCAGCCTGTAATTTGTTCCTGTGGTTCAGGTGTAACGGCCTGTGTGGTAGGTATGGCTGCGCTTGAAGCGGGGGCCTCACAAGTTACGGTTTATGATGGTTCCTGGGCAGAATGGGGGGCTGAACCGCGATTCCCTGTGGAGACAAACAATGACGAATAGCGCACTTCCACGCGTGGTGGTATTAACCGGCGCCGGTATTTCGGCCGAATCTGGCCTGAAAACCTTTCGGGACAACAATGGATTATGGGAAAACCACCGGGTAGAGGATGTGGCTACCCCTGAAGCTTTCGCGAGGAATCCCGCACTGGTTTACCGGTTTTATAACGAGCGGCGAGCACAGTTACAGCAAGCCGAGGTCAAACCCAACGCGGCGCATAAGGCTTTGGCGGACCTTGAGCAACAGTTGGGCGACCAGTTCTTACTGGTGACACAAAATGTCGATAATTTGCATGAGCGTGCTGGCAGTGAGCGTGTTTTACATATGCATGGCGAATTGCTCTCGGCGCGTTGTTGTGCGTCTGGTCAGTCTCATGTCTGGCACGATGCGTTTGATCACACGACAGGGTGCCGGTGCTGTATTCCTGCTGAAACACTGCGGCCTGATATTGTGTGGTTTGGTGAAATGCCCTTGTATATGGACGACATAGTACAAGCCCTTGCACAAGCGGATGTGTTTATAGCCGTTGGTACGTCAGGTCAGGTGTATCCGGCCGCTAATTTCGTGGCAATTGCGGCGGAAAGCGGGGCACGAACCATAGAAATCAATCTGGAACCCGGACAACAAAATCACTTGTTCGATGAGCGTATTACTGGCTTGGCAGGTGAGACACTGCCAGCTTTTGTATCAGACTTCATCCAGCAATATTCATAACAGGCAAAAAGAGCACATGGAATATTTAAGCGAATTTATTACTATCGCGTTGGTTCATTTGGTCGCAGTGGCAAGTCCGGGGCCCGACTTTGCGATTATCGTTCGGTACAGTGTTAATCACGGTCGGCGCATCGCCATGTACGCCAGTGTCGGCGTAGGGTTAGGCATTTTGCTGCATGTTGCCTACTCTTTGGTGGGGTTAAGTGTCGTTATTAAAACCACACCCTGGTTGTACAACACGATTTGTTACTTATCGGCAGCCTATTTGCTGTACCTTGCCGTCGGCGCGCTTCGGAGTAAGCCGGGCAATTCATCCGCCAATATCAGTACCGATTCAAAGGTCACGTCTGTTACCCCTAAAAAAGCACTGATAAACGGTTTCCTAACCAACGGCCTGAACCCCAAAGCTACGTTGTTTTTCCTGTCGTTGTTCACTGCATTTATAAATGTCGACACGCCCACCGCGGTGAAAGCGTTTTATGGCATTTACCTGGCCGTCGCGACCGGGTTGTGGTTTTGCATGCTGTCCTATTTGTTAAGTACGTCTGGCGTTGTAAACCTGATTGGTGATAAAGGTTACTGGCTGGACAGGTTCATGGGCGTGGTGCTGGTTGGGTTAGCGGTACGGCTTGTCACGCTGTGATTACAGGCGGTGGTTGAAGCTGGTTGGGTAAGGTGTGAGGCGGTGGTATACTGCGCGCAAATTGAAGTTGAGTAAGAGTTTTGTCAGAACATATGCAACCTGAACAAGGAAAAAGTAACCTGGAACGCGCCCTTGCGGGTGAGTATAAATTCAACTTTAAGGCACTTTTCAACCGCAGCCAGTCACTGTACAAAGCGAATCTGATGACCTTACTCAAATCGACGGGCCTACTTATGTTAATTGGGGTAGGCAGTACACTGGTACTTATGTCAGTGTTAAAGGTCGATCCCAGTTCGGTTGAAAGTATGCAAAGCAGTCCGGCAGGCATGCTGGATATCATTATGCTGATCATAATGTCGCCGTTGTTAGCGGGTTTTCGTATGCTGGGCGTAAAGCTTACCGCCGATAAACCTGCAGATGCGACTGAGTTAGGTAAGTACTTCTCTCTAACGCTGGCCCTGGTTACCCTCAATTTGCTTACCAGCTTGCTTATTCAACTGGGCTTCATGTTGCTGATATTGCCTGGCGTTTATGTCTATCTGGTAACGCAGTTTGCAGTTGTTTTGTTAGCTGAGCGACGAGCGGGTGTGATCCAGTCAATTATTCTGTCAGCTAAAGTTGTGAATCAGTATTTAATGCCGTTTTTATTACTGTTGCTATTGTTTGTATTGTTATTCACCCTGGTATTTCTGACCATGGGATTAGCGATTCTTTGGGTTGGTCCGCTGTACACGCTGGTATTAGGGCAGTTGTACAACGACCTGTTTACGGTGCAGTCTGAAGAAGCGCCTGCAACATCGCCTACACAGGACTCGGTGTTAGATGCATAAGAGAGAAACCAGCAAGATTGTACTTATTGCGATAGCCGTCATGGCTGTCATAGTCGCGCTTGCCTGGAAAACCGGTACCAGTGAACCGGACATTCTCGATTATCCTGAAACAGAAGAAGCCAGCAATCCGGTGCCGGATTTTTCGGCAATCACCGATACCAAAGAAAAGAAACGGGCGTTCTTCAATTACCTTCGCCCAGAAGTTGAGAAGCAAAACGAATACATCTTGAGCTTAAGACACTACCTGCAAACTATTCAGCGTAAGCTCAACGCTGGTCACGGGCTAACTGAAGAAGACGACGAACGGTTAAGCTGGCTGATAGAAGAATACCGTGTAGACGACAACAAACGCACCGAAGAACAGATTAAAGCGCTGTTAAACCGGGTTGATATTCTGCCGGTAGAGTTGGTATTAATGCAGGCCGCGAATGAATCTGCATGGGGAACCTCGCGTTTTGCCCGTGAGGGCTATAATTTTTACGGTCTTTGGTGCTACAAAAAAGGCTGTGGATTTGTGCCAAGTCGCCGTACCAGTGGCGCAAAGCATGAAGTGGCAAAATTTGATAACGTATCCCGTGCCACTTACAACTACATGCGTAACATAAATCGGCACCCGGCTTACAAAGAACTACGGCATATTCGTGCTTCACTCAGACGTGCTCAGTTACCGGTAACGGGCTTAGCACTGGCGGAGGGTCTGATGAGTTATTCAGAGCGCGGAGCGGCTTATGTGAACGAATTACAGCATATGATTCGATTTAATCAGGAGTATCTCAGCGAATGACGCGATACCTAAGTTTTCTAATTTTAAGTGCGGTGTTGACTGCGCCGGTTCAGGCTGAACAGATTGAAGTAGAGTATAAGCGTTTCTACAGCCATATTAATAAGATCGGTGACGAAGATACCGCCGCGTTACAGTTTGCATTTGGATTTATCCGCGTAGGTCAGGATAGACTCTGTAACATCAACAGTGCGCAAATTGTGACGCAAAAGCAAACCATCGATTTAGATGTCAGCGAAGAACAGCGTTTTCTTGTGCCTAAAGAGCGGGCGTTAAAACTGGCCGATGCCAATATTCTGATAGATTTGGAAGAGGCGGCTAATGTATGCGATATGTCGGTACAGATTGAAACCAAAGCCGAGTTCATTAAAACCGATTATACAGTAGAAGAACTCGCTTATATTACGCGTCAGTATGAGGCGTTTTTTAACGAGATGGGCGGCTTTTTGTCTTTTATGATGCCGTCGGTAAACGGGTTGATTTTTCGCTTTGCTGATACCACTCTGGATGCCGCTATTCCCGGTACCAATGGCATTAATAACGGCATGCTAATGCTAGACAAAGACTGGCTTGATGAAGGCAATGCGTTAAGCTTACCGGAAGTGCCGCTGCGAATTACGGCATTGGCGAAAGGCTAAGAAATAAAACAAAGAGGGCGGTTAAACCGCCCTTATTCTTTGTTCTCAGACTCAGTGTCTGAATCGGCCTCTGGCAAAGAATCAAGTTCTGCACTCGTTACAGGAGCGTCTGACTCAGGTGATTCAATCGCGTCTGCGGGGATCACCTCGTCCAGTACCAATTGGTAACGGATCTGCTCTGCTAGCCGCTGAATAACCTGTTCACCCGTTTCACATAGTTCTGTTGCACGGTGAAAATCCATTAAACCCACATCAGTCAATGGCGGCTCGATCAGAATATCTGGTGGCTCGCCTGCCAAGCGTGAGCGAGTGACTCGGGCCTGCAGGATCTCAAGCGAACTGCTCATCACACCTAAAATGCCGGGAGATTGTTTGTTGTTGTCTTCTTTGGTTTCGGGTGAAAACCACTGACGGACCACATCCTGGCTTTTCTTAAAGAAGTGCTCGTTCTTTTCCTGATTCTGTTTGTGTTTTTGTGTTTGCCGGGCAATCTGCAATGGCCGGAAATCGGCGTTCAGGTTAACGGCAATAACAAAATCCGCGCCTAGTTGTCGACACAGGTTAACCGGTACCGGGTTGACAACCGCGCCATCCACCAACCAACGGTCGTTATGGCTAATAGGCGAGAACAGGGCCGGAATTGCGCAAGATGCCTGAATAGACTGGCCAACTTCCCCCTGATTAAATACGACTTCTCGGCCTGAATACAGGTCGGTAGCAACGCAGGCGAATGGCTTTTGCATTTCTTCAAAGGTCGGCGCGCAGAATTCCCCGGCGAGCTTGTCAAATACCTTTTGGCCACTGGCAAGACCGCCGCGACGAATACCAATCCCCATCAGGCTGAGTGTCTGCCACTCGGTGAGTGAGCAGGCCCACTCTTTCAGGCCTTCTAAGTGTCCGCTGGCATAAGCAGCGCCTACATAAGCGCCAATGGAACAACCGGCAACGACGTCAATGCGTACACCCAGTTTTTCCAATGCCTGGATCACACCAATATGCGCCCAGCCTCTTGCTGCGCCTGAGCCAAGAGCAATACCAATCTTCATTAATTTATTCCGTTAAGTTAACAATTTGAATCGCGTTATCGTCGCTGTCTTCGGCTATTGCCGGTTGAGAGAACTCTGGCTTGTCGAACGCAATATCGCCATCTTCAGAGGCAACACCGGTGGCTTTGATAGATTTAAAGTCATGTAGCTTGCTGTCTACCAAATGCGATGGTGTTACATTCTGCATCGCACGGAACATAGACTCTATGCGCCCGGGGTAGCGACGATGCCAGTCCTGCAACATCATTTTTATATTCTGACGCTGCAGGTTTTCCTGTGAACCACATAAATTACAGGGAATGATTGGGAATTCGACAGCCTGGGCGTACTTTTCAATGTCTTTTTCATTGCAGTAAGCCAAAGGACGGATGACAACATGTTTACCGTCGTCACTCACCAGCTTGGGCGGCATGGATTTTAATTTGCCGCCATGAAACATGTTCAGAAACAAGGTTTCCAGCATATCGTCGCGGTGGTGACCGAGGGCAATTTTAGTGGCGCCGAGTTCTGTTGCAGTACGGTAAAGTATACCGCGGCGCAATCGTGAACAGAGCGAACAGGTGGTTTTACCTTCCGGAATTTTGTCTTTTACTATCGAATAGGTGTCTTCTTCTACAATGCGGTAATCAACGCCTAGCGCTTTTAAGTAGTCGGGAAGCACATGCTCAGGGAAGCCTGGCTGCTTTTGGTCGAGGTTTACCGCCACAATGTCGAACGTAATTGGCGCAATACGCTGAAGATACATGAGAATGTCTAACAGGGTATAACTGTCTTTGCCGCCAGACAGGCACACCATGACCTTATCGCCATGTTCAATCATGCCAAAGTCATCGATAGCTTTGCCAACGTTGCGACGCAACCGTTTCTGAAGCTTGTTGAAATTGTATTTTTGTTTGGACTGAGACGGTGCAACCGTGCCCAAAGAATTGACCTGTAAACTCATTAATCTAGCGACCTGTAACTGCTCAGTCGCTATTGTATCACCATCATAATGTGCATAGAAGAATCGCTATGCAGACAGTGGTCAGGATATGTTAAAAGCCAGTAAGGGTCATACTCTTACTGGCGATTCAAAACCGTCAGGTTTAATGGCCAAGACGTCGCAGTTAAGCTCATCAATGACGTGTTCCGCTGTGTTGCCAATTAATGCAGCTGAAATACCCACTCGGCCTACTGTGCCAATAATAACCAGCTCTGCGTCAATGTTTTTGGCGACAAACGGGATGACTTTTTCTGGCAGCCCTTCTTTCACATGACAATTGTCCAGCGGGATGCCAAACCGTGTGCTGTGCCTCTCCATTTCCTCAAGGTGATGATTCTTCACCGACGCATTGTAACTTTCCGGATCAAACTCAGGCACTTCAATGGCGATATTAAGTGGTGTACCGGGATAGCTATTCGCCAAATGCACATGACCACTCAGTAATTTTGCGTAATCCTGGGCAATTTCAGTAATTTTGTCGTTGAGTTGTGCGTGCTCGCGATCCTCTGTACCCACATTCACCGCTGCAATAATATTACCATCTGCCGGCCAGTCGTGGTCTTTCACTAATAACACCGGAGTGGGGCATTTGCGTACTAAATGCCAGTCAGTGGGGGTGAAAATGACTGAGCGAAGATCGTCGTGGGAACGCGTGGCTTTTACTACAATGTCGGCCTTTTCATTAATAGCATGACGAATGATGGCTTCATACGGCCGATTATCCCATTCCACAACAGCATGAATTTTGCCTGAGTAGTCAGCAAGCTGTTGCGTAAGCCATTCAGTGCGCTCCTTCACAACCGCGGCGCGCATTGCTTCACGCTCTTCTCCCGACAACATGGTTGTCATTTCATAGGAAAAATCGTAGATAGTCATGAATGCGGTAATACTGGCGCCGGTTTTGCCTGCCAGCTCGACGGCTCTCGAAAGGGCAGGCTGTGTTTCGCGCTCGGATTCGACTACGGCAAGTATATGTGTGTAATTGATCATGACAGCCTCCAGACAAAGTGCTCATTATGAGTGTATGCCCAGAGTGCCATCTTCACCAGTTTTTGATGTTGCGGTGGATCAACGGATGGGATTAATCCACTGTGGTAGTAGGAATGTCCATGCTGTGGAGCTTAGCGTCCATCGATTCGAAATCGAGAATCGTAATGAGTTTGCCTTCTACCTGGATAATGCCTTCTTTTTGGAAGCGCGTAAGCAAACGAGAAATAGTTTCTACTGTTAAACCAAGGTAGTTACCAATTTCATTTCGGGTCATGCTCAGGTTGAATTGACGTGGCGAGAAACCGCGCTCTTCAAAACGTTTGGACAGATGCGCCAGGAAATAGATTAAACGCTCTTCGGCAGTGCGTTTATTTAACAACATCATCAGGTCGTGATCGTGCTTAATTTCAGCACTCATAAAACTCATGATCTGGTGGCGCAATTTAGGGAATTGCACGGCCATTTTATCGAGCGTTTCATAAGGCAGTTCGCATACCATGGCCGTTTCAAGCGCCTGCGCATAACTTTGGTGCGTATTGCCGCGAAGGGCATCGAACCCAATGATATCGCCGGGGAAATGAAAACCAATGATTTGTTCTTCGCCGTCTTTGCTGCTCACAAATGATTTGAACGAGCCCGCGCGTACAGCGTAGAGTGAAGTGAAGGTATCACCGGCTTTTACAAGCTTGTCGTGCTTGTGAAGCGGCTTTTTGCGCTCGATAATGTCATCCAGCGAGTCCAGTTCTGTCTTGTTCAGAGAAACAGGCAAACACAAGTGGCTAAAACTGCAGCTCTGACAATGAATAGAGAATTCTGAACCTTTTGACATAATGCAACGTCTCCGTGTAAGCGTAGGCCTAACTAATACTATTTACAGTGCGATAAATCAAGAAAATCGCATATATAATTAACGTAACCGCAATGAATGTTCGGGTACGTGGTGTTCGCAACAAAGCGAGTATGCCATTGGCGCTAAAACTCACTGCAAACAAGGCGGGCAGGGTACCAAGGCCAAACGCCATCATCAACAGCGCGCCCTGCAATGCGGTGCCTGCAGACAACGACCAGGTTAACGTTGAATAGACTAAGCCACAGGGTAACCACCCCCAAATTATGCCATACGGTAATGCCGATAACGGACTTTTAAAGGGTAAAAAGCGTTTGGACAATGGCTGCAAGCGTTGCCATAAACCGCGCCCGAGTGTTTCGACTTTCGCCAGCCCCCGCCACCATTGCGCCAGGTAAAATGCCATCGCAATCAGCATACAGGCACTAAACAACTGAAACCCGATTAACAGGGACTTTACTGAGCTTTGCGCAATGCTGCCAAGTGCCCCGGTTACTGCACCGGCAAGGGTATAACTGAGTATTCTGCCCGCGTTGTAACTGAAAACAAACGGCGTCGGGGACTTACCTTTTGGTATAGCGGCTGTCAGCGCGCCGGCAAAGCCGCCGCACATGCCAAAGCAATGCACTGAGCCGGCTATCCCTACCATAAAGGCAGACAGTAACGAAAACTCAGTCATGTGTGCTTGTTTTTGTTTGCTGTTCTGCTGGCGGAGCGGATTTGGCGTCTTGCTGCTTAGTTTGTTTGTCGTCAGCCAGATCGTCATCGAACAAGATGCTGTAACCCTGACGCTCCAGGTCGTCAAACTGATTTGAGCGAACCGCCCAGAAAAAGATACCGATAGCCAACGCTACTAATAGAATAGCCAAGGGAATGAGGACGTAGATAATGCTCACAATATGCTCTTATTTCAACAGCCGGGTAGAATTGGTAACCACTATGATACTACTAAGTGACATCCCAATCACGGCCATCCAGGGTAATAACAGGCCGGACACGGCAAAAGGCAGAATTAGCAGGTTATAACCGACTGCCCATAGAATATTTTGGCGAATCTTTGTGCGCGTTTGTTGAGCCAGTTTCAACAAAGGCGGCACAGTACTGAGTGATTCACTCAGCAGCACCACATCCGCGGCATTTCTGGCAACGTCGGTGGCATTGCCAACCGCCAGGGAAACATCTGCACTGGCGAGTACCGGCGCATCATTAATGCCGTCGCCAAGCATCAGCACCTTGTGGCCTTTGGCCTGTAGCGCTTGCACGTGCTGATATTTCTGTTCAGGCGTGAGGCCACCTAGGGCCTGTTGAATAGGCAGGGTTTGCGCGATGGCATCAACATTGTGTTGGTTGTCGCCACTTAACAGCACTATTTGTTTGTCTGCTAATGCCTCTAGCGTTGCTGCGGTATCGGGTTTCAGGCTGTCGCTGACTAAAAACGCGGCAACGCAGTGGTCGCCATTGGTTAAAAATACGTTTGCATTAGGGGCTATGCTATTGGGGGACACGCCAGTAAAACTGGCCGAGCCCATACACCATTGTTGACCCGACACCACACCACTTATCCCACCGCCTGCGGTGACTTCAAATTCGCTGACATTCAGCAGGTTGTCGTGGGTAAACGCTTTGCTGATAGGGTGTTCAGAACGAGACTCCAGACTGGCCGCAACCTGAAGCACCTGTTCTTCGGTGTACCCGTTCGCAACATGGACTTGCTGTAAACTGAACTGGCCGGCTGTCAATGTGCCGGTTTTGTCCAGCGCAATGGTGTCTATGGTAGTCAGTTGTTCCAGTGCATCAGCGCGCTTGAGCAAAACACCTTGTTTATTTAATCGCGCCATTGCGCAGGTCAGGGCAGAAGGCGTAGCTAACCCTAGTGCGCAAGGGCAGGTAGCAACAAGCACAGCAATAGCAATCCAAAACGCATCTTCGTTACCTTGCCAATACCAGAACGCGAACGTGGCTGCTGAGATAACCAGCACCGCTGAAACGAAATAACTGGAAAAGGTATCGGCCATTTGCGCCACTTTTGGCTTATTGGCCATCGCGCTCGATTGCAGGCGAATAATCTGATTAACCAGCGCGTGTTTTAGCGGCTGTTTAACTTTTATGGTGAGGGTAGATTGTTGATTCACGGTACCACCGTACACAACGTGACCAGCCTGTTTGGTGACGGGCTCAAATTCGCCGGTTAACATCGACTCGTCAATGGCACTGACCCCTTCTAGTATCTCACCGTCTACAGGTATGGTTTCACCGGACTTCACAATAACGGTGTCGTCTGTTTGCAGGTGTTTAGCCAAACAGTCTGATAACTGTCCATTTGGCTCCAGTCGATGGGCGGTGACCGGAATGTATTGCATCATATTGGCCGATATCTGGGTAGCCTGATGACGTGAACGGTGCTCCAGGTAGCGGCTAAGCAACAGTAGAAAAATAAACATGCAAATCGACTCAAAGTACACTTCACCCGTTTGTAACAACGTGGCTTTGAGTCCGGCAATATAGGTACCGAATATAGCGATGGTGACGGGCACATCCATATTAACGGTGCGGGCACTGATAGCCTTAATGGCACCAAGATAAAAGGTACTGCCGGAATACAGCACGACGGGCGTCGTCAATACCAGGGCTACCCAGTAAAAGTACTGGCGGGTTTCTGCCTCAATACTGCCAAACAGGTCAAAGTACAGACCGGTCATTAGCATCATGACCTGCATGGTCATCAGACCGGCCAGGCCGACTTTTTTCAGAAACTGTTTTTGCTCTGTCAGGTAGGACGCTTCGTGCTGATCAGGCTGAAAGGGCAGTGCTTTATAACCGATGCGCTTGAGTGCTTTCAAAATGCCGCTTAGCGCGATATTGTCGGGCTCCCATGTAACCATGGCTCGGCGCTCGGCCACATTTACGGCTACCTGACTAATGCCTTGCACCCTGGAGAGTTGTTTTTCTATCAGCCAGCCACAGGCAGCACAGGTTATGCCTTCTACGGTTAGCTGGATCTGGTTGTGTTTACCTTCCTGATAGACAAAGTCTTCCTGCAAGGCAGGATCATCGTAAACAGCGAGTTTATCCAGAGTTTCAAGGATTTCACTTTCGCCTTTTGCTGCGGGCTCAGTGCGGAACTGGTAATAGTTTTCAAGACCATTGTCCACAATGGCTTCTGCCACCGATTGGCATCCAAGGCAGCACAGAACACGAGGCTGCCCCAGCACCGTTGCCTTATAAGGGCTGTCTTTTTCTGCTGGTAGGCCGCAGTGGTAGCAGGGCGTGTTATTACTCATTTACGGAACGAATCGGATTTTATCGGCGCGAGGCAGACCGATTTCCTGTTGTACTTTCCAGCTATCATCAAGCGGGCTTAAGGTAACACGCCATTTGCCACTTAAATCTTGTTCTACAAACCCGCGGTAGATGCCATTGGCGTCCCGGGTAAGCAGCAGTGATACGTCGCGCTCGGCCAGCGTAACATGGTAAAAACTCAGTTTAAGGGCGTTGCCTTCTTCGGGAATACCGCTGTGGAACTCCAGCGCAATCTGACCGTCATTCACAGACAAGTCAGTCATGATGCGCAGCTTGCGCGCGTTTTCGACTTTCTGGTGGTTGACGTTGTAGGCTTTGCCTTCTTTGTAGTAGTCATCGACAACCAGTGAGTCCTGCGTATTGGTAGCAAATTTGACGATGAAATACGCCATAATAAAAGACGAAGTAGGGATGGCAATCAAGAACCAGGGCCAAAACTGCTTGTACCAGGGTTTTACGTCTGATGTTTCCATGAAACTGAATACCTAAGAACGTGAAATTTCGTTTGATTAATAGTGTCGCATAAAAAAAGCCTCGTAAAAACGAGGCTTTATTATTTAACGCTCGATTAGTGAGACAAGCTGTATACGTAGCTTGCTACTACGTGGATTTTGTCTTCACCCAGCGTTTTCTTGAATGAAGGCATTACACCATTACGGCCGTGCGTCAGCGTTTCGGTAAGCGCGCGCTCAGAACCACCGTACAGCCAGATATTGTCGGTAAGGTTTGGTGCGCCAAGCAGTTGATTACCTTTACCGTCCATACCGTGACACGCTGCACAAGCCATGAAGCGTTGTTTACCTGCTGATGCCAGTGCGTCGTGATTTTCTTTCATTTCACGGCCGCTCAGGCTCAGTACGTAAGCTACCGTTTCCTGAATACCTTGTTCACCCATGGCATCAATCCAGGCTGGCATTGCCGCCTGACGACCATTGATCAACGTTTCTTTGATCTTCGCGCCAGTGCCGCCATACAGCCAGTCGTCGTCGGTCAGGTTAGGGAAGCCGGTGTTACCACGTGCATCCGAACCGTGACACTGCGAACAGTTCTGCATGAATAAACGTTGACCTACTTTTACCGCTTCTTCGTTTTTCGCCAGTTCTTCAACCGGGATTTGAGAATAAGCTTCAAAGATTGGGTCGAACTTTTCTGCCGCGTAATCCAGTTCACGATCGTATTGAACGATTAAACCTTCTTCTTTGGCGTCAGCACGTGCCTGCATTGACTCTTCGATAGACTGAACGTTCTGATTAGAACTTCTCCAGCCCAGGAAGCCTTCAAATGCGCCCAGACCAGGGTATAGAGCAAGGTAGAAAAAGCTCCATACAATGGTGATGTAAAACAAGATAGTCCACCAGCGAGGAAGTGGGTTATTGATTTCCACAATCCCATCGAACTCGTGGCCCATCGATTCGCCTTCTGGATGACCTGTGTAGTTGGTTAGGTTCCAACGTAACAGCAGGTAAGTACCAATAATGGAGCCCAGTGTTATCACAGAGATCCAGATTGTCCAAAACATGCTCATGAGTGTTAACTCCCGCTATTCTTCTTTGATTCTTCTTGGTCTTCGTCAGCAAATACCAGGTTAGCGGCTTCGTCGAACTTCTTCTTATTACGACTACTGAATGCCCACCAGACAATGCCTATAAAAATGACAAAGACGATGACAGTAAAAATGCTGCCTACAGTACCCTGGTCCATATTATTTCAAATATGTGCCAAGAGACTGAAGGTAAGCAATAATGGCTTCCATTTCGGTTTTGCCATTTACTGCCGCCTGCGCACCATTGATGTCTTCATCCGTGTATGGCACGCCTAAATCACGAAGTACTTCCATCTTCTTAGCGGTGTGATCACCTGTCAGCGTGTTTTCCATTAACCAAGGGAAACCAGGCATGTTTGATTCAGGTACAACATCGCGAGGGTTGATTAAGTGCACGCGGTGCCATTCATCGCTGTAACGACCACCAACACGTGCCAAATCAGGCCCGGTACGCTTAGAACCCCATAAGAAAGGGTGTTCCCACACTGACTCACCCGCCACGCTGTAGTGACCATAACGTTCGGTCTCAGCACGGAAAGGGCGAATCATTTGGCTGTGACAACCTACGCAGCCTTCGCGGATATAAATATCACGGCCTTCCAGTTGCAGCGCAGTGTAAGGCTTAAGGCCTTCAACCGGCTCCATGGTTTGCTGTTGGAACATCAGCGGTGTAATTTGCACCAATGCACCAAAGCTAATTGCAACCAGAATCAGGATGGTCAACAGACCAACGTTCTTTTCTACTATTTCATGTGGATTACGCATCTGTATCGACTCCTTATGCTGCCTGGCCAGCTGGCTCAGCAGCCAGACTACCTTTCGGTGCACGTACAGTTTTGTAAGTGTTGTAAGCCATGATTAACATACCTGCAACTACAAAACAGCCACCCACGAAACGAACCACATAGAACGGCTTAGAAGCTTCCAGCGATTCTACAAAGCTGTAGGTCAACGTACCGTCAGCGTTTACTGCACGCCACATCAGACCTTGCAGTACACCAGACATCCACATTGCTACGATATACAGAACTACACCGATGGTTGCGAACCAGAAGTGGACGTTAACCAGCTTAGTGCTGTACATGGATTTTTGGCCGAACAGGTGAGGGATCAGATGGTAAACAGAACCAATTGAAACCATTGCAACCCAACCAAGCGCACCAGAGTGAACGTGACCTACGGTCCAGTCAGTGTAGTGAGACAGGGCGTTTACTGTTTTGATTGCCATCATCGGGCCCTCGAAGGTAGACATACCGTAGAAAGACAGAGAAACAATCAGGAAACGCAGAACAGGGTCAGTACGCAGTTTGTGCCATGCGCCAGACAGGGTCATGATACCGTTGATCATACCACCCCAGGATGGCACGAACAGGATCACAGACATCACCATACCCAGTGACTGAGTCCAGTCAGGCAGTGCAGTGTAGTGCAAGTGGTGAGGGCCAGCCCAGATGTACAGTGAAATCAACGCCCAGAAGTGAACGATTGACAGACGGTATGAATAAACAGGGCGACCTGCTTGCTTAGGTACGAAGTAATACATCATACCCAGGAAGCCCGCAGTCAGGAAGAAACCTACCGCGTTGTGGCCGTACCACCATTGCATCATGGCATCTACTGCACCGGCGTAAATTGAATAAGACTTAAAGAATGAAACAGGCAAAGCCATACTATTACCAATATGCAACACCGCAACTGTTAGCATAAAGGCACCCAGGAACCAGTTCGCAACATAGATGTGCGATACGCGGCGGATAACCATCGTTCCGAAGAAGTTGATAATGTAAGCAACCCACACCAGCGCAATCAGAATATCGATTGGCCATTCTAACTCTGCGTATTCCTTACTGGTGGTGATACCAAACGGCAGAGTTGCGACAGCCGCAACGATAACCGCTTGCCAGCCCCAGAAGGTAAATGCAGCAAGTTTGTCACTGAACAGACGAACCTGACAGGTACGCTGAACAATGTAGTAAGAGGTTGCAAACAATGCACAACCACCGAATGCGAAGATTACGGCATTTGTGTGCAGAGGACGGAGACGGGAATAGGTTAACCATGGAATATCGAAGTTTAGCGCGGGGGCAAATAATTGCGCAGCAATAAATACCCCAAGGCTCATTCCCACAATACCCCATATGATGGTCATAATGGTAAATTGCCGAACAACTTTATAGTTGTAATCCGGCTTTGCTTGGCTTATTTCACTCATTGTAATGAATCTTCCACTTCTTTATAAAAAGGGTTTCCAACTGCAATAATTTGAATTTTCAGGTGAGGTTGCGGCCTACACACTGAGCCTGGAGTTTATGACTTATTATCTGCCAGGCCAGTTGGTACCGCGGATAATAAAGTTTTTAATAATAAAAAGATACCATAAACTAGGGCTGCTTGATCTCTGTCAATAAAGAAAAACCACGCTTAACATTAACGTTAAATAAATGAACAAAATATTAACATTTAGTCGACATCCTAAAGTATTGCAAGTACTTGTTTTGCTGTTTGTTGTCGGACTTTTAACCAGTTTGTCATTAGGCATTATTCCTATTAATAATAGCTACAATAAGGCAGATAAAAATTCCTTGTGTATTTTGTCTGAAGGGAAATGTGAATTATCGCTTACAGAAGGGACAATGACGGTGTCGATTGCCGGACAGTTGCTAACGGAAGAGCAACTCGATATTGCGGTAACTTTACCAGATAACCTGACTATTACATCAGCTCGCATTGAAGGTATAAACATGTACATGGGGGTTATCCCTGTTGTGTTAAAACAACAAGGAAATAACGAGTGGGCAGGGTGGTTTATGCTGGGCAGCTGCAGCGAGCCACAGATGCAGTGGCAATTACTCATCCAGTTAAATGGCTATGCCGCCCCCGTGTCTGTGCGCTTCACAACCACGCAGAAGTAAAAATAGGGTTTGTAAAAACAAAAAAAGCGCCAGTGATGACTGGCGCTTTTGGGATTAGTGAGTGTGTGATTTACATCTGTGACTGTAAGTAATTCTGCAAACCCAGCACTTTAATCAACTTGAGCTGCTGTTCTAACCAGTGAGCATGGTCTACTTCGGTATCGTCGAGTAAAACAACCAGCATGTCGCGAGACACATAATCCTGGGCCTCTTCGCAGATAGCGATAACTTCCTTCAGTTTGTCACCCACGTGGTATTCAACGCGTAAATCGCTTTCCAGCATTTCAGGTACGTCTTTACCCACTTTAAAACCGGTCCGTTGCGTCATGTCTGGCGTAAAGCCCAGCATTAACATACGGTCGATAAGCTTAGTGGCGTGACCTTTCTCATCGTCAAATTCATGATTAATGCGCTCATATAACTTGTTAAATCCCCAATCGAGGTACATTTGCGCGTGAATAAAATACTGGTCCATGGCTGCAAGCTCGTAGGCGAGCAGTTCATTAAGACCGTTTAGGACTTTTTGATTACCCTGCATTAGTCGTCTCCCATTACTTGTGCTTGCAGATAGTTTTCAACACCCATGTTATCGATTTGATAAGACTGCGTTTCCAGCCAGTCCAGGTGCTCTTCTTCATATTCCAGGATTGATTCCAGCAGATCACGACTCACGTAATCCTGCTTTTCTTCGCATAGCGCAATCGCTTTGCGTAGCAGCGGCAGTTGCTCTTCCTGGAATTTTTCGTCGCACTGCAGCATTTCTACTGTGTGCTCTCCGATATACAGTTTGCCCAGTGCCTGCAGATTGGGTAGGCCTTCCAAAAACAAAATACGCTCGATAAGATCATCGGCTTGCTTCATGTCTTTGATGGACTTTTTGTAGTTCTTTTCATTGAGCTCTTTCAGACCCCAATTTTTGAACATACGGGCGTGTAGGAAGTATTGATTGATCGACGTCAATTCGCTTGTCAGTACTTCGTTTAATATGGCTACTACGGATTTATCGCCTTGCATAATGAGTTCCTCACCGTGGAATGCTGATTAGTGTAGAACTCATTGTACGACAAATCAAGTTTTTCCTTTAAAAACAACAATATACTAATGAGAATGGTTATTAGTCTGGCCTTTGTTACTATTCGGTACGTACAGCCTCATAATTCACCAGCGACAAACTTTCTTCAGCAAAACCTAAGCCAGCCTCGGTAAAAAAGTTAAACACCTTGTCTACACCGTTGTTTAATAAAGCATCAACTTCATCTTCGTAGCGTGCAATAGCAGCTATTTTGCCCTGGTAACCTGCGTTCTTAAGCTGTTTACTGATGTTCATGGCATCTTCAATAGACGGTAATGCCAGCAACACCAATTCGACGTGTCTGATGTCCAGATTTTCCCAAAGGTCGACATCCTCACCGTCACCCGTGATCACATTTAACCCTTCATCACGCATTTTCTGAACTTTTACGCGGTCGGCATCCATTCCCCACACGTGGTTGTCCATTAGCTTGTTTAACGATGAGAAAGCACCAATGCCAACACGGCCTAAACCGACAACCAGAATTTTGGCATCTGCAATAACCGGGTAGATGTCTTCTTTCAAACGCTTGTCGTTTTCCATGCGCTTTACCGGCTCTTTAATACGCTGATAGATACTGTGGGAATATCGGTAAACGATACTGGTTAGTACAAAGGAGAGGGACGTAGAGATCGCCAGGACCACAAGCCAGTTCTCATTTAGCATGCCGAGACTGACTGCCAGCGCGCCTACGATTAGGCCAAACTCGCTATAGTTGGACAGTACGAGTCCTCCCAAGTACGCAGTTCGACCGCGCAAAGACAGACGTGTAAATAGCCAGAAGAACAACGCCATTTTTACAGGAAGGAGCAATGTGATGACTAAAGCCATTCCTAACATTGCCATGTCAGGCAGCGCCGTTAGTCCGATAGACAGGAAAAAACCAATTAAAAATAAATCCTTAAAGGCCATCAAAGATTTGGCCATTTCGGTGGCTTTTGCATGCTTGGCGAATAACAAACCAAAAATGAGCGCGCCTAGATCGCCTTTAATATTCACCAACTCAAACAAGTGGTAACCGCCCAGCGCGAAAATAAAGCCCGTTAATGGTAAAAGTTCACCGTGACCAGACTGGTTCAAAACCCGGTTTAATAATGGCAGCGCCGGTATAATGAGCAATAGTAGCGGCGCATAGATACTCGGAATCTTCCCGGTGGCGATAACCAGAAACACAACCGCGAAGATATCCTGCATAACCAGCACACCAATCGCCAGTTTACCGTGCCGGGTTTTTGATTCGCCGGCTTCTTCAAGGACTTTGACAACACACACAGTACTGCTAAAAGACAGGGCAAACGCAATAAGTGCTGCGCTTTGCCAATCCAAAGAACCAAAGCTCGCCGCGGCAAGACTGCCGACAAATATTAAAACAGCACCAACAACGACAACCCATAATAAGGTGTGCGCAATACTGCCAAACCAGACTTCGCGCTTCGATAAATCTTTAATGTTCAGTTTCAGGCCAATGGTAAATAGCATTATGGTAATGCCGAGGTTGGCAAGTGTCGTAATCTCTGGTGTGGTTGAATATCCGAAAGCGTGCAGCAAAAAACCAGCGGCCAGGTAGCCAACCAGGGGAGGAATGCCAATTAGTTTTACGCCAAGACCGCAAACAAAGGCAAACAGTAAAAAGATATACTCCATCGTAACTTAATTTATTAGCCTGATTTGCCCATCAAAATATCATGACACGCTGACCGGTGGCAAAAATACATTGCTTTACAACGAACTAATATCTGAAAAAGGGCGTGAAGGGTGTTGAGGCGACGGCGTATAGCCAGCAAATTGTAGCCCTATCAATGAACTGATAGGGCATCGGAACCACTCGCTAGAAAGTAACAGCTTGTTTGTTGTCGTTTTGCTTTTCTTCAGCAATGAGCATGTTCAATTCTTGCAACAATTCATACTCGCGTACTTTAATTGTACCCAATTCAAACGTTATTTCTTTTTTGCGTTCAGTCGGACTGTAGCCTGGCATCTGACGTCGTGATTCAATGCTGGCAATATTGGTTACTTTACCAAAGCCAACATTCCCTTCGTCTGAAGACAGTTGTATACCCGAGCCGTACTCAATTGAAGACTTTTCAAAGTTCATCATCCGCTCTGATTGCTGGGGGGATGAATGACTATTTTGCATAGACTGGTTTTTGTGTGCTTCTATTTCTTCTGCACGATCCATAGCACGTAATTTACGTGCAAAGATTTCCAATCCGACCCTGTTTACCGATACGCCCATTTCAAGGCACTGTTTATAGGTAACATCATTGTTCTTATAGTTATTCGCTCTTACCAAGCTCTTAACTGTTTCTAATTTTTCCATTTTAGCGCACTTTTTTATACCGGATTCAAACAGCGATCTGGTTGGTTTATATGGATATTATTATTTGCTATCGACAAAACGCCGATATTCTGCGTTATATTACTGTTGAATATTTGGTCACACAATACTACGAAAGTCAAACTTTTGACACATTTTGACCGAGTTTGTCAAAAAACAAACATAAATACTGCTGGTCGGTGCAGTTTGGCGCGTATACTCAGTGTACTTAAAGCAAACGAATTAACTAATGAGCGTAACGTGAATAAAGTTGAGCGGTTTACAGCAATAAAACGCGTGCTGATTATTGAAGGGGGTGTAAACTTATTACTTACCCTCACTAAACTGGTAGTTGGGTTGTTAACGCATTCATCCGTTATCCTTGCCGACGCGCTGCATTCACTTACTGATTTATTAAATAATGTGATTGCGTTCGTTGCCATAAGAATCAGCCAAAAACCCGCCGACAAATCCCACCCATACGGACACCAGAAGTTTGAGTATCTGGCTATTTTCTTATTGGCGGTTTTACTTTCTGTGGTGTCGTTGGAGCTGGTCTTATATGCCATTGAGCATCACGGCAATGTCGTTGAACAAAATATTACGGGACTGGTCTTGCTGATAGTGGCAATTGCTGTCAACTTTTTACTGAGTCGCTGGCAATTGCGAAAGGCGTCTGCGCTCAAATCGGAATTGTTGGCAGCCGATGCTAAACATACCTTTAGCGATGTACTTACATCGATAGCAGTACTGGTTGGCTGGCAACTAGCAGCGTCTGGTTGGTATTGGCTGGATACCGTGTTTTGTTTGGGCGTTGCGGTATTAGTTGGTCATTTAGCCTGGGAACTGTTTCAGCAAGCGTTACCCGTGTTGGTAGATGCAAAAGCTGATGATGAGGCCCTGTCAGCAGAAGTGCTTTCTCGTCATTCAGCGTCATTTGAACATATTACCAGAGTAACAGATGTGAGAACCCGCCGAATGGGAGAGCAGGTTAATGCTGACCTTACATTGTTGGTATCACCCGATTTAACGATTACTGAAGCTCACAATCTGGCCCACGAATTTGAAGACTATCTCAAAACACAGGTAGAACTCGATGATGTTGTGATACACATTGAGCCAGACCTTTCATCTCAACGGAGTTAACGTGCGAAACAGGGTTTTGTTTATTGTAACCATCGGCTTGATGTCGGCTTTGCTATTGGCTTTTACCTACAATGGCTACTGGTGGGTTGTTGGTATTTTTGGGTTGTTACTGGCGATAGCTATTCACGACATAGTACAAAAACGCCACTCGCTGCTGGCAAACTTCCCATTAGTCGGCAGGATGCGCTGGATTATTGAGGAGCTTAGACCGTTTGTTCAACAGTACTTGCTTGAAACAGAAACCAGTGGTCGACCCATTAGCCGTATGTTTCGCTCAATTGTGTATCAGCGCGCGAAGAATAGTTTAGATACCGTGCCATTTGGCACGCAAATCAACACCTATCAATCGGGCTATGAATGGATAGGGCACTCGTTATCAGCGCTGAGTGTGGACGAGCTGGACGAAGATCCCCGAGTGGAAATTGGTGGGCCAGACTGCTCTCAACCCTACAAAGCCAGCTTGCTGAATATCTCTGCAATGAGCTTTGGTAGCTTAAGTAAAAATGCGGTGCTTGCACTGAACAAAGGCGCAAAATTAGGTGGCTTTTATCAGAATACCGGAGAGGGTGGTCTTACACCGTACCATCTTGAAAATGGTGGAGACATTGTCTGGCAAATAGGCACGGGCTACTTTGGGTGCAGAAATAAAGATGGCACATTTAACCCGCTTACTTTTCAGGAAAAAGCCCGTCTACCAGCGGTAAAAATGATCGAAATTAAACTCAGTCAGGGCGCGAAGCCGGGGCATGGCGGTATTTTACCTGCACACAAAAATACCCCCGAAATTGCTGAAATTCGCGATGTGCCTGTTGCCACAGATGTGATTTCACCTCCCACACACAGCGCGTTTTCAACCCCTGTTGGGTTACTTGAATTTGTAAAAACGCTGCGCGAACTAAGCGGCGGTAAACCGGTTGGTTTTAAACTGGCCATTGGCCGAAAAAGTGAGTTTATTGCTGTGTGCAAAGCCATGAAGCAGTCTGGGATCACCCCCGATTTTATTACCGTGGATGGCGGAGAAGGTGGCACGGGGGCGGCGCCATTGGAATATTCAAATAGCATTGGTTTTCCATTGCGCGAAGCGTTGGCCTTTGTTGATGACTGCCTGGTTGGATTTGGGCTGCGCGACAAGATCAAAATAATTGCTTCCGGGAAAATCATCACTGCGTTCCAAATGGTGAAAAACTTGTCGCTAGGCGCAGATGTTTGTAATAGCGCCAGGGGAATGATGCTTGCGCTAGGATGCGTTCAATCTTTGTCGTGTCATACCAACACGTGTCCGACTGGTGTAGCTACCCAGGATCCGTCTCTGTATAAGGGGCTGGATATCAAGGATAAAAGCGCACGGGTTGCTATGTTTCATCATAAAACAGTGAAAGCGATGGTGGACATACTGTCTTCCACGGGGCATCGTTCTTCACAGGAGCTCAACCGGACACATATTTTCAGACGCGTAGATCAACAAACAATCAAACGATACGACGAGATTTTCCCTCTTATTGAGCCGGGTAGTTTTTGTGGCGAGCAGGTGCCAGAAGCCTATGCGCTACACGTAAAAGAAGCGTCTGCCACCTCGTTTAAACCTGTAAATATTCTTGCTCAGGTAGAAAATAAAACCCAAACCGTCAGTAGTTCGTAGGAAATGTTGATTAAAATCAACAGTTATTACACAGTGTTGTTCTATACTTACACTATAGAAGACAGCCAAAAGGAGGCTGAATTATGAGTGGTTATAACCGTGTTTTAGTAGCAATTGATGTGTTCTCTAATGAACATGAAGCCGTAGTTGACAAAGCGCTGGCCGTTGCGGGTTCTCCTACAAAAATCAATCTGATTTATGTGGCTTACCCACAAACAAACTTTGAACCTTACGGATTATTCCTGGAACGAGACTTCTCTGAAGAAGTACGCGAACAGGCGCAGAAAAAACTACAGGGCATTGCCGATGGTCACGGAATCCCGCGCACTCACGTTCAGGTAGCTATTGGCTCTGCTGCGGAAGAAATTCACGAAGTCGCGAAAAAGCTCGGCGCTGATTTAATTGTGCTGGGCACACACGGACAAAGTGGCGTCCAGTTATTATTAGGCTCTACAGCCAGTTCTGTATTGCATGGCATCGAGTGCGACTTGTTGGCAGTAAAAGTTTAACTGCCGGTAACAATTACAGCTACAGGCACTGATTTTGTCTGTGTAGGGCAGTGAGCTCCCAACCGCTCACTGCTTTTTTTATTCCTTATTTTCCTCTCTTAATGTGCTGCTTGATTCGTTTTATGAATGCTGAGTTAGTTAGCAATGTTGATTAACTTTCGGACCCAAAATGCCACGTAAATAACTAGGTTTTCTGGATCGATAAAATCGGTATGCATAACGATTGCAGCCCTAAAATGGTTACGCGTAACGATTTTAAGATTATGATATTTAACAATTTTAACTGTGCTTGACGTTTTTATCAGGTAAAAGCTTATTACTGCGAGTAAAGCTTACCCTTGTGATTACTAGCAAGTTGAAACGACTTTTCTGGCACAGCAATAATGAGGTATTTCAACACATAAAAATATCTACTCGACTTTTAAGGCTATTTCTCGTCCAACTGCTCTTGCTGTAAATTGATTGCAGTAATGGGAAAGGGGATCACAATTCCTTCTTTCTGATAGCGTTTATGTAGCGCTTTAATAAACATGGATTTGACGAAGAAGCGATTGAAGTATTCTTTGGTGCGAAGCATAACAGTGAAGTTAATACTGGAATTATCGAAAGTATGATAAACCACGAAAGGTTCGTAGGTTTCTACGCCCCATTCATGCTCAAGCAGCACCTGATTAGCCACTTCCAGTGTTACCTGTTCAACGAACTCTAAATCTGAATTGTAATGCACTCCGACTTCTACTGGCACAGAGAGCTCTTTTTCCGGATAGTAATAATTAATGATTTTTGACTGAGATACCTTTCCGTTGGGCACAATAACGATGTTATTAGGTAACATTTTGATCCAGGTAGAACGCCAGCCGATTTTTTCTACAAAACCTTGTTCGCCGCTTTCCAATTCAATGAAATCACCAATACGGAAGGGCTTATCAATAAGAATCTGAACGCCTGAGAAAAAGTTTTCTAGGGTGGGCTGTAAGGCAAGTGCGACTGCAAGCGAGGTAATACCCAATGACGCAATCAATGGCGTAACAGAAATACCCATTGAGCCCAGTACCAACAGAATGCCCAGGCCAATCAGGCAGGCCCTAATGGCCCCACTGGCGATACTGCGCGTGTTGGTTAACAATGAAGAGCGAGCGGCATAGACCTTTATGGCGTAGGTGACCCAACGTTCGATAAACAAAATAAAGGTAATAATTATTAACGCGCGAATAACGTCTGCAATGACACTACTTTGTTCATAAGACCAGATCCCTGTTATGTCGAGTCCGAAACGAGCCAGCCATAACAGAATCGTGAAGATAATCAGGTTGAGAGGCGCATTGAGAGCGAGGGCGAGTACCTGGTAAAAATGGGTAACCTGACTGTTTTGTGCACGTATTTGATTGCGAAGTCGCACCAAAAACAGGCGTTTTGCCATGTATAGGCACAACACAACCACAATACAGGCAGAGGCAATAAGCGATTGTTCAACGGTTAAAATGTTCGATAAATCCATAGGTTAACGACTCTCCCGGCTACCGGGTAAAGGTTTTGACACACCCGGTAACAGGAAAACTTGCAAATGACACACCAGAGATTCACATTCTCGTCGCATTAGTTTGCTACTATGCGACTCTCGCAGTTACAGGAACACACTATGTTTGTTACGAAGGTCACAGGGTATAAGCGTTTGTATTACGCTACCTGGTATTCTTTAAAAGGGTTAAAAGCGGCTTTTTTAAGTGAGCCCGCGGTCCGACAGGAAACGTTTTTACTGGTTGTGGGTATTGGTATTAGCCTATGGCTCGACGTCACCATAGTAGAGAGAATACTGATGATCGGCAGCCTTTTGATGATTATTATTGTGGAACTGTTGAACAGTGCAGTTGAAGCGGTTGTCGATAGAATCGGCCTTGAGGTTCACGAACTGAGCGGCAAAGCCAAAGATATTGGCTCAGCCGCTGTTTTTATGGCCATTATGCTGGCCTTGTTGTGTTGGGGCGGTATTTTATACGGGCTATTTTTCTAAGCTTGTTAGCCGGCGCAAGTCTTTGAACCAGTAGCCGCCGGCGATTACCACACCGAACGCACAAATGCCTCCCAGCAGCGTTGCATTTACAGGCCCCAATGCGGCTGCAGTACTACCGGCTCTGAAATCGCCCAACTGATTTGATGATGCGATAAATATGGAGTTTGCAGCGCTGACCCTGCCACGCAAAGCATCTGGTGTATTGAGTTGCACAACTGCCCCGCGAATTACCACACTGATCATATCTGAGGCTCCATAAACAAATAGCGCGATGGCGGAAATCCATATATTGGTTGAAAGCCCAAATACCAAAATGGAACCGGCAAATATAAGCAAGGCGTTAAACAAAGTGCTACCGGTCTGTGCGAATTCGGTTTTAAAGCGAGACAGGTAGATCCCCATTAATACCGCACCGGCAGCGGGCATTGCGCGAAGAAGACCCAGTCCCTCTGGGCCTACGTGCAATATGTCTGCAGCATAGACTGGCAACAATGCAACCACACTGCCAAGCAGCACTATAAACAAGTCCAGGCTCAAGCTGCCGAGTACGATTTGATTGTGTTTTAGAAACCGCAGGCCGCCTAATAAATCACGCTTGCCACCGGCTGTATTGGCCGCGCCCATTGCCGGCAACTGTAAAAAACTAATTAACGTGCCACACGCGCCGCACACCAGCAACCAGTAGATATTTCGGTCGAGTAGGGCAATCAGCAAACCCGCTATAAAAGGGCCTATCGTGAGCGCTAAATTCCATACTGTGCTGGTAACTGCCACAGCCTGATTTAACTGATGTGATTTAACCAGGTTAGGAAGGGTTGCTTGCAGAGTGGGTGACATAAACGCTTTTGCACAGCCATAAACACTGATCAGCGACAACAGCCACCATTTATTAAAATCAGGTGTTTGCATAAGCAATGCAAAACCAACCAGTACGGTTAACTGTGCCGTTGCGCCCAGTACCAGGATTTTGCTTCGGGATAAATGATCCACAACCCAACCGGTAATGGGAAAAAGCAGATAGACGGGGACTATTTGAAATAGCCCCACCAACGCTAGGTCGAACGGGTCTTTCGTGAGTTGATACAAATGCCAGGCAAATGCTACACCCATTATGGATTCGATAGTACTGAATACACCCCGGCCAGCCAGGAACCAGGAAAATTGAGAAGAAAACAGTGGAGTCTGTGTCATTCGAGCAGGAAATGAACTAACAAAATGAGATGGTTATATTACCACTATTTACTGTGGCTTGTCTGACTTAAGTTGAGAAATCAACTTGTTTAACGACATCGGTTTCCCAAAATGATAGCCTTGGCCAAATGCAATGCCAGCATCGAGCAGTGCCATTCGTTGCTTATCATTTTCAATACCTTCGGCAACGATATTCACATTGATATTCTTTGCAATATCGACCACATGGGGAATCAATGAAGAACGAATAGAGCCACCTTCCATTTCGCTTACAAAACTACGATCAATCTTGAGCGTATGACAGGTAAACTGGCGTAATTGCCCTAAATTTGAATACCCGGTACCAAAGTCATCAATGGCGACCTGAAAGCCGGATTCGGTTAACGAATTAAGCGTATTCTTGCTGGAGGAGCTCGCCAGTTGCTCACTTTCAGTCACTTCGACGACCAGGTTAATATTCTTCAGTGTGTTTAAAGGGTGAGCTTTAATTGCAAGTACACGGCCGTTATCAATGTCACGGGCAAAGAAGTTAATGTTGACCTTAAAGGATTCGAGTGCTTCACACTCAGGAGATAAATCGCTATAAACGCGATTCATGATTTGAACAGAAAATTCCCATGTTTTATTACTGTCTTGAATAACGGGGATGAATTCGTCAGGAAAGATTGGGCCGGTATTGTCTTTAAATCGTGCCAGGACTTCACAGCCAATGACATGACCGGAACTCAGTGACACGATGGGTTGATATTCACAGTAAAACTGCTTGGTTTTTAGCCCGCGTAACACTCTGGACTTTTTAGAACGCCTGAATCTACTGGCTATCAACAGCCCACCAAACGTCAGGACAGCGGTTAATATTGCAATAATTAACCACAAAACTAGCAGACGTTGATTATATTCCTCAAAATAGCTACGCGGTGTGAGTGTTCCTACGCAATAAGGTACAACATCACTACAGTCAGTCTGATAGAAAAACGCATCGTCGACCTTGTGCTGCGCAGTAACCGGTACCGGCAGGCTTTTGTGTCCGGCAACATGCACATGTTCGCCCTGATAGTGATACATGATCCGCCATTGCACGGGAATGCTAATTAAACTATTGAACTGTTGTTCAGTTATTACTGCATTGAAATTCCCGTTGCGAATTATCATGGCCTTGACCTGTTGGTCGAATAGCTCGATACCACGGTCTACCCAAATTTCCGAACCTTTAGGGCCCTGATAATCGGCAATATCAACATAAACGGGATCTTTAAATATGCCAACACCGGTTGAGCAGAGCATATAGTCGCCCTGGACGTATCCCAGATCTTTAATATATAAAGCGCTAAATAGATGCTGACGCATGGCTAATAACAAGTCTTCGTCACATTCTGAGACGTTGAGCGCATGCAGTGATTGAAAAACTGAATCCAGTTCACCGGTTATTTGGGCAATTTCTTCGAAGGTACTATGAATCTCAGCATGAATAACAGATTCAAAATCATACTCCAGGTATTTTGTGGCACTAAAATGCACAGCCAATCCAACGAGTAAGCTGATACATATCTTAAATAAGAGTGACAATACGTGATAACTGTTAATAGCGGGCATGAGGTGCCAATATCCATAATTCAAGCACGTTCAAAGTATAACATCGATTTGATTCAACACCGAATAACCTGGTTGTAATGACTGAAAAAAGATAGGGCGTTCCAAGTTTTGAATATGAGGGGAGGGGGAGTTAAAGTGCCCGGGTATTAAATGCGAATACCCGGGAATAAAGACGTTTAATACGTTTTATAGGGTAAAAACTTACCTGACATGACAACACTCACCCTGTCACCTTTTGGATCAGGCTCGCGCTGAAGGTCCATTGAAAAATCAATGGCACTCATGATGCCGTCGCCGAACTCTTCGTGAATAAGTTCTTTTAATGTTGTGCCATAAACATTAACCAATTCGTACCAGCGATAAATTAATGGATCAGTCGGCACCGCAGTAGGCAGAGAGCCTTTGTACGGAGCGATTTGTAGCCATGCTACGGCTTCGTCACTTAATTCAAATAAATCGCCCACTTTTTCAGCTTGTTCTTTAGTCATGGCCATTTGACCAAGACACGCTGCTGTACTCCATTCTTTAGACTGACCAATCAGGTCAGCAACATGGGCCCATTTTACGCCTTTCTTCACTTTGGCAGATTGAATCATTGCCGTTACTTGCGTGCGATCAGTGATCATAGCTTGTTCCTCATAATGGATTGAACATCAATAAATTGTGTCAGGTGTAAAAAAAGCAAAAGGCGCCCGTGCTGGCTAATTGCTTAGCCATGCAGGACGCCTTTATCCGATTTAAATTTGTAAATTACTTATGCAAACAACCCAGCAGCATCTTTAGTGCCAAGGCATAAATATTCATAAAAAACAGCGTGTTATTAGCGAATGATAGTGTAGCAAAAACACATATTGAACTAAAGTAGCGCATAAATCGCATTGAAACGCACCAACAATGCACACGCGTATGCAGTGACTAACGCCAATAGTTACCAGCTGTAAATTACCCGACCAACAATATCCTGTTCCGGAACGAATCCCCAAAACCGACTGTCACGACTATTATCCCGGCTATCACCCATAACGAAGTAATGATTAGCTGGTACTTTCCACTCAGTATTGGGCGTACCTAGTTGATTAAAATAAAAGTGAGCAGGGATCTCGCGCTGCATGTTGATTGCAATGTTGTGTTGACGTGAACCTAAGTCTTCCTGAAATATCAATAAAGGTGAACTACTCAACGTGTGTTCTGGCAATGCGATAAGATCCAACGCTTTAAATTCAGCACAGGATTCAGCCTCAGGCAGACAACGAGGTTTTACAGAGACCTGTTTGTTTTCATAACGAATAGTTTCACCGGGCAAGCCGATAACTCGTTTGATGTATAAAATATCTCTTTCCAGCGGATAGCGAAAAACAATGACGTCGCCTCTGTAAGGCATAACAGAAGGCTCGGTCTGATAAATTTCATTAGTGAATAGTGTTTTATTGGCGAATCCAGATTTGCTCACTAGTACATGTGAACCCGGTGTTAGCGTGGGTAGCATAGCCGAAGATGGTATCTGAAATGGTGCTACAACGTACAAGCGTACGAAACCGATTAATCCAAAAACACCAATCACAATAAGTATTACCGCATACCAACGTGCGAACCATTTGCGTTGTTCATCGGCATAGTAATGAGCGAGATACACAGAATGAACGATACAAATCAATGCTAAGGCAATAGACAAAAAGCCATTCTGAGCAAGCGATTGTAATAGCGAGTTCTCATAATGCGCCATAGATGCTATTGCAACAATTAAGGTCACAATAACGTAAACCCAAAACCATCTGGCTTTATTCACATACAAAAACGCAAACGCGTTTAGAAAAAGAGCGAGAATAGCTGTAAGCAGTTTGGAAGGTTTCCATTGGTTGGCATTAACAGAAGCCATATGTTGTCCTTAGCATTTCAAACCTGGTTAAAGCTAACACCTCAGGTTTCTGAATACAAAAAGAAGATATACGTAACTAATTGAAGACTCTGTAATTTTATTGATGTGGAGTAGTACTTGCATTATGGCACCAAAGTACATCATTTAACATAATATACATTATGCGCAATTAAGTATTTGAGTGTGTAGGGGCCTTTTATTTAGCTTTTCTGGCCTTTTACATCAGTAATCGAGAATCTGCGTGCTTCATTTAAATTGCTACTTTCGTGTGGGCTTCTTCCGGTCTACAACTTCAACAAAATGTATTGATACCTGTTTGTTTATGCGGTTTCAATGTTGTATCCGGAACGCTGTAATGCGGCACATATGTTTTGTGCCTATCACAGTGACAATTGTTCTTTTACCTTCGTATCTGTTGGTTGTGCCTATGTTTATTGTTGAGAATGTTGATGTTGTTTGAGTACAGTTTGGTTATGGTGAAAAATGATGGGCTAATTGAAAGGCCTCTTTCTCTTTCAGCCAATCTGTTTGAACGCTGGATAATGCAGATGTTTATGAATGCAGTCACAATTTGTGGATGACATATAGAGGGCTTAAATTTACAACAAGGAAAAGCGACTACTTTTTTGTTGTATCAGATCTTTGATCCTTTCTGATTCGAATATGAGTTAAACCTAACGCAAATGTGGCTTTAGAGACTCAAAGTTTATTCGTAACTAAACTGAGGCACCGGTAACTTAGTTGCTACTTGCCCATCAGTTAACTCGTAGAGTCAATTGGTAATTAAATATTATGTTAAATTATGCATTTAAACTGTTTTTTACGTGACTTATACCCCATATCGCTGAAAAATTTATTTATTCATTCGTCGTGTAAAAACGGTTTAAAGACTAACGCTACAGTGAACAAAGACAACGTAACAATCGTTGCGGGAATTAATACTAAAAACCAAAAGCTCGCTTTGAGGAACGTTTTCATAATGCTTAGCCTACAAATGGATATATACAGAACCAACTACCTGGCCAGTAATTTGTAAGTTCTCATTTTTTTCGTTGGTTCCCCATAGGGATTTCCCCCTAACTTCCCGTTATACGTCATAGGCTAGTTATGTACATAAATGGGCAAGTTCATTGTCTGAGGCAGTGCCAGTATCGACGATGAATTAAAAATAAAAGTGACTATCGTAAACACTTTGATGAATCAGCAGAATTAAGTGCCTGATGGCGTTTTTTGCCTTTGTAGTGCCGCACTTGATTTAAGTTGATGACTATAAAGAGAAAATCTGTTTGTTAGTGTGAAGGTTTGGGTGCAAGAATGGTTATGCGTTACGCTTCGTGACTTACATTATGGAGCAAAATCTTAGTTGCCAGGTAAGATAGATGCCTGCTAGCTGGCAATCGTTATTGCAAGCCAACAGACACCACGACTAATGCAAAATTGCATTAACAAGAGACTACTTATTTACATCTACCACTACTCTGCCCTGCACTTGCCCAGACAGAAATTCTGGCGCAATGGCTAACGCTTCTGCCAGTCCGACGTTTTTGGTAATACTTGCCAGGCTTTCTGGTGGTAGGTCAGTCGCTATTCTTGACCAAGCTTTCTCACGTACTTCCAGTGGTTGTGTAACACTGTTGATACCCAATAACTTTACACCTCGTAAAATGAAGGGCGCAACGGTAGCCGGGAAGTCCATGCCCTGAGCTAACCCACATGCAGCGACTGCGCCTTCTGACATGGTAGCCGCACAAGCGTTGGCTAATGTATGGCTGCCAACTGAATCAACAACACCAGCCCAGCGTTCTTTGGCCAATGGTCGGCCGGGTTCGCTCAGTTGTGCTCTGTCGATAACTTCTGAAGCCCCTAAGGCTTTGAGTGCGTCGGCTTGCTCTAGTCTGCCTGTAGAAGCGACCACGGTGTAGCCGAGCTTCGCTAAGATAGCGATGGCTGTCGTACCAACACCGCCATTTGCGCCAGTGACTAAGATCTCTCCTTTGTCCGGCGTAATGTTTTGTGATTCAAGTGCCATTACACACAACATTGCGGTATAGCCGGCTGTGCCAACATTCATGGCATGATATGCACTAATAGTTTCTGGCAGCGCCTGAACGAAATCTGCATTGATAGCGGCTTTTTGTGCAAGTCCGCCCCAATATTGCTCGCCAAGACCCCATCCATTTACCAACACTTTGTCACCAGCTTTAAATCGAGGTGAGCGGCTTGATGACACCGTACCAGCTAGGTCGATACCTGCTACCATTGGAAAGGTCCGCACTACCGGGCTTTTGCCAGTAACCGCCAGTGCATCTTTATAGTTCAGCGTACTGTATTCAACATCGATCACCACATCTTCATCTGGCAGCGCGGAAGTATCCAAGGCCTGAATGTCGGCTTGGTATCCCTTGTCATCTTTTGTAATGTAAATTGCGTTAAACATAATGCCTCCTGTTTAGGATTTGTAGGGTGTATTGATGGGCATGTTTGGTGACGTTAGCTGAGCAAAGAAGCCGTTAGCAAATTTGTGCATGGGCAATGCGGACTGCATGACTTTTGCACTCAATATGGCACCTTCCCAGCCAATCCAAAAATATTCAGCCTGCGCATCACAATCAATCGAGTTGTTGATTTGTCCGATAGATTGCGCCTGTCTCAGGTTTGCAGCTAATAACTCCGTCCAATGTTGCAAACAATCCGTCAGTGGTTGCTTAAATGTCTCGGACAAGATAGGCATTTCCTGACCAAAATTGCCTATCAGACAGCCGCGGGTAAACCGGTACTTCTGCATACCGTCCACCGCTTCATCAACAAACCGTTTCAGGCCCATTAAAGGCATTTCTGGTTCGCTATTAAAACAGCGTCGTAGCTTGGCGCAAAAATACTGGTCGTAGTACTGAATAACCTGTAGGCCGAAATCATCTTTGTTTTTAAAATAGTGATAAAACGACCCTTTGGGGACGCCTACCCGTTTTAAAATGACATCGATACCGACGGTGTTGAAACCGCGCTCGGTCAGAATAGCCATACCAGCAAGTAACAATGCCTGTTTTGTATCTTCAAAGTTTCTGGGTTGTTTTGGCGGCCTGCCCCGCTTAGCTGTATTCATGAATTTCTGTGTTTTAGTAAGTTTTCACTTATTATTATAGACCGGTCGTCTATAAATCAATGTTTATTTTAGACTGGTCGTCTAGATTGTTGTTTTTACTTTAAATAAAGTTTTAAGCATAAAAAAGCCGTGATGCAAATGCGTCACGGCTTTTTAGTTGAGAGATTAAGTTAAGGTAAATTAAAAGTACTGAGCATTTACCGCTTTGTGAATGTTCAGCAGTCCCTGTTGAATGTCATCAATCACTTCGTGTAAACGGCTTTGCATTAACTCATGCGTATCCAATTTAGACAATTCGTCTGCTAATGCATCAACCTGTTTTTCAATCTCGTCTGACTTCGGCAGCTCTTTTAAACATTTGCCCATTTGCTTAAGGCCATGAATGAGAGAGCGAGGAAATTGTTCATTGGTTAACAAAAATTCCAGTACATCAGAGCGGTTAATTCTGATCCGCATTTCCTGGCGATACATCTGATAAGCCGTTAGAGACTTTAACACGCCCATCCACTGAATATTTTCGAAAGCGGAATGCTCAGGAGACAAATCAGGCAGCAAGGACGCCGAGCGCACATCTATGATCCTGGATGTCATGTCTGCGCGTTCCAAATGTCTACCCAAACGCAAAAACGCGTAGCCTTCACCACGTAACATGGTGCCACCCAATAGCCCTGTTATTGTCTGATTAGCAACAATGATTTTATTCAGGCAATCAAAGCGGTGACGTCTGGTTAGTACACTTTGCCCGTCAGCTTTTGCGGTTAGGTGCAGGTTATTAATGTGCTCCCAGGCTTCTGACGGAATAATTTCACGAATAATCCGGGCATTTTCCCGGGCAAACGCTAGGCAATTAATAATAGAGCCTGGGTTTGCAGTATCCGTTACCATGAATTTGATGACGCTGCGTTCGTCGGCCTCTTTGTAGTTTTCATAAAAGGTATCCCGAAACGATAACATGTCGATTATTGGTTCCCAGCCCAGGGTAACATCACGGGGTAAGTCCAATAACAGGTGCGTATTTACCTGAATCAGGCGCGCAGTGTTTTCTGCTCGCTCCAAGTACCGTTCCATCCAATAAATGTGATTTGCGACACGTGACAACATAATTATTCACCCTCCATGTCGACTATCCAGGTGTCTTTACTACCACCACCTTGCGAAGAGTTAACAACGGTTGAGCCCTTACGCATAGCAACCCGGGTTAGTCCACCAGTGGTAACTTTGATGTCTTCGCCACTGAGTATAAATGGCCTCAAATCCAGATGCCGCGGCTCAGCTTTAGTGCCAACAATGGTCGGCGCTGTGGACAGAAGCAGCATGGGCTGAGCGACGTAATTGCGCGGATCCCGGCGTATCAGACGTACGAATTTTTCCCGCTCGGCTTTGGTTGCATGAGGGCCGATCAACATACCGTATCCGCCCGATTCGTTAGCCGGTTTAACCACCATTTTGTCGATGTTCTCTATGACGTAATCCCGCTCATCTTTGTTCACGCACTTGTAGGTCGGTACGTTTGGGAGTAATGGTTCTTCGTCAAGATAAAACTTAATGATTTCTGGGACAAAAGCATACACCACTTTATCGTCTGCTACGCCCGCACCGGGAGCATTGGCAAGACCGACATTGCCTGCTTTCCAGGCTCGCATTAAACCGGGAACACCCAGCATGGAGTCTTTTCTGAATGCCTCAGGATCTAAAAAAGCATCGTCGATGCGGCGATAAATTACGTCGACCCGGGACAATCCATCAACCGTACGCATATACACTTTGTCTTCATCGTCTACCACCAGATCGCTGCCAACAACCAGTTCTGCCCCCATTTGCTGGGCCAGATACGCATGTTCAAAGTACGCTGAGTTGTAAATACCCGGCGTAAGCACCACTATCTCTGGCTGTTCAATATCTCTGGGTGAAAGCTGACACAGCATGTCATAAAGCTGAGACGGGTAATCGTCTACCGGTAGTATGTTGTACCGTTCAAACATATCCGGGAACACACGCTTCATAACATGGCGGTTCTCGAGCATGTAAGACACGCCAGAAGGTACCCGAAGATTGTCTTCTAACACATAAACGGTGCCATGGTGATCTCTGACTAAATCAGAACCACAAATATGCGCCCAGACGCCATTTTTTGGTTTGACGCCTTTGCATTCAGGCAGGAAATTCTTTGACGCTTCCAGCAGGCTTTTGGGAACAACGCCCGCTTCAAGAATGCGCTGTTCGTTGTAAAGGTCGTCAATAAACATATTCAGCGCTTTAACGCGCTGCTTTAAGCCTTTTTCGACTTCCAGCCATTCTTTCTTGTCGATAATGCGTGGAATAATGTCAAACGGCCATGCCCTGTCTATAGAGCCTTCTTCTTCGCTGTAAACGGTGAAAGTAATCCCCATTACATGGATAGCCGTACTGGCTGCGGTTTTATATTCTTCGAGTTCTTTGTCGGAGAGGTTGCGTAAATATTTGCAGATTTGTTCGGCAGCTGGGCGGGGTTTATTCGCTACGCGAATAAGTTCATCGTAAAAGTCCCCTACCCGATAATTACCCCATCTGATTGCCATGCTCAGGTCCCTAGATCGTTGTTATAAAATGTACAATCCCATCTAATCGGCTTTTCAGCGAAATTGCAATCCTAAAAATGTCAGTTTAATGACAAAATATTGTGGAAAATTGCGCGTAATCAAGACATTCTATTCGCATTGTTCACATCTACAACAACGAGAACGACTGTGACTTATTGCTTAGCAGTTAAAGTTAATCGAGGATTGGTCTTTGCATCAGATTCACGCACAAACGCCGGCGTGGATTACGTAGCGACCTACAGCAAAATGCGTCGCTATTGCTGGCCGGGAGAGCGAGTGTGCGTGCTGCTTACTTCAGGTAGCCTGGCAACGTCTCAGGCGGTTATGAATGCGATTAACCGCGATTTACAGGACCCGGACGCAACGTTCAACTTACGCTCAGGAAAGCAGCTTTATGAAGTGGCGCAGTACATAGGTAAACTGAGTCAGGAAGAACAGCAACGTCACGCCAAAGCCATGGAGAAATCAGGTAGCAGCGCCGAATCTAATTTCATATTTGGCGGCCAGATCGCGGGTCAGCCACCTGAAATTTTTCATGTCTATCCGCAGGGCAACTTTATCAGCGCGTCAGATGATACGCCTTACCTTCAAATTGGCGAAAACAAATACGGCAAGCCTATTCTGGACCGCATTATTGCCAAAACCACGTCCCTGGAAGATGCGGCGCGCTGCGCCATGGTGTCGCTGGATTCAACTATCCGAAGCAATATTTCTGTTGGCCCGCCAGTTGAACTGGCAATGTTGCAAACCGATAACATCGATGAGCCGTTTCACAGCACCTATACGCTAAATAGCCCTATGTACAAGTCTATGCAGAAGCAATGGACACAAGGGCTAAAACGCGCATTTAACCGCCTGCCCCGTTTTGATTGGGAAAAACCAGAGCGTTAACCGGCGTTTCGCACCAGTAAATGGATAAAATGTAACTTTTCGCGTGCCCGTGGTGGGATCATAAACGGGTACGCATCGTCCAGCCCCATACTTCGATTCAGCGCGTTAAGCAGCGTAGTGAGCTTTTCCCAGTCGTCCAGTAACGTGTGAAAACTGTCTTCACTATAGCGCAATGTATGTGGCTGACCACTGGATAGCGGGTTAGACAAAGCCCGGTTTTCTAAACTGGCGTCGTATTCATTGGCTGTTTCCAGAGTGTCTACCATGTGTAGGTAATGCGCCCAGCTTTCTGCCCAGTCTTCCCAGGGGTGCATGCTGGCATACGCGCTGATACAGTGCTGATGCCAATCTTGAACCGGCCCTTCAGCGTAATATCGTTCCAGCGATGCCTGATAATCCTGTCTTTCATCACCAAACAAGGCTCTGAAGTCGTCAAGTTTGTTGCTGTCTTTTATTAATCTGTCCCAGTAATAGTGGCCTGACTCATGGCGAAAATGCCCAATCAACGTTCTGTAACGTTCGTTCATCATTTCACGCATTTTTATGCGCTTGGCCGCTTCAGCTTCTTTCAGGTTAATGGTGATCACACCATCGCTATGGCCGGTCATCACTAACTTTTTGATCGTCAGTTCCTGGCCGTACAAGGCTTCGACTTCATCTTCTAAAAATCGAAATGCTAATCCCTCGCTGTCTACAGATTTACCGCTTATCGGCAATTCAAGTTTGTTGAGGGTGTACAGCAAGTGCCGTTTTGCCTGTTCCATTTTAAACCACAGTTTGAGGTTCTCAGGCTTCGACAAGTCCGGAATTGTGTCAGTTAATGCACACGACGGGCAGTAAGCTGATTCATCTGCCGCGGGTACCAGCCAGTTGCAAATATTGTGCTGTGAATAATTTTTACAGGGACGATAGGCCTTGCGGTTATAGCAGGCGACCCAATTGCCCAGGTCGTCAATATCACAGGCCGAAATCACCTGCTCATCACTCAGGAACCCCACTACGCGCTGGCAGCTGAGGCACTGACTGTTTACAAAATACAGCGTATTTCCACACTCACAGGAATAAGTTTTCAATTCGCAGACTTCTATTGTTGTAAGCACGCTGGCATAGGGATTTACCAACTTTATAAGCGATGCCGGATAAATTTATATCCTAATAGTAGCAAATGTTTTCGTAACAGAGGAATGAATGATTTGTGAAGGCGTGCGTCCCCGGCTTATCGAGTGACCGGGGATTGCATATTGCGCTGTCCGCTGCAGCGCTTGGAACAGTATTTAACGTCGTCCCAGTTTCGTGCCCATTTCTTACGCCACGTAAAAGCACGCTGACAAACCGGGCATACTTTACTGGGCAGATCCGACTTTTTCATTATGCGGAATCCAGTTTGCTCAAGAGTGCCTGAGCCTGCTCTTGCATGGCAGCAATATTGTCTTCAGACATGCGTCCCAGACTCTTATATATCAGTGCCATGCGGGGATTCTTTGCCAGTTTGTCCTGGTGTTTTATGAGAAAATCCCAGTACAGGTAGTTGAACGGACAGGCTTTGGGGCCTGTTTTCTTCGACACAGAATAGCCGCAGTTTTTACAGTAGTCTGACATGCGATTAATGTACTGACCACTGGCAACATAGGGCTTGCTGGCGAGCTTACCGCCGTCGGCAAACAGGATCATACCGCTCACGTTGGGCATTTCTACCCACTCGTAGGCATCGGCATACACCAGTAAGTACCACTCGTTCACCGCCACAGGGTCAAGGCCGGCCAGCAGACTAAAGTTACCGATGACCATTAAGCGTTGAATGTGATGGGCATAAGCGTGTTGTTTTGTATCGCTTATGCACTGTCGCATACAATTCATGTTGGTGTGGGCAGTCCAGTAAAATTCCGGTAACGCCCTGGTATGCTCAAAGTAATTGTCTTGTTGTAACGTAGGCATACAGTGCCAGTAAAAACCGCGGACGTATTCTCGCCAACCCAGAATCTGCCGGATAAACCCCTCCACGGCATTCAGTGGCGCAGCGTTGTCAAAATAAGCCTGTTCAGCCATTTGCATGACTTCTAAGGGCAGCAATAAACCACTGTTTAAATAAAATGACAGGTGTGAATGGAACAACCATACGTCCCCTTCCCGCATCGCATCCTGATAGTCACCAAAATTAGGCAATCGTTGTTCGATAAACTGCTTTGCCACTTCAAGTGCCTGTGAACGCGTCACGGCATAGCTGAAATCCGTCGCCTTGCCCATATGGTCAGGGAATGTGTTCTCAACAAGCTTTATGACTGCCTGAGTGATTTCATCCGGTTCCACAGTGTAGGGTTTAGGTGGCTGAACGTCAGATGGCATGGACTTACGGTTGTCGTGGTCAAAATTCCATTTGCCGCCAATTGGCTGGTCACCTTCCATTAGCAGACCGGTTTGCCTGCGCATGTCACGGTAGAAATATTCCATGCGCCATTGTTTGCGTCCGTCTGCCCATTTACTGAATTGTTCCGGCGTTGAGATAAACCGATCGTCAGGCCGGATCTCTACGCTCACGCCCAGCACTTGTTCCCATTGTTGCATACTCTTAAGCAGTCTGTATTCGCCAGGAAAAGTAGCCACGACATGTTGCAAATTGTGCCGTTGAAGCGCTAATTTCACTTCATTCAGCAGTGAACCCTGGTTGTCTTCATCGTCATAGTAGCGATAAGCCACATTGAAGTTGGCATCGCGCAGCTGGCTGGCAAAATGGCGCATAGCAGAGAACAGCAAAACGATTTTCTTTTTATGATGCTTTACGTAAGTGGCTTCTTCTCTTACTTCTGCAATAAGCACTACATCATTTTGCTTATCGCAGTCTGACAAACTGGAAATTTGCTCGTTTAGCTGGTCGCCCAATATGAGTCGTAATGCCGCCATCTACTTACCCTTTGTCTCTGCATAGGCATCCAGTGCACGTTGCCTGCTGGCCTTTAGGTCAGCAATGGGTTTGGGATAGTTCTTACCCAGCACAACGCCAGCGTGGGCCAGAATATTTGCTGGCGCGTCCCACGGCTTATGGATGTATTTGTCTGGCATCCTGGCTAATTCCGGGCAGTATTTCTTAACGTACTCCCCATGCTTGTCGAATTTTTCCCCTTGCAATACCGGATTGAAAATACGGAAGTATGGCGCGGCGTCGGCACCGGAACCTGCTATCCATTGCCAACTGGCTGAGTTACTTGCTCTGTCTGCATCTAACAGACAATCCCAGAACCACCGCTCACCTTTACGCCAGTCTACCAACAAGTTCTTCACTAGGAAGGAACCAACAATCATACGCACTCGGTTGTGCATATAGCCGGTTTGCCATAATTCGCGCATGCCGGCGTCGACTATTGGAATGCCCGTTTGGCCTTTGGTCCATGCGGTAAACTCATCCTCTTTATTGCGCCAGGTAAAATGGTCAAACTGCCCGTTAAAATTTTGAGTGGGCAATGACGGAAAATGGAATAACAAATAATAGCTGAATTCACGCCATCCTAACTCACTGAGATAACAATCAAGATGTTTATTGTCAGGTTGCTCAAACGCATCGATAAGCGCATACCACACCTGATTCGGTGATATTTCGCCAAAATGCAGATGCGGCGAAAGCCGTGAGGTGCCTTTTACTGAAGGAATGTTTCGTTGATCTTCATACCCTGAGGCGGCGTTATGTATAAAATCGCTCAGGTGTTTCGCTGCGCCCTTTTCACCGGGTTGCCAGTGATTGGTGAAATCAGCTGCCCAGTCAAGTGTGGGCAACAAATTGAGTGACGAAAGGCTGCAACCTATATTGTCGACGCTGCTGTATGTAATTCGTTCGGGCGATGGGACGGGATAGCGTGGACTGGAAGCTTGTAAACAGCCTTTACGATAGTAGGGCGTAAATACTTTGTACACTCCCCCATCCTGTTTGCGAATGCTCATTGGCTCCCATAACAGTGATGCATTGAAACTGGAAACCGCGCAGTCTGTTTCTTTCAATGACTGTTTTATTTGCGTATCCCGCTCGATTGCCGCTGGTTCATAACATCGGTTCCAGAACACCGCTTTTGCATCAAACTTTTCCACCAGTTCTGGAATCAGTTTTTTCGGATCCCCTTCAAAAAATTGCAGGTGGCCGTTCAGTCGATCGTTCAACGCGGTCAGGGAATGATGCAGCCACCAGTTAGCAGCACCACCAGGTTGTTCTTCGGCATCAATAGAGGTGTCTTTAATGAAGATAGGTACAACAGTACCGAAGTCATTTGCTGCTTGCAGTGCCGGGTTATCTTTTACGCGGAGATCTTGTCGAAACCAGACCAGGCTAACAGGTTGTGTCACGTCTTGTCCTTCAAAGTTATTGTTTTATTCACTTTACAATACGTTCAGACAGGAAAAACGATCGTCGTTAACCAACAAAAAAACAGTACGTGAAATCCGAAGTACACTTTACGTCGTATGACGGATATGAATACACATAATCAAACAGGTCTGTACTGGTTTCGGCACGACCTCAGACTTCACGACCAGCCGGCACTGGATGCGTTAGCAGAACAGTGTGACAAGCTTATTTGCCTATATACAGTCGACCCTGAATGGTTTAGTCCAACACCATACGGCACTACCTCTATAGGCCGGCACCGTCAGCAGTTTCTGTTCGAAACACTGGATAGTTTGAATACTCAACTCCAAAGCCAGAACCAGTTGCTGCATGTCGTTGTGGGTCGTCCGGTAGAAACAATTCAGGCGTTAATCAAACAGCATCAGGTGTCTATTGTTGGCATCGGCGAATATCAGGGCTTTTATGAGCGCCAGCAAGTGCAGCAGATACAGCAACTCAATAAAAACCTGAAGTTAATCTCTGCGCACAATGCAAGCTTGTTTACACCTGAATCGCTGCCGTTTTCACTTGAAAACATGCCTGACAGCTTTACGCCTTTTCGCAAAAAAGTAGAAAAGTACTCAACACCAGAAGAAATACCTTCGCCAGTATCTTTTCTCCCACCACCACCAGTACTAGCGCGAACAGACTGGGAAGCATTACCTCTCCAACGCGGCACGATTTCGGCATTTCAAGGCGGGGAAGAGGCTGCGCTAAAGCAATTGCATTATTACCTGTTCGACAGTGGTCAGGTGTCGGTTTATAAAGAAACCCGTAACGGGCTGGATGGCTGGGATTATTCCAGTAAATTCTCTGCATGGCTTGCTCACGGCGCATTGTCTCCACGACAGGTGTATTCAGAGCTTAAACGCTATGAGCGAGAGCACATCGAGAATGACTCTACCTACTGGTTGTACTTCGAATTACTATGGCGTGAGTTCTTCTATTGGCAGCAGGCTAAACACGGCCGGAACTGGTTCAGACAAACGGGCATTAAGGGCAGAATACCGGAAAATACGCCAAATCCTCACATTATTAAACAATGGCAACAGGGGCAAACTGACAACCCCTATGTGAATGCCTGCATGACCCAATTAAACGCAACAGGCTACATGTCGAATCGCGGCAGACAGTGGGTTGCCAGCTATTTCGTGAATGAACTGGCTCAGGACTGGCGGTACGGTGCTGCGTATTTTGAACAACAACTCATAGACTATGATGTTGGCGCGAATTGGGGAAACTGGCAATACCTTGCAGGTGTTGGCAGCGATCCTCGTGGACAACGCCAGTTTAATTTAGCCAAGCAAGCACAAATGTACGACCCTCACGGCGAATTTCTGGCCTTATGGGGAGAAGGTGAATCAAGTGTGGCATAAAACGTCGCATCTAACGCTTGTGGTCTTTTAACCACTCGTTCAGCAGTTTTATTTGCCCGCATTTATAGGCTGCAAACATCAACCGGATGGAATTAGACAAGATCTCACTGTCGCTCCATCCGGTTTTTTGTTGGATTTCCTCATAGCAACTTAGTGCCTCAGGACTGACATATCCCCTAACTTGTTTCTTTCCTGCTTCCTTTTGGCGTTCGCGAAATCGTTTTTGCTTTTCTGCGTTTACCCGCGGATTCTTTTTCGGTTGTGTCATGAATTAGCTTTACACTCAATAGATGATGAATTTTGGTGTTATGCCGAGATGGCAAAGTGCACAACACGTCTTTTGCTTATTGTTTTATTGTAGCACGACGATAATATGCAAAAAAATTACTGTTCAGAGTTGTTTAGCTTACAAGTGTTCGCTAAATTACACGGGAATTTTTATTTCGATGGGAAAACAATGACAACTAAACAATCAAGTTTCACCAGAGAGGACTTGCTAGCCTGTAGTCGCGGTGAAATGTTTGGCCCGGGTAACAGTCAGTTACCGGCCCCGAATATGCTAATGATGGACCGTATTAATTTGATCGCTGAAGAAGGTGGCGAATTTGGTAAAGGTCAAATTATTGCTGAACTGGATATTACCCCAGACCTGTGGTTCTTCGATTGTCACTTCCCGGGCGATCCAGTAATGCCGGGTTGTCTGGGTCTTGATGCTATGTGGCAACTCGTCGGATTTTTCCTGGGCTGGAGTGGTGGTCCGGGTAAAGGTCGCGCACTGGGTGTTGGTGAAGTGAAGTTTACCGGTCAGATCTTACCGACAGCCAAAAAAGTAACTTACAAAATCCAAATGAAGCGCGTTGTTAAACGCCGTTTGTTTATGGGTCTGGCTGATGGCATTGTTGAAGTCGATGGCCGCGAGATTTATTCTGCAAAAGATTTGAAAGTTGGTCTGTTCCAGGACACCAGTTCTTTCTAATTCAGCGTCCGCTGTAATGTAAAAAGCCCCTTAATTGGGGCTTTTGACTAAAGAGATGTTAACGAACCGTCATTCCTAATTGACGGTCTTCCATGGCCTCTCTCCACCCACCTAACCACTGCGAGCGAGCATCACTCGCTTGAAACGGACAAATTTCCTTAGAGCGACCGCTGATTCCAGCTTGATAACCTTTTGCATGGGCGCGAGTCAGTTTATCTCTTTTCTGTCTTTTCATTGATTAGCCTCTTTAATTGGATTAAACCAGTGAACATATCCAGGCCAACGACTCAATTCTCGTGTTAATGCAGACGTGGCAATTAATTTGTTCACCTATACTGTGATAGTGCAAGTGGCCAAGTGGTTCAAGAAACTTTATTTTTATTTGCTATTGACAATTTATAAGCTAATGAAACGCTTTTGAATTTTATGTTACATTTTTTTTGCATAATTATTTCAGCTTTTAAAATCAAACGCTATAAGCACAATGTGACTTAATAATTAAGAAATTAGACCCAGTTATTAAGATCGCCGCGCATAAAAAAGCCCCGACTAAGCAGGGCTATTTTCATTCATAACGTACGCGTTTATTTAGCGCGTCTGACACATCGTCTAAACAGCGCAAACACGCCTAATGTCAGTAACCCAGAGAGTGGCAGCGAGGCACCTTTACGCTCATAGTTGTCTTCGTTCGACGCGTCACAATCCTCGACGTTTTGCGCGCCTGTTGGCGTTAGTTTTACTGCAATCACGCGAGTAACGTCATTGGTGTTACCTGCATTATCCAGAACCTCTTCACCATTGACATAAACCTGGGGGCTCAAGTACATGGCATTGGCAATGATTTCGTTATCGTCATTAATGTCGTTTGCCGTAACCAACGTATATTGCTCTTGTTGGTCACACGGTAACAAAGTATTCAGGTCGATGAATTCACCCACATTGATGTCATACATGAAGGCGCGCAACTGACGGTCTGTTTGAACGCTCGCGTCATACTCCCCTTCACCAACGATAATACCATTGTTGTTTATTGCTCTGGGATTAACGGCGGAAGTGGCAAAAAAACCATCCGGATAGATAGACTCTCCACTTTCGATGTTATAAGCAAACATCTGTTCTCGAGCTACGCCGTTATTCTCTCGTCTAACATTACCGACTACCCAGCCATCGTTATTGATTGCGTTTGCGCTACTCTGTAGGTTTTCATCCCTAGGCAGTAGTTCAACAACTTCACCATCCATAAAAGCGGTGGCTACAACACCTTGATATCGACCAGCGTTGCCACCAGGAATGGTATAAACTACGGCTTCACCGGTTGATGATTCACCTACTGCAATACCTTGATCGTTAATGTCATTCGCTTTGCTGTAATAGACAAATCGTGAGCTGTCATCTTCTTCTGGCGTAAAGACCATGCCATACGTTTGTGTATTAACAACATCGCCTTGTGTATCTAATTCCCATATAGTCGCTCTTGTCTGAGCAACTGAATTCAGGGTTGTTTCATTGGAGATTAAATTATACTGACATACCTCTACTGGTATATCGCCACGCTCTTCATCATCGTCACAGTTTTCTGCGGCAGTAATGTAATCATCTGAGAATACTGTACTGCTGTAACCGGCAACCTGTAACTGGTTGTTTATTGCGAATGCCTCGCCGAATCCGCCGAGCGGCTCTGTGGTGCTTGCTGGCAGAAATTTTGCCTCGCCATTAACCTGAACTATTGCCTGTTTAGGCAACGCATTAATAATAAAGGTGTAATCAGTACCGTCTTCATTCGTATAATCCAGCTCAAAAAACGCCCCATTACCGGTACCCACAAAGAAATCACCGTTAAGCGAATCGCGTATCAGGCTCAATGAACTGCGACTGTAGTCATCGAAATCTTCGCTGTAGACATCAAACCCAGGGATCAGATCTAGACCAACCATGTCTGTTTGATAGCTTCGTAACGTTTCGAGTTTCTGGCCAAGAATACTGCTTTGTCTCACTTGCAGAACATAGGAGTAAAGAATATTGTAATCAACATTACTAAAAACGCCCTGCTCCACGGCATCAGGATCTTCAAATTGCGCGGTAAAGAGTTCATTCTCAAAATCGAATAAGCTCAGGTCTATAGGCGGGTTGTATTCTACGGAAGTGTTTATTACCAACGTACCTGAGTTATCAATAGATTGAGCATAGTTTGCAAAAGATAAGTCCTGGGCTGGCGTTGGCGTTAGTGTGTACGTTGCTGCCGTTGCTGACATGCCGGTTGTGGCAAGGATTACTGCAGATGTAAGCTGTTTAAGTTTCATTCAAAATCCTGTTACTGCTGAGTACTATCCAGCAAGCTTTCTAATTCGTCCCATCGCGCATAAGCATGAGAAAGTTTTTCTTCTAATGCCGCCAATTCGTTCAGTATGGCGGTGGTGGTTTCGCTATCCTGCTTAAAAAAGTCCGGGTCGTTCACGCGCTCTTGTTGTTGTTCAAGCTGTTCTTCCAGCGACTCAATGGTCGCCGGTAGCGTCTCTAGTTCCCGTTGGTCTTTATAGGACAGCTTTTTCGGCTTTTTAGCCGGTTGTTTTGCAATCGGACTATTATTTTCCGATTTAGTTTCATTCTTTACAGTTTTTGACGTGCCCGACAAGTAAATCGTCTTGCCTTGCTCGCTGTACCACTGCTCAATGTCGGTGTATCCACCCACAAATTCCTGAATAACGCCGTTGTCGGTAAACAACAAGCTGCTATTCACCACGTTATCGACGAATTCTCTGTCGTGGCTTACCAGAATTACAGTGCCTGCGTAATTTAACAGGAGTGTTTCCAGCATCTCAAGCGTTTCCACGTCCAAATCATTGGTTGGTTCGTCGAGAATCAGTACATTGCTGGGTTTCAGCATCAGTTTTGCCAGCATTAAGCGGTTTTTCTCACCGCCAGACAGCGATTTAACCGGCGCATTTACCCGTTCCGGACTAAACAAATAATCCTGTAAATAGCTCATGACGTGGCGCGGATGCCCATTTACTGTCAGGTCGCGTTTGCCGTCTGCCACTACATCTATCACTGGCTTTTCTAAATCCAGCGCAATGCGATGCTGATCGAAATACGCGACTTCGAGGTTTGCGCCCTGTCGGCAGCTGCCTGTATCTGGCGTTAACTGGCCTAATAAGAGTTTAATCAGGGTACTTTTACCACAGCCGTTAGGGCCAATTAATGCTAGTTTTTCACCGCGTAACACTGTTAAGTTCAGGTTACTCACAATGGTGTTGCCTTCAATGGCATAACTCAAATCGGTAGTTTCGAATACCAGCTTGCCAGAACGGTTGCCCTGGTGCTGTTGCATTGCAACATTGCCAGACAACTCTCGGCGCGCCGCACGTTCTTCGCGCAATTTTTTAAGTGCCCGTACTCGCCCTTCATTGCGGGTTCGGCGCGCTTTAATACCCTGTCGGATCCACACTTCTTCCTGTGCCAGCTTGCGATCAAACTCAGCTTGCTGTGTTGCTTCAACCGCCAGATCGTGTTCTTTCTTTTCGAGGTATTGCTGGTAGTTGCCCGGGTAACTGGTAATCTGACCGCGGTCCAAATCAACAATACGTGTCGCCATCGCGCGTATAAACGCCCTGTCGTGGCTAATAAACACAATCGCGCCTTTGTACTGCTGGAGGCTTTGTTCTAACCATCGAATCATCTGCACGTCGAGATGGTTAGTGGGCTCGTCCAGCAACAGGATGTCAGGCGAGCGAACCAACGCTCTGGCCAACGCGGCTTTGCGTCGCCATCCACCGGATAACGTGGCTAAAGATGCGCTGCCGTCAAGTTGCAGCATGGTCAGCGTTTGTTCTATTTGTTGCTCAAACTGCCAGGCGTTGTGCGTATCCAGCTGTTCCTGATAGGTCTGTAATTTTTTGAGGTTTTGTTCGCTGGGATCGTCGGCCACTAACTGGGTACACTTAAAGTAACCTTTGAGGATGTCGCCCACTTCGGCTAATCCTTCGGCCACATAATCGAAAAGTGCGATATCGGTAGTTTGTGGCGGGTCCTGTTCCAAACGGGCCACAATGGTGTCGCGTTCGATAATTCGCTGGCCATCATCGGCAATAACATCACCGCTGATGACTTTCAGTAACGTAGACTTACCACTGCCGTTACGCCCTACGATACACACCCGTTCGCCCGGCTGGATGACCAGTTCAACGCCATCCAGTAAAGGCGGTGTGCCAAACAAAACTGATACGTTTTTTAATTGTAAAAGACTCACTGCAAAAATAACTCCAAATCCTGCAGGGAAAAAGGCCAGCCCAGTTCTGCATTGTTGTCTTCCCGTTTAAGTACGGGAATGCGCACTGCATACAAATGGTAGTGCTCCGGGTTCTCTCGAATATTGTACTCTGTGAGAGTTATCGATGATGCTTTACTGCTTTGACTGAGTAATGCTTTCGCGTCGTCACACAAACTACATTGCGGGCCGGTGAATAGTGCGATGTTCATGATTGCAGAATCCAGCACTGGTGAATATTACTGTGGCGCTTAAAGTCTTCCGGGATTGTCTGGGCAGAGATATCCTGCGCAGTGAGTCCCAGAGACGCCATCGCGTCGTTGTCGAGTTTAAAGCCTCGACGGTTATTCGAAAACATAATGGTGCCGCCGGGCTTCAGACAGCGTTTCGCCTGAGTGAGCAACATGACGTGGTCGCGCTGAACATCCCAGGTGGTATTCATACGCTTTGAATTAGAAAACGACGGTGGATCGATAAAGATAAAGTCATACTGACTGTTGTGCCCTGCCAGCCATTGTAAACAGTCAGCTTGGACAAACTGATAGGCGCCCGTCAGCTTATTCAGTTTAAAGTTGTCACGCGCCCAACTTATGTAGGTATTCGACATATCGACAGTAGTAACCGAGCGTGCACCGCCCAATGCGGCAAATACAGACACGCTGCCTGTGTATGAAAACAGGTTGAGAACGTCTTTGCCTTTCACACGCTTTTGCACTTCCTGGCGGGTGATACGGTGATCCAGGAATAAGCCTGTATCCAGATAATCCGTCAGGTTGACGTAGAATTTCGCACCGTTTTCAAACACTACCTTGCGGTTACCAGTTTGATTTACTTTTTCGTACTGCTGTTTGCCTTTCTTCTGCTCACGCACTTTCAGCATGATCTGTCTGGCGGGCACTTCGGTCACTGCCGGTAGGTATAGCAACACTTCCTGAAGTCGGCGTTTGGCTTTTTCCGCATCAATGGACTTAGGTGGTGCATATTCCTGCACAACCAGACAGTCGTCATACACGTCGATCGCTACGTTGTACTCTGGCAAATCCGCGTCGTAAATGCGGTAACAGTTGGTGTTTGCTTTTTTAATAAACGGCTTGAGCTTTTTCAGGTTCTTTTTCAAACGGTTGGCAAAATCGTTGTCCTGACTGTCGGAGTACTGCTGACAATTCGCTTCATCCAAAGCGTAATTCACCAGTTTACATTCGAGTTTACCGTTCATCAGGCTGTATTCTTTGCCAGCCCGCAGCTTCAGTAACCGCAACAGCTCACGATTACTACTGAGCAGCGACATATTCCAGCCCTGCCAATGTTGTTTAAGCTGTTGCCCCCACTGCGAAAACAACGGGATCAAGGTGGTCATTTCGCCCAGTCGTTCACCGTATGGTGGATTCGATACCAATACACCCGCTCTGTTTGCTGTTTTCGGCGGCACAAAATTCAACGCATCACTAACGTTGAAATGAATCAGATCAAATACCCCGGCTTCGTTGGCGTTGTGTTTAGCCATGGCGATGAGCTTGCGGTCAATGTCGTTGGCAAATAATTTTACATCCGGGGTAATTTGTTGTGCTTCAGCGTCTCTAACCAGGGCTTGCCATATATCGCTGCGATGTCCCTGCCAGTGTGTAAATCCCCAACGAGGACGCTGTAGACCTGGTGCGCGTTGCGCTGCGATGAGTGCGGCTTCTATAACAACCGTGCCTGAACCACACATTGGATCTGCCAGTGGTTGGCTGGTATCACGGGTCCAACCGCTGCGCATTAGCATGGCTGCTGCCACGTGTTCCTTCAATGGCGCCAGACCGGTTTCCTGTCGGTAAGCCCGTTGATGCAGGCTGCCACCGGAAAGCTCGATTCCCAGTGTAATCTTGTCGCGACTCAGGCGCGCGTTAATCACAATATCCGCCTGTGAGCGTTCAACATCGGGTCGGGAGCCACTTTCATCGTAAAAATGGTCTACCACGGCATCTTTAATCTTCAATGCGCCAAACTGGGTATTGTTGATAGCTCTGCTGCTACCGTGAAACTGAACGCTGAAGGTCTCTTTGGTTGAAAACTGCATCGACCAATCGACCTTACTGGCCGTTTCGTACATGGCTTCCGCGCTACTGGCATCGCCTTCATTAAGCACCCAGATAACCCGGTTGGCAAGTCTGGACCATAAGCAGACCCGATATGCATCTTCAAGGCTACCATCTACACGAAGCAGGCCCGGGCTTTGCTTTACGCTCGCCTCGGGACACAATGATGCGATTTCATCTTTCAGCAATTCATCCAGCCCACGGCTGGTTGTCACTAAAAATCCAAGCTGACTCATTAAAGCCCCTGTACCAGTTGTTTAACAAGTTTTGGACCTTGATAAATAAAAGAAGAATACACCTGTATTAATGACGCCCCGGCATCCATTCGCGCCTTACCAGATGCCACATCATGAATGCCGCCGACACCAATGATAGGTAATTTGCCGCCCAATGCCTGATGCAGTTGTTCGGTGACCCACTGACTTTGATCAACCAGTACCTCACCACTCAGGCCGCCGGCTTCTCCCGCGTGCTCAAGTCCCTCAACGGCTTTGCGATCTAATGTGGTGTTTGTTGCTATAACGCCATCCATTTCACATTTGATCAGTGATTCGGCAATGCCCTGCACTTCTTCACCGGTTAAATCCGGTGCAATCTTAATAAACAAAGGTACGTATTTATTGTGGACCTTCGCCAGTGTTTGCTGGGCTTCTTTCAGGCCACTAAGCAGCGATTCCAGTGCCGCACCGTACTGCAGATTTCTGAGTCCAGGCGTATTAGGTGATGAAATGTTGATTGTGATGTAACTGGCATAGGCATAGACCTTGTTTAAACAGATCAGGTAATCGTCCAGTGCATTTTCTTCCGGCGTGTCTTTGTTCTTACCGATATTAATGCCCAGTGCGCCGTCATAACGGCTGGCTTTAACCTGTTCAACCAGATAGTCCACACCTTTATTGTTGAACCCCATGCGATTAATAATGGCGTGCTTTTCAGGGAGGCGGAACAAACGTGGCTTTGGGTTGCCCGGTTGTGGTCTGGGGGTCACGGTTCCGACTTCAACAAAGCCAAAACCCATCGCCGCAAAAGCATCGATACATTCACCATTTTTGTCGAGACCCGCGGCCAATCCCACCGGGTTTCTAAACATGACTCCGGCTACGGTAACCGGTTTATCTTCGGTTTTTTCCGTGTAGAGCGCCGACAATGGCGTACGTTGAGTGCGGTGCAACCATTTAATTGTGAAATCATGGCTGTTTTCTGGTTCGCATTTTAATAAGGCTTTTTGAATAAATTCGTACATGAAGTGCTATAACACCGTGTTAAAAATGGCTGCCCCTGTCTGACAACAACTAAAAATCACCAGTTCACAGGTGGCAGAAAGCCCCGACAAGCGGGGCTAACTAAGTCAATTCTGTATCAGCGCATGTTGCGCTGATACCGACAATCCCGAGATTGCGTAGTTTACTGGCTGGACTTCATGCTTAAAAGCATCAATTCGCGCAGCGCGACTGAAAACTTCGCAAAATCGTGGTTTGAACTGGTCTTAAATTCGCTCATCATATGATACCAGCGTTTTAACAGACCTTCATTGTTTTGCATCCAATTGGCCAGAATTGCATCTGCATCCGTGGAGTCACCGTTGCTACACAATAAATTCGAGACAATGGAACGTTGCTGCCAGTCAAGCTCCTCGCGATATGATGCACGAGCAAGCGCCTGCCAGTGATTGCCCACAGGCTGATTGGTGATTTGCTCGAGGAACCAGTGTAATTCCAGCTTCGAACCCATCTGGTAGTACAGTCGCGCTGCAACATCAATATTGTGACTGTCCTGCTCAACGATTTGGGTTAGGTCCAGTGCACTAAATACGTTACTGAATGCAGCTACTCTGCTGGCGATGTCCTGTGGTACACCTTTGTCGATCCATTTTGCAGTGGCGTCTTCCAGCTGTTTGATTTCTGATTTCACCAAATAGTTAGACAAGTTATTACACAAGTCATCAACCGCTGGCTGATATTTCAGAATAGACTGTTCTATGTCTGCACTGGTATCGCCATGACGAATATACCAGCGTGTACCGCGACGCATTAATCGTCTGGCACTTTCCAGCATGGAAAGCTGCGCATCAGCATCGATTTTGTTGTCGAGGTCTTCAATGGCTTCCCACAACTCGCCGATACCAAATACACCTTTTACAACACTGTAAGCGTTGGTGATCTCTACGATATCGGCCCCGGTTTCTTCCTGCATACGGTACACAAAGTTGTGTCCCATATCGTTCACCATGTTGTTAGTTAACTTGGTGGCGATAATTTCCGCTCTCAGCGGGTGCTGCTGCATTTGCTCAGCAAAGCGCTCACGAAGTTCCTGCGGGAACGCACTGATTAACAGCTTTCCATGGTAGGCATTATCAGTTAAGGCCGGAATGTTAAGCTGGTCCTTCAGTACCATTTTACCGTAGGCGGTTAACACACTCAGCTCCGGGCGGGTTAAGCCGCGATCTGATGCAGCGCGATCTGAGATCTCATCATCGGTAGGAATAAATTCCAACTCGCGATTTAAAGCGCCATCGCGTTCCAAGCCGTGAATGAAACGCAGCTGTTCTTTTATTGAAGAGACGCCGGTACGTTCACTGATTGAAATTGCCTGTGTCTGTCGGTAACAATCCTGCAGTACAATCGTAGCAACGTCGTCAGTCATGTCATACAGCAGATTGTTACGCTGTTTCACTGTCAGATCGCCATTGCTTACCAACTGGTTCAACAGGATCTTAATGTTAACTTCGTTATCTGAGCAGTCCACACCACCGACGTTGTCGATAAAGTCGGTGTTCACGCGACCGCCATTAGCCGCGTATTCCATTCGACCCAATTGAGTGAGGCCCAGGTTACCGCCCTCACCCACGATTTTCGCTTTGATATCCATTCCATTGACACGCAGTGAATCATTCGCGCGATCGCCCACATCACTGTGGCTTTCTTTCTTGCTTTTCACATAAGTGCCGATACCGCCATTCCAAATCAAATCGACCGGCATTTTAAGGATGTTGTGAATAAGCTCGTTAGGCGTCATGGTGTTCTGACGCGTACCCAGCCAGGTCTTCATCTCAGGCGTGAGTGTTATTGACTTCGCAGAACGGCTAAATATACCACCGCCTTTAGAAATCAGTGATTTGTCGTAGTCTTCCCAGGACAGGCTTGGGTTTTCAAACAAGCGCTTGCGCTCTTTGTAAGTTTTAGCCGCATCCGGATCAGGGTCGAAGAAAATATGCAGGTGGTTAAAGGCCGATATCAGGCGCGTGTGTTCAGACAACAGCATACCATTACCGAATACGTCACCTGCCATATCACCAATACCCACACATGTGAAATCCGTAGTTTGACAGTCGATTCCGATCTCTCTGAAGTGACGCTTAACTGATTCCCAGGCACCACGTGCCGTGATCCCCATTTTCTTATGGTCGTAACCCACGCTGCCACCAGATGCAAACGCATCACCCAGCCAGAAGTTGTATTCTTCTGAAATGCCGTTGGCAATGTCAGAAAATGTCGCTGTGCCTTTGTCTGCCGCCACAACTAAATAAGGGTCGTCTTCATCAAGACGGACCACATCTTTAGGTGGCACGATTTCACCATTTACAATGTTATCTGTGATATCCAGTAAGCTGCGAATGAAGGTCCGGTAGCAGGCCTTGCCTTCTTCGAAGATTTCCTGACGGCTCGCGCCACTTGGCAGCTGTTTACAAACGAAGCCACCTTTGGCGCCAACCGGCACAATCACGGTATTTTTTACTTTTTGTGCTTTTACCAGGCCCAGGATTTCCGTTCTGAAGTCTTCCTGGCGATCTGACCAGCGCAAACCGCCACGCGCAACGCGTCCACCACGCAGGTGCACACCTTCCACTTTAGGGCTGTATACAAAGATTTCGTATTTTGGCAGCGGTAACGGCATCTCCGGAATGTTTTCAGGCATGAGCTTGAACGAGATGTAGGGCTTTTCGCTACCGTCTTCGGCTTTCTGATAAAAGTTGGTACGCAGCGTGGCGTCGATCATGTCCAGATAACGACGAATGATCCGGTCGTCATCCAGGTTGCTCACTTTATCCAGCGCTTCGTTGATCTTATTAACCAGGGTCTCCAAACGCTTCTTACGAGACTTACGGGCAGGATTAAAGATTTCGTCAAAATAACTGATCAACAAACCGGCAATCTGCGGGTAATTCGACAAGGTATTGGCAATGTAATCACGGCTGAAACTGCTGCCTGTCTGGCGCATGTACTTCGCAAACGCGCGCAGAATAGTGACATTGCGGCCGGTAAGCTCAGCGCTTAATACCAGGCGATTAAAACCATCGTCTTCCAATTGGTTGTACCATACCTTGGCAAATGCGTCCTGGAATAACGCCTGGGCCTTTTCCATGTCTAAATCATGGCCGCTTTTGTGGAGCATGGTGAAATCCATTACCCACTTAACTTTGCCGTCTGCACAGTTTATTTTGTAAGGGCTTTCGTCGATAACGCGCAGACCAAAGTTCTCCAAAATCGGTAACACGTCAGACAAGTGAATGGGTTCATGCAAATGAAACAACTTCAGTTTCACGATTTGACTGTCAGACTGTTCTTCCTGTGGGCGGTAGAACAACATACCCATGTTGGCGTCTTCTGATAATTGCTCGAGCTTTTCGATATCTACCAGAGCTGCAGTCGGTAAGTTATGCTCTGTATACGAGCGTGAGAACGCATTGACATAGTTGCGTTCAAGGGATTTTGCCGTTGCTTCGCCATAGGCTGAAGACAGGGCTGACGACAACCGGTCGTTCCAGGTTTTGGTCAGCTCAATGATATTCTGTTCGATTTCCTTCACATCAAATTCCGCATTGTTGTCTTCGACCCGAGCGATATAGTGCGTTCTTGCATACACAGATTCAGAGAAAAACGTGGTGAATTCGACTTCACCGGTAGCACCAAATGAATGCTTGAGTAGCGCTTGCGTCTCTTTTCGCAACTGGGTGTTATAACGCTCTCTTGGTACGTACACCATACAGGAAAAGAAACGACCAAAGGTGTCTTTGCGAACAAACAGACGGGTAATGCCGCGTTCCTGCATCTGAAAAATACCGCGGACGATTTCCGCCATATCTTCTTCAGGCGTCTGCAATAACTCATCACGAGGATAAGTTTCAACAATGTTGTTGAAAGCTTTAAACGCATGGGTTTGCGGATCAAATTCAGACAGCTCACAAATCCGTCGAATCTTGTCTGACAGCAATGGGATGTCGCGGGTACTGCTGTTGTAGAAGTTAGCCGAATAAAGCCCCAGGAAGCGATGCTCTCCGATAACCTGCCCTTTGCTGTTGAATTCTTTTATTCCAACGTAATCCATATAAGCCGGACGATGTACCCGTGAACGTGAATTGGTTTTAGTCAGCAGAAGGACCTGCTGGCTGAGTGCAGCCTGACGAGCGCTGGCGGGCAACGCCGACAGTAGTCGCGGTCTGTCACTTACTGAGTTTTTCATTAACCCCAGGCTGGTATCATTGTCGGGAAGCCACTGGTGATCGCCTTCAATAGCATTCACCCGGTAATGGCGATACCCCATCAACGTGAAATTGTGGTCGTTCATCCACTCAAGAAAACGCGTTGTAATGTCTTTGCGATCTTTCTCGATGGGTAATTTAGCTTTCTTTACTTTAGCAGTGATTTCAGCCAGTTTATCGCGCATCATTTGCCAGTCAGCAACAGCCAGAGATACTTCATCCAGTGTTGAAAACAGCTCTTTGGTGAGCGTATCGATATCCGCTTTGCTGGTTTGGCGGTCTACTTCAATAAAAACAACGGTTTCGCGTGACGTCGTTGCACTGTTACCGTCACCGAATTTTACTATCTTATTTTTATCGTCACGGTCGATGTTCATTGGACTGTGGATCAGCATATGCGCAGTGATGCCAAGGCGATTCAAAGCCATGCGAATAGAGTCAACTAGGAATGGCAAATCCCGAATGATCATTTCGACGATAGTGTGACTCGATTTCCAACCGTGTTTGTCGATTTCCGGGTTGAATACACGCACATAAGGACGCTTGCCGTCGTAATCAGCAAACGCATTCCACAAACTTAACGTGGCGCCGTATAAATCGCTGTCGTTGCGATGTTCAAGGTCGTCCAGTGGAATGTTTTTGAATAAATGTCGTCCGAACGTGGTAATTAACGTTCGATTTTGGTTATCAACTTTCTTGTCGATTAACGAAAAAACGTTCTCAAGCAAAACTGAATAGCGCTGAGAGCTGACTGTCATGTGCCTACCTATAGAGTATTTTTGTTTAAGTATAGAATGTACAAGCATATTTTCGCTAAATAACCGAAGAAATAAAAGCGCTTGTTTTACATCTTTTTTACATTTTGGATAACTATGCAGATAATGCAAATAAAAAGGAGCCTTAATGGCTCCTTTTTTGGTTACTTATGCGAAAAAAAGTTTTTTGCTAGTCATTGGTGCGGTTGAACCAGAGAAGTCGCGCCAATGCCGGTAGTACAACAATGGCACCGATCATATTCACCAGGAACATAAAGGTAAGCAGAATGCCCATGTCTACCTGGAATTTCAGTGTTGAAAATACCCAGGTGCTCACACCTATTGCCAGGGTAACACCGGTAAATAATACCGCGCTGCCCCGCTCTTTAAGCGCTTCCAGGTATGCCTGATTGACTGACATGCCCTGTTTGATCAGTATGCTCATTGTCGACAGGATATAAATACCATAGTCGACACCAATTCCCACGCCCAGTGCGATAACTGGCAGTGTATAAACGGTTAAGCCAATGTTGAGATAAGTCATAAGCGCTTGAGCCAGCACGGATACCACATAAAGCGGCAATACCACAGCAATGGTTGAGCGCAACGAACGGAAACTCAACAAACACAAAATAATCACCGCGCCGAACACATACACCATCATTGGCGTTTGCGCAGCCTGCACTGCTTCGTTGGTTGCTGCCATAACACCTACCGGACCAGAAGCCAGACTGAACTTCATATCGTCGGTCTGATATTCTTCACGGAACGCTTTTACCGCATCGACGACACGAGTAATAGTTTGCGCTTTGTGATCTTCCATAAACAGGATGATCGGCATCACAGAGCAGTTACCGTTTAATAAACCAGATGAGGTTGGCACACGGGAAATAGCCTGCACCAATGTTTGTTGGTTACGCGGCAGTACCTGCCATTTTGGATTTCCTTCGTTGTAGCCCGCATTTATCACTTTGGCGATAGATGCGAGTGAAACAGCCGACTGTACACCGGGTACGTTGGTCATTTTCCACTGGAAATCGTCAATTGCGCGCATTACGTCGTATGACGTACAGGCTTCAGGAGTGGTTTCAACCAACACAGAAATGTAATCTACCGTGACCTCAAAGCGGTCCGTAATCAAGGCGGTATCCTGATTGTAACGAGAGTCTTCGTGCAGAACCGCAGCACCGGCCTGGATATCACCGATTTGCATTTGTTTAGACTGTACGAATCCAATTGCAAACAGTATTGCCGTCACCAGCACTATTACAATTGCGGTGCCTTTTTTAGTGCACACATCCAGCACATGCCACATGCCTTCTGATTTAGCTTCTTTACCCGCAAATTGGTCGAGATAATGTTCTGGGAAGCGTATGTAGCTCATCAGAACAGGCAGCAGAATCAGGTTAGTCAGAATGATAACAGCCACACCCAGACTCGCTGTAATAGCCAGTTCACGAATGATACCAATATCAATAACCAGTAAGGTCAGGAAGCCAACTGTATCTGACAGGAGCGCAATACCGCCAGGAATTAGCAGCGCTCGAAACGCAGCCATAGCGGCTTGTTTCGCGTTGTTACCTTTAACAATGTTCTTTTCGACCGCATTGATCATTTGTACGCCGTGGCTCACCCCAATCGCAAAGACCAAAAACGGCACTAGGATTGACATGGGATCCAGACCAAAGCCCAGTGAGGTCAACAAGCCCATCTGCCAAATGACTGCAATCACTGAGCAGGCAATAGGCAAAATAGTAAGCATGATATTACGAGAGAAGAAGTACACCATGAGTGCGGTGATGACGATGGCAATAGCGAAAAACAACACGACAGATTTTGCACCCGTAGCGACATCACCAATCATCTTAGCAAAGCCGATGATGTGAATGCTGACATCGTCGTTTTCAAACTGTCCACGAAGCTTGTCTTCCAGCTCCTGTGCTAACGCCAATGTGTTCAACTGCTCACCGGTTTCAGGATCCAGCTCAAGTAACTGCGCTGTGACCATGGCACAACGGTAATTATTTGACACCTGACGACCCACGATTTTGGCCTTTTCAATGTTGGCAGCAACGGTGTCTAACGCTTTGGGGTTCGATGAGTTGAAGTCGGCTGGAATGACCGGACCGCCCGCAAAACCACCTTCAACAATTTCAGTAAAGCGAGTTGATGGTGAATAGAGGGATACAACCAATGAGCGGTTAACGCCGTTGATAAAAAACAGCTCATCATGGACGTTTTTCAGCGTATCAAAGAAAGGCTTGTTAAAAATATCACTGTCGCGATCACACACGGCAACTAAAACATTGTTAGCTCCACCAAAATCCTTGCGGTGTGCCATGTAGGTTTGCATGTATTCGTGATTAAGAGGAATGTTCTTTTCAAAGCCAGCATCCAGCTTCATACGAGAAGCCTGGAATGCCAGTACCAACGTAGCAAACACGAACAGCATGATCACCACTGCCCGGTTATTGAAAATCAACCTTTCCGAAAATTGACTAAATGAAGACATATAACTGATTTAATCCAAAGAAAGTGAATAGATGCCATCGGCGGCGGTTACCAGGGTTTCCCCCTGCACGGTCGCTGCATTCAATAATGCAGACTTGCTTTCTGTCGTCGTTACAGCCACGCCGTCTGCTACCGCGCAGCTTGACGTTGAAGCGTAAGGGTCATAGTCACTCACAGAAAGCGGTAAAGTCGCATTAACAACAACGCCGTTGTTGCCAATAAATGCCACCCCTTGTTGCGTTTCGATAATGGAGTTGAGCGTAGCCGTATTACACGTAGACAGATACATCCACTGCTCGTCTTGCTGCATCACAAAAATATTGCCTCGCAAACCCGCTGCCACTAATGAGCCGTCTGCCAGCATTTTTATATCGAAAAACGAACCTGTGTATTCAATGTCAAAGCGTTCCCAGCTCTGGCCTAAATCGGTACTTACTGCAAGCAAACCCGCTTCGCCTGCCAGATACAATGTGTTGTCGCTTGCCACGCTGACTCTGTTGAGGTGCGGTAAGATAGACTCCAGTTCCTGTTGATAGAAGTCTTCGTCTTCCTTGCGAATTTCTTCGAGGTATTCGCGATCATAAGGATTCAAAAAAGACGCATGTCTAACCGATTCCCAACTTTCTCCGCCGTTACTGGTTTGATAAAACAAGCCATAAGCACCAATGGCCAGACCTTGATGCTCATCAAAGAAAACAATATCAAGGAAAGGACGTTCTAATTCTGGCGCATTGTGCTGAATTTCCCAACTCTGTCCACGGTCGGGAGAATGAATAATAATGGCGTCATGACCTGCAGCCCATATATTGTCGCCAACAATCGTTACTGCGGTCAGGGTTGCCTGGGTCGGCACCTCAAGTTGGGTGAAGTCCTCTTCACCTTGCTTGAGCAGAATATGACCACGTTCTCCCACCGCCACAGTGAAAGCGCCGGTATCAATATCTAATAGTAGTGACTCTCGCACCAAAGGTGCCTGGTATGCTTGCTCTGCCTGACAAACCAAAGAAAAAACGAGAAGTAGCACGGAAGAAATCAATTTGTGCATTAAAGGTTTAAACCTCCGGATAAAGTACACGCGCTGAAGGCATGTTACTGCTGTGTAAGCAACACGATTACCCATTGAAACACAGGGCTTATAATTGTTAGTGATGAGTTGCTGATTATGATACACAGTAATGTGTATCGGTTTATTAAAACAATGAGGTAGCAAGCTCACACTGACTACCTCATTCGAACAAACGGGCACAATGAATGTGCCCGCTTAAATTACTTATCGCGTACCTTCGCGACGCAGTGCCTGAGGAGTAAACTCCGCTTCTCTTGGACGAACAGAGAAATCATACATCTGCTCTTCGTTGTCCAGGCCAATCGCCAGGTAACGACGAGAGTTCAGGTCGTGGTATACGTCCAGCGTAGACCAATGTGTAGGAACTTCGTAGTAGTTAACGCCGTATGCCACTGCAACACGATACAACTCACCACGGTTGTCATACATGTCGGCCAACTGAATTTGCCAGCTGTCTTCGTCGATAAAGAATACCCGTTTCTGATAAATGTGACGGAACTCGTCTTTCAACGTCGCTTCTACCACCCAAACACGGTGCTTTTCCCAACGGGTCAGATCCGGATTTACGTGATTTGGCTTCAGAATATCGCTGTAAGTTGCGGTATTGCTGTGCAGCTTGTAGTTGTTATAAGCAACGTACATTTCTTTCTTACCCTTTAACTCCCAGTTATAACGGTTTGGAGAACCATTAAACATATCGAAGTCATCGGTAGTACGCAGGCCATCTGCCGCCGTTCCCGGCGTATCGTAGGCAATGTTTGGTGCCAAACGTACACGGCGCTGACCGGTGTTATAGGTCCATGCCTTACGAGGCTCCTTAATTTGGTCCAGTGTTTCGTGAACCAGCAACGCAGTACCAGCCAGACGCGCCGGCTTAGTAACTTTTTGCTTAAACATAAACAATACGTTGTTTTCAAGCAGCGTTTCAGGCGTAGCATTTTCCTGAGAGTATTGAATCAGTAGCTGTTCATCAAAACCGATTACGTTGTAGTCACCGCCAGCGGTTACTGCTGCCTGACCACCGTTACGCTGAACAGCCTGGCCACGATAGCGTGCAATGTGGTTCCAGATCGCTTCCAGACCGTTGGCCGGAATGGGGAATGGAATACCTACTGCGGCACCTGACATACCGTTACCACCATCTAATAACTCGGCACGAGTCGCATTTGCTTTGGTTGCGTCATAAACAAACTGTGGGTTAGACGCTGAACGATGCGTTTTGTACACAGGCAGTTTAAACGAGTCCGGGTAAGTCTCGAACATTTTAATCAGGCCGTCAGACAAAAACTCGGCATGTTCTTTATAGTTAGCACCAGTAATCGTGAACAGTGGTGCTTCACCAGCATACGGGTCAGGGTGAAAATCACCCTCTGTGTAACCCGCAGGTGCTGATGTTAATCCGCCATTCCAGGCTGGAATAGAGCCATCGGCGTTACCCGCTTTCTCGCCACCCAGTGGCGTTAACTCGGTACCTAACTTGGCAGCATCGGCGCTGCTAACTTTTGCTTGAACTGGTGCTGCAGATAACGCGACAGTTAACGCAGCAGCAATAAATCCAATCTTTTTCATCATAACAATACTACTCTCTGTTAAATTGCGTACTTGATGTTGAACGAGATGAAGTCACGGTCTGACAGCGCGTTAGTGGTACCAATGCCACCCCAGAAACTGCTGTAAGACGCGGTTGCAGACCAACGGCTCAAGTAATCAAACGTGAATGATATATTGGCTGACTTAGTATCTTCCGTGAACAAGAACAGCGGATCAGGCGTAGTACCTTCTACATCATGCGAGAACGTCGCACGAGTACGTAAATTTACACCAGCGAAAATGTTGTTGAAATCAGCAACAGCCAGTAAACGGTAGCCCCATGCATCGTCAGTTGCAAACGGGTTAGTTTCCGGACCGTTAGACAAACCTGTGTGCAAGCCTGTGCGCGGATTGCCGGTTTCTGTTGGCTCCAGCGACGGAGTTCGGGCAGTACCCGGAGCGTTCAGGCGAACTACTGAAGGATCCGGGAAATCAACAATGTTAACGTAGCCCGCTTCACCCAGCAGAACAAAGTTGTCAGTACCAAATGCCGGACCAAATACGTGAGACAATGTAAACTGTGCCTGCCATGTATCAGAGAACACATAGCCCTGAGCAGTCTCGCCTGGACCTACTGCACGGCCGATGTTGTTCAACTGTGAAATGCCCGCTAAATCAGGACGTAATCCAGCGTTTGCTAACTGCTCTGGCATACCCATGTACAACAATTCAACGTCGTCGATTTGCAGAGGCTCATCCTGTCGGTAAGCAAACTCACCAGCAAGCGCCGTGGTACCAATGTTGGTGTTGAAGCTCATGCCGTAAAGCTTGATGTCTTCAGGGTAGTAGAACTTAGCTTCGGTAAACGCCTGCAGCTCTGTGACGTTGTCACGAGTGATATTATTGGTCGCCAAGAATGCCATGTCAGCACCAATGCCTGCGGCCGTGAAGTTAGACGTTTCACCAGAAATCAAAGGACGTTGGCTGTGATAATTAATGTGGTAGAAACTGAACTCAGTTTCATTTAATTCTTCTGCGAAATAGGTAACGCGAAGACCATATTGCCCCTGGTCGTCGGCATCAACATGAGCTTGATCACTATAACCACGAATAGCCACTTTAGTTGGATATGCCAGGTAAGCCTGACTGATTTGCGAAGCATCAGCACCAGCACGCAGCGCATCGCCCAGACCATTGAGTGACGCTAACAGGAAGTCAAGGTCAATGTCCGGGTTGCCGGTAAAGCCTAGCTGAACATTATTCGCCTGACCGCCCTCGCCCGCAAAGTCGTTTGTTGCGAAGTAGCTGCCTGCAACCGGTAACCAGCTGCGTTCCCATTCATATTGATAGTAACCTGAAATACTCAGGTTGTCGGTAATACCCAATGAGGCGTAAACCATACCAACCGGAATAAAGACTTCTTTTAACTCAGCGCCTGGCGTACGGGCGCGAGTCACGTCTACTGGGTTTGTGGTGTTGATACCATGTTGGATGAATGTACTTTCACCCCAGCTGATAACCTGCTGACCAACGCGAACGGTTAGTGGCTTATCACCCACCCACCAATCGCCATAGAAGAAGGCGTCGAGTAAACGAACATCTGCACAAAGAAGCTCTTTGGCTCTGGGGTCGTCACACAATTCTGTTTGCTGACCGGTGATAGGATTGTCCCAAGGACGGTCGCCGTCCATCTGTTCGAAATCATAAAACCAGAAACCGCGAGCAAAGAAACCAATGTCGCCGTAACGAATATCTAATTCATGGTTACCAGACACTTGCGTTGAAAAGGCCTCGCCGGGATCGTGAGCCAGGTTGCCCAAATCACCGTTGCTTGAATAACTTCCGTTTGCCAATGCCCATACGTCGCCGCTTGGGTAGATGACATTGGTCGCTGCGTTGTAACCAGACCAATTGAACTGAGGATGGTTGCTGTTACCAATAAGGCTGTAGTCACGATCTTCCACGCGAATACTGGTAGCCAGTGTAAAGTTTGAGTCGAGTGATATCGACACATCACCTACATCCCAAGAGGCAGCACTTGCCGGCAGCGCTGCGGCGCCAAATAGGGCAAGTAGTCCAGCTGCGATAGGCGATTTTTTGAATGCGCTAGGCCTGGTTATCATAATTTTTATACTCCTGATTCAGCAGTAAGCTGCTGATAAAACGACACACATCGGTTTATTTAACAAAATGATTACATCATTTCACACGGATAGCAAGAACTAATCGTACCAGTTGGGAAAATGCCGTAAACATCATCAAATTGAGTTAGTGAACGTCCTGAATTTAAACCGAATTATTATAAATAACTGATTGATAGTTATAGTACAGAGTTAGCGAATTCGCTCGAAAGATTTGATTTTATTTTCTTGCGTTATAATTAGCCTGAATCTGCCACATAAACCACGACTATCAATGAACTGCCGTACTCTTCCTGCGGGCACCTGAACCCTTGCGCCATTTTCTGCGGTTAACACAGCATGGGGAACCAGGCCACTATAAAGGGCCTGGCAAGATGAATAGGGTTCGTTCAGAGTAAAAAAGTAGATGGTGTCTTTATTAGTCATTGTGACCAAAGCTCAATGCCTTGCTGACTTTTTCATACAAATCTTTGCTCAGATTCTTGTTATCTAACAATCTGGATAACTGGCGCTTCATGAGCGCTTGTCGTTCTCCATTATAGTGCTGCCATTGCGTTAATGGCGTTACTAATCGGGACGCAACCTGAGGATTGGTGGTATCAAGTTCTATCAGATAATCAGTCAAAAACTGATAGCCAGAACCATCATCGGCGTGAAAACCGGTGGTATTGTAGAAAGCAAAGCTCCCTACTACGGCGCGCACCCGGTTGGGGTTCTGCTGACTGAATTGAGGATGCTGACGCAGCAGCGTAAGCTGTGCCAGTATATCGTCTCGCGGGCAAGTCGCATGCAAACCAAACCACTTGTCCAGTACCAGTGGATCGTTATGCCAACGCTGCTCGAACTGTTGCATTAATTCACTAAACAGCTTTAGATCCTGAATTTGCGCAGCTTTTAGGGCACCCAAAGAGTCTGACATATTGTCAGATTGAGTAAATTGTTCGCGAATTAACGAGGCACTATCCTGTTGACGAGCCAGTAGAGTCAACACCGTATTTTTACAGCGACGTGCACTTACCTGCTCTACAGAATATGCATAATCGCCTGTCTGGTTTTGCTCATATACAGTGTTCAAAATACCCGCTAGCTTGTCAGATAAATCACCGACAAACGCCTCTCTGGCGTTGTAGAGAGCATGCACATCAATGTCAGTTCGTGTTTGAATTAATGATTCAAAACTCGGCACAACCAGACATTCAGCTAATAACTCCGGGTTTTGTTGCTCAGCGTCCACCGCTGACACCAGCCCTTGCCAGATTGTGGGACCGACATTTTCCGGTTGATTCGTGTAGTACTGCTCTATTGCCCAATTGTACAGTTGCTGAATTGCGTCCCAACGAGAAAACGCATCGTCGGCAAAACGGAATGCGTGCAGGTACTCTTCCGGAGTAAGATCAGATTGCAGTTTTGCAGGCGCAGAAAAATTACCCAAAGCAACAGGCGTAATCTGACGACCCTTGCCAGTGAACGTTAACGTAACAGCCGGTTTGTCAAGAATACACAGATTATCGCGATACATAGGTGTGTCCGGCAAAACGTGCTCGCCACGCTCATTGATAAATTCAATTTGTAACGGAATATACAATGCTTGCTTTGTCGCCTGATCCGCTGTTGGCGGGGTATGTTGCTTAAGGGTTACGGTAACCTCGCAGCCGGGCTTAACATCGCGTTTAACCGACACAGTTGGTGTGCCTGACTGGCTGTACCATAGAGAAAAATGTGTTAAATCGATATCCGTCGCCGACTGCATGGCAGACACAAAGTCATCACAGGTAACGGCCTGGCCGTCATGGCGACGGAAATATTCATCCATCCCAGCTCTGAAGCCCTCTGCACCCAACAAGGTATGCATCATGCGGATCACTTCAGCCCCTTTGTCATACACCGTCACAGTGTAGAAGTTATTCATCTCAATAACTTCATCAGGACGAATTGGGTGACTCATGGCACTGGCATCTTCAGCGAACTGGTGTTCACGCATTACCCGGACCTGTTTTATGCGGTTACTCAATGGCGAACTCATATCAGAGCTAAACTGTTGATCGCGAAAAACGGTTAACCCTTCTTTCAGGCTCAACTGGAACCAATCACGGCAGGTAACACGGTTACCTGTCCAGTTGTGGAAATACTCATGCGCAATCACCGATTCTACATTGAAGAAGTCTTCATCCGTGGCGCTTTCCTGATCGGCCAGTACGAATTTACTGTTAAATACATTCAGGCCTTTGTTTTCCATTGCACCCATGTTGAAAAAATCAACGGCCACAATCATGTAAATATCCAGGTCGTACTCCAACCCGAATACCTCTTCGTCCCATTTCATGGAGCGCTTAAGCGCTTCCAGAGCAAACACACCACGGTCTCGCTTGCCTTTATCTACATATAATTCAAGCGCAACAGATTTACCGCTCGCTGTAATAAACGTATCTGAAAGCTGGTCAAAGCTACCGGCAACCAATGCAAACAGGTACGCGGGTTTTGGATATGGATCTTCCCAGGTAACCCAATGCGTACCATCGCTGTTTTCACCGCGGGCAATAGGATTACCATTGGCCAACATGGTCGGTAATGTGGCTTTATCGCCTGTTATCGTACAAGTAAATCTAGCCAGTACATCGGGGCGGTCGAGGTAATAGGTAATACGCCGAAACCCTTCAGCTTCACACTGAGTGCAATAAACTCCATTCGATAAATACAGCCCTTCCAATGCTTTGTTAGCTTCAGGGTTAATAACCGTCTCAATGGTAAGGTTAAAATCATCGGGCACATTTGCCAGCGTTAAACCTGTGCCGGTTTTTGCGTAGTCACTGAACGGCTTGCCATCGAGGAGTATGGACACTAATGTTAAATGCTCGCCGTCCAGTACCAACGACTCGGTATGTTCACCCTGTCGTGATACTCGGAGGCTGCTAACTACCCGTGTTGCCGTTGGATGCAATGTTACATTCAAATCAATATCGCTGATTGTGAATGCCGGCGCGCGATAGTCGGCTCGGCGTTTAGCCAGTAATGTCATACACTCTCCTTTACTAAATTATTTTGCAGAAGAAACGGAAGATTCAACCACGGACTCGGGTGGTGTGATACGCAAAATCTTGATACCAAAATACGCGTAAATCATAGCCAGAATTGGGTTAATTACGTTGAAGAACGCGTAAAAGATGTATTCAAACGGATGTACCATTAATACGCCATGCATGTAGGCACCACAGGTGTTCCACGGAATGAGTGGCGATGTTAAGGTGCCCCCGTCTTCCAGGCTGCGGGATAAATTCAACTGATTTAATCCACGCTTCTCGAACTCTTGCTTGTACATGCGCCCAGGCATAACGATTGCCATGTACTGATCAGCTGTAATCAGGTTAGTGCCGATACAGGTAAAAATAGTGCGGGTTACCATTGCACCTGCGGTTTTGGCACCATGTAAAATAGCACTGACCGCACGATTGAGCAGACCTACCCGCTCCAGTACCGCACCAAATGACATGGCGCAAATAATTAACCAGATGGTGTTGAGCATTGATGACATACCACCACGGCTAAGCAAGCTGTCCAGCGTGCCATCACCTGTGTCAAAGCTCACACCATCGAATAACGCAGTCCACACCACCTTAACGGTGCCCACTACGTCTGAGTCTGCTCCGTCTTTCATGCCAAGTACAACATCGGTTTGGAAGATAATGGCCCAGGCTCCGCCTAATAATGCTCCAATAGCCACCGCTGGAAAAGCGGGCATCTTTCGCACAGCAAGCGTTAGCAACACAACAAGGGGCACAAGCATGAACAGATTCAGATTAAAGGTGTTTTCCAACAGCAACTGCATTTCCTGAATCTTCGCCGCTGACTGTTCTGTAGACGCGCTAAAACCCAGAATAACAAACAGAATAAGCGCAATGATAAAGCTGGGGATCGTTGTCCATAGCATGTAGCGGATGTGTTCAAACAGATCTACGCCGGCAACTGCAGGTGCCAAATTGGTTGTTTCTGAAAGTGGTGAAATCTTGTCACCAAAATAGGCACCAGAGACCACTGCACCTGCAGTAATTGCCGCAGACATGTCCATACCCGCGGCTACACCCATCAGAGCTACACCAACGGTCGCAGCGGTTGTCCAGGAGCTGCCGATACTCATTGCCACTACCGCACAAATTAAACAGCTGGCCGCGTAAAACATAGACGGATTAAGCAGTTCAAGGCCGTAATAAATGAGTGTAGGCACAGTGCCGGCAAGCATCCAGGTACCAATTAATGAACCCACTGCCAGTAATATCAGGCAAGCCCCCAGAGAGACTGAAATGCCCTGAATAATGCCCGCTTCAATATCTTTCCAGCGGTGGCCGTTTTTCATGCCTATGATAGCCGCTAAACCGGTACCAATTAACAGAGCTATCTGGTTGGGCCCGAACGATGAATTGTCAGAAAACAGATACACCGCCGTTCCCATCATTAGTACAAGTGAGACAATCGGGATTAACGCGTCCAGTAAGCTGGGTTGTTTAATTTCTTGTTGAGACGTCATGACTATTCCTTACATCACCGACCGATAAAACATCACAAGAATGACAACCGGACACACAAACTTTACATACCAAGGCCAAATTTTCCAAAACAGGCGCTGTTCCATATCGGGGGCACTGGCCTTCAGCTCGGCCAGAATTTCATTTCGCTTCCACACCCAGCCGGCAAAAATACACAGTGCGAAGCCTAACAACGGCTGACTGTACTTCGTCGTTAGCGCAATAACTAAGCCGAAAAGTGTAGAGAAATTCAGAATAATAATCGCGCTGAGCAGGAAAATGGTGGTGGTTACAATCCACACCGCGCGTTTGCGTGGCATATTCCGGCTTTCAGATAAATAAGCTACCGGCACTTCCAGCATTGAAATAGAGCTGGTTAAAGCGGCAATCACCATAAGTGCAAAGAACACCACGGACACCAATAAGCCTATCGGCCCTATAGTTTTAAATAATGCAGGTAACACGGTGAAAATTAACTGGTCGCCAGCGATTAAATCCCCCGACTCCGAGAAAATTTGTACGCCGTTGTTTAGCGCCACATACATCGCAGGGATAATTAACATACCGGCGATGATAGCAACACCGATATCCACTAATGCCACCCAGGCACCAATACTTGGCAGGTCCTCCTTTTTACTCATGTACGAGCCGTAGACCAGCATAGTACCTACACCCAGAGACATGGAAAAGAACGCCTGCCCCATAGCATCAATGAGCAGATCGGGATTCAATACCCGGGTAAAGTCGGGAACCAGATAAGCCGCCCAGCCTTCACTTGCGCCAGGTTGGAAACTGACATAAACAATCAGTAAGCCCATTAGTATGAACAGGGTTGGCATTAAACGCACAGACCACCGTTCGATACCGGCTTTTACACCACCGAGTACGATGTACGATGTTAAACTTAGGAATAGCGCACAAAAAATCAGATTGCTGCTAATAGAATAGCTAACAAACCAATCACTGACAGCCTGTGAAACAACCGGGCGTGTGACCGATTCACCAAAATAAGCAATCATCCAGCCGCCGACAATGGCGTAGAAAGCCAGTATCAGCGATACGGTTATACAACCCCACAAACCCGTCAGGCGGCCCAATGGATTTGACGTGATCTGTCCAAGCGAGTCGACCATGTTGGCTCTGTGAGCCCGACCAATGATCAGTTCTGCCATAAGCACCGGATATGCCAGCGCAAACGCTAACATTAAATAGACCAGTACAAAAGCCGCTCCACCATTACTGGCTACCTGGGTAGGAAACCCCCAGATGTTACCCAGTCCAACTGCTGACCCCGCTGCCGCCAGGATAAACCCGATACGGGAAGAAAACTCACCGCGAATCGCCATATTGTTCCCTTTATTATTGTTTTAATAATGATTTTATTTTGTTGTTGTATTTTTCAACACTGCTTTTTGAATGAAAAAGGGCTGGCAAACGCCAGCCCTTTCGGTATTTCTGATATTACCCTTGTTTAAATGCGTACTTACCTGTCTCAACCATGTCCAGTGTAATGTTTGCCGCTTCCGACAAATAGGGGTCGATGTCGTCCAAAGCCTCTGGCAGGTCATCAAGGTTTTCCACCTTGGGTAAACCCAGCCGCAACAGACGCTCGTTTGCACGCGTCAGCGCTTCAGCTTCGTTTTTTTCCTTCTCAGCCAAACGTTCTGATTCAACCAGGGAAATAAACGCTTTGTCTTTATTTTTACGATATTCTTCAATGTCTTGCTGAATATACGCAAACTCAGGATCCTGTAAAATGCGCGCATTATGTTTTGCCGCCAGAACGTCAATTGCAGACTGGGAATCACCAAACGTGGTGTAATTAGCTCGTTTAATGCTATCCCACGGCAATGCGTTTTCTTCCTGACTTTCGCCCCACTCTGCCGGATCTATTGGAGAAGGGAACAAAATATCAGGCACAACACCTTTGTGCTGCGTACTGCCGCCATTGATACGATAGAACTTAGCGATGGTGTATTGCACACTGCCCAGCGGGTTTTCGTATAAATCGTAGATACGTCCCAACCCTTTGTGTTGTTGAACCGTACCTTTACCGAAAGTTTGCTCACCGATGATTAATGCGCGATTGTAATCCTGCATCGCTGCGGCAAAGATCTCTGACGCCGAAGCGCTGTAACGGTCAACCAGCACCGTTAAAGGTCCGGAATAAGCAACACGTCCATCGGTGTCTTTATTCACACTCATGCGCCCGCCTTCATAACGGATCTGAACTACCGGTCCTGCCTCAATAAACAAACCTGAAACCAGTGTCGCTTCAGACAGCGAACCACCGCCATTACCGCGCAAGTCAACAATAATGCCTTTTACATCTTGCGCTTTTAACGCGTTGATTTCTTTAAGTACATCAACGTGTAGGTTGTTATAGAAACTGGGTATATCGATAACGCCAATTTTTTCGCCTTGGTGTGGACCTGACTCAGGCACAAACACTTCTGACTTGGCGGCGCGGTCTTCCAGTTTAATTTTGTCGCGAACGATATTGATCACCGAGATCGCGGTGCTGTCGCCAGTTCCTTTTTGAACCTGTAAGCGTACTTCACTGCCCTTTGGGCCTTTGATCAGTTCAACCACGTCGTCTAAACGCCAGCCGATAACATCAACAAAATCTTCATCACCCTGAGCGACACCCACGATCTTGTCTTCGGGCTTCAAAGCCTTCGTTTTGTCGGCAGGGCCGCCGGCTACAATGCTCTTGATGACAGTAAAATCGTCTTCACTTTGTAGTACTGCACCAATACCTTCCAGAGACAGATTCATGTCCATCTGGAAGCGGTCTGCATTACGGGGCGATAAATAACTGGTATGCGCTTCAATACTACGTGCAAACGAATTCATTACGGTTTGAAACACATCTTCGCTTTGCGTTTGTTTCAAACGCTTAATGGCACGCTCATAGCGCTTGGTCAGCAACTCTTTAATTTTTTCTGGCTCTTTGCCCGCGAGCTTCAGGTTAAGCGCGTCGTATTTAACACGCTGACGCCATAACTCATCGAGTTCTGCCATATCAGTAGCCCATGGCGCTTCTTCACGGTCGTAATAGAACTTGTCGCCCGCTTTTTCAAAATCAAACGGCGTATCGAGCTGCTTGAGCGCAAACTTATAGCGCTCTACGCGTCGTTCCAGATTGATGTTGTACATGTCGTACGCGATTTGCAAATTACCGCGGGTTAATGCATCGTCAAATTCGTCGCGGTATTTAGCAAAGCCGTCAATGTCTGATTGCAAAAACACATTGCGGTTGCCGTCCAAAGCCCGCAAAAATCGATCGTAGACTTTCTCCGAGAGTGCATCATCAAGTTTAATAAGCTTGTAATGCTCACGGGTGAACAACGTACTTATTCGCTTAGCGGCAGACGAGTGCTGTGGCTCCTGTTGGAGAACCGGCAAATCTTCTACGCTATTACCTGATGTAACGGCACCAGCGCCAACACTTAGCGCTAAAATAGCACCGGCGACTGAAACTCGGAGTAAATCTTTCATATTACGACCTCTTGGAACGTGCTAGACGTAAAGCCTCTGGGTTGACTTTAACCACCATCCCCGTATCCAGTTGAACATGAACACCGTCTTTCGCTACTTCGGTAATTACAGCATGCATAGGCGCTTTACCCAGCTTCACTGTAACTGCTGTACCGGTAGTAAGATCTGCGTCTGTTAATTTCGCTGGGGGTACTTTAGTTGGTCTGTTTGTTTTGGATTTAGTTCCATTATAGCGGCCTGGCGCTGATTTCGCCTGGCGTTCACCGCCATTTTTAGCAGCTGGTCTGCCGTCTGGCTTTTTGCGAGGTGGCTTACCCGCCGCTTTGCGTTTTTCGGCCGCTTTGGCTTTGCTTTCCTCCAGCTGTTGTTTAGCGTGATCTTCATGCTCCTGCTCAATCGCAGCATCCTGATTACCATCTAAGTCAACGCGGTGGTTACCTTTTTTAATACTGTAAAGGTAACGCCAGCTGTTGGTGTAATGACGCAGACTGGAACGTAACAAGGTTTTACTAACCCGTTCGTCTTCCTGCAGGCGCTCGGCCAAATCCTGGAAAATACCAATTTTTAAAGGACGAGCTTCACCTTCCAGGCTGAAGCATTTCGGGAATGTCTCCGCCAGAAAGGCGATGACTTCTTTACTGTTACTAAACTTCTGTGATGATTCCATCAATATTAACGTGTATATGAGTTAATCGAGATTGTCTGCATCATCCCAAGTTGCTAGCAGATGGTCAACCCAATCAAGCAAATCATCGTCATTTACGTACAATAAATTTTCATCTTGATGCCAAATTGACCAGGTATGAGACAGCAGACCTTCAAGCCGCTCCACTGAAATGTCTTCTTCAGCACGGTCATATACCATATGCAATATGGTATTTAACCGTTCAGCTGCCTCATCTGGCTCTTCAAATACATCTTCCATGTCCTGCCAGGTGGCAAGCACCACCTGAATGTCAATCAAATGCTTCATACCAATGTACGACTCAGGACACCTACAATCTCACACAGACCCGCCTCGTCTTCTGCTGTAAAGCGCGACAGCTTCGGGCTGTCGATATCCAGCACACCAATTAACTGGTTATTGACCACAATGGGGATCACAATTTCAGAGTTTGACGCAGCGTCACAGGCAATATGGCCTTCGAACTGGTGAACGTCTTCTATTCGTTGCACCGTATTGGTTGCTGCTGCCGTGCCACAGACGCCTTTACCCATTGGGATGCGGATGCAGGCTGGCTGCCCCTGAAACGGCCCTAAAACCAACTGGTCTTCTTTATACAAATAAAAACCCGCCCAATTGACATCGTCCATCTGGTTAAACAATAGTGCGCTAATGTTAGCCATGTTGGCAATCATGTCGCGCTCGCCCTCTACCAAACTACGGGCCTGAGCGGCGAGCTGTGAATAAAAGGTACTGCTTGTCAAATTCTGTCTCTCTTAGTGATATTTTTCTATTAGCTCAAATGACACTGACACGGTGGCTGTTATGTCTGACTGACCAGGCAAGCTACTGCTCATCTCGTCTTTCATTCGCATAGTGGCCATAACGGGCGGCATGCTGTGTCCGGCTGATTCATTAATGGTAATTACGTTACCCAATTTTACTCCCATTTCGCGCGCTAACAAGCCCGCTCGTACTTTTGCATCCTGTACAGCAGCTATCAGCGCCTGCTGATAGGCTTCGCCAGCATCTAAATTAATAAATTCAAAACGCTGAATGCGGTCTACGCCACGCCCTAGAATACCATCGAGAATTGAGTCGTAAGATTGCAGCTCCGTAGAGGTTACGCGTACCTCTCGACTTAAAATGAAGCCCTTGTCTTGCCTGCCATTCGGCGTGTGCTCGTACCACGGGTTTAAATTAACTGACATGGACTGAATGTGCTTTTCTTCTACGCCGGACTTCAGTAAAAATTGGACGACTGATGCCAATCGGTCTGACATTTGCTGATTTAACTTACTGACAACAGGACCGCGTTCTTCCAGCACAACACTGACTGTAAAAGCATCGGGTACAACGCTGACCGCCCCCTGACCAGACACATTAACTAACCTGCGATGCTCGTGGGTATTGGCGGCAAAAGCACTGCTCGAAAGTCCGACACTCACGATCAATGCACACAACATGTTAAAACGCATGATTTACTCCTTTGTAAATTGAGCGAGTAGCATGACAACTGTTACCTTAACGGTATCTGAACACATACTGACTGAGGTTTAACCAAAGAACCAATAACTTACCAGAATGGCTGTAACAATACCCGCTAAGTCTGCTGCCAGACAACAGGCTACGGCGTAGCGTGAATGTTTAATGCCCACTGCGCCCAGGTATACTGCAAGCACATAAAAGGTGGTTTCGGTAGAGCCTTGCATCACAGATGCCAACCTACCGGCAAACGAATCTGCGCCGTGATGTTGCATTGTCTCTATCATCAGCGCACGGGCACCACTGCCACTCAGAGGTTTCATAAGCGCGGTGGGCAATGCGTCAACGAAACGGGGGTCGAAGCCTAGCCATATTGCGGCGCTGGCTATCCATTGCACCAGAATGTCCATCACGCCACTGGCGCGAAGCATACCGATGGCCACTAACATAGCCAGTAAAAAGGGAATAAGCGAGACCGCTACATCGAAGCCCTTCTTTGCGCCGTCGACAAACTGCTCATAGGTATTATTTCCTACACGCCAGCCACTAATGAGTACACCCACAACAAAAGTGAATAACAGGCTGTTTGCCACAATGGCTGACTGACTGGCTAATTCTGAAGCAGCTAACTGTGCAAAATACAGGATCACCGCGGCTAACAAACCAAATACCGCAACCAGATACAGCAAAATTACGCGATTAAACAGGTTAATTTTCTGTACCGCGCAGGTCACAATTAACCCCGCCAACGTAGACGCACTGGTGGCAAGTAAAATAGGAATAAATACATCGGTAGGCTGGGCCGCACCCTGCTCACCGCGATACAAAAATACCGCAATAGGAAAGAGTGTTACCGATGAGGTATTTAAAACCAGAAACAGGATCTGGCTGTTTGTGAGGGTGTCCTTACGCGGTGCCAGGCTTTGCATGTCCTGCATAGCCTTTATCCCGAAAGGCGTAGCGGCATTATCCAGACCTAATAAATTTGCCGACATATTCATGGTAATACTACCAAGTGCAGGATGGTCGCGGGGAATGTCGGGCATGATTCGGCACAAAAATGGCGCAAGAAGCCGGGAGAATTTCTGAATCAGCCCCGACTTTTCTGCTACTTCAAAGATACCTAACCAGAACGCCAGCACGCCGATCAAACCGATCGCAATTTCAACGCTCAGCGTTGCCATGCTGCTAACCATCGACATTACATCCTGAAACCCCTGAGGATGATCGCCAAAAACTGCCTGATACATAGTTGCAGCAAAAGCGCTTACTATGAAAACAAGCCAAATTCTGTGAAGCATAAAGAAGCCTTATTGTTGTTTTAATACAACGGCAAGCGCCGCTGTGCTGATACATTATCAATAAGGGAAATGAAAAGCGGCATGCGGAGCCCCGCAATGCTGAAACACATCCCTGTTAGCAGCGCCTGGATAACTGTGCTAACAGAGATGATACTAGCGTTTGTTGTCGGTAAATAACAATTATTTATTACAACTTTGCGATAGATGTGGAATTATTTAGTTTAAAACGGTTTTCAGTGCGCCCAGGCAGAAATCGACATTTTTGTCGGTACAACCTGAGCCCATCAGGCCAATACGCCAGACTTTTCCAGCAAACGCGCCTAATCCAGCGCCAATTTCGAGATTAAACTCATTTAACAGTCGACCTCGGATTGCTGCATCGTCTACGCCTTCTGGAATATTGACAACATTTAACTGGGGCAACCGATACGCTTTGTCTACGGCCATTTCAATGCCTAAAGACTCCAGACCTGCTACCAGTTTATCGTGCAGTCGTGCGTGTCTGGCCCAGGCATTCTCCAGCCCTTCTTCGTGCAACATCACAAGCGATTCATGCGTTGCATAAATGCTATTCACTGGTGCTGTGTGATGATAAGCACGCTTGCCGCCCTGCCCCCAGTAACCCACAATCAGGTTCATGTCGAGAAACCAGCTTTGCACCGGCGTTTTTCTGGCCTGGATCACTTCAACAGCGCGATCACTGAACGACACAGGTGAAATACCGGGTACACAGCTCAAACATTTTTGCGAGCCAGAATAAATTGCATCAATTCCCCAGTCATCAACCGCGACTTCAATACCCCCCAGAGAAGTAACCGCATCTACAATAGTCAGACAGTCGTATTGTTGAGCCAGTTTACACATTGCCGCCGCATCGTTGCGAACCCCGGTAGAGGTCTCAGCGTGAACAAAAGCAACAACTTTCGCTTCAGGGTGTGCTTTCAGCGCGTCTTCTAATTTATTCAGGTCTGTTTGTTTACCCCAGTCGTCTTCTACGACAACCGCTTTTGCACCGCAGCGAATGACGTTTTCTTTCATTCGGCCGCCGAATACACCATTAATACACACAATGACTGTATCACCCGGCTCAACCAAATTAACGAACGCTGCTTCCATACCCGCAGAACCCGGGGCTGAAATAGGCATTGTCAGTGCATTGTTTGTTTTAAATGCGTATTGAAGCAACTCTTTCGTTTCATCCATCAGACCAATGAAATCCGGGTCCAGATGCCCCACAGTGCTGCGCGCCATGGCGTTCAGTACACGCGGGCTAACATCTGACGGGCCAGGTCCCATTAAGGTACGTTGAGGAGGAATATGGCTTGTATAAGTTTTCATAGTGCATACCTTATCGAACAAAAAAGTGACGCATTGATTCTGATTATCTACCGCTTGCAACCTGCTGCAACCATAATCAGGGCAATCCTTAATAGCGCTCATTCTACTTTGACCATCACAAACCACAATGACAAGTCGGTATTCTGTAAGGGATTACCATTATTCATGCTGTGAATGGCTTACATTCCGTCAAGCTTTGTATAGTTATACTGTTATACGGACAGGCGCTTTGTAAAAAGACAGTACAATCCTCTGTGGATAAATATTGCACAACCTGTTTAAAATCTGTTCATTTGGCGTGGATTTATTGAACAAATTGACTTGATGCGTGTTAGGAATGGTCTATAATTCAGTCAGTTTGAAGTATTTCTAAAAAATTGTTTATAAAGTGAGCAGGTTTGCGCTATTATTACTGAACCGCGTGAATACTATACACCTCTCCCTTTGTGAAAGTTAGCGCACGGCTCAGCAATGAGCCATTCCCCTAGGCCCGGAGCTTTTTAAGTTCTGGGCATTTTTTATGGGGCGACAAAAGTCACGCTGCTGATGAAATAAGTGTTGGCGGCTCAGTTCATACGTCACTAATGGTAACCATAAACAATTGCAACCGCCACCAACAACAGATTGAGGTATTATTCTTCGCGCAAACGCATTAACCCTTCTTGCATTGTCGATGCGACTAATTCACCTTGCTGGTTGAAAATCTGGCCACGCACCAAACCACGCGCACTTTCGCTGACCGGGCTTTCCATTACATACAACAGCCATTCATTCATGTTTACCGGACGATGGAACCACATTGCATGGTCGATGGTGGCAATCACTAAATTTTTATCTGTTATTTGCACACCGTGTGGCTGCAGTGAGGTACTCAGGAAATGATAGTCACTGGCATAAGACAACACCGCCTGATGCATTGACTGATTGTCACCCAGAGCTTCTTCCGTTTTTAACCAGGTTGCACGAACGGGTTTGCGATTCTTTGCCGTAAACGACGCCACTGCATCAACAGTACGAATATCAATAGGACGATGGTAGCTGAGCGCTTCCCTCATGCGTCGCCCCAAATGCGCATAATTGCGTTCGTACATTCTGATGTCTGGCTCAACGTCTTCCGGACGCGGCACATCAGGCATATCGGCGAACTGATGGCTCATACCCGCTTCTGGTGTCTGGAAAGACGCAGTCATGTAAAAAATACTGCGGCCGTTTTGAATTGCTTTCACGCGTCGGGCTGAAAAACTTTTGCCGTCACGCACTATTTCAACGTCGTAAACAACCGGCTTTTTCGCATCGCCGGGTAACAGAAAATAACTGTGGAAGGAATGCACAACGCGATCTTCCGGTACACTTTGATAAGCAGCCTGCAGCGCCTGGCCTAATACCTGACCACCAAACAAAGCGCGAAAGCCTAAATCCCAGCTTTGGCCTCGGTATAAACCGTGTTCAAGGGTTTCTAGTTCTAACAGTGAAGACAGTTTAACTTCATTTTGTTGTTCCAAGGATATCTCCTAAAACGTATTTATCACCCCGAAGAAATGCGCACCCTTTAGCGTGAAAAAAACGCGCAACTAGTGTGCTTTGGGGTTTCTTGGATAATATTTGTCGGCGCAGCGCGCGCGGTGATCAAAACAACGAGTGTCTTTGTACGGCAGCTTCATAAAGCCACTTATTCCTTCACCGCTGATTTCAGGGAGTGCCTGCACGATCAAATCTAACAGCGCATTAAACTCATTTTCTTTAGTGTGATCAAGTAATCGATAGTAACTATGGATTTTGAGGTGGTGGCTTAATGCTTCAAAAATAATGCATCCGGTGTGATGAATGGCGTTTAACCGGGAAATAGCGTCCATGATTGTCGCCGGCAATGCGAGCAATTCATCAGGATCGTCACCGTCCTCAAAATAGGAATGCAAGCGACTTTCGCTGGCACTTAGTGTTTGCACAGATTTTTCGTACGGAATTCGTGTGCCGGGCGCAGCAACGAATTTGCTTTGTGACGTGTCCCTATCAAAATGCAGGGTGTTTTTGGCATCGAAAAGGCAACACTTGAATACCCCCTTGCGATGAATGGAACGGGCCAGCATCACCACATTGTTAACGGCCTGGTCAAACGCGTCTTTTTTGTCGGGTTCATGCAGGTTAAGACTGGAGTCAATATAAACGCCGTCCGGTTGCCAGTTGATCGCCAGGCCGCCTACCACCGGATATTTCGCCAATCGGCTGATGGCAGCTAGAAATCCCTTCTCCGTATCGCCCATGCCATCGAGATAATTCTTATAGTAGCGCTCGAACTGCGCGTCATTAATGTAATTGAGTGCCTGTACGGTGTCATTCTGGGCCGAGTCAGTCGCCCGCTCCCGCAGAAAAGACTTACGAGAGCTGTAAACCACGGTCTCAATAGCCTTGCTGCTGCGACTTACCCAGACCGGTAACAAAGCTTCAGCAGGCGCAGGCACATGCTCACCAAATACCAGGTTTTCCAATAATGACAAATGAGAAAGCAGGTAGTCGCCCCCTTCTCGCTGGGCGCTTTCATTGTCACTTAGCATATAGGTGAGAATGTCAGACAGTATCTTGGGTAACCCTAGTGATGACGGCGGAATAACCTGTCGGGCAAATCGCGCTGATTGGCCGGAAGCCAACGCATACAGGGTACTTGCCAGGCCTTGTTCGTCGAATCGGGGACTCGACAGTGCCCCGTTCAATTGCGCATCGCCGATAAAATACACATCACCCAACCGCGCATTGGTTTGCTGTAGATCGCCAGACATCAGATCCAGTACATTGTTTTGCACCGGTTGCTGGTGCTCGTCTAGCTGCGCAAACACCGATGAACCCCAGTCAATTAATGCAATGCGCTCATTTACTTCATCCCATACCAGGTTCGAGGGCTTTATGTCGCCGTGAACAATAGGTCTTAACTGGCCCTGGTGCGTGTGGTGACGAAGATCTAGCAGGATTTTACCCAGCTGAACCGCAATTTTTACAACAAGTCGCGGATGCAATGCGCCTTCGCGCAAGCTGACTTGCTCTAAGTCCAGTCCGGGCGCGCGTTCCATCATAAGAATAGACTGCCGCCCTTTTTGATGAAAATCGATGACCCTGGGCACTAGCGGGTGGTCTACCAGCGACTGCATAAAAGCTTCTTCTTCCAACCGGTCCTGAATGCTGGCAGGCAGCGTAATACGGGTAAATTTAAAGACCCGGTGTTGCTGTTGACGGTCTACACCTGCGAAAGCAAAGCCATAAGCCCCTTTGCCAATAAGGTGAATATCGCGATAGCCCAAAGCACTCAGCTGTTCGGTGCATAATGCCAACCAGTCTTTTAACTTTTTGGCATCAGTATGTGACAGCAAATAAATTGACTGTTCTTCCGGGATGTAGAAATGCTTGATGCCCTTGGCGTTCATTAGTCGGTTTTATTCAGCCAGGTTACGGAGGATTGAGCCGCTGCACCCAATTGTGCGGTCAGTTCGTTCAGCATGTCATCAATGACAGCATCTATTTGCCACGCAGGGTTTATTAAACACACACCGGATCCGTACATACCAGCATCATTGGCTGGGTCGTCTACCCGCAGTTCGGCTTGCAGGACGCTATGCTGTAATGCCGCTAACGTCTCGCACATGGCTTCAGACTGCCCCGCTTTGTCGCCAGCGCGCTGCGACAACAACGGATACCACAACACAATTTGCGCCTGTGGCCAGCGTTTGAGTAGTTGCTTAACAGCAGTAATAACCGCATCGTACTCTTTTCGCTGTTCGTATGGCGGGTCAATCAGGATAGCGCCACGGTTGGGTTTAGGAGGACATAACGAGATAGCGCCTTCAAACCCGTCGCGATGATGTACATGGGTATGGCCGTTTCCACGATTTTGCTTAATGGCAGTGCGTAACCGTTCGTGTTCTCCCGGGTGCAATTCCATGAGGTGCAAATGATCCGCATCGCGCAGTTGTGACACGGATATAAGAGGTGACCCCGGATACTGGTGACGTTCCGAAAACCCTTTTAATACCTGAAGGTATCGCTGTAAGACGGGATGAACGGGTTGCCAGCCCTGCAGTAAAGCGACACCACTTTTGTACTCCTGGGTCTTCTGGGCTTGTTCGCCCGTCAAGGGGTAACAACCTGCACCAGCGTGGGTGTCAATAAGGGTAAAGGGTTTTGCTTTTTGATGCAGACGGTCTAATACCGCCAACCACACTGCGTGCTTGATAAGGTCTGCGTGATTGCCGGCGTGATAACCGTGAAGGTAACTTAACAAATTCGGGCTCTCATGATGATAAGGCGGCAAACAACGTTCGCTGAATGCCGCAATACTGTACCAGCTAAACTTCCGCTGGCGTTATACAGTGATTGTATCGCCGAGAGCCTGTCGGTGACAACGATAAACTAACGAAGCTGACTCAGCATTTTGAGCGGCTCACTCAGGTACTCGCACCACAGATTATTAAATCTGACCATCGTTGCCCCATCGATAACGCGGTGGTCTGCAGACCAACTAAGGTGCATAATCGATGCGCTGACAACGTTACCCTGTTCATCAAATCGGGGCAGCGTTTGCATTTTACCCAACGCCACAATGGCCAGTTCAGGATGGTTAATAATGGGCGTCGCTGTTGTACCACCCAGCACACCTACATTAGAAATACTGATAGTGCCGCCTTTTAGCTGATCAGATGAAAGTTTACCTGCTCGTGCAGATTGAACGATGTCTTGCATCTGTGCTGCTATGTCCATCACACTCAGGTTTTGTACCCCTTTAATATTAGGTACTAACAGACCAATCGGACTGTCTACTGCAAAACCAATATTGTGGTCCACGATGTATTCCAGCGCAGATTCATCGTCACTTAATCGGGCGTTAAATATCGGATACGCCTGCATGGCAAGAGACAACGCCTTAATAAAGAAAGGCATGAATGTCAGTTTGATATCCTGTTTAGCAAACGTATCGGCCAGTGCGCGTTTCAAATCAATTAACGCCTGCATGTTTAGCTCTTCCGACACAGTGAAATGCGGAATCGTGCTTACAGAACGGGTCATCTGTTTCGCCATAGCGCGCTGCACCGGCGTGAGTGGCACACGGTTAACGTCTGCAGAGCCCTGTGCCGATGGGGTTTGTTTTGTTGGCGTTGACACAGGTGCCGCTTGTTTTTCAACTGCTGCCAGAATGTCTTTCTTCAACACGCGACCTTTCTTACCAGACGCGTTGACCTGTTTTAAGTCGATGCCTTTTTCGCGCGCCAAACGGCGGACCGCAGGGCTTGCAGGTACCTTACCCGCAATGGTCTTCTGCGGGGCTTCACTTCCCTCTTCGAAGCCATGAGCAGGCTTATAATCATTTTGGGTAGCAGGCGTCTGAGAATTGCCGGAATCTACTGTGCTGTTAACCGGCGTTTGTTTTACTTCAGCAACAGAGGCGGTTGCAGCGGCAAAAGAAGAAGGTGTTCTGCCCGCTACATGCATGTCGAATAAAGGCTCATGTACTTTGGCTATCTCACCTTCCTGATGATACCGTTTGGTCATTGTCCCGGCATATTTGGCTGGAATTTCAACGACGGCTTTGTCGGTCATGACTTCAACGACAACATCGTCTTCCTGCATACTGTCGCCTTCGTTTAGGTGCCATTTAACAATTTCACACTCAACAATACCTTCACCGATGTCCGGTAAGATAAAGGTTTCGTTGGCAGCAGACTCGGTATCTGCAGGTTTTTGTTCAACTGACGGAACTGGTGTCTGCTCGTTTGCTTGGGCGTTGGTTTGTTCTGTAACCTGTGCATCGGCTTCACCATCACGAGCCATAGCAAACAGGGGTTCATGTACTTTGGCAATTTCACCGGCCTGATAAAACAATTTAGTGATCACACCCGCATGCATGGAAGGGATTTGGACCGTTGCTTTATCGGTCATGACTTCGGCAACTGGCTGATCTTCTTCTACCCGGTCGCCTTCTTTAACCAGCCATTCAAGCAGTTCGCATTCCACCACGCCTTCACCAATATCGGGCAAAATAAAATCTGTCATGTTTTGTCCCTCAGTAGTTCAAAGCGCGCTTAATGGCTTCATAGGTTTTAAATTCATCTGGCATGTATTCTTTTTCATGTGCCAGAGGATACGGCGTGTCTAAACCACAAACGCGAATGATCGGCGCTTCAAGATACAGGAAACATTGTTCCTGAATGCGCGCAGCGATTTCACTACCAAAACCAGACGTAATTGGTGCTTCATGGTTGATTAGCAAGCGTCCTGTTTTCATAACAGATTCAGCCACCGTTTGCGCATCCCAGGGTAAAATACTGCGCAGGTCAATAATTTCGCATGACACGCCGTCTTCAAGCGCCATGTCCGCAGCTTTTTTAATCGTCTCCACCTGAGCGCCCCAGGCCAGCAAGGTAATGTCGTTACCTTCCTGAACCACCTCCGCTTTACCCAATGGAATGGTGTAATCTTCTTCCGGCACATCACACACAGATGCACGATATAAACGTTTGGGTTCCATAAACAACACAGGGTTGTCGTCGCGAATGGCAGCCAGTAATAAACCTTTAGCCTGATAAGGATCTCTCGGCACCACAACTTTCAATCCTGGTACATGGCTGAAAAAGGCCTCTGGTGATTGCGAGTGATACAAGCCACCTGAAATTCCACCACCGTAAGGCGTACGAATAGTCAGTGAACCGCAGGTAAACTGCCCCCCGGAGCGGTATCGAAACTTGGCAGTTTCATTCACAATCTGGTCGAACGCGGGAAAAATGTAGTCACCGAACTGAATTTCAGCAATTGGGGTTGAACCCTGAGAGGCCAGCCCGTTGGCAAAGCCGATAATGCCCTGTTCAGTAAGTGGCGTGTTAAAACAACGCGCTTTACCAAATTTTTCCTGCAGATTACTGGTTGCGCGAAAAACGCCGCCGAAGTAGCCAACATCTTCGCCAAACACAACAGCCTTTTCATCTTCTGTCATGGCAGTGATCAGCGCCTGATTGATGGCTTGTAGTAAATTTAATTTTGCCATGCTTATAAATCTCCTGACGTTTTAGGGTACTTTGACGGATACTTCTTCACGTGAGCGATTAATGCATCACGCTGCTCCTTCAAATGCCAGGGGACTTCGGCATATACATCTTCTACGATGTCAGCCAGCGGGTTGACTGCAACCTGTTCAGAGGTTTTCAATGCAGCAAGAATATCGCTGCGGGTTTGTTGCATGAATTGTTCGGTCGCCGCTTCGTCCAGCCACGCTTTACTCAGTAACCATTGCTTGAACCGAGTCAGTGGATCTTTGAGTCGCCACTTGTCTTCTTCATTTTTAGACCGGTAGCCACTGGGGTCATCGGACGTTGAGTGTGCAGCCAGTCGATATGTCATGGCTTCAATTAATACCGGTTGATTGGTTTCCAAAGCCATTGCACGGGCTTGCTTTGTGGCGCTGTAAACCGCTAATGGGTCGTTACCGTCGACACGTATGGTCCTGACCCCGTAACCAATGCCTCGTGATGCAATACCGTCACCGGCAAATTGCTCCGCTGCTGGGGTTGAGATTGCATAGCCATTATTACGACAGAAGAAGATAACGGGGCAATTGAGTACCGCAGCCATGTTTACACCGGCATGGAAATCCCCTTCTGAGGCGGCACCCTCGCCGAAGTAACATATCGTTACCGCGTCTTTGCCTGCTAACTTCTGACCGTAGGCATAACCGGCAGCCTGCGGGATTTGCGTTCCCAGCGGTGAGGAAATGGTCATAAAGTTGAGCGCCTTGTCACCGTAGTGGATAGGCATCTGGCGGCCTTTGTTTGGATCCAGACGATTAGAAAACATCTGATTCATAAACTGGTCGGTAGTATAACCACGAAAAGCCAGCGCGCCCTGCTCGCGGTACTGACTCATGATCATGTCGTTTTCAGACAAGGCTGCAGCACTGGCAACCGCAGCAGCCTCTTCGCCTGTGCTGGCGAGGTAGAAACTGATGCGTCCCTGACGTTGTGCAGCAACCATACGCTCATCCAGCAGTCGGGTGTACACCATGGTGTGGTATATCTTTTCGGCCAGCGCTTTGTCGATATCGGGTGCTGTAGCACCGGGATAAATATTGCCGTCTGGATCGAGAATGGCCAGCATGGTGATTTCCAGCAGCCCGTTTTCAATGATCTTAACCTCGTGCGTTAATGCAACATGGTCGAGGTGATTTCTGTCGTTCATTGGCTTCCTCTAATGGGACTCTTAACCTATATCTATCGTAGAACAGGTCCCACAGGAGCGTCCGTCTAATTTAACAATTAGTTTACTTAAGCGTGAGGATAAACATTTCTTCGCATGCAAAGAAACGTGATAGATATTCTACTTTTCGCTGCAATGTAAATTGTAGGTTAATTGCCTGCTAAAATAACGTATACACACAAAGGGTCGTAATCTTTGTGTGACTTGATCGGTCTGTATACAAAGATTCGTAAAAGCGTATGACACAAGTTATTGTGATGTGTTAAAAACCTATAAAAAACCCTATAAAAAGCCGACAGAAACTCCGGCAACCACAATGGAGTAGTATAAGTGAAGCCATTATCCCCTGTGCCTCTGGTCGTATCAGGACTGTTACTTACGGGTGCAGTATTTGCTGAAAATCAGGCGGTTGAACCTGCCACCGTTAATAAGTCAGTTAATCTGGCCCTCTCCCAAACGCAAAATAACGAGACTAAAACAACGGAGAAAACGCCCTACATTATAAGACTGGCAGATCCATCAATTGCACAGTACTCAGGGGGAATCAGTGGGTTTGAAGCAACAATGCCGACCACATCAACACTGTCAACGTTGAATCGGGTTAAGGCAAACAAGCGAGAAGTGACTGCATACCGAAAGTACCTCAGAACGCAGCAATCCAAAGCGTTGAATCGCATATCAACCGTGACCGGTACTGCGACACCACTAAAACAGTTTCAATATGCCATTAACGGCATGGTAATGAACCTCACAGCCGCAGAAGCAGAGGCAATTCGCAATATTAGCGGCGTAAAAGCGGTAGAAAGTGACAGAAAACTCAAGCTAAATACAGATACCAGCATTGCACTGACCGGCGCGCAACAAGTCTGGGCAGGCACTGCGGACAATGGCTTAAATGCAATGGGTGAAGGCACGGTTGTCGCGGTATTCGACACCGGCATTAACACGGATCACCCTTCCTTTGCCGCAACAGGTGGCGACGGATACACCCACACTAACCCATTGGGCAGCGGAAATTATCTCGGTGACTGTGATGGCGATTTTCCCAATTTATGTAATGACAAACTGATCGGCGTATACAGTTACGCACTCATCACCAATCAGTATGCCGACACGGATATCTTTCCGGTTGGATTAGGCAGAAACGGCGAAGACTACAATGGTCACGGTTCACATGTTGCCGGCACCGCCGCGGGGAATATATTGTATGACGTGCCGGTTTATGGACTGGCGTTTGACGAAGAAGTTAGCGACGGTTACCCCGGTGAATTCACGTTTGACCAAATGTCGGGCATGGCACCACATGCCAATATCATTTCATTTCAAACCTGTTTGCCCGGCGAATCCGATGATGAATATACCGGTTGTTATTACAGCCTGGCGATCAGTGCGATCGATGATGCGATTTCAACCGGTATTGTCGATGTCATTAACTATTCGATTTCAGGTGGCGAGGCCGTCTGGGGCGACGCACTGAGTGAGGCATGGTTGTCGGCCAATAATGCCGGGATTTTTGTTGCGCATTCAGCCGGTAACGACGGTCCGGGCGTGTCGACCAGCGATAAGTTTGCGCCCTGGATAACGCCGGTCGCAGCAACCGACCACGGCAGAATTATCGACTACAGCAAAACTTTGTCCAGTTTCTCGGGTGGTGTGTCACTGCCCTCAACAATCAACGGACAAAGTAATACTGCAGGCATTACCGCGAATGTCGTTTACGCCGGCGATTTCACTAACCCCAATGACCCGGGTGGTGACTCTGCGCAGTGTCTTGAACCATTTCCGGCAGGTACGTTTAATGGCGAAATCGTGCTGTGTGATCGTGGTGAGATAGCCCGGGTTCAAAAGGCGAAAAACGTGGCTGACGGCGGCGCTGGTGGCTACATCCTGGCCAATGTTTCTGCAGATACCGACAATCTGGTTGGCGATGTATACGTGATCCCTGGTATTCACGTTAATGTTGCAGCCGGGAATCAATTGCGCACCTGGCTGGCGTCGGGCAGCGGGCACCGAGCAACTATTTCAACAACATCGGGCGATTTGTCGATAGACCAGGATGCACTGGATACCGTAGCCAGCTTCTCTTCTCGCGGTCCAAACACAGAAATCAGTACCTTATTGCCAATGATAAGTGCACCGGGCGTGCAGGTCTACGCAGCTTATTCTGACGAGCATTATGGGCATGAAACCACGGGCCCTGCACCCGCCGATTATGCTTACCTGGACGGCACTTCCATGGCCTCTCCGCACGTAGCCGGCGCTGCCGCGTTGGTTCGTCAGGTTAATCCTACCTGGAGCGCAGACGCGATTCGTTCTGCATTAATGATGACAGCAACGCCCGAGCTGCGAGTTGAAGGCACCTTGGATGATGCTAACTGGCTCGACATGGGGTCAGGGCGAATTCAGGTAGATAAGGCAGTCAATGCAGGATTAATTGTTGAGGAAACCCAGGCAAATTACGAAGCGGCGGATCCTGACATAGGAGGTGATCCCAAAACGCTGAATATGCCTGCGCTGGTTGACAACAATTGCCTTATTGAATGTACCTGGCAACGCACATTTACCGCAACGAAGGCCGGTAGCTGGACCGTTACAGGCGACGCCATGAACAGCGGGCTTGAAATTACAGCCTCCCCTGCATCATTTACACTCGCTGCCGGGCAGTCTCAAACCGTCACGTTTACCGCAAACACCTGGAATGCCAATGACGGCGATTGGGAATATGCAAAAGCAGTATTAACGTCAGCCAGTTCACCTGACTTACACTTGCCCATTGCGGTTGTGGCTTCGAACGGTAATTTCCCTGATGAAATAGACCAAACAAGCTACCGCAATGCAGATTCATTGCTGATAAAAGATCTGGTAGCCATTGAAATCACAGACTTCACCGCGCGCACGTCAGGCCTAGTACAGCCAACTGCAGTGAATGAATCTATTGCCGAAGACTCTGATCCCGAAGCATTTTTGGATGACGTTGAAGACGGTGTCTATTTTGAAGTCATTGACGTCGCTGAAAATACCGACCGACTTGTCGCCTACATCAGTGAATCCACGGCCCCGGATTTGGACATGTTCATTGTGCTTGATTTGAATAACGATGAGCTGATTTCAACGTCTGAAATCATTGCTTCAAGCACCGGGTTCAGTTGGGATGAATATATCAACATAACTAACCCGCAGGCGGGTAGCTACTATGTATTTGTGCAAAACTATACAGGGTCGAGCCGCGCTACAGACGACTTTGTGCTGGAATATGCGGTTGTCACTGCTGTGGATGAAGGGTCGTTACAAGTAGACGGTCCGGGCAGCGCCGCATTACGTGAACCTTTTGATATGCGCGTGAGCTGGCAACTGTCTGACAGCCTTGAGGGAGACCGTTACTTTGGTGCCATCACCGTAGGCAGCGATGCAGATAATCCAAGTAACTTAGGCACAATTCCGGTTGACCTGGTCCGTGGCGAAAATGACGTTACACTCGCAGCTACATCATCTGGCCGTGTTGCACCAGGAGACACTGCGTCTTACGCGGTTACAATTAAGCCAAATTTGACTAATGAAAACCGTGATTATCAGGTGAGTGTTACTGTGCCGGATGGCACGTCCGTGGTAACAAGCAGTGTCGATGATGGCGGATTGATACAAGACAACACAATCACTTGGGATGTGACTCAAACTGCCAGCACGTCATCTGCTTCATTCGCAATGACATCAAATCAAAGCGATCCTCAATGTTCTGTACCGGACGTTGGCCAGGGAACGGGCTTCATTGATTTACAGTCCATGGGCTTTAGTCCGAAGTTCGGCAGCCTGGACACCGTGCTGGCCAACTACCCTATTCAGTTCAACGTGCTAAACGAAACACTACAAAGTCTGAATGTGTCTTCTAAAGGCTTTATAATCAGTGCGGATGCACGGACACTGAACCGTCCGGGTATCAACCAATCGCTGAAAGACCGTCAGCAAAATGCGGTCTTGCTAGCGCCGTTCTGGCGCGACTGGACATTTGCCGACGCTGCCGATTCAGGTATTACGGTTGCCACACTGGATGACGGCAACGTCACAGTGATACAGTGGTCCGGGTTGGTATCTGGCAATGAGTCAGCAGATGTTGAAGTTATTATACTGCACAATGCGCCGAGCAATTCACCCTCAGTCTTGTTTGCTTACGACAATGTAACCGTTGGAAGCGATGCCATCCCTACCACGGTGGGTTATGCAAGTGAGCAGGCTCAGTCCGGTGGCCATTTCAGCTATATCAGTGCATCTGATAATAGCGTTGAGGCATCGGTGGCTGAGACCATTTCAAATGACACTGTATTGTGTTTGACACCAGACCTGGCTACTCAGGCAGTTGGAGACAGCACACTGTCGTTCTCTTTGCGTGTAGATAATGACGCCAGTATTAGCGGTGCAGTGTTGGTTTCACTCACTTCTTCGGTGACCAATATTCCGGGTACCGAAGCTGAAACCGCGGCATTAAATACCGACGTTCAAATTCATGCCGCACCGGAATTGCTAATTAACGGGGTTGAATCTGCCACGCTATCCATGACCGAGCAGCAGGCGACTTTGTTACCGATTAGCGTGACAGATGCTAATGGCGATGCCATTACATTAAGTGTCGATCAGCTAAGTGGTCCACAGGCAGGTATCGCTATTAACGGGGATACGGTCACGATTACGCCTGCAGCCGCGTCTGCTGGCAACACACTCGTGCTTGAAGTCACTGCAACCGACGAATTTGGTTACACTGACACCGCACAAGCCACCATTATGGTAACGGAGAATCAACCTCCTGTGCTCACCGTAAGTGCACCAGGCAGTGTTCAGGAGCGCGGCACTATCACCATTCGCGCTTCTGCCACTGACCCAGAAGGCGACACTGTGACCTTCACCATAAACGGGGTCCCTGGAGCAACTTTTAGCAGCACAGCTCCTGATACTGACAGTACCACGTCCGTGAGCTTCACGGTAACGGCAACGGATGGTAACTCGACGGTAAGTGAAACGGTGACAGTAACGGTCACCAACCGACAAAGCAGCGGCGGTGGCAGCTTGGGTTTTGGCTTGCTCTTAGGCCTGATGGTTCTGACCTGGCAGCGTGCAGTCAGACGCAAAGCACACTAGTTACAGCCTGTAAAACAAAAGCCCGCTGGCAAATTGCTACGCGGGCTTTTTTATTGCCAATAAGGAAACAGGCATCAACGTCGGTATTAGTTGTTAATCAGGCTCAATGGTAAAAGACTCACCTATCGGCTGATACAATGACGGCTTATTTATCGGTGTTACCGTAAACCGATGTCGTATGGTGGGTTCAAGCAAATCAGATAGGGCTTCAACCGGATGCGCTGCGCAGTCCAGCCAGCGTTGCAGGCTGTTGTCCTCGGCCGATAACATCAGCGGCGAGGCCTTTTCATGAATGGGCATTAATTTAGGATGAGGAGCCAGTGTAACCACTGAGCAAGAGGTTTCAATAAACGTATTCCCATGCGGATCGCGGCCGTGCCATTCGCGATACAAACCGCCCATCGCAAGCGGCGTGTCTTCACTTGCTATCATGTCGTGATAGGTCATCGATGACCCACGCTTTTGAGACTCCCCAAAACCACTTGCTGGGATCACACACCGCTGCTGTCGAAATGCCTGATACCCTGCACTGCCGCGTTTATTGAGTTTGTCGTACCGGGTATTAAACGACGTATATTTAGACGGTATGAATCGCATAACCGGCCCGCGATGATCGGGCTCCAGCAGTAACCACCATACGGCGTTTCGCATTACCGATTTACCGTTGTGCTGCATAACGATACTGACTCGGTCTGTGGCCCGAGTGAAGCGCTTTTTGAGCATGCCTTCCTCTGGCCAGAGTGTAATTTCCAACTGATCGCAGAGCGATTTAACGCCCGGGCTGTCGGCTACATTTAACCTGCCACACATAACAACACTCCAAGTAATGCCGGTGTAAGAAGTGTCATCATAACGTTTTGTCCCATGCCTGCCAAAAATGCAGGCGTGGTTTTATTGAAATCTTTTGCCAATGCATAAATGCGCAAGCCAACGACCATAGGGATCGCTGCGCAGTAAACAAACCACGGTACCTCGAGTAACCATAGACCCGTTAACAGGGCCAAAAGCGCAAATTGCCACTGTACAAAATACACATACGCTGCTGTGCTGTATCCGTGTTGTATTACCAGGTGATTGCGGCCATGCTGCTGGTCTGCTTCAGCATCAGGAAACTGATTTAACAATAAAAGGTTATTGGTTAATAACGTGGGGACCAGTGCCAGTAACATAACCTCAAACGAATGGTTTCCTCCCAACACAACGAAGCAGCCGTAACTCATTAGAAGACCAAACCCCACGCCTGGGGCCAGCAGACACAAAATCGCATACCGATTAAGTATAGGGGTATAAGCAATCACAATCACAAGGCCAAGTAACCCCATGGTGACGAGTTGAAATGGTTGCGCGGTTGATAAACGCATTATGAGCAAACCAGTCACCGCCGTGGCTACAATAAAAAACCAACCCGTTATTCTGACTGCATTTAACACGTCAGGGTTACTGACTAATGCACCACTGCCACCGCTAAAGGGAGTTCTGGATGTATGGAAATCCAGTTGGGATGCACAATCGTGATATTCATTAAGCATATTCACGGCAATGTGTGCAGACAGACCACACACACAAACAAGGCTAAATATTAACCAAGACCAGTCGATATTGAGATAAGTGAGCAGACCAATCGATTGCAACAGGCAACTTACGACCAGAAGCAGAAACGGCGGGCGCATCGTCTGAAAAACCGCACTAACGGTTCGCATTCTATTCTCCTTTAAACACGATTCGGCACGTTTTCACTAAATTCAACTATACTCGAGCTGTAGTAGTGCCATAAGGTTTATCATGGACAGTTATCTTTCGACCAGTATTGATCTAAGCAAAGTAAATATCTTAATTGCTGTATTTTTTTGTTTATGCTGGTTGGTGATTGCAAAACCCCTTCGGCTGTATTATCAAAGTAGCATCCGATTTTCAGCGGCAAATGGATTTTTTGCATTGTCGCTGGTACTTGGTGCACAACAATATGCCTTTGCAGACGCAAACCTCTGGGTTGTAGCAGACCTCACGCTGTTAATCACATTGGTCATGTACAACCTGGCGTTACGCCATTTGTTAGTCCTGCCGTCAGATCCAGGCGTTATTCGTTGGCTTACATTAGGGGCTGCCAGTCTCGCTGTATTACATATCTTAGGCGTAGTTTCGGCCAATTATACCTCGCTAACCCTGTTGCTCATGGCGTTGTTCATGCTCATTACTACGGCATGGATGAAGTACCGCGCGCTTGCTACTGCGTTTAATAATGGCATTGGCGCTATTCTGAGTATTTCAGATATGTCACTGGTGCTTATTGTCGCAATAAAAAGTGTGATGTGGATGGTTGATCAACGTGAGGATGTAATTGCAATACCCTTGTCTTCCAAGAACAGCCCAACCCTGATGTGGGTCTATATCTTACTCATCATATTCATCAATGTGACGGCCGTTGGTACCACTGTCTCTCGATTGATCATCAGAATGAAGCATTTGGCTGAACACGATCAGCTCACCGGATTACTCAACCGTCGTGCATTTGAGGTCAAACTGTACGACTATTTTGCGCTCTACCAACGTTACAATATGCCCTTTAGTATTGTGATGCTCGATATTGATCACTTCAAAAAAATAAATGACAGGTATGGTCACGCATCGGGCGACGAAGCCATAGTAAATACGGCACGCATATTTAAGTCATCTGTCAGGCAGACAGACATCGTGGCCCGATTCGGCGGGGAAGAATTTATTATTTTATTGCCGGGGCAAAACGCAACGGACGCGTTAGAGGTCGCCAACAAAATCGGCCATGCTATTCGCACGACTGCATGGCGGGAAGACACGCCACCGCTTACGGTAAGTGCGGGCTGTGCAGATGTTACTATGGTGAACAGCCAGGATAAATTGCTTACCCTGGCCGATGACGCTTTATATCAGGCGAAACGAAATGGGCGTGATCAATGTGTTATTGCGACGCCTGTTAAGCCAATGGCAGCACAGGCATAGCCACTTATTCGTCTGCGCTATCTTCGTCGTTCATGGCTTCGCTGGCGAGGCGCTTACTGGGTTGAACTCCCAGTTGTCTAAACTGCTCAACCTGGCGAAGAATGTTCCCTCTACCCGACGACAGTTTATTTAAGGCCGCATCGTAGTGTTTTTGCGTGGCCTCAACGGACTTACCAATTTTCTCCATATCACCCACAAACCCCGCAAACTTGTCGTACAGTTTGGCAGCGTGCTGAGCAATTTTTTGTGCATTCTGATTTTGGTATTCGTACTGCCAGATATTATTGATAGTGCGCAAAGCTACCAGCAAGTTCGTCGGTGACACCAGCATGATGTTTTGATTGAGCGCAAGAGTAACAAGCTCCGGATCCGCATCTACTGCCAACAGAAACGCGGGTTCCACCGGTATAAACATCAACACATAATCCAGGGTTTTCAGGGCTTCCAGCTCCTGGTAATCCTTTGCGCCTAACGTTTTGATGTGCGTACGGATCGAGTTAACGTGCTCTTTCAAATAACGGGCACGCTCATCTTCGTCATCACTGTTGAAGTAGCGCTCGTAAGCAGCCAAACTGACTTTGGCATCAATAATAACGTCTTTGTCATTCGGTAAATGCACGACGACGTCCGGCTGTTGTAACTTGCCGTGTTCATTTCGCACAGAGACCTGGGTTTCAAATTCATGGCCTTCCCGCAATCCTGATTCTTTCAGTATGCGCTCAAGCACCACTTCTCCCCAGTTACCTTGCTGCTTGTTGTCGCCTTTTAACGCACGTGTTAATGCTGCTGCATCTTCGGTAATCTGTTGATTCAGCGCCTTTAAGCCTAAAATTTCCGTTTTTAGGGACGCTCGCTCCTGACCTTCTTTGACATACTGATCAGTGACTTGCTTTTTAAAGCCTTCAATCTGGTCTTTCAGCGGGGTTAATAAGGCATCCAAACGCGATTTACTTTCAGTCGTGAAGCTCTCAGCTTTTTGCGTGAAGATCTTATTCGCCAGATTTTCGAACTGTTCCTGTAAGCGTTTTTCTGCACTTTGCAGTGCTTCCAGCTTCTCTGCATGTCCTTTTCTGGCTTCGTCAAACGCAGCTTGTCGCGCTTCGCTGAGTGATTTTAACTCTGTATATTCCAGCTGGAGCGTTTTAAGTTCTTGCTGCAATGACGTGCGCTGTTGCTGCAGTTCCGGTACCAATGCCGCTTTAGAGGCATAGTCCTGATTTTGGGTTTGCAATAGCTGCGCTTGTTGCTTGTATTCGGTTAGCTGCGCCTGCACTGCAGATAAACTGGCCTCTGCCTGTTGCTGAACCTGTTCTAAACGTTGTTGGAGTAAGTCATTGTCTGATTGGGCTTGTTGCGCATGATTTCGCCCTTTTAAGTGACCAATAATCACGCCAAGCAGCAGTGCGGCTAATCCAATACCAGTGTTGAGTATGATTTCGATGTGTTCCATTTCACCTGTCGTAAAAAAAGAACGGGTATCACTGCAGCGTAAACGCCTCAGGTACCCGTTATTGTTCGGAGCACTGCCGGTTTATTGTTACCGGCAGTGTTAACCCTTTATAATCACTGCTTTATTTAGCAGACAGCGCTTTGTCCAGATCGGCAATTTTTGCTTTCCAGATTGCCGGGCCAGTTTGGTGTGCGTTTGCACCCGTGCTATCTACTGCAACAGTCACAGGCATGTCTTCTACTTCGAATTCGTAAATAGCTTCCATACCCAAATCTTCAAATGCAACGACGCGCGCTTTCTTAATGGCTTTAGACACCAAATACGCTGCACCACCGACGGCCATTAAGTAAACCGATTGGTGTTTTGCAATAGAGTCAACCGTTGCCGGACCACGCTCTGCTTTACCGATCATGCCGGCAATACCGGTTTTTTCCAGCATCATGTCGGTGAATTTGTCCATACGTGTTGCCGTCGTCGGACCCGCAGGGCCAACCACTTCATCGCCAACCGCATCAACCGGGCCTACGTAGTAAATGAACTTACCGTTAAAATCTACGCCTTCTGGCAGGCCTTCACCATTTTCCAGCATGGTTTGAATGCGCTTGTGCGCGGCATCACGGCCTGTCAGCATTTTACCTGACAACAGCACGGTTTCGCCTACTTTCCATTCCTTGATGTCTTCTTTAGTGACTTCGTCCATGTTCACGCGACGGGTGTTTTCGCCTACTTCCCAGGTCACTTCCGGCCATTCTTCCAGCTTCGGCGCTTTAAGGTCGGCTGGGCCGCTGCCATCTAAATAAAAGTGTGCGTGACGTGTTGCGGCACAGTTAGGGATCATGGCAACCGGCTTAGAAGCCGCGTGAGTAGGCACAGATTTGATTTTCACGTCAACGACTGTGGTTAATCCACCCAAGCCTTGTGCGCCGATACCCAAATCGTTAACGCGTTTGAAGATCTCCAGGCGCAGTTTTTCATCGGTCGTTTCAGGGCCGCGTTCCATTAATTCCTGGATGTCTACCGGGTCCATCAGGCTTTCTTTGGCCAGAACAGCGGCTTTTTCTGCCGTACCGCCAATGCCCAGGCCTAACATGCCTGGCGGACACCAACCGGCACCCATGGTCGGTAAGGTTTTCACTACCCATTCAACGATGTCGTCACTTGGGTTGAGCATAACCATTTTTGATTTATTTTCTGAACCGCCGCCTTTAGCCGCGATCATGACTTCAATTTTGTCGCCTGGCACCATATCAATATGCACAACAGCAGGCGTGTTGTCTTTGGTGTTCTTACGCGCGCCGGCAGGATCGGCCACAATAGAGGCACGTAACGGGTTATCCGGATTCATGTAAGCACGGCGGGTTCCCTCATCAACCATTTGCTGAACGGTCATGTCGGTCTTGTCCCAGCTCACTGCCATACCGATTTTTACGAAACAGGTAACAATACCGGTGTCCTGACACAGCGGGCGTTTCCCTTCTGCTGACATACGCGAATTGATTAAGATCTGCGCCATGGCGTCTTTCGCTGCCTGGCTCTCTTCTTTCAAATACGCTTTTTCAACAGCTTTAACGTAATCTAGTGGGTGATAGTAGGATATGAATTGCAATGCATCTTCGATGCTGTCAATAAAGTCTTGTTGACGGATTACGGTCATGGCGTCCTCTTATTTTGTGGGCTCACATAGTCATCTAGACGAAGAATCCGTATACTACCGCATGTCGACAGGCTGCACCAATAAAACCATGTCCGACTTTGGTGTGTATAAACAGCCAAACGGTGCATTCTGGCACTGGTTCTATTGATGTTGTAACGGTAACCATCCTAATCAAAACTATGACAAATCCGATTCACTTTACGCCCAGCAGTTTACGCATTACTCCTCTTACCGTTCCGGAACACGTAACGGTGCAGGAATTATTTGGCGCCATGGCATCCCTGCCCTGGTCACAGTTACTGGACTCGGGTGGCAGCACCGCCAGCAAGAGCCGATTCGATATTCTGGTGTGGAGCCCAGCCGTAACCTTGTCGTGTAAAGACGGAAAGACCGTTATCGAGGATCTTCGTGAAGCCGAAATCGCTACTTACAGCGTTTCTGAATCCCCCATTGACGCAGCGATTGCGCTGACTTCATCGTTTGAAAACTCAGTAGATGCGGGTGCCTTGGACGCGTTCAGAGGTTTACCCTTTGTATTAGGCATGGCCGGCTTTATCAGCTACGACTATGGCCGCTACCTTGAACAATTGCCTGACACCAATCCGAATGAATACGCCTGCCCTGACTTTGCAGCGGGTTTGTACGATCGAGCCATTATTTACGACAACCAGGCCAGGCAGTTTTACTACTGTTGCCTGGATTACGTGGAAGCATTTAGCGTTGAAACGCTGCTAGAGACAACGCAAAGCACCCATTTTGCACTAACCAGTGACTGGCAGAGTAATTTATCGAAACAAGCATATTTAACAAGGCTGGAACAAATTCATGATTATCTGGTCGCCGGTGATTGTTATCAGGTAAATTTTGCTCAGCGTTTTAGCGCGAAATATCAGGGAAATGCCTGGGTCGCATACAAGCGTTTGACACAAGCCAATAAGGCGCCCTTTTCTGCGTTTATTCAGCTACCGGAATGCAGCGTTATTAGTGTGTCGCCGGAGCGATTCATACAGTGTAATGACGGCCAAATTGAAACCAAGCCAATTAAAGGCACACGGCCAAGATTCAGTGATGCGGATCAGGATGCAGCCAGTGCTAACGCATTGTTAAGTGCAGAAAAAGATCGGGCCGAAAACCTGATGATTGTGGACCTGTTGCGCAATGATATCAGTAAACACAGTGTGCCAGGGTCGGTAAAAGTCCCTGAATTATTCAGTCTGGAAAGCTACCCGGCGGTGCATCATATGGTGAGTAAGATACAAAGCCAGTTGCTGCCTGACAGCCACCCGCTGGAATTGTTGGCGGCTTGTTTCCCTGGCGGGTCCATTACCGGCGCGCCAAAAATACGCGCAATGGAAGTCATTGAAGAGCTTGAGCCCAGTCGCCGGGCCATTTATTGCGGCAGTGTTTTCTATCTGGGCATTCGCCGCGATCTCGATTCCAGTATTTGTATACGTACAGTACTGGCGGAAAACAACACCTTGTATTGCTGGGCCGGTGGCGGCATTGTGTTAGACTCAAATCCCGAAGAAGAGTTTGACGAGACCCTGGCGAAAGTCGCTAAAATCCTCCCGGTACTGGAGTCCACCCTTGCAGAAAGCTGAGTTTTTAACCCGTTTTCACAGTGCTCCGCCACTGCAACCCGTTCCCGATCATCCTTTGCGAAAGTCCGGGCGCTCAGCGGCTGTGTTAATACCGGTTGTTACTCACGACAATGCCCTTTCCGTTTTATTTACCGAGCGGGCGAAACATTTAAAGCACCATCCCGGCCAGGTGAGTTTTCCGGGTGGGAAATACGAGCCCGGCGATCCCGATCTGGCGTTTACGGCAAAACGCGAGGCCTGGGAGGAAATAGCACTCCCCGACTCACACATCGCCATTGTTGGTCAATTACCGCCCTATCGGACCATTTCTGGCTTTGCTATGACGGCCTTTGTGGCCACTGTAGAGCCAGGTTTCGACTTAATTCCGGACGGCAATGAAGTAAGTGATACATTCGAAGTGCCGCTGTCATTCTTAATTGACCCGAGAAATTACCAAACCGAGTATATTACCCGCGCGGGACACACTTACCCTGTCTACTTCATTCCGTGGCAAAACAAGATGATTTGGGGTGCTACTGCGGCCCTGATGAACAGTCTGGCGTCAATTTTTACTGACAACGCCTAGCCTCTGCCGCTAATGGCAAATCATTTCGATTAATTTTTCTCATGCTACCATTAGCATATCTGAGTTGCTGAGACAGCGTGCTCGCGTCAAACTAACGATATATTAACAATAACAAAGCGTACCCTATGATTAGTGTATTTGATATGTTCAGTGTGGGCATTGGCCCATCCAGTTCTCATACTGTCGGTCCAATGAATGCGGCCGCAGACTTCGCTGCGTTTCTGACAGAAAACCAGCTTATTCACCGAGTCACAGAAGTCAAAACAGAGCTGTTTGGCTCGCTTGGTCAAACCGGTAAAGGCCACGGTAGCGGCAAAGCCGTCATTTTAGGCTTGTTGGGCGATCGCCCGGATACCGTAAATGTGGATACGGTAGACAACGTACTGGCAGATATCGACCGTTCACAAACATTGAATTTAAATGGTCAGCAGGTGATCCACTTTCCGCGAAGTAATGCGATTGTATTTCACCGCAGAAAGAGCCTGCCACGTCATGCCAACGCCATGACATTCCATGCCTTTGAAGGTGAAACGCTGTTGCTAGCTCAAACCTATTACTCTATTGGCGGCGGCTTTATTGTGCGCGATGACCAATGGGATCAGGCTAAGCAAGAAGCCCACGAATTGGTTGCGCAGGTCCCCTATCCGTTCCGTACCGCGCAGGAACTGCTGGGTTTGTGCAAAGAGCACGGCTTGAGCATCAGTGCGTTAATGTTAAAGAACGAAAAAGCGCTGCACCCGGATACAGACATTAAAACCCGTCTCCAGCAGCTGTGGATGACCATGGATACCTGCATTAACCGAGGTATGGATGCAGAAGGTATCTTGCCCGGCGGATTAAAAGTGGTTCGCAGAGCGCCGTCGTTACATCGTAGGCTGACCACTGAATTTTCTAATGACCCGATGCAGACACTGGATTGGATAAACATGTTTGCACTGGCGGTGAATGAGGAAAACGCAGCCGGTGGCCGCGTGGTCACCGCGCCTACAAACGGCGCAGCTGGGATCATTCCTGCTGTTTTGAAATACGTCGATAAATTTATCCGACCGGTAGACAAGGAAATTGCCAGCAGATTCCTGTTAACGGCCGGTGCCATTGGTATTCTCTATAAAGAAAACGCATCGATTTCAGGTGCCGAAGTAGGTTGTCAGGGTGAAGTCGGTGTGGCCTGTTCCATGGCTGCCGGGGCATTAACTGAAGTGCTGGGTGGCAGCATCCAGGCAGTCGAAAATGCGGCTGAAATTGGCATGGAGCACAACCTGGGCTTAACGTGCGACCCTGTAGGTGGCCTGGTTCAGGTGCCCTGCATAGAGCGTAACGCCATGGGAGCGATCAAAGCCATTAATGCGTCCCGGTTAGCGCTTCGTGGCAGTGGTGAGCATAAAGTGTCGCTAGATAAAGTTATTAAGACCATGCGTGACACTGGCTCAGACATGAAAACCAAATACAAAGAAACCGCACGTGGCGGTCTGGCAGTCAATATTATTGAATGCTAATTAACACAACAGAAGACAGGCGCTTCGGTTAAGACCGCTGCGCCTGTTCTTGTTTTGATTGGTCGATAACATTTTGCCAGAGAGCTTTGCGGTTCCAAACATACTGATAAAGCTGCCATAAACCGGGCACAAACAAAAACGGCATGACGAATAAAGCACCTGCATAAATGCCAGCTTCTTCTCCGTTCACCGCCAGTAAATAAGTCGAAAACACTAAACTGGCCGTCACTGATATCGCGAGGAGCCAGAAACTCACCAGCCACACCCAGCGATACAGAAAGGCTTTGTTGTAACGGTTGCCGAGAAACGCAATAAATACCAAACCGATTGCCAGAAAACCACCATACCGGCTTGCGAAGCCACCCGTTTCTGAAACGAGCTTACTGATCAGTTGTGCAAAGGCGAGCACCAGTAATAACGCGAAATACATCCATTCATAGGGTTTTATATTTGCTTTAGCAAACACATCGTTTCCTTCTGTTTTTTCTATTCACGTGACAAGAGAACGTTACTCTTTGCGTTGTTCTTTGCCACACTTCGGGCAAAACATATACTGAGCAGCAATAGATGCACCACAATGTGTACAAAATAGTTCCGTGCTGCTTTTTTGGTGTTGTTTACCCATCACAAAACGGTCAAATGGATCTGTTTCCTTGCCTGGCGCGACAATATCCTGCGCTGAAAATCGATTTTCTGATAATGCATTATAAATATGGTAGCAGCCCGCTACGACAGCAGATGCGATAACAAAGTAGGCAACAAGCGTTACACCTATATTGTCGTCACTGGTGCCAGTCAATAAAATCAGTCCGAATAAACTTCCGCCAAAGAGTTCACTCAACCCTCTTCCTAATGAGGGAGCACGCCCCGTTTTTACTGACGCAATATTTCCATAGTCATCAGCCATGGTAACGCGTTGCACTTTTTGCGATTTAGCGCGATCTTTTATCAGCAATGCAATCTGAGCGGCACGTTCTGGGTGCGCGTTGGCGTCGAGTTGCTGTTGACAGTCAAGCAGCTCTTCAAGCGTATAAGACGTGTAATCGATATCACTCATAGCCTGATTTCCTTTTTCAACTCATCCTGCGAGTGCGACTCGTTGCTCCATACTACGTTAGTCTGTTTTATTCCCAGGCCGATTCTAAATGCCTCCGGAAAGGCCAATTCAGGTTCTCCTATCCACCCATTTTCAATGTACAGGTTATAACCGTTTTCCGCTTTTTCATAGCGCACGGCATATAACCAAATCAAATCCCAGTCACCCAAATATTGTAAATCGCTTAATGCGTCGGGATACGCGCCATTACGGGTTTTGTGAAGCTCAATAAAAGCCACTGCTGAGACAAAGTGCTGTTTCCCGAATTTCGCGTTAACTTCATGCTGTGGAAATGAGCAACTACTCAACATGCACAGGCACAGTATGGTGAAGATTGTTTTATTCATGCTACTTCCCGATAAGTTGAATAGCGCACAATACCCACATGGCTATCACCGCTACGAAATTGATGGTAAAAATAACGCCTCTCAGGCGCACATTGTTAAGTGCAATCTGCACTACGCTGTGGAACACTCTGCCTGCAACGAATATCCACGCTAAGCTTATGAATGCCATGTTATCGGCGACCCCAGCGTACTGTGAAACAAGACAAACCACATAAAAGAACACCGGCCATTCAAACTGATTGCTCAGATTTGCGCTTATCAACGCTTTGCGTGATTCAAGCGATGAAATGACAGCGCTACCGCCGCCCACATGCCATACAGCTGGCGCTCGGGCAAGCGTTAGCAAAAAATACAAAAAAGCACACAGCAACACGTGCGCGAACATGGGTAGAAAAAGCGACATCATAGCGGTTTATCCATAAACACAGTGCCCGTAAACCTATACATAACAAGGTTGCTAGCAACGACCTCTATTTATATCGGGCAGCAGTAATAAACTGTTCAAATGACTCACACCAGACAATCACCGTTGTGTAATCATCAATATTCACGCTTGAGTCTACCTCAACAATAAAGTTTGTGAAGGTTGGGATATCGCCCACCTGAACCAGGTTGGATTTATTCACTTTGAACGCTGACTCCGTATCGATAAACGTGGGTGACAGGTACAATTTAAAATCAGGCCCGGGTGACAACTCGCCATTGAAGGTAATGAAGTCTGGTCCAACGCTCACCTTGCCTTCCCCCCAATGTAAAAAGTCACTGTCGGTGAGATCTTTTGTAAACGCGGTTTGATAAAGGCTATTGGCGGATGCTGCTTGCAATTGTGCCGAGCCAGGTGCTTCGGGCGCAATAAGAATGGGCAAACTGTAGATCCCCACAGCAAAACCTAATACGCCAACAACGACATGAGTTACGGTTAACTTTACCAGCGAAGCTATTTTCAAGTGCATCAACCTTTTACGTTATCAGGGTACTAAAGCGGAGGTTATTAGCAATCTCCACCACCACCGCCGCCATCACTACCACAACTGCTATCGGAAGCTGAACCGGCGGACGTATCCCAATAACCGCCAGATTGCGTGTCGCCTGTCGTGCGCTTTGTACCTTTACCTTTAATAAAACTCATAATGAGTAATAAAGTAAAAAGGAACAACCCGCCTATACTCAGCTCATGAGCCAACTCTGCATCATTGGTATTTATACAAAGTAGCATAGAGGCCAGGAGGCAAAAAAAGTAGACATATTTCATCGCAGTATTCCTTTACAACGTGTCTTCCGATTTCACTTTTGTCGACATATGAATCAATGGAAACGGGTTACCCTGACCATCCAGCGCTGAGCGCCCGGTGCGGTTAAACCCCATTTTTTCGTAGAAGCCAATCGCCATGGGGTTTTGTTCATTGACGTCGACCTTTACGGCTGCCAGATGCGTTTGGGCATAGTGCACCAGCGCTTTACCAATGCCCGAACCGAAATGTTCAGGATGTACAAATAACATTTCGATATTGCTGTCAGCCACTCCAATAAAGCCCGCAGGGTAACCATTAATACAGGCACAACGGAGCGCAACAGCGTCAAAATAGTGCTCTAAAATAAGCGGTTTTAACGCCGAAATGTTGGCTTCTGGCAAGAAATCGTGGGTAGCACGTACAGCGGCTTCCCAAATCTCAATCAACGAAACGTAGTCGTCTGTGGTAGCTTGTCGGATAATCATAATCAACCTTTAACAGTCGAGTTGGTGTAAAAGGCATCGACCTGCTCAGCCAGTGATGAAAGTGGTCGTGCGCCCTCAAAATGACTGGAAGACGTGTTATGAAACTCAATAAACCCGAGCTTTGTTTCTACATCGTATTCACCCAGGGATTCATCCAAAAATAAGTAACCGAGGTTACCGTAAAGCGGGTATTCGTCCTGGCTAAAGTGCTCAAAAAATAGCACTACCCCGAGTTTGTCTCCATCGGGATAGAGGTGGTAGTAGACATCTTCTGCTTTAACCGTGACATCGCCAATTGAAAGGTCATTCAGTAGGCTTCGTCGTTGACGGTACGCAACGACTATCCATTTCTCAAGGTCAGGGGCTGCCTGGCACAATGATTCGACACTCGAAAACGCTGATTTAATGCCACCGGCACTGATAACAAACTCTCGCTTACCATTCTCACGAATGGGGCTGAACTCAAATGTTAAATCCTTATTGACGTTTGCCAGCGCTGTAGTGAGCTTTTCGAAGACCTTTTCCCTGTCTCTTTCAAAATGGAAAATATCGTTGCTGTTTTTTTGAAACCATACCCAGAATTTCTCTTCTTCCGTCGCCTTACCGCCAACACCAAATAGAGAAAGAATACTCATTGTTTATACTGCTCCCTGTATGAATCTACCCAAACTGGTTTGACCTGATCGCGAGCCATTAAATCACTACACTACCGATGAAGTACCCACAAATCAATGAAGTCTCTATTGCTGCGATGTAACTTATAATCCACTATCACAAAATGAAAGTTGTTATCGCAACTTACCAGATTAACATCGTAAAATAATCATACCGTTCGTTAAGGATTTACATGGCGCATACCACTTTGTTTTCACCGTTTGAAACTAGCAAACTCAGCCTCGACAACCGAATAGTTATGGCCCCCATGACCCGTCAGTTTTCTCCAAATGGTATACCTACCAGCGATGTAGCAGGCTATTATCAGCGTCGCGCCAAGGGTGGTACCGGTCTTATCATTACGGAAGGAACAACAGTCAACGACAAAGTGGCTACTATGGACGCCAACATTCCCCAGTTCCATGGAGAACAAGCGCTTGCAGGGTGGAAAAATGTGGTTGAGGCGGTGCACAGTGCAGGTGGAAAAATTATGCCTCAACTGTGGCACGTCGGTATGGCCCGCGTAGCAGAAAAAGCGCCTTTCCCTGAATTACCCAGTGCGGGTCCGTCAGGCCTGTTTAAGCCCGGCAAGCAAGGCGCTGAACCCATGACAGTGGAACACATTGAAGCGGTGATTGAAGCGTTTGCTCAGGCAGCAGCGGATGCCAAAGCCATTGGAATGGACGGTATCGAAATTCATGGAGCCCACGGTTACCTGATTGATCAGTTCTTCTGGGAAGGTACGAACCAGCGCACAGATAGCTGGGGCGGTAATATGGCAAATCGCGGGCGTTTTGCGGTTGAAATCATTAAGGCCATTCGTGCAGCAACGTCAGATGACTTCCCTATTGTGCTGCGCTATTCCCAATGGAAGCAACAAGACTACACGGCCAGACTGGCTCACACGCCTGAAGAACTGGAAACATTCCTCTTGCCGCTCAGCGAAGCCGGCGTAGATGTGTTTCATTGTTCACAGCGCCGTTACTGGGAGCCCGAATTTGAAGGCAGTGAACTGAATTTAGCAGGCTGGACTAAAAAACTAACTGGCAAACCCAGCATTACTGTGGGCTCAGTAGGATTGAACGACGACTTCTTTGGCGCATTCAAAGGTCAGGATTCTGGTACGCGCGCCGTTGATGACTTGCTAGAAAGGCTGGATGCAGGCGAGTTTGATTTAGTCGCTGTTGGTCGCGCCTTATTGCAAGATCCTGACTGGGCAAACAAAATAAAGGAAAACCGCACCGACGAATTACAACAGTACTCGGGTAAAGCACTGGCTACATTGTCCTGAGGACGATGAATTTTAAGTTTATAGAGGCACCAATAAGGTGCCTTTTGTATACCTGAAACTAATCCAGGAGTGACTGAATACTCTTGACTACCAGGTCTCTGTCAGCAATGTGCAAATGATGCTTTTCTGACTCGGAATACACAACAACTGTGTTTTCGGACAACGCCTTAAATTTCGCTTCTGCTTGTTCGAACAGCGTATCCATGGTTTTAGCAATGGCGTCTGGTACGAACGGTGGATCGTAACGTTCTCCTGTGGATTTTGAAAACACAACAATCAACGGCTTGTTACCAAAATCCTGCGCGTCTTTAAGTTGTTCATAGCTTTGCATATGATCAAGTTTTTCCGGCGCCCGTTTGAACATTGGATTTTTAACGCTTTGCTCAAATTGATAATAACCATTCAGCGCTTCATCCTCTGAAGTAAAGCCCTCTGGCCACCGGTTAGCCATTGTATAAAAATAACCAAACGGCGGTGGTGCAATAAACACGGCACCCAGTACCTCTTGATCATATTTATGGTTAAAAGCAGTAATAATGTAGGACGCGTAAGAGCCACCGGCAAAGTAATAAGGTGGCGAAACCCCAGCGGCTTGTAATAACGCATGTAGCCTGTCAGCAGTATCATTCACCGTAAACGGGACAGGTCCCGTCTCACTTTTTCCCAACCCTGAGCGGTCGTAGAGGCACACACTGAAATCGTTTGTCAGTCGTTCAATACTGGGTAACCAGACGCCATCAGAGCCAAAACGACCAAAGCCTTGCTCTAAAATCAGCTTGGGCTTGTCGTTCTCATAGCATTCAAGATATAGGCTAAATCCTCCTACATCGAACATGCCTGATTTCGTGGGTGTTAACTTAGGCTCATTGGCGAAAGCCGAAGAGGAGAATAGCGACAATAATACCAATGTCCTTAATGTCATCAGGTGTCCTTTTTTAATGGGCAACACACTCGCTTATACGCTATCACATTGCCCTGATGTTATGTTTTGCTTCTGATAACCCAGCCGACACTCAGCAAATAACGGTTCCCTTTCAGCACCTTTGTGACTTCATGCTTGCAGGCATCGGGTCGAAACAACTTTATACGTTTTGAACAGTAGATAGGGGTAGCACAAAGAAACTCACCGCCCGATTCAGCCCGTTTTAAAACAATATTCAATCTGTAATGCTTTCCATTAGCTACCTTATCAGTATGCGGCGGCACTTCACAACCTTCAGGAAACCTAAGCAGATAGAGGTCAAACATAACCGGCCATCGCAAGCCAGCAAGTAACATCTTTTCGTATCCCGTTTTTTGCCTGCCCCGCTGCCAACGGAAAAGCGAATGACCTAATCCCATTTATACCCCTAACGTTTATACTTGCACGCCAGCGCTCAACTCCCTGCTGGAGATCGCTTTATCAAACTCACGCCGATAGCGATAAACCAGATGATTTGCGTTATGCCGAATATCTCAGTGAATACCTCAGCAGGATAAATAGTTGCAATACCAGCCAAGCCCACAAAACAACCTGTATAGTTGACAGTGTTACCAAACATACGCTGTTTTAACGCAGTGATACTTGTAAGTAACACCCAAACACCGCCAACCAGCTCGTTTCCGCCTCCCAGGCTTTCGACAAGCATAGACACCACACCCCATAATCGATAGGCTTCTTCATTGCTAACAGCAGTAGTGCTAACAGCGTGCGACATACCAATGGTTGCAATCATCCCACTGGCAATCACCAAACATACCCAGATTTTCCCGAACAGCGTCCCCATTCTCAGCAAACGATTTTGTGTTTGATTCACGCAGCTACTCAGTATGTCATCGATTGCGATAACCACGACTGCCAGTAAAACCCCAAAGATCACGTAGATTGTGAAATAAGCGATCCATAACGCATTAACATTCTGGGTTACAAACGCCATAACCACATCAGCCTCATTGCTTGCGGGGAATGACACCATTGCACCAAAATAAACGAACGCGCAAACGTAGATCAGCGCCATTAGCATTGACGCCGTACCAGCCAGTTGGTTGCTACTCAAAATTAGATCCTCATTTTTTGGAATTAGGTGGCAAAGTTCTTGTTAATAGTTCCGTTTTACACGCCACTGAACCACATAAAACATACCACCGCCCACCAGACCACTGTACAAGCATAATTTATGAAGCAAACTTACAGATATGACACCCAACCATGGGTTGTCCACCGATATTGGATAAAAGGGCTCCACGTCTGCGTGCATCAAGGCATCCAGCGCCACGTGGCTAACACTCCCTACAAAAGCGCTCATCATGGCGGCGTGCCATGATATGTGAACAGGGTTGTTCGCCTTGGATACGCCTATTACACGCAAGCCGATTTCCGAAAGGTATTTGCCCGTCAGGCACGAAAAAACAGCAATTAAACACGCGCCTATAAACGTATGCGTAAATCCATGAATATGACCATGCCCTCTTACCATGACCCAAAGAGGCTGTAAATCCATTACAATTTGCGTCCAGCCAAATACCATTAAGCTGAAACTACTTTGCAATATTGCTTTCAGTAGTATTCCAGGACCCATGTGGAAAGGCGTAAATGGCATATCTCTGTTATGTAGGGTCAGCCTGATTCAGGAAGGTCTTTCTATGATAGATAAGATATCCCCAGGTAATCGCAAATATCCCCGTGCCAAACGGAAAAAACAGAGCATAGGGTAGCGACAATATTAATGACCAATAGAAATACCATCGGGCTCGAAAACGATTAAACAACAAAATCACAGCGCCCATACATGCGGTAAATGGACTTATAATCAGAATAATTGCGGCTGAAATCAGTTCTTGCGAAATGGCACCCGCCAGCACTTTGGGATCATTCCCTACCGTAAAGTTGGGGTCTAAAGCCATGAAAATGAGTTCGACAATACCGACGACAATCGCAATAACAAAAACGCCGAAAAGTACCGTACTCAAAACGGCGAGATTCTTATTCATTGGAGTCCTTCAAAGGGCTGTTACCCGAGGTCACAATATTCAAATTTTCATGTAACGCTGGCGCTTCAAAATACCCAGAAACAAGCCGGAACATCGCTTCAGTATCAAACTCACCTCGTTCCGGTTGTTGGCGTCGGCGCTCACCAATTTGCGCCAAACACTGCTCGTCAGAGATATCCAGGTAGTACATTTCATGTTGGCATTCAGCCTCGGCACACACGCGCAAAAACCAACTGCGCTGTTTCACCGTGTTCGCTGGGAAGTCCATCACAACGTTAACACCTGATTGCAACAGCGACACCACATGCTGTTTTATGAACGGCTTGATCAGGTTCGAATAGGTAATGTAGTCATTGAAATCATGAATAAGAGACGGGTAATGGGCTGCCAGCCATTCGTCTTCAGAAAGCAGTACTGCACCATGTTTGCTTGCCACCTGTCGGGCCACTGTTGACTTCCCTGCCCCCATTTTTCCGCAAAAGAAAAACAAGGTCCCTTTGTTGCGCATAGAGCATTCCTATGTCAAGCGTTGGTTGTTTGTGTAACATACGGGAAAGCCATTCAACGTGCAGGCTATTTTATGTATCAATTTATGTGTATTGATACAAATGCCTGGGCTTGCATTCACCGTTAATCCGGCAACAACACCTGCAGGTAGACAACGCGTATATCTATTTCAGCGCGACTTGTGTTTCAATATAAATAGCATGTTCATCAAGTTCACCACTTGGATAAACAACAACAGATTTAATAAACGTCAACCTGTCTACACGCACCGCTTCATTCAACCAATAATCATCTCTAGCCACACTGTATTCTTGTTGTGGAATGCCGTACACACCATCATCATTTAACTCTTCATCGAGTTGCTGGATAACAACAACATCAACCAGTTCACCCTCTTCAAGGTACTCGCCAACGTGGGTAATTCGCCCATAACTGGTATCTTCATCGATGCTATTCCACCATTCTGGTGTGCCTAGCTTTGGATTAGACAAAAAATACTCTGGGAAAGTCTGCTCAATGTCTTTATTCAGTTCAGAAGCCCAATCAGCCTCTTCTTTTAGGTTAAAGATTATGTCCATACCGATGCTTATCCTTTTGTTCCATTATTTGCATACCTGAAGTAGACAGCCGGAATTAAAAAGAACACTAACCAGTGCCCGGAAAATGCCCTCACGCCTGCCCGCTTAAGCGCAAAAAACTCAGCCTCAGAAAGTTCCCTTACATAGCGACCGTGATCGAGTAAGACTAAATTACCCTCCTGAATAGCCGGTGACCCATCTGATAACAGCGTTATCGAATACATAAAGTTAATGCCAGCATAGATAAATACACCAATGGCCAACGCCCTCATTGCTTTGGGAATGCCCTTAAGCAAGTCTTTAAAATACGCCTTTTTATTTGAAGTTAATGCTCCTTTACGAGAATGTATGAGCATCCCTATGAACGGAATAAAAATCAGAAAATGCAGCACGAATGTCGCGTTATTTTCGGCGAAATAATTCACGCCCAGAATGGTTAACAGATGGACGATAAGTGCGGCAACAAAGCCCGAAGCTGCCAGGTAAAACAGTGCTCTCATTTATAACTGTCCCATTGGTAAAATCCCTAAATACGGTGGTAAATAAAACAGGCTAGCAACCTAAAACAAATTGGTTATATAAGAGGCTACATCAAAGAAAGCGTCTACTTTGTCACTACCCTTGTGCCAGTTGTCTCGAAAAGGTTTAAAACCATACCCGAGTGTGCATCTCCTTTCAGATTAATTGATTGCTGAACCGCTTTCTTTTGCAGCCGTCGCGACAATTTTAACCTTGCCGTCAAAGGGCAACCTGGCGGCTTCGTATACCGTTCTCGCCGGGCGTTTTCCTTCAGGGAAGAGTGCCATGTATAACGCGTTGACTTCATTGAGGTCGTTTAAGTCAGCAAATGCAATATCAATATACGCAATATGGCGCTTTTCGAAACCGGCTGCTTTCAATGCGGCAAAGACACTGTTGAAGGCGCGCTGCGCTTCTTCAGTTACTGACCCTTTAACATATTCTCCCGCTTCGTTTACCGATAATTGCCCACTCACAAAACAAAGGTTACCCACTACAACGGCGTGGCTGATGGGATTCGACCATTTAGGTAAGCCTTCACCAGTTTCTATAAATTTAAGTGTCATGAAATTCGTGTCCTTGGCCCATCTATGAAGTGTATTTCAGGTATCTGGTGTTACTGCCTTTGCTTCAGAATTTTCACTATACGGTTAATAGTGATCTCCGACAGATTCCACTCATACCCTTCAAAGTCCGTGGTATTAATGAATTGAACTACAACGGTATCTATATCTTTGTGATATTCAGCCAGGCTCTGATAGCCGGGCACCAGACCGCCGTGTTCATACACGTAAATCGATGAATAAATGGCCTGCTCTCCTTCATCGAAAACTGAGCCGTCGTTTAACGCTCGTATAAACCTGCCGACATCTTCGGCGGTGGCCAGCATGCCATTTTCATTTTCTTTAAAATCGTCTGGTATACCTACGTAATAACCGCTCATTACATCGTCCAAATCTACGTCTTGAATAGAGCCGAATGTATTAGTTAACTTAAGCGGTATTAAAATTTCTTCTTTTATGAATTGGAAATGGTCGTATCCCACAATGTTTTTAATGAGCTGCCGTAGTAACAGATAATTAGTATTGGAATATTCATAGCCCTCACCAGGTGCAAAGCTGGTTGGCATGCTTAGCGCAAAATCCAGCGCGTGCTTACCGTTTTCCTGTTCGTTCTGCCAGAACGCAGGATTACTGGTGAAATTGGGGATACCACTACGATGTTGAACTAACATTCTGACCGTGATTTGTTCAGCATATGGGAGTTTGCCGACTAATTCCGGAAAATAATCGGCAACGGTATTATCGAGTGATAAGCACTCTGCTTTGACAAGTTTAGCGATTGAAACCGCAACATAGAGTTTGCTGATACTGGCAATTTTAAACAGTGAGTCAGGTTCTGCGGGAATGCGTGCATCCCTGTCCTTCCAACCACCGGTGTAGAATTCTGGTGGTTTCCCAGCTTGATCGACGTACACGATCATGCCATCAAAACCATGGGAAATTGCTTCATCTACCTGCGCTTGCACAGAGTCAGGCAGCGGCAGGATCCAGGCCTTTACCAAAATCCAAGGCACAAAGAATAATGAAATGGCTGTCCCTGCTAATAAAACAACTCTGAACAGGTTCTTTCGTTGTTTGCTTTTCATAAGCGCTTGTTAGTAATTTATTGTTATTTTCAGACCTTACTACGAACCCGAAACATTTCGTGTATTAAACTATAAGGTATTATTTATGTTGTCTGGCCATACCCAGAGTAAACCCAACCGCTGTACCAATCGCAACGCCTGCCCCCAGGGTAACAGGCAAGACATCAAACACTACGCCAAACACAACACCCAATGCGGTACCAATGCCAGTACCTAACGCCATGTACATGCCAAGCACACTGTCTGGTGAGGACCTACGTCGCTGATTTGCCATTGCACTTCCCTGTGTATTCTTACTTTCAAGTTACATTGCCAGAGTTCGTTCTCAAACGCAAAATACTCTGCAACCAGGTCCGTGTCAGTTCGGCTTGTTACTGACCTTTAACAACGTTTTGCTGAAAATGCTTGAGAGACGCAAGATCAGAAGTCCAGTGTAACTGTGACTCACAATATATATTCATAACCGGCGTAAGCTGAGCGGCGCTGTCTAAAGCCCCCAGATAAACAATCGTTAATCCAGTAAGATTGGGGTTTTTATTGTAAACAGGCGTTCCGCACTGCTCGCAAAAATGCTTCGACGCATGCTCTGAAACCTGCACTGTTTTTAATGCGCCAGAAACTAACTCAAACTCACTTTCATTTACCACAACGTAGGTTGAAAACGCACTGCCATTCATTTTACGGCACAAGTTACAGTGGCAATTTACGACTGTAACGGCATCGTCTGATACCGAAAAGTGAATATGTTCACAGAGACAACGCCCTTCCATAGTAGCTTTCCATTTTCAATATTACATTAAACCGTTAACCGTGATGCTCCATCGTCTCAGCACTACACCACGCTCTTTCGTTGTTTAGCGGTAATCAATCCGCCGGTTTCTTCGATTAGCATTTCGATTAACGCTTCTGACGACGTCTCTTGTGCGTACGTAAGTTCGGCTTCTGTTACCCCTACAATTTGCAGAAAATCAACACGTCCAGATTTTATATCTATATTTTCAGGAAGTTGAAAAGTTGGTGCAATCACCATGGCCGCAATATCATCAGACAAGGCAAAAGGGATACGGTTGCCGTAGTCTAACAAACCGGGTTCACCCATTTGACCACTGGCCAGCATTAAATTGTACGCCATAAGGGTGTGCAACACGTTTATTGCCCATGTTGACGCTTGTTCTGTTTCGAGTACAAATTCCACACCAAAACCTGAGTAGTCCTGAGGTTCATCAGACTCCCAGGGATTAGACATGCCCGAAGTAACATATACCCATGTGTTCCGCGTGTCGTTTGGCGGCGACTGAAACACGCCATGCGTAAGCCAACGAGGATCTACAGACTGAGCGTCTAACTGCTCAAAAACGTCATTAGACAACGGATAGATACCGGGTCCGGTATCACCAAATACCTCTGGATAAACGACTTCTTCCCTTTCTTCCCATGCATCTTCTAATAAACTCATAGTTTGCCATTACTGTACTGCTGTTAGTTTTGTTGAATAGTCTGTCTACTGTATCGAACCATCTACTTTGAATGATCGCGCAGTTGCTTATTCGCGACCTCCAGCATGATAAGAGTTTCGCATGGAGAATACTTCTCTAGCAGCGATACCGAGCGGTAATTGATCCATTCTGAAATAGGGTCAAAATCATTCTTCTTTTTAAATGTTAGCTCTTTTATTTGAACAAGACATTCGCCCTGCATTGCGGCATTAGTAATCTGCTGCTTGCTCAATGCATTTTCAGGGTATTGGCTCGCCACCTGCGAGTACATTGTTGTGTTTGCCACTGCGGTACAACAGAAAATAGATACTGCCAGAACGAATAAAATCGTTTTCATTGTTTATTTTTCCCTAAATAACATAACGTTGATTTTTGCTGTGAGGCGCGTTAATTGGCCAACTCCATCAGCACTTTGCGGTTGTATATAACTTGTCTTCGCGCCTGATTTGGATCAGAAACGCTATTGATTAACCACGTTGCTGCTCGTCTTTTCTTCGCTGCGTATGTGAGTCTTTGGTCCTAACGCTCTTGTTGTCATGAATACTACGGCCAGGGTGTATAGCCATATTAATCCGTGATAAAGCGTGTATATGCTAGCCCCTGTTTCAAAGAAACCAACGGTAGTCTGGTAGACTGAGGTAATGACAACCAGACTACCAACAACATATACACTTGAGCGTGCAAAGATGGGGTGATCTTCGCTCCAACTGGCAAAAAGTAACAGTAAGATACTGTAAGCAAAAGTAAACGTAGCATAGGGTTTAAACGATGCGTTTTGTAGCAGGCCGAAAATAACAATGAGCAGTGTCAATACTATGCCAAAAGCAAATATGACAACCTTCAACTCACTGACAGACCGCTGAACAGCAACAAACTCAAACGATCTGGGCCATTTCAGCCCGTATAAATCAAACATTTTGCATCCTGCACTTTCACACAATTAGACGTTGTTGCATGTCAGACTATCACAGAAGATATTGCAGTCTACATTGCAAAGAACAAAGCCCTGTTCTTTCGAACAGAGCCTGTTTAACAGCGGATTGTACTTCCTAATGAACTATTTTGTTTCGTAATAGTCTCGCAGCACGTACCAGGCTTTCTTTCTAATCCCTTTTTCTGAAACCAGCCCTTTTCGATTCCAAAAGTCCTGAATATGTTTAAGTGGCCTGCGAGGCGATCTGAAGTCTTTCAGGATCCATGGACTTAAACCTCTGAGCGCGGACATGTTGTCCACCATTTCCAGGTTATGAATGTACACTGACGCCTGAAACTCTTCTGTCCACCGTTCGTTACTTTCACCATGTAAGCCCTGCAGTGCGCCGGCACCGAGTTCACTCATAATAATGGGCTTTTGATACTTGGACTCCCATTTTAGCCCCGAACATTTTGATGCTTCAGATACATACCAGCCGCAGTAGCTGTTAACGCCAATGATATCCACTTCACTGGCCAGGGGATCATCGATCAGAATACCGTTCTTTGTGCTACTTTGGGTATCCATTGCTGCCGTTATAAGGCGCGTGCTGTCGAGCTGACGCGCCTGCTTAATAAGACTCGAGATAAACGTGAGTCGCGCGTCTGTTGATGGTGTTTCATTCGCCATGGACCACATGATCACAGAGGCTCTGTTTATATCGCGATGTATCATTTCAGCGAGTTGCTGTTCGGCTTTACGGTAAACCATTTGATTGTCGAACAGTACCGTCCAGTAAACCGGGATCTCGGACCACACCATAAGGCCCATTTCATCAGCGACTCTTAACATATGTTCGTTATGCGGATAATGCGCCAGGCGCACGAAGTTACAGCCCAATTCTTTCGCACATTGCAATAAGGTACGGGCATCTTCTTCACTCCATGCCCTGCCCGACGTCAACGGCGACTCTTCATGAATGCTAATGCCTTTCAGGAAAATTGATTGGCCGTTTAGCAAAATGTCCTCGCCTTGAGTTTCAATGGTGCGAAATCCAATGCGATCGTGAATGGTTTCTCCGTTATAGGAAATCTCTACATCATATAGCTTAGGCGTATCGGGCGACCATAGTGCGGGATTCGCTGTGAAAGAAAACGTCGTCGTTGAGCTCTTATTCACTTTAACGGTTTCGCGAACACCTAACTCAGGAATGCTGATTGCCACATTCCCTTTGTGATCCGCAGGGCCCGCAAGCACAATAGTACCTTTAATGGTATTGCCTTTGTCAGGGGAAAGCTGAATTCGATAGTCCGACAGGTATGATTGGGGAACAGACACAATACTTACCGAACGAGTGATACCACCATAATTCCACCAGTCGGTATTGACTGTAGGCACCTGATCTCTCTCGCGACGATTGTCTACTTTAACAGTAACAAAGTTATCGCCGTCTTTGAGATGCTGGGTTATGTCAAAATTAAAACTGGTAAAACCGCCCTCGTGCTCACCTACTTTATTGCCGTTAACATAAACAATGGCTTTGTAATTTACAGCGCCGAAATACAACAAATAGTTCTGGTCGCGTTGCTTTTTGAAGGTAAAGTTTTTGTTGTACCACACAGTACCTTCATAAAGGTACAGATGGTCTTCCTGTGTATTCCAGTCGCCGGGAACGGTGATCTTGTCAGCAGTATCAAAGTTATACTCCAGTAACTGCGACGGAGATGTCATTTTTGCATTCTTAAAATACCCATGAGTATGTGGCTCGTACCTATGGTTGTAGTACCCGTTTTCGTACGGGTCGATAATATAGGTCCACTGACCATCCAGACTCACCGTATCCCGGCCTGACACATTTTGAATCAGTGGCTCAGGGAGTCTTTGCTCATTTTGCGCCTGTGCTTCAGCATGAGTGACATGAAGAAACACACTATAAATAACCAGCCACCCGAGTATAAAAAGTTTCATGTTGTCTGTTCCTTTCGACTATGTAGTAGTCGTTTGTTGATTTTTAACGGCGCAGTAAGCTCAGTTTCTGTCCGGAACAAAATATAAACGCACCACAATTGGCCTTACCAAAATAAAGAAAATCCAGATTAATTTACAAAAAATTAAAAATCAAGAAACAAATAAGCAAATAACTGAAAGGCTGACAATTTAATAAATACTAAAATAATAGTTTAAAAATAATCATTTATAGGTGAATTAATTCGTATTTTAATTACACCTTGGTGATTCCAAGATAAGGCTATTGACCTGCTATTGTGGTTGAGTGGTATTACCAATAGTCGAAATAGCAACACAGGCGCATAAAGACAAGAAATGCATTCTAAGCGTATATAATGCTAATCAATAACTGGTAAATTTCGCTATACGCTTTTGTTTCCTAAACGACCATTCCCTCGCCAGTAGGCAATAAGAAACACGATTGAGATCAAATACTGAAGGGCTAGCAACAAGAATACGCCTATCGCAGCTTGTGCGTCTGGCTCGATAGCAAAAAGCATAACCGCAGATATAGCTGCCAGCGCTAAAAAAACAAAAGCAGCTATGTTAATGATGTCTCTGGTATCAGTGGGCTTTATGGTTGCGAAGAATGTGCAAAAAGGAAGAGTAAGTAATATAGCTCCTTTGATACTACTAAATTCAGAGAGCCAAACACTAGCGATTGCCGTCAAGAGTGCTAAAAACTGTATAGTTCTGACTAATTTCACGTTCATTCCTATTTCCTTGGAGTAAGTGTCGTCCCGATGTTATTACCTGAATGTCGGGCAAAAACCACTACCCCGAAATCTAGGACTATATTTTTCTTTTATCACTAGTACGCTCTTGTGGCGGCAAAAACAGCAATGATGCCCTCGAAAACAAGCGTAGCAATAAACCTATTTTATTGATTCTTGCAGATATACTCGCTCGCCAAAATTGATCGAGCGCAACGCCAGAATAGGCTTGATAGGCAACCACGCCTAAAACAGATAAAGCAAAACCCAACAAAGCCGGATTGTCTGGGCTATTTGGCAAAGGCAACACTGAGAATAACGCCCATACTAAGAATAGTATAATAATCCCTCGTTTGTAGCTTTTGCCATGTTCTAACTTCATAGAGTGACCAGATTAAGTAACCTAATAATCCTGTTCCTTAGCCCCTGCTAGCGGTACTTTGAAATAGTAATTTACACGAGCTAAACGAGAGCACCGTTTAACAGTAATCCGGGCATAAAAAAGCTGACGGCGAAAAACGAAGAGCCGGTAAAAGCCAGCGCCAGAAAACAAAATGAAGCTTGCAATGCAAACACGCCTGGTCTGGCAGACGCGCTGTGACGCCAACTTATGACCACCAAAGCGGCAATATTTTCTAGTTTTGCATAAGAATTTTGGACGAAATGCAGTACTGGTTTAAGGCTGAAGACCAAAAAGGCAAACGCAACTTCAATACCTCCAAATTGCAGCAGCATACCGATTTCGGGAGCAATCACCGCAACGGCAATGATGGCCACACCAATAATGAGTTTTTGGATTATGGATAGGTCTTCCCAGTTTTTCATTTCAATTCCTTTTTTCATGAGAAACGTTATAACACTAACGTATCAGATATAGTGACGCTTTACTAAACGAAAAGTGTCTTTGAGTATTAATTTCGCATTTAGAACAAAAAGCGACGCTGTTTACAGTTTAATTACCCGCGTGTCTTTGTGATAGGTGCTCAGGAGTTATTAAACGCCTGTGTTGCCGCCGTTCGCTGTGGGCGTGGAACTTTTCGTTAGGCACTTGCGCCAAACGTTACGTTCATTTCCGGGAGTTTTTTAAGCTTGCGAGATTGTATGATTGCGTTTTGAATAGCTTTTATCTGTTCTTTTGGCTGTAGACTTAATATTGACTGTGTAAAATCCTTAACCGAAATAGCCCAGTCTCGTTCATCAGAGCACTGAATTACATTTTCTAAATGAACACGCGCGCCTTGAAAGTCTAGCGCATGTAAACAAGCTAAGCCCTTATTAAGACATCCCCAAATATTCCGCTCACCGCCCTTGGTGTTCTCTAACACAAAAGCCTTTGCGAGCTCAGGAGAAGACATTGATTGGCGAAGGCTAAACACGCATTCCTTTGCTTTCTCTGCTAACGCAATTGTATCTCTGGAAAAAGTGTCTTCGTCCTTGAATTCTATGAATGAATTCTCTCGATATCCGATATCGAATGACATGTAATCTTTGGGGTACCAAAGCCAACTTATTCCAACATTGAGATAGGTACCTTTAGACCAACTTGACGGCTGAAACTCTACCATTATTAGCCACCACGCGTTGTCGTCTAACCATAACCGGGACTGCCCTTTTCTTACCAATCCAATAGGTTTCAACACTTCCCTGGCAGCTTTATTGATTAACTTGCTATGTACTGGTGTTGCCATTCATCCCTCTTCTTCCCCAGCCTTTGAGCAGTCACTCTGCCACGTTTGCTTAGCTTAATCCCGCAATAATGTGTTTGTGCTCGCTCTTACCTGCTTAAGTGCCACATTAGTATTTTTCAACATGCTTTCTAATATGCTCGTTTATTCCGTTGACTCTATTGATGCAATTTTTCTTATCCGTGCCCGACAGGTCACTGCAGCTTTGAGGTTTTGGTGCTCCCTCTGGTTTTTCGCCAGTGATAACGTAGTTTAATATCGCTAGGTCAATCTCCCCTCCGAGACCTGAAAGTGATGCATCATCGCTAGGTCGCTGCGTGTTTCGGCGTTGATTGTCGCTTGAGGTTTCTGGAAGCTTACTGTCCAAAACTGCACCAACAATAGAGCATCCTTGTAATATCAGAAGAAAACCAACTACTCCAAGCATTTTCATATTCTTAATTCCTGTTGGTCGCTTTTGTAGTCAATATAAACTGATGGACATTAAAGAACAGTAATAGTGCACTTAGGCCACTAAAAATACTCTCAATCAAATTCACTTTAAACTTTATTATGAACCATGGGCAGCAGTAACTCTTTAACTAAATTTAAGCGAAGAAATCCAGCTTACAAGTAAATTTAACCCACGATATTCTATATTCGAGTTTTCAGGCGAATTAATGAAAATTTTATTTTTAATCATCGACATACCGATGAAAAACATATTTTTCATAATCAGAACCGTCGCTGAAAAGCCTATTCATTTCCACTTTTTCACCGACTCTTATTGGGGTTTTACCAGGCAGCCTGACTTTCACTAGTTGTTTGCGATCATCCAGCGCAACATACAGGAATATGTCATGGCCTTCGTCATGGAGTAGCGCTCTGTGGTTCATCGCAACCCCCACGACAATTTGACTTGATGTAGGCTGATTAAAAATATACCAGGCAGTAATAACAAAGAGTAAAGCAATTATTACGATGAAAGGTGCGTATATTCCAAACCTTTCCGCCGCATACTCTCGATCAAGCTTCTCTTTCTCTTCTTCATTCATTTCGCAGTGCTAACCCTGAAATCAATCGGCTCGTATAGCGAGCAAAAATACGTGCCCTATCACACCAGAGAAGGAAGTGAGTGAGTTGATTGGCTTGTTAGGCTTTACCACTTTAGCTTATTTAACCCTTATGTTGCATCAGTGCCCAATCTTTATCTTGGTTTTCCATTACAAAACACAGTGGTTCCATTTTTTTATTACCTATAGAGTATGTTGTTACGAAAACACAACCGCCGGACTCTCTTGCTATAACGCCTGTAACAAGTGAGTTAGCACCTTCAATTCCATACATGCCAATCTTACTACGAAAATCTTTTGCGATTATCTTGATAGTTTTGGACTTTGGTGCATCGTAATACCAAAAATGCCAAGAACTCCATCTGATCATAGTGCCTTTATACTTCTCGTGTTCTTCTTGATTTAGTATCCGCGCCACAGAATATATAGAGCCTTGTGGTGTGAAGGATAAAAATTCTTGAATGAACTTAGAAATCTTCTTTTCCATTGTAAAACCAGTTGTCTATGTGAGAAGCCTAACACCCCGCTTAGGGGCAAAAATACGCTGGCTAGAATTAGGAGTGAAACGACTGGGAGCCTGCGAGTAAGTGTCCCAGCGAAGCGCGTTTATTGGTTTGTTATATGCTTCCGCATAACAACTTTCCGTGCGAAAACTTTTCAAGCTTTTTGGACACTCGAACAGACACAATGATTTCATTAAACAAGTGCTCAGTGTACACATCATGAGAAATAATTCTCACCTGATAACCTATAAAACTCTTCTTCTTTGATAGTTTCAGTTCGTCCAAATCAAGCACAAGGCCAAAACTTGGAAAACTGCTCAAAAGCCATAAATTATCGCTACCAACTACAAATTGAACATTGTATTTCCGCCCGTCAATTTCCGCCACACCCGAGAACTTTTCGCCCTTGACGCCATTCATTGCTTCTTTCCTAGGAAAACCACTCGCACCGAGATGGATAGAAATCAGCCCGAAAAGACTGGAAGCTATCCCCAGTATAGGAACCAAATAATCCAAAAATAAATCCTCGGTATTTCAAAGGCATATAACACTTAAATATGGTGCACAAACAAACAGACAATAATGGCGAAGCCGCCTGCCTGTTTGTGTCCCAGCCCGCCTGCGGGCGTCATAATTTTTTTGTTATGTACCTTGCTCAAAATAACAACTCAGCGAATGTGCCAATATTAGCGATAACTAATCCGGCAATTAGGCCATAGTAAAAAGCTCTAGATACTCGATCATTTACCTTTTGCCGTTCAATTTCCTTCAGCATTTTATCAACAGAATCGCATGTTTCAGTAAATTGACTAAGTTTATACTTGGTCTCTCCGTTAAGCGGGACGCAATACTGTTTATGATTTTTAAAGAAACTTCTTAGTTCTGATTGACTGTAACCTGTTTCTAAGGAGAGAGTAATCACGCCAACGCCTTCTTTACCGGAAGATTCCAACGCCTCTAGAACTTTTCGCGCTTCTATGCTCATATAAACTTCCTATGTTTACTTCTTCTGGAGGTACATCCCCCCCAAGAAGGGGCCATTTCATGTGGGCTATAAAATGGAGCGCAGCGACGGGAGCCCACATGTGATTGTCCCACCTGCTTGGCTTTTTTAGGTTTCGTTTGCACTGTAAGCACTTTGCGATGCTCTGTAAGAATAATAAGGAAGCATGATTGCGTAAAAAAGTGCAGCCGTTGTACCAAAACTAATAGCATGGTGTTTTTCAAAAGGTGTTCCAAATGCCCAGCTAACCCCACCAATTTGAAATGAATGATACATAAAACCGCCTGAGATAATTAATAAAACAAAAACGACTAAATGAACTTTAGATATGCTCAATAGAGCCTTGATCGGCTCTAAAAAATTATCAATTGTATCTCTAATATGTGTGTTAAGACCTTTCTTTTTGCCTGTATTTTTTCCGTTTGATGCTATGGAATATTTAATACGAATTAAAACAAATGCAATAAATAGAGGGAAAATGGTGATTAGTGAAATAATGGCGAATGGTTTTGTGATTTCAAAGATTAATTCAAAGTTTTCTATTGCAGCAATAGCACAAATGACAGAGATGACGCCAAAAATTGCGCAGGTATTGGCGCTTAATCGAAACAAGAGGGTTTGAATTTTATTCATAGAAACCTAACACCTAAATATGGGGCACAAACAGGCAGGCTACAATGGCGAAGCCGCCTGCCAGTTTGTGTCCCTGCCCGCCTGCGGACGACATATTTTTTTTGTTAGTTGCCACTGCTTGATATTACCTTTTTACTAGTTCCTGATGTTCCAAACCAAATTAATGCCGCGAAAATAACAAAACGCTTAGCAATGTTAATATAGAAGGTTCGAGGCTCTGATTCTAAGGAATATACAAGACCTCTTCGTGTAATAAAGCCATCGTTTATGTCTACCATGATTTGATAAAAAACATAAGCAGCCGCTATACAGAGTAAAATTTTTAAAGGCCAATAGAGCGGCTTAGGCAGTCCTACTTTTACTAAATTCAAATTCATTCCTTTGAACAATGGGATACAGCTTGGGAACTAACACCCCACTTAGTGGCAAAAACACGTGGGTTATAATAACGAGCGAAGCGAGGACAGCCCACGTATTTTTGTCCCAGCACGCCCCGCGTGCGTCTACAGCGGTTTGTTATACGTCGCCTATTTCAACCCGCAGAATTTCTTAAATAACTCAACAGGCACGATTTGTGGCTCAGTTCCCAATAAATCAACATTATCAAAAGCTGGGTCGTTAAGAGAAGTAGACTGAGGAAATACAATCGTAACGTCGTCACCACTATTATCTGTATAAATCGAAGCCCACATTTCTTTGTTTCGTAAAACAGCGAGTTCTGTATACATACACATCATCCAACGACTAGCGCTCGCTGTGCGATCTTGGAAGCCAGGTATTTCCAAAACAGAGAAGCCTTCGGCTCGTTTAACTTCTATGACTTTAAAATCAAATGCGGAAATCCCTCTTTCTGCTGAAGAAACAGAAAACAACTCTTCTGCACAAACTGAATGTGCAGTAGCGAAAATAAAGAGAAATACTGTTAAAAATATAGTTTTCATAAAACATTCCTTGTAGTCGTATAACGCCCCAAGCAGGGGCAATAACACGTAGGCTATAATACGGAACGAAGTGACGAGAGCCTACGTGTTAGTGTCCCGCTGACTTGGTTTGTTATACGCTATTCCGCCCGTTTTAAAATATACGAGCCATTCCACCAACTGTCCGGTGTTGTTCCACGGTCATAATCATCGTATTGAAGATCTATAATCATTTTACCATCTACAAAACTTATAAAACCCAAATACTTGTAATGACCTTTTTCGGTAGGTATTTCATTCCCTTGGACTATACCTGAGATTCGAGGAACATTTATAACTTCCGAAACTTCACTAGAGCCTCTAAAAATCAATGAAATGGGATCGTGTGCCATATTGCCACGCATTCCATTTACGGTTATGCGATATCCATTACTGACAGCTTCATACGTTGCAACTTCGTTATTATAATTTTTGGCGCATCCTGTCATAAAAAGAGCAAGTAAAACTGCTATTAATCTCACTGATGTGTCCTTAGCGTATAACACTTAAATATGGGGCACAAACATGTAGGCTAAACTGCGAAGCAGGGCCTGCTTGTTTGTGTCCCAGCCCGCCTGTGGGCGACATAATTTTTTTGTTAGGTGCGTACTAAAACACCCTTTATTTGTTGCCACTAAATACAATCTAAGCCTACAGTGCAAACAGTTACTAGCGTAAAAAACGGCCAAACAACGCCTGTAATTATGGAAGCAATGGATGCCATTACATTACGAGTTTTTGACTTTATATTTTGAGACAGTTTTACAAATAAGGCGGCTAAACCCAAGGGTACAGAGTACATAATAAAAAGGCTTATAAGTAGCTCCCTTTCCCGGCTTTGTATTACGTGAGGAGCTGTGCCTTCATACCCGCTAATGGTAAAAAGGCTGAAATAAAACAATAAAACCGCCAACAGTCCCTTATCTTTGTAGGTGTTAGACGCCCAAATTGAGCTGAATAGAACTGTAAAGCAAACAACCGTAGAAGTTATAAGAGCTTCGAACAAATCCATTTTCCTTGTAGCACCTAACACCCGCATAAAGGGCGATAACACATGGGCTAAAATTAGGAACAAAGTGACGCAGCCCATGTGTTAGCGTCCCAGCGAGCTCGCGAGCGAGTTAATGCGTTTGTTATGGCGCGGCCCTACTTACAGCATTTGGCTCTTTTCTTATTAGATCCGCAAAAGCAATAATCTTTTTGCGATGTGTTTTCCTTAGCTAGTTGCAATATCGATGGGTATAAGACCTGTGCCTTCAGTTGAATATCCAGAACTTGTTTCTGAGAGACCAATCCTGAATTAGCTAGCCTTAGGTCGTTCATTTCTCTTTCCAAGGCTAAATAGTTGTCTAACATCTTATTGGTAATCAGTGGAACTAGCTTTTGTGGTAAAAAGTTATTAACTATAAGAGCGTTAACGCCATTGTCAGGACTAAAGCGAACTTTGTCTTTTCTATATGGATTTGGAGTAACGCATAGAAACTTTTGTTCATTAGTTTTCACAACAGCATGAGCAGTTAGCTTGAGTGCAATGTTTCCCATAATCGAAAATATCCAACCCAGCTGGACCTCACCGCCGAAACTATCAATATAAGCTTTAACGTTATTGAGACAGTTTTGAGGCAAAGCGCCTTTGAAGGGCTTAATAGGAACTAAAACTGTTTCGTTTATTCCGGCCTTCCGAAGGATGCTTTTTTCGATATTAGGTGGATCAAAATAATGCAAAGCTATAAATCCTTTTAGCGCTATAACACCCCACTTAGGGGCAAATACACGTAGGCTAAAATTGGAGCGAAGCGACTGAGCCTACGTGTATTTGTCCCAGCCTGCTTGCGGGCGACTACAGTGGATTGTTATGCCTTTTTACACCAAAAAAGCTCCAGATTGAGAATGCGACAACAACCATAAAGAGCAACGCCCCTGCTGAAGTTGATTTACCCACAAATTCATTTTGTGAATAAATCTGACTACCGTTTATAGATACCTCTACTACTTTGCCAGAAGTTGGTGAATCTTTGAAATAGCTAAAGGATACGGATTTACCGATGATTGTGCTTTCTTTCTTCCCAGAGCATCCTGTCCGATAGGCAAATTCTTTAATAACATGAAATTTTGTCTCATCGCCTTTAACTTGAAAAAATGGCCTTGCGTATTTATCGGTAGGACATTCGGCATAATCAATGCGCTGTGCTAAAAGTGACTCTATTGGTTTCTGTACGGGATCACCGTACATCATTTTTACGGAAAGAACTCCGAGCAAAACTAAAAAGACAACTTTAAAAATGAGAACTAATTTTTTCATTTACCTGAGGCATAACGCTCCGCATAACGGGCAAAAACACGTAGGCTACAATACCAAGCGAAGCGCAGGGAGCCTACGTGTTTTTGTCCCTAGCGAGCGCAGCGAGTGTTAATGCGTTTGTTATGTGCGCGGCTCTGAAACAACCTTTACGTAACCAACTATGGTGTAAGCCTCACAAATATGCCAAGTAAAGCCGTTTTTGATTAATGGTAAATCTTGTTTGGGCAATACAAACCCTCCAATTGCTCTGCAAGTTCTCCCAGGCTCTAGTATTTCGACACCAATAAAATTTAGCTTTCCAATAAAGGCATAATCTCGACCAGGGATCCAATGGTTTGGGCTTATCCCAGTTCGATATCCCCACCGATTTTTCATGGCAAGTTCAAT
>NZ_FQWD01000016.1 GCF_900129565.1 Marisediminitalea aggregata | reverse complement strand
CGAAAAACCGTGCTTCCGCCAGAGCTATTTGAGAAGTACAGTAACATGATGTTTTGGCGTGATTTGAAAAACTCAAGCGCCTATACATTAACGCCATCAATATAGCAAACGAGGCAAATTAGTCAGGCCAAAGAATCTTGCAATACAATAGCTTTTCAAGATTCCCTGGCCGTTGGCGGCATTGTTTATTTGAGGTTGGCAATCACCGCGTGTCTTGATGAAAGATCCGTTTTTCTATAAATATTTGTAAGGTGATTGTCGACGGTTTTTTGCGAAATACCCAGTTCTTCAGCAATCTGCTTATTTTTAAAATGTTTTTTTAGCAAGAAGCAAATTTGCTTTTCTTTGTTGCTCAGCTGGCAAAACATATTTTCGAAATACATGACTTCTACCGACCAATAACCCAGTAATGGCTCAATATGAAAAATGCAGTTCTCCTCAATTACAAACGAACGTGTTGTTGAGGGGCTAAAGGGAAGGCTAATGCCTCGCCATCTAGGGATTTGCTCGCTTAAAACGGCGCGAAAAGTTTCGCTCATTTCAAGTATGCTGCCGGAATGATTACAGATCGCGTGTGCAACATGGATGCCTCTGCGCTTTAGACGTGCATTTTGCAGGGTTTTAAGCCGGGTTGCCGTTGCTAAATGCGGCGCAATAAATTGCAGTTGTTGTAATTGCTCTTCGTCTAACGATGTGTCCTTCTGCGCTGGTAAAAACAAAAAACGATGGATAAGGTTAGAGTCAGCTTGCTTAACAGCTAAAGCACAGGCAGAAAGTTGCTTGCTGAATATATTGTCATCAAGCATTTTGGCCATTCCGTCGGCAGGTAATGTTTGCAATAGTGCAATTTGTGAATCATTTAAAGCATCAGGGCACGCAACTGTATTAGTGGCTAGCAGTGTATGAGCCAACAGATGCCCTTCAGTGTCTTCAATCAACCAATAGCTCGGCCCCAGGTCGACGACCTGGCAGATTTCGCGGAAACAATGCTGCTTGAAGGTATCTAGGGTATTACCCTGAGTATGGTGATATATTTTTGAAATACACTTTCCAAGCCGTTGTTCTTGTGAGTGATGAGTGAGTTGCATCAGAGCCATAGGGTTAACTTTTTAGCTGTTGGTGAAAGTATGAGATCGCTTGCTGCCTGGAAGATACATCCAAAATTCTGAATATTTGTTTCAGGTGGTTTTTCACTGTGGCTTCCGAAATGCCCAAATGATTGCCAATTTCTTTGTTACTTTTTCCCTTAGCCAGCCAATGGCCGATTTCTAGTTTTCGTTGGCCGAGCAGTTCCTCCAAAGGAGTTGTTTGCACTTCTACGAATCGTAATCCGCTATAGTTTGTGACCCGGAATTGTAACGAAGACACTGAAAATGACTCATCACCGTGTGAAACATCGATTTGAACTTTATTGTTTATGATTAAATTAGCCTGCTCCAATACAGCTATAAAGGGTTCTTCTGCTTCGATTATATTGCCATAACCATCTAATACCGCTCGGTGCGCCAGCATCGCGTTAGGGAGTGGTATAAAGGCGCTAAGTATATTAATTCGTAATGCCTCTATCATGTTTGGCACCAGGAATTCCTTACATAATTTGTCATGTTCGGAAAATGAATGTTCAGCGTCATGGCGGGCAAACGTTATTATGTTCATGACCTGGCTTTGAGGATTAACTGAAATAGTCATCAGTGAGTGGTGCAAATCATATTTTTGACAATATAATTTGTACATGTCGGAACCGAGCCATTCTTGCTTTGGCACAATATCAAGAATATCACAGGTTTTATCGAGATTTCCCAGCATTACGCCAAACACTTGTTGCACTTGTTGGGAAACAGTACTCAAGTGATGGTAATCCTCCATAAACCCATCCGGTAAATTGAAGGTGAAGCTATCCTCTTCATAAAACCGCACTTGTTGTTCAGTACGTGTAATCCAAACGCCTGAATCAATGCCCAGGTGACGCGCGATTAACTCAAAGCAATGCTGCTTAAATTCGCCGATGGGAACCCTATACGCGAGCTCAAAGAGTTCACTTACCACCTGATTTGTTTTTGATAAAAAATTAATATTACTCACAAAATCTCAGGCTGTCGGTTAAATCAATAGCCCCAAACTCCTATGTTAAAACAATTGTTTAAATACAAATAATAAACAACTAGAGTGCTATGGTCACTAACTTAATCCGTTTCATCGAATTATTATGACAAAAGCTTCAAAATAATAAGTTAGCACAACACCCCAAACTTCCCATTGATGCGCCCTATACGTGAGTTTACGATGGCGTCTTTTGAAATAACTGTCTCATTTTGCAGATAATCTTATCCGGTTTGGGATTTATAATACGAAGTAAGGGATGTAGCTATGGCAGCAGAAGTATTCAATTATCGTTTTTATCTGAGTGGTAGTTCGCCAAATTATACTATTTATAATGGTAACAACTATTCAGGTTCGTATAATGCACTAAACGACAATCGAGATGGCAATCCTGATAACCAGGTTGCTATTGGTGATTCAATTACTATGTTTTCGGGCACGGCTGGTACAGTTATCGGCACTACCGCAAAAGGTGTAGTTGTACGAGATGACTTTAACGGTTACTCATATCTATTTACCAATGACAATAGTTATTCCACTGCAGTCGGTTCCTCATTGCAAAACTTTAACACGTCCGACCCTTATACATACTGCTTCCTTGCCGGCACTTCTATTCGTACGCCTGATGGGGAGCGCCCGGTTGAATCCATTAAAATGGGCGATAAAGTATTATCTGCCGATGGCCGAGTGCTAACCGTTCGCTGGATGGGGTACGAGACTATCCGTAATGGCATTGGCGCGTCTATTCACAAAGCCCCGGTTAAAATCAAAGCTGGTGCATTTGGT
>NZ_FQWD01000010.1 GCF_900129565.1 Marisediminitalea aggregata | reverse complement strand
GTCCCGGCCTTGTGCCGGGATCTTATGAACAGTCTGTTTAGCTTAATATGGTTTGCTTTTAGGTCCCGGATAAATGCTGCGCATTTTTCGGGATGACAGTGGCGCGCTTCGCGCTTTTCGGGATGACGATTAGGGGAATGCCAGAGTTGACATGTTTATCTGTAGCGCGGCGGCAGGATTTAAAAAATATTATAATAGATTTTAAATCCTACTTATTTACGCGTTTCGAGTTGCATGACGTGTGAAACTAGCCTCAGCTCCATTCAGCAGTTCAACCTTCCAAATAAGTCCTTTTGGGGTGGGAGCGTAGAAGATCGTATCTTTCGATTCAGATGTGTTATCAACCGTCTTATACGGTGCTGAAGGGTAGCTGCCATCTGGATTACGTTTATAGATATTGAAGGTTCCGTTCTTCGGGTCAATGTTCACTAATTTCACACCACCGTCATCTGGTAGCTCTTGTTGATTGATTAAATTCTGCATATCGTGCTCCTATGGCTTTATTGCTGTATTTAAGTCTTTGTCTCGGCCCCAGCTACCTATAGTAACTCCGCGTTCGGAAGCCCAGGCTCTGATTGCTCTTTTTATAGCCGCTGTTAATGTTCCGTGACCTATGTAAATGGCCACTCCGGATTTCCCTTCTGATTGGGCAAAGAATTTAAAACTCTGCCCTTTATGGGTAATCCGAAGAATACGGCCAGTTACGTATTCTTCGACTACGACACCCTGGTGTGTTGTAGTTGAGTAGGTCATAGAAAATTAAAATGCTTAAAACAGAATATCTACGAATAAAAATTAGTTAACTTTTTCTATGAAAAACTTACTGGCCTTTATAGTGCCACTTAGTTCAACTCCGGATTTAACTTGAGCATAGACACTGAGCTTTATCGTTGTTGCCCCAGCAGGCACAACGACATCAGCCGACCAGCGCCCAGACACTTGCCCTGGAAAATCACCATTGGCAGCGGTTCGCCCGCCATCATACCCCACACTCGGGGCGGCCCAGACACCTACGGCAAAATAATCAATCCCAACGGCATCGAGTAGGATGTTCACTGAACCACGCAGAGTGTCTCCCTCCCCCCATCCCGCAGGTAATGCCACGGACTGCTCGATGATCGCAATGTAACCATCGCCAGTGCCACTGAGCGTCACTACCTGGTGAGGAACCGTACCGATCACCTCTTTGGACGCAGCACACCCAAATGTGGCTGAACCACTGGAGCGATACACTAGAAAACTGTCTGCGACCGTCCCGGTTGCGCCGTTGGCCAGGCTACCGCCCGTGCCATTAGCGAAAGGATTCGGCAGCGCGTTCCCATTGGGGTTGGTCGTAGCATCATAAGCGTTGGTTCCCACGGCATACGCTGCATCAGAAGGCCCAGCAAACACTGCGTTAAATTGCTCGGCGAGGGCGCGACCGAGCACCTCAGCGCCAATTTTAGTGGTGTGTATACCATCACGTAAATATCCTGTAACGGCGTGACCAGTAGCATAGTCGGTAAACACATCAAGGCCCGTCAGGTAGGTCATATTTGGATCGACACGCGCCCGCTCAAACAGCCATCGGTTAATGGTGCACGCATCGGCCATTTCTGCTGCCGTCAAAGGGTCTGCGGCATCATGTGGAAGTACCGGCAACGCGACCGCCTTGATACCATTATCACGCAGCGCATCATAAAACGTCGTCAGGTTGCCAATCACATCGACACCCAACCCCAAATCATTCGTACCAATCATCGTCACAGCAACACCACAATCACTAGCAATAGCCTGTGGCAATTGCGTGTTCACTAAATGAACTGTGCCCTGGCTCGCTAATGCTCGTAAATTGCTGGCCGAAATACTGTAGGACACATTAATGTAGCGGCGAAACCACGTTAGATATGACCAGTCGTTCCAGCCTGATTGATTAGCGCTGACAACATCGAATGCGTCATCTGCAAGCGAGTCGCCCTGAACGGTTATTTTGTTAGTTCTTGCAACTTGTCGACTAGTTATTAAGGCTGCGCTGGATGCAGGCCCAATTTGTTCCGGTGAGAGGGAGTCTGACAAGGCTTTACCAGCCGCAAGCGCAGCCTGGGTATCGGCTGTTGAAAGTAGTGTCGATGCTGTTGATATGGTCATGGCGTGTTCCTTAAATAATTAATGTTTCATTGTCGATGGTCTTAAGAAAGTTGTTGTCACTGGTATGTAATAGAACGCTCGGCCTGGACGTACTCTTTGCCTGGGGTCCACCGTTCGCCAGTAACATGTCATCAGCGGTATAAAGCACATCGCCTTCAGCAGTCACCATAAGCGTTCCTATAGAAAAACCAACACCAGGCTTATCTAAAAGAGAAGGTACTAAAGATGAAATTAGAGAATTAATTAATGAGAAAGTCATAATTTATCCTTACGGTATGCTGCTTGGCGAAGTATATGAGTCATTGTAAAACTTGCCGCCTTCGCTAAACGCTGCAGCGTATAGAGCGGTGTCAATATCATTTACAGTATTAAAAGACCTGCCGGATATACTTAAATCTTCTATGTATGCACGATACAAAATCCGACTTGCACCTGCATTAATATTGAAGCTTTGCCAAGCATCCCCTATTCCTACCAGTAGTGCGATATTGTCTGTTGCTGTTACCCCATTACCCGTCATAGAGGCGATTTGAACCGCTGAATATCGGGTGTAGGGCGTAGGGCGGCCGCTGAAGTGATCATCGTTAACATTGTCTGTGTAGTAAGTGGGAGATATTGCGCTATCCGCTTTACCGCCCTGAAAGTGAAAATGAAAATTGTTTGTGGCGCCAAACTGGCTGGTAAAATGGAAAGGCGACTGTTCGGCAGCATTATCCACGCCGACACGTGTCACTACCCCCCAATAACTTATGTAGTACGAGTGATTCGGATTAGCTACAATCCAATCCCGAACCGCTTCCGGACCTAGCCACTTGTAATTTACAGCTTCACTTTGATTGGTTAGAGAGTTGATGCCATGTATCCCCCCCTTTAACGTACGTTCAGCCAAAAATGCACTGCTGTTTGGCGATTTATTTGCGACAGTGAAATTAAGTGACGCGTTGGACGGATTGCCACCCACTATAGATTTCAAATAATGTGACAAAACATTTGGAATCGCTTCACCAGCATCTGGCAAACCGTTAAAACCATAGTCTACTGAACCACCATCAAACAACATAAGCGACCCGTTTGACTCAATTGGATCCCGTGTAATTATTCTCGGTGCATCTTCAGTTAGATTTACACCATGCAAGCGGATTAATCGGCCCATTTATAACCATCCCAATTCAGTAAGTCGTTCAAAAATTATCTTGGCTACGCACTGATAGCCCGGCGTGTTTAGGTGGATTGCGTCATAGCGCAGTGATGCTGGCACTGCCCCAGTTGCCATATCGTCCAAATCAGCCTGTGTGGCAGTTAAGCCAGCCCATTGCAACCCGTAACGACTGAGCAACTGTCGAACCGGAATAAATCGCCTGCCAAACTCAGCAAAAAACACCGCGTCGTCGGCATCTTGGTAACTGTTGCCACCGGGCTTCGATAGCACCAGGTAGCGAGATTGCGGGGGGGATAGGTACGCCGCCACGGCGCGGGCGTCATTTACAGTACGCGCATTAGTAGGGCCATTTTGTCCCATCCATATAATGGCGATATCTTCCTGGTGAGCATAGGAACTGGTTAAGTACAGCGGGTATTCACCAATGCATTCGACTGCATCTCCGTCTGTATCACGCTCAAACCAATATTGATAAATACTGTTAGTAATGGTTCTCCCAAACACCCCGGCCACACCATTTAACGTGGCAGCATACGACGACGGCCCCTGTTTAAGGGGGGCAGGAATAACACCGTTAATTGGCATTAGCGTAATATTGACACGACCTGTTGCGGGAATTTGGGCGTTATCAACTTCGCATAAAAAAGGATTGGCGTTAGTACGCGCTGTTATTGTTACACTATCCTCGCCACCCACACCTCTGTTTGTGACAGAAGCCGAGCTGCCAACGCTATTAAGTAATGACTGTAAGTGTTGTGTGTACGGGGTGCCATTTCCACCAGTTCCCGCAGTTAGCGAATCACCCCATGCAACGAAGTTGGGCCCACTTTCCCATTTGTTAGCAAGCCCAAGCGCCGCGGCCATTCGGTTGACGCTTTGACTGGTAGGATCACCATTTAAATCGGCCTCCAACCAAGTACGCCGCCCTGATTCGTCAACCAGCGCAAATGCTACGCCAGAAATGCTGCTATTAAAACTTTCTGAACCAGTTTGACTGGATATATTTTCAATGATCTCTGACGAGTCAAGAAATTCACCGGTTTGTTTTATTTTATCTATGCTGTTTGTTGTAGGATTGCCGCTTAAATCGCTTTCGATCCACGTTCGCAAACCATTCTCATCAACAACTGAATAGGCAATTGACTCAAGACTAGAATCGATGTTTTCCCAGCCCTCTGATTCAAAAAAGTCAAAAACCTCACTACCAGTATAAAAATCGGACACCAGCTTTATTTTTTCAATAGCATGGCTAGTTGGCTTGCCTTTTATGTCCGATTCTAACCACGTTCGCAAGCCATTCTCATCGACTATAGCAAACGCCAGTCCACTGGCATTTTGAGATTGATATTCAATTCCTAGATTTTCAATATCGTCTTTAACCGCTGGATTAAATACCGACCATTCCCAATTGCTTCCATCAAAACCATATAAACCATTGTTCGCAACAATTGGATCATTCCAAACAAATGCCATTACATTTGAAACAGATGGATTAGGTGCCGCTATCATTTCTTGGTAAGTCTGATAGTGCAGATTATTTTCTATGAGGGAAGCAAGTGTGAAAAATCTGTCAGCTAAATAGTCACGATACGTGGATTCCAGACTTAAAAATCTATCCAGCAAGGTTTGCGCTGAACTTTTTACTGAATTAACCGCATCGACTGCATTTTGCTGTTGTCCCAATGACGGAAACGGCGCAATAGTGGCTGGTTTATTGATAACATCGGCACCATCCCAATTCGCCGTTAACGTCACCGTTCTGGCGGTATTATCAACGCTCTGTACAAATCGGGGGCGGTAGCTGTCAATCCATAGCATGCTGCTTGGTATCGCACCAAACACGCTGTCGCTGTTGTTGATTTGAAGCGTATCGCTACCTGCGGCTATAGATACGTCCTTTAGTTCGAATACGTATTCATTCATGGCGCGATATACCCCGGTGGTACGTAAATGTCGTCATAGTCTGGTTCGTCGTTGCCTGGCGACTCATAGCTGTCTGAACTTATTGAGCCAGGTGTATTGCTCGAACGATTTTGATTGAACACCGTGAGTTCACATAAAACCGATAGGGGTCGGCCCTCACCTGACGCTGAAGTCACCAAAATACGGATTTCTAATGTATCCCACGGCTCAGAACGGGTTGTGTATCGGTATATCAGGGGAACAGATGCATAGTCATGCAACGGGTTTACGCTGCCAGTAACGACTGTTACCCATTGGTTATGGCCACTGGGGTATGTAGGCCCAGTGGGATCAGATGGTTGAAACGTGTATTTAACCTCTATTTCATAATTGGAAACCGTGCTGGTACCGGCACTTTTGGTGTAAAGCACCTTTAGAAACATGTCCATGTTGTAGTAAGACAGCCGAAAGTTGCTGTGAGCTACGTTCGGTGTTACTACATAACCTGGTCCGTACAGCGTAGGCATTGTCAGAGTGCGATCAATACGGTCGTTGCTCCTGCCGCTGGCAAAGGCATAGACGGTTGGCGGGCCGGTTAGCCCTTCGTCATTCAAGATCACGCCGCTGCCAGCTTTCATGGCGCTGCTTTCAAATACGCCGGATACACGTAGGTTACCGCCTTCGAATTTATCGCCATTCTCGTCTACCCACATTTCTGCGTTAGCCTTGGTCAATGAATCAAAGTCGGGAATGCCCAGATTTAACGTTGTCGGGCCTTTCCATACCACCAAATTGTCGGGTCCAAATGGATTTTCGTAATCACGTATTTCCATTTTGGTTGCGCCAATATGAGCGGTTGCGCCGTACCAGAGGTGGCGATCGCTGGCTGCGTTGTACTGGTATGCAATGTTGCCGTTACGGCTGGCAAAAATAAGTTCGTCCATGAATAAGCGGAATGTGCTTAGGCCGCTGGTGCCGGCCAGTATTTCGATACCTGTGTAAGAACCTTCTACGGTAACGCCTAGTTGCACTTTGCCTTCCAGTTCACCGGTGCGGGTTTCTAATGCTTGGAAGTACTGGTGAATACTTAACTCATTTTGATCTGCGTCTGTGATTAACACTTCGTCAAATGCCTGGGCGAATGCAGCCCCTTCAATCCAGTCGCCTGTTTGCGGGTCTTCGTAACCAATCTGGGCATTTTTGAACGCAGTGATTTGCGCCGTTACGCTTTCGGTACCTACCAAACTTTTTATAGCGAGGATTTCGAGCGTATTAGCGGCAGCTGCGCCAGTGGCTTCGGTCACGTTATAAAGCAACGTTCCGTAGTCACCACCCAATTGGCCGGTTTGAACTGACCACAAATTTAAGTCGTTGGTGATATTAGTGATTTCAGTACCGATATTTTGAGGCCGTCCAGGCAGTGTTAACCCGGCAATCAACTCCGGAGTTACTTCCTCTGCAGATATACCCACCAAATTCGGTACCGCAAATTGCACCCACGCAGGATCAACCAGGTCACCATCAACAATCCGGTACCATACATACAATGTGCCGTTTGGCGGTGTATTAGTAACGGTTAAAACCTTGTTTAAACCACCTTCAAACGCGTTTGAAAAATTATCTGAGAAGTAATACTTCCATTCATAGGTTGATGAACTATTGGGAAGTGCGGGCCCAGTAATGATTACTCGACCAGGTAAAACCTGAATCCCTACCTGGCCGGTTGGGGTAGATGGCACAACAGTACTGAATGTGCGGCTAATCGCTTCACTGGTTTTGCCGAATGTATTCACCGCGTATACCAAGGCTGTATAGTTTCCTACTGGCAAGTTGGCGATGTTGTAGTACAGCTCCAGGGTTTCGCCTGTTTTTACAACGGTACCGGCCTGCTCGATGGTAATTACATATCTCACTACCGAGTCAGACAACGGGTGGTCCCACGTAAGCACACCCTGGCGAACACTGCTATCCGGCGTTGGCGTATACGCCAGTGTTTCTACCGGTGCTACATAGGTATTATCGATTTGGAAATTTGGGGTAGCATCGAAATCAGGCGCAGTTTGAGCCTGGTTATACATGTCTGCACTGGTTTCCTTAATCTCCAGTTCTACCTGGCCGTTGCGCTCATCCAACAGGCTCTTTTCAATCTCATAATTACCAACTAATAAGTGCTCCGGCATGTTTAAATAAACTACCGCTCCCGCCACGAAATTCGCGTAGCAGCGTTTTAACACCAATTTAATGCTGTCACCTGCAGCATTGCGTAATAGCTTAATTACACCTAACCGCTGAGCCATGCTCTCTGTTTGCGTGAATAGCAAAGGGTTGTCGTCTTCGTACTCAACACCGGCGTCACGGTTGTCAATCATGTCCTGGGAGCGTATAGGCGTGATATCAGCGTCCTGGTAAAACGCGTTTTTATCGATGAATGAGCCATTAACGATATTGAATTTTGAACTCAGAGACGTAAATGGCTCGCGGTACGGCGCTCTGGCCAAGTGATTTTCAGTGATGGTGAATATGGCTGGGCCGCGATATGCCGCCACCTGAAGGCGGTACTTGCCGCCCGTGCTCTCTATCCATTTTCCAGCGCAACTGGTTAGCAGTTGGTTCTCAACAGCCTCATGCCCGGACGACAAATTAAACACGCCATTGCAGGTGTAGCGCTTTTCTTGCGTGGTATTCCCCTGTGAGTCAGTAACAGCCTGCAGCTCATCGCATATATTCGCCTCAGCTGCTATGTTGGCCAGATCAAACAGGTCGTCGTCTAATACCACTGCACCTTTGAATTTCTTCCACCAAAAGTTAATGAGTGCAGCATTATCACTCCACTCCCAGGTTGTCTCATCGTTCAGTCTGTGAGTACCTGAACCGCCAACTGTGTCGTCCTTCCGAGGATCGTATACTTTTACGCCACGAACCTTGAATTTCAAATCCTGAACACCGTTTGGCCAGATTTTTTCGTTGATCACAAATTCACAGTAAACGTCCGTTGCGTTGGTACCTATAAACGTACTGTCGACGTTTGACATCAAACTAAGTGAACGGGCCGTGGGGCCGGTTTGATTCCCTAATCTGGCCTCAAGATAGTAACCCTCACCTGACATAGCAGAGGTTCGCTTACCATCTACCTGGTACAGCACAACTGATTCACACTTATGTGGTACCAATGCCATGTAGAAGTGTTGCCACTCCCGCTTTCCCTGCTTAACTTTTTCATATTTAATAATGCCGCCAGAAATCACGGTTTCACCCACCACCATTCTTGGTTCGGGCTTACCAATGGTCAGTTCCTGGTTACTCGATGCAGATGCGGGAACGTCAGGGATTAGCTCTTTAACTCCTGCAGCCAGCGCAGCGGTGCCTAGACCTACAGCCACCGCTGTCGCGACACCGCTAGTAAACACCCCTGCAACTGCAGAGCCAATCAAACCTGCACCAACTGCTACGGCCATTACACAACCCTCCAACCGCGCACAGCATATTGCATTGGCATATGAACTAACCCGTGCGTTCCTGGTTGAATTAGAAACCCTGACCAACACACAGCAACAGCCTGATTTAACAGACCATCCGTTTGCATTAATGCAATGTCACCACGACCCAACAATAACGGGGCAACAGGTTCCCCGAGTGATTTTGAAATCGTTGATTCCAGTTCGCCAGTGCCATAGCGTTTCAATGCAATTAGGGAGCCTCGTTCAGTTCGGTACCGACCATCAAAGGCTGCGTAGTGATTTTCTCCTGTGAGTATTTCAACGCACTTGGCGGCAAACACGCAGCAATCGAACTCACCCCATTTGAACGGGGTAGCTCTACAAGACTCGAAATACGTATGCAGCTCAGTTTCCCAGTTCTTCAATCTCATTTGAGCCTCCGGACTGGATCATTGCCACCGCTTCTACCAATACCAGAGCCAACCGCATTGCTTCCGTCATAGGAACTCAAGGGCCCGCTTTGCAACCCTTCGATGTCATCGCAGTAGCTATCTCCCGGATACAATTTGCGCCAGGCTTTGGCGCTGTATCGCAGGTAGTTTTTCGCAGCTCTGAACCGTGCACGCGCACCAACCAGGCTGAGTTGAATTTTCTTAACGGTGTCGGAATCCACACCAACATTGCCAATAAATCGGTATATGATCAGCTCAGCTGCTTCTATGCGCCGGTTTTCATCCATACAGCCCAGGTAGATTTTAACGTCACGAGCAACAGCGTTATCGCTCACAGCATCGTTTACTATTGCCAAATCAATAGTTTGCAACATCATCATTAGGTCACCGAGCTGTGAGCCCGACTGTGCGCGCTCAACTGAACCATACTGGCCAACGCCGATCCATTTGCGGTTGTCCCAATACTTCTCCCCAATTCGCGATTGAATATAAACGTGCCCGGTTGGCCAATTGATGTCTGCTAACAGCAAAAGCTTGTTTGGGTCATCGCTACTCATTGCGGCGAGTAATGTAGGATTGCTAATCACGTAAACTCTCCCTGAATTTAAAACTAAAATCAGTGAGTACGGCTTTACCTGCAGAAGGCTCTGGGACAGTCTGCCCTGGGTATAGCATGCATTTGCACATAGGGTCGTTCGTGATCAATGCATCGCCATCGGATGGTATGAAACGAATATCAGGAACAAACTTCAGGCTGGCTAACCCTGAGCCGTCAACGGTAATGGTTTCTGTTAGCTCATGCAGATAGTCACCGAGTTGAAAACGGTCGCCTTCCAAAAGGGTCTGGTTAGGTAATAAACCGCGCACATTCAGCAAGGTGCCATCTTGGTTATCACCGTCTACAACGGGTGAACCAGTCCAGGCTGAACGTTGTTTATGTGCATAGTCCTTGAACCAGAAATCGTGCTCAGGCCCCTTCAGACGATTTAAGAAAGACCGCATGGTCACTGCCTGGTCATAGTTAAGATTTTTATATGCCAGTACGCCGTCCCAAAAGAGGTCGCCAGAGTCCACAATTACCCTGGCATTAAACTTATTCTCAGTCAGAGTCGACGTGTCTTTAGGCGTAAACCGACTGCTGGCTGGGGCCTTATCTGAAAATAGCGGGTAAATCATTAGGCTACCCTCGCTGCAGAGTAAAATTCGCCGGTACCGGTTTTCAGTTCCCGAATGAGATCTTGTTTTATCTGGGCATATAGTTGCATTGCATAACCTTCAATCTGCTCCAGCGAGTTATCGCTCCCATCGGTAGAGAACACCGGGGAATAATTGAAATAGACAACGTTTCCGGCACTCGCTTTACCACTGTTAATGGTGTCAACAGCTTGCGTTAACGCAACGTTCTGACGTGGGCTAACGATACGTTCACCACGTTGAATCAGTGCCGTTTGTTCATTGGCAACGTAGTCAACACCACCGTGATATGCCGCGCTGTATTGTTGATTCTTAATGGTGGCAACCTGGTTAATACCGAATGCAATTGCAGCAGCTGCTGCCGCTGCGCCTAACGCCGGTCCAACAACGGGTATTTGAGCGAGGGCAGTGTATGCGCCAGTTGCCATTTCATAGGTATTGATAACGGCTTTCGCGATGCTAAAAGCTTTATACATGGCAAAGGCTTTCTTGCTCTGGCCAGCCATTTGTTTGAAGCCGTATTCACCGATAGCTAGAACGGCATCGGTTTTTTCCAGTTCGTTTTTACGTTCCCATTCGTTCTTACTGAATAACAACTGCTGTATTTGGCCAGTTCGTCGAGTTTCAGCCTGCAGCAATGCTTCAGCACGAGCGTGGTCGTCTTTTTCTTTTTGATTCGCAAAACCCTGAGCCTGCAGAATGAGCTGTTCATTTCGTTTGTCGGCAGCAGCTTTCTGAAGCTGGTACTGCAAAAGCGCTTTACGGTCTTCAAAGCCCTGAATTTCAGCCAATTGTTGCTCATGCGCAACTCGCATAGCGTTAAGCTCTGCGTTATACATGTCGTTTTGGCGGCGCGCCTCTTCAGCTGCTGCCCGTGCCCGGACTTCGCTAATATCCTGATCACGCTGTAGCTCTAACCGGGTCGAAAGGTCGTTGTATTTTTGTTGGCTTACACCACCTTGTTCATATGCTTTGTCCAGCATTTGCTGGCGTTTAACATAGCTGGCATTAATACGGCCTTCCTGACCATCCAGAAAGGTTTCAAGATCCGAAACCTGTTTCGAATAATCAACTGCTGCAGGAGAATTTGACTCTTCCTCAACAGGCAACCATTCTCCGGGCAATGTTGCATTAAACAGTTTGGCTTTGGTTTCCGCTAAGGTATTAAGCTGCTTTTCGGCCTTTTCGATTTCAACCTTCAGCTCTTTGATACGTGCTGTATCTTGCAGCTCTTTGTTTGGGTCACCTTCACCAAACATTCGTTTATTGAGAATGCGGTTTACTGGGTCTTCAAGCTTTCTGAGTTCCGCCTGCGCATTCAAAAGGGACTGACGAAACTTCTGTTCTTGTGACGTAATATTCAGGATTTCGTATTTACGACCTGTTTGATCAAGCTCTTTATATTTAGCAATGAGGTCCGTAACGTCCTGCGTTAACTCTTGCGTTTCAAAAGAGGCATCGTTTGCAGATAATGCGAAATAACCCAACGTTAGCGCTGCTGTCATGGCGATACCCGCAGGGCCACCAAGGATAGCCTTAGCAGCCGTTAGTGCACGGGTACTAATTGTGGCCGCACTGGCAGCTGCTGCGTACGTTGTTGTTGCAGTGGCTGCGGCTCTTTCAGCGGCTGCCAGTCGCACGTTGCTCGCAGCAAGATTATTAACCGCTGCTGCTCTGGTGGCATCGTTTTTTGCTGCGGCTAACTGGCGCACTGCACCTTGCTGCAGTTGTTGAGCATAATGAAGTTGGGTGTTAGCGGCTGTGAGCGTGCTGGCAGCAGTGCGTTGATTTGCAGCTAACTGTGCATTGGATGCGGCCACATCTGCAATTTTCTGACTAATAACGGTGGCAATTGAGCCTGTTAATCGGCCTGCATACACTGCAGCAACAATACCAGCCGCAACAGCTAAATCGTCCAGCACATCAACGTTATCACCGAGCGTTTCCAGCGCTGACGTTGCGGTAGTTACCAATGGCACAATGGCTGAATTAATTGGAGCCGAAAGACGTTTTGCCAGATTGTCGTATTCAGACAAGAAGTCATTGAATGCAGCTGACATCGTGTTCGCCGCACCCTCAGCGGCTCCTTCATAGTCCTTTAACGCCGTAATTAACGTGCGTTTAAACATTTGGCTGGTAACTTCACCATCCACTACCATTCTGCGGAAGCCGCCACTGGCAACCCCAGCCGCTTTATCCAGAGCTTGTAATAAGCCTGGTAATGGTTCAACTACCTGGTTTAGTTCCTGGGCCTGAACGCGGCCCTGGGTGAATGCCTGAGTCATACCGTACATGGCCTGGCTAACCTGCACGTTACTCGCACCGAGTGTGCGAGCTACGTTGGTCATTCCTTCCAATATTTCACGGGATTCAGTAGCGGTTAATGTCCGTTGACGCTCCAGCACTAACAAGCGTGTGTAGCTGTCGGCCAGTACCGAATAACGCACATTTAAACGATCAGCAGCTTCCTCTAAATACCGTTGTGCCTCGGCATTTTGCGAGGCGCTGGTAGTGAGGTTCTCTAGCCGCAATTGCAGCATTTCGGCATCGGATGCAGCGCGGATAAAGTTAATGCCGGCTGCGCCGGCAGCGTACAGACTCACCGCGCCGGCAAGCGCTCGATAACTACCAGCCAAGGCAGTATTTTGAGCCGCTGCAGTGGCACTGGCGCGCCCCTGGGTATAGGTGGCTTGCTGCAGGCGGTTAATATCGGCAGCGTTACGCGCAGCACCGGCGCTCACGTCCTTGCCGTTATAACCAATCCGTAATGCTACGTTATAATTTGCCATCTACACCGATTCTCGTAAACATTGCTCAAGGTGCTGCACTTTAAAAAAGTCGTCACCTTCAACGATTAATCCCAGTTTTTTCCAGCACACATCGGCGCGGTGATAGTCCAGAGCGTATTTGCGGTTTTTGTTATCCAACACCCACTGCGTTTGCACCGTAGTAAAAGCTTTGAATGCCAGCCAGTTATCGGGATGAACTTCTACATCAGTTTCTGGTTTCACCAGGTCTTTGAGGTCTCCCCCAAAGAATTCCCAGTCGTCCTCCAGCTCTTTGCTGTTTTGATTTCCTCCGGTTGCCCAGGCTTCGGCAACCTCTGTTAATTTTTTATGGCCGCATCAAATTGAGCGTTGAGTGCTTCCGATGCAACACCGCCTGCTGCAGCTGGCGGCAGCACTCCGGATTCCAGATCAGCAACAAATCCTTCAAAGCCCAGTTCTTTGCCTTTTTCGTCCTGATACCCACGCATGGCAGACACGAAACCTTTCACCGTTTCGACGTCAGAGCCTTTGGCGATAACGGCCTCACCGTCTGCTTTCGACATAACACGCACATCAATTTCAACCGTGTTATCGCCAAACAAAGTTACCGTGCGAGTTACAATCCAGTTTTTTAATTCGCTGCGTTTAAACGCCATAAGTCACCTATGTAAATAAAAGGGAAATTTCATCGTTACCAGCATCTGGCAACAGCTTAAGATCAATGTCATAGCCAACGTTGTTGTTATCCAGGTTGGTGTACGACGGCTTTAACACCTGCACGCGGGGGCAATTAATCGTGCAAATATTGCCTGCCACTGCACCATGCGTAACGGCCAGAATACCGTGTTGACGGTTACTGTGACGGGCAAAGAAGTTGATGACATCGAGCGTAGGGGCTTCAATTTGAATTTTGCCACTGCCGTCGCGATCAGAATAAATAATGGTTTCATCTACCAGGCTTTGGTCATACACCGCTTCGTTGCCCGGATTCAGGCTTAACGAGTAAGGGCGCACAGCTTGGCCATGCAGCGTTACTGCAGACGTTCGACCTGGGCCTGTAGGCACAAATCCTAACCAGGGAGCATTGTTAACAGACGGCAGGCTATCTGCAGTATGCGTTGGCTCAGCCCACAATCCTTTAAAGGTAAACTCCAACATTGGAATACCCTTTTCCAGAATGAGGCTCACGCCACCACGTGCACCGTTAATCGCGTGTAGGTTGTTTCCAATTCGGAATTCCATGGCTAACGAACTGCCAAAATCAGATGCCAGGGTGTATGCAACGCTTACACCTGCATCTACCGTTTCAGTAAAACGACTGGCTCGCAGTAGCGGCCCGAAGGGTGGCGCGGTACCTACCGTTCCTGAGCCGAACAAATGCACACGCGTGGTAAACGTTACGTGTTCACCAAATGGAATGTCTTCATACGCACCTTCACCAAATCGCACTGATTCATCTGTGATATTTTCATTTTCGAATGCAATCGATGGCTCGGTGATTCGAATATAGTTTGATGCATCCAGGGTAGTTGCCGGGCCAGCACCGTAAGTGCTCTCTACGCCAACTAAAAGTAGTCTGTCACGGAAACGCATTACGCTTTCTCCTTAGTACCTTTAGTACTTTTTTCTTCAGCCTCAACCGGGGTAACTTTTTCGCCGTCAAGCTTGTACTGTCCACCCGGCAAACCTGCTGCCACGGCTTTTTTTAGCGCGGCTGGCAATTCCGGGTGTTTAAATGGTTTCTTGGTAGTCATGGATATGTCCTTACATTGGTTACCACGGTGCATGTGGTTTTGAACTGCAGTTGATACACCACATTTTGAGTCTCTTTGTTCACTTCAATTAAGCGGCCTGCCTGAAACGTTATAGGTGCGAAAGGTTCAACCATCAGGCCAATCAAAGTGGTTTTTACCTGGTTTCGCCATGTCAGAAGTTCGTTACCCGCCACGCTCCCGGAGCTATTGCCGGAAGCTCGAAATACCCCCACTACAGCAAATTGTTCCATGCTGTATTGTGAAACATCGATACCGCCGATTTCGTCGAAGTCGTGGGCTTCTTCGTCCAGGGGCAGCACAAACGTGGTGTTACGCTGTACAGCACTACGGAGCAGCGCAGGCATACTCATAGCGGGTTTAACGTTAAATCCAGCGGTTTTTAAAACCGTTTCAATCACGTTTAAATCAAGGTTATAAACAGGCGTACTCATTTCTGAAACCAACTATCTACCCAGCGCAGACAAATCTTGTCGATGCGCGATTGCTGTACAGGCGCTATGCCGATGATTTCCCGCTTGGGAATCGTTACCCGCTTACCGCGCCCAGCCTTGCCACCAAATTGATGTATAGCGGCGTATTTCTCGGTTAGTCCGTGAACCAGGTTCTGCGCTCGCACTTCGTGTGTAACGCTTTTGCTCAGTATCGAGGTGTCTACCAGGGTTTTGCCGTTTTCGGCTTCGGCCCGTTGCGATACCAGCCATTTACTGCCGTCCGGTGCTTTACCTTCATAAAACCGTTTGGCCACATCGCTATCGAGGTAACTGCCTATTTCGTCCAGCATGGCCGTAGGCTGCTGGGAAAACGTGCCTACCTGGTTAAATACCGATAAAACATCATCACCCGATAGGTTAATCTCGATAAACGTAGCGCTCACAGGCCGTACCCGCCCCAATCAAAACGGCTATTGCCACTGCCCACTTCAATTCGTGTATCGCTTGGCTTAGCCGGGTCTTCAGTACCCAGGCTTAATGCACCGCTGCTAATGTCTCGCAGCTGCGCCATGGCGGCTTTGTGGTTGTTTCTGGTGTCTTCGTCGGTTGTTACCATTAATTCGTACTTCACCAGCACCAGGGCGATATCAGGCAGCGGGCTGTTATCAATCTGGCTTTGCGACAGGCCATTGGGGTAACGCTTCGCCACATAGCCGTTTATCAGCCGGGTGGCAGCGTCAATCGCCAACGCAACACGATCTAATGCCGCTTGTGCAACGGCCACATCTTCAGTGGTAAAACTGCTGGTATCCTCGCTATTGGCCAAGGCGACCAGGATCAGAGTGTTAATGTCACCCTCAACCCGACCAGCCAGAATGTTGCCAAGCTCATAGGTACCAATGCGCTCGATAACCGCTACCGAGGTGATCACTATTCAGCGTCCTTTGCCTGGAATGCCGTCCAGGCTTCGTTACGCATATCCGCGCTCACATCAAAGCCCACCGCGTCCGTTAGTGCTTCAACCAGGGGTAAGCCGCTGCCGGTTAGATTGGCTTTATCCTCGATAACATCGGGGATAACCGCCAGTAGCTGCTCAAGTTCTGATAATACCGGCGCGACTGGCTCAGTTTTGACGTCAGGCGCTTTAATGGCTTTTATTTCCAATAAAGGCGCGGCGTCCTTGCCACTCAGGCTAATGGGTGCACCAGGTAGATACTTTTTCTGGTTATGGCTAACCGGCTCTACGCACTCATATTCGGTTAAATCTGTTGTCTCGCTCATGTCAGGCTCCTGTAAAGGGCCAACTCCGTGGCCCATGGTCGTCCCTGCTTCGCTCTCAGGTGGTTATAGGGTTAAGAATTCGCTACAGCGTTCTTAATTAAGAAGCCAGACGAAATGCCGGTGAGCAGAGGCTGGCGCTCGTATTCAACACCCGCAATCCAGCTCTTAGTGGCTTTGTCGTACCACATAGGCTCAACCAGCGGCTGACCATTCAGTACGTAGGTGTAACCGTATGACGGCATGGCACGAGACGTGATCACGGTAGGTACGTACGCCAGAATCACGTCCAGTCCCCATAGGTCTTCAAAAGCGTCATCTGCATCAACCACCATGGATTGTCCGATCACGATTTTTTCAATTTCAAATAGCTGTCGGTAATGCTCAAGTGTCAGCATTTTCAGGTCGTTATTGCTCATGCGAGCCAACAACTTAGGGTGATGTTTCAGCGTTTCATGGACTTTGGCTGGAATGACCATTTTATTGGGGTACGAACCAATTTGTGCGCGCACGGCTTCTTTGTAATCTGACACGTCTTTCAGCGGGTCTGAGTTGTCGTAGTTGCTCCACTGAGAGGTGCCAGACAACGTCACTTTGTTGTTGGTACCGTAGTTATTGGCATCACGTGCCAGGTTGGCCTGCTCAAATTCCAGGTTGTTCTGTTCAACCTGCATGACGGTTTCAACCGACTGGCGCTTAAAATCAATGCCAGGCGTACTTGCCTGGTCTCGCAGCCATTCGCGGGGGATTTGCGCGTCCAGGGCGTTATTGGTCAGGCTGTAGTTGCCTTTATCAAAACCCACTTTAATGCGTTTGGTGTTTTCACCCGGTGCGCGGCGAGTATTGATCAACTGAAAGGCTGATTTATCAAACTGAATGATTTTACCGCTGGCCTCGTCTACTGAAACCCGAGGAAACAGCTCGAAACCAATTAAACCCGGAGCCATGAAGCCCAGCGCGATTTTACTTAAAACTTTGTCGGTACGAATTGAAGTGCGATCCATTTCGTTGCTCCTTATGTGTTAGCCGGAATGAGTAACGCGGTAAAAATTGAACCATCGCCACTTGCAGCAGAAAGCGCACGCCCCACCACCTTCCCAGATGTTCTTGTAATAAACTTGCCGTCGGTACCGACTTCCAGTAGGGCATCGGCTGCAATAGCTGCACCGGCTTCACACGGCACGGTACCCAGCACATCAACCGCAGCTTGTTCGCCCACAGACGCGGGGTTGTAGCTAACGCCAAACATGTGCGAGCCTGCCGCCGCGTAGTTGCCGTCAGCGCCGACCGCTCGACATTGGGCTAATGCTGCAGCGGCTTGTACACTGATTGTTAAAAGCGCAACACGCGCTTTGTTTAAGTAATTTGCCATGGTTATGCTCCTTGACTTACGGCGATTACGGCATCTGCGTAGCTAACACCATGCGCCTTTGAATATTCTTCGGCTTTTTCGTCCAGGTCTTTGTCATGCGCCAATTCTGGATCGTCACCCATTGGCGACTTAGCACCCAGCGAACCGACAAACGCCTTAGCGAAGTCGTATTGACTTTGCTCTACAGTCTCGCTGTCAGATTTGCTGAAGCTAAACGTCTGCGCGTTGTCACCTTGTTGAAGGCTGGCCATAAATTCGGCCAGTCCAGCTGCATTAGCCGGGGTTAAGTGGCCCGCTGCAATCTGTGTGTCTACCACGGCCTTACAATCGGCCACACGCGCTGCAAAGGCTTGTTCTTCCAGGGTCTTTTCGGCGTTGTCTGCGCGAGACTTTTCAGCACTCAGTTGACTGCTAAAGCTGGCCTCGGCGTCATCTTTCGCCTGTTGAATGGCAGCATCAAGCTGCTCCTGAGTGTATGTAGTCACTGCAGGCTCCTCAGTTTTGGGTTTAGAAAATTCGGGGGCAAAGGGGTCGTGTTCATTTTCGTTAACCTCTTTGCGGGTTAACGCATCGCGCAGCCAGTTGATATTCCAGCGAGGCAGCACGCGATCAGCTTCCTCTTCAGAAAACTTATCAATGATGAAATCACGCAGGTCGGAGAACATGTCCAGCACACTGCGCTGCTGTTCAATCTCCATACTGAATTCAATGGTTTCATTCGGCTCGGCACTAAATTCAACGGTTTCCGTTGGATTGGTGTCCGCACCATTGAATTGCCAGCCTAAGCCCTCCAGGGCAGGTTCAACTGCGCCCAGGTAACCTATGTGACGCAGAGATAAACCTTTATCAGTTCTTTCCAGGCTAATGCTGCGATTGGGGAATGACTTGGCCGCAACGGCCTTAGCAAAGTCTACGTTAACGTTATCGGCGGTGACCTCCAGACGGTCATCGTCGGTTAGCCGCACACCGGTTACCCAACCCAATGCTGGGGCATTGGTTTTAGGGTGGCCAATCACCAGCGGGGCTTTGTTAGGGGCAAAGTTATCTACTACCTGCTGCAAGTCTGCGCGGCTGTAGCTCCGAGTTTTACCCTGGTTATCGGTGTGCTCACCGGCAAAGAAAACATCATGCCAGGGAAACTCCGTAACGGTAGTCATAGCATCTGCCACAACTTCGCTTATGGGTAATTTTTTGAATGTTGGGGTTTTCGTTTTCATGTAGCCATGATGGCCCGAGAAAACAAGTATTGCCGCCCGAAGAAATCTCCGGGGGAAGGTGATAACTGCCTTTTAATAACCTAACTGGGCAGGTCAGGAATTTCAATGAATTTTTTACTGACCTTGGACATGTGTGACCACGTTGCCCCTGGTTTGCCCAGGGGCCTTTTTACCTTCCAAATTGCGAGAGCCACTATGAAAACAGTGTGGGTACTACAACAGTTCACCTCCCGGTATTTCGATTTAACACAACCACATTACCTGGTTAAACTGACTCAACGAGAGCGACCGATTTACACCCTTGACGCTAACGAAGCCTACCAATTCAAGTCTGAACGAGACGCCAACGCAATACTTACCTTTGATCTGAAGCATGAAGGGTGGGCTGCACGCCAGGTAACATTACCCAATAGTCAGTTGCACTAGCATGCAGCCTGGCAACCCGCCCCAGGACTTAGCAGCTGAGCAGGCAATATTAGCTGAGCTGCTTTGCACTGAACTCCCCGACGACCTCCTGGACGGCCTAACACCCGACATATTCTATTACTCCGCTCACCGCTACATATTCGCCACAATTCGCTACTTGCATCAAAACAATGCCCCAATCGATGTGCTAACGGTTGCAGATTACCTAGCACAGCGCTCGCTACTCGAAAAGGCCGGTGACAAGTCCTACCTGGACGAGCTGGCGCGTAATCGCATAAACAGCGCAATGGCACATACAGCAAAAGAGCGGGTTAGTATGTTAGCTACGCAGCGCCAGTTAATTGCAACCGCTCACAAAATCAAAGATGCCTGCTACCACAATGACGGGCACACGGCTGCAGACATTCTGGAGCGCGCAGAAACCGCACTATTTAACCTACGCAATGCCCAGCATGAGGCCACAAAAGTACAAAGCGTAGGCCAATTAACACTCAGCATCGCCGACAAACTGCAGGCAATAGCAGAAGGTCGGGGCCCGGCAAAAGGGCTCACAACCGGGTTTGATGAACTGGATAACCTGATCCATGAACTGTCTCCGGGGGATTTGATTCTATTAGCTGCCAGGCCATCTATGGGGAAAACCACCTTTGCAATGAACCTGGTTGAGCATGCAATGATGCAAAGTACCGCACCGGTAATTGTTTACAGCCTGGAAATGCCTTCAGAACAAATCATGATGCGCTTATGGGCGTCGATGGCGCGTGTGAATTTAACGAAGATCCGCAATGCAAAACTAGACGATGACGAATGGGCCACAATTGCCAGCGTAATTAATACACTCAAAGCACGCGGCAATTTGTTTATTGATGACGCAGCGGCCTTAACCACATCAGACATCCGCACTCGCACCCGCAATATAATTCGCAAACACGGCAAGCCCAGCATGATCATGGTGGACTACCTTCAGCTGATGCGTGTGCCGTCGATGGCAGGCAATCGCACACAGGAAATAGCAGAAATATCCAGATCCCTAAAAGCCCTGGGGAAGGAGCTTGGCGTGCCAGTGGTAGCACTTTCACAACTCAACCGCACCCTTGAGAACCGGCAGGACAAGCGCCCCATTAATTCCGACCTTCGGGAGTCAGGCTCCTTAGAGCAGGATGCAGACATCATTATGTTTTTGTACAGAGACGAAGTGTACAACCCTGACACAGAAGCCCAGGGAGAGGCTGAGGTGATAATAGGAAAGCAGAGGAACGGGCCCACTGGAACAGCCCGACTTCTATTTCAGGGAGAGTTTTCAACATTCTCTAACAAAACCCTCCTTTAAAATGTTTTAAAACCGTTTTAAAAACGCCTACAAGCGACTTTCACCACGCCAGACGATAAACGCTACCACTCAAATACCAAAAAAGCCCGTGACGGGCTTTTGAGGGCTTCTTACAAAAAAGGTATTTAAAGGGATAAGACTAAGGCTACGAGTCGTCATCCTTCCGTGAGTCTTCACCGATAAAATCAAACCAGTCATTTAAGCTTGTTTTTATTAACAACAAAGAAGCTACTAAGACACACAGCGCAAACACAGAAACCCATATTGCAGCATAAACAAACCACTGAATTCCGATAAGACCGATGGATAGCTGAGCAATGGCTGCGCCAATAGTGGCGAGTACAGACCAAAATAAAAAGTCACTTAAATTTCTTAGTGGGGCGTAAATCTGCAATGAACTATCGAGCTTCCGTAGTTTCTCAAACCTCTTTATATACTGAGGACGGTCATACACATTTTCTTTTAGTTTTATAAGTATGAATGTTTTTAGTGATAATAAAAAACCACCAACAGTTAAGAATCCAGCAAACAAATTACCCCTCAGGTTTTCTTCGTAGAATTTAACAAACTTCGGTATATCCGTTACGTAACAATGCACAGCACCTATCGTGATAGTAGCTAGCAATGCACATAGGAGAAACCGTATTCTCATCTTATTGAAGCCTCAAATATTTCATCATGTTCAATACATATTTCAATTAACTTTTCCGTAACCCAACTACTCGCGAAGTCACTAACCTCAAGTTCACTAATATGAGAGGCTAATTCATCATAGTCATATTCACCAAAATTATCCGGTTGGTTCTGAATCCGAATAATTCGATCAATTCCGTCACCATCGGTTGCAAAAACTTTTCCTTGCTCAGCTTCATCCTGGCCTATTGCCTGTTCAACTGAACTCACAACTGCCTCTAGCACCCCTGAAAATGGTGCACTTGTTGAAAAACTAAACTTTTTTCGTTGCTTGCGAACATATCCAGAAAGTTGGCTAAAGTATCTTGCTTCAGGCTCCAGATATGCAAAATCAAACTCCAAAGACTTAATTTTTTCCATTTCGGATAGCAAGCTCGGTAGGCTTTCCCTACTAATCAAAACTTGCCACTTAAAAGTACCTTTATATTGCCTGCCAGCCGCTTTTGTGGCTGCGCCTTCGCTTTTTCCGCTTTCAAGCACTTCGACTTTCTTGGCCTCTTTCCTAACCTCTTTTAAGCGTAAGAACTTTTTCTTCATGCTTCGCATTGCCTGCCCGATACTACAGGATTGGTGATAGTGCTGATATAGACCAACACCCGAAGCTTTGTTGATCACAAAAAAATTAAAATCCATAATTCTGGAGTCGTCTTCAAGGCTATTTACCTGAATTTTAAATGCTCCTGAATTTTCTTTTAACTCGCAAAATGTGCGTTGATTTTTGACTGTAACAACTAAACCGAGGTAATAATCATCGTTGGAAGTATCGTCGATAAACATAAACCTACCAATATCGTCGGCACTTTCGAAGTTAGCGTAATCAGAAGCCATGGAGGCCATTAGTTCAGATAGTGGCAGCGAATCAGGAACTTCAATAGAAAAGCCTACAAATCTAACAAGCATAATTATTCCTTTTCAACTTGCGAAACGATTTCAGCCAGCGTGGAAATCAAATTAGATTTTAATTCACTGGCCAGGAAGGTATGCGGGGCGTTGTCAGCAACACGTTGGATCACTTCATCGCGAATTACATTGAGGTGTAACCCTTTGTCTTGAAGCGTGGCATAGGTGGTATAGATGATTTGCTCTAGTACACTAACTTCGTCGTCAGTTCCCATAAATAAACTCCCTTTTATCACTGAAAATTACTGTAGCTGATTATTTTTTCTCTGTCTCTGACCAGAGGATATCCCAGTCTGACAAGTGAACATTGCACTGCATTCCATAAATTCTGTCATAGTTACTTATGAGTTCGATCTTTCCTGTATATTCAACTAGCTGCCCCTTTCTAAAACCAAGCACATAGTCATCGTAGTTCTGGTTGTATAGATAGACTACTCGACTGAAATCAATAAACCCGTAACTAGACGTTGTTCCCATGTCAATGAAGAGTGAAATGGTATCGTCATAACTGAGATCAACATTCCGAATAGTACCTCTCCAGGTAACGTATTTACCTTTAAGTTCTCGCTTAAGAAGCGTAAATTGAGCCGATGTACTTTCTCTGCATGCTTTCTCTAGTTCTTTATATTTAATCCAAATATGCTTTTTTTCTTCGGGCTGAACTAGTGGCTGTTGGCTGTTCGATTGGCATCCAACAAGACTTAAAAAAAATGCCAGCGCTAAGATCTGTTTAATCATAACGCAATCCAATCGAGTTCGTAGCTGGCCGAAGGTGGGGGTTTCGTACCGTTAGTGAATGGCATTACATTAGCAGCGAAAAGTACGATTAAAGCGAAAATAGATTTTTTGTAATTCACATGCCCTCCTTGGCAACAGAGCCTTATTTCTTGAGCGAAGCCACCCAATCATAAGTTTGTTGAAGTTGCTCATCGGTGAGTTCGGTTAATGAACTACAACCGAAGTTAAATTCCAAATACCATTCTTTATCTTCAACACGCTCCAATTCTTTCAATCTTGCATAGATGAAACCATAACGGCTTCTACGCCATGATGGAGATTGGCGAGATGATTTTGCACGTCTAAGCCTGCCAAGCGACTGGCGCAAGTGGATTTCTACTTCTGGGTATTTTACCTGCTCGATGAATTTGTATGAGGAGAATTTGAATTTACGCTTTAAAGCAGACCATACAGCAGCATGATTACGAGGCTTTGCTTTGGAAACCTTTTCAGCCTTAACGATATCATCAACTAGGCCCCTGATAACGTATTGCTGTTCACTGGTAATATGATGGCTACCAGGCATTACATTAGGTTTCACAATCACTTCTTGGTTTGTAACATTGATATGATTAGTACCAATAGACACAATGTTACCTGTACCTGATGTGGTTACGCTTTGAGGGATAGAAGAACTTCCCTCACTTTCCGAAAAGTTCTCTTTAAAGAGTTGCGTAACCTTACTTTCAAAATCGTCCATAATTCACTCCATACTACGTGAAAACTACATATTAAAAACCTGCTGCTGTTACAAAAGGCAAAACGTTAGACGCAGTTACTTTTTGTTGTGATTCTTGTTCGAGTTCCAGTAGCCCGGCAATTATGCGGGCTTTACCTTTGGGGCTAACATTTCTGCCATGCTCAATTAATAAAGACTCAATAAGCTCGACAATATCGGCTACACGTTTAGTGTTGACTGAACGATTGCCTGTGACTACATAGCCAATATCAACACCTTGTCTACTTAACATTTCGAGCTGGAAGGCATTTGGGGCAGTACTACCTTTCTCCCAATCAATGAGAGTACGCCTCTTAGCGCCTGCTAATTCAGCAAAATCTACCTGATTAAACCCTAGTTTTTCTCTTTCAGATTTAATCCTTTCTCCAATCATGTGCAAATTCCCGCACAATAATGCTTTACAAGTGCAGATTTCTGCACTAAGTTAAACATGAACATTAACAAAACGCTTTTAGATATCCCGCCAAGGTTCACTAAAAGCACCACACGCAAGGTAAACATACTATGACCCCGAAAGAAATTAAAGCGGAATTAAAAGCCCGTGGATTTTCCATCAAAATGCTGGCCGAAATTTTAGGCAAAAGCGATGCTGCTGTTGGCCAGGTCATCAATAAAACCTCCTATTCTCGTGAAATTGCCGAAGCGGTATGCAAAGCCATTGATGCTGAACTACTAGATGTATTTCACGATGTGGAGCCGTACCGCCAATCCAAAGCCCAATTGCGTGAGCAAAAAAAGCAAGAGCTTGCTCAACTGTTAAGCGCATAAGGGGAACTGACATGATCACTACTCGCTCTCTCATTTTAACGCCGGTACCCACCGATATAGGTTTGCAAGCTGCTCAACGGCCAGATGTTCTATATTTCCTGAAACAGCAATCCCTCGTTGTGCCTGTAAGCGTTCTGCGCGAAGCGCAAGAAGCAAAAGACCCAACCACACTAAGTGACGCCGATTGGGCATTGCACGCAGTGTGTCACGAGTATCTGGGTCATCCGATAAGCACCATTCCACTGCAGGTAAAGGCGGCAATCGCAAAAGAAGTGACCGTACCCCAACAGCCTTCACTTCCTGCTGCAATAGCTCAATGTCTTGTAGCGTTAAAACACTACCTAGTAATGGCCGTTCAACGGTCTTACACAAAGCCTGGTACACAAGTTCTCTCCACCGATTCAAAAACAACATTAATGCTAGGAGAGTCTGGTACGCCCGTCACTGGTAAAGCTTCAACGGATTTTTACCGGTAACCCGGTGGAGGCATAACACATGTTCAATTCTAAAGAGCAAATTAACTGCAGTAAGCAAGTTGCAAATGCGTGGCGCGAGTCGCACGTGTGCGACTGGAACAAAAGCGGCGCGGTAATTACGTATATGGGCAATGTGTCCGGCTGGATTGATGCAGTGCGCAACCCGGAAGACTTCTGCCCTGGTTGCCTGGCTTTCACTGCTAATGGTGAGGTTTGGGAAACCGTTGGTGGAAACGACCAGCAAGGCGCTAACGCATGGAGACGTATCTCCTCTGAGGTTGGAGGTGAAGCATGACCCAGCGCGATTTATTAGACCAGCTCGACCTGGACCTACTGAACACTGAAAACGCACCCAGCCTCGATTTAGAGCTGGATGTAATTGCCATTATCAAACAATGCGAACGTAACAGCGGCCTCGGCCGTGACCGGTTTCTGGATCGCATTAACTTATGCCTTCGAGACACCGGGCAACGAGTAACGAAGATTCAATTAAATAAATGGCTATCACCCAGCCAGGAGAACTGCGTACCGGCCTGGGTCATGCCTGCTATTTGCTGGGCACTTCAATCAATTGAGCCTATGACCGCACTACTCAATCCTCTGGGCTTTAAACCGGCTGATATGCGAGCCGACCTGCTACGCCAAAAAGCCGAACTGGATGTAAGCAATAAAATGCGCCAGCAGGAATCCAAAGACTTAGAACGGGCACTTCAGCAAATTATGATAAGAAGGAGATAAGCCATGACTTTCTCAATACAGGGATTAGACGACACACCATGCATGTGCATAGACATGCATCATATTAAGGAATTTTGTTTGCTACCCCGTGCTATTTTGCTCGACAACAACGAGCTGGAAGCCGCACGAAAAGTCTGTGCACAGGCGATATTAGGAAGAATGATTTCAAGTGGCCACCATTCTATGTGCCACATTATTAGCGACACTTTCAAACAGCAATGTGTAGCAATGCACGACCGCTTTTATGCAATTGCCGCAACGCTCAGTGCAGCCTGGAATATTTGTGGCGCGGGCACAGGGCAATGGCAAAACATAAGCCTTTATCGCACGTTACGCCTTTGCGGTGAACGCGATTTCAGAATCGAAGCGCTCAGCATTTTCGATATTGAAGCCTTGTTTACCATGCCTTTAAACGAGTTTGAAACGGCGTTAAAACAGTATGACGTATGGCTGGAGGCAAGCAATGACTAAGCCTGCAGCACCAGTTAACACCATTATGCACCAGCTGATTACAAAGCTGGGAGAAGAAGAGTTTACATTACCAGCCGAGCAAAACGAGCTATGGGCCATTGTAGAAAACAGCGAGGTATATGCCTGCCTGTACCACGTTAAAGCTGGCCTGGCGTATAAAGCACTAAAAGAGCAGTTGCCGCATGGTGAGTTTGATTCAGAGTTAAAAAAACGTGGAATTCAAGTAAGAATTGCTCAGCAACGGATTGCCGTTGCTGACCTGATTCTGAATTGTCCAGCTCTAAATACGAAGACGTCTTCGTATTTGCCATCTGAAGATTTAAATCGCTCGACGTCGAGCGAATTAGAAATTGATGCAAACATCACCCTTGAATCATTCAGCTTTAGCCAACTAAACGAACTCACCCGTCTCCCGGAAGAAAAGATCAAATCACTGCAGCCAGAAGAACTGCAGGAACTAAGCAAAATGCCCGTGCGCGCCCTTAAAACAGCGGTAAAACAAATGAACCTGGACTTTGAAAGCGAAAGCAAACTTGAAGCCCAGAATGCCAATTTGAAGAAGCAGCTTGAAGAGCTGCAAATACAGCACGCCGACGCGATTAACGAAATGAATCGCGAAAAAATAACCAAGGCACCTGAGAAGATTTACGGACTCATGCCACTGGTCGCTATGATCCGCCAGGAAGCCCCATCAGTGAGCCAGGAGCTTCACGAACACGGCCTGAGCGCGGTTAACCTGGTAGAGCGGCTGATTGCCCCTAACCTAGACTACGCACAAGCTAAAATGGCTGCACAAGCGCTGTATCACTTTATAGCCGCGCCATACAAACAAATTGGCTTGGCCATAAGTCGCCTGGAAGAGCATTTTGGCGATGACTTAACCGGCGTTGATGCCGAGTTACCTACCTATAGTGAAGCAGAATGGGAAGAGGCCGAAAACAAACGCCAAACCATTATTTTGCTGCACAACGATGCTACCAAACCTCGTAAAAAACGGGGGCGTAAATAATGCATCCTGCTGTTCACCAATTTAACCAAATCGTAGAGCAGGTTATTCACGACAGTGACCCTTGGTCACGCGCAACCGAAAAAGCTCGCTCTATTGCCAGCAAACGCATGCACATGGTTACCGCTGTTCAAAAAGCGGCAACCACAATGACCATGCAAGCGGCACTGGCACACGTTATTCAGCAGTGTGAACACAACAAAGCCGACGAAGCATTGGTAAAAGCCTACATTGCATTAAATGGTCCTAAACCTGCCACCATCCGCTTATGGTGTAAAGCCTACGACGATACGGGCAAAAATGGTTTGCTTCCCAAGCACAATGGCACATCCCGCAACGACTACGGCTGGGAAGCCCGTGCGCTTGAGTTATATCACAAGCCACAGAAGCCCAGCATACGTAAGGTTGCCCGCGACCTGCGCGAAAAATACGGCTTTAAAAGCGCCAAAGAACACAATGTGCGCTACTTCTTTAGCACGCTGCCAGCTGACCTGCAGGAACGCTCGCCCTGGCGAATGGGCCGCAAGCAATACAAAGACGCGCTGCGTGAACATATATCGCGTACCACCGAAAACCTGCCGGTAGGCGTGTTGTTCCAGGGCGATGGCCACACCATCGACGAATACCTGCGCCACCCGCGTACCGGCAAACTCTGGCGTGCCGAACTTACAGTTTTTATGGACGTACGTAGCCGCTACATTGTTGGCTGGTACCTGAGTGTTGCTGAATCCAGTATTAGCACCATGGCTGCGTTAAGCCATGCCATGGGCACCCATAACCATGTGCCGGCGCTTATCCATATCGATAACGGCAGCGGCTTTAAATCTAAGCTAATGAACAGCGAAACATCCGGGTTTTATGCATCGTTTGGTATTGAGCCAATTTGGGCATTACCTGGTAACGCTAAAGCAAAAAACGTTGAACGCTTTTTCCGCACAATGGAAGACGACTTCGGCAAAGACTTTGATACGTACTGCGGTTACGACATGAGCCCAGACGCCAGCCGCTTGTTCAGCAGCTCTGTAAAAGCTGAAAAAGCAGCAGCTGAAGGCAAGATCCATATTCCTACTGTGGATGAATGGTGTGAAGCGTTTACAGACTGGTTGAATTTGTACCACAACCGGCCTCACCCCGAAGAACCAAATACTACGCCAGCTGAGTTATGGGCCCAGTTAGATCGTGTTCCGGTGGTGGATCACAATTTACTGGTTAAGCCCCGAGAAGAGGTTACCGTTTCCCGCTCGCTGGTAACGCTACACAAGCGTAAATACATCAGTGAATACCTTTACCAGTACGAAGGTAAAAAGCTCGTTGCAGAGTACGACCTGCACGACGACAGCACCATTCGTCTGTTCGACATGGACGGACGTTGGCTCACTACTGCCACGCTGAAAAACAAGAAAGACTATATCTCTACCAGCCGTATTGAAGACGCGCAGCGCAAACGCCTGCTGGAGCAAACCAAACGCCTTAACAACAAGATCCACGAAAAGCGTATGGAAGCCGGGCGCGATATCCCGCTGCATGTTGAGCAAGCCAGCGATATTGACCAACTGGAAGAGAGCTTCAGCAACCTTATGGCAGCTCAGGCACCACAGAACGACGACCTGAACTTTGACAGCCTGATGCAAAACGTTATCCAGGCTCCCGACCCAGAACCCGAAGAAAACGACGACTTCGACCCGTTATCCATTTACCCAGGAGAGACTACCCATGGCCGCTAAAACCATTGATAAACCTGCCAGCTTTAACGAGAACTATTCGGAGCAGGATATTACCCACGTTAACAACATTATCGACTGGATGAACGCCAGCCCATCGCGTACAAACCGCTGGCTGTCACGTTGCGCCGGGGTAAGTGATGCGTACATTTCAACGCTGCTAGCCGGTCGTCATGCGGTTAAGGCCGATGGCCTGCTTGCCAAAATCCTGCCCATTATGGAAGACACCGAGCGCGAACACCGCCCAGGTGATTTTATCGAAACCAGCATCTGGATGATTGTGCAGCATGCCTGCCGCATGGCCAGAGCTGAAGGCGGCTTTGCCGTTGTGGCCGGTTCGCCTGGTGTGGGTAAGTCTGCCAGCCTACGCCACTACGCCGAGCTGCACCCCAACACCATTTATCTATGCGGCAGCGAAGTAATAAACAGCACGGCGGTTATCGATATGCTGCTGGATGCCCTAAGCATTAAAACAGGACGTCAGCACCGCAAAAGCGCCAAAGTTGCCGCCATTGTGGAACAGCTTAAAGACACGGGCCGCTTAATCATTCTTGACGAAACCGACAAATGCCAAAAAGACACGCCCGATCCATTACGCACCATATCCGATGCTACCGGCTGCGGTGTAGTACTGGCCGGTAACGTAAACCTGCGCAACATGGTAGCCATGGGCGACAACCGCTACGACCTGATTGAAAGTCGCGTGGTGTTCTGGCCCGAGATTATCAACAAGATATCGCCTGAAGACGTAAAGCTGCTGATGCAGCCCTACATCACCGAAGACATGATCACAAAATACGAGACCTTCGACGAGGTAGCCCGGTACGCCTTTGACCTGGTTGGCGGCAGCGCCAGAAAGCTAATCAAGAGTTTGATTAAGCAGGTGCTCATGCTCGATAAGCATTCTCGCGAAAACAGCCAAAGCTATGGCGGTATTAGCCGCGAGCTAATGGCCAAAATTGCTAAATCCTATATGGGTATTGCACACCCTCCAGCAATACCGCGTAAGGCATCAGCCATATAAGGGGGGAGCATGTCACACACAAACAAACTAACCAAACAGGAACAAACCATGACAGACGAATTTCAGATCCCCCCTGGTTATACCATGCGTGCCAATGGCGACCTGGTAAAACTGGAAAACCTAACCGACCTTGAGCGCGAAGAGGACGCCCTGGTAAATACGATATTTCCCAGAGCCAAAGCCCTGCACGACGAAATGGCCGAATTTAAGTTCACCGCAATGCACCTAATTGAAGAAACCATTAAGCGCTGCGTGGAAGAGCACGGCATAAAGAAGTTCACCAAAATTAAGGGCAACGTGCAGTTCGTTAGCGTGAATGGCAAGTACAAAATTCAGCGTGCCGTTGATGATCGCATTGAACACGACAGCAGCATTGAAGTAGCCATTCAAAAGTTTGCTTTGTACTCAGACGTACTCAAAGAGCAAGCCGGGCCGGACGCGGTTAAGTTTATTGATATCGCCACCACAGCTAAGAACGGTAAGTACTCTACCTCTCGGTTAATCGACCTGTTGAATAAAGATATTGACCACCCACTGTACGTCGGTGCCAAGGCAGCACTCATGCAGAGCCTGTTTATTAGCGGCAGTAAGGCTTACCTGCGCTTTTACATTCGCAACATTAACGATGACTCCTGGGTAGCCATGCCGTTGCAATTTAGCAGCATCGCTGCCGTAGCTCCCCAGGTTGAGACCAAAGAGGAGAAAGCCAATGCCGCTTAATGTAGATACGTCAGTTGTTGAATCGGCTTCCGTTAGCCAAGAAGCCTCTCAGTTGCTAATGCAAATTGAGGAAGTCTATCAACATCGCAAGGACCAGTTAGGCCAAATCCTCACGCTTTTGAAAAAAAACGAAGCGGATTAAATTAAATGACATTGAAATTGAAGACCCTGACGTTGTGAAAGGCATATCTATCGGGATATCAATTGCTAACAACATTATGGGTGAGTTCCCAGCAAAAATTTGTAGAACAAGTGAAGTTCACGGCGATGAAGAAGAGTAAAGCACTCCGATTTCGTCGCCACCATTGGCACTGGCAACAGAGCCGTTAAAAACCGGGCATAAGCCCTTAACAACAAAGAGAGTAACTATGAACAAAGCACAATTAATCGATGCAATCGCCGCTAATGCAGACCTGTCAAAAGCCTCAGCGGCACGCGCTCTGGATGCATTCACCGATGCCGTCACTAACGCCCTGGCTGCAGGCAACAAGGTTAGCCTCACTGGCTTCGGTAACTTTGAAGTGAAAGAACGTAGCGAACGTCAGGGGCGCAACCCTGCAACAGGAGAGGCGATCACCATTGCCGCTTCCAAGTCGCCTGCATTTAAAGCAGGTAAATCCTTAAAAGATGCCGTAAACGCATAACTTAACCGGGGCGCTAAGCGCCCCCCAATGGAGAAACATCAAATGACACCATATGTATTTACAGGTTTTTTCCCGTCAAGCAAACGAGTTGGTGTAGTTCTGGAGCGTATCACTAATTGGGAGCACAAAAGCTCATTGGGTTACGGCGGTACCGAAATCACTTTAGATAGCGGTGAAACAATCCTGGTAGGGGAAACCCCGAATCAGGTTACGAAAATCCTTGAGGAAACGCTCAAGAAAGCTGAAGGAGAAATCGCATGAAAACACATGTTTTTAGAGGGTTTGGCAGAGAAAGTGAAATGTCTGTTGGCGTAGACCTGGCAAAAGTCTGCCTGTGGAAAGGCATTCAGGGCCAAGGCATGCAAGATCACTTCATAGGCACCCAAATCATTATGGACAACGGTGTATCGGTTCAGGTTGGTGAGTCTGCAATAGATGTTGCTCGAGTAGTAGAGTCACATCGCAAAAATACGATGGAGGCACTTGATGGCAACGTTACAGCAAGAGCGTGAATTACGGGAGGTAGCAAAGATTCTAACGAAAAAGCTTCGCCGCATTTACGGCGAAGACATGGGGTTCTTTTTAGTCGTTACACCGTTCAAACAAAACGACCCCGTCTCTGACTATATCAGCAACATTCACCGTGAGAGTGGTATCGCAGCATTAAGAGACACCGCAGCTCGCTTGGAATCAAGAGAAACCATCCCGGCCAGTATGGGCGGGGTGCAGTAACCAGAGGAGTTACACCATGAAACCAGGGCACTTTGTCATTAAAAGCGCAAAAGACCGCTACAGCGAAAACACCACGGTACCCAGCACCAGAGTAACTGAGGAGCAAAAAAAACAGTGTAAGAATCGCCGTAAATGGGAAGACGTGCAATTAGCCAGGGAGCTTGGCTTAAGTTACTCCGAAATCAATTAACGTAAGTGAGGAAAACCATGTTCAAAGATGCACCCCGCTCCGATTTAGAAAAAAAGATGATCGTGCTTTCAGTACTTGCTCGGTCTTCAAAAATGATTTTTCCGAAAGACATCCGTAACCAAAGTGGACTAGACCAGTACGAAGTTGCCCACTGCTTGCGCCAACTGCGTATTGAGCAATTGGTAATATTACTTGAGAACGGCACTTACACTCTGTCCGAATCAGGTGTTGAAAAAGCCACAGCCAACAAATTAATGGTACACACATCGGTAAAAGGTCGAGTAGAGAAGTACAGCCGCGCTGGCAATGTAATGGAAACGCCTGCAAAGCCCAAGCAACCCGCTAAGCCTAAAAAGCCCCAGAAAGCCCCAGCAGCCAAAACTGTTCCATTAGAGACAGCTGAACAACCACAGGCGGCAGAAGTTGACCAGGTTAACCCTGGGAGCATCGCCGACCTGTTTAACACCAATGAGCTAACCAACAATGGCACGTCGTTACTTTTCCGGTTACTCAATTCGCTGAAGCTGAAAGATCTCCAGGATGCAGGATTTACAGAACAGGAAGTGCGCGAATTTGGTGATGTATACCGGTTTGTAAAAGACCGTGCTGAGACATTGGAGTCTTAAAAATGTGTTTAATCGAACAGTTGAATCAGCTATCAGCTGAAAATAATGACATGAAACAGACGATCAAAATGTTGAGAACGTTTGTTGATGATGTGCTCCCTCAAGTTGGCCAATTGGTGATTCAAGATTTCGGAAATTTGAACTCAGCGCTTATTGCTTCCGAAAAGTATGTAAAGGATTCAGGGTTAAACAATGAGTGAGCCACTACGCCGTCAAATTAAAGCAGCCCAGGTAAAGCTGAACATGGACCAAGCCGATTACCTGGCCCTGCTTAATCGCATTACCGGTAAATCTAGCAGTACGGAACTAAATAAAACCGAAATTAAAGCAGTTTTAAACGAGTTTAAACGCTTGGGCTGGGAGCCGAACAATAAGAACGCAAAGCTGGTCCGCACCATTAAATTTTTGTGGATGCGGTTAGGGGAAGAGAACTGTTTGAACACACCAGACAGGTCAGCGATGGAAGCGTTCTGCAAGCGCTTTACAGATGGAAAATCGTTATACCGTGCACAAAGAGGCCAACTACAAAATATTGTTGAGGCCCTGAAGCAGTGGTGTGCACGTGAAAACATCAGCACAGGGCGAATCAAATGACAATTACACTCGACCACTTTAGTAACTCAAGTAAAGTTATAGCCAGGGCCATTGGCCCAGACGCTGCTTATCAGCTGTTACAGCAGTATGGTGGTCAGAGTTTCTATATTAGTGCATCACCAACCTCTAAGCACGTTGCAAGTAAAAAGCTCGGCATAGACGTGCACAGGGCTCTCGCAGAAATATGGCCTAACCAGGAGTTCGAGTTACCCGTAGTTAACAACGTTGAAAAACGCCTGCGCAACGACATGATCCGCGACGACGCGACACGCCTCTCAATGCGCGAACTCATTATTAAATATCAACTAACCCGCTACCAACTGCAAAAAATCATTAGCACGGGTGAAACGGTCGACCGTGGACAAGACCAAAATCAACAGTTGAAATTCTCGGGCTTTTAGCCCACGATATCCACGCCTCCACAAATACCTGTCCACGAAAATTACTTCGGGATATTCCCCTTTTAGCATTACTGCATGCTGTGGCCATGAGAGCCACAGAGTTAATTTCCCTTGCGGTAAAAATAAGCCGCGCACGAGATAAAGCACGTAGAAACGAGCTGGCCGCAACTTGCCCGCCACATTTACGTGACTTGTTGCGCAGTAACTTATCGCTAATTCGAATTGGTAAGCAGCTGAAAGAAGCCAGACGTATCGCTAACCAAAGAAAAGCAGACTACCGTCATACCTACAAATTCTCGTTGTTGCCAGAGACTCTCCAGAACAAGCCGAAAACCGCTTTACGCTCTACCGCACTGGGTAATTGCCAGGCGATGCGAGAACTTATTGGAGGCAGCAAATGAACCGATACAGTGCTACATCGTGGGACCGCCTCTTAACCTGTCATCACGACTGGAAAATAATCTGCCTTGAGTTAATTAAGTACATCGACCACAGCATTTTTTGTGGCTACCGGGGTGAAATAGAACAAAACAGGGCGGTGGCCAGCGGGAACAGCGAATTGCGTTGGCCACTGTCGAAGCACAACCAATATCCCAGTATGGCCATTGATATGGGGCCGTATTTCAAAGAGCTAAAAAATACCGATTGGGAAGACGCATTAGCGTTCGCAGCATTTGCGGGCGCGGTATTAACCATAGCGAAACAGCTTTATATGGCTGGCAAAATTTCTCACCAAGTGATTTGGGGGGGCGACTGGGACAGTGACGGTCGCACTCGTGATCACAAATTCAGAGACTACCCCCATTTCGAACTGACCGAGGAAAACGTATGGAACCTGTAACCATTGCACTAGCGCTCGCAAAAGCAGCTGGTGTAGATGATTGGCTAAAAGAAAAGATATCCGGAACGGTAACAGGAAAGGTTGCCAGCAAAGTAATTGACCTGGCTAAATCCGTTACCCGAAAAGATACGCCCGAAGAGGCATTGCAAACTGTTTCAACCAATATTGTTTACGCTAACGAACTGAAGAAGCAGATGCTGCAAAATGAGCACGAGCTAAAAATGGCGGCATATGAAGACCGCAAAGACGCCCGTCAAACTTACCGAATTCACCCGCAGCAGGCCGACAAAATAGCAGAGCGCGTTATGCGCTATAACCTACCGTTTATTGTTGGCCTGGTCATTATTAATTGCGTAGTCCTGCACTTTTTTCGCGACGATGCGGCTTTGCTTGCGGCTGTTAGCAATGTTCTTGGTATGGCAATTAAATCGCTTTTTGATGAAAGAAAAGAAGTAACCGGTTTTTACTTTGGCGGCTCAATGGACGCCAGTGAAAGGGAACGCTAATGGACGACGCAACTAAACAGGCGCTATTTACCAAACTTGGTGAAATTGACGCCAAGCTTGATGGCTTAAAAGAGGATAACCAAAACCAGTGGGAGCATCAACGAGGCTTAGATACCCGCTTACGCAAGCAGGAAACTCACAGTGCAAGTATTTCGGCAACGATAGCTGCATTTGTTGCAGTAAGTATTGATGTAATCAAGAAGGGTATTAGCGGTTAATGGCGCATTCATCCAAAACCCAGTTAGCAGTGCGTAGCACCTATGTAAATGAGCAGCAGGACTTAACCGCTGCAGCTGCTGAGCATGGCGTAAGCTACGGTACCGCACGTAACTGGAAAAAGCGTGCAAAGGACGAAGGCGACGACTGGGATACGGCACGCAACGCACTACTGCTCTCCCAGGGCGGTAAAAAGGAGCTGCTCAACCAGGTGCTGGAACGATTTTACATTCAAAGTGAACGCATCTTTGAATCAATCGAAAAAACAGAGCAGCTAAAACCCCAAGAAATGGTTGATTTAATGTCTAAGTGGGCTGACTCAATGAGCAAAGTCAGCAAGTTCCTGGGCACCAGTAACAACTTCGATAAAATAGGCTTTGCAATGGAGCTGCTGCAGCTATTAAGCACATTTATTCGAAACGATTACCCACAGCATGCCAATGCATTCTTGGAAATTCTGGAGCCCTTTGGCCGTGAGGTAAGCAAAACCTATGGCTAAGACCTCTGTTAATGAGTTCTTAAAGAGCTTAACGCAACTAGGTGATGAATTACGCCTGCAGATCGAAAACGAGGTAGAAGGCTTCGCTGCAGACGAGGACGCCAGGGCCGAGCGCAACCGAAAAACGCATGATCCGGTTACTGGGTTTAAGTTCTTCTGTAAAACCTATTTTCCGCATTATATCGATGACACTGAATCGGTATTACACAAGCACTTATTTAAACGCCTGCCGGAAATATCAGCCACTGCAAAAGGTGTCCGCGAGGCCATTATAGCGCCACGTGGTGAGGCTAAATCCACTATCGCCACCCAACTGCATACTCTATGGGAAATCATCACCGAGCAGACCCACAACACCGTTATTATCATGGATGCGTTTGAAAGCCAGGCTGCGCCGATGCTGGAGGCGATTAAAGCCGAACTTGATACAAACCCAAGGTTGGCCCAGGACTACCCGAAAATTGCAGGCCAGGGGCCAACCTGGAAGATTGGCGAAATGGTGACTCGTAACAACATAAAAGTCACCGCTTTTGGTGCTGGGCAAAAAATACGGGGTATTCGGCATGGGGCATACCGGCCAGACAGAATCAAACTGGACGACATTGAGAACGATGAAAACGTGCGTAGTCCAGAGCAGCGAGAGAAGCTTTTTAAATGGCTTAAAAAAGCGGTATTGAAACTTGGGCCACCAGATGGCTCATTAAAAATATTCTATATCGGCACGCTTTTACACTACGACTCGGTACTGGCCAAAACCATAAAACTACCAAGTTTTAAACATTCTAAATTTCAGTCGATTATCCGCTGGCCAATCAACATGGACTTGTGGGAAGAATGGGAAGAAATTCTGCGTAACGATGGCGAAGAGAAAGCCGAGCAGTTCTACATGCAACGCAAGAAAGCAATGGATGAAGGCGCAATTGTAAGCTGGCCTGAAAAACGACCATTGTTGTTCCTGATGATGGAACGTGCCGACGATAAACACGCCTTTGACTGCGAGTTTCAAAACGACCCAACTAACGAAGAAGAAGCCACCTTTACCGGCATTAAATTCTGGGTACATATGGCCGACCGATGGGTGTATTACGGCGCATGTGACCCGTCACTAGGCAAGAAAAACAAAAAGCGTGACCCCAGCGCCATACTAGTAGGCGGTTACGACAGGCAAAAAGGTAATTTACACGTAGTTGAAGCCAGCATTAAACGGCGCATTCCTAACCTCATTATTGAAGACATCATTACGTTTCAACGTGAGTACAACTGCATGGTGTGGGGTATTGAAGCGGTGCAGTTTCAGGAATTCATGCGTACCAGGCTAATGGAACGCGGAAAAGAGAAAGGTATTGCGGTACCAACCAGGGGCATTGTGCCTAACACCGACAAAGACTTGCGTATTGAGAGCCTGGAGCCCTACATAAGCAACGGTGAAATATTGCTACACAGCTCTCAAACCGTACTTTACGACCAACTAAGGCACTGGCCGGAAGCCGATCACGATGATGGCCCGGACTGTTTGCAAATGTTGTGGATGCTGGCAGTAAGTGGCGCAGGCGGATTACCCAAAGTAGGCACTGCTAAGCGCCGAGGCACAACAGACATGAGAGGGTATGGACATGGCGGATAAAGTCATAGATAAGAAGAATGCACTGACTGATTCAGAGGTTATTGACAACCTATTGGACCGGCAACTGCTTGACTTGCTGAATGAATTACCCGACCCGGACGTTATCCTGCGTAAGGCCGGTGTTGATTACGCGGTATATAACGAAATACTGGCTGACGCCCATGTGATTGGTGAAGTTCGCCCTCTACGAGCAGGTTTACTGGGCTTTAAATATGAAATTAAAGCCGGTGATGACAGTGCTCAGGCAGACAAAGCCAGGGAGCTGTGTGAAAGCATTTTTACACGGCAACCGAATGCCGCAATGCGCTGGCCTGACGTAACCTGGTCTATAGGCAAAGCGCCGCTCGTTGGAAGACGTGTTCACCACGTTAAGTGGCAGGTGTTAAATGGCAAGCTGGTACCAGAAAAAATATTTGATATCAGTACAGAATCTTATGCTTTTAATGCTGATGGCGAGTTACTAATCCGCACTATTCATTTGCCCGAAGGTGAACCGCCTGAGCCATACCGCTGGCTGGTAACACGTCACATGCCAGATCGCCAAAACCCGTATGGCATTGCACTATTAAGCTGCTGCTTTTGGCCATGGATGTTCAAAAACGGCGGTATGAAGTTCTTCGTTAAGTTCTGCGAAAAATATGGTGTTCCATGGCCAATAGGTAGATACCCACAAGGTACCGATGACAAAGGTATACAGGAGCTGGTTGAACGCCTGCAGAACATGATTGAAGATGCAGTTGCAGCTGTTCCTGAAGGGGTCGACCTTCAGCTGCTGGAATCAAAAGCAGGCGGTGAGCTTCCACAGGAACGCCTGGTTAACTTGTGCAACCGCGAAATGAGTAAGGCACTTACCAGCCAGAGCCTAAGTACCGAAATCATAGACGGTGGTAGCCGGGCCGCAGCCGAAACCCACGCGCAGCGCACAGTCGAAAACTTAAAGGCCGACAGAGCCCTGGTAGCCGACACCTACAACGAACTGTTCAAGATGATCACCGAAGTGAATTTTGGACCCAACGTTGAATCCCCTAAATTTAAGTATGTAGACAAAAAAGAGCTGAATACCAGCGATGTTAACTACTTTAAACAGGCCAGCTCGTTAGTACCTATTCGCCGCGAAGACATCTACAAGCGTCTGGAGTTATCTGAACCTACAGATGGTGAGGACGTTGTATTCACAGGTAACCAAAACCGCGAAAAAACACCGGGTGAACAGTCAGAATTTTCTAAAGCAGAAGATGAATGGACTGAACAGGATATTGCCATTGAGCAGATCATAAACCAGGTAAAACAGGCCATCGATGCGGGTGAAACCCTAGACGAGGTATTAACCAATATCGTTAATTCATACGCTGACATTGACACTGAAGCACTGCGTAACGTTGTTACCCAGGAACTGGAAGGTGACTTTGGACGCGGCATGGTAAGTGAAAGTTAAATATAAGGTAAGTTCAAATGAAAAAGTTATGTATCTATCATGGAAACTGTGCAGATGGATTTGGTGCTGCATGGGCTGTTCGTCATGCGCTGGGAGATGATGTTGAGTTTTACGCTGGCCACTACGGTCATGAAGCCCCTGACGTTACTGGCCGAGACGTTATTATTGTCGATTTCAGCTATGCACTTGACGTCTTATATGAACTCTCATTTAAGGCAAACAGCATTATTATACTCGACCATCATAAATCGGCTCAGCAAGACCTTATTGGCCTAGAAGTGGTGAAGGAAAAATTGGGATATGATGGTTTTTTCAATGAACTTGGTCCTTTCTGTGTATCACAAAACAAACCTTTAGTTGGCGCTCTGTTTGATATGGAACGATCGGGTGCCATGTTGGCTTGGGATTTCTTTCACGATGAACCTGCACCTGCTCTAATTAAGCATATTCAAGACCGTGACCTATGGCGTTTTGAATTGCCTGGTACTAAAGAGATTCAAGCAGCTGTATTTAGTTATCCTTACGAATTTGCCATATGGGATGAGCTTATATTGGAACGCTCAACCGACTCCCTTTATGAAGAAGGGGTCGCACTTATGCGAAAGCATATGAAGGATGTCAACGAACTCATCAGGTCAGCTGCGCATAGAACCGTTATTGCTGGCTATGACGTGCCAGTGCTCAATGCACCTTATTTCTTTAGCAGTGAAGCTGGCAACATAATGAGTAAAGATGAACCCTTTGCTGCTTGTTATTACGAAACAAGTAAAGGCAGGACATACAGCCTACGCTCGCAAGTTAGCGGTGTAGATGTTTCAGTTATAGCTGGCTTGTTTGGTGGCGGTGGACATAAAAACGCAGCAGGCTTCCGCATTGCGTTCGACGACCTCAACAAACTCCCACTAAAGCAGCAGAATTGATTTAATGGCTGATATAAAGGTAGATGGCCTTCCATTCAAAGAAGCCATTAAGTTCTTTCAGAATAAACTCGTAATACCATCTCGCCAATGGCGGGATTTGGTAGGGCCTGTACATTCAAAAGCCTTTACCGTTGCCGGAGCGGCTAAACTGGCCATCGCTACCGACTTCTATAATGCTGTTAACCAGGTTATTGAATCTGGCGGTACTTTAAACGACTTCAGAAAAGAGTTTGATCGCATAGTAGACAAACACGGTTGGTCATACAACGGTAAACGGGGCTGGCGAACCCGCGTGATTTTTCAAACCAACAAGATCACTGCTTATATGGCCGGTAAATGGGAACAGCTATGGCGTATGCGCGAGTATCGGCCATATCTGCAGTACCTAACTGTTGGTGATGAACGGGTGCGTCAGTCGCACCAGCGATGGCACCAGAAAGTTATCCGTATTGACCACCCCATATGGCGGCTAATTTACCCACCAAATGACTGGCTATGCCGCTGTGGCGTTAGATCACTTTCTCAGGACGATATGGAAGAGGAAGGTTTAACTGAATCCACGGTAGAAATGCCTCGCCAGTCCGACACGCTAGATCCCGAAACTGGCGAAGTAACCCGAGAATATGACGGCATAGGCTTTGGTTGGGATTATAACGTTGGTATGGAATGGCTGGGCCCAGAGAAGGCGTTTGGCCAGCAGCTGATGGAAGTGCCAGCCGATTTAAGACAGGCCGCACTCAATAACATCGATTTAAACCACTTTGAAAACCCGTTTAAACGCTTTTCAAACAAAGTTGCGTACCAGGTTGTAAAAGGTAAAACAGATATAGATAGCGGCGCTATTGGGGTAGGTTACTTCAATAACATCGTTATAAATGAGCTGGCCGACGAACTCCGGTACCCAACGAACGCGGCGGTCGCTATTCGCGACAAAAGTATTGCACAAATGCTAAATGGTTCACCTAGCCAAAGCATTGCACTTTCATCTATAAACCAGATCCCGGCGATATTGAGAAACCCTGATGCAGTGTTATACAACCAATCAACCCAAAGCCTGGTTTACGCCAAACAGGGTGACAACGGGTATTTGGCTCTTTCTGTGACTATAGCTGGGCAGGGAGAACTTAATTACGTTGAGTCTGCGTTTACGGTATCCGGTACCGAACTTATTAATGGACCCTATCTACTACTATTTGGCAGTTTAGCCGGTGCTAATTAGCGGTAATTATCGACAACATTTTTACCACTAACCCCCCACTTTTTTACCAGTAAAAACTCGAAGAGTGCCAAAATATTTCAAAACCTATTATAAAACCGCGCTCAGGTAATAAATGAGTCAATCCCTTATGTGAAAAGGGCTGGCAAGTGATTTTCTCGTTTTATCTAATTTTAAAAACTATCAATACCCTACATTATCACGCGCATACGAAAAAGGCCCACTCAAATGAGTGGGCCTTTCTCTTAATTGGGAGCCTGGCGGTGTTCTACTCTCACATGGGGAAGCCCCACACTACCAT
>NZ_FQWD01000007.1 GCF_900129565.1 Marisediminitalea aggregata | reverse complement strand
GCGGCAATTTTTGCTTTGCGCTGAGCTTCAGGGCTAAGAGCTTCGGTATCTGACTCAGCCGTGTCTGCTGACGTATCCGATTGTTCTGCGTCTGCCGATACCTCTGGTGTTTCAGTTTCGTCCGCAGATGCTTTTTCTGAAGCCGCTTTTTTGGCTTTTGCACGAGCAACCGCAGCAGCAATTTTGGCTTTGCGCTGAGCTTCCGGACTCAGTGCTTTGGCGTCTCCATCAGCCGTGTCTGCTGACGTATCAGACTGTTCTGCGACTGCCGATACTTCTGGTGTTTCAGTTTCGTCTGTAGATGCTTTTTCTGAACCCGCTTTTTTGGCTTTGGCGCGAGCAACCGCGGCGGCAATTTTCGCCTTGCGCTGAGCTTCCGGGCTCAGTGCTTCGGCGTCTGACGCAGCCGTGTCTGATTGTGTAACCGATTGTTCTGCGTCTGCCGATACTTCTGGTGTTTCAGTCTCGTCTGTAGATGCTTTTTCTGCTGCCGCTTTCTTGGCTTTTGCACGGGCAACGGCTGCGGCGACTTTGGCTTTGCGCTGGGCTTCCGGGCTCAGTGCTTCGGTATCTGAATCTGCAGTGTCTGCTGGCGTATCAGGCAGTTCCGCTTCGTCAGATACCTCTGATACTTCACCTTGTTGTGCCGCTGCTTTTTTCGCTTTCGCTCGCGCTATTGCTGCCGCAACCTTTGCCTTTCGCTCTGCATTGGCATCATGGCCAGCTGTCGTCTCTGGCGTTTGCGTGTCGGTATCCGGTTGTGCTGACTCTGCTGTCTCGTTTGCACGTTGCGCTTTCTTTGCCTTGGCTCTGGCAATGGCGGCTGCTACTTTGTCTTGTTTGGTATCGGTGGCCGACGTGTCAGGCATTGCAGCGTCGGCTGCAGCCTGGTTTTCTGCTATTGGCGCTGATTGCTGAGCAGCTTTTTTTGCTTTCGCTCTCGCTAATGCGGCAGCGACCTTGTCTTTTGCCGGATTCGCACTGGTGCCTTCAGTTGCCGCTGTAGCCTTGTTTTGTTGAGCCTGCATAGCTTGTTTACGGGCTTCCGCAGCTTGTCTGTGCTTCGCTTCCCGCTCTTCTTTTTCGCGTTCCAGACGCGCTTTGCGTGCTTCAAAACGTTGCTTCGATTTTTCGGCTTTATCTTTTTCGTCTTTCTGAATGCGAATTTGCGATTTAGCTTTGCGGTAATAATGCACAAGGGGAATTTCACTTGGGCAAACATAGGCGCAGGCACCACATTCAATACAGTCGAACAAGTTGTACTCTTCGGCTTTATCCAGCTCTCCGGCTTTGCTGTGCCAGTACAGCTGTTGTGGCAGCAGGCTGGCCGGACAGGCATCTGCACACGCGCTGCAGCGGATACAGGCCAGTTCCCGCTGATTAATACGCAGCTCTTTCTTGGCCGGTACTAAAATACAGTTTGTGGTTTTAACCACAGGGACATCGACGGAAGGCAGTGTGAACCCCATCATTGGCCCGCCCATAATAACTGTGGGCGTTGCCTGTCGTTTGGGCTGATATTGGCCATGCGCTAATAGCGCTTGTATCGGGGTGCCGATAAGAGCCCATACGTTTTGCGGATGCTGAAGGGCTTCGCCAGTTAGTGTGACGACTCGCTGAATCAGAGGTTTGCCATACAAAATAGCGTCAGCAATGGCAAAACAGGTGCCCACATTAAACATCATGACGCCGATATCCGCAGGCAGCCCGTCGCGAGGCACTTCACGACCAGTCAGCACCTGAATAAGCTGTTTTTCGCCCCCAGCGGGGTATTTCGTGGGTATGGACACAACACGAATATGCGGGCAGTCTTCGCACACTTTACTCAAAGCATCGAAGGCTTCAGGTTTGTTATCCTCGACGCCAATGATCGTTACTTTCGGTGACAGCAAGTGGCGTAAAATATCGATTCCTTGCCGGATTTGCCAGGCGTGCTCACGCATTAGTCTGTCGTCTGACGTGATATAGGGCTCGCACTCAATACCATTGATAATCAAAAACTCGACAGCTTTTCTGGCTGTCGATTTAATGTGAGTCGGGAAGCCTGCGCCGCCCATACCGGCAATGCCCGCATCGCAAATAGCAGCAACCAGGGATGACGGTTCTGCCTGGGTATAATCTTTTATCGGGTTCAGTGGTGCCCACTGTTCTTGCCCATCCGGCTTGATAACGACGCACAGCTCCGGCAGACCACTAGGATGCGCTGTGGTGCGCTCTTCAATAGCTATCACTTCGCCCGAGGTCGGTGCGTGTACTGGTACCGTAAAAGGGTGCGGGCTTTGTGTCAGCGTCTGACCTTTTAATACCTGATCGCCAGGCGCTACCAAACAACTGCCTGCAGTACCAATGTGCTGACGCACCGGAATTACCAATGTCTGTGGTAGCGGCAAAGTACCAATAGCTGATTGGTTAGATAAATGCTTGCGTCCGTCAGGGTGCACGCCGCCGGGGAAGTCCCAGAGCTTTTGTGAATCAAGACGTTGAAGTATTTGAGAAAAATCGTTTGGCATATCAGGAAATCACTTTCACCGGTATATCGCCTCGCGGCGTTTGTGCAAAGTCCCATTGCCAGGACGCCGTCGTAGGATTTACCGTCACCATATCAATGCAGTCTACAGGGCAGGGCTCTACACATAAGTCACAGCCGGTACAGGCATCGGTTATCACAGTGTGCATTTGTTTTGCTGCACCAACAATGGCGTCGACCGGGCAGGCCTGGATACATTTTGTACAACCAATACACTCATCTTCGCGAATGTAGGCGACCTTAGGCGCATTTTCTTCACCGTGTGCGGCATCTAATGGCTTGGCCTCAACCCCCATCAAATCTGCTAACTGCTTAATGGTCGCTTCGCCGCCCGGTGGACACTTGTTAATGTCGTCACCATTGGCAATGGCTTCAGCGTACGGGCGGCAACCGGGGTAACCACACTGACCACATTGTGTTTGTGGCAATACCTGGTCAATTTGTTCTACCAGCGGGTCACCTTCAACATGAAAGCGAATAGCGGCGTAGCCAAGTGCCAAACCGAATCCCAGTGCCAATAGCCCAAGGGCGAGTAGTGCTGCAATCATCATTACACTTTCACCAGTCCGCTAAAGCCCATAAAGGCAAGTGACATCAAGCCGGCGGTAATCATTGCAATGGAAGCCCCTTTGAACGGAGTCGGGACGTCAGCAGCGGCCAGGCGTTCCCGCATGGCGGCGAACAAGATCATGGCCAGTGAGAATCCTACAGCGGCACCAAAGCCGTAAATTATGCTTTGAATCAGGTTGTGCTGTTCGGTCAGGTTTAGCAATGCAACACCCAAAACCGCGCAGTTGGTGGTAATAAGCGGCAGGAAAATCCCTAACAAACGATAAAGGGTAGGGCTGGTTTTATGCACCACCATTTCAGTAAATTGCACAACGACGGCAATAACCAGAATAAAGCTGATTGTGCGTAAGAAGGTAATGCCCAACGGCTGTAATAAATAGGTTTCCACCAGGTAGCTGCATACGGACGCCAGTGTCAGAACAAATGTCGTTGCCATCGACATACCTATGGCCGTTTCCAGTTTACTGGAGACCCCCATAAAGGGACACAGACCCAGGAATTTAACCAGTACAAAATTGTTGACTAACACAGTACTGATAAGAAGCAGGAAAAATTCAGTCATCGAGATTCAGTATTACCAATCAAGCCAGTGAATAAAAAGACAAAAGAGCGTATGCGTAATCGCGGTATTATCTCTTATTTTTCGCATAATTAAAAACGTATACTGGAAATTTGCGCTGACTGATCTATAGCTGATGTTGAATAGACAAAACAGCGTGTCAACTTTTACATTGGAAATTCGGAACTTGGAGATTTTACTGAGGAACTCAGTGTAATGGAGCCAGATTTGGCTCCCCCTCCCCGACTCGAACGGGGGACCTGCGGATTAACAGTCCGTCGCTCTAACCAACTGAGCTAAGGGGGAACTATCTGTGGTCATTGAAACTTGGCTCCCCCTCCCCGACTCGAACGGGGGACCTGCGGATTAACAGTCCGTCGCTCTAACCAACTGAGCTAAGGGGGACCTGTGTTTCAACGGCTGCGAATATTAATGAGGTAACGATGATGTGTCAATATACTTCGTTATATTTTTATTTCGTTTGCTTAAAAAATGTCTTTTTGGCGATCTTTAATACAATTTCACGCTAAACTGGCTGTTTTTTAAACTTTGCTGGCTGTGAATAACGCTAATTACATGAAAAATAATAGATTAGTTATAGGTAATACCGTCAGCTTTAAGTTAAAAATCGCAAAAAGAATATAAACTTATATTTTTATGCCTAAAAGCTATTAAAAAAACGTTGAATACTGTGCTTACGTACAGCTTTTCATAAATCTGTAACCTAATGTGTGAAGTTAGAAGGTTAGTCGTTACTTACATAAAATTTCCTCGATCTGGCGTGAAGCCGCGCCAATACTGGCTCTATGAGACTTATCCACGAATTCTGTGGATAACTATGTTGATAGATGTGTTTCATTGCGAGTCGTGATGGTCACATGTCAAAATATCGTCATATTTCTGCCATGCTCAAACTGCTGTAACTCATTGTTTTATAATTTTTTAAAATGACTTTTGCACAATTGTGTAACACGGTGTCAATGTTTTATGCACCAAAATGATCAGTCGAATACTTGTGTGTTACTCATTCACCAGTTGGTCTGAAAAATCGACAGTTTAACAAACTGTTTACACAAAGGGCCAAGTGGTTGAGTATCGATGACAGGGTAGGCTTATGTAATCTGGGCTGGATTAAGTGTATTTAATAAGTTACACGCGCTATCGGTGGCATAAAATACGCTTTAATCGTGAATCCCTGTTCAATTGAACAAATAAGATTCCGTTATTGACGCCTTAAGTGATAAAAATGCGATGAATTGCATTATTCGGTGCGTAAAATTAATTAAACGATAAAATACTGTTGTTATTTACAGCACTCCAGTACAATAAATCCTTTATTTTAAATCTGCGAAAGTTCGGATGGTTGATAGATTGCCGCCCGCGCTTCAGTTCATCCCGAAATGTGTGAATAAACCATGTCAGCAGCGAACAACAAGTCCAGAGATCTTATAAATGGCGATATCAGTCAAACGCTAAAGCGTATGACGGTGCCGATGATTGTTGGCATGATCATGATGATGAGCTTCGGACTGGTAGATACCTTCTTTGTTAGTTTGCTTGGTACCGAGCCGCTTGCCGCAATCAGTTTTACGTTTCCTGTTACGTTTACGCTGATCAGCCTGAATATTGGGTTGGGAGTAGGCACATCGGCTGTCATTGCGCGACTCGCCGGACAGGGAAATCAGGATAATGCGCGGGAAACCGGTTCCGGTGCCATTATGCTGTCATCTTTATTAGTCGGCATACTGGCTATTATAGGCGGCTTCACTGTTGTGCCTATTTTTTCGCTGCTTGGCGCTCAGGATAACCTGATGCCATTTATTCAGGATTATATGTACATCTGGTATTTTGCCTCCGTGTTCCTGGCGATTCCCATGGTTGGAAACAGTGTATTGCGGGCCAGAGGCGATACCAAGACGCCAAGCATTATTATGGCGACTGGCGGCGGCATAAATGCAGTACTCGACCCGATTCTTATATTCGGCGTTGGACCAATACCGGAAATGGGCATTGGCGGTGCAGCGCTGTCTACGTTGATTTCCTGGATCATTTGTTCAATCTGGATTTTGTACTTGCTGGCTAAACAGCGCGGCTACATTCTTCCGCGCTTGCTGACCCCAAAAGAATTCATGGTCAGCAGCCGTTCAATCCTTCATATCGCATTACCTGCTGCCGGGGCTAATATGCTAACGCCAATTGCCGGGGCCATTCTTACCCGGGTGGTCGCGGGCTATGGCGAGGAAGCCGTCGCGGCATGGGGAGTAGGGAGCAGGTTAGAGTCATTTACCACTATACTTGTGTTGGCGTTATCGATGACGTTGCCACCCTTTATTAGTCAGAACCTGGGGGCTAATAAATTTGACCGCGTAAAACAGGCTTATTGGCTGGCGGTAAAATTTGTGATGGGTTGGCAGTTGTTGGTAAGTATACTGTTATGGCTGCTGTCAGGCTTGATTGCGGCGCTATTCGCCAAAGAACAGGCGGTGGCCGAATTGATCCAACTGTTCCTGTTAATTGTACCCTTTGGGTACGGATTGCAGGGCATCATAATATTGACAAACTCCTCGCTGAACGCGTGTCATTTGCCCATGTCGGCACTCACACTGAGCATTATTCGATTGTTTGTGTTTTTTGTGCCCATCACGGTAGCCATGGGGTGGGTGTTTGATCTTACGGGTATCTTTGCTGGTGCCGTTGCCGCCAATCTGTGTATGGCTATGGTATCCATGTATTGGTTCCGTCGATCTTTACGTGTATTAGAAACTCAAACTGATTAGCAGGTAACGCATCATGACGAAAGGTTTTGAACTGGTCTCAAAATATGAACCCGCCGGCGATCAGCCCAAGGCCATAGAGGCGTTGGTCGATGGTCTGGAGAGTGGCCTTGCCCAACAAACCCTTCTGGGGGTAACCGGTTCAGGTAAAACCTTCACAATGGCGAACATCATCAACCAGGTACAACGCCCAACGTTAGTGCTAGCGCACAACAAAACCCTGGCGGCGCAGCTGTACGGCGAAATGAAAGAGTTCTTTCCGAATAATGCCGTTGAATACTTCGTTTCTTATTACGACTACTATCAGCCAGAAGCTTACGTTCCCAGTACCGATACCTTTATTGAAAAAGACGCGTCAATTAACGACCATATAGAACAGATGCGCTTGTCGGCTACAAAAGCGCTCATGGAGCGTCGAGACGTTGTCATTGTTGCCAGTGTATCTGCTATTTATGGCTTGGGTGATCCTGAGTCCTACATGAAAATGCTGCTGCATTTGCGTCAGGGGGACACAATCAATCAGCGGGACATATTACGCCGTTTAGCCGAGCTACAATACAAGCGCAACGATCTGGCCTTTGAGCGCGGAACGTTCCGGGTTCGTGGGGACGTGATTGACATTTTCCCGGCTGACTCCGAGAAGCAGGCTGTCAGAGTTGAGTTATTTGACGATGAAATAGACCGAATCAGTTTGTTCGATCCGCTTACCGGTTCCGTAGACAAAAACGTGGTGAGGGCGACGGTATTTCCTAAAACGCACTATGTTACGCCACGTGAAAAAATTCTGGACGCGGTGGAGAGTATTAAAACCGAACTAGCCGATCGCAAGAAGCAGTTACTAAGCGTAAATAAGCTGCTGGAAGAACAACGCATAAGTCAGCGCACGCAGTTCGACATAGAAATGATGATGGAGCTGGGCTATTGCTCCGGTATCGAAAACTACTCGCGTTATTTGTCGGGACGGGCGCCGGGAGAGCCGCCACCGACCTTGTTGGACTACTTTCCTGCCGATGGCCTGATGTTTATCGACGAATCGCACGTGACCGTGTCCCAGATAGGTGCGATGTATAAAGGCGACCGTTCTCGCAAAGAAACACTGGTGGAATATGGTTTCCGTTTGCCGTCGGCCCTCGACAACCGGCCGCTCAAATTCGAGGAGTTTGAGCATATTTCACCGCAAACAATTTATGTATCGGCTACCCCAGGCAATTACGAGCTTGAGAAGTCAGATGGCGAAGTCGTCGAACAGGTTGTTCGGCCAACCGGTCTATTGGACCCGGTTATCGAAGTACGCCCTGTGGCCACACAGGTGGACGATGTGCTGTCTGAAATTCAATCACGCGTGGCCGTAGATGAGCGGGTTCTTATAACAACGCTCACCAAACGCATGGCAGAAGATCTCAGTGAGTACCTCAACGAACACGGTGTGAAAGTGCGTTACCTGCATTCCGACATTGATACGGTTGAACGTATTGAAATCATACGTGACCTGCGCTTAGGTAAGTTTGATGTACTGGTGGGTATCAACCTGCTCCGGGAAGGTCTGGATATGCCAGAAGTGTCTTTGGTGGCCATATTAGATGCCGACAAAGAAGGTTTCCTGCGTGCTGAAAAGTCGTTAATTCAAACTATTGGTCGTGCTGCACGTCACATCAATGGTAAAGCCATTCTGTACGGCGACACTATTACCGGCTCCATGCGCAAAGCCATAGACGAAACTGAACGTAGACGCGCGAAACAGATTGCTCACAATGAGGCCAACGGCTTAACCCCGCAAAGCCTGAACAAACCAATTACTGACATTATGGATTTGGGAGATTCGGTTGCACCACAGGCAGGTAAAATCAAACTGCGCAAAGTGGCAGAGTCGAAGCAGGCTGCCAAAGCCGCTTCGGCAACAGAAATCATGGGCCGTATTGGCGAGTTGGAAAAAGAAATGTTTGAATATGCCCGTGAGCTGGAGTTTGAAAAAGCCGCTTCGCTACGTGATGAGATTGAACAGCTGCGTAAGCAGGTCGTTACCTTGTCTTAACGAGGGGCGTATAGTAGTCAGTGACTGAATAGAGTATTGCTAAAACAATGACTAAAGAACAACCAAACAACCCCTTGCACGGCGTGACGCTGGAAGCTGTAGTAACCCGCTTACAAGCGCATTACGGCTGGGATGGCTTGGCCGCCAGGGTGAATGTCAATTGCTTTAAGAGCGATCCTTCTGTTAAATCGTCACTGAAATTTTTGCGTAAAACCCAATGGGCACGTGATAAGGTGGAGCAGCTTTACATCTCCACGTTCAGTGAAAGCTCACCCTGGCGGAAATGAGTATCTGCGATAGTTCTTTCCGTTGTAGCCAGGTTGATAAAGACAAACTACCCCTACCTGATTATTTCTATAGGATCAGTGATCGGTGTACGAGTTTATATCAGAATAGGGCCAGGAATAGGCCTCCGACTCTAGTTTTGATATCAGAACAAATCATAGTGAACTCACATTTTTCGAGAAACTGGATTATTCAGATTCAATCGCTTTTTTAATTGCGAATAGGCATGCATCTCGATCTTGTAACCAAAGAGCATAGCTGAGAGGTAAGACGTCGACTCCTGCACGTTTTAATACCTTATAAGTATCGAGCTCGAAATAATCCTGCCAAGGACCTGGGTAACCTATTAGGTCAATTGCTATATAAGACTTTTTGCCCCTGACAAGTACGTCTATATAGGTACCTAGCATTTCGTAACCGCGCCAACATTCTGCATTGAGGTGTTGCAATGATGTGATCACCTCGTTCTGAAATTCATCAGGTTGCTGGTTCGATTTGTGCTCGATAATAAAGCTGTCGACAGATGCCAAATATTTTCGAAGCAAATTTTTTATTGGTAACTTGTTAATATCAACAGATTTATAAATCTTTTGTTTTTGTCTTGCTCGCGTAATAGATACATTGAAGACATCTGGTTTGTTTAGATAGCCAGCAGCGCGTTTACTGTTTTCATCGATACAAAATGACAAAAGCATGATGTCTCTTTCTTCTCCCTGAAAGCCATAGGGCGTAGCAACTTTAATCTGATGTGCCTGTATATTCTCTAAAGCAATATGCTTTTCAACCTGAGAAGTAATATAGTTAACTTGCTTACTGAACGGTGATAGTACGCCGATTGTTCTGGATATTTCTTGCGTGGCGTCTTCAGAAATAATTGAACTAATTTCATCGATAATTGCTTTTGCTTCTGCCTGATTGACACCAACTGATGAACGTTCTCCCTTCACATCGAAGACAGTTACATGACCGATGGTTGAACATGGACGGTGTTGCATTATTTTTAGCCGATTACTATAAAATTGGATATTGCTGAAATCAATCAGCTCTGGTTGGCTGCGAAAATGCTCATCCAGGAAGGCGACCTGTTCTTGCGTAGTGACGTTGTGAAGTGCCAAATCTAAAATGCTGTTATCGCGATAGTTCAGCATCATTTCGGTATTGTTTAAACCAAACTGATTCGCGATATTCGTTTGTTTACTTCTGGAAAGAAAGGAATAGTGCCTGAGTTGCTTTTGGTCCCCAACAATTAAAGCTCTTTTGGCTCGATTTAGCGCTGGCAACACGGAAGCAATATTACACTGAGTTGCTTCATCTACAATGACCAAATCAAACATCTCACTGTTAAACGGCAGTACTTTGTGGAGCGTATTCAGTGTAACAATCCAGACGGGAAATCCCTTCAATAAACTTTTAAAATTAGCCGATTCGAAATATTCCAGCTGTTTGGATGACGTTCTTGCTCTAGAGGCCTTATTCAGAGTTTGTATGGCCTTTCTATCTAATTTGAGAAGGTCTGCAATGATCTCTGCTTTTTCAGCACGTAAATATTGTTTAGTATGGTTTTCTTTCTCGTTAATGAGATTGTTGAATTGTTCGGATAACTCCCACAATTCTCGGTTTCTTTGGATTGAGTTTGTACTAATTTGATGGATTAGTTTATCCCAAATATTGGCAGATCCAGTCTCAATTTTATGGGCTCTATTTCCAAGACTGAATGCCTTTTTCGATGTTTGTAAAAGACGATTTTCCAGTGCCTCAATTTGTTTTACTAACTTGTTCAGGTGTTCTTTATAATAGTCTTTTTGAGTTGCTTCAGAGTGATCGAAATAACCAGCTAACAAATCGTCGAGATATTGTTTGAATTCCTTGAGGATTTCTTTTTGGCCTACTCTTACATATAAATTGTCGAGTCCGAAATCCTTACAGAGTTTGTCAGCAATGACATCAAGCGCCGTATTCGAATTCGCAACAATCAGAACTGACTGTTTTCTTGTGAAATGCTCAGCTGCTATAGCGGCAATAGTATAACTTTTTCCTGTTCCAGGTGGTCCAGAAACTACTCCCAGTGTTTGGTTGGCCGCGATCTCTAATATTTTCTTTTGTGAAGCACTCAAAGTGCCGGGTACGAGTTGATGATTTACAGCACAGTTGCCCGGTTTAGTTTTTTGTTTGTTGAAAATGCTGTAGAGGGGAGCTGATAGTGTATCGTTGTTTTCCAGCTTAGATAGTTCATGGAGAATACCTCGACTGCTGGTTGAACGCTCAACAAAAGCGAGACAAGAAATCGGCATTAAGCTCGGATTTTTGCGCCTTAATGAATTGGTTACATCAGTTTTTGACGCTAATGAGGGAAATCTAAGACCATCCATATAGTTGAGTTCATACGGACTGTGTGCTAACAAACCTGACCAGAATGCTGGGTCGTAGATTCTGTTGTTGTCGATTGATAATAAGTCGATTTGCTCTGGTAACAATAAGGATAAAAGGTCTTCGTTCACCGATGGAGAAGATGTTTCTACAGAAAAGTAATAGCCATATTCGTCGGATTCCAATTTAGCTTCGTTAACCACCAATGGACTGAAAAGTAGAGTCGTATCTCCATCATTTTTAAGTTTTCCGGAAACAAAAAGTGAGACATACAAGAGCACTCTTTCACGTTGATATAGTTCGATACGTTTAAATAGGCTTTTGCCGTATTCTGGGTCAATTGGTAATCGATGTAGAGTACCTGCGGCAATTTCATCTGTACCACTTAAAAACAGCAAGTCTTCATTGTTAAGACGGAGCAGGTTGCGCAAGTTAAAATCGCTGGAATCTGCCTTGAAACATTCGCGATAATAACTAATTAATCCTTTTATTTGCATGTTTGATACTTGCTGTTCGATATATGTAGAGTGAGAGGACTTTAATTGGAAGTCTGCTTTAAACTGTATGGAGGGTCAATTGGAAAGTGCTTTACACGTTTGTGTAGCTTACAGGTTTCGTAATTTCATATAATCTGAGTCCTCGCAATATCTACAGAATCAATCATGTTTGCCAGATAAGTATTTACTTTTGTATAAAATGTAAACAATGAAACGTTTTCAGTACTTCGCAATTGCGTAAAACCAATGAGAGTTAATTTGTTCTGAGCGTTATTTTTAAATACGGCTTGCGTAATCATTGGCCCGTACTCAGCAAACCACTCTATAGCTCGCTTATCAAACTTAGCTTCTTTACTATCCAATGTATACGCATAACTTACCTTGTTATCGATACTTCGGATAACGAGCTCGTACAGTTTATTTTCCTTAACAGCAAACTCGATACAGGTATCAGCGGTCAGGCTTTCTATGGCCGTCAATGCCTTGTTAAAGCAGATCTTTTGCTTTTGTTGTAAAGAAGGGGATTTGACGCGCAACTGAATATCTTCTTCGACGATCTGTTGCCGATGACCGGGCATGACGAAAGTGCAGAGCCATGTTATCACTAAGGCAATAAGTGCGACTCGAATTAACTTGGTCATACTGACTGTATTCACACATTTTCTTCCATACGCGTGCTGATTATCGCGCTTGCTGCAACCATTGCTAGCGCCAGTATGTAACGACTTTTTTGCAAGCAGGGCGGGTTATCTAAAAATTTACAAACATTCTGCTCAAAATGTGATTGTAAATGTTGGTTTCTCTGCCTATTATGGTTTGAGTATCAATAACTATACCTAAAACAAAAGACGGTGCGACCATGTTAAATCGATTGCAAGAGTCAGATATTAAGTTGCTACGGGTGTTTTATGCAGTAGCAAGTTGTAATGGATTTACCGCTGCTGAACCGGTGTTACGTATGCAACGCCCCAATATCAGCGCGGCAATTAAAAAGCTTGAAGAACGACTGGATCTGGTTTTGTGTCACCGCGGTCGCGGTGGTTTTCAAATGACTAAAGAAGGCGAGGTAGTCTTTCAGGAAACCAAACGTATATTCAACGCGTTTGATAACTTTGTTTTTAACCTCAAGTCTTTGCATGATGATTATTCAGGTCATATTACATTGGTGTTGATGGCAGGTCTGCCGCTCTCTATACATCTGGCTGTAAGCCGGGCAGTAAAAAGCACCATGAAAAAGTTCGACGATATTCACGTCAACATTCAAACCCGACTATATAATGAAGTGGAACACGTGGCGTTGTCGGGTGAGTGCCACCTAGTAGTGTCTACGTACGATATGGTGAAACCTGAGTCGGTCACATTTCATACCATAGGTACCTCGTGTAACGGTCGCCTTTATTGTGCGCCTTCGCACCCGCTAGCGAAATACCGCGACGTTGATGCATTACCCGACAATATTCGCATTGAAGATTACCCGGCAATCGGGATTTCGGGTTTGTCATCGGCTAACTACATTGACGGCGACAGTCGCTTGGCCATCCAAACGTTTTCAGATTCATTTGATGCGGCGATGTCAGCAATGATGACTGGTGAATACGTTGCGTTACTGCCGGATTACATGGCAAAAGAGCAGGGGGTTGCACTGGGGTTGGTGCCTATTGCTAATGGTAACTTGTTTACCTTCAGTCATGAGCTGTTCGTCATGAACGGTAAAAATACCCGACTGAATCCTGTATTGCGATACTGCATTAAAGAGTTGGGTTACTTTATTACCGAGAGTCAGAAGTAATCAGACAGCAATCGGTAAAGTCAGGTTTTAAACAGGCCAGACAGCAATGTCTGGCCTGTTTTTATTTGAGCTCGTGTTGCTTATTCGTCAGTGTATGACGAAAAGTAATATCGTGTAGTAGTGATTAACTTTCGTACTCTAGCGGATCCGTGGCGTTATTGTCTCGAAAAGCTTCCAGACGTTCCTGACAAGCGCCGCATTTACCACAGGCATGTTCGCGCCCGTTGTAGCACGTCCAGCTTTTACCATAGTCCAGGCCCATTCGAAGACCGTCAGTCAAGATAGCGGTTTTACTTACTTTCAGGTAGGGCGTCACAATTTCTATCGCTTCGTAGTTAGCAATGGCACAAACGTCATTCATTTTTTCTACGAATTCAGGGCGGCAATCCGGATAAATCGCGTGATCACCTGAGTGTGCACCGTAATACACTTTATTGGCTTCCATGCTTACCGCATAGCCAACAGCCAGAGACAACAAAATCATATTGCGGTTTGGTACCACAGTTTGCTTCATACTTGGCTCTTCGTAATGGCCCTCAGGCACCTCAATATCGTCGGTTAGCGCTGAGCCTCCAACCAAACTGTTAATTGCTGAGATGTCCACGATTTTGTGGGAGATGCCCAGCTCTTTGCAGACGTTGGCAGCATAATCCAGTTCTTTCTTATGGCGCTGGCCATAGTCAAAAGACAGGGCATAGGGAGTCTTTCCATCTTCAATGGCTTTGTTCAGAACGGTGTAGCTGTCCATGCCACCGGAGTAGATCACAATCACTTTTTCAGACATAACGGAGTATAATTATAGAAAACATAACGGAATTTTAAGCTATCCCTGCTAAAATCCCAACTATCAAGACGACAGGATTACAGATTTGACAGATCAGGTACTCAACATTAACGAAATGTTCGAAACTATTCAGGGCGAAGGTGTCTACACCGGCGTGCCTGCTATCTTTGTGCGATTACAAGGTTGTCCGGTAGGGTGCCCCTGGTGTGATACCAAGCACACCTGGACGCTCGATGAAAACCTGATCGACAGCGTTGATGCTGTTATTAACAAAAGCGAAGAGTCTGAACGCTTCTTTGGTATTTCTGATTTGGGTTTGCTGGCGCTGTTTGAGCAACAAGGTTACAACGCCAAACATGTTGTCATAACCGGTGGTGAACCCTGTATGTACGACCTCACAGGAATAACCGAGCTGTTGCATGAACGCGGCTTTACATCTCAAATTGAGACCAGTGGCACATTTGAAGCGAAATGCGCTCAACAGACCTGGGTCACAGTATCACCTAAGGTAAATATGAAAGGCGGTTATGATGTACTCACCAGCGCACTGCAACGTGCAAATGAAATAAAACACCCGATTGCGATGCAAAAACATGTCGACGAACTGGACGCGCTGCTAGCTGGTATTGACCTGACGGATAAAGTGGTGTGCTTACAACCCATCAGTCAGCAGGCCAGGGCAACAGAGCTGGCAATAAAAACCTGCATTGACCGTAACTGGCGCTTATCGCTGCAAACTCATAAATATGTGGGAATTGCCTGAATGTTTGTTACGCTGACAAACAGAGTGTCAAAACGAGTAAAGCGTATGAGCTGGAAGACGATTACATTGTTTATTGCCGCTATGGGTGTTTTTATGGCACCGGGAAGTGCGTTAGCAGCAAACTGGTCAATTCATTACCCACGGCCAATAGACGAAAACGATCAACGTCATGACTACCCCCTTACTTTGTTAAAGCTCGCACTGAGCAAAACCGGTGTGCGGTATACATTAACGCCATCTGAGCGAATTTTGCTGCAAGGGAAATCAATTCGTCAGCTAAAAGAAAACCGCGAGATTAATATTCTGTGGGTGATGACCGACACGCAGCGCGAGAAAGAGTTATTGCCCATTCGCATTCCTATCCATAAAGGCCTGATTGGTTGGCGGGTGTTTTTAATTAATCAAAGCCTGGAAGACCGGTTTGAGAAAGTGACTGATTTTCAATCGTTAACCAAACTGACTCCTTTGCAGGGCGCGGAATGGCCAGATACGAAAATTCTTCAGTCTAACGGGTTTAACGTACTGACTGTAACCGACTTTCCGGAGGCTTTTAGTCGTTTAGCGTTACGCCAGGGCGACTTTTTCCCGCGGGCAGTGAGTGAGGTACTCGATGAGCTCAATTACTCGTCTCTGGACCCGGACATCGTGCTGGAGAAAGACCTCGTCATTCATTACCCAACGGCGATGTACTATTTCGTAAACCGCGCTAATCCGACCATGGCACGCCTGATTGAAACAGGCCTGCGACGTGCGTTAGAAGATGGTTCTTTTGATAATATTTTTATTAGCCACCACCGGGAAGCGTTGTTAAAAGTGGATATTGGCAATCGCAAAGTGTTTCATATCGACAACCCTCTGTTGCCGCCGGGCACCCCTCTCGATGACAAAGCCTTGTGGTTTGACCCGGAAAAGCATACACCAAACGTCAACGACGATTGAGCGGTATATATCTGTTAATCAGGCATAAAAAAACCAGCGAAGTCGCTGGTTTTTTTGTGTCTGTATCAATGCGTAATTAAGACTGTCCGTGAACGTCTTTCATTGAACGACCCGATGGGTCAGCATTGTTCTTGAAGCTTTCGTCCCACTCAAGGGCTTCAACCGTACTACAGGCAATTGACTTACCGCCCGGAACACAGCGTGCAGCGGTTTCCTGAGGGAAGTAACCTTCAAAGATAGTGCGGTAGTAGTAACCTTCTTTGGTGTCAGGCGTGTTGATTGGGAAGCGGAATTCAGCAGAGGCAAGTTGCTGGTCGCTCACTTCGTTCTCAACAAAATCTTTGATTGAGTCAATCCATGAATAACCCACACCGTCACCAAACTGTTCTTTCTGGCGCCACAGTACTTCTGGCGGCAGGGTATCACCATTGTCGAAGGCTTCACGCAAAATGTATTTTTCCATTTTGCCGTTACCACACATTTTGTCTTTCGGGTTCAGGCGCATGGCAACGTCCATGAACTCTTTGTCCAGGAACGGTACACGTGCTTCTACACCCCATGCTGACGTGGCTTTGTTGGCGCGCGCACAGTCAAACATGTGCAGGCGGTCAAGCTTACGCACGGTTTCTTCGTGGAATTCTTTGGCATTCGGCGCTTTGTGGAAATACAGGTAACCACCAAAGATTTCATCTGAACCTTCGCCAGACAGAACCATTTTGATACCCATTGCTTTGATCTTACGGGTCATCAGGTACATAGGCGTAGCGGCACGAATAGTCGTCGTGTCGTAGGTTTCCAGATGGTAAATAACGTCGCGGATCGCATCCAGGCCTTCCTGAATGGTGAAGTGGATCTCGTGATGCACGGTACCAATCATGTCGGCTACTTTTTTGGCAGCCAGTAAGTCAGGGGCGCCTTCAAGGCCTACGGCAAACGAGTGCAGACGTGGCCACCAGGCATCAGACTTGTCTTCATCTTCAACGCGCTTAGCAACGTATTTAGCCGCAACGGCAGACACCAGTGATGAATCCAAACCACCCGACAACAATACGGCGTAAGGTACGTCTGACATCAGGTGAGATTTTACTGCTTTTTCAAACGCTTCGCGAAGGTCGTCGATGCTGGTTTCGTTATCTTTAACGGCATCGTACTCCATCCAGTCGCGCTTGTAGTATTTCACTAATTCGCCGGTTTTGCTCCACATGTAGTGGCCCGGAGGGAATTCACTGATTGTTTTACACACAGGCGCCAGGGCTTTCATTTCTGATGCTACGTAGAAATTACCGTGCTCGTCGTAACCTGTATATAGCGGGATAATACCAATATGGTCACGGGCAATCAGGTAGGAATCCTGCGCTTCGTCATAAAGAACGAAGGCAAACATGCCTTGTAAATCGTCAATAAACTCTACACCGCGTTGTTGATACAGAGGTAAAATCACCTCGCAATCAGAACGGGTTTTAAAGTTGTATGGGGTAGCCAAATCTTTAGCCAACTGCTTGTGGTTGTAGATTTCACCGTTAACCGCCAGGATTTGCTGACCGTTATCGCTGATAAGCGGTTGTGCGCCAGTGTCGACATCGACGATAGCTAAACGCTCGTGACACAAGATGGTATTGTCATTATTCCAGATACCCGACCAGTCAGGGCCACGGTGACGCAGCGTTTTGGTTAATTCAAGTGCTTGGGTTCTGAGTTCAGACACATCGGTTTTGATATCTAAGATACCGAAAATACCACACATAGGAAGCGTTCTCTCTTGTCACATAGTTAAAGGATAATGTTTTCTGTCGGTGCTCGAATTGATATACAGCGGTGGATTATTTTTTTGCAGGATAAAACCTTTTCACTCGCGAGTACTGAATGTGCCAGCATGAGATAAAAATGCAAGCTTAATCTTTGATTAATTCGCTATTAAGTATAAAAAATAAGCAGGATAGCCCGGGTAGCGTGAATGCTGTGTGAAAGTAGCGCAAATAAAGGGGAGGGAAGCGGTTATGCTCAGCGTGGAGCACAACCGCCAAAACAGTTGTTAGGGACGCTGGAATTCGCTGGATTCACTCCAGGTTGGCCAGGCCTCTTTGTTGGCTACCATGTAACCCACTTCCATAAGTAATTGGGTATCCTGCGATATGCCACTTAAATCCCAGCCATCGCGGAATTTGTCGCAGACCTGGTGATAGCACCCGGTAACCACCACTTTCATGTGTTTGCGGTATTTTGCCGTGGCTTCGTCAAACGGCTCTTTTCCACCTTTCGCGTATAGCGCAGGTACACCCGCCTTAGCAAAGCTAAAGTGATCTGAGCGGTAGTAATATCCGGCTTCAGGACGGTCTTCCTGTGCCAGAACGCGGCCCTGACGCTGGGCTGCAACAGTCAGTTCCTGCTCCAGATCCGATTTACCCATACCAATGACCGCCACATCTTTGGTTTTACCCAATACGTTCATGGCGTCCATATTGATGTTGGCAACGGTTTTATTCAATGGAATAACCGGGTTATCCGCGTAGTACTTTGAACCCAGTAAGCCTTGTTCTTCCGCCGTGACAATCAGGAATGAGATTGAACGCTTGGGCGCTGGCGTTAGTTGGGTAAAGGCTTCAGCCATCACTAGTGCGGCAGCTGTCCCTGTCGCATTGTCATGGGCGCCGTTGTAGATTTGGTCGCCCTCAAGGCTCTCATCTTTACCCAGATGGTCCCAGTGAGACGTGTAAATAACATGCTCATCCGGCTTTTCAGTGCCAGGCAGCGTAGCCAGTACGTTGTAGCTCTTAGATGCTTTAAAGGTGTTATTTACGGTTACCGTCATTGATTGACCAAGTGCTTTTGAATAAGGACCTTGCATCGCTTTGGCTTTCTCAGCAGAAAAATCGAGGCCTGCATCAGCAAACACTTTTGTAGCGGCTTCCAGAGTCAGCCATCCTTCGACCGCTACGCGACTTGCGCCCTTGTCCGGGCTAACCAGGCCGTATTGTGGGCCGCTCCAGCTATTTGCAACCACCGACCATCCATAAGAGGCCGGGGCGGTTTCGTGAACGATAATAGCGCCGGCTGCGCCTTGACGGCTTGCTTCTTCGTATTTGTAGCTCCAGCGACCGTAGTAGGTCATGGTGGTGCTCTGGAATTTACCGCTTTCAGGGTTTTCAAAACCAGGGTCGTTTACCAGAATGACTACGGTTTTGCCGGTGACATCCAAGCCTTCATAATCGTTCCAGTCGTACTCCGGGGCATTAACACCGTATCCAACAAATACCAGCTCGGAATTTTCCAGTGACACAACAGACTGCTCGCGTTTTGACGACGCGACCATATCTGTTTTATACACAAACTCATTATCGCCAATCGTCATCACCATATTGGGATCAGCGGTGATTTCCATTAAGGCCACTTCCTGTAAATAGCTATCGCCATTACCCGGCTTTAAGCCCATGCGTTTGAATTCTTTTGTCAGGTAATCCAGCGTTTTGCGTTCGCCCTCTGTGGTGGGTAAACGGCCTTCAAATTCATCGGATGCCAGGGTTTTTAGCGCAGGCGCAATTTTTTCCGGCGTAATTGACGCGTAAACATCATCAAAGTTGTTTTTTTCTGTCGGGGTCTCGGGTGAACAGGCAGCGATCATTGCGCAGCCAGACATCACCAGAGGCAGGAAGATTTTTTTCATATTATTATCTCTGATTGCATTACAATAGCGACCCAGTATAGATAAATCGGTCGCAACAACCAATCATTCAGCATGAAATCTGTCGCAGTCAACCAATCATTGAGCCACCGTGCTTCTTTGTCCTTACCCCTTCGTACTTTGTTTGAGTATTTTAATATACAGGACATCAGTGATACGCCAGATATCAAGCAGCTAAATCAATTGGCAGAAGGCTTTTCGGGGCAGACTGAAAAACATGCACCTGAGTTTGTTGAAGCGCAGCAGTTTGAGCATGACCCGAGGTATTACGAGACGATTGTGGCTGAGGCCGCTCAGGTACCAACGCGGGATCGCAACTGGCATGATGCCTTCAATGCAATGATTTGGATGCTATTCCCAAACAGTAAACAACGGCTGAATCGCTTTCATATTGCTGATATCAAGGCGTTTGGTGCACATCCTCGTACGCCTCGACGAAACCGTATGACTCATTTCGATGAATGCGGAGTCGTGTTAGCGGTGCCGGCTTCCTGTCTTGAACAGGGGAATAATTTGCTTGAAGCGTTGGCAAAGCACCAATGGCAGCGAGCCTTTTGTGAATATCAGCAAGTCTGGGGCGCGCAGGTATTTCCGCTTATTTTCGGGCATGCAATCTATGAAATGTTGCTCAATCCGTTTATTGGATTAACCGCTAAATGGCTGGCGGTGGTTGTGCCCGATGAATTTATTGCTGCATCGACAGCCCGTCAATATGCGTTAGCAGATCAGGCGCTCGAACAACGACTGTTGGAATTTGATGGGTTGAGCAGTAAACAGGTATTAAAGCCATTGCCTGTGCTTGGGGTGCCGGACTGGAGTGAAGGCCAAACAGACGCGTTTTATGCAAACCGCGATTATTTTCGCCCGCTGTCTGCAAATGCACAGCCTACGTTACAATTACCTTTGGTTGGGAAATAAAAAACGGGCCGTGCAGTTAATACTGGGCCCGTTTCTGTGCACTTGTCGCCGGATTACATCAAATTAATCACAAACCAAATTGCCCAGATGACAGCAAATGGTGCACAGGCAATAAGGGTGGATTTTTTCGTTGAGAAGCTAGTCCATTGCGCAATGCCCACCGCAATAAGGTAGATAGTCCACAGGCTTTCCAGACGCATAGATTGGGCAAAACCAAACCAGTCTGAAGACATTTGAATATCCGCCCAGTACGCTAACGACAGGGGACTAATAACAGTAGGTAGGATTTGGTGGTCGCTCGACAGCGCGATTAACGCAATCGCAATCAGTGCGTTAATGACTGCAGGCATACTCGCCCACCAGGTAAAGCCGTACCAATCTGTAAAGCCATTGAGGTTATGTTCGTCGGATTTGGTCATTAAATGCAGGTAAAGGGCTACCACGGCGTTGACGACAATTGGGCCAAGAATACCGCCAATCAGCATATACATTTGCACTGCCGATTGCCCCATACCAGAGCGGATCTGGTTTTGCTCAGCAGGACTCATATCGCCATACTGGGTGTTGATGAGCATGTCCTGGTACCAGGCAAAATCAACAAAATTGATGAACAGATAGCCTGGTAACACACTTAACACCGTAACAATCAAAAACGGTACCCACGACCAGTTATTGTGTTCGTTTACGGCTTTAAACACACCACTCGGCTTGAAAAATATATCATTACAAGCCTGAATTGGATTGGTGACTTCAGACATCCGTGACTCCTTATAATTTGTAACATTTAATCGAATTATTGTAATTTGAATGTCAGTATACTGATATATAAGGTGAGGTGGAGTGAAAAAGTGTAACGAATTTTCACATTGAGTCACTTAGCCACATTCAACATTGGAATTGAAAAAAGAAAGCAACGGTTATTTTGCTGACAATAACGATAACAACAGGGAAAACTCATGATAGAAATTTCTCAACTTGCCAAGAAGTTTACGGTGGAAAACCCCAAAAAACTCAGCGAACAAGAGAAAAAAGATCCGCGATTGAAAGGGCGTTTTTTTCATTCCGTAGAGAATGTCTCGTTTCATTGTTCTTCAGGTGAAGTGTTGGGGTTACTCGGGCCTAATGGGGCAGGGAAGACCACGACGCTGCGCATGCTCTCTACGGCGCTTACGCCAGATGCGGGCGACATTACCATCGACGGTACAAATGTAGTAAAAACCCCGGTTATTGCGCGCAAAATGATCGGCTTTTTGTCTGGCTCAACCGGCTTGTACGGTCGATTAACCGGACGAGAGAACATTGCTTATTTCGGCCAGTTGCACGGAATGTCTGCTGCCCAGATCGACACCAAAATTGCTGAACTGGCCGATGTACTGGATTTGCACAGCTTTCTGGACCGAAAGTGTGAGAATTTCTCTACCGGAATGAAGCAAAAAACCGCTATAGCGCGCGCTGTGGTGCATGACCCTAAAGTGGTTATCTTAGACGAACCTACCACCGGCCTGGATATTATGGCGGCACAAACCGTGTTGGACTTTATTCAGCGGTTAAAAGAGAAAGGTGTGCCGGTTATTTTTTCCACCCACCACCTCGATGAGGTTTCTGAGTTGTGCGACCGGGTAACGGTTATCCATCACGGCAAAACCCATTTTTCAGATACCTTTGACGCATTCAAAGCCAAGTCTGACGGCTCATTACACCAGGCATTTATGCGAATTATTGAACAGGGAGGGGAATAACATGTGGAAGGTAATGCTGAAAGAAATCAAAGAACTGTTACGTGATCGCAAAACCCTGTTTTTTATGATTGCGCTACCGATTCTGGTGTTCCCGCTATTAATCGGTCTGGTGGTATTTTTCGGTGGTAAAGCCGTCGACAAAGCTGAAAACAAAGTGCTGGATTACGCTGTCATTGGCGCTCAGTATGCGCCGGCATTGGTCGAAGAACTGTCAACATCTGATATGTTCAACGAAGTGCTGATCAACGACGATGACGACATCAAGGCCTATGTAAAAGCAGAGAAAGCCGATTTTGTACTGGTTATCCCGAGCAACTTTAGTGACGATGCGCTGGCAAACGGTCAGGTAAAGCTGCAGTTGTACCTTAATGACGCTGGTTTAAACATGGTACGTAAACGTCTGGATAAAATTGTCGATGCGTTTTCAGAAGAAAGCCAGGCAAAGGCGTTTGAAACATTAGGCTTAAATGAGCAACAACAAATCGCGCTTATTGAACCCATTGTTATCGAAAAAGTGGATGTGGCAGACAAGCGCGAGAATTGGGGCGAAAAAATCGGCGGTATGATCCCGTACTTTATTTTTATGCTGTGTTTACAAGGTGCCATGATCCCGGCAACGGATTTAGGTGCAGGTGAGAAAGAGCGGGGCACACTGGAAACCTTGTTGATATCGCCCATCGAAAGGCACCACTTGGTGTTGGGTAAGTTCTTTACCATTGCTTTTGCCGGCGTTACATCGGCCCTGATAACGGTGAGCAGTATGGCCGTGTGGGGCCTGGTACTCAGTCAGGGTATGGCGTTAAAAGTAGTGGCGGAGTTTATGAGTGCGATTGGCGCGATAGACTTCATTCTGATGTTCCTGATGTTAGTGCCTGTCGTTGCTATTTTCTCAGCGGTGCTACTCAGTTTGTCCATTTATGCCCGCAGCTTTAAAGAAGCACAAGGGTATATGACACCGCTGGTGTTCGCTGTCATCGTACCGGTTATACTTGCCATGTTGCCGGGCGTTGAACTTAAAGGCGGCTGGGCTTGGGTACCGCTAACGAATGTGGCACTGGCCATTAAAGAACTGATTAAAGGCACCATGGATTACTTCCAGTTGGTCGCCATCTTCTCTTCTACGGCCATTATTGCAGCAGGATTATTATTCTTTTGTGTGTACTGGTTCAACAAAGAGAAAGTGCTGTTCCGCTAAGCCGCTAAATCGTTTTTATGAAGCCCGACCTTGTCGGGCTTTTTTTATGCCGCCACGTTACCTGCTACACTTATCAAAGTGTCATTAACAAGGAAGCGTTATGAAACAGGGAATCCCACTCTTCTTTAGTCTGATTGCCTTATTTAGCCCGCATTTACACTGTGAAGAAATTGTCGCCGGTCAACTTTATAACGGGGGGACAGAGCTCACGTCTTCTGCGTTGGGAATTACTTTAACCATACCGTCTGGCTGGCAGGGAGGGTTACCACAAGGGGCCGGCGCGTTGGTGCTGGATGCTGAGAATGGCGAGGCCTCCATGTTGTTGGTGTTCGATTCCTATAATCAGACACAAATTGAGTCAATGATGGCCGGGTCAATTCCACTGGATGAAGGGATGTACCTGCAGCCAAAGGCTTCCCCAAATGTTCAGGACAATACCGTTGTTAACGATTATCTGGTTATGGGCACTGCTGTGCCGCTCGCTGCGAATGTCGCCGCCAGAGAACTCCGGGAAGGGCTCAGTCTGGCGACCATTATTTTTGCCTCCTCCATGACAGCAGAGTTGAAGCAACTTGCCTTAGCAATCACAGCAGACATAACGGTGTTTGAGCCGGCCGACCCCGCTGTTAATGAGCAAGCTGGCGGTTGGCAACAATACATGCGAGGTCGTTACATCGCACGTTATTACACCGGTTCAGGCTATCGTGAGAAACACGAGATGTGGCTGTGCAGTGACGGGAGTTTTGCTACATCCTTCAATGCGGGTGGATACAGTATGGATGGCTTCAGCGGCGCAATGAATGACGGGAATTCAGGCACCTGGCAAGCGTTGGGAGACCTAAACCAATCCGGCGTGCTTGTGCTCACCTATACCAACGGCAATCAGTCAAGGTATGAGTTGGTATTACAGGACAACCTCTATCTGGATGGGCAAAAATGGTTGCGCGGCGAAAATGAGCGTTGCTACTAGGCGAAGAGTTTTCTGAAAATACTGTTGCAGCCGCTCTTCGACAAATAAAAGCTACAAGGCTAATTTTGTAGAAATGTTAGCAGCGGCCTTTGGGCGCTTGAGATTTATTTGGTTCAAATATGAAATTCCAGTTCAAAGTGTAAACGTATACACTTTACCTTGGCCTATTTGCTGCGTGTTTCCATTCTTTCTGAATTCCCTTGTTTTTATTCTTCTCTTAACGATTTGGTTGCCTGGCCACATTGCATTTTGTTAACAGCAGGCTGTCCAAAAGCATCACATTCCGCAATAAATGCGCACTATTTTTTCTCGGAATTTCATCGTCAAGATGAGTAGGTAGGTGTTTAGCTTGTATCAAATTTAACAAATGAGTTACTTTATTTTTTAATCTTCATGAATTTCATTGATAAACAATTTGTAGCTACGTAGTATTTTCAAAAATCACGTATTTCACAAAAAATTTACATATTCCACATGGTCATTAGCGCTAAATTTGTAAACGTTTTCCTTCCAGGTCGCTTTTCTCGACGCGACGCGGGCTGCGCTCTATTTTGCCAACTTAAGAAAGCGCTTTCTTGTGCGCTGTTTTGTGCTTTCATCCCTTCAGTACTTTTCGGTTGTGCCGACCAAACGAATACCAATGTTGCTGCTAATCTTGCTGTCATTGAACAATGTAACGTCGATAACACCCTCAGGTTTACTGCACCTGGAAGCGAGTGGGAGGCACATAGCCTGCCAATAGGTAATGGTTACATGGGCGCAACCGTATTGGGTGGTGTGGTCACCGATAAACTCAATATAGCCGAAAAAACACTGTGGACTGGTGGGCCGGGTAGCCGTGAGGGTTACGATTTTGGCTGGCCGCAAGATAGTCAGGAATATCAACAAGTATACCGTGAGGTAACCAACACAATACTCCTCGAACGCGCTATGTCACCTGAAGACGTTGCCGCAAAGCTAGGCCGGGACCCGACAGGCTACGGCAGCTATCAGGCTATGTTAGACATTGATGTTACTTTCTCGCATGACGATCAGGTTGAACAGTATCAGCGCGAGTTAGATATGGCGACTGGCCTGGTGACAGTGAGTTATCAGCAACAGCAAACGCGCTATCAACGCGAGTTTTTTGCAAACTATCCAAGTCAGGTTATCGCGAGCCGTTATGCAGCCAAAGGTGAGAAGCGCCTTTTTGCAACCGTTACCCCGTTATTACCTGACAACCGTTCTGTAAATTATCGCTGGCAACAGGGGAATTTAATTATCAGCGGTAACCTGCATGACAACCAGCTGGCTTATGAAGTCCAAATAGCAGCCGCACATGAGGGCGGCGTATTAACGCCTACCGACCGTGGTTGGGAAATTGAAGACGCACAGTCTCTTACTTTATTTGTGGTAAGTGCCACTAATTACGCAAACAGCTTTCCAGAGTACCGCACGCAGCATCCTCACGAAGCGCTCACTGCACGGTTAAACGCGGCCGTAAACAAAGGTTACGACGAACTAAGGGCCGAACATGTGGCCGATCACTCGTCGCTGTTTTCACGTGTGGCATTGTGTTTGGATGATTCGCCTGAAATAGACACCGCAACCTTGCTTAACGGAGTTATCGATGACTCCGCAACGCCGGCGATGCAGCGCCAACTGACCCAGCTGTATTATCAGTTCGGCCGTTATCTGCTGATTGCCTCTTCTCGTAAGGGGACGTTACCTGCCAATTTACAAGGTGTGTGGAACAACTACACCCAGGCGCCATGGAGTGCGGATTATCACGTCAATATTAATCTACAAATGAATTACTGGCTGGCCGACATGACCAATCTGTCGGAAGCGGGTATGCCATTGTTTGATTTTGTTGAGGGGCTGCGTGTACCGGCAGAACAGACGGCACAGCGGCTATTTGATGCACCGGGGTGGACGTTGCTGCTGAATACCAATATCTGGGGTTACACCGGGCTGATTTCCTGGCCCACAGCCTTTTGGCAACCAGAGGCAAATGCCTGGTTAGCCGCGCACTTTTATCAGCATTATTTGTACACCCTGGACGAGACTTTTCTGCGTGAGCGCGCCTGGCCGGTGATGTGGGGAGCGGCAGAGTTCTGGCAACATGTACTGGTTACCGATCCTAATACCGGTCAATTAGTGGTTGCGCCCTCGTATTCTCCTGAACACGGTGATTTCAGTGTTGGAGCGGCCATGTCTCAACAAATCGTCGGGGCTTTGCTGCGTGATACCCATAAAGTCGCCAGACAATTGGGCATGGACCAACAGGCCGAAGCTCTGGCAGCGACATTGTCTCAATTAGCCAGCGGGCTTAACATTGGTCAGCACGGCCAACTTCAGGAATGGCAGGCTGATATTGACGATATGAGCAGCCAACACCGTCATATTTCCCACCTTTATGCGTTACATCCGGATCAGGATATTTCGCCGGAGCGGACACCAGCACTGGCTGCAGCAGCCAAACGTACCCTTGAAGCACGAGGTGATGGCGGAACCGGATGGAGTAAGGCCTGGAAAATCAATTTTTGGGCTCGGCTTTACGACGGTGACAGAGCCAACAAGCTGTTAATTGAGCAACTGCGCCACAGCACTTTACCTAATTTATGGGATAACCATCCGCCTTTCCAAATTGATGGCAATTTTGGCGCCACAGCCGGTATCACAGAGATGCTATTGCAGAGTCAACCCGGCGAATTACAGTTGCTGCCTGCACTACCGCGAGCCTGGGCGAAGGGGCATATCAGCGGCATTAAAGCGATGGGCAATATTACCGTTTCAATGACCTGGCAAAACGGGTTATTGGCTCAGGCAACGATGTATTCACCACGGTCTCAACAGGTAACCATAACGTTACCCCAAGAGGCAGAACGTTATGAAATTGCGGACGGGACTGGCAATCGCATTGCGGTTACACAGCAAGGTCGTCGTGTGACGCTAACTATCAGCGCAGAACAGTCATACCGCATTCAGCTTAAAGACAAAGTTTAGAGCGCATTGTCCCTGTAAGGGCATCCTGCTCAAGAAGTCTGTCTGTGTTCTTACCAGCACGGCAGTAAAAACAAAAGCGAATGGGAGATACCAATGAAAGTAACGCACACCGACCAACACAAAGGAGACGTGTTCAGTCGAACACGAACGTCCTTATGCGTGCTCAGTGCACTGGGGCTGCTTACCCATGCCTCAGCGACACTGGCACAAGAAGCAGAACCGCAAACCACGGAAGATGAAGAAACCGTTGAGGTCATTCAAGTCAGCGGCATGCGCTCGAGTATTATTACCGCCACCGAAGCTAAGATGTCATCCGACAAAATCATGGACGGGATCAGTGCCTTAGACATCGGCGCACTGCCGGATCGAAGCGTAACTGAAACCTTGCAACGGGTACCGGGTGTTGCCATTGACCGCTACATGACTCAAGGTGATCCAGAGCATTTCTCGGTAGAGGGTAACGGCGTTATTGTACGTGGTTTAACCCAGGTGCGAAGCGAATTAAACGGTCGTAGTACCTTTAGTGCCAACGGTGGCCGTACCCTGAGCTTTGGTGATGTACCTCCGGAACTTCTGAGTGCCGTCAACGTGTATAAAAGCCCCTCCGCTGACCAGATTGAAGGCGGCATTGGTGGCACCATTGACCTGGAAACCCGTCTGCCATTTCAGGACGACCAGCAGCGTGTAGCGGTGACGCTTACTGCTAACTACGGTGATCTCATTGAAGAAACCAAGCCCGCATTCTCGGCATTGTATTCCAATACCTGGGATACCAGCGCGGGTAAAATGGGGCTGTTGCTAGACATTGCCCAGTCTGAATTGTCTACCCGTAACGATTCAATGTATGTGCGTCCGTTCTTCTATCGCGATGACATCGAAGGCCACGAAGGGGAAACAGTGTATGTGCCACGAGGTGCAGACTGGCGAACCATGTACTTCAATCGCAAGCGTTCTGGTGGCTATGCAGCGTTGCAATGGGAGCCAAAAGAAAACCATGAGCTGACCTTCACGTACTTTGTCAGTGATTACGATATGACCTGGAATGAAGATGCCATCTTCGTGGGGAATGATCCGTTTGCTGTTCAGGCGACAACAGATTCCGTATTTGGCGATGACAATGTGCTGGAATACGGTCGCCTGTATCAGGACGGCGGTATTCCGATGGGTTCAGACGTGCGGGTTTCTGACCAAACAGCCAAAACCGAAGACTTTGCGCTTCGCTATCGCTGGTACAACGATACCTGGGCTGTGGAAAGCTCGCTGCAGCGGGTAAATTCCAGCTCGAAGGGGCTTGACTCTACTGTTGCGACAGAGATTCTGGTGCCTTACATTGATGTGGATTTCCGTGGCTCATTACCCAAAGTTAACTCTGACGAAACCTATCTGGCCACACCGGAAAATTACAACTGGAACTTCCAGATGGATAACCAGTATGACCGCGAAGCGACCATGACGGCATTTGACCTGGATGTGACGTATTACACCGGTATGGAATTACTGTCCGCCGTGCGTTTCGGTGGTCGTTACAGTGATTCTCGCGCAGACAATGCGGACACGGGTTACAACTGGAGTGCACTGGCAGTGAGCTGGTTGCAAGGCGGCATTGTCGAAGGCCAGGAGAATATAACGCCGGACGCTTCTGATCTGAATTTGAATACCTTCGATAACTTCTTCGGAGGCCGCGTACCGTCACCGGCTAACGTATATGCGCCAATTGTGTCTTATGCCCGTGACTACCCGCAAAGTTATGAAACGCTACAAAACAAGTTTGTGTATGCAGACTGGGCCAGCTGGGCTTATTGGTCGCAACGCAACCTGGAAGACGACCAGTGGCAGAACGATCAGTCTGAGAAAACCACCGCGCTTTACGCCATGGTGGATTATGACTACATGGACGGCAAGTTCCCTATCAGCGGTAACCTTGGCGTGCGCTATGTGCATACCAAAAACGTCGCGCATGGGCATTTGCAGTATCCGTTTGTGAGTGATTTCGGCAATGGTGCTTATGAAGATTTGGATGCCGAGCACTCATACTCCAAATTATTGCCAAGCTTCAACCTGAAGATGGAACTGGATGAAGGCTTGCTATTGCGTTTTGCAGCTTCAAAAGCCATGGCAAGACCAGACTTCAACTCAATGGGCGCAAACCTGACGTTGAGTGCGTCGGTCAAGGAATCCAGTCAGGGCAAACAGGAAGCGGGTGAACCATTAGGGCCGGATGATTATGATTTGACGCTAAGCGCAGACTCAAACCCTTATTTGGATCCGATGACATCAACCCAGTTCGACTTGTCACTAGAGTGGTATTACGACGACGCTAACTCCATGTATGCGGCGTTGTTTACCAAGGACATTAAAGGGTACCAGGTCTACTCACTCAGTCAGGTTGAATACGGTGGCTACACCTATAATGCAACCTGGCCAGTAAGCACGGGTAAAGCCGATATCACTGGTGCTGAGCTAACCATTAACCACTTCTTTAACAACCTGCCTGCGCCATTTGATGGATTGGGCATACAGGCGAACTATACCTATATCGATTCCAGCACTGAGCTGGGGGATGACACACGCCCTTACGATACCGATGGTTCTACCTATGGCACCATGCCTTATCAGGGATTGTCAAAGCAGGCGTTTAACCTGGTGGGTATGTATGAAAAAGACAACTGGTCGATTCGTTTAGCCTATAACTGGCGCGATGAGTTCCTGATGTCTACCCGGGCTAATGGCTTCCAGGCCGATGACAGCTCATGGGCGCTGCCATTGTTCAACGCACCGACCGGTTATCTTGACGGTTCAATTGCTTATAAGATTAATGATAATTATACCGTAGTGCTGGAGGCCAATAACCTGGCAGATACGGTTACTAAGAATATTATGAAGCAAAATGGCCCGGGTAATCATTACGGTGCCTATCACGTGAATGACGTGCGTTATGCATTGTCGTTGCGTGCAAACTTCTAAACAGGAGAAAGGGCGGCTTTGTGAAGAAGCTGCCCGATAAAAGGAACACGGTTTGGTGACTACCCCACAACACATTTGCATCGCTGGTGGCGGCACCGCAGGCTGGATGACAGCGGCGGCGCTGGCTAACCGTTTGCCACACTCTCACTATCGCATCACGCTGGTGGAGTCGGCGCAAATTGGCACTGTGGGGGTCGGGGAGTCAACCATTCCGCACATACGACAGTTTAATAGTGCCTTGGGGATTACCGAGGACGAGTTTATTGCGGCTACCTCGGCCACCTGTAAGTTGGGAATTGAATTTACCGATTGGGGCAAGGTAGGCGAAAGCTATATCCACCCGTTTGGTGAGCTTGGCAAACCCTTAGCGGGCATTGAATTTCATCATTTGTGGCAAGCTGCCAGTCTGCAAGGGCTGGACGTACCCATTGAATCGTTCAGTGTGGCGGCCGTCGCAGCCAGGCAGCGCAAGTTTTCGCCGCCGCATGCGTCCCGTGAACACCTGCTATCTACCTATACTTATGCGTATCATTTGGACGCCAGTGCCTACGCGCGATTCTTACGAGACTATGCCGAACAACGCCAGGTAATTCGCGTTGAAGCACAAATTCGAGAAGTGAAGCGGGACCACGAAGGCGGCCCTATCACAGCGCTTTCACTGGACAACGGGGAGCAAATAAGCGCGGATTGGTTTATCGATTGCACCGGTTTTCGTAGCCTGTTGATAGGTGATTACTCACAAGCTGAGTTTATTGACTGGTCAGAATGGTTGAAAACTAATCGGGCGGTGGTGTTACCGTGTGAAAAAGACGGGCCCAGCCGCCCATATACTAAAGCCATGGCCAGAGACGCCGGGTGGCAATGGCAAATACCGCTGCAACATCGCATTGGCAATGGTTACGTGTATTGCAGCGATTATATTAGTGATGAAGAAGCAGAACACACGTTGCGCTCAACGTTGCCTGGTGAAGCCCTGGCAGACGTGCGCTTTCTTGATTTTAAGGCGGGTTGCCGCAAACAGTTATGGGTTCAAAACTGTGTGGCAATCGGGTTATCTGCTGGCTTTCTGGAGCCGCTGGAGTCCACCAGTATTTTCCTCATTCAAATGGGGATCGCCAAGTTTCTGGAGCATTTACCGGGCACGCACAATGATGCGGCCCGCAATCAATACAACCGCGAGTTAACCGAGCAGTATCAGGTGATCCGCGATTTCATTATTTTGCATTATTACCTCACGCAGCGGCATGACACGCCGTTTTGGCGAGACTGTCAGGCCATGACTTTACCCGATAGCCTGACCGAGCTGATTTTAGCCTTTCGAGACAGTGGCCTGGTCGATAAGAAACAATATGGTCTCTGGCCTGCGGTGTGTATTGGTCAGCATTTGCATCCAAAACAGGTCGATAGCCGGGTTGCCGCTATTCCACCTCAACAGCTAATCGGTATGCTGAATCAGTTAAAATCAGACATAGCCGCTCAGGTTGCCACGCTGCCCAATATGGATGATTACCTGTCGTCACTGGTTGCTCAGACACCGCTTCAGAAAAGCGGCATGCGGGCCGGAGGGCAGGTATGAGCAAATTATTTCAGCGAGACTTGTTTGAGACGCCAACAAATACCCATGGCCGGGCACTGAAGTCGATTTGGGTGGTCGGTGACGATGTACACGGGCTCAGCACTGCCGTCGCCTTTGCAACGGCGCTCAAACCGTTCGGGATTAAAGTTGGCGTAGTCTCATTAACAACAGCAACGGCTAAACAGGCGTCTCTGCATTCCTGTAACGGGCACCTTTTCGAGTTTCATCGCCGCTATCAAATACCCGAACGGGCTTTTATGCAAAGTCAGGGCGTGGCGTTTTTTACTGCCATGTCTCTGGCAACTGCCAGTCGCCCAAACGAGCCAGTCTGGCTGGCAAACGATACCTGGTTGCCGTTATTCAATGGCATTGAACTACATCAGGTAAAACGTTGGCTGAGTGATGTTGCCCCTGTGGAAACGTCATTTGCCGCTGCCGCCGCTAAAGCCGGAAAAACCGTGTTTCCCTCTGGTCAGCAGGGCACTTTGGGCAACAGTTTTGAACTGGGCGCCGTTGTTGATACAAAGGCTTACTGCGCGTTTTTAACTCAACACGCGGTAGAGCGTGGCGTCACGTTTGTTACGTCCGAAGATATTGCATTCGAACAATGCCCACATAGCGGCGATATCACGACACTGGTACTGAGCAATAACCAGCGTATTCAGTGTGATTGGGTAGTGGATGCAACCGGGCCGCAAGCACGTGTAATTGGGCAGGCTTTAAAACGCCCCTTTGAAAGCTGGCATGCCTATTCACCTATCAGCCTGTTAGGCGAAACAACAGAGCAGAGTGCGTCGAACACGCCAGGTATAGCCGTAAGCGTGAATTATACAGGCTATCAGCAAGTCCAATACCTGGGCGGTAAAAAACGTACGGCGACATTTGCTGTAGTTCGTAGCGGTGTCGGTGAGAGTGAGGCAGGCTTTCGTGAGCCGGTGTCGAACAACTGTCTGGCCGTTGGTCCGGCCGCTTATCACATTGATGTGCCGGGTATGTCCTCACTGCACATTACACACCGAATTATAGAACGATTTTTAAACGTGGTGCCCTGTCTGCCTGCCCCTGTTACCTGGGGGCGGGCATTCAACCGCAGCACGAAGCAAGACTGCGAACACCTCAGAGACTTTGGTTGTTTGCTGCTAAGCGCAATGGCAACCCGGCAGCAGGAAACAGGCAAACCCTGGCAGGTTTTACCCAAGCTGTCTGATTCACTTGATCAGGCCCTTACTTTGTTTAACGAGTCAGCCCGCTGCACAGTGCCGCCAGATGCCATGATCCACCGGCAGCGCTGGTTAGACGCACTGGCATTAGCCAGTAGCAATGAGCAAGCCTTTGAGCCGCTATTGAATGCGGTATCTCAAACGTCGGGCCAACAGTTTCTGCAGCGCATTGCGACACAAATTCAATCACTGGTAAGCCAGTGCTAACGTTTTCAGGAGTAGACGTGAACACATTTAAACAAACCCTCTTCGGCACAGGACTCATAGCAAGCGCCATATTGACAGGTTGTAGCAGTACCGGGCAGCAGGCACAAAGTAGTGGCCTACAAGCTTCAACCACACCACTTCCGGTGATTGTTACTAAACAGGGAAAGCACCAGTTTCAGGTAGACGGAAAACCGTTTTTAATGCTTGGTGCGCAAACCAATAACTCGGCAAATTATCCTGCGGCACTGCCCGATGTGTGGCCAGTAGTAGAAAAAATGCACGCCAACACCCTGGGGATCCCGGTAGCTTGGGAACAAATCGAACCCGAGGAAGGGCGCTTTGACTTTAGCTATCTGGATACCCTCATTGCCGAAGCAAAGGCCCACGATGTGAAAGTGGTACTGCTGTGGTTTGCGACCTGGAAAAACAACGCGCCTCATTACGCACCTGCCTGGGTAAAGCTTGATAACCAGCGCTTTCCCCGGGTAGTAACCAAAGAGGGCAAGCTGCTTAACTCCTTGTCGCCACACGGCAAAGCCACTTTGGAGGCCGACAAAAAAGCGTTTGTACAGTTAATGACCTACTTGCGTGACAACGACCCTTCGCATCAGGTGATCATGGTACAAGTGCAGAACGAAGTGGGCACCTACGGCAGCAAGCGCGATTTTTCCGAATTGGCGAATGAGATTTTTGAACAACCCGTGCCCGTTGAGCTTACTCAGGCTTTGGGTGTGAACAACGGATCATGGCAAACGGTATTCGGTAACGATGCCGATGAATATTTCCACGCCTGGCACATTGGTCGTTACGTGGATGAAATTGCAGCAGCTGGTCAGGCAATCAAAGACCTGCCCATGAATGTGAATGTGGCTTTGCGCAATCCGTTTAATCCCGGCGATGGTTATTCTATGGGGGGGCCCACCGACAACGTGATTGATTTGTGGAAGGTGGCGGCACCACATATCGATATGATTTCCCCCGACATATATTTTCGCGATCACGAAACCGCCACCAAAGTCCTTGAGCTGTATGCTCGTGATGACAACCCGCTGTTTGTAGCGGAAATAGGCAACGACCAGCCCTACGCCCGTTATTTCTTTTCCATGTTGGGAGAGCAGGGCATTGGTTTTGCGCCATTTGGTATGGACTACACCGATTACGCTAACTTCCCACTGGGCGCAAAATCAGTAACCGACGAGGTGATTGCGCCGTTTGCCGATAATTATGCGTTGTTTGGCCCCATGGCAGAAGCCTGGGCGGCGTTGTCGTTTACCCATCCGGTGTGGGGATTCGCTGAGCCCGATGCAAAAGCCATGAGTGGCGATGTGTGGAACGCCAAAGGTACCAGTCAGGCTGAGCCTGATACTGAGGCACCTGCGCCGGGTGAACACTTTACGCAACGCGCCGATTTGGGCTTATGGAATGCGGAAGTCACCTATGGACGGGAAATGTTTTGGATCAATCCACCTACCGGTAACACGCCTGCTTCAGGCGGTGCTGCCATTGTTCGCTTAAGCGACAACGAGTTTTTAATTACCGCCTTTCGGGCGCGTGTCACCCTGACTCCTTCTGATGAACTGGCTGGCCAGCACAGCATGATCGAACGAGTAGAAGAGGGCCATTTTGATGGCCAGCAGTGGGTATTTGAGCGTGTCTGGAATGGTGATCAGACCGATTGGGGTCTGAATTTCACATCGCGTCCGCACGTACTGAAAGTCCGTATGGCCACTTATTCGCGCTAAGTTTTTCCAGGGAGTATTTGAACATGAATAATAAAACCAGGCTATTAGGCAGTGTTGCCATTGCCGTTTCTGCAGCATTGTTGCTGCCCGCCTGCCAACCGGCCAATGACTCTGCCAGTGCAGTTAGCAGTCAGCAGCAAGCCGGTAACTTTGAACGTACCGAGCATGGCGTGGTGGTGTACCCTTCGCAAGGGCAAGCCCAGGCCGTGCAGGTACAGGTGTATCGCGACAATATTTTCCGGGTCACCAGTCTGGCCCACAAGCAACTCGATGCGGTTGCCGAAAGTATTCAGGTGGTGGCCTCACCTAATTCCGCGTTTAACGTGTCCAGTGAGGACGGCGTTGTTACGTTGTCTGCGTCTGGCGGCAAAGCGCAAATCAGTCTGGTTACCGGCGCGGTAGAAGTGTTTGATGCCAGCGGTAAGTCATTGCTTAAACCGGTAAACAGTGGGGAGTTTGGCCCGGTAACAACCGATCCTATTACGCCTGAGGCGAACAGTTATGCCCTGCGCCAGCAATGGAACCGGGGTTCAAAAGAAGGCTTCTTCGGACTGGGGCAGCATCAGAATGGTCAAATGAACTACGCCGGTGAAAACCTGTTTATGACCACCCACAACCTGGAAATCACCATTCCTATGGTGGTATCGAATCGCAACTATGGCGTGTTGTGGGATAACGCCTCCATGACACATTTTGGTGATCCTGCCGGACCACAGCCGCTAGACAAGCATTTGACCTTATTTGATGAAGACGGCAACCCTGGCGGGCTGACTGCTTATTACTACGATGGCGACAAGTTGCTTCACAAGCAAAAAGAAGCCAAACCGGACTATCAGTTTTTAGCCAATAACAACACGCGTGAAACGCCTTTCCCTGAAGAGTTGGGTGACGTGACACAGCCACGCGTGGTGTGGAAGGGCAGTATGCAGGCCGATGCCGACGGCGAGCACCTGTTTAAGATGTATTCCAGCGGCTATGCCACACTGCGTATTGATGGCGAAGAGTTGCTGCATCGTTGGCGCATGAACTGGAACCCCTGGTACCACGATGTGAAAGTACCGCTGAAAGCCGGTGAGTCCGTACCGGTTGAAATGGAGTGGGATTCACAAGGCGGTTATTTCTATGTTGAGCACATGCCGCCGCAGCCGGAGCAAGATCGCTATTCGCTTTCGTTTGCCTCTGAGTCTGGCAAATCCATTGATTACTATGTGGTAGTCGCAGACAACTACGATGGCGTAGTGGCCGGTTATCGGGAGCTTACCGGTGAGGCTGTATTGCTGCCGAAGTGGGCCTATGGTTTCTGGCAAAGTCGCGAGCGCTATACCAATCAGCAGGAGCTGGTGGACGTGGTTAAAGAGTATCGCAAACGCGGTATTCCACTCGATAACATTGTGCTGGATTGGTCGTACTGGCCACAGGATGCCTGGGGCAGTCACGATTTCGACAAAGAGCATTTCCCTAAACCCAAAGAAATGGTCGACGAAGTACATGCATTGAACGCCAACATTATGATTTCAGTATGGCCGAAGTTTTATTCAACCACCGACCATTACAAAGAGCTGGACGCCAAAGGTTATATGCTCAATAAGAACGTCAACATCGAGAAAAACCTCGACTGGATTGGCGAAGGTTATCTGAACGGGTTCTACGATCCGTATCCGGAAGAAGCGCAGGAGATTTTCTGGCGTCAGATCCGGGACAAACTGAATGTGGTAGGCATCGATGCCTGGTGGCTGGATGCCTCAGAGCCGGACATTCACTCAAACCTGTCGTTTACCAAACGCAAGGAAATCATGACGCCTATGTCGGTAGGACATGGTGCCGAATACTTTAACTCCTATGCCGTACCTAACGCAGAGGGTGTGTATAAAGGTGAACGCCGCGATGACGGCGACAAGCGCTCGTTTATTCTGACCCGCAGCGGGTTTGGTGGTATTCAGCGTGCAGGCGCAGCGATTTGGAGCGGTGATACCGTACCGCGCTGGTCAAACTTACGCGAGCAAATTGCTGCCGGATTGGGGGCGAGTTTGGCGGGCATGCCGAACTGGACCATGGATATTGGCGGTTTTACGCCAGAAAATCACTATCGTTATACCAGTAATGGCACCGTAGGGCACTTCTCGGGATTAGAGCCGGAAGATGTACAACCGTGGCAGGAACTCAATGTGCGCTGGTTCCAGTTTGGTGCGTTTGTCCCGCTGTTCCGCTCGCATGGTCAAAATCCTTATCGCGAAATCTACAATATTGCGGATGAAGGCTCAGAGGTGTACAACTCCATGGTGTACTACACGCGTCTGCGCTATCGCCTGATGCCTTACATTTACAGTGAAGCGGGTAAACAATACCACGACCACAATACGCTGATGCGCGGTTTGGTCATGGATTTCCCGAATGACATCACTGCCATAAACCTGAACGACCAGTATATGTTTGGCCCCGGATTATTGGTTAGCCCGGTTCATGAAGAAGGTGCGACAACCCGCGATGTGTATTTGCCTGAGGGAACGGGGTGGTTCGATTTTTACACAGGTAAAACCTATCAGGGTGGCCAGACTGTTACCGCTGATGCGCCGTTGTCGCGGATGCCGCTATTCGTAAAAGCGGGCACCATCCTGCCCACCGGGCCGGCTATTCAAACCGTATACGAACAACCCGATGCGCCGTTATTACTGACAATTTACGCCGGTGCAGATGGCGACTACACCTTGTATGAAGATGATGGCAAAACCTACGGCTACGAGCAGGGGGCGTTCAGCACCATTCATTTCACTTGGGATGACGCAAACAGCACGCTGGCGATTAGCGAGCGGCAGGGCGAGTTTGAAGGCATGGTAGAGAAGCGCGATATCCGGGTCAGAGTGATTCGCGGTGAGCAAACCGATGCCGCTGATTTCTCTGTGGTGCCTGCCACCGCAGTGCGCTATGAGGGTACTGCGCAGAGTGTGAGTCTGTAACTATGCGTAAGATACTGTTTATGAATACACCTTCTACTAAGGGCAAGCTGTCGCTGATTGCGGCAGCCTTTGCGAGCGTAGCACTGGTAGCTTGTACCAGTGCTACGGCACCGAATCCAACATCGAAAGCGGATTCCGTTGAAACAACTAGCTGGCCGACACTGCAAAGCCCGATCAGCTATGCTGACGAAGACAACGCTTTCGTTGCTGATTTAGTGGCCCGAATGAGCACTGAACAGAAAGTGGGTCAGCTAATGCAGGCGGAAATTCAAACTATTACGCCTGCCGAAGCCCGGCAATACCATATTGGTTCTATTTTAAATGGTGGTGGCTCTGTTCCCAACCGACAGGCCGCTGCCACCGCCCGTGACTGGGCAGTCTTTGCCCAGTCTTTTTATGATGCCACGGCTACCAGTGAAAACGGCGAAGTGGCTATCCCTGTATTGTGGGGAACAGATGCGGTGCATGGCCACGGCAATCTGATCGGCGCGACTATTTTTCCGCATAACATTGGATTAGGTGCTGCCAACAACGTTGAGTTAATGACGCACATTGGCGAAGTGACTGCGCGGGAAGTACGCGCGTCCGGGATCGAGTGGATCTTTGCGCCTACGGTTGCCGTTGCGCGGAACGATCGGTGGGGCAGAACCTATGAGTCTTATTCTGAGCACCCGGACCGCGTTGCGTCACTTGGCGCGGCACTGGTTACCGGTATGCAAGGCAAACCCGGTACGCCATCCTTTCTGGATGAGTCGCACACGCTAGCGTCGGTTAAGCATTACCTTGGCGATGGTGGTACCACCGGAGGTGATGATCAAGGCGATACCGCAGTGTCTGAAGCCGACCTGATCCGCTTACACGCACCGGGGTATTTCTCGACGCTGGATGCAGGTGCACTCACCGTAATGGCGAGTTTCTCGTCATGGAATGGTGACAAAATGCACGGCAATCGCTATTTGCTGAATGACATTCTGCGCGACAAGCTCGATTTCAACGGCTTTGTGGTCGGAGACTGGAATGGTCACGGGCAATTGCCGGGGTGTACTAACGACAGTTGCTACCAAACGGTAAACGCCGGACTGGATTTGGTGATGGTGCCCTACGATTGGAAAACCATGTACGCCAATACACTGGCGCAGGTGCAGGCGGGTGACATCCCGGAACACCGTTTAAACGAAGCGGTTACCCGTATTTTACTGGTTAAAAAACAACTGGGTCTGTTTAATGGCAAAGGCCCCCTTGAGCGCGAATTGGGTGGGAATAACGCTGTTGTTGGTAGCGAGGCGCACCGCGACGTGGCTCGTCAGGCGGTTCGCGAGTCGTTGGTGCTATTGAAGAACAACAATCGCACGCTACCGATTGCTGGCAATGCCAACGTATTGGTGGCGGGCGATGGTGCGAATGATTTAGCCAAGCAAAGCGGCGGTTGGACGGTTACCTGGCAGGGTACCGGTACGCAGCAAGCCGATTACGTGGGCGCGACCAGTATTCTGCAAGGGTTTGAGCAAGCCATGTCTGCTGCTGGTGGTAATGTCACTTATTCCGCGCAAGGCGAATATGCAACGAAACCCGATGTCGCTGTGGTGGTGTTTGGCGAGGACCCTTACGCTGAAGGGCAGGGCGACATCAATACGCTGGAATTCTCCCCCGGCAAGCATGAAACGCTGACACTGCTGAAGCAATTACAGGCTGATGGCATTCCGGTTGTATCGGTGTTTTTGTCTGGCCGGCCGCTGTGGGTAACGCCTTACATTAACGCATCTGATGCTTTTGTTGCTGCCTGGTTACCGGGCAGTGAAGGACAAGGGATCGCTGATGTATTGGTAGGTGATAGCGAAGGCAAACCCGTGTATGACTTTAGCGGCACACTGGCCTTCTCCTGGCCGAAAACCCCGCTGCAGGATACGCTGAATGTGGGTGATGAGAACTACGACCCGCTGTTTGCCTACGGCTATGGCCTGACCTATGCGAAAGGCAAGGCCGTTGCGCCATTAAACGAGGATGTGCCCGGTGTGGCTGGCGAGGGTGTGCAGGATATCGCATTGTATGCGGGTCGTCCGCTTCAGCCGTTCAATGTGTTTTTAAATAACAGTCAGCGGGATCAGATATTTAGTGGTGCGTTTGCACAGTTACCGGATGGCACCGTCACCGTGGAAACCACCGACAAGGACATTCAGGAAGATGCCTTGCTGGTGACCTTTAAACAAGACTGGATGTCGGGACTGTTTATTGCTGGCGGTCAGCTTGATCTGTCGCCGTTCTACCCGAATGGCGCCCTGGAATTCGATATTCGTATTGATGACATGGAAAAAGGCCGCCTGGATGTGATCCTCGACTGCAATATTAATTGTCGCAATATGATTGCCATGCGTGATTGGGCAGTGGAAAAGCAAGGCAAAGGCTGGCAACAGGTGAGTATTCCTATGCATTGTATGCTGGAAAATGCGGAACATGGCAAGCAAGTTCAGCGAGCTTTCACCTTGCGCACCGGTGGTGACGGGCAGTTCGCCCTGGCTAACGTACATTTCCGCCGTGAAGCCAGTGTACCGGCAGAGCTGCAAATTCAGTGTCCGACCAATATTGCAACTCAACCTGATACGCTCAACGAATACTGGGCTGTGGACTGGTGGATGCCGCGCCACAACGAGAAGGTTGCGCAGGCACAGCAAGGGACAGCTAAGCTGGTAATGATTGGCGATTCCATTACGCATGGCTGGGAAGGTGACGGAAAAGCGGTTTGGGAGCGCTATTTTGGGGATATTGACACGCTTAACCTTGGCTTTGGTGGCGATCGTACGGAAAACGTATTGTGGCGATTACGCCATGGCGAACTGGGCAACGTAAAACCCGATCTGGTGATGCTGATGATTGGGACTAACAACACCGGTCATCGGTTTGACGACCCAACTCGCATTCGGGATGGCGTGGCTGCGATTCTGGATGAACTGGCGCTTCAGGTGCCTGACGCACAGGTGGTCATTCAGGCAATATTCCCTCGCAGTGCGCAGCCAGATGACGAGCTGCGTGTGAACAACAATCAAGCTAACGTCTTGCTCAAAGCATTAGCCAAAGAGCGGCAAGTGAAGTTTGTTGACTTTGGTCAGGCGTTCTTAACCAAGGATGGCGTGCTCACTAAAGAGGTGATGCCTGATCTGCTGCATCCCAAGGAATATGGTTACGATATATGGGCGAAGCAAATTGAACCCATAATTAAGCAATACGTCGACTAACGTCATTTGCTCTGCTTTTGTCACTGCATCTTTCACTAAAAGGTGTAGTGACACTTTCCTCTTCATCGCAGTAATGCGTTTTCTTCTTTTTGTATTTAGCTTTATAGGGCTAAATTTTTATTTTTAGCCTAATTTGGCTAAATTTGCCTTTTTAGTCTTAAGAGGCTAAATTGTCTGTGTGTGATACAGGTTTATAGGAAATCGATAGTGACGAATAAGGGCACAACACTTGCCGTGTTGACCGGCGATATTGTTAATTCAACAAAATTGAATGTAGCGCAATTCGATACTTTGCTGCATCGCCTTAAGGAAATTCAGTCATGGATATCACAAGCCAATGCGGGCAATACGCATAGCATAAGGCGTGGCGATGAGTTCCAGACTGTAATTTATGATCCGGCCAACGCCTTGCGCTACGTATTGTTGTATCGTGTGGGCATAAAAGCGCTGGGTAAAGCGTTTGATTGCCGCATTAGCTTTGCAATCGCACGCAACGAAGGCACACGAGAGCTGGTTGACGAATCCATGGGAGAAGCGTTTATTCGCTCAGGTCGGGGGCTTAAAACGCTGAAATCTGAATTCGTGTATTTCGATTCGGATCGCAGCGAATTAGTCGCTCAGTTCAGTTTGCTGTTAAAATACTTAGACTGGCAACTTTCTTCACTCACTTCACGTCAATGTGAAGTATTGTTACCCATGCTGCAGCATGAAGACAGTTTATCGGTCAGTGAGTTAGCTGATACACTGAATATCGCCGTTGCGACCGCCAGTAAATCATTAAAATCGTCTGGGTGGCCGTTAATTCAGGCACTCAGGGAACAGTTTTACACTCAGGTTGCGGAGACATTGGATGTTTGATTTTTACGGTGTACTGGCTTCATTTTTACTGATACACCTGCTTTGTGACTTTTATCTGCAACCAGATAGCTGGATAGCCGCCAAAAAAGCCAGCACCTATCGCGGATGGCAACTCTATGCGCATGCGTTTTTACACGGAATTGGTCTGATTATTCCTGCGGTCATTATTGGACTTAGCTGGTCTTCCGTTGCCTGTATGGTGCTCATTGTCAGCATAAGTCATTTTGTGATTGATTGGTGGAAAGTGAGCGTAAACGATAGCGATCGATTCGCTTTTTTTGCCCTGGATCAGGTGCTGTATATCGCGGTGTTGGTGGCAATTGCATTCCATATGACAGAAGCGGTTACCCTGGATGCGATAATGAAACACAAACAGTTTCCACAGGTGATCATGGTTGTCACCGGTTATCTGTTTATCCTTAAACCTACTTCTATTGTTATTGGCAGTATCCTCAAAAAATACACAGTCACGGTGGACGAGGACAATACTCAAAGCACATTCAAAGGGTTAATCGCGGGGGGAGAGCTAATCGGCTACCTCGAACGAACACTTATTCTCACTTTCTCGTTGGTTGGTAGCTATGCGGCGGTAGGATTCGTACTGGCGGCAAAGTCAATTTTTCGATTTGGCGAATTAAACAAGGAAGCGGGACGCAGTATGACAGAGTATGTATTGATTGGCTCTTTGCTGTCGGTGGTGATCACAACCATCGTCGGTGCTTTCATTTCCCTCGGTCTGGACGTCAAACTCAAATAAATGAAGGTTTCGTATTTACGGGAATTTATGCTGTTCGGTTGAGTTGTCTATGCAGTTGTACTATTTCCCTACGAATAGCCAGGTAATAGCGCTAAGAGTATAGACATCAGTATAAACTTGGTCGCGAACAGGGGCATTAGTCATTAATCTGGGGTACTATCTGGTAGGCATTCTTCGTTAAATCTAAATGAGCCAAATTATGTACAAGGTATTGGTGACAGAAGACAGCCCAATCGTCAGAAAAATTCTTTTCAAATTGATCGAAGATAATCCTTATTTTCAAAGTGTTCTCTGTGAGGACCTGGCGAGTGCGCGCGAGCAGCTGGAAAGCGACCAATCGTTTCTGGCGGCCATTGTTGACCTGAATTTACCCGATGCACCGAATGGTGAAATTGTTGATGTCGTGCTTTCTTACGACGTCCCAACGGTTGTGTTGACCGGCAACTTCGATGAACACTTGCGCCACATGCTGCTGGACAAAGGCGTACTGGACTACATAACCAAAGAGTCCCGTTACTCCTACATGCAGGTGGTAAAGCTCATCGAACGACTGAGAAAAAACCTGTCGACCAAAGTACTGGTTGCGGACGATTCTATAACCAGCCAAAACTTTCTCAGCCATTTTCTTAAAAAGTTTGGATTCCAGGTACAGTGCGTCAACGATGGTGTTGAAGCATTAGCTGCATTAGACGCCGATAGCGACATTAAACTGGTAATCTCTGATTACATGATGCCCAACCTGGATGGCTTTGAATTGGTGAAGAAAATTCGTCAGGACCGTCGCTTCCAGGATCTGATCTTTGTTGGCTTGTCTGCAAAGGGCAATAGCATGCTGTCGGCAAAATTCATCAAAAGTGGTGCCAATGACTTCTTGAGCAAGCCGTTTTATCACGAAGAGTTTTTCTGTCGTGTCTTACACAGCTTAGAATTACAGGAGATGATGGAGCAGGTAAGGGATGCGGCCAATTTGGATCCGTTGACCAATACCTATAACCGTCGTTATTTGTTTGAACACGGAGAGCTTATGCTCAAAACTGGTAAGCAAACTACGGTGGTGATTATTGATATCGATGACTTTAAGCCAATCAATGATACCTACGGACATAAAACAGGGGACAAGCTCTTAGAGGCTTTCTCTATGCTGTTAAAACGCTATTACCGTGAAGATATGGTCGCGCGTTATGGTGGCGAAGAGTTTGTTGTTGTGTCAGAGCGGGAATATGAGCAGGTCATGCACATCACCACACTGTTTATGCAAAAGCTCCGTGAGCTGTCATTCACCGAGCACAGCATAACAATGACCTGCAGTATTGGTGTAAGTAGCAATAATTCGGGTAGTCTGGAAGATCTGATTGATATTGCAGACAAACGTTTGTACGAAGCGAAACACTCAGGAAAAGACAAAGTTATCGAAGCAATAGCAGTGTAATTGGTTCTGTTTTAAAAAGAAACGGCCCTTCACGGGCCGTTTTTGTTTATAAATACAGGCTGTTTAGCATTGTGATCACGATGCTGGAGTACACAATGGAAATGGGTAATCCAAACCGAATAAAGTGCCCGAATTTATAATTGGCGGCGTTGTACACCAGTAGGTTGGTTTGATAGCCGTACGGTGAGATAAAGCTCGCACTCGCCGCAAAGGCAACGGCTAACGCAAACGGGAGTAACGGCGCACCAATAATTTCAACCAGGCCAAACGCAAACGGAAACATCAGGGCGGCCGCGGCGTTGTTAGTAACAAACTCTGTCAGAACCAGAGTGAGTACATAGACGACAACCAAGGCCAATAGCCAGTTTGTGTCGGCCAGATAGGGCAGCAATTGCTCGGTACTGAGTGCAATGACCCCCGAGTTTTCAAGTCCACTCGCTAGCGACAGCGCCCCCACAATCACCACAATCAGGTTCAGCGGCATATTGCGTTTGATTTCGCCATTGGAAGTGACCTTTGCGCCAATCAGCACTGCCGCAAAGAACAACAAGCCAATGGCCAGCGGCAGCATCTCAGTTGCAGCTAACGCCACTGTTGCTAAGAACCCGCCCACTGTGATCCATTCCTGCGGTGTCGAGAGTGGACGGGAAATCCGCTGCTCAGACAGGATAAAGAAGTTCTTGGACAGGTTATGACGAGAATGGAAATCAGGCCCTGCGGCAAGTAACAGGAAGTCACCGGCCTGCAGTTTAATTTCTCCCAGCTTACCCGATAGCTGTTCACCATCGCGACGGATAGCCACGACCGCAGCATCAAATAAGGCGCGAAAGCCGAGCGCTTTAATCGTCTGGCCAATGATTTGCGCGCGATTTGACACAATGACTTCGGTTAAGTTTTCCCGCAATAGACCGTCAGCTTCAGCAAAGGTGGTTAAGCCTTTGATATGCGATAACGTATCGAGATTCTTGACGTTGCCTGAGAAAATCAGCTTGTCACCACCCTGGATTATCACATCCGGGCCAACCGGACTAATCAGCTTGCCTTTCCTCACAACCTCTACCAGAAATAACTCTGGTAAATTGCGCAGGTGATTCTGCTCAACTGTTTTGCCAACCAGTTCAGAGTCATCGCTGACCTCTGCTTCGACAATGTATTCCCTGAAATCATTTTGCTTATTGGCAATAGTGGGTAACAGGGGAGTGAGCAGAAACATCAGCAAGCCGCAGCTTAAGCCTGCCACCAGGCCAATTACGGTAAAATCTAAGAAGCCAAAGCCAGGGTGCCCATGCTCTTGTAAAAAGCTGTCTACGATCAGGTTGGTAGAGGTACCGATTAAGGTCACCGTTCCGCCCAGAATGGCAGCGTAAGACAAGGGAATAAGCAATCGTGAAGCAGGGTGGTACTGGTTTTGTTTTACCGGTCCAATAAGGCTGGCTACGATAGCCGTGTTATTCAGTAACGCCGAGGAGAAAAATGTCAGACCGAATAAACGCCAGTAAGACTGAGTGAAATTAGCCGTGACTAACTTTCGGCCCAGACGTTTTATAAACGCGGTCTTGTCAATTGCGCTGCTAACAAGTAGCAGAAGTATCAGGGTAATTAAGCCCTTATTGGTGAGATTTACCAGAATTTCATCGAATGTGATTTGTTGGGCCACTAACAGACCCAACACCGCAAGCGCGAAAACCGTAGAGGGGCGCAGATTCGAAAAAATCAGCGCCCCGATGGTACCGAAGAAAAAGCTCAGTACCACGAGGTGGTTCAGATCCATCTTGTAAGATCCTGCTCCTACAGCTTGCTAATATCGATGGCATTCCAGTGAGGGAAATGCTTACGAACCAGTTCATTGAATTCCAGCTCAAAGGCTGAGAACTCAGTGGCACCGTGCAGCTTATCCTTCGCCAGTTCATCGATGATCATACCTGCACCAACGGTACCGTTGGTTAAGCGATCAATTACAATGAAGGCGCCGGTTGCGCGGTTGCGCTTGTACGGGTCACAAGGCACAGGCTGGGTAAACTTCACATCAACCACACCGATTTCGTTCAGGTTCATGTGCAGAGACTGGCTGTGCTCCAGTGTGTTTACGTCGATCAGGTGATCGATAGCCGCAACGCTGCCTGGGGTGGTTTTTGTGGCGAACTTAAACATGTATTGCTTGTTCGGCATCATAGGCTCTTCAGCCATCCATACCAGGTGAGTTTTAAATTGTGTACTCAGCAACGGCTTGTTGTCTGACTTCACAATCATGTCGCCACGAGAGATATCAATTTCGTCTTCCAGCGTCAGGGTCACTGCCAGTGGCGCATAGGCTTCATCCAGGTCGCCATCGAAGGTGACAACTTGCTTCACCTTAGAGGTCTTGCCTGAAGGCAATGCTGTTACGTCGTCTCCGGGCTTGATTTGACCAGACACAACGGTACCGGCAAATCCACGGAAGTCCAGGTTAGGACGGTTGACGTACTGTACCGGGAAGCGGAAGTCGTCAGTGTTTGCATCTTTATTGATTTCAATGCTTTCCAGCATTTCCATCAGGGTTTTACCGTCGTACCAAGGCGTATGTTCGCTCAGGTTTACTACGTTATCGCCTTCAAGGGCTGAAATGGGCACGAAGTGAATATCAGGGATATCCAACTGCTTGGCGAACTCTTTGTAGTCTGCCTGAATTTCTTTGTACACCTCTTCGCTGTACTTCATCAGGTCCATTTTATTGACGGCAACGATAACGTGCTTGATACCTAACAACGATACCAGGAAGGAGTGGCGACGTGTTTGTGTTTTCACACCCGCGCGCGCATCAACCATCAGGATGGCCAGGTCACAGGTAGAGGCACCGGTCACCATGTTACGCGTGTACTGCTCGTGTCCCGGCGTGTCGGCAATGATGAACTTGCGCTTGTCGGTTGAGAAGTAGCGGTAGGCTACGTCAATAGTAATACCTTGTTCACGCTCAGATTGCAGACCGTCAACCAGTAACGCCAGGTCAACTTTGTCGCCGGTCGTACCTACTTTTTTACTGTCCTGGGTAATTGCGGCTAACTGATCTTCATAAATCATTTTTGAGTCGTGCAGCAGGCGGCCGATCAGGGTACTTTTACCGTCATCAACGCTACCACAGGTCAAAAAGCGCAGTAGATCTTTGTGTTCGTGTTGGTCAAGGTAAGACAGAATGTCTTCTTTCAATAATTCGTTTTCGTTATTCATGCTTATGCACTCACGAGGAAATAAGGGTTTAACACAGACTCTTTCTGATTGTAGGTAAGAGCCTCAGCGTCAGGATTCAGTGGGTTTGCGCCGTCCAGTACGGTTACGTTTGCGCCTGCGGCCAGTGCCACAGCGTGCGCTGCGCCGGTATCCCATTCAGAGGTTGGGCCCAGGCGAGGGTAAAGGTGCGCTTCGCCTTCTGCTACCAGGCACAGTTTCAGAGAGCTGCCCATGGCAACCAGCTCTGATTCACCGCCAAGCAGTTCCAGCAGGTTTTTGATTTCGGGGCTTTGGTGCGAGCGGCTACCTACCACTTTCCACACTTCGCCTTCGCTGTGTAACTTGGCCGAGATGGGGTTTACCCCTTCCGCGGTCTCAGTCCAGGCGCCCTGACCAACAATCCCTACGTAGGATTTTTCTAAAGCCGGTGCATACACCACACCCATGATTGGCTTACCGCCATCAATCAGTGCAATGTTGACGGTAAATTCACCGTTCTTTTTAATGAATTCCTTGGTGCCATCCAGTGGGTCGACCAGCCAGTAGCGGGTCCAGGTTTTACGCTCTTCCCATGGAATATCAGCTGATTCTTCAGACAGGATAGGCAGATCGGAAATGGCTTCAAGGCCGGCCACGATGCACTTATGTGCAGCCAGGTCGGCTTCTGTCAGCGGGCTGGTGTCCTGTTTTTCGTACACCGCAAAATCACGCTGATAGATTTCCATGATCTTTGCACCCGCTTCTTTGGCAATTGCCAGAACTTGTAAAGCGAGAGGGTCCGTAATGGCCATTACAACAATCCTTTTTCAGTTAACAGGTTAAACAAGCGCTCAGCCGTGTCTTCGGCAGATTCTTCCTGATAAGGTAAATGTACCTCAGGGGAGCTTGGCGCTTCATAGGCAGAATCAATACCGGTAAAGTGTTTGATTTCGCCACTGCGTGCTTTTTTGTACAGGCCTTTCGGGTCGCGTTGTTCACAGACTTCCAGCGGTGTATCAACGAAGACTTCGATGAATTCGTCTTCTGCCAGCAAGTTGCGGCAAAAATCGCGGTCGGTCTGGAACGGAGAAATAAACGCGGTTAACACCACCAGTCCGGAGTCTACAAATAACTTTGCGACTTCACTGATGCGGCGGATGTTTTCTACCCGGTCCTTGTCGCTAAAGCCAAGGTCACCACACAAGCCGTGACGCACGTTATCGCCGTCCAGCAAATAAGTGTGTTTACCTTGTTCGTGTAGTTTCTTTTCCAGCAAGTTGGCCAGGGTAGATTTACCCGAACCGCTTAAACCGGTTAACCACAACACGCGCGGTTTCTGGCCCAGGCTTTCTGCACGTGTCGTTTTATTGATCTCGTGCTTATGCCAAACGATATTGGTGGCCATTAGAAGTACCCTTCCATCTTCTTCTTCTCCATCGAGCCAGCGCTATCGTGGTCAATCACACGACCCTGACGCTCGGAGGTTTTGGTCAGCAGCATTTCCTGAATAACTTCTGGCAGTGTCGCGGCAGTCGATTCAACGGCACCGGTCAGTGGGTAACAACCCAATGTACGGAAACGCACTGATTTCATTTCTGGTACTTCGCCTTCTTCCAGCGGCATACGGTCATCGTCAACCATGATCAGAACGCCATCGCGCTTCACAACAGGACGTGGCTTGGCCAGATACAGTTGAGGGATATCGATGTTTTCTTTGTAGATATATTGCCAGATGTCCAGCTCAGTCCAGTTCGACATTGGGAATACACGGATGCTCTCGCCTTTGTTGATTTGCGAGTTGTAGATATTCCAAAGTTCCGGGCGCTGGTTTTTAGGATCCCAGCGGTGGTTGCTGTCACGGAATGAATAAACGCGCTCTTTCGCACGTGATTTTTCTTCGTCACGGCGCGCGCCACCAAAGGCGGCATCGAACTTGTATTTGTTCAGCGCTTGTTTCAGCGCTGCAGTTTTCATAACGTCGGTGTGCTTGGCACTACCGTGTGTGAATGGGCCCATACCCATGTCCACACCTTCCTGGTTAATGTGTACCAACAGGTTGAAACCGTGTTTCTTCGCTTGCTGGTCACGAAACTCTATCATTTCGCGAAATTTCCACGTGGTGTCCACGTGTAATAACGGGAATGGAATTTTGCCTGGCGCAAATGCTTTGCGTGCCAGGTGTAACAGCACCGAGGAATCCTTGCCTACGGAATACAGCATCACTGGGTTTTCGAATTCCGCAGCGACTTCACGAAAGATATGGATACTCTCGGCTTCGAGTTGTTTCAAATGGGTGGTTGACGGGATACTTGCAGTCATTTATCGAGTCCGAAGTTTAGGTTTATATACGAAATGATTATATACATAGAACCCTAACATATTTAGAAGCATTTGTGCTATGCCATTTTGCTATTTGAAATAGCACTTTTATTCCTTTGCCATAAAGTTGTCACAATGATTCAGAAGCGCGTTGATATGAGAATGGCTTAAGCCGCGCTGGCAAAAGGGTTAAGGCTCTGTTGGTATATACAGGGTGCTTTAGTATACGCCTGATTGCAGTGGTATGACGAGAGAGGAAAGAAAGATATTTTATTTAAATGGCGGCTTACCGCATGTAAGCCGCCGACATGTTTACTAACGCTGTTGGTGAAGCGCGTCTTCAAATCTAGCGAAGGTGGCTTGTACGCTTTCTCGTGGCTGGGTGAATTTACTTACCACAACAATAGCGATACTGGAAAGCACGAATCCCGGGACGATTTCGTACATCCACTGGCTTAAACTCTGCCCTTCAATTTGCACTGGCAGGTAAATCCACAGCAGAACAGTAGCAGCTCCTGTAATCATGCCTGCAAATGCCGCTGCGCGCGTCATGTTACGAGAGAACAAACTGAAAAGCACTAACGGGCCAAATGCCGCACCAAAACCGGCCCAGGCGTTACTCACCAGCGATAAAATCGTACTATCACGATCGTAAGCCAAACCAATCGCAACGGCAGCTACCAGAACGACGGATACCCGACCAGCGATAACCAGTTCGCCCTCTGAGGCGTCTTTGCGCAGGAATATCTGATAAAAATCACTGGTTAACGAGCTGGACGTCACCAGCAACTGCGATGAAATAGTACTCATGATCGCGGCCAGAATAGCTGCCAGTAAAAAGCCGCCAATGAGAGGATGGAACAAGATCTGAGAGAGGTAAATAAAAATGGTTTCAGGGTCTATAGTTACATCGGGTTGCTGAGTGATGTAAGCAAGGCCATACAAGCCGGTCATCAATGCACCGGTAATCGACAAAATCATCCAGCTCATGCCAATACGACGAGCAACCGGAACCGCTTTTACAGAGCGAATTGCCATAAAGCGAACGATGATGTGCGGCTGACCAAAATAGCCGAATCCCCAGGCGAGCAACGACAAAATGCCAATGAATGACAGCGTTGTACCGCTGGCTGCATCGGTAAATAAATCGAACATAGCCGGGTCGATATTGTTGATCACCTGATTAGCCTGAGACAAACCGCCCAGCTCCATGACAACCACAACGGGTACCAGAATCAGCGAGATGAACATGATGCAACCTTGTACAAAGTCGGTCATGCTCACCGCCATAAAGCCGCCAATCAGCGTATAAGCCACCACAACACCGGCGGTAACATAAAGGCCCAGTTCATAGCTCAGGTTAAAAGAAGACTCGAATAACTTGCCGCCTGCAACGACGCCCGAAGACGTGTACAGCGTAAAGAAAATCACAATGACTACCGAGGCAATGACTCTCAGCATACGGCTGTTGTCGGCAAAGCGGTTTTCGAAGTAATCGGGTAAGGTGATCGCGTTGTTGGCAATTTCGGTGTATACGCGCAGGCGAGGAGCAACCAAAATATAATTAAGAAAGGCGCCGATGGTAAGGCCGATAGCTATCCAGGCAGCAGAAATACCTGCTACATACATTGCCCCAGGTAATCCCATCAGCATCCAGCCACTCATGTCTGAGGCGCCTGCAGACAGGGCTGTTACCGCTGGGCCTAATTTCCGGCCACCTAACATGTAGCCTTCAACACTGGTGTCAGCTTCTTTGTAGCCATACCAACCAATGCCTAACATCACTAAAAAATACAGGCCCAATGAGACCATGGTGCCAACTGCCATTAGCGCTTCCTTCAATCGTTATCGTTATAGTGTTTGTTTTTACTATATCAGGATGGGGTGATGCGTTACCAGCAAGCGGCTCGAATAAACGGTAGGGGAGATGTATAGGGAGTTAAAACGAGAATTGTAAGGCGGCCAGATTAAGTGCGGCTCATCTGAGGATAAGCCGCATTGCCTTGAGAATCTAAATCAGGTTTACGCTGAGAATTTCAAGCGTTGCTTAAGTACGTTCTGGAACGCTGGAATATCGGCGCCTTTCTCGCCTACCACTAACACATTAGTTTGGTGTAACGCATAGGACATGCCTTCGTACACGCTATCGGCAAACCCATTTTTCACCGGGTGGTTTTTTTCGGGAACTAGGAATACTGACATGCGACCCTGCGCGGTTTCGATGATCAAATGCAAGCTGCGGATCGTGTCCAGGTGACAGTAATTAACCGAGGCAATTTTGCCAATCGCCGGGTCCAGTTCTGCGCCAAATTGTGCCAGCTTTGCATTGGCAATTTGGGCCGTCACCGGCACGTCGCCTACTGGCGTTTCATGTTCGGCATAATACATGTGTGCAAGGGCCGCTTCGCCTAAAGAGACATGTTGCTGTTGCCAGGCCGTAATACCTACGCCCACGGTGAGGGCGACACTGGCAGCCAGTCCAATGTACCAGCGATTTTTCCGTTTTTTGTGGGCAAACTCACGGACACTTTGTTGCCAAATTAATTTGTCAGCTAAGTCGTCGGGCACGGGGATATCTACCGCGCGCGTCAGTTTGTCGTCCAGTCGTTTAACATCCTGCCAAAAATCATCATACCCTTGATCGTCGTTTGCTGCTTGCACTAAGGCTTCGTCGGTATCCGCAGGGTTAGCATATATGCGGCGCCGAAATTCTAACTCATCCATTTTGGCGACCTCTTTCTGGTTGATTGGGAGCCAGCGCCTCTTTTAGCTGTGCGCGGGCTCTGAATAATCGTGTCATTACGGTATTTTTATTTAAATCCAGTTGTTGGGCTATTTCATCACCACTAAAGCCGAACAGGATTTGAAGTACGAGTGGCTCCCGGTAATCCTCATCCAGCTTCGCCATTGCACGTCTTAGCTGGCGAACCTCTGCGTCATTGTCGTGACAATCAGATGAGGATACGGACACATCGTCGATATCGACCAAATCAAACTGTTTACGCTCGAATCGCCGGGCGTTTTCGCGACGAAGTATGGTTATAAGCCAGGACTTCGCGGCCTTTTCATCCTGCAAGGAGTCGAGCGCGCGCCAGGCGCGCAAAAACGTTTCCTGCACAATATCTTCGGCAGTCGCTTTGTCATTGGTGAGCCAGTAGGCGTAGCGGTACACATCGGCGTGCAGCGCGCGTACTAAGGCTTCATAGCGTTGAGATTTTTCTTTCATGTCCTTATAGACCGACACGCTTCAAAACAAATTTCAACATTAGGCGTTTTTTTTCAAAAAAACAAAAAAGGAGCGCGAAGCTCCTTTTTGAATGTGTTGAAATAGCGGTAGGTTTATAGTTTACCAGTCACCCACTGATTCACTTTTTCTTCCAGCACAGACAGTGGCACCGGGCCGTCTTTCAGCACCACGTCATGGAATTCAGGGTAACTGAACTTGTCGCCCAGTGTAGCCTTGGCTGTTTCACGCAATTCCATGATTTTGAGTTTTCCAATCATGTAAGCCGTGGCTTGCCCAGGCATGGCAATATAACGTTCGATAGCCTTAATCGCATCGTATTCCGGGTTCGGTGTATTTTGGATGAGGTAGTCAATGGCTTCTTCACGGCTCCATTTTTGGGCGTGAATGCCGGTATCTACCACTAAGCGACACGCGCGCCATAGTTCCATTGCCAGGCGTCCGAAGTCGGAGTAGGGGTCTTTGTAAAAGCCCATGTCCTTGGCCAGTTCTTCTGTGTATAAGCCCCAGCCTTCGGTGTAGGCAGTAAAGCTCAGGAATTTCTGAAATTGAGGAATGCCTTCCAGCTCAAGGGCAATAGCACGTTGCATGTGGTGACCCGGAATACCTTCATGGTAAGCCAATGCTTCCATTTGATAGGTAGGCATGGCGTTCATGTCGTACAGGTTCGCGTAGTAGATACCCGGGCGCGAACCGTCCTGCGCAGGGTTCTGATAGAAAGCTTTGCCTGCTGACTTTTCGCGGAACGCTTCTACGCGTTTCACAACCATGGGCGCTTTAGGCGTCAAACCAAAATAGTCGGGTAACGCTTCACGCATGGTATCGATAGCGGCTGTGGCTTCAGCCAGGTAACGGTCACGGCCCTCATCGGTATTGGGATAGTAGAATTGTTCGTCGGTACGCATAAATTCGAAGAATTCCTGTAGCGTGCCGGTAAATTCAACCTGCTTCATGATGTCCCGCATTGCATTGTGGATGCGTTCGACATTTTCAACACCAATCTGGTGAACTTCATCAGCCGTTAAGTCTGTGGTGGTAAACCAGTTCAGACGATTTTGATACCACTTGTCACCGTCGGGCAGTCGCCATACACCATCGCCTTCGGGGCTGACTGTTTTTTGGTGTGCAAATGCGGCTATGAGTTTTTCATAAGCAGGTTTAACTGAAGTGAGTAGCGCTGCTTTGGCCTCGCCTTTTAGCGCCTCTGCTTCACTTTCACTCAGGTCAAGGGCGTCGACCTTGTCGCTAAAATCTTTCCACAGGGTAGAGGGCTTGTCTGATGAATCAAAAGGTATGCCGCTGATCACGTTTTGCGATGCTTCAATCATTTGATCATAGGCCCATTTCGGTGGAAATACCCCAAGGTTTTCACGAAGCTGCATCTGATCAATGACTTGATCGAAATAGCCCTTCACATTGTCTAAACGACCAATATACGCTTTGGCATCGTCAACACTGGTTACCCGATGAATATTGATCAGGAAGCTGGGCACGGAAGTGTGTGCCGCTCTGAATTGATGCACGATATAAGTGTGGTGACGGTATTTGTCGTTTTCTAAATCACGTTGAATACCCAGCTTAAACAGGCGAATGCTCATTTGTTCCTGCTCGCTCAGTTTGCTGGTATCAAACTGGGATATTTCCTGTAGTCGGTTTTTAGCAATCGCGATAGTCTCGTCGGCAAAGGCATCGCTCACATCCCCCCATTTGTCATAGTCCCATTTGATACCCAAGTAGCTTTGGAACTGTGGGGAACGCTTCAAGTCGTCCTGAAAAGTGCGTTCAAAAAACGCGGCAAGACGCTCGGACTCGGATTGCATTTGAGCGGGGCGCTCAGTGTCAGCCGTGGTGGCTGGTGATGTTGATTGAGGCGCCGGAGAGCAGGCCATTAGCCCGCTTATCGCGATTGCAATGGCGCTGACTTTAAGTATTTTCTGTGTTGGAATGTGCATAAGAGCCCTAATGATTTACCGGATAAAGCGGGGTTAATCCACCGTCTTTTGTTTTGGTTGTTGTTATACGTTGTATTGCTGAAATCAGCGCGGTTTTGTCCCACGCCTTCGGCGGGTTCGCAAAAGCGGATGCCATCATTTGGTCGAGCTCGGGCTTAATGCTTTGCTGAATTTGCCAGCGCTGCGCCGCTGAAAACTGTGAAAGCCAAGTGCGAATTGCAGCCTGAATTTCTCCCACATTGCCCTTTTCTATGGTGCTAACGAGTGATTTTACATCGTTATTCGTCACTGAATTTTGCAGTGAGGGCCGTGGGTCAACGGTGCGCTTTCTCTGCGCGTAAACAAACCAACCGGCTGCAGTAAGTAGCCAAAGTCCTGCCAATATCCAGTGCCACAGATCTATGCCTTGCTCAGCTATAGATGATGGCTGCGGATTTAACGCTGTGGGTTGGTTGTCCGGCAATGCTGGCGTATTTTGTTCCGCAGTATTCTGTGGCGACACAGGGGGAGTTACTTGCGTCTCTGGTGTTGTGCCGGGTGACTCATTACCCATATTGGCAGCAGGAGCTACCGTGATCGTACGGGTAGGCAGCGTTGCATATTCTGTTATGCCACTAGCGGTATTGAACCAGGGGATCTTCACCTCAGGGATAATAAACTCGCCGGGTTGAGTGGGGATCAGTGCGACAGACTCTGTGCGCTGTACGATTAATCGATTATCGCGTTCAGCAGTTGCGCTACCGGGCTGGTCCGGATAGAGCTTGAAGGCAGGCGGATAGATTTGCTCTATTTCCGGAAGCTGTTCTTCTACCACGCCTACCGCGGTCAGTGTGAGAGTACGAGTGACTGGTTCACCTACCACAAACTCTTCGGTTTGCCAGTTTTCATCGAGCTGAACAAATTCGCTGGGTAACCAATGATAATCTATGTTGGCAGGGATGGGTTTTACGCTGATGTCGACATCCGGGCCAACGCGGTTGATGGTTTTTGTACGGTTAAAAAAGCCGAAACGCTGGTTGGTATTGGCCGCAATGACTTCACCTGAAAAAACTGGACCGCGAATAGTAAACTCACCGGACTGCTGCGGCAGGATGGCAAAGTTGCGCTCAATGACCTGATAGCGTTTGCCATTTACTAATTCGGTGTATTGCTTGTCTTCGCCCAACTGCTGTATTTGCGCATTTTCCAACTCCGGCGCCTGAAGGCTACCGCGTTCGATTTGGGATGCCAGATACAACTTTACCGTGTAGCGCAATTGTTGCTGCAAATAAACGTCAGACTGACTGACCTCAGTCGCTACGTAATACTCCCGTGCCGGTGCGTCACTGCCTTGTTGTACAGGAATGACTTTGACCTTGATCGGCGCACTGGATTTTCCTTCAATGGTGAAAGCTGGAATAGTGAAGTCGCCGACACTGCGAGGAAATAGTGTCGTGGACCAGGTTGTAGTCTGGCGGGTCGAAAAATTCACTATTGATGTTTGAGAGCCCACTGAAGTGCGGCCCACCACAAAATCGCCCAGAAGTACTGAACTGTCGAACGCATCGCGTTCGGCGTCGCCTTCCGCTACGACGGTTAAAACAATGGCCTCGTCGAGCATAACCGGGTTTTTGTCGATAGTGGCTGTGACACTGGTTACGTCGGCTTGAGCTAACCAGGGCAGCAAACTTATGAGTAAGCCTGCTATCAGGCGTTTATTGATCATTACCAATCACTCCGATCTGAAGAGGGGGGACGACGATATTGACGTTTTTGCGCTTCTAACTGCATTTTGCGTTTCAGTAGGAAAGCGGGGTCGTCTGGCACGCGACGCAACAGATTATTGAGTCGTTGTTCGGTCTCTTTATCGCGCTCGGCGTCACCCTGTATTGCTTGTTTCATTTCACTTTCGCCAGCTTCCTGCTCGCCTTCTTGAGGCTGTTGTGCCTGTTGTTGCTGCTCTTCCTGAGCATCTTGCTGGTCAGACTGTTCACCGTTTTGATCAGCATTTTGCTGACTGTCTGATGATTGCTGCTGTTGATTCTGACTGTTTTGCTGGCCATTTTGCGACGGGTCATTTTCGCCGTCCTGTTGTTGATCAGAACCCTCACCATTTTGCTGCTGATTCTCGCCGTCCTGCTCACTTTGATTTTGTTGATCATCAGACTGATTCTGATTGTCGCCCTGATTTTGCTGGTCTTGCTGTTGTTGGTCCTGTTGATTTTTTAATTGCTCAATCAAAGCTTTGTTTTCAGCCGCTTCAGGGTAATCAGGGCGCTTCGCCAACGCTTGCTCATAAGCTGCAATGGCTTCTTCTAATTGACCTGCTTTTGCCAGTGCATTGCCCTGGTTATAAAAGCCTTCTGCGCTATTTAGCTGGCCGTAGGTTTCGGCGGCCCCTTCGTAATCACCTGCGCGATACTGAGCTGCACCTCTCCACGATAAATCTTCAAAGGATTCGGAGGCCCCCTGAAATTGTTCGCTGTTGTACTGCTCGAAGCCTTGTTGATCGGCATTTAAGAAAGGCTTCTGCCACCAGCTCACGGCCTCTGGTTGTGGCGCTTCGCTCACTTCAGGTGTTGAAACAGGTTGCGTTTGTGCAACCGCAACAGGGGTTTGCATGGGCATTAGTACACACAAGCAAATGGCGAACAACAATCCGCGCCGGAAAGACAATGCGGCAATCGGCAGTAATAACAGCAGTAAATACGGGCCGGCTTCTGCCCACTTGTCGCCTTGTTTGTTGTCGTCTTCGGATTCTGTTTCGGCGTTATCGAACCGACTCACAGAGGCAATACGGCGTATATCACTGTCGTTGGCGGTAATCTCAGAAAAGTTTCCGCCCCCCTGACGACTGAGCTGTTGCAATGCCGATGGATTCATTTTCGGGATCACAATTGCGCCATTACTGCGTTTTAAAAGTTCGCCATTGAGTTGTTTAATCGGCGCGCCCGTTTGGGTACCGACACCGAGGATATTTACGGTGTAAGGCGTCGATGATAAAAAGTCGCTGAGCTCTTTCATTTGCTCCAGTTCAACACCATCGGTGATCCAGTAAAGCGCACCGCGCTGATAGCCCGCGCTTTCCAGTAAGTTGGCCGCGGCTTTTAACCCCAGGATTGGCTCGCTGCCCGGTGTGGGCATAATTTCCGGGCTCAGACTGGGGAGCAGGGCAGTTAACGTGGTTGCATCTTCAGTCAGTGGACTGATCGTGAACGCATCACCTGCGTAAGCCACCAGGCCCATATCGCCTTCGTTAATAAGCTTAACCAAATCGATGGCTTTGTATTTCGCCCGGGACAACCGGTCTGGTGTAACATCGGTAGCGCGCATGGATAACGACATATCCATCACGATCACGTGTCCAGCCTTAACCTGAAAAACAGGCTGTGGAATGCGTTCCCAACTGGGGCCTGCCAACGCGATAACCGTCAGCAACCAGGCCAGTGCCAGCCAGCTTACCAGCGTATTGCTTTTGGCCGTATGCTGTCCTGTCACCAGATACTGGTAAAGATGTCCTGCAATCACGCCTTGCCAGCCTGTTGCCGTGCGGCGCCAGCGATAGACCACCCACAGCATCAATGCCAATGGAATGAGGGCATAGAACCACTCAGGGCGCAGAAAGTGAAAGTCTGCAGGCAGAAAACCAAAGGCACTATTCATGACACTGCCTCCTTGTTACCTGCAAGCCTAATCCAAATGTTACGCAGGAAAATGCCAATAACTGGCAGCACACTAAGTAAAAGTGCCAACGCCAGCGGGTAGTAAAACAATGCGGTTAACGGCCGCATTTTACGCGCCTCGCCTTCGATAGGCTGGAGTTGATCCAGCATGGCGTAGATGTTTTCTAATTCGGCGGCGTTGCGCGCACGGAAGTATTGGCCGCCCGTTGCTTTCGCAATATCGGTTAACATGGTTTCGTCTAACTCTTGCGAAGGGTTTACCTGTCTGCTGCCAAAAAAGCTGGATACCGTCATGGCATCGGCACCGACACCAATGGTGTAAACCGTAACCTGCGCATCCACGGCCAGCTCCTTGGCTTGCTGTGGCGTAATATTCCCAGCCGTGTTCTGGCCGTCTGTTAGTAAGATCAGTACGCGATTTGATTCTGCTTTTTGTTCAAAGCGCTTAACAGCAAGGCCTATGGCATCACCAATCGCCGTTTGCTCTCCCACCAGGCCAATTACCGCCTCGTCCAACAGGGTCGCGACAGTTTCCCGGTCATAGGTAAGGGGGGCTTGCAAATAGGCTGTATCGGCAAAAAGTATCAGACCAAGGCGGTCACCCACCCGGCGCTGTATGAAGTCATATAACACGGACTTAATCATGGTGAGGCGATTAACCTGACGGCCGTTTACCATCATGTCTTCAATTTTCATACTGCCGGATAAATCCACCGCCAGCATCATTTCGCGCCCTTCATTTGGCACGTTTACGGGTTCACCCAACCACTGGGGCCGGGCGGCAGCTAACACCAAGCAAACCCACATGATGCTTGCCAGTACCAACCAACCGCGCTTGGCGGCCTTGGGTGAGCTCGATTGTGGCAGGTTGTTCATTAAATTCGGCACACGCAGTGCTACATCCGTTTGCTTGGTTTTGGGACTCAGCAAACGAACAATTAAGGGTAGGGGCAGGGCAAACAGGGCCCACCACCAGGCAAACTCAAACATGGTTGGCCCCCTGTGCTTCAATGGTCGTGGTTTCGATAGGCATCTGCTTCAGGTTGGCTTGTTTTAACCATATAGACGCAGCGGTAAAAATATCGCTGGCTTCTGCATCAGAACAAAGTGATTGCTGATATACCTTGCCAATCATGACTTCAAGTCCTGCCGCCATGGATACCGCGTGCTTGTTGCTAACCGTACTTTGTAAAAACTGCAGCCATTTGTCGCCGTATAACGCAGACACGGCTTCAGCGCCGAAATAGTGTTTTGCGACTCGTTTCAGTAATTGATTGGTATTTACCGCTGCCTGAGCCGGTTCAGCGGAAAAGGTAGCCAGCGTTGCCAGTGCTTCGCGTTTGGCTTTAGTAAATTGGCGGTGACGATACCAAGCGCGTGCGGTCAGCACAATAATAAGCAGTGCTAGCGCAATGACTGCCCACCACCCCCAAGCCAACGGCCACCAGTCCACATCGCTTGGTGTTTGGATATCATTTAACTGGGCTAACGGGTCCATACTGGCTGCCTCCGCAAGCGTTCAAGTTGTTCGGTAAGAGGAATACCGGCATCGATAAAGCCTAACCCCGTTTTACAGCGCCCCAGGCTGTCTTTCACCTGTTGCCAGCGCGCTTGTTGGCTGGCCGAATAGTGTTTAGCTAAAACCGGATCACCCAGTGTCCAGGTCTGCTTTTGCTCGCCGTCTGTTACATTCACACTCTGCGTGTGGCGCAGATTCGGCAGGGTATGCTCAAGGGGGTCGGTGATCGCAATCGCGCTCACTTCACAATGCCGACTGATTTGGGTCAAATGCTGTAGCGCACGCTCATCGAGTTGCAGGAAATCACTGATGATATACACCAGGCTGCCAGGCCTTGCCAGCCGACGTAGCCGCGATAAAGCTTGTTCCAGGTTTGCCTGAGGAGCTTGCTCCTGAGCCTGGATGGCTTCATTCTGACATTGCATTAGTTCGTGACAGATAGTCAACACGGCGCGTTTACGGCTTAGTGGTTTGCATTCTTTATGCGAGTAATCTGAATAGATTAACGCGCCCACTTTGTCGCCGCGCTGCGCTGCGGCCCAACTGATCAAAGCACTCAAATGTGCGGCCTGAACAGCTTTGAGCAGCAGTTGGGTGCCAAATTGCATCGAGCCAGATAAATCGCATAACACAAATACCGGGCGTTCGCGTTCTTCGCGGTACACCTTGGTGTGAGTCTTTCCTGTGCGCGCAGTTACACGCCAGTCGATAGCACGAATGTCATCGCCCGCCTGATAGTGCCTGGCTTCATCAAACTCCATGCCACGCCCTTTGTGTTTGGTCAGGTAACTTCCAGCCAAACGCGCCTGAGGCGTGCGCGTGGGTTTCATGTCTATCAGCCCGGCGAACTGCTTATATTGCAGCAGTTCTTTTACATTCAGCTGAATGCCATTGGACTGCAGGCTGTTGAGCTGTTGTTGTGCACTCGTCATTGATTAAGGCACAGCGACCAGATTTAAAATGGTGTCCAGCACCTGATTGGCGGTCACGCCTTCCGCTTCGGCCTGATAAGACAGAATTAAGCGGTGACGCAGCGTGTTGTGGAACACGGCCTGAATGTCGTCTGGTCCAACAAAATCTCTTCCCGCCAACCAGGCATGCGCGCGAGCACAGCGATCCAGTGAAATGGTGGCCCGAGGGCTGGCACCAAATTCAATCCATTGGGCTAATTCAGGCGAAAAGTTTTCCGGACGACGCGTAGCCATAATCAATTGTACTAAATAAGTTTCAAGCGCCGGTGCCATGTGCAAGGCAAGCGCATCTTTGCGCGCGGCGAAGATGTCCTGTTGACTGAGTGTCGGTGGCAGCGCAGATGGCTTACTCAACTCTTCGTTACGGGTTAATTGCAGGATTTGCAGTTCGGTGTCGGCGTCGGGGTAATCAATTTCCAGGTGCATCAGGAATCGGTCAAGCTGCGCTTCCGGGAGAGGGTATGTGCCTTCCTGCTCCAGCGGGTTCTGCGTGGCCATAACCAGAAATAGTTCTGGCAGCGCATAGGTTTTGTTACCAACTGTGATCTGATGTTCAGCCATGGCTTCCAGCAGTGCAGATTGCACTTTAGCCGGTGCCCGGTTAATTTCGTCGGCCAGCACCAGATTGTGAAACAGTGGGCCTTGTTGAAATACAAACTGACCGGTTTCGGGTCGGTAGATATCCGTACCGGTTAAATCTGCAGGCAGTAAGTCAGGGGTAAACTGAACGCGGTGAAAGTCACCATCAATGCCTTTTGCTAACGCATTAATTGCGCGTGTTTTCGCCAATCCTGGCGGGCCTTCAACTAACAAGTGGCCATCGGCCAGCAGTGCGATCAGCATGTTAAGGGTTAATTGGGACTGACCGATAATTTGTGAATCAAGATAGGCGTGTAACTGCCTGAACTGCTCAGCTGCCATAGCGTTTTCTAACCTTGTTATCGTTATTGAACCACAGAGCCTATACTTATGGCTCCGCGGTGGGAATGAAGCTTTCTGACTGTTAAGTCAATATAAGGCTCCCTTATTCTGTTTCAAGCTACTTTTTCTCTTCAAGAGATTAATTGTTGCAAAATATTCTCCTGCGGATTTGCTATTTGTTTAATTGTTTGTAAAAATCGGCGCATTACTAACAGGTCAGACCACTACCAGGTCTTTAATAAGGGTTTAAAATAATGGCTAAACAGCAATCGGTTACAACGCGTGATGGCGATCGCATTGCCATTGTCGCTGGGCTTAGAACGCCCTTCGCAAAAATGGCGACTTATTTTCACGGTGTTCCAGCCGTAGATTTGGGCAAAATGGTGGTGAACGAGCTGTTGATTCGTAACGCAGTTGATCCCAAGTTGGTTGATCAACTGGTATACGGTCAGGTGGTACAAATGCCTGAAGCTCCCAATATTGCCCGTGAAATCGTGCTGGGCACCGGTATGAATGTACACACCGACGCCTACAGCGTATCACGCGCCTGTGCAACCAGCTTCCAGTCTACGGTGAATATCGCAGAATCTATGATGGCTGGCACGGTAGAAGTGGGCGTTGCCGGTGGTGCTGACTCAACGTCTGTATCGCCAATCGGCGTGTCCAAAAAACTAGCTCGTGCGCTGGTTGATTTGCAAAAGACCAAAACCCTGGGCCAAAAATGGGCGGTATTAAAGCGCCTTGGCTTAAAGGATTTACTGCCAGTGCCGCCGGCGGTTGCTGAATACTCAACAGGACTGTCGATGGGACAGACTGCAGAGCAAATGGCGAAAACTCACGGTATTACCCGTGAAGCGCAGGATGAACTGGCTCACCGTTCTCATACGCTGGCAGCTCAAAGCTGGCAGGAAGGGAAGTTGGCCAGTGAAGTAATGACTGCCTACGCCGAGCCATTTAAAGGTGCGCTGGAGCAAGACAATAACATCCGTTTCGACTCAAAGCTTGAAGGCTATGCGAAGTTACGTCCGGTATTCGACCGTAAATACGGCTCAGTAACGGCGGCCAACGCAACACCATTAACCGACGGCGCATCAGCCGTACTGATGATGACCGAGAGCAAAGCAAAAGCCCTGGGTTACACCCCGCTTGGTTACATCAAGAGCTACGCGTTTGCCGCTATTGATGTATGGGAAGATATGCTGATGGGTCCATCCTATGCGTCACCTATAGCACTAGAGCGTGCTGGCATGACGCTAAACGATTTGACTCTTATTGAAATGCACGAGGCGTTTGCCGCTCAAACCCTGGCAAATGTGAAGATGTTTGCCAGCGACAAGTTTGCTCAGGAAAAACTGGGACGCAGCAAAGCCACCGGTGAAATCGATATGGACAAATTCAACGTGATGGGCAGCTCGATTGCCTATGGTCACCCGTTTGCAGCCACCGGTACGCGTATGATCACGCAAATGCTGAATGAATTGAACCGCCGTGGCGGTGGTACCGGATTGATTACTGCCTGTGCGGCAGGTGGTTTAGGCGCAGCTATGATTTTGGAGACAGCGTAATGACTGAACAAGCAGCAACCAGCGCATTTACTTTAAGCCGCCAGGACAACGGCATTGCCGTGCTCACGATGGATGTTCCGGGTGAGTCGATGAACACGCTGAAACAAGCATTCGGCGATGACATCACGAAGATCCTGGATGAAATTGAAGCAGACAACAGCATCAAAGGCGTGGTGTTGATCAGTGGCAAGCCGAGTTCTTTTGTAGCCGGCGCTGACATTACTATGCTAGACGCCTGCACAACGGCCGAGGAAGCTCAGGCTTTAGCAAAAGGTGGCCAGGACATTTTTGACCGTATCGAAAAGATGCGTGCGACCTTTGTTGCCGCCATTCACGGTCCGGCATTGGGCGGTGGTTTAGAACTGGCGTTAGCTTGTCACTACCGAGTATGTACCGACGCGCCAGCAACGCAACTCGGTGTGCCTGAAGTACAGCTTGGTCTATTACCGGGCAGTGGCGGAACACAGCGTTTACCGCGATTGGTCGGTATTCAACAAGCCATTAAAATGATGCTTACCGGTGGCGCTGTGCGTCCGAAGCAGGCTAAAAAATACGGTCTGGTCGATGATGTTGTACCCCAGTCTGTATTACTAAAAGTGGCCAGCATTTTTGCAGCCAAAGGCAAGCCAAATCGCGAAATGCCGCAAAAAGGACTGGTAAATAAATTTCTTGAAGGCACTGGCCCGGGTCGCAATATTCTGTTTAACAAAGCGGCACAGCAAACTCAGTCAAAGACACGCGGGAATTACCCTGCGCCTCAGCAAATCCTTGATGTGGTTGCATTAGGCCTGAGTAAAGGCATGCGTGCAGGCCTTGAGGCCGAGGCAAAAGCGTTTGGTCAACTGGTCATGACACCAGAATCAAAACAGCTGCGACAAATCTTCTTTGCGACTACCGCGATGAAGAAAGAGTCAGGTGTAGCTGACGTTGCACCGGAAAAAGTGGCAAAGGTCGGCGTGTTGGGTGGTGGCCTCATGGGCGGCGGTATTGCATTCGTTACGGCGACTAAAGCGAAAGTGCCAGTGCGCATTAAAGATATCCAGCCAATTGGTATCGCCAATGCCATGAAATACAGCTATGACCTGCTAATCAAGAAGGTTCAGCGTAAATTTATGCTGAAGTCTGAAATGCAGAAGCAAATGTCACTGCTGACAGGCACACTTGATTACGCCGGTATGCAAGACGTAGACATTGTGGTTGAAGCCGTATTTGAAGATGTGAAACTGAAGCAGCAAATGGTTGCTGATGTTGAAAACAACTGCAAAGAAAGTACTATTTTTGCGTCCAATACGTCGTCTATTCCTATCGGCCAAATTGCGGAAGGTGCGCAGCGCCCTGAAAACATAATAGGCCTGCATTATTTCTCGCCGGTAGATAAGATGCCGTTGGCTGAAGTTATCGCACACGAGAAAACGTCTGATCAGACGATTTCCACAACGGTAGAGTTTGCTAAAAAACAAGGCAAAACACCGGTTGTGGTAAAAGACGGCGCGGGTTTTTACGTAAACCGTATCTTGGCGCCTTACATGAACGAAGCGGCAAATCTGATTCTGGCTGGCGAGCCTATCGATCACATTGATAAAGCATTATTGAATTTCGGTTTCCCGGTTGGCCCAGTGAAGCTGCTGGATGAAGTCGGTATCGATGTAGGCACCAAAATCATACCTATACTGGTTGATGCTTTTGGTGAGCGTTTTACAGCTCCAAGCGCATTCGATAAAGTCCTTGCAGACGACCGTAAAGGTAAGAAAAACAAGCGCGGTTTCTATTCGTATGAAGGCAAGAAGCCTGGTAAAGAAGTGGATGAGAGCCTTTATACGTTGTTGGGTATTCAACCGAACAAGAGCCGCAGTGAGTCTGAAATCTCTGAGCGATGTGTACTGATGATGCTAAACGAAGCTGCACGTTGTCTTGAGGAAGGTGTTATTCGCAATCCACGTGATGGTGATATTGGTGCCATATTTGGTATTGGTTTCCCGCCGTTCCTGGGCGGACCATTCCGTTATATGGATCAGCTTGGCATTAAAAAGGTCGTGGAACGCCTGAATTACTATGCTGACAAGCTCGATAAGAAGTACCAGCCTGCACCAGTCCTTGAAGAGATGGCTAAAGAAAACAAAACATTTTATTAACTAACTGTTAATAAAATGTATAAAAACCGGGCTTAGCCCGGTTTTTTTCATTATAACGAACAAAAATGATGGTTTTCTGTACGTGATCGTTTATTATTCGCCCGCTTTTGCGAATCTATGCAGTAAGATTAATTCAGTAAGCGGGGTGTCAAAATGTTGACGATAGTATTGGTCTCAGTGTTATCAGGTGTGTATTTTTATATAGAATCACTGAAAGCTGGATTGGCTGAGAAGCGCTGGGCGTTAGCAGGGGTAATTCTGGGGCCCTTGTTGCTACCTATGTTCACTATTTCCCGTCATGTAAGAATGCGTCGCGATATGGGTTTCAATAACGCCGTATTGCGTGCTTAAGGCCGAAATTCAGGCATAAAAAAAGGAGCTTCAGCTCCCTTTTTTCACGCGTTCTCATTCAGCTTAAAGACGAACACCGCTTGTCTTTGGCTTGAATTGCTGTGTTTCTGTAGCAACTTCTTTTTTCTGAACCGGAGCTTTTTGAGCGCCTTCTTGCTTTTGATCTGCGACAGGTGCTGTAGTAGAAAGAACTAGGGCTACTGCATATGCTTTCAACATCTTTCATTCCTCATTATTATAAACAAAACAAACAAAACTGACTGACATTGTTTCTGTCGTCACAATGGTTATAGCGAACATTGTGCCAACTTATAAAAACCTATATAAAACAACATGGTAGGATTTTATTTTGAACGGCGTCAAAAATCCGTTGCCGGAAAATATTGCCGTTCTATGCATTTATCTGCCGCTCACAGAAAAACTTAAGGGAAGGGGGGCAAAAAATCGTTTTTCGCTTAGATTGGTATGTATTTTCTGCTGTTGAAATGAAACTTTCGGTGTTTCTAGTCGCTTAAAAACACTTTAAATCTAATACATTAGAAATAAGTAAATTAGTAAAATCTAATTTTCAGAGGTTATATCGTAAAGTGGCCTTAATAAGCACCTAATACTTATTGGTCGTAAATATCCGAGGCCTATGGAAAAGCTGATGAAAGTCTTCGAGTCTATAGGGTTGGTGTAATACGTCTCTAAAACGCCATGTAAGGTACTTTGGAAGGACAAGCTTTATGAGATTTATATAATCTTTCAAAAATAGCCGAGACGAGGCGTCAGGCGTCTGGAGAGACTTTATTGATGATTTTGTGGAGCAGGCTGTTTTCTTTTAACAGTTTCTCAAAGCGCTCTGCATTAAGTGGTCTACTGTACAGGAAACCCTGTAGCATTTCGCAGTCATAACGACGCAGTATATTCAGTTGCTCCTCGTATTCCACGCCCTCAGCAACGACTTTCAGACCGAGGTTGTGGGCAATATTGATAATGGCAGCGGCCATATGGCGATCGACATTGCTGTTGGCAATATCGTCAATAAACGCTTTATCAATTTTAAGCGTGTTCAACGGAAATTGTTTCAGGTAAGCCAGCGAGGAATAGCCCGTACCAAAGTCATCCAATGCCAGGTGAATTCCGCGGTCACGTAAACGTTGCATCATTCGCAGCGCTTCTTCCGGGTTTTCCATTAGCGTGCCTTCCGTTATTTCACATTCTAAATGGAGGGGAGACAAACCAACCTGTCGAAGAATATTTTCAATGCGGTCATCGAGGTCTGGTAGTTCGAATTGCTTGGCCGATATATTTACGGCAACTCGACCACTAAACAAGCCTTCGCTTACCCAGCGTTTGGTATCCATACAGGCTTTTTTGAGTACCTGCTCACCTATTTCAATGATTTGTCCGGTTTGCTCTGCCAACGGGATAAACTGCCCGGGGCTGACGATACCTTTATGCGGGTGTTCAAAACGAACCAGGGCTTCCATACTCACCAGTTTGCCGGTAGTAATATCCACTTTGGGCTGATAATAGACGGTGAATAAATCGTCTTTAATGCCCTGACGAATCAGGTTTTCAATCTGCAACTGTCGAACCGCGTTCTGGTTCATTTCACCACTGAAGAACTGGTAGCTATTTCCGCCATTGTTTTTAGCAAAGTACATGGCGGTGTCGGCATTTTTTAACAATTCTTGTGGTGAAGAGCCGTCTTCCGGGAACAGAGCAATACCAATACTGGCACCCAAAACGAACTCTTGCTTATTAATAATAAAGGGGCGAGAGAGGGTATTCAGAATGCTTTGAGCGAAATGCGTAATAGTGTGGATGTCGGAAATATCTTCCATCAGAATGCTGAATTCGTCACCACCTAAGCGATAGCACGTCGAGTTTGCATCGGTAATTCGCTGGATACGCTTGGCGATTTGCTTAATCAGGATATCACCGGTTTGATGACCCAGTGAGTCATTAATTTTCTTGAAGTTATCCATATCCAGACAGAGCAGGGCATGGGGAGAACCTTTTCTAACGAGGTTGCTATGGCTGGCCTGGAAGAATGAACGGTTAGGTAACTCGGTTAGCGGATCCGAGTTTGCCAGTTTAAGCAGCTCTTTTTCGGTGTTTTTACGCGACGTGATGTCTGAGAATACCCCTACGAAATGAGAGATGCGGCCATCGTCATCATGTACGGCATCGATGTTCAGTTCAATTTCGTAGCGCTCGCCATTCACACGGGTACTTTCAACCTCTCCACTCCAGTTTCCACGGGCTTTCAGCGTTTTCTTAATTTCTTCGGTAAAAGCTTCAGGATACTGGTGGAAGTACAGGAAGCTGGCTAACGCTTGCTCGCGTGTTTCACCAGTATAAGTACAATAAGCATTGTTTACCGAGATGAAACGGAATTTTGTGTCGGTGATGAATACGCCTTCCGAAATATTCTCAATTGACCGCTTAAACAGGTTCAATTGCTCTTCAGCATCTTTTAAATGCTGGATGTTCTTTAATGTCCCGGTCATACGAACCGGTTGATTGTTGTGGTCGCGTTGTACTACTTTTCCACGGTCCAGAATCCACACCCACTGATTGCTAAATGTTCTTGCCCGATACGCTAACTCGAAAAATTCGGTTTTCCCGTCAAGGTGTGTCTTTAACGCTTCCTGAACGCGTCTCAGGTCATGAGGGTGAATGTTGGCGTCGTACGCACTGTTTGTTCTGATGTCGTCCTGAGGAAAGTCCAGTGTCCCCCAGGTATTTGAACGGTACACCTGACCCCTGAATACGTCCCAGTCCCAGAGTTCGTCACCACTGCTCCATAAAGTCAGTTTCAAACGTTCCTCAGATTCAGAAACGGCAATGCGTTGGGCACGTCTGAAATGATACTGGCGAACAACATATAACGCCAAAATAGCTGCGAAGAAGCCATAGAAAACCAAGGCTGCAGGGTGAAGCCAGGGGGGAGGAGAGATGGTAATGTTTAATACTCTTGATTCAGACCATGCTTTTCCATCTTCCAAGGCCTGAACTTCGAATACATAGTCGCCAAAAGAAACGTTGTTGTAGAAAGCCTGTCTTTCGCTGCCAGCTTGCGTCCAGTTTTGATCCCAGCCAGTAAGTCTGTAACGGTATTTAATTGACCCTGGGGAAATTGCATTAACCACACCATAAGTGAAACTAAATCGGGAATCGACATGAGCCAGAGTTAATCTGTCTTTCAGGTAGACAGGTTTATCAAGTGGGCCTGTTTGTGAGTTAAAATCTTGTTCTTTTCCAAAAATCTTCAAAGAAAACAAATTGGGTTTTTCTGACGGGGTTTCTGACGTTTCTTTCACTGTCAGGAATTCCGGATAAAAGAAATGGAATCCTTTGTCACCACCAAAAACAATACCATTATCATGCGTTATAGATACTGCACCTTCCGAGAAATTATTATACTCAAGTTGCTCTTTGCTGACAGAAATACCAGTTTCCAATGTAGGAAGACGAATTTGTTCTATTGAGGAGTCGGTTGATAACCATATTGAATCTTTAAAGCCCGTGGCTGCCAGCACAACATTAGATGCCACATCCAGGGTTACTTTTCTGGATAGTTTTAAACTACTTTTATCCAGTTGAAAAATACCTACTGACTGAGTCGTCAACCAATAGTTGTTACCCCATTCATAGACAGATTTCACCAGGGAGGCATTATGATTTTTATCTGCCTTTAGGTTAATACTGGCGATTACCTTATTTCGTGTCGGATTAAATAAATCAATTCGTCCGATCGTAGCTAACCAAATATTACCCTCTTTGTCGGAAAACACGGGCGAATAAATATTACTACTCAATCCTTGGTCATGGTGTTGGACACTGTGTCTCTGTGAAAGGTTGACCTTACTATCTTTTTGAACTGTATCCTTGAAAATAGATATAAGACCTTGGTTTTGTGTCCATGCCCAAATACGTTTGCCATCAAAATATATAGCGTCAACAATTTCGCCATCTAAAAAGGAATCGATGTAGTCTAGGTTTCCATTTCTGTATACATAATGCCGGATACCTTGGGATGTTGCTAACCAGAGGTTATCGTCGTTATCTATAACTAAGTCCCAGATCTGGTTTTCTTCATTTTCCAGAAAATAGTCCAGCGTACTCCTACTCAGATCAAATTTGGCTAATCCTGAGCTTTGGGTCGCGATCCATAAGTCATTACTACTGTCTTCTTCTATTGCCCAAATGCGTTTTGAGCCTGCGTTAGACAAGTTGTTAATGTGTGAATATAGTCTCAGAGAATTTGATGCTGGTGTGTGTCTATATAAGCCTTCATAGGTAGCAAGCCAAATCGCATCTGTAGAGTCCTGAAAAATTTCCCGTATGATGTGATTATTCAAATAAGTGAAATTGCGCTTGTCCTGACTAAAGAAGGTCAAATTGTCGCTTAGCAGATTGTATATCGCTAAGCCATCTTCTGTGCCAAACCAAATAACATCCTTTTCTACTTCTTTGATTGTGCGGACTGTTTGATTTATCAGATTAGGAAAGGAATCGCCATCAATCCTTCTAAGAAGCAACCCCTGATTATCTATAATTAGAATACCGTCAGTGGAGGCTAGCCAGTACTGTCCCTTGATCACTTTTATGTCAAAAACAGAGTTGGAGCTGATGTTCATTCCCCATGGGTTTACTGCTTTCAACGAGAACAATTGTCTTCTGTTTTTGTCATAGATATAGGCACCAGAGCCTCTTGTGCCTATCCAAATCTTAGATGGTTCATTTCGAATAACTACAATATCGTCTGGAAAATCTATGCGTTCATCCAGCAATTCAAGAGTGTGTGTCTTGGCGTCAATGATGTATAAATTCGATGTGTCGGCAACGAGGATGTTGCCCTTTGCGTCTTCACTGATTGACCAGATATCGTTGTTTCTGATCAGTGAGTTGTCGCTGTTGTAAACCTGAAAACTGTCTGTGTCGGGGAGGTATTTTGCCAAACCGGTATAGGTGCCAATCCACAAATCGTTATTTGAGGAAACGAACATTGTGCGGGTAAAGCCCGGTGGAATGGATTCCGGTTTTTGAGGGGAGTGCTGGTAATGTTTGAATTCATAACCATCGAAGCGGAACAGGCCGTCAACAGAGCCTACCCAAATGTACCCATACTGATCTTCTACGATCGACGTTATGGTACCTTCAGATACACCATCTTCCCGCGTATATTCATTAAAGCGGATGTCGTTGACTGCCGCGCTAGCACTGGCTATGCGGGTGACAAATATTATCACTGTGACTAAAAACAGTGCTAACGTCGTTCTATGGGTTGAGCGCACCATACACCTTTGGCAATGTATGCCTTATCTTTCTTTTAATTTGAATTGGTTAGCGTCCATTCTAGCCAAACACCAATATGCCGAATTAAAACGCGCTCTACAAGGTTTTTTTTGAATCGGTAAAGTGGGTGAATAAAACTTCAGCAAAACAGGCCGATGTGTCGCATTCGGCCTGAATTATTCAACGATTATAAATAAAATTCGACCTTGGATTTAAAGTCTGCAATGTTGGAGATGACATCGGTTTCTGCGGTCTGTAACGGAGCGAATTTGCCCGCGGAAAACAAGACAAGCTCACCAAACGTCTGGTTGAGGTTCATGTTAGTGGCGTAGCGAATGATATCGTCAAAGGTCATTGCTTCGACGGTGTTGGCTAACTGCTGGTTACGGTGCAATTGTGTATCATTGGCCCCTAAGCCTTGCCAAATACGCTGAGAGCGCATGGATTGATTCAGGTCGACATCTTGTAACTGCTTTAACAGGTTGCGCTGGATACTTGGCCAGTAACCTTCGTAAAAGTCTTTTTCGCGGGTTTGTTGCTGTAAAAACTGACTGATATGCGACATCAGCACTTGTGGGCCGTGGGTTGGACTCTGAATGTAGAAAGCAATGCCGGGGTGCTGATTATGCGGCACGTAGCCGGTTCCGACCAGGTAACCTAATTGTTTTTCAGTCCGCAGACTGGTAAAAAATGACCCCGCGAGCATTTGCTCCAGTACCATACACATGGCGACATTCCATATGTCGTTGCTGGGTGCTTGCAAATACAGCACGACCGCAGCGTCTTCGTGGTCACAGGTTACTTCGTGAATCATGGTGCGACCGACCGGCAATTTTGCTACCGCACGGGGGAGTGGCGATGCCTTAGCTCCCGGGCTGATATCGAGAACGCTGTCAGCGATACGCTCAGCGGCCTGAGCAGTCCAGTTCCCGTGGACCAATCCTTCCAAATGGTAATAGTCAAAAGCCCGTTCTCTGACACGACGTACGTCATCAAATTGCGTTTTCTCAACCGCTTGTAAAAGCTCGACCGGAGCATGCGTGTTGCGCTGAATTAATACGCTCAGGCGCGAAAATAACCGGTTGATGGGTTTGTTCAGCAGCGTATTTTGCAAGCTCTGGCACTGCATACTCTGCACGTGATGGAACGTTTGCGGGTCCGGTTCAAATTCGTGAATTGCGCGAGTGAGTTTTTGAACCAACTGGCCCTGTTGCGCACTGAAGCCGCGGGTGTGTAACGTAAATCCTGCCTGATGACCGTATATTCGGTAGTGCAACCCTGCGATTTCGGCTCGGTAAAACTGGCCCTGTAAATAGTCATTCAGTCCTGCCAGCCATAATCGTTTGGCGGCAACCTGGTGAATGTTCTGAGCAAGCGAAGGCGTATCGAAAGAAATAAATACATCGCCTTTCGGTACGCGAAATTTGTGATCCTGACAAAACCAGAAGCTGGCACCTTTATCTTCCCGAATGGCTTGAGGTAAGGCAAAACGGTTGTCCAGCGGACACAAGCTATAGCTGTCGCCGATGTAGGGATTGGGTGGTGGCAACGATATTGCGTTGATTTCAGGCGGATTCTGCCATGACGCCAGTTGTTCTGCCGGTAAGGCACTGATAGCGTAGGCGGCGTCATAATATTCACAACGCCGGTCGGTTTGTAGATCCTGCGCTATTGTTTTTATTCGCAAATTTTCAGGAATGAAATGCGACAAGGCTTCGATTAACGCTTCACTTGTCAATGCCTCGCGCTGACACGCTTCTGAGATAGCCTGCCAGCTAAAATACTGGTGTAGTTCGGCCAGATCGCACATCGCTTGCAATGGTTTATGCGAATCATCGTATTGTCTGGCAAGCTGGTTCAGTTTTGCCTTTTCTTGTAATCGCCATCCTTCACTTGCTGATTTCTTCAGCAGTTCAATCATGGAGAACACGGCGGATACTATATCGGCCTGATGGGCAAGCCCTGCTTCGGTGAGCTGCAGATTAATATTAAAGTCTTTAAAGCCCTGACCTTCTATGCCTGAGCCAGCTATCAGATTGGTTATCCATCCTTTGGCTTTTAAGTAGGCAAATAAGCTGCCTGCGCCTTCGTCGCCTAACATATGACTGATGAAGTCGAGGGGGCGGGTGTTGATGTGTAAGTGCAGTGCCGGCAATGCAAAGGTGACGATCATCCGTCGTGCCGCTTGTAACGGCGTAATTCGAATTTCCACACCCAATTGTTCCGGGGTGTAGAGCGGCGGTAGCGATAGCGCTGCAGGCTCGCCAGCCGGCATCGGTTCAAACGCTTGGGTGAGCCAGGGCATCAGCTGGCCAACACTAAACGGCGAGTGAATAACCAGCGTCATATTACTGGCGCAATAAAGTGATGCATGAAACGCTGCCAGCTTTTCTTGCAGAGCTTCCGTTGTGAATTGCCCGAACGTTTGTTGGTTACCAACGGAAAACTTGGCAAACGGGTGCGCTGGGTTGGCCGTTTCTTTGTGGATCTGATACAGACGTCGCAAGTCATCTTTGCGTTTGAACTTAAATTCAGCGTCAATGGATTTCATTTCAGACTGGATTTGTTCAATGTCAAAGTTAGGTGCACCTAGCATTGCCGCGAAGGCGGGCAATACGCGGGGGAGTGCCTGAGCATGAACCTGAAAATGGTAATTAGCGAATTCGGTACCGGTCCAGGCATTAATGTTGCCGCCGGCTTGCTCCATGAGTTCATTGATAGCATTTGGCTCAGGGAGCAGGACATTCCCCATGAACAACATGTGTTCCAGTAAATGGGCTAGTCCGGGACAGTCCGAAGGGTCAAAAAAATGCCCGGCTTTCACACTGGCCGAGACACAACAGGTAGTCAGTTCCTGCTTGTGGACAATTAACACCCGTAGGCCGTTTTCCAGTCGCAAGGAATAGGTACTATCTATGTCCTGTGTAATATTCAATGTAATTTCTTCGTTCTGTCTACGTGTTATTGTTTGCAGTTAGCCGGTGGACAGGTTAACAGCAGGCGAATGACCGGTTACACCTTAGTCTAAGAGTTTATAATAGTACTAGGCGAGTTGGCTGACCTTTGCTATCGTTAGTATGTACTCCTCATCATATTAGCAATGTTATGTCAGGTCAAAGCAGCAAAGACGACATTTTTATTTTTATCATGCGCCATGGTGAGGCTGAATCACTACTGACGGATGATAAAAGCCGAAATCTTACCCTTCATGGCAAAAGTGAAGTGCGTGTCAGCTCAAACTGGTTGACTGAATCCTATTGTCAGGACGGTGAATTGTCGCTCGCCCTGGTTAGCCCTTACACGCGAACTCGTCAGACTTTCAATGCCTTATCAGAAACCCTGCACGCCGCGCAAAGTGAAATTTGTGATGACATTGTGCCTGAGGGAAATGTCCGGCTTGCGCATGATTATATTGACGTATTAGCGCATCAGATGGCCAAATCCCGAAAAGGAAAACCACTGCTCATTGTGAGCCACATGCCGTTTGTTTCATTTTTACTGGATGCATTATGTGACTCGCACCAAATGACGTTGTTTGCGACCGGATCTGTGGCAGTAGTCAAGTACAATTTAACCCGCGGCAAAGGCGTTTTGGTTAAACACTTTCAAGGCAACATTTAACCCCGCAGGCCGATTTGTTACTTAATACATGAATATACCGGCTCTAGCGTCTCATTAGTGTGCTATCTGCGCTAACTAAATCCAGGTCAATTTCGCTTTTTTGCTTTAGCTTTTTTTTCTGCTACCGATATAACAAACAGGTAGAGAGGAACAAAGGTATCATTTCGACGCGCGTCGTTGAGAATGCAAACAAACACATGTCGAGTCAGTCTATTCCAGAACAGCTTCGAAAATCGTTAGAACGACATATGGAAGAGTCGGATCTGCACGATGACGAAGAAATGGCGCAAATCATGAGTAAGCTGTCAGACCTGTCGGCCAAGGTAGCGGCTGCTAAAGCCAAAGTACTGGCTAAACGCAAGACAGGCTAATTCGATTATGGCTGGTGCATTCAAAGGCCAGTCACTTCTGTAATCCTAACTACAGTGCGCTTTCAAACACACCGCAAAATACCAGACTGGCCTGTATCATTTTTTAACGAGTGTTAATCCGGGGTGACAACGGAAACGGGTTTGTAGAATTCGGGCATTACCCTCACAGTTTTGATCATGTTCTCGTTTATATCAATAATCTCAATGGGGTAGCCGGCAAGGCGCAAGCTGACATTGCTGTCGGGAATTTCTTCCAGATACTCAAGAATTAACCCGTTAAGTGTTTTAGGTCCTTCGATGGGAAAATTCCAATCCATTTCTTTGTTGAGTTCCCGCACGTTAGCACTGCCATCAACCAATACGCTGCCATCCTGTTGCACCGAGACTTCCTTGCTGTAAGCGGGGAGTGTCGTGGTTGTAAAGTCACCAATAATTTCTTCCAGGATATCTTCCAGGGTAACCAGTCCCTGAATATCACCGTATTCATCTACAACAAGCGCAATTCGCTCTTTTTCCGCCTGAAACTGATACATCAGGGTATGCAGAGGGATAGACTCCGGGGCGTAGTAAATCTCACGCACTGCCCGAAGCAGGGTGGCTTTAGTGAATTGGTCCTTCGATAGCAACCGCAGTGCATCGCGAACGTGTACAAACCCCACAGCGTCATCAATGCTATCGCGATAAAGCAATACGCGAGTGTGCTGAGACTGAGTGAGCTTCTTTTGAATATCTTTCCATTCGTCGTTAATGTCAATTGCGGCAATATCACTGCGGGGCACCATAATATCTTCGGCAGTCACATTTTCTAAATCGAGAATACTGACCAGCATGTCCTGGTGCTTTTTGGGGATCATTGTTCCCGCCTCGTACACCACGGTTCGAAGTTCTTCCCGGCTCAGGGAGTCACCACCGTCACCGGATGGTTTGATCCGCAATAGAGCCAAAATGCCATTGGTGATGCCATTGATTGCCGCCACCAGCGGGTACATCACAACCAATAACGGCGATAAAATAAGTGAACTTGGAAAGGCGATTTTCTCCGGATACAACGCAGCCAGGGTTTTCGGCGTCACTTCAGCAAATATAAGCAGGATAATCGTTAGCCCGATAGTCGTAGCGAACACCGCCCAGTATTCGCCAAACCAGCGGGTACAAATAATCGTAGCAATGGCTGAAGCGGCAATGTTAACCAGGTTATTACCGATCAGAATCAAGCCAATTAACCGATCCGGACGCTCGAGTAGTTTGTGCACGCGCTTGGCACCGCGGTGTCCTTCGCCTTGTAAGTGTTTGAGTCGATACCGGTTGATCGACATCATGCCGGTTTCAGAACTGGAAAAATACGCAGATAAAGCAATTAAGATTGCCAGTGCAATCAACAACGCACTGGTTGATATGTCGTCCAACTAGGGATCCCTTCAAATATTTAGAAACACCAATGTAGTCAGTCAATCATGGCGTTTCAAGTGTTAATTGGTGATGTTGGTTATCAGAGCAGAATTTCTTTCACGAATCGACTGCCAAAATAGGCCAGTGACAACAGCATGACGCCAAGGATAGTTAAAGCGATAACTTGTTTACCGCGCCAGCCCCACAGTTTTTGGCCTGCCAAAAGCACTATAAACACGACTAATCCGGCAATAGATAGCAGCGTTTTGTGGACATAGCCCTGACTCAGCATGTTTTCCAGAAAGACAAAGCCGGTTATTTGGGCAATGACCAACAATATGGTGCCGATTAAAATAAGTTTAAACAGGATCCCTTCAACCAGCATCAGTGGCGGCAATGAAGAGTGTAATATGCTGGCGCCTTTGTGTTTCAGTTGGTGAGTTATGTACGACATTTGCAGCGCGTACAAAAAGCCGATGACTAGCGTGCCATAGGCAAACAGCGACAATGTGATGTGCACTACCAAACCCGGGCGCAATTCGATATGCATGATGTGTTCAACAGGAATAAATGCAGAGGCCAGAACACTAAACCCGGCAAAGCCAAACACCACGGGTAATAAAATCACGTTCGGCAGCAATGAATTGCTCACCAGCATAGACAGTGTTATGAGCCAGGCTACCAGCGACAGTACATTGGTAATACTCATATTCTGGCCGGCTTGTGCAGCCAGAATAGCGTCACCCAAAAATATACTGTGACAAAGCACTGCGATGGCAGCAATGCTTAACGCAAACATCCTGTTTGGGCCCTGATTGTGAAAAAATCGCCCCGTCATAGACGCTGCAGCCACAAAATACGCAACAACCGCCAGCAACGCGAACAAGGTAGCCATGTGTTGAATAAAACCTGTTGGTAAAAAATAACTTGGTATTGATACTGCAGAATAACAGAGAATTCAACTGCATGTCTGCCGGAATTTGATAAATCATTAATCCAGACTACGTTAACTGGTCAATTTTCGGTATACTGCCGGTATTCTTAATTGATTGGGTTGATAAACAGAGAATGTTTGAGAATCTCAGCGAACGGTTAGGGCAGACGCTACGTAATGTTAGCGGTCGGGGCCGCTTAACCGAAGACAATATTAAAGAAACCCTGCGCGAAGTCAGAATGGCGCTGCTCGAAGCCGATGTGGCGCTGCCGGTTGTCAAAGAATTTGTTAACCAGGTTAAAGCCCGCGCTGTGGGTACTGAAGTAACCAAGAGCCTTAAACCTGGCCAGGTATTCATCAAGATCGTTCAGTCTGAACTTGAAGCGGTCATGGGGGAGGCAAACGAAAAACTGAATTTGTCTACCCAGCCTCCTGCGGTCGTATTGATGGCGGGTTTACAAGGTGCAGGTAAAACAACCTCGGTTGGTAAGCTGGCCAAATACCTCACAGAGCGCGAAAAGAAAAAAGTCATGGTGGTCAGTGCTGACGTGTATCGTCCTGCGGCTATCAAACAGCTTGAAACCCTGGCAGAAGATGTCGGCGTCAACTTTTTCCCATCGACCATTTTGCAAAAGCCTGTCGATATTGTTAATGACGCCATTGATGCTGCACGCAAACAGTTCTTCGATGTACTGTTAGTGGATACCGCAGGCCGTCTGCATGTCGATAGTGACATGATGGACGAAATCAAAGCATTGCACGCTGCAGTGAAGCCGGTCGAAACGTTATTTGTAGTTGATGCCATGACCGGTCAGGATGCGGCGAATACAGCGAAAGCCTTCAACGAAGCGCTGCCACTAACCGGTGTTATCCTAACCAAAGCTGACGGTGATGCGCGCGGTGGTGCAGCGTTGTCGGTGCGTAAAATCACCGGTAAACCCATTAAATTTATCGGTATGGGTGAAAAGCTCGATGCGTTGGAGCCGTTCCACCCTGAGCGTATTGCGTCACGTATCCTGGGGATGGGCGACGTATTAAGCCTTATCGAAGAAGTTGAGCGCAAAGTCGATAAAGACAAAGCGCAGAAACTGGCGAAGAAAGTTCAGAAGGGCAAAGGCTTCGATCTTCAGGACTTTAAAGAACAGCTAGAACAAATGCGCAACATGGGCGGCATGATGGGCATGCTCGACAAGCTGCCGGGTATGGGCGGCATGAGCGCCAAGATCAAAGACCAGGCAAACGACAAGCAGTTTGTGCAAATGGAAGCGATCATCAATTCTATGACGCCTGCTGAGCGCGAAAAGCCGGAAGTCATTAAAGGTTCCCGTAAGCGTCGTATCGCAGCGGGGTCCGGTACACAAATTCAGGATGTAAACCGGTTGCTCAAGCAGTTTACCCAAATGCAGAAAATGATGAAAAAAATGTCTGGCGGCGGCATGAAAAAAATGATGCGTCAGATGAAAGGCATGATGCCTCCAGGTGGCGGCCCAGGTGGTATGGGTGGTCCAGGCGGCATGTTCCCGCCGCGATAATACAATCGCTCGTATAAACAGTTATTAAAAACCGGCCTTTGTGCCGGTTTTTTTGTCTATAGGCCTGGCGCAGTATCCTATTTACACTTTGATTGCAATAACTCGTTATTCGGTCGAGACGATTTCATTTCAATCTGGCAAACTGTCCGTTACGAAGCCAAATTTTTGTGTGTTTTTCGCGGGAGACCACCTTGCCGTTTAAGTCGATTTACCTGTTGTGTCTGGCATTCATATCTCTGCTTTATTCTCAGACAGCTGGTGCGGCTGGTGATGCCATAGTGTGGGCTAAAAATCCGTCGCCGCCTTTTCATATAATGAATGGAAAGTTAAAGGGTTATGGCATTTGTGATGTAATGACCGACAAACTGGATGTGTTGCTGGCTGATCTTGATACCAGTGTGGAAATCTATCCGCATCCTCGGGTTAACAAATATGTAGGAGAAGCGGAAAACCTGTGTTTTCCCTGCATGATCAAACGGGAAGACTCTGGCACTTATACCTACAGCGATACCACTATGCGTTATCCTGCTTTGGGGGTCATTATCCATCGGTCTTTTTTAACCAAACTTGAGTTATCTGAAAATACACCCGTTTCTTTTGCCAAGTTAATGTCTATTCATACACTGGCGTTTGGATTACCGAGTGCAAGAAAGTACCCTGACGCTTTGCAAAGTATATTGAATAAACAAATTGGCCAACCACATATTCTCGAAATCGCCGGAACTGAAGGACCTCTGCGAGTGTTGCGTCAAATCGCCAGAGGCAGGCTCGACTACACGATAGATTATCCATCCGTGCTAAAGTACTTTTCGATGACTGAGCACGATGACTCGCTGGTCTTTCTACCCGTCACGGAAATGGGCGATACGTTGGTAGAAGGCGCAATCGGTTGCACAAATAACCCCTGGGGAAAGCGCGCTGTCGGGCACATTAATGGGGTGCTAATGCGCTTGCAACAAGATCCGGAATTCAAGGAAAACCAGGCCTTCTGGTTGAATGTAATAGAGTAGTTGTCATCATTCTGTCTGCTTGTCAGGAGGGGAGTGTTGAACGATTGTTGTTCAGTGTCGGCACAAAATAACACCAAGCAACGCTTTTCAAATCGTTCCTATCCTGAAGAAAAATACTGGCTCGGAGCATTGCTGCCTCAGGTTAAAATAATCCTCGCAACATTTCGTCTGAAATTGACTGAAAAACCGTCAAACGGTTCGCTTAAGCTCCTCTGAAAGCGAGCTATGGCTTCGCATTGCGCCGAATTCATAATACACTGACGTGTTAATGCTATTTGTCCGAAACCGGCTGAGAATTTATATTTAGCTGTTTCGGGTCAACGAGACTCAAATCACAGTCTGGAACAGACTGGTTCAAATCATGGCGAATACGCCTGATTGAACATCGTTCAGGCCCTTCCGTACATGATGTATATTCACACCATGTGGCGTAGTGCCAAACAACGGAAGATGACAAAAATACAGGAAACCTATGGCTGGCCTTAAACGTATTATTCTTATCGACACCCATTTACCCGGTGTAGTAGAACTAAAACTAGACGGACACACCAATATCTGTGGTACCAATGCATCGGGTAAAACCACATTACAGCGCCTGATACCCGTTTTCTACGGCGAATACCCCAGCCGGGTAGTACCCGCCACACGGGATAGTTTTGAGCGCTGGTATTTACCGCGTACGTCGTCGTTCATTATTTATGAATATACCCGGGCGGAAGGGGACTTATGCCAGGCTGTACTCACCTCCAACGGGACAGGGGTTAATTACCGCTTTATTGCTAAACCCTTTACGCTTGACGATTACTTGTTTGAACAAAAAAATGGCAAACATGCGTCTTTGTCCAGCACGGAAGTAGCAAGAGCCATGAAGCGCAACAACGTGATCGTATCCAGCTTGCTCACTACTAAAGATTTTCGTGCCGTATTGCAAAACGACCAGGGTGTGTTGAATCAAAGCAGCAGTTCACGGGAGTTGTTGGGCTATGCGAAGGTATTCAGTTTAAGTCAGCAGTCTGAACATTTACGCCACATCGAAAAACTGGCCAAGGCCGTGCATTCCAAAGAAGGCAAAATGGAAACCATCAAGGCCATGATTGCAGCGATTTTGGAAGAAGACGGTGTTCAGCCGCCTACATCCAGCTTGTCGCGTAACCGGGTTGATGATTGGATCCGCGAATGCCATCTCATTCGAGCTTTCGACAAAGTCCGACCGGAATTTACCCGCTTGGAGCAAGCCGATCTGGCGTTACAGGAAGCAGAAACGGCGCTGGCTGAACTTAAACAGGCCTTTGAACTGGATAAATCACACCTCACAGCAAGGGTGGAAAAAGGACGTCAGCAGCTGGACGATGTGCAGCACGAACGCAAAGCAAATGACAACAGTTGGAATGAGCGCCGCGATGAATTAAATCTGCAAATCTCGGGTTCTCGCGCAGACGTGGAAAAATACACGGCAGAACTCGATGCAGTGGAACGCGAGTTTGAGAACTGGCAGGAACAGGACATCGAGCAGCTTAAAGAAGATGTCGCCAAACTGCCGCAATGGCAGCGTGACCTGGAGCTGTTGTCCAGCCGATACACGTTACTCACCGAGCAGCATCAGGATATTGAATCCACCTACAATCGCCGGGTCGCGGAGCTGGGTGAGAAAACCGCTGAGCAACTCGATGAACTGTCTGCCGTACGCCAGGAGGCACAGGAAAAGCGTGCAACTCAGCAACAACAAGAACGCGATGCACTGCAGAACATCAAAGAAGACTACGCGCAGCAAATTACGACGTTAAGTGAAACGTATCAGACTCGTTTGAACGCCTTGAAGGTCGCTGAAGCTGAGTGTAAGGCAGCACTGAATAACGCGGGTTATAACGAATTTGAACAGTCTCAACTGGAACTGTTGGATGCGGCAGTAAAAGAAGCAAGCGTGCACGAAGATACTGTGCGCGCCCAATATCGACAGAGCCAGTCAGAGTTCCAAAAAGCCGTTCAGGCGCGGGAAAGTGCTAATCAAGCGTTGGAAAAAGCCCGTAACCAGTATCGTAAAATGGAGCAGCGCGTAGCCGACGTAAACGCGTTGCTGTATCCGGGGGAAGGCTCACTGCTGGAGTTTTTGCGCGCCAACGTTGACGACTGGGAAAGCTCAGTGGGTAAACTTATTCGCCCTGAGTTACTGGAGCGCACTGATTTAGCGCCGAAAGCCGAGGGTGATTCTGCATCGTTTTTCGGTGTGGCATTGTCACTGGAAAACCTGTCGTCACCAGAGTACGCGCAAACCGAGCAGAGTCTGAAACAGGCGCTGGCCGAGGCTGAGCAGCAGCTAGCTGAAGCCGCTGAGGCACAAAATACGGCCGAAGTGGAACTGGCAAAAGCCAATGAAGTCGTGCGTGTTGCAGAGCTGGCTGTGACTAAACAAGACAACGCAGTTCGCAGTGCTGAAGCGGCGCGTAAACGCGCGAATCAAGACAAAGAAGCGGTATTAAGTGAATACCAGCACGCGTTGAAAGAGCGTAAACAACAAGCACGTAGTCAATTAGACAATAACCAGCAATCGCAGAAAAAACTGACCGCGCAGTTTGAACTGGATCGCGACGAGGTAAAAGATCAACAGCGCGAGGCGGAAACCGAACACAGCTTCCACTGGCAACAACTGATTGCTGACAGCGATGCACGTATTGCTCAGGTGGAAGGTGAAATCAAGCGAGTTCGCCAGTCTGCGGAACAAGATAAACAGGAAATGGCGCGTTGGTTGGAGAACGAATTAAACCAGCGCGGTGTGGACGTCGATGAAATTGGTAAGCTGAAGAAAGACCTGAAAGCACTGAAAGATTCGATTTATCGCACAGAGACGCATCGTCACAAGGTAAGCGACTACGAGCGCTGGTATCAAACCGTATTTACCGGCCACAAAGTCACCTGGCAACAAGGGTTGAATAAAGCGCGAAAAGTGCTTAGCGACGCGGAGCGCGAATTAACGCAGCATCAAAATGAATACCGCGAACGCCGGGACAGCCTGAAAGCGCAGCAAGTTGAGTTGGAGAAAGTCACCTCTACCGCGGCTGAGCAGCTCACTCAGGTAGATACGTTAAGTAAAACACTGGCTAAACAGAGCCTGCCTAAATCAGACAGCAGTGCGCAGTTGCAGCACGACGAGCTGAGTATTACTCAACGCTTATCACGCGTGCAGGGATTGTTGAAAGAGCGCGAAGAGTTGTTAAGTGATGTGCGCAATTACGTTGAGCGCTTCGATCAGCTCATTGCCGCACAAGCCGGTACCGGCTTGTCTGACACCTGGGAGCGTGCGCGTGAGGAATGTGCGGTAATTAACGCTCACGGCGTGAAAGGGGTCGACCACCGCCGTATGGTGACACACCTGGCGCAACTGCTAAACGTTATCGTGCCACAGAAGATGCAGGGCTTGCGAGAACAGGGCCGTATATTCGGTGCTGATTTAAGTCAGTACTACTTTGTACTGGCCGATATCGACAAGCGCATTGTGAGTCAAAGTCGTCGTATCTCCAAAGAGGTCGACGGAGAGCTGTTCCTCGACGGGGTATCCGACTCTGCGGTGAAGATCCGCTCGCGTATTAGTGAACTGGAATTCTGGCCGGAACTTGAACGCTTCCGCGCTTTATATGACCAATGGATGGAAGAGGGCGCGCATGACCTGCCAGAAGATGAATATGGCCAGAGTATGCGTTCGGTCCTGGATATTCTTGGGCGAGCTGCGCTGTCGGGCGGGATCAGCAAGTTGCTGGATATCGAGCTACACCTGCGCGAAGGAAACAGCGATTTGATTATCCGTACCGATCGTCAGCTCAATGAGTCGTCGAGTCATGGTATGGCCTACCTGATCCTGTGTAAGTTCCTGCTGGCCTTTACCCGTTTATTGCGCGGTGGCGCAGACGTTATTATTCACTGGCCAATTGATGAGTTGGGTACGCTTCACCAAAGTAACGTGAAGAAAATATTCGATGCCTGTCAAAGCAACAACATCAGTGTTGTGGGGGCTTTCCCTAACCCGGAATCAGATGTACTAAAACTGTTTGAAAATCGCTATCTGATTGACAAGGTCAGCAAGCAACTACAGGTAGTACAACCGAAGACCAGTGATTTATCGGCCAGAATACAGGCGCGTAAGCAGCAGCAGGAGGTTTCAGCATGATGACAGAACAAGGCCGCGTGCTGAGCAAATTGTTAGAAGGACAGTTCATTTGTCAGGTCAGTGATGAAGAGGGCTGGCGGTATCTGAAAAGTCGCGATAACGCGGCCAAAGTTGAGCCGCATCTGAACATTCTGAATCGCACACTGGCTACAACCGGTGAAGGTGAGGTGTTTTTCGCCGCTTACCTGACCCTCGGTGAACCTGAACGCAAAGTCTTGCTACAGCAGTTTCAGGAAACGACATCCGGGTTGGTTCCCCTTGTTGAATGGTTATTGTTAGTACAACAAGCCAGTGAAAGCGACCGTCCATTAGTGATGGGCAATGCGATTCGCATGAACGAAGTGCAAACGGTTATCGAAGATACCCCGGCTTATGCTGAGCAGTTGGAAAAAATTTCACGCTATCGCTTGTTTGGCTCCACCAGTGTGAATGTGGACGGACAGCTGAAACAGGTGTTCAAACGTTTGACCGATCTTGGGTATCTGATTAAGCCTAATCCGGATAAGCAAATTTACATTGCCACCGGCAAAGTTGAGCACCTGTACGAGGTCATCCGCTTTATCGACGAGACTGAGTCATTGTCATTGTCGGAGCAGGCAGAAGCAGCTATTCAGCAGGGTAGCCTGCTATGAGTCAGGTGCTGATCCAGGCCGGAACACGCTTATTAAATGCGTTGGGTCGCCACAGTGAGCTGATCATGCAGGCCTATGTGAATGGCGTGGTTGACGAAGCGGCGCACAGCAAAAAAATTCTCGAGCAATTGGTGCAGTTGGGTATTTTGTGGCGTCCAGATCCACAGAGCGCGCTGCGCCTGAAAAGTGCGGTAAGAACACTGCTTGAAAGTGGCTTGCAGGATGAGCGGAATCGCAACATCGATGCCAATGTGGGCTCAGCACTGGCCAGTTTGAAAACTCTGGCAGAACACTACAAAGAAGCGCTGCATTACAATCGATTCAACGAAGCACATGCCTATATGACGGACCTGACCGAGCATGTCTATCAGCTGACAGAGTCGCTGGCAAACAGTGTTCGGGTCATGTTCAGCCGAATTAATAACGAGTTTGGTTATGTGTCTTCGGTTGAGGCAAAAATTCGTGAGAATGAGCTGGCTCAGGGGCAGGTGTCTGAATTATTGAATCAGTTGGAGTGCTTTCGCTTTGATGAACTCAGTGAAATAGCCGGTGGCAACAGAGAGTTGCGGCACTTGCTGGTGGTTGCCTTACAGCAGAGTTTCTCGAAAGCCACCCAGGAGTTGTCGGTTGCCCAGGCGCGCTTAATCGACTTGCTTGGACGCTTCCGCGAATTCCAGGGCCGCACCCGATTATTAAAAGGGTTTTTGCTGCATATGGATCAGCAGCCTGACTTCACACCGGGCAATTACCCTAATCTTACTCAGGTGCCTGTGCTGTTTAATCAGTCTGCGGCATTGATTCAGCCGGCAAGTGTCGATGTGAATCAGGTAAATCATGAGCAGGAATTACAACAGCTGGTTGGGGCGCTGAGTTCGGTATATCGCAGAAAACCGGTGCACACGGCTGAGCAAAAAAGCGCAGAGATTCAGGTAAGTGAACAGCAACAAGTCGAATTAACCCGCGATCCATTACAGCAAGCGGTCGACGCGTATTTTTGCGAGGTCATCGACTCAGGGCAATCCATGTCAGCACTGGAGTTTTATAGCGCACAATCGCTGGAGTTTGATCCCGAGGTGTGGATCTATCAGGTAATTGGCGGTTATCAGGGGTTACAGGACGAAGATAAGCAGTTTTTTGCCATCGATACCCTGGGAGAGCCCGACAAGATCTTTAACGGTAACTTCATTATTAGTGATGTGTTGGTAGGGCTCAGGTAACGTGTTGATTTGCGGATATTGTCGCTGACAGTCCGTTTTTTTGCGATGAAAATGTAAAAATAATTAACCTTATTTTTACATTTGCAAGTATAATAACACAGTTGTTATTGGCCGGATGCCGATAGAAATAGCTGGAGTCGTTATGCAATTATCAACACAACAACAATATCAAGAAGCGCTGATAAAAATGGCAGTTTTGTTTTATCAGGTCGACGGCAAGATTACCCTTACTGAACAGGATTACCTGGACGAATTGTTAGAGTCTCTGGACTGGGATAGCCCCATCAGTCGGGACGCGTTTATGAACGATGTGATTTATCACACGCGAACGGCCATCGATGCCGGCGAAGCGACCGATGTGCTTAAGTCCTTGCAACCTCAACTGGTCAAAGACGCCAATCGGGCGGTAGAGGTTGCCACGGTGATGACCGGGGTCGATGGTGAGCGCAGTGATGAAGAAACTGAATTGCTGAGCTTACTTACTCACAAGCTACTCGCCAAAGCACTCACAGAAACCGCCTCTTAGTTTTTTATTTTTTGCCGGCTGAGAATCAGTCGGCAAAATACTCTCCTGGCCAGCAAGGCTGTGGTAGGCTTTACAGCACTGCTCACTTATTTAATTATCAAAATGCGATATTGGATCTGTCTTCTGACTCTCGTTGTTAGTTTATCTGCCTCCGCTGTGGAGCCGGTTATGGAAAAGGCCATGTTGGTTGCTCAGGCTTTGGGTGGGGAAACATCGAAAGAAATGCTTATTGCCCAGTTTAAACACACCACGGGGACGGCAATTAGCCGCATGCAAATCACTGCAGAAGAGCGGCCCATGGTGGAAAAGTTTATGAAAGATCTCGATACGATTTTGCGTAACAAGCTGAATGAACCGGAATTAAACAAAGCCATCGCGTCCATCTATTTAGAACACTTCACCGAAGATGAAATGGACCAAATTCTGGCATTTCATCGCTCTCCCGTTGGTCAAAAAATGCGAAGTCAGTCTCAACTGTTATCCACTGCTTTCAGGGAACAACTGGTTACTCATATGCGTGGTGCAGTAAATGAACTGGAAGCGCTGTCCAACACGTTCCGCAAACAACTTGAAGCACAACGTGCGAAAGCCGCTCAATAACCGGTTTCGGCGTTAACATAATGGCAAGAAAAAGTGTATTGGGTTCGGTTCTGCGGCTTTGCTTGCTGGGTTTGGTAGCGCTGCTGTTAACGGCAGGCTGGTTAACCGGGTGTCAGTCCCGACAGTCAGCGCCGTTTCATGCAGAAAGCACCGTTGTTCCTTTTAGTGTAAAGCCATTTTCAGCCTATCAGACAGCCGTAAATGAATGGCTGCTTGCGCATCGCCACCCGGTCAAGTTCGACCTTGCTACCGAGGCGGCTTTTAATACGCCATTTGAATGTGGTCAGGGCAACCCCCGCGGTATTTTACTGGTACATGGGTTGGGCGATTCGCCTTATTTTTTCCGCGATATCAGCGCGCCTCTCTGTGAACGGGGTTTCTGGGTAAGAACCATACTGTTGCCGGGGCATGGTTCTCAGCCGGGTGACATGTTGAACGCCCGATATGATTTGTGGCAGCAAACGGTCGATTTTCAGGTTGAGGCATTTGCTCCGAATGTGGAAACCTTGTTTCTGGGCGGATTTTCAACCGGCGCGAATTTAGTTACCGTCACCGCGTCGTCACGACAGGATATTTCGGGACTGATACTGTTTTCTCCGGCATTTTTACCTAACTTTTTTGTCACCCGACTTGCCCCTTGGGTGACCGATGTCTGGCCCTGGCCAAATGTAGAGCCGGAAGACAATCCCGCGCGATACAATTCCATTGCTATGCAGGGATTTGCGGCTTATCAGGGCAGTGTTGAGGCCGTACAGCACGTCATTGAGCAAACGCAACATACTCTCCCTCACTTCGCTGTGCTGGCAGAAGGCGACAGCGTGGTGGACGTGCAGGCGGTCGCATCCCAACTCAATACACAGCTTTACCACTCAGACAATGTCTTACTCTGGATGGGCAGCGCTGAAACAGCGCCAGAGGGATCGCGCGTACAACCCTTTCCTGTGTCGCGTGAGCGCGCTTTGGCAGCGTCCCATATGAGTGTTTTGTTTAGCGAACATAATTCGTTGTACGGCACTAACGGCAGTGTGCGTATCTGCGACAATGGTCAGCCCGCTGACATTGAAGCACAGTGTCCTTCGACATCAACAAATACACTCTGGTATGGCCCCTGGGGGCAGGAAGGGGAAGGTAAAGTCGTTGCTCGTCTCACGTTTAATCCGTACTTCGACGAAATGATCGCGCAACTGCTAATGTTTCTGGAAAATGCCAGTCAGGCCAAACGACCTGACTGACGTATTGCGTTACCCATTAGACTTCTGCGGCTTCCAGTTCTTGTTCTAACTGGCGTGTTTCGTCGGCACGAGGCTTGGTGAATCTTGCTAAGCCCAGGTAAATAACCGGTGTCAGATAAAGCGTAAAGACAACCGCGATGCCAAGACCGCCAAATACTACCCAACCAATAGCGTTGCGCGCTTCCGCACCAGCGCCGGTTGACAGAATTAGCGGCAGGCCACCCAGGATGGTGGATACCAGTGTCATCATGATCGGACGAAGACGAACCCGTCCGGCTTCTAAAATAGCGTCATACACCGCGTAGCCGCGGTCGCGAAGCTGGTCAGCAAACTCCACCAACAGAATGGCATTTTTCGCCAGCAGACCAATCAACATTACCAGACCAATTTGCGAATATACATTTATGGTTGTACCCGTAATGTACAACGCATAAACAGCGGCTGCGATACCAAAGGGAACGGTAAGCATAACCACCACGGCACTGTTCACACTTTCAAATTGGGCGGCAAGTACCAGGAACACAATGACAAAGGCGAGCACGTAAGTTAGCGCCACCTGTTTTGAGGTTTCCTCGAACGTTTGTGCTTCACCCAGGAAAATCATGCCAATGCCGTCAGGCAGCACGTCCTGACCAACCGTGCGCAGTTGCTCTACAGCGTCGTTAATTGCAATCGTTTCAGGCAGATCCATTTCTACCTTAATCGCCCGGCGTTGAGCCTGACGTTCAAGCTCTGCAGCAACGCCTTCTTCAGTGATGTAGGCGACGCTGGACAGAGGGACCAGGCTGCCATTGTCTGACTTGACGTAAAGATTTGCCAAATCCGATGGGTTGCTGGTATTGCGGTCGTTGGTTTGCAGAATGATCGGTATAGCCTGGTCGCCGACGTTTAAGTCGACAATATCATTCCCCGCGATGGCAGAGCGCAGCGTTGCAGAAATATCGCTGAGGGGCACGCCCAGTTCTTCTGCACGACGACGGTCAATATTAACCCGCAACTGAGGTTGTGTTGGCTCGTAGCTGATTTGTGGTGTGCCTAACTCGGGCAGGCGATCTTCAATTTCCCGGGCAAAAATCACGGCGGCATTGTAAATGCGTTCGTAGTTGTCACCCGTTAAGGCAAGCTCAAGACCACCGCCCTGACCGCGTAAGTTCAAACTGTTACCGCCAAACGGGAAGCCGGGGGCGCCGGGGACAGATTGCAACACCGGACGAATCTCACCAACGATGTCCTGCAGCGACTTATCGCGCTCATCCCAGTGCTTTAGGTTAGCAGTGATAAATACGATATTAGGGTCCCACTGACCGACTACGGTATAAATGGACTCAATGGTCTCGTTTTCCACGTAGGGCATCAGCACGTTTTCCATTTTTATGGCCTGACGGTCCATAAAGTTGAGGCCAACGCCATCGGGACCACGAGCAAAGATACGAATGGTGCCGCGGTCTTCACTGGGCAACAACTCGTTGTCAATGGATTGCATAGTAAAGTAGGCGCCCACCGCAGCCAGAATGGAAAACGCAACTATCCACCACGCGTATTTAAGCGACCACAGTAAACTGCGCTGATAACCCGACAAACAGACATGGCCCACTTTACCCAGCGTACTGTCGAATAAACTCTTTTTCTCGCCTGGCTTTTTAACCGGCAGGCGTGCAGTAAGCGCAGGGACCAGTGACAACGCGACAAATGACGAGATAATGACCGAGCCCGCCAAAACGCCGCCGAATTCCCGGAACAGTCGCCCTGCAGTGGACGGCAGGAAAGCAATAGGGATAAATACCGACGCGAGCACCGCGGTAGTCGCTACCACCGCAAAGAACACCTCACGGGTACCAATTACCGCTGCCGCACGAGCGCCAAGGCCCATGGTGCGTCTGCGCTGAATATTCTCAGACACAACGATGGCGTCATCTACAATCATGCCTGTTGCTAATACCAGGGCCAGTAGCGTCAGGATGTTTACCGAGAAGCCCAGTAGCCAGATGATAGCCAGTGCGCCGGTCAGGGACACCGGAATGGACAGGGCAGGGACAATGGTTGCCCGCCATGAACCAATAAATACCAACAGGGTAAAAATAACCAGAGCAATAGTCAGGGCCAGTGAAAAGGCCACTTCTTCCACGGAGTCGCGGATAAATTCGGCGTCGTCAGAAGTAACAACGATGTGCATGTCCGGGAAGCGTTTGTCCAGACTTTCTACCATAGCCAGCACTTCGTCGGAAATTTCAATAGTGTTAGAGCTGGCCTGACGAATTATACCGACCCCCAGCACGGGTGTGCCGTCCAGACGCACCACACTGCCTGAGTCTGCCGGTCCGAAATACACGCTGGCTACATCGCCAACACGCGTATCACCGCTAATGATGATGTCTTTTACGTCTTCTGCCGTTATTGAGGTGGCGTCAGCCCGGACGATGAGCATTTGGTCGCTGGACTGAATACTGCCTGCTGGCACATCGAATGGCGCCAGACGCAAGACATTGGCCACATCTGTCATAGACAAGCCAAAGCTGGTTAGACGCAGCGGGTCAACCGAAACGCGCAATACGCGCTCGCGGTCACCGTTTAATCGCACGTCTGCTACCCCGGGAATGCTCAAAAACAAGGGTGCGAGGTCGGTATCGACTTTTTCTGTCAGGGTTTCCAGATCCAGAGAATCACTCCACACGGCGAGACTAACCACCGCTTGTGCGTCGTTGTCAGCCTTGATAATCGCAAGTTGCTCTACATCGTCGGGTAACTGGCGCTGCACCCGGCTAACTGATTCACGGGTTTCGTTGGCCGCATCTTCTAAGTTGATACCGGGGCGAAACTCAACTCGTACCCTGGCAGAGTTCTCTTCACTCTGCGCGTAGATATTCTTCACGCCACTAACACGTGCTACTGCGCCTTCAAGGTGCGCGGTCACTTCCGCATCAACGGTTTCCGGTGATGCGCCCGGGAATTGCGCTGTTACAGTAATAGTAGGCGTATCTACATCGGGCAACTCACGGACTTCAAGGCCATTCAGAGCGGCATACCCGGCGATGGCAATCAGCAGGTTCAGTACAATAATAAGTACAGGGCGGCGAATCGACAGTGAAGGCAGGTCGTTAACAGCCTGATTCAGGTTACTCATTCACGTTGCCTCGTGCTAATGAGGTGGTGACTTCCTGGCCTTCACGTAAACGCTGAATGCCTTCAGCAATTAACAGATCACCTTCGCCAAGTTCACCGGTAACCAGAATGGTGCCGCGCAGGCGTTGATGAACACTGACATCAACTCGCTTGGCTTTGCCTTCAATTGCTTTGTATATGTATGCACCGGTAGCGCCCCATAGCAACGCTGATTCAGGGATAGCGGCATAGCGCTCGCCGTGCATTGTCAGGTTGACTCTGAAACTCATACCCGGGCGATACTGATCGTCAGCATTGTCGAGTAAAGCGCGAGCAGCCATAGTCCGGTCGGTGGTATTTATACGGGAGTCCAGCTGCGCAATACTGGCATTTAAGCTCAGTGTACGGTTTGACCAGGGTTGTAACTCAACCGAGGATTCGCTTTGTAGCAGGCCTACTGCAGACTCAGGTGCGCGGAAGTTTACATACAGCGAACTGCGATCATCCAACGTAGTCACTGCTGTTGTGGTAGTAATTCGGTCACCAACTTCAACGTCGGTTAATCCAACAAAGCCACTAAAAGGGGCAATGATACGGCGATCGGCCAAATCTGCTTTTGCTTCATCAAGTGTTACTTTGGCAAGGTCGCGAGTTGTTGTAGCTAAGTCGATGTCGCTCTGTGCAACCGCGCCTCTGGATTGACTGTCCAGCAAACGTTGTAGTGCGCGCTCAGCTTCCTTGAGTTGAATTTCAGCACGTTTTACAGCGACGACCTGACGACGGTCGTCCAGGGTGAGCAACACGTCGCCTTTATTCACATATTGACCCGGACGAAAATCGATAGCTGTAACTTCATCGGCAACGGCTGGGTAAAGTGTTACTGCGCGAATGGCTTCAGCTGTCCCAACCGCCTGAACGGTTTTTTGTTCGCGTTGGAATTCTATTTTGTTGAGGACGACCAGTTTTGGTCGGTTTCCACCCCAGCTTTGGGCATGAGAAAATGGGCTAGTCAGCGCAAGGCTGAGCCCGAATAAAAATAAGACTGTTCTTGTTTTTAGGTTTTGCATGTTGTGTCCATTGTTAGTGAGCCAAAAGCCAGGCCGGCTCACAACGTTATCGGCAAATAATAATGCGTATTATTACTAAAGCATTAGTTGCACACTACCCCATGAGTTGTAGTTCAGCGTATTCCCGATACAGTGTGTCGTTTTTCAGTAATTCAGTATGTGTACCTGCGTTTCTGATCTTACCGTTCTCCATCACCAGAATGCGGTCGGTCATTTGTACAGTCGCGAGGCGATGGGCGATCACCAAAGTGGTCCTACCTTTTATAAGATTATTCAATGCTTGCTGCACTTTGTGTTCGCTCACCGCGTCCAGAGCACTGGTAGCTTCGTCGAGGAGTAAGATGGGGCGGTCAGCCAGAATGGCCCGGGCAATCGCAATTCGTTGTCGTTGTCCACCGGACAACTTCACGCCTCGCTCTCCCAGTTCTGTGTTGTAGCCGTCGGAAAGCGTGTGAATAAACTCGTCGGAATAGGCCTGCAGCGCGGCTTGCTTTACTTCTTCGTCACTCGCTGATGGCCGGCCATAACGAATGTTTTCTGCGACGGTTGTGGCAAAAATAACGGGTTCCTGGGGCACGATAGCAATGTGCTCGCGCAAACTTTGTAACGAGAGCGTATTAATGTCGTGCTCATTAATAGTAATCCGCCCCCGGCTAATGTGATAAAAGCGAAGCAACAGCTGAAATAATGTCGATTTTCCTGCGCCGCTTGGTCCCACTAATGCCACACATTCGCCAGGTTGAATGGTAAGGCTCAGGTCCGTGAAGAGGGAAGATGATGGCGTATAGCTAAATTCAACCTGATCAAACTGGATCGCAGGTGGTTCATTGCATATGGCGGGTTGCGTTTCTCCTCCCGCGTTGTCTGGTTGAGTGGCTAATAATTCCAGCAGGCGCTCACTGGCGCCAACACCGCGTTGAATTTCACCCAGTACTTCACTGACTGTTGCAATGCTGCTTCCGGCAAACACGGCGTAAAATAGAAACGCAGATAGCTGGCCGGCAGAAATTTCTCCGGTCAGCACCTGGCGAATCCCCAGCCAGCCTATGCCAATAATAGACAGCATACTGACCAGCATAATGATGCCAATTAACATCGAACGAAAATGAATACGCGTTGAGGCGGCTTTTAATGCAGAGTGAACCGTATTGGCAAATTTACCGCGCTCGACTGATTCTGCGGTAAAGGCTTGTACTACCATGATTTCATGCAGCGTTTCGTCTACCTGAGCGCCGATGTCTGCAATTCTGTCCTGACTTAATCTGGAATAGGTGCGTACCTTCGGCGCAATGATTCGAAGTGGAATAAGGATTAACGGCACAGCGCCGAGTACGCACAGCGTGAGCAGGGGACTGGTAATAGCCATAAGAACAAGTGCGCCCACGAATCCAATGACGGAACGAATGGCCATGGATAAGCTCATGCCTACCACGGTCTGAATGACCGCCGTGTCGTTGGTAAAGCGCGAAATTACTTCACCTGTGCGAGTTTCGGCAAAGAACCCCGGCGGGAGTGATAATAAATGGTTGTATACGTTAATGCGGATATCGGCGCTGATACGTTCGCCCAGCCAGGTCATAAGGTAAAAGCGAAAATACGTTGCCAGGCATCCCAGCACGGTAAATGCCAGTACCCAGCCAATGGCGGTATTGAGTTTATGCAGTTGCTCGGCATTCATGCCTTCGTCGACGGTCAGTTTGATGCCTTGGCCGAGTAACAACCACGACGATGCAGCCACAAATAGTGCCAATAAAGCCAATACAACGTGTTTTTTATAGGGAGATAACAGACTCAGTAGCCATTTAAGGACGTCTTTAGTGGTGATCAAGGTAGCCTCTGGGTGGTGTGCTAAACAGGCAAGTGATTGTCGCTACATCAATTTTCTACAAAGAAGTACGAAAACCGTCATGCATTAACGTTCTGATTATGATACCCCGATTTTGCAAATTCGATCACTGTTTCACCTGTTCCTATAAGGCGTACAGCTCAACTCACGGCGTTAAACAGGATGAATGGCAGAAAAACTTTAATGGCTATGCGCTTTTATCAAGCTTTAACCTTGCAATTTGTTGCTGGATACGTATAATTCCGCGGCCTTTCGCCTTGTACGTTGTGTATACAGCGCAGGCAAAAGGTAAGTTAACGGTAACGCTACAACGAGTTTGAGGCATTTATGGTTACTATTCGTTTACAGCGTGGTGGCGCCAAAAAGCGTCCATTTTATCAAGTAGTGGTGGCTGACAGCCGTCGTGCAAGAAACGGTCGTTTCATTGAAAACGTTGGTTTCTTCAACCCAACTGCACAAGGTCAGGCAGAACGTCTGCGTTTAGATCTTGAGCGTGTTGAATACTGGGTTGGCGTAGGCGCGAGCTTGTCTGAGCGTGTTACCACTCTGGTAAAAGAAGCTAAAAAATCTGCGGCATAAGCTGCATAACTGGTGGTATAGATGAGTCTCGCGTCTGACAAAGTGGTTATTGGCAAAATCGGTGCATCTTACGGTGTGAAAGGTTGGGTCAAAATCAACAGCTATACCGATGTACCAGAAGGTATTTTTGACTACAGCCCGTGGATACTGGCTGATGGTAAAGAATACCAGATTGACCAGTGGCGTCCGCACGGTAAAGCCTTGGTTGCAAAGCTGGAAGGGATTGATACCCGGGATGATGCAGAGCGCATTAAAAACCTGGATATCGCCATTCAGGCAGAGCAACTTCCTGAATTGGAAGAAGGCGAATATTACTGGCGGGAGCTGACCGGCATGCAGGTCGTAACAACGCAAGGTTACAACCTGGGTACGGTGGCAGAAGTGTTTAATACCGGAGCAAACGATGTGTTACGCATCCGCGCTAAAGGGAATGACGCTTTTGGTCAAAAAGAAAGATTGGTGCCGTTTGTGCTCGATTCTGTCGTGCAAACGGTCGACAAAGTGGAACGTATTATCACAGTAGACTGGGAACCGGGGTTCTAAGTGACCGCGGCAAAATGGTTTGGTGTAATCAGTTTGTTTCCTGACATGTTTGGTCCTTTTACCCAACAAGGGGTGATAGGCCGGGCAGTCAAAAAAGGGCAACTGACCATTGAGCATTTTAACCCCCGTGATTTTACGCACGATCGTCATCGTACCGTCGATGATCGCCCTTATGGCGGTGGTCCGGGTATGCTGATGATGGTGAAGCCACTGACAGACGCTATCACCGCTGCCAAACAGGCGGGTGGTGAGAACAGTAAAGTGATTTACCTGTCTCCACAGGGCAAACCACTTGACCAGGCCGGTGTTAAGTCACTGGCATCACACGACAATTTAATCTTGTTGTGTGGACGGTACGAAGGTGTCGATGAGCGTGTAATTGAAAGCCATGTTGACGAAGAATGGTCAATCGGTGATTACGTGCTAAGTGGCGGCGAACTGCCTGCCATGGTAATGATGGATGCAATTGCCCGGTTAGTCCCCGGGGTTCTGGGTCACAGCGACTCAGCAGTTGAAGACTCATTTACTCATGGTTTGTTAGATTGCCCGCATTACACTCGACCTGAAGTATTGGATGGGAAAGCGGTGCCGCCAGTATTGTTGAGCGGTGATCACGAAAAAATCAGACAGTGGCGATTGCAACAATCTTTAGGTAGAACCTGGTTGCGTCGCCCCGAGTTATTAAACGACCTAGCTCTGACTGAGGAGCAGCAACGCTTGCTAGAAGCATTTCAGGCGTCGTTGCAGCAAGATGACAGTTAACTAGGATGAGAGGATATGATGAGCAAAGTCAGTCAAGATATCATCAAAAAAATTGAGCAAGCACAGCTTAAATCTGATGTTCCTGCGTTCGGCCCAGGTGACACAGTGATTGTTAAAGTTCGTGTAACTGAAGGTGACAAAGAGCGTCTTCAGGCATACGAAGGTGTTGTTATCGCTAAGCGTAACCGTGGTCTTCACTCGTCTTTTACAGTACGTAAAATTTCAAGTGGCGAAGGCGTAGAGCGTGTGTTCCAAACACACAGCCCGGCGGTATCTTCTATCGAAGTGAAACGTCGCGGTGCAGTTCGTCGCGCCAAGCTTTACTATCTGCGTGAGCGTTCAGGTAAATCTGCACGTATCAAAGAGAAGCTTAACTAAGATTACTAATCCTTGCGTTACTGTTAACTTCGAAAAGCCCGCACTTGTTGCGGGCTTTTTAGTGCGTGATAAAAAGTCCATTCTCCAATTCGAAACCAGTTCCATTCATACCGCATTAACTCATGCATCGTGAAAACACATCAATTATGATGGCAATACCAATTCGACAAAAATAATAGGCAAATGGAGATTCCGAAAGACGTTTGGCAAGCCATACAAGATGGCGACTGGTATTTGGGGAATGCGTCAGAACTGCAGGTGTTAAGGCTGCACGCCTCACAGTTGTGCTGGTTTATTAATCAGCCAAACCACAATGAACAAGCCCGCAAAGAGGCTTTACAGCAATTACTGCCGAATGTCGTCAACGTCGAAATAGGGGGGCATTTTGCGTGTGATTTTGGCATCAATATTTTTTGTAATGGCCCACTGCTCGTTAAACACAATGTGGTTATTCTGGATCACAACAAGGTGAATCTTGGGTCGCATGTGGTTATTGAGGAGGGAGTCGTGATTGCCACCGTTACCCATCCACTGGAAGAGCAAAAGCGCAAAGCGGGCTGGCAACAGGCCCATGCAATTCACATTGGCAACCATGTAACGCTTGGCGCCCATTGCAGCGTGTTACCGGGGGCAAGCATTCCGGACAACACCACGGTACCGGCTGGAACCGTAGTGACGAAGTCGATGTACGCATTATGAATAAACAACAGGCGCTGGTTGCTTGTGTAGCCATGTTAGTGTTTTCCACGGTGGCAGGGGCGGAAGAAAGCGTCTGTTTTGGCACAACCGGTAATGGACGACTTGAAAATGGCGTGAAGTTACCAACATCTGGTGAAAACTACGAAGGCTACAGTACTATTGCCAGGCTAGCAGGCAGAACCTATGTGCATTCAACGGTGAGAGATATTGTGCTAAGCGCTTATACGGCATTGGAAACCGACCTGCCGAATAAGCTCTTCAAATACGCCGAAACCGGTTTTGAAGCTGGCGGAAAATTTAAACCCCATAAAACGCATCAAAATGGCCTGTCTGTTGATTTTATGGTGCCGGTTGTCAATGCCTCAGGCGAATCTGTACATCTGCCAACTCATCCGTTTAATCGATTTGGTTACGACATTGAATTCGATAAAGACGGCAGGCTCGATGAATGGCGAATAGACTATGAAGCTATGGCAGCGCACATCGTTGCACTGCACAAAGTGTCTGTTAAACGTGGCTACAACGTGTGGCGAGTGATTTTTGCTCCGGAACTACAGTCTTATTTATACAAAACACAATACGCCGCCTATCTGGCTCAACATATCCAATTTTCGAAAAAGCGCTCCTGGGTCCGGCATGACGAACATTACCATGTGGACTTTGCTATTCCGTGTAAGTAAACGGGTAAGCTCTTTTAACGCTTATTCTTTGTTAAATGAATAAGTGCCGCCGCCTTGTTTCAATAGGAACTTGTCATAATTGATGCCGTTTTCAGTTTGTTCAAAGCTGATGATGATACCCGCAGGCTCGAAACGAAACTCGGCACTGGAAAAGGGGGTTAACGGCAGGGCGGGTTGGCCTGTTGCTTGTGCGGTCAATTGCCCGTCCGTTATCTTGAGGGTTATTTTGAGCGGCATGGCATTTGAAGCGAATACCCCCTGATAGAAAGTCAGTAAGTCCTCAGTCAGCGTGATGGCCCGACTCGACAAGTCAGGTACCTCAAAAGGGATGCCAAAATACAGACTCAACACACCAATGCTAATATCATTTAGCGGGTAATTCAGGCCATTGGCAGTGAGTACCACAGCTACATCATCACTTTCAAAATACGCACTTTGCGAGCTAAACCCATCAATGCCGCCAGTATGGCCATACGCCTTGCGTTCAAAAAACGGGAACTGAAATAAACCGTGACCGTACCCCTGATTAATCTCCTTCATTTTTACCAATGACGTGGCAGACAGTAACTTACCTTCAAACAGATGGCTTAAAAATACTGCCACGTCAGTGGGCGTTGCGCTGATTGCGCCTGCAGCATGAGGAATGCTCATATCGGTTAGGGTGGCAGGCGTCCAGGACGACGCTTGGAAACTGTATGAATTGGCGTGGTTAAGCTGTACCTGAATGGGCTCGCCAAATACCGTGTGCTGCAGGCCAAGCTTACTGGTTATACGCTCCTTTAACTGGTTTGCATAGCTATCACCGGTGACGTCCTCCAAAATATACCCCAATAAAACGTAGCCGCTGTTAGAGTAACTTGCCTTACTCCCTGGTGTAAAATCACTGTCCATGGTTTCAATAATACTCAGCATGTCTTGCTTGGTTTTTGGCTGAGTCATGTATTCCACGTAGTCAGGCACGTTGGTGAAATTGTGGATCCCACTACGATGACTTAACAGCATGGCAATGGTGATGTCACTTGCGTTTTTCACGTCGGGGTAAAATTGCGCGAGCGGGGTGGTTAGCGACAGCTTGCCTTCGTCGATGAGCTGAAAAATCATCACAGAAGTAAACACTTTTGTGATGGAGCCAATACGATACAGGGTGTCGGTACTGGCTTTTTTCTGGCTGGCGATGTCTGCAAAGCCAATTGCGCGTTGATAGACCGGCTTTCCGTCCTTAGTAATAGCCAAAGACAACATCGCCTTGTCATTTGCTTCTATCGTTGCCAGGTATGCGTCGAGTTTGGCTTTATCAAATGCGCAGGCCGACGTCGTTACAATGAAAAGCAGTAAACTGCTCAATAGTTTGTTCATGTTTCATTCCCTTTCTTTATGAACAATGGCCACGCCCGGCTAGCTTAGCAACGACGCCTAATCGGTGTGTAGCGCATCAATCGGATTGAGCTTCGACGCCTTGATTGCCGGAAACACACCGAAGCCGACACCGACCAGCAAGCAAATAGACACCGAAAGCACAATGGCTGTAAGTGACCAGCTTACCGCCCATTCAGAGTAAAAACCAATGATCTCCGACAGCACCAGACCAAATACGATCCCCAGCAACCCGCCGACAACAGAAATCACAAAACTCTCAGTAATAAACTGCAATTTAATGTCGCGTTGGGTTGCGCCAACAGCGCGCAGTAAGCCGATTTCCCGGGTGCGTTCCAACACATTGGCCAGCATAATATTCATGATCCCGATGCCGCCAACCAGCAGTGAAATACCTGCAACACAGGCCATAACAATATTAAAAATACGCTGAGTGTTTTCTTGTTGTGCCAACAATTGCACAGGAATAATTAACTGATAATCCTCAACGCCGGCATGACGTTGACTGAGCAATTGGGTCACCGCTTTTGCCGCCAGTACAGTGGAGTAATCTTCGTCAACTTGTAGTTTTACGACGTCCAGTTCATTGGCAAGAGGCTCGGCACTCAGCTTCATCTGACTTGTTGCCAGTGGGACGAAAACCTGGTTGCGGTCTCCCCCTAATTTGACGCCCTGAAACGCATCTTTATTAAAATCGGGTGTCGCTAGCACGCCTACCACTTCAAACCACAGGTGATTGACTTTTACGTACTGGCCGATGGGGTCCTGATCGGCGAATAAGTTTCGGGCAACATCTGAGCCTAATACCGCCACTTGTGCAACGCGTTTTTCGTCTTCCGGGCTGAGCAACCGGCCCTGACTGGTTTGCATACTGGCCAGAGTAAAGTAACTGGCGGTTACGCCAACGGCGGTTGCATCGGCTTTGGCGAAATCACTGTAAAGGGCGAAGAGTTTGATTTGTTTCTCTGCACTGTAGCCGGTTATAAAGGGCAGGGTGTGAAGCGCGGCCTGCACATCTGAATAGGTGAGGCCAAGTGACTCTTCACGTATTTCCTGTAATTCTTCTTTATTATAGCTGTGCGCTTCGACAATCAGGTTTTGTAAGCCCATCGCGCCAATCATTTTCAGCGCTTCCCGTTCCGCGCCTTTGCCTATATTCAGCATGGCAATCACGGCACCCACACCAAAAATCATGCCTAGCAACGTTAGAAAAGTGCGCAGTTTTTGCGACAGCAATTCATTCAGGGCGTCGCCTATCAGTAATTTGAGGGTTGCGGCATTCAATGTTCCGGCCATTACAATAACTCCTTGTAAGCAAGGGCAATGACATCGCCTTCGGTTAGTCCTTCTGTCACCTCTACCATAAACAGGTTTTTCTGGCCTACTGCTATGCGTTGTCTTACAAATTGATCGCCCTGCTGCTTAAACACAAAGTTAACCCCTTGATCGCTGTATATTGCCTGAGTGGGCAGCGTCAGGCGGGTTTCCCCCTCGCTGACTTTAATACTTGCATGCAATTTCCGACCTGGTGTGAGTAGCCTGGATGATTGATCGTCGAGACTGACGGTAACCTCGAAATACTTTGTGGGATTATTGCGAGAGATGGTGCGGGAAAACCCTGCCACTTCTTTTACTTTTCCATGGAATACCTGATCGGGGTAGGCATCCAGGGTAATTGAAACGGGTAGCCCGGGGGCAAGGTCAATGGCTTCTTTGTCGAGCACAAACCCTTTTGCCTGCATGGCGGACATATCCGGAATTTTAGCGATAGGGCGACCGGGAAACACGGTTTCTCCAATAGCTGGCTTTTCCCCGCGCCAGTTAGATTCATACACCAGCATGCCGTCGTAGGGAGCGCGAATTTCCAGCGTGTCCATGGCCATTTTGATCTGGTCATACTTTGCCTGGCTACCTTGCTTGCGAATGGCGATAACGTCGATAGCGCTGGTGTTTTGTTCTACGACGCTGTCTTTTTTCCAGTCCAGGTATTCGTCTTTGGCGCCGAGGTATTCTTTATTCTGCATGTTTTCGATGATTTCCAACTGGGAATAAACCCGAAGGTCATCTACGCTGAATTCGTCTGCGAAGGCAAATTCCTTCACAACCAGCGCCTTGTCAACGTTCACTTCCTGTTCGGCCGTGGTGAGGCTTTCACGATTTAATTTCATGTCTTCTTCGAGCAACATGATGGCAAGCATTTCCTTACGCAAATCTAAACTGAGTTGCTCAGCGTCGAATTTGGCAACCAGTTGGCCCTTCTTGACCTGAGTATATTCCTGTTCGAGCCAGGCGATCGTCATTGGACGTCGACTGGGTACACCAATGGCTGTGGCCTGAGCGGCTTCGAGCTCGCCTTTCATGGGCACCGATAACTCAAAGGGTTGTTGGCGAACCTCATAGGTGGGAATTACCGCTTCCGTGTCGTCGCAGCCAGACAGCAGCCAACTGCATAACGAAATGATCAGCAAACGATTCATGCTTTTGCCTCCAACACTTCTATTTTCGCTTTCATGCCGGGCCGCATGCGTTTGTCGTCTATCTGGTGCAGTGTTATCTCAACATCAAATACAATACTCAGGTTGGTCGACGATTTTTCTTTGTAGGCTTCGCCCAATGAGACGATGGTGCCTGAATAGGGGATTTCCGGGTAGGCATCCAGAGTGACCTTAACCTCGGTGCCAGGCGCTAGCTTAGCGGTATCCGCTTCATCGAACTGGGCTTTAATCGCCAGTGCATCAAGTGAGGGGATAGTTAGTAACGTCCGTCCCATCCATACCGTGTCACCCACTGCGGTTTTATTGCCTTCGGGATCAGCTTTATACATGATTAACCCGGCTTTAGGCGCTTTGATTTGCAACTTATCAATATTGCTTTGGGTTCGGCTTAGCTTTGTACGCAGGCGGTTTATTTTACTCCTGGCCAGCTCGTCGTTCAGCGAACGAGACGTGGTAAACTGCTCCAGCTGTTGTTGGGCCTGGGCTAATTTGGACTGCGCTATTTCGAATTCTTTGCGCTGTTTTTCTTTTTCTACGCGTTTGGTTGCCACATCGACTATCTCTACCAGCCGCTTCTGCTTATCGTAGTTCATTTGTGCTTCAGCCAGAGCCAGCTTGAGCTCTTCCAGCTTTGCTTCGTCTTCTAACTGCTTGGTCTGGTAGTTTTTTGATTCCGCTTCCAGTTCGCTGCGTTGCTCAATTAACTTAGTTTTGAGCTGTTGGTCGTCAAACTTCACCAACATATCACCTTCTTTCACATGGGCGTTTTCCGGCACCAGAAACTGCACTTTCATTTGCCACATGCCCCGTACCGAGGGGGGCGAAATACTGGCGGTATTTAATGAAACAATCTCGCCGGAGGCGGTGAGTGGTTGTTTTAAAACTCGGGCTGTTTGAACCGACGTTCCACTTTGATCGGAACAGGCTACTATTAGCGTGGTTAACAACAATATGGCTTTAGTTCGCATGCGCAATCTCCTCACTGGGGAAAACCACTCTAACGCTCATTCCCGGCAACAGCTTTTGCTGTGGTAATGCCGAAAAGGCCAACTGCAACTGATAATAAGCACTGTCACCCCAGCCGGATTTCTTCTCTGGCTGGGACACAATGGTTGCTACCTTCGCACTGAATTGGGTTTGAGGGTAAGCATCCAGTGTAATGGATGCCTGCTGTCCAACCTGAATACGGTCGGCGTCTATTTCGTGCACCCAGGCATCAATATTAAAGCCACTGGTGTCTTGTACTTCCAGTACCTTCATTGCCGCTCTTAGTGTGGTTCCTGCGGTAATTTTTTCATTGTTCCAAGGGTGGTACATGTGACTGACTACGCCGCTAATACTGGCTTTGACCTGCAATCGGGTGAGTAAGTAGCGTTGATACTCAATGGTTTCTTCCAATTTGGTTATTTCAATTTGGGCTTTTTCCAGTGAAGTGGTGCGCTCAGATTGCTTTTGTTGCAATGCCTGTTGTGCTTTGAATTGTTCTACCAATGCACGTTCCAGTGCGAGTTTGTACTGGCCCTTGTCGTAGTCACTGATGTCATTGGTCTGGATACTGGCTTCGATGCGGGCTTTCTCTACTTCAAGATCTGCAATGTTCAGCGCCGCTTCGGCATCTCGCACGGCCTGATCGAGGGTCATTTTTTCGGTCTTTAACGAAAGTTGCTGAGTGGCCAGATTGTCTTCATTTTGTTCCAGCTGCGTATCGACGCTTCCTGAATCGAATACCGCAATGACATCGCCAGGCGAGACCACACTGCCTTCTTCAATCATCCATTGGAGCTGAATTTGCCAGCGGTCAGTACGCGGTGCAGTGACCGTTTGCACGTTGGATGAAGACAGCTTTCCTGTGAGAATAAGCGGGGGCGAGTCGGCATTGCCTGCATGTGTAACACAAAGCATTGATGCCGCGAATATCAAACGTTTAATCATGGTTTGCTCCGCTCGTTTAAAATGCTGCCGTCCTTCATGGTAACCACCCGCTGAGCATACTCCGCAATATTTTCTTCGTGGGTGACCATTACGATGGTTTGCCCCTGCTGATGCAGTTCAGTAAGCAGATTCATAATGTCTTCAGAGGTTTTACTGTCGAGGTTACCTGTAGGTTCATCGGCCAATACCATCGTAGGGTGGTTGACCAATGCACGGGCTATCGCTACGCGTTGACGTTGCCCGCCTGACATCTCAAAAGGGCGGTGAGTCAGGCGATGCCCCAGTCCTACTTTCGTTAACAGTGCAACGGCCCGCTCGTGGGCTTCTTCGTCACTAATGTCTGAATAGCGGAGAGGGAGTTTAACGTTACCGATAGCGTCTAATTTAGGTAATAAATGAAACGTTTGAAAAATAAAGCCGATGTGACGGTTTCGAATACGCGATAAGGCCTCGTCACTCAGGCTGTCTACACGTTCGTCGTTCAATGTGTAGTGTCCGCCGTCCGGCGTATCCAGACAGCCAAGAATATTCATTAACGTGGACTTCCCGGAGCCGGAACTGCCCATAAAGGCAACGAACTCGTTTTGCTGGATAGTCAAAGAGACGTCATTGAGAGCAACGATTTGCTCTTCACCATTGGAAAAGCACTTGCGGATATCTTTCAGTGTAATCATGTGTCCCTACGTACGTTATCCGGGCGCACCGGCATCAGACCGGTGGGTTGTTATTATCGTGCCAGTACAACATTTTTGTAACATCATGGCACTACCGTTCACCGCAATAAAACTTGTTTCGTCGCAATACGTTATGCTCTTTGTTAGCAAGTATATGCTGATCAGCGACCGATTGTGACGATATAAAAGTTAAGGCGTGGTTAAGCAAGTTTCAAACGGTAAATATGGCAAAGTACTTCAGATATGGAGTTTTTACTTGCTTTGCATATCAATTATTGATAAAAAGTCAACGCTATTTCATCAGGTTGAAATTTTTTGATGTAAATATAACTATACGCCTGTATTTATTGCCTGTATCTGCTTTACTTAATGGACGTTGTGTGGACGGAGTTATCACCCATAGCAACAGGCCTGACGTTTTTTTATTTCCCAAGACCAAGAGCGACACATGATTAAGGACACTATTAACAACATTCACGTGAGTGCAGAAAATATTCTGATCACGCCTGAGGCACTGGCTCAGGAATTACCTGTTTCAGACCGTGCGCTGTCGGTAATTCACGATTCCCGCCAGACAATTGCGGACATTATTCATCGCCGTGACCACCGTATGCTGGTTATTTGCGGCCCGTGTTCTATCCATGATATTGAAGCGGCAAAAGACTATGCGCTGCGTTTAAAAGAACTGCACGAGTGCTACAAGGATACCTTGTACATCGTAATGCGCGTCTATTTTGAAAAACCCCGTACAACGACAGGCTGGAAAGGCCTGATCAACGACCCGCATATTAATGACACCTTCGACATTGAAACGGGTCTTCGCAAGGCACGTGAACTGCTGATCTGGCTGGCCGAGCTGGAACTGCCTGTCGCAACTGAAGCGCTGGACCCTATCAGTCCGCAGTACCTGGCAGAGTTGTTCAGCTGGAGCGCGATTGGTGCACGTACCTCTGAGTCACAAACTCACCGTGAAATGGCCAGTGGTCTGTCGATGCCGGTAGGGTTCAAAAACGGCACTGACGGCAGTCTGGATATTGCTATTAATGCGCTTAAATCAGCGGCGTCATCGCATCGCTTTATGGGCATCAACAAGCAAGGCCAGGTTAGCATTATTGAAACACAGGGTAACCCTGACGGGCATATCATCTTACGTGGTGGTAAGCAGCCAAACTACGATTCAGTGTGTGTGTCTGAATGCGAAGAGTGGATGAACAATGCCAAATTGACAGCGGGCCTGGTCGTCGATTGTAGCCATGCCAACTCGAATAAAGATTATCGCCGTCAGCCACTGGTTGCACAAAACGTGGTAAATCAGATTTTGGAAGGGAATCAGTCAATTATCGGCGTTATGCTGGAAAGCCACTTAAAAGCGGGCAATCAGAAATCTGATGGCGTACCGTTTGAGTCGTTGGAATACGGCGTATCAATTACCGATGGATGTATTGACTGGGATACTACAGAAAGTCTGCTTGGCCAGATGCGGGATAAGCTGATTACTGTGTTACCATTACGCCAAAATAAGCGAACGGATGTAGCCTGATTATATGTCAAAAGACACAGCGGAACAGTTTGCTCAGCAATTGAGCGATCTACGCCAGGGAATAGACGAGCTGGACAGCCAGCTCGTCGATTTGCTAGCCAAGCGAGCAGCATTAGCCAGCAAAGTCGGCGATATTAAAGCCAAAACCGGCATGCCGATTTACGTGCCCTCGCGCGAAGCGGCATTACTGGCCGATCGTCAGCAGCAAGCTGAAGCGGCAGGCGTGTCTCCTGCGTTGGTTGAAGATCTCCTGCGCCGAATCATGCGCGAGTCTTATCATATCCAGAACAATCGCTATCGCTGCGTTAACCCCGGCGTCAAACGGATCGTGGTTATTGGTGGTGGCGGTGCGTTGGGCAGTGTTTTTGTCGGGTTATTTACACGCAGCGGTTACAACGTCGACATATTGGAAAAAGACGACTGGTCTCAGGCTGAGAGTCTGTTTGCTCAGGCCAGTCTGGTATTGGTGTCTGTGCCGATCAATCTGACGGTTGACGTGATTGCCAGTCTCAAAGCACTGCCTGAGAATTGTATTCTGGCCGACATTACCAGTATCAAAGACAAGCCACTGGGTGCCATGATGGCCGCACATAGCGGGCCGGTTGTAGGGTTACACCCTATGTTTGGACCGGATGCGCCAGGCATGATAAAGCAAGTGGTTGTGGTGTGTCATGGGCGCGGTGAAGCTACCTATGAGTGGTTGCTTGAGCAAATGAAAACCTGGGGTGCCAACTTAATTGAAACGACAGCCCAGGATCATGACAAGGCGATGGCATTTATTCAGGTCATGCGCCACTTCAACACGTTTGTGTACGGCGCACACCTGGCGGGCGAAAATCCGGATTTGGTGCAGCTCACGCAGCTTAGTTCTCCTATTTACCGCCTGGAACTGGCCATGGTAGGGCGCTTGTTTGCCCAATCTCCCAATTTGTACGCCGATATTATTTTCAATAATCCGGACAACTTCGCGCTGTTGCGGCGTTTTCATCAACGCTTTGGCGAAGCGCTAAGCTTGTTAGAGCAGGGCGATAAAACCGCGTTTATCGAGCAGTTTAATGAGATTGGTGAATGGTTTGGCGATTATGCTAAAACCTGTCTCGTGGACAGTAAGCAATTGCTGTTGAAAGCTGATGATAACCAGATGTTGAGGTCTGTACAGCCACAGCCCGAAGATTAAACTTGTTTTATAAATACAAAAATGGCCACAAAAGTGGCCATTTTTTATTGAATATTAAGAGGTCAGGGCTTTGCCTGCCGCCACCTTGGTGGGGCTGATTTCTTCACTAGGGTAACATCCCAACACTTTTACGTAGCGGGTGATTTTCTTCAGTTCATCCACTGCTTTCTGCATTGGACCATCCTGCGTATTCCCCTCGACATCAATATAGAACATCTCTTCCCACGGATTGCCGTGGATAGGGCGGGACTCCAGTTTGGTCATATTAATGTTGTTTTGCTTGAGGATAAGCAGGGCTTCAACCAGGGCACCAGGCTTTTGCACAGTCGACATGACGAAGGTGGTTTTGGCTGGTACCTGCAGCGGCACGACGACAGGTTGTTTCGCTACTACAATAAAACGGCTATGGTTTTCTTTCTGATTAGCCAGGTTGGATTTGATTGCCATGAGGCCATACAGGTTACCGCCCGCTTCGCTGCCAATCGCGGCGACATCGTCTCTGTTTAACTCACTGACTGTAAGCATTGCCGATGAGGTACTGTCCATGGTTTTTACTTCAACGTTGCCTAATTCCGCCAGGAAGTGACTGCACTGGGTAAATACCTGAGGATGCGCGTACAGCGTCTTAATGTTGGAGAGTGTTGTATCTTTAGCAACCAACAGACTGTGCTTGATAGCGTGAGTTAACTCGCCAATGATGCTGAGTTCAGTGTGCTGAAGTTGGTCGTAAACTTCGTTAATGCTACCAGAGGTTGTGTTCTCGATAGGGAGAACCGCATAGTCGGCTTCGTTGTTTTCAACTTTACCCACCACTTCTTTAAAGCTCTGACAGCCAATTTCCAGTAAGTCACCCGGGCGACGAGAAAAGTACTTTTGTGTGGCCAGGTAGCTGTAAGAACCACGGTCTCCCAGAAACGCGACACGGTTCAACGGTAACGCACTGCCAGGATTCGCTCGTTCCGCCAGCATCGCTTGTTGATTTAACACCGAGTCTTCAATAATGACGTGGAATATCTGAGTGACATAGTGTGGGTCAAGACCATGCTGTTGGCCTTCTTTGATCAAGCGGATCAATAGCTGCTCTTCCCGAGCCTGATCGCGTACCGGAATGTGATGCTTGATTTTGGTTTCGGCAACCTGGTTGGTTAGGCCGCGGCGTTCTGCCAACAGACCGAGTAATTCAGTATCGAGTGAGGTAATTCGCTCACGGATGTTATCTAATTCAGGCGCAGACATGGCTTCTCTCTTACACTTCAGGCAAAAAAAAACCTCCCTTGAGGGGGAGGTTTATGTCACGCACAGCGTACCTCCCTCAGATGAAGGTGATAAACATAAAGAAAAACGCTGTGTGTGTTGTATTTCGTAGTTTCATACCGTGCACTTTATTGCGGCGACTGATGTCTGTCAACCCGTTTTTACAGAATAGCCTTCGTTTTTTGCCGTTGCGTATTGACAAAATTCAACGGTTGCATATAAAAATTAGTCGCCCAGTAATGCGGCCAGCATGGCGCGTACTTCATTTGGTTCAAATGGCTTGTCGCACAGGGCATTTACCCCTGTTTGTTGTATGTTAGCCATATGCATACTGTCTGCGGCCTCTGACGTCACCATAATAATAGGGATGTGGGCGGTTTCCGGGTTGAAGCGAATGAACTCAGACAACTCACGCCCGTCCATTTCAGGCATGTTGTAGTCGGTTACCACTAAATCAAAAGCCTCGTCTTTAATTAATGTCAGCGCCATGGCGCCGTTCTCGGCTTCCTTAATTTTCTGTAGGCCCATACCTTCTAAAACGCGGCGAATATGGTTACGCGCTAAGCGGCTATCGTCGACCAGCAACACGCGGACTTCATGAATATCAAATAGCTCAAGTTCGAGTTCGTCTGTATTCAATAAATCCAGGCTAGCGTTCAGTGCGCGTTGCAAATGAATAGGTTCGAATGGCTTGGGCAGAATTGCTGCAACGCCAGCTTGCTTAAACTCTTCGAGCTTACTGGTTCGGTTCTCACTGGACACAAGCATAAAGGGGATGGTTCTCAGTGATTCATGCTCTTTTACGTATTTGAGCAGTTCGATTGCCGCACCATCTTCAAAATACATCGCGCTGATAATCAGGTCAGCACCATGCTGATCGATGAGCTGCTTGGCTTCGGTAATATTGGCAGCGCTATCAATTTGTTTCACATTTTCTTTGGTCAGAAAGGTCGAAATAATTTTCCGTTGCGTATCTGACGGTTCCACCAACACAATATTGAGGTCGGAGATTGATAACTTTTCCATTTGTATTCTCTTTTTATCGTTACGCCAGGCGATGTTCGGCAAGGGCTTTTAACACGCGCAAACATCCAATCTGACTACTGCTTACCTACATCATAGCAAACCGCGCATCGCGACAAATATAATTTGGCGTTAATATAGACTAAAGATAAAGGCGAAAAGGCTTAGCCGCCAGCAATTTTTGATGTAATACCTTGTTGTTTGAGTATTTGTTGGATTTTGTCACGTGCGTCTGTTTGAACTTCAATCGTCCCTTCTTTTACTGCGCCGCCGCAGCCGCATTTCTTCTTCAGAACACTACACAGCTCTTTGAGTTCAGACGGTTCTTTATCAAGGCCGGTAATAATAGACACACCTTTGCCTTTTCGACCTTTGGTTTCGCGGTGGATTCGGGCTATACCGTCTTTATTTACTGAACGACTGGCTTGGGGGTTGTTGTCATTGTTGATTTTTCCGCCGTCGGTACTGTATACGAGTCTGTTGTCTTGCATATTAATCTGTCACTCTTCGAAAATTGACTACACTTATCAGGTATTCAATGATTAAGGTGCACGGAAGTGCGAATTTACGCATAGTAGCAAACGCGGAATGCGAGTGGGAGCGCTAATGGCAATTAAAACTGAACAGGTACAAGGCGAACGCTGGGTAATTTACATTGGTGAAAAGTTTGATTTCTCGCTGGTCACAGACTTCAGACAAGCGTACAGCGAGTTGCCAGCATCAATTAAACACATTGAAGTGGACTTGAGCAATACGCAGTACATGGACAGTTCGGCACTGGGCATGTTACTGAATATGCAAAAGTTACTGGCAGACAAAAATCTGACTTACAGTATCACGCACTGCCGCGCAGCCGTCGCAAGGATTTTAGAAATTTCTCGCTTCAACAAAAAATTCACTATTTCCTGACAGCGCAGCATGTTTCGCATTTTAATTGTTGACGATGAAGTTATTAACCGGGCGATGCTCGTCCAAATGTTAAATGACACAGGCTATGTGCATTGTGTTGAAGCTGAAGATGGTGAGAAGGCACTTGCTCTGGCGGAACAATATCCACCGGACCTTGTGTTACTCGATGTTGTTATGCCGGGCATGAGCGGCCTGGACGTCGCGCCTAAGCTAAAGGCTTTGTCTCCCGATTGTTATTTACCCATTTTGTTCATTACTGCCCTTGATGATCAGGAAAGCCTGGTAGCGTGTCTGGCTGCAGGCGGCGATGATTTTGTATCGAAGCCTTTCGATCGACTGATCCTGACGGCCAAAATTAAAGCCCACGAGCGTTCGCGACGAATGGGACTGGAGCTGGCAGAAAAAAACCACTCTCTCAGGCTAGTGCAACAGGACGTCGAGAGAAACCATAGGATTGTGGAGCACATCTTTGCCAATGCACTGGACTCCAGTGACACCCTCAATGACTATTTTAATTATTACATTCAACCGGAAACACAGTTTAACGGCGATGTCTTATTATGTGAGAAAAGCCCTTCCGGTGGAGTGTATCTGTTTGTCGGAGATTTTACCGGGCACGGTCTTGCGTCTGCTATAGGCGCGATTCCGGTTTCCCAGGCTTTCGTCAGAATGACAGAAAAGGGGTTGTCGGTGTCTGAAATAGCTATCAGGCTGAACCGCATTCTATTGTCGTTTCTACCCGCGGATATGTTCTGTGTTGCAGCTATTATTGAAATTGACTCTTCGGGTACCCGGTTTAGCATTTGGAATGGCGGACTGCCGCGTATTGTTTTGCGCGATGCAATGGGAAAAATACAACACCGTCTAGACTCCCGACACATGCCGTTAGGTGTGCTCAGTGAAAAAGAATTTGAGCATGACGTCGATATTGTTGAAGCCAATGAGGACGACATGCTGTTGGTGTATACCGATGGATTGATGGAAACACTGCACCCGGAACAGGGCCTGTTGGGCGAAGAGGGCGTTGAGCAATGGTTTTCTGAGGGCGGAATAAACTCTGCAAGGCAGTTTGTAGAACTCGCAAAGGTATATCGCCTGGGGCAGCCAGCGAAGGATGATATGACCATTGTATTATTTCGCTGTGAACCCTTTATGTTTGATAATCATGTTGCGCGCACGCATACCGCGTTGCTGCCATTTGAATTGAAATTTACGCTCGGCAAAGCGCACCTGCAATCACAGAATGTGGTAGATACGTTTATTCAAAGGCTCGGACACGTTGAAGGATTGGAGTCTGCCCGATCAGAACTTTACACGGTGGTAACTGAACTAGTGAATAACGCCATCGATCACGGCGTGCTGCAGTTAAATTCGTCATTGAAGAAAGATCCGAATGCATTTGAAACCTACTATGCAGAGCGCAGTGCCAGAATAGAAGCGCTGGAACAGGGTGAAGTGTCTGTCTCAATGCATTGTGATCCCGATCTGCGCCTACTGACTATCAAAGTATCGGATTCTGGCGCCGGTTATGATGTATCACAAATAGCACCAAGCGATGATGAAGATACGTTTGGCAGAGGTCTTCAGCTAGTTCAGGCAATCTGCGAGTCGGTTCAAGTGACGGACAGTGGTCGTTGTACTGTGGCGACAATGGCGTTTTGATGACGGTAAATTAACAGTAGGGTTTGAAACTAACGCCTAAGTATAAAAGTCTATACAGTATCTGGTGACTTTTTCGCTACGAAAAAAGCACGGATTTCAATTTCTTGTCTACACTTTACACGCGCTAAGTGCGCACATACCCGGAGTTTTACATGTTGAGAACAATTCTCGCGATGTTCCAGGGAGAGGCGTCAGAGCCTTTGCATCCGCATCACGTTGAAATAGCAGCGGCAGCGTTGTTATACGAAGTTATTAAAGCCGATGATGATATCGATCAACGAGAGCTAGAGGCATTAAGCGATATGCTACAGAATACGTTTTCGTTGACCGCTAAAGAAACAGAAATGGTCTTAGCGAGTGGCAGTGCGCGTTCTGAAGACGCTGTCGATTTAGTTCAGTTTACCCAGGTACTAAACCAAAGTTTGGATGCCAGTGCCAAACACAAGGTGATTCAGGGACTTTGGCACGTAGCTTACGCCGACAAAACACTCGCGCCGTTGGAGGAACACGTTATTCGTAAAATCGCAGATTTACTCTATATACCTCACAGCCAGTACATACAGGCTAAGCTAGCCGCGCAGTCTGTGGGATAGTAAGGACAGGTTGGTTAGGGCACATGTTTAGCAGTATTCGCACGGCGATGGTTGTGATCCTCAGCGTAGTGGTGATGTCTTCATCTGCCAGTGTGTTGTGGTTGACTGTGTCTGAACATGAGCAATTGTTCTTAGAGTCCCAGCAAAACAATCTGTTTGCACTTACCCGCAACATGGCTAACGACCTAGTGCCTTTCATGGAGCAAAGCCCGCGGGATACATTTTCTCTGAACGTAGTTTTGCTACGGTTAGAGCCATACCGGAATGTGATCAACGCGACTATTTTTGACAATGACCACCAACTGGTAGAGTTTTATGTCGGTCTGCAAGGTCGGCGAGTCGACGAGGCTATGCTGCCTGCATCCTATAAACCATCAGATATGACGATGGGGATAAGTATTTCTGACGGTAAGCTTTACAGCCTGGAGCGAATTGGTGAGCAGGCATTCCCGGTGGGCTATTTATTGATTGTAGTGGACTTGAATAAAAGTCTGTCTGAGAGCCGACGGTCTTTGGTTTTCAGGACTATGCCCTGGGCCCTTTTGTTATTGTCGTCTACTATTCTGTTATCGTTCGCCTTACTCAGACAAGCTTTCAGACCGCTTGATGCGGTAACTCGTTTTACGCAATCGGTAACAGAGCACAAAGACTACACTTCCCGGCATACGGTGAGAGGAACTGCCGAAATTCGCCGGTTGGGCCAGCATATCAACCGATTAATGGAAACCATTGAGGAAGAGCTGAATATTAATCAGCAGCAGACTAAAACCTTAATGGAACAGCAGGTCACCATGACCCGGTTAGCCAATTTTGACAGCTTAACAGGGTTACCGAACCGTCAGTTTGTAATGGATACCATAAAAATCGAATTGGCCCGGGCCAGACGTGCCAATGACGATTTGATTCTGATGTTTTTCGATTTGGATGGATTTAAAGGCATTAATGACTCCCTGGGCCATGAAACTGGCGATCTGATTTTGATTGAAGTGGCTGAGCGGGTTAAAACCATTCTCCGCGATGGCGACATTCTGGCAAGACTGGGTGGCGACGAGTTTCTGATTATTCCTGACCGGGATGCGACTGAATTAAATATGATCACGGTCTCCGAACGGGTGTTGTCTGCGTTTACTGAGCCTTTCAAACTTAACGGGCTATCGCTAAAACTAGGTGTAAGTATTGGTGTGGCAAAAGCGAAAGAGGCGGGCTATGAACTCAGTCAGCTGGTGAGCAATGCTGACCTGGCAATGTACCGTTCCAAAGCCAGAGGACGAGGGGTGTACACCATTTTCAGTCCGGAAATGTCAGAGTCACACAAACGCAAAATCATGATTGCAAACAGCATCGACACGGCAATCGAAGAAAATCAGTTCTGCTTGTACTACCAGCCCAAAGTCGATGGTAATGGGATTCAGGTAGGATTCGAGGCCTTGATACGTTGGCATCACCCTGAAATGGGCAATATCATGCCCGGCGAGTTTATTCTGGTTGCAGAGCAGTCCGGTAAAATTACCGCGATTACGCAGTGGGTTATTCGTCGGGCTTGTGAAGAGCTCCATCAAATCACAGATCGGTTCTCGAGCCGGGTGAGAGTGGCTATTAACTTGTCTGTTCACGATCTGCGTCATAGCGATTTGTTTGATTGGATTTACTCTGCATTCCAGGAATACAACGTAAACCCCAGAAACATTGAGTTTGAAGTTACCGAGTCGGCTTATCTGGACAACTTTGACTCCAGCGAAAAACTGTTTAAGCGTCTGCATAATCTGGGGTGTAAGATAGCACTTGACGATTTTGGGACGGGTTATTCATCGCTGAGTTACCTCACACAAATTACCATCGATACACTGAAAATTGATCGCCAATTTGTCACCCAAATTGAAACCTCTGAACGATGTCGTCTGGTGACTGTATCTATTATCGACCTGGCTAAGCGTCTTAGCCTGAAAATTTGTGCGGAAGGTGTCGAGACCGAAAGTCAGTGGGATTATCTGCGAGCGCAGGGCTGCGATACGGTGCAGGGATATTTATTCAGCAAACCCGTGCCATTACATGAACTAAAAGACAATCATCAGGATATTCCTCACGACTTCACTAATTATCGCATTGATATTTAATGTCAGCAGGCCTGAGCTATATCGTGCTTTAACAGTAAATCGGCCTGTTACAGAGAAATATTCTGATTTCAAATGATTGTTAACATAGAAGTATAGTCTTTGGAATAAGTGACAACAGACACATTTGTGCCTGTTGTTTTTTGCGCTAGCAGAGTCGGGCTCTACGGAATAGGCTTGGATTCAAATATCACTTTCACGCTGTCGGGCAATGGAGTGCCCGCGGGAACATAAGCCACGGTATTCGCCGTTGATTCGACCATAAGAATCGCTTCCTGAGGATTGATTGCTTCCACCGGGCGTTGTTTGCGACCACTAAAGCGCATCTGTGCCCAATAGGCTTGAATACGTGACTCTGTCAAACCGACCACCCTGACATTAAAGATAGAGCGCGCCAGTTCGCCTGGAGACAGGGCGATAGGGGTGATATCGCCAAGACCAATATTTCCCATGTATAAATTGCGAAGCATCGTTTTATTGACTTCGTCCAAAGGCGTATCGACCTTAGTAATGACCACGATATGTTCTTCCTGCTGGGCAACAACCCACCCAGGTAACAAAATTAAAATGACAGTGAGGTATCGAAGTAATCGCATCAGAATACCCACTCTAAAGAAAACTGATACAAGGTTGCGGCGGGTCTGTTACTGTTGTCCGGGTTATCAAAAAAGCTGCGCTGACCTTGTTTTCCCCGAAGTCGGATGATGTCGGCTTTAAAAGCAAAGTGCGCAGACAAGTCATACCTTGCCCCTATGCCGATACTGTCCAGCGAGTCTTTCGCAAGAGATGCATACACCTGGTTGTAGGCAAACGCAAGCTGGTCTACTTGTGGCGCTAAACCCAAAGGGATTTCGTTCACCCTGGGCGGATATGACGCGTGAGAAGTCGCAAGCGTTGTATGAATGGTAAAAGGCGGTAAGTATAAGCCGGCAGAGACATAGGCACTGGATGAGGTCGGGAAGACAATGGGTTCCCCGATTAGCTTGATGACTTCGGCTTCAACAAAATAGTCGATGTCGTGATAGGCGATCCCGGCGAACAGTACCTCGACATTGCCGTTGGTCGACAACGAATCCGCCGAAGCCTGATAGCCAGCTTGTTGCAGGATGTCCGCTAATCCATTTAAATCTTCGAGCACTAAGTCAATGTCGCCGGAGTGAAAACCCAGTTGAGCGCTTAGGTTTTGCCACCTTACGTTACCGATTAATCCATGAAAGTTTTTAATGTCAGGTTGGATCGTGAGGTTTGCAATATTGTACTCGTCGTTAAATTCGCCCCAGTAACCCTCAAGAGAAGCCTGAACATCTTGTGTGCCGAAACGGTATTTTACATTCAGCCCGTCATAGGTTGGAAATAGCACGCCGTTGTATAACTGTTGGGGGGGCGTCACCCAATGGTATGCAAAACCAACATTTAACACATCCGAGTACCGAAAAAACGGTGTGCGTTGTTTTCCTAGTCGGATTTGCCATTGATCGTCGACTTCGTAGGTAAGGTACAGCCACTCTACGCCGGACTCCCGATTCTTGTTGCTATGAGCCAGAAGCTGTGTTGTGAGACTTAACTTTGGCATCACCTGCCAATCAATCTGAATAGCCGCCAGGCTTTGTCTGTCAAAACTGAGTTCGTCTTCGTAGCCCTGATAAGCCAGGTCTGGGTCGTCGAGATAGCCTCCGACAACTTTACCAAACCCGGAAATTTCTATGGGAAGCTCATTGGCCTGAGAGGCCGAGGAAAGAAACACACTGCCAAGCAGCAAGTGTAATAACCGGTATTTCAACAACATAATCGTACTTTATTTATATTTGCTCACTAAAAAATAAGACACAGATGCTATTTGCACAAGTCACGCCTGTAAAAATACTCGAACTATGTTGCTTATTTGCAACATCTCGGAAGAATGTACTGGTTGAATTGTAGTCTAAATCTCGCTTTGATAATCTCAAGCTATTGAAATTAATTGCTTTTTAAATTCTGGTACGCAGTCTGCACTGTCACAGTAACTACACAAAACGAGTGACAGGGTGATAACCATGCGTAAATTAATGATTCTGTGTTTAGCGGCAGCAAGTTTTTCGTCTATGGCGACAACATCTGGCGTAGAATTTATGGAGCAAATGGATTCGGATGATGACGGATATATCACACTGCGTGAAGCGGTAAAAAATACTGACCTACTGCGCGAATTTGGACACATCGATATTGATGAAGATGGCAAAATTTCTGAAGCGGAGCTGATAGCCTCTGATTATGGCCGCGAAGTATTGTCGTTGCCTATTTAAGCGCGGCGCTGACCGTTTTAATTGACTGAATAGGCGTGAATACATTGTCGAAGTCTCAACGCTATGCGATGCTTGCCACATCTTTGATTGAGAGCGGATCACTTTTGCGATTAGGATCGTTACGACAATTAATTCTGGGCAGTTTTCTGGTGGCACTGGTGCCGCTGGCAGCGTTGCTTTGGCAGAGTCAGACAGACCTTGCCAGAGTTAGCCAGTTAACGGTGAAAGAAACACAGCACATTGCGTCTCTTGTCTCTAAAGTGCAACAACTGGAAAGTGCCAGCGTGGTGCTTGAACGTGCATTAAGACAATATCAGGTGCTGAAAAATGACGTTGCTGCGGGTTTAGTGGAGAACGCAATAGGGCGCTTTTCAGAGCAACACGGTGCAATATGCGACGTGGAAAAGCGCGTGAATGGTTGTGTTCAGCTTCGACAAACCGTAACCACGCTTCGCGGCTTTCGGGCTTTTGACAATCCGGATATGCTCGCCAATCAGCTTACGCTGATGCGACAACAACTTGCCGACATTGATGTAAGTGTGGATGATGCGATTGCCGAAAGGCTGGTGGTTCAGCAGCAAGATGTCTCGGCTATGCAGGTTAGACAAACCTGGTTGAGCGCACTTTTAGTGTCTGTCTCACTTGCTCTTATTTTACTGGGTAGCCAGTTGATCATTAATCCGGTACGAAAGCTGAAACTGATTATCAGAATGCTGGCCCGACAACAGGGGCATTTACCGCCGCTGTCGACTAAAGCACCCCGGGAATTAGCAGGAGTTGAACAAGATTTGCACTGGTTGGGCGAGCGTTTGGCACAATTAGAGCACATTCGCACGGCGTTACTTCGTCACGCCGCGCATGAATTAAAAACGCCACTAGCCAGTATGAAAGAAGGATGTGCATTATTGTCAGACGGGTCAGTTGGTGAATTGAGTGGCCCTCAGCAGGAGGTGATGAGTCTGATTAACGCCAGTACGACGCGCCTTAATACCCTGATTGAAAAGCTACTTGATTACAATTTACTGTTACAACAAGCACAGCCTAAGTTTACCCTTGTGGATGTAGACCACATGGTGAAGCAGTGCATTGGCGACTATAAACTTGCGTTACAAAAGCACAAACTAGACATCGATTTGGCATGTAAATCCATAACGGCTGATGAAGAGTTATTGCGCAGAATTCTGGACAATCTGGTATCTAATGCGGTGGCACATGGTGCGTTGGATAAAACCATCCATATCCGGTTGTCGGTCGATGAACACAATGCCTACATTGACGTAGCCAATGACGGCAAGAAAATACCCAAAGAGAAAATCAGTAGCCTGTTTGAACCCTTCATTCGTGGTGAAGGTGCCCGAAACGACAACGTCATCGGAACAGGCTTGGGATTGTCAATTGTTGCAGATTGCGCAAGGATCATGCATGGCGATGCAACGGTAATTGACGTGGACTACGCAGATGTGTGCTTTAGAGTCCGTATACCACAACAGGAAGAGAAACATTGATGAAGCGTTACGGCGTATTAGTTGTATTTATTGGGTTGAGTGGGTGTCAGTTGTTGCCCTCGGAACCACCCGTGACAGACGTCTCAGATAATACAGAAGCATTTCAAATGGTGGTTGAAAGCGACTGTGTTTTTGCAGTCGAGCCAGAAGATGAAGCCCGTTGTGAGCTGGATTTTTGGCAGGATTACTGGATACAGGTCGACAAATTGAGCTGGCCGGACCGTCAGGCGTTAATTGAGAGTCTGGCTGACACACCCGACCAGTTATTGCAGAAGATTATTTTGTCCCAGCCGGTCAATACCCCTTATAAAGCCAGGTTGCGAGCGCAACACTGGGTTGAGCAGGTTACGCCTTCGCTGTCTGCCAGTGCGCAAAACTGGTTGAATACGGTGGTGGCAAAACCCAGCGGCCACATGCTTGAGCTTGAATCAGCGGTGACAATACTTAGCAACATTAATAATCAGCAGGACAAGACACTGACTAGCCAGGAACAACAGATCCAACAGCTCAAAGCGCAACTTGAAGCGCTGATGAACATTGAATCGAACCTGATGAATCAGGAGGAAGCAGAACAATGACCAGTAAAGACAACCCTAAGTCACATATTCTGTTAGTCGATGATGACAGTAGCTTACTGCGACTGATGACAATTCGTCTGCAAAGCGAAGGTTACGACGTGACCGCGGCAGAAGATGGTCAGGAAGCGTTAAAAAAGATTCAAAACGGTGGTTTTGATTTAGTGTTAAGCGATTTGCGCATGCCGGGATTGGATGGACTTAGCCTGTTTGAAGAGATTATGGCTATCCGCTCCGACATTCCGGTTATTTTAATGACCGCGCATGGCACTATCTCTGATGCAATTGAGGCAACGCAACGCGGTGTGTTTGGATTTTTAACCAAACCGGTCGAGCATGAAAAACTGCGTGAGTTACTCAGTCGGGCACTTCAACAGTCCAAAGCAGCAGAGCCGGGTGAATGGTGTAAGGACATTATTACCCGCTCAGCAGACATGCTGCATGTGCTCGATCAGGCCTTTAGGATTGCCAAACGCGAAGTCAGCGTACTGATCACTGGTGCCAGTGGTACTGGTAAAGAACTGCTTGCGAACGCGATTCACCGAGCCAGCGACCGCGCGGGCAACCCTTTTGTTGCTATTAACTGTGGCGCATTGCCCGAAAACCTGCTTGAGTCAGAGCTGTTCGGCCACGTGAAAGGCGCCTTTACCGGCGCGGTACAGGCGAACGGCGGATTATTCAGAGAAGCGCATGGCGGCACCCTGTTTTTGGACGAAATTGGCGACATGCCAATGACGCTACAAGTGAAATTGCTACGTGCTTTGCAAGAGCGACAAATTCGCCCGGTTGGTAGCAGCAAATCAGTAGACATTGATGTCCGGGTGATTTCAGCAACGCATAAAGATTTGCACAAAGAAATGGAAGAGGGCAGTTTCCGCGAGGACTTGTTCTATCGCTTGAATGTCGTGAACCTCAAATTGCCTGCGCTGAAAGAACGCTCTGAAGACATTCCGCTGTTAGCACGTTCTTTGCTGAAACAAAGCGCTGAACGTCACGGTGTTAAGGTGTCTCAGTTTTCTGAGGATGCGTTGCAACTTATGGTGAAAAGTGACTGGCCCGGCAACGTGCGTCAGTTGGTTAACGTGGTAGAGCAGTGTGTAGCGTTAACCCAAACGCCTGTAATCCCTTTGCACCTGGTAGAGCAGGCACTGTCTGCAACGCGTCAAAGCTGGCCCACGCTCACAGAAGCGAGAGATGCGTTTGAGCAAAAGTATCTGTTTAAATTACTGAAAATGACGGACGGCAATGTTACCCGGGCTGCTGAGTTGGCAGGCCGAAACCGTACCGATATGCACAAACTCATGAAAAAGCATGATTTGGACGCGGGCGACTTCCGTTAGACTGTTATTTACAATAAATTTACGTAAATTCAAGGTGTTGGCCCTGTGTATATGAAATGGGCCATACTTCGTTATCAGGCTTTATACCAGAAACGGTTGGCAAAGCCCGTCTGGCGTGGGATAGTGTCGCGATATGTAATGTAATTCGCGACACTCACATGGATGCACGCCCTTCTATCGCTAAAACCTTAACAAGCTGTTTTTCACTTGTATGTTTACTGTTCCCTTTGCTTGTGTCCGCACAAGCGGTCAATGAAAGTCAAATCCTCAGTAAACTCAACGACATTATCCGCGATAAAACCACAACCTATGACTTACAAATAAGTAAATTGGATACGCTTATTGCGAATGCCAATGCGCTGCGAGCTGATACTGCAGAAAATGCCGTGTTGGCCTATAAACTGTTGCTTGCTGCAAAACAGAATGAGTTTGAAGGGGTGAAAGCGCACGCTCAGCAGGTCGTGCAAATGGCTACCCGCACTCAGGATTACCGCTCTCAGGGGTTTGCATTGCGTGCTGTGTTGGCTTATCAGGCGGCAGTATCTCCGGGGGATACGCTTGCAACCAAACAGCAATTAATGACGTTATTGTCGCGCAGGCTAAAGGATACTGACAAAGCGCTTATCCTGTATGACATTGGTATGTCAGACAGCCGAACCGGCAATGTCATGTCGGCACTGGATTTTTTGGAACAGGCGCAGCAAGCATTCTGGCAGCTTTCTAATTTTCTGGTGTGGCGAGAAGTCGTTGAAAAGCAGATTTCGCTGTTGCTGGATATGCAGTGGTACAGCAAAGCATTAGCTAAATCACAACAGCTAGTGTCATTTCTGCAGTCACAATCTGGCAATATGCCGTTTAATCTCACCGATAAAATGCTGTCGATTATGGCGGCGGAAAGTAAATGGGATGACATCGAAGCTGTTGCCATGCGTATGTTAGATGCCGGTGTGGAAGCGAATAATATTCAGGCGCAATTCGCTGCTGGTTTTTGGTTAATGCACATTAGCTTGCAACGTCAGCAAATGGATATGGTTACAAGGTGGCTGACAAAACTGGACGAATGGTTATTAGAATACCCGCAGTTAACTCCGCGTCGTCTGTTTGTGTTAGACAAGGTTACGTACTTTATCGAATCCGGCGAGTTGGACGCAGCAATGCAATTGCAAGCCGGAATCTCTCAGGATCTTTTGGCAGGCGAAGAGGATGCGTACCTCACTATTCGTCAACATTTGCTAAATCAGGTGGCGTTAGCCGTAGCGCAAAACGATATCCGTGGGACTGAACAGGCATATGAAGCGTTGTTGGGCTGGATTGATGAAGAGCGCAATCGGGTGTTGTCGCTGACGATGGAACAAATTTCTGCTGACTTCGCTGCACTTCAGCACAGTTCACAGCGCGAAATTGCCTCGTTAAGCCAGTCATTGGCAATTCAGAAAGAGTCTAAAGCACGGGAAGCCACTTTCAATAATTTGCTGATTGGTATCGTATGTCTACTTACCTTGATTATTGCTGGTTTAGGCTATTTTTATGTGCGCCTGAAAAATAAAAAGCAAAGTTCGCGACGCCGCAGACGCTCGGCATAGGCGGCGTTAAAAAAGCGAGGATTGTGCTGTATCCGTTTGCTCTGGATTAAAACTGAGCAACGGCAATGCATGCTCAGCAAACTGGCTGTTGTATAAGCGGATAAATTGCTGAGCCAGCCAGGGTGCATCCTGATTGTCCGGACGGTGGAAGAACAAATAGCACGTTTTTCCCTGCTGCCGCCATTGATGGCACTTTGCTACCCAGGGTAGTAAACAAGCTTCGTTGTCTGAGTCATCGTTATTGCCCACAAAACGCATTACAGGCTGATCGGCCGTAGCAATGACGTTTACCGGTACTCTGGGTTTCTTGGTGCGAACCTCTGCTGTGAGCTCGCAATCAACCGGGCCGCTGAACAGCGCTCTGGTATCCATAATGACCCGGTTAACATTGTGGTGCATCAAGCAGCGATTAAGTGCCTTTTCATCATCACCTTTGGCAAAGAACGCTAAATGTCGAACTTCCACGGCATAGCGAATAGCCTTGGGTAAGCCAGCCAAAAACGTGTCTAACTCAGCTATGCCAGCGGGGCCAAAACTGGCCGGTAACTGCAGCATAATCAGGCCAAGCTTTTCTTCAAGGGAACTCAGTAAAGTAAGTTGCTGACAGGCCATGGGAATATTCTGGCTTAGCCGTCCCTCGTGACTGATACTGCGATGAAACTTGAACGTAAACCGAAATGCAGCGGGCGTTGATTTGTGCCATGTAAGTACTGTGTCTGGTGTGGGTAAGTGGTAAAACGTTGTATTGCCTTCCACACTGTTTAATTGCGTTGCATAGCGACCCAGGCTGGTTCCTTTGCTGTGACCGAACCAGGTTGTCGGCCAACGCCCGTGCTGCCATTGAGGCAAGCCTATACAGACTTCCGGCAATATTTGAGGTGTTTGGATATTTGTCATTGGGCTTTGCCATGCATTTGTTTATACTATGCGACCTTTACCGCTAATCGGCAATGAATGGTCGCTTTTCAGGCATTTTATACACCGGTTCGCGAAACTCAATGATAACAAAAACGCTGCAAAGCCGGCAGGGCATGAGCCATAACGTGAATTGGCGTCAAACCTGTATCTTCCTGTGGCTTTGGGCGTAAACGCTCAAGAAATTAGGGGTCTGAGACCATGCGCACAGATTACTGTGGGAATATTACTGCATCTTACATTGGCCAAACCGTCACACTGTGTGGCTGGGTAAATAAGCGTCGCGATTTAGGCGGCCTGATTTTTATCGATTTACGAGACCGCGAAGGGATCGTACAGGTCATGTTCGACCCGGATCTTCCTGAAGTTCAAGCGATTGCCAATACCCTGCGCAGCGAATTCTGCGTGAAGGTTACCGGTACGGTGCGTGCCCGCCCGGAAGGACAGGTGAACGCGCAAATGGCTACCGGCGAAATTGAAATCATTGGCACCGGACTGGAGATCTTCAATAAATCTGCAGTATTACCGCTGGACTGGAATCAGGAAAACTCCGAAGAGCAGCGACTGCGTTATCGTTACCTGGACCTGCGTCGCCCGCTAATGAGCCAGCGTCTGCAGTTTCGCGCAAAAGTCACGGCGGCGGTACGTCGTTATCTGGAGGGCGATGGCTTTTTAGATATTGAAACGCCCATCCTGACAAAAGCAACACCTGAAGGTGCCCGTGATTACCTGGTGCCAAGCCGGACGCACAAAGGCGAATTTTTTGCATTGCCACAATCACCTCAGTTGTTTAAACAGCTACTGATGATGTCTGGCATGGATCGCTACTATCAAATCGTAAAATGTTTCCGAGACGAAGATTTACGTGCGGATCGCCAGCCAGAATTTACCCAAATCGATTTGGAAACGACATTCCTCGATGCCGACGGCGTAATGAGCATTACGGAAGGTTTAATTCGTGACCTGTTCCAGCAAATGCTGGACGTTGATTTAGGTGACTTCCCGCGTATGACCTACGCCGAAGCCATGCAACGTTACGGTAGTGACAAACCCGATCTGCGTAACCCGCTTGAATTAACCGACGTGGCAGATTTACTCGCATCCGTCGACTTTAAAGTGTTCAGCGGCCCAGCGAATGACCTGAAAGGACGCGTAGCGACTATCCGTGTACCGGGTGGAGCAAGCCTGTCTCGCAAGCAAATTGACGAATACACGAAGTTTGTTGGCATTTACGGCGCCAAAGGTTTGGCGTGGATTAAAGTCAACGACGTGGCTGCTGGCCTTGACGGTTTGCAGTCGCCAATTCTGAAGTTCCTGAACGAAGAAATTGTTAACGGCATCCTGGCTCGCACCGGCGCTCAGGATGGCGATATCCTGCTATTTGGTGCCGACAGCTACACCGTGGTTACGGAAGCGATGGGCGCACTGCGTCTTAAGCTGGGTGAAGACTTCGAATTACTGGAAGGCGAGTGGCGACCTCTTTGGGTTGTGGATTTCCCCATGTTTGAAGAAGTTGATGGCCAATTGCATGCACTGCACCATCCGTTTACCTCTCCACGTGGTATGACGCCGGAAGAACTAGCTGCGGATCCGGTGAACGCCATTTCTGACGCCTATGACATGGTATTAAATGGTGTTGAACTGGGTGGCGGTTCTGTGCGTATTCACGACCAGTCCATGCAGTCAGCGGTGTTCAGTATTTTGGGTATAGATAAAGAAGAAGCAGAATTGAAGTTTGGCTTCTTGCTAGAGGCATTGCGTTTTGGTGCGCCACCACACGCCGGTTTGGCATTTGGTCTGGACCGTTTGGTTATGCTGATGACGGGCGCCAGTTCAATTCGCGATGTCATGGCGTTCCCCAAAACGACCACGGCAGCTTGCCCGCTTACTGATGCCCCAAGCCCGGCTAATCCTCAGCAATTAGCTGATCTGGCCATTGCCACTGTTAAAAAAGACAGCGCGGAATAATGACGTACAAGCGTCCTGAATCAGTTCTGGTTGTGCTCTATAACGAGCACAGTCAGGTACTGGTGATGCAGCGCAACGACGACCCGGACTTCTGGCAATCGGTGACCGGTACCATTGAAGCCGGAGAGTCGCCCATTGCGGCGGCATACCGCGAAGTAGGCGAGGAGACGGGGGTAAATCTGTCGCCTCAGTCAGGCGACATTGTAGATTGCCAGCATGTGAATCAGTACGAGATCCGCAAAGAATGGCAGCATCGTTATCCCCCCGATAATTTTGTGAATACGGAATATGTTTTCGTTACGCAAATTCCTTCTGATTCCCGCATTATTTTAACCGAACATTCTGCCTATGAATGGCTTGATAAGCCCGAGGCGTTGGCACGTGTCTGGTCGCCTTCAAATCGCAACGCCATTCTGGCATTTGTGCCCGAGCCAAAATAATGGTAATACTGGGTATAGATCCAGGTTCCCGGGTAACCGGTTACGGATTAATCAGGCGACAGCAGGGCAAATTAAGCTATGTTGCGAGTGGTTGTATTCGTTTAACTGACAAACCCCTGGCGCCTCGATTAGATAAGATTTTTGTGGGTGTGAGTGAATTAATTGCTCAGTTTAGTCCGGACTGTCTGGCCATAGAGCAGGTTTTTTTAGCCCGTAACCCGGATTCAGCGTTAAAGCTCGGTCATGCCAGGGGCGCTGCTATGATTGCCGCTACACAAGCCGGTATGGGAGTGCATGAGTACTCCGCGCGGCAAATTAAACAAGCGGTGGTGGGCACCGGGGGCGCAGACAAAACGCAGGTACAGCATATGGTTAAGCATTTACTTAACCTGTCAGGCACCCCTCAGGCCGACGCTGCAGATGCGTTGGCAGTTGCTTTATGTCACGCTCACAGTGAACAGAATTTAGTCAAGCTGGCTGGTCAGGCACGTAAAACGGTGCGCGGTCGCTTGCGATAACGGAGTGATGTAGTCACCATGATTGGTAGAATTCACGGTGTTTTATTAGAGAAAGCACCACCAGAGGTCCTGATTGATGTAGCGGGTGTCGGCTACGAATTACAACTGCCGATGACCAGCTTTTACCAACTGCCTAATGTGGGTGAGGCCTGTACCTTGTATACCCATTTTGTGGTGCGGGAAGACGCCCAGCTGTTGTTTGGTTTTGCCGATAAACTGGAACGTGGATTGTTTCGCGAACTTATTAAAGCCAATGGCGTGGGGCCCAAGTTAGGGTTAGCCATTTTGTCTGGCATGTCAGCATCACAGTTTTTACAGGTCGTTCAAAATGAAGATGTGTCAGCGCTCACGTCACTTCCAGGGATAGGTAAGAAAACCGCGGAAAGACTGGTGGTTGAGCTGCGCGACAGACTGGCTAAATTTACCCAGTCTCTGCCTACACCTGACACCTTCACGTTAGGGCAGGACCCGGATGCAGCTAATACCAACACGTTTGTGCCGGTTAATGATGTTAAAGAAGAAGCGGTGAGTGCGCTGGTGGCCTTGGGTTACAAGCCACCGCAGGCCAGTAAGATGGTTAACAGTGTGTTTGAAGACGGCATGAGCAGCGAAGCGCTTATCCGCCAGGCACTTAAAACGTCGTTGTAGAAACGGGACCCAGTATGATTGAAGCCGATCGGTTAATTTCCTCCAGCGAAAATGATGAAGATGCCGTCATAGATCGCGCAATTCGCCCAAAACTGCTCGAGGATTACACTGGCCAACAGCATGTCTGTGATCAGATGGAAATCTTCATTGAGGCAGCGAGGCAGCGTGAAGATGCACTGGATCATTTATTAATATTTGGCCCGCCGGGTTTGGGTAAAACCACCTTAGCTAATATCGTAGCTAACGAAATGGGGGTGAATATTAAAACCACCTCGGGCCCGGTGCTGGAAAAAGCCGGCGACCTCGCTGCGCTGTTAACCAACCTTGAACGCAATGATGTGTTGTTTATTGATGAAATCCATCGATTGAGTCCGGTGGTCGAAGAAATTCTCTATCCGGCTATGGAAGATTACCAACTTGATATCATGATTGGGGAAGGGCCGGCAGCGCGCTCAATTAAACTGGATTTACCCCCCTTTACCTTGGTTGGCGCTACGACTCGGGCAGGCTCACTGACATCGCCGTTACGCGATCGGTTCGGTATCGTGCAACGATTGGAATTCTATTCGGTAAAGGACTTAACGGATATTGTGGCGCGCAGCGCACATTATTTGCAGCTGGACATGGACCAGAGTGGCGCGTTTGAAGTCGCCAAACGTTCGCGAGGCACACCACGAATTGCGAACAGGCTTCTGCGCCGCGTGCGTGACTACGCGCAAATCAAAGCCAACGGCCAGGTCAACGGCGACATAGCGGCTGCTGCACTCGACATGCTCGATGTCGATAAAGAGGGGTTCGACTACATGGACCGGAAGTTGCTGTCAGCTATTATCGAGAAATTCAGTGGCGGGCCAGTCGGTCTTGAAAACCTGGCTGCAGCCATCGGTGAAGAAAAAGAAACCATTGAAGACGTTATTGAGCCCTTCTTAATCCAACAGGGGTTCCTGCAACGCACTCCTCGCGGTCGAATCGCGACATCAAGAGCGTTCCTGCATTTGGGCTTTCAGCCCGAGTAACCTGTCAAAATCCGCTGTTGGTAACCTAACCAACAGCGCACCGCCTTTGTACTGCTAATACTCTCCAATAAGTAAATTTAATTTTAGATTAATGTAGTTAATTTGTTAGTGTGGGCAGGCATCTGATAACGGAGACAAACATGACAACTTATCAATCCATGGTGTTGGTAAACCGACCAAAAAACGGAGAAATCGGGGACTATTTGTTCGAAACAAAAGAACAGGAAATACCCAGTCCTGCTGAGGGCCAGCTATTAATCAAACAAACGCATATGTCACTGGATCCTGCGATGTTGGGCTGGATGAGCGAAGATCGCGGCAGTTATATTCCCCCAGTTGAGCTCGGTGAAGTAATGCGCTCCAGTGGAGTAGGTGAAGTGGTTGAATCGAATCACCCTGACTTTGTTGTTGGAGATAAGGTGCTGGGTATGACCGGTTGGCAGGAATACCTGGTCTCCGATGGCCAGGGCTTCAACAAATTACAGCCCGGCGTAAGTGCTGAAATAGCATTGTGCGTATTTGGGTTACCCGGACTTACGGCAACGACGGGGTTGTATCAGTTTGGTAAGCCCAAGGAGGGTGAAACTCTCATTGTGACCGGCGCCGCGGGTTCGGTGGGCACCATTGTGGGTCAACTGGCCAAAGCTGATGGTCTGCGAGTCATTGGCGTGGTTGGCAGTGATGAAAAAGCGGACTGGATTGTGAATGAACTGGGTTTTGATGGCGCCATTAACTATAAATCTGAAGACCTGGCTGGCCAGTTAACAGCACTGACGCCGAATCGCATTGACGTGTTTTTTGAAAATACCGGCGGCCCAATTCAACAGCTTATTGTCGATCGCATGAATGCCCATGGCCGCATTGTTGTGTGCGGCATGATTGCTGATTACCAGTCAGCCACTCCTTCGCCAGGACCAAACTGGATCCCGCTGATTAAGAAGCGTATTACTATTCAAGGGTTTGCGATGCCTGATCATTGGGGTGAAATTCCACAAATTCTGGCGAAGCTTACGCCCTACGTGCAGCAGGGTAAAATTAAATACCGGGCTCACACTGTTAAAGGACTCAATAACGCAGTAAAAGGGTTAAACATGCTGTTTAGTGGAGAAAATCGCGGCAAGATGGTCGTAGAACTCTAACATCTTTAATTCTGGTTTGCGTTCGTTAGTTCAAACTCTCGGACGCTCTATCTCAGGTCAGGGAAATGACTGAAAAAAGGGTAAAAAAAACCCGCTTCATTGAAGCGGGCTGAGAACAACAAGTGTTGAAGGAAAAAATCCAGGGAACTCATGTCTAACAGGAAATTCAATAAGAACTCGTCTTGTGTCGACTTGATGATGCGTATTATAGAGAGTTGTTGCGTTTCGACAATTGAGAATAATTTCAGTTTCAAATTAGAAAAACTAATCTGTTAATGTTGTGTTAATTAAAGTCTTTTGCTCTGCACCTCATAATAATAGAGGTCTTGCGATAAAACGTCTTTTTTATGCGATATGACATAGAATTAATTAATGTATCTTAAAATGCGCATTGCATAGCGCAATTGTTCGGCTGTCAAAGGCTCTGAGGTGCCTTACCGTTCCTGCGTACAGTCTCTTGGTACCTGTTTATCACGTAAACTTTGTTTAATAAGTGAAATTCAGTGGTTGACCACACTGGACTCATCACGCTTCTATCTTCTACTATTGCGCCCAATAAAAAAAAGGGAGCTGACGTTGTGCACACACTACAGGTACGCGTTTATTACGAAGACACCGATGCGGGCGGCATTGTTTATTATGCAAACTATTTAAAGTTTGCAGAACGCGCTCGCACTGAGTGGTTGCGGGCATTGGGGTTTGAGCAGGATGTTTTATTGGAACAAAACACCGCTTTTGTCGTCAAAAAAGTCGAAATGCAGAACTTTGCGCCAGCTCGCTTTAATCAGCTGTTGAGTATTCAGTCCCACATTGTAGAATTGAAGGGCGCTAGTATGACATTTCAACAAGAGATAAAAAATGCACAGGACCAGCTGTTGGTCACCGTGCAAGTACAGGTTGCCTGTGTCGATTTGGCTTCAATGCGGCCACGTCGACTACCTAAGGCTGTTTTAGGGGAACTTTCGCGTGTCATCTGATTTAACATTTATTGGCTTGTTCTTACAGGCAAGTTTCGTTGTTCAACTGGTAATGCTGCTGCTTCTCAGCGTATCCATTGCCTCATGGGCGTTTATTTTTCAACGCCAAAAAGCGCTGTCCGGCGCGCGCAAATCCATGCAGGAATTTGAAGATGAGTTTTGGTCAGGTGCCGACCTCAACCGTTTGTACCAGCAGTTATCTGCCGAAGAGGACGTGCGTGGCATGGGGAATATTTTCTGTGCCGGATTCAAAGAGTTCGTCCGACTTCGCAAAAGTAACACCAATGCCAACGTGATTGTGGATGGTACATATCGCGCGATGCGCGTGGCCCTGTCCCGTGAAGTAGACAATCTTGAAAGTCGGTTATCGTTTTTAGCAACCGCCGGCTCAATTAGTCCCTATATCGGTTTGTTTGGCACCGTATGGGGGATCATGAATTCATTTATCGCACTGGGTGAAGTACAGCAGGCTACCTTGTCGATGGTGGCGCCCGGTATTGCTGAAGCCCTGATTGCGACGGCGATTGGTTTGTTTGCCGCAATACCAGCAGTTGTTGCATATAACCGATTCAGTCATCAGGTTGAAAAACTGGAAAACAGCTACAGCAACTTTATGGAAGAGTTTTCTGCCATTTTGCAGCGTCAGGCATTAGCTGCACAATCGAACGGCTAATTCAGTCGTTAGCAGGGAGAATTCACTATGTACGTTAGAAAGCGTCGTCGCCCGGTCTCTGAAATCAATGTGGTGCCCTACATTGATGTTATGTTGGTGCTGCTTATTATCTTTATGGTTACAGCCCCATTAATTTCGCAGGGCGTAAAGGTCGATTTGCCTAAAGCCAGCGCTCAACCAATAGAGCAACAAGATATCCCGCCTATTATTGCGTCAGTTGATGTGAAGGGAGACTATTATCTGAATCTGGGTGACAACCAGGAGCAAGCCGTTGATGGCGATGATATGGCCGCGTTAGTTCAGGCCCAGTTGGAAAAGGCCCCGGAAACACCTGTAGTAGTCAAGGGTGATGGTGCAGTGGCCTACAGCGAAGTCATTCAGTTAATGGTGTTATTGCAAAAAGCGGGTGTCCCCTCAGTAGGTCTGATGACAGACCCGGTTGAAAAATAACGGGCTACTTAAGTGACTGAAGCTGACAAAAACGCGTTATTGAAATCCTTTGGCTTACATGTTGTGATAGCCATGCTGTTGCTAATTAGCGTCACTTTGTCTTCATCACCCATTATGCCTGTGGTTTCCAATACCGCGGCACCTGTTGTTATTAAAGCCACATTTATTGATGCGCAAGCGATTGCTGATGCCCAGCGCGCCCAGGCTCAGGCTGAAGCACAGGCCAGGGCTGAAGAGCAGAGAAAGCAGAAAGCCGCTGAAGATAAACGTCGTCGCGAAGCGGCGGCACGCAAGGCCCGGCAGGAAAAAGCGGCAAAAGAAGCCGCCGAAGCAAAACGCCAGTCTGAGTTACGTCGTTTAGCTGAAGAAAAGGCCCGGGAGCGCAAAGAAAGGGAAGAAGCTGAGAAGGCAGAAAAGGCGCGCAAGGAAAAAGAAGCAGCCGAGCGCGCAGAAATGGAAAGAATTATGCAAGAGCAGCTTGCCAAAGAGCAGGAAGCCATGCAGCAACAACGCCGACAACATGTATTGTCGGAAAAAGAGCGGTATCAGGCGTTAATCCACCAGACGATTAAGCGCTATCTGAATGCTGACTTTAAAGGAAAGAGCTGTAGATTGAATATTAGATTGGCGACAACCGGTCTGGTTACCAAAGTGTCTGTTCTTGATGGTGATCCTGCTCTGTGTCGTGCTGCGCAAAGTGCGGTATTACGACCAGACAGACTGCCAGTGTCTGATGACCCGGCAGTCTATGAAGAATTGAAAAACATTAATTTGAAGGTGGAGTTGTAGAGCCTATGAAAAAATTGGGTCTGTGGATAGCGTTGACATACCTAAGTTGCATCGGGACATTGCATGCCGCATTGGAAATTGTGATCACTGAAGGGGTAGATAGCGCCAGACCCATTGCCGTGGTGCCATTTAAGTGGCAGGGCGAGGGCATGTTACCAGACAACCTGACCGACGTTGTAATGGCAGATTTGCGTCGAAGCGGTAAGTTTAACCCGGTTGTTCCGGCATCCATGCCGCAGTATCCGTCTACGGATGCCGAAGTGGACTATGCCGCTTGGGCGTCTATGGGACTGGATACCATTGTTGTCGGTAAGATTGAAAGTGAAGGCGTTGACCGCTATTTGGTGTCGTTTGAAATTATTGATGTGCTGCGAGGCCAGATCACTGGCGGTGAGTCCAAGGTGCTGGGCAGTGACGGCACACTGGTAAACAGCAAAGACCATATTGTTGACCAACGTCAGGTAGTCATTGGCGGCGGCGACTTCAGACAATACGCACACCGAATCAGCGACGTTGTGTATGAAAAGCTAACTGGTGTTCGCGGCGCGTTTTTGACCCGTATTGCTTACGTTATTGTGCGTGACCGCGAAAAAGAGAAACTGCCTTATCAGTTAGTGATTTCAGATTATGACGGCTTCAATGAAACGCGTTTGCTTTCATCGCCAGAGCCGCTGATGTCGCCATCCTGGTCTCCGGACGGCAATAAGCTGGCTTATGTGAGTTTTGAGAACAAGCGCCCACAGATATTTATTCAGGATATTTACACCATGCAGCGTGAGAAAATCACTGATTTTCCTGGCATAAATGGTAGCCCGGTGTTTTCTCCTGACGGTAAACAGATGGCGATGGTATTGTCGAAAGACGGCAATCCCGAAGTGTATGTGATGGACTTAGCCAGTAGAAATCTGCGCCGTGTAACCCGAAATAGAGCAATCGATACGGAACCAAGTTGGTCCCCAGACGGTAAGAGTCTGATTTTTAGCTCCGAACGGGGTGGTAAACCACAGATTTATCGCGTAAATTTAGATACTGGCATGGTAAGACGTTTAACCTTCGAGGGTGAACAGAACCTTGGAGCCACCTTTACACCAGACGGTGACGAGATTGTTTTGGTTAATCGTACCCGTGGTGATTATCACATCGCCCGGCAAGAAGTGAAAAGTGGAGCAATTCAGGTACTCACGAGAACATTTTTAGATGAATCTCCTAGTATCGCTCCGAACGGAAGCATGATAATTTATAGTACATTATTCGGGGATACCCAGGTATTGTCTTTAGTGTCACTGGATGGGCGCTTTAAAGCGAGGTTACCGGCAGCTGACGGGCAGGTTAAATCGCCAAGTTGGTCACCGTTTTTGTTTTAACATTTTTGAGTACATAGAAATAAATAAGTATAAGGATTAAGAGGATGCAAATGAATAAAGTAATGAAGAGCTTCATCATCGCCTTGCCAGTGGTGACTATGATGGCATGTTCATCAGGTCCTAGCGAAGAGGAACTGGCGGCGGAACGCAATCGTATCGCCCAGCAACAAGCTGCTGAAGAGCAGGCGCAACAAGAAGCCCAGGAAGCTAAAGTTAAAGCGGAAGCTGCTCAGCGCGTTAAAATGCAGGAAGAGCAAACTAAGCGTGACTTAGCTGCGCTGCAAAATGAACAAACTGTATACTTTGACTTTGACCGTTCAAACATCAAGTCTGAGTTTTATCCGGTACTACAAAAACACGCTGAATTCCTGATGAAAAACCCAGGTAAGAAAGTAGTAATCGAAGGTCACTGCGACCAACGTGGTACGCCTGAGTACAACATTGCACTGGGTGAGCGTCGTGCTCAATCAGTACAAACTTACCTGTTAAATGCTGGTGTTAGCTCTAGCCAGGTAACTGTTGTGTCTTACGGTGAAGAAAAACCTGCGGTAATGGGTTCATCTGAGTATGCATTTGCTCAGAACCGCCGTGGCGTAATCGTTTATCAGTAAGATGACGAACCGTAAAGGTAACGTGTTGAAAGCCGTTGTTGTTGCAACAACGGCTTTGCTGTGTCTGCCGGTCGCTCACGGCCAGTCAGATGGCGCGCCAGTATATTCTGTTGGCGACAGTGACATTGAGTCGCGTCTGACCGTACTTGAAAGACAGGTAAAGAACAGAGCCGAAATGCAACATCGTCTCCAGCAGCAAATCGACAATATGCAGTTGGAATTAGATGAGTTGCGCGGTGCGGTAGAGGTCCATACCAACCAGTTACAAAAAGTACTGGATCGTCAACGGGAACTGTATCTGGAAATCGACAAGCGTGTCGAAGCCCTGAAAGAAACAGCTGTTGTACCTGCCGGGGCGGGTGGTTCTGTTACTATACCGGCTACTAACACGCCAACACAGGCCTCCACAACCACTGCAACGACCACGCCGGCTATGTCGGGCTTGTCAGAATCTGAAGCTTATGAGAAAGCGGTTAACTTAATTCTCAAATCCAGAGAATATGATAAGGCCATTCCTGAGTTTCAGGCATTCATTGCTCGTTTTCCTGACAGTAGTTATGCGCCTAATGCACACTATTGGTTAGGTCAGTTGTTGTTTAATAAACAACAATGGCAAAACGCGGCTGCACAATTTGATGTTGTAGCGAATAAGTTTAGCGACTCAGCAAAACGTCCTGATGCATTACTCAAGCTTGGTGTGATTGCGGAAAAAACAGGTGACGTTGCAAAAGCTAAGCAATTGTTCCAACAAGTGATTAATGATTATCCAAATTCGTCAGCCAGAAAATTAGCTGAAGCGCGTTTGTGATCACTTTTTCACATTAATTTGTAAAAAAGGAGCCAGGTGGCTCCTTTTTTTATTGCCAGTCGATAAATGGGGGTAAACCAGAAATGTGCGAGCGGTTATTTGATAAAGCGCATTTTTGGGACTAAAGTTTGTGCGATTTGTTTTGTTTTTGAGCGTTTAAACTTTTTTTGCCAGAAAAGTGAAAATAAAAGCATTTTTAAGGTTGCACACACGCCGGAAATAAGTATTATATGCGCCCGTCGCCAAGACAAGGTGACAGCGATAATCGATGGGTCGTTAGCTCAGTTGGTAGAGCAGTTGACTTTTAATCAATTGGTCGCTGGTTCGAATCCAGCACGACCCACCATCCTAAATCGATTGTCCCAATTTGAAGAGGGTCGTTAGCTCAGTTGGTAGAGCAGTTGACTTTTAATCAATTGGTCGCTGGTTCGAATCCAGCACGACCCACCACTTCAAATTACATTCTCTGCTCAAGAACCAAATTCCAAAATACATATTTCCCAAAGCTAAACTTAAATCCGTGAAGCTGTTCGATGTGAACAAAGCACTATGAACACGCGTTAGCACAGCCCACGACGTTAACTGATTTCCCAAATCAAAAATCCAAGAACATAACACCGCCTCCCGCGCTGGATTCAAATAAGCGATGCGGTTTGTCATGAGAATATTTACCAATAACGCCTCTACGCGATTCTACGGCGATTACTATGACTTTCATTAGTATGTGCTCATAATTGTTTTATTGTCTCTCAGCCCTCATATAAGCCCTGTATGACACGCATAATTCAGTTTAATCAGCAAGCGTGCTTTCTATATGAAATTTTTGTGACACTCAGGTATAATCGGCGCCCGATTGACCGTTAATCCCGTGTAGGTAAAAGAATCCATGACGTTAGCGTATCGTATTGAGCAAATAGACAATCCATTTCCAGCCAAGCCTGCTGTGTTGAGTGATGTGCGTAAGCAAGAACTCAAAAACAAAATTAAAGCGCTATTGGTGGAAAAAAACGCCGTTATGGTGGCTCACTATTATACCGATCCGGAAATTCAGGCACTTGCCGAGGAAACGGGTGGCTGTGTTGCTGACTCGCTGGAAATGGCGAGATTCGGTCGGGATGCCGACCAGCAAACCTTGCTGGTAGCCGGGGTTAAATTTATGGGGGAAACCGCAAAAATCCTTAGCCCTGAAAAGCAAGTGCTTATGCCGACGATGGAAGCCACTTGTTCGCTGGATTTAGGTTGCCCAATCGAAGAATTTTCTGCGTTTTGTGATGCGCACCCGGATCATACCGTGGTTGTTTATGCGAATACTTCTGCCGCAGTAAAAGCGCGCGCAGACTGGGTGGTTACATCTAGCATTGCTTTAGAAATTGTTGAACACCTGGATAGTCTGGGCAAACCTATTATTTGGGGCCCGGATCGTCACCTGGGTAGTTACATTGCAAAGAAAACCGGCGCTGACATGCTGATGTGGCAGGGCGAGTGTATAGTGCATGATGAGTTTTCATCACAAGCATTGAACGACATGAAGGCGTTATATCCGGACGCGGCCGTCCTGGTTCACCCAGAGTCGCCAGCCAGTGTTGTAGATATGGCTGATGCGGTTGGCTCAACCAGTCAGCTTATCCAGGCTGCGCAAGATATGCCGAACCAAACGTTTATCGTGGCTACCGACAAGGGCATCTTCTATAAAATGCAGCAGCTCATGCCTGAGAAGCGTTTTATTGAAGCACCAACGGCGGGTAACGGGGCGACATGTAAGAGTTGCGCTCATTGCCCCTGGATGGCAATGAATGGCCTTGAAGCGATTTACCAGTCGCTGTCTTCTGACACACCGGTGGAGCACGAGATTTTCGTCGATGCAGCGTTAAGGGAAAAAGCGTTAATTCCATTGAATCGTATGCTCGACTTTTCTGCGCAGTTGAAAGCAAAAAAATCTGCGTAAACGCTTATTAAGTGTGCGGTTAGTGAGTTTTTTACGGGTAGTTCTTGATTCACAACACAGCTTTCCCTACTATACGCGCGCTGAAAGAATTTAGCGGTTTGGTACTCAGTTGCCAGGCTGTCGCAAACAACTGTGTTTGTTAACAATTTGGAGAGATGGCTGAGTGGCTGAAGGCGCACGCCTGGAAAGTGTGTATACGTTTATAGCGTATCGAGGGTTCGAATCCCTCTCTCTCCGCCAAATATAAAAGAACCGGCTTTTGCCGGTTTTTTTATGTCTGTTGATTGGCAATGGACAACTACCATGGCAATGCGTCTACAACTCTCCTTACACGAACTTTCTTACATTACTTTCAAAGTTTGCTTGCACATTACTAATTGTTTCCCTCTGATGAATCATCAGACGTAAATTTTGTTAACTATTTGAATGAACGCTTTTTTTACTTTACAGACATGTCGCTTAGCCACTTTCATAGTGCCATACATTTGATTTTTGGCATGTCAAATAGCCTCATTTCCAACATATCTTACCAGCCAAAAAATTGACGCAATTATGAACAGAACGTGTTGTCATTATGAACAATTCCTGTAACCTGTAGATTAATTAGTCATCAGATAATAATAAGTCATTGCCAATCAAATTCAGCACCCAAGTTTAGCGTTGTAAATGCGTCAAGAGAGCTTTGAGAAAGCATAAATATCGCTACTGGTAGTAAGGGAATACTTCAACTGTGAATATATTCAAATATTAATATGAAAACGATTCTGGTTACGGGAGCTCTGGGCTTTACGGGTCGTCATTTCATCCGCAGAGCCATGGATAATGGTTATAATTGTATAGGTTTAGTAAGGGATTCAGGTTTCGACTTGTGTCCTTACATTGAAGCTGATCTAACTGATCTCTATCAACTTACGCATCGCCTGTCTTCTATTGATTTTCAGTATGTCGTGCACCTTGGTGCAGTCACTTTTGTACAACACGACAACATCTCTGAATTATATAAAACAAACTTAGTCGGCACGCTGAACCTGCTACAAGCATTACTAGAATGCAACTCAAAACCCCAAAAAGTTTTACTTTCCAGTAGCGGCATTGTGTATGGCACACCGGAAAGTATGCCTATCGACGAATCATGCCCAACTGCACCCGTTAACGATTACGGCATATCCAAAGAAGCGATGGAAAAAGCTGTTGGCCTGAGAATGAAGGACCTGCCTATTCAAATAGTCCGACCGTTCAATTACACCGGCAGAGGGCAGGCTTCACACTTTTTGGTACCAAAAATTGTCGAAGCGTTTAAGCAGAAGGCACCTGAGTTGTCTCTTGGCAACCTGGACGTCGCTCGTGATTTTTCAGATGTCCGCGATGTGTGTTCAGCTTACCTGCGTTTACTTGAGAGTGGTGAAGCATCTTCTACGGTCAATATTTGTAGCGGTAATGCCTGCTCAATTTCAGACATTATTAATATGTTATCTCGAATATCTGGACACAGTTTGCAGGTAAATGTCGATCCCAGGTTTGTACGTAAAAATGAGATTAAGCAGCTATTTGGAAGTAATCAAAAGCTAATAAGCCAGGTTGGCAACGTGTTCAAGTACACAATGGAAGATACGTTGAGGTGGATGTATGAGGCGTAGCAATCAGGAAATTTTGCAAACTGCCTTTACTGATAGCGGTGATATGGAGCGCGGAGAGTGACTATGCCACAAAAGCAACTGAGAATTATGGTTACGGGTGGTGCGGGCTTTATTGGTTCCCACTTGTGTGATCGGTTAGTAAAAGAAGGGCATGACGTCCTTTGTGTTGATAATTTCTATACCGGTAATAAGCGAAATGTGCGCCAGCTGATGGGGTTAGAAAACTTCGAAATTTTGCGACACGATGTAACGTTTCCGCTCTATGTTGAGGTCGACCAAATTTATAACCTGGCCTGTCCGGCGTCACCGATTCATTACCAGTACGATCCGGTTCAAACAGTCAAAACTGCCGTGCACGGTGCAATAAATATGCTGGGGTTGGCAAAGCGAGTTGGCGCGACCCTATTGCAGGCCTCTACCAGCGAAGTGTATGGGGATCCGAGCCAACATCCACAAGTTGAAGCCTATTGGGGAAACGTGAATCCCATTGGGCCTCGCGCTTGTTACGACGAAGGCAAACGTTGTGCTGAAACGCTGTGTTTTGATTATCACCGACAACACAACGTGGATATTCGTGTTGCGCGTATTTTCAATACCTATGGTCCACGCATGGCCGTTGATGACGGGCGTGTGGTGTCGAATTTTATTGCTCAGGCATTACGGGGTGAGCCTTTAACTTTATATGGCGATGGTGGCCAAACACGCTCGTTTTGTTTTGTTGACGATTTAGTAGAAGCGTTGATGCGTTTCATGAACACACCGGATGTGACTGGCCCTGTGAATCTGGGCAACCCGGTTGAATTTACCATTAAAGAGTTAGCCGAGTTGGTAAGAAGCAAAATTCCTAATTCACCAGACATTATTTATAAGCCGTTACCGCAAGACGATCCCATGCAGCGCCAACCCGATATCTCAAGGGCGAAATCGATGTTGGGATGGCAGCCAGAGGTGCCGCTTAACGATGGTCTGGAGAAGACCATCGCGTACTATAAATCAATTATGTAGCAGAAATTAACCGTTAAATTAGCGTTAAAAGGAAAACAGGAGAACGTAATGCAAGTGGTCATACTCGCCGGCGGTAAGGGAACCAGGGCGTACCCATTTACCGAATATCTGCCAAAACCCATGATGCCCGTTTGTGGCAAGCCTATGCTGGTTCAAATAATGCGTCTGTTTGCCTCGCAAGGACACAATGAATTCATTGTGTCGGTTGGACATCGCAAAGAAGTTATCCTGGACTACTTTTCGAATAAAGACTACGAATGGGACATCAAGATTGTCGACACTGGTGAGGATACAGATACGGCTGGCCGTATTTATAATTGTCGTCACCTGTTACGCGATAAGTTCCTGGCTACGTATGGTGACGGTATCTGTGATGTTGAAGTAAATAAGATCATTGAATTCCATGATTCACATGATGGACTTGCTACCTTGACCAGTGTCCCCCTGCAGTCCCAATATGGCACAGTAGAAACCGACGAATCCGGATGTGTAAACGGGTTTATCGAAAAGCCACGGTTAAAAAGCCATTGGATTAATGCCGGTTTCTTCGTTATGGAGAAAGCCATTTTCAATGAGTGGGACGGGACTAACCTGGAGCAGCAGGTATTGCCGAAACTGACCGAACAAGGCAAGTTGTTTTGCTACAAGCATGACGGTTTCTTTAAATCAATGGACACCCAGAAAGATCAAAAAGAACTGGAAGAAATGATAGAACAAGGGCGTGTTGGCAATATCGACTTATTCCAAAGCGGTCACCACAACGTTTCGTTTTATCATCACGAGGAACTTGAATCTTCCTGCTAACTTGCAGGAGATTGATTTTTATAGGAACAGATCATGATTACAAAATCATTTTGGGAAAATAGAAACGTATTTGTAACCGGTTGTACAGGTTTCCTGGGTGGCTGGGTAATGAAAGAGCTCAACGCCATGGGCGCCAATACCGTAGGGCTAATTCGTGATGTCAGCAGCAGTAAAAAAGACTTGTTGATTGGTGACACTGCACCGGAACACGCCGTGTTTGGTCGCTTAGAAGATTATGACACTATTGTACGGGCTATTAACGAATACGAAGTCGATACCGTGTTTCACTTGGGCGCACAACCCATTGTAGGCGTTGCGAATCGCAATCCAGTGTCAACTTTCGAGGCAAATATCAAAGGGACATGGAATGTGCTGGAAGCTTGTCGTCAGGTAAATACCGTAAAACGTGTTCTGGTGGCGTCCAGTGATAAAGCCTATGGCGAACAGCCTGTACTGCCATACGATGAATCAATGCCGCTGCAGGGCATGCACCCTTACGATGTATCAAAAAGCTGCACCGACCTCATTTCCCAGACGTATCACAACACGTACAAAACACCTGTTACTATCACGCGTTGTGGCAACTTCTTCGGCGGTGGAGATTTGAACTTTAACCGGATTGTGCCCGGTACCATTCGTTCTGTGTTACACGACGAAAACCCAATAATTCGAAGTGATGGCACGTTTATCCGTGATTATGTATACGTTAAGGACATTGTGAATTTCTATCTGATTCTGGCTGAAGCGATGGAAAATGACGAGATTCACGGCCATGCATTTAACTACAGCGCTGAATTGCAATTGAATCCGCTTCAGATTACAGAGCAAATCTTAAAAATTGCCGGTAAGACCCACCTTGAACCGGTGATTCTGAATGAAGCAAAAGGTGAAATACCGCATCAATACCTGAGTAATAGCAAGGCGAAAGAAGTACTGGGTTGGTCTCCATCCTACACGCTGGAGCAGGCGTTAACTGAAACAGTAGAATGGTACAAACAGTATTTTCAACAGCAAGGTTAATCAATTGGGGTTAGCGAAACCATGTTATTTTCGGTTGTTATTCCAACCCGTAATCGACTAGAGCTGTTAAGGGATGCATTGCGTGGCTTAGCCGCGCAAACGTTGCCTGCCAGCGAGTTTGAAGTCGTTGTGGTTGACAACGGCTCGACAGACGGCACATTTGAATCGCTAAGTGCAGAAAGCGAAGATTATCCGTACGCGCTTAATGTGATTAAAAATCCGGATTGTGAGCGAGGACCTGCACCGGCAAGAAATTTGGGTGTCAGGGAAGCAAAAGGGCAGATCATTGCATTTTTAGACAGTGATTGTCGTCCGGATGTGGATTGGTTGAGTGCGGCTGCTGATGTATTTACACAATATGCGGCACTGTCAATGGCGACTGGTGTGATCGACTTTAAGCCAGAGCAACTTAGTGAAATGGGCTTTTTCTCCCGGAAAACCGTGGTAGCACTGGAAGAACACCCTACTTATCCTACCGCCAATTCATTTTATCGACGTGACGTGTTTCTCTCGCATGGTGGGTTTGATGAAACGCTATCGTTCCCAAATATTTGCGGTCAGTCGGTTGAAGCTGCAGACACGGATTTAGCCTGGCGTGTCAGGGATAGCGGGGGTCCTTACCAGTTCATGCCCAAAGCTGTTGTATATCACGAAGTACAGCACTTACCACCGGGAGAGTGGTTACTTGAACCGTTGCGGTTATTTTTACTCCCGGCCTTAATTAAAATGCATCCAGCGCTAAGAAGTAAGCTTTTGGCTGGCAACGTATTTTTCTATCCCCCGAGTGTTATTTATTACGCGTTAGCTGTGTTAATGATCGCAGTGCTTATTGTTAGCCCAACGCTGCTTTTATGGTTGCCCGCAGCAGCTATTGTCGTTGCAGCGCTAAAAGCCAAAACGCTAGCGCCAAAAGCTGTCGGTATGGCGTTGGGAAGATTAGTACTCAATACGGTTCGAAATTACGTCATGTGCGGCGCACTAATTTACGGCAGTGTGCGCTATCGCACTTTAGTTCTTTAAAGACTTAAAATTTGTCCTGAAACGGGATAACTGAGAGGCAGAATGAAACACTGGAAGCAATGTAAAGTACTAACACGTACCTCAGCTTTAGCTGCTGCATTATTGGTTGCCAGCTGTGGTGAGTCCAGTGCCGGACTGCCGGTAGCATTACAAAATACGGGATTTGAACAAGCCGTCAACGGTAGCCCGGCGCTTTGGCATATTGATCAAAAAGTACAGGGTAAGGGCACGATTGACCTCACAACGCTTAAAACCGGCAATGGCAATGTACTTCGTTTAACACCAAACGCACAAAACACCGGCAGTGATCTTCTGGGCGCAGGTCAAATGCTTGACGCCAGCCAGTTTGCCGGGCAAACCGTAAAAGTAACAGCGCTGGTCGGTGCAGATGATAACGCATTGGCAATAGTGGGTGTTCACGTGCTGGGCGACGGTGATGGCTTTGATTTTATCCAATTCAAGCAAACAGACTCTCAGGGTAAATTGGTGGCACATGAGGCAAATTTAACGGTTGCCCCTCATGCCAAGAATATCATTGTTTACGCCATTACCAACACTACGTCGGGGCATGCTTACTTTGACGACATCAAGCTTACCGGTTCAGGAAGCGCAGTGAGTAAAGAAGCCGAAAGTACCGGTCCTTTATCAGCGTCTGTAACCATTAACACCAACAACATAATCAGAAAAGTGCCGAGGTCGTTATTCGGTACCAATATTGAGTGGATCAATAACGGTCAGGGCTTATGGTCTACCGCGTCGAACAGTGTTGATAAGCAAGCCGTCAGTGAGATCAAATCCTCGGCGTTTACGCTGTACCGTTTCCCAGGTGGTGTTTTCTCAGACTACTACAATTGGCAGGACGGCGTAGGCCCACAAAAAAGCCGGCCGGCAGCCCTTCATTATCCCGACGGGCCAAAGTCTCAGCACTTTTTCGGCACCGATGAATTGGTGTATCTGAGTAAACAGACGGGGGCCGACTTACTTATAACTGTGAACGCCGGTCACGGCACGCCCAAAATGGCAGCTGATTGGGTTGATTATTTAAACAATAAGAAAAAGCAAAATGTATCCCTATGGGAGATTGGTAACGAGCTGTATATGGATGGCGATTTATCTGGTGCAGAGATCAGTGCCAAGGAATATGCCAACCGTTACAAGGCGTTTGCGTCTGCAATGAAAGCTGTCGACCCTTCAATAAAGTTGGGTGCAATTGGCGGGCTAAACTACGGCAGTTACCGATTCATAAAGTCAGACAACTGGAGTAAAACCATTCTTAATAGAGTAGGTGATGATGTTGACTTTTTTGCTGTGCACAATGCCTACGCGCCGGTATTAATGGGCGGTGGAGAAAACGCTGATCCCAAAGAAGTATACAAAGCGATGCTGGCTGCACCATTAAATATAGAAGCGAATATTCAGTCGCTGGACAAATTGCTGGCAAACTACGACAAACCAAACAAGAAAATTGGTGTCGCCATTACAGAGTGGGGGCCTTTTTTCCATGTATTACCCAGCAGTAAGTGGGTTGACCATATTAAAACCTTTGGCTCTTCTCTCTTCGTGGGGGCCACTATGAATACCTTCCTTCGTCAGCCCCGGGTTGAAATTGCCAATGCGTTTAAATTGACCGACATGGGATTTATGGGCTGGTTAGGCAATCGCGATGGTAAATTTGTACCTACTGCGCCAATGATCGCGTTTGATATGTATGCTGAGGTGATTAACGGTTCAGTGGTTGACACCAAGGTTGACGTCGACAGTTTTGCATCACGTTCTATTGGTGTCATTGATGCCGTAAAACGCGTGCCGTATCTCGATGTTACTTCCGTTGAAAAAGACGGAAAATTGATTGTTATGGTGGTAAATAAGCACTTCTCCTCGCCGGTGACCACGACACTGAATGTACGCAGCAGGACCAGCTATGGGGCTTACGACATGACGGTCATGACAGCTGACTCTCTGGATGCAAATACAGGCACGCAATTGCCTAGTATTCCTGGTTTAGATTGGGCCAAGCAGGTCAATATGGCGCGTTTTAACAAAGGCGCCGACAAGGAAATTCGTGTTTCCCGAGAGCAAAAAACGGTGACGCCGACCAATGGTGGAGATGGACAGTCCGTTGAAATAAGCTTTGCCCCGATGAGTATTACCAAACTGGTCTTTAAGCCGTAGTCAGGAGATGGGAACGCGTATGGAGACGCAATTAGCGGTGTCGGTCATCATCCCAACGTATAACCGGGAAGCGGAACTCAAGCAAACACTGTCACATTTGCTTGAGCAAACCACCCGGCAGTTCGAGATTATCGTTGTGGACAACAGTTCTGTTGATAATACCGCTGGCATGGTGGCGTCTATGGCTGAGCATACTGAAATTCCTATCCGCTATTTTGTAAAGCCACCGAATGGGCCGGCCAGTGCTAGAAATTTAGGGTTAGCTAATCGCAAAGCGCCTAAAGTCTTGTTTTTAGACAGCGACGTTAATTTAAAGCAGGACTGGATAGCCACCGCATTACAGTTTATGCAGGCGCGCCCTGACGCTACCGGTGTTGGCGGTGCAGTGATCTATGATTTCGACCGACAGCGTGTAAATGCCTTTGGTGGCGACATCGGCTTTTTTGGTTTCGCCTGGGATTTGTGTGAAAACGTCAGTATCGACACACTGACTGAGCCCGAGCAACGCATCTGGATTAATTGTTCTGCCATGCTGGTCAATGCCGATGCGCTTGAACAGGTTGGGGCGTTCGACGAACGCTATTTTTATGGTTATGAAGACTCAGATATTGGTTGGAAATTGAATATCGCTGGTTACAGTGTGTGGGTTCACCCCGAGCTACATGCTTATCATAAAGTGCAGGCTCAACCAGGTGAAGCAAATGGCATAATCGTCCGGCATTATTGTAAAAATCGTTTGGCCTCGTTAATTCAGAATGCCCAGGCTCCGGCCTTGTTGGCGCGGCTGTTTTTGTATTTGTCTTTCAGTCTTATCGATTTAGTTGTAAAACCTTACCGTCTTGCGAAGCTGTCTGCATTGGGTTGGAACATCCTGCAGTTGCCTACCACATGGTCGCAACGGAAACATATCCAGGCTTTGCGTAAAGTGGATGACGACGCTATTTTTTCACTCGGCGAAAAGCGCTGGTTACCCCCTACACCATTGAATGGTCAGCGGCGCCGCCCGGTTGAGTTAGAAGGGGCGGAAAGTACCGCGCCTACCTCTAAAGCGGATGACAGGGTTTAATATGAACAACGGGGTCGTTGCAATCACAAACCCTTACCGATGGCCACATGTGCGAAGAGGCTCAGAGCGTATACTTAATGATCTTGCTGTTTACCTTAGCGGGAAAGGGGCTCAGGTTGAGACCTACTCTATGGCACCGGATGAGCGGGTATGGCAAGACGGCGATGTGACCCATCATACGATTGCAGGTAAATGGCATAGTCGCTTCCGGCAGTGGAATGATTGCCATTATTTTGCTTTTGCCTTGAGCTCTCGCCTAAAGCACACGAAGGCCGATGTCGTTCATTGCCTTAACTATTTTGACGCTTATGCCGCGATAGTGGCGAGGCGTCGCTATGGTTTGCCGTATAAAATTGTATTTCATGCCGTGGGGATCCCCACGAAACGCTACTTCAGAGCGGTGCCGCTGGATGCCTGGTTTTTTGCGCAAACGCTTAAACACGCAGATGAAGTATGGGTGTTATCTACGTTTGCTCAGCAACAACTGAGTCAGGACTTCGATTGTAGTTCGTTCATATTGCCGCCGCCGGTGTTCTGCGAACCCGTTGTCGATAGGAGCTCAGAAACTGCCAATACCTCACCCGTGTCATTGTTGTTTGTTGGGGATTGTAATGAACCCCGTAAAGGTGCTGCGCTGCTGGCGCGTGCGTTTGTGAAGGTAAAACAAGTCTACCCTCAGGCAACGTTGACCTATTCTGGGAATATCAGCGATGCCAGCAGGCAGGCGATTATGCAGCAGCCTGACGTGCATGCACATCAGGCCGATATTCTGTTTTTGGGACGCGGGCAGGTCGAGGACTTGCCGGCATTATATGCCAACGCAACGGTGACCGTGTTGCCCGCTGTTTGGGAAGCCTTTGGGCTGGTTGTCGTTGAGTCATTGGCGCAAGGCACCCCGGTGGTAGGCTGCAACCATGCTGGTATTCCGGACATTATTGATTCTTCTGCGGTAGGAACGCTTTTTGAACCTGATATAGAAGAGGGGCTGGCAACCAATCAAACCGGCCTTGAAACTGCGATTTTATCGGCTATTTCAGGCATCAATAGTGACACAGAACGTGCCTGTAAACATCGTGCTGCAGCATTTAGTTGGGAACAATTAGGCTTACAGTATTTACAGCACTATAGAGGCATGGCGCTGGGAGAACCTGCATGACCAGCACGTCTCCCTTTGTCACCATTGTCGTTCCGACTCACGGGCGCAAAGCATTACTCGAGCAACTGCTTCAATCTCTGTATGCACAGACCTACGATCCCGCGAGTTTCGAAATTGTTGTGGTACATAATTATTCTGACGATGGCACCGAGGAAGCGGTAAAACAATGGCAATCGACATCGCCAGTACCCTTGCAGTACGTTAAAAAACACAATAATACGCCAACGCCGTCCAGACACCATGGCGGTACGCATGCGAAGGGGGACATCATTGCATTTATCGATGATGACTGTATTGCCGAGCCCGACTGGATAGCAAATGGAGTAAAAGGTTTTCAAACGTCGGAAGGGGCTAAACCGGTAGGCTTAGTGCAAGGCAGGACGCTGCCCAACCCAGCCCATCAACGCCGCTTTCTGGAAAAGACAGTGAGCATTACCGGTGAGTCGATATTCTTTGAAACTTGTAACATATTTTACAGTAAGGCGGCATTCGACGCTGTAGATGGGTTTTCTGCAGAGTTTATGGACAAGTTCTACGGTGAGGACACTGACTTAGGTTGGAAAGTTCGTAAAGCCGGGTTCGACGCAGTTTTTCAGGATACAGCCACTGTGTATCACCATGTTTTCCATGTTTCTTTCTGGAAATGGTTGAAGGAGCCTTTGTTCTTTAAACATTTACCCTACCTCATGGAGAGGCACCCAGAGCTTCGAGACTTTATGTGGCACCGTTATTTTTTAACCGCAGAGACCGCGTATTTTCAATTGTTCATGCTTGGCGTTATTGCTTCATTAAGTGGTTTCTTCTGGTTGTTATTGTTGTGTACGCCCTATCTTGTTCAGCGTTATAAAAGTGGAAGCGCTATGCCAAATCCAATGTTAAGGGTTATCCGCATTGGTGCGGGGTTGCCGCGTAGCTTATTTACCTGGTACGCGTTGGTAACCGGCACACTCCGTTACAGAAGCGTGTTGCTATGACGATGGTAAAGCATGTCGTGATGATCCATGAGCGATTCCCGCCCGATTACGCGGGAGGCGGCGAATATGTGGTACATCAAATGGCCAAACACCTTCAGGCTCGGGGGATCCGCATTACGGTGTTAACCACAGGCGACCCTGAACAAACTGCGTTTGACGGCATAAAAACAATCCGAATACCCTGCAGTGTTTACGCTTTTAATCTGAGAGCGTCTGTATTGCTCCCATATTGCCATGATGCTGACGTTATTCAGGCGTTTACCTATCACTCTGTTATTCCGGCCACCCGAGTAGCTTCAACTCTGAATATACCATTGGTCAAAATGATGTTGGCGTTATTTGGTAAAGAGTGGCGAACTATGAAGGGGCCGGTTGTTGGGCGCTTGTTTGAATGGTTTGAGCGAAAGCTTGTCACCATGCCTGCTGCCAAAGATATTTATATCAGTGACTTTTCGCAGCGCTATGCTGAGTCAATGGGGATTTCAACTGCTGAATCAGTTGTGATCGAGCCTGGTATTAGTCTTGAAGACTATACGCCGGGTGACAAGTCCTTTGTCATGTTTGCCGGTAAGTTAAACCCGCGTAAAGGTTTACAGCAGGTAATTACCGCAGCCCGCTCTTTACCACAGGTTGAGTTCGTTATTACCGGCTGGGGTAGTCACACGGCCATGGCTGAACTAAACGACTTGCCCAATGTACGCTTTGAACCGTTCACCAACCGATTAGCAATGGCTGATTTGCTCTCTCGTGCAGCCATTTTTGTGTTTCCAACACGCGTTGAAACGTTTGGCCTTGCTGTCGCAGAAGCAATGGCTTCCGGATGTGCGATTGTGTCGAGCAGTGAACTACCTTTCGCAGGAATCAAAGTGGATGCGACGGATAGTCAGGCGATTGCAGAGGCTATTCAACAATTAATAAACGATCCGGAGCGGATGAAACGCGACGGTCAAAAAAACCGAGAAACCGCGCTGACATACAACTGGCAGTCTCACACCGATGATTTGCTGGCTGTATATCAACAAGTTAAACAATCAATGATGTCAGAAAATGGATTAGTAACGTGAAAATCGCCATTTATCACCCCTGGGTATATTTAAAGAGTGGTCTGGAAAGGACAATTTTAGAAATTTTTAAATTGTCGGAGCACGAGATTACGGTTTTCACCAGCCATTATGATAAGCAGGGTACGTATCCCGAATTGGCTGATCATTATATAGTTGAGATAAACCCGGTCTCGGTGGAACGCAGCTATGGTGCTGTTTTGTCTGCCGGAAAAACAATTGCATCAACCAAATTACCACTGGAAGATTTTGATGTACTGGTGATTTGTTGTGACGGGCTAGGTTCTTTTTTGCAGTTCAGGAATCGCAGTATTCCAACTGTTAACTTGTGTTTTACCCCGCTAAGGGCGGTTTACGATTTAGAGTACCGTAAACGCCATTTACAAAAACATGCTCAAAAGCAGTGGATGGCCCATCTGATGGAGTGGGGTTACAAACTAGTTGATAAGTGGTGCTGGAAGCAATACAACAAAGTGATTTGTATCAGTAAGGCCGTAGAAGAGCGTGTGTTAGCGGCCAACTTGTGTAAACCCGACGACATTGTCATTTATTACCCTGGTATTGACGAACAGCATATTCAGGTGTGCCCGCAGCGCGAACCTTATTTTTTCCTGCCAGGCCGAATCATGTGGACGAAGAATATTGAGCTGGGTATCGAAGCGTTTAAACGGTTTTGTGATGACGTCGACTCGAGCTATCGACTGGTAATTGCCGGTATGGTGGATAACAAGAGCCAACCTTATTATGAGAGTCTACAGAAGCTGGCTGAGGGATATGACAACATTGAGTTTGTTATAGGTCCTTCCGATCAGGAAATGCAGGCGCTTTATTCTAACTGTTATGCAACCCTGTTTACGGCGTTTAACGAAGACCTGGGATTAACGCCCATGGAAGCAATGAGTCGAGGGAAGCCCGTTGTTGCTGTAAACAAAGGGGGGCCGAAAGAAGTTGTTGCTGATGGTGAGACAGGCTACCTGGTAGAAGGTGAGCCGGCTGATTTTGCAACGGGCATTGCGAAACTGGCCGCCGATGCTGCACATGCTGAAGCGTTGGGGTTAGCCGGTGCTAAACGTGTTAAGCGCTTCACCTGGCAACAGTTTGTGAGAGATTTTGATGCCGAAATGCATCAATTCAAGCGTTAATGGTATAACTTTATCCTGTTGAGGAGAAACCGTTTGGACTATCCTGAAATTACCCGAGCACAAGGCCATTACCTATATGACGGTGATGAACGTGCGTTTTACGATTTAATTTCGGGATTTGGTACCGTTTTTTTAGGGCATTGTGATAAGACTGTTGTCGAAGCAGTACATCAGCAAATGCAACAATACGGTGCCATTGGCAGGTTGCCATCAGAAATACGACGCCGATGCTTCGAGTTAATTAATCAATTACTACCAGACTCCCATGGGCTGGATGTGATTGGTTCGACTGGGATGGAGTCGAATGAATACGCGGGTAAACTGGCCGCTGTTGTTTCAGGTAAGCAGCGTTTCATTGCTTTTGAAAATACCATGCATGGTAAGTCGGTTTTTACCTCCAGCTTAAGTTGGCAAAATGCCCCTGTGAAATGTGGGCAAAATGTACTACTGCCATTTCCAACTGAAGAAACCGAAGAGGACGTGCTTATCATGCTGGCAGATTGCCTCAAAAGTGGTGATTTTGCGGGTTGTTATCTGGAGCCGCTCAGGGGCTCCTGTGATGGCGCTATTGCCAGTCTGACTTTTCGTGAACAGCTTGTCGCGTTGTGCAAGCAACATGGCGTGGTGTCCATTTTTGATGAAACGCTTACAGGGCTTTATCGCACAGGCCCCTTGTTTATGGCGAGCGAATTATCCCAGTTTCCTGATATTCTTATATTTGCTAAGTCGATTGGCAATGGTGTGCCGGCCAGTTGTGTAGCGTCTAACATTGCGCAATTTCATCATCAACGCGCATTAAAAGGCAGTACCTTTTCGGACAATCCGGTTGCCTGTGCAGCAATTCTCGCCACGCTGGAAGCAATCACTGAGCGTATTCAACCAAGCGAGATCAGTCGTGTAGAACAGACCTTTGTCGGATTTCAGAAAAGGTTTGAACAGTATGGCTGTGAATTACGTGGGAAAGGCTTACTGTGGGTACTGGCATGTCGGAGTGAAGCTCAGGCCAACCACTTTTTCGATACACTCATTTCACACAATTATCTGGTGTCTAAGTTTGGAGAAAATATCCGCTTTTTGCCGAAAATGAATACAGAAGCGAGCACAATCGAATCAGTATTGTCATTGCTTCTTACGCAAGCAAAAGTGGGCTGACTATGGAAAAAATCATAATTGTTGGCAACAAGCAATTTGCAGAGCTGGCGTATTACCAATTCTGCTCTGAGCCTAATTATGAAGTATTGGCATTCGCCGTTGATAGAGCATATTTAGACAATACAGTGTTTTTAGGGTTACCTGTTATTGCCTATGAAGCGCTGCAAAGCAATTTCGATATGCAGGATGTGTCTTTGTTTATTGCAATTGGTATTGCGCAATGCAATCGCCTTCGAGAACAAAAGTTTAACCAGGTTAAACAAGACGGTTATCGCCTGACCAGCTTCATAAGCAGCAAAGCGTCTGTTTTAGGGCCATTAACTGTCGGTGAGAATGTCATGATCATGGAAGGGTGTTATTTGCATCCCCGGGTATCTATCGAAGATAACGTGGTTGTATGGACGGGCACCAGAATAGCCATGCATAGCACGGTCGCAAAACACTGTTGGGTAACCTCCGCGGTTATCGGCGAGCGTTGTCACATAGGTAACAACACCTTTATTGGCCTGAACGCGACCATAAATCCGAATATTCGCGTTGCTGAATTCAACGTTATCGATGCTGGCGCGGTCATTGGCCACGATACTCTGCCAAAGCAGGTATATCGTGGGTTTCGCTCTAAACCCAGTAAAATTGATTCAGACAAGGTGTTTAGTCGAGACTTATTAAATTAAGCCGTGATTACTACCGCACCTGCATCGTCGTTCTTGTCACCCTGTTCAGGGATTCTGCGTCTAATAAGCGTTAACGGGCTTAATGATCGTCCAGAATGTCAAAAAGATGATTTTTAAATCGAATAACACAGACCAACGTTTGATGTATTCAAGATCGTACTGAATCCGTTTGTCCATAATATGTAATTCTTTGGTCTCACCACGATAGCCGTTTACCTGAGCCCATCCCGTAATGCCCGGTTTTACCTTAAAACGCAGGTTGTAGCGTTTGATAAGATTCAGGTGTTCGTCGTCCAATGCGAGTGGGTGAGGGCGAGGACCAACAACAGACATTCTGCCCTGTAAGACATTAATAAACTGTGGCAGCTCATCAATGGAGTACTTTCGCAAAAAACGACCTAATCGGGTAACGCGAGGATCATTTTGCGTGGCCTGCTTAAACACTTTGTCATCGGGGGTAGAGCGCATGGTTCTGAACTTGTAGATAGTAAACGACTTACCATCCAGACCGTAGCGTTTCTGCCGGTATATAGCCGGGCCTGACGAATCCAGTTTTATCAGAATTGCCACAATAAGCATTGGAATGGCAATACAACACAAAATTAAAAATGACAGGACCACGTCTTCCAGACGCTTTAATACGGTATTGTCGCCCACGAAGGGGGTTTCGATAATGCTGATCAGGGGTTGATCTTCAATATTATCCCAGTGTGCCCGCAGTAAATCGAAAGTGTAAAAGTCGGGGGCATAATAAATTGATACGTTGGTTAGCGAAAGCTTATCAATAGTGCTTTTAATGCGCTTTTGTGCACTCATTGGCAAAGTAATGTAGACAATATCTATTTCATCTTCGGCAATTCGGCTGAGCAATGTATCGATTGAATCAACCTGTTTATTTTTGAAATCTTCAGTGAAACGATCTTGACAGCGGTCGTCAAAGAAGCCGGAAAACTTTAACCCCATCCAATCGTTACTGGTAATGGATTGGTGAAGCCGCTCGGCGATCGGAGTCGCACCTATGATTGCAACCCTGCGGAAATTTCTGCCGTATGCTCTTAACTTATATACAAAGGTTCGTAATATCACCCGGCTTATTGATAAAAATGTCAGGGTAGATATGAACCATACCAACAGGACGTCAGACGGCATTGGCATTTTGTTTTCAAAAACAAAAATCAGTGTCGCAATGATGGCAAATGTACTTACCCAATAACTAAATAACTCACCCAATTCAGTGAGTAATTTTGAGGTTCGGTAGGAGCGATAAAACGAATGGCTGGTGGCGATGGACAAAAAAACAATCAAGGTCAACACCAGAATAAACGTTAAATCCTGTGTAACCTCAATTTGGTTAGCAAACAGAACGAAATGGTAGTTGCCGGCAATGACCATGACGTCAAAAAAAGCCACAAGAATGAGAAAAAAAGCGCCGTAACTGTGCAGATAACCTTTGCGTAACTGAGTCATGGTTATTCGTTAATCCTTGCTAAAAATCCGTGCTTTCGCGTTAATTTGCAGGTGTTCGTGAACGAAATAACACCGCAATCCCAAAAATAGTTGAGTTTATCCCTGAGTGACGTAAACACCACAAGGTTATAATACCACAGCCTAAAATTTGTCCAATAAGTGTTGCTAACGCTGCCCCGACAGGCCCGTAGATGGGGATCAACATTAAGTTTAGCAGCACATTGCAAAGCAATGCAGTAATCACACTGATAATGGTGATACGATAACCACCAAACAATACAACCACGGCCCCTGTTGCACCGAAACAGGCAACCGCTATCTGGCTCAGTAAAAGCACGTGCAATACCGGCTTTCCGTCAATGAAGGGTTCACCAAACAACGATAAAACCCAGGTATCCAATATCACTAAAATCAATGAAAGAGTCACCGCAGCAAAAACAGCCATTGCGGCGCCAATGACGGCAACTTTTTTAAATTTATCGATGTCTTTAGTCGCAAGTATAGCGGAAAGCTGGGGGCCTAATATGGCGTTAACAGCAGTAAGGGCAAACCCTACAAAGAAAGCTAATCGTGCGCACACGCCATAAATACCGGCATCCTCAATACTGGAATAGGCGCCAACCAACATAACATCTATGCGCTCATTGAGAATGACGCCTCCCATAATCACCATGGTTGATATACCAGCGGCAAACCACGGTTTCAGTTCAAACTGGCTTTTTACATTGGCGATCGAGTCAGGGACATAGTGAAAAAATTGTTGGAGGCCTACGGCAACACTCGCACTTATGCCAAATAGGGTGAGCCAAAGGATCCATGTTACGTCAATATCTGCCATGAACATGACACTGGCGCCAACACCGAGCAGCGTGACTACCGGGCGAATAATATTCGCAACAAACTCAGCAGCAATAACGTGTTGCAATGACTGCAGATAAGCAACGAGTGTTTGGGATAAGGCTAAAAAAGGGATGGAAAGAATGGCAATCGTGAGTGCACTAAAGAGGGTAGGCGATGATGCTTTATCTACCAGCATATACGTACATGTGTATGCAATAACGGCAAACAGTATACCTCCAATCAGCGTAGTAAGGGCGCCAGCGCCAAAGAAGCCCCGTATCATTGGCCATTGATTTTCGTGTCGATAAATCGGAATAAATTTGATTGCAGATAATGGAATACCCAAAGAAGCGATAACCATAATCGATGTCGACAGTGAAAACGCGATGATATAAATACCGAAATCTTCAGAACTTAACACTCTGGCTAGCACCAACTGAATAAGCAGGTTTAGTCCGGCACCCCCGGCTTTCAGTGAGAAATTGGCAATGGCGATCAGGGGTAGGCTACTTTTGTTTGTCATCCAGCCCCTCCCTTATCGCAGCGCGTTGGGCGGCTATCAGTCGAGCCCGATAGTTGCGGCGGTTCCATATGTTAATGGCAACCAGCAAAGCCATGACGATCCAGAATACCCGCCCGGGAGCAGGCACTCGTATGAAAAAACTTGCCATGCCATCAATAAGGATGGCAACAAAACCGCACATAATGCCCAGATTAAGGGCGTGGGTGAATTCGTTGACCCGGTATCGCCGGTTTTGCCGGTAAATCTTGAACACGTGAATCAGAAAGCCGATGAAAAATACCAGCCCCAGTGTGCCTTGTTCGGACCACACAAGTAAGTATGTGTTGTGGACCGCAGGCCAATGCTCGCCAAACACCTTTTGCAAGCCCGCTGCATTCTGGTATTTGGTATATGGGGCCATGTGGTAGACGAACGTATTGAGGCCGAAGCCCAACAGCGGCTTTGCTTCGACCATTTTGACGGCCACCACCATAAATTCAAATCGGAAATCAACGGCACCTGCGTCACTTTTTGTAATGCGTTGGATGATTGGCCCAGATACTGCCAGGCCTGCTACCACAGTGCCTGCGATCATAAATACACGTATCGCCCTGTACTTGGAACGAATATGACCGTCAAATGCACTTAAGGTTATTAGCATTAGGAAGGCGGCGGCAAAAGATATCCAGCCAGAGCGTGAAAGTGTAAATACCAAGGCCATTAGGCCACCCGCAATAACTAAAGCTAACACACCCTTTACCCAGCGTTTGTAGTGACAAAAAAACAGGGCAATAAAAATGGGCAACAACAATGCCAGATAGGCGGAAAGCAGATTAGGGTGGCCCATTAACGCGCCGATGCGGTACACCGCATTTTCGGTAAGGTATACGCCTAAATTTGCCCCTTTTGTTGCTTCAGAGGATGCTTCGCCTAAGGCTTGTAAACCAAGGCTTCGCTTTAATAAAAACTGAGCGACACCCACCGCAACTTGTAAGCACATACCTGCAGCGAGGGCGATAACAACATAGTTTATTTGCTTTATACGTTTGCATTCATTGACCACGACAACAAATAAAATCATGCACTTGACCATCCGCATGACTTCAAAGCCAGGAAGGTGTCGCAGCGGTCCCATTGCAATATTGAGCAAGCCCAGACAGATTAAACCCAGCCACCAGTAATTGATAGACGGGAAGGACCAGTCCCGGTAGTGTCCTATAATGACGTCCCTGATTTGAAAAATAACCAACGGAAACAGAAAGAAATCTGCCAGGTCGACACTATACGAAGGGGCTCCGCCAATATGAATGAGGGTTTTAAAATTAATCGACAATCCGAGCGGGGCCGCCAATACCAAACCAACAAGGAAAAACAAGCGAGGATTGCCCGACAAATACAGGACTAACGGGAAAAATATCCCCCCCACTACCGCGACTTTTACCAGCTTATCGCCATTGATTAGCAGAATCGACGCCGCTGCTGCCAGTATCGCAAAAAACAATACAATCGCGACAATAGCAGCCTGACGTTTTAAAAGCGCGGATTTCATTAGGGTATTCAGGTCGTCATAACCAGTTTCAGATTGTCGAGCTCCGAGTCACGGAATAACCGGTGAAGTTCGTCGATATCGTGCATGAAGCTTCGGTTTTCTTCGACCACCAGTAAATTCAGGTCTACGCGCTCAGATATGGCCATGTAACGGGTATCTTCACGGATATCGCCTTGTGTAAAAATCAGATAATCGTAATGATTGGACAATGCTGCTAATTGCAGGTCGAGCAACCGATGATCCAAAATGACCGCATTGGCAAACTCAAACTGCCCGGATGGCAGCACATCGACTGAAGCAACTTCGGTGTTCTGGCACAGCGAGAGCGCATCAGTATCGGCCTGGGTACATAACTGAAAAAAGCCTTTCTCGCTATTCAAACCGAGTTTGTCAGACAGTGTGTCGTCTGATTGTCTGACTACAGAATCAATTAACAGGACTTTAGCGTTCAATTCGCTGGCAAGGGAAAAACCAAGGAATAAGGCTAAGTTCACTGCAAATACGGGTGTCGGCATGCTGGATAACGCCAGCATTTTAGCCCGTTCAGGATCCACGTGTTTCAATTCACGTTGGATTGACTTACACATGTAGCGGTAAGACACAGAAGCGTATTTAGGCTTCCCGGTGAGTTTATGCACCAGGAAACTATTAAACCGTTCTATAAAATTGCCTTTGCTCCGTTGAGAGGTGACCACACTAAATCCTTTACTATTTTTTTAACTGATAGACGTTGTCTACGAATGCTTCATCATTTTCTAGCACAGCAAACAATTGGTATTGTTTGTGGTTGTAGAGCTTGTAACGGTTCACCCGCACAAATATAAGGTCCAGACCCAGGGCACAAATTACCCCAAGGACAACGCCAAAAAACATCGCGACCAATAGCATTAACTTGGTGTTTGGCCAGGCAGGCTTATCCGGCGCATAGGCCTGATCGACAATTCTGATTGCCGAAGGCGCGCTTTGTGCGGTGGTCATAGAGACTGTCGCTTGCACCAGCTTCTCGTTTAGCGCTTTGTACTGACCTTCAAGTACCATTTGTTCTCGTTGCAGTTGATACGCTTTCTGCATTTTTGAAGGCAGTTCCTGCATGATAGGTTGCAGACGTTTAACGGTTGCCTGTTTGGTTTCCATACCGGCTCTTACTCCGGCAAGGTCACTTTCGATTTGGCCGATTTTAAGGCGAATAGTCTCGTAAAACTCATTGCGGGTTTTGTTTGTTTGGCCCTGGAGCTGCGTGCCTTTCTCCTGCAGAATTTCTTCTATGGCTTCAATCTGACGTTTATATTCAAGCACTTCAGGAGAGTTCTCCTGAAACGTTTGTCGTGCAATACGCAGTGAGATTTGAAGTTGGGTTAGTTTATCCCGAAGCTCAAGCAGGTCATCTTGATAAATCTGACCTTTGATCAGCGTCTGGCCTTCTTCTTCCAGTTGCTTTTTCAATGCGGTTAATGTGCGCAGCAATTGTGCTTCGTGTGCCTGTAAATCTCTGATCTCAGCTTGCAAATCAAGCCATTGCGTCATTTCAACGCGGTCTTTTTCAAACGTCAGGTACAAACTGTTATCAGCGTAAAACTGTTGTAATTCCTGCTCTACGGTAACCAGTTTTGCATAAGCTTTTTCGGTTTCATTTTGCAGCGCGATACTGGCTGTCCTTGCTTCATTTACGTAACGCTTGCGACGTTCATCCAGGTACACTTCAATAAGCTTGTTGGCGATGTCTGCTACGCGGGGAGAAGGCCCCCGGACGATTAGCAAAGCAATGTTGTTTTCGCCAATCGGTTGCAGGATTACGCTTTCACGAAAGTCTTTGAGTACTTTAAATTTTTCGAGCATGTCTTCAGTGATGCCGGGAGGCAGGGGAGGAGGCGGGAAAATTTTGTATTTTAATGCCCGATAGTTTTTTCCCAGCCAGGATTCACCCCACAAATACACCACATAAGACATGAAAGGGTGGTAGACATCTTCGTATTTCAAGTCCATTTCTTCAATGACAATACGAAGTATGGGGTCTGACGTCATGAGTATAGCTTCGTCACCGGTAGCTTCCCGACGGAAAATATTCCACTGTTGATAGAATGCATTACGGGTTAAATCCTCTTCTGAATCAGCAGAAATAACTACGCTGGCTTCAAACACGGGGGGCCAGGTTACGATGTACATCGTGACAGCGGATACTGTAAGTACAAACACCACCAGCACCACCCAGAGGTGTCCTATTACTGAGCTTTTGATATTGTTAAGCGAAGCTTTTACGTCAAAGCTATCCGCTTCGGGGACATGAGGAATGGCTTCTTTTTCAAACATCAGTTTATGATCACTTCAGTGGTTTCGTTCACGTCGTCCAACTCTTCAATTAAGCGAAACTGAAAATAAGGAGCTAACACCTGGTTCACACCGGTAAGCGGCGTATTAATGAAGTCTTGTATTGCACGCACAAATTGCGAGCGGTGGCTTTCAGGAACAAATATAATGTCTTCAGGTAGCAAGCGAATATTTTGCATGGCGAGGAAATAAGACGACTGACTGTGGTTCGCTAATTCAAGGGTAATTGCGCGTAAATGGCCGTCCTTGTGTAACCGAATAACGGCGAGCTGCTCCACTTTCGCTTCGCGTTTTATTCCGCCAACCTGCGCCAGTGCCTGGGCTACGGTCTTCGCTTTGCGAATGGGAATGGCAGACGCCACTTGAACTTCACCGTGTACGTAAACCATGGGCTCCACAACGTTTTCAACAAAAACGCTTACTTCTGGTTCTTTTAATCGCACTGACAAGGCTTTTGTTACCAACCGGTCAAGTTCCATTGGTGTCAGGCCGGCGGCTTTGATGTCATCTAATACGGGAAGAGTCAGATATCCATCGGGACGAATGGTCACTGTCTTTGAGAAATCCGGGTGGCGGTACACATACACTTCAACCTGGTCGCCCGCCTGAAGGGTATAATCGCGAGTAAAGCGTTGCAGAGATTCAACTACCTGAGGGTTTGCTTCTACAGCAACAGGGGAATAGGGTGAAGAACAGCCGGTTATCAATCCTATGCTTAACACCGCCAACATGGCACAACAGCTATTTCTAAACGTGTTGCGGTTTACTCGTTGTTTTACTTCCATCACAAACTTTTCCGCTTCCTGTTTATATTCAGTTATTTTTGGGGAATGGCACCTGCGCTCATGAGGTGGTCCTTTGCCCTTCTGTTTCTTTTGTTAACGTGGTTGTGCTTTGTATTTTATTGCTCCGCATATGGCGAATTAGTGCAACCTGCGTTAACGTTATGTCTGTTTTCAGTGAGAAAATATAAAGCAAAGGAAGTGATACTGCTTTCCTTAGCAAAATGTAAGCGTCCTGAAATTAGTTAAAATATGTACAACCCTAGTTTGATAAATTGTATTTTTAGGTGCAATCTTTTTTTTAACTTTTCCGGGATTTAGTCATTTACCTACCCCGTAGTCACTTTTTGCACAAGGTAAATAGCAACACCGCGTAAAGCACTTACAAACATCATGGAACTATTAGAATAAACTCTGGAGCAAAAGGGAACTCGGATGACTAAAATACAATCACCGAAAATGGTCGTGATTGTGTCTGAAGATTACGGTGAATTGGGACATGCCTCGTATTTTTTGACCTTGTGTCGGCAATGGGATGTAAAGGTGGTCATTCCGGAAAGCCGGATAGGTATTGCGGATCACCTGAATCCTGACATGTTGTTTGCCTATCGCACCATTCAGGATTGTGAAGACCTGATCGACAGGCATGAACCTGCTGCGGTTGTGCTATTTTCCGGATATTTAGTTTACACCCACGAACCCTATAGTTTTATAAAGTTTTCTGCGTTGCTTACCCGGTTAAAATCGAAGGCGATATCAGTTTTCACCAGTGACCCCTTACTTGGCATTGACATCAAATTGCTGTCTGGCAATTTTGCTGTAAACAATGGCAATGACAACAGCGTTACGCACATAACGAAGCGCTATATCAAATCAATTTATTTAGCCGGTCGGTTACAAGTGCTCCGACGTCAGTTCGCCAACGACGTGCATATTTATCCCGTGCCGATAGATCAGCAAATTAAACGAAATAAGCCGGTTTATTATCGTTCCGTCAGTTTCTTTGAAGACATCGCATCAAAGCCATGTAACGAAAAAGAACTGGTGTTTGTTATGGCAGAGATAGACTTCTACCGCTTGCAGGCATCCCGACAGGACTACCTTGGAGACTTTTTAGAGACGATCAATGCACTCGCAGGACAAGGATATATCGTTCGCGTGGTAGGTACGCCGGCGCTTGAGACACTGCTTAAGGCATCTGAATTACACAGTAATATTCAGTGTTATGGCACTTTGTCTTTTAGCCAGTACAACGAAATGATTGATCGCTGTGAATGTGCGTTTTTTTGGAATTACTTCTCCTTTTCAGTTTACCGCCGGATTCTGACCGCAAAACCCGTTATTTTTCTTGATGAAGGGCACATGGTTTCCATGTTCCCGGAGCTCAAATCCCTCGGTATCAAGCTACTATTTAACCAACAGCGTCCGCCGATTGCGAGTTTTGATTCTTTAACTAAACCCGATACCTTCCGTCTGATGCAGGAAGAAAGCGCGGCGTTGTGCCGAGAAATTCGACGCTATTTTGAAGACCATGACACCAATGAACTGGTCGAAGCTTTAGGCCGTTTCAAATAACGCCCGCTGATTTGACGTTAGCTGATCAACAAGCTTTTAGCTTCATTGATAACCGCTTTCACAATGCCTTGTGCCGCCTGATTCTTACTGGTTAATGCATAAAAGCGCTCTTTTATCTCGGGGACTTCACCGCATTTTACGACCTGATATTGTTGTGCTACGTGCTCGGCAATCGCTGACGGTGCACAAAAAATACCAAACCCCTCACTACCAAATAACTTTAAAAGGGCGCTGTCATCAAATTCGGCGACAACGTGCGGGAAAATGTGCTGACTTTCAAACCAGGTAGTAAGTCCGAGCGTAATACCTGACTTAATACCGGGCAACAGGATGTTTTGGTTATCGAGGCATTCCGGGAAGGTTGCCTCGCTAGCTGTGTCTGGGTCTGAGGTAAAAAAGGCAACATGCGATTCGCCCAGGAAGTAACTATTGGCACTCACCTGGGTGCCAGGGGCAATGCCCCGGTCAGCGATAACCAGATCAATATGGTTAATGGCCAGTTCGCTGACTAATGCGTCAAAGTTACCTTCCCTGAACTGAAATTTAACCTGCGGATTGTCGCGCATGGTATTGGCAAGGAAGTCATAAGCCAGTACCTTGGGAATCGCATCTGTGATCCCTATAGTGAATTGTTGTTGAGTGGTTTCATGATCGTTGCGAATGATCTCGGTAAGTAAATTGCCCCGGTGAAAAATTTCGCTGGCATGTTCATAGACCGCTTTGCCTTTGCTGTTCAGGTAAAGGCGCTTGTTGATGCGGTCGAAAAGCTGGCAACCTATCTGAGATTCAAACGTAGATAGCTGTCCGCTGACGGTTTGCGGTGTAACGTGCAGCAATTTTGCGGCATTGACCACGTTACCTTCACGGGCTACTAAATAGAAATAATAGAGGTGGCGAAAGTTCAGGTTATACATAACGTAGAAAAATTCGATTATTAAATAAGAAAATATCAGATTTTATCTTACTTGTTGTTTGGGTAAAGTAGCAACACATTGTGATATGGAGTGAAATCTTTCAAATGGAAAAGTCCATTGATTTACGAGCAATCAAGCAGCACCTGGTCGCATTACTCAAACCTGAGCATGGCTTTTTTAATGTAGCCATTGCTTACGGCGTGGCGATCAGTTTTCTCACCCTGGCTGTGCCGATTGCGGTTCAAACACTGATCAACAGCATTGCCAATATAGGCTCCGTCAGAGCGGTGGTTATATTGTCGATGGTTTTGTTTTTTACACTCGTGATTTCAGGTTTGCTCAGTGCGTTGCGAATGCGGGTCATGGAGCATTACGAGAGGAAAGTCTACGCTCGCTTAACGTCGGAACTGGCAGCAAAAACCATGATGGCACCACAAAGCTTCTTTGATGGCCAGCGCAATACCACCATTACACAGCGTTATTTCGACATCATGACCTTCCAGAAAAACATCCCATCGCTAATGGTTGACGGTTTCGCGTTGGTGCTTCAACTGGTTGTCGGTTTTACCCTCGTGTCGTTTTATCACCCATTTCTACTTATGTTTAACCTGTTGATTCTGCTGCTTATGTACGCCATCTGGAAACTATGGGGCAATCAGGCCAAGCGCACGGCGGTGAAACTGTCGCAGTCAAAATACGACTCTGCAAAATGGTTGAATGACATGGCAAGCGCTCACGAATTTTTTAAATCTGCAGACCACCTGGATTACGCAGGCCGCAATACAGAGCAGTACATAGCGTCTTATGTTAAGCAGCATAAAGCCCATTTCCACTTCACATTCCGACAAGCGGTTACTTTCCTGTTGCTCTACGCATTGGCAAGTGCTTCGTTGCTGGGTATAGGCGGGTATCTGGTGGTCATAGGCCAGCTTTCCATTGGCCAGTTGGTTGCCGCTGAGTTGATCATGTCGGCGGTGTTTTTTGGTCTTTCGCGATTCTCTCAATACCTGAAGCTCTACTACGAGTTGTACGGTGCGTCTGAAAAAATCGGCGGTGCCCTGGCCATTCCTCAAGAGGCTGTGCATGAGGATGGTGGTAGCCTGGTACCAAACGGCTCGAAGCTTGAACTCAAGCGTGTAACCATGCGCCATCACCAGGATGCATGCCATATCGACTTTACCGTTGAGGCGGGCAAGAAGTACTTTGTGACCACGCGAAAAAGCTGGGTTCAAAAACAACTTGGAAGCTTTTTAAAGCGTTACGACAGGCCAGTGAGGGGCGACATTTTATTGGGCGATCACAACCTGTTTGATTACGACAAGTATGAGTTACGTCAGGCGGTCTATTCGCTCGACAGGTCACTGATTGTTGAATGCAGCATCGAACAGTTTCTGAAGTTATCTGCCCCTGGAGTTACGTTTGCGCAAATCAGCAAAGCCCTTGATATGGTAGAGCTAACACAGGTAATCGATGATTTGCCTGATGGTTTGGCTACTCGTATTGCAAACCTGGGGACGCCACTGCAACCACTAGAGTTCCTGTTGCTAAAACTGGCCGCTGCTATTCTGTCTGGTCCGCAAATTGTGCTGTTGAATCAGCATTTTGATGCGGTACCTCATGCGCTTAAAGCGCGATTATTACGGCGTATTTACAGCATGAACTGGACGGTATTGTACTTTACCAACATGCCGGTTGATGGTGAATTTGATGGCATTCTGGCGTTGCACGACACGCTGGAAGTAACGGCTTTTACACCAAATACAGCAGAGGAGGGCACTCATGAATAGCGCAGAGCGTTTCCTGCAAAATATTGTGTCTGTCTCTGAACAGTCGATGCCCCGAACCCACAAGGTAGTAACAGGGCTGATTATTGGCGCTTTACTTATTGCCGCTGCGGTTTTGTGGTTTACCCCCTGGATCCAGACTGCATTCGGGCAGGGCAGCGTGGACTCTATGGAGCCAAATGGCAGAATGCAGGCCATTTCAGCATTGGTAGACGGGCAAATTAAGACCTGGCACGTCCGGGAGGGGATGAAAGTAAAAGCAGGGGACCCTATTGTTACCCTGACAGACGTAGATACCCAGCGTATCGAAAAACTGCAGTCGCAATTGGCGGCAACAAAGCAACGGCACGAGGCGGATGTGACTGCCGTGGAGAACGCTCAGAAAAACCTAGCCAGACAAAAAGCGCTGTTACAGCAGGGCCTGGTGTCTCAACGTGACGTTGAAGCTGCACAAATACAACTTGAGTCCCTGCGCGCTAAAGCAGCCAGTTCACAGGCTGATATAACCTCAGTCAGCATGGTGTTATCCCGACAGGAAACGCTGACCAAAGTCGCGCCCGTCGACGGGACCATAGTGCGTTTGTTTGCCGGGGGCACTGCAACATATGTGAAAGCCGGCGATGTTCTGGGACATTTTATACCCGATGGCGTGACCCGTTACGTTAAAATCACGGTGAGTGGACTCGATGCGCCACTCGTCAAACCCGGTGCGAAAGCGCGAATTCAGTTCGAAGGCTGGCCGGTTATTCAATTCAGTGGCTGGCCCGACACGGCGGTAGGTACCTTTGGGGGAGAAGTGGAATACGTTGAACCCGTCGCGAACCAGATGGGGGCATTTCAGGTGTGGATCAAACCCGATGCAGAAGATATTCCCTGGCCCAGTGCAAACGTAGTGCGTTTAGGGAGTCGTGTGCGTGCGTGGATCTTGTTGGAAGAAGTCAGACTGGGTTATGAATTGTGGCGTCAGCTCAATAACTTCCCGCCACAGCAAACACAACAAACCCAGCAAATAGAGCAACAAGGGAGCGCGAAATGATGCTGCGCAGAATTTCCGTTGCGATAGGACTAATGGCTTCAGTAATAAGCGGCGCTGCGAGTGCGCAATCTCAGGTACCCGATACTGCTACGCAGCACATACCCAGCGTGCCTGAGTTTATTCATACTATTGCAAACGCGCATCCCTATTTACAACTCATTGAGCAAAAAGGAGTGAAATATGATGCGTCGCTGGTGATGGCTGAAAGTGAGTTTGATATCAAACTGGAGCAGGATGTGGCAATGCGCCTGACGGGATATTACGACGGCAATCAGGTTGCGCAGCGTGCGGTAAAGCCGCTCGCGGGCATGAATGCCAAGTTGTACACCGAGTATCGGGTAGCTGGAGGAAACTTCCCCGTCTACGAACAGCAGATGGACACGCTAACTGGCGGTGAAGCAAGTATTGGCGTTTCCCTTTCACTTCTGCGAAACCGGGAAACCGACTCGCGCAGAACAGCACTCACCAATGCGCGGGTGGCAATAGAACAATGGCAGGCCGAAGCCTCGCTAATGCGAAATGATTTTATTTTTAAAGGCCTGAGTCAGTACCTGAAATGGTATGAAGCCACATTAAAAATTGCCACCGTGCACGACCTTATCGATACGCTGCACGCCCGCAGAAAAGGGTTGCAGGCGAGGGTAGATAACGGTGATTTACCGGCGGTAACACTCACCGAATTTGATGCCAGTATTTTAGAGCAGCAGTTAGCATTGGCAACGCTTGAACAATCACGCCAGGTAGCTGTTCAGAGTTTGTCGTTTTTCTGGCAGGTGCCCGGTGAGTCCACGCCTTTTGCGGCTCAGCACAATGTACTGGGGCTCGACATCAACTGGCCGTTTTCATTGAACCAGACTTACATTCAGCAATTGCGCACGGCGTTGCGCCAGCATCCTGTTATTCAGGCGCGGGCGGCCGATGTCGCCTCGTTAACCAATGAACAACGGTTGGCGAAAAACCAATTGCTGCCAACCTTAGACATGAAAGCGGCAGTTGCACAGGATTTTGGTAGTGGCCCAGTTAACCTTGAAGATACCGAAACCAAAGTGGCCCTGCAGTTTTCTTATCCATTGGGTAACCGCAAAGCCAAAGCCAAACTATCGAAAGCCGATGCCGAATTGGCGGCCAGTAAACTGGAGTTGAATCTTGCTGAGCAAAAACTGCGACAAGAGTTTGAGCAAGCCGTAGTGCAGTGGGAGCAATCACAACGCGTGGCGCAGCTACAACAACAAAATACCAAAGTTAAAGAAGAGTTGTCGTGGCTGGAGCAACAGCGTTTTGAAAAAGGCGATAGCGATTTATTCAAGCTTAATGCAAGGGCATCTCAGGTTATGAATGCACGGCTTAAAAACGTAGAAGCAGTGATTAATGCCATGTACGCCGAGTTAAGCCTGCACTGGGTGGCAGCTCGATTAGCCGAGGTGTAGCGGCTGGGGCTTGTTTTTGTTTACTGCGACGAACCAAAGATGAAATTTACAGGCACTTGTATGATTCTCGCAAGATTAGCCCGTTATCCGGCAAGGATACTCATTGAACAACTGCTAGAGTCTCATGGTAATACACAAATTGTTTGACGACGTTAAAACGCTACCAGAAGGTGTTTGAACATCTGACACCAATTAACCATGAGAGCTTTACTTATTTTCTGAATTCAAGACGAGCTTCATACTTTGAAGTCGTTGGGTGATATGGAGAAATCAAACTTCGTTATGTCTTTGGCTGCATGACCCCCGAGTTTGTCTCTAAGTTCATTTTCTATTGCCTTGTATTCAATTGTATTTAAAGCTAATTCTACATTCCGAATATCAATTAATGAATCTGCTTTACTCATAATTTGTGAGTTCGGCTTTGATGAAAATGAAACAAAAAACAACGATAAAGTTACTGTTGAATCATTACAAATAAAACCAAAAATTATTGGACTTCCTTGGTTGACGGCATCTGTCCACCATGCCGTTATTCGAGGCTCAGAGGTCAAAGGTTTTTTGCTATTCGAAAGTGTAGTTGCAAGATATTTCAACAGTGATTTTTGCCATTTTGATGTCGAATAGTTAACAATATATTTCCACATCTCGCTCAATGGATGTGTTGTTGCTTTTTCTGCATGGTCAGTAATTTTTATCTCTTTTGAGCTAGTTACTGAAAAAGCAAGTTGACTAAGTTGATTGACCAATTCTTCAACTGGTGTTGTGTTACATAAACGCTTTTTTTCTCCATTTGCTCTTGATGCGGCTATTGCATAAAGCAAGCAATTATTAATTGCTGAGCTGGATGATATTGGCTGGGTACATTGATGAAAAATTAGTACTTGCTCAATTGAGGCGGCTCCGACGTTATAATTCACCTCATCTTTTATTTGAACAGTATTTTTGATTGGCGAAAATACAAGCGAAACCTGTTTGTTGGATGTGTTTTCCATATTTTGACTCCCATTATATTGTTTATAAAGGGCCCTCATGAGCCCTCAACTACACTAGCTGCCAAAATTTAGTTTCTGTTTTTTAATGTGTTTCTTAATTTGATCGCCTAAAGCGCTTGTAATATCACCTTTGACTTTATCGTAAACTTCCATATCTAATGTTAAGGTTATGGCTGTCGAGGCAATATTCACATTTTCACTGTGAAATGAGACAAAAAGCGAACGCCAGTCTTTGAAAGCCACATCAATGTTCATATAAATGCAAGTCACTTCTGCTGAGCCTTGGTCAACTGTTACCGGGCCCCATGCAACTTGCGAATTATTTTCATGAGAACTCGCAGAATTCCACCAGAAGTCCAAAAAGTTAGCCACACCTGTATTATCAGGATCTTCTGTTAACAATTTGGCTAGATTTTCGAATTCTGAGAGCTCAGGACCGGCAATATATGCCGAAACTATAGTGGTGACTATGTCTTTTAGATTGATTTCTCCACTATGAGTGGACTTATTTACTTTACCTGCAGATGCTGAATGTACTATGAATCCGAGGTCAGACATTTGTGCAATAACTTCGTCATACCATTGTTCGGTAGTAAGATATTTTGACGAGCTAATATCGATACCTTTACTTTGAAGTACAGAGCGAGCTGCAGCTTGCGAGTAAAGTGTTACATTCGCCACTGCTTCTGAAAATTTCTTGTCAATATCAGGGGCTGCATAGTTCATTTGACTATCAATCGCTGTCGCATTAACAGATGTTGTCGGGGAATTGACTGCCAATGTAGACACTTCTGGAAATTGGTCAGTTGGTTTGTAGATCTCATTATTTGAGATTGAACAACTATTCAATGCAATACTGTAAGCGCTTGGAACTTGCTCTGCAGTAGACGTTCCATCTGCAAACAGTAGTTCCTGATGTGGCAGCACCCTCAATTCTGTCTTCTTGTCTCCAAATGTCTTTTTATAGGCCGCGTTGAATTTCCCAATGACGGAGTCGCAACCGCAATCGGCTGAAAACTCAATTGAGTAACTGTTATCGCCGCTTTGTGATGGTCTTGAAAACTGCCCACGACTACCAAAATTTGCATAACATTTGGCATAGGAATGGCCAAACATTTTAAAGTCCTGTTCCTCATTAAATTCAATACTGAAACTTCCTGATGATTTCTTACACATAATGTTTACCTTAACGTTGTGATATTGAGCGAACTGCTCATAGTTAAGTTAGTGCAATGAACCTTCTGTCTCACATGAATACCTTGCGTAACATGCAAGAATATGATGTTTCTGTTTGCGTAGTGCTCAACTCTTATTGGAATTGATATGCTCGTTCAGAAAAGAGATTACTTCTAAAGCTGATTTTTCCGACAATTTTGTTGTAATTAAATATTTTAGTCGCGGTTGTTCTCCTGCCATATCACCCTCACCACAAATTAGCCAATCCAACGAAACAGATAATGCGTTTTTTAGTTTAATAATGTGTTTTAGTTTAATTGCAGATCCACATTTCCATCGACAAATAGTACTTTCTGACACTCCAATTTCAGCGGCTAATGATGCATTTTTGGTGTGGCCAACATTAATCATGGCTTTGGTTAACCTATCTCCAAATGAGAGGCTTTTGTTCGTTTCGCGTTTGATTGGTGCTTCCATGTCCGTATCCTTGGTATTCATGGAGTAAAGAAAGGCAAGCTTTTGTGCAAGGTTGAGTAATCCAAATAAGCTTAGTCTAAATTGTTGTCGGTGATGAAAAACTGGTGTTTTAGGAAACATATTCGATCACTTTATAGGAATTACAAAACTATCTACTTGGGCTCGACATCAACTGGCCGTTTTCATTGAACCAGACTTACATTCAGCAATTGCGTACGGCGTTGCGCCAGCATCCGGTTATTCAGGCGCGGGCGGCCGGTGTCGCCTCGTTAACCAATGAACAACGGTTGGCTAAAAACCAGTTGCTGCCAACCTTAGATATGAAAGCGGCAGTTGCACAGGATTTTGGTAGTGGCCCGGTTAACCTTGAAGATACCGAAACCAAAGTGGCCCTGCAGTTCTCTTATCCATTGGGTAACCGCAAAGCCAAAGCCAAACTATCGAAAGCCGATGCCGAATTGGCGGCCAGTAAACTGGAGTTGAACCTTGCTGAACAAAAACTGCGACAAGAGTTTGAGCAAGCCGTAGTGCAGTGGGAGCAATCACAACGCGTGGCGCAGCTACAACAACAAAATACCAAAGTTAAAGAAGAGTTGTCGTGGCTGGAGCAACAGCGTTTTGAGAAAGGCGATAGCGATTTATTCAAGCTTAATGCAAGGGCATCTCAGGTTATGAATGCACGGCTTAAAAACGTAGAAGCAGTGATTAATGCCATGTACGCCGAGTTAAGCCTGCACTGGGTGGCAGCTCGATTAGGCGAAGTGTAGCGGCTGGGGCTTGTTTTAGTTTACGACAGCGAACAAAAGAATAGTCAGTTCTTAAAGACTTTGCCAATGCAAGATCAATGGCGAGATAAGGGTTTTGGTAGCCTGCTGTGCAATTCGATAAATCCCGCAAAATGGCCTAGCTTATCCAGTGGGGTATTTCGGCGGTAAATTCGCGGCTCACCAATAATGGGATATATAAAACACTGCACTTAATTGGGGCTTTTCTGCTAGTATGGTGTAAATCTTGTTCAATTAATAAGCAAAAAGAAGCATAAACTTTAATAGAAAGATGGACCTGGATATCAATGAAGTTTAATTCGTCAAAAGCTATACAGAAAGCGCTATTTTTAATTACCTCTATTTTAACATTAAACGCTTGTGGGTCTGGTGGAGCAGAAGAGTCAGACACTATAGCTCCAGTTATAAATGTCCAGGTGGCTGACACAACAGTGTGGGCACAGTCAGATGTAAAGTTTGATATCTCCGTTACTGACAATAAAGATAGTACAATTTCATATACGCTGAATTGTAATGCGGGCGAGACATCAGGAGCTATTCTAAGCACTCCTAATGTTAACGAGATTACCGATATAAGTTGCCAAATTACCGCACGAGACAGCGCTGGAAATAGTGCCACTAAATCGCAAACCATAACAGTTAATCCTGTTAAACTTACGGTTACCCAAGTCCCTGAAGAGATTACTCAGGGCAAAGTCATTAGTTTTGAAGTTACCGGGCCTGAGGTTTCGGTCGCTGAAGCATTTGGAATGCTAGGCAACACAGAAGTGACGTTGCTCACTTCAGAAGACCCAATATTCGACGGGCAGTTACTGCTATTTATTCCGTTCACAGAAGTAGGCTCAGTTACCCTCGAAGTTACTATTGCTAGCTACACATTTACTTCTGAACTGGAGATCAATGAAGCGATAACGGTCGATAACCCAAGCGAATATTTGACTAGTGAAATTGATACTTTCTTTGAAGATTACAGGGATGAGCTCGAATCAGTCGACTTAGACGAAATAAAAAGTAGTATTGATAGCCTGACCGAAAGTGAAAAAGCCATTTTTGCCATCATTTTTAAACAGAATTTTGGACCAATACTAGACTACATTGCAGAAGAGGAGCTGAATAGTAATGGGGGACAGGTAGCTATCAATGCTATCGATTTTGAAAAATGCTCGACCTTGGGTTTACGATACGTTCGTGGCGTTATTTTACTAGCTAGTGGCTCTGGTATTGTCGGCGTGGGTGTGTTGTCCACAACGGGAGTTGTTACTGCTCCGCTGGGTGTTGCAATTTCGGGTGTTGGCCTGGCTATCGCCTTAAAAGGCGCATCCATCATGGAACAAAAGCAAACAGAGATTCTAAATACATGTCTAGAACCCTATGATGATTTGTTAGGCTCATCCTCTACAAAACGCAATACGTTAAAATATTTAAGTGATACAAAAGTATTTCCTCAGGATACCACCTCAACCCATCGTTTTGACGAGGATGTTCCAGAACAAATGGAGTTTGAAATAGATCTGACAATCAAAGACGAAGAAACCAAAGGGTATTTCGTTGAGGCAACAAGTATGATTGTTTCTCTATTAAATATGCTCAATGAAACTGAAGTTGGAATGGGGAAATTCACATCTTTAATTGCCCGTATAGATATTGAACCTACAAGAACCGAAAGTGTTGAGGGCTCACTTCTTACGGTTAAATCTGTTTCCGAACCAAATGTAAGTTTTGATATTTATTCCTCCAGTTCCGCCTGGATAAGCTTTGTCGCAGATTTTATTGACTATGAAGTAGTTCCAGAGCAAGGCTATTCCGAATTCACCGTAACCCTTTATTACAGTAAATATGATACTGATATTTCATTCGACGTTCAGCTTTTTGTAAAGGATGAGCCAGAACTGATTAGTTGGGATGAAGAGGGAGAAGTTTTTACGCCAAGAACTATTAACTTCGTGGTTGAAGAAGATGAGTTGTTAGTCTTCACAATACAAAACATCGGTTATAGTTCTATTGATTTAAATAATATTAGATGGTCAAACACAAATGATTTTGAACTAAAGCTAGTAAACTCACTTGAGCCATCAGATTTACCAGAGAACTTAGTACTTGGACACAATGAAAATGTTCAGTTTTATTTTGCCCCCAAAGAAGACCGGAGTGTAGAAGATCAAACTGTCATTATTACCTTGGGTGAGGCGGGTCGCTCACAATTTGATTACACAGTTAATGTGAATGTAATTGTAAATAACTATGAATTAGTTTTTTACAATGGCCCAGGCAACTCTTCAAATGAATTAGTAGACGTTTATAAAGTAATTAAACCGAATGATAGCTTAACTGTATATAACGATATTTATGAGCATGTTGGCTTACGTCTGAATGGTGAGACAGTGCAAGTATGGAACAATTTGGTTGAAGGTCCGCGAGAAACTACGCGAATATACTTCAGTGGTGAGTTTATTGCGGAAGACATTGAGGATACTGATTATGTAATTGAGGTATATGACGCTAGCAACAGTAGGGCTGTCAGCGTACCAGTAAATTTGACAATTTCAAATGCGGGATATCGCGCTTTCATTGGAAAAACGCTTAAAGTTTCTGGGTATAACGACACTGAATCTAGTGAAATAACATTTAACGATGATTTTACTTATCAATTCAGATCAAATCCTTCATATGGTACTTTTTCTTTAAGTGAAACATCGCACACCCCACAAAAATGCCCTGATGACTCAGTGATTTCAAAGTTTAAAGTAGGTGCTTTGAGAATTCATGGGGGCCAAGCCCAACTACCTAGTTATATTATTGCTTATGAAGATGGTACTTACTCTGCAAATTCAACGTATGCCTGTGAGTCGTATATCTATTATTGGAAAATAGAACCTGGAGGCTAATAATCTTGAGATAATTAACCAAAGAAAAAAGAGTAGGAACTGACAGAGTCGCTAGCAATTAACCAAATTAGAAAGTTACGTAAATATGCTAGTATTTTTAACTACTGCGTTAGTGCAATAACTGTGTGCTTAGTAATAAGAATACACACTCCTTTTATCTGTAAAATACAATGCAATTACTACTTATTGTGAAAGCATTCTTTTTATAGCAAAGAGCCGGACTAATTTTGATAAAATGCAAAAACAAACAAACAAACAAACAAACAAACAAAACAAAGGGGCAATGCTGCCCCTTTGTTATTTGTGTTGGTTATTTCACGTCCTTCGCGGTTTCATCAACCGCTGGGTACGCTTTGGGTTTCAGTGGTTTAACGGGTTTTTTCCGTAGTTGTTTTTTGAGGTATTTCACCGCCGCTTCTAACTGGGCATCTTGTCCGTTAAAGGTAGCATGGGGCAAATTGTCTACTTCAACATTCGGGCTCACTCCGTGGCCTTCCACAACCCAGTTTCCTTCCATATCAAACACTGGCAGTTCAGCCACTCGTGCCATGCCGTTGTCAGCCAGTCTGTTTAGTCCGCGCAACCAAATCCCCGCACCGGCTGTTTGTTTGCCTATCACCGGTCCCAATTCCAAGGATTTTACCGCAGCAGTAAAGGTTTCTCCGTCGGAGTAGGTGTACTGATCGGCGAGAACAACTAGGTGGCCTCTGAAGGTCTGTTGCATATTTGTTGAGGGATCGGCGTTGCCAATGGTCCAGAACATCCACACCCGGCGCAGTAGCTTTTCAATTAACCAACTATCGATATTGCCGCCGCGGTTGCGTCGCACATCAATGATCAGTCCGCCTTTTTGGTTTGCGGCATAAAACTCTCTGGCAAATTCGCTGACATCATTGCTGCCCATCGCGTAAATGTGCATATAACCTATGTCATCATCCTGCGCCGTTACTTTTTTGCGATTAGACGTCACCCAGTCCTGATAGCGCAAGCGGAAGGCCTGACCGTTACTGATAGGGTAGGTCACGGTATGGTGTGATTCACCGTCACGCAGAAGGGTTAGCACAACCTGTTTGCCTGCCTGGTTAAGCAGCGCGTTGTGAACCGCTTGTATGTCTTTTACTTCCCGGCCATTAATGGCCTGAATAATATCGCCATTTTGAGCATTAGTGCCCGGCTTTTGCAGTGGCGATGCATTGGCTGGTAGCTCAGTGTCGTACTGATAAATATGTTCTATTACCACGCCTTGCTCAGTCTGTGTCAGCATGGCTCCCAGACTGGCCGGCTTCGGACGGTCCGGCGTGTCTGGCACATCGCCGCCATATACCTGTGAATGCAAGACATTCAGTTCGCCGATGAGTTGCGCCAGCACATCGTTGAGTTCATAGCGGTCGGTAATACGCGCCAGTAAGGGGGCGTATTTGGCTTTTGCTTGAGACCAGTCAACGCCACGCATGGCTTTGTCATAAAAGAAGTCCCGGTGCATCAACCAGGCGTCGTGAAACAGCTGTTGCCATTCCTGCTCCGGTGAAATGCGCAGTTGCCAGTCCTTAACATTCATTCTGAATGGTTTGCTGTCTGACGGGAATTTTTTGCCCGCAGGTACCACGTAAATTTGATCATTGTTGCTGCTGGGTTTTAACACTAGCAGCTGTTTGCCATCGGGGCTCATGTCAAAACCGGTGATAGGAGAGACGACCGTAGATGTTTCGTTTTTCGGCGAGAGACGAATCGCTTTCAGGGCCGTTTTATTGCCTGTTCCTTCACGTTGACTGACGAACAGGTATTTGTTGTTTGCCCGCAACTGTGTGTAGTTGTCAGCTTTTGCAGGTACCTGCCACAGTCGTTCTGATAACCCCTGCCAGTCAACCACGGTTTCAGGTGCGGTATCTTCTGTCTCTGTGGCCTCGTCTTCACTGTTGTCTTCTGCGGCCGTTTCTTCAGATTCAGGCTCAGCGTCGTCAGATTCCGGCTCATCCTTTAACATGGCCAGTTCATTGGGCTGCTGAAAAGGAAATTCGGCGTCTTGCTTTAAAGCATAGGCATAAATTAGCGTTTTATTGTCGAAGCTCGTACCCATGTTGCGGTCGCCCCACGGCGAGCGAGTTGTGGGGGTAAACGCTCTGTCAGACAGGAAGTACAGCCAGTCACCGTTTGCCGAAAACGCCGGGGAATAACTGTTGTACTTATCACTGGTGAGTAACACACCGTCATCGGTTTGCGTATCAAGCAGGTAAAGCCGGCTGCGCTGATTGCCCTGTGTATTAACAGTGAGTGCCAATAATCTGCTGTCGCGACTCCACACTACATTGGCATAGGGGCTCATTTCCGATTGCCCCTCAAATACCTTGCGGTTTTCCAATGTTTCCAGGTTAAGCAGCCACAGGTCACCATTGAAGTCATCGTGGGCGATATATTTACCGTCAGGTGATAAAACCAGGTTCCAGCGACTTACGGTTGCGTCTTGTGTAAGCTGCTTCTGTTCGTCGGAGCCATCGGCTGCGAATTGCCAGATTTCCATTTCGCCACTGGCATCATTGATGGCATAAACCCATTTTCCGTCATGGCTTAATATCGCTTTGCGGGAACGAGATTGCGCCGGCGTGCTGATGGGTTTTAAGCGGCGGCCGTCTGAGCTGGCTACAGCAATGTGACCTCGGGCGGTGATGACCGCTTGTTTCTGCTCTCCAGAAAAGCCCACGTTAGTCATATATTTTGTGGGGGTTGTCAGCCACTTGTCCCGCTTGTGTGGAAAATCAGATGTCAGGTGAATAGGGAGCGTGGTAATACTGTTGTCGCGTAAATCCAGTACCTTTATGTCGGCACCATGCTGAAAAGCAATTTTACCGTTTGAGAGCGAGGCATCCCGAACCGGGTAGTCGCTGAAATCCGTAATGGCTTTTTTGCGTTTACCAGACAACGTCATTTGCCAGATATTGTCATTGCCATTTTCATTGCTGATGAAATACAGTGTGTCCTGCCAGCGCATCGGCTCTCTGACAGAGGCATCGTGATCGCCAGTTAACAGAGACGCCTCGCGATCGTCGTTTAAATCAAAACGCCACAATTCACCTTGCGCGCCGCCTCGATAGTAGCGGGCATTATCATTCGAGACTTGCAGGCCAAACTGCACGAAATACAGTTCATTACTATTATCTACCACCCCTTCAACAGCATCAGCGACCGGCAGTGTGGTACTGATCAGTGTATTGGGATCCACGGTTTTTAATGTCCAGTTACCGGTAGGGCCAACCCGGGACATAGTGGCGAAGACAACGTTCCCCTCTGGGGTCCATCCGTGTACTTTTACGGCACTGTTCTCAAAGCTGATGCGTTTGGCAGAACCGCCATTCACGGGCATTACATAGACTTCATTGGTGCCTTCGTAATTGGCCACGAAAGCGATTGATTTGCCATCTGGTGATATTGCGGACTCGCGCTCTTCTGCAGGGTGGGTGGTCAATCGTGTCGCCGATTGCTGCCCCAACTGATACACCCAAATATCGCCTTCGGCGGTAAACGTAAGCGTGTCATTGTGTAGTGAAGGATCGCGGTAATAGTCGGTATTGGCCAGACTGCCGGCACTCAGGCCAAGTAAGGTTACTAGTGTAATAAGACGCATATAGGAATCGTCCCTGTCGTATTGATTTATGATTATTGAATCAACACCATAAAGGCCGACAGGGTTTTGTCAACTAGGCTGCGGGTTGTCGTCGAATTTGCCTGATAAACGCCTTGCAGTCGCTTACAAAAGCGGCGGTTTTACGATCCGGTTGTGCTGGTTGATACTGCAAGCGGATGTATTGCTCGCTCAGCGAACGAAATTGGGCTGAGCTGGCTGGTGGCAAATGCGCGAATACTTTGTCCTGGTAGGCCTGAGGGCCAAGGTTTTTACGCTGAATGCCGGTGTATCCCGCTACCGCAGTAACGGCCTTTTGATACCACAACACCACGGGTTCCATTTGTTGCTTGCGCCAGTGAGGAATAAAATACAGTGCCAGCAGCAGGCCAATAACACCGAATATGGCCAGCACCAGATAAGTAATGCTCTTGCCGGTAACTTTACCCAGTAGCAACGCTAGCAGATTCTGTTGACGCTGCGCGTCAAACCCCAGTACCCAGCGACTCCACTGGTAATCCATTAAGCTATACAACATTTGCAGATCGGCCAGGAAAGGCAATTGCTTCAATCGCGCCAGTTGGTTGTTAGCCAGGAAGGCTTCTTCTTCAACGGCCTGCTGAATGCCAAATTGAATGCGTTGTGGGGCTATGACTGCAGTGGGATCAAACCTAACCCAGCCTTGTTCGCCTATCCAGGCCTCTACCCAGGCATGGGCGTCGTACTGATACACACTGAGTACGCCAGGCTGAAGTACTTCGCCGCCGTGATAGCCTGCCACCATTCTGGCCGGAATGTCCATTAAACGAAGCGTGTAGGCCATGGCACTGGCGTAGTGGGAGCAGAAGCCCTGCTGATGCGTGAACAAGAAATCATCCACTGGTTGGTCGGGCATTGCAGGCGGCGTTAAGGTGTAGGTAAACCCCTGGGTAATAAAATACTCAAGCACGGCTTTGATTTTGTCTTCGGGATCAGAAAAACGTGTCGCAATATCCCGTGCCCACTCCTGGGTGAGGGGATTCACGGCCGGGCTTTCTGGCTTTTGTAGGTTAAGGCGCTGATCCAATGATTCCAGCGTTTGGCTCATATCGGCATTCGGGTAAGAACGCAGGCGATAAGCGCGTCTGGTCGACAACGGTGATTCACTTAGGATCTGGTAATCGGCGCCGCGCCAAATCATTTGGTCGCTGGCGTGATCGGCGGGCACGGCAATGTCAATGCCATACAGCCAGTGTTTATTGGTCGGTTGAGCTATCACTTCATACTGCCACCAACTGCCACTAAGCGACGGCGAAAATTCGTAGTTAAGCAACCGGTATTGCTGTCTGGCTTGCTTGCGCAGCGGGCTCACCGTCCATTGTTTACCGTCAAACTGTTCCAGGGTAATGGCACGCCAGTAGCGTTCATGGGGCTCAGGTACAGGGCCTTCAAAGGTCGCGCGAAAGACCAGTTCAGAGGACTGGGTTAAAGAAGCAATGTCGCCAGGGGAGACCGTGTCGGTGAGGCCGGTTTCGGTACTTTTGCCTACCGGCATTTTCCACAAGGGCGGTAATTTGGGCACAATTAAAAACAGCAAAATGGCAATGGGCAGTGCTTGTATGCCCATTGTGAGCACTCGTTTAGCATGCCAGCTAACGGTTTGCGATGGCGTAAAATAGCGAGCAAGGGCAACTAGCAGCGCCAGGGTCAGCAGGCCATAAAACAGCGTCATTACAAAGGATTGATGGAAGGTAAAGCCTATACCAATAACAAACAACGCGGTGCAAAACAGGTGAAACAGATCCCTTGGAGCATTCAGCAACATCAGTTTTAGCGCGCCCGCCAGAATGAGCAGATTGACCATGGTTAACAACAAGCCAATGGAAAAGCTGAACCACACCAAACATACACAACACAATAAGCCGAGCAAATTGATAGTGCGGGAACTGGGAACAGGTTGATACCAGCCAATGTACATGACCACTCGCATGGCCGTGGCGCATACTGCAATCAACAACACCCAGAACAACAGTGGCTCGAACAAACTGATACTCAGAATGCAAAACACTATCGCCATCAATAAGCTGGCGGTTTGATTGCGGATCAGTTTGTCAATCGGCTGCATAGGGCTGGTCCGTAGTGCGGTACTGAGCAAGCTGGCCCAAACACTGTAATTTGTGTTGTTCACCGCTGCCGGGCTCAACAATCTGATCTCCCAGACGCAAACCAAAGGTTTGCTGTTGTCCGATCAGCCTGTTTACCTGATAGCTTAGCAATCCCAGTGCTTTCTCCAGCGGTTCATCCTGATACATGGCCAAACTCAACCAGCCGCTTTCCTGGCGGGACTGAGTAAACGTCTTGGTCGCCAGGTCACCCCCTTTTGCTGCCTGTTTCCAGGCGACTCGATTCATAGGATCGCCGGGTCGAAAGTGTCTTAAACTGTCAAATTCATCGATACCGAGGTTGGGGCCACTGGTATCGCCTTGCGTTGTATCTGCACTGTCTAATCTAAGTGAGGACGGTACAGGGGCAGGGTAAACGATAAGCTGTTGCTCAAAATCCAAATGAGTCCAGCAGCGAAACAGTCCTAGTGGGTATGTCGACGAAAAAGTGATTCGGGGTAGGTTAAAGATTCCCCTGACTCGGGTTGGCAGTAACAGCTTCAACTGCTTTTCCTGATCAGCACGGCGATTGAGCAGCGATAGTGAGGTGCCGCGCAGTTGCATATGTAAGCCACCGTAAAATGGCTGCTGCGGGTGTTTGTCTTCTAATTGCACTGTAAGCAGGGCATGTTCGCCCGCGGTCACCGGTGCTATGGGTTTTAGCGAAAGCGTGGTTGCAGTGAAATTCCGGTAACTAATGAATAAGTGGAGCAAAAAGACAGCAAGTAAAAACTGACACAGCAACAGCATCAGGTTGTTTTGGTAGTTGGTTCCCAGCAAGAATAAGCTGATACAGGTAAGTAAATAGCCAAAGCCAAAGCGCGTTGGAAAAATAAAGACGTTTTTTAAGTGCAGAGTGTAGCGATTACTGGCGGGTATACGCTTACGTAACCAGCGTTCGTGGTATTGATTAAAGCGCGCAGACAGTCTGGCCAGCATGACTAAGCAGCCAGTGGGTCTGTGAGATCCAATATGCGCTGACTCAGCAGCCCATCTTCCCGGTAGTCGGTTTGACTGCCGCGCAACCTGTGCTCAGCAATAGCGGTAAACACAGCCTGAATATCTTCCGGTAACACAAAATCACGATTGTGCAGAAAGGCCCAGGCCTGAGCGCCGCGTAACAGCGACTTGCTCGCGCGAGGCGAAAGTGGATAGGGGAATTCTGCATTATCACGACTTTGCTGCACCAACCTCAGCAGGTAATCCAAAATGGGCTCACTGGCGTGGACCTGTGTAACACTGTGCTGCCAGTCTTTCAGTTGTGCCGGGGTAATAACCGGCTGGGCATTTTCAGCAGTTGGTGCAGGTGACGGAGTCGTTTGACGCAGCATGGCTTTTTCAGCAGCGGTGTCCGGGTAACCCAGGCTGATGCGCATTAAAAATCTGTCCAGTTGTGATTCGGGCAGGGGGTAGGTGCCTGCCTGGTACGCAGGGTTCTGAGTTGCTATTACAAAGAACGGGACAGGTAAAGCATGGGTTGTACCGTCAATACTGACCTGATTCTCTTCCATGGCCTCCAACAGTGCGCTTTGGGTTTTAGGACTCGCACGGTTATTCTCGTCAGCCAGCACCACTTCACTAAAAATCGGTCCTGCGTGAAATTCGAAACGTTGTTGCTGCGCATTGTAAATATTGACGCCTAACATATCCGCAGGCAATAAGTCAGATGTGAACTGTATGCGGGAAAAACCCAATCCAAACACTTGGGCCAGCGCATGAGACAGGGTTGTTTTCCCCATGCCGGGTAAGTCTTCAATTAATAAGTGACCATTGGCCAGTAAGCAGGTTACCGCCAGTTTGATTTGGTGTGGCTTGCCCAGGATCCGCTGATTAAGGGTGTCTATAGCTTCAGAAAGTGCTGTATGCATTCGCCATTCCGCGTTGGTTTATTGTTCAATACGCTCTGTGTATTTACTGGACTACTATACCGGCAAATAATTTTATTAACGTAACCAGACTGATACGTAAGTATAGGAGATGTCTGGATTTTGTCATTGCAGACGTAAGCAAATTGCGATGGGACGAAAACTTGTACCGATAAAGGGCTGTGATCCTCTTCGGGGTTGATTATAATGACCGCCAAAAAAAGGAAGTCAGAATGAAAACAATAGAAATAGATGATGATTTGTATGCCTTTATTGCCGGTCAAACCAAGCATATTGGCGAGAGCGCGTCGCAAATTCTGCGTCGTTTGCTAATGACCGACAGTGTTGAAGACACATCGACTTCTGCAGAAGCCGCTGAACCGGTTGCCGATACGCCGGCTGCCGAGCCGGAGACAGCGCCGGTTGAAGTCAAGAAGGCGGCCCCAAAAGCCAAAGCCAGTTCCAAAGCGAAATCTGTTGAAGCAGATGCTTCCCCTGCAACCAATGTTGTTGCAACGGTACCGGCAAATGCCGACGACGATGCATTACTGAAGCAAGTGAACCCCGATGCTTTAAAGCAGTTTGACAAACGCGTTGACCAGTTCTTGTATATTTTGCAGCAAGCTTATGTGTTACAACCCGCCGAGTTTGCTCAGGTTGAGACCATAAAGGGCAAGAACCGCAAATATTTTGCAACCAGCAAGGAAGAATTGCTGGCCACCGGCAGCAGCACGAACCCCAAAGCGATTCCCGACAGTGGTTATTGGGTGGTAAGCAATAACAATACCGCGAAGAAGCTGGCTATGCTGTCGCAGGTTTTGCAGATCCTGGGATATAGCGATAAGGTAATAGCATCCGTTACGGAGACCTTCTCCGCGCAGTAATTCACATTCCGAAGTACAAACGTTAAAAGGACAATTTCATGGCGTTACACCCCGAGGCAGGCAAGGCCGCAGCAGAAGAGCAACTGATTAACGTTGCTCAACTGGTGAGTCAGTATTTTAGCTTTCATCCCGACCCAACCGATCCCGCACAAGCGGTGAGCTTTGGTACATCCGGACACCGGGGCACGGCGGCAAACACCACGTTTACTGATACGCATATTGCGGCTATCTGTCAGGCGCTGGCAGAATATCGCGAGCATCAGCAAATCACCGGGCCACTGTTTATAGGTAAAGACACCCACGCGTTGTCTGAGCCCGCCATGATTACCGCTATTGAAGTACTCAGCGCAAATAACGTGAATGTGGTTATTCAACGCGCTGACAACGCGTCTAAAGGTTACACACCCACGCCGGTAATTTCCCGCACGATCATTCGCTACAACCGCGGTCGTACCGATGCATTTGCAGATGGCATCGTCATAACGCCTTCACACAACCCACCGTCAGATGGTGGGTTTAAGTACAATCCGCCTCACGGTGGTCCGGCGGACAGTGATGTCACTAAGATCATCCAACAGCGTGCCAACGCGTTAATAGCTGCGGGTAATAAAGACGTTAAACGTTTGGACTTAAAAACCGCAATGGCGTCAGATCTGGTAAAAGAAGACGACTTCATGATGGATTATATTGCCGATTTAGAAAAAGTCGTCGATATGAAAGCCATTGCAAAAGCCGGTTTGAAGCTGGGCACTGACCCTTTAGGTGGTGCTGGTGTGGGCTACTGGCAACATATTGCTGAGCACTATGGCCTGGACATTACAGTAGTAAACCCGAAGGTTGATCCGCAGTTCGGCTTTATGCGTCGCGACAAAGACGGTAAGTTGCGCATGGACTGTTCTTCGGCTTACGCCATGGCCGGACTCATCGAATTAAAAGACAAATTTGATTTAGCCTGGGGTAACGATCCTGACTTTGACCGCCATGGCATCGTATGCCCGAGTGGTGGGCTGATGAACCCGAATCACTATTTGGCGGTTGCCATTGATTATTTGTACCGACATCGCGCTGATTGGCCAGCCTCATTGAAAGTAGGTAAGACCCTGGTGTCCAGTAGCATGATTGACCGCGTAGTGAATGATATGGGCCGTGAGCTGGCAGAAATGCCGGTAGGCTTTAAGTGGTTTGTACAAGGCTTGTCTGACAGTGAACTGGGTTTTGCCGGTGAAGAAAGTGCAGGGGGGATTTTCCTGCAGCGCAATGGCGAAACCTGGGCCACCGATAAAGACGGCTTCATTATGTGTTTGCTGGCGGCGGAGATTTTGGCTGTGACCGGAAAAGACCCGGGGCAGCATTACGCTGAATTAACCGATAAGTTTGGTGCGCCCTGTTATCAGCGTGTAGACGTTGCTGCGAGCCTGGAAGAGAAAGACAAGCTTTCAGCCATGGATGCCAGTGTCGTCACCAGTGAATCACTTGCTGGCGAACCAATAACTAATGTGCAAACACACGCGCCTGGCAATAACGCAGCGATTGGCGGTGTGAAGGTGTCCACTGAAAATGGATGGTTTGCTGCACGACCGTCTGGCACTGAGCAGATATACAAAATCTACGCAGAAAGCTTTAATGGTGAAAGCCACTTACAGGATTTAATAAAAGAAGCCGAAGAGTTGGTTGCTAAAATTATTAAATAAACCGCTACAAGGCGAATGATTTAATTCATCTTTGTTAATTAAATGTAAAAATCCAGCTGATTGATTATTATTTCAGCTGGATTTTTTGTTTTTTAACAAAAAAATTACAAAAAAAGTTTTTTAGGACTGCTATATTCGCTCTATAAGTTGTAAGTTAATTACATTTAGTGTGTAAATTTTGACCGATAGAGTGAGAGCGCCAATGAGCGGGAAAAAATCAAACCTCCAAACTGAAGTAACGATCAGTAAAAGCGAATTCAAAGCGTCGGTGGTAAAACACCTCCACTGCACCCTGGGCACAGATGAGAATAAAGCTAACAACCACGCCTGGTGGAAAGCGACCTGTGCAGCAATGCAAGAGCAAGTCCTTGAAGGACTAAGAAAAACCCAGAAAACACATTATTTAAACGATACCCGCGCAGTACACTATTTCTCTGCTGAATTTTTGATGGGACGTTTGCTTTCTAATAACCTGCAAAATTTTGGTTTATTTGACGTTGCTAATGATGCACTGAATGAACTGGGCGTAAGCCTGAGTGATGTTCTGGAAGAAGAGCCGGATATGGCACTGGGTAACGGTGGTCTGGGTCGTTTGGCTGCGTGCTTTATCGACTCACTGGCAACCATGGATTTACCGGCCATCGGTTACGGTATTCACTACGAACACGGATTATTCCGTCAGGAAATCCAGGGCGGTGCCCAAATTGAGCGTCCGGACAGCTGGCGTGATTACGGCAACCCATGGGAAATTTGCCGTCCTGAGTCTATTCAGGAAGTGTCGCTATACGGTTACGTAGAAACTAAATACGGTGAAAACGGCCGCATTCAGAAAGAGTGGCACCCGGGTCACATTGTGAAAGGGGTACCATGGGATATTCCGGTTGTTGGTTACGGCGGTAAAAACGTTAACGTACTGCGTTTGTGGCAGAGTAAATCGTCTGGTTACTTTAACTGGGACGTATTTAATGCCGGTGGCTATGTTGATGCACAGGTTGAAAATGTGCAGGCCGAGACGATTTCGAAAGTACTTTACCCGAATGACGAAACCGAAGCCGGTAAAGAATTGCGTCTGATTCAACAGTACTTCTTCTGTGCCTGTTCATTAAAAGACATTATCCGTCGTTACAAGCGTGCGCATGGTGACGACTGGAGCCGTTTCACTGATCAGGTTGTGATCCAGTTAAATGACACCCACCCGGCTATCGCTATTCCAGAATTGATGCGGATCCTGGTCGACCGTGCTGAGCTGGATTGGGACAGCGCTTGGGCGATTTGTACCAAGGTCTTTGCGTACACAAACCATACTCTGTTACCAGAAGCGCTGGAAAAATGGCCTGCACGCATGATTGAAAAAATACTGCCACGCCATTTGGAAATCATTTACGAAATCAACCATCGCTTCATGAAAGAAGTCGACAAAAAGTGGCCTGGCGATAATGAAGTGAAAGCCAAGTTGTCCATCATTGAAGAAGGCAACGAAAAAATGGTTCGCATGGGCAATCTATCTGTGATTGGTTCATTTGCGGTAAACGGCGTAGCGGAAATTCACTCTAAGCTGGTTAAACAAAACCTGTTCCCTGAATTCGATGCGCTATGGCCAGGCAAACTGACTAACGTTACAAACGGTATTACGCCACGTCGCTGGTTGAAAGCCTGTAACCCGTCGCTGTCTAAATTGATCGACAAAAAGGTCGGGGCCGACTGGCCGCTGGATCTTAAGCAACTGGAAGGGTTGGCTAAATACGCCGACAACAAGACGTTCCAGAAGCAATTCATGCAAGTGAAGCAGCAAAACAAAGAAGTATTGGCTGCGGAAATTAAACGCTCGCTGGATCTGGATGTTGATACTAACGCCATATTTGATGTGCAAATTAAGCGTCTGCACGAATACAAGCGTCAACACTTAGCGCTTCTTCATATTATGGCGTTGTACCGTCGTTTGCTGGAAAACCCGGATTACGACATGCATCCGCGTGTATTTATTTTTGGTGCGAAAGCCGCGCCGGGCTACAAGCTGGCAAAAGACATTATTTTTGCTATCAATAAAGTGGCTGAGAAAATCAATAACGACGCGCGTGTGAACAACAAGCTGAAAGTCGCTTTCCTGCCTAACTACCGCGTTAGTCTGGCAGAGAAAATGATCCCGGCTGCTGATGTATCTGAGCAAATCAGTACTGCAGGTAAAGAAGCGTCGGGTACCGGTAACATGAAGTTGGCCCTGAACGGCGCTATTACCGTGGGCACGCTGGACGGTGCAAACATTGAAATCGCCGAAGAAGTGGGCGACGACAACATCTTTATTTTCGGGTTAACCGTTGATGAAGTAAACGCACTGAAAAAATCGGGCTATAAGCCATACGATTACTACTACAAAAACGCCGAAATTAAAGCAGTGCTGGACTGGATGGAAACCGACTACTTTACGCCGGGTAAACCAGGTGCGTTGTCGTCCATTAAGCAAAGCTTGCTTGATCACGGTGACCAATATCTGGTTCTTGCTGACTATGAGGCATATTCGGAAGCTCAAAAACGTGTGGACGAAGCGTATCGCGATAAAGAGCGTTGGGCACGTATGGCCATCATTAATACAGCGAAGATGGGTAAGTTCACCTCAGACCGTTCTATTCAGGATTACGTCGAGCGTGTTTGGAAGCTGAAGTCTTGTCCGGTAAACAAAGCCTGATAAATCAGCGCATTGCATAAATCGAAAACCGCGGCCTGATGCCGCGGTTTTTTGTTTGATTTCAATGATATTGAGGTACGACCTCTGCGTATTGTTACGTTTTATTAACTTGCTTGGAAAGCGGGGGCACCTTTCGTTTTATTCGGGATTATTGGTTCGAGGATTGATCTCAAAGATTCGTGGAATAACGCTGAAGGGCTTGTTTTTATTGGCCTGTATTCATTTGTAACAATACGGCAGTGTGGTATTGAACTCGCTTAGAGATCAATAATTTATACAATTTAGCCAATTGGCTTGATGCAACAAAACCCTGCCTGATACAGGGGTATATATTTTAATACATATTAACGCTTGCATAGACTTTAGTTCAGTGTTTCCATAGCCATCAATCAATAACTTACTGTTTATTCAGATTTTTAAGGCCAAACGCGTTTTATGACCGTTTCTCACTCAACACTAGCGACGATTCCGAACCGCTACGCATTTATCGATAAGATTGCGTCGTGCGGCGAGCGTCATACACAGCTATCGCTAATGTTGATTGACGTGGTACGTTTTTCCGACGTGACCACCAGCTTTGGCATTGAAGTGGGTGATCAGTTCTTATTAGAAATTGCCAATCGCCTGCAGCGTTTATTCCATCACAATATTGAATTTGGCCGTATCAGCGGCGATGTGTTTGGTGTGGTATTGCCGGGCATACATTCGCCCGTTGTGTTGCAGCAGCAATTTGAATATCTGGCAGAACATTTCAAAACGCCCATGTACTACGATGGTCATGCATTTATTGCAGATTTCAATGTGGGTGTTGTCAGCAAATCCCAGGGCGCATTCGATTTAACCTTGTTTGTTTCCAGAGCTGAAGCTGCCTTGAAGCAGGCGAAGGAAAACAAGTACGAAAACTTCTCGTTGATGAGCATGCACGACAAGGCGGAAACGGGCCGCAGTCTGGCATTAAAGGCCGATTTGCAACGGGCGTTGGCACGCAATGAACTCGAGCTTTATTACCAGCCAAAAGTCGATTTATCGACACTCACCATTGTGGGGGCTGAGTGCCTGTTGCGCTGGAATCACCCGACCGATGGGTTGCTCTTCCCGGGGCCGCTTATTGAGGCAGCCGAGTCTTATCACATGATGAACGAGCTCGGTTACTGGACGCTTGAGAGTGCGATTCGTGGTTTGGTCGGCTTTGAAGCGCATGGGCTTGATATCACTCTGTCTGTCAATATTTCTCCAACGCAGCTTTACGATACCAAACTGGTACCTACGTTAAAGCGCTTAACACACCGGTATGGTGTGAATATGAAGCAGTTGGAACTAGAGTTAACCGAAGACATCGCCGTATCTAATTCCCTGATGGTGAAAAAGCAGTTGGCAGAGCTACGCCAGCTCGGCATTCAGGTGGCTGTTGATGATTTCGGTAAAGGCTATTCAAACCTGGCGTACATTCGCGATCTCGAACTCAATACACTGAAAATAGATAAAACATTTGTAATGGAACTTACCGATAACCCGGTGAATAAAGCCATTATTGAAGCCGCGCGCATAATCGGCCAGGCCAAGGAATGTGAAGTCATTGCTGAAGGTGTTGAAACCATTGAGCAATTGCACCTTCTGCGTGAGATTGGCATTCGCTACGGACAGGGTTACCTGTTTTCTAAAGCCATCCCACACCAGTCTTTTATCTCCCTTGCCCAGCAGGACATCATTGTAGGCGACTCGCCTTATCGACAAATGAAAGCCGTTTAGCACCAACGTTGTAAGCTTCTCGCTACAATTAAACGGTGTGTTATGTCTATTTACCCTGCGAATACTTCTTTCGTCATACCTGACACGTTACACTATGGTTTTTTACTGATCCTACGTAGTTATCATGACACTTGAGTCACTGGCCAATGGCCAATTTTTACACATTTCTCGCTTTTCTCCCGAATCGTTACCCTGTGGCGAGACCTATAAGCTTGACGATGGTGCAACAATAGAGTTGCTGGCGCCGGGTGTTGTTCAGCTAACGCCGGCCAAGCTTGCTGAATCCGGCCTGAAACACATTGTATATTCGTGTGGTATTCACGGTAACGAAACCGCGCCCATCGAAATTTGCTCAGATTTACTGGACGACCTGATTAATGGCCGCATTGGTTTGAAGCATCGGTTGCTGTTGATCTTTGGCAATCTGCCGGCGATGAATATCGCCAAGCGGTTCGTTGAAGAAAACATGAATCGGTTGTTCAGTGGTGAGCATGCAAATGGACCGTCTAACCCTGAGCGGGAGCGCGCGGCCCAACTGGAAGCATTTGTGTCGGCATTTTATGCAAAAGCCAGCGACGAAGAAGAAAAGATACATTACGATTTGCACACTGCAATCCGCGAATCGAAAAATGAAAAATTTGTCGTCATGCCATTTCTCAATGATGGCCGGCATCACAGTGCGAAGCAATTTGGTTTCTTACACGCATGCGGTATTCAGACGTATTTGTTGTCGTCTGCACCTACAACTACCTTTAGCTATTACTCCAGTGCTACGCACAAAGCGAGGGGATTTACGGTTGAATTGGGACGAGTGAAACCGTTTGGTGAAAATGACATGACCCGCTTCGAAGCCGCCAGAGAGAGCCTTACCCGGTTGATTAGCGAGGACGACTTTGCGCCTGCAGTCGATGTGAATCAATTAACACTGTACAAAGTGAACCAAGTTATTAATCGTCAGAAAGACGACTTTGTGCTTCATTTCGATGACGATGCCCCCAACTTTAGCGATTTTAAAGCGGGCACTTTGTTGGCCAGTGAACCTGGCGCACGCTATGAAGCACAGCAGGACGGCGAAGCTATTGTGTTCCCGAATGCCAATGTGGCAATCGGGCAGCGCGCATTATTAACGGTTATTCCAACAACTCTGGAGACAATGGATGTTTAATTTGGATCCTCGCCTTGCGGGAGATACCTTGCTGGTTGGCGAACTGCCATTATGTCGTGTTTTGCTCATGAACGACGCGCAATATCCCTGGCTTATTTTAGTGCCGCGGCTAGCAGATGTAGTGGAACTAACCGACCTGTCTGATACCGACTATCAGCGTTATTGCACTGAGAGCCGCGCGGTGGCAAAAGCCATGTTGGAAGTCTACCCGGATGCGAAACTGAACATTGCGGCCTTGGGCAATGTTGTGTCGCAGTTGCATATTCACCACGTTGCGCGTTTTAATAACGATGCTGCCTGGCCGGGACCTATTTGGGGAAAACACCCAGCAATACCTTACGACCCGGAACAAGCAAACGCACTGGTTAAGCAATTTCAGACACAGCTATCGATTAAGGAAGGATCATGATTCTTACCACTACGCCCTCTATTGAGGGAAAAACCATTAAACAGTACCACGGCATTGTGATTGGCGAAGCGGTAATGGGCGCCAATATTTTCAAAGATTTGTTTGCGTCTATTCGCGATATCGTCGGTGGGCGTTCAGGCTCTTATGAAGATGAACTCACCAAAGCCCGTCAAATTGCATTTCGTGAGCTCGAACAGGAGGCGCGAAACATGGGCGCAAATGCCGTTGTGGGTATCGATTTAGATTATGAAGTACTGGGCGATAAAAACAGTATGCTGATGGTGAGCATGAGTGGTACTGCGGTAACGGTAGAATAAGTAAAACGCGGTTTTAAAGCGCCAGTTGTAACTGGCGCTTAGCGTAATAGCCTAGGCTTGTTTGCCTACGACTTATTGTTGTCGTGTTGTGATGTTTCAGCTTCAGGCGTTTGTTCGTCATCCTGACTGTTTTTCTCTGGCACGCGATAAGCCGGGGGTAATTTAAACTTTGCGCTGTAGCGTAGCAGCATGATGTTGCTTACTATGACGCCGAGCACCAGTACAATGATGCCGACAATAAACCAGGTATTCATGCCGTAACGCCCTCATTTAATACGTATCTTGGATACAGTTCATCAAACATTGCCAACACCGTAGATTTCCCCTGCATCTCTGCCTGCGCTAAACTCGCCCTGAGTTGTTCAGGATTACGCAAGGCTTCAAATTCCGCTGCTGTGGGCGCAAAGGAAAGGTGCCATAGCTCGGTAGCAACGCCACCGTTATTTTTCAGAAAAGGCCGCATGAAACCATGTTCAGCCAGGTGTGCGTCCATCCAGTTAGCCAGAGCGAAACAAGGGCCGCCTTCGCGGTACTCTGCGTCGATCAGATCCAGTTTGCCACCACACGCCTCAACAGCGACTTTGTCGTACACATCGAGATCCGTTCCCCAATGGTGGCGGCTGCCACCCGGCAGGGCTGACCAGGTCAAAATAGCATACACTTTTTGCTCGTCTGTTAACGCCTTGGCATCGAGTGGTTGGTCGGTTTCGTCGAGCAGCGGCAGTTCACCGGTCCACTTGCGATTCCAAATAGACAGCTGGCGCTGAAATCCACGGTAGCTGCTGACAATTTGCATGTCCTGCCCATCCTGAGCGGCATGGGACTGCATGGCTTTAAACGCATGGGCAGCGTCAGCGTGAAGCTGATGTCCGTTACCCACATCAACCAGATGCTGGTCATTCAAGCCGAGCCATGCGTCCGCGTGAATCATGTAAGCAGGTGCTCCATAATACGGTAGTAAATGCGTTCCAGATGGTAGAGGTCCTGAATACGAACGTGCTCGTCAATCTTGTGAATTGACGCGTTTACCGGCCCCAGTTCAACAACCTGAGCCCCGGTGGGCGCAATAAAGCGGCCGTCAGATGTGCCACCGGCGGTAGACAGTTCGGTATCAAAATCCATTTCAGACGAAATGGCCTTTTGGGCTGCCTCAACCAGATCACCTTTGTCGGTTAAAAAGGGTTGGCCATTAAAGGTCCACTTTATCTCGTAGTCGAGATTGTGACGTGCAAGGATTTCTTCGACGCGTTTAATTAACTCCCGATCAGTGACTTCTGTCGAAAACCGGAAATTAAAACACACGTGTAACTCACCGGGAATGACATTGCCTGCGCCGGTTCCAGCGTGAATATTCGATATTTGAAAACTGGTTGGCGGGAAAAAGTCATTGCCATTGTCCCAGTGAGCGTTGGCCAGCTCAGCCAAGGCAGGTGATGCATCGTGTACCGGGTTTTTCGCCAGGTGAGGGTAGGCCACGTGACCCTGAATACCTTTTACAATCAAGTCGCCGGTAAGCGAGCCACGACGACCGTTCTTTACAACGTCACCAACGGTATCGGTACTTGAGGGTTCACCAACAATACACCATTTGATTTTTTCGTTGCGGGCTTCAAGGGTATCGATGACACGCGTGGTGCCATTTATAAATGGGCCTTCTTCATCACTGGTGATCAAAAACGCAATACTGCCGTGATGATCAGGGTAGTCGTTCACAAACTGGCGTGTTGCCGTAAGCATGGCCGCCAGACTTCCTTTCATATCTGCTGCTCCGCGCCCATATAACACGCCGTCTTTCTCGGTGGCAGAGAACGGCGGGGTTTTCCAGGCTGATTCCGGTCCGCTGGGTACAACATCGGTATGGCCGGCAAAACAGAATACCGGGCCATCGTTACCGCGACGCGACCATAAGTTAGTAGTGTCTTCGAAGACCATGGTTTCGTTGTTAAAACCCAGCTCCGCCAGCCAATCTTTCATCATGTCCTGGCAGCCGGCATCTTCCGGCGTAACCGAACGACGGTTAATCAGGTCTTTAGTGACCGCTAATACATCTTTCATCAGGCAAAAATCTCTTCGTACTGAGCAGCTTTAAAGCCAACGTGGAAGTTCTGTTCAACCTGTAACAGCGGGCGTTTTATCATGGCCGGATGTTCAGTTAACAGGGCCAGAGCGGTATCGGCAGATACGGAAGCTTTTTGTTCGTCAGACAGCTGGCGGTAAGTGGTACCGCGTTTGTTTAACAGTGCTTCCCAGCCCAGGGCGTCCAGCGCTTGTTGTAATGTATCCTGCGGAACACCCTGTTTGCGGTAATCGTGAAAGGTAAAGTCCAGGTTTTTTTCGGCCAACCAGGTTTTGGCTTTCTTAATCGTATCGCAATTGGGGATCCCATACATGACTAGATTCATAAAGGCGTCTCGTTTTTCATATTTTGTGTGTGGTGCAAGTCTATATTGCCCGTTAATTCCATGCAAAGAATTGGTGCGCAATCACCATTATCAAGGGCTATATGATATATCTGCTTGTTTAGGCGTCGTTTATCCCGGTTCGGCAAATAAGGTGAAAAGCGGTTCTTCGAGTGCGCGAATATTGCCAGAACTGTGGCATTGTATTGCGGCTAATTGTTTTCCATTCAATAAGGTAAAGTACAGGCAGGGCGAAAGGCCTTGTTGCTTCATCCACAGCGGATCACAGGTCAATAAACAGTGATGTGCGGCCACTTTATCGCCTGGTTTTACATGAAATTGCAGTCTTTCGCCATGTTGATTTTGTTCTGGTTGCCCTATTTGAAACTGCAGTTTTAGCCCCTTAGCTGTTGCCGCAGTCAGACTCCCCTTGGCAGCGTTAATCGCAGTAACTACAAGAGGGGAGGGGGCAAATACCTCGCCTTTTGTTAGCATAATGCCGACACCTTCGCCCAGGAGTCTGTTGCGATACAATGCTGATTGCGCGTCGGACAGCTGGATCACAGAACCTGTGGCCGGGCTCATAATACGCATAACCGCTTTTTTGGCCGCTGGTGCCGACTCTGTGATTTTAGTAACGAAGCAATAATTCATAGTGAGAAAATGGACAAAACCTGCCCCAATGTAACAATAATTTCGCCAGGATCCCACTGTGAATTACGTTGTTCAATGTTATCCACTATATCTGTGGATAACTTTGTTGAGTAGTTCTGTGGTAAGTTGTAACTAACTGTATATAAATAATTTAAATGAGTTGGTTATAATATGCACAGTGTGGATGCGGCATAGTTTTTGAGAAATATCCACAACTTTTTTATTAAAAATTCAGTGGACAACGCTGGAACCACTGGAACAGGCGAATTGCCTGGCTGCGACGCTCAACGTTTTGGTTAGGCGGCTTAACTATGTTCAATATTTGAACGCGAATGATACCTGTACCTTTGGTCGATTTACCTTACCTCTACCTTAGGATAGGATATCTTCATATTTATTATACAAAGACAGGAAAGGTTCGTGGGCGCGCCGTTAAATATTTATGCTGGTCCAAAGGCATTACGACAAATTCAACAACACGGTTTCAAAGCCCATTTATTCCATCATTTCTTAGGCGCATCCGGTGGCCCGAAGTGGTTTGTGCTGGCAGGACTCGACAGAGTGATTTTTCCTGAGCTGTTTTTAAACAGTGCACATCGCATAAACGTTATTGGTTCTTCCGCTGGTGCTTTTCGCGCGGCCTGTTTTGTACAAAAAGACCCTTATGCGGCAATCAATCGCCTGGCAGAGTGTTACTCGACCACGGTATACTCTGACAAACCCACCAGTTTGGAAATTACCAACAAAGCCCGGGATCTCATTCATTATGTAATGGGCAAGCAGGGCATAATTGAAGTAATGACAAACCGCTACCACAAGCTACAAATCATCACTGCCCGTTGTCATGGTCTGATGCAGCATTATAACCGCCCAAGCCAGCTTGTCGGGCTCGGCATTAGCGCGGCGGCCAATATGGTAAACCGTAAATTATTGCAAAAACTCTACACCCGTAGTGTATTTACTGCGCCAAACAGTAAGTTTGAAATTTACGACCCCTATAGCTTGCGCACAGAGTACATCGATCTGGCCTTCAATAATGTTAAAGATGCATTATTGGCCTCGGGGTCAATACCCTTAGTGTTAAATGGTGTGGAAGCGGTAACGGAAGCGCCAGAGGGCGTATATCGCGATGGTGGCATTATTGATTACCACTTTGATCTACAGTTTGGGCCGTCACCGGGTCTGGTGTTGTATCCACACTTTTATCCTAAAGCGATCCCCGGTTGGTTCGACAAAGCGTTAAAACACCGTGTGCCGCATCAATCCAGTTTCGATAATGTGGTCATGCTTGTCCCTTCTGAAGAGTTTGTCGCCAGTTTGCCGTACGGCAAAATTCCGGATCGCAAGGATTTTGAAACGCTGGATGCGCCAACGCGGATTAAGTACTGGCAGCAGGTACTGTCGGAGTCAGACAGGCTGGGGGAGTTCCTGATGCAAACTATTTCCAGAGGGGAAATGCTGCGGCATATAAAACCTCTGCCTTTCACCTGTAAACAAACAACAAGCCGGACAGTCGCCTGAACCTTTTGGCGTTTTAGTGCGCCAATGCTGAATGAGTGAGGTGACTGAATAATCTTTGCTCAATTAATTGGCAAATAAAGAATTTGTGCTTGCACCCAGGGGAAGGCATCGCTATTATACGCGCCACTCGGTGTTCACCGATGCACAATGCGTCTATAGCTCAGTTGGTTAGAGCGCTACCTTGACATGGTAGAGGTCCCCTGTTCGAATCAGGGTAGACGCACCATTTTATACCTTCTTATATATTCTGTCAGATTACGCCACGGCTATTCCTCAAAAGGGCGGCAATGTGTTCGAGCTTATTTTTCTCTGCTATTTCGAAAGGGGTAAGCTGTGGTGTCAGATAGCTCTGCGTTTTAAAGTTGGCTTCATATCGCCATTTCAAACGAGAGGGTTCACTCATTGCTGTGGGATCGGCACCCAACGCGAGTAAAGCACTGACTAACTCTGGTTTATTGGCCTTTACTGCCTGATGCAGTAATTGGTATCCGTCGCGATCATAGGCTGTCAGTTGTGTGTTAATTGCTTCTTTGGCGAGCAAAGAAGGCATGGTTTTAGCGAACCAGGTTAAAAATTCAAAGTTACTGGTATACACCGCTAATTGCGATGCTGTTGTGCCATCCTGAGCGCTGTGAAGTACATCAGCGCCGCGAGCTATAGCTGCCCTAGCAGCATCGAGATGCTGACTCTTAATTGCGAAAAACAATGCGCTGTAGCCTTCCTGCGTTTGTTGATTAATGTCTGCACCACTGTCTAGCAGTAGGGTAAGATTATTCACGTTACCGGCATTGGCCGCGAACATAAGCGGTGTCTGACCGTAAGTGTTAGCTCCATTAATCTCTGCGCCTGCCTTGATCATTATTGCAAGCGTATCGCCTGACGCCGACGCCGCACATAAATGAAAGGCACTGGTCCCATCTTCAATCGCGTTTTGTACGTTTGCGTCTTTCTGTAACAAGGCGTTGATAACGGTGCTATTACCGTACCGACATGCCTGAATCAGCGGGCTGAAGCGGTTACCGCCGGCTATGTTTACTTTGGCACCGTTCTCCAGTAACAAATCTACCAGCGCTGGCGTTTGTGTTTCTATTGCCCAGGCCAGCAAACGGGAGTCATCAGGTAGCGCTGCATTAACATCTATTTCAGTGAGCAGCGTACGAACTTTGTTGCTATCCAGGCTGAGTATGGCTTTTTTGGTTTCAAGTAACCGCTGCTGGTTAGTCTCGGTTAACGAGGTTGAATCAACATGCGCGTAATCCGGTTCGAGCTGACACCCGCTTAGACCTGTAATGATTAGCAGAATACCCGTTTTGAATTTCATTTTATGGTTTCCTTATGCCGTTAAGCCGGCTAGCGGGCCGTTGCTGTCGCCAAATTGTTCAATGGGCACGCCCATGTTTTGTAATACCGATAGCAATAAATTACACATTGGCGTGTGTTTTTCGGCGGCGATATGACGATTGCCGGGCAGCCCGCCACCGGCAAGCAGAATGGGCAAGTCCATATGGTCATGGTCGTTAGATTCGCCAATACAGGCCCCTCGGATCACAAAGGTGTTGTCCAGCAAATTGGACTCGCCATCGGGAATGCTGGCCATTTTTTCCAGATAGTCGGCGAATAGTTGCATGTGGTAGGCATTGATTTTTACCAACTTGTCGATTTTATCCGGGTCATTCGCATGATGACTCAACGCATGATGACCGTCGGGAATGCCCAAGTTGGTGTAGGCGTGATTACTCAATTCGCGGCCGAGCATAAAAGTGCTGACGCGGGTCATGTCGGTCTGCAGGGCGAGCATTTGCAGGTCCAGCATGATTTTTACGTGCTCTTCGTAATCGTGCGGAATATTGGCGGGCACGGAGAGATCAGCCAGGTTCATCTCAATGGTGGTTTGCCGGGCTTTGCTGATACGACGTTCTACATCGCGAATGGATTCCAGATACTGGTCTAGCTTATGACGGTCGTGACTGCCCAGATTGCGATTCAGGCGTTTCGCTTCGTCATGAATGAAATCCAGGATGCTGCCCTTGTGAGCCAGACGCATTTGGCGGGTTGCCTCATCAATGGTATTCCCATCGCCAAACAGGTGTTCAAACACATCACTGGGTGCAACCATGGCGGGTAACGCCTGTGTAGGGCTCTTCCAGGAAATGGTATTGGTATAAGTGCAGCTGTAATTAATATCGCAACTGCCCAACAAACTGGGGGGCTCAATACCCAGCTCCAGGGAAGCCAGTTGCGTATCTTTCGCGAAGAACTGCGCGGCAACCTGGTCTGCTGATATGCCACAGTAAATGTCAGAGCCTTCGGTGGCTTTGGCATGTGCCCCTGTTAAAAAGGCGGGGCAGCTGCGTCCGTGACCCGCGGGCGGATCGCCAAAAGCACTGGCCTGATAGTGCGCCAGCCCTGAAATCACAGTGAATTTATCGCGTACGCCAGACAAGGGTTGAAGCACGGGCGTCATTGTGTAATTTACGCCTGTTTCAGCCGGGGTATAACGCTGCATCCTCACGCCATTCGGGGAATAAAATACGGTCAGCCGCTTGGGGCGGTTCTCCAGCGTCTTCGCCTGGGCTTTGGAAACAAGCGATTCCATAACCGGTAACGTAACCGACACGCCAAGCCCTTTAAGAAATGCACGACGAGTGACACCTTGATCAGTGAATTTGCACGATCTGTTGCTTTTCATTTGTCGTCTCCGGGACGTGTTTTGCGTTAAAAGGAATGCTGATTGCTACGGCTTCAATAATGCTGTGTATTTGGTACCCATCTTTTCCGGCTTGTTTAACAATTTGCCTGATAGTGGGCTGATCATACGCTTCCAGGCCTCGGCCCAGTGCATAGGTAAGAAGGCGTTCGGAAAAGGCAATTGCGAAACGTTCACGCCGCTCCCACAAAATGTCATGCAGGCCCGGCAATCCCTCAAATTGAGTGCCGTCTGGCATTTGTGCAGACACGTCAATGGGCAGATTGGCGTATTCTGTTCTGAACGCACCAACCGCGTCATATTGCTCGAGGGCGAGGCCTAGCGGATCCATCCGTTTGTGACATGCTGCGCAGACGGGGTCTTCACGGTGGCGCTTTAACTGTTCTCTGGCGGTCAGCGCAACACCGTCATGTTCAGCAACCAGTGCTGGCACATCAGGCGGGGGAGGCGGAGGACTGGCTGCCAACAGGTTGTCCAGTATCCACTTGCCGCGTTTAACTGGCGAGGTGTGATTGGGGTTCGAGGTTAAGGTCAAAATACTGGCCTGACCCAACAAGCCGCCACGGCCTGATTGCGCATCCAGATCTACCCGCCTGAGCGCCTGACCTTTTACGCCGGGTAATCCATAGTGGGCCGCTAGCTTTTCGTTGAGGTAGCTGTATTCGGCGTTGAGAAAGTCAAAGATTGACCGATTGTCCTTTAAAATACGCGTAAAGAATAACCGGGTTTCGCCTTCGATTGACTGGCGCAGCGGTACGGTGAATTGAGGAAATTCAAACACATCTGGCGCATGGTAGGGCAAGTTGCGCAAGTACAGCCACTGGCCTGCAAAATTATCGACCAGTGCCTGGGCTTTGTCTGAACGCAGCATGCGTTGTATCTGCTGGCGAAGTACTGCCGGTTCGCGCAATGTCCCTCGCTGCGCTAAATCAGTCAGGGTCTGGTCAGGAAGGCTACTCCATAAAAACAATGCAAGACGGGCCGCAAAAGCCATGTCATCAATCTGATAAACCGTGCCTGGCGCTAAACCTGCCGGTGCGGGTTCCTGTAAATATAAGAATCCCGGGGAAACCAGCAGTGCCTGGAGGGCTGTCGCAATACTGCCTCTGAAATCCAGATCCTCACGCGCGCGGCTGAATACGCTTAATAATGGTTCGACGTCGTCGGTTGTGGATGGCCTACGGTAAGCCTGCGAAGTTAATTTTGACAATATACGCGAGGCGCATGCGATTTCTTCCTGAGTCTGAGGTGAACCCGCAGTGACGTTTTGCGGATAACACACAAAGAGCTGTCGCGTAGCTGGGGTATCGGGTGGCTGCACTTGCTGTGTTTCGGGCAACATAGGGCCTATGATTTCCAATTCCAGCACGTCCCGTAAAAAAGCGGCCTGGGAAAAACGCGATGACATATGATACGAGGGTACCTGAACCTCGTGGACCCGCGCGCCATCAACAACAAAATCCAGAGAAAGCTGGGTAGCTGCTCTGTCGGGTAACACCACATAATCTGTTCCTTTGCGGATTTTAGGAACATGTTCTGTTAGTGCCAGGCGTTTGCGAAATGCCATGCCTATGGTGTGATTACCGGCCGAGAGTGTCAGGCTGTGGCTGTAGCGAAGCGCGTCAAGGCGGTCCACTTCGTTATTGGTATTGGCGTTAAGGTAACCGGCTATCTCGTACTGTCCGGTGACAGGGGCATAGAATGAAAAACTGCCGCCGCCTCTGGAATCAAGCGGTAAATCGTCACTCATTCTTAAATCGAACGAGGGTATGCCGCTGTTTTTTATTGAGCCATCTTTGGGAACCACATACGTGGTTTTTGTGGCTGAAGCGGGGGTAACGCCAGCAGCCAGTTTACTGACTTTACCTGCGACGTATAGGTAGCGTTCGAGATGGGTCGTAGACATACTCAGCACATCGGCGTTATTGTCAAAGCCGTATCCTGAGTCATCGCCGGGCAGGGCATCGGCGATATCTACATCCAGTGCAAGCAGATCCCGTACGGAATTTGCGTATTCATGGCGATTTAGTCGTCGCAGGGTGGCCCGTCCCGGATTGGGGTGTGTTTCACTGTAATCATCAAGAGACGTCTCGAGCCATTGTAGCAGTGAGGCTTTTTCCTGTGCGGTTAACGGTTTCTTATCGGAAGGTGGCATGTCTCCCATGGAGACGGACTTCAGGATGGCCTCCCACCGCTTCAGGTTGTGACCTTGCGCGATATCGTTGACATCAATGTCTTCAATTGACCAGTTGCCATCGAAAATATAGTCGTTGTGACAGTCTTCACACCGGTCGTAGAGTAGGCGGTCGGCGTCCTTGGCGGTAAAAGACGTACCGGACTCGGCAGACAGTACAGGGCAACTAACCCCAAACAGGGTTACGGCAACAGCAATAAGGGACCGCGAGGGTTTTAATGCCAACTTTGGTGAGAAACATGAGATCATTTGCACTCTCTTTGCGCAATACCAGGCATAACAACGTCTGTAACGTAAAAAACAACTAAAACAGCAGTTACTGTGCCATTAATCGCTTTCTACGTAGGGTTGCGATGAGCCTGTGATTTGCGGCGTTAAGTCGCGGCCAGACATTCTGTTAGCTGCATTTAGCGTGAAATAAAATCGATGGCGGGCGGGGGCTATTAAATGCCCTGATTAGGTTCATTAATCAGGGCAAATAAGGGCAGAATGATGGGTTAGTCCAGGCGTTTAACGTCTTGATAGGATCGGTTTAATAAGCGCTCTGGCAGATATATCACAGCAATGTTCATGGTGCGGTCATCCTCAGATAGCATAGCCGACTGGATCTGAATTTTTTTACCGTCCCGGCTAAAAGTGGGGTGGGTATGATCCTTTGCCGTTTTTTTGTGTCCAGTGCTAAGCAACATCATCTCATCGGTAGTGCGGTCAATCAGGTATAAACTGCGTTCGAAATCGTCACCCACAGCCCAGCGGCCGTCGGGAGAACCGTGCACATGCCACAAACCACTGCCACTACGGGTTTGTCCGGCAATGCGCATTTCATTGGTTCGCAAATTAACTATGCCGAGCCCTGTAGGTTTCTGACGAGAGGCTGATGGCCCCCAGGCATCATTGGTACCTACTTCACGATGGCCCATAATGGCAAACGCGACTTCATCAGGCGTGATCACCGCTTCATGCGTAACCCATTCATACTCGGCTTCCGGATACAGTGGTTTTACCTCTCCGCCGACTTTCATTGTCCACATGCGCTGTGGCGATTTTCCGCCTGTTTCCCAACAAAATACCAGTTCCCGGGTTACCCATGGATTGGTTTGTATGTGACCAAGCTGAAACGGCAGGGCCACCACCAAATCGATTTCCCCGGTATTCAGGTTCATACTGGCAATGCCCGTGGGACCTGCGCCCATGTTTCTCGGTCCGAAATTTGGTTCAATCTCAGTCCCTTCAGCTAAATGGCGCGCCGCTTCTTCCCGGCCAATACGAAAATAGATAATGTCTTCGGCGGCGTCCAACGCCATATCACCGCCCGCGCCCATGCTGCCCGGAACAACACCAACTACTCGCTGATAATGGCTGGCGGGTTTAACCTGTTTAGCACGTGCATCGGCAAGTAAAGTACCGAGATTGACTTCAATGATCTGTTTGTCATTGTCACTTCGGCCATAACGCGGTTGTTTATCAGCGGCAAATTGAGGGTCACGCATCAAGTACAGGGTGTTCGACTTTTGCGCATTTACCAGCATACCGAAGTAGCCACCCTCACTGATCTGCACCAGGGTGCCGTCCTGTTCATTTACGGCCATCGCTTCACCTGGGACGCGATTTGAACGAAACACCAACCATTCACCATCTGCTGTCCATTGTGGGTGGGTAGGGTAAATTTTTGAGTCGCCAACCGGGCGACTGGTAAGGAAGGCAATATTGACACCGGTCACCGGGTCTTTGATCAGTTTTCGTTCAGAGGGAAAGGTATCGCCAATACCCGCCATTGCTGAAGCGGGCAGGAGTGACAGACTTAGCAACACACCGACGAGTTGCTTTCGAATAGTAGGCTTCCACATAGTTTTCTCATTGTTGTTGTGATTGAACAAAACAAGAAAACCACAGCTTACTGAACCGGGCTATGGTTAATGGATTTTTGTGTGAAATGTGAAACTTGGCGTTAAACAAACATAAGGGCAATATACGTATTGCCCTAAGGTGCATTTTTTGTGGGCTATTTTTCGACGCGTTGAACAACGCGTTGGGCCAATTCTGCAATTCGGATATTCTGTTCCATGGCCGATGTTTGCAGTTTTCTGTAGGCCTGCTGCTCCGAGATTTTTCCTTGCTGCATTAACAAAAGTTTAGCTCTGTCGATGACTTTCTGTTCGTTCAGTGCTTGTTTGGCCGCTGTCAGTTGGCCTGCCATTTCCTCGATTCGCTGAGACTGCCCGCGAATCAATTCATAAAACGATTTATGAGCAGACAACGTCGCTGATTCACTCAATTCTTCCTCGCGAATATCGGCGCCGCGTAAACCTCTTACTGACGCATCGAACAACATAGTGAACGGTGAACCAGAATGCGCTGGTGTATTGTTTAACGAAGCGACCAGCAATTCGTGATTTCGCAGCTCATCTTCGGCTTGTTTAATTCGCAATTCCGCCTGTTTGTTCAGGCGCGCGGTCAAATGCTCTTCAATGAGCTGCATGGCATCAATGCGGTTTGTCGCAATGTCATACCAAACTTCGCTTAGCTCTGGCGAGCAATCGCCGCCTTTGGCCAGTGCACAAATCATTTCACGCAGTCTTTGAATGTTATTGGCAATATCACTATTGGCGAGCTCGGCCCACATAGCTTGTTCTTCGGCGTCGGCAAAATTGCTAAAGGTTTCAAAACACTGCTGCTGTGACTCGGTAAGTGCCGTGATGCGATCACACAGTTCACTGTCAAACTGGCTTTCAGCAAAGCCAATGGCCCCCCAGGCTCGCTCTTGTCCCGCGTATTCTTTGCCTTGCATAAAATTAAACAGGGCAACCAGTAAGCGGGTCATTTCAGGATCACTGGCCACATCGGCAGCTTCGAAAATCACATCCAGCAAACCGGCGATTAACCGGCAATAGGCGTTGGTGGATTCCAGTGTGTTGACTTGCAGTGCCGATACTTTTTCCCGCAGGTTCGGCAGGTGATCCATGCCTTGTAACGCGAAGGTGATACTGCTGAGCAGGCGCATCGACTGGCCATTGTCGTGATTGCCCAAATAGAGTGATTTCAGCAGGCTGCGGAGGTCTTGCTCGCATTCCTGACTACTTTCAATTTGATGGTCGCGCTGTGCGGTGAAGCGATCGCCCTTTGAACCCAGAAATACATTCGACATCCCACGCTCTCGCTGAAGCTGGTGAATCATGTCTTTAATGGCTTCAACGGTACGACAGTTGGACGACAAGTGATGAAGTGCCTGGATTTCCTGGTACTTTGCCGCCAGCAAAAAGCGTTTAGTTATTTCGCTGTGTTTTCCCATAGTGGCCTCAAACAGCTTATTGATAAAACTTTAAAGCAAAAGACGTTCCTGTTTAACGATACAGAGCTATTTTGTTGGAATACCATCAGAAACGATGGGGTTTTGAGCAGTTGTAGCAAAATACACCTTTAGTTGAATGCTTTTTGTTCAGGAAAGTGTCTATTGCGGAGCACTGTTTTGGTGAATTTGCGCCAATTTGGCGCAATGCGTACAGTTGATGAATATTCCACCAAATTCTGTATTTTTGTTTAAACTGTTGATTTTCATTGATTTAAATTTAATTTTGCAAGTTGGCAAGAAAATTGGAACGGGTGAAGGGCAAGTCTTAGGGATTTGACGACAGCACAGAATTGGACAAAGGCGTCCGCGACTACCTTCCTTGGAAGGTGGTGCGGGCGCTTTTTTGTGCGTGAAAAACGGCAGCGAACGTAGCAGTGAACGCTGTGCACTCTTTTAAAACAGTAAGGTGATTGATTATGGCGTATCTACTTCCTTCGGAGTTTGTGACCAAGATGGTCGACGCGGGTGAATCAAAAATATATATGTCTACCCGCGATACTTTAATTCGGGCATATATGGCGGGTGCGATTCTGGCCCTTGCAGCGGTATTTGCAGTAACCATTGCTGTTCAGACCGGTGTTTTTCTGATTGGGGCTGTATTGTTCCCGGTTGGTTTCTGTATGTTGTATCTAATGGGCTTTGACCTGTTAACGGGTGTATTCGTACTTGCCCCCTTAGCCTGGCTGGCTAAGCGGCCAGGTGTAACCTGGCCACAGATCTTCCGTAACTGGGGACTAGTCTTTGTGGGTAACTTCGCCGGTGCATTGACGGTGGCATTCATGATGTCATTTATCTTCACCATGGGTTACAACACAGACGGTGGCGCGATTGCAACCAAAGTTGCCAGCATCGGTGAGTCTCGTACACTGGGTTATGCTGAGTATGGTGTAGCGGGTTGGTTCACTATCTTTATCCGCGGCATGCTGTGTAACTGGATGGTGTCTTTGGGCGTAGTTGGCGCGATGATTTCGACTAACGTGAGCGGTAAAGTTCTGGCCATGTGGATGCCAATTATGCTGTTCTTCTTCATGGGCTTCGAACACTCTGTTGTAAACATGTTCCTGTTCCCATTTGGTCTGATCATGGGTGGTGATTTCTCAATCCTGGATTACTTTATCTGGAACGAAATTCCAACAGCACTGGGCAACCTTGTTGGTGGTCTGGCATTTACTGGCCTGACACTGTACTCAACGCACTACAAAACTGCGCCTAAGCGCACACTGGTAGGTGGCGGTGCACCAAAAGCTGTACCCGCAGCAAAGGTCAACGATAAGGCATAACGTTAATGTTAGCTGTCCGCTGGGGAGCTTGCTCCAGCAGCGGTATCAAACCAATAAATCAGGACTGTCAGAAACTGACAGTGCCTGATTTTGCCGTTTTACAGCGACGCGGGATAGTCGCCTGTATCGCTGATGGTATTAGTAGCAGCCAGGTGAGCCAGTACGCCAGCGAGCTGGCTGTTACGCAGTTTAATCGTGATTACCTGTTAACCAGTGATAACTGGTCGGCTGCCAGAGCCGCACAAAACGTATTAAAGACGATCAATACGGCTTTATACGTCAAAACCGCACAAAGTCCTTATCAGGGGAATCCGGATAGGGGCTATGTGTGTACGTTTTCCAGTCTTATTCTTCATCAGGATTGCGCAACGGTTGTACATTGCGGTGACAGTACCATCTTGCACTGCCGTGATGAGGTGATTACCACTTTAACACGCGCACACACCGGTGAGTCTGAGTCAGGGCAAACATACCTCGCCAATGCTTTGGGTATAAAACCCGAGCTGGATGTTGATATTCACAGCATGGCAGTGCAACCCGGTGACAAATTCATTTTAATGACCGACGGGGTTAGCGAGTTTGTTGATGCGCAAACGTTATTTGATCAGATGCCAGCTAGCGAGGCGCAGCTAACGGAATATTGTGAGCAGGTTTTAGAACAAGCCCTGGCGGCAGGCAGTTCAGACAATCTCACCATTCAGGTCCTGGCAGTAACGGGTGTGACTTCGGATTTAAACATTGCGTTTGATGACAATGGATTCTTGCCCAGAGTCACTCAGCCCACCATTGGGACAAATATTGATGATTGGCATTTGACCAAGTGTTTGCATCGGTCAGATCGCAGCGAGGTTTTCGTTGCTCAACATCAAACGTCTCAGCAAATGGCTATTTTAAAAGTGCCTGCGACCACTCACATTGATAATGCCGGTTTCTTAGATGACATGGCAAAAGAAGAGTGGGTGGCACGTATGGTCGACAATCCGCATTTAATGAAAGCGGTGAGTCATGACACACCCAGGTCGGCATTTTATACCCTAACCGAGTATCTCGAAGGGCAAACACTGCAGCAACATTTGCTGGACAATGGCCAGGCGAGTGTCCAACAGGTCAGGGACTGGGCATCGCAACTGGTTGCCGGGTTAACCGCTTTGCATCGCAAAGGGGTGTTACACCAGGATTTGCGTCCGGAAAACCTATTACTCACGTCTTCGGACCGGGTGATTATTATTGACTTTGGCAGTGCCAGTATCCACGGTCATAATTTTCTGGAAGATCCCAATCAATTAATGATCCCTGGCGATCTGCTCTACAGTGCGCCTGAGTATTTTGTGGGGTTGTGGGCAAATGAACAGGCTGATCAGTTTTCATTAACATCGATTCTTTATTATGCCTTGTCTGGCGCACATCCATACGGAACGGCAGTCGCCAAAACGACCAGCTACAGCGCACTGCACAAGCTGCGGTATCAGCGATTATTACAGCGAGATGTGTCTGTTCCTGTGTGGTTAGATGAGACAGTGAAACGAGGCTGTCACCCGCAAGCGGCGAAACGGTATCCAAGTTTGTCTGAGTTGCTGTATGACTTACAGCATCCGAATCCAGCCTATCAGCAAACACTGCCCCTTGCAGAACGTAATCCGGTTAAATTCTGGCAGGGGATATCTGCGGTGTTGGCCGCGTTATTGGCATTGTCTCTTATTCGATAAGGTGGTGCATTCATCAGTGTGGTGCACCGGGAAACGTGTTTTTTGCATTATTTTGGTGCAATAGGTCGATAAGCCCCGGTAATCAATTTTTATAACCCTATGAAAACTAACATTTCTTACTGTTGGCATTGATCTTGATAGTAACTTAATACGATGTAGACTCAGCCGTACTGAGCCATCACACAATTTAAAAGCTAACGCTAAACAGGCAACGGAGCCCATGACCCTTAAAGGTCGTGGGCTTTTTTTTGTCCCCAAGAAAGGTGAACAAAATGACTTCTTCTTCACAACAACGCATCGTCATTGTCGGTAATGGCATGGTAGGCCATCATTTTGTAGAGCAGTTGATCAACAGCCAGCATGATTGCCACATTACGGTTTTAAGCGGTGAAGGCCGTTTGGCCTACGACCGGGTTTATTTGTCGTCGTACTTTGCAGGTAAAACGGCTGAAGATTTAGCCATGACGACACCTGAAACGTATCAGGAGTGGGGGGTTGACGCACGAGTCAATGCTCGGGTAAGTGACATCGATCGCACGGCCAAAGTGGTTACACTGGAAAGTGGTGAAACCTTTGAATACGACAAGTTGGTACTGGCAACAGGTTCATACCCGTTTGTACCACCGATTCCGGGTAACGACCAACCCCATTGCCTGGTGTATCGTACTATTGAAGATTTGGAAGCTATCAGTGCATCCTCTGCGCAAAGTAAAGTTGGTGTTGTTGTTGGTGGCGGTTTGTTAGGCCTTGAGGCAGCAAACGCATTAAAACAAGCCGGCCTTGAAACCCATGTGGTCGAATTTGCCCCTCAATTGATGGCGGTGCAACTGGACCTGATGGGCGGTGACCAGCTCAGAACGAAAATTGAAGACCTGGGCGTTCAGGTGCACACGCAAAAAGCCACACAGGAAATCGTCGCCGGCGAACATTGTCGCTACCGCATGAATTTCTCTGATGGCAGCTTTTTAGAAACTGATTTGATTCTGTTCTCCGCCGGGATCCGCCCAAGTGACCAGTTAGGTCGCAGCAGCGAACTGGCAATGGGTGAGCGCGGCGGCATTGTTATAAACAACCAATGCCAGACTTCTGATCCGGATATTTACGCCATTGGTGAATGTGCATTGTGGGACAACCGCATATATGGCCTGGTTGCGCCGGGTTATGCCATGGCACGCGCAGCGGTAGCCAACCTGACGGGGGGCGAAGGTGAATTTGCCGGTGCCGATATGAGTACCAAGCTCAAATTAATGGGCGTAGAAGTAGGTTCAATTGGTGATGCTCATGCAAAGACTCCGGGCGCATTGGTGTATACCTATCACAATCAGCCTGATGGCATTTACAAAAAACTCGTTGTTGATCCAAGCAAAACGCATGTAATCGGCGCGGTACTGGTGGGGGACACCAGCGACTACGATACTTTGTTGCAATACGCGTTAAACGAAATTGCCGTACCTGAAGCGCCAGAGTCGCTCATTCTGCCTTCGGCCGGTGAAGCACCAACATTGGGTGCTGACGCCTTGGGTGACGCAGCAACAATCTGTTCGTGCTACAACGTATCTAAGGGCGACATTATCGATGCTATCGACGGCGGCTGTTGCTCTGTTGGTGACGTGAAGGGTGCAACCAGTGCAAGCACAGGTTGTGGAGGTTGTGCAGCCTTATTGAAAAACGTTGTCGACAGTGAATTAGAAAAACGCGGTGTTGAAGTATCGAAAGCTATTTGTGAACACTTTAATTACACGCGTCAGGAGCTGTACCACCTGATTCAGGTTGAAGGCATCAAGAGCTTCAACGAGTTACTGGAAAAACACGGTACGGGCATGGGCTGTGATATCTGTAAGCCTGCTGCTGGTTCTATTTTTGCTTCGGTGTGGAACGACTACATTCTGCAACAGCAGCATCAACCGCTGCAGGACACTAATGACACTTACTTAGGTAACATGCAAAAAGACGGTACTTATTCGATTGTACCGCGTGTTGCCGGTGGTGAAATTACCCCTGACAAACTGATTCTGCTGGGTGAAGTGGCTAAACAGTACAATCTGTACACCAAAATCACCGGTGGTCAGCGTATTGATTTATTCGGTGCGCGTGTCGAACAACTTCCGGCTATTTGGGAAGCTTTGGTTGCTGGTGGCTTTGAAACAGGTCATGCCTATGCCAAAGCACTGCGTACGGTTAAGTCTTGTGTAGGCAGCACCTGGTGCCGTTACGGGGTGCAGGACTCGGTCACCATGGCTATCGATTTGGAAAACCGCTACAAAGGCCTGCGTGCGCCGCACAAAATTAAATTTGCGGTATCGGGCTGTACCCGTGAATGTGCCGAGGCACAAGGTAAAGATATCGGTGTTATTGCCACTGAAAACGGCTGGAACTTATATGTATGCGGAAACGGCGGTATGAAGCCTCGCCATGCAGATTTATTTGCAACAGACCTGGACGATGAAACCCTGGTTAAGTACATCGACCGCGTGTTGATGTTCTACACCAAAACCGCAGACCGTTTACAGCGGACCTCTGTTTGGATGGAAAACCTGGAAGGCGGTCTGGAATACCTGCAACAGGTTGTGATTGAAGACTCGTTGGGCATTGGCGACGAACTTGAAGCGCAAATGCAGTTAATTACTGATACGTATCAGTGTGAGTGGAAAACCACCATTGAATCGCCGGAAGCCCTCAAGCGTTTCCGCCAGTTTGTGAACAGTGACGCCACCGACAGTAACATTCAGTTCGTGACAGAGCGCGATCAGATTCGTCCGGCTACCAAAGCCGAAAAGTTTTCAGGTGAAAAAGCCATTCCGGTAGAAATCGTTTAGGAGAACAATCATGCAAGCACAAGAAAGTTATACCCCACAATGGCATGATGTGTGCCATGAAGATGACCTGGTTACCAACAGTGGCGTTTGCGCGCTGATCGGTGAGGAACAGGTTGCTATCTTCCGGATTGTGAACGGCGAAGGTACACAGTATTTTGCGATTAGCAACTGGGATCCTATTGGCGAAGCCAACGTTCTTTATCGCGGTATTGTCGGTTCATTGGGCGGAAAGACAGTGGTGGCATCACCGCTGTATAAAGAGCACTACGAACTGGCTACCGGCACGTGTCTGGAGCGTGATGATGTGAGCGTTAATGCTTACCCTGTTCGTGTTGACGCACAACGTGTATTGATTGAACTGTAACAGCCAGGACTTGCAATGACTTCATTACCCCCAACAGCGAATCCCCAAAGCAGTAAACGGTTACTGCAAACAACCTGTCCGTACTGCGGTGTGGGTTGTGGCGTGGATGTAGTACGCCAGGGGGCTGCAGGGCCACAACTCAGTGACCTGCAAGGTAGCCGGGAACATCCGGCTAACTTTGGACGCCTTTGCATTAAAGGTACCCATTTATTGGAAACATTAGGTCAGGACAGCCGCCTGTTGTTTCCCATGGTGAATGGCCAACGCAGCGATTGGCAAACAGCCATCCAAACGGTGGCCGATAAAATGCGCAGCATTCTGGAAACGGACGGTCCGGAAGCCATCGCAATTTACGGCTCTGGTCAGCTGCTGACCGAAGATTACTACGTTGCCAATAAACTGATGAAAGGCTTTATTGGCAGCGCCAATATCGATACCAACTCACGCCTGTGCATGTCATCGGCTGTTGTAGCGCACAAACGAGCGTTTGGTGAAGATATTGTGCCGTGTGACTACGAAGATTTAGAGCACACAGATTTGCTGGTACTAGTAGGTAGTAATGCTGCCTGGACTCACCCGGTGTTGTTCCAGCGTATTGAGCGCGCCAAGTTACAAAACCCCGATATGAAAGTCGTAGTGGTTGACCCGCGCCAAACGGATTCCTGTACGCTTGCCGATTTGCATTTGCCACTGGCACCCGGTACGGACGCCGTATTGTATTGCGGCTTGTTGAACTATTTGTCACAACACGATGGGCTGGACAACGCATACATCGAACAATCCGTATCAGGTCTGGAAGAGGCCATGCACATTGCCAGTGAATGGGATTTGGCCAGAGTCGCGGACGTTTGTAAGCTACCTCAATCTATCGTTGAAACATTTTTCCGATGGTTTACCCAACTTCCTCGGGTGATCAGCTTTTTCTCTATGGGCATCAATCAGTCCACTACCGGTGTAGACAAAGGGAATGCCATCATTAACTGTCATTTGGCGAGTGGAAAGATTGCCAAAACCGGCAGTGGCCCTTTTTCGATCACCGGTCAACCTAATGCCATGGGCGGACGCGAAGTAGGTGGCTTGTCTACCATGCTGGCCGCGCATATGGATATTGATAATACTGAGCATCAGCGTATTGTGCGCGATTTCTGGCAGGCGCCGAATCTGGCAACAAAAAATGGTTTGAAGGCCGTTGATACGTTTCAGGCCGCGGCTGACGGAAAAATTAAGTGTTTATGGATTATGGCAACCAATCCTGTTGCCAGTATGCCAAATCGCGAATTGATTGAAGCAGCACTCTCGCGCTGTGAAATGGTGATCGTGTCCGATACTGCGGCACAAACCGACACACTTAAATTTGCTGATGTTGTGTTTCCCGCAACGGGCTGGTCAGAAAAAAATGGCACAGTAACAAATTCAGAGCGCCGCATTTCGCGCCAACGCGGCTTGGTGCCGCCAAGCAGTGAAGCAAAGCACGACTGGCAAATCATCAGTGAAGTGGCGTGTGCGTTAGGCTTTGACGAGGCATTTAGTTATCAGCACCCGGTAGAGATTTTTCGCGAACATTGTGCATTAACCGGTACTGAAAATGGTGGGAGCCGTGCGCTGGACTTATCACCATTACAAGACCTGACTGAACAGCAATACGATGCCATGCGTCCACAGCAATGGCCGTTCAGTGAGGTGCATCGTGCAGGTGCAGACAGACTGTTTGCGGACGGTACTTTCTATACGCCAACCGGTAAAGCCCGCATGATTGCGGTTACCCCGGCATTGCCTACCCAGGCTACTTCAGCGGATTATCCCTATGTACTGAATACTGGGCGGGTAAGGGACCAATGGCATACCATGACCCGAACCGGCAACACGGCGCGGTTACTCAAACACATGGATCGTCCGTGGCTAAGCGTGAATAGCGCAGATGCAAAAACACTGGGTGTGGAAAACGGCGATCTCCTGGCATTAAATGCTGCCTGCGCGACCGACACCACGGTAATTCTGCCCGTAACCATTGACGACAAACAGCGAAAAGGCGACATGTTCGCGCCGTTTCACTGGTCTGCGACCTGGGGATCACATTGTAAAGTCGGTGCCTTACTCAACGGTGCCAATGACCCCTTGTCGGGGCAGCCTGAACTCAAACACGGTGCAGTCAAAGCCAAAAAAGCTGACATGGCCTCTTATGGTCTGGTGTATGGCAATGCCGAGTATGTCGGGCCGGTGAGGGAGAGCTTCAGTTATTGGCTGGCTTGCCCCACTGAGGTGGCACACAGTGCTTCCGTTGCGGATGTTAAAGCGCCTCAGGCAGTGTTAGACAGTGTATTTGAGCTGTTACCCAAGGATACACAATGGGCAACAAGGCAATCGGCAGACGCCGTGAGTGTTGTGGCCACTCGGGACGACAAGCTGGTGTTGGCTGTATTGATTAGTGCAAATGCGCTGAATCTGCCTTCAGATTGGCTTGATAGTCTGTTCACTGAAACGGCGCTGTCCGCGGAGCAGGTATCTGCTTTGTTGAATCAACAGCCGGATGACGCATTTTTATTAGGGAAACTGGTCTGTAGCTGTTTTGGTGTGCGTGAAAACACCATCAAGCAGGCTATCCAGGACGGTTGTAACAGTGTCGAAGCATTGGGTAAAAACCTCAAATGCGGCACAAATTGTGGCTCGTGCAAAACCGAGCTGGCGGCCTTACTCACTGCTGAGGCTGAATCTTCAACTGACACGGAATCTACCCCTTATGAGCGTATTATTTAACCCTGTTACCGCGCCACTGATCCAAGGGGCGCTTCGTATTCAAAGCCGGTTGCGCAATATCACCCGACGTGATGGTGCTTCCGGACTTGGCAACAATGCTCTGTCTGCACGCGGTCGGTCTGAAAAAGCCGGAGAAGTGTTTATTGTGGGTGCCGGCCCCGGTGATGCCGAATTGCTAACGGTCAAAGCCTATCGCTTACTGCAAACGGCGGATATTGTGCTGTTTGACTGGTTGGTAGATCAATCTGTCTTGGACTGCATTCCACGTCATATCGAAAAAGTCTTCGTTGGAAAACGTTGTGGTAAACACAGTGTGCCACAACAGGAAATTTGCCAGCGTTTGGTTGCACTAGGGCAGGCGGGTAAGCGAGTTGTGCGGCTGAAAGGAGGCGACCCGGCGGTATTTGCTCGCACCTGCGAAGAAACGGCAGCATTAACCGAAGCGAATATCCCGTTTGCCATTGTGCCTGGTATTACTGCTGCTTCAGGGGCCTCGGCCTATACAGGTATTCCGCTAACGGACCGCAGTGTCGCTCAGTCTGTCAGACTGATGACTGCACAGTTTCAAAATCCTGAAAAAGAAGCCGACTGGGCGTCAATAGCGCGTAGCGCGGAACGTGAAACCACGGTTATCTATATGGGCTTTAAGCGCTTAGCGCTGTTATGCCAGCGATTAAAAGAAAATGGCGTAGATGCGAATATGCCAGTTGCGGTGATTGAAAACGCGTGTTGTAATCAACAACAGGTCATCGCTGCGACGATTAGCGATATAGTTCAACACGTTGCGCAAGCAAACATGACAGGCCCTGCACTGGTAGTGATAGGGCATGTGGTCAATGCTCGCCAATCTGTTTCTTTAGAGCTGCTTAACCAATCTTATGAGAAGCTTGCCATTTAGCGAATATATTAAGGCCCTTGGCAAAGGGCAAAAGGGTGCGCGTCATCTGACGTTCGACGAAGCCTATGACGCCATGGGACGCGTACTGGACAACAGCATTGCACCGGAACAAGCCGGTGCGTTCTTAATGTTGTTGCGTATGCAAGAAGAATCTGTCGAAGAACTCACTGCCTTCATTCGTGCTTGCCGCGAGCGTTTACCCAAAGACTTATCCCGGTTACAGGTGCAGCTTGATATCGGCTGCTATGCCGGTAAGCGCAGACAACTCCCCTGGTATTTGTTCAGTGTGGCGTTACTGGCATCGGAAGGCGTGAATATTTGTTTGCATGGTGCATCTGAACCCGGTTCCAAACGTTTCTACGCGAGTCACGCTTTGCCTGACCTGGGATTACCACTGGCGCAATCCATCGAGCAAGCTGTTAATCATCAGGCGGTTTATAACGTTAGTTATCTGGATTTAGGCATTGCCTTACCTGAATTAGACCGTTTGATAAAGCTGCGTGAACTGTTTGGTTTGCGTTCCTGTGCTAATACCTTGGCACGTTTACTTAACCCTAGCCATGCGCCATTTGCAGTTCAGGGGGTTTATCATCTGCATCTGGATGAACGTCATGCCGTGGTGAATGAAGCGTTCGAGCAGGCATCTTTGGTGTTTCGGGGGGATGGCGGGGATCCAGAAGTGAACACTGAGCGAGATACTCACCTCTATTTTACCCAGGACGGTAAAACCCGTGAAGTGATCTATCCTGCTTCACCGGGTTGGTCGATGAAAGAGCGCGATGTAAGTACATCAACCATGTTGGCTGTTTGGCGTGGAGAGCAAGACCACCACTACGCTGAACAAGCGGTCATCGCCAGTTTGTCGGCTTATCTGATGTTACTGGAAAACATAGCACTGCCTGAGGCGACGACCAGAGCCAGCGATATGTGGGCAGGCCGCAATACTCAACGGTTGCCATTCGAAGCACGTTAGTTTCTTTATTCTTTATCCCATAAATTGACTGCCGCTTACTGCGGCAGTTTGCTTTGTATCCCGTGCTAAATTCGTCTTCAAATTTAACCTGCCTAGCGACTGTTCCCGCTACGGTTTGATGATATTCTGGACGTTCATCGCGATTTTTTGCACGTTGATCGTGCGATCGCGGTGCAAACTCACGCCCCATGTTGATCCATTGCCTCTGCTTTGCGCTGGTCTTTTTGCACAGCTTTTGTACAAAACGCACCGTCGTGACACAAATAATGTCAATCAAAATATGTTGATAAAATGTTAAGTCTATGACTTTGTTTGATTTATAAATTTTGGCACCAATTATGTATTAGTAAAGTCAGCGAATGCTAGCACGCTAAAGCACACAACTTATTTTCGTTTCTGCTTTATGAGAGAGCAGAAAACAGGCAACGAAGCCCGCCAGTAATGATGAGTCATTACTGGTGGGCTTTTTTTTTGGTTTAAGGAACGCACATGTTACACAAACAACTAAAAACCAGGCTTAAACAAATTACCTCATCACTGGTAATTGCTGCGTCAGTAATGGCTTCTTCAGTGTCTGGTGTCGCAAATGCGGAAGACATTGGCTGGCCGGAAAAAGAAGAGCTGAAATTCGGTTTCATCAAACTGACCGATATGGCACCTCTGGCTATTGCTTATGAAAAAGGTTACTTCGAAGACGAAGGCCTGTATGTAACACTGGAAGCGCAAGCGAACTGGAAAGTGTTGCTTGACCGTGTCATCGACGGTCAGCTGGACGGCGCGCACATGCTGGCAGGTCAGCCATTGGGTGCAACAATTGGTTTTGGTACGCAGTCTCACATTATCACAGCGTTCAGTATGGACCTGAACGGTAACGGTATTACTGTTTCGAATGATATCTGGGCAGAAATGGAAAAGCACATTCCGCAAAAGGATGGCAAGCCTGTTCACCCAATTAAAGCCGATTACCTGAAGCCGGTTGTAGACAGCTACGCCAGTGCGGGTAAGCCTTTCAAAATGGGTATGGTATTCCCGGTTTCTACCCATAACTACGAACTCCGTTACTGGTTAGCTGCTGGTGGTATTCACCCTGGTTACTATGCGCCTCACAAAGGTGATACGTCTGGTCAGATTGACGCACAGGCTCTGTTGTCTGTAACGCCTCCACCACAAATGCCAGCGACCATGGAAGCCGGCACCATTTATGGCTACTGCGTAGGTGAGCCTTGGAACCAACAAGCGGTATTCAAAGGTATTGGTGTACCCGTTATCACTGACTATGAAATCTGGAAAAACAACCCGGAAAAAGTATTTGGTGTAAGCAAAGCTTGGGCTGACGAAAACCCGAACACACACATTCGCGTGGTAAAAGCGATGATCCGAGCTGCAATGTGGCTGGATGCGAACAACAATGCAAACCGTCCTGAAGCTGTGAAAATCCTGGCTAAGAGCAGCTATGTTGGTGCCGATGAAGACGTTATTGCAAACAGCATGACCGGTACTTTTGAGTATGAAAAAGGCGACAAGCGCGAAGTGCCTGACTTTAACGTTTTCTTCCGTCACAACGCGACTTATCCCTACTACAGCGATGCAATCTGGTACCTGACGCAAATGCGCCGCTGGGGTCAGATCTCAGAAGCGAAGTCTGATGAGTGGTACAAAGAAACAGCCAAGAAAGTTTATCGCCCTGACATTTATGCCCAAGCTGCGAAAGCGTTGATTGCTGAAGGCAAAGCCTCACTGGCGGACTTCCCTGAGTTTGCAACCGAAACCGGCTTTAAGCCACCGCAAACTGAATTTATCGATGACGTAACGTTCGACGGTACCAAACCTAATGCGTACCTGGAACAGTTCAGCATCGGTCTGAAAGGCGACACGGTTCTATAAGCCGTGTCCATGAAAGAGGGTTACATTGATGAGTAAATCAGCAAGCGTTGTTAGTCAAATTGGCCAGATTCGAAGCAAAAATGTACTTGGGAGTGTTATGTCTAACGTACCGAAATTATTAATGCCGGTAGTAGGATTACTCCTGTTCCTGGCCCTATGGAATGGCGTTGCTAAGACCATCGATACTTCACTGGGCCAGTTCCCTGGCCCGGCGCAGGTATGGGAACAGTCTATGACGCTCATCGACGAACATTCTGCACAGCGCGAGAAAGCAGATGCTTTTTACGCCCGTCAGGAAGAGCGCAATGCCGCCCGGATTGCTAAAGATCCGAGTTACGAGCCTAAAATCCGCCCATTCACAGGTGCTCCTACATTCTTTGACCAGATCTGGACAAGTTTGTATACCGTGATGGTAGGGTTTGTTATCGCCAGTATTGTCGCGGTTCCTGTAGGTATATTGTGCGGTCTAAGCCGTTCTGCTTACTCGGCAATGAACCCTCTGATTCAAATCTTTAAACCGGTTTCTCCGTTGGCCTGGCTGCCATTGGTGACGATGGTGGTCAGTGCCGTCTATGTGAGCGAAGACCCCATGTTCTCCAAGTCGTTTATCACCTCTGCGTTTACCGTGTCATTGTGTTGCTTGTGGCCAACCCTGATCAACACGGCAGTAGGGGTGTCAAACATTGACTCGGACCTGGTGAACGTGAGTAAAGTTCTTCGTTTGAAACCATTAAGCCATGTACAAAAAATTGTGCTACCTGCTTCAATCCCAATGATATTCACCGGATTACGCCTCTCCCTGGGCATCGGCTGGATGGTATTAATTGCGGCTGAAATGTTGGCGCAAAACCCCGGACTTGGCAAGTTTGTATGGGATGAATTTCAAAATGGTAGTTCCGAATCTCTGGCCAGAATCATGGTCGCTGTTATCACGATCGGAATTATCGGTTTCCTGCTTGACCGCCTGATGCTCTCAGTTCAGCGCTTGGTGAGTTGGGATAAAAATGCGGTGCTTCGTTAAGCCGCGCTTGGTATTGAGAGGATATAACCATGCAATCTAGACATTTGGAATTGAGTCAGGTTGGAATTGATTTTCCTACCCCAAAAGGCCCGTTTACCGCATTAACTGACGTGAATTTGAAAATCGCGAAAGGGGAGTTCATTTCACTTATCGGCCACTCTGGTTGTGGTAAGTCAACGGTGCTGAATATTGTCGCCGGACTGCATACCGCGACAACCGGCGGAGTAATTTTGGACGGCGCAGAAGTAAGAGAGCCCGGGCCTGAGCGCGCAGTGGTATTTCAGAACCACTCTTTGCTGCCCTGGTTATCGGTGTATAAAAACGTTGAGTTGGCGGTTAAGCAAACTCAGAAAAATAAGTCCAAAAAAGAAATCCGCGACTGGGTTTTACACAACCTTGAACTGGTGCACATGACACATGCACTGGACAAGCTTCCTTCTGAGATCTCAGGTGGTATGAAGCAACGTGTGGGTATAGCCCGTGCGTTGGCCATGGAACCAAAAGTACTCCTGATGGATGAACCTTTTGGTGCACTGGACGCGCTGACTCGTGCTCACCTGCAGGACTCATTAATGGAAATTCACGCTGATTTGGGTAATACCGTGATCATGATCACCCACGATGTGGATGAAGCGGTACTGCTGTCTGATCGCATAGTCATGATGACTAACGGGCCTGCTGCTACGGTGGGTGAGGTGCTGGATGTGAAACTTGAGCGACCTCGCGACCGTTTGGCGCTGGCGGATAATCCGGAATACAACCATTACCGACATGAGGTTCTGACCTTCCTGTACGAAAAACAGAAGAAGGTGGAAACCGTTTCCAGTCGTAAATCGGATAAAAAAAGCAGCGATTCCAAGAAATCTAACGCTGCGTAAAGAATTTTAATAAAAACATTGAGTTAGCTCGGCCCCGCGGGGCTGGGTTAGGCCATCTCACTCTAAATTTAGGAAAACACTATGAACACGACACTTTTTTCAACTAAACGCGCAGTACTCTCCCTGGTTATTGCGTCTGCGTTGTCGCCAGTCGCATCAGCTGAAAGCTTGCATGATGCATGGTCTGATTCTAAAGCATCTGCCAGTTTCCGCCTGCGTTATGAAGGCGCAAGTCAGGATAATGCCGCGAAAGATGCCAGTGCGCTGACGCTGCGTACTTTGCTGAGCTATGAGTCTGGCAGCTACAAAGGATTCTCTTTTAAAGCTGACTTAGAAGATGTGACTATTGTAATGGGTCAGGGCGACTACACTGTAGGTCCGGCGGGTTATAACCCGGGTCAGTATTCAGTGATTGCTGATCCGGAAACCACAGAACTTAACCAAGGATATCTGCAATATAAAGGCGACGGCGTAACAGTCAAAGCAGGTCGTCAGATTATTGCCCTAGACGGTCACCGTTTTGTTGGTCACGTGGGCTGGCGTCAGGATTGGCAGACTTACGATGCCATCTCAGTTAACTATCAGGCCAGTGAAAAGCTGAATGCGTTTTACGCTTACCTGACCAAGCGCAATCGTATCTTCGGTGAAGCGGCTGACATTGATTCAAGCGATCACCTGTTAAACGTAAGCTACAAGTCAGATATGGGCAAACTCACTGCTTATGCTTACCTGCTGGAAGTAGATAATGACACAGACAACAGCCTGGATACCTATGGTGTGAGCTACAGTGGTGCTTATCAGGCTGACTCAATGAAGTGGTTGTACAGTGCGGAATTTGCTACCCAATCAAGTGAAACGGCAGCAACCGACTACTCAGCTTCTTACATTATGCTGGAAGGCGGCGCAAGCTTCTCAGGTATTACTGCAAAACTGGGATATGAAGTGCTTGGTTCAGACGACGGCATGTATGGTTTTGCTACACCACTGGCAACCTTGCATAAATTCAACGGTTGGTCTGATCAATGGTTAGGTACACCAGGTCAGGGTCTGCAGGATCTCTACGTGAGCGCAGCAACGAAATTTGCCGGTGGTAACTGGTTATTCGTTTACCACGATTTCAGTGCCGATGAATCAACCAGCACGGTTGACGATCTGGGTAGCGAAATTAACATTCAGTACACGACGAAATTTGCAGATAAGTACAGCTTCGGTGCTAAATATGCAAACTACTCACAAGGTGACTTAGCAAGTAAGGTCGATACTGATAAACTGTGGGTATGGATTGGTACCAAGTTCTAATTTAGGGGTCATCATGTGCGCTGTATCTGGTGTTCAGGACACGTCGACACTGCAGTACAGACAGCTGGGCTTTATTCTGGCAGGGGGATTGTCTTCCCGAATGGGACAGGACAAATCCACTGTCAGCATAAACGGGCGTGCCATGCTCGATATCGCCCGGCAACTACTGGATACAGCGCCCCTTCACGCGCACTATGTGCTGGGAGGACCGTATGGCACCTTTGAGGAACAAACAACGCTTCACGGTCCCGGGCGGGCCATCGCCGATGTGCTGTTGCAGTTAGCGGAATCTTTTACGGGAACCGCGTTATTTTTGCCTGTCGACATGCCATGCCTGGAAGTCAAAAGCCTTGAGAAATTGTTGGAAACGGCTAAACACACTCAACGAGCATGTTTTTATGACAACGCTTATTTTCCGGTTGCCATTCCTATTTCCCGTCAATTCACACCTAGACTTAAGACATTAATTAACGACAAACCCAGTGTCGCTTTGCGTGCTGTATTGGCGTGTTGTAATGCACGTTCAATACCGTTTACCGGACACAACAAAGAGTTGATTAATGTGAATACCCGCGCCGTAGCTGAAAGCTTGTCAGCGTAGTAAAAGGTTACTTTTCTCCCTCAGCACTAAACGCCTCGGCATAAACAGCAGGCAGGGTGGACAACCACTCTTCCATCGCTTCATTGTCATCTCTATGACAAAGATATTGTTGTGTTAACAATAACGTTTGAGCAATGCTGATGTCAGGATTTACTGGGCTAGCTTGTACCTGCAATAACTCTTCATGCAAATTATCCGGATAACACCATAGCGTAAGTAAAAAGGCGCTGATTAACATGGCGGGTTGCTTGTGGGTGTTGCAAAACTCGTCGTAAGCAGAGCGATCAGACTCAGCCAGTGCTGCCATGACTAATCTGCCAATGCCACTCAGCACCGCACAGATAAATGCGCGTTCGGTCTGAGCTTTGTTGTTCGACAGCCTCATAAAAACACGTCGAGTCACTTGCGCGTATTGCTCCGTATACTGGCAAATTTGTTGGTGGGCGTTAGCGGTAAGCAGATGCTCAGTGGCCTTTTCAATTGAAAAACTCATTGTCATGGCGTGCAGCAATTGTGTGCCAATTCTGGCTATGGCTTCTTCGAGTGAATCGGTGGCCCGGTGGTAACCCAAATAAGCGGAGTTCGCCATCTGTAGTAATCGGGCAGCGATAATGGGCTCTTTACTAACAATATCGGCAAGGTGAGGGAGATCGCTCTGATCATTTGCCAATGCTTCTCGCAAGCGTGTTACTACATCAGGTAATACTGGTATCTGGCTGGACTGGCATATCAGACGTCGTTCATCCGTCGACAGGTTGAGTGCCTTCAGTGTCGCAACGTGTTCCAGGAATTCGATAAGCTGCTCGTCGGTAAACGGTTTAGCCAGCAACGTGTGCGCTACCTGATTGCAGGTTACGATGGCCTCATCACTGGTATCGCCAGTAACTAACACACGAATTGCCAAGGGATAGTTTTTGGCGACGCTTTTCAGGATTTCGGCGCCTGTAATTTGTGGCATGCGATAATCGCAGAAAACAATATCGGGAGATGGGGCAGTATCAATTTTCGCTTGCCACTCCTTTGGTGCTTCTATTAAGGAGACCTGCCAGTCAGGAAACAATCGCTTTGCCGTTCGCCGAATGGCTTTCAGCATTAAATCGTCATCATCAATAAATACTGCATAATTTTTATTCATCACAATTGCTTTGCCTGCCCAGAATCTGTGATGGCATCCGGCCAAACTATTCGTCCTGACTTACTGCTTCTGGCTTTTTAAGTTATAAATATATATACCAAATTATATTGCAAGTTTACCGACATTAACCTATATAAATCAATATAAATTGAAAATTGCATGTTATTAAGGTGTCAAATGCGACATTTGTGACGTGATGTGGAGTCTGCAGTATGCAAATAAATGTTAGGCGCATTGGATTGATTGACACAGAGCAATTTGCCGATGAACTACACAATAATGATGTTAACAGCGCTGACTTAAATATAGCCTTTGGTGATGTCAATGCAATTACTGCGTTATCAGATGCAGTATCAGATAAAACTAACTGGATTGCGTCTTCCAGTTGTTTAGGGGCCATGAGCCATTTGGGAACCGATCTGGGCGACAGCTTTGTCCACGTTATGTCATTGCAAAATACTCAGGGGGCAATTGGCGTTGCGTCGTGTGATATTAGCAATGGCAATGCAACTGAGTTAGCAGGAGCAACCATTGTCACTGCGATGCAGCGGGCTAATCGACTCGGAGAAATGCCCAGCCTGGTTTGGATCATTCAGGCTCCCGGACAGGAAGAAGCCGTACTGGACGGGGTACAAACTGTGCTGGGTAACTCGGTTCCTATTTTTGGTGGTTCGAGTGCAGACAACGCTATCGAAGGTAAATGGGTGCAGTTTGATGGTGAGCATTTGTATAGCAACGGGCTTGTCATTGCCGCCATGTATACCGAGGAGCCGGTATCCTGTTATTTCAGCTCAGGGTATACCTCTACGCAAACCCAGGCTGAGGTTACAGCTGTTGAAGGGCGAGTTATTTACACCTTAGACAACAAGCCTGCAGGCGAGGTGTATAATCATTGGCTGCAAGAATACGGCCATCCACCGCTTAAACCTGGCAGTATTCTGTCGGACAGTACTTATTTCCCGTTAGGCCGGCATAAGGGCTGTAAATCAGATCCTATCCCGCTTCTGAGTCATCCTTCAAAGTTGAACGATGACAACAGTCTGGAACTGTTCGCAACGGTAAAACAAGGTGACATACTTACCCTCATGCAGGGGGAACAGCACAATTTAATTTCCCGGGCAGCTGAAGTGACTGAAGTGGTATTGCGGACTCACGAACTGAATTACGAAACCCGACCGAAAGGATTACTGTTGGTGTTCTGTGGTGGTTGCATGTTGGCTGTAAAAGATCAGCTGGAAACGATTCACGCGTCTATACTTAAAAAAGCACAAGGTCTGCCATTTTTGGTTGCCTTTACGTTTGGTGAGCAAGGGTGTTTCCCCGATGGCAAGAGTCGGCATGGAAATTTGATGATTTCGGCTACGGTGTTTGGATAAAGTCACGTGACAGATATAGAAAGACTCCACGAAACCATTCAACAACTCAGTTATGAGAACGCACAGTTAAGCCGCTTCAAAAAAATCAATCGGCTGATGCTGGAAGGGCTGGACGCAATACTGTGTTCTGAAAATCATGACGAAGTATTCGCCAGGTTGTTTGATGTGATAAGTAACATCCTGCCTTGCGATCAGATACTTATTGCCCAACACGACGTGCAGCAAAGTACCGTTGTACCAGTGTGTCGACGGCACGATAAAGGTGAGTCCGGCCCCCTGCGATTCTGTGATTTGACCAATTTCTTTGACCATACGGTGAATCTGTCGAATGTAAATCTTGTTCCGGACTGGCAGTCTCAGATAGGAAAATGGTTGCCTGAAGCTAAATCAGTACTGATCCACCCAATTAATACGGCGCAAGCGGAGTACATCTGGCTTATTTCTGAATGTCAGATTGGCGCCTTTTCAAAGCAATACGAAGAGGTGTTTGTCTCGTTTAGTGCATTCGTCGCCAACACCTTGTCCCAGTTTGAAAAACGCAGCCTGATGTCAGAAAAAGAAGCTTTGTTGGCAGAACGGGCCAGAATTGAGCGCAGTATGATCCATCAGGAAAAGATGGCGGCGCTCGGGCAACTTGCGGCTGGCGTTGCTCATGAGCTCAACAATCCTCTGGGCTTTATTAACAGCAATTTGTCGAGTTTACATGATTACGTGTCCCGTATTGAGCAGTTCGCCAGACAAGCTAGCAGTGCAACTTCCGCGCTGGAGTCGCAATTTAAATCAGCGGATTTGGACTATATTCTGACCGATACCGTGGATTTAGTTGATGAATCTTTGGATGGTATGCGTCGGGCCACAGATATCATTCAAAACCTGAAAGCTTTCTCACACCCGGACGATAAGACCACGAAATCACTGGACTTCCTAGCCGTCATTCGACAGGCACTTACAATCGTCCGTACTCAGGCTAAAAATATTGTTGATATCTACTTTGATACTGATTTGGAGTCGGCAACCGTAAACGCCAATGCCAATCAGCTGGCACAGGTCATAATTAACATTGTAACGAATGCTATTCAGGCCGTGAATCAGGGCTCTGGTCAGATAAATATTGCAGTGACCGAAGATTCGGCGCACATTGAATGCAGAATCAAAGACAATGGCACAGGTATCGATGAAAAGGTCCAGGCCAGTATCTTTGATCCCTTTTTCACGACCAAAGCTGTCGGTTTGGGTACCGGGCTGGGATTATCCATTTCAAGGGCCATTATCGAGCAGTACAGTGGCGAGTTATTACTAGAGTCAACCGGGCCAACCGGCACATGTTTTTTAATTCGGTTGCCACTCATCAATGAAGCTTAAATGCTTTGGGGCAAGCGTATATCTAACAAGCAGTATTGAATACAAAACGGGATCGATTACTAAAAAAGGATGTCAAAAAATTGAAGATGGGTCTTTAGTTTTTTGCAATAGCTCAACAGAGCGGAGGAATTCATGGCAGAAGTGGTTCAATCAGATGTATTTCAGTCAACGTTTGAGCAATGTGGAATTGGGTTAGCGCATGTAAGCCCAACAGGTGATTTTATTCGGGTGAATAAGGCCCTGAGCAGCTTTCTTGGCTACAGCCAGGAGGAGTTGGTCAAACTCGATTTTCAGGATATTACCCACCCAGATTTTTTAGACAACGACTTACAACACGTCAGCGAACTGATTGATGGGTTTTATGACTCCTATCAAATGGAAAAGCTCTATGTGCATAAGGATGGTCAAACGATATGGGGCAAGCTTACCGTTACGCTTGTCCGGGACGAACAGGGTGAGCCTCAGTATTTTGTGTCGGTGGTAGAAGACATCGATGAGAAAAAACGCTTTGAAGCCCGGTACCAGCAGTCTCAGGAAACCTTTCGACTGATTGTCAGTGCGTTGTCAGACCGCATGGTTGTATGGGTTACAACGCCTGACTTAAAGCAATTAATCTACCTGAATGAAGGCTACACCCAGATTTGGGGACGGGCGGGAAAGGAAATGTATGACGACCCGGCCAGTTTTATTCGACACATTCACGTCGCCGATCGCGACCGTATAAAACAACACTATGCCAACCACATTGACGAGCCCTGGGTTCATGAATACAGGGTTATGCGCGACGATGGCTCATTGCGATATATTCGAGAGCGTGGTCAGTTAATTCGCGATTTGGAAGGCAAAACAACCAGCGTCGTTATCACAGCCGATGACATCAGCAAAGATAAACACCTTCAGGAAGCCCTCAAGTCGGCAAACCATAAACTCAATGTGCTGTCTCGAACAGATGGCCTGACGGGGATAGACAACCGTCGGGAATGCTTGAGTCAGGTAGAAGATGAACTCAAACGACTATCACGGGTCAATGGTAAAACCACTTCCACTCTCGCGTTTATTGACCTGGACGACTTTAAAACCATTAACGATAAATACGGACATCATGTGGGTGATTTGGCGTTAAAAGCGTTGGCAGAGCGGCTTACGTCGACCATGCGTTCAAATGATACTGTCGGGCGCTACGGTGGTGATGAATTCTTGTTGCTGCTAAGAGATACCGAAGAACACGAAGCACAGGTGGTGCTAAACCGCTTATTCGAAACGCCGCTTGAGGTGAAAAGTGATCAAAACGAAAGCGTTGCGATTTATTGTTCAATTGGTATATCTCAGTGGTTACCGCAATTTGAAGATATCCAAAGCTGGATAGAGCAGGCGGATCAGAGCATGTACCAGGTCAAGGGCGTGAAAAAGCCCTTGACTTGTGAATAATTAGCAGCTTCAGGCTGCAGTTTGCGGGCGTTTATGCTCCGCAAACTACAGTAAAATGGCTGTTGTTACTATTGCTGTGCCCAACTGGCAATTACCGCCCGTTCCTCATCCGTCATATTGGATTTGTTCAGAAACGGCATATCGCGGGTCACTGTAGTGCGATGTATGATTTGCGGCGCTTGTCTGGTGACTTGCTCCCAGTTATCAAACTTCACACCTAATGGTGCAACGCGAAAAATATCATCGGTAGGGCTACTCGCGTGGCACCCCTGACAATGTGTTTCTACCAAAGCCATAATCTGCTTATCCAATTCGGTTACAGGTTGTGGCTGGGCATTGGTCGGTTCGGTTGTTTCCGCCGCAGCGTTAGACTCGCTATGTGCAGTAACTACCGGCGCAGTTCGCGGCCACGACACCCAAAGCGCAATGGCCAGCATACCAATCGCACCTGAAATCAGAATTGACGGCTTCACTTTACCCACATGACGTAAGTTAAAAAAGTGACGAATCCAGGCTGCCACCGCCATGAGAGCAACTAATACCAGCCAGTTTTGCGGATGCTGGTATGTCATAGGGTAATGGTTGCTGATCATGATAAATAGTATGGGCAGCGTCAGATAGTTATTGTGTACTGAGCGAAGCTTTGCTCCCGCGCCCCAGGCAGGATCTATCGGCTGTTGATTGGCGACGGCATTCACCATTTTGCGCTGGGCGGGCATGATATTTAGCCACACGTTGGCAACCATGATGGTACCGATCAGCGCACCCACGTGAATATAGGCACCGCGTCCACTAAACCAATGGGTCGCCAGATAGCTCACTACAACCAGCATTACCACTAACGCAATGGCAAACACCTTTGGGTAGTTGGCTAGTTTGGTCCGGCACGCTGTTTCATAGATAATGGCGCCGCCTGCAATTAAGGCGATGCCACGCAATATAGCTTCCGCCTCACTCATACTCTTTACTGCAGGGTCGATTAAGTAAGCCGCGGCAGCAAAGTAGTACACAATGATCAGCAATGCGATACCACTGAGCCAGGTTGAGTAAGCTTCCCACTTAAACCAATGCAGGGTTTTGGGCATGGTCTGCGGCCCGTAAGCGTATTTGGCTACTTCATAAAAGCCACCGCCGTGCACGGCCCACAGATCACCCTTGATCCCCTGCTTTTTCTTCCATTCAGGCGGGGTCTCTAAACTGTTGTCGAGCCATATAAAATAAAATGATGCGCCTATCCAGGCTACCCCGGCAATAACGTGAAACCAGCGAACAAACAAAGATAGCCAATCAAGCCAAGGCATCTGAACACTCCTGTTTTTGGTAAACGGGTTTTCCTGCAACCCAGGTTGCGACAGTTGCCCGATCGTCACCCAGCATGGTCAACGCAAAGAGCGCATCTTCTGCCGAAGTCGGGTCGTCAACTCGCAGTGAAGTAAGCGTATCGAAACGCGGATTCAATACAACGAAGTCGGCATCACTGCCGGTATTAAAGTTACCAATTTTATCGCTTAATCCCAGGCTGACTGCTGCGCCCTGGGTGAGCTTGTAAAGGCCCTCCAGCGCTGACAACTTATACTGTTTTAGCTGACAGATTTTATAGGCCTCGCCGAGGGTCTTGAGCATACTGAAACTGGTGCCCCCGCCAACATCGGTAGCCAGAGTCACCGGCACGTTAAACTGGTTAGCTTTGGCCATATCAAACAGACCACTGCCCAGGAATAAGTTTGAGGTCGGGCAAAATGCGGCAATAGCACCCTGAGCACCCATGCGCTGCCACTCACTGTCCGATAAATGAATGCAGTGGCCAAACACCGCGCGTTTGCGCACCATATGGTATTTCTCGTACACCGCCAGGTAATCCTCGCAATCCGGATACAGGGTGTTTACCCAGGCGATTTCGTCGTGGTTTTCAGACAGGTGCGTTTGAATAAATACGTCGTCGTACTGTTGAGCCAGTTCACCCAACGCCGCCATTTGGGCCGGTGTGCTGGTGGGGGCAAAACGCGGCGTCAACGCATAGTAATTACGCCCCTTACCATGCCAGGCATCAATCAGGGCTGCACTGTCGGCCTGCGCCGTTGCTGCGGTATCCTGCAGCCAGTCCGGGCAGTGTCGGTCCATACAGACTTTACCTGCAATGGTAAGCATATTGCGTTCGCTGGCTGCGCGGAACAGGGCTTCTGCCGAGGCTTTGTGAACACTGGTATACACCATGCCTGTGGTCGTACCGTTCTTTAAGCACTCGGTCAGAAACACATCGGCCATTTTGGTTGCGTAGTCCTCATCGCTGAACTGTTGCTCGGCGGGGAAGGTGTAATTGTCCAGCCAGGTCAGCAATTGCTCACCGTACTTAGCGATGATCTCGGTCTGCGGAAAGTGCAGATGCGTGTCTATAAAGCCGGGTAAGATCAGGCAGTCCCGATAATCGGTTACGGACGCATCAGGGTGTAGCACGCGAAGCGCCTGGTATTCGCCGGTTGCGGCAATTTTACCTGCCTCAATAAGCAACCCACCGTCGCGAAACTGCTCGATATCTGTGTGGTAGTCGTTCGTTGCCACGGGGAAGTGGTGAACGGCACCGCGAATTAACTGCTTGTCTGACACTAGCTACCCCGGTAACTGCTAAAACCGAAAGGCGAGATCAACAGGGGCACATGATAGTGATTGCCCGAAGATGCCATGGTGAAATGGATGTCAACAAACGGGTAAAACGACTCACCATGCGTGCTTACCAGGTAATCCTTGCAATGAAAGCGCAACTGATAAGTCCCGTCTTCAAACTGGATGTCAGCCCACTGCTTGCAACGGCCATCGGCGTCGGTTTCAGCGGTAACCTGACGGCCGTCAGGGCAGGTGAGTGTAACGGGCAGTCCTGCTACAGGCTTGCCAGCAGTTGTGTCGAGTACATGACTGGATAATGTGATCATGAAGTAGTCCCACTGTTGTGCTGCGCTGGAGTAAGGCCTTTACCAATGCGCAGTAGCGTAATATTAATCTGTTGTTCGGCCGCGTTTTGCAATTCGATTTGCGTCTGGTTTGGCAGTCTTGCTTTAAGGGCTTGCAACATCGTGTCTGCACTCAGGCCAGTTGCACAAATGATGAAAATAAAGCCGTGTTTGTCTTTGTATGCGTGATTGAGTTCATGCAACTGTTGCAGCGTCGCTTCGCTGGCATGCTGAGCGCCTTGTTGTTCAGAAGCGGCGGTGGCCTGCGTATTGGCATACTTAGCGCGTAAACTGTTTACATCGCCAATCATCGGGTGTCCGTCAAATGCCTCCAGGTAGTCCTTGGTGTCCATAGTCGCCCAGATTGTCTGAGCCGTTTCTTTCACCGCTTCTACGCTGTCGTATGGGCGGTTGGCCACCATTATATGACACCAGTTGGAAGCGCTACAGGTGGTTTCAAACCACTGATAGGCTTCTTGCGCTGTCATGCTATTAAGTTGTTCAAGCGTCATGATATTCCTGTTGCGTTTGCTGACTGGCGGTCGAGTTGGTTTGCGAGCTGTGTAAGCGTTGAATCAGCTGAGCGCTTACCGACACCGCCACTTCAATGGGTAATTTCCCGGGGACAGATGACTCGCCAATAGGAGAGTAAAAATCACCAAGTCGACTTTCTGGTATGCCTTTCGCCATAAGCCGTTGTTGGAAACGACGTGTTTTAGTGTCAGAGCCTATCATGCCAATATACGGCAGGTCAGGACGTTTAAGAGCTTTCTCAGCAAGTTCAAAATCGAGCTGATGGTCGTGGGTCATAATGATTACCCAGCTGTCAGCCGGTAATAAGGCAATTTCGCCGGTAGGGGAGTCGTCCAGTACAAACTGTACGTTGGCAGGTAGCGCATGCTGAGGGACAAGCGACTCGCGATTGTCAATCCACCGAACCTGTACCGGAAGTTGCGCAATAATAGGGATAAGCGCCTGAGCAACATGACCTGCGCCAAAGAGGGCGACGACCTGCTGGTGGCTGACATGGGTCTCAATTAATAGCTTAACGGCACCGCCGCAGCATTGCCCCAGCGCGCTGGCCAGTGGAAACGCGTGTAATTGTTGATGATTGGTGCGCTGTTGCGCCGCGTTTGCCAACGCCTCACGCGCCAATGCTATCGCTTTGAATTCCAGGTGACCACCACCAATGGTGTCAAATTGGCGGTCGGGTGTGACAACCATCTTGGTGCCTTGTTCCCGCGGGGTAGAGCCTGCAGTAGTCAATACTGTAATAAGCGCATAGGGTTCAGCGGTGCGCTCACAGTGAGTCACCGCTTCAAACCAGCGCTGAATTTGCCAGTGAGGTGGCGCTACAGTGTGTTCAGGCTGATGCATCATTGTTCTCCGTTAATGCCGTAATTGCCGACAGCACGCGCTCTGGGGTCGCCGGTACCGCGATGTCCGGATCCTTCTGGTAATCTGCCAGGCTGGCCACCGCATCTTTGATGGCACACCACACGGATATAGCCAGCATAAACGGCGGTTCGCCGACCGCTTTGGAGTGGTAGATGCTATCCTCGGCATTGGGACGATCAAACAGCGACACGTTAAAGTGTTGCGGGGTATCGCCTACGGCCGGTATCTTATACGTAGCAAGATTATTGCTGATCAGTTTGCCGTCTTGGTTCCAGCGCAGATCTTCGGTTGTCAGCCAACCCATTCCCTGAATAAAGCCGCCCTCTATTTGCCCGCGATCAATAGCCGGGTTCAGACTAGTACCGACATCGTGCAATATATCCACGGCATCTACTGTGTATTCACCTGTCAGGGTGTCAACACTGACTTCTGATACCGCTGCGCCATTGGCGAAATAAAAGAACGGGCGGCCCGTGCCTTGTTCGCGATCATAATAAATCTTGGGGGTGCGGTAGTAACCGGTGGCCGACAGTGAAATACGCGCCATGTAGGCCTGTTGAATCAGCTCTGCAAAAGCGATGTTGTGCGCGCCTGCAGTGACATAACCATTGGCAAACACGACGTCTTCCTCTGCCACTCCATGCGTGTCGGCAAACAGTGCAGCCAGACGAGACTTCAGGGTTAAACAGGCATTTTGCGCCGCTTTACCGTTTAGATCTGTACCGCTTGAAGCCGCGGTAGGCGAGGTGTTGGGTACTTTATCAGTGCGCGTGGCAGTCACCTCGATATTGTCTAGCTCAACACCGAACTCATGGGCGACAATCTGACCTATCTTCGTGTGGAGGCCCTGTCCCATCTCGGTTCCACCATGATTGACCTGAATGCTGCCATCGGTGTAGATGTGTATCAGTGCACCCGCCTGATTAAGGTGTTTGGCGGTAAAAGAGATACCGAATTTAACGGGCGTCAGTGCAAGGCCCTTTTTAATGATCGGGCTTTGCTGATTAAACGCAGTTATTTTCTCTCTGCGCTGCCAATACTGACTGGATTCCGTTAATTGGGTCATCAGTGCAGGCAGAATGTTCTGCTCTAGCGTCATGCCATAGGGGGTAGTCAGGCCTTTTGACTCGCTATACAGATTCTGCATACGCACGGTTAATGGATCAAGCCCGGTTTGCCTGGCAACGACATCCATCATTAACTCAGCCATGATCATGCCTTGCGGACCACCAAAACCACGAAAGGCAGTATGAGAAACCATGTGGGTCTTCAACCGGTTTCCGGTAATAGCGGTTGCGCCTAGCTGATAGGCGTTGTCGACGTGAAACATCGCACGGTCAACAATGGCGTCAGACAGGTCTGGAGAGTGACCACAAATGCCATTAACAGTAATGTCTGCGCCCAACATATTGCCGTCGTTATCGAAGCCGATTTTAAAGGTGTTTTCGAAAGGGTGGCGCTTGCCAGTTACCTGCATGTCCAACATACGAGGCAGCCGCATTTTCACCGCTCTGCGTTGACGCATGGCAAACACCGCGGCCAGACACGCCCATTGTGCGGCCTGAGATTCTTTACCGCCAAAGCCTCCTCCCATACGTCGCATATCCACTGTCACTTTATGCAGTTTAACGCCGAGCACTTCAGCGACCAGCTTCTGAACTTCACTGGGGTGCTGACTGGAGGTGTAAATCATGACCCGATCATCTTCCTCGGGTAAGGCCAGACTTGCCTGACCTTCCAGATAGAGATGCTCCTGGCCACCGACACTCAGGGTGCCCTCAGCGGTCAATGGCGCTTGTTGCAGGGCTTGCTCTGCGTCACCCTGACCAAATTGGTGTTGTGGGCGCACGGTGCTGTTGGCAGACAGCGCGTCTTCAGCGGTCAGGATTGCAGCTGACGGCTGAATGGTAAATGTGGCGAGCGTCGCCGCTACTCGTGCCTGCTCTTCTGTTGCAGCCAGTACTGCGAATAGGGGCTGACCGTGAAATTTAACTTCACTGTCTACTAATATTGGGTCACCTTCGAATACCGGTCCAATGTCAGTATGACCAGGGATATCTGCAACCGTGATGACATCAATTACCCCAGGGGCCTGCTTTACGTTAGTCAGGTCAAGAGACGTCAATGTACCGCTGGCTACATCGGTAACGCCTACACAAGCATAGGCAATATCTGCCGGCACCGGGATGTCATCTACGTAGCGCGCACTGCCCATTACCTGACGGATCGCACTCTCATGCTTCGTGGGTTTTAACAGGGGAGATTCATTGTCCTGGCGCTGTGGTTGTTCGATTAGTTTACGCATAATGAGGCACCCGTGTTGTTACCAGCAATGCTGATTGGGTTTCAAACCAGAAACGCTGCCATAAATTGCCCAGTACCTGATTGCGATAGGCGGCACTGGCACGCACATCGTCAATGGGATTAAACGCTGAGGTAAGAATACGTTTGCCGAGCTGGCGAGTGGCTTCAGCCTGCCAGGGTTGGCCAATTAACTGCTCGGCCAGCGCATCACAACTTACTGGCGTTGCGGCCACGCCGCCAAAGCCAGAGTTAATCGCCGCGACCATGCCATTTTCCAAGGTAACAGCAAACACTGCACAGACAGCAGAAATGTCGTCTTCGTGTCGCTTGGAGACTTTGTAGGCACGTAACTGCGTGTTCGCCTGCAAGCGTGGAAAATGAATTGCTTTGATCCATTCGCCTTTGCGCAGTTGGGTTTGACGGTAACCGGTAAAAAATGTGCTTGCCGGTAGCAGACGAGTCTCATGGCCATCGTCGGCTTCGATAGTGGCGTTCAATGCCAGTAAAACAGGGGGCATATCGCCAATCGGCGAAGCATTGGCAACATTCCCCCCTAATGTAGCCTGATTACGGATTGGCAAGGAAGCAAAGCGCTCTATCAACTCGTGCAGGGCTGGAAAATGCGCAACCAATACCGGGTCGATATCGCTGAGTGGTAACGCAGCGCCAACAGTTACCTGTTCGTCTGTTACAGTGATCTGTTTACAATCCTTCATCCGCTGAGTACTGATGAGTTCTGGCAGTGACTTCAGTTGTTGCGTTGACTCTAACGCCAGGTCGGTGCTGCCGCCGACCAGACGGGCATCCGGGTAAGCCGCCAGCAGACCAGCCATGGCTTCGCGGGTTTCAGGCAAATGAACGCCATTTGCGAAAACCTCGGTGTGCTTTGCCTGGATGTCTTTGAGCTGTGACAGAGTCTGTAGCTGTTTTTGCGTGAAAGCATCTGGCTGGCGACGCTCGCACACCTCTGTGGTTGCATCAATAATAGGGCGGTAGCCCGTACATCGACATAAGTTTCCCGATAGTGACTTGTTCACCGTTTCGCGGGTAGGCTCAGCGTCGCTGTGATACAACGAAAACATCGACATTATGATACCCGGCGTACAAAAGCCGCACTGACTGCCGTGATGGTCAACCAATGCCTGCTGTACCGGATGTAGCTGCTTTCCATCAGACAAGTGCTCAACGGTGATCACTTGCTTGCCATGTAAATTCGCCAATAGAGTTATACAGCTGTTCACGGTTCGGTACTGCAAGCCGCTTTCATCTGCGGTCAATTCACCAAGAACGATCGTGCATGCACCACAATCGCCCGCGGCACAGCCTTCTTTGGTGCCGGTCAGCTGCTTTTGCTGACGAAGAAATTGCTGTACGGACATCCCTGTTTCGCATTCTTCTAAGCTAACCGGTTCATTATTAAGTAAAAATTCAATCATTGTTGGCTCCGAGCCAGCTAGTAGGGGGCTCGCCCCCGGGAGTTGTCGAACATTATAAGCATAATACATTCAAAAAGTAGACCAAATGGTCAGATTTTTTAAAAGAATTACTGGTCAGACGCGTGCTGCACGTCTGTTTATATCGCTAAACATATTCAAAATTTGTGGTACGATTCACGCGAAATAAAAAATCTCTTTCTGAGCAGTTTTCAGCTCTTAAACTGAATTATGCAAAAATGATGACTAATTGGTCAGGATTTTGCTGGGTGTGAACGAGTTTAATTAAAAAAAGTGGTATCGATGGTAAGCAAATCAAAAATGGAAGGCAGTATTGGTGCCAAGAATAAACGTAAGATTCTGGCCGCTGCTGAAAAAGCCTTCGCAACACATGGCTTTAAGGGAACATCGGTGCAACAAATTGCTGACGAGGCAGGGTTGCCCAAAACCAATATTCTTTATTACTTTAAGTCTAAGCAAGGTCTGTACGTCGCTTTGCTGCAAGACATCATGTCGACCTGGAACTCCCGCTTCGACAAGGTGACCAGTGAAGACGACCCGGCGATATCACTGGCTGATTACATTGCTGAGAAAATGACGATGTCCCGCACGCATCCGCTGGCATCCAAAATTTTTGCCATGGAAGTGCTGAATGGTGCGCCATACCTGAATAAGTTTTTCCGCAACGAACACGTGGCGTGGATGAACGGGCGCGTGGCCATTCTTAACAGCTGGATTGAGCAGGGCAGAATGCAAGCGGTCGATCCCACCTACCTGCTGTTTCATATCTGGGCCTGTACTCAGCATTATGCAGACTTCTCGGCGCAGATCAGCAGCTTGCGTGGCAAAGCCATGAAACGCGTTGATTTTGATGAAGCAACCCGACAACTTGTGCATTTGGTTCTGACTGGTTGTGGGCTGGCGGTACCGCAAAAATACCTGGAGGCATCGGAATGAGCGAATATCCACGTGATTTAGTCGGTTATGGCGCTAACCCACCGCATCCCAAATGGCCGGGGAACGCACGCATTGCAGTGCAATTTGTTTTAAATTATGAAGAGGGCGGAGAAAACTGTGTGTTGCATGGTGACAGCCACTCTGAAATTTTTCTGTCTGAGATTATTGGCGCACAGCCTTATCCGGATCGCCATTTAAGCATGGAGTCGATTTACGAATACGGCAGCCGTGCCGGATTCTGGCGCCTGCATAAATTGTTTACCGAAGCGAACATACCCGTCACCGTCTTTGCCGTTACCATGGCGCTGCAGCGTCATCCCGAAGCGCTGAAAGCCATGCTCGATGCAGACTGGGAAATTGCCAGTCATGCAATGCGTTGGATTCATTATCAGTCAATGCCTATTGAGGAAGAGCGTGCGCAAATGGAGGCTTCCATTGCCATCCACGAGTCACTGACCGGGAAAAAACCTGCTGGCTGGTATACCGGTCGCACCAGCCCCAATACACTGGCGTTACTGGCTGAGCGTGATGACATTTTGTATTGCGCTGACTCCTACGCCGATGACCTGCCATATTATGACAAACATTACAGCAAGCCGTTGCTGATGGTGCCTTACACGCTGGATACCAACGATATGCGATTTGGTACCCCGCAGGGGTTTAACAGCGGCGATCAATTTTACACCTACCTGAAAGATGCCTTTGATGTACTTTACGAGGAAGGGGCTTCTCAACCGAAAATGTTATCGATTGGTTTGCACAATCGTATCGTGGGTCGCCCGGCAAGGTTTGCGGCGCTCAAGCGCTTTGTAGAGTATGTGCAGGGACACGACAACGTGTGGCTGTGTACCCGGGAAGAGATTGCCCGTCACTGGCAAACACACTTTCCTCTATAATTCTCAGGGGTAAGAAAAACGGGGCTTTCGCCCCGTTTGTGTAGATTCCGATTTATAACCCGAGCAGGTACCGAAGTATAAACACACCGGCCAACAGGTAAGTGATGACACTGATTTCCTTGTATTTGCCGGCACCCAGTTTTACACCTACATAAGTGATAAAGCCCAGCGCAATACCTTCACTGATACTGAACGTTAGTGGCATCGCCATTAATGCCACGACGGCGGTCGCTGTCGCGCCCAGATCATCGAACTCCAGATGACGAATAGACTCCATCATTAAAATTCCAACCATAACCAGTGCCGGTGTTGTGGCCATTAACGGGATGACCTTCATCAACGGCGTCAGAAACAGGGCTAATAAAAAGCAAATAGCCACGACTACTGCGGTTAGACCGGTTCGGCCGCCCGCTGAAGCTCCGGCGGCTGATTCAACGTAACTGGTAACCGGTGAGGTGCCCAGTGCAGCACCGACAACACTGGCCGTGGCATCGGCTGTCATAGCGCTACCGATTTTGGGCAGTTTACCCTCTTCATTTAACAGGTTTGCGCGACGTGATACGCCAATCAGCGTGCCAATAGTATCGAACATGTTAACGAACATCAGGGCGAAAATCAGATCCCAGGTTTCTGCAAAATGTTCAATGGGATACATAATATCCATTGCAAACCAGGTATCGCTGATAGGCTCGGGCATACCGACAATGGCATCAGGCGTAGCGGTAAGCGTGCCGGTTTCTGTAGGGATCAGCGTACCAATCAGGGTCAGCAATACGATGGACAACAAAATGCCACCTGTGACGCGTTTCATTACCAGCACAACGGTAAGTAATATACCCGCCAATGCCAGCATGACAGCTGGGTCTGATAAATCACCTATGGTCACGAACGTGGCCGGGTTGGCGACAATCAATCCCGCATTTTTCAGACCAATGAACGCGATAAACAAGCCAATACCGCACTGCACACCAATTTTCAGCGATGGCGGAATAGCCTCTGCTATCAGCGTGCGCACCCCGGTGAGGGTGAGTAACAAAAATAAAATGCCGTTCCAGAATACGATACCGAGGGCTGCTTCCCAAGGCACTTCCCGCGTCATGCAAATAGTAAAGGCAAAGAAGGCATTCAGACCCATACCCGGCGCTAGCGCGATAGGGTAGTTTGTCATAAAGGCCATCAGTAGTGTACCCAGGCAGGCTGCCAGTGCGGTAACGGTAATCAACCCTGCAGCTGGCATTCCGCTGAGGCCAAGAATGCCTGGGTTCACTACCAATATGTATGACATGGCGGCGAAGGTAGTTAAACCGGCAATCACCTCTGTTTTTACGGTTGTGCCATGGGCCTGGAGTTTGAAAAGGCGCTCAATCAGCGGGGAAGACATAGATATTCTCTTTATAGTAGTTGTTTATGAATCGGTATTATCGGAACACAAGCAAAAAACTGACCATTTAGTCAATGAGTTGGTGCGAGATCTGCTAGACTCCGGAAGTAATAACAAAAAGCGTTTATTCATTGAGATGAACGTCATAATAAACCCGTTTATTGTTGCATATTTTGGCACAGAAGCGGGTAGGATTGCACCAAAATGGTGATATTGCTAACTATGTGTGCGCTCGTTAGCCATTAAGGAACTCATGAATTTAATTAAATTAATACATGCATTGCCAAAAACGGAATTACATCTGCATATAGAAGGATCGTTAGAACCTGCAATGATGTGGAATCTGGCAAGCAAACACGGGGTCTCGCTACCCTATGATTCGATTGCCGACATTGAAGCGGCGTATCAGTTCGAGGATTTGCAGAGCTTTTTAGATTTATATTATCAGGGCGCTGATGTCCTGAGGGATGAAGACGATTTTTATCAGTTAATGATGGCCTACCTGACCCGTTGTCATGATGACAATGTGGTACATGCTGAAATCATGTTTGATCCGCAAACGCATACCAGCAGAGGGGTTGGCTTTGATGTCTTTATGCCCGGCTTTGAACGGGCTATTCAGGACGCTAAACAGAAATGGGGAATCTCGGTTTATCTGATCATGTCATTCCTGCGTCACCTTTCTGAGAAAGACGCCATCGACACCCTGAATCAGGCAAGAGCGTATTACCCCATGATCAAAGCGGTAGGACTGGACAGTTCAGAGCTGGGTAACCCACCGGAAAAATTCGTTAAGGTGTTTGCTGCGGCGCGCGCTCTGGGCTTTAAATGTGTAGCGCATGCGGGTGAGGAGGGGCCTCCTGAGTACATCTGGCAGGCATTGGATTTACTGCATGTTGATCGTATTGACCACGGCGTGCGGTGCGTTGAAGACGCTTCGTTAATGCAGCGACTGAAAGATGAAGGTATGCCTTTGACGGTTTGCCCGCAAAGTAACATCAAACTGTGTGTGTTCGACCACATGAAGGATCACAATATTCTGTCACTGCTCGACGATGACCTGTGTGTGACCGTGAATGCGGATGATCCGAGCTATTTTGGCGGTTACCTGAACGACAATTATCGCGCGCTGATGACGCATCTTTCTATGAACGAATCTCAGTTAGTAAAATTGGTAAAAAACAGTTTTGTTGCGTCTTTTTTACCTACTGATGAGAAAAATCACTGGCTCAGGAAAATAGATGCGCTAGCCGCTCAATAGCGGCGAAATAACTGCTCAATAAATGCAAAGGCCTGCGCGAAGCAGGCCTTTTTCGTGCTGAAACCCCAGAGACTGAGAGACTTAGAGGCTAAAGCTAGTCAGTATTGCCCGGAAGTGTTGACTGATAGGTTTCCCAGTTAGAGACGATGTCGTCAATCACGGTACTACCAACCACAAAAGCCGCTTCCAGTGATGGCCTCATGCCCGCGTAACCCGCACCGGTGCTCTCAGCTGCCAGGTTTTCCGCAGCGGTTAAACCGTCAGGTTGCATGGTGAAATTACTGGCGGTCCGGAGTACCATAAAGCGGGATTTATCCACTTTCCCGGCCTGCTCTAAATACACCATCGACTGATAGGCTCCGGTATCTTCCATGCCCGAGGTCACAAAATTGCCTTTGCCGTTGGTCCAGAAACGCGTCCAGTCATTCGCCCAGTCATTAAAGAGTTTGCCATGCCAGAATGTCGACGCGGCCATGTGATCGCCGCGCATGACTTTGGGCGGCAATTGCGCGTTCGGCATACTGATATACTGTCCACGTAAGGCTTGCATAGCGGGTGTATCGCTTAAGCTGATGTCTTTTGTCAGATTAAACGCCCAGTCAATCAGACGGGTATTAAGCTGAAACATTTCGCCATTGCGGGCGACATTTTCGCCGCCGTTGTCAGGATAGGGCGCGTTAGCGAATAATGGAAAGTAACCGGTTTTCCAGTCTGCCGGGATTTCTCTGGCATCAATTTGATGCGCGAGATCGCCGTCAATTAAATAGTCAGCCCACACCGCTGAGCCAATTGAGCCGTCTTCCGGGTCAATGCCTGCAATACCGGCAACCAGCCAGTAGGCCTGGGTCAGGTCGAAGCGAGGGTCGAGGCCCAGTGCCATAATGGCAGATGACGCCCGGCTTATACCCATACCCGTCACGATGCCTAATACGCCTTTATCCCGGTTGAAGTAGATATCGTGGAAAGACTGAGGAAAAGCAAATCGCTCGCTTAACCCATAGCGCTCGCGCCAAAACTGGAATTCGCCGGGCTTGTCGCCGGTGTCTTCGCCCATTTCGAACATGGTAACCACAACCGCTTTTATTTTTAACGGTGCGGGCATAGGAGGCGGCATACCGCCCTCGAAACCGGGGCCGTGTTCACCTGGGCCTGGCCCTGGTGGCTGGCACGCGGTTAACAGAAATAACGTGGCTAAAATTGATAATAATCGCATACTGTACTCCATAAAAAAGGCATGCCAGAGCATGCCTTTACGATTTACTTGTTCACAACTTATTAGAACTTGTAAGAGAACTTCACATTAAAGTGACGAGGTAGTTCTGGTAGTACGATTTGGCTACCGAACAAGTCCGGGAAGTTCGCACGGAAGTAGCGTTCATCCGTCAGGTTCTTCACTGTCAGGTTAACCCCGAAGTTTTCGTCCTGATAAGACAGACCCGCGTTAACCAGGGTATAAGCAGGCAGCGTAACCGCTCCTGAGAAACCTGAAGACACTGAATCAACATCGATAACGCTCAAGCTGGCTGCATAGCCATTCTGGAAGTCGTAGGTACCAGTCAGCGTGTAGATGTTTTCCGGCATACCGGCTTTCAGGCCTTTCGGGTTGTTAGTGCCCGGACCAACCAGGTTCAGACCGATAACGTTACCACCGAATACCAGTGACGGGTCGGTCAGGTTAACCAGGTCTTCTGCACCCAGGAATCCGAACTGTGAACCGTTTTCCAACGCCGTCAGGTTAACAACCTCAACGTTCGAGTAACCGGCAGACAGTACCAGGCTTTCGTTCACTACCCAACGCAGTTCAAATTCCAGACCCTGGTTGTTTGTGGTGTTGTTGGTAACTGTATTCTGGGTGTTGTAGTCGGTACGCTCCTGTTCAAAAATTGACAGGGCAAAGTACAGTGACTCATCCAGGAATGAACCTTTCACACCGTATTCAAGCAGCTCAGAGGTATCGAATGCACCACTGCCATCAGCGTTACCCAACTGACCGTAGTTAATTTCAGCACCCTGACCGGCAACCAATGTAGCTTGTTCAGCCATAGTGATATAAGGGATCAAACCAATTGGGGTTGTGTAAGAGATACTGGCGTTCCAGGATACACCATCAACCGTTTCATCAAGTGAGATTGGTGTAGTAACATCCGCATCTTCACGCGCACCTGGCAGCAGCAGGTCCTGACGAGAGGTCGTTTCAATATCGATGGTGTCATAACGGGCACCCAACACGATGTTCAAACCCCAGTCCCAGGTCAAGTCTGTCATGGCGGCGAAACCCAGATCCAGGTAATTACCCACGTCATAATTGTCGTAGTTCATGCCAGAACGGGTTGCCAGTAAACGACGGTCCAGAGCGCTTGACGGCATAGTCAGGTCACGGCGGTTAAAGTACTCGTAAGTAAAGTCGTCGCCATGTAAGAAATCGGTATAACGGATTGACGGTGAAATCTGGAACTGTGCGAACAGTGAGCCTGTTTCCACATCCGTTGAGAATACCACTTTATCTTCAACAACCCAGCTGTCGTGGAACTGCGAGAAGCCGTAAGCGTTTTCGTTAATGTTGTCGTAGGCATCGTAGAACAACTGGTTTTTGATTTCCCAGTCGCCCGCGTAATAGATGACATCGAAGTAAAGGGTAGTGGCTTTGTTGCCTAACTGGTCATCTGGCGCAACTAACGTTTGGTTACCTTTCAGTGTGGTAGTGCCTACGTTTTCCAGGTTCATCAGAGGCAGCGCGTCTGCATCAGTAAACGATGCGGCTGGTACGTAGAAGAAACCGGCACCGGCAAGGTTAACTGCACCGTATTCTTCGTGCGAGATAGAACCATCACCGTCGGTATCCAGTGGTTGCGCAGTACCGGTAATGTAGGTGCCATTATCGACCAATTCTTGCGTCAGGCGGTTCCAGCCAGCTACCTGGTTACCCTGATAGTTGTGGTACATACCACCAAATTCAACGCGCAGGTTATCAGTCAGGTCGATGTTGAATGATGCCTGAATGATTGACTGGTCGGTATCGGTGTTGTCGTAGTAAGAACCTGAGTTCTCAACTTCACCATATACGTAATAACCCATTTCCTTGCCACCGATGCTGGCAGGACCACCGACTTCAGCGGTAATAATGCTCTTATCCCAGGTTCCATGGGTGTAAGAAAGCGCACCGGTAGGCGTGTCCAGGTACTGACCTGAAGAAGCACGTGCCGATTTAGGGTTAAAGTTCAGGTAACCACCGATTTTTGACGGGCCATAAATAGGCGATGCCGGACCGCGAACGATATCGATACGGCTTGAAGCACCGATTGGTGTAGGGTAGTTACCCGGGTTATCCAGGCGTTTCATACCACGGAAGTAAGCCTCACCAGGATTACCACGGATATCAAGTGAGCCCGCTACGCCGAAGAATGATTGGGTAAACGTACCAGGTGCAAATGCAACCAGTTCGTCGATATCTGATACGTTGAAACGCTCCATTTGCTCGTCACTGATTGTTGATGCTGAGCGAGGCGTTTCTAAAATAGATTTTCCAAATCCGAAAACGGCTTCAACGTCCTGTCCAGGCAAGCTGCCTAGTGAGCCTTTGACTTCGATCTTTTCGATCTCTGCGTCACTGGGTGTTTCCTGTGCGAAACCCGCTACAGGGGCGAGAAGCAATAACCCGGTCGTGACGGCACGCGCGATAGGCGCCACACTGAAGTTAGTGGTTTTCATGGTGTTCCTCGAGTATAAGAGTTCTTGTGAGTAATAAACGTTCTAGCTTTACGGCTGCGGTGTTGCAGATTTGATGCCAGAATCCTGTCCATGTGGTCAGGATTTGAGTTGAGTGTAAGTGATTGATATTTTGGAATAAAAAATCAATGGCAAAGAATGGGATTGTAAGCGAAATGTTAAAGCTTCTAATATCCATGCCTGAATGCACCAATGCGGTGAGGCGCGGATTCTAAATGCACCATAAACGTAAGACCAGTGTTTAGTTCTTCAACAGTGTCATCATTTCTTTACGATTTAAGCCTGGAAGGTGAGGGTTAATGGCCTGATACTGCTCCGCGCAGCATCAGGCTAAGACTGTGTTTCTTTACGATTCAGAGGTTACAGGCGTAGGTGCCGAGGCCTGATTTGGCAGAATAATGGATAAAATAATTGCAGTCAGTCCGGCTGTGGTAACGGGGGAGGTGAGCAAGTTGCCGAGCCAGCTGGGTAATTGAGATACGACATTGCCTACCATCATTACACCTAATCCCATACCCAGAGAGCAGGCGGTGATCAGGCTGTTTCGCTGATTGAGGGGTTCGCTGGTGAGGATTTTTACACCGCCAACAGCAACCATGGCAAACATAACTAGTGTTGCTCCGCCCAGAACTGGTTTCGGGATCACCTGCAGTAATGCACCGATAAAGGGAAACAGGCCCAGAACCATAAAGACGCCGGCGACAAAGCAGCCTACTTTACGACTGGCAATGCCAGTCATTTGGATCACGCCGTTGTTTTGCCCGAAAGTGGTGTTGGGAAACGTGCACAATATTGCTGCAATCAGCGAGTTGACACCATCACCCAAAATGCCTGCACGGATCCGTTTGAGGTAGCGCTCACCTGTGATGGGTAGCTTACAGAATAAACTGTTGGCAGTCAGGTCGCCTGCGGTTTCAATAGCAGTAAAGAAGTAAATCAGCGCAATGGGTAAAAACAAGTCCCACTCGAAATTAATGCCGTATTTAAACGGGTGAGGGACGCTGAACCAAGGCAAATCTACCAGGCCGGAGAAATTTGTCATGCCCATAAAAAAGGCAACCACAGTCCCCATGGCCATGCCGATAAAAATAGCTGATAACCTCAGCCAGTGGTTTTTACAGGCGTTAAAATAAATTATCACTAATAATACGCCCAGACCCAGCGATAGATTCTCCACGCTGCCAAACGCATCGGCATTAAACCCGCCAGCCAGGTCCGTCATGCCCACTTTTATTAGTGAGATGCCTATAGCAATGATGACTACGCCAGTGGTAACCGGGGTAATCACGCGTTTTATCTGATTGATAAACTGGCTCAGGATAATTTCAACAAACGCGCCAAAAAAACACACGCCCAACATCATAGCTAAGATATCGTCGTTGCTGCCACCGCGTTCTTTTACCGTGCTCCCCACCAGGATCAGCGCACTCAGAAAGGCAAAGCTGGTACCTTGTACGGCCACTAGTCCACTGCCTATCGGCCCGATACCTTTGGTCTGGATGAATGTCCCGAGCCCGGTGGCCAATAACGCCATACTGATAAGATAGGGCACCTCTGCCTGTAAACCTAATACCGACGATATTATAAGCGTAGGCGTGACCACGCCAATGAAGCTTGCCAGTACATGCTGGATTGCTGCCGTCAGGCTGATTGCAAAGCCGGGGCGGTCTTCCAGACCATATAAAACCTGAGATTGTGACATGGGTTATCCTTTTTCACACAGTGTCGGGTAGTGGTTGCACATAAAGCCCCTGATAGGCGGAAGTGAAGGCAATGCGGTGCTCCCCGATAGTATGGCTGTTTCGAATTCGGCGACTCGGTGACGGTATTGCTCAAGGGCTTTACGCTTGTCTTCAGAAGACAAAAAGCTGTATTTGAGCGAGTTTTCCCCTAACGACACCAATTCTGTCCAGGACAAATTGAAATGATGCACGGCAACAAAATACTCGTCGGTTAAAGTACTGTCCCACATGCCTCTGTCGTCAGTGGTAAGGGCAACAGGAATATCGGTGCGCAAATATTCAGGGAACGGGTGAGTTGACAAGTCGGGCGTGTATTCCAGCAGTTTGTTACTGATCAGGTTAATTTCGATCAGGTAGGGGCCATGCCGCATCAGTAGCAGGGTGTCGGGATCAGTAATGGTATTCAGGCCGTGGCCAATACGCTGAGCACCTAGTAGTAAGGTGTCTTTAACATGCTGATTTGGTTCATCGACTTCACCAGCGTGAATTGCCAGATTAATTGCCGGGTAACGTTGGCGTAGACTTCGCAGGGCCGGAAGAAAACGCAGCGGGTAGCCTTTGTCGTTGTCTTCGCGACCCACCATGTTTATGCCTACGTAAATGTCACGATGCTGATCGACAAAATCGTACATCCAGGCCAGATGGGACTCGGCATTGGGTAAAAATCGCAAGAGCGCATATTGAAAACGTACGGTGACGCCGGTGGCTTTGGCTTGGGGACTTGCCAGCATATCTAAGTAAATCGATAGTGTTTGTTCCGGAGATAGCGGGTTGCCTTTATTGTCTTGCGCACGGTCAACATTGACCTGAGTTTCCAGGTACTGAAGTCCCTCACTGGCAAAGGCCTGCATATTTTTCAGCAGAATATGGGCACCAATGTGGGGATTGGCCACCAGTTCGTTAAGTCGTTGCCAGTGAGTTTCAAAAAACTCATTGCGGCCTTCGTGCGCTTTGTCGAGCCGAATACTGTTGAGAAACGCCTGTTTCTGCTCTTCCGACAGCGCACTGAGTGGGTGATATTCCTGCTTTTCACAATCAGACAACGCATGGTAAGACGATGCCTGAATAGTGCGAAATAGCAGGTACTGCGGATTCGGGCCAAATTCATTGGTACCGTAGCCCTTGCAGTGCAGGATGCGGGTTTTGGTGAAGTATTCGTAGCCGCCATTGCGCTGGGGTGACGTGGCAATGTCATACCACCATTCGCTAAAGCCAGCGCCACTTAGATGATGATGTAAGTCACCGCCTTTTGGTAGCGCCCACAATAACTGGTAAAGCTGTTTGTGTGATGCCTGTTGTTTAAAGCCCCGGAACCACTTATTCATGTCATCAGGTGCTGCAACGCACGCACAGCTAATCAGGCCCAGCCCTAAACTAAGCCGAACGCCCCAATGACATACCTTTTTGCCCCACATGTATTACTACTTCCCACAACAACTTAACCGGATACCACATTGAAGCAAAAACCTGACCACTTGGTCTGTTTGTTGGGTTTGGTTGTAACAGTCTGAAATGTATAAATATTAACGAGATGGTGATAGCAGGTTTCAACAACTGAAATTCAGCTGTGCACCATATGAGGGCGAGGCTGATTCATATCGAATCAGCCGGGTATTCTCAATGAGGGCGTTGATGATTAATAGGGGAAGCCATCCGGTAGGGTAACAAAGATTGAGTGGCGCACTTCATTGTACATAGCGCGACTGCAATGTCCTTCACCCTCTGTATCCTCGAGCAGCAAAACGTCGCCCGCACCAAACACATGACGTTCACCCGATGACACAGTAAATTCTGCGCGACCTTTCAAAATAAACAGTAACTGACGGGCCGGTGCAGGGTGCCATTTGAAATTATAATCTGCGGGTGTTTCGCGAAAAATAATCGAACCTGCGGGTATCTTCTCAGAAAGTAAGCCTATTGGGCCTCCATCAGTCAGAGGGATATCTGCTTCACCAAAGTGACTCTTGCCGTGCTCATCATGATAAATTCGAGGTATTTTCACGTGTTTTTCCTTGTTAGTGTTGAGAATAAGAATCCAAAAATCGCTGTAGTACCTGCAACGTGGCTTGCACATCGGCATGGGTGACTGATTCGCCAGGATGGTGGCTAATGCCGCCTTTGCACCTTACAAACAGCATGCTCACCGGGCAAATAGCATCCATTGCCATGGCGTCATGGCCTGCACCCGACGGGAGGCTCAGCGGTTTAATGCCGGTTAGCTCTATGGCCTGCGCCAGAGTCTGAGACAAGGCAGGGTTACAATGTACGGCATTGGCCTGGTGCGTCATCTGCCAGTTAAGATCTACCCGACGACGGTTAGCAATATCGCGAAGTTTAAGCAAAATTGCATCCAGGGCTTTGTCGCGCATGTCGTCATATTCGCTGCGTATATCGAGTGAAAACGCTACCTCTCCGGGAATCACATTAACCGCGCCTGGTTTTACATCCATGCGCCCTACGGTGGCCACCACTGCGTGTTCGGTCGCAATGGATTCGATGGCCAGCACCATTTCGCTGCAGGCGGTCATGGCGTCTTGTCGCAGGGGCATGGGTACGGTACCCGCGTGACCAGCCATGCCATTCACTTTTATGTCGTAGCGTTTGGCGCCAGCAATAGCCGTTACCCAGCCTACTGGCAGTGATTGGTTTTCAAGCACTGGGCCTTGTTCAATGTGAACTTCGAGGTAACCGAGCAATGTGGCCGGGTCCAGTTTGGCCTGGCTGATGTTTTCAAATGACGAACCAAAGTTCTTCAGGGCATCCGGCAGTGAAACCTGATCTTTGTCGCGCAGGTCACGCCAGGTTTCCTGCCACCGACCTGTAAGCGCCCGGCTGCCCAGCAGAGTAGAGCCAAAGCGTGTACCTTCCTCGTCACCGAAACCAACAATGTCAATGTGAAAAGGGAAGCGAATTCCCTGATCGTGGCAAAACTGAATAACGGCCAGGGGGGCAATTACACCCAGCATACCGTCGTATTTTCCGCCATTTGGTACCGTATCAAGGTGGCTACCAAACACAAATGCCTTGGCGTCGGCATTGTGGCTTTGGTAGCGGCCCCATTGATTCCCAGCAGCATCCTGCCAGGTTTGCATGCCCGCCTGTTGCATCCACTGCGCTACCAGGTCATTGGCTTGTCTGTGTTGAGGCGTCAGATACCGGCGGTCAACCATACCCGGAGATTGGCTGATAAGCCCAAGTTGGTCACAACGGTTGAGCACCTCATGGGCCAGCTCAGCAAACTCATTCATAGCTGGCTCCCGCACTGGCGTATACACCCAGTGCAGCGTCGACCCCCTCGCCCAGTGCCATTTTGTGTCCGGCGCGACGCAATACAGTCTCCAGAGATTGTAAGGTGTGCAGAACGGCGTCCTGACGCGCGTTATAACCCATGGTACCAATGCGCCAGATACGACCTTTCAGCGGGCCAAAGCTGGTGCCAATTTCTATGTTGAAATCCAGTAACAACTGCTGGCGAATGGCTTCACCATCAACGCAGTCAGGAATCTCTACACCTACCACGTTATTCATTTTGTGGCTCAGGTTACCAAACGGCATTAAATCCATTGCCTGGATACCTGCCAGCATGGCATCACCGGCTGTTTTATGGCGTTTGATGCTTGCTTCGATACCTTCTTCCAGCAGATTTATGGCACATTCACGTGCACAAAACAGCATGGAGGCGGCTTCAGTGTGGTGGTTAAGGCGTGACTCTCCCCAGTAATCGAGGATCATGGGAATGTCGAAATAGTTAGAGCGAATGCGGCTGCCTCTTGCTGCCTGGTGGCTGTCTTCGCGAATACCGGCTTCGATGTGGTGGCGGGTACGAACGAGGTCAACATAGTGCTCGCTCAATGTAATTGGGGCACTACCAGACGGGCCGCCGAGGCATTTTTGCAAGCCCACCGACACGGCGTCGAGACCCCAGTCATCCGTGTGGAACGGGTTACCGCCAATTGATGCGGTAGCATCGGAGTAAAACAATACGTCATAGCGGCGACAGATTTCGCCCAGGTGTTCCAACGGTTGTAACATTGTGGTAGAGGTATCGCCCTGAACCACTGCCAGTACTTTGGGGCGCACTTGCTTTATAGCTGCTTCAATTTGCTCAGGCTCGAATACTTCACCCCAGGGCACTTCAATACTGTGGACGTCAGCGCCGGCTCGCTCGGCAATTTCACATAACAGGTGACCAAAACGTCCAAATATAGGCACCAGCACTTTATCGCCGGGTTCAATGCACGACACTAATACGGCTTCGATACCTGCACGGGACGTTCCGTCAACCAGCACCGTATGCTGGTTTTGAGTGTCAAACACATCGCGATAAAGAGACATGACTTCATTCATGCAACCGGTCATAGCCGGGTCGTACTGACCGACCAGCTGATGAGACATGGCTTGCAGAACGCGTGGGTAACAATTAATCGGGCCGGGGCCCATCAATAAACGTGGAGGAAGAGTTAAAGGCTTCATCGTTGCTCCTAAAGTAAGCTTTGGGCAAGCATGCGCACGCCGGTGATCAGCAACACGACCGCAAACACTTTTTTCAGTTTGGCGGCATCCAGCTTGCTGGCCAGGCCCGCGCCGACAGGCGCAAATAGCACAGTTAGCGGCACAATGGCGGCGAACCCTATCAGGTTAACCAAACCAAACGTACCGGTTGGGGCGTCAGCGGGTGTTTGACCAAGCGCTAACATGGTGATTGCGGCAGGAAGCGAAATAATCAGTCCTACTGCAGCTGCCGTACCCACCGCACGGTGAGCAGGGTAATTACAAAATGTCAGTGTCGGCACCGTCAGGGTACCACCACCAATACCGACCATTGCGCTGAACAGGCCAATGCACGCCGCAATGATTCGCTGGCCAATGGCACCGGGCAGGTCGTTAAACCAGGCTGATTTGCTGCCGACAAACATGTTTACTGCAGACAGGCTGGCGATAATACCAAACATCAGGGTCAGGACTTCGCCGTCGATTTGAGTAACGGCGTAGCTTCCCAGCAATACGCCTAATAATATAAACGGCCCCCAGCGCTTGAGTAGCTCGACATCCACATTGCCCTTGGCGCGGTGCGCTTTTATTGAACTTACCGACGTTGGAATGATGGTTGCCAGCGAGGTTGCCGTTGCAATTAACATGGCTGAATCGGCGCTTACCCCTAAAGCCTGAAACAGAAAATACAGGACAGGCACAATGACTATGCCACCACCGACACCCAGTAAACCGGCTAACAGGCCTGCGAAAACACCTGTGGCTAACAGGGCTAAAATAGTGGGGAGTAAATCGAATAACACTTGCATTAATTAAGCCTCTGCTGCTGGCTGAAAACGTTGTGCGAAGGCCTTGCCATCGCTGCGTGGATCGGTGGCTGCTTCGGTGTGGTGATCCGGGTGTAATACCACCGCGCCGGCGTGGCCCATCAGTTCATTACAGGCGTCTACTACAACCATGTCATGCCCGCGGCCGATCAGGTCATCGCCGACATATTCCGCCACATCCCGTTCAACTTTAAGGTTGTGAGACTGGTCACCCCAGGTACGTCCTAATAACCAACGACCAAGGGAAATTGCTTTGTCCAGCGGCTGATTGTGATAGGCATACCGGCTAAACAGCGCAGCCTGGGTTTGGGGCTGACCTTCACCGCCCATGGTGCCGTAACTGATTCGGCGGCCATCGTGTAATTCCGCAAACGCCGGGTTCAGCGTATGGAATGGCTTCATACCGGGTTGCAGATATTGCAGGTGGCCGGGCTCAAGACTGAATGACGTACCCCGGTTGTTCCAGACAATGCCGGTTTGCGGGCTTACCACGCCACTGCCGAACTCCCAGTACAGGCTTTGAATGTAGCTCACCATACGGCCCTGGTTGTCACAGGCACCCATCCAGATGGTGTCACCGGTTTTCGCCTCATGAGGCCATGGCAAAGCGCTCTCAAGTTCTATGTTTGCAGCCATCTCATCCAGCGCGTCATCGGTTAACAGGCTGTCAAAGTCGGCTGAAAGCCGACTCGGATCGGTCACAAACTGGTTGCGTTTGATAAACGCTTGCTTGGTGCATTCAATCAGCAAATGCACCATATCGGCGTCGGTTTTACCTTTGTGTACAACGCGGTCGTACAGGGCCAGAATAATCAGAGACGCAATCCCCTGAGTAGGGGCGGGGAGGTTATACAGTTTGCCCAGTTTCGTGGTAACAGACAGCGGCGACACTTGCAGAGCCTGATATTGCTGGAAATCGGCCAGACGGATGGGTGAACCTGCGTCTTCTAAATCTGCGGCCAACTGATGGGCAATATCACCCTGGTAAAAATCATTCAGGCCTTTGTCGGCCAGGTGTTGCAAGGTTGCTGAGAGCTGTGTCAGCTTCACAATCTTGCCTTTTTTGAGTGCCTTGCCTTTGATCAGAAAAGGAGCAAAGTGTTCGTCGTGGGCCAGTTCGTCATAGGTTTTAAAGCTGGCGTCTGACATGCTTTGTGTCACTTCGATTCCCCAGCTCGCCTGACTAATAGCGGTTTCCAACAATTCAGATAGTGGCATAGCGGATTGCCATCCAGCACTGATATCGAGCGCTTTTTGCCAACCAGCTACGGCACCGGCCATGGTCAGTGCCGCTTGTCCGCCGCGAGAGGGAATCGCTGTTTTGCCTTCATAAAATGCAGGGGTTGCCAGTGCGGCAGCGGTGCCACAGGCATCGATTGCAACGGGCGCTTTACCGGGTTCGCTGATCAGCCAGAAGCCGTCACCGCCAAGGCCATTCATATGAGGATATTCCACGGCGATAGAGGCTGCTGCGGCAACCATGGCCTCGATGGCTGTGCCACCGCGTTGTAGGATTTCGTTGCCCACCGTCGACGCTGCGTAGTGGGGGGCAGTAAATGCAGTATATTGTGTTGTTGTCATGCTTTACTTTTCCAGTAGGGTTTGTGCCAAAGCTATCAGCGCTAAGTCGCTGTTTACTGGCCCAATGAACGATAAACCGCAAGGTGCGCCATTCAGGGAGAACAACGGCAGGTGTAGTTGCGGCAAACCGGCCAGGCCGGCAATGGCTGTTAAATTTAATAGTTGTTTTCGATATTCACCCAAGGCTGGCGCTGGTGTACTGAGTAACGGTGCGCAACCGGGTGTTGTGGGTAATACAACAATAGCGTTTGAAGTAATGGTGTGTTCGGCCCACTGCTTCACGCGTTGTTGTACGCTTTTTGCTTCGGTTACGTCTTGCGCTGTGATTTGAGCACAAGCGTTGAACCGATCGGCAATGTCACTGGCGAAAACCGGTGCATGGCGGGTTATCCATTCGCCGTGTTGTTGCCAAATCTCGTTCCCCTGGAGCACGCGAAACGCTTCAGATAACGCGAGTGATTCGAGCTCTGCGTCTTCAGCAGCCTGCTGTTCAAGGGAGCACGTTTTAAGCCAGGCGTTAATTTGAACACCGTGTTCAGCCCGTTGAATGGCAGCGTTTAATGGACGCAGCGCAGGTGAATTAAGCGCAATCTGGGGTTTCGTTGCCAGCAAACTCTGCATTGACGTTGCCAGTGTGTTCAGATCCCTCGTCATGATGCCTACGGTATCAAATCCGGGCGCAAGCGCGACCAGACCGTCAGTGTCAACGAGTCCGTGTGTAGGGCGTAATCCGAACAAGCCGTTGTAGCTGGCAGGGACACGAATAGAGCCACCGGTATCTGTGCCTAAGCCAATATCCGCTAATCCGGCACTCACCGCCGTCGCTGAACCGCTGGACGAGCCGCCTGGCAAACGGTCTGGTGTGACCGGATTGACGGGCGTGCCGTAATGGATATTCTGGCCATTCAGGCTGTAAGCCAGTTCATCGGTAATGGTTTTGCCAACCAGCGTTGCTCCGTCATTACATAATAAGCTAACAGCAGAAGCGGTTTCTTTGGCTATGTCGTGACTTGCCGCCCAATCCGGATTGCCGGCGGTAGTTTGTAGACCTGCAATATGAAACAGATCTTTAACGGCGAGGCGTTGACCAGACAAGGGTTGACCTGCCTTATCGTGGGTCGATGGCACGCTGGTTTGACTGTTGTACTGAGTGTCAGGCACCCAAACAAATGGCGATTCTACGCTATGGTGTTTCATGAGCTGAAATGTTGCAGGGGGATAGCTCTATGAAACAATCGTTTCAAGGTTAAGTCAAGTGAAACGTTTGTTAAATTTATGTGATTTCGTTAACAAGTGGGTTATTCGGGATCCAGTTCACCCATTTGAGCATAGAGTGACGTAATGGTGGAGACACGACGATCACCTTCATCGCCCAATAAGGTGTAAGCCTGATTGCAAATAACCGATACCAGACTCATTGGGGCAGCATAACTGTCAAAGGCAAACTGGTTACCCAACTGACACAATAATAAGTGTTTTACTCTGTCCTGGTATACCTGGCCGGTGGGGTCGGTGAATAATAGTGTGCGCTCCGGGGGCAGGGCTTCCATCATGCGGGCAAAAATACGCGGACGTCGGCGAAAGCCAAATACCAGTATGATTTCATCGGCAGACAGGTCCATGATGTCTTCACTCAGGCTTTGACCCGGCTGAGGCAGCAAACGCACGTTGGGGCGAATCTGTTTGAGCTGCTGGCGGCAGTGCAGGGCTACCGGATAACTGTTGCGATAGCCAATCAGCGTGATCCTGGGGGCGTTAGCCAGTAACTCAGCAACCTGATTGATTTGTTCCGCTGGAATAGCTTCAAGGGTGCGTTGTAAATTGCCCAGCTCAGCGGCAACGTAATCGTGCTGATCAAGGACTTGCTTCACCGGGATACCCGCGTCTCGCTGCAGTACAACGTCTTGTTTGGCATCCTGATGCGAGGCGTAGCCAAGCTGTCTGAACAAGCGGCTCACCGTGGCCTTTGACGTATTGGTTTTAGCGGCAATTTCTGACGTGGAGTCGCTAATAATGGTCAGCGGAAACTGTTGCAGGTAATTTGCAATGGTTCGGGCAGAGGGAGACAGTTCTGCGTATTTATCTTTGATTCTGGCTAGCACACCGTTGTTTTCAGACACTTATCAGCCAATAAACGTAAAAAAGACACGTAGTTAGTGTAGCGGACGGAGAGGGGAATGTGTCAAGACATTTAGGCGCATCATTATGATGCGCCTAATACAGGTGTTGCGATTATGCGTGAGATAGCGCCTGCTTATTCAGACGCTTGTCTTCCTTTGAGCCTGATTCCTCCAAAAATGTCGTCGCCGCTTCAAGCGCCTCCGTTAGTGATGGATAGGTATCAACTTCAGGCCATGAGGCATTAATTTTGTGTAATACCGTGAGGATTTCTTCGCTGGCACCGCTAACATACAGTTTTCGGCCAGATGCTTTCGCATCGGACGTCACGGTTTCAACAGCCATCGCCGCTGAAACGTCCATAGTAGGCACGCGCGAGAAGTCCAGTATGAGTACCTGTGAGCCTGGCTTCACGTGCTCACGCACATGGTGACCCAGGTCAGCTGCTGCACCAAAGCTCAACGGACCGCCAAAACTGAAAATGCTCACTTTGCCTTTCGCTTTTTCAAGTAAGGCATTTTCTTTCGGATCGTTAAGGGTGTCAGGGATCTTGCGCAGTTCATCGATTTGCAGCTGTGCAATTTGACGAACGTAGGCCAGCGCTGCAAGTACAACACCCACACCTACCGCCGTGATCAGGTCAACAAATACGGTCAGGCCCAATACCAGCAGCATCAGAGCAAAGTCCCAGCGTGGACCCGTGTGAGCACGTTTGATGTAGCTCCAGTCAACAATGTCCAGACCTACTTTTACCAGAATACCAGCCAGTACAGCGTGAGGGATCACACTTGCCAGAGGGCTTAATCCCAAGACGATAGCTAACAGGACCAGCGCATGGATCATACCTGAAAGACGCTCTTTACCGCCGCTACGGATGTTTACAACCGTACGCATGGTTGCACCTGCGCCTGCAATACCGCCAATCAGACCCGATACCGTGTTACCGATACCCTGACCAATCAGCTCCTGGCTGCTGTCGTGACGTGTACGTGTCATGTTATCGGCAACCAGTGATGTTAACAGGCTGTCGATGGCGCCCAGTACGGCCAGAATAAATGCTGCTTCAAGTACAAGTAGCAGTTTTTCCTGGTTGTACACAGGTAAATGAAGGCTTGGCAGACCCGTAGGAATGTTACCCAAAACCGGCACTTCGAAGGCAAACAGGCTTACCAGCGTACCAATGATCAGCGCAGCCAGTGCACCCGGGATATATTTACCAAGGCTGGCAGGCCATTTATAAGCAATAACCAGTGTACCTACACCTAAAATCAGGGTAGAGAAGTTAATGTCGGCCAATGCTGTGGGTAAATAACCCAGCGCACCTAAGGTGCCGCCCGGCGGCTCGTGGCCCAGCAGACGCCCGATTTGCAGAATAATAATGATGGCACCGATGCCGGTCATGAATCCGGAAATAACCGGGTAGGGCACCAGGCGGATGTAATTACCCACACCCAAAAAGCCAAACACTATCTGGAAAATACCAGCCAGCATGACGGCCGTAAAAATAAGTTCGACGTCGCCGGACAAGCTGGCAAACAAGCCGGCCAGAACAACGACCATTGGGCCAGTAGGCCCGGAGATTTGTGACGGTGTGCCACCAAACAGGGCAGCGAAGAAGCCCACGGCAATGGCACCGTACAAACCCGCCATCGGGCCAACGCCCGAGGCTACGCCGAGGGCAAGGGCCAACGGCAAGGCAACAATACCAGCGGTTAAACCGCCGGTAAGGTCGCCTCTAACATTGGTTAGTAAATTTTTCATAATTGTTCCCTACTGATTTCGTTATTCGCTGGTCGCCAGCATTTCTTCTGCGTAGGTTTCACTCATTGGCGCAAACTTACCTGACTCTTCGTCGTAGCAAGTAACGGCCGCGGTTTCGATGTTGTAGAACCAGCCGTGTAGTTTTACATGGCCAGTAGCAATTTTTGCCGCAACTGCAGGATGAGTGCGCAGATGCTGCATTTGCTGGACTACGTTTTCTTCGGTAACCAGTTGTAAGTGTTCCTGGGCGTTTAATTCACTGCAACCGCAACGCTCTTTAACCACTTCGGTTGCTACGCGGCAGTGACCAAGCCATTCTTTAACATGAGGCAGGGCAGACAGGGCTTCTGTGTTGATAGCGCCTTTCATTGCACCACAGTCAGAGTGACCACATACAACGATGTGGCTTACACCTAATGCCGCAACAGCAAACTCGATAGAAGCCGTCATGCCGCCTGTTTGGTTACTGTGAGGCGGTACAACGTTACCGGCATTACGGCAAATAAACAGATCACCCGGCTCGGTTTGTGTAACCAGGTTTGGGTCGATGCGAGAATCCGCGCAAGTAATGAATAACACTTCCGGATTTTGGCCGTTAGCTAATTTTTGGAAAGCGGCTTTTTTATTGGGGAAAACTTCTTTCTGAAATTTAGCGACACCAGAAATTACGTGTTCCATTTTGTCACTCCTAAATAATTTTATTCACATTTTTAAAACAACATCTTAGTTTTACCTGATAGGCTAATAGAAAAATACCTTACTTCGTGATAGTCTAATCCTATAAGTGGATTTATTTTTATACATGTTTGGTTAGATATGGCATCCAGTTCAAAAGGCGCAACCAATACACAACTTCGTTATTTCGTGGCATTGGCGCGAAATCTCAGTTATCGGCGTACCGCTCAGGTGTTAGGCATTAGCCAGCCAACCCTGACGGCGCAAATCAATGCGTTGGAGAAGTCACTGGGGATCGCGTTGTTTGAACGATCGCGAAGTGGCACCTTGTTATCGCCGGAAGGGCGTGTGTTGCTGCCCTTCGCTGAAGAAACGCTGCAGGCCTCTGTGCGTTTTGAGGAGAAAGCCAAAGATCTGGCCGGTGGCGCGCAAACCACTTATCGCCTGGGCATTCCTCCCACACTGGGACCGTATTTGCTGCCTTATATTCTGCCGGAGCTGCACCAACGCTACGCGAAGTTAAAGTTTTACGTGCGTGAAGCGGCACCCTCGCAGCTTATACAAGGTTTGTTTAATGGTGACTACGACTTAATTATATCACCGTCCTCTCAGGAGTCATCGCAACTCATCGTTTCTAAGCTGTTTGTTGAGCCCTTAAAGTTCGTTATGCCCAGTGACCATCCATTGGCGGGCACAAAGTTTGTGGATGCTGAGCAAATACGCGGAGAAACCGTACTGGCATTGGAAGATACCCACCATTTTCATCACCAGGTACAAGACATCTGCGGAGAAATCGGGGCGCAGCTGGCACGCGACTACGAGGGTACCAGTCTGGATACCTTGCGTCAGATGGTGGTGATGGGCATGGGCGTATCGTTTCTACCCGGGCTCTATGTGCACTCAGAATTGCACAGACCTGATGAACTGCACGTGTGCGAGCTGAAAGATAAACCCATCGAACGGCAGCATAATTTGATATGGCGGAATACGGCCCCCGGACGCATATTTTTTCGAGAACTGGGCAATCATATTCGCCAGATTATTACGCAGACCCTCGGCCATGCGGTACAGGTATCTGAAGACTGAGGTTTCGGTAAACCGTCAGTCGTATATCCAGTGGGTCACGCGCTGCGAGGTTAAAAATGATTTGGCCTGGGCTCCCTGTAACATTGACAGGGTAGCTATCAGGCCCGCTTGCGTGCAGTTGTCAGCAGCGACGGTAACAGAGCGCGGCGGGTTCTCTACCGGATAACCCGTGAACGGATTCAGAATATGGCTGTAGCGTTTGCCGTTTTTAAGTAGGAAACGGCGAGCATCACCGCTGGTTGCCAACCCTCCCTGATAGATTTTGACTATGGTAGATGCATCACTGGCTAATACTGGATTTTCGATGCCAATCAACCAGGGTTTATCCAGTCTGCGACGTTCGGTGACCTGAATGTCTCCACCAAAGTTAACCACAGTCGAAATACCCGGGTGCCTGGCTTTAATACTGCCTGCAACCTTGTCTACAGCGTATTCTTTGCCAATACCGCCCAAATCGATTTCCATGCCTGGCGGCAGGGTGAAGTGGTTTTCCGTTAGTTGTGTTCGTTGCCACCCTATGTTCGCCAGTAACGGCGTGACCGTGCTCTCCTCTGGCACGTTATCGCTGCCATCAAATCGCCAGGCCTTACGCAGCACGCCGGCGGTCACGTCAAACAGGCCGTTGCTCAATGAAAAACAGGTATCAGCGAAGTTAAGCAGCCGGTAAGTTTCTTCATCTATTTCAACTGTAGCGCCATTAGCACAGTTGATGTGTGAAACCACACTGTCCGGGCGATAACGGCTGAATTTGTGTTCAATGCGTGTTGCTTCCCGGGCTGCAAGCGCTGTGATTGAGCGGGCGATATGTGTTTCTTGGGTCTCTATGAGCAGCTCGCAGGGGCTGGCCATAGCGTCAAACTCTCCCAGGAAAAAGCCCTCCTTGGGAGAGATTTTGACCGGCGGTAATGCCGCCGGCTGCAGGTGTTCAGCCATTATTGTTGTCACTAGAAATGATAGTTAAACTGCAGTATAACGGCTTTTACGCTAGGGTAGAGGTCCAAATCAGCGAGGACACCGGGTTGGTCGAATCCGGCATTTTTTGGGTCCTGCTGGTAATACTCAGCCCGGACAGCCCATTCATGTCCGTTGTCGAGCTCGCGACCGTACTTCAGACCCACCGTATATGCAGTCATTTCGCCAACTCGGTAATCTGCACTGGCGTACATTGGCAAAGGAGCCGACTGATTCACAAACGGTTGATAAAAGTCCGCAGCCGATTGTTGGTAATAGCGAAAGTGGGGCTGAATATAGCTGCGATCCGATAAATTGAAGCGCAGTCTCGAGTCGATGGTATGGGAGTTTATGTCCCAGTCATCCGTTGCAAAACGGTACGAGACGTCTGCCACGCCACTATCCAGTGCGTATTTGGTCTGCCAGAAAAATGAATGCCTGGTGCGCGTATCGGGACGGTTCTCATAGATTATGTCCTGTGTTACCCCATTAGCATCGATGACGCTCAGCACTTTGTAGGGGTCTGTTGTATAACCGTCAACAACACTCAGACCGTAGTTAAATTGCATTAGCATCCGCCGGTTAATGACCTGGGTGACACCAAACAGCAAATCCATCGTTGTTTTGTTGTCACTGCCATTTTTGCTGTACTGGCCCGTATCCTCGTCAGCATCTGAATTGTCACTGGGGATAAGCATGCTCGACAATGGCGTGGGTTTGCCACCAACGGGGTCAATGCTGTCGAACTGATAAGACAAACCGGCCGATAGCGTGGTATTGCGCTGGAATAAGTCTTTTTCCAGTAAGCCATTCACGCCCAGTGACATGTAATCGTACTCGCGAGAAACATTGATACCGGCGGTTCCGCGCCAGGTTTCAGCAAAAGGTTGCATCCATGACGAAGCGACCTGAACGCGGGTATCCCTGAAAGTATCATCCAAAGGGGTTTCGCCCGCTGCTACCTGATACGAGTCCTTACCGGATGGTCGCGAGAAGGTCTGGACTGCAGGCTGGGGAACTGCGCCGTTAGCAGACGCGCCAGTCAGGGTGTCGAGTACCAGTTTTACGTTGAAGATACTGTCATCATTATTCGTTTTCGTTGCGCTGATCACGCTTTCTGCCAGGCTCACGCGGTCCGTTTCACCGTAATATAAAATCGCTGTGTCGAACTTCCAGTCTTTTAACACGGAAGAATCGGTGTCTGCGTGTGCCGGAGATTGTCCAAGCAGCGCACATGTTGCGCCCGCCAGTGCAGTAGCAATTGAACCTTTATGATTTAGTTGCATCCGCAGCCACCTCCCGCAAAGGAACGACCGCCGCTGGTTGCTTCCTTACTGAAATAAATATGGTCATCTAACCCAAGGTCAATGCCTTCGGCGCCCAGCTCCATTTCGTCTTTGGCCAACAGGTCCCGCTCCCAGGGCTGTACGCCCAATGAGGCACAACCACCGAGTTGGCTAAGTGCAATTAACACCGAAACATATAATGCTTTACGCTTCATTGTGATGACTCCATTTCTTCTAAAAGGGTAACGATTTCCTGCTCATACTGATTTTGTTTCTGTATGTGGAAACCCTGATGGGCCAGTCGTAACTGGCCTGTGTGGTCGATGAGATAGCTGGTGGGCATACCCGGCACTTTGTAAAGTGCTGGGGCGGTTCCTTCAGGATCAAACGCCACTGGAAAAGTGGCTGGCAACATTGCAAGGAATTGGTCTGCAAGTTTACGGTCGGTATCGACATTAATGGCCACAACGGTAAAGCCTCGGCCAGCGTATTTTTGCTGCATGGCGTTCATCCACGGGAAAGAGCGCTGACAGGGCTTACACCAGCTGGCCCAGAAATCCAGATAGACGACCTGCCCCTGATAGTCAGACAGTTTATGTTGCCCAGTTGCGGTGGTGAGCAGAAGATCAGGCGCTGGTTGTTTGGCCATGACACCCTGGGTCAGGAGTGTTGTGACAATAAGCACAGGTAAACACAGCTTTCGGGTAATGCGGGAGAAATGACGCATTAAGTAGTTCCTCGAATTTCACACTGTATTGCAGTGTAAAGGGCGAAACTTAAGGAAAACTTAGCTTGAGGTGATTTGTGTTTTCATCGCAACGGGCATCTGGTATAACTCGATAAGTGGTTAATAATGATAAGGATGTCAGACGTGACTGACACAGTTTTGCCCCCGGTGACGGAGCCTGAAAGCCTGCCTGCGCTCAAACCCGGTCGCCATATTGCGCTGGAATTTCTACTGCATTTTTGCACCTTTGGGATTTACACCTGCTTTTGGTGCGTTACCGCCACCCGTGACTTAAAACGGGCCTTCAACAAAGAATTTACCCCGTTGGCCTGGTTCTTGGTGCCATTGGTATTTTTAGCCCAGGTATTTATGTTGCCCCGTTTAATGAGCGCCATTGAAGAGGCAGAACAAGCGCAAAACCTGAAGGGCTGGAGTGACTGGACAAACCGTTTGTGGCTAATACTAACTTGTGGCATTGGTTTGTTTTTTGCCATCACCAGCAAAATCGATATTTCAGTTGGTTGGGTTTTATTCGGGTTGTTGCTGTGGGCAGGGTGTTTCGCGTTGCTGAATAAGCGCATGGATAGCCTGCGAGACGCAGTGGCTAATCCTCGGCGCAGATACTTCGGTGGCTATGCCTGGTGGCACTGGCCGTTTGTTGTATTGGGTGTGCCTTTTATGGTGTTTCTAAGTTACAACATGGTATTAACCCCGTTTCTTGCAAAGGTGGCGCCCTTAGCTACCAATACGGTGATCACAGATGAACAACAGACCATTCAGCTGTCAGTTGTAGAATCAGGCTGGCATAAAGTCGAAATTGGCACATTTTCAGATGGTAGCGGGTTATTTGAAATTGCTGGCCCGCTGGATTTTCAGTATTTCATTGCATTTGATCACGACCCGGATTACTCCCTCACTGACCTTGCCCAGTGGCGCATCGGTCAAAATTATGAGGATTTCAATGTTAAGTCATGTTCAGAGAACAGGACGCTAACGGCCGGCACGCTTCAGGTTGAGTCATTTGTCACCTGTAAAGGCACAAGCATGGGCGATCCTACCATTGCCACCCACCACTTCATTCGTGTCGATGACCATATTTATGAGCTCTATGGCTACCTGAGTACCACTAAACTGACCTATAAAGAACAAGAAGCGGGTTTCCTCCGCCAGGCGCAGGGACTTAAACGCTATGAACAGTAAATCCATTCAACAGATACTCCTAGGCTGTGGTGCGTTGCTCTGGACGCAGTTTGCGTCGGCAGTCCCTGTGTCAGACGCTGAAAACAACAGCGCAACCACGTTAACCTCAATGGCACAGGGCTGGATGGCAAGCGCCGATGAGTTTGACACCGAATCCTTAACCAAAGTCTATACCGATGTAAATCACACAATCTACGCCAATAAAATCGTTACCAAGGTAACGAAAGCCTGGTATTACCCGACCAAAGCGCAGGTGCAGGAGTCGGGGTATGAAACCCTGAATTACAATCAACTGTCAGAAACGGTGACTGATTTTCAGGCCTTTTCGGTAACGACAGAAGGCCGAATAACCTGGGTAACTGCTGAAAATATTAAAGAAATTGAAGACGATAGATACAATATTTTCACGGATGGTAAACGCAAGGTGATCAGTTTTCCTGGCTTGCAGGAAAAGGGCATGACCGTACTTTCCTATACCGTTACGCATGATCGTACAAAAGGCATTGAAGACTGGTCGAGAACGCATTTCCCGCAACAGTTTTCGCCTGTCAGAGAATACCGCTTAACCGTAAGTGCTAAAGACGGCGCGTATTTTGATTATAACGTGTTTAATGACGTACTCACGTGTGATCGCGACGAACAAACCTTAGTGTGTTCAGGTACCGAACTGGCCGCACTGAAATCAAGCGAAAACGTGAACTGGCTTGATCAAATAGGGCAAGTGTTTGTTACCACAACACCTGATTGGAATGGACTGATTACCCGGGTAAATAAAGGCTTTGAACAGGCGCTGGCGAGTCAGTCCAGCGTGGCAGATACACTGGATATGCTGTTGACTGCAGATATGTCTGTTAAACAAAAAATATCGGCAATCCATGAGTTTACTGCCAGGGATATCCGCTATGTCTCTATGTCGGATAACGGGCATGCTATTGTGCCGCATGCGGTAGATGACACTATTTACAACCGCTATGGCGACTGCAAGGATAAAACCGTTGTCTTGGTTGCAATGTTAAATGCGATTGGCGTACCGGCTTATCCGGTACTGGTGGCTACAGACCGGGAATCCCTTGCTCCGGTCGCTTTGCCGGGCATGAGCTATTTTGATCACGCCGTGGCCTGCTTTGAGTTAATTGGCAATGAGTATTGTCTGGATGCCACCGATGCTTACAGTGACTGGCGTTATGTCTCAGACTGGATCCAGGGGCATGTTTCGCTTCCTCTTAAGCAAGCGGCCGCACCGGCGCCAGCGTTGTTACCGCAATCGACGCACCGCTGGTTGGTTAATCAGATTACCGATATTCATTACACGCCAGGCGGTGGACAAACTGAACAGCAGACGGTTACGTTTTCCAATGAGTATGCCAGCTCGATGCGTAGCAACCTTGCCAGTAAAAACACTGAAGAGCAGAACAAGTGGCTGACGTCGGTGTACGAGGATGTGGTTGCAACGGGTGTGTCGCCCACGTTTGAGGTAGAGGGAATCGATGCTATCGGCAATCCACTCATCGTGAAAAGCAATACGGAATATGAGCCCTATTTTGATGTTGCAGAAGAGTTTGTGCTTACTGAATATGATGCCTGGGTACGTTACGAACTGGGTTTGATGAAGTTGTCTGAAGCGCCTTTTGGCTATGGGTTCCCGGGGTTAAATATCGACTCGACCTACAATCTGTTTTTGCCACCGGGCTGGAAAGTACGCAGCCAGCCGGCAGCGCTAAAGCTAACAACGCGTTTTGGTGAATTAACCCGAAAAATCAGGTTGGTCAAACCCAATCATATTGAAGTCACGACTACACTGGACATGCCGCAAACGCGTTTGCCCAAAGAAGACGTTGATGAGTTTAATGATGTGATTGATGTATTCGTTGAGGAATCATCCATCTACTTTAATGGGGTTGTTGAATAATGAAGGGCTGTTAGCGCGGTACTGTTACCGCGCTAAAACTCATATTCCAGAGAGAAGCGCAGCGAATGATCTTTACTCACACTGTCAATGGCGGCGATAAAACCCAGCTCCCATTTTAACTGGCGACGACTGTCAAATCGCTTGATCCCCATAAACGCAGGGCCTATGCCAACAAAATCGTCCCCGGTGTACAACTCAACTGCAGGCTGCAACAGGGGCATCCATCGATACCGGTATTTTACCCGCAGCTGCGTTTTTAATTCCTGATCAGGTACGTCTCCCCACTCATATACCAGCAGCGTATTCACGGTCAGGCTGGTTTGCCCAATCTCTTTTTCCATTACCAGGCCGGTAGTTACCTCCCAGCGCTTTTCATTGTGGTACTTTTCCACTTCCAGCAAGGTGCCAAAGTCAGCCCAGTACTTGCCTTGCTCGGTCATCATCCAGCGCAGCTCAAACTCATAGCCTTCCAGGCCAAAATCATCGTGTTGTTCATCACGGGAACCGACCGCATAAAACTTAGCAATCACGGTTTCACTTAACGCATGACCAAATGCCAGGCGCTGCAATAACTCGTTTCCATCCTCGTTCTGGCGCGACATAAACCGCCATTCTAACTCGCGCTCGAATGGCAAAATATAAGGGTGGTAGACACGGTCAACCACGCCGTCAGAGGGCTCTGCGACCGAGGGCTGCATGTTGAACAGCAGCGCTACATAAAGAAAAAGGGAAAGTCGTAATCTCATGAAGACGCTCCTTCGGGTGATGAGCGAAATAAAAAATGATGTCGAAGTACCATGCACTGACCCAGCCCAACCAGTGCCAGCCAGGTCAACAGATAAGGTAAGTCTGGTTGGGACTCATAACCCAACAGCGCTTTTAATAAATGGCCGTATTCGCTGGCATCGCTAATGATGACACTGCTGTCCCAAAGCGCAGCCGATTCGTCGATGACACCTGTTTGTTGGAGCAAAGGTATAGCGCCGCTTGCTTGTGCCGCCATAAACAGTACCCACAGGCTTTTCATTGCCAATGTTGTGCGATATGGCGACAACAGCACAACCAGCAGCATTGCCAGGCTCAGGCTAATACCACTGCCCAGCACAGAACCTACTAAAATCCCCGGTAACCGTTCACTGTGACTGCCAAAGGCAAACAGATACAGCATAAAGTCGGCTAAATGCAGGCTGATAACCGGGATGGCGGCAATAATCGCTGCACTGCGATATGCTTTGAAATCGAGGCTCAATAGGGCAAACAGGTAGGCTATTAAGAGCAGGGCTACGGTTAACCATTCATAACCTGCGCCGTCGAAAGTATCGCTTACGCTGTTTCGCAACAGCACCAGGACTGCTGTGGTGATGACCGTGCTCAATAGCAATACAACGAGCGTTTGACGTTGCAGGCGAAACGCCAGCAATAAAAAGCTTATGAGTAAGGCAATCGGCAAGGCATCACGCAGCATCAGGATTACGGTATTAATGAGCATCCGGCACCTCCTCGCCTGGTGGCAGTACAATTACTTCACCCTGAGCGGTAGTAGGGTGATACTGGCCAAAAAACGGATAGCGCCCGGGGGGCAGGGGACCGATGAACAAGTTGGCTTTTGCCTGCCCAAACACCACTTTTTCCCTGTTAAGCGCAAAGCTGTCGAATTCTTCCGGATCATCATCTTCGTTAATAATGATTAGCTTCACTTTTTTGTTGGCTGGCACATAGACTTTGGCTGGATGAAACAAATGGTCTTTAAGGCGAACAACGACTTCGGGTCTGGCTGCCAGAGCATCCTGGCTCAGCACAATCAGCCAAACTGATAACATCAATCTCAGCATAACGTGTCCTGAGATTGTGCTTTGCTGTGCTTTTTAGCATTTGTTGCATCGCTGGCGTGAATAGGCAGGGTCAGGGTGACCAGTAAGCCGCCCAGATGGGATTTACCCAATGCTAACTGGCCGTGATGTAACATCACAACCTGATTGACGATAGCCAGGCCGATACCGCTGCCTGACTGACGTTGCGTCTGCGCGTTTGCCACCCGAAAGAAGGGCGCAAGCACTTTCAGATGATCCTGTTCGGGAATTCCCGGTCCCGAGTCTGCGATCTGAACGGTAATGTCGGTGCCGGTCATCTTCGCAGTCACTTCGATTTCGCCACCCTCTGGTGTGTATTTACTGGCATTACCTATCAGGTTGGACAGCATGGTTTGAAGTGCAAAGGGACTGGCTTGCAAAGTACATGGCTCGCTAACCAGTGAAATAGCCTGCTGTTTTGCGTCAATGGCTTCATACAGATCACTGATAACCTCCTGCAACAGAGACTCTATTTCAACGACGTCTAATTCAGCGTGTGCGGTTTCAGGATTGGTCTGGCTCAACAGTAACAACTGATTGACCACGCGAATCATCCTGTCAGCATCGCGCTGGCATCGGGCAATTTCTTCCTTATTTGGCGCGTCTGAGGCGTGCAGGTTATGTAGATTAATTTTTAATACGCTTAAAGGCGTGCGCAATTCATGCGCCGCGTTAGCAGAAAATAACTGCTCACGCTCAAAGGCCTTATTGAGTCTGATAAACAACGAGTTCAGGGTGTCTATGACGGTTGTTAATTCACTTGGCGTGTTAGGTAGCGCAATAGGCTGCAGGTTATTTCTGGCCTTGTTTTCGAGTTGAATCGATAACGCACTAAGCGGCCGGACGCCGCGATTAACCACCCAGTAAATAAGTACCGCAAGTATCGGAATACTGCCAATGAGTGGTGTCATGGCCGCCAGGATCAGATTTTCAGTCAGGGTGTCTCTGCTGCCCAACGGGTGAGCAACAATAACCACGGTGTTGTTGAGAGGCGCTGTATCGGCTAGCACACGCCAACGATTCCCCAAGAAGTTCTCAGCGCTAAACCCTTTTTTAATTGACGTGATGCGCTTGTCCGGGGCATTGGCTGAACGCATGAGCAAGCGGTCTTGCTGCCATAATTGCCAGGCGACATCCGGAGGGCTTTCTATTTCCATTGTGTTAGAGATGTGATCGACGGGCAAAGAAATTAACGTGCTTGCGATGGCCCTGAGTTCGCCGTCAAACAGTCTGGTCGCGTCTTCCATACTGGCGCGATAGCCCGTAATGGCCGCACTGAACGTAACCAGCACTATCAGCGCGATTAAGAGCCAGGTGACCTGGCGACGAATGGAGTTCATAACGGCGCTTATGGCCCTTTCGGGGTAGTATAACCCACACCACGGATGGTTTTTATGAACTGCTCAGGCAGTTTCTTTCGCAGATTACTGATATGCACTTCGACCGTGTTTGACGCTACTTCATCACCCCATTCATAGAGCTTGTTCTCAAACTGTTGTTTCGACAGCACCCGACCGGCATTTTCCATGAGGATCCGCAGCACCATAAATTCTCTGCGCGGCAAAGCAACCGGCGCGTCGTTTACGGTCACTGAGTGCTCGGCAAGGTCCAGTTCAACGCCGTGGAGCTGAATTCGGCTGGAGGCGACATTGCCGAGCCGGCGCTCCAGTACCCTGAGTCGGGCAAAGAGTTCGGCTATCTCAAAGGGTTTAGGCAGGTAATCATCTGCGCCACCGTCAAGCCCTGAGATTTTGTCATCCATACTGTCGCGGGCGGTTAAAATGAGCACAGGCAGCGAAGCTGATTGTTGGCGAAGTGTTTTCAGTACCTGTAGCCCATCCATGTCGGGCAAACCAAGGTCGAGCACGACGATGTCGGTATCGCCTTGTTTTATTGCAGCCAAAGCGGTTTTGCCCGTATGAACGGTATTTACCGCGTAATTTTGCCTGCGCAAGGAATTTCCTAATGCGTGGGCAAGGGCAAGATCATCTTCGACTAACAGTATATTCATGTGATGCCGTGTAGCATGTGGTAAAAATTGAAATGCAAATTTTCGCACGGTTTCCTTAAGAATATCTTAAGACAGCGATTTACAACAATAACGCGCTGATTTTTATTTAAAAATAATAGGTGATGTCACAAGTCTGCTGCCGCGTAGGCGCTAGCATCAGTATTTTCTAATTTGAATTGCTATGTTTTAACTTGCTGAATTTACTGTTTTTTTACTGGGTTTCTGTGCTGCTTGAAAGTAAACAGTGACTGACATGTCATACCTAAGCCGAATAGCGAGCGTGGTATTTGTAGTGTAAAATTCACACAAGTGTCATCGTTTATTCATCTTTTCGTGGAATTGCATTAATCGTGTCGTCGGGTAAGTTGTGGGCAGAGCTGATTGCTTTGTTTATTTTTGTTCCTCTGTTGTTTCTTGTTGGTATTCAGTATGCCGGCCCTTACCTCATGGCTGCGCTGGTTGTGGTTGGCGCGATCTGCCTATGGTTGTTGCTGGCCGATAGTTCATTCAAACGCTTTCGGTTGTGGAACTGGCAGCATGGTAAACCCCATCTGCTTGCGTCGTTCAAGCTGTTCATTCCCTGGGCATGTTTAACGGCAGTCGTGGTGTACTGGTGGTTGCCAGATGCGTTTTTGCAGTGGCCTGCTGAGCAAACGTCGCTGTGGCTGATGACTCTGGTGTTATACCCGCTGCTGTCGGTAGTGCCTCAGGAAATTATCTATCGCACCTTTTTCTTTCACCGCTATAAGCAAATTTTGCCCTCGCGTTATGTACGTCTTGGGGCCAGCACGCTGTTATTTGGTTTTGCCCATGCAATCTACGGCAACTGGATTGCGGTAGCCGTGTCTGCCGTTGGCGGTGCGGTATTTGGTTTTCGTTACATGCAAAGCCGCTCTACTGCGGTGGTGGTGGTAGAGCACTCGTTGTGGGGCTGCTTCTTGTTCACCATCGGATTTGGCTCATTTTTGTCTATTCAGCACACGTTGTAGCTACAACAGCGTTTGGCACCTATGTTCCGGGTGACATATTGCAGCGCGCCAGAAACGTCTGCCAAACAGTGACATGATTTTTCATCGCCATCTGATACTCAGCAAACTGTTGTGATTGTTCCGCAAGGAACATTTTAAATGCGGGTGGTAATACGGGTGACTGCTGCCAGCTGAGTGATATGGGCTCGAATGCGTAGTGAAACGCGTTGATTCGGCTACCTATAGGCTGAATTTTTTCAATAAAAGACAAGTAAAACACATTGCGAAGAATGGTGGCTGTGTCGTCCGGACGGCCCTGTCCACATGTGAGTGCAGGTAATAAAGTGTCGAGCTGTTGGGTAATGACAGGTAGTCCATTTGCCAGCTGTTGTGCCGCAAACCAGACACTGGCAGGCAAACGCAGCAGTGCCAATTGTTGCAGGTGAGTCTCCAGTCGCGCGTCTTGCAGCGCATTGCCATCACCGTACTGATTCAATTGCTTCAGGCTGGCCACCTGGCCTGTAATATCCAGGTCATGGCCATTAAGCAGGCCGGGCAGTGGGCGGCCGAAAGCCTGTTTAGTTTCGTCGCTCAATGTCAGCATGTTGCTCCAGTGTAGTGCATAGTCTGCTGACTTGACCTTGAGCCACTCTTGCATGGTGGTCAATTGCCCCTCACGGTTTTCCAGGTCCTCCCCCGACTGCTGATAAAACGCAATACACTGCTCAAGCGCCTCAATTAACTGATATTCATACCGCAATCGAACCGAATAAGCCTGTACTTTTCCCAGTGCTGTATTGCGTTCTGCGACCAGGCTGCCAAGTTCACAGGTTTGGATGTTGTATAAATCGGTCAGGTCAATTTCGATGCCTTCGGGCTGCAGTAGCAGGTCGTTGCGAGCGGGGTAAGAAAGTGGTGCCCGTGATGGAAGCGCAGGCATAGTGGTATCGAGCGTGCGCGATAGTCTGGCGTGATAATCGTCGAGTTGCTCTGCAGTGTTCTGTGGTGAACACCCTGAAAGCCATAGCAATAAGCACAGACACAACACGCGTAAGACGCACGACAGGGGGAGAGTGGTTCGGGAGTAATGGGTTACAACTGTTGGCAAATCTGAAGTACGTCCTGTTGTGCGGTGGTTAAGTACTGACCGCCAAATAATACGGCATGATTCAGTATGTGGTAAAGCTGATAGAGTTTACGACGGGATGCGTAGTCTGGATCTAATGCCCACGTAGCCTGATAACCGTCGTAAAAGGCTTGTGGTAACCGGCCAAACAGTTCGGTCATGGCGATATCTGTCTCCCGGTCGCCAATGTACACGGCGGGGTCGAATATAACGGGCTGTTGGTGAGAAAACCCGATATTGCCGTGCCACAAATCGCCATGCACCAGCGAGGGCAGGGGCTGGTGGTGTTGCAGGTACTGATGAATGCGCGTAACGCACACGTCAATATTGCACCATTTATGGCCTTTAGCGGCGAGCTGCTCCAGCATCACACCTACACGAAATTCAGCGTAAAACTGCGCCCAACTGGAAACAAATTCATTCATTTGCAGGCTTTGACCGATGAAGTTGTTGCGGTGCCAGCCGAAGCGGTTTGTGGTGGGCGCCCGATGCAAGGTGGCAAGTTGTTCACCGCAAGCTTGCCACAGCGTACTGCTAGCGTGGTGCATTTTAAAGTATTGCAACACCAGGTATTCATGCAACGCGCCGTTTTCTTCAATGACGCCATGACAAATCACGGCGGGTACTGTTATGCAGCCTGTGTTAGCCAATGCTGTTAACCCATCGGACTCGGCGTCGAGGGCCATGTCATTGGCGTGTTCCATGGTGCGGTATTTTACAAAGTACCGGCGTGCGTCATCGCGAATCATCACACTCTGGTGAGAGTCGCCACCGTGCAGCACTTGTCGATGTTGGCACACAAACAAATGACCGGTTACTTCAGATATGGTTTCACTGATAAATTGCCACATTTGCATGCGATGTCAGAGGACGTACATTGAGTATGGAAGATATTGTTGCCTTTGCCAGTTTACCCGCCGTATTTTTTGGGAATTTACACGCATGCTGAATTGCAGATGATGGCAGCAATACATCAGAAAAGCCCGACACAAAATGTTATTTCGCTTTTAGTCGTTGCATGAAAGAGTCTAGACGTTATAATCCGAGCACAAAGGGGAGTGTAGCCCCATTCATGCACCCATTCTCAGGGTGTTTTTTTATGACTAAAAACAAACACAAGTGGCACAGAGTAGGTGTCACCACTGTAAGGACGATTCATGCCTGTTATTACTCTTCCTGATGGAAGTCAGCGTACTTTCGACAACCCTGTTTCTGTATTAGATGTTGCCGCCGATATCGGCCCTGGTCTGGCAAAAGCGACCATTGCCGGTCGTGTAAACGGCGAGCGTGTTGACGCGTGCGACGTTATTGAGTCTGACGCTGCGTTAGAAATCATCACCGCAAAAGATGAAGATGGTCTCGAGATTATCCGTCACAGCTGTGCACACTTAATTGGTCACGCGATCAAACAGCTATGGCCTGATGCGAAAATGGCGATTGGGCCGACTATCGACAATGGTTTCTATTACGATGTCGATATGGAGCACAGCCTGACCCAGGAAGACCTGCAGAAGCTTGAAAAGCGTATGCTGGAACTGGCAAAAACGAACTACGATGTGGTTAAGAAAAACGTAAGCTGGCAGGAAGCGCGAGATACGTTTGAAGCCCGCGGCGAAACCTACAAAATTGAGATCCTCGACGAGAATATTCCGAAGGACTCTTTCCCGGGGCTGTATCACCACGAAGAATACATCGATATGTGTCGTGGTCCTCACGTACCGAACATGAAGTTCTGTCAGCACTTTAAATTAATGAAAGTGGCAGGCGCATACTGGCGTGGTAACAGCGACAATAAAATGTTGCAGCGTATCTACGGCACAGCGTGGGCAGATAAGAAGCAACTTAAAGCGTATTTGCAGCGCCTGGAAGAAGCGGAAAAGCGTGACCACCGTAAAATTGGTAAAACGCTGGATCTGTTCCACTGGCAAGAAGAAGCGCCAGGCATGGTGTTCTGGCACAACGATGGCTGGTCGGTTTACACCGAGCTGGAAAAATTTGTACGTAACATGCTGCGCAAGTACAGCTATGACGAAGTAAAAGGCCCGTTGATGATGGACCGTGTGCTGTGGGAGAAATCCGGGCACTGGGACAAGTACGCAGAAAACATGTTCACGACGGAATCAGAAAAGCGTGAATATGCGATTAAGCCCATGAACTGCCCGGGTCACGTGCAGATCTTTAACCAGGGGTTGAAGTCTTACCGCGACCTGCCATTGCGTATGGCGGAATTTGGTTGTTGTCACCGTAACGAACCCTCTGGTGCCTTGCACGGCCTGATGCGCGTCCGTGGCTTCACCCAGGATGATGCGCATATCTTCTGTACCGAAGAGCAAATGCTGGATGAAGTGTGCAGCTGTATCGATATGATTTACGACGCATACCGCACGTTTGGTTTTGAAAAGATCGAAGTAAAACTGTCTACCCGCCCTGAAAAGCGTGTAGGTAGTGACGAGATTTGGGACAAGGCAGAAATAGCCCTGGCAGACGCGCTTAACAGCAAAGACATTGAATTCAAGTACTTGCCTGGTGAAGGTGCGTTCTACGGTCCGAAGATTGAGTTTACCCTGTACGACTGTCTGGATCGTGCATGGCAGTGCGGTACCGTTCAGGCTGACTTCTCAATGCCTGGTCGCTTAGGGTCGACTTACGTTGCAGAAGATGGCGAGCGCAAAGTACCGGTAATGATTCACCGTGCGGTGCTGGGCTCACTGGAGCGTTTCATCGGTATTCTTACTGAAGAATACGCGGGCTTCTTCCCGCTTTGGTTGGCGCCTAAGCAAATGATGGTAATGAATATTACTGACAAACAAGCTGAATACGCCGAGCAAATCGTGGAAAAACTGCAAGCGCAAGGGTTCCGTGCGAAGTCTGACTTGAGAAATGAGAAGATAGGCTTTAAAATTCGTGAACATACGCTTAAACGCGTACCTTACATGCTGGTGGTCGGTGACAAAGAGATGGAATCGGGTCAGGTGGCTGTGCGTTCTCGCCGGGGTGAAGACCTGGGCAGTATGCCAATTGATGCCTTTATTAGCCTGGCGAACGAAGAAATCGCTGGAAAAACCATCAAATAACGGTATACTCGCGCACTACATTTGTGGCGCGCGTTTTCGTTGGCTACAGCAAAAATATAAGTGTCTGGTTTACAAGAGATTTTTAAATATATTAAACCAGGTGAAGATTAAAGAAGTTGGAGGATTAGCACATTAAAGGCGCTAACAATAAGGCTCAGGGCGATAAAGCCCGAATTAATGATGAAATTACGGCAAGAGAAGTTCGCTTAATCGGCGCGGACGGAAGTCAGGTAGGAGTGGTAACGCTTAACGAAGCACTCAACTCCGCCGAGCAAGCCAGTTTGGATCTTGTTGAGATTAGTCCTAATGCTGAGCCGCCAGTCTGTAAAGTTATGGACTATGGCAAATTCCTCTTTGAAAAAAGTAAAGCTCAGAAAGAGCAGAAGAAAAAACAGAAGCAAATTCAGGTCAAGGAGATTAAATTTCGCCCTGGCACTGATGAAGGCGATTACCAGGTAAAACTGCGCAACCTGCGTCGCTTTCTGGAAGGTGGCGATAAAGCCAAAGTTACGATCCGTTTCCGCGGACGTGAAATGGCTCACCAAGAGATCGGCATTGAGCTGCTGAATCGCGTTAAAGGCGATTTGGAAGACATTGCCAACTGTGAGTCTTTCCCTCGTAGAGTGGAAGGCCGTCAGATGATCATGGTGCTCGCCCCACTTAAGAAGTAGTAGTGGTTTAAAGTTTTTGGGAATCTGCACCCCAAAACACCCTGCTGCAAATATTAACCGGTGGAAAGGTGACTGCACACCCCATACCGATATTAACAATGCGGAGTTTTAGCAATGCCTAAAATGAAAACTGTTAGTGGTGCTGCCAAACGTTTTAAGAAAACTGGTTCAGGCCGCTTCAAAAGCAAACAGTCTCACTTACGTCACATTCTGACTAAGAAGAGCTCTAAGCGTAAACGTCACTTACGTGGCAAAAAACTGGTTCATGACTCTGATACTAAATTAGTACAGCGCATGCTGCCTTACGTTTAAGTTTGAGGAGACTGAATAATGGCTAGAGTAAAACGCGGCACGATCGCACGTGCACGTCACAAAAAAGTTTTAAAACAAGCTAAAGGTTATTACGGTGCTCGTTCACGCGTTTATCGCGTAGCGGTACAGGCTGTAACTAAAGCTGGTCAATATGCTTATCGCGACCGTCGTCAGCGCAAGCGTCAATTCCGTCAACTGTGGATTGCACGTATCAACGCTGCGGCTCGTCAAAATGGCATGTCATACAGCCGTTTCATCAACGGTCTGAAGAAAGCGTCTGTTGAAATCGATCGTAAGATCCTTGCCGACATCGCAGTACATGACAAAGCGGCTTTCAGCGCATTAGTCGACGCGGCTAAAGGCGCATTAGCTTAATTATTAACTAATTAAGTTTAAGTTCTTTCGGAAAACGGCGAGCAGGATGCTCGCCGTTTTTCGTTTCAGCCTGTTATTTTTAAAAATACTAGACTTCTGGTTTTCACTGTTATTCGCCTGCTCGTCGCTAAAGAGTAAATTGTGGAAAAGTTTGATCTGATTAACATCAAAAAAGCGCTTGCAAATGCGAAACAATCTCAGTTTGAATAAGGGCATTACAGGAGCAGGCTACTAGTCACTCTTATCGAGATTGGTAAACACGAACTGCTTCCGAGGGGCACAGCCCGGATTATAGCTATATGTTTGTGCGGCTTAACGATGAGTGCTTCTTTTTGAGGAACTAAGAGTGGAGAGGGTAACAATCACATTAATAAAAGATGTCTTCTACTTTACCTTACTCGCGTTCTTGTCTATGAAATTAAGCATATTATGTATGCTCGTTTTCACGGATTTTACTACGGCTGAGTCAGTAGATTATTCGAGCCTTTTAGTGCAAGAACGAAAAACGCATTTCGTGCATCTTTTATATCTTGTCTTTTTCAGCCCAATATTGGAGACATTAATATTTTGCGTCTTTATTTATTCCGTTTGCCAGCGGATAACGGAGAATAAATACATTTTTATACTGTGTAGTACCCTCACTTTTTCAACATTTCATTTAGTGAAAGAGGGCCACATTGGTTTCATATTGTTATACACCTCTTTTGGTGGTTTATTGTTCTCTTACAATTACCAGAAACAAATAAGACGACATGGAAAGTCGATTGCAATTGGAACTACCTTATTTATTCACGCAGCGGCAAATTTGGCTGTAAATTTTGTCTAGCAAAAGAGCACAGCATCCGCTTCAAGGCTAGTGCGAGGGCTCAGAGGCAAAACAGGTGTTAGAGGAAGTATGCCTGAAAGTACCCACCCGTCTTTACACAAAGAGCAACCCTCATTTACTCTTTAAAATTGTCTGAACACCATTACACAACAGGTTTTACTGGGACGTTAAAGTTGAGATACCAACTGAGCAGGTTTACAAAATGGCTGCTGCATACAGAAAACTACCGACCTAATAGTACTGTTGCTCAATATATTTTAACTACCTTCTCCCTTTGACTCGGTTTGCAGCCTTAATTGTTCCCAAAGAAAATCACTGACCGGGCCAGATTGTTGGCCCAGCTTACGCACTGCGCTTATTTCACCGCGAATGCTGCAGGTTACGTCGCTCAATTTGAGCGCAAATAACTCGCCTGATGCTAACTCATCGGCAACCTTATCGCGAGGAATATAACCCCATCCCGCGCCTTTCATGAGCAGGGCTTTTTGGGTGTCGCTGTCGTTTGAACGAATGGTAAAAGCCGGCACCACGCCCATCATTTTTTCGATATTGATATCTATATCGAAGGCTTGCGGCATTAAAAGTGGAATGTCGTGCAGGTGACTGGAATGGTCAGGCTCGCCGTTTAAATTTCTCAGGCAGTTAACATGCATCACGGCTACGACTTCGAATTGGCCAAACGGCAGAGTTTCAAATGTCGCTAACTCGTGAAAATTGTGCATCCATGGGGTAATGGCAACGTCGGCATCACCGTCTACAACACGTTGCAGAGCACCAAGCCTGGCTACGGAACTCAAATATAACTCGGTGTGAGGGTAGGCGCGTTGTGTATTTATTACCGCATCATAAATCGGAAGTTGCTGACAAATCGTATCATATACCAACTCGACCTTGCGTTCGTGATCACGACTCAGGTGTTCTGCCAGACCGGTTAAATCGGATTGTTTGCGCAGCAGGTACCGGCAGTGTGGCAACATGCGGATGCCATCTTGGGTTAATTGCAGGCGGTTCCCGCTTTTTTGCAATAAACTAAGGTTAAATTCGTCTTGTAAACGCTTTATAGCAATAGAAATGGCAGGCTGAGTTTTGTGCAAGTGCTCGGCAGCCCGGGCAATACTGCCCAAATCGGCTACCGTAACAAACATCCGTAATTGTTCCAGGGTCATAAATTAAATTTAATATATAGCTAAAATAGATTAAATATTATTTTGGTATGGATTGGCGTATATTGCCAGCATTAGCTTAAGGAGAATGTGTGTGATTCAAAAATTTCATGTTCAGTTCAGTACACTGGTACTACTGATAAGCGTGTTGGCAGGCTGCGGTGGACAAGCTGAGGTCTCGCAATCCACAGGCGACCAAACCAAATTGGTAAAAGCAATCACACTGACACTGGGGGACAGCGGTGGCTATCGCGAGTTTCCCGCCGTGGTTGAAGCCAGCGAGGATGCAACACTGGCGTTTCGCGTTTCCGGAGAACTGTCTGAGTTGCTAGTCACTTCAGGACAATTGGTTGAAACCGGTCAACTGCTGGCAAAACTGGATCCCACTGATTATCAAATAGCGGTCGATCAGGCGCAGGCGAATTACGACCTAGCGAAAGTACAATACGATCGCGCAAAGACACTGGTAGAGAAGCAGTTGGCGTCTAAAGCTGGATTTGATGAAGCCAACGCGCAGTTGCAGGTTGCTGCAGCAGCGTTAAAGTCAGCGAAGACGAATCTGGCTTATACAGAGTTACACGCGCCTTTTAGCGGTCAGGTTGCTCAGCGTTTTGTTGAAAACTTCGAGAGTATTACCGCGCAACAGCCGGTCTTTTCACTGCAGAAAAATACGGTAGTGGATGTGGCCATACAAATACCGGAAGACTTACTGTCGAACCTGGATAAAGAAGCAAACTACAGTCCTGAAGTACGTTTTGATACTCATCCCGATGAAGTGTTTCGCGCTACGTTAAAAGAATATGATGCCGATGCTGATCCGGCTACCAACACCTACAAAGTGGTATTTCAACTGCGTCGTCCAGACAGTTTTAATGTGTTCCCGGGCATGTCAGCAACAGTGAGAGCGCAACTCGACGAAGTGATGAAAGTGAAAAGCGGTGGCTGGAATGTACCGTCGTCAGCGGTTTTTGCTGATGCGGAAAATGCGCAGCAAAGCTACGTGTTCGTGATCCAGGATGACATGACCCTTGAAAAGCGCGCGGTCACCTTAGGCGGTATCACCGATCAGGGCTTCAAGGTGGTGAGTGGGCTTTCCACTTCAGAAAAAATAGTGGCGGCCGGTGTGCATCGTCTTAGCGCCGGTGATACGGTCAGAATCTGGCAGAAAGAACGGGGGCTGTAGCCGTGAATATAGCCAGTTATTTTGTTAACAACCGGACGTCCAGCTGGATGGTTACGCTTATCCTGTTGTTAGGTGGGTTAATTGCATTTTTAAATTTAGGCCGTTTGGAAGACCCGCAATTTACCATTAAACAAGCCATGGTGATCACAGTATATCCAGGTGCTTCGCCTACCCAGGTTGAAGAAGAAGTTACGTACCCCATTGAAAATGCAATTCAACAACTGCCTTACGTAGACAATATCAAGTCCATTTCTACGGCCGGAAAATCGCAGATCACGGTAGAAATGAAAAGCATCTACCGCAAAGATGACCTGCGCGGTATCTGGGAAGAGATGCGTCGCAAAATTAATGACCTGACGCCGTCTTTGCCGTCTGGTGTTTACCCGCCCAAGATCATTGACGATTTTGCCGATGTGTACGGCATGCTTATCGCGGTTACAGGTGATGGATACCAGTACAAGGACATCAACGATTATGTGGATTTTCTGAAGCGTGAGTTGGTTTTAGTCGATGGCGTAGGCAAAGTCAGTGTACAAGGTGAGCAGGAAGAGCAGGTATTTGTGGAGATTTCCCGTTCAAAAATTGTTTCATTGGGTATCAGTCCAAGTCGCATTAGTTCTTTGCTGGTCACACAAAACCAGGTATCGAATGCCGGCAAAGTTAAAATTGGCGATGAATACATTCGCATTAACCCTACTGGCGAATTCGAATCTGTTGAAGAGCTTGAAAACCTGCTTATTAGCCAGGCGGGCGCATCTGAGCGTATTTACCTTGGCGATGTTGCGCGCGTGTATCGCGGCTACGAAGAGGTGCCGGACAATTTAATTCACTACGGTGGCCATCGGGCTTTATTGCTGGGCATATCCTTCGCCGACGGGGTGAATGTTGTTGAAGTGGGCGAGCGTATTCAGCAACGCATGCAAGCATTGGAATACATGCGTCCTGTTGGCATGGATACCGACTTCATTTACAACCAGCCGGTTGAAGTTGATAAATCCGTACATGGTTTTATTTTAAACCTGGCCGAAGCGGTGGGCATTGTTATTGTGGTACTGCTGTTGTTCATGGGCATAAAGTCAGGCTTGTTAATTGGCCTTATCCTGCTATTGACCGTGTTAGGCACCTTTATCTTCATGCAGCAGATGGATATAAACCTACAGCGTATTTCGCTAGGGGCGCTGATCATTGCGCTTGGGATGCTGGTCGATAATGCCATTGTGGTAACCGAAGGGATACTGATAGCCATGAAACGTGGCTTAAACAAGCGCGAGGCAGCTGCTCAGGTGGTGAGTCAGAATATGTGGCCACTGCTGGGCGCAACGGTGATTGCTATTATTGCGTTTGCGCCTATCGGTTTGTCCAGCGATGCCACGGGAGAATTTGCTGGTAGCTTATTCTGGGTGTTGTTTGTGAGTTTATTGCTCAGTTGGATCACGGCGATAACGCTTACGCCTTTTTTCGCCACCTTGTTATTTAAAGACGATGCCAAAGCAGACAGTAGCGAACTGAAAGACAGCGAAGACATCTACAAAGGCGTTATATTCGATGTGTTTAGCGGTATTCTGGGTTTCGCGTTGCGCTGGCGAGTGTTGACTGTGGTTACCATGGTGGGCCTGTTAGTCAGTGCGGTCATTGCGTTTGGCCAGGTAAAGCAGGCGTTTTTCCCGCCTTCAACTACGCCGATGTTTCTGGTTGACGTGTGGCATAAAGCCGGCACCGACATTCGGGTTAATGCGGAAAAAATGGGGATTATCGAAGCCCATATGCTTGAGCAGGATGGCGTCGAGGAAGTGACAACGACCGTGGGGCAGGGGCTGCCGCGTTTCATGCTTACCTATAAAACGGAAAAAAGCTATCCGACCTACGCGCAGCTAGTGATCAGAATGCAGGATGGTGAGTCACTGGAAGCGCAATTGCCGAAACTGCGCGATTATATGGAAACTGAACACGGCGAAATGTTCTATAAGATAAAGCGTCTTGAAATTGGTCCGTCTACGGATGCCAAAATCGAAGCGCGCTTTAGTGGGCCGGATCCACAGGTGTTGCGACAATTGGCTTCAGAAGCAAAGCGCGTGCTGGAGTCTGATCCAGGTGCACGCAATATCCGTGACAACTGGCGTCAGCAAACCAAGGTAATTCGCCCGGTATTTAACGAAGCCGCAGCGCGTCGTGTTGGTATCAGCAAAGCTGATCTGGATAACCTGTTGCTTACCAGCTTCAGCGGCGCGCAAATTGGCGTGTACCGCGATGGCACGGACTTGCTACCTATTATCAGCCGCCCGCCACCGGAAGAGCGCCTGACCGCAGACAATCTGGAGAATCTGCAGATATTCTCATCGACGGCACAACAGTTTATTCCAATTACCCAAATCGTGCGTAAGTTCGATGTGGTGTGGGAAGACCCGATTATCATGCGCAGAGACAGAAAGCGTACGCTTACGGTAATGGCCGATCACGATATTCTGGGCAGTGAAACCGCAGCTAAGTTGTTCTCTCGCGTTCGCGGTGAAATTGAAGCCATTCCACTTCCGGTGGGTTATGAGCTGGAGTGGGGCGGTGAATTTGAAGCCTCGACGAAAGCGCAAAAGGCTATCTTTGGTTCGCTGCCGGTGGGTTACCTGATCATGTTTATTACAACGGTATTGTTGTTTGCCTCAGCCAGAACAGCGGGGATTATCTGGGCTTGTATTCCATTAGCGCTGATTGGCGTAAGCTATGGCTTACTGATGACCGGCGCACCGTTTGGCTTTATGGCGCTGCTCGGGTTTTTAAGCCTGTCGGGCATGATCATCAAAAACGGTATTGTTCTGGTTGAGCAGGTGAAACTTGAACTGGAAGAGGGCAAAGCGCCGTATTCTGCGCTGTTTCATGCAACATTGAGTAGGGTGAGACCGGTTTGTATGGCGGCCATCACGACTATCCTAGGTATGATACCGCTGTTGTTTGATGACTTCTTTGCCAGCATGGCTGTGGTGATCATGTTTGGTCTGGGCTTTGCTACCTTGCTTACGCTGGTCTTTGTGCCCGTACTGTATAGCCTGGTGTTTAAAATAAAGCCTGCGCACTAACACGTTGTTCTGGAAGCAGCCCGGCCTGATTTGTCACGCCGGGCTTTTTTGTAACTCTTTCACTGGCTGTGAGAACAATACAGAGTGCTGAAATACGCTTTTTTGTAAGTTTATGATTTTAATGAATTATACGGTTGGTATGCGTTTCGCATTATCTACTGTGAGCGCAAGACAATTGCGCGATGCCTGAATAGTTTTCTGTTTCGGTTGCAGGCATTTTTACTTCATTAGATAAAGGAGCGGACAATGAATACTGATATTGCTAAAGGTAAGTGGACACAACTGACTGGTAAAGTGAAAGAAAAGTGGGGTAAGCTCACCGATGACGAAGTAGAGCAAATGGAAGGTAAGTTCGAAGTCTTTTACGGCAAAATGCAGGAAAGATATGGCATGAGCAGGGAAAAGGCGCGCCGTGAGTTTGATGCCTTACAGGCCTAAGTTTTAAGGTAGCCCCTCAGCAACACTGAGGGGCTGTTTTCTTTAAAACTTATACGTTGCAGTGAACGAGAAGGTTCTGCCCGCTGAAGGTTTAACGACTACTGAGTCGAATAAATCAGCCGAGGTATAATATTCTTCATCCAGCAAATTATTCACTTGCAGAAGACCAACAAACGGTCCTTGCGCATAGCTTACAGAGCCATTCACAATGCTGTAGCTAGGCAGCATGACGGTTTGCAATATGTCAGTGTAAGTTTCGTCAACCCACGTCAGGCCGATACTCCCTGTCACATCGCCTTCACCCAGTTCCTGTGCCCAGGTACCTGAAATACTGATGATATTGTCGGGCAGGCCACCGCGCTCTAGACGCGTATTCATGCCAACAAAAGCCGAACGGGGACCTGCAATACGGCCGCCATACACATCTTCCGGGTTGAGCCCGTTCTGTGCCGCGAAATCAGCGCCGTTGATAACCGCTAACGCACCATTACTGACTTCTTCGGTATTAGTGTGGGTAGCCGTTGCAAGAATAGACAGATTTTCACTCACCAAAGCCCGCATTTCGAATTCCAGGCCATCACCATACACGGCGACAAGCGCACCGGTCTGACTGTCACGATAGGTCTTTTCCTGATCGTACCAGGCAACAGCGGTATACAAACGGTTGTCGAGCAGGTTCATTTTGACACCCACTTCCTGAAGCACCGATTCCTGGATATATTCGCTTGACTCAATGGTCGTTGGAATGATCCCGCCAAGTTGGTTGGTACTCAACGAGTTGGTTTCTGCATAGGTGATATAGGGAATAATACCATCTGCATCGTAGGAAATACTGGTGTTATAGCTAAACGCCGTATCATCACCTGTTATAACACCATTACCCTGAGGGTCGCCTAAATAGGCTACCCAGCCGTTTTCTGATTCAACGTCGAAGTAGTCAAACCGCGCACCTAGTAGTACGTTAAATTTGCCATAGGCGATATCGGTCAGGAAAAACGTTCCGGCATTGGCCGATTTGGACAGGTGCACTTCGTTGAAGTTGGGGTTAACGTGCCATCGACGCCGGTGACGTTGCCATCTTCGTCATAAATGAGTGTGGCATTTTCATATGGGTCAAACGATGCTGGAGAAATACGGTCATTAGCCGTTGGCCCTACGGAAATATCACGGAAATCAAACGTCTCATCCATCCAGGCGGCGTAGTTATCCAAATGTTCTTCGCGGTAGTTCACACCCACTATGCTGTTAGCAGTAAAACTGTCGCCTTCGTACTCGAAAGTCAGGCTGCTGCGAAGTTCATACAGGAAAGCGTCCGGGTAATAGGCGGTGAAACCCCAGCTTTGGTACTTGGTGTGATCCATGTAATCGTAAAACGCTTCATTTTTCCATACAGTGCCACTTTCGAACTCATGGGTGATGTCGATATACGCGGTAATCGCCGTGGTATCAGCGTAATCCTGATCGTCGATAAACGTAGTCTGATGATCGATTTGCGTAGTGCCTGCATCGGTTAACGCATAAGGGTTAGCCAGTGTGCGGTCAGCCAGGAAATTACCAAAACCGCCGGCACAGCTGATTTCAAAACCGTTGTACGAGGCATTACCTGCACCCGCGTCGGCAGCCGTACACCAACTGTTTACGTTGCTAAATGCGTTATTCAGGAAGCTGGGCGCAAACGACGCTATGAACGACGACTCCTGAGGCAGCAGAGTATTGGCGCCTATCGGATTGTCAGAGTTTCGAATCGGCGCGGCACCGGTTATATAAGTACCTTTGTCAATCAGGTCTTGCGTGACGCGGTTCCAACCCGGCACCTGAATACTGTCAGTCGTCTGATACTGCACGCCGAACTGCAGAGTCGTGCTGTCGGACAGGTCAAAATCGACAGCAGCCTGAACTAACTCACTGGAAGGCTCATATCCATCAAAGAACGATTCTGAATCTTCAACTTCGGCAAATAACTGCAGGCCACCGTATTTACCGCCAATTTCCAGAGGGATACCCAGGCTGCCCGAGATGATGCGTTGGTTGTACGAACCCACGGTAACTGAAATGTCACCGGTGACTTCATCGATGTATTTACTGCCGCCTACTTTGGCCGATTTGGGGGTGTAATTGAGCTGTCCACCCACGCTGCCGCTACCGTAGAGTGGTGACACCGGGCCACGCATGACTTCAAGTTTTTCCGCACCGCGCACAATGGTATTGAATGCACCCGGGTTGGCAATGCGACGAAAGCCCCGGAAATAGTTGTCGGCAGGCTCACCGCGAATATCCATGGCGCCTTTAATACCGAAGAACGAGCTGGTGAACGCCCCCGGGGTTAAACGAACCAAATCATCAACGCTGCGCAGCGCAAACTTATCTACCAGATCTTCACTGATTTCGGTAATTGAACGAGGGGTTTCGTACAGTGATTTGTCTAAACCAAACGCGCTGCGGTTTTCGCCGTTTGGCATAATGGAGTAGTAATCCGCTTTTTTGCCCAGTACATCTATTTTTTCAACGTCAGTTTCACTGACTTCTGATGCTTCCTGAGCGAGTGCGGTGGTAGTACTGCCAAGAAGAAAAAGTGCAATACCTACCGCAATGGGATGAAAAGAATGAGAGTGTTTCATTAGTGTTCCCTGTTGAGTGAGTGTGAAGTGTTCCCGACAGCCTTGGAGCACAACACGTGCCAAAACTTGACCAGGTGGTCAGAATAAGGCGCAGAAGTACTTGGGGGATAGGTCTAATAAACGCAAGTAATTTTTATTAATATAAATTTATTCAATAGGTTATGGTTTTATCTATCAGCGATAGAAAATAGGGTTTTAATTAGTCGTGCTGTTGCTATGTGAGCGCACTTTTGAGCGTCGTTATTTCATTGATGAAATTAAATGCACCAATTTTATTCAGTCGGTGCACGATAAATGGTCAGGTTATCGCGGTGAAACACCGATAGTGCGCCCATGGAGTGCGTGAAGGGTATGTATGATAGAGAGCTATAGTGATGAAACGAAACCGAGAAGGATAGGCGTGTGTTACAACAACAAAATACCGGTCTGATTATCATCGACGTGCAGGGAAAGCTGGCTAAACTGGTTGCCAATAGCGATGAGACGATTCAATCTGTTATCACCTTAGTGCAAGGCATGAAAATACTTGGGCTCCCCGTGATTTGGGTAGAGCAGTTGCCAGACAAACTGGGCACAACGGTGCCGGCAATAGCTGAACATTTGTCAGACTATGAGCCTTTCGCTAAATCTACGTTTAGTGCAATGGGTAACACGGCAATTTCACAGGCGATTGCATCAACTGGGCGTACAGACTGGCTTGTGTGTGGCATTGAAGCTCACATCTGCGTTTACCAGACCGTATGTGACCTACTCGACAACGGCTATCACGCGCATATTGTAAATGATGCGGTGTCATCCAGAAATCCTCAGAACAAAGCCCTGGCGCTGGACAAAATGCAACGCCTGGGGGCACACATTAGCGGTGTTGAAATGGCGCTGTACGAATTGCTCGAACGGGCCGATATTCCGGAATTCAAAGCGATTCTGCCTCTCGTCAAATAAGCACTGGTATGATTTGAACAGTAAAAACCTGCAATTTTGCAGGTTTTTGCATTTTATTTGCTGAAATCAGCCCGTTAGGGTAGCCGTGCCTTTTATCCTTTGTGTAAAATGTCGGCCTTTTACAGTTCCGGCCGTTTTGCAATCCGTTTGATTGCAACCATGTCGGGTCTGCCACACAGTAATTTTGTACCAAATTGGGGTAAACATGGAGCTTGAAGCGATAGTCAATCAGGCGAAAGCAGAGATTGATGCTGCCAGCGACGCAGCCACGCTCGACCAGGTTCGGGTGGAGTTCATGGGTAAAAAAGGCAAACTGACTGATCTGTTAAAAGGGTTAGGGCAGTTGTCTGCTGAAGAACGTCCACTTGCCGGACAAAAAATTAACGAAGCAAAGCAAGTTATTCAACAGGCTATCAGCGTGAAAGGCGACGCCTTGCGCACAGCAGAAATGAATAAGAAGCTGGCTGAAGAAGCGGTTGACGTGACCCTGCCGGGTCGCACCGAGTTCGCAGGCAACCTGCACCCGGTATCACGCACAATTAGCCGTATTGAAAAGTTCTTTGGCGAGCTGGGTTTCGCAGTGAAGACCGGCCCGGAAGTAGAAGACAGCTTCCACAACTTTGACGCGCTGAACATTCCGGCTAATCACCCGGCTCGTGCTGACCATGATACCTTTTATTTTAATCCGGAAATCATGTTGCGTACGCAAACGTCTGGTGTACAGATCCGCACTATGGAAGCAGAAAAGCCGCCATTGCGTATTATCTCGCCGGGACGTGTATACCGTAACGATTACGATCAAACTCACACACCAATGTTCCACCAGGTAGAAGGCCTGATGGTAGACAAGAACGTGAGCTTTACTGAACTGAAAGGTATTCTGCACGATTTCCTGCAAAACTTCTTTGAAGAGTCACTGCAAGTGCGCTTCCGTCCGTCTTACTTCCCGTTTACTGAACCTTCAGCAGAAGTCGATGTGATGGGTAAGAACGGCCAGTGGCTGGAAGTACTGGGCTGCGGTATGGTGCATCCGAATGTGCTGCGTGCTGTGGGCATTGACCCTGAAGAATACACTGGTTTCGCCTTTGGAATGGGCGTTGAGCGCTTAACCATGTTGCGCTACGGCGTAAATGACTTACGCGCGTTTTTCGAAAACGACCTCCGTTTCCTCAAGCAGTTCAACTAAGGCGGCATCAACATGAAATTCAGTGAAAAGTGGTTAAGAGAATGGGTTAACCCTGCTGCGTCACAGGATGAACTGTGCGAGCAGCTAAGTATGGCAGGACTGGAAGTCGACGGCGTAGAACCGGTTGCCGGTGACTTCTCAGGCGTAGTAGTAGGCGAGGTGGTTGAGTGTGGACAACACCCTAACGCTGACAAACTGCGCGTGACCAAAATTAATGTGGGCGAAGACGAGCTGCTGGACATCGTATGTGGTGCACCAAACTGCCGTCTAGGCCTGAAAGTCGCTGTTGCCAAAGTTGGCGCAGTGCTTCCGGGTGATTTTAAAATAAAGAAAGCGAAACTGCGCGGTGAGCCGTCGTTCGGCATGTTGTGTAGTTTCTCTGAACTGGGTATTAGCGACGATCACAGCGGTATTATTGAGTTGCCTCTGGATGCGCCGATTGGTGCTGATATTCGCGACTACCTTGAACTCAATGACGTTACCATTGAGGTTGATTTAACGCCTAACCGTGCAGATTGCCTTGGCCTTCGCGGTATTGCCCGTGAAGTTGGCGTGTTAAATAACACCGACGTAACTGAACCATTGGTAGAAGCGGTTGCACCAACTATTGAAGACAAGCTGGCGATTACGTTAAGCGCGCCTGAAGCTTGCCCGCGCTATTTGGGCCGCGTGGTGAAAGGCGTTAACGTAAAAGCGCAGTCACCTCTGTGGCTGACTGAAAAACTGCGCCGCAGTGGAATTCGCAGCATCGACCCGATTGTAGACGTAACCAACTTCGTACTGCTAGAACTTGGTCACCCCATGCACGCATTCAACCTGGCTTCTATTGAAGGCGGTATTAATGTACGCATGGCTAATGCAGGTGAATCCCTGACACTGCTTGATGAAACCACGGTAGAGCTCAAAGACAACACCCTGGTCATTGCCGACGACAATAAAGCGCTGGCAATGGCGGGTATCTTCGGTGGGCTGCATTCAGGTACCGACGAAAACACCACCGACATTTTGTTGGAAAGTGCGTTCTTCGCGCCGGATGCCATTATGGGCAAAGCGCGCCAATACGGCCTGCATACCGATGCATCGCACCGCTATGAGCGTGGTGTAGATCCGCAATTACAGGCTACCGCAATGGAGCGCGCGACGCGTTTGATTCTGGATATCTGTGGCGGAGAAGCCGGCCCGGTTGTTGAAGCAGTGAATGACGCTACGTTACCAGCGCAACCCGAGGTTACGCTGCGTAAAGCACGCCTGAAGCGTGTTCTGGGCATTGATATTGCTGATGACACCGTGTCTGAAATCCTGGCTCGACTGGGCATGCAGGCAACAGAATCAGACGAAGGTTGGGTTGCCAAAGCACCGTCGTACCGCTTTGATATTGCGATTGAAGAAGATTTAATCGAAGAAGTGGCTCGCGTTTACGGTTACAACAGCATTCCTAATGTTGCCCCAGTGGCCGCGCTGTCAATGATTCCGGCAAACGAAGCGACATTATCGCTGGATGCGGTTAAAGCAGTACTACTTAACCGCGGCTACAACGAAGCCATTACCTATTCGTTTGTTGATCCGAAAATTCAAAACCTGTTGTTCCCGGAAAGCAACGGTTTGGTATTGCCGCACCCGATTTCTTCAGACATGTCTATTATGCGTGTGAGCTTGTGGCCGGGTCTGCTTCAGGCAACCTCGTATAACCAGAAGCGTCAGCAAAACCGCATTCGTTTGTTCGAAACTGGCCTGCGCTTTGTTCCCGATGCTGATGCACCGAACGGCATTAATCAGGAGCCGATGCTGGCGGGCGTGCTTGCTGGTCGTCGCTTAGCGGAACATTGGGACGGTACTGATTCGGCTGTTGATTTCTTTGATGCGAAAGCTGATGTAGAAGCGCTGCTGGGACTAACCGGTAAAGGCAAGCAAGTGAGCTTCAAAGCTGAAACGCATTCTGCCTTGCACCCGGGCATGTCAGCGGCAATTTACCTTGATGATGCGCACATTGGCTGGCTGGGCGCGGTACACCCGCAATTCAGCAAAAAGCTGGGCACCAACGGACGTGTGTTTGTTTTTGAACTGCTGTTAAGTGCCGTTACACAGCGTGAATTACCGTCTGCGAAGCCGGTTTCCAAGTTCCCGGCAAACCGCCGTGACATCGCGATTACCGTGGCTGAAACCGTGGCTGTTGGCGATGTAATAAAATTTATTGAAAAAAATAGCGCAAATCAATTAGTTGGCCTAAACTTGTTCGATGTGTATACTGGTCAAGGAATAGCCGACGGCTATAAGAGCCTTGCGTTATCACTGATCCTGCAAGATCCAGACAAAACGTTGGAAGATGCAGAGATCCAAGCGGTGGTAGATTCAGTGGTTAAAGGGCTTGAATCTGAATTCGGGGCAGCGTTAAGAGAGTAAATTATGGCATTAACCAAGGCCGAGATGGCTGAACACTTATTCGAAAAACTGGGTATCAACAAGAAAGACGCTAAGGATTTGGTGGAAGCGTTTTTTGAAGAAATCAAAGGCGCACTGGAATCCGGTGAACAAGTGAAACTCTCCGGGTTTGGCAACTTTGACTTGCGTGACAAGAATGAACGGCCTGGCCGCAACCCGAAAACGGGTGAGGACATTCCGATCAAAGCGCGTCGCGTGGTTACGTTCCGCCCAGGTCAGAAACTCAAGAGTCGGGTTGAAAATTCCAAGCCGCCTACAGAGTAGAGACGTAGTGCTTTAAAAAGACATCATTGGCCAGCAGCTCTGCTGGCCTTTTTATGCTGTTAGTTGGGCTTCTGGCTGACAGATCTTCTAACCTACACGTAGTTTTGGGGTAGGCATTTTTTATGACATTTCTCAAAGGCTTAATACTGGTCGTTGTACTGCTAATTGCCGCAGCAGGGGTTTGGTTTACTCAACCACAAACGCCTGTTGAAGATGAACAACAGGATGCTGCATTAGCTTCGCTTTCATTTCGCCAACAAATTCTGCACGCCAGCGATTTAATGGCAGGCGTTAAGCAGGCTATTCAGCAGCAGGACGCTCAGGCATTACAAACCTGGCAACAAAAGGCGGTTGAGGTTGCCGTTGCCGCTGAACTGAGTCAGCAGGATATTGATTTTATTGCGTCACAGGAAGGATTGGAGTATTTGCAGTTTCATGCAAACCGCGCGTTGTTTAATGAAGGTTTTGAGCAGCGATATCATTCGTTAGCCGGTATTGAGGATTTAAAAGCACAGTACCCGCAAGCACAGGATTTGTTTGCGAAAGCGGACGAGATGATTGCGCAGCGTGATGCAATTATCAATGAAATCGCAATAGAGCTGGGTGGGACTAATCCGCCAGGTGACGTCGCGATTAAAGAAGCTAAACGCTTGTGGCAACAGCGTTTCAAAAGTAACTAAGCGCGGTTGGTTGCTTACTCAGGCCCAGCTGACATGGTCAGGCAGCGAGTAGCCACTGTATTCTAAGTGTACAACTCGTCGTTGAGACGGGTTTTGTGCTTTTGACGAGGCGTGAAGCAAATGGGGGCGCATTACCAGTACATCTCCCACGCCAGCTTCACATACTACTTCCGGCTGTTGTCGAACTATTTGCTCGATGTCTTTCTGCGAGAGTAATCCAGCCTGATGACTACTGGGAATGACTTTCAGACAGCCGCTGCTAATGTCGGCGGGATCCAGGTGGATTCGCAACGTCACCATATTATTTAAAACAGCAAGTGGTGCCTGTACATGCAGGGTATGGTCTTTTTCACTCCAGGGGCCCCAGTCAGGGGCATCGAATTTCGCTGACACGCACACGGTTTTATCCTGATGCCAGGTTACCAGCCAGTTATTGTCGACGGTCTTATTAAATACGATGGCGCGCACTAACTGCGCGGGACCATTGAGGTATTGAGCCGCGAGACTCAGCAAATGGGCGCAGTGGGCTAGATCACGAATGCCAGTAAACTTCTTCTCGGCATTGCGAATGCCACCCGTGCCGGCACAGACGTGGTGCGATGACAATTCTTCACAGATGGCGTGGCACTGCGCTGGCGGTAAGCACCCTTTAACTAGTTCGTATCCCAAAGGCAGCGCGTTACTATGCTCAGCGCCCATTTTTTTAGCCTGCGAGTGGGGCGAACTTGCCGCGGGTCAGGCCAGCTAAATCCTGTGGGCTTAGTTCAATTTCCAGACCGCGTTTTCCCGCGCTCACGTAGATAGTGTCGAAAGGCTCTGCCGATGCGTCGATAAACGTGGGCAGGGCTTTCTTTTGGCCCAACGGACTGACACCACCCAGCACATAGCCTGTGGTACGCTCTACTTTTTGTGGATTGCCCATTTGTGCTTTTTTCGCACCGGCCGCTTTAGCCAGTTGTTTAAGGTTCAATTGATGAGTAACCGGCACTACCGCTACCACCAGCGCGCCGGTGTCAAGTTCAGCGACCAGGGTTTTGAAAACCTGTTCGGGAGCCAGCGATAGCTTTTCGGCGGCTTCCAAACCATAGGAGGCCGCTTGTTTGTCGTGTGTATACTTGTGCACCTTATGCGCGATTTTTTTACGCTCGGCAGCCACAATGCCCGGTGTCATATTTGCTCCTACTGCGGGGTAAATGAAAGCGTGTGAATGGCGTCGCCGGGAAGCAGCGGCGTAAGCCTTTGCTCGGCGTAATCCATAAAGCCCGCCCGGTAAAAGGGCGATAGCGGGTGACCCGACTGACCACCTGGTAACGTCAGCACCGCGCTTTCCAGTTTACCCGGGCGCACAAATAAACGCTCGGATGCACCAAATGCACGCTGTTGTACAGACGGCATGTAAGTATCACCAAACCCTTCCACTTCCGGCATGTTCAGGTATTTACCTACCAGTGGAATTTGGTTAGCAAACGGGTGGGTAATGGCCAGGGTGTTCACTTTACCCCAACGAAGGGTAGAGAGGTCCTCACTTTTACCATATTGCTTTTCCAAAGACGCTTTAGCTTCTTCGTATTGCGCCAGCATAAACGCCTGCCAGTCACTCTGGCCTTCTGGTAACCAGCCAGGTGGCTGCTTGCGAATAAGTTGCCAGATTGCGGGCTCCAAATAACGGCTTAGAGGGCGTAATGATAAATCCTTGGCCGTTAGCGTGTCGGATACTGAATCAAACGCGGCGGAAATTACCTGCTGGCGGAAATGCTTCACCAATGTGTAACCCACTGAATCGGCACAGGCGCAGTTGCCCCAGTTTTCCAGCGCGGCAATGTCGTTGGCAAAATAGCCGCTATTGCGATTCAGTAATTGGCGAAGCAATGCATGCCAGGGCTGAAGGAAACGCGCTTCGTTATCTAACTGAATCTGGTAAAAGCGTCCTTCATCGAATTGTTGATAGTCGAACAAGCGATCGCGAATTTGCTGTGCACGGGCGCCCAGGGCATAACCGCCGTCACCAAAACGCGTGGCATCTTCTGCGCTCATTACCCGGGAATTACCCGTCCATATTCGTTTGGTGTCAGGGTTCATCACCACCGGTAAATCCATTTCATCGATGTCCCAGCCACCGGCAGCCTGTGATTCAGGTACGGCGATGTCTTTGGGCTCCTGGCGGCCGGGCACTGCACCGCCTGGCATCCAGGCAATGTTGCCGCGGGTGTCACCCATTACGAAGTTTTGCACCGGAATACCCAATTTGCGTACCACGGGAATCGCATCGAGCACGCTCAACTGGGTATCCATTAACATCAGGTTAAGGTTTACAGAGTACGGCTGGTGTGCAACCCATTGCAGTGCGTAGTAGCGGTCGCCGATTTGTTTAACCGGCCCCCACTGACTTTCCAAACGGGTGTATCTGTGCGCTTCGCCTTTTACCAGTATGGTTTCTTCTACTTCGGTAAGACTGCCAGGGTCGCTGATTTCTACCCAGTCCGCCGTGTCGATATAGGCGTTGGTGAAGCCCCAGGCCACATGACCATTGGTGCCGACAATGATGCCGGGCACACCGGGTAAAGACACGCCTGTGATATTCACATCGTAATCGTTACGGGCGTAATTAAGTTGAGTACGGTACCAGATAATCGGTACTCTGAAGCCCAGATGCATGTCGTTGGCAAGTAGAGCGCCACCGCCGTCGGTAAGCTCACCGCTGACAATCCAGTTGTTACTGCCTACTTCGGGCACAAAAGGTAAAACCTCGACGGTATGTTTTGCGGTTACATCGTTGCCGGGCAGGGGGGGAATATCTGCTTTAAATTGCTGACGACTACCATCCAGTGCCGCCTGGTACTGACTGGACTGTAAAATAAAATCGACCATCGGCTGACCATAGCGTTTGGCAAGCTCGGTGAGCGCTAAGTCTCTGGACAAGGTATTGCCCTGTAAGTCCAGGTACATGCTGTATACCACTAACAGACTGTCAACTTCGGTCCAGGGCTTGATGTCAAAGCCGGTTAGCAAATATTCAAACGGTTTGGCACCAAGCTCGCTGATAGCTTGATTCACGCCTTTGGCATATTGCACCAGCGCCTGTTGTTGCCAATCCGGTAAGGTCGGCAATATGCGCTCGGCACGGCGTCGAAACTGATGAAAACGGTTATTTTTGTCGACGTTTAGGGCGACTTCACCCAACCACTCAGACAGCTCACCAGCCGCCACGCGGCGCTGTAAATCCATTTGGAACAGTCTGTCTTGCCCGTGGGCATAACCTAACAGGTAAACAGCATCCAGCTGATTGGCTGCGGTGATGACAGCCTGACCCAATGCATCACGTGACAAGCTGGCAGGGTGGCTGATTTCGCGCAGCTGCTTTTGACCGTCCAGTGCAGGTAAGCTTTGCGACAACGTTACGTACACGGTTGCACCGGCGATGAATACGATGGCAATGACTGCAATGAACAACCATTTGATCCACTTGAGCATGGGAAGTGTCCTTCTAAATACCTTTCTGCATTAAAAAGCAGTGTATAACCACCAGTTTACAAGACGATGAATTGCAAATGCCAGTGAATTATAACTAACAGGTCTGACCGGGATGCGACGAAGGGGTATTGGCGCGAGCAGTGTCTCGGGTTAAGCTGGTTGTAATAACAAGAAAAGCTATAAAATCAATCAGTAGCAATGCCATCCGACAGTATTCACAAAGAGGCAAAGACCGCTACAACAGGGCTTTAATCGTTAAGAGCGCCCATTACGACAGGCTCAGGACGCCATAATTACCTCAGGTAAACAGGAGTACGTACGCTTAGTACGGGTTGGCAAACTATGAAAATAAAAAATAACGTCATTCTTTTTAGTGCGGTTGTGAGCACCTTGCTATGGTGGCTATTGGACACTAACGGCCATTCTTCTGAATTAAGCTTAACGGCGGCGCTGACGGTGTTAATTGCTATTCTTTGGGTGACCGAGGCATTGCCGATCCCCGTTACCTCATTGATTCCCTTTGTTGCGTTCCCCATGGCGGGGGTGATTGACTACAAAGAGGCCTCGTCTGCGCTGGGAAGCCATGTGATTTTATTGCTAATGGGAGCATTCATGCTCTCAAAAGCGCTGGAAAAGTCCGGGGTGCACCGACGTATTGCAGTATACATGTTGCGATTATGCGGATCGTCCAGCGCCAAACGGTTAGTGTTGGGGTTTATGCTAACCTCAGCTGTGCTGAGTATGTGGATTTCCAATACGGCAACGGCGCTTATGTTGTTACCCATTGCGATGGCAATCATTACTTCAATGGACTCGCCTAAACTGGCGACAGCGCTGTTACTGGGTATTGCTTATGCTGCAAGTCTGGGCGGAGTGGGAACGCCCATCGGCACCCCGCCGAATATTATTTTTATGAGCGTGTATCAGCAAACCACTGGGGTTGAGCTGAGCTTCCTGAATTGGATGATGACCGGCGTGCCCGTGGTGCTTATTTCCATTCCGATCATGTCGTTCTGGTTAACTCGTAACCTGGGTGAAATGCCGCCGTGTGATTTACCCAAAGCGGGTGGGTGGCGTGCTGCTGAAAAGCGGGTATTAGCCGTGTTTGGCATTGTGGCGCTGGCCTGGATATTCCGCCCTTACTGGTCTGCATGGACCGGTATGACCCTGGTGAGCGACAGTACCATTGCAATTGCCGGCGTGGTGTTAATGTTTCTGGTCCCTGACGGCGATAAAGAAAAACCGGGCCAGTTGCTGGACTGGCGCACCGCTGAATCGATTCCCTGGGGCATGCTGTTGCTGTTTGCCGGTGGTATTTGTATGGCAAAGGCGTTTACCGCGTCGGGCCTGAGTCAACAGCTGGGCGAGGCCTTAACGGGTTTATCGGCTTTACCTGTTGTGCTGACGTTATTGTTGTTATGTCTGGCGGTAAGCTTTGTCACTGAAATTACCTCTAATACCGCCACGGCTACATTACTGATGCCGGTGTTAGCCAGTGCGTCAGCGGCGATTGGGGTCGATCCGATTGTGTTAATGATGCCTGCGGCAATCAGCGCTAGCTGCGCGTTTATGATGCCGGTCGCGACCGCACCCAATGCCATAGTGTACGGCAGTGGACGCATTCCCATTCAAACTATGGTGCGCGAAGGCACCATACTGAATATTCTGGTAGGGCTGGTGATCACCGGCGTTGTGGTGGTAACCCGATTGTAGTTCAAATGAGAAGCGGTAAAGACTTCAGACAGTAGCCTTAATCAACGCTTTTTTGGTTAAGTCTCAGCCTGGTTTAGTTTCAGAGTATCGCGTTACACAAGGTAACGAGATGGTCAGCGGCTGCTTAAACATTCTTCTAAACGTTTTCGCCAATGTGGTCTCGAGCGGCTATGTAATTTCGCTCCTGACCAGGCTAAAAGTCTGACCACCTCATCTGTAGCATGATGAAGTGCAATTTCAATTGGTACTATACCGTGAGCATTTTCTGCATTTACGTCTGAACCATGATCAATAAGATATTGAATCATTGTGACATCATTATTATTAATTGCTGCAACCAAAGCAGAGCCGTGACTAACATCCTGATAATTTAAATTACCGCCTGCGGCTATTCTCTCTTTTACTAATTCGAGGTTTTTTCCACGTACCGCAAAAATTAATTTTTGATCGATGCTGAATGTCATAAAACACACGTAATTGTGTTAGCGATTAGCCTTATATGCGCCAAATTACTTCGACGACACGGGCGTATCGGGTACGGCTGCCAGTAAATTCAGGTAGCGGGCAAACACGAACAACCAGTCTGACAGACGGTTGACGTACTGCAACACGGGCGCGGCAATGTCGGTTTGTTCGCTGGCGCTTACCAATTGTCGTTCTGCGCGACGACACACTGTTCTGCACACATGTGCCTGAGACGCCTGAACGCTGCCGCCGGGCAATATAAATTGCGTTTGTGGGGCGAGTGTTTGCTGCATGGCATCGATTTGCTCTTCAAGCTCAGCTACAGCCGATTCTGGTAAGCGAGAGCTGGCAGACATAGCAAACCCGGCGCTAAACAGGTTGTTTTGAATCCGGGTTAACCAGGCCAGCGATACGCCGTGCTCGCTGTTCTGTTGTGACCAGCTTTCCTGTAGTTGCGCGTGAAGCAGGCCGACATGCGCATTCAGTTCGTCTATTGCCCCGTAGCATTCAATAAGCGGGTCGTGTTTGCTTACCCGTATGGCTTTGTCTACGTAAACCTGAGTCTGGCCGGCATCGCCGGTCTTGGTGTAAATCTTCATTGTGTGTCGTCAGTATTACTTTGTTTTGCGGCCGGGCGGTCGTAGCGGCGAATTTGCACAACCATACCAAACAGCGGGTGATCGAAATAATGTAACTGTGTGCTGATCACGCGGCGAACCTGCCTGAACGGAATCGATACCAGTTCATAAGTTGGCGCGCTGGTTGAATCGCTCTGTTGCTTCACATCTGTTGCTACCGGCTGACGGTAAAACAGTTCACTGTTGATATGCAGGTAGGGCACGCTGTTGATGTATTTCAGGAATACCTGGATAAACCCGTCCAGCTCCCAGATTGGGGGTAGCTGGGTATTGTAAGGGTCGATATTTAAGCCAGTGTTTTCGTCCTGCGGGGCAGTCATAGCCGCGTAACTGATTGGCTGAGGCTGAGCAAGACGGGTATTGAGCTCATTGAAAAATGCGGCGGTTTTTTCGGCTTTCACGGTGTCAGGATCGATATAGGCTGAGTCGCTGCCACTATTCATTGAATCAGGCGAGTCCAGCAGGCCTTCGATGGGCTCGGGACGCAATTCGCCTTCAACGGTGAATTGTTCCGCAAAGTTCTGGCCAGCAAACAGGCGCAGGGTTTCGGCGTTATCCTGCCCGAACTTAACCTGCTGACGCCAGCTAAAGTGTGCCAGGCGATCAATGCCTTTGCGCCAGCGTACACTGGTAAACAAATTCTGTTGAGTGAGTTGTTCTTCAGACAATAAATGCGGTCCATTGGCGCGCGCCCAGTCTGCACCGTGAATAATTAATGGCGTTTGATCAGGAAACGGTACATGTAGGTTAGGGGCCTGCCAATGCCACTGCGGAGTATTGGTAACAAACGCTGGGCCTTGTTGAGCAACGCAGCTTAAGTCACGCTTTGCTGGCATTGCATCTTTGTAAATGATGTCGCCCACATGAGATTCTACCCAATAGCTGGCAATAGTTTCGGGGGAGGGGGGAATAATCACCGCTTCCGTGTCTGCAACCGTGTCAGACATCGTTGGGTCAACAGTTAAAAGAGGGTTTGTGGTGTCTTGTTCATGTATGAGTGCGCTTTCTTCAACCGTGTCGCTGGTGTCTTCAACCGCTTCGGCTGAGTAACCGTCTACCGATTCGCTAAACTCTGGCTCAGGCTCTGGCACATAGTATTTTGCAATGATTTCTTCAAGATCAGGGGCTTCGGCCCAAAGGGGCGATTCAGGCTTTCCGCATACAGGCAAAGATGAATAGACCCACTGCAAATCCGGCTGGAAATACTGTGACAATAAATCCCAGTCTGTTTTGGGGGCGGTGAGCCGCGATTGCTGCTCAAAAGATTCCGATAAATCGCCGACGGCAGTGGAGCGTGAAAACAACACCACTTCTACGTCGAACCACCATTTATCGTCATCCTGGGCCATAGCATGGCCGCTTGAAAAGGTACTGAGTGCGATAAGACAACCGATAATCCGCCTCATGCTTATTTTGTCTCCCTGGCAAATTCTTCAATAAGCGCTTCCACCATAGCTAATCGTTCGCGCGCTGTCTCGGTTTTCTTTACGATCCGGAGTTTTTGACTGCCTTCAAACTTAAACATTTTACTGCGGGTTTGCACTAGCGAAATGATGAAACCAGGATCGACCGGGGTGGTCTCTTTAAATTCCACTGTGCCGCCGACGCTGGTGAAGTCCATTTTTTGTATGCCCAGCTTATGTGCTTTTAATTTCAGTTCGGCAATGGCGATGAGGTTTTTAGCCGCGTCAGGCAGTAAACCAAAGCGATCGATACATTCAATTTGGAAGGCTTCGATGTCGTCGTTGTTTTTGCAACTGGCCAGCTGTTTGTATAGCGACAACCGGGTGTTTACGTCGGCAATGTAATCGTCTGGCAGCAGCGCCGGAATGCGAAGCTCAATTTCAGTCTGATGGCTGGCGGCTTCGTCTAATGACGGTTCTTTACCGGCTTTGAGTGCTTCTACCGCTTGTTCCAGCATATCCATGTACAGCGTAAAGCCCACGGTGGCGATTTGCCCTGACTGGTCTTCACCAAGCAATTCACCCGCGCCGCGAATTTCCAGATCGTGGGTGGCTAACGCAAAGCCTGCGCCCAGGTCTTCCAGGCTGGCAATCGCTTCAAGACGTTTAACCGCGTCGCGAGTCATGCGCTTGGGATGTGGGGTTAGCAAATACGCGTAGGCTTGATGGTGCGAACGGCCGACACGACCACGTAACTGGTGAAGTTGGGCCAGACCGAGATGGTCAGCACGGTCCATAATAATGGTGTTAGCAGTAGGCACGTCGATACCGGTTTCAATAATGGTGGTACATACCAACACGTTAAAGCGCTGGTGATAGAAGTCACTCATTACCGACTCCAGCTCGCGCTCTCGCATTTGACCGTGGCCAACGGCAATGCGCGCTTCTGGCACGATTTCGGCAATTTCTTCTGCCGTTCTGGCTATACTGTCGACTTCGTTGTGCAGGAAATACACCTGACCACCGCGTAAAATCTCACGCATAATGGCTTCACGGATCACCGCTTTGTCGCGCTGCTGTACGAAGGTTTTAATGGCTAAACGTCGTGCTGGCGCGGTGGCAATAATAGACAAATCACGCATGCCCGACATGGCCATGTTCAATGTTCTTGGTATCGGCGTGGCCGTTAGGGTCAGAATATCCACATCGGCGCGCAGTGACTTAAATTTCTCTTTCTGACGTACACCAAAGCGGTGCTCTTCGTCGATGATCACCAGGCCTAAATCGTTGAACTGCACGGCGTCGCTTAATAATTTGTGTGTACCAACCACAATGTCGACGTTGCCTGAGGCGATACCGTCGAGTACGGACTTTTGTGCTTTGCCGCTTACAAAGCGCGAGATTACTTCAATTCTGAACGGCAGGTTGGCAAAACGGTCTTTAAAATTCTCGTAATGCTGCTGAGCCAGCAGGGTAGTGGGCACCAGAATAGCGACCTGTTTGCCCTGATTGGCTGCCAGGAAAGCCGCGCGCATGGCGACTTCTGTTTTACCGAAGCCTACATCACCGCATACCAGGCGATCCATGGCCTGCGGTGCGCCCATATCCTGAATAACGGCATTGATTGCCTGCATTTGGTCGGGCGTTTCCTCAAACGGGAAGGTATCGGAGAATAACTGATAATCTTCCCAGTTAATGGGGTACGCAAAACCGGGTTTAGCGGCGCGTTTGGCGTAGACATCGAGCAATTCTGCAGCCACATCGCGCACTTTTTCGGCGGCTTTTTTCTTGGCTTTGGCCCAGGCGTCTGAGCCCAGGCTATGTAAAGGCGCGCTGTCTTGTTCACCGCCGCTGTAGCGCGAGATTAAATGCAGTGACGACACCGGCACGTACAGTTTTGCCTGTTTGGCATACTCAATACACAGGTATTCAGTGGGGATGCCGCCCGCGTCGAGGGTTTGCAAACCAATATAACGGCCTACACCGTGATCCAGATGCACCACCGGCTGACCCACAGACAGTTCGGCCAGGTTGCGAATTATGGCGCTTTCGTCTGTGGCTTTCTGCGCTGTTCGCAGACGGCGCTGGCTGATTTTGTGGCCGAGTAACTGTGTTTCTGTAATAAATAACAGCTCGCCGTCCGGGTTGGACCAGCGGAAACTGTGTTCGACCATACCAATGCTGATCCCAACCGATTCATGGCTGGTGAGGAAGTCGTTAAAGTGGCTGAACTCTACCGGTTTGATTTGGTATTTGCGCAGCACGCCCAGCAGGTTTTCACGCCGGCCCTGTGATTCGGCACAAAACAGTACTTTTGCCCCTCGGGTTTTGGCGTCGTCTATAGCGGCTAATAACGCCTGCGCCGGCTGTTTCTTTTGCGGGTTCAGCGCGATGTCGTTGAGCTTTTCGCAGTGCAGATTGTGTTTACCTGCACTGTCTTCCAACACTTCCTGACTTAACGAAACCCGCGGCCATTGCTTAATGCCTGAGAACAATTCATTGACCGGTAAGAACAAGGCTTCGGGCGGTAATAGCGGGCGGTCTTTGTTATAGCGATACTGTTCGTAGCGTTCAGACACGTCTGCCCAGAAGAACTCGCTGGCGTCGTTGACATCACCGTGCAGCACAAGTTGTGTGTCGGGGTGGAAGTAGTCAAACAGTGTGGCGGTTTTCTCAAAGAATAACGGCAGGTAGTATTCTACGCCGCTGGGCATAGTGCCGCGGGTAATTTGCCCGAATATTGATCCTTCGTTATTGCTGCCTTCAAAGCGGTCCAGAAACTGCTGACGGAACAGGTTCAGGGCGTTTTTGTCGGTTGGAAATTCCCTGGCCGGTAACATACGGATTTCGTTAACCGCATCGCTTGAGCGCTGGGTATCGGTGTCGAATAACCGAATACTGTCGACTTCGTCGTCGAACAGGTCGATTCGGTAAGGGTGTTTGCTGCCCATGGGGAACAAATCAATAATACTGCCCCGAACCGAGAATTCACTGTGACTGAGTACCTGACTTACGTGCAGGTAGCCTGCTTGTTCCAACTGTCTGCGGAAGGTATCGCGGTCGAGCTGCTGACCTTTTTTAAGGAGCAACAGATGCTGACCGATGTATTCCACCGGTGCCAGGCGCTGCATTAAGGTATTCACCGGTACGATGAAGATACCCGTTGGGTCCTGGGTTAAACGGAATAAGGTTTCCAGTCGCTGTGAAATAATATCCTGGTGCGGAGAAAACGTGTCGTAGGGCAGGGTTTCCCAATCGGGGAACAGCGTAACCGGCGTGTTGGACGCGTCGTTGCCCAGGAAATAGCGGATTTCTTTTTCTAGCTTTAGTGCTGAGGGTGTGTCGGCAGTGACGAGTACCAGCGGCTTTTGTGCTTGTTGACTGGCTTGTGCCACAGCTAGTGCACGGCTACTGCCTTGTAAATGGCCCCATTGCTGGTGATCCTGATGACTGGCGGACGTTCTGGCTTTGGGTAACGGCAATGAAAGAAGCGAGGCTGTCATGATTCCTGTTCAGTGTAATTAAGGCGTACTTGGCTCAACGGCAAAAGTGCGCGGATCTAGGGCTGATTCGATTGGTTACGCTTTTTAAGTTGCTGCGTTTGTAAGTGCAGGCTGGCTCGCACCAATAACTCCTGATCCTGTTCTCGAATTCGGGTAAAAATGAAGGCTATATGGTAGCCATTCGGCTCTTGCTGGCAAGCAATAACTTCGCCGTAGCAAAAAACCGCAGCGGCCTCTTCGGTAACAAACAGTTTAAGCTCTGCGATAGTGCCAACCGCAAGTTCTGAATCGTGGTTTATGACCACGCCACCACCGCCGAACCTGATACTTTCAGTGCGGTAATTTGGATCGTCCTGTTGATGCAAAATATAAGACATCATCAAATCGATTTTACGCGACTGATGGGTGAGGTAATTCACCAAATCCGAAGCGTGGCTGCTTAGGTTTCTTAAGGGGCGTAGCGCCTGGGTTTCGATGGCTGACATTTCGCTGGCGATGCGAAACGCATAAGGCATGTGTTCTTCAAGTTGCTCCGGTTCGGGTAACACGAAATCGCTGGCAAGTGTGCGAACATTTACCTTTAGTGCATGGCCAATTAAAAAGAATTCGTTAAATTGTGCCTGCTTCTGTTCCAGTGTGAGTGAATCCACGTTACCTCTCCGGGCTGACTTGTGCGCTGGTTAGCTTACACGTATTATGCAGCGAGCTTAAGTTTTTGTTTATTATAACAGTGTTTTGATAAATACGCGCAGCGGCGCGCCCCTGTCGATAGCAAGCACGAAAACACTGTACCGGGACCCAATTTCATGCAATTACCACTCTCTGCATTTATAGCAACGCGATACGCTACTGCCGGTAAACACAATAGTTTTGTGGCGTTTATAAACCGATTTTCCATTGCCGGTATTGCGCTTGGGTTGATGTCGTTGATTGTGGTGCTGTCGGTAATGAACGGCTTTGAAGCTCAGCTACGCCAACGAATTCTGGGCATAGTGCCGCAGGTTGTTGCCCATGATACACCGGTTGAAAATATGTCCGAATTAGCCTTGCCGGGTGTACGAGCAGTGAGCGTGTTTCGTGAAGCGGAAGGATTGGTGCAGTCGCGTCAGGCGTTGCGGGGAGTGCAGCTGCAAGGCGTCGATCCTGAAGCCATGCAACAGCACAGCATAGTGGCTAAAAACATGCTGGAAGGTACATTTGACAGGCTCAATACCACCAAGTTTGGCGTGATTATTGGCCGGGCACTGGCCATGGAGCTGGAAGTCACGCCGGGCGACCAAATTCGCATTATGGTTGCAGGTGCTAGTGTGTATACGCCCTATGGCAGAATGCCGAGCCAGCGACTGGTAACGGTAACCGGGGTGTTCAATTTAGGTTCACAACTGGACGACAAGGTGATTTATTTACATGTAAATGACCTGACCCGTTTGTTGCGTAAGCCCGCCAGCAGCGTGGCTGATGCAAGATTGTTTTTAGATAACGCGTTTGAGTATCAGGGAGTCGTGCAGGTACTGCAGGATGCTGGATACGCTACCTCTGATTGGCGCTCTCGCCAGGGCCCCTTGTTTGACGCCGTAAAAATGGAAAAAAACATGATGTTTTTAATGCTGCTGCTCATTATTGCCGTCGCAGCGTTCAACATTGTGTCTGCACTGGTAATGGTGGTGTCTGAAAAGAACAGCGACATTGCCATTTTGCTCTCACAAGGCATGCAAGTCAGTAATGTACGAGCTATTTTCATGATCAATGGCGTGTTAAATGGGTTAAAAGGGGCGGCCATTGGCGCGGTACTGGGTATTTTAGCTGTGCTGTTTATTAACGATTTATTGGATCTGTTAGGTATACACCTGGCACTGTCGGCAGATGGTAACGGCTTACCCGTAGATATGCGCTGGGAACAAGTAGTGTGGGTTACGTTGTTTTCGTTATTGCTGTGTTTACTTGCCAGCTGGTACCCTGCACAGCGCGCCATGAAAGTGCAGCCTGCCAGAATTTTGCAGCGAGAAGGGTAGTGCTTTAGCGTGCTAAATTTTAATCGCGCTTCAAAACTTGAATAAATGGTCAGGAAAATGCCGTAATATCCGTGCAATATTACTGAATTTTACCTATAATCTCGTTTTTATTTTTCGCCCGGTTCCGACACTATGAATAAAGTTTTTATTACGTCGCAGGATCTGCTTCAGGATTCATTTCGTCTCGCGTCGCAAGTGTACAAAGATGGCTTTCGCCCGCAGTTTATAGTGGGTATCTGGCGCGGCGGTGCGCCAATTGGTATTGCTGTACAAGAGTTTTTCGAATTTAAGAAAGTCCCTACGGATCATATTGCCGTACGTACTTCCTCTTACTATGGCATTAATAAGCAAAGCAAAGACATTCGCGTTCACGGCCTGCATTACTTAATTGAGAATGCCAATGCAGACGATGATCTGTTGATTGTGGACGACGTGTTCGACTCAGGCCGCAGCGTAGACGCACTTATTAAGCAAATCAAAAAGTTGATGCGCTTGAATATGCCAAAAGACATCCGTATTGCTTGCCCTTATTACAAGCCAGCAAACAACAAAACCGACATCGTGCCAGATTACTTTGTAAACGAAAGCGATGACTGGTTAGTGTTCCCGCACGAAATTGCTGACATGAGCGAAGAAGAAGTGCGCGCCGGCAAAACTGAACTTGCTGCTGTTATGGATATTCTTTACGACAAAGAATAACCACTTTAATTCGTTGGCCCGTTTTTACTCATAGCAGTTCAAGCGGGCTCACCACTGCGTTTCCTCCCCGTTGTAATATATGTGTATAGATTTGGGTAGTGCGCACGTCGCTATGGCCCAGTTGGTCCTGCACTGTTCGAATATCCGCGCCCTTTAATAGTAAATGCGTAGCAAATGAATGGCGTAGCGTATGCGGTGTAACGGATTTTTTCAGGCCAATTTCCCTCGCTGTATTCCGTATTACCCGTTGTAATTGCTTTTCATCAATATGATGTCGGCGTCGTAACGACGATTCCGGATCAATACTGGTTTTACTTGCAGGAAATAAATACTGCCACTCTAAAGACTTATTCGCGCCTTGGTATTTTATCGCAAGCTGTTGCGGCATCCAAACTCCTGCGTATTCTGGGTTAGCTTTATCTCGTTTCAGTAAATGTTTTACTTTTTCCGTTTGTGTTTGAAGTGGGGCAACCAGGGTGTCTGAAAGCGTAACCACTCTGTGCTTTCCTCCTTTACCGTTCCAGATTTTCACGCAGCGGTAGTCGAAGTCGATATCTTTAACGCGTAATCGAACACATTCCATGAGTCTTAATCCGCTGCCATAGAGCATAGACACGGGTAATGACTGACGTTCAGGAATATTCGCCAGTAACTGCTGTACTTCACTAATGGTTAAAACCGTGGGCAATTTGGGTTTTCGGCCACTATTTACAAAACCAATGTCGTCACTAAGTGGCTGTTCAAGGTACTTACTATATAAAAATACCAATGCATTAAGCGCACTCGCCTGGGTGCTGGCTGACAGGTTTCGCTTTACCGCCAAATGGGTTAAGTAAACACGTACATCCTGATCGCCCATTTTCTTTGGATGTTGGTAGTTGTGAAATCGAATATAGTCGGCAATCCAAACCAAATAGCTTTTAATCGTGCGTTTTGCATACCGTTTGAGCATCATGAACTCATAGACTGCATTAATGAAAGGTGACTTCATGTAAACTCCTTTTTGCAGAAACTTACCACGCTAACTGCTATGCGCTAACTGAACCTATAGCGAGTTTTTACGCTGATTATTTCTTAGAAGTTGTAAAATCCGCTAGAGTTTTCCAAGGCAAAAAATGATCACCAAGAGTGGTGTATTTAACGCAATAAAATTTAGAGTGCACTAGGGTAGTGCGCATTAAAGGGTTGTGAGAAAAGAAGTTATCGGATTATTATGAACGAATTATATACCCCATTTTGGTGTAAGTTTTTACACCATTTGGGCAGATATTAAATTGTTATGTTTCATGGTAACTAAATGAGAAATTTTGGTCGAATGGCGCTCAAAACTTCCGTAGCCGGGTGGGTAATTGGAATTACATTCACTTTTGTATCTTGGGAATTCGCCACACCGAATGCTGAAAATACTTTGCATGAGTTGCCGCCTTACATTGCTTTGTCAGCATTCCCAATATCTATAATTGCCGTAGTAATAGGGG
>NZ_FQWD01000004.1 GCF_900129565.1 Marisediminitalea aggregata | reverse complement strand
TATCTGGTGTGGGCGTTGGATGATTGAGGGGAGCTGCTCCTAGTACGAGAGGACCGGAGTGGACGAACCGCTGGTGTTCGGGTTGTTTTGCCAAAGGCATTGCCCGGTAGCCAAGTTCGGAATCGATAACCGCTGAAAGCATCTAAGCGGGAAGCGAGCCCCAAGATGAGTCATCCCTGACCTTTAAGGTCTGGAAGGGTTGTTATAGACTATGACGTTGATAGGCAGGGTGTGGAAGCGTTGTGAGGCGTTAAGCTAACCTGTACTAATTGCCCGAGAGGCTTAACCATACAACGCCTAAGTAGCTTTTACTTAGAAGTTGTTGGTAAGACTGACTAATTAATTAAAGTTAGAGTAGTGAAGTTACTCTGATTGAAGAACGTATCAAGCTTTTCATAATTGTTAAGTTGTTGACTTGGTCAGCAACAAACCAGACCCCTTAACAAGTAAGGGGCGGTTTACAACCGGTTTTTGCCTGGCGGCAATAGCGACGTGGTCCCACCTGAATCCATTCCGAACTCAGAAGTGAAACACGTTAGCGTCGATGGTAGTGTGGGGCTTCCCCATGTGAGAGTAGAACACCGCCAGGCTCCCAATTAAGAGAAAGGCCCACTCAATCGAGTGGGCCTTTTTCGTATGCGCGTGATAAAAACGTCAACTCTGGCATTCCCCGTACCGTCATCCCGGAAAGCGCGAAGCGCGCCACAGTCATCCCAGAAAATGCGAACAACACCACCGTCATCCCGGAAAGCGCGCAGCATTTATCCGGGACCTAAAAGCAAACCAGATTAAGCTAAACAGACAGTTCATAAGATCCCGGCACAAGGCCGGGACGACGGATGGGGCGCAAGGCCGGGACGACGGGTGGGGCACAAGGCCGTGACGACGGGTGGGGCACAAGGCAGTGACGACGGATGGGGCACGAGGCCAGGACGACGGATGGGGCACGAGGCAGGGACGAAGGATAGGGCGCAAGGCCTGGACGACGGATTGAGGGCGAAGACGTCTATCCCTCGTAAAATGATGCTGAGTACTTATACATAATTCTTACAACAAGAATCACACCGCTTATATCCCGTAAACACGACCACATCACTGTCGTCCTGAATTTATATTAAAGTATTAATTTCTTGTGGATGAAAATGAGTGCAGAAGATTGTTCTAAGATAATGCTCTATTTGTCCGGGTCTATTAGTAACTTGTCAAATTGGTCAAAATAAACCAATTTGCTGAGAGGCCATGGCGTCGAAGCTCTCGCCTATAGTTGGTAATATACTGTCCGCAATCGGCCTAATTTGCTTTTCTATATAGTGATCATAGTCCAGTGGGTGGGTTTGATATTCAGGTACTTGTGGCCCACCTGTAGTCATAACGTATCGCACGGCAGTGCGTTTTTGATACTGTAACTGTTTGCCCAATGACTGGTTTTGTTCATCGGCTTGTTTAGCCGCTTTTACGTGAGGCGGCACTGATTTAGTGTACTCTGCAAGGGGCTTCCTCAACTGTTTGGTGTATACCAGTTGTGCGTCAAGTTTACCCTCACGGATATTGTTTACCGTTTCACTAATGTAGTCAGCAACTGGTTGTTCAGTGAAGACCAATTGATACAAGGTTTCCTGAAACATTTTAGCTAACAATGTCCAGTCTGAGCGAACGCTCTCGAGCCCCTTAAAGACAAGTTTAGCCTCGTCACCCTTGCGGATAACGCCTGCGTAGCGTTTTTTACTGCCAGCTTCTGAGCCGCGAATAGTAGGCATAAAAAAGGTTTCAAAATGCGTTTCGAACTCAATTTCCAGTGCACACTCCAACTCATATTCTTGTTCTATTTTTTGGTGCCAACGGAAATTGATATCTTGTTGTAATTGTTTACCGATGGCGACAGCATCGCTATCACTGTTGCAGTTTGCCAGGTGCACGAATGTGGAGTCGGTATCGCCGTAAATAACATCATAGCCATACTCGCGTATCCATTGTGCTGTGGTTTGCATGATTGCGTGCCCCCTTAAGGTAATAGAGCTGGCAAGCCGTGGGTCATAAAAGGGACAACCGCCGCTACCCAATACCCCGTAGAATGAATTCATCAAGATTTTAATGGCTTGTGAGCGGGCTGCGTCTTTTTGTTGTTTAGCGTCATCACGCTGTTTCCACAAGCTGCTTATGATATCAGGCAGAAAGTGATTCTCGCGATGGAACACGGCGCCTTTAAACCCCGGAATGGCATCATCGGGTTGCTTGAGGCCTTCTACCAGTCCTAAGGGGTCTATTTTGAAGGTGCGGATAATTGAAGGGTAAAGGCTTTTAAAATCCAGCACCAATACATGTTTATAAAGGCCGGGCTTGGAACTCATGACATAACCGCCAGGGCTTGCCAGACCGCCGTTTTCCGGCCTGTTGGGCGAAACATATCCGGCGCGGTGCAGTTTGGGTAAGTACAGATGGATAAATGAGGCTACCGAGCCTCCTGGCCGCCCAATGCGCATGCCGGTTAGCTCGCTTCGAAGGATTAAAAAATCAATGAGATTGACCTTGTCAGCAATTTCGATTACCAGTTTGCAGTCCTCAAAATTGTATTGGGCAAGACGAGGTTTGTCTTCATGAAAAAGCCGCTTGATGGTGCCCAGCTTATCGGTGTCGGTTATGAGCTTTTGCTTACCTAGCAATTGAGTGGCGACATTATCCAGCGTGAAATTGTCGAATTGATAGGTCATGGTTTTCAAACCTTCAATACCGTCAATGATGACTCGTCCGGGGATATCGACATAGGCACGACCGTCTTCAAACGTGCGAATGTCTAACGCTGTTTGCTCACGACCTATAACTAAAGATGTTCCGTGGCGTTTTGCTGCAGCGTGGAGTACGGGAAAATCGAATTGCTTGACGTTCCAACCAATAAATATATCAGGGTCGTAATGCTGTACTGAGTGAATAAATGCATCGAGCAATGCCTTTTCGTTTTCGCACCACACATACTCAAACGGATTACTCTCCGTTGATTCAAACTGATTGCCTGCATCACCAATGATCAATACCAGATTGCACATGGTTGATGCGATGCCAATAGAAAAGAGTTCACCATGCTCATTACACTCAATATCTACAGAGAACATGGTTAAGTGGCAGCGGTATTGTGCAGGCTTGATTCTGGCTTGCGTAAGCGTACCGCTGTTTCGCTGAGGCACGCCTTGGTATTGCACTCCCAATGTAACAAAGCGTTCCATTAAGTAGCGATCCGGCGTTTTTATATCAGCTTCAAAGAGGCATACTCCATATTCTGTGGCAGCTTTGCGCAATTGAGTTAGCTGCCTGCTTTGAGGGAGTTTTACGCTTGCGACGGGCTCGTGACCAAAGGTATACAGGTCGACTGGCGTTATTGTTACCGGTAACCCCAACCGTGCCGCACAATTGGATAGCGCGTCACTGTCTGTCTGTTTTATGAAGCATACCGATGATTCAGTGGGACTGAGCAGCTTTACCGGGCCCTGTTCTGTCGCCAGCCATAATTCGATAAGCTCTTCATTACCGCGAAAAACGGTTCTCGCGGTCAGGATCATACCCTGGCCACCGACAAGCGCGCGCGTCATTGTACAGCCCTTGTGAGGAGTAATTGCCAGCAGAGATATACGAAAATGTTAGCGATAATCATTAGCCAAAAAAATAGTTGTTGCGCCTATCAGGGGGAGACTCAGTGCTATACTGCCTGCTCAATAGTGTAACACGGTAATGTCGATGATAAGGTTAACTTCGCAAACCACACCAGCGTCAGGCGTGTGTACCCCACTGTGTGACGGTGTGTGGTGGTTACGTATGCCACTGCCGTTTGAGCTTGATCATATTAATCTGTATGTGCTTCAGGACAGTGACGGGATCTTTATTATTGATACTGGGTTAAGCAGTCGAAAAAGCAAGGCGATTTGGCAGACCTGTTTTGAGCAGTTTAAGCAGCCACTGAAAGGTGTGATCGTAACCCATATGCACCCTGATCACAGTGGTTTAGCGGGCTGGCTGTGTCGAGAATTTAACGTCCCGTTGTATATGAGCGCGTTGGAATATTTCGCCGCACGCAGTATCTTTGGACCGAATCCCGGTGCTGATCTGTCTACCGATAAACGGTATTTTCAGCGAGCGGGAGTCGATCAGAGCATTATCGAGCAACACGTGCGACCGCGAGACACCTATACCGAAGGTGTGGAACCGCTACCGTTGGCTTTCCATCGCTTGACTCAAGGACAAACCTTAAATATCGCCGGGCGAAGCTGGCAGGTCATGACCTTTGCCGGGCATTCGCCAGAGCATGTGTGCTTATACAATGCTACTGACAAGCTGTTGATTGGCGGCGATCAGATCCTGCCACAGATCTCGCCGAATATCGGTGTGTATAGTCAGGAGCCGGAAGCGAATCCCCTGGCACACTATTTTGAAAGTTTAACAGCCCTGGGGGATTTGCCTTCAGATGTACTGGTGTTGCCATCACATAACGTGCCTTACACCGGGGTTTCATTCAGAGCACAGCAGCTACGCGAGCATCATGAAGCCCAGTTAGCTGCGTTGGTGTCGTTTTGTGAAGAGCCACAAACACTGGTTGCATGTTTGCCCGTCATGTACAAAAGGGAGCTCAGTGGCCGGCACATGTTCTTCGCGGTCGCTGAGTGTTTATCTCACCTCAACTACCTGATGTACGCAGGACGCTTAACACGCCAGATTACAGATGCCGGCGTGTATGTCTATCAGCAAACCGGCCTGAAATCGTAATCGGCTTTTCGAAGTCACATGTGTTTGGGCTTATAACCCTCGTAATTTCGAAATACCTAGGGGCTGTTGACCTTTGCTGTATGTTTTTGCAGCGAATTGTGCGTCATTTAGGCAAGGCAGAGTCCACGTAGTGTAGTTGTTCTACATAAGTGGGCGATAACGCAGCATAAATGACGCACAAACGCTGCCCTTCGGGTTCGTCATAGAAGCGTTTTACTCTTTGTCACAGGCCTTTGACGTAGAATGACTATGCCTGTAGGCCTGTTTCGCGATTAAAACGCTTCTATATAGAACAAAAATGATACAGTAAAGGTCAACAGCCCCTAGCTAATCTGCATGTTCACTTTGTATCGCCACCTGATTAGCGGCCTTTGCCTGATCGAGCAGCAACTGGTCGTTAAGCGACTTGGCGTTATCCCAGTTTATGGTTGCCCAGGTGAGTGCCTGAGCTGGCTCGTCGGCTAAATACAAATAATAGAGCGCAACTTCGGCGGCATGCGAGGTGTCCTGGTTCACTTCTCTAAGTTGTACCCGCTGAGCCATCTGTTTTATCCATTTATGCTCGCCGCCAACCTGCTGTTCTGCGAGCGCCAGGTAAAGCAACATGCTGTCATTGGGAACCGCAGTTTTGTCGATGAGTGGTGCCAGGTGTGTCAGAATTTCCTGGCCTTGATTCATTTGCAGTTTGGCTTTCGACCAGGCAACCCAGGTACTCACCGGCCAGTCACTGCGCTCTGTCCTCTCACAATAGGCAATTGCTTCTTCGGGGTTGTCAGTGTACAACGCCATATCGGCCAACACTTCGTTGATCCAGGTTTGCACCTGCACAGGGGCCCTTTCACTGAAGCGTGTGACTTTTTGCAGTTGCGCATAGTGTATTTCAGAGGGTTTTTGCTGCATGCGCGCTTCCATCAGGCATGTTGTAGCGACCAGTAAGTCAGTTTGTCCTATCAGGCGCTCGCAAAGCAAAATTGCCTCATCAGCCTGTCCCTGATTCAGTGCGACGTTAGCCAGTAGCAGTCGAGCCTGAGTATTGAGTGGGTTCATCTCCAGCAACATCTCAAGCTGTAATTGCGCTTCGTCGAATCGGTGTTCATGCTGAAGTAGTCTGGCGTAAAACATACGCTGCCTTGAAGTGAGGTCGGTCTCCATGGCAGTGTGTTCAAAGTAATTCAGGACTGGCGTTAACCAACGAGCATCAAAGTCCGGTCTGGTGCTGTTTGCCAGCAAGCGCTCAATTTGACGAGGACTGAAAGTAGTTTGAATCGTGCTGTGATCGTCATGCCCGTGCACGTGAGCAAACGCAGTGTTAATTTCGAGGATCAACATTGCGATTACCGTCATGCAAACTGCGGTAATTGAGCCCAGAATAGGAATGTGAAATAGTGATTTTCTTTTCATAGCTGCATCCTGAGGAAGCCGTCCCTGGCCGGTTGGTTAATTGTCTAACAGGTCGTCAAAGTTACCTGGTGAATTGGCATCTTCGATGTATTCCCGTCCGTTCACGCTAACAGGCTCGGCGTTAGCGTCGAGGGTAAACACCGTTCTTACGGTGTCGTTGAAAGACACCTCCAGTGCTTCAATCGTAATGTCTATAAACCCGGTTACCGCAAAGGCGGTGCCATCAGACACTGTGTAACTGAAGCTGTCTGCGCCGGTGTACTCACTATCAGGGGTATAGGTAAACGCACCGCCTGATGACAAGCTCAAGGTACCAAACATAGGACCCGTGGAAACCGCATAAGTCAGTGAGTCGCCGTCAGCGTCGGTCGCATTAAGCTGGTCAGTAATGGCTACTTCGGTTTGCGTTGTCAGTGCCCGTGAGTCAGCTTCAGGAGCCCGGTTAGTATTCTGTGCAGTGTTATCGTCATCAGACGAATCAAAGCAGCCAGTAAGACTCACCACTACAGCAAGAGACAATAAAGATAGTCTTTTCATTGTGCTCTCCTATTCTGAACCTGGCAGCGGCGTAGCGAGATAAGGGAAGGTGCTGTCCATCATTGACGCATCCAGTGGCGCACCGTCGGTAAATGGCACTGTACCTACGTTGGCGTCATCAGGCGTACAGAGTCCCAGATCTGTATCAGTACCGTTAACCGGGATCGGGTAGCACAAGCGGCCCATAACGACACGAAGCGCAATGTCAACAACGTCATCACCAGGGCGACGGCCATTCGGGAACCCTGCAAGGTCGTCACCGGCTACGCCTGCCCATGATTGTTGATCTGCCGGCGTCGCCGGAATACCGGTGTTTAATCGCAGCATTTCTGAAGGTGTTACGGTGGCTAACTGATTCACGCCCGGGAAGCCGGTCAGGAACGCGGTAACCAAATCCATACGAGGAATATTAGTTGGAGCCAGCGTGTCCAAATTGGCGCCCAGGGTAGTGTTAACCGCATCTTTAAACAGGATATTGAGTAGTTCCGGTAACGCTGGGTGTGTTACGTAATCCGCAAACTGACCATCGTCTTTGGGATGCGCAGTAGAGAAACGGTCTTTGTCACCAATACCGATTACCAGTTCGTTTACCAACGGATTCCCCAGTCTTGATACCTGCGTTAGCGGGCCTTGTTGCACATCTGGCTTGCTAAACGTGGCATTCGGGTTTAATACGCGGCCTTGCGGCAAACTGGCTGTCGTCCAGGTGCCAATAGTGCCGTTGCCGTCACCAGTGATGCAGCTAGCGTGGATTTCCAATGCAATGCTGGTAACGTTTTTGTCTGCAAGATCGTCATTGCTGTCATCTTGTGTAATGCCGCCCGGGAACCCACCAGCATCGTTAGCACCTGGTGCACTGTCACCTTCTACTGGTACGTAGTTAACCAAGTCGAAGGTTTTTCCAAGGTTGACCACAAACGGGTCTTTGCGCTGACCGACGAATACTCGCGCTGGCATCTCACAGTTAGGCACAGATACGTTATATACAAACTGGTCTGCATACCGTGCATATTCCGCGGCAGAGCTAAAGGTTTTATTCCCGATGTAGTCCAGCGGCTTGGCAAAGCCCATGCTGCCTTCAGTACTGAGCATAGTTTTAGTGCCATCGCGCATACCGCCTTCGATCATGGCAAAGGTATAAGACTCTGAAAAATTCGCCGCACTCATGTCATCAGCGCTGATTGGACCGATGTTTTTCAGCGGGACCTTCACTGCTCGTTGATTGTCTGCAGGGCCGATATTTAGCGCGATACCTTCATTGTTTGCCGCCAGGTTAGACGTAAACTGCCAGGTAAAGGTAAGGTCTTCCATTGCATCGCCGTCGTTGTCGATGTGAATGGCGTAAACCGCAGCCGGATCCATAGCGAAGTAGTTAGGGCCGCCATAGGCATCTTGCAGAGGAATATAATTCGCAATCAGGGTAACAAACCCATCGCGACCCTCTTCGTAGCTGTTAAAAGCGTAGAAGTCAGTACTATCCAGCGCCGGCGAGCGGGCAATATTAGGTGCCTCGCGGTGGCTGGAAGCACTTGCAAGTGTGGTAATTGCAAGGCTGCTTAGTAAGATTGGCAAACGTATTTTATTCATATCAAATCCCCATTTGGGTGTGTGTTGTCGTGAGTTCCAATAAGAAGTTGAAGGTGTTTTCAGCTTCTCTTATTTAGCCGTACGACTGAGGGATTCGATGTGGATGCAGAAAATGTTAAAAAAATAATAATTTTTTAAGAGGGCAAATAAAACAATAGTCGAGTGGAAACGATGAGCTCTCAATGCTGAGAGCTCACACGAAATTACACTTTGGTAAGTGGTGAAATGTACAACACTTCGGTGGGAGAGCCTGACGGTGAGCCGCCGAGTGGCTCAAGGCTTACTGCAAGGGCAGAAACGCCGGCCAGAGTGAGTTGTGACGGTCTGACCAACTGTACGTCACCCGTTTTAGGTAACAGGCCAAGTGAAACCGGGGCGCTGCCATCATCCGGCACCATCCATAACTCATAATCTTTATTTTGTTGTGCCACCAGATTACTGGTTGCACGCGTAAAGATATGATTGTCAGACAGCTCAATGAGCCACAAGGGTTGATGCGCCTGATCGGTTACTACGGCTACACTGGAAATGTTTGGCTCTACGGTTGGCTGGGTTAATGGCATTAAAAGCACAATCAGCAGTACCGCCGCCGTACTTAGCCCTGCCAGAACCTGCCAACGCTTGCTGTTGGACTTCTCAGGCTTGAGTGTAACGACATTGTCGGATTGAGCTACCCAGCCTAATTTTTGCTGAATGTTATTCCACACCGACGGGGGCGGCTGCACAGGCTTCAGACCTTCGCCCAAGCCGTTGAGGTGTTGCTCCCAAAGCCAGGTGGTTTCGCGGATGGTTTGATTTTCCATCATCAGGGTTTCGTAGCGTTGGCGGGCTTTGCCTTTCAAGGTACCCAGAACGTACTCCGCCGCCAACGCATTACACAGTGTCTCTTTGGCATAATTCATAATGACAAACACCTCTGTAAGCTCACCAAGCCACGGCGGATCCAGCTTTTAATGGTGCCAAGTGGTGATGACAAATGTTGAACAACTTCAAGGTGGGATAGACCATTAAAGTAAGCCAGGTGAATGGCTTGCCGCTGTTGAGCATCCAGTTCGTCGAGGCAGCTCTCAAGCTTTGGGTGAGAAAGTTTCGCCTCCAACTCGAAATTGTTCTCTTCGTCACTAGCCATACTATCGGGCTCGGTATCTTCAGTCTTTCTTACGCGCTGATAGCGAAGCATGTCGAGCGCGCGGTAGCGGGCAATACTAATAATCCAGGTAAGCACAGTGCCTCTTGCTCTCTGGTAATTTGCTGCGTTGTGCCACACTTTAATAAAGGCATCCTGTGTTGCTTCTTCTGCAAGCTCTTTGTGTTTAAGTAGCTTGAGCACAACAGCAAATACCTGTGGACTGGCAACTTTATATAGCTCAGCGAAATCCTCTCGGTTCCCCTGAGCTGTTCCGCGTAACAGCGGGAACAGGGTTTCTTGCTCCATAACAGCCTCAATGGGTTCTTGCGTTAATGTTCTGTTTTTATCGATGTGTAAAATGACCAAGGCAGCATGTAAGCGTGTCGCACTGGTAAATCACTTTGCACATAGTTATAACGATTCGGGTTGCTGAGTGGATGCAGCCAATGAAGAATTTTCGTCATCCTGTGGTTCTGCCTGTTTCTCGGACAAGGCTGGCAGCAATATTTCAATGACGGTACCTTTTCCGGGCTTGCTGTTGGCTACCATTTTGCCTTTGTGATTTTCAATGGCCGTGTAGGCTACAGACAAACCGAGCCCCTGACCCTGGCCTTCCGGGCGGGTTGTGAAGAAGGGTTCAAAAATGCGCCCAAGGTGTTTCTCATTGATACCGCAACCCGTGTCGAGGATTTTTATATGCAGCATGGCGCCGCGCTGCTGAATAGATAACATAACCAACCCTTTGTCGGTGATAGACTGGGCGGCATTCATGAGCACGTTGGTTAGGGCTTGTTTCAGACTGGCTGATTCACAATACCACTTCAGGTTTGGCGGTTCGCATTGCACTTTGTAAGTCGGCGCTTTGTATTGCACGCCAATGAGTTGCACCAGTTGGTTGGCGGTTTCGTCGAGATTCAGCAGCCCCCAGCCGGTTTGTGTATCTTCCGCAAAAGAGCGCAGTGTGGAAACAATCTCACGCACCCGTTTGAGGCCGTCTTTCGACTCTTCGATAAGCGGGGCGATGTCTTCGCTGACTAAATCGACGTGGTTGGATTGAATAATCTGATTAAATTGTTGCTGCAGTTCGGTATCACTGTGTATTTCCACCAGGTCCCGGCTGGCCTGGCAGGCGTCGAGCAGGTGTTTTGCATACTGTTCAAGGGTATTCAGATTGGCGGTAATAAACCCCATAGGGTTATTGATTTCGTGGGCTATACCGGCGGCTAACTGACCGGTCGATGCCATTTTTTCAGCCTGAATCAGTTGTGCCTGTGCGCGGTCCAGTTTGCGGATCAGTTTGCGTTGCGCCTCGTGCTCGGCCTTTAATTCCTCGGCCAACTGCGCCTGCGCCTTAAAGTAACTCGCCTGTGCAGTGACATCCTGGATCAGGATACAAGCACAGAGCTGGCCGGTGTCGGGGTCTTTGTGTGGCACAATTTCCATGTTTTGTACCATCTGTGTTTCTTCGCCGGTAATCGGTCGGCTACTTTTAAACGGGAAGATATGCGGTCGTTGTTCCCAGTAGCTAAAACTGGGGTGTTTCAACACAAATACCGACTTAATACGCCGTTTCAAAAACTTTATCTGCTCTGGAAACACGTCACCGATAGGTTTTCCAATGGCTTCGTCGCGCAGTTCTGATGCCATGCGATCAAGAAAGAACGCATTCAAATGCGTAATGATATAATCCTGGTTGACTAAACAAATCCCAATCGGGAGTTTGTTGAGTAGGGGGTTATCCATTTCCCGCTAGCCCAGTAACTCATCAATCGTCGAGGTGAGTTTATGCAGTGATGCGTCGTCCAGGCAAAATACAACCCGCATGGTAAACGAAGAGATCTGGATATCAAATTTGACCTCCATTACCAGACTGTGTTGCCAGCCCAGCTGATTAAAATCATGCTTCTCAGGCTGAAACAAGGTAGGCATTTGCAAATTGGTGGTCAGCTCGAGTTGTTCAGACAAACCCGACAAACAGGCGCCGGCCAGAATATTACACAGTTCCAGAATGGTCTCTTTTATATCTGCGTCGGACAGTGGTTGCTCGTACTCCATGAGTTCTGCCACCTCAGCCAAACCAGATTGCGACAAAATGGACATGACCTCGCCATGAATATCGCCCATAAACGACTGGCGGGTGTAATGAGCCTCTTGATTATGCCTCACCATCTCGAACAATTGTTCTGGCGTAACGGCGGTAATGTTAGGTATAGATATACCTATCTTTGTTTCGATTAAATGCGCAAGACTATTGGCAGCCTGACCCATTGAAATGTTCATGAGCTCTTGCAGGGCGTCTCGCTGGTCTTCAGTGAAAGCAATAGCATCGTTCATAGGTAACCCAACTCGAAAAGCGTCATCGCCAACTCTTCTTTGTCGAGTGGCTTACGAAGGAACTTCTTTGCCCCGAGGGACATCACAATTCGTTGTTTTTCCGGTTGAAAGTCAGCGCTAATCACAATTACGCTGGGCGAGCTGGACTGATTAGATAAATATTCGAGCACACCCACGCCATCGACTTCGGGCATGGTTAAATCAAGCAGCAATAGTTGAAATGGCTGCACCGACAGCTTGTCGATGGCTTCTTTGCCATTAGTGGCTTCTTCAATGGTGACTTCCAATTCTGGCGGCAACGCGCGTATTACACTACGCCGAGATAGCTTGGAATCATCCGCTACCAGTACCGATAAACTCATGCAGCACTCCGGGGCTTTTTCGTTAACCTAAGTATTTGTCATTTTCGTAATCCTGCAAGTTATCTTCGCGTAATTGTTAAAAATTACTGCTTTAGTGTAACTCGTCGGATGTTCTTCATTGCTTTATGTGACAAATGTGACTATTGGTAATCTTATGGTATTTAAGCGTGTGTTATGTATAAATCTGAATACACAAGTATGCAAAGTGATAATCGTGCGGAGGAAGGAAGTCTCGGGGAGCCCCGGGTTATCCGGTCCAGGGCTCTGGTTGAAGCGCAGTTAACGACGTTGTTGAATGAACCGCGCGATTTTATTGCCGTCAATAATTTTGAAGTTTTGTGGCGCTGCCGGCATGACATTGCGCCCGTCCTGCACCACTAACAATCCGTTCGGGTATTGCGGCCCCAAATTATGAGACGTAGCTGCGAGTCCGTCGGTTTCCGAGACGCCGTCGATACCTGCAAGCGGGTTCATAGCGACACCAAATGTGCCGAGCAGGCGGTGATTATCGTCCAGCGCATAAACAGCGAAACGGCTGTTTCCCTGGCTGGATACTATCAGGTAGCGCTGCTGCTCGTAGCGGTAAATATCCATGCCTTCAATATCTGCGTGTACCTGCTCATTTACCGCCGCAATCAACGTGGGGGCAGAGGCATCCGTTACCAGCGAACGCTTCCAAACGCCGGTCGACTCTTCACCGTAATAAAGTGTGCCGGTGTTATCGTCAATGACACAGCCTTCAGGCTGGCTGGGCAGGGTGAATTCGTTCAGACGCTGCGCACTTACCGTCGTGTCTTTAAAGGTTAGCGCGTAATGCTGAAAACGCCCATCGGTGTCATTCACCACCACGTGTAATTGAGCGTTGATTAAACCGGTACACAGCCCATACACATCCGACAGACCAGTGGGCACGTTGTCCAGCAATGCAACGGTACCTTGATTGTCGATACTGAATACCGACAGAGATTGTGATGAGCGGTTGCTTGCTACGGCTATATCAATACTGCCTTGTGCAGTTTGAATAGCCTGGCGCACATCCACATTGTTCACTCGTCCTACTGGCAGGGTTTGACGCAGACTGCCATCCAACGTATAGACATTGAGGCCAAATTTTTTGTCAGTTCCAAGAATGAGGCTGTCTGAGGGGGATTGTGGGTTTATCCAGAAAGCCGGATCGTCGGCGGCATCACCATACCGGTTTACCGGGGCGGTTTGAGCGTCGGCGGTGAGCATGATGCTTTGTTTTTCAGGTGTCTTTTTAACTCCTGCTCCCGGTAATTTCACGGCAAACAAGGTGTGACTGGCTTCGTCATAAATACCGGCTTGCAGGCCCTGTGAAGTCCCGGTAACACTGATGCTTTTCAGTTCGAGAGTGTCATCGACCTGCCAGCTTGTATTCTCTGAACCACGCATATGAATGAGGGCTTCATTGGTCGCTACGGTAAAATACACCTCTTCACTCAGAGCTGATACGGATTCGATCTCCGGTGCATTGGCAAAATAGTCTAAGTTTCGGGTATTTTCACCCTCTGGCTCGGCGGCGTATTGCCATATGCCGATTTCCTCTTCTGCTAGATAGAGCGTGCCTGATGCATCGGCAACACTGCAGGAAGAAATATTAGGGCCCACCATCAGGGTGCGTATATCCGTTATTTGCCAATCCTCTTGTCCGGGCAGTAACAGCGAATGTGTCAGTAAACCGCGGGCATCGGTGCTAAACACAAACAAATCAGCCTGTGATTTTTGCAGGCAAACGGTTTCGCGATCTGCTAGGTCAGCATGCGCAAGCAATCGCGAGTTAAACTCGCCTGATGTTGTATCCAGTGTGAACACCTGCATAGCGCTGGTATTGTTATCCAGCGTGGTGATCACCAATGTCTGGGCGTCCAGCCAACGCCAATCGGCCTGACTAAAGTGACCCTGCCAGTGCCCGAGTGTTTGGTAATCTGGCGACAGCCAGTGTAATCCAGTGTGCTCACTAACAACCAACCAGCCCGATAACGTATAGTTTGCAACCGGTAGTAAGTGTTCACCTTTTATCTGGATTTCGTTAAGTTCAATAGGCGTCGTAGGTCCTGTGTGTGCTTGCGTGGATGCTGTTCCCGAGCAGCCGGTTAACAGCAACCCCAGACTCAGACTTAGGGTTAAAGCGGCAAATTTCATTGGGCGGCTTCCTTGTGTGGCTGAAGTGAATGACTGTAAATCACGTCGCCTTGATCATTAATAAATTGAATCAGTGTTTCCCGGGCATTTACGCTTACCGCAGCAAAGCCTGCTGTGGAAGCGGCAAATCGCGTGAATTCACGTTGGCCGGTCGGACGAATTTCGGAACCCGCGCCAGATACAAAGTGCGCCATGTGCTTTCCGGCAGGCTGGTTGTGCTGAAGATCATGCTCGTGTCCGGCAAAATACGCATCTACCTGATACTGCTCTAACAGCGGTTCCAGTATGTTGCGAATTGCTTTATTTTTCCCGTAACGTTTGCCGCTGGAATACAGCGGATGGTGACCTATTACAAATGTCCAGGTTGCGTCCTGGTGTTCGGCCAGTTGCTGCGTCAGCCACTTAAGCTGCGCTTTCGCATCCTGTTTTTGTGTCTCTGCGTATTTAGCTTCCTGCTGGTAGTCCGGGTTCAGTGGGCTGGTGTCCAGAAAGAGTAAATGGACGGTGGCGCCATCGTCCAGAGTTTTCAAGACGCTGTAATATTGAGCGGGCATGTTCCAACGTCGACTTTTGGCGCTGTAATCGATTTGTGCCTGCCAGTTGCCCCGGTAATCGTGGTTACCCAGCACAACGTACCAGTTACTGAATAAATGAGGGCCGTGATAGACATTCTCGAAGGCGGTCTGCCAGTAGGGATCGTCTACCGATGCGATACCGTTGTCGTAAAAATTATCCCCGGTCGACACAATCATATCGACGTCAAATTGCCTGGCTGCGATATCCATCCATTGTGCCACACTGCGCTGTGCGAAATGGCCATTGCGGCCCCAATCGCCCAGCACCAGCCAGTTCCAGCTTTCATCCAGCATGTCGGCGTGCGCTGTGGCAATGACGTGCTGCTGGTAATAGTCGTCGGTATAAACGTCGCCGGCCAGCGAGTTAGCATGCAGCGCGAGACACGTGATGCCCCATAAAACCCGTATTTTCATTGTGTACCTTAGGTATTGCTATGCGTTTGTTAGCCACTGGCCGCAAACGCAGTCTGTGTTACTAAAATTAGAACGGGCGCGCTGGTCCTTGTGCGCCCGCGCTATTTTCTGGCTTATAGCTGCCAGTTGAAGCCCAGTTCGAACGTGCGACCATATTCTTCGTACTGCGCGTTTTGATTGCGCTGATCGAAGTAATGGTAGTAAGGCTCGTCATTGATATTAATTGCGTTGAAGTACACGGTAACGTCATCGTTAACGAAGTATTTGCCGGTAAAATCAAACTGCTGGTGGGCGTCTTCCATGCGAATCATGTCACCGTCGATTTCTTCGAGGTTCTTATTCTTGTAAGCCATGGTGAGTCGCAGGCTGAATTGATTGGCTTCGTAGCCAACTGTCAGGTTGCCCACGGTATCAGACTGGTTAGGCAAGCTGGTTTTATAGCGCTCGCCGTCGAGTAACGTAGTGGCATTTGAATTTGAGAAAGTGCCGTTAGCTGAGAGCAATAAGCCGTTGTCGAAGGCTTTCACCCACGACAATTCCAGGCCTAACAAGTCGGCGCTTTCACCGTTGACCGGCTGAATGACTTCGTCATAGCCTTCCCAGTCACTGGTACCGGCAACGTCGGCGTAAATCACGAAGTTATCGATTTTCTTATAAAATAACCCGGCGGACAGGACCCCAATGTCGCCCGGGTAATATTCCAGTGACAAATCATAGTTTGTGGCTTCATAAGGAAGCAAAGCAGGGTTACCCACTTCCGCTTCACGCTCCGTAACAAATTCGCCATCGTCCTCTTCCGTCTTGCTTTCGATAATCTGGTAGGCGGTGGACTCTTCAAAGCGGGGGCGAGAAATAGTCTGGGTAAATGCGGCCCTTAGAATCAATTGTTCTGAAAAGGTATACTTGGCATTTACGCTGGGTAAGAAGTAGTCGTATGAGCGGTCTGCCTGCCACGGCGTATTAACGACTTCTTCTACGTCGTTTTGCTCGTCTTCTACCAGTTCAACACGCATACCAGAGGTATCGAAATCGGTATTTTCGTAGCGGACACCGGCAACAATGTGCCATTGTTCGATATCAAAAGTACCCATAAAGTACGCTGCAAAAATATCTTCGTTGGTGTTGTATGACGCACCGTTCGACTCGAGTTCGGAGTCCAGTTCTGCCAATTCCAGTGAGCCGCGATTTTGCTTAAAGTCGCTGCGTAATGCAGACCGGTTTAATCCCGGCCCGAAGTTGCCCAATCCCCAATCGGGCTGAGTGGCAGCGAACTGAGAGGGGTCTACGCCATCAAAATCACCGTCGAAAATGTAAATGTTGCTGTCAACCTTTTTACTGCGTTGGCGCACTTTAAAACCGGCTTTCAGCTCACTCAGGTAAGGGTCATTGGCAAAAGAGCGGGTAATGTTTGCCTGAATACTGTTTTCTGTATCTTCGGTGTAATTATCTTCAAAGCTAATTTCGTCAAGCTCATAAGTACTCAGGTCGTCGACATCGGCGTTATAGGTCAGTGAAGGAATACGACGCATCATATCGCCTTCTATGCTGTCGTTTTCAGTAACCATCACGTAATACAACGCATCGGGTTCATCTTCGTCAGACTTCGCATAGCCCAACTGATAATCAAACAGCCATTCGCCGCGAGTGTGTTCTCCGCCCAGCGCCGCAGTAAAGATAGATTGCGATTCATAACGATCTTTGGATTCGCGCTCGACTTCCGAGTCTTCACCATCCAGCACAAACGTATTGCGCTGGCGGTACTCGGCGTCAGAAAACTCGCTGTAAAGGGTGCGCAGGTAGTACTGGTTATTAAAATCTGGTCGATAGTCAAGGTTTACCGCTGCACCTAACCGTTCCCGGGTAATGGTGTAATGGCGTTGTTCTATCTCGTCATCGGCATTGGATTCGATATTGTCCGAACCGAAGTCACGTTCGAAGTAACTTAGCGCGGCAGCAATACCAAACGTGTCATCCCACAGGTTGGTGTAGGTGGCCGATGCTTTGGGGCTTAATTCGTCACGCAGCTGATTCTGACTGACCTGCGCACTGAGTGTGGCAGTCTGGCCTTTGCGGTCAAACGCGCTCACACTTTTTACTTCAATAGCACCACCAATGGCATCGGCGTCCATATCAGACGTAACAGACTTGGACACTTCCAGTGTTTGAATAAGTTCCGACGGAATAACATCCAGTGCTACTGAACGCACACCGGCTTCCGGAGACGGAATATTCAGGCCGTTGATGGTAACGTTGTTCAGGTTCGGGTCGATACCACGGATGCCAACAAAGCGGCCTTCGCCCTGATCGCGTTCTATCGAAAGGCCTGGCAAACGCTGTAATGACTCTGCTGCGTTCTGGTCCGGAAACTGGCCAATGGCATCAGCTGACACAATCGATTTGATGTTGTCGGCCATACGTTGTTGGTTAATTGCATTTGCCTGACCGCTACGCTGTCCGCGCACCATGACCTCTTCCAACGCATCGTCTTTGGCTTCCAGTGTGATCACCGGTGTCATGTTTTCACCAGCGACGAGAGACACAGTCTGGCTAACGGGTTTGGCGCCCAGGTAGGTTACGACCAGTGTGTAGTCGCCCGCGGGCAGGTTAGTAAAACGAAACGTACCGTCACGGCGGGAAAATGTGACTTTGTCGAGTTCTTTGATTTCGATTTTTGCGCCGGCAAATACACGGTCTTGCTGGGCATTGGTCAACTGACCGATAAGGCCGGCATTGTCAGCCGCCACGGCTGAGGAAGCGGCAACAATGGTGCCTACCGCAACGGCTACCTGTGAAATTTTCATAGTCATGTGTGTTCTCATTGAAGAAGTGTTGTAAGCGTTGCGGCTAAGGTAGGAATGAAAAATGACAGTTCTGTGAAACACATCATGACGTTTTTGCGACAACGGCGCCAAAAAGCACGTTTTAGGCGCTTTACCCACAAATGCTGAGCCAAAATGACCCCCTTATAACTCATTGATTATAAATGCTTAACAAGAGAATCTCTGATTGTTGCCACGGGAGTTATCACAGTAGTGTCACATTTGTGAGCCAGAATGACCCCTATGATTTATGCAATTCAATATACGCTGTGGTACGTAATTTTTGGTTGCTGCAGAAAGTAGGATTTACGAATGAACTTCAGTTTATTGTTTCGACATCAGGGCTTGCTGGCTTTTGTTGTGGTGATACTGACCCTTGCCATGACCTTGTGTACCTTACACGGTGAGCTAAAACCCATGACCAGTATTGAATGGCTCGATGTCGTGGGCGAAGGCAGTGTGTGTCTGCTGACATTGTGCTGGATTTTTGCGGTTATGATTAGTCGCCCGCCGGGGCAGGTGACCACTTTGCTGGTGGTTGGATTAACCCTGTTTAGCTTTTCTGCACTGCTGGATGTCATTGATGAGTTCACCCATTACAGCAATGCGGCAACCTGGCTGAGCCTGGTAGAGTCGATTCCCGCGGCGGTCGGCATGGTGGTAATGAGCTTTGCGTTATACCTGTGGCATCAGGAGCAACTGGCGCTGAACCGTCAGTTACAGCGTCGCGAGCTCTGGTATCGCAGTCATGAACAAATCGATGTGATTACGCAACTGTATCGTGCAGATTACTGGCGTGATCGCGCCAGTACGCTGCAGGAGCAAGGTGTCGATGCGTCGGTGATCGTGTTAGACATCAACGATTTTTCTGAATTTAATCTGCGTTACGGTCACCAGGAAGGCGATCGTTTCTTACGCGAAATTTCGCAATTGATTGTCATGAACTTGCGCGCAGTGGACCTAGCCTGTCGCTATGCCGGGGACCGTTTTGTGATCCTGCTACCGGATACTGGTATGCCTGAAGCCCGGGAATTGGCAGACCAGTTGGAGCGCAGTATTCGCAATGTTGCGTTTAAAAGTGGCGGTCAGACAACCGCAATTTTCCACTCCGTTCGCAGTGCCTGTGCAAGGCTTAGCCAACACAGCACGTTGGCGGATCTCATGTCCGGCCTGAATCGGCAATTAGATGAAACCTCCCGGCAGGTGGCCTGAGCCTGTGCAGGAAACGATACGCAGTAAAAAGTGAAGTGCTGATGCGTAGTTCTGACGGCAAGAATACACGGCTGCTAACGGCAAACGACAAGGTGTTACCGGGGCGACAGCTGGCTGCAAATTTAGTGGCTGTCGCGGTAGCGCGAGGTGCGCCTGAGCACAAATTGTTGCGCGGCACCGGTATATTTACCGACGATTTAGTCGGTGACAGCACGCTGAGCTGCCGGCAAATTCAAAAACTCGCCGCTAACGCAATACAGTATGCCAAAGGCTATGATGTTGCCTTTCGTTTTGGTCAGCAATTGATAACAGGCTCTATGAATGACGCACTGCCGTACTTCATGCATGCCCGTCATTTTGGCCAGTGCCTGAGAGCCTTACCAGTGTTTCAGCCACTGGTGAGCCCGTTTGTATCGGCACAACGGTTTGAAGATGATGACTGCTACTACTATCTCCTTCAGGATGCGATGGGCTGCGGGAAATTGTTTGTCTTCATGGTTGAGGCTTATTGTGCTGCATTGGTTGCACTGGCGAAAATGTGCACGGGGAAACGCTTGCCCTTTCATTTTGATTTTCCCTTCGGCAGGCCTCGCCATATTCAGGAATACGAGGAAAACCTGGGATTTCGATTGCGGTTTAATCAACCTGTGTTTGCAATTCGCATTGAAAAACAGGCGATGTCAGTGCCCTGTTTACAACCAAATCTGACCTTGCAAGCCTACGCCCGTCACCGGTTAAATCGGCAAATGCACTATCGCCGAGGATTGCTCGACAGTGTACGTGCTCTGTTGCATAGAAATTCGTCGCTAACCCTGCCCGAAGCCGCGGCCAGGCTTAACATGAGCGCAGCCTCACTCAAGCGTAAACTGAGTGAACATCAAACCAGCTTTAGCGATTTACATGACAATATTCGCAGGCAGCAAGCGATTTTCTACTTACAGGTGCAAAAGCTAAACAATGAGCAAAGCGCGGTAAAAATGGCCTTCAGTGATATTACGAATTTCAGGCGAGCGGTGAAACGCTGGACAGGGCTAACCCCCAGTGAACTACGCCAGGTCTGAATAAAAAAGGCCGCATATACATGCGGCCTTTGACTTCCTGTCGTCTTGCACTGTCCAAGGGACCTGATTAAAAGCCCTTAGGCTTTCATTAATTTGTACATGTCTTCCAGTGCTTTCGGCATGGCGGCAGCATACTTTTTGACGTCTTCAATGCGGCCGGTGCTGACGCGTGACCATTGCTGATAGGTGCGGTACTGGCCGCGGATCAGCACATCCTGTTGTTCCATCGCTTTGCGGAACGCATTGGCATCGCCGTCGTCACCCAGGTTAACGAACACAAAGTTTGTAGTAGAAGGCAGGGCGGTTAAGCCGTTAGCTTTGACTGCTGACATAATGATGTCGCGGCCTTCTTTGACCTTGTCGCGCGAGAAGGACTTGAATGCTTCGTCATTGTAGCTGGCAATCGCTGCGGCGAGGCCGGCCTGGTTAATGGAGTAACCACCCAGCCCGTACTTGTTGATGAATTCCATATTCTCTTCGCTACCCAGCATGTAACCAACGCGCATTCCGGCCAAACCGTAGATTTTAGAGAAGGTGCGGGCAACAATGATATTGTGGCCTTCGTTGATCAACGGGATCATAGAGTGTTTAGGACCGTCTTCGATCAGTTCGTTATACGCTTCGTCTACCAGTACCAGTGTCTTTTTAGAGGCTTTGATACAGAACTCACGTAACTTCTTCGGATCCAGTAATTTCCCGGTCGGGTTATTCGGGTTACATACGTGTACCATGGCGATCTCTGGCGTGATCGCGTTGTAAAGCGCATCCAGATCGATATCCAGTGCCGCCGTATTCGGGACACGTACAATCTCAGGTCCACCCTGGCGTACCGGTGCCATTGAGGTGGTATCCCAGAACAAATCCGGGCCGAGGATTTTACCTTTGCTGGTGGCGGCAAAGGCGGCAAAGGCCAGAATCAAACTTGAGCCGGCTGTGATCGATACGTTTTCTGGCTTCAGTCCGTTGGACTCCGCCAGCATGTCTCGTAAGTACATACCGGCACGATAGGCGTAGTATGCGCCGCCGTCTTTACTGGCTTCAGCAATGGCTTTTAACGCTAAATCACTCGGTCCATAAGGGTTTTCGTTAGCGTTCAACTTCGCTACGCCGGGTGTTGGGCCATACATAATACCAGGCGCTTGCATGGTCTTTGCTGACGCAAGGCCAGCCGGGGTAATAATACCAGCCGCGCCTGCTGCTGAGGCAGCTAATGAACCGCCCAGAAATAGTCTTCTTGATGGGTTATAAGTCATGTGTTGTTCCTCTTAATTGAGTGTGGCCGGTTATAATGCTTTGCTAAACATGGCAACGGACACTATTACCAGGTAAACGCCAAAAAGACGCTTTAGCATTTTTTCGCTGAAACTATGCGCCATGGATGCACCAATGGGCGCCGTCATGATGGAACCCACACTGATGGCAATCAGAGCGGGTAGGTTTATGTACCCAACGGTGCCAAAAGGCATCGCTTCCGGGCTGGCGTTCTTCATGAATAAAAATCCAATTGCGCCAGGTAGGCCGATTAGCACACCAACGCCCGCTGCAGTGGCAACAGCCTGTTGAATTGTGCGACGGCACATGACCATAGTAATCACCGTAGGGGTGCCCCCACCGATCCCCAGCAAGGCTGAAAATCCACCAATTACAAAGGCCAGTATGGCTTTCCCCGGACCTTTCGGCATAGAGAAAGACATGCCCGGACGAACCACATAATCCGGGAAAAGAAAGTAAATCGAATACAGCAATACACCCGCTGCAAATACGATAGTTAATCCACCACTGCTGGTGTGGTTGGCAATGGCCACACCGCTTAGCACGCCAAGAATAATCCAGATAAACCAGGACTTAAGCATGTCGAAATCGACAGCGCCACGCTTCTTGTGAGCAAGTACCGAACGAGCACTGGAAATTACGATGGAAGCCAGGGAGGTTCCGATTGCAACTTTCACTAACTCGTCAGAGGCAGGGGTGAAAAAAGGAAAGACTGCGAGAAGGGCAGGGACGACGACAAAACCTCCACCATTACCAAAAAGGCCGGATGTAATGCCTGCGACTGCGCCCGCAACGCACAAAGTGAGGACGAACCAGACGAGTTCAATCTCCATAACAACAGTGCTCCACTTGTTAAATAAAAATTCGTTTTTTTGTAATATTTATAAAGTAGAAAGTATAATTTTTTGTGCATTTTGTCGCGTGGATCGCGATGAGTGACATGATACAGACGACCAGCCTTGCGGCTGGTCGTTGTCGGGTTAGATCTCAGAAATGATCCCCACCTTTAGAACGATGCGTTCAGCTTCATGTAGTAGTAACCACCTTGCCAGTCAACAATAGAGTCTGAGCGGTAGATACGGCCACAGCAGGTTTCGCCAATGGTGCCTGGGTCAGGGTAGTTGTCGAACAGGTTACGCGCACCCAAAGACACTGACAGTGTTTCATTGATGAAGTAGGTACCTTCCAGATCGAACATGTACTCAGGATCGAACTCCTGAATCTGTGCTACACCGATAGGCTCGCCGGCTTCATTTGTCTCGATGCCATTTGAGTTCTCGTAAGAACCGTAGTAACTCAAACGGGCGGTAACGCTAAAGTCGTCCATTGAATGTTTAACAGAAACTACACCACGTGTACTCGGAGTGCCGTTTTCAAAGTCAAAGCGGTCTTCCAGATTGAATAAGTCACCTGGGTCGCCATCAAACTCGTTGGTACCGTAGTTAAATGATGCGGTGATCATGGTGTCACCCATATCAGACTCCATGCTGTAAGTGGCAACAACATCCAAGCCTTCAGTAACGGTATCAAACGCGTTTTGGAAGAAGAATACGCCACCGATAGTGTTAGCACCGACTACGCCAGCAGCATCAAGCGCCAAATAATTTTGGTATGCGCCGTATCCATCAGCGTCAGGGTCTGTCACTACAGTCGTGGAAACATCCAAAGTTGAAATCGCGTTAACACGGTCTTCCAGCAGAATGTGATAGTAATCTACAGTCAGGGTTAAGCTGTCTAATTCTGCGGTTAAACCAAAGGTAAAGTTAGTTGATGTTTCTGGCTTAAGAATCTCAGCTCCTAATGCCTGTGCTACTACACTGTTCGCCGGGAATAAACCGGTCGCAACCGGGAAGCCATTTGGTAAACGTGTAGAAACATTTGTAGTACCTTGCTGACCAGGAGTAGGAGCGCGGAAACCAGTACCATATGAAGAACGCAGTGCAACTTCGTCAGTCAGCTGGTAAATACCCGCAATTTTGTAAACCACTTCAGAACCAAAATCAGAGTAGTCTTCGTAACGGATCGCAGCTTGTGCAAACAATGCGTCAGTTATATCACCAGAGATATCACCGTATACCGCGTAAGAGTCACGCTCGTAAGTGCCAATGAACTCGTCTGAATAACCTGGGAAACCGTTGGAACCTACGCCTACGGCCGTGAATACAGGGTCTATACCGTCGAAACCATCAACAGGATTACCATTCTCATCGGTAGCTGAGGTGTAGTTCGCACAATTCAACCCATTTGCAATTGCCGTAGCAACTTGCTCATCAGTTGCCAGTCCAAAACCGTTGTCAACGCGAGAACACAAACCGTATGGATCAGGGATTGAGTGAGGACCAACGGCATAAGAGGCTTCGTCACCCTGAGAGATCTCGTAAGACTCTTCCATGTAGCTCAAACCAAATGCGAACACGTATTCAGCAAGGTCATAGGTGAAGTCAGCCTGGAATTGCAATTCGTCGTTGCTCAGGTCTCCGGGGTGGAATTTAGTGGGAGACGCACTGCCCATTGATGGGTTGATAGTATTGGCCAGGGTGTAGGAGATTTCGTTGTAGCCGTAACGACCGCTGATGTCGTAACCCAACGAGCCAGTCATACCTTTCAGGCCAGCAGCAAATGAGTAGTCAGTGATGTCACCAAAGAATCGAGGCGTAAAACCACCTGGGAATTTTTCAAGCGGAGAGTAGATTGTGCCGTCGATTTCACGCAGATCTTCGATAGTACCGTTGCCAGGGTAACGGTAGAAGAATGAACCATCACCTTCACTTTCGGAGTAGTTCGCGAAGCTGTATAGTTCCATGTCGCCAGACAGTGCATAGCCCGCATTCATGAATACCTTCGCGCCGCTGTAGTTTGGTTGACCCCAAGGCTGTACTTCACCGTCAGTGCCGTGTACAGAGCGACCTTGTTCTTCCGCATTTGCAATATATTCAGCTGATTGATCGTCTACACAGAACCAGCTTTCACAGTATTGCTCGCCGCGGTATGTCGCTTCTGAATCAGTAACTTCTGCAGAGATGCTTAGGAAACCGTCATCACCCAGTGAGAAACCTTTGTTACCGCTGATAGTGTACTGTTGACCGTCGCCTTCATAATACTGACCTGCATCTAAAGACACTGAGCCGCCTTCAGCGTTATTTTTAAGCTGGAAGTTAATTACCCCAGCGATAGCATCTGAACCGTACTGTGCGGCCGCGCCGTCACGTAGTACTTCTACACTGCCTAGTGCAGCTGCAGGAATGGTTGCAAGGTCAGGACCCTGAGTACCAGAACCACCGATTTGAACTAATGCAGCACGGTGACGGCGTTTACCGTTTACCAACACCAATGTTTTGTCTGTAGGCAGGCCACGCAGTGATGCTGGACGAATGAAAGTACCACCATCAGAAATTGGCTGACGGCTCAGGGTATAAGAGGGAACCAACGTCATCATGATGTCGTTCATATCAGATGAGGCCACGCCGTTAATGTCATCGGCGGTCAGTACGTCTACCGGTACTGGCGAGCTGGTTACGGAACGAGGAGCACCACGCGCACCAACAACCGCAATTTTTTCAACGTTTTCTTCAGCGGCTTCTTCTGCCATTGCAGAGGTAGCCACTGTCATTGATAGCGAGTAACCGGCAAGACCTGCCAGCACTGCTGCATTTAATTTATTGAGTTTCATCATGTGTTCCCTAAATTGCCATATAGCTATGATCTTTTTAGGTGCATGCGCGCAGAGCGTGAAATCACGCAGATGGCTAAAATTGCCCCAAAATGGTACGCGTAAGCACCAAACTTAAACATTTATTGAGCTTAGTGAGGACGACAACACGCGCCATCGTCTGTAATGAGACTAAAAAAAGAGCACGGTAGAACGGAAGAAAAAAGAATATTGAGGGTTATAACTAAAATATTGAGCCCTGAATTAAGCTCAATTAAATCATGGGTTTAGAGGCTGGTTGGTACAATAAAATATTTTATAATAAATACATTCGACACAATAATTTAACAAACAGGCACCGAAACCTGACCAGTTGGTGGCATGTAACTTGCTGAATTAGAATGGAAAAAGCCTGGTATGTTGATTTTTAAAAGGTTTGTTACAAATCGATTATTTCGCATACTAAAACGAATGGTTACACTTGAAGAGTTGTTATCGAGCATGAATTCTAAACAGCTACAGTATTTTCTGGTCACCGTGCAAAAAGGAAGTATTGCCGCTGCAGCAAGAGAGCTGGACATTGCCCAGCCTGCTATTAGTCAGCAGTTAGCTAATTTAGAGCGAGAGATGGGCAGTGCACTCTTCGAGCGCAGTTTCAAAGGCGTGAGTCTGACTGCCGCAGGGAAATTGTTCGAGAAGCACGCCAGAAAACTCATTGATGACATAAACAACGCCAAGATGGAGTTGCAGCAACTCGCCGCTGTACAGCAGGGTAAAGTACGGGTTGGTATGCTGCCGTCCATAGGTAATGTGTTGTCAATGTCGCTGATAGCACAGGTAACACGTTGGTATCCGCAGTTAAAACTGGAGATCAGTACCGGCCCGTCCTACGCGGTAAAGGAGTGGTTGCAAAGCAATCAGGTTGATATCGCGCTGACTTACGAACAAGAAGTCGAGCCGAGGTTTATGACGGTATACCCACTGATTGAAGAATTCATGTATCTGGTGGTAGGCGTTAATGAGGCATCCGACAATTACACCTCGCTAAAAACCAGAGAGACGATTCACTTTTGGGAACTGAGTCAGTACGAATTACTTACGCCAGGTACCAAGGATGCGCTGGGGCGACTAATCGACAAGTACGAGCGTGAAACCGGCGTAGCATTAAAACACGATAAAGCCTATTCGGGTCAGCTAATGACCGGACTTCGCCAGGTCATACAGGGCGAAGGGTTAATGATTCTGCCGTCTTCTGCGATGTATCATCTGGAGGACAGTAAGGTAGTTAAATCGCTGAAAATTACCCAGCCGGAAATGAAACGACAGGTCATTGCCGCTACTAACAGTAACTTTGCGTTAACTGACGCGATTGTGAAGATGATTGCGATTATCCAGGAAGTGACGGCTACTGAGCAGCAGGCCGGTCACTGGCGGGGTAAATTTGTGGGCCAGCTCAAGCATGCTGATGTCCGCAGCTTATCATCTTCAACCAGCGCACCAGGTAGCTTGGAAGCAACGCTGAGGGCTTACGATTAAGTCATGGCTTGCTTCCTGTAACAAGGAGGAAGCATTATGACAACGGGCCCTAATCCCCATGAAGTTGCGCCGATCCCGGCAGCCAAACAGGTCACCTTTCTGAAGAACATTATTACTTCACCCAATATAATGGTGGGAGAATACACCTATGTTGACGATCCCGAGCTGGCGCGGGATTTCGAAAAAAACGTGCTCTACCATTTTGATTTTATAGGCGACAAGCTAATCATTGGAAAGTTTTGTGCCCTTGCCAATAAGGTCACCTTTATCATGAATGGTGCTAATCACCCGTTAAATGGGGTGAGTACCTACCCGTTCTATATTTTCGGCAATGGCTGGGAAACGGCTGCACCTCAGCCGGGAGACCTGCCCTATAAAGGTGATACCAGGGTTGGAAATGATGTCTGGATTGGCTATGACGCGACTATTATGCCCGGTGTAACCATTGGAAACGGTGCAATCGTTGCGTCTAAATCAGTCGTCACAAAAGATGTGCCAGCCTACGCCGTGGTGGCAGGTAACCCTGCTAAGGTGTTAAAAATGCGCTTTGACGACGCAACGATAGCCAGGCTGGAAAGTCTGTGCTGGTGGGACTGGCCAATTGAAACTATCACTGAAGCGCTGCCAGCGATCACCAGCGGCAATATTGATGCGCTATCGGCCATCGGTAATTGATGGCCTCAAACCATAGCTGGTCTTAAGCACTGCGCTTTATTCGGGGCAAAATGTATCGCTGTTGGTACCACAGTAGTGGTGCAAACACGGTGAATAAGCCCAGCGCGTAAAGCATTTTGGTACCTAATCCGACCGCTATGGTGGCGCAGAATAAACAGCTCAGCACGACCAAAGGTCTGTGACGGGCCGACAGTAAACGCACAGCAGCCAGCATACTCGCAAGATAGATAAGCACAAATACGCCATTTACCCAGCCAATCAGATCCTCAAGGTCGTGCTTGCCATAGTGAGTGATGAACAGGGTGGCCGTCATTACGATCAAAATACACTGCAGTGCCCGTTGTGGTACCTGATGCCCATTGAGTGCCTGGAAATAACCAGGAAGTACATTGTCATTACTCAGGCTCCAGATCAGACGTGACAGGCTGGCGGTGTACACGTTTACGGTAGCCAGACCACCCGCAACACCAAGTGCGCCAATAATATAAGCGCCCCCTGCTGAGAATTGCTGATCAAACACGGTGACCATGCTCAGGGTGTCTGATACTGGTGTATCGATTAACAGATAGGTGCAACCCAGATAAATTAACCCAACCAGTAGGGTACCGGTCATAATGGCCGGGACCAGATCGCGCTTGGGATTCTGAAAGTCATCGGCCAGATGCGAGATCGCTTCGATTCCCAGGAAACTCCAAAAGGCTATGCCCATGGCACCTAACACCGGGGTGATAGCAAAGGTGCCGGTCGATATCGATATTTCAGGTGTTGACGCCGTCGACTGCCCTGCCACCATGGCGGTTACAACGAGCGTGATGACCAGAGTAAGCATGAGCTGCAATGTCGCAGAGAACTGTATACCGCGATAGTTGAGTAAAAATAGTAATCCGATGATGCTGAGCTGAACAGGTAATGCCCAGTCTGCAGACAGGCCAAATAAGGTTTCTATAAACCAGTAAGTCATTATGATTGCTGCGGGGGCGCCTATGGGCACCACAAACAAAAACAGTAGCCCGATCGTGCGGCCTGCCGATTTTCCGAATGCTTTCTCTACAAAGTATGCTGGTCCACCGGCATGAGGGTAAGACGATGACAGTTTGGCAAACACCATAGCCACCGGCAAAATGGCTAGGGTGAGCAATATCCAGCTTAACATGGCCCAGTTGCCAGCTGTTTCTATGGTCATTTGTGGCAGGATAAATACACTGGTTCCCAACAAAGTGGTGGTGAGTAGGCCGGCTCCCTGCCAACGTCCGATTTTGTGTGCACTGTGTTGTGTCATGCTCTGAAAAGTCCTGAAAACGAAAAAATAATGTCTGACTCTGGCTAGCCAGAGAAAACTTAACTAACTGAATCGTCTTTAATAAATTTAATATTCTCTTTTGGGATAGCTACGCGACCTGAATAAACCGAGAAAAGTCTGTGCAAACGCCTATTGCGTAATATACTGCGTTTTCCTATTTCAATATGGCTTAATTTACAGGCATTCAGTGGGTTGGTACCGTCACTTTGCCGGTAAACAAGGTTTTTACCCGCAATATGCAGGAATAAATAACAATGGATAAATTCGATCATGCGATTATTGCGCAGTTGCGACAGAATGCGCGAGCCAGTGTGTCTGCGATAGCGGACGAGGTTGGCCTGTCGCGCTCTGCGGTGACAGAGCGCATAAAAAAGCTGGAGTCGAGCAATGTCATTCGCGGCTATCAGGTCATGCTATCTGAATCTCAGAAAGAAGGCGTTGCAGCGTATTTGGAAATTCAGCATAAACGAGCCCGCTGCACGGATGTTGTTCCGCATTTCAGGGCAATTCCTGAAGTGGTCTCGTGCTATGGCGTAACGGGGGAGTGTGATCTTATTGTGCTCATTCGCGCCGATACCATGCGACGTCTGCACGAAATCCGTGAGCATATTGATACCATCGACGACATCATCAAAATCAAAACCCATGTGGTACTCAACCAATGGCTGGGTTAAGACGGCAATGTCAGAAATTTTGACAACTGTATCGCTCAGCGAAAAAGCAATTTTATTAAGTTATTAATAGATAACGCCATTTATATTCTGGTCCGGGTTATGCACGATTTTAACAAGGGGCTGCTGACCTTTGCTGTATTATTTTTGTTCTATATAGAAGCGTTTTAATCGCGAAACAGGCCTACAGGCATAGTCATTCTACGTCAAAGGACTGTGACAAAGAGTAAAACGCTTCTATGACGAACCCGAAGGGCAGCGTTTGTGCGTCATTTATGCTGCGTTATCGTCCACTTATGTAGAGCAACTACACTACGTGGACTCTGCCTTGCCTAAATGACGCACAACTCGCTGCAAAAACATACGGCAAAGGTCAGCAGCCCCTGGTAGCTAACGCTACAAACCAACAGGCAAACAGAGAAGTAGAGGTATGTATGTCTTGTTTAACCCGACAACTTCAAAAACAATTGGTGCGATACGTTCAGCGTAGCGCCAAGATTGACACCCCCTGTGATCCTGCTCATGTGCGTAATGAGCTTATCAGCAAAGGAGTGTGCCCAAGCTCGGTCACCGAGGGGCAAATGCGACAAATTCTGGAAGTCGCGGGTTTGATGTAATACACAATCGCAGGTTTAAATCTGCGAGAGGAAGGCAAATAAAAAGCGGCGCTATAATCAAGCGCCGCTTTTGTGTTTTGAATACGCTGAAGGTTATTTCAGGTCAAAACGGTCGTTTTGCATGACTTTGGTCCAGGCTGCTACGAAATCTTTCACGAATTTTTCGTTAGCATCACCGGCGGCATACACTTCAGCGATTGCACGCAGTTCTGTGTTTGAACCAAAGATCAGGTCGACGGGTGTTGCGGTCCACTTCACTTTACCCGTGCTGCGATCGCGACCTTCGTATACACCTTCTTTGTCAGTCTTGCTCCACACTGTGCCCATGTCCAGCAGGTTGGTGAAGAAGTCATTGCTCAGTGTTCCCGGCTTGTCAGTAAACACGCCGTGCTTCGCACCTTTGTAGTTTGCGTCCAGCGAACGTAAACCACCCAGCAGAGCAGTCATCTCTGGCACCGACAGGTTTAACAAGTCAGCGCGTTCTACCAACGCTTCAGCAGGAGACAAGTAGTTCTTCTCTGGTGCGTAGTAGTTGCGGAATGCATCAGCTACCGGTTCAAGATAAGCAAATGATTCGACATCGGTCATGTCCTGAGTGGCATCCATGCGACCTGGTACAAAAGGTACCGTGATGTCATGGCCAGCATCTTTTGCGGCTTTTTCAATCGCAGCGGCACCCGCAAGAACAATGATGTCGGCAGTTGAAATACGCTTGTTACCTGACGCTTTACGGTTAAAGCTGTTCTTCACTTTTTCAAGTTTCAGCAGTACTTTGTCCAGCTCTTTCGGGTTGTTCACTTCCCAACCGTTTTGAGGGGCAAGGCGAACACGTGCACCATTCGCACCACCACGCATGTCAGTACCTCGGTAGCTGGCTGCTGACGCCCAGGCTACGCGAACCAGTTCCTGAACACTTAATCCCGTATCCAGAATGTCTTTTTTCAGTTTTGCTACGTCACGGTCTGATACCAGCTCGTGGTTTACTTCTGGAATCGGATCCTGCCATACCAATACTTCTGCAGGTACTTCGTCACCCAGGTAACGAGCACGTGGCCCCAGATCACGGTGGTTTAGTTTGAACCAGGCTTTTGCGAAGGCCAGCTCAAACTCAGCCGGATCAGCGCGGAAGCGCTCTGCAATTTTACGGAATTCCGGGTCTTCTTTTATCGCGATATCGGTAGTGAACATAATCGGCTTGTGACGCTTAGTTGGATCGTGTGCGTCAGGTACCATGTTCGCTGCTGCGTCTGTATCCGGAACCCACTGAGTTGCACCAGCCGGGCTCTTCGTCTTCACCCAGTTGAAGCTGAACAGGTTGTCCAGGTAGTTGGTTGTCCATTGGGTTGGCGTAACTGTCCACGCACCTTCCAGGCCGCTGGTAATGGTGTCTTCAGAATGGCCTTTACCACACTTGTTTTTCCAACCAAAGCCTTGGTCTTCCAGTTCGCCAGCTGCAGGCTCTGCACCAACACAATCTTTCGGACTTTTCGCGCCGTGTGCTTTACCAAAGGTGTGGCCACCTGCGATCAGCGCAACGATTTCTTCGTCATTCATTGCCATCCGGCCAAACGACATGCGAATGTCTTTTGCTGCCAGCAGTGGGTCCGGGTTGCCATGTGGACCTTCCGGGTTAACATAGATCAAACCCATTTCAACCGCGGCCAATGGGCCTTTTAGTTTACCGAACTTGTCGCGACGCTCGTCAGTCAGCATTTTGCCTTCCGGGCCCCAGTACACATAATCCGGCTCCCAGTCGTCTTCACGACCACCGGCATAACCGAAGGTTTTGAAGCCCATGTCTTCCAGCGCAACGTTACCAGTTAACGCCATCAGGTCAGCCCAAGAAATCTTGCGGCCGTACTTTGATTTTACTGGCCATAGTAAGCGGCGAGCTTTGTCCAGGTTGGCGTTGTCCGGCCAGCTGTTCAGTGGATCAAAACGTTGTTGACCGCCACCTGCGCCACCGCGACCGTCGTGTACACGGTAAGTACCGGCTGCGTGCCAGGCCATACGAATGAAGAAAGGACCATAGTGACCATAATCAGCTGGCCACCAGTCTTGCGACTCAGTTAATACGGCGCGAATGTCCTCTTTAACTGCTTTAAGGTCTAAGGATTCAAACTCAGCGGCGTAGTCGAATTGCTCACCGTATGGGTTAGACTCGATACCATGTGCGCGCAGCTGGCTGAGATCCAATTGATCAGGCCACCAGAATTTGTTGGTTTTTGGGGCGGTGTCGGCATGTGCCGGGGCTGTCATCACAACAGGCGACAATGCGATAGCAATTGCAGCTGCAAGTGACAGTGTTTTTTTCATTTTCATATGTCCTCTCCTCGTTCGAAATATGAACCAGTGTTGTAAACAAGAGTAGTTGTAAACAGGAATAATTGTTATTGAGGACAGTGAAATTTGATAATTAAAAAATCAGATTCAATTGATTGGAAAAATAAAATCACACAGTAAACGTATATGTAACAGTTTGTTATGTTTATTTTGTGGTTATTTTCTAGCTCTGTTTAACAAAAAGAAAACCGGCATTTAGCCGGTTTAGTAAGCGTTTCTTGCTCTTTGGTGAATACATTTTGTTTACATTTCGTTTACTTTTTAGTGGGTGAATTCAATAAACTCTCGAATGATTGATAGACACCGTTCGACCAGCCGAATCCCAGTTGAACTTCGTATTCACCGCCACCAACAGCGCTGTTGGGGGATTCCACATTGTACTTTTCCAGAATAACACCGTGGGTCGAATAGTGGTTAGCAATAAGTGCGTTCCAACGCTGCATAATTTTATGTGCCAAATCGTCAAACCCATATCGCATTAAACCTTTAACGGCGAACCACTGCAGCGGGGCCCACCCATTCGGGGAGTCCCATTGCTGGCTGGTGGTCTGTAGTGTGGTAACCAGTCCACCCTCGCGCAGGAATTGCGTTTCCAATACCTCAGCAACACGTTTAGCTTGCTCTTGCGTGGCAATTCCCGCAAATAACGGCATTACCCCCGCCAGCGATAAAACGTCAGACTGTTGCGCTGTCGGAAAATGGTAATCCAGAAAATAGCCTTGTTGCTCAGACCAACCGTAGTGCTGAATGGCTGTCGCCCGGGTATTCGCCGCCTGACGGTACGTTTCAGCTTCTGAACCCGTTGCCCGTTCTGCCAGGGCTTGCTCGAGCAGATACAACAAACAGTTCAAATCAACGGGAATAATGTCGCAGGTGCGGATTGTGGATAGGTTCTGTGGATCTTTCAGCCAGCGAGAACTGAAATCCCAGCCAGATTCGCAGGCGGCGCGAATATGTTGATAAAACGTGCCTTTCTGCTGCTCGGGCAGGGCAGCGGCAAGGTGACAGTCTTCCCGGTAACTTTCTGGTCGCGGCGTTTCACTGGTATCAAAATACCGGTTCAGCGTAACACCATCGTCTAACTGTACTGACCGCAACGACGCTGCACCCGACGAGTCTGTCTGTCGTTGCATCCAGAACTTATACTCGTGCTCTAAACCGGCTTGTAATGCCGCTTGCAGACTAGCGTCATCTGTATCCACAAACCGTGACATTAGGGCAAGTACGGGCGGTTGACTTCGTGTGGCATAGTACAGGCGGTTGCCATTGGGGATACAACCCACCTGGGCTTGGATAGCCAGAAAATTCCTGATCAGATCATGTACCAGGTCAGTTTTATTACTGAGCGCTAACCCAAGCGCAGAGAAAAACGTATCCCAGTAATAAACCTCTCTGAAACGGCCTCCGGGCACAATATACGAGTGGGGTAAGGGCAACAGGCTGTAATCAGAACCCATGTCAGCCGGCTTCGTTAACACATCCCACATGCGCGTTATGTAGTCGCCAATCGTCAAAGGTTCATTGGTGTTAAACCGCACGTCCACCACTTCAGGAATGGAAAAATACCGATTCACAAACGTGACAAGAGAGAAGTCCGTTTGGTTACGCTCCTGTTCATAAGCTGACAGTATCGCGTTAAGCGGCTGATTGGGCGTAGCGTCAGCAAATGTTTTGCTGTCGGGAAAAATCCCTGCGCACTGAACGTCGATAAACAACTGGCTATCGAAAAACGCCAACACCTCTTGTGCGTGGCGGTTTGGGCTAGCGAGACGCGTCATGAAAAACCTCTAAACCTGAGAAAGACGAAGTGTTGCACGATGGAATCTGAACAACGAAAAAAGCAAACCTGCCAGTGGTACCAAAGCCAGATAAAACGCGACCTGGCCACTAAATGCGGCGAACACACTGCCGGTAATTATAGACCCTGTGGTGCCACCCAGGGCTGAAAATACAACAATAAGACCTGTCATGGGGGCATGCTGATGTTTAGGCAGGGCGCTTAGCATCACCGAATTAAGTACCGGATAGATTGGTGCCATCAGCAGGCCAATTAGTGGAAACAGGTAACCTGCTAACGGAATGTCCCAAAGACTGTTAACGCTGTTTTCTGCAACGGGTTGAGCCAACGGCAGGCTAACGCAAATTAACACCGCCATGGCGATCAGGCAGCCATTCAAAAATGGATACCAGTGCAGTTTGCGCAGCACGGCGCCAGCAGACAAACGCCCTACAGCCAACGCTATAGCAAAGACGCTGGTGAGCTGAATACTGATATCCACTGGTAACCCAATTACTTCACGGTTGAAAGTCGGTAACCAGGAGCCAATGCCTTGTTCAATCAGTACATAGAGAAACACTGAGATCACGAAAATCAGTACCAACGGCTGGTAAGTGAGTTTGAGCGTAGCGATGAAGTCCTGCCGGGCGTCGGTTTTTACTGGCGGGAGCGCAGGCTTTTCGATAGGGGCCAACCACACAATAAGGCCAACCACTGCACCGAGTGCGGCCAGGGGGTAGTAAACATTCAGCCAGCTTAGCGCCCCTGGGTTATCCGGGTCGATAAACGCCGCAAATACCCAGTAGCCACTCAACACGCCCAGCATGAAAATACCTTCAACGACGTTCATGATAGATGAATGGCTGCGTGTATCCGGGGCAAGCTGCCCAATAATTGCGTAAACCGAGACTTTAACCAGAGCGAAACTGGTGCCCACACAGGCAAACAGCAGTTTTATCATCCAGAATTCGGGAACAGAAGGCACCGCAGCACAGGCTAGGGTTACCAGTAAAAGCCCGAAAAGCAGGGCCGCTTTGTAGCCCACCCGGGGTATAAAGGACGCAACAAGAAAGGAAACAAATGCGATCGACAGGTCTTTGAAACCTTCCAGCGTGCTGGCATCGGGTTTGGAAATATCAAAGCTGTTGATGGATTGCAGGATCACAGTGCCAACGCTGTTCAGCAGTATGGCAAACAAAAAGTAGCTCGCAGCTATGGCGGCAAACACAAGAAATCGCGGCATCTGTAAATACTCTGTTAACACATTTCGGCGAAGTCTAGCCTTAGCCGGGAATAAATGCAAACGTTTGCATTTATTCTTTAGTCACAGGTGGATGAGGTTGTAGACTGGTAAATTAACTGGACAGGCGCTTAACCAGATGCGTTTCAACTACTTGCGAAGAAACCGGTTGCTGATTCACCTGGCAAAGTAACTGTTCTACCATTAATTGCGCGGCCATGGTTACGTTCTGGTGCACGGTTGTGAGAGCAGGATGCATCAGTTCAGCCAGCATAATATCGTCGTAGCCAATAATTCTGACATCGCCGGGGATCCCAACATAGCGTTCTTTTAACGCCTTAATCGCGCCGAATGCCACCATGTCACTTACGCAAATCAGGCCGTCGAAATACAAACCCTGTTGTTTGATAGCGTCGTTTATACACTCGTAAGCTGCTGTCGAAGTAATGTCGATGGGTTTGGTGTAATCCGCTGACACAGTGAGTCCCGCATCGCGATGGGCATCTTCATAGCCTTTATGGCGCTGTTCCATCTCGGCATGGCCCGGATCGCCCAAAAACAGGATGCGTTTGCTGCCGCTTTCAATCAGGTGCTTGGTAGCCATGTAGCCGCCGGCATAATTGTCGCCGCCAATAATGGGGTAGTCGGCCTTGGTGTGTGGCTCACCCCACACCACAATTGGCACTCGGGCGGCCGCGGCTTTATCGATTTTTTCGGTGCTTTTGCCCTGACCCACCACAATAATACCGTCAGCGCGCTGACTGGAGACAAAGTAACTGGCCCAGTCGTCGCTGGCCATAAACGAATTCGACAGCAGCATTTCATAGCCCGCGGCGTTCAACGCTTTATTTAATTCTGCCACAATTTTCAGTAGGAAGGGATCGGACACACTCTGTTCAGTGTGATCAATTAAGTTCAGAATAACCGCGATGACGTGTGTTTTTTGCGTGCGTAGCCGACTCGCTGCGGCATTAACACTAAAATTATGTTCTCGCGCTAACGCCTGGATCCGCGTACGCGTTTCTTCTTTGATTAACGGATTGTCCTTTAACGCACGAGATGCGGTAGACGTCGACACACCTGCAAGTTCAGCTAATTTCGCCAGCGTTAATTTACTTTCTGCTTTCAATGGCATGAATACTCAAAATACCCTTTTGATAACTATAACGTGAATTTCCCCGCTTGGCACTACCAGCGGTAACGGGTGCTGCTGTGAGGGGGAATTTATGCTGTGTTTACAGAAGCATGGGCTATTGGTTAGCACCTGCCGCAGTATAGAGTCGTTTACAATTAAATTGCAAACGATTGCATTTTGTTATTGCAATCGTTTGCATTGTGATCTAATTTGTCCTCCATACCGCAGTTTGTGACAAAAAATTAACCAAATAATTGTTAGCGGTTAACAACTAATTTTGACTATCGTTCAGGAGCACACCATGAAAACAGGTTTTTCAAAATGCGTGTTAGCCAGCGCTGTCGCCCTTGCATTTGCAGGTCAGTCAGCGGTTGCACAAGAAGCAAATAACACACCGCCTGCCGGCGACGACACCGAAATCATCGTCGTCAGTGGTACACCGGGCGGCGCCGGGATCAGAAAAATCGATGCCAGCTTTGCTGTTACCAACATCGATGCCAGTGACATCGAAAAACTGGCCCCAAAATCCACCGCAGACCTGTTCAAAGCCATTCCGGGTGTCTGGGTAGAAAGTTCAGGCGGTGAGTCTGGTGCGAACGTTTTCGTTCGTGGTTTCCCGGGCGGTGGTGATGCCCCTTTCTTAACGCTGTCGCTGCAAGGGTCACCTGTCTATCCTGCGCCGACATTGTCATTCCTGGAAAATACGCAAATATTCCGCATTGACGAAACCATCGAAATGGTTGAAGGCCTGCGCGGTGGTCCAAACCCGGTTGTTAGCAACGGTCAGCCTGGTCTAACGACTAACTTCCGTCTGAAACGCGGCGGCGAAAGCACCGAAGCACTGGCTAAGTACACGGTATCTGACTACGGTCTGAACCGCGTTGACCTGGTGTTAAGCGGCGCGTTAGACGATGACCTGTACTACATGATCGGCGGTTACCTGAAGAGTTCTCCGGGTATTCGGGACGCGGGTTTCCGTTCGGAGCAGGGGAATCAGTTTACGATCAACCTGACCAAGGTGTTCGACAACGGTGAGCTAAATCTGTACACACGTCAGACCGATGATCGTGGTACCTGGTATCTGCCTACGCCGCTGAATGTGGCGGGTATTGACGCCGGTTACACGCAAATTGGTCCGTTGAATCGTCAGGCAACCATTACCTATGGTGCTGACAACACGCAGGAATCGTTCGATTTCGCTAACGGCCGTGGTTGGGACGGTCACGTTAGCGGCGGTAGCCTTAAGCTTGATTTGGCAGATGGCTGGCGTTTAGTTGACCGCTTCTCGATTACAGACGGCAATGCCAATACGTTTGGTCTGGTACCGAATGGTTCAGCAACAACAGTAGGCGAAGTGACTGATGCGGCGGTAACTGGCGCTGTAACGGGTGAGACTTACGGCAGCAATACGCCAATTCAGCAAATCGGCCGTTGGGTAGTATTGAAAGACATCTTTGCATTCACCAACGATGTTGCTGTTTCCAAGAGCTTCGACAACGTCGATACAGCGTTTGGTTTATACACTGCAACAACTGAAGCCAAAGACTGGTGGAGTCTGGGTAACCACGCATACCACGTATTGCAGCCAGGCGGTGAAATGCTTGCTGGCATCGAATGTAATACATCAGATGAAGGATGTGGCTGGAACTACGACATCAACTCTGCCGGCGATGCGCAAACTACCGCGTTCTACGGTACCTTGTCTTACTACGGCATTGAAGATCTGATCATCGACGCGGGTATTCGTCGCGAGCAGCATGAAGTGAATTACTCTGTCGACGAAGGTCTGGACGGCGTTGTTACCAAGGCGGTGACTTACGATCAAAGCAAAACGTCCTGGACGTTTGGTGCCAACTACGCGCTGGATGATTTCAGTGGTGTGTTCGTACGCATGAACCGCGGCTACAAAATGCCTTACTTTGATGATTTCCGCGACAACTGGGGCGCTTACACTGGTGGCGAGCAGTTAATTAAGGAAGTGACTCAGGGCGAAGTGGGCTACAAGTACATGAACGATGAGTTGCAGTTCTTTGCAACCTTGTTTGCAAACCGCGTCAAAGGCGACACCTTTGTGCGTCAGCCCGGCGCGCCTGCAGAAATCCTCACCAACGAAGCGATGGGTGTGGAGCTGGATGGTAACTACGACCACGACTCGGGTTTCAGCCTGAACTTGAATGCGACGGTGCAGGATACCGAAATTACTGCCAGCGCCGCTAATGAAGGTAATGAAGCACAGCGTCAGCCTGGCTGGCAGGTGCGCATGACACCGTCTTATGAGTTTGAAGTGGGTGAAATGTACGCCAATGTGTATGCCACACTGACCGCTGTTGATGATCGCTTTGGCAACAACGAGAACACCGTTGTCCTGCCTGGCTACGAAAAAGTCGACTTTGGTGTCATGGTTGAACCGACAGATAGATTAAAACTACAACTAGCGGTAGATAACCTAACGGACGAGCAAGGTATTACGGAAGGTGACCCACGTAATGCAGACGCACCCAACGGCCGTTACATTCTGCCCCGCAGTGTGAAGTTCAGCATTTCATACGCGCTTTATTAAGTTGACATTTGTTTCCAATGACACGTTTGTAGCCCGGGTTCGCCCGGGCTTTTTTGTTTATGTGCTATGCATGACCAATGCGAATCGGTATAACTTCATGATATGCTTGAGAGATTAAACTCGTCTTCACCACTTTCACAAGCGATTATGGGCACATTGCAACGCCATCTGATCAACCTGGATATGTTACTGGCCGACCTGGAAATGTTGGACGCCAGTGAATACGGGCAGGCGTCTCATGCGAAACTGCTGCGCGATATACAAAAAGTATTGCAAGCCATCGACGAAGTGGCATCAGGAGAAACTGTCGCATCGTTTCAAAAAGCGGTCGCCACCACAGGATTGGCTAAAGCGATGGAAGACAAGCGGATGCCGGGTATCTACAACCGGCTGATAGGCTATGTGTTACAGCACTGGGAAACGAGTCGGAAAATTGATGCGATCCTCGCCGATCAGTTTGATGAAAATGCCGATAAACGGCTTGATTTGTTGCAGGTAAAAAACATCAAGGCTAAGTCGCAGTTTAAAACGGTGGCAGGTGCCATGGGAAAACGCGACTACGAATTGTTTGTGCAGAATATGGGATTGAATCATCCCGATTGGACCTGGCAGGCTTAATACTGGTCGCCCCGGGTAAGGGTATACCCGGGGCAAATCACGCTAAGTTTAGAAGCGGTATTCAACACCCAGACTGGCTTGCTTCAGATCCGTTTCAAAATTGGTATCTTCCAGGTCATCAGCGACCTGATCAGCATCCAGCTCTGTGTCATACACCACATATTCGGCATTGATTAAAAACTGTGGCGTAACCGCGAAACTTAAACCGGCACCGACAAACACACTCTCGTCGTCTTCTGTCGTAGTCGCGCCGGCTAACCGATAATCGGTTTCAGACCACAGTTGACCCAGCTTAGCATAAGCTGATAGCCCACCAACAATAGGGACGATTCCTTTCAGCGCCGCGGTGTAACCATCCGTTGATGCACCTGCTACATTATTGCCGTAGTCACCAAAGTCGATGTACGACCCTTCCAGTGCAATGTAGGAATTGAATTTGTAGCCCAATACGCCTTGCCATACATCCTTGTCGTCATCAAATTCGTCTTCGCCTTCAACGCGCAGGTAACCATAGTTACCACCTACATAAATGCCGGATTCATTCAGGTTTTCGTCAGGCGATTGTGCGTAAGTATTAAAAGCCGTTACAGCGGTTAACGCGGTTAGTGTAGTGATCAGTTTTTTCATAACACGATTCCTCTTGTTAATGATTGGCTCCCGGAGAAAAAAGGAAGCCGGAATAGCACGTTTGGTTACAAGAGGTATTTCAAGTCGTGTGCCAATCATTATCTGCCTGATTGGGGGGTAAAAACGGGAATATTTTTCATGGTTGTTGTTTTTTTGCGCGCAATTTTGACAAAAAAGGCGATCTGTAGCCATTCTGCAACGTGTTGAATTTTCATATGATTTATAAAAATTACCGAAGCTGGTTAACAATGTCGCTGGTGGTATCATCCAAATGCTCGCTTTAGCAGTAACAACCGTTAAAAAGGAAACAAGATGCCAGAAGGTCCTGAAATACGCAGAAGCCGCGATAAGCTTGCGCAGGTGTTAATCGACGCACCAGTAACCCACGTTGATGCAGGGCACTCTGCCATTCAATCACATCGCCAGGCATTTACCGGCAGCACGGTTATAAACGTAGAGAGCCGGGGCAAAGCCATGTTGATTCATTTTGATATTGGTTTGTCGGTGTATTCTCATAATCAGCTTTATGGCCTTTGGTATGTCAGGAAGAACGGCGAATACCCGAACACTAATCGCCAGCTTCGATTTGGCCTGCACACCGCCAAAGGCGCAGCACTGTTGTACAGCGCTTCAGACATCAGTGTGTGGCCGACAGCCGAAATCCAATCACATCCCTTTTTGGTTAAACTCGGACCCGACGTGCTGAATGATTGCCCTTCTGTGGAAGAGATTACCGAACGGTTGATGATGACGCGCTTTCAAGGACGAAAGCTGGCCAGTTTGTATCTTGATCAGGCATTTCTGGCGGGAATTGGCAATTACCTTCGCAGTGAAATCCTGTTTTTCGCCGGCGTGCATCCGGATTTGCGGCCTAAGGATTTGACGGCAGAACAGCTTAAGGCATTGGCTTGCGTATCAATTGAGGTTACTCAACGCGCCTATAAAACGGCGGGATACACCGTCCCAGATGCGTTCTTCCGGTATGCCAAAAATCACAAGCTGCCCTATGAGGCCAGCCGCTTTATGGCATTTAATCGTGATACCCAGCCGTGCCGGGTGTGTGAGACGCCCATTGTCAGAATGGAGCGTGGCAATCGGCGCATTTATGTTTGTAAGCAGTGCCAGCCGGGCGGGTGAACGACCGGCCTTCGAGAACAATTAAAAGTTGTAGCGGGCAAATAATGTGTAGGCGCTGGAATCTGAGTATTTTACGTATTCCACGCCGACGGCCAGATCACTGAAGTTGTACATACTGCCTAATCGATAGGCTTTCTGATCGGAGCCTTTTTTCCATAGCTGCCATTCCAGCCCAGCGTAAACTTCAATGTCTTCGGTTAGCATGTGACGAGCATGAGAAGACACGCTGTAGTGGCTGGCCGAGTCGTTAAATTTACCTTCAGGCTCGGTATAATCAAACGCAATATCGCCGTAATTTACACGTACATCAAACACCGTATCCTTGCCGTAGGGCATTTGATAACCAATACCTACCTGCCAGTTGGTTTCTTCCAATTTGTATGCCGATAGGGTGTCGTCGACCATTCGAAATCGACCTGTTGTAAAAAGTGCTTCTGTGAGTTCTGCACTGGCCCGCACCTCAAAGCCGATTAAATCAAACGGCTGCAGGTCGGCATAGTCTGCATTCACATAGCCAGCCTGAACAAAGTTGTAAGACGGCGTGTCTGCCATCGCCGATGCCGACAATAGGCTGCCTAGGATCAAACCCATGTAGTGTTTCATGTTAATTCCTTATTTAGTCTAAGTTCGGAATAACATAAGCTCCCATTGGTAAAATGGAGGTGAAACCTGCCACCTGTTTTTTACACAGATATGTTGTTTCTATGTGATAAACGGGTCTAGCTGTCAGTTGCACTGGCCATGCGAATAAAGTCCTCAACATAGGGAATGTGTGTATCGACTTCCCGCACACCGACATAAATGTGCTTGTGAATGCCAGTTTTACCAATAGCCAGACTGGTAATTGGCAGGCGGCTGGCATACTCATCAACCAACCATCCCGGTAAGGCACAGACACAGCGGCCCGCTGCCACCATTTGCAGCATGATTTCAGTGGTTTCAATAGTTTTATGTTGTTTTACTGTACAGCCAGCCGGTGTCAGGAACTGACTGAATATGTCCAGACGCTGAGGCTCAACGGGGTAGGTGATCAATACTTCGTTTTGCAGTTGCTCAGGGCTAACATAGGTGTGTTGTGCCAAAGGGTGTGAACTGGCTACTACCAATCTGTGTTCGTAGCTAAACACCGGTGTAAAAGTCACACCGGGTTTAAACAGCGGGTCGGGGGTGACCAGCATATCGATGTCATATTCAAACAACGCCGCCATACCGCCAAATTGAAACGCCTGCTTTACATCTATATCCACATCCGGCCATTCATCTAAAAACGGCGAAACGACCTTTAACAGCCACTGGTAGCAGGGGTGACACTCCATTCCAATGCGCAACATGCCGCGTTCGCCCTGGGCAATCTGCGACACCAACAATTCCGTGTGTTCAAATTGTGGCAGTACGCGTTTGGCCAGTTTTAGCACCTCAGTGCCAGCTCGGGTTAGCCGCAGCCGCCGACCTTCTTTTTCCCACAGCGGCGTATTCATTTGTTGTTCGAGTTTTTTAATACTGTGGCTAAGTGCGGATTGACTCAGGTGCAATGCGTCGGCTGCCTGTGTAAGGGTACCGTGTTTGTCAATGGCGTGGAGAATCGCCAGGTGAATGCGCTCTAACATGTATGATGAAATTTATGCATGAAATAATGCTTAATGTACCAATACTGTTCATAGATGTAACCTCCCTTTTTGCATCGATATGTTGTTTGCCTCTTCAACCTGCAAGGTGAATAGGGTAAGGTCGAAGATCACTAAGTGAACAATTAAAAATAACAATTACTGTCCCACGCTATGCTGTTTAACTCGTTCGAATTTATTTTTGCGTTTTTACCCGTGGTAGTACTGCTGGTTTGGGCGTTTGGTCGCTTCGCGTCTTTTCAGGCCGTGGTCGCTGTACTGGTCGCGGCCTCATTGTTTTTTTATGGCTGGTGGAATCCGGTTTATTTGCTGATCATCGTGTTGTCGATGGTGATCAACTACCAGTTAGGTAAACGGCTCAGCAAGCGGAAAGAAAAACCCTTGCTGTATGTTGGTGTATTACTAAATCTCTTTTCATTGGGTTATTTCAAGTACACCGATTTTGTATTAGACAACGTAAATTTGCTGCTAGAATCACCCATCCCTTTGCCTAATGTGGTGTTGCCGCTGGCGATTTCCTTTTTTACTTTCCAGCAAGTCGCCTATCTAGTTGATTCATTCCGCGGTGAAACCGTCGAGAAACACCCGCTTGATTATGCTTTGTTTGTGACGTTTTTCCCCCAGCTCATCGCCGGACCAATCGTGCATCACAAGGAGATGCTACCGCAGTTTGCCAAAGGGCATGCATCGATTACTGCTAATAACATGGGCATTGGCCTGTCTATTTTTGCGATGGGTTTGTTTAAAAAAGCGGTAATCGCCGATGGCATCGCGGGCTACGCCAACACTGCATTCGTCACTGTGGATACCGGCGGAACGTTGGACTTTTTTCCCGCCTGGGCCGGCGCATTAGCCTATACATTCCAGCTGTACTTCGACTTTTCAGGGTATTCCGATATGGCCATTGGCCTGGCCCGCATGTTTGGCATCGTACTTCCGCTCAATTTCTATTCGCCCTATAAAGCGGTGAATATCTCTGAATTTTGGCGACGCTGGCATATGACATTGTCGCGATTTCTGCGTGACTATCTGTATATCGCGCTAGGAGGAAACCGCAACGGTAACTTTAATCGTTATCGCAACTTATTTCTGACAATGGTGCTCGGTGGTATCTGGCACGGGGCCGGCTGGAACTTCCTGATTTGGGGAGTGCTTCATGGTAGCTATCTGATGGTGTTTCACGGGTGGCGTAATCTCTGCCCGACACTGCATGCTTCAAAGCACATTGCAGCAATGGGGCTCGGCTGGGGGCTTACCTTTCTGGCTGCCGTGGTGAGCTGGGTGTTTTTCCGCGCCACCACGTTTGATGGCGCGGTGACAATGCTTAAAGGGATGGTTGGGCAATACGGAATAAGTATTCCGCAAGGGATTTGGTCGAGACTAGGTACCTCAATAACTTCATTACTTGATGCTGTCGGTATGACTGCGTCCTCAGCCAGCAGCAGTGCATTTGTGTCGGTGTGGATTTGGAATGTTTGCCTGTTAGTGGCAGTGCTTGTGCTGCCAAACACGCAGGATATGTTCAGTCGCAGTAATGGCTCACTCAGTAATTTGTCGTTTAGCAAACACGATGCGTTCTGGCCCGGGCACAAATGGGTGTCGCGATTTACCTGGCAAACCACAACAGGTTGGGCATTGTGGATGGCGGTGTTATTTGTGGCTGGGGTAATGACTTTGTCGCAAGTCAGTGAATTTTTATATTTTCAGTTTTAATTATGCATTATTTACGGAAGCTATTGGTTTTTATTGTGGGGCTGTTTGTGCTCGCTGGTGCAGTGAACGCATTCATCGATCCGTACGGATTCTATTGGTCGCCAACAATCGAAGGATTTAACGCCAGGAAAACGCAGGCCGACGAGCGGGTTCGCGAGGTTACGCCATTCCGTGCGCTGGACTTACAGCCTGATACGTTATTAATTGGGAGTTCACGTGTGCAACTTGGTTTTGCTGCCGAATCTGAGGTATTTGGTGAGCGTAAAGTATTTAACCTCGCGCTTCCTGGTTCTGGCCTAACCGAAAACCTTAAATATGCGCTGTGGCACATTCGGCAAAATCCCAATGTGCGTACCCTGATCATTGGCGTCGATTACCGGTATTTCCTCAATAACTATGGCAACGATCCTGGGCCCTGGACAGCGCAGGAATTAATGGACAAATACAACAAAGCGCCTGAAACCGCCTTAGAAAAAGTCCAACGTATTTATCCTGCGTTGTTTTCACTGGATACGCTGCAGGATTCACTGAGTACAGTTCTTCAGCAGGGAGGGCTCTATAATCACATTACGCCTCTGGGTAGTAATACCGGTGATTACTATCTGGCAACCATAAAAGCAGAAGGTAAACAACGTTTCTTTAAGCACCAGCAAAGTGGTGTACAACAGCGTTTTGAGCGAGAGCAGTACAGCTATAGCGGTGAACATGGCTTGTTTGGTATTGGCATGTACAAGACGTTTATCGATGAACTGGTGACCAGGCATCCACAGATCACGCTATACACGTTTATTAATCCCTATCATCAGTCTTACTGGCAGGTTATTAAGCAAACGGGTCATTGGCCTGATTATTTGCAGTGGAAGCGTGACTTAGCCGGCTTAGCCGATACCTATCCGCAATTCCCTTTTTACGATTTTAGTTTGCCATCGCCAGAAACGCTTGAAGATCCTGACTATGCGCAAAACCACAAGCCAATGAAATGGTTCTGGGAGCCTGCCCACTACCGTCCCGCCATGGGCGATCGTATTATTGAAGCCATGTTCGAGTCAGAACAGGAAAATGCCGACTGGCCGATACGCTTAACCAGCCAAACGATCGATAGGGCTATTGCGCTAAGTAAAGCGGGATTGGGTGCTAAACCTACGGGTTTGGATTAACTGCAAACAGTTGCTGCCTATTCAGGTAGGTAGCACGCGGAGCCCAATGGCTCCGTCGCTGAATGTGTTTTTCAGGATGCAGCAGCTTGCGCCGTTTTAACCCGGTTGATATCGGTGATTGGCGGTGCGCCGAATAAGCGGCTGTACTCGCGGCTGAACTGCGACGGGCTTTCATAGCCCACTTTATAGCCCGCTGCGGCGGCTTCAATGCCTTCATGTAACATTAATCGACGAGCTTCGTTCAGACGTATGTGTTTCTGGTATTGCAGCGGCGACATGCTGGTTACGGCTTTGAAAGTGCTGTATAGCGAGGATTCACTCATGTGAACGGCGCTGGCCAGAGATTTTACTTTTAACGGCGAATCGAAGTTGTCGCGAATGATCTCAATGGCCTTACTGATACGATTAGCGTTGGTATCGTAAAGTAAAAACTGACGCAATTGATTACCGGCCGGGCCTTTCAGAACACGGTACATCAACTCGCGTTTTAGCATAGGCAGCATGATCGGGATATCTGCCGGCGACTCGTGCAACGACAAAATACGTTTGAAGGTAGACAGCATTTCAACATCAGCATTAATAACCTTAATACTGCATTCTTTGCCACACGTAGGCGTGCCCACATCTGCCATATCAATTAATAGTTCCGACAGTTCCCGAAGGTCCAGCGCAATACTGATCCCGACGTAAGGCTCACTGTCGCAGGCCTGCACGATCTCACCAATCACCGGCATCATAATGGGGACCATCAGATAGTCTAAGGCGTTGTAGTGGAATACGTTCTCACCGACGTAGAGCTTTTTACTGCCTTGTAGCAACAGGCATAGCATCGGCTCATATATCGCCGGGGCGGTACAGGTTTTCGAATTACTACGCAAAGTACGTAGTCCAGGCACGCGCGTATCCATCAGGCCATTCTCTTGACTTACCCGGGCGGTCATATCGATTAGCTCTTGTTGATATATCTGGGCTTGAGTATGCATGAATTCTCCAGGCGAATGATGTGCGACAGTTTGCTAAGTATAGAGTGTAATAATTATCCAGCCAATTTGTAGAATCAGGCATTGTAGGATTAGGCAATGATTGTGTAGATTTCGACAATTCAATTTTATGGGTAACTATCTATGGTGCCTTTACAATAGGGTTTGCAGGCGGTTTTTGGTTATATTTTATTACAAAATGCCCAGCCTTGCCTGATACTGCGCGTAGATTGCATGATCCTCCAGTGATTGTAGAAATATGCAATGATTGCCGAGTTTCGGATATTATCGTTCCCTCTTCCTGACATTACACTTTTCACTTCTGATTGAGCACTCCACCTTTGCTCACCTTAATTTTGAAATCGTCCCAAACAGGAGTGAGACATGTCAACACGACACACCGCCCGGCTATTTTTATTAAGCGCTATTGCCACCGTTGTACTCGCTGGCTGTGGTAGCGAAGCACAACAACCTGCTCAGCAAATGACGACGCCAACAGTCAGCGTGGCTGAAGTAGTTAATATGCAGGTTAGTGACTGGGATGAATTTAGTGGCCGGCTCAGCGCCCCTGAGTCTGTGACGTTAATGCCACGCGTATCCGGTTACGTAAACCGCATTCACTTTAAAGAAGGCGCTTTAGTTAAAGCAGGTGATGTGCTGCTTGAGATCGACCCTGCGCCCTTTGAAGTTGAAGTTGCCAGATTGCAAGCAGAACTGGACAGTGCAGCCAGCCAATTAACGCTTGCTAAAAATGACTATGAGCGCGGTCAGCGCCTGAGTAAACAACAAGCCATTTCTCAGGAAGCCCTCGATGGTCGCTTTGCGGCATTACAACAGGCAAAAGCCAATGTGTCTGCGCTGAGTGCAGCAGTGGAACGCGCTGAATTAGATTTGTCTTATACCAAGGTAACAGCGCCGGTATCAGGGCGGGTTTCACGCGCTCACATTACACAGGGTAACTATGTTACTGCCGGGCAGAGCGCCCTTACCAGTATTGTGTCAGTTGAAGAGATGTATGCTTATTTCAGCGTCGATGAGCAAACTTACCTGCGCTACGTTCGCAGTGCGGTAATCCAGAATGGGTCTGATAACAACGGCGCGAATCAACCGGTTGCGCTGGCGTTGTCTGGTGATAACGCATTTCAGTATCGCGGCTACATCGATTTTGTAGACAACCAGGTCGACCAGCAAACCGGCGGCATTACGGTAAGAGCACGTTTTAGTAATGACGATGGTGTATTAGTGCCTGGCCTGTATGCGCGTATTCGCCTGGCAGGCAGTCAGCCGCACGACGGCATTTTAATTGATGAAAAAGCCGTAGGTACCGACTTAAACAACAAGTTTGTGTTGGTCGTGGCGCAAAACAACGCCATTGAATATCGCCCAATTACGCTGGGTGAATCTGTGGGGGATCTGCGCCTGGTAACCTCTGGTCTTCAACCCGGTGACACCATTGTGGTAAATGGACTGCAGCGTGTCATGCCCGGAATGACTATCAATCCAGACCTCACCCCTATGGCCGACGAGGCCACACTAACGGCTATTGCAGCCTCGCAAGCCATGCTGGATCCCACACAAATTGCCTTGTCTGCCTCGTTTGACGTAACGGCAACGCAATAGGAGTCATTATGTTTTCCCGATTTTTTATACATCGACCGGTGTTCGCATCGGTCTTATCGCTGCTGTTTATTATTACCGGCAGTATTGCGGTGTGGCAGCTGCCAATCACGGAATACCCGGAAGTCGTGCCGCCCACTGTCGTAGTGACCGCCAGTTACCCTGGCGCCAACCCTCAGGTTATCGCTGAAACTGTGGCGTCTCCGCTGGAGCAGGAAATCAACGGCGTTGAAAACATGCTGTATATGTCTTCACAAGCCAACGCCGATGGCCTGATGACTTTAACGATTACCTTTGCCATCGGCACTGATGTCGATTTGGCACAATCACAGGTACAAAGCCGGGTTGACCGCGCGGTGCCGCGTCTGCCACAAGAAGTGCAGCGACTGGGCGTAGTAACCGAAAAATCCTCGCCTAATCTTACGCTGGTGGTGCACCTTTACTCGCCTAACGAACTCTATGACATGTTGTATCTGGCCAACTATGCCACGCTCAACGTCAAAGACGAGCTCGCCAAAATAAACGGCGTTGGCCAGGTTCGTCAGTTCGGTGCAGGTGAATTCAGCATGCGTGTGTGGCTGGACCCCAATAAAGTGGCCGCACTGAATCTCACTCCATCAGACATTGCCAGTGCCATTCAGGAACAGAACCAGCAGGTTGTCGCAGGTAGTCTGGGTGCACAACCGGTAAAGCGGGCTGACTTTAATATTCTGATGAATGTAAAAGGTCGATTGAGCAACGTTGAAGAGTTCGAAAATATCATCATTAAAGTCGGTGACAACGGTGCAATTAGTCGCCTGAAAGACGTTGCTCGCATCGAATTAGGCGCTGACTCTTATGCTCTTCGTTCGACCATCGATAACAACCCCGCTGTAGGTATGGGCGTATTCCAATCGGCTGGCTCAAACGCCATTCAGATCTCAGAAGATGTACGCGCGACTATGGCGATGCTGGCTGAGAACTTCCCGGAAGGCGTGGCTTATGAACTGGCTTACGACCCGACTGTGTTCGTGCGTGGCTCGATTGAAGCAGTAGTTAAAACCTTACTTGAAGCCGTTTTGTTGGTTGTGGTGGTTGTAGTGCTGTTCCTGCAAACCTGGCGAGCGTCTATTATTCCGCTGGTGGCGGTACCTGTTTCCTTAATTGGTACCTTTGCTTTTATGCAGGTCATGGGTTTTTCGTTAAACGCCCTGTCGCTGTTCGGCCTGGTGTTGGCCATTGGGATCGTGGTGGACGACGCCATTGTGGTGGTGGAAAACGTCGAGCGTAATATCAGCGAAGGCTTGTCGCCCGTTGCAGCCACGACTAAAGCGATGAAAGAAGTGACCGGCCCGATTGTGGCAACCACGCTGGTACTGGCGTCGGTATTTATTCCTACCGCCTTTATGACGGGCTTAACCGGGCAGTTTTACAAGCAGTTTGCATTAACCATTACCATTTCTACGTTTATTTCGGCGATTAACTCGTTAACGTTGAGCCCAGCTCTGTCAGCCTTGTTACTGAAAGGCCATGACGCGCCCAAAGACGGCCTTACCCGGTTGATGGACAAGCTGTTCGGTGGCTGGTTGTTTGCGCCTTTCAATCGCTTCTTCGCCAGACTTTCCAAAGGCTATGGCCTGCTAGTGAAAAAGATTATTCGCTTTGGTGTCGTGGTGGTGCCTTTGTATGTGGTATTGGTGGGCGTAACGGGCTTGCAGTTTACGACCACGCCGACCGGCTACATTCCGGCGCAGGACAAGCAGTACCTTATTGCGTTTGCTCAACTGCCTAATGCTGCGTCTTTGGATAGAACCGACAGTGTGATTTCGCGTATGTCGGAGATTGCCCTTGAACACCCTGGTGTTGCCAATACCATTGCGTTTCCGGGCCTGAGTGTAAATGGATTCACCAACGCCACCAATAGCGGCATTGTGTTTGTGACGCTGGATGACTTTGCAGAACGCACGGATCCGTCTTTGTCGGCGAATGCCATAGCCGGTGCACTTAATGCCAAGTATGCCTCTATTCAGGAAGCGTTTGTGGCCATCTTCCCACCCCCGCCAGTGATGGGGCTGGGCACTATTGGTGGCTTCCGTCTGCAAATTCAGGACCGCGCAGGATACGGCTTTGAAGCCCTCAATGACGCCACTATGCAGGTGATGCAGAAAGCCTGGCAGGATCCGGTACTGGCCGGCGTGTTTTCAAGCTATCAGGTGAATGTACCGCAGCTGGACATTGACATTGATCGCGAGAAAGCTAAACAGCAGGGTATCGATCTCAATCTGTTGTTCCAAACCCTGCAAGGCTACATGAGTGCGACGTACGTAAACGACTTCAACCTGTTTGGCCGTACCTTTCAAGTAAATATGCAGGCGGATGCGCCGTATCGCGTGACCGCCGAACAAGTGGGTCAGCTAAAAGTGCGTAATCAGGCGGGTCAAATGGTTGCTTTGGACTCCTTTATTCAGGTTCGTGACGTCGCCGGACCCGACAGAGTCATGCACTACAACGGTTTTCCCACTGCGGAAGTTAATGGTGGTCCTGCGCCGGGTTATAGCTCGGGTGAAGCTCAGGCCGCGATTGAAAAGATCCTGGCTGAAACCCTACCCAACGGCATGACCTACGAATGGACAGAGCTGACGTATCAGCAAATCCTGACGGGCAACGCCAATATGTTGGTCTTCCCGCTGGTAATTGTGTTGGTGTTTATGGTGTTGGCGGCGCAATACGAGAGCGTGCGTCTGCCACTGGCCATTGTGTTGATCATTCCGATGACCTTGCTGTCGGCATTAAGCGGTGTACTGCTATACGGCGGTGACAACAACATTCTTACCCAGATTGGCTTTATTGTGCTGGTGGGGCTGGCTACCAAGAACGCCATTTTGATAGTCGAGTTTGCTAAAGAGTTGCAAGACCAGGGGCTGTCGATTATGGACGCTATTCTGGAAGCCGGCCGATTGCGGTTACGCCCGATTCTGATGACGTCTATCGCCTTCATTATGGGGGTGGCGCCACTGGTGTTTTCTACCGGTGCGGGCGCGGAAATGCGCCAGGCAATGGGGGTGGCGGTATTCTCCGGCATGATTGGTGTGACCATTTTCGGCTTGCTATTAACGCCGCTGTTTTATTTCCTGCTGGCAAAGCGCCAGCCAGAAACCGCTTCGAAAGCACAATCACCAGAAGGAGAGACGCATGCATAAATTTACTCGTGTTGCAGTGGCTTTAATGCTAACCGGCATAGTCTCTGCCTGTGCAGTGGGGCCTGATTACCAGGCTCCCGATAAAGTATCGACTATTGAACTGGAAACGTCCTACCAAACTGCCGATGCCGTGAAAAGCTGGTGGCAGGCATTTGAGGACGAGACCTTGTCGTCTTTGATAGAGCTGGCGCTGACGGAAAACAGGTCATTGCACGAAGCGCTCGCCAACGTGCGCCGTGCGCAAGCGGTGTTCAGTGAATCTGGTGCCCAGCGTTGGCCTCAGGGCAGTGTATCCGCAGGCTATCAGGCGGTTGAAAATACGTCGTTGCTCGACGCCGACGATGGCGTACAGCTGCGCGGCTTCAATACCGGACTGTCATTGAACTGGGATGCTGATTTGGCTGGCAAGCTGGTACGCGCCGAGCAGGCCGCTTTAGCCAGAGCCGAACAGGCTGACTTGCTGTGGCGCGATGCCCAACTGCAGGTGATCAGTCAGGTCGTTAACAGCTATGGGCAATATCGCGGTGCGCAAATTCGCTTAGTGTGTGCGCAGATGAACCTGGCTTTTTTACAGCAAAGCCGGGACGTAGTTCAGGCACAGGTTGATGCGGGTACCGCAACCACATTCGAGCTGGCGCAAATCGATACACAAATTCACCGGGTTGAAACGGATATCCCGTCCATGCGCATCGCGCAGGCAACTGCTAAACGCACATTGGCTGCATTGGTTGCGCGTCAGGCTGACGAGCTTGAACTTGGCGGCGCCGCCAGTTTACCAACATTGCGATCGCCATTGCCTGTAGCGCAAGGCGAAAACTACCTGCAATACCGCCCGGATATAGCCAGTGCAGAGCGTGCCCTTGCAGCTTCCGTAGCCGATATTGGTGTGGCGACCGCATCGCTTTATCCGTCACTCTCGGTCAGCGGGTTTCTGGGCTTTTTATCATCGCCAGGTCTGGCATTAAACAGTGCCTCGCAAAGCTGGAGCATTGCGCCCACGTTGCAATGGTCGGGACTAAACTGGTCAGCAGTGAAAGCGCAGGTACGTGCGTCAAATGCTGAAGCCGACGCCCAGCTGGCGCGCTTTGAGCAAAGCGTGATTGAAGCGGTAAATGACATGGATTTGTCGTTACAGAACTACCAGTTCAGTCGCGAACAGTTAGCAAGTGCTAAGCAGCAATTTAAGGCTAGTCAGCAATCTGCGAATATCGCCAGGATCCGCTACGAAGAGGGAAGTCTGGAGTTTCTGCAATTGCTAGACACCGAACGCGAGCTTATCGCCAGCCGCGATCAACTGGCACAAATCGAACAGGCACACTTCCTTCGCCTGGTTGAGGTGTACCGCAGCTTTAGCGGCGCGTTGCAATGGCAACAGCCTGGTTAGTTTCTCACAGACCATGGCTTCGGGTCGCGGTGCCTGAGGCCACACTTTTATTAATCACGAAGAAAAGAGAGGTAAGTCGAACGTGTGGTTAACACGACACAAGTTTTTGTTGGTCACGTTAAGTTTATTGATAGCGCTTTACCATGCACCGGTGAATGCCTTTAACCAAATGTCGGTAGATGTGCTGAAAGGCGAGGGCGAGATAGCCGGCGCAAGAATAGGCGTTGCGCCCTGGTCTCCCGGGGATTACCACCTACCGCTGCTTGGTAAAGTTGTGGTAACAACGGAGTTTAGCCTGACTCAACTGGAAGCGTCAGGTGCAGCGCCAGATCTCAATGGTAATGCGGTATTTGCTATTACACCAGTGCTAAGAAAGCCCTTGGGAAGGCTGTTTTCAATACCCACTGAAATCGAATTTGGCATTGGCGTGGGACTATTGGAAAACCGCCATTTCGGCCAAAAAGACATGGGCTCTAAGTTTCAGTTTGAAGATCGTCTGGGGTTACGTATGCAGTTAACTGAAGGACTGGCAGTGTCGCTGCGCTATATGCATTATTCCAACGGCGGCATTACTGAGTCTAATCCGGGGCTGGATTTCATTAACGTATCGCTGATTTATCCGCTGTAAATGCCGCCCGGTGGGCGGCATTCGGTAGGCGTCAGGGCGATTATTAATTGCGTTTTACAGGCCAGAATTCGAACCCGCCAGAGACAAAATTGATGATCGGAAAGGTGACCCCCAGCATTGCACTGGCTATCCAGATTTCCTGCCCATACCCGGCTGAGGGGCCGGCAGGCAAAGCCGTACCTGCCATCACAGGCAAAGCCCATAAATACAGCTGGTACATCAGTGCCGCGCATAATCCACAGAGCAGAATTTTCAACAAGCCTTTTTGGGGCTGCGGCACGCTGGCCAGCAACTGAAATTGCATCATGTTTTGCACCAGAAAGGTACCAAAGATAATACACACAGGGCCTTTCACCATAAATGCCATAGGGTCCATGCCCAGCCAGTGAACAAAGGTACCATAAACCATCAGGGCAACGGCAAGAATAGCCAGTATCGTCACAATCCCCATCAAAGGCTGTTTGGCGTTGTCGACCCATTTAGACATGGGCCAGAAATCCAGCATTGTCGCGAGCATCAGCATGGCAGCACAGGTAACTGCAAATGTCAGGGCAGTTATGCCATTGAAAAGCCCTGATGGCGCAAATACGTGAGCATAGAAGGGCAAGCCTTCGAACATCGCATAGTCGTAAAAAATGCAAAATATCACCAGATTAAGCAGGTAACAAAAAGCCAAGGTAGCCAGGCCGCAAATGCCAGGTGTACGACAAAAGCGGGATACTGGCCAGCAACCCAAAGCCAGAATAACAAATAGGGTAACCACCACAGACTGAATAACAAAATGCAGTAATATAGGCGTAAGTGCGCCCTGACCTACAGTAAAATATAGCAGTGGCATAACAATGATACTCGCCAGTATAAAACAACCGACGATGGCGAGTCCTTTTAAGGGTTGAGACAAGCCCGAAAGACGAGCCGGAATGCTGTTGTGCCAAACAACTGCCTGCATGATCTGAAACGGTGTTGCACACATAAAGGCATAACTTACCCAGTGCACAAAATGGTCATGTCCCCACCATTGGTTGAATGCAAAAATAACCAACGCGGTCACCAATAGCACCCATGCAATCCCTGTTAAACCGACAACGACGATGTCGCGTTGTGACCCGGCATTGTGTGTTGCGCTTCCCATAACGACCTCCAGAAAGTAAAGCGCGAAAAAATTCAGGTCAGGCAAACTGAGCTACCTGACCTGTGGTTCAGTATGAGAAAAGCAGGATCAGAATCGCCACTTACCAATAACGCCGTACATGGGTGTACCTTCGTTGGCAATACAGTAGGCAGAGCCGCCGACGGCGGTTAATTCCCACTTATAAGTACAGCGTTTATCACCGGTAATATTGTTGCCGTAAACGGTGACTTCATATTCTTCAAAGTCGCCGAAGGTCCATACCGCGCGGGCGTTGATCTGATTGGTTTCCTCAAGTTCATCGATAAGTGCGCGCTCTGTGGCGTATGCTTTCGGCGAACTGCGATACTGGTAGTCTATCTGGAAGTCGATGACACTGTTGTCCAGCACCAGTGACTTGGTGAGCATCAGGTTCGCCGAGGCGTCGGCAGCGAAGGGCAATTCGTGACCCACTTGTGCGGCGGCTTCGTCAGAGGATTTCGTGATTTCTGTATCCTGTAGTCCTATGCCACCCTGCAGGCGGAATTCTGCCGGTAACGCCCAGCGAAACTCCAGCTCCAGACCTTTTAGTTCAGACTCGTCGATGTTCACAAAATCCGGGCCGTTGGGGCCGACGAAGAATTGTTGCTGGTCTTCCCAGATGTAATAGAACAACGCACCGTTTAGTTGCAGCGTGCCTTCCAATAGGGTTGACTTGAAACCCACTTCCATTGCATCAAGAATTTCCACATCCACGTTCTGGCGAGGAATACCGGTATGAGGACCGTGGATGAATTCGACATCACTTTTGCCCGAACGGAAGCCCCGGGACAAACTGGCATAGGCAAATAAATCCCGATTGAACTGGTAGTCCAGTCCAATTTTCCCGCCCAGCTCACTGAAGGTGAGATCTTCCTGTGGACCACCGATGTCCTGGCGGCACAACGTTCCCCGGTTGTCCGGGGTGCCGCCGCTGAACAGGTTGCCATCGCCATCCAAATCACACAGCGGGTATTCAGCAGAAACGGCAAGGGAGTTTTCTTTATCCCAGAAAAAGCCATGCGGACGCAATGTATTGTCGAGGTTTCCCACAATCAGGCTGGGCAAGCGTTTTTCATCATGGGTGTAGCGCAAGCCGAACGTCAGATCGAGTTTGTCGGTCAGCTCAAATTCGGTATGCACATAAGGCGACCAAACGAAGTTCTCGACTTCCGCAACCGAGAATGACGTTTGATTACTGGCAGGATTGCCGCCAAATGCCAGGATAACCAAACCGCCCCCTGCTGGTGGTCCGCCATAGGGCAGGGCAGAGATGCCAAAGTTAATGTTTTGACTCAGAGAGGCATCCTCGCCGAAGAAATACAGCCCGGCTATCCATTTAAAGGGCGCATCATCGTCAGAAATTAGTCTGAACTCCTGGCTCCATTGCTCGTATTCCTGGTCCTGGTTAATTGCCTGAATAGCCTGGGGTGCCGGAGCGGGGCCGCCTAACTGTTCGTGAATAAACACGCTGAGGTTAGAGACATTACCCGGGTTAGCGTTACCGCCAACATCATAGCCCCAGCGTACATCCGTACTGTCGTAGGAGGTAATGGAAGAAAAAGAGGCCCAGTCCATGTCGTGGACAATTTTCAGGTAGCCACCGACATTATCCATTTCAAACGGCTGCGAATGGTTGACGTACACATCGTGCCAGTCGTCAGTAGACGGATTGTCGCCCTGATTGTTGAAGGTGTTGGGATAGTAGCGTTCGAAATTGATTTGCTCGCCCGCGGCAAAACGGGTTGTGGGCAGTGGCCCGCGCTCTGGCACGCCATTCTCGATACGGGTGCCGACGGCGCGAACCGGATCCATCTGACTGTCTTCATTCGCGACATGAAGGTTCGCGGTGATTTGGGTGTTTTTCGAGGGCTCAACGAGTAGCGTAGCCCTGAACGACTGGCTTTCCTTGTCGCCAAATTCATCGTCACCACTGGACAGGTCATTCCATATACCGTCTCGCTGATAGGACTTTGCGGCCAGCCGCAAGGCGGCGTTATCTGACAGCGACAGGGTGCCTGCTGCTTCGAGATCGATTAGGCCATAGTTGCCCACATTGACCGAAATATAGCCTTCCGCATCGCCATCCAGCTTAGGCTGATTGGAAATGTAGTTCACCGCGCCACCTGTGGTGTTGCGGCCAAACAGGGAGTTTTGCGGGCCACGCAATATTTCGATGCGCTCCATATCAAACAGGCCGACCCCCGACAAATACGGGGCACTCATGGTGACCTCATCCATGTATATCCCCACCGCGCCGGTGGCTGTGCCAAAGAAGTCACTGGTGCCAACACCGCGAATATTGATTTGTTGGTTAGCGGCATTCTGCCCTGAAATATTCACGTTGGGCGAGATACGGGTGATGTCCGAGGCTTTCTGAATGCCCATCTTTTTCAGTTGGTCGCCATATAAAGCCTGCATGGCAATGGGGATTTCCTGAATAGACTCAGAACGTTTTTGTGCGGTGACGATAATGTTCTCCAGTGCGGGTTCATCGCTGTCGCTTTGTTCTGTTTGCGCCAAACTGGCCTGGCTGGACAAGATCAGTGCAATGGCCGCGCACAGCGGACGCACCCGCAACGACTTGTCGTGTTTTCCTGATTCAAGGTGTGTGTTCATCGTTACTCTCTTTAAGATTGTTTTTATGGTGTTTGTGTAAAGGCTAAAAATCACCTTAAAGAGGTTGGATTGTTGTCACCAATCAGAAAAAGTAACAAAGCTATCACTTTTAATTTACATGAATGGTTGTCTATGCCGGGACATGTTAGATTTACTGGGCGTTCATCATGAACTATCACAACGGAAAGCCGAAATGACGGCGCTCCTTTGTAAAAATAGTGTTATGGTGAACGGCGATAGTGTTTTTCATGGGTCACTAATTTCCATTCATTCAGCATTAATACAAAGCTGGCCGGCGTTAGGGGAAGGCGTCTGAATTAACGGTTACCGTTTTTCATGGCTGGTATGTGTTTCTTCATGCTGATTGGTGAGGTTAACATGACTTACATTGTGAGAAATGATGTACCAGCGCTAAGTTTGCGACAATTGAAAGCAGTAATTGTGGTAAACCGCACCAAAAATGTTACTAAGGCGGCAAAGGCGTTAAATCGCTCGCAAACGGCAGTAACCAAATCGATTAATGATTTGGAAGCGAGTTTGAATTGCCGTTTATTTGAACGTACACCAACCGGGATGAAACCCACGGTATACGGCAAAGCCGTGGCAAAACGGGCACAGTTGGCCCTGGATGAGCTACAAAAAGCGGGCGAGGTGTACAGTAGTTTTGTACGCGATGCGCGCCCGTATCAGCGCATTCCTATATTTTCTATGGACGTCAGTTACAAACGTCTGGCGGCGTTTATTGCCTTGTTCGAAACCAAGCGGATCCAATGCGCGGCCGATATGTTGGGTAATTCAAAAGCGTCGGTTTACAGCTCGGTCAGGCAAATGGAAGAGTGGCTTAAACTGCGTTTGTTTGAGTCTGAACCGGATGGAGTGTCGCCCACGGCGTTTGGCAAAATTCTGGCTATGCATGTAAAAATGGCGTTCGCCGAGATACGCCGTTGTCTGGAAGATATTGAAAGTATCAATGGCGTCACGCAAGGCACAGTGAGTATAGGTACCTTACCTTATACCCGCACCTATATTACGCCCAAGGCCATTAATCAGGTGCTACGTGACCATCCCGAGTTACATGTGACAACCCAGGAAGGCTCTTACGAAACCATGGAAGCGGCGCTGCGAAGTGGTGACATCGATCTCATTGTGGGTGCTGTGCGCGAGCATGATGAAGAGGCCGACATCACCACTGAGATCCTATTCGAAGACAAGTTATCTGTTATTGCCAGACGAGATCATCCGCTCATGACACAGCGACAGATTACATTGCAGCAGCTACCCGAGTTAGCCTGGGTGTTGCCTGCGCGGTGTTCTCCAGCCTGGCATCTGTTTAATGAGCTGTTGCAGCGATATCGTTTGAGTATGCCGAAACAAGCTATTCACACCAGCTCATTGTCGATGGTCCGCGGTCTTCTGATCGACAGCGACAGAGTCGCATTGTTGTCTGAGCATCAGATCTATTATGAAAAGCAGTGTGGTCTGCTTGACGTGTTGCCGGTGGAGCTGCCCGAGACTTACCGGCCCATTGGGGTCACTATGCGCAAAGCATCACAACCGTCGCCTGCTGCAAGGTTATTTCTGGACCAGCTCAGGGCCGTGGCGAAGTGTGTACAGGATATTGCCGTTGCCAAGCAAGCGATGCGCGGACAGGTTCGGGCTATCTTGCCAATTCTGGCATCGGCTTGAGTTGAATTACGGACGGTGTGTTTTTAGGCAGTATTAACGCACACAGACCACCGGGTAATCCCGGTGGCCGTGGCGGGGCACAGCGGCTAAATAGGGTAATGACCTGGCTGGGTTTCCAGCGTAATCCAACGTAACTCCGTGAACTGATCAATACCTGCTTTGCCACCAAATCGTCCGTAACCTGATGCGCCTACGCCGCCAAATGGCATTTGTGCCTCGTCGTGCACAGTCGGGCCATTAATGTGGCAAATCCCCGACTTGATTCGCTTAGCCAGGGTAAGTCCCTTGGCACTGTCGCGGGTAAAAATGGCAGCGCTCAGGCCATATTCACTGTCGTTTGCTATGCGTACAGCGTCTTCAGTGTCTTGCGCGCGTATCACAGCAACAATGGGCCCAAAGCTTTCCTCCCGGTATATTTTCATTGCCGGTGTTACTCTGTCGAGCACGGTGGCTTGCATTAATACGCTGTCACTTTTACCACCAGATACCAGACGTGCGCCTTTGCTCACTGCATCGTCGATGAGGCTGTTCACCTTGGACACGGTGCGCTCGTCTACCACGGCGCCCAAGGGCGCTTTTCCTTCCCGGGGATCGCCGGTGGGCATAGTGTTGACCTTGGCCTGAAGTTTTTCCACAAAAGCGTCGGCAACGGTTTCGTTAACGATCAACCGTTCTGTAGACATACAAATTTGGCCCTGATTCATAAATGCGCCAAACGCAGCAGCTTTTACTGCTTCGTCGAGGTCTGCGTCGTCGAGCACCAGTAGTGGGGCTTTACCCCCAAGCTCCAGCAAGACGGGTTTTAAGTGCTCGGCAGCCCGTTTGGCAATAATGCGACCGACTGCGGTTGAACCGGTAAAATTGATGCGTTTTACTGCGGGGTGATCAATAAGTGCACCCACTACATCGGCTGCGTCTGCGCTAGCGTTGGTAACAATATTAACAGTGCCATCGGGGAAGCCAGCTTCAGCACAAGCTTCGATAATGAGGCTATGTGTGCGAGGACATAATTCAGACGCTTTTAAAATGACCGCGTTGCCACATGCCAGCGCTGTGGATATGGCCCTGACACCCAGAATAATAGGTGCATTCCAGGGCGCAATGCCCAATATCACACTTACGGGTTCCCTTACTGCCATAGCAAGACAGCCGGGTTTGTCAGAAGGGATAGTCTCGCCGCCAATTTGAGTGGTAAGGGCGGCGGCTTCTCTGAGCATAGACGCAGCCAGCGTTAAATTAAACATTGCCCAACCAGCCGTGGCGCCGACTTCGTTCATCATCGCATCAACAAACGCGTCTTTTTTCGCTTCGAGTGCTGCCGCAGCTTTTGACAGTACAGCCCTGCGTGTATTCGGACCGGTTTGAGACCAGGCTTCAAACCCGGATTGCGCAGTATTGGCAATCGTTGCCATATCGCCGGGTTGCATGGCAATTGACGTACTGGCACATTCACCCGTGAGCGGATTTATTCTTTCAAACTTCATCTTTTCCCCTGTATGTCGTCCTATGCGGCGACAGTCGTTACCCATCATTGCAATACTCCGCGCCGAGGTTTCCAGCACAATTGAATAATGCAAGCAGGGTTAGGCAGCGTGCCGACCGGACCGTCTGTCAGGTCAGCACCCCCTGAAAAAGAGCGCCATCTTTTACTTCTTCATGAGCATTGAGCTGGCACTCGGATCACGACCTTAAGTGACTTTGTCGCTCCTTTCCAATTACAAATAGTAACCAGCTCATTACTTTTGATTTACATTTAGTGCAATGATTAATGAATATTACTCATGATTCTTTGCGGAATAATTCAATAGTGCTTATTCAAGGGGTTGCTATAGTGGTAGTTAGCCATTTTTATTGAAGCTGCCAGGAGTGCACACATGCCACGATATACGTTATCTGTGAATCAAATTTCCCATCAGGTGGATGTCGATGCTGACACCCCGTTATTGTGGGTGTTGCGCGATGAATTGGGACTGGTCGGCACCAAGTTCGGTTGCGGCGTAGCCATGTGCGGTGCTTGTACTGTGCATGTGAATGGCAGTGCAATGCGATCCTGTCAACTGCCTGTCTCGGCAGTAGGAGAGAATGCAATTACGACCATTGAGGGATTATCGGAAAACGGTGAACACCCGGTGCAAAAAGCCTGGTTGGAGCACGACGTTGCACAATGCGGTTACTGTCAGTCCGGTCAGATCATGTCGGCCGCGGCCTTACTTGCACAAAACCCTAACCCTGATGACAAGGCTATCGAGGCCAGTATGAGCGGGAATATCTGCCGCTGCGCGACCTACTATCGAATTAAAGCTGCCATCAAGTCTGCGTCAATTGACGTGGTAAACGTATAGGGAGCTACATCATGAAAACACCACATTCGACGCAAACGTTGCCGACTTCACTGGGTCGCCGACGCTTCTTGCAAGCGACTGCCGCAACCGGTGGTGGCTTGATGATCAATTTTTCCTGGCTTGGCGCAGCGCTGGCTGCACGCAGTGACGCAGATTCTCTCCCAGACAAACTGTTTAGCCTGAATGCATACATTCACATCGCCAGCAGTGGCACCATTACCGCAATGGTGCCAAATCCGGAGTTTGGTCAAAATCTGATGACCTCAATGCCAATGATCCTCGCAGAAGAACTCGATGCGGACTGGCAATCTGTCGTTGCGGAGCAGGCACCCTATGACCCGGCGTTATATGAACGGCAATTCTCGGGTGGCAGCCAGTCAATTCGGCGCGCATGGAGCGGGTTGCGTATGGCAGGCGCAGCAGCGCGGCATATGTTAATGCAAGCTGCAGCAGGCAGTTGGAATGTGCCAATGGCATCGCTAACGACGCATCAGGGAATAGTAAAGCATGCGGCATCGGGCAAACAGGCGACGTACGGAGAATTGGCATCATTGGCGGCTACCTTGCCGGTACCTGAAAATGTAGCGGTAAAATCGGTCGATGATTTTAGTTTGATTGGGTCTGCGAAAAAGAATCTGGTAGGGCGGGAGATCGTAACCGGCAAACCTTTGTTTGGTATGGATACGCAAGTTGATGGCATGTTGATTGCCATGATCGTACATGCTCCAGCTTTCGGGCAAACCCTGGTCAGTGCTGATACAGATGCGATCAAAGCTATGCCGGGGATTCGCGATGCGTTTGTCTTTGATGCGCTCGAGCCCGACTACACGAAGAATTACTTTGATGTGACCGCGTTTCCCACCATGGTGGCCATTGTGGGCGACTCCACCTGGCAGGTGATGAAGGCCAAAAAAGCCCTCAATGCAAAATGGAAAACGTTTGATGGCTATGAAGAAACCATTGACCGATTTGGTTCGCCAGCAGTGATAAAAGTACCAGGCGGACTGGAAAATACCTCAGACCACAAGCAAGCCATGGCCGATGTATTAAGCGGTAAACGTGAAGGACTGCGTGAATTGCGCCGCGATGGCGATCCGGAAGCCGCATTCGCTAACGCAGCGCGCGTTGTCGAAAGTACTTACTACGCGCCCTATCTTGCGCATAACACCATGGAGCCGATGAACTTTTTTGCCGATGCAACCGGTGAGGTCGTTAATGTCTCCGGGCCGTTGCAAGGGCCGATTTTTATTCGCCAGACACTGGCAGAGCGTTTAAACATCTCACCGGACAACATTAACATAGACATGAAGCGAATGGGTGGTGGATTTGGTCGCCGGGCGTATTCTCATTATCTGGTTGAAGCCGCGGTGATTTCGAAAAAAGTAAACAAACCGGTAAAGCTTATTTACACCCGCGAAGACGACATGACCATGGGGATATACCGGCCGACCTACTCGGTAAAATTGCGAGCCGCGTTGAATGAGCAAAACGAACTCACTGCTTATCAGGTTAGCGGGGTGGGCGTGCCTGAGCACTGTGTACATGAGCACCGTTTTCCGGCTGGCGCAATAGACAATTACCTTGCAGAGGGTGCCGAGATCGACTCCAACATTACGGTCGGGGCTTTCCGTGCACCGCGCTCCAATTTTATGGCGATGGCTGAACAGGCGTTTTTAGACGAAGTAGCAGAAGCAATGGGTCAGGACCCGATTGATTTACGCTTATCGTTGTTGAAGCGGGCGCAACAAAACCCGGTAGGTAGCAATAACGATTACGACGCAGCACGTTATGCAGGGGTACTGCAACAAGTGCGTGAAACGTCGGGTTGGGACAACTTGCCGGCGACCAGCAAAAAAGGCGTGGCCGCGTATTATTGTCATAACTCCTATGCTGCGCATGTAGTCACACTGGACGCCGAGGATCAACGCAATCCGAAGATTGATAATGTGTTTAGTGTGCTTGATTGCGGCATTGTTGTGAACACCGAAGGGGCGGTCAATATGGTGGAAGGGGCTGTCATTGATGGTATTGGCAATGCCATGTATGGCGAAATGACCTTTACCGATGGCAAACCCGACAAACAGAACTTCGACAGATACCGGATGATTCGCATGAACGAGATCCCCAAAAACATCAGTGTGAGTTTTGTTCAAAGTGATACCGAACCAACCGGCCTCGGCGAGCCGCCATTCCCGCCTATTTTTCCTGCGCTGGCTAACGCGCTTTATCAGGGTACGGGTAAGAGATTGTATGAGCAGCCATTTGCCCCGCAAATCGCAAAAGGCTAGCGTAAAGAAAGTTTGTGCCCAGAGGCAGCTTGTTCAATGCACCCAACGCATCGTCTCGCTGTCTCTCTTCCTCTACGTGAATAGCAGCATGTATGGGGTGTTTCTGATAAGGTAGTCGTCAAATAATAAGATCATGACCCATGAAAACCCGTTTAAACGATTTAATTGCCTTTATCGCTGTTGCAGAAGAAGAAAGCTTTACCCGGGCGGCCGCCCGATTGTCGGTATCCCAGTCGGCACTGAGTCATACCATCAAGGGCATGGAGTCACGCCTCGGTTTGCGCTTGTTGACCCGTACTACGCGCAGTGTGTCGTTAACCGAAGTTGGTCGTAAGCTCTACAGTTCGGTTGCGCCCCGGCTACAGGATATTGAAAACGAGCTCGATTCGTTAAACGCGTTAAAGGACAGTCCGTCTGGCACTATCCGCATCTCTACCGCAGAGCACGCTGCCCGCAATGTGTTGTGGCCAAAAATACTGACGTTCATGCAGGATTACCCGGACATTCACATCGAAATGTCGGTGGACTATGCGCTTACCGATATTGTGGCCGACAAATTTGATGCCGGCGTCAGGCTCGGTGAGAGCCTTGAAAAAGACATGATTGCCGTGAGTATATCCCCGCCGCTGCGAATGGCTGTGGTTGGCTCCCCTGCGTATTTTGAAAAATATGGGATCCCGGAAAGTCCACGTGATCTGTCGGAACACCGCTGCATTAATTTGCGGTTACCCACCTATGGGCGTTTACTGGTATGGGACTTTGAAAAAGACGGGCGCGAAGTGAACGTGCGCGTTGAGGGACAGCTTACCGTCAACAAGTCATTCTTCATTCGGGACGCCGCATTGAAAGGCGTAGGGCTGGCTTATTTACCTCAGGATATGGTGAAAGACGCTGTTGCCGATGGCCGGTTAGTCCGCGTACTGGAACCCTGGTGTGATGAATTTCCGGGATACTATTTGTATTATCCGAATCGCAGCCAGTACTCACCGGCTTTTTCGTTATTTGTCGAAGCCATGCGCCATCAGGATTAATGGCTACGTCGATATCATGACAAATGTCATATCAAAGTAGTGACACTTGCTAGTTATCCTCACAATCCGCTCCCGGCATACTGATTCTCATAGTAGGGAGAATCAATATGCAAACACATCAACAGCCACTGGTTAGTCTTCGCCAGCTGTCTAAACAGTTTGGTAAAGAAACGGCATTAGACGCCATCGATCTGTATATACAGCCGAACGAAGTCGTTGCGCTATTAGGCGAAAACGGCGCGGGTAAAACGACCACCATAAGCACGCTGCTCGGTCAGCTAACGCCCGATAAAGGTGAAGTTACGGTGCTTGGTTACCCGGCCGGACATTGGGCTGCCAAACAGCAAATGGGCGTGATGCTGCAAAGCGCCGCCTTGCCGGACAACGTGACCGTGATTGAACAGCTGCGGTTATTTGCCAGTTATTATCCGCACAGCCAGCCTTTGGCGTACGTGCTGAAAACGGCGCTACTCACCGACCTGGTAAAACGCAAAGTGCAAACCTTATCGGGTGGGCAAAAACAACGCTTGTTGTTCGCCATGGCGATTATTGGCAACCCGCGACTGGTTATTCTGGACGAACCCACGGTGGGGCTTGATGCGACGGCTCGTCGCGAGTTTTGGTCCTGCATACGCGCGCTGGCTGCCAATGGCACGTCGGTGCTGCTGACTACTCATTATCTCGAAGAGGCCGATGCGTTGTCTGATCGCATTGTTGTATTGGCAAAGGGGCGAGTAGTAGCCGAAGGCGTGCCGGAAGCGATTAAAGCGAAGTTGGGTGGTAAGCGAATTCGTTTTCGCAGTAACGGCAGCGTTGAAGCCATTGAGCAAGCGATTCCCGGATGCGCAGCTCAATGCCGCGGTGACTATATCGAGCTGCATTCCCTAACCCCCGAAGCACACCTGAAGACGTTATTCGACGCCGGCATTGTGTTGCAGGACCTCACCGTAGTCGGCATTTCGCTGGAAGATGCCTTTTTACACCTAACCCAACCCACTCAGGAATACGCAGTACCTGCAAAGGAGATGTCAGCATGAGTCAATTTCAACCTATTCCCTTATCGTTGTCGAAGCGTTGGCAGATCCTGATGCTGGAGACCCAAACCGAGCTACTGAAGACCTTTCGTAGTCCCGCTTTTGTGATCCCGAGTCTGGCGTTCCCGGTGATGTTTTACGTGTTCTTCGGCCTGTTGTTTAATGCCATAGGCGGAAACCCGGGCAATGCCGCCAAATACATGATGGCGACCTATGCTGTATTCGGTGCAATAGGACCAGCGTTGTTTTCCTTTGGCGCTGATGTGGCGACCGACAAAGACAAAGGGATCCTGAGTTTAAAATTAGTCAGCCCGATGCCCGTCAGCAGCTATTTTGCTGCCCGGATTGCTACTGCCATGTTGTTCGCTTTGCTGATTATTCTGAGTTTATTTGCACTGGGCGCAGTGTTTGGTGATGTGGTGATGACACGAAGTCAGTGGGTACTTACACTGGTTGTGGTGCTTGCTGGTACATTACCTTTTTGTGCAATTGGCTTGTTCATCGGGTTGTCAGTATCGGCGAAAGCAGCGCCTGCTGTGGTGAATGTTATCTATTTGCCCATGGCTTTTTTGTCGGGGTTGTGGGTTCCCATTCACTTGTTTCCTAATTCCATGGAAATGCTGGCAAATGCGTTTCCTGCTTACCACCTTGCACAACTGGCGTTGTTAGTTCAGGGTAATCATGCAGGTTCGCCATGGTATCTGCATGCCGGTGCGTTGTTGGCATTTACCCTGGTGTTTTTGGTGTTGTCAGTAAGACAGTTTAAACGTGTCGATAATCGTGGTTAAGTAAGGAGAGCAACATGCGATTTTCATTTATTGTCATAGCAGGTATCGCGCTGGTAGGGATTTTTCTGAGCGTGTTACCAACCCCTGAAGTGTCTCCGGTACCAACGGACAACGATGCCCGGCTGGCAAGCTGGCCAGCGTCGGAGCGCTACCAAATCGTCAACGTCACTGTGTTTGATGGTCAGCAGTGGCATGAACATGCCAGCCTGAGCATTGAGGATGGTCGTATTGCAGAGCCATTCGAAAGAACTAATACGTCTGATATCGAACAAATTGACGGACAAGGTGCTTATATCATCCCGGGATTAATCGATGCACATACTCATAGCTGGGGCAATGCCCTGAAACAATCCCTTGAGTACGGTGTTACCACCACACTGGATATGTTTACTGACCTGCGTTTTTTTACGCCTAAAAGCGCTGAGCGCAATGCGCTGTCGCCCCGCCAGGAAGCGGATTTGTTTTCATCGGGTGTGCTGGTAACCAGTGCGGGCGGCCACGGCACAGAATATGGCATAGAGATCCCGACTATTGCGTCTGCTGACGATGCAGATGCCTTCGTTGCAGCCAGACTGGCAGAGGGCAGTGACTATATCAAAATCGTGTATGACGCGTCAGCCAGTGATGCTGGTCACAAAGGGCGTTTTACGTCCATTGATTACGCTACGTTAAATGCGGTAGTCAAATCGGCACACGCCCATAATGTACTGGCTGTCGTGCACGTGATGGATCTGCTATCGGCTGAGCATGCCGCTAAAGCCGGCGCCGACGGACTGGTGCATACCTTTGGCGGCACGCGTGCCAGCGACGAACTGATTGCACAAATGACCTCGCAAAATATGTTCGTGATACCGACCTTGTCGATTCTAGCTTCCATTGCTGGCGAGGGGCGAGGACGCGCATTGGTGAGTGATTCTGCATTCAGCGGAAACATCAGCGCCGATGTTGAATATGCCATTGTCCATGACATTGCGTCGAGCCGGATATCAGATGACTACTTCGCTATTGCGCTGGGCAATACGCGCCGCATGCATGAAGCCGGTATTCAGATTATGGCTGGCACGGATGCGCCGAATCAGGGAACCGCGCATGGAATCAGCCTGCACGATGAACTGGCGCTATTGGTCGACAGCGGGTTGTCGCCCACCGACGCCTTAAAGGCGGCCACGTATTTACCTTATTCTCGTTTTGCTATAGGTGAGCGGGGTACACTGCAACCGGGCGCCCGAGCCGATTTTATTCTGCTGGAACGCGATCCACGTGAAGATATTCGACATACCCAATCCATTCGCGCCATTGTGAAAAGCGGGTTTAGGGTGCCGTCCATATTCGAAACGGAAGTTGAAACTGGTGAAACCCCGGAATCGGGTTTGGTGAGTCAGTTTGAGAGTGATCTTTTACCGCAATTAGGCAATCAGTTTGTCGTATCCACTGACAACATTATGCAGGGAGACTCAACCGCTGCCATCACTCATGTGGAGGCAGGATGCGGCGGCAGTGGTGCTTTGCGGGTGGAAGGCCGAATTGGCCGGCAATTTCCGTACCCTTGGGCTGGCACATTTTTGATGTTCGGGGAATCCGTAAGTAGCGGCTACAATCTAAGTAATTTCAAGCGTATAGTGTTCGATGTGAAAGGCACACCTGGTCAGTTTCGTCTGATGGTGATGAACCCGCAAACGGCGCGTCCCAGTGAAGTGAGCTTTAACGTCACCAGTGAATGCCAAAGCGTGTCTATCGCACTCGCCGATATCGGCGGCGTTGACTGGCGCAATGTTGCAGGCATCGGCTGGGTGGCCGGCGGTTCAACGCCTGAGTTTGCCTTTGAACTCGACAATATCGAATTTGAGTAACCATGATTAAATCGTTAAGCCGCGTGGCAACCGCTCTGCATCGTAAGTTATTGCCCGCTGACAGTGAGGTAGGGGTTATGCCCTACCTGTGGCTGGTGTATCTGGGGATGTTCTTCGTCCACTTTTTCTTTTATGACCCGCCAGCCTGGCATATAGGGCTTACGCTATTTGGGGTTATGGCTTTTCTTGCCTGTTATTTTCGGGCTTATTGGGTGACCGGGCATCAAGCCCTGAAATACATTGCCGGTATTTGTGTGATTGGTTCGCTAATGACCCTGGTGAATCCGGGCGCTGGCGTGTTTTTTGTGTATGCTAGTGCTTTTGCCTCCCATGTAGGGCCGCCAAAGCAGAGCATTACTACCATAGGCGCCGTGTTGGTGTACATCGTGCTGCTGGCCTGGCTACGGGATTTACCTTCGTATTTCTATGCACCAGCGCTGATATTCTCTGTCATGATAGGTGGCGTGAATGTTTTCCAGCGCGAGATGGCTAAGAAGAATGCAGAGCTAAAGCTGACCCAGGAAGAAGTGAAGCGCCTGGCGACCACCGCTGAGCGGGAGCGTATCGCCCGGGACCTGCACGACCTGGTTGGCCACACGTTTTCAATGCTCACTATGAAAGCACAACTGGCGCAAAAACTGTTTGATCACGACATTGACAAAGCCCGGCAGGAAATCGCCGAGCTGGAGCAAATAAGTCGCAGTGCGCTGTCTGACGTAAGGGAAGCGGTTACCGGGTACCGGCAAAAGGATCTGGTTTCGGAATTGGCCAATGCCAAAACCCTGCTTAATTCAGTGGACGTGGCATTTCACTATACCGTACAGGACCGCACACTGCCTGCCCATGTAGACAGTGCACTTGCGTTTATTGTGCGGGAAGCCGTTACCAATCTGGTAAAATATGCCAATGCCAACCGCTGTCAGATTACCCTTAAAGTGGAAGGTAACCAGTTGACGTTGGCCATTAAAGACAATGGAAACAGTAAACAAGCGCCAGAGGGCAACGGCTTAAAAGGGATGCGAGAGCGCGTGTCACAGCTCAGCGGTGACATTTGTTTCGACTGTAAAGATGGATTTAATATTACTGTGAAGGTGCCATTATGACGACGGCGACAACCATACTAATTGCAGAAGACCAGGGCATGCTGTTAGGGGCACTGTCTGCACTGCTGGATTTAGAGCCCGACATGCAGGTGGTAGGTAAAGCTAGTAATGGCAAGGAGGCCCTGGCGATGGCTGAAGCACTGACGCCCGATATCGTGATAACCGATATTGAAATGCCGGAAATGACAGGGCTCGAACTGGCCCAGTGTATTCAACAGCGCCAACTAACCAGTAAGGTCATTATCCTGACGACCTTTGCCCGCTCAGGGTATTTGCGTCGGGCCATGGATTACGGCGTTAAAGGGTACCTGTTAAAAGACGCGCCCAGCGATGATTTAGCCAATGCCATTCGGCGGGTGATGCAAGGGCGAAAAATTATCGCACCGGAACTGATAGTGGATGCCTGGGAAGAAGCCGACCCGCTAAGCGACAAAGAACGCAAGGCGTTGAAGTTAGCCGCAGACGGTAAACAAACCGAGCAAATTGCCAGTGAAATGCACCTTTCTCCGGGGACCGTTCGAAATTATCTCTCCAGCGCGTCCAGTAAGTTGAATGCCTCAAACCGCATTGAAGCCGCACGTATTGCCAGACAAAAGGGCTGGCTGTAAGCGGCTTTTGGAAAACCAGCGGAATTAAACAACAGTAAATGCTTTACCCCGCCGCTATTTAGCGTTACAACATGCGCAATCTACCTTTTACATTGGTGCCGTCATGGACACGCTGGTTGCGGAAATTAAACAACAGTTTCAGTTGTTTCAGGACGCGGTTGTAAGCCCGACGTTTATTTATCAGGCCGGAGCAATCCTGCTAATCTATTTGTTTGCCTGGTTAATTTCAGCCAAAGTCAGAAAACAATTTACCCTCACGCGGGAAAAGCCGAAGGAAGGCGCGCACTCGCTGCAGGTTCTGGGGTATCGCGCAGGTGGGACATTCTTCCCGATATTCACCATTACCCTGTTAAAGCTCACATCCGTGTTGGGTAAGCAGTATCAGCTTGATGCCTGGCTGTTGGAAATCGCTGTCGTTATCGCGGTGATGATCTTCCTCAATTCCTTTATTCGTGCGTTTGTTAGCAGTACCGGTATCGCTAATTTTTTGCGCTGGGTCGGGCTGCCGATTGTCTTTCTACATTTGATAAACGTGTTGCCAAACGTTATCCATGCACTGGAGTCGATTTCCTTCAATGTAGGTAACGTCGACATTTCTGCCTATGGCATCGCACGCGTGTTGGTTTTCGGCGTACTGCTGTTTTGGCTGGGCAGGGCGTCCAACTCCATTGGTAAAGACATTATTCGCAACCACAAAGAGTTTGATGTATCGACCAAAGAAGTGTTTGCCAAACTCTTCGAAGTGGCCATGTTCTGCGTGATTTTCCTTTTGTTGCTGAACATCATGGGTATCAATCTGACGGCGTTGGCGGTATTCGGTGGTGCGCTGGGTGTCGGCCTTGGTCTTGGTTTGCAAACAATCGCCTCAAACTTTATTTCAGGCATCATTATTTTACTCGACCGTTCGCTGACCGTGGGAGACTTTGTTGAGCTGGATGATGGCAGCAAAGGCTTCGTGCGCGAATTTAAAATGCGTTATGCCGTGCTGGAAACCTATGATGGCAAAGACATCCTGGTGCCCAACGAGAAGTTCATTAATTCACTGCTAATCAACTGGACGCACAAAGACCCGAAGCAGCGCTATCGCATCGATTTCTCCGTGGCTTACAAAACGGACATCCGTGCCATGGTGGAAATTGTGAAAGAAGCCGTGTCTGAACATCCTCAGGTGATCAGTGGCGATGATATTCCGTTTGAAGAACGCCCGGACTGCGAAATTGACAGTTTCGGAGACTCTGGTGTGAACATGTTTGTCGAGTTCTGGATGGAAGGCGTCGATGACGGTAAAAACCGCGTCGGTGGCGACTTACTGCTCATTGTGTTTGAAACGCTGCGAGAACACGACATTGAAATCCCGTTCCCACAACGCGAAGTACGTGTCATAAACGACGAGGCGATTAAACTGAGTAATACAACGCCAAAGTAAAGTGTCATGTCTACGATTGCGGCGGATGAGGCGACTTCATCCGCCGCCTGACCTGCATGGCGTGCCAGGCCGCAGGGACAATAACCAGTACCGAAATGGCGGCCAATACCCACTGATAGACATAACCAAATTCAGTTAAATGTGTAAGGGCAACGGCCTGCTCATCGTTCACATAGCGAGCAACTGCAACGGGCCCTACCGCGGCCTCTTTGGCCAGTGAAAATCCACCGCTGAAGGCGCTTTCCCACCCTGTTGCGGACAAGGACGCATAGGCTTTGTAGCCTAGTGCCGAGGCGCCGAAGGCGAGTAGCCCTATTGCAATGGTGCCGGTGCTAATGATACCAAATCCCACGGCGCCAACCGTAATTACACCCATTGCAACAATGCCGACACTTATTGGAGCTACCGCTACGCCGCCCCAGGCAAAGAGTAATCCATACGCCTGGCTACCTCCGGCAATCCAGCCGTAGGCCGGTGTGTCGGTATGTTCAGGCATGCCAAACTGAAAATGTACCAGTGGCACGCCGAACAGCTGTAGCCTGCTGATGTATTCCCGCCGCTTCGAGCCGGGTTGGTCGGCGTTATGCCTGAATGCCTCGGGGTTAAAAATGCGTTCGTGGGCACGCAGGGTGCGCATCGCATAGAGCATGCGTTGAGTAAGCCAAACAAAACTACAGGCGATAACCAGTATCAGAAGTTGTGCGCCATAGGTAATAGGTGTGATCAGGCTCGGATTATTAACGGCTATCGCTTTTAAACCGAACATAGCAGCTATATACACAAAGGTGACTACAAAGAACAATACGACAGATTTAATGGTGAGCCGGCGCTCTTGTTGGGTACGGGATTTATCCAGGCCGGCGCGCAAGCCAAAGAAAGAGCTAATAAAACCTGAAAAGACGGCTAACACCGTAAGCAGTGTCGCGAGTTTGAAAGCACTGCCAAGTTTGGCTGTCCCGGTACCAATTGCTGCCGCTTTCGCAGGAGGCGAAATACCGCTGATGAGGGTCATGACTGATACGGTAAACGCGGCCCCCGGCTTACTGTGCTTCAACCCTTCCTCAACCACATGGCTCATGGCTTGTTTCAGCAGGTTTCTGCCCCGTGACAGACGCTGTTTAACGGTATCGGTGGTCAGTTCCAGTTCAACCGCGACGCGTTCTACCGATTGTTGTTCACGGTAGAAAAGAATCAATGGCTCGCGATAAGTTTCATCCATGCTATTTAACACCTGCCACATAAGGGCGTGCTGTTGGCGGGACATAGCCTGTGCTTCAGGCTCTTCGTTTTCTGCCGGGTGGCCTGCGAGCAGCTCAGGGTCGTCGACAGTCTGCTCTTTGGTAGGTTGCTGACGTCTGAAGCGACTTATTTTGAATCGCACAATACCGCATAACCAGGATTTGAGCTTTTCCGGATTGTGCAGAGTATCGAGCTTTTTCCAGGCCTCTACAAACGTTTCCTGAGCGACGTCTTCACTGTGTTTAATATCACCCAGCGCAGAATAGGCAATCGTGCAAAGCAGGGTCTGATACCGCTTTACAATCTGGCAAAACGCTTCTCTGTTGCCGCCCAATGCAAGCATTACCAGGTAGGCATCCTGTTCGTTATCGAATGACGTTCGCTGTGAAAACATATTTAACACTCTGGCTGTTTTTTTATAGGTGCCAACTCAGCAACAAAAGGTGACAGAAAAAAATAAAAAAATTTTCTGTCACCTAATTTCGTGTTGCAGGCACTTATAGGTACCTACCCACAACAGCGTGGTGCTTGTTGCGGGATCTACCTTAAACCGGAGAGAAAGAAATGAAAACAAATAGCAATAATCAAAAAATGATGTTGATGGCTGGCTTAGTCGCGTTATCCAGCAGTGTGTTTTCGCTGAGTGCCGATGCCACTGCGATGATTGATGATTTTACCGCCCCGGCAAATACGCACTTCGGCCAGCCGCGCCAGTATTTGAACGATTCTATGGCAGGCGGCGCAACACAAGACACGCACTCAGTGAAAAACGGTATTTTGCAGGTTACCGGTACTATTACCCCGCCACGGGGGCAGCCCGGTTGGTCGAGCACGGTATTGCCACTGGCCGCATTAGGGCAGGCAAAGGATGTTAGTGAGTTTGAAGGCATTAAATTACGCGTGCGTATTAGCCAGGGAAATATCAATCTGTCTGCCAACAGTCTGGATATCACCAATTTTGATTTTCACGCGTCACCGGTTGTGGTGAAAACAGACGGAAAATTCCATGAAGTTAAGATCCCGTTCAAGGAAATGAAACGCGCGTGGTCAGCACAAACACCACTGAATACCACCAACTTAACCAGCCTGAGTATAGTGGCATACAGCCTTCAGCCCGCCGCATTTGACTACGAAATTGACGCGGTGAGTTTTTATTAAGAGTAGATATCCTGAAGGAGCCAGCCATGAATACGAGTCCATCAACCCGACTACACTATTTGGATGCCACCCGCGCGTTTGCCCTGCTACTGGGGATTGTGTTTCACGCCAGCTTGTCGTTTATGCCGGTATTCATAGGCTGGGCGGTGATGGATGTATCAACCAGCTATATCGCGGGGGGATTTGCACTCATCAGCCACACCTTTCGAATGGCCTTATTCTTTCTGATTGCCGGCTTTTTCAGCGCTATGGTACTGCACAAAACCCGCACCCGTGATTTCCTGCAATCCAGAGCTGTGCGGTTAGGCGTGCCGTTTATTGTTGGGTGGTTCTTGCTCCGCCCATTGCTGGTTAGCGGCTGGATTGCGGGCGGGCAAAGCATGCGCGGGGATGTGGACATATATGCGTCCCTCTCACAAGGGGTTGCTACCCTTGCCAACCTGCCGAATGAGCTATTTGTAGGCACGCACTTATGGTTTTTGTATTACCTGATACTTTTCACTCTAAGCGCAATTGCGTTGCGGTCTTGTGTGCTCAGGTGTCCCGGGCTTCACGAGGCTATGTTGGTACTGGGAAATAAACTGGTGCGTTTTCTGGCTGGCGCGAAAAGTGCGCCGTTACTTCTGGCTGTTCCCACAGCTTGTTGCTTGTGGTGGATGAACCATTGGGGCATCGACACGCCAGACAAATCCCTTGTGCCTCTGTGGCCAGTGTTTTGTTTATATTTCGGGTGTTTCCTGATTGGCTGGGCCTTTCTGCATAACCTCGAACGGTTTCAGGTATACAGCCGCCTTTCGCTCTTCAATGGCGTATTTGCGTTGATCAGTATTTCCGTATTGATTGCACTTACGCCCTATGAATCACAGCCAGGATACGAGTGTTACTTGTGGGTTAAAGCCTTATTTTGCCTCGCCTATGGCATAACAATGTGGACCTTAATTCCCCTCGCGCTAGGGCTGTGTAAAAAGTTATTTAGCAGCCCTAAAGCCTGGATAAGCTATTTGTCTAATGCGTCTTACTGGCTTTATTTAATTCATTTGCCGTTGGTGGTTGCCCTGCAAATAGCGGTTGCTGAATTGTCGTTTCACTGGGTTATTAAGTGGGTCATAGTGTGTGCAAGTACACTGGGTATCGGACTTATACTATACGAATCTCTGGTGAAGCATTCCTGGGTGGGAAGGATACTAAACGGCTGGCAGAAACCAGAAAAAGTATACGTGGCAAAATTAAGTAATTGATTAATAAAAATCAATAAAGGCAAAGCTATTGGTAAATACGCAACCTAGACAGTTAGATTGTAAGAATGGTTGTTAAGGCGTATGAAATTACATTGTGTTCCAGCAATTAAGCCAGTGTTGATATTGCTTGTGAGTATGTTCTTTTGCTCATACTCATTTGCAGAGCAGCAGGCCGAAGAAAAAAGTCGTGTGTTTGTACTTACTGATATTGAGGCTGATCCTGATGATGCTCAGACGCTGGTAAGATTTTTACTGTATTCAAATCATTTTGATGTTGAAGGGTTGGTCGCGACGACATCGGTACACCAGAAGGGGATGGTTGCACCTGAAACCATTCTCCAAATTATAGACGCTTACGGCAAAGTACATAGTAATCTGTTATTGCATGAACCTGGTTTTCCGACAGCTGATTTCTTGCGCAGCATTGTGCGGGCGGGGTTGCCAGTATATGGCATGAAGGGCGTCGGAGAAGATAAGGAGTCAGAAGGTGCCCGGTTGCTGATTAAAGCAATTGAAAAAGATGATCCCAGGCCGCTTTGGGTGAGTGTGTGGGGAGGCCCTAATACACTTGCTCAGGCGCTTTATATTCTAAAAAAGCAAAAATCTCCCGATCAGCTAGCCCAATTGATTAGTAAACTGCGTGTATACACCATTTCCGATCAGGATGACTCTGCTGCATGGATAAGAAAAACATTTCCTGACTTGTTTTATATCGTTAGTCCAGGCGGTTATGGCGCCGCTACCTGGCTTGGTATAAACATGGTTGTCGATGGAACAGACAATACAACTATCAGCAACACCTGGATTGCGAACAATATACAGCAAAATCATGGACCTCTGGGGCAACAATACCCTGATGTTGCCTATGGCATGGAGGGTGATACACCTGCTTGGTTAAATTTAATTAGTAATGGCCTAAACGTGCCAGAACAACCTGATGTTGGAGGGTGGGGCGGCCGCTACGAGCTCTACATACCCGATGTAAACACCACTGACCCGAATGGCTTTACCGGCGGTGTTCCCATTGAGCAGGAAACCCGCCCAATATGGACAAATGCCACAGACACATTCTTTCTGCTTAAGCGAAATGAATTTGGTCGCACGGTAACCATCAGTGACCAGCGTTTTTCCGGTTATCGGGAGACATTGTGGAGATGGCGCAACGATTTTCAGAATGATTTTGCAGCTCGGATGGATTGGACTTTGTTTGATTACGCACATGCGAATCATCCTCCCCAGCCGTCACTGCGTCACGAGCAGCAACTAACAGTCAAAAGTGGCAGTTATTTTTCACTGGATGCCCGAGACTCGAAGGACCCCGACGGAGACAGTCTCGAATATTATTGGTTTAACTATGCAGAAGCCGGTACGTTATCAGCGTCGCCTGTTGCTATTCAAAGCGCAGAAAATATGGCGCGGGTAGCTATTGTTGCGCCTGAAGTCACGAAACCGGAAACGCTGCATTTTATATTGCGGGTAACTGATAGAGGCACTCCTGCACTGACTCGTTATAAACGCGTTTTAGTAAGGGTTGTGCCAAATTAACAAACGACTGGCGGTTGGTCTAGCGCCAGTATAATCGCATTGCTTTTACAAAGGGGTAATACAGTTGTCGCGTGATTATCCAGGGGAGCTTATACCACTTTTGGCCTTTCTCTTCCGGGAAGTCGGGGTCGTTGATACCGGTTTTTGGGTACACAAAATCAGACGGCGAATGCGTGCCGAACAACCGGTCCCACACACACAAGGTGACACCATAATTCATGTCGAAATACTCGATTTCTGACGAGTGATGTACACGATGCGATTGTGGGGTCACAAAAATATACCGCAACGGCCCAAGGTTTGTTCTTATGTTGCTATGGGTTAATGCGTCGTGCAAACGAGAAATAATCAGATAGCTGAGTACAATGCCTAGTGTTTCTTCAAATAAAAGCGCGGGCAGAAAAATAATAAATTCCGCGAACAAATAGTCCATGGGGTGCACGCGAAATAACGTAAATGGGTTCATCTGACTTTGCGAATGGTGTACCTCGTGAAATACCCATAATACTCGCACCTTGTGACGCAGCATGTGGCTGAACCAGCCCACCAGTTCAACCGCGAGGTAACCAAGTACAATCTCAAGCCAGGCGGGCACATTGCTGAAAACGCCGACTTTTAAACTGCTGGTCCAGGGCATAAGAACCTGGTTCAATGCCGCAATGGCGATGAGTACAAAGCCGGTTACCATGAAGCCATGAATGAATACCCATACCATATCCACCAAAATACCTATATTAAATGGCTTTTGTGAACGAATAGCCGGAAACAAAGCCTGAATGCAAAGCAAAGCCGGAATGCCCAGATAGAGCTGAGGATCAGCACCAAAAGGCACAATGACATCGTGATGGATATGCCAATAAATCTGCTTAATTCCGTACCAGGGAATGTTACTGGCTTGAGCAAGTTGATAATAGTGATTAACAACCACACCAATACTGGCCAGTGATGCCAAAATCAAAAAAAGCAGAATGATGCCATTGGCCAGTTTTGACTCGAAGGCCCAGATTTTTCTGCTGCCGTCGGCGGTATTATTTTCCGGATAAGCGTTTTGCATGGTCAAGTAATTGCTTCTGAATAAAGGTGGCCTGGCGAACATCTTGCTGTGATGTCGCGAGCGCCTGTAGTTTTAGGTTACGGTAAACGTCAGAGTTGTTAAACAGGTTTTCCAGTTGTGTTGTCCATTCGGTAATCGGGGCCTCAATGTCAATAATTATGCCGCCATCACCCACGGTTTCAGGTAACGCCCCCTGGTTTGATGCCACTACCGGAATACCGGCAATTAATGCCTCGGCGGCGGTTCTGCCGTAAGCTTCTGCCACAACACAGGGCATAAGCAAACAATGAGCCTGTTTGAAGACTGTTCGCATATCTTCTACGTGCGCCTGGCGTGTTACATTGGGTAATTGCTTGAGCGCCTGTTCGATCTCCACAACCTCGGGGTCGTGTTGAGTATTGGCCCAGCCGCCTACTATCAAAAAGCGACGGTGAGGCAATTGACGCGCAGCTTCTACAATCAACTTTCCGCCCTTTTTAGGGTGAGGGTTGATCACTAGAATAGCGTCGCCAGTGTCACTCACCTGAAATTTTTGTGGTGGCAAAATAGGGCGAATCACGTCAATGTGCGCCTCGCTTATCTGTTGGAATTGTTTTTTTATAAAGGTCGACTCGCAGGCAAACGCAAACTTGTGATCAGCGGGTAATGTTCCAAATAAAGGAGAAATTTCCCGGCTGTGAATGTAAAACAAAGTGGGGTAATTCAGCGCGATGAGTTTTTGCAGCAGGTCGTCGCACATAGACACATGGCAAACAACAAAATCGGGCTTGAGCTTGTCGAATAAGGAACCTAACGCATTAGGATGCCAGAAGTCCGTATAAACCTGATGGCGTTTAACCGTGTGGATTGTTGAGAATGGCCCTTTGAGTTTTCGGCTCAGGCGGCTAGTTAGTTTGCCTCGAAATGTCTGAGGGCATTTGGCTGCAACAGCGCCGCTGTATCCTTGCTCAATGAAAAACTCGAGGGTTTCCATTGCGCAGATTTCAAGTCCACCGGTGAGCTCAGGTAAATAGCCTCGTGGGACAATGGAAAGAATACGTCCTTGCATCTTAATACTTCCTGCTTTAAGTGCAGGAAGCTTAACATTATGTGACGCTATGTTGTACTGTTAATCACCAACTGGCGGCGCCTGAGCCCCGGAGAGAGAACTGCGTATACCCCCAACCGGTATACGCAATCCCAATCAACTGGTTGAATCCAGTACTATCCCGTCAACATAATTTCTGGGATACAACGACTCTACAATAAACTGTGGTACAAACCCTTTCGAAGAAGCCACCACCACTTTGCTGTTAATGTCGACCATTCTGACGTTTAAGATCACGCCTCTGTCGTTGTAGGTCATCGTGCCCGACAAAATATACTTAATGTGCGGATTACGGGCTAATTCACCCAGTTTACGGCTGAATACAAAATCGCCGCTATCCCCAACGTGAATGACACCTGTGGTTTTAAAGTCGACCACCGGGACACCAAATTCCTGCAGTTCGGTGATGAAGCTTTCAGCCAACTGGTTGCCCAGGATATTCGTTCTCCCCAAAGAACTATCCAGGTCAACAAACGATGCTACCGCCACCGGCGTATTCACCGTAACGTAGCGCATGTTCTCAACCAGTTTCATGGTGATCTGTTCAGCATAGTCACCCAGTAATTTATGGGTGTACACCGGCCTGTAGGTGTGCACCGGCGGCTGCCAGCCATTGATTTGCATTGGTCTGCTTTGCATTTGATGAGCCTGTTGCAAGGTATCATCTACGTGCACATATTGCGGGGAGTGATGCCGGTTTTGCGGTGGCTTTTGCGTACCGTAATGGCTCGGGTGGTTGCAATACTGGGTTTGTTGCTGCGGCACAACCTGTTGATGATGTGAATGCTCGTTATACACATCACGGTGGTGAGGGCTGCTGCATGCACTAAGCGCCGCTAAGGCTACCCCCGCTAAAATACCATGTTTTACTCTCATACTACCTCCATTTATCCTCTTGGGTAGTTATCATATTTTTCAATGGGTTAAGCTATAGGGATTGTTCCTAACTTGGCTAAGAAAAATTCTTACTGCATTTCGCCGGGCGGCTTCTCTGCAGTGTTGTGAAAGACAATACAGATTTAACCGTGAGGAAAGCGTAAGATAGCGGCAAATTGGTTTTACAAAAAAAGACACATCATGACTAAGCATCTTGTTTTAACCGGCGCCTCTTCTGGAATTGGTCGGGAACTGGCTGTACTGGCTGAAAAAGCCGGCTTTCGCTTGAGCATTTGTGGCAGAAATGTGCAAAAACTCGCCACTACCGTCGAGCAGCTCGACAACCAGGCCGACACATTCAATCAGGCATTTTGCATGACTGATGAAAGCGCCGTTGCAGCCTTTTTTAAAGGTGCGGTGCAGGCCAATGGACCGGTCGACGTGTTAATAAACTGTGCAGGTCTGAACAATGTGCGTCTGCCTGCAGATGCCACCCCGATTGAACAACTGGATTGGTTGATGCGGATAAACTGTTACGCACCTATCGAGTGTATGAAAGCCGTGATTCCGGGCATGAAGCAATGTGGAGGCGGTACCATTGTCAACGTGCTCTCAACGGTTTGTTTATTCTCCAACCCCGGAATCGCGGCGTACACGGCGAGCAAAGCTGCTCTGGATGCCTATACAAAAGTTATGCGCAAAGAGTTGGCTGCCGAACATATCAAACTGTTGTCAGTGTATCCGGGGGGCGTTGATACGGATTTCCGGGAAGCGTCCCGCCCCGAGTACTTAACGGCCAAAGACGTCGCAGATGCGGTCATGACAATGCTAAACACCGGACCTAGCGCACATATCCACGAATTGGTAATTCGACCTGAGAGCGAGCGGAACTTTTAAGTTTTTACATACGCAGCTTTGGAATTGTGCTTTATAGACTGACTACGATGTTTATCCCCATGAGTTGATGTACAATACAGAACATTCTATTTTTATGGTTTGACGAGCCGCGATGAGCAGGCTCATTTACCCAACATGAAAGGACATGCCTCATGCCATTACTAGACAGTTTCCGTGTTGATCACACTCGTATGCATGCACCTGCAGTGCGTATTGCAAAGAAAATGAATACGCCGAAAGGCGATCCTATTACCGTTTACGATTTGCGTTTTTGTATCCCTAATCAGGAAGCGCTGTCAGAAAAAGGCATCCATACCCTGGAGCATTTATTTGCTGGCTTTATGCGCGATCACCTGAATGCTGACGACGTAGAAATTATCGATATTTCGCCCATGGGCTGCCGCACCGGCTTTTACATGAGCCTGATCGGTACGCCGGATGAAGAGCGCGTAGCCAAGGCCTGGTTAGCGGCCATGAATGACGTGCTGAAAGTACAAACCGAATCAGATATTCCTGAGTTAAACGAGTATCAGTGCGGTACTTACAAGATGCATTCATTAAAAGAAGCGCAGGAAATCGCGCAAGATGTACTGAACCGCAAAGTTGCCATTAACAGCAATGACGAGCTGTATTTGAGCGACGAGTTTTTAGAGCAATAACCACAATTCACTGCGCAGTCTGTTCAGGCTGCGCAGTGAAATTTTCCTCTCAGAAAGCACTTCACTAAAACGGCATAACAATAGCAATACCAATGGCAACGGACGTGTCACCATTCATAACATCGAAATCCACAGTGGGTTCGATTTCAAATGGCTCTACATGATACTCATACGCTGCCGACAAGCGGTAAAAGGTGTCGTTTCGGGCGTGATGACCGCCAATCCTTTCCTGACCAAACCCCAGGCCAAGTTTGATGTGCGTGTTTGGGTGGTAAAATAGCTGCAGCGCCAATAAGTCGGCCCCAGCTCCGTCGTGATAGTCACTGATGTGTTCGTAGGCCAGACCGACGCCGGTAGACGAAGATGTACGATATTCATATTCCAGTCCAACGGTGGTGAAGAAAGTATTTTTATTGTGTGTAGTCCCGACAAACACGCCCGGGTAGTGATGATAAGCGTCGTTAGCAAACACCGGCAATACGTAGATCGCACAAATAAAACACAGCAACAATTTCTTCTGCATAATGCACTCGCTATGAAACTCGCCCATACTTTACACATAGCCTATGCTCGGGTGTTTCACGAAAAAATGCGGTATACGTAGTTATTAAAAAATATACGTAACACTGAGCTGAAGGGGAATATTTGTCTATGGAATCAATCAGCTCTCAGCTGATAGTCATCTCCACTGCATGCTAAGTTTTTTTGAGGTTATCCTGCGGAAACGCTCGTTTTGCTCAAGCGCATCAGCAGGTAAAGACTCTTACGTCAACGTCGACTTAAACACGTTTTAAGACAAGGCAGAGTGATCATGGTTGAGGTCAATGAGGTCGTCGCTGTTAATCAATCCCGCACGCAAGGCGAGCTGAGTAAGCTCGAAACTACTGGTGCAGTTTAACTTCTCAAAGATGTTGCGGCGGTGAGAGTGGGCGGTCTTAGGCATTATGCGCAGTGCCTGTGCGACTTCCTTCACCAGCTTACCTTTGGCCAACAACATAAAGATTTCGCGTTCCCGGGATGTTAATACATCCAGATTTACGGTACTTTTGCCTTTTACGCTGTTGCTCAGGTTTACCAGGACATCCTGGCTTAGAAACGCATTGTTATTCATTACCTGATGAATAGCATTGATTATGTCGTCAGACGCTGTTCTTTTAGATAAGTAACCGTTTGCTCCGGCATTCAACGCTTCGGAAATATAAGGTTCCCGATCGTAAATACTGAATACAATGGACTTGATTGGCAGCGAGCGCTCAGACAGGTATCGAAGAATGTCAGTGCCGCTGCCATCCGGAAGGGAAAGATCAGTGATGATCAAATCAAATTGCTGGCTGTCCAGAACGCTTTTGGCTTCAAATACATTGGCGGCTTCTGCGCTGACTTCCAATGCATCTTCCACATTAATGAGCGCCTTGAACCCGCGTCTGACGATTTCGTGATCATCAACGAGCAGAACTCTTATGTTGCTATTATCCAAATTTTTCCATCCTGGTACTGCCTACACCTCTGGCGAGGGAAAAATGACTTCGTTCCTGCATGCTAGCTTAAAGCAAGTAGCGGCGTGTGTCATTTTCGCATTGGCCATGACCGTCAGTTATTTTATTTCAATAAGTATGGAGGCCATCGATAACACGACTAGCTGGTTTTTGCCGGCAGGTGTTCGTGTCTACGCATTTTTGCTACTCGATAAACGTTTCTGGCCCGCGCTGCTGGTTGGTGAATTCACGCTATTCGGTATGTCTGTTGATTATATTCATCACGGAAGTGCGGTGGTATCCGTTGCCGGTATGGTGGAGTATTTAACCGACCCATTAAGGGTCATTCCGCCACTAGGCGCTATGTTGGGCGTCGCCTACCTGCGCCATAAAAAGCCAAATCAGAATGCCATAGAAGTGAAATGGTGGCTTATGGCAATAATGGTGTGTATTACGTTTATCCAGGGGGTACTGCGCGCGCTTACCCATGCTGCGGAAGATGCACTGTCATTGTTACAAACGGCAGAATTGACAATCGGCTACTGGATTGGCGATTTGATTGGTTGTTTTCTGGTGTTGTCAGTCGTGCTTATCGTTTCGCAATCCCGAGGCCTCAGGTTGCTGCAAAAAGGCATAGTACTGGCTTTGTTAATAGCCGGGCTGGTGGCGTTGTGTGAACTGTTCGTCTGGTTAACCGGCGCATCGAATCCGTTCTATTTATTTAAACTGCTCACCTTGCTGGCTTTGCCTATATGCATTTATTACTACAATTTGCAGGGGGCGATGCTTGTCTTTTTAGGTGTATGTATTTCGTTGGTGCTGCTCAAACCCCAGGCGGTAGTGTTCTGGGAATTGCAGGTTTTCGTATTGTCGCTGGCTATCAGCGGCTTTTTAACGGGAAGTGCGTTTGAACTGGTTAAAGAAAAAACCAATAAATTGCGTGAAAGTGTCCTGACGCTCGAAAAAAACAATCGCGAAATAAAACGTCTGACCAAACAGTTGGCAACGGCGACTGATAAAGAAAGAGAGCGCCTCGCGCAGGAGCTTCACGATGATGTGGGTCAGTCCATCATTGGTTTGAAAACAGAAGTGAAGCTGGGTGAAAGGCTTGGTTTACCTGACGCGTTTTTGCAATCGCTGCGTAGCCAGATTGATTATATTTATACCAGCGTGTACGAGATCCTGTTTCAACTGCGTCCGAAAGAACTGGAGGATGTAGGACTGGCAGGTATTCTGACCGGTGAAAAGTTTTATGTGTTACTCAATAAAAACGGCATAACGTATGTGCCTGATGTTCACTTACAGCACACGCCAGACAAGGCGGTCGAAGCTGACTTGTTCCGCATTGCACAAGAAGCCATTAGTAACGTGATAAAACACAGTGGAGCATCCCGATGTGCTGTTCAGTTTAAAGAAACGGATACACACTGGCGTATGGCAATCAAAGATAACGGCCAGGGTTTTGACCCTGCGACGTGTAAGGCCGGACATGGCTTGCAAAGCATGCGAGACCGGTCTGCCCAGCACAATGCTGAATTGACAATAGAACGCCGAAACGGATGGACTCAAGTTCAGCTGTGTGTTGAGAAAAACCTCACCACGGATTAAACCGTTTTGTTCGATATGGAGGAGGAGCATAGCGCGCGTGAGCGCGCTATGGTGATGAGTGAGTGGCTATAAAATCGTCACAACTGCCAGTAAATACGTTGTCGATGAGATAGTGTATTTTCCAGCCTTCGGCTGTGTGGATCAGCTGAAAGCTGTTCACTCCACAGTGACTAAGTTCGCTATCCCGGTAGAAGACATAGGGCGTCCACACTGAGGCCAGGTTGCCACTTTGATGCACACTGACAGTCAGTAATTTTTCATCCAGAAAGGCGTTCGCCTGACCGATGGCTTTTGCAAACTTCCGGATGTCAGTGGTCTGCGTACTGCCGTCATTTTTGGCGCGTTGCAGTACGGCATCGGCCGTGAACTGCAACAGCAACTTTTGTTCATCATGGGCGCGCATCGCGTCGAACAGGTTGTCGACCGGGGCGATTGCATCATTCGCTAGCGCGCTACCAGCAACAACCCCCATCAGTGCAACAATGCCCTTTTTAAATGCCATTTTCACCTCGCTCAGTCCAGCGTAGAAAAGTGGATTGCGCTAGGGTAATCCGCATTGTGATAAATAGTGTGAAACGCTTTTACGAAGTCCTTTTCCTCGGCATGAAAAATGTTTTCAACATAGTTCTGCGGGTTAATATCCAGGAACGGGAACATACTGCTTTGGATCTGTATTTGTACTTTGTGCCCGCGTTTAAAGGTATGCAGCACATCGTAAAGGTCAAAGCGCACTTTGGTCGGTTTATTAGGCTCAAACGGCTTTGGATCTGACATGCTGTCTCTGAATCTGCCGCGTAGAGAACCCCAGCGAACCAGTTCATGGCGATTACCGGTTTTCGCATCGACTTTGTCGGTGTTTTCATCTTTCCCCGGGAACACATCCACCAGTTTTACAATGATGTCAGCAGCCGTTTTATTGGTTGAGAACCACAGGTCTAAATCAATGGCACCGGCGATGGTCAGGTCGTTTTCCAGCACGTCGGTTTCGAACACCAGTACATCCGGACGACGCGCAGCATAACGCTGGTCCTCAACCATGTATGGGCGATCCCAGCCGCGACTTACCTTGGCAGAGTGCGGAACCGGTTTGTTCGGGTCGCTGATATATTCACTGCTTCCGGTGTTGACCGCGGTGCTGACCAGTGACTCCTGACTGCCCAGATACAAAGTGTGTTCCTTTGCATCCTTAGGCGGCCACTGGTCGAATTTACGCCAGCGATTACTACCGGTTTCAAACATGGTGGCGGTGGCAAGTTTGGCGTCGTCAGCTTTTTTCAGATGCTGTTTAAAGAAGGGTAACAAGACTTCTTCCTGAAACCAGGCGCTGGTGTCGAAACCAAAGTCAGCTTCACCCAGCGACTTACCGCCACTGGTGCTGTTCCACTGTCCGTGATACCAAGGGCCCATTACCATTTTAATGTGCGACTTTTTGTTGTTATTGGACATGGTCTGATAGGTATACAGCGGGCCGTACAGGTCTTCGGTGTCGTACCAACCGCCTACAACCAGTGTCGCCGGCTTAGTTTTGTTCAGATGCTGCAGTACATCTCGAGCCTGCCAGTATTCATCGTAGTTAGGGTGCTCGGTCAGTTCATTCCAAAACGGTCGCTCGCCGTGAAAGTAGTGTTTGTTCACATTCGACAACGGCCCCAGATCTTTAAAGAACTGATAACCATCAGGCGTAATGGAATCCCTGCCTTTTTCGCGATGGGCCTGCGGGCCGTCCAGTTGCTTATCGAAGGAATCGAAAAAGATAAACGCCATCGGAGTAACAAACGCCCCATTGCGATGGAAATCGTCGAAGAACCAATCAGCGATAGGCGCCTGAGGTGAAATGGCTTTCAGTGCGGAATGGCTGTTAATGGAGCCAACTGACGTATAATAACCGGGGTAAGACGTGCCCCACATGCCTACGCGGCCATTGTTATTTGGCAGGTTGTTGACCAACCACTCTATGGTGTCGTAGGTATCCGTGGCGTCGTCAGTGGCTTTCTTGCCACGCTTATAGGCATCCTGAGGGCGCATGTTTACAAACTCGCCTTCAGACATAGATTTGCCGCGAACGTCCTGGAAAACAAAAATAAACTTTTCTTTTTCAAAGCGCTCACTTGGCCCTAAACGCGTCTTGTACTTGCTGACGCCATAGGGCGCGACCCGGTAAGGGGTGCGTTGCAACATAATCGGGTATGTCTGATTATCGTCGTTAGGCAGGTAAACAGAAGTAAAAAGCTTGATGCCATCCCGCATCGGGATCTGATATTCAAACTTGGTGTAGTTGGCCCTGATGTATTCCGCGCGTTTCTCGGCGGCATCGTCGGCTAGTGTTGTATTGGCAAAAGCCATGGGACTGACAGTAAAAATCAGCACGGCGAGGTGGATAATTAAAAAGCGCATAGGCATTTATCTCTTAGTGTCTGTTGGTTTGTGTCGTGTAGGTTTCAACACAGTATAAAACCAAACTGACAGGCCCGGCATGTAATGTGATTTGAATGGCTGGAAAAATAAGAGGAATCACTGAACTGTTATGCGGTATTTGCTTGTACAAACTGCAGAGCAGCTGCCCAGCGTTGTTATTCGCATAAGATATTCAGATAACGTTTGAGACAACAGCTTTAATTTCCGGTCTGTATACCAATGTAATGTGTGTTGGTTTGCAAAATATCGCAGGCCCTACCGACAGTAACAAATAAAAGGAAGCTAACCTATGACAGACAATTCGCAATATACGCCCCCTGACGTATGGCAACCTCCAAAGGATGACGGCAATAAGTGGGCGAGTATTAACAGACCGGTCTCCGGTGCCACCCATGAAAAAGCCAGGCAAACGGGTAGTCATGGTCTTCAGCTGTATTCATTGGCGACACCAAACGGGCAAAAAGTCACCATTATGCTGGAGGAGTTACTGGCGGCGGGCGTATCGGACGCTGAATACGACGCCTGGCTGGTGGATATCAGCGCTGGCGATCAGTTCTCGTCCGGGTTTGTTGAAGTGAACCCCAATTCGAAAATACCCGCTATGGTTGATACCACTACAACGCCTGCAACCAAATTGTTCGAATCGGGTGCTATATTGCAGTATCTGGCCACGAAATTTAATACGCTGATCCCTACCGAGCCGCAGGAAAAAGTCGCCTGCAATAACTGGTTGTTTTGGCAGATGGGGTCCGCGCCGTATTTGGGAGGCGGGTTTGGTCACTTCTACAGCTATGCCCCATACCCAATGGAATATCCGATTAATCGTTTTACTATGGAGACAAAGCGGCAGTTGGACGTACTGGACAAACATTTGGCAAACAATACCTACATGGCGGGTGAGACGTACTCCATTGCTGATATTGCTATATGGCCATGGTACGGCCAATTAGTGCTGGGGCGTCTGTATGACGCGGCGAACTTCTTGCAGGTCGATGAATACACGCATATACAACGCTGGGCGAAAAGTATAGACGCCAGGCCCGCCGTTCGCCGAGGCCGGATTGTCAATCGTACCTGGGGCGACGACGGGCAAGTACCCAATCGGCACAGCGCTAAAGATATCGACGAGGCATTAAAGAACCTGTGAGGAGATGCCACCATTAGTTACATCGATCACTCCGAAACGGTAGTGCCGGGCGTATCCTGCCCGGTTACTTTTTCTGCATTCTGATTCTCCTTTTTGCCAACATTCCTGATATCCCGCAGTTAGCGCCGCGTTGACACCTTCGATGACAATAATTGTGTTGAAAAATATGAAATTTCTCTGGCTCTGTAGTAGCGTTGCGGTATTGGACTTTACGTAACGACTTATCAGCAGATGCACAGGTAAGTCGATGTTTAACATTTACCAGTGAGGGTAATCGCGATATGACCCGTGTTTTTCAGATGGTAGGGACTGGCAGTTCGGACTCAGCCACTATGTTTAATACCAGTGCCGCGGTCGTCAGTGAGTCAGGCGCCTTTTTAATCGATTGTGGTCATACAATAAAACATGCCCTCAACGACAGTGGCATCGGTTTCGACAACATTTCGGGCATTTTTATCAGTCATGTGCATGGCGATCATGTTTTCGGGCTGGAGCGCGTAGGCTACGAGTATCTATTTCGTCTGAATCGCAAGGTGCCATTGTTTATTAAACGGGAAATTTATACTGAACTTTGGGATCAGACGCTGAAAGGCTCGATGGGACGAATTGGTGAAGGCGAGGCGACGCTGGAAGATTTCTTCGATGTCCGTTATATTACCGACAACCAGTTTGAGTTTGACGGCGTCAGCTATGATGTTTTCGCTGTCGATCACACGCCGGGTAAGCCCTGTTTTGGGATCTGCATTAACCGAAAAATACTTTACACCGCAGATACCCTGGCCATTCCGTCAATTGTTACTGACTACACTTATGATTACTGTTTTCACGATGTGTCGCTGCACGAGGGGAACCCGGTACATGCCAATCTGAGTTCACTATTGGCATACCCGCCGAATGTGAAGCAAAAGCTATATCTCATGAGTTATGGGGATGACTGGCAGGCGTTCGATAACACCGTGACTACGCATTTTGCAGGTTTTGCAAAACAGGGTATGACCATTGAGCTATAAAACGTTTCACTGCATTTTTACCGAGCCTAAGCATTCGCGTTTTTCTGTGTTACTCAATGAAAATAATGGGCTTCAATTCGTTTATTGGCTGGAATTAAAAAAGTTAGGCATTCGTCATCTCAGCCACGGTGAAGAGTTGTGTGCGCAGGCTTCACTAAAGCCACAGGACACCATTGAGCGCGGGTTGTTAATGAGTGCTGCAGTGTGTTTCGAGGCACCAGCCGCTGCCCCGGACATGTTGCTATTTGAGAATGAATCTTTTGACCAGCAGCGATTAGCGGATGCGTTGCAACAAAAAGCTGCACTCATCGTTTTCCGCCAATGTCGATTTGGCCTGGTGAATTTAGAAGGATTAACACTGGATACGACCTGCGCTTTCTTTGACTGTGATTTTGCGGAAGACTTCAGGCTCATTAGTTGCCGATTCCCCGGAAACTTGTGGTTTTGCAGCAGCCGTTTTAACAAACATTTCAGTCTGAAGTCGTCGCATATTGAAGCCAGTCTGCATTTGGAATCATGTGATTTTGGCGGTCCGGGCGGCGTGTCTTTACGAGGCCTTGAAGCCGAAAATGTATATATGGACTTCGGCGTTCAGGGGTGTGAAGACATAGTCTGGCTTAACGAGATCACGGTGCAAGGCGTGGTTTCCATTGGCGGCACTTTTTACAACGACATTGAAGTCATAGGCAATCAGGATGATGAGACGGATATTCAACGAGGCCGAATTGGGGCGATGTATATCGGTTGTGAGCTTTACGCGTCTGAAACGGCCAACACCACCTCGATTCAGGCAAAACTCGCGATTAAAAATTGCGATGTTGGCAGGCTAATCATAAATAATACTGCCATTAAAAACATGGCGCTGTCACAGTGTGAAACGGAAACAATTGGCCTTGTTGACTCGACGATTGAAAAGGACTTCAGCCTTTCGCAGGTAGAATTTTCACAGCCAGAATCCGCGTCGTTGTCTATACAACGCTCCTCGGTTGAACGACACATGCGGGTGTTCAACAACCGCGTTGTCGGCAATATTGTTCTGCAAAATTCAACTATCGATGGTAACGCTTACTTTGAAGATAACGAACTCGATAGGTGTAAACTGCAACTAAACCGACTGAGCGCTTCGCGTCTGGTGTTTTTGCCAATTCAGGAAATGTATGTCAAACAGCGCTACTTTCCTTTGTCACTGACCCCCAAGCAATTCATTGTGGAGGAACAGGAGAACGCTGATAAAACGGCAGAAATCTATTGTTCTCTGAAGAACTGGTTTAGCGATACCGGCCAACTGGATGCAGAAGATGATGCCTATTTCTTTATGCGCCAAAATCAGCCGCATTACGCTATTACGCGACTGTTATTCGGTCATATATTCGGGTGGGGCGTCAGGCTAAGGAATATTGCAATTTCCTCAACGGCAATAATTTTATTGTTTGTCGCGTTGTTTAAATTGTGCCAGCCTGACATGAGTTGGCTGGCGTCGTTTGCATTAAGTATTCAGGGATTTACTGGCAATTTCTTCGGCAAATGGCCGGATTACGAACCCAGCGGTTTAATTGCTGCTCTCACCGTGTTGGAGTCGGTTCTGGGGATTGTTTTTATTACGGTTTTTATTGGTGCCTATATCAGAAAATTACTTCGCTAATGGTGATGTGAATTCGAATGAAGGGTGCCTTCTCTAGCTACTTCACCGACGAATTTAAATGAGTCTTATCAAGTCAGGCGTCAATTGATTCCTGGCTTGAGGAGCCTCAAGCACACACTTTGTGTTGCCCACACAATGGCCGGGCGCACATTCGCTGCGCTAATATGTCTCGTAGACTACTAATATTCACAGTCAAAATAGGTTTTTTCAACCTTGCTTACGATAACGATGTCAGCCTGCAAAGCGATATTCGTGCTACTGCATTTCAAGTTAAACCTTGAGCTACCTTGTCATGCGACGAATGACAATGGCTTATCGTTGACAACGATGTCTATTGTGTTTTATTTTTCAACTCTATTTATACATTTTGTTAACAATGTTGCGGTATGGCGTAACGCGGTTTGGTCTGTTTAGCAAAACACAGGTGCAGATCGTTTTAACTTAAACAGAGTCGAGAATGTCAAAAAATACATATGATGCCATTGTAGTTGGCTCGGGTATCAGCGGGGGCTGGGCAGCAAAAGAGCTGACCGAAAAGGGTCTCAAGGTACTTATGCTTGAGCGAGGCGAAAACGTCGAGCACATTAAAGACTACACGAACATGAATAAGAACCTGTGGGACTATCCGCATCATGGCCGGCCGAGTCTTGAGGCCCTGGCGACAGAGCCCAATATGGCGCGAGGTAAAGGGTATCCCTTCAATGAGCCTACAATGGGAGCCTGGGCCAGTGCAACCACAGCACCGTACGTAGAGAAAGAGCCCTTTCAGTGGTTTCGAGCCTACCAGGTCGGTGGCCGTTCCTTGTTGTGGGGGCGTCAGTCTTACCGGTTAAATCCCGAAGACTTTGAAGCTAACGGCAAAGAAGGCATTGCGGTGGACTGGCCTATTCGCTATGAAGACGTTGCCCCTTGGTATTCCTATGTCGAAAAATTTGCCGGGATCTCGGGTAATCGCGACGGCTTAGACGTACTCCCTGACGGCGAATTCCTGCCCGCTTTTGCGTTCAATGCGGTAGAAAAAGATCTGCAGGCACGCCTGAAAAAGCAGTACAAAGGCGCGCGCGTCACATCATTATGGGACGCACCGCACACATTACTGAATCACGCCCTGAGCAGGGGCGGGTAAAATGTCAGCACCGCGACAAATGCTGGACCGGTTGCCCATTCGGCGGCTACTTCAGTACGCAGTCAGCTACGCTACCGGCGGCACTTAAAACCGGCAACCTGACCCTGCGACCGCTTTCAATTGTGAAAGAGCTGATTTACGACAAAGACAAAAAGCGCGTAACCGGCGTTGAAATTATCGACTCAGAAACAGGATTAACGGAAGTCTTTCACAGCAAAATTGTGTTCTTGAATGCCTCGGCGCTGAACTCAGCCTGGTTGTTGATGAATTCTGCGCGGGATGTGTGGGATAACGGTCTGGGTTCCAGTTCTGGTGAACTGGGCCATAACGTAATGGATCACCATTACATGCTGGGCGGTATGGCTGAAATAGACGGGCATCTCGACAAATATGTGTATGGCCGCAGGCCAACCGGCTTTTACATTCCCCGGTTTGCCAACTGGGGCAACGACAAGCGGGATTTCCTGCGTGGCTTTGGTTTCCAGGGTAATGCGTCGCGTTCTGATTTCAGCCGCAATGCTGACCAGCTAGGTATTGGCGCCAGCCTGAAAGACGGGTTGAGCGAGCCGGGCCCCTGGAGTGTGAGTACCGTAGGCTTTGGTGAGATCCTGCCGGATCACCGCAACAAGGTAACACTGAATCATGATGTGAAAGACGCGTGGGGTCTGCCCGTACTGGAAATGGATGCCAAAATCCGCAACAACGAACTGAAAATGCGTAAAGCCATGAAAGAAGACATTGTAGAGATGTTTGATAGCATTGGATTAAAAAATGCCACGGCCTGGGAGTCGACTTATCACATGGGTAAGGGGATCCACGAAATGGGCACAGCGCGCATGGGCCGCGATCCGAAAACCTCAGTGCTCAACAAGCACAATCAGGTATGGGATGCGCCAAACGTATTTGTTACCGACGGTGCCTGTATGACGTCCTCTTCCTGTGTGAATCCGTCTCTTACCTATATGGCACTGACTGCCCGGGCAGCTGACTTTGCTGTGGAAGAACTGAAGCGGGGGAACTTGTAATGGATCGCCGTGACTTACTCAAATTCATCGCTACAGCAACGGGCACCAGTTTCATTGCGTCTCCTTCTTTTGCGGTGTGGCAAACACAGCCCGCGTTAACACCAGTGAAAGACGCCGGGTTCGATGACAATACCGTCGCGTTGATCACGGAATTATGCGAAACCGTGTTACCTCGCACCGACACGCCGGGCGCTAAGGATGCAGGCCTGCCAGCTTTCTTCATTGGTATGGTCCGGGAGTGCTACACGCCGGAGCAACAGCACTTAATGGAAGCCGGGTTTAAAGACATCGATACCCGAAGTCAGCAGCAGTTTGGCAAAAGGTTTGTTGGTTTAACCGCGTCACAAAAGAACGAATTGGTGTCGTCTCTCGATACGGAAGCGCTGGCATTTAATAACAGTGAAGAAACCCCTTGGCGTGGTGAAGGGCACGAAGGTCTGCCCCATTATTTTACGCTGTACAAACAGCTAATGATTTTTGGCTTTTTCACGTCAGAAGTGGGAGCAACCCAGGTACTGCGCTTTGCCGAAGTACCAGGCGATTACAGAGATATTCTCTACAAAAAAGGGGATAAAGCGTGGATGACGGTGTGGCCGTTGTAAGGAACTAAAAAATGACAAAAAACAAAATGTTAAAACCAGTAATGGCTGCCACCCTGTCGCTTGGCGCTCTGCTTGTATCAGGTCATGCAGCAGCAAGCGAGGCGCTTACGGATTGTTCGCTGCGTGACGTGCCGTTCTCCAGCTCGTTGCCAGCCTACGATGTGGTAATGCGACCCAAAGCCAGGGCCATTGTCGATAAGCATTATCCAGGTGTGTTGGCTGCAATGCCTGCCTGGATTTTGAGTGAATCCATGCCATCATTCAGTACGCTGATTACATTGGACCAGATGTTAGCAAGAGCCGGTATAGAGGATGACGACACTGCCGCGGCAATGCGTAAAGAACTGTCAGCGCTTCCGGTTACCCGGGAAGATAAAATCGCCCGTTGTGCCCGCTTTGATGCCGACCCCGTGCAATTCGATTTGGGCGAGGAGCCGGTACAGGTACTGATTTATCAGAAGATCAATGGCTATGATCACGGTGACTCTGTTACTACCGCAACAGAAAACCTCACCAAACTGGCCCGTGAGATGGGCTACGGTGTATCCGTAAGTGCCAAAGGCAGCGCATTTACGCCAGACAACCTGGCTGAGTTTGATGTAGTGATATGGAACAACGTGAGCGGTGACACGCTGACGTTGTCGCAGCGCCAAGCCTTTGAAGATTATATGAATAACGGCGGTGGCTTCCTGGGAATTCACGCATCCGGTGGTGATTCCGTGTATTTTTGGGACTGGTACCGCGACGTGTTGGTTGGCGCTCAGTTTATCGGCCATCCACTGGGCGACAATTGGTTCCAGGATGCGTCGCTGGACGTTACGCACCACGACACGGGTGTGGCAGAAGGTATTCCGTCGCGTTGGGTACTCAATGACGAGTGGTATTCCTTCTCAGACAGCGTTTCCGGCAAAGGGTACGACATCGTTATGTCAATTGACGAAAGTACCTACACACCTGGCAAAGAGCTGGAAATGGGCGAGGACCACCCGTTGGTGTGGACACATTGCGTAGGAAAAGGCAGAGCCATGTACAGCGCCATTGGCCATCGCAAAGAAGTGTACAACGCCCCGCACAATATTACGCTGCTGAAAAACGGGATGAAATGGGCATCCGGGCAGGGCAACGATACCTGCAAATAGGTGAAATCCGCGTTAAGAATGTGTGGAAAGTAAGCTTGTTACTCCCACACATTCTCGACTTGGGGCCTAGCTATTTTTACTTCGCTGACACTTTTATTTTTTCAATGTCAGTGCTCGATTTCAATGAATCTTCATCCAATCGATAGTCAAGCTGAACACGCAGAGCCGTTTGACGCTGTGCCACGCCACCCTGAATACGAGGTTTGTATTGCCACTGGCTGAGTGCATTTATTGCACTTTTGTCAAAGGTGCCTTCGGGGAAGGAATCGACAATGTTGATGTTGTCGGTTTCACCACTTTCAGTGATATCAAATTGTAAAACCACGGAACCTTCGATTCCCTGTTTTGCTACTTCCATAGGATATACCGGGTCTACCCGCATTACGGGGGTAGCCTGGTTAACTTCGTTCTTCGGTGGTGGTGGCGGCACCAAGCTCGCTAATGCCGTGTTAGCGGTAAAAAGACTGCCGATAAGCAAGGCGGCAATACCAATTGCTTTGCTCGTGGCCACTGGCTGCTTGATTAAATTAATACGTTTTATCATGGTCGATTTATCTCCAAAAGTGGGGTACAGCGTGATGTTGCGTAGAGAGTGTTCAGCGCACTGCACAAGCGCTGTGGCATATAACACTTTTTCGGTTTTTGTTTTGTGTCTGAGCACTGTCGCATCGCAGGCTAGCTCCTGATTTATGCGGAAAGCACGCAAGGCAATCCACACCAGGGGGTTGAACCAGAATATCAACGCCAGGGCGAGAGCAAGTAAATTCCACAAATGGTCACGGTGCTGATAGTGCACATACTCGTGCTCCAGGATCATTGATTGTTGTATTGTGGTGAACTGGCGCTCGAAATCGTTGGGCAACAAAATTCGCGGTGTAGCAAAGCCAAATAGCATGGGTGTTGTTGCCACGCTGGATGTATAGGCTTTTTTATTGGCAAATTGAAACGACGGGGAATGTGCCACAGAAGTAAGTAGTCTTACGTAGTGAAATACGACGTAGGTGAAGATCACGGCCGCGCCCATTCCCCACGCTGCAAACAGTAAGTCGAACGAAGGTAGGTTGTTGGCCGGGCTCATAGTTACGATATAGCGCGTGAAGCTATCAGACACCGCGGGCAGTATCGTGTTCGGCAAGTTGTTCATAACCAGAACCAGCGGAACAAACAGCCAAAGCTGATAAGCGAGCTTCGCCCCTAGTTTTTCAGTTAAACACTTTTCCGAGAGCAACATCAGAAGCAGGGTTACAGACAATACGCCTTGCTGCTGGAGCAACCAATCAGTCATTGTCTTTCTCCCATTGCTGGATAAGCGCTTTAAGTTCTTCTACATCTTGTTTAGACAAGGTGTTCTGGTTGGCAAAGCCGGCAACCATTGGCGCGATTTTTCCTTTGAACAGGCGGCTTACAAAACTACTGGTTTCTTTTTTTGTGTATTCTTCACGCGCAATCAATGGGCTGTATAAGTACTGACGCTGTTGCTTTTCAAATCCAAGGACTTCTTTTTTCACCAGACGTCCCAGCAGGGTTTTAACAGTCTTTTCATGCCATTCTTTACGTTGGTTAAGTCGTGCAATAACGTCATTCGACGTAACAGGGTAGTCGTCCCAAATGACATCGAGTACATCAAATTCTGCATTAGAAATATCGGGGCGTTGATTGGTCACGTTGCTCACTCACTTAAGGATTACAATTGTAGTCTGCATTTAGATTACATGTGTAATCTTATAATGCAAGTGTTTATTGTTCAGTGACGAATAGTAAATGGCTGTGTATCTAAAATCGGTTAGCCGCCGTAGTAAGGTATATTTGCCAAACGTGATAGTGCGGTTTCTCTACTGCAAATGGATAAGCAACATGACATCTATCAACCTGAATACGGTATCCACTCACTCAGTGAAGATGGCCATTCAAAGGAAAGAATATTGAAAAAGTTAAATTTTATTATGTGTTTATTGGCTTTTGCACTTGGCAGTGCGAGTTCCAGAGCAGATGCCAATGATGCCGATGTGAGCGACTCACCCAACCGAAACCTAACCGGTTTTGAAGGGCTCAATGAACAACAGCCGCTTTGGGAAGTAGGTGTCGGCGGAGGCATGGTTGAGGTGCCCAACTACCCGGCATCTGGCGAAACCAACTCTGTGGCATTAGCTCTCCCCTATGTCATATATCGGGGCGACATATTCCGGTTAGGAGGGCAGGGTGGTGCAAGAGCGGTATTCTTTGAAAAGAGTGACTTTGAAGTCGACTTGAGTGTAAGCGGGGCGTTATCCGCAGAAAGCGAAGCAGGCAGCGCGCGTGAGGGCATGCCTGAACTCGATTTCATGTTCGAAATAGGCCCGCAACTTATTTATAAAATAAAAGACTACACCTTTAGCGGCGGAGGTAAGGCCAGGCTCAATGCACGCATGCAGGCCAGGGCTGTTTTCTCAACTGATTTTGGCAGAATTGACAGCAGGGGTTACGTTTTTGAGCCAACCATAAGGTATCAACAGCGCGGTGTATTTTTGCCAGATACCGGATTCAGCCTCGCGGCTCGCATGACCTGGGGTACCGAGAAGTTACATGATTACTTTTACCAGGTGTCGCCTGAATATGTAACCGCGTTGCGGCCTGCTTACGATGCCCGAGGTGGTTACCTGGGAGCTGAAATTTCCACCTCGCTGGCGTTTCCCATTGCAAAAAACTTGCGTGGCTTTTTGGGGGCGTCGGTGCAACTACATCATGGCTCCGCTAATGAGGGCAGTCCGCTTTACGAAGAAGACATTACTTACAGCTTTGGTGTGGGGTTCGTCTGGCGCGCTTACCAGAGTGAAGCTAAGTCGAACTGGTAGAAAGTCAAAGGCCCCCTCTCAGAAGTAGAGCGTCGTGTAAGTCTGCCTGTGTCATTAGCCTCGCCCGAGCACTGTTGACTCAAGGCCGGAATTTTCGTGCTGAATAGCCGGTATTGGGTAGAATTCAGGTATGAGATATTCAAAGTATTGTTAAAACACGCTATCTATAGTGCTCTGTGATAAACGGCTTGCTAACACTTCGGGAGAGTATTAATGGCATCAGACAATCCAAAATATCAACAAGGCATGGCGGTCAGACGCGAAGTGATGGGGGATGAATTTGTTGACAGGGCATTAAATTCAGCAAGTGATTTTACTCAGCCAATGCAGGACCTTGCTACCTCAAACGCCTGGGGAGAAGTGTGGGTAAGGGAAGGCATTAGTAAGAAAACCCGAAGTCTGGTAACCATTGCCACACTGGCGGCGCTTAAAGCCTCAAATGAATTAAAAGGGCATGTGCGAGGCGCCCTTCGAAACGGCTGCACGGTGCAGGAAATTCAGGAAGTGCTGTTGCACTCAGCCGTGTATTGTGGAATGCCTTCAGGTCTGGAAGCATTCCGCGCCGCTGACGAGGTTATTCAGGCCTGGATAGCGGATAATCCATAGCCAAGCCTGATGTTGATTACGTTTTTTAGCGGCGTCATTCGTTACTGAGCCCCGGCAGTCACTTTCAGGATCAACGCTGCGTCCTGACTAAAATCAAACAAGTACGGTTTTTGTGTGGCTACGGCCGGTTTGTTTTCCTTTTTCTTCAGGCTGAAGCCCCGACTGCCAGCGTTAAATTCACCTTTCGACAGGGCAACACTGATTTGCGGCACCCGCTGTGCGCCATATTGCAACCACTCCAGGGCGCCGACTTGCTTGTCCTGTGGCAAAAAGTCAGCCTGATCGTCTTGTAAGCCTTCAACCAACAGGGCGTAACTCAAAAATCCGTGCTGCAGATTATCGCTTTCCATGGCGAATTGTTCGGCCTGACTTGCGGTTAAAAACAGCATGGCTTTATCGTAGGCGAGTTGCCCTAATCCGCGGCTGCCCATAGGGCCGGGCTTAAAATTACTTGAGGCGATACTGGCGGCAGAATGACAGGCATCGACCACCATGACCATTTGTTGCACGTCCAACGGCCTGAGCCAATGAGACAGTTCGTCGCTCGACAACGCGTTATTGAGGACCTGTTGATTTATTTGCCGCTGTGAACCGCTGCCAATATCTTCCAGTAAAAAGTAAAACTGCCCATTGTCGTGCACGTATCCGTGTCCGCTAAAGGTAACAAACAGCACATCGTTAATGTCGGCCTTTATTGGTCGGCCATTGGCATCCATAAACGTGCCGGCGTGCAATTGTTCAACAACCTGGTGAAGTTGCTTTTTAGTTGCGCGTCGGTCCTGCCCCGGTGCGGAAATAAGGGGGATGCGGATCACGTCATCAAACGCATTCAACGCCTGCATAGACGCACCCAGGGTTTGTTCCATCACGAGGGCGTCATTGGCGGCATAACGCAAGTTCCAACTCGGGTTTTCGTATTCGTTTACGCCGATGCTGATCACAATCGCCAGACGGGGAGAGTACCGCTGTGAGTCACTGGGTTTGTAGGTCACAACACTCCGCTCGCTGCGCACCCCGTCCTTGTTAAATGCATAGGCGCTGAAAGCGAGTTCGGACACGTTGGGGGGAATGGCGATATCGTCAAAGGTGAGGGTTGTTTGTGTTTTATCTGCCAGCGCATCTCCGTCATTTTCGGGATAAAACCCTACAAGCTGACCATTGCGGAAAACCCGAACGTCTTCGGCGCCGGAGTGTGCGCTGGCGCCCTGCACATTTTCCACTTTGACGGTGATACGTGCCTTACCATCAGACTGGGTTTCTACCGAAACAATGTCCACTTTGGGGGGTACCCGATTCAAATCAGACAGTGAGGTGGGCAGTTGAAGTATTTCTCCAGCCAGCAATCGGCCAAACAAACCGGGCTGATAAAAGTCGCGCATAAAAGCTTCCAGCGGCAATGCCTGGCGAGGTTCGTCAGCCATCACCCAACTTACTGCCGGGATATCACCTGGGCGATTACTGTCGTAGAAACCGCGCTGGTCCACTACCAGAAAGCCACTGTCGGCCAGATGCATCAGAGATAACAGAGGGGCGTTTTGTTGTGTCGGCCACCACAATATGCGTCCATCAACGGTAGCCATTAACAGCGTGCGATTGTTGGCCGTTTGAACTAATTGCATCAGTTGACCTGATGTGACCCAATGCTGCTCTACCTGTCCGTCTTGTAAACGAATGCGATAAATAAAACTGGACTCCTCGCCATCCACTTCCACCAATACTGCGAGCTTATCCGGAGTCATGTTTAGCGAAGAAATATCTCCAACGGTAGAATCCCACTGCCAGGACACACTGCCGTCAGGTGCATAGCCACGCAGCTTTTCATACCGGCCTTGTACCCTTTGTAATGTGGCAGGTAAATCGCTCAACAACGTGAGTGCTGGGGTGGGGGAAGACATCTCATATTCAACATCGAGGGTATTGAGTTGTTCTCCCGTGGCAGCGTCAACATATATCAGTTGCCCGGGGTTGCCATAGCCGTTGGATTTCACAAAAACCAACCGGTTGTGTTGGGTATCCGGTGCTAACCAGCTGTCCTGGCTGTGCACATCTACCAGGGACAGTGTATCAAGTGACCCCGGGTTCATTTGACGCACCTTATAAACCCGCTCATCGCCGTAGTAACCGTTTGTTTCTAATGCCCACAGTGAGTCTTCATACCACCACAAGGTTTCCACGTCCGGCGAGGTTCCATCAGGCCAATCGGGTAGTCTGACTTCCTTGGTATACGGCTGTTGCGACAACTCTGTTACCTGAATACGCTCTCCCAAAACTTGCCATAAATAGCCATTCTGACTGAGCATGTGGTCCAAACTGGGTAGATTCAGCAAGGTTTCGCTGCGACCGGATTGCAAATCCCATCGATTCAATTGCCATTCTACATCCCACGTGTTTTTAGTCCGGGCTCCTTGCGTTATTGTCCAAAGCCACTGGTTTTCTTCATCCAGCATAATGTGTTTGACCGCATCGGTGTCCAGCCGGTATTCCTCTTGTGGACTGCCATCACGGCTCACTTGCAACTGGTTTTCACTGGATTGAACAACGATCTTGCCGGTCAGATCCTCGGCGTATAGCACTCTGTTAGATTGAGTAGACTGGGCGTAATCAATACAGGAAATACGGCACCCAGCGAGCTCGCTGCCGATGTTGGAATTGAATTCAGTCTCAGTCATCCAATCAACCACCTTGGTTAACTGATCGGTTATTGGTGACCAACGATAAGCGGTGAATTCCTTTGACTCTGCTTCGTCGCGATAAAATGTCAGCAGAAATTCATCGCTGTGTTTCCCAGCTGTTATTTCCGGCAGCATAATGAATTCAGAGGTTTGCACGGAAAAGTATTCTGATTGCCTGTAAATCAAAGGCTGGCCGGTTGTGGTGTCCCATACTGCTACGCCGCCGTCACCTGTCATGGCCAGGTAGCGGCCACTGGTGGTGAGTGCCATACCAGTCCGACCGTTGGAAGGGCCGGGGTAATAGGTTGCCAGCAGTCTGCCGGTGTCAATGTCCCACTGGCGTACTTTTTGTTCAAGCTGTCCCGATACAGTAAAAAATGACTTACCATCGGCCGGAATACGTAACCATTGCACCACTTCACTGCCGACTTGGACATCGCGCAGCGTTCGGCCGTTTTGCGTTTGCCATAAAGTACAACGGCCGCTGGATAAACAATGAATGGCTACTTGCCCGTCCGGTGTGACGGCCAGTTGGTTGATTGCACGTAACCAGCTTTGCTGGCCTTTGAGGTGTTTACCTACAGTCAGTGCCGGGAGTGGATTCTTGCCTTGAGCCGTTGTACTTACAAGGTACACACTGCTGTCTTGTAGTCCATTTAACCGACCGGAAAAATAGTCAGTATGAAAGGTATCGAAGAATTTAGGGCGCAGCATGGATCTGTTAATTTGCAACGCAAAGTCCGGACTGGTTTCGCTGGCCTCAATGGCTTTACTGGACAGTTTGACCATTTCGTCGTCGACCTTAAACCCTTTTTCAACCCACGAGAGGTTTTGCTTCGCTTCTGCGATTTGCTGATGTGTTGCTTGCCATAGGGCCAGATAGTAGTGATATAAACCTGCCGACTCTTTGTCGTTATTACTGCCTAATTCATCGTCGGCGAGCATGGGAAGCCATTCACCTAATGCTTGTTGGTCAGCGTTCAGCTCGGCAACATAGGCCAGGTTCTCGCGTATACGAAAAGTGCTAAAATTGAATCCGGAATGGTAGCGTGTAGCCCACTCTTCGTTGTTGGCTTGTTGGTGCAGAGCCAGCAAATTTTGATAAACGCTTGTTGGGTCTGATTGCGGCAGTCGTAATAACTGTAGGTTCACTTTCCAGTTGAGTAGCTGTTGTTCATTACCGTAGCGTTCTATAAAGGGCTGCATCTCTTCATACACTTTGGCGGCTTTGGCTGAGTTACCCCGGTTAAACTCATAAATGGCATATTTTTCATAGAGCACCGCCATTTCTTGCCAGGTTAATTCTTGCCCGCCTTGCTCAGCATACGTTTTAATTCTTTGTTCAAATTGCCGTTCGGCCTCTCTAATACCTTTATCCAATCCGGCTTTTAGTGCCACGGTGAAGCGCTGTAAAGCAATGTCTAAAAGAAGTTTTGCATCGCCGTTGGCGAGGTTCTCGGCTTGAGTGAAGTTTTGATAAGCCTTGATCACGTCCGGATGTCCCGGCGCATTAGGCAAATTAACCGTGCTGTCTTCAAGTAACAATTGCACAGCCTGTTTATACAATCCGTGTTCAATGGCAAGCTCGCGAGCGGCCAGTTTGTCCGCAAAAAACTGTGATGTGTCTAAGTTGTCTCCTTGCTCACATTCATCACCACCGGCATAGATACGAAGAAAATTGACCCATTGCGGCCATAATTCACGGGACTTCGCATATTCTTCCAACTGCTTGCGAGTTTGAAGACGAGCCTCAAGCTGCTGTGGATCGCATTGTCGCTGCTCCCGGGGCAGACTAAACTGCGCATTCCTCTCGTTGTTGCGCAAAGTCAGCAATATGCCAAACTTCTGTTCTAACAACTTAAATTTGGTAATAGGGGCTACTTCGGGAAGTTGTCCAAATACGTTGTCTATAACAGTAATGACCTGGTTTAGTACTTCCGGATTAAAGGTGTTGGCCATTACTGTTGCTTCAACCCGGGCCAGCAACATAGCCCACTTCCGGGGATTGTGGTCTGCGGCCATGTAGCTCTCCAAGGCCATATTAACCAGTACGTTGAAACTATTTACTCGAACATAATACTCTCGGTCTGAAGGGCTAGTCTGGCTTATCAGATTTCGTAGCAATAAAGCGCCTGCTTCCGCCAGGTAACCTTTTTTGAGCATGAACTCTTTTTGTTCTTGCTCTGTGGTTGGTAAAGGTGACTGCGCCATATTGATAAGTTGATCAGAGAGCACTCCGACACAGTCAGTGACGCTTAATTGTTTGCTGTCACACTGTTCGGATAGTAGTTGGGTTATCTCGGGCGGTGGGGTGTCGTAGTCGGGGTCGGGCGTACGGTTATCAGCGTCTTGGGCCAGCGCCGACAAACTGAAAAAGCACACAAAGATGAACAAACCGAGCCTGATTTTTTTACTCATAGTAATCACATGTCAACACTACCCAATTCACGGTAACATAAAACAAAGGGAGTAAACATGCTTCGACAAAGCGCTGAATGTGCATGCAACGGCTAATGTAATGTGGCACATTCAGGTAGCGGTTTAATTTCTTGTTTACATGCGGTAATCAGGCAGATATGTTGCCATACTGGCATAGATATCAAGCATGTACTGATAGCAACTGCGAATTCTTGAACAAAGCTGGGCGAGGTGCATGGTTATGTTCATTTGCAGACAGAGTAGGAGAAACTGTTGTTTCATAGGATTGAATCGTCGGGAAGACGTCTCTGGCGTTCCTCGTGGCAGCCCGTTATAACCTGGCTGTTGCTGCTACTGCTAGGGTATTGGCTTATTTTTTCCGACCCCTTTGGCTTGGGCGGGATCAGTGACGATGCTTCGCAAAAAACCATTTACCGCCTTAGCGCCAATCTTTATGACCATTCGAAAGGTCAGGAAAATATTGTGGTCGTCGTGTTTAATGACCGCAGCATTGAGAATCTCTACCCCTCATTTCTGCAATCGAATGACTGGCCTTTGAGCTATCAGGACCAGGTCGGTTTGCTTACCACTGTCATGGCACAAGCACCTTCAGCCATTTTTTATGACGTGATGTGGATGAAACGCCGGTCTATGGACCCAGGGTTTGAACGCGCCATTACAGCCTTGAAACTGAATCAGCAAGCGACCGGTGTGCCCCTTTTTTTCGCAGCGGGCACCGCGACCGATCTACAGAAAAACAACGTCATTACACAGCTTGAGGAAACGGTTACGCCGGTGATCACGGCCTGGGATGACGCTGGTGATGACTATCCATTACTGTCTGGCACTGAACCCTCAGCAGGGTTCGCTTTGTATCAGCACTACTGCAAGCAGCAGAACTGCGCAACGTCACCTGAACTGTTCGAAGACAGAATGAGTGTGCGTTGGAGTAGCTATGTCGCCCCGGCACTGCCTCATCGCCAAAACCAATGTGAAGAACCTCAGCAAAGCATGATTGCCAGCGCTATTTCAATTGGCAGTGACATTGTTAGCAGCGCTTTTCATCAGGATTGGATGGAGAGTGAACATAAGCCAGTCTGTCTGTCACATCAAATACTGTTTTGGGACGAAGTGGTTGCCATGGCAAGGTCAGAAGAAGACAGTGTTCGGCAGCAACTTAAATCACTGCTGGCAGGTAAGCTAGTGTTGGTCGGCGGGCAAATTGAGGGAGTGTATGACTTTGCTGAGTCACCCGTGCATGGCACGGTGCCCGGGGTAATGATGCACGCGATGGCACTGGATAACCTGCTGAATTACGGGCCGGAATACCTGCGAAACAGTGATTTGGCTGGCTGGTGGCTATTGGCCTACTGGGGCGTATTTGCGCTATTTTTAACGTCGATTAACTACCCCGGCTTAACTCATCCATTGTTAGTGCGTGCAAAGGACCATTATCGGGTAGTAGGGCTGTTGTTCGCATTGACGCTTATTTTGCTTAATATGAAGCTCTGGCATTTTGCGCCATCGGGTTGGATATCGCTGTTGGCACTTGGGTTTGCAGGGCAAAAATTCCTGCAGGGCATGTCTGAACGCTTTTCTACGGTAGAGAAAACAGATGCGAGCTAGGATAGTGAAATGGTTGATAGCGCTCACGTTTGTTTGTTGTTGCACACAAACGCATGCAGAGGAAGAAAGTCAGCCCTTACTGATTTCTGAGTGGCTGTTGCCGGTCATTGATGCTGAGATGAATAATGGTGTGGTAAAGTTCCTTAAGCGCAGCGAGCTGCCGTCGCCACCGATTATGGTGCGGGCCGAGGATAAGAATCGTATTCAGGTATTATTGCGAAAACCCAGGGGGTGGTATTGGATCCCTCGGCATGCGGTTCGCTTAAATACTGAAACAGTATTGCAACTAGTTTGCCAGGACAATTTAAAGAGCAAACAACAGGAATACCGCGGCTATGCTATGCGCGGAAACGAAGCAGACGTGCCCGTGATTGCTTGTATTAGCACCGAAGCAGAAAACTAGAACCTGGGAGCCAACATGGTAAAGCGTATCTGTGTATTGCTATTCACCTTGCTGTTGGCGAGATCTGCGCTGTCGGCACAACAATACGCTTTACTGGTGGGGGTCTCAGAATATCCCAATCTCTCCCCTGAACTCTCGTTGCGCGGTCCGGCTAACGACATGCTGGTGGCGAAGCACATGTTGTTAGGGCAGCAGTTCAGCGAAAATAACATAACGCTGTTGGCTGACGGTATTGAGTCTGATGGACTCCCTACGAAAGCCAAAATTATGCAAGCACTCGCGTCTCTGGCTGGCAAAGTGAAGGCCGGTGACTTTGTGTATTTGCATTTTTCCGGGCATGGTAGCCAGCAGCCATCTGATGATTTTCGAACGGAAACGGATGGATTAGACGAGATATTTTTGCCGAGAGATGTGACCAACTGGGATATGCAAACCTCACAGGTGCCCAACGCATTAACCGACGATGAAGTGGGTAGGGCACTGGATGCTATTCGCAATAAAGGCGCCGATGTCTGGCTTATTTTTGATTCTTGTCATTCTGGCACAATGTCGCGCAGTTTAACCAATGACAGTGTGAAAATGCGTAACGTTAACCCCGCGTCGTTGGGGATTCCTGACGGGGTTACAAAGCCCAATGTGCCGCAGAGTACCTTCAGTTCAGCTGTTGTGTCGAATCAACCTGAACCGGGCGGTAACAAAGGCGCGCTTGTCGCTTTCTACGCCGCACAAAATACCGAAGAAGCGCCTGAGATGAATTTGCCACAAGGCGATACCCAGGCCGCACAGGGTTTATTCAGTTTTTCTATTAGTCGTTTGGTGAGTCGATTCCCCAACGCCACTTACCGGCAATTAGCGCAAATGGTGTTAGCAAGTTATAACAGTATGCCCTGGTTCAGAACGACCCCATTGTTCGAAGGGGACAGTCTGGACAGACCATTATTTCATCGCGAGGGGCCAGTACAGCAGCGTTTTGCCGTGAGCGTAAAAGGTCAGACTTTTCATATGCAGGCCGGTTCATTACAAGGATTTGAAACCGGCGCGCAGGTGGCGTTATACAAAGAAATTACCGGTGCCGAGATGATTAGCCAAGCCAGTGTTGAGCATGCACAACTTACCCAGTCAACACTCGCTATACCCACTTCTTTGATCAGCGGAACCTATTATGCTGAGTTGAGTCGTCCGGCTTTTCCCGTGCCGTTGCGAGTAAAGTGGCTGACGCCGCCAAGCGATGCCTGGATTCAAGCTCAGCAAACACTGGCAAACAATGCGTTGTTGTCACGAACATTGAATTGGGTAGGCGTAGAGGATGATGCGGATATTAGCTTGTATCCAGGTAGCAAAGCCCTTTATTTACTGACGCTGCAAGACCAATTGCCCTGTGAGCTTAACATGACCCCGACGGATAACTGCGCCGCTGCGGATACGCGTTTTAAAAGTCACCCTCTCGGGCAGGTTTCAGGTTATGCCGGTTTACTCTCGAATATGCTGACTCGTACGGTAAGGGCTTTAAATTTGATGCGCTTGTCAGACAGTCTGATTGGCACCGATGGGGTAAATAGTTTCGTTGAACGCAAGCGCCCCGGCCAGGCATTTGAGCTCATGTCGCCGGAGCGAGGCCTGGTACTTCAAGATGGCGACGAATTGCGCGTTGAATTTGTAAACAGTACCGTTCGAGCGTTAGACGTGACAATTTTGTTTATTGATAGCCTGTTTGGGATAACCCAAATTTACCCTGAACCGGGCACCAGCGGTCGTTTACAGCCTGGCGAAGCCACTGATTTCGAGGGGACCATTGATGCCTCAACGCTGGGCACCGAGCAGTTTATGATCATTGCCACACCGGTCAACCGGCAAGATCCGCCAACCAACCTGATGCATTTACAGCAACCTCCATTAAACGCAAATGTGTTCAGCCGAGGGGCCAGCGGGATTGATTTCTTTGCGCAGGCTTTGGGCGATGCGCCCCAGTCTCGTGGCTTTACTAAGTCGAGCGCAACTAATCAGGCAACCATATCTGTCATTCGCTGGCAAACCGCAAAAGGCGATAACTAATCAGCCGCACCGCTATTTCCTCGTCCCTTTCTTCCTGACGCACGGCGATTAATGCTGTAGCTTGAGATAGTGTGAATACCTGAAACCTCACGAAAGACGTTTTCATTGGCAGTGCATTTATGCACTAAGCCGCTTTTTTTAAGTATTTTAAAAAATAGTGTGAGATTTTTTCTCGGGCTGCGAATCATTCATAAAGTACCTCTTTTTTTCGAGGGAACAGACGGCTTTATGAGGGTTGCTGTGCCAAGCCTCTATAAACAAAGTTGGGCATGTAATTTTGGATGCGGGGAGAATTAAACCATTGAGAAATGTGAAATGAGCGTCGAACGGCATCAGCTGTACTTAGACATCTTAGAAAAACACAAGGGCATTGTGTTTAAAGTCGCGCGTTCCTACTGCAGTAATGAGTTTGATCGGGAAGACTTAGTTCAGGAGATCCTGGCTCAAATCTGGCGTTCTCTAGACACGTACAATGACGCGTTCAAAGTCACAACATGGATGTATCGGGTGGCGCTGAATGTCGCCATTTCGTTCTACCGCAAAGACAAGTCGGCCGCCTACAAACACACAGAAATAGAAGACAGGTTGCTCACTTACGACATGGTTCAAGAGAGCGAAAATGAACAAAACTTGAGTGCGTTATACGCGTTCATTAACGAACTGAACGACATAGATAAAGCGGTATTGCTGATGTATTTGGAAGGCGAAAATCAGGCTGAAATTGCGGCCAATTTAAATATCACGATTTCAAATGTCTCTACCAAAATCAGTCGCATTAAACAGAAGTTAAAGTTGAAAACGGCGTAAACCGAAGGGGTAATCAGGATGAATTTAGATCAAATGCAATCCATGTGGCAGGCACACAGTGAAAAGCTGGACGAGTGTATGAGCCTGAACAAAACACTGCTTCAGAAAATACAATCGGAAGGTCATAAAAGTGAGTTAAATAAGCTTATTTTGGCAAGGTCGCTAGAAGGCTTTCTGTTTCTTATTATTGTTGCGGGCCTTTGGCATTACGTGGTGTCGTCCTGGAGTTTGACGGCACCTGTTGTGTCCGCCTTAGTGCTCAATGTGTTTGCGACATTGGGGTTAGCGGGAAGCATTGGCCAGGTTGTGCTATTGAGCAAAATTGACTTTTCTCAGCCGGTTAGAGAAACGCTGTCTGACCTCATTGCTGTGAGAGCACACGGCATGACCATATTTAAACTATTGTTGCTATCCGCACCTTTCTACATGGCTTATGTATTTCTGGGGTACGAGCTGGTGGCCGGCATTGATTTATTCTCATTAATGCCTGCGGAAACAAAGGTAATATTTGCCATTATTTCTGCTGTATTTGGTGTGTTAGTTACGCTGCTTATCAACCAGCTTAAACCTGAAAACAGAAGTAACAAGTTGATTGGGTGGCTGTATCGGGAAGTGTCAGGCAGCAGGTTAACGCACCTGTTAGATCAGTTCGATAATATGGAAAAAGCCTGAGTGTGGGGTGGCCCAGTCTTCCCAGTGCAACAGGCGGTAAATGGTTACTTGACGCTATTTTCGCCTGAAATCTAGTAGTTTGTATTAAAGGAGCTCATTATGAGTAGTTCAGTCATTGGCGCTGTGGTTGTCGTCGTTATTGTGGTTATCATTGCAATCGCTGCGTCAAAGCACAAAGAATGATTGTTGGCATATAGTGTTAAGTTAAAAATCAACCAGCAAGCAAAGCGACGAATACGTTTCGCTTGGCTTCGCGAATTAGGACGCGGATGTTTGCTGATATGACTCGGTTTGGCCCGTTAACCGGGGTTATCTAATCAACGGCGTTGCTTTACGTAAAAGACAGGGAGGTTGGTAAATGTTGACTAACAGTGTAATAAATTGGGTGGGCTTTACGATACAGGTCATCGGCTTATTGTTGATTACCATTGAGCTCTATTTGCCGCCGCTAGCGGAGCGCCTCAAAACCTTCCTGGAGAGTATCCAGTTTCGTCTGGCTGGCAAGCCAGCGACTAAGCAATACTGGAATTGGGTAGCAATCGTCGCTTATATCGTCATATGGGTCATTTCCGTAGCCGTAGTGTCCATTATGGACCCGCCAATGAGTATTGTTGCCAACGCGGCGTTTACTCTCTTTACCGTGTTCCTTGGCGTAGTGATTTTTGTGAGTAAAGTGTTTGTCAGACTCGGTATTGTGCTGGGCAGGGGCAATGTGATTGGTGGTGTTGGGCTCGTACTGGCCTTAATTGGTTTCACCATAGAAATATCGAAGATGGTTTTTTCTTAGTAGACGGAACACGCAGATAGGTTTACGCCAATCGATTCCATGTTCTCACCAGTAGATTTCACATTGAACAATTATAGGTTAGATAAGTTTCAATTTAGTTGATTATGAATTACGCTTGAGTTGGTTGAAATTTAATCTATAAGGACGTAGATCATGTTCACACTTGTTTCTGTCAGATCGTTTTATCTTGTATTTCTCATCAGCTGCAGTCTTCTTTGCAATTCGGTACTAGCAGCACAATTAACCGCTAACAGCTTTAACCACGCAGATTTAAACCTGGAGTCTGAATTAACAGCGATTTATTTAGGCGACTTTGAACACGCCAAATTAGACCGCAATGGTGTAGCGTTTAACACCATATTTGGAAATTACCTTTTTGCTTTTGGTAGGCAATGCGCTGCATATTTACCCGCAAACAAAGTGGAAATGACTGAGAGAAAGTGCGTACGAGAGCAATACGAAGTTAATATGTATGGTGGGCGCACGGGGGCGAGTCAATGCATTGAGTATCAAGACTTCGGCACAGGTGTATATGCTGACCCGGCACTCTATTCAACCAGTGAAGCCATGAAGGGGGAATTGGGTAATGCCTTGTTTGGACAATTGTTTACTAATCCGGATCCGTTAGCTTCGAGGAGTATTGTTGATGAAGCGGTTAGCGTTCAGGACGATATGAGTAAGCTGGTAGCGCAAAATGCTTGCGATGGCCCTGCGCTAAAACGTTTTGAGACAAACATGCACCTATTCGCAAAGGGACAGGCTGGCTTGACACTAGAATCCGGTGAGCGTTTGAACGATGTCATTGTGAGTAAAGCGGCCGAGTTGAAGGCCGAAGACATCAATCTGGTTAAACTGATTGACGATTTGATTATAGAAAACTCAAAAGGTTGGATGATGAATCGTTATTCGCAGGGCAATGTATATGGCGTAAAGGTGGTCTCAGCGGATAGTGCGGGTCGTCCTAAAGTCGTGTTTGCGAATTATCGGTTTAACTCGTTAGGTGGTGCAATGACGGGGGCTGTGCAATTGACTTTCGAAGATCATACTCCCAAGTGTATGTTTTTCTTAGACGCTCCAAAAACCTGCCGTGTTCCTAGTCGCGGTATTGTGAATTCATTTGATCAAGGTAAATATGTGGCCTCTTCCAGATAGGCTGGACTTTTTGCGACACACTCGTCCGTAAGCGCTATTTGCATTGTTGTTATATTTATACTGACATAAAAAAGCCGAATGTTAACACTGTAACATTCGGCTTGTCGTTTCTGACTAATCAGTTACTGAGGGCGGCCCAACCAGTACATGGCGCGGGCGGTAGCCATCATGACTTCGAGGTTGCCTTGCGCAGATTTTCTTGCATGCATAGAATAACTGCGAGGGGAACCAATTAATGCCGGGCTCTGCCAAATCATGCTGCCTTCAACAGTCATTTCACCGAGGCGCGATGAACCATAATTTTCCCAGTGTTGCTCGTCATTTTCCCCGGTTACCAGAAGAGTCTGTTCACTGTTTGTTAAAGGGTTGGCTACCATATCGACAATCTCCATTTCCAGCGAAACCTCGGACGTTTGATTAAGGCTATCGTCGGTGACATCAAATAAAACCAGTGATCGCCCACTTCTCTTGTAGCAAGCTAACTCTGCAGTAGGATCACTGTCAGCATTAATAAATGCTAAACGTGCGCAGGAAGTATTTGTACTTGCCTGAATGGAAAAGCCTGAAGCTGTTGGTTTGAGTAGCTGTGTTGAGTCATCACCTGTTGAGAGCGCAACATACACATTGCCATCCATGGTTACAATGTCAAAGTCACGGAAGTACTGCGGCATGGTGTACGTTGCCAACATGACCTGATTGTTTACATCGACAGCTTTTAATGTGCGATCATCGACAAAAACGGCATCGTCAAAGCCGTCATTGTTAAAGTCGAAGGATTTGATCACTGTAATATTGTTCGAGTATTCACCGGTAATTTCATACTGAATGGAGAAATCATTCAACTGCATTGCAGCAAAAGAACCATCGTAGGTTTCAGCTGACGGAAGGAATAAATCACCTGCGCCGTCATTGTTGTAATCGTTGGTTACAGCAATGCGGGAATTGTCCCAGTTGGAAGAGATCTCTTCGCTGGTGGTGTAATTACCCGTACTGTCCATTAATAAAACTTTAGAGCCATCGTAGCCATTCCCAGTACTGGGAACAAAGAACACGGCTCGCTCATCACCCGGATACAAATCTGCCCAACCGGCCGCATTAAAGCTATCAAGCTGCTCAGTCGTTGCAGTGGCCTTTACTGTTGCCGACGTAGCAGTAACATCAGCAGTGACAAGTAAGTCTTCACCAGAGTGTGTAATACCTGTACCCCACAACAGTTCATTCAGGCCATCGTTGTCGGCATCACCAAGGGTTAATGAAGCAGAACCATGATCTACCATATCTACGGTGAATACAGAGGAGAGCGTGTTGTTAGTTAGCTTCATAGCGTGAATGTTGCCCCATTGGCAATCGCCAACAAGCAACACGGGAGCGCTGTCTGCTGTAAGTTTTCCTGCGCTAATATCACAAGTATTAAAATTCTCGATACTGGTGATCTGGGATTTGTCTTGTGCAGAGTACACATAGATATAATTCCAGTTGTCTGCGCCGACAATTTCGCCAACACCGTCGTCATTTATGTCTCCAACCGTGACGTAACTGCTGCCAAATCCTGAGCCCAGGAACCATTGGTTAGCACCAGATTCAAGGTCGTAAACCAGTCCGGAGTTGGTCACTAATTCCAGTTGAGGATCATCATCTACATTACCTAAGGCAATGTCGGCGATCCCATCTGCGGTAAAAGTAAATAAAGGTGCTTCTGGTGAGGCGATATCTATTACAACAATGTTGTCGGCATCTCTGTAGTCACTGTTTGAATAAAGGTAAGCGAGCTCGTCATCACCGTCGTTGTCGATGTCACCAAGTATGGCGCTGTGTATGTAACTGTCTGTCTCCATCAGCGTGGTAGCTGCTTCATTAATGTTGGTAATCAAAGAGATGGTATGACTGGAAATCACGAGAATATCGAGATAGCCGTCATCATTGATATCGGTACTAAGCACTTGCTTGACGTTTCCGCCCTGCTCAAATAAGTAGGGATACATCCAGGACTGGCTATAACTGCCGTTTTGATACGAAAGCAGGAACACACGGTTTTGTGAATCAGTAGTAAGGACTTCGTTGTCGCCGTCGTGGTCAAAATCACCAATCGCCATGGCATTGTTTAATTTGGGCACTTCAATTCCTGAGCGAGCTAACTCTTGCACTTCGTTGTTAGTCACTGAAACATAGGTACCAACGACGTCTGCATCATCTTCACCAGTCGAGAAGTTGAAAGCGAAACGCTGGGTTTTAAACAATTGACTGCCCGGCACTTGCCAGGAAATCAATCCATTCTCATTAATGGTCGCGCCTGAGGGCGCTGAGACTAATGTAGCGACACCCTGATTGTCTCCACGGTCTGGGTCAGAAATTATCGCGTTAAACTCGACATAGTCGCCCGGCAGCACGGATTCAGGTAAATTTTCGAACACCACCTGGGCTGGTGCATCTGAAAGTACAATGGTCGTCCTATCAGATTCTACAGTATTGGCACTGTCTGAGACCACCAAAGCCACTTCCACCAGGTCGTTAACGGTTGCACGGTAAGCGGGTAGTGTATCGCCTGAAACGTCTTCTACGAGGTTACCATTAATATACCAACGATAGCTGATAGCTAAGTCTTCATAGGAAGTGTCTTCATCATAATAATAGACAGAACTGACGGTAATGGGGGTGGTGGCATCCACTGTTTCCCATGAATAATAATCGGGTGCATACACCATGGGAGGGAGTGACATATCGCTAACAGCGACAAGGGTTTTGTCTGTCAGCGAACCATCCAGCAAGTCATAGATATTACTTATGTAAGTACCTACATCATAGTTACCGTCGTTATCGGTATCTTCCATATAGCGAATAGGGCCTTGCTCAAACAGTAAGGCTGCGGTTTTATCACCCGAGACAGTCATTTCTCCACTGTACATATAGGGCGGGAAGTCATCAGCACTATCCAGCTCGATAACCAGTTTACCTGCAGAGCCGATATACACATCAACTTCAACATGGCTAATTGAGTCACCAGAATACGGTGACATATCAAAGTCGCCTTCTAATTTGTATTGTTCAGAGCCAATATTAAATGCAACATTTTGGTAGGTTTCTACCTGGTAATTTCCGCTAGTGGCGTCGAAACCTTCTTTAAATGACACTAAACCCGACAGCGTGTATGGAGTCCCTTCATATGTCCATTTGAGATTGTCGAAATACATACTGTATTCCACATTGCTGTCTGACACACTTTCGATCGCAATGGCCGTTGAGCCAGAGATTGCAACACCATTACTGTAAAGCCAACAGTTCTGGTAGCTCATTGCAATGATACCCGTTGAGTCGCCAGATATCTTGCCGTCGTAAGAAACGTTTCCGCCTTGGTCGCAAGCGTAAGTCTTTTTAATCGCGCCGTTTTTCACATCATCACTGAAGTCTTGTTCTGCCAGTTCAGGCAGAGCCATACCAGAATCGCTAAACAGTAAGTTAAATGCGTGTTGGACTAATTCCAAATCGACTTCTGCATTGGTAGTTTTGCCTTTGTATTGCGCGTTTGCGATAGACGATGCTGCAGTATTGAGGCGCGCTGGACTGTAGTCTTTAGCGTTTTTAATGATGGTAGATGATGTGACAGGTGAAGAGCCTCCGCCCCCTGTACCAGAGTCTGAACCGCCGCCTCCACAAGCTGAAAGTGACAACGCGATTACACTGATCACGCCAAGACGAATACTAGCAGTCATAGCTCTTCCTTGATGTATTGTTATTGGATTTTTCCGAGCAGTAAATTTAGCGTAAAGACAAACAAGAAACAACGGCTTATCTGCTGGAATGAGAGCAGAAAAATCGAAGCTGTATTTTCCTGAACAAAGAAAGCAAGTTGTAGGCAACTTGTTAGTTTTATGCGCTTTGAGAGAAACCGGTGATTCGATAGCAAATCAGACATAAAAAATTCACGTGGGTTTATCGATCGCAATGGAAAAGTGTTCCTTTGCAGATGCCTGGCATGAGGAAGCGCGACACAGCCAGCATAGCGCCACTGATGACGGATTATGAAAAGTTTATACATGAAATCATGTTCGGAAAGTAACGGGCAAGAACAACCCGAAAGTGCATTGCAAATACTTCGCACAATTAAAAATCTTGTTGAAATAATGGGTCTGGACCAGGTGAGTCTTTATAGCAAAGACAATGCAATGCTTGATGAAATGTAAGAGTTATTTCTATTTATTAAACGTTTACAGATAGTTGCCGATAACGACCTGCGCGTTCAATTTATGAAAGTTGTTATTGTTCCGTCTGTAATGTTGGAAAGTTTCTAAAGGAGTAGTAGGAAACCTGATGCCAGGTTTCTTTTAAAGAAGCATGGGCCTATATGTCAATACTAATAACAGTTCGCTGTATGCTCAACGGCAGCTTTTAAAGTCTGGTTCCCAATTAACCGTTTCTTTAGAGCGACTTTCTTCCGGCTTCAGAATTAACGCGGCTGCAGACGATGCGGCGGGCCTGCAAATATCTGATCGCATGACATCACAAATCCTTGGGTTGGAACAAGCTGTCAGAAATGCTAACGATGGGATATCGTTGGTCCAAACTGCAGATAGCGCTCTGGCTGAGAGCACAACAATCATTCAGAGAATGCGGCAACTGGCAATTCAATCACAAAATGGCATCAATAGCGTCGCTGATAATGCCGCGATACAGAAAGAAATTAGTCAGCTATCTACCGAACTAAATCGCATTGCTAATGATACACAATTCGCAGGACGAAATTTGCTCGATGGAACGTTTAGTGCAACTTTTCTTGTTGGTGCTAATTCCGGGCAAACTATAGATGTATCACTTTCGGGTAGTTCAGCCAGGCTATCATCCCAAGGGCTCGGGATTGGTTATGATGGTGACGATGTAAGTGGGGCCTACCGAGATCTGGGAAGTGGGCAGCTAATTCTTAATACCGGGTTGGCACCTGCAGGTACGTATAAATTCGCAACTTCCGTTGATGGTGGTAATACCTACAGCGAAATTACCGTTGCACTGGGTGGAAATTCAACCTCTGACGCACAAACGATCGTCGATACAATAAATGAGCAACTATCCTTTCGCGGATTTGATTCGTTAATTACAGTAGGTAGTCAGGTTGTATCGAATACCAATGAACCATTACGTGTTGCACAGGCTTCTTCAAACCCGATGGATCTTGGCAATAATTTCAATCCTACCGGCACCTACGATGCACTGTTTTTGGATATCGACAGCCTGGATAAGGCATTATCCACTGTGGATAGTATCCGTGCCGAATTAGGAGCCAAACAAAACCGCTTTCAATCCACTTTAAGAAACTTATCCAGCATTAGAGAAAACGTAGCAGCGGCCAAAAGCAGAATTAAAGACACGGATTTTGCAGTAGAAACCGCTAACCTGACTCGCAATCAAATTATTCAGCAAGCCAGTACATCGGTTCTATCGCAGGCCAATCAAAGTCCACAACTTGCCTTGTCGTTACTAAACTAATATTGCAATGGATGCAAAGAATGTCTGGATTTCAAAACTTGCACGGGCTGCTTCCGATTGCAGTTGCTTTGTATATTTACCAGATATAGGAGCGTAACTTTCTGCACTACTGGCAAGCGTCAAACCTTTATACCATTCAAATTTCCAGCGACTGAACCTGCCAATTCAAAAGCTGTAAAGCGTAATTAAGAATTAACGCCATTATTTACAGGAGATTAATATGGCCAGAGACTTGTCTACTATCCAGCCAGAAGTGCATTCTAGACGCCGATACTACGTTGTTTCTGAAGGGAATAAACCTGGGGTTTACTACGAATGGGAAGATGTAGAGGCGCAAACTAAAAAATATTCTTGCCCTCTATATTGCCGATACCGCACTGAAATTGAAGTACGGGAAGCGCATGGTGTTTATCAACGGCGGCAAGCCAAACCAAAAACAAAGCAGCGGTCTAGCCGTAGACGAACTACAGTCTTGGGTGCTTGATTAAGGCGTCGCAATCTTCGGGCGATAGAAGATCCCATTTGTCGCCCCTTTACCTTTCAACTTAGTCATTTCGAATATGGCTGACAGGCCAGCAACCACACCGGTTACTTTGGCTGATCCATAAGTACGAGGATCAAAATCTGGTTTTGTGCGTTTCAAGAAACTTCCTGCCGGACCAACGTTAACCCAACCATCATCATTCTGGTACAGCTCCCATGCTTTTAACAATACTGGGATCAGTTCTTCCGCGCCATTGGTGGATATCGCGTTATCCGGCTTTGGTGTATCACTATTAGATACCGGCTCTGCGCCTAAGTTTTCGGTGAAGATGAAATCATCACAGGCATTTCGAAACGATACCGGTGTTTTCTTTTCACCCACACCAAACACAAACTTTTCCGATTCCCTTAACCGTGAGGCCAGCTTAGTAAAGTCACTATCACTGGAAACCAATGCAAAGGCATCAATACGGTCGGAATACAGCAAATCCATAGCATCAATAATCATCGATGCATCGGTGGAGTTTTTACCGGTGGTATAGGCAAACTGTTGAATAGGCTGGATAGCTAACTCATTAAGCGGCTTCTTCCAGTTCTTTAAGGTGTCGGCAGACCAATCACCGTAAGCCCGCTTTATGAGCACATGTCCGTGCGCTGATATCTCATCTAATATCGGTGATAGCTTGGCTAACTGTGCATTATCCGCATCAATCAGTACGGCCACTTTCTTGTGAACATCCAGGTCTTTCATCTCTATCCTTACTTATTCGGTATAACGGCATTTCGGGAAGTTAGAACACCCGTAAAAGGTATTACCGGCATTAGGGCCGCGTTTGGCCGTTCTTTCTACTAACTCACCAGAACATTTTGGGCATACCTTGGGTTTTTCAATAGTCACCTGAGGTGAAACCTGCACATCGTTTACCAAAGCTAATAGTTTTGGACCATCAATTAGCTCGATAGGTTTGCCTGCAGCAAAGTCGATAGCTTGTTGAGTAAAGGTGCCAGAACTGATGATAATAAAATGGTTGGCCTGGTGTGCAGTCAGCACACCAAACATTTCTCGCACCACATTCACGCCGACCTTTTGCGTTTTCCACTGCTTGCATTGTACCAAGGTAACCAGGTCATCCTTGCGAAGTTCTAAATCAATACCACCGTCGGCACCATAACCACCTTCAGTTACTCGGTATCCCTGCCTGCGATAGGCTTCGGCCACCAACTCTTCAAAGTTACGCCAGTGCAAATCACGCACGGTTTGGATATTACGCTGGGTATCTAGTTGTATTGCCTTACGACGAGTATTCAATAACGCAAAGGGGGCAGCAAGTAATATCAGGCCAGCAATATATGGTGCTGGAATGACGAAGGCTTGAAACACCGCGTCGGTGATTTGGTTATCGGTTTGAATGGATGGCAACACATACGCCATCATCACATAGGCCGTGGCGGATACTAGTACCGACACCCACCATGGTAACTCTACCAGTAGGTTAATAAAGGTGGTTTTGTTTCTTGGCATTCACAAACATCCTTGTGTTAACTACCTAGAGTGTACTCTCTTGCTATAAAGAATAGGGTATATATCTCTATCGTGTAGTATTAAGCTAAAGCATCCCACTGCAACGAAAAATAAAGCGTGTTTCACTAAGCAAGGAGGCGATTAATGGACGTGTATATTGGCATAGGTGAGGGCGAGCTCCGAATTTATGCACAAAAAAACAACTTTCGTCGGTTTGCGTTCCGATCTAAAAGTGGTACCAGAGGCAGGACTTGATTGGGCCGACATTCGGAAGGCACAGAGCTCCCCCCTTTCGACGGATTTTGAAAAGAAAGTGTCTCTTTTAATATATGCAAATCAATAGTTTGGGATTTAAAAAAAGACACTTTCCAAATTCTTTGCTCGCAGTAGAAGTTTCCCCCTACTTCCTTACATCATTCTTGAAGCGCTCTGCGTTTTCACGCTCTTGCGCCTCAACATCGCCTTTACCAAAGAAAGCCCAAAACGGCTTTGGAATTTCAAGAGCACGTTGTGTGGTGGGCCTTGCGTCAATTCTGTCGAACCAGGCTTGCAGGTGAGGTAGACCATCAACGCTGACATTCGCCCAATAATAGGCACGTGCCCACGTGTAGGTAGCCATATCTGCGATGGTGTATTCGTTGTTTACCAGAAAGTCTTTACCCTCCAGATGTGTATTCAGGACTTCCATCAGTCGGCGACTTTCGTCGACGTAACGTTTAATCGCAAACGGATCCTCGTTGCCGTTTTTAGCCGCAATACGCTGGAAATACATTGCCTGGCCCATCATTGGCCCGACACCGCCCATCTGGAACATCAGCCATTGTAGTGTTCTTGATTTCTCATCAGGAGAAGATGGAAGGAATTTCCCGTACTTCTCAGCCAGGTACCAAAGAATGGCCCCTGACTCGAAAACAACAAAGTCGTTGTTAGCGTGATCTACTATGGTAGGAATACGCCCATTTGGATTGAGCTTTACGTAGTCCGGCGCCTTTTGCTCGTTCTTTGAAAAATCGATATGTGTTAAATCGTATTCGACACCCGCTTCTTCAAGAAAAACAACAGGTTTCCAGCCATTCATTGTAGAGGCTGTGTACAGGTGTATATCTTTTTGTGAACTCATAGTTGTTTTCTCCTTCGCAGAATCAGTAAGCAATAACGTGCCACAGCAGGGCTTCAGGGGGGCCAGTAAATAACACTAAAAACCTCTCCTATTTTTCTTCTACAATAATGGCGATAGCTGTCTGCTCACCGAGATTTGTCACTCTGTGGGTCCATGCCTCATGCCACATGACATGCCCGTCGGGAACATCAGCAACAATCTGCTCGCCGCCAAGCGTTTCAATTTTTAACTTGCTGCCTTTTTCAAAATAAACCGTTTCGTTGTTGTGACGATGAAACGAATCGCTTTCGCCTGGCTTCAACACCATTTTCAAAACAAGGGCACGTTCGTTTTCAAGCAATATTTCATACTTTTGGGGTGAAGCAATGTGTCCTGGTTCATACTGCTCGCGAGCATGAGTGTTGGCAGTCGCTGCCAACATCAAGCAAAATCCGGATTTCAATACGGGACGTAAAAGAGACATAAAAACTCCTCAGACGTTTTTCAAAAACATCGCTTTATAACTGGGTTAAAAGTGCTTGTTTATGTGGGCTTCGAAGCGTTTAAAGTCGTTCTCAACGTCTGCGTTTTTCATTACGTCGAAGCTGGCAAAGGTTTCCATCGGAGTCATGCCAAAAAACTTGAAGTTCATATGCATTGGGAACATCAAATCGTCTACTGATTTACCGTCAAAAAACTCTTCATTATCATTGAACGATTCTTCTGGTGCATTGAAGGTCAGAGACATCATGTACTTTACATCTGCAAGTGTGCCGCCAGTACCGTAGTTTTTCTTAGGCTCTTCGGCTACACGCCCATCGCCCGCACACAAAGCGCCGCCCATACCTGCGGTATATACTTCGTCCATATATTTTTTGAATGACCAGGGCACTCCCATCCAATTAATAGGCGATTGAAGAATGACAAAATTTGCCCATTGGTGATGTGCAAGCTGCTCATCCACATCGTATTTTTCTGCCATCGTCACTACGCGAGTGTTATAGCCTTTACCTTCAAGCAGAGTGACGGCTTTATCAACAAGGGCAGCATTCAGCTTGCCCTCTGAGAATGGGTAATACTGGTGGGCATTAATAATTAGTACATTGCCTAAACTTGTGGTGCTCATTGAAAAGACTCCTAAGATTGCTTACATATAGGTTAATCAAAGCAAGCGTGTTTTCTCGCTTTAAGGTATGTGGTATATTTTAGTTACCTTTAAACGGTAATCAATTAGTATACTTTTAGTAACCTGCTTTAAATGAGAGGGTGTAAGTTGGAAAGTTCAATAAAAACAGACAATAAAGGACGAAAAAAAGTTTACAACGCTTGCATGGAGCCCTGTGCTATTGAAAAGGGAATGCGATTAATTGGCGGAAAATGGAAAGGTTCGATTATTTACCATCTGAAAGATGAGCCTGTCAGATTTAACGATCTTGCACGAATGCTCGGTGGCGCAAGTAAAAAGATGGTTGATCAGCGTCTCAAAGAGCTTGAAGACGAAGGCATGGTGTTACGAAAGGTTATCAGCGATAGGCCAGTTGCCGTCACGTACGAGCTGACCGAGTTTGGGCGAACAGCTTTGCACATTCTGGATGAGCTTAGAGTGTGGTCTGAAACCCATGATGTGCAGATAAACGCAAAGCAGCGCTAGGCTGGGCCCCACAAACGAGAGCCCTCTAATTGCGCTGCAAGCTTAATTTTTATTAATATTAATCAATCGCATCATCGGAGAGGGTTTTAATGGGTTACGGCCTGGTTGGATAGCCGTAAACTGCATTAAGAGCCTAGTGAAAACCAGCGTTTGATATGGTTGTCTGACCTTATTCATTATCAGGTATTTCATCGTGCTCAAGTTTTTCAGCGTAGCCTTTTGGTGGCGGTGTCCAGCCACGCATTTTTGAGTGTTTGTCATGCAAATCTGCTTTCAGTGCATTTTTAATTAAGGACTCAAGTTCAATAAATAGTTTGAGGTAGTTATTGTCGATGCGTTCACCGCTGGCATCGTCAATCCATGCCTTATAAAGCATATCGTTTTGTTGATCTTCAATATTCTTATAGGCCATCTTTTGGCGTTCAACATGGAAAGGATGAATATTCAGTGAACGTAGTGCTTCTGCCCCCATTTCAAGTGCGGAATGATAGGTTTCTGATACGACATAATCTGCACCTAGCTGACGAAGACGGTAGCCATGACCACGATCGAATGCACGGGCAAGTACCTTAACATTGGGGTAGGCATGCTTGGCATATTTTACCATTTCGGCAGCCGTGTCTTTATCATCGATGGCGATAACCAGCAAAGAGGCATCGTGAGCACCGGCAGTGTGTAAAATATCCGGCTTAGACGCATCGCCAAAATAGGCTTTTGTGCCAACACGCCTGATTAGGTCAATCTGTTCTGAGCGGATATCAAGCACCACGGTTTTAACATCATTGGCTACCAGTAAGCGATTAATAATTTGACCGAAGCGCCCTATACCGGCAATAACGACCGAACCTTGCTCGTCAATGGTGTCTTGCTCCCGTTGTGTTTTGCTGCCTTGATAGCGAGGCATAATGGCTTTGTCGAATAAGATGAAAAGGCCGGGGGTTAAGAACATAGAAATGGCTACAACCAAAGAGAGAACAGAAATAATATTACTGGGGAGCACATAGTTTTGCGATGCAAAACTTAACAATACAAAGCCAAATTCCCCCGCCTGCGCCAAACTAAGTGTAAATAGCCATTTATTGCTTTCGCGCAACTTAAATACGACGGCAATCACGTACAGTACCATTGCTTTTACAAGCATAACCGTAATAGTAAGGGCTGCAATTAATACTGCGTTGTCCGACAGTACTCCAAAATTAATGCCTGCTCCTACGGTAATAAAAAAGAGCCCGAGGAGGAGTCCTTTGAAAGGCTCAATGTTAGCTTCCAACTCGTGCCTGAACTCGCTATTGGCAAGTACTACGCCAGCCAGAAACGCGCCCAGGGCGGGGGAAAGACCAACTAACCCCATCAGAGCGGCAATACCGATAATAAGCATTAACGCCGTTGCTGTGAAAATTTCACGTAGATGTGACGAAGCGACAAATTTGAATAAAGGGCGGCTTAGGTAGTGACCGCCCACTGTGACAAAGGCCACAGAACTGATGATAACCAAGCCGTAGCCCCACGGTGGTAGCCCCTCTACCAGGCTTAAGTTGTTGTGGCTTTCGCTGCTCGAACCATGCTCTGCAGCACTCGACGCCAGCTCAGGAATAGCCAGCAGCGGGATTAGCGCTAACATAGGGATGACGGCGATATCTTGAAACAGCAGCACCGAAAACGCGCTTTTGCCTCCTTCTGTTTGCTGTAAACCTTTCTCTTGAAAAGTTTGTAGTACGATAGCAGTTGAGGACAGCGCAAAAATGAGTCCTATCGTCAGGGAAACCCCAAAGGGTTGACCTAATGCAATTGCTGCGGCGGTAATAAGCGCAGCAGTCAGTCCAAGCTGCAATCCGCCCAAACCCAGAAGCTTTGATTTCATGGCCCACAATGAGCGAGGTTCAAGCTCCAGGCCAACTAAAAATAGCATCATCACCACACCAAACTCGGCAAAGTGTTGGATAGTTGTGGTTTCGTCACCCACAAGTCCGAATACCGGGCCAATAACCAGGCCTGCGATTAAATAGCCTAAAACCGAACCAAGCCCTAATCGCTTAGCGATGGGAACTGCAATAACCGCCGCCACCAGATAAATAAACGCATAGAGAAAATAGCCTGTCATCTTACTCTCCTGACTGTGTGCACAAATCGGCTAGGTTTTCGATGTTCATTGCTTTCTCCATATTCAGTTCGCCTTTGACGAGTTTGTTTAGCAACGTCGTCCATTTTCGACGATGATCGCTAATACGGTGTTCTTCCTGTGCGGTGCGAGAACCAAACAATGCAAAAGGCGCCAGGTAGGTCATATGAGTAATACTTGCCATTTGTTCAAGTGGTTGGAGAAGTTGGCGGATAGTGAAATGATTAAAACCGTCAGTTTGATACGCTTCTTCTTTGCCGCCAGCACTTATTGCGCATAAAAATTGTTTACCTTTAAGTGCCGTTCCTTCGTGTCCATAAGCAAAGCCATACTCGAGCACAAGATCCTGCCATTCTTTTAAAATTGATGGCGTTGAGTACCAATATAATGGGTACAGAAAAATGATGATGTCGTGATCTACAAGCTGCTGTTGTTCGCGTTCTATATCAATATTGAAGTCGGGGTATTCGGCATACAAGTCTACAGCGGTCACATGCTCGATTGCTTGTGCATCTGCAAAAAGCGGAACGTTAACCTCAGAACGGGTTTGCGCAGGGTGAGCAAACAGTACCAAAACTTTTCTATTGTGCTTACTTTCATCTATATCGCTTTTGTTGTCGCTATTCATACACGTTTTCCAAGCTTGTTTAGTGTTGCTTTTGGTTGGTATTACAATGTAGTTAAGTATGTGTGTTTTCTCACTTTTTGGTAAGTGGTGTATTTTAGTTACCTTGAAACTACAATCAATTAGTATACTTTTGGTTACCTGTTAAAAATGAGAGGTTGAGAGCTGGAAAGGTAAATAAAAACAATTGCTAAAAGGCGAAAATTGTTAATAACGCATGCATGTCGTAATCCCCCCCTGAAAAGTAGCGGCGGTTATTAGTAGAACATCCAATGTTTAAAATAGTTAATTAAATTTAGGAGATCAGGCTTAATTTTTGGGGCGTTGCAAATTTTCTGTATGCACAAAATCTATCCGTTTCATTTGTCGTCTATCGGACTATAGTAAGTCTATATTTAGACCAATAGAGATTGTCATGAAAACTCAAACTGTACCTTGCATGAAGGAACATGCGAATCATCTGGAATTGGATAATCCCATTTTGGTCACGCAAAATGGCAAGGCAAAGTATGTTATTCAGGATGCGAAAGACTACGAAGAACAGCAACAAACTATAGCATTATTAAAACTCTTTAATTTGTCAGAACACAGTGCGCGACAGAATGGGCTATTTGATCTGGATGAAGCATTTGACGACGATTGGAGACAGCAAAAAAGTGACAACGGTTTTTAAACTTTGTTTGAAAAAACTGGATGCATTTTTAACCAGAAAATTTAATCAGAATGTTGCTAGCGAGGCCAAGCAAGCTATTAAATCAAAAGTTAAGTCTTAACTCTCTGGAAATCCGTTTTCTGCTCCTCATAGTGACAGGCTCCTGGAACTAGGGTTAACTGAATACAGACAATTTCTTGTCGATAGTCATAATGTGGTGTTTTATCGAGTCGATGAGCCTACAAAGACGATCATCCTTCTTCTGGTTATTGATTCTAGACAAGATCTGAAAAAGCTTTTGTTTGAAGTGAACTTGCTCGTCTGATTTATTCTAAATTAATAGAACGAGATGAATGCTGATCCCCGTTTATGGGGTAGAGCCCGTTTATTGATGCACACCTAGAGGTGTTTGGTACCAGAGGCCGGACTTGAACCGGCACAGAGTTACCCCCGGCGGATTTTGAAAAGTTAGTGTATCAAATAGTTATTTAGTATCAGTTGGTTAATATGTTTAAAAAACGCTTTGCAAATTCTTTGCACGCCGTTATTTAATTATATTCAGATTAGCCTATTTCCGTTACCCATACGTCCACTTTCAAACTTGAACCTGGCAAGCCCCAGAATGCTCCGGACACGGCAGGGACTAGTTCAGGAAGTCTGCTTACGGCTACGGCAATGTGGTTCGCACCTACCAGGCCCCCATGAGTTGGGTCAAAGCCTTTCCATCCAGCTCCAGGAATAAACACTTCTGCCCAAGCATGAGTCGTACCTGAGAGATGATGTTCATCCTCGGTATGTACATAGCCACTTACAAATCTAGCGGCAAATCCTAAATAGCGTGCAGCATCAATAAATAAATTCGCGTAATCCCGGCAGGAGCCAGCATTTTTGCTGAGTGTTGCAGATGAACTTTGAACTCCCTCTTCATCTCTTTTTATATATTGGAGCGTTTGATAAATGTATTGGTTCATGGATAGAAGCAATTTAAAGGTTTGATTGGGTTGTCGAGTTGCCCACGCATTATTCAACCAATTTTTGATGAGGATGTAGTCTTCATCAGTGTTGTTTCGTAGGTAAGGCGCTAGGGTGATAGCATCTTCGGAAGGGTAGCAAAACGGATAATTAACAGCATAATCTTCAATAAGAAAATCCTGAGGGAGTACATCAAATTTTTGGACAATTGAGTCGCTCTCAATATGCAGCCTATGTGAGGCTTCCGAAAATCTGGCAATTGCGACTGAATTGCTCTCTACATCCCGGTGCCACTTTAATTCAGCATTCGGACTAATAGTGAGTGTTGACGACTCAAGATGCTGGTCGTGTCCTTCCCGAGGCCTGAGACGAAGTGTATGGGCGTCTAATTGCACGTCATCAGAGTATTCGTAAGTTGTTTGGTGTACCACTCTGAATCGCTTCATATAATGCAACATGTATGTCTATAGAAGTATCAGGGTACCTCTTTTAAATATTTTTTGCTGAAACATTACGGTTAACGTTGAGGAAATTTCACAGCGTAAAAATCATATTAAGGAGCTAAACTGCTTTTATAAAATAAATAGTGCTGTGTAAGATAATAATTACGCTGCAAGTAGTAATAAATGTTCTGACGAAAAATTAATTATATACATAGGTTGCGAACTAGCGTACTCTTGTCTGGCTTTAGAAAATTAACACCTTATCTGTTACTGCTCTTGCTTTTCTCTTTCTTCTTTTGTTATTCAAAGTCGATTTAGTATTTACATTTGCTCTATTAGTTAATGTTTTACTATTTTTTAGCGCCTTACTGGCGGATAAACTCGCCAATTATTTAATTAACAAGAGAATTTTAAAATGTCTAAATCCGTAAATGGTACAGTAAAGTGGTTCAATGATGACAAAGGTTTTGGTTTTTTAACGCCGACTGAAGGTGGAAAAGATGTATTTGTACACTTCCGCTCTATCGCGTCAGAAGGCTTTAAATCTTTAGTGGAAGGGCAACAAGTTCAATTTACTATTGAACAAGGCCAAAAAGGTCCACAAGCTTCAAACGTTGTTGCTTTATAATCCTTGCAAGATTTTAGGGGCTAGTTAAATCTAGCCCTATCCAACTTACCAAAACTGCCCAAGTAAATTCTGCTTTCACTCCCATCTAAATTGTACTCATTAAATAAAATAAGAATAATTATGAAAAATACTATTGATTCATCAGGTATAAATGTCCTGCCGCCTGTTACCCATATATCGGTTAATAAATTTAATGTTGCCTTTGAAGATGGTAAATCAAAGAAATTTATAAACTTTAAAAATTCAGTCGAAACAAAAAGGTTTGTTTCCTGGCTGTTATCTATTTAAAAAATTGATTATAAAGTCGTTTATAATCTTTAAATACTGACCGCCTTTTTTCTCCTGAGATACAGATTGAAAGTGCCTCAAGAATAAGGTTAAGCAGTTTGTTTAAGTGGTAGTGACACAATAGGCCGATTCACGTGGTTACTTGGGTAGTCCAATAGAACGAGACGACTGCTGATCCCCCATTTATGGGGTAGAGCCAATAATTAATAGAACGAGATGAATACTGATCCCTCGTTTACAGGGGAGAGCCGCCGATTACAGGCACAAAAAAACCGACTTTCGTCGGTTTGTGTTCACATCTAAAAGTGGTACCAGAGGCCGGACTTGAACCGGCACAGAGTTACCCCCGGCGGATTTTGAATCCGCTGCGTCTACCAATTCCGCCACTCTGGCACTGATAGATGTGCTTAACTACTGCTGGAGTAGTTAGGTTGCGAATTATAACTATGTTGGCCGTACTGACAAGCGTTTTTTTTATCTAGGCTATCAACTGTTTAATAATTCGTCGAAAATGCAGTCGCCTCGAGATGTGCGGGGGTTTTTGTGGGCCTTTTTGCGCTTCTGTGGCACACTGTACGATAGGTAATAGAGGTAATTTGTTCGTCCATGGCAAAGTCAAAAAAGGCAAAAAAGCCTAACACTTCCGCATCTACTCCTTCTGCTACGTCAACGTCGTCTCCGGAACAGCAACGTGCAGGCTTTTTTCGCCGTCTGGCGGCTATGATCTACGACACGCTGGTCGCCACTGCGGTTGGTATGTGTGCCGCGATGGCCATGATTGTGTTTATGGTGGTGTCGCTGAAAAACGGCTTGTTCGATATGCAGGGCTACGCTGAGCCGAATGAGTTTATTCAAAATTCCGTGATGTTTACCACCATTATTCAGGTGTGGGTAGGCGTTTGGGTTGCTGGGTTTTTCCTGTGGTTTTGGAAACGTGGTGGGCAAACACTGGGCATGCGCGCATGGCGATTACGTATTTTTAGCACCACTGAAGCCCCAATGACCTGGTCACGGTTGCTGCTCAGATTAGTAACGTCTCTTGGCGGGCTGGGTACGCTATTGGTGTTGTTTGATGTGAAAAACAAACTAGCCTTGCAGGATCGGGTGGCGAAAACGGAAGTGGTTAAGTTAACCAAAAACCAAAACGATCACAAAAGCTGGTAGTCCAATAATAGCGGGCAAAGTCGTGATAATTACTTTGCCGAACTGCGATACCGTTTCAGTTCTACCAGCAGCCAATCCTGGCTTTTTACGGTGGGCTGAGAAGGGCAGTGCACAAGATAATATTTGCCCGACATTTTGCTCTTGGTGGCGGCGTATTGAATAAAGTCTTCCGCGGTTTCAATGTCATCGGAAAAGTAATCGTATTTCTTCTTAATATGCCCTAGTGCTTCTGCGCCGGTATGGCGTTTGCCATTGCGTTCGTAGGAACAATCGGTACTTTTTACGAAGTTCAGCAGGTGGCTGATTTCTTTGAATGAGTCAGCGCTCGCATTCAAGCTAGCAAGCGCAGTCAGCAGTAACATCCATTTCATAAACTATTGTTCCTGAGCACCGCTATCGCGATAACAACACGGTCGCAACACCCGCAAACAACAAGCTGGGCAGCAGCGCGCCTAATGCAGGCGGTATGTTGTAAACCAGGCTAAGTGGGCCGAATACTTCATTGGTAATGAAGAAGCCGAAACCAGTGAGTACGCCCATAATAATACGAGCACCCATGGTAACACTGCGAAGTGGGCCGAAAATAAAAGACAAGGCCATGAGCAACATCACGCAAACGGTTACAGGCTGCAGTAGCTTTCGCCATAAAGCCAGTTCGTAACGGCTGGTATCCTGCTCGTTATTAATGCGGTACGTTATGTAATCATTGAGCCCGCGAATGGATAACGCTTCTGGCTTAACTGACACTATGCCGAGCTTGTCGGGCGTGAGGGTTGAATCCCAGCGCCAGGTAGGCAGGGCCTCTGTGTCAATTTTAGCCTCGGTAAAGGTGGTGTGGGTTACGTTAGTCAACGTCCAGCCATTTTGCTTGTAAAAGCCGCCGCTAGCGTAGGTTGTACTGGCGAGCTGCAGCGCGTCGTTAAAGCGGTAAATACTGACATCTTGTAGTGAGTCGCGGCTAATAACCTGCCCAATGCTTACAAAAGCATCGCCGTCTTTAGCCCACACGAGTTTGTCTGAGGAAAACAGAGAGCCCCCGGTTATAGCCTCTGTGCGCAGTTCCTTGGCGCGGGATTCACTCACTGGGGTTACCCATTCGCCCACTGCCATTACCACAATGATCATCACCACCGCCGACTTCATCGCCGACGTTATTATATTCCAACGGCTAAGCCCTGCTGCCTGCATGATCACCAGCTCACTGTTGCTGGCGAGTAATCCCATGCCTATCAAGCCGCCTAGCAACACCGCCATGGGAAAGAACTGCTCCAGATCCCGGGGTAAGCTAAGTAGCACGTACACCAGTGCTGCCAGCATGTCGTAGTTGCCTTCACCTACTTTGCGAAGCTGTTCAACGAACTTAATCAGTGCGCTCAGACCAATCAGTACCGACAAAGTAACGGTTACTGTGCCCAGCAACGTGCGGGCAATATACAAGTCGAGGATTTTAAACATTACGTTTTCCTCCACAGTTTGGCGCGCAACTCGGTGCCGAATTTACGGTCACGGGAGAGCAGGGTAATGCCTATCATCAGCATGATACCGTGTACCCACCAAAGCCCCAGCTGCACCGGAATTTTTCCGTCTTCCAGCACGCGGCGACTGGCCAGCAATAACATGAAATACCCGAGGTATAACAAAATAGCCGGGAACATTTTGCCAAACCGGCCCTGACGAGGGTCAACTGCGCTCAGGGGAACGGCAATCAACACCAGAAACGGAATGGAAAGCGGGATGGCTATACGCCATTGCAGTTCGGCCATTGCTTCAATGGAATTGTCCTGCAGCAACTCAGCGGTTGATAACACCGATACCTTTTTGCGCGAGACCTGCTGTTCCGGATCGTCAATTTGCACCTGATATTCGTCGAAATTCACGACGCGGAAGTCGCGCCGGCGGTGCTCACCTTCGTACTGATTACCGTTGTTCAGAATAAGCTGACGTGTCCCGTCGGCTTCTTTGCTAATGGTACCGCGCTGGGCGTAAACCACCCGAACCTGCGCTTCGTCGTTGGCTTGCTGTTGCGCCAGGAAGACCTTTTGAAGTGAGTCGTCACTTCCTACATCATGCACGAAAATCATGGCTTCCTGGTTGCCGGTTTCCTGGAATCGACCAGGAATAATAGCGCTGAATCCAGCCTCAGCCTTGGCTTGTTCTCGCAAGTTGTATTCGCTTTGCGCTGCCGTGGGCGCGAGGTAGAGCGTCACGAACCCGGTGAAGATCATAATCAGCACCGACAGGAATAACATTACCCGGGTGACGTACCATTCGCTGATGCCGCAGGCGCGCATCACGGTCATTTCGCTGTCTACGTATAAGCGACCATAAGCCATCATAATGCCCAAAAAGGCACTAATGGGGATCACCAGAGAAGCGAGGATAGGGGCGTACAGCGACAGGAATCCAATTACCAGACTGGCAGGAATATCACCCTCAGAGGCGTCCCCCAGCACTTTAACAAATCGCAAGGTAATAAAAATTGCCATTAGTATGAGAAAAATGGCAACCTGAGACTTCAGCGTTTCCTTAAGTAAATAGCGGAATATCAGCATTTATGGCCTATGCTAAAAGTCGGAATTTTAGTGAAAGCAGCTATAATTTTGAGTAAACTTACCATTTTTACATGTTTTGCCAGTATAACTAACCCTTGGCTCCGGCAGGTGCGATTGCCTGAACGTTGTATTATCGACATAAACGCACCCACGCAGTAAGACATTTTGCTGCGGTATTAAACCATAAGCGCGGCAAAACGGCATGTGAATTTTATGCCGGGGCAACAGACAGATAAAAATTGAGGTGACATCATGGAGTTTAACGTAAAAAGCGGCAGTCCCGAAAAACAACGCAGTGCCTGTATTGTTGTTGGGGTGTACGAGCCACGACGCCTGTCAGGCGTGGCTGAGCAGCTTGATGAGATCAGCGAAGGTTATATCAGTAACCTGCTGCGCCGCGGCGACCTGGAAGGTAAAGCCGGTCAAATGCTGTTGTTGCACCACGTTCCAAACGTGCTTAGCGAGCGCGTGTTATTAGTTGGATGTGGTAAAGAGCGTGAACTCGATGAGCGTCAGTACAAGCAAATCATTGCGAAAACTATTCAGACACTAAACGAAACCGGCTCAATGGAAGCCGTATGTTTCCTGACCGAACTGCACGTGAAAGGTCGCGATACCTACTGGAAAGTGCGCCAGGCAGTGGAAACTACCCAGGACACCCTGTACACCTTCCTGCAGTTAAAGAGCAAAAAAGGCGAGCCGCGCCGACCGTTGCGTAAAATTGTATTCAACGTACCTACCCGTCGCGAGTTAACCGTTGGCGAAAAAGCGGTAGAACACGGCCTGGCCATTGCTAAAGGCATGAAAGTCACCAAAGACGTTGCCAACATGCCGCCAAACATTTGTAACCCTGCCTACTTGTGGGATCAGGCCCAGCAACTGGCTGCAGAATATGATTCGATTGACGTTGAATGCGTTAACGAAGCGAACATGGCAGATCTGGGTATGAACTCATACCTGGCGGTAGGTCGTGGTTCTGAAAATGAATCACTCATGAGCATCATCCATCACAAAGGCGGTGAACCGGATCAGCAACCATTGGTGCTGGTGGGTAAAGGCCTGACCTTTGACTCGGGTGGTATTTCATTGAAGCCTGGCGAAGGCATGGACGAAATGAAATACGACATGGGTGGTGCCGCATCTGTGCTGGGTGTTATGCACACGGTTGCAGCGTTAAACCTGCCGGTTAACGTTATTGGCGTGCTGGCTGGCTGTGAAAACATGCCTGACGGCAAGTCATATCGTCCGGGTGACATTCTGACCACCATGTCAGGACAAACCGTAGAAGTGCTGAATACCGACGCCGAAGGCCGATTGGTATTGTGTGATGCACTGACTTACGTAGAGCGATTCGACCCGGATACGGTAATCGACGTTGCGACCTTAACCGGCGCCTGTATTATCGCTTTAGGTAAACACGCAACCGGCTTAATGAGCACGCACAACCCGCTGGCACACGAACTGCTGAATGCCTCTGAGCAGGCATCTGACCGCGCCTGGCGTTTACCTTTGTGGGACGACTACCAGGAGCAACTGGAAAGCCCGTTTGCTGACATGACCAACCTCGGTGGTCGTCCGGCCGGGTCTATTACAGCGGGTTGTTTCTTGTCGCGTTTCACTAAAAAGTACAACTGGGCGCATCTGGACATTGCCGGTACCGCCTGGAACAGCGGTAAGAACAAAGGCGCAACGGGCCGCCCAGTGCCAATGCTTGCGCAGTTCTTAATGAATCGCGCTGGTTTGGCGCAAGAGGACTAATTGCCCGTGCCCGCTGTTCGATTTTACGCGCTAACAGAAGAAACCGTGTCGCCCGATGGCGGCGCGGCGGTGTCTGCCCTGTGCGCGAAAGCCTGCGAATTAACCGCCGAACTCTATGCCAACCGGCAGAAGAGTGTGGTACTGTGCGCCGACAAGGCCCAGGCTGAAGCGGTAGATGAGCTGTTATGGCAACTGCCCGCGGCGCGTTTTGTGCCGCACAATCTTGCTGGCGAAGGTCCGCCCGGTGGTGCACCGGTGGAAATCGTCTGGCAGGCACAACAATTACCCCGCCGGCCCTGCCTGATCAACGTGAGTGGTCAACTGGTGAATCAATTCAACCAGTTCCAGCAAATTGTTGATTTTGTGCCGGTAGAAGAGGCCGCTAAACAGCAAGCCCGACAACGCTATAAATATTTTCAACAAGCCGGCTGCCAAATGCAGTTTTTACCGGCTTAACACAGGTATTCTTTGAGACTCTCCATGGACAAAACCTACGAACCCCATTCCATTGAACAGCAATGTTACCAACGCTGGGAAAACGACGGACTATTTAAAGCCAAGGCCTCAGGCGATCCCGCGCAAGAACCGTATTGTATTTTACTGCCGCCGCCAAACGTAACCGGTAGTCTGCACATGGGTCACGGCTTCCAGCAAACCATTATGGACGTGCTGACCCGTTATCACCGCATGAAAGGCGACAACACCTTATGGCAGGTAGGTACCGACCACGCTGGTATCGCCACGCAAATGGTGGTTGAACGTCAGTTGAATGCACAAGGCAAAACCCGTCACGATCTGGGGCGCGAAGCCTTTGTCGATAAAATCTGGGAGTGGAAAGAACACTCGGGTGGCACCATCACCAGCCAGATGCGTCGTTTAGGCACATCGCCTGACTGGGATCGTGAAGTGTTCACCATGGACGAAAACCTGTCTAAAGCGGTAACCGAAGTCTTTGTAAAACTGCATGAAGACGGCCTGATTTACCGCGGCAAACGCCTGGTAAACTGGGATCCGGTACTACACACGGCGGTATCCGATCTGGAAGTACTGAACGAAGAAGAAGCCGGTCACATGTGGCACATGCGTTATCCACTGGCTGACGGCAGTGGCAGCATTGTGGTTGCCACCACGCGCCCGGAAACCATGCTGGGCGACACCGCTGTGGCGGTACATCCGGATGATGAGCGCTATCAGGACTACATTGGTAAAGAAATTAAGCTGCCTATTACCGGCCGTTTAATTCCAATCATTGCCGACGACTATGTTGATCCGGAATTCGGCACAGGTTGCGTGAAAATCACCCCTGCGCACGACTTCAACGACTACGACATGGGCAAGCGTCATAACCTGCCTATGATCAACATCTTCACGCCAGATGCGAAAGTGAACGACGAAGCACCGGAAGCTTACCGAGGCCTGGACCGCTTTGACGCGCGTAAAGCCATAGTGGAACAGCTGGAACAAGATGGCGTACTGGTTAAAATCGATGATCACAAGTTAAAAGTACCGCGCGGCGACCGCACTGGTGCTGTTATTGAGCCGTACCTGACTGATCAGTGGTATGTAGCTATTGAAGAACTGGCGAAGCCTGCAATCGAAGCAGTGGAAAGCGGTGAAATCCGTTTTGTACCGGAAAACTGGAGCAAGACCTATTACCAGTGGATGCACAACATTCAGGACTGGTGTATTTCGCGTCAGCTGTGGTGGGGTCACCGGATTCCGGCATGGTATGACAACAGCGGCAACATTTATGTTGGTCGCGATGAAGCCGAAGTACGCAGCAAAAATGGTCTGGACGACAGCGTCGTGCTGCGTCAGGACGAAGACGTACTCGACACCTGGTTCTCGTCGGCGTTGTGGCCATTTGCCACCATGGGCTGGCCGGAAAAAACACCAGAACTGGAAACCTTTGTACCGTCTTCGGTATTGGTAACCGGCTTTGACATCATCTTCTTCTGGGTTGCCAGAATGATCATGATGACCAAGCGCTTTACCGGCAAGATCCCGTTTAAAGATATCTATATTACCGGTCTGATCCGCGATGAGAGCGGCGACAAAATGTCGAAGTCGAAAGGGAACGTACTGGACCCAATCGATCTGATCGACGGTATTGATCTGGAGTCACTGGTTGCTAAACGTACCTCGGGTATGATGCAGCCGCAGCTGGCAGCCAAAATTGAAAAGCGCACGCGCAAGCAATTCCCGGACGGCATTCACGCTTACGGTACCGACGCACTGCGGTTCACTTTTGCGGCTATGGCGTCTACCAGTCGCGATATCAACTTCGATATGGGCCGGGTAGAAGGATACCGCAACTTCTGTAACAAGATCTGGAACGCATCGCGTTTCGTGTTAATGAACACTGAAACTGAAGATACCGGTCGCGACGGCGGTGAACTGGTACTGAGTCTGGCAGATCGCTGGATTTGGGCACAGTTCCAGCAAACGCTGGCGGAATTTGAAAAAGCCATCAGCGAGTATCGTTTCGACATTGCTGCGCAAACGGTATACGAGTTTACCTGGAACCAGTTCTGTGACTGGTACCTGGAATTAACCAAACCGGTACTGAATAATGATCAGGCCTCTGACGCTGAAAAACGCGGCACGCGCCATACGTTAATCAACGTACTGGAAAGCCTGTTGCGCTTGCTGCACCCATTAATGCCGTTCATCACTGAAACTATTTGGGAACGCGTTGCACCATTAAGTGCGCTGGAAGTTAAAGACGGCGACAGCATCATGGTTCAGCCATTCCCAACCGTAGATACCAGTAAGCAAGACGAGCAGGTACTAGCTGACATTGAGTGGGTGAAGCGCTTTATTGTGGGCATCCGTAATATCCGTGGTGAAATGGATATCGCGCCTAGTAAGCCGCTGTCGGTATTACTGCGTAACGCCAGTGAAGAAGACGAGCGTCGCCTGGGTATTTCACGTACCTTTATCGACCGTCTAGCACGTCTTGAAGGCGTAACCATACTGGCACAAGGCGAAGAAGCGCCGGCCAGTGCTGCAGCGCTGGTAGGAGAAATGGAAATCCTGATCCCAATGGCAGGCCTTATCGACAAAGATGCCGAGCTGGCTCGTATCGCTAAAGCCATGGAGAAAATCGAAAAAGACGCAGCCCGCACTAAAGGTAAGTTGTCTAACGAGAAATTCGTGAGCAATGCCCCTGAAGCGGTTATTGAGAAAGAGCGCGCCAAGCTGGCCGATGCAGAGTCACAACTGGCTAAGCTTTCTGCTCAACGCGACACAATAGCGGCATTATAAAAGACTGGGCGTGAGCGGTTGTGCGTATTTGGTGCATAATTACCGCTATTTCTCCCATCTTTGGTGCATGCTAAAGTGTGTATAGTGAGTCGTATTTTTATAACCTGCTGTAATATATGGTTTTTGAAATTTGGCTCGGTTATTGCTATTTTCATAACAAAATAAAGCAAGCCCGGCGTTTGCTAACAATTTGAATGAAGTTTGGTAATGAAGCCCGATCCTGTCGCCAGGATTGGGCTTTTTATTTTGTTTTTTGGACACGGTAGTAACAATGACTGCAGATAAATTTAATATTTTCTCTTTCACCGGGAAAATGAAAATACTTCACCTCTCCTGGATGGTGTTTTTCGTTACCTTCGTAGTGTGGTTTAACATGGCCCCACTTAAACAGGTGATCATGGGCGACATGGGCCTGAGCCTGGAAGAATGGAAAACCTTACTGATTTTAAATGTGGCGCTCACCATACCTGCCCGGGTTATTATCGGTGCGCTTACTGACAAATACGGACCGCGTTTAGTTTACTCTTCCCTGCTGGCAATCTGCTCTGTACCCTGTTTTTTATTCGCGTTTGCCAGCGACTTTACCCAAATGGCCATTGCGCGTTTTGCGCTGGGCTTTATCGGTGCCGGTTTCGTTATCGGTATTCGCATGGTCAGCGAATGGTTCCCGCCTAAAGAGCTGGGCACGGCCGAAGGTATATACGGCGGCTGGGGTAACTTTGGCTCTGCGGCAGCAGCCTTCACTTTACCTACACTGGCTGTAGTATTTGGTGGCGATGACGGCTGGCGTTATGCAGTAGCAATTACCGGTGTCCTGTGTGTTATTTTCAGTGTGATTTATTACACCAACGTCACCGATACCCCTAAAGGCTCCACTTATTTCCGACCCAAAAACCTCGGCGGTATGGAAGTCACCAGCAAAGGCGATTTCTATTTCCTGTTATTTATGAAAACGCCGATGTACCTGGCGCTGGCACTGCTTAACTGGAAGCTGTCACCGAATGGCGTAGGCATGTTGTCGGCCGATGTGTGCACCTTTATTTATGTTGCGCTGTTTGCAATTTATTGCTTCGACGCGTATTCCAACTTCAAAGTTAATCGCGAGATTTTTGTGAAGCCGGTCGCAGAGCAACATCGCTATCAGTTCAAGCAAGTCGCGGTGCTGAATATTCTGTACTTCGCTACCTTCGGTTCTGAGCTGGCCGTGGTATCCATGCTACCTGCATTCTTTGCAGAAACGTTCGAGTTGTCGATGGCGACAGCCGGTTTGTTGGCGGGTATGTATGCCTTTATGAACCTGATGTCACGCCCTGGCGGTGGTATTATTTCTGACCGTTTTGGTCGCAAGAAAACCCTGCTTATTCTGACTGCGGGTCTGGCGGGTGGTTACTTCACACTAAGTCATATCGATGCGAACTGGCCGGTGTGGCTGGCCGTGCTGGCAGTAATGGCCTGCTCGTTCTTTGTGCAGTCAGGTGAAGGTGCGGTCTTTGCGGTTGTGCCGCTTATTAAACGCCGCCTCACCGGCCAGATTGCAGGTATGACCGGTGCTTACGGTAACGTGGGTGCGGTAACTTATCTGACTATCTATTCTTTTGTTGATGCGTCTACGTTCTTCCTGGTTATTAGTGGGACTGCCGCATTTGGCTTTATTGCGTTACTCTTTATGAAAGAGCCGAGTGGCGCAATTACCGAAGTGAACGAAGACGGTACCGTCGAACTGATTCACGTAGGTTAACCTTATTACCCAACAGGCATAAGTGTGGTAATGCACCTGTCCTCGCCAGAGGCAGGTGCTTTTTTTGGATAAAGCATGGCAAATTTGAATGTAAGTTTTGGCGGATACAGCAGCCAGGGGATCAAGTTTGAAAATCAGGACGCCTTTGCTGCCTGGCAGGGCGAGGGGCAGCAGCTCCGCGACAAAGGGGCTGTGGTTGCAATAGCCGACGGTGTCTCGGCCTGTAGCAAAGCGAAAGAAGCGGCAACCACGGTAGTTAACAATTTCATCTTTGACTACATGCAAACCCCTCCCAGTTGGTCTGTAAGTCGTTCGGTGGGGAAAATCCTAACCAGTCTGAATCGCTGGTGCCACGGTCAGTTTGACTATGCAGTGGGCGGCAGCAGTCAAATGCTCACCACATTCAGCAGCCTCGTGTTTAAGTCGACCACGGGTTTTTTAATGCATGTGGGTGATACCCGGGTCCACCGGTTTCAGCATGGCCAACTCGAATTGCTTACCAACGATCACACGGCCAAACAGCGAGCAAACTTTGTACTGACCCGTGCCATTGGTCTGGACGCAAAACTCGATGTGGATTTCACCTCGTTTGCCCTGCAGCCGGGTGAACTGTATGTGCTTACCAGTGATGGGGTACATAGCTTTTTGTCGAACAAACAGTTGAAAACACTGCTTGCAGATTCTCAGGATCTCGAAGCGGCTGCGCGTAAGATCGTGCAAGCAGCGTTAGATGCCGGCAGCGATGACAATGTCAGTTGTTTGCTTGCAAGAGTGGAGAGTTTACCTGCGGTAGACGTACATGAATTGTCTGCACATGGCGATCATCTTGTGATCCCGCCTGCGCTGGAAGTAGGGCAAAAGCTGGAAGGCTACCGGGTACTGGAACAGGTATTTAACGGCACGCGTTCCAGTTTGTACAAGGTGCTGGACGAGCAGTCTGGCACAGTTTACGGCCTGAAAACACCCACTGAAAAGTTCGAGGATGACACCACTTTTCTGCGTGGCTTTCTACGTGAAGAATGGGTGGGCAAAAGCCTGGATAGCCCACACATAATGAAAGTATTGCCGCGACGTGAGAATACACAGTATTACTACCATGTATGTGAATACATCGAAGGACAATCCCTGCGCCAATGGATTATAGATAACCCATCGCCCTCAATCGACACAGTTCGACGTATTGTTAAACAGATCATTGTGGCGCTGCGTACGTTTCAGCGCAACGACATGGTGCATCGGGATATAAAGCCCGAAAACGTCATGATCACTACCCACGGTGAAGTCAAACTCATCGATTTTGGCACAGTGTTGGTTAAGTCTCTGCTGGAAACCGGCGAACAAACCCATGAAGACTACCCAGTGGGATCGGTGAACTATATTGCGCCGGAATTTCTGATCCAGAATCACAGTGACTTTAGAACCGACATGTTTTCGCTAGGGGTGATTGTATACGAGATGCTTAGTGGCGCGTTGCCTTATAAGCCCTTTAAATATAAAGATTATATTCCCGAAAGTGCAAACGAATTCCACTACCAGAGCATTAAGCAATACCGCCCGGACCTACCCGCGTGGATCGATATCTGTTTAAAGAAAGCCACGCAACCGGAGCAGCAAAAACGCTTCAATGCGTTATCGGAATTTGAAGCGGCGCTGGACAACCCCAAAGACATTGTTGCGACCGAAAAGCGACCGCCCCTTATTGAACGAAACCCGGTATTACTGTGGCAATGGGTCAGTGCCATTCTGCTGGTAATTGTGCTGTTACAAACCTGGTTGCTTAGCCGTTAGTTACAGTATTAATGACTGTCTTAAATGCATAATCAGCGTATTTAGTCATAATAGACGGCACCACAGTCCGCTCATCAAAATAAATGATAGTGTGGGTAGGGTGGGGCATATCTTACTGTTTTCAGGTCCACACTGCCTCAGTTTATAATCTATTTTCTGCAAGCGAATTTTACTTCAACACTCTGTATTAAAAAGTTTATTTTTTCGTTTTCATTACTGTTTCCGGTTGTGTTTTAGCTAATCTGGCTCTCGTTTTACTGTGAGTAATCCCATCACCAATTCAACGACAACACTGTCTATATTTTAATCTTAAATGCAAATGATAATTGATCTCATTTGTGTTGCTGTGATATTCTCCTCCCCGATTAATGTTGGAATAAAATATTATAGGATCTGAGATGAATACGTGTAAGAACAAGAGCCGGAGTCTTTTGGCGTTAGCCATTGCAGCTTCACTGGTTGCCTGTGGCGGTAGTGAAAACAAGGCGCCAGCCTTTAGTCAGAGTAGTTTTGCCGCAACGGTGTCAGAAGATGAATCGGTAACCGGCACATTGTCAGCCTCAGATCCGGATAGCAACGACACGTTGAATTTCACCCTGGCGTCAGCCGCGTCCAATGGTGTGTTTGAGTTGAATGGCAATGGTAGCTATACCTATACGCCAAACGGGGACTTCTTCGGTGAAGACAGCGTTACTGTTACGGTGTCAGACGGGAAGTTGTCAGATACCGCTACGGTAACTTTCACGGTAACGAACGTCAATGATGCTCCGGTTGTGGGCACCAGTCAGGTGACCGTGAGTAGTCAGGGAACCACAACGGGCTCGATTGAGATCACCGATGCAGACGGCGACGACATCACCATAACCGTCATTACTGCCCCGCAAAATGGCCAACTTGAAATCAACAGTGCAACCGGGGAATTTGAATATACACCGTACACACTGGAGCAAATCGACGGCAGTTTCACCATTGCTGTTACCGATGGCGTGATCAGCGATCCCGTTGAAGCCGAAATCAGCCTGGCCGCGTCATTCAGCACCAACGCCGATAAACTCAGTTATTACTACAGTTCGGCTCAATCTCACTTGAAGCAAGCCGAAGCTCGTATGGAAAACATAATTGATGATGATTTGCTTAACGAAGTGCGAGCCGGCCTGGCCGTGGGCTACACCACGGCAGGCTTTGCCAGTGAGGCCGATGCGAATATTGCAGCAATCACGACACTCGATGATCAGGCCAGGGCTTATCAGGCCGTCGGTGAGCGACTGGATACATTGGGCTTAACTGAAGAGGGGGATGATAAGCGTGCATCTTCGGTGGCCTTGTTTAACCAGTATTTGGCAGAAAAAGGTATTTCAAACCTGTCCAGCAGTGATGCAAATTACTTTATCGGGCTTATCAATGATTATGAGGAGTCCGGTAACGCCGATGCAGCAAATGCGATGTTAACCTCTGTGCGTATTTACGCTGATGCGATTAATGACGATGAGTATTCAACAGCATATGGTCGCTTATTGTCTGCCAGCCGAATTAATGTTTCTAACCAGCAGACCGCATACTTCGAAAGCGGCAGCGATGCTGATTTAGACAGTGCTTTAACAGCTGCGGGCTTGTTAGAAGACATCGCAATGGAAGTAGGTTACCGGGTTATTACCCGGGGGGATTACGAAGGGCAGTACTCTTACCAAATGCGAGTTTTGTACGTCACTTGGTTAGCAGAGCACTACATGTACCTGAATCAGCCGGAAAAGGCCAAACAGTATCTGGCTGAAGCACTCGCACTGTATGGCGTTAGCGGGTATGACGCTAATTACAATGTTGAGGCGTCTGAATACGGAGCTGCAACCTTGAGTAGCTATTCGTCAATCGTAGAAATTCAGGCCGGACTATTTGCTTACTACTATCCAGACGCAGAAACGAATCTGGCGTTAGCGCTGCTCGAACCAGGCACGCGAAACTATAACGACGCCATCGTGTTTATCCATATGTATCAGGTTTTAGCCGCGGCAGAAAAGGGTGAAGACTTTAGTGACTTACTTGCCTCGGTAAAAACGCATTTTGAGGAGAACGGCGATCTTCGCGACTATTACGAGTTCCTGGTTCAACAAGGCGCAGGCTCCGGGTCAGGTATCAGAACGGCGGGGTTACTTGTAAATCGCGGACATCTTGATGCAGCACTAACTGTGCTGGATGAAGCCCTCACTGTACTCACAGACGAAGACTACATTTACAGCGAAAGTGCGAAAATGACACTGGGTTCTTATGGTTGTGCAGGCTTGTCACGGTTGTATCAAAAGGCTGGTGGTGACGTTAATGGAGTGCTTAATACGTGTTTGAGTATTGCTGAGAACTACTATCAGCCTGAACAAAATATAATGTCAGATGCTGCCATCATTGAGGGGTATCAGGCGCTGCTGACTTTGTATGCGGAAGCTGGAAATACCGAAGTTATGAATGCGTTAGCCAGCGACATGTCGGTTATTGCCCAGTCTTTCGATTCTGATATCGATGCCCTGGAATTTCAGGCCTATATTGCCAGCGTGACTGCCAATTATGGCGCATTCGAGAGTGCCGTTGTTATGAGCAATTCTGTGCTCACCGGTATTGTGTCTTTAATGAAAGATGATGAAGGCAACACACTTGAAGCGCTGGAAGGTTATCTTGAAGTGCTGTTGTGGATAACCGGTTCTGACGATTATGTTTCTTCTTATTTCAAACTGTATACGGTGAAAACCGCAATGCGCAGACAGGCTGCTGACATTACTGAGTTTGCTGCGCTCTTCTCGCAATTTCAGACCCAATTACACAGCACTCTAAAGGCGATTAATGCTGCAGTAACTGAGTTATCAGACAATGAGCAGCAAGACATTATGGCATTGATACTGTTAGCGAACGCCCGCGCCGGATTGTTTGCTGAAGCAGAACAGTTCGCGGCCAGTGAGGTAAACGCCACCGCAGATCAATACGAGCTGTATGCTCAACTTGCCGTCGTGTGGGCAGAAAAAGACGACTATCCGGGTAGCAAAGTGGCCAATGTTGATACCGATAGTGACGGTTTGCCGAACTTCTTCCTGACAACCGCAACAGAGCAGGAGATTGCTGAGTCAGGCTTGGTCGCTGACACAGACTCAGACAATGATGGTATTGCCGATGAGCAGGACGCTACGCCATTGGGAGAAGGCAACTAAGTGCTAGGCTATAACCGCAACATGTTAGCTGGTCTTGTTGCTTCAATTGGGCTGTTACCTTTACAGGTAGCAGCCCAGGCTGTTGATAGTAACCAAGACAACTCCGCTGCAGAAAAAGTACTGGTTTCGACCGAAACAACCGAGCCGAAAGAAGACCAGGACAACGTAGAACATATCGAAGTGATTGGTCGATATATCGGCATTGAAGCGCCGGAAGCATTTGGCCGGTTTATGTTGTCGAAAGACTTTATACGAAATGCGCCTAAGACTACCGGTGATATTAACGACCTGATTGCCTTGCTACCTGGGGTGCAGTTATCTGAAGACGCACTGGCTGTATCACAAGCAGGGGAAATCCGAGCCAAGCAAATATCAATTTCTGGCGCCCAACCCTGGCAAACCGGTTTTTTTATTAACGGAATGAACTTCAATAGTCGACTGGACCCGGGGGCTTACAATCGGTCTGAGGGGGCCGTTAACGATGTCCAGGGCGGACCGCAGAACTTTAACGTTAACAGCCAGATCGTTGACAGCATTGATGTTTACGACAGTAATATACCGGTGGAATTTGGCGGCTTTTCGGGCGGGGTTGTTGATGTTCAAACCGCTTCTGCAGTCCAATCCGACAAAGCCCGGGTGTCATTAGGCTACCGTGGTTCAAACAGTGATTGGAATCAGTATCACATCATTAACGGAGACATCGATGACGATGGCGATGCCTTCAGCACTGACCTGCTAACGCCGGAGTTTGAACAGCAGAGCGTGAATTTTCTGGCTTCCACACCACTAAGCGAGAATCAGGGGCTGTTGGTGTCTGTCAATTACCTCACAGCTAAAAAGAGCAAGGTGTCATTCCGGGAAATCGTGAATACCGAGCGGCAAAACATCAATTTGTTAGTGAAATATTCACTGCGCAACGCTTTCTTTGACAACCTCGATTGGTCTGTATTGTATGCGCCTTATGAAAACCGCAACCTACAGGAAAACGTGTTAAACAGTGAGCTTGTTATCTCTGGCGGCGGGTACGGTACAACCCTAAACGCAGAAAAAGCATTTTCGAGCGGTGAGTGGATCAGTGAGTTTAGTTTCAATACCAGCGAGAACAGTCGCGAAGCGCCACCGCATTTTTATTTGTGGCTGCAAGCCAATGGGAAAGCATGGGGCAGGGATACGGCGGTTGACGATGATCTCGATGATACACAGCAGCCGGTTTCCCGCGAGGGCGGATTTGGTGATTTAGACAAAACACAAACAACGGCAACATGGCGTAATCAGTTCCAGTTTAACGACTGGCAATGGGGACGCGCAGAGCACCGTTTGAAAGTGGGCTTCAGTGCCCAATATCAGGCTTTGGGACGCAAACGCAATGCTGACAGTTACTATTACAACTCAGCCGTGCAATACAGCGCATCAGCCGGCAACAACGCCCTTAACTGCAGCGGTTATACGCTGGACTGTGTTGAGCTTTCATTGGCGAAGAGCATTGAAACGCTGGAGGCGGAATTAGGTGAGCCTCTGGATTTCAGTAATCCTGAGCATATTCTCCTGTACAGTGACAATGTGTTAGTGTCGCCGCAATTTTTTAATTTCCGTATTGTTTACCCGTCGGAAAATATTCGCGTGAACGTGAATCAGGTAGGGATTTACCTGAATGACCAGATTCACTGGGACCGACTCACGCTGAACGCAGGATTGCGCTACGAGTACGATGATTTCTTTAAAAATCACACGCTGGCCCCACGGTTTAGTGGCAGTTGGGATTGGTTTGACGACAACAGCACACTGTTAGTGTTTGGGGCGAGTCGCTATTACGACGCAGGCCTGGCAACCTATAAGCTCAAACAGGAAAGCAAACCCTATTACACCGAGTTTAGGCCAATCCTGAATGGCAGCTTACAGGCGTGGGTCCCGTCCAGTCTCGACGCTGACTTGCGGTACCGCTACGAAGGACTGGACTCCCCCTATAATGACGAAGTGGTACTGGCCCTTAAACAAAGTCTGGGGGCGTTTGGCTTTGTATCGCTACGCGGCATCCATCGCTGGCAGCGCGATCAGCTTGCCCGCGCCAGTGAATCAGAATTGGGCGCAGACGGCTATCGCTATGCGTATCAGGATAACAGTGGATTTGGTACCAGTAGCCGCATATCACTTGCCTGGAGTGCAAGTTGGCGGGCTCATTCATTCTGGGCAAATACGGATTTCAGTCGCACAAAAAGCAATGGGGATTCGTATAACGAGGCGGTGGATGACGTGAGCCTTGATGAGCTGGTTTGGTATATCGGCAACGGTGTAGGCAGTCTTACTACGCAGTCAGCCGTTGCTACGTTAAACACCAACTTCAGCCGCCCGTTGCGAGTGAATTTTGGCTGGCATGCCGATTGGACCGAGGCGTTTTCGACTACATTAAACGGCGCTTTTACTGACGCTTATCACACTGCGGTGGCCACAGGTCAGTATATATCAAGTGGCAATATTGCGTGGCTGTGCAAAGATTGCGATGTCGACAGTATCAGTGTGCCTATTTATCGCAAAGTCGAGTTTGCCCGTCGCTGGCAAGTTAATCTGGCTACCCGTTATACACTCTCCCTGCAAGAGTGGGGCAACCTGACTCTGTCGGTAGATATCACCAACTTGTTTAATACCCGAACGTATATGGTGACTCCCGGTAACGATGGCGTAGAAACCGGGCGAACTTTGTGGGCCGGAGCGCGATGGGACTGGTAAAAAATACTATCGCGGTCATGTGTCTGATCGCTACTGGCCCTGTGGTCGCTGCAGCGGGCGATACCGCAGATCATGCGGATTATCTGAAAGCGTTGCGAGGGCAATACAGCGAGGGCCAGTCATACTGGCCCCTTGCTATTACAACAGACAATATCGCGCCAGCGCCAATGCAGGCTTTGCCACAACCCGAAAAAGCCGATGCCGGCAAAGTGGCACTCGGCGAGGCCCTATTTAACGACACCATGTTGTCACGTGACCACACCGTGTCTTGTGCTACCTGTCATGCTGCCCACCTGGTGTTTGCCGACAGACGCAGGCAAGCGGTTGGCATAGATGGGCAGGTAGGGCGCAGAAATACACCGGCACTGTTTGGTATTAATTTATGGACCTCGTTGTTTTGGGATGGACGGGCAAATTCCGCTCAGCATCAGGCATTGTTTCCTGTCAGCGACCCCAAAGAAATGGATTTACCGGTGGCCGAGTTGGTGAAACGTGTGAATCAAAACGAAAAGTACGCTAGCGCCTTCGCTGCTGCATACGGCATTTCAGAGATCAAAAGTGTGCATCTTGCCGATGCGATAGCGCAGTTTGAACGGCAGATACCGCCGCCTGATACCCCGTTTCAACAAGTGCTACAACGTTTGCCCGGGGAGCCTGAAGTGGCTATTGGTATGCTGAGTGACGAGCAACTGTGGGGCTTGCACCTGTTTCGTACCAAAGCGCGATGCATGACGTGTCACGAAGGGGCGCTGTTAAGTGACAATCAGTTTCACAATACCGGGCTGTCTTATTACGGCCGCAAGTTCGAGGACCTGGGGCGTTACGAGGTGACCGGACTGGCAAGTGATGTTGGTCGTTTTCGCACGCCTTCGCTGTTGGCAGTGAGTCACACCGGGCCCTGGATGCACAACGGTTTGTTCAGCAGTCTGCCGGGTGTTGTGAACCTGTACAACGCGGGGGGAGCCAGAACGAAACGCCGTGAGGCGTACGACAATGATCCTCTGTACCCTGAAACAACCCCGCTACTGGTAAAGCTGGAATTAACCAAGGAAGAGCGCTCTGCTTTGGTCGCATTTTTAACCCTGTTATGACGGGCCGGTACAACCCGGTCAGGTCAAGTATAAACCCGGAGGCTACATGCCAATTTTGAATAAAAACAAACGCGTGCTTGGCGCACTTCTGACTTTCGCGTCTCTGAGTATGAGCGGCGTGAGTCACGCAGAAACCTTACACTTTGGTGAAGCACTGACCCATCAACCGCCTGTTGCGGTGTCTGCGATACTTGCTTCCCCGGAAGCATATCTGGATAAAACCGTAACAATTGAAGGTACCGTTGTTGGGGTGTGCTCAATGCGAGGCTGCTGGGCCGACATTGCCTCGGATGCCCGGTTTCAAAAATTGCGTTTGAAAGTGCAGGATGGCGATATGGTGTTTCCAATGCACGCCAAAGGCCGCAAAGCCATCGCCACAGGCAAACTGTATGCTGTGCACTTATCTCAGGCCCAGACTCAACGCTATCTGGCTGCGCTTGCAAAACGAAACGGCGAGGACTTCGATCCGAAAACAGTGACAGAAGGCATGGCTATCTATCAAGTAGAGCCTGTCGCGGTAGACATTCTTGATTAACCGGTTACGGAGCGTGAACTGGTTCAGGTTAAACCGCACGCTGCATCGCGACATCGGGTACTTCTGCATTAGTTTTACCCTGGTGTTTGCTGTGTCAGGACTGGCGCTTAACCATGTGCGTGATATTAACCCCAACTATATTGTCGAGCGCGCTGAAGCTGAGGTTAGCCTGACTCTCCAGGCCAGCGATGCAGAAATCAACGCGTATTTGCTTAACGCGTTCAATCTCGATACGTCTGTAAAAGCCAGCTATTGGGAGTCTCCGTCTCGTTATAAATTGTTTTTGGAGCAAGGGCATACTATTACGCTGAACCTGAATATGCAGCGCGCGGTTTACGAAGCCATTACACCGCGGCCAATCATACCTGCATTAAACCGGCTTCACCTTAACGAGGTACGCCAAAAGTGGGTGGTGTTCTCTGATGTGTATGCCGTGTTGCTGATATACCTGGCGGTGTCGGCGCTATTCATGGTGAAGGGAAAATACAGCGCACTGTCGTGGCGACGCGGTTGGTTGGTGTTGCTCGGTACGGCAATTCCGCTGGCTTACATGTGGCTGTGAGGCTGACAGCCTGGTTTATTCCCGGTTGGTTACAGCATTAGCAACCAACCGGGATTCTACGAGAGTTAGAACTGATAAGACGCAAACAGTCTTAACGTTCTGGGTTGGCCAGGGCCTACAAACTCAGTCGATTCGATATCGTCATAAATATCTTCCAACACTTCATCGGCTTCGCCATAGGTACCAAAGGTTTCGAACTCGGTATCAAACACGTTTTCCAGACGCAGGCCAACGGTAATACCACTTGAGTGAGCATAGGTGGCACTTAGATTAACCAGCGTATAACCATCTAACTCGCGGTTCTCGTTGGCTTCGTCGCCACGGAAATACTGGCCCGATGCGTAGTCCACATCTGCACTGATGTACAGGTTGTCCAGCAGCGGGTAAGTCACTTCCACACCGGCAAGCCATTCAGGCTGGCCCGGAATGGTATCGCCCGGCGTAACCTGGCGGCCAGGTCCCATGGGGTTTTGTGGGCTGAACGAGACAAAAGGAGATTCAAAGGTCGCCTGCAAGTAGCTTACATTGGCAGACACTTCCAGGTCGTCCCACTGCTGTAACACGCTGAATTCAGCACCCTGACGGCGCGTTTTGTCTACGTTTACAAAGTAGCCTACCGACGCGCGGTCACCGGCCTGTTGGAAAATAATGTCGTCTTTGCTCTCACTGCGATACACCGCGGCGTGGATCAAGCCGTTCTCCAGCGTAATATTGGCGCCCAGTTCAAGGGTATCAGTGCGTACCTGATCCAGCGGCGGATCGGCCACAAAACCATTGGGCAGTTTACACGGATCGTCTTCGTCGGCGCAGCTTAGTTCTGCTGGCGTCGGCGTACGTGACGATTGGCTGTAAGACGCATAAGCGTGGTAGCCGTCGGTACGGTAGTGCACCGTGGCAGACGGATTAAACCGGTTAAATGCGTGGTTACCATTCAGCGAGCCTTCGCCTACTTCAACGCCGTCTACCATATCAATAGTGGATTTGTTGTAGCGTGCGGCCAGAGCCAGTTGCCAGTTGTCGTTCAGATTTATGACATCGCTAACAAACGCATAGGTGTGGCGAACATCGGTGGTCAGACGCACACGGGAACCTTCGTCAAATACACCAATGCCGGTAACGCCACGGCTGCTCTCTGCGGTGTCGTTATCAAGAACAGCGAACTCGGTATCACTGCGAAATGAAATATCAGCGGTGTCGATGCCCAGACCAACTACCCAGTGATGTGTCATTGAACCTGTGGCCGCTTTTCCCGCCAGTTCGGCGCTGAAGCCAAAGCTTTGCTGGTCGGTAAAGCTGGTATTGGCGGTACCGTCCAGGGTATCAGGGTCAACGTCGCTGATGTTTTCTAAGGGTACTAACGGGTCAAAACCTACAAACTGAACGGCGTCGTCTTCTTCGAATTCTTCGTCGTCATCGTCGTCATCGTCATCATCAGACGTTGTGAGCGTGGCGGCCTCTGCATCATCGTCATCGTCTTCAAACAGTTCAGCTTCTTCGTCCTCTTCACATAAGGTCTCGCCGTAGCCTACATCACATTCTTCGTAGTCACTGTCGTCACCGTTGTAGGTTTCGATTTCGTTTTCACGGTAATAGGCGTTCAGACGCAATACCAAATCGTCGTCCAGGTTCCATTCGTGATTCAGGTTCAGGAAGCGCAGGTTAGTAAAGGTCTGATCAGGGCGAGTATAAATGGCTGCGCGCCCCTCGTGCGGGATCAAGTCTACCGGAATGGCACCGTTACCTATCAAATCGTTTTCATTCACAGCCAGCGTGATGCGGGTGGCACTGTCTTCACCTTTGTGGGTAATGTTAGCCAGTCCTTGCTGAATATCGCTGGGCGAATAGTCGCGCCAGCCGTCTTCTTCGTATTTGTTGATATTAATGTAATAGCCCCACTCGCCATTGTTGCCGCCTGACTCCAGGTTGATGCCGCGCTGGCTAAAATCGCCGCCCATGACGGTGACTTTATTGTGTGGGAAAGAAAAGCCGTCTTTGGTATTTAAAATAAGCGCCCCACCCAGGGTATTCTGACCAAATACCGGGTTAGCACCTGATACCAGGGTCACAGAATCCAATGCTGAAGGTGGAATGAGATCCCAGTTTACGGTATCACCAAAAGGTTCGTTAAAGCGTGTGCCGTTTAAGTAAACCGACAGCCCTTGAGGCAGACCCAGCAAGGGAGAGGCGGTAAATCCACGGTATTGGAGATCGGCCTGAAACGGGTTGTTTTGCACATCGTTGATCGACACACTGACCAGTTGATTGTCCAGAATTCTGGCCAACGAATTGCCATTTTCAACTTCCAATGCATCGGCATCCAAATGCTGACTGGCGGGCGAGTATTCCGTTAGCCCACTCACAAAACTAAGGGGAGATTGTCCGTATACGGTGACCTGTTCAATGCCTTGTTCCTGAGCACTGGCCTGAAAGCTTGCGGCTATGCAGGATGCCAAATATAGGTAAGCGGTTTTTTTCATGATGTGTGTCCGATTGTGTGCCCTGTGCGTTCCAACATCTGCTGTTATTGTATGTGGCTGCATTGGATGTACGCATCGTGTTAATGGCTGGTTAACATGAGGCTAAGTATGAAAATTTGCGGGCATTCCTCCTATGGAATTGTTCCCTGTGACACCGGGAAAAGTTCCCGGTTTTACCTTGTAGTACTTTAGAAAAGTACCAAGTTATTAGGCGCTTAGTGCTAAAGTAGTAGTGCTTTTCCCGATGGTGCAAGAAAGTCGTTTGGCCGGTGTTAACACATAAATTCCCGACTGGAACTTCAAATAAAAAAAGCCAGCCGAAAGGCTGGCCAGGGTGATTGGGTGATGAAGCCCGTCACTGGAGTATACGTGTAATGTTCGAGGGTTATTTCAGTGCATTACAGTAATTTTATGCTGACAGTGTTCCATCATCTGAGCCACGGAAAAGTTCCCGTTTTCGGTGTGACCTTTTCCTGATAAGAGATAGTAAAAGCTGGTGGCTGTATATCCGTGACATCGGCGATATTAGTTAATAAATGGCGAAAAGCGCTAAGCTTGTATTTGGGTTTAAATTCTAATTTATTGATTTTTAATTGCTTTTATTTTGGTGTGGACTTTGCTTCTAATTGAAGCATTATTAGATGAGCGTGAATAACACGCATAACGAGAACAAGGAAACCGTCATGGTAAAGCTGGAAGACCGTCCAATTGAGCAGGTACGCGAAGAAGTCATTGATAAACTCATTTATCACTACAGTCACGGTGTGATTTCTGTGGAAGCTTTTGAGCGACGATTGGACGAAGCCATGGCGAGTAATGACCATCATGAAATTGTCGCTCTGGCAGCGGATCTAACCTTGCAGGTAGACGGTGATTACAGCCGTGAAAAAGAACACAAGTTCAGTGTGAACTATGCAACCGGCGAAGTCCCGGAGCGCGATACTATTGTGAATATTATGGGCGGCTCTGACCGCGGCGGTCGCTGGACAGTGCCACGGGAAATCCGGGTGATCGACTTTATGGGCGGCACCACTCTTGATTTTACCGATGCCGAGTTTCGCGCACAGCACGTTACCGTAAAAGTACTGTGCGTGATGGGCGGTACGGATATTAAAGTGCCCGAAAATGTGAATGTGGTGACCAAGACCTTTTGTATTATGGGCGGAGTGGATAACAAAACGGCCTCAATAGCCGATCGCCAGGCACCTACAATCACGGTAGAAGGCTTTGTGCTCATGGGCGGTGTTGATATCGATATAAAACGTACGATGAAGGAAAAATTCGTCGCGTTTGCCAATCAGATGAAGTCGATGTTTAGCACAACGTCACAACCAGACAACCGAAAGCGCGGGTATTAGGCGGATGAGTTCTCACGCTTCGGCAATTGGTCAAAAGCGGTCATGTTGGTACAGTTTTGCCGTCTTTTGCTTCGAAGAATCGTCATCGTGGCGCAAGCCATGATCTCCTTAATACGGTAAGGAGTAAAACTACTATACACCGCACAATGCTCTAGATTGGCATTACGATAAAATACCAATCTGGGCAAATGCGCGGATGGTAGCGCTGCCAATGCTTATTCCGGCCTCATCGGTGCGCCAGTTCTTATCGATTTCTACCAGATCAACGGCTATGCCTTTTTTGCTTATTTCAATGGCCGCCGACATACCGGAAAAGCCGCCGCCGATGATCAGTACTTTATACACACATGTACTCATAATTCATTCCCCCGGGCCCGGCTAGTTACCAGCCACACCGTGTTGTTTGTTTACCTAATAGACTCTGAATATTTATACGAGCTAGATTGTAGTCAATTGTATCTGCTCTAACGTTTTCAGAATGCGAGTAAAAGGGGTTGACGGATAATGGTATATAAGAACCAATTAGATACATGACTTGCCTCGAGAAATTGGAAAATTTGTCATTTTTTTTTACACAGTTAATTCTTTATTAAAAAAAATAACTATTTTTCAATCTCTTGTATTTTGGTGTGGGTTTTGCTTTGTAGACAATGTAAAGCGATTTTTTTAAGTTAAATAAAATTAAGGTAGTGTTATGTTGTCTAGAAAAATTCTCACATCCCTTTTAGGACTTTCACTTTTTGTTTGCTTTAGCGCCAATGCGAATATTATTTCATTTGGAAATACTATCGTAAATTCACCTCAAAACTTTGAAGGATTTGATAGAACTGGTCCAACTTCTATAGTTGCAACTAATGAATTTAGCGCCAATGGATTAACAATTAATACAATTAGTGGAGTAAACGGGCCTACTGCAAATATTAATAGTCAGTGTAACGTAGGCGGTCTAAGTGGGACTGCATGGCTAATGATCGGAGTAAGACCAACTTGTGGTGTAGATGGAGATCTTAATATTGTGGACTTGGTGTTTGACACTACGGTAACTGAATTAAGTTTCCTTTTTAGAACCAATAATGAAGCGGATTATCTTTTTGAAACATTCTTAAGCCAAACACAGCAATCAGTATTAGATGTATCTAGATCTGTTGTGGGCAGCACAAGCCAAATTTTGTTTACAGGCCAGTTTGATAGAATTAGATTTACTGAGCAGACAAATTCTACTTGGTTCTGGGTCGATGACATGCGATGGAATACAACAGCGGTATCGGCACCGACGACTTTGGGTCTTTTGTTAGTAAGTCTGTTTGTCGTGGCGTTCAGACGATATTCTAATTAAGCACTGCCACCTAAATGCGAACTTAAGTGTCATCATTTACGTCTGGTTTATTTAAGTAATTAAACTTATATTTGCTGATGACACTTTTTCTGACTGAGTTTGAGCCTTTTTAGGTTAAACAACAACCACTCTGCGGTCACCTTGCTCATTCTGCAGAGTAATAGTGGTTAAAAACAGTGATTGGTTTTGATCCATGCAATCCTGCAATAACAACAACGTCAACAAGCGGTTATTAATGCCAGCCTGAGCTCAGCCAATTTCCGATAGCAAATCAGCGAACATATTTTCCACGGCGCAATCTACGTCTATGCATTCTGCTAATCTACTTTCTAATTTCGTCCTTAATTGATAAAGTTTAAGTCTGATGCAGAGGACTTCATTTTCTTTAGCTGACGATTTCAATCTGACCATCTGATGTCCGCTATTCGCTCTTTTCGGCCATTAATCAATTGCGTACTTGTCAGCTTGGGCTGAGCCTAAAATTCGAAACGGTCAGATCTTGTATGGGTCAGTACTAGCACTGCTGATTATCAAGCACGTGTTGTGCGCCCTTAAGCAAAGTGTGGTAAGACACATTTTCATGTTTGCCAAACTGCGGGTGCTTACGGGCCTTTAGTTTGGTAAATACCGGTTGGGTTAATCCTGCCGCAAAACGAGCGATCAGTGCGGCTGACATGGTAGCGTCCGAGGGCTGATTCGACAGCCAGTGATGAATAGCCTGCAAATCCTCAATCAGTGATGACGGGTTCACGTCATCCTCGCTTTTTTCTAACTGCAACACCTGGCCACGGCATACCGAGCAGTGCCCACATTGTTCCGGGGCGTGTTTATCGCCGAAATACAGCGCAAGATTGTGATTCAAGCAGCGGTCTAAGTTAAAAAATCGCAACATGGTGGCTATACGTGCTAATTCTGACTCTTCGTTGGCGCTGCAATAGTGCTGCAGTTTAGTTGCTAATTCAGGCGTTAGTTGAGCGGTATCAACGTGGTATACGTCGGTCAGTTTTTTGGCTTCCACAACGACCTGATTGGCATCGGCAAGCTGGTTCAGCAATGTCATTACCGTGTCTCTGTTGAACCCCTGCTGGTGGAGTTGGGTAAAGTCCGGTTCGCCCCAGACTTTTTTGAATTGGGTATGCCGTACGACAGCTTGAAACAGAGGCTGCTGCTCATCAGGTAGTGTTCGGGTAATGTCTTCGGGGCTGGATTGCCATTTTACTTTAATGTCTTCGTAGTAGCTGTATCTTGCCTGAATCGCACCGGTTAATTCGAGCTGAACCAGCAGCGTTTTAAGCGGCAATGCGCGAATATTGGTTAACTGGGAAAGCCCATAAGACTGGGTTTCCCACTGGTTGTTGTGGGTCGTAGTAGCAATATTGTCCAACAGTGTTTGAATGGCGTGCGGTTCCGGCGTATCGCCAAGCACAAAATTCTCCAGCACATTCAGGCCATCCAGGCTAGCCAGTAATATACAGCGGCTGGGCAGGCCGTCTCTGCCGGCACGGCCGATTTCCTGGCTGTAGTTTTCAATGGATTTGGGCAAATCAAAGTGGATCACAAAGCGAATGTCTGCTTTATCGATGCCCATACCAAAGGCAATGGTGGCAACAATAATGGTTGTTTCGCCCGACATAAAGCGCGATTGAATCGTGCTGCGGTTGTCGCTACCCAGCCCAGCGTGGTATGCACAGGCATTAAAACCACGCTGCGTTAAAAAGGTGGCGATGTCGTCTGCTGTTTTTTGCTGGGTCACATACACAATGCCTGCGCCTTCCACATTGTCCAACGCGGTTAACAGAGACGCGTGTTTGTTGTTGCTGTCAGCCGGTACGATGTCCAAATCCAGGTTGGAACGATAAAAGCCGGTTTGGACGATGTGCGGGTAGGCAATGTTGAATTTCAATGCCATGTCTTTTTGTACCCGTCGCATGGCAGTCGCGGTGAGCAGCAGTACCAGAGGAATATTAAGCTGTTGTTGGTATTGCGGGAGCTTCAGATAATCCGGCCGGAAATTGTGCCCCCATTCTGAAATACAATGGGCTTCGTCGACCACTAGCATGGAGATCGGTACGCCTTCAATAAAGCGGCGGAACCGTTCGTTTTTAAACCGCTCAACGGAAATCATAAGGATCTTCAGTTCACCGTTTCGTACTTGTTGCATCACCTGCCGGGCTTCTTCGCTACTCAGGGTTGAGTCTAAGCTCGCGGCCGGTATTCCTTTACTGCGCAGAAATTCCAGCTGATCGTGCATCAGGGCAATCAGCGGAGAAATCACCAGAGTGAGGTGGGGCAGCAGGGTGGCGGTAAATTGATAGCACAGTGACTTACCAGAGCCGGTAGGAAATACCGCCAGGGTAGAGTGACCACCAAGCAGCTGCTCTATGGCTTGTTGCTGGCCCTCGCGGAATTGAGAAAAGCCGAATTGCTGGTAAAGCTGGTCTGTCAGGTTGTGCATATTGGTCGCGATAGGTTCAGGTTTATTGTAGCGAGTCACAAAGGTATCACCTTACTGCCGGCAACGCACAGCGGACTGGGAAATACCGATCGTATTTACGCCTTTGGGTCAGAGTATTGCCCCCGGATTCAAAGCGTTATTGCTGACTTATTTGGATTGACGACGCCATAAAAAAGCCCCGTAAAACGGGGCTCTTGTCGTCATCTACTTTACTGTAGCTATGTCGTTCGGTTAGCTCACAGAGCGAATTGGAATGACACTTGAAGGCGCAGTGCTGAGTTCAGCGCGAGGTGGTGCAAACTGAGTCAGCTTAATGCCCACAACCGCTTCTTTGTACTCTTCCAATGTAGGTGTGCGGCCCAGAATGGCGGCCAGCACTACTACAGGGGTAGAGGCCAGCAGAGACTCACCTTTTTTGCCGTCTCTGTCTTCTACAACACGGCCTTGGAATAAGCGCGTTGACGTTGCGAATACGGTGTCACCTTTTTCTGCTTTTTCCTGGTTACCCATACACAGGTTACAGCCAGGACGTTCCAGATAAAGAATGTTCTCGTACTGCTTACGCGCTTCGCTCTTAGGATTGTCATCGCTGAATTCAAAACCAGAGTACTTCTGCAGAATTTCCCAGTCGCCTTCCTGCTTCAGCTCATCGATGATGTTGTAAGTAGGCGCGGCCAATACCAGCGGTGCTTTAAATTCCACCTTGCCGTATTTCGCTTCCAGATTACGCAAAATCTGAACAACAATTTTTACGTCGCCTTTGTGTACCATACAAGAACCAACGAAGCCCAGGTCAACAGTTTTGGTGCCTTCGTAGTGGGTCAAAGCGCGGATCGCATCGTGGGTATAACGCTTGGATACATCTTCGTTGTTCACATCCGGATCGGCAATCATTGGCTCGTCGATCACGTCTAAGTCAACAACCAGTTCTGCAAAGTACTTACAGTTGTCGTCAGGCATAAGTACCGGACGGCCTGTTCCTGCGCGGATGTCTTCAATACGCTGGTTCGCTTTATCGATCAGACCTTGCAGTGTGCCTGCTTCGTTTTCCATGCCTTTGTTGATCATGATCTGGATACGGCTCTTAGCGATTTCCAGTGATTCAATCAGGGTCTCAGGCTGTGAAATACAGATAGACGCCTTGGCTTTCATTTCTGCTGTCCAGTCAGTAAACGTAAACGCCTGGTCAGCAGCCAGGGTGCCGATGTGTACTTCGATAATGCGGCCCTGGAAGACGTTGTCACCGAACTTCTTCAGCATCTGTGCCTGGGTTGCATGCACTATGTCGCGGAAATCCATGTGATCTTTCATTTCGCCTTTAAAGGTTACTTTTACTGATTCCGGGATCGGCATGGTTGCTTCGCCTGTCGCCAGGGCAAGTGCAACGGTTCCTGAATCGGCACCGAATGCAACACCTTTAGACATACGCGTATGCGAGTCACCACCAATAATAATGGCCCATTCATCAACCGTAATGTCGTTCAGTACTTTGTGAATAACGTCGGTCATTGAGTGATAAACACCCTTCGGATCACGTGCGGTGATCAAACCAAAACGGTTCATGAAGCTCATCAGTTTTGGAATGTTAGCCTGGGCTTTCTTGTCCCATACCGACGCGGTATGACAGCCTGACTGGTACGCACCATCCAGTACCGGAGAAATTACCGTTGCCGCCATAGATTCCAGTTCCTGAGAGGTCATCAAACCTGTGGTGTCCTGAGAACCTACAATGTTCACTTTTACGCGAACGTCTGAACCAGCGTGAAGCGCGACACCTTCAGGCACGCCCACTGCATTGTTGTTGAAGATTTTTTCAACGGCAGTCAGGCCCTGGCCTTCATGAGATACTTCTTTTGACGGTGCAAATACTTCAGGCGCTTCAACGCCTAAGGTTTCAGCAGCAAAGTTTTGTAGCTTCTTACCGAAGACAATGGCGTAAGAACCGCCTGCACGCATAAATTCGACTTTTTGCGGCGTAAATGCAGACGATACGTCAGCCAGTTCTTCATCACCTTTGTACAGCTTTTTGGTTTTGGTGTTGATGGTCAGTACGGTGCCGGTTTCTACCGAGTAAGCTTGTTCTAATACCGGATCGCCATTGGCGTCGAGCACAGGCTTGCCGTTGTCATCTAACTTTTTAACCCAGTTCTTTAGATCCAAACCGATACCGCCGGTTACACCAACAGTGGTCAGGAAGATCGGAGAAATGCCGTTGGTACCGGCAACAACTGGCGCAATATTAACAAACGGCACGTAAGGACTGGCTTGCTTACCCGCCCACAGTGCAACGTTGTTAACACCGGACATACGTGATGAACCCACGCCCATGGTACCTTTTTCTGCAATCAGCATGACCTTTTTGCCAGGGAATTGCTGTTGCAGTTCAACGATTTTTTCCTGATCAGCAGGTGAGCACATGCATTTGCCGTGCAGTTCGCGGTCAGAACGAGAGTGAGCCTGGTTACCTGGCGACAGCAAATCTGTTGAGATATCACCTTCGGCTGCAATGAAAGTCACTACATCGATTTTTTCTTCAATGTCGGGAAGTTTGGTAAAGAATTCCGCTTTTACGTAGCTTTGTAACAGATCTACCGCAATTGGATTGTTTTCTTTATAGGCTGCAGCAATGCGATCTGTGTCTGCTTCATACAGGAATACCTGTGTTTTTAATACTTCAGCAGCTTGCTTGGCAAGTTCGGCATCGTCACCCAGTGCGATGTCCAGTAACACTTCAACAGAAGGACCGCCTTTCATGTGAGACAGCAATTCAAATGCGAAAGCCGGCGTGATTTCTTCTACCGTTTCTTCGCCCAGAATGATTGCTTTCAAAAACTGGGATTTCACGCTGGCGGCACTGGTTGTACCCGGCAACGTGTTATAAATAAGATAGTGCAACGAGTCTTTGCGGTGCTCGTTGTTTGTGTCTTTGATTTGTGCAATGATTTCAGCTAGTAATTCACTGCTATCAATAGGTTTGGGGTGCAAGCCTTCAAGCTTTCGCTCTTCAATTTCTTGCAAATAATCGGAATAGTGGCTCATGAGGTCTCGTTCTGTGTCGGTCTTGATCAAATTACAAGATATTAGAATCAGCCCTTAAACTCAATGTAATTTAATTACAATACCCCGATACTCATCATCACTGAAATAAATGTTATGGCGACTGGATATTCAACAAGGATATTGAAAAAGTGGGAGTTTGAGTTGTTTTTGGCAAGCGGGAAGTCGCTTGAGAAATATTTAAATTATTAATTTATAAATAATTTTTAATGGTATGTTTATCAAGAGAGACACAACCTTGCTTCGAAGAATACGAATTGTAATGGAAAACCAAATGTCACCGAGTTACAGAGTAAGTTCAATTTAGCGTTTCTCTGTCATGTCAGTTTGCTATTACTCAGTAGTTTTTTATACTTTTAAGTAACTGTGTTTACAACATCTCACCGATGTTGCCTTTGGGTTTTATACATGCGTCCAATCTGGTTCTTCATGGGCTTATCCAGTGTCTTATTAGGGATGATGGGGGCGCTGTTGCCATTACTTCCTACCGTCCCTTTTATGATTCTTGGGGCATACTGCTTTGCGCGCTCATCTCAGCGCATGCACGACTGGTTGCTCAATCACCGGCTTTTTGGTCCGGCAATTGCCGACTGGCAGCGCAGTGGTGCTATCAGTAAGTCTGCCAAATACGCCGCAACTGTGTCCGTAGCGGCAGTATTTTCGCTGTCATTGATTATGGGGTTGCGCCCCATGTTAATAGGGATTCAAGCGGTAACGCTTTGCGGTGTGATGTGTTTTATCTGGACGCGGCCGCATCACTAAGCGAAATTCAAAAAAGCCCCGGTATTGATTAACGGGGCTTTGAATGTAACAAACTATCTGATGTTCCTCGACAAGCTGACTAGTAGTACGCCAGCTTCTCCGATTTCCCTGCAAAAATGCGATATACCCATACGGTGTACATGAGTATGCAAGGCACTACAACGACCGCACCAACCAGCAAAAAGCGCAGAGAGTCAGGCGCACTAAGCGCGTCCATGATGGTGAGCTTACCTGGCACCACATAGGGATAGTAGCTGATACCAAAGGCGGTAAAGCACAGTACAAACACCAGTAATGCCAATGCAAAGGGCAGCCATTCGCCATGCCCGCCTGCATCCGGGAGCTTTTGCAGCACAATACCGCAGAGCAATAACAGTCCGAAGCAGGCTAACGGGATCAGCATCAATAACAGGCCAACCGGACTCTCCAGCCACAGGGCACGTACATCCTGATGCAGAGTCAGATTAATAAAGCTCACGGCAATGATCCCGGCAGCCAGAATCATTAAACACCGCTTTGCCCAGTAAAATGCCTTTGCCTGCAACTCGCCTTCTGTTTTCAGAATAAGCCAGCAGGCACCAATAAAGGCATAGGCTGCGGTAACGCCAAATGCGGCGAGCAGTGCGAAGCCCTGAGCGTATATATCGGTGCGCAAGCCCGTTACCCAAATACCCAGCATATAGCCTTGTGACAAGGTGGTAAGTAGCGAACCATATTTAAAGCAGGTATCCCATTTTCGTTTTTTGGTTTGCGGTACTTTGGCTCTAAAATCAAAAGACACGCCGCGTAAAATAAGGCCCGCGAGCATTAAGGTTGCCGGAATATAAAGGGTTTGCAGGATCGCGCTATGGGCATCTGGGAACGCAATTAACAGCAAACCTACAGCCAGTACCAGCCAGGTTTCATTGGCATCCCAGTAAGGTCCAATCGATGCCACCATGTCGTCTTTGAATTGTTCATTGCGGGGCGGGAACAGCACGCCCACCCCAAGATCATAGCCATCCAGGATGGCATAAAGTAAAACTGCCAGGCCCAGTAAGCCTACATATATGTTACCCAAAGCTTCAGCAGAAAGTGATTCAAAAGGCATAGTGTTCTCCTAATTCGCCTGAATGGGGGAGAGCGGTTGTTTCGCCTGGGCGCGCTCTTCAGCCGAGATTTCTTCAATACCTACTGACTTACGACACATCAGCGTGAGCGTGCGGATGTAGGCAATCAGCAATACCACATATAAGGCGGCATACAGTGAAAATGACATAGCTATATTTGCTGGTGGTAAACCGGTAACAGCGTCCTGGGTTGTCAGTACACCGCTTACCAGGTAGGGCTGTCTGCCCACTTCCGTTACGTACCAGCCTGCCAGCGTAGCCACCCAGCCACTAAAGCTCATGCCAATAAAGACTTTAGTGAGCCACTCGGGCAAAGCGTCTTTGCGAAACAACCAGTAAGCACCGCACCAGGCTGCAAACAGCATAAGCATGCCCATGCCCACCATGACGCGGAATGAGTAAAACACTGGGGCAACCGGCGGATGCTCGCCTTCAAATTCGTTTAAGCCTTTGATTTCACCATTTGCGTCATGAGTCAGAATGAAGCTCGCCATGTTGGGGATCGCAATTTCCAAGTGATTGGTTTTGTTCTCAGCGTCGGGAATAGCAAATAACAGTAACGGCGCCCCTCGTTCTGTGTGCCACACGCCTTCCATTGCCGCGATTTTCTGCGGTTGATGCTCCAGCGTGTTCAGGCCGTGCATATCACCGGCCAGAATTTGTAATGGAATAAGCACTGCCGCGGTGTAGGTAGCAGTTTTAAGCGCGAGTTTGGGGGCAATTTTGTTATCGCCTTTAAATATACGGTAGGCTGATAAACCGGCAATTAAAAAGCTTGCCGTTAACCCCGATGCAAGCAACATGTGTGCAAAGCGATACGGGAAAGAAGGATTAAAAATAATCGCTGACCAGTCTTTTGCGTAGATCACGCCGTCGATGACTTCGTAACCTTGGGGCGTATGCATCCAGCTATTCAGCGACAAAATCCAGAACGCAGAAAGGGTAGTGCCGGCGGCAACCACAAAGGTAGCCAGAGTGTGTAACCAATTCGGCACCCGGCGAATACCAAACAACATAATGCCAAGGAACGTGGCTTCCAAAAAGAAGGCAGTAAGTACTTCGTAGCCCAACAAGGGACCTGCGACGTTACCGGCTTTCTCCATGAAGCCAGGCCAGTTGGTACCAAACTGAAAAGACATGGTAACGCCCGACACCACACCCAACGCAAAGGTCAATGCAAAGACCCTCACCCAGAAACGGTATATACGCATCCATACCGGATGACCCGACAGGTTTGAGCGCAGTTTGAAATAAAACAAGAACCATCCGAGCGCGATGGTGATAGTAGGGAATAAAATATGAAAACTGATATTCAGTGCAAACTGAAGTCTGGATAGTAAGAATGCGTCCACAATCGCCTCCTGATTTAGGCTGATTTACCGGGAAGAAGTTTGTCTTTGAATTCGAGAATGCGGCCTACGCCGGCACCCAGTTTCATTAACGTATCGAGCTTTTCAGGGCCCAGGTTTTGCAACTCCTGAGACCAGGCTGTTACCGATTCCAACAGGTCGTGGATCTCGTGCAGGCGGGCCTGAACATTACTGTCTTGCTCACTACTGGCTGATTCCATCATCAGATCGCGAAGCAATGACATAGTGGGGTCGATTTCACGCTTTCGGCGCTCTTCGAATACCCGGTTTGCTAGTACCCAAATGGAGCCCGCGGGTATAAAGAACTCCTTGCGCTCGCCGGGAATGTGATGTTGCTTAATAAGCTGCCAGGATTGCAGTTCTTTCAGCCCCATGCTGGTGTTGCCCCGGGAGATGCTAAGTGCATCGGCAATTTCCTGGGCCGACAGCGGTTCCTCGTGCAGCACTATTAGCGCAAGCATTTGGCCAACGGTGCGATTGAATCCCCAGCGACTGCCCATTTCACCAAAGTGCAGCACAGCAGATGTGACTAGCGGTGACATTTTCATTTTTATGTTCCTTGCTGAAGTTTCAGAAATTACTGAAAGTTTAAAATTAAACTTGATCCAGATCAATCAAAATTGATCGGTATTTAGCACCTGAACACAGAACAAAGTAGCCCCGCTATACGTTGTAAGCGCTGGAGAAAAATGAAAAGTTCTCTTGGTATTTTATATAAAACAACTGCTTGCAATGCTCTTCGCAGCGATGCAGGCGAAGCTAGTGACAGCGTTTAATGATCTTTGACTAGGACTAAAGCCTTAGATAAATACGACCATTTGCTTAGTTTTTGCTAATGATAATCATTATCATATTATGTATAGTTAGGCAGTTTAGCCGTAAAAAGCCTGTTTCGACGCTACCGCTAATGCACAGCAAATAGCGCAGTCGCACGTGAGAGGGCTTTTTACTACTTTTGCCGTTCCTGGAGGATAAAATGAAAAAATTTGTGGCGATTTTACTGACGTTTATGAGCAGTGTTGCATTTGCAGATGAGTGCACTGTAACCATTGAAAGTAACGATATGATGCAATTCAACATGAAGGAAATCACTGCGCCGGCGGCCTGCGATACTTTCACCGTTACGCTTAAACACACTGGTCAGCTGGATAAGAAGTTCATGGGACACAACTGGGTACTGTCAACTACCGCTGATGCACAGGCGATCGTTGGCGCTGCTTTGAAAGCCGGGGCCGACAATAACTATTTGCCGCCTGGTGACAAAACCATTATCGCCGCAACCAAAATTATCGGTGGTGGTGAGCAGGACAGTGTGACGTTTGACATGAGTAAATTGTCGAGCGCGGAAGACTACACGTTCTTTTGTAGCTTCCCGGGTCACTTTGCCATCATGAAGGGCAGCTTTATTGTGAAAGGCTAATTTAGCCCGATTGCATTATCTGGTCATCGTGCCGCCCAGCATAAACGCAGTGGGCGGCTATTTCTTTATGACCTGCTTAATTGCTGGTTAACTTACGCGGGTCCAGCAGTACTTTCAGTTCACTCTCCGGTATGTCTGTCATTTCAAGCGCCACATCCAGAATCGGGCGCTGAGACTTGTAAGCCGCTTTTGCAATGTCGGCTGCGCGGTTGTAACCAATAATGGGGTTCAATGCGGTAACCAGTATTGGATTCTTGTGCAGGGCTTTTTCAAGATTATCCTGATTCACGGTAAACCCTTTGATGGCTTTGTCGGCCAGCAGTGTTGAACTGTTTGACAGTAGCGTAATACTGTCCAGTAAATTACTGGCAATCACGGGCAACATGACATTCAGCTCGAAATTACCTGACTGTCCACCTACCGTAATTGCATAATCGTTACCCATTACCTGTGCTGCAGCCATAGCGGCGGCTTCCGGTATAACCGGATTAACTTTGCCTGGCATAATGGACGAGCCGGGTTGTAGGGCGGGTAACGATATTTCTCCTAAGCCGGCAAGGGGGCCCGAGTTCATCCAGCGCAAGTCATTGGCAATTTTCATTATGGTAACGGCATAAGATTTCAGTATGCCCGATAAGGATACTGCCGTGTCCTGAGAGGCTATCAGCGCGAAAAAGTTGTCGGCGGGTTGAAACGCAATGTTGGTAAGGCGGGTGAGTGCCTGATTAAAGCAATTAGCAAATTCAGGATGCGCATTCACGCCTGTTCCGACTGCTGTGCCGCCCAGTGCCAGAGTTTGTATGGCTGGTTGTAGTGCCGACAGGGATTTGATTTGCTGGGCAATCTGAGCCTGCCATCCCGATAAACTCTGGTCCATTCTTACTGGCATGGCATCCATTAAATGGGTGCGGCCGGTTTTGCAGTAATCGCCCACCGCTTGTGCTTTTTGATTGATGACAGTGTAAAGATGTGACGCTGCAGGCAATAACGATTCTTTTACCGCGATAGCCGCGCTTACATGAATGGTGGTCGGAATAATGTCGTTACTGCTTTGCCCGTAGTTTACGTGATCGTTAGGATGAACCTCGGTGCCGGTTAACTGGGTGGCGAGCCGGGCGATCACCTCGTTGGCATTCATGTTGGTGCTGGTACCTGAACCGGTCTGAAAGATATCAACCGGAAAATGACGCATTAACGCCGGGTCAGCCAGGAGTTGATCACAGGCCGAGCATATAGCGTCACCAACCGGCTGTTCCAGGGTGGCCAGTTCCAGATTGGCCTGTGCCGCCGCCTTTTTTACCTGGATCAAGGCCTGAATAAACCCCATTGGCATGGCCTTGCCACTGACTGGAAAATTATCGACCGCGCGCTGAGTCTGAGCGCCATAAAGCGCATCTTCGGGAACGTGTAATTCCCCCATACTGTCTTTTTCAATTCTGGTGTTCACCTTGTTCTCCATTCATTTTTTAGGGTAGGGGTTGCATTAGCTGTGATTCAATGTGCTTTAGCCATAGCTGGTGTCCTTGTGTGTGCCCAACACTACGAGCTGCAAACAGTGGTCGGTGCACATAATCGAGACACTGAGTGCGCCACTGCCAGGGGATGTGTTGGTCATATGCGGTATTTACCAACACACACGCACAACGAATAAAACACAAAAACTTTTGATGATCCTTGGTTAAATCGTTTGCGACTTCTTCGGTAAATTCAATATACCAACGCAATAAGTGGCCATTATCTGGCTGGTGGCCGTTCCGAATCCGCTCTGCCAGAGAGCGAGAGGTGTCCAACATAGCCGTGCAATTCATGCTGAATAATCCACTTGCAAATGATAATGATTTGCATTTAATTTAATTGCTGCTAGATTGAGAGTCAAATAGTAATTGTGGTGGATGCCATGCTTGAGCGCACATTTTTTTCAAATAAAGCCTCCCGAATCGTTGAAAGTAAGCGATTACCAATGAACAAACGCTTAGCTTTACCACTAATATTAGTCGTATTTATAGCCTTGCCAGCTACGCGTTGGATCACACTTTCGGTGCTTACGGATGCCTTTTTTCAGGTGGCGGCGTTTGTATTTGCGACCCTGGCAATCTATTACAGCTTATCCAGCCGGATCAGTGAACATGCGATCAGCCGTTTCCTGTCCCGTTATCCCGCAGCCGAAGTTGGCATGGCTGCATTGTTGGGCGCGTTGCCAGGATGCGGTGGTGCCATAGTTGTGGTTACACAATACACCAAAGGCGCAACCAGTTTCGGGGCCGTAGTAGCGGTGTTGACCAGTACCATGGGAGATGCTGCATTTTTGCTCCTGGCTCAGGCACCCATGGATGGCCTGACCGTGATGGGAGTGAGTGTGGTTACGGGTACCCTGACCGGGATGTTGATTAATACTGTGCACAATTACCGCGACGGTGCACTGGAGCAGGCAGACGGTCAGTCGCAGCCCGACGATTCAGAGGTAACAAACACATCTATGTTAGCCGGGCATCTTTCAGTGTGGTTCTGGGCTGTGTTTGCAATACCTTCGGTAAGCATTGCGGGCATGTTGGCGTTTCAGATTGATGTGCCCGGTGCATTTGGCCTTTCAGAATCGGTTTGGCTGACGATAGGAAGCGCACTCGCGCTTTGCTGTATTACGCTATGGGCACTGAGTAGCAGAGGGCAGAATTATTCGTCGCTGATGAGCGAGGACAAAAGTGAACACCCCATCATCTGGCAACACAAATCAGCAATGGACACCCAGTTTGTGTTGTCCTGGGTTGTGGTGGCCTTTTTGTTATTCGAGCTGTTGGTGGAAATCGCAGGGGTGGATATAGCACACTGGCTAAGCTCAATGGGAAGCGGTGTGGTTGGTCTGGCTATTTTAATCGGTTTTTTACCGGGATGCGGACCACAAATACTGGTGACCAGTCTGTATCTGAATGGCGCGATCCCATTTTCTGCTCAACTGGGCAATGCGATCAGTAACGACGGAGATGCATTGTTTCCCGCTATTGCCTTATCTCCCCGCGCTGCGCTGCTGGCAACCGTGTATTCGGCAGTGCCTGCTGTGTTGGTAGCATACAGTTACTGGTGGTGGCTTGAATAGGGAAACAATGCCTCTATTCCCCATACCAGCGCCCGTTCCCAAATCACATAATCGTGGCCGCCCGCGTATTCTTTGTAATGTACCTCGTAGCCCTTCACTTTGAGGATATCGCGCAAATGCCGGCTGCCAGACAAAATCCCTTTTTTGCCCGTTGGACTGGACTCAAACAAACCTGCCGTCATGGCATAACGCACCTTTTGTGGCGCAGATGCCATGACACGTTCAGAGACAAAATAGCGGTCTGACGGATAGCCCGGTTCTGCAGCCCACCAAAATGAACCGCTCATCACTATGGCGTTGCCAAACGTCTCTGAAGCCTTAAATGCATGATTGAATGCGCCGAGTCCACCGTAGCTGGAGCCGGCCAGTATGCGTTGTTCAGCAGTAAACGCACGCCCGGTTAAGCGGTAAACCTCGGGTAATATTTCTTCCACCAACATCTGTGTAAAGAGGGAGTTGTCAGGTAATTCCTGACCACGTGTGGCGTTGTCCAGGGTATCAATTAACACAACATCGACTGCCGGAATACGGTTGTTGATGACTGCCTGCTCAAGCGTGGCCAGTACATTGATCTCAGTCGTAAATTGCACGCCATCAAACAGCAATAGCTGAAGTCTGTCGGCTGGGTGTTGATTGTCTGGCGAAGTATACAGGGAGATCTGCCGATGGTTGTTTAATCGCTGACTGTACAACGTAAATGTTTGCGAAGTCCCGGTGAGTTTGCAGTCGTTGTCACAAGCTTTGTAGGGAGCTGCATTGGGCAATGTCACAACAGAAAGCTGCATGTAGGGGTCAGTGGTATCCGGTTTGGTGGTGTGCGGATTTAATGGGTCGCGCCGGGCCGTTGCTTTTAGCGCGACACGCTGTTCAAACGGACTGCCTTCAAATCGCGGAACATCAGGCGCAATCTGATACGACACAACCGTGGTATCGGGGACCACATAGGTTTTATACCAGATATCCGTGTTACCAAGACGCGCCATCCAGCCGTGATCTCGGTCTGGGGCGCCAAAGATAAGGGCGTTGTGTTTAGCGCCGCGGTGTAAGAACGTCAACAGGTACTCGTCGGCTTTACTCGAAGGCTCGATAAGCGGAGCCCCGTTTTCAATGAGGGTTTGCCACACAGTGTCAGTGTCCTTTTGCTGTTGCAAGGCTCGCAACGCATTTAGTACAGCAGGGCTACTAATATCTGGCTGATTAAAGGTTTGCTGGTTGCGCGGAACCTGCTTCAGCAGGGTTATCTGAATGTGTTGCTTTGTTTGTGCAAGTAGAACCGGCGAGTCCACAGGAGCCACAAGGTAGAACCAGGCTGTGCCGGTATGCGATGACACCAGTTGTCGTGCACAGTGTAACTTATCGTCAGCCAGACATAACGAGAACTCACCGGGAGACGTTGCCTGGCCTGCTACGTATGTCCCTTTACTGACCGGAAGTGAGAGTGTTGTTTGATGTGGGGGCAGAGAAAGCTGGGTCTTTTGCTGACTAACTGGCCCCTTACTGATGGCGGCAAACAAAGACGATGAGATGCACAGGCAAAGCAATATTGCAGTGCGGAAGACGGCGTGTTGGATATTCATAACGTGTTGTTTTCGTTGTGCAGAAATAGCGCAGAATTGAAATTATGCAAATAGTAACAATTATCATTTGCAATTACAATTTTGAGGGTCTATTGTAATGACAAGGAGGGCACAGTTATGCAAATTTCCTATCTATGCGCCAAACACAATGATTGGGTTTACGGGCATCCACAAGAAGCCTTGCACTTTCTGGCGAGGGACGAATGGCAGGGAACCACGCTGTTTTGCGATGGGCAGTTTCGCGAATGTATTGCCTACTTAGGTTGTGCATTTGATATTGCCGTGATTTTACTGGAAGTAGAAGAGGGCCAGAATCAAAGCATGATAGAGAAAGTGAAGTCTCTGTCGTTGCTATTGTGTACCGCATACGAATCATTGCGCCTGACCGAATACCGGCGCGCTATTGAGCGGCGCGTGCAGGCGGTATTGCAAGCCGTAGATGGTCAGGGTCAGCCAATTGCTTTGCAGCGCTACGGCGCTTAGCAGCGGGTTTTGAAAGGAGGCTACACAATGAACGATTACAAGGTGGCGTACGGTTATTGGGAGCAGTCAATTTGCCGGGCAAATCGTTGTTTTGATCAGTCCCACACACTGTTAGCGCTGTTTTATTATCAGCAGGCTATTCAACGCAGTGATGTATTGCTCGAGGCCAATCCAGCCAGCCGACAGTCTATTGGTGCCATGTTGGTAAGCCACCATAACCTGGCTGAGTTGTATCAGCGCAATGGCGCCTACCGCGCAGCGTGGCAACACTTTCAGGCCGCGCGATTAAAGATGCACGACATTCTTCAGTGTAGCGGCGAGTTACCTGGCCCGCTGTGGGGAAGTCGAATCGCCTACACGCAACTTTGCCTGTTTGAAAAGCAGCACGGTGCATACGGGGCAACCAAATCCGGATTCCTCAATCGCAATATACCGCTGGCGTTTCAATCCAGTCAGCAATCATCCACCCATTAATTAAGCAGGAGCATATACATGCAACTCAAACGAATTTTTGCGTCATTGTTGATGACGATCTGTGCACTCGTTAGCCCGCTGACGTTGGCACATGAAGGGCACGACCATAGCCATTGGACCAGCCCCATTTTACACGCTTTGTTTTTACTGTCGCTGGCTGCCGTTGGCCTGGCCTGTATCTTTGCGTTGTACAAAGCCATCAGTCGTTCTTCTTCAAGGGAGTCCTGAGCATGTTGCACTCACTATTGCGTCGACTCGACAAAAAACTATCGTTTGCGACCGCCAGCGCACACTGCGATATTCCCTGTAAAATTTATGACCCCATTATCGCTCAGGTAGCGGCCCTGAGTGTGATCAGACTTACCGACCTGCTATTGGAATTGGGTGACAAAGAGAGCCTGTCACTGAGTCAGCAAGCGCAGCTGAGCCGGTTGGTCAGAGAGAAAGAGATTCACGCCGAAAAGGTGAAAGCCGAAGTACGAGTGATTTGGGGGGACTATTTCAAAGCGCCACAATTTGAGACCTTTCCCGATACCCACGAATTGGTCCATAAAATCATGCTGGCGGGCTCTGCGTGTAAGCAACATGTCGACCGCCAAAAGGGACTGGAACTTCTGCAACTGGTAAATCAGTTTGCCGGGTATTTTTGGCAAACCAAAGGCGTGGCAACCAAAACGGCGACGTGTCCTTATCCGCCGTCAGAAGACGTTTTGTACCCGGACCTGTAATGTTAAAGCTGCTGCGCATTCAGGGCAGAAGTATGCTTCCTACGTTGCCACCAGACACCTACGTGCTGGTAGCAACGTTCCCCTTTCTATCGATCTCTCTCAATGACCTCGTTGTCGTCAATACCGCGCAATACGGGGTAATAGTAAAACGCGTACTTGCGGTAGATAGCAGCAAAACTACCTTTTACTTATGTGGAGACAACATTGCCGAGAGTGTGTCCTCGAATCAAATTGGTCCGGTTTCAAAAGCGGAGGTACTGGGCAAAGTGATTTGGTTTAAAAAGCCGCCACGAACCGCGTTAAATTACCTCACATAACCTCTTTTACATGTTATCCCTGAATCTTTTACTTCCCGTCATCCCTGAATCGCGAAGCGACATCAGGGACCTTTAAAACCCAAACCACGCAACACCATTCACAAAGCAAAACACCAGCAATAGGATTTGGCTGTTGCGCTTACAACTATCGCCAGGAAGAAACAGAGGGCAGGTCCAGAACGAAAAGGGTAAAGACGGAGTGGTGATAAAAAAGAAATGGCGACAAGGCTGCCGCCATTCCTGGTATATCGGGTTAGATTGTTTTCGGTTGCACGCTATCACCTGGCGTAGCGTGAACTTTGGAAGGAATAAACCAGATACTGTCGGGCTCACCCTGGTAAGCACGTTGCCGGGTTTTTCTGGCAGCTGCAAAGAATATCCAGGCGAATACCAGCGCCATCACATCCACTAACAGGGTGCCACCAGCGACGTGCCAGTGCGTATTATGGGAAAACAGCGCGTTGATCAATGTCGTGAGCGGCACGCCTAAACAGAATGCTGCGATCAAGGCTTGCAAGGCAATTGCCGACTTCGCGGCTCCTTGCCAAAAAGCAAAGCCCAGGCTGGCAATAAACACACCGTAATAGACGTTGATATACCCTAGGTTGATATCGACACCCATCAGATAAAGCCATTTTGAGGCAAGTATTGAAGTCGCTACACCCAGCACGGAACCCAGACACACACCAATGGTGAGTTTTGCCATTATGGTAACCGAGCGGGATTGTTTTGCTTGTTTTTTGCGGCGCTTTTCCAGCCATAGCAGATTACCTGTATAGAACAAGATTGCGCCCATCATACCCAGTAAAAAGTAAATCCAGCGCCCGGTATCATTGGCAAAATTACCAAAGTGCAGCGCAAAGAAGCTTTTCACCAGAGGGCCAAACGCGCCATTTTCCGGAATGCTTAAGGTGCTGTATGTCACGTCCAGTGTAAACGGGTGCATAGCAATGATATCGGTTTCGGCGGCGCGCTGCAGTTTACCGTCGCCGGCTACTTCAATACTCAAACGCGCTCGTGGCGTGGCTAAATCGGCAAACGTTAAACTGACAATATCGTAGCCGTCTACCATGTTACCGACCGCTTCAAAATAACGTTCTACGGGGGGGAGCTCAGCCACTGAGTACACCTGTTTACTGCCGCCATTGCGCTCGAACATGGGTTCGTCACCGTAAATCAGAGAGAGGCCGCCGTACAGCATGTCGTGGAAAGCAAAGACCACAACTGTCCAGGCTATCAGCAAATGAAATGGCAGGCTGGTGATGCCAATCAGGTTATGGGTATCAAGCCAGAATCGATTTGCGCCTTTCTTTTGTCGCAAGGAGAAAAAGCTTTTCACCAGAGTGGGTAGCAGGAAAATAACACCAGATACCAGTGCGATGAAATAGAGAGCTGACGCAACTCCGAGTACCAATACGCCAATATCTTCATGACCGGCTTTACCGGGTATACCTGCGGTGCGATGCAACTGATCAATCAAGTCACCCAGTACATTTTGCTGATTGGCCACTGAAACCAACTCACCTTCCTCGTTGAACGAGGCCTGTCGTAAGTGGCTATCGATACTGAGTCCCCGGCCACCGCCTTGTTCGTACCAGGTCATTGGGCTGTGATGCATTGGACTTTGATGGGGGGCAAAGTGGAGAGTGAAGCCGTTGCTGGCCGTTTCATATTGCGCCGTAGCTTGTTGCACTAACTCATTGTATTGCCCGACTGAAATAGCTGGCAGCACGTGGTTCTCTGGCACCGCCCAATGGGTAATGGGCGATTTAAACATAGTCAATGCACCGGCAAAAAAGGCAATGAATAACAACAAGCCGGTCGTAATCCCTGTCCAGGTGTGAATAGACTGGTAGGTGCGAAGAATATCGCTGCGGATCTTCATAAAGTGTATCTCAATAGTAAAAAGGTTGCCCACGCGATCAGGTTTGCTGTACCAAGTATCAGCACGGCTCGCATACCGGTTCTAAACAAGAATGAGAACGACAGAATCAGTAACCAGACAGGGCTGATCATCCACATATTAAATTGCACTTTGTTGGGCGCCTGAATCCCGCCCGGCCCATACCAGGCAAAAATACCGACCACCGCGAACGCGAACGTCAGTCCAAGCACTGCGCCGGCCAGTGATTTTGTCCACCAGTGAGGTTGAATCTTTTCTTCTGCAGACAGTCGGGCCATTAGGTTTGTCTCCCGGGTCGAACAAGAGCAAGTAGCGGGATCAATGCCAGGACCACCATGATGCCCAACAACCAGATCAGTATGGCTGCCGAGACAGACACTGCATTTAACCAGCACACCAGCGCAACACAGGCTAGCAGGTACCCAAGGTATCGCAGAGTCAGTGCTTTTTGCTTCGCAAACAGGCGCTGATTTTTATTAGTGACATAAATCAACAAACAGCCACAGAAAGTAAAGGCCAATGCCAACACACTCATTATGCCTAATCCATTAGTTTAATAAATATTAATAAGAATCATACTCATTACGTTGTGTTTGTATAGGAAAATTTAGGTAAATTTACATAAAGCTGATCATAGTCAACGATAAATACAAAACTATGTAAATGATATTGATAATGATTATCGTTTGGTGTAGTGTCATCGACCTGCAGGGATAACCATTACAACAATCGTTTCTTTCTCAAACGCCCTCGGATTTTTCATATCACATTAAGGACAAACCATGAGTAAACCAAACGCTTTGTTTAATAAGCGAAAATTAGTATTAGCTTGCTGTGCGGCCATGACAGGTCTTGGTCATTCTGTGGCGTTTGCAGACGCGGCAAGTGCTGAAGATGTTGAAGTGATTTCTGTGGTAGGGCACAAGCTTACCGAATTTGAACAGCAAAACGACGGCGGGGCATTAGGCAAGCGCTCTATTCAGGAAACCCCATTCTCAGTAGACGTTATTTCATTGGAAGACATGGAAATTCGTCAGGTAAATACCCTTAGCAGCTTGTTCAGTCGTGAAGCGTCGGTGTCGGTCGATGGCAGTGCTTACAGTTCGTTTGGTGACACTATTCGTGTACGTGGTCTTGGCCTGGATTACACACAGAGCTTCAAAATTAATGGTATGTCGATCAACAGTTTCAGTGGTGAATTACCCTATGAAGCGTTTGAACAAGTGACCCTCATTAAAGGCGCAACCGGCTTTATGTACGGTATGGCTGCGCCCGGCGGTATCGTAAATTACAGTACCAAGCGCGCAACTCAAACTGCTGTGAGTGCCAATGTGGGCTTGCGCAGTGACAGTGTGCTGAGTGCACACGTAGATGCCGGTACCCGTTTTGGTGACGATGACAGTTTTGGTGTGCGGGTGAATGCCGTTAAAGAAGACGGTGATACCTACCTGGACAATGGCGGCATCGACCGCGAAACCGTGTCATTGGCATTCGACGCGAACCTCACGGATTCACTGTTGTGGACCGTAGATTTGATTTACAGCGACCGCCTGATTGAAAATTCCTGGAACCGCTTCTCGGTGAATATGGCGGCAAGTGAACCCCTGCCTGCAACGGTCAGCGGCAGTCGTAACCTGGCTGTGGATGGCACCTTCGACGGCTATAAAAACCTGATTGCGATCAGTAGCTTGAAGTGGAACATCAATGACAACTGGCAACTGCAGCTGGATTACGACTACTCAAAAAATGAAACCCGTTGGGTGAAAAGTCTGAACTACCTGCTAAACAGCGCGGGCGACCTGAATATTCTGACTTACGAACAGTACTTCGACGTTGATTACGATCAGGTACAAGCTATTGTAAACGGGGACTTTTCTACTGGCGGTATAAAACACAATGTAGTGTTCGGTGTATCGCATCAGGAAGCCACGACTTACCGCAACGACGGTGGTCAGTTTGGCCGTAAGGTAACCCGTAATTACGCAACCAGCAATCTGTATACGCCGGGCGATGTGCCTGCCTATGAAGCTACCTTGCAAAAAGATGCCCCAGTTGCCTGGGTTGATACTCAGCAGTCGGTGTTTGTGAGCGACTTTATTGAGCTTACCGAAGAGTGGGAATTGCTGTTGGGGATCCGTTCCAACAATATCGAACACGACACCAGCGACTATTTTGCTTCTTACCACGATAACTACGATGATACCGCGGTATCGCCAACGGTAGCATTAATGTACAAGCCGGCGGCAAACACCACGTATTACGCCAGTTATGTTGAGTCATTTGAAGGGCAGACGTCGGCCGTTGGTGAAGAATACGCTAATGCCAACGATTTGCTGCCGCCGCTGGAAAGCTTGCAGTATGAGTTGGGTATGAAAATGGCAGGCCAGGGCTGGTCTGTGAGCTCTGCCTTGTTCCGCATTGAGCGTGGCGCCACCATGGTCACTGAAGACAACTACCTGATTCAGGACGGGATCTCACTGTATCAGGGATTTGAGTTTAGCGGCGCGTTAACGGTGACTGAAAATCTGTCACTGTACGGCGATGCCATGTTCCTGAGTGCAGAATACGATAAAACCAGTACGGCTAATCAAGGCAATGATGTAGGCGGTGCACCTGAGCAGCAATTTACCTTACAGACTAACTACAACGTGTCAGCAGTGCCGGGACTCACAGTGAATCTGGGCGGCAAGTTTCACGGTAAAACAGCCCTTGATGCGGCGAATAACTGGGAGCTGCCTTCTTATACGCTGGTCTACGGCGGCGTAAGTTATACCACTACGGTTGCCGACAACGAGCTGACCCTGATTGGCTCGGTAGACAACCTGTTCGACAAAGAATACTGGGCAATCGGTGATTCTTACGGCGGTGGTAACATGCGCATTGGTGAGCCACGTACCTTTGCTGTAAAAGTGAAAATGGACTTCTAACAGCATACTCGTGTTGTGAAATGACAAGGGCGACCATGCGTCGCCCTTTTTTGTGGAAATGGGGAAGAGAGTTCGCTAAACCGCGACTTTTAAATACCCCTGTTCAATAGCCAGATGCACCAGCTCGGTATTGGTGTGGATCTGCAGTTTGCTTTTAAGCTGGGTCAGGGTATTGGAGATAGTCTTGCTTGATACGTTAAGTGCATTGGCCAGTTGCGTGCGATCCAGCCCTTTGGCTATGCCAATAAACACATCAAACTCGCGCTGGGTCAGCTGATCGCATACGGCTTCATTTTCCTGCATTTGATGCGTTGCTAATTGAATAGCCAGGCTGTGTTCAATATAGCGTTTGCCAGCGCGTACGGTTTTGATCGCATCGATCATGGTATCGGGGCTGCTGCGTTTACTTAAATACCCCATAGCGCCGGTTTGCATGGCGCGCTGAACCACCGAAGGTTCGTCAAACATACTGAAGAAAATGATCTTCAGCTCTGGCCAGCGTTTGGTAATTCTGCCTGCTAAAGTCAGTCCACTGGAGGCTTCCAGATTGATGTCCAGAATCACCAGATCAACTGACTGCTGGCCCAGAATTTTAAGCGCCTGCTGAGCATTTTCGGCTTCGTCTACCTGGGTTTCGGGTAACATCATGGTCAGTAGTGCGCAGTAACCTTGTCTTACAACTGCGTGGTCATCAACGAGCAATATGTGCATGGTTATGCTCCGGTTCTTTAGTAACGGGGACTCTCAGACTGAGGCTGGTGCCGTTGTCCGATGAATCAATAAATAAGCTGCCATTGGCCAACTTTGTCCTTTCTTGCATAGACTCAAGGCCGAGGCCCCGGTGATTACTGTCGGGTGTAAAGCCTGTGCCGTTATCCCTGATTGTCATCAGTAAATCATCCGCATCTGTACTCAGATGAATATCAACCTGGTCGGCCTGTGCGTGTTTGGCTATGTTGTTCAGCGCTTCCTGAACAATGCGATAGACCTGAGTATCCCGCTCCAGGTTGGCTTCAAAGGGCGCGCAGTCTTCCTGCCAGCTAACGTTAACCGGATGAATGTCCTGCCACGACTGCACAACCTGATGAATAGAGCGCACCAGACCGAGACGGTGTAAAAATACCGGGTAGAGCTGCGACGTCACCTCTTTCATGCCCTGATGTACCGCGTTGCACTGCTGCTGAATTTGTTCACACGCCTTGGCTACAAACTCCGGGTGTTCGCGCTGTTGCGACAGCATGTAGGTTTGCACAGTGATGCCGGTAATCAACTGACCCAGATTATCGTGTAATTCCCTGGCCAGACTCTGGCGCTCCTGTTCCTGAATGGCAGCAACGCGTTTGCGCAGTGAAACCACCTGATTTTCCTTGTGCTGCAGGCTTTGGGTCAGAGAGTTGTAATGATCGATAAGGGTTTGAATTTCGGCGATATCGGTGGCGTCACCGCTGTACTGGTAGTGTCCGGTGGTCATGGAATCTAAACCATCGCATAACTTAGCCAGGGGGCGTAAGCGCGAATTGACCGCGTAGCGCAAGCTGAACAAGGTAACCAACAGCGCAACAAAAAAGATACTGAGTACCTGAATAACCGTAGTCGCAATTTCGTCTAACTCGGCATCGGCGTTAGCGGCAATCCACAGCGTCTCTCCCGACAATGCATGCTGAACGGCTTGTGGTGGTATAGGTGTAAAAATATGATTGAACGACCAGGACGGTAATTGCGCCGAGTGCGGCGTGGGTGGCTCGCTGAGCAATACTAGATCGCGATTACTTTGTAACAGCAGTTTGAGGGTTTCCAGTGAGATATCACTCGCAGCCAGCGTTTGCGCTTGCGAAAACGCCGCCCGCCCTTCTTTTTGCACGTCAGCGCGGGCCTGCATGAACATCACTACGGACAGGACCGAAAATACCCCGGTAAAGATCATCACAACGGTCAGTGTAATGCGGTTGGAGGCCAGCATAGATTAGTAAACCTGTATTCTTAACATTCCAATAACATTATATCCTGTTGCCCTGCGCTTGCGTGGTTGTTGGGGTAGTACTTTGGTCAGGAAGGAGGGGGTACTTTAGTCGTATCTTCAGAAAATTAGCGCGGGTATGAATCGGTAATTTCTACTCGCTATACTCACAGTACGAAAGTGCTACAGCCAGAATTGAACAAAAGATCAACAATATTTTTACCATTTATTAATAAATAACAAAGGGTGGTGAAATGAAACGGTTACAAACAATATTGTTGTTCGGGACGCTGTTGGCCGGATGTAGCTCTCTGTCTGCCTGGGCAGGAAGCTGGCAGACCAATCAATCGGTAGGCAACTTTACCAAGGTACATGTATATACGCCGGATACGGTGTCACCCGTTGGTCAGGGGCGAGCCTTACTGGTGGTGTTGCACGGTTGCACACAGTCGGTTGATGCCTATCTTACCGCGAACCTGGAGCCCGCTGCAGACGCTTACGGCATGGTGATAGCAGTGCCGGATGCGCTGAACAAAGCCGGTTTTAGTTGTTGGTCCTACTGGCAGGGAACCAAATCGCGTAGTGCCGGCGACTATGCGAATTTGCTGTCGTTGGTATCAGCCATGACGGCTGACACCAGCAAAGGGATTGACCCTGATCAGGTCTATATTGCCGGGCTGTCATCTGGTGCGGCTTTTGCCAACACCACGGCATGTCTGGCGCCGGATGTATTCGCCGGAGTGGGGGTAAGTGCTGGACCCAGCATCGGCACCAGTTCCAGCGGTGCCATTGGCAGCTGTGAAAATGCTGATGTAGCGACCCGATGCCAGCAATACGCGGGTAGCTACAGTGGATCGCTGAACGATCAAATTGCTTCTATTGCACATGGTGACGCCGATACAACGGTGGATCAATGCTACAACCGACAAAATGCCGAAGGGATGGCCGGGGCTTACAATGTAACGGAACTGCCGGGCAGCAATGTGATTGGCTCAGGTAGTCGCACCATGCAGGAGTTTCTGTGGCAGGACGGTCGTGTATCGATGGTGTGGCTGAACGGTGTGGATCACGCCTGGTCTGGCGGCGCGGGCGCAAGCGGATCCTACATTAACGGTAATGGCTACAACTATGCTATGTACCTGGGTCAGTATTTTGCTGATAACAATCAGCGAGTTGATCGCAATCAGGCCCCGGTAGTCAGTAATGTGTCAGCCGCAGATACCGGCGGGCAGTTGCAGATCAGTGGCAATGCTGTTGATACAGATGGCAGTGTCAGTGCGGTTGAGGTGCTGGTTGAAGACAATGCGCAAAACAATTATCAGTACACCACGTCAACACTGGCAAACGGTGATTTTAGTTTAACCACGGCCAGTCTGCCGGATGCGCTGTATGTTGTCACGGTGAGTGCTACAGATGATGCTGGTGCAACATCTGACGGTGTATCGGTTACTGCCAGGGTGGGGCCGCCACCACCGCCGACAGCGCCAACACTGAGCAATGTAGTGTCTGACGTGTCTGCACAGTGCGTAACCGTTACTGGCGAGGTGTTCGACGAAAACGAAGATCTGACGAGCGTAAGCGCGAGCTTTGCTACCGGCAGTGTTACAGCAAACATCAATGGCATCGCGTTTAATGCGCAGGCGTGCGATCAACCGGGTGGCGAGCAAACCATTATCGTCACAGCCACGGATGCAAGCGGATTATCGGCAACGGCGTCTGTTACTGTTACTGTGGATGCCGGTGTTACCGCAACCCTCAGCGAACATATTAATGCCGGTCGTCTGGACTACACCAACTACGCGAATTGCTACCTTGAGTACAGTGACAATGCGTTTAAGTTAAACGAGTCCTCGGTAAGCGGTCAGCTGTGTCAGTGGCAGGATGACGATGCTTCCTGTGTCGGGCCTCAGCAGGCGTGCAGTGCCGGTGGCGATAACGGGTCAGGGGGTGACGGTGGCTCTGGTGGTGATGGCGGTGATGGTGGCAGTGGCAATACTTGCGCGGAATACACGACTGCCAATTATTATCATAAAGTGGGCGGTCGGGCTTACAGTACCGGTAATTACTGGGCGCCGGATTACTTTGCTCAGGGCACTAACGCACCGATGAGCGGCTCCACATGGGGCAGCAATACCTTGCATTCCAGTGATGGCAGCAATTGGTCATTAGGCAGTTGCCCGTAATCTAAACCCCTAGCTACTACAACAAAAACACAGGCCGAATTGGGCCTGTGTTTTTATTTTACAGCGTTAGTGGTCACTGTGATTATTTGCGGCGACGGATCAGCACCAAGCCTGCCAGCCCAATCAGGCCTGCTAATCCCCAGCTTCCTGCGTGATATTCCACAACGACTTCAGAGGTGACGGGTTGATCAAAGTCGGCACTTTCAAGGCTTTGATAAGAGAGATCTGCGTCACTGTATGCATCTATGGTGGCCACATGTAAGTCAGAATCTGCGTCAATCAGCTCAATCAAAATGTCATAGTCACCTGTTGGATAGCCTGTCTCCAGTTCACTTTCCAGTAACACCGAGTCGTCGCTGCTTTCACCGAATAAGGTAAAAACTGAAGTAACGTGAAACGGCTCGTAAAAATCGTTTTTGCCCAGGTACACAATGGCGTAAACCGGGGCCTGATAGTAGGCTGTGTCGGCATCAAACTCCAGACTGAAGCCATAAAAATAACCATCGTAATCACGGTCGCCATATAGCGTTACCCAGGCGTCGTAGAACCAGTAGTCAATGTGATCTGTGGTGCGTAGCATTTCGCCAGTTTTGCCCTGTAAACTGCTGACGTCGACCTTTCTCTTGTGCTTTGGTGTTGTGGTCAGTGACGTCTGTAGGTCGGGTTGGTTGAACTGCTCTTTTACGTTCACAGTTGGCGTGTCGGCATACGATACACTCGACACGCTCAACGACAGTGCTAATGAAGCCAGTAATACTTTAAGCTGTGACTGTATTTTCATGGTGCATCCCTCTGAGTCATCTTGTTTACATGTGTAGTGTGCGCAGAGTTAGATGAACAAAAACTGAAGTGAAACTTAAGGAAAGATGTATGAAAGCGATGCGAAAGCACGGGCTGGCGGGCTTGGTTTGCTTCATTTTATCTACATGTGCATGGTCAGGCTTGGCAGAAAACCTGACCATTCAGCCGCTCTCGGACACCGTGTTTATGCATCAGTCGTCACGCGAGGTCGAGGGCTTCGGTGATGTGTCGGGTAATGGGCTTATTGTGGTTGATGGTGCGAAGGCGTATTTAATTGATACGCCTTGGGATCGGGCGGACATTCAGGTGATTCATAACTGGCTGGACGCCCGTGCGTTATCGCTGTCTGGTGTCGTTGCAACTCATTCCCATGATGATGCCGGAGGTAACCTGGATGTCTTTCACCAACAACAGATCCCGACCTGGGCGCACGCGCTTACCAGTCAATTGTTAGAAGAGAAGGGGGAGGCGCCTGCAACCCATGCTTTTACAGAGTCTGTTACGGTACTCCCCGAAACGGTTGAACTGTTTTATCCAGGGCCAGGGCATACATTCGATAACATTGTAGTGTGGTTACCCAAACAAAAATTGCTGTTTGGCGGGTGTTTTGTTCGCGCGCTGGAGACTGATTCGATGGGCTACACCGCCGAAGGTGACGTGCAGCAATGGGGCGAGTCTGTGCAGCGGGTGTTGGCTCGCTATCCGAATATTCAAGGCGTTGTGCCCGGTCATGGTAAGGCGGGTAAGGTTGATATGCTTATAAAAACACAGCGTATGGCGAGACAAGCGGCGGCTGAACAATAAAGCCTGTCTTGCAGAAGTGCAGGATAAGCAAAACGTACGACCAATAACATTGTTATGCCCGAGCAGGCCAGATAAGCTGAGTAAATAATAACGAAATAAAAAAGCTGATTTTCCTGCCTGAATTCAATCTTTTATCAGCTTTAATGTGTGCTTTTTTAAGTGTTGTTTGCGATGCCGCGTTTGGTGGTGTCGTGCCGCGTCTTTCCCAAATGCATCAGGACCTCAACTAAGATGGAGTCACTATGCAACGCAGACACTTTATGAAACAGGCTTTGGGCGCGGGACTAGCCAGCTCGCTCCTGGGCTGCACCAGTCAACGACAGCCGGCCAGTTATCATCCGCCCTATTCTCCAGTGACATTGCCTTTAAGCCTGCCGCCACTTGCCAGAGTCGAAGCGCGAAGCGATCGCATTGTTGCTATGAATGTCTGTACCCGTCCATTTCGGGCCATGGGGCCGCGTACTGATGTCGAGTCGATGGGCAATAAAACCGTGATCCACAACTATGGTCATGGTGGCAGTGGTTGGTCGTTGTCCTGGGGCGCCGCGGCGCTGGCAGAGCAGCAAATTCAGGCTGAAGTTAATACGCCTGTGGCAATAGTGGGTTGCGGTGCGATCGGGTTAACCACCGCGATTGCGTGTCAGCGCGCCGGATATCAGGTAACAATTTACGCAAAGGAACGCCCTCCCTACGTGCGCTCTAGTTACGCAACAGGAATCTGGTCGCCGGATTCCCGTATTGTGACACTGGAACATGCCGCCGACTATGCGCAGACCTGGCAATGGATGGCGCGCTTGTCGTATCTACGATTTCAAACACTACTTGGCTTGGCGGGAACGCCGGTCGAATGGACCACCATGTTCCGGCTGGCCGATAAGCCTTTTGACGATAAAGGCGGGCATAATATTCCCGGCGAACCGGCTTATCCAGGGTTTCAGCATCAACTGCTCAGCGATCTCACGCCAAAAGCCAGAGATGTGCCGGAACATCTTAACCCCTTTGCCACACCACACGTTCGCCAGTTTCCGTTGCTGATGTTTAATATCAGCGCCTATTCGCAATATTTACTTGATGTGTTTGCGCGAAATGGTGGGATTATTGTGAATAGAACCCTTTCGCATCAGGATGATTTTAAGCAATTTGATGAATCCATCATTGTTAATTGCACGGGGTATGGTGCGAAAGCTTTATTGAATGACGAGACAATCACACCGGTACGAGGCCAAACCTGCAAGTTGATGCCACAACCCGAGTTGCAATACGGACTGCAATATTTCGACCGGCATACGTCATTTTACCCGCGCCGTGACGGGATCCTGGTACAAGCTGGCGCAGAAGGCGACTTTAATAATCCGCAGGCCAATATAGATCCGGCTGAGTCAGTGGCTGCGGTAAATGCCATTGCCGATATCATGCAGTCGATGCACCGGGTTTAGACAATTATTACAACAAGCCCAACAACGAGCATGTTGTTGGGGCTTGTTTGTAGAACTGCTTTTTGGTGTTTAGTTTGAGGATTGCGCTGCGCGCGCTTTCTCTATGCGATCTTTGAGCATAGGGTGTGAGCTTAGAATTTTATCCATTTCACTCTCCGGAGGCAGAGAGCTGGCCAGCGATTCCAGCGCGTCAGCAAAGTCTTCTGGTGTAAGACCGGCAGCGCTGGCATGACGAAGCGCAAAGTCATCGGCTTCCGTTTCCAGCTTTTGCGAAAACTGATTGTTGATGAGGGTATTACTGGCCCCCATAAACGTTTCGAAAACACCGCTGACGTCACCAAAGAAATACGTGATCACCATGGTGGTTGCAATGGTTTCGGCGATCAGTCTCATAGAGTGTTGCTCGCTGACATGGCCAATTTCATGCAACAAAATAGCCGAGAGCTGCTTTTCGTCCTGTTCCACCAATTCCACTAATTGGTCGGTAAACACAATCGTGCCATTGGGCAGGGCAAACGCATTGGCTCCCATGGTGTCGGTATATCGGAACTGGGTATTGAAACCGGGCTGATCCAACTGAACAGCTTGGTATACGGTTGCAAAGCGCTGGGTCAAACGCTGACGTACATCTTCGTCCAGCCTGGACGGCTCCAAAACGGTTGTATCCAGTGCAGACAGTGTATGCCGTGAGGCCACGTCTTTTAATGTGTAGGGCACATAGGAGGCAAACGTAATCGCTATGGCCGGTATAACAAATTTAAAAATGGCAACTAACATCAAAGGTGCTAACACCACGCTGGCAATGGCCCACCGGGCACTGTTTTCTAACGAAGACAGCGACCAGCCCGTTTGCTTTTTCGCATCCGAGCGGCGGTCAAGCCAATGATGAAGGTTGTCATCGGCCTGCACAGTAATAAGGTCGCCATTGCTTAGTGCAATATCACGGGGCAGGTTACCAACACGACTGTCAGTTCGGAAGGCGCCTTTTTCAAATATACCCAATAAGGTGCGTTCCGGCACAGAGTGCAGCGTAAAGTGACCGTCCTCCAACACCAGTTCAACATGCTGATGCGCTGTTGAACCGGCGGTGTAAAGCTTACCTGTGTATATCATAACGGGGATTAACCCAGTGATACATCGAGGTCAAAGGCACTGGCGACTTCTTCTGCGGTGGCAGTGCCCGTTTGTTCCTTAGACGCAACAACCGTATCAATACCGTCCAGAATATTTACCTGGGTATGCGCAGCCAAATAGCTCAGCGTGCGGGTTTTGACCCAAGGCAACGCCAGTCCCAGACTGAAAATTAACGCCAGCATGTTAGTGAGTTTCAGCAGGATAAAACTACCTACCGTGACATCAGACTCAAACGTAGCGACGTTAGCCAAGCGGGTATTTTCATACATGTGATTACGGATCATGCCTGAGTAAATTGCGCTTGCTAAGGTAAACACAAAGAAATACAGAATGAAGGTGCCCAACATAATCGAAACACTGCCGGTAGGGTCGTTTGCTGCTTCAGAGCCACTGAAGACGGCGGTTGCGCCAACAAGGCCAATACCGATTAAGAAAGTGACAAACGACACGACACCTGCGGCCAGACCTGCAATGAAATAGGTTCCACCACTTAGTTCCGCGCTGAAGGCTTTGTCGCCGTAGGTGGTGTTATTCAAAATGAATTCGTCCATCTTTTTCAATGCCCACGGCATGGCCAGATAAAGCGTGAAAAGAGTCAGGAATGGGAACAACAGAAACACCAGAAACGCTTCGCCATAACGGCCGGTAAAACCAAAGCGAACATTGCGGTAGCTGGTCATTTTCATTGCAAACTGCAAGCCTTTGCAGATTAACCACGGTGACAACACTGCCACAACAAGCATCATGACAAGGCCCACGACCGGGCTGGTGGATACAGCCAGAATATAACCGACGAGTAGAATGGCGCTGATAATGCGACCTTTCAAAATCTGTAAGGGCTCTGCCAAATAAGCAAAACGGTGGCCGTCAATTTCAAGATTGCCATAGAGATAACGGTTGGTGCGCACCTTTGCCCATGCAGAGTAAATTCCCAAAGTAACAATGGTCAGCAGTAAATTCACAATCCAGATAGAAAAGAACTCTTTACCGGTCCCATGGAAGTTCACGGCAGATTTTCGCAGGAATGTACCTTCCGTTTCTGCTTGCGCCTCGTCAGACACATGCTCAGCGTGACTGGCAATTAATTCGTCGAGCTGTTGTGCTCTTTCCGGATATAAGGATTCATCAATTGTTGCGCGAGCGTCGCACAATTCCTGGTATGAATAGGCTGAATAATCGGGTGTGGTATCCACGTGACCTCCTGTCGGCTTGACCGTCCTCGTGACGGCTTTTTATTAGTAATGTGTCCCCAGACTGTTCGTATGCAGCCAAAGGTGAATGATTCTTTTTTAACTGTTTTTGTAAGGGAAAGCAACAGGCCTGAAGGACAGGCCTGGGAAATGAATTATTCTTCTTCGCCTAGTTCTTCTGCGTCGTCGCCGATGTAGTAAGTACCCCAGCCATCGTAGTGGACCTGGTGCTTGTCGGCGATTTTTAACAGCGAATCGATATCGGCATCTAATTCTTCACGCTTTAAAAAGCGTTCAGCAATAATGTCGAAACAGAATACGGTACCGCCGTCGTCAAGGTAGACTTCTTCGGCGTCAGTTACCTCAAAACCTGCCTTGAAAGCATCAACCGCAGCTTTTTCCAGGCGGTCAAAATTATTGCACGCCATGTGGTGTTCGATAGTGTACTTCGCATCGGCTTCGCTGCCGTCGCTGATAAGCGCATCGATGGTTTCCTGATTAAATTCATACCATTCTGCGCGTTCGTCAAATTGTGTCATTGTGCTTCTGCCTTCTCACGTATAGCTATAGTCTATCGTGATTTTTCCATTTCGGCGACTTCGGCATTTAACTCTTCGAACTTTTTTTCCATGCGTTCATGGTAATAGGCCATCCAGCCTTTGGGGGAACGGGAATCGTCGAGTGGCTCAGGTGCTTCTACGTCAACCAGCACCACGCCATTGTTCCAGCGGTTCCAGCGAATTTTGTTGTGCATATTGCTGGCCGTTACCAGCATCAGTGGCGTGTTGGTTCCCTTCGCTAATCGAAACGCGCCAACCTTGAAAGGCAGAATGCCCCGACCGTATGAACGTGTTCCTTCCGGGAAAAACCATATCGACAGATTCTTCTCAGTAATTTTTTTAGCGGTCAGCGTTAGTGTATCCATGGCTTTACTGGTGTTCTTGCGGTCGATAAGGATATTGCCGCTCAGCCAGTAAATTTGGCCAAACACCGGAATCCACTTCAAACTCTTTTTACCAATGGTAACCACGCCGGGAATGGCCGCTTTGCAAATGGTAATAATGTCATAGGTGTTCTGGTGATTCGCGATCATGACATACGACAAATCGGTATCCAAGTTTTCAGGGTAACGAACCACCACTTTGAGCCCGAAAATACGCGACATCATGCTGTACCACTGGCCGGCGATATACACATTGTCACGGTGGAAAGGACGGATAACGCACCGCAATAAGACAACAATATTGATAAACAGAAAGGCGACCACTAACAGCAACGCCCGGATAATTGCTAACACTTAAACACCTATTGAAAAATTTGCGCCGGATTATAACGGCTTAGCTTGCATCATCATCTCCGATCAGTCAGTCTCAGCGCAACAAAAGCCACTGTTGTTATTGGGGACTCGTGCTATGCTTGATCAGAGTAACTATTGTAGCGACTATCGCACTGTATCGTAACGCCGCCAGACCTTTATACGCCCAAATGGTGATAAACGGGTTTGAATGGCTGAGTGAGTTGTTTTTACCATGCAAACTTTTATACCTGAAGAACTAGAACCCGAAATTCTGTCTGACCTGATTGAAGAGATCAATGAGCTGTACGAAGCCAGTGAGCAAACACTTATTGAGCTCGAGTTGAAGCCGGAAGACAATGAATTACAGCGTGCATTGTTCCGTTCCGTGCATACCATCAAAGGGGATCTGGGACTGGTAAACTTCTCGCCCATTATTCCTTTACTGCAGCACGTAGAAGATTTGCTGGATTTTCTGCGCAAGGGGCAGGTGGACTACACCAGTATCATGAGCGATCTGGTGTTGCTGACCATGGACCGCGTGAAACAGTTTGTGGAAAGCGTCATTGCCGAAGGGCAGGCGCAATACGATGATGTGTTGTATCAGCAACTGATCATGGCCATCAAACGCATTACACCAGACAACAAAGCGCAGCATGACAAGCTGTTAGGCGAGGCCGTGCTATTGCTCAATCCTGACCTTGATCAACCGGCTTACGGAGAAGATGAAGGTGAGCAAAGCGCTGAAGCAACCGCTGCGCCTGCGCCACAAAAAGCCACATTAGGTAAAACCGGGATCCCCAAAGATCTCAGCGCGGAAAAGCGCATGGATATTTTGTTTTTCCGCGAGATGATGCAAACCATTGAACATCGCTCCAACTACTGGGCCGGTCGAGGCGATCGCATTGCGAAACTGGCGCTATATGTTAATGATGTCGCCGGTAATCCTATTGAAGAAGATCAACTCGCTGTCGCCTGTTATGTGCACGATTTTGGTATGGCGTTTATGCCGCTGAAATTACTGCACAAGAATGATCCCTACACCGACAATGAATTTAACTTGATGCGCTCGCACGTGTATAAAAGCTCGCGCTTGTTGGAGCATTTGGACCAGTGGGACATGGCTCGCAAAATTGTCATGCAGCACCATGAGCGGGTCGACGGCTCTGGCTATCCGCTAGGTTTAAAAGAAGATGATATCTGTGATGGTGCAAAACTACTGGCGATTCTGGATACCTTTGATGCGATGACGCACTCCCGTGCCCGTGCTGATAAACAGGCGATATCCAAGAAAAAAGCGGTGATTGAACTCAACCGACAGGCTGATGGCAAATTCAGCCAAACCTGGCTCCAGTATTTTAACCGGGCGATGGCCAAGGTGCTGACCCGCTAGACGTGTAAGTCTATTCTGTGGAAACGAAAAAGAGGAAGCCAGGCTTCCTCTTTTTTAGTTTGGCTTTGGTGTGTTACGCGTCGACACCCAGTTCTTTTAACTTGCGAGTGAGGGTGTTGCGTCCCCAACCGAGGCGTTTCGCCGCTTCTTGTTTGTGACCATGGGTGTGGTGTAATGCGCGTTCCAACATGATCTTCTCAAAGGTCAACATGGCGTCATTGAGGATATTGTGCTGACCTTCTTTGAGCTGACGATCCACAAAGGTAGCCAGTAGCTCAGTCCAGTCCCCACTTTGACCACTGCTTTTCTCGGTAACACCGCCGCTGTGAATTTCTGGGGGCAGGTCTGCAGGCAGAACTTCTTGACCTGTTGCCATGACAGTTAACCAGCGACACACGTTCTCCAGCTGACGCACGTTGCCAGGCCAGGGGAGTTGTGTCATGACCTTTTCTGTTTCTTTGCTCAGAATTTTGCATTCCACATCGAGCTCTTTGGAAGCGCGACGAAGGAAGTGTCTGGCCAGTAACGGAATGTCTTCACGACGTTCATTGAGTGACGGAATATGAATGCGAATAACGTTCAGACGGTGAAATAAATCTTCACGGAATTTGCCGTCAGCAACGCGCTTTTCCAGATTTTGGTGCGTCGCGGCGATGATTCGCACGTCGACCGTAACAGACTGGTGTCCGCCAACCCGATAGAACTGACCATCGGCAAGTACCCGTAATAACCGGGTTTGCACATCTAATGGCATATCACCAATTTCGTCGAGGAACAGGGTGCCGCCGTTAGCTTGTTCGAAGCGCCCCTGACGTGCAGCCTGGGCGCCGGTAAACGCGCCTTTTTCGTGGCCGAATAATTCGGACTCAACCAGATCGGCAGGGATCGCCGCCATGTTCAAGGCAATAAACGGATTAGCCGCTCTGGGACTATGGCGATGCAGCGCATGGGCCACCAGTTCTTTACCCGTACCGGACTGGCCGTTGATCAGCACACTGATCGAAGAACGTGACAAGCGTCCAATGGCGCGAAACACTTCCTGCATGGCAGGGGCTTCGCCAATAATCTCGGTGGCTGATTCGGCCTGAGGTACCTGGGTGGTTCGCGATTGCTCCCGCGCGTGAATTAACGCGCGTTCTACCAGTGTGACGGCTTCGTCAATATCAAACGGCTTCGGCAAATATTCGAATGCGCCGCTTTGATACGCGTTAACTGCACTGTCTAAGTCAGAATGCGCCGTCATAATAATTACGGGGATCATGGGGGCAATCTGGTGAACTTCGTTGAGCAACGTCATGCCGTCCATTTGCGGCATGCGAATGTCAGATACGACGACTTCAGGATACTGGCCGGATTCCAGTTGTAACAATAAATCTTGGGGGTTCTCGAAACAGCAGCAGTCGATGTTGGCTACTTGTAATGCTTTTTGTAACACCCATCGAATAGAGCTATCGTCATCAACAATCCATACAGATTCAGTATTCATGATTACGACTCCTTCCTGTCGATCGGTAAAGATATAATAAATTCGGTGTGACCAGGACGGCTGTCGACTTCGATTTTTCCGTCGTGGTGATTAACCAGCGTTTGTGCAATGGACAAGCCCAGCCCTGACCCCGTGTCTTTACTGGTCACCAGTGGGTAAAACAGGGTATCGCGGATGTCGGCAGGAATACCGGGTCCATTGTCGATAATTTTGATTTGCGCAGCCAGCGAATGGCGTTGGCCATGAATAGTTAGCTGACGTTCAATGCGCGTCACCAGCCTGATATGCGGATTAGGTGTTTTCGAATCCCGAAGCGCCTGCACTGCGTTGCGAACAATATTGAGTACGGCTTGTTGCAGCATGTCAGGGTCGACTTTGACATCAGGGATACTGGGGTCGTAATCACGGGAGATCGCGATGGCCTGTGAAGTGTCTGCTTTCATCAGACTACGGATCTTTTCCAGTGGTCGGTGCAAGTTACACCACTCTAACCGCGGTAGGGAATTCGGGCCCAGTAGTCTGTCTACCAGGTTGCGTAAACGGTCAGACTGCTCAATGATAAGCTGGGTAAATTCTTTTTCATCGGGTGATGACAGCGCTTTTTCCAGCAACTGCGCAGCGCCCCGAATACCGCCGAGTGGATTTTTGATTTCATGGGCGAGTCCGCGAATCAACTCACGCGCTGCAAAATGCTGGGCGTGCTGCTGATTTTCCCGTGAAATGCGTTTTTGCTGATCGATCTTTTTAACTTCGAACAACAGCCGGGGGCCATCGTCTGTGTTCAGATTCGTTACTGTTAAGTCGGCTGAAACGACGCGGTTGTCCCGAAAGTACAGTTTAACTTCGTTCTCGGTAAAGTCCTGACCACTGCGAAACGCGGCGCGTAGGCGTGCCTTATTGATGGTGTTGGGCACAAAGAAGTCGGCAATACTGTGACCGTATAGCTGTTTTGTACCGGTAGCAAAAAGTGCCTGACCGGCGTGGTTGGCGTAAACAATACGCAGGGAATTGTCGATAACCACAAGTACGGTGGTTACGCTATCCAGCAAATTGTTGGTATCAAACGGCGTGGCTTGCATGCCAGCTTTCTCCACTTGCACCATTATGGTGCTTCATTATTTCAGGCAAACTAAACCCGTGCAAGATATTCCCAATTAAAAGCTCGCTTGAACCTCATTGGTGCGCGTAATACGCGGGTTTGCTGTTAATTATTGTTAATAAGACGTGATGCCTGATGCAGGTAAAACGTTCGTGGAGTGGTAGATGCAAGAGTCTTGCCCGTATTGTCCTTATGGACAATATAAAATGAGTGTGCGCCACGGGGCAGATTATTCAGGGTAAACAAAGGCGTGGCTTGTTCGCTTTGCAGCTCGTCATTTAAGAAAAGCTGGTACTTGTCGCCTTGTTGCGTGTTGGTGACGCGCGCTGCAATTTGAAGGTTACCCGCATTGTTGCGCACGGTAGCCTGGTCTTCGGGTTGTAATATGGTTATTTCTGAAGGCTGGCGCTGGCGCTTAGCAGACGGGTTTGTCCTGGCTGTCGGTGTGGCGACGGGAGCCGGAGGGCTGACCATACGGTTATCAGGGCCGAGGGTAACGGGCTGACTATCCGGTTGTGGCGTATCGGTATAGGTCACCGAGCCGTCTTTATTGACAACTTTGTAGATCTGCTGGGCGGTGGCTAAGTGGCTGACGCCGCTTGCAATAACCGCACTCAATAGTATTAGTAAAATACGCATGCAGTTGATTGTAGGTGAATTCACATAAAAAAAAAGCCCGCAGTTGCGGGCTTTGGTATTTTATCTGATACGGTGCTTACACACTGTAGTACATGTCGAACTCAACTGGGTGAGTAGACATGTTCAGTTTAGTGACTTCTTCAGACTTCAGCTCGATGTAGGCATCGATCATATCGTCAGACATTACGCCACCTGCAGTCAGGAACTCACGGTCGTTGTCCAGTGCTTCCAGTGCTTGCTCCAGTGAGCTTGCAACAGTTGGGATTTCTGCTGCTTCTTCAGCTGGCAGGTCGTACAAGTCTTTATCCGCTGCATCACCAGGGTGGATCTTGTTCTTAATACCGTCAAGACCCGCCATCAGCATGGCAGTGAAGCCCAGGTATGGGTTTGCAGTTGGGTCAGGGAAACGTACTTCGATACGACGTGCTTTGTCGCTGGTTACGTAAGGAATACGGATTGAAGCTGAGCGGTTACGTGCAGAGTATGCCAGCATTACCGGTGCTTCGAAGCCAGGAACCAAACGCTTGTAAGAGTTAGTAGAAGCGTTAGTGAAAGCATTGATTGCACGCGCGTGCTTAATGATACCACCAATGTAGAACAGTGCTTCTTCAGACAGACCAGCGTACTTGTCACCTGCGAAGATGTTCTTGCCATCTTTGGCGATTGATTGGTGACAGTGCATACCAGAACCGTTGTCACCTACCAGAGGCTTAGGCATGAAAGTAGCAGACAAACCGTAAGAATGCGCAACGTTGTGGATTACATACTTATAGATTTGGATTTCGTCAGCTTTCTTAACCATAGTGTTGAACTGACAAGCGATTTCGTTCTGACCCGCAGTTGCCACTTCGTGGTGGTGCGCTTCAACAACCAGACCCATTTCTTCCATTACCAGACACATAGCGGCACGGATGTCGTGTGCTGAATCTACTGGTGGAACCGGGAAGTAACCGCCTTTAACGCCTGGACGGTGACCCATGTTGCCGTCTGCGAACTCAGAACCTGAGTTCCATGCGGCTTCTGAAGAGTCGATTTTGAACATAGAGCCTGACATATCAGTGTGGTACTTGATATCGTCAAACAGGAAGAATTCTGGCTCTGGGCCAAATAATACAGTGTCACCGATACCAGTAGACTTCAGGTACTCTTCTGCGCGGCGAGCGATTGAACGCGGGTCACGGTCATAACCTTCCATAGTAGAAGGCTCAACGATGTCACAGCGGATGATAACCTGAGTTTCTTCTGCGAATGGGTCAACCACGGCGCTTTCCGCATCTGGCATTAGAATCATGTCTGATTCGTTGATGCCTTTCCAACCGGCGATTGAAGAACCGTCAAACATTTTGCCTTCTTCAAAGAAGTCTTCGTCGATCAGGCCCGCAGGAATAGAAACGTGCTGTTCTTTACCTTTAGTGTCAGTGAAGCGAAGGTCTACAAATTTTGCTTCGCTAGATTTGATTAATTCTAATGCCGATTCAATTGACATCGTGTCCTCCAGGTTATTTTAAATGTGTGAACCAATACTGGGTTCGCAGGTGAGAAATCCCTAAGCGATAATCATGCCATTTGCTTGAGCAAGGCTGGACACCGCGTAAATTCGATCTGTCGTCACGATCTTAAACATTGTTTTGCACCATTATGGTGATTTTATGGTTTATTTTGGTGCAATTGGTGGCCGGCATACACATCAATGTGACCACGCTCCTCATTCTTTCACCCGGCGTGAGAATTAGCAATAGATGAATTTTATTTGAAACTGAAAAAAACATGCGCAAAGCACACGGTTTTTCTGTACAATCCGCGCTCATTTTTATTATTTACAGTGTGTAATAGCCGGTGTGTGCTGCAAGGCCATATGTTTGGCGGGCTGCACACCCTGCAGGTTGATTTTCAATGAATGTAACTGACATCAATAAGCTAAGAAATATCGCGATTATCGCGCACGTTGACCACGGTAAGACTACCCTGGTAGACAAACTGCTACAGCAGTCGGGCACCCTCGAAACCCGAGGCGAAGCGCAAGAACGCGTCATGGACTCTAACGATATCGAGAAAGAGCGTGGTATTACCATCCTGGCCAAAAACACGGCCATTAACTGGAACGACTACCGCATCAATATCGTTGACACCCCAGGACACGCCGATTTCGGCGGGGAAGTAGAACGTGTAATGTCGATGGCTGATTCTGTACTGCTGCTTGTTGATGCGCAGGAAGGTCCAATGCCACAGACGCGTTTCGTAACGCAAAAAGCCTTTGCTCAGGGTTTGAAGCCGATTGTTGTTATCAACAAAATCGACAAGCCTGGGGCACGTCCTGACTGGGTAATGGATCAGGTATTTGACCTGTTCGATAACCTGGGGGCGACCGACGACCAGTTAGACTTCCAGGTTGTTTACGCGTCTGCATTGAATGGCTGGGCGTCATTGGATGCTGACGAGCCAGCTGAAGATATGACCGCGTTGTTCCAGACTATCGTTGATCAGGTTTCTCCACCGGATGCGGATATCGATGGTGCTTTCCAGATGCAAATCTCGCAGCTGGACTACAACTCATACGTTGGTGTTATCGGTGTTGGTCGTGTTAAGCGCGGAAGTGTAAAGCCAAACCAGCAAGTGACTGTTGTTACCGCTGACGGCAAAACCCGTAACGGTAAAGTAGGTCTGGTATATGGTTACCTGGGTCTGGCACGTCACGAAGTCGAAATGGCAACGGCGGGCGACATTATCGCGATTACCGGTTTAGGTGAACTGAAAATCTCTGACACTATCTGTGACGTGAATACCGTTGAAGCATTGCCGCCACTGAGCGTTGATGAACCAACGGTAACGATGACCTTCCAGGTAAACACCTCACCGTTTGCCGGCAAAGAAGGTAAATACGTGACTTCACGTAACATCCTTGAGCGTTTACAGGACGAACTGGTTCACAACGTTGCACTGCGCGTTGAAGAAACCAGTGACCCGGATAAATTCCGCGTATCAGGTCGTGGTGAACTACACCTGGGTATCCTTATTGAAAACATGCGTCGTGAAGGCTATGAAATTGCCGTATCACGCCCGGAAGTAATCCTGAAGGAAGAAGACGGCCAGTTAATGGAACCGTTTGAAACCCTGACAATTGACTGTGAAGAACAGCACCAGGGTTCAATTATGGAGCAACTGGGTCTGCGTAAAGCTGAAATGACCGATATGTCTCCGGATGGTAAAGGCCGTATTCGTATGGACTTTATGATCCCAAGCCGCGGCTTAATCGGTTTCCAGACCGAATTTATGACGCTGACTTCAGGTTCAGGTTTGCTATATCACTCATTCGACCATTATGGTCCGCACAAAGGCGGTACAATTGGTAAGCGTAAGAATGGTGTACTTATTGCCAACGCGCCGGGTAAAGCACTGACTAACGCCCTGTTCAACCTGCAGGAGCGTGGACGTTTGTTCATTGGTCACGGTGTTGAAGTTTACGAAGGTATGGTTATTGGTATCCACAGCCGTGATAACGACCTGACGGTTAACGCACTGAAAGGTAAACAGTTAACTAACGTTCGTGCGTCTGGTACTGACGAAGCGCAAACCCTGGTGCCACCTATCAAGATGTCACTTGAGCAAGCACTTGAGTTCATCGATGACGACGAACTGGTAGAAGTGACCCCAGAGAGCATTCGTATTCGTAAGAAGTTACTTACTGAAAACGACCGTAAGCGCGCGTCTCGCAGCAAGTAGTCATTACGTCGGGTACATCTCAGTTTTTGTGATGTTCGCCGCGAATTATTCGATTTAGTTATATATGCAAAGGCCGGTTGCTATCGCAACCGGCCTTTTTCTATTACTATTAGGAACATAGTAACTTGTGTGGTGTGGTCATCGGGCGTTTGAGCAAAATCGGTGATCCCGTTTTATAATAGTAGGACACGCACAGATAAGGCTTTCAGGCTGGTCATGTGTTAACGCCCTTCTTATTCGTTTAATTTAGATGGTTTGGTTTCAATCCTATGTCTACGTTTACCATTGCCGTTATTGATGATGATGAAGTATCGCTGGAACTCATCGCTCACATCATTGAATCGGAGCTGGATGCACAAGTTATCAGTTTTGCACGCAGTGCATTCGCAAAAGAATTCTTAATGCATCAAAACGACACATCGCTGGATATGATAATCAGTGATATGGTGATGCCGGAATACGATGGCTTGTCTTTACTGCGCGCGTGTCGCGAGAAGGGGCTCAGCGTCCCGTTTATTTTTATGACAGCTTATGCAACGCGTCAGACCGAAATGCTGGCCAAACAACTGGGAGCCGTCGCTTACCTGGTGAAGCCAATCAGACGCGAAAAACTAATAAGCCTGTTAACCGAACAACTGACAAAGTAATGTCGCAATCGAACTAAAAGGTAGTCGCAGTGAGTACGTTTGATCACACGCCTGACCGCAGCAATCAGTGGTCGTTTAAATGGCAAAAATATGCAGGCAAAGACATTTTGCCTTGTTGGGTAGCAGACACAGAGTTTCGCTGTGCGCCGCCTATTCTGGACGCGTTACACGCACTGACAGAGCACGGTGTGATGGGATACACACTGCCTGCCCAGCATCAGCCCGCCAACGATGCCATTGTGCGCTGGTTACGTGACAAGCACGACTGGGCAATTGAGTCAGACTGGATTGTGTGGACACCGGGTGTTGTTCCGGCTTTCAACGTCGCCATAAAAGCATATTGTGAAGACGGCGACAAAGTGTTGGTGCAAACGCCAAACTATCCACCATTGTTAGCTGCGCCCGCGTTAAATAACACGCAACGCGTTGATATTCCCACCGTGCTGCAAGACGGACGCTGGACGCTGGATCTGGACGCGCTGGAGAAAGAAGCGGCAGATCCGCGCTGCAAGCTGATGATCCTGTGTAATCCGATGAATCCCGTTGGTTCTGTGATGACCCAGCAAGAAGTCGACGCTATTGCGGCTATTTGTGAACAACACAACGTCAAGTTATGTTCCGACGAAATTCACTGTGACCTTATACTCAATGAGCAGGTAAAACACATTCCTGCCGGGCGGGTTGCCGCATTGCAAGATCGCAGTATTACCTTAATGGCCGCCAGTAAAACCTTTAACGTTGCGGGTTTAGGGACCTCATTTGCGATTATCCCTGATGCCTCGTTACGTCGTAAGTTTACCCAAGCCGCCGCTGGCATCGTGCCCTGGGCAAATATTATGGGGTTGGAAGCGACTCGCGCCGCCTTCACTGAAGGTGATGAGTGGCTGGCAGAGCAAATCGCGTATTTGCGTGAAAACCGTGATTACCTGGTTTCTCGTATAAACGACATCGACGGTTTGTCTGTGGTATCTGCAGACGCCACCTTCCTGGCGTGGATCGATGGCAGTGGACTGGGTGTAACAGACGTACAGCAATGGTGTGAATCTAAAGGTATTGGTCCGTCGCCGGGCAAAGACTTTGGTGCCCCCCAGTTCTTCCGCATTAACTTCGGCTGCAGCCGCGCGATGTTAACGGAGATCCTGGACCGGTTAAGCAAATAGCTTTTGGTACGTCAGTCCGACGATCAGAGCAACCACGCTAGCTCCCAACACATTGGCCGTTAAGCGATTGCGAAGCGCGCCAAGTTGGGGGTGCGTATTCATCATATACAGCAGCAACAGCGCAATAATCGGCAGTAAAATACCGTTCGCCGCCTGAGCGAACAAAATCGCATACAATGGCTTGGTGCCGGTTAACGTCGCCACGACGCCTGCCACTAACACAATTCCCCAGACTGCGCGAAACCATACGCTGGTAAGATCCGTTGGTTTGTTCAGTGCGCCGCACACCGCATAAGCAGCCGCAAGTGGTGCAGTGATTGCGCTGGTGAGACCGGCTGCAAACATACCCATAGCAAAGAAGACTTCCGCGTAAGGTCCTAACAGCGGAGCGAGTTGCGCCGGCAGGTTGCCGGCGTTCAGTGCATCGGCCTGACCAAAGAAAGTCTGCATGGCGGTGGCCATGATCACCAGCGTAATTAACCCGCCCAGGCCAATAGCGATACCAGATTGGCGACGGTACTCACTGGCTGGTTGGCTGTGTTCCTGCTGTTGTCGCGCTATCAGACTGGCGTGTAAAAACAGGTTATAAGGCACAATCGTTGTGCCTATCAGTGCCAGAATTGTCGTCAGACTCTCAGTATTGATTACCGGATCGGTAATTTGGCTTAACATACCCGACCAATCAGGTTCGGACACTGCAAATGTAACAACAAACACCAGCGCCATGATTGCCACTAATGCGACCAGCACGTTTTCAATAAGCTGATATTTACCGCGCCACAGCAGAATGGCTGCGAGGCCACCCATGACCCCACCCCAGGGGCCGATGCCCAGCGCAACAATATTATTCAGGCCCAGCGCCGCGCCAGTGAGATTGCCGGATTCATAGGCCGCATTGCCAACACCGATAGCCCCAACGACCAGCAACACTAAGGGATATTTAATCCAGGGCAGTCTGAACTGATGATGCAGGGCCTCGCTCATGCCTTTGCCGGTAGCAAAGCCTAAACGCACGGCCATATCCTGCAGCACTATGGTCGCAAGCACAGAGAACACTAATGCCCAAACCAAATGGAAGCCAAACTGCGCGCCGGCCAGACTGGCAGTGGTGACAGTACCGGGACCAATAAAGGCCGCGGCAATAATGTATCCGGATTTGGTTCGGGATTGGCTCATGCTACACTCGTTATTATTGTTTTAAGCTGGACACATCACAGGCAGGTATCGCGGATATCGCGACGCTTATCTTCCTGTGCTGTTTTAGCTATTAAACCATGCCTGCTAACCAGTGAACAGATGCAAGCGAAGGGAACAGACCATGCCACAGGCAATCAGTATTTTTGAACACCCGGCATTAAAGCACATGCTCGCATCGCGCCCCTATGCGGAGGGGGTGATCTTTGCCGTTGCTTCCTCGCCTGAAATTCCCATGCCTGAAGAATGGATGCCCTGGGTGATTGAACAGTCTGGTTCGCATAGCATTAGCAAAGGTCAGGCAGACGACATGGCAGATGGGCTAATGAAAGTGCTGCGCGATGCACTTGATGCAATGCGCAAACAACAGGTGCTGCTGCCAGTGTATTGTACCTGGTCTGAAAATGACGCTGAGCGAGCCGGATTATGTGAATGGTTAAAAGGATTACTGACCGGACATCAACAACTGGAGAAAGTCTGGCAACGTGCGTGGCATGAGGGAGGCGAACAAGGCTCAGATTTACCTGGGTTAGCAGAACGGTTGACGCGCTGTCTGAAGTTGTTTTCTACATTGGCCGAACCAGAGCAAGCCATTGCCAATGCGCCTGACGCACAGCGCAAGGTTTTAGCCGACGGGCTGCCCAAGCTAGCGGCCAGTTTACCGGCTATGCTGCAAGAATATGTTGCGATCAGTGGTGAATTAGCCGGACATTTACCCAATCAATTCGAAACGTTTAAATCTGAGTAGGGAAAAGCCAGGCAGTATGTTTAACGCTGCCGCTGCCTGAACTGAAGGTGTTCCTTCGCACTGGTTACATAATTGTCCAGCGCTTGCTTAGCTTCGTCGTACGCCATTTGTAATTCTTCTGAGGCGGGATCGGCACGCAGGGCTTCAAAAGCGATATCCGTTTTGTGTAACAGCTCTTTGAGTAGCTGGTTATTCACGTCCATGTATTGTCCTTGTTAAGCACCCTTACATCCATTTAGGGGCGGGAAAACATCAAAAAATGAAGAATCAGATAAATTTAACGACCGCCAGTAACACGATAGCGAGCAATACCAACACCGGCGCTTCATTCAAAATACGGAAAAAACGGGCTGAGTGCGTTACTTTATCTGCGGCAAATTGTTTTACCAGGTGCCATAAATAAAAATGGTATCCGTAAATAAGCGTAACTAATACAATTTTTATATGCAACCAGGTTGATGCAGCAAACCATGCATATCCATAAGTGTAGATAAGGGCTACCCCAAAAAGCAAAGTAAATACGGCGAATGGGGTAACAAATAACCATAATCGACGTTCCATGACCTTAAAGGTGTCTTTCACGATCTGATTATCAGCTTCCGCGTGATAAACAAACAAGCGCGGCAGGTAAAAAATACCGGCAAACCAGGCAACCATAAAGAAGATGTGAAGGCCTTTTAGCCACAGGATTGTCATTGTGTATACCTTTATTAAAACTGAGCGCGCTGCAGAAAGCTCTGCAGCCGGTTCCAGGTGATCACACCTGTGATGGTCGAAGGGTTGTCGTCGTATATATATACGGCACCTGAGCGGGCACTGTTAAGCTGCTCGTAGACTTCAGCCAGGGTTGCCTGTGACGACATGCCCGTCATGGTTTGATAGCTAATGGGGTGTGCATGCTGGCTTAAGCTAACATCATAGTGGACCCAGGCGTATTTAAGATCCAGTTCAAACTTACTTTGCTGAATAACTAACTGGGTAGGCGAGTCCGCCAGGAATTTCTGCAACGCTTCTTCCGGGGCATCGTAGAACAGCTTGAAGTCTGTTTCCATGGCAGCTTGCACGCCGGTCTTTTCCAGTGCCTCGCGAATAGAGGTAATGGCATAGGGCAGCTTCTGAAAATCCAGTTGCTGAATAAAGATAGAGCGGTTGCCAAGGAACTGCGTAGCGGTGACGTAGGCCGGGACGATCACCAAAATCGCCGGCAAAATAATTTCAGGTCGATAGGACAGCTCCATTACGGCAACCAATGCAGCAAGCGGGGCGTGCAATACAGCGGTGAGCATGCCCGCAATGCCCAGTAGCGCAAAGCTGCTGGTGAAGTCTTCGCGGGGTAACCAGTGTGAAACGGGTATTAACAAAAACGCCCCTGCCAGCATACCAATTACCATAACCGGGCCGATAATCCCGCCGGGGATACCCAGGCCAATAGCACAGGTGGCAAGCACAAACTTCATTAGCAGAATGGTGAGGACCAGCAAGGCTTCCGGATTTTGTGAAAACAGCGCATTCACATCCTCAAAATTTGCTCCCAGCGACTCAGGTAATAATGCACCGCCTATTGCTGTGATAAGCGAAGCGAGCAACAAGCGCCACACCATCGAAACCCGACGAAATGCGGTCATGACCGTCATTAACGTGTGGTTAAATAAGGTAGCTAGTACCCCCAACAAACAACCAAAAACAATCAGGTACAAATACACCCACTGGCTAAACGAGGAGAACGAGAAATACGCCAGTTCATTGCCTTCGCCAAACACAATGCGGGTGATCACCGAGCCGCAGGCAGCAGAGAGCATTACGGGCACAAAAATGTGTATCTTGTATTCCCGTAATACGACTTCCATCACAAAAATAACCGCGGCTAAAGGCGTGTTGAACGACGCAGAAATACCCGCGGCGATGCCACATCCGGCGAGGGTACGGATACTGTTTTGCGGTAGTCGCAAGGTTTGACCAAACAAGCTGCTTCCTGCAGCACCCAAATGCACCGAAGGCCCTTCGCGACCGACCACAAAGCCCCCGGCGAGTGCCAACATGCCGCCAAAAAACTGGTTTACTGTGGTGCGCCACGGAATATGGCCATAGTGCTTCTTTACCCGGTGAATAACGAACGGGATACCCAGGCGGTAGTGTTTAAAGCCGGTAAAAAAGGCGATGATAAGGATCAGCACCGCGGCGGCAATGGGCAGGATGATCCACGCAAGCGTGTCACTTAATTCGAAGCGACTGAGTAACGCTAACCCGGTGGTTTGTGTCCATTCAATGCCTAATCGGAACAGCACGATTAGCAGCGCTGATGTGACACCAGCAATGATCCCCAGTAAGCACAATTGTACTGAAGTGCGGGGGTGAGCTAATTCGTGTCGAAGAGACTGCAGTCGCATAATACCGGGCATGCACAAGGGAATGGTTAAATACTACCACAAGCGCTTAATATTCAAAGTATTGAGTAGTTGTACAGGCCTATTACTGCGGTAAAGATATTTGAATAATGTGGGTAAAACGGGCAAAGTGCATGGCATTGTTCTGAAGTTAACTAGGTCCGGGTGAAGTCTGGCTATGCATGTATCTGATATTCCTAAGCGGTTAGGCCATACCCGTACGGTTATTTTGCTTGGTTTGAGCCTGATCGCCATGGTGGTGTTTGGCTTTGTGCTGGCGAATGTTGACCGTTCTCGTTTGACCGACGCACTGGCCAGTGCAAACAACGCCGTGACCACGCTTCGGGCCGAGAATGCACAGCTGAAAACCTCGCAAAACCAGTTACGTGTGGAACTGGAACTGACCACCATGCACGCCGAACAGTTAAAAACCGAACTGGTTAGCCTGCAGGAAAAAGTGTTTTCTCTGCAGCAGGACAAAGCGTTTTATCAGCATGTGATGGCACCCGAAACTAGTCAGGATGGCTTTTTCATCGACGGGCTCGAGATCACAGCGTCTGCAGGCAACAACTACTTCAAAGGCTCGATGGTATTACTTCAGCAGCGCGCGGTTAATGCCGTAGTGAAAGGCACCTTGCAGTTGGAAATCACGGGCAGCCAGAACGGCAAACACACCGTGTTACAGTCGTCAAAAGACGCGTTTCTGCCAGAAGGCGACATTGCTTTCGGTTTCAAATATTTTCAGGCAGTGACCTTCTACTTGCAGCTACCGGACGGCTTTGTGCCAGAGACGCTGCGCTTTCATACTTCGGTGTACCAGTACAACCGCAAACGCGGTGACTACGAGCGCGAATACAACTGGCAGGACGTACTGACTGCAACGCCTTAGGATACAACGTGAATCAACAGGGACCTGATTACCAGAACTACAGTCTGGAAGAACTCGAAGACGCGTTATCCCAACTTGACCGGGAACGTTTTCCAGAGCGTTTTGTTGAGCTTCAGGAGTGGCTCGTCAAACGTCGCGATGAGCAGCCGGCATCAGAAAAGGCCATGGACGATACTTACTATGGCGAAGCGTTAGAACCCGTGCCAAAAGAAAACAAGCTCTGGGTTTGGTTCTGGCAAGGGCTGTTAATTGGTGTGCTATTGCTGGATATGCTGGTTATTTTCAGACAGGGCTACATTCCTGCTGCTTGGTGGGGAGAGTGGGTATTTACTCAGGTACTGGTTTATACCATTGCCCTGTCGGGCGCTTTTTACGCTTTTGTCTCAAAAGACAATTTTTTTAGCCGGAATTTGAAGCGGCGCAGTCGTAGCTGGAAGTTCACACTGGCGTTTGTGCCATTATTATTTGCCATGTTCCTGTTCCCTTTTATCAACTATGTTATTCCTGCGGCAGGGCATGAGTTTGCAACCTACAACCGTTATGAATACACAACCACCTATAAGCTGAAAACACGCAGAAAAGGCTGCCATTATCGTGCGGACCTCGACGCTGCAGAGGGGTTAACATCATCGACAATCTGCATCACTAAGCGCGATTACGACTCAATGGCACCAAGCGGAAAGATCGAAGTGGCCGGGCACCGCAGTATGTGGGGGCTTACCGTGACTGCCTACCGGGAAGTGCCTTAGCCATTACATCCAGCCAGGTTTGTCTCGCTCGATTTCCGCCAGAGAGTGGTCTGCAAGGGCATAAGCGACCTCCTCAGATAAATAAGGCATAGTCAGTCTGCCGCTTGCCAGAATTAAATCCAGGCTGACCAGACGGCGTTTTTTCATAAATATGTTGGTTCGCAGTGCCACTTGCTGCAGTTTACTCCGCGGAAAACACCAGTAATCCACGCCAAACGCACCTTTACGCAAATAGATATAGTTGTCGTCATGGGCTAATCCCCATCGTTTCCAGCAGGCTCTGGCGACCACGCTGGCGCAGCCAACAAACGCAAGTGTAAGCAGCACACCGTAAGCCCCGAGAATACCGATGGTCAGCGAACCAACACCCAGTGTGAGCGGCAACACAACAATAAACATCAGGCGCCAGAAGTAACGCACATGCGCCCCCGTATACTGAATATGCCGGGCGTGTTGCTGAGCAAATACGTCGTCTGCCAGGGATTCTGCCTCTGCAACGGTTACGGAGGGCACCAGCAATTTGTTGGTTGCTTTCGCTTCCGGTTGATACTGCGTGCCTGTCACGTTTTGTTCAAAATACAGGTTTACGCGTTTTAACAACCTGTCTAACCAATCCTGTTGCATGCGGAACACCTGAATTCGGGAGTGTTTCATGCTGACTTCCTGGCGATTGATCAGACCGCTTCTGCGTATGTATTTGTCGTCCCGCTTCGACAAGGTATAACCGTAATACATCAAAATACTGCCACCTACCGATAGCAGCGCCATAATAACCAGCAGGCCAAAGGCCACCATTGCCGTCATCACGCCCACATACCAGAATGTTACGGCTTCACTGCCAAACCATTGCTCTATGTGAGGGCGCAGGGCGGTCATTTGTTCAATTACCCAGTTAGTTCCTTGGTCATAGAAAGGCGCTGCCGCCCCGAGCAGGATCCATATCCGGTTGTTGGTAATGCCATGCAATACTAAGTCTTTTATGCTGCGGCGATTGATTACGCGGTCCGCAATGTCTGACTCTGAACTCACTGCTTCTTCGTCTGACGCGTCCTTCGCCTGAGTTTGCAGAACCTTGCGGGCTTGCAAAATAGTGTGTTTGACTGCTTCGGCATAGTCTCTCGTTACACCGGCAAAACGCGCTTCCTGTTTTGCTGAGCCAGCGGTATCCAGAGTGACAACCAGCATGTCATTGAAGCGAAAATAAAAGGGCTGGTCGAATTTTACGTTTTGAATTCGCTCAAAAGGCAGGTCTGTGTAGGTTCTATCAAACACCCCGGAGCGAATGGCTATCCCTGTTTTCGATACGGTGAATTGGAAAAACCAATATTTTAGCACGCCTGAGACTACAAATGTGACGCCCAGTCCCAGCAGTAAAAGCGGCATTAATTCTTCCGGGATATTGTTATGTGCCCCCAACAGTAATGCGGGCACAGCATAAAATGCCAGATTCACAGAGTGCTTTAATTGCTCAAACAGAAAATGCAGAACTGACCATTTGGACGCGCGTTGCCATCCCTCGGTCATGCTGGCAGAGGCGCTCACTGACTCACTCATGCTTCGTCCTGAGTTAAGTCTGAGTGATTCAGTACAAACTGGCGGATGGTCTCAGCTGTGTCCGCCGGGAGCCCCGGAATGGCCAGAGTGTGCAGACTGCCGCCAGCAGAATACACTTTCAGCGTGGCCAGGCCGGCCATACGCTCAAACGGGCCTCGCTGAATGTCGATATGCTGGATACGCAAGATCGGCTGACAAATAACGTCTTTAAACAACAGGCCCTTGAACAATACGAGATCCTGTTCCCGTATTGAATAACGAATCAAAGGGTCGGCAAAAAAATGATACAGAAACAGCCAGCTACCAATGAACAACACGCCGCCTATACAGAGCGACACAATAAAAGGGGCAGGTGGCAGCAACGCAAACCAGGGTTGAATTAACACCAGCACCAGAATCGCTGCAACGCCGCCGAATATGCCACTCGTCAGCCATAAGTTCAGACAGCGGTAGGCGGGTGAAATGGGCTCTGAGGGCACAGTCGTTAAACTGGGGAGTTCTGAGACAGGGATAACATTGTTGGAGAATTCTGAGGCTTGCATGTGTCGATCCTTAACGTTCTTACACCACTATATCACCGAATAAATGCAACACAGGGAAAATTCATCAGTAAATTGTTACGGGCTTTTTCTGGTGACGTCTGAATAAAAAGCACAGCCTGCTGCATTATCTTTACAAACGACACTTTGTTGCGTGCGCGTGATGATTTCCAGAGTAATTCGTCAGGTTGTATTATTAGACTAAGGGTTAAGAAATTTGTTTATGTGGTTTTCTAACACGAAGAGGTTATTCATGAGATTGTTAAGCGTATTACTATTAATGTGGAGCATGACTGCTGCAGCACACACCCATTTGACGGCGTCAGTGCCGGCAGATAATGCCATGTTAATGAAAGCACCTGAGGCGCTGTCGTTAACCTACTCTGCAGAAGTGATCATGTTGAATGTAACGGTGACCGACAGCAAAGGAAAAAAGGTGCCTTTTGGTTTCAAACCGGTGACCAAAGCCACCAGTGAGTTTAACTGGACGCTGCCGACGCTGAAACCCGATACTTACGTTGTAAACTGGACAATCGTAGGTAAAGACGGTCACAAGGTTCAAAAAGAATACAGCTTCATGGTGCATTGATAGTGATTGTTGATACGCTGTTCTGGCCCGCTACGCTGGTATTAAGCAAGTGGGTTGTGTATATCTCAATGATCGTGGTGCTGGGCAGTTTTTACTGGCAGCACGCGGTTGGAGATGTTTTCACACAGCGTATCGTCTTGACCCGAAGGGGACTGGGCTATGCGGCTTTCGCTGGCCTTGTTGCAGTGGCGGTTCACTTCTTTTCCCAGGTAGGTATGCTTGCAGACGACGGTCTGCAAGGGGCGTTGTCCTCCTTCATGATTCAAATCGTCTGGTCAACCGGCGCGGGTGATGCCACTTGCTGGCGCGCAGCGGGGTTTGTACTGGCCTTATTGGCCTTGTGTATTCCAAAGCAACTATCGGTCGCAAAATCGGCTGAGGTTCTGTTACATGTAGCAGCTACCGCGGCCCTGGTAGGGGCGTTTTTGTTTACCGGACACACCGCCGATATGTCGCCTATTTTCGGCGCATTACTTACCACACACGTGTTGATTGCCGTGTGGTGGTTTGGGGCCCTGCTCCCAATGCGTAAGGCCTGCCGTACCGATTCCGTAGAGGTCTTGCTGCCCTGGTTAGTTCGCTTTGGAGAGCAGGCCAGCGTACTGGTTTCAGTACTGGTTTTCGTAGGTGGCATCCTCGCTTACTTCATAGTAGGCTCATTGCACAACTTGCTTTTTACCGGTTACGGTTGGTTACTCATGGCAAAGATTCTGACGTTTTGCGTTATTCTGTTACTGGCCGCGCGTCACAAATTATCACTGGTACCCAGTATGCAATCTTCCCGCAACACCCAACAGTTTGTTGCCTCTCTGAATATCGAAATCATAGTCGCCGCCGCTTTGCTGTTAGTAACCGCAGTATTAACCAGCTTAGTGGGCGTCTGATTCCAGGTTGGATCGCTTTTTGCGAAACCTTGTTCATAGCCGGCAATGTACGGGGATTTTCCTGTGCTGCCCGGTATGAATTACCACAAGTCTGAATATTTTACCGGCACGGTTTAAGGAGGCGCTGTGAAAAAAGCAAGGTTATATCGAATGGTCACTGAACAGCATATCTGTCCATTTGGATTACGCTCTAAGGATTTGTTAGAGCGCCAGGGGTATGAGGTTGAAGACAAATGGCTCACCAGTCGTGAGGAAACCGATGCATTTAAAAGCAAACATGATGTGAGCACCACACCGCAAACCTTCATTGAAGGTGAGAGGGTAGGCGGGTATGACGACCTTCGCGCCTATTTCGGCAAGAAGCCGGCAGGGCCGCAAGGCACAAGTTATCAGCCCGTCATTGCGATTTTCAGTGTGTCGTTGTTGCTTGCCCTGATCTATCAACAATCATTAACAGCCGGTTTCTCGGTGTTCGCTACATTGATGTTGTTTATTGGATTTGCCATGACATTGTTGGCGGTACAGAAGCTACAAAATCTGTATACCTTTACAAACAGTTTTATCACCTACGATTTACTGGCAATGCGCAATCTTCGATACGGGTATGCTTATCCCTTCCTGGAGCTGTATGCCGGTTTGGGTATGTTAAGCGGTATTTCTCCCTGGTTGGTTGCGCCTGTCTCTGTCTTTATTGGTAGTATTGGTGCGGCGTCGGTATTTAAAGCCGTTTATGTCGATAAACGAGAACTGAAATGCGCCTGTGTCGGTGGTGACAGCAACGTACCCCTGGGCTTCGTTTCGCTCAGCGAGAACCTGTTTATGGTTGCAGGTGGTCTTCTGATGCTGGTTGGTACGACACATTCAATGTGATTTAAACCGGGGTTGTGAACCCCGGCATATTGTTGAACCTTAACTGATCACTTGCTTGTCTGTTTTGTCACAGAAAGTACGGCAGATCCCAGTGGCGGTAACGACAATGCGACTGAGGCTTGCTGGTCTGTATAGATTGATGTCAGTGTGCGACCTGTTAGCAGGTCAGTCAGTTCCAGTGGTGAATTAACCGCCCAGCTTTGCTGCAACGGTGGTGGTAAAACGATATTGAGGCTGACCGTATTCTCTGCATCAAAGTTACTCACAATGATGAGTTTGTCATCGCCTTGCCAACGGGCAAAAGCCAGTTGTTTTTCGCTGTAGTCACTTTCACCGCTCAGGCTTGATTGATGCAGGCTGACATAGTCGCCCGTTGCAGCAGGATGTGTTGCCGCAATGTGCATCACGGTTTCGTAATAATGTCTCAATGCCTTCTCTGCGTCGGTAAGTTGCCCGCCGTCAAACTTGCCGTTGTTCATCCAGCGTTGATGCGCTGGTACACCGGCATAGTCGAAAATGGTGGTGCGGGTAGGGTCGCCAAATCCCATGTCTTCGCTGCCATCTTCTCCTACTTCCTGCCCGAAGTAGAGCATCATAGGGGAAGCGCTCATTAGCGCGGAAACAACCAACGCCGGTTTGCCTTTTTCTGCATCACCCGCAAAGTCGGGGCTGGCTATGCGTTGTTCGTCGTGGTTTTCCAGAAAGTGGAGTAGCTGCGGCGCAATATCCTGGTATTGTTGTTGGATAGTAACCAGTTCACTGGTGGCGCCAGTGCCCTGCATAATGCGTTTTAGCGTGTCGTAAAAATCCACTTTGTCGTACAACGAGTCCATCAGCCCCAACTGCAGGTAATCGCGGTAGAGATGGGGCTGGTACACCTCAGCCAGTAAAAACGCATCGGGACGACGAATTTTAATGTGGCTGTTCAGGTAAGACCAAAATGCCACGGGGACCATTTCAGCCATATCGTAGCGAAATCCATCTACGCCCTTATCTAGCCAGTACTGGGTGATATCTTTGAATTTTACCCAGGAGTCAGGCACGTCTTTGTCTTGCCAAAACGCAACATGCTGGCTGGCGGCTTTGCCTCGCAGCGCGTCTGGCAAAGCCGGAAAGTCAAAAGTACCATCGGGACGCACGCCATAGTTTATCTTAACGGTTTCATACCAGTCGTTGACGTCAGGCTTCGCCGCTCGCGCGCCATTTCCCGTCCATTTTGCCGGGTTTTCGTCGAACTTGCCGTCGGCCAGCGCATGAGGCTCTCCACCAAGTGGTGTCAGGTTTTCAGGTATATCAGGCACGTCAAACGCCTGACCCGGTACATAATAAAAATTATTGTCTTTGTGATATGCAACCTCGGTATTGTCATGTAAACCAAAACTGGTTTCCGGGTAGGTGAGTGAGGCATATCGACGTGCGACGTGATTCGGCACAATATCTATGATGACGCGCATTCCTTTTGCATGAGTGCGCTCTACTAACGCTTCAAATTCTGCCAGCCGCTGGGCGGGATCGTCTGCCAGATCGGGATTCACATTGTAGTAATCACGCACTGCATAGGGGGAACCGGCACGGCCTTTAACCACATCGGGATCATCAGCGGGAATGCCGTATGCAGAATAGTCGGTAACTGAGGCGTGGTGAACGATACCGGTATACCACACATGCGTAACCCCCATGGATTTCAAAGCGGACAGCGCATTGTCATTAATATCACTAAACTTACCAACGCCATTTTCCTCCAGTGTTCCCCAAGGTTTATTGGTGGTATTTTTATTGCCAAATAACCGCGTAAACATTTGGTATACGATGGGTTTTCCGTTGGGGTGGCTGACGCTCATCTCTTGCTCCGGGGCCGGCTTGATGACCACCTTATCGGACGGTTGCTGGCACGACAACAGCAAAGGAGCAATTAACGCAAGCGCAGTCGCTTTCACTGCACGACGCTGGAGGGATGTTTTCATTGATATGTACGCCATTTAACTCTAGTGGCCTGAGCATAGCGGCTATTGCCTATGGGTTAAATATGCATACGTATTCACTCTGTTACGTTCAGGAATAGATAATAAGTGTAAGTTCCTAAAAAAAGGTTCTATTTTCCGTTATTTTCGAACATACTCGGTGAATAGTTATCCATTTTCATTTAAGTAGTGTTATGCCTCGTAGTTCTTCGCAAGCTGGATTTACCCTGATTGAATTGATTATTGTTATTGTGATCCTGGGTATACTTTCTGTGACTGCTGCCCCCAGATTTATCGATTTTCAGGATGACGCGCAGGCATCGACAGTACAGGGAACCGGCGCAGCGTTTGCTTCGGCCATTAAGTTGGCGCATTTGAAGTGGGCATCGACCGGCAACTCCGGCCCCGTAGATAACCTGGATCTCTACGGCAACGGTAACAACCTCATGGACATGAATGCCAATGGCTGGCCAGCCCAAAGCTATCTTCCGTTTGAAGCCAATCCAACATTAGACAATGATTCTGACTGTATCTCTGTATGGGGAGCCGTGCTTGGGGATGGCTCACCAACCGTGGCGTCAGATACTTCCCAGGACTATCAGGCTACATACAGCGCTAACACCTGTACCTATCTGCTTGTAGCCGAACCAAATTTCTCCATTTTCTATGACTCGAATACTGGCGTAGTCACAATCGACTCCACGCTTTAACTAGCGTCAAAGGCTGCGGTTTTGATTTTGTAAACTGCAGTTGTCGAACTCAATAGGGATCACCCGTTACAATAGTTGATGTAATTACTCAGGTATTAGATAATAGGCCCATGTTATTACCGGCGTACCGGTTTTTTATTTGAGGTATTTATGTCCGTTGAAATGGCACTTCCGATTGAGTTCTCGGACGCAGCAGCCAGCAAAGTCAGAGAGCTGGTGGAAGAAGAAGAAAATCCGAATCTGAAACTACGCGTTTACGTTACGGGTGGTGGCTGCTCAGGTTTTCAGTACGGCTTCACGTTCGATGAAAAAGTAAATGACGGTGACACCACCATCGACAAAAACGACGTGACCCTGGTTGTCGACCCTATGAGCCTGCAGTATCTTGTTGGCGGCGTAGTTGATTATGTTGACGGTCTGGAAGGCTCTCGGTTCCTGGTTCAGAACCCGAATGCCACCACAACCTGTGGCTGTGGCGCCAGCTTCAGCGTTTAAGCACATTTTTGCGGGGACTTGTCGCCCCGCACCTCCCTTTGCATTGCCAATCTTCGTTTGTTCGTATTAGTCTGAGTGCTCGTTTTCTTCTAACGGGATCAGATTATGAAATTGTACGGCTCTACGACATCACCTTATGTGCGTCGCATTCGCTTATGGCTCAACGACACAGACTACGAGTTTGTGAATATGGATATTTTCGGCGGGCCGGGACGCGCGCTATTGAAAGAAAAGAATCCCGCGTTAAAAGTACCGGCGCTGGAAGATGGCGAACAAATGGTTTTCGATTCAAGGGTCATATTCCGGTATTTGCAGACAAAGTCGAACGCAGCGCCATTGAGCTGGGAACAGGAAAATTGGTTAACGTTAATCGATGCCGCAAACGACTCGTTTGTACAACTGATGATGCTCAAGCGTTCAGGCGTAGAGCAGGACCGCGAGTTGTTGTTTTTCAGACTTCAACTGGAGCGCATTGAAACGGCATTAACCACACTGAATACTCACGCAGAACAAGGCGATTTCAGCCAATGGGATTACCCGACAATTTGTTTGTTCTGTTTAATCGACTGGGTGAGTTTCCGTGAATTATGGGATTTTGCTGCTTATCCGGCACTACAGACATTGTGGAAGACGTATCAGGACGACAGCATCATTAAAGCCACCGATCCGCGGATTTAGTCGAACGTTATTCGCCGATAAGTAAACATTTGTTGCCTGTTTGTTAAAATTATATGAATTTAATTCCTTAATTTTGCATTTGTTTCGAATTATATTCAGTTAATGCTAAATATAACGAACAGGTATTCAAATGACACAATCACATTCTGCGCCGGCGTTGTCGGCGGCCAGTAGAACCCTATCACCAAGACGACACACCACCGAAGCCCAATCTGTTCCAGAGCTGGTTAATGAACAATTAGCGCACTTTGGTATTAAGCCTGATAGTGCTTATGGTAAAGCGCTGGCTGATACGGCAACACATTTATATGCCGCTCACGACAGTGTGCAGCAGCTGTGGCAGGTGACCCGGGAAACGCTTGATGGCCTGGACAAAGCCGACAAGCTGGCGTACTTCAACGCTAAAAAGTTTTTGTCATTCCAAATTGCCAAAGTCCTGGATACCTTGCAAAACCCGTTTCGCCAAACCTGGCAGAGTCTGAACCAGGACTCACAGCAACATTATCCACTGTTCGACAATGTGCCTGCATTATTCTCGGCGACGCCGGCAGTAGTGAAAACCGCCACCTATGTTTACGCCTGTACAGAGTGGGTTGAAGAGGCCTTCGAAGGCAAAGAAGCGACGCATCAAATCTACAGCCGCCTGATGAACCCAACGAATATTTCGCTGGCGAACGCTATTGTGGATTTGGAAGCCGGTCCGAATGCACAGGAATATCTGGCCTGGAACTTTAACTCTGGTATGGCGGCTATTGATGCGATGTTGTCGAATGTACTGTCGCATGGCGACGTACTGATTGTGTCGCGTAATGTGTATGGCGGTGTGTTCCAGTTACTGCATGACTACTTCGCCCGTGAAAACCGCATGGCAATCACGTTGGCCTGGTTTGACGGCTATTCTGAAAGTGAGTTTGAGGCGCACCTTGAAAGCGTGAAAACCCAATATGCCGATAAACTGGCTGCGGGCGCGAAGCTGCACGTGTACATTGAATCACCGTGTAATCCGCATGGCCTGGTGCTGGATGTGCCTGCAATTTGTCGACGTGCACACGCCGAAAATGCACTGGTTATGCTGGACTCTACACTGGCTACACCGGTATTACACAAACCTTTGCAGCATGCCGATAAAGCCAGTCGTCCGGATTACGTGATGCATAGCTATACCAAGGATATTTGCGGCACAGGTACTACAACTGCAGGTGTGGTGATCGGTGAAACGCACCGCATGTTCCAGCCAAAAGGGCATGCAACCCAAGGCGTCGATTGGTCGCAAACCCTGTTTTGGGATGTGTATTACATCAAAGGCTCGTTCCTCGATTCAGAGAAAGCCTTTGACGTGTTAACTGGCATGAAAACCCTGAACCACCGCATGTTAAGTAAAGTCATTAACACGCAGGTATTCACGCGCTTTTTATCGTCGCACCCCAACGTAAAGGTGAACAGCCATGCGTTACCTGAGCACCCGAATGCCGGACTGCGCGAAAAAATGCATCAGCACGGCTGGCCTTGCGCTTTATTTACCGCGGAGCTGGATATACCCGAACTGAATCGCGTAGAGTTTGCCCGTTTCTTTGATGCGCTGGAACCTGCATTTGGTCATCAAATCAGCATTGGGCAAACCAATACGCTGATTTTATGCCCGGCCCTGACATCGCATTCTGAGCTGAGTCGTGAGGAGCAGGAAAAAGCCGGTATTCGGTTAACCACGATGCGAATTGCCATGGGTAGCGATAACGTTAGGCAGCTAATTGCGCATTTTGTGCTGGCATTGAAGCACGCAATCGACCCGATTGTACCGGGATTCAGTGAGCAGTTTATGTCTGCCGAAGAGCTGGATACCTTCTACTTCAATACCGTTGAAACCGTGCACCGCCAACAGGCAGGCTCACAGCCGAGTCTGGTTGAGTTGTTGAGTTAAGTAGTTTGTGGAAATAGAACGTCAGTATTATCACCTAAGCCAGGCTAGTTTAGCAGCCTGGCATTGTAATACTGTGCCGGTTGGTAACGCTGTAGCTGTATAATGTCTGTCGATGGTAATTTCTGCGTCGTTGGAGTAAAATTGAGCTAACACGGGGGCGCTTATGTCGAATACTGTTTCTAAAGTTACCAATGAGCACAAATCAAAGTTTAAGCCTAACCTGGAAAATTATAAGGTTAGCTTGAGCTATGAAGGCCTTGTGCTTAAGCAAGCCTCCGAAAACCAATCTGTTTCGGATTTAAAACGCAAGCATGCGAGATAAGTACGGGGTAACACAAGATAAATATTGTTATCCCGGTACTGACGTCCTGATTAATCTGCTGGATATACGTGATGCCGAAAGGCTGGCAAATGCTGAAGCTGAATTTACCGCACACCGTTATATCACCTACGAATCTTCCATTCTGGATTTTTCAGATTTTTCATTTTCTCACTTAAAGTCACTTCATTATCACCTTTTTCAGGATTTATATGACTGGGCTGGTACGCTCAGGGATGTAGATATTTCAAAAGGCGACACTCGCTTTTGTACCTGGACACGTATTGAGCCAGAAGCGAATAAGTTGTTTCGGGAATTACCGGCATTAGCTGACTGTAAGCGCCATAATGACTTAATTGAAAAAGTGTCAGATTTATTTTGTGAACTAAACATGCTGCACCCTTTTCGAGAAGGGAATGGACGAGTGTTACGCTTCTTTTTTGAAGAGCTACTGTTCACGCTTGGCTATAATGTAACGTGGCCTCAAATATCCCCGCAAGAGTGGATTGAAGCCAATATCGCAGGGGTAAACCTGAATCTGGATTTGCTACAAGCTATTTTCTCCAAAGCAATATCTGAACGTTAGCGTACGAAGCTAATACTATTTTATGCTTTGGATATTTTAATGCGTATACCTCAGGTAGCAGAAAGTGGAAGCTTTAAAACTTCCACCTGTCTAAAAAACACTACTCAGCTTTATACGCAGGGTAGTCCGAATATCCCTCAGCGCCGCCGCCATACCAACGGCTCATATCATCACTGGGGGCCAGTGGATAATCGTTGGCGAAGCGCGCTGGTAGATCCGGGTTAGTGATCCAAGGACGACCAAACGCGATCATGTCGGCATCTTCGTCAGCTATACGCTGTTCAGCCGTGGCTTGATCGTAACCACAGTTTCCAATCAGCAAACCGTCGAATACCGCGCGAAATTCTGCCAACGTCATGGGTTCACCGCGCTCATGGAAGCCAAAAGCTAGCCCGTCCATTACGTGCAGGTAGCCCAATTTAAGCGCATTAAGCTGCTTGGCTACGTACAAAAAGGTTTCGCGGAAATCATCGGCACCCATGTCATTAAACACGCCGTTAGGCGACAACCGCACACCAACTTTCTCGGCGGGCCAAACATCTAAAACAGCGTTCAAAACTTCACCCAGGAAGCGGTAGCGATTTTCTACGCTGCCACCGTACTCATCGTCGCGCTGATTACTGCGGCTATCGAGGAACTGGTTAAGCAGGTAGCCGTTGGCGGCATGCACTTCAAGACCATCAAAGCCGGCTTCTTTAGCATTAATCGCAGCCTGTTTATAGTCGGCTACTGTGCGGGTAATGTCGTCTTTTGTCATGGCGCGAGGCACTTCAAATGGCTTTTTGCCATTGGGCGTATGTATACCGCCGTCGTCGTTTATGGCAATTGCCGATGCCGACAGAGGCAGTTCACCGTTGTGGAAGTCGCTGTGCGACGCGCGGCCGGTGTGCCACATTTGCAGCACGATTTTGCCGTCAGCTTTGTGAACGCGCTCGTTGATGGCTTTCCAGCCCTGCACCATCTCGTCGGTGTAGATCCCGGGAGCACCAACCCAGCCATTGGCTTCTGAAGATATCCCGGTGGCTTCAGTGATCAGCAGACCGCCTGAGGCACGCTGCGTGTAGTAATCACCCATAATACTAATTGGCACGCGACTCTCGCCTGCGCGGCCACGGGTTAGTGGGGCCAGTACCATGCGGTTTTTGAGCGTGTTGCCTGCCCACTCAATGGGCTTAAATAAATGTTTGTCTGTCATTAGTCATCCTTTGTTGTTGTGACCGCATTAAAGTGTTGGTTTGCCAATACCAATACGCACTGGCAAGCGATGCGATCATGTGATGACTTAGATGTAGGTATGACCCGATCATTTTCCAAATAGCATTGGGTTATAGGTCATAGCTGATTGGAACTATGAAGTACTAAAACCGATGAACTATTCGGGAAAATGGGGCAGGGAAGTACTGCTGATATGGTCGTAAATCAGCGTAGTTTCTACGTGGGTTACCGCATCACGCTCGGTGATTTGGTTGAAAATGAAGTCGCGCAAATGCAGCGCGTCCGGCACGCATACATGCAGTAAGAAGTCATTTTCGCCGCCCATGTGAAACACGCTTAAGACTTCTTTTTCTGCCACCAGTTGTTGCTGAAATTGATCAACGGTGTCGCGGCTGTGTGATGACAAACGCACCGCCACCATAGCCTGAATATGTCCGCCCAGCGCTGCGAAATTCAATAAGCTGCGTGCTCCCCGTATAACCTGTTCGTGCTGTAGGCGTTTTATTCGCTCGAGGCAGGAGGACGGCGCCATATTGACCGCTTCTGCAATGGCTTTATTGGTCATACACGGGTCTTCGTAAAGACACGCCAGAATGGCAATATCAACATGATCGAGTTTTCGCATCACAGTTCCTTCTTTCATTCGCGGGTTTAACTCGCAGGGGTAAAAGTACCCAATACCGCCTCTCGCGACGCGCCTGTTACGGCAGGTACGTTCCCTGGTACGTTATTGAGGTGTGCCCAGGCCAGCCAGGCAAACGCAACACCTTCCACCCATTGAGGGTGAATACCCAGTGCCTGAGTGCTGTCTACGGAAATGCCGGGCAGCAAGGATTGCAGAGCGTTCATCAGTACCTGATTGAACGCACCACCGCCGCACACATAACATGCTGTAGTGTCAGTCACATCCAGTAACGCATTGGCAATAGTTTGTGCGGTGAGCGCAAGTAGTGTCGCTTGCACGTCTTCAGGCGGAACATCCGGGAAGTTGATTAACTGTTGCGTTAACCAAGGTAAGTTAAAGTACTCACGGCCTGTGCTTTTGGGGCCTGTCACCGCAAAGTACGGGTCGGCCAGCATGCTGTTGAGTAGAGGCTGGTGTACGTTACCGCTAGCTGCCCAATTACCATTTTCATCGTAGGCTTTGCCACGGTGTTGTAGGCACCAGGCATCCATAAGTACGTTGCCCGGGCCAGTATCAAAGCCGCGAATACCACCAGAGTTACCGCCTGGTAGTACGGTGATATTGGCGAAGCCGCCTATGTTTACCACGACTCGGGTGCTTTCGGGTTTACTGAACTGCGCGTGATGATAAGCGGGCACTAACGGCGCGCCCTGACCGCCCAAAGCTATGTCTTTTCGTCTGAAATCAGACACCACGTCGATCCCGGTTAATACCGCAAGGGTATTGGGATCACCGATTTGTAGCGTAAAACCCGGCGCATCATCGGCAAGATCCGGAACCTGATCCGGGTAATGACGAACGGTTTGGCCGTGGGAGCCTATCGCCAAAATATCAGACGGCGTGAGGTTTTGTTCGGCCAGTAATCCATTTACGGTCTGTGCGAATACTCGCGCAACCGCGCGATCCACACTGCCGCAGAGATTCAGTTCGTTGTTGCCGGTTTGGCAAAGTTCATGAAGCTGTTGTAGCAGAGCGTCAGGATAGGGTTGTTGATAAGCGGCAACAGGGCGAATTTGATCGGCAGTAATGTCGACCAGCACGGCGTCAACGCCATCCATACTGGTTCCCGACATGGCACCAATCACATACGCCATGAGCGTTATTTCATAGCCAGCATGATGCGGCGCGAGGCGTTTAATTGATCCAGGCGCTGCGCTGCTATTTGCATAAAGGCATCACGTTCGCTTTCTGCAATAGGACGCGCTTTGGGTAACGAGACAGTCCGCGGGTTACGGTGCACACCGTCGACTAAGAACTCGTAGTGAACGTGCGGACCAGACGCCAGACCGGTGCTACCCAGATAACCAATAGTTTGGCCTTGCTTCACGGTGTCGCCTTTTTTCACCGCGCGTTTGCTAAAGTGCAAATACTTGGTGGTATAGGACTCGCCGTGCTGGATAAACACGTGGTGGCCGTTGTATTTGTCGTAAGCCGCTTTAATCACCTTACCATCACCGGCAGCCATAACGGGCGTGCCAACAGCGGCAACGTAGTCGGTGCCGCGGTGGGCTTTCCAGCGTTTTTGTACCGGGTGGAAACGGGCCTTACTGAAGTTCGAGCTGACGTACTTAAAGTTAATAGGGGCACGCAGGAAGCTCTTGCGCATGCTGCGGCCTTCTGGTGTGTAGTAGTTGCCGTCTTCGTGTTGAATGGCCTGGAACTGCTCGCCCTGGTTCACAAACTCCGCAGCAACAATGTCGCCGTAACCTACAAATTCACCGTCTATGTAACGTTCTTCAAATATCACATTGAAGGTATCGCCGCTGCGAATTTCCATGGCAAAGTCGATATCCCAGCCAAAAATACCTGCCAGGTGCATGATTTGGTTGTCGGTTAAACCTGCGGCAACGCCGGCGTTCCAAAAGCTTGAATTAATTTCGCCCTGGGCAAAGTTGTAACGTACTTCAACCGGTTTGGTATCAATGGTTGATGTTAGCGAGCCATCTGCCTCTGGGGTAATGAATAGTGTGTCGGTGGCCGACAGCGCGTAGCGCAAACCGAAAAACTGGTTGTCGCGCACATCCAGATCCAGTTGATCACCGGGTAACAGCGTGACCAGCGTTTTCGCTTGTTCACCTGCGTGGCTAACCGCGTAGGTATCCTGTGGACTTAATCCGGCGCGTTTAAATATTTTAGCCAGCGTGTCACCGCGCTTAACCTTAAAGGTCTGCCAGATGTTTTCGTCAATGTCGTCCTCTTCGATTTGCTGGGACATAACATGCATCGACAGGGGATAACGCACACCAGTTTCGAGCACCAGAGATTCGGTGTGACGAGACGCTTCTACGTGCTCTGAGGGTAATAAAATCAGTAAACCAACGAATGCGCTGGCGGCAATCAGGCCCAACCGGTGAGGCCGTGGCAATTGCTTAAACAGATTAGTCATTAGTTTTGGGTTAATTCTCTTCATCATAACAGCCTGAGAATAGCGGTTTACAAGGGGATATGCTAGGGGCTAATAGCAAATTTATTCGCAATTCTTTAGCAATTTTCCGGCCGGAATGCGACGAATTTTGCAAAGATCTGGTGGAGATCCGAGATAAAGGGTTTTAATAGCCCGTTTGCCCGCGTAAAATGCCCGCCCAGAATGAAGTTAGATGGAAATCATGAAATGAGCGACTGGCAAGCTGCACTGGCCGAGATCAAGCGCGGGACCGATGAGATCCTGCCGGAAGAAGAGTTAATTACCAAACTGAAAACCGGTAAGCCGTTAACCATTAAAGCGGGCTTTGATCCGACTGCACCGGATTTGCACCTTGGTCACACCGTGCTCATCAATAAATTGCGCACTTTTCAACAGTTAGGTCACAAGGTTGTGTTCCTGATTGGCGACTTTACCGGCTTGATTGGTGATCCAACAGGCAAAAATGCTACGCGTAAGCCGCTGACCAAAGAGCAGGTACTGGCCAATGCCAAGACCTATCAGGAGCAGGTATTTAAAATCCTCGATCCGGAAAAAACAGAGATCCGTTTCAACTCAGAATGGTTTGATGAATTTGGCGCTGCAGGCATGATTAAGCTGGCTGCCAGTCAGACAGTCGCGCGTATGCTGGAACGTGACGACTTTAAAAAGCGCTACGGCAGCGGACAGCCTATCGCGATCCACGAGTTCCTGTATCCGTTAGTTCAGGGCTGGGATTCTGTAGCACTGAAAGCCGACGTTGAATTAGGTGGTACCGATCAGCGCTTCAACCTGCTGATGGGCCGTGAGCTGCAAAAAGAGCAGGGCCAGTCTCAACAGGCCGTACTGATGATGCCGTTGCTGGAAGGTTTAGACGGCGTGCAGAAGATGTCTAAATCGCTGAATAACTACATTGGAATCACCGATGAACCGAATGAAATGTTCGGCAAAATCATGTCTATCTCAGATGAACTGATGTGGCGTTACTATGATCTGCTGAGCTTTAAGCCGTTGGAAGAGATTGCAGCGTTGAAACAGCAAATGGCGGATGGCGCGAATCCGCGTGACATTAAGATCACACTGGCAAAAGAAATCATTGCACGTTTCCATTCAGACGAAGCGGCCGAAGGCGCACATCAGGACTTTATTCAGCGTTTCCAGAAAAACGCCATTCCTGACGATATGCCAGAAGTCACAGTGAGTCTGGTTGATGGCGAAATTGCGATCGGTAATTTGCTGAAGGAAGCCGGCTTAGTGGGCTCAACGTCTGATGCTATGCGCATGATCAAGCAAGGTGCGGTGAAAATCGACGGCGACAAAGTGGAAGACACTCGCTTGACGATCACTGAACCTTCAGAGCGTGTGTATCAGGTAGGTAAGCGTAAGTTTGCCCGCGTAACGGTACAGTAAGTCTCTTGATATTGAAGAAAAGCGTGTTATCGGCGTACCGGTAACACGCTTTTTTTGTATGAGGAATGTAGAAAAAAGCGCTAGAATTTCAGCAGCATTTCAGCGGCGACACACTCGCAGGTGTCGGGGCATACCGGGCAGTCGTAACCTTCATATAATGCCGCCTCGCGCCATTTATTCGGATGCTCTTTGATTAACTCGCCGCCATTTTTACTGAAGTAGCGGAACGCGCTGTTTCCCGGACTGGCCAGCCAGATGTGCGCTAATCCTGCTTTCGCTCCTTGTTCCGCCGCGCTTTGTTTAGCCAGATTCAACAAGGTTGTACCAATGCCAAAGCCTTGCATCGCAGGATCAACGGTATTGCACTTGAAGTAACATACATTGGCGAGCTCAACACCCCACAATGCGGGTGAACACCACTTATCAATAGCCCATTTCCCCGGGGCGAAGGTTAAGCGAAAGCCCACTATTTCATTGTTGAACCAGGCTACATGACCACTGTTGATCCCGTTGAGTAAGCCAAGTTCATAATACGTGCGTAAGTTGTCTTCATTCAGGTACCCGTCGCCTTGTACCCGGTTACCCAGTGCAATAATGGCGTCGAAGTGCTCGGGCAAGAGCGGCCCGTAGGTCACTGACTCAGGATTTTTTGCCAAGGTCCAACCCCTGTAAATGCACGTCCAGCGCGTCAAGAGATATGCGGATTTCGCGCACAGACTGCCACAAGCTATATAGCAAACACACCAGGCTAGCAGCGAACAGCCAGTTGCCCACCAGCTGATACGACAAATAAATAGCCAGCATCGACAGTACGCATAAGAAGAAGCTGAATACGCCGGCTTCCTGCATACGTTTTATGTAGTGGATGCGTTTGCGCAAGTTCAGTATTTGCGCCTGGGTGTTTTCGTTGCTGTTGTCGTTGTCAAAATGGCGTATCAGGGAAGCCAGTGTTAAAAACCGGTTCGTGTAAGCCAGTAACAACAACGAAATCGCCGGAAACAGCATAGCCGGCGTTGCAATATCAATGGTCATAGGATCGAGTTAAAGCTGGGGTTAAATATGAGCTGTAATGATGCCGCGAATTACGCTCGCTGTCTACGGCGGTGCAGCCGTACCGCTGCTTAATTTACGGTTTTGAATAAGCTTGCCAGGCCTGCATGTCACCCGACAAGTGATACAGTTTACGGAACCCAAGGTCGTGCAACTGATCCATTGCGATCCTGGCGCGACGGCCCGAGCGGCAATATATCAGCAGAGGTGTGTCCGTTTTACCCAGTGTGGCAAGGTGGTTAGTCAGCAGTGGATGAGGGACATTCAGGGCATTCGGGATATGGGCTTGGGCGAATTCTTCAGGGGTGCGCACATCCAGAATTACGCCGTCAAAGCCTTGCTCACCCAGTTCCGCTACGCTGACCGGCGTAATATAAGCAGGGGTATCGTCGGCGATAGCGTGCCAGACAAACAGGCTCAAACACAGGCCAGTTGCGAATCGTTGTATTAATCTCATAACCCCTCCGTTGCACTTCTCGCTGCTAATTTATGGTTTTCTCACGTACAGAATCAATACGTTCACACAGCTCGCCGATTGCAGGCACAATGCGAAGCGAAAAACGGTGTAATGCGTTGGCATTGGCGCGGATAAGCGGTGCCTGAATAAGTGCTCCATGGCTTTGCCAGAACGCCGTCAACGCTTCTTCAGACTGGTCACTGGCGGCCACTAATAATTCTGGCTGGCGCGCAACAACCTGGCGAACGGTAACCTGAGGATAATCAATCGGCGAATCGTTAAATATATGCTCAGCGCGACACAACGACAAGGCCTGATTAGCCCATGCATCGGCACCTATAGTCATAAGTGGTTGTTGCCACATGTAATAGAATACCGACACCGGCTGACTATGCGCATACAGGCTTTGAATGCTTTGCAATTGAGCACGGTATTGCTGAGTAAGCTGACGCGCCAGTTCGGCCTTGTCCAGTTTGGCTGCGAGCGCAGATAGCTCTGTAGCAATGTCATCCAGCGTTTTAGGTTGAGATACAAATACGTCAAACCCCAGTGACTTTAGCCGTGCGATGTCCTGGGGCTTGTTGCCGCCGCCCCAGGCAAGGATCAGATCAGGCTCCAGCGCCATCAGTGCGGTAAAATCCACGCCCTGATAATCAGCCACAACGGGCAGAGCGCTAGCGGCCGCCGGGTAGTCGCTAAATGCACTTACAGCGACTAACTGAGATTCCAGTTCAAGGCTATATATCCACTCAGTTAAATGCGGGGCCAATGTGACGATCCGGGTCTTTGCCAATACCTGGTTACTGACTACAAGCAGAGCTAAACCTATCCATGTGTATTTCATTTTGTTATTTGCCAAGAGGTTATCATTACCAGCGTGAGTAAAATCATACCCAGCCAAGTTGCGCGGTTAATGGCACGCAACACATAAGTTAAATCGGAAAAACGTACCTGGTTCGCACCACCGACGCGCTGATGCCGAACGGTACGATCATTATAAATATTAGGGCCACCCAGAATAATGTTCATGCTGCCACCAAACATGGCGAGCACAGTACTGGTGAGATCTTTTTGTCGGGCATTGCGCCATGCCGCAACACCTTTCAACGGTGAGGTCACCAGCATGAGCAGCATTGTACCTATCACATATCCAGGCCAAATCAGCACCTGAGTAAGGTAGTATGCGGGTATACTAAACCGTTCGAAGCCCGGCCGCTGTCGATGCCATTGCCAGCGAAACTCCAGCAACAATCGGTATCCGAGGGCGGCAATCGGACCGGCCAGCAAAAACCAAAACAGTACCCCAATAAACTGTTGTAAAAATCGCAGTAAATACGACTCGATAGCCGCCTTGGCGATACCGATGTCAGACAGCCGGTCGGTTTGGCGTGCTACCAAGTGACTCACCCGCTCACGAGCCAGCAGCTTTTTTTGTTTCGATAAGCAATAAACAACGGCTTTGTATTGTTTTCTTATGTTGTAAAAGCCAACACAGCCAAACAAGATCAGCCCGTCGACAACCTGTTTGAACTCCATTGCACTGATAATGATGGCAACCACAACCAGCATAGGCACCAACAAAACAATGATACCCAGAGTGCCTGAAATATAGTGTTGAGACGTTGGTGCTGTCTGGTCAGGCAATACCCGCGTTGCCAGGTTAAGTACCATGAGACGGTAGAGCGTCACCGGATTAAAACGATCGGGTATATGCCAGACTCTGTCGACGAGGATCACCAGCAGCACTGTCATTAATGCGATAAGCCAGGGTGAGAGTTCGCTGCTGGTCATAGTGAGGGTATAGCGTTCCGTTTAGTCTTGTTTGGCCAGTACCGCAATCATTTGCATAACGAGTTCTGCAGAGTGCTTGGCGGCTTTTTCAAGGTAGGACTGGAAAGATACCGTTGAGGTTTTGCCTGCAATATCAGACAAAGAGCGGATCACTAAAAACGGTGTGCTGAGCATAAAACAGGTTTGTGCAATGGCAGCACCTTCCATTTCAACGGCGGCCATAGTCGGGAACGCCTCGCGTAAACGCGCAGCCGCCTCGTCACTGCCAATAAACGAATCACCCGTGCAGATAAGGCCGCGTTTGGTGGTGACATCCAGCGATTGCTCTGCTGCCTGTTCCGCAGCCAGAATCAGCGTTTCGTCGCTTTCGTAAGTCGCAGGCATACCAGCAGCCTGACCAAGCGTATAACCAAAGTGGGTGATGTCGATATCGTGGTGCAGTACAGAGGTCGCAATCACCAAATCGCCAATGTTCAAGTCGGTATCGAAGCCACCGGCTGAACCCGTATTGACCACGTAGTCCGGCGCAAACCGATCTACCAGTGCAGTAGTCGCGACTGCGGCTGCAACCTTACCAATACCACACTTTACTACGACCACTTCTACGCCGTGTAACGAGCCGGTGTAAAACGTTAAATGTTTCCACTCCACTACTTCCGGGTTGTCTAAGCTGGCCTGAAGTAGCGCAACTTCCTGATCCATTGCGCCAAGAATTCCAATTTTCATGGGATACCTTTTGATTGTGTGAAAAACTGATGTCACTCAGTATGGTCAATAAGAAGCCCGAAAGTCTAATATGAATAGCAATATTCTCATAGCAAATCGCCAAATTAATCTATACTCAGCGATGACAGTGGTTGATAGGGTAAAGGTATGTACAAGCGCCTTAACATGCGCGTTTTATTGTGTCTCGCAGCGGCTTGCTTAAGCGCAAGTCAGGTTTGCTACGGTGCCGAAAAATTAGAAATATCCGGCTTTGGCCGATTGGTTGCGGGTTATCTCGACGACAATAACGTCTCGTTTGAAGGCTACACCAATGAATTGACATTCAGTGAACAAAGTTTACTGGCGATACAGGCTGATTATCATTTAACTGATACCCTTTCAGTGACGTCCCAGTTATTGGCCCACAACAATAGTGAGCGTGACTCAGGCATTGAATGGTTTTACCTGACTTACGAACCAAATTCTCAGTGGTTATTTAAAGCGGGCAAGATGCGTACGCCCTTTTACCATTATTCCGATGTGCTGGATGTCGGCTTTGCTTATGCCTGGCTCTCTCCTCCGCAACAACTCTACAGCGCTTTTTTGTTTAACCAGTACGAAGGCGTAAGCGGTATTCACCGGTTTTCTCTGGGTCAGGTAAGTGGTGCGATTGAGCTTTATACCGGTCGTTACAATGGGAATACGAGCTTTCAACAAAAGCGTTATCCCACTGACATCGATAATTTGCAGGGCGTGGTTTTCAATGCCATTGTAGGGAATCACCTTAAACTTCGATCTTCGTATATCACCGCTGACTTTGCGTTGGATCTAGAGGAAATTACAGAATTTGCCAATATCTTGCGAGGCGCGGGGTTCGTGCAGAGTGCCAACTCGCTTACCATGGAGGGCGAATTTGATATATATCAGTTAGGCGCCATTTACGAAGAGTTTGACTATCATTTGGCCTGGGAATGGATGAAGATTACGTCCAATACCATCTTGGCACCTAACATTGCCAGTTACTACGTTCAAGGTGGCTATGTATTCGATTCGGTTACAGCCCACTTAACATTTGCAAATCTCATCACATCTGATGTCGAGCCAGTCAATGAAATACCGTTTGGTGTTAACCCCGGGCTGGATCAATTATTCATTGCGTATAACACCACGCTGCAGCGTACCAAGGCGTCTGATTTAAAGAGTCTGACCCTTGGCGTAAGATGGGACGCGGGCGTAAATGTGGCATTTAAAGCTGAAGTAAGTCATTATCAGGGCGGAGTTGGTATTTCTACTTTTGAGCCACTCTCTGAAAGCGCAGCAAGTGCGTTTGATGAGCGGGCGAACTTGTATCAATTTGGAATGGAGTTTGTGTTCTGATGCGATATTTTATGAAGTTGTCATTGGTACTGGTGTGTTGGGGGGCAATAGGCTCCGGCGAGAGCGTGGCTGAAAGTCGGGATGTGGTGGTTGTTGCTAACGTTGAAAATAAAGATATCCGACTGGACAAGCGCGAAGTCAGAAACTTGTTCATGGGTAACACTATTGACGTGGTGCTAGAGCCGGTGTCGCTACCGCCTGAAACCTTAACCCGAGCGGTATTTAATACCAAAATCATTGGTCTGACGGAGTCTAGGATTCAGTCGTACTGGTCGCAAATGCGTTTTAGCGGGCGTTCAAAGCCGCCCAAGGAAATGCAGGATGTCGAGAATTTACTGGCGTATATTTCAACGCATAAAGGCACGGTGGCTTTTTTCCCTGCCGACGTGCCGATTCCGGATCATTTAACTGTTGTTTATCAAACCAGGCAATAACCAGTGTGGTATTGCCTGGAGGGTATTGTTGAGTTTAAGCAGCGACCTGCTGACCACCTGCTTGACGGCTTGAGCGAACCGGGCGGGTAGGGCGCTTCGGCGCTGGTGGATTCATCTTACTGGCGTCCAGTTTAGCCTGCTGTTTGCGCAAAGGCAGTAACTTGGTTTCAACGCATTCACGCACTTCTTCTACCGAATAGCCTGATTTCACTTTGAACCGCGCATGGGGAATGCCAGCTGCATCCAGTGCGCCGCTTACAAACCAGTCGCGCTGGGTTTTATAACCTTCTTTGCCTTGCTTGTGCACTAAATCAATAGCCAGCACCGGCGTCATGTCGTCACGACGACACAACACAAAATCGAGTTGTTTACTGCCTGCACGCAGCAGCGCCTGACGCGCCTGACGCTTGTTCGCTGAAGTGCGCACCGCCAGTAAGTCGTTAAGTCGCACACGTGAAACAATGCGAAATTCCCGGCCAACGGCTTGTTCAAGCAAATTAATAAACGTGTGTTCTACCTGAGTAAACAGTTGCTGCTTTTTACGGAAAGGAAAACTCACACCGTGATCAGCGAGCTTAAGCGCACCAATCGCAACAACAATCAGTAACATAAATAAGACAATGGCAAGTTCCATAATTTCCTCAATGTGTATCAGTCCGAAGTGTCAAAAAAATGACTTTCCGGCGCCGTTATCGAACGTATTGAAGAAATTGCAAAGGCAATGCCAATAATGATAGGAGAGGTTAAGGGCTATTCCGCAGCTGATGATTCGGTGGAGGTTTGGGTGTCAGCAACTACTAAAATATCGATTTGTGCACCCTCACCGTCGGGGGATACCACCACGCGAACGTCACCTGCGTCATTGGTTAACAGGATTCTGGCGTTGTGTTCGCCTTTCAGGTGCAGGTCAGGCATCAGTGCCAGATAAAATGCAACCAGCGCATCGGTAGAGTCATTAACAAAATACACCATAGACGCAGGCATCTGTGCGTCAAAACGCTGACACTGACGCGCTTCTTCATGAATTTTAACGGCATAAAATGATGCTGGGCATGACGTGATATCAGGCTGCGACTCAGGGGCCGAGGTTGCGTGAGCAGACATACTCAGCGTCATCATCGAAAAGCCCAAGGCAGAAAGTAGGTACCGGCGCATAGTCATGTAGGTCGTCATGTATCGAATATTAGTCATACTCACACTATAGGAGAGCAAGCGTCGACTGGCAATGCCTTACCATTCACAAAGGGTATACGTTCGAGTGGTTAGGTATAGGGCCAACGGAAGTGGGATATCAGATGTTCGTAGTATCGGGACCCATGTCATTCAACATATTTACCAGCCAGTCAGCGAACGCTTTTAATCGCGGAGATAACTGCTGTCTGGAGGGATAAATTAAATTTACCGGCATAGCGGGCGCTTCGAACTCTTTTAATACGCAAATAAGACGACCATTGGCTATCTCTTGCTCTACACCAACTATCGGGAGCTGAGCTATTCCCAAGCCGTTCAGGCAAGCAGAATAATAGGCCTCTGTCCCATTTACCGCGAGGGCACTTGGCATGGTCAGGGTGTGTGTGCCGTCAACAGTAGTATATTCAAACTCGCCGGCACGCTGACTCAGTGAGTGGGAATAATCAATCAATTTGTGATGCTGCAGATCTTCCAGCGCTTTCGGAATACCGAAGCGCATTGCATAAGACTGACTTACACAGTTCACAACACGGTAGCGCAACAGCGGTCTGGCAATCAGGCTGCTGTCTGCTAAATCGCCCACTCTGATCACACAGTCAATGCCTTCTTTAATCATATCAATGCGGTGATCGTAGCTGCTGATGCGTAGTCTCAAATTGGAGTGCTTCTCAATAAAGTCGCCCAGTTTAGGTATAAGGATATTTGACGCAAACCGGCTTGGCATATCCACACGCAACTCGCCGCGCAAATCAGCTGGGTTGCTCACAAACTGCGTTTCCATGGCTTCGAGTTCTGCCAGTAATGCGCGGCATTGCGGTAAAAAGGCCTCACCGTCGGGCGTTAAGCTCACCCGGCGAGTGCTACGATGCAGCAAGCGGGTACCGAGGGTTTTCTCCAGGTTTTGTACCGCCTGAGATATACTGGATTTAGGTAACCCCAGGTATTCTGCGGCCCCGCTAAAACTGCCTATTCTGGCGGTTTCTGAAAACCGGGTTAACATCTCAAATTTGTCCATCGTGCAGCTCATTGTTTGTTTTAATTGAACAATGTTATCGGTTTCGCTGTGTTTTTCAAACAATAAACAGAGCATAAACTGTCTCTGAATTATCCCTTCAGGTCTTAAACACAGAGGCAAAAAGATGAACAAAATGGCATTAATTACCGGCGGAAGCAGAGGGTTAGGCAGGGCGGGTGCATTGGCACTGGCGGCAGAGGGCTGCGACGTTGTAATCACTTATCACAGTAATAAAGAGGCGGCTGATTCACTGGTAAAAGAAGTCGAGTGGGCCGGTCAACAAGCGCTGGCCATGCAATTGGATACCGCTGCCATTGATAGTTTTGACGCTTTTGTTGCAAATTTAACGCACCAGCTAACCAATAAAATTGGCCGTAATAGTATTGATTACCTGGTGAATAATGCGGGTGCGGGCATCAATGCCCCGTTTGCAGACACTACACTGGAGCAGGTGGATAGCTTATTAAACATGCATGTGAAAGGGCCGTATTTTTTGACCCAATCACTGCTGCCGGTGATTGCCGATGGCGGCGCAATCTTAAACGTGTCTTCAGGGCTCAGTCGTTTTTGTTTTCCGGGTTACAGCGCCTACGGCATGGCAAAGGGCGCGGTAGAGGTTATGACCCGATACATGGCGAAAGAGCTTGGCCCGCGAAAGATTCGGGTGAACACCCTGGCACCTGGTGCCATTGAAACGGATTTCCGTGGCGGTGAGGTTAGGGACAACCAAGCGCTCAATCAGGCCATTGCTTCACAAACTGCGTTAGGACGGGTTGGATTGCCAGATGATATCGGCGGCGCTATCGCCACGCTCTTAAGTGAAAAGAGTTACTGGATTAACGGCCAGCGTATCGAAGCATCGGGCGGTATGATGTTGTAATTAATATTCTGTCTTTCAGTGCCGCCGAATCACTTAACTTGCTGATACTGAGAGGCAGATTCCCGCTTATCTTCACTATACGTTACTCGCGAAATACAACCCGACGCTTTCCTTGTAACTTATTTGCAGACATACAGGAAATGCCTCCCCCCGTCATCCCTTAAACGCCGCTCCACGTCATCCCTTAAATGCCTCCCACCCGTCGTCCCTTAAATGCCTCCCACCCGTCGTCCCTTAAATGCCTCTCACCCGTCGTCCCTGAAACGCGCAGCGTTATCAGGGATCTTTGCTTACAACGGCTCAGTAACCGTTACCTTCTTGTCAGTGAGTTGCTGACGCTCTTCATCCGTCAAGTCGTCTCTGCTCAGCAACATATTTACCTGTTCTAGGGCTTTTTCTTTATTCCCCAGTTGCAAATAGGCATCAATAATATGGACCCGCGAGCGATATGTAGTGGGATCCTGCTTAATGTTGTAGCTGAAATATTTGATCGCTTCAGCGGGGTTTTGCAGGTAATGCAGTTGACCTAACCCTTCATCGAACATCTCCCATTCTTTAGGTTCGATTTTGTAGCCATACAGGGTAGATAGTTCGTTGAAATGAGCTAGTACACTCTCGTAACCCTCGAGTGCGGTTTGATAGGGAATTGACCATTGAGGATATAAACCTCTGAGTGCCCCAATAACACCATAAATTGGCGTGTTTTGGTGTGGCTCGTTTGGAAAGTACTCGACTTTGAAACGCAAACTTTGCGTATTCAGATCTGCAAATGCGCTTTCTATTTGTCGAATGCCAGACAGCATTTGCACGCCTTCCGGGGAGTCAGACTCCGGATTGCCTTCATTCCCAATATTCATGTACAGAAAGTTTCTGTGGGAAGGGTTTTTATTGATGAACTTGATAATGTCGCGGACTGTTTCCCCGTTATTCCAAAAAAGGGAAGGGCTAAACGCAAAGTGCGCCTGGAACAAGTCGGGCTTTTTATGAAAACTATGCGAAACAAGCAGTCCACCGTATGAATGACCCGAGAGTATCCTGAACTCTTCGGTACGAAACTTTGCGTCTATGAAGGGAATGACTTCCTGTTCAATAAACCGCAAGTAGGTATCTGCTCCACCGCTTTGTTCTTCATAATTGACGTCAGGCGTTGGGGTAAAATCCCGGCCTCTGTTAGCTGTAGAAATCCCGACCACGATCATTTGGGGGGCGTTATTATAGCCGACCAGCGGTTCAAGAATGCCAGATACCAGCGGCAAGCCTACAGGCGCATCTAATGTGTAAAGCACCGGATAACGATAGTGTTGACTGAATTCACTTTCATACTGAAAAGGTAATTGAACATAGATATCAATGGTTTCATTTAATACAGCAGACGTGATCGCTATTTTTTGAAAGGGAAGGTGACGCTCAACGGCATTCTCTTTAAATGAATCCGAGTATGCGCTGCATGTTGTTAAGATGAACAACACGATCATACTGACAAACTTAGTCATACAACATCCTTATTTTTATGCCTGTTTACCAGGTTGTTCTTAACAGTAAGTTATTGTTCAAAAAGAGTCTAGTTGCTTGCATATCATCTAGGAATCTAATACCCATAAGCAAATGTTCACTCAAATCCCACTGTTCGAAATGTTGCTAACCAATTCATCAAATATAACTCGAACGCGCTTGGGAACCGGGCCTCTTTGGGGCCGGTAAATAAACAATGTCCAGGGCTCGGGATCATATTCCTTAAGGACCCGAATCAACGTTTTATTGTTCAGTTCTTTATTGGCTAGGAAGCTGGGAACCTGAGCAAAAACCAGTCCATCCAGTGCGGCTTTGAACTCCGCTTCTGCATCGTCAAATACAATGCGCGAGTTGAAAGAATGCAGTTCGTTGGCCGATTTAAAATACCAGGGCCATGTTCGGCCTGTGCCGGGGTCTAATACCGATGAAGTGGGAAGGTGATGTAAATCGCTCGGGGTTTGAGGGCTCCCTAGTTGTTGAATGAGTTCCGGCGCTGCCACAACAAAGAATTCAATTTGTCCGATTTTCTTAACGATAAAGCGATTGTCACGAATAAAACCAATCCGCAAACCAATGTCGATACGTTCTTCAACCACATCAGCACGCTTATCACTGAGCATGAGTTCTATATTAATGTCAGGGTATTTTTTCAGTAATTGCACCACAATTGGGGTAACAACTGAGCGTCCAAAACCCAGTGGGGCAGCAATTCTTACTTTTCCGGCAAGTCCTTCATTCGCCTCTTCGGCATTGCGCTCAAATAAAGCATCAAATTCTTTGATCAACGGTTTTGCTTTATCGAACAGGCGGTGGCCAAAGTGAGTCAGTTGCATGTGGCGTGTATTCCGGTGGAACAGTAATTCACCCTGCAAGTTTTCGAGCTCTTTTATTGCGCGTGTCACAGCTTGAGGCGAAATGCTTAATTTTACTGCAGTTTCTTTGAAGCTCAGATTTTCTGCGGCAACACTAAAAATTCGAAGCATTTCCAGTTTGTTATTCATTTATTTATTTATTCCTATTTTTGGAATTCAGAAAGCGTATCAAATTCATATACTGGAATACATCCATACCAGATAATTTGTCTGCATCGTGCATTTGGCAATTTATTTGGAGACAGATATGAGTGATTCAATTCAAGGTAAAGTAGTAGTTATTACAGGTGCCAGCAGTGGTTTAGGGGAAGCTACTGCTCGTCATCTGGCGAGCCTGGGCGCAAAGGTGGTACTGGGTGCCAGACGAACCGAAAAGTTACGAGCAATCTGTGTAGATATTCAGCGCGCAGGCGGTGAAGCGACTTTCAACACAATGGACGTCACGTCGTTGGAAAGCGTGAAGGATTTGGTGGATTTGGCGGTGCAAACTTACGGCAAACTGGACGTTATTATTAATAACGCAGGGTTGATGTCTATTGCACCGTTACAAGAGCTGAAAGTGGATGAATGGAATAGCATGATCGATATTAATATCAAAGGTGTACTCAACGGGATCGCCGCTGCGTTACCGGTATTTGAAGATCAGCAATCAGGCCATTTTATTAATATTTCTTCTGTTGCGGGCTTAAAAGTATTCAGCCCAGGCGGAACTGTGTACAGCGGAACTAAATTTGCTGTTCGTGCAATATCTGAAGGACTTCGCCATGAGGTTGGTGGAAATATTCGTACCACGTCGATTGAACCGGGTGCGGTTGACTCTGAGTTAAAATACGGCTCGTCACATCAGGCAAGTTCTGACTTCGTGGTGGATTTCTACAAACAAGCTATCCCTGCAGATTCAGTTGCCAGGGCGATTGCCTACGCCATCGAGCAGCCACGTGATGTGGATATCAACGAAATTGTATTACGCCCTACTGTGCAGGAATTTTGATGTAGCGGGTGTTGTATCCGCTCCTAAGATCCCTGATAACGCTGTGCGTTTCAGGGATGACGGGAAGTATGGTTTCAGTTAAATGGAGCGTAGCAACCCAGCTTGAAGATGAGTGGAGTTTCAATTCGGCTCTCATTAGCGTTGCCGGGCGGTTGTTGTGCAAGGTACCGAGATCCCTGATAACGCTGCGCGTTTCAGGGACGATGGGAAGTATGGTTTCAGGGATGACGGTTTGTGGTGTTTCAGGGCATGTTAACTCACCAACTTTGCAGCAGTAGTGGCCAGTAATGCGGCTCGTGCGCCTACTGTTAGGGCGTTGGCGGAGCTGGCGTTACCCTGAATGGCTCTGGCGTACACGCCTTGTAAAATGGCAGCGAGCCGGAACATGGAAAACGCCACATAGAAGGGCCATTGTTCAATGTTGTCACGACCTGTGCCACTGCAGTAGCGTTGGATAAACTCTGCCTCAGTAGGGATGCCGCGCGTTTCAAGGTCTATACCCACCAACCCTTTTGTGCCGGTGTCGTCTTGTGGCAGGTGATAGGGAATACAGCAATAGGCCAGATCGGCTAGTGGATGCCCTAAGGTGGATAGCTCCCAATCCAGCACAGCAGCCACATCTTTGCTATCGCTGTTAAACAACAGATTACCAATCCGAAAGTCACCGTGTACTAAGCACGTAGTAGTATCGGCAGGGATGTTGTCGGGCAGATAGGCCATTAAATACTGCATGGCTCTGGCACCTTCGCCACCGCCTGCTGGTGGTTCACAAGACTGGCGGTATTGTTCGCTCCAGCGTTTAATCTGGCGCGCGTAATAGTCACCACCTCTGGCGTAATCATCAAGGCCAACACTGGCAATATCGACATTGTGCAGAGCGGCCAGTGTGTCGGCCATACTGGCGTATATATGTTGTGTGTCAGACGCCGACAACCCTTCGCAGGCCGGATGTTCGATCAGCAATCCCGGCACATAGTCCATGACATAGAACTCGGTACCAATAATGCTTTGATCGTCGCAGTAGCAAATCATGGTAGGCACCGGTACAGGCGTATTAGCTAGCGCCGCCATTACCCGGTATTCCCGGTTGATCTGATGGGCAGACGGGAGCAGCTTTCCAACAGGCTTTTTACGCAGCACCCACTGGTGATCGTCGGCAATGACTTTGAAGGTCGGGTTGGATTGCCCGCCCTGAAACTGCTGAATTGAGAAGTTACTGAACGTCTGATTCAGTGTTGTTTGCAAATAGGCTTGCAGTGCCGACTCGTCAAAAGCATGGGCAGCGAGCACATCGACTAAGGTGGCTTCATGAGCACTCATAATACCTCCTTAACAAATAGTCGTGCCGCCATCGGCGACTAAATACTGGCCAGTCATGTAGGCCGAGGCGTCCGTAGCCAAAAACTGAGCGACGCCCGCGATGTCGATAGGCTGCCCGAGCCGGCGAAGTGGCGTCTGGTTTTCTACAATGGCTTTGCGTTTAGGGTCTTCTACCAGCGCTTTGGCAAAGTCAGTGACCACCACGCCCGGTGCAATGGCGTTTACGCGAATACCTTTTGGCCCCCACTCAACAGCCAGGTTACGGGTAAGCGCAGCTTCAGCGGCTTTTGACATACCGTAGCAACCAATTTTGTCGTTGCCTTTAATGGCTGCGATGCTCGACAGTAAAATCACCGAACCGCCACCGGCTTCAGCCATGCCGGGAAGTACCATGTTGCACAGCCAAAAGGTGCTTTTTACATTGGTATCCATGATTTTGTCCCAGGCGTCGTCAGTTAACTCTGACAGCGGCCCGTACACCGGGTTAGTGGCGGCGTTACATACCAACACATCAATCTTTCCCCAGGTAGCGAGCGTGGTATCTACCAGATCCTGCAACTGCGCTTTGTCGCCAATATGGCAAGGCTTGGCAATTGCCTCGTAACCCTTCTCGCGTAAGTCGTTAGCCACGGCTTCGCAGACTTCCGCCTTACGGCTGGAAATTACGACCTTTGCACCGGCAGCGGCATAGGTTTCGGCAATACTCAGGCCGATGCCTTTGGTTGAACCGGTGATCAACGCCACCTTATCTTTCAGAGAAAACAAATCTTGCATAACAGCCTCCTTATGGAATTAACAACGCCAGTGTGCGGGCAACCACAGCGGGCTTATCGTGATCCCGTATTTGCAACTCGGCATCTACGGTGAGTTGAATACCTTTGGGTTTGTGCAAGACCTCAACAAGGGCAAATGATGCACGAACTTCGGCATCCGCTGGCACTGGGGTAATAAATCGGCAGCGGTCGAGGCCGTAATTGATTTTGCTGGTCATGCCATCTACCGAATACACCTGTTGAGCAAGGTGCGGTAGCAGCGCCAACAGTAAATAGCCGTGGGCAATGGGGGCGTCAAAGCCAGAGGCTCTGGCTGCGTCTGCATTCAGGTGAATGCCCTGAAAGTCCAGTGTGGTATCTGCAAAGGCGTTGACCTGTTGCTGACTAAGGTTAAACCACGGGCTAACACCCAGTGCTTTTCCAACGTGTTTGTCGAGTGCGTCGACAGATTCAAAATTCATCATTTATTTTTTCTTGCGGTATTCAGTTTCGTATAGCAGAATAAACAAATCATTTACATTGTGCAATCATGCATTTTTCAAAATATTAAATATTGAGAACGGAGCGATGTGCCATGGGAAGATTTACCAACAAGGTGGCTGTGATCTCCGGAGCGGCCAGCGGCATTGGCGCTGCTACTGCAGTGCGGCTGGCAGAGGAAGATATTGCCGGGCTGGTGTTACTGGACCGCAACGAGGAAAATTTAAAAACCGTTGCGCAGGGGTTAAGTCATAAAACCAAAGTTCTCGCGAGCGTGGTGGATATTGCCGACGAAGCTCAGCTAACCCAGGTAATTAACGAAGCGCATACCACCTTCGGCCGCTTTGACGTGTTGTGCAATAACGCGGGTGTTGTCAGCAGCCGAAAGCTTGCCGACGAGCAGGATATTGCAGAATGGCAGCGCGTAATGGCGGTCAACGTGTATGGCTGCGTAAAACTTACCTCGCTGGTGGCTGCGATTATGGCCGGTCAGGCCGAGGGCGGAGCGATTGTGAATACCGCCTCGGTTGCCGGGATCCGCTCTGGTGCGGGAGGCAATGCTTACAGTGCGTCGAAAGCCGCCGTTATCAATTTTACCCAAACCGCCGCCTGCGATTTAGCCAGTAAAGGCATTCGCGTTAATGCCGTGTGTCCGGGTTTAATTGAAACCGGCATGACCAGCCCCTTCTTTGACTTAGCCAGAGAAAAAGGCATTGAACATCGGTTGGGCGAACGCTGTGAATTAAAACGGGCAGGGCAGCCTGCCGAAGTTGCTGCCGCTATCGCCTTCCTGGCCAGTAGCGATGCCAGCTACATTACCGGGCAAGCTCTACCCGTGGATGGCGGCAACACTGCTTCGCTGAATATGCCGGGCATGAAAGTATGAGCCAGCCGCTTTCACAACGCATTCTGATCACCAATGACGATGGCATTGATGCAGAGGGCATTGCGCATTTACAGGCTTTAGCCGGTGAACTCGCAAGCGAAGTGTATGTGGTCGCCCCCAATCAGGACTGCTCCGGGCAGGCCCAGTCGTTATCGTTGCACACACCGCTGCGGGTTACCGAGCACGGTGAGCGACGGTTTAGCGTAAACGGCACTCCCGCTGATTGCGTGTTGCTGGGACTAAACAGCCTGCTGCCAGGGCCAGTGGATGTGGTGTTAAGCGGCATCAATCGCGGGGCTAACGTGGGCGATGCCGTGGGGTTTTCAGGTACTCTGGGCGCTGCCAAAGTGGCCGCACAATTTGGCGTGCCGGCTATAGGACTGAGTCAGGCCTTTAAACGCGCTGACCAGATCTACTGGAGTACTGCAAAAACCTATGCGGCGAGCATTATCCGTGAACTACTGGCCCTGAAGTGGCAAAAAGCCCCCTGTGTGAACATTAACTTTCCGGCCATTCCACCTCAACAGGTACAGGGTGTGGACTGGTGCGAGGGCAGTGAAGGCAGTATTAAGCGGGTAGCTACTGATTGTCGTCGCGACCCGCGTAACCGCGCTTACTACTGGCTTGAGTTTGAACACGATTACCGGCCCATCACAGCTGAAACGTCTGACATTGGCACAATGCGCAAACACCACATTGCCGTGCAAAGCCTGAATCAACCCAATCCCTACCCGGCTGGCACCCGCGTTGTGCCAGCGTTTAATACCACGAATACAGAGACGCCCTATGACTGATTTACCGCCTTTCAAAGAAAACCCCTGGGCAGCACCCAGAGTGAATGTGCAGCGGTGCGACGATGGTTCACTGCTGGTGGACTGCGATCGCGTACCGCAACGCAGTTATCACAACGTTATTGAAATGCTCCAGCGCACGGTTGCTAAGTACCCGAAGCGCCGTTTTATGGCTGAAAAGCGCGCTCATTCACTCGGCGAGCAAGCATGCCAAACCGAAAATGATACAGACTGGACTTTCGTCACTTACGAAGCCATCGACAAGCAAACCGACGCATTGGCACAATGGTTTCTGGATAACACCCAGCCACAAGCTAATGTGATGATTCTGTCGCATAACACCTTGGAGCATGCGGCGGTAAATCTGGCGGGTATGAAAGCCCGTTGCCCCATTGCGCCCATCTCGCCGAATTACTCACTGTTGTCGAAAGACTTTAATAAGTTAAAAGCGATTTTTGCCAAGCTTGAACCCCAGGTCATTTTTGTGCAAAACATCAGTCACTACGGGCGTGCGTTGAAGGCATTGCCTTTGGAACATTGTGTGGTGTTGTACGCCGAAGGCGAGGCGCCGGAAGGGATCTATGCGGTATCGTTTGCCGATGCGGCCAACACCGCTGTGACGTTTCAGGTAGCAGACGCCATTCAGGCAATTCAGGGCGACGATATTGCGAAAATTCTATTTACCTCGGGTTCAACCGGCGAACCCAAAGGCGTAGTGAATACCCACACAAATTTGTGCTCTACGCAGGCTTCACTGCTTACCGTAATAGACGTTGATGAGGAAAATAACCCGCCGATCCTGCTCGACTGGATGCCCTGGCACCACACTTATGGTGGGAATCAGAATGTACACCGGGTAATCAAAAGCGGCGGTACGCTGTATATCGACGACGGTAAGCCGCTTCCGGGGATGTTCGAGAAAACCCTCAACAACATTAAAACCGTACCGCTGAACTGTTACACCACCGTACCGGCTGTATATGCCTTGTTGGTGGATGCGATGGAGCGCGACGACGCGCTACGGGAGGCTTTTTTCCGGCACATGGACTGGTGCAGCTACGGCGGCTCGGATATGCCTCAGGAAACCTTTGATCACTTCCAGCAACTGGCAATCCGCGAAACTGGCAAACGCATCAGTATGATCACCGCACTGGGCGCAACCGAAAGCGCCGCGGTAACTACGATTGTGCACTGGCCAACCACCAAAATGGGCAGCATTGGTTTGCCTATCCCCGGCACGCAGTTGAAGTTAATGCCCAAAGACGACAAATACGAACTGTGCGTAAAAGGCCCGCAAATTACGCCTGGGTATTATCAGGCCGAGGCCCTCAATAAACAGGTGTTCGATAGCGAAGGCTTCTTTCACACCGGAGATGCCGTGCGCTGGCTCGACCCGGAACAGCCGGAAAAAGGGTTGCAGTTTGCCGGCAGGGTAAGTGAAGACTTCAAACTGCTTAACGGCACCTGGGTACATACCAGTATGCTGCGCATCGATTTACAAAGCGTGTTAGCCCCACTGGTGTTTGATGTGGTGATCACCGGTCAGGACAAACCCTATCTGGGGCTGTTGATTTGGCTTAACGAAGACGTCGTAAAACGGGTCTTCGGCATGCCGGACGCCACAGCAGAAGAACTGGCTGCGCACCCTCGCGTGATCGCTCGAATTCGCCAGTCGCTTTACGAACACAACGTACAACACAGCGGCGCGTCTACCCGCATTGAGCGCGCCCGTATACTGACCACGCCGCCAAGTATGGATACCGGCGAGATGTCAGATAAACGTTCTATTAATCAACGAAAAGTACAGGTATTGCGCGCCAACGACGTTGCGGCTTTGTATGCAGACGAACCAGATGATAGCGTATTGTCTGATCTGCGCAGCCCGCAATCGCAGTCCGCCGTTTCACCTGTCGTGAATTAAGCCAATCAGGAATCACAATGCAAGCGAAGACCACTGAATTTTACATTAACGGGGAATGGGTAAAGCCCGGCACCTCGCATACGCGCAAGCTGATTAATCCTGCCACAGAAGCCGTTAGCGGCGAAGTGGCAATGGGGGAAAGTGCCGATGTTGATGCTGCCATTGCTGCGGCAAAAGCGGCATTTCCGTCCTGGTCGGTCAGCCCGGTTGAAGACCGCATTGCGCTGCTCGAACGCATTATTGGCTGCTACAAAAAACGCTACGCCGATATTGTTCAGGCGATTACGCTGGAAATGGGGGCGCCTGTGTCGTTGAGCCAAAGTGCTCAGGCGGCGATGGGCATCGGGCATTTCTCTGCCACGCTGGAAATACTGAAGTCCTTTGAATTTAGCCATCAGCAGGGCACAACCGAAATCCGCAAAGAGCCCATTGGTGTGGTGGGTTTAATTACCCCCTGGAACTGGCCAATGAATCAGGTGGTGTGCAAGGTCGCACCGGCATTGGCTGCGGGGTGTACCATTGTGCTCAAACCCAGTCAGGATGCCAGCTTGAGTGCGGCTATTCTGGCTGAGGTACTGCACGAGGCGGGTGTGCCTGCCGGGGTGTTTAATCTTGTGCAGGGTTCAGGCTCCAAAATTGGTGATTACATGAGTCGCCACCCCGATATCGACATGATTTCTTTTACCGGCTCTACTCAGGCTGGCGCAGAAGTGAGTAAAGCGGCCGCTGATACTGTGAAGCGCGTTGCGCTAGAGCTCGGCGGTAAGTCGGCCAATATCATTTTAGACGACGCCGACATGACCAAAGCGGTGACCAATGGCATTAAAGCGGTGTTCGCTAATTCCGGGCAAACCTGTACGGCCCCTACGCGTATGCTGGTACCCAATAGCAAAATGGCCGAAGTCGTTGCCATAGCCAAGGCTGTGGGCGAAGCATCGCAACATGCGGTAGGTGACCCGACTAACGATAAAACCGGCATTGGCCCGGTGGCGCATCAACGTCAGTTTGAAAAGATTCAGGCCATGATTGCCCAAGGCATAGAAGAAGGTGCAACGCTATTGTGCGGTGGCACGGGTAAACCGGAAGGCCTGACACAGGGCTATTATGTGAAGCCAACAATATTCACCGATGTAACCAACGACATGACCATTGCCAGAGAAGAGATCTTTGGCCCGGTACTGGTGATCATTGGTTACCGGGATGATTCTGACGCGGTAGCCATAGCCAACGACAGCCCTTATGGCCTGAGCGGTTACGTGTCGGGTGCCGATACAGACAGAGTACGCCGTGTCGCCAGTCAGATGCGTACCGGTATGGTGCATTTGAACGGCGCCCAGCCCGATTTACACGCCCCGTTTGGCGGCTACAAACAGTCGGGTAATGGCCGGGAATGGGGCGAGCATGGCTTGCAGGACTTCCTGGAAATTAAATCGGTACTTGGCTGGTACAAGTCATGACAGGCGGCGCTGCAGTAAAGCTGCCGGACATGGCCTATGAGCTCATGGAAACCGGTTACCATGCGATGCTGAATTATCAGCATCGCGATTGGGGCAAAGGGTTTTCTACCGTTACTCTGCAAATTGAGCCCAGGCACCTGAACTTAGCGGGCGTGTTACACGGTGGTGTACTGTCGGGCTTACTCGATATTGTGTGCGCACAGTCCGGGATTTACTTTCCCGACGAGCAGGTGATTCGTCGCTCGGTAACCTTGTCGCTCACCACAACCTTTACCGGTCAATGTAGCGAAGGACTGATCACTGCTTGTGGCAAAGTAAGAGCACAGGGTCGACGCATTTACAGCGCGTCAGGTGAAGTGAAAGATGCACAAGGTAACTTGTTGGCTTTTGGCGAAGGCACGTTCCGTTACCGCAGTCAGGACCCGATACCGGCAAATAAGTAACCGAGTTATAGGTTGTAAAGCAATAAGAAAAAAAAACTAAAGCCGGGGGATGTAACAACATCCCCCGGCTTTTTTGTGCTTTGTGAATGATCGATATAGCTAAGTCAGGCTCGGTAACCACAGTGCCAACGACGGAAAGAGCAGAGTGAGGATTAACACAATGATCAGCGCTGCAATAGGCATAAGCGCGCCTTTCATTACCGTGCTAAGCGGCATATTACCAATGTGCGATACCACATACAGTACGCCCCCCATGGGCGGTGTAATGAGCGCCAGGTTCACGTTAATCAGCAGCATTACCGCAATCCAGATGTTGTCCCAGCCCATGTGCGCAATGACCGGCACCAGCAACGGAATAACCAAGTACATCAACGCCAGTACTTCTAAAAACATACCCAGCACAAACAACACCAGGTTAATAATAATCAGCAGCGCCATGGGCGAGATGTCCATGCTGATAATTGCACTTAACACTTCTTGCGGCATGCGCCCGAAGATCACGCTGTGGCCCAGAATTGCCCCGCCAATAATGATCATGGTGACCATGGCTGAGGTGACCGCAGCGGCCATGAGCTGTTCCCACAAGGATTTAAGAGAAAGGGTGCGATACACCACAAAGCCAATCACCATGCAGTACACCACGGCAACGGCTGCCGCTTCGGATGCGGTGAAAATACCCAGATAAATGCCGCCCAGAATAATTACCGGGGCCATGATCCCCCAGAACGCTTCTTTTACGGCGTGGCGTTTCTTTTGTGACGGCTTTTGAGCCGGCGAAGCGTGTTCAGCATGACCGGTGAAGACCATAAACAGCGAATACAACAAAATCAGCAGCAAGCCGGGGATTACACCTGCCATGAACAGTTTGCTGATCGATTCGTCGGTAAGGTAACCGTACACGATCATCACAATACTGGGTGGGATCATGCTGCCCAGTGTGCCGCCCGCCGTGATCGCAGCGGCAATTTTGGACTCTCCGTAACCGGCTTTGCGCAGTTCCGGAATAGCAATTAAACCCATGGTCGACGATGACACAAAGCTCGACCCCGTCATAGCAGAGAACACGCCACTGCTGCCAATGGTGGCGACACCCAAACCACCGCGTAGCCGCCATAAAAACACCTCAGCGGCACTGAACAAACGCTTGCCCATACCGGTGGCGGAAATAAGCTGTGCAGCCAGAATAAACAGTGGAATCGCGACCAGAATGTCAGAGTCGATAGCCGAGTAAGCTTTATCTACCGCAATGTCGGTGGCTGTGTCCGGGCCCACGTAAGCGCTCAATAATAGAATAGCTAAAAAGCCCAGCCCGAATGCAACGGGTAAGCCGCTGAGTAGCACCAGCATAAATACCACAATACCCAGTAAAATCATTAACGTATCCATTATTTAGTGACTCCCCTGGGCAATGTTGTCTATGGTGTGACTTAAAAACTGCAGGCTTAGCAACACACCGCTAATGGGCACCAGACTGGCTGGCAGCCATAACGGCGTTTGCATTAAGCCGGTACTCGTGTCGCCCAGCGCGTACATGGCCATAGTCATGTCAGTGCCTTTCACCACAAACATCAGTGAATAACACAAACCCACCGCGTTGGTGGTAATGGTGAGTCGGCGGCGCTTGGCCGGTGACAATTTATCGACAAAAAAGGTAATGGCGAAGTGGCTGTTCATTTGAAGCGCATACGCAGCGGCCAAAAAGCCAACGGCCATCATTAAGTAAACCGAGAACTCCTGAATCCAACTGCTGGACACACCGGTGGTGTAGCGCACCACAACCTCATAACTCACCACCAGGGCAAGTACTAACAAACAGAGCGCGGCCAGCCACGCGCCGGCTTTGCACAGGGCATCAATGGTGTATTGAAATGAATAACGATGAAGCTGCATGAGTTACTCCTGAGACGTAGCCGGTTGGGGCAAGTTTAGTTCGAGCAGGCGCTGGGCCTGAGGGCCATTCCGCTGCGCCCACTCCTGCCATACCTGTTGGCTGGCTTGTTGTATTAGTGAGCGTGTGCCTGTGGGCAGGGCCGAAACCTTGCCGCCGTTCTCGCTGATCACCTGCTTAAAATGTGCTTCCATGGCTGCAGATGCGCCAAGGGAATAAGCTTTTTGCTTCTCGCCTTCTTCCAGCATGATCTGTTGGATGTCTTCAGGCAGTGAGTTCCATACGTCCAGATTTACCGTCATCAGCACAGTAGGAAAGCTCATGTCGGTAACGGTAACAAATGGCGCGACTTCGTGATTGCGCTGAAAATACCCGGTAACAATGGCGTTCAGCATGGCATCGGCCACACCGCGTTTTAGTGCCATGTATTGTTCACTTTGGGGGATTGAGGTATCGGGCGCGGCTTCTAATTTATGCAGTAAGTCGGTTACCATGGGGCTGGTGGCCAGCACGCGCAGGTTCTTAATATCGGCAATGCCATCGATACTGCCCTGGGCGCTGAATACCTGCACACCGCCACTAAATGCCGGGTAAACAAGCTGCAGGTTTTTCTCCTGCATGGCCTGCTGAATAATCGCCAACGACTCACCGGCATAGGCATTGGAAGCTTGCTCCATAGTGTCGTAGGCAAATGGCAGATACACCCCTTGCAACAGCGGCACGGTGGCCATCAAACGCGGCTGTAATATAACGCCCATATCAATGAGCCCTCGCGCTACCGCACGGTGCATATCTTTAGGGCCATAAAGCTGCCCACCCGGATATTCTATGATTTGAATGCGACCCGCCGCCCGTTCGTTCACCGCTTCAATCCATGCATTGCGTGACTGCGACAGGTAATGTTTAGGTGGCCCCCAGGACGCCAGACGCAACACGCGGGGCGACTCGGCCTGGGCAAATGTAGGGATAAGCAATAAGCTTATACAGAGTCCAATAACACAGTGAGTAAATCTTTTCATTTCGACACTAAGTTTCGCATTGTGAAATTAATGTTTCATGTTATTCTTTTGTTGTAGCAAAAGTCAACGAAAAGTAACAAGTGATTTACAATGGTTTGAGGAGTTGGTGAGTGAATATGGATTCTGTCAGACAGCGTGATTAGCGGAATTAGTTACAATTATTACCATATCTGCGCTAACGTTTGTGTATCCGCATTTACGGAGGTGAATATGGACAACCGCACACAACTCAGCGTTGATGAAGAAACGAAGCGCTTGACGCAACAAATGGCAGCAGGTCAGGGGGGACGACAAATAATAGTTGTGGACAGCTTGCTGAACAGGTTAACGAGGCGTTTAACAAACTAGATAATGGAAAGAGTGAGTTTGTTTCTCATGACGACGCTCGCCTGGACATGGAAGCGAGAAAGACGAAAGTTAGGAATAGAACCACAAATGGTCGCTAGGGAAAGCCTATCTGGCCGTTTAGTTAGTGCTTCTTGAATTATTTTACGAAACTAAGACCTACAGATCTAACGATCAGCTTATTGTTTATTAGTTACAGTTTCACTTTTAAGCCATATGTTAAGTGAACTGTGTGATAAACACTCAGTTATGCCGCATTGTCACTTTCAACTTCCCAGCCCGGGAAAACCAATACCGCTGGGTGGCATTTTAAAGCCCGAGCGAGTGATTTTGCACGCTCTACACCTAGATTTACGCGGTCATTTTCTATTGCCGATATAGTTGATTGGGGAATACCGGCTAACTTTGCTAATTCGTTTTGACTGAGTTCCTGCAGCTCGCGCATTATGCGCACTGACTCCCCAGTCGATATTGACACTCGTTTTTTAGCTTTCTGAAAATCTGCCATTACGATCTCCTGTGATAATCATGAGGGGTAACCTCTACCACGTGGACATACAGTTCTCCGTTTTCAACGGAGTAAATAACTCGATACTGTTGGTTTAGACGAGAAGAGCGAGAGCCTTTCCAATTTCCAGACAGCGCCTCATCTTTGAAACCTTTGATTAAACACAAACCAGCAGGACCAGAAATCGCTACGATATCCTTCCATTTTTCGTAACGCTTTTGTATTTCCAACGGCGCTTTCGACGGCTGTTTGTCTAACCGTTTATGTTCGAATATCTCCCACATAACTAAAAGTATATATACCTAAAATGGTATGTCAATTTGACGGGCAGAATACAAGCTGTCCCGGTGCATTCAGAGTCATATTTATTTCCCAAGAGAAACCAGGTTCAGTGCATCAATGCCAAGCTGCATCTGTCTGTACTACGCACAAATTGATAGCTTGCCTTAAAACAGTCCGCAATAAAGCTGTACTAAGTGAGTGAATTCCACTTGATACGAAGTTGTTCTCCCTAAACCGCACTAGTCCACACCGTTCTGTGGTATGGGCTAGTGATTAGTGTCAGGACGCGCGGCAGAATTTTCCAGTCAGTCAATCAGGAACGTAAATCTTGCCTGACAGCGCCTTGTGCTGAAGTACTTCTTGGCTGAATTGCTTCATTTGAGCATGACTTACACCAGGCCGAAACATCGGGAAGTAGGCATAAAGCAGCCTGTCATCTGCATCAAAATACAGGGTGTAAATAAGCCGTCCCTTTTGGTTGGTAACGTCTTGGTGTCTTGCTACTGTATAAATCTTATTCAGTACCTGAAGCCAGCCACTATGCTCTGCCAGGATGACGATAAGTGTCTTATCCAGCAATACATCTTTGTATTGCTCTGTAAACATCGCTGGTCGATTAGACAAGCACCACCCAAGATACTGGTTTGCATCCAGCCCGGTATATTCGGTCAGTTCTTGCGGCCACTCATCACTTTGTTTTTTCCTAGCGATTGGATAAAACTTCAGGTTAATTTCATTATTCAGGTACAGCGCGTTATCGCGATAATGCCGCCAGTTAGACAGGTTTTCGCCTTCACTGGCAAATAAAGTCATGAGTTTGGGAATAATAACTCCCGGCCTTCCCAGTGAATAAGGCAGGCGCGTTCGTGTTTCCGGCTCCCAGGCTCCATCACAGTCCAATGTTTCGTTTAGGTGAGGGACAGACTGCATAGGCCCACCATCCTCAATGGTTAGAAATACGAACGATGCATCACGCCGTCCATCTCGACGCACGAATTGCAATAATCTTTCCTGAACACTCTTCATAATTCACATTCCTTTTGTGATTCGTTTGCTGGCAACGGGCAGACGTCTATTCTGCCTATTCCATCATGATACAAAGCCACACTTAAATGGCCTAAACCGGTTCGGCTGTCATAACGCAAGTCGATTGCTGGTTGGCAAACAACTTGACGGGCAGAGGAAACACTGTGTTCGCATAGCAATATTCCATCAACAAATGCGGGTAAGGCCCATGACTCAGGCAGGCAATTACGCACTGCCAGTTCTGACGTGCCGATTGAGATCCCAACCGACATAATTAAGCTGACCTTGTGACGCAGCGCGAGTTCCTTGAGTCTCTGCGCAATCGACTTTGTATTGGTCTCACTAAGCCAGCTTTTATCAGTGACACCTTCTATTATCACTACTTGTATTTCAGGGTTATAGGAGAGTGTTTCTTCGAGCGTTTTTATGTAATATTCAAACGCGCTTTCGGCTGCTACTGCAGTATAGAGCGCATTGAGTTTTCGTATCTTTTCTAAGCATTCATTAACGGCCCACCATTGGGCGTCAGTGAACCTGGCTTTGAGCACCTTTGATACCGGTAGCTCTAATTCTCGCCCGACGACCTCACACATAAAATGTCTCACCCTCGTCCTATCACCCATGAACAACGTTTGCTTATTTTCGTTGTGAGACTGGATAGCCAGCGCTCTGGCAACGGCATCAAAATGCGAGGACACTTGTCCGGCTACAATAAACACGTCGCCAGGTTGTAGTTCACCGATGGCGGCTTCAATAGTAAAGCAGCCTGCCCCGGCTGATTTGTTTCTTAGGTTCACCATGCATTCCCAGTAATCCAATAGTGATAGTAAGCTGGTAGCGGTGTCTTGAACGCCGTTTGATGTTGCGAGTTGTATTGTCATTCGATTTTCCTATAGGTAGAGCTAGACCCAGACAGATTCAACATCGCGGTTTTAGAAGTTCGCTTAATACAAAGTGATTTATAAAATACTGATTTTATAGTTTATATTTTAGTTCTGATTAACAAAGTGAGTGTCGTTAGAAACTGCTTTATTGTTCTTTTTTTTGGTTATCCCGATTTACGTTAGGCTCACCGATTGAACAAATCAGTGTTTTCTTTTGGCTGCAGAACATGGCTCAGAACTCGGGCAAGAACAACCAATACTGCTAGATACATAAAAGCATCAGCCAGCCCTAACGTGTGACTGATGCTTGTTTGCAGAAAGGAAGCCGGTAGCGTCTACCGGCCTTTAAACTTGCGTGACTCCTTTTGTGAATAGTTCACAAAGCGGGTGAAGGCTTTATCTTTTGCGCGCTTTTCTGCCAGCGTGGCTGAGTTCAGTTCGTCTTCCTTCAGCAGTTTTTTGTAGTTAGCCAGTCGCCGTGGATCAAGCTCGCCTTGTGCCAACGCAGCCTGCACTGCACAACCCGGTTCGCTGTGATGCTGACAGTCGGCAAACCGACATCCTTCGGCCAGTTGCTGAATGTCGGCAAAGGCCGACACTATGCCATCATGGCAATCGGCTAACTGCAGTTCCCGCATGCCAGGCGTATCCAGTATCAGCCCGCCATTGGGCAACGGAAAAAGCGAACGACCCGTGGTGGTGTGACGCCCTTTAGCATCGTCTTCCCGAATACCCTGAGTAAGCTGACGCGCCTCTCCCAGTAACGAGTTGGCGAGGGTGGATTTACCCACACCCGACGAGCCCAGCATCACCACCGTGCTACCGGGTTTCAGCCAGTCACTTAATGCATCGGCACAAGATGAATCCAGCGCATTCAGGGCAACTACCTGTAGTTGCTTATTGATGCTGCGCACGTTATCAATCCATTGCTCAGGCTGTTCGGTTAAATCGGCTTTGGTTAACACCACCACAGGTTCAACTTCAGCAGCCTCGGCCAGCGCCAGGTAGCGCTCAATACGGCTGGGATTAAAGTCTTCGTTCATGGAGCACACAATAAACGCGGTATCGACATTGGCTGCGATTAACTGCCAGTCGTTGCCGGTACCGGCAGACTTGCGTTTAAAGCAGCTGTAGCGCTCCAGCAAACGCAGGAACTGATGCTGCTCGTTAAGCAACAACCAGTCGCCCACCACCAATGCAGGCATGCTGGGTACAACAGGCAAACTAAAGGTGTGCGAGTCAGACACCACAGTAAGCTGAGATTTGTGTTGTTCGGTAACTCTTACAGGAATAACGCAATCCCACTCTTCAAGAGTGAGTTGTTGCTGAAAAAAAGGACGCCAGCCCATAGCGGCGAGAATGTGAAAATTAGTCATAACTAACCCTTAACTAACGTTAATGTTTTCATTAAGGGGGCAAAAGGCCCCGGCATTAGCACCGGGCGAAACTGGGTGGTTTTAGTTAACCCATAGCCCGGTCAGGGTGACGACAATCATCAATACTCTCCTAACCGTTGTTGACAGGGGGAGTATAGCTTGAGATTTGGGGTTAGGGAATGATTGAACTATTAACGGGTTTCTCTTAATGGCAATGGTGCTTTTGAATAAGGGCAAATTGCTTGCAGTACTGATTGTGAATATTTGAGTCCAATTTAGGTATAAGTAAGTAGTTGATTCATATTTAATTATCTGGCTCAATAAAGGCTGATTGGGATTCAGTTAACGATTTTGAAGTGTATTTCTAGCCGTGTAACGAAGTAGGATATTGGACGTCGTGGTTAAAGTAAGAGTTATTTTGGCAATCTTTTCTTTGATAATAAGTCAACAAGTGAATGCTGAAGAAAAATGCCAATTTTTCGATGACAAAGTGTCGGATAGGCTTATTCAATATATAAAAGACAGTGACTTGAGAGCAGCTAAGCTCTTGGTAGATGAATTGGAATCAATATGCGATTACGGAAATAGGAATACGGAACAAGATGTTTTAATAGATATTGGCTGGCTATTTATTTTCAATCATGACTTTATCTATCCTCCAAAAGAACCTATTGATGTTGATGGTTTAGCAGACAGAATCAGATTGTTACCTAGACGATACAGATTGATTTCTTATTCTGTTTTGGCTGAACACTATATATTAACAGGCGACTTCAGTGATGTACTGAATGTAACTAATTTTATTGAAAATGAGCAGCGAAGCTCTCTAGTTAATTCAGATAGCAATTATATATATATCAATCTCAGTTACATCTACAGTTTAGTTGGTTTTACTAAGCTCGCAGAAGATTATGCAAAGAAAGCATATGAGCACGCGACAAGTCCGATTGAACAGTTGCGATCTTTGATTGTTTTTCAAAATTTGAGGTATCTTCATTCAGGAGAAGAGGAATCTGGAGAAGAGGAATTAAGGACAGAAATTACAAGGCTTATAACTGAAATAACGTCGAGTATTGTAAGAGCAGAAGGATATAGCATTCTTACTGAAGCAGAGTTAGAAAATGGTGACTACTTTAGTGCAAAGGAGTGGTTAGAAAAAGCATTGACTGATACGAAGAAAAATGGGGCTAGTAGACATCATCTTAATTTGCTAATTACGAAAGCTGAACTAGCAATTAAAAATTCAGAATATCAAGAAGCTTTATCGACATTAGAAGATATACACGGTTATCCATTAACTAAAATTAGGGATTTTACTAAAGTTAGACTGTTTTCACTTGAAGCTAAAGTCTATCAATATAAAGGCGATTTTGAGGGTGCACTAAATTTAGCAAGAGCGGAAATGTCATTATCTTCAGAAATTAATAGAAAGTTAAATGACGCAGTGGTTGCCGATTTGCTAGCTAGGTATAACTCGTCAGAGAAAGAAAGAGAAATAGCCACTCTGCAACAAGAAAAACAACTTCAAAAGACACTGAATAGTCAACAAAAGCAGTTGATACTAAATTATATATTAGGTGTTGCAACATTAACTTTGTTACTTCTTATTTTATTCATTTTATTTTGGAGAAAGCGTAAAAGTGCATCTCACTTCGAATATATTGCTTCGTACGATCAATTAACCCAGGTTTTAAATAGACGTGCTATCAATAAAATCGCTGAGGAGAAATTTAAATCTAGTACCCTAAGTGATTTTGTTGTTGCCATTGCTGATATAGATTTTTTTAAAGCGATTAATGACAACTATGGTCATAATATTGGTGATGAAGTGTTGAAGCAATTCGCTTTGTGTGCGAAATCGGTTATGCGTAAAAGTGATTACTTAGGGCGGTGGGGAGGAGAAGAGTGGCTTTTATTATTTTCAGATGCTAAACCTCAAGAATTAAGAGATTTTTATTCAAGATTGCAAAAATCACTTTCAGCTCTAGAGATTGATAATCATACTCTTAAAATAACTTTCAGCATGGGAGCAGTATCCTCTTCGCAATATTCTAATTTTGCTGACGCGTTAAATGAAGCAGACAAATTATTATACAAAGCAAAGAACAACGGTAGAAATAGGTTAGTCACAAGCAATGGTGAAATATAGCCAAAGAGTTGTACATCGACCTACTGTCAGGAGTGATAAATGATGCCAAATTTTAAGCAGGTTAGTCAGATCAAGGCTAGTTGTAGACTCTGGAGCGTAATCCATTTAGCCCAAAAAGCCAGTTACCTCTCAGCAACTGGCTTTCTTAAATCAAACGGTAGAACGCTTAAAACGAAAAACCTAAACCCCGGTCCCAATAATATCTCTGGCTACGTGCACCAGTTGTGGGCCTAAGCTTTCCATGGCCATTTCTTGTGATACCAGATAGGTTGGGCCACCGCAGTTAAGTGCCATTATGCGACCGTCTTGCAGTTTTAGCGGTACGCCTACGCTGTTTACTGCGCGGTCCCAGTCGCCAAACGAGGTAACGAAACCGTGCTTGTCGTAGCATTCCAGTGCGGCTTCAATGCCTGCTTTGTGTTTTGGCCACTTGTCGCCGGCGCGGGCTTCCATTTCTTTCATTACTACGTCGCGTTCTTCCTGCGGAAGGCCTGCTAAGTAGGCGCGGCCTGCTGCCGAGGTGGAAATGGGTAAGCTTGAGCCTACGTCCATGCGCAGTGCCTGGGCGTCGTCGCCGCGGCAGTTTTCTACGTAAATCATGGTCAGGCGTTCGCGAATGGTTAGGCCTACCGACAGGTTCACGCGTTCTGCCAGGCGCTCCATAATGGGCTTGGCAATGCGGCGCACCTGCAGATTAGAGGTATAGGCATAACCCAGAGCTAACACACCTGCGTCCAGTTGGTATTTTTCCAGTTGGGTTGAGTACGACAAATACCCCAGTTTGCTTAGGGTGTAGGTCATGCGGGAAATGGTGGGTTTGGGCAGGCCGGTGATCCGTGCCAGATCCTGGTTACCCAGTACACCGCCTTGTTGGCTGAATGCGCGTAACACATCCAGGCCGCGGGCTAGTGATTCAATAAATTTCCGGTCGCTACTGTCGCTCTTCTTACGTGGCAGGTCACTAAACTCTGTCATACAAAGTGATACTCTTTTCCTAAACGTCCAACCGCTATTTACTACTCTAAGCGTATTAGGTCGCGGTAAGCTTAACTACTGCTTACTCTATGAATTAACTGGCTTTGGGCCTGAGTATACACCGGATGCCGCGCTTTACCAATGCTCCGGAAGTTCATGATCTGTTGTTCATTGTCAGAGTGAATTCTGGCAACGCGCAGCAGACCCGATAGGCTAAGCCAACTCCCTCTCCAGGATCATGGCAACGCCCTGACCCACGCCGATACACAAGCTGACTACTGCGTATCGGCCTTGTTGTCGTTCTAACTGACGCAGGGCGGTTAACGCCAGCCGCACGCCCGATGCGCCCAGTGGGTGCCCTATGGCAATGGCGCCACCGTTGGGGTTGATCCGGCTGTCGTCGAACGCTACGTTCAGTTCTTTTAAGCAGCCAAGTACCTGAACGGCAAAAGCTTCGTTAATTTCGATTACGTCTATATCGTTCAATATTAAGTTGGCACGCTGCAGGGCTTTGCGAATAGCGGCAACCGGGCCTAAGCCCATTACCCTTGGCGCAACTCCGGCTACTGCACAGGCCACCACGCGGGCTCGGGGGCGCATGCCCAGCGCCTCACCGGCTTCCTTGCTGCCCAGCAACAACGCTGCTGCACCGTCGTTTATGCCCGAAGCGTTACCGGCGGTTACTACGCCATTGGCGAACAAGGGTTTGAGTGAGGCCAGCTTGCTTGCTTCGGCATCGGCTCTTGGGTGTTCGTCTTCGGCTACGTCAACGGTGGTTTTGCGCTTTGCGCCAGGCACCGTTACCGGTAGGATTTCATCGTTAAAGAAACCGTCGGCTTTGGCCTTTTGGTATTTGTGTTGCGAGGCCAGGGCAAAGGCGTCGCTTTGTTCCCGGCTAATGCATAAATCGCTGGCAATGTTGTCGGCGGTTTGTGGCATGGTGTCGTTGCCTACGGCGGCTTCCACTTTGGGGTTGGGGAAGCGTGCGCCAATGGTGCTGTCGAATACCACGACGTCGCGGCCAAAGGGCTGGCTGTTCTTGGCCATGACGAACGGCGCGCGGCTCATGCTTTCAACGCCGCCAGCAATCATCCAGTCGCCTTCGTTACACATAATCGCGCGGGCCGCTTCTATGCTGGCTGACAGCCCGCTGCCGCATAAGCGGTTTTGGGTTTGCGCGGCAACCGTTTCGGGTATACCAGCTAATAGCGCGGCGTGGCGCGCAACGTTACGTGCGTCTTCACCGGCTTGGTTAGTACAGCCAATGATCACATCTTCAATGGCGTCGCCCGATACATCGTTACGCGCCAATAAGCCCTTCAGGCATAAAGATAACAGGTCATCAGGGCGGGTGTGGGCCAACACCCCGCCGTGACGACCAAAAGCAGTGCGGATCCCATCGTATATGTAAGCGTGTTTCATGATCAGGCTCCTTGAATGAGTGGCTTGCCAGTTTGCGCGTTAGTTTGAATTTCGCGCTGCAGCCATATGCTGGGGCGGTAACGCGGGTCGCCGCTTTGAGCGAATAGGCGTTGCAGTAGAGTTAACACGTTGGCCGGGCCAATTTGACTGGCCCAGGCAAAAGCGCCTTGTGGGTAGCCCAATCCCAGTTGCATGGCGCGGTCGATATCTGCGGCGCTGGCAATGTCTTTGTGCACCATGTCGCAGGCAATATTGATAATGCAGGCCAAAACCCGCTGACTCACAAAGCCGTAGCTGTCGTTAATCACTTCTACCTGTTTGCCGGTGCTGGCGAACAGGGCGTGGGCGAATTGTGCTACATCGCTGCGGGTGGCTTGTGTGCGCATGAGCACGCAAATGTCGGTGTCGGGGAACAGCGGATCTACTGCGATTGTGCGGGTAGCGTCCAGGCCATGTTCAAATGCATAGCCGGAAGCATCAGTGCCCCAGGGGCTGATAATGATCAGTGCGTCTTCAGACGGCTCTTTACCTTGCTCAATCACCGCGTTGGTGTTGCTGAGCAATTGCAGCACCTGCTTGTGTTCGTTGCTTCCTCTGCCTGCGATCCACACTGGCATGGCTTTGATGTCATCGAGTGAAGGCGTGGCGGGCTGCTCGGGTATTTGCTGCTTACCGTCGGTGTAGGTGTAAAACCCTTTGCCGGTTTTTCTGCCTAGCAAGCCGGCCTGCACACGTTGTTCTGCCAGTGGGCTGGGGCGATAGCGCGGGTCGTGATAAAACTGCTGGTAAATCGACTCGGTGACCTTGTGGGAAATATCCAGTCCGGTTAAATCAAACAGGGTAAAGGGGCCCATTTTAAAACCGCACTGAGCGGTAAGAATACGGTCGATTTGGGCAATGTCGGCGACTTGTTCGGCCAGCACGTGCAGCGCTTCGCCGCCGTATCCGCGGCCAACGTGATTCACCAAAAAGCCCGGCATGTCTTTTACCGTTACCGGCGTATGGCCAATGGCATGGGTAAGGGCAACAATCTGTTCTACCACGTCGGCGCGTGTTTGCAGTGCGCCAATTACTTCGGCCAGTCGCATTAACGGCACAGGATTAAAAAAGTGCCAGCCCACTACGCGTTCCGGGTTAGCACAACCGGCTGCGATCTGGGTCACTGATAATGACGAGGTGTTCGTCGCCAGAATACAGTGCTCGGCTACCAAAGTTTCTAACTGTTGGAACAAGGCAATTTTAGCGTCGTAGCGCTCAACAATGGCCTCGACAATCAGGTCGCAGCGGGCCAGTTGGTCCAGTGCATCGGTTTGTGCCAGCGACAGGTTGTTCATGGTCTGCTCAACGCTGATCCCGGTCAGGCGGCCTTTGGCAGCTTGCTTGCTCAGCATGGCGTGAATGTCATCGCGGGCCGACGTCAGCGCCTCGACCTGGGTATCAACCAATACCACGTTTTTACCGTTGGCCAGCAATACCTGTGCAATGCCGCGGCCCATGGCGCCTGCGCCGACTACCCCTGTGTGTTGAATAGTATGCATCATTCACCTACATGTTCGGGTAGTTCGGGCCGCCGGTACCTTCGGGCGGTACCCAGCAAATGTTCTGCGACGGATCTTTAATGTCACAGGTTTTACAGTGCACACAGTTTTGCGCATTGATTTGCAGCTGCGGGCCAGACTCGGCTTCCACAATTTCGTACACGCCTGCCGGGCAATAGCGCTGGGCGGGTTCGTTGTATTTGGTTAGGTTTACTTTTACCGGAATGGCCGGGTCGAGTAAGCGCAAATGGCTGGGCTGATCTTCTTCGTGGTTGGTGTTCGACAAATACACCGACGACAGCTTGTCGAAACTCAGCTTGCCATCCGGTTTAGGGTAGTGCTTTTCAGGGCACTCGCTGGCAGGTTTCATTTGCGCGTAGTCGGGCTTGGTGTCGTGTAGGGTCCAGGGTAAGCGACCTTTAAACAGGTTTTGCTCTATCCAGTTGTAAGCACCGCCCATAATGGGGCCGAACTTGTGCATCGCAGGGCCGAAGTTGCGGCTGGCGTGCAGTTCTTTGTGTAACCAGGAATCGCGGAAAGCGTCAGTGAAGCCGGTCAGCGTGTCTGGCAGGTTTTCTTGCTCGTTCTGTATTAGCGCGTTAAGCACGTTTTCCGCGGCAATCATGCCCGACTTCATGGCGGTATGGGTGCCTTTGATTTTGGCGAAGTTCAGGGTGCCGGCATCACAGCCAATCAATAAGCCGCCGGGGAACGCCATGTCGGGCAGGGCATTTAAGCCGCCTTTGGCAATGGCTCTTGCGCCGTAGCTTAGGCGTTTGCCGGTAGAGAGTACGTCAGCAAACAGCGGGTGATGCTTCATTTGCTGGAATTCGTCGAAGGGGCTGATGTGCGGATTGCTGTAGTTCAGATCCACAATTAATCCTACCACCACCTGATTGTTGTCGGCGTGGTACAGGAAAAAGCCGCCGGTAGTGTCGTTGTCCAGTGGCCAGCCTGAGCCGTGCACGACCAGTCCTGGTTTGTGTAACGCTGGGTCGATTTCCCACAGTTCTTTTATGCCAATACCGTAGTGCTGGGGATCGCTGTTTTCATCGAGCTTGAACTGACTGATAAGCTGTTTGCCCAGGTGGCCGCGACAGCCTTCGGCAAACAGGGTGTATTTACCATACAGCGCCATGCCAGGCATGTAGCTGTCTTTCTGTTCGCCGTCTTTGCCAATGCCCATGTCGCCGGTATATACGCCTTTTACCCGACCGTTGTCGTCGTAGGCGATTTCAGCAGCGGCAAAGCCGGGGAAGATTTCTACGCCAATGGCTTCGGCCTGGGTGGCCAGCCAGCGGCACACGTTACCCAGACTCACAATGTAGTTGCCGTCGTTGTGCATAGGGGCGGGTATGGCCCAGCCGGGTACTTTGGTGGCGCGTTGCTGATCTTTAAGTAGGTACAGTTCGTCTTCGGTAACGGGCGTGGTAAGCGGTGCGCCTTTTTCCTGCCAGTCTGGGATCAGTTCGTCCAGGGCTGTGGTTTCTAATATGGCACCCGACAGAATATGGGCGCCTACTTCAGAGCCTTTTTCCAACACGCAAACACTGATGTCCTGTTGCTTGTCGTTCGCCAGTTTTTTCAGATGATAGGCTGCCGATAAACCCGCAGGTCCGGCACCGACGATCACTACGTCAAACTCCATCGATTCTCGTTCCACAGCTAATCCTCTTTTCTTAAATTGTGTTATTCCGCCAGGCAATAGCGGCCGGAGACCTTAGTTTGCAGTGTGAAAACACTGGCTGCGCAGCGAGTGCGAAGCTGGCAGCCAATGTTGAGGTCACGCTTGGTTACAGCAAACTTTCCAGTTCGGGTAATACCTCGAACAGGTCGCCTACCAGGCCGTAGTCGGCAATCTGGAATATAGGCGCTTCTTCGTCTTTGTTAATGGCCACGATGACTTTGGAGTCTTTCATACCGGCCTGATGCTGAATGGCACCTGAGATACCCACGGCAATGTACAGGTCCGGGGCCACGATTTTGCCGGTTTGACCTACCTGCATGTCGTTCGGCACAAAGCCTGCGTCTACTGCGGCGCGTGATGCGCCCACTGCCGCGCCAAGCTTGTCGGCGACTTTTTCCAGCAGGCTGAAGTTCTCGCCGTTGCCCATACCGCGACCACCCGAGATGATCACGCCAGCGGCGGTCAGCTCCGGGCGCTCAGACACGGCCAGTTCTTCCGACACAAATTCACTTTGGGCATTGGCATGTACCAGGCTGCAAGGGGTAATGGTGGCGCTGCCGTCGGTACCCGCTGCATCAAAGGCACTGGTTCGCACGGTGATTACTTTTTTGCTGTCGAGAGACTGAATGGTAGCCAGTGCATTACCCGCATAAATCGGACGCACAAACGTATTGGCGCTTTTCACGGCCACAATGTCAGATATCTGAGCGACATCCAGCAGGGCTGCTACACGGGGCATGGTGTTCTTACCTGTCGTCGTGCCAGCGGCAATCACGTAGTCAAAGTCGCTCGCCAGTTCAGCAATCAGCTTGGCGGTGTTTTCGGCCAGTTGATGTTGGTAAGCGGCGTTGTCTGCAACCAGTACGGTATCCACACCGCTCACGGCGCTGGCTTGTTCAGCCACGGCCTGACACTCGCTGCCAATGACCAGAATGGATATAGGCTGATTTAACTGACTTGCCGCATTAACGGTATTCAAGGTAGCAGGTTTTAACTGCTGATTATCGTGTTCTGCAATCACTAAAATGGCCATTTAGATCACCTTGGCTTCGTTTTTAAGTTTGTCGACCAGCTCGGCAACAGATTTCACTTTTACACCGGCGCTACGCTGAGATGGCGGGTTAACGCCCAGCAGTTGTGTGTGCGCTGACAGAGTTACGCCCAGTTCGTCTGGCGTGACGGTGGCAAGTGGTTTGCGCTTGGCTTTCATAATGTTGGGCAACGACGCGTAGCGCGGCTCGTTCAAACGCAAATCGGTGGTAACAATTGCGGGTAGCTGCAGCGACAGGGTTTGCAAACCGCCGTCGATTTCGCGGGTTACTGTTACGCTGTTGTCGGCGACGGAGACTTCTGACGCAAAGGTGGCCTGTGGCATATCGCACAAGGCGGCGAGCATCTGACCGGTTTGGTTGTTGTCGGAGTCGATGGCCTGTTTACCCATGATCACCAGTGAAGGCTGTTCCTGCTCAACTACTTTGGCCAGCAGCTTTGCCACATTCAGCGATTCGGTGTTGGCGGTGGATTCCACCAGAATGGCGCGGTCAGCGCCCAGGGCCAGCGCGGTACGCAGTTGTTCCTGAGCTTCGCTGGCACCTACTGACACCACCACGATTTCGCTGGCAATGCCTTTTTCTTTCAGGCGCACGGCTTCTTCAACGGCAATTTCACAAAACGGGTTAACCGCCATTTTGACGTTGGTTAAGTCAACGTCGCTGCCATCGGGCTTTACGCGGATCTTGACGTTGTAGTCGATCACGCGTTTTACGGTAACGAGTACTTTCATGGTGAACTCCTATGCAGCCTGACGCTGTTTAACCAGGTTGTCTAAGTGGATGTCCATGGAGCCAAACAGGGTGTTGATCATGGTAAGGCGCTTGAACATGTGGCCAACATCCAGCTCGTCGGTCACGCCCATGCCGCCGTGCAGTTGCACTGCGGTTTGGCCTACCAGACGCGCTGCCTGACCCACTTTCCATTTCAGGAACTGGCTGGCTTTATTGGCTTCAGCCACTTGTTCTTCGCTATTGCCTTCACCAATGGTGATAGCCGCGTAATACACCATGGAGCGGGCTTGTTCGCATTCCATAAACATATCGACCATGTTGTGTTGCAGGATCTGGAACTTCGCAATGGGCACGTCGAATTGCTTGCGCACTTTGGTGTACTCCACCGTGGCAGCGAGCATTTTGTCCATCACGCCAACGGCTTCCGCCGATACGGCCACAATGGCGTCATTCAGTACAGCCTGAATCACAGCTGCCGCATCGTCGCTGTCGCCCAGAAGTTCGGCGGCGACGTTGGTAAAGGTCAGGTCGCTGGCTCGGGCACCATCGTTAGTCGGGTAGTGATGTGCTGCTACACCTTCGGCGTTCGCGTCTACCAGGTACAGGGCAATGTTGCCGTTGTTATTATGTGAACGCGCCGCTACTACCAGTTTGTCGGCGCTCTGGGCATGCAGTACTACCTGCTTCTTGCCGTTGAGTACTACACCGCTAGCTTGTGTGCTGGCTTGTGTGTTAATGCTGCTGATGTCGGTAGCTGACTGGGCTTCCAAACCGGCAAACGCCAGTTTTAGTTCGCCGCCCACAATGCCGCCAATCAAAGCCTCTTTTTGTTCAGCCGTGCCGCCGCGCTGAATAGCGTTACCGGCCAGTACCACGGTAGACAGGTAAGGCTCCACAATCAGGCCTTTGCCCAGCTCGGTCATTAAAACCATCAGGTCGGTTGCGTTGCCGTCAAGGCCACCAAATTCTTCTGCAAAGGGCAGGGCCAGCCAGCCCAGTTCTGCAAACAACTGCCAGTTGTCTTCGCTATAACCCAGTTCGGAATGACTGTGCTTTTGGCGCGTTTCAAAGTCGTAATCGTTGTGAATGAATTTACCGGCGCTGTCTTTCAGCATTTGCTGAATATCATTTAATGCAAAATCCATGATTGACTCCCGTTACAGTCCAAGCACTTGCTTGGCAATAATGTTTTTCTGAATCTCGTTACTGCCACCATAAATGGTGACCTTACGGTTGTTGTAGTAATGCGGCGCGGCATTCGGTGCGAAGAACGGCTCAATGCGAGGCTCGTAACCGGCTTCGTCGTACTGCTCGGGTACAAATGGCAGTGCATAGATACCGGCGATCTCCACATAGAGTTCGTCCAGTGCCTGTTGGATCTCGGTGCCTTTGATTTTCAGAATGGATGATTCCGGGCCCGGTGCGGTACCGGTACTGACTGACGACAGCACGCGTAAGTCAGTGAACTCCAGTGCTTTAAGCTCCATTTCAACCTGTACAACACGGCTCATAAACACACTGTTGTTTTTCAGATCCGGGCAGCCTGCTGGTGGCTGGTTTAGCAAGTCGTACAAGGCACTCAGGCGCTGCTTGGAAACCGCCACACCAGCAATGTTGGTGCGTTCGTGGGTCAGCAGTACCTTGGCGTAAGTCCAGCCGCGGCCTTCTTCACCTACCAGATTTTCAACCGGTACTTTCACGTCCTGGAATGCCACTTCGTTTACTTCGCGGCGGCCGTCCAGGGTAATAATGGGTTTTACCGATACGCCTGGTGAGGTCATGTCGATAAGCAAAAAGCTGATGCCTTTTTGTTTGCTGTCTTCGTCGCTGGTACGAACAAGACAGAAGATCCAGTCGGCGTGATGACCCAGCGTTGTCCAGGTTTTGGTGCCGTTAACAATGTAGTGATCGCCGTCGCGTACGGCGCGGGTTTTTAACCCGGCAAGGTCAGATCCGGCATTCGGCTCAGAGTAGCCCTGACACCACCAGGTGTTCGACGCCAGAATGTCAGGCAGGAAGCGCTGCTTTTGTTCTTCGTTACCGAAGGTATAAATGATTGGCGCAACCATAGAATAACCAAACGGGATCTGGCGCGGCGCTTTTGCCTTGGCTGACTCGGTTTGGAAAATGTATTTCTGTGTGGGCGTCCAGCCGGTGCCACCGTGTTCAACTGGCCAGTTAATGCCAGCCCAGCCTTTTTTGTATAGCGCTTTTTGGTAAGCAACGGTGACTTCAGCACTAAAGCTTAAACCGTTGTCGATGTGTGCCTGAACGGATTCTGGCAGTTCTTCGCGGAAGAAGGTTTGCACTTCCTGTTGGAAGGCCAGTTCTTGTTCGGAGAAATTAATATTCATAAAACTGTATCCTGCAAAAGTGACGCCCAATAATAGGTTAATCAATCATCATTTGCAGTATACAGTTTCACATAGCGAAATCAACAGTTCATTTTTAATTTATTTCGTCATATTCAGGACGAAAATAAAAATGGCTGACATCCACCGCTTTTTCGTTGGTGCGTTTGATTTCCATACGGGCGATTTTGCGAATGTGCACTTCGTCAGGACCGTCTGCGTAGCGCAGTGCTCGCCCCTGCGACCACATATCGGCCAGCGGCAGATCTTCCGAGGTGCCCATGGCGCCGAAAGTTTGCATCGCCCGGTCTACCACCGTGGTGTGCAGAGTAGGGATGAGTGCCTTGATAAGGGAAATGTCATCGGCGGCTGCTTTAGATCCCACTTCATCAATTTTCCACGCGGCTTTGAGTACCAGTAGGCGCGCTTGCTCTATTTCTATCCGCGAGCGAGCTATCCAGTCGGCTACGGCACCGTGCTGATATAAAAACTTGCCATTGGTTTTGCGTTCTTGTGCCCGGCCTATTAATAGCTGCAGAGCCAGTTCGGCTTGTCCGATGGAGCGCATACAATGGTGAATCCTGCCCGGGCCTAATCGCGCCTGGGCCATGGCAAAGCCTTTACCTTCCTCGCCCAGTAAATTGCTGGCTGGTATGCGTACGTTGTCGAACAGGATCTCACAATGCCCATGGGGGTTAGTGTGATTCATAACTTTTAAGTTACGCAGGATCTTCACGCCGGGGGCGTCGCGAGGGATCAGCACCATGCTTTGCTGGTGGTGCGGATTGGGGTTATCCGGATCGGTTTTGCCCATTAATATAAACAGCTTACAGTGGGGATGCGCCGAGTTGGAGATATACCATTTGCGGCCAGACACAATATAGTCGTCACCGTCGCGCGCGATGCGGGTCTGAATATTGGTGGCATCCGATGAGCCTACGTCGGGTTCGGTCATGGCAAAGGCTGAGCGTATTTCACCGTTCAATAACGGGTTCAGCCATTGTTCGCGCTGCTCAGGTGTGGCAAATAAATGCAGTAGCTCCATGTTGCCGGTATCCGGCGCATTGCAGTTAAATACTTCTGAGCACCAGGGCACCCGACCCATGATTTCCGCCAGCGGGGCGTATTCCAAATTGCTCAGGCGCGTACCGGGCTCGTTGTCCTGTAATCCCGGCAGAAATAAATTCCATAGTCCTTCGCTCTTCGCCAGTGTTTTCAGGTCGGCCATAAATGACACCGGATATTGCCCGGCTTTTACTTCGTCGCGGTATTGTTGCAGGCGCGGATAAATATGCGCGTCCATAAAGGCGGTCAGTTGCTGCTGCAACTGTTTTACGCGTTCGCTGTGTTCAAAATGCATAGTGTCCTCGCAGTGTTAAGCCGTGTTAGACATTGATAAGAGGCGAAATAATCAGCTTGCCGCGGGCTTTGCGATTAATCACATCGGCAAATGCATCGGCGGTGTTGGCAAGCGGGTAGGTGGTATCAATGTGCACGTGTACTTTGCCAGATTGATACCAGTCGAGCAGTTCACGCATATTGTCGGCATAGGCTGCCGGGTCGCGTCGGGTAAAAGCACCAAAGAACACGCCAACTACGGCGTACTCTTTTACCAGCGCCAGGTTTACCGGGAATTTGGGGATATCACCGCCGGCAAAACCGACGACCAGTAATCGTCCTTCAGGGGCCATATTGCGGGTACATACATCAAACAACTGGCCGCCCACCGGGTCATACACCACGTCTACGCCTTTGCCGTTGGTTAATTCGCGCAGTTGGGTCTGCAGATCGTCGCTGCTGTAGTTAATCAGCTCGTCGGCGCCGTTTTCTTTAGCAAGTGCCAGTTTTTCTTCACTGGAGCAACCTGCAATGACACGGGCACCCATGGCCTTGCCAATTTGTACCGCTGCCAAACCTGTGCCGCCTGCGGCGCCTAATACCAGTAAGGTTTCACCCGCTTGCAAATTAGCGCGTTGTTTAAGCGCGTAATGGGCAGTACCGTGAGCCAGTATTAAGCCGGCTGCTTCGTTCATGGGAATAGCTTCTGGTACCGGAATTAAACGCGCAGCCGGTACACTGATGAATTCGGCACAGGCACTGTAATGGGTACTAAGACCCACAACGCGGTCGCCTTTTTTAAGGTGAGTCACGTTGTCGCCTACGGCTTCCACCACGCCGGAAAACTCGGCACCGGGTACAAACGGGCGCTCAGGTTTGGCCTGATACAAGCCTTGTACTAATAATGCATCCGGGAAATTTACGCCGATGGCACTTACCTTTATTAAGGCTTCGTCGTTACCGGCAACAGGCAGGGGCCACTCGCCAAAAGCAAGCTGATCCAGTGGGGCAAATTCATTGCAAATCACGGCTTTCATTATTTGCCTCCTGCTGTGTCAGGGGTCAGTACTACGCGGCCGGCGACTTTGCCGTCGCGCAGATCTTCCAGTGTCTGGTGGGCACAACACATGTCGCGCTGAGAAATTTTGATGGGGGCAATTTTACCTGCATGCACCAGCGCCATGAGCGCGTGCATGTCGCTTAGGCTACCCACAAACGAACCTTTAATCGTAATGGCTTTCAGCGGCAGGATCGGTACCGACAGCGGCATGGCACCGCCGAACAAACCTACTACCACTAATGTACTGCCTTTATTGAGGGCCTGTACGCCGAAACCGGCACTGCGATCGGAACCCACAAAGTCAACGGCAGCTGCTACGCCACCGTAAGTGCGTTTGATGAGCGCACCAAGCGCAGCCTGATCGCGCGGATCGATAACCGCATCGGCACCTTCATCTAATGCAAGCTGACGTTTGGACTCGTCGATATCGGCCACAATGACTTCGCAGTCGAGCAGGGCTTTGGCTACCGCCAGACCGCTCAGGCCTACGCCGCCAGCACCAATGATCAGTAGCTGACGTCCTTGTACGATATCTTTGATTTGTTCGATGGCGCTGTAAGCCGTTACGCCGGAGCAGGCGTAGGTACAGCCCAGCTCGGCTGGCAGGTCTTTCAGTGGGAACAGATACTTGCTGTCTGGCACTACCACATAGTCGCTGAAGCCACCGTCTACGGCGATACCCAGTGATTTGGGCTGATAGCAGAGGTGTTCTTTGTCGGCCTTACACAGCGGGCATTTCCCGCAACCAATCCAAGGGTATACAATGACTTTGTCGCCAATGCTGGCATCGGATTGATCACCACAGGCCACGACTTCACCCGCTATTTCATGGCCGAGTGTAAAAGGCAGTTTATGGCTGCCGCGCATATCAATTTTGTGGTCGCCGCCTAAATCGAAATAGCCTTCCCATACGTGAATATCGCTGTGACACACGCCACAGGCATCAATCTTTATCAGTACCTGGTTCGCTTCTGGTACCGGTGTTGGGTAATCATGGCTGCAGAGCGCCTCGCCATAATTTGAAAACTGTTCACTTTTCATAATCGTCCTATTTCAATGCGTTCAATGTCTGTCTGTTCAAATTGATAAGTCGCGAAAAATAATACCGCATAGCGAAACGCTAAGTCTACATAAACTTAACAATTTAGTGTGAATAGTGAACTGAACAGCACTCAGTTGGACGCAGCGGGGCGAAACATAGCAATAAACACGTCGTTTTCGTCACGTATTATTAGCTAAATGATTTTTAAATACCGCATAGTGAAATTATATTTTACAAATTTAATTGTGTTGGGTTAGTATGCCCACAACTTACTCATACAGGAAACACACTATGACTTCTGCTGTAATGATGCATATCGTCGACAACGTCGCCGTCATCGAAGTAGATAACCCGCCGGTAAATGCATTGTCTTTTGCTGTACGAAGTGGGTTGCAAACAACGCTGCGAGAAGCCGAGCACAATGAGGCGGTTGACGCTATTGTGCTGAGCTGTCGTGGTAACACCTTTATTGCCGGGGCGGATATCACCGAATTTGGTAAACCCATGCAGCCACCGGCACTGCCCGATTTATTAAGCGAAATGGATACCCTGACTAAACCTATGGTGGCGGCTTTACACGGCACGGCATTGGGCGGTGGTCTGGAAGTTGCACTGACATGCCATTACCGAGTGGCACTGGAATCTGCCAAAGTTGGCCTGCCAGAAGTGTTACTGGGAATTCTGCCTGGTGCAGGCGGTACTCAACGTTTACCGCGAATTGCCGGTGTGGAATTGGCGCTGGATATGATCACCAGCGGCCGTAAGGTATCGAGTAAAGAAGCCGCCAAGGCAGGCTTGATCGACAAAGTGGTAAGCGACGATCTACAAAACGCGGCGATTGCGTTTGCTAAAAAGGTGGTAAATAACAAGGCACCGCTTCGTCGTATCAGCGAATTAACGGCAACGGTGTCTGACCCTGCGATATTTGACCAGTACCGCGCCAAGCTGGCGAAAACCCGTCGCGGCTTTGACGCGCCCCAGCGCTGTGTTGATACCGTGCAGGCATCGGTAGAGCTGGATTTTGCTGATGGCATGAAAAAAGAGCGCGAGCTGTTTCTTGAATTGATGCAAGGCACGCAGTCGAAATCGCAACGTCATATGTTCTTTGCGGAACGCATGGCTGCTCAGGTGCAAGGCCTGTCGAAAGGCACGCCAACACGCGATATCAACAGTGTCGCTATTATTGGTGCTGGCACCATGGGTAGCGGTATTGCCATTAACTTCACCAATAAAGGCATCCCGGTGACCATGCTTGAGCTGAGCTTTGAGGCACTGGAGCGCGGCATTAAACACATTCACCGGTATTACGATGGCCAGGTAGCCAAAGGACGCATCAGTGAAGAGCAGGCCGCGTCCGCAAAACAATTGGTGTCGGGTACCGACAACTATGCCGACCTGAGCGACGTGGATCTGGTGATTGAGGCGGTGTTTGAAAGCATGGCGGTTAAACAGGACGTGTTCACCAAACTCGACAAATATTGTAAGCCTGGTGCCATTCTGGCTAGTAACACCTCTACGCTGAACGTAAATACCATTGCGTCATTTACCTCGCGTCCACAGGACGTGATTGGTCTGCACTTCTTCAGTCCGGCCAACATTATGCGCCTGCTGGAAGTCGTGCGCGCCGACAGCACAGCCGACGACGTACTCGCCACCGCCATGAAACTGGCCAAGCACATTAATAAAGTGGGCGTGGTGTCTGGTGTGTGTGACGGCTTTATTGGTAACCGCATGCTGAAAGGCTACGGCCGTGAGGCGGGTGCACTGTTATTGGAAGGCGTATCGCCGGCACGTATCGATAAAGCCCTGTATGACTTTGGTATGGCCATGGGCCCGCTCACCATGGGCGATTTGGCTGGACTGGACGTGGGTTATCGCGTGCGTAAAGAACGCCGTGAACGCGGAGAATATGTGCCCGAGACCGACGGCGCTATTGCAGACCGTTTGGTAGAAGCAGGGCGTTTGGGCCAGAAAGCAGGCAAAGGTTACTACCGCTATGAAGAAGGCTCACGTACGCCTATTCCTGATCCGGAAGTCGACGCCATCATTAAAGAGGCGATGGATGCACTGGGTTGCGAACCTCGTGAAATCGACGACGAGGAAATCGTAAAACGCCTTATTTACCCGCTGATCAATGAAGCGGCCCTGATTCTGGACGAAGGCATTGCCCAGCGTCCGTCTGATATTGATGTGGTGTACATCTATGGCTATGGCTTCCCGGTATACCGGGGCGGCCCGATGTTTTATGCCGATACCGTGGGATTGCCTGCGATTGTGGCTGACATGGAACAGTTCCAGGCGCGCTACGGCGACGACTGGCAGGTTGCGCCATTACTGAAAACCCTTGCCGAACAAGGTCGCAGTTTTGCTGACCTGTCATCTAAATAGTTGAGGAGAGAGATTGTGACTGATGCAGTAATTGTAAGTACCGCACGCACGCCCATTGGCAAAGCGTACCGAGGGTCGTTCAACAATACCCATGGCGCAGAGTTAGCCGGCCATGCCATTGCCCAGGCAGTGCAACGTGCCGGTATCGACGGCGCAGAAGTAGAGGATGTATTAATTGGTTGTGGTCTGCCGGAAGGCGCTACAGGCGGCAACATTGGTCGTCAGGCTGCACTCATGGCGGGCTTACCGGTGACTACCGCCGGCGTAACCATTAACCGTTTTTGTTCTTCTGGTTTGCAGGCCATTAGTATGGCGGCACAGCGCATTATTGTCGATGGCGCTCCGGTAGCGGTTGCGGGTGGGCTGGATTCCATCTCGTTGGTGCAGAACAACAACATGAATAAATTCCGCGCTCACAGCGAGGCGTTGAAAGCGAAGCACTCCGGTATTTATTTGTCGATGATTGAAACCGCCGAAATTGTGGCCAAGCGCTATGGTATTAGTCGTGAGCAAATGGACGAATACGCATTGCAGAGTCAGCAGCGCACAGCGGCAGCTCAGCAAAAAGGTATTTACGACAACGAAATTGTGCCAATGGATGTTGTGCACGCGCAATACGACAAAACCACGGATACCACTGAGCTGGTAAATAAAACCGCTACGTCTGATGAGTGCAACCGCCCGACCACTACGTTGGATGGCCTCGCGGGTCTGAACCCGGTAATCGACGGCGGCACCATTACCGCCGGTAACGCCAGCCAGCTGTCGGACGGAGCATCTGCCAGTGTCATGATGTCGGCAAAGGAAGCACAAAAACGCAACCTACCGGTACTGGGCACTTATCGCGGCATGGTTGTCACCGGCTGTGAGCCCGATGAAATGGGCATTGGCCCGGTATTCGCGGTACCCAAGCTGTTAAAGCGTCATGGCTTAACCGTGAACGATATTGATTTGTGGGAGCTGAATGAAGCGTTTGCGGTGCAGGTACTGTATTGCCGCGACAAGCTGGGTATCGATAACGACAAGCTCAACGTCAATGGCGGGGCTATTTCGATTGGTCACCCTTATGGCATGAGTGGCGCCCGTATGGTGGGTCATGCGTTGTTGGAAGGACAGCGTCGTAAAGCCCGTTATGCGGTTACTACCATGTGTATTGGCGGCGGTATGGGCATGGCAGCTTTATTTGAAATCAACAGCTAATACTAAGCCTTATATGGCGACACAGTTGTACCTCGTGCACCGGCTTACCCGTCGACTATGGTAACGCTGGTGCTTTTTATTGCCCTGTTGGCTACAGCCATGGGGCAAAGCGTGGTGATGACAATACTGCCAGCCCTTGGCAGGGAAACCGGACTGTCCGAGCTTCAGGTAGCGGCAATACTGTCGTCGTCTGCCTGTATTTTTGCACTGGGTAGCACCCGGTGGAGCTACTATGCGGCCCGGGTGGGTAATCGGCGTACACTCATTTATGGTTTGTCGGGGTATTCCCTAGGGACCCTGTGTTTTGCCAGTGTGTTTAGTGTTGGGCTCGCAGAATGGCTTACCGGCTACGCGCTGTTTGGGTGCTTATTGGCAACGCGGGTGGCGCAATCCACTATTATGTCGGCCACACCGCCAGCGGCGGTTGGCTATGTAATTGGTTATGTACGGCGGCAGAACCTGCATTCGGTGGCCACGCTCAGTCGGGTCACGTCAGCCAATAATCTCGGGCAAATACTGGGGCCGGGGCTGGCTGGCCTGCTGGTTACGTATGGACTGGTAGCCCCGTTGTACGCCATTATTGTATTAACGTGCCTGGCGTTGTTGTTGGTGTGGAGAAAATTGCCTGACGAGCCACAGTCGCAACCGGTCCCCCCAAAAGTAACAACGAGTGCCGATGTTTCGGCTTCGTCACCGGTATTGCTGTTACTCAGTTTTGCCGTGGTGTTATTTATCTGCATGGCCATGTTACAGCAAAGTCTGGGTTTCATGCTCATAGACTACTTTCATCACTCCCCGGTCAACGCTGCACAGATCACGGGCACAGCGCTGATGATCAGTGCATTAGCCGCGCTCAGCGTGCAGTGGACGCTGGTTCAGCGAAGTAATTTTACCCTGATGCAGTTACTTTTGATTGCGGCCGCAGCAATGACAGCGGGGTATGTTTCTGTCGCGACGGCCACAGAAGTGCAGTTTATCTATATTGGTATGGTCGGGATTGGTGTCGGCGTTGGCGTCGGGTATCCCAGTGTCACGGCAGCAGCCACGCAACACTGCTCGGATGCTGAACGAGCCAAAGTAACTGGTCTGATGACAGCCTCACCGGCAATGGGATATACCCTTGGACCGCCACTCGGCGCGATGTTATACCAATCTGACATCCATTTTCCGTTGTATTGCTGTGTACTGCTAAGTGCTTGTTTGATAGTAATTAACCTGAAAATCCAATCCGCCTTTAGCACTAAATAAGTAAAACCATAGATCAATTTTTATTAATTTAGTTTTACATAGCGAAATATCATTCCAATATATTGACACCTATTTTTACAGGTGTTAGTTTTGTGTGCAGTTCGTAACATAGTTTTAACAACGCGTATTACACACATAAATTGGAACTGAGGAAAAACCATGTGCCCTACCAGCATAACCAGGAATAACACTTCGCTGTTCAAGTATTCCGCTTTGACTTTGTGCCTGTCTGCACTGTTACAGCCAGTGCAGGCTCAGGAAGAAACCAAGTCGAACAAAACGGCCGACAAGCTGTTTGAGAAAATTGAAGTCACGGCGCGTAAACGCGTCGAGTCGATTCAGGATGTACCCGTGGCTATCACCGCATTTGGCGAAGACCAATTAGATGCCATGAAATTTCGCAACATGAACGACCTGTCCGTTGGTATCGCCAACGTTGTGCTGGAAGATGTAGGCACGGCACGTGGTGTGGCCAACTTTTCAATACGCGGTCTAGGTATCAACAGCTCCATTACGTCAATTGACCCAACCGTAGGCGTATTTGTTGACGGTGTATTCATCGGGACCAACGGTGGTGTGGTCGTCGATATGTTTGATATCGAGCGTGTAGAGGTGCTACGCGGTCCTCAGGGGATTTTATTTGGCCGTAACGTAACCGGTGGAGCGATTCTGATCACCACGAAAAAGCCGGATGATACAGTTACCGCCAAGCTGCGTGGGTCGGTAACCGGTGGCGGCCCGGGTGGGCTGAATAAAACGATTCAGGGTGCGGTGAATATTCCGCTTACGGATAACCTGTTTACCAAAGTGTCGGTTTATCACAATAACGACGAGGGCTGGTTTGAAAACAAATTCGATGGCAGCAACCACGGTGCGGTTAAGCAAACTTTGTTTCGCTCGTCTACCTTATGGGAGCCTACCGACGACCTGACGCTGGAACTGAAGTACGAAAACCTGGATTTGGACGGTGATGGCCCATCGGGTCAGAACCACACCAATGGTATGGGTATTAATCCAAATCTGGCGTTCTCGGGCGCACACCCACTAGCACCATTTGCAGTGACCTTTGACCGTGACAGCCATGATTTCGCAATTAACGAACCGGGCTGGCAGAAAATCGAAACAGAACTGCTATCGCTAAATCTGAACTGGGATGTCGCGGGCGGAACCATGACCTATATCTATGGCTGGCGTGATTACTATTCGCCAACTCGCGGTGACATTGATGCGCAGCCATTCACTTTGTTCCACTCTAATTCCTGGACTACCAGTGAGCAGTTCAGTCATGAGTTGCGCTTCAATACCCAGTTAGGCAAAGCTAACGTCACAACCGGTGTGTACCACTACACTAACGATATGCTTTATCACGAGCGTCGTGAGTTACCTCTCACTACCGTTTATGCGGACATCAACGCCGACGGTACACCTGACCTTCTGGCTGCCGGTATTTATCAGGACGGTGGTGGTCTGCATGAAACCTCTAGTTTAGGCGCGTTTGCGGCGGTGGATTACGACCTGGATGACCAATGGACCTTGTCGGCCGGCTTGCGTTACACCCGTGAAGAAAAAGACGTGCAGATTTCGTCGATGAACCTGAACGTAAGCAGCATCAACAGCGGATTTATTATTCCACAGGGCCCGGCGTGTAATATTTACGAAGCCAATGATTGTAACTTCGATTTTGTAGACAACAAAACCTGGAGCAATGTCTCACCTAAAGTCGGTGTGCGCTTCCGTCTGGATGACGACACTAATCTGTTTGCCAACTGGTCGAGAGGATTCCGCTCTGGTGGTTACAACCTGCGGAACACTGCCGACATCAGCACGCCTGAACTTCGCGAAGCAAACGGACCGGGACCGTTCGACGAAGAAACCGTCGACAACTTCGAGGTGGGCTACAAGGGTGATACCGATTGGGGCCGTTTCAACGCCGCGGCGTTTATCATGAACATTGATGACATGCAGCGTGAAGTCAGCTTGCCTGCACCGGATGGATCACTGATTCAAATTATCAAAAACACCGCTGAAGCCACCATTATGGGTGTGGAAGTCGACGGTATGTTCCGCATTACCGACAACCTGGTCGCTATGTTTAATTTAGGTCTTATTGACGCTGAATACAGCAAGGTTATTTATGACTTAAACGGCGATGGGGTCGTTGATCAGGGTGACGAAGAACTGGAAATTCCTCGTGTACCGGAAATCACGTACAGCGTTGGGTTAACCCATGATATGGAAGTGAGTGACTGGGGCCTGTTAACCAGTCGAGTGAATTATTCTTATCGCGATAAGACGTATTATACCGACAACAACCTGGGCTATATCGACGATCAGAAGATTCTGAACGCGGGCATTGATCTTCAAAACGAAGATGGCACCTGGGTAGTGAGCCTGTTTGGTAAAAACCTGACCAATGATGTGAAGCACGGTAACGATACGCAATTAAGCTTCGGTACCTTTGCTCCTCTGACCAAAGGGCGTGAATACGGTGTAGAGTTTACTTATCATTATTACTAGATTATTTTTTGAACATGTGTGATGAGTGGTAACACATCAGAGCCAGCCCGTGACGTACTGAGTGCGTTGCGGGCTTTGTTATGACTAAAAATAAAAACAGGCAAAACACATGGACAGAAAATACGTTTTAACAGGGTTGGGCTATGCATTGCTCGGATTACTGCTGGGTATTCACATGGCAGCAACGAAAAACCACGGTCAGCTAGTCACCCACGCACACATTATGTTGCTGGGGTTTGTCGTCAGCATGATTTACGCGATGATGCATAAATTGTGGTTAACCGACGGTAATTCAAAACTTGCCATTGCGCAGTACTGGTTGCATCAGGCAGGTACCGCCGTATTGATCATCGGGCTGTACTGCTTGTATGGTGGTATTGCTGGCGATGACGCCCTCGCACCGGTGTTAGGTATCTCGTCAATTGTCGTGTTGATTTCACTGATTTTGATGAAAGTGATGTACATTAAAAGCAGCAAAAGCACAGAGTAATAAACAAAAACGGAGCCATCAGGCTCCGTTTTGATTTTATAGCTTGTGGACTGAGTTATACGCCGATGTAGTCCATGATACCGTCAGCCGCTTTACGGCCTTCGTCAATCGCGGTTACAACCAGATCACTACCACGAACCATGTCGCCGCCGGCGAAGATTTTCGGGTTAGATGTCTGGAAAGCAAACTTACCGTTGGCAGGCGCGCGAACACGGCCTTTTTCATCAAGGATGATACCGAAATCGCCAAACCAAGGCGCTGGGCTAGGTTGGAAACCAAATGCAATAATCACAGCGTCGGCTTCCAATACAAACTCTGAACCTTCAACCACAACCGGGCTACGACGACCCTGTGCATCCGGTGCGCCCATTTCCGTGCGAACCAGTTTAACACCCGTGGTATTGCCCGCTTCGTCAACGGCGATGTCTAACGGCATGACGTTAAACTCGAACTGAACACCTTCTTCTTTGGCGTTAACCACTTCGCGGCGTGAACCAGGCATGCTGGCTTCGTCACGACGGTATGCACAAGTTACGCTTGCCGCGTCCTGGCGAATAGAGGTACGTACGCAGTCCATGGTGGTATCACCACCACCGAGTACGACCACTTTCTTGCCTTTCATGTCGATGAAGTCAGCCGCGTCTTTTTCCAGTCCCATTACACGGTTCGTGTTAGAGACCAGGAATGGTAGGGCTTCGTATACGCCAGGCGCTGATTCGTGTTCGAATCCGCCTTTCATGTACTTGTATGTACCCATACCCAGGAAGACGGCATCGTAGTCGTCCAGTAACTGCTGGAACGCAATGTCTTTACCGATTTCGGTGTTCAGAACAAACTCAACACCCATTTCAGTGAAGATCTCGCGACGCAGTTTAATCACGTCTTTTTCCAGTTTGAACGACGGAATACCGAAGGTCAGCAGGCCGCCGATTTCTTCGTACTTGTCGAACACCACTGGCTTAACACCGTTACGTACCAGGATATCTGCACACGCAAGCCCGGCAGGACCCGCACCTACGATAGCGACTTTTTTGTCTGTCCAGGTTACACCTGACATATCCGGACGCCAGCCCATTTTAAAGGCGGTATCGGTAATGTATTTTTCAATCGAACCAATGGTTACAGCACCGAACTCATCATTCAGAGTACAAGAGCCTTCACACAGACGGTCCTGCGGACATACGCGACCACAGACTTCAGGCAAGCTATTGGTTTTGTGCGACAGCTCGGCCGCTTCCATGATCTTGCCTTCGTTGGCCAGTGCCAGCCACTGTGGAATGTAGTTGTGTACCGGACACTTCCACTCACAGTATGGGTTACCGCAGTCCAGGCAGCGGTCGGCCTGGCCTTCCGCTTGCGAAGAGGTAAGTGGATGATAGATTTCAGCAAATCCGGTTTTACGCTCCACAATGGGCTTTTTAGGCGGATCAATTCTTTCTACATCAACAAACTGATAAACATTCTTAGCCATTATCTTCTCACCTCACTATTGCGCCTGAATGCGCAGTTCTGCGCTGGAACGACTAATATGGCCCAACAGGTTTTTCACATCGCTGGTCTTCGGTTTAACCAGTTTGAACTTCGACAAGGTGCTGGCAAAGTCATGCAGCAGGCTCAACGAGAACTGGCTGCCGGTTTCTTCATAATGCTGGTTGATCAAGCCACGCAGGTGCTCGGCAAGAATAACTTTGTCGTCAATCGACAGCACTTCTACCAGCTCAGGGTTAACGCGGCGATCCAGATCACCTTCGTCGTACAGGTAAGCAAAACCACCTGTCATACCTGCGCCGAAGTTAACGCCTACCGGACCCAGCACCGCAACGATACCACCGGTCATGTATTCACAGCCGTTGTCACCAACGCCTTCCACAACGGCAATCGCGCCAGAGTTACGAACACCAAAACGCTCACCGGCACGGCCCGCTGCAAACAGCTTACCGCCAGTTGCACCATACAAACAGGTGTTACCCATGATGGCACTTTCGTGAGTGTTGAATTCCGCATTACGCGGTGGGTGAATAACCAGCTTACCGCCTGTCATGCCTTTACCCACGTAATCGTTGGCATCACCTTCGATATACATGTTCAGGCCGCCGGCATTCCACACACCAAAGCTCTGACCCGCTGTCCCTTTAAAGGTTACAGTGATAGGCATTTCTTCCATGTCGTGGTTGCCGTAATGTTTGGCAATCTCACCAGACAACAAGGCACCTACAGAGCGGTCAGTGTTGCGGATTGGGTAGCTCAGGTTAATACCACAGCCCTTAATAACGGCTTCTTTGGCGTCTTTCAGCATTTTTGCGTTCAATACACCTTTATCCAGTGGCGCATTGGTGGTTTCTGAACAGAACAGACGCGTGTGTTCACCCGCCACTGGCTTCGCCAGAATAGGGGACAAGTCCAAACGATTCTGTTTTGCAGTTATACCGTCAACCAATGACAACAGCTCAGTGCGGCCGATCAGTTCATCGAACTTACGCACGCCCATGCTGGCCATGATTTCACGCACTTCCTGCGCAACAAACTTAAAGTAGTTCATTACCATTTCTGGCAAGCCAATAAAGTGGTCGCTACGCAGTTTTTCGTCCTGTGTTGCAACACCGGTTGCACAGTTGTTCAGGTGACAAATACGCAGGTATTTACAGCCAAGAGCAACCATTGGGCCAGTACCAAAGCCGAAGCTTTCTGCACCCATTATAGCTGCCTTAATTACGTCCAGACCGGTCTTCAATCCGCCGTCGGTTTGTACCCGTACTTTGTGACGCAGACCATTTTCGACTAACGCTTGCTGTGTTTCAGACAGACCTAACTCAAACGGACTTCCGGCGTATTTTACTGACGTTAACGGGCTTGCGCCTGTTCCGCCGTCATAGCCAGAAACCGTGATAAGGTCGGCATAGGCTTTAGCAACACCCGTTGCAATGGTGCCTACACCGGGCTCAGATACAAGCTTCACTGAAATAAGTGCGGTTGGGTTCACTTGTTTCAGATCGAAGATCAACTGAGCTAAATCTTCAATAGAGTATATGTCGTGGTGCGGCGGTGGCGAGATCAGAGTTACACCCGGCACCGAGAAACGCAGCTGCGCGATATACTTATTGACTTTGTCACCCGGTAACTGACCACCTTCACCAGGCTTCGCACCCTGGGCAACTTTAATCTGAATTACGCTAGCGTTAACCAGGTAATGTGGTGTTACACCGAAACGACCCGATGCCACCTGTTTAATTTTAGAGTTCTTCTCTGTGTTGAAGCGCTTAGGATCTTCGCCACCTTCACCTGAGTTAGACTGTCCGCCTAACCGGTTCATTGCGATGGCCAGGGCTTCGTGCGCCTCCGGGCTTAATGCACCAATTGACATCGCCGCAGTGTCGAAACGTGGGAATAGGTTTTCCGCAGGCTCAACTTCGCTGATATCGATAGGTTGGTTAGCCGGGTTCAGCTTCATCAAATCGCGTAAATGCGACGGTGAACGCTCGTTTACCAGTTTTGCATATTCCTGATAATCTTCGTATTTACCCGTAACAACAGCCGTCTGCAGCGTTTTCACTACATCCGGGTTGTAGGCGTGGTATTCACCATCGTGTACGTATTTCAGCAAACCACCGTGTGAGATTTTCTTGCGTTTTAACCAGGCAATGCGTGACAGGTTAATAACGTCTTGTTGGAAATCATCGAAGTTGGCACCTTCAAGGCGTGAGGTGACACCCTTGAAGCACAGCTCCATGACTTCCTGGCTGATACCGATGGCCTCGAACAGTTTCGAGCTACGGTAGCTGGCCACGGTGCTGATACCCATTTTGGACATGATCTTGTAAAGGCCTTTGTTGATGCCTTTGCGGTAGTTCAGCATGGCTTGCATGGCTGAAATGTCCAGGTCACCTTTTTCACATAGCTGTTCAATGGTCTCATAGGCCAGGAACGGATAAATCGCCGTTGCGCCTAAGCCAATCAACACAGCAAAGTGATGCGGGTCACGGGCTGATGCCGTTTCTACTACGATGTTCGCGTCACAACGCAGTTGGTTGTCAACTAAACGACGGTGAACCGCACCGGTCGCCATCGCAGCAGGAATAGGTAAACGGTTTGGCTTGATGTTGCGATCTGACAGGATCACAAATGCCGCACGTTTTTGTTTAACCAGGTACTCTACTTCATTACAGATACGCTCGATGGCTTTTTTCAGGCCTTCTTCTGCAGAGTATTGCAGGTCGATGATTTCGGAGTAGTAGTTTTCCGGGTTAAATTCACGCAGCTGTTTAAGGTCGGTATACATTAATACCGGTGATTCGAACAGGACGCGGTCAGCGTAACCACTGGTTTCGCTGAATACGTTTTGCTCGCGACCAACGCAAGTTGCCAGAGACATAACGTGGTTTTCACGCAATGGATCGATTGGCGGGTTGGTTACCTGAGCAAACTGCTGACGGAAATAGTCATACAGGGTACGGTGCTTTGAAGACAGCACGGCCATTGGGGTATCGTCACCCATTGAGCCAACGGCTTCCTGGCCGTCTTTACCCAGTACTTTTATAACCTGATGAATTTCTTCGTAGCTGTAGTTGAACAGCTTGTGATAGACCGCCATGGTGTCGTCGTCAAAGACGCGCTGACCAATTAGCGATGCATCCAGTTTTTCGATAGGCGTTAAACGACGGATGTGTTTTTCCAGCCATTCGTGGTACGGGTGACGTTCTTTTAACTCATCGTCGATTTCGGTAGAACGCCAAATCTTACCTGTGTAGGTATCTACAGCAAGCATTTCACCCGGACCAACACGGCCTTTTTCCAGTACGTCTTCTGGTTCGTAATCCCAGATACCCACTTCTGAAGCCAGGGTAATAAATCCGTTTTTGGTGACGACGTAACGAGCCGGACGCAAACCGTTGCGGTCCAGGTTACAGGCTACGTGACGACCGTTGGTCATTACGATACCCGCAGGACCATCCCAAGGTTCCATGTGCATTGAGTTAAACTCGTAGAATGCACGCAGTTTAGGATCCATGGTGTCGTTGTTCTGATAGGCTGGTGGAACCAGCAAACGCATGGCGCGGAATAAATCCATACCGCCAGCCAGGAACAGTTCCAGCATGTTATCAAGTGATGAGGAGTCAGACCCTTCTGTATTTACGAATGGGGCTGCTTCTTTCAAATCAGGGATCAGTGGCGTAGCAAATTTACCGGTACGCGCCATGGCCCAGTCACGGTTACCTTTAATCGTATTGATTTCACCGTTGTGCGCCAGGAAGCGGAACGGTTGTGCCAATGGCCATTTAGGTAATGTGTTGGTAGAGAAGCGTTGGTGGAATACGCAGATGGCGCTTTTCAGCTTCTCGTCGGCCAGGTCTTTATAAAATGCCGGCAGGTCACGAGGCATGACCAGGCCTTTATAAATAGTTACCAGACCAGATAAACAGGCAACGTAGAATTCGCTGTCTTGTTCCAGACGTTTTTCAGCACGACGACGCACCATATAAAGGCGGCGTTCAAGGTCGCGCTTACGCCAGCCTGCCGGTGCATTTACGAACACTTGTTCGATTTGCGGCACGCCGGTCAGAGCCAGTTCGCCCAGCACGTCGTGGTTTACCGGCACTTCGCGCCAGCCCACTACGGTCAGAGTCTCTTTTTCCAGCTCTTCGTTTAATACGTCACGCGCTGCTTGCGCTAATGTCTCGTCCTGATTGAGGAAAATCATACCAACTGCGTATTTTTTGCTGAGCTTCCAACCGTGTTGCTCTGCAACGTGTTGGAAAAACGCATCCGGCTTTTGTAATAATAAGCCGCAGCCGTCGCCTGTTTTACCGTCAGCAGCGATACCGCCACGGTGTTGCATGCGATCAAGGCCTTCAATAGCAGTTGTTACCAGTGTGTGGCTGGCTTCGCCTGTTGTGTGGGCAATCAAACCGAATCCACAGTTATCCCGTGAATCGTTGGGATTATATAAACTCATCTCTTAACTCCTTCAACCTTTGACTGGGCAAGGTATGCGCTGTGTTTTGTGACCAGAGTCGGCCTCACAGCTGCGTTACAACGCGTTGTTTAGTGACTGAAAATAAAAGAAAAATCAGTCTGCGCTGGGTTTGTCGTTAATTATTATTGTGGATACCAGTCGTGTACCGCATTTTTATGCACTATTGCCTAGCGGGCCGTACAACATACCGGCATTGCCGATTAAAATCAATCGGAATGTGAGCGATAGCACAGCTGAAATCGTATACCATCTTTATTCTTATTAATTTTCAGCAATTTATGCTCAATTGGTGCCAATAAAAAAACGCATATTTTTTTAGAAATGAGGCTGAGTTAGCTGCGAATATGGCCAGTCTAATTAAACTTAAGTTGCATAAATAGTCATCTATGGTGGGTAAATACCCAAATAGCATGATTGCGTTTGAATCTTTATCCTGTTTGCGCGGTAGGCATGGAGTTGGGTAATTTTTGACGCGCGAACGGCAATCAACGATTTATTGACGCTATTTTACCCTGTTTTTAGAAAATTGTAATGTTTTCGTTTTGCCTTCGCTTCCCTGAGTTATTTTCCTGTCCGGCAAGGTCTGATAGGATGGCTGCAAATTATTTCGGTATAGTATTGTTATGCATCAGGAAACGCCCAACGATTCATGGGCCATTCGATTCGCACAGTTTGTGCAGCGCTTTGGCACTATTAAGCTCAGTGTGTTGTTTGTGATTTTGACGTTGGGATTTACCGTAGGTGGGTCATACGTTATTCGACTCAGTCTCGGCAGTGAGGTTGAGCCCGATGACTTTATCAGCGCTGTGATCCTCACCATGTTATCTGCCCCCTGGGTTCTCTACTTCTTTAGTGAGCTCGTAAAGCAACTGGAGAGTTCTCGCACTAATCTGAAAGAAGTCGTAAGCCAGTTAGAGCACCTTCGGGAAGAAGATGTGTTCCTGAACCGCGAGCTGCAAAACAATATCCGTCAGCTGAATCACGAAATTGAGCAGCGCAAGCATGCTCAGGAAGAGCGTGAAACTGTCTTTAAAGAACTGGAAAAAGAAATTCAGGACAAGTCAGAGCAAGAAGCCCAGGCCCGTCATTTATCAACGCTGTTGCGGTCGATTATCGATGCCTCTCCCGACTTAATTTATTATCGCAATGAAGAAGGTCGCTTTGCAGGCTGTAACCGGGTTGCCGAGCAGATGACCGGTAAGACTGAGAAGCAATTGCTGGGATTAACGCCTCACGACGTTTACGAAGAAGATTTAGCCCGTCAGGTGGTGGCCAGTGATCACGAGGTGCTGGAAGCTAACGCCAGTATTACCGAGGAACTCTGGTTACGCTTTGCCGATGGTCGCCGTCGTTACTTTGAAATGCGCAAAGTACCGTTCTTTGATCAAGATGGTAATCGGTTGGGGCTATTGGCGTTTGGGCGTGACATGACCGAGCGTAAGCAGGCTGAAAACGCAGCTGCCAAGGCCAGTAACGACAAGACCCGCTTTATTGCCACCATTAGCCATGAATTAAGAACCCCGCTCAACGGTATTGTTGGCCTTAGCCGTATGTTACGTGACACAGAGTTGACTCAGGAGCAGTGGGGTTGGGTGAGTACGATATACGCCAGCGCCATTACGCTGGGGAATATCTTCAACGACATTATCGACATGGACAAGCTTGAGCGCGACAAGCTGGAGCTGTCACTGAAAACGGTGTCGCTGCGCGACTTTACCGAAGAACTCAGTTCTATTATTCGCTTGTTAGCGGCAGACAAGTCGTTGGAGCTGATCACCAATATTAATGACCCGCTACCAAAACTGGTTGAAGTAGACGGCACGCGTCTGCGCCAGATTCTATGGAATATTTTGTTTAACGCGGTGAAGTTTACCCAGAAAGGGCACGTTACCCTGACGGTGTCGGCGTCGCGACCGGATAACGATGTGTCACTGGTTACCTTCGTCATTGAAGATACCGGTGTGGGGATTCCTGACAGTGAAATAGAAAAGATCTTCGCGATGTACTATCAGGTAGACCACCCTGATCATCAATCTGCGACGGGCACCGGCATTGGGCTAGCTATCTGTAAGCAGATGGTCGACCTGATGAAAGGCGATATTCGCGTAGAGAGCAAGCAGGGCAGAGGCACGCGCTTTACGGTTGAACTGCCACTGCAAATCTCCAAACGCCCTATGCAGGTGGAACAGCTTCAGGTTACTGGCTTGAATATCCTGTTGGTTGAAGATATCGAACTAAACGTTATGGTGGCCAAGGCGCTACTTGAAAAGCTGGGTCAACACGTCGATGTGGCAATGACGGGGCAGGAAGCTATCGATAAAATTCGTGAGACCACTTACGACCTGATCTTGCTGGACATACAATTGCCAGACATGACGGGCTTTGATGTTGCGGCTACCGTGATTGAAGAAGATCTGGTAATGCAAACGCCTATCGTGGCACTGACCGCCAACGTGATAAAGAAGCGCGAGGAATATCTGCAAAACGGTATGGACGACGTCATTGCCAAGCCGGTGAAAAAGAGTCGTGTTATCGAAGTGCTTAATTTATTGTTTGCCGAGCCAGACTCTGCGCCTCAATCCATTTCCAGTGAACAGCCCAAGTCGGATACCAGCAAGCAGTTAACCAATATTCTGGATATGGACCTACTGCAAATGCTGGTCGACACCATTGGTGAAGACATGGTGCGCGCCAGCGTAAAAGTATTCCACGAGAAAATGCCGGAATACATGGAAATATTGCAATTGAGCCTCAGTGCTGATGAAAAGTCAGAGGTCTGTGCCCAGGCGCATAAAATTAAGGGCGCTGCAGGGTCGGTAGGTTTGGCCCGCGTTCAACGCATTGCTAATCAGATCCAACAGGGCGATCACCCGGCGTGGTGGCAAAACGTTCATGATTGGGTTGAAGAATTGCAGATGGCGGTACAACAGGATATGGACACGCTGCACAACTGGTTGAACGAGCAAATGATTGATGACTAATGAATTTTTTAGTTTCCAACGTCACTAAAATAAGTCTGTAGTCGCAGTAAAGAGAATAAAGTGAAAGCATGGATGATATGTGCCTTGTTGCCAACCCTTAGCTGGGCCAGGCAAGGCCCGTTTATGGAAACCGGTGCCGGTATTGAGTACGGCGGATTTGGGGCTCAGGTAGTCTTGCCTACTCCCATCAAATCACTTGAAATGTATGTGGCAACCGGGTTTCTGGATAACCCTTCCAACGAAGAGAACAGTATCGGTGCCGGCGTAGGTGCAAATTACTTTGTGAATCGTCACGTTGCCTTCGGCCTTTACGGCGGTATTTTGGAAATCGATTCTTTCACCGATGAAACAGGCTATGTTGAGTACGACCGAAAGCTAGGCGGTTCTATTGGCGCGAAAATCTATTTCAGTGGCTAGGGAAAATCTGGCTTTGTGTTGGGGGCAACCTATAACTATTCGCCAGACGGCGACAGCTTCCCTTTTATCAGCCTAGCGTATCGCTATTGAGGTTTCCCTGAGATAGCAGGTTGGGAACATACTGACCTGCTTTCATACAATCTGCATTCGCTTCGTGGTTTTCTAAATCAATAAAAACACGATGTTGGACCAACTGTTTGGCTTCTCTAAACCACGGCTTATCATTGAGTAAGGCTTTGAATTCACCGGACTGCAACGTGCGTTCAAAGCCGGCAGTTAAGCGCTCAGCCAGAGCGGTATTGTCTTTCTTCACGTACAGTATGAAAAACACCGGATAACGCAGGGCGAAATTAGGCGCAATCGTCAACTGCGGCACATTCGCAGCTGCCATTTCTTCAGTAATTTCGGCTGCGCCGCGGGGGTAAAAATCGGCCAGACCACGCTCTACTGCGCGGTAAGCAGAAAACCGGTCTGAGGCTAACACCGTAATGCCGTTTCGTTGCAACACCATGAAGTCCCGCCACTTGGAAGACTGCACGGCAACAAATTTTTGCAGTGCGGGTAATGAGTTTACCTGAGTGATGTTATTGTCATCCTGTCTCACTACCGCAAGTCTTATCCCGAACAAGCCCGCTGTAGACGGGACAGCAATAGGTGTATAGTCCTGGTTGCGTTCACGGGTACACGTTGCCCAGGCAATATCTGCAATATCTTCATTCAGGTTACGCAGTTGGCGCTCTTCTTCTACGGGAACTTTGACGCGTACAACCTTCATTTCGCCAAAGTCTTCCTGCGTAGCTTCAATGGCAAGTTGCAGCTGTTCGTAGAGGTAATCAATGATGGCATGGGTGGTGGTGAAGGTTGGCGCCCTTAGTATTTGAGAAGCATTAGCGCTGGCACTGAAGCCAATCGCGCAGCACCACACTGCAACTATCCATTTGCGCATTGTCAACTTCCTCTAACCCCAGTCAGAAAAGTATAGTGTATCTTTTTAAAAAGGTAGAAATTTGATTGCTATTTATTGGTGCAAAGCGCCGGTGCGGAGTATCTCTGCGTATGTTAAACCGGCGAATGTTGTGCTGGCGAGTGTTATGCCTGAAAGCGTGAATCGGACTGCGCTGCGGCTAATTCTGTTTGCAACCAATGACGGGCTGCGGTTTCATCTTCAAAAAACGCCACATTGTGACCTTCACTGCCATATATCAATTCAAACTGATACTTAGACAGCCGAGGGGCCTCGACATTTTTTAATACCACTGCAGTAGCAACACGCCCAAGCTTTAATTCATGACTGACTTGTTTCTGTAGTTTTTGAATGGCTTCCGGCACGTACACGGCTTCACCAGAAAACAAACCAAGCACTCCCCACGGGCTGCCGTAAAGGGCTTGAACTTGTTGCATAATACTAACATCGGTTAATTGCAGGGATTCACTGTTCCATGGGCCGCTTCCCGACAGCACAAGCACTCTGCCTTCAACAGCAACACTCAGAGAACCATGCATGCTAAATCGTCGAACCATAAACTCCTTCCCGACGTGATTGTCATATCCATTGTGAGGAAGTGTGCATTTAATTTGCAGAAAATACCAGTAAAAGAGGTGACTGACCCATGCCCAAAGATAGCCAGCCACCCTGAGGAAGTGTTGCGTTATAGCTGTGGTGGTGGGATATGTACCCGGCCTTCCATAAGGATGCGTGCTGAGCGACTCATTACTGCCTTGGTGGCCTGCCACTTTCCGTTTACTTGTTGTGCTTGTGCGCCGACTGCCAACGTGCCGGAAGGATGCCCGAATACCACACTTTCACGGTCGATTCCGCCGGCCGCATCGTTCACCAGTGTGCCGGGGATAGCGGCTGCGGTAGCAATGGCGACAGCTGCCGTACCCATCATGGCATGGTGAAGCTTGCCCATCGACAGCGCTCTTACCAGCACATCGATATCGTCGATGCCAATGGCTTTGCCACTCGAAGAAGTGTAAGGCGCTGGCGGTGCGACAAACGCAATCTTAGGCGTATGCTGACGCCCGGCTGCTTCAGACAAATCGTTGATTAAACCCATTTTAATCGCGCCATGTGCGCGCAGTGATTCAAAGCGGGCCAATGCTTCAGTGTCATTGTTGATCGCATCCTGAAGTTCAGTGCCGGTGTAGCCAATGTCGGCCGCATTTACGAAAATGGTAGGGATACCTGCGTTGATCATGGTTGCTTTGAGCGTACCGAATTCAGGTACCGTTAGCTCATCTACCAGGTTGCCGGTAGGGAACATGTCGCCTTCGCCGTCCGCCGGATCCATGAACTCGACTTTGACCTCTGCGGCTGGGAATGTGACGCCATCCAGCTCAAAATTACCGGTTTCCTGCACTTCACCATGGGTGATCGGTACGTGTACGACGATTTCTTTGCCGATATTAACTTGCCAGACCCGGACGACGGCCACGCCGTTTTGCGGGATTTTGTCGGCGTCGACCAGACCATTATTGATAGCAAACGCGCCTACTGCTGCGGTTAAGTTGCCGCAGTTGCCACTCCAGTCAACAAAAGCCTTATCGATAGCAACCTGACCGAACAGGTAATCCACATCGAAGCCGTCGCGTTCGCTCTTGCTCAGGATCACTGTTTTACTGGTGCTGGATGTAGCGCCGCCCATGCCATCGGTTTGTTTACCATAGGGGTCCGGGCTGCCAATGACGCGCAGCAACACGGCATCTCTGTATGCGCCGGGTTGTTGTGCTTCAGCGGGCAAGTCAGCAAGGTTAAAAAATACCCCTTTGCTGGTGCCACCGCGCATGTATGTGGCCGGAATTTTGATTTGCGGTGCAAATGTCATGATACATTCTCACTGTTGATGGAAAGCGCGGGGGCAGTGCCCCCACCTTGTCTTTCGTCGGGTGCTGTTAGCTGGCCTGGGCTTCCAGGAAGTCCTTAGCGAAGCGTTGCAGTACACCGCCTGCTTCGTAAATAGACACCTCTTCGGCAGTATCCAGACGGCAGGTCACCGGGACTTCAATACTTTCGCCATTGGTGCGGTTAATTACCAGTGTTAGCGTTGTACCGGGCGTTCTCTCGCCTTTCACGTCGTAGGTTTCGGTGCCGTCGAGGCCCAGCGTAATACGGTTTGTACCGGCTTTAAATTCCAGCGGCAACACACCCATACCAATCAGGTTGGTGCGGTGAATACGCTCGAAACCTTCGGCGACAATCACTTCTACACCGGCCAGACGTACGCCCTTTGCGGCCCAGTCACGTGAAGAGCCCTGACCATAGTCAGCACCGGCTACAATGATGAGCGGTTGTTTGCGTTTCATGTAGGTTTCAATGGCTTCCCACATGCGGGTTACTTTGCCTTCCGGTTCAATACGTGCCAATGAACCTTGCTTCACCTTGCCGTCTTCCTTCACCATTTCATTGAACAGTTTCGGGTTGGCCAGCGTAGCGCGCTGTGCTGTGAGGTGGTCTCCCCGGTGCGTCGCGTAGGAGTTAAAGTCTTCTTCCGGCAGTCCCATTTTGGCCAGGTATTCGCCGGCAGCACTGCTTGCCAGAATCGCGTTCGACGGCGATAAGTGATCGGTGGTGATGTTGTCGGGCAAAATCGCCAGTGGACGCATACCGGTGAGCGTGCGTTCTGCTGCCAAGGCGCCTTCCCAATAAGGCGGACGACGAATATAGGTGCTCATTTCGCGCCATTCGTACAGCGGGTCAATGTGTTCACCGTAATCGACGGATAAATCAAACATCGGCTCATAGACCTGACGGAACTGCTCGGGTTTTACCGAGGCTTTCACAACCGCATCGATTTCTTCGTCGGTTGGCCAGATGTCTTTGAGCGTGACCGGGTTGCCGTCCTGATCAAAGCCTAGCGGATCTTTTTCGATATCAACGCGCACGGTACCTGCAATGGCGTAAGCAACAACCAATGGCGGTGACGCAAGGAACGCTTGCTTGGCATACGGGTGGATACGGCCGTCGAAGTTACGGTTACCAGACAGCACGGCGGTGGCGTACAAGTCACGGTCGATGATTTCTTGCTGGATACGCGGGTCCAAAGCACCACTCATGCCGTTACAGGTAGTACAGGCAAAAGCGACCACACCGAAACCAAGCTGTTCTAAATCAGGCAGTAAACCGGACTCTTCGAGGTACATTTTTACCACTTTGGAACCGGGAGCCAGTGACGATTTAACCCAGGGCTGGCGAACCAGACCTTTGGCATTGGCGTTACGAGCCAGCAAGCCGGCCGCAATGACGTTGCGCGGGTTACTGGTGTTGGTACAGCTGGTGATGGCGGCAATGATCACCGCACCGTCTGGCATCAGGCCTTCCTGTTTTTCAAAGCGGCCTGCAATACCGCGCGCTGCCAGGTCACTGGTGGGCAAGCGGGCGTGCGGGTTAGACGGACCTGCCATATTACGGGTTACAGAAGACAAATCGAAGGTCAGTACACGCTCGTATTCTGCACCTGTTAAGGTGTCGGCCCACAGACCCGCTTGTTTAGCGTAGGTTTCTACCAGTTTAACTTGTTCTGCATCGCGGCCCGTTAACGTCAGGTAGTCCAGGGTTTGCTGGTCAATGTAGAACATCGCCGCCGTTGCGCCGTATTCTGGCGTCATGTTGGAAATGGTTGCACGATCACCTAACGTCAGGTGAGCTGCACCTTCACCGTAGAATTCCAGGTAAGCTGAGACAACGCGTTCTTTGCGTAAGAATTCAGTAAGGGCCAACACGATGTCTGTAGCGGTAATACCGGGTTGGGGTTTACCGGTTAACTCAACACCTACGATGTCTGGCAGGCGCATGTATGACGCGCGGCCTAGCATTACGCTTTCAGCTTCAAGACCGCCTACACCCACGGCAATAACGCCCAGGGCATCAACATGAGGGGTATGGCTGTCGGTGCCTACCAGTGTATCCGGGAAGGCCACGCCGTCTTTGGCGTGTACCACCGGTGACATTTTTTCCAGGTTGATTTGGTGCATAATGCCGTTGCCTGGTGGTATTACGTCAACGTTTTTAAACGCCGTTTTGGTCCAGTTAATAAAGTGGAAGCGGTCATCGTTACGACGGTCTTCAATGGCGCGGTTCTTTTCAAAAGCCTCTGGTTCGAAGCCAGCGTGCTCAACGGCCAGTGAGTGGTCCACGATTAACTGTGTCGGGACGACCGGGTTGACCTTGGACGGGTCACCACCTTGCTGGGCAATAGCGTCACGTAAACCGGCCAAGTCTACCAGCGCGGTCTGGCCCAGAATGTCATGACACACCACCCGGGCAGGAAACCACGGGAAGTCCAGATCGCGTTTGCGATCGATAAGCTGGATCAGTGAGTCCCGCAGTGTTTCAGGCGGGCAGCGGCGAACTAAGTTTTCGGCGTGAACGCGAGAGGTGTAGGGCAGCGTATCAAAGGCGCCGGGTTTGATGGCGTCAACCGCTTCCCTGGCGTCGAAAAAATCTAAAGTTGTGCCTGTCAGGTTCTTTCTGTATTGGGTATTCATGAGGGTTCCACACGGTCTGGGAAGGACCGCTTCGACGGTATGAAGCGGCCATTCTGTGATATTAACGCTTACGCGCGCTCAGCAATGGGCGTTACTGCGCGCAGATCTTCACCGGTATATTCTGCAGATGGGCGAATAATACGGTTGTCAGCGCGTTGTTCCATCACGTGAGCGGCCCAGCCAGTCAGTCGTGACATCACGAAAATAGGCGTGAACAGTTTGGTTGGGATGCCCATGAAATGGTAAGCCGATGCATGGAAAAAGTCGGCGTTGCAGAACAGTTTCTTCTCGCGCCACATGACTTCTTCGCAACGGACAGAAACCGGATAAAGCACCTCGTCGCCCACGTCTTTTGCCAGTTTTTCAGACCAGCCTTTGATGATTTCGTTACGCGGATCGGATTCGGAGTAAATGGCGTGGCCAAAGCCCATGATTTTCTCTTTGCGCGCCAGTTTGCCCATCATTTCTTCTTCAGCGTGATCAGCCGAGGTAAAGCCTTCGATCATTTCCATGGCGGCTTCGTTGGCACCACCGTGAAGCGGGCCGCGCAGAGAGCCAATCGCACCAGTAATGCACGAGTGCATATCTGAAAGCGTTGAGGCGCAGACGCGCGCAGTGAACGTAGAGGCATTAAACTCGTGCTCTGCGTACAGAATTAACGACACGTGCATAACCTGTTCGTGCAACTCATTGGGTTTTTCACCGTGCAATAAGTGCAGGAAGTGCGCGCCAATAGAATCATCGTCAGTTTCAACGTCTACTTTTACGCCGTCGTGTGAGAAGCGATACCAGTAGCAAATGATACTCGGGAAACAAGCCAGCATGCGGTCAGTAACAGCGTCTTGCTCGCTGAAGTCTTTTTCCATTTCAAGGTTGCCCAGCATAGAGCAACCAGTGCGCAGTACGTCCATTGGGTGAGCGTCAGCCGGAATGCGCTCCAATACATCTTTTAGTGCTTGTGGCAAACCACGCATGCTTTTCAGCTTGGTTTTGTATGCATCGAGTTCCTGTTGGTTAGGCAGCTTGCCTTTTAAAATGAGATAGGCAACTTCTTCGAACTGGCAGTTGTTAGCAAGGTCTTTAACGTCGTAACCACGATAGGTCAGGCCTGAGCCTGAAACACCTACGGTTGAAAGGGCGGTCTTACCTGCAACCTGGCCGCGTAAACCTGCGCCACTTAGAGCTTTAGCCATTGTTTATCTCCTCGTTAATTTTTTTGTAGGGTACAGCGTGTCAGCCAGCAGGCGGATTGTGTTTAATCCTTGTTGGGCAATGCTGGCTGGCATCATTATTTGTTTTTACCTTCGGCGAACAAGGCATCGAGCTTTTGTTCGTAATCGTGGTAGCCAAGGTAATCATAGAGTTCCATGCGTGTTTGCATCATGTCGACGACCGCTTTTTGGTCACCGTCATTCAGGATAGTCTGGTATACCATTTCTGCCGCTTTGTTCATGGCTCGGAATGCACTCAGTGGGTATAGCACCATCGCAGCTCCCCATTCACCGAGCTGATCTTTGTTCCACAGCTCGGTCTGACCAAACTCGGTAATGTTGGCAAGAATCGGCACATCCAGTGCGTCTGCGAATGCGCGGTAGTGTTCTTCGGTTTTCACTGCTTCGGCGAAAATACCGTCTGCGCCTGCTGCTACATAGGCTTTGGCGCGCTCGATAGCTTTTTCCAGCCCTTCCTGTGCAAAAGCGTCGGTGCGGGCCATGATAAAGAAGTCAGGATCGGTGCGTGCGTCGACGGCCGCTTTGATGCGATCGACCATCTCTTCGGTAGAGACGATTTCTTTATTGGGGCGGTGACCACAACGCTTCTGAGCCACCTGGTCTTCCATGTGCACGGCCGCAGCGCCGGCCTTTTCCATATCTTTAATGGTTTTGGCGATGTTAAATGCGCCGCCCCAGCCGGTGTCGATATCTACTAGTAATGGCAAGTCACAGGCAGAGGTTATGCGCTGCACATCGGCAATCACGTCGTTCAGTGACGTCATGCCTAAATCCGGTAGTCCGTAGGACGCGTTGGCAACGCCGCCGCCCGACAGGTAAATGGCCTGATGCCCAATGCGTTTTGCCATCATGGCACTGTAGGCGTTGATGGTACCTACGATTTGCAATGGCTTGTTGTCGGCCAGTGCTTGTCGAAATTTTTTGCCTGCGCTCATCTATCGTTCTCCGGAATTTAGGATTGAAGCAACTTGCGTTCAATGTTGTTTTTTGAATACAAAATGTGGCGGCGCATCAGCATTTCTGCCAACTCTTCATCGCGATTGGCGATGGCCTGCACAACATGTTTGTGTTCGTCGAAGGCCGTGGTAACCCGTGGGCCTGCCATACCTAACTGCACCCGATACATGCGGATCAGGTGGTAAATACCGTTTACCAGTACTTCAATAAGGTGTTGATTTTTGCTGCCAAGAATAATGCGATAGTGGAAATCCAGATCGCCGGCTTCCTGGTAGTAGCTGTTGCCGTCTTTGACGGTTTGAAAATGGTTGTCTAACAGAGCGGTAAGGTCGGCGATTTCTTCGTCTGACATATTTTTTGCGGCAAGTCTGGCGGCCATGCCTTCCAGCGCTTCGCGAACCTGATACAACTGAATCAGCCCGTCTGGTGTCAGCGAGACCACCCGGGCTCCCACGTTCGCACGTCGCTCGACGAGGTGGCAGGCTTCAAGACGGTTAATGGCTTCGCGGATAACAGCCCGACTTACCTGATATTTTGTCGACAGTTCAGTTTCACTGAGTTTACTGCCGGCAGGAATGTCTCCCTCTACGATATCGCTTCGAAGCTGGAAAAAGGTCTTATCGGCGTTGGTTACCGCTTGTTCTGTTATCACCGCAATACTCACAAAATCACTCTGCTAATACGAGGAATGTCGACAATATAGTCAACTTGTAACGTTCGGTCAACCCGGATTGGCTTGGATTGTCGACAAAGTCAATGTTCTGATGCATCTGGTTTAGACTGTTAAAAACCGGAAAACAGGTCAGAAAGGCGGCCACTAGGGCGTTTAAGGAGTATAACGAAGAGTTTGAAGAGAATTCGGTGGTACCACCAAAGTATTAGGCAGTGTCTACAACAGACACTGCCAGGTGAGAGGTAATAGCAAGATCAGAATTCGTTGCTTAGTATGGTTTGAACCAGCACATTCTGTTCGTTCTCGCATTCCTCTGCAACGCCGCAATTTACGAAAACGGTAATTGAGGTGTCATTGTGAGGGATATACAGGTTGGTTGTGGCGTATCCCGGCTCGTCGCCACCATGGTGGTAAACGGGGTAGCCGTTGATGATGTCTTTCATCATACCCATACCGTAATAGACGTCGTCACCAATGTCAGTCAGGTTGTCGTCGCCAATCATTAATTCGCGAATCGATGAAGAAACAATCGTGTCATCCGTTGCTACAGCGCGCAGCAATAAGGTCATGTCTTCCACTGTCGACACCAGGGGGGCATCGGCTACGCCAATATTCTCGTAAGCTACTTTGGTGTTTAGCACTTCGCCGTTGAGATTAAAGTACCCTGAAATAATAGTACCGAGCGCTTTCTCGACGCCATTGTAATAGCTATTGTTCATGCCAAGGGGAATGAGCACGCGGTTTCGTAAAGCGCCAGCGTGGTGTTCACCCAGTACGCTGTCCAGAATCAGGCCGGTTAGCAAATAGCCACTGTTAGAATAGTTAAAACCAGTGCCCGGGGCGAAGTCGCCTGCCTTGTCAATGGAAAATGCCAGTGCGTAAGCGTCGGTCTTCAGTGTACCAGGGTCTGACATAATAGCCTCAAACCATGCTTCAGCGGTATCTGGCGCAAGGTAATCATGCACGCCCGCGGTATGAGTGAGTAACTGGCGAAGTGTGATATCGGTGCCATATTCAATACGCTCAACTAATTCATTGGGTAACCAGGTATCCAAAGTGTCATCGATATCCAGTAAGCCGTCTTCGTACAGCATAAGTGCAAGTAAGGCCGTGGCTTTCTTTCCGGCACTGCCCACAGGCATTTGCGCGTCGACCTGCATTGGTGATTGCGAGGCAATGTCACTTAGACCTGCTGCAAGCAGCACCGTTTTTTCCGGACTGTCGATATGCAGAACAATGCCAGGCATAACATCGGAAACCGAATCATTCAGCAGCGCCTGGTAATCCAGCGGCGCGGGTTGAGGTGGAGGGATGTTAGTTTGTTGTTTAGACGAGCCTCCCCCACAAGCGCTCAGGCCGAGCAGACAAACTGAAGTAACGGCAAGGTTTGTGATAGTGCGATACATGGTGCGATCCTTTTCGTGGCAATGCCATCGCGCATTGCATATGAGTAATAAGTGCTGACAACACGAACAGGATATGAAGCGCAGGGTAAAACAAAGGTGAAAAAGCGTGGACGATGCGATTGGTATAAGTGCGGCATTTAGCGGGACTTGCTAATAAAAAAGCCTGCGCGTTGCAGGCTTTCGGATATGAGTGAATAAGCAGTGTCAGTTAATGGGCTTACTGATAAATCTCGAATGCTCTAATAACCCTGGCCACACCGTCTACATGGCGGGCAATTTCCACCGCGGCCGTGGCTTCCTGGTTAGTGACCAGGCCCATTAAAAACACCTCGGAGTCTTCAACAATAATGCTGATCTGAGAAGTGGGAACTTTGTCTGACGCCAGTATCTTGGTGCGGATTTTGGTGGCTAACCAGCGATCGTACAACACGGTTGAGCCTGCGATTGGCTCGCCCACCCGGGCCTGGTTGTGGATCTTCTGGATATAGCGAATGCTCTTAACCAGAGATTCAGCTTCCGCAATGGCCTGTTGATCAGGCGCCTGACCGGTTATGAGTGCAACGCGATTGTACACCGTTACCTCTATATTGGCGTTTTCACGCAGGTTGTCGCTTTCGCTGATCAATTTTGAGGCTTTGCTTTCGGCATTCATGTCATCCAGCTGGGTACCCGCTGTGCGGCGGTCTACCGAAACGGATACCGCCGTTGCACTTACGGCACCGACAGCGACAACTGCACAGCCGTTCAACTGGCCAAGCAGTAACACCGAACCAAACGCCAAAAGTAAGCGTTTGGCTTGTTGCTTATTACATATCGTCGAAATCATGGGCTGGGAATAAACTGTCGTCAATACACTCGCATAAACAGTGAATCGCCAGAAGGTGCACTTCCTGTATGCGCGCGGTTCGGTTAGAAGGGACGCGAATTTCCACGTCGTGTTCACTCAAAAAGCCGGCCATTTCTCCGCCGTCTTTGCCGGTTAAGGCCACTATTGTCATATCTCGGGACAGAGCGGCTTCCATCGCGTTAATGACATTTCGCGAGTTTCCGCTGGTGGATATGGCCAACAAAATGTCACCGGGCTGGCCCAACGCTCTGACTTGTTTGGAAAAAACCTCGTCATAGCTGTAATCATTTGAGATTGAAGTCAGTGTTGACGTATCGGTTGAAAGTGCAATAGCCGGTAAGCTTGGGCGATCTCGCTCGAAGCGGTTAAGCATTTCGGAAGAGAAGTGCTGTGCATCACCCGCCGAGCCGCCATTGCCACAGCTCAGAATTTTGTGCCCGTGAATAAGGGCTTCCACCATCATGTTGGCAGCTTTTTCAATGGCCGCCGGTAACATTTCCGAGGCAGCGATTTTAGTTTGAATACTTTCAGTAAAATTGGCTTTTATATTTTCAATCATTGGTTTGCAAAGGTCTAAGTGAAATACAACAACACGATGTGTCAGACACCAATGTTCTTAATCCAGTTCACTTTTTTGTTATCGATTACAAGAGCGTCCAGCCGCATTGGCGCCATGGACGGATTTACGCCATTATCACTTAAATAGCGCTGAAAGGCAGCACCCATTCTGCGGATTTTTGCCGGGCTGATGGTTTCTGCGGCGCTGCCATAATGGCTTTTGCTGCGAAATTTCACTTCAACGCAAACCCAGGTTTCTTTGTCGCGCATGATCAGGTCAAGCTCGCCGCCACGGAAATACACGTTCTTGGCTACAAGCGTCAGCCCTTGCTGTTGGAGGTATGCACAGGCACGAGATTCCTGATCAAACCCAATCAGCCGGGCCGTCTTCATTGTGTGCCGACTACCTGTATGGTTTCCTGGTTCACGACTGCTTCAGGCAATGTGCGAACCACTTCGCGTTGGCCGTTAATTTTGAGGGTGCCCGTCAGGCCTTGGTATTCCAACTGCGGCAACCAAACCATCTGACCCAGTCGTGGCAGAATATTGTAGGCATCTACTCCGAAGGCAAATAAGCGCTGCAAGCTGGTAGGACGCTGGGGCCATAACTCGCGGGTTAAGTTAGCCAGGTGTGGCTCAGGGTTGGTCGGCAACACCCAGGGCATATCCAGAAAGTGCAGGTTTTGCAGATCCCGCCATTGATTACGAGACTGGGTATAGTCAACCGAGCGGGATGTGGCATATACCGGCACCGATTCGCCACTGAAAGGGCTGATACTGGCTTCGATAACCGGGTTGAGTAACTCAGTTTGTTCCGGAGAGGCAAATACCACTATCGCGTCAATATCGAGTCGGTTGCGGGGCAGGTTGTATAACTCTACATCCACAAAACTTTGAATTTCCTTAATGCGTTCTTTACTTTGCGCGACGTCTAGTGCTTCCTGAATGCCATCGCGCAAACCGGCGTTGTCCGTGTAGGTGACCAGGGTAGGGGCACTGTGTTGATGACTCGCCAGGCCCGCAGTGAGCTTTTGCCATTGGCTTATAAAGGCCTCTTGCATGCGTTGATGAAGCGAGTGCTCCGATGCCACCAGGATGGGCGCTGATTTACCTTGTTCGAATACCTGATTAGCTAACTGCCGCGCTTCATCTTCAGGTGCCAGCGCATAGAAAATCTGTATGCCAAACGATGATGGCTGAAGTTCGTCCTGTTGCTCGTCCGCTGACAACAATAGCGGTGCTGGCGTCGTGTCGGGGCGGTTGAGTGCAAGCATTTTGACTTTAGGTGACAACAACGGCAGCAACGCGTCGACATTTTCTTTCAGCAGCGGGCCAATCACCCAATCTGCTTCAGACGCTATGTTTGCCATTGCTTCGGGCGTGGTGATGTTGGTGTCGATAAATTGTAACTGGGGGATCTGATTCGCACTTCGTGCGCTCTGGTCGTTGAAATACGCCGCCAGAATGCCTTCTTTTATGGTCATGCCCGTCGCTTGCAGGCGACCACTTAAAGGTAGAAAGACCACCACGTTGTCGCGCTTAACGGGCGCTAGATCGGTAACCTTGGTAAGCGATTCCGGCCAGTAGGTAACCAGCGGATGGCCACGATAAACTTGTCTGAACTGAATGAGTTGCTGAATTAACTGAGACTGATCGAACCCATTTTCCCGCACTAATTGCTTCAGGGCCACAAACGGTGCGACTTCGGTCAGGCGGGCGATACCCACTTCATCCTGTTCCGAGGCGTGGTTTACCCATTCCCAGGTTTGTGCAATGACATCGGGTGTAATGTCAGTGCTCTTTAACAGCGCATTGGCGGCCTGTAGCCACTGACCCAGTCGGGCATACTGCTGTGCTTTTAGTGCAAACTGTTGACGACGAAGCGTGTCGTCTGACAGGTTGCCGTTTAACAACGTTAAAACCTGTTCACTGCTGACTTTGGGATCATCCGCGTACTGCTGCGCTAACAACAGGTTATAGCGTGCTTTCAGATTTGTAGGTAGTGGGATATGACGCAGTGAATACAGGACCTGCTGAGATTTGACGGGCTCACCTGATGATTGCCATTGCTGAGCGGCCTGGATGAGATATTCCAGTGAATTGCTGTTGTCACCGTCGGATTGCCACTGCTGCTGAGCCAGTTCAATCAAGGCTTCCGGGCTCAATGGCTGTTCACTGACTTCCCGTTGCGTCACTGTCTCTGTAGGCGCAGTTCGTGTTGGCGTAGAACGGGTGGTGGGCGTAGAGCCACAGCCACTTAATACCAGTAGTGTACCGCTAACCAACAATATCGAAGTACTCAATCGAACCATAATCATCCTGCAAATGTTCATTGATGTATCCGCCGGGCGGATCGCTATGACCTCAGTGTAACTGACTCGTCTGCAAAATCTAAGCAATATTGGTAAATCCGGCCTTATGTTCAGGGTATTTCGCAGCAATGGTTAGCGTGTGGTTTTAACCTGTGTCGCATCAGGGTATATTACGCGCAGTTTTCAGTGCGGAATACACTCATGAGTTCATCCTCTCTTTACATTGTGCCTACCCCCATCGGTAACCTTCAGGACATCACGCAACGTGCCATTGACGTTTTGTCATCGGTCGTGTGGATTGCGGCAGAAGATACCCGGCACAGTGCAAAGCTGTTTCAGCACTTAGGCATTCAGGCCAAAACACTGTCGTTACACGACCACAATGAAGACAAGCGCAGTCAGATGCTATGCCAGAAGATACTGGAAGGTGAGTCGGTTGCCTTGATCAGTGACGCGGGCACCCCGCTGATTAGCGATCCCGGCTATAAGCTGGTGAGTCGGTGTCGTGAACAAGGCATTGATGTTATTGCACTACCTGGTCCGTGTGCTGCCATTACAGCCCTGAGCGCCTCGGGTCTGGCAACGGATAAGTTCATTTTTGAAGGTTTCTTACCGGTAAAAACTGTCGCACGCCAACACGCTCTCGAAGCACTGATATCACGCCCTCATACCACGGTGTTCTACGAAGCCCCGCGTCGGATTCTGGATACTATTAACGATGTCAAGGCGGTACTGGGTAACGAGCGTCAGATTGTGCTGGCCAAAGAGCTGACAAAGACCTTCGAGCGTTATATTAGTGGTAGCGCTGAAAATGTGATTGAGTGGCTTACTGAAGACCCTGTGCATCAAAAAGGGGAGTTTGTGCTGATGATCGATGGGGTGCAGGTAGATCAAAATGACATCCCAGAAGAAGCCATGGCACTGCTTAAACGTCTCAAATCCGATCTTCCATTAAAAAAAGCCGCTGCTATTGTCGCAGATCATTATCAGCTCAAGAAAAACGCTTTGTACCAGGCGGGATTGGACCTAGAATAATTCAAAACGCATGCACGTTGTCACGGGCGTGTCGCTAATAATATTGTCACCCTATAGCCTTATTTTAACTGACCTCACTGTGTTAGCGTTATGCGCCTTGCGGTGGGTTCGGTTTGGTATTCTCTTTCAGGTCACGTTGTTTTCGGGTTTTTTCCCAGGGAGAGTTTTTCATGCGCGAAAAGCAGCTATCCATAGATATTGAACGCGGTAACTGGCTGGTGGATGTGATTGATGAGCACATCGATGACGGGATTTATGAGCTGGTTTCACCGGTGAAAAGTACGACGCTACGCCTTCATGACGACCATATCTATGGTTTTCAGTACAGCATTGTGGGCAAAACTAATTCGCCCTTTACCATTAAATTAAATGATGAAGTGTTGGCGGAAGGTAAGATTGGTGACAGCGGTATTAAGCGGGGCAGAGGGATTTTGTAAAAAAATGGGCAGCGGTTGGCTGCCCATTTTCTGTGTTTAAGACAACTTGCCTTTAAAGTCGCTGTAATCGAACTGGCGCACCAGTTCAAAGGTGTCGTCGCTGCGCAGAATGCCGATAGACGGATGCTCCACGCCATTGAAGAACGTGGTTTTCACCATGGTGTAGTGCATCATGTCTTCAAACTGCAAGCGGTCACCAATATTCAACGGCTCATCAAAACTGTACACATCAATTACGTCACCGGCCAGGCATGAGTTACCGCCCAGTTTGTAATCATATGCTTTGTCGCCTGGCATGGCGGCGTTTAAAATTGTCGGGCGGTAGGGCATTTCCAGCACGTCCGGCATATGCGCGGTGGCAGAAATATCCAGAATCGCAATCTTGCCTTCGTTTTCGACAATGTCGACGACTTCGGCAATCAACGGACCGGTTTGCCACGCTACCGCTGAGCCCGGCTCCAAAATTACGTCCAGATGCGGATAGCGTGATTTGAAGTCTTTCAGCGTATTGATCAGATGATCAACGTCGTACCCGGCGCGGGTCATCAAATGCCCGCCGCCCAGATTTAGCCACTTGAGTTGACCGAACCATTTACCAAAGCGAGTTTCCAGTGCTTTAAGCGTACGCTCGGTTGCAAACGAATCACACTCACACAGGTTGTGGCAGTGAAAGCCTTCAATGCCGCTCAGATCAACGCCTTCCAGCTCCGCGGCGCGAATACCGAGGCGAGAGCCTGGTGCTGCCGGGTCATATAAAGGCGTTTCTGCTTCCTGATGCTCCGGATTGACCCGCAAACCTTGAGACACCCCTGGAAGTTGGTCCTGATAGCGTTGCCACTGGCCCAGACTGTTGAACGAAATATGGTTAACCAGTTTTGCCAGCTCCACCATATCCTGAGGTTTGTATGCAGGTGAAAAAGCATGCACTTCTTTGCCCATTTCACTGGCGAGCTTGGCTTCCCATACTGAACTGGCAGTTGCGCCGTGCAGATAGGGTTTTATGATGTCGAAGCTCGACCACATGGAAAAGCCTTTCAGGGCCAGAATGATGCGCGCGCCAGACTCGTCCTGCACGCGTTTCATAAGCTCAAGGTTGCGCACCAGCTTCGCTTCTTCCAGCACATAGCAGGGTGAAGGGATATCGGTACGCTGGGTTAAATCAGTCAAGGCTGCTCTCCGGGATTATTTAGCAAACGGACTGCTGTCACATTCCAGTACATGCCATGGCAGGCCGTGCTTGTTCAGCTCGTCCATGAATGGGTCTGGATCGAATTGTTCCATGTTCCACACGCCTGGCTTATGCCATTTGCCTTGCAACATCATCATCGCGCCAATCATGGCTGGAACGCCTGTTGTGTAAGACACTGCCTGAGCGCCCACTTCTTCATTACACACTGCGTGGTCACAGTTGTTGTAGATGAAGATGGTCTTTTCTTTGCCGTCTTTCACACCGGTAATATACGTACCGATACAGGTCATGCCGGTGTAGCCTTCTGCCAGTGAGCCTGGGTTGGGTAATACTGCTTTCAGGAACTCCAGAGGGACGATTTTCTGGCCTTGGAATTCAACTGGCTCGATGCTGGTCATGCCAATGCCTTCCAGCACGCGCAGGTGGTTCAGGTAAGCATCGCCGAAAGTCATCCAAAAACGCGCGCGCTTCAGGGTAGGGAAGTGCTTAACAATGGATTCCAGTTCTTCGTGGAACATCAGGTATGACGCACGCACACCAATGTTCTGGTAGTCCAGATCTTCACGTACGCTCAATGGATCAGTTTCTTTCCATTCGCCATTTTCCCAGAAACGACCGCGCTGGGTGATCTCGCGAATGTTGATTTCAGGGTTAAAGTTAGTTGCAAACGCTTGACCGTGGTCACCGCCATTACAATCGACGATATCCAGGTAGTGGATTTCGTCGAAGTAGTGCTTGGCGGCGTAGGCTGTGTAAACGTTAGTTACACCTGGATCAAAGCCACTGCCCAGCAGTGCCATAATGCCTGCATCTTTGAATTTGTCCTGATACGCCCACTGCCAGCTGTATTCGAATTTAGCTTCGTCTTTTGGCTCGTAGTTCGCGGTATCCAGGTAGTCTGTTTTGGTTGCTAAACACGCGTCCATAATAGGCAGATCCTGGTACGGTAGTGCCAGGTTAACCACCAGATCAGGCTTAACTTCGTTAATTAACGCTTCAACGGCTTTCGCGTCGTCTGCGTCAACTGCGAATACGCCTTTTACGCGGTCTGCGCCAACTTCCTGTTGCAGCGCTTCACATTTTGAAACGGTGCGGCTGGCCAGGTAAATTTCATCAAAATACTCTGGTAAACGGGCACATTTTTTAATGGTTACTGTCGCGACGCCACCGGCACCAATAATCAAAACACGAGACATATCTTTATCCCTTTTATTATGGAGGTAAATTTGGGGTGAATGCTATCAGACAGTTGAATTTTGGCAAGCAAAGTCGTGTGTCTGTGGCGATAAAGTTAACAGCTGATTTTGACAGCTATTTTTCAATTAACGGAGGCGCCAGAATAATGCGTTGGTTACTCCGGTAATAAGGGTATACCACCGAGCGTTCGGGTTTATTTGGTTCACATAACGTTATAACAATAGCATCTTGTGCCTGTTTGTCGTTGATTTCAATTTGAGCGGCATAAACCAGTGTCGCATAAGCGTCGTTGTCGGTGATGTTGTCGATAATGCGCCACTGCAAATGCTCAAGTAATTGCATTTCGCCCGGGTTTTCAACACCGTGATCGTCGGAAAACAAACAGCCAATGCGACCATTTTCATAAATAGCCGCAAAAGGGTAAAACGAATTTTCCATACGCAGCAGCACTTTGCACAGTACCAAAGCCCTATCAATCAGTAACTGACTGGGGCGTGAAAAGCCGGTATGAACATCGCTCATGAAATCTCCTGTCGTTATGCTTGTGAGGTTGTAGTTAAAACGCCTGTCATGCTTCAACAGATCATTCAACCTTCGTTGAACGCGCTCCCTGTAGCCCCCCTGTATGCAACACCAGAATTCGCGAGCCTTGCGCAAAAACGTGCGACGCCAGCATACTTTTTAACGCAAACAACACTTTGCCACTGTAAACGGGCTCCAGAGGAAGCTGGTGCTGTTCGCTTACTGATTGAATCAGAGTCAGCAGGGGCGCTGATGTCTTTGCATAACCCCCGTGATGAAAGTCATGCGCAATATGCCAGTTGTCTGTTCTGGCGGGTAAAAATTGTTCAACGAGAGACTCAAGATAACCAACCCCTTTCAGAACTGCAATACCCATCGCCCGTTGTTGTGGCTCCAAAGCGGTAATTAGTCCGGCCAGCGTGGCGCCGCTGGCAACCGGGCATATAACCACATCAAAATTGTGTTCGGTTTCTGTGATTACCGACTGCACGCCGGTCAGGGCCGCCTGCTGGCTGCCGCCTTCAGGGATCAGGGTCGTGTCAGGATGCGCAAGGCGAAGTTGATTCAGGTAATCGTGGTCATGGCGTCGACTATATTCAATACGATTGACGTAACGGATCCGGGTACCCCAGTTGATGAGGTCACGCAACATGGGCGTTGGATTGGCAGAGTAATCTCCACGCACCAGGGCTGTAAACGGAATATTCAACTGATGACAGCAATAACCGAGTGCATGCAGGTGATTCGAAAAGCCGCCGCCAAAACTCAGTATGGCATTCGGCAGCGTGGCCGGATCTGAAAACACACCGCTTAATTTTCGCCATTTATTGCCAGACACCACCGAGTGTATCAGGTCGTCGCGTTTAATGTGAATCGACACCCGTTCTGCCCCAGGCCAGTCTGGTGAGAATGACTGTAACGGAGTGGGAAGTTTGATCCCCAGTTTTTGCTCTACATTAAAATGGTTGCTCATGGGAACAGGACAACGTCGACAGCGGGGTTCAGAGTGATCATTTTACAGGTGCAGCAGGTATAAAAGGCACAGTGTAATTCCATTGGTCGGTAATGTGAAATCAATGAAGTTAATAGCAAAGAAAGCGTGGCAATCGGGCTTGCAGATTAGCGCCGCATTGTTGTTCGTCATAGCGCTGGGTACAGAAGCGAGGAGTGAGTCTTTGGTAAGTCCTTTTATCGATGCCGAAGTACCCGGCGCAGAGCCAGTGGGGTCCGGCCGTTTTTCAGTGTTGTTCTGGGATGTGTATGACGCCACCTTGTTTGCCCCTGAGGGCAAATGGCAAGCCAATTCGCCCTATGCGTTGTCGCTCACTTATCTGCGTGACTTTGACGGTGAGGACATTGCGTCACGTTCCGTTAAGGAAATGCGCAGACAGTCTGGTGTGAGTCGCGCCGACTTAGACCGTTGGTTACCGCTGATGCGCGATCTGTTTCCGGATGTGACCAGCGGTGACACGCTGACCGGTGTATATCTGGACAACGGTAGCGCGCGGTTTTACCTCAACGGTTCGTTGCTTGGTGATATTGAAGCGCCGGGGTTTGCGTCACGGTTTTTTGCAATTTGGTTAGGGGAGCAAACCAGCGAACCTGAGTTCAGGAACAAGTTATTAGCAGGAGTAGCAAAGTAATGCGGTATTTAGGATTACTATTATTATGCATTGTTGTGGCGGGTTGCAGTGTGTCCATCGACGGAGAGACATATAAACAACACACACCGGCATTTTCGTTAGAGCGTTTTTTCAAGGGTGATGTAAAAGCCTGGGGAATTGTGCAAAACCGTTCCGGTGAAGTGGTGCAGCGCTTCACGGTTGATATTGTCGGTAGCATGGACGGCAACGTATTGGTGTTAGACGAGCGTTTCACTTACTCGCTGGGGGAAGGGCCTGAATCAAGGATTTGGAGGATTACGCCAGAGGCAGACGGCACCTATACCGGCCAAGCTTCTGATATCCTCGACGTGGCCAAAGGCAAGCCATACGGTAATGCTTTCAATTTTACCTATTCCATGGACCTGCCTGTTGATGACACCACGTACACAGTTGTGTTTGACGATTGGTTCTGGGCGCTGGACAATGACACACTGATGAACCGCTCGTACATTAAAAAGTTTGGGTTGGTCATGGCCGAAGTTACTATTTTTATGCAACGCCAATAGCCGCTGCGCTAACAGCCTGAAGGAGGGAATCTGATGACGTTATATGTAAGTTGTTTGTTGCTCGTCTGTATTATGCCATTTCTGGCTAAAATACCGCTGGCGGTGGCAATGCATCGGCATGGCGGTTACGACAACGCGTTACCCCGGGAACAGCAACAGTCGCTCAAGGGCTTTGGGGCAAGGGCAAATGCTGCGCATTACAATTGCTTTGAAGCCATCACCTATTTCGCCCCAGCCGCGTTGGTTGTGCTGGCGACTTCGTCTGTTGGCGCCACCCACATCGCATTAGCACTGAGCTTTGTTGCATGCCGGATTCTGTATTTATTCTGCTACTGGTATGCGTGGAATACCCTGCGGAGTGTGGCTTTTGTTGCAGGGTTGGCGATCAGTATTGCGTTGTTTATTACTGCAATGTAGGTACCCGTTTCAGCTTATAGCTACACTTCAGCAATACTTTTTTCCAGACACGTTTACTCAGCCCATGGCGCCTGCCATGGGTGAGTAACGTAGGGTGTTTGATTCATTGTCGAGATGCTGTAGTTCGATGGTTCGGCACTACGACAATTCATCACTCGTTTTCGCGTCGTTATTGGTTGAAGCAGACGTAGCTGGGGTTGATTGCGCGAGTCTGTCCGGGTGGCGGCTGAACCGACGGGATTGTGGGTAAGGGGTGAAGTTATGGATTTCCCCTTTAGATGTTTCTTTCTGCACGCGGCGCCAGTATTCGGAGGTCATCAGGTCGCCGTGTTTGGCTTTCAGCATTTCTTTGAATGGTCGCTTACCCACAATAAAGTGCTCGAATTGCTCCGGGAAAACATCACTTGGTGCAACAGACAAGGTATCAAGGGCGTAAGGATCGTCTGACTTCGGAATATCACGGAAGTTACGCTCGCTCATCAAACAAATTTCATCGTAGTCATAAAATATGACCCTGCCGTGACGGGTGATGCCAAAATTCTTATGCAGCATGTCGCCGGGGAAGATGTTAGCCATGGCTATTTGTTTAATACAGGTGCCGAGCTCGTCAATCGCATTTTCTAATTTCTGTGGGTCGGTTTCCTGTTGTAGGAACAGGTTGAGCGGCGTCATTTTTCGCTCGATATACAAGTGCTTGATCACCAGTTCATCACCGCTGATGCTGACACTGGACGCGCAGGTTTCCTGCAGTTCGGCCAATAAATCAGGGTGTACCCGGTGCAGCGGGAAACGAAAATTCACGTATTCGTGCGTATCTGCCATACGTCCGACCCGGTCGGACATTTTTACCAGCCGATAGCGATCGATAACGTGTTCGCGGGTGATTTTTTTGCTTTCAGCAAACTCGTCTTTAATGATCTTAAACACCACACCGTAAGAAGGCAGGTGAAACACCATCATCACTAAACCGCGAATACCCGGCGCGATTTCGAAGGCGTCGTCAGATTTGTCCATGTGTTGTAAAAAGTTGCGGTAAAACACCGTTTTGCCATGTTTGTAGTGGCCCAGGGCAATATACAATTCGAACACTTTTTTGTTGGGCATTAACTCGTGCAGGTAAGCAACCAGTTCGCCCGGGTATTGGGTATCTGCCATAAAATAAGAGCGGGCAAAGCCAAAAATAACGCTAAGATCATGGCGGTCCGTGAGCAGCGCGTCTACAAACAGGGCATTGCTATCGTTGGTCTGCAATGCAATGACGAACGGCAGGGTTTGCTCGGGCATCTTAATGCGGCCAATCAAATAAGCCGCTTTACCGCGATAAAATACCGATTTCAGCATTTCTACCGCAGATACACTGCCGAGTTCTTGTTTGGTAAGTCGATTGCGCAAGGCATCGTCGAGGAACTGCATGTCCCTGGTGCGATCTTCAAACGGGATATTAAAGCGATAGCAGGCAAAAATGGCTTCGTACATTTCCGCCACGGTGGTTTTGGTGTCGAAACTGTGAATGACTTTTGCCCGGTCCTGTCCGGGCAAGAAGCACCGGCTTGGCAATACAAACATAATGTTGTTGTCGATAGACCTGTGCCGAAATACTTTTCCGATAACGGAGTTGTAGAAGGTTTCAGCCAGTTCGTACTGCGGATGGCTTTCTATCAGGTTGGCGAAAGCCGCTTTCAACGCATGCCAGAATTCAACGTCTTTTTGGTGCACGATGATTTGTTCGTACAAATCGGCAACGGCATCGGCCAGGCTTTGTTCGTATATGCTGATACGCTCTTTAGAAGCGGCAAGGGCATCACGCCAGTGTCCTTTCTCAAAGCGCTCCTGCGCGCCGCGGGTAATTCGACTGAACCAGCGATAGTTTTTATCGAAGCTGGTCATTATTTGATAGGCCATTTTTTTGGCTTGAGCGTGTTCTGTCACGTTTTTACTCGACGTAGTCAATCCGCTGTCACCTTACCACAGCGCATGGCGCAGGCGAATGAGACAGGTATTTTTGTTGATTTATGTCAGCATACAGCAGGCGAATATGAGATAGCGTAAGTGTAAGACTGAATAACCCGGACCGCCAGTTATGACCCAGACTCACAGTATTTCAATCGGAATAGAGCGTTTTGAAAACACCCTTTACATTGTAATGAAAGCCGCAGGAAAACTGACCCATGCCGATTACGAAGCGTTTACGCCACTGCTGGAAGGTGCGTTAAACACGATTGGCTCACCACATGTCAAAATGTTGGTAGATGTGACTGCATTTAGTGGCTGGGAGCTGCGCGCCGCGTGGGATGACTTCAAAATTGGTTTAAAGCACGGCAACGAGTTCGAAAAAATCGCCATCGTGGGAAATAAAGACTGGCAAGCGCTAATGGCCACAGTGGGTGACTGGTTTATTGGTGGCGAAGCCAACTACTTTACTGATTCAACGGAAGCGATTAACTGGTTGTGTGAATAATGCAACTCCTGAATCAGGCTTCTGTGGCTTGTTTTAGCTCGTCTAACAGGGCCTCAAATTGGGTTTTGGCGACATTGAACCGTGTGTTTATGTCTGGCTCCTGGTTTTTAGCACTTTGTTCGAGTTTACTCATGGTGTCGTAGAGTTGCTGAGCACCAATTTCTCCGGTTTGTCCTTTTAGCTTGTGACTGCGCTGACGCACTGTTTCGTAGTCGCCATTGTGTACCGCTGCTGACAGCTCTGCAAAGATGGGCTCAGCTCCTGAAAGAAAGATATCAACAAGCTTGTTCAGTAATGCCTCGTTGTTCATTAATCTTCCCAATGCTGCACCTTTGTCCCAAATCGGTAAGCTTGGTTCTGATTCTTGCTGTGTATTGCCTGAAGCCGCAGTGGCTTCTTCTTTTTGGGGGCTGGTTTGCGCCTCTTCTGGCGTTGATATCACCACTTCCTCGGTTTGTAGCCATGCTACCGACTTGGTTATAAACTCATTGGGTTCCAGTGGCTTGGTAATAAAATCGTCCATGCCAATGCGCAAGCATTTCTCTCTTTCGCCTTGCAGGGCATTGGCTGTCATCGCGATGATCGGGATTGCCGCTGTATGCTCCCCGGCTTTTCCCTGTCGGATAAGCTGGGTGGCTTCATAACCATCGATACCCGGCATATTGCAATCCATCAGAATAGCATCGGCTGGCGTGCCCTCTGATTCAAGGTTAATCAAACGGGTGATAGCATCTTCTCCGGAGTTCGCGCAGTAAATGGTAACAGGTAGTTCCGATAGCAGACTGGCTGCTACTTCCAGGTTGATGTCGTTGTCATCGACAATCAACAGTACTTTGCCTTTCAGCGTGCTTGCGTCGTAAAGGTGCTGTGCATCTACATCAGTTTGACGTCGGTGATAAAAGTCTGAAACAAACTCGGAAGTTTGCCCGCGCTGATTAATAAATTTCGCTAAAAACTCGGTGCGTAACAGGGGTTTATTCAGATACTCCAGTGGCTCATAGTCTAAATAAAAGTTCTGCGTAAAGGCTTTTAGCACGAATAACTTGGGTTTGTTCGCCTGCGATGACAACCAGGTCACCAGTTTCGTCGCTTCAGAAAGTGATACATCTACGATCAAATTGTCAGGGAGATCGGGAAGCGGCGCTTCAAGATGGCTGCTTTCCAATATAAACGGCTTACCGTCCAGGCTTTTCACTATATTAGTAATAATTCGAGCCGCGTTTTCACTGTGAGTGTAAACGCCCACGGTTTTATCGGTAAGTCGCTTAATTTCACTTTCGGCATAAGGTTCCCATTCATTGGTTGGCAGGGTAATGGTGACATCGGTGCCTTTGTGAAGCTCGGAGTCGAGTGAAATTTGACCGCCCATCATGTTGACGAGTTGCTTACAAATTAGCAGGCCAAGGCCGGTACCACCGTATCTGGACGCAATATTATTGTCGGCTTGTTGGAACGCATTAAATAACTTCGGTATTTTCTCTTTGGCGATGCCAATGCCGGTATCACTGATGGTGATGGTAAGCGTACCGGTAGAGTCGAGGGCATCGGTACGGGCTTTTACAATAACCGCCCCACGCTCGGTAAATTTTATGGCATTGCTGATAATGTTGTTTAACACCTGTGCGAGTCGATGTGGGTCGCTGCGAAACGTGCGAAAGTTAAGCGCTGAGGTATCGAGATAAAATTCCAGCCCTTTTTCGATGGCTTTTACGGCGTGGGTGGTGACCTGATCGTTTATCAATACCGTTGGGTTAAACAGTTTGCTCTCTAAATCCAGTTTACCTGCTTCAATTTTCGACAGGTCCAAAATGTCGTTGATGAGGACGTTGAGGTTAAACGCACTGACCTCAGCCATATTGATGAATTTTTCAGTTTCCGGTAGCAAGCGCTGTCGTTTTAACATGGCCAGAGCACCCAAAATTCCATTCAAGGGTGTTCGCATTTCATGGCTGATATTGGAAATAAACTGACTTTTAACCTTGCTGTTTTCTACCGCTTCATTGCGTGCAGATTCCAACTCCTGGGTGCGTTTAGCAATTTTGGTTTCCAGCACCTGGTTTATGTTGGCAGCTTCCTGTTTAGCTTGCATATCCTGAGTCGAATCCCGAAAAATCAGCGCCAATGCAGAGACTTTTTTTGACAATTTAATCACGCTTTTTGTGCAGTGATAATGGCACTCTTCTGCGCCTTTGTTCCATGTAAGATCTGATTCAGTTTCAGTATTGGATATTATGGTTTCAATGGGCGTGTTGGAGTGCGGGTTAAAGTACGGGGCGAGCTTTTCACCCAACAATTGTTGCTTGTTCACCCCTAGCATACGCTCGGCAGCGAAGTTGCACGAGGTAACCGCACCCTGATTGTCCAGGGTAATGATGACATCGATCGCAGCGGTCACCACGGCTTGCGCTTCAGCCCTGGCTTCGGCGAGTTTGCGATTGCGATTCGATGCACGGTTAATTAATGACAAAGCCATTGAGAAAAGTAATAGCACAATTGCAATGGCGGTATAAAAAGAGACCCGGCGATCCCACAAGAACTTATCAATAAACGCACTGTCACTGAATATCGACACGGTTAGTTGGTAAGGACGATGTCCTGAAGGCACCATCATTGCGCTGCTGGACACATAGCTAGCTGGCATTGTGCCAGATAACGGGGTTACTTTACTTAGTAGATTGGGTATCAACGTCGTTGTTGTATATTCACTGGTAAAGGTCTTATCAGGTGACAAATCTTTTGTAAAATACAGTACAGGATCAAAGTGTTCCAGAAAGTATCCGGCCTCATCACTGTAAGCCAACTGTTGGCCTGCCGGAATAAATTCTCTGGCTGATTCGAACAGATTGGCGAGGTTCTTATTGATGACCAGAAAAGCAAAAAGTTTACCCTGATCGGTGAAAATGGGCAGGATAAAACGAATTGTCGGCTGATAGGGTACAGTAATTTCACCAAATTCACGGTTTAAGCTAATCGGTGAAATATAAAGCTGTTGCCGCTTTAACTGCGTCGCTTCAATAAAATAATCAGTGTGTTTCTTGTTCTGGTACAAATTAGGCGTGGCAACGCGAACATCACCACGAAAGCGTTCCACCCGGATGAATTCGTCCCCAGAGTCTGCATAAATCACCCTGGCCTGTGAGTATTGGGCGTTGTTTTCAAGAAAAGCTGTGAAAATGGTTTCTAGTCGCGACCGCCAGCCATCAAAAGAGGTGTCGTCAAGACGGTCGATACCTTCCGGGTCTTCAGATGCTCTCACCAAACCGCTAATCGGCGGCGTGGAGTATAAAAAGTGAATGGCATTGATACTTTCATTAATACGATTCGAAAAGTCGATTTTAATTTCGTGTAAATTGACCTGGTGCTGTTTTGCAATTTCGTTGAAGGCTTCTTTCTCTATATAGCTTTCATGAATCAGTGACACGCCCAATAACAGGCCAAATAATCCGACTAGCAGTATGTAGGTGTATTTTATGTTGCTCAAAGTTGGCTCGCTTTACAGTTCATCAAAAGTTAGTGAAATACGACCAATCACCTATACTAAAACCAGATTGAATGCTAATCATTATCTATGAGGGAACGATTTACATCCAGCCGCTTTTTCAAAGCTGCGACAAATTGCTATGTTTTCTGCTGATTTCAGTGGGTAAGTATAGGCAGTAATGTGAAAAAGTGTTGTTTTTTCATTTATTAAAGCGACGCTGATTCGCAATAGGGTTGCTTACGAACCCGGTCAGGCTGGACGGCGAATATATCGAACCTTGCAATGAAGTAGTAAACGGAGGAGCCTGCAATGGAAGGGACATTAAAAATTCTGGTCATCGACGATGACCCAGGGGCACTGGCAGTCCTCGCCAGTGGTCTTGAGGACTTAGCCCAGGTATCAACCGCAGAGAACGGGCAGGAAGGGCTCGCATTAGCCGCGATATCTCAACCGGATATCGTGTTACTGGATATTGAATTACCTGACATCAACGGTTTTGATGTGTGCAAGCGCATTAAAGAACAGGCCTATACGAAAGTGCCGTCTGTGATTTTCATTACCTCTCATCATGACTACGAGACTGAGCGAAAAGCCCTTGAAATGGGGGGAATCGATTTCATTACCAAGCCCTTTGACTTAACGCTTTGCCGGGCGCGTGTTAACAATCATCTGCAGTTAAAGCTTCAGGAACGCGCGGTGATTAGTGCGCGGCGACAAATTGAAGAAGAGCGCCAGTATCTGAAAGTCATCTTAAACTCTATTGCGGATGCGGTCATTGCGACAGATGAAGAAGGGAAAATCACCTTCATTAACCCGGTTGCTCAGCGGCTGACGGGATGGCACAAAGACTCTGCTATTGGCTTGCCAATTGGCGAGGTTATGGTGATATCCGATGCTACAACGAATCAGCCATTGCCTAACCCGGTTGAAATTGCTTTGAAGGAAAAGCGTGTCGTCGCCATGGCGCTGAACGCTAAAATTACCAATCGTTTAGGGCGTGAATACCGGGTAGAGGACTCTGCTGCGCCAATCCGCGATAAGCAACAAAATCTGGTCGGTTGCGTGATTGTGTTCCAGGATGTGACCGAGTCTATTGCGCTTGCGACGCAAATGACCCACTTAGCAAATCACGACCAGCTCACCGGCCTGCCGAACCGCATGTTGTTGCATGACCGCGTGTTGCAGAGCATTTCTCGTGCACAAATAAGCCGGAAGTCTGTCGCCTTATTGTTGATTGATATCGATAACTTTAAGTATCTCAATGACGCGCTGGGGCATTCAGTGGGTGATATTGTGATTACACAAGTGGCGCAACGGCTGGAACATCTGTGCGACACCGAAACGACACTTGCGAGGGTCGGTGGTGATGAATTCGTGGTTATGATTCCGGAAATCAATTCGCACAACGTGACGGATATAGTGGCGATGGATATCATTGAAGCCATTCAGGAACCGTTTTCAATCTCAGGTGAAGAACACAAACTCAGTGTCAGTGTGGGAATAAGCTTTTACCCAACCGACTCGTCAAACGCTGAGGAGTTAATGCGCCATGCCGATACCGCCATGTACAGAGCGAAAACCACCGGAAAGAACCGTTATTGTTACTTTTCTACCAACTTGCAGTTGGAGCTTAACGAACGGGTAAGTATTGAAAAGTCGCTTCGCACTGCGTTGGAAAATGAAAGCCTCATTGTGCAGTATCAACCAAAATACAATTTGGTGTCGGGAACGATCACCGGTGCGGAAGCGTTGGTCAGACTGGCCGGAGAAGATGGAAGCATGATCCCGCCCGACAAATTTATTGGGTTTGCCGAGGAGTCAGGTTTAATTCACGAACTTGGCCGTCAGGTGTTACAACAAAGTATTCAAACCGCTAAAAAACTGGAACGTCAGGGGCACCCGCTCAAGATTGCTGTGAATATTTCGGCTCAGCAATTTCACGAAAGTGATATCTGCAACCAGCTTGAGGACATGCTAAACGAAGCGGCCTTACCCAGTCATTTGTTGGAGCTGGAGGTGACCGAGTCTGCGTTAATGACCGACTTCGAAGAAACCCGGGATATTTTAACGCAGTTATCGTCGTTGGGAATTTCAATTGCATTGGATGATTTTGGTACCGGTTACTCGAGTTTGAGCTATCTGAGGATGTTTCCACTCGATATCCTTAAAATCGATCGTTCTTTTGTGAAAGACATGCTGGCAGACGAGCAAGCAAAAAACATTGTCGATGTGATTGTGCATCTGGCTCATAGTCTGGGTTTGAAACTGGTGGGTGAAGGCATCGAAACTGCTGAGCAATGGGAGACACTGAAGCAAATTAACTGTGAAGAGGGACAGGGCTATTACTTTAGCAAACCAATAAATGAGAACGATTTTTTTTCGCTCTTGGCTAATGAGCCACAAGTGGTATGATACCCGACACTAAAAATAAACCAGTTAGTCAGAAAACCGGTTATTCCTATGCAGTTAGAACGCGGTAACCCTCTTATTTACAAGACGATTTTAGATATATCGTCGGATCAAAATCTAAGTACGCCGGTTATGATAGATCGCTTACTCGAGATTTGCCGCGGATCGTTTGGTGCCGACGCTGTAGGCTATGGCGGCATCGACGACGTTGACCATTCACTGTATCGACTGCATAGCATCAATCAATCATCTCAGCTGTCTTTTGAGGCAGGTATTACCCTGCCTGTAAAAGACGTACTTTGTAATAAGGCCATTGAAAGCGGTGAGCTAACGTACTACGAAGACTGCAGTACGTCTGATGTGTCAGAACACCCATTTGTGAATTTGTTTGCCATTCACACTTATTTGGGGGCGCCGATTTTAAGTCAGGGCAAATTACCCCGGACCCTGTTCTTTTTATTCACCCAACAACAGGCATCTGCTTTTAGCGATGCTGAGCTTGATTTAATCAAAACCATTGCCGCGGTCATTGAAACGGCGTTGGCCAGAGACGAAAGCCTGGTATGGAAACGGCGGCGGCTAAATTCTTTACAAGCCATGCAGCGCCTTGCGAACATTGGTTTTTGGGAAGTTGATGTGCAATCCGGCAAAGTGTACTGGAGCGATCAGACGCGCTTTATTCATGAAGTGCCCGACGACTTTGAGCCCAATTTGGAAACCGCCATCGACTTTTACAAAGAAGGGGAAGACCGTCAGCAAATTGTTGATGCGGTTGAGCGCGGTTTTGAGAAAGGTGAGTCCTGGAGCCTGGAAGTCCGCCTGATTACTTATACCGGCAAAGAAAAATGGGTTGCAGCATTAGGCGAGGCAGAATTCAAAGATGGCGAATGCGTTCGCTTGTTCGGAGCGTTTCAGGATATTGATGCCCAGGTCGCAAATCGAAACCTGCTTGCAGTGAAAAAGCAGGAAGCCGAGAACCTGTTGCAGGCACGCAGTCAATTAATTGCTAAAATCAGCCATGAATTGCGCACGCCCATCAATGGGATTTCTGGCATGTTGCAAACCATTCACTCCGGTCTGGACAAAGACATTCTGGAAACCAAAATAGCGATTGCAATGCAAAGCTCGGAGACCCTTGTACGTCTTATCAATGACGTGTTGGACTACTCAAAAATAGACAGTGGTGAATTGCTGATTTCGCCTGCGCCGTTGTCATTGGCAAGAGTGTTTAACGACCTGCAGGCGTTGTATTTACCGCTTTGTGAAAAGCAAGGTATACAACTGGAGTTTGAAACCCATTATTGCCAACAAGATTGGGTTGAAGCCGATGAGGTCCGGGTAAAGCAAATATTCACGAATATCCTGAATAACGCATTGCGGTTTACTTTTGGCGGGCACATTAAATTTACTATCACCACAATACAAACCGGCGCGTTGCTGGAATTAGTAGCTCGTGTGGCCGATTCCGGGAAGGGGATGACCCGGGAGCAGACCGCGCGTATCTTTAAGCCGTTTCAACAATTCGACAATCAGGCGAACGCCGGTACGGGGTTAGGTTTGTCGATAGTCAAAGAATTGTGCCAGGCCATGCATGGTGACATAAGCGTACATAGTCATCCGGGAGCCGGCTCTGAATTTACTGTTTCATTGAAGTTTCCCTATTCCGAGCAGGCGAATATCACTGCCAGACGCGTCGCTTCGCCGTCAGTCGTCGCGCAACTTCAAGGTATGAAAGTGCTGGTGGTAGAAGACAATGAAATAAACCGCATCGTCATGGAAGCCATGCTGTCTGAGCTGAGCCTGACCGCAGACTATGCGGTAAATGGGCTGGAAGCAATCAAGACGTTAAAGCAAAACAGGGATTACAACGTGGTCTTTATGGACTGCGAAATGGATGTGATGGATGGATTCCAGGCCACGCGAAAAATTCGCCGTGAACTGGGGTATGACCACAAATCCCTCACCATTATTGCCATGACAGCAAATACCACCAATGAGAACAGGCAAGCCTGCTTTAACGTCGGGATGAACGCATTTTTAACCAAGCCGGTATCCGTGGAAAATATTCGCGATACCTTGTTGTTGGTGTCCGAACGCAAATTCCACTAACACACAGGTTTGAAGAGCCCCACCAAAAGTCAAGAAACGTTAATTCACTGTAATCAAAATCATTTTTTCGGCAAACTAGCCGAATTAACTTTATTTACTCATGAGGAAAAACATGCCTTCACCAAAGTTTCACAATAGTTTTCGACAATACCATCGCTGGATTGGTTTTTTCCTAGCGGGCATCATGGCCGTGTATGCGATCAGCGGTGTGTTACTGATTTTCAGAACAACGGACTTTTTAAAGTATGAAAGCACGCACGAACGTCAGTTGGAAGTTGGGCTAAGTGGTAAAGGTTTAGGTGAGCAACTGCGTATGAAAGGCTTTGCGGTTGTAGAAGAGACTGCAGACACCATTCGATTCCGTCAGGGCGAATACAACAAGCAAAGCGGTGAGGTGGTCTATACGCAAAAGGATTACCCGGCACCACTGGCCAAAATGGTGAAGCTGCACAAAGCCACTACGAACAGTCCGCTGTTTATTGTGAATATTGCGTTTGGTGTGGCGTTATTGTTCTTCGTTGTCTCGTCTTTCCTGATGTTTATGCCAAGAGCACTGCCTTATAAAAACGGGCTTAAAATAGCCGGTGTGGGTTTTGTGCTCATGGTGCTTATGGTGATGTTCGGCTCGTAAGTCATGCCGCAATGAGCAAAATAGAGGGGCGAAACTTCAGTGACGCCCCTTTTTGCTATTTACTCTGTGGATCCCTAGCCGAACAAGGCGTTTACGTGCTATTATACGCGCCCAAATATGAAGATTCCGGCCATAATGGCAACGGAACGGTCTGAAAAATGCGCAAAGCCTGTTGACATATAGACGTCTATACGGCAAATTGAACGCATGAAGACGATGATTAGCACCACCGGCATGATTATTACCACCTCTAGGAGGGCGGTCGCTGGCTAGTGCGCGTAAGCAAACAGACAACGAAAGCCCGCCCTGAAAAGAGCGGGTTTTTTTTTGCGGTAACGAAAGGGCCAAATTAGCCCACAACACAATGCAGTCAAGGAGCATTCAATGAAAGTCTTAAAGTTTGGTGGTTCATCTCTGGCCGATGCACAGCGTTACATGCGGGTGACCGAGATTAGCACGACCATTCACCAGGCAAGTGGTGCTGCTGTGGTCTTGTCTGCTCCCAAAGGTGTAACCAATGCGCTTGGTGCTTTGTGCGACCAGGCGGCAGCAGGTGAAGATTACAGCGCGCTGTTTGCGGAACTCGATAAGAAAGTAAATGGCATTGCTGAAGAACTGAATGCGCAACTTGATGGTTTCGAATTCGCACGTATAAGCGACTTTATCGCGACACACTTAAGCGCGTTAAACAAACAACTGCAAGGTATCGCGTTATTGGGCTGCTCGCCGGATCCGGTAACAGCGAGCATCATGAGCCTGGGCGAATACATCAGCGTTAACTTGTTCAGCGCAATCCTGACAGCGCAGGGCGTGAACAATATTGTTATTGACCCGGTAAAATATGTACTGGCTGAAGGGGATTACCTGGACAGCATCGCCGATGTCGCGTTGAGCAAAGCGCGCTTTAGCGACGTGAATACCGATGGTAGTCAATTGATCATCATGCCGGGTTTTGTAGCAGCAAATGAAGCGGGCGAAAAAGTCACTTTAGGCCGCAACGGCTCAGACTATTCTGCTGCAGTACTGGCGGCCTGTATCGACGCGGAGTGCTGCGAGATCTGGACAGACGTTGACGGTGTGTACAATGCCGATCCGAACCAGGTTGAAGGTGCGGTATTGCTCGATAAGCTGACTTATCAGGAAGCCATGGAGCTGTCTTATTTTGGCGCCAAAGTACTGCACCCTAAAACCATCGGCCCGATTGCTCAGCATCATATCCCTTGCTTGATCAAAAATACCCTCAACCCCAGCGCGCCGGGTACTTTAATTAGTAATGAAGCCAGTACCCAGTGGACCAGCGTAAAAGGCATCTCACAGCTCGACAATATTGCTATGTTCAATGTTGCAGGTCCGGGTATGAAAGGCATGGTGGGTATGGCCAGCCGTGTGTTTGAGGTCATGTCTAACGCACATATCTCTATCAGCCTGATCACGCAGTCCAGCTCAGAATATTCAATCAGTTTTTGTATTAGCAGCAAAGATGCCCAGCGTGCACAAACCTTGCTGGAAGACGCTTTTGCGCTGGAGTTACAGAACCAGTTGCTGGACCCTATCGAAGTGCGCCACGACCTGGCTATTGTGACCCTGGTGGGTGACGGCATGCGTCATACCAAAGGATTGGCTGCACGCTTCTTTAACGCCTTGTCTCAAGCTCGGGTAAACAACATCGCCATTGCGCAGGGCTCATCAGAGCGTTCCATTTCTACCGTTATTGAAGCCAAGCGCGCTAAGAAAGCGGTAAAAGTGATTCACCAGAACTTCTTCTCAGACCGCCACACTATCGATATTTTCCTGATTGGTTGCGGTGTCGTCGGTGCTGAATTGCTGGCGCAGATTGAAAAGCAGCAACCTACGTTATTGGGTCGCAATATTCAGGCACGTGTTTACGGTATCGCGAATAGCCGCAAGTTATTGCTGAATAGTCAGGGTATCGACCTAGTCGGTGACTGGAAAGCTGAACTAGCGGATGCACAGGACCAGTTCTCTGTAGAACGTCTGCACGATTTCGTGAATAGCAATGCGCTGGTTAATCCGGTCATTGTTGACTGTACCAGCAACGCAAGCATTGCCAGCCAGTATGTGGATATGATGGAAAATGGTTTCCACGTGGTAACGCCAAACAAAAAAGCCAATACCGACACGTTGGCCTACTACAAAAAGTTGCGCAACACCGCGCTACAAACTAACCGTCAGTACTTGTACGAAACCACTGTTGGTGCTGGCCTACCGGTTATCGATAACCTGCAAAAACTGTTTATTGCCGGGGACGTTCTGCACCGCTTTGAAGGTATTTTGTCGGGCAGTTTGTCTTATGTATTCGGTAAGCTTGAAGAAGGCATGAGCCTGTCTGAAGCAACAGGTACTGCCAAAGAAAATGGCTTTACCGAACCTGACCCTCGTGATGATCTGAGCGGTATGGACGTGGCGCGCAAACTGTTGATTATGGCCCGTGAAGCGGACCTGGAACTAGAGCTCGACGACATTGAAATTGAGTCGGTGTTACCCAAAGGCTTTGCCGAAGATTGCGATATCGCTACGTTCATGGAACAGTTACCGCAACTGGATGCTGAATTTTCAGAGCGGGTTGCCAACGCGAAAGCAGAAGGTAAAGTACTCAGATACATCGGTTCCATTGAAGGGAACAAATGTAAAGTTATGATCAAGGCGGTACCGGTTTCTCACCCCTTGGCAGCAGTAAAAGACGGTGAAAACGCCCTGGCGATTCACAGTGATTATTATAATCCTATCCCTTATGTTATTCGGGGTTATGGCGCAGGTGCGACCGTAACAGCCGCAGGGGTATTTGCCGATATTCTTCGCACGATGCCGTGGAAGCAGAATGCACATTAATCGGTTTTGAGAGCAGCAAACATGAAAACAACCAGAGCGTACGCCCCGGCATCCATAGGCAATGTCAGCCTCGGATTCGACGTATTGGGCGCGGCCTTGCAACCCCTGGACGGGAGTCTGTTAGGCGATGAAGTTATTGTTAGTGATGCGGATGAATTCGGATTGTCGGTAGCGGGTGTATTTGCCCATAAACTGCCGGCCAATCCAGACGAAAACATCGTCACAGACTGCTATCGCTATTTTGAAAAAGCCATGCAGGCCAAAGGCTTGGAAGTCACTCCCATTCATATGACGCTATTGAAAAGTCTGCCTATCGGCAGTGGCCTGGGCTCCAGTGCCAGCTCAATTGTGGCTGCGTTTCACGGTCTCAATGAGCACTTTGGTCGTCCATTCGACAAAACCACATTGCTGACCATGATGGGTGAGCTGGAAGGGCAAATCAGCGGCAGTATTCACTACGATAACGTTGCGCCTTGTTATCTGGGAGGCATGACGTTAATGACGGGTCAGCAGGACCAGGTAACTGTCTCATTACCGGTAGTGAAAAGCTGGTATTGGGTAGTGTGCTATTCTGGTATCAGCGTATCGACATCTGCAGCGCGTAATATTCTGCCTAAAGATGTCCCTATGGCAGATACCCTGACCTTTGGGCGTCAACTGGGCATTTTCGTACACGCGTTATACAACGATGATTATGCGCTGGCTGCCAGTGTTATGCAGGATGTGATTGCCGAGCCTTATCGCAAATCACTGCTGCCGGTATTTGACGAAGCCCGCGCGTATAGTATGGGCAATGGCGCACTGGCGTTTGGTATTTCTGGTTCGGGCCCAACGGTATTTGCCGTGTGCGATGATTATCGCAAAGCCAATGATATTTCGAACTGGTTGAGTGAACATTACATTCAGAACGAAGATGGCTTTAGCCACGTGTGTCGTATTCCTGCACAGGGTGCAGGTTCTCAGCAGGAACAAGAGTAAGGTAGAGTTACAGTGCAATTGGTAAATTTGAAAGACGCAAGTGAACAGGTGTCATTTGCGCAAGCAGTAAAGCAGGGTCTGGGTCGCAATCAAGGATTGTTTTTCCCAACAGAAATTCCTGCGTTAGACGATATCGATGGCTTACTGGCTCTGCCGTTTGCAGAACGTTCAATTAAGATCCTGTCGTCACTTATCGGTAGCGAGCTGGGCGAGGACATGGTCGCTGAGATTGTGAACACGGCGTTTACTTTCCCTGCCCCGGTTGCTCAGGTAACTGACAATGTCTACAGCCTGGAATTGTTCCACGGCCCAACGCTGGCGTTTAAAGATTTTGGTGGCCGCTTTATGGCACAGTGCTTGTCGCGTATCAGTGACGGCAACCCTATCACAATATTAACGGCCACATCGGGTGACACAGGTGCTGCAGTAGCACATGCTTTCCACGGTCTGGACAATATCAACGTAGTGATTTTGTTCCCGAAAGGCAAAATCAGTCCACTACAGCAAAAGCTGTTCACCACCCTTGGCGACAATATTCATACTGTGGCCATTGAAAGTGATTTTGATGCGTGTCAGGCGCTGGTCAAGCAGTCGTTTGACGATCCGGATGTGCGTGAAGGTTTGCACCTGAACTCTGCAAACTCAATTAACATCAGTCGCCTGTTGGCACAGGTGTGTTATTACTTTGAGGCAGTTGCACAGTTACCGGCTGAAAAACGCGACCAGGTCGTATTTTCAGTGCCCAGCGGGAATTTTGGTAACCTGACTGCAGGTATGATTGCCAAGACCATGGGTCTGCCTATTAAGCGCTTTATTGCTGCGACTAACCTGAACGACACTGTGCCGCGTTACCTGAAAACCGGTGAGTGGGCACCTAATGCAACCGTAGCGACCATGTCGAACGCCATGGATGTGAGTCAGCCAAACAACTGGCCGCGTATCGAAGCACTGATTGAACGCGGGTATCTGGATAAAAGCGTGATTCGCGGTGAGTCGGTAGACGAAGAGTACACGCAGTTAGCTATGCGTCAGTTGCTTAAAGAAGGCTATACCAGCGAACCGCACGCAGCAATTGCTTACCGTGCAGTGAGCCACGACCTGGAGCCGGGTGAAATCGGTGTTTTCCTGGGTACAGCACACCCTGCAAAATTCCGTGAAACGGTTGAAAATGTACTGGGCACGCCGCTAAGCCTGCCTCAACCGCTTGCCGATTGCGCTAACAAAGAAAGTTTAGAAGCTGAACTGCCTGCGGACTATGAGGCGTTGAAAGCGCACATGTTTGCGTTGTTAAAAGGCGAATAATGCCAGCGTGGCAAGAGGTACTCGGGCCGGTAAAACGTGCTGATTTCTTTCAGCAACTAATGGCCCGTATTGATGCTGAACGTGCGGCGGGTAAAGCCATTTATCCGCCAGCTTCTGAAGTATTTAACGCATTTACACTGACGCCTTTAGATAATGTGAAGGTCGTCATTCTTGGTCAGGATCCTTATCACGGTCCTGGACAGGCACACGGTTTGTGTTTTTCTGTTCAGTCCGGTGTGAAGACGCCGCCTTCCCTGGTGAACATATACAAAGAGTTAGCGCAGGACATTGAGGGTTTTCATGTTCCTGAACACGGTAACTTAACCGCGTGGGCAGAGCAGGGCGTACTGTTACTCAATACCGTACTGACAGTAGAGCAGGGCAAAGCGCACAGTCATGCGAAATGGGGCTGGGAGACGTTTACCGACGCTGTGATTAAATCGGTCAACGATACCCAACACGGTGTTGTCTTTTTGCTTTGGGGAAGCCATGCCCAGAAAAAAGGTCAGAACATCGACACGCAAAAACATTACGTATTGAATGCACCACACCCGTCTCCGCTGTCTGCGCATCGGGGGTTTCTGGGATGTCGCCATTTCAGTCAAACCAACACACTGCTTAGTCAACAAGGCAAAACGCCCGTAAACTGGCAAGTTTAATACCAATCCGCATAGAATATTGCCCTAGCAGAGTGAGTCAAATCGACTTAGATCACGACGCGGTTACTGAGGCATAGTCACTCTACGTCTAGTAACCGCAACACAGAGCTAAGTCGATTTGACCACTCCCTTCGGGCGAGGCTGACAGGCTTTCTGTCTTCGTTACATTTGCTTGATTTAGAACCACTAAACCTGCGCAAATAAGCCTCGCCATAAAACCTGTCAGTCTCGCTGATAGGGTAATATTCTATGCGGGTTGGTATTACGTTAACCAAGCACTAAAAGCAAAACAGCCACAGGGTTTTCACCGTGTGGCTGTCTGGTATTTAGCGAGCGCTGTCCTCTAAGGCAAGGTCGAAACTCATATCGATATCGGCCAATTCTTTCTCAAGCTGATACCTGTCTTTAATTGCTTCTATTTCTCTCCACTTACGTTTTTTACTTTTGGTTTTAGTAGAACTGTCTATATCAAGCATTGCAAATAGATCTGAAGTATCCACGGAGATCTCCTTGTTATTACCGCTAACTACACTGTCAGTGTGTCTTTTTTGACCCCTGACAATTTTTGTACCACAGCTATCGCTAAATTAAAATACTTTTGTTTACTTTTAATTAACAATTTATGACGCTGTGATGACAATTCCGTGGTGTTCAGTGTATCCGGTTACCCGTAAGTGAAGGCTGGTAACCGGATGAATTGCACATTATTGGTACAAGTTGGACCAGTAATGTTTATTTTGGTGCATTGGCCTGTTTGAAGCGATTGATCAGTTGCTGGGTAGAGCTATCAAAGTCTGCGCTGTCTGCATCCCCCTGGATACCTGCTAACACTTGATTTCCCAGAACTTTTCCTAATTCCACACCCCATTGGTCGAAGGAATTAAGCTGCCAGATAACACCTTGTACGAACACCTTATGTTCATACATTGCAACCAACGCGCCAAGTGTGAACGGATCCAGTTTTTCGAACAAAATCGTGTTGCTTGGCTTATTACCCGGCATGGTTTTGTGCTGGGCAAGACGCGTCTGTTCGGCATCATCCAGGCCTTTGCCATTGAGGTCTGCATAGCAGTCTTCAAAGGTTTTACCCTGCATCAGTGCCTGCGCCTGACCAAAGCAGTTAGATGCCAGCATGGCGTGGTGGGTATCGTCCTGGTTAGGCACATTCAATGGCATCAGGAAGTCTACCGGAATTACGCCATGGCCCTGGTGGATTAGCTGGTGGAAACTGTGCTGACCATTGGTGCCTTCACTACCCCAGATAATAGGGCCTGTTTCATAGTCAATGGCTTCGCCGGCTTGTGTTACCAACTTACCGTTGCTTTCCATGTCCAACTGCTGCACATAGGCAGGTAAGCCGCGCAGGTAGTGATAGTAAGGCAGCAATACCTGAGACTGGGCATCGAAAAAGTTGCGATACCATACACCTAAAACGGCCAGTAAGACTGGCAGATTCTGCTCTTTGGGCGCGGTTTTGAAGTGCTCGTCCATAGCATATGCACCTTCGAGCAGGCCTTTGAAATTATCAAAGCCCAGCGCCAGAGAAATAGGTAATCCGATAGCAGACCACAATGAATAACGGCCGCCTACCCAGTCCCACATAGGGAAGATGTTTTCTTCGGCAATACCAAACTCAGTGGCAGCTTTTACGTTGGATGAAACCGCAACGAAGTGCTTGGCAATGTCTTCCTGCGTACCGCCTTGTTTCAGGAACCAGGCTTTTGCAGTCAGCGTGTTTTGCAGTGTTTCCTGAGTAGAGAATGACTTGGAAGACATGACAATCAGAGTGTCTTCGTGGTCACGCTCACTCAGCACATCGTGAATGTGGCAGCCATCCACGTTTGCAACAAAGTGCACCTTAACGGCATCAGTGCGATACGGCTTCAGTGCTTCGGTCATGATCTTCGGGCCCAGGAACGAGCCGCCAATACCGATTGCCACAATATGTTTAATGGCTTTACCTGTGTAACCTTTGTGCTCACCAGAATGAATGCTGTGCGTAAACGCCTGGATTTTATCCAGTGTAGCCAGGACTTCTGGCATGACGTCTTTGCCGTCAACCATAACCGGATTACCTGAGAAATTACGCAGTGCGGTATGCAGTACGGCGCGACCTTCAGTGGTATTGATGATCTCACCGTTAAACATGGCGGCTTTCTGCGCGTCGACGCCTTGTGCGTCAGCCAAATCAAATAACGCAGTCAGTACGTCATCGGTAACACGGTTTTTCGAATAGTCTAGAAAGATGCCACAAGCGCTGGCCTGCAGACGTTCTGCACGTTGTGCATCGTCGGCAAACCAGTCACGCATGTGCGCGCTTTTTACTGACTCAGCCAGGCTCGATAGTGTTTGCCATGGGGCTGATTGAGTAAGGGTTGTCATACTCTGTTCCTTTGAATCGATAAAGTGTGAAACAATGTTAATATTGTATTACAAATTAGCAAGCTTGTCTTTCAACATTGTTTCCAGCTTGTCCTGATCAGCGGCAAAGTTGCGAATACCTTCTGCCAGCTTTTCTGTTGCCATGGCATCTTCGTTCATTTCCCAGCGGAAACCTGACTCATCCAGACGTTCGCCTGGCGCTTCAGTGGCACCATTATCTACCAGTTTGGCTTCTACTTCTCCGTCGGTGTTTGCCAGTTCTTCCAGCAGGTTAGGGCTGATTGTCAGACGGTCACAGCCTGCCAGTTCCAGAATTTCACCGGTGTTACGGAAGCTCGCGCCCATGACAATGGTGTTATAGCCGTTGGCTTTGTAGAAGTTATAGATATTGGTTACTGAGACCACGCCTGGATCTTCGCTGGCTTCGTAGCTGTCTTTGCCAGTGCTCTTCTTGTACCAGTCAAGAATACGGCCAACAAACGGTGAAATCAGGAACACGCCGGCTTCGGCGCAGGCACGGGCCTGGGCAAAGCTGAATAGCAGTGTCAGGTTACAGTTCACGCCTTGCTTTTCCAGTACTTCTGCAGCTTTGATCCCTTCCCAGGTCGACGCGATCTTGATAAGGATGCGCGACTTGTCGATGCCAGCGTCAGCGTACAACTGAACCAAACGCTCAGCTTTGGCAATGGTGGCTTCGGTGTCGAAGGACAAACGCGCGTCGACTTCAGTAGAGATGCGGCCCGGGATAGTGGCAGAGATTTCTTTACCAATCGACACGGCCAGCTTGTCTGCTGCGTCGGTTAGTTGCTGTGCCGGATCGCTTGACTGTTCTGCGGCCCATGCCACTGCGTCATCAATCAGACTGGCGTACTGCGGCATACCTGCAGCTTTAAGCAGTAGTGACGGGTTAGTCGTTGCGTCGACTGGCTGGTATTTTTTAATGGCTTCAATGTCGCCCGTGTCGGCAACAACGGTAGTAATTTTACGAAGTGATGCTAACTGATTGCTCATGATGTTCTTAATCCTGAATGTGATAATGCAGTAATCAACTTTACAGTGCTAACGCCTGTAATAGCCTACTGTAGGGCGTCATCGTTGACTTATAATGGTGTGTTTGCCGATTAGTGTATAACAATCTGAGGGATTGTTTAACCTCTTTGGCGGCGGTCAGATATGTCAATTTTTAACAATCGCCGTACGGTTTTCGTTAACCGGAAAAGTTGAACCGTTCAATCGGTTTTACCGCCCCAAAAATCGCCACAACAGTGATATACTTTGCAGCAAATCTAAGGAGTTATCATGTTAGTTGTAGTATCCCCTGCGAAAAATCTCGATTTTGACACTCAGGTACCGGTATCTGAGTATACCCAGCCGTCGTTGCTGGGTGATGCGGACACGCTGGCGCAAGAGTGTAAGGCGCTGACGCCGGCCGATTTGTCGTCACTGATGAAAATCAGCGACAAACTGGCGACCCTGAATGCCAACCGTTTTGCTGAATTCAGTACACCTTTCACCCCCGACAACGCCCGTCAGGCGCTGTTTGCCTTTAATGGTGATGTGTATACGGGGCTGGATGCACAATCTCTGTCAGAAGATGATATCGCCTATGCGCAACAACATTTACGCATTTTGTCAGGCCTTTATGGTGTATTGCGTCCATTGGATCTGATGCAGGCCTATCGTCTGGAAATGGGCACCAAGCTGGCTAATTCCCGCGGTAAAAATTTGTATGAGTACTGGGGTGACACAGTCACTACCGAAATAAATAAAGCACTGGCTGCGCAAGGTGACAACGTGTTGGTGAACCTTGCTTCCAACGAATATTTTAAATCGGTTAAGCCCAAGCAAGTGGACGGCATGATTATTACCCCGGTATTTAAAGACAAGAAAAACGGCCAGTACAAAATTATCAGCTTTTTTGCTAAGAAAGCACGTGGTCTGATGGCTCGTTACATTCTGCAGAACAAAGTGGAAGACGTTGCAGGCTTAAAGGCATTCGACACTGCCGGTTATTATTTCAGTGAAGAACAGAGCACGGAAACCGAGTTGGTCTTCCTGCGTGAAGAGCAAGCGTAGAACAATAAGCCCAGGTAAAAAAACAGGCCGCTATAAGCGGCCTGTTTTGTTTTTGGGTTTCGGAGCCGGTTTATGGCTTAAGGTGTTCCATAAAGTAATTCGTTTTCATGGTTTGCAAATGCAAGGTGGTGCCTTTGCCTTCGCGAATGCTGTGGCTTCTATTCGGATAAGACATAAATTCGAATTGTTTGTTGTGCTCAACTAACTCGTTGATCAGGGCTTCAGTTCCCTGATAGTGAACGTTGTCGTCGCCCGTGCCGTGTACCAGTAACAGGTTGCCCTGCAAGTCTTTGGCGAAGGTGACAGGCGAGGTTTGCGTATAGCTGTCCGGATCGGTATTCGGGTTGCCGGAGTAGCGTTCCTGATAAATGGTATCGTAGTAACGAATGTCAGCAACCGGTGCCTGGGCAACGCCAACGTGGAACTTATCACCGTGTCTGAACAACAGATTCAACGTGGAGCTACCGCCACCTGAATGTCCCCACACACCGACGCGGCTGGTGTCGATTTGCGACCAGCGTGCTGCCATTGCGTCCAGTGCATCGGCCTGGTCGCGAACGGTTACACTCCCAATTTTTTTGTAGATGGATTTACGCCAGTCACGGCCTTTGGGAGCGCGAGTACCGCGGTTATCTACCGACGCCATGATAAAGCCTTTTTGGGTCATCATGCTGTTCCACAAATAACTGTTTCCGCCCCATCTGTCCTGTACCGTTGAGCCCCATGGCTCGCCGTAAACATAAAAGATGATCGGATATTTTTTGTTGGGGTCCATATCAGCAGGGAACATGATCCAGCCATCAAGCTCTACGCCATCGCGGGCTTCAACTGAGAAGAATTCGTGCGAAGGCAATACTTCGTTGGCCAGTTGCGCGTTTAACGCATCGTTAGTGGTGAGCTGGGTAATTGTTGCATGGCCCTCGGTCCTGATGATTTGGCTGGCCGGCGGCTGATTAAACCGGCTGTGTGTATGCATGGCATAGCTGGCATCTTTTGACATGTAATAGCTATTGTTCCCTGCAAATGAGGCGGGTGTCACACGCTCTACAGGCTGACTGCCATCCAATGACCCTTTGAACAGGAAGCGCTGCTCAGGATGCTCAGGTGCTGCGGTAAAGTAAAAACTGTTAGTGGCTTCGTTCAGCGTGATCAAATCGACAATATCGTAGTCTCCCGGTGTGAGATCAACAATGTCGCTGCCGTCGCGGGAAATACGGTAAAGGTGACGCCAGCCATCCCGTTCGCTGTGCCATACAAAGTGGCTGCCATCTTCTTCCCACTCCGCAGCGTAATACCATTCTAAAAAGGCATCGTCTTTGTCGGTGTAAATGGTCTTCAGCGTATTCGTTTTCCAGTTAAATAAACGCAGAGTGTTGGTGTTTTGCGGGCGGTTTACATCCTGAATCAGCAGTGCTTCACTAGTGCCTGCCCAGCTAATGCGCGGCACGTAGCGATCGCGGTTATCACCGGGGAGTTCAGCCCATTGGGTTTGTTGGGTCGCTAACGTGACAACGCCCACTTTTACCGCCGAGTTCTGCTCACCGGCTTTTGGGTAAGGGAATTGTGTGAGCGTAGGGTACAGTGAATCGGTGTTGTTGATCATGGTGAAGTATTTCACCCCAGACGCGTCCAACTGCCAGTAGGCAATGTTCTGGCTGTCCGGGCTCCAGCGGAAACCGTCAGTAATGCTGAATTCTTCTTCGTATACCCAATCGAAGTTGCCGTTAATGATGGTATCGCTACCGTCAGTGGTTAACGCGGTTACCGCTGGATTACCGAGCGTTTCCACATATATATTGTTGTCTCTGACATACGCTACTTTCTGGCTGTCGGGACTGAATTTAGCGAACATCAGACTGGTGGCAGGCGGCTGTTCACCACCCAGTTGGTACAGTTTGTTCGTTTTTAGGTTTAACACCCAGTAATCGCCCCGGGTACGGTGGCGCCAGACTTTTTGTCCGTTGGTGAAAATCAGTGCCCAGTTACCGTCAGCAGACCATTTATAGTCTTCAATACTTAGCGCTTCCTGGTTACCAGCGGGCGTTAACTGTTCTACGGTTACCAGTACTTTTCTACCTTCACCATTGGGCTGATAAAATACGATGTCATTGCCGGTAACACCGTTCTCAGTGTCAGTATTATCTTTATCTCGTGCTTCCAGAACGGTGTAGCCCGTTCCGTCATCGAGCCATCTGAAGTAAGGCGCGCGCTCGCTTTTGAATTCTCTGTCCTGATAAATACGTTCCAGTGACAGGGTTGGGGAGGCGGGGGCCGTGTCTGCTGGCGTAGTCTGACTACACGCGGTGAGCGTCAGACTGGCAGTCAGACCGAGCAAAAATGTTGTCGTTAGCGTTTTCAAAGTGGATTCCACCCTCGTTATTATTTGTATTTAACGTCAGGCAGTATAGAAAAATTAGCGCGAACGACAAACCCGCTTTATAGCGAAAATAATGCGGTTTATAGCGTTTGAGGTTTAAGGCATAGATTGTAAGTAGTCTTTTGCTTCGTCGACACCCTCGTCAGCAGCGCGTTGTAGCCACTCAATGCCGGCTTGTTTATTGACAGGAACGCCACGACCTTCGAGCAAAAGAATGCCGTAGTGATACTTAGCAAGAGAAGAATAGCCGGCCTCATCTTGGGTATGCGCGCCGCGTTTAAGCAAGGCGGCTGCTTTTTCCAGGTTCTGCGGGACGCCGATACCGGTATCGTAAATTTGCGCCAGCCAGATCATGGCATACACACTTTCCCATCGTGCGATACAGTCTTCAAATATGGCAATGGCAGCATCGTGATCACCTACTTTTTCGGCCGCATAGCCATACAAACACTTGATGGGTTTATCGCTGTGAACAAAGTGTTCATAGCTGAGTTCGTTGCCGGAGTCCTCTGTGCCTGCCGTTGCCCCAAAGGTGAAAAGAGTACAAACCACAATCAGTGTTTTTTTCATAGTGTGCTTCCGTGCTGGCGTGTTAATGGCTTGTAAATACTATAGTCACGTACGACCCGAAAAAGTATGCTACTTGGGAATGAATGCACTACTACTCCGGTCTATTGGGTTATTGCCAATGGAGCACCAATGAACCTGACCTTTCGTAAATTTTCAGCCCAGGACACAGATGATGTCTATCGTTTGCTCAATGATGCGTCTATTCGTCGGCACTTACCGCTTGCCACAGCGGCGGGCTCGTTTTCAGTAGAATTTGTTCAGCAGTGGATTGCGCAGTCGCTATTACACTGGCAACAACACGGATATGGCACCTGGCGAATCGAACGGGACAATGCGTTTATTGGCTGGGGTGGGGGGCCGGGCACTTGATAGCGAACGTGAGTTTGTCTTGGTTGTACACAGACAAGCCATGGGCGCAGGATTATCGTTGATTAGACGAGTGCTTGCACATGCTCTGAAGGAATTGGGTGATGGGAGTATGCTGATTGTGTTACCGGTTAGCAGGCCGAAAAGCCGGTTGTTGAGTCGTCTGGGATTTTCTGAGCCGCGGGCAGTCACAATAAATGGGTGCGATTTTGTTCAGTATCGGCACCCCTATTTACGTTTGGCATCGTTGATTTAATCGACGTACATTTTTTGCTGAAACTTCAGTGTCTGACTGTCATTTCCGCGTTGGATGCGAATCGCAAACCGGTATGTTTCCTGATCGCGAAAGGGCAATACCGCCAGATAATAGATGGCTTCACCTTCCTGAACGCGTTTAAAGGTAAGGGCTTTTTCCGTGCCCAATAAATTGGTTGCGCTCCCTTCCATGCCAACAATCTGCGCTTTCTGGGTGTCGGTTTCGAGTACTGAAATATTCACTAATGCATTGTACTTACTGCGCACAATACCGTATTCCCGCGCGATTTCAGGGCTGAAGAATGTAGAGTTAACCACAATGTAATGCACATCCCATTCGCCTAGCTGCATTTTCTGCTCGGCGGCCGAGCCAAAAGACACCAGTGCGGTGGCCAGGCAAATCCATAATCCGATGTGACGACCCATTCGACTTAGCATGAATGACCTCTCTAGTAATAGGGTAAGAAGTCGGCCAGCAACAGTTCGATGAACTTGAGGCCAATAATTGCCACTAACACCGATAGATCCAGGCCGCCCATTGGGGGCAGGATGCGTCGGATTGGGGCCAGGAATGGCTCGGTTAACTGTTGTAATACATACTCTACCGGGCTACTACCTTGTGACACCCAACTCAGTATTGCTCGCAAAATGAGTACCCAGAATACCAGTGTCAGGAATTCTTTTAGTACTGACAGCGCGCCGATAATGATCATGCCAATGGGATTGATGTTGCCGCCCAGCAGTAAACTCAGTGCCAGGTACTTACCCATTGCAACAATCAATGCTAACACCAGGGTGGCAACATCTATTGCACCAATAGACGGTATAACTCTTCGCATGGGGCCAATGATAGGGTGTGTGGCTTTTACCACGAATTGACTCATTGGGTTGTAGAAGTCAGCTTTGCTGAGCTGCAACCAAAATCGCAGTAACACCACCATCAGGTACAAATTAAAAATAGTGCTGATCAAAAACACCGTTGCGTTCATGTTGCGTTCCTGTCAATTAAAGAGATTTGGCCATTTCGTCGGCACGGGCTACCGCCGATTGCATTGCTTTTGACACAATACCGGAAATATCGCTGTCGATGAATGACTGAATAGCGGCAGCCGTGGTGCCGCCTTTAGACGTGACCTGTGCACGTAATTCACTTAGCATCAAATCCGGATTTTCGCATACCATCTGAGCTGCACCCAGCATGGCTTGCTGCACGAGTAGTCTGGCGTCGTCTTCGCTAAAGCCCATACGCATACTCTCTTCCTGCATGGCTTGCAGGAACAAGAAGAAATACGCCGGGCTACTGCCCGCTGCTGCGATGACACCGTTAATGCCGTCTTCTTCCGTCACCCAAAGCGTTTTGCCAACTGCAGACATCACGCCGTCGACGTAGTTTCTGTCGTCTTCATTTACCGACGAGTCTGCGTACAGGCCAGACATGCCCTGTCCCAACAAACTCGGCGTATTAGGCATGACGCGTACAACCGGGTATTCAGCGCCAAGCATTTGTTGCAGGCGCTCAACCGGCAAGCCGGCCGCAATCGAGATATAAAGCTTGCCGGATAAATCGGTATCCTGTTGCAACGCGGCACATACGTCTTCCATCATTTGTGGCTTTACTGACAGCACAATGGCGTCGGCGAATTCACAGGCTTCACCGTTCGATTGAGTGACCTTGATGCCGTAATCGGCAGCCAGCGCGTCGAGCTTCGGGCGCGAACGGTTGCTGGCCATAATGTGATCGGCTGGGTAGCCTGAAGCGACCAGTCCTGCAATGATACTGCGAGTCATGTTGCCTGCACCAATGAAGGCGAGTTTACGATGTTGCATGCGTCTCCTGACAATTCTGTTGAAGTTAAATTATGGATGCGGCCGACTAGCTGCGCGAGCCAAAAATAGCGGTGCCGATTCTGACCATGGTTGAACCATGCGCGATCGCCAGCGCCATGTCGTTGCTCATCCCTACCGACAAGGTATCGATACCCTCTGTAGTGGCTTGCAATTGCGCATACAAGGCATGTAACTGACTCAGTGTGTCACGTTGTTGTGATTCACTGACGTTGGCAGCCGGTATGGCCATAAGGCCACGCAAGCGCAAATTTGGCATGCCACTAATGGCTTCGACGATGTCGGGTAATTCGGCCGGTAAAATACCGGACTTAGTGGCCTCTTGTTCCAGATTTAACTGAATGCAAACGTTCAGCGGCGGCATATCTGCCGGGCGCTGCTCGTTAAGCCGTTTGGCAATTTTGAGCCGGTCTACCGATTGTACCCAGTCAAAATGCTCGGCCACCAATTTAGTCTTATTAGATTGTATGGGGCCAATCATGTGCCATTCAATGTCTGTCAGCGTTTTTAATTGCTCAATTTTGCTGACACCTTCCTGAATATAGTTTTCACCGAATTGCCGTTGTCCGGCTTCATACGCTGCAGTGATATCTGATACGGGTTTGGTCTTGCTTACTGCCAGTAATTGGACACAATGAGCAGGACGATGTGCATTAGCAATGGCGTGTTCAATTTCTTGGCGTGCGTTTGTCAGGCGATCTGCTATTGTTTGCATTAACGAACTCATCTAGTGGTTGGGAGAAACCAGGTTGTGGATATTACCGAACTTTTAGCTTTCAGTGTAAAGAATAACGCATCGGATCTGCACTTATCGGCCGGATTACCGCCGATAATTCGTGTCGATGGCGAAATGCGAAGACTGAATGTGGATCCTTTGGATCACAAACAGGTTCATGCATTAATCTACGAAATCATGAACGATAAGCAACGCAAGGAATACGAAGAAAACCTCGAAACAGACTTCTCGTTTGAGGTAAAAGACTTATCACGGTTCCGGGTAAATGCCTTTGTACAGAATCGCGGCGCAGCCGCTGTGTTACGTACTATTCCGAGTAAAGTACTGACACTGGATGACCTTGGCGCACCGCCTATTTTTAAAGAGATCATCAACCAGCCAACCGGTATTGTACTGGTCACAGGCGCAACTGGCTCGGGTAAAAGTACCACACTGGCCGCCATGATTGACCACATCAATACTCACAAGCGCGAGCATATTCTCACCATCGAAGATCCAATCGAATTCGTGCACGATAACAAGCTCAGTGTATTGAATCAGCGTGAAGTGCACCGCGACACACACAGTTTTTCCAACGCGCTGCGCTCAGCGCTTCGTGAAGACCCCGATGTGATTCTGGTGGGTGAATTACGAGACCTGGAAACCATTCGTCTGGCTATCTCTGCGGCAGAAACCGGTCACCTGGTATTCGGCACTTTGCACACCAACTCTGCACCGAAAACCATCGACCGTATTATTGATGTGTTCCCGGCTGAAGAAAAAGCCATGGTGCGTTCTATGTTGTCGGAGTCACTGCGCGCCGTGATTTCGCAAACTCTGTTGAAGAAAGTCGGTGGTGGTCGTGTTGCAGCACACGAAATCATGGTGGGAATACCTGCCATTCGCAACCTGATCCGCGAAGACAAAGTGCCGCAAATGTACTCGGTGATTCAAACGGGTCAATCCCACGGTATGCAAACCATGGATCAGTGTTTGCAGCGCCTGGTTGCGACCGGTGTGATAACACAGCAGGATGCTATGGCGAAAATGGTCGACAAGCAACGACCTGGGTTTTAGGGAGTCAAACCATGTTGGATCAGTTTTTACAAATGATGGTCGACAAGGGCGCGTCGGATTTGTTCGTGACCGCCGGGTTTGCCGTGAGCGCAAAAATCAACGGCAAGCTGACCCCGCTAACCGACCAGGCGCTGTCTGAACAGGGTGCACTGGACTTAGTGCATGCGGCAATGAACGACGATCAGCAAAAGACCTTTCACGATACCAAAGAGTGCAACTTTGCTATTGCGCGCGATGGCGTAGGGCGGTTTCGTTGTAGTGCGTTCTGGCAACGTGATCAGGCGGGAATGGTAGTACGTCGCATTGTGACACAAATCCCCAAAGCAGATGATTTGGGTCTGCCGCCGGTACTCAAAGACATCATTATGGCTAAGCGCGGCCTGGTGTTATTTGTAGGGGGAACTGGTACCGGTAAATCAACCTCGCTCGCAGCATTAATGGGTCATCGCAATACCCATTCACATGGCCACATTCTGACTATTGAAGATCCCATTGAATTTGTTCACGAACACAAAAATTGCGTGGTCACGCAACGTGAAGTGGGGATTGATACCCAGTCGTTTGACGACGCGCTGAAGAGTTCATTGCGACAGGCGCCTGACGTAATTCTGATTGGTGAAATCCGCTCCATGGAAACCATGGAATATGCCATGTCATTTGCCGATACCGGTCACTTGTGTGTAGCAACACTGCACGCCAACAACGCCAACCAGGCCATTGAACGTATCATGCATTTGGCACCCAAGGACGCTCACGACAAATTGCGTTTTGATTTAAGCCTTAACATACGCGCCATCGTTGCTCAGCAATTAGTACCAACGGTGGACGGCAAGGGGCGGGTTGCCGCTATTGAAATTCTACTGAATTCACCGCTTATTCGCGATCTGATTCAGCGCAATGAAATGGGCGGCCTGAAAGAGGCCATGGAGAAAGGTCGTGAACAAGGCATGCAAACCTTTGATATGGCGTTGTTCGACTTGTACAAAGCGGGCAGGATAACCATGGAGCAGGCGTTACACCATGCAGACTCGCCAAACGACCTGCGTCTGATGATTAAGTTGGATGCCAATAGCAGCAATGGCGACGGTCTTGGTTCGTTGTCAGGCGTTTCAATCGACATGGATTAATGATCAGACTCTGCCAAAGCGATAGCGCTTTTACTATTCAACAATACTACGATGCCCTGCAAGCGCAGGGTATCGGGTGTTTGATCCGTAATCAGTTTATCAGTGGTGCAGCCGGCGATCTTCCTATTCAGGACACGCAGCCGGAGTTGTGGCTGATGGACAAAGACGACCTGACAATGGCTAAAAAGGTGCTGAATGAGCTGTCGTCAGACAGTGACGAAGGTGAATGGGTATGCAGTAGCTGTAACGAACCCCAGGAGTCCGCTTTTCATTTATGCTGGCAGTGTCAGCAGCCTCGTAACAGTGCGTAAGTGTTTGAAAAATATTATCAGACTTCATTTAACACATCGCAATTCAGGCTCTTTACCTTAAATTAATGTTGCCCATCTGAGGGGAGCCCATGGAAGCGAAAGCTAATGGGTTAAATCCTGCTATTCCGTTCGCTTATATCTGTTTTAGCCGGCAGACATTATTTAATAAAACACTTGTGAAATTTTGTAATTCGATTCTGAGAAATACGCTTGAAACTAATAAGTCAAAGCGCTAACTTAAGTAAAAAATCAATTCGCTCAATAATTGCACAATGCGTGTGTAATGGAAGAGGCAGGAAAAAAATGAAACTATTCACCACCGTGCTTAGCCTTGCTGTTTTGACTGCCTGTTCTGTAACCGAACAGCCCATCCCCGAGTTTACTGCGGTCCCCGACTCAAACCTACAGCAAATGCAGGGCACCCGATTCGATCGCTTTGTCATAGACCCACAAGCTGACTTTAGCCAGTACGATAAGGTTATATTTTTTCCTACGCAGTTTGATAAATTAACCATCGATGAGGGCGCTGACAATCAGTTGACGAACAGCTGGAATGCCTCTACCTGGGATGAGATGGACAAAATTTGTCAGTTCTTTGATGATTTTGCCCAGCTAACCTTTGCGCAAAAAAGCGGACTCGAACCAACCAATCAAGGCGGCGAAAATGTAATGGCGATAGAATTCAGGCTAATGAACTTTATGCCGTATCAGCGTCGCTACCAGGATGCCAACCGCGATACGGTAGCATTAAGGGGTCAACGCAATGGCCTTGGGTCAATTACGTTTCAAGCGGTGGTGGCTAATTCAAAAACTGGTGAATTACTGGCGGTGATTGAGGATGGCATGGAGCTCAACCCAGGCAATATGCTAATTGTTAAGGGTGACCCCAACTTGCAGGTTGATAGTGCCTCACGCATGGCCCAAAATGTTGCCTGGCGTAAAACATTCAAACGCATTGCAAACCGGCTTCACGAAGATCTCATTCGCTTAAAACAAAGCTAGTTTTGTGGTTTGGCTACAAAAGCCCCGGTAATTGCATTTTCATAACATCGCATTACAAAACCAGCGCAAACAAATACCTGCTCACCGTATTGTCTCTACATTACAGACCGAGTCTCAGTGCTTGCCAGGTCCGCATCCAGATAGCGGCCTGTACTAGGGGAGATATATGCTCAAACAGGCCCTGAGTTCAAAAGGCTTAATTAACAGACGATGCGACGCCCACCTCCAATTAGCACGCTTATGGGGTGCCGCGCTGCTTGAGTTTTTCCAGGCTTACGCGGTCTTTCATACTCATGATCAAAGCGGCAATGCTGAGCAGTAAAATACTGCCCGATTCGTAAATCAACACGATTTTATCGAGTTCTTTGCTTTGTAAAATGATCATTCGGCTTAGCGCTGTCATGGCTATGATTAATGGCAGGGTGACGGGGATTCGATTGCTATTATAGTATGCCGCGAGCATGCCCATTACCTCGGCATAAATAAACAGCAACAGCAGATCAGACAGCTCTACTTTTTGGTAGCGGACCATATGCATAATTTCGGCGCCAACCGCTACCAGAGTGGCCAGCATAATTAATATCAGCAGTAGTTTTTCTATCAGGTCCAATAATTTAGGCATAGTGTCCCCCAACTTTAAGCAGATGGTTTTTTATCCATACTGCTAAAAGTCGGTGAATAAGACTATTGCTCAAAGGTCTAATTTTGCTAGTGCTTGGTGTCTAGTCTCAGATTAAAAGCGAGGATCAGGCGAACTGGTTTTCGTACCAACTGGAAAAGATTAGGCACGCAGACACGCTGTCGACCTTGCCCTTTGTAAGCTTTTTATAGCCGCCTAACTCAAACAATGCGGCTTTTGCATCGGCAGTACTTAACCGTTCGTCCCAGGTGGTTACCGGTTTGTTGAATCTGCCGTGCAGGCGGTTTGCAAACTTTTCTGCCCGTTGGGTCATTAACTGGGAGGTACCATCCATATTAAGTGGCAAACCTACGACCACCAGATGAGGTTGCCATTCTTCAAACAGCTTGCCAACCAAATTCCAGTCCGGAATCCCGTCACGGGCTTTTAACGCCTCCAGCGGTGATGCTGTGCCGGTCACTTCCTGACCAACAGCTACGCCAATGCTGGTGGTGCCAAAATCAAATGCAAGTACGGTTCGGCTTCCTAGTTCAGGCATGACCGACCTGAGGGGCCAATTGCCAAACATCCACGCCCAGTTGTTGAACCGCTGCTTCCCAGCGTTTGTGAATAGGGGTGTTGAACAATATTGCTGGATCCGCCTCAATGGTGAGCCAGGCGTTGTTTTGAATTTCTTCTTCCAACTGCCCTTCGCTCCAGCCCGCATAACCCAGCGTAATGATAGCCTGGTCGGGTCCGCGATGATTGCCCAGGGCACTGAGGATATCTTTTGACGTAGTCACCATGATTTCGGGGGTCAGCGATAAACTGGAGCTCCAGCCAGGTTGTGGCGAATGCAGGATAAACCCCCGTTCCTGACTAACCGGACCGCCAGACAGCACGATTTGCTGCCCCTTTTCGTCATCGATTTCCGCACCTTTTTCGGCTTGTTCCAACAGTTCGCGCAGGGTCATGTTGGTAGGGTGGTTAACAACCAGGCCCATGGCGCCTTCGTCATTGTGCTCGCATATATAGGTTAAACTGCGGGCGAAAAACGGATCTTCCATGGATGGCATGGCAATCAAGAAGTGATTTGCCAGACTTTTTAATTCAGTCATCGTATTACCTCGCTGCTCCACTACTACTCAGTATGGCTCATTGTGCCAATTTTGCTTCAATGGCATCAAACAGGGCGGCCATAATATTAATATCGTAGGCGCGTTCTATTTCTCTGACGCAGGTTGGACTGGTGACATTTATTTCAGTAATGCGGTCACCAATCACGTCCAGACCAACAAAAATCAGGCCTTTCTCGATTAATACCGGCGCGATGGTTTCTGCCAGACGTCTGTCGCTGTCACTGATGGGTTGAGGGCGACCTGTTCCTCCTGCAGCCAGATTTCCACGGGTTTCGCCGACTGATGGCAGGCGCGCCAAACAATAGGGCATTACCTCGCCGTTAACAATTAATACGCGCTTGTCGCCGTCTTTTATTTCCGGCAGGTACTTTTGAACCATCATTTGGCGCTGACCGTTTGCTGTCAGTGTTTCAATGATCACACCCAGGTTTGTGCCGTCTTCTTTTACACGAAATATAGAAGCGCCACCCATGCCGTCCAACGGCTTACAAATCACGTCTTTGTGTTTGGCATGGAATTCACGCACCAATTTGCTGTTGCGGGTAACCAGGGTGTCCGGGATCAACGATGGGAAGTACGATGTAAATAGCTTTTCGTTAAAGTCGCGCAGGCTTTGCGGACGGTTAACAACCAGCGCCCCATCGCGTTCTGCCAGTGATAAAATATGGGTCGCGTATAAAAACTCGCTGTCGAAAGGCGGATCTTTGCGCATCAATAGCACGTCGATATCACCTAACGCGTAGGTGGTTGTTTCACCCAGTGTGTAGAAGTCTTTGTCCTGGTCGCGAACCGTAACCTGTTGACCGATACCTTTTGGCGCACCGTTATCGATATAAAGGTCGCTGAGTTCAAAGTAAACAAGCGTTGCACCACGGCGCTGGGCTTCCAGCATCATGGCAAAACTGGTGTCTTTTTCAGGTTTGATTTTGGCAATGGGATCCATTACCACGCCAACGGTGTAGGTCATAGTGCGCTCTCATAACAGGTGATAACTCCATAATGGAGATGATTCACCAGGAATCAAGCGCTCAGGTCGGAAAAGTCCGGTTAAACGGTATTACAGATCGCCAAATGTAGCTTGCAGTACCGAGACGCTGGCAAGCGCTGCGGTTTCTGTACGCAAAATACGCGGACCTAAGGAACACCCTGTGAAGCCTGTTTCTTCGGCCTGATGGACTTCGGATTCAGACAACCCGCCCTCCGGACCAATGAGTAGCCTGAATCCCTGGCTGTTTGCAGTAAGCTGAGATAATTTCTGCTGACTGCCGGGCGACAGGACCAATCGGGTTTGCGCCGTTGACTCTGCCAGCCAACTAGCCAGAGAACAAGGCGGGTTGAGTATGGGCAGTGTATTCCGACCGCTTTGTTCACAGGCACCCTGGATGATCTTTTGCCATTGCTGTTGCTTCTTTTCCCAGCGCTTCTCATCGAGCTTTACTGCACAACGTTCCGTTATCAGAGGCGTTATGTGTGTTACGCCAAGTTCCGTTGCTTTTTGCAATACGATATCCATGCGATCGCCTTTCGACACACCCTGACCAAGGTGGATGGGCAGTGGAGACTGAGGATCCAACGTGAGCTTTGCGTCAATCTCTACAATTACCTGGCGCCGTTCGGCGACTATGATGGTCGCAGTGTATTCACTGCCATCGCCGTTAAAAATAACTACGGGGTGGCCGGCTTTTAAACGCAATACATTGGCAACGTGGTGGGTTGCTTCGCTGCTAAGGACAAGCTCTTCGTCAACATTAATGGTGTCTGGATGAAAAAGACGAGGGATACGCATATCAAACTCAACTACAAAAGGAATGACGCGTAGTGTAACTGTGGGTTAGTGGTTGTTTCAATAAGAAGGGCTCCGGAAAGGCCGGAGCAGCCCTGAGGTATGCTATTTGGAGGCAAAAGTATTTATTGCTTGTCCCTGGCCTGCGGCCATTGATTTTGAGCGACGGGCATGAACGGTATGTTTGCCTTTGTCACTGGTAAGCGCATAACCAAAAATCATCAACACGATTGTAAATAATAAACTGAGTAGTAACATTTTCTATTCCTTAAAAAATCTACCTTAGTTGTTGGCAGTCACTGCATACTACTCAAGTAGATGCTGTTAAAAAGCATACCAACCAATACTACTGAATACGCCACAATACCTTTTGTGGTTTCTGCAACAGACATCGTCTTATTGCAGCGCACAAAAATATAGAGCGAAACAGGTGAAAATTCCAGCTAAAAATGCCTAAAAAATGAAGTCAAAAAAATTTCTCTATCCTTTCAGCCACTTGGCTTAGCGCTATTTTTTATTGGTCTTAAGTTTAAATTTTGGGTGTGACAGTATCATGAAGGGGATTTGACAGGTTTATTTAGTTGCTAACCCCGTTGCTTCGCTGTTAAGTTAAGGGCTCAATACAACAAACACGGATTGGAACATGTTTACTCAAGAAGATATTGAAATGTACGTAAATACCTACGCGATCCCATGGGGAATCAACATCGCGATGGCGATAGTGATTTTCGTACTGGGTCGAATGGTAGTGGGTGTAATTATTTCGATGATTGGCAAGATTATGTCGAAATCGAAGTACGACCCTATGCTGGTGGATTTTTTAAAGTCAATCCTGAATGCCATATTGATGCTGTTTGTCATTGTTGCATCATTGGATCAGTTAGGTGTTGATACTACCTCATTGGTCGCTATTTTAGGTGCGGCAGGCCTGGCGATTGGTTTGTCGCTTCAGGACTCACTGAAAAACTTTGCAGCAGGCGTTATGCTGTTGGTCTTCAAGCCGTTCCGTTCAGGTGACTTTATCGAGGCTGGCGGTACAGCAGGTGTAGTGAAGAAAATTGGTATCTTTACTTCAACGATGAATACACCTGATAACAAAGAGATTATCGTGCCAAACGGTAAAATCTACGGCGACAACATCGTTAACTATTCAGCCATGGATACGCGTCGTGTTGATATGACTTTTGGTATAGGCTATGGCGATGACCTGTTAAAAGCGAAAAACCTGCTTGAGCAAATGGTTAAAGAAGACGAGCGTATTTTGCCTGAGCCTGCGCCTGTTGTTGCTGTGTCTTCATTGGGAGATTCCAGTGTCAACTTTATTGTTCGCCCATGGGTGAAAAAAGAAGACTTCTGGGGCGTTATGTGGTCGTTCACTGAGAACGTTAAACTGCGCTTTGACCAGGAAGGTATTTCAATTCCATTCCCGCAAATGGATGTTCACCTGTACAAAGAAAACGAAGAACAGGAAGAAAGCAAATAAGCTTTTTCGTTATGAAAAAATCCCGGCACAGGCCGGGATTTTTTGTATCTGCGATTATAACTACGAACGGCTACTGGCAACTGGCTTTTTTCTGACTCGCCGTGTAATCGCGCATAGCGGCATCCATGTTGGCTTGCAGGTTGTCTATACGGGTTTGTGGTGCCGGGTGAGTAGACAGGATTTCCGCAGGACGCTCTCCCCCGCTGGCAGCTTCCATATTCTGCCACAGGTCAACAGACTGGCGAGGATCGAATCCGGCCAGTGCCATTAACTGTAATCCAATAATATCGGCCTCAGATTCATGTGCGCGACTAAACGGTAGTTGTACGCCAACCTGCAACCCCAGGCCCAGGCCAGACATGATAGCCTGATTGTAAGGTACTTCGTTAGCGGCCAGGATTTGATTCACCGCCTGGGAACCCATTTCAATCAGAGTGCTTTGTGACATCCGCTCGTTACCGTGCTGAGCGATGACATGGCCGATTTCGTGGCCAATAACCGCTGCCAACTGATGTTGATTTTTCGCGACGTTCAACAACCCTGTATAAACACCGATTTTTCCGCCAGGCAGGGCGAAAGCATTGACCTGATCGTCATTAAACACAACCACTTCCCAGTCACCGGCATAAACGCCCGCTGGCACAAACGGTAGTAATGTCTCTGCCACACATTGCACATAGCTGTTTTGAGATGTTTTTTGCGAAACCGGTGTTTCTGCTTTCATGCCATCAAATGCCTGAGCGCCCATCTGGTCAAGTTGATTGCTGCTAAATATAAGTAATTGACTACGACCGGTTGGAGAAGTGGCACAGGCGGTTAAGCCCAGTGCCAACAGCAAACAGCTTGTTAATTTGAAAAGTGGTTTCATTCAGGGTTCCTTTTGCGGCATCGAGCACGGCGCTTTCATCTTTTAAGACGTCATCGCTCAGCGCTTCATAAATCTGTCATCCCCAAGACATTAAAGTGTCATCGGGAGTTCTTACTTTTACTAGTTTAACACCTTGATTATGCAACGCTAATTATTGTCGTCATCACAGGTGTTAGCTTACTTCAAAAGACTACAAGAAAGGAACAACAATGATAGCGTCAAAATGTAAAGCAAGCCTGTTGGCTCTCACAATTGCAGGATTATTGGGTGGTTGTAGCCTAGAAGGCGATGACGGACAAGACGGTGCCACTGGTGCGCAGGGTCCTCAGGGTGAGGCGGGCGCTGACGGCACTGATGGTCAGAATGCCCTGCAGGGTATTCGTTTGTCTGTGATTGGCCGGGCTAGCCTGGATGCTGAAGGCGCAGCAGAGATTGTTCAGTATGACGTGGACACGAATACAATTTATGTCACCAATAGCGATGCCAATACCGTCGAAATGGTCAGTACTGCGGATCTGACTGCCGAGTCAATGAGCAATCCAATCACTGACTTCAACCTGACAACCGGCACCAGCATTACCCTGGCCGATGAAATCGATGGAGTTGCGCTGGATGGTTTAACCAGTATTGCATTGTCGGGTGATTTGCTTGCCGTGGCGGTACCTGCAGATGACAAAAGCGACAACGGCTTCATCTTGTTTTACACCGGCGTATCGGGTTCGGCACCGGTTTTCCTGAAAGCAGTGGAAGTAGGCAATCTGCCAGATATGGTGACGTTTACTCCGGATGGCAGCAAAGTACTTGTTGCAAACGAAGGTGAGCCAAGCGGCGACTATACTATTGACCCGGAAGGCTCAGTGGCCGTTATTACTGTTACTGATGGTGTGCCTGCAGATACTGCAACACTGATTGATTTTACCGAATTCAATTCGCAAAAAGCGGGCTTAATGGCCATGGGCATGCATTTTCCAAATCCGGAAGGTCGCACAATTAATGGTGTTACTATCACCACCAGTGTTGCTCAGGATCTGGAGCCTGAATACATTACGGCTAATAACGACACTGCGTTTGTCACACTGCAGGAAAACAATGGCGTTGCGGTCATCGATTTGACCTCGCTGGAAGTGAATGTACTGGGGCTGGGCTTTAAGGATTGGTCTGCGCTGAATATCGATGCTCAGGAAGACGGTGAAGTGAGCTTTGGCAAGTATGCGGGCCTTTATGGTGTTTATATGCCGGATACGATTGCCATGTATACCTGGAAAGAAGCGCCTTTCCTCCTTACCGCCAACGAAGGTGATGCACGCGAGTACTTTATTGGCGATGATCTCACAGAAGCAGAGTGTACAGCGGCAGGTGGGCAGGATTTCGATGATGGTGAATGCCTGGCATTTACTGAAGAAGTCAAAGTGAAAGACCTGACCGCGGCACCGGGTTCGTTACTGGAAGCATTGCAGGCAAACGGAGAAACCGACGATCTGCGTGTCACAAACGCGTTGGGTGATATGGATGGCGATGGCCAGTATGAAGCGGCTTATTCCTATGGTGCGCGCTCTTTTACTATCTGGGATCAGAATGGCTTGGTCGTGTTTGATTCAGGTGATGACTTTGAGCGAATCACTGCATCGATTTATGGCGCTCAGTTTAATAATGGTGATGACGAAAATGAAGGGGATTCTCGTTCAGAAAACAAAGGACCTGAGCCAGAGGCACTGACTGTCGGAACAGTTGGCGAGCGTTCATACGCATTTATCGGGCTGGAACGTATGGGCGGTATTTTCATTTACGACATTACCAATCCGTACGATGCGTTTTTTGTCGATTACATCAATAACCGCGATGTTACGGAAGGACTGGCGGTAGGCGATGCGATAGGTGATCTTGCGCCAGAGAGCCTGTTGTTCGTTTCTGCTGATGACAGCGTTACTGGTGAACCTATGTTAATTGTAGGCAATGAAGTCAGTGGCACCGTAGCGGTTTACGGTATCACTCAGCAATAATTAATTCCGGGCTCCATGCCCGGTTTACATCGAGCCCGTGTTGCATGTGAATGCCACGGGCTTTTTTGTGTTTGTACCTCGCTAAAGCGAATAAGTCAGCAGGCTACGGCCCCTTCTATTGAAAATCAGTTTCATTATGTTGCACATCGTCTCATTGCATTCTATGCTTATTTCAGGTTGTCGCAAATGTCACTAAATGCGTAATTTAAACAAAATAACCAAAAGTATAATTGTGCGTAAGTGCGCTCAAGAACCATAATCAATATGTCGAAAACATTCTGTTCAGCACGAGTACAAACGGATTTGGACAGATTGTGCTGTAGGTTGAGGTAGTGATGGCCGAAGTAGCAAGACCATTGAAGCAAGGTGAATCCGTAGAATATACCTGGGTTTGGGTATCGATTATTGTACTTTTGGTGGCGTGGGGAGCAACCTATACACAATTTCCTACTTTAGCCATGGTCGCGGTGTCTTTAGCGGTGGGTGCGACAACGGTTTTCAGCGTCAGGCAAAGCCAGCATGATTCCCAAAAGAAAACAGAGCAAACAAACCCACTGCCATCACCATCTTCTGACGAAGTGCCTCCCAGAATTCGCGCAATAAACAGCGCACTGCGGGAACTGTTAGCGGAGTGTGAGCAAAATATACAGGCTGTTAAATCTACTCAGGACGATGCTGTGCACACCCTGTCTACATCATTCTCAGCGCTGCGGGAGTTGGTTGAAGAGCAGCAAACGCTAACTAAATCTCTGATGACGTTCGAAGGCTCCGAGCAGTCATACGCAGCACACCTGAAAGACTTTGCCACTGAGACTGATGAAACCCTGATGTCGTTTATTGATACCACCGAAAAGGTCAGTTCATCTACCCAATCTTTAATGACCCAGGTTGAACAAATTTATCAGGCTATGCCTACCGTGGAAAAAGCCTTGAGTGATATCGATGCTATTTCATCGCAAACCAATTTACTGGCCCTGAATGCCGCTATAGAAGCTGCAAGAGCAGGTGAGGCAGGCCGAGGGTTTGCGGTTGTTGCTGACGAGGTACGGGCATTATCTACCCGTTCTACCGAGTTCAGTGGTGTGATCACGCAACAAATGAGCATGATTGGTGAAATGATCACCAACCTCGAAAAAGAAGCGCGCTTCGTGGCTTCCATTGACTTGTCGCAGGTGACAAACAAAAAAGACCACATCAAGGGACAGCTTGGCCTCATTGCCGGCAAGGCTTCTCAGGACTTGTCTGTTACCGAAGCCCTGAGTTCATTGAATACGCGCTTCTCCGCTACAGTGGGCGATGCTATTCGCGGTATGCAATTCGGCGATATCAATGGTCAGAACCTGGAACACACCGCCGGCATTATCAGCATGATCACTGACCAGTTGGACACGCACAATATCAGCCATCTGGAAACGCAAATGGAAGACTACAAAAGCCAGTTGGTGGCCAAAGGCCAACTTGATCACAATCCGGTTTCAGCGTCTTCCATGGACGCTGGTGATGTTGAATTGTTCTGAGTGAAAACCCAGGAGTATCGGTCATGTCAAAACATATTTTAGTTGTGGATGATTCAGTTTCAATTCGCCAAATGGTCGAAACCACGTTAAAAGCAGCGCACTATCAGGTCACGCTGGCCGAAGATGGTCTGGACGCGCTGGAGAAATGCAAAGCCTCTACCTTTGATTTTGTGCTGACCGACCAGAATATGCCTCGCATGGATGGGTTGTCACTGATTAAGTCTTTGCGCAGCCTGGTAACGTTTCAACGCACGCCAATTGTTGTGTTAACCACCGAGTCGAGTGACGACATGAAACAGCGTGGCAAAGCGGCTGGTGCGACAGGTTGGATGGTCAAGCCATTCTCTCCGGATGTGTTACTCAACGTAATGCGCCGGGTACTGGGATAAGTGGCCCAGGCCTGAGGAGCGAACATGAACGTTGATGTAGAACAGTTTCATGCAGTTTTCTTTGACGAGAGTAACGAACACTTGCAGGCTATGGAAGATTTGTTAATGACACTTGATGTCGATAACCCCGACAGCGAGGCATTAAACAGTATCTTCAGAGCGGCCCACTCCATAAAAGGGGGCAGCGGTATTTTCGGCTTCGATGCGCTGACCGGGCTGACCCATGTGATGGAAACGCTGCTAGACAGAGCACGCAATCAAACCATGAGTTTATCGGTCGAGATCGTCGATCTGTTCCTTGAAACCGTTGATACGCTTAATGCAACGCTGCAGGCTTACAAGGACGGCGGTGAGCTACCTTCTGATGCTATTAACGCCGGTATCGACAGGCTTGAGGCTGTTCTTGGCAGTACTGGCAGCTCAGAGCCGGTAGCTCAGGCCGGCGAAAGCGACGATGTGCTAGCGGAATCGGAAGACGCTGACGATGGCTTTGGCTTTTTCGACTTTGATGATATTGCCGAGCCCGCTACAGCCGTTGATGCAACCGATGACCTGTTTGGTGATTTGGCCTTTGGGGCTGAAGCTTCAACAGACAATCCACAAGCACCTGATGGTAAAGAAACAGACGACATCTCCGGTTTTGGGTTCTTTGATGACGAGGCACTGCCCGCTCAACCTGCCGCATCACAAAGCGAGAAAAGCCAGCCCGCCCCGGTAACACCGAAACAGAATGTCACGCCAATCGCAAAGGGCAAGGCAGTCTCTCAAACAAAAACACCAGCCAAAGAATCCGGCTCCATTCGCGTCGACACATATAAGATTGATGGCATGGTCAATCTCGTCGGCGAGCTCGTGATCACCCAGTCCATGCTGTCTATGATCGGGAACGAAGTCGACGGTAAAGCCGGTGAGATGCTTCAAACCGCCATTGATGAGTTGCAGCGCAATACGCGTGAAATACAGGAATCTGTGATGTCGATGCGTATGTTGCCTGTCAACATGACATTTAATCGCTTCCCTCGGGTTGTGAGGGACTTGTCACAGAAGCTCGGTAAGCAGGTCAAACTTGTTATTGAGGGCGGTGCCACAGAAATAGACAAGAGCCTGATAGAAAAGCTGGTGGATCCGCTTACTCACCTGGTACGCAACAGTATTGATCACGGTATTGAGTCGCCAGAAACACGCCAGGCAGCGGGTAAACCTGCGTCGGGCACCGTTGTGCTCAGTGCTGCACAAAAAGGCAGCAGTATCATTATCAGTATTCAGGATGACGGCGCTGGGTTAAACCGCGAGCGCATTCTCAACAAAGCCATGGAGAACGGTCTGATTCACTCTGACGATATGCCGGACAGTGATATCTGGAAGCTGATATTTGAACCGGGCTTCTCTACGGCCGCAGAGGTGACCGATGTCTCCGGGCGCGGTGTCGGTATGGACGTCGTGCGTCGCAATATTGAATCAATCGGCGGTCGAATTGAAATTGAATCCAAAGTAGGTGAGGGCTCGTCATTCAATATTCATTTACCGCTTACCCTGGCCATTGTCGACGGGATGTGTGTGGCCGTGGGTGACCAGATATTTGTGGTGCCGCTGCTCAATATCATTGAGTCATTCCAGCCAAGAGCCGAGCAGTTGCAAAGCCTCAGTAATGACAATGTGTTGTGGATCCGGGGGGAGTACTGGCCACTGGTGGCGCTGCATGAACTTATGGATGTTGAAGGGGCAATCGATGCACCGGAAGAAGGGATCGTGGTGTTACTGGAAAGTGGGAAAAAACGGTTTGGTGTACAGGTTGATGCGTTACTTGGTCAGCAACAAGTGGTTATCAAAAGCCTGGAAAAACACTATCGCAAAGTCGCTGGGGTTGCGGGTGCAACCATCATGGGGGACGGCAAGGTCGCGCTCATTCTTGATGCAGACTCCATTGCTCAAACCTGCCAGGACGCTTTAAAACAAGAGGCATGCGCATGACAGAAGCAACGTTGCAGCAATCGCCAGTAGGGTCTGACGAACGGGAATACCTGAGTTTTGTGCTGGGCAAAGAGTACTACGCCATCGACATTACCACGGTAAAAGAGATCCGCGGCTACGAAGCGACTACCAAGATCGCCAACGCACCGGCGTTCATTAAAGGGGTGCTCAACCTACGTGGCGATATCGTCCCCATCGTGGATCTGCGAATAAAGTTCGATGTAGGAGAGCCCACTTATAACGAATTCACCATTGTGATCATGCTACACGTCTACGACCGCATTGTCGGCGTTGTAGTAGACGGAGTGTCCGATGTGGTGCGTTTAACGGAAGCCGAGGTGTTACCGCCGCCTGAATTCGGGGTTGCGTTCGACAGCCAGTATTTACTGGGCCTGGCAGACGTAGACGATTCAATGGTTATTTTAGTCAATATCGAAAAGCTGATCACCAGCGATGCCCTGGCGCTCGTTGATAACAGTCAGAGCGCTGCACTAGCAGGTTAGCCAACCATTTACCTGTCGGTGTAAGGACATCAACAGGCAAACCGAGTGATGGAGTAAAATCATGGGTGTATTAAGTCTGTTCAACCAAGATGCATTGAAAGCCGCACAAAAACTGTCGGTCATGCAACAAAAAGCACTGGATAACAGTGCCGCGAGCATCATGATGGTAGACAATCACGGGTTGGTGACTTACGCCAATCAGGCGTGTTATCAAAGTATTGCTAACTGCGGGGTTACCCTGGTTCCAGGTCAACACTGTGACTCGTTAGGGCAGGGTATGTTCGGTCGTCTGGCACAACACACCAACGGTGCAGCTGTCAGTGTGGGCAATAAAAACCTGCAACTCACTGTTACACCGCTCACCGACCCAGCAGGTGTCGCTGAAGGATACATTCTCGAGTGGGCAGACAACGCGCAATTAAATGCTCAGCAAGGCAAGTTAAATGCTATTGACCGTGTCCAGGCGGTTATCGAATTCTTACCCGATGGCACAATTGAAACCGCCAACAGTAATTTCTTAGCCGCGACCGGGTATACACTCGAAGAGATTCAGGGACAACATCACAAAATGTTTGTTGAGGCTGAATACGCTAAATCCGCCGAGTACACCAGCTTCTGGGCGAACCTCAAGCAAGGCAATACACACTCAGGTGAATTTAAGCGCATTAATAAGCAAGGTCAGGCGTTTTGGATTCAGGCCTCTTATAACCCGGTATTTGACGACAATGGCAATGTAGTTCGCGTGGTTAAGTTTGCCACGGACGTGACCCAGGAAAAATTACTCAATGCTAATTATAACGGCCAGATTTCAGCGATAGGCAAGTCTCAGGCAGTGATTGAGTTTGATTTAACCGGGCACATTCTGGATGCCAACGAGAACTTTTTAAATACCGTGGGCTATGAACTGGAAGAAATTCAGGGCAAGCACCACAGTATGTTTGTTCAATCGGATTATGCGGCCTCCGATGAGTACAAAGGGTTTTGGGCGTCACTCAAGGCAGGACAGTTCTTCAGTGGTGAGTACCAGCGCGTTGGCAAAGGCGGCAAGGATATTTGGATCCAGGCAAGCTACAACCCTATTATGGACATGGACGGCAAGCCCTTCAAAGTGGTGAAATACGCCTCTGACATTACGGCTTCCAAGTACCGGGCGGCAGACTATGCCGGTCAGATTGATGCAATCGGTAAGTCTCAGGCCGTTATCGCCTTTAAACCCGACGGCACCATATTGGAGGCTAATCAGAATTTCCTCGATGCAGTGGGCTACAGCCTGGAAGAGATAAAAGGCCAGCATCATCGCATGTTTGTGGACTCGGCAACGCAAAATACCGCGGAGTACAAAGCGTTCTGGTCTTCACTGGCAAACGGTCAGTTCTTCTCCGGTGAATTCAAGCGGGTCACCCGCGCTGGCGAGGAGATATGGATACAGGCTTCATATAACCCCATCTTCGACATGGCAGGTAACGTATTTAAAGTGGTGAAATACGCCTCTGACATCACCGCAGAAAAGCGCAAAAATGCTTATTTTGAAGGGCAACTTGACGCTATTGGTAAGTCCCAGGCGGTGATCGAGTTTGAATTGGATGGCACCATTATCAACGCCAATGAAAACTTCCTTGCAGCGATGGGCTACTCCCTGGACGACATCAAAGGCAAGCATCACAGCATGTTCGTTGATGAAACTTACAAACAAAGCGCGGACTACAAAGCTTTCTGGGCAAGCCTCAATCAGGGAAACTACGCGTCAGGCGAGTTTAAGCGCATTGCCAAGGGCGGCCGCGAGATTTGGATTCAGGCTACCTACAATCCGATTCTGGACCAAAATGGCAAGCCATTCCGCGTGGTTAAGTTTGCCACCGATGTGACCGCAAGAACCAAAGCCGTTAACGAAATCAAGCACGTAATGACGCAGTTGGCCAAAGGCGACCTGTCGTGCAAGATTGAGCAGGAATTTGAAGGTGAATTCAAAGAGCTGGGTCAGGCTACCGATCAGTTTATTCAGGACATGCGCACGACCATTTCGGACGTGAAAGATGTGATGACAAAGCTGGCTGACGGCGATTTAACTTGTGGCATCGAGCACGAATTTGAGGGCGACTTCAAAGTACTGGGCGAAGCCATTAATCAGTTCATTCACAACATGCGATCTACCATTGGTGAAATTAACGACGCAGTTGAAACTATCAATACCGCCTCATCTGAAATCGCAACTGGCAATGCGGATCTGTCTTCACGCACCGAGCAGCAGGCATCAAGTCTGGAAGAAACTTCTTCCAGCATGGAAGAGCTAAACGGCACTGTGAAGCTAAACGCCGAAAATGCAGAGCAGGCCAATAACCTGGCATCACAGGCTTGCACCGTGGCCGCTGAAGGCGGCGACATGATCAAGCAGGTTGTCGATACCATGTCAGCCATAAATGCGTCGGCCCAGCGTATTTCAGATATCATAGGCGTGATTGACGGCATTGCTTTCCAAACGAATATCCTGGCCCTCAATGCGGCGGTAGAAGCTGCACGAGCAGGGGAACAGGGGCGTGGCTTTGCTGTAGTGGCCAGTGAGGTGAGAACACTGGCGCAGCGATCTGCAGAAGCGGCCAAAGACATCAAAGAGTTGATTTCTGACTCGGTCACTAAAATTACCACGGGTAACGATCTGGTGAACCGTTCAGGTGAAACCATGGATGACGTTGTCGTTGCTATCAAACGGGTTAATGACATCATGTCGGAGATTGCCGCCGCGTCAATCGAGCAGGCCTCAGGTATCGATGAAGTGAGTAAAGCAGTTGTTCAAATGGATGAAATGACGCAGCAAAATGCCGCCCTAGTAGAAGAAGCCGCCGCCGCAGCGGAAAGCTTGCGCCACCAGGCGGGGCAACTCTCAGACCGGGTCACCACGTTTAAGCTCGACGGCAGTGCCTTGCAAGCCGCGGTGTCAGCACCGGCCAGACTCAGCAATCCGGTAGCCCCGGTAGCAAAACCGGCTGTAAACGGCTACCTGAAAACGCCAGCGCCAGTCGCCAAAACAATGCTGAAACCCGCCCGGGCCGAAGAAGATGAGTGGGAGACGTTCTAATGGCGGCCGTTGTGACCCCCGCTGCCCAGCGGGAGTTTGCATTTAATCGCAGCGACTTCGAAAAGGTAAGAAAAACGTTGATGAGCCAGGCAGGGATCCGTCTGGCCGACTCCAAAGACGGTATGGTGTACAGCCGCTTGGCGAGACGACTCAGAGCACTGAACATGGACAGCTTTAATGAATACCTGGCCTATGTGGCGTCCTCCACCGACGAGCAGGAACAATTCGTTAATGCCTTAACCACCAACCTGACGTCGTTCTTTCGTGAACCACACCACTTCGACGCGCTGGCAAGGTACTTACATGAACACCCAGAGACGCACACGATTTGGTGTGCCGCCAGTAGCACAGGTGAAGAACCTTATTCCATTGCCATGGTGGTGGCAGAGGTCTATGGCAGCTACAAGCCTCCGGTGAATATCGTGGCCTCTGATATCGACAGCAATGTGCTGGCTACCGCGCAACGAGGTGTCTACGCTGCTAACAGCATTGAAAAGCTGTCGAACAGCCGTAAACAGCAGTTCTTTCACCGTGGTACAGGCAATAATACCGGTAAGGTAAAAGTAGTAGATGAACTGCGCAACATGGTGACCTTCAAGAAAATCAATTTGCAGCAAGCTGATTGGGGATTCAGACGGGAGGTTAATGTGATTTTTTGTCGCAACGTGATGATTTACTTCGACAAGCCGACTCAGCTTGAACTCCTCGCCCGAATGGTAGATTTATTGCCGGCGGATGGCATGTATGTGGCAGGGCATTCTGAAAACTTTAATTTGCAAACCGATTTGGTTCGTCCCATGGGGAAAACTCTCTACCGGCCTGTGAAATAACCGTATGGATGACGCATTTGGTGAGTTCAACACGGTACCGATAGCTTATTTTGACACCCACTTTCAACGTGAAGCCATTAAGCTGTTGCCCGGGCAGTACTTTGCTACCTCTGGTGACAAACTAATTGTAACGGTGTTGGGGTCTTGTGTTGCGGCCTGCATTCGCGACCCTATGGCGGGAGTGGGGGGCATGAATCACTTTATGCTGCCCACCGCAACCCGGGAGGATGCGACGGTGCGCAGTGCCATAACCCGATATGGCCAGCACGCTATGACTATCCTCATAGAGGACCTCGAAAAGCTTGGCGGGCAACGGTCGCGCTTCGAAGCGAAGGTGTTTGGGGGTGGCAAAGTATTGAACGGCTTTGACAAGTGTGACGTCGGCCAAACCAATGCCGCTTTTGTACAGCACTTTTTGTCAGAAACGGGGATCCCTGTTGTTGGGCAGGATCTGTGTCAGGACTACGCGCGAAAAATCTATTACACCCCCGCAACCGGTGACGTTCACATGAAACGCATTCGCCGCTTCAATAACACCACCATCTTTGAAAGAGAACGCCAGCACAGACAGGCGTTGCTGCTCAAAGGCTAGTGTTGAGTTCCATCAGAGAAATTAGCGACATACACATCAAACTTCGCGACAGGATCATGACTTTTCTGTGTCAAAAGTATAAGCTTAAGCGAATCTAACAGCCCTGCAAGAGTGAACTGTGATGCAGCGGCAGACTGAATTGAGACAGAAAATAATATGAATTCATCCGTAGTGTTAAGTGGTGTCGGCCTGTGGACACCACCCAACAAAATAACCAATGAAGAACTGGTAGAAAGCTATAACGCGTGGGCAGATGCCTACAATGCAGAACACGATGCAGACATTGCTGCCGGTAAACTGGACGCTAAGCCTCATTCCAGTGCGGAATTTATTGAGAAGGCCTCGGGCATCAAAAGCCGATATATTTATTGCAAAGACGGTGCGCTGGATATTCAACGCATGCGGCCTGCTATCCCGGAGCGCGGCGAGGACGAGATGTCGAACCAGGCCGAGATCGCCATTGAAGCCGCTAAACTTGCCCTTGCCGACGCGAATAAAACGGCGGCGGATGTCGACGCAGTGATTGTGTCGTGCGCCTACACCCAGCGAGCATATCCTGCCATCGCGATTGAGGTGCAGGAAGCGTTGGGGATTGAAGGTTTCGGTTTTGATATGTTGGTTGCGTGCTCTGCGGCGACCTTTGGGATGCACCGGGCGTGGGAAATGATTGCGTCGGGCAATGCCAAATGTGTGTTAGTGATTAATCCGGAGCTGGTATCTCCACAAATTAACTACACCGACCGCGACAGTCACTTCATTTTTGGTGATGTTGCAACGGCAACCGTACTGGAGTCGGCTGACACCGTCTCGACAGACAGTGCTTTTGATATTTTAAGTACCAAAGCGAAAACCGTATTTTCAAATAACATCCGGTCGAATTTTGGCTATATTAGCCGCGCAAATGACGCTGATCCGTTTGGCCCGGATAAACTGTTTCATCAGGCTGGTCGTAAAGTATTTAAAGAAGTGTGCCCCATGGCCGCCGATCACATTGGCGCGCATCTGGCGGCGCATGGATACGAACCGGAGCATGTTAACCGTTGGTGGTTACACCAGGCCAATATCAATATGAATACGTTGATTTGTAAGCGTTTGTTAGGCCGTGAAGCGTCGCAACAGGAAGCGCCGATCGTGCTGGACGAATATGCCAATACTGCCTCTGCCGGCTCAGTGATCGCGTTTGCGCTGCATCATCAGGATCTGCAACCGGGAGACGTTGGGGTGATCTGTTCCTTTGGTGCGGGTTATTCAATTGGCAGCCTGGTTGTGAAAAAGCGTTAAGTTAACATTAAACTGTCGATAACAGGGACATACATCGAGTGGTGACAGATGATTGCTGATATTGGATATGGGCTAAACGCAGCCGGCTACCTGGTGCTGTTGTTGCTGTTATTTACGGTAAGGAAGCCAGGACTGGCAAAGTATCTGCTCAGCCTGGCAACGCTGGTCACCATGCTGTGGTCATTGAGTTTCGTGAGTGTGCTCAGTGGCCCCCTCGACGTTATTCATCTGCTGCAGGGTGACAGCATCAAGCAGGCTATCTGGCTGTTGTTTATTGCCGGTTGCCTGAAACCGGATTTTCAGAATATCTGGCAGGTATTGCGGCAACCTGCCACCCTCATTGCGCTGTCAGTGCCCCTTGTCGCTTTGGTGTTACCCTGGGTTGTGCGCACAGACATTACCTGGCACTTTTTATTGCAAACCCTGATTGCCCTTGAAGTGCTGATTCTACTTGAGGTGTTATACCGACAGGTAGGGGACGAGCAATGGGCCTACAAGCCACTGGCTTTTTACTTAGGTGCCACCAACTTATTTGAATTTGTGTCTTACGCCAATGCCACCATGATTGCGCAGGTGGAGCCCGGCTTTATTGCCGCTCGCGGCTATATCTATTTGCTTATGCTGCCCTTTCTGGTTATTGCCACCCGGCGCATAAAACACTGGGGCGTAAACATCTTTATCTCCCGTGATGTGGTGCTGCACAGCAGCTTATTGCTGGTGGCAGGCATTTACCTGTTTGTCATGGCTGCACTTGGTTATGTAATTAACTATCTGGGTTGGAGTTGGGGCAGCACGGTTCAAATCGTATTAATCGCGCTGTCCATGGTGTTGCTGGCAACGCTGTTTTTGTCAAACAACTTCCGTACCCGCATTAAAATCTTCATTACCAAACACTTCTTTGCCAACCAGTTTGATTACCGCGAGGAATGGGTCAAGCTGACGAATGTGCTTGCCAATACCGATCAGTCATCAGCCAGCGTGTACCATGTGGCACTCGAAGGGGTGATGGGTGCAGTTAACTACGATAGCGGCGCACTGGTCAAAAAGCAGGGCGGGCGTTTTACTCTTGTGAGCAATCAGTACTTCATGCCACTGGAACAGGCGGAACCGGCATTGAATGAATTGTGGGACTACTGCGAGCGCACTGGTTGGATGGTTGATTTAGAAGAGTATCGCAGCAAGCCTTTTGACTATGAGGGCTTGCAGCTGCCGCCAAAGGTGATTGAAGACACGGAATTGCAATTGGTACTGCCTTTTATTCGGGAAGGCAAAATGTGGGGGCTGGCATTACTCAGCGCGGTCGACCGGCCAAAGGTTTCACTCAACTGGGAAGTACGGGACTATTTGAATGCCGTGACTAACCAGATAGCAAACTTTATTTACTTCCACGAAGCCGCGCAGTCATTGGCGGAAAATGCTCAGTTTGCGGCATTTAATCGCATGGCGGCCTTCGTACTGCACGATTTGAAGAACGTATTGGCCCAGATTGATTTAATTCTGTGCAATGCGGCCCAGCACAAAGATAATCCCGAATTTATTGAAGATACCTTCGAAACGTTGCATCATACCAAGGCTCGTATGGACCGCATGCTGCGTCAGTTAACGGAAAAGCAGGTCGATGAGGCCGGTGTTGATGCAACCCATATACTTTCTGAATTAATATCAGACGTGATTGCGCAGCGTTGTCAGTCACACCAGCCCTTACCCGTTATGCAACTAAAGGATGAGACGAGCGTGGTGGTGGATCAGGAAAAATTCGCCAATGTCATGTATCATCTAATTAGCAATGCGCAGCAAGCCACACCGGATGACGGTCAGGTAGACATTACCGTCGTACTCGATGCTGAACGCAAATATCAGCTGATTTTTATCGAAGACACCGGATGCGGAATGGACGACGAGTTTATTAAAAACCGTCTGTTCAAGCCATTTGATACCACTAAAGGCAATGCTGGAATGGGTATTGGTGCATACGATGCAAAAACATATATGGAATCCATAGGGGGCTATCTGCAGGTGCAGAGCCAACCGGGAATGGGAACCTGCTTTACGCTGGGCTTCCCCATTGAATAAATACCCTCGTGGTCGGAACGAAATGGAAAAATAAACATGGCTGACACCATTCTGGTAGTTGATGATGATTTAGGCATTCAGAAACAGTTAAAATGGAGCTTAACCGATTATAACGTGGTATTCGCGGACGACAGACAGTCTGCCATAGCACAGCTTCGCCGCTTTGAACCCAGCGTAGTGACACTGGATCTCGGGTTACCTCCTGATCCGGCTAATGCGTCTGAAGGGTTAAAAACACTTGAAGAAATTATGGCTTTGTCACCACGCACAAAAGTGATTGTGGTAACAGGCAACAACGATAAAGAGAATGCACTGAGAGCGATTGACCTCGGTGCCTATGACTTTTATCAAAAACCCATCGATTCAGACACCATCAAGTTGTTAGTGAATCGCGCCCTCAACTTATCCAAGCTTGAAGACGAGAATCGCATTCTGGCGAAAACCCGTCCATCCATGGGCCGAATCATTGGTAACAGTGAAGCCATTCAACTGGTCATGCGCAAGGCTGAAAAGATTGCCGGTACTGATATCAGCACGCTGTTGCTGGGGGAGAGTGGTACCGGTAAAGAAGTGTTTGCCCGCAGTATTCACGAACACAGCCCACGAAAAGATAAACCGTTTGTAGCCATAAACTGTGCCTCGATTCCGGAAAACCTGCTGGAAAGTGAATTGTTTGGCTACGAGAAAGGCGCGTTTACCGGCGCCAATAAAACGACCATGGGTAAAATAGAAACAGCCCAGGGGGGTACCCTGTTCCTCGATGAAATTGGCGATATGCCGATTGGATTGCAGGCTAAAATGTTGCGCTTCCTGCAGGAACGAGTGATTGAGCGCGTAGGCGGACGCAATGAGATCCCTGTCGATATTCGGGTGATCTGTGCGACGCACCGCGACTTACAAACTATGGTGGCGGAAGAGAGCTTCCGGGAAGATTTGTTCTACCGTATTGGTGAAATTCCCATTAATATTCCACCGCTTCGCGACCGCGAACAAGACATTGTCTTGTTAGCCCGAACCTTCCTGAATCAGTACCGGGAAGAGTTTAATGCCAAAGCGAAAAGCTTCAGTGATGGCGCAATTAAGGCGTTACTGGCGCATAAATGGCCGGGCAATATTCGCGAATTACAGAACAAGTTAAAGTCTGCAGTCATCATGGCTGAGGGAACGGTCGTCCAGGCCGAGGATCTGGGCTTGATAGCACCGACTGAAGACTTTGAAAGTGATACGTTGAATCTGCGTGAAGTGCGTGAACAAGCGGAGAGCCGGGCTATCCGCAAAGCGTATCAACGGGCGGATAAGAATATGTCGAAAACCGCAGAGTTACTGGGCGTAACGCGTCCAACTCTGTATTCGCTTATCGATAAGTATCACCTGGAAGATCTGAAAACCGGGGTGTAGGCTCGCTACTTTCCTATGGCTGGCTAGCGGCTACTCGCTACAATTCCAGTTCACCGCCGACAAGTGATTCAACGACGTTTGGATGCGTGTTGGCGGTAAGTCATATTTCACCTCAATCGGAGAGGGAGAATGAGACTGGTGTTGAGATTGGGACTTCTCCCCCAACAACCCAATCCAGCAGTCCTTGCCAGAGCTTTTAGCGGCATAAAGGCAGTCGTCGACAATAGCAAAATAGTCAGACCATTCCAGACGCTCCGGTTCCTCCGGGTAAAGCGGTAATACGCAAAAGCCGATGGAGCAAGTAATATTCAGCCGGGTATTGTCGCTCAGTGAAAATAACTCCTGATGCAGGGATTGATGCAGGCGGGTTGCAAGCGATACCGCTTCTAACCGGCTAGTATTTCGACACACCGCTAAAAACTCCTCACCGCCCCAGCGTATCAGCATATCGGATGGTCGGAACACCGACCGCAGTAACCGGCTTAATTGCACTAAAATGCGATCGCCCGCGAGGTGCCCATAGGTATCGTTAATGTGCTTAAAGTTGTCAATGTCCAGTAAAAAGCAAACCAGATCCGCATTCGCGGCATCGGCACCTACGGGCTTGTTGACCAGGTAATTTTGCTGCGCACGATGAATTTCCTGGGGCAATTGGTTATTCAGGTACTGGCGGTTATACAAGCCAGTGAGCGGGTCCAGCAGACTGGCGCGTTCAAGCGCCTGATATGCACTCTCTAACTCGGCATTTTTTATTTCCAGCTCTTGGGTGCGGCGCTTTACTTCGCGCTTTAACAAGCTGGAACGCTGTTTCTGGTTTACTCTGCTCCAAAACAGAAATACAAAAAGCAACGAGGCGAGTAACGAGCCATACAGCATCTTGGTGCGTAATTGTTGCTGTTCTGCTCTGGCAAGTTCTATTGCCTGGTTTTTACTTAACAACGTGAGCGCCTGGGCCTGACGCTCGACATCAATTTGTGATTGAAGGTAGAGCAACGCCAGAGAGCGACGCTGATCCAGGCTGTCTGATTCAAGTTGACGTTGGCGTCTCAAGGCACTGAACGCCGACTGGAAATCCTGCTGCTGTACGTACATATCCACTCTGACTGCCTCAAACTGAGACTGGGTGAATAGCTCCTCCCGGTCTATGGCTTGCTGCAAACCTAATTCAATGTGCTCATTGGATTTTTCCTGGTTATCGGGTAGATAGGCATTTGCCAGCGCCAGATGAATATCAGTTAAGAGTGTGGTGCAGTTGTTCGCGGTCGCATGATCAAGCTCGTCAAGCAACAGTTGCCGCCCTTCTGCGTATTGTTTTCTCGCGATTAATATATCACCGACACTTGTAGTGGCCTTGCTTTGGTCGCACAGCGCGCCCAAATTCGAAAAACCGTCAATACTGCTATTCAGGTAGCGCAACGCGGGTTCGAAGTCTCCCTCCTTGGCATACACTTTACCAAGGTGATAGCCCAGTTCTGCATTGAGCAGTGACATCGATAAAGTGCGGATTAGTTGCTCTGCATCTTTTAAATAAAGCAATGCCTCGTCGTTTTTGCCTACATCACTGTATACCCGGGCAATATTCATCAACGCCAGCGCACTGGCGGCGTTGTCATTACTCTCTCTGAGCAAGGGGAGGGCCCTTTCAAGCTGACTCAGCGCGCTTTCAAACTGGCCCAATTGACGCAGGGAAATACCTATTTCCAGTTGCTGTAATGCAATACCGTCATTGCGATTTTGCTGATGATAGATCTCTTTGGCCAGGTTGAAATAACCCAGAGCGGATTGATATAACCCCATCACCCGATAGGTGCGACCTATATCGGTGTAAAGATCCGCAATCGCTAACGGGTTGTTGGCACTTTTAAAGTAATCCAGGCTATTTTGAAATTGCGTAAGGGCGAGAGGATAGAGGTTTTTAAGCAGCGATAAATGGCCGAGCGCATGCACGCCAAGCGCGACAGATTCATCATCCTTGTCGGCGCGAGCCAGCGCAAGAGAGTCGACTATTTGCTGTTCCGCCTGCTGAATATTACCCTGGGCAATCAGCATTTGAACGTTAGATGAACGGTCTCCGTGCTGTGTGCTGTCCAAAGAAATATGTCGCAGAGGATGTCCGCCTGCTTGCGCGGACACGCAAAGCATCAGCAGAAAGATACTGCCACGGGTTATCATAAATACCTTTTACACCGCTTATACTTGTTGCTAAAACCGCTACTACATACATCTGCGTTTTATCTGTCGCTATACTTTAGTATAGGTTAATTCCACCTACACATGTTTAAAATTTAATCGCTTGTCGTTTTTTTATGCAACATTACCAGTCACTCCTTGTGTGTGCAAAATGTGCTATCCATAGCCGTATTAATTTAGACTTGGCGACCCCGCTGTGGTCAGAAATTTCCTGCAATTGATCAATGCATTCTTCGGTGAGCGTGAAGGTAGCTCTGCGCATAGGTTGCATTGATGCATCGTTACTGACTTTAGAAGCCGATGTAACTAATTGCGTTTGGGAGTCAGCATGCGCCGGTCGACCCTGCGCATAATTCAGGGCGTCGTCAATAAAGGTATCGGCAGTTACTGGCTCAGTATTAATCGTGCTAGCTCGCGACGTGGTACGCGACAGATTGAGTAGGCTCATTCTGTTCCCCCTTTCTGCGGGCCAGCAGCTCTTCAATGATACTTCTGATTTCAATCGCGGCTTTGCCAGTTGGCTCGCTTTCCAGCACCGAGCGACCCGACTCTTCTGAGTCATCATACATGTTGCGGCTGAAGGTGACCGAGTTAAGCACCGGCACCTCAAAAGAGCGGCACACTTCCTTCGCCTCGAGGATCCGCGGAGCCAGACTCGGCAGGGAAGGGCACTGGGTGATCACAAACGCGGCATTCATTCTGGGGTTGACCATTTTACAGGTCGACAATATGTCTTCCATGTGTGGTACGGTTTTTAAGTCGCGACGCTTTGGTCGCAGTGGAATCAGTATGTGGTCGGCCACCGCCATTGACGAACGCAGTGCCAGGTTATCCTGTCCACCGCAATCGATAACGACATAGTCGTAGCGCTCTTTCAGACTGAGCAGTTCGTTTCGAATCTTACCGTATAGTTGTATACAGGTAATGTTGGGTAATTCGTCGTTGCTACTGCGCTCTTGCGCCCAGTCAGAGGTGGTGCGCTGTGGATCGCAATCCACCATTAACACACTGGCTTTTTTCTCACAACGCAAGTACACGGCGATATTTTGGGCCAGGCAGCTTTTGCCGCTACCGCCTTTTTCGCCACCTACCAGAATCATCATAGGTTCAATCCTCATTGGAGCCTGGCTATTCCTGTCCGAAGCTCGCTGTAATAGTCATTACACAATGAAAAAGTGAACACCGTTTTGGGTCTGCGGTTTTTAGGGGGAACCGGAAAGCCCTTTGTGTTCGGTAGCCCCGCTATCATATCAAAGGATGAAGACCGGAGGCTTTGCGTCACGCGCTTTCGTCGCGCTTTGCCTTTTTCAAACTTTCTGTAAGGTAACGATGTTGCCCTGATACCTTACTTGCCAAAGGATAAACAAAGCCTTCGGGTATCGCCATGTAATTGGGGCATCGCAAACCATAAACGGGGATACTTCTTAATACCAAAAATAACTGATTAAAAAATCATGTTTAATCGCATATGTAGATTATCAGGATAGATTAACTTCACTTCCATACTCTGGCGATAAGTCTATACTGGATACATCAATTAAGGAGAAAACAATGACACACCCAGTAGATATGCCTTCACGTGAAGGCCAAAAAGTGCCTGACGTAACTTTTGCGATCCGCGATGGCGAACAATGGATTAATCGGACAAGCGACGACATTTTCAGTGGAAAGACCGTGGTTGTTTTCTCGTTACCAGGTGCGTTTACGCCAACGTGCTCTTCTACACACTTGCCTCGATACAACGAGCTGGCAGATGTGTTCAAGCAAAACGGTGTAGATGAAATTGTCTGTGTATCAGTGAATGATACCTTCGTAATGAATGCCTGGGCGGCGGACCAGGAGTCGGAAAACATTTCGCTGGTACCGGACGGCAACGGCGAGTTTACCGATGGCATGGGCATGCTGGTCGACAAAGCGGATCTGGGCTTTGGCAAGCGCAGTTGGCGTTATGCCATGCTGGTGAAAGATGGGGTTATTGATAAGATGTTTATCGAGCCCAACAAACCAGGCGACCCCTTTGAAGTGTCAGACGCTGACACCATGTTAAGTTACATTGCGCCCAATGCGGTGAAGCAGGAACCGGTATCCTTGCTGACGAAGCCGGGTTGCCCATATTGCGCCAAAGCGAAAGCACTACTGCAACATCACGGTTACCGCTATGAGGAAATTGTGCTGGGACAAGGGGCTTCACTGACCTCACTGAAAGCAATCAGTGGCAGAACAACGGTACCTCAGGTGTTTATCGGTGGTAAACACATTGGTGGTAGCGATGACCTGGAAGCGTACTTCGCAGAACAAGCTTAAATGAGGAGCACCGCTCGTCTTCGTTTGCGATAAATGTGACGAGCGATTTTCAACAAGAATTATAACTGAGGGGCGTCGTAATCCGCCGGCTCATCGGTGTAAATACACACATTCCAATCTTCAGCAAGCCCATCGTCCGCCTGACAATATTTGGCAAAAAAGTCAGCGATTTCCTTGCGCTGACAATGTGCTTCAAAACTCGCCATATCGGCCCAGATTTCATTGAACATAATGGGAAAGCTTTTGCCTTCCGCAAACGGACTGGTGACATGCCGTGTCACAATGTACTGAATACAACCATCCTCTCTGATGGTATTGGGTTCCAGGCTTTGCAGTACTTCAAACAGGGCGTTTTCCTGGCCTGGTTTAGGTAAAAACTGTGCGCAGCAATAGACTTTCTTGGACATAACGGATCCTTTGACTGACCGGTGATAAGGGTTGTTTGTGAGGTTCGGATTAACAGGCCTTAGTATGGCGCGTCGACTCAGGAAGTCAAAATATCGTTGTTGTTCAAACGTGTGCGTGACAGGGAGCGAGCCTACAATCTGCTTTATCGTGGCATTCATCGTCCTGCCTCTCGTTAATTCAGGCTAACTTTGTCATAGTGAACAGTAAAGCATAATTATTCCGGGGAACACAGAATGAAAACCACGTTACGGGCCATAACCTGCGCTTTAGGCCTGGCGCTTTCTACTGGTACTGCAGCTGCACTTAATCCAGATGAAAAATCCATGGCAGACGCCGTTGATCGCCGCACATCTGATGCCATGGCATTGCTGGAGAAAAGCGTCAACATAAATAGCGGCACCATGAACTTTGCCGGGGTAAAAAAAGTCGCTGACCTACTGGCACCGGAATTTAAAGCGCTGGGTTTTAAGGTTTGGTTTGAAGACGGTAAAGAGTTTAATCGTGCCGGTCATCTAATTGCAAAACACGAAGGCGGGCAGGGGCCGAATATACTATTAATAGGCCATCTGGATACGGTGTTTGAACCGGAAAGCCCTTTTCAGACGATGACCTACGTTGATGATAAAACTATTAAAGGTCCAGGCGTGGCTGACATGAAGGGCGGCAACATCATTATGTTGGAGGCGCTGCGTGCATTACAGCACGTCGGCGCTTTGAAATCGATGAATATACAGGTGGTACTCACCGGTGATGAGGAGTTAAGCGGTCGACCCTTATCGTTATCTAAAGCAGCACTGATAGAGGCAGCAAAATGGGCGGACGTAGCGCTTGGTTTTGAGAATGGTGACGGCAATCCGAAAACGGCAAACACGTCCCGCCGTGGCTCGGTGGACTGGACTCTGACAGTAAAAGGCACGCCTTCGCATTCGTCTCAGGTATTTAAACCCAATGTGGGCGCAGGGGCTATTTACGAGGCTTCTCGTATTCTTACCCGTTTCTATGAAGAACTAAGAAGTGAGCAATTACTTACGTTTAACCCTGGCCGAATCATGGGAGGTACTGAGGTGACTCATGACCGAGCCAAAAACAGTGGGACGGCATTCGGCAAGAACAATGTAGTAGCAGAACACGCTATCGTCACAGGCGATATTCGGGCTATTTCCCAGGAGCAACTGACTCGGGTACAGCGCAAAATGCAGGCGCTGGTCGCGCAAAACTTGCCGAAAACGTCAGCCTCCATTGAGTTTGGTGAAGGGTATCCGCCAATGGCACCGAAAGCAGGAAACCGCCAGCTACTCGAAATATACAGTACGGTGAGTGCTGATCTGGGGCAGGGGCCGGTAACAGCGGTTAACCCGCTTAATGCCGGGGCCGCAGATGTGTCTTTTACCGCGGAGTATGTTGATATGGCATTGGATGGACTGGGCATGAGTGGTTCGGCGGGGCATACCGTGAATGAATCAGCGGTCATACAGTCACTGCCATCACAGGCGAAACGCGCTGCGGTGTTGATGTATCGGTTGCAGTCTTCGACACACTGAGCAGTTGCATTTGACGGGCAAGCTCGCCATAGTATGCGGCAACCTAGCCTTGGGAGTTTATTTTGTTAACACGTAAGTCTTTTACTGCCATGTGCAGTGCCCTGCTACTCGGTACCGCAGCACTTAGTTCATCGGCCTTTGCGCAGTCGTATTTTGAGCTGACTAACGGTTTTCAGGACTTGTACGCTAAGTCCTTGGGCGAGGTCAGAAAGTGTATGGAGTCAACGCCTAACCGGTTTGCGGTTTGCGCCGACTCGTTACGCGGTGAAGGCAATGCGCCGTTTATACTTATGCAGGCCGAATCAGACAGCCCTGTTGCGGTGTTGGTGCATGGTTTAAGCGATTCACCCTTTTTTGTTTCGGCAATCGCCGATGAGCTCTACAGCCAGGGATATACGGTCATTGCGCCGTTACTGCCCGGACACGGTTTGAAAGACGCCGATGCTGATATGGAAGATGACCAGTTAGCAGAGCGCTGGCAAGCTCATGTTGATGAAGTGATTACACTGGCACTTGGTGCGAGTAGTTCGGGTAAAGTGGTTGTGGGCGGATTCTCTACAGGCGGCGCACTTTCAGTGGACTACACGCTCAAACACCCGGATAACGTAAAAGGTTTAATGCTGTTTTCCGGCGCACTGGCGCTGAACGGCAATGTCGAGTCGTTATCAAAAATTTGGGGAATGCGTTGGCTGGCTAAAATGCTTGATGGCGATTACAAAACCGATGGACCAAACCCGCAAAAGTACCCGAAAGTGGCCAGTTTTGCCGGGTTGGAGCTGATGTCGCTGATTCGTGAAATTCGCGAACAATTGGAGCAAGGGGCAAACATTACTGTACCGGTATTCATTGCGCATTCTGAAGCTGACCAGACCACGCCTATCGAAGGTGTCGAAAACTTACTGGCATCAGTAGACGCCAATAATACCTTCTACGTGATTGATGCATCGCATAACTTATGTCACGCTGATCTGGTGGTTAATCGCCGCTTGCTGGAAAAAATGAATTTCGACAAAAACCGTGCTGATTTAAGTGAAACCTGTTCGGTACCGCAGGTTAATCCGCAGTTCTTTCCTATGATGCGTGCATTGCGCGGATTCGTTGAATTTTCGTTAACCTCTGAATAGACAGATATGGCCGCTATGCGCAACACATAGCGGCGTTCGTTGTTACTCAGCGAGCTGTTTGGCCATGCGTTGTTTTTGCACCAGGTAAAAACACGCGGGGATTACCAGCAAGGAAAGCACCAGTGCACTCGCCATGCCGCCTACCATGGGCGTTGCAATCCGGCTCATTACTTCAGAACCTGTTCCTGAGCCCATCATGACAGGTAACAGGCCAATCATCACTGTTGCGACGGTCATGAGTACCGGTCGAACCCGTTTAAGCGCGCCTTCTGCAACCGCATTACGCAATAGCGCAGTGGTTATCGTTTGGTGCTGGCGAGCTAAGGATTTACACGACTCGTTGAGGTAAACCACCATGATCACACCAATTTCCACGGTGACACCGGCAAGCGCAATAAAGCCTACGCCAACGGCGACGGACAATTGATAGTCGAGCCAGTACAGCAACCAGAAGCCACCAATCAGGCCAAGAGGCAAGGTGCCCAGCACAATGGCCACGTCCACCATATTGCGGAAACTCATGAATAACAGGATCACAATAATTGCCAGTGTCAGCGGCAATACATAGGTAAGCTTCTGCTTGGCTCGTTCCATATACTCATACTGGCCAGCCCATTTCAGGCTGTAGCCTGCGGGCAGCGTTAGCTGACTATCCAGCGCGGCTTTTGCGTCTGCCACATAGGTCTGAATGTCACTGGTGGTCAGATCGATAAACGTATGGCCGGTTAATCGCGCGTTTTCGCTTTTCAGCGCAGGCGGACCCTGTGTGATATTGATATCAGCAACGTCGCCAAGGGTAATCCGTTGGCCCGTAGGGGTTATCAGCGGTAAATCGGCCATGGCTTCCGGTGAATCCCGGTAAGCCTGAGGGTATCGCATATTCACTGAATAGCGTTCCAGACCTTCAACGGTCGTCGTAACTTTTTTCCCGCCGACGGCGGTGCTGATAACCTGCTGCACATCAGCGATGTTCATGCCATAACGAGCCGCGGCATAGCGATTCACATCCAGCGTGATATAGCGTGCGCCCGCCACGCGCTCAGCATACACAGAAGCTGTGCCAGGTAAATCGCCGAGGATACGTTCCACGTCTTTACCCAGTTGCTCGATGACCGCGATATCCGGCCCGGATATCTTTAATCCTAATGGGGTTTTGATACCAGTTGCCAGCATATCGATACGGGTTTTTATTGGCATCACCCAGGCGTTGGTCAGGCCGGGAAACTTCACTAACTTGTCCAGTTCCGCTCTGAGTGATTCAGTGGTCACCCCTTCTCGCCATTCTGACTGAGGCTTTAACTGAATAAAGGTTTCAATCATGGTCAGGGGCGCTGGGTCGGTAGCAGTTTCTGCTCGTCCTACTTTTCCAAACACGGTTTCGACTTCGGGAACAGTGCGAATGAGCTTATCGGTTTGTTGCAATATCTGACGCGCCTCGCCAATTGATACCCCGGCATAGGTGGTTGGCATATACATTAGATCGCCTTCATCCAGCGGCGGCATAAACTCACTGCCCAGTTTCCCCAGTGGGTAAAAGCCAATCACCCCAATAATAACCGCGCAAAGCAAGGTGGTTTTCGGGAAGCTCAGTACAGCACGCAGGGCGGGTTTATAGGCTGCCTGAATCACCCGGTTTACTGGGTTTTTCGCTTCGGGCAGGATATTGCCGCGAATAAAATAGCCAATGAGTACCGGGATCAGGGTAATCGCCAAGCCCGCCGCCGCTGCCATGGCATAGGTTTTGGTGTAGGCCAGAGGAGCGAACATTCGGCCTTCCTGGGCTTCCAGAATAAATACCGGCAAAAAGCTCACGGTGATAATCAGCAGGCTAAAGAACAGCGCAGGGCCAACCTCGCCGGCAGCGTCTGCAACCAGCTCCCAGCGGTTACGCTGCTGATTGGCTGGGTCTTCCAGATGTTTGTGGAAGTTTTCTATCATTACAATGGCACCATCGGTCATCGCGCCAATGGCAATGGCGATACCGCCCAGCGACATGATATTGGCATTCAGCCCCTGAAAATGCATGAGAATGAACGCCGCAAGAATGCCCAGCGGTAATGTGACCAGCGCCACAATCGCGCTGCGTAAATGCAACAGGAAGAGCCCGCATACTACCGCAACAATGATTAATTCTTCGAGCAGCTTGTCCCACAGGTTGTCGACGGCTTTGGTGATCAGGTTTGAGCGGTCATAAACTGGTGTTATCTCTACGCCATCAGGCAACCCCGCCTGTAGTCGCTCTAGTGCGGCTTTGACCCCCGTGATGGTTTTCTCTGCGTTTTCGCCGTAGCGCATAACAATGATGCCGCCCACAGTTTCGCCTTCACCGTTCAACTCTGCGATGCCACGTCTGGCAGCAGGTCCAATGCGGATATCTGCCACGTCACTCAGCAATACAGGCGTGCCCTGTGGGGTGGCGCCTAATACGACCTGTTGCAAATCGTCGAGAGATTGCAGGTAGCCGGTAACCGTGACCATATATTCGGCTTCGGCCATTTCCACTACCGATGCGCCGACTTCCTGATTGCCCCGGGTAATGGCGCGTTCAATGCTGCTGAGCGGCAGGTTGTAGGCCTGCAAACGCAGTGGATCGATAACCACCTGATATTGCTTTTTCATGCCGCCCACGGTAGCCACTTCGGCGACACCCGGCACGGTTTGCAGTTCGTACTTCAGGAACCAGTCCTGCAGCGATGTCAGGTCTGCAATATCGTGTTGCCCCGTAGGGTCTGACAGCGCATAGATATACACCCAGCCCACCCCGGTTGCATCGGGCCCCAATTGAGGCGTAGCGGTATCCGGCAGGGTTGGCGCCACCTGCGATAGATACTCCAGCACGCGCGAACGGGCCCAGTAAATATCGGTGCTGTCGTCAAACAGGATATATACGTAGGAGTCGCCGAAGAACGAAAATCCACGGACGGTGTGCGCGCCGGGTACAGACAGCATGGCCGTTGTTAACGGGTAGGTCACCTGTTGTTCAACTACCGACGGAGCCTGACCCGGATAGGATGTCTTGATAATAACCTGGACATCAGACAGGTCGGGTATCGCATCAACCGGGGTTTGCTTAACCGACCACATGCCGGCCGCTGCCAGCATCAGCGTCGCGATGAGAACCAGGACCCGGTTTGCGATGGACCAACGAATAATATGTGCTATCACAGTTGGCTCCTATTCGTGATGCGCGTGTTCATTGTGAACCGCGCTAGCCTGTGGCGTAATATCGACAATGATGAAATCGCCATCGTGGATCTCAAACGTAAATGAAATTGTCTGGCCTGGTTGCAGGGCGTCCATTGCTACAGCTTCATCTACCGCGAAGTCGAGTGTGGCTGGGCCGCGGCCCCATTTCTCAATAGCTCCGCGCGAAATGTTGAGTACGCGGGAGGTCACATCGACAGTGTTAATCACGCCATCGACAGTGGCCGACTGCACATCCGATTCTGGTGCTTCGTTGCTGTCCTCATTGTTCATTGCGTCATGATCCATACCGGACATAATGTGAATGCCGGTAATGAGTGGCAGACCGGATACGGATTTATCGATTTCCATGTGCAGTGATACGCCGGCACCGAGCTGAGAAATATCAACATCTTCAGCGATGGCGAAATCCATTACCATGGCTGGCCACTGCCAGTCTTCTATAGCCTCGTGACTGGCATTCACCGTGCGCGCTTCGCTATCGACACTGTTGATTTCTCCTGCTACCCAGGCTCGTGATGACATCGACTGTTCGCCATCACTGGCATTGCTGAAGCGCGCTAAATCGGAATCGATGGCGCTTTCTGAATCAAGTAAAAACTGGGCGTTAGTCACGACTTCATCGCCTTCGAGCAGGCCATCGACAATCTCTACCCGATCTTTACTGGTATTGCCAAGGGTTACCGCAACCGACTTAAACTTGCCGTCGCCGAGTGCCAGCACTACACGGTTGTTTTGCGCGGTGCGGATCACGGCGTTGCGAGGGACGGTCAGGACCATCTCGTCATTACTAATTAGAAACACCACGTTGGCAAACATATTCGGCTTGAGTTGCTGTGTCTCATTCGGCAAGCGCAGACGGACTTGTAATGTGCGGGTAGTGGCATTCATGACCGGGTATACGTAGTCGACCATGGCGTGAAAGACGTCGTCCGGGTAGGTATCCAGTGTGATCATGGCGTGCTGACCGGCCCGAATATCGGCCGCTTGTCTTTCCGGCACTTCGGTGGTGAGCCATACTTCGTTCAGACTGGCAATTTCTATAAGAGTGGTGCCGGGCTCTACATAGAATCCCGGGCGAATATTCAGTTTCGCGACAATACCGGATTGCGGTGCAGTAAAGGCCACTTGTTGACTGACTTTGCGCGTGCGAGTAACCGATTCTATTGTGCTCTCTGGCAACTGTAGGGCGATCAGTTTGTCTTTTGCTGCCTTGATCAGGTTTTGATTATTGCGATTAAGCGCAAGCAGGTACTCTTCCTGCGCATTTACCAATTCCGGGGAATACAGCCGGTAGAGCACGTCTCCTTTTTGGACCATTTGCCCTTCGTTGGTCACACTAAGGAACTCGATCCAGCCTTTCACCCGTGGGTGTACGTGGACAATGTTATCCTGATTGAAACCAATGACCCCAAGCGCCGCGACTGACTCAGATAAAGACTCAAATTGTGCTGGTGCGGTTGTTACCCCCAAACTTTGTTCAATATTGGGCGATATGGTTACCGTGCCAGGGGCTTCAGATTGATCGTTGGCGTATACCGGCACCAGGTCCATTCCCATGGGCGACTTGCCGGGGCCATCCCGTCGATAGCTGCTGTCCATGGGAGCCACCCAATACAGAATTTCGTTTTCGTCGTTGGTATCGCCCGACGATTCGTTCATTGCAGCGTGAGGTGCGTCACTGCTGTTGAGCAACCAGCCTGCGCCAAGGCCCAGAACAATGCCGACAAAGAGCATAGCGACAAGGTAGGTCGGTTTCACGGAACCTGAATAATTGTGATGTGTCATGGGATTACTCCTGAGTGGCCTGGGCGGGAAGATAATAGGCGAGTTTTATACCCAGTTTGGCCATCTCACCCTGAATCGATAGTTGTTTGAGCTGTGCGTCCAGCAATGCAATATGGCTTTGTAACACAGCCAGAAAGTCGCCATCTGCGCTGGTATAGGCGTTCAGCGCCGCATCGTATTGCTGTTGTTGTAAGGGCAACAGCGCATCGCGATATCGAGTATAGCGGCGGTTCAGGCCTTGCCATTGGGCATAAAGTTGTTCGACTTCGCTAAGCTGTTGCTGAATTAACCAGCGCTTTTCGGTCTCAATACTTTCTGCTTGCTGTACGGTGGCTGAAATGGCCGGGCGATGATGCGCGCGGCTAAATAAGGGCACGTCAACACTCACGCCAACAGAAACAAAATCCGCTCTGGAGCGGTTGGCCGTATCGTCCTGACGATAGGCGTAGCCGGCGTTGACTTCCCATTGGGGCTCAAAACTTTCGGTGACCTGCTGTTGCTTGATTCGCTGTGTTTCAATTTGTGTGTTCTTCAGGCGAACAGAAGGGTGTTGTTGCAGCAGTGCAATGCGATCTGCATCGGATATCGCTCGCTGGGCATACCACTGCTTTGCCGTTAACCATTGAGTGTCGCTGTCTGCAGGCGATAAATAGCTCAGTTGCTGATGCAATGCGTCTGGTAGCCACAGAGTAAACTTCGCTTGCGCCGTTTGTTGGCTGGTCAGTGCAGTATCCAGTCTGTCTTCCAGTGCCAAGGCCAGTACATCTGAACTCAGTACGTCATATTGTGACGGACCTGACGATGCAGCATAGCTGTTTTCGATGGCATCGGAGAGTTGACTGACGACCTGCTGTTGAGCCTGAATTAGAGCGGCACTCTGCGCCGCTATCAGCCATTCTGTCCAGGTCAGTTGAATATCGCGTCTGAGTTCCCATTCACGGTTTAGTCTGCGCAGGGGTTCAGCGCTAGCCTGCGTTGCTATTTGCTGACGTTGCAAAGCAACGCTGTCACCGCGCGGCAACATCTGCGACACGCCGACTTTTAGCTGTGTCATGGCCTGTTCGTTTAGTGCGAAGCCATCGGTCGGGACGTTGAGCACGCTAAGCGAAACACGCGGGTCAGGTAGCCGACTGACCGCTGCTTGTTGTGAATTCAGCGCCTGTTCGGATTGCCTGCTTTGTTGCAACGACAGATCGTGTTTAACAGCGCTGTCCAGCAACCAGTTTAACGCCTCACTGGCGGGTTGCGAAGCCATAGCGCCAGGACTCATCAGGCTGAGTAACAAGCCACACAGGGTGGCAATATAGGTTGTTTGTTTCATGTTAAAACCCAAAACGGAATATCAGTAACAGATATCGTCAAAGCATTGCTTCAACAGACATACGGCAATTTGCCATGTGCAGTTCGAACCGGCGAATGCACCGACTTGGGTTTTAGGCTATAGGTGGGCGGAACGGTGTATTCAGCTGACCGCTGAAGGGCTGAGCAGAGAAGCGTAGTGACGCGTGTTGTATTGTCACCGGGCTATTGATTTGAGGATACTCGGCAATAAATACCGGCGACTGACACAAATGTTTGCAAGCACAACCGCCTTTGTCGCAATCACTTTGCATGGCGCAATTGTGAGCAGTCTCTGCACCAGTGACTGCATCGGTGGCTGCTTCAGTATTGTTACCAGATTCAGGACAGCAGCTGTGGGCATTTGCCGATGCACTGTGGTGCTGTTTCATGTCAGCATTCATCGTGTCCGGCGCTGCTTGTGTCATGGTGCTCGTTTGCATCTCAGGCGCAGTCAGGCTCATTGCATGCCCGGCCAGCGGGAGCAATGTGATGGCTGTTATCAAAAAATACAAAACGATGCGCTGCATGGTTATCCTGACTCTATCAACTATCGATGAGTATACGTTAATAAACTTTGCTGGCACAAGAGGCTTGTGCCAGCAGTCGAATGTTCCAGCCGCTGAGCGTTAAGGCGCAGCAAACTAGTGAGCTGCTGCGTAGGCTTCTACTTCAGACCACACTCGCAACAGGTTTTCGCCCAACAACTTAGCGATGCTGGCTTCGTCATAACCGCGGTCCAGTAAGCCCTGCACTAACGACGGGTAAGACGCGACGTCTTTTAGCCCGATGGGGAGGGAATCACCCACGCCATCGTAGTCAGAGCCAATGCCAACATGATCTATGCCGATCAGCTTCACAACGTGGTCTATGTGATCCAGCACATCCGCCAGCGTTGAGTAAGGGTAAGGATTTTCTTTGCTGTATTGGTCAGCAAAGTTTTTAACCTGCTCGCTGTCTTCGCCAAATTCTTTAATAAGCGCATTGCGCTGTTTGGTGCGGTTGTCACTCCACATGCGGGCCTCTTTGGTGACAAAACCCGAGCCGAAGTTGATCATCACAACACCGCCGTTTTCACCCAGCTTAACCAACATGTCGTCTGTCATGTTGCGCTCAAAGCCTGGCGTAAAACTACGCAGCGATGAATGCGAAGCAATAACCGGCGTATTGGTCAGTTCGATAACCTGATAAAACGCGTCGTCAGAAACATGGGAAATATCGATTAGCATACCGATGTTGTTCATTTCTGTGACCAGCTCTTTACCAAAGGGGCTCAGGCCTTTCCACTTGCGGCGAATATCGTAGGACGAGTCACTGATGTGATTGGCGCGTGAGTGAGCCAGTGTAATGTAACGCACGCCTCGATTATAAAAGGCTTCCAGATTGGCCAGGTCGCCTTGAATCGGTGAACCGTTTTCCATTCCCATCGGCAGCGAAATCAGGCCTTTGGCAAATTGTTCACGCACATCCGCGACGCTGGTGGCAATGGCAAATTTGTCCGGGGCGCGGGATGCGATGGCCTCAACCGAATCTATCAGCAAATGCGCCAGTTGGGTGGACTCGTCTGAATTATCCAGACTGGCCGGAACGTAAATCGACATAAACGGTGCGTTCAGACCGCCTGATACCGCGCGAGGATAATCAAAGTCCCCGTCGGCAGTGGCCTCGGTTACATCAACCCATTTGTTGTGAACGCGATATGGCACATCGATATGGCCGTCAACAATGATGTGTTTTTTCGCAATTTGTTGAGCGACAGACAAGCCTTTGTAGGCGTCGACCTCATTTGATGTGGACTGACAGCCTGTTAATAGACTGAGAGCGGTAAGCGTGCCAACCATCAACACATGCTTCATGGTACAGGTTCCCTATTGTTTTATTGTTGTGTAGTTAAATGGCGTTCTAAAAATTCTGCCAACGCACGGTAAAAGGTAACACGGTTTTCCAATTTACTCACGCTGTGACCTTCATCAGGAAAACGTAAATACGTCACTGGCAGGCCCTTATCCCGCAGTACTTTCACCATACGGTCCGATTCGGTAACCGGGTCACGAGGGTCGTTAACACCGTGCTCAAAAAACATCGGAGCCTGAATGTGATGCACCGTATTGATGGGCGAGTTCTCGGCGTAAAAAGCCTGCCATTTGGGGTCGCGAATATCGCCATATTCAATGCGGTCTGAGGCTTTCAATCCCGGTGAGGCTTCCTGTAGCGCTCGCACCCAGTCAGATACGCCAACAAACGAGGCGCCAGCTTTAAATGCATCCGGATAAAGCCCCATCACGGCGTTAACCATGTAGCCGCCGTAGGACCCACCCATAACGGCGCTGTTTTGTACATCAATGCGAGGATCCGCTTTCAGATAGGACAGTGCATCAACCAAATCTCGCACGCTGTGCAAGCGTTTTTCCTGATTGTCTAAACGCGCGTAGGTTTTACCAAAGCCGGTAGAACCCCGCACGTTAATGTCCAGTACCGCAATGCCTTTACCCACCAGATATTGCGTGAGCGGTTGCCAGGCCGGTTTAGCCTGAGCTGTAGGACCGCCGTGAACATCAATGACCAGCGGTACATTGTTAAGTTTGCCTTTCGGTAAATAAAGTAAGCCGTGCAAGGTAATGCCATCTCTGGCAGGAAAATCAATAGCTTCGGGCGTAATTAAGGCATTGCTGTCTACACCCGCCAGTGTGGCGTCGACCACCAGGCGATGGCGATTACTTGTCAGGGTCGTGGTGTACACTTTCGCAGGCGATGTCGGGCTGCTAATTTGCACAGCCAGCGCATCACTTTCACTCGCGCAGCTCACGCTGTATACGCCTTCGGGCATGTCAATTTTGCGCGTTCCAGCCCCGGTTAATTTACTGCTAAATAAGGTATCAAAGCCGTTTCTGTTTTCGGTCCAGACGAGGCTCGACGGTTTGCTACACAGTTGAAGGTTTTCTAAGTCGAACTGACTTTCATGTATCAAGGTTGTTTTTTCTGTTGTGAGGTCATAAGAAAATACAGCGGTCATTTCACGGTCTACATTCGACACAAAATAGAGCGTGTTGCCGTCGTCACTCCAGTGGAAATGGCTAAAGGCAGCGGCCACAGCCGGCGTGTAAAGCGGACGTAATTCACCACTGGCTGAATCCAGCAGGAAAACGTCTTGTGCATCTTCTCCACGGGTTTCCGTTACGATGACATTGTGCGTACCGGGTTGCCAGGCCGCAGGGAAAAAGCCGAATTCAGCCTGATAAATCATGCTGGACTTACCGGTAGTCATATTGTGTTCGTAAATATCAAAGTCCCGGCCGTTACGTTCAGTCGACGCATAGGTAAATCGCGTGCCGTCGTGATTGAATTCGCCGAAACGTCTGAACGCATTACTGTGAGCTAACAACAAAGACTCCGACAGGCCGTTGGTGTGAATACTGTAGAAAGCCTCGCGCTCGTTACCGTCATTATCAGCGCCATATATCAGTTGAGTACCATCGGGGTGCCAGCGAAAAAAGGACAGGCCATTGCCAAACGTCAGCTGCTTTGCCTGACCGCCATGAACCGACTGTACCCACAGCTGACGCACGCCGGTAATAGTGCTCAGATAGGCGATTTGCGTACCCTGAGGGTTAATGCGGGCCTGGCTGACGCCACGTGAAAGTAAGAAACGGCTAATGTCTACCGGCTGCTCACCCGCTAACCCGATATTCAGTGAAGTGACAGTCGGCGTGTCCTCTGAATACGGCCAGTGGGTAGGGTCAGCCGTGTTTGCTGATGCGATGCTTACACAGCAAAAGGAAAGGAACAATAGCGGGATTTTTCGCGAAATTAAAAGTGACATAATGGCTTGCTACCCTGTAATCGAGGGCTTAAAGGTATACCAAGCAATTGGTTCTTTGTGCTTTTTTTCGGTTAATCGACAAAAATGTCTGTTCAGTGAAGATATGCAGCGAAGTGGGCGGCTTTACGGCTGACGTGAAATACGCCATACTGCCTGCCGACTGGTTGGCATCAAAGGGCGAAAAACCCGGAACTGTTTCGACTTAAACGCGTCGAAGGAAGCTGTGATTGCTTTGGAATGGATCACGACTCATGGTTTGTCGATGACATCAACCACCCCATTATGGATAGAGAGTTGCCCCGATTAAATCAGTGTGGCAACGAAGCAAATAACAATTGAGATAGTACTTATGGCAATGAATTTTGTACCGCTGGATAAAAACAAACATAAAGACATTAAAGTTGCGGTAGATCCAGCTTTCCCATTTGCAAAGAATACCCACTTAGCAGCCGCATCCATCCGTGAATTTGCCCAGTTGGCAAGCGCGATGCCGCTGGTATTCATTCAGGATCCGAAAACTGAAAACCACCACGTTGTTGCGATGCTGGGTATGGAGCCTGGTCAAAACCTGTTTTTGGTTGAAGACAAATGGAACGCGCCGCATATTCCAATGAATATCGTTCGCTACCCGTTTGACGTTCGCCCTGATGGCGAGAAACTGGGTGTATACATCGATGAAAACAGTGACCAGATCAAAGACGAAGGTCAGCCTCTGTTTAAAGAAGACGGTGAGCCAAGTGATTTCCTGAACAACCGTCAACAGCTGTTGGTAGATTTGGCGAACAGCGAAATGCTGACTCAGCAATTCGTTAAGAAAGTGGTTGAATTGGGCTTACTGGACGACGTTCAACTGCGTCTTCAGTACGTAAACGGTCAGGGTCGAAACGTTGGCGGCATGATGACCATCAACGAGAAGAAACTGATGGAGCTGTCTGATGAGCAGGTACTTGAACTGCATAAAGCGGGCTTCCTGGGCGCAATGTATGCCATCATGATGTCGCTTGGCCAGTTAAACCGCCTGATCGAGCTGTCTGCAAAAACAGATAACCCAATTCGCTCTATGCATATGGGTCCTGCTCAAAAAGAAGAGCAACCGGCACCTGCTGCACAGTAAGCACTAGCTGTTTGACCAAAAGCGGGTATTCACCCGCTTTTGTTGTTTTAGGACCTCAGGAATTCACAGCAACATGTCTATTCATCTGTCTGATTGTCAGGTAAAGCTGGCACCCTCATTCTCTTTTTCCGTTCCATCACTGCGTATTACCGAAGGACAACATCTCGTTATTACCGGCTTTAACGGCAGCGGCAAATCCTCGCTGGCCGCCGTGATTGCTGGTGTGGGTGAGCTTCAGTCTGGTTCAAGAAATGTACCCGATAGCATGGGCTGGGTAAGCGTTGCCCAGCAACAGGCCATTATTGATGCCGAACGAAAAAAAGATGATGCAGACATTCTGGATGTCGTGCCAACACCCAGCACGGCCAGACAGATTGCGCTACAGCACAATGATGAGCCGAATGATGTCCAGCGCCAGGCGCTAACCGAGTTGGCCGAACTGCTGTGTATCACTGCGTTGCTGGACAGAGCCTTTTTGTCGCTGTCAACAGGGGAAACCCGCAAGGTATTGTTGCTCCAGCAATTGCTGGATGCGCCCGACTGGCTTATCTTGGATGAACCCTACGACGGGCTTGACGTTGAATCCGTTGACCGATTAGCAGAGTATCTCGATGGTCTCGCCAAGCGCTGTACCATGATACTGGTGATAAACCGGTTGAGTGAATTACCCCAGTGGGCTGGCAAACTGGTCTTTATGCAAAACAACCAGATCAGCTGGCAGTCAGAAGGTGACTCGCTGACCGACGGAGATCGCGGTCACATCAAACAGATATTACACATCCAGCATCAGGTTAGTGCACTACCACCAGCAGACAGTGATAATCGGGCTCCGGTACTGGCCGACCGCGATGCGCCACTGGTAAAGCTGGTCAATGGCAATGTAACCTGGGGCGATAATACGGTTTTCGATGCCCTGAATTGGGAAATTTACCCTGGCCAGCACTGGCAGATCAGTGGGCCCAATGGCTCGGGTAAAACCTGCTTGCTGACTCTGATAACGGGCGATAACCCACTGTGTTACCGCAACGATCTGACCGTGTTTGGCTACAAGCGCGGCAGTGGCGAGAGTATCTGGGATATTAAACAACACCTCGGGATCGTTTCGAACAGTTTGCACTTACAGTACCGGGTTAATTGCTCGTTGCTCGACGTTATTTTATCGGGTTATTACGACAGTATTGGCTTGTATCAACAACCGACGCTCGCTCAACGCAAACTGGCTACAGCGTGGTTAGAGACTATTGATATGTCGGCTCAGGCGAAAACCCCGTTCCAGTCGCTGTCTTTTGGTGACCAACGCCTGGCCCTGATTGCAAGAGCAATGGTAAAGCATCCGAGTTTACTGATCCTGGATGAACCCTGTAATGGTCTTGACGATGCCAACAGGGTGAAGATCCTGGCAATGGTAAACCTGCTGGCTCGGCAAGGTGACACTACCCTATTGTATGTAAATCACCACACTGAAGACCGTATTGACGCCATTGAACACTGCCTGGACATGCGTGATTTTGCTATAACCTAGGACAAATTATTCGCGCAATGGGAAAACACAGTCTCGCGGCGCCCGAAAACGAGGGCGGGCGATATAGTTCTTATTACCTTATATAACTTCTGCTTTTGCAAAAAGCCTGCCTTTGTGCAGGCTTTTTCATTTTCTTACTTGTTATCAGCCACTTCGGCTGTAAGCCGCGAACGTCGGAAATTTGACACTGAAAACATCGTCATTTTACCGGGTATTTTTGCTTGACAGTGGGAAGGATTGATACCTAAACTGTGAAATGTGGGTAAAAGTGGCGAATAGTGGATCATATAATCAACGTTTTGCAGATTAGATCTCATAAAACAAGAACAACAAGATCAAATAAAAAAAGGCTAGGGGAATGTTCCGCGGCGCTAATGCAATCAATCTGGATTCAAAAGGGAGACTGGCCATACCTACCAAGTATCGACAGTCTCTTTTGGATGATTGTAACGGACAGCTGGTCTGCACCATTGACACACAACAAAGCTGTTTGCTGCTTTACCCACTTCCCGAATGGGAAGAAATTGAATTAAAGCTGAGCAAGTTTTCGAGCATGATCCCGTCTGAACGACGCATGCAACGTCTGCTGCTGGGCTATGCAACCGAATGCGAAATGGACAAAAGCGGCCGCGTGCTGCTGTCTTTGCCATTGCGCAAACATGCCACACTCGATAAAGAAGTGATGTTGGTGGGTCAACTCAATAAGCTTGAAATTTGGGATGCCGAAACCTGGGCAACGCAAATTGACGCGGATATGGAAGTGGAACGTTCAGGTGGATTTGAACTGACCGAGCGACTACAGGACTTCTCGTTATGAGTGAAAGCTTTAAACACACCTCGGTACTCCTACAAGAATGCCTTGACGGTCTGGCGATCAAGCCAGACGGTATCTACATTGACGCCACATTTGGACGTGGTGGTCATTCTGGCGAAATTTTGTCCCAACTGGGTGAGCAGGGCCGCTTGATCGCGTTTGACCGCGATCCTCAGGCCATTGAAGCCGCCAAACGATTTGCCGACGACAAGCGTTTCACCATCGTACATTCTCCGTTTGCTGATATGGCTGAAGTCATTGAATCGATGTCGTTAAGCGGCGAGATCGACGGCGTTCTGATGGATTTGGGCGTGTCGTCGCCACAGCTCGACGATGCCGAACGAGGCTTCAGTTTCCTGCGTGATGGTCCACTGGACATGCGTATGGATACAAGTCGCGGGCAAAGTGCTGCTGAATGGCTCGCAGAAGCCGATGAGCAGGACATTACCCAGGTCATTAAGGAATTTGGTGAAGAGAAGTTTGGCAAGCGTATCGCGCATGCCATCGTAAACGAACGCAAGGTCAATCCAATAACGCGCACCAGCGAGCTAGTGCGGATTATCGATCAGGCGATGCCGGTAAAAGACAAGTTTAAACATCCGGCTACCCGCACGTTCCAGGGCATTCGTATTTACATCAACGCGGAATTAGAGCAGTTGCGTGTTGGATTGAAAGCTGCCACCGCGATCCTTAAGCCGAAAGGGCGTTTGGCGGTGATTTCGTTTCACTCACTGGAAGACCGCTTAGTGAAGCGGTTTATGAAAGAACAGAGCAAAGGCAAAGCGGTACCTCATGGTTTGCCGCTTACGCAGCAGGAGATTGACGCAGATAAAGTGCTGTCGTTAATTGGCAAGGCCATCAAGCCTGGGGAGGACGAACTGGCGGTCAATGTCAGGTCCCGCAGTGCGGTACTCAGGGTGGCAGAAAAACGATGACAAACGCGTCTACGAATTTTAATTTGCTCCTCATCCTGGTTACCGAATTGACCCGCCATAAGTTGCGGGTTTTGTTGTTTATAGCGGTCATCGTAAGTGCGCTTGCTGTGATCCTGAGTAGTCACCATAATCGCCAGCAAAACATAGCGTTAGAGCAACTCATGCGTCAGAAAGACGACCTCGACGTGGAATGGCGAAATCTGGTGTTAGAGCAACGCGCGTTAACTGAGCACAACCGCATTGAAGCGCTGGTAGAAAAGCATCTGGATATGCAGCGCCCTGGCGTTGACGACGAAGTGGTGGTACGCATTAAATGACCACGATCACGTTAAAAGCCAGTAAGTCGAAAACCAGCGGCGCAAAAATGAATAACCGGCCGGGGCCCATGCAATGGCGCTTCCTGGTCGTGCTCGCCGTGATTGTTATGGTATTTCTGGTACTGGCGATGCGTGCCGCGTTTATTCAGGTCATTGAGCCGGATGATCTTATTCAGCAAGGCGACAGCCGGACTTTGCGTACCCGCAATATGCCGACGTATCGCGGTTTGATTACCGACCGCAACGGTGTTGAACTGGCGGTCAGCGTGCCGGTGCGCGCTATTTACGCCGATCCTAAAATTATTCACGAGTCCAACGCATTGAACCAGACACGTCGCTGGCTGGCGCTGGCCGAGGTGATTGGTCAGGACGTCGATGAGCTGGTGAGCAAGGTCGACAACCCACAACGACGCTTTGTTTATCTGCAACGTCAGGTGTCGCCGGCGATGGCGGATTATGTCGAAAAGCTGGAAATCCCGGGCGTATATTTGCGAAAAGAGTCGCGTCGTTACTACCCAACCGGCGAGGTTTCTGCTCAGCTAATCGGTATTACCAACGTCGATGATCAAGGTATTGAAGGTCTGGAGCGGTTGTATGACGACTGGCTTACGGGTTCGCCCGGCAGCCGCAAAATTCGCCGTGATGCCAAAGGGCGTCAGGTTGAAGTGCTGGAAATGAAAAATGGCGAAGCGGCAGGTAACCTGGCGCTGACAATTGATCAACGCATTCAGGCACTGGCTTATAAGCAAATCAAAGAAGCCATGCTGTACTATCAGGCCAGCTCGGCGTCGGCCATTGTGGTAGATGTTCATACCGGTGATATTCTGGCAATGGTGAATGCACCGTCGTTTAACCCCAATGATCGCAGTGATATTTCACCGCACCGTATGCGTAACCGCGTGATCACCGATGCGTTTGAGCCAGGCAGCTCCATGAAGCCGCTTGCCGTGCTCAGCGCGCTGGAATTCGGGTCAGTGAAGCCCGGCGACATCGTCGATACTTCACCGGGCTGGATGCGTTTAGGCGGCAGTCTGGTTAAGGACTTCCGCAACTATGGCAAGCTGAGTCTGGCGGAAATTATTCAGCATTCCAGTAACATGGGGACATCCAAGTTGGCACTGTCTGTGCCCAAGCAGTTCCTGTTGGATTCTTATTACAACATGGGACTGATGTCTGATACCGGTGTGAATATGCCGGGTGAGAGCACGGGTATCTTCCACGAACGCAATCGCTGGTCTGAGTTTGAATTGGCAACTTTGTCGTTTGGCTACGGGATTTCCGTGACGACGGCACAGCTTGCAAGAATGTACGCGACTATCGCGTCGGGCGGCATCAAACGCCCGCTGAATATTGTGCGTGATGCACAAACAACAGGGTATCAGCCAGCAGAAGAGCGGGTTATCAGCGAGGCTAACGCAAAAGCGATTCTGGCCATGATGGAAACCGTTACACAGGACGATGGGTCAGGTGTGAAAGCGCGTATTCCAGGATATCGGGTGGCAGGTAAAACCGGTACAAGCCGCAAAGCCGTCGCCGGCGGCTATGGCGAAGAATACGTAAATATCTTCGCTGGCGTGGCGCCTATCAGCGATCCACAGTTGGTTACTGTGGTGCTGATCAATGAACCCGGCGGTGATTTGTATCACGCGGGTGATACTGCAGCGCCGGTGTTCTCAGAAATTATGGGCGGAGCCCTGCAACTGCTAAACATAGCACCGGACGACCGCCAAATGAGTGCAACACAAGTTATTGAGAGGGCGAGCCATGGTGGTTAGTGCCTTTACCCAGAGCCTGCACGCGTTGATGTTAAAGTTCGGTGTGAATGCACCGGACATCCGTGTGCAGGGCTTAACACTGGATAGTCGCGAAGTCACCCCCAAGGTCGTCTTTGTCGCGGTAAAAGGCCACCAACAGGATGGTCGTGACTTTATTCCTCAGGCCGTTAGCCTGGGCGCCAGAGCAATATTAGCTGAAGCCGATGATGCCAGTGAGCACGGTAATATCTCCATGCGAGAGCAAACCGTGATTATTCAGTTTTGGGGGCTTAGAAGCCTGTTGTCATCCATTGCTGCGGCTTTTTACGATTACCCGGCAAATAAGCTGGCCACTATTGGTGTAACCGGCACCAACGGCAAAACTTCAGTCGTACAGTTACTCATGCAAATGAAACACCGCTTGGGACATCGTGCCGCCTCTATTGGCACGCTGGGCAGCGGTATTTATCGCGATGAAGCCTCCTACGCGCCAGCCAGCAACGGTAATACCACGCCGGATGCCATTTCTATGCAATATTTGCTTGCTGAGTTTGTTCAGCAAGAAGTACAGCAAGTGGCTTACGAAGCGTCGTCCCATGCGCTGGTGCAGGATCGCTTGAAGCAAGTGAAGACCGATATTGGTGTGTTTACCAATCTGACGCGCGACCACCTTGACTATCACGGCACTATGGAAGCGTACGCAGAAGCGAAACGGGCCTTGTTACATCTACCGGGGCTGGGAAAAATTGTGTTAAATCAGTCCGATTCTGCCAGCGCTGAGTGGCAGGCCGCGGCCGGCAACGAGATTGAAACGGTATGGACAAATGTGCTGCCAGATACACCGCAGAATTTGCCCGAACAGCGCTATTGTTTTGCCACAAATGTGCAATACCATCCAAATGGATGTCAGTTCAGGCTGGCGAGCTCATGGGGTACAACCGTGGTGCAGGTTGCCTTACTGGGTGAGTTTAATATTGCCAACCTGATGAGTGCGACGGCCGCATTGCTGTGTCAGGGCGAACGATTTGCCAATGTGGTAAAAGCCATTGAGCAGGTACATGCCGTGCCGGGTCGCCTGGAAGTGTTTGAATTTGAACAGCGCGCGAATGTCGTGGTGGATTATGCCCATACGCCTGACGCGCTGGAAAAAGCACTTGCCGCATTGCGCAGCCATACCCACGGACATGTGTGGTGTGTATTCGGTTGTGGTGGCGACCGTGACAAAGGTAAACGTCCTTTAATGGCAAAAGCGGCAGAAGCCGGGGCAGATTACCTGGTGATCACCACCGACAACAGCCGTTCTGAACAGCCTGAAGCCATTGTGGCCGACATCAAAGCCGGGCTCACGAAGCCTGAGCTAGCCCAGGATATTCCAGATCGGGAACAGGCGATTCGCTATTGCCTGAGTCACGCCGCAGCAGACGACTTGATTCTTGCTGCGGGTAAGGGCCATGAAGATTATCAAATCATTGGTAAGCAACGAATTAACTATGACGAACGGGCAGTGATAGCTCGTTTGCAGCAGGAGTGCAGCAAATGATAAACACAACGCTGGCATGGATTGCTCAACAGATCCAGGGACGATTAGATGGTCAGGATATAGCAGTAAGTGCAGTGAGCACTGATACGCGACAAATTAATCAGGGTGACGTTTACCTGGCACTCAAGGGCGACAACTTTGACGGCCATGCATTTGCAGAAGCGGCCATCAATGCCGGCGCCAGCGCGATCATCGCAAGCACACAACTTGACGTCAGTGTGACATCACGGGTACCGGTTATTTACGTTGAAGATACCAAGATCGCGTTGGGTGATTTAGGCGCTGCAGTCAAAGCTGAGATCAAGCCAAAAACCATAGGCATTACCGGTAGCAGCGGTAAAACTACCGTCAAAGAAATGTGTGCGGCTATTCTGGCACAGCGCGGCAACGTCTTAGCCACCGCGGGAAACTTTAATAACGACATTGGTGTGCCTTTAACGCTATTGCGTCTGACACCTGAGCATGAATACGCCGTTATCGAAATGGGCGCCAATCACCTGGGTGAAATCGCTTATACCACGAATCTGGTAAAGCCGGATGTGGCGACGATTGTGAACGCAGCTGCGGCTCACCTTGAAGGCTTTGGTAGCTTGTTGGGCGTGGCCCGGGCAAAGAGTGAAATTTTCAAAGGCTTAGGTGAGAAAGGCCTGGCCATTGTGAATCGCGACAGCCAGTTTGCTGAGTTCTGGTTGGGTAAGTTGAAGTATCAGCCGGTACAAACATTTGCCCCGGATTCAGCAAACCCGGAAGCAGATTATTACGCTTCGGATATTACTATTGACCTGAATGGCTGCGCAGAATTTGTCATGCATACGCCAAAAGGCAGTGCAGAAGTACGTTTATCAGTGCCGGGTATGCACAATGTGGGCAATGCGCTGGTGTCAGCCGCGCTGACCATGGCGGTCGGCGCCACGTTGGAAGACATCAAGTTCGGTTTGCTGGCGATGAAAGCGGTGGGTGGACGACTGAAAGTTGTGCCGTTTACCGACCAGGTACGCGTGCTGGATGATACCTACAATGCCAACGTGGGGTCGGTGAAAGCCGCTATTGATACCCTGGCCAGCTTCGCCGGTAAACAAGTACTGGTACTGGGAGACATGGCTGAACTGGGCGAGCAGGCGCGTTTTTATCATCAGCAGGTAGGCGAGTACGCGAAACAGCGCGGCATTGATTGCCTGTATACCGCAGGCGTACTTAGCCAGAGCGCTACTACGGCATTTGGCCAGGGCGCATTTCATTTCAGCGAGCAATCTGCATTGGTCGATGCACTGGTTAGTGATTTAGGTCATGAACAACGCGACCTGACTATTCTGGTTAAAGGCTCGCGCAGCGCCAGAATGGAACAAGTTATTACAGCATTGGAGGAATCCCCATTGGGAAAGCTTAATCGTCGGCGGGAGAAAATAGCATGTTGATCTGGCTCGCCGACTGGCTAACGCAGTTTGAGACTGGGTTTAACGTATTTTCTTATTTAACTATGCGGGCCATTCTGAGCACGCTGACGGCCTTGCTGATCGCCATTCTTATCGGCCCGAAAATGATTCGCTGGCTGCAAATGATGCAGATCGGTCAAACGGTTCGCAATGACGGCCCGGAGTCACATTTGTCCAAGGCGGGCACGCCCACAATGGGCGGACTGTTAATCCTCGCCGCCATCGTGATCAGTGTGTTGCTTTGGGCAGATCTCAGCAACCGTTATGTGCTGGTTACGCTGTTCGTGGTGGTAACGTTTGGTATCGTCGGTTTTGTGGATGATTACCGCAAAGTGATCCGCAAGGATTCCAAAGGTTTAATCGCGCGCTGGAAATACTTCTGGCAGTCGGCAATCGCGCTGTGCGTGGCGTTTTACCTGTATAGCAGCGCTCAGCAAATGGAAGAAACCGCGCTGTTGGTACCGTTTTTCAAAGAAGTATTGCCGCAACTGGGCATCTTTTACATCGGCATTGTGTATTTCGCCTTGGTAGGTACCAGTAATGCTGTGAACCTGACAGACGGTCTTGATGGTCTGGCTATTGTGCCGACGATACTGGTGGCGGGCGCGTTTGCCATTTTTGCTTACGTAACCGGCAACGTGAATTTCTCTGCCTACCTCAATATTCCGTACATCCCACTCACCAGTGAGCTGGTGATTGTGTGTACCGCAATTGTGGGCGCGGGCCTGGGATTCTTGTGGTTTAACACTTACCCGGCCATGGTATTCATGGGCGATGTCGGCTCGCTGGCACTGGGCGGCACGCTGGGCGTACTGGCAGTTCTGGTTCGTCAGGAAATTGTCCTCATCATAATGGGCGGCGTGTTTGTTATGGAGACCTTGTCAGTGATCATGCAGGTGGGATCTTACAAACTACGTGGTGAGCGCATTTTCAGAATGGCGCCTATTCACCATCACTATGAATTAAAAGGGTGGCCAGAGCCGCGCGTTATTGTGCGCTTTTGGATCATCTCACTGATATTGGTGCTCATTGGACTGGCTACGTTAAAACTACGCTAATGACTAACTTAATAAATAACGCAAACAATGTTGTTGTGGCAGGTGCGGGTATCACCGGGATGTCCTGCGTGCGTTATTTACTGGATCAGGGCAAGTCTGTGAAGCTTTGGGACACCCGCCCTGACGCTTCAGTACCAGATACACTCACCATTGATGTCACCTGCGGTGAATTGCCAGCAGATTACTGGCAGGGCGTGGATGTGCTGGTCGTTAGCCCGGGGATTTCACCTGCGCTGCCAGCGATTCAGGACGCTGATGCTTGTGGGGTAAAGGTCGTCGGCGATATTGAACTATTCGCTCAGGCCATACAGTGTCCGGTGCTGGGTGTGACTGGCTCCAATGGCAAAACCACGGTAACACTGCTAGCTACCCATATTCTTGAACACCTTGGCATAAAAGCGGTCGCGGCCGGCAATGTCGGATTACCGGCACTCGATGCATTAGCCTTGGCGCCTCAGGCCGTGGTGTTGGAACTGTCGAGTTTTCAGTTAGAAACCACAGAATCCTTGTCGTTAGTCGCCGCCACTTTACTGAATATTTCCGCGGACCACCTCGATCGTCACGGTAGCTTCGAGGCTTACCGCGAAGCGAAGCAGCGGATATTCGCGCATGCAGCCTGTGCAGTTACGCATCGTGACGATGCCGAAACAAGCCCCTGCAATGCCGATATACCTTGCATTGAGACAGGACTTACGCAATCTCAGACCGGTTTTGGCTGGGATGCCACATCGCAGGCGATTTTGTATAACGGCGCGCCTTTATTGAAATTGTCAGACACCCAATTAGTGGGGCTACACAATGTGCTCAATATACAGGCTGCGTTAGCGCTGGTGTCGGCACTGGAAATAGATCTGTCAGAGGCTGCAGAAGCGGTAAAAACCTTTAAGCCAGCACCGCACCGCTGCGCCAAAATCGCGGTGAAAGGTGGAGTGAGCTACATTGACGACTCTAAGGCGACGAACATAGGCGCAACTGAAGCTGCGCTAACGGGCCTCGCGCCTTCGTTAACCGGGCGCTTGGTGTTAATCGCAGGTGGCGATGCAAAAGGCGCGGACCTGTCCGAACTAAAACCACTGCTCGATGAACATGTTGATGTGGTTATTGCGCTAGGTCGGGACGGTAAAGTCCTTAGCGATATCGCCGAAAACGGGCACTATGTTGCTACACTGCCTGACGCCGTGAGTCTGGCCGCATCGCTAACCCAGCCGGGTGATACAGTCTTATTGTCGCCCGCGTGTGCGAGTCTTGACATGTTTAAGAATTATCAGCACCGGGCAGAAGTCTTCGCCGGTGCCATTGGGGAGCTGTCAGCATGAATGCCGTGACCAGCCAGCTTGCCTCGTTATTTTCAGCGCGTCATGATGAGCCTGCGCACAGTGAACCCGTGTTTGACGGGGGCATTGTATTGGTAGCCTTTGCGCTGATGGCGATAGGTCTGATCATCGTCTGTTCAGCATCCATGCCCATTGCAGACCGGCTTCACGACAACCCATTCTACTTTGCTATTCGCCATGGCATTTATCTGATTGGTGCGGTTATCGCTGCCATGGTGGTGGTGCAGTTACCTATGCAATTCTGGCGTGTGGCTAACCCCTACATGCTGTTGCTGGCAATAGGGTTATTGGTGGCAGTGCTGCTGATAGGTCGAAACGTAAATGGTTCAACCCGTTGGCTTGCACTCGGTCCCATCACCATTCAGGCCGCAGAGCCCGCTAAATTATTCTTTTTCTGTTATCTGGCGGGGTATTTGGTCCGTCGCTACGATGAAGTAACAGAAAACCTGAAAGGGTTTATTAAGCCGCTGGTTGTGTTTTTTATCCTGGCATTATTGCTCTTGGCTCAACCTGATTTGGGGACTGTGGTTGTGATGTTGGCGACGACTATCGGGCTGCTGTTCCTGGCCGGGGCAAGATTGTGGCAGTTTTTCGCGTTAATGTTTGTCGGCATTTTGGCCGTTGTGGCATTGATTGTCTTTGAGGAATACCGGCTAAGACGGGTAACCTCGTTTTTAGACCCATGGGCTGACCCGTTTGGCAGTGGCTACCAGCTTACTCAGTCGCTAATGGCTTATGGCCGCGGCAACTGGTTTGGTCAGGGCCTGGGTAACAGTTTGCAAAAGCTGGAGTTCCTCCCCGAAGCGCACACCGATTTCGTAATGGCGATACTGGCTGAGGAGCTGGGCTTTGTTGGCGTTATGATGGTATTGCTGCTTATGCTGTGGCTGGTACTTCGCGCATTGCAAATTGGGAATCGCGCGTTGGCTAACGACCGTCCGTTTGATGGTTTTATGGCTTACTCCATTGGCATCTGGTTTAGTTTCCAAACGGCGGTCAACATTGGTGCAAGCGCCGGTATTCTCCCGACTAAAGGGCTTACCCTGCCATTGGTTAGTTATGGCGGCTCTAGTCTAATTGTCATGGCAGTTGCTGTATCGCTGTTGCTTAGAATTGATTTTGAACTGCGTGTGGCCGGCGTCCAGGCGCTGACCAAAGGAGCAAAAGCCGACGCTAAGCGCGAAGCTAAACGCAACAAAAAGCGCGAAGCGAAAGCCAAAGTGAAACAAGCCATGCAAAGCGCGGAAGACCAGGCTGAAGAGGCCAGTTTTGTAGATGATGAGGAGACGCGTCATGACTAAGCGTTGCCTGATCATGGCGGGCGGGACTGGCGGTCATGTCTTCCCCGGGATTGCAGTGGCAGATACATTAGTGAAACGCGGCTGGCACATTGATTGGCTGGGCACGGCAGAGCGTATGGAAGCCCAGGTAGTGCCTCAGCACGGTTATCCGATTCACTTTATTCCGGTAAAAGGCTTGCGAGGCAAAGGTATTCAGGCAAGGTTAAGTGGTGTGTGGGCATTGTTTAAGTCGCTGATTGCGGCACGCAAACTGGTGAGAACCTTACAGCCAGATGTGGTGCTTGGCATGGGCGGATACGCCAGCGGGCCAGGCGGACTGGCTGCCTGGAGTCTGGGAATCCCGGTTATTGTGCACGAACAAAACGCGGTGCCCGGTATGACCAATCGGTTGCTGGGCAAAGTGGCGAAACGCATCATGCTGGGCTTCGACTCGGCCAAAACACATTTTGGTTCGCAGCGACAAAAGTGCGTGGCTGCGGGCAACCCGGTACGAAAAGCGATATTGGATCTGCCGGTGAAATCAACCTCAACCGCGCCGTTAAATATGTTAGTGGTGGGGGGGAGCCTGGGCGCCAGACCACTGAACGAAAACATTCCTGCATTGTGTAAAGACATGCCAGGGCTGGCTATTTGGCATCAAAGCGGTAAAGGCAACGCAGAAGCGGTGAAACAGGCTTATGGCAATACAGAAGCCAAGGTTACCGAATTTATTGACGATATGGCTGAGGCCTATCAATGGGCAGATTTTATTGTTTGCCGGGCTGGCGCATTAACCGTGGCTGAGGTGGCCGCGGCAGGTAAAGCGGCGATTTTTGTACCGCTTCCGCATGCCGTTGACGACCATCAGACACAAAATGCCCGTTCGCTGGCAGACAATCAGGCAGCGGAATTGGTGCCTCAGTCAGCGTTAGCTGACAAGTTGCCAGGCATTATTCAGACTTGGATTAACGATCCTCAGGCGTGCGAAGCTGTTGCCATGAAAGCCAAGCAATTTGCGCCACATGACGCAGCGGGCCAGGTGGCCGACGCATGCGAATACGTTGTAACTGGAGAGTAGTAAATGGTTTTAGAAACACCTTTTCAAAGCCCACAAATGCGTAAAGTAACACGCATCTTCTTTGTTGGGATTGGCGGTGCCGGTATGGGAGGCATTGCCGAGGTGTTGTTGAATGAAGGTTATCAGGTAGCGGGCTCTGACATTCAGGCTGGTGCGATGACTCAGCGCCTTACGGCGTTGGGGGCCGATATTGCGATTGGCCACAAAGCGGAAAATGTCGAAGGCGCCAACGTGGTGGTGGTATCCAGCGCCATTAACGAAGCCAATCCGGAAATTCAGTTTGCCAGACAACAGCGCATTCCCATTATTCGCCGTGCAGAAATGCTGGCAGAACTAATGCGCTTCCGCCACGGTATTGCGGTAGCCGGGACACACGGTAAAACCACGACAACCAGTCTGATCGCGACTATTTTTGGCGAAGCTGAAACCGATCCAACGTTTGTCATCGGCGGGTTACTGAACAGTGCGGGTACAAACGCCAGATTAGGCAAAAGCCGGTATCTGATTGCCGAAGCAGATGAAAGCGATGCGTCGTTTTTACATTTGCAGCCAATGATGAGCGTAGTCACGAATATCGAAGCCGACCACATGGATACCTATGACGGTGATTTTTCGAAAATGACCGACACCTATATCGAATTCTTGCACAATCTGCCGTTTTACGGTCAGGCCGTGGTGTGTGGTGATGATCCGGTAATCCGAGACTTGCTGCCGCGCATTGGGCGCAGTGTGCTGACCTACGGTTTTAATGATGATAACGATGTGCGGGCTACCAATATTCAGTATCAGTTTGGCCGCACAACCTTTGATGTGATTCGCCCTGGCCGCGAGCCGCTGGCAATCGAACTGAAGCTATCCGGTGCGCATAACGTATTGAATGCGCTTGCGGCGATTACCGTTGCCACCGAAGAAGACATTGAAGACAGCGCTATTTGCCGTGCGCTTTCCACGTTTGGCGGTATTGGTCGTCGTTTCGAAGTACTGGGCGAGTTCAGCACTTCCGTCGGTGAAGTTACGCTGGTGGATGACTACGGACACCACCCGACAGAAGTGGCGGCAACCATAGCGGCGGCCAGAAATAACTGGCCTTCACAACGTCTGGTGATGGTGTATCAGCCTCACCGCTATAGCCGTACCCGCGACTTATACGAGGACTTTGTGGAAGTATTATCTCAGGTTGATTGTCTGTTGCTGCTTGATGTCTACGCGGCAAGCGAACAACCCATTGAAGGGGCCGATAGCCGGGCATTAGCGCGGTCGATTCGTGCACGTGGTCAGTTAGAGCCTGTGTATGTGGGAAGTCATGAAGAATTACCCTCGATTTTGGCGAATCAGTTGCAAAATGGCGACATTGTGATTACCCAGGGCGCAGGTAATATTGGTCAATTAGCGAAAAAACTGGCAGCAACCGGGATGGAACCTGAAAAATTGCAAGGGCAACTATCATGACGTTCACGACTTACTCTGCAGAACAATACGGGCGTGTTGCTGTGATGTTGGGGGGCGATTCGGCTGAGCGAGCAGTGTCTCTTAACTCGGGAAACGCCGTATTAAAAGCCCTGCTATCAGCGGGTGTCGATGCCTTTGCATTTGATACGGCAGAGAGGCAACTAACTGATTTAATATCGGAAAAGGTCGACCGCGTATTGATAATGCTGCATGGTCGGGGGGGTGAGGACGGCTCTATGCAAGGGGCGCTTCAACAGTTGGGAATTCCTTATACTGGCAGCGGTGTATTGGGCTCTGCGTTGTCGATGGACAAAATCCACACCAAGCAAATCTGGCAATGCCTGCAACTTCCTACTGCGAAATATGAAATTGCTGTAAAAAGTCGCTTTGAAGCTGGATCATGCGGCGCTATAATGAATAAATTAGGGGGAAAAGTCATGGTCAAACCTGCTCGGGAAGGCTCGAGTATTGGGATGGCTAAAGTGACAAGCGCTAAACAACTAGAAACGGCCATTCAGGACGCCTTTAAATACGATAATCAAGTCCTGGTTGAGCAGTTCATAGATGGGCGGGAATTCACTGTATCTGTGGTACAGGGAAAAGCCTTACCATCGATCCGCATGTCAACCCCACATACGTTTTACGATTATTCGGCAAAGTACCAGGATAATACTACCGAGTACTTTTGCCCCAGTGGCCTGTCTGATGAACAGGAAAGCACATTGGCACAATTGTGTACGGACGCGTTCGATGCATTGTCTGCTACCGGCTGGGGCCGGGTAGATGTAATGCAGGACAGCCAGACCGAACAGTTTTATTTACTGGAAGCCAACACCGTGCCGGGCATGACTGAAAAAAGTCTGGTTCCCAAAGCGGCAGCCGCAGCAGGTATTAGTTTTCAGGAACTGGTACTGGCCGTGCTGGCAACCAGTATGGAGCCTGCGTAATTATGGCGGCGCAACAGCAATCTGCCCCATGGGGCGGCATCACCTTTTTGGTGGTGGTGTTTGCTGTGTTAGTCGCAGTAGGTGTTAAAACTTACAGCTGGATGCAGGACGAGCAACGTGCACCTGTGCAGGTCATCGATTTTTCAGGCCGGTTTAAACACCTTGATGTGCTAAAACTGGAAAAATTGATTCGTCAGTCGCAACCCGGCAGCTTTTTTGCTTTAGATGTGAATGACATACATCAGTTATTGGAGCAACAGGCCTGGGTGTACCGGGCATCGGTGCGCAAGCAATGGCCAAACCGCCTGAAGGTGTATTTGGTTGAGCAAACACCGGTTGCACGCTGGAATGAAGATTTAATGCTGAACCCTTACGGTGAAAGTTTTAATGCCGAGGGAAAGTCACTTGGTTTACCTCAATTGTTTGGTCCGGGTGGCAGTGAGAAGACAGCATTGGAAGGATACAACGCCATGCAGTCGTTACTGGCAGGGCGGGAGCTAACGATCGCAGAGTTATCGCTAAGTGAGCGGTATGCCTGGCAGGTTCAGCTCAAGAACGGCATTGAAGTCAACCTGGGAAGACAGGAATTCATTGACCGATTGCAGCGTTTTGTGGATGTGTACCCGCTGTTAGCGAAGCAGCCCAAAGCCATACAGTATGTAGATTTACGATACGACACCGGATTGGCCGTGGGCTGGTCTGAAGACGACACGACAAAAAGTTAAGAGATTGAGAATTAATGTCTAAAGCGGCAGAACGTAATTTGATTGTAGGACTCGATATCGGCACCAGCCGGGTTAAAGCCGTCCTCGGTGAATTACTGGATGATGAACAAATCAGTATTGTTGGGGTTGGAACCCATGTCGCACGCGGAATGGACAAAGGCGGCGTTAACGATCTGAACCTGGTAGTGAAGTCTGTGCAAAGCGCCGTTAACGAAATGGAGCTAATGGCAGATTGTCAGGTGTCGTCGGTGTTCATGTCGATTTCCGGTCGTCATGTAAAGTGCCAGAACGAAAGTGGCATGGTACCGATCAATAATCAGGAAGTGACACAGGAAGACGTAGACAACGTAGTGCATGCAGCGCGTTCGGTGCCGATTGCCGCTGAACGCCGTTTACTGCATGTGTTACCGCAGGAATTTACTATCGATGTACAAGAGGGAATCAAAAACCCCATCGGTATGTCGGGTGTGCGGATGGAAGCCGAAGCACACATTATCACCTGTGCCGATGACATGGCTAAAAATCTGGTGAAATGTGTTGAGCGCTGCGAATTACACGCAGACCAATTGATCTTCTCTGCGCTGGCATCGAGCTATGCCGTGTTGACAGACGATGAGCGTGAATTAGGGGTGGCGGTAGTCGATATCGGCGCTGGCACCATCGATATTGTGATATACACCGACGGCGCTATTCGCCATACCGCGGTTATTCCGCTGGCAGGTAATCAGATTACCAGTGATATCGCGAAAATCTTCCGCACGCCGATCAGCAACGCAGAAGAGATTAAAGTCAATTATGCCTGTGCGCTGAAAGACATGGTCAGCATGGAAGACAGCATTGAAGTGCCCAGTGTAGGCGGACGTCCTGCGCGGGTTATGTCACGGCATACCCTGGCTGAGGTTATCGAACCTCGCTACCAGGAATTGTTTGAATTAGTTTACAAAGAAATCAAAGCCAGTGGCTTTGATGAGCAAATCGCAGCCGGTCTTGTACTGACAGGTGGCACCGCCAAAATGGAAGGCGCGGTAGAATTTGCAGAAGAAATTTTTCAAATGCCCGTCAGAGTGGGACAACCATTGGGCATGGTAGGACTGTCTGAATATACAGACGATGCGAGCTTTGCAACGGCTGTCGGACTCCTCCAGTACGGAAAAATGCAGTTTGATAATAAGAAGACCAGTAAACAACGCACCACTGATGGTTTGTGGAAGCGGGTGCAAAGCTGGTTTAAGGGTGAATTTTAATTTTTTAGGGGGCGCTTAACCACGCACAACCGTGACGATGGAATGGTCACAATAACTGTGTATGGATAAGTGTGTATAGACGTACAAAACCGGAGAGTAAGTATGTTTGAATTAATGGATAGCCACGGTGAAGAAGCCGTAATCAAAGTCATCGGAGTCGGTGGCGGCGGCGGTAATGCGGTTGAGCACATGGTGTCTCACAGCATTGAAGGCGTGGAATTTATTGCTGTTAATACCGATGCGCAGGTATTACGCAGCTCATCTGCCGATGTGACATTACAGATCGGCTCTAACGTAACAAAAGGTCTGGGTGCGGGTGCCGATCCGAATAAAGGTCGTGAAGCTGCCCAGGAAGACCGTGAAACCATTCGCCAGGCTTTAGATGGTGCCGATATGGTCTTTATTACCGCGGGTATGGGCGGTGGTACAGGTACCGGTGCAGCACCTGAAGTGGCAAAAATTGCACGTGAAATGGGGATCCTAACGGTGGCGGTAGTGACCAAGCCTTTCCCATTTGAAGGTAAAAAGCGTACTGATTTTGCTAATCAGGGTACCGACGAGTTGGCGCGAAATGTTGACTCATTAATTACTATTCCGAACGAAAAACTACTGAAAGTAATGGGTCCTGGTACACCGTTGCTACAGGCGTTTAGCGCTGCGAATGACGTCTTACGTGGTGCGGTTCAGGGTATTGCTGAGCTGATTACACGTCCAGGTCTGATTAACGTGGATTTCGCCGACGTGCGTACAGTTATGTCTGAAATGGGTAAAGCCATGATGGGCAGTGGTTCTGCGTCAGGTCCGGATCGTGCTGAAGAAGCAGCAGAGTCTGCTATTGCCAGCCCGCTGCTGGAAGACATCGATCTGTCAGGCGCGCGTGGTATTCTGGTGAATATTACGGCTGGCCCGGATTTTGCAATTGATGAGTTTGAGACTGTAGGTAACGCGGTTAAGGCATTTGCATCGGAAAACGCAACCGTCGTGGTTGGTACCGTTATTGATATGGAAATGACTGACGAACTGCGTGTAACTGTTGTTGCAACCGGTATTGGTGCTGAGCGTAAGCCTGATATTGCACTGGTTAGTTCAGAAGGCGCGCGTTTATCGTCTTCGGCTCGTGAGTTCCAGTCTGGCGGTGAAGGCCGTGCAGTGGGTGGTACCGATGGTAACCAGGCGCTGAAAGCAGACGAAAATGCACAACCGGGTAATGATCTTGAATATCTGGATATTCCTGCTTTCCTGCGCAAGCAAGCAGATTAGACCAGTAAAGAGAACTTTACACAGCTTTTACAGTCGAAACGGCAAATATTACTGGTAATACGGTAATATTCATGACAGATTTTTGACAAGTAATAGTCGGCTCACTATAATTGCCGGCCGTTTTTGTGTAGGTAATACGAATTCGATGATTAGACAACGTACAATTAAACATGCTGTCCAGGAAACTGGCATTGGGTTGCATAAAGGAGACAAGGTCACTATGACTCTCCGGCCAGCGCCTGCGAACACGGGAATCGTGTTTCGGCGTATTGACCTTGATCCGCATGTAGACATTCACTCGCGCGCAAACGCCGTGGGGAACACCATGTTGTGTACCTGTCTGAACAACGAAGACGGCGTGAGCATCCACACCGTTGAACACCTTGCGTCTGCTCTGGCAGGTCTGGGTATCGACAACATTATTGTTGAGGTAAACAGCAACGAACTACCGATCATGGATGGTAGTGCCAGTCCTTTCGTATTCCTGCTGCAATCGGCTGGAATTGAAGAATTAAACGCGCCTAAGCGTTTTATTCGCATGACCAAGCCGGTGCGTGTTGAAGACGGCGACAAATGGGCAGAATTACGTCCTTATGACGGCTTCCGCGTCGATTTCCAAATCGATTTCGAGCACCCGGTTATTAGCCAGACGCGTCAGCACATGGTCATGGACTTTGATTCGTGCTCCTACGTAAACGAAGTCAGCCGCGCCAGAACCTTTGGTTTTATGCGTGATCTGGAATACATGAACGCAAATAACCTGGCATTGGGTGGCAGCATGGAAAATGCGGTAGCACTTGATGACTACCGCGTATTAAACCCGGAAGGCTTGCGTTATGATGATGAATTCCTGAAGCATAAAATCCTCGACGCTATTGGTGATTTGTACCTTGGTGGTCACAGCATTATTGGTGAACTGGCGGCATACAAAACTGGCCACGGTTTGAACAATAAATTGCTAAATGCCGTGCTGGCACAGCAGGATTGCTGGGAATATGTGACTTACGAGTCGCAGGATGAAGCGCCTATTCGCTACGCGCAACCCGCTCTGGTATAAGAGAATTTGCTGAAAAAGCCGCCCTCAGGGCGGCTTTTTTGTTGTTTATTTAAAGGAAATATCGCTAAAATAGCGCGAAACGTGTTATTTTTAGCAAGTTTGTAACACGAAATAAAACTAAAGAACGCGAAGCACTCCGGTGCGCATAAGACACAGCGATGAAATTAACAGTCACATTTATAGGCAAAAAACGACGGGTTCGTCACAGTATGAGCGTGCGCTCTATTGTGAGCCTGACCGTATTGTCGTCGCTGTTTGTGTTAGTTTCCAGCCGTTCAACTGATTCCTCCCTCGAAAATTTCGCCCGCGTCAAAATTGCTCAAAATGTGCTTGAAGCCGAGCAACAGGAAGTCGATGCATTAAAATCTGCGACGAATGAGCAAGTAAAAGCCCTGACAGAACAGCTCAGTGCAATGAGGCTCACCTTAGATAAAATTGACGCGAAAACACAGGTGCTGGCAAAAGCCATGGGTATCGATGAACAGTCTGTGCAGGATTTCGGGTTAGCGTCAGTGTCTGTCGCAAAACAGCTACAGGACGAACAGGACAGGTTACTTACACCTATAGAAGAATTAGGCAGTCAGTTGCAGTATAAACAGCAGCAACTGGAAGCCCTTGAAAGATTGGTTACCGGACACCATATAGATGAACAGATTAGTTTATCGGGTCGTCCGATAGAGAAAGGATGGTTGTCGTCCTACTATGGCATGCGTGCCGATCCCTTTACGGGTCAGCCTGCTATGCATAGTGGATTGGATTTCGCCGGCGAAGTGGGTGACGATGTCGTTGCTACTGCCGCAGGCATTGTAACCTGGTCAGGTGACAGGTACGGTTATGGCAAACTGGTGGAGATTGAGCACGGTGATGGGCTCGTGACACGCTACGGACATAACGACTCGCTAATGGTAAACAAAGGCGATCTGGTCACCAAAGGGCAGGTTATTGCACAAATGGGCAGTACCGGGCGTTCGACGGGTGCACATGTGCATTATGAAGTCATTAAAAGCGGCCAGAAAGTCGATCCTCTTCCATACGTTTACAACAAGTAACGTAGTCTCTATCAAACCAGTCTGATACGCGACGAGCACCGGGTTAGCCGGTCGCTGGTTATTTTTGATTACAGCAGTGGAAATACCAACACAATGTTTGCAAGCATTCTCAGAAAAGTTTTTGGCAGTCGAAACGACCGACTATTAAAAAAATTACAAAAGCACGTTAACGCCATAAATGCTCTGGAAGCCGAGTTTGAAGGACTGGACGACGCCGCACTGAAGCAGAAGACTGAAGAATTCAAGCAACGACTGAAAGACGGCGCTACCCTTGATGACATCCTGATTGAAGCATTTGCTGTTGTCCGGGAAGCCAGTAAACGCGTTTATGGCATGCGTCACTTTGACGTACAGATGCTGGGTGGTCAGGTACTGCATTCGGGTAAAATTTCTGAAATGCGTACGGGTGAAGGTAAAACCCTGACCTCGACATTACCGACCTATTTGAATGCCCTGACGGGTCGCGGCGTTCACGTTATCACCGTGAATGATTATCTGGCACGTCGTGATGCCGACTGGAGCCGAAGCTTGTTTGAGTTTTTGGGCCTGACGGTGGGTTGTAATATTCCTGGTATGGCGCCTGAGCAAAAGCGCGAAGCCTATCAGGCAGATATTACTTACGGTACCAACAACGAATTTGGATTCGACTACCTGCGCGACAACATGGCGTTCAGTCCGCAGGACCGTGTTCAGCGCGAGCTGTATTTTGCGGTTATCGATGAAGTTGACTCCATCCTCATTGACGAAGCGCGTACGCCGCTAATTATTTCTGGCGCTGCAGAAGACAGCTCAGAGCTTTATAAGCGCATTAATCGCGTGATCCCTGAATTGGTTCAGCAGGATAAAGAAGACGAAGAAGATAAACACGGCGACGGCGATTACACCATCGACGAGAAAGCCAAGCAAATCCACCTGACCGAAAAAGGTCAGATCCACGTTGAAGAAATTCTCAAGCGTGAAGGTTTGCTCCCTGAAGATGAGTCGTTATTCGACGCGGGTAACATTTCGCTATTGCATCACATCAATGCTGCACTTCGTGCCCACAAGCTATTCGCCAAAGACGTTGATTATATCGTTAAAGACGACGATATCGTTATTGTTGATGAACACACCGGTCGTACAATGGAAGGCCGTCGTTGGTCTGAAGGCTTACACCAGGCTGTTGAAGCCAAAGAAGGTGTAAGGATTCAAAACGAAAACCAAACGCTTGCCTCTATAACGTTCCAGAATTACTTCCGCTTGTACGAAAAGCTGTCAGGTATGACAGGTACAGCAGATACCGAAGCCTTTGAGTTCCAGCATATTTATGGTCTGGAAACAGTGGTTATTCCAACTAACCGTCCAATGGTTCGTGACGACAAAGCAGATCTGATTTATCTGACTGCACAGGAAAAATACGAAGCTATTGTCGAAGACATCAAGGCCTGCGTGAAACGCGGACAACCTGTGTTGGTGGGTACCATCTCCATTGAAAATTCTGAGCTAATCGCGCGCATTCTGAAGAAAGAGAAAATCGCGCACAAGGTACTTAACGCGAAGTTCCATGCTCAGGAAGCTGATATTGTAGCACAGGCGGGTCGTCCTGGTGCGGTGACCATCGCCACCAACATGGCCGGTCGTGGTACGGATATCGTCTTGGGCGGTAACTGGCAGGCAGAAGTCGCCAAACTGGAATCGCCGACTGAAGAGCAGATAGCTAAAATCAAAGAAGCGTGGAAGAAAGATCACGAAGCTGTGTTGGCCGCCGGTGGTTTGCACATCATTGGTACCGAGCGTCACGAGTCTCGCCGTATTGACAACCAGTTACGTGGCCGTGCCGGTCGTCAGGGAGATCCGGGTTCCTCGCGTTTCTATTTGTCGTTAGACGATGCTCTGATGCGTATTTTTGCGTCAGAAAAAATGGCGAGCATGATGAAGCGCCTGGGTATGGAGCGCGGTGAAGCCATTGAACACCCTTGGGTTACCCGCGCCATTGAAAATGCCCAGCGCAAAGTAGAAGGCCGAAACTTCGATATTCGTAAGCAGTTGCTTGAATACGACGATGTTGCCAACGATCAGCGTAAAGTTATTTACGAACAGCGCAATGAATTACTCGACGAAGGTGATATCAGTGACACTATCCAGGCGATCCGCGAAGATGTGATCAGTGGTGTTGTAGACGAGTACATTCCTCCACAGTCACTTGAAGAGATGTGGGACGTCAATGGTCTGGAGCAACGCCTGAAAGCAGATTTTGCCCTCGACGCACCGATTCAAAAGTGGCTGGATGACGACGATAAGCTGTACGAAGAAAAGCTTCGTGAAAAGATTCTGGACGAGCTTACTGCTGCCTACAAAGCCAAAGAAGACATGGTGGGTGAAGCCGTACTGCGTCAATTCGAAAAGGCCGTTATGTTGCAAAACCTGGATAGCCATTGGAAAGAACATTTGGCTGCCATGGACCACTTGCGCCAGGGTATTCACCTGCGAGGTTATGCGCAGAAGAACCCTAAACAAGAGTACAAGCGCGAAGCCTTCGAACTGTTCTCAGGAATGCTGGAAGCGTTGAAAGGCGAAGTGATCACCATCCTTAGCCGGGTTCAGGTTCGTGCCGAGTCGGATGTTGAAAAAGTAGAAGAGCAACGCCGTCAGGCCGATGATGTACCAAAGAATTATCAGCACGCCAATGCTGATGGTGAACCTGGTCCGGAAGCCAGTGGCCCACAAGCCGCGCAGGCATCAGCGCCGCGGACCGGCCCTAAGGTAGGTCGCAACGATCCTTGTCCATGTGGTTCGGGTAAAAAATACAAGCAGTGTCACGGTAAATTATCGTAGCCTGCAATAGGTAATGTTCAGAAGGGGCAATCGTGCCCCTTTTTTCATTTGAGGTGATTATGAAAGTCGTTGAAGTCGCGGTAGGCGTGGTAATAAGAGGCCATCAAACTTTTGTGTGCTTGCGGTCGAATGATAAACATCAGGGCGGTAAGTGGGAGTTTCCGGGTGGTAAGGTTGAGGCAGGGGAATCCCCTGAACAAGCGCTATTCCGAGAACTACAGGAAGAGATTGCAATTGAAATAACGCATACGGATCCTCTGATAACCATTGCCCATGACTATGGAGATAAGCAGGTTAAGCTGATTGTATTCATCGTTGATGGCTTTAAAGGCGAGCCAGTAGGTAACGAAGGCCAACCCGGCAAGTGGTTGAGTATAGACACCCTCGATGCAAGCGCCTTCCCTGCTGCTAATGTGGCTATCATTGAAGCCTTACAAGGCTATATTGCTAACAAATAACGCGCTGTACACTTACGTCCTACTAACGGGATTGACGCTATACAATCCCGCTATTTCAAGTTGTAAATCCCTAATGGATTCAACACATAAGCCTCAGCTTATGTACCCTTATACTTAAGTTTATACAGCGTTAAATTCGTATTCGCATGCAACTTAAGTATAGATAGACAAAATCCAGAAACAATGTCTGCTATTCCGAAAACACCTAGTTGCTCACGTAACTGGTTAATTTTTCTAGAATCCATGTATGACAATAGTGACTTTTATGCTAAATGTCTATTGTGTATATTTTGTGTAACTATGCTGATTTCAAGTGAGTAAGGTATACATTAAGTAATAAAGGTATTTGGTTTAATACCTTAATTTTTTGTCTCATTCGTATAGTAAAAACACGCATTGCAATATTGCCGTGAACGAGTGAGGTAACCCATGGCCCTTAAAAAACATTCAGAACCCGCTGCGACCAATACGACGGTTCGCGTAGATCCTAAAATGCGACGTGAGGCAGAAGAGCAGCGAAAGCGTGCCCGTACCCTAGCTCGTCAACAGCAGGCAGCAGAGCGAATTGCTACAGCATGTGCACAGCTTGCTACCGGAATTAACGAAGCCGCCAGTGCCGCTGACCAAATGGGCACTGCTATCACTGAGATTGCTACCGGTGCCGAGCAATCGAGCAGTGCAAGCCAGGAAAGTCTGGCCGCTATCGTTCAGATTAGCAAGTCGTTGGGGGCGCAACTTGATCTATCCGGCAATACCCTCACCAAAACCAATACGCTGCAAACCTTTGTAGAACGCGTTGTTGAAGATTTGTCTACGATGATGTCGAGCGTGAAAACGGCGTCTGAGCATCAGTCTCGTTCCGTGGTGATGATGAGCGAATTGGAACAGCAAGCCAGCAACATTGGTGAAGCAGTTAAACAAGTTACCCGTATTGCAGATCAAACAAACTTACTGGCGCTAAATGCTGCAATCGAAGCCGGTCGTGCGGGCAAGCATGGGAAAGGGTTTGCAGTAGTTGCTGATACGGTGAGGGCGTTGGCTGAAGTCTCTGATAAAAGTGCAGCGGACATTGCCAAACAAATCGAACAAATTCAGCAGCAGTCAAACAAGGTGTCTGATGCTGTAAAAATGTCGGCAGAGGCTGCGTTGGAAGAAGTCACCAAAGGCGAGGCGGTGACTAACCAACTGGTACAGATAAAGGACGATATGGCCACGATTGCGAATGGATCTGCAGATCTGCAGGTTAAAATTCGCGAAATGGACAATGCCGCCAAAGACATTCAGACAAGCTCAGAGTCCATTTCTTGTGCGGCTGATGAGCAATCTTCTGCAGCGCAGGAAGTGTCCAGTAACGTGACAGAACAAGGTAGCGCGTTAACACAGGCTGAAAAAGCCGCACAGTCACTGGAAATAGTGACGGAAGAGCTCAAAAACAGTACTGATATCAGTAAGAGCGCGGAAGAGGTTGCAGCATCAGCTGAAGAACTCTCGGCCAGTCTGGAAGAAATCAATCGGTCTGCCACTGAAATTGCGACTGCACTGAATCAGGTGAATAACGGTGCACAACAGGCTGCCAGCGCGGTTGCTCATGCGGTAACCAACATCGAAAAGCTCAAGGATGGCGTAGAGCAAGCGTCGTCTCAGTCTGATCAGGCCCTCACTCGTGGTGGTGAAATCACCGATTTACTGCAGAAGAATCGCAAGCTGATCGAAGAGATGGTTAACGGCATTAACTCGGCTCTTGAAACCAGTAAGCGCAATGTTGAATCGATCAACCAAATGGAAGTCATGACCCGTCAGATAGACAAAGTCATCGATACCATTACGACGGTATCGGTTAAAACCAGCATGCTGGCAGTCAATGGTGCAGTTGAGGCCGCTCGCGCCGGTGAGTACGGTAAAGGCTTCGCGGTAGTGTCAGCTGACATCCAAAGCCTCGCCGACGAAGCGGCTGAAAACGTTGAGCAAATCAAAGACCTTATCAAAGGCATTCAGGATCAAACGGTCAATGTGAAAACAGATTTGAGCAATGTTGCCGAAAGTGCCTATCGCGAAGTACTCAAGGCACAGCAAACGACCAAAGACATTGCAGACATCGCCACTGATATGGCTGAAGTACTTGGCTACAACCGCGACATGCAGAATACCAGTGAAGAAATTGCAGCAGCAGTTGCGCAAGCGCAAAAAGGTCTGGAGCAAATTGCCGCAGCCAACGAACAGGCCAGCAGCAACTGTCAGCAAGCACTCAGTGCATCAGAGCAACAGAGCAAGGGCATGGAAGACCTGGCGCGTTCTATTGAAGAAATCGCGTCTGTTGCTGATGAAATGCAAAGCAACTAACACAGGTTGGAGGCAGTTATGTCTGAAGTGATAGAAAACAACGACAACGCCACAGAAACAGAGTCACAGTTTGTCTCCTTTTTGTTGGGCGAAGAGCGATTTGCTTTCAACATGCTGACCGTCGGTGAAATCATTCGGGTGCCCACCATGGTGAAGGTGCCATTAGGCCCACCCCAAATGCTTGGTCTGGCAAATTTACGAGGTAACGTGCTCCCCGTCTATGATCTGCAGTTCACCCTGATGGGTGAGCCAGGAGAACAGACGGATTATTCTCGCGTTATCGTGGTGGAGTCCAGCATGGGGGTTACCGGGTTTCTGGTGGACCGCGTTACCCGAGTGAACAGCATTAATCACGATTGCATCGAGAATGATAAGTCCTGGGAAGGCTCGATTGCCTACGACTACCTGGACGGCATCATTAAACGAGACAAACAACCCATTGAGCAAATTTTATCGGTTGAAAAGCTGGTAACGGCTCAGGTTGTTAATCCGGTTACCAGTGGTCAGCATCAGGTATCACTGTCGCAGGCTGCAATGGGTGGTCAGGAGAAAGCCGATGAAGAGTCAGAGTCTCAGCATGAGCAACTCGTCTGTTTCTCAATAGAAGAGCAGGGCTTTGCCTTTCACCTGCAGGATGTAGAGGAAATCGTGCGCGTACCGACTGAGATTTCCGCTTTGCCCGAGAGTCACCCGTCTGTGTTAGGGCTGGTGAATTTACGTGGGCGGATTATTCCCATTGTCGATTTGGCTACCAATCTGGGCATGTGTCGTGGCGAAATCAATGATGCGTCCCGCATCGTTATCGTGAATAACAGTCAGTCGGCAATTGGCAGTGTGGGCTTTGTTGTCTCGCGTGTTAGTAACGTGATTAGCATCAAAGTGGATGCACTTGAGCCGGTCCCTGAGTTTTGTAGTCAAGGGATGGGTGATGGCGCCCTCGAATCTGTGTATCGGGTCGAAAACAGTAAGCGCCTGGTCTCCATTGTCAACCTGGCTACGATTTTTGAACGTTCATTGAATGATGCAATGGCCGATATTGAGCCCCTGCAAGAGGATACCGCTATGAACGAAGCGAAAGACGCTGAATTGCTCTCAGAAGACAATTCAAAACAGTTTGTTGTGTTTTGGATCGACGGTCAGGAATACGGTGTCAGTATTGAGCTGACCCAGGAAATTACCCGTGTGCCTGAAAAGCTGGAGAGTGTACCCAATACACCAGACTACCTGCGGGGCGTAGTGAATTTGCGAGGCACGGTTTTACCGGTCGTTGATTTAAGAACGCGTCTCGGTCTGATGATGGCGGAAACGTCTGAGCGTCAGCGCATTATTGTCCTGACCCGAGGTCAGCACAAAACCGGTTTTATTGTAGATGGTGTTGCAGAAGTCAAAACCGTGGATTTGGGCGTTATTGAGAAGGCACCTACCTTATCGAATTCTCAGTCACAGCTACTCAATGAAATCATAAAGCTGGATAAGGAACGCCGGATCATTCAATTGTTGGACCCGCAGGTATTGCTTGCGGACAGTGAAGTAACAGTCGGTTAAGAGGTAGAGGGCAAACATGAACGTAAAAGTGTTAATCGTCGATGATTCAGCGCTCATGCGTAAACTGTTTAGTCAGTTGTTTTCACGTAACGGCCTGGAGGTGGTGACCGCTCGCGACGGTGAAGAGGCCATTGATGTTGCAGTCCGGGAAAAGCCCGATGTGATCACATTAGACATCAACATGCCGAAGATGGACGGCATAACGTGTTTAAGCCTACTCAACAAGGTGCACCCTTGTCCGATAATCATGCTTTCCTCGCTAACGCAAAAGGGCGCGCTGGTCACATTGGAAGCACTAGCCCTGGGCGCCAGCGATTATGTGCTTAAGCCCGGTGGTACGGTGTCGACGGACATTTCCAGTATAGAGAGTGAGCTGCTCTCTAAAATCCAGTCGCTAACAAAAGGGGTTTCGGCGAGAAAAGCAATCAGAAAGACGACTGTGGCAACGGCACCGGCTAAAAAAACGGAAACACCTCAGAAGGCGAAAGCGTCACCGGTAGCCAGGACACGTATCGATTGTGTACTGGTAGGGGTGTCTACTGGCGGGCCGAAAAAACTGGAGCAGTTGCTAACCGCCTTGCCTGCCAATTTTAAAGCGCCGATTGTCATATCCCAACACATGCCGATGGCGTTTACCCAGGCACTGGCAAACCGCCTCGACAAGCTTTGTCAGTTAAAGGTAGTTGAAGTGTCCGAAAAGATGCGCCTGATGCCAGGTACCGCTTATATCGCGAAAGGTGAAGCCGATGTGGTGTTCCTGAAAGACGGCGGCCACCTGGCTGTAAGGCCTGTACCGGCTAACCCCAATTACCTGTGGCATCCCAGCGTCGACCGCATGGTGGAAAGCGCAAACTCACAATTTGATCCCGCCAGATTGCTGTGTATTCAGTTAACCGGTATGGGGTGTGATGGTGTGGCGGCTATGTCGGTGTCATACAACCGGGGGGCAACGGTCATTGCCGAGAGCGAAGCGACGGCAACCGTGTTTGGTATGCCTCGGGAACTTATAGAAGCAGGGTGCGTACACCATATTCTGGAAAGCCACCATATTGCTCAAACAGTAATGCGTATTTGCGCGTAGGAGAACTGCAATGGGATTAAAAAAGAAAACAACTACCGTGCTGTCACCTGAGCCGCCTGAAGAGGCTAAATCGGTCGATGAGTTGTGTCATTTGTTACAAAGTCCCGATGCAGATATTCGTCGCGATGCCGCACAGCAATTAATAGGTGAACCAAAAGCAGCGAGTGCACTGATGGCACGCGTTCCCGATGAAGCCGATGAGTCTGTTATCGAGGTATTGTTCAGTGCAATCCAGTCTGTGGTAGATGAAAGCCTTGTGCCGGATATTGCCCAGTGTCTTAAATCAGACAGCGCTCAGGTGCGCAATGCAGCCATTCAACTATTTCAACTGCAGCCTCAGTTGTTTGCTAAACACGTACTAGAGCTGCTGAGTGACGAGGATACCGATACACGTATTTTTGCCGTCGATATCATTGGCGCCATTCAACATCACGATGCACGCACTTGGCTGCATCAGGTCATTCAGTCTGACAGCAGTATCAACGTGGTGGGAACCGCAATCGACAAGCTAAGTGAAATTGGTGATGTGTCGAGCTTACCTGTGCTTGAGAGTGCCCGGACAAAATTCGCTGACAATGGCTATATTTGTTTTGCCATTGATACCGTCAGCAAACAGTTGGTGGATTGCGCTAATGAATGATATAGCCCAAGAAACTGTAGAACAGATCAGCGAAGCGGATTTCGAGCGCTTCCGCAGTCTGTTTTACCGCAAAACCGGGATCTTCTTCGAACCGTCAAAACGCTATTTTGTCGACAAGAGACTGTATGAGCGTATGAAAGAAACGGGACACGCTAATTTCCGTTCATACTTTACCTTCATGCGCTTTCAGGCGTCTGGCGAGGAGTTTCAGAGCCTGGTAAATGCGATGACTGTGAACGAAACTTATTTCTTCCGTGAGCACTATCAGTTTGAAGCCATGGTCAGCTGCCTGATGGACGAACTCAGTGACATTCGTCCGCCGGGCAAGGATTTGCGGATATGGTCAGTGCCATCCAGTACCGGTGAAGAGCCTTACAGCATTGCTATTTATCTGCTCGAATACTGGCGAGGTCTGGCTGAGCGGGACGTGGAAATCGTTTCGTCAGACATAGATAGCCGGGTATTAGAACAAGCCAAAAAAGGGCTGTATTCGAAACGTTCTATTCAGAATATTCCGGCTCCTGTGGTGAACAAATACTTCAAGAAAACTGGCAACGACTATCAGTTGTGTGACGATATTCGCGAGTCAGTGTCGTTCTGTTTAATCAATATTCTGGCAGCAAAGGAGAGTCGCTCGCTATCGCGCTTCGACCTGATTTTCTGCCGCAACTTACTTATTTACTTCGACGACCAGTCTCGTCAACGCGCAGCGCAGGTCCTTTACGATGCGTTAAACCCAGGCGGCTTCATCTTTCTGGGACATTCAGAGTCAATGAGTCGAATTTGTTCACTGTTTAAAGTCAGAAAGGTGGGCGATGTGATTGTGTATCAAAAACCACTCACCGGGGGTAGCCGCTAATGAAAACTATCATGATCGTTGATGACGCCACGACAGTGCGCTGCTACCACAAAGCCATCGTTGCCAATGCTACGCGACATATCGAAGAAGCCGAAAACGGCATTGAGGCACTGGAGAAAGCCACCGGTAAAGACATTGATTTGTTTATGGTAGATGTCAACATGCCGAAAATGGATGGCTATCGCTTGTGTCAGGCCATTCGTGCCAGCGACGAACTCAATGCAGTGCCCATCATTATGATTAGCACAGAGTCTGAGACCAAGGATGCGAATAAGGCGTTTAGCGTCGGTGCGAATTTCTATCTGAATAAGCCGGTAGACGCCAATGAGCTAAGTACCCTGGTGTCGCTGATGTTAGGCGAGGTAAGTTATGAGTGATTTACTGCACGTTTTCATTGGCGAGTCCCGGGAAAACCTTGAGTCTGCCAGTCTGCTTCTCGAAAAACTGCACAGCGATGGCTATTCACAGGACGCTATCGACAATGTCTTTCGGGACTTACACACCATCAAAGGGTCGTCAGATTTATTTGATATAAAACCTCTGACGTCGTTAGCTCACGCTGCGGAAGATTTGTTGGATAGCCTGAGAGATGGCAGCACGCCCTTAAATGAATCGCTGTGCGACCTGTTACTGGAAGCACTGGATCAAATATCCAATTGGTTTGATGAGCTGGAATCCGGTAGTGAAAACGTAGAGAAGTGGCAACCGATCTCCACTGAACTGGCCGGTAGGATCCGAGCTTGTATTCATGCCGACACAGACGATGCTGATGGCGGTGAAAGCGAGCAGGCCGCCCAGCAGAGTGAAGCCTCATCTAGTGTGAGTGCCGCACCGACAAGTTTTTTAGCGCTAGGTAGTCAAACGCAATTACAGTGTATCGAAGCGGCGTTAGAGTGCGAACAACCCCTATGGCAGGTGAATTACACTCCGGATTTTGATTGTTTTTTCCGGGGAGAAGACCCGCTAACGGTTGCTACAAATACGCCTGAGCTTATTGCCATTCAGGTCACGCCGTCAAAAGACGCGCTGAACGATGTCTTTCAATGTCACCTGGGCATTGTTGTGCATAGCAGTGCCGATGACACCGCCATTGCCAATCACTTTGCGTATTACGAAGGCCAGTATCAGCGTGAGAGCATTGCCCTTGGACAACTGGTAAGCGCATTCTGGGCTGCGAGTGAGGAGTACCTGGTTGCTGCCGAGCAAGGCGAGCTTTGGCAGGCTTATCTCGATGGCGATATGCAGCACAGCGCACGTCTGGCAGAGATGGTCGGCATGGGCGAGGATGTGACGCCAGAAGAAGCCGCAATGTGTCGTATCTTCCAGCTTATTTGCCAGTCAGACACGTTAACGGCGTTACTGGAAAGTGTCACCCACCCAGCCGATAACGACAGCGTGGATGTATCAGCCGACACGCCGTTACAGCAAAATCAAGCCAATGAAACGCCGGAAGATACCGGGGTGAATCAAGCTCGTAATGAAATCCTGTCGCAGCAGCTCATCATACTTCAGTCGATGAATAACAATGCCGATTCTCCGGTGTTCCCATCGGTTAAACGCATCGTCACCGGACTGCTGGGCCAATCTCACACTCAGGGGGCAAGTACCCCGAACCAGCTGGCAAATGCCATTGAACAGTTGCTTAACGCGACTACTCCTGTCGAAACAGAGGACGCGCCAGACGAGTTAGTAACACCTGTGGTTGAGGAATCAACGGCAGCGCCAGAAACAACTGAAACTGTTTCCGAGACTGCAGAGTCGGCACCAAAACAAGAACGTCAGGCGCCGAAAACACTGAAAGTGAATCAGGAGAAAATCGACTACCTGATGGACCTGATTGGTGAATTAACGGTAGCAAAAAACTCACTGCCGTATCTTGCTAAACAAGCTGAAGACATTCAGGAAGGCCGCAAGCTGAGCAAGCAGATCAAGGCTCATTTTTCTATTGTTAACCGCCTGACAGAAGAGCTGCAAAGCGCCGTGTTGCAAATCAGAATGGTGCCGGTTTCCCACGTATTCCAACGCTATCCCCGGTTGGTGAGAGAGTTGGCCAGAAAACTTAACAAGAAAATCGATCTGGTTATGCAAGGTGAAGACACCGAGTTTGATAAGAACCTGATTGAATCCTTGTCAGAACCACTGATTCATCTGTTGCGCAATAGTATCGACCACGGCATCGAAGCCCCGTCAGATCGTGGTGTTGCAGGTAAATCTGAAACCGGCACCATTGTGCTGAGTGCCATGCCTCAGGACGACAATGTGGTGATCGAAATCCGTGATGATGGTAAAGGCATCGATGCTGAAAAGATAAAAATGCTGGCGTACCAAAAAGGGATCATCCAGGAGCATCAGCTTGATACGCTAACCGAAGAAGAGTCACTGCAGCTGATTTTTGCCGCTGGCTTTTCGACCAGCGAACAGGTGTCTGATTTGTCGGGTCGTGGGGTAGGAATGGATGCGGTGCGCACCATGGTTGCACAGGCGGGTGGCACCATTGAAATGCAAAGTAAAGTCGGTGAGGGCACCCAGTTCAAACTGATTCTGCCGCAAACCATGTCGGTAAATCGCATCATGATGTTCGAAGTGAACCACCAAATGTTTGGCATTGGTCTGGATTCTGTGGTGGAAACCGTGAAGGTGTCGCAGCGCGATATTGAAATGATCCGCAACAACCCCGTGTTGATGCTGCGTGAAAAAATTATCCCACTGCATTGTTTACGTACCCTGCTGCAATTGCCTGTCAGCGACAACGAGTCCGATGAAGTGTGTGTGCTGGTGGTAAATAACGGCCAGGGCGATTTCGGTTTAATCATCGACAAGTTCCACGAGGGCATTGATGTGATTCAGAAGCCGCTTGAAGGGGTCATGGCCGGATTCAATCACTTCTCAGGTACCGCCTTGTTGGGCGATGGCCGGGTATTACTCATTATTAACCTGCAGGAGTTGTTGTCATGCCGATAGTTGCTAAACAGAAGGTGATTGTACTGGACGGCCACTGTGAAATTGATGCTGCCGAAGAGCTTGAGCAATGGCTGGTGTCGCATCCCAAAGGTCAGGTTAATGCCAAAAAGTTGGTGAGTGCTCATACCGCCGTTCTTCAGGTGCTTATTTATCATCGACCCGCGTTCAGCGTGTGGCCGGAAGCCGGACACTGGCAATGGCTGAGACAGGCAATGACAAACGGGAGGGAGGCATGATTTTGGCGCGCGTAACTGTAGTGGCAAACCGCAAGGGCGGCACAGCAAAAACCACCACTGTGGTTAACCTGGCCCACGAAATTGCCCGTTGTAACAAACGTGTACTGGTCATTGATTGCGACAACCAGGGACAAGTAGAGGAAGGATTCAAAGCCATGTGTAAGGACGCTGAACTTACTAGCCCTGGCTGGTTACAGAACCAGTCATTTTTTAAAGGGCTGGCCAAAGTAAGTGAGTATTTACACATTTGCCAACCCAATCAGGAAAAGTTTATCGCACCAGACGATTTAACCTGGTTGGGCGCGCTTGTTAACCATGCGTCGGTGCAACAAGACTACGACTATGTCGTCATCGATACGCCGCCGACGCTCGGCACCGTGCTGCTTGGGGCCATGAGCGTAGCCGATACCATCGTGGTGCCTGCCGAACCGACGCCTCTGGCATCCAGCGGGGTCATTAAACTGGTTAACACCTGCATGCAAGCGGTGAGAAAACGCCAGTTGAAAGCACAGCAGATCTTGTTGTTACCTGTCATGGTCGACAAGCAATTGAAACTGCACCGACAAATTCTACAACACTGGGAGGCGCGATTCGGACAGCGTCGCATTCTGCCTTTTATCCGAAGAAACATTACCCTGGCGGAAGCATTTGCCAGCCAGCAACCTGTGCAGTTATATGCGCCCGATTCAAACGGTGCCAGAGACTATCAGCAGTTATGTTCAGATTTTATGCAATACGTATGAGGAAAAGTTATGGCCACTATTCACTTAATTGACGACTCAGCCACTATGCTGATGAGTATGGAGATGTTACTAAAACGGGCCGGGTACGATGTTATCAAATCGCCGGATGGTCCGTCTGCACTGGATACATTGGCAAGTGCCTCTCCCAAGTTGATCATCACAGATTTAAACATGCCGGGAATGAACGGCATAGAACTAATTAAAAATATAAAACAGAACGGCAAATTTCGATTTACGCCGATTCTGATGCTAACCACAGAGTCTCAGCAAACCCGACGCGATGAAGCAAAGCAAGCAGGTGCCACCGGCTGGCTGGTTAAGCCAGTAGAGCCAGAACAACTGCTAGGCATAGTGAAGCAACTTGTACCAGCCGCTTAAGGGGGCAGTTATGCAAGATTTAACACAAAAATACCACCAGTACATGACGCGCTTGCAGCCATTGTGGGGCAAGGTGAAGTCTACCGTTATTGCCTATCAGTGTGCGCTGGTCGGCACCGGTGCGGTAGCGGTAGGGTGGGGCCTTACCTCGCTGGTTTCCCAGTGGGTAGTGTTGGCACCAGAGTGGGTTGCTCTGACAGCAAGCCTGTTGACTAGCGGAACCTGGTTGGTCTGGAGTGGACTGGTCTCGCAAAAGCAAAAACAAGCCATTAAAGACGAGGTGGCAGCGGCCTCAGCCTATTTAGACATGACGTCTGAGCAGCTGCATAAAACCCACACTCAGGTGGAAGATTACGCTGCTATCCTGAATGGTCAAATTGATGGTATATCCAACATTACCGAAGATGCATCGATGGAATTGATGCGGGCCTTGTATGACATAGAAAGTGCCATTCAGGATGGCATTGATGGTATTCAGAGTTCAGAGAAAGACTCAGCAGAGATTCAACAAGCCAGCAGTCGCGAGATTCAGGCAGTGAACGAGCGCCTGGAAGAAATAACTCAATTGATCAGCTCACAGCGCGAGCAAGATGAGGCTCACAACAAAGCTATTCAGGAAGTGCTGCAGGAAATCGATAAACTCAAAGAGCTTACCGAACTGGTGAAAAACATTGCATTTCAGACTAACTTGCTGGCCCTGAATGCGGCTATCGAAGCCGCCAGAGCCGGGGAGTACGGGCGGGGGTTTGCCGTAGTAGCGGAGCAGGTTCGAACCCTGTCTAGCCAGTCTTCTGAAGCCGCCGAGAGAATCGAAACGGGCATCAAGTCAGCGTTGTCGACAGCTAAAGTACATGGCGAAAAGCTAATGAACACCTCTAACAGTACTGAAACGTGCGAAATGTTAACCTCGTTCTCTGAGTCGTTGGCAAATGTCACAGAGCACTACCGTAAACTGGAAGCGTTTTGTCCGCAAATGCTGGCATGTTTTACCGGCAGTGCGAAAACGGTGGCGGCAAAAGTCAGTGGCGCCATAGGCAAAATTCAGTTCCAGGACATTATTCGTCAGCGTGCGGAACACGTGAAGTTCGAGCATCAGGCGCTGGTAGATTTGTTCGGTCAGTTTTCCAGCTATATCGACCAACGTAAAACATTCGATGACACCTTCAACCTGTCGACGGCAGAGATGTTTGAAAAATATGTCATGGAAGACCAACGAAAAATACATTTTGATTTATCGTCAAAGCATGAGGTGACGGAACCTTCGCCCGCCGAGGCTGCGAGAGAGCCGAAGATAGAGTTATTCTGAGTAATTATACCGCAACGCACTGCAGCCGCACCGTTATGCAAACCACTACAATGGACATGCATAACGGCGCGCAGTTAACAAATTAAAAACGGTAACGCTTCAACTGACTTTGCATTTGCTGGATTTGTTCAACCAGACGGGCACAGTTTTCTGACACGGTCGCAGCATACGTCAGATTTTCCTGCCCCACGCTTTGAATGCCACCCAATCGTTTGTTTACCTCTCTGGCAATCTCGTTCTGGTGACTGGCCATGCCGGATGTTTCCTGGTTCAACGTGGTGATAGTCGCAACGGCACCCAAGGATTTTTCTAATGAGGTCCCGGCATTTTGCGTGACTTCTACTGTTGCATAGGCGTTTTCTTTGTTATTTTGCATTTTCTGTGACGCTTCTCTGCTGCCTTGTTGTAAGCGCTCAATCATAATGCGAATTTCCTCAGTGGACGTTTGCGTGCGACTAGCCAGGGATCTTACTTCATCGGCAACCACGGCAAATCCGCGGCCTTGTTCTCCGGCCCGGGCAGCTTCGATGGCCGCATTCAAGGCCAGTAAATTGGTTTGTTCAGCAATGTTGCGGATCACGTCCATGACTCCGCTAATTTCTTCGCTGGCTTTAGCCAGCTCATTTATTACCTGGACGGACGCATCAACATCCTGTGCCTGGGCCTCGATGTCTTTGATGGTTGCAGACAATACACTGACACTGGTGCGAGTATCAGCATCTGCGGCCGACGCTGCTTCTGACGCGCGTTCTATATTTTCACACACCGCCGCGGCGTTTTGCTGAAGCTGAGTAATGGCACTGTCGATGGCCTTCGATTCGTTCGACAAGGCCGATACGCTGTTACTGGAACGCTGTGCCGTGTCGTTAAGTTGTTGAGACTGGCTCAGCATTGCATCTGTAGCGGATGAGACGGATTGCAATGTGTGCTGCAATTGTTCAAGTAGCTTATTGAACCCCCGTGACATCTGGCCAAATTCATCACTTCTGGCAGCATTAAAACGAAACGTGAGGTTACCCTCACCAGAGGCAAGATCGTTGACGACGGTGATGAATTCATCCAAAGGCTTGCCAACGATATGGTTAATCAGCACAAATATAGTGGCTAACACAGCTGCACTGGCGAGGATTATCTTAATCAGGACAGTGAATACCGCTGCGCTGACCATGCCGGATTTCTCGCTCTCTGAAGCAACCAGAACCAGGTCATAGCCCCATTTCTCAAAGGGGACAACTACAGAAGACCATGCATCCTTGTCTTGCAGCGCTCGCTCAACGTCGGCATCGTTAATATGGCTGGAATGCATGCGAATATTACCTTTGCCGTCGCGCAACGCTACGAAGCCCTCTTCAAGCAGGCGGCTTTGGCTAATGGCTTGTTCGAGGACCTTCAGATCAGCAGAATAACCCACATACCAGATGCCGATGACTTGTCCTGCGGCGTTTTTCATTGGTTCATAGCCGGTCAGATAAGGGCTGCCGAGAATATCGACGGCACCATAGTAGGCTGTGCCCTTGACAATATTTGCCATCGCTTTGCCTTGTGGTGCTAACTTAGTGCCTATTGCACGCTGTCCGTCTTTGATAACGTTGGTGCTAACCCGTATGTAATCTTCACCCGTTTTACTGAAAAGTGTTGCAGTACCGCCCATGACGGCGGTCAGGTTGTCAACCAGCGTAAAGTCATTGGCCTGGGGCTGATTACCAAGGTATAACTGTCTGGCTGAGGTCGTTTTTACCATCACATTGTCGCCCTGTGATGGCATGCCAATGTCAAGGCCGCGTTGCTTCAACAAGGTTATACTGCTCTTAACCCGTTCCTGTATAAGGCTATCAGTAACGGTAAGAATGTTGAGTAAACGATCGGCAACCTGCTGTTTCTGTTTTGCAACCTGTTCGTCGACAGATGACGCTGTGGTAAACACCGTAATGCCCGCAATGACAAGAGCAAATACGGCAATCACGATGGAAATAGCAGCTAAAAACTTACGCTGAATAGACATAGGGGCTCCCACTAAAACTTCCTGAGGCAACGCATCCCTGTGCCAATGGTTAGATTGTTATTCAGCAATAAATGTAGTTTATCTTGCGTAAAAGGGGAATTGGAATCAGGGAAAAACGATAAAACCAGAACAAGTATTAAAATCAGCAGTATGTACAACGCTTATACAAACGTAATTAAAGTGATGGGGTAGTTGATTTTGGTCAACAAATTGGTAATAATTAAAAGGCTGAAAAATAAACTCATCAGAGTACCCTAAGTATGAAAGTAAAGGGCGTTACGCCCTTTTTTCGTATCTATTGCCGTAAGTGAGATAGTGAATATAAATCCCGCGTTTTATCTGTCTTACGCTTAATTTCCTCAAGTGCCTTCGCCTCGCTGGCATCGAATAACGCATTGATTAATCTGTTGAAATGGTCATGCATGGCGCGGCGTGCAGCACATGCATCGCGGTTAGATATGGCATTGTAAATTTTGGTGTGTTCCTGAAGGCGCTGTTCGCAGCTTTGCGAGCAAACATCACTGTAAGCATCTATTATCCGTGGTGACGTCCGTCGAATGTGCCAAAGGTTCTCCACGCAATTTACGACAGCCGTGTTTCTGGTGGCCTCAGCAATAATGGCATGGAATCGTTGATCAGCCTGATCGGCATTGTCTGCCGTTTTCATATCAGACAGAGTTTGCTGAATAGCCAGCAGTTCAGCATCAGTGATTGAGTGTGCAGCGAGCGCGGCCGCTTCACCTTCTACCAGGGCTCTGGCTTGAGTCAATTCAAAAGCACTAATGATTTTTTCCGCTAAAGCAGAGGTATGTTGAGCCGTTACATAGACGCCTGAACCGGTCTTAACTTCTACCCGCTCGCGAACTTCTAACGCAATAATGGCTTCGCGAATAGTAGGTCTGCTGACGTCGTACATCTCTGCCAATTCTCGCTCCGGGGGAAGCCGACTTCCGGCAGAGTAGACCCCACTGTCGATTAATGCTTCGACATTATTCACTATATTCCAAAATAAACGCTGTGTTTTCATCGCGATTTCTCTTTTAGTCACATTTGTTGGTCATACCATTTTGTAATCTGCTATAAAAATGTCATACAATTACGGTGTGCCACGATATATATGGGTCATGTTAAGTGTTACAAAACCACAATGTACTCATAAATGGGTGTGTATTCGTTAGTAACGTATTGGCTTTGATTAAAATGGTTGACCAATGGCATTTTATTGGTTTGAATTTGTTTTATCAACTGATTAACGAGTGTTTAACAATTTAGTCTGTGCTTTGCATGAGATAAATAATTCAGGCTACAATCGCACAGAGCACTTCTTATAATAAGTACAGAGTTTTAGGGGATCGGTACCATGAAAAAGCGTCGTCGCTTTTGGACAGTTGTAGAAAAACTAGAAGATTTGATTGACCAAGGTGTCTATCCGCCCGGCAGCCGGCTTCCCCCGGAGCGAGAATTGGCAGAGATGTACGACGTCAGCAGACCTACTATTCGCGAAGCCATTATTGCGTTAGAAGTTCGTGAGCGGGTAGAAGTTAAGACCAGTTCAGGGGTTTATGTCACGCAATCTACACGGGAAGAAAAACAGTCCAAACCGATTAGCGCTTTTGAATTGACTCAAGCCAGAGCCCTGGTAGAAGGTGAAGCGGCCGCGCTTGCTGCTGCTACGATTCAGCCAGATGAACTCGAGGCGCTAAAGCAGACTCTCATCGATATGAAAAACCCAAAGTTGGCTGAAGAGGCTGATTTACATTTTCATGAGATCATTGCCAAAGCGACGCGTAACAATGCCATTGAAATGTCGATTAATAACTTGTGGGATATTCGCAGAACCGACCCGGAAATCATTGCTGCTTACCAGGATGTTTGTTCGCAGAGTATCAACGACAGGTTGCAGGAACACACCGCTATCTATGAAGCGATAGCAAAAAAGGATTCATCGACAGCCAGAAAAGCCATGCATAGTCACTTCAACCGTTTGATTAATGCGTTGTTTGCTGCCAGTGAGGCACGTGCGCTGGAAGAGATTAAACGTAAAACTGATGAAACCAGAGGCTTATATTCTATCTCTCATCTCACGCAGTAATCAGTGAGTTGATTCAACGTTGAAAAGCCAGCATTTGTAGCTGGCTTTTTTGTTTGCACTTTCTGGATGGCAAAAAAAAGTAAGTCCGAAGACTTACTTTTTTACGTTAACTCAATTGGAAGGGAGTTAAAAACGGTAGCTGGCGCCTACTGTAAGACGTCGGTCAGTTAACCCTTGGAAGCACAACAGTGCGCCCTCGTTAACACAAGACTGGGTGACGTCAGACTTGGTCAGGTTAATGGCCTCAATACCCACATTGAGCTTTTCATTTACATCGTAATTAACACTGGCGTTCAACTGGCCACGGTCATGGGTGACAACCGGGAAGCCCAGCGTACTGTTGCGAGTTGCCCCGCCGGCGGTATCGTCGGTACGGAACGCTTCACGCCAGGTATATCTTACCCGCGCAGAAAGTCCGAACTTCTCATAGAAAACAGTAACGTTGTAAGCGTTCTCTGAGAAATCGAGTAATCCCTGGACTGCCTCGACAGTCACAAACTGACTATCGTCGTATATACCATTAATCGCATTGAAAATGTCGGTACCACGAGTCGCTGACGAATCGGTTGCGTCACCGCCATCAAAATCCTGAATGGTATAATTGGCCAGAATACCAAATCCTGACGCCCAACCGAGCTCGCTTTCAAATTCAGACAGATCGTACTGTACAGCAAATTCCAAACCTTGCTGAGTAGTGCTGCCTGAATCATTGATAGTGGTCTCAATGGGTACACACAAACCATTACCGTCTACGTCTGATAGTACATTACGGTCTGGCAGTGGGTTGAAAATACCGCCGCCCTCACAGGGGGCTGTGATATCCCGGTAGCCATTTTCATCCACTTCTACATCTTCTAACTGAGTAACAAACAGGTTGGTCCGTTTTTTGTGGAAGTAACCCACGCTAACAACGGCCGCAGGTGCAAAGTACCATTCCGCGGCGATATCAAAGGAGACAACCTCTTCAGGTTCTAAGTCTGGGTTACCGATTTGAACAGCATTGTTCGGGCCGGTACCGAACTCTACCGAGGTAGAGAGTGCGTCAAAGTTCGGGCGGCGAATGTCTTTGCCCCAGCCCAAACGTACCAGTACGTCATCAGCAGGATTTGCCACAATGTTCAGTCTTGGTAAAAAGAAACTGTAGTCACCGCTGGTCGTGACTTGTGTTACCACGTCACTACCTTCTGCAACGGTGTTGCCCAAAGAGTCGATATCGGTTTGCACATATCGCGCACCGAAGTTTCCACGGAAAATACCGTATTCGAAATTTGCCTGAGCATACAGAGCATGTGTTTTTTCTTCGATGTCAAAGAAAGCCGTAGTACTGGAAGATGGATCTGACAGGGTGCGGGCTCCGGGTTGAGAGGCAAGTGCATCCTGTAAGCTGCTCAGTACGCGCTCCGGATCATTGAACGACAGATTGGGATCAATAAGCAGAAAGTTTCGAAACGCCAGCTCTCTTCCATCAGCGGAACCGAAATTACTCGGGCCAGGCACAAGTAAGTCTGCAAACAGAGAACCATTAGGACTGTCAGACATGCGGCTTAAACCAATACTTGAACCAACGTCATCGAAAGTACTTGCTGATTTGTTGAATCGGTAACCAAAGTCTACTGACATCAGATAGTCATTATCGAAGAAATACGTAAAGTCTGCGCGAAATGCATCTTCTGAATTTTCAGTGGTATCACGTCCTACAGTAACTGCATCCAAAACAACGTTATTGGGGTTTAGCAGATCATCTACGGTAGGTGCGTATGGTGAGTCGAAGTTTATCCCAAATGTAAGAGCACCGCCGGTAAGGTCATAAATAAAAGGAACGCTGTTATCGTTACTGGTGCCGTCTAATGGCGCATTCGGGTTAATGAAATTAAGCGTAGTGCTTAAATTCGGATTTACCGTGTCAGACGTTGAGCTTGATAATTCGACACTTGCGAATAAGTGATCGCCTTGCCATTCACCACCAATACGGAAAATCTCGCTTTTGGTGACACGGGCACCGGTATCGCTGGAAAAACGTAAATTTGGATCGTCATCATCGACATCCAGGTTAGGCTCGATGACGCCACGAACGGCGACTGGAATGCTGCCGAGGACAACGCCATCAAGTGTACCAAAGTTTACGGTTTCGAATTCACTGGGCACATTGTAGTCCAATACACTGCTAACACCCGAGCCCTGAACCCTTGAGCTATCCTGACGACGTTCCTGATCATTGATGACTGCATCGAAGAAAAATTTGGTGTTGTCATTGGGAGCCCATTCAAATGATGCGGCCAGATTTTTGGTTTCATATTCGTAGTTTTCAAGTTCCTGGTTCAGGAATTGAATACCAACAAAATCAAAGCTTTGAGCTGCAGGGCGTGCAGATGGATCCTGTTCATTGCCGCCGCGAACTACCGTTGCATTAACATTTTCTACCAGGCCACCATCGCGGTCGACACGAGGACGAAATGACGTTGCTTCCTGTTCGGTATAGCTACCACTTAACACGAAACCAAATTTACCTGAGCTGGTTTCCCAGTTCTTACCAAATGCACCCGATATCCGTGGTTGCATACCGTCAGTGGTTAGACTGCTATCCTCACCCTGAACGCGAATATTGCCAAGCGTTTCAGTGAGCTCCAGAGGTCGAATTGTTCTCAGGTTCACTGTGCCACCCACGGAACCTTCAATGGTTTTTGCCTCTGGTGATTTGGTCACTTCTACCGCGGAAATAATAGATGCGTTAACGTCTTCAAAATCAATACCGCCACGACCTGAGCCAGAGCCCACTGTCGATACCCCATTGATTTCGGTGCGGTTCGCATTAGTACCACGGATTTGAACACCTGTACCAATCCCCGCAGTACGAGTAATCTGAATACCCGTGACGTTTTCTAATACTTCAGCCAGGTTCTGATCAGGTAATTTTCCGATATCCACTGCTTGAATAACTTCAATCAGGTTATCTGATGAGCGCTTTTCTGCTAGCGCATTAGTAAGTGATTGTCGAATTCCCGAGACCTGAATGACTTCGACCAGATCTGCATCTGGTGAAGATTCGGTTGCCGATTCCTGAGCGAGCGCAGCCGATGAGACCTGCAGTGCAGTGGCTGAGAGTACCGCCAGGGAAATTTTAGATAGTTTGTGCCCCATAGTGTTTTCCTGTGTCTTTCAGTTTCATAGCGTATTACCAATTTGCTTTGCATGGCCAGTAAAAGTTTCACAAAGCGTTTACGTTATATTTACAGGTAAATGTCAATAGGTCAACCTTTTGGTAATATAATTTGGCTTAATTTGTTTTTGTTTGTTTATTACCAATATAGTTTGTGGTGATAGTGGTGATGTTGTGTCTCTTACATGTAGGTAAAAATGGTTATAAATATCAGTTGCTTAGTATTTTGTCCGTAATTGTTGATTTGAGTTTTTACGTGACGATGTGCAGCGCGTTCATGCCGCCACTAGTTAGCTGGTTGTTTCTTTTTTCTATTGTTCACTGTGAAGCTGATTGAAATATTGGTTGACCAATAATTGTCATTTGGTTAATTTGTTGTGAATGTTAAGCGATAAGGAATGACCATGTCTGGCATTATTAAATTTGCAGCAAACCGAGTCTGGCGCACATACCAGGGAGGTAAGTTGTTGGACGAAATGCAGAAAAAGGCATGTCCAGCAGACAGCAGTTTTCCTGAAGATTGGATCGGCTCGATGGTTCAGGCGACAAATGCGGGCAGAGAAGCCCTATCGGAAGGTCTGAGTATGATTACAAGTGAAAGCGGCGAGTTAACGCCGTTTAAATCACTGGTTTTGAGTGAACCTGATTTTTATCTTGGCCAGGGTTGTGAAGTAGAGGATGTGCCACTGGTTAAGTATCTGGACAGTGCGACTCGTTTGCATTTTCAGGTTCACCCCAGCCGAGAATTTGCTAAGCAGCGATTAGGCTCTTCTCGCGGTAAAACAGAAGCTTATGTCATATTAGCCATAAGAGATGACATACAACAACCTTATATTTACGCGGGGTTCCAACGCCCTCCTTCCCGCAAACAGTTAAAGAGCTGGATTGAACAACAGAATATCGACGAGATAGAAGGTTGCTTTGACAAAATCCCGGTAAAACCCGGGGACGTCTTTCTTATTCCAGGGGGAAGGCCCCATGCTTTAGGAGAAGGGATTTTGATGCTGGAAATAATGGAGCCGTCAGATCTAGCCGTGCGATTTGAGTTCGAGCGATGCGGATACGTTATTCCGGAAGCCGCACGTTTTATGAATCGCGATATTGAAACCGCGCTTGACGTGTTTGACTTTTCACCTGTAACAGGCGAAAGCATTGATTCGACATTTCGTTGTTCGCCTGAATTAATACTAGATGAAAACGGCGGAAATAGGCTGGAAAGTCTAATAGATTCCCATCACACGCCATGTTTTCGTGTAAGGCGCGCGACAACAAAAGGCATCTTCTCTCGCCGTGAGACTTCTTGCTTTTACGGTATTGTCGCAGAAGGCTGCGGGATGATTAAAACGGAAAACCAGTCATTAATGCTGAATCAATGGGATCGTTTTTTTTGCCCGGCCGGCGTAGAGGCATTTAGCTACCACAGTGATCAAAACATGACGGTACTGGAATGTTATCCAGGCGGACTGTAGACGTTATTAACAGCATCACCCGGAGACCTTATGGCCAGCCGTCCTTTTAGTTCAAGCAAACGCGCCCGACAACTACTTTCCATGGTACTGCCGGGAATATTTCTTCTAGGCTTTAATATTGGCACTGGCAGCGTTACGACTATGGCTAAAGCCGGTGCCGACTATGGTATGTCATTGCTGTGGGCATTGTTATTATCGTGCTGTTGTACTTTCTTTATGATTAACCTGTACGGCCGTTTTACCCTCGTCACCGGCCAAACGGCATTACAGGCATTTAAACAACATATTCATCCCTGGGTCAGTCTATTTTTTATTTTTGCTTTGGGGGTAGGTGTATGCGGGAGTGTTATGGGGGTAATGGGCATTGTGGCCGATATTTGTTACCGCTGGTCTCTGGTGTGGACCGATGAAGGCATTCACCCTGTTTGGTTTGCTCTGTTTTTTATCACTCTCGTGTATGTCATTTTCTGGCGCGGTAATACCCGTTTTTTTGAGCGATTTCTGGCGATAGTAGTGGCCATCATGTCGGCATGTTTTCTATTGATTGCTTTTTTGCTCTTGCCTACACCTGAGTCAATAGTGTCAGGGCTTATTCCAAGATTGCCCTCAATATCTGCATACAGTGCTGAATCGCCGTTGCTAGTCACTGCGTCGCTGATTGGCACGACAGTATTTTCTGGCCTATTTATTATACGCACCACTTTGGTTAAGGAGGCAGGCTGGACACTTGCTCATTACGCTAACCAGCGCAATGACGCTGCGTTCTCCGTAGTACTCATGTTTGTTATCAGCGCATCTATTATGGCGGCGTCAGCTGGCACTCTGCACATAGCAGGCACACCATTGATAAATGCAGCACAAATGATCGAGTTATTAGAGCCGTTAGCGGGGCAGTTTGCCGTGTCGCTATTTGCTACAGGCCTGGTTGCTGCCGGTGTATCGTCACAATTCCCGAATGTCCTTATGTTGCCTTGGCTCATTTGCGATTACTCAGGTATACCTCGCGATATGACGTTGATGAAATTCAGGTTGTTGGTTTTTGGCGTTTCACTTTTGGGCTTAGTCGTCCCCATCTTTAATGCCAGACCCGTCCTTGTCATGATCGTATCTCAGGCGTTAAACGCCGTGATCCTGCCGTTAACCGTTGTTTGCATATTGTATCTGTCTAATTGTAAATCACTCATGGGACAGTATCGCCTGAATACTCTGCAGAATCTTATTCTTATCGCCATATTACTTTTTTCAATATTTACGGCATACCTGGGCTTGTCTGGGGTCTGGCAAATGCTAATGCCAACCTGATTCAATTTAGTAGAAAAACTGAGGGTTATTGTTATGTGTGCAGCTACCTATTTTGCGCGAGGGGTACGTTGGTTTTGTTTCTGTGCGGTGGGCGTCTTGCTTGGCTGCGGAGGAGGAGGTGGGAGCACTGTGTTGCCAACATCACCGCCGTTAGTAGCGGAGGAGGAGCCCAAACAATCTGACTGCGATAATGAGCTATATGCTTTTGTCAGTGCTTCTGACGATGAGTCCAGCACCAGTGTATACGACGCAAGCAAAGCCATCGACGGTGATTTCTCGTCAGTTTCCCGCTGGCAAAGTTCTGCAACAAACAATGAAATTACGCTAGATATGGGCCGTGAAGTACAAATAAGTGCGCTTACGGTTAAATGGTTTCGGGGCAGTGAGCTACGTGTTTATTTCGATGTAGAGGTATCGGGCAACGCACAAGAATGGACGCCCGTTATCACAGGGGGAGAGTCCAGTGGCAAACATAGTGGCTTTGAATTGCACTCCTTTGATACCGTCAATGCTAGGTATATTAAAGTGCGGCTCAATGGCAGTTCTACCATGGCGGAGTCTGGCATAGTAGAAATCCGCGCTCACCGTTGTGCTGAGGCGACAGGGGAGTTTGCTGATATTTTCCCAAATGAAATAGGCATTGATTTATTAGATTGGTATTTGAGCATTCCCACCGATGAAGATGGTAATGGCAGATCAGATACGATCTCAGAATCTGAGCTGGCTAATGGTTATACCCATTCTGAATTTTTTTATGCGTCTGAGGATAATGGGATAGTGATGCGCTCGCCTAGCTATGGATATAAAACCTCAACCAATACGAATTATGTGCGGGTTGAATTAAGAGAAATGCTGCGCCGTGGCGATCCTGATATTCGAACGCAGGGAGTGAATAAAAATAATTGGGTATTTGGTAGTGCATCGGCACAACAACAGCAAGACGCAGGGGGCGTTGACGGAGATTTACACGTAAAAATGGCGGTCAATAAGGTCACGACAACGGGTGAAAATTACCAGATAGGCCGGCTGGTTATAGGGCAAATTCATGCCAATGACGACGAGCCTATACGGCTGTATTACCGAAAACTGCCGGACAATGAGCGAGGCGCAATCTATTTCGCCCACGAGAGCAGGCAGACAGATACGAATGGAGACAATATTGAGACCTATGTCGAGATGCTTGGCACACGAAGCAACAGCGCAGCAGATCCTACTGACGGGATAGCACTCAATGAGGTATTTACTTATCGTATCAGCGTAGAAATGAATCTGCTCACGGTGACTTTGTCACGCGAGGGTAAAGCAGACGTCGTGGCCAACTATGACATGAGTAACAGCCTTTATGATGCAGATGGGCAATACATGTATTTTAAAGTTGGTGTTTATCACCTGAACAATTCCAGCCTCCCGTCTGAGTATGCGCAGGCGACCTTCTATGAAATTCGAAATGCCCACAAAGGCTACGCAGCCAGTGAATGAAGCGATAACGAACAGTTGGGTAGTTGTAGGACTATGAGGTAGTCAGTTTGCAGCACTATACCATCTGCAGGAAACTGCAGATGGTATAAGAGAATCAGTGAATATTGGCTAGGTAATAAAACGTTGCCTGTACGAAATCGCGGGGCTCACCGCTATTGTTCTGGTTGTAAACACCCGCTTTAAAATACATATACTGGTTATTTTTATGATAACCGCTTTCGCTCATGTCTATAGAACGGCTGATATTGGGTTTATTTTGCCGAATTAGCGTGACGTGAAGAATGCTGTTTTCTACCGTAATTTTGTAGCTAAACTTTTCATTAAGTTCGATGCCTTCTTCCGGGTCACTCAACGTGTGAGAGCGTGAACCCACCAGGTTAACCCAGATATCGTCACCGCCATTTATTTCGTGGGCAAAATACACTGAGCCTTTTTTATTATTAGGGAGTTTTCGGTAATAGAGACGAATGGGTTCATCATCGGTTGCATGTATTTGACCAATGATTACCCTGCCTACCTTTTTTTCGTCACCGCTAACTGAGACTCGATTAACTGCCAATGTTGCTTCCAGGCTCCCTTCTATGGCACCCGCCTCGCGTTTTGCTGAGCCATGTGCGCCACTGAACACCCAGTTGTTTCCTGTAATACCTTGGGTTTTCATGCCGGTATTTCCGCGTCTCAGCATTTCCCGTAATTCGGTGCGAGCATATTTGGTATTGCTGGATGTTTTTGCACCTTCATTGGGGCAGGCGAACACCATCCCGCCATCAGCAGCAGTGTAAAACAAGGGTTTAAGTTCAAAACCGTCAGATAGAGGTTGTTCATATATCATATCGGCTTTGTTGTCCTGATTGAGGTCAGTGGGTAATGTCAGACTCCAGTCCAGAAGATCAAAGTTACCACTGGGAGGAAGGGTTGGGTCTAGCTTATGGGTGCTCCCCAATAGGACTCCCTCTTCGAGTTGCTGGTGTGAAAGTGGTAATGAGATAGTCTGAGCGCGACTGTTATTTGCAGCCATCATGAGAAGTGCAAACAACAAAAACGGGCCGATGATTTTTATTATTGTTGATTTCATTGTATATACCTCAGACGTCCTTAATTCGTTGAATGAGTGGTTGATTCATCAAAAGCCCGATCGTGTAGATACTGGTTTAGGACAGCAACTTGCGAAGCTGAACCCATCGCTACAGGTACTCGCTGATGCAGTGAGTCGGGGTGGATTGACAGGATACGCTGACCAGACGCGGTCGCTATTCCGCCTGCGCCTTCTACCAACATGGCTAACGGGTTAGCTTCGTAAAGTAGCCGAATTTTGCCGTTTTCGTTCCCAACACGGCTGTCCTCGGGGTACACAAACATACCTCCGCGGCTTAATACTCTATGGATATCTCCTACCATGGCGGCATTCCATCGCAGGGTACTATTGGCAAAATTCGGATGAGACAGCAGTTGATTGAAGTATCCCCTGACCGGGTCAGCCCAATAACGATAATTCGCCATATTGACGGCAAACTCTTTGCTGTCGGTAGGGATTTGCATTTCGGAACGCGTTAACAGGTAGCCCCCATGTGTTAAATCGAGGGTATAACATCGGGTTGGCCCCCCGGTTGACATGACTAACAAGGAGGATGGGCCATAAAGGACATAGCCCGCACATACCTGCTGATGGCCAGGCTGAGCAAATTGACGCTCACAGTTGAAAGGGACATCCGGTCGAACCGGATATATCGTGAATATGGTGCCAATCTGCCCATTAACATCAATGTTTGAAGAGCCGTCTAGCGGATCAAAGGCAACAATATATTTACCGTGCTGGTGGCCTGGAACGACGTCGGGTTCTTCTTCTGATGCAATTGCCGCAACATTGTCGTCGTCTAACAGCATATCTTTCAATAGCTGGTTTGCTACTACATCGAGTTTTTTCTGAATTTCCCCCTGTATATTTTCATCAAGCGTTGACCCAAGAATGCCTGCCAATTCGCCCTGGCTGACTCGAAACGCAATTTCCTTACTGGCGGCCAGAATCGTTCTGATTAGCAGGATAAGGTCAGTATCGACCTTATCCTGTTTGAGTATGGGAATTAAACGCTTCATTGCTGATACCGGTTTACGCAGTTTAAATCGGTGAAACACTGGATCAGGCGAGAGACCATATGACGCTCAGCATGTCGTAGCCAAACACGAGGGTCATAGTATTTTTTATTGGGCTTGTCGTCGCCTTCGGGGTTGCCGATCTGTGTCGCTAAATAGGCATGTTTTTGCTGGTAATAGGTGTGCACACCCTGCCAGCTCGCCCACTGTGTATCGGTATCAATGTTCATCTTTACGACACCATATCCTAGTGATTCGGCGATTTTTTCTGGCTCTGAACCACTGCCACCGTGAAACACGAAATTCAGGCTGTTCTCAGGTAGTCCGAATGTATCTGAAACATAAGCCTGAGAGTCTCTGAGTATGGTAGGCGTAAGCACGACATTCCCTGGTTTGTAAACGCCGTGCACGTTGCCAAATGAAGCCGCGATAATAAAGTTTGGACTAATTTTACTCAGGCGATCATAAGCGTATGCGACATCTTCTGGACGGGTGTAAAGAGCAGCATTATCAAGGTGGGTATTATCTACGCCATCCTCTTCTCCGCCCGTGCAGCCAAGCTCAATTTCCAACGTCATGCCCATCTTGGCCATTCTGGTAAGATACTGCTCACAAAGGGCAATGTTTTCTTCCAAAGGTTCTTCAGACAAATCGATCATGTGTGAGCTGAATAAAGGGCTTCCTGTTGCAGCAAAATGCGCTTCTCCAGCGTCTAATAGCCCATCAATCCAGGGAAGCAGTGACTTAGCTGCATGATCAGTATGTAACATGACTGGCACGCCGTAATGTTCAGCAACAGTATGCACATAACGGGCAGCGGCAACCGCGCCCAGTACCGCGGACTCCTGGCCGGGTAAGGTCAGCCCTTTACCTGCAAAGAACTGCGCACCACCATTAGATAGTTGAATGATAACCGGTGATTGTACGGATTTTGCAGCTTCGAGTGTCGCGTTGACAGATTGTGTACCGACAACATTGACTGCGGGCAGGGCATACTGGTGAGTCCGTGCATGCTCATAAATAGTGCTAACGCTTTCTCCTACTGCTACGCCTGGTGAAACTGAATGTGATAAGAAGGTCATAGCATGCTCCTACGCTTCCAGTGCATCGACACAGGCAGCCGTAATCGCCTCCCAGTTTTCACTGGTTACCCATTCTTTTTTGGCCACCCAGGTACCGCCAACAGCAAAGACATTGTTCAATGAAAGATAGTCCATCTTGTTTTGTGGATTGACTCCACCAGTTGGGCAGAACCGGGCTGTTTGAAATACAGAAGATACGGCTGATAGAAATGGCGCACCACCAGAAAGGGAGGCTGGGAATAGTTTTTGCTCTTCAAAGCCAAACTCAAGAGCCATCAGTATGTCGCCCGTATTCGACACGCCGGGTAAAACCGGTACCTTGCAACGTGTGAGTTCACTCAATAGCGAGGGCGAGACAGCGGGAGTAACAATAAAATCAGAACCGGCATTGATTGCCTCTTGTAAAATATCGACGTTGGTAACGGTACCCGCACCAACGCGTAAACTTGGAACAGCTGCTTTTATTGCCTTCAGCGCTTCAAGTGAGGCGTCAGTTCGAAGCACAACTTCAACCAGTCCTAGTCCTGCATCAGCCATTGCCTGAGCAATACTAACGCCTTGTTGTGGGGTCTCAGCCTGGATAATGGGTAGTAGGGTTTGCCCGGACATTAATTCGGAAAAGCGGTTCATGATGTTCTCTCTCTCAAGTAATTGTAGGAGCCCGGGGGCTGCCTGTATAACGAAATGAAAGCGGCGCGAAGGCTTCGTTTATTGGCGCCGCGTTTGAAAATAGGAGGCTCACATTTATCTGGCCAGTGATGACCTCCGGTTCGTAAACTAAATGCCAGCTGTAACCATTGCTGCTCGAAAAGCGGCTGCCGGTGCAATGGCTCCGGGGTGCTGGATAACTGTTCCGGCAGCGGTCGCAGCCAGTTGTACAGCATCGCTGATCGAACGGTTCTGAATACGTGCCCCCAGATAGACACCGTTAAATGCATCACCGGCAGAGGTGGTATCCACTACCTTTGTTACAGGTGTTATTGGGTGTTTTTGTAACTGCCCATTGGCATAAGTCAGTACTGATTCGGGTCCGTTTTTAACAACGATCTCTCGTATGCCAAATGACTGACAGTATTCAATAGCAGCTTCTGCGTTTGAAATACCAAAGAGCACTTCGAGGTCTTCCACGCCAGGTAAAGCTATGTCAGCTAGTTGGAATGCGCGTTGAAATGCGGTAATGGCTTCATCAGTGGAAGACCACAGTCTCGCCCGATAATTGGGATCGAAAATGAGAGTAACACCGCGAGACTTGAGCTGTTCAAGTAAACTCCACAATGCTGAACGTGCTGCGGGAGTTATCACGGCCAGAGAAATGCCCGATATAAACAGCGCATCTCCAGTCTTAAATAATCCGGCTACATCGTCGCTCAGGAAGTCCATCAGGTATCTGGCAGCAGCGTCACTTCGCCAGTAGGTGAAACTGCGTTCTCCGACGGCATCCGTTTTTATTAAATATAAGCCTGGGACCTTATCCTTGTGCTGGAATACAAATGTCGTATCGAGTGATTCATGGTGAAACTTCTGAATCATCTTCTCGCTCAATGCGTCGGTACCTACGGCTGTAACCATGCCGGCTTTAATGCCCGGGAAGCAGCGTTGTAAATACACTGCAGAATTGTATACATCACCGGCGAACGACTGTTCCATCGTGTTATCGTCTATGGCGCGCAACTCAACCATACATTCGCCTAAGAAAAATATTTTGTTCATAACGCGTGCGAATTCTCAATAAAAGTGCTGGTAAGTGACGTCCGCAAAAACAGCCAGGACGTCACCGTGGACAACCCGTTAATCAGGTTTTTTTAGTGGCTCGATTTTGGGAATAAGCACCCATATTGCAGCCATAGCAATAATGGCCAGAGAGGCACCGATAACAAAGGCTGGGGTGTAGTTACCATCAGCGGTTAAGTAGGGCACCAGCGAGGTCAGTCCTACCGCTCCAAGCTTAGCTGCCATACCGGAGAATCCCGATAGCGTACCCACGGCTTTCTTACCTAGTAAATCACTGGGCAGGGTTTGCACATTGCCAATGGCGGTCTGAAATCCGAACAGAATAACGGCCATGATCAGAACCGCAATAACCGGTGCGCCAGGATTAGCCATGGCGAGTAGAGCGGGTAGCATAATCAGGCAACCCAGTGTGATCGTCAGCTTACGGGTTTTATCAGTGCTCCAGCCGGCCTTGAGTCTGTTTTGTGCCAGCAGGCCGCCAAACCAGGCTCCAAACATCGCGCCAACATAGGGCACCCACCCATAAATGCCAATCGATTTAACATCCATGGCATAGACCTCATTGAGGTATATCGGGATCCAAAACACGAACAGCCACCAGATAGGATCGATAGCTGCTGAGGCAATAATGACCCCCCAGCTTTGTTTTCGACCCAGTAGTTCTGCTGTGGAAGGGTTGTATTCATCGTCACCGCCATTGGCGTCAGTCTGTTGTGACGAAGCACGTTGACCGGTTAGGATGTATTCGCGTTCTTCTGCAGTGATCCAAGGGTGGCTGCCTGGTGGCGCTTTAACCAGAATTAACCAGGGTACCAACCAGAGAAAACCTGCGAGACCGACCACAACAAATACCATTTGCCAGCTAAAATAAATGGTAAGTAGTGCGATAAGTGGTATTGCTACAATGCCGCCAATTGCTGCGCCTGAGTTGAATATACCTTGGGCGAGAGCACGCTCTTTTGTAGGAAACCATTCTGCGTTCCCTTTTGCCGCACCCGGCCAGTTTCCCGCTTCTGCTATTCCCAGAATGGCACGGAAAAAACTGAAACTGAGTACACCCTGAGCAAAGGCGTGAGCGACGGTAGCCAGCGACCATACACCAATCGACAAGACGAAGCCGATACGTGTACCTACCCAATCGAAAATCTTTCCAAATATGGCCTGGCCAAACGCATAGGCAAATACGAAAACAATAGAGATATTGGCATAAATTTGTTTGCGTTCGAGTGCATCTTTATCAGGGAAAAGATCTTCAACAATATCAGGCCATAAGACGCTTAGTGCCTGGCGATCTATGTAATTTATGATGGTAGCCAATGCAATGAGCGCAATAACCCACCAGCGCAATCCATTTATTTTCATTGTTTACTCCTCAATAAAATCTTCGCGGGGCGGACTAAAGGTATCTATGAGAACGCCGCCTGTTGGACAGATCGCGCCATGTTCTGCGTACGGCGGTATTAAGCAGCTGTCACCAGGCTTAAGAATGTGTACTTCACCATTAATGCTGAAGTGAAATTCACCTTCGACGACGTACGTGACCTGCGAGTGACGGTGTTTGTGAACGTAGCCTTCTGCGCCTTTATCGAACCAGACTTTCACAGCCATGAGTTCTTCGTTGAAACCGAGCATTTGACGTTTCAAGCCACCACCCAGGTCTTCGATTTTGGTGTCGTTGCCAAATGAAAAGAGAGGGCTTTGTTTTTGCATGATGTAACTCCTAGTGGTTCGAAAGTACGTAAACGCCAAGACGGTCGTCTAAGTTGTACTGATGATTCTTGTATGAAAATTCGGTGCTATTAGCCTGTGCGTCCTCTGTACCATTGATAGCCACCAAAAATTGACGACCTTCAACAGTAACTTCAATCAGACTCAGTGAACCTTGTTCTGAATACTCGAGGGATGAGACCTGGCTCACCGCGTTCAGGGTGAACTCTTTAGAGGGGGTGTATTCTCCGTGCGGTTCCAGGACCGAAATAAAACGGTGTTGAGAAACGCCCCTTACCCGACGTATGAAGCCGTGTTCATTACGCAGGTTAAAGTTAGGATCATTTGCACCAATTTGAGTAAAAATAAAGGACTCAGTCCCGTCGGTCAGGGTTGTCTGAGTATAAAAACGTCCGTTTTCATTTAGCCATGTGACGCGGGCCAGGCCGGCTTCTGGCGTTGCCTGACCTTTTTGCCATAAATGCTGATACCCCTGATTTTTACCGACGGGTTTTAGCAAATCAGTATTAGCCTCGATGGCAAAGTTGGTATCGATTAACTGCCCCTGATAATGCAGCGGTAAGTCCAACTGGTGGGCTTGATCGGCAATGACATTGAAGATATCGATAGCGATGGTTCGTGATAAATCTGGCAGGTTAACCAGTGCCAGTGTGCGAGACAGTTGTACGCCTGCATACGCAGTATCAATACTGCCTGCTGACACAGTACCTTTATCAGTTGTTTCGAAAAAGTCCAGAGTGGGGGCGTTGGCATTACCTACCGATACATCACCGTTGAAGTGGCTGGTTTCATCTACAACAACGGTGTTGTGCGCTACGGTTTGTTTGGCGTAGGATTCGTTTTCCGGAAGGTAACGTCCACCGTATTTTGCTTCGACATTAAGAAATCGTGCTGCACCATAGTCAGAGACTATTTCGTTTCCACGATCATAAAATTGCCAGGTCAGTTTATCAAAATGACCGTGTCCCAAACCCTGTGATGCAGGCTTGAATAAAAGCGCTTGCTCTCCATCTATGTCACTGCGCATAACCACAAGCGCGCCTTCGTCTCCGTTACTGCCATCCCCGAATGCGGTAGATTGGTATTGGTAAGGCTGCGCAAGATTATTGTCCAGTGCGCGAGCGACTTTTAGTCCATCACCGGTTAACACTATCTGGTTTTGTTGGTTTGCAATGTCCAATAGGCGATTATCGTTGGTCAGAGCATAAGCAGCAGCGACACCGTGAACCAGTTCTATGGTGTCAGTGCCTTTGCTTTTTATCGCATCATTAATAGGAAAGAATAACCCGTTGTAACTGAGGTCAATTGCGGCATAGATTGCCTTTAACAACACGCCATTACGATGTTGAAAAATAGCTCTGTCTGGTTCGTTATTTTCGATAGCGCGAGCAAAAGTGACAAATGGCAATAGCGCGAATCGATGGTAATAGGGACCTTCGTTGTAATAACCTTGTGGGGAAAACAATATATCCAGTTGTTTGAGGAAGCCGCCTTTGCCTGATTTGTCCAAGTCATAAAGCGACTTTTCAACCCATTCAGGTTCATTCATGACATAGCCAGCCATCCCCACGCCGGCAGTTGCCCACGTTCCGTGGTTGTGCACCTTATTGAATGTCGATGGTTGTCCTTCAGATAAAAACAAAGCCACTGGTTTCAGTAAGTTGTCTTCGATGGTCTTGATTTGCGAGCTGTTTAATGCGTCGTAAATAAGATCATAGGCCTGGATGGTATACACCAGCCACATTGCCTCATTCAGGCTTTGCCAGAACAATTTGCCTGGGTTTTGCGCTTTTACTTTGCGTTTGGGGTGCACATCCAGTGTTGGGTACAAATCGGCATAAGCCAGCAGCATATCACGCACATAATCTGCATAACGTTTGTCCTGGGTTAGCTGATACATAACGCCCGTATTGTACATAAGCTGATAGTTTTTCTTGTGTTGCTCATGTGTGTAACCGCCGCCACCGTCTTTTGGTACGGGAACGACGATCGGGTGTTTGATCAGTTCGTCGACCATATGGCGTTGTTTATCAAATGCGTTCTTGAAACGGCCAGGCTCATCGATAGCAGCGCGCATTTGTTCTATGTTATCGGAAGTAATTACCAGGTTCGGGTGTGCCGCCTCTGCGCAGGCTGATAGCATTAACGCCATGAGCAGTATGAAAAAGGGTTTGATTCGGGTTACTTGCATGACAATTACCTCTTGTCGCCGGTCTCGATGGTATTATTTTCAACAATGGCAGTATGTGGGCCGTTAACGCGAAGCTCTTTGATCACAGGGGCCGAAGTTGCTTTGAATACATTGTTTGTAATGGATGAATTGGGTTCACCTACCGTATGCTCCAGTACGATCGGAGCGCTGTCGGAAAACGAATTATTACTGATATCTGTGACCTGCACGCCGTGCAGATAGATACTGGCAGCCTGTTTATTCCGTTTGCCTTTGCCTGTCCCATCTAGCGTATTGTTTGTCATTGAGAAGTGTGGTCCGAACGTACTTTCATCAGTTCCACCCCGATAAAGTTTCACGATGGCACCTTGCACGCGGGAAAAGGTGTTATCAGCCAGCGTGACATATTCAGCGTTGTAGATACCCAAATCTTCAATTTCACTATTGAGTTGCAGGATATCCCCGGTTACATCACGAAAGGTATTGCCGGATAATTCGATACTGTCAGCAAAGGCACCTTTGCCAGTACTAAAGAAATGAAAAGAGTGATTGACGTCAAGCTGCTCAACGATGCAGTTCTGCATTACAAATCGGTAATTGTTAAGCATACCCCATTTTTGGGTTCTTATTACGCTGTTACCAGCGGCATCCGGGCTGTACTGACCTGATAGTGTTAAACCTTCGAGCATCAGATTGCCACCGTCTGTAATTTCGAACAGGGCGGTGCGTTCAAATGCCAGGGTCACGGTACCTGTCTGTTTCGCTTTTATTGTTAACGTTTTATCAAGCGAAATGAGCTTGGGAACAATAAACGTTCCTGCATCAAGTACCAGAATGTCGCCTGATTTGGCTTTTTCTATTGTTGATAGCAGCGTTTTTACATTTGCTTGAACCATATGTTCTGCACCCGTGTTAAACGGCGTTTCCGCTAGCGTTTTCGGATACCAGTTAACACCTGTTTGAGCTTTGTTTAAAACAGGAGCAGTTCGTTTTGCGCCGGCGGTGACCGGGTCAGGTGTCGAGTAGAGTATGTCCAAATCCGGCTTTCTTAACTCAACATCCTTGATACTGAACCCAGATTTAATGGCTTCCGGAACTGATTGATTACTCACATTGCCCGAAAAGGCGATACCGCTTATGTCGTCGAAAATACTGAAAGGATGAGAGCCTTGCTCGTTAACAATCAGATTATTGCGAAACACGCTGTTGATAGGAGCTGCGCTACGCTCTTTGTCACTGCCTGCGGCTAAATGAATATGTTTAACATTGATAAAAGTATTGTGCTCAATAGTTGCATTATCTACCTGATGATAGCGGTTAATGGGCGAGTTTGGCACACCGTTCATAACGGTAAAACCACTGCCAAATCGATATCCTGTCAAGCCTTCAAGGTAATTGTTACGAATAATTTGATCGCGATTGATGACGCGTATACCGCCGGTATGCGGTACGTTATTGCCAATGAATACATTGTCTTCTATGAGGTTGCCATTGCCATGTCGCATAGTGAGTGTGCCTCTGGCCTCGAAGAACACATTGTTTCTGAGTATATTTTTACCCGATTTGATAGAAATGATTTCTACTTCTCCATTGGTATGTTCGAAGTAGTTGTTTTCCACCAAGGTGTGCGAATCAGTCAGAGAGTAATGGCTTGTGCCAATGCGCAGCGTTTCCCCGCCATTGGAGCCAAAGGTAGGTCGATAACCAAAATAATTATGGTCGATACGGTGGTAATTTTGCTGACTGTTCTCACTGTTTAATCTTACTGCAACGGTGACGCCTTTATTGCGTTTACCAACGATATGGTTATGGTCTATTCGATTATGACGGCCGTAAAGTGCGATCCAATAGTCGGATTCCTGCTTGTCCGGGTTGTTGTAGTTATCGATCACCACTTCAGTAACTCTTGAGTGGTAAGCTAATTCATCTTTGTTTCGACGGAATTCGATTACAGCTGAGCTAGGCGTATAACCGTTTTTAAATACTAAACCGGAAACCTCCAGATATTCACCGGCTAATCGAAGATTACTTTTACCACTTAAAATAACCTTACCTTTGGTTTCTGCAGTAAGGGTAATTACTGACTTCTCTGTTCCTTTGGCCTGCAGTAGTATTTCGAAATCCTGCCAGACACCATTTTTTAATTTAACAATGTCGCCAGGTTTTAGTTGATCTGCTATGTCCTGGTAGGCTTGTGGGGTGTCTACCAAATATTCTTTGGCAGCGAGGTTTGATGACATGTGTACCATCAGTAATATGGCAGTGGTCATTAGCAGTAGGTTTAGTATTCGCATTATACACTCGTGTTTTTATGGGCTGGCTTTAGGCATAACCGGCGATTCTGTTAAGTGTCGTTGAGGCCCGCTGCCCAGAATCAAGCGCGGGCTTATTTTGTTTACCTTAGTCGGTTACTTTGATAATTTCAGATAATAGTCAAAGATTTCAGGCACATTACCTTGTCCCATACCTGCGTCGAATGCGGCCTGCAGATTTGCCGAAGAACCTTCAGCAATTTTAGAAGAGGTGCCCAGGTCATCGACCATTTGCAGGAAGTAGCCCAGATCTTTATTTGCGTTTGCAATGGAAAAGCCCAAATCACTTACATTGTCTACGGCGTAGTTCTTACAAAATTGCATGAAAGGCGAACTGGACGGCCCTGTTGACATGATATCGAACAGTTGCTGACGGTCTACGCCGGCCTTTTCGGCTACGGCAAAGGCTTGCGACATGGCACAGACGGTAGTCATCCCCATAAAATTATTGATCAGTTTTGTTGTATGTCCGGCACCTAATTCACCAAGATAAAAGACATTTTCACCCTGGTCTCCCAGTACGGGTCTGACTTTTTCAAAGGTGTCTTTGTTGCCTGCGGCCATGATATTCAGCAAGCCGTCTTTTGCGTGAGCTGGTGTTCTGCCTAAAGGCGCATCCACCATGCCAACGCCAATCTTTGCCAGCGCTTCACCAATTTTCCGGGTTGACGCTGGTACAGATGTACCAAAATCAATCAGCGTTGAGCCTTGCTTCATTCCTTCAGCCAGACCGTTTTCCCCAAAAATCACCTTCTCTACAACAGCCGATGTAGTTAAGCACAACATGACGATATCAGCTTGTTCTGCTAGTTCTTTTGGAGTGTTTGCGGCCTTTGCACCTCTTTCTACACAGACATTTACCGCTTCAGGGTTCAGATCCATAACAACTAATGGGTAACCTTTTTTCTGTAGGTTTTCCACCATATTCCCGCCCATTAGGCCAAGCCCAATAAAACCAATAACCGGTTTAGACATACGTCACTCCTAAAATGTTAATCCACCTGCTTTTTAAGCTAGTGGCACAAAATGTGTAAGATGAATAGTCAACGACATTACTTGTAACCTGTTTTTATCGCTGACCAAAAAATATGTTAAAACAGTATTAATATATAGCCAATTTGTCAACCAATATGTAATTCTGGTTAAGTGCATGACTTGTAATGATTTGCCTATATTTGGGTGTAATTTGGTCTGTAATTATTGTTTCATATATGAAACTTTTTTGTTGTTTTTCCTAACTGTCTATTTTTATATAGAAAAATTTTTCCCTAACGCTGGTCCAGTCATCAAAATTCCTTGCTCTTACACACACACTGTTTGTCTCTATTGCTAATTAATGGTCTTGTTTCATAGTTAATAAAGTGTTATTTCCATGTTTTGGTTGACCATATTGAGGGTGATTACTAGTATTGGTAATAATATTGGTGGGTAAGGAAATAGAATGTCAAAGAAAATAGCGTTGATCACTGGTGCTACAGGTGGTATTGGTTTTGAAGTTGCCAAAAGGTTGGGGAACGATGGTTACCGTGTGGTATTAAATGGTATAGAAGCAGAGAAAGGACAAGCCAGAGTAACAGAGCTAGTTGCTATGGGGATTGAAGCTGAGTATGTCGGATTTGATGTAACAGATGAAGAGGCGGTTACCCGACATGTTCGTAGCATTGGTGAAAAATACGGTAAGATTGATTGTGTTATTAATAATGCGGGTGGCCTCGGCGGCAGAAGTCCCATTGAGGGTATGACCACTGAGTTTTATCGCTCGGTGATGGCGCTGAACCTGGACAGCACGTTTTTTGTATCGAGAGCGGCTATCCCCTTCCTGAAAAACGCGGTGGGCAGCTCTATCGTGAATTATACCTCGAATGCAGCTTGGAACGCAGGTGGCCCGGGAGCAGGTATTTATGGCGTCTCGAAGGCTGCTGTCAATACACTGACCCGTGCCTTGGCTAAGGAACTGGCGCCAGCCGGTATCCGAGTTAATGCTGTTTCGCCTGGTACGATTGATACACCGTTTCACGCGCAGATTAAAGCGACAAAACCGGATGTATTTGCGTCCTGGAAAAACAGTATTTTACTCGGGCGATTAGGGCAACCAGAAGAAGTCGCGTCAGTCATATCGTTTCTGGTCAGTGAGGACGCATCATTTGTGACAGCGGAAACTGTCCAGATAGGCGGTGGGCAAGCATTGGGAATTTAATGTTTAATTTTAACTGACCATAGCCAGGCTGTGTCATCAGTTGATTACTGATAAGACCCTAAGTAAATCAAGCACATCAATGCTATTTTCAGTTAGACGGCGACACAGGTCGCCGTTTTTTATTGGCCTAAGTTTCAGACTTAATCTGACTTATTTACTGCTTTAATCTTTTCTTTTCCGGCAACAATTAACATTTGTGAAGCCAGTCTTTTAGCACCAAACTTCCATACTACCCAGTCATATATCACAGATAGGAAAAAAACAGGGAAGAAAGCAACGTAGTACGCCGATTGATAGTAACGAAGCCGCTCGTATTCAATGGTGAATCCGTTGCGCTCAAATAATCGCTGCAGGGCAGGGGGCGAACAGTGATGATAATAAGCCACAAACCCTAGCTCGCCTTTTCGTTCTGGAAATGCCCACTCCACCAGCTTTTTGGTTACTTTATTGGGTAGTAATCTGTTTAAGATTGAAAACGGCGCATGTTTACCGGGTAGCACGTGAATACAAATTCCTCCTGGCTTAAGTGTTCTGTGCATTTCACTGACAAAGGTATCGTTGTCATAAAGATGCTCCATAACGGAACGACTAAAGACGACGTCGAAAGTGTTATCTTCGAACGGCCAGGGTTTGCAGGCATCGGCAATAACGGCTGCGTCAATATCGGTGTTTTGTTCCAGTGATGAGGGCAGAATATCCATCCCTATCAAGGTAATATTCGGGTTACGTTGATACTTTAATGAGTCAGGTAGCAGATACCCCGCACCAACATCCAGTACCGTGCCAGCGTCGAGCTTTGACACGTATTGTAATATCAACCGTTCGTAGTCCGGGAAAAGTGGTTCGGTTAACGCATTGGGCAAGCGCCAGTGAATACGACGACTGAGTGCCAGGTTAATGCGTTTAAATAGCCCCATTTTCTTGCTGCTTCCCAATGTGTCTAAGTTGGTACTTAATTGGAGTTAAAGAGTGTGGCTAACTCTTGCCAGCGCGCTTCACTTTCTGCAACGATCAGTTTTCCTGCCACCTGAGGCTGGTAATCTTCTCCGTTGAGCATTCGCGTAGCCGCGCCGGCTTCTTTCGCTATCAATTGCCCGGCACCGTGGTCCCATAGGTTCAGCGTGTTTTGAAAGACGACAAAGGAAATCGCCCCCGTCACCAGCAGACGATATTCGGCAGCTGCACAGCGGTAGTCCATTAAACGGCCCAGCTTGCTTGCGACCTGAAGTGCTTGTTCGCGCTCATCTCCCTTAGCAACACCGAATGAATAACAGCCCATGGTGTCAGACAACTTGCGACTCGCGTGGCGGCCCACTCGCAAGGGTTGATCTGTGCCGTTTATTCGGTCGAACGCTCCTTTACCCTCGAGGGCCCAAAGGTAGTGGCCCGTTACCGGTTCAAAAATAATTCCGCCAATCATTTTTCCATAGCTTGCGACGCCAAGCATAACGCCAAAATACACAGAGCCATTGGCGTAATGCCAGGTTCCATCTATTGGGTCCAGAACAAAGCTCAGTTCGGCATCCTGATATTGGTCGAGTGCTGTAGCATCCGCATAAACGCTTTCCTCACCGATTAGCAGGGCATCTGGGTATAGCGTATGCAGTCTCTCCATAATGAATTTCTCTGCTGCCTGGTCGGCAATAGTGACTAAATCATTGTGATTGAGCTTCTGTTCGATGTGCGTGTCTTCAAGCTGCCTGAAACGAGGCATTATTTCAATGTCGGAAGCCTGACGACATAGTTCTGCCAGTTGATGTAGCTGAGATTCGGTGATCATACAGTGTCCTTTTAGGCTTGTTCCAAGCGCATTATAAGCGGAAAGAGGTTGTCCCTGAGGTTCATGCCCGTTTACGCCAACCGCTACTCTTTGTCAGCTTCGCCAACCAACGCTTTCCGTGCAGCTTTATAGAGTTTAACCGTACTGTGTTTCAATAGCGTTGCCAATGGCATTTTTTGACTGTGCCCCCTGCAATACACAGCGGCTCTTGCAACACCAGCATAACGATTGCAGAGGTGAGGGTGATCAGGCATAACCGCTTTACGGTAACACCATAACCAAAATCGGGTTTTCGTATCTGCTGTTATTTGTTGGGCGAGTATTTGCTGCTTAACCGTCTCCCGGCCGAACAGACTGTCTAGCAATAGCAGCAGCAATTGATATTCATAGGTGAAGTCGTTATCTACCACCAGAGTACTTACTTCCAGCCAAAACGAATCACTATTGTGCGTGTCGATAATAGATTGCATGTCCAGACAGTCGCGGAGGCCATAGGTCACCTCCTCGTTCATCAGCAGGTGAATCATACTGTGGACCAACGCAGCAGCAGGTTTCAACGTCGATAAACCGTTGTCGTTAGTCGTTGTCGTTGCCCAAAACTGCTCTATTTTAGGTGCGCGGCCACTAACAGGTAAAAACAAGTTATGGTGTAAATCAAGAACTGTCCCGCGTTCGGCTTGCATCATTGGCGGGATTTCATGGGCATATTCGCGATAATATTTGTCATCGTAATCATCGACGTCCTGAGACAGCCACATATTCATTTTTAGCTGCCGTTCGGCAACATCAAGCTCATCTTGTTTAACCAGGGCATCGATATCAGAACAGATTCTACCTGCACTATTGAATTCTGCGCTGATCACATAGGCAGCGCCTTTTAAAAAAAGCGGGGTTATGCGCTTCTCTGACAGCAGCGAGCTGATGATCTCGCATTCGTATCGTACTTGTTTTTGCTGACGCTCAGCATAAATCATTGCACTGTCGAGTCGTGTTTGTACAGTTGCAGGAAGGCTATCCTTCAGACCTATAGGTTCTAGTTGCGCATTTAGCCATGCTTCAAGGCGAGCAGTATCCAAAACCCACAACAGCATTTCCCAATCCGAAGCACTGAGTTTTTGTACTTGCTTTGGAGCAGCGATGATTGCAATAAACCGTTCCAGTTCCAGTTGTTTCACGACAACAATTCATCCGTTAAAAAGTCACTCATGAAGTCAAGTGAGGCGTAATGCACTTCAAACCCTTGAATTTGGTTTACTACCCTGGCCAGGATATCGAAAGAAGCTTGTCCGAGCACATGGTAATTAAATGCATTGGTATAGAAGTTCTCAAAAGTTTGTAATTTATCGACAGAATAGAGTTGTGGTTCTGTCGCTGAGGCATCGTATTTCGGAAATACCACACCGACAATTCGCGCCGGTGAGAATGTCGAAAATTCCTGCCAGTTGTGTGCTTTTAAATGTGCAACACTGCCCTTGGCTGTATCGTGGCAAACCGGTGTTAAGATCGCATCAGGTGACCATTTTTGAATTAAATCGATAGACAGATTTTTTAAACAGATAGGGCGGTACATTGGCTGTACTGTACCAGTGTGTAAGTCGATAACCGCCATTTCATCAGAGTACACGCTCCAGCCGTTCAGGCCTAACCAGGCAGTTAACGTGCTTTTGCCCGAACCTGGCATGGCCGGAAAAAGAACAGCCTGGCCTTCTTTTACCAGCACCGCGGCGTGAAGTAAAAGGTGGTTGAAATGTCCGGTAGCCAGACACCAGTTTAGCCCCCACTCTAGCAAAGCGTAGCTTTGGCTAGCGGGCAGAGGTTTAAAAGGGATCCGGAAATTACTCTCAAACTCTACTATGGGTTTAATAAAGCGGCGTAATAATGACGCAGGTTTTACTGCCACGCAGAAGCTTGATATGTCCTGTCTCGGCGCGTCACCATAAATAAGTTGTGCACTTTGAGCTGCTGCCGTTGGCAGTGTCAGGCAGTTTGATTGCAACAGTCCAAGGTTTAAGTAATTAATGCTCAAAAGGGATAACCAGCTTTCTGCTCACCAATACATCAAGTGTGCCTGATTCAGCACCAAAAAAAACAGAAAATTCGTCAGATGTAAAAGGGGGAGAGAATGTTGAAGCGTGATTGGCGTCGGAAGTAAAACGCAGTAAATGAGTTTGATTTAAACAACTATCAAACAACACAATACCGGAATTATCAGCAAGCGGCCGCATCTCAACAGATGCGGCAAACATCCACTTTTTCACACTGGCTTTACGACGAACAATTCATACCAGAGAATAAGAAGCTTGAAGACGGCGCTTTTGAATATCCGTTGGTATATCCTAGGTCAGAATCCGTTCCCCAACCGCTATCCAAATACATTCTATTCATAACCATATTGGCAACCTCTTCTGCTGCCATTCTAGACTGCGCAGCACTCCCACTCGAGATTATGCCATTATAAAGTTCGAAATAAGTATTGAGATATGCAGTAGCACCCTGCCTCAATATTCCACTTCCGTTACCGTGATGCTGAAAGGCCTGAGTTAAGGTTATATTGGTACTTACATTTAGTTCCAATGCCAGTGAGCTATTAATACCCAATTTGGTAGTGTCTCTGACAGTAGCGACCATTGTTCTCCAACAATCCTTTGTGGTATTACTTGGGTTGCTTCCCATTTGGGGGAATACATTTTTGATACTATTACCATTACTGCCTGGAAGAGTCTGACCGCCCTGATACCAGAAGCCATGAGAGCGACCTCCAGATAAAATAGGGGTATCGCAAAGTGGCTGTGTATTACCCGATGTTTGAGAAAGGTTGCCAGACAACTGGCCTGACATACTGCAGGAGTTTGTGGCCCAAACTGACTTTACCGGTAATGAAGTAAGCGCTGCACCGACGGCTGCTTTTTTTATAAAACCACGGCGTGATTGTTTTGACTGGTTTGACTCCATTTACCTCTCCTGATCCCTTATAACAGACTTAACGCAACTTATGGAAAAAGTATGCCAAAAATTCAAGCCTCTGATTATATTGTTTTTTATTTTTTTATATTAGTCAATAGTTGAATGTACTGTAAAGAAAGTTGACAATTTTTTATACAATTCAATAGGAGGTTACCCCTATATTTCGTTGTGCGCAATAGCTTTAGTGCAGGTCTGATCACGAAAAAGCATTAACCAGAATTAACCAGAAAATGATAAAGCGTGCATTATTTTCCTACGGCATCAGGCGAGCTTAATGTGCAGGTAATAAAAGCCCTAATTGCACTGGAAGGATTGTCTTTCCTTGAGACCAGATAGGTGGGGGCGTTGGCGATGTCATCATCGATAGATTGTACGAAGAGGCCATCCGTTTTATGCAAGCCCAGCAGTGAGCGCGGCACCATACCCAGGCCCATGCCAGCAATAACACAGCCAATCATGGTGAAATGGCTTGGAATCTCGATGACTTTATCGCAAGTATGCCCATGGCGGATTAACCAGGTTTCGAGTCGGTGGCGATAGGAGCATCCTTTGTTATAACCGACCATTGTTAGTGAGCCCGGTAGTTCAGGTAATTGTTGCCAATCAGCAGGCATGATTAACACAAGTTCTTCATCGAAGCAGTGCGTTGTGTTGAGCCTTGGATCGCTAGGTGGGTCCGAGGCCATTACCAGATCTAAGTCACCTTCCAGCACTTTGTCGATCAAAGGCATTGACGCCATCGTCATTAGTTCAAGTTGCACCGCGCTGTACTGATGATGAAATTGAGACAGGATAAAAGGAAGCCTGGATGCGGCGCTGCTCTCCATGGAGCCGAGTCTGAGCAAGCCCGAAGGTTCAGTTTTAGTTAGCTCGGCTATTGCACTTTTTTGCAACTGAAGAATCTTGTCGGCGTACTCCAGTAATCTGAGCCCTGCGGAGGTGACCGTCAGGCGATTATTCTCGCGAAGAAATAAATTAATACCCAGCTCACTCTCTAATTTTTTGATACGAGCGGTGATGTTTGACGGCACGCGATGCAGTGCTTCTGCTGCACGACTGACGCCGTTATGCTCAACCACGGCTTTTAATACGAGTAAATCTGAAATATCCATAGGGCTTTATTTTTCATATTTAGTGAATGATTTTTTCTTTATTATTCATTATTAATGAATGTTTGAGCATTTTATAATGTGTATCAATGAAAGCAAGCAGGAAATATAAATGCGTAATACGCTGAATACCGGTCAGACTTTTGACAATCAAACTATGCCACTTAAAGGCGTCATGTATGCCCTGGGGGCCGTGATGATCTGGACTGGATTTATTCTGGTGTCCAAAGCTGGCGCGTTAGCCGCACTGGCTATACCGGACATGATTATGGTGCGGTTTGGTACGGCATTTACGTTATTTTCGCCTTTCATCTGGCGCTATAGAAAAACGATTTTTCAGTGGAGAATGGGCGTGCTGGGCGCGATTGGCGGATTGGCTTACGCGTTGTCTGTGTTTAATGGCTTCGCTCATGCCCCCGCCACCCATGCCGCACTGCTGCTACCGGGATTGATGCCTATTATGATTGCAGTATTCGCCTATTTTGTAGCTGGTGAAAGACACAGCAAGTCTTCCTGGATAGGCATTATTATCAGTAGTCTGGGCATTGCGGCATTATTAATTGAAACGCTGACATCTGATAACCGCTATTGGCAGGGCGACATAAGCTTTGTGGTTGCGTGTGTATTCTGGGGGGGCTTTACTGTGCTGTTGCGTAGATGGCAGTTTGCCCCCTGGCACGCCACACTGGGCATTATTGCTGTTACCACGGTACTGTTTACTCCAATATACATATTGTTCATGCCGCATCGTCTATTAGATGTGCCGTTGGAGATGGTGGGTTTACAGGCTTTCTATCAGGGGGTAATGGCAACTACGATCCAAATGGTATTCTACGGCCGGGCGGTCCACTTGATTGGTGCGACTAAAATGGGCGGTCTGATGGCATTGGTGCCGGTATTCGCCAGTGTCATCGCCGTGCCCCTGTTTGGCGAACAATGGACGCTTGGGCTTACTGTTGCATTAACACTGATACTTACCGGTACGTGTGTAAGTAATGTGCCCCTAAAGAATTGGCGGCTACTGGCACGCCGGAAGACCGTTTGTTCGGCCTGAAACCAGCAATCCTAAAATTAAACAAACGCACTTAGCAGGCTGTTCAGATAACGCCTGCCTTGTGCGGTTACCTGCCAATGACGTTCTGATTCTAACAGCAGGCCTTGCTCCACCGCTTTACTTAACTCCGTCTGTTGAGCGGAGGTGAGCGTTGTGCCGGTAAATGCTTCGAAGTCAGCTTTTGGGCACGGCTCGACGAGACGAAAGCGATTCATAAAAAATTCAAAGGCCACATCATCCGATTCGACGAGTTGGGCTGAATCCAGATATTCCCGGCCCAATGTCATATAACCGCGCGGGTGTTTAACCTTGACTTTGCGAGTGATAGTACCCGAATCTGCATCGGTAATTTTACCATGTGCACCACAGCCAATACCCAGATAGTCACCAAAGCGCCAGTAATTCAAATTGTGTCGGCATTGATAGCCCGGTTTGCTGTAGCCGGATATTTCATATTGTTCATACCCCGCTGCTTGTAAACGGGCATGACCGGCGTTCTGAATGTCCCACAGAATGTCGTCGTCCGGTAATTCGGGCGGTCGTGAGTAAAACGGGGTGTTGGGCTCAATGGTTAGTTGATACCAGGACAGATGCTCAGGTTGCTGGTCAATGGCGTCGTTGAGATCCTGTAGAGCGTTGTGAAGAGACTGTTCGGGCAACCCGTGCATTAAATCAATGTTCATGCTGCGGGCACCGCTTTGCTTTGCCTGGCCTAGCGCGAAACGCGCCTGTTTATCATCGTGGATTCGCCCAAGCACTTTGAGGTGTGCTGGTTGAAAGCTCTGTACACCAACAGAAAAGCGATTCACGCCAGCTTGTACAAAGCCGTCAAAACGCGCCGCTTCGATGGTTCCCGGATTAGCTTCCATGGTAATTTCAGCATCGTCAGCCAGCGCTACGCGTTCGGTAACGCCACTGAGTAAATGGGCAATGCTGTCAGGTTCAAACAAGCTCGGTGTACCGCCACCAATAAAAATGGTGGTGACCTCCCGATTACCAATGGATTTTGCATCGGTTACCAGATCATCCAACAGGTGCGCGACATACTCCTTTTCAGGAATAACGCCTTTTTGCGCGTGGGAGTTAAAGTCACAATAAGGACACTTTTGTACACACCACGGAATATGGATGTACAGGCTTAACGGTGGATTACGCAAAGGTCTGCTTCATGCTGTTGAGTAACTGTTGCATTGCCTGACCGCGATGACTCGCGGTATTTTTCTGGGCTTTTGTCAGCTCTGCAGCAGTAGATTTAAAACTGTTGGCGTAAAACACAGGATCATAACCAAAACCCCCTTCGCCATGTCGCTGGCGGGTAATACTGCCATGCCACTGGCCTTCACTGATTAAGGGGATGGGGTCATCAGCATGACGCATAAACACCAGTACACACTGGAAGTGTGCGTTGCGTTGATTGTCGTCACCCAGCGCTTCGAGCAATTTGGTAATGTTGTCATCATCCGATGCGGATTCACCTGCGAAACGCGATGAGTAAATGCCCGGGGCGCCACCTAACAAATCCACAACCAAGCCGGAATCATCGGCAATGGCGGGTAATCCGGTTTCTTTGGCGGCATGGCGGGCTTTAATAATGGCGTTTTCCACGAAGGTGGTACCGGTTTCAGGCACACTACTCACATTCAGCGAACTTTGCGGGATCACTTCGATAGACAGTGCTTCAAACAGGCTGGCAAACTCTTTCACTTTGCCCGCGTTGCCCGTAGCAAGGACGATTTTTTCAGGGAAGCTCATGATGTTGATTTTCCTTTACCGGTGTTTGCTTTTTTCTTCGCTTTGGCCTTTGCCTGGGCCTTGGTTTTTGCAGGCTTTTTCTTGCCTTTGGTCGACGGCGCTTTGTTTTTGGGGCGCAGTTCGCTAATAACGCGAGCTTTAACCGGCTCATTCATATAGCGGCCAACCCGGCCAATCATCTCATAATCATGCGCTTCAACCAGAGCAATGGCGGTGCCTTTTGCACCAGCTCGACCGGTGCGACCAATACGGTGCACGTATACGTCTGCCTTGCGAGGCATGTCGAAGTTTATGACATGGCTCACATTGGGCACGTCAATGCCGCGTGCAGCAACATCGGTAGCCAACAGAATGGGGACCGTACCACTTTTAAAACGGCCTAGGGCGGCTATTCGCTTATCCTGAGGCATTTCACCTTGCAGATAGCACACTTCAATGCCTTGTTTTTGTAATTGCTCACGTAACCATTGCAGACGCTCACGTGTTTTTACAAAGACCACGGCACTGCTAATTTGGGTTTTCAGAATATGGGTAAGCAGGGCTAATTTGTGATCCAGGTCGTCAGCCAGATGATACCACTGATGGATTTTGGCTTTTTCTCGACGAGGCGGATCGGCTTCTACCACCGCGGGTTCATTGAGCAGGTCATTGGAGAAGTGCTTAACACCAGCCCCTTCAAGCGTCGCTGAGAACAACATGTTTTGTTTACGCCAGCGCGCTTCAGAGGCAATCTGATTCACAATGGCCGAAAAGCCCATGTCCAGCATGCGGTCGGCTTCGTCCAGAATTAAACATTCGATATCTCGGCAGTCAGCACTTTCCTGTTGAATGTGCTCGAACAAGCGGCCCGGCGTAGCGACCAGAATATCCAGATTCTGACTTAATGTTTCTTTGTCTGTGCCATAGTTGATGCCACCGGTGATCACGCCGCACACCAAATTGGTAAATTGCGTCACCGCTTTCGCTTGTTCAAACACCTGCAGCGCGAGTTCCCGGGTAGGTGTGAGTATCAGAATGCGGGTGGCGCCGGGATGCTGGCGTGGGAAGTCCAGCAAAAACTGACAGGCTGGTAACAAAAACGCCAGGGTTTTGCCTGTGCCTGTGGGGGCCGACGCCAGGACGTCTTTACCTTCCATTGCAACAGGAACCACCATCGTCTGAATGGTAGTAGGGCGGGTCAAACCCATTTCTGTCAGGGCACGGCAAAGCTTGTCGTCGAGTTCTAATTCTTCAAATGTCATTAATAGTCAGATATGCACTTCGTTCAATGGCGCTATTGTAGCACTATTTGGGTTGAACACTGCCACATTCAGACAGATATTCAGTGATTGCGTGTAATCGCTGGGCGGTTAATTGCTTTTTGATTTCCGGCCCTTTTGCGCCGCTGGCAATAATGCGCTGGACGTCGATGCGTTTAGCGACATCAAGAGAGCCCGTAAAGCATTCTGCCTGTATGGATGTCGGCTTTTCTGCTGGCCAGTATTTCGCTACCTGCAGTAATTGCGAAAGCCGTTCCGGTCTGCGCCAGGCATCTACCTTGTTTAACACGCTTAGCAGCGCTTCTGCGTTTTGTTGTGCTGCGGCCAAATGATTTAGCAACTGGCAGGCATTCAGTGCAGCATCCTGCTCCAGATTGGGCGCTTTCAGGTGTGTGCCCAAGTTACGAACCTGGCTTTCTGTTAATGCAGAGCACAGTAACGCCCAGCGTGTGGGCAAGTCCGCGTCGTCTGCCGCTGATTTGTTCAATTGAGACAACAGGCAAGGCAACTCGGCCAGATTATCTAGCTCGGGCATCCATATATTGAGGGCTCCCACCTTCTTCAATATCTCGAAATAGACCGCAGGCGTGCCTTCCATCAGGCTTCGACTGGTTTCTTTCCATACCCGCTCCTGACTTAACGCTTTGATGTCCGGCGTACTGCACATTGCTGTCATCAGCGCGACAGTCTCAGGCGCTACTTTAAAACCGAGATAATCATAACGGGCGGCAAACCGCGCGACCCGAAATACACGTAAAGGGTCTTCACTGAAAGCGTCACTGACATGACGCAGAACTTTGTTGATTAAATCCTGCTGACCGTTAAATGGGTCTATAATGTTGCCATCATCGCTCATGGCCATGGCATTTACGGTTAAATCGCGGCGGCGCAGATCTTCTTCAAGAGTGACATCCGGGCTCGCATGGCATACAAAGCCGGTATAGCCTTCACCTGATTTACGTTCAGTGCGCGCCAGGGCATATTCTTCCCCGGTTTTGGGGTGTAAGAATACCGGGAAGTCTTTGCCTACTTGCTGAAAGCCTTTGTTCAGCAGTTGATCCGGGGTTGCGCCCACAACCACCCAGTCGCGTTCTGTGACAGGGCGGTGTAACAGTGTATCGCGCACGGCGCCACCAACTAAGTAGGTTTGCATAGATGTGTATCTTCCTTCAGTTAAGCCGATATTATGCCTGACTAAGCGCATGAAAACACGGGGTTGTTGACTTAACCCCCGAGTCTGATAGTTTACCGGCAACAAGGAATATCCAACCGGCTGACATGTTTTTACACTATTTCGGACTAACCGATAACCCGTTCTCGATTGCGCCTAATCCGGACTACCTCTACATGAGTCCGCGTCACAAGGAAGCGCTTGCCCACCTCACCTTTGGTTTACGGGAGAGTGGCGGGTTTGTGATGCTTACCGGAGAGGTAGGTACGGGTAAAACAACGGTATCGAGAAAGCTGCTGCAGCAATTGCCTGATTCTACCCAGGTAGCGATGATCCTGAATCCGACGCTGTCAGCCATTGAACTGCTGGCGACAGTGTGTGATGAGCTGGGTATTGAATACGAACATCAGCAGGCCAGCCTGAAGTATTTTACTGACAAGATCCTGAATAAGTTAGCCGCCAACCATGCAGCAGGTAAAAATACCGTGCTGATGATTGATGAAGCACAGCACTTGCTTCCTGAAGTACTGGAACAACTGCGCTTGCTGACAAACCTGGAAACCAACCGCGAAAAGTTACTCAAGGTCGTGTTAATTGGTCAGCCAGAATTGCAACAGCTGCTTAAGCGCAATGAACTGCGTCAGCTCGCACAGCGGATCACAGCGCGCTATCACTTACTGCCACTTAACAGCGATGAAGTAAAAGCGTATGTCGGTCACCGCCTGAGTGTTGCGGGGGGGGATGTCAGTATCTTTAGTCCGGCAACGTTACGTGCAATGTATCGGGTAACGGCGGGTATTCCCCGGGTAATTAATTTGCTGTGTGATCGCGCGATGACACTGGCCTTTACCCAACAGCAACCCACCGTGAAAAAGCACTTGTTAATGGCGGCAGCCAGCCAAATTCTCGGCGATGACGTGGTAGAGCAGCGCTTAAAAGGCCAGAAAACACTGACCATGGCTGCGGTATTCTGCGTCACTGTGGTCATCGGTTACTGGTGGGGGAGTCTGTAATGAAGACTATCGCTATTCAGGATGCTCAGCCGGGCATGATGATCACGCGGGTGACCCAGCAGAACGGTCCGGTAAAAATTCAAAAATCCGGCCTGATTACCAGTCAGACAATGATCCAGGGATTGATTGAGATGGGCGTTCAGGAAATCGAATACGATCCTGATCAGACCGTTGAGATTTGCCTAGATGACGAACAACAAGTAGTGAGCACGCCTACTCAGGCGTTGCTGCGAGGACAGTTTGATTCTCAGGCTCGAAAAGCCGATGCGGCGATTAACGAGCAGTTTAACCGTAGTTTGTTTCTGCCAACGGTTAACGGATTACCAGCCTGGTGGCAGCGTGCACTGAAGCCTGTTGCCCTTTACGGATTACTTGGCTTTGGTGGTTTAGCCTGTGGATTTGTATTGGCAAAGTTACCCGTCTGGTACGAAACCATAGTTTCGCCAGCGCCGATTGCGCAGCAACCGGTAGCAATGCCAGTGCCTGAGACTACAACCGGTCAGCAAACGTCCACGCCTCAGCAAACGAGTTTGAATGATTCGCCAGTGGCTCAAACTGAACCTGAACAGACTGAAAAGTCAGAAGCCATTGCACAGGGAGAGTATACAGCCGCAACACTACCAGGCCCGGCTGCTGAGAGTATTGCGTCCGAAAGTGTTGTCGATGAGAACATTATTAACGCAGATCCTGACGACAATGTGTCAGTGTCGCCTGAGCTTATGGCTCGATTTAACAAAGTGCTGTCTGATCTGGAAAAAGAAGACAGTGGCGAAGAGCCTGTGCCCACTCAGCCCAAAGTCACGGTGCATGATGACATCAAACGCATTGACCAACTGCCGGCACGCTTGTTGACGCGCTTACCAACAATGGATTTCAGTGCGCACATGTATGCGACTGTGCCGCGCGATCGTTGGGTTAGGGTAAACGGTCAGGATAAAACCGAAGGCGACTGGATTGATGATCGCGTACAAATTGTCAATATTGAAGCACAGCGGGTGATATTGCGATTTGAAGGGGAAGTGTTTGCTATGACGGCGCTAACTGACTGGTAACAGGCCGAAAACTAATCGACCCAAGCACGGTGAACAGCTAGCCGGGCATTTGGTGAATAAACACCTCTGAGAAGAACTTTGGCAAGTTGAGAGCAAACTCTTCCGGACCGATACTCGCCACAATCTCATCACTGGATTTTGCCAGATCAAGCCGTTTGATTTCAGAATAGTGACCGCTGTTAATGCTGTAAAACGTCATTACCACTGGTGTCAGTAAGTTAGACGGGTTTTTCTGGCTGACAATCCCTAGTTTACCACTACTTAGTTTTACCAAAGAGCCCACCGGATAAATACCCAGCACGCCAATTAAGCGATTGACCAATGACTGGTCCAGCCCACTATTTTGTGACAGTGATTTGAGCACCTTATTGTTTGGCAGCGACTGCCCAAAGGGCGCTGCCATGCCAAGACGCGAAAATTCATCGATGACGGCGGCGACTTTCGCCAGTGGGTGAATAAGTTCGTCAGTTAATTTATTGGGGTAGCCCGAGCCGTCAATCCGTTCCTGGTGCTGGCTAATAATGTCAATGACGGTGTCGGAAATTCCCTCAGCCTGGGAAAGCAGCGCTAAAGATTCCGAGACATGCTGTCGGTATGCCTGTCGCTGTGTATCGTTTAACTGGTGTTCAGGCACGCACAACTCGTTGGGGACATTGATCATGCCCGTATCCATAAGCAAACCGGCAAGACTGGCTTGTTCTACATCATCCTGTTCATACCCCAACTCATTGGTGAGGATGGCCATATAGATGCTGCAGTTGATGGAGTGCTCTAACAGAAAGTCTTTTCCACGCTGAATCATGCTTAGGCACATTAACGCGTCTTTATTGTCCAGCACGCTTTCCAGAATATTTTGTGTCAGTGCGCTGAGTTTGGTGACGTCCGCGCCTTTTCCTGCTTCTAATTGCGAGAGAAAACGCTGCTGAATAGTGACCGCCTTTTGATACAGGGCTTCTGCAGCCTGCAGACTATCAGAGGTAAAGCCATTCTGCTTTTCTGTTTTAGGCTTGTCAGCTTGTTTGACTGGCTCAGCTGATTCGGTAGGTTGATTATTGGAGGTATCAGTGTTTTCTTCTGGCGCCAGACCTTTTGTGCAATCAATCTCGACGCGTTCCACACCTTTAGCACGCAACACCTCAATAACTTTTTCCGAGCGAACCACGCCTTTTGAACGGACTTTGACTTTACCCGTGTCATCAAGTACCTGATTGACATACATCCCTGGTAATAATTCATCGATGGTGATACACCGAAGCATGCGCACTCCCACTTATTGAGGCAACCGTTCATACAATACATCCAATTATAGTGCAGTTTGTAGAGAAGTAATTAAACTTTTGTTTAATATGAGATTAAGTGAAGATTATTTATGCGCAATGGCGGTGGAGTGGAAAATAGACTGAAACAGGTCTTGTTGTCCGTTTACAAGAAAAGGGCCGTTTAAAAGAAAAGTGGCCGCAAAAAAGCGACCACCATAGCAAATTACTATAACCAGGCCGGTTGGTTGGCTTCGTAGGATTCGATTTTCTTGCCCAGTTCCAGCGTCTGACCAATGGCATCCAGGCCTTTAACCAGGTTGTTCTTGTGATGTTCTGCAATATCAAACGTCCAGCTTTGCTCACCGACCGTTACGGTTTGAGCCGGCAAATCGATAGCGATTTCGGCCGTGGCGTCAGCAGCAACGGCGGCAAACAGGCTATCCATTTGTTCGCTGGTTAGCGCAATAGGCAGCAATTGGTTGTTCATGCAGTTGCCGTAAAAGATATCGGCGAAGCTGGTAGCAATAACAGCCTTGAAACCGAAGTCGGTCAGTGCCCATGGTGCGTGTTCACGACTTGAGCCACAGCCAAAGTTTTCGCGAGACAACAATATGGTTGCGCCTGCGTGTTCAGGTTTGTTCAGCACAAACTCCGGGTTCGGCTCTTTTTCTTCCAGATCCAGATAGCGCCAGTCGTGGAACAGGTGCTTACCGAAACCTGCACGGCTTACGCTGGTCAGAAATTGCTTTGGAATGATTTGGTCTGTATCAACGTTGGCCTGATCCAGAGGGCAGGCGGTGCCGGTTAATACGTTAATTCCGGTAGTTGATTCGCTCATGGTTTACTCCTGAAAATCTCTGACGTCGGCAAACTTACCACGTAATGCAGCGGCGGCGGCCATTGCCGGACTTACCAGGTGAGTGCGCGCACCACGTCCCTGACGGCCTTCAAAGTTACGGTTGCTGGTAGACGCACAACGGTCACCCGCTTGCAGCAGGTCATCGTTCATCCCCAGACACATTGAACAGCCCGGTAAGCGCCATTCAAAGCCGGCGTCGGTAAAGATTTTATCCAGACCTTCCGCTTCCGCCTGACGCTTAACTGCGCCTGAGCCAGGTACAATGATAGCTGTTACATTCTCGGATACTTTACCTTGTTTGGCGATTGACGCTACGGCACGTAAATCTTCAATACGACCATTGGTACAGGAACCAATAAACACATGTGAAACAGGAATATCAGCCAGCTTATCACCGGCATTAATGCCCATGTAAGCCAGCGCTTTTCTTGCCGATTCTTTTTCTACCGGATCGCTGAAATCTTCCGGGCCAGGTACGGGTGTTGTTACACCGATAACCTGACCAGGGTTGGTACCCCAGGTAACCTGAGGCGCGATATCCGCTGCTTCAAGTTCAACAACGGTATCAAACGTTGCGCCTTCATCAGTAAACAGCGTTTTCCAATAAGCGACGGCTGCGTCCCAGTCTGCGCCTTTGGGGGCAAATTCGCGACCCTGCAGGTAGTCAAAGGTGGTCTGGTCTGGTGCAATCATACCCGCCTTGGCGCCGGCTTCGATGCTCATGTTACAAATGGTCATGCGCTCTTCCATCGATAAGGCTTCGATGGCTTCGCCGCAATATTCGATTACATGCGCAGTGGCACCTGCGTGACCAATCTTGCCAATGATGGCCAGAATGATGTCCTTGGCGGTAATCCCTGTCGCCAGCTTGCCATTGACCTTAATTTGCATGGTTTTTGCGCGGCTTTGCTTCAGTGTTTGCGTTGCCAGTACGTGCTCGACCTGAGATGTACCTATACCGAATGCCAATGCGCCAAAGGCACCGTGCGTGGCAGTATGAGAATCACCGCATACCACGGTCATGCCGGGTAAAATTAAACCCAACTCAGGACCCATGACGTGCACAATACCTTGTTTCTGGTGGCCAACCGGGAACAGTTTTACATTGTGTTCCTCACAGTTTTTCGCCAGCGTTTGCAACTGCAATTGGTTTTGTGGACCACAGGCATCCAGAGCCAGGCTACGGGTAGAGATACTGTGATCCATAGTCGCGAAAGTGCGGTCCGGGCGGCGCACTTTGCGGCCTTTTTCGTTCAGCCCGGCAAAAGCCTGGGGGGACGTGACTTCGTGAATCAAATGACGGTCAATGTAAATCAGGCTGTCTTCGCCTATCTGGTCAATAACATGCGCTTGCCAGACTTTATCGTATAAGGTTTTAGCCATGAGTCTGAACGCTCCTAAGCCAGAATGTGTTTAACAATGGCGTCACCTACCTGTACGGTGTTCGCCGCGTTGTGACGCTGATCTGCTGGCAGTAATTCGCCTGTTAAAATGCCAGCTTCCAGTACATTTACCACAGCACTGTCGATGGCATCGGCTGCGTCAGTCAGGTTCAGACTGTAACGCAACATCATTGATGCAGACAGGATTTGCGCGATAGGGTTGGCAATGCCTTTACCCGCGATATCAGGGGCTGAACCGCCGGCTGGCTCATACATACCAAAGCCGTCTTCGTTCAGGCTGGCTGAAGGTAGCAAGCCCATGGAGCCGGTGATCATGGCGCATTCGTCGGAAATGATGTCACCAAACAGGTTTGAACACAGCATCACGTCGAAGTGAGCCGGGTCCTTAATTAGCTGCATGGTCGCGTTATCGATATAGATGTGCTCCAGCTCGACTTCCGGGTAATCCTTGGCGACTTCTTCGGTTACTTCGCGCCACAAGCGGCTGCAGACCAGCACATTGGCTTTGTCTACCGAGGTAACACGTTTACCGCGTTTCATGGCTGCTTCGAATGCACTAACGGCAATACGACGAATTTCACGTTTGCTGTAGCGCATGGTATCGAAAGCATATTCTTCTTCACCTTCGCCCTCACGGCCTTTTGGCTTACCGAAGTAAATGCCGCTGGTTAGCTCGCGCACAACCAATACGTCGACACCGCTGGCAGCAATGTCTTTGCGCAGGGGAGATAAATCTTCCAGGCCCGCGTAAATCTTTGCCGGACGCAAGTTACTGAACAGGTCGAAATGACTGCGCAGGGTTAACAGCGCAGCGCGCTCCGGGCGTTGTTCCAGTGGCAGCGTATCCCACTTGGGGCCGCCAATAGAGCCGAATAAAATGGCATCGGCCTGCTCACAGCCCAGCAGGGTTTTGGCTGGCAGGGCTTCGCCTTCCGTGTCGATAGCAAATCCACCAACCGGGTAGGCAGTGCGGTTAAATGAGACAGCAAATTTCTGTTCGATGGCATCCAGAACCTTATTGGCTTCCTGCATGACTTCCGGGCCGATGCCATCTCCGGCAAGTACGGCAATGTTATACTGACTCATTTATACTCCTGCTACGCGGTCTTGTTGATGCTTTTGCTGATCAATCTGATCAGCCAGATACGTGTTGTTTAATACGAAGATGAGGGCTTTTACACCGGCTTCGACGATGTCGGTTGCCAGGCCGATGCCGTGGAAACGACGGCCTTTGTATTCAGTGATCACACTCACTGAGGCCAGTGCATCTGCACCTTCGCCTTTTGAATCCAGTTTGAAGTCGACAACTTCTAAATCATTATGACCCAACATGGCCATAATGGCTTTGTATGAGGCGTCTACCGGGCCATTACCGGTTTCGCTGCGGGTGACAATGTCGTCACCAATTTTTAACTGCACAGTGGCGCTTGGAATGATTTCCTTGCCCGATGTCGCGTGCAGATACGTTAACTGATAATAAGCCTGATCGTGTTTCTGCTGATCGAAGAACAACAGTGCCTCCAGATCGTAGTCATACACCTGGCCTTTCTTGTCGGCCAGTTTCAGGAACGCCGCATAAATGGCTTCCAGGTCGTAATCAGACTCTTTATAACCCAGCTCGTGTAAACGGTGTTTAATAACATGGCGGCCTGAACGTGATGTCAGGTTCAGGTGGTTCTTATTAATGCCGACACTTTCGGGAGTCATAATTTCATAGGTATTTTGCGCTTTTAAGACACCGTCCTGGTGGATACCTGATGAGTGGCTGAATGCGTTACTACCGACAATCGCCTTATTTGACTGAACCGGCATGTTACACAACTGACTAACCAGCTTGGACGTACGGCTGATTTCCTTCGAGTTGATATTGGTATTCAGGTCATACATGGCCTGACGGGTCTGCAGGATCATGGCGATTTCTTCCAGTGAACAGTTACCCGCGCGCTCACCGATACCGTTAATTGTACATTCTACCTGACGAGCGCCGTTTTCTACCGCAGCCAGGGAATTGGCCACTGCCAATCCTAAATCGTTGTGACAGTGCACAGAAATTGTGGCTTTGTCGATATTAGGGACGCGATTGAACAACTGCTTGATGATACCGCCAAACTCGGTTGGCGTTGTGTAACCCACGGTGTCCGGGATATTGACCGTGGTGGCACCTGCATTGATGACCGCTTCTACCATGCGGCACAGGTAGTCGATATGGGTACGCCCAGCATCTTCACAAGAAAATTCGATATCATTGGTATAACGGCCTGCGTGTTTCACCGCCGCAACTGCCATCTCAACGATATCTTCCTGGGTTTTCTTCAACTTGTTGCTTACGTGAATATCTGACGTAGCAATGAAAGTATGAATCCGGAATTGGTCAGCAACCTTTAATGCTTCACCACAGGCATCAATATCGGCAGGTAATGCGCGTGACAAACCTGCTACCGTGGCATTCTTCACTTCTTTGGCAATCATTTGTACAGATTTAAAATCGCCCGGAGAGGACACCGGGAAACCCGCTTCAATGATATCCACACCAAGACGCTCGAGTGCCAGCGCGATCTGCAGTTTTTCTTTTACACTCAAACTGGCTGGCAAAGCTTGTTCGCCGTCACGCAAGGTCGTATCAAATATTTTTACCTGATTCGTCATGGCTTGGTACTCATGTTGTGAAGTTAAAAAAAAACCCGTGCTTAGCACGGGTTTTTGTGTGTTATTCGCTTAGTCGCAATCTACCCGTGCAATCTTGCTGCCATAAGGAGTAGAAGAGATAGAATCATAGTTTGCTTAAACATGGTTGTCCTGAAAAGCTAGAATTCATGCGACTGTTTCAATGCGGGTAAATGTACAGGCTGAGCAGGATAAGGTCAACCACTGAATCCAATTTTCGCTATAAGTTTTAGTTATAAATTACGGTATTCGGCCTTTTTTAGGATAAAAATCATCTTTGGCCGTAAGTCGTGGGCTGTAATTAGGGGCTGTTGTCCTTTGCTGTATCATTTTTGTTCTATATGGAAGCGTTTTAATCGCGAAACAGGCCTACAGGCATAGTCATTCTACGTCAAAGACCTGTGACAAAGAGTAAAACGCTTCCATGACGAACCCGAAGGGCAGCAGTTGTTAGTCATTTATGCCGCGTTGCCGACCGCTTATAAAAAATAACTACACTATGTGGATTATGGCTTGTCTAAATGACTTACAACTCGCTGCAAAAATATACAGTAAGGGCCAACAGCCCCTAGTATTTAGGCGGCATTTTTGCGGCACTGAAATGACGCCAGTCAAGTGTACTGACCAGTAGCATTTCCCTGATAGACAAGCGTCGCGGCAGCGTTTTACCTTTGTGATTCCAACTGTGCCCACAGCATGCCGATGTCACGATGGTTTTGGTGGGTTTTACCAGATTAATCAGCCTTGGCGCGAAACGCGCTTCTTCCAGTGAGTTACCATTAAAATCAAACCAGCCAAACTTGTTGATATGCAGCGTCTGGTTTTCAAGCTGGACCTTGTCGATGGAGTCCAGTTCGATGTGTTCATTATCGAATTCCTGCACGCGGACGGGAATAACCAGGCCGACTTTTGCATGCTTTTCCAACCATTGTGCGCAGACATCTGAATCGGCGTTGCGTGCCGGGCTTTTCGCTGGCTGTTTGGCCTGCCAACTGGCGTTGTGTTCATCCAGAGCGAGCGGTGTAGTGCGACTTACCAGAAACCGCGCGGTGCGTTTTACATGGTGGCTCAAGCCTGCCAATCTGCGGCGCAGTAGATTAATTTGTTTGGGACCATGAGCAGACAGGAATTGTAATTCCCGCTCATACAGGGCATTGCACAACTCGGCTAATTCGCGTTGTGAGGTATCAGATTCAACCGCCTGGAAGAAGTCTGTTTGTTGTGACGCGTGATCGGCGTGATCAGAAGACGGCGTCATGAATGGTCATCGGTACGGCAATAAAAGCAGGGCAGGCCACATCGCCTGCCCCTTATTTATTACTGGCCTTTGATTTCGCTACGACCGTTGTAAGCCACTTTACCTGCCAGCGCTTCTTCGATACGCAGCAGTTGGTTGTACTTAGCAACACGGTCAGAACGACACAGTGAGCCTGTTTTGATTTGGCCCGCTGCAGTACCTACTGCCAGGTCGGCAATAGTAGCGTCTTCAGTTTCGCCTGAACGGTGAGAGATAACCGCGGTGAAGCCGGCGTCTTTCGCCATTTTGATGGCTTCCAGTGTCTCGGTCAGTGAGCCGATCTGGTTAAACTTGATCAGGATAGAGTTACCGATACCGTTTTCAGTACCGCGCTTCAGAATCTTAGTGTTGGTTACGAACAGGTCATCACCAACCAGCTGTACTTTGTCACCGATCTTCTTAGTCAGGCTTGCCCAACCGTCCCAGTCACTTTCGTCCAGACCGTCTTCGATAGATACGATTGGGTACTGTTCACACAGTTCTGCCAGGTAATCACCAAACGCTTCTGAATCGAAAGACTTGTCTTCACCAGACAGCACGTATTTGCCTTCTTTGTAGAATTCTGACGCAGCACAGTCAAGAGCCAGGGTAACGTCTTCGTTCATGGTGTAGCCGGCTTTTTCTACCGCTTCTACGATAACAGCCAGTGCTTCAGCGTTTGAGCTCAGGTTTGGTGCAAAACCACCTTCGTCACCTACTGCAGTGTTCAGGCCTTTCGCAGACAGTACTTTTTTCAGGTTGTGGAAGATCTCAGCACCCATGCGCAGCGCTTCTTTAAAGCTCTTGGCACCAACAGGCTGAACCATGAATTCCTGGATATCAACGTTGTTGTCAGCGTGCTCACCACCGTTGATGATGTTCATCATTGGTACAGGCATTGAATATTGGCCAGAGGTACCGTTCAGGTCAGCGATGTGCTCATACAATGCAACACCTTTTTCGGTAGCGGCTGCTTTTGCTACTGCCAGAGAAACTGCCAGGATAGCGTTCGCACCCAGGTTTTCTTTGTTTTCAGTACCGTCTAAGTCGATCATGGCTTTGTCGATATCGCTTTGCGCTACCGGATCCATACCCAGCAGAGCCGGCGCAATTTTTTCGTTCACAGCAGCCACTGCTTTGGTTACGCCTTTACCCATGTAGCGGGCTTTGTCGCCATCGCGCAGTTCCAGTGCTTCGCGAGAACCAGTAGAAGCGCCTGACGGTGCACAAGCGCGTCCCATTACGCCTGAGTCCAGGTATACGTCTGCTTCTACTGTGGGGTTACCACGAGAGTCCAGAATTTCACGTCCAATGATACGCGAGATCTTCGCCATTTTATTTTCCTCAACAAGTAAAAAGGTACTCCGGGAGAGAGAAGTACCAGGTTTTTAAATTAATGATTTTCTTTTTGGTATTTTTGCGCTGCCGCCACAAACCCGGTAAATAACGGGTGGCCATCACGCGGAGTCGAAGTAAACTCCGGGTGGAACTGACCGGCAACGAACCAAGGATGATCCGGGATTTCCACTACCTCAACAAGACGTTTGTCAGTGGACAAACCACTTACCTTCAGGCCAGCGGCTTCGATTTGGTCGCGCAGGTTGTTGTTAACTTCGTAGCGGTGACGGTGACGTTCGTAGATTTCTTCACTGCCGTATGCATCGTGTACCTTGCTGCCCGGGATCAGGTGGCAAAGCTGACTACCCAGGCGCATAGTGCCGCCAAGGTCAGAGCTTTCGTCACGTACTTCGGTACTGCCGTCTGAGTCCAGCCATTCTGTGATCAGGCCGACTACCGGGTACGGCGTGTTTGGATCAAACTCGGTACTGTTGGCGTTTTCCATGCCAGCTACATTACGTGCAAACTCGATCAACGCAACCTGCATACCTAAACAAATGCCAAGGTAAGGCACTTTGTTTTCACGTGCATAACGGGCAGCGGCAATCTTGCCTTCAATACCACGCTCACCAAATCCGCCCGGAACCAGGATCGCATCCAGTTTTTCCAGAATTTGCGTGCCTTTTGATTCGACGTCCTGAGAATCAACATAATGAATGTTGATGGTCAGGCGGTTTTTCAAACCGGCGTGTTTTAGCGCTTCGTTGACAGATTTGTAGGCATCTGGCAGTTCAACATATTTGCCAACCATACCAATGTTCACTTCGCCTACCGGGTTAGATTCTGCATACAGAACCTGTTCCCATTCGGTCAGGTCTGCTTCTTCGCAATCCAGTTTGAAACGGTCTACAACCAGTTGATCCATTCCCTGGGCTTTCAGCGCTGCCGGGATGCGGTAGATGCTGTCTACGTCTTTCAGTGAAATAACGGCTTTTTCTGCTACGTTGGTGAACAATGCAATTTTTGAACGCTCGGTCGCTGGCATCGCGCCAACCGAACGACACACCAGGATATCTGGCTGAATACCAATTGAGCGTAGCTCTTTTACGCTGTGTTGGGTGGGCTTGGTTTTCAGCTCGCCGGATGCTGGCATGTAAGGCACCAGTGTCAGGTGCATAAACATCGCGTGGTCGCGACCGACTTCGGTACCCAGCTGTCTGATGGCTTCAATAAACGGTTGTGATTCGATGTCACCTACGGTGCCACCCACTTCAACAATAGCGACATCATGACCTTGTGCACCGTCGATAACGCGGCGCTTAATTTCGTTGGTGATATGCGGGATAACCTGAATGGTCGCGCCCAGATAATCACCGCGGCGCTCGCGGCGCAGTACTTCTTCGTAAACCCGTCCGGTGGTGAAGTTGTTCCGTTTTGTCATGCGCGTTCTGATGAAACGCTCATAGTGACCTAAATCCAGGTCGGTTTCGGCACCATCGTCAGTTACAAACACTTCGCCGTGCTGAATTGGACTCATAGTACCCGGATCAACGTTAATATACGGATCCAGTTTTAGCATGGTCACCGTGAGACCACGTGCTTCAAGGATGGCGGCAAGTGACGCTGCAGCAATGCCTTTACCAAGCGATGAAACGACACCACCGGTGACGAAAATATAATTAGTCATGCGAAACCTAAGACGTTGGGTTATTTATTGGGTAATGCACTGTTAGAAACAGCACTATAGACGGCGCAACAGTATACCCAATAAGCTGGCTGTTCACAATTATAACAAGCAATAAGATACGTGTATTAGGCGGGCAGGGCAATCTGCAATGATGACGTGTAGTTTGTTACGTATTTACGTCATCACTGCAGTGATTTAAGGACTAAAGATTACTCTGTTTTTTTAGTTCATAAATTAACGCGAGTGCCTGCTTGGGTGTCAGATCGTCTGGATCGATACCAGCCAGTGCCAGCTCTACAGCTGAAGGTTCGGGCTGCACAAACAACGACTGTTGAGTGGCAGTTATTTCTGTCTGTGCATTGTTGCCAGGTGAGCCTGATACTTTTGCACTTTGCTCTAATTGTTTGAGACGAAGCTTTGCGGCACCGATAACGGCTTTGGGCACACCGGCTAATTGCGCCACCTGCAGCCCATAGCTTTTGCTGGCCGCACCCGACTCTACCGTATGCATAAAGCGAATTGTATCGTCGTGTTCTACTGCATCGAGGTGTAAATTGCTGACGCCATCCAATTGATTGGCAAGCTCAGTCAGTTCGAAGTAATGGGTGGCAAACAGGGTGAACGCATTCAGCTGAGTTGCCAGATATTCTGCACAGGCCCAGGCCAGAGACAAACCGTCATAGGTACTGGTACCCCGACCAATCTCGTCCATTAACACCAACGAGTAGGGCGTGGCATTATGGAGAATATTGGCGGTTTCGGTCATTTCTACCATGAAGGTAGAGCGGCCAGACGCCAAATCATCGGACGCACCAATACGGGTGAATATTTTGTCGACCGGGCCAATCTCTGCCTGTTCGGCGGGTACATAGCTACCAATGTACGCCATAAGCACTATTAACGCCGTTTGCCGCATAAAGGTTGATTTACCGCCCATATTCGGACCGGTAATCACCATGGTACGCTGTTGAGTATTCATATTTAGCGGGTTGGGTATAAATGGCCCGTCCATGACCTCTTCTACCACAGGGTGGCGGCCATTTTGGTAAGTAATTCCCGGCACATCGACAAGTTTTGGCGCGTGATATTCAAGGGTTTCTGCCCGTTCGGCGAGCGTGACCAGTACATCGAGTTTCGCCAGCGACTGAGCGCTGTCGATAAGCTTGTCCAGATGAGGCGTAATGTGGTCAAACAGAGCCTCGTATAACTGCTTTTCCAACGCCAGGGCCCGGCTTTGACTGGTGAGTACTTTGTCTTCGTGCTCTTTCAGTTCCGGCGTGATGTAGCGTTCATTGTTCTTCAATGTCTGGCGGCGAATGTAATGCGCTGGGACTGCGCCGCTGTTCGCTCGGGACACCTCGATAAAGAATCCATGTACTTTGTTATAGCCCACTTTTAACGTGGCTATGCCTGTAGCCTCGCGCTCACGCTGCTCAAGTTGATGCAAGTAGTCTGTGGCACCTTGTGACAGGTCGCGTAATTCATCGAGGTCCGCGTTGTAGCCAGGCGCAATGACACCGCCGTCTCGGATCACAACCGGCGGGTTGTCGATAATAGCCCTGTCCAGCAAGGTCGCCAGTTCCGGGTACGTGGAGATTGTGGTTGCCAGCGAGGCTAACAACGACGCGGAGTAGGGCGCCAAGCTTGCCTGTAATTCCGGTAATGCATTTAAGGCCAGTTTGAGTCTGGAAAAATCGCGAGGGCGGGCAGAACGCAAAGCCAGTCGCGCCATGATCCGTTCAATATCGCCGATCTGTTTTAATTGCGCCTGTAGCTGAGGGTAATCTCCTTCCAACAATGCGCCAATGGCTTGTTGTCGAGCGCTGAGCTCTTCCCGGTCTGTGATGGGCGCGTGCAGGTACCGCTGCAATAAACGACTGCCCATGGCTGTCGCTGTTTTATCCAAAACCGCAAATAAGGTGTGTTCTACGCCACCAGACAGATTGCGCGTGAGTTCGAGGTTGCGGCGCGTGGCGGCATCAAGTTGAACGCGAGTAGATTGCTGTTCCAGCGTAATGGCGCGAATGTGTGGCAGCGCAGTGCGCTGGGTGTCTTTTACGTATTGCAGCACACAACCTGCAGCGCCTAACGCGAGTGTGATATTGCCTACGCCGAAGCCACTGAGATCTTGAGTACCAAATTGTGCATTCAATTGCTGCGAGGCGGTTTGCTGATCAAACTCCCACTCCGGACGACGACGGATACCTTTAATATGCGATATCAATTCAAACCAGGCAAAGCCTTCCGGATACAGTAGCTCGGCCGGATGTAAACGTTGTAATTCAGCACTTAGCTGATCTTCGCCCTGTAGCTCTGTAACCAGGAAACGACCGCTGGTGATATCCAGCCAGGCTAAGCCAAAGCTGTCTTTATGGCCATAAACGGCGGCAAGCACGTTGTCGCGACGTTCTTCCAGCAGTGCCTCGTCGGTCACCGTGCCCGGCGTAACTATACGCTGAACCTGACGTTCAACCGGGCCTTTACTGGTGGCCGGATCGCCCACTTGCTCGCAAATGGCGACGGACTCGCCCATTTTGACCAACCGGGCCAAATAACTTTCAACCGCGTGGTAGGGGACACCGGCCATAGGAATCGGCTCACCACCAGACTTGCCTCGTGCTGTAAGGGATATATCCAGGAGTTCTGCGGCACGTTTAGCATCGTCGAAGAACAACTCGTAGAAGTCACCCATACGGTAAAAGAGCAGAATGTTCGGATGTTGCGCCTTAATTGCCAGATACTGGCGCATCATGGGGGTATGTGATTCCAAAAAAGCCTCAGCTTGCGATTAGTAATTTGTCCACGGCATAATAGTGCCATTCCTGATAGACGTATTATTCCTATGAGCCAACCATTTTCAACTGTTTCCCATGATGAACTGCGTTTAGGGTTACTTTCTGAGCAAATATTGCAACTGGGAGAGCAGTTGCGGTCCCGCGGATGGTCAGTATCCTGCGCAGAGTCGTGTACGGGTGGTGGCATTGCCTACGCACTCACTTCCGTCTCAGGCAGTTCAGATTGGTTCAATCAAAGCTGGGTCACTTATTCCAATGACGCCAAGGCATCGATGATAGGCGTACAACCCGACACACTGGCCAAATTTGGCGCTGTGTCTGAACAAGTGGTAGAAGAGATGGTAACTGGCACTGCCCGCAATGCTAAATCACAGTGTGCTATAGCAGTAAGTGGCATTGCAGGTCCTGGTGGTGGTAGCGATGAAAAGCCGGTTGGCACCGTGTGGTTTGGGTTCCAGTTTGGTGAACAAACCGTGACCGTTCGGCAACGGTTTCAGGGCGACCGACAAGCCGTTCGTGCCAGCGCCATTGTGTTTGCTATTAACGAACTGCACCAGTGGCTAGTTGCAAACCCTGTCTAATCTGAAAAAATACACAAAAACCGACACACAGTATTGCACTGTATAATCATACAGTATATATTGTGCACCATTACAGTTACTAAACATCGTTCGCTGTGTAGCACACAAACCAACGGTGATAATAAGAGGGCATTTCACGTGGATGACAATAAATCCAGAGCGTTATCGGCAGCAGTAGGTCAAATTGAAAAGCAATTTGGTAAAGGCGCAATTATGCGTCTGGGTGATAACCAGGCGATGGACATTGAGGCAATCTCAACAGGCTCACTGAGCATTGATATTGCACTGGGTATAGGCGGTCTTCCATGTGGTCGTGTTGTCGAAATTTACGGCCCGGAATCATCAGGTAAAACAACACTGACATTACAGGTTATTGCTGAAGCGCAAAAGAAAGGCAAAACCTGTGCATTCGTTGATGCCGAGCACGCGCTTGATCCGGTATATGCAGAGAAGCTGGGCGTAAGCATTGACGATCTGCTGGTATCTCAGCCCGATACCGGTGAGCAAGCGTTGGAAATCTGTGACATGTTAGTGCGCTCTGGTGCTGTTGACGTGGTCATTGTGGACTCTGTGGCAGCGTTAACACCAAAAGCCGAAATTGAAGGCGATATGGGTGACTCGCACGTTGGTTTACAAGCGCGCTTGATGTCACAGGCTCTGCGTAAACTCACTGGTAACATCAAGCGTTCAAATACCTTGTGTATTTTTATCAACCAAATTCGCATGAAAATTGGTGTGATGTTCGGTAACCCAGAGACGACTACAGGTGGTAACGCGCTTAAATTCTATTCTTCTGTACGTCTCGACATTCGCCGTATCGGTGCCGTGAAAGACGGTGACGAGGTAGTGGGTAACGAAACTCGCGTTAAAGTCGTTAAGAACAAAGTTGCACCGCCGTTTAAGCAAGCGGAATTCCAGATCATGTATGGTGAAGGTATCAGTAAAGAAGCCGAGCTGATTGATTTGGGTGTTAAGCAGAAGCTGGTTGATAAAGCCGGTGCCTGGTACAGCTACAATGGTGACCGCATTGGTCAGGGTAAAGCAAACGTGGTGAAGTACCTGAAAGAGCACCCTGAAATTGCGGCGGATATCGAAAAGAAAATTCGTGCAGAGTTGTTGCTCACCAAAAATATTAAAGCAGATGACGTAGAGCCGGAAGACGCGCTGTAATCATTTGATTTACCCATTCAACTTAGCGTTGAACTCCCCCTATAAGCCCATCTTATAGATTTGCCCATCAATTTGGATGGGCTTTTTTATGGGAGATTTAGTGTTCCTTCAGAGTTAAACTCACATCTGAGTCTCATCCAAGATCAGATGGTTATATTTTCTCTTCGATACCGGGCATGGATTGTTTCCAGCTTTCTGGTACTTTTCCTTGCAGGGCATAGGAATAAGCGAGTAGCTCAGCTATTACATAATATAAAGATTCTGGTATTGATTGGCCCAGGTCGAGGGTGGTTAAAAACTCACTGAGATAGGGATCTTCATGAATGAGTACACCATTTTGCTGCGCACTGGCGATAATAGCTTCCGCTAAATCACCATAGCCTTTAGCAACAACGGATGGGGTTTTATCTCCTTCCGATTCACTATATTTAATGCCTACAGCACGTTTGGCTTTATTGGTCATGCCATCGTCTCCAAAATTTGGTACGGCTTTGTGGCAAGTGTGTCTGGAATTTTGCCTAACTGTACTTTGTGATGCTCTACGTCCAATCCAAGCATCTTGAAGCGCTTGAGTAAAAAGGGCAAAGAATTCGCTACCTTTTCAAGCAGATTCTGATTCGATGTGTAAATATCCAGGTCTATTTGTTTATGGAGGATTTTTACTTTAGTCAGTAACTCGCCGAGTTCGCCAATATCCAGTTTCATGGTGAGTTGCCAGCGTTGTTGCTGATTAGCTTCATTGTCTTGTGCCTGATGTTCAGGTTCTCGTTTGATAAGAATCTCAGCCTGTTTCTGCTGTTGCTGAAAAGCGGGCAGCAAGTAGTAGAACGTGTCCTGACCTTGTAACGTTTGTTCGGCGCTGGATAGCTTGGATTGCTGATGTGAGGACAGCAAACTTTTGAGTTGTTTAAGCATATTATGCTGGTTATCGGCATTGGCCAGGTCTCTGACCATTCTGGCTGTTGCTGACTGGAGCGGTTGAGGTTGACCCGTAGACGTTTTGGTTTGTTGTTGAAACAATCGCTCAACCTCGTCCTGACTCTTTATTTGTTTCCCCAATAAAGCAATCTGCAATAATTGAACTAAACCGCCCAGCATGCCCTGTCCCGGCTGAGAAGATGTTAACACCAAGGGTGACTGTAACCACGCTGGCGAGGTAAATAAGTGTCTGAGCACCTGTGGCGAAATGGCCTCTTGTTGAAGCGCTTTAACCTGTGCTGGCTGCATCTCACTTTTTACATTGTCTATGGATACTTCTGTACCTGCTGTATCAGATACTGGGCTGGTTGGAAGCAATTTTTGAATGATGCTTGTAAGTACTTGCTTACTTTCTGTGTTGCCTTGATTAGCGATTTTCTGTAGTGATTGTGTCAAGTCACCAATGTTGACAGATGAAGGCTCCACATTTACTGCATTAAAACGAAGTAATGTCTGGATGAGCTGCTGCACTTCACTCTTAACGCCTGGGGCCTGCATTTGTAGAAGGCTTGCAAGTGGTTTGTCGTTGCTTAATGCGGCTGCCTGAACACGTTTATCCGCCTGTCCAGATACAATGCTAGCAGCTTGTTTGGGCTCGGTAGAAACATCATTTGCGTTGACTGAAACAGATGGGCTTTGAACCGGAAGTCCTTTTGAAATGTCAGTATTTCCCGCTAGTTGGATAGGCGCTTGGGGGACTTTTAATAGCTGAGCAGCGGAGAGTTGTAATGCTTGAATAGCGTGCAGACTCGCTTTGGGTAAGGTCGCCATCAACGCTTTATCAGGGGATGTATCGAGCAATTGCGGCTGTGTTTTCAAAAAGCGGGCAGTGAGTTGTTTTCCTGTAACTTGCAGGGTAACAGGCATGGCTTCACTGCTTGTTTTTAGTGCTTGTTGAAACTGGCTAGTGAGCTGACTAACGACCTTTTCAGGTAACTGACTAATGTGCTCAATTTTCATTCCCTGCTGATGAAGTTGGGCCTGAAATAATACGTTTAATACTGTACTTTCATTGCTTACTTTCAGGGTATTTATAGTGGTTCTTGTGTTTAGCTGCGCCTGTTCGGTCGTCTTAGACAGTCCGCCTTGTTTTACAGAGTCACTATCGAATCGTAAGTGAATGTCCCACTTACCGTTCACCGGTTTGGCTTCAACAGTGACCAATTTACCAACCACCAGATCATTAGCCGCTGGACCGCCGGGGAATTGTTCCAAAGTGGCTTTGGGAAGTGATAGCATTCTGGTCTCACCTGCTGACACCCTCAGTTGCAGCGTATTTTGACTAATTTCAGCGATAGTCGCTTTGATCTGCAGGGGTTGAGTTGCGCCGGAAGTGAGTTGCTTCGACAATTGTTGAGTTAAGGCGTTGTCGATAGGTTGTGAGATGCGCTGCTGGTCTAGTTTGGCAAGCAGTGTTACATCAGTAGGGAGTGTCAGGGTTGGTGCCAGTTGCGCAAGGGATTGTGGCAGTCCCTGTGTGATTATTACGGGCAAGGTCGTTGGCAAGCGTAATAGTAACAACTGGTCGCGTGGTTTAACTGCTAATTGCTTTGCAACCTCCACGAACAACGTCTTGTCGATATTTTGTAGCGTGGTAGAAAAAGTGCGAAGGCTGTTTGACTGTGCAGGCTGGGCGACTTGCATCAATTGCGCAAATCGCGCAATAGCTTCGGGCTTCATGCCGGCTTCGCTGAGGGCGGATAACAGTGCTTGTCTGGACTCAGGTGACAAGCTTTGTGTGGACGGAGTCAGTTGCATAAATCGTTATCGGCACCTTTTGCAATTGTATGAGTATAACTGGGTAGCTAACAGAATGAGAAATAATCAGAACTATGTTTCCTCCCGGCAATTTAACGCTGTCAATCCTTCAGAAGATTGAATTAGATCAGAAATTCGCCGAACAGTCTTTCAGGTAAGATGCGATTACACCTAAATATGGTAGAATGCTGCGATTTTTTTAACGAAGTGAAGCAGGAATTATCTTGGCAGGACTAACTGCACATACGCTAACTTGTGTAAAACGGGACAGAGTGTTGTTTGCTGACTTGTCGTTTACCTTGCCGGCAGGCAGTCTGACGTATCTGCGTGGCCCCAATGGTGCAGGTAAAACCAGCTTACTTCGACTGCTTACCGGACTGTCGCTTCCTGACCAAGGGGAGATCCTGTTTAACGATGCGCCCATCGCGGAGTGTCTCCCCCAGTTTCATGCTTCACTTACCTATATCGGTCATAAACCCGGACTAAACAGTGCCTTGTCTGCAATTGAAAACCTGCAGTACTGGTGTGCCCAACATAGCATCGGCTTTTCACTCGATACCGCGTACAAGGTATTAACGATATTAGGTTTAGTCGGGCTTGAGGATATTCCCATTCGCATGCTATCGGCCGGTCAGCAGCGCAGAGTGGCATTGGCCCGGTTATGGTTAAAGTCTGCTGACGTGTGGATATTGGATGAGCCTTTTACTGCGCTCGACGTAAACGGTATCAAATTGCTCGAAACACACATGAGGTCTCATGTTGAACAAGGTGGTACAGTGATTACGACCTCGCATCAAGCGTTAAGTGAGGTTGCCGGGCCGGTTACGTTATTGGATCTGGAGTACCGCATATGAAGGCGCTCTGGAGCGGCATTTTTAAGCGCGACTTAGCTCTGGCATTTCGGCAGCGCTCTGAACTTGCGCAGCCCCTGATGTTTTTGTTGATGGTGGTAACCCTTTTTCCGCTTGGTGTAGGCCCCGGGCCTGCCACGCTGCAAAAAATTGGTCCAGGCGTCATTTGGATTGCGGCCATATTGTCGTCGCTTCTCGCCATGGATCGTATGTTTCGCGACGATTTTTGGGACGGCTCCATGGAGCAGTATTTGCTTAGTGGCCAGTCTGTCTGGGCCATTTCGGCAGTGAAGGTACTGGTGCACTGGCTGGTGAGTTTTGTGCCGCTGTTGATTTTATCGCCGCTATTAGCACTTTTTCTGAATTTAACCGTACAGATGTACACAGCATTGATGCTAACGCTGCTGCTGGGTACGCCCTTGTTATCCCTGGTTGGGGCGATAGCGGTTGGGTTGACGGTTGGCTTGCAACGGGGCGGGGTGTTACTGGCTTTATTGCTGATACCGGTGTTTATTCCGTTGCTGATTTTTGCCACCTCGGCGGTTGATGCCGCTGCGTTACAATTACCTTACCGTGCGCATCTTGCTATTATTGGCGCCATGCTATTAGCAGCCATGGCGGCTGCGCCCATGGCAATTGCGTATGCTTTAAAAGTGAGTCAAAACTAATGTGGAAGTGGTTACATCCCTACGCAAAACCTGAGCGGGCTTATCAGCTGTGTTCAACACTCCAGCCTTATTTTTTCTGGCCGGCAGTGCTGTGTATTCTGGTTGGTTCGGTCTGGGGACTGGCGTTCGCGCCGCAGGACTATCAACAGGGCGATTCGTTCCGAATTATCTACATTCACGTGCCCAGTGCAATTTTGTCGATGAGTACTTATGTCGCAATGGCTGTCGCAGCACTTGTGGGAATCGTATGGCAATGGCGCACCGCCTTTATGGCAATGATCGCGATGGCGCCTGTGGGTGCTGTGGTTACCTTTATTGCATTGTTTACCGGCGCCGCCTGGGGCAAACCAATGTGGGGCACCTGGTGGGTGTGGGACGCGCGTCTGACGTCTGAGCTCATATTGCTGTTTTTATATCTGGGGGTAATGTCACTTTATGGCGCCTTTGAAGACAAGCAACAGGCAGGAAAAGCTGCAGGCGTCATGGCACTTGTTGGCGTCGTCAATGTGCCTATTATCCACTACTCCGTAGAATGGTGGAATACCCTGCATCAGGGGGCCACTATAAGCAAATTCGATAAACCGTCGATTGCACCTGAAATGCTTTGGCCGCTACTTATTGCATTACTCGGGTTCGCTTTATTTATTGCTGCGGTAACCGTAATGCGCATGAAAAATGAAATAATTCGTAGAGAATATCATCGCCCTTGGGTGAAAGAGATGGTTCAGAGCGCAAAGGAGACCAATCATGCAGTTTGATAGTTGGCAGGCCTTTTGGCACATGGGCGGCTATGCCTTTTATGTGTGGGCGTCCTTTGGCGTTACTTTCCTGGCTATGGGCCTGATAGTGTTGAATAGCATGATGACACACAAAAAATTACTCAAAGAAGTGGCTCAGGAAGCCGCCCGACAACAGCGAATCGCGACCGCGAAGCAGGCAACTAAACAGAATCTGACCGGAGAGGAAGTATGAATCCAAGACGTCAACGCAGACTGGCCGCGGTAGGCGGTGCCGGACTGTTAATTGTTGGGGCTGTTGCACTGATGCTGTTTGCCTTAACCGACAATATCGACCTGTTTTACACGCCATCTGAAATCGTCGAAGGAAAAGACGGAGTGAAGCCAACCGTCGGTCAACGTTTGCGAATTGGTGGTATGGTCGTACCGGGGAGTGTCTCCCGCGATAGTGAGAGCCTCGAAGTGACTTTTAAATTAATTGATACCGGGCCGCAGGTGACTGTGACTTATGCCGGTATCCTACCGGATTTGTTTCGTGAAGGTCAGGGCATTGTGGCAACCGGCGTGTTAGCCGAAGCCGGCGTTATTCAGGCAGAAGAAGTGCTGGCCAAACATGACGAAGAGTACATGCCACCGGAGCTGGCTGAACAGATGAAAGGGATCAAACACGTTAAACCCAGCGAGGGGAGCTACGAATAGTGATACCTGAAATTGGCAATATCTCGCTGGTGCTTGCGCTTATCGCGTCTATTTTACTGGCGGTTTATCCGCTCTGGGGAGCACAGAAAGGGCACGTTGCATTGATGGCAACAGCCCGTCCTCTGGCAGTAAGTTTGTTTGGATTTACTGCGATTGCTTTTGGCTGTCTCACCTACGCGTTTGTTACCGATGACTTCTCACTGAATTATGTTGCTCAACATTCCAATAGTCGTTTGCCTGTCTATTACAAAGTGACGGCGGTGTGGGGCGGTCATGAAGGTTCGTTCTTACTCTGGGTATTGATGCTTTCGCTATGGACAGTGGCTGTGGCTATTTTTAGCTCAGGGATTCCGCGTGTGATGGTAGCGCGAGTGCTGTCGGTTCTAGGCATGGTAGCCATCGGCTTTTATCTGTTTATGTTACTGACCAGTAACCCGTTTGACAGTATGCTGCCGTTTTTCCCGGTAGATGGGCGCGATTTGAATCCGCTGCTTCAGGATTTCGGCATGATCATTCACCCGCCCATGCTGTACATGGGGTATGTTGGATTCTCTGTTGCTTTTGCGTTTGCCGTTTCTGCCCTCATTTCAGGGCAGCTGGATTCAACCTGGGCGCGTTGGTCTCGCCCCTGGGTTATCGCAGCCTGGAGTTTTCTGTCGGTAGGCATTGCACTGGGTAGCTGGTGGGCATACTACGAGCTCGGTTGGGGCGGCTGGTGGTTCTGGGATCCGGTAGAAAATGCCTCGTTTATGCCTTGGTTGGTCGGGACTGCACTTATGCACTCTTTGGCGGTAACCGAAAAGCGCAAAGCCTTTAAGTCGTGGACAGTACTATTGGCAATTGCCGCTTTTTCGTTGAGTTTGTTAGGCACGTTTTTGGTTCGCTCTGGCGTTATTGTGTCCGTTCACTCATTCGCCAGTGACCCCTCTCGCGGGCTGTTCATACTGGGCATATTAGTTGTGTTAACAGGCTTAAGCCTGGTGTTGTACGCAATGCGCGCGCAGCAGCTAAAAAGCCCCGGGCGCTATCAGCCGTTTTCACGGGAAGTACTGTTAATTGGTAACAACGTATTTCTGTGCGCTGCTACTCTGGTGGTGTTTTTGGGTACACTGTTACCTCTGGTGCACAAAGAACTGGGGCTGGGTTCCATATCGGTGGGGGCTCCGTTCTTTAATCAGATGTTTACCTGGTTGATTGTGCCCTTTGTCTTTATGTTAGGACTTGGGCCACTAACGCGTTGGAAGCATCAGCCAGTAGCACAAATTCAAAAAACGATATTACTGGCGTTAGGACTGAGTGTAAGCGCCGGTATTCTGATTAACTTTAGCTATGATGCACCAACGTATTTTGCGGCGTTGGGGCTGGTGTTAAGTGCATGGATTCTTGTTACGACGACTCAGGAAGTATTGCAGCGGGTAAATGCGTTATCGTCGGGCTCACTGTTCGAGCGACTTCGCAAGCTGACGCCCAGTCACTGGGGGATGATCCTTGGTCACCTTGGCTTTGCAGTAACCATCATTGGCATCACGCTGGTGAGTAACTACGAAGTTGAACGTGATGTGCGCATGGTGCCGGGAGAGTCGGTAACGCTGGGCGGTTATGAATTTGCTTTCCAGCGGGTAGAATCTCGTAACGGCCCCAATTACACCGCAGATGTGGGCATTTTTGATGTGTATCAGGACGGGGAGAAACTCGTTCACCTCGAACCTGAGAAGCGACTATATATCGTGCAGCGCATGCCTATGACGGAAGCGGGTATTTACTCTACTGTGTTCCGTGATTTGTTTATCGCGATGGGCGAGCCGCTGGATGATGGCGCCTGGGCGATTCGCGTTTATATAAAGCCTTTTGTTACCTGGATTTGGGCGGGTGCAGTATTTATGGCCTTAGGCGGCGTGTGTTCAATCAGTGACAGACGTTATCGCATGGCCAAGCTGGCAAAAGTGAAAAAAGCCGTAACACCCGGCAGTGTTATAGCAGGAGAAAGTGCATGAAGCGTTGGATAGTGTTTGGCGTACCGCTACTTGCGTTTGTCATCCTGGTTGGCTTTTTGTTCAGCGGATTGTTTTCTGACCCGCGGGCGTTGGACTCTCAGGTAAAAGGAAAGCCGGTACCGGATTTTTCCTTACCTGATTTAATGAACCCTGCGCAAACCTATACGCCAGATGTGTTTAAAGGCAAGGTGACGCTATTGAATGTGTGGGGTGTGTGGTGCGTGACTTGCGCCGTTGAACTGCCTTATCTGACTCAGCTTGTAGAACAAGAGCAGGTTAACATTGTGGGCTTGTATTTCGACCAGGACCTAGACCCGGATTTCGGTACTAAAACTATTGAGCGGGTGCAGCAGGAAGTGGTTGAAATCACAAGTCAGTTTGGCAATCCATATCAGTTTCATATCTTTGATGTATTTCGTGATACGTCACTCGATTTGGGCGTAACCGGTGCACCCGAGCACTTTTTAATCGACAGCAACGGGGTTATTCGCATGCATCACATCGGCGATATTAACGAGCGGGTGTGGAAAAATAAAGTAGGGCCGCTTTACCATCAATTACAACAAGAACTAGCGGGGCAACCACAATGAAACGAGGGCTGCTTTTTATCGCATTGCTGTTTGCCAGTTTAGTTGCACAAGCAACCGAAGAGGCTTATGAATTTGATACGCCTCAGCAACGCTTGCTGTTTCAGACTCTGACGGCAGAGCTGCGTTGTCCGATGTGCCAAAACCAGAATATTGCAGACTCGGATGCGATGATTTCTCACGATATGCGCCGTAAGGTATATACCCTGATCAAACAGGGCAAGAACGAAGCAGAGATCATAGATTATATGAAGTCGCGATACGGTGATTTTATTCACTACAAGCCACCGGTAACGCCTGTGACCATGTGGTTGTGGCTGGCGCCTATTCTGTTTTCGATTGTCGCCTTATTAGTCGTATTTCTTCGCAGACGTACCACGCCCCCAGAAGATATGGCGGCAAAACTGGCAAAAGCAGAAGCAATGTTGGAGCAAGATAAGTAGTGTCCTGGTTAGAGTTTGGATTGTCTGTTGCGGCGTTAGTCGCTGTATTGTTAATAGTGATTGCACTGCCATGGTTTCGTCGCGGCGCAGAGCAGGAAAATGTGTCATCGGCCAATGTCTCTGTTGTGAAGCAACGATTAGCCGAATTAGAACGCGAAGTGTCCGAAGGCTTGCTAACCGAACAGGACATGCGACAGGCCAGTGACGAGATAAAAGTGGCATTGGTTGATGAAGCGCAGGAAGAAAACAGGTCGGTTACCTCTGGTGGTTTGGTATTACTATTAGGTGCATTGGTTGCGTTGGGAGTAGGGGGTTGGGCTTATAGTCAGGCTAACAACCTGGAACGATTGCAGGCAACGCAGGAAGCAATCGATGCTTTACCCGGTCTGAGTACTAAAGTGGCTCAGGGAAACGGTGAGAACTTTACACCGAAGGACTTTCAGCAGTTGACGTTAGCCATCCGAAAGCGGTTGCAAATGGAACCAGAAGACGGACAGGGCTGGATGTATTTAGGACGCATTTGGATGGCGCTGGACCAGCAGGACCAGGCATTCGCAGCCTATGAAAAAGCCATTCATTATGCGCCGGGTGATAGTAACGTAAGAACCAATTATGCCAGAGCTTTGATGGCCAGTGATGACAAAGGGCGATTACAAAGTGCCCGACAGTTATTGTCGTCGCTATTGCAGGATGAGCCGGATAACAGCAATTTGGTCCTCATGTTAGCTGTGGTCGCCGGCAGATTAGGCGACGAGGCTGTGCTGGCGTCGAATTTGAATAAGTTAGATGGCCTGCTACCAGCAGATAACCCGTTAATGGTGCAACTGCAATCACGGTTGACGCAGCTTCGGGGCGAGACACCCGAATCAGCGAGTGAAGCACAACAACTAACAGGGTTTAATATTGAAATTAGTATCAGCGATGAACTGGCAGCTAAGCTACCTGAAAACGGGTTTTTATTCGTGTTTGCGCAGGACGCAAACAGTGACAATCGCATGCCTGCTGCTGTGCTCAGAATGCCATTGTCAACGTTACCTGCAACAGTCACGCTGACGCAAGAAAATGCCATGACACCGAATTATTCTCTGGCGCAGTTGTCTGAAGTCAAATTAATGGCCAGGGTGTCGGCTGATCAGGAGGCGCCAGCCGTTACCGGTGACTTAGAAGGCGTGATGAATAGTGAAGTTGTTCAGGGCAATATTCTGGACGCAACGATAGTGATCAACAAGGAAATCATGTGATATCGATTAACAGTAAGCTGTCTGCTCTTATTGTTTGCGCTGCATTAGTAGGTGGCTGCGCAACAAAGCCTTCAACAGAACAGACGGCAAGCACAACAAACACAACGAATACAACACAAAGTGACCCCAGGGATCCCTTAGAACCGATAAACCGGGTTATGTGGGATTTAAACTGGGAAGTATTGGATCGCTTCTTACTCAAACCTGCTGCAACCGTCTACGTGACGGTTATGCCTGGCTTTGCCAGAACCGGATTGTCCAATGCAGTTGAAAACCTGTCTGAGCCGGGCAACATGGTGAACAACCTGTTACAAGGCAAAGTGGGTCCGTCTTTCGATAGTTTCACCCGTTTTATGATTAACTCTACTGTCGGTGTGGTGGGGTTATTTGATGTCGCAGGTGCGATGGGATTGCAACGTCAGGAAGAGGAATTTGGCGAAGTACTGGGTGTATGGGGAGTGGGCACGGGCCCCTTCGTAATGCTGCCCGCCAGAGGCCCTACAGACGCTCGTAGTTTTACCGGTGACGTGGTCGATAACCTTTATTTTCCACTGTCTGTGTTAACAGGCAATATGAACGTAGCCCGATTTACTATTAGTGCTCTGGAAGGACGTGCACAACTGCTCGGTCAGGAAGGACAAATAGAAAACGCGGTTGATGACTATGAGATGGTTAAAAATATCTATTTCCAGAACCTGGAATTCAGGGTTACCGACGGTAAAAGTGTAGAAGAAGGTCCTGACGAAGAGCAGTTAGAAGACTTTGAAGAGTTTGAGTCGATGTTTGATGATGTCAATCTGGAAGAAGACTTGCCGGCTGAGCCTGAACCTAAATAGGGCGCAGAAAAGAATCAAAAAAACCGCTGATATCAGCGGTTTTTTTATGTTTGAACAAAGCTTAGTCCTGGTAGCCCATGGGATTCTGTGACTGCCAGTTCCAGGCATTGGCACACATATCTTCCAATGTTTTCTTCGCATGCCAGTTCAGCTCGGAAGCGGCTTTTGTTGGATCTGCATAACATGCGGCTACATCGCCTTCCCGACGCGGCGCAATTTTGTAGTTGATCGCTTTTCCGCAGGCTTTCTCAAACGCAGCTATCATCTCAAGCACTGAATAACCCTGACCTGTGCCCAGGTTATAGATGTCCAGGCCCATGTTCAGTGACAGTCGTTCGATGGCTTTTAAGTGGCCATTTGCAAGGTCTTCCACGTGAATGTAGTCACGTACACCGGTTCCGTCGACGGTGTCATAATCGTCACCAAACACGGCTAATTGAGCCAGTTTGCCTGAAGCGACCTGTGAGATATAAGGCATCAGGTTGTTCGGGATACCGTTCGGATCTTCGCCAATCTGACCTGACGGATGTGCACCCACCGGGTTGAAATAACGAAGGAGTACGATGTTCCATTCCTCATCAGACTTGTACAGATCTTTAAGAATATTCTCGACCATCAACTTAGACATACCATAGGGATTTGTCGGATGGCCTGTGGCCGAGTCTTCACGTAGAGGGAGTGATACAGGATCGCCGTAAACCGTTGCTGACGAGCTGAAAACCAGGTTTTTCACATTGTGGCGACGCATGGCGTTGCAAAGGTTAACCGAGCCATAAACGTTATTTTGGTAATATTCCAATGGCTTCTGTACCGATTCACCCACGGCCTTTAAACCCGCGAAGTGGATGACAGAGTGAATATCATGCTCTGAAAATACCTGGTCTAATGCGCCAGAATCGCAGATATCTCCTTTTACAAAGGTAACCGGCTTTCCGGTTATTGCCGTTACGCGACGCAACGACTCTTGTGACGCATTACACAAGTTATCAAAAACGACTACATCATAGTTTGCTTCCAGCAATTGCAGTACGGTGTGGCTGCCGATATACCCAGCTCCACCGGTGACAAGTATTGTTTTCATTGCTTATCCTTTTGTGACAACGATTCTAAATATTTAGCGCTTAATGAGTATTGTACAGGTTTCACGATAATGGGATACAGCAGGAAAACTAGCAACGCCCACAATAAAGACGTCCAGTCGGCTGCTACGCGAAGAAGCAGTGTAAACGCTGGCACAATCACCAGCAGTTTAAGTATGTTCAGTACAGTCTTTTCCGGAACAGTAAGTTTTTTGGCTGCCCGCTCCAGTAAGCGCATACGCTCTGCCAGAGGAAGGCCAGATAAACCAGGAATATTGCGCGTCGAAAAATAGAATTGCATAAAGTGCTCTTAATAAAAAACCGCCGGAACATGACGTCACGGCGGTTATTGTAAGGCAATCAGCCAGTGTTTAAAACACAGGTGTCGTTATTGTGCTTTTTCCTGAATACCGGCTTTTTCCCAGAATCTTGATTTGAAGCTCATCAAACCAATTACAATAGCAATAGCAATACTAAAGAGTGCAATTTGAAGATATAGGTTTGGCATTTCTTGCACGTTCTCAGGATCAAAATTACCAGATAGCAAACCAGCAATAATATTACCGATAGAGTAGGTGAGTACAAATACGCCCATCATCTGACCTGCAAAACGCTTCGGCGACAATTTACTGACCGCACTAAGTGCTACAGGGCTAAGGCATAGTTCACCTACGGTATGCAGGAAGTAAGTCGTTACTAGCCACATAGGGGCTACTTTAAGTCCTTGCGCTGCATATTGGGATGCCATAAACATGACCAGGAAGCCTGACGCCATAATTACAATACCAATTGCACACTTAATGGTATATGAAGGGTCAATCATGCGCTTGGCAAGGTTAATCCAAAGGGCGGCAAAGAATGGCGACAGAATGATAATAAAGAGAGAGTTAGAAAGCTGGAACCATACGGTAGGGATAGCGTCCATTCCAAACCATGACGTTAACCATGAGCCACTTTCAAGCGCGCGATCAGTATAGTTCTGCGCAAATAAATTAAGGGATGATCCGGCTTGTTCAAAACCAGACCAGAAGCATGCAGAGGCAACACATACTAAAAACAGTGCCCACATACGTTGCTTTTCATTATCGTTTAACTGACCTTTGAAGTAGATAAAGCCAAAATAAATAAAGAATATAGCGGTGAAAATAATAGCGACTTTTTCAGCAAGCGCGACTGGCTCGATTACGATGGTGCCCAAATGGGCCAGAATGATAATCACAACGGCTACTGCTAACACGCCTAAAACACATAACCAGGCACGCTGCCTTGCGGCACCTACATAGGGGTTAGCGGGTGCCACTGACTCTGTAGCCAAAGAGCGGTTTGTAAAGTAGTACTGTATAAGTCCTAAACCCATACCGATGGCAGCGGCACCAAATGCATAGTGCCAGCCCCAGTTTTCCTGCAGGTAACCAGTGACCAGATAGGCGATCAACGAACCGATGTTAATACCCATATAGTATAGCGCATAGCCACTGTCACGACGGCCGTCATCGTCGTCATATTGCTGGCCAACCATGGCTGAAATGTTTGGCTTAAGTAACCCTGTGCCGGAAGCTACCAGAATAAGGCCGACAAAGAATAGGTTTTGAAGGTCTACTGCCAGCACAATGTGTCCGGCGAAGATAATTAATCCGCCATACCATACCGCTTGTTTGCCTCCAATCAGACGATCCGCGAGCCAGCCTCCCGGTAACCCAAGAAAATACACAGCCCCGGTGTAGAGGCCGTATATGGCACCTGCTGAGGCGACAGTGAAGCCAAGACCTTGTGTTTGCAAGCTCGCTGTCATAAACAGCACGAGTAGGGCACGCATGCCGTAGTAGCTCATGCGCTCCCACATTTCGGTAAAAAATAACGTTCTCAGACCATTTGGATGGCCGAAGAAGCTGGTGTCGTTAGATGTATTTGTTGTCACAACAGAGTTCCGTATAGTTATTATTGGTAAGTTGGTGTGTTCAATTTGTTGGAATTGAACACACCACTGTAGACATTCTTATACTAGAGGTTGTCCATTGAGACAACCTGTAGGCGATGGGATAGCTTATAAATCCAGCAGTAGTGAAGCCTCGAGTGTGAATCTGCTTATAATTCCCGAATAGTCGCCACAACAATGCGAATGGCAATAAACGCCATGCTTAGCAACACGCCCAGCAATACCAAGTTGTAAATTACCTTAGGGTAGGTAGCGTCATCGGGCAGCGTTGGAGACTCAACAGTAACTAAATGTTGTAGTTGTTGATAGGTATCGACCCGTGCATTTTCTAACGTCATTAATGATGAGCCATAGGCCTGTAATGCAAGTTCTACCTGAACCTGCAGGTTTGAATATTGTGCCATCAGCTGATTAATCGAGAGTTTGGCGTCGCTGCCCTGCGTATCATTGATCTTGGTTTTCTGTTCTGTGATCTGCTGCTCAAGTGCTTTGATTTGGCGCTTTAAAGACACAATTTCCGGCGCTGTGGCAGACATAATGCCAGCCAAGGTGCTCAGCTCAGCTTGCTTCTGAGCGAGTGTGGCTTCAAGAGAGAATGCGATTTGCTGAAAGGCTGCTCCTTCTGCGGTAGGATCCAACACATTGTATTTTGATTGGAAATTAATGAGGGCCAGCTTGGCCTGCTGAAGCTTGTCTTCCACGATGTCGTGTTCGCTTTGTGCAAACGCTAAGCGCGATTTTGCCAGGTTATTGCTGATTTCGTTTATAAATTGTTCTGCGCGTTTAACGATGGTCTTGCTGATTAACTGGGCATATTCCGGGTTATAAGCGCGTACAGACAGCTCGATAACACTGGAGTCTGAGTTAATCAGGACATCGATATTGTTCAGGTAATATTCCAGAAAGGCTTCGTTACTGTGATCACTAGCGAGGCGACTAATGATGTCGCCCTCTGAAGAGGTATAGTGACCACTTAAATCAATAGCCTTGTCGAGATAGTGCAACATGTCATTCGATTGTATGAATGCAACAACCAGTTGGCTTTCATTGGATGCCGGGGCGCCTGTCACTCCTGACATAAGCAGCGCTGACGGGTCGAAGTTGTTTGCACCATCGGCAGACTTTACAACAAGCTGGCTTGTGCTTTCATACTTTGGAGCAGCAATCAGTGTTAAGTACGCAGCGTAAAGAAGCCAGGGCACTATTACGAGCAATAGCGGCCGTTTCTTAATCATTGTTTGTGCTTGGTTAAGGTAGTCTTTCAGCATGCTAATTCTCTTTATCCCATGTAAATCTTTATGGCTTCTTCAAGGTCGCCATAATAAGTAAGCTGGCCATTGTCTAACAGAATGGCGGACTTACAGAACTCTCGTATTTGGTCAATTTCATGGCTCACCATGATTAAGCCGGCTTCCTTTGCTTTCACTTCTAATGCTTCCCGGGCTTTTTTCCTGAATTTGGGATCGCCTACCGATGTCGCTTCGTCTATCAGGTAAATATCAAAATTAATATTGATGCAGCAGGCGAATACCAAGCGTGCGCGCATACCCGAGGAATATGTCCTGACCGGCAGGTCATAGCGTTTATCGAGCTCTGCGAATTCCTGAACTTTTTTCTCATATTTCCGTAAATTTGGCACATTATTGATTCTCCCAACAAATCGGGTATTTTCACGGCCAGTCATTTGTGGGTGAACGCCGGTTGCAAGAGCTACAGGCCAGGACATTGACTTATTAGTTAGAATTTTACCTGAGTCGGGGTACTCACTTTTTGCCAATATTCTGAAAAGTGTGGATTTCCCTGCTCCATTTTTTCCCAAAATTGCCACATTGCTTTCCGTTGGAATTGTAAAGTTTAAGTTGCGGAAAATATATTGGGGCCCAAGTTTACTTGGGTAAGATTTCGTTAAATTCTTTAGCTCAATAGTCATCTGGATAAAATACCTTTCCAAGTTAGATGATATAGGCACACGGCAAAGAAGAAAGCTGTAAAAGAACTGGCAAGAGCAAATTCGACAGACACTCCATTGTCACCATAGGATTTAAAACATGCGAACCTTGCTAATTCTATAAAGTGGACTAACGGATTCCATGTTAAATAGTGCCAATACTCCATAGGAATATCTTGAAGACTAAAAAATGTGCACGATATGAAGAAAAGAGGCCTTGTTAATAAGCCTGTAACCTTGTTTACCTCGGGAACATAGGCGGTAATGATGCCTAAAATGCAGCTCAAGCTAAACGTAAAAGCCCATAGCGCAAGGTAGATTACTATTAGTAGTAATGCATTATCTAATTGCGTAGGGATTTTCAAAAGAAACAAGGCAATAAAGGCTAGAATGATCACGACAATCTTAATTGAAAATTCTACAAAGCAAGAAACAATAAGACCTGAGATTGGCTGAACTTGCCTAAATGCGTATAAAGGTCGATTTCGTTTAAATGCGGCAGAGACGGAATTTAGTGGAGTAATAAATGATTGAATACTAATCATTCCAATCATCATAAAAATGAATACGGGAATGGAGTGGACATCGCCTCCTCCCATCATACTCCGCATATATGACAAACCGAAAATGAAGGCAAATGGCTCAATAAACGCCCAGGCTAATCCTAATTTATCATTAAACTGAGACTGCATTTCGCGAAGGAAAAGCGCGAATAACACACTTTTCCAAACGTTCAATTGCTTTCTAAGCGATACTTTCATTAGTTAAGAGCAACATTTGCTGCAACGGCAATTTGATAAATAACCTGGGTGATATCTTTAACCGCCTGTAGCGTTTTAGCGTCTATTCTTGGTAAGACCACCACCTGATCGCCGGTCGAAATAGGAGTGTCGTCATCGACATCAAAGAAGTCGACCATCCCGTTTGCCCGAATAACCAAAATGCGCTCGTCGTTCGCTCTCTCACTGAACCCGCCAGCCCAGGCAACATAATCTTCAAGCGTCGCATTCTGATTGAAAACAACAGATTGCGGCATTAATACTTCTCCACCCACATGCACCAGATCTGTGACAGCCGGGATGACAATAGTATCGTTCGCTTCAAGAAGAATATCTGCCACGTTGGGGCCATCAGATACAATGACTTTGCCTAACGGTTTAATTTGTCTGGCTCGCGCAATGAAGTCAGAAATTAATTGGGCTTCCTGAACCCGAATAGCGCCTTCGCCTGTTGATGAAACCGGCGCGGTATAAACAGATCTTTCCAGTCTGTCCAATGCCTGATTGATTATTTGCTGTTGCTGTTCAGCGACACTTTCGCGTAACAGGTAGATGTTTTTAAAGTCAGAGAGTGCTGGGTCTACGGCGACATTACTGAGTACCTGATGCAGACGGGCCCCTTTTTCGACCATAAAGCGGGATTCACCCTTGAAGCTTCCTGCAATATTTATGGGGTAGATTTGAATTTCATGATCATTTTTAAATTCAATATGATCACCTGCGTGGAGTTTCAGGTCACTAAATTCATCCAGCTTGGTGTACTTTGCAAAATGGCTCTCATCACGCAGACCGGTAACAGACACGTGACTAATAAAGTCACCGGGTTTGGCATAGTTGACCAACGATTGGCCTCGCATGTCATCGCCTTTTAATTCGAAAGTGAAGCTGTTCCTTGCCCCTTCACTCACCGTGACCGTTGAGCCTATAGGTTTTACGAGAATGACGTCTTTGTCCTGAAAAGAGAAAGCGGGCAGTGAGCCATTAGTCACAAAGTCATATAAATCAATGGCTTCAATAGTCTCTCCATTCCGGATGATTTCGATATTTCTGAAACTACCGCGAAGAAAGTCAATACCGCCAGCGCGTTTTAAAAAATACAGAACACTATCGGTCGCTTGGCCGGCATACTGGCCAGGACGTAACACAGGACCGGATACGTAAAGTGATACTGGCGTTGCAGTAAGCAAGTTGACGTATGTGTTCACGTCGTTAGTGTAAACAGATTTGATGGCCTGTGTGACAGTTTGATTCACCTGTCCAGCCGGTGTGTTCATAAGTTGTACCGGGCCAATATTGGGAATAAAGATATTCCCCTGACTATCGACGGTAACCACATCGGAATAATTAACCGCGCCCCACATCCAGACTGAAATTTGATCGCCCGGGGCAATCAAGTAGTTTTCGTTCACACTGCTTACACGTTCAGATTCGAAACCGCCAATAAACAGGTTTGCCGCAAAAGGCGGATTAGCCATTTTCTCCTGGAGTGGGTATACCATATCAATGGTTGGCTCTCCAGGTAACACCATCCCGTATCTGGGAACGTTGTTGTACTGGCCTGCGCTTGCTCTGGTTGCACTGTTGGCGCTAGCTGGCAATGTTGGCGACATGCCCAGTTGCATAGGATTAATCCCACTGGCGCTATTTGTAGTACCCGCGCTGCCCTGGCGATTAAGCTGTTGCTGTACCTGTCTGATTTGCTCTGCACTTTGTGCCACAGCCTGTCCGGTACTGAGTAAACTCACAATAGACAAGCCAATCACGTATTTAAGTACTTTCATATGATGTCTGTTCCTACTGCGTATCTTGAGATGCTATTGCCGGAAAATGAAGCCAATAATCATGTTTTTTACACAGAACACCAGCTTGATTCATTCTGCCTTGTTGGACTGCACTTAAGCGATAACATTGAAGGCCAAGCGCAGAGTAATAACCAGAGGCAACCGTATATTCTACTCCGTCAATGACAGTTCTGCCTTGAGAGATTTTTAACTCTGGAATGGCTTTTGCTTGTTTTGTATCAGATGTCGATGGTATCTGCTTTAGTGTGGCTAACTGATTGGAACTTACTAATGGTAAGTTAGCTTTGACGGCAGCAGGCTGGGATACACACCCTGCCAATGTGCTCAAACCTGTTATCCAAACAGCGGCGATAAATAATTTCATATCGTACTTGGCATACATCCATTTAAAGAGATGCCAAGAATACCATAATCGTAATAAAAGGCATGTAAAGTTTGATTGAGTTGGTTGAGTAGTAAGCAGATTAGCGATGTGCGTGCAAAAAAGCGCCAATCAAACTTAAATTTTCGAACAGGGGTAGTCAGTTATACTAATGTTTACTATTATAGGGCGAGTTTTCAGATATCTCTCCACGAAACAATGTTTGTTCGTCAGTAATCTCAATGGAGTTGGTGAGTTAATGGATTGTCCTTTTTACAAGGTAGATAGTGTGACGGGTGTACTAACCGGGAATCAGTGGAGACTGTGATCGAATGTTAACGTATCTTCAGTTCATTCCGTTATTCACGGCTTTTTTTGTCGCGCTCATTTTGCTCGTGGTGATGACGCCACTTGCTCATCAGTTTGGGCTTGTCGACCAACCATCTTATCGTAAACGCCACAGCGGTATCGTGCCGTTGACCGGTGGTGTCGCTATATTTGTTGCGGTTCTCGTTGCCAGCGTGATGACTGACGTGTGGATGAAAAACAACCCGCTCTTTTTTACGGCATCTGCCTTTATTGTACTGTTGGGTATGCTGGATGACCGGTTTGATTTAAGCGCCAAAGGGCGTTTGATGTGCCAGTTTGGTGTTGCCTCTATCATGGCCTGGAGTGCGCAAAACTACATTACATCGCTGGGGGATATTTTCGGCTTCGGTTCTGTGTACCTCGGGTTAGGTGGCTATTTCTTCACACTGATTTGTGTGGTTGGTGTCATTAACGCTATTAACATGATCGACGGTATTGACGGTCTGGCCGGTGGCATGAGCCTGATCGTGTTAGCCAGCGTGGTGTCTTTATTGCTCATCTCTGGCAACGGTGCCGCGATTATGGAGCCGCTGGTTATCATAGCCGCTATCGTTCCGTTTCTTGCGTTCAACCTAAGTTTGAAGGGTTTTAAAGGCAATAAGATTTTCATGGGTGACGCCGGCAGTATGTTCGTTGGCTTGACCATAGTGTGGCTATTAGTTGATCACACCCAGGGCGTTTCTGCATCATTACGACCTATCACCGGGGTTTGGTTGATTGGTCTGCCACTGATGGACATGGCGGCTATAATGTTCAGAAGAGCTAAAAAGGGTCAGTCAGTGCTTCGTCCGGACAGAAAGCACTTGCACAATATCTTTATGCGTGCAGGCCTCAACTCAAGGCGTTCATTAGTCGCTATCTTGTGTTTAGGCGCATGTTATTGCGTGGTGGGTATACTGGGTGAGGTTTACCAGGTGCCTGACTACATCATGTTTTGGTCTTTCATGGCGTTGTTGGTGGTTTACACGGCTGCAATCATGAATATATGGAAGATTATTCGCGTAGTCCGAGATACAAAGCGATTGTTCTTGGGGAAATAATTGCCTCAAACTAGTGCAATCCAGGCGTGTTTTTCGTTACACTCTTCGCCAGTTATTTATCTCGGACAATCCATTGACCCCAAATTTCTCAATAAAGCACAGTCGTTATAAGGTTCACCGTGTTGAATCGATAGTGGCAATGGGGGTTTATGGTCGGGATAATCCGCAATGGCTCGAGCACTCTATTACCAGCATTCGGTCGCAATCCTATTCTGATTTCCTCTATGTCATTGTTATTGATGGGCCTATCCCTGATAGGTTGCTAGCGGTAATAATGAAACACGCGTCTTTGGACGAGCGCTTAGTCATTGTAGAGGGTAAGGAAAACTGCGGCCTGGCCACGTGCATGAACTTTGCTATCGACTGGTCCCTATCGTTGCAACCAGCCTATTTCTTTAGGATGGATGCAGATGATATTTCAGAGCCTGATCGGTTTGCAACACAGATTGCCTACCTCGAAAAGCATGCACACGTGTCGATACTGGGTACAGGCTTAACCGAAATTAATGAACATGATAAAAAAGTCGGTTCGCGCGTTATGCCACTGACTAATCGACAAATTACCCGACTCTTGCCAAGGCGTTGCGCAGTAAATCATCCGACGGTATGTATTCGATACAAAGTGTTTAATGATGGGCATCGGTATGATGACAGTCTGCGCTTTGTTGAAGATTATCTACTTTGGATTGAGTTGGCATCACATGGTTATATATTTTGTAACCTCAAGGACAAACTACTTAAGTTTCGCCGAGTCGGTGATTTTTATAAGCGTCGCGGTTTTGTAAAGTCATTTAATGAATTCAGGGCGCGATTCAGAGCGCTGAGAAAACTTAAACGCATGTCTTTGTATAACTTGTTTTATGCAACCTCGGTGTTGATTCTGAGACTAATGCCTGCAAGTATTGTGAAGCTAGCCTACAAACTTGATCGTCATTACTTAGAGAAATTTATTAAACATTGATGTTCTCCAGCATTATCATCCTCTATCACCCAGAACAATCACGGCTGCTGGATAACATAGCGTTGTTGAATGACGCAGGGTGGTCAGTCATTGTAATTGACAATTCCCCTGAGTCTCACGCCAACTGGTTGCCGGATTATGTAAGCTACACACATTGCCCGGAAAATGCCGGCATCGCGGAAGCACAGAATATCGGTTTGCGCGAGGTACAGCAAAGACAACACGAATATGCGTTGTTACTTGACCAGGACAGTCTACTAAGTCTTTCTCTTCTAAGAGGCCTTCAGGCCAGTATTGTCAAAGCCAGAAAAATGCATCCAAAGGTCGCAGCAATCGGCCCTTGTATTGTCAGTGAGTTTGATCACAAGCCGGTAACAGCTTCGATTCAAAAGCCTAAAGCAGTGGGGGAGGGGTATCTTTCCGCTACGCAAATTATTGCCTCGGGGATGGTACTTTCTGTTCACTGTTTAGATGAAGTTGGCCTCAAGGAAACCGAGTTATTTATAGATGGCGTTGACCACGAATGGTGCTGGCGAGCGAGGCAATGTGGTTATGAGATATTTGTCGATAGTAATCTGCGCATGATTCACAAGCAAGGTGACGCGAGGAAGCGTGTACTCGGTGTTGATTTTAAGGTTGGGCAACCTATTCGGCTTTATTATCAGTTCCGAAATGTGCTTTTGTTGTTACCCCGGTCCTATGTGCCAGCCTACTGGAAAATCCGCAATCTAATTGCATTGCCATGCCGCTGGATCGTTAATCGTTTCTTGCTGGATGCGAGGTCACAACGAGGAGCATTCATGTGGAAAGGAATAAAAGATGGCGTGAAACGTGTATCTGGGCCGATGGGCAAGCGTTGAATACAGGTATACGAAACTTTCTGTTGAGCCTGTTTCGTCATGATGCTTTAATGAAACCAGTATAAATTAGTGGAATATCGCGCAGTCAATGTACTGAGGTGCGATTGTAAAATATAAAGGAAATGAACAAGTGAAGGTAACAGTATTTGGAATTGGGTATGTTGGTTTAGTACAAGCCGCGGTTTTGGCCGAAGTTGGTCACGATGTGGTTTGTGTGGATGTGGACCAGAACAAAGTTGATAACCTGAAAAAAGGTATCATCCCTATCTATGAGCCTGGCCTTACCCCGCTTGTCACCAGTAATTATGAAGGTGGACGTGTCGATTTCACCACTGACGCGCAGCGTGGTGTTGAACACGGCGAGCTGATTTTCATAGCCGTAGGTACGCCACCGGATGAAGACGGCTCGGCTGACTTAAAATATGTACTTGCAGTGGCAACCACTATCGCCACCCATATGCAAAATCATAAAATCATTATAAACAAGTCAACCGTGCCGGTTGGTACCGCGGACAAAGTAAAAGGCAAAGTGACCGAAACGCTTGCGGAATTAGGCAAATCAACCACCTTCGACGTAGTGTCTAACCCTGAATTTTTGAAAGAAGGGGCTGCAGTCAATGACTGTATGCGACCTGATCGTATTGTACTTGGTACAGATAGCGAAAAAGCAGAGAAAAAACTGCGTGAATTATACGCGCCGTTTAACCGTAACCACGACAAAGTCATTACTATGGATATCCGTTCTGCTGAGCTAACGAAGTATGCAGCGAACTGTATGCTGGCGACAAAAATCAGCTTTATGAACGAAATGGCAAACCTGGCTGAACATTTTGGTGCAGATATCGAAAACGTGCGCCGGGGTATCGGTTCTGACCCACGTATCGGCTATCAATTCATTTATCCGGGCTGTGGTTACGGTGGTTCTTGTTTCCCCAAAGATGTGCAAGCGCTCATTCGTAGTGCAAATCAGGTCGGTTATGAAGCAAAAATTCTGGAGTCAGTCGAAGCCGTAAACTACTCTCAAAAAGAAAAGTTATTCGAATATATTATGAGTCACTTTGATGGCGATGTGGCAGGTAAAACTGTCGCGCTGTGGGGACTATCATTCAAACCGAATACCGATGACATGCGCGAAGCATCAAGCCGTGTGTTAATGGAGCTCTTATGGGAAAAAGGAGCAACGGTGCAAGCCTTTGACCCTGAAGCCATGGAAGAAACTCAGCGTATTTACGGCAGCCGTGCCGACCTGAAACTTACCGGAACGAAAGAAGCGGCGCTTGATGGCGCGGATTTCCTGGTTGTTTGTACTGAGTGGCAATCGTTTCGCGCTCCTGATTTTGATTTAATAAAAGAAAAACTATCGCTACCGCTGATATTCGACGGTCGTAATTTATATGATCCGAAAACCATGTCGGAATACGGATTGCATTACTATGCGATAGGTCGAGGACTTTCAATAAAAGGACAAAAACTATGAGTCAGGTAAAAAAAGCCGTCATACCTGTAGCCGGTCTGGGCACGCGTATGTTGCCCGCCACCAAGGCCATCCCAAAAGAAATGTTGCCTGTGGTAGATAAGCCTTTGATCCAGTACGTAGTCAACGAGTGCGTTCAGGCGGGTTTAAAAGAAATTATTCTGGTTACACATGCCAGTAAAAACAGTATCGAAAACCACTTTGATACGTCGTTCGAACTTGAAACAACCCTTGAGCAGCGTGTTAAACGTCAGTTACTTGAAGAAGTACAGTCTATTTGTCCGAAGGACGTGACCATTATGCACGTTCGTCAGGGCGCGGCGAAGGGCTTGGGTCACGCAATTATGTGTGCACACCCAATGGTCGGTGATGATCCTTTTGCAGTTGTATTGCCAGACGTCATCATTGATGAGTACACCAGCAACCCTAAAAAAGACAACCTAGCCGAAATGGTTTCCCGATTTAACACCAGTCGCGTGAGCCAGGTTATGGTTGAGCAAGTTCCTCAGGAAAGCATTTCAAAATTCGGTATCGTTGATTTGGAAGGCGCTTCAATTAAGCCGGGCGAATCTGCAAAGATTTATGATATGGTTGAGAAGCCACCGCTTGAGGAAGCGCCATCAGATTTGGCTGTTGTTGGTCGTTATGTTCTTTCTCAGGAAATCTGGTCACTACTTGAGTTCACCCCACCAGGTGCAGGCGGTGAAATTCAATTGACTGACGCCATCTCTTCATTAATGAAAGTCGAGCAGGTCGATGCTTACTATATGAAGGGCAAGAGCCATGACTGTGGCAGTAAGCTGGGTTATATGAAAGCCAATGTTGAATACGCATTGCGTCACCCTTCTCTAGGTGCAGAGTTCAAAGAGTACCTTGCATCATTAAACGGTTAACACTACCCATTAACGAAAAAAGCCTCCGATACGGAGGCTTTTTACTTTTAGTTTTTAGTAAAGACCGATTAGGCTTTCAGATGCTTCACTAAGCCTTGAACGACTTTCACGCTACCTGCAACAATCTCGCCTTTATAAAGCGGATCATTACCGCCAGAAAAATCCGTTACCAAACCGCCAGATTCACGAACCAGCAATTCACCCGCAGCAATATCCCAGGGCTTGATGCCTCGCTCCCAATAACCGTCGTGACGACCCGCGGCTACATACGCCAGGTCCAGTGCAGCACTGCCTGCACGACGAATATCACCGCAATCGTGGAAAATCTTGTTTAAACGCACAGCATAATCTGCGTACTGACTTTTGTTTTTGAAGGGTAAACCGGTCGCTAGCACGGTTTCAGACATGTCTCTTGGTTTGGTCGCACGAATACGGTAGCCGTTTAATTGTGCCCCCTGGCCGCGAGACGCAGTGAATAGCTCCCCGCGAATAGGGTCGAATACGACTGCCTGGTCCAGACGGCCTTTGTGAAGTAAGGCTATAGACACTGCAAAGTGTGGGATGCCTTTAATGAAATTGGTCGTTCCATCCAGTGGGTCAATGATCCACTGAAACTCCGGCGCTTCTCCAACCACTTCACCGCTTTCTTCACCCAGGAAGCTATGAGCAGGATAAGACTGTTGAATCTTATGAATGATTGCCATTTCGGCTTCTTTGTCGATTTGCGTAACATAGTCGTTACTGCCTTTGACTTCTTTTACCAGCTCAGCCCGGTTTTCAAAACCACGCACAATAATAGAGCCAGCCACGCGCGCTGCGCGCACCGCAATGTTAAGCATCGGATGCATTAGGAACCACCAATTGTAAAAGATCGAATAGAAAACGGCGCGCAGTGTACCAGTTACTTCCAATAATGCAATGTGATTCGCAATATCAGGTTGAACAAAAGTTCACCAATCGTTACAGGCGTAGATTTCAATACGGCTTGTAAACGAAGTCAGCCTACCGCTGCGAATTCGACACTGCTGTGCTACACTCTCGGCCAATTAAAGGCTAACAACGATTTACACATGCTTGAACAGATAAGAATTATCCTGGTTAACACGTCTCATACGGGCAACATTGGCTCGGCGGCAAGGGCAATGAAGACCATGGGGTTGAGTCAGTTGTATTTGGTAGACCCGGTAGATGAACCTGACGGCCAGGCCAGTGCGCTAGCCGCTGGTGCAGGTGATGTGCTGGCTAATGCGAAAATTGTAAAAACGCTGAGTGAAGCTGTTGCAGACTGCGGACTCGTTGTTGGTACATCGGCCCGTTCCAGAACATTGAGCTGGCCAATGCTAGAGCCGCGTGAGTGTGGAGAAAAACTCGTTGCTGAGGTTGGTCAGTACCCGGTTGCCCTCGTTTTCGGTCGGGAAAATAACGGTCTGACCAACGAAGAATTGCAGCAGTGCCACTTCCATGTGTGCATTCCCGCTAACCCGGATTACAGCTCACTGAATCTGGCAGCTGCCGTGCAAACCCTGTGTTATGAAATTCGCATGGCCTATCTCAACAAAACGCGTATTCCTCAGGAAGAGTCTGAATATCCGCTAAGTGAAGATCTTGAGCGTTTTTATGTGCATCTGGAATCCACGCTAAGCAATGTGAAGTTTATTAATGAAAATCACCCAGGCATTGTGATGACCCGCTTACGTAGGTTGTTTAATCGCGCCAGACCAGAAGCGCAGGAGTTGAACATTCTTCGTGGTATTCTCGCGGCTATCGATAAATCCAGCGGGGAAAAGTGATGTTCGCGCGCATCAAGGAGGACATTGCCGGTGTCTTTGATCGGGATCCCGCAGCCAGAAATACCTTTGAAGTCCTGACTAACTACCCGGGCTTACACGCAGTCTGGTTTCATCGCGTGAGCCACAAACTCTGGAAGATGGAATTAAAATGGCTGGCAAGAACCTTATCGACGTTTAGTCGCTGGCTGACGGGCATAGAAATCCACCCGGGCGCAACTATCGGCAAGCGGTTTTTTATTGACCATGGTATGGGCGTTGTCATCGGTGAAACGGCGGAAATTGGTGATGACGTGACCCTGTATCACGGCGTGACGCTCGGCGGAACAAGCTGGAAAGCCGGTAAGCGTCACCCAACCTTATGCAACAATGTCGTTGTAGGGGCGGGGGCAAAAGTACTTGGTCCAATCGAAATAGGCGAAGGTGCTAAAATAGGTTCGAATTCCGTGGTGGTAAAAGATACGCCAGCTGGCGCCACGGTTGTCGGTATTCCGGGACGGATTGTGCAATCTGCACCAGTTAACCGCGAAGGCAGCGAGAATAAGCGCAATGAAATCGCCGCAAAATACGGCTTCGATGCGTATGCTGTTGCCAGCGACAATCCGGATCCTGTTGCCAGTGCAATGGGGGTCATGGTCGAACACATCCATGCCATGGATGAACGCATCGTTGAGTTGTGTCAGGTTATACAAACCCTGGGCGGCAACATTAACACCGATAAACTGGAAGGGATGTCTGAGGAAGACTTCGCTTGCACGGGTCTCTCGCCTGTTGCACCCAAAACACAACAACAAAAGCATGAAGCCTTCGACCCGCATATTTAAAAAGCCGTCATAAGCTACGTTATAATACCTGACTAAATTACTAGGTTTTATACTTGACCATTTTAGTCGGGTATGGAACAATTTTCCCATGTTAGACTATCGCTGCCCGCTATGAAACTTACATCCAAAGGCCGCTATGCGGTGACCGCCATGCTGGACGTGGCACTCCACTCTCAACAAGGCCCGGTGTCGCTTGCAGATATTTCTGCCAGGCAGGAAATATCGCTGTCGTATCTGGAGCAATTGTTTTCCAGACTAAGAAAAGAAACCTTGGTCAAAAGTGTGCGAGGTCCCGGTGGGGGTTACAAACTCGGACGTGATGCGTTCAATATTGCCATTGGTGAAGTGATCCGAGCCGTTGATGAATCCGTTGACGCTACCAGATGCCAGGGGCAGGGCGACTGTCAGGCTGGCGAACGCTGTTTAACACACAGTTTGTGGCAGGATCTCAGTGACCGTATCGGGCATTTTCTGGACAGTATCAGTCTGGGCGAATTAATGGCAAAAGGGGATGTTCAGGCTGTAGCCGGTCGACAGGATAAGCAGCGCTCGGTACTCGACAAAGAAATTCAAGTGAGCATTCGACTGTAAATGAGCCAGGTTAAAACCCCCATTTATTTAGATTATGCGTCTACCACACCGGTTGACCCTGCAGTGGCCAGTGAAATGGCTAAATGCCTGACTCTGGACGGCACGTTTGGTAACCCGGCTTCTCGCTCTCATCGGTTTGGGTGGCAGGCGGAAGAGGCCGTAGATGTGGCGCGTAATCAAATTGCCGAATTGGTTAACTGCGATCCGCGGGAGATTGTGTTTACGTCCGGCGCAACCGAATCAGATAATTTGGCGCTTAAAGGTGCGGCGCAGCAGTATCGCAGCAAGGGCAATCACATTATTACCGTGAGCACTGAGCACAAGGCTATTGTAGACACCTGTGATTATTTGATGGAGCAGGGCTTCGACGTAACCTATTTGGCTCCCGATGCACAAGGGCTGGTATCAGTCGAGCAAATCACTAATGCTTTGCGAGAGGACACCATTCTGGTGTCTGTGATGCACGTCAATAATGAAATTGGTGTCGTGCAGGATATTGAAGGCATCGGCAACCTGTGTCGTCAGCACAGCATCGTATTCCATGTGGATGCGGCGCAAAGCCTGGGCAAAATGCCGATTGATCTACAAGTGTTGCCCGTTGACCTTATGTCGTTTTCTGCTCACAAGTGCTACGGACCAAAAGGCATCGGTGCTTTATTTGTCCGCCGCCGTCCTCGTACTTTACTTGCTGAGCAAATGCACGGTGGTGGCCACGAGAGAGGGATGCGCTCCGGCACGTTACCGACCCATCAAATTGTTGGCTTTGGTACGGCCTGTGAACTTGCTGGTCAACAACTCGAGAAAGAAGGCGCACGTTTGCGTCAGTTAACAGAAGCGTTCTGGGAACGAATTAGTCAGTTGGATGAGGTTACCCTTAACGGCCATTTAACTCAGCGTGTGCCAGGTATCATAAATATCAGTTTTGGTGGCGTAGACGGTGAAAGCCTGGTGATGGGATTAGCCGACCTTGCTATCTCAACCGGATCGGCCTGCACCTCTGCCAGTTTGGAACCCTCTTATGTATTAACTGCATTAGGGCGAAGCGCGGAACTAGCGCATGCCGGGATCCGCTTTTCTGCAGGGCGGTTTACCACTGAAGCTGAGATCGATTTTGCCGCATCAACGGTCATCGATGTGGTTACACGATTAAGGCGAGCAAGGCCAGCCGCTAACGAGTAATACTTCTGGCGTAGGGTGGCCTGTCAAGGTTTGCAGTTTGGGGGAGAATAGTGCAAGATCCCCAGCCCCCAGATGGCCGTACAGAAAAATAACGCAAGCAATGGATTCGCTTTATGACAGGTATTTCGCTCAATAGTTGAGTGAAACACTCAGGTATTATAGAATACCGCGCGAAAAATAAGGGATACATGGCGTCCGATAGCCTGACTATCGGGTACACCGCACCCACAAAAGGCGTGCAATCAAAGACCAGTTAAGTGAGATGAGTCAATGAGCGATCAGATCGAACAGGCATTGTCGAAACAATATGAGGCGGGTTTCTACTCTGAAATCGAGTCCGATACCTTCGAAAATGGCTTGGACGAGTCAGTAATACGACGTATTTCGGCCATTAAAAATGAGCCTGAGTGGATGCTTGAGTGGCGTTTAAAAGCTTATCGTTCATGGTTAGAAATGGAAGAGCCCGAGTGGGCCCATGTCGACTATGAAAAGGTGGATTACCAGGCGATTTCTTATTATTCGTCGCCAAAGAGCATGAAGGATAAGCCGAAGTCGTTGGACGAAGTCGATCCTGACCTGCTGGACGTATACAACAAGCTGGGTATTCCTTTGCACGAGCAGGAAATGCTTGCAGGTGTCGCCGTGGATGCGGTATTTGATTCAGTATCGGTGGTAACCACTTTCCGCGAAAAGCTGGAAGAAGCGGGCGTTATCTTCTGCCCTATTTCTGAGGCTATCCAAAAGTACCCGGAACTGGTTAAGAAATACATTGGCTCTGTGGTTCCTCGTACCGACAACTACTTCGCTGCGCTTAACAGCGCCGTGTTTACGGACGGTTCATTTGTTTATATTCCAAAGGGTGTGCGTTGCCCAATGGAACTGTCCACTTACTTCCGTATCAACGAACAGAATACCGGTCAGTTTGAGCGAACGCTGATTGTAGCTGACGAAGGCAGTCACGTAAGCTACCTGGAGGGCTGTACCGCGCCACAGCGCGATGAAAACCAATTGCACGCGGCGGTTGTAGAACTGGTTGCGCTGGATAAAGCCAATATTAAGTACTCAACTGTGCAGAACTGGTACCCGGGCGATGAAAACGGCAAGGGCGGCATTTATAACTTCGTCACAAAACGCGGCATTTGTCATAACGATGCGAAAATTTCGTGGACTCAGGTAGAAACCGGCTCGTCAGTGACCTGGAAATACCCTAGCTGTGTATTGAAAGGCGATAACAGTATTGGCGAGTTTTACTCAGTAGCACTGACTCGTGGACGCCAGCAGGCCGACACAGGTACTAAGATGATCCACCTGGGTAAGAACACGCGCTCTACCATCATCTCGAAAGGGATCTCAGCGGGTAAGAGTAACAACGCGTATCGCGGTCTGGTTCAAATGGGTCCAAAAGCCGATAACGCACGTAATTTTACGCAGTGTGATTCACTGCTCATTGGCGATCAGTGCGGTGCTCACACATTCCCGTACATTGAAAGCCGAAATCCATCTGCCATTGTTGAACACGAAGCCACCACCTCTAAAGTCAGTGATGAGCAAATGTTCCTGTGTCAGCAACGCGGCCTGGATGCAGAAAAGGCGGTATCAATGATCGTCAATGGCTTCTGTAAGGAAGTCTTTAAAGAGTTACCTATGGAGTTTGCGGTAGAAGCCGGCAAGCTACTTGAAATTAGTTTAGAAGGTTCTGTGGGGTAAAGAATTTAATGTTATCCATCAATAATTTACACGCCAGTGTTGAAGAAAAGCAAATCATCAAAGGGTTAAACCTGGAGATTAAACCTGGTGAAGTTCATGCCATCATGGGACCTAACGGCGCCGGTAAAAGTACGCTGGGTTATGTATTGTCTGGCCGTGACGGTTACGAAGTGAACGACGGCAGTGCAACGTTAAATGGCAAAGATTTATTAGAACTGGAAGTCGAAGAGCGTGCTCGTGAAGGCTTGTTTCTGGCATTCCAGTATCCGGTAGAAATTCCTGGCGTGAGCAACATGGAATTCCTTAAAGAATCCGTTAATGCGTTGCGCGAACACCGCGGAGAAGAGCCACTTACGGCCGCTGAATTCCTGAAGAAAGCCAAAGCAGCTTGTAAACAAGTGCAGTTACCTCTGGACTTCCTGAAGCGCGGCGTTAACGAAGGTTTCTCTGGTGGTGAGAAAAAGCGTAACGAAATCATGCAAATGATTCTGCTTGAACCGTCACTGTGTATTCTTGATGAGTCTGACTCAGGCCTCGACGTAGACGCGTTGCAAGTGGTTGCTGACGGCGTAAACAGCCAACGTGATGGCGAGCGTAGCTTTATCGTTGTGACTCACTACCAGCGTCTGCTTGACTATATTAAACCTGACTTCGTTCACATTCTGGCCGACGGTAAAATCGTCAAAAGCGGTGATGCATCGCTGGCACTGGAAGTCGAAAAATCAGGTTATGCGTTCCTGGGTAAAGCCTACGAGGAGAGCGAGGCATGAGCCAGTGGCTGTCAGAAGTAATTGCTGAAGGCCAACGTCAAAATGACTGGTTGTCAGGCAATCGTCAGCAAGCAACAGCAGCGTTAGCTAACGTTAAATGGCCCGTGCGCCGTCAGGAAGCCTGGCGTTTCACACCATTGGTGCCGGTTGAAAAGCGCACCGTTAGTCTGGCAGGGCCGTCAGAACAGCAATCTACAGCGCCTGTTATAGACGGACTTGAAGCTTACAGCCTGTCCTTTACGGGCAATCAGTTGAGCGATGAGCAAGGCCAGGTGCCGGAAGGGCTAACTTTTACGTTGTTCTCAAAAGCAGATGAAGCACAACAAGCCAGTATCCAGGCGCTATTAGGCCAGGTTAAGCCATCTCATCATTTGTTTGGTCAGGTCAACGATGCCCTGCTGACAGAAGGTGTGTACATTCATGTACCGGCTAATACCGTCATTGACACACCAATTCGATTAACCCAATTGGCGGCCAGCGCGGGCGATCAGCATTTACGCGTACTGGTGCATATTGAAGCCGGTGCTAAAGTCTCTGTGATTGAAGATGGCTTCGGCGATGCAGACAGCCTGAATACCTTTGTTAGTGAATATGTGCTGGAAGCCCAGGCTGAACTGGAGCATTATCGCTTTGCCATGTATACCCAACAAGCTATGCATGTGGGAAGCTGTCATTTCAAAGTGGCAGAGAAAGCACAGTTAACCAGCAATATCGTTGGTTACGGCAGTGTATTGTCGCGTCTTGACGTCGATGTGGAATACACAGGTGAATTTGCGAATGCAAACCTGAACGCCATTTATTTGTTGGCGGAAGGCGAGCTTTTCGATCTGCACTCTACCATTGAGCACGCTGTACCCAATTGTACGACCGAAGAAAATGCTCGCGGTATTGTAGGTGACCGTGCTAAAGCGGTATTTAATGGGCGGATTCACATTCACCGCGATGCCCAGAAAACCCTGGCAGAACTTAACAACCGCAATTTGTTGTTGTCACGCCGTGCGGTAGTCAATACCAAACCAGAGCTTGAAATTTACGCTGACGACGTGCGCTGTGCTCACGGTGCTACCGTGGCTGAAATCGAAGAAAAAGCACTGTATTACCTGTTAACGCGCGGAATCAGCCGCAGTCAGGCATTGATCATGCTGAACTTTGGTTTTATTCAGGAATTGATCACACAAATTCCAAATGCCGCCGTAAGCGACTGGTTGCTACACCGTTTGCGTGAGCGCTTCGTGAGCATGGAGGTCAAATGAGTTTCGACGTTCAGGCCATCCGCGCGCAGTTTCCAATATTGTCACAACAGGTAGACGGCAAGCCGCTGGTTTATCTGGATAACGCCGCGACAACACAAAAGCCGCAGGCGGTTATCGACGCGCTAATGAGCTTTTACACGCAAACGAATGCCAATGTGCATCGCGGCGCGCACAAGCTATCGGATGAAGCGACGCGCAGATACGAAAAAGCACGTGATCAGGTTACTTCGTTCATTAATGCAAATAGTCGTGAAGAAGTGATCTGGACAGCGGGTACTACCGAAAGTATCAATATGGTAGCCCATGGCCTGACCAAACAACTGGAAGCCGGTGATGAAGTGGTTGTTACCGAAATGGAACACCACGCGAACCTGGTTACCTGGCAGCAAGCCTGTATTCAAAGTGGTGCCACACTTCGTGTTGCGCCCATCTTTGATAACGGCGAGTTGGATATCGAAACGTTCCAAAGTTACCTTGGCCCGAATACACGTATGGTTGCTTTCCCGCACGTATCAAATGCGTTGGGTACCGTGAATCCGGTAAAAGAACTGGTACAAATGGCCAAGCGATACGGTGCACTGGTGCTGGTTGATGGCGCTCAAGGCATTGCTCATGGCGGCGTTGACGTACAGGATTTAGGCTGTGATTTTTATGCCTTCTCCGGGCACAAGTTATTTGGCCCAACCGGCATTGGTGTATTGTGGGGCCGCAAATCTATTCTGGCTGACTGGCCTGTGTGGCTAACCGGCGGTGAAATGATCGCCGATGTGACGTACCAAACCGCAACCTGGGGTAATCTGCCAAATCGTCTTGAAGCAGGTACACCGCACATCGCGGGCGCCATTGGCCTGGGGGCGGCAGTTGAGTGGTTCAGTGGCCTTGATTTGGCCGCTGTTCAGGCGCACGAAAAGTCTTTGATTGACGCTGCCATGAAGCAGGCTCAGGACATCGAAGGTATGCGTTTGATCGGTACCGCCGCTAACAAAGTGGGGATCCTGAGTTTCGTTATGGATAATGCCCATCCGGCAGATGTCGGCTTTATTCTGGACCGCCAGGGCGTGGCAATCCGTACCGGCGATAACTGTGCGCAGCCGCTGATGAACCGATTAGGTATAAATGGCACCGCCCGTGCATCGTTTTCTTTATACAATACCCTTGACGAAGTGGACGCGTTCTTTGTCGCGCTTCGCAAGGCACAAAGCATGTTGGCTTAACAGGAGCATACAATGACCGTTGAAACCTTTGTGCCCAGTCAGGATGTGGTGACGCTCACTGATAGCGCAATTAAACACTTTGAATCAAAACTGGCAAAGCAGCCGGGTAAAATTATTCGTTTGTCGACTAAGGTCAGCGGTTGCACTGGCTATGCCTACGTGCTGGACTTTGCCGACGCAAGCAAAGAAGACGACGAAATTCTCAACGTATCAGACCTGCTTACCGTTGCTGTTGCCAAAGATGCCCTGCAGTTAATTCGCAATACCGAAATTGACTATGTACAGGAAGGCATAAACGGCGTCATTAAGTACCACAATCCGAATGTTGTGGACGAATGCGGTTGTGGTGAAAGCTTTAACGTCGGGTAACCCTGCAGAATGAAACAAAAAATGGTAGTGACCGAACGCGAAGTGCGGTCACGCAAAGTCCCCTCCGGCGAAAAAGTAATGATACCGGGCGGCGAATTCGTCAATCTTACCCAGGATCTGGGCGGCAACTACACGGTTACCTGGCGCGGTAACATGCTGCGTATCGATGGTACAGATGCCGATGCGATAGGCAGAAAGCCGCAAGAGCTCGATTTTGAAGTACCCGCCGATGGAAAGATTGCTGAGCAACAAGTCTGGGACGCGCTGGAAACTATTTACGATCCGGAGATTCCCATTAATCTGGTGTCTCTGGGCCTCATCTACGCAGTTAAGCTGGACCAGGAGCAAGGCGCCGTAACGATTGATATGACGCTTACCGCACCAGGTTGTGGCATGGGCCCGGTATTAGTGGGTGATGTAGAGTATCGCGTTGGCTTAGTGCCTCATGTTAAATCCGTAAAGGTAGAGTTGGTGTTTGATCCGCCCTGGTCCAGAGAGATGATGAGCGAAGAAGCGCAACTTGAAGCCGGCCTGTTTTTTTAATTTCAGCAACGAAAAGTAATCCCGATTATGTCATTACCCTCAAGCGAAGAAATCATTGAAGACTTAGCCTTTTTTGATGATTGGGAACAGCGATACCAGTATATTATTGACCTGGGCAAGGCGTTGCCGCGCTTACAGGACGAACAGAAAACCCCTGAGCGTTTGGTAAAAGGCTGCCAAAGCAGTGTGTGGCTGGTAACTTCGGTTGATGCGGGCAAACTGCACTTCGATGCCGACAGCGATGCAGTGATTGTGCATGGTCTGCTGGCGCTGGTCATGGCGGCCTATAACGACAAAACACCCCAACAAATTCTGGATTTTGATATTGACGGTTATTTCGAGGCACTCGACCTTGAACGTCATATTTCCCCTACCCGTGGCAATGGGTTGCGCGCAATAGTAGGCAAAATTCAAACCCTGGCGAAGCAAACCGCGTAAACGCCTATTTCCCCCAATTGTGAAGATTTTTTGATAATTGTTGCTGTGCCCCTAGGCACAGCGCAAAAGATTGCCTATAATTCGCGGCCAAAATTTTTACTATTACAACCGGAGACAGAAGATGGCTCTTGAGCGTACTTTTTCAATTATTAAGCCTGATGCCGTTGCTAAGAACGTGATCGGTGCAATCTACAATCGTTTTGAATCTGCAGGTCTGCGCATCGTTGCTTCTAAAATGGTTCACATGAGCAAAGAACAAGCAGAAGGTTTTTATGCAGAACACAAAGAGCGTCCTTTCTTTGGTGCTCTGGTTGACTTCATGACATCTGGTCCGGTAATGGTTCAGGTATTAGAAGGCGAAAACGCTGTTGTTAAAAACCGCGAAATCATGGGTGCAACTAACCCAGCTGAAGCAGCTGCGGGTACTCTGCGCGCTGACTACGCGGTATCAATCGACGAAAACGCAGTTCACGGTTCTGACGCACCTGAATCAGCGGCTCGCGAAATTGCTTACTTCTTCTCTGAAGAAGAAATCTGCCCACGCACTCGATAAGACGCCGGGTTTTGATTAAAAAGGGAGCTTCGGCTCCCTTTTGCGTCTGTGCGTCACGGGTTATCCCGTGGTATTCTATGCAGGTTGCAACGTTAACGATGTTCACAGTAGGTTAAGTGCTTTATGGCTAAAACGAATTTATTGAATCTAAATCGGCAGGGAATGCGCGAGTTTTTCGCGGAGATGGGCGAAAAGCCGTTCCGTGCTGATCAGGTCATGAAGTGGATCTATCAGCAGGGCGTCAGTGATTTTGAGCAGATGAGTAATCTGAACAAACACCTGCGCGCGAAACTCATTGAGCATTGTGAAATTGTTGCGCCTGAAATCGCCTATCAGCAAAACGCAACCGACGGCACCATCAAGTTTGCCTTGCGTTTGGAAGGCGGTCAGGAAGTGGAGACCGTGTGGATCCCGGAAGCAGATCGCGCCACACTGTGTGTTTCTTCACAGGTTGGTTGTGCATTGGAATGTACCTTTTGTTCAACCGCACAGCAAGGCTTTAACCGCAACTTGTCTGTGAGCGAAATTATCGGTCAGGTGTGGCGGGTTGCCACCACATTGGGCTTATCTAAAGACACCGCGAAGCGCCCGGTAACTAACGTCGTTATGATGGGTATGGGTGAACCTTTACTGAACCTGAAAAACGTTGTGCCAGCCATGGATATCATGATGGACGACTTTGGTTTTGGTTTGTCTAAGCGCCGCGTGACACTTAGCACGTCAGGCGTTGTGCCAGCACTGGATATGCTGGGCGATCAGATAGATGTTGCCCTTGCCATTTCACTTCACGCGCCAAATGACGAGTTGCGCAACGAAATCGTGCCTATCAATAAGAAATACAATATTGAAACTTTCCTTGCCGGTGTACGCCGTTATTTAAGCAAGTCAAAGGCGAACCAGGGTAAGGTTACGGTTGAGTACGTGATGCTGAATCAAATCAATGATTCTACCGATCACGCTCACCAACTTGCCAAGGTAATGAAAGAAACGCCCTGTAAGATTAACTTAATTCCGTTTAATCCGTATCCGGGCTCGCCGTATACCTGTTCCAGTAACTCGCGTATCGATAGGTTCGCCAAAGTGCTGATGGAATATGGCTTTACCGTGATTGTGCGTAAGACAAGAGGCGACGATATTGACGCCGCTTGCGGCCAATTAGTCGGTGATGTCGTAGACCGGACTAAGCGCATGTTAAAAAAACAGATGAAGGGCGAGTCGATTTCGGTAAAAATGTCTCAATAATATAAAGGACGATAAGAGGTTAGCGCCCGCAATGAGAATAGTAATGCTAGTAACGCTACTGTGGTTATCAGGCTGTGTTAGCGAAAATCAGGGCGGCAATTTCAGCGCCGAGTTCGATCAGAATGAAGCGGCGAAAACCCGCATTTCACTGGGTCTGACCTATTTGAAAAACGGCAACTATACCCAGGCAAAAATGAATCTGGATAAAGCCTTGTCGTTTGCACCACGCCTGGCCGACAGTCATTACGGGCTGGCGTATTATTATCAGGTCGTCGGCGAGGTAGAGCGGGCAAGGGAAGCATACGAAACCGCAATGAGTCTGGCACCACGCAACGCCGATATCGCCAACAGCTATGGCGCGTTTCTGTGTCAGCAAGGCGACTACGAAGAAGCCAAAACCTTTTTCCTGCAGGCCGTGAATTCCAAGCAATACGCAAATTCAGCGGCGACTTACGAGAACATGGCGCTGTGTGCTCAGAGCCAGGGGCAGGGTGAAGATGCCATCGAATACCTCAACAGTGCCCTCAAACATCAGCCTGGCCGGGCAAAAACACTGTTTATTTTGACGGAAATGTACGTTGCTACCGAGCAGTATGACCTCGCTGAGCAAACGTTGCGTAAATACGAAAAAGTCGCCCGTGTATCGCCTGATTCTCTGTGGATGGCTATTGAAATAGCAACGGGCAAAGGCGACATATTAACCGCGAACGGCTACGGCGACATGCTGTTAACCATGTATCCTGATAGCCCGCTAACTAAACTCTATATCGACAGACAACAGAAACTGCCTCAGCCGGTGATTAAGGTTAAAACCAAGCCGCAGCAAAGTGTTAAGCCGGACACCGTGAGTGTGGCAGACTTGCAAGCCAGCACAGAGTCGAGCAACGCAGTAACGACACCTGCTGCTGACAATACGGTTGCTAAGCCAGAGTCTGCGGATAGCCAGCCGACAGTCGTTACCGACATCGCTAATGAAACCGACACCAATACTGATGACGCTGCCGATGCAGAAAGCGTTGCTGAGGATGCTGTTGCTGCCGAACCTGTTAAGTTTCACATTGTACAGCCTAAAGAAAACCTCTATCGGCTGTCACTGAAATACAATATAAAGCTTGATACCCTGAAAGCGTGGAATAACCTCGACAATAACGGGTCTATCAAAATCGGAACGAAATTATGGCTGGTACCGCCAGCTGAACAGACACAGTAATCTGGGTACATAAATGGATAAAGAGCAGCTGCTAGAAGCTGATGAACAGCACGTGCCGGCCACACCAAGCCCGGGACAATTATTACGGGAAGCTCGGGAAAAGCAGGGGCTTTCACAACAGGCTATCGCCGATAAGCTGTTTTTGCGGGTCAATATTATTTCTGATCTGGAAGAAAACCGTTTAGATGAAAATACCTCGGTTACCTTTTTTAAAGGGTATGTGCGTCTCTACGCCAAAAACGTTGGGTTGAACCCGGAAGAGTTGATTGCCCTGTTTGAGCAATACCATACCGCGCCAAAGCCGCCAGCCAAGCTGCAGAGTTTTTCAAAGCGCGTCGCTAAACAGGCCCATGACGACCGCTGGATGATGGTTACTTACATCATCGCGCTCATCTTGTTGGCCGGTGTCGTTGTTTGGTGGTATCAGCAACCTGCTAACGACGACGACTTTGTCCCGTCGTCGACCACAACATCGACTACCAGCAGTTCGTCAGCAGCCTCACAGCCAGCCGCCAGTGCTGTAAACACCAATGTTGATGATTCTGCGTATATAGAAAACAGTGACGAACAGTCAGACGCCTTGCTGAACGATGATGAAGCGGTAGCAGACGATACGTACCAGGATGAAGCCCTTACGACACCTGAAGTGTCAGATACCAACACTGCACCCTTAGAAGAGCAGGACAGTAGCGACATTACCGATTCAGACCTGGAAAGCCGACTTTCACTACCTGCAACAAATCAGGAAACTAGTCGGGATGAAGCTGGCAAGGTTGCACTGACATTTACCTTTGCAGGAGAGTGTTGGGTCAATGTCACAGACTCAACTGGTGAAGCCCTGGCTTTTGGCATCAAAGCCGAAGGGTATGTGATGTCGGTATCGGGTTTGCCGCCCTTCGAGGTTACACTGGGCGCGCCCCATGTTGTACAAATTGATTATGATGGTGATGCGGTCGATATGTCTGGGTTTGATCCCAAACGTACCGCGAAGTTTTACTTACCTATGCAGGAACAATAATGTTTGCTGATAGCCCTATTACGCGCAGAAAATCTACTCGTATTTATGTTGGCAAGGTGCCAATTGGTGATGGTGCGCCCATTGCCGTGCAGTCGATGACAAATACACCGACTACCGATGTAGAGGCGACCGTTGCGCAAATTAATCGCATTAAAGCAGTGGGAGGCGAGATTGTCCGCGTATCTATTCCCACTATGGATGCGGCAGAAGCGTTTAAGCAAATCCGCCAGCAAGTGGATATCCCGTTAATCGCTGATATTCACTTTGATTACCGCATTGCGCTGAAAGTGGCGGAATACGGTGTGGATTGTTTGCGCATTAACCCCGGTAATATCGGCAATATCGAACGGGTAAAAGCGGTTGTTGACTGCGCTCGCGATAAAAATATTCCTATTCGGATTGGCGTCAATGGCGGCTCATTAGAGCGGGATCTACAGGAAAAGTACGGTGAACCCACGCCGGAAGCTTTGCTGGAATCCGCCATGCGCCACGTTGATATCCTCGACAAGCTCAACTTCGACCAGTTTAAGGTATCGGTAAAAGCCTCTGACGTGTTCTTAGCCGTTGGCGCTTACCGTTTGTTGGCCAAAGAAATTGACCAGCCACTGCATTTAGGCATAACCGAAGCGGGTGGACAGCGGGCTGGCGCAGTGAAAAGTGCGGTTGGTCTGGGTATGTTACTGGCTGAAGGTATTGGTGATACGCTGCGCGTATCGCTGGCGGCCGACCCGGTAGAAGAAATCAAAGTGGGTTTCGACATATTGAAATCACTGCGTATTCGGTCTCGCGGCATCAACTTTATTGCCTGCCCAAGTTGCTCTCGTCAGGAATTCGACGTTATTGGTACGGTCAACGCGCTGGAGCAGCGCCTGGAAGATGTATTAACGCCTATGGACGTCTCCATTATCGGATGCGTGGTAAACGGTCCCGGTGAAGCGGAAGTGTCAGATCTGGGCCTTACCGGCGCGCGCAATATGAGTGGCTATTACCTAGATGGCAAGCGTCAGAAAGAGCGCTTGGCAAATGATGACCTGGTCGACCAACTGGAAAAACGTATACGTGCGAAAGCGGCAATGTTGGACGAACGCAATGCCATTGCGGTAACACAGAAAGACTAAAGCAGGCCGTTTTTCAGTGCCGATATAATCGGCAAGAATGTTTGTTGTTTAGTGCTAAAGCCCCTATAATGCGGGGCTTTTATGTAAGCTTGAGAGAAATAAGTGGCGAAGACAATTCAGGCTATCCGCGGAATGAATGATTGCCTGCCGACAGAGTCGGGTAAATGGCAACAAGTGGAAGCAACGATCCGTCAGGTGGTGGCCAGCTACGGTTATCAGGAAATACGTACACCGATTGTAGAAAGTACCGATTTGTTTAAACGGTCGATTGGTGAAGTCACGGATATCGTTGAAAAAGAAATGTATACCTTTGAGGACCGCAATGGCGATAGCCTGACGCTGCGTCCGGAAGGTACCGCCAGTGCAGTTCGTGCCGGTAATGAACACGGTCTTATTTACAATCAGCAACAGCGCCTGTGGTATATGGGACCGATGTTCCGCCATGAACGCCCGCAAAAAGGCCGTTATCGCCAGTTTCACCAGTTTGGTGTGGAAACCTATGGTTTAGAAAGTGCCGATATCGATGCTGAAGTGATTTTGTTGTCTGCCAGATTATGGAAACTGTTTGGTATTGAGGATGCGGTATCACTGCAAATCAATTCTTTGGGCTCTAATGAAGCTCGCCAGGCTTATAAGCAAACCCTGATTGACTATTTAAGCGCGCACAAGTCGCAATTAGACGAAGACTCGCTGCGCCGTTTGGAATCCAATCCTCTGCGCGTGCTGGACAGCAAGAACCCTCAGGTGCAGGAAGTGGTTGCTAACGCCCCTTCTTTACTGGATCACCTGGACGAGGAATCAGAAGCACATTTCAAAAAATTGTGTGAACTTCTGGACGCAGCGGGAATCCGATACGAAGTTAATCCGAAGCTGGTACGTGGCCTGGATTATTACAATCGCACCGTATTTGAATGGGTCACCGACAGTCTGGGAGCGCAAGGTACGGTTTGTGCTGGTGGTCGTTATGACGGTCTGGTAGAACAACTGGGCGGCAAAGCTGCGCCTGCGGTTGGTTTTGCCTTAGGTCTGGAGCGTCTGGTATTGCTACTGGAAACACTGGATAAAATAGAGGCCAACGACGCCGCTGCAGAAATTTATGTTACCGCGATGGGCGATGACACACTGGCTTATGCAAGTCAGGTTGCTGAAACCCTGCGTGATCAAAAACCTGCATGGCGTGTTATGTTGCATTGCGGCGGTGGTAACTTCAAAAAACAACTGAAACGGGCAGATAAAGCCGGCGCCGTCGTCGCATTGTTAATTGGCAGTGACGAAATGGCAGCCGGGCAGGTCTCCGTTAAACCATTGCGCAACAATGGTGAACAAATCACGGTGGCAGCCACTGAACTGCCACAGGTTTTGACTGGTATGCTTGCCGGGTAAACCAGGCAATATCAATTTACAGAGGTAAAACATGGAACAATTCGCTACAGAAGATCAACAAGTAGAAGCGATCAAGCAGTTTTGGAAAGACCATGGCACGTCACTCATTTTAGGTGCAGTGCTTGGCCTGGCGGGTCTATTTGGCTGGCAATATTACAGCGAATCACAAATGGAAACCAAAGAAGCGGCTTCTATTAGCTATCAGGACGCGTTAGAAACCCTGGTGGCTGACGATAATGCAGGGCCCATCTCTGCACTGATCGAGTCAGGTGAAGTCAGTGGCTACAGTGATCTGGCCAGCCTGATTGCGGCTAAACAAGCTGCAGATAAAGGCGAGCTGGAAGTGGCGGCAAGTTATTTGTCAAAAGTTGCGACCAATGGCAGCGATGAGAGCTTAAAGCAAGTAGCTGCTGTGCGTTTAGCGCGCGTACAACTGGCTTTAGAGCAACACGACAAAGCCCTGGCGACGCTGGATATTGCTAAAGACGAGGCGTTTGTGGCGCAAGTTGAAGAAACAAAAGGCGATATTTTTGCTGCGCAAGGGAACTTTGACAAGGCTCGCATGGCCTACTCTTCTGCTCTAGAAAAAAATACCAACAACCGTTTACTGCAAATGAAACTCGACAACCTTGCAGTAACAGCAGGATAGTGAATGACAGCAATAACTCGAAACATCTCACAGAACCGCGCATTACTGTGTAGCCGTATGTTTAAGCGGGTCGTCGTTGGCGCAATTATGATTGGTCTGACAGGGTGTTCAACCGTGTCCGATTGGTTTGCTGATGAAGAAGAACTGAAGATTCGCCGCATTCCGGCTATTCAGAACCAGATTACGCCAAAGGTGGTCTGGGATTATAATCTGGGCGATGGTGTTAACGGCTATTACTCACGTTTACGTCCGGCGTTTGCTAACGACAAAGTATTCGTGGCAGAACGCCATGGCGAAGTAGCGGCACTGGCCCCAGACACCGGCAAAGCACTGTGGCACAAAAACTTTGCTATCTTCCCTGACGAGTCCTTCTGGGACGACATTGCGCGCTTATGGCGCAGTGGCGCGTCGGCCAAGCTAAGCGCAATTGCCGCGGGTTACAACATGTTATTTGTTGCCTCTGAAGACGGTTTAGTGCGTGCGTTAAACGTAGATACGGGTGAGACCATCTGGGAAGCCACTGTCGCCGGTGAAATCCTGGCAACGCCAGCAATGGATGAAGGTATTCTGGTATTAAACACCGGTGCCGGCATTTTGTTTGGGCTGGACGTTAAAACAGGTGAACAGCTGTGGCGCAGTGAAACCGATGTTCCACCACTGAGCTTACGCGGGATCTCAGGTCCGGCTGCCTCAAATGGTGGTGCGCTAGTGGGTACCCCAACAGGCAAGCTGCAGGTAAATATTCTTAACAGCGGTATCCCAGCCTGGGAAACAGCCATTACGGCCCCATCGGGTGCGACTGAACTTGAACGTATTATTGACGTTGACTCAACGCCTGTGGTGTTTGGCACCAACGTCTACATCGTCTCCTACGACGGTACACTGGCGGCACTTGAATTGCACAGCGGTCGTATTTTGTGGAAACGCGAATACGGTTCTTACCGCGACCTTGCTGTCAGCGGTAATAAGATTTATGTGGTTGATAACCGTTCTATTGTTTATGCATTAGACCGTCGCAACGGCGTAGAGTTATGGTCGCAGGGTGGCCTGAAACAACGCAATCTTACTGCGCCTGTGGTTACCGACACGCATATCGTAGTGGGTGATAAATGGGGTCTGTTGCACTGGATTGATCAGGAAGAGGGCAGTTTAGTCGCCCGTTACGACCTGGGCGGTGATGACGAAGACGAAGCTATTTATACAGCACCGATTGTGGTCAATGATCTTATTGTGACGATTACCCGTGACGGAGACGTGGCTGCGTTATCCGCAAAATAATCCTCAGCGCTGAATAATGCGCAATATTTATATATAATTACACGGCCGCGTCTTTGACGCGGCCGTCTGTTTGTTTAACTCTGTAAGGAACATCACTATGTTGCCTGTTGTGGCGCTGGTTGGCCGGCCCAATGTGGGTAAGTCCACCCTGTTTAATCGATTAACGCATACCCGCGATGCGTTGGTTGCCGATTTTCCTGGTCTGACTCGTGACCGTCAGTACGGTCAGGCGAGTTATGAGCAGCGCCAGTTTATTGTGGTGGATACCGGCGGTATTACCGGCGACGAAGAAGGTATCGATGCCCGCATGGCCGCACAATCTTTACAGGCCATTGAAGAAGCCGATGTGGTGTTCTTTCTGGTTGATGCCCGTGCTGGCTTATTGCCTGCAGACCAGATGATTGCCGATCACTTGCGCAAGACAGACAAGCAGGTATTTGTGCTCGCCAATAAGGTTGACGGCATCGACGGCGATAGCGAGAGCGCCGAGTTTTATTCCATGGGGTTGGGTGACATTCACCAGATCGCCGCTGCGCATGGACGAGGCGTAGCAAAGCTCATACAGGACGCATTGGAACCTCTGGATGAAGAGTTTCCGGAAATGGCGGTCCGCAAAGACGAAGAAAAGTCTGAACTGGATCCTGAAGAGCAGTTAGAGCAACTGCAAAACCTGCCGATTAAACTGGCTATAGTGGGTAAACCTAACGTCGGTAAATCTACGTTGACCAACCGAATCCTGGGTGAAGATCGCGTTGTTGTTTACGACATGCCAGGTACTACCCGAGACAGTGTTCACATTCCACTTACCCGCGACGAACGTGAGTACGTATTAATCGATACGGCAGGGGTAAGAAAACGCAAGAAAGTGTCTGAAGCGGTTGAGAAGTTTTCTATTGTTAAAACCCTAAAGGCGATTGAAGAAGCGAATGTTGTCCTGTTGGTGATTGATGCACGGGAAGGGATTGCCGATCAGGACTTGAGCCTGTTGGGCTATGTGTTAAATTCAGGTCGTTCGCTGGTAATTGCCGTGAACAAATGGGATGGCCTGGATACCGACGTTAAAGACGATATTAAGCGTGAGCTAGACCGTCGTCTTGGCTTTGTTGATTTCGCCCGTCTTCACTTTATCTCGGCTCTGCATGGTACCGGCGTAGGCAACCTGTTTGAATCGGTCAATGAGGCATACAGAAGCGCGACCAAGCGCATCAATACGTCAATGCTGACACAAATTATGGAAATGGCTCAGGACGATCACCAACCGCCATTGGTTCGTGGACGTCGGGTAAAAATGAAGTATGCGCACGCGGGGGGGTACAATCCACCGGTTATTGTTATTCACGGTAACCAGGTAGACGATTTACCCAGCTCGTATAAGCGTTACCTGATGAACTATTTCCGCAAAGCACTGGACGTCATGGGCACGCCGATCAAAATTGAATTCCGCGAGGGTGCGAACCCGTTTGAAGGGAAGAAAAATCAGCTTACTCTGGCGCAGCAACGCAAACGTAAGCGCCTGATGGCTTATCATAAACAGAAAAAATAAGCCGGTAATCTGTCTTGGAATGAAAAGCGAAAGCATGTAGCGGCTTTCGCTTTTTTGTTTGCGGGGCAATATTTTATGCGGATGAGTATGAAATCGGGGCTATTTTAACGCCCGGCGGATCTCTTTCATCAGTGCCGATTCGGGCGGTACCTGTAAATGAGGAAAAGCGGCTTGCACGAGCCGATCGCTTATTCTCGCCGGAAATGTTGTACTGAATTTAACGAATTTATCTTCTATCTGAAAAACATAAATACTGGCAAACAGGGATTCACCGGTCTCGCTTTCCGCAAACATTTCTGCCATTACACCCGCGTTAGGTAAAAACGCCGACTCAACCGGCGTAAATAACTGCTGCATGGTAACTGCCATAGCCCTGGCTTTAGCGACTTCATTTGCCGTATCAACCGCCTTTTTAAGCTCCGCTTTTACACTAACATCTGAGGGCTGTGTCAGCGCTGAAAGCATGGGGTACACGGCTATATCCAGTATTGCTTCTTCGAATTCAGGGTGGGTATAGCGGGCTATCACGCCTCGAAATGGGTCCGGGTAAAGGTACCGTTGAGACAAGGAAAACGCATCAAGGGTCTCAGGTAAGTGTAGTTGGGCATTGTAATCACTGGCCCCCATGGCGGCATAGAGATACGGTGTACTGAAAACCTTCGCATTTTCTACGTGTTTCCACCACGTTAAAATGACCTGGCTGACGTCTGATGGAGAGACCGCACCCTGGTTCTGATGCCAGTATTCAACTGAAAACGTGTCGATAGAAACGCCTCGCCACTCTACAGAGAATTCAGTGACACTCTTGCGCGGCGAGTGAGCATTGCTGCTGTCTTCGGGTTGGGTAAGCTGGTTGCCAATGAGTAATTCGTAGTCATGCCGGCTGACCGAGGGACTGAGGTTCTCAAACAAGGCGAGGGAAGACAGTGCATTAAGGAAATCACCCGCGGGAATACCGTCGTTCTTACATTGATAGCTTTGTGGCAAGTCAGCCTGGCAGGCAGCCATGCCTTGCTCACTCAGATACGATGAAAATACGTTGATATCCAGCGCTATCGGCGTGTTTTCAGGCACGGGTAAGATTGGCTGAGCAGGAACCGGTGGAGTGACCTGATGTGCACAGCCAAGGATACACAACACAGAGGCTGTTGCTATCCATCGACAACTAAATTTAAACAAACATCCGTTCCTTATGGTGACTTGTCACTGTCCACGAGAGGCTGGCAGTGTGTCACGACACTGGTGATTTCCCCGTCTTTCACCCGGGTCACCAACGTATCTTGTGCAGCAATGTGTGCCACCGAGGTTACCGCTTTGTCGTTGTTCAGGGTAATTGAATAACCGCGCGATAACGTTGCTAATGGACTCACAGACTGTAATAAGTGAGCCGTCGATGCGAGTCGTTGCCCATTGGATTCCAGTTTGCGCTGCATAAGAGAGAGTAATCGTTGGTGGCTATGATGACACCGGCTCCGCAAGGCTTCAAGCCGTATTTCCGGATGCTGTCGTTGCAGACGATGTGACTGCGACTGCACGGCTTGTTGAGCCTGAGTAAGTCTTCGCGTCATCGCCTGATGCAAGCGCTGCTCGAGGCGGTCAATGCTTTGGCTTTGCTGATTCAACTGGGCCGACGGATGGCGTCGAATTAAGCGCTGTTCCAGGGTCATTAACCGATGGGTCTGGCGCTGAATCAGCGACTGCGTCGATTGAGACAACCTGCGCGTCAGGTTGCGGATCTGCGATAAAGACTCCGTCTGGTCCATAGACACCAGCTCAGCTGCCGCAGACGGTGTTGGCGCACGCAAATCAGCCACAAAATCGGCAATGGTGACATCGACCTCATGCCCAACGGCACTGACGACCGGAATCCCAGAGCGGGCGATTTCCCGGGCCAGCGATTCATCGTTAAAACACCACAGGTCTTCCATCGAACCACCACCCCGGGTGAGGAGTATCACGTCAACTTCATTGCGTTGATTGGCAACCCAAAGCTGATGCATTAACTGCCGGCTGGCTTGTTCGCCTTGTACCATGGACGGATACACAATGACTTCGGTTGCCGGACTGCGTCGTTTTAATACGCTTAATACGTCGTGAAGCGCCGCACCTTGCGCTGATGTAATAACCCCGACGCGTTTAATGACTTTTGGCAAGGATTGTTTACGACTTTGATCAAATAACCCTTCAGCTTGTAAAGAAAATTTTAATTTTTCAAAGGCCAGCTTCAACTGACCTTCGCCTTCAGGTTGTAACGTTTCTACAACCAACTGATAGTCACCCCGAGGTTCATAAAGGCCAACACTGGCTCTTACCAACACGCGATCACCTTCTCGTGGTGGTTGACGAACAACCCGGTTGGCAGTGCGAAACATCGCTGCCCGCACCTGTGCCTTGTCATCTTTGAGGGTGAAGTACCAGTGCCCAGAGGCCGCACGAACGAAATTAGAAATTTCAGCAGTGAGCCACACCAGGCCGATTTCACTGGTTAAAATGTTGCGTGCAAGGCGATTTAGTGTTGTTACCGTGTGAATTTTTTGCCCCTGAGGAGCGGTGTTGCTAACCATCGAATGAAAAAACCTCAGCTTTAATACAAATACAGTTTACCTGAAACTGAAAAAACACTACAATTGCGCCGCAATTAGGCCTTTACTACACAGGTGTTATTGCATGCTCAGAATCGCTCAAGAAGCGCTAACCTTTGACGATGTTCTATTGGTTCCTGCGCACTCCACAGTGCTACCGCACACGGCAAGTTTACAAACCCGACTGACCCGCGAGGTCACACTTAATATCCCTATGGTTTCAGCCGCAATGGATACGGTTTCTGAAGCGCGTTTGGCGATCGCCCTTGCCCAGGAAGGCGGGATCGGTTTCGTTCATAAAAATATGACGCCGGAAGAACAAGCCAAGCACGTTCGCGAAGTGAAGAAATACGAAAGTGGCGTAGTGTCTGATCCGGTAACGGTATCAGAAACTGACAAGCTTGGCGACGTCATTGCGCTAAGTAAACGCATGGGGTATTCCGGATTCCCGGTAACCGACAAAGACAACAATCTGATCGGTATTGTAACCGGTCGCGACCTGCGCTTTGAAAATCGCCTTGATTTGCCGGTGGGTAAAGTCATGACGCCAAAAGATCGTTTGGTTACGGTGAAAGAAGGTGCCAGCTCTGAAGAAGTACTGGAACTGATGCATGAACACCGTATTGAAAAAATCCTGGTTGTTGACGACGCGTTTAAACTGTCAGGTTTGATCACGGTAAAAGATTTCCAAAAAGCTGAAAGCAAACCCAATGCCTGTAAAGATTCATTAGGTCGCTTACGAGTTGGTGCTGCAGTGGGCGTAGGCCCTGGTACCGACGAGCGCATTGAACTACTGGTTGAGGCTGGTGTGGATGTGTTGTTAATCGATACCTCTCACGGTCATTCACAAGGTGTTATCGAGCGTGTTAAAACCGTACGTGCTAAATACCCTGAATTACAAATCATTGCGGGTAACGTTGCGACTGGCGACGGCGCAAAAGCGCTGGCCGAAGCAGGTGTGGATGCGGTTAAAGTGGGTATTGGCCCAGGCTCAATTTGTACAACACGTATTGTTACCGGTTGTGGTGTACCGCAAATCACTGCGATTTCTGACGCCGTTGCGGCGCTGGAAGGTACGGGTATCCCTGTTATTGCTGACGGCGGTATCCGCTTCTCGGGTGATATCGCAAAAGCGCTGGTAGCCGGAGCGAGCTGTGTCATGGTAGGCAGCATGCTGGCCGGTACGGAAGAAGCGCCGGGTGAAGTTGAACTTTATCAGGGCCGTTACTACAAGTCGTATCGCGGTATGGGTTCACTGGGTGCCATGAACCAACGCAATGGATCATCTGACCGTTACTTCCAGGAAAGCGACAACGCTGAGAAGCTTGTTCCTGAAGGGATTGAAGGCCGTGTAGCGTATAAAGGCCCTATTGCGAATATCATTCACCAGCAAATGGGTGGCTTACGTTCGGCTATGGGGCTGACAGGTTGTGCGACCATTGCTGAGCTAAACACCAAGCCACAATTTGTGCGGGTAACAGCAGCTGGTATGGGTGAGTCTCACGTACACGACGTTAGCATTACCAAAGAAGCGCCTAACTACCGTTTAGGCTAAGCACATCCCAAAGCGATTATCACAGGCTGGTTTTATACCAGCCTGCTTATTTTTATTTGAAGGCGAAGACCATGACACAAAACATCCATAAGCATCGAATTCTTATTTTGGATTTTGGATCGCAGTACACACAGCTCATTGCCCGCCGCGTGCGCGAAATTGGCGTTTACTGTGAACTCTGGGCATGGGATGTCAGCGAAGAGCAAATTAAAGAGTTTGACCCAACCGGCATCATCTTATCAGGTGGCCCGGAGTCGGTGACTGAAGCTGGTTCTCCTCGTGCCCCGGAATATGTGTACGAAGCAGGCGTGCCAGTGCTGGGTATCTGCTACGGAATGCAGACCATGGCGCAGCAACTGGGTGGTCAGGTTCAGGGTTCTGACAAGCGCGAGTTTGGTTACGCTCAGGTTGAAGTGGTGAAGTCCAGCGCATTACTGGCGCAAATCGAAGATCACCTGAACGACAACGGCAATGCCTTGCTGGATGTGTGGATGAGCCACGGCGATAAGGTGATTGCCATCCCTGAAGGATTCGAAACCGTTGCGTTAACACCGTCTTGTCCGCATGCCGCAATGGCAAACGAAGAGAAGCAATTCTACGGCGTACAGTTCCACCCGGAAGTGACGCATACTCGCCAAGGGATGCGCCTGCTGTCTCACTTCGTGCTGGACATCTGTAAGTGCGAAAAACTGTGGACGCCGGGTGCGATCATCGACGATGCGATTGAGCGTATTAAACAGCAGGTCGGTGAAGATGAAGTGATTCTGGGTCTGTCTGGTGGTGTTGATTCTTCAGTAACGGCCATGCTGTTACACCGTGCTATCGGCGACCGCCTGACGTGTGTGTTTGTAGACAACGGATTACTGCGTTTGAACGAAGGCGCACAGGTCATGGATATGTTCGGCGACCACTTTGGTCTGAACATCATTAAAGTGGATGCAGAAGACCGTTTCCTGGCCAAGCTGGCTGGTGTGGAAGATCCGGAAGCCAAGCGCAAAGTAATTGGTAATGAGTTTGTGTACGTATTCGATGAAGAAGCCAGCAAGCGCGTCAACGCAAAATGGTTAGCGCAAGGTACTATTTACCCGGACGTGATTGAATCTGCGGGTTCGAAAACCGGCAAAGCTCATGTGATCAAATCTCACCATAACGTAGGTGGATTACCAGAAGACATGGAGCTGGGTTTGGTAGAGCCACTGCGCGAGTTATTTAAAGATGAAGTGCGTAAGATTGGCCTGGAGCTGGGCTTGCCTTACGATATGCTGTATCGCCACCCGTTCCCTGGCCCAGGCTTAGGTGTACGCGTACTGGGCGAAATCAAGAAAGAGTACTGCGACTTGCTACGCCGTGCAGACGCGATCTTTATTGAAGAGCTGTACAAAGCCGATCTGTACAATAAAGTCAGCCAGGCCTTTACCGTATTCCTGCCGGTGAAATCAGTGGGCGTAATGGGCGACGCCAGAAAGTACGACTGGGTTGTATCACTGCGCGCAGTTGAAACCATCGACTTTATGACCGCTCACTGGGCACACTTGCCTTATGACTTCCTGGGTAATGTGTCGAACCGCATTATCAACGAAATCGACGGTATTTCCCGCGTAGTGTATGACATTTCCGGTAAGCCACCGGCTACCATTGAGTGGGAATAATCTGCTCGACTGTGCGATAAATGTTAAAGTATGTAAAAGCCTTGCTCAGCAAGGCTTTTTGTTTTTGAGCGAATGCTCAACCGTCTGACAGGACGACGCATTAGACGGCACTGTTCAACCCATGAGATATTTTCTTTCGTTTTTTCTGAGTTACAAAAAGTTAACTGGTTGTTAACCATAAAGATCGTTGCACAATTTTTGACTAGCGGTAATCTGGATCACGGATAAGGATTTACTCTAAAGGATTAGAAGTGAAGTACCGCTCAGACATCGACGGGCTGCGCGCGCTGGCCGTTGCCGGCGTTGTGTTGTTTCATGCATTTCCCCACAAACTACCCGGTGGCTTTACCGGGGTTGATGTTTTCTTTGTTATCAGTGGGTTTTTGATATCCCGTATTCTCTATGAACAATGTGCCTTAGGTACATTTACCTTTCGCAGTTTTTATGCCCGCCGAGTGCGCCGTATTTTTCCAGCTCTGCTTATGGTTTTGTTATGCAGCCTCGTTTTTGGCTGGTTCGCATTGTCTGCCGATCAGTACCGCTTATTGGGTAAACACGCGCTGAGTGGGTTGGGTTTCGTGATTAATTTTGTGTTGGTGAACGAGGCCGGTTACTTCGATGTTGCAGCTGAAACCAAGCCCCTGTTGCATTTGTGGAGTTTGGCGGTTGAAGAGCAGTACTATTTGTTGTGGCCCTGTTTGCTGCTGTTGTGTTGGTCACGTAAAGCAGGCGTAGTTGCGCTTATTGTTGGGTTAATTATCGCTTCGTTTGTAGTAAATATTGTGTTGGTAAATACGCAAAGCGCAGGGGCGTATTTTCTCCCATTCGGCCGTTTTTGGGAGATGCTTGCTGGCAGTTTACTGGCCTGGGTCATTGTTAAAGTAAGCACACAATCATTGCTATTGAGACAATCCATATCAACCCAACTCGTTATTACCAATGCCATCTCGATAATTGGGCTAACGTGTGTGGTTTCTGGGTATTTTGCCGTCAGTAAATCCTCGGCTTTTCCAGGATACTGGGCATTGCTACCCGTAATGGGAAGTCTTGCCATCATAGCCGCCGGGCCGCACGCATTGCTCAATCGTTGGTTATTTAGCCATCCCCTTGCCGTGTGGGGAGGGAAGATTAGCTACCCTCTTTACTTGTGGCACTGGCCGGTCCTTAGCTTTTTGCGCATACTCAAAGGGACTGAACCCGACACTACAGAATTGGTCATTGCGCTGGCGCTATCTGTCTTGCTCTCCTGGTTGACGCATGTGTTTATGGAAAAGCCGGCTCAACGTAATTTTCAAAATATAAGCGCTATTTTTGTTCGCTTCTTACCGCTGTCTGCTGGTATGGCTGCAGGGGCGGCGCTGATTGCTTTTAGTGTTGTTTCAAATTATCCGTCGGTTGAGCCAGAAAAGTTTAGTGTGGCATCGACCTCAGCGCGTTGTAGTGAGTCTTTTACGTCCTGGAACCAAGTGAATGACAACGCATGTCGCTTTCAACAAGCAGAGAACACAATAGCCGTTATTGGGGATTCCCATGCTGGCCATTTATTTGATGGCCTCGCCGAGCTGGCCGCCAGACAAGGCGACAGTGTGGCGTTGTTTCCCGCGTCTTGTCAGTCTCCTTTGCGTGGTATTTCGTCCGGGTTTGTGGTTGAAGGCAACGCAGAAGTACAGACTATGCGGGCGAATGGTTATTTACTCATTGAGCAGGCGTTAAATTATGTGCTGCAAAACGACCAAATACAGAATGTGGTGCTAGCCCATTCCCCTCGCTGTGACGTTAATATTAAAGATACAACTGCGCCCCATGTCACGGAGTATAAAGCGGTGTTGGAGAATGGGTTTCAGCGCACCTTATCGGCACTGCATACCAAACACAAACAGGTATTGATTGTACTCGATAATCCGTTTTTAAATGCATTACCTAACCACTGCCTGGAAAACCGCCTGCCACTGTACTCACAGCGACAACCCTGTATTGAGACCGAGCAGGAACACAGAGCGAATGACCTGGTTAAGACCTACAATGCTGTTGCTACTGACCTCGCCAAACGGTACGAAAATGTGAAAGTCGTCGACCTCGCCAATGTGCTTTGTGAACAGGGGGTATGTAAAGCGGTTATCAATGACACCTTGTTGTACAAAGATCAAAGTCACCTGTCTGTGTTTGGGTCTCGTTACGTCGCACCTTATATTCTTCAGGCAATGAACTAATAACGTACAAAGTAAATAACAGCGAATTCCCTCTGGTAGCTTCAATTGCCTGCTTATTGAGCAGGCTGTCACAAAAGTGTCACCGGAACGTTATTTAATATCCAACCACTGCGCACGGACAGTGGTTTATTCACCTCACCGCACATTCCGGAGGCCCTACATGATACGTTTTACCAGTATCAATCGCTTGATCATGACGCCCGTCATGGCGATTATCAGCATTTTAGTGTTGCTCAACGCGGTTTCGCTCTCGCTGGCGTTCAGCCTGATTGAAGACATTGAACAGGTAGAGCTGACCCATGTTGAGTCCGAGCGCCAAATCAGCGAAGTGTTGTCTGAGTTTAAAACCCAGGTGCAGGAATGGAAAAACGTGCTGTTGCGGGGCAGTGTTGAGAAAGACCGGAATAAATACTGGCAGCGGTTTCAGGAGCGCGAGCAGGGTGTCAGAACCCAACTGAGCAAGTTGGTTCAGGCACAACAGTTACACGCTGAACAGAGTGCGACAATAGAAGCGTTTCTGGTTGCACACGACACCATGGGGACTAAGTACCGGGAAGGCTATCAGGCGTTTGTTGCGGCAGGATTCGACCCTAAAGTGGGCGACACCTTTGTGCGCGGCATCGACCGCGAACCTGCCAAGTTACTGCAGCAGTTAGCTGACCGAATCGCATTGCTGTCTAAGCACGCTAAAGAAGACGTAGCCAGCCAAACCCGCCAGCGGTTGTGGATGATCTTACTATTGTCGGTGGTGGTGAGTGTGCTTTGTATCTGGTACCTGGTGGTTAATTTACGCAAAAATATCGTAAAACCCACTCGCGACATTGCCGCCTGCTTGCGTCAAATGGAGCAAAAGCACTATGACTATCGCTTGTCGTATCGCAGTGAGCATGAATTAGGCGCAGTAGCGAGCGCCACGCGTCATTTGCAAACTAAACTGCAGGATACGGTTACGCTGCTCTCTGATGCGCAACTGGAAATGCAGCGTTCGCACGACACGCTGGATGATGTCAGCCAGGCCATTGAGCGCGGCGCAAATACACAGCATCAATCGTCTGACGCCCTTGCCAGTGCAAATGCCAAACTGGATGAAATTGTAAAAAGCCTGGTCGCAATTACCACACAGGTATCGGTGGCGTCGGGTAACTCTCAAACCCAGGTAAATGAGTGCTATCAAACCTTTGAATCGGCCAATCAGGGCTTTGCCCAATTGGCACAAACGGTGACAGATGCCAGTGAAATCGTGAATGAGTTGCAGGCGAGAAGTGCCAGTATTCTTACCGTGGTCAATGTCATCAATGAAATTGCCGATCAGACTAACCTGCTTGCGTTGAATGCGGCCATTGAAGCAGCCAGAGCCGGTGACCACGGACGAGGCTTTGCCGTTGTTGCTGATGAGGTGAGGGCACTGGCAGCGAAAACGCAGCAATCGACTCAGGAAATAAACGGCATCCTCAGCGCCTTTGAGTCTGATGCCAACAAAGCCGTTAATGCTATGCAAAACGGGCAGCATCACGCTGATTCCAATGCACAAAGCGCGCAGCGGGCGCTGGTATTACTGAATGACCTTGTGCGCTACATTGAAGAAACACAAAGTGTGGTTGCTGCGCTAAACGATGCAGCTGGTGAGCAGTCTGAGGTGGTCCGGCAATTGGATGCCGTTACCCAAAAAGTGCTGCGTTCGTCAGAAGAGTATCACACGCTGGCGAAAAGCGATGGTATCTCCCGGGCGATTGGGCAGATGTCACAAAACGTCACCTCTGTGGTATCAGCACTGAGCTAAACAGCGTATTTTGGCGTACAATGGGGCAAACACTGCGCAGTACAGGCCAACATGTTGTTAAACAACCTGACGTTTCATCCTATTTACAGTCAGCTTTCTTTGCCGGTGAGGCATCGGTTCCCGATTGAAAAATATCAGGGGATTTACGATGCGTTGTTGGCAAGGGGAGTAGAGCGTGAACGTTTTGTCTCACCTGAGCCCGTTTCCGTTGAGTTACTGCAACAACATTACCTGCCTGAGTATGTAAATAATCTGGTAAGCGGAACGCTGGACCGACAGGCTATGCGACGTATTGGCTTTCCCTGGTCGGAACAATTAATCCAACGCAGCCTCACCGCCGTTGGCGGCACCATTCAGACAGCAGAGCTGGCACTGCAACATGGCATTGCACTAAACCTCACCGGTGGTTATCACCATGCTGCCGCCGACTTTGGTTCAGGGTTTTGTTTGTTTAACGATCTCTATCTGGCCGCCAGGCGAATGCTGCAGTCCTCTGATATCGACAGAGTATTGATTGTTGATCTGGATGTGCATCAAGGGGACGGTACTGCATTATTGGCCCAGCATGACGACAGTGTAATCACGCTTTCATTGCACGGTGAAAAGAACTTTCCCCACCGTAAACAACAGTCAGACATGGATTTTCCACTGCCCAAAGGCACGACCGATGACGATTATCTGAATGTAGTTGATGAGGCGCTGTCTTTGGCCCTGCGAAGTTATTCTCCCGACGCGGTTATTTATGATGCCGGTGTCGATATCCACGAGGATGATGATCTGGGTCATCTTAACATCAGCACGGCCGGGGTGTTAGCCCGGGACCGACTGGTCATTAATGCCTGCAAGCAGCATTGCCTGCCGGTGGCTTGTGTCATTGGAGGCGGGTACCAGCGTGATATTGGTGCGCTGGTAGACGTTCATCTTCAGCTTTTTAAAGCAGCCGGTGTCTACTAAACTGCAGTAAACCTTAACGAAGCCGCTGAATTAAAACAGCGCGAGCTGGACTCCGACGCCGATGCGCTCCTGCTTGCGGTTGTAATCGATGAGTGAATCACCGTAACCGTTAAAGTACTCCAGCACTGCTTCGTAACGAGGTGAAATGGGGTAGCTAAACGTTATACCAACACTGCCGCGATTTTTGTCCCATTCCAGGTTGTTTCTTAGCTGAATAAGCACGCCCCAATTGTCGAAGCGGGTGCCGTAACCTATTTCCATGCGGCCGTAATAATGGTTGATATCCGGATTGTCATCACCACTGGTATCATTTTCATCGACTTTCGCATCTTCAGGAACGCGATACCAGGTTTTCAGGTAATAGACGTCATCCTCGTCGCTAAACAAGGTTGAAAGCATAACGCGGTTCCAGCTTCTTGAGCGGATACCGCTTTGCCCGTTGGACATGTGATTAAAGCCCAGTTGAATAGCATTGAAGTCAAAACCCAGTAAACGGATATCGGTATTCCACTGGTAGAACACTTCGGGCTGATAATTGGTTTCTCTGAAGGGTTTGGACACTTCACTGTTATACAGCTGCCAGAACGAGGTCAGGGTGAAACCGAAATACAACCCTTCAACCGAATCTTGCTGTGTGTAAAGCGGAAGTTTGATACTGAGTTGAAACTTGGCTTCGTTGTTGTCGACATTGTCACTGGTTAATGCTTCGTTGCCCAATGAATTTGGGTTAGTAACATGACTAAAGGGCAAAATATAGTTGCGCTGATACTGAGTAATGGCAAATGCATTTGCCAGTGCTGTGCGATCTGATTCAAAGCGTTTGGTTAGTATATTGGGCTTGGCGACAACTCCGGGTTCTTGCTCCAACTGTTGAGTCGCATTGGGATCCTGAGCAAGGGCAGACGTGGCAACAAGCAGCAACGACGCCAAACACCCTTTAAAATAACAAAAGTAATTAACGGAGCGGTTATTCACAAAAATCAATGGTGAGTCCTTCGTAAGCGGCAAACATCTCCAGCGGCGACTCGGCGGCAGCAATAAACTGATTACAGTGAGACACAATCGCATCAATGTCGTCATCGGTTCTACACGGATCGTGACTGTACAGTGCCAGACGTTTGGCATTACAAGCCATAGCCAGCTTAACTGCTTCTTCAGCCACCGAGTGGCCCCAGCCACTTTTCGCCGGCATGTCGGATGTCATGTACTGTGCATCGTGGATGATCAGGTCGGCATCCCGGGCAAATTCTACAAAGGTCAGAAAATCTGTTTCTTTTTTGTATGGAGGGTACAGCTCGTTATCGGTAATGTACGCTATTTTTTTGCCCTGATCGGTAATGGAGTACGCACTGCCTTTTCCAGGGTGGTTCATGGGGAGGCGGGCAATACTTGCGCTGCCAATTTTCCAATGGTTGGTGGAATCCGGAATGGGGGTAATGACAATGTTGGACTGCAACGCGCTGGCAGGGACCGGGAATACCGACCCTTGCATTTGTTTCATAATGGCGTCGTATTCCGGCAGGGTTGTTAAGCCTGGGGTAATGTTAATTTCACGCTCGGGTTGATAAATGGGCGTAAAAAAGGGAAAGCCCTGAATGTGATCCCAGTGATTGTGGGTCAGCAGAATATGAATTGGCGTGGTTTTTTTAATTAACTTTTCGCCGAGCAATCGAATGCCGGTACCGGAGTCCAGAATGATATCGGTACCGTCACCAGGAACAACATGCACACAAGCGGTATTACCGCCATATCGCACAAAATCTTCGCCGGGTGTGGGTATTGAACCTCGCACACCATAGAAGGTGAGTTGCATGTTCGCTCCTTACGCTTGTTCGCCTCACTGCGTATTGTCAGCGAGGCGTTTGCTTTTTCTTATTATTAAAGCGTTCCAATGAAATTGGCAACGTCTGATAAGTCTAGTAGTGTTTTCTCACCTGTGCGACGGTTTTTGTACTCAACTTGCTGATTATCAAGATTTCGTTCGCCGACAACAATACTGTGCGGGATCCCTACCAGTTCCATGTCGTTGAACATTACGCCCGGGCGCTCTTTGCGATCGTCAAACAACACTTCAATGCCTAAATCGACTAATTGCGCATAAATCGCCTCTGCAGCGTCTTTAATCCGCTGTGACTTGTGCATGTTCATAGGAATTAGCGCAACCTTGAATGGGGCGATAGGGTCTGGCCACATAATGCCGTACTTGTCGTGGTTCTGCTCGATCGCTGCGGCCACAATACGCGACACGCCAATACCGTAGCAGCCCATCGATAAAATCTCGTGTTTGCCGGTTTCACTTAACACACCGCAGTTCATAGCTTTAGAGTATTTATCGCCCAGTTGGAAGATATGACCCACTTCAATACCGCGCTTGATTTCTATGGTGCCTTTGCCATCCGGAGACGGATCGCCAGCTTCAATGTTGCGCAGGTCAGCAGTTTCGCCCGTAAAGGATTCACCCAAAATGGCAGCTGCCACAAAGTCTGCAATCACAGGTACGGAAACTGACGCTACATCAACGTCGCTTAACGCAACACCTAAAACAGACTGCGCTTTTTCGTCGCTGGCAATAACCAGCGGACTGGCTACCTGCGCGACTTTTTCGGCTTTGATATCGTTCAGCGTGTGCTGTGCAGACAGTGCTAACAACACCCATTGCTCAGCATCGTCTTCGGATTCACCCTGAACCAATACAAACTGAAGGGCTTGCTCGCCAGCAGATTCAACCGGCAGCGTCTGTGCCATTTCAACGTTTGCGGCGTAGTCTGATTCGGTAGAAAAGGCGATGGCGTCTTCACCTGAGTCGGCTAGAACATGGAATTCATGAGAAACGCTACCACCAATAGAGCCGGAATCGGCGATAACCGCGCGATAGTCCAGACCCATGCGTTCAAAGATATTACAGTAGGTTCTGTACATAACATCGTACGTTCCTTGCAGGCAGTCCTGGCTCAAGTGGAAGCTGTACGAATCTTTCATGGTAAATTCACGGCCACGCATAATGCCAAAACGCGGGCGAACTTCGTCGCGGAATTTGGTCTGAATCTGATACAGGTTAATTGGCAGTTGTTTGTAGCTGCTGATTTCGTTGCGTACCAGGGCTGTGATCACTTCTTCATGAGTCGGGCCCAGTACAAAGTCACGCTGGTGGCGGTCTTTAATGCGCAATAGCTCGGGACCATACTCTTCCCAGCGACCAGACTCTTCCCACAGGTCAGCGGGTTGTACTACCGGCATCAGGACTTCGATGGCACCGGATTTGTTCATTTCTTCGCGAACGATGTTGGCAACTTTATTCAGTACACGCAGACCGGTTGGCAGCCAGGTGTACATACCGGCAGCGAGTTTGCGGATCATACCCGCGCGCAGCATAAGCTGGTGGCTAATGACTTCTGCATCAGCAGGGGTTTCTTTTTGCGTCGATAACAAATACTGGCTGGTACGCATTGGTAGTGTTTACCTATTTCTGATTATTAAACCCGCGTATTCTAGCAGCGTTACGGGCGCTTACAAAGCCTGTTGTCCCCGGTCTGTGTTCTTTCCCACACATTTTTTCTGAACAGGTTATTGGGGGCAGGTCAGCTCGCGTGCAAACAGCAAGTTTGTTGTCTAAAAGCAGTCAACTCAACTTATACCAACGATACAATCTCGGTGACCCAAACCTCGCCCTGAGAAACCCGCCAGTGTACGTCTGCATCGTAAAACTGAACCTGGTAGTCTTTCGGATCATCCAGCTGCGACTGTTTGTAAGCGGGGCGAGGGTCTTGCGATAAGCAGTTTTCAATTAACAGAGGCAAATCCTGTTGTGGTTGCCTGGCAAGTTGAGCACGAGCCTGCTCGGTAAAATTCACGGCTAAATTTGGCACGGGCTTGTCGTCAAGCAGCGCAGCCGACGCATTCTGTATAGCATCACTGTAGGGAATGTAGGGTTTGATATCGATAATGGGTGTGCCGTGCAGCAAATCGATATTGCCCACATGGAGAAACAGCCCCGATGCAGTGTGCTTAACGCCCAGGTTTTCCACTGCAGACATGCCAATGCCGTTGGGACGAAAGGTGCTTCGGGTAGCAAATACGCCCGTGCGGGTATTGCCACCCAGGCGCGGCGCTCTGACCGTGGGTGACCATCCTTTATCCAAATTCTCGTGGAATAGAAACAACAGCCAGAGATGACTGTATGTGTCTATTTGCCGCAGCGAATTAGGGTCACTAAAAGGCGGGGTGAGTTTAATTCGACCTTGCGCTTTTGCCAGTGCTGGCTGACGGGGGATCGCAAATTTTTGTTTAAAAGGCGACTCAAGTGTTCCAATTGGTTCAATTGAGTACACATTCGGTTTTGTCATAGTTTGCAACACTTTTGTAGTGGTTCTGACACATTGTGCACACATTTTCGGGGTATCTTACATTGGCTATTCCGTGAGTGCGATCCATTCGACGCTTGAATGTAAGTTGTCTCTATGGATAGCCCAACCACGTCCTCCCTGGGACATAGCATCTTGTCGCTGGCCAGATGGCCGGCGATGTTTTTTGCTATTCAGTTCCCTCCGGTCCATTACACAGCCCTATTTTGTGAATTCATCACATAACACATGATTGAAATTTACGCGTGTGTCACTATATATCAAGCGCACATTAGCTCATGTAGCCACAGTGCACACAGACTATTTAGTACAACGTAAAAGAATAAGCGTCGCAGATCGTAATAGGATGACTATGATCTCAGTAAAAAACTTATCCAAACATTACCACCACTTTAAAGCGGTTGATGATTTGTCGTTTGATATTGCACCAGGCAATATCGTTGGGTTTCTCGGTCCGAATGGAGCGGGCAAATCCACTACCATGAAAATGCTGACCGGGTTCTTGCCACCTACGTCAGGCGATATTGTTATTCAGGACAAGCGCTACGCGTCGGATGCCAAAGCGATTCAGCGCAATATCGGATACTTACCCGAGGGCGCGCCCGCCTACGGCGATATGACGGTTTGGCAATTTCTGCACTTCATTGCCGATGTTCGCGGGCTGAAAGGCGCTGCGCGAAAGTCACGTTTGTTTGATGTAATTGGCCGGGTTGAATTAGCCGATGTGCTAAACCGACCGATAGATAATCTGTCAAAGGGATTCAAGCGCCGTGTCGGCCTGGCGCAAGCTATTTTGCATGACCCGGATATTCTGATCCTCGATGAACCGACAGACGGTCTGGATCCAAATCAAAAACACCATGTTCGTCAGTTAATTGAAGACTTGTCGAAAGAGAAAATTGTGGTGATTTCTACCCACATTCTTGAGGAAGTCACAGCGGTATGTAATCGGGTTATGATCATTGCCAACGGCCAGCTTCGATTTGATGATACGCCCAATGCACTGCGTCATCAGTCTCGTTTTTGCAATGCAGTCAGCCTGAAGATGAGCTATGCCGCGGATATTTCCGGCCTGGCAGAGCTTGAGGGTGTCGAAGAAATGGAAATCGATCGCAAAACCGGTTTGGTGACCTTGTTTCCCGAACCCGGTAAGCATATTTTCCATGTCATCAACGAATACGTTACCCAGCGCCGTTTGCCGGTTGAAACCCTCACCCTTGAGCAAGGGCGGCTGGACGAAGTATTCCGGGATATCACTACCCGGGAGGTGTCACATGGCTAATGTCTGGTTTATTACCCGCAGAGAATTCAGTAGTTTCTTTGCCACGCCGGTCGCTTATGTGTTCATTGCGATTTTTTTAATGCTGTCAGGCGTGTTTACCTTTTTCATTGGCAACCTGTACGAACGCGGTCAGGCTGACCTCATTCCGTTTTTTAATTTTCATCCCTGGTTGTATTTGTTTCTGGTGCCAGCCATGGCGATGCGCAGTTGGGCCGAAGAGCGCAAATCCGGCTCAATTGAATTATTAATGACGTTACCCGTGAGCATAGGTGAGGCAGTGCTGGGCAAATTTCTGGCGGCCTGGTTTATCCTCGCACTCTCGCTAATTCTGACCTTTCCTTTATGGCTAAGCGTTAACTATCTCGGTCAACCCGACAACGGCATAATACTGGCCGCTTACATTGGCAGCTGGCTTATGTCCGGGGCGTTTCTGGCTATCAGTACCTGTATGTCAGCCTTCACTCGCAATCAAGTTGTTGCATTTATTCTGGCCGTGGTTGTGTGCTTTTTATTTGTGGTGTCAGGCAGCGGTATCGTGCTGGATGCGTTTGAGCCCTGGGCGGGTAACCTGTTGCTCGATACCGTAGCCAGCTTCAGTTTTCTTACCCACTTTGAAGCCATGGCAAAAGGGGTACTTGCTATGAATGACGTGGGCTACTTCCTGATTATTATGGTGATTTGGCTGTATGCCAGCCTGGTTGTAATTGAAAATAAGAAGGCGGATTAACCATGAAAAATACTACTGCCTTAACAACTCTCGCGCTGCTCATTGTGCTATTTTTCGGTGTTGTGGTGATCAACAATGAATTATTAGGTCATTACCGCATTGATTTAACCGAAGATAAAGTGTATTCCCTGTCGCCCGGCAGTCAGAAGGTGCTGGATGAATTGGACGAACCGATTGTACTGTACTTCTTCTTTTCGGATTCCGCATCGAAAGGCATGACCGCATTGCGCAATTATGCCAATCGCGTTCAGAGCCTGTTGGAAGAGTACGCCAGTCGTGCGAATGGTAAGATTACGCTAAAAGTGATTGACCCTGAGCCTTTTTCTGAGGCAGAAGATCTTGCCGCACAGTATGGCTTGACCGGGGCAACGCTTGGGCCGGTTGGCGAAGCAATTTACTTCGGGTTAGCGGGTACGAATGCGGTAGACGACCAGTTCAGTATCGGCTTTTTTGACCCCCAGCAGGAAACCTTTCTCGAATATGACATTAGTAAGCTCATTTATCAGTTAAGCGATCCTGAGCCTGTTTCTGTAACGCTATTAACGGACTTGAACTTACTCGGTGGCCAAAATCCCATGTCGGGCCAGTATACGCCGCCAATGACGTTCTATAGTCAGCTAAATCAGCTCTACGATGTTACCACGATTGGCAGTGATGCATCGCAATTGCCTGACGACACAGATGTGCTGGTGGTTGTGCATCCGCAAAACTTATCAGAATCCCTGTTGTACTCCATCGATCAGTTCGCGATGAAACAAGGGCGGATACTCCTGTTCATGGATAGCCACTACGAGTCAGACCCAATGGCGATGATGAGCGCGATGGGCGCCAATGCATCCGAGTTCTCGCTATTGGAAAAGTGGGGGATTAACGTCGACACCAGCAAAGTCGTATTAGATGCTCGATTGGGACTGGACATTCGCACGCCGGAAGGTGCAGTCGCAAGACATCCCGGGATCATTGGTTTAACCGGCGAGCAGTTAAATCGCGAGGACATTATTACGGCCAATCTGGAGCTTATTAACGGCTCGTCGTTTGCGCCACTCTCGCTAAATCAGGACAGCCGCTTGCGCCTGACTCCCCTTGCGTATTCTTCGCAGGACGGCGTAGCTGTGAGCAGCAGTGACTATGCGCTTACTCGTGACCCTGGAGCGCTGCAACGCATGCTGGATACGACTAAACAGCAATACACGCTGGCTGCAAGGATTGCCGGAGCAACACGTTCGGCCTACGACAGCGCGCCTGATTTTGAAGAAAGTAACGCAATGCAATCTGCACATGTGAGTCAGACTACACAGTTAAACGTTATTGTGTTCACGGATGCCGACATGTTGGCGGATCGCTTTTGGGTTCAGCAAAGCAATTTCTTTGGCGAAACCTTGTTCACACCATTCGCGAATAATGGTGACGCGGTGATCAACGCTAGCGAAAACCTGGCCGGAAGCAGCGCATTGATCAGTATTCGGGGACGCGGTACGTATGCGCGACCTTTCGAGGTGGTTCAGGCTTTGGAAGCGAAAGCGGAAGCGCGCTTCCGGGAACAGGAAGAGCGGCTGCAGGCCCAGTTGCAACAAACGGAAGCGCAATTAGCCGAGTTGCAGAGTGTGCAAAATGAATCCGGTGCGTTAACGCTCAGTCCGGAGCAGCAGGCTGCACTTGACGAGTTTATTGCGCAGCGGGGAGCGATTCGCAGGGAGTTGCGCGATGTAAGGTATCAGTTGGAGCGTGACATAGACACGTTGGGCAATTATCTGAAATTACTCAATATTGCCGTTGCACCGCTAGTGTTGGTTACCTTGTTATGGCTAAGCGCGCGTTTATTTAAGCGCCGGGCCGGTAAACAAGTCAGGGAGGAAATCGCCGCATGAAGCGTATCGTTGTTCTAAGTGTATTGGTTATTTTGTCGTTAGGTGGCGCTTACTACTTAACGATGTACAGAGGACAGGCAGACAGTGCACCAGCTCATGTCCTGCTGGGCGGACTGGAGGAAAATGCTTCAGCGCTCACGGCGGTAACCATAGAAAATGCAGAGGGTGTTGTATTTAGTGCGCGCCGGGAGCAAAACCAATGGTTCGCCACGCATCTGGACAGCATGCTGACGTTTCCGGTTGATATGACTGCGCTGGCTGATTTTGTTAGTGAGCTCACTCAAGCCACGGTATTGGAAGGGAAAACGGCCAAGGCCAGTCAGTATTCTCGGTTGGGGGTTGAGCCTGTGACACAGCCAGGCTCCCAGGGCACGCTGATCACGTTGGCCTCGGCTACTCAGCAATGGCGGGTGTTGCTGGGCAATCTTGCCAGCAGCGGTATGGGACGCTACGTGCGGGAACCTTCACAACAACGCAGTTATCTTATCGACAAACCATTAGCGCTGCCGGTGGGCAATGCTGACTGGCTAACAAAGCAGTTAATAACAGTGTCGGTTAATACGCTCTCTGAAGTCATTGTAGACGGGCAGGAACCTTTTACGCTGTTTAACAACAGTGAAAACGGTGAGTGGCAACTATTTGATGTCGCAGCTTCCGAACTAGCGTATCCGGGTATCTTGTCACAAACGCTCAATGACATCGTAAATGTGAACTACGACGACATGCGTGCGCGTATGCCGGAAGAAGCTCTCGATGAACCATTACAATCGATTACGCTGAACGGTAACAAGCAGACGCTAACGATTCATGTTTTTGCTAAACAGCAGGACGCCTCAGGTTATCTTGTTTCTATTGCTCACGAGGCCGACGGCGAGACACCCTGGACGCCGGAAGGTATTGAAAATTGGGTGTTTGAGCTGACCGACTTTCAGGCCAGAGGGCTACTGACACTGCGTTCGGATTTAATTCGATCACCGGAAGCCGAGTAAATATTAAATATAGTCAATATCCTGTGCCCGCAGAGGCGGGTACAGGGTGGATGCTTTGTCTTTGTTAATACTCTTCTGACTTACAGGCCGCTAATTGTGCAGCCAGATGTGGGCATCCTAATGCTTCCGCTTTCGCGATATTGCCCTCAGGAATATCCTGTGGCGCATCATAATGTTTCAGCGCTTCGGTAACGTCTTTTTCTCTGATGATATGCAGTACCGGGTGAGGAGCCCGGTTTGTGTAATGACTGGCACTCTGTGGATCCTCGCCATCAAACAGATAATCCGGGTGAAACGTGGCCAGTTGGTAGGTGCCACTGTAATCCCAGTGTTCAATGCATTGCTGTGCCATATCAATAAGCAGCAGAAAATCATCAAACTCAGCCCAACCTGTCGGCAATATGAGTAGTGTGGTGGCGATAGTCGGGTTGTTATCGAGTAATTCGCACTCGTTTTGTAACATTGTCAGGGCGTCGGCCATGTCGGCACTTTCGCATTCGGCATAACGGATTTGGTTGTTATTGCGAACATAGCTGGCGAAAGGGCAAAAGTTATGGGCTATCACCATCGTATCCAGCCAGCGCTGCACGTGCAGACTGGCTGGTGTTTGCGGAGTCATTTTCATGAATGGAATTTAACGTAGGCTTCCAGCGTGTTTTCAATCAAACTGGCCACTGTCATTGGGCCAACACCACCTGGTACGGGGGTAATATAACCGGCTCTGTCTTTCGCTTTGTCGAATTCGACATCACCAACCAGGCCGCCTTCAGCAGTGCGGTTAATACCTACATCAATAACGATAGCGCCAGGTTTAATCCAGTCTCCCGGAATAAACGCAGGTTTACCTACCGCAACAACCAGCAGGTCCGCACGGCTAACGTGTGATTTTAAATCCTGGGTAAACTTGTGGCAGGTTGTCACCGTGCAACCGGCAAGCAATAACTCCAGTGACATTGGGCGTCCAACAATATTCGATGCGCCAACAATAACCGCATCCAGGCCTTTCACAGGACGCTTGGTTGCTTCAATCATGGTCATAATGCCCTTTGGCGTACACGGGCGAAGGGCCGGAATACGCTGAGCCAGTCGGCCTATGTTGTAAGGGTGGAAGCCATCGACGTCTTTGTGCGGATGAATACGTTCAAGAATGGCTTCTGCATTTAAACCAGCAGGCAAAGGTAACTGTACCAGAATGCCGTCAATTTCTGCGTCGTCATTGAGTTTGTCAACCAGCGCTATTAGATCTTCCTGGCTACTGTCTGCTGGCAAATCAAAAGAGCGTGATAAAAAGCCCACTTCTTCACAGGCTTTGCGTTTGTTTGAAACATACACTTGCGACGCAGGATCTGCGCCTACCAGGACAACGGCAAGACCGGGTTGACGTTTACCGGCTTCTTTTAATGATTTTACATAACTGGCGACGTCTTGTCGGACTTGCTTGGCAATTTGTTTGCCGTCTATAAGGTGCGCGGTCATAGTTACTTGCTGCTTCTATTGATTCAAAAAGGAGAGTACCTAATATTTTCACATAAATAGTGTGGCTTAGGAAGTTAGCAATCGGTGTAATGTCTTTTGCGGGTGGTATTCAGGTCGCCAGGGAATTTTTCAATAGCTGTCCTTCATATGGACTATTGTTGGCTAAAAAATAACTCAGTTGCTGAGTTAATGAGCATACAAACATTTTGCTAAAAAAAGTGTTTGACGAGGTAGGGGCAAATCGGTAACATGCGCCCCCCGTAACGAGAGGGAAATTTACTCTCCTTACACAGTCGGTGAGTGGCGCAGCTTGGTAGCGCACTTGTTTTGGGTACAAGGGGTCGCAGGTTCAAATCCTGTCTCACCGACCATTTTATGCTAGCGTAGATTCGCCGAGCGTCCGTAGCTCAGCTGGATAGAGCAACGGCCTTCTAAGCCGTGGGTCGCAGGTTCGAATCCTGCCGGACGCGCCACGCGAAACCGGTAAAAAATATGCAGCATAAGCAAATAATAGTTACCTAACCTCAACTATTATTTGTATAATCAGCAACACCTCAATGGTGGGCGTAGCTCAGTTGGTAGAGCCCCGGATTGTGATTCCGGTTGTCGTGGGTTCAAGTCCCATCGTCCACCCCATTTTCTTGCGGAAGTGGTGGAATTGGTAGACACGCTGGATTTAGGTTCCAGTGCTTCACGGCGTGAGAGTTCAAGTCTCTCCTTCCGCACCACTTTAGCAAATATCTCTTCGAGTCGGTGAGTGGCGCAGCTTGGTAGCGCACTTGTTTTGGGTACAAGGGGTCGCAGGTTCAAATCCTGTCTCACCGACCATTCTTTCTGTTTTTTCTCAGTATTTTGACGCTTTTCTGCGCAGTCTCTGCTGTGCGGCCATGAAAGGCGTGATTAACGCTCGACTCTGCTATTAGCAAACTGTATACTACTGCGTCTTTTTATGGCAGCGCACATTAGTAAGCGCGAAGAATCGACCTTTTTCTGCTGGTTGGTAACTGTTACCGCTGGGAGACAAAGGCTGGAAAATAAAGCGTCTTAGGCGCACAGTTGAGGTAATACAATGCAAGTTTCAGTCGAGACGACTCAAGGTTTAGAACGCCGTCTTACTATTACTGTTCCTGCTGAGTCAGTAGATAATGCGGTTAAAGCGCGTTTACAGCAGTTAGCGAAAACCCAGCGTATTAACGGCTTCCGTCCAGGTAAAGTACCAGTAAGCGTAATCAAAAAGCGTTACGGCCAGGCTGTACGTCAGGAAGTGGCTGGCGATGTAATGCAGCAAAACTTCTATCAGGCCATCGTTCAGGAAAAAATCAATCCTGCTGGCATGCCTGCTTTTGAATTAACAAAAGATCAGGATGGCGAAGATTTAGAATTCGTAGCCAAGTTCGAAGTATACCCGGAAGTAGAAGTGAAGGGTGTAGAAGAAATCGAGCTTGAGAAAACTGTTGTAGAGATCAGCGACGCTGACCTGGACAACATGATGGAAACGTTACAGAAGCAACACGGTGAGTGGAAAGAAGTACGTCGTAAAGCACGTAAAGACGACCGCGTTGTTATTGATTTCGTTGGCACAGTAGACGGCGAAGAGTTCGAAGGCGGTAAAGCTGAAGACTTTACGCTTGAATTGGGCAAAGGCCGAATGATCCCTGGCTTCGAAGAGCCACTGGTTGGTGCGAAGAAAGGCGAAGAAGTCACTGTAGATGTGACTTTCCCTGAAGACTACCACGCAGAAGCCCTGAAAGGTAAAGCCGCTCAGTTCGCAGTTAGCGTGAAGAAAGTTGAAGGTCTGACTCTGCCAAAAGTTGATGAAGAATTTGCAAAACTGTTCGGTATCGAAGACGGTGATGTGGAAGCATTGAAAGCGGAAGTGCGTAAAAACATGGAACGCGAGCTGAGCACAACACTGAAAAACGAGCTGAAAGAAGCCGTTATTGCTAAACTGATTGAAAAGAACGAGATGGACGTGCCTGCTGCATTGGTTGAGCAAGAAATCAATGCACTGCGCGAACAAGCTAAACAGCGTTTCAGTCAGCAAGGCGGTGGTGCAAACATGCCAGAGCTGCCAGGCGATCTGTTTAAAGACAACGCTAAGCGTCGCGTAACAATTGGTTTGTTACTGGGTGAAATCATCAAGCAAAACGAACTGAAAGCGGATCAAGAAAAAGTAGATAGCCTGATCGAAACGATGGCGTCTGCGTATGAAGATCCTCAGGAAGTGGTTGAATATTACAAAAACAACCAGGAACTGATGCAACAAATGCAAAACGTTGCGCTTGAAGAACAAGCCATCGAATGGGTAGTGAGCAAAGCAAAAACTACCGACGTGACAAAAGCGTTTGACGAGGTTATGAACAAACAGGGGTAATTTTACACTCCCAGATTGACTTAACCTACAAGCAACTGTTTAAATGCTCGGTCTAGTCCGAGCATTTTTATTTCTGTTAGTACGTAAGGTATCGCAAAATGCATAGCCCACTTGATCCGATGAACGCCCTGGTTCCCATGGTTGTTGAACAAACTGCTAAAGGAGAGCGTTCTTACGATATTTATTCGCGTCTTTTAAAGGAAAACGTGATTTTCCTGGTTGGTCAGGTAGAGGATCACATGGCCAATTTGATCGTCGCACAAATGCTGTTTCTGGAAGCAGAAAACCCAGAAAAAGACATTTTCCTGTATATCAATTCTCCTGGCGGCTCTGTGACAGCAGGGATGGCCATTTACGACACCATGAATTTCATTAAGCCAGACGTGAGCACTGTGTGTGTGGGTCAGGCAGCCAGCATGGGTGCATTCTTGTTATCAGGCGGAGCCAAGGGCAAGCGCTATTGCTTACCTAATGCCCGGGTCATGATTCACCAACCTTTGGGTGGATTCCAGGGCCAGGCTTCTGATTTTGAGATTCACGCTCGCGAAATTTTAAGCATTAAAGAGAAGTTAAACCGTTTGATGGCACAGCATACTGGCCAGGATTATGAAACGGTTGCCAGAGACACGGACCGTGACAACTTCTTAAGTGCAAATGAAGCCAAAGAATACGGGCTAATCGATCAGGTTTTAACAAATCGATCTGACGCAACGGCTTCTAAGTAGTATAGTTATATAAGCCCGGCGTTATTGTTTATGTTTGCCGGGCAGTATAGAGGCAATAATCTATGAGCGACAAACAAAGCAGCGACGGCGACAATAAACTTCTGTATTGCTCGTTCTGTGGCAAAAGCCAGCACGAGGTCAGAAAGCTTATCGCCGGCCCCTCAGTGTTCATCTGCGATGAGTGCGTTGAGTTATGCAACGATATTATTCGGGAAGAGATCAAGGAGATTGCCCCGAATAAGCAAAAGCAAAATGCGCTGCCAAAACCCCAGGAAATTCACGAGCACCTGAACGACTATGTGATTGGTCAGGAGCACGCGAAGAAAGTTCTGTCGGTGGCGGTTTACAACCATTACAAGCGTTTACGCAATGGTGATGTACACGAAGGCGTTGAGTTAGGCAAAAGTAACATTCTGCTAATTGGGCCTACCGGTAGCGGTAAAACCCTGTTGGCTGAGACGTTGGCTCGTCTGTTAGACGTACCTTTCACCATGGCTGATGCCACCACACTGACCGAAGCCGGTTATGTGGGTGAAGACGTTGAAAATATTATTCAAAAGCTGCTGCAGAAGTGTGATTACGATGTAGAAAAAGCCCAGCGCGGTATTGTTTACATTGATGAAATCGACAAGATCAGCCGTAAATCAGACAACCCTTCGATTACGCGTGACGTATCCGGAGAAGGTGTTCAGCAAGCGCTATTGAAGTTGATCGAAGGCACTGTAGCATCCGTACCGCCGCAAGGTGGACGCAAGCACCCGCAACAGGAATTTCTGCAGGTTGATACCTCTAAGATCCTGTTTATCTGTGGTGGTGCATTTGCAGGGCTCGACAAAGTCATCGAACAACGCGCGACCAGCGGCAGCGGCATTGGCTTTGGCGCTGAAGTGAAGTCCAAGGAAAACAAGAAGGCCATTTCTGAGCTGTTCCGTCAGGTAGAGCCAGAAGATCTGGTGAAATACGGGTTGATTCCGGAGTTTATCGGACGACTGCCAGTGGTAACCAGCCTGGAAGAACTGAATGAAGAAGCGTTAATTCAGATTCTGAAAGAGCCGAAGAATGCGATTACCAAACAGTATTCTGCCTTGTTTGCCATGGAAGACACTGAACTTGAGTTTCGTGAAGATGCCTTGTTTGCGATTGCTAAGAAAGCGATGCAGCGCAAAACAGGTGCCCGCGGCCTGCGTTCAATTGTAGAAGCTGTTCTGCTTGAAACCATGTACGAATTACCTTCTATGGAAAACGTAAGCAAGGTGGTGATTGATGAAACCGTGATTCGCGGTGAGTCTAATCCCATTCTTATTTACGATAGTGCGGACAAAAAAGCCGCCAGCGAATAAAACAATCAAAATATATAAAAAGGCCTCCGGGCCTTTTTTTATTTGTGATATCAAGCATTAGTTACTGCTTTTCAAAACGGTTTGCAGTAGATTAAGACTACGCCTTATAGAAATATACTGCGGGTTAATTGAACTTTGTTAGCCCATCCCCATATAAAGACACAATAGTAATAATCAGAGAAGAAGTATGACATCAGAGCGAGAGAATCGCATTGAAATACCAGTACTGGCCTTGCGGGACGTGGTTGTGTACCCCCATATGGTCATACCTTTATTCGTTGGACGTGAGAAGTCGATCCGCTGTTTGGAAGCGGCCATGGACAGCGACAAACAAATTTTCCTGGTTGCCCAAAAAGACGCGGGCATTGACGAGCCAGACACCGGCGATATTTATTCTGTAGGTACCATCGCGACCATTTTGCAATTGCTTAAATTACCCGACGGCACGGTCAAAGTGCTGGTTGAGGGTAATGTGCGTGGTGAAGTCGCCGACTATGTACAAACTGAACCTTTCTTTGTAGCGGGTATCGATCGCCTGGGCGATGAAGCGCTGCCAGAAAGTGAGCAAGAAGTGCTGATCCGTTCTGCAGTGTCGCAGTTCGAAGGTTACGTTAAGCTCAATAAAAAGATTCCACCCGAAGTACTGACGTCGCTCAACGGCATCGATGATGCTGCACGTTTGGCTGATACCATGGCTGCGCATATGCCGCTTAAACTGGTAGAGAAGCAAAAAGTGCTCGAGATGCGGGGCGTGAATGAACGCCTTGAGTATCTGATGGCGTTAATGGAAGGCGAAATTGATTTGCTGCAGGTCGAAAAGAAAATTCGCACCCGCGTAAAGAAGCAAATGGAGAAGTCTCAGCGTGAGTACTATCTGAACGAGCAAATGAAAGCCATTCAGAAAGAACTGGGTGAGCTCGACGACGCGCCGGATGAATTTGAAGCGCTGAGCAAGAAAATCGAAGAAGCCAAAATGCCTGCCGAGGCTGAAGAAAAAGCCAAGGCTGAACTGCAAAAGCTGAAAATGATGTCGCCAATGTCCGCCGAAGCAACGGTTGTCAGAAGCTATATCGATTGGCTGACCAGTGTGCCGTGGCATAAGCGTTCTGCAGTGAAAAAGAACCTGGCAAAGGCAGAAGAGATCCTGGATGCCGACCATTACGGACTGGAAAAGGTCAAGGAACGTATTATTGAATACCTTGCCGTGCAACAACGTGTTCGTAAACTGAAAGGGCCGATTCTGTGTTTAGTCGGACCGCCGGGTGTGGGTAAAACATCACTGGGTCAATCTATTGCCAAAGCCACAGGCCGCAAGTATGTGCGTATGGCACTGGGTGGCGTGCGCGATGAAGCGGAAATTCGTGGACACCGTCGCACCTACATTGGCTCATTGCCGGGTAAGCTGATCCAGAAAATGGCCAAAGTGGAAGTGAAAAACCCGCTGTTCTTGTTAGACGAAATCGACAAGATGTCATCTGACATGCGTGGCGACCCGGCTTCCGCATTACTCGAAGTGCTGGACCCGGAACAAAACAGCAGCTTCAGCGACCATTATCTGGAAGTGGACTACGATTTGTCTGACGTCATGTTCGTTGCGACATCAAACAGCATGAACATTCCTGGTCCGTTACTCGACCGGATGGAAGTGATTCGTTTATCGGGCTATACCGAGGATGAGAAGCTGAATATCGCCACACGCCATTTGATCAGTAAGCAAATGGAACGCAACGGCCTTAAAAAGAATGAACTGGAAATCGAGGACTCAGCCATTATTGGCATGATCCGCTACTACACCCGCGAAGCTGGTGTGCGTTCACTGGAACGCGAGATTTCTAAAGTGTGTCGTAAAGCGGTGAAAGATATTTTGCTGAATAAATCGACTAAGAAAGTGGTAGTGAACCAGGATAACCTGAAAGACTATCTGGGTGTGCAGCGCTTCGATTACGGTAAAGCCGACAAGAACAACCAGATTGGTCAGGTAACAGGATTGGCCTGGACACAAGTTGGCGGTGACTTACTGACTATCGAAACGACTTCTGTACCTGGTAAGGGAAAAATGACATCAACCGGTTCACTGGGCGATGTTATGCAGGAGTCTATTCATGCTGCCATGACGGTCGTTCGCTCACGCGCTGAAAAACTGCGTATTAACGGCGACTTCTACGAGAAGCGTGATATTCACGTTCACGTGCCAGAAGGCGCAACACCTAAAGACGGTCCAAGTGCGGGTATTGCGATGTGTACTGCATTGGTGTCGTCATTAACAGGCAACCCTGTTAAGTGCGATGTGGCCATGACAGGGGAAATTACCCTGCGCGGAGAGGTGCTGGCGATTGGTGGACTAAAAGAGAAGCTGCTTGCTGCGCACCGCGGAGGCATTAAAACCGTGGTGATCCCGAAAGACAATGAACGTGATTTAGAAGAAATTCCGGATAACGTGAAGCAGGATTTGTCTATTCATCCGGTACAGTGGATTGATGATGTGTTAGATATTGCCTTGCAAGAGCCGGTTGAGAGTTTTCAACCTGTTGCGTTAAACGGCTAAAACTTAGGCACATAGAATGCTTGCCGCGCCAGTCATATAAAGGCTTGCGCGGCATTTTTATTTGTTTTGCTCAAAAAGTGTGCAGATAACGTGAGAAAAGTCATTTTTTTTAACTTTAGGGGCTTCAAAGTCAGAAAAGTTGTGTTACCTTAACTGCTGTATTCGCTTGAAGCCTTGTCACTAAAGGGATGGCAGCGATTCATTAATAAGTTAAAAAATTGTAAAGCTTGGCTTGATGTTACTGATTAAGCTTGCTATAACGTCTGAGCAATGAATTAATGTTTTTGCGGACGAGAGCATAATAACAAACGAAGGGGATCTTAATTGTGAACAAGTCTCAACTCATCGATAAAATCGCTGCTGGTGCAGATATTTCTAAAGCTGCTGCTGGCCGTGCACTGGACGCTTTCACTGACGCGGTAACTGACGCGCTGAAAGAAGGCGATCAAGTAGCACTGGTTGGTTTCGGTACTTTCTCTGTAAGAGAGCGCTCTGCACGTAGTGGTCGTAATCCTCAAACTGGTGAGACTATCGAAATTGCTGCAGCTAAAGTACCTTCTTTCAAAGCTGGTAAAGCACTGAAAGACGCTTGTAACTAATAAGCAGTCAGAGTTTTTGAAAAGGCGATGGAATTCCATCGCCTTTTTTATTGGTATCGACACAAGGAATGTCGTTCCAGCATTCTATCCGGGTGAATGTTAGGCTATAATCCCGGCTTATTTTACCGAGAGTACAACCATTTTGTTGATGTCTCGGGCAGCGGTATGTAACGGAGTTAGAATCGAGTCATGCTAGAAAGAATCAGAGAAGGTTCTCAAGGCCCTTGGGCGATGGCGATCATTGTCCTGATAGTGTTGAGTTTCGTATTTGCAGGCGTCAGTAGCTATGTGTCATCGTCAGGTGTCACGGCAGCGGCAGAAGTTAACGGCGAAGAAATTAGCCAACAAGATGTTGAGCGTGCTTACCAGTCTCAACGCGCGCGTCTTGAAGCGCAGTTTGGTGAAAGCATCGGCGCTTTGTTCAGTGATGAAAATTACCTGCGTGATTTTCGTTTAAACGTATTGGATCGCTTAATTGCAGATACCCTTGTGCTGCAAAAAGCAGAAGAATTGGGTTTACGCGTGTCTGACAAGCAAATCCGAGAAGCCATTGTACAAATGCCAGAGTTTCAAACGGCAGGTACATTCGACAATGAGCGTTATTTAATGCTGCTTCGTCAAAATGGTTTCCAACCCGCTTCGTTCAGCAATTATATGCGTCAGCAAATGACTCGTGAGCAGCTGGCACGAGCGGTCAGCGCCAGTGATTTCGCACTACCTGCAGAAGTGACCCTGGCGAATGCGTTGCAACAGCAAACACGTAATGCCGAATACCTTATCGTCGACTCTGCGCCATTCGCCTCTGAGGTTGAGCTGAGCGATGAAGAAGTGAATACCTTCTACGAAGCGAATCTTGCTCAGTTCGATACGCAAGAAAAGGTGAACATTGCTTATGTAGTCCTTTCCGTTGATGATCTGAAAGGCGATGTCACTGTATCTGACGAAGAAGTTGAACAGTACTACACCGAAAACAACCTGCTTTACAAAACGGCGGAAGAGCGTCGCGTATCGCACATTATCATTGAGTTTGGTGATGATGAAGCAGCGGCAAAAGCCAAAGCTGAAGCACTAGTGGCTGAACTTGCCAACGGCGCAGATTTTGCGACTCTCGCACAAGAAAATTCTGATGACACTTTTACCGCTGAAAACGGCGGCGACCTGGATTTCATTACTGCAGGTATGATGGACGAAGCGTTTGACGACGCAGCGTTCTCACTGGCGCAGGTAGGCGATGTATCTGACGTGGTTGAGACTGAGTTTGGTTATCACATTATCAAGCTTACCGATATCAAGCCTGAGGAAGTGACGCCATTAGCTGAAGTTAGCGAAGAAATTCGCAACCAGCTTGCTACAGACAAAGCCACTGATCGTTTTTACTCTTTGCAGAATGACATGGCTAATCTGGCGTTTGAAGTGCCAGACACACTGGAAGATGTGGCAGGTGTAGCGAATAAGCCTGTGAAAGAAACCGGACTGGTCAGCGCGCAATTGGTGCCTGCGCCATTAAACGTGCCAGCAGTAACCAGTCGGGTATTTGACCCAGCGTTTATTGAAGAAGGTCTGAACAGTGACCTGATTGAACTTGATGACGACACTATTGCATTCGTTCGCATCGCAGAGCACGAGCCACAACGCACTCAATCGCTAGACGAAGTACGCACGCGAATTCTTGCGCAGCTTCGTGCCGAGAAAGCACAACAGGCCGCAGCCGATTGGGCGACCAACGTAGTTGAGCAAATCAAAGCGGGTGAAACACCTTCACTTGAGCTGGGTGATGTTACGCTGTCGTGGGAAAGCAAAGAAGCGCTGACGCGTACCAGTGGTGAACTGCCACGTGCTCTGGTTGAAACCTTGTTTACGCTGGGTAATGCTGCGCCTGACAACATTGATATTGCCGAGCTGGGCTCAGGCGATGTGGGTATTGTGAAGGTGACAGGCATTAATCAGCCTGAGGCGCTGTCAGAAGAAGACAGTGCAGCGCTTGCTCAGCAGATTGCTACCGCAAGCGCACAGACTGGTTATCAGGCGTTTATCGACTCCCTGCGCAACGCTGCGGATGTAAAGATTAACCTGTAGTTCACCAGGATATTAATCGCATTATTCAGGAAGGCCACTTACGAGTGGCCTTTTTTGTACTCTTCTTCGCGGCGTTGTAGATAATTCAGGTTTAGTGGTAAAGCGAAAGAGTGTTACCCGAAAAGAAGTTGTTGAGACGGGAAGTCAACATGCGGCTATAAATGGGCGTACAGAGCAGCACGCCACGCTTATAGCAGATTGGCGTTACTGTGTGACAAAATACATAAATGTGAAGAACAGGGCGACAACCGACGAGAAAATAAAGATGTACTTAAATCCCTGCTTGCCGTCGGCCAGACTATACTGATTAACCTTCAGATAGCCCACCCAAATCAGGCTGAGGACTAATGGAAGCAACACAATGATTTTCAACATAATAACGAGCCAACCTGATATTTTAATTTAGCTACGTAACGAGACAGCCATTGGATTAGTCGAAGACGTTGCCAAGCCGACGCGTTAGCGTGACGATACTCTTTTATAATGGAACTTATGTTCCGTGATTTTGCCGCCATCTTCAATGGCTACGTAAATATTCATGGTGTTTTCGTCGATACGCTGCAAGGTGAGGCCATTGAAATACGCGGTGTCCTGAGTCAGCTTTAACAGAGGAAAGTCCATATATTCCTCTTTTTCTTCCCAGCTTGTTAAGTCATTACCGAAGTGCTTCAAACGAAACACCAGCGATGCATTAACCGCCATGATTGTTTCGATCTCATAGAACTGCACCTTGTCGCCAACAACCAGTTTGAACGCGCCCATCATCGAGTCACCTAATGGGGGCGACCAGACTTCTTCTACAATGCCGCCAAATGCTTCCCCCCGCCAGTGCCCGGCCAGCCAGGCAACCGAATCCAACGTGGCGGCAGGCGAGGGCGCGTGTTTGTCTGCTTGCATAACATTAGGAAATGGCTGATTTGCCTGAACCGAGATGGTGAGCAGACAGGCAAATAATACAACCAGTAACGCCTTCATGTGCGCCTCCTTATGCGTGTTCCTTGATAATAGGTTTCATGCCAAACAGCCTGCGAGTCAGGTTAAATGGCCGAATGCCAACGTAGCAGGTTGCTGCGCAAATAGCGAACGATAGTACTAATAATAGGGTTGATTTGATGGCAATGCTGCTTTGCCACTGCACGATGTAAAACGCCAGGCCGACGATAATCGTTTGATGCAAAATATAGAATGGAAAAATCAATGAATTGGCCGTACGAAGCCACTCTGGTGAGGAGGTGCAGTACTTGCTGGCGTAACCAACCAGGGTCAGCATAGCCGACCAGGATACCAGTGAGCACATGGCCCACCATATCGCCCAGCGCGTCTGCAGTGACGCGTAGCCGCTAAAATCAACGAGGTAATATCCATAGAACAAACAGGAGCACAGAAGCAGTGTTACCGCACTGGTGCGTCTGTGCTTGGCAAAAGAATCCCAAATGGAAGAGCGACTCATGCATATCATACCAAACAGGAAAAACAGACCATAAAAAGCAGACAAGGCCAGGTTGTCGATCCCATGCCCTTCATTAAAGGTGGTGGTCTGAAGCCAGCATCGCACCGCAATAAGCAAAGCAACTAGCAAAAATAGCCCCAAACGGTATTGTGCCAAACGCGTTATCCCCGACAAGACTAGCTTCGACGCGCTACTTTTTAACCAGGCAGCAACAGGTATGGCAAACACCATGAAAACGATAAGAAACTCGAGGAACCAAAGGTGGTTAGGTTCAAACGCCAGAAATCGGTGGTAATAGGCGTCTAGCAACGAGCTATATTGGTCTGGGTGTTCAAAATATTCCTGCGGCGGCACGATAAACATCATGCCAATAAAAAAAGGCACGACCAGCCGGTAAATTTTACTTTTAAAGAAAGCGCCGGCAGTGCTGCGCTGCAGTAACAGGTAGCTACCTGCGCCGGCAATAAAAAACAGTATGGGTAAACGGATTTGCTCGAAATACACCATGATATCGTCCAGCAATTTGCTGGAATCGGTATTGGTTATATGCCAGTCATCGCCATTAAACGGCATAAAAACATGGTGCAAAAAGACCGCGAAGATCAGAATGACACGAAGCCAGTCCAGTTCATAATAGCGTTTATTTTGCGATGTCCCCGCTGCCTCGTTGTTCATTTACAATCCTTTGTTTTTGATGCAAAGTTGAGTTCTCAGGCAACACTATACGGGTATTTGCTGACCGGAAGTGTGATGAATTGTTAGCAAATAATTCTTGTATATGTGCGTTTACCAGCAACGCTGGTACCAGAATTTGGCGGCAGCATGTCCTTTAAAGTTGACCACTATGCGGCGAAGACGATTTCGCCTAAGCCACAATTAGATATTGAGTCCATTGCTATTGAGCTGAGCATTGGCATTATTCTGGCCAATAGGGGCAATTAGAGGCTATAGGGGGCTTTAACGCAGGTGTGCTGTTAATGGCCGTTCCATGCGGGCTCATTTCTCTGACGTGTTTTCTGCTGGCAGTGGTATCTATCTCACGTTTTGTGATTGACCGTCGTATTGCCCGACAACAAAAGCAAAACCTAGACCCTGAAGTCATTGAATCAGACTAGCCGCTCATAAGGTCCTGTTTGTCCTCATCTGCAGAGCAAGCTTATAAACAAGCGATGCGCCTAAAATACCGGCTACATCAGCCAGCCAGTCGAACACATCAAAAGTGCGGGAAGGGATATACAGCTGGCTGATTTCCTCCGCCGTAACAAACAGCAGAATAACCAGGCTCCCGATATAATAACGTTGGCCAGACACGCCCACGGATTTTCCGTTTGTCGCGGCTAAAACAAGGAGGGTGAGTGAGCCAAACAGACCAAAGTGCCCGAGCTTATCGCCAAAAGGAATGTGTTGTCTAACGCTGAAAAAGACGCTGGTTGCTCCCGCATTTGCGAGGTAGATAACCCAAAGAATAAATGCAGCTGCCAGTATGCTTAAGAGTGTGTAGTATTTTTTCAATGTTTGCTTAATGCCTGAAACAATTAAAGTATTAGCATTATCCTAATAGCCAAATAGGTTAAAGTACGGGCGAAAAAGTGGCTTTTACGGTGCATGAAATGTCACTATAGTTGCCACAACGAGTGCAGTTGTTCTGATGAGCCCGATCCGCCGAAAGCTTTGTTTTGCGTTTTTTTATGTCGTCTGGCAGCAAACTTATTGAAAAAGGGCTGGTGTGTTTGTCGGTCGCCGATGTATGTTTTTTGCGCTACTATAAGCAATAAGACGCTGTTATTTATTGTTGTATATGAATTTGTCACTGTAAAGGGTTTATGAAATTTCAATCCCCAAAACAACAGGGATTCACGCTTATCGAGCTGATCACTGTCATCATTTTATTGGGTGTACTGTCGGTGACGGCTTTGCCCAAATTTGTGAATTTTTCTTCCGATGCCAACGCTGCTGTGATCAATAACCTGGCAGCAGGACTAAAAGCGGCTGCTAATCTAGGTAATGCCAAAGCGTTAATTGCTACCGGTGCAGGCGGTATGAACAATGGCTTTGAGTTCGATGGCGTATATTTCGACAGAGGCTATCCACTTGGCACATCCTATAATGACAGCGACGGGGTACCTGAAATACTGGAACTTATGGTCTACGGCCCGAATGATCTTACGTTTGCAGAGAACTTTAACGGCCAGGCTTCAAGCGGTGAATCGACTCGTGAGGTTTACATAACTACGCGCAGTAAAATGAATGCCGGGGTCGGCTATACGGCGATCGTAGCAGGCAGGTGCTATGTGTCCTATGAGAGTTTCGTTAATGACTACAAAGAACCTGAAATCGTAAAAGAAACTTCAGGTTGCTAACCTACAAGAGGTGAAGTGTTCGTACACTTCACCTCGCAAGTATTGATGCTGTTCCCTCAGCGTTTCAGCCTGGTGTTGCCGGCTAATTTATCGCGACCTGATTCATTGCGATTAATTGGGGTGAGTACACCTTCAATAGCTTGGCAAGCTGGGTTTCATCTTCTAAAGACGTTACGTTCAGCGGTTGTTCTGGCAACTGCAGCGCCGTTTTATTCTCAATAAGAGCTTTGAGTTTTTCCTGGTCAACCTGACCATTCACTGTCACCGACTGCATTTCTTCGTCAGTCAGGTTTTGTGTATAGCCGTCTGGCAAGTAAATCGTGCCGTTAGAGAAGTCTACTGCAAACGCAATCACGCCGGGCACGAAGAAAAACAGCAAGCCAACGGCATCGAGTAACACAACGCCCGCATCCAATCGACCACTTGTCTGGCCTTTACGCTCTGGGTGTAGAATCGTCCCGCACGCTGTCAGGTTAAGAATCAATCCGGTTGAAATAAACAGTGTGAGTAGCTTTTTCATCTTGTCATCCTCAGTATCTGAATCGTATCAGCATTACTTGCAGCAAGCCGGGTGCCAGATTTGAGCTAGGTTAAAAAAGCACTTTAAATCATGAGTTTACTAAAGTTTGCCATTTGAAATGGCGCAGGATGAAAAATACTACTACGTGAAAGTTTCACGGGGAGTGTAATATTTGCGACACCGGCAGGGCAGTCAATGACTGCCCTGTAAATGTGCTTATGCGCTCTCTGCTAATTGGTGGGATAGCAGGTAACGTTTCCGTTTTTTGGGTAACAGTTTCTCGGTGTCTACGACGACTAAACCGTCAATGCAGTCACAAAAATCCGGGTCGATATTAAAGTCGAGGAATGCCACGCCATCGTGTTCACACACTTCAGTATACTGCTTATACAGCGTCGGGACATTCACTCCCATATTGGCAAGTAAGTGCTTGAGTTGAGTGAACTCTTTTTTGTAATCGTTACCAGAGAAAGCTTTTAAACTGTCACTGGGCACGGTGAAGGGGATTTTCGCCTTGGCTTCGCCAAACCTGGCCGGGAAGTAGGTCTGATAAAATTGCACAATCAGCTGCTTGGCAGGCTGTGGGTAACTGTTACTCAGGCTAACCGGCCCGAATAAGTAGCGATAGTGTGGGTAACGCGTTAAAAACGCACCAATACCGAACCACAGGTAGTCCAGGCTTCTTTTACCCCAATAACGTGGCTGAACGAAGCTGCGTCCCAGCTCCAACCCTTCCTCAAACAATGCCGGGTTGTCTTTTGCGTATTCGAACAGGGTCGCAGAATACAAGCCGGTCTGATGATCGGGCTGTGACAAGCGCTGGGCATCGCCAAAGCGATAGGCTCCAACGATCTCAAGGTCTTTGTCGTCCCATAAAATCAGGTGGTAATAGTGATTGTCGTAGCGATCGATGTCGCGGCGCTGCAAGGTGCCTTCACCTACCGCTCGAAAGGCAATTTCGCGTAAGCGGCCGATTTCCCGCATGATCACGGAACTGCCTTTGTGCAGGTATAAGTAGATGTGTTTGCCGTCAGACGTTTCACCCAGGTGTTCGCATTGGCGAATTGCTCGGGACAGCTCTTTTCTGTCCTCAGGCATGGCAATGGCAGCCTGTGTCGCAAATATGCCTTTCTTATTGGTGCCTATGCGGTACAGGTGACGTTTAAACAGCTTTACTGTATCGGGAACAGATATCGACATGGATTGGTAGCTGCTGTAGGGGATCAGTTCGCCTATACGCATTGGGAGTGATTTACGGCGCTGATTGAACATTTCTTTTACCAGTAAGGCTGTCGCCAGCGGTTTGTAAATCATGGATACGCCGTAAAACAAGGGCGAGTTTTTGGCATCAATAAAAATCGGCAAGATAGGCGCTTTGGCGTGACGTGCCATGCGCAGGAAGCCGCTGTGCCAGTGTGTGTCGCGCACGCCCTGTGGACGCAATCGAGAGACTTCTCCGGCAGGGAATATAAGTACCGCACCTTCTGAAGCCAGGTGGTCATGAATGGCCGATAAATGCTGTTTAGGCGTGCCGCCTTGCATGTTGTTTACCGGTAGCAGCCGGTCACGTAATGGCTCAATGGCCATCAGCATCTGATTGGCCACCACTTTAAGGTCGTGGCGTATTTCAGAGATTAATTTGATGAGGGCTAACCCATCGATTGAACCAATCGGGTGGTTGGCAATGATCACGACACGCCCCTCACTGGGGATGCGCTCGCGTTCATTGTCGCGGATTGAGGTACTTACATTAAAGTACTCTAAGACCTGCTCGACAAAGTCAATGTCGTGATAGTGCGGATAGGTCCGTCCGAAATCTGCAATTTCCCTTTCGTGTAGCAGGTGTCGTAGAACAAAACACAGGGGTTTGTTCAGGATGCGGTTGTTTGCAACCTGCGGATAATACTCGTTGAGTAGGCCGTCTACAGTAAACATATTAAGTACACTTTGTGCGATTTTCGCTACACGATATCAACCAATTGTGACGAAAAAAGCACAGTTGTATGTCACTTATTTTACAGCGGAGCAGGGGCTATGCCGCCTGCTCACCTTTAACAAAATCAGCCAGTATTGCCACGGATGCCTTTTGCTTCAGGTATTCATTGAAGTGGATCAGGGTTAACTCACCGTCCATATCTTCTACCAGCGCTGAGCAGTTTTCTATCCAGTCTCCATCGTTTATGTAATGAATACCGTTGACCATTAACGACTCAGGATGGTGAATGTGACCGCAAATGATACCGTCTAAGCCTTTGGCTCTGGCATAGTCACAGCCTGCGGCACGGTAGCGCTCAATGGCTTTATTCGCGCCTTTTATGTGTTTCTTAATATAACCCGCCAGCGACCAGTAGTGGGTATTCCGCCAACTGCGGAAGCGGTTGTACCAGCGGTTCAAAAACAACAGCAGGTCGTAGCCTTTGTCGCCAATCCAGGCGTGAAATTTCCCCAGCGTTACATCAGCATCGAACTGATCGCCGTGCAGTACAAGATATTGTCTGCCATCAGCCGTGACGTGCACCAGTTCGCGCTCTATTTCGATGTCGCCAAATGCCATGCCCGAGTATTTTTGAATGGGGGCATCGTGATTACCAGGTAAATACACCACGCGCGCACCATCGTTGCTCATTTGCATGAGTTTGTGCATTACCCGGTTATGGGCTTCCGGCCAACGGAATTGCTTTTCCATCTGCCACATATCAACGATATCACCCACCAGGTACAGGGTATCTACTTTGATGTTATGAAGAAATTCTAAAAGGTATTCTGCTTTGCAGTCTTTATTGCCCAAATGAATATCAGACAACCATACTGCTTTGTAGTGGAGTGTTGGCATCACGTCACCCTGCTGGATTATTCCGAATTGGCTGGGCTTAATGTAGTGAATGCAATTGACAGTTAGGTGACGTCCACTTGACGATTCAATGACGAGTTATTGAATGTTACGTGACACGCCCTAAAATGGCAGGCATAAAACAAGCAGGTATAAAAAAAGCGCCGTAAGGCGCTTTTTATCACTGTTCGTTAATCGTGGATTAACCCAACGCTTTAACTTGCGCAGCCAGACGGCTCTTATGACGAGCAGCTTTGTTTTTGTGAATCAAACCTTTGGTAGCCATTCTGTCAAGAATTGGAGTGGCAGCAGCCAGTGCAGCCTGGGCACCCTCTTTATCGCCACTGGCGATAGCCGCTACTACTTTTTTAATACTTGTACGAGTCATGGAGCGACGGCTGGCATTATGCTGGCGACGCTTTTCGGCTTGAATTGCACGTTTCTTAGCAGACTTAATGTTAGCCAAGGTGTAACTCCCAGAAAAAATTCATGTCAAAAACGAGGGTGCGGATTATGCTTAGCTATCGGCTATTTGTCAAACAATTTCTCAAATAAGCGTAACTTTTCTTCCACAGGCCAAAGAATAGCCAAAAAGCGCCGAGAAGAAAAGCCCGCTAAGTCATTGTAAAACAGACTGTAGAAAGCTCTCTGCCGGCGGCTTGCCAGCATTCGACTATTCTGATTTGCCTGAGCGGAACCATCGGAATTGATTCAGGTCACACTGGATAGACCCGTTAATGGCTACACTACGTAATAAAAATAATGAACGAACCTTAGCGTTAATTAAGGACCTGCTTATGCTAACTGTCGCCGATATTATGACCTGCCCAGTGCTGCAACTTCACGAAGGCAACAGCCTTCACGACGCCCACTATATTTCCCGACACAGAGGCATTCGCCATTTGCCGGTGGTGAACAAAGACACCAAGGCTATTGTGGGGGTGGTAACGCAAAAAAGCCTGATTGCGAAAGTGATGAGTATGTTGGTGCTTTATGGCAATGATGCGCTGGAGCAACATGAAAAAGACACCAACATCATGGAAGTGGCGGTGCTGGATTTCGATACGGTAAAGGCCGATGAGCTAATCCGTGATGTCGCCCCGTTCTTTTTACGCAATAAGCATGGCTGCTTACCGGTGGTAGACGAATCCAACAAGGTAATAGGCATTGTGACGTCAACCGATTTTGTGAATCTCTCCATGATGCTCATCGATAAGATGGACCAGGCAGGGTGATGCTGCGCAATTCGCTCACTGATTATGCAATCAAGGTTGGCTTAACTTGCTGACTTTACGCTAGAATGGCCTGACTTATTGGTATCGGGCGTTAAGCCCATTATGGAATTGTTGTGTCGAGGAAGTTAATTAAGTCTGGCCTTATTGTGAGCACGATGACCTTGTTGTCGCGTGTATTGGGCTTGGTTCGCGACGTGGTGATCGCGCGCCTGATGGGGGCTGAAGCCGCCGCGGATGTGTTTTTCTTCGCCAATAAAATTCCCAATTTTCTGCGTAGGTTGTTTGCTGAAGGTGCATTCGCACAGGCATTTATTCCGGTCCTCACCGAAGTTCACGCCGAAAAGGATGAAGTCAGATTAAAACAGTTTGTTGCCTATGTATCGGGCACACTCGGTGCAATTGTGTTTGTCACCGCCATTGTGGGCGTCCTGTTGTCCCCCGTATTAACAGCCCTGTTTGGCACAGGCTGGTTTATCGATTACCTGAACGACGAGCCAGACGGCGCGAAATTTGAGTTGGCTAATACCATGCTCAAAATCACCTTCCCGTATATTGCATTTATTTCGTTAACCGGGTTGTCGGGTGCCATTCTCAATACCCTGAACAAATTTGCCGTTGCGTCGTTTACGCCGGTGTTACTGAACGTGTGTATCATTGCCTGTGCCTGGTTGTTAGCGCCACACATGTCACAGCCTGCCTTCGCGCTGGCGTGGGGGGTGTTTTTAGGTGGTATCGTACAACTGGCCTTCCAATTGCCTTTTCTGTATCGCGCCGGGCTTTTAGTAAAGCCAAAGTGGGGTTGGCACGACCCAGGTGTTGTCAAAGTGCGCACACTGATGATCCCGGCTCTGTTTGGTGTGTCTGTCGGCCAAATAAACCTGTTGCTGGATACCTTCATTGCCAGCTTCCTGGTCACCGGGTCCATCAGTTGGTTGTATTACTCTGACCGGTTGCTGGAATTCCCACTTGGCTTATTTGGCATTGCCATCGCGACAGTTATTTTGCCCACGTTATCGCGCAATCACGTGGGTAAAGACGAAAGTGGCTTTTCCGGAAACATGGATTGGGCGGTGCGAATGGTGTGTTTGCTGGGCATTCCCGCAGCGACCGGTTTGGGCGTGTTAGCCGAGCCGATTTTGTCTGTTATCTTCCAGCGAGGTGCGTTTACAGCGGAAACCACACGCATGGCATCCTACAGTTTAACGGCCTATTCCTTCGGCCTGCTGAGCTTTATGTTGGTGAAAGTACTCGCGCCGGGTTACTACTCCCGTCAGGACACCAAGACGCCAGTGAAGTACGGCATCTGGTGTATGGCGGCAAACATGCTGTTCAATCTTATCTTCGCGCTGCCTTATGGTTACATCGGGCTGGCTATCGCAACCAGCTTGTCGGCCACCCTTAATGCCGTGTTGCTCTACATTGGACTATATCGCCAAAACGTTTACAAGATCAGCCGGTTAACGCGAGGGTTTGTTATGCGAGTGGTGGTGGCAACCACGGCGATGGCGATGTCTATCATGTGGATGCAGTACAACGTACCTTTTACATCGTTAGTGTTTAAAGACCAGGTTATTTCGCTAACGTTGACCATATTGCTTGCCGTAGCCGTGTTTGGTGCAAGCCTGTTTATGATGGGTATTCGCTTCCGACATTTCAAATCCCGTAATTTTAACCCTGCTTAGCGATTGGTATTGCGGGCTGGGTAGTTTATAATCGCCGGCTTTGTAACATAGTCATCTGTAAGGTTGTAGTACATCGTGGAGCTTATTCGGGGCCTGAATAATCTGAAAGCCAGTCATTTTGGTTGTGTATTAACCATTGGTAAATTTGACGGTGTTCACCAGGGTCATCAGGCGGTGTTGAGAAACGTCATTGAACAGGCGCGTCGCCTGGGGCTACCTGCAACGGTAATGGTGTTTGAACCGCATCCGGAAGAAGTCTTTACGCCAGATACTGCGCCTGCGCGCATCAGTCCATTGGCAGAAAAATACCAGCTACTAAAAGCACAAGGGGTTGATCGCCTGTTGTGTGTTCGGTTTAATGCCCAGTTTGCTGCGCAGTCGCCACAATCATTTATTGAACAATGGCTGGTGAAAAAGCTTGGTGTGAAATTCCTGGTAGTCGGTGATGACTTCCGCTTTGGAAAAGCGCGCCAAGGGGATTTCGATATGTTACAGGCTGCCGGACTCGAACACGGTTTCGACGTCGTCAGTACCCAAAGCTTCCGCATGAAAGACTGCCGCATTAGCTCGACAGCGGTGCGCGAAGCGCTGGCGGACAGCAACTTTGAGCTGGCTGCAGATATGCTAGGCCGACCGTTCTACATCAGCGGGCGTGTAATACACGGTGAAAAAAAAGGCCGTACCATTGGCTTTCCCACTGCCAACGTATTGTTGAATCGTTGTCAGACACCAGTCACGGGTGTGTTTGCTGTAAAGCTGCACATTGCAGACAAGGCCTACTGTGGTGTGGCAAACATTGGTTCGCGCCCTACAGTGAACGGACAGCGCAAGCAACTGGAAGTGCATATTTTTAATTTTGAAGGCCATTTGTATGGTCAGCGAATTACGGTAGTGCCGGTAGAAAAAATCCGCGATGAACAACGGTTCGACGGATTGTCAGCACTACAACAACAGATTGCCCGCGATGTTGCCCAGGCACAGCGGATTTTGAAAATGAATACCGACCTGTAAAGGTCTGAAACGGGAACCTCCCGATAACGCGGACGGAAATAACAAACGCTATGAGTGATTACAAAGCCACACTGAATTTGCCGGAAACTCAGTTTCCGATGCGTGGAAACCTTGCCCAACGTGAACCCCAAATGCTGAAAAGCTGGGAAAAGCAAGGTTTGTATAAGCAAATTCGTGAAGCCAAAGCCGGTAAAACGCCTTTTGTGCTGCACGACGGCCCCCCGTATGCCAATGGAAATATTCACATTGGTCACGCGGTGAATAAGATCCTCAAAGACATTATTGTGAAGTCGAAAACCCTCTCTGACTTCGATGCGCCTTATGTGCCTGGCTGGGACTGTCACGGCCTGCCTATCGAACTGATGGTAGAGAAGAAAGTCGGTAAGCCTGGTGTGAAGGTCAGTGCCGCAGAGTTTCGCCAAAAATGCCGCGACTACGCGCAAAAGCAAATCGACGGCCAAATGGCAGACTTTAAACGTCTGGGTGTACTGGGCGAGTGGGACAAGCCATACAAAACCATGGATTTCGCGTCAGAAGCCAACATTGTTCGCGCACTGGGCAAAATCATTGAAGCCGGTCACCTGGAAAAAGGCTTTAAACCGGTTCACTGGTGTACTGACTGTGGCTCTGCACTGGCTGAAGCGGAAGTTGAGTACAAAGACAAAACGTCGCCTGCCATCGATGTAAAATTCCCGCTGGCTGACGTCGACGTGTTTGCAAAAGCTTTCGGCGTTAGCGAAGACGATTTAAAAGCGCACAACACCGGCGTTGTTATCTGGACAACAACCCCTTGGACCTTGCCTGCCAACCTGGCCGTGAGTCTGCACCCGGAGTTAGAATATTCTCTTATTGCACTGGAAGGCGCGTCTGACTGGTTGATTGTCGCCAGCGACCTGGCGGAAAGTTGTGCCAAGCGTTACGGCAGTGAAGCGTTTAACGTCGTAGCAACGTGCATTGGCGGTGCGTTAGATAAAGCGCGCTTACAGCATCCTTTCCTGGATAAAACGTCGCTGATCGTGCTGGGCGACCACGTCACAACCGAGTCAGGTACCGGCTGTGTTCACACCGCGCCTGCACACGGTGTGGACGACTTTAACGTATGTAAGCAATACGACATCGAAGTGTACAACCCAGTTGGCAACAACGGGGTGTATTTAGAAAATACCCCGCTGTTTGCCGGTCAGCATGTGTTTAAAGCGAACCAGTCGGTTATCGATACCCTGGCCGAGCATGGCAATCTGGTATTGAATGTGGCTTATGAGCACAGCTATCCGCACTGCTGGCGTCACAAAACGCCGATTATTTTCCGTGCCACGCCACAGTGGTTTGTGAGCATGGACAAGCTGGGTTTACGCGAACAGTCGTTAGAACAAATTCGCAATACTCAGTGGATACCGGAGTGGGGCGAAAACCGCATCAGCAAAATGGTAGAAGGTCGCCCTGACTGGTGTATCTCACGTCAGCGTACCTGGGGTGTGCCAATTCCACTTTATGTACATAAAGTATCGGGTGAACTACACCCTGAAACTTCTGCGCTAATCGAAAAAGTTGCGGCGGACATTGAAACCTCAGGGATTCAGGCCTGGTGGGATATCGACGATGCAGCCTTGTTGGGTAGCGATGCTGACCAATACGAAAAAGTAACCGATACGCTGGACGTCTGGTTCGATTCAGGTGTGACACATTTCTTCGTTGTGGATTGTCGCGACGATATCCCGGCGTCAGCTGATTTGTACCTGGAAGGTTCTGACCAACACCGCGGCTGGTTTATGTCGTCGTTAATGACGTCTACTGCCATGCATGGTCACGCGCCATACAAGCAAGTGCTGACCCATGGCTTTACAGTGGACGCTCAGGGCAAGAAAATGTCCAAGTCTTTGGGGAACGTGGTTGCGCCTCAGGAAGTCACTAACAAACTGGGTGCCGACATCCTGCGTTTGTGGGTTGCCTCTACGGATTACCGTGGTGAAATCGCGGTATCGGACGAAATTTTGAAACGCGCCGCCGATAACTATCGCCGCTTGCGTAACACATCCCGTTTCCTGTTGGCCAACCTGAATGGATTTAACCCTGCTACAGACTTAGTGGCAGAGCAGGATATGGTGGCACTGGATCGCTGGATGGTTACCCGTGCCAAGCAGTTACAGGAAGAGCTGGTTGCCGCTTATGAGCGCTACGACCTGCTGGTGGTATCGCAAAAGCTCACGCACTTCTGTTCGCTTGATCTGGGTAGCTTCTATCTGGATATCATCAAAGACAGACAATACACCGCGAAGCAGGACAGTGTTGCGCGTCGTTCATGTCAAACAGCGCTGTACCACATTGTAGAAGCGTTGGTTCGCTGGATGGCACCGATCACCAGTTTTACTGCTCAGGAAATCTGGCAGGAAATGCCGGGTGAACGCGGCAAGTTTGTGTTCACTGAAACCTGGTATGACGGCTTCAACAGCTTTACTCAGGACGGCGCACTGGACGATGATTTCTGGCAACAGATCATGGCCGTGAAAGATGCGGTTAACCATGCGTTGGAGCAAGCGCGTAAAGCGCAGGTACTCGGTGGTTCACTGGAAGCCGATATTACCTTGTATGCCGATGAAGCATTAAAAACCCAGCTGGATCTGTTAGGTGATGAACTGCGTTTCGTATTAATCACCTCGGGTGCGACGGTGAAAGCGTCTGCCGAGAAAACCGACGACGCCGAGAAGACCGATGTATCTGGTTTGTTTGTCAGTGTGGCCAAAACGGCTGGCGAAAAATGTGTCCGCTGCTGGCATCACCGTGAAGATGTGGGCTCACATACAGGTCACGAAGAGCTGTGTGGCCGCTGTGTGACAAACGTAGATGGCGACGGAGAAGTACGTCACTATGCTTAATGTGGTAAGCCAAACCGGGCTGCGTTTTCTTTGGATCAGTGCTGTTACTGTGCTGCTGGATCTGTGGAGCAAGTACGAGGTAATGGCCAAAATGGACTTGTATGAGTCCATTCAGGTAATGCCATTCTTCAACTTCACTTATGTGCATAACTACGGTGCGGCATTTAGCTTCCTGCATGGCGCAGGTGGCTGGCAGCGCTGGTTTTTCACCGCCATCGCGATTGCCGTTAGTGCGGTGATCTTATGGTGGTTAAAGCAAACGCCCAAGCAACAAAAGCTTCTACCAGTGGCCTTTAGTTTCATTTTAGGCGGTGCGATCGGTAATGTTTATGACCGTATTGTGCATGGCTATGTCATCGATTTTCTGGATTTTTACGTAAATGATTGGCACTGGCCGGCATTTAATTTAGCCGACAGCGCTATCTTCGTTGGTGCAGCATTACTGATTTGGGACATGTTAACGAACAAATCAGACAGTGCCAGCGATACGACAACCCAATCAGCGAGTGAGAAATAAACCGTGAGCGAACAAGCCTTACCGGTCATTGGCCCAAGCAGCCAGGTCATTATGCATTTTGACCTGAAGTTATCAGACGGCTCTGCAGCAGACAGCACGCGGGTTAACAAGAAGCCCGCCAAATTAGTCATGGGCGACGGCAGCTTAACACCCAACTTTGAAGCCTGTTTGCTGGGATTAAAAGCCGGTGATAAAAAGTCATTTGAGCTGGGCCCGGATGACGCATTTGGACAGTCAAACCCGGACAACATTCATCATATGGATCGCAGTCGTTTCAGTGGTGATATGGCCATTGAACCCGGCACCATCATCGCATTTGCGCAACCAGACGGCAGCGAAGTGCCTGGGATCGTGCGCAGTGTGGCAGGTGATTCAGTTACAGTGGACTTTAATCATCCCCTTGCTGGACAAACCGTGGTGTTTGATGTTGAAATCATCGACGTGATCAACGCATAAGCCAAGGAGCCTGTGGTATGCAAATTCACTTAGCTAATCCGCGAGGTTTTTGTGCGGGTGTTGACCGAGCCATAACCATTGTTGAGCGCGCGCTGGAAATCTTTCAGCCACCGATTTATGTGCGTCATGAAGTGGTCCACAACCGGTTTGTGGTTGACGGCCTGAAAGAACGCGGCGCGATATTCGTCGATGAGCTTACCGAAGTGCCAGATGACAACATCGTCATTTTTTCTGCGCATGGCGTGTCCCAGGCAGTGCGTAAAGAAGCAGAGCGTCGTGGCTTAAAAGTCTTTGATGCTACCTGTCCGTTAGTCACAAAAGTGCATTTAGAAGTAACCCGTGCCAGTAAACGGGGCACCGAGTGTATTCTGATTGGTCACGCTGGTCACCCGGAAGTAGAAGGCACAATGGGTCAGTACGACAATCCGGAAGGCGGTATTTATTTGGTTGAGTCCAGCGACGACGTAGCCACGCTGGAAGTGAAAAATCCCAATGCACTTTACTACTGCAGTCAGACAACGCTGTCGGTAGACGATACTGCAGACGTGATCGATGCGCTGCGTCAGCGTTTCCCGAAGATTGAAGGGCCACGCAAAGACGATATCTGTTATGCCACACAAAACCGTCAGGATGCGGTTCGTGAGCTGGCACAGGATTGTCAGGTGTTGTTTGTAGTGGGTGCACAAAACAGCTCAAACTCTAACCGCCTGCGAGAGTTGGCAGAGAAAATCGGTGCAAAGGCCTATTTGATTGCAGATGAAGCCTGTATTCAGAAAGACTGGCTGGACGGCGTGGAGCACATTGGTGTTACCGCGGGTGCATCTGCCCCTGAAGTATTGGTAAAACGCGTTATTCAGCGTTTGCTGGACTGGGGAGCCGTAACGGCGTCTGAGCGCCCGGGCCGCGAAGAAAACATTGAATTTGCGGTACCGAAAGAACTGCGTATCAAACAGGTTAGCTAACTCGCTAACCTGTTTTGCTTTACAACCTTCCTAAAACTACATTCACCAGCAACCGCTGGGTTGACGAGTCATCGACTGGTCGATGGTTAAGCTTGCACATCCCTTATCTTGTTTCTGCGTGCCCACCGCCTTTGCAGTGAGTACAAAGGTTTGCGAGGACACGTTCGCAACGGAAAACTGATAGAAATCCGACGACGGCAAGCCGAGTTTCTGGCCAGTGGCAAAGCTGGGGTTTTGCAGGCGATATGCTTGTTGGTTTATGTGTAAACTCAACAACTGCATTTTTACTGCATCCCTGCGTACTTTTCGAATTTGCTCCTGATAGACTGGCATCGCAACGGCACTCAGAATACCGATAATAAGCAGCCCAATCATCAATTCCAGCAACGTAAAGCCAGTTTGCGTTTTGTGTGTCATCGACTCATTCCTTTGTTAGCCATGGACTCAAGACTAGCCAAATACACCAGGGCAACCAACGTACTTTGGTAGAGCTTTAGAAAAACCGGTAGAAAGGACAGTGTTGGTTATGTAGTGCGTAATGCAAACTGAAGCCATGAAGGGATAACTAGGTGAATGATGATATGTTACGGCATTGGCAAGGAATGGCCTTACCTGAGCTCATTATTGTATTGGGTCTTGGCAGTGGGGCAACGCTGGCGCTCACCAGTTTGGTTGCAGGCTCTGTCAGTCTGAACCAACATTTGCTCAATAATGCGCGACTGACCGAAGAGTTAGGCAATGTCTTTGCGTTGATACAGTCGGATCTCCAGCGCGCAGGGTATGACGGCAACACGCAGCAGACACTACACCCCGGCGCTTCAGGAAGCGTATTCAGTCATCACCTGTCTTTTGGTGCCTATCCCAGTGAGCCCGCCAATACCTGTGTCACCTTTCGTTATGATGTAAACAGCAACGGCGTATTAGACACACAATTTCCGAACGAACAATTTGGCTACCGCCTGCAAAACAAAACCGTGGAAGTCCGTAAAGCCGGAGCGAGCTGTCACAGCAAAGGGTGGGAAGATATTTCCGACAGGGATCTGGTGATTGTCACCGAACTGTCTTTTCAGCCGAGCACGCTGAATCAAAACGGGGTGCCCGTCACTCGTGTTGCTATTCGTCTATCGGGATACCTGAAAGCCAATCCCGGATTGTCACAAACCTACAGCAAAACAGTGCTGGTAAAAAATCATGTTGGTTAACCGTTGTCAGCAGACTCAATGTTCAGGCATGGCGCTGCTCAGCGGGGTACTGCTGTTACTGATACTGGCCACACTGGTTACCTTGTACGTGAGTAAAGTGAAGTCGCTGGAGTATCAAATACTCAATAATGTGCAAAGTCGAAATCTTGCCTTAAATGCTGCTAACAGTGGGTTGAACCAGGCGCTCGCAACCTTGCAGGCAAAGCCTGACTGGTCATCGCCAGGCACCGGAGGGGGGCTGTCTTCGGGAAGTCATTACGTGGTGCAAACAACCGATAATCCCTTGTCTGCAGGCACAAGGTTTAAACGCGCTATTTCAATGAGTTCGACAGGCACCACACAAGACGGATTAACCCAGGCAAACGTTGCTACAGATGCAGTGATTTATCCCATCGTGGCGCGTATACCACCTGCACCTGTCATGATCGGCACTGGACCTGCAGCGCTGAATGGGGCCGTGACCATTGGCAGCCAATTAGTCATCGGCGTTAATCATGATGGAGTCGGGCAGGGGCAGCCGCTGGCGCTGTGGTCAGCACCAGTTTTAAGTCCAACCGCCAACATTGAGACGTGCTACCCGGCGTATTTAAGCACCGTGGGATGCGGTGGCAACACGCTGAGTCACGTGGGCGCGTTTGGCAGTGATGTACTCGCTAACAATAGTACTTTTCCTGCTGACTTGTGGCTTTATGCATTTAACCTTAAGGCCAGTGAACTATCTGTGTTGGCGCAAGAGGCCAATGTCAGAACCGCAGATTGTTCTTCAATATCTTCGCTCACATCAGGCTTTGTGTGGGTGCAAGGCGATTGCGATATTGCGCCAGGCGTTACGTTGGGAAGTGCGGCTGAGCCTGTTTTGCTGGTAGTTGAGAATGGGAGTCTGACGCTGCAGGCCAGTGCCGCCGTACACGGTTTGGTCTTCTGGGCCCTTACCGCAGCAAACAAGGGGCCGTTCCATATTGCTGCGAATAATAGTGCAGTCATCCATGGCGTATTGCTGGCTAATCAACAGGTCGATACCGCAAACACAAAGGTGCAGGTGGTTTACGACAAGACTGCGTTGAATAATCTACAGCAATCTCCTTTTACCCGAGTGACCGTTGTTCCGGGCAGCTGGCGGGATTTTTAAGGACAAGACATGTGCGGATTTTCCTTTGTAGAGTTACTTGTGGCGACATCACTGGTTGCGATATCAGGAACGGGGTTAATCACACTGCAGACCCATTTCGTGCAGTTGGATGAACAACAGGCTTTGCGCACCCACGCCTGGTATCTGGCGCAGGAAAAGCTGGATGATTTGGCGCATTTTCAGTGGTTAGAGTCGTCGGCTCAGAATGCCAATGACTTCAAAAGTATTGCGAATAATAAAGGCGGGCAGTTGCCGGCTGGGCAAATTCTCCATCCTGTTAGTGTTTCAACGTCAGTGAATTTTCAGCGTAACTGGCAGGTAACTGACGTTTATTTCGTTGATACCACGGGAAACGGCCAGCCAGACAACTGGCAAACAGGTAGTCAGCTATCGACAGCGCAACAAACGCTTGTAACTGCAGTGCAGGCTAAGCAGGTAGTAGTGCAGGTGAGTTGGACCGATAACAAGGGCAAGCTAAATACGGTAACGGCAGAAGGCGTTATCGCCCCAATTCTGGCTGCCCGAGCCGGTGTTGCGTTAAACCCTTATGTTGCCCCCGTACCCGCGATAGGTATATCGCCAACAGGTAATTAATCCATCATGCTAAGCCTAATCGTAATGGACGCTTTTTTCAGGTTGAGGTGGTCCACCAACTTGCATAGTATTACCTTTTGGGTAATATTACCTTGTAGGTAATGGCAGTGTTGTCATGTCGATAAAAACGATAATAGACCGAAGACTCAAAGAAGTATGGGTAAACGACGATTTGTCTGTTTTTCCTTCGCTCTACAACTTTGAAATCCGGAATGTGCTATTCGATTTAGATGCCGCAGATGTGATTACTGATTTACACGACATTGGCGCAGTACAATTTAATCCCAATGATAAAAGGGCTTGGTCGGTGACTATTACCGTTAATAATATCGAGCCTTGTGGTGCGGTCATTTGCGATTTTTGGGATGGTAACTGCTACAACATTGACTTCAGGGAGTACAATCCATGATACCTGAGTTTGCTGGCACCGCTGAAAGCGTTAGTCGGGATGAAGGGTTATACCGGCCTCATCCGGGAGATGTCTTTAAACGAAGATGTTTAAGCAAGTCGCGATTAAAACAGCCAGAAATCGCAGCGTTGATGGGGATCTCACCGAAACATTTATCCCGTTTCATCAATGGGCATGTTAGTGTTCAAATCGAGTTAGCCCGGAAACTAGAGTCAGTAACGAATATCAGTGCGGCTGCGTGGTTGAATTATCAAAATGCTTATGATTTGTATAAGACATCCAGTTCCAAACCCGCAAAGCAGTTGATTTACGGCTAATGGGTCACGCATATTATGTTAGCGTAACCCACTTGGTAAGTTTAAAGCCATTTCTCAATGGCAACTTCAACGCTTTCGGTGACGTCCGGGCCTTCTACCGTGAGCCATATTTGCCCATCCTGAATCGTGACCTGAATCTGCATTGAGCGCTGCACCACATTTTCCAGTGTACTTACCAGGTCGGCAGGTAAAGTGAAGACAGACAAGTTGTTTCTGGCCTGTAATTTGGATTGTTCTTTCTTCCACCAGGCATCAAAACTGTTATCGGCGTAGGCATAAATCATCATGTGTTGGCTTTGGTTACAGCCTTTTTTGATACGCTGCTCAGACGGCTGGCCAAGCTCAATCCACAGTTCAATTTCATCGCTAAAGCTCTTTTGCCACAAATCCGGTACGTCATCGTCGGACAATCCTTTGGTAAATTGCAGGCGCTCGTGGGCGTTAACAATGAACGCAATAATACGCAACATCATGCGAGCATCGTTCTCTGATGGATGACGGGCAATGGTTAAATTGTGGTCGTTGTAATAATTGCGATCCATATCCGATATGGATAGATCAGCTTTAAAAATGGTCGCTTTAAGTGCCATGAGAATTCCGGATGTTAAACAGCGAACGACAGATTTCAGCAGAATAGCTGTCGCAGGCAAATATGGCGCACATACTACCAGTTCTGGATACCATTGCGATCCAATTTCGTTGCTAACAACTCTTATAAGGGGAAAAGGGCGGTGTGGTTGTGCAAATGCGCACTCTACCCATATTACTCAGGAGTAGTTTAAGCGTGTGCTCACCGTTGCTAAGTTGCAGGCTTCCTGCAAAGCCAGTTGCCATGCCTCTTGGAGCGGTAAAGCGACTTTGTGGCGGGTTACCGAAAGACACGTTGGTGATGGTAATACCGGGATATTCTGCGAAGTGAAGCACGTTTTGCTGGTGGTTTATGAGGCAGCTGTTAATTAGGTCACATTGACATCCCTGAATTTCGCTAAGCCCCAGGCATGCTTTACCAACAGGGTTAATGTCCAGGTGAATAGTGGCATTTGCCCGAATCGATTCGCTTCTGGCCCGCTGCAGAAAAAAGTAGCTGGCCTGCGCGGCACCAATGAGATGTTGGCGCTTTTGCATTGATGCATAGTTACTTACCCCTTTAACCAGCAAAACCGACAACACGACCAGACATATCAGCAGTTCAATGAGTGACCTGCCTGTTTGCGTGTATTGCCTCGTTTGTGTGTGCTGCCCCGTTTTAGTTTGTTGCATAGGGTCCCCGCGCTGATAACCGAAACTAAACAATACTTGCGCGTTTCCGATAACACAGCTGTGCGTTGGGGTAGGTTTTGTGCGCGTTCAGGACAGTTATTCAAACTTATACGAAACAGCCTCCACAGCTACCCTATTCTCATGCAATTTTGAGTGAATTTATCTACTATGCTAGTACGTAATAGTAGATGTTGAATCGTGTGGCCCGGTGAAATACGTATTCACAGGCTGTAATCGACATTCCAATTAAACCGAATACAACAGGTATTGAAAATGATAAGACAGCGTCACACCACCCAGGCCGGCGTCGGTATGATGGAGATTCTGGTTAGTCTCTTCGTACTGTCTGTTGGTCTCTTGGGCGTGGCTTCTTTGCAGTTCACCGGTACCTTTAACAACGTGCAGTCGGTCAGTCGCAGTCAGGGAGAGTTGGTCGCTCGCTATGTGGCGGAGCAGCTCGTTGCGGTTGCAGAACCGTCAACCACCGACGACGGCTGGGAATTTGACGATGCCTTCCTGAACTCTAATATCTACAATTTTCAGAATGTGACCTGTAATGCCAACAGCGATAATTACCAATGCCTTTGCCTGACCCTGCCTGCGGGTATCCCGAATTGCAGAGGCGCGCAATGCTCGGTGAACGACCTGGCGTCGTTTACCGGTTGGGAAGCCAGCTGTCAGGCAGTGCGCAGTAATCCGAATATGTGGTTAAACGTAACATGTAACGACCGCGATGCCGGCGACGCTAAACTGTGCTCATCCGGTTCCCTCATTAGTATTGCGGTCAGCTGGCCGGTGAAATCCAGCACCGGTAACAGCGTTCAGGCCGACTCCCGTTGCGCTATTACCGGCAGCACTAATCGTGCGTGTGTCATTAAGGAGATCACGCTGTGAGAGCGCAGTCGGGTTTCTCTCTGGTGGAGCTAATGATTTCCATGTTGCTGGGACTCATGCTAACCGTGGGTGTGATCCAGGTATTGGTTAGTACGCGTGCCACCAATACCCTGAATCAGGCCATTGCTGAAGTGCAGGAGTCAGGGCGTTATATTTCAATGCGTCTGCAAGAAGAGTTGATGGAAGCGGGCAGGTACGACACCACGGTATCCAGCGTAGACAATTCGGTGGATTTGTTGTTGGAAGCGAGTTTCGTGCAAAGTCAGCCGATTGCGTTGCCAGGGGATTACAATGCGCAGGCTACCGTCGGCAGTACAGAAGGTAGCAGTACAAACAGTGATGAAGTGGTGGTGAATTTGTTGGCGGGAGAAGACTGCACAGGGAATTCATTTGGTTTGGTGTCACCGCAGGAAATGCATGTAGTTAACCGTTATTTTGTAGACGGTGATCAACTGAAGTGTATTGGTTACAGCGGCCGTTATTTACGAGGGCTGGTAGGGAATAGTACGCCAAGCAGTGAAGTGGTAATCCTCGATAATGTCGCCAGCTTTCAGGTGGAATATGGCTTGTCTGACGACGTGAATAACAACAACAGTCAGGTAGTCCAGTTTGTCGACGCCAGTCAGCTTGCCGCTGCCCGCCTTGCCAATCAGCAGGTTGTTAGCGTTCGCATTGAGCTATTGCTGAAAAGCGAGCCTACCAATATTCAAAATACCGCGACGAATCAGGTCCGGTTACTCTCAGAAGCGCCGTTAACCCTGGATGTAAAACATTATTATCAGGTATTTGCCGTGTCGGTAGCACTGCGCAACAGCCTGAACTATGTTGGGAGTGCAGCATTATGAAGTCTCAGCAAGGTGTGGTGCTGGTGATTGCCCTGGTCTTTTTATTGTGTGTCACGTTGCTTGGCGTAGCGGCAGTCAGTAGCAGTGTGAGTCAAACCAAAATGGCCAGTTCGGTGCAGGCTCAGGGGCTGGCATTCGATGCGGCGGAAGCGGCGATCGCCGGTGTTATCTTTGAATCGGAAGACGACACCATTTTAACCGATGACAATGTTGATGACCCGCTTACTGCAGCGCGTCAGGGAACGCAGTTTGACCCGGCTAATGCCAACCTTGCGTGTGCCAATAGCGCAGACTGGACTAATCGTCAGTTAACTGCCAGTGGGTTGTCGAAAGGGCAACAGCACACAGCGTCAGGCCAGTTTCATTCACAGCCAGACGTAAACAGCTGGTCGCGCACCGCGTTTGTGGTCGAGCGACCTTGCCGGGGTTCAAGTAATGTTATTGGTAGCGGTGGATTACGCTGCCACGTGTTTGTTATTCGAGGTTGCGGTCAAATTGAAGGGAAGCGGGTTACGAAAGCGAACACGCTGACCGTTGCAGTCTTTGGCCCTTCAACGGAGGCGCAGTAATGAAATTTCGCAATATCAGCTGGTTGTGCAGCTTTTCTCTTATCACATTTCTGAATGTCGCTGTTGCAGATGATCTGGATATTTTCATCGGGACGTCAAACAGCGCACAAACCTACAACCCCAACGTGCTGTTTATTATGGATACGTCGGGCAGTATGGGGTCGATGGACGGTGGCTCGGAATCCCGCATGCTGCGCGTGCAAAACGCGCTGAAAACGGCACTTGGACAAGCGACGAATATTAATGCCGGCCTGATGCGTTTTTCTGATTATGGTGGCCCGATCCTGTATCCGGTCACGAATATCAACCAAACCATCGACGTACAAATGAGTACGTCAACGGCGGGTTCGCAGAATGATGGTTATGAAATGAGTTCGAGCGTGAACACCACGTCGGACGACATTGTGATCAGTTACTCTACAACGCCTGTTACCTCGGCGTTTCGTTTTGAATCACTGAATATTCCCCAAGGTGCGGTCATAACGTCCGCTTACCTCAAGTTTACTTCGGCCCAGTACAACATTGCCGATACTACTATTACGATTGCTGGTGAAAGTACCGGAAACTCTGCAGCGCTTACTACCGGCTCAGGCTCAATAACATCGAAAACGCAAACAACGGCCACTGTGGACTGGAGCACAGGTAATGACTTTCCGGCATCCGGAGAAGAAGTTAGTACGCCTGATATTACACCCGTAATTCAGGAAATTATCGACTTGTCGACCTGGTGCGGAGGAAATGCCTTAACGCTACTGGTGAATGCTCAGGGAAATACCACAGCCAGTTCACGCAAGGTCATAGGCTACGATGACGGAACGGGAAACGCTCCTCAGCTTATTATTGAATACGATCAAACTACTGCTACGGGGTGTATTGCGGAAGATGCGCAGTATCAGATTTCTGACCAGTACAATAATGTAGAAGAAAATACCCGGGGACGCGAATCGACAGGCCGCGAACTCACTTTTCGTAGCTCCTCGAATAATTACATTGGCTTGCGTTTCGAGTCAGTCAACATACCTCAAGGCGCTACCGTATCATCAGCTTATATTGAATTTACCGCGTATGACTCAGATTATGGCAGCGGCGCATCCATGTTAATTCAGGGCATCGATGCCGACGATATTAGCAACTTCCGCAACCACGGCCGCTACGACCTGCAAAACGTGGCTAAAACCGCGGGGGTCAATTGGTCGATGCCGAGTTTTCGTAAAAACCGCTCTTATCAGACTGTTGATGTCAGCAGTATTATAAACAGTATTGTGGGCCGAGGTGGCTGGCAGGCCGGCAATGCACTGGGATTTGTTTTGAGTAATTTTTCAAATGTCAGAGGTGCATACTCCTACACGGGTAAGCCATCTGCAGCGCCGCGTTTGTATGTGCAGTTCAGCGGTAACGCGCAAGCGGGTAGTTCGCTAACTGTGCGGGATTTGCTGATCAGTAAAGTCGATGATTTAGCGGCCAGTGGTTATACACCCATTGTGGATACCTTGTACGAGGCATCACTGTATTACGGCGGACTGAATGTTGACTATGGCTTGAGCCGCGGGCAGTCGTCTACGTCAACAACAGTAAGAAGAAACACCCGGGTTAGCCACAGAGACTCTTATACGGGCGCAGATGCCGTTCGCCCCTATGGTTGTGGCGAGGAAAACCTGAGCGACAGTGATTGCGTGGGGGAATACATTCCCAGCCCTGCAACTTACATTAGCCCTGTACAGGACTTACAGTGCCAAACCAACAACCATATTGTGTTGCTGTCAGACGGTGAGGCAAACAGCAACCATAGCGCGTCAAAGATTCAAAATCTACTGAGCACCTCTTGTCAGTCTGCCAGCTCAGGTGAACTCTGTGGATTGGACCTGGTATCAAATATCAGTAAGTCGGCAAGCTCAGCCATTAATGCCAAAGTCACTACGCATACCATTGGTTTTGCCGCTAACAATACCGCGAATAACTTCTTATACAGACTGGCACTGAATAGCGGTGGTGGGTTTTATACTGCCAGCAACAGTGCTGACCTGTTAACGGCATTTCAGACAATCCTGCGTTCTGTGAAAGACGTTAATGCTACCTTCGTATCTCCTGGTGTGGCGGTAAACCAGTTGAACCGACTGACCCACCAGGACGAGCTGTACTACGCGTTGTTTAAGCCAGCCGAAGGTACTTTGTGGCCAGGCAACCTGAAAAAATACCGTATTTCCGGTGATCAGGTGTTCGACCAGAATGGTCTGGTCGCAATCGATGAAAATACAGGCTTCTTTGCCGATAGTTCACACAGTTATTGGTCACCCACGCTGGACGGAGCGGATGTCCGCGAAGGTGGCGCTGCTTCCTTGCTGTACGGCAGTCGCAATATTTATTTCTTTGACGGTCCGGGGTCCATTATCCAGAGCAGTAATCAGGTCCACGAAAACAACTCAAACATTTCAACGGCCGATATGGATACCGATGCGGAAAGCGATCCCAGTGGTTTACGTACGCAGTTGCTACAGTGGAGCAGGGGCATTGATTTACGCGACTTCGATGGTGACGGCGATTTAACCGAAGCGCGCCTGCAAATGGGCGATCCCATTCACTCACAGCCCGTTATTGTGAATTATGGGACCAATGACTCCGTTATTTACATTGCGACTAACCATGGTTATCTCCATGCTTTTGACGCCGATACGGGTTACGAGTACTTTGCCGTTGCACCGAAGGAGATGTTAGCCAACGCCAAGGACTTTTATCAGGATGCGTCCAGTTATCAGCACATCTACGGACTGGACGGCCACATGGTGTTGCGTGAATTCAACAATAAAAAATACCTTTACGTGGGAATGCGTCGCGGTGGACGTAATTACTACGTATTTGATATCACGTCTAAAACGTCACCAAGCCTGGTGTTTACCATCGACGGTGGCAGCGCAGGCCTTGAGAAACTGGGACAAACCTGGTCTCGCCCCATCATCACCAAAATGAACATGGGCGGCACTGTGTATAACGTGATGATTGTTGGTGGTGGTTATGATGAAGGGCAGGATACCCACCCTACACGGACACCCGATGCGGTAGGAAACGCCGTGATGATCTTCAATGCCGATACCGGTGCGTTGTTGTGGCAGGCCTCCAACGCGAGTGCCGACCTGAATTTATCAGAAATGACCTATTCAATTCCGGGCCATGTTGCGGCAATTGACAGAGACAACGACGGTCTGGCAGACCACCTGTATGCAACGGACATGGGCGGCCAGATATTCCGGTTTGATATCTATAACGGGAAGTCAGGCAGTGATTTTATTAAAGGTCAGCGCATTGCAGACCTTGCCGCTTCGTCGAATGGTGACAACCGCCACTTCTATTACGGTGTTGACGTATCTGAAGTCACGCTGGGCAGCCAGAACTTTTACGCCGTCGTTGTAGGCAGCGGCTGGCGTGCAAATCCGCTGGACCAGGTGGTGAATGACCGATTCTATATGATCAAGGATACCGGGGTGTTCACGCCAGACACCAGTGGTGAATTTACGTTCCCTAGTACCATTACCGAGAGTGACTTGTTCGATGCAACCAGTCATGCTCTGACGGCCAGTGACGATGCTACTCGCAATGTTGCCATTAGTGATTATGCCTCTAAGCAAGGCTGGTATCTGCAATTGCAAACAGCCGGTGAAAAGGTCTTGTCGTCGCCGGTTATTGTGAACTACAAAGTGTTTTTCACAACGTATGTGCCTGCCGCCAGCAGCACCAGTGCCTGTGCGCCTCCGGCTGGTAACAGTCGCGCGTATCTGGTTAATTTGTTGGACGGTAACGCCGCCGGAGACTTAAATGCGGACGGCGACCTCACCAATGACGATCGGTTTGCTACACTCACACAAACGGGCATTGCACCAGATACCAAAATATTGATTGAAGATGCGTCTAACCCCACTATATGCTTGGGTACCGAGTGTGTTTCAGCCGTAGTGCCTATTGATGACCAGGGCAATGAAGAAGCCTGCACCTCGGCATTTGAATGTTTGAGTCAGAATATTTTTGGTCGATATCAGCGCGTTATGCGAGGCAGCTGGTCGACAGAAGTGGAGCAATAATATGCAACGCCAAGCAGCGTTTACGTTAATAGAGTTAATGATTGCCGTCGTCATTGTGGGTATTATTGCCGCTGTGGGCTATCCGTCATATCAGTCGATGATGGTGAGCACAAATCGCGGCACCGCCAAAGCCGATCTAATGAGTCTGGCCGCGGCAATGGAACGCCACTATGCGACCACTTTCAGTTACAACGGTGCGGCAAGTGGCGGCGGAAACACCGGGGCGCCAGCAATTTATGCCACACATTCCCCTTCAACTGAGTCCGCTTCAGATAAAAAATACACGCTAACCATTTCCAGTGTCAGCACAGACGGCAACAGCTTTGAATTGAGAGCGATTCCCGTTAGTGGCACAGCACAGGCCGGCGATGGTAATTTATATATCTTCAGCGATGGCAGAAAAGCCTGGGACAAAAACAACGACGGCAGCCTGGCTGCCAGTGAATACTGTTGGTCGTGTTGATAGTTCAGGATGTGGATTAACCATGCTCGAAGTCGGGTTGCTCTACTCATATCCCTGCTATTCGCCTTCGGCTTAGCTCCTTTATTTCCGGAGTCAGACTTTACTGTTGGCTTTCTTTGCGGTGCAATTTGCCCATTCGTCGAGGTTGTGCTGGGCGATCAGGATGCCAAAGCCGAAGGCATGGTGTGGTTTTTTATCTTCTCTTTTTTCGTTGGCTTGTCGCTACTTTTTACGTCCTACAATGCGAAAGGTATGGTGTTGTTGTCCTACAGCACCGGAGCAATGGCTTCCCACCTCTATTTGTTTTTAAATGCAAAACGCCGGGATGCTTAATCGGTTTTCGTCAATCACTAAAACACTGGTGGGCGATTAACAGGCTAGCAAAGAGTACTGGAGGGTAACTCAACACTGCATAGCCATTGTAGCGTTGGGTATTTCGTAACGTCACATCAAATGAACTATCGCCAAATCGTATATTGATCGGAATTACCGATAATACGAGGCAATAAAAATAGCTCAGGTTGTCTAATGCACAGCACCAAATAAAAGCCGAAATGCAGGCGAACAAACTCATAGTTTTGAGTTTCATAAGGCCTTCAACCGAAACGTTGGGATTCTTCAACTCGAATTGGTATGAGAAATATCGGATAAATACAATAGAAATGGCACTGAACTTAAAGCGTGTTTTGCTCGCTATGCCCTTTAAGAACAAGCCAACTTATTACCCGCGTGGTTTTCCTTAATGCCATCGTCATCGCTGTCGGCGGCAATGGCAATTTTGCCGTAACCGTTAATGATGAGTCCTACTGCGGCAGAGGCTTTTAGTGTGGTGTCGCAAAGTGTAATGGTGGTGGTTACGTTCGCACCGCCGCGTCTGTCGAAAACCAGTGACTGGGAGGGGGCGAAGATTTTCAGGCTGCCGTTCATGATTTCGGTCGAGGCCAGAATAGCTTCGTTGCTATTGCGTGTGCCGTCGTCGTTAATATCCACAAAAGCCATTTTTCCGTAGGTCCAGTTCGTTGAACAACTGCTGAAGTCTTTGGTAGGGCATACGATAACGTTGGATTGTTCATCCATGGCTTTAAAGCGAGCCAGTCGCGACATGCTGCTCAATTCATTGATTTCGCTGCTAAGTCGCGTGTGATTCACTAAATCACGGGCACCAGGAACAACCACCGCTATAACAATGCTGAGCACGGCAATTGTAACCATCAGTTCTAGTAAGGTGTATCCCGCCTGGCGCATACTCAATCTAAAAAAATAATCTGTTCACCGGTAGTGTAGCGTATGTAACTGGGTCAAGCTTATGATAATAGACACTTTGGTATGTTTTGCGTATAGCTGCAAGCAACTAAGACGTGAAATTTCATAGACTTTGGTGAATTTTCTAAGCTGACAAAGGACCTACATTTAACGTAGACTGTAAACATCTGAAAAAGTGCAATTGGACTGACTCATGGACAAACAAGCCGTTATTGAAGAAATGAAGGTACTCCCGGCTATCGATGTCGAGTATGAAGTAACCCGCCGTGTGGGCTTTATTAAAAAGCATTTACTGCAATCTGGCATGAATTCACTGGTTTTGGGCATAAGTGGCGGCATAGATTCATGTACGCTGGGCAGACTGGCTCAACTGGCTGTTGATGAACTGAATCAGGAGCATCACGAAGCGTACCAGTTTATCGCGGTTCGTCTGCCTTATCAGGTGCAGGCCGACGAGGAAGATGCGCAGGCATCTATTGACTTTATTAAGCCTACGCATTCTGTTGCGGTAAACGTTCAGCCCGGTGCTGATGCGATACATGTACAAACGTGTGATGCGCTTGCGCCAGCCGGACTGCTGCCTGCCGATGAAGCGAAACAGGATTTTGTGAAAGGGAACGTAAAAGCCCGCACCCGTATGGTTATTCAGTATGAAATAGCAGGCATGGTAGATGGACTGGTATTGGGTACTGATCATTCTGCCGAAAATATCACGGGTTTTTACACTAAATACGGTGATGGAGCCTGCGATCTGGCACCGCTATTTGGCCTGAGCAAACGTCAGGTCAGACAGGTCGCTGAGCACCTCGGCGCACCGGCCAAGATCATTCACAAAGCGCCTACGGCAGACCTGGAGAGTTTGTCTCCTCAGAAAGCTGACGAACAAGCGCTTGGTCTGACATATGATCAAATCGACGATTTTCTGGAAGGCAAAGATGTTGCACCGGAAGTCTCCGAGAAATTGTTGTATATTTATCAAAGAACACAGCACAAGCGTGTACCCATTCCGACTATTTACGATGAGTAAGCGAACATGAAGAAGATAGAAGCAATAATAAAACCGTTCAAACTCGATGATGTACGAGAAGCATTGGCAGACGTAGGCATTGCCGGTATGACCGTAACGGAAGTAAAAGGGTTTGGTCGTCAGAAAGGCCACACTGAGTTATACCGCGGGGCTGAGTACCAGGTAGACTTTTTACCGAAAGTGAAAATTGACCTTATCCTGACCGATGACCGGGTAGACGTAGCCGTTGAAGCTATCTTAAAGTCCGCCAAAACCGGTAAAATCGGCGATGGCAAAATCTTTGTTTATCCTGTTGAACAAGCCATTCGTATCCGTACTTCTGAGCAGGACGACGAAGCGATTTAATATCGCATCTTCTAACCTGAAAATACGCATTAAAAAAAGGGGCTGAAAGCCCCTTTTCAACGTCTGTAAAAAACGAATTAGTGGTTGTGGCCACAGCCACCCGGCCCATGAACATGGCCGTGCTGTAATTCATCAGCCGTTGGCTCACGCACTTCAATGACATCGACTTCAAATGACAGTGTAATGCCCGCTAACGGGTGATTGCCGTCGATAGTTACCTGGTCGTCGGTTTTATCGATAACAATAACTGACTGCTCGCCGTGGTCGGTAGTCGCACGGAAAGACATGCCTACTTCCACTTCCAAATCATTAAACATCGACAAGGGCACATCCTGCACTAACTGGTCCAGTCGCTCACCATAGGCTTTTTCCGGGCCGATGGTGACTGCGAAATTGTCGCCAGCCTGCTTACCTTGCAGCGCTTCTTCCAGTCCGCTGATCAGAAAGCGGCTACCCAACAACGCTGCAAGCGGTTGGCCGTTGCGAGACGTGTCCAGTTCTGTGCCGTCTTCCGTGCTCACAGTGTAATGCATCACGACCACACTGTTTTCAGATATTTGCATAATGTTACCTTGTATTGATGGTGTAGAAGCACCAAATGGTGCGCTATTCTTCAAGCCTATACGGCAAGTCGCATTGGATCAACTGCGCGTCGGGATTTTCATTCAGGCGAAAGGTATCTTCGGCCGTGGTATCGTTACTCAACACGGCGAGGATCCAACTTTCCTGGCCTATCGTCGCAGCTTTTAAAATAGTGCCGCCACCGCGCCAGTGTTCGCCGAGTTGCTTCTCTAACTGCATATGCTCAATACCACTAATTGCCTGGTCGACACGAAATACATAAGCGGCTCGTTTATTTCGGCCCAGATACCGGGTGCGGGCGACCACTTCCTGACCCATGTAACACCCTTTTTTAAAGTCGATGCCATTGAGTGCCTGTAAATTCATCATTTGTGGTACAAACTGCCCAATGTGTTCTGGCTGACTGATTTCAGGGAGCCCCGCCTGAATTTGCAGAGCCTCAAACACTGCTGGTGGATAGAGGGTAATACCCTGGTCGCTCAGCGCCTGCTGCAAATTTTCAAGGTGGTCTGTTTTACACAGAACGAGTAGTCCGCCATCCGGTAAATCCAGTCTTATGCAAAGGCCTGCTTGTGTATTGATAGCAGACATGGTCGTGTCGGGTAGTTCGCCAAACACTGAAGCCACAGCAGACTCGGCTTCGGCTCCTTTAATAAAGTACGCAGCAAATGCTGTTGTCACATCTTCCAAAGTAATCTTGGAAAACACGCCAAATTTTTTAAACTGGGCATGCGAGGCTTCCACCCCCACGGCGTGCCCGGTTATCAGTAATGCGTCATCAACGGGTGTGATCAGGTTCACACTCCAGCTTTTTCCTTTTGGATCGCAATGGCCGGTGCGACGAACCTGACCGTTTTCCAAGTGGGTCACATCAACAGTAATTTGTCCGTGTAAAAAGGTGCGTGCATCCTCTCCACTAACCAGTAATACGTTGCGGTCGTGGGGAATAGCAAAGCTGCTTTCAAGTTCACTCAGGCGGTCGATCGTTTGCATGAATACTCTGTTTTTGTCCTCGTATAAGTTCATATAGTGGGGGAGAATTCCTCAACTTCAAGGCATCGTTAACAGGAATCACAAACGGTGAAGGGAAGGGCGGATTCACTGAACTGATCTGCGGTATCTTTCGTTCAGTATCAACCCCCACGCAACCGTGGTATATTTGCCGCCTCAACGAAGACAGGAATTAACACGCACTATGTTTACTGAAAAACGCTATGCACGTTTAAAGTGGGCATGCCGTCGCGGCATGCTGGAGCTGGATGTTCTGCTGCAGCCCTTTGTGGAAGAAGCCTTTCACGATCTCTCCGACCAGGATCAGGAAACCTTTGAACGCTTACTTACCTGCGACGACCCGGATTTATTTGCCTGGTTTATGGGCCATCAACAGTGCGATGATCCAGCGCTGGCACACATGGTAAGCACCATTGTTAACCGAGTTAAAGTATAGCTTTTTAATCAAGCCTTCCCGGTATCGCCACGCCTGGCCATGGGTACAGTTTTGCGTGGCGATGGCATTCATTGTAGGGGTGACTGATTCAGTCTGGCTTTGGGGGCTGGGTGTGCTGGTGGTTGCAGCTATTTTCCGGCCGTTACAACGCCACCCTGCCAACACAATGTGTGTTACCCTGAGTGAAAGTGGGCAATGGCACGAATACTCAGAGCAACCGGTGGCTCCGACAACCTCGAAGGAAAGCTGGGCAGTCTCTCACCAATCCAGACTGACGCCTTTCGCGCTGTTTGTTGTGCTTAAAGGGCAGTGCTCACACGTCACCCGTTTTCTGTGGCTTTGGCCCGATCAGGTTGATGATCAGCATTATCGTCGAATTGCCAGAGCGATTTATCGCCAAGGACTGAATTAGATGTTAGGACTTTATTTACAAGCTGCGATGAAAAAAGCCCGGCCTTTTTCGGCGGCTGATGTTGAGGGATTACAGCGCGCCCCTGTGCTGTGGGAAAACCTGTTACCCAATACCCGTCGCTATAAGAAATACTGTGAACTGGCAGGCTGGCAACAGGATGACACCATGCATCCGCTTTACTGGCAGGTCCGGTCTTTGCCGTTACAACTAAAACTGATCAGCAGTCCGCAAAGCCCTTTTGCTATGTTGGGGCTGGTTCATATCAGTAACCGGGTAACCGACTACACGCAGTGCCGTCCGGACATTCCATGTGAACTGATCGTGCGTTTTGGCCAGGTGTTTCAGCACCGCCGGGGATACGCATTTGAGGTAGTCGTGACGGCGACACAGCGAGGTAAGCCAGTGTATGCTGCTGTGGGCACGTACCTGGCGCGCACTGGGCACTCTGCAACGGGCTTACCAGCCTGGGAAGAGCGCGATATGACGCTGCCGGACGACACAAGCGAACTGACACCCATACAGGCCAGTGGCGGCCTGATTCGCCATTATGCGCGGGTGTCCGGCGACTACAATCCTATTCACCTTAGTCAGGTGACCGCTAAGTTATTTGGCTTTAAACGTGCCATAGCCCACGGAATGTGGACGGCAGCACGGGTAATTTCCGATCTGCAGGCATCCCGTCAACTCAGCGGGCAGGAGATTGACATCCAGTTTAAACGCCCCTTGTTTTTACCGGGTAAAGCGAAAGCGGTAGTGGGGCTAACGAGCGAAAATACTAGTTTTTCAGTGCTTAGCGAGGGGACTACTTCTGAGCCGACTGTCTACATGTGCGGCACACTGCGCAGCCCGGCTGGCTAGTAGCAAAATGAATCAGTAACCCATGGCATCAGCAATCAGTTTGATGCCAATCGCCAACAGCAACACCAGAATAATGCGGTAAAAAACTTTATCATTCAGCTTACGTTGAATGACCAGTCCCAAACGTACACCCACCCAGCCAAATGGCATCAGTAACGCCGCTATTAGCAGGTTATCGGTGTTAAATTGATTGAGCATGGCATAGGGCACTAATTTAACGACATTAATAACGGCGAAAAATATCACCGCTGTCGCCAGAAACTGTGCTTTGGGTAGTTTTTTGGCTAAGAGATAAATGTTAACCGGTGGGCCACCGGCGTGGGCAACAAAGCTGGTTAATCCCGCAATGGCACCAAATAGGCGACCCGCTAGTCTGGAGCCGAACGTAACGCGCTGCAAACCATTGCCCAGGCCCCACAGAGCGAAAAGCATAGACATCACTCCAAGGACGAGCTTGAGCATCTCTTCATTCAGGTATTCGAATAGCAGGTAGCCAGCAACAATACCTGCAATGGCAGGCGGAATGAGTAACCCTAAATAATGATTACTCTGTTGTCCCCACCAGGCTTTGAGGCTGAAGCCGTCCATCAGGATCAGCAAGGGCAGCATGATGGCGGCAGCTTGTACTGGCGACATTACCAGCGACAAAATAGGCACCGTGGCTATACCAATCCCCCCGGCAAAACCGGATTTAGAGATACCGGTCAATACCACGCCTGCAATAGCGACTAACCAGAATACAACGGACTGTTCCATAGTAAATAATGCCTTAACAAGCGGGCGTCGTTATTGGTCGAATCCGCCTGTCAGGTTTCCGGGTTCCGGATTACTCAGGCGTTTCAGAGGTACTAATACCGACGGCGTCGCTGACTCCGCGCGATCAGGGTAATCCAGGTTGTAATGCAGGCCACGGCTTTCCTGACGTTGCATAGCGCAGCGCACAATCAGTTCTGCGACGGTAACCAGATTACGCAGCTCAAGCAGGTTATTACTTACCCGGAAGTTGGAGTAATACTCGCTGATTTCCTGCTCCAGCAATTTAATGCGGCGCATTGCACGTTCCAGTCGCTTGTTGGTACGCACGATGCCAACGTAGTCCCACATAAACAAACGCAGTTCATGCCAGTTGTGCTGAATAATAACCTCTTCGTCGGAGTTAGTTACCTGGCTCTCGTCCCATGGCGCAATCGGTTCATTGCTGCCTGGCTCGTCGAGGCGTGACAGAATATGTTCAGCCGCAGAACGGGCAAACACCACGCATTCCAGCAATGAGTTAGAGGCCATGCGGTTAGCACCGTGCAGGCCTGTGTAGGCCACTTCGCCGATTGCGTATACGTTGTCGAGATCGGTTTTGGCATTCAGGTCGGTCATTACCCCGCCACAGCTGTAGTGAGCCGCCGGCACAACCGGAATGGGTTCGCGGGTAATATCAATGCCCAACGCCCGACAGCGCCGATAGATATTCGGGAAGTGTTTCACAATGAAATCTGCTGGCTTATGGCTGATATCCAGGTACATACAATCGGCACCCAGTCGCTTCATTTCATAGTCGATGGCGCGTGCAACAATGTCACGCGGTGCCAGTTCTTTGCGAGGATCGAATTTTTCCATAAACGGGGTGCCGTCAGGACGGACTAATTTCGCCCCTTCGCCGCGCAGTGCTTCTGTGATCAGAAAGTTTCTGGCCTGAGGGTGGAACAGGCAGGTCGGATGAAACTGATTAAATTCCATATTCGCCACTCTACAGCCTGCGCGCCAGGCCATGGCTATACCATCACCGCTGGCTACGTCAGGGTTCGAGGTATACTGGTACACTTTACTTGCACCACCCGTTGCCAGGGTTACAAAGCGGCTGCGAATCACTTCAACCTGCTCTCTGCGGCGATTCCAAACATAAGCGCCCTTACAGCTGTTTGGGTTTTCTTTACTTTTAATCAGGTCTATTGCGTTGTAGCGCTCGAAAATATGGATATTCGGGTGCTGAGATACGGCTTCGTTCAAGGTAATTTGTAACGCTTCACCGGTTGCGTCAGCCGCGTGCAGGATGCGGCGGAAGCTATGGCCGCCCTCCCGGGTCAGATGATAGCGATTTTCACCGTCGTCAGATTTTTCCTGATCAAAAGGAACGCCGTGCGCAATTAACCACTCCATGGCCGATTTTGCATTTTGCGCAGTAAAGCGCACTACGTCTTCGTCACATAAATGTGCGCCTGCTTCCAGGGTATCTTCCACATGAGATTCTATCGAGTCGCGCTCGTCAAACACCGCTGCGATACCGCCTTGGGCGTAACGGGTTGAGCCTTCGTTACAGTCACTCTTACTCAATAAAATGATTCTGCAATAATTAGCAAGAGACAGCGCCAGACTGAGGCCGGCGGCACCCGAACCGATAATCAAAACATCGCAGCTGTGTTCACAGCCCGGTGCTACCTGTGCTGAGTCGGGTGAAGATAATGGCGATTGTGGAGAAGATGGATTTGAATTCATGTGCGGTTACGGTCACAATGCGTGATTTTCGGCAAGTCTAATAAAAGTCGGGGCAAACGTAAAAGGAAAACGCGGATACCGACCGTATTTTCAAACTATTACGTCCTGAATAATTCATCGATTGAAAAAAAGATCACAAACTTTGCGAACTTTTTGCAAACCCCGCAGTCTACTCATTTGCTTGCATGAGCTGTTTGAGTTTAGTAGGTAGGAGAAATAGCTCGAATGAGCGAGCAGATTACAGATCAACAACTGGTTGAGCGCGTCCAGCAGGGCGATAAAAATGCGTTCAATCTGTTAGTAACGCGATATCAGCACAAAGTGATGCATTTGGTTTCGCGCTATGTAAAGAACACCGGTGACGTGGCAGATGTCACACAGGATGCGTTTATTAAAGCCTATCGGGCATTGCCCAACTTTCGTGGCGACAGTGCATTCTATACCTGGTTGTATCGCATAGCGGTAAACAGTGCAAAGAACTACTTAGTGGCACAAGGCCGTAAGCCGCCCGCTAATGATGTTGATGCAGAAGAAGCAGATTACTACGATGGTAGTGATGCGTTGAAGGAGCAGTCGTCTCCCGAACGGTCATTGCTGTCTGATGAGCTTGAAGCGACATTGTTTCGAGCCATGGAAAAGCTACCCGACGATTTGCGTATGGCCATTACCCTGCGTGAAATCGAAGGATTGAGTTACGAAGAAATAGCAAACGTGATGGCTTGTCCGGTAGGAACGGTTCGTTCCCGGATATTCAGAGCTAGGGAAGCGATTGATAAGGTCATTCAACCATTACTGGAGTCGTGAAAGTAGGCAATACGCCACTTTTGATGTACAGTAGAATTTGAGACGGTAGCCGGTTGTGGGAATAGCAACCAGGTCGCACCAGGAAAACGTACTTTATGACGCAGCAACACGAAAAATTATCGGCTTTTATGGACGGTGAACTCAACGAAGCTGAGTTCATTGACAGTGTGAAGAACGATAGTGAACTACAGGCCAAATGGCGTAGTTATCATGTTATTCGCAGTGGTCTTCGTAAAGAAGCGACGGTAATGCCAGAATTTGACATTACTGCTCAGGTCGCCGCCGCGCTGGAAAATGAAGCCACTGTTTTGGCGCCTAAGTCAAAATGGCAGTCCATTCCAGGTGTGAACAAAATTGTGCCGTTTATGCGCCAGTCTGGTCAGTTTGCAGTGGCCGCTTCTGTGGCAGCCGCGGTTATCCTGGGTGTTCAGCAGATGAACCAGCCTGCACCGACTGAGCCGTTCACGACGTTCCAGACTGGTGGTACAGCGCAAGCAGGCCTGGCACCGGTAAGTTTGGAACAAAGCCAAACGCTTCGTAACAACGATATGGAAGCGTTGCTTGAAAAGCGCCGTCAAATTAACGCGCTGCTCGCTGATCACGAACAACAATTAAAACTAAAACGCGCAGAAGAGCAATCCGGCAAGACAGCAGAAGATAATCCTAATCAGCCTTAAGTTTTTATATGTTTTCAAAGAGTTATTTAATCAAACGCACGGTTTCGACCGTGCGTTTGTTGTTTCTGACCGGTGCATGTGCGGTGTCAGCCGTGTCGTTTGCACAACAAAGTGATGCTGAATCTCCTGAGCAAATAGCCTCTGAGCCAGCGGAAGCTACGCCAACCCCCGAGCAATATGTTGAGCCACAAAACACGTCGACTGCCGTTTTGTCTCCTGAACAGTGGCTGACGCGACTGGCAGAGGCTAATCGTACCGGTAATTTCGAAGTGTCCTATGTGGTAACCCGTCCGGGACAGGAAGTCATTCCGTATTTGTGGCGACATGCGATTCTGGAAGATGGCACCGAGGTCGAACAGTTAAATTTACAGAACGGCCCAGGGCAGGAAATGATCCGCTTGAACAACGTGGTTAGCGTGTTCGAGCCTGATGCACAACCCTACAGTATCTACGCCACTGCGATTGCAGGCCCGGTACCCAGTGACCTGCTGTACGACCCGCTTGCACTCACCGATGGCTATCAGTTTATCACCGTAGGCCGCACGCGTGTGTCAGGCCGGGCAGCGCAGCAAATCCGTATCGTCAGTCGCGACAACAATCGCTACAATTACCAGTTGTGGCTGGACGAGCAAACCGGCATGTTATTAAAGCTCAACATGGTCGACTTACAGGGCACGTTACTGGAGCAGGTTCAGGTAACCGGTGTGAATTTGACCGAAGCGCCACCGACCTATTTCAACAAGATCAATCCAAATGCATTGCCAACCGCGGTAGCAATGACGCCACAGTCACGCCGGCACGAGTGGGATGTCAGTTTTCTCCCTCTGGGCATGCAAGAGGTGAAGCGCGAGACCCGTCGTCTGGCACTGACCGGACAAGTGGTGGAGTACAAGCTGTTCAGTGACGGGCTGGTGGATGTGTCTGTTTACGTACAGCCCGCTCAGGACTCGCTGGACTCGGATGTTCTGCTACGCAATTCCACCAATACGTTTTTGTCGCTGACTAATGGTCAGGTGCAAATCACGGTTATTGGTAAAATACCGCCTGCGACAGCCAATGAAATCGCGCATTCGTTGAGTGCATCAGGAGCCAAAGGGTGATCACCGAGACGGCCACTGTCGTTGCAGTCAACGGCGATAGAGTGACTGTTAGCGCATCGGTGAAAACCGCGTGTGGCAGCTGTCAAGCGGCCGATGACTGCGGTACCAGTGCAGTGGCAAAAGCCTTCTCCCCCAAACAGCAAACCTTTGATCTGGTGTCGCCGTTACCGCTGAAAGCCGGTGACCTGGTGACGCTGGGCATTCCTGAGGCACATTTGTTGTCGGCTTCCTGGATGATGTACGTGGTGCCACTGCTGGTCTTAATTGGCAGTGCACTGACCTTAACCGAGCTGACCGAACTCCACGAACTGCTGGTCTTTCTGGTCTCTGGCGGGTTTACCTGGCTCGCATTTCAATGGGTATCGAATCGTTTACAACGTCGGCGAAACGGGCGCTACGAGCCGGTGATCGTGAGTAAAATTAACCACGTAAGCACTCCGGCTGAGTAGAAAACCCCTGTTAGACGGTGAATATCCGGTTTTGTTGCCGACTACATTCGCTTTTAGCTCAATAAATAGGTAAAATCCGCAGCCTTGAATATGTGTCTGTGACCCTGACTTCAACTGAAGCTCAGCCCATTATCGCTCGCGTTTAACCAGCGCCGGTACAGACATTAGATTAATTTTTTGCAGGTAATTTCCAAGCATTATGCAACATAAGCACATCAGAAACTTCTCGATAATTGCCCATATCGACCACGGAAAATCCACGTTGTCAGACCGTCTTATTCAACACTGTGGTGGCTTGTCGGATCGTGAAATGGCCGCTCAGGTACTGGATTCAATGGATCTGGAACGGGAGCGGGGAATTACCATCAAAGCGCAAAGCGTAACACTGGATTACAAAGCTCGCGACGGCGAAACCTATCAGCTTAACTTCATCGATACTCCCGGACACGTGGACTTCAGCTACGAAGTATCGCGTTCACTGGCCGCGTGTGAAGGTGCACTGTTGGTGGTCGACGCCGGGCAGGGTGTTGAGGCGCAAACCGTAGCCAACTGCTACACCGCTATCGACATGGATATGGAAGTTGTGCCTATCCTGAACAAAATTGACTTGCCTCAGGCTGAGCCAGAGCGCGTAGCCGAAGAAATCGAAGACATTGTGGGTATCGATGCGATAGACGCCGTGCGCTGTTCAGCTAAAACGGGTCTTGGTATTGAAGATGTGCTGGAAGTCATCGTTAAGCAAATTCCACCACCAGAAGGCGAGCTGGAAACGCCGCTCAAGGCACTTATTGTTGATTCGTGGTTCGACAATTACCAGGGCGTTGTGTCATTGGTACGTATTGTTGAAGGCCAGTTGAACGTAAAAGACAAAATCAAAATTATGTCCAACGGGCAGGTTCACCAGGTCGATAAAATCGGAGTGTTCACGCCTAAAGCGCTGGAACGCACGGTACTGAAAGCCGGTGAAGTGGGCTTTGTTATCGCTGGTATCAAGGAAATTCACGGCGCGCCGGTGGGCGACACCATTACACTGGCAAAAGATCCGGCTGAAAAACCGCTACCCGGCTTTAAGAAAGTGAAGCCTCAGGTGTATGCTGGTTTGTTCCCGGTAAGCTCAGACGATTACGAAGACTTCCGCGATGCGCTGGCAAAACTCAGCCTGAACGATGCCTCATTGTTCTACGAGCCAGAAAGCTCTGCTGCGCTGGGTTTTGGTTTCCGCGTCGGCTTCCTTGGTATGCTGCATATGGAAATCATTCAGGAGCGTCTGGAGCGAGAGTACGATCTTGACTTGATCACCACGGCACCCACGGTAATTTACGAAGTACTGAAAACCGATGGCGAGACCATTCAGGTCGACAACCCGTCAAAGCTCCCTGCAGTTAACGACATCGAAGAAATGCGCGAGCCGATTGTTGAGGCCAACATTCTGGTTCCACAGGAATTCCTCGGAAACGTTATTACCCTGTGTATTGAGAAGCGTGGTGTTCAAACCAACATGAGTTACCACGGAAAACAGGTTGCGGTGACCTACGAGTTGCCAATGGCCGAAGTGGTTCTGGATTTCTTTGACCGCCTGAAATCAACCAGCCGGGGCTTTGCATCGCTGGATTACAACTTCAAGAAATTCCAGGTATCGGACATGGTTCGACTGGACATTCTGATCAACGGTGAACGTGTCGACGCGCTGGCGGTCATCACGCACAAAGAGAATGCCCCTTACCGCGGACGGGAATTAGTCGAAAAACTACGCGAGTTAATCCCGCGTCAGATGTTTGATATTGCTATTCAGGCCGCAATTGGTAACCATGTCATTGCGCGAAGCACAGTAAAGCAGTTACGTAAGAACGTTATCGCTAAGTGTTACGGTGGTGACGTGAGCCGTAAGAAGAAGCTGTTGCAGAAGCAGAAGGAAGGTAAAAAACGGATGAAGCAGGTAGGGAATGTGGAGTTGCCACAGGATGCCTTCCTTGCAGTACTTAAGGTATCTAAGTAATGGCTAATTATTTTTCGATTTTGCTGGTGATCCTGACGTTAGGTTCGGGTCTGATTTGGTTGTTGGACGCCGTGTATTTCGGCCCCAGACGTCGCGAACGTGGTGTGGCTGTTTCCGGTTTAGGTGAATCTGCGTTACAACCCGATGACAAACTGCCCTACGTGGTAGACACTGCCCAGCAAATCTTCCCGGTTATCGCCTTTGTTTTGGTGTTGCGTTCGTTTTTATACGAACCGTTTCAGATCCCATCTGGCTCCATGATGCCAACCCTGTTGGTCGGTGATTTTATCCTGGTCGAAAAATATGCCTATGGCTTGAAAGATCCGGTTTTCCGTCACAAGTTTATTGAAACCGGTGCCCCGGAACGCGGTGATGTCGTTGTATTCAAATACCCGGAAGACCCCAATGTTGACTTCATCAAACGTGTGGTCGGCATGCCGGGTGACACTGTGGTCTATCGCAATAAGCAGGTTTACATAAAGCCGGCCTGTGAATCGGGTAGCCAATGTGAAGAATTTAAGGTCATGCCGCAAGAATTTGTTAGCAGCGGTGAATTCGTGCAACACCTGGCGCCGTTGAAGCGCATGACAGAGCAATTGGGTGAGGTTTCTCACGATATTCTGCAGCACCCCACCGGTGAAGCGAGCCCGCGTGAGTTTTACACGCAGCCTGGTACAAAAATGAACGAGTGGATCGTGCCTGAAGGGCAGTATTTTGTATTGGGTGACAACCGCGATAACAGCCGTGACAGCCGTTTCTGGGGCTTTGTGCCCGATGAAAACCTGGTAGGCAAAGCGGTTGCTATTTGGATCAGCTTTGAGTTCGACCGCCCGGCTAGCAGTTGGGTGCCGTCCTGGATCCCATCAGGTGTTCGCTTTAGCCGTGTTGGTGGCATTCAGTAATGCAAGGGATTAACCCATACGCAAAACTGTCGCGCCAAATTGGCTATGAATTTAAGGATACCGGGCTGCTGAAGCAGGCGCTTACGCATCGCAGCGCAGCCAAACAACACAACGAACGGCTGGAATTCCTGGGTGATGCTGTGCTTGGCATGATCATCGCCAGAGAGCTCTACGACAAGTTTCCGCAGGTACCGGAAGGCAAGTTAACCCGCATGCGCTCGACCCTGGTAAAAGGGGATACACTGGCTGAATTGGCCAGAGAGTCAGATGTCGGCGAATTGATGAACCTTGGCCCGGGTGAACTGAAAAGCGGTGGGCATCGCCGCAGTTCCATCATTGCTGACGCCATGGAAGCAATTATTGGCGCTATTTATCTGGAAGCCGGACTCGAGCAAACCGAACAAGTCGTGCTGCACCTCTGGAAAAGCAGGATCAATAAACTCGATCCTAATGAGCATCCGAAAGATGCTAAAACCCGCCTTCAGGAGTTTTTGCAGTCGCGCAAACTGCCGCTGCCGGTTTATGAGGTAGTGAAAATAACGGGTAAAGACCACGCACAAACATTTGTTGTGCATTGTCAGGTCGCCAACCTGAACTCACCGCTGGAAGGGGTGGGAAGCAGTCGCAGGAAAGCCGAGCAACAAGCCGCTAATCTGGCATTAGAGACATTAATGAATGACTGATTTTGAACAGCCTGAATTACCTGATTCGCCACAAGGCAATACCCGTTGTGGCCTGGTTGCTATCGTAGGCCGCCCAAATGTGGGTAAATCAACACTGCTGAACCGTTTGCTGGGGCAAAAAGTCAGTATTACTTCCCGCAAGCCGCAAACCACCCGTCACCGTATACTGGGTATTGATACCGACGGTGATTGCCAGACCGTCTATGTTGATACGCCGGGACTGCACAGCGAAGAAAAACGTGCCATAAACCGCTTAATGAACCGGGCGGCGGCAAGCTCATTAGGCGAAGTCAGCCTGATTTTGTTTGTGGTTGAGGGCACGCGCTGGAACAACGACGATGACATGGTACTGACCAAGGTAAAACAGTCAGGGTTACCGTGCATTCTGGTGGTGAACAAGCAAGACAAAGTGGCTAATCCTGACGACCTGATCGCGCATTTACAGGTACTGCAGCAAAAGCATGACTTTGAAGAAATCATTCCGCTGAGCGCAAAGCAAACCAAACAGGTTGATCGCTTGCGTGAACTGGTGCGTAAACGTCAGCCAGAGAGCGAGTTTTATTTCCCGGAAGACTATATAACCGACCGCTCAAGCCGCTTTATGGCCGCCGAAATTATTCGCGAAAAACTGATGCGATTCACGGGCGATGAGCTGCCTTATTCCACTACCGTGGAAATAGAACAGTTTAAGCTGGCTGAGAACGGGGTATACAGAATTAACGGATTGATTTTGGTAGAAAGGGAAACGCAAAAACGCATGGTGATCGGGAAAGGCGGTAAGCACCTGAAAACCATTGGCGAGCAGGCAAGACTGGATATGGAGCGCCTGTTCGACAACAAAGTGTTTTTGGAACTTTGGGTAAAAGTAAAATCTGGCTGGGCTGATGATGAACGTGCCCTGCGTTCACTAGGGTATGGCGAAGATTAAGCGCGTTAGTTAGGAGAAAATCATGTCGATTGCCGATATGCGACGTCAGTATTCCATGGGGCGACTCACCGAAGAGGCGTTAACGCAGCACCCCATTGATTTGTTTAAGCAATGGTTAGGTGAAGCAATCGATGCGAAAATCCCCGATCCGACGGCAATGACAGTCGCCACTGTAGACGCTAGTGGTCAACCCTCCCAACGTATCGTGCTGCTGAAAGACTATGACCACGACGGCTTTGTGTTTTACACCAATCTGGGTAGCCGTAAGGCCAAAGAACTGGCTGAGAACCCCAAAATATCATTGCACTTCCCGTGGTTTTTCATGGAGCGGCAGGTACGTGTTTGTGGCGTAGCAGAAAAGCTGTCTGTGGCACAAAATGCAAAGTATTTCCTGTCTCGTCCAAAAGATTCTCAATTGGCCGCATGGGCGTCACAGCAAAGTCAGCCGATTTCGAGCCGCGAATTGCTGATGACACAGTTCAAGCAAATGAAAGACAAATTTGCCAATAAAGATATTCCGTTACCGGATTTCTGGGGCGGCTTCAAAGTAAAACCCTCACAAATCGAGTTCTGGCAGGGCGGAGAAAATCGTCTGCACGATCGCTTCGAATATCGATTTGATGCAGAAGCAGGTTGGTCAACCCAGCGACTCATGCCCTAGTGCCGTTGCGTTCTTCAGGCCATGATCGACTCGCACTGTCATCTTGATCTCGCTGCCTTTGACAACGACTGGCTGCAACAAATTGAGGCTGCCAAAGCCAGGGGCGTAACACGCTTTTTGGTGCCAGGCACCACTGAAGCGGGTTGGGATAAGCAGCTTGCCATGACGCAAACTGTTGCTGAAATAGACATCGCTTTCGGGCTTCACCCCTATTTCTTACCTGACGATGCAGAGCCGGTTTTGGCTCGTCTCGATGCGCGCCTCAAACAATCAACAGCATCATTGGTGGCACTGGGCGAAATCGGCATCGATGCCAGTCTAAACACGCCAATCCAGTGCCAACAACAGGTGTTTGAAAAACAGCTGTCGATGGCTACTCAATATCAGCTGCCGGTGATACTGCATCATCGAAAGTCCCACCATTTACTGATTGAGTCCCTAAAACGCTGCCGCTTTCAATACGGTGGTGTGATACATGCCTTCTCTGGTAGCCTGGAAGCAGCGAAGGCCTATACGGATTTGGGGTTTTGCATTGGTGTTGGCGGCACAATTACCTATCCCAGAGCACAAAAGACGCGGCAAACAATAGCCAAACTCCCTTTGGAGAGCCTGCTGCTTGAGACTGATGCACCGGATATGCCCATGTGCGGCAGACAAGGTGAGCGCAATGCCCCTGTGTATTTACCTGACGTGTGTCAGGCTCTTGCTGAATTGAAGCACACCTCGGTGGAAGATATTGACGAGGTTACCAGTAAGAATTATCTGTCGGTGTTTGGGCGGTAAAGTATAGATAAATAGCCCACGACCTGTTGTGTATCTTCCGCAATTATCGGGGTAAATACCGACTGCAAAGCTGGTTCAGTTCTGACCATACCAACGAAAGTGTCGACCTTGCCACTGTGGGCTAGTTGCTCTCCTGCAGGGCTGAAAACACTGGCAGCTATTACTGACTCTTCTAACATCAGTGTCGCTAGGGTTCGATTTAGCGCATCAGTGTCATTTTCCTGTGTGCTTTGCTCTAGCAGAGCGGTGTAATGAACTACCAGTTTTTCTGCCTGAGAAGTGGGAGCCGAAGGAGAAATTAGCGACATACTTAACAGGAAGCCTGTCAACAAAACTACAATGCCGAATAACCAGGAACGGCGCGAAAGTTTTGTTAGTACCCGTGTTGGCGTATGAAAAGCTGATTTTATGTATGTCATATAGCGAAAAACACTGAAATTAATGTAGTGGAAGGATTTCACCGGCGGCGCTGATCCGTTAGGATTGGGCACATTTTGTTGTTAGTCAAACAGGACCCATCATTTTGCAACCACTCGTCATAGCTGAGCCTGCACTAAACAGTGCTGCTTTCCTTCGTTCTGTGTTAGCAGAGTATCAGAATCTTAGTTGGGATCAATCTTCCGCACAATTACAGCAGGTCCAGGGCCGCAGTACTGATGCAAGATTAGTCATTCAAAGTCAGGCGCTAACGCTTCAACAGGTGGCAGATATTCAGCAAAACCTGTCAGCAGCACTGAGCGTGCACAGCTTTTCATTGCACCCTTTCGATGAACTGTTAAATCACACCGTTGTGGTCGCTGCGGTTGACCATAGCTGCGATGACGATGAGCTGGTAAAAGCCGTTATTGCCAAAACAGCAGAACAGCATCACTGCGAAATTGCACTGCTTGAGCATACCCCGAAACTTTCTGAACCCGGCTTGTTGGTCATGGACATGGATTCCACGGTTATTCAGATTGAGTGCATTGATGAGATCGCGAAGCTGGCGGGTCTTGGAGACAAGGTTGCAGCCGTAACAGAGCAGGCAATGCGTGGCGAGCTGGCGTTTAAAGACAGTTTGATTTCCCGCGTAGCGTGCCTGGACGGTGTGCAGGTTAGTCAGTTAGCGCAGATCCGAAACAGTATTCCGTTAATGCCGGGCTTATCTAAACTGCTGGAAGTGCTAAAGGCAAATGGCTGGAAAGTGGCTATTGCGTCAGGCGGGTTTACCTACTTTGCCGGTTATCTGGAAGAGCGACTTGGTCTTGATGCCAGCCGGGCCAACGTGCTGGCTGAAGAAAATGGCGTGCTTACCGGTAACGTCATTGGTGATATTGTTGATGCAGAAGTAAAAGCCGAAACGGTGAAAGCGTTGGCAGCGAAGTGGGATATTCCTATGCACCAGACGGTTGCGATGGGCGACGGTGCCAACGACCTTAAAATGATGGACGTTGCCGCGTTGGGCGTTGCATTTGAGGCCAAGCCTATTGTGAATGCGCAGGCTAATGCCGCTATCCGTTATTCTGGATTAGACGCCATGCTGGCGTATTTGTGCCCGTAAGCAACATTTAATTATTGCAAACCATGCGTACTAGTCGGAGCGCGCCATTGTAAATACGGCGCGCGCCACTGATAGCGGAGTTAGCGTTATTGAGACGGCGTATCAGGGGTGAGCTGGATACCCATTTTCGCCAGTTGAGACGCTAAAAACGGGTCGCCACTTTTCCTCCAACGTTCATATACTGCCAAAATATCGGACATATCAAAACCTTGCTGTCTATTCCCTGCGCGAGCAACCAGTTCCAGCATGTCATGGAACGTGGTGGCTAGTTCAGCAAATACATGTTGGTAGTCTCTGGCGTGTATCGACAGGTAATCGTATGCAGCGGTCCCCATTCCTACAAAATAATCTTTTTTAATCCCCCGGCGGGCGTAATTTTGCGGAAACAAAGCCCCTATAAATAACGCCAGGTCGCCTAGTTGACGTAAAAATAAACAACGTTGGCGCGCAATTGGAGTGTCCAAAGCGTCCTTGTAAAGCAAAGCGAGGGGACGCACTCCAAAACGCCCATCCTGATAACTGTATAGCGTACTGCTATTTCCGAAACGCGCCAGCAGGTTGCCAATATACCAAAGCGTATCTTCCTGCGGGGAGGGCTCAAACATGTTGGCCAATTCTTCCAGTTGTTCACGAAAATAATTGGAAAGTTGTTGTTCAAAAATAAGGTTTGGCTGTTGTTGCATAGTCACCTCAGTTTCGCTATTGAACACTTTAACGTTAACGCATAACTGCCTTATTTGCAGATGATTTTTTATTCTTAAAAATTATTTTTTTATAAAAAAAAGTTACAAATTCTCACTATTGAAACAAAAACAGCGTGACCTTATTTGCTGGATTGGGTGCATATAACCCAGAAATATTATCTGTTAGTTCAACTTTTTTGGAGAAAAAAGCAATGCGTATACGACCTATGTATGACCGCGTGGTTGTTCGCAGATTACCCGTTGAAACCAAAACCAGCGGGGGAATTGTTATTCCTGATAAAAGCGCAGGTAAGTCAACTCGTGGCGAAGTGCTCGCAGTTGGGCCTGGAAAGTTACTCGATGATGGCACAACGGCCACGCTGGCAGTGAAAACGGGCGACCAGGTACTGTTTGGTGAATATGCCGGAACTGAAATTAGCCTTGATGGCGACAAAGTGTTGATCATTAAAGAGCAGGATATTCTTGCTGTAGTTGAAGAAGATGTTGAACAGGAGAAAGCCGCATGAGTGCAAAAGTCGTTAAGTTTTCAGATGACGCACGTGGGCGTATGCTGTCTGGTGTAAACGTGCTGGCTGATGCAGTAAAAGCCACGCTTGGTCCAAAAGGTCGAAATGTGGTTCTGCAAAAGAGTTATGGCGCTCCTCGTGTTACTAAAGATGGGGTGTCGGTTGCCAAAGACATCGAGCTGAAAGACAAATTTGCCAATATGGGGGCGCAAATGCTCAAAGAAGTTGCGTCTAAAACCGCTGATGTTGCCGGTGATGGGACGACAACTGCCACCGTGTTGGCCCAGGCTATTGTGAGGGAAGGTCATAAAGCCATAGCGACAGGTATTAACCCCATGGACCTGAAGCGGGGTATTGATGCAGCCGTTACGAATGCCGTTGAACATTTGCACAACCTGTCTCGTCCATGTAGCGACAACAAATCGATTCGTCAGGTCGCAACAGTGTCTGCGAACTGGAATGATGATATTGGTGAAATCATCGCCAAAGCGATGGAGCGTGTAGGCCGTGATGGTGTCATTACAGTAGAAGAAGGAAAATCGTTACACAATGAACTTGAGGTTGTTGAAGGTATGCAGTTTGACAGGGGCTACCTGTCTCCATACTTTGTGACGAATACCGAGAAAATGCAGGTAGAGCTGGATAACCCTTACCTGCTGCTGGTCGATAAGAAAGTGACACAAATCCGCGAACTCTTGCCGCTGCTCGAAGCTGTAGCCAAAGCTGGCAGACCGCTAGTCATTGTTGCTGAAGACATGGAAGGAGAGGCGCTGGCGACACTGGTAGTGAACAACATGCGCGGCATACTGAAAGTGGCTGCCGTTAAGGCTCCCGGGTTTGGCGATCGCCGCAAAGCTATGTTGCAGGATCTGGCAATTCTTACCAAGGGCACCGTGATAAGCGAAGACGTTGGCCTGAGCCTTGAAAAGGTTGAGCTGGAACAATTGGGCAGTGCTAAGCGTGTCGTAATAAGTAAGGACAACACTACCGTTGTTGACGGTCTGGGAGATAAGGCTGATATCGAATCGCGTGTTGCGCAATTGCGTCAGGAGATAGACAAGTCGACCTCTGATTATGACAAGGAAAAATTGCAAGAACGCATTGCTAAATTGGCTGGTGGCGTCGCGGTGATTAAAGTAGGTGCGGCTACCGAAGTTGAAATGAAGGAGAAAAAAGACCTGGTAGACGATGCATTACACGCCACGCGAGCAGCTGTTGAGGAAGGGATCGTACCCGGCGGGGGGATTGCCCTAATTCGCGCTGCACAGGCAGTGACCAAGGCTGACTTGAGTGTAGCGAATGAAGAGCAAAAGCTGGGTGTGAATATTGCCGTGCGGGCAATGGAAGAACCCTTCCGCCAAATCGTCACTAACGCAGGTCTTGAGTCAAGTGTTGTCCTGTCTCAGGTGCGACAGAATGAAGGAACCTATGGCTTCAACGCGCAGAGTGAGCAATATGGCGATATGTTGGATATGGGTATTCTTGATCCCACAAAAGTAACGCGTACAGCACTTCAAAATGCGGCTTCTATTGCGGGCTTGATGCTGACTACCGAAGCAATGGTGGCAGACGCTCCGTCTAAGCAAAATGCAGAGACGGCAGCCACAGGCGCGGAGTGGGAGTAACTCGTACTCTAATGTAGCCAGGCACTTGCTGTCTGGCTACCTCTTGATGTTTTCCGTAATAAAGCGGCTTTGTACTAGCCGCTCTTTAACAAGGCCTTGATACCGCTGGGCTCAATAGCATGCTGGCTGGGTGTTTGATAGTTAGCCTGCACTTCCTGTAAATCAAATCCGAAGCGCAATAATACCTCATCGGTAATATCGACAGCGTGTACGCAAGCACCAATACTCCACAAACGCTCTTCCAGCTCTTTAGCGCGGTGAATAGCATAAACGCCAATGTAATTAATTTCCGACTGCAGCATTTCCAGATCGGGTTTACCGGTGGTCGTCACCGATACAGACATAGCAATGAATTGCCCGTCTTTTAGTGTATCGGCGATAAACTGTTTTTGTGCGTCGTGGGAACTAAAGCGGTGCTCGTAGCGCGCGTCGATAGCGGCGCGAGGATCCTTCTCAGTCGGTTTAAATGCAACGAACAGTTCTCGCATCACTGGTTGATGCTCTGTTTTCACTTGCTTTATCGCATGTTGAACGAAGGGAGCATCTAAGTGGCGATCGCGGAAAAATACTTCCAGATTCAGTTTATTCTGTTCTGCAAAGTGCCCGCACAGGTTTTTGAGTCTGGGACTGGTCTCGCCCAGTACACCCACCTGAGGATGGTAGCGTCCACTTGTCTTAGACAACACAAACGCGAGCGTTGCCGGGTTTTTAGCATTAATACATCGCAAGGCATGGCCAATGCCGGGGATTTCTTCTTCATCCGGATAGGTCTTCAGCGATGCTTTATTGCTCTTAATGAGTTCGGCAAAAAACGTTCGGGCAGATAACCCGTCTTCACCGGCGACAGTGCGAAGGTGTAAAATGTTTTTGTCACCACTCACATGCACCACACGGTATTGCAGGTTTGATACGTCAAATTTACTGGTCAATTCCTGCAGTTTCGGGAACGCCAGTACTACGCGCATATTTACATCACCGTGATACTCACCTTCAATTTCGATGCGAAGTCCATTAATGGAAATGTCTTCACTCACGCCGGTAATGGTTTGCCCTCGGGCATGCAAATTTACGGAGGTCCGCAATAAATAGCGGGTTTCCATACGCTGTTCATGAAACTTGTAGCGAAATGCTTTTACCGGGAAGGGCGGACGATTGCGGGCGTGACCGAATAGCTTAAGCGCTTTTAGCTGGCTGCGATCGATTTTTATCTGACTGAACAGCAGTTGCTCGGCGTCGGATGTAATGTCGGTGATCTGCGCGATATAGGCCAGGTTTTTGAGTTTTGCCATCAACCGCGGGGCCGGTTTTGCATTTTGTCGCTTCACTTTGGTGCCCACTTCGTCGGGCAGCGACAGCGGCGCATAAGCCTGCTTAGGAGACATGTTGCTCAGGCTTATTTTAAAGACCCGCCAGCTGACCTTGCGGGCACCAAATCCTAAAAATAAATTCCGCAACTTTTCATGGCGGGCCAGATCGATATGACTGGCGGAATAAAAATAGACCTTGCCGTTTTGAATATGGTTAAACGCGTAAATAAACAGCGTAGGTACGTCTTCCTTACTTTCAATCAGGTATTGAATACGCTCCTGATTTAGCAGATATCCCAATCGGAGTTCATCTTCCTCATCATTCCAGTAGCCCAGAATATGTCGATTTAGTTCATTGGCCATCGCAAAGCGGGGCAGGGCTCTGCCTTCATTTACGTCGATATAAACAGGCAGGGTCGGACAACTGGGTGAAAAGTACTGTTCACACGACTTGTTGATGATGGCATCAACGGTGTTGTCCATATTCACTTTATAGCGGCGCTTATTACCGTGAATAAACTTGTCGATGAACTGGTCAAATGCATTATTCGGGGCATCGGCCAGGCGTTTCATTTGCAGGAACTGGTGCTCCTGCTTTCTGGAGATACTCACCACCTGGTATTTAATGGCTTGCTTCTTGTCCAGAGAATACTCTGTTTCCAGGCCTCGAAAGTACACGCCGATTTTTTCACCGGGTTTAAACAGTTGCTCTTTCGAGAGCTTTATTTTCAACCCGTGAGACGAAATATCCACACTGGTAGCACGCAGGCTGTTATTGGTTTCAGTGAAGATCTCCAGCGCCACAGCGAAGTTCATACGCTCTTCGTTGCGCTTGGCATAGTCTAATAATCCGATATTGATAACATCAAATTGTGTCAGGCTATTCTTCGGCTTATCAGCCACTTCCTGTTCTTTTTCGTTGCGGGCTTCTGCCTTTTCCCGAATAACTCTGAAGTTGTTCTCTGTTGCCATAACGGCTTCGTATACGCCGAAGCAATACAGCCCGAAAATTCGCACTTGCTGTTCAAACACTTCGATCGCAACGTCGTCGAGGTAGTGCTTGATTCCATTGTATTCGTAAAGTTTACATTGGCCGTCAACCTGGCCACGCAAATCAATGGCGCGCAAACAAGGGCGGGCGAGGCGCTTTACCTCCATTTTGATCAGGAAACGCTTTTCTTTTGGAATGTGCGAGGCAATTTGTTGCAACACCTGATTAAACTCAGGTTCTTTCACCATGGGCTTGAGTTGCTCAATAACCGACGCGTACTGTGATAAATCCTGATTCATATCTTTGGTCTTGCTGTCTACCCTGAAGGTTTTTGTTATATTACCGTTTTTATCGGCAAGTGCTGGATATTAATTAACGAGATATCAATGGAAATGCGGTTTGCGCCTCCCTGTCTCACTGGTAATGAACATGCCTTTGTATTGAATCCCAGATTAATACGTATCCAAAAGGAAACCAACCAATTTTATGGCTAAACGTAAAACTGCCTTTGTCTGTTCTGATTGTGGTGCTGAATTTCCTCGCTGGCAGGGCCAGTGTACGGAATGTAAGGCTTGGAATACTATTGCTGAATTTGTGGTCAGTCCTGCTAAGTCCACCGCGCGGGGTAATTTAGCCGGATACGCTGGGCAGACCACCAGTCAGGTTCAGGTACTCAACGAAATCAATGTTGAGGACTTGCCGCGTTTCGGGTCGGGGTTCAAGGAACTCGACAGAGTACTCGGCGGCGGCATTGTGCCGGGCTCAGCGATTCTGATCGGTGGCTCACCTGGTGCTGGTAAAAGTACCTTGTTATTGCAGGTGATGTGTCAGCAGGCCATCAGCAAATCCGCTTTGTATGTAACTGGCGAAGAATCGCTGCAACAGGTCGCTATGCGAGCCAAACGCCTGGGGTTACCCGACGACAAGCTAATGATGCTGGCAGAAACCAACGTCGAACTGATTTGTGATTTAGCGTTAAAACAAAAACCGCAGATTATGGTTATCGATTCAATTCAGGTAATGCATGTCAGTGACGTACAGTCAGCGCCCGGCAGTGTATCTCAGGTGCGGGAAAGCGCGGCGTACCTTACCCGGTTTGCCAAACAGCATCATATTGCCATGTTTATTGTTGGCCACGTTACCAAAGACGGCAGTCTGGCAGGACCGAAAGTACTGGAGCACTGTATCGACTGCTCCATGATGCTGGAAGGGGAAAGCGATGGTCGCTTCCGGACCCTGCGAAGTCACAAAAACCGCTTTGGTGCGGTGAACGAGTTGGGTGTTTTCGGGATGACCGAGAAAGGCATTAAAGAGGTGGGGAATCCCTCTGCTATTTTCCTGAGTCGAAATGAAAATCAGGCGCCTGGCTCCGTAGTGATGGTGATATGGGAAGGCACCCGGCCTATTTTGGTTGAGATACAAGCATTGGTAGACTATTCCCCGTTAAATAATCCACGCCGGGTTACGGTAGGGCTTGAGCAAAACCGCTTAGCCATGTTGTTGGCAGTGATGCATCGCCATGGCAATGTGCAAATGAACGATCAGGACGTATTTGTCAATGTGGTGGGCGGCGTTAAAGTGGCGGAAACTGCAGCCGACTTAGCCCTGCTGGTTGCGATGATTTCAAGCTTTCGCAACCGGGCGTTACCCCGCGATCTTATTGTTTTTGGAGAAGTGGGTCTGGCAGGTGAAATCCGGCCTGTTCCCAACGGCAGTGAGCGGTTAAGCGAAGCGGTGAAACATGGCTTCAAGCGCGCTATCGTGCCGAAGGCGAATGCCCCTAAACAACCTATAAACGGGTTGAAAGTCATCCCCGTTACCAAGTTAAGTGAGGCGCTTGAAGCACTGGAGTAGGGCGGGTTAGGAAGCGCCCGGTAGTGCGTCGGCGATTCGATCGAGCAGAATCATTAGTTCGTTGGTGTCCATGTCCTGTTCTCCGCTATTGAGCAGCAATAGCCGACGTAACGCGCCTAAGTCTTCCAATGGGATATGAGTGAGCTGCATACCTAGCACGGTAGCTGCGGGTGTGCGCTCTGCTTCATGCTGGACATGGGTAATCTGCCCGAACAAGGTAATGGTAGGGCTGTCTGCATTAGCCTGAATAGTTAACGTTAATGGTTGGCTGATATCCAGTGCGCTGTCACTGTCCACTCGTACTCTCACGCCTTGCAATGACAAATCGAGAACCCTCACTTTGAAGGTATGTTCTGCGATATTAAGCAGGCCGTTCATATCAATGGCCAGACGTTGAAATTGTCGCTTCTCTTTAGACATTGCCGACTCCGGATAAACGCGTTGCGTGTGTTGCGCAACATAATCTCAGTTTAGTTAAGGCTTTACAATCACAAGTGTAGCAAAGAGGACGTCAGAGCGTAGCTGTGCTTTGACGTGTATTGCGCTTCTGGCTAACTCGGGCCGGTAGCACAAAGAAAAAGCCCCTCGACACCTAAGTGGGAGGGGCTTTGCTTGATAAAGTCAGCGCTTATTTGCTGATGCGCTTGTACTTCAGTCTGTGTGGTTCAACGACATCCTGTCCGAAGTTGGCTTTCAGCCAGGCTTCGTAATCAGTGTAGTTACCCTCGTAGAAGTTGATCTTACCTTCGTCGCGGTAATCCAGGATGTGTGTAGCAACCCGGTCAAGGAACCAACGGTCGTGCGAGATAACCATGGCACAGCCAGGGAATTCCAATAACGCATTTTCCAATGCACGCAGTGTTTCTACATCAAGGTCGTTGGTCGGTTCATCGAGCAGCAATACGTTGCCGCCGGCTTTGAGTAATTTTGCTAAGTGAACCCGGTTACGCTCACCACCCGATAGGTCTTTAATGAACTTCTGCTGGTCGGTACCTTTGAAGTTAAAACGGCTGCAGTACGCACGGCTGTTCAGCTCGAAATTACCAATGCGCACGATGTCCTGACCATCTGACAGCTCCTGCCATACGGTATTGTTACCATCCATGTGGTCGCGGAACTGCTCAACGCTGGCAATTTTTACCGTATCACCAATGGTGATCGTACCGCTATCAGGTTGCTCTTTGTCAGTTAACATACGGAACAGCGTGGACTTACCCGCACCGTTTGGACCGATAATACCCACGATTGCACCTTTAGGAACAGTGAAGCTCATGTCGTCAATGAGCACGCGGTCTCCGTAGGATTTCTTCAGGTTTTGTACTTCGATGACTTTGTCACCTAAACGCTCACCCGGCGGAATGAACAGTTCGTTGGTTTCGTTACGCTTCTGATAATCGCCACTGGACAGCTCTTCAAAGCGAGCCATACGCGCCTTACTTTTAGCCTGGCGGCCTTTAGGATTGGTGCGAACCCATTCCAATTCCTGTTTAATCGATTTTTGGCGGGCATTTTCAGCGCGTTCTTCTTGTTCCAGACGCGCGTCTTTCTGCTCGAGCCAGCTGGAGTAATTACCTTCCCACGGAATACCGTGGCCACGGTCAAGTTCCAGGATCCAGCCCGCTACATTGTCGAGGAAGTAACGGTCGTGGGTAATGGCTACCACGGTGCCTTCATAGTCGTGCAGGAAACGTTCTAACCAGGCTACGGATTCTGCGTCAAGGTGGTTAGTTGGTTCGTCGAGCAGCAGCATGTCCGGCTTTTCGAGTAACAAACGACAGAGCGCGACACGGCGGCGTTCACCACCGGATAGTTTGCTTACATCGGCATCCCAGGGCGGCAGACGCAACGCATCGGCGGCACGTTCCAGGGCATTTTCCAGATTATGACCGTCTTTGGTTTGGATAATGGCTTCCAGTTCACCCTGCTCTTTGGCCAGGGCATCGAAGTCGGCGTCTGGCTCTGCGTACAGGGCATAGACTTCGTCGAGGCGCTTCAGCGCATGCGCAACATCGGCAACCGCTTCTTCGATGTTACCGCGAACGTCTTTGCTCTCGTCCAGTTGCGGCTCCTGTGGCAGATAACCAATATTGATACCAGGTTGTGGTCTGGCTTCTCCTTCGATCTCGGTATCCACACCAGCCATGATGCGCAGCAGGGTTGATTTACCTGCGCCGTTCAGACCCAGCACACCAATTTTGGCGCCGGGGAAAAAGCTAAGTGAAATGTCTTTTAAAATCTGACGATTAGGCGGGACAATTTTGCCCACCCTGTGCATAGAGTATACGTATTGTGACATGCGATGTCCTGGCTCAATAACAAAGGCGCTATTGTAATCAAAGACGCGTGGAGTTGGTAGGGGCTGTTGACCTTTGCTGTATGTTTTTGCAGCGAGTTGTGCGTCATTTAGGCAAGGCAGAGTCCACGTAGTGTAGTTGTTCTACATAAGTGGGCGATAACGCAGTATAAATGACGCACAAACGCTGCCCTTCGGGTTCGTCATAGAAGCGTTTTACTCTTTGTCACAGGCCTTTGACGTAGAATGACTATGCCTGTAGGCCTGTTTCGCGATTAAAACGCTTCTATATAGAACAAAAATGATACAGCAAAGGTCAACAGCCCCTAGCGATAGTCAGCACGAAAACACGATCAACGGTGCATTTTTTTGAACGTCGACGCAGCCAGCCAGCCATTTTTTTTGTACACTACGCGAAAGAGAGTCAGCCTTATTCATAAAGGAAGTTTCATGCAACAACAACCCAAGGTTTTTTCGCTCGCCGAACTGGCTGAGCAGGTGGGGGGAGATGTACAGGGAAATGGTGATATTTCGCTGAGTGGTGTAGGCACATTGAGCAGCGCCAACAGCTCACAGATTTCATTTTTAACCAACAGCAAATACCGCTCTCAGCTGCAGCAAACAGAAGCGGGCGCTGTGATTTTGCATCCAAATGATGCCGTAGACTGTCCAATACCGGCACTGGTGCATAACAATCCACATGCAACGTTTGCACGTATAGCACAGTTATTCGATACCACACCGGGTGTCGCAGTGGGCCAACACGCAACGGCGATCGTGGCCAAAAGCGCGACCTTGGGCAACAACGTCGCACTAGGTCCCCATTGTGTTATTGAAGATGACGTTGAGTTAGGTGACAACGTGGTAATCGGCGCAAATACTGTCGTCAGCAAAGGCTCTAAAATTGGGGCCGGTACCGTAATACACCCTAATGTAACGATTTATCACAGTGTGCGCATTGGCAAACGGGTTCGCGTTCACAGCCAAACGGTAATTGGTGCCGACGGGTTTGGTTATGCCAATGATGCAGGAACCTGGTTACCGATTCCGCAAACCGGCTCGGTGGTAATAGGCGATGACAGCCAAATCGGCGCATCATCGACCATTGACCGGGGCGCACTGGACGACACCATTATTGGCACTAACGTTATCATTGATAATCAGGTTCAGGTTGGACACAACTGCATTATTGGTGATCACAGCTGTATTTGCGGAGCGACCGGGATTGCCGGCAGCACGCACATTGGCAAATACGTCATTATTGCCGGCGGATGCGGTATTAACGGTCACCTGACCATCTGCGACAACGTGCAGATTACCGGGTATACCATGGTCACCAGTGACATCAAAGAGCCGGGCGTATACTCGTCCGGACAACCCGCGATGACCAATCGTGAGTGGCGTAAGAATGCCGTTCGAGCCCGTCAGCTCGATAAGTTGTTTGAAAGAGTCAAACAGCTGGAAAAACAGAAATAGTCTCAGGTTGACAACTGTCAACCTGACTGAACTGAAGGTTTTGTCATAATTCGGCCACAAAGCAGTATACATAGGTCGGAAAATGACTAGAATATGCCCTTCTGAATGATATGCGACCAAATTACGCAGTAAGGAGCCTCCATGTTACCGCGCGAAATGACCATTGCCGACTTTGATCCAGAATTAGCTGCCGCGATTGATAAAGAAAATCAACGCCAGGAACACCACATCGAGCTAATTGCCTCTGAAAACTATTGTAGCCCACGAGTAATGGAAGCCCAAGGCTCTCAACTGACCAACAAATACGCTGAAGGATACCCTGGTAAGCGTTATTACGGTGGTTGTGAATACGTAGACATCGTAGAAGATTTAGCTATCGAGCGTGCTAAGCAACTGTTTGGTGCTGAGTATGCCAACGTGCAGCCACACTCTGGTTCACAAGCTAACTCTGCTGTATTCATGGCGTTACTGAACGCAGGTGATACTGTGTTGGGTATGAGCCTGTCAGAAGGTGGTCACCTTACTCACGGTGCTCACGTAAACTTCTCAGGTAAAACGTACAACGCAGTTCAGTACGGCCTGAACGAAGAAACCGGTGAAATCGATTACGATCAGGTTGAAGCGTTAGCGCTTGAGCACAAGCCAAAGATGATCATCGGCGGTTTCTCTGCTTACTCAGGTATTGTTGACTGGCAACGTTTCCGCGAAATTGCGGACAAAGTGGGTGCTTACCTGATGGTTGATATGGCACACGTTGCAGGTTTGATTGCAGCGGGTATCTATCCGAACCCTCTGCCACACGCACACGTGGTTACCACGACTACGCACAAAACACTGGCTGGTCCTCGTGGCGGTCTGATTTTGTCTGCTTGTGGCGACGAAACACTGTACAAAAAATTCAACAGCTCTGTTTTCCCGGGTAACCAGGGTGGTCCTCTTTGTCACGTTATTGCTGCGAAAGCGGTTGCGTTCAAAGAAGCACTAGAGCCGGCGTTTAAAGAGTATCAGCAACAAGTACTGACCAATGCAAAAGCCATGGTATCGGTAATGCAGGACCGCGGTTACAAGATTGTGTCTAACGGCACCGACAACCACTTGTTCCTGTTGGATCTCATCGATAAAGACATCACAGGTAAAGATGCAGACGCAGCCCTTGGCCGTGCAAACATCACTGTGAACAAGAACTCGGTACCAAAAGACCCGCGTTCACCGTTTGTTACCAGTGGTCTGCGTATCGGTACACCAGCGATTACCCGTCGCGGCTTCAAAGTTGAAGAAGCACAGCAGGTTGCAAGCTGGATCTGTGACATCCTGGACAACATGGGTGATGAAAGTGTTGTTGAACGTGTACAAAGCGAAGTGGTTGAGCTGTGCTCACGCTTCCCGGTTTACGCGTAACAAACTGAAAGACGAGCTGGTGGCGTTCGCCACCAGCTTTGTTTACCCCGGAGTTCACCATGCATTGTCCTTTTTGTTCTGCCGAAGAAACTAAAGTCATTGACTCTCGTTTAGTCGCTGAGGGACATCAGGTACGCCGTCGTCGCGAATGCGCAGAGTGTCACGAACGTTTCACCACGTTTGAAAGTGCGGAACTGGTGATGCCCCGTGTGATTAAACGCGATGGTACGCGCGAACCCTTCAATGAGGACAAACTCCGAGCCGGGTTACAGCGCGCACTGGAAAAACGTCCGGTGAGCACCGAGAAAGTTGAGCAGTGTATTCTGAAGTTGAAGTCAACGCTGCGCGCAACGGGTGAGCGGGAAGTAGAGAGTGAATTATTAGGTAATCTGATCATGGATGCCCTGAAAGAACTCGACAAAGTGGCCTATGTGCGCTTTGCTTCCGTATACCGTTCATTCGAAGATATTAAAGAGTTTGGTGAAGAGATAGCCAGACTAGGGGATTAACTCCCATGTCCAACCCTTTTCCGTTACATTCCGATGAGTATTGGATGGCGATGGCTATTCAACAGGCTCGTCGCGGTTTATATACAACATCTCCCAATCCCCGTGTCGGCTGTGTGATTGTTAAAGACAACACGCTGATTGGTGCAGGTGCGCATTTACAGGCAGGTACCCCTCACGCAGAAGTACACGCGTTGCAAGACGCGGGTAATGAAGCGCAAGGCGCTACCGCGTATGTCACGCTTGAGCCTTGTAGCCACACTGGCAGAACACCACCTTGTGCCGAAGCCTTGGTTAAAGCCAACGTCGCCCGGGTAGTGGTTGCTATGACCGACCCTAATCCGTTAGTGAGCGGGCGCGGTATAAAGCGATTACAGGATGCAGGAATTGCAGTCACTCAGGGCGTGCTAACGCAGTCAGCTGAAGCGTTGAATCCAGGATTTATTAAGCGCATGACATGCGGCAGGCCCTGGGTCAGAGCAAAACTTGCTTGTAGCCTGGATGGTAAAATTGCGCTTGCTAATGGGGTTAGTCAGTGGATAACTGGCCCGGCTGCTCGTCAGGACGTTCAGCGTTTTCGAGCCCAAAGCTGTGCAGTACTAACCGGTAGTGGCACGGTGAAAGCCGACAACCCCAGTCTGTTGGTCAGACCCGAGCAGGCGAATTTTAGTGATTACCCTTTGACGCAATGCCGTCAACCTCTGCGGGTAGTCATTGATACTCGACAGCAATTAACACCAGACCTCGCCATGTTTAATGACGGTCAGCCGGTGTTGCTGGTGGTGAATGGCCAGCTGAAGCACGAGTTTTCCGATGCGGTTACCGTTATCCCTGCAAAGCTAGATGCAGCCTCTCAGAAGGTTTCGCTTACCTGGCTGCTGGATGAACTGGGCCGCCAGGGGCTGAATGAACTTTGGTTAGAAGCAGGCGCAGGTCTGGCCGGGGCATTTCTGGATCAGCATCTGGTTGACGAGCTGATTGTTTATCAAGCGCCCAAAGTGCTTGGCGACAAAGGCGTTTCAATGCTCACACTGCCGGATTATCAGCAGATTAATGAGGCTCCCCACTTGAAAATGACCGATCTCAGACATATAGCTGAAGACATTCGAATGACATACCGGGTAATGACGCCCGACACTCACGCTGCTGCAGGATAACGACATGTTCACAGGCATCATAGAAGCACTAGGCACAATTGAATCCATGGTCGACAGAGGCGATGCGATTCGCCTGAAAGTAAGCGCAGGTAAACTGGATATGTCAGACGTGGCGCTGGGCGACAGCATTGCAACGAACGGCGTGTGTTTAACCGTTGTTGACTATAGCCCGAATCATTACAGCGCAGATGTATCTGCCGAAACAATTCGACTTACCGGCTTTGCGCAGTACAAACCGGGTATGCAGGTAAACCTGGAAAAAGCCATGCAGGCTAACAGTCGTTTTGGCGGACACATTGTGTCTGGCCACGTGGATGGCGTGGGTACCATATCCAAGGTCATTACCCACAGTGATTATATCGAGTTCTGGGTAAAAGCCCCGGACGAGCTGGCAAAGTATATTGCGCATAAAGGCAGCATAACGGTTGATGGCGTCAGCCTTACTGTTAACAAAGTGAATGGCAGTGAGTTTATGCTATGGATTATTCCTCACACGCTGCAGGAAACCGTGATGCGCCATTATCAGGTCGGCACCCGTGTTAACCTGGAAGTTGACGTCATTGCTCGTTACCTGGAACGCCTGATGCTTGGCGACAAGGCCGCAGAACCTCAAAAACAATCCGATATCAGCCTGGCATTTTTGGCTGAAAACGGCTACTTAAAAAGATAACCCTACACAAAAGAACGATTATGGCACTGAATACTACAGCTGAAATCCTTGAAGATATTCAACAAGGTAAAATGGTTATCCTGATGGATGACGAGGATCGCGAGAACGAAGGCGATCTGATTATGGCGGCCGAGCATGTCACGCCGGAAGCCATTAACTTTATGGTTAAACACGCTCGTGGTCTGGTGTGTCTTCCTATGACGGCGGAGCGTTGCAAACGCCTGAATTTACCCTTGATGGTAGACAAAAACGAAGCGCAATTTTCGACTAACTTTACCGTGTCGATTGAGGCGGCTGAAGGCGTTACCACAGGTATTTCCGCAGCCGACCGCGCGACCACAATTCTTGCAGCAGTGGCGCAGGATGCCAAGGCAACAGATATTGTGCAACCGGGCCACATTTTCCCGCTGATCGCCAAAGAAGGCGGAGTACTGAACCGCGCCGGGCACACCGAAGCTGGGGTGGATTTAGCCAGACTGGCAGGCTGTGAACCAGCGGCTGTGATCGTCGAGATCCTGAATGACGATGGCAGCATGGCTCGGCGTCCACAGCTCGAAGCCTTCGCTCAGGCGCATGGCATAAAGATTGGCACCATTGCCGACTTAATCGAATACCGTAATTTGAACGAGACGACGATTAAAAAAGTTGCGAGTTGTGCATTACCAACACAATACGGTGACTTTGAGCTACATACATTCAAAGACGTCATCGACAACCAATTACACTTCGCGTTGAAAAAAGGCGAAATCAGCGCCGACAACCCAACGCTGGTTCGGGTGCATTTGCATAATACCCTGAGTGATTTACTGGGCTCGACTCGCGGTATTTCGCGTTCTATGACTCTGCCTGATGCCATGGAACAAATCGCTGCGGAAGGTGGCGTACTGGTTTTATTGGGTAAAGAAGAAGATCTGGAGTCACAATTACGCCGGTTTGCTGCTGAAGATCGCGGCGAACAGCCGGTTGGTAAAAATTGGCAGGGCTCGTCACGCACAGTAGGCGTAGGCAGCCAGATTTTAGCCGCCATGGGCGTACAAAAGATGCGATTGCTAAGTAAGCCAATCAAATATCACGCGCTGTCGGGATTTGGATTGGAAGTTGTCGAGTATATTCACGACTAACGATTGGGTTTTGGCGCTGTTGTGGTATACTTCGCGCCGTTTTTCACACGGGATTCTTACGGGATTGGGGCTATGCAGGTAATCGAAGGTAATATTCGCGCAACAGGTAAAAAATTTGCCATTGTTGTGTCACGTTTTAACAGTTTTGTAGTAGAGAGCCTACTGGAAGGTGCGCTTGATACTCTGGAGCGTCATGGCGAAGTCAGCGATGATGACGTAACACTGGTTCGCGTGCCAGGCGCATATGAATTACCTGTTGCTGCCAAAAAGTTAGCTGAGTCTAAGAAGTTCGACGCGATCATCGCATTAGGCGCTGTGATCCGCGGTGGTACACCCCACTTTGATTTTGTAGCAGGCGAGTGTAACAAAGGCCTGGCTCAGGTATCACTGGAATACGGTATCCCGGTATCATTTGGTGTCATTACAACAGACTCTATTGAGCAAGCGATCGAGCGCTCAGGTACAAAAGCCGGTAACAAAGGTTCAGAAGCTGCACTTGGCGCATTAGAAATGGTCAATGTTATGTCTGCACTTGACGGTTTGGCGTAAAGGGGCAATTTGTGAAAGTATCTCCTCGCCGTCGAGCCCGTGAACTTGCCCTACAGGGCGTTTATTCCTGGCAAATGACTAACAACGCTGTAGAGCAGGTGGAATTAGCGCTTGCGACCAGCAACGATATGAAGAAAGTGGATATGCGCTTTTTTCAGGGCTTGCTGCGCGGTGTTGTTAAAAGTGCGCCTGAACTGGACGATAAAATTCGTCCGTATCTCGGGCGCCTGCCGGAAGAGCTCGATCCTATCGAAAAAGCCATCTTACGCTTGGCAACCTTTGAACTAACTCAGCATGTTGAGGTCCCATACAAGGTTGTTATTAACGAAGCGATTGAACTGGCTAAAGCATTTGGTGCTGAAGATAGCCATAAATTCATCAATGGCGCGCTGGACAAGGCTGTTCGCACATTGCGCCCTCATGAGCGTGGCTAGCGGCAAACGCCAGTCTGGTCACGGTTCATCGTGATTCACTTAAGATGTTACGTCGACGATTGTGAAAGAATTTGATCTGATTAAACGGTACTTTGCGCAAGGTGGACACACGCGCAAAGACGTACTGGTAGGGATTGGCGACGACTGTGCCGTTGCCAAGGTACCTGAAAACCAGCATTTAGCCGTCACCACTGACACGCTGATCGCCGGCGTGCATTTTCTCCCCGACGCGCCAGCGCGATCTGTTGCTTACAAAGCTGTAGCGGTAAACCTTAGCGATCTTGCATCTATGGGGGCCGAGCCCGCGTGGATCAGCTTATCGTTGTCATTACCCCATTGCGATGAAGCCTGGATTGAAGAGTTCGCCAGCGGACTTTACGAGTTGACCGAGTATTATTCGGTGCAGTTAATTGGTGGTGATACGGTGGCTGGCCCTATGGCCATGACAATTACGGCGCAAGGCTTCATTCCACCAGACAACGAGTTGCGCCGAAGCAGGGCAAAACCAGGTGACTGGATATATGCCACTGGCTCATTGGGAGATGCCGGAGCAGGGCTAGATATCCTGCAAAATACCATTACGGTGCCGCAGCGTCATAGGGATTACCTGGTGAATCGCCATTATTACCCAACGCCTCGCGTAATGGCTGGCACTGCACTGCGCCGAACGGCAAATGCGTGTATTGATGTGTCTGACGGGTTGGTATCTGATCTTAAGCACATTCTGAACGCATCGAACTGTGGTGCGACGGTACATGTTGATCGTTTGCCTATTTCTGCACCGTTGTTTGAATCTGTTGGGGCGCAAGCGGCTTATCGCTACGCGTTAACCGCTGGCGATGATTACGAGTTGGTGTTCACGGTAAATGAAGAGCAGCGCGGCAATCTGGAGACGTCACTGTCGAATGCTAACGTGAAAGCGACCTGCATTGGCCAGATTACCGGCCACGCAGGACAATTGGATTTGCGCCTGTACGACGAGCGTTATTCTTTGCCAGAATCCAGCGGCTACGAACACCAGTTCGACCATGGATAAGCAGCTTCGACAACGTGTTTCGCTAAAAAATCCTGTCCACTTTCTGGCGTTGGGATTTGGCAGTGGCCTGATCCCATTTATGCCCGGTACCTTCGGTTCATTGGCGGCGTTACCGCTGCTAATTCCCTTCTTATACCTGCCGCCAATTACATTACTGATAGCCGCTGTTTTGGCCAGCGCAATAGGTATTTATCTGTGTGGTAAAACAGCAGATGATATGCAGGTTCACGATCACGGCTCTATTGTATGGGATGAGGTAGCTGGTATCTTACTGACATTCTTGTGGGTGCCATTGTCATTGTGGACGGTAGTAGCAGGCTTTTTGCTGTTTCGTTTCTTCGATATCGTTAAGCCCTGGCCAATTGGCCCGGTGGACAAATACGTCAGTGGTGGGCTTGGTATCATGCTCGACGATATCATTGCCGGTTTAATGGCCTGCGCGAGCCTCCACGCGATTATGTTGATGGTAGGCTAATCTCACAAGCATCATCGTTGATAGTGCTTGAAAAGCGGGCATTGTTCTAACGAAGCAGCGAAAGCCTGCGCATACAGCTGACGCAAATAGTCCTCATGCGCCTGAGTAAACTGCTTTTGTTTGGGCCCCTTCTTTTTCTTCAGATGTTTGGCGGCTTTCTCGCCAAATGCCGCAACTTCGTTGTAGTTCCAGTTAGCTGCGTGCGTAAATTCAGCAAACACGCCGTTATTTTCAATTGGTACTTCTACCTTGTACTGGCAACGACGCACGATGTCGCCGGTTTGTGTGTCGTAGGCAAGGAAAGTCCCTGCTTTGACAAGCGTACCGAAGTCAACCTTAGATACCCACCAACGCTTTTTTTGCCCTTTTTTACGCGGATCTGATGTGGCGCGAATATAGTTAACCGGGTCCGATACGCCAACGACATAAGGCTGATTGACGACAATAATATCAGCGCCTATTTCATCGTGAAACAAGGCTTTAAAACTGGCTTTGTGTGCTTCAGGTACAACATATTTAAGCGTCTCACTTTCCTTATTTGCTTTCCAATAAACCTCCTTGAAATAACTCAGAGCATGCTCGCCTACGTGCTCAATGAGCTCATCATTAGTGACTTCAATATCATCCAAAAATGAGTTCTGTATATTCACGTTAAAGGACTTGGGGCTTGTCATTTCCAGTCTCGTCCGCCAGGAGAAGTCATCTCTTACATAACGTTCAACGTTGACATAGAGTTCTGGATAAAGCTCTATGTACATAGGCGATTGGTAGTGCGTAAAATCAAGAGGGGCATCGTTGTGTTCAATATCGTAACTCATCACTTGCCACAGGTTTGGTTTCTCGGCCAAACAGGCACAGGAAACGAGCAAGAGTAACAACAAGGTGGAGATAGATTTCATTGCTAAATGACCCACATCTACTACGTAAAGTCATCAGTATAGACACAGGTCAGTGAATAAATGAAATGCTGCGATGCTTTTTGTTTTGGCACCATGTAAATGATAAGGGAAATAAAAAAGGCATGAACTGTAGCATGCCTTTATGGTTGATGGGGTGGGAGCTAATTAATGTTCAGTAAACGCCTTAACTTGCTCGACAATGCCAGTGTCATCCAATTTAAGCTCGGCATACATTTCTTCCTGTGTGCCCTGCAGGATGAAGCTGTCCGGTAAGCCAATCTGAAGTAGCTTTGTGCCGTATTGCTTTTGCATGAGATATTCAGCAACTGCGCTACCTGCGCCACCCATGATACAGCCATCTTCAACACTCACCAGCACATCATGGTCTTGCTGAAGACTATCCAGAATATCGGTGTCTAACGGCTTCACAAAGCGCATATCAACCAACGTGGCATCCAGCGTCTCAGCCGCTTTTTCTACATACGGTAACAGCGTACCGAAATTGAGTAAGGCAACGCGCTTGCCTTCTCGCAAAGTACGGCTTTTACCAATTGGCAAGGCGGTCATTTCGGTGTCTGGCGTGATGCCTTTGCCTGCGCCACGTGGGTAGCGTACAGCTGCTGGCTGGTTGGCAAGGTGTCCGGTATACAACATTTGGCGGCATTCGTTCTCGTCGCCAGGCGTCATCACAATCATGTTAGGGATACAACGCAGGAACGCGATATCAAACGCCCCCTGGTGTGTTGGGCCGTCGGCGCCGACAATACCAGCACGATCAATGGCAAACAATACCGGCAGATTTTGCAACGCCACATCGTGAATCAACTGATCGTAGGCACGCTGCAGGAAGGTAGAATAAATCGCAACAACGGCGTTCAGGCCTTCTTTAGCCATACCTGCACCCAACGTTACAGCGTGCTGCTCAGCAATCGCTACATCGAAGTACTGTTCCGGGAATTGCTGGGAGAAAGCCACCATGCCTGAGCCCTCACGCATCGCAGGCGTGATTGCCATCAGCTTGGGATCGGCTTTTGCCATATCACACAACCAGGTGCCAAAAATAGCCGAGTAGGTTGGTTTGGAGGCGGCAGATTTGGGCAGAGTTTGATCTGCCGGATTAAATTTAGGTACCGCGTGGAACTTGATCGGGTCTTTTTCGGCTTCCGGATAGCCTTTACCTTTTTTAGTCACCACGTGCAGTAATTGTGGGCCTTTGAACTTACGCATATTGCGAAGTGTGTCGACCACACCATTGATGTCATGGCCGTCGATAGGGCCAATGTAATTGAAACCCAGTTCTTCGAAAATCGTGCCCGGTACCACCATGCCTTTAATATGTTCTTCTGCCCGGCTGGCGAATTCTTTAATGGGCGGCACGTTACTCAGCAGCTTTTTGCCGCCGTCACGAATACTGTTAAACAGGTTGCCGGTTAACAGGCGGGCCAGGTGACTGTTCAATGCGCCGACATTTTCGGAAATCGACATTTCATTGTCGTTTAATACCACCACCATGTCTTTGCTGATATCGCCAGCGTGGTTCATGGCTTCGAAGGCCATGCCGGCCGTCATTGCGCCATCGCCAATGACGGCGACAACCTTACGGCCCTGTTGTTCTTTTTCAGCCGCAATGGCCATACCCAGCGCAGCGCTGATTGACGTTGAAGAGTGACCCACCGCGAAGGTGTCGAAGTCGCTTTCAGGCGGCCAGGGGAAGGGGTGTAACCCTTCTTTTTTTCGAATGGTCGACATTTGCTCTGCACGACCAGTCAGAATTTTGTGCGGGTAAGCCTGATGGCCAACATCCCAAATAAGGCGGTCAAACGGCGTGTTGTATACGTAGTGCAAGGCAACGGTTAACTCAACCGTGCCGAGGCCGGATGCAAAATGTCCGCTGGACTGACTTACACAGGTAAGTAAGTACTGACGAAGCTCATCTGAAAGGGCTCGCAGTTTGTCTTGAGGCAATTTGCGAAGCGCTTCCGGAGAGCGGGCTTGGGCCAAAGTAGGATAGTGCGCTAAATCTAAAGTCATTCTGATTATATTTGTACTGTGTCTGTCTGGCGGATTAATGGTCGCGATTAACCATTAAATCGGTAAACGCCACTAAGTAGTCCGTATTGTAGGGCAAACCGTCCAAGGCTTGAAGCGCCTGTTGATGCAATTTTGCCAATTCTTCCCGGGCGGTGTCTAAGCCGAGTAGCGATGGGAAAGTATTTTTGCCTAACGCCACATCTGAGCCGCTGGGTTTGCCCAATGTTTCAGTGCTCGCCGTCAGGTCGAGAATGTCATCCTGGACCTGAAATGCCAGGCCGATTAATTCGGCGTAGCGACACAATAAAGTGTGGCTTTCCGGCGCAATAGATTCACTGGCTCTGCATGTCATATCAACGCAAGCCGTGAGTAACGCGCCGGTCTTTAAACGGTGTAATTGCTTTAATTGATCAACGTCGATGAGATTACCCGTTGATGCCAGGTCTATGGCCTGTCCGCCACACATACCGAGATACCCGGAAGCACGAGCCAGGCTACCAATGAGTTTGGCGCGCTGCTTATCTCCAAAGGCACTTAAAGGTTGTTCTGCCAAAATGCTAAACGCGAGGGTTTGCAGAGCGTCGCCAGCTAAGATAGCGGTCGCTTCACTGAATTTAATGTGGCAGGTTGGCTGCCCGCGTCGCAGGTCATCGTCGTCCATCGCCGGCAGGTCATCATGCACTAATGAATAGGCGTGAATGCATTCAATTGCCATGCTTATGGTGAGTTGGTCTGTGCGAGGCAGATCCAGCATGTTGCCAGTCAAATGGACTAGCAGAGGCCGCATCCGCTTACCGCCTGCAGTCAATGCATAATGCATTGCGGCTTTTAACTCAGGTGCGTGATCAGGTAATGTGCTGATGACACCTGACAACGCCTCGTCAACTTGCTGACGAACCGTTTGTTGAATTGCTTTCAGGGTCATATTACAGCTCGTCGTCAGGTGTAAAATCCTGCAGCGTTGAGCTATTACCTTGCTCGGTAAGGATTTTTACCTTTTGTTCGGCATCGGTCAGTGCCTGTTGGCTAAGACGCGATAACTCTACGCCGCGTTCAAATTTCTTCAGCGCATCGTGCAGAGGCAAGTCACCACGTTCCATTTCATTGACGATTTGTTCAAGCTCAGACAGGGTTTGCTCAAATGTCGGGGACGTATCGGAGGCTTTATCGCTCACGGTTTTCTCTCTATGACCAAAATAAAAAGGGCACATTAACCGAGGGGCGCAGATGGGTCAAATAGTTTGCAGTCACGCCCGGGATATTTTCCCGTGATGCGATACAAAGCCTGTATAGGCTGAGCAGATAAACAGCGAATAAGCCAAAACAATGAATTTCCGGTGTAGAAAATTTTTTATCTGCCGATAGAATGACTGAAAACCAATCAGATAGCGTTAATGTTGGTACTTGCATAATTGTTCAATATCAACATGCTGCCGCAACAATTTGCGGCTATAGTTACTCATAACAAAACGCATCAAACACAATAAATGAATTGAGGGATACAAGTGGATTTAGCAACCTTAATCGGCATGTTAGGTGGTATTGGCTTTATTGTAATGGCCATGATCCTCGGGGGCGACCTCAGCATGTTTGTGGATGTTCCGTCAGTACTTATTGTATTTTGCGGTAGTTTATTTGTTGTTATGTCACAGTTTACGCTGGGGCAATTTTTTGGTGCGGGTAAAGTGGCCGGCAAGGCCTTTATGTTCAAAATCGACACGCCTGAAGAACTGATTGAAAAGGTGGTTGAAATGGCCGATGCGGCGCGTAAAGGTGGATTCTTGGCGCTGGAAGAAGCAGAAATAGTAAACCCTTTCATGCAAAAAGGGGTTGATATGCTGGTTGATGGCCATGATATCGACGTCGTGCGTGAAACGCTGGCTAAAGACATTTCCATGACGACCGAACGCCACGAGTTCGGTGTATCTATTTTTAAAGGTCTAGGCGATGTGGCCCCGGCGATGGGTATGATCGGTACGCTTATCGGTCTGGTTGCCATGTTGTCGAACATGGATGACCCGAAAGCCATCGGTCCTGCCATGGCGGTAGCCTTGTTGACCACATTGTACGGTGCATTCCTGGCTAACGTAATATGTTTGCCAATCGCGGCAAAGCTGTCTAACCGACTGAACGAAGAAAAGCTCAACCAGTCTTTGATCCTCGATGGGATTGTGGGTATTGCGGATGGGCAGAACCCCCGTGTTATTGAAGGTATTCTGAAAAACTATCTGGCGGCCAGTAAGCGTGGTGCCGGGGCAGAGGAAGAGTAACCGATGGCACAGGAAGAAGAATGCCCTAAATGCCCCCCCGAAGGTCTCCCCGCATGGATGGGGACCTTTGCGGACCTCATGTCACTACTGATGTGCTTCTTTGTACTCTTGTTGGCATTCTCGGAAATGGACGTGCTTAAATTTAAGCAAATAGCCGGTTCGATGAAATTTGCCTTTGGTGTACAAAACAAAATCGAAGTGAAGGACATTCCTAAAGGCACCAGCGTGATTGCCATGGAATTCCGACCTGGCCGCCCGGACCCCACGCCCATTGACACCATTCAACAGCAAACCATCGACATGACCCAACAAATGCTGGAGTTTCAGGCCGGAGATGAAGACTCGGCTGGCGGACGTCAAAAACAACGTGGCACCCAGCGTGGTGGTCAATCGCAGCAAACGTCAACTGATCAGTCTGCGTCAACACAGCAAGCGGCAAACCAGGAGCAGGTTGCCGAGATGATGAAAAAAGTAGCGCAGCAGCTGCAGAAGCAGATTTTAGATGGTTCCATTGAAATGGAATCCCTCGGACAGCAAATTACTATTCGCATTCGTGAGAACGGATCGTTCTCGGCAGGCTCTGCGTTCCTGCAGCCTCAATTTAAGCCAATCATTCGCCAGATTGGCGAAATTCTGGCAGATATGCCGGGCCAGATTGAAGTCTCCGGACACAGTGACAGTCAGCAGATCTCTAATGAACTGTATCGCTCAAATTGGGACTTGTCTGCTCAACGCGCTGTTGCGGTAGCGGAGGAAATGCGTCTGGCGGCAGGGTTTGATGAATCGCGTATGTCAGTTGTGGGTAAGGCTTCAACGTTACCGCTGGTCGAGCAGCCGACTACGGCAGAAGAGCGTGCTCGTAATCGGCGTGTTGAAATTAATATTAACCAGGGTGAGCCCATTCGCTCTAAACCGATTTCCGTGTTGGACCAGCCTGCAGGTTAAACATTATAGATTTTGCGGCTATATGCCGGTTAGCAATAGAAAAATGGCCCGTTATCGGGCCATTTTTGCTTCACTTCGAGGTTTACTTAGTACCAGTTGCACCGTACTAATGGTGCGCTCCAGGAAGCCTCCCTCGCAATACTTCAGGTAGTACTCCCACATACGTGCAAACCGGTCGTCATAGCCGTGTTTCGCCAGAGCCGGGCGAGCAACATTAAATGCCTCAAACCAATCGCGGAGCGTGGTGGCGTAGTCCAGGCCTATATCGTGTAGATCCCGTATAGACAAATCGCTGGCACGCTTGATGTGATCGTTGAGGGTGAGTTGCGACGGCAAAAAACCACCTGGGAAGATGTGTTTCTGAATAAAATCCACGCCTTTCTGGTAGGTGTCATAGCGGCGATCGTCAATAATAATAGACTGCAGCAACATCAGACCGTCTGGTTTGAGTAAACTGGCACATTTGGTGAAAAACTGGTTGAGGTAGGGTTTACCAACGGCTTCAATCATTTCAATAGACACCAGTTTTGAGAATTTGCCTTCAAGTAACCGGTAGTCTTTTTTGAGTAGTGTAACCTGGTTTTCTAATCCTTCTTTCTTCACCCACTCAGAAGCATAGGCAAATTGCTCTTCTGAAATAGTGGTTGTGGTCACTTTACATCCGTAGTGTTTTGCAGCGAATACGGCCAGGCCACCCCAGCCTGTACCTATTTCCACCAAATGGTCTGATTCGTTCAGCTGCAGTTTGTCGCAAATGGTTTTTAGCTTGTATTGCTGCGCTTCGGCCAGTGATGCGTTTGCATCCGGGTAGATAGCCGAGGAGTACATCATACTTTTATCTAAAAAGTGCGTGTAAAGGGTATTCCCTAAGTCATAGTGGGCCGCAATGTTCTTTTTGGCCTGGTCGCGGGTGTTGCGGCGCTTGAGGTGCATAATTTTATCGAAAGGGAACGTGAGCCAGCTAAAACGTGACTCCCAACGGTCAAGCGTTGGCAAATTGCGCGCAAACAAACGAATAACATGCGTTAATTCAGGACTGCTCCACATACCATCTGTGTAGGTTTCACCTGATGCCACACTGCCACCAAACAACAGCTTTCGATAAGTTTTCGGTGAGTGAATATTTACCTCGGCATGTAAGTCGCTGCTGCTGTTGCCGCATTGTGCAACTACCGCGTCATTTTCTTTAATGACAAGATACCCCTCGGGCAATGTTTGCATTAATGAAATAAAAATTTGGCGACAAATCTTGTCGATAGAGGTAAAAGTGAGTGTTGGGTAAATTGCTGATTCACTGTTGGCCATGGTTCATTCCTGACTATTTATCGGATGTGAATATACGGGCGTGCGCTTTATCCATAACTTTGCGGCTTGCCAGTAGATTCCGACGACAGTTCTAAGTGTCATATTAGGTATAGCTTTGATTACGTTGATAATCGACTTTGAGTTCAATGGTTGCTGTGCTAAATGCATCATTGCGGTGAAATGCTTGTTGCCTTTATAGCAACTTAATCCCACCGAAAAGGTGTCGGCTGGCTGTTGTACATGCCAGCGGTAAATCATGTCGATGGGATTAAACGGAGAGACATGGAACGCTTTTTCTGTATCTGCCTGCACTGCCAGATCGACAAGGTAATGATGACGTTCATTCCAGGGCGTATTGCTGACTTCAGCCAGTAAGTGTGTGAACATCCCGGAACGCTTATCGCGTAGAAAGTAAAAGTTAACCGGACTGAAGTACAATCCAAAGTGCCGCGCCTGTCCTAATAAAAAGATGTCTCCCGCGAGATGCTCACCTTCGGTATGCAGTGCGTTCATTCGCTCGAGTACGGCCTGCTTTAACGGTACGGTAGGATCGCCGAGATAATCACTGCGGCGAAACTCAAACGCTGCGCGACGGCAATTCGAGAACCCTTTTACGGTGTGAGCAAGTTGATTAACCTCATCCAAATGCAGCCACATCATTGCAATGCCGTAGGAAAAGGCATGCTGGGTAGGCCTGAAGCGTTGGTGTAATACCTTCCCGGTATACAGAGCGCTTTCCATTACAATTCCTCACCAAACCGTTTACAGACGTCTAATGCGGAACGCACGCCGTCTTCGTGAAATCCGTTGTACCAGTATGCCCCGCAGAAATGCATATGATCAACGCCGCAAATGACATTGCGTTTGTTTTGTGCAGCGACCATGTTTTCACTGAATTGGGGGTGTGCATAACGGTATTCACCCAGTACGTCGTTATGATTAATTGAGGGTGAATTCAAACTAACACAAAACGTAGTGGGCGTTACCAAGCGCTGCAGGATGTTCATGTTGTACGTTACTGCTGCCGGGCGAGCTTGTTCTTCTGCAGAACCGGTTAACCGGTAATTCCAGCTAGCCCATGCAAGTTTACGTTGAGGCAGTTGAGCAGTGTCTGTGTGCAGCACAACGTCGTTTTCTGTGTAGGGTATAGCCCCGAGTACCGCTTTGTGGTCGGCGGAAGGTTCAGCCATCATTTGCAAGGCCTGGTCGCTGTGGCAGGCAAAGATAATCTCATCGAATAAATGGCTGTCGCCGTGGGCTGTAATGACTTCAATGCCTTGCTCGACAGTGCGGACGGATTTTACCGGCGTATTGAGTTTAATGTGGTCTGCAAAAGCGGCAGTCAGGGGCTTAATGTATTCTCTGGAGCCGCCCATAATGGTGTACCACTGTGGACGGTCAGTAATATTCAGTAAGCCATGGTTATTAAAGAACTTCAGGAAAAAAGCCAACGGAAAAGCCTTGGTTTGCTCAAGGCTGGCTGACCAGATTGCTGCGCACATGGGATAAATGTAGTGCTCACTAAAACTGTCGCTAAAGCCGTGTCGGGCAATGAAGTCTGCTAGCGTTATCCCTTCTACGGGCTCGTTGTTTTCAAGTACCGCCTTGCAGGTTTTGTTAAATTTAACGATATCATTAACGATTCGCCAAAATCGGGGGCGAAGCAGGTTGCGTCGTTGTGCAAACAGGGTATTAAGGTCGTGCCCGTTGTATTCGATATTGGTTTTTTCATGGTGTACCGAAAAACTCATTTCGGTTTCCTGGTAGGCAACCCCGAGTTGCGTCAGTAACTTAATGAAATTCGGGTATGTCCAGTCATTGAATACAATAAAGCCAGTGTCAATGGCGAATTGCTCACCGTTAACGGATACATCCTTGGTTGCCGTGTGACCGCCAATGTAATCGTTTGCTTCAAATACAGTGATATCGTGCTGACGATTGAGTAAGTAGGCGCTGGTCAGGCCGGATATGCCTGTGCCAACAATTGCTATGCGTTTTGCCATAATAATGCTTGCCGTTATTGTTGTAATTTGGATGACAGCCAGCGTTTGATGCGCTGGGGGAGATGGTTAAGGATGCGTAATATCCAGCCAAATACGTTGGGAAAATAGATTGCCATTTGTTTTGCTTCTATGCGTTTCAGCAGCGTTTCAGCTGCCTCTTCGGCGGTGATTTTCATTGGCATTTCGAAATCGTTTTTATCAGTTAACGGGGTTTCCACGAACCCCGGTGAAACGCTCTGAACAATGACGCCTTTTGCCCGTAAATCCACACTCAGGCTCTGGGTTAAATAATGTACTGCCGCTTTGCTGGCGCCATAGGCTTCGCTGCGCGTGAAGGGCAGTAATCTGGCCATTGAATCAATAATAACTAGCTGTGTGTTTTTTTCGCATTTGGGCAAAAGTGCATGAATGCAGTTAACAATGCCGAAAAAATTGACCTCAAATACGCGTTTGAACAGTGCAGGGTCGAATTCGGGTAAATCAACGTATTCGCAAGTGCCTGCATTTAATACCGCGATGTCGAATGTTGTGTCACCGAGCGCTTTATTGGTTTGTTCGAGATCCGTAACGTCAAATTGTAATGTATCGATATTACTGTTTTTACTTAGTTCGGCCAGTGCCTGCATGTTTCTGCCACATGCGATAACGCGGTAACCTGCGTTGGCAGCGTGAAGTGCAAATGCTTTGCCGATGCCGGAAGTGGCACCGGTTACCAGAATCGATTTCATTGTGTCAGTCGCTTCTTAATATAGTGAATAACGCGCTTTAGCACGGGGACATGCTCATAAACCATTTCGCCCATATCGTAATAGTCACGGTGGTAGATAACGCGGTCGTCTTTTAACGTAAGCAGTGATACCCCATTGACAGAGATGGGGCGGGACTGATTATTCAGCGTCAGGTGCATGGTCCATTCGACAGTAAAGTCGTAGGGCGAATTAGTTGATGAACTCTCAATAAAATGATGGATATCAAATTTACAAGAGGACGTACTGTCAAGAAGATGAGCGAAATAGGCTTTTACGCTCTCAATACCAGAATGGCTGGCGATAGGGTCCTTAAACAGAATCTGCTCGTGGTACACATTATCCAGATCGTCTATATCGACGTTAGCGAGATCGGCGTAAAACTGAGTGAAGCGTGTTTTGAATGACATGACTTAATCACTTGAATTGTTTGCCATAAGTACAGAATATATACATTAGCAGATCACTTTTTGTCGCGCATGGCATTAAAAATAGTTTTATGTAGTGATTGCCGAATATAAATAGATCCAATTGCAAGCGCACGGCGTAATGAGAATCGATTAGTTAACGAATGTAAGGCTTATGCATCACCACAACATTCCTTTATTTCCTTTGTCCGCGCACTTGCTCCCTGGTGGGCACATGGCGTTGCGTATTTTTGAGCCACGTTACGTCCGCATGGTTAAGGAAGCCTGTGCAGGAAATGGGTATTTTGTATTATGTATGCTCAATTCCCGCGGGGATCAGGCATCCAATGAGCATATCTTTCCAATAGGCACGCTGTGTAAAATAGTCGACTTCGACTTACTTGATGATGGTTTACTTGGCATTAACGTAGAAGGCGTATGTTGTGTCAGTGTCGGGAATATTAAGACAGAAGCTGACGGGCTGCGAATTGGCGATTGCACAGAACAACATGACTGGTCTTGTGTTATTGAGGATGAGAAAATCACGCCGTTGCGCATCAAACTTGAACTCATCTACGACAAATACCCGGAAATAGCCCGACTGTATCCAGAGCTCAAATTTAACGACCCTATGTGGGTTATATACCGGTGGCTGGAATTATTACCTGTGGATGCCGCCAACAAACAAGCGTTTCTGGGTGAAAAAAACTGCGATAACGTGCTAAATTATATTAGTGAATTAGTTCGTTAAAAATAGTGATCTGTTTGTACATTCTGTCAGTAAAAACTGTATATTCGTAAATTACGGACAGGAACTATGCTTGTTGGAATTCCTTTGGAACATGAAAATAGCGCAATAGAACCAAAAGAGTGTGCGGTAGAAATGTCGCAGTACCTCGTGCAGGTCGCGGAAACGCGATGCAAAGCGTCGTTCGCCCGAATTTTTGGCTATTTCGCGCCACGTTTGCGTTCCTATGCTTTAAAGCAACTCGGAAACGAAGCGCTGGCAATGGAGCTGGTGCAGGACACAATGTCCAATGTCTGGCAAAAAGCGCATTTGTTTAATTCTGAAAAAGGATCCCCGTCGACCTGGATATTTACAATAGCCAGAAATATCCGATTCGACATGCTCCGCAAAGTCCAAAATCGCAAAGAAGATATCTGTGCTGATGACCTCTGGCCAGTGCTGTGTGAACAAACGCCTGACCAAAATGAGACCAGCCTGGACGAGCAGGTCACACTGGAGCAAATTGGGCATTTGTTTGACGAGCTTCCGGAGAAGCAAAAAGTAGTCATTGAAGCCATCTACATTGATGGTAAGTCTCAGCAAGAGATCGCTGATGAGTTAGCAATACCTTTAGGTACAGTGAAATCTCGCACACGACTGGCGTTACAACGATTAAAAGGTATGCTAAGCGAGTATGATTAAGTTTCATCCTACCCCCGAACATTTAAAGCAGTTTGTAGAGGGAACTTTGTCGCCGGTAGAGTCATTAATGATTTCTGCACACTGCGACATGTGCGAGCACTGTCAGCACAAAGTTGACGCGTTTACTTCTACTTTTGCCAGCAACGAAATTGAGGAAGCTGTAGAGAGCTATGACCCTGATTTCGATTTGATGCTTGCAAACATCACGCAGCAACCTGCGGCAGAGAGGGCGTATCGCCCGCAAGGAATTAAGCAAGCGACGTCGATTGAACTCGACGGTAAGTCTTTTGAGTTGCCGAAAACACTTCATCGATTAGTCAAAAAGAAAGGGAACTGGTCTTCACTGGTAGGTAAGTTGTGGCAGTCACCCGTTGATTTGGGTTGCGATGGCGTTGCTAATTTCATATACATTGAAAAGGGTGGCACGGTGCCGGAACATACACACCGCGGGTCTGAAATGACACTGGTGATTAACGGTGAGTTCTCCGACGGTCTAAACGATTATGATTCTGGTGATTTGATTTACATGACCGGTGAACATACTCATGCCCCTCGTTCTGACGCGCCTGAAGGCTGTCTGGTGTTCAGTGTTGTAGACCAACCACTACACTTTACCTCAGGCTTAGCGAGATTGTTAAATCCATTCAGCCATTTATTCTTCAGATAACCAGTGCACCCAGCACTGGTTTCTTTTGCTTCAATGTCTCCTGTTTTCTTGGAGGCTAACGTGACTTTCTACTGCTAATGTAAGCACTTTCAAAAAGATCTGGTATTCTATCAGTCTGGATCCTATGGATAGGTGGGCATGGTTAGCCACTTTCTCTTTCAAGTCATTTTGTTTTGTGTGTTTCCGTCGGTGCTGTCGATGGAGAAAAACCCGCATACGCGAAGAGTATCGTTATACATTTACGTCAGCTTAGTGCTACTGATGGGCGGCTTCCTAGGCGCGGTTTATTCGCTGGAATTGTTTAATAGCATTAAGTTATCTGGCGGCACCATTGCTTACGGCGGATTTATGATGGCCTGTGTGATACTGGCCTTTATTGAACGCGACGCCTTTATATTGCAAAACATTATGCGCTTAGTGTTCACGGTGGGCTTATTCAAAGTGCTGCTGTTTGCGCTGGTGGTAAAGAGTCTCAGGGCTGAACAGGTAATTAACGCACTTGACGTGCCCGCTGCGCTATTTGAATTGTCAATCCCGCTGATTATTCTTGGTGCGGTATTAATAATTCTTGAGCTTTATCTGCTGATTTTTCTGTTCGACAGGTTCAAAAGTCGTATTGCCGGGCATGCAAACCTCAGCCTGGCCTATAGCCTGAGTTTTGTTTTTGTGATCGTCGCAGACGGCATATTGTTTCCGCTACTGGCGTTTGGGGTACACAGCGACACCTTTGAGCTAATTATTGGTAATTTTAGCGGGAAAGTACTCATTGCGTGTTCTTATGGGTTGTTCCTGTTCGCATTTCTACTGTTTAGCCGTCACCGCATGGAGAAGGTGGTAAAAGAGCCTCTGCTGGACTGGAACCTGTTATTGTCCAGTGGCAAGGAAATCGTCGAGCAAATGGACAGGCATGAGCAACAACTCAGACAGGCAAAAACGGTCTTCGAAACCAGTCGTGAAGGGATCGCAATCCTGAATCTCGACTTTGCAATCGTCGATGCAAATAACGCCTTAGTGAAAATGGTGAACCCGCTGTCGGATGACACATCGTCGATTCTGCACGACAAATTACTCGAACGATTCCTACCACCGGAAACCGGTAACAGGGTTCAACAATTATTGAAATCAGGTCAAAGCTGGTCAGGGGAAATCAACTGGTCGTCAGCAGAAATGCGTCGCTACGGTTTATTGAATCTGGTGCCGGTAACCGACCGGATTGGTAGTATTTCTCATTACACATTGTCTCTCACTGAGGTATCAGAATTAGTGCATACCCGGGAAGAATTACGGTTTCTGGCCAACCACGATGTATTAACTGCATTGCCAAACCGGCGGCAGTTGCACACAGTATTAGCTCGGGATTTGCGGCCGTTCAGTGCGGGGATTTGTAAAGCCCTGCTCATTATTGATTTGGATAATTTTAAGCAAATTAATGACAGTTTTGGCCATGTGGCCGGCGACGAACTGCTACTGGATTTCACGCACCGCATTTCATTTACTATTTTAGGTAAAGGGACCTTGTACCGTATCGGCGGTGATGAATTTGCCATATGGACGCACTCAATTTCCTCTATTAAAGAGGCGCTGGATTTAGCGGAAGCGGTTCGCGAGGAGGCTATTAAGCCGTTCCGAGTGAACAACGATGAGTTGGTCAGAGTGAATTGTTGTATTGGAATTAGTGCTTATCCGCACCATGCAAAAGAAGTAAAGTCGATTTATCAACAAGCTGATACGGCCCTCTACTGGGCAAAAGAGCTAGGAAAAGGCAGTATAAAACTTTACAAGCAAGGGATGACAGACTCGCGCAGAAAGTCACTTCAACTGGAAAGTGCGCTACGTGATGCGTTGGCAAATGATGAAATTCAAGTGTACTGGCAGCCTCAAATTAATCTTCAGTCAGGTGAGTTTGTTGGCGCTGAAGTGTTGGCGAGATGGGAAAGTAAAACGCTCGGGTGGGTAGCACCGGATGTATTCATACCTATTGCTGAAAATGCAGGGTTAATGTCACAGCTAACCCGGATTGTGTTTGCAAAAACATGCAATGCACTTATTAGCATGCCCTCGGCAATTCGGGAGCGATTGAAAGTAGCAGTAAATCTATCGGCGCTGGACATATCGCAACCCGGTTTATTAGACGATATGTTGGCAGAGCTTCATAAGCACGCCTTGTCGCCCTCGCGATTTGAATTGGAATTAACCGAGAGTGCGCTACTGGATATGGACACCCAACAATTGGCTAGTTTCAAAGATGCGGGTTTTTGTCTCGCGTTGGACGATTTTGGCACTGGGTATTCCTCTTTGGCTTATTTAAATACCTTACCCTTCGATGTGCTGAAGATTGACAAGAGTTTCATTGCGCAAATACCCCGTGAGCAATCGAGTTGTTCACTCACTCACAGTATTATTCAAATGGGCAGAGAGCTTGGATGTGAGATTGTGGCTGAGGGCGTAGAAACCGTTGAGCAAGTTGTATTTCTTACCAAAGAGCAATGTCATAAAGTGCAGGGATACCTTTATACCAAACCGCTGCCAATAGATGAATTTGTGGATTATTGTGAGTCTTACCAAAGTCCGGTGTAGGGCAGAAAAAGTACACGCACTTTTTCATAGACAAACAAAAACGCCCTGTTGCAAAGCAGGGCGTTTTTTATTGTTTTAATATCGTTGCGCTTTAACTGATAAATTCGCTATTAGGGAAGTTCAGTTTCAGCGTTTTCATCGCGTTGTCTTTCAATTCAGTCAGCTCTAGCTGATCGTAACATTCCACCATGATTTCCAGTGCCTGCTGAACCTGGTTTGAATCAGGGTAGTGTTCCAGAATGTACTTTCCACGGTTGGCAGCAGCAATGTAGGCTTCACGACGCATATAAAAACGTGCGATCGCGACTTCATATTTGGCCAGTCGATTCTTAATAAACACCATACGCTTACGTGCGTCAGCTGCGTATTTACTGTCAGGGAATTGTTGGATCAGACGGCGGAAATCGTCAAAAGCCTGCTTTGACTTCGTTGGATCACGGTCTGTATTGTCAATGCCTACCATTTCCTGGAACAGATTATTGTCGGCTTCCATGTTCGTTAAACCACGCATATAGAAGGCGTAATCCACGTCTGCATGGTTAGGGTTCAACCGAATGAAACGGTCAATGGTAGCCAGCGTTTGGTCGGATTTACCTGATTTGTAATAGCTGAAAATCAAATCAAGTTGCACCTGGTGAGACAAAGGCCCAAAAGGAAAGCGAGAGTCCAGCGCGCTCAGTGATGCAGCAGCAGCGGCAAAGTTGCCGTTTTCCATACTTTCACGCGCTCTGTCGTAAAGCGATTGCGCATCCAGATTCGCGTTGACCACTTGTGCTTCTTTATCTTCTGAAGACGAGCATCCAGCTAAGCTAACAATGGCGCCGAACACCAGTGGTGCAATGCAACGGGTAATTTTCATAGTACTTCTAGTTCCTGGTCCGTTTTATTCGCTACTGTATTACGTACAGCAAAATTTTCGTTATTTTAACGTACTTGCACGCAAACACCATATAAACACCAAAAGAAAACCGCCAACGACGGCAAACCTTGTTATAATCTGCGCTTTGCGTTCCTGTCTTAGGCGGTTATGGTACAACAAAGTTCACAAATTTCATTATCAGCGAGCACTGAATTTCAACATTTTGGTATGCGGTTAGATCAGGTCGTGGCTGATTTGTTCCCTGATTATTCACGTTCGAAGCTAAAAGAATGGATTTTGGCCGGCAATGTCTGTGTAAATGGCGAGCCATGTGTGGTGCCAAGACAGAAGATGACCGGTGACGAAGTGATTTCGGTTGAAGCCGAAATTGAGCAACAGGTTGTGAATGAAGCTCAGGCTATTGAGCTGGATATCGTTTATGAAGACGAAGATATTCTGATCATTAATAAACCCGCTGACTTAGTGGTTCATCCAGGTGCTGGTAATCAGGATGGTACCTTGCTGAATGCATTGCTGGCTCATGTACCGGACATCGACAAAGTACCTCGTGCCGGCATTGTCCATCGTCTGGACAAAGACACGACCGGCCTGATGGTGGTAGCGAAAACTTTACCAGCCCAAACTCACCTGGTTGACCAACTGCAAACCCGTGTGATGAGCCGGGAGTATGAAGCATTGGTAAACGGCACTATGGTGGCCGGCGGGCTGGTGGATGCGCCTATTGGACGCCACTCAACCAAACGGACTCACATGGCGGTGAGGGAAATGGGTAAACCCGCGGTGACTCACTACCGCGTAATTGAAAAGTTCCGCGCCCATACTCACGTTAGATTAAAACTTGAAACCGGGCGCACGCATCAAATTCGTGTTCACATGGCGTATATTAAACACCCTCTGGTTGGTGACCCTGCGTACGGTGGTCGTTTGCGACTGCCAAAAGGATCGAGTGACGAATTTGCAAATACCCTTCGGGGCTTTAATCGTCAGGCGCTTCACGCCGCTCAGCTTTCTTTGTATCACCCAACTACAGATGAATGGATGACCTGGCAGGCGCCTTTGCCACAAGATATGGTCGCGCTTATTGATTCAGTAAGAGAAGATACCAAGATTCATGGTATCGATGACTACTAAAACACCGTTGATTATCCCGCAGTGGCAAGCACCCAAAGGGGTGTTTGCGTATTGCACGACAAGACTTGGTGGTGTCAGCGACTCCCCTTTTGACTCACTCAATGTGGGCAATCATGTTGGTGATGAGTCAGTCCGGGTCCGGGAAAACCGCAGCAGACTGCCTTTTGCCAGTCACATTCATTGGTTAAATCAAACTCACAGTTGCGATGTTATTGCGTTACCGTCAGATCAATACGACGGCGATGCGTCAGTCAGTCGAGACAGGCAATCTTTCTGTGCAGTTATGACGGCCGACTGTGTACCAGTGTTGTTGTGCGATAACGATGCTACCGTTGTGGCAGCGGTGCACGCCGGTTGGAAAGGACTGGCGAATGGCATTATTGCCAGGACTATTGCAGCCATGGCTATAGATGCGGAATGCCTCCATGCCTGGATTGGGCCCGCGATTAGTGGACCTTGCTATGAAGTCGATATCGGTATGGCTGCAAAGTTTACGGAATTTCCCGATGCTGTACTGACTCATACCCATGCAGAAAAGTGCTATTTGGATCTGCCTCTGATAGCGAAACAGCAATGTGAACAAGCCGGCATACGGCAGGTTACCTCCTCTCATCTTTGTACTTATCAACAATCATCGCTATTCTTTTCACATCGACGTGCTTGTCATGAAGGCATTTCAGGCACGGGCAGGATTGTCAGTGTCATCGGGCTGTCCGACGCGGATTATTCAAGTCTGTAAACGTTGCGCTAGCGCAATAAATTGCCGTATTTTTACACAGCCAACTTGAATCTTGATGCTGTCATACCCATAAATGAAGCAAGGTTATTTACGCACGGTTAAAGAGGTTTTATGCGTTTAGATAGATTTACCAGCAAGTTCCAGATTGCGATCTCTGATGCGCAGTCTCTTGCTTTGGGCAGAGATCACCAGTTTATCGAGCCTGTGCATTTAATGACAGCGTTGCTAAACCAGCAAGGCGGTTCAGTACGTTCATTGTTGGATCAGGCAAGTATCAATGTGAACGCACTTCGCTCCGCGTTGGCAGAAGCTATTGACAGGTTGCCCCGAATTGAGGGCATTGGTGGTGATGTGCAACTGGGCAAAGAGTCTGTTGTGCTTTTAAACCTGTGCGACAAGATTGCACAGCAACGCAAAGACGATTACATCACATCTGAAATTTTTGTATTGGCAGCAATTCAGGACAAAGGCCGTCTTGGCGATATCCTGAAATCGCTGGATATTACTAAAGACAAAATTGAAAAAGCCATTGATGCCATGCGAGGTGGTCAGAAAGTGACTGACCCGAATGCAGAAGATGTACGTCAGGCACTGGAAAAATTCACTACCGATCTGACCGAGCGCGCAGAGCAGGGTAAGTTGGATCCGGTTATTGGACGAGATGACGAAATCCGTCGAACCATTCAGGTATTGCAGCGCCGTACTAAAAACAACCCGGTGCTTATAGGTGAGCCTGGTGTGGGGAAAACCGCTATTGTTGAAGGGCTGGCACAGCGGATCATAAATGGTGAAGTCCCCGAAGGACTAAAAGACAAGCGCGTATTGTCGTTAGATATGGGGGCCCTGGTGGCCGGTGCTAAATACCGTGGTGAGTTTGAAGAACGGTTAAAAGCGGTACTCAATGAGCTGGCCAAAGAAGAAGGTCGGGTTATTCTGTTTATCGATGAACTGCATACCATGGTAGGTGCTGGGAAATCCGAAGGCGCAATGGATGCGGGCAATATGCTCAAGCCTGCATTAGCGCGAGGAGAATTACACTGTGTAGGTGCAACGACGCTGGATGAGTACCGTCAGTATATTGAAAAGGATGCAGCGCTTGAACGTCGCTTCCAGAAAGTACTGGTGGAAGAGCCGAGTGTAGAAGATACCATTGCCATTTTACGTGGCTTGAAAGAACGTTACGAGTTGCATCATTCTGTGGACATAACGGACCCGGCGATAGTTGCGGCGGCCACGTTATCGCATCGCTATATTAGCGACAGACAGTTGCCTGACAAAGCTATTGATTTGATAGACGAGGCAGCGTCCAGTATTCGTTTACAGATCGATTCAAAACCCGAAGAAATGGATCGCCTCGAGCGCCGAATTATCCAGTGGAAGCTGGAAGAACAAGCGTTGGCAAAAGAAACGGATGATGCCAGTCATAAGCGCCTCGAAATGATCGAGTTGGAACGTGAACAGGCAGAACTGAAGTTTTCCGAACTGGAAAAGATTTGGAAAGACGAAAAAGAAGCAATGCAAGGCACGCAGTCCATTAAATCTGAGTTGGAACAAGCCAAACTGGATTTAGAGATTGCCCGTCGTGCTTCTGATTTAAACCGTATGTCGGAACTGCAGTATGGTCGTATTCCCGAGTTAGAAATGAAGCTGGAAAAAGCAGCCGAAAATGAAACGCGGGAAACCCTGTTACTGAAAAACAAAGTCTCAGACGCTGAAATTGCCGAAGTGTTGTCGCGGTGGACCGGTATTCCTGTGGCAAAAATGCTCGAAGGCGAGCGCGACAAATTACTGCGCATGGAAGACGTGCTGCACAAACGGGTAGTAGGACAACAAGAAGCCGTTGCTGCTGTGTCGAATGCGATACGACGCTCACGAGCTGGACTGGCAGATCCCAATCGACCTATTGGTTCATTCCTGTTTCTTGGTCCAACAGGTGTCGGTAAAACGGAGTTATGTAAGTCACTCGCAGGTTTCATGTTCGATACCGAAGATGCAATGATTCGTATCGATATGTCTGAATTTATGGAAAAACATTCCGTTGCCCGATTGGTCGGCGCACCGCCGGGATATGTGGGGTACGAAGAAGGGGGTTATCTTACCGAAGCAGTTCGTCGCAAGCCGTACTCGGTTATTCTGCTGGATGAAGTAGAGAAGGCGCATCCGGATGTGTTTAATATTCTGTTGCAGGTGTTAGACGACGGCCGCTTAACAGACGGGCAGGGGCGCACGGTTGACTTTAAGAATACCGTTGTGATCATGACTTCTAACTTAGGTTCGGACATCATTCAGGACAAACATCAGGAAAGTCAGTACGACGAAATGAAGTCGATGGTGATGAACGTGGTAGGGCAGCACTTTAGGCCTGAGTTTATTAACCGTGTGGATGACATTGTCGTATTCCACCCGCTAGGTAAAGAGCAGATCAAGTCTATTGCTAAGATCCAGTTAGCGTCGCTACGAGCGCGCCTGGCAGACAAGGGTTACAAGTTGGAGCTTTCAGCGGCTGCCATGGACAAGCTGGCCGATGCCGGATTCGACCCTGTGTTTGGGGCGAGACCGTTAAAGCGGGCTATTCAGACTCAGATAGAAAATCCGCTGGCGCAGCAATTGCTGTCAGGTACTATATTACCTGAATCCACCATTCGGATTGATGTCGACGGTGAGAATCTGATCGTTTTCTAATACCGTAGGAATGTGAAAGAGGCTGTGCAATACAGCCTCTTTTTGTTTGATAAGAAGTAATTCTTACGGTTTGTTAATCCAAACGTTTGAATAATGCTTCCGCGTCAGCTTTATCCGGAAACGTTTTTTCCAACGTGTTGTTGCGGATTAATTCTTCTTTGGCTTCTTCCTTCTTACCTAATTTTTCCAATGTTGCCGCGATATGATATTGAATCGTTGGATCTTCTGAGTTCACCGCATAGGCTCTACGCAGCGTATCCAACCCTTTTTCTAATTGGTTTGCCGAAACCAGCAGCCAACCGTAAGTATCCAGCAGCGGTGCTGAATTATTGGTAATATCCAGCGCTTGCTTACTGTATTCCAGCGCTTTTTCTATGTCTTTATCGGCATAGATATTGGCCATGTTATTCAGGATAAAAGCACGTTGTGCGAGTTGATCCTCATCCAGAAGCACCGTATATATTTTTTCGGCTTCGTCGTATTGCTTATCCAGCATCAGCGCGTCAGCAAGAATCTGTTTTACAATGAGTGAACGGTTGCCACTCGCCGTAAATTCCTTTACGTATTTTATAAACTTATTTCGGTACTGCTGGTTTTGCTGCGCGAGAACATAGAGTTTCAACAGCGGCATGTTAAAACTTGTCATCGCTTGATGTGATTTTAAATAGTACGAAAAGGCACCTTCCACTTCATTTTGAGCAAAGGCAAGATCGCCGCGAAGCATAAGGTAGTTAGCATTTGAGCCAAATGTTTTTTGATAAGATGCCAATTCTTCCTTGGCCGATTCGAGACGGGACTGTTCGACCAGGAAGTTAATATACTCAGCATGTGCCTGTTCCCATTTTGGCTTGAGTTCAATGGCACGCTTGATAGATCTTTCTGCTCCAGGGTAGTCAAGCGCCGTGCGTTGAATTTTGCTCAAACGCAGCAAATCAAATGCTTGATCTGACCAGGTTGCGTAAACAACATTTAACTGAGAAGCGGCATCCGCATAGTTACGCATTTCAATGAGCACGTCGGCTTTCTGTAACATGTACTCTGAGTTCAATCTATCAAGATTGAGAAGTTGATTTATCTCTGAAATAGCATTTTTCAGGTCGCCGGTCTGACGATAAATAGATACGAGTAGTTCACGTGGCTCTGGGCTGGACGCGTTCAGGGCCTTTGCAATTAATAGTCTGTCAACGGCCAGGTCGAACTGCCCTTCTAACGTATAAATTTGACCCAGCAGTAATAGCGCAGACAGGCTGTCGCGTTTTTCTTTTACCACAGATTCCAGTAACTCAATGGCAACAGTGCGTTTGTCTTGCTGGAAAGCGATTCGCGCTTTGACAACTCTCGCGCCCAGATGATTGGGTTCGAGTCTAAGTGCTTTATTGACTATTTCTGTGGCTTCTTCGTTACGACCTAATCGCACCGCAATGTCTGCCCGAATGATTTGATATGCGAGATTATCCGGCCATTTTTCCGTTAAGTATGAGGCTTGAATAAACGCGTTATTAAAGTCACCGATTTGACCAAACAAAATGGCTTTTAATTCGGCTACGGGTTCTTCTTTGTTATTGCTTAAATTAGCTTGTAAATAATCACTCGCAGCTTGATATTGAAATTTGCTCATCAAAAGCTTGGCATGGATCAGCTTCACTTTCGTGTTATCAGGATAGGCTTTTTCAAGCTCGGGTAGCATTCGCTCACACTTAAAGTTTCGACGAATAGAGATATAGAGCTCACAGGTCAATACGGCCACATCAGGGTTTTTAATAACAACATCAATGTGTTTTTCGAGTGCGGTGATAGCGTCTTTGTAGTAGCCAAAACGCAGTAGAGAATCGGCCAGCATACCCACGATTTCAGGTGACGGTGTTCGATCAGAAACGTAACGGGCTAGTTCTGTACTGGCGAGTTCATAGTTTTGGTTAATATAAGCAACAATACCTGTCACAACACTGAGCTGTATTCGCTCATTTCGTTGTTTTTCATCGAGCAAGCTTAGCTCTTGTGTCAGTTGCTGAAGGATCTTATCTGCTTCAAACTGCTGTTTAGTCAGTGCAAGAATACGTGCTTTCAATAAGCGAATTTGAATATCCGCCGGCGTTTGTTGTTCTATTTTCGCAATAACCTGACGAGCCTCGTCATATTTTCCTAGCTCTGCCAGTGCAGACGCTAATGAGCGCATATACAGCGGGTTAGACGGTTGTTGAGCATCTACGCGTTCGAATGTGTCTAATGCAGCCTCTTTTTGCCCCTTGGCATGCTGTAATTTTCCATAGGTGTGCAATAGGGCGGCTGATGTCGGCATTTGGGACCGATAACTGTTTAATAACTCTTCGGCGCTTTTAAGGTTTCCAACCGATATTAGCATGTCGGTATAAGAACTTACTGCAGCTATATTATTCGGAGACAGTTTTAATATTTGCTGGTATTCCGATTCTGCATCTGAAGGCTTGTTCTGACGAATGAATGCACTGGCTGCATTTAGCTTTAGTGCAATTTTCGTTTCGGTTGATATAGGTTGAGAGTCGGCAAGACTAATAACCAAATCATATTCACCTTGCATCAAGTAAGCGGTGCTTAAATAGGGGAGTGCGAGGTTTTTATCTGCACCTAATTGCAGAGATTCTTCAAATTCATCGATGGCATCAATAGTAAAGCCGTCGATCAATAGAATTCGGCCCATCAGTAATTTAGACGGAAGGTGATCCGGGTTATCCCGCAACGTGTTTTTCAGCAATATGTAAGCTTCACCAATCTGTTCCTGATTGAACGCGCTTAACGCAGCTTCGTATTTCTCCTGAGCCAGTGAAGACGTTGACATTAAAAGCATCGCACCGGCAAATGTGCATTTCAGTAAGTTATTCATATTGCATCTGTGTTTACTATTTAAACTTAATTATGAAGGGTTTACAGACATAAAAAAACCCCGCTAGGCGGGGTTTTTTCAGAATAGTAACATTATTATTTTTGTACTCTGCGGCGATTCCACATAAATACGAGCGCTGCTGCCATCAAGCCTAGAGATGCTGGCGCATTCGCTTCAACCGGGGGGGTTGTAGTCGTTGATTCGTGGCTTGTCATGATACCGGCAATTTTTACATAATCCTTGCCGTGTTCATAACCGCTGCTAGAACCGAAAAACTTATTATAAGCACCTACCAACCAATACTTTGACTCGAAGCCACCACTGTTAAAACTATTCCAACCTGAAGTGGCGCCGTGGTGAATGATTTCAAATACTGCATGCGTACCTGCAGTGATTGCACTGGCAAGTGAACTCCAGGTTGAGCTGCTGTTATATGTTGGAAGCGTATTAAAACCAACAACAACCATGTCACTGTCGTTTGTTGACCAACCGATGTTCAGTTTAGTTAAAGCTACAGACTTGTTAAAATCAAAAAATAACATGTCTCGAGCACCGTCGTTGTCTACTGTATGTTGGCTACTGCCTTCATCACGATTGTAAACGAGCAAACCGTGACTGTTAGATGAGACTTTTGCATCTTCTACAGTGCCATTGCTACCTGTGTCGGCAAACGCTTTAATATCAAGGTCTAATGTGCCTTGTGATATTTCATAGGTGTTGCCGTAACCACCCGGTGTGCTCGAAAAGTTACTCGAGCTCGTAAAATCGAATGTTGATACCGTTGTCGTCGCAACGGCTTGGCTAGCTGCCAATAAACCTATTGCAATAATACCTGACTTTAGCATTTCTCTTCCTCATAAAGACTACCCATTCTTGCAATAGCAATAAAGCAAAATGCGGGCCAAAATATAAAAATCAATAATTTCAATTATATATGTCTGCTTGTGTCAGTATAATTTACGGCTATGTAAAAAAAGCTGACTGTATGTGATGAGAAAGCAATTCAACATGGCGTTTTCATCAGCAGTTATTTCGGATAAATAATAACCGAATAAATACCGCGATAAGGTATAAGGCTTCATACCTTGTTATTGCTCGAAAAGAAGGGAGATAAAAATCTACAGGCAACAATAAACAGAGTATGAAATAATATAGAGGAACTATTAATCAGGGAATTCTATGACAGAAAGTAAACGCAAAGGTATTTATCTACTACCTAACCTGTTAACTACCGCCGGACTATTTTCGGGGTTCTTTGCCGTAGTCTCTTCAATGAATGGTAAATTTGAAGCGGCAGCAGTTGCAGTGTTCGTTGCGATGATCTTCGACGGCCTGGATGGAAGGGTTGCTCGAATTACTAATACACAAAGCGATTTTGGTGCTGAGTATGATTCAATGGCAGACATGGTGTCATTCGGAATGGCTCCAGCCTTAGTTGCGTATAACTGGGGACTAAGCGACCTGGGTAAAATAGGATGGTTTGCTGCTTTTATATATGTAGCTGGTGCAGCGTTGCGTTTAGCAAGGTTTAATACTCAGGTCGGAATTGCAGACAAGCGATACTTTCAGGGACTGGCGAGTCCGGCTGCGGCAGCAGTTGTGAGTGGCTTTGTATGGCTCGGTGTTGAATACGACATTGATGGTAACAGCATCGGGATTATTGTTGCCTTGATTACCGGGTTATCGGGATTACTAATGGTAAGCAACTTTAAGTACAACAGCTTTAAAGAGGTGAATTGGCACGGCAAAGTCCCCTTCGTTGCGTTACTGCTTATATTGCTGGTATTTATAGTAGTAGCAACAGAACCAGCCTTGGTCCTATTTATAGTTTTTGCCTTGTACGCCATGGCGGGCCCAATCAACACATTCAGAACGGTTGAAAAAGTAACGTTGAATGATGTGGTCGGTGATCAACTGGAGGATGCTGAGTTTCCAAATAGCGAAACTAATGCAAATACCCCTAATGAAGACAAGACTGACAATGTTGAACAGGCAACAGAGAGTGATAAAAAGACGCTTTAGTAGCTAAAATGAAGTTGAGATAGATGTTTTAATAAACAAAAATAGCTTAATTGATTAAAACGCGACCAAACGGTCGCGTTTTTTGTGGTTTTTTGAAAATAACGGTTGACGCAAATAACCAGATGCGTAGAATGCGCCCCACTTCAACGGGGAACGCCGAAAAGCAACTACCCAACATAACGCGAAAGCCTTATGTGAAGCGGTTTACAGCGAAATGCTTCGAAAATAAAATTTTCAAAAAAGTGTTGACGCAGGAAATCAAAAGCGTATTATACGCATCCCGCTTCGGCAGGTTCTGAAAGAACGCTGAAGCAGCAAACAACTGAGTTTGCACTGTTCTTTAACAATTTATAACAAGACAATCTGTGTGGGCACTCATTAAGAGTGTCAACAACGACAATTCAAAATTTCGATATATTTAATTGAAGAGTTTGATCATGGCTCAGATTGAACGCTGGCGGCAGGCCTAACACATGCAAGTCGAACGGTAGCAGGAAGTGCTTGCACTTTGCTGACGAGTGGCGGACGGGTGAGTAATGCTTGGGAACTTGCCTTTAGGTGGGGGATAACAGTTGGAAACGACTGCTAATACCGCATAATGTCTACGGACCAAAGGGGGCTTCGGCTCCCGCCTTGAGAGAGG
>NZ_FQWD01000003.1:473014-787353 GCF_900129565.1 Marisediminitalea aggregata | reverse complement strand
GTTAAGCTAACCTGTACTAATTGCCCGAGAGGCTTAACCATACAACGCCTAAGTAGCTTTTACTTAGAAGTTGTTGGTAAGACTGACTAATTAATTGAAGTTAGAGTAGTGAAGTTACTCTGATTGACACTGATATCAATGCTTTCCCAAGTTGTTATAAAAAGTTTTTGCCTGGCGGCAATAGCGACGTGGTCCCACCTGAATCCATTCCGAACTCAGAAGTGAAACACGTTAGCGTCGATGGTAGTGTGGGGCTTCCCCATGTGAGAGTAGAACACCGCCAGGCTCCCAATTAAGAGAAAGGCCCACTCATTTGAGTGGGCCTTTTTCGTATGTGCGGGTTATACACATCATCACCGGCATTCCCCCATATTGTCATCCCGAAAAGCGCGAAGCGCGACACTGTCATCCCGGAAAATGCGCAGCATTTATCCGGGACCTTAAAGCAAAGCTGATTAAGTTAAACAGACTGTTCATAAGATCCCGGCACAAGGCCGGGACGACGGATGGGGCACGAGGCCGGGACGACGGATGGGGCACGAGGCCAGGACGACGTATTTGGGGCATAGGCACGGGACGTTTTATTTGGGGACAAGTATGGCATGACGTACTCTTTGAATGTACGAACAACAAAACCGTCTTCCCGGAAAGCGCGAAGCGCGCTACTGTCATCCCGGAAGATGCGCAGCATTTATCCGGGACCTAAGAGCAAACCTGATTAAGTTAAACAGCCTGTTTATAAGATCCCGGCACAAGGCCGGGACGACGGATGGGGCACAAGGCCGGGACGACGGATGGGGCACAAGGCTTAGCTCCGAAAGCGTTTGTAGTATGGAGTGGGCTACATGGCCGCAACCAGAGGCATAAAAAAAGCGGAATATGAAATTACTCATATTCCGCTTTTAGGTTTTTAAGTTAGCTAATATTAGGCTTTAATCATCTTACGGCGTGCGAAGATAGCAACTACACCCAACAGCATCAGAGTTAAAGCTGGAGGTGTTGGAGCAGCAAGAGAAGCAGCAACGTAACCGTTGATCCAACCCATGTAAGACTCAAGAAGGATACCACCGAACAGGTCACCGAATGCACCAGGTGCCCAGCCAAGGTTAATACCAAATGTATTAATAGCTGCTAACCAGTACTTATCGTTCAGTGCGTCATAGATAAATGAAGGACCACCAGAGTCACCACCACCAATGTTTGCTTCAACGCTTTCGTCTAACGATGTGCTACAAATAGAGCCTACACCAAGGTCAACGTCACAAAAAGTATTGATAGTTTCATCGAAAAGAGCATCGTAACCGTCGAAATCCGCATACCAGACTTCTGCAGGCGCACCGAAACCAGACTCATCATCACCTTCAATGAAGTCTACGATGTTCTGACCAGTTAGTTTTTCATCAAACGTTGCGTAACCCAGCTCACCGATGTCGCCACTTACACTTGGATCGTCATACTGGTTGTAATAACCATAGAAACCATCACCACGCGTACCGTAACCAACCATGTTGAAGATATCACCGTCAGCGCCAGCACCTGTTGCTGCTACAGAACCAGTGTACATGTCGTAAATTTCAACATTTTCTGGGATGTCGTCATACAGGGTGATAATGGCAACGTCATCGTTTACACAGCCAGCTGAACCGTCTGGGCAAACATTGAAGCCGTCGTAGTCAGGGTGAATAACAACGCTACGTGCCTGCATTACGTTACCTGACTCATAATACGCGCCGTCGTTGTTAAACGCGATATTAATACGGTTCTCAGGACGGTATAACTGCATTGCATCGCCCTGGTCAGTAGCATCAACACAGTGTGCTGCTGTCAAGATGTGACGGCGCGAGATTGCTGTTCCTGTACAAACAAAACTCGCATTGTCGATAACTGGGTTAATAGCAACAACACCAGTATAACGTGAACTGGTAACGTTTGCGTCGATACGAGGTGCTAAAACTGCAGCCCAGTCTGTAGATCCTGCGCCATTGCCAGCAGTAATGTACGGAGTAGGTGTCGCGCCAGTAGCATTGATCAGCGATTGATCAGCCACAGCCGGGGCAGTAACAGCAATGGCTGCAACAGCCAATGTCGCTAGAGTATTATTGTATTTCTTCATTTATCAAATTCCCTTGGTGATTGTTAACTTATTCTTGTTAACTACTTTACAAAACCAAGAACTCTCAGAGGTGCCACACTGTGTGTGAATTTTCTAGTGTTCGGTGATGTTGTTAGCAAAAATCATGCCTTCTAATAAAATCAATAAGTTAGAGTGATTGGTGTAATGCTTTGTAAAATAATTTGACATAGACGTAAGGATAAGAAAAAGAAACGTGTGCCAATGTTTAAATTAACTCTTAGGTGCAAGCGCAGCAAAACTCCGTTACTCTAAAAAACAAAAACAACATTGCCTACGTCAGAGATATAAACCATGAAGTACTCCAAAATATTTACCTCGCTTACTTTTGCGGGACTTTTGTTGAGTGGTTGTAGCAAGCCTTCAACGGAAGAATTATTGTCAGAAGCGAAGCAACAATTGTCAGAAGGCAATGATAATCAAGCCGTTATTATTTTAAAAAACGCGATTGTGGAAGATGGTAGACAACTTGAACCGCGCTTGCTTTTAGCGAAGATTTATTTATCAAATGGCGATGGTCTGAGTGCGGTTAAAGAACTAAAACGCTCAGTTAAACTCGGCGCTAAAGAAGCTATTGTCGCCGGGCCTATGGTAGAAGCCTTATTTACTGCTCAGGCGTTTCAGTCATTAGTTGATTACGTCGACGAATTACTACCTGCAACACGTGAGTCACAGCTTGATAAATTTCGTTTTTATCAGGCTTTTTCGTATTTAGAATTAGGTAAGCTAGAAGCAGCGCGCCGACTGATAGAGCGTGCACCTTCAGCAGTGGACTCGGAATATACACTGGCAACTGACTATATACTTGCGCTTGTCACTGATGATCGGAATACGTTAAACAAAATAGGCGAGCGTATAATTAACGTTGAATCTGTTTTTGCAGATGCGTTGTGGCTCGTCGGTAAAGTGAGCTACTTACAAGAAAACTACCCATTAGCGGTAAAAGCCCTTTCTCTTTATGAACTGCGACGCGAGCAATTTTTACCAGCCAGTTTCCTGCATGCAAAAGCGTTAATGCAAGCCGGAGAAGTTGAAGAGGCACAACAGAAAGTAGATGCTTTGATTGCCGCCTATCCGGATGAGCCTGTGAGTAACTTGCTTGCAGCGACGTTAGCGTTCCAGCGCAAGGATTATGCTAAGTCCTTTCAATTTGCTACCAATACTATTCAAATCTCAGGTAATAATGCACAGAGTCAGCTACTAGCCGGGCTGTCAGCTTATTTTACAGGGGATATGGAAGCCGCGTTTTATTATTTAGACCCAATCGAATCGTTTCTAACGGAAGGGCATGTGGCAAAAAGGGTGTATTTAGCCACGCTGGTAAAGCTGAAAAAAAATGATAAGGCCTTTAAAGTACTGGGAAGCAAGGACACTCAGGATACACAAGCAGCAGCAATTATGGAGCGTGCCGGGTTCCAGCTATTAGTAAGTGGTGACGCCGAGAAAGGCCAATTGCTGCTGGATAAAAGTGCTTCATTAAACGAAGTTGGCTCAGATAGCTATTATCAGGGCGTCGCTCAGATCCTCTCTGGTAATGAAAATGGCCTCGACGTATTGAAAAGTCTGGTTGATGCAAACCCTCAGAATTTACTCGCCAGGTTATCCATTGCTTCTGTATTAATTACCGAGCAACAATTTGAGCAAGCTGAAGAGTACCTTGACGGTATTGAAGAGGCGGAAGCTTCTAACGAGCAAACCATTCAGGTTGCGTTGCAGCTAAGAGCGAAGATCGCCAAGACCCGTAATTTACCAGAACAAATGGCCGCGATATATAAGGCAATATTGGAACAGTATCCTGCAAACGAAGAAGCAAATTTGTTCTTTGCTTATGAAGCGCTAAAGCAAAATGATGGAAAAGCAGCAATGGTCTTTGTGGAAACCGTGCTAGCAGATAACCCCACAAATATACAAGCGTTGCTGTACGGTGTTGCATCACTTCAGCAAATGGGTGAAGAAGACAAAATTATCCCATTGCTTGAAAAGGCGAGTGCAGTAGGTGACGACGATGAAATGGTGAGAATGATGTATGCCGAAACCCTATATCGCCAAGGTTTTTCAGCGCGTGCATTGAATGAGCTCGATAGCTTGTATGCCAGCTTTGACTCCCTTTCTAAACGTTATTGGCAGCTGTATGCGGAAGTCACTAAAAGAGAGAAGATACTCGAGGATTATTTTAATGTGCTGCGACAATGGCGCGAAGCTTATCCTCAGGACCTTACGGTTCATTACCGTTTAATTGAGTTCTTTCTGGCTAACAGAGACTTTGGCAGAGCAAAGTTTGTCATCGATAAAGCGCTGGAGTTGGCACCTAACGATACGGCAATCAAATTACAACTTGCAGACTGGCAAATTGAAACACGCCAAATCGAAGAGGCGCGCCTGACCCTGGCCGGCATGAAAGTAGACGGTGTGTTTGCAACAGCAAAACAAGGCATAGAGGGGAAACTGGACTATTTTGCTGGCAGGTATGAAGTCGCTTTGCCCAAGGTCGCTCGTTTCTATGCCGACCAGCCTACCACCCAATATGCGACGTTACTTCGCGCATTGTATTTCAAACTCGATAGAAAAGATGACGCCCGTGCTATGTTGTCACAGCATGTGCAGAATCATCCGTATGACAATGTTATACGCATTTTATTGGCGAATGATTTGTACAAGGTCGATCCGCAGCGCGCCATAAAATTATACGAAGACTCGCTGTCGTATAGTGAAGACAACGAAGTTGTGTTGTTCTCCTTGTCCAGACTGGCAATGGAACAAGAGCAACACGACAAAGCCATTGAATACGCGGGAAAACTCATTGAGCTGGATAACAGTAACCCTAAATATCTGAATTTGAGTGGAATGACATTGTTGCACTCTGACCAAACCCGCCTGGCAATCAAGCGGTTGCAACAGGCTTACGAGGGCTCTAACAAAAACATTATCTATGCAATGGATTACGCAGAAGGGTTACTGGCAACCGGTGATAAGCAATCTGCTACCGATGTGTTAGAAGCCATTTCTAATCCTTTACCTGCTTTCAAGCGCCGTATACAAGTAATGCTTGAACAAGCGAAGGGTTAATCCATTGCTGTGGAGTGCCCCGACGGGGCACTCTTTTACCCGCCCAATTCTTTCCTTAAGTCTAATACCTATCAGACCAAAGAACTAAACAAAAAATTAACATTTGCGGCTAGAATGGCGATAACTAATAGAAGTTAGTCTATAGTTATCGAGACAATAATATAATCACTAAGAAGAAGTCCATTGCCGTGAAAAATTCAATTATTCAGTTATTTGTGGTTGGTGTTGTTCTGGCGGTTTTAGGGATCTTGGCTACGCCCTGGTGGATAGCCGCTATTGTGGCCGGCATTGCAAGCGCAGTCAGCAGTTACTTTCTACAAGACGCTCAAGAATCAGTACCGGCCGAAGTACAGCAAAACGATGGCCATATGGTCAAAACCGGCGAACTTATCAGTAATTCTGCCAGTCGCATTGCTATTGGCGGTGCCACAGTCTCACATTTCCTCGACAAGTTGTCAGCTATGTTTAAGCAACAAGTCGCCAGTGTGCAAGAAATTGCGTCCCGAATCGAGCGGATAGAAACCGGCAACCGGGAACTAATCGAGTATGCCGGCCAGGCTGAGGAAACGATTCAGACGTCGGATGAAAAAACACAGAAAAGTCGCGCATTACTTGCTCAACTTCTCGCCCAACAAGAGACATTAAGTCAACAAATCAACGACTCTAAAGCTATGTTGATGAGCTTAAGAACCAGTGCTGAGTCGATAGGAAGTATTACTACAACCATCAACCAACTGGCCGATCAAACGAATATGCTTGCGCTGAATGCGGCTATTGAGGCTGCTCGCGCTGGTGATCAGGGGCGCGGCTTTGCGGTAGTCGCTGACGAAGTACGCGATCTGGCTAAGAAAACTACCGATGCCACACAGGGCATTGACGACGTACTTAACGAAATCAATCAAAATAGCCAGAATTCGGTGCAGGCAATTGAAAGGGTTGCATCAGCCGGTGATGAAATGTCGCAAATTATTAGTGAATCGTCGGCACTCATTGAGGCTGCAAGTGAAGCGTCTACTCTGGCTGCCAGTACCATGTCCATGATGAAAGACACGGTAAATCAACATGGTGAAGCGAATCAGGGCATCAGCGTAAATGCGGTTCAATTAAGTGAAAATACCGTACACTTGGAATCTGAGTTGAGTGATGTGTCTGAGAAAGTTTTGGCCCTGAGCCATCAAACTGAAGACATCTTCCGCCAATTGCAAGTGTTCGATTTACATAACCGCAATGCCCAGGTACAACGTATTGCCAAAGAGGCGGCCCGGAAAATCGGTGAGTTGTTTGAACAGGCGATAGCATCCGGTAAGATTTCTGAGCGGGACTTATTTGATTTTAACTACAAGCCGGTACCAAACACTAACCCACAAAAGTACACCACGCAATTCGATACCTTTACCGATCAGCATTTACCTGCCATTCAGGAGCCCATTCTGGATAGCAATGATTTTATTATTTACGCTGGCGCTGTAGATATAAACGGGTATTTCCCGACACACAACAAAAAATTTGCGCACCCAATGACAGGAAACTACGACGTCGATTTGGCGAAAAGCAGAACAAAACGTATTTTCAACGACTATACCGGCTCCCGGTGTGGTAAGAATACCGAGAGCTTCCTGTTACAAACCTATAAGCGCGATACTGGCGAAGTGATGCACGATTTGTCTGCGCCCATCTATGTTAATAATAAACATTGGGGTGGCTTCCGCATTGGTTACCAGGCATCGTCTTAACATCGGCTAAGTGTAGCCACTGCTTTACTGTAAAATAATCCTTCAACAGCGGGCAATGTTAGCCCGCTGTGTTAATATTTTCTCTAATTCACAAACAAAATTTTCAAACTATTTGAAATATTCTGAAAAGCACGTCGGTCTTATCTTGTAAGTGTGACCACAACGTGAATATATTTTTTGGAGTGTACCTATGAAATCAGTAACTAAAACGTCTGTTGCAACCGCTATTGGTGCTGTTGTTTTAAGTTCTTTGTCTGCTGCTTCTTTTGCTGAAAGTGCTAATCCTTTCGGTGCGCAGCAACTTGAGTCTGGCTATATGCAATTTGCTGCTGAAGGCAAATGTGGCGAAGGGAAGTGCGGCGAGTCCAAGTCGAAAAAAGAAGGCAAGTGTGGCGAAGGCAAATGCGGTGAAACTAAAGCCAAGAAAGAAGGTAAGTGTGGCGAAGGTAAATGCGGCGGCGACAAAGCCAGCAAAGAAGGCAAGTGCGGCGAAGGTAAATGTGGTGGCGACAAAGCTAAGAAAGAAGGCAAGTGCGGTGAAGGTAAATGCGGCGGCGACAAAGCCAAGAAAGAAGGCAAGTGCGGCGAAGGTAAATGTGGCGGCGACAAAGCTAAGAAAGAAGGCAAGTGCGGTGAAGGTAAGTGTGGTGGCGCAGCCTAATCTGGCACGTTTAATTTAACAGCCCAACACTATGAAAACGATCAAAGGTGCCGGCCTGGGACTTCGCAGGGAGATGCTCGACGAGCTACTTCCTGTGTTACCCGACGAGGTCGATTTCTGGGAAGTCGCGCCCGAGAACTGGATACCCTTAGGTGGTAAGTTCAGTGAAGATTTCGAGCGGTGTGCCAGGCAGGCTCAGTTATCGACGCACGGATTATCGCTGTCAATCGGCGGTCCTGATCCCTTGGACCATCGCTTCCTGAAAGCCGTAAAACATTTCCTGGATAGGTATAACATTCCACTCTACAGTGAGCATTTGAGTTACTGTAGCGCACAAGGCCATATGTACGACCTGATGCCCATTCCGTTTACCGAGGAAGCCGTTCGTTACGTGGCAGACCGGGTAAATGTGGTGCAGGATATTATCGAACGGCCCCTGGTACTCGAAAATGTCTCCTATTATTTAACGGCTCATGCGCAGATGACAGAGTTAGAATTTATTAACGCCGTGTTGTCTGAGTCGGGTTGTTCACTTTTGCTCGACGTAAATAACGTTTACGTGAACAGCATAAATCATCGATACGACCCTAAAGCGTTCATCGACGGATTACCGGGCAATAAAATTGTATATGGTCATATTGCCGGACATTACGAAGAGGCAGAAGATCTGCGTGTTGATACACACGGTGCGGATGTTATTGAAGAAGTATGGGCGTTACTGGCCTATGCATATCGGCAACATCACGTGTTCCCAACGCTGCTAGAGCGAGATTTTAACATACCCCCATTGGAAACACTGCTGCAGGAAGTCAGGCGAATTAAATCGATACAGCAACAGGTGATTAACGAACAAGTGGGAGTAGCGTAATTGCGTTTAACTGAACAACTCACTGAACTCGCCACCGCGATCCGCTTTCCTGAGCAAACCAGTGAGCAAGACCAGGATACACAAAGGCGACTGGCTATTTACCAGTCGCTGTTCTTCAACAATGTTGAAGGCTTTATTCGCAACGGTTTCCCTGTATTACACTCGCTTTACGGTAGCGATAACTGGCAGCAACTGGTGCGTGCCTTTTTTCAACAGCACCCATGCCGTTCACCGTATTTCATTGATATCAGCAAAGAATTTGTTGAGTTTCTGAGTAACGCTTATGAACCAACATCATCAGATCCGGTGTTTCTGAAAGAGCTGGCGCATTATGAATGGTTGGAGTTGGCGTTATCGGTCAGAAAAACCGACAGCCCGGTTACGTATTGGCGAGGAGAAACAATACCCGACTACGTGCGCAGTTCGCCGTTGTCGGAACTAGCCGGTTACGCTTATCCGGTGCACATGATTGGCCCGGATTTCCAACCGGAAGCCCCTGGCGAGCAACATTTTTACTTACTTTACAGAGACAGTGAACACCACGTTGGCTTTCAGCACCTGAATCCATTGGCTGCACTCACGTTTGATCTTCTCAACCAGCAACCTACCTCAGTTGAGCGTTTGTGTGAGCGGGTTCATCAGCAAGCCGCCGGATTGCCGTTAAATACCGTACAACAAGGCGTTCAGCAGCTTGTTAGTCAATGGCTTACCTGTGGCGCCGTGACAGAAGCTTAACAAGGGCGCCTTCGGGTTGATGTAAGCTGCTCAGATTCCCTTACAACAATACACTCAGTGAATGGTCAGATTTTGACTGCTTAGCGCATTACCTCTGTCAATTAGGTTTCGTTTCGATTACCATTTAGGGCCATTTTTTAGGCTTAAATTAACTGGAATTTTTCATGGCTGGTAACGAAGATTTTAAAGAAGTATTTAATTGGTGGTATTTTCTGGGGGCGGTAGTTGCACTGCTAGCCTTCCCATTATTACCAACGATTGCTGGTTGGTTTACATTCTACTTTTCTTAAAGCCTTGCCGGAATAATTAAAGGATTCGGCATGAGTTCAGAATATATTAAATCAGTAGTAAAAACGGTGCCTGACTACCCGAAACCGGGTATTCAATTTCGCGATGTCACAAGCGTACTTGAAGACTATCAGGCATTCAGCCAGTGCATAGCTATGTTGCTGGACAAGTATCGGCCATATGGTTTTACCAAAGTAGCGGGTACTGAAGCACGTGGCTTTTTATTTGGAGCGCCACTGGCATTAGAATTAGGCATCGGTTTTGTACCCGTTCGTAAGCCTAACAAACTGCCTCGTGATGTGCTTAGCGAAAGCTATGAATTAGAATACGGCAAAGACACGCTGGAAATTCACAAAGACGCGATATCACCGGGCGACAAAGTGTTGTTGATTGACGACTTGTTAGCCACCGGCGGCACAATTTCTGCCACGGCCAAATTGATCCGCAATCTGGGCGGTAAAGTTGAGCACGCAGGGTTTGTTATTGGCTTGCCTGAACTGAACGGTTACGAACGTTTAACCGAGCTGGGTGTTGAGCCGTATTGCATCTGTGAATTCGAAGGCGAGTAAGGAAGCTTAGATTGGCTTATCAGGTACTGGCAAGAAAATGGCGTCCCGGACGCTTTAGTGAGTTAGTAGGGCAGGAGCACGTGGTTTCTGCCATCACCAATGCATTGCAAAACGACCGGTTGCACCATGCTTACTTGTTCACCGGTACCCGGGGCGTGGGGAAAACCACGATTGCCCGCATATTTTCTAAAAGCCTGAACTGTGAACAAGGGCAAAGTGCAAACCCTTGTGGGCAATGCGGTACGTGTCAGGAAATTGAGCAGGGTAACTACGTTGACTTGCTTGAGATCGACGCCGCGTCGCGCACCAAGGTCGAGGATACCCGGGAGCTGCTGGACAATGTGCAGTACAAGCCCACCCGCGGCAAGTTTAAGGTATACCTGATCGACGAAGTGCACATGCTGTCGAAGCACAGTTTTAATGCATTGCTGAAAACCCTCGAAGAGCCGCCTCCACACGTTAAGTTTTTGCTGGCCACAACCGATCCGCAAAAACTGCCGATCACCATTTTGTCCCGCTGTTTGCAGTTTAACTTAAAAGCGTTATCCCGCGAGCAGATCACCCAGCAGTTACAACACATTCTTGAACAGGAAAGTGTGAGCTTTGAAGCGCCTGCACTCAGTTTATTGGCCCGTGCAGCGCAAGGCAGTATGCGCGATGCATTGAGCCTAACCGATCAGGCCATAGCGCAGGGCAATAACCAGGTAACGGCTAGCGTTGTTACCGATATGCTCGGGTTGATGGACCGTCAGCAAGTGCTCAAGCTGTTGTTCGCAATGGTGAAGCGAGACGCCAGTGCAGTAATGGCACAAATAGAAGACATTGCCATGATGGCACCAGACTTCAGTCAGGTGCTGGCAGAAGTCGCCAGTATTTTACATCAGGTCGCGCTTACCCAGTGGGTGCCCGAGGCCTGTAAGCTGGAAACTACGTCTGCAAAAGCTATCTATCAGCTCGCTAAAGGTCTGCCTGCAGAGCAAGTGCAATTGTTGTATCAACTTGCTTTGCAAGGCCGCAAAGATTTGCCTTTTGCCGGCGACGGACGCAGCGCATTTGAAATGACCATCCTGCGTATGATGACCTTTGCGCCAGTAACGCCCATCGACGACGCAGAGACGGTTATCGCTAATCCTCCGGCATCTGGTGGCGCTACAACCCAAGCTTCTCCGGTCGCTCCTGAGCCGGAAACGCAACACAATTCTGGCAATGTAACCGCGCCCCAGGCCTCGGTTGAGCAAATTGCCGCCGCGCCAGAGCCGGAGGCCAATGAACAGCCTCAAGATACTGCTGCGCCGGTGCAAGATAACAGTGTGTCTGTGGCTAACGCCGCGGCGCCATCCGAGCCGGAAGTGCCACAAAACGAACCTGCGTTCCAGCCGCAAGACGAAGAAACGCAACACCTCGATGCCCAAGCCGCACAGTTAATGGACGAGGCTGAGGATTTCCGTCGACAGAGTCAGGTTGGGCCGCCAGACGACCATTACGACTATCCGCCTGAGAGCGGTGGTTACGACATGCCACAAGACATGCCGCCACAGCACTTTGAGTCAGTTGGACAGAATGTGGAGCCGGAATCACAACAACCCAGTGAGCCTCAACCCGCAGCCGCCTCAACAGAAGCGATGCTCGCTTTGCGCCAGCGCCTGAAACAGCAGGCCATGGAGGACAAAGCCTCGGCCGCAAAAAAGCCACCTAGTGAGGAACGCACACTGCAGCGGCCAGAGCGACCAAAGCCTGACGCCGGTGTCGAATCTGAAGCCGTTGGCATGGAACCGCGTTTGGAACAGTCTGTACCTGTTGCAACAAACGAACACGAGCAAGCCACATCTACAAATACAGAAACGCAAGCCGCCGATGAGCCACCACCGTGGGTAACGGCAGGTGCTGAAGAGTCCTTTCACACTGAAAGTGTTGATAGCATAGTCGATACTAAAGAGGCCCCCAGTGAGCTTACTACAGAGCTCTCTGCGGCTGTAGATGCGCAACCGGACGTGCAGTCACAACCTGATTTTTCCGAAAGCAATACGCCGCCTGTGGCAAATGAACCGCAAGAGGTATCAACAACCCAGCCTACAGCTATTGAATTTGACAGTGACTTGCCCCCATATCTGGAGAATGGCGATAAATTATTGCACGCCAGTCAAATCGATAAATGGAGCGCACTAATTGAAGCAATGCCAATTGCCGGTTTGTTAAAGCAAATAGCGTTAAACTCCCGGTTTGCCAAAGAAGGCGAGAACGTCACCATGACGTTGGATCCCAGCCAGGAGCATTTGGTAAATGAGGGGACTGTGCCGCAGCTAACTGAAGCGTTGAACAGTGTATTATCAAAGCCTGTAAATGTAACGCTGGTGTACGGCAACGTTGAAAAAACGCCGTATCAGATACAACAACAAATTAATCAAATGCGTAAACAGTACGCCAGACAAGTGATTCAGCAAGACGATACCATTCTGGCGATGATCGGCGCATTTAACGCAGAGGTTGTGCAAGACAGCATTGAACCTCGTTAATATTTAATCGAAATAGTGTTATTGACTACACAAGAGTGAGAAAAGATTATGTTTAAAGGTGGAATGGGCAACATCATGAAGCAAGCGCAGCAAATGCAGGAGCGCATGCAGAAAACCCAGGAAGACTTAGCTAACCTGGAAGTCGTTGGCGAATCAGGCGCAGGTATGGTTAAAGTAACGATGACCTGTAACCACAACGTACGCCGCGTAGACATCGACGAGTCTCTAATGGACGACGACAAAGACATGGTTGAAGATTTAGTCGCTGCCGCTTTCAACGATGCCGCGCGTCGTGTTGCGGAAACTTCTAAAGAGAAAATGTCAGAAGTAACGGGCGGTATGCCACTGCCACCTGGCTTCAAAATGCCGTTTTAAGTTCTGGTATTTAGACGATTGCTTAGGGAGATCTCCCAAGCAACACAATTTTAGAGAGCCCCGGTTTTCACCGGGGCTTTTTAGTTTTGTGACCAAAGGCGAATCCAGCCAATCTCTCTAAATTGCAAAACAAGACATTCTGTGAATTAATGGAGATAGCGAATATAAAAGGACTTTTATGAAATTTGCGCTCAAATTCATCAGTGTGCTGCTGACATTCACATTGCTCATTGCAGCACTCGCGACTTATATCTTAGTGGACTTCACACCTGCTGCTCCAGCAAATCAGGATGAGCGGGTAGTCAATGATGTCACGCAACTTAATCCCATCAGTGTATCGAAAGTTATTCGGCCTGTTACTTCCGCAGAAGTAATTGCGGCTATTGCGAAAACAACCGGCCCCGTTTCAATTGGTGGGGGAAGAAACAGTCAAGGTGGCCAAACGGCGTACCCTGATAGTCTGCACATCGATATGCGTGACTTTAACAAAGTCATAGACCTGAACGTTGAGGAAAAGTGGGTAACGGTTCAGGCAGGCATTCGTTGGCGAGATTTACAGGAGATTATTGATAAACATGATTTGTCTGTAAAAATTATGCAGACTTACGCTAATTTCACGGTTGGTGGTTCACTATCGGTAAACGTGCATGGTCGATACATTGGCGAAGGGCCAATGATACGCTCTATTCGCTCTTTTAAAATTGTGGTGGCAGACGGTTCAGAAATTCTGGTAGACAGAAATAGTCATCCTGACCTGTATTTCGGTGCGATTGGTGGTTACGGGTCTTTAGGCGTTATAACAGAAGTTACACTTTGGCTGGAATCAAATACCAAAGTGCGTCGTCAAACGCAGGATATGTTGGTTTCTGAATACCCCGTATTTTTCTCGTCTGAAATCAGAAATAACGATCACGTGGTGTTTCACAACGCCGATTTATTTCCCCCGGCTTATTCTTCTGTACGTAGTGTAAGCTGGTTACAAACAACCGATGATTTAACGGTAGATGATCGGCTGATCTCCTCGAATGCGGAGTATTGGTGGCAGCCAAAGGTTGCTGCGTTTGTCGCAGAGTCGACATTTGGAAAGTGGTTGCGGCAACATGTACTGGAACCAGTGTTATATAGTTTTGATGCGGTTCAGTGGCGTAACTACGAAGCCAGTTATGACATCAGAGAGCTCGAACCGACATCGCGTGAGCGATTTACTTATGCGCTAAGAGAGTATTTTGTGCCGGTAGATCGATTCGCAGACTTCGTTCCCAAAATGAGAGCTATTTTCCAAAAGAGTGACGCGAATATAATCAACGTATCCATTCGTCATGCTTTAGCTGACTCCGGGTCAATGTTGGCCTGGGCACCGGAGGAAGTCTTTGCTTTTGTTGTTTATTACAGGCAGGGAACTGACGTACAAAGCAGGGCGGATGTGGCGAAGTGGAGCGGTGAAATGATAGATGCCACATTGTCTGTTGGTGGCAGATATTATTTACCTTATCAGTTACATGCAAGCAGGGCGCAATTCGAGCAAGCCTATCCAGGTGTATCCAAGTTAAGAGAAGTAAAAAAGAGGTACGATCCCGAGTCACGTTTTACCAATCTTTTAGTGGAAAAGTACGTAGTTAGTAGTAGTAGCTTGTAGTGAGTGTTAAGGCACTACTGTCACGTTCTAAAATTGAGTAAAACCTAACAATCCGTCAGGATTTCTTTATAATTCGACTTACTATACGAACATAACGTTAAAGCATGACTTTATCCGCTTTAACAAATACACGTTAATTAGAAAAGGCACGCATTTTATGAAGTACAGTCCAATGCTGGCTGAGTTAATCAGCGCGTTTACCTGCTTACCCGGGGTAGGCAACAAAAGCGCGCAGCGCATGGCGTTTCACTTACTGGAACGCAATCGCGATGGTGCACTTACATTGAGTGCAGCCCTTCATAATGCCATGGAGCACATCGGTCATTGCCAGCAGTGCAGAAATTTTACCGAACAAAGTGTGTGCGACATCTGTCAGCATCCACAACGCCAGGAAAGCGGCCAGCTCTGCGTAGTGGAAAGTCCGCAGGATGTGATGGCCATTGAGCAAACCATGTCCTTTAAAGGGACTTACTTTGTACTGATGGGACATCTGTCGCCAATTGACGGTATCGGGCCTGGCGAAATAGGCCTGGATGAACTGGAAACCCGCATTGCCGACGGATCATTGAAAGAAGTGATTTTGGCCACCAACCCCACGGTCGAAGGCGAAGCTACCGCACATTACATTGCTCAGCTTTGTCAAAAACACGAGGTTGCTGCCAGTCGAATCGCCCATGGTGTGCCTATTGGTGGTGAACTGGAATATATTGACGGCAATACACTTACCCATGCCTTTTCCGGGCGCCGTACACTCTAATTTACCTAATTCAGCGTGCAACCAGCAATGAGTTGCACGCTTTCTAATCAGCCTTTGCTCTAACCCTTACTTTTTTGCTGGTTTTTTCGTTCTGCACGGTTGAAATTCCCTCTTCGCGTCCACACTTTCGTTTCTGAATTATTCTATCTGACTAGGAGAATCTGGTTTATGGCTGACGTGGCCCATCAAGAAACTCATGGATTTCAAACGGAAGTAAAACAACTTCTGCATTTGATGATCCATTCACTCTATTCGAACAAGGAAATCTTTTTACGTGAGCTTGTCTCTAACGCTGCTGACGCGGCAGACAAACTGCGCTTTAAAGCATTAGAAAATGACAGCTTGTACGAAAACGATGGCGATCTATGCGTAAAACTGAGTGTCGACAAAGACGCTGGCACGCTGACTATTGCCGATAACGGCATAGGTATGACCCGCGATGAAGTTATCGAAAACTTAGGTACTATCGCGAAGTCTGGTACCAAAGACTTCTTCAGCAAACTATCGGGCGATTCGGCGAAAGATTCTCAGTTGATTGGTCAGTTTGGTGTGGGTTTTTACTCAGCGTTTATCGTTGCAGACAAAGTTGTTGTTCGCACAAGGGCTGCCGGTCAGCCAACTGATCAGGGTGTTGAGTGGACCTCTGCCGGTGAAGGTGACTTTACCGTCGGTAACATCGACAAAGAGACGCGCGGCACTGAAATTACGTTGTTCCTGCGCGATGATGAAAAAGAGTTTGCCGATGACTGGCGTTTGCGTTCGATTATCAGCAAATACTCCGACCATATCAGTATTCCGGTAAGAATGTGGAAAGCGCCGGTAGAAGAGACCGAAGGGCCGGACGGTGAGAAAATCCCTGGTCAGCCAGGTGAATGGGAAACCGTAAACAAAGCGACGGCATTGTGGACACGCGACAAGTCTGAAATCACCGACGAAGAATACACCGAGTTCTACAAGCACATCTCCCACGATTTTGCTGACCCGATGACCTGGGCGCACAATAAAGTGGAAGGTAAAACGGAATACACCAGCCTGCTGTATATTCCAAGCAAAGCGCCGTTTGACTTGTGGAACAGAGAGCAGAGCCACGGCCTGAAGCTGTATGTACAGCGCGTATTCATTATGGATGACGCTGAGCAGTTCATGCCGACTTATCTGCGCTTTGTGAAAGGCTTGCTCGATTCCAACGATTTGCCGCTGAACGTATCGCGTGAAATTCTGCAAGACAACAAGATCACGCAAACCCTGCGTCAGGGTTGTACTAAGCGCGTTCTGCAAATGCTTGAGCGTATGGCCAAAAATGACGCAGAGAAATACCAGCTGTTCTGGAACGAGTTTGGTAATGTGTTGAAAGAAGGCCCGGCAGAAGACTTCTCGAACAGAGAAAAGATTGCAGGCTTATTACGCTTTGCATCAACACACAACGACAGTAGCACGCAAAACGTGTCTCTGGCTGACTATATCTCTCGCATGAAAGAAGGTCAGGAGAAAATTTATTATGTGACTGCTGACAGCTACCAGGCTGCGAAAAACAGTCCTCACCTTGAGATCTTCAAGAAGAAAGGTATTGAGGTATTGCTAATGGGTGAGCGCATTGACGAGTGGTTAATGCAGCACCTGAACGAGTTCGACGGTAAGCAACTGCATTCAATTGCTCGCGGCGACCTGGACTTAGGCGATCTTGATGACGAAGAAACCAAGAAAGCACAGGAAGAAGCTGAGAAGCAAATCGAAGGAGTGTTAGAGCGTGCTAAAACCGCGCTGGGCGAGAAAGTACTGGACGTGAAATTTACTCACCGCCTTACCGAATCGCCTGCTTGCATCGTAGCAGATGACAACGGTATGACTACTCAGATGATGAAACTGATGGAAGCAGCTGGACAGCCTGTGCCAGAAGTGAAGTATCACTTTGAACTGAACCCGGAGCACCAGTTAGTGAAGTTATTGGCTGATGTCCAGGATGAGACCTTGTTCAAGAACTGGACTGAGGTATTGTTCGACCAAGCTGCACTGTCAGAGCAGGGTAGCCTGAAAGATCCGGCGACCTTTGTTAAAAACTTAAACGGACTGCTGGCCAGCCTGGCGAAATAAGTCTGATTCAAGACAAGTAAAAAGGGCCGTTTCGGCCCTTTTTTGTGTCTGAATGCAATTTGTGGCGGACGAAAGCACCGTCGTAGTTTAGTCCTTAAACTCAAACTGGAGATTTAATCTGGCAAGTAAGGCCCGGTTGAACTTCGCAACACCAACTCACAGTCTAAAGTAGGTAACTCCAACGCCTGTTGCTTGTTACCAAGTGCTTTAATCAGCATTCTGGCCGCATAGTTGCCCATGGTAGAAATGGGCTGACGTATGGTCGTTAGGGGAGGCCACAGGTTTTCCACCATAGGGTCGTCGTCAAATCCTACAATTGAAATATCGTAAGGAATTTTCAGGCCCATCTGGCTGGCAATACGGTAAACCGATGCAGCAAGCGTATCGTTTACACAGAATATGGCGGTGGGTCGGACGCTGGTTTTTGTGAGCAATCTGCGGATCACCGTGTCCAGAATATTGGGCTCTTCGTCGTAGCCATACTCTTCGATGTATTCTGACACAATGGGAATATTATAGTTGTCCAGGGCGGCCTTATATCCAGCCAAACGCCAGGCGCCAGCGCCGTGACCTTTCAAATAACTGAGCATCGCAATGCGCTGGTGGCCCAGGTTAATTAAATGTTCCACCGCTTTTTGACTCGCGGCCTCTTCCTGACAGCGAACATAAGGAGAACCTTCTGAATGAAGTGGCGCGATTCGCACATAAGGCACATCCAATTCATCCATCAGAGAGATGACGTTCGGGTCATCACACAGTGGCGGGCAAATAAGGTAGCCGTCGGGCTTCGAGCGTTCATGCATCTGCTTAATGATAGGCTCAAACCCTTCGTCGTTAATCTTTAACGGACGGATCAGCAAATTGTAACCGGCCTGATCACAGGCCTCGATAGCGCCGGTAAGAATACTGTGTGAATAGAAGTTACCACTGTAGTCGACGAACAAAACGCCCAACAGGTAGGATTGGCGGGTTCGCAGGCTACGGGCATTCAGATTAGGCCGGTAATCCAGTTGCTTTACGATCTCCGCGACGCGTTGACGTGTTGCGTCTTTTACACCGCTTTCGTTATTGATGACCCGGGATACCGTTTTAACAGACACGCCGGCTGCTCTCGCAACATCGCCGATTGTCGCCTTACCCATGTGCTAACCTTTTTTAATTTATTGTGTAGGGTGCTTTTGTGGTCTGGCCAAATTTTTGCCAGACGCTTCGCTTTTATTCATTTTATCGACTTTATTCACTTTTGAGAACATCGAAACGCATTTAACGCAAATCGGTTCAAATAAAACATTATTGATGATTTTTGTTTGTCGTAAAACGACCAGCTAATTCAAGTTCTGGCTATTTGTTAAATAAATATGAATCCCAAATTGACATCGATGTCATAAAGTTGCAGGATGTATTTATCTTGTTAACAATGTAATTCGTCACTTGGCTCGTAATTTCTGTACTGTTGAAATGATATCGATGTCATTTTTGGCGATTCTGTGAGAACTACTATGACTTCATTTTTTAAGCGAACTTTATTGGCTTGTGCTGTTGCAGGCGTATCTGCGTGTGGTGGCAGTAATACCACATCTAACACTTCCTCTGTTGAGACAGCCTTTACTGACAGAAACCAAAATGGTGTGATGGACGATTACGAAAACCCGGCGCTGGATGTAACAAGTCGCGCAAAAAATCTGATTTCATTGTTATCGCTTGAGCAAAAAGCTCACTTGCTAACTGGCACCGGCTTCCAGCTCAATAACGTGGGCGGCTCTGAGAAAGTCCCGGGTGCTGCTGGATCAACATTTGCGATCCCAGAGCTAGGCATCCCAGCAATGGTATTGGCCGACGGACCTGCTGGGCTGCGCATTTCTCCTACCAGAGACAATGATACCGGAAGCTATTTCGCTACTGCATTCCCCATTGCGACTGCACTGGCGTCAACCTGGAATACCGCACTGGTTACACAGGTGGGCGATGCCATGGGAGAAGAGGTGAAAGAATACGGTGTTGACCTCTTTCTGGCTCCGGGTATGAACATTCATGCCAATCCGTTGGCAGGGCGGAACTTTGAATATTACTCGGAAGACCCCTTGGTTAGCGGGCTGATGGCCGCTTCTATTGTCAATGGTGTCGAAGCGCATGGCGTGGGCACTACTATTAAACACTTTGTTGCGAACAACGCCGAAACCAGTCGTATGTGGCTGGACGCCCATATTAACGAACAAGCCTATCGAGAAATCTATCTGCGCGGTTTTGAGATTGCCATTGAAGCGTCTCAGCCCTGGGCGATCATGACGTCATATAACAAGGTCAATGGTGTCTACACCTCCCAGGATGAAGTGTTGCTGGAAACAGTGTTGCGCGATGAATTCGGATACGAAGGGCTGGTGATGACTGACTGGTTTGCCGGTGATAGTGCCCCAGCGCAAATGCAGGCGGGCAATGACCTGATCATGCCTGGTATGCCCGATCAGCGCCAGGCTATCATCGATGCGGTTAACAATGGCACGTTGCTAGAAACCACGTTAGACCGCAACTTACAGCGCATCGTCGAGACGCTGCTTAAGTCGCCTTCCTATAATGACTATGCCTATAGCAACCAGCCGGATTTAGACGCGCATGCGCAGGTGGCCAGACAGGCAGCTGCAGAAGGGGTGGTGTTGCTGAAAAATACCAATCACGCGCTTCCCATCCAAAGTGATACTAAAATCGCTGCGTTTGGCAACACCAGTTATGACTTCATTGCCGGGGGCACCGGCAGTGGTGATGTAAATGAGGCTTATACCGTGTCGTTGGTCGATGGCCTGAATAACGCTAATGTACCGGTGTTCGAGCCATTGAAAGAAGCCTATACTGCGTTCATGGCGGCAGAAGCTGCTAAGCGACCACCCAAGAAACACTTTTTTGAACTGCAATCTCCGCTGCCTGAGTTCAGTGTGCCAGAGGCGTTGTTGAGTGATGCCGTTGAAGCCAGTGATGTCGGCCTGATCACAATTGGTCGAAATGCAGGCGAATTTCAGGATCGCAAACTTGACGCGGATTTCAACTTAACCGACGCCGAACTGTCTATGATTGCCCAAGTGAGCGCAGCCTATCACAAAGCGGGTAAGCCCGTTGTTGCAGTGCTGAATACCGGCGGTGTTGTTGAAGTCGCGAGTTGGCGAGAGCACGTTGACGCGATTGTCTTACCCTGGCAAGGCGGACAAGAGGCAGGCAATGCGCTGGTGGATGTACTGACAGGCAAAGTCAATCCGTCAGGTCGTCTGGCAACGACATTCCCGCTCGCTTACAGCGACAATCCGACAGCCACCGTATTCCCGGGGAAGCCAACGTCTGAAGAAACAGTAAAAGATCCGTATATCGGATTGTTTGTTGGTAAGCATATGCAGTTCGACTATGTAGACGGTATTTATGTCGGGTATCGGTACTACGACAGCTTTAATGTCCCGGTGGCCTACGAGTTTGGTTATGGTTTGTCGTATACCGATTTCAGCATCAGCAAGGTTACGGTGCTGCCATCTGAAAATCCGGCTGAATTTACTATCAAAGCCGCCGTGAGTAACAAAGGTAAACTGCCAGGTAAAGAAGTGGTTCAGGTATATGTGACTGCACCTGCTGGTAACCTGCCCAAAGCCAGCAAGTCGCTGGTTGCGTTTAACAAAACGGCGTCTTTACAACCTGACTCGACTGAAATGCTCACGTTTTCAGTAACAGCAAAACAGTTGGCTTCCTTCAGTGAACAACAACGAGCATGGGTGGTGGAAGCGGGAGACTACACCTTCCACGTAGGGCATTCTTCCCAGAATATCGCGCAACAGGTGACGGTAAATATTCCCGAATCCATCGTTGTTGAGAAAGTGTTGGCGACCCTGACACCACCTGCACCCGTGGCTGAGATTTCACCCCGGTAACACCTAATTAATCCGTAGCATTTTACGCTACCTGCTAATCAAAGCTCCCGGCAATCAGTTGCCCGGGAGCTTTATTGTATTCATTATCCAGGAGAACACCGCATGGCCGTTTCTATGCCCGGTACACCGCAATCCAGCTCCTCGCAGGGCAATTACCGCTTCGCATTGGGCGCACTTACCAGTTTGTTTTTTATGTGGGGATTCATCACTTGTCTGAATGACATTCTGATCCCGTATTTAAAAGCGCAGTTCGATTTAAATTACACGGAAGCAATGCTGATCCAGTTCTGCTTTTTTGCCGCTTATTTTGTCATGTCGGTGCCAGCCGGTGCGATCGTGCATCGGATTGGTCACCAAAAAGGCCTGGTGGGCGGATTAACCGTAGCGGGGATAGGGTGTGTGTTGTTCTATCCTGCTGCAGCACTTCACTGGTATCCGTTTTTCTTGCTGGCGCTGTTTGTGCTGGCCAGCGGTATTACGCTACTTCAAGTGGCGGCTAATCCTTATGTTGCCGCGTTGGGCGCTGCCAAAACCGCACCTGCCAGACTCACACTAACGCAAGGATTTAACGCATTAGGTACTACCGTTGCCCCATTAATAGGTGGTGCGTTAATTTTAGCTGCGGTGTCTCAGGCATCAACGGAAGCCGAGAAAACCGCCGGCGTTCAGATGCCATACCTGATCCTGGCAGCTACTTTATTTGCGCTCGCTTTGGTGTTTGCCTGGTTGAAGTTGCCGGCTATTCATGAACAAGGTACTCGCCAAACTGCAGTAAAAACGCCGCTTACGGCTTACCCTCATTTGCTGCTGGGGGCTGTTGGCATCTTTGTTTATGTAGGTGGAGAAGTTGCTATTGGTAGCTTTCTGGTTAACTTTATTGGTGAACCCACCGTTATGGGGTTGCCTGAGCATGAGGCTGCGAATTATGTCGCTTACTATTGGGGCGGCGCTATGGTTGGACGGTTCATTGGCGCGGCAGTCATGACGCGCTTCTCGCCAGCTAAGGTATTAGGTGTGCATGCAGTTGGATCTGTTGTGCTGGTCTCGCTGGCGATGCTGACCAGTGGCAAGTTCGCCATGCTGGCTATTTTGGCGGTGGGATTATGTAACTCCATTATGTTCCCTACAATTTTTAGCCTGGCTATTCAGGGCATGGACAACGACGCCAGCCGAGGTTCAGGCTTGTTGTGTCTGGCGATTGTGGGTGGCGCTATCGTACCATTGCTTCAAGGTGTGTTGGCCGATGCTATTGGCGTACAGTTTGCCTTTATCGTGCCGCTGGTATGCTATCTGTATATCGCGTTTTATGGGTTCTCTTACCGTAAGTGGTGCACCGCGCAGTAATAGCGGATTGCGTGTTTAACTGTGTTAAACCGGCGAAAAGCCAGCACTAATACAAATTCAAATAAAAAAGCCGGGCTACTTTAACGAGCCCGGCTTTGTTGTATTTACGTGCCAAAGAGGCTGTGTTACGGGGTAATCGTGAAGCTGTACTTACCCGATCCTAATGTCATTGAGACGCCTTGCTCTGTTGCATGAACATCAGAGATACCTGGGGCTTCGGTAAGCGCAATTCCGCCCTCTGTAATTTGCGACACAGAGGACGCTGGCAGGATAAGCCGGGCGTCTGTGTTGGCTGGCACAGTCGCCATGTAGATCAGCTTATCGCCCTCACGTTTCCATTGACTCACAATGGTGCCGTACAAGGAGTCGTAGCTGGCATCGACCCAGGTAATGCTGTTTGTCGGGTCTATTTCCGGTGCCAGTACAAACGATTTGAAGCCCGGCTCGCCGCGGCGAATACCGCCGCTGTATTGCATTAACCACTGGCCCACAGCGCCAAACGAGTAGTGATTGAATGAATTCATATTGTTGTTGCCACCAAATCCATTCTCTACCGTGTAGCCATTCAGGCGTTCCCAAATAGTGGTTGCACCTTGCTCTACCGGATACAACCACGACGGATACTGATCGTTTAACAGTAGTTTATAGGCTTCTTCACTGTAACCATACTCACTCAGCGACTGGCTGATCCAGGCAGTACCAATAAAGCCCGTCATCAGTGAGTAGGGCGGGCGTTCCACGCCGTTGTCGTCAACATTGGCTTGCGACACTGTTCTCGCTAAGTTGGCGGCCATGGTGTCTTTTGCAGAGTCTTCAAACGCGCCCATGGCCAGGCCAACAGCGTAAGCGGTTTGTGTGTCTGCGACCACTGTCTTCAGTTCTCCGGCCATGGCGTCGAACATCGAGGCATTACTCACCTTACCCAAGGCTTTTTGCTCATCATTCACAAATGTGTTGGCGAAATGTTCACGTCGCGTGTTCGCAGATTGTGCATAGAAGGCGGCGTCTTCGTCGTGACCCAGGACCGTTGCGACTTCAGACATAATGTCTAACGTAAAAATATAGTACGCGCTGGCCAGGTACGCTGAACCTAACTGGAAGTTTTGCGGACCAAGCCAATCGCCCAAGCCTGCATCCATAATGAGGCCCGTTACCGAGTTGATCGTCCCTTCCAGGTAGGTCATGTAGCGTTGCATTGAATTGTAGTGCTCTTCAAGCATGCTGGTATCTCCATACTGGAGATAATTTTCCCAGGGCAGAGTAATGCCCGCGGAGCCCCACAATATGCCGCCGAAACCGCCACCGACAGGCGCGATGTCAGCATAACGTCCATCTGTGGATTGCGTATCACGCATGGCCTGTAAGTGACGACGCAAGAACGGCGAAGCGTTACTGACATAGGTCGCCGTTCTGCCAAATACATTAATATCACCCGACCAGCCCATGCGTTCGTTGCGCTGCGGACAGTCTGTGGGTACCCACAAAAAGTTGTCTATATTCGACCAAACCAGGTTCGACCAAAGCTGATTGACCGTGTCATCTGAACACGCGTAAGAGGCGGTCAACGATTGGACTGAACTGGTGACCAAACCTTGCACTGACTCAAGTGGAAGGGGCTTGTCCAGACCACTGATTTCCAGATACTGATAACCGTGAGAAGTAAAGCGCGGCGAATAATGCTGCTCGCCGTCTTTCATAATATAGATATCCTGACTCAATGCGGCCCGATAATTTTCTGTCATCAGCATACCCACATTCGGGCCTGACTCCGGCAAATTCGGATAGAGCATTTCGCCCACTCTGAGCGTGACTATTTGACCGGCTTTTCCTTCGGGGAAGTGCAAAGAAGGCACGCCAACCATATTCTGCCCCATATCATAAATGTAAACGCCGGGTTTCACTTCTTTCACCGACTGCGCGGTTAGTGTGGTATATACGCCAGCAGTCTCACCGATTTGACCGATAAGCTGCATTTGCGAGTAATCCAGACTCTGGCTCTCACGAGCCATATTAGGGCGCACATTTTTCGATACGGAACCATCAAGAGGAACAACAACGGCAGCGTTCCAGTTGGAAGTGTCGTAATCGGCGGAATGCCAGCGGGCAAAATCATCTTCCAGGCGAGCGTCATACACTTCACCCATTTGCAGGCTGCCATAGCGAACCGGGCCCTGTTGCGAATATAGCCAATCACGCTCATTAGTTGTCACGACATGTTCAGACCCATCTTCATAGGTGATCACTAGCTGTGCCAGCAGTGATTGTCTGTCGCCGAACGCATTCCAGGTATTACCAAAGCTGAGCAAGCCGCTCCACCAACCCTCACCCAGTACTGCGCCGATGGCATTTTTGCCATTCTGTAAAAACGGCGTGACGTCGTAGGTTTGATAAAGGTGGGTTTTGTTGTACTGCGTGAGTCCCGGATTGTAGTAGTCATCACTGACGCGTTTACCGTTTATATAGAAATCGTAGATCCCTCTGGCTGTTGCATAAAGCCGGGCTTTCTTGACTGGTTTGGCAGGCATGTCAAAAGCCGTTCGCAGCACCGGCGCACCTTTGGCTGGTGGGTGAGCTGTGATCAGCGCGTCGTTTTCGCCGGCAGTTACTACATACTGTGCCTGGTCGACATTAACCTGCGGAATATCAGCGAACAGGTTTTGCGACTCGTCAGTTACCGACGCATCGAAAATTACGTTGTTTGGTGCGTGAATATTGCGAACGGTCAACGAATCAAAGTACGCAGTCTGTCCCTGAGGAACATAAAAGCCAATGTCATTAAGCATGCCGTAGGTCAGGTTGTCATGGTTATGGCCGAGCGGATTCAAGGTGACCTTTGCGCCTTTTATCAACGGAGGAAACAGCATGTCGAAAGGTGAGGCTGGGATATCATCAGCGCCAATAAAGAAATCACTGCGATTATTGACCTGCAGGGTAAGCGTACCGTATTCATTGTGGATGGTTAGCGCATGGCGCTGGTGAGCATTGTTTGCATCAATAACGTCGGCTTTTATTGGGAAGGTCGCAACCGGAACACTTGCATTGTCATCCGGTGTGTAGCCTGCACGATAAACGCGCAGTTCTGCCGGTGAAGCCGGTGCTTCTGCTAAACCACTTACATCCAGCACGACTTTAAAGTAGCTTTCATTGTGGTTATTCGCTAGCTGATAAACATTCAAATGTGGTGTCATCAGCCTTGGATCATTGGCGGCGAATACAACGCCGGCCATGTGATTACCCGCCGGAATGGTTATCCCGGCAGTTAAATCGAACAGTGGCAGGTAGTCCGGGTGAAAGGTAATACTGCCTTCCGGGGCGCCTATCCATTTAGCGCCTTGCCAGGCCGACTGCGTGGGATCAAGCAGACCAGTCTCAAACCATGAAGCGTTTGAGGTTTGGCGGTCTTGGTTGTCCCACACTGTCACCGTCCAGTTGTAACGCGTTCTTGCCTTTAGCGTTGTCCCGGCGTATTCAACCTGAATGGACGAAGCGCTATTTACCTTCTTACTGTCCCAAACGGTGTTACCCCATTCATCAGTTACTACTACCTGATATGCAGTTTGTTTTACATTACGCTCGGGCGTTGAGGTAGCCATTGCCCAACTGAATCGAGGAGCCCGGACATCTGTGCCTAGTGGCGTTTTGGTATAATCAGTACTTAACTTGTATAGCGAAAGTGCTGAGTCGGCGACGTCACCAGGCGACGATGCCATGCTACAGGCGATTAGGTTTATTGACAGAAATAACGCTGCCAATGTGTAGAACACGTTTTTCACAAGCAAAAAGCTCCGATGTTCAGGCAAGCTTTTCCGACACAATTTTATGCGAATAACAGTATTGTCTTTGTTATCGATGTCAATTCTGTCGGATAATTGACTTGCCGGTTAATGGTAATTGTAAATGGTTCGTTGCAATCGATTATAGTGTGAGTGAATGAATTTGCAATGAATTGATTGTTTCTTATTTGAAAGTGGGTGTGCGTAAAACGCACACCGTTCATTTTTTTACAAAATTTTTGCACATTGATCTTTTTAATGCCAACTATCAATTTTTGTTCTATTACAAGCTGAATAGCTGGTTAGTTGTTGTTATTTAATATTAAATTTTCGTTCGCGTTCTATTTTTATAACAGTTGATTTCAATTGTTTGTGTTTGATTAGTGTTGACTGAACATGATTGTTGGGTTAGTTTACGCTCCAGATGTTAACGAATTGTTTAACGTTGGGCACACACAATTAAGGGGCGTAACCCCCGCATCGGAGACTGAAATGAAGGCACAATCAGGACAACATTCAGGCATGTTTAAGCCAACTTTATTAGCACTTTTCGTAGGTTCTACTTTATCTGGTCAGGCTTTTTCGCAAGAAAATCAAGCAGAAAATGACAACGATGTCGAAAAGATCGAAGTAAGAGCACAAGCTACGGGTACCTTAATTCGGGGCGCAACACCCGTTGGGACGAATGTCGTGGGCTTCGACAGCGCCGAGGTTGAAGCGATCAGTGTCGCTGACAGCAACGAGTTGTTGGCGCAAATTCCGCAAATGAGCAGCACGTTCAACAGCCGTCCAACCATGGCAACTGACATTGGCCAGGGTATGCCAATGCCTAAGTTGCGCGATATTGGTGTGGGTGGCGGCAGCACCACGCTGTTATTGTTAAACGGCATGCGTATGCCTGGCTCAGGTATTATTCAAACGATTCCTAACGTGTCGGCCATTCCACCGGGTGTCATTAGTAACCTGGAAATCGTAATGGATGGCGGCTCGTCTATTTACGGCTCTGACGCCATTGCCGGGGTAGTTAACTTTATTACCCGTGACCGTTTTGACGGCGTTGAGTTCAGTGCTGAAGGTGGTTTTGGTGACAGTTACTCTGCCAGCACTTTCAACATTACCGCTGGTAAAGACTGGGCCTCAGGTTCAGGCATGATCTCCATTTACCACGCACAAAACGATGAGGTGTTTGGTAAAGATCGCGACTTCATTACTGGCGACAGCACTGCAAACGGTGGTGGTGACTACCGTTCAAACCTGTGTAACCCGGGTACGATTACCGTAGACGGTGTGAATTACAAAATGGACACCAGGGAAGCAGGTGCAAATACCTGTGACCCAACAGACGGTATTTCTTACGTTCCTAAAGAAAAGAAAACTACGATATATGCGTCACTGCAACAGGATCTGAACGACAATGCCTATGTTGACGTTGTGACTTACTACAGTGAGTGGAGCGCAGATATCACTGGTGACGCAACAAACTCGCTTTCTGATATTGGTGCGTCGGGAACCATTACCGCCGACAATCCTTACTTCTCGCCGATTGGTTCGGAAACCAGTCATTCCGTGGCGTTTGATTTTAGCGACGTAGTGGGACTGGGGGCGAAAAACGGCAGTGATTTTGATGCCTTTGCGTTTATTCCTGAAATTACTTACGAGCTGCCAAACTACTGGCGCCTGAAAGCGGCGTACAGCTATGGCCTGGCCCATACCAAAGGCGTTGAACGCGGTATCAACTCTGCAGCTCTGTCTGCTGCATTGGCTGGCACAGATACCAGTACGGCGCTGAATCCATATGATGTGGCGGCAACAGATCAAAGCGTACTGAACAGTATTCTGGGTTATTACGGCAGCTACGGTGATGCTACGCAAAGTCATCATCAAATCCGCGCTACGTTGGACGGTGCAATAGCGGAATTACCTGCAGGTGAAGTCCTTTTGGCTGTGGGTGCAGAATACTTTAAGCAGGACTATGAAGTGGCCTTTGGCGGCGGTGCAGAAGGAGCGCTGGATTTAGTAGAAACAGAAGCATCACGCAACGTAAAGTCTGTGTTTGGTGAAGTCATGATGCCGTTGATGGACTCCTCAGCCGGCGAAATCAATTTCACTGCTTCATTGCGTTATGACGACTACAACGACGTAGGCAGCACCACAAATCCTAAAATTGGTATCGACTATAAGCCAACAGAGAACACGCGAATCCGCGCACAATGGGGAACTTCATTCCAGGCACCTAGTTTAGCTGACACCGGTGCCGCAGTTGATACGCGAGCCATCGTGTTGCCGGTCAGTCCGTGGTTGGCGGGTGACGCTGCGGGTACAGACTTCTTCCGTGGCACTATCTTACTTGCCGGTGGTAGTGATGGTCTGAAGCCAGAAGAATCTGAGTCTTACAGCGTGGGCTTCGACTGGACGCCGGACTTTGCTGAAGATTTAAGCGTGAGTATGACTTACTACAACGTAGATTACTCAAGCGCAATCAACCTGGCACCGTTCTATACACCAAGCGTGTACTTTAATACGGCGGGTTATGCGGCGTACTACACGATTAATCCAACGCTGGAAGAAGCATTGGCAGCGACTGAAGGCTTCCGTATTGATGGCGCACCGGTTGAATCATTATACGCGGATGGCAACTCAGCTTACTTGTTAGCCGATGCCCGTCGTTACAACATGACTGCAACGCGTTTGTCAGGTCTGGATTTCGATGTTCAGAAAAGCTGGCTGGTGGATCTGGGTAAAATCAGGGCAGGCGTGTCGGGTACCTATACCTTAAAACGTGAGGCTCAGGCGGTTGAAGGTGATGTGTATGTAGATGAACTGGAAACCGGTACCTTTGGTAAATTCAATGTAGTCGCGTCAGTGGGCTTATCCACGGAAAAGACCAACAGCATGGTTCGTATTCTACACAGCGATGGTTGGGAAAATGCATTCGCATCACTGGACTCTCTGACCACAGTGAATGTTTTTACCAGTTACTCTCTGGGAGAAATGGGTAGTTTCGACAATGTAGATATTACTATGAATATCGACAACCTGTTTGACGAAGAAGCCCCTTACTTTGACGATGCAAACGGTTTTGACGGCGGCAATGTTATTGGCCGGGTGTTCTACATTGGCGTAAAAGCTAAAATGTAATTCGGTGTCTTTTCGTTCGAGTGAAAACGCGCAGACTTCTGCGCGTTTTTTTGTTTGGACGTAGAAAGAGTTCAAAGCAGAAAGCGTCGCAAGCCGTTACAGGCTCAAGCTCCAAATGCGTAGATAACAGCATAGGGTGTGGTATCAAATCAGTGCCATAAAGTACACAATTCTGTACGGCTATATTAAGCATAAAACGCGCTTATCGCGGTGAATTACGCCGCAGTGGTACTGGTCTTTCGTTCAATTTACATACGCTATTAGTCTTAAGAGTCGTCATGAGCCCTGCAGAGTACTTGTCACGTGGGTTTGGAGTGTGTAAAGTGCCCCACAGTTATAAGTTAAAACAAGCGGAGAGCGCAATTATGCGAATAATACTTCTCGGTGCACCAGGTGCCGGTAAGGGAACACAAGCGCAGTTTCTGATGGGCAAATATGGTATCCCGCAAATTTCTACGGGTGACATGCTGCGTAGCGCAATCAAGGCAGGCACAGAAATGGGTCTTGCTGCTAAAAAGGTCATGGACGAAGGGAAGTTGGTATCCGACGATATCATCATCGGTCTGGTAAAAGAGCGTATTGCTCAGGACGACTGCAAAGACGGATTCCTGCTGGACGGGTTCCCTCGCACAATTCCTCAGGCAGATGCTATGAAGGAAGCGGGTGTCACGGTTGACCATTGTATTGAGTTTGATGTGCCAGATGATGTGATCGTTGATCGTATGGGCGGACGTCGTGTTCACCCTGCATCAGGCCGCGTGTACCACGTCGTCTACAACCCGCCGAAAGTGGAAGGCAAAGATGATCAAACAGGCGATGACCTGATCATTCGCGATGACGACAAAGAAGAAACGGTTCGCAATCGTTTAGGTATTTACCACGAACAAACTCAGCCTCTGGTAGATTATTACAACGCTGAAGCGGCCGCAGGCAACTGTTCTTACCACAAGCTGGATGGAACACAGCCAGTAGACCAGGTAAGCCAGCAATTAGCTGAATTACTTGGCTAATAAGAGACTGATTTGAAAAAGCTGCCTATCGGCAGCTTTTTTGTTTGTACCGTAAATTCTCCAACAAACGCTTTACCTCTTAACAGACAAACTGTCACAATGGCACCGAATAATTTGAAGGAACAGTGCCATGTTGTTACTCCCAGTGACCGCGTTTTACGCAAGTATTCTTGCGCTTATCTATCTTTATTTAACCGCTCTTGTCATTCGTTGTCGGCGCCAGAACCTGATTGGGGTGGGCGATGGCGGTAATGATGTACTACAACGTCTTATTCGCGTTCACGGCAACTTCGTGGAATATGTACCGCTGAGTTTAATTCTGTTAGCAATTCTAGAAATTAACAGCCATTCCACAATACTTATTCATATTCTGGGCGCGAGTTTGGTGATTGGACGCGTACTGCATGCGTATGGTCTAAGGCATTCAGTAGGCGCAACCTGGCAGCGGTTGGTAGGAATGGTGCTAACGCTGCTTACGTTATTTGTCATTGCCTGCATTAATCTGACGCTGATTTATTGGATGCCATTCCTGTGAGTGAGCTGACTTCCTTAATGACCCCTGCCTGTATTATCGATATGGGCAAATTCCAGCGAAACATAAGTTGTATGCAGGCCGTTGCGAAGCGCGATGAACTGGTGTTACGTCCGCATGTTAAAACGCTGAAATCCCTGGCCGCGGCAGAACGCTACGCACCTTCTAACGGGCCAATTACAGTCTCTACACTTGCTGAAGCTGAGTATTTCGCTGCTGCGGGATACCACGACATTCTCTACGGCGTCGGGCTGGTGCCAAACAAATACGCCAGAGTACAGGCCCTTTCAGAGCGCGCCGAAAAATTTACTGTTGTGTTGGACAGTTTGGCTGCAGTGAACGCATTGGTATCGTTTGCCGATTCATTGGAACACCCGCTGCAAGTGATGCTGGAAATTGATGTCGACGATCACCGCGCTGGTCTGTTACCGATGTCAGATGAGCTGTTGGAATGTGCGAAAGCGCTGCAGGCAACGCCAAAACTGCATTTTCGCGGGATCATGACGCATGCTGGTGGTAGCTACGACTGCTTTTCACAGCAGGCACGTGATGCTATGGCAGAGCAAGAATGTGCGCTTATTGCCAAAGCCTCGGCAAGGCTAGCCGCTAATCAGATCCACTGTGAGTTGGTATCGGCAGGCTCAACACCTACCGCGCTGGCCAATACACATCACAAAGGTATTAATGAATTACGCGCTGGTGTCTATGCCACGTTTGACTGCGTTATGGCAGGGCTTGGCGTTTGCGATACCGATGATATTGCCATGTCGGTATTGACCAGTGTTATAGGGCATCAAACAGACAAAAACTGGGTGATCGTCGATGCTGGCTGGATGGCACTTTCCCGTGATCAGGGAACCGCCACGCATGCAAAAAACTGCGGCTACGGACTCGTTTGCGATCCGCAGGGAAGACTGCTCGAAGGCTGGTATGTAAGTAGCACAAATCAGGAACACGGCATCATTTCTCATATTGACGGCAAAAAACCGGATGATGCAATATTTGCTTATGGGAATATGTTGCGGATCCTGCCTATTCACGCCTGCGCCACGGCGGCTCAATTTAGCGCTTATCAGGTTATTGATGAAGATGGCAAGGTAACGGAAACCTGGTCCAGAATTACAGGTTGGTAGTGAATACCCCTTTTCTTGGGGCAACGCCTGGAACTACACTGACGCAAAACGAGACAAATTTGCACGAAGCGTGATTCCGGGTACTATGGTAGTCAGGGACTGAAAAAAAGTTAACAGCAGGATGAAACGTTTACTCAGAAGTGTGTATTTGAGTGTTACCTTTATAATGAGTAGTGGCGCAGTCGCCAATGACTCTTTAATGGTGTTTACAGAAAACTCGCCGCCGTATCATTACGCGGAAAATGGCAAAGTTCTCGGAGCTGTGACAGAACGAGTTCGAAACATTGTTTTGCGTGCAGGGTATGAGGCGGACTTCAAAGTCTTCCCTTGGGCACGCGCAGTGTTAAATACACAACGGCATAGCCGCGCTCTCATTTTTTCTATCGCTCGAACGCCGGAAAGGGAGCAGCAATATCAATGGATAACCCCGGTCACCCAATTTAAGTTGGGCATTTTAACCCTCTCAGATCGCGCAGACATTCAGCTCAAAGACTGGAGTGAGTTAACCTCACTGTCTGTTGCTGCACAACGTGGTGATATAGCTGAAAAATGGCTGAAAGAACGCGGTTTTGAAGAAGGTAAAAATCTGATTTCCTGTGCAGATATCATCTGCTCCTGGAAAGAGTTAAAGCGAGGCACCGTTGACTTTATTATCGAAGATCCGGAGCTCATCGAAGAAACGGCCCGATTGTTAGGTATGCAATCCGATAGTGTTCAAATTCATCGGCTTATTCCCGAATTGTCAATTGACGCCTATCTGGCAGCCAGTCCACAAACGCCGCCGGCCATTGTTGCCAGGCTCCGCAGAGCTGCCAGTGATATGGGTTACCGGCCCTAGTCGCCACGTGTTGGGGGCGCAGGCATCGTGTCGCAGAGTAATCCAGCAAGGCGAACCGCTCTTCTCATCAACATTTTCCCTTTTGCCGTGGGCCTGTTGAGTTTTGTCTTCGTCTTATTTTATGGGGATTACCCGAGTTGGCAGGCAGAAGAACGAAATAACGCATTCCAGCGATATTTACGCATTGCCGATCCGCATTTGGTATTCCACGGTTTTGTTAATCCGGGGAACGGCCGGGTATCGCTTATGTTGCATTATCGCGATGGATTCCAACCCGAAAATTCGAACTACAAACGCCCCAATCACGACAGCCTCGCAACACAATACAAGCCAATTGTTCTGCAGGTAGTGTGCAGCTATCCGGACTTCTTTTTGTCGTTGCAAAAGGGCACCTGGAAAAACATTGAAGTTAACGTACTCGATGGCGATTTGTCGCCTTCAATGCACTACCTGTTTAACTTGCAAATAAATTATCAGCGGTGCCAACAAGCGCCTAGGGTATAGCTCGCCCCAGAACAATACGACGAAAACCGACCTAAAGTAGGAGAACATACGGCGGTAATTTGTCTTAGTCTTAGCTAAGTAAACATGGAGATGAGGCAAATGATGAAAGTCGCGAAACGGGCTGTCGTATTACTTGGCGTAGCGCTCTTTAACACAGCCAATGCAGCTGAGACGTTACCCGAGGACTTTGTAACGGCAAAGCCACAAGTTCAGCTCTATATGGCTTATGCTGAGTTTAAGATGGCAAATTATTCGCTGGCACGGGCAATGTGGCAGCATGTGGAAGGCGTTGGAAAAGCAGAAGCATTATTTAATCTTGGTATCCTGCATGAGCAAGGAAAAGGCGTAGAAAGCAACCTCGAACAAGCACTGGATTATTATTTGCAGTCTGCTGAAGCCGGCAGTCGCGCTGGTGCCTATCAGGTGGGTGTTGTGGCGCTGGCGCATCCTGAGTTGGTTTCTGCGGATACCGCCAGGCATTGGCTGATGATTGCAGCGCTGGATGGCGATGAAGATGCAGGCGAGTTGTTACGAACGTTGGATAACAGCGATTCGGCCGACCCTTTGATTTCAGTCAAGCGACTATTGATGCGCGGGGACAGCGAGCTGGCTTTTCAGCAACTTGTTGCATTGAGCGAACAAAACCCGCCTGACTATGCCGCCACAACTGAACTTGCCTGGCTATACGAGACCGGGCTGGGTGTGGAACGCAATCTGCAAAAAGCAGCTGAGCTATTCACCATTGCGGCAGAAGCCGGGAACCCGAAGGCGCAGTACGCGCTGTCGGTGATGTACGCAACCGGCGCAGGTAAGCCAGTTGATATGAAGGAAAGCAAGACTTGGCTGACGATGTCTGCCGCTCAGGATTATCAACCTGCTGTTCGGCAGGTATCAGCGCAATAGCGTTAATGAATACACTCATACACTTTCGGCTTAAAAGGGGAATTGTTAGCAAGTATGTCCATGCCACAACAAGTGAATTGAACAGTGCTATTCTGAATGCCGAACCTCAGTATTGGAGAAGACAATGGAAAAGCTGTTTTTGGGCATAAAAGGCCATGTGGTTTGTTTGGACAAGGTGACAGGAAAGAAATTATGGGAAACCAAATTAAAGTCGACTTCCGGCGTCACCAATTTACTGTTTGAAGATAACCACGTTTTTGCTTATGCAGGTGGACACTTGTTTTGTGTTAATGCAGAAAACGGCAGAATAAAATGGGAAAACAAATTGGACGGGTATGGGTATGGGGCCTGTATTATTGCCAGTGAAAATCAAAATGCCAGCCTGATTGCAGACCAGTTACAAGCCCAGCAATCCTCAGCGGCTACAGCAAGTATCATTGCAGCTACGGCAAGTACATCGGCTGGTGCTGGCGAGTAACAGGGAACTGGTATTGAACATGGCTACCTCGCTCATTTCTGAAAAAGTAGCCATTCGTCCCTGAATTTCAGCGCGATATCAGGGAATTTTCATTAATACCGAATTGTATCGCTCAACATGTTACAAGGCGGCAAAAGCTGTATGCATGTTGAAAGAACTACATTACGCTTTGTGACGTTCGCGAAGAATGCTGATAGCATCCGACATCGACATATCACAGGCTTGCAACAGTACCGTTAAGTGATACAGCAAATCAGCCGCTTCGTTTTTTAGCTCTTCGGTGTCCATAACGGTCGCCGCCAGGGCGGTTTCTACGCCTTCTTCACCCACTTTTTGGGCGATGCGTTTTACGCCTTTGCTGTACAGTCTGGCGGTATAGCTGGAGTCCGGATCGGCGTTTTTACGCTTAGCCAGAATCCGCTCAAGATCGCCAATAAAGGTGTAATCAGCTACGTCACCATTGAACCAGCAGCTTTCAGCGCCGGTGTGGCAAGTTGGGCCATTCGGATTGGCCAGTACCAGCAGGGAATCGGCATCACAGTCAGCACTGATGCTCACCAGATCCAGCGTATTGCCCGATGTTTCGCCTTTCTGCCACAACCGCTGCTTGGAACGGCTAAAAAACGTGACTTTGCCACTTTCCAGTGTTGTTGTCAGCGCATCCTGATTCATGTAACCCTGCATGAGTACTTTGCCGGTTACGGCATCCTGAACAATAGCAGGCAGCAGGTTGTCCATTTTATCCCACGCCAGTTGCGCAAGTGTTTGTTGTGTCACTTTCATATTCACACCCTTGTCGGTTAACCCTGGCGAAAGCGTTCGCGCATGGCAATGCCTTCGCTAACCAGCGTGGCTTTGAGTTCGTCGATGTCGATAATGCCTTTGTGGAAAACAGACGCTGCCAGCGCGCCATCGACATCGGCTTGTTGAAATACATCGGTAAAGTGGGGAATCGCCCCCGCACCGCCAGAAGCAATCAGCGGGATATTACAAATATCACGTACGGCTTTTAGCTGAGCAATGTCGTAACCCTGACGTACGCCGTCCTGGTTCATACAGTTCAGTACGATTTCACCGGCACCGCGTTGCTGTACTTCTTTAATCCAGTCCAGTGTTTGCCATGCAGTTTGCTGAGTGCGACTCTCGTCACCAGTAAACTTGTACACTTCGTACTGGTTGTTGTCTTTGTTGTAAAAGCTGTCGATACCAATAACCACGCACTGTTGCCCGTATACATCGTGTAGCTCGTTGATCAGGTCCGGGTTAGTCAGCGCGGGTGAGTTGATTGATATTTTATCTGCACCCATTTCAAGGATGCGGCCCGCATCTTCAACTGACTTGATACCACCGGCTACGCAGAACGGAATATCAATAACCTGCGCGATGCGGCTTACCCAGCTTTTGTCTACCACACGCTGGTCAGAACTGGCGGTAATATCGTAAAACACCAGTTCGTCTGCACCGGCTTTCGCGTATTGTTCCGCCAGCGGTACGATGTCACCAATGATTTCGTGGTTGCGAAATTGTACGCCCTTAACCACTTTGCCATCGCGTACATCCAAACAAGGAATTATCCGTTTTGCCAGCATGCGATAGCCTCCTCAACGTTGAATTTACCTTCCAGTAACGCCCGGCCTAAAATCACGCCGCCGACGCCAGTAGGGCGTAAGGCACGAATGTCGTCCAGCGAACCAATGCCGCCGGAGGCCTGCCAGCTTACTGCCGGAAACTGTTTGCACACTTCGGTGTACAGCGCCACGTTAGAGCCCTGCAAGGTACCGTCACGGCTGATATCGGTGCACAGAACATGTTTTGCGCCGACTTCAGCAAACTCACCCAGGATTTGTTCCAGTGACACACCCGAGTTTTCCTGCCAGCCGTGGGTGGCAATGAACTTGTTGCCTTGTTCGTCGATGTTGATATCCAGGGCCAGCACGATGTGTTCAGGACCGTATTTCTCAACCCAACTCTTTACCAGTGCCGTTTCCTTTACCGCCAATGAACCAACGACCACGCGGCTTACGCCGGACTCTAACAGCTGAGCGACTTCCTGCTCACTGCGAATACCGCCACCAGCCTGAAACTTCATGCGCTTGGTGTCGACCATTTGTTTGATCAGGGTAAGCTGACGCTTGCTGGTGTCTTTAGCACCGGTCAGGTCCACAATGTGCAACCATTCTGCACCCTGGTCGGCATAGCTATGCACTACATCAACCGGCGCTAAGGTGTACTGAGTTTTCTGGTTGTAGTCGCCCTGATAAAGGCGAACGACTGCGCCGTCTATTAAATCAATTGCTGGAATAATCATTACATGTTCACAAAGTTAGTTAACAGTTGTGCACCGGCTTCACCAGAGCGCTCAGGGTGGAATTGCACACCGAAGAAATTATTGTGCTGAATCGCCGCCGAGAAGGGCTGGCCGTACTCACACGATGCCAGCGTATGCTCATACACGGGTACAGCAAAGCTGTGCACGAAGTAGAAATAGGTGCCTGCATCAATACCGGCAAATAGCGGTGAATCAGCCTTCGGCGTAATTGTGTTCCAGCCCATGTGAGGCAGGCGTAAGTCGCCAGCTTTCAGGCGGGTCACTTCGCCCGGCATCAGCTTCAGGCAATCAATGGTGCCGCTGGTGGCTTCATCAGACTGCTGAACCATTAATTGCATACCAAGACAAACCCCCAGTACTGGTTGCGTGAGTTGCTGCAGCGTTGGAATAAGGTCTTTTCCGGTAATGCTTTTCATGGCTGCGCCAGCGCTGCCTACGCCAGGCAGAAACACTTTGTCGGCCGCTTTAATGACAGCCGGGTCGTCAGACACGGTAACCGCCACACCCAAGCGTTCCAGCGCAAACTTTACCGATGAAATGTTCGCACAGCCGGTGTTTACGATCACAATGGTTTGTTGTGACATTACAGGGCTCCTTTACTGCTTGGCAGGGCGTCACCCTGGCGCGTAATTGCCTGGCGCAATGCGCGGCCAAACACTTTGAATAAGCTTTCTACCTGATGGTGAGCATTGCCCTCAGTGGTCGACAAATGCAAGGAAAGCCCCATGCTTTGCGACAGCGAATAGAAGAAGTGCTCTACCATTTCAGTGGCCATTTCACCAACCTGGTCGCGGCTGAAATCAGCCTCGAACTTAAGGTAAGGGCGGTTGGAAATGTCCATAATGCATTCTGCCCGGCACTCGTCCATGGGCAGCGCGAAACCAAAGCGCCCAATACCACGTTTATTGCCAAGGGCTTTTTTCAGTGCTTCGCCTAATGCCAGTGCGGTGTCTTCAACACTGTGGTGATCGTCGATGTGTAAATCGCCATCTACTTTTACCTGCAGTTCGAAGCCGCCATGAGTGGCAATCTGGTCGAGCATGTGGTCGAAGAAACCAATGCCGGTGTGAATACTGGATTTGGCTGCTGAGTCTAAATCTACCCGCACATGAATGTCGGTTTCAGACGTGGTTCGGGTGACTTCGGCAATGCGGGCAGAGGCCAGCAGTTGCTTTTCAATCATTGGCCAGTTCAGCGTTTCGCGGTCGTAGCGAATACCTACAATACCCATGTTCTCAGCTAGCTGGATGTCAGTCAGACGATCACCAATCACGGCTGAACGGGTGAAGTCGACTTTACCTTGTTGCAGATAGTCTTTCACCATGCCCAGTTTAGGCTTGCGGCAGGTGCAATTGTCGGCGTCGAAGTGAGGGCAAATCAGCACGTCGTCAAAGGTCACACCCTGACTTTCGAAGATGGCCATCATGGCATTGTGTGGCTTTTCAAAATCCGCGGTCGGGAAGCTGTCGGTACCCAAGCCATCCTGGTTGGTTACCATAACCAGCTTGTAGCCTGCCGCTTTCAGCTTAAGTAATACGGGAATCACCTGGGGTTCGAAGACCAGCTTTTCCAGTGTGTCTAACTGCTTATCGATAGGCGGTTCTTCTACCAATGTGCCGTCACGGTCGATAAATAAAATGGCTTGCTGACTCATGACTGGGCTCCTGTTTGTTGAAAAAAGGTGTTCAGCAGCGACAGCAGTCGCTGATTTTGTTCGGCGTTGCCAACGGTAACGCGCAAACAGTGTTGTAAATTCAGTTGCTTGGACTGATCGCGAATGAGCATGCCTTCGCTGACTAAATATTGCATGATGTCGCTGCTTTGCGGGTGACGGAACAATATATAGTTGGCTTTTACATCACCCATCAGCGTAACGCCAGGCAGGGCGCCAAGGGCTGTGCGAAGGGCGTCGCGTTCGTTGTTCAGATAGCTCACCTGTTCGCGCATACGGCCTACGTTTTCTTCACTGAGTGCCTGGGTCACAATTTGTGCGACTGGCTCAGGAATTGGGTAAGGCGCAATGACCTTCATCAGTGCCTGAATAATCTCTTCGTTTGCCAGCGTAAAACCGCAGCGTAAACCAGCCAGCGCAAAGGCTTTTGACAGCGTACGCAATACTACAAGGTTCGAATACTGACTGAACTTGGTGGCCCAGGTGTTGGCCATATCAAACTCAATGTAGGCCTCGTCCATTACGACCAGCGCGCGGTCTTCAAAGTGTTCCAGAATACGCTCTACATCTGCGGCTTTAACCTGTGTGCCGGTTGGGTTGTTAGGCGCACAAATAAAGATCAGGTTCACGTTGTCGACGGCGCAAATGCCATCGACGTCCAGATTAAAGTCGGGCTTGAGCGGCACGCGCTCGATGCCTACGTCACAGGTTTCTGCGCTGATGGCGTACATACCGTAGGTCGGCGGGCAAATAAGAATGCGATCTTCACCGGGCGTACAAAATGTGCGGATCAGTAATTCAATCCCTTCGTCAGCGCCCCGGGTCACAATAAGTTGTGACGTTTCTACGCCAGCATAACGGGCATAACCGTTGATGACGCCAGACGGCTGACAAGATGGGTAGCGATTGAAATGACTGTCATCAATCTCATAAGGATTGGCAAATGGCGATTCGTTGGCATTGAGCCAGTCCTGGCCACCAGAAAATAACCGGCGCGCTGATTCATAAGGCTTCAGCGGCACCAGATTGGCGTTGATAAGGGCATCAACTAACTTACTCATACACAGGCTCTCTACTTCGAATCGTTACGTTGCAAGGCTTCCAGGCGATAGCGCACCGCGTCACGGTGAGCGTCCAGCCCTTCGGCATCGGCCAGTTGCATAATTGCGGGGCCCAGATTGCGCATACCGTCTTCAGACAATTCCTGAATGGTATAGCGGCGCATAAAATCAAGCAGTCCCAAACTGGAATAGTTACGCGCATAGCCATAGGTAGGCAGCACGTGGTTTGTACCTGATGCATAATCGCCAGCACTCTCCGGCGACCATGGGCCAAGGAAAATAGAACCGGCATGTTTAATGGCCGGCAGGTAATCCCTGGCATTGTCAATTTGCACAATTAAGTGTTCAGGTGCATAGGCATTGCTGACATCAATGGCCTGCTCAACCGACTCTGCCAGAATGTAGCGGGCATTTTGCATGGCTTTGCTGGCTATGCTTTCACGCGACAAACGCGCAAGTTGCGCTGTGACTTCTGCTTTCGTTGCTTCTATTAGCGCCTGACTTTCTGACACCAGAATGGCCTGAGAGTCGGGACCGTGCTCTGCTTGAGACAGCAGATCAGAGGCGACGAATTCAGCACTGGCGTTTGCATCGGCCAGCACCAGCACTTCAGAAGGACCCGCAGGCATATCAATGGCTGCGCCATCTGCTCGCTGACTCACTTGCTGTTTGGCTTCGGTCACAAAGCTGTTACCCGGACCAAAGATCTTGTCGACCTTGGTGATAGTGTCGGTACCAAATGCCATTGCTGCAATGGCTTGTGCGCCACCACATAAATAGATTTCTTCAATGCCACACAGCTTGGCGGCGAAGGCAATTTCCGGCGCAATTTGTTGCTCTGCATTGGGCGGCGTACACATTACACGGCGCTTACAGCCTGCCACTAACGACGGCACACCCAGCATCATGACGGTTGACGGTAAAGGCGCACTGCCACCTGGAATATACAGGCCAACGGCTTCGAGGCCGGTAAAGCGCTGTTCACATACAACACCGGGTGTAGTGGTGAGGCGAATATCTTCTGGGTACTGCGCCTCGTGAAACTGTTTTACGTTGTTAAATGCGGTTTTAATCGCATCTTGCACCTCAGCGGTTACCTGCGCAGCAAGCGTATCGCGAGCGGCTGTCGACAGTTGTAGTGCTTCAAGTGACGGGCAATCAAACTTGCGGGTGTATTCAAGTACGGCGTCGTCGCCACGAGCGGTGACGTCGGCCAGAATACCCGCAACCGTGTTTCGCAGTGACTCGCTGTCTGCCATGGCCGGGCGCGATAGCACCTCGGTTTTTTCGGCATCAGAAAGCGTTGACCAGTTAATCATAGATAACCTCTCAGTTAACCCATCATTTTTTCAATTGGCATAACCAGTATGGAACTGCAGCCCAGCGCTTTCAGCTTTTCCATGGTTTCCCAGAACAGGTTTTCCGGGCTGACAACGTGAATAGCAACGGTGTCTTCTGCGCCAGCTAATGGCAGTACAGTTGGATTCTCGGCACCAGGCAACAGGCTTTTAACCTGCTCAAGATACGCTTTTGGCGCATGTAACATGATGTACTTGCTTTCCTTGGCCTGAATCACGCCGTCGATACGTGGCACAAGGCGGTTGATCAGGGCTTGTTTTTCGTCACTGATCTCGCCATCTGCGCGCTGAATTAATACGGCTTTGGAGCGGAAGATCACTTCTTCTTCCTGCAAGCCATTCGCTTCCAGTGTTGCGCCGGTTGATACCAGGTCACAAATTGCATCAGCAACACCTGCACGAGGCGCGACTTCAACTGAACCAGTTAGCATAACGGCCTTGGCGTTAACGCCGCTTTCTTTAAAGAAACGCTCAAGCAAATAGGGGTAGGTGGTCGCGACTTTTTTGCCTTCTAGTGACTTAACACTCTCGTAGTTAAATTCGTTAGGTACGGCAATAGACAAGCGACAGCCGCCGTAGTCCAGGCGACGCAGTACTTCAAAGTCAGCCGCTTTACCAGCAGCCTGACGTTCCAGCATTTTCTCTTCCAGCTCATTCTCGCCAATGAAACCCAGGTCAACTACGCCATCCATTACCAGGCCAGGGATGTCGTCATCGCGGACGCGCAACAGGTCAATATTTTCGTTGGTAGAATGAGCAATCAGCAGGCGATCACGGATATTAAGTTTAATGCCAATGGCTTTGAGTAGTGCAATGCTGTCGTCGCTCAGACGACCTGACTTTTGAATTGCAATACGTAATCTTCTGCTATCACTCATGGTGATGTTCCTCTGTAAAAACTAGAATTTGGTACGCCTTAAACGAAAAACCCCCGGAAGTTTCCTTCCGGGGGTCGATAACTTTATCTGCGCCACTGGAAGGAAATAATAACCTTCCAGCACAAACCTGAAAGGTTATGCTTTGTGATGGTGGTGATGCATTGCGGCGCGTTGAGTCATTTGAAATCTGTTCACTAAAATTCGACGCGCAAACAATAGCCAAGTCGCGCATTCATTGCAAGCCTTTTGCAACTTTTGTGAGCGGAAATGCTCTAACAAAGTGTTATAAGTACAATGATTTTGGTATGAATCATTGTGGTCTGGTGGTATTTTGACCAATGGCAACACTGTTTACGTGAACAGGGCTTCGATTAGCGACTAAACAATGAGTAACGATTTACTGTTTTCCATTATTCCCAGAGAGGGAAAAATACCGGTAGTAACTGACGAGCGGGTTAAGCGAGTCAGCAAAGAAGCGCGCGCGAAACAATTGTCTGAAGACGAAAAAGAGACCCACGACGAAGAGCGCCTGGTGAGTGAGCAACAGCAGTATCGTGTTCATGAAAAGCAGGGCAAAAAGGAAGAGGGTTCCGCAAACACTGAGCAAGAGCCTGAAAAAAAGCTGTCTGGTAAAGACTCAGATGACGATGTTGTTGAAGACGTTACCTACGACAGCCATGGCGAAACCGAACACCACCATGAAGAGGATGGCGGCCAGCCTCATATTGATACGTTCACCTGAGTCGGTCCAGACTTGACGCAACAAAGGCCAAATTCATAATTCAATTCATTTCGGTATTTCTGTTACTGGTCAAAAGCGGTCATTTCCATAAAGACCACCAAACTCACTCTGGGAAAATAAATTTGCAAAAGCGGGTATCAACGCTTGGCTTTGCGATGTGCCGGAGATTAGCGTAGGTGCGTCCGCCAGCAGCCACTGGTTATGTGGTGGTTGCTCAATCTGGCAGACCCTCGAATTTTGGCAGGTCCTCTAAACCCTCATCCCACACAGCTTTGCTGGATGAAAAGATGTGCGCTGTTGGCACGATTGAGATTTCTGTGTCTAAGCATCCTGCGGGAATGACGAGCAAGTCTGGGATCTGAGTGTTCGGCAATGCTGAGCCACACAACTTACAAAAGCTTTTGTTATGACGAGTGCCTGGAAGCGTAAAGGACGTCACAGCATCTGCACCTGACCGCCAGACCAATTTCGCTGACTGTGAGAATAGGTTTGCTGCATGAGCCGAGCCTGTATCTTTCTGGCAATGCTGACAATGGCATAGGTAAAAGCCATTGAAGTCACCTTTAACCTCAAATTTGACGGTACCACATAGACAAGATCCGACATGATCAGTCATCAGAATTTCTTTCATGGCACGAGGGTGAATGTAGCGAAATACACATAATATCTAATTATAGAGAATTCACCGTAGTTCCGGAATAAATATATCTGTTTAATGTCAGCCAATTTGATGGGATTCAATTATGAGTATAAAAGGTCCGCTCTGGGCAATTAACCTTTATCTAAACCGCAAGCTGTATTCTTCCGCTATTCACTCATTGGAGTCTTAAACAGCCGCTGCCGAAGTTGTAAATGGTTAAAAAGCCGTGATTTTGATAAAGCCCAGCTAGCTCACCACATTGCAAAAAGGCACCATCCGGCGCCTTTTTATGTTAAATATTAATAAGACTAAAGTTTAAAAGTTATCTTTTTTGTACCGACCACACCTTCTAGTTCGTGCGGAACAAACCGCCATTGTGCTAACGCTAGCTTCGCTGCGTCGTCAAACACGCCGGCAGGTATTGACTCTATGACTCGGATATTTTCAACTGTACCGTTAGGTGTAATTCCATATTCAAGGACTACAGCTCCTTCGACCCCTTGCGCTTTAGCATCAGCAGGATAAGCGGGCTTAATTCTGACAATAGGATTATGTAGTTTAAGGGCCTCTTTAGAAGCTGGCTGATTAGTATCTGATGCCCGCGCGGTAACCTGGGTTGCTGCAAGCGCAGTTAATCCCAATAACATTACGCAAGCTAACAGCTTGTTGTAGCGACCAGGGCTGGCCATATTACTGATTCGTTGTGTCATCATAGATGTCGTTCCTTTTCTTCCAAAACAGTTATGTATTACCGCCATTTGTGACGGATTGTGGGATGCCAGAACTGCTTTGGCATATTCTTTTCGGTGTTCAACAGAGGCGCCATCTAACACGTTCTGATCACAGGATAGCTCCTGGTCGTGGCGAAAATAGAGATAGCTGAGCCATATAAGAGGATTGAACCAAAATAAAACGGTCACAGAAGTCGCAATGATATTCCATACAATATCCCTGCGGCGATTATGATAAAGCTCGTGTTGAATAATCAAATGCTGTTGAGCAGGACTATATCGGGTTATAAATTGGAGTGGCACATAAATGGCAGGCTTAACAACTCCCATTAACATTGGCGCTGCAATATCAGCCAAGTAAACAGGAATTTTATCGGGGGCAACCGGAGCACTTAGTGTTGCCGAAACCGCACTTTTAGTGCGCTGATACACGCGATATGAACCTATGATAATTGCCGCAAAACCAAGCGTAGCACCAGCCAGATATATCGCCCCAAGAACCTCACCGCTGCGTTGCAATGCCTCGCTTTGCTGTTGTTGTCCCAAACCGGAAACCAGCAACTCTGGTACTTCAACGACTATCGTGGTTTTTACGTTATTAGGTAAGAACCAGTAAACGATGAAAAGTGGTACGGCAAACCATAATTGGTATGCTTGCTTCGCTCCAAAATAACGGTATAGCGGAATTCTTATGAACAGTATTATCGTTAAAAGCAGTGATAACGGCATTACTAACGCGAAAACAAAGTTAATCATTGTCATCTTCCCACTCCTCAATGAGTTTTTTTAATGCATCAATATCCTTTTGCTGCAACTTTTGCGATTTGGAAAAGTGGGCGACTAATGGCGATAAACTGCCGCCGAAGAGCTTTTGCACAAAATCCTGACTTTCCTGCTCGACATAGTGTTCTTTTGCAACCAAGGGATGGTAAATATATTCGCGGCCCGATTTTGTATAAGCCACTACCTGCTTTTTCACCAGCCTGTTTAGCAGCGTATTTAGCGTAGTGAGTTGCCATGCTTTATCGAGATTTTCCAGTATCAATTTCGACGTCAGTTCAGGCTTATTCCACAGGACAAGCATCACCTCATACTCCGCCTCAGAGATATCAATTTTTGATTGCATTAGCTCTCACCTTAACTATTACAGCTGTAGTAAATTCATTTATTACATCTGTAGTATTAATAGTCAAGATAAATCGATTATTTTTTCAACTGCACGATGGTGACATGAACTTAATGGATTTCCATTAATCACATCAGCATATATATTTAATTTGCATCTTTGTGCATTCTTTTTTTGCTAGGTCTTAGATTGGACTTAAATTTTCAATTGATTATGTGAGCTCAATTACCTGACACCTGATTAATAGCTAATTTCCAATAAATGATTTGAGTGTTAGTCTTTGAAAACCATATGATGTGTTTTAGTGGGAATGATTAGATGTCTGCTATTCGCTCTTTTCTGCCATTCATCATTTGCGGAGTCTCAGATTGAATACAAGTGCATCATTCTCTTCCTCTCTGACTGATTCAAACCCCAGCCGACTCTGAAGAATTTACAATCCTCTGTATTCTTTACTTCGTTCGGAGGATTTGTCATACCCTTGCTAATTTACTCGTTATTCCTTGTACCCCTTATTATTTAAGGGCTGATGCACCTTTCTGCATTTCGGCACGCGCTGTGCAATACCTTTTGTGTATTCATTTGAGGTTGAACGAACTCAGCCTTTGTTAACGTACAGGAGTATTTATGACTAACGCGAAAATTGCACAATTTACTGCCCCAGGCATCAAGGACAATGCCGCGCAAGACACTATCTCTGTACTGGACGACCGTATGGTCGCACTTATCGATTTGCAGCTAACCCTTAAGCACATTCATTGGAATGTGGTGGGTCCGAATTTTATTGGCGTGCACGAAATGCTTGATCCTCAGGTTGAGGCAGTGCGCGAAATGACAGACACCATTGCTGAACGCATTGCTACATTAGGCGGCGTACCGGTAGGCACTCCGCAATCTATTGTTGAGCGTCGTAGCTGGGATGACTATGCAATTGGCAAAGGGCTAGTGACTGACCACCTGGCGGCACTTGATAAAGTGTACACAGGTGTGAATAAAGATCACCGCAAAGCCATCGAGACATTGGGTGAACTGGACCCGGTTTCTGAAGATATGATCACCGGTCAGTTGGCTCAGTTAGAGCAGTTCCAATGGTTTGTTCGTGCGCACATTGAATCGGCCTCGGGTGAACTCAGTAATTAATATTTGTTTTTCAGTGTTTCTTTCCTCATGTGTAAACCACACTTTGCCCGCATCCCATGCGGGCTTTTTTTTTGTATGGTAGGTCCGGCTGGTTGATACAGTCTTACCTGCTATACTGAAAATACCCTTCTAGTTCTTCTATATGTAGTCGTTTTTTTATGGATATCGATTCACTTACGCAGCTTAGTATCAATTTATCGAACCCGGATTTGGACCAGTCCAAGCAGCTCAAAATGGTGTGCTACGCCATTGGCGATACCATTGAAGGCGCAAACCGGGTAAGTCTGTGGAAGTTCGACGAAAATAAAACGGCAATAAATTGTATTGCTATGATGGCTGACGGTGAGTTTTCTGAGCCTGAGGGCGTGGTGTTATCGGCAGAAGATTACCCTGAGTATTTCAACGCCATCCTGGAATCCGACGTCATCAGAGCACCTGATGCCCGCAATCACCCCCATACCATGTGCTTTAACAAAGCGTACTTTCCGGCGGTAAACGTGTATTCGTTGCTGGATTATATTTTCAGTAACGACTTTGCGCCATTTGGCATTATCTGTTGCGAGAGTGTCGGCCACATAGTCGAGTGGAGCGATCAGGATCTGGCAAACCTCAAACGCGCTGCGCGTATCGTATCGATATTCTCTAATATACGAAATTTGGCCTGAACACTCGTCGGCGTATTCGTAGAGAATTTATTCAGTCGCCGTTTCTGCTGTTTCAGCCGGTTTATCCAGCCATAACAGAAACGCCGGCAGAAACAACAAGTCAATCACCAGTGCACTTACCAGAATGATAGCGGTTAACAGGCCCATATCTGAATTTAACGCAAAGCTGGACAAGCTCAACACCCCGAAACCAATTGCCAGTACGCTGGTGGTCACAACAAGTGCCTGACCGATGGTTTTGAAGGCATACTGATTCGCTTCTTTGGCAGTTTTACCTTGTTCCCGCGCTGCCTTGTATTTACTTAGGTAATGCACTGTATCGTCTACAATGATCCCCAATGTCATACTGAGCACCACCGACAGCGCCATATTGATTTCGCCCGATATCATGGCCCATATACCAAAGCCCAGGCCAGCGGGAAGTAAGTTGGGTACCAGACTGATTAAGCCTAGCTTCAGTGATTTGAGCGCAAATATCAGCAAAAAGGAAATCAGCACAAGCGCTAACAGAGAACCTTTCAGCATGCTTTGCATATTGGTTTCGCCAATATGCGCAAACATGAGGGCAGGGCTTGCAGCAGTGACACGTAAGTCAGGAGACAGCTTATTAAAGAATCGGTATGCGCGCTGCTCAAAGGCGGTTAATTCTTTACTGCCCAGGTTATCAAGCGTGACACTAATGCGGGTGGCAGCTTTGTCCATATCGATTTGGTTGTTTAAGTCCAGACCATAGGGCAAGGACATTTCAAACAATAACAGATACTGCGCAGCCAGCTCGGGGTCCATGGGTAACCGATAATAATCCGGATTATCGAAGTTCATGTTCTTATTGAGCTTTTTATAAGTATCGGCAATTGAGGACACGTGGTCGACTTCAGGTTGCACGCGTAACCATTCAGTAAAGGCAGCTACTGAGGTCAGCACTTCCGGATCATTAATACCCGACATTTCATCGGTATAAATAGCGAAGTCGATGGTCGCCAGGCCACTTAAATGCGCTGACTGGTAATCTGCCGCCTGCCTGAACGTGTTGTCCTGACTAAAGTACTTAATGGCGATGTCATTTAACTGATTGGTGGATGCCAATGTCAACGCCGTCACAAAAACAATCGCACTGTACGGCAGGATTCGACGGTAATAGGTAATAACCCAATCGCCCAACGACGTTAATAAGGAAGACAGTCGCGAGGTGGTTTTTGCCGGCGGCGTAACGGGCATTAACGACAATATGGCCGGCAACAGTGTTAGCGCCAGTAAACAGGCTAACATGACGCCAATTGCTGTCAGGTTACCCAGGTCGGCCAGAATGGGAACATCTGAGAAATTCAGCGTTAAAAAACCAATAGACGTGGTAACAGAGGTAATAATGACCGGCATTCTGTTCAGGTTGACTGCTCGCGCCAGCGCATCTTGTTTTGAAAGACCTTCTCGCATCTGCTGAAACCAGGAAGCAATGATATGTACGCAGTCAGCCACGGCCAGGGTCATCACCATGGTGGGAACATTTACGGTTGAAACACTGAGGAAATAACCCGCCCAGCCAGCAAATCCCATGGTTGCAGCAATGGTTGCGCCTACAATGAGCAGCGTTGCGAGTGCGGCCCAAAACGAACGCAATAGTACGCCAATCATTACAATGATAATAATAAACATTGCCGGCACCAGTGTGCTGGCATCGTCGTTAGCGGCGAGTTGAAATGCATCGTTCAGCATCACAACGCCGGTGAGGTGAATTTTATGATCCGGGTGAGTTGTGGTGACGTCTTCTGCCAATGCTTTCACGAAGCCAGCTACCTCGGCGACTTCTTTAGTCTGGTCACCGTCGCTCATTCTTACCGTTATGCTAATGACAGCTACCTGGCTGTCGGGTGACACCAGCCGGTTAACAACATCGGGCTCGGTTAAGGCAACCGCTTCGATATTTTTAATGAGTTCTTCTGACAGGGACTGCCAGTCGGGATAGAGCTTATCGACAATCAGGTCATCGCCTTCGGAGTAGGTATGCTGAAAGTTGGTGACGGAGTTCACCCGAATCGAGTAGGGCGTTTGCCAGGCGCGTTCTGTCAGGGCCTGAATGAGGTTTAAGGTGTCGGCGTTAAACACGTTGCCTGACTCGGGGACAACCAGCAGATTGACGGATTCGGTTTTATTGAAAATGTCCTGCATTTCTTCAAACGCGGCGCGTTGTGGATTGTCTTCGCGGAAGAACGTTTTGTAGTCTCCCCGGAAATACAGATACTGACCGCCGCTGGCTAATCCTGCAATGGCAATCATGCAGATAAGAATAATGGTAATGGGGTAGTTCATCAGCCTGGAAGTAGCGCTACTAGCCATGAGACGTCCTTTGTATTGTTATGATGGCTGGTCTAAAGTACAGCGAAGGTATTACACGCTGCCAAATTATTACCTTAATAGTATACTTACACTATGACACGGTGATTCGCGTTTTTCCACAATCAGAACAATGTTCAAGAGGGTGTATGAGTATTGCCAGCATAATGACCAAACGCGTGGTGTGCGTGATGATGGACGACTCGCTGGACACGGTTCGGCATATTTTTGAAGCCAGTGGTTTTCATCACTTATTGGTGGTTGAAGATGACAGACTGGTGGGGGTGATCTCTGACCGGGATTATTTGAAGGCGATTAGTCCGTTTCTGGACTCAGTGACAGAGCGTATTCGCGACCGCGCTACGCTGGATAAACGCGTGCATCAGATCATGACCCGGGATCCAATAACACTGAAAGCAACCAATACCATGGTGAGTGCCATTGAGTTGTTTAATCAGCATAAAATTTCGTGTTTACCGGTGATTGATGACCACGGTAAACCTATCGGGATTATTAGCTGGCGGGATATCTTTAAGTATTTTGCTGCGTCTGTGGCGCAAAAGCGCTTGTCGTAACACAAGCGCGTTACAGTGAAGTGCAATCAGGCTTTTGCAGCGAGGTCTAGCAATGCCTGACCATCCAGGCGGTACTTTATCCATTCACTCTGTGGCTTAGCGCCCAGTGACTCGTAAAAATCAATCGCTGGCTGATTCCAATCCAGCACACTCCATTCAAAACGGCCGCAGTCATTGTCGACGGCAATTTTAGCCAGCGCGGTAAGCAACTGTTTACCCGCACCCACGCCGCGGTGGGCAGACGATACATATAAATCTTCCAGGTAAATACCGTACTGACCTTGCCAGGTGGAATAACTGAAAAAGTACACGGCAAAACCAATCGCTTCACCGTTGAGTTCGCAAATAATGGCATGCGCCTTTGGCTGCTCATTAAACAGGGTGCGATGAATATGTTCTTCAGTCGCTTTTGCTTCGTGCTCGGCTTTTTCATAAATAGCGAGTTCGCGAATAAAGTGCAGAATAGTCGCAGTATCGGCTTTAACCGCCGGGCGAATAGTACAGGTCATGAATAGGTCCTAATTGCGCACCAGACATTGCGGGCAATATCTGGTGCGGGCATAAATCAAGGGTTAAGAAGCCTGAGGCGATTGGCGAAACACTTTTCTTTTGGCGCTAACAGCACTGCCAAAGAGCCACTTAAAGGCATTGCTGATGTCCTGCAAAATCAGGTACAAACAAGGCACCAGAATGAGGGTAACCAGGGTGGCATATAACACCGAAGAACCCAGAGCGGCCGCCATCGGGATAACAAACTTAGCTTGCAGGCTGGTTTCAAACAAAATCGGCAGTACGCCTGCAAACGTTGTTATCGACGTTAGGGTAATTGCGCGGAATCTCGCACAACCGGCCTGTCGGGCGGCGTCCAAAATAGAATAACCCTCAGCCCTGCGCTGATTAATAAAGTCTGTCATAACCAGTGAGTCATTGATTACAACCCCGGCCGCTGCAATCAAACCAAACGTCGACATCAGGCTTAAGTCCAAATCCAGCAGGAAATGCGACCACAGCGCACCCGTCAGACTGAATGGGATAACCGACATAATGATGATCGGCTGGCCATAACTCTTTAACGGGATTGCGAGCAGTATGTAAACCATGATCATGGCCGCGGTGAAGAACATAACCTGCTCGTCTTGCTGAGCCTGCTGCTCTTCTATATCGCCGCCTAACTGCATTTTAATGTCAGGGTATTCCTCGAACAATGCTGGCAGGAGCTTTTCATCAATGGTGGTAACCACTTCGTTGGGTTCAACTTGTTCTTCGTCAATTGCGCCCCAGACATATACCGAGCGGTAACCTTCCTCGCGGCGGATATAGCTGATTCCTGGCTCTTCGCTCAGCGCTACTACGTCACCTAATAACACTTCATCGCCTGTTGGGGTTTGAATGACTGTGTATTTCAGATCAGAGAAACGTTCACGTGTGAGGCGAGGGTAGCGAACCATGACTCTGACTTCTTCGCCGTCGCGGATCACACGCTGTGCTTCACCGCCGTAAAAACTCAGGCCAACCTGATTCGCGATGCTTCGCAATGACAAGCCCAGTTCATATGCGGCCGGTAAGAGTGTCATGCGCACTTCTTTACTGGCGGGGTCAATGGTCGAACTTACATCGTACAGGCCTTTTTCCTGCTGAAGCATTTGAATGAATCGCAAACCGGCTTCATTGAGTGATTTGATATCAGCACCGTAAATCAGGTAGCCAAACTCGCCATCATCACCACCACCGTTTACGTCGTCTTCAATGCTGAAGCTCTTCATGCCTGGAATTTCGGGGATTGCTTCACGCCATTTTCGAGCCAGTTCAAAGGTATTGAAATGCCGTTTTTCTTCGTCGACTAGTGGAATAACCAATCTGGCTTCAGTGCGCGACTCATTGAAGGCGAGCAAGTCTTTGATCATGCCACTGCCGTATTCGCGAATAGTTTGTTCTTCAATGTCCCAGATGACTTTCTCGATGGTTTTCAAGGCGTCAATCGTCGCCATATCTGACACATTTTCGTTCATTTCGATACCAATAGACGGGAAGTCGTGAGGCACCTTAGGGTTGGGCACGATGCGTACGTGATTACCGGCCACCAGGCCCCAGCTCAGCATCAGGACGGCCACAAATGTAGCCAGAACCAGCCAGCGAACTTCAATGGCCTTGGTTACTGTGCGTCGGTACGGGCCGTTTACAAACTGATTGAAACGGTTGTTGAATTTCACGCGCCAGCCGTTGGGTTTAACAGGTTTGAACTTAATGTTTGCAATGTGAGCAGGGAGGATCAGCTTGGATTCAATCAAGCTAAAGGCCAAACACAAAATCACTACCACAGCAATGTTGTAGAAGAATTCGCCTTCAGGACCGCTACTTAATGTAAAGGGCGCAAACACTGCAATAGTGGTTAACACACCAAAGGTTGCTGGTGTTGCGACACGCTTGGCACCGCGAATAACATTGTCTACACCACCGCCTTTCGATTCTATTTCGGAATACGCGCTTTCCCCTATCACTATGGCATCGTCAACCACGATACCCAACACCATAATAAAGGCGAACAATGAAAGGATATTGACACTCACACTGAACATAGGCATCAGCATTACCGCGCCTAGGAAGCAAAGTGGTAACCCAACCATAACCCAGAAGGCCAGACGGAAGCGAAGGAACAATGTCAGCATCATGGCAACCAATACAGCACCCTGAATCAGGTTGCTGAGCATCATGTCCAGACGCGCATTCAGGTAGTACGTCATGTCTACCAGCTCTTTTAACTGCAGGCCCGCTGGTAACTCTTCATTTTTGTGCGCCATGTAGTTCTTCACCGTTTCGGCGATGGGCACAATGTTTTGCGATTTGGTCGCGTTGACTGCAATTAACACCGCATTCTGGCCGGTGTAGCGGAAATAGCGTTCGCCTTCGGTGAAACCGTCTTTAATAACGGCAATGTCAGACAGCAACACTTTTGCGCCATCCGGGCCAACTTTCACAGGAATGCTTGCAAACTCTTCACCATCGTAGTACTGGTTTTCTATACGCACTGACACTAAACCAGCTTCGGTTCGCAGTTGACCAGCAGATACGTTTGCAGAGTATTGATTAATGGCGCTGGCGACATCAGAAATCGTCAGGTTGTACATTCTCAGCATCTCAGGTTTTACTTCAATGCCGATTTCGTCTGTAGGAACTCGTGCTGTAGCCAGTGAAATTGAGGAAAGCTGCAACAGGTCATCTTCGATTTCATTCGCGATGGGTTTGAGCTCTTCCAGCGGAATATCGCCAACCAGTGCCATTTCGTAAACCTGTTGCTGATATTCGGCCTGTGAAATGGTCACGGGTTCCATATCAGCCGGGAAGGTCGCAATACTGTCGACGCGCAGTTTTACTTTGTCGAGCACATCCGCCAGTTCTTCGTCTTTATCTATTTCCAGCGAAATTCGGCCGCTGTTGCGAAACGCGCGAGAGACGGTGCGTTTAATTTCACTGACGTCTTTCAGGCTTTCCTCAATTTTTATCAGGATACTTTCTTCAATTTCCTGCGGCGATGCACCAGGATACTGGGCGCTGATATTGATGTAGTTGATTTCAATATTGGGGAACATCTGACGCTGGATGCTATCGTAGCCGGTGGCACCCATAATCAGAATAAAAAACATCAGCAGGTTAGCAGCAACCGGATTACGGGCAAACCACGCAATTAAACCACGTTGCGTATCTAAAGGATCTTTCATCTCATGGTCTTCCGTGTCTTAAGGTTGCTTGGCGATGAGCTTCTCGTTGGCAATGACTTTCACGGCCATGCCATTTTGCGGGTACTCTGGCAATGTCATGACAATCCGGTCGTTGCTGTCAATGTCGGCACGAATCAAAAAGTCACTTCCCACTTCGCGAACGACATTCGCGGTTTTTGGTACCATTTTGTCTTCGTCGTCAAGGATCCAAATCTGGCGCTTGTTGATCAGCTCCTGAGGTATCTTGTAGATATTTTCCAGTGTCTTTCCGGTGAATTGCACCTGCGTGTACGAACCGAATTTAATCGCAGGCATACCCGTTTTAATACCGTAAGGGTCTTCGATACGAGCGACGAGGTGTGTCATGCGGGTACTGGCATCAACAATGCCCGTGTCACGGTGAATGGCGCCTGAGCGCTGAATAATATCGTCCTGGCGGTTCATCAGTGTAATGGTCGCCTCAATATCGCCAAGTTGACCTGGTAAAAAGGCCTGATCGAAACGCGCGAGCGGAAACACCACTTCGCCCACTTCAATGTTGTAAAGTAAGGCTGCACTGCTACCCGCGGTAACGAAGTCGCCACTGCCAACACTACGCGACACGATAAGTGCGTCGTAAGGTGCGCTGACTTCGCAATTGTCCAGGTCTCGCTTGGCAATTTTCAACTGGGCCTGAGCGGCTTTTAATGCTGCTTCCGCGCTTAAAATTTGAGGTTTACGCAAATACAGGTCTGTTACCTGAGCATCGGGCAGGGACGCCGCTTCTCGCTCGGCAACGCGGGCAAGGGCTTTTTCCTGAATCAGTGCGGATTCAGCTGAGGCAAGATTCGCTTGCGCCTGCAGTAACGCCGCTTCATAAGCGTCTTTTTCGATGGTGAAGAGTACTTCACCGCGCTTTATGATGCCACCAGACAGAAATTGTGGATTCAAACTGGTTATCTCACCGCTGACCTGGGCTGACAGGTTGGTTGACTCAAGCGGAGACAATTCACCAAATGCCTCAATTTCTACAGGGTAGGCAACCGGTGAGAGTTGTGTGACTTTAACGGTAGGACGAATATCGACAGCCTCGCTTTCACTTTCTTCGTTGCCAAGTGCCGTTACGCCTTTCATAGCGCCAAACCCTAAACCTACTACCAAAATGGGTAGACCGACTTTTATGATCCATTTCATATTACAGACTTCCAATAACCCTTGTTGATGCACTGTTTTAATTATTATTGACGATATTGCGTGCTATACAGAGTATTCAAATGTAAATATGTATGAGCAACGTAAAGATACCGTCACAGTTGTGCTTTTTTCATTGTGATTTGTAACCAATAACCGAGGCGCAGGTGAATATTGAGTTTGCAAATAGTACCGGCGTCATCAGCGTGCACATGAATACGTGAATGTGCGATAAGTTGGTTTACTTTATAGTCTTGCTAATGATGACGCAGATAGCACCTTATTGCGACCCTTTTCTTTGGCTTTATACAGGGCTTTATCGGCCAGTGTCAGGGCTTTGTCCAGCCCTTGTTCAAAATCGATTTGAGCCACACCAAAGCTGGCGGTGATCACAACCTTTTCTTGCTGGAGTTCTACGAGGGAAGTGGCAAGGGTTTCACGCACTTTTTCGGCCAACACAACCGCATTTGATTCTTCTGTATCAGGCAACACAAACAGGAATTCTTCGCCGCCCCAGCGGGCCACACCGTCCTGTTCTCTGATTGATGCTTTAAACAGGTCGGAGACGTGCTTGAGCACTACATCTCCACCGTCGTGACCGTACTGGTCATTAACTCGCTTAAAACGGTCGATGTCACACAAAATAAGGGTTAGCGGCTTTTTCTGACGACGGGCACGGGCCGATTCAAATTCGATGAATTGTTGAATACCACGCCGGTTGGGTAATCGGGTCAGTATGTCTTGTTGTGCTTGCTTCTCAAATTTATCGCTAAGGTCTTTTACAATATTAAAACTGGTCTGCCGACTGTGTTCGTAAAACGCAGACAAAAACGTCACCGTGGCGAATGAATAAAGCAAGCGGAGCTTAAATTCGGTGGTGTAGTGAGCAACAACAAACCAACCATCTGCAGCGAATAAAATGTAACTGCAAAGGGTAATAAACACCGCAACCGTAATTACACCGTACACGACCCCGGCAAAAAACATGGCAACGGGAGGCAGCACGTAAATCCACAGTGGACCAGTGTTCGCAACCCCGCCCGTGATAACCAGATACAACATGAGTCCGGCCAGCGACACGACCAGAATAAATGGGGCCAGAACATGGTTGTAGAGGACTTTAGAGTGCAACAAAAGGGCTTTACACAAGCCAAATAACGCAGAGGAGGACAGTAAGACAATGCCAAGTACGCGGTCATTGTCGATCATTGCACTGATACCTAAAGCAAAGGTAATCGACATACCCACCATAGCGAACAGATTTATTACAATGATTTTGCGGTTGGCGTCTTCATCGTAAACCTGTTTACAGCCACTGGTGATGAGCCAGTTAACAGAGCGAGTAACACGGTCAGTTATGGTATTAATGAGCCTCAATTCCTGTCACGATTTGGTTAGCTAACTTCGCTACGAGTTCGCGCATTTTTTCAACTGTATGCGCGAAGCCGTCTTTCTCCAAAGGCGTTTGAAACGCAAACTCAATGATTTTCCCGGGTTGTTGTGATTGTCCTAATCGATAAGTGCCACGCAAAATGACCATTCCATTGTATGCAGGAATAAAATCATCAATAGAGATATCTAAAATGTAGCCTGACTGAGCGCTGTTTGTCCACAATCTTTGCGTTTGTAAGCGGAACTTATGGTTGGTTGCCAAATTGTCTTTGAGCGATTGCACTACGCCTTGTTCCACTGGCTCAGACCATACGTGTTGTGGTGAAAAATGCAGTTCACTGGGGCTCAACTGTACAATTAGACTGCGCTGTTTCAGGTATTCCGGTATCGACAACGAGCGCAATTCTATTGAGGGCCAGGTGGTAATATCCTGAGTCTCAGATGGTTGTACGGGCTCGTGTAACAGGTAGTAATTCATGCTCACCGGGCGGCTGCTACAGCCTGCCAGTACAAAGGCCATGATGATACTGAATGCGACTTTAATCATGGGTTTGTCTCCCTGGCTTTGGGTTGAATATCGACATCGGCGTTGTCTGAAAAGATAAGTCCGTTAGGTGTGGTATTGAGTTGTCGCAACAAGGGCTGAATAGCGCGGAGCGTATCCTGTAACGCATTCATCGTGTCGGCGATCTCTGCTTTACTCAGGCCGCCTTGTGAATAATGCTTCAGCAGCCCTTCAAATGCTTGCAGTGATTGCTGGATTTGCGCATTTAATGTTTCAGTGTCAAAGCTGGCCAGGGTTGCATCGAAATTGTCACTGGTTTGGTTAACCGATTCCGCCGCGGCTTCCAGCGTTTGTACCACATCACCGATTTGTGTGATCAGATCTTCAAGCGGTAACGCGTTGATTTTGTCCAGGATGGCGTCAGCTTTTTGAGTAAGCTGGGTAAATTCGTTAGAGACCGTAGGAATAATATCGAAGCCGTTTACTGTTTGTATGGCGGCGATTTCCGGATCGTCGACGTGCTGCAGGTCTACGTACAAACCACCGGTCAGTACGTTACCCATACGCAGGGTCGCGCGGAGATCCTTCCCAATCCATCTGGCCAGTCGTTCGCGCAAGAATTTCAAGCCGGTCTCACTGTCCTCTAAACGCACTTTTCCAGGGTACAGGTTTATCAACACAGGGATAGGGTAGTCGTCGTCCAGCAGGCTGCCGATTTCAATTGACGCGTAGTTGATGGCCTCGACTTTACCTATTTGCAAACCACGGTACTCCACAGGAGCACCGACTGTCAGTCCTCTTACGCTTTCTTCAATCAGCAAAATATACTGAGCGGCATATTTAAAGCGTTCGTCGGCAGCGGCGTCGTAATCGTTGTAAATGACAAACTCAGCGTCGTTGTCGATGGCAGCCCCTTTGCTAACACCCTGCGGATTACCGAAGGTAACCCCGTTGGCGAGTAAGGTTTCCAGACTCCCGGTTTGAATAGTAAGGCCGGTTGATGCCAACTGCAGTTTCACGCCACTGACATTCCAAAAGCGCGTATTAGCGTTAATTAATTTGTGGTACGGGTCGTGTATGAAAGCGCGATATTCAATCACGCCTTCATCAACGTTAAAATTGACCTCTTCAAACTCACCAACTTTGAAGCCTTTATAAATTAGCGTATCGCCCGGTTTATAGGTCAGCTCGTCATTTTGGCTGGTGAGTTTAACATGCAGGCCGGGCGTGCCGGGTGGGGTAACGGGAGGGCGCTCAAGTGCCGTAAACTGCAGGACTTCCTGATTGCCACTCTCAGCGGTCATGGCGATGAAGCTACCAGACAACAGCGTATTCAGACCGGATACCTCAGAAAACGAAATGCGCGGCGCAACTACCCAAAACTGGGTGTTCTCATTCAATAAATGTGCGGCATTGTTGTCGATACGCGCTGTCACAGTAACACCGTTCAAATCAGGGTTAAGTTCAATGCGTTTAACCTGACCAATGTCTAAATCGCGCACTTTTATTGGCGTTTTGTTTACCTCAATACCACTGGCTGATTGCATATTGATGGTGATCAGCGGACCTTGATTCTTCCACTGGTAATACACCATCCAGCCGCCCACAAGCAGTGCAAGGATTGGGATAACCCAGACTTTAGAAATGGGCGTAGTGGGTTTTATATTTGCATCTTGCGTCATAGTGTACTGACTTTCCTTTGCTGCCAGATTAGCCTTGTGTCGAATGTCATTGCCGCTAGCATGGTAACGAACACCAGCGCACAAAACGCCAGAGCTGCAGGTCCGGGGTATATGGATAATGTGCTGCCCAATTGAATCAGGGCAACCAGAATCGCAACGACAAACACATCAATCATCGACCAACGGCCGATAAATTCAATAAAACGGTAGTAGCGAATTTGCCGGTCAGGGCGGGTTAGCTCATGATACTGAACGGCATACGTTAATCTCGCCAAAATAACCAGCTTGGCAATGGGTATGACTATACTAGCACCAAAGATGACCCCGGCAATAGGATACGACCCTGATTGCCATAAACTGATCACGCCGCCCATTATGGTGTTGGGTTCATCGCTGCCAAATAGTTCGGTGTGCATAATCGGTAAAGCGTTGGCCGGTATGTAGAGCAGTACGGCAGTGAACAGGAGTGCCCAGGTGCGTTGAATGCTAAGACTCGCTGTCTCGTCGCTAAGCGGTTTTGCCTGAGGCAGGTGTCCGTTGTAAAGCCAGATTTTGATGCGTGTCTCGTCAAAGTAAAACAGGGCAGCACTCATGCAAACACTAAAGAGCACGAAGGCATAAAATGACATACCAATTGCAACGTCGGCAAGAGACGTAATTTTTATCAGGCTAACCAATGTGCCTAACAAGAATATTTCGGCCATGCTCCAAGGCATCAGTGTTTTTACCCAGAACAGTACGGTTTTCATCCAGTTTTGGGGCGTGGAAAACAAACGCCCCCATAGTAAAACCACCAACCCCACAAGTACCAAGCCCGGTAGAACGAGTGTAGCCAGCCCGGTTATCAACGCAAGAGACACATAATCCTGTTCAATCAGCACGTTCAACCCGCCGGGCAGATCGATGTTATTTTGTTGCCCGCTGGCGCGGAATGACAAAAAATTAAACGGCAAAGACAGGCACAGAAACACCAATGCACTGACTGCCAAAGACAAGCAAAGTGCGTAGTCCTGTTTATGGTAAATACTGAGGGTGTGGCCACACCGAGGGCACACTGCGCGTTGCTTGTGCTGTAAATGCGGCACGTTTACCGTGGCTTCGCATTGAGAACAGATTAGCTCGCAGGTTGATGCATTTTCGGACATGAGTAACGCCAACAATCACTTAGGTATATAGAGTAACCCAGAAGAGGTTGCGATTATAGCCTGATAAACAGACGCAGCGTGAATTTCAGGTACAAAAAAGGCAGCGATTCGCTGCCTTTCTAATGAGTAACAGATCTAGTAGCTTGCGTTACCCGGTGTACGTGGGAAAGGAATCACGTCACGCACGTTCTGCATACCGGTTACGTAAGCCACCAGACGCTCGAAGCCTAACCCAAAACCTGAGTGAGGCACGGTACCGTAGCGGCGAAGATCGCGATACCAGCCGTAGTCTTCTTTGCTCAGGCCCATTTCTTCCAGGCGGTCGTCGAACACGTCCAGGCGTTCTTCACGCTGCGAGCCACCGATGATTTCACCGATACCCGGAGCCAGTACATCCATGGCAGCAACCGTTTTGTTGTCGTCGTTCAGACGCATATAAAACGCTTTAATGTCTTTTGGATAGTTCTGCATGATGATAGGTGCGCCAACATGCTCTTCGGCCAGATAGCGTTCGTGCTCACTCGACAAGTCAATGCCCCAGCTAACCGGGAATTCGAAGTCTTTGCCGCAGTTTTCAAGAATTTCGATGGCGTCAGTGTAATCCATGCGCACAAAGTCACTGCTGATCAGCTTTTCAAGGCGGCTAATGGCTTCTTTGTTAATGCGCTGCGCGAAAAACGCCATGTCATCGGCACGTTCTTCCAAAACCGCTTTACACACGTACTTCAACATGTCTTCGGCTAACTGCGCGATATCACCTAAATCGGCAAACGCGACTTCCGGTTCAATCATCCAGAATTCAGCAAGGTGACGTGACGTGTTGCTGTTTTCGGCGCGGAAAGTCGGGCCAAACGTGTAAATTTTTGACATTGCACAGGCGTAAGTTTCGCCGTTCAGCTGACCGGATACCGTGAGGTACGCTTCACGACCGAAAAAGTCCTGACTGTAATCCACATCGCCTTGTTCTGTGGTTGGGATGTTCATCATGTCGAGCGTAGAGACACGGAACAACTCACCCGCACCTTCGGTATCACTAGCGGTGATTATGGGCGTACTGACCCAAAAATAGCCGCGCTCGTGGAAGAAGCGGTGAATAGCCTGAGACAAACAGTTACGTACACGAGTGACTGCACCAATTACATTGGTTCGCGGGCGCAAATGCGCGTGCTCGCGCAGGTACTCAATACTATGACGTTTCGCTGCCATCGGGTACGTGTCCGGGTTTTCTACCCAGCCCACAATGCTCACCTCGGTAGCGTCCAGTTCCAGTGCTTGTCCCTGGCCTTCAGATTCTTTTACTGTGGCAGTGACAACCAGAGAACAACCCGCCGTCAGGCGTTGTATATCGGCATAATTGGGTAACGTATTCAGTGCAATGACCTGCACAGGATCAAAACAGCTGCCATCATGCAGGGCAATGAAAGACAAGCCGGCTTTTGAATCACGACGGGTGCGAACCCAGCCTTTTACAGTTACCGTTTCGCCAACCGCGTACTTACCAGCCAGTACGTCGACAACGGGGGCGTGTGTCATGGTTATTCTCTCCAACAAATAGATTTTGTGCTAAAGCGCAAATCATCGCACAGCCCTTGGTCGATTGCATCCAGATTTATTAAACAAAAATCGAAAAATGCCGATATATACTGTGAATCGTTCAATTTTGTATCACTACGGCATTGGGTTGATGGATTTTCGACCAGTGTCGTGACGTGAAGTAGAGTGAGAGGGGTAACATGGCAGTACAGCAGGCAATCAGATTTGGTGAGGACCGTCGCAAGAAATCGCGCGAAAAGGATACCTATTACCAGGTTGTTATTACATTAAATTCACTGGTGTGGTTAGCGCTGGTGGTTTGCTTGCTGTTATTTCATTTTGCCCGTCCGGAAATGGTCAGCGGTGTACAGCAGTTTTGGGGTATCGATGGCCGCACCAGTTGGTCGCCTGAGTACATGAACGCACTGATCCGTTTGCTTCAGGTTTGCTTAGGGGCGAGCTTGATCACGATGTTTTTGCGGTCGCGTCGCAGCCGCCGCAAAGAAGACAATTACGGCGTTAACTTATTTATTCTGGCAGGCATCAGTACGGTGAGTCTGGTGACGATCAATTCGATATTGCTGGCATAACTAAACCGCACACGTTATACAAAAAAAGCTGAACGCAAGGCGTTCAGCTTTTTTGTTATCAGGCGATAAACGCGCTGGTTACCAGATAATAGGTGTAACCAATGTAGGCCAGTAAAAACACGCCACCTTCCAAGCGGTTAAGGCGCCCCGGTCCTTTCAGGCCAATACAGAACACAAATAATGCGACAGACAGAATGAGCATAAATAAGGTGTCGCGGTACAAGAAGCTGCTGTCTACCTGCATAGGGTGAATCACACCTGCAATACCCACTACGGCCAGTGTGTTAAACATATTTGAGCCAATGACATTACCCAATGCCATATCGTGTTCGCCTTTCTTCACTGCAACCAAAGACGAAGCCAATTCAGGTAACGACGTACCAATGGCTATCACGGTGAGTCCAATGACGACATCGCTAACGCCGAAGAAGGTCGCTATTTCAACCGCTCCCCATACCAGGATACGCGAGCTGATAATCAATAAAATCAGACCGACAATCAGCCACAGGGTATCTGCTTTAAGGTTGGCAGGTTTGCTGTTCAGCTCTTCGCCAAACTCTTCTGCCAGCGCGTCTTTGTCGCCGCGAAGACCGGTCCAGATACTCCAGGAAATAAGCAGTATAAATAATCCAAGCAAAGAAAACGCATCGTCCTTGGACAAGTTTGCATCCAGTAATTGCCAGGCTGCAAAGAAGGTAAGGCCTAGCAGAATAGGCAGCTCTTTACGGATAATTTCAGAGCGAACGGCAATAGGACTAATAAGTGCGGTAATACCCAGGATTAACGCAATATTGGCAATGTTAGAGCCAAACGCGTTGCCCAGTGCGATACCGGAACTGCCTTCCAGTGCAGCGATCACAGACACTATAATTTCTGGTGCAGAGGTACCAAAGCCAATAATTAACATGCCTATTAGCAGCGGCGACAGTCCGAACTGACGAGCGACAGATGCAGCGCCTCCTACAAATTTGTCGGCACTCCACAGTAATAAAGGTAACCCTAAAATAATAGCGACGCTCGCTAACAGCATACACACTCCTTCACAATTCCGCGTTAGTACAAACGCATGGTGGAGGATAGTGCATTCGCACTGACTTGTGAACCGCAGATCCGACCAATCACCTTACAAATTACTCCGGATACAACAGCACGCCAACGAATCACTTTTGTCTGCTTCATTATTATGGGCGGTATTAAGGATAACAGTCGTGACGATAAAAATAATCCGTTATCCAGCGGCCGATGAGTTCTATACACTTTGCGCTCAATACATCGCTCTATGACAGCAACAATTGTGTGGCTGTGTGTATAGCGGCAAAGCCAGGAAAACTGAACGCACTCATGCATCATACTTTAATTATTACGGACATCGCTGAACAACTCGACTTGCCGGAGCTGACGGTATTAACTTTCCAGCAGTATCTGCAGGATTACCCAAAGCTGAATGAGCCGAAAACACGGGTCATCAACCTCTGCGACACAGGTAAATACCTGAGTCAGGGATACTATTGTTCATTGTTGGCCGAAGCGAGACAGCATCGCGTTATTCCTGGTGTAAACACCATTAACGATCTGCGTCCGGCACAAGCTGATCAGGAACTGCCAGCCATTGCAATCAAGCCTCAGGAACGGGAAGCCCTTGAAAGCCTGGGTGGAGAGCTGTTCGTGTGTTTCGGTAAGACCTCCGATGTACGCTTGAAGCGTTTGGCCAGTGTGGCGTTCTCGCACTATCCCAGTCCGCTATTGCAACTGGTGTTGAGCAGCGATGTCACTGCCGTGAGATGTAACTCGGTAGGACTTAACGAAGTGCCGGAAAGCTTACAGCCAACCTTTATTGAGCGGTTGAAGCAATTTACCCAGCAACAATGGCGTACCAACGGCCGCAGTAAACAAGCGCGCTGGGACATGGCAATTCTGGTTAACCCGGACGAGCCAACACCGCCTAGTGACAAGCGTGCCATTGCTAACTTTGTGAAAGCGGCCGGAAAGGTTGGCTTTCATGCGGAAGTGGTGACCGCGCAAACCATTGGCGACGTTGAACAATACGATGCGCTGTTTGTTCGTGAAACAACGGCAATCGACCACGCGACATACCGTATCGCCCGCGAAGCGGAACGTGAAGGTGTTGTGGTTATTGACGATACGCAGTCGATTCTGCGTTGCTGTAACAAAGTGTTCCTGCAGGATGCATTTACCTATAACAAGGTACCTGCGCCTAAGAGCCGCTTCGTGACCAATGCGGATGAAGCGACTTGTGAGCAGCTGATTGCTGATCTCAACTTGCCGTTAATTTTGAAGTTACCGGAAAGTTCGTTCTCCCGCGGTGTTTACAAAGTGGAAACCCGCGAAGCGCTGATTAGCAAGCTGAACAGCATGCTGAAAGAGTCAGCGTTAGTGCTGGTGCAGGAGTACATTTTTACCGAGTTCGACTGGCGTATTGGTATGCTGGGTGGTCGACCGATTTACGCCTGTAAGTACTTTATGGCGCGCAACCACTGGCAGATTTACAACCACCAGGGCGACAAAGCCGATTCCGGTGGGTTTGTCACCTTGCCGACATTTGAAGTACCGCGCCCGGTATTAAAAGCGGCTATCAGTGCCGCGGAAGTCGCCGGCGTGGGTCTGTACGGCGTGGATATAAAACAACGTGGCAATAAGGTGTATGTCATTGAAGTGAATGACAACCCTAATATCGATTCAGGCATTGAAGATAAATACCTGGGTCAGGAATTGTACCTGCTGGTAATGCAGGAATTTGCCAGCCGGTTAGAACGCAGAGGCAGATAATCATGGCTATTTCAGTGGGTCAATGGCAATTAAGAGGCGGTGCGATCAGCGATTTAAACAAGCTGGTGGCACTGGAGAATCATTGCTTTAGTAATGATCGGCTGAGCCGTCGGAGTTTCCGACATTATCTGACCGCGAAAAATGCAGAACTGGTCGTCGCTGACAGCGATGGCCAGTTACTGGGCTATGGGTTGTTGTTGCTCCGACGCGGAACCTTACTCACTCGTTTGTATTCTCTGGCGGTTCACGAAGATGCCCGTGGACAGCGTTTGGCAGAAGCCATGGTGCTATGGCTCGAGCAACGCGCCACTGCACGTGGAAAGCGATATATGCGACTGGAGGTTGCTGAACATAACCAGTCGGCTCAACGCCTTTACGAGCGTATGGGATTTTTGCCTTTTGGTATGTTTGAACACTATTACGAAGACGATACGAATGCGATTCGCATGCAGAAAGCGCTGCCATTGAGCGGACCGGAAAAAACGTTGCGTCGTTGCCCGTGGTATCAGCAAACGACAGAGTTTACCTGTGGGCCTGCCAGTTTATTAATGGCAATGGCTATGCTGGACCACTCGCGGGTACCAAATCAGCGGGACGAATTCAGTATCTGGCGGGAAGCGAATACAGTGTACATGACCAGTGGACCTGCAGGTACCCACCCAATTGGACTTGCAATGGCTGCGCAGGCAAGGGGCTTCGACGTAAAAGTGTATTTGAATCAGGGCGCGCCTTTGTTTGTTGACGGCGTGCGCAATGAGCACAAACGACAAACGCTACAGGCCGTTGAAGAAAACTTTTTTAACGAGGCAGAGCAACAGCAGTTACCGGTCTTTTATTTGGATTGGCTAACCCGGTTGGATAATTATCAGAATATGCAGGATTGTGCGCTGGTGTGCCTGATCAGCACCTATCGCTTCGACCGGACGAAAGCCCCTCATTGGGTTGTGGTTACAGCCATTGATGATCAGTGTGTGTATATTCACGATCCCGATCCGTCCACCCCGGGAGCAATGGATTATCAACATGTTCCAATTGCCCGGGAAGACTTTATACGTATGGCCAGTTATGGCAAACGTAAAATCAAAGCCGCCATTGTGTTGCGCCAGCAAGCGCAATCACTAGTGTGCAGTGATCTTGATTTGGCTGTTTAGCTGACGCAATTGATCAACCAGTGACATCAGGTCGTTGATGTTACCGCGGAATAAAGAGCGTTTGGTTACCATCGTATTGCCTGAATGACTCAGCTGACCCTGGTTAGCTGGGTCAAACACGGCGGTTTCTTTTTCCAGCTCAGCCCACTGAGACTGACAGTTTGCAGGGATCAGGTGGCGCTTGGCGATCAACTTGTCTCTCATTTGCAACAGTTGGCCCATGACTAAGGTTTGATTTCTCGGTGTATCGGTCATTTTCATTCTCCTCACATTAACCGCGGAGCCCTGTAGACTGCGGGCCAATGCGGTGACGATTAAATAATATACAAAAAAAGGCGTATAAAAGGTCTTAACCACACAGGGTACGTAGCAAAATCAATACCTAAACGCGGTGATAGGTATAATTTTGTAGAAGAGACGGGGTGGGAATGAAACCTGGCCAGCGGCTGAGGCAGATTTCAAATCGTCAGGTAAAGGACGCTGGGGAAGTTGTTAACGTTATGATTTTCAAACGAAATGACGTTGTTTGGCACGTCGTCTTCGGCGAATCAGGGCTACACCGGTCCAGGGAAACAAGTAAATAACCAATGCTGTCACCAGCGCCGATCCCACGGATTCGGGTTGTAAAGGCAATGAAGGTTCGAAGACATTTATTACACTTTGCAGGCGAGGGTATTGGATGGGTTGAATAAAATATCCAACCTGTTCGAAATAATTCGCTTGTTGTAAATACTGCGATGCGAACTGTGCTTCGTTGTAGGCTTCAATCACCGCTAACTTGTGCTGGGCATCATCACGGACCAACGCGGTCTCATTGTTCAGTAACGCTTCAATCATCACATCTACAGATGAATAACCGTGGTCATTGGCCATGCGCGCATAGTGTGCTATTTCTTCGCCGGTTGCATCCAGGTAACCGTTTAAATATTGCAGGTATTGTTGATTCAGCACGGGTACTTGCAGCGTTACTATGAATAACACTGCAAAAAGTACTTTGTCGATGAGTCGCGTTAAAATCCCCAAAAATACCTATCCGTATAGTTGTTTCAGACTGGTGTAAATCGCCTGAGTCAGCCGGGTTAATTGTTCAGGCGATACAATATAAGGTGGCATAATATAGACCAGTTTGCCAAATGGACGAATCCACACCCCTTGCGCTACAAACAATTTCTGAATGGCAGCGACATCCACAGGGTGTTTGGTTTCAACTACTCCAATTGCCCCTAAGGTTCTGACATCGGTAACACAGGCGAGTTCCTTACATTGCGCCAGTTCAGCAGAGAGTTGTTTGCCAATATCAGCGACCTGTTGCTTCCAGTCGCCCTGGGCAATCAGCGATAAACTCGCGCTGGCCACAGCACAAGCGAGTGGGTTACCCATAAATGTCGGACCATGCATAAACACACCGGGGCTGCCTTCGCATACGCCTTGAGCCACTTCTTCGGTACACAAGGTGGCGGCCAATGTCATGTACCCGCCGGTCAGGGCTTTACCCAGGCACATGATATCAGGCGATATTCCCGCGTGATCGCAACCAAACAACCTACCAGTCCGGCCGAATCCCGTGGCAATTTCATCGCAGATCAGCAGGACGTCGTAGGTGTCGCACAATTGTCGGCAGCGCTTCAGGTATTCAGGATGATAAATCCGCATGCCGCCGGCACCTTGCACAACCGGCTCCAGGATCAGCGCGGCCAGTTCATGATGATGACTTTCGAATAACTCTTCCAGAGGTAAAATGTCATCTTCGCTGAATGCCTGACCAAAACGGGTTTGCGGCGCAGGGGCGAAAACCTGAGATTTCAAGGTATTGCTGAATAAACTGTGCATGCCATTTACCGGATCGCACACCGACATAGCGGCGAAGGTGTCGCCGTGGTACCCGTTGCGCGGTGCAATTAGCCGTGATTTCTCCGGGCGCCCCTGACATGCCCAGTATTGCACTGCCATCTTGATTGCGACTTCTACCGATACGGAACCCGAGTCAGCTAAAAATACCCGTTGCAGGCCAGAAGGGGCCATGTCGAGTAATTGCCGGCAAAGCCGAACGGCTGGCTCATGGGTGAGTCCGCCAAACATGACGTGACTGAACGCATCAATCTGATCATGGGCAGCTTTATTGAGTAGCGGGTGGTTGTAGCCGTGAATAGCCGCCCACCAACTGGACATACCATCTACCAGGTTTTCGCCACTGGCCAGTTTGATTTCTGCGCCTTTGGCGCCAGCTACTTCATAGCACGGAAGCGGGTTTACCGCCGATGTGTAGGGGTGCCAGATGTGTTGTTTATCAAATTCTATGTTGTTTGTATTTTGCACAGTAGTAAAGTGTTTGTAGTTAATTTGGTTGACAAGATGCGTTGGCTGCATAGACTAAGCCACCATTCAGTAAGAGTAAAGGATAGGCGATGTCTGTCACACAGCACAATTCAGTTCATTCGGCGCCAGGCTCATCTCATGGCGCCCAGGTCTCTGCGATCCGCCATGATTGGACGCGTGAAGAGGTTGAAGCCTTTTATGCTATGCCGTTTAACGATTTGTTATTTCAGGCGCAAATTGTTCACCGTCAGCATTTCGACCCGAACGAAGTTCAGGTGAGCACGTTATTGTCTATCAAAACCGGTGCGTGTCCGGAAGATTGTAAATACTGCCCGCAAAGCGCGCGTTACGACACCGGCCTGGAAAAAGAACGCTTGCTGGAAATGGAAAAAGTGATCCAGCGCGCCAAGGAAGCCAAACAGACTGGCTCAACCCGCTTCTGTATGGGAGCAGCGTGGCGGAATCCGAAAGAACGCGATATGCCTTACCTCACGCAAATGGTCGCGGAAGTAAAATCTTTGGGGCTGGAGACGTGTATGACGCTGGGTATGCTTACCCGCGATCAGGCGTTAGCGCTCAAGCAAGCAGGTTTGGATTACTACAACCATAACCTGGATACATCACCGGAGTTCTACGGCGATATCATTACTACCCGAACCTATCAGGACCGTTTGAATACCCTGCAGCACGTTCGTGACGCGGGCATGAACGTATGTTCTGGCGGTATTGTCGGCATGGGTGAGAGTGTCTCAGACCGCGCAGGGCTATTAATGCAGCTGGCGAATTTACCTGAACACCCACAAAGTGTACCCATTAACATGCTGGTAAAAGTCGATGGCACGCCATTAGACAAACTGGACGACATGGAGCCCTTTGAGTTTATTCGCACCATTGCCATTGCCCGTATCATGATGCCGGCATCACATGTGCGTTTGTCAGCCGGGCGGGAAAACATGAGCGAGCAGACCCAGGCGCTATGCTTTATGGCGGGTGCGAACTCAATATTCTACGGTTGCAAGCTGCTGACTACATCCAATCCGGATACACACGAAGACGTCGTGCTCTTCAAAAAGCTGGGTATTAATACCGAGCGAACGCGTGACTATTCTGACGAAGCGCATGAACTGTTGCTGGAAGAAGCGTTGGAGCAACAGCAGCAAGCGCCTGAAGATTTATTTTATGACGCCACGGCAAGCAAACCAGCAGGTAAGCAAGCCGAGACCGTCTGATGGCCTTCGAGTTTATTGACGCCCAACTGGCTCAACGCCAGCAAGATGGCTATTACCGCCAGCGCACATGTATTGACTATGAGCGGGACGGGGTAATCGCCATCAATGGCCAGCATTACCTGAATTTTGGAAGCAATGACTACCTTGGACTGCGCCATAATCAGGGCGTATTACAAGCCTGGGTTGAAGGCTTAGCCCAGTTTGGCGGTGGTAGCGGGGCATCGCCGTTAGTTACCGGCTACAGTGCTGCGCATCGCGAATTAGAACAAGTGCTGGCCGAAGCCTTAAACCGTGATGCCGTGCTGTTATTCTCCAGTGGTTTTGCTGCCAACCAGGCATTGTGTCAGGCGTTGCTTGCCGAACAAGGTGACATCATTGCCGACAAATACATGCATGCGTCGTTTATAGAAGGGGCAACCGCCAGTGCTGCCCGATTGCGTCGATTTGCACATAATGATTACACCCACCTGTCTGCTTTACTGTCGAAAACCACCTCTTCTCACCGACTGATAGCGTCGGAAGGGGTGTTCAGTATGGACGGCGATTCGCCAGATGTTGCCCAACTGGTAGCGAGTGCAGAAGCGTCTGACAGTTGGTTAATGCTGGATGATGCCCACGCCTTCGGGGTTACCGGAGAATACGGGCTGGGTAGTATTGATGCCTATCAGTTGTCTCAGCAGCAGTGTCCTGTGGTAATGGGGACCTTTGGTAAAGCGGTTGGCACAGCGGGCGCATTTATTGCGGGCAGTCATGCCCTTATCGATTACCTGGTCAATTACGCGCGGCACTATATTTATTCGACTGCCTTTCCTCCGGCACAAGCAGTTGCGACATTGCACGCTTTATCTCTGGTTACGCAAGGCGCTGAGCGCGAACAGCTTCACGCCAATATTGCCCATTTCAGAGCGAGAGCTAATCAGGAAGGGTTAACCCTGATGGCATCGCAAAGTGCGATTCAGCCTGTTGTTGTCGGTTCTCCTACACGCGCAGTGGCGTTATCTGCCGAGCTGGCGAATCGCGGCTTGTGGGTACCTGCCATGCGACACCCTACTGTACCCAAAGGGACAGACAGACTGCGTATTACGTTAAGTGCCAGTCACGCTACGCGGGATATTGATGCCTTGGTTGACGGGTTATTGCTTGCTCAGGATTCAATTCTGGCAAATGCTGATCCCAGCGAACATGACGCAGATGACCATGGCACTGATTGATCCTGTGACTACGCCCGAACATTGTGCAGACAAGCGTGATATCGCTGCGCGTTTCAGTGCTGCGGCTGCGCAATACGATGCGCTTGCCGGCATCCAGCATGCGATAGCAGATGCCGCACTTTTTCGACTGGGTGAGATGGCAGGTAAGTCCGTGCTGGATATTGGTTGCGGCACCGGCCGTAACACAGCGAAACTGGCCAATTACTGCGATGAAGTAACAGGCATGGACCTGGCGCCAGGCATGGTTAGCCAGGCCCAGAGCACTTACCCTACCATTACGTTTTTGCAAGGCGACGCCGAGCAGGTACCCTTGCAGTCAGGTTGTGTTGAATGCGTGTTTTCTTCCATGGCATTGCAATGGTGCGGTACACCACGTCAGGCAATCAGCGAAGTGTTCAGGGTGCTGGCCCCCGGAGGTCGGGCTGAACTGGCAATCATGGTTGCAGGCTCCTTTCCTGAACTCAAATCAGCAGCCGACAAGGCGGGTATTCAATTGGCGCTTAATACACTGACGTGTGCAACACAATGGCTAGCGGCAGTGTGTGAATCTGACTGGGCGGGGATAAGTCACGATTTAGTGAGTTATTCCGATAGCTTCGACAATATCACATCGCTGCTAAAATCCATTAATGGCGTCGGGGCAGGCAGTCAGACAGAAAACCGTACCCGTGCGCGATTAACCAAGGGGAAGTTACAGGCGCTGGCGGCCGCTTTCCCTGAATCGACGTCTGGTCTATTCAATAATACCTATCACATTTTGCATCTTAGTCTGGAGAAACCGCTGTGACTAAAGCTTACTTTGTTACCGGGACAGATACCGAAGTAGGAAAAACCTACACCAGCTGCAAAATACTCGAGGCCTTTTCTCAGCGTGGTAAAACCGCGTTGGGTTATAAGCCGGTGGCCGCGGGCTGTGATTGGCAAAACAATCAGTGGGAAAATGAAGATGCGCTGGCGCTACAAGCCGCCGGAAGCCTGCGCGTACCACTGACGGAAATAAATCCCATTGCCTTACCCGATGCCATCGCTCCTCACATTGCAGCCGAACGCCATGGTGAGCCTATTAGTGAAGCGGTTATCACATCGGGGTTTCAGGCGTTACATCAATATCAGCCCGACATACTGCTTATGGAAGGTGCGGGTGGTTGGCGGTTGCCGTTATCATCAACGCGTTTTATGAGTGATGTAGTGCAAGACTTGCAGCTTGACGTCATTCTGGTGGTAGGCATGCGACTTGGCTGCCTGAATCATGCTCTCCTGACAGCAGAAGCCATACAACGAGACGGGTTAACACTGAGAGGCTGGGTGGCGAATCAACTGTTAGATGACATGCCGGTATTCGACGAAAACCTCGCCACGCTGGATGCTTTAATGCCGGCACCAAGGCTTGCCCTGGTGCCTTACCAGCAGACGCCGGACCTGTCGCTATTGGTTGAGAAACTCGGTTAAGTCCTGTTCTGGCTCAATGGCGTGTTTTTCCGCGCCGCGGAAACAAAATCCCGGTAATTTCCCTTTCAATGTCATTCGCTGGTTGCTCAGCAACAACGCAGTCCCTTCGCGAATAGCCAGCACCGGGGTGGTGGGATTCAACGCGGTGAATTCAAACAATCGGTCGTCGCGGGTTTCGCCATTGTGGTTGGGTGGCTGATAATCGGTGTAATGCGGGTTCAATTGGCAAGGAACGAAACCCAGCGCAGTGAATGACGGCGGCTCAATAATCGGCATGTCGTTAGTGGTACGGATACTCGCGCCGCAAATGTTGCTCCCGGCACTCCAGCCGATATAGGGCGTACCCGAGGCAACCTTACGGCGGATCACATCCAGCAAGTCGTTGTTGTACAACTGGTACAGCAAATTAAACGTGTTGCCACCGCCCACCACAATCGCGCTGGCGGATTCTACCGCTGCAATCGGGTCGTCTGCAGTGTGAATGCCAATGACATTGAGCGATGGCAGCGCCTGCTGGACTTTTTCCACATAGTCATCCCAGCCCAGGGTGACACCCGCATATGGAATAAATAAAACGTCGCGACAGTCACCCAGGTGTGCCTGGATCATTGGCTGAGCATGTTCGAGGTATTGTTCATCGCCCATACGTGAACTGGAAAGCATGAGAATGTGATGTGCAGTGTCTGTCATGGTAGTTACTCTTATTGTTCGAATTGCATCATGTAGTGTTGCCGCCGGCGTAGTGGATAAACCAAAGGGCATAAACCATGGTGTTTAGCTATGATGGACAGTACAATAGCCGGCCAGATAATCCCGTCTCTTTTGTCTTGCCGCGCTGGCAACGCCTGTAACAGGCCAAAAATAAAAGAGAATGGACGCAAAGGTAGGTATTTGGCCAGAAGCCTGGCATCGGGTCAACCCGACAACCAATGTAGTGAAAAGGATTGAAACATGACATCACCACAAACAGCTGTTTTGTTTGTATGCCTGGGCAACATTTGCCGCTCTCCCACCGCAGAAGCGGTGTTTCGTCACAAAGCTGAACAGGCGGGTTTGAAACTTACTATCGACTCCGCTGGCACCCATGGTTATCACATTGGTAGTCCGCCAGATAAGCGTTCTCAGGCCACAGGCGAGGCGCGCGGATACAGTTTTAAAGGATTAAAGTGTCGGCGTGTTGCAGATGAAGATTTTGAGAAATTTGACTTCATTCTGGCCATGGACAATGACAATCTGAAAAATCTGCGGGGCATGAGCGACCCTTCCCATCACGAAAAAATTAAGTTGTTCCTGGATTTTGCCGGTTATGAGGGTGAGGAAGTACCGGATCCCTATTACGGTGGTAAAAAAGGCTTTGAGTTAGTGCTGGATCTTATAGAAACCGCAAGTGACGGACTCATCGCAAGCCTGAAATCCTAATGAAAACCCATGCTGGCCGCTGGCTTGTCGCACTTTGTGTACTGATGTTTTGCGCCGCAGCCGCGGTGCTTGCCAGTGGGTGGCAAACGGGTTTATCGAATCAGGTAAATAGCCAAATCCTGTGGCAGTTACAGCTGCCGCTCACAATAACCGCTGTGATCACGGGCGCGGCGCTAAGTGTAAGCGGCGCATCGTTGCAAGTGGTGTTGAGAAATCCATTGGCCGACCCGGGTATCATCGGTATATCCAGTGGCGCGAGCCTGGTTGCTGCTTTTGTGTTAATTCTTGCACCGCAGGCGCTGGTGGATCACTTACCCTATACATTGCCGGTAGCGTGTTTTACCGGTGCACTCTTTTCCACCTGGCTGATTTACCGTTTGTCAGTGCGGTTACGCGGAATCAACACTGCAGTGATTCTGGCCGGTATCGCCATTACCACACTTACCAGTGCCATTATGGGATGGCTATATTTGTTCGCTGACGCCCAGTCCATGCGTAACCTGACCTTTTGGATCATGGGGAGCCTGCATCAGGCTGACGCCTGGGTGTTGTTGGTCAGCGCGCCTATTATTGTCCTGAGCCTGCTCATTATTGGCCGCAATGCAACGGCGTTGAACGTGTTGTATACCGGGGATCTGACGGCGAAAAGTGCAGGAGTTGACCCGGATAGACTGAAACTGACCATTATGATTGCCTGTGCACTGGCTGTTGGCGCCGCCGTGGCTATAGCCGGTTCCATTGCCTTTCTGGGCTTGCTGGTCCCGCATTACCTGCGTTTGGTTATCGGACACAACAACCGCTATCTGTTGCCAGCGAGCGCGGTTACCGGCGCAACCATACTTTTGCTGGTCGCATTGATAAGCGAGTGGGTGCCTTTTGCGGCACTTCCCGTGTCCATGGTGACAGCCACTATCGGCGGACCCCTATTGTTATTCGCCATGGTAAAAGGACAGCTCAAATGACCCGGGAATTACGCGCCGAGCATATCTGTCTTACCAACCGGTTTAAACGGCTTTATATTGTCCATGCGTCTTCCGGTATTGTGTGTTTGTTGGGGGCCAATGGCGCGGGTAAAAGTTCCTTGCTGGAAGTGTTAGCCGGGCTTACGCCAGCCACGGAAGGTGAAGTGCTGTGGGGCGGTCAGCCAACGGCACAACGCAGTCTGGCAGAACTGGCGGTGGAGCGCGGCTATCTCGCCCAAAAGCCCAGTATTCAATTTGAGCTGACCGGGCGTGATTGTCTGCAATTTTTTAACGACCATACCCAACAACAGATACCCGGTATGCTGATTGAAAAGCTCGGCCTGACTACCTTGCTCGACAAGGTCTACACGCATATGTCAGGCGGCGAACAGCAACGTATCTTTATTGCGCGCACGCTGTTACAGGTGTGGCAGCCGCTGATGGACGGCAACGCATTGTTGATCCTGGACGAACCATTACAGAGCCTCGATATTCGACATCAGCATGCATTAATGTGCTGGTTAGCTGATTTAGGAATAAGAGGAAATCAAATAGTCATGAGTTGTCATGACGTAAATATTGCTAATACCTTTGCGGATACGGTATGGTTAGCGCGTTCAGGGGAGTTGTTGGCAAGCGGCCCGGTCGAAGAAGTCATGACCCTGGATAATTTGTGGCGAACCTTTGACTGTCATTTTGATTTTCTTGAACGTGAACCGCGCGGTGTGTTCGTACCCGTTTCGGTGTGACCTGACTGCTCAGGTTAGCCCATTTCTGAATTTTCCCGTTTTTTTATGAGGTGCTAAGTGAACAATTGGCAACCAGATAGTTGGCGCAAGAAGCCAATTCTGCAACAGCCAGAATACGACGATAAGGCCGAATTGGCCCAGGTAGAGAAGACCCTAAGCAGCTACCCTCCGCTGGTATTTGCCGCTGAAGCGCGTGAGTTACGCCGTCAGCTTGGCCAGGTGTGTGAAGGTAAAGGCTTTTTACTGCAAGGGGGCGACTGTGCCGAGTCGTTTAGCGAGTTTAATGCACCGAAAATTCGCGACACCTTTAAAGTGTTGCTGCAGATGGCCATTGTTCTGACCTTTGCCGGTCGTTGTCCGGTTACTAAAGTTGCTCGTATGGCGGGTCAGTACGCCAAGCCGCGTTCGTCTGATTTTGAAACCAAAGACGGTATTACGTTGCCAAGCTACCGCGGTGACATTATTAACAGCTTTGAGTTCTCAGAAGCGGCGCGTCGTCCGGATCCTCAGCGCCTGATCGAAGCCTATCACCGCAGTTCGGCAACACTGAACCTGCTGCGCGCTTTTGCACAGGGTGGCTTGGCTGACCTACATGAGGTTAATCGCTGGAACATGGCGTTCGTGGAGAACAACCCACTGAAAGAGCAGTATCAGGACATTGCCCGTCGCATTCAGGACAGCCTTGAATTTATGGATGTAATCGGCCTGAACGCCAGTAACACCCCAACGTTGCATGAAACCTCGTTGTTTACCTCTCACGAGGCGTTGTTGCTGAACTATGAAGAAGCGCTGACCCGTATCGATACACTGACCGGTAAGCCTTACGACTGTTCTGCACATATGGTGTGGATTGGTGAGCGCACCCGTCAGTTAGACCATGCGCACATTGAATTTTTCCGCGGTATCCACAACCCTATCGGGGTGAAAGTGGGTCCGACCATGGAAGAAGACGAGCTAATTCGTCTGATTGATGCCTTGAACCCGAATAACGAAGCGGGTCGCCTGACATTGATCACGCGTATGGGTGCCGACAAGTTAGAAGCCAATCTGCCGCGCCTGCTGCGCCGTGTCAAAGCGGAAGGCCGTAATGTGGTGTGGAGTTCTGACCCAATGCACGGCAACACGTTCAGTGCTTCAAGCGGTTACAAAACCCGTAATTTCGACGCCATCCTGAGCGAAATCCGCCAGTTCTTTGCTGCCCATGATGCAGAAGGAACCTATGCGGGTGGTATTCATCTGGAGATGACCGGTCAACACGTGACCGAGTGTACCGGTGGGGCATATCAGATCAGCGATGACGATCTGGCTGAAGCCTACAAAACGCAATGTGATCCGCGTTTGAACGCCGACCAGGTACTGGAAATGGCCTTCCTGGTCTCAGATCATCTGCGTATTAAGTAATTCCGCAGTCGATTATTGAGAGGGCGCAGCGAGGCAATCGCTGCGCTCTTTTTCGTTTAATATACCGGTAAAAATGGTCGCTCTTCGCAAACGGGTAGTGGTACTGTCACTGGCCGTTATGGCTGCAATAAAGTTTTCCGGATGAGGAAACTCCGCAAGAATAGCCTGCCAGTGCAGGTAACTCCCATACCCCATTAGTTTATCCTGGTAGCGTTGGTGTAAGCGTGCCGTCACGGCCTCCATCATGTCGGGGTGGGCCAGTAATTTTTTTGCAATGCACAAATGCAACTGCTGACTTTGTTGATCGATGCGCTGATGCTGCATGCGTTTTCGCTGATAGACCAAGTTGAACCCTGCTAGTCGTTGTCAATCAATGGAGTAAGCATGGACTCCATGCCATTGAGTTTGATCTCGTACATCAGCGCCAGCTGCTGGCCGAGTTTCCCCTCGGGAAATCCTTGTTTCGCAAACCACACCAGGTAAGGCTCAGGTAAGTGAATCAGTTTCCTACCTGCGTATTTGCCAAAGGGCATGATCTGATTGATGGTAAGTTTTAGTTGCTGCGGGTCCATTAATCACTCGCCTGTTTTTGTTGGGCCTGCCAAAGCCCTGCATACACACCCTGCTGAGACAACAATTCAGAGTGGGTACCTTGTTCAACGATTTGCCCTTGTTGCATGACCAGTATCTTGTCTGCATCGATAATGGTCGACAAGCGGTGAGCAATAACCATGCTGGTATGGCCCTCAGCCACTTCCCGCAAGGCGCTCAGGATGGCTTGCTCGGACTGACTGTCTAATGACGAGGTGGCCTCATCGAAAACCATGATTGCAGGACGCTTTAATATCGCGCGAGCAATGGCTACACGTTGTTTTTCGCCGCCAGATAGCTTTAAACCACGCTCGCCAACCTGTGTGTTTAAGCCATCGGGAAGACTGGCAATAAACTGCTCAAGGTGAGCCAGGTGAATGGCCTGTTGAATGTCTTGTTCCGTCGCGTCGGGGCGGCCGTAACGTATGTTTTCCCCAATGGTATCGTTAAACAGCACCGTATCCTGCGGCACAATACCAATGTGCTGGCGCAAACTGTGCTGAGTGACCGTGCTGATATCCTGATCGTCTATGCGAACAGCGCCGGATACGGGGTCGTAAAACCGAAACAGCAGTTTTACCAGTGTAGATTTACCCGCACCGCTTTCGCCCACAATGGCCACTTTCGTGCCGGGCTCAATGGTGAAGTTCACGTGGTTCAGGATACGGCGCTCAGCGCGGTAATAGAAACTGACATTGTCGAAATGGATGCGGCTTTGATTGATCTCGAGTTTTCCTGCAGACGGCGCATCGGCAACGGTGGGAACTGTGCCCAGTAAATTAAACAGGTTTTCAATGTTAGCCAGCGAACCGCGGATTTCCCGGTATACGAAGCCCAGAAAATTGAGTGGCATAAAGATTTGCATGGTGAAGGCGTTTATTAGCACGAAATCACCAATAGTCATATTGCCATGGCTAACTTCTAACGCGGCTAAGAGCATCATGGAGGTCATTGACGCGGCAATAATGAACGCCTGTCCCCCGTTTAACGCGAACAGCGACAAGCGGTTTTTCCGGCGTGCCTGCTCCCAGTTTGCCAGGTTGGTGTCGTATTGGCGTGCTTCGTACTGCTCGTTGTTAAAATACTTCACGGTTTCGTAGTTAAGCAAACTGTCGATGGCGCGGGTATTCGAGGTTGAGTCCGCCAGATTTGCCTGACGCACAAACTCAGTGCGCCAGTCGGTCGCTTTCATGGAAAACCACACATAAGCCACCACTGAGCACAGAATGATCATGGCAAAGCTCATGCCGTATTGGGTAAGCAAAACACCTACTACCAACGCGATTTCCAACAACGTCGGGCCAATATTGAAGACCATAAAGCGCATCAGAAAACTGATACCACTGGTGCCGCGTTCTATGTCCCGGGAAAGCCCACCGGTTTGTCTGGACAAATGAAAGGTTAAGTCGAGGCGGTGTAAGTGTTCAAATACCTCCAGACCGATTCGTCGCATAGCGCGCTCTGTCACCCGTCCAAACAGGGTATCGCGCACTTCACCCAACAACACGTTTATCAGTCTCAGCGTACCGTAAGCAACAACCAGGGCTATCGGCACTGCCAGTGTGGCAATGGGCTCCTGGTTGAGGTTGTCGACGGTGTGTTTTAACACGAAGGGTAGGCCAATACTGGCAATTTTTGCCGCAACCAGACATAGCAAAGCCAGTGCAACACGTTGTTTGAACTCAAGTAAGTACGGCCACAGACGCGCAAAGACATGCCATTGCATGGGCGTATCCGGGTTGACAGGTAATCGGGTAGGGCGCATCTGTTCTTCTGTTTATCGCGAGGCTTTACATAAAATATCTTCGCAGGCAGAACGAGTCAAACGCCATCAACCTGTGTATTCGTTTTAAGTAAGAGCGGAATGCTATTGGTGTCACAATCGGGGCTATGGTAACGTGAAGGTATTGAGGATTCAAAAAACAGATCTAGTCCCTTGCTACAAGATACCTTTGGCCGACGCTTCTACTATTTAAGATTGTCTATTACCGATGTATGCAACTTTCGTTGTCAATATTGCCTGCCCGACGGCTATGAAGGGCAAGCGCAGACGTTTTTATCGGTAAATGAAATCGACACCCTGGTAAAAGGCTTCGCCGGGATGGGGACGTGTAAGATTCGGGTTACCGGCGGAGAGCCAACACTGCGCAAAGATGTCAGTGACATTGTTGCGGCTTGTGCTGCCACGCCGGGCATTCAGAAAGTGGCCATGACGACTCATGGCGGTAAATTGGCGAGTCATGCAAAATCACTGGCAGATGCCGGACTGAGTCAGGTGAATATCAGCCTTGATAGCCTGGACCCTGCGCAATTTGCCCTGATCAGCGGTCAGGATAAATTGAATGCGGTATTAGACGGCGTAAATGAAGCGCTGATCCAAGGCATGTCGGTGAAAGTGAATACGGTATTATTGCGGCCCTTTGCTGAATCACAGCTAAGTACCTTTCTTGATTGGCTGAAAGACATGCCGGTGACGGTGCGCTTTATTGAGCTAATGGAAACCGGTCAACACAAGGCTTTCTTTAAATCACACCACACTAGCGCAGAGCCTTTTCTTGCACGCCTGAAAGCGGCGGGGTGGGAAGTGCTTAAGCGCGGCGCAGATGCGGGCCCCGCAGTGGAACTGCAGCACCCGGATTACGCAGGGCGTATTGGTTTTATAATGCCTTACAGCTCAGACTTCTGTAGCAGCTGCAACCGACTGCGCGTAACTGCATTAGGAAAATTACATCTGTGTCTGTTCAGTGACAATGGGCTGCCTTTGCGTGATTACTTGTTAAGAGGCGATGTAAGCGGGCTACAGGGGTTCATTACAGAAAAACTGGCGGACAAAAAAGTGTCTCATTACCTGCAGGACGGAGTCACAGGCATTACCAAGAACCTTTCGATGTTGGGTGGCTAACAATGGCAATAGTACAGCCTGAATCTGAACGATTAACTTACCGTTTACTGGACGAAACGGACGGTGAGTTTTTGTGGGAACTAGACCAGTGCGAAGCGGTGATGCGCTTTATTAATGGTGGCCGCAAAACCAGCCGAAAAGAAACGAATGACATTTTTATACCGCGTATGCTTAGCTATCGAAATGCGCCAGCGGGGTGGGGATTGTGGCAAGCATCTCTAAAAGACGGCGATAAGACGGCACTCGGCTGGATTCTGGTGCGCCCGCATGGTTATTTTACTGAGCAACGTGACGATAGTGTTATTGAGCTGGGATGGCGATTTAAGCAGGACTGGTGGGGAAAAGGCTATGCCACTGAAGCGGCGCGAGCCGTGATGACCTATATGCAAACACTGGGTGCACACTCATTCAGTGCGATAGCCCTGCCAGAGAATACCGCTTCCATTCACATAATGAAAAAACTGGGTATGACATTCAGCCATACCGAGCATTATCAGGACCAGGTATTTAACGACGATATTGTTGTTTACCACACTGACGCTACAAAGCCTTAACCCCCTTCACGGTAACGCTACACAGTCACTTGCCCTAGGATTTCAAGCCTGTGATCAATCCGTCTTTTTTAAGTGCATTGGAAGGTGAAAACCAGTTGATACTGGCCTTGCCGTTACGTTTTACTTCGTATAATGCTTGATCGGCCTGTTTCATAGCGATGTCAAAATAAGTGGTATCTACCGCATGAGGGCCTTTCTTGAACATGGTTGCACCGATGCTAACGGTCACGTTGTTTAGCTGTCCCTGGTCTGTATCAAACGACAGTTGTTTAATTTCTTCCAGAATTGCCTGTAATATCTGATGGCAAACTGCATTATCTTTTGTGTCAATGTAGATCCCAAATTCCTCACCACCCAAACGGGATACCATGTCGTTGTTGCGAATATTGTGTTGCATCACCTTTGCAACAGCCCTTAAAACCTGGTCACCAACAGGATGCCCGTAGGTGTCGTTCAGTGTTTTGAAGTTGTCGATATCGACTATAGCCAGGCAGTGAGGCTCACTATTCTCGGCCGCAAATTGTTGAATTTTGTCAAAATAAGCACGGCGATTCATTAAACCGGTAAGTGGATCGGTTGCTGCAAGATAGGATAAACGCTCTTCTGCCTCATAACGGGCTTGCTCAACTTCCACGGCCTTAAACAGATACGCCAGCGTTTCAGTTAGCGGAGTTAAGAACTCAACGTCTTTCTGAGAATAATCCTCCAGCTTATTCGCCAGGCCAATCATGCCGACGACCTTGTTTTCACGCTGGATAGGTAAACCCAAAAATCGCTTTAATACAGGGTGACCGGCTGGCGTGCCCTTCGAAGCTTTGTGCATCATGGGTTTATTCGCAATAACCGGAGCATTAGATGTGACAACATGCCCGAATAAATTACTCAGGTTGGTAAATCGCAATTCGCCTTTCTTAAATTTTTTGTATTCTGCTTTGGATGACTCGCTCCAGCTTACGTCCGAAATAGCATAAATTTGTAAACACGGGACGCCGTCTTCCGTTTCCATTTTGCCAATAAAGCCGTATGCGCTTTCGGCCAAATCAATAAGCTCAGGGAATATTTGTTCACAGGCTAACTGTAAGTCTTTTTGCGCAACAAATAAATTTTGTGCGTGGTTAATAAAACCCAGTAAACGCCGCTGTTTGTCGGCGTGGAGTTCAGCCAGCTTTTTCTCCGTTATATTGCGGTGAGTGGCCGCAAAACGCGTAGCCCTTCCCATTTCGTTGCGGGTGACCACCTTGCCATAGGTTTCTATCCACAAATACTGTCCTTCGGCATTACGCAGGCGGTACTCGATATCTACAACCCCATTAGGCTCTTTGAGGCTGTTCCCTATTTGAGAAATAAGTCTGTCTTTGTCGGCAGGGTGAACCAATTGCATCCAAAACATACTTTGCGTATCCACGCTGTCGGGATGAAGCTTCAGCATATGGCAAATGCGGTTGTTGACCCGCAACGTGTCGTTTTCGATATCCCAATCCGAGGTGCCTAGCCCAGAAGCTTCCAGCAATAAACGCATTCTTTCGTTGGTGTCGAGGATGCGGTTCTCAAGATACTTTTGCTCGGTGTTATTCAGCAATAAACCCTGGATAGCAATGAGATTTTCGTTATCGAAAATAGCGCGGGAGACTAACTTATACCAAACAGATCGGTTACCCGGCACTTTGACTCTGAAGTCACATTCACAAATTTCAGCGCCTTGCTGATGATTTCTGACGGTAAACAGAAAATGGTCTGTGTCGTCGTGATGGATTACATCTTCCAATTTAAATAACGATGCGTCTTCAGGCAATGCGACACCGAGCAGTTTAGTTAAGTTGGGAGACAAATAAGAAACGGACAGCGAAGGGCGAACTTGCCAACGTATCAATGCAGCAGGTGAGTTGTTTAGCAGTTCGTGTTCATCTTCTGAACTTAAATGCTTAAATATCAGTTCACAGTGTTGCCCAAGATGAGTACCGAAATTGTTTAGGGCTCGTAATTCTTTTGATGATAACTGGCGGGGTTTGACGTCGATTATGCAAAAAGACCCCACCAAATCGTTATTAATTTTAACCGGTACCCCGGCATAAAAGCGAACAAAGGGGCTGCCCGCAACGGCAGGCATTTTTTGGGTGCGAGGATCCTTCTGTGTGTCCTCAATGTAAATCAGGTCATTGGAGTCAATGACCAGGTGACAAATGGCTTGCTTGAGTGGGGCTTCCGTTGCTTCTGTGCCGCATTTTGCTTTAATCCACAGGGTCTCGTTGTCACTGAGACCCAGAAAAGCGACAGGCACATCAAACAACTCAGCAATAGATTGGACATACTGAGTAAGTTGAGTTTCATATTCCTGTCGGTGGAGACGATACTTCTCGATCAACGCCTGGTTCATTCGCTTCTGTCACTAAAAATGAAAATACAGTGTTTTTACTGGCCTCCGATGTGTGTAATTCGCTGTCCATTGCTTCAATGTGATGGTGACCACATCAAGGGAAATAAAAACATTCTACGTTATTCAAAAGTAGTCCACATATTGATATTCGCAACTTGGCCAATCGCGATAGAAAGCCTGTGGTGGCAATATTTGTGGACTATTTTGGTAGTAATTAGGTGAGGTCTTTAAGCACGCTCTTAACGCGTTGATAGCGCTGCTCTTGTTCTTCAGATAACCGACCCGATTCTATGGTCTTCAGGCAATTGTGGATTAGGGTGCTATTAAGAGACTCTTTCGCTGCGTCACTGCTGGACTCTTTCAGGTTTATTGCGGTTGCCTGGAGCAAATTCAGCGCGATTGACGGATTTTTCGGCATAATGGTAAACGCCTGACGGAAGGTCTCCAGGGCTTTTTGCAGATCGCCGCGCTGGTATTGAATAACCGCATTGTTGTTGAGTGCTTTTGGGCTGAGTTTGATCTCGGTTTTTTCTACTTTTTCCTGTTGCACGTATTGCAGAAATAAATCGCTTTGTGCCGGATCGTTATTGCAGCGACGCTCGATCATATCGAGGATTTTTAACGCGTGGTCCTGAATACCCACCTCGTGAAAGGCTTTGGCTTTGTCGAGCAGTCCTTCAATACTTTCTGTTTCCCAGGCGTCATTATTCAGTTGGTTAAGTAACGCTCGGGCATTGTCTACCTCGTCTTCCAGATACAGCATACGAGCGTCGATAACTTTTAACTGGTCGTCTATGTCAGCCTTGGGGAAGTTGCTTTTTAATTGTTTCAGGTATTCCGTTGATTGTTTAATGAGGCGTTTGGTGTGCTCTTCTTCTGCAGTCATGGCAAAGTCGATACCTGAACGCGCAACATTTAAATAAATCTCTGGTTTGTCATGAATCGAGTTTTTGGCAATTTTTACGATTTTCTTCGCTGCTTCAAACTGCGATTCGTAGTCGTGAGTCAAGCGGGATAGATCCAGCGCTTTGGCATGACGGTGAAGATTCCGTGGGGAAATTGCACTGGCTACCTCAACGCTTTCAAGCGCATCTTCAAATTCGTGATGTTTAATCTGTAGCGCAGCCAGCAGGTCGTAGGCCGCCAGCATGGAATCCTGTTTTAACGCCAGCTCAATAACCAGCTTTTCCGCTTCTTCATCCTGATCCAGCGAAATGTAGCTTTTTATCAGACCCAGCTGTGCCCAGGTGAAGTTCTGAACATTGATAATGGCCTGGTAAAATTCACGTGCTTCTTCGTAATGACAGCACGCTAGCAACAATTCACCTTTCAGTTTTAATGCCAGTGGGAAAAACTCGGAGTTTTTAGGCTCGGTAAGAAAGTTTTCTAACTCCAGCAACGCTTTGTCCAGAGTGCTTTGTTCTATGAGCTGATAAACTGGTTTCAAGGCCTTCTTGCGGGTCAGCAGGCGACCAAGGCGGCGATCCAGTTCGCGCACAGTAAACGGCTTCGCCAGAAAGTCATCGGGCTGTAACTCTACAATACTGTGGACTATGTCAGCAGTGGTATCAGCAGAGATAAATACGAACGCCGTGCTAGGGGGCAATTCGTTGTGCTCTTTAAGCTGGTCATAAAGAAAATAACCGTCCTGCTCATTTTTTAAATCATACGAGCAAACGATTAAATCATAATGATGGCGGCGAATAGCGGATAATGCATTACTGGCCCGGTCGGCATATTCAATGTTTTGAAAGCCTAACTCCTCCAGTGAGTACTTAAGGTAACCCTTGGCAAGCACCTGATCGTCGATCACTAAGACACGTGTTTGTCTGGCCAGCTTTAAGTTCATTACCGCCTTATCCGTTTGGTTTCATAATGCTTTATCGGCAGCGCTGCCGAAAATATTATTTAAACCTGATTTGCAAGCCCTGTCACGAAAAACCTCATGGGTCAATGTGAAATCACTTTTCTGTTTAGTGGCCATTGGCGCGGCTATCCGTAAATCGATATAGTAGTTCGGTGAATCAATGTGATCTTAATTAGTTATCTGTCGCTACACGGTTAATGTGACTGACGAACTCTACAAAAAGGGAACTGATTGAATGGAAGCTTCAACCAATGAACTAGTAATGGCGTTAAATACATACTGGCAAGCGTTTATTGTGAAGTTACCGGCTATTGCATTGGGATTGGTGATAATGGTTATTATGGTCACTCTGGCGGGAAGAGTGGCTGCCGCTTTAATCAAACCAGTGGGATATTTGTCTGCAAGTCCGTTACTGCGTTCAGTAAGTCAACGGGCGATTAGCCTTATAATCATTTTGTTAGCGCTTTATATCTTCTTAAAACTGTCAGGTTTAACTGAATTCGCCGTTGCCATTATGAGCGGTACCGGTGTTTTAGGGTTAATTCTGGGCTTTGCATTTCGGGATATTGCAGAAAATATGATTGCCAGTTTACTGTTAACAGTGCAAAGACCATTTCGAATCAACGATGTCGTACAGATCAATAACTACACTGGTGTTGTGCAAAAAGTGACAACTCGGGCAACCACGCTGGTGGATTTTGACGGTAACCACATTCAAATACCCAATGCGGTCATATACAAAGGGACGATTAAAAACCTGACGGCAAACCCTAAAATGCGAGGGCAATTTACCATTGGAATAGGTTATGACGCAGACTGCCAACTCGCGCAAAAACTGGCACTTTCACTTATCTCAGAACACCCTAATGTGCTGGCGGAACCTGAACCATTGGTATTGGTTGACGGATTGGGCTCATCCACAATAAATTTGAAAGTATATTTTTGGATAAATGTAGAAAGCACCAGTGTAATTAAAATGGCGTCAGTGCTAATGCGTGACCTGGTTAATCTCTTCACCGAAAAAGGCATCAGTATGCCGGATGACGCCCGTGAAATAGTGTTTCCCGAGGGAGTACCGGTGCTTGTGCAACAGGGCACAGAGGAGCAGCAATACACTAACCCCGACCAAACTGCTTGCCGAAATGACGAGCCATCAACTGATAGGGCAGACTCAAATGACGAGGCACAATCTTTTCTCGATGATGTGTCCAGTGAAAATGACGACATTCGTAGGCAGGCAGACGAAGCGAGAGCACCTGAACAAGGCACAAATATTCTGTCTTAATAAACATGTATTGATAAGCTTAATTTCAACCTTGCCCCCTTGGGGCAGGCGGAATCATAATCGTGTAAACGGCGTAATTTATACTTGCTATCGTTAATCTTTTGCTGCCTGCATATTTTAATGGATTTAAAAGTTAGACATATTTATAACCACATATATTGGTAATATCCTTTGCCATTCATCGCGTAGAAATACAATAACAGCGCTAACCTAACTGCCAGTTGGAAATAATCTGCAGTGGCTGCGCAAATGGATTTAAAGTGTAATACGCACGCCAGCAGAGAGCGTGTGGCCATAGTAGGTGTAATTGGTAATGTAACCATTTAGGACATAGTCGTATTCAGCCTGCTTAAGCAGGTTCATGCCTTCAGCAAACAAGACAACGTGCGGTGATAGCTTATATGACGCATGTAAACTCAAGGCCCCAAACGGGGCACTGAGTCGAGCCGGAATGGTGCTAAGCTCGGTTTGTTGCAGGATTTCGCTAGTCCGGTTGTAGTTCGCCCGTATCGCCCACAACGCGGTTTCGTAATACAATTCGACATTGAATGTACGCTTTGCCACGCCTTCCAGCGCATCTTCCCATTTGTTGTTACCCTGCTGATAAGTAGCCTTCGAGCCGGTCAGGGTAACATTCAGGTTATAGCCTAATTGGTGATGAGGTTGAGAAAACGGATTTAGCGCATCCTGATAAGTCAATTCGACGCCATAAACACTGGCGTTACCACCATTAGACTTACCCTGTAACATGTAAGATTTCTGGTTCACTAACAACTGTGAAAAATCAGATTGAATAAAACTATCCAGTTTTTTGTAAAACAGACTCAACGCGAAAACGCCATTATCACCGGTATACAGTTCGGCGCTCACGTCTAATTGCCATGCCTGAATAGGAAGCAGGTACGGATTACCGCCTTTCGCGGTGAGATCATCACCAGAATTAAGGGTCAATCTGGGCGCCAGGTCAGGTAAATCCGGGCGGCTGAGCGCACGGGAAATGCCGCCCCGAAGCTGCCATGCTGGCGATACCGCTACAGTTATATTGGCCGCTGGTAAAAAGTGATAGTAGTCAGACTTAAACGAGACGGGCGTAATCGTTGAGACATCGCTGGTTTCGACGAAGTATCCATGACTGCTTTGATAGGTATTTACCAGGCGCGTGCCGACGTTTCCCCATACAGAAGGGTAATCAAAATTAAGCTGCACAAACGCACTATTGGTATTTTCTGCGACGCGATAGGAATTAAACAGATCTTTCTGAGTAGGTGGCATCTGCCGTAACGCCTGATCAACAATTCCTGACCAGAATGCCTGTTGCTCAGGCACCAACCATTGCGTTGGAAGGGGTTGAGACAGATTCTCAAGAAATTGACTTTGGTTAATATAAAACGATGACTGTGCAAAGTACTCATCTTCAATACCAGCAGTAAAAATCACGTCACGGCGGCGGTATTTTCGCTCATGCCGTTGGATCAGTAAGCCTGCTTCCAGACCGGTAAAACCTGACCATGCTATTGCTTTGGAAAAATGAAAGTTGGCAAAGTGCTGGCTATCATGAATGGTATTTTCGCGCCACTCAAGGCGGCGGCCGGGAAAGTCACTGGCCGCAAGCAGATCGATATTGCGATATTCTATAGCCGGAATTGCTGAAGGCTGCTGCGGGTTGTAGTAAAAACTCAGGTTCACATCGCCTTCACGGCGCAGACGTGTGCGCTTTATGGGATCGTCGTTGCTGCTGGTAGCAACAGAAACACCCAGTTGCGACTGCCATTCCCATTTGCCATTACGCCAAACATGCTCGAGAGTAACGCTATGGCTGTCATCCCTTAAACCGGCGGTTTCGCGACTGATTTGCACCGAGCCAGATTGCGTAACACCACCAGCCAGAATATTCCCGTCCCACAACGCGCTGTCTGGATCCAATTGGGTGTAGTCATAGTCAGCACTATAAGAATTCTCATCGTAATCAATGGATTGGCTCAATCCCAAATACGAAAGCGTGATAAGTTGATGAGATGAGCGCTGCCAGTCAATGGCTGCGCTTAAACCAAACCGGTGCCTGTCCTCCTGCTCCTGAGTCGGCCGGATATTGGGTGTGTAGTAAATATCACCTTGTTTACCAATAGCATCACCATCGTTAATGACCCAGTCAAACGACAACACACGGTCCTGACGCACATGCCGTCTGGCATAGGTGGCAGCAACCATCACACCAACATTTTCGAGATCGTTAACCCAGTTCCCTAACAGAGAAAAGCGCGGGTCGCGATGATTTGCCAACGGTGATTCGCTACTCATGGCTTTAAAGGCAAATTGCCGCTTGCCTAATGTCAGTGGCCGGTAAGTAGAAATATTCACGCTACCACCGATAGCGCCAGCAAAATCAGATGCCATTGTGGTTTTATTCACTTCAACCCCGGCAACTAACTCCGCCGGTAAGGTATCGTAATGAAAACGTCGCCCGTATTGTTCTGAGGTACGCACATTTTCATTGGCGGCGATGGGCAATCCATTCACACTGAGTGTATTAAATTGTGTAGGCAACCCGCGAATACTCACAAACAAGGCTTCACCGCGGTCACGCTCTACTGAGACACCCGGCGTACGGTTGAGCGCATCCGCAATATTGAGTGCGGGAAACTCAGCAATGTCAGTCGCCATGACCACTTCCTGTGTTTGCGGCGCAAAGCGCTTTTGCTGGCGCGCTTTATTGAGACTACTGCTATAGCTGGCCGTTACCGTAACTTCTTCCATTGCGGTGTCTGCAGAAGCCACTTTTTGCGGCTGAGTTGTTACTGTGGTGGGGGTAACAGGGGTAATGATCCAGCCGTTAGCATGCGACTTTACTTGTAGTGGACTTTGCGATAACAACCGTCTGAGCCCTGCCAGCACCGATTGTGGTTGGGAAAGTGCCGGCGCCTGGTAACGGCTCACTTCAACAGGATCGTACACCAAGGTTTGGTTAGTCGCGCGGGCAAAAGCGACCAGTGCCTTATCCAGCGGTTGCGCAGGAAAGCTTAACAATTCTTTCCGTTGGAGCTCTGCTCCACCCCCTGCGGAGACAAACTCGCCTGCAATGACGCAACCGCTATACTGCGTCAGTAAAGCCACCACCAGGGCGTTACGAACGAGTAACTGACGCATTGGTATCAGGGTAGCCGCGTGATGGTGTAGCGTTCAGCGGTTTCTTCAATTTTGAGTCCATAGACCTCAGCCAGCAAATTCAACGCCTGGCCCGGATCTTTAAGCCGAAACCGTCCGGCAACACGTATATCGTTAAGTGCTGGTGAGTCGATGCGTATGTGCTTGGCCGATTCGCGATTCAAACGTTCAACCAGATAGTGTAAAGATTCGTTATCCAGCTCAAGCCAGCCTGAACGCCAGTCTACGGTTCGACTAATATCAATGCTCTGAACCAGGCCAAGTGTTCGCCCGGTGATTCTAATTTGCTCTCCTGCTTTGACGAGTACCGGCTTGTCATCACGACTCCCCGCCACCTCAACCGCGCCTTCGTGTACCACCACGTCAGTAAAGTACTGGCCGCGGTCGATGTTAAACTCGGTGCCTACCGCAACAACACTGGCGCTGCCAATTTTGACTTCGAACGGCCGTTGTTTATTGCTGGTCACATCAAAATAAGCCGCCCCCTTTTTGAGATTAACCAACCTGTGCCGGTCACTGAATTTGATATAAACGTCGCTGGCTGAGCCCATTGTTACTTCGCTGTTGTCCTCAAGCCTGATATCACGCATTTCGCCGGTGTTGGTCGCGTACTGATGCACAATGGCTGAAGGTTGATTGGGCGTTAACTGCCACGCGATTACGCCTATTACCAGTGCGGTACAAATAAACGCCGTTTGCCACCAACGAATGGCGGGGGTGCAGCGAAGATGATCTTTAAGAGTAATAGTTTGCTTTGCGTCAGCAAGCGCTCGCTCCAGGGTTGGCGACGACCAGGTGATCAGCATCGACTCAAACATCTGTTTGTGGGTTGGGTGAGCATCAACCCAGTTAATAAACCGTCGTTTGCTGAGTTTATCGAGCGGGCCATTGTCGAGACGCTCCAGCCAAGCGGCGGCCTGTTCATACACGTCTGTTGAAATAGATTGGGAAGTCACTGAATTCATCCTGCTACTTATTGATGCCGATCGAGGTAGAGTTGCACATCAGCCATCGCCCGGCTCAGGTGTTTTGACACCGCATCGACACTAATATCCAGTTGTCGGGCGATTTGCTGGCGCGATTCCCCCTCCACCCTGCGGAGAATAAAGACTTTTTTTCTTAACGGCGGCATGTTTTCCAATACATCTGATAACTGTGCGCAGATCTGCGCATGCTCAACATGATCGGCCGGTGCGTAGCGCGAACAGGCTATACTGTCGATTTCGTCTGAGTCCTCCTTGTGGCCGCGGGCACTTAATAAGTTTCGTGCCACCCTAATGGCATAGGCCAGTGGATTATCAATACGGTGACGGCGTGATTGCTCAAGTACTCTCACTATCGATTCCTGATAAATATCAGCGGCTTCGTCAGCACTGTTTGCATGACGATTCAGGTAGCGATTAAGTTGCGCCCCTTCAATAATTTGCTTATGAATATCCTTGCTACTCACGTTAACGTCTGACATTTCGGTTATCGACTCACTGCGTGTAAGTTTATGTCATTGTTATGACAAATTAGCGACAGCATACCTTTTGGTATACCTGCTCAGACCGACCAACGCACACATAGTAGAGAAACAATGAATACGACGGTCAATCAGGTAGAGTGAGCAACCTGTTAAAACTGGACAGCCTTTTTGATGAAGGTTTTGTGACAGAGCATTAGCCTGTTGCGGCTAATGCTCTGTCGACCTTATTAATTAACCGGGGTATAAATGACGCCCAGTGCATCAAGTTCATTCGCAGCCCGGCCGTGCCAGCCGCTTATTTGCCAGCCATTTGGTGCCTGGTATTGGGTGCAGTTGGCCGTTGTTGTACCGCCGCTTATCGCGCGCTGCTGATTCGTCTCGATGGCTGTGTAAAAAACACGTTGGCTGTTGTTGCGCACGCCTAAGCACACCTCAACGGCGGTGACATACTCGCCGGTTTGTAAAGTTAACGCTTGCAGGTTACCGCCTGTCCCACCGTAACTCCGACTGGTGCCAGTGCTGTCTGTCAGGCCAATTTGATCAACCCGAGCGCCGGCACGTAGCCACACTGATGCAACGTCGGGATTGGCATCTACCGCGGTTACATCACTGAAAAATTGGCCACCAGTACCACCACTGTAGCCAGACAACTGCATATTTACATTGGTACTGTAGTGCCAGTTGGCCGCTACTGGTGGATGATCGGAGAGTTTTTCACCGTTACTGTTTAGATCGTCGACACGCACCAGATAATCGGTTGGGGTAAGGTTAATAAAAGCATTGCTTCGGTATAGCACCTTGTCGACGATTTCGCAGTTAAAATCGGTGATTTTTGGATCGCACACTAATGCCTCAGCACCCGATGCGGGAATACTGCCGTGACGCACCAGATCAACCCAGACATCGCTAAAACCAATATCCAGCAACTCCCGAATATTGTCGCCCTCACGGGTAAATCGCGTGTTGGTATCGCCTGCGATAATGACTGCATTGTCGCTGCTGTGCTGGTTGATATAATCCACCAACTGCAAAATATTGGCGCGTCGGGCGCTTAAATCAGCTTCTGCCACCTGAGCCTGGGTGTGCAGGTTATACACATCCACATAAACACCTTCACTTAGCTGAACTTGCGTCAGGGTAAAGCCCTTCGGCGTCAGGCAGTCAACACCATTACAGTTATCCCATGACACGCGATAAACACCAGGAAAGGGGTAATAGCTCATGGTATTCAAACCGCTACCAATGCCCATGCCGCCGGTGGTAGAGGTGCGATGAGTGTGCGTATTGCAGGTATCGTAAAGGGCGGCGTGATAGTTGAAGTCTTCTTGTACATTGACCACGTCAAACGCATTAACGTAGCAACTGATTTGTTCGGTTGCTTGCTGACGGTCGGTATCGGCGCTGGAAAAAAGTTCCAGTAACCCTGCCACATTGTAACTCAGAGTAGTAAAGGTGCCTGTTTCGGCGTGACTCACACCGGAACTCGATAACGCAGCAATGGTTAAAAGTAAAGATTGGCGAAATTTCATGATATGTCCTTGTATGTCGTTTGTTCTGATTCTGAGCCCTGGCAAGTCACATGAGCTGACTTAAAAGCACTCAGTATGTAGAACAACCAAACAGACTTTCGGGACACGTAATTGAGTGAAGTTTTTATGACAGCGCGGGGTTAAACCGCGCTGTCATAAGTGTTTAAAATTGAATAAAGACAGGATTACTGTAAAACCATAAATCGTGCCATGGGTTTTCACCCGGCGGATCGATTTGCGGCTCCAGTTCGTTGGTATTCGTGGTGCCTCTTATGCGCACATAGCTACTTGCAGAGAGTTGACGTAGTGGCATCGTCAGCGTGACAAAGCCATCGTCGCTCCGTTGCCAGTCACTGGCATAAAACCGCTGCAGCACGCGGGTAGTGGGGTTTAGGTCCTCAGTACGGTCAGCCAATGGTCCGGTAATATCTCCGACAATCACATCAACCCGGTTCACCTGCGGATTCTCCTGGTTAAAATTAACACCATCAGGGTCACGAAACCGCACCGTTAAAAGCAACTCATCACCAGGTGTGGCGGTGATTTTTTCAGCGATATCAGCGCTGTCTCCTGTGCGCTGATTGTGCACAGTAACGAATAAGGCATCGATAAGATCGCCGGTGGTAATAAACACCCGGCCATTGCGCAGGTTTTCCAGCACGCTCTCGTAGGTTTTTTTAGCATACACGTAGGTTTTGGAATACTCACCAGGCCAGAAGTCAGTGCGTCCGTCGGTGTAATGAACGTGCGAATCCGAGGTGGCGGTAATAAACCAGCGACGGCCTTCGCCTAACATGCTATCCCAAAATCCACCAAGCCGGGCAGTCATTTGATCGAACCCGCCCATCGTCGGGAAATTATCGTAGCCGCCGCGTATTCCGGTAGGATCAATACTGCCATCAGGGTTAATTGCATTGGCCTGATGGCCGGGCGCCCCTTCCATACCAATGGCGATATCGGGCGCGGTATCGTGCCAATCACGCAGCTCCCGTGGGGTGACCTTGGTGTAATGCCCTAAATCTATGGCCGTGCGGCCCGGATGGTTGGCCAGTACCACAGGCTTGTGCGTATGCGTTTGCATATCAGCAAGCGCTTCCAGCATTAACGACTCTTTATCGCGGGTGATTTCGTGCAGCACTTCACGGCGATTATAATGTTTTTCGATATGGAAAAGCTGGTGGGCTTCTTCGTCACTGTGGGGAATGATTAAGCTGCTATGGCGCGCGCCCGGCGTGTCGAGCTCCATGCCGTAAAATTGCAGCACCTGCGGCACTGCCTGTCGCGACGCCTTAAGTTCAGGGTAAGCCATTTCCAGATTAACTTTGCTGTGATTCGGTCCACCATGATCGGTAGTCACCATCCAGTCCAGGCCATGACGTGCTGCCATGCTGGCATTTTTAGGCGTGGAGTAATGCGCATCTCCCGCCAAAATGGGGCGCGGCGGATTCACCGACTTATCCCAGCCTACGCTGTAATGACTGTGAATATGATGATCGCCCGCCAACCATTGTGGCTTTTGTTCTGTGTCAGCTTCGTTGTGAGTGTGAGTGTGAGAGTAAGTAAGGGAGTTAGAATGAGAGTGAGGGTGACTGCCAGACTGACAACCCGACACAGTGAGTAGCGCTGTCACCAATAGTCCAACAATTATACGATATTGCATAGTTTTTCAAATCTACCGAATACACGAAAAAACGCTCCCTGCTGTGACAGGGAGCATGACAAGTTAAAACTGTACAGTTACCCCGGCCATGACGGTACGGCCACTGCTGGTGGTATTGTACTGACGATCGTGAGAGTCGCTGTAAAGCTCTTCGCGTTCATCCGTAAGGTTAATGCCCTCAAGGTTTAACCGCACACTTTCAGTGATCTGATAGAACGCAGAGAAGTCGATGTACGTGGTTTCATGATAACCACTTTCATCCTGATCACCCGTGGATGAGGCACTGGCGATATAGGGGCTTCGATACGCAGCTGATATACGCCCACCCCAGTTATCCTGTTCATAATAGAGCGTAAAGTTATAACTGTTCTTCGACAAGCCTGTGAACGCTTTATACTGGTTGTTGCCCTCTTCACCATAGATATTGCGATAAAGTGCTTCGCCATCGGCATAGGTGTAATTAGTAATAACCCCTAAGTTATCGAAGGGCGCTGGCAAAAAGTCCAAATCCCGCGAAAAAGATAATTCCATACCTTTGATAGTGGATGAGTCGAGGTTTTCCGGGCGATCCAGATAAAAGATACTGTCGACGGTTTTATCCGCAGGCAACAAGGACGCTGGCAGTCCCAAAGATGAATACACCACTTCAGTTGTCGTCGATACGATAAAGTTATCGATTTTTTTATGGAACAGCGCTGCCGATAAATAACCGACTTCATCAAAGTACCATTCATAGGCTAAATCAAGGTTGGTTGATTCAAACGGCTCAAGGGTTGGATTGCCCATGGATACGCTGGTAATAGCATCGCCAGAGGTTTGCGACACCGACGCGTTATAGCTCACCGCACCAAGTGATGGGCGGGTAATATTCTGACTCGCGCCGAAACGCAGCAACATGTCATCGTTTAGCTCATACACCATATTCAGCGTAGGCAGTACATCTGAATAGGTGCGTGAGGTTTCGATATCAACGCCATTTGAGATACCTGCAGCGGTGATCTCCGTTTCAAAATAACGCAACCCGGATTGGATACGGAGTGGATTGCCGCCAAGTTCCATTTCCCAGCCGTAAGTAACATAGAACGCTAACGTCTCTTCGTTCACCGGCGATTTGGTATTGCGGTTAATGTTGCTATCGTCAATGCGGTAGTCGGCTAAACCATAGTGATCTAACAGTACTGACAAATTGCCCTGAATCCAGTTGGTATCGGGGTGCTGGGTAAATACCGAAGTCATATTAGCGGTAAGCGTAATATCACCGGTATTTTGTGGGGCGATGTTTTGCGCATTACTTTGTGATAACTGATATTCGCTGTTCTCAAACTCTTTGTAGTTAGCACCAAAACTCAGCACACCGGTGTCACCCGTATAATAAGTAAAATCGACTTTGGCAGTGTCAAAATCGTTGTTGATATAGTTTTCCTGAAGATAGATATCCTTGACTTCGAACCCCTCAATACCAGAGGTATCAAAGCCTGGCGAATAGCTTGCGCCATAAAACCGATCGCCGGTGAAGTCACTGATAATATCCACTTTTTTACGGGCATGAATGTTCGACTTTTGCACCCGAGGCTGCTCAAAGTCAGACGAGCTGGTACCTAACAACCCTGTCATGTTCAGGTTGTCAGTAAGCTGCCACTGTGCGGTTAAGGTGTACTGATTAAACGTAGACTCGTTAAAACGCCTGCTGTTTTCGTTACGCCAGGTAGCGTCCTCGTAGCTGGCGTACACCACCTCTTTTTGACCGTCGTTTTCAACCCATTCCAGGTCTTTAACAACTTTATTGTCTTTCACTGCTGAGTGGTGCTCGTCCTGGTTGTTCTCTAACTGGGCGTACATCACATCCAGCGTTACACTGAAATCATCGCTGGGTTTAAATTGCAGCGCCCCGGTAAGCCCCAGGCGTTGTTGTTGGTTGTTCCACAGCGAAAAGCGATGTCCGCGCGGAAACCATAACTCGCCGGAGTCCAGTTCTGCCTGCAATGCAGTATTGGTGTCGTCGGCGGCTGATTTGCCGGTTTCGCGGCGCCAGCGCGTAGTATTGGTGCCAAACTCAGTGGTATTACGTTCGCTGTAGGCAACGCTCACTAACGCGCCAACGTTATTCCAGGTGTTGCTAATCAGGCCAGCAAAGCGTGGATCGGTTTCTTCGCTGTTGTCATTGTAGCCGCCACGTAAAGAGACTGCGCTTTTAAAGCCTGAATAGTCAAAGGGTTTGGCCGTATACAGCCCCACTGTGCCGCCAATACCGCCTTCTTCCTGATCAGCAGAATAGGTTTTGTTCACATCAATACGATTAAATAGCTCCGACGCAAACACGTTAAAATCGAAGCCCCGGGTACGACTTACACTGCCTTTGGCATCCATTGGCGACGCTGAAGTCCCCATGGCTTCCATACCATTTACCTGCACACGGGTAAAATCAGGGCCTAACCCACGCAGGGAAATCTGCCGGCCTTCGCCTGCTTCGCGGGTAATTGTAATACCCGGCACACGTTGCAGTGAGTCGGCCAGGTTGAGATCCGGAAAATCAGCAATGTCTTCGGCCAGGATACTGTCACGGGAAATAATCGCCTCGCGCTTCAGATCTTTGGCTTTAATGAGTGAGCCGCGAAAAGAGGTGACTTCAATCACTTCCAGTGTGTCGTCGTTATTAACTGTTTGTGCCTGTACTGGCGAGAGGTTCATACCAGATAGCGCAGCAAGCACTGCCACGGATAAGCGCGTTTTGTTGAGCGTGTGTTTCATCGTTAGTTCCATCATATTAGTTTAAATAGCATGTTCTTTTCGGGCCCGGCACCACTTCGTTGATGAGCGGTGACATGGTTAAAGAGCGCTATACCGGCTAAAACCGGACACTAATTTTGATGAAGGTTTTGTGACATATTAGGCTTGCCATTGCTGATCGTTAAATTTCAATCGCCGTACTTACGTTAAAAACATGCAGTAGAACCGTAATTAGGGGACACCTTAGGGGGGTGATTAAACGAAATTTAGTCAGGCGCTCAAGGAGATATCCTTATCCTGGATTGATAACCAATTGTGGCTGACTCAACGTTGGGAATTGATTGGAACTTTGAATCCAGGTACTGACATGTTCACCCAACGAATTGGCATAAATTAATGTTCAGGTCTCGAAGTATGCTGCAATAGAAAATGCTGAAATGCGTCTGTTGATTACGGTGGGTAAAGTGATTTATGAGTGCTCTATCATACGGTATTTAAGTTGTTTCTTTTAAAATAAGAGCTTAATCAAAAATCGTAAATTGCTGGCTGGCGTACTAGATGGTAATGATGCCGGAAACACTGGTTGACATCACCACAGTCTTGAAACACTGGCCTATTTAAAGGGAATGAGATTGAATCGAAAATGTATCAGCTCAAAACCTGTTGCGAATGGCGTCACTGTATAACGCAGTGCAGATGAGGCAACGATTTTTAGGCGTTGTTCTAAATTCGGGAATAATAATTAGAAGGAACGAAACCAGGCATAAAACGACCCGTTAGGCTTGATATTGCAGTGCCCCGGAACATTACTGGTTGCTATATCCCATTCTATGCGGATTGGTATAAATTGTTCGATTTTTAATTTCGGACTTATTAATTACGCAGTAGGGATAGTACTTGGATTATCTTAATACGACACAAAATACGATCTTAAAAGGACGTAAGCCATCGAAAAGAAAAGAGGTCTGGGTCTGCCTTGGCTCGCAGTCAAATATTGAACCAAAACTTGTGTTTTAATATAGAAATTCGGAATAGGGAAGTGGTGGACGCTACTGGGCTTGAACCAGTGACCCTCGCCTTGTAAGGGCGATGCTCTCCCAACTGAGCTAAGCGTCCATATTGTGCTTTGATGATAAAAAAGAAACTAATTCACTTCTTAGAGAATAAGTGGTGGACGCTACTGGGCTTGAACCAGTGACCCTCGCCTTGTAAGGGCGATGCTCTCCCAACTGAGCTAAGCGTCCGTCTTTTTTATCTGCCGTACTCGGCAAGTGGGGCGTATTATAGGGAGGCGAGAAAAACTGTCAACAACAAAATATAAAAAAATAATCGTTTGCCTGAAATCTAAACGATATGGGCTTTACGTGTCGAAAATCCCCTCAATTTGTTGAATTCCTCATCAATCTTTTGTCAGGGCTTGGTAGGGAAGGGCATTGGCTGGTAAAATGCGCGCACTTTTTTATTGTAGAGATGAATCATGGCGGTAGTTACCCGATTTGCACCCAGCCCTACGGGCTATCTTCACGTTGGTGGCGCTCGTACAGCGCTGTATTCCTGGTTATATGCAAAAAGCCAGGGCGGTGAATTTGTATTACGTATAGAAGATACCGACATTGAACGTTCAACCGAAGAAGCCAAACAAGCCATCTTAGACGGCATGCAATGGCTCGGGTTAACCTGGGACAAGGGGCCCTATTATCAAACGGAACGTTTCGACCGTTATAAAGCCATTATTCAAACCATGCTGGAAGAAGGTAAAGCCTATAAGTGCTTTATGCCGGCAGATGAACTGGATGCTATTCGCGAAGCACAAAAAGAACGTGGCGAGAAACCGCGTTATCCTGGCACCTGGCGTGACAGAACAGATCACCCGGAAGGGCAGCCATATGTTATTCGCTTTAAAAACCCACAAGAAGGCTCGGTTGTCTTTGACGATCACGTTCGTGGGCGCATCGAAATCAGCAACAGTGAGCTGGACGATCTGATTATTCAGCGTTCAGATGGCACGCCTACTTATAACTTCTGTGTGGTAGTGGACGATTGGGATATGGGCATCACGCATGTTGTGCGTGGTGAAGACCATATTAATAACACGCCACGTCAGATTAATATCTTAAAAGCACTTGATGCACCGGTGCCAGAGTACGCCCATGTATCCATGATTCTGGGCGACGACGGTAAAAAGCTGTCTAAGCGTCATGGCGCCGTCAGCGTAATGCAATATCGTGATGACGGTTATTTGCCACAAGCGGTTAAAAATTATTTGGTGCGTCTGGGTTGGTCTCACGGTGACCAGGAAATCTTTTCTGAACAGGAAATGATAGAGTTATTCAGTTTGGACGCAATCGGTCAGTCTGCTTCTGCATTTAATACAGAAAAGCTGATTTGGTTGAACCAACACTATATTAAGACGTTACCTGGCTCAGAAGTCGCAGAACACGCAAAATGGCACTTTGAGCGACTAAATGTAGATTTGTCTGCTGGTCCTGCGCTGGAAGACGTCATCGCCATTCAGGCAGACCGGGTGAAAACACTGAAAGAACTGGCGGAGATCAGTCTGTATTTCTATCAGGACTTTGAGGATTTCGACGCGAATGCCGCGAAGAAGCACTTACGCCCGGTTGCTAAAGAGCCACTGCAAGTTGTACAGGAAAAGTTGGAAGCGCTTGCTGACTGGACGCCAGAAACGATTCACGCGGCAATTAACGGTGCGGCAGAATCTCTGGGTGTGGGTATGGGTAAAGTGGGAATGCCATTGCGTGTTGCGGCAACGGGAGGCGGTAATTCTCCTTCTCTTGATGTGACCCTACATCTGCTGCCAAAAGCAAAAGTTGTTGAGAGAATAAACAAGGCGCTCACTTTTATAGCAAACAGAGAAAATTCCTAAAAAAACCGTTGACATGAAAACGCCTGATGCCTAGAATGCGCCCCGCTGTCACGGAACAGTCACAGACAAGTTTCCGATGATACGGGGCCATAGCTCAGCTGGGAGAGCGCTTGCATGGCATGCAAGAGGTCGGCGGTTCGATCCCGCCTGGCTCCACCAAATTTCTTCTCGTAGATGTCGTCGATGTCTGTGGGATAGGCCGGAAGCTTAGTTGCTTTCAGGACTAGAATCTTTTTGCAAAGGTATTAAGTAAGGTTGCTCAGTTCGCTGGCTCACTTCGCCTTTACAAAAAATCTGCGAAGCTTTTCTTCGTAAAGAAGATTTTCAGTCCCCTTCGTCTAGAGGCCTAGGACACCGCCCTTTCACGGCGGTAACAGGGGTTCGAATCCCCTAGGGGACGCCATATACACCGCGTCACAGTCGGGTAATACTGTGGAATAGGCTTAGAGAGTTCGCTCTCTGACAAAAAGTCAGTAAGGAATAATGTCGCTCAGCTCGCAGAGCTCGCGTCGCCTTACAAAAAATCTGCGAAGCTCCGCTTCGCAAAGAAGATTTTTTGTCCCCTTCGTCTAGAGGCCTAGGACACCGCCCTTTCACGGCGGTAACAGGGGTTCGAATCCCCTAGGGGACGCCATACATACCGCGTCACAGTCGGTTAATACTGTGGAATAGGCCGAAGAACGCTGAGAATTACTAGATTAGTAATTCGTGAGTTACACTCCAGCTTCTTCAGGACTTGAAAACCAGTAAGGCTAAGGTCGCTCAGTTCGCGGGCTCACTTCGCCTTACTGAAAATCTCGAAAGCTTGCTTTCGAAAGCAGATTTTCAGTCCCCTTCGTCTAGAGGCCTAGGACACCGCCCTTTCACGGCGGTAACAGGGGTTCGAATCCCCTAGGGGACGCCATATAAAAAGACCAGCTATCCAGCTGGTCTTTTTTTTGCGTATCTGCTACCTCAATTACCTCAATCAGTGTAAATCTGCGCTTTCATATCAAAGAACAAGCCGTCGACGATATTCATCAAACGCATTCTTTCATAAAAGTACTTACCTACACAGTCAGTCGCGCTCGATGATATCGAGTCGCTATTTCAATTATCAGGAAACCCGTTTTATAACGGGTCGCTTCAAGCATGCTTAGTCATAAAAAGTAATGGCAAAGCGGAATTGAAGAATGTCTACGCTATTGAGCATTAGCAATGAAATCAGTATGTTTTACAGTCGCATTTTAGTGCTGTTGGAGACAATGCTCATGTCTGGCCTGGTATACCTGTGAAGCAACCATTATGGAAAACCTGCCGTTTGTTCGCTCGGGTTGTGCTTGCGTTTTTAGCTTGCTACATGCCAGCGCAGGCTTCCACGTTAAATGTGGTAACAGCACTGAGCCAGAGCGACCCGATGTATCAGGGCTTACTTCGGTTTAAGCAGGCTGTAGAACAAGGATCTGACAACCAGATCAAGGTTCGTCTCTTCGTAGGCTCCCAGTTGGGCAACGACAACGACATTCTGGAACAAGCGATGGCCGGTGCTCCTGTTGCGGTGTTGGTTGATGCTGGCCGGTTATCTTTTTATCAGCCTGAAATTGGCGTGCTGAGTGCGCCTTATCTTATTGACAACGTAGAACAGCTCAATGTGCTGGTTCAGTCGCCGATGTTTGAACAATGGGCCAATGCCCTGGCAACACAGTCCGGTATCAAGGTATTAGGATTTAACTGGTGGCAGGGGGAACGGCATGTGCTTACCAATAAGCCGGTTTTCACGCCTGACGATTTAGATGGTGTGCGGCTGCGAACGATTGGCGCACCCGTTTGGATAAGTACCATTCGTGCAATGGGCGCCACACCCACACCTTTGAGTTGGGCCGAGGTCTACAGTGGTTTGCAGCAGCGTGTTATCGATGGGGCCGAGGCTCAGCATGCAGGGACTTATGGAGCGCGGTTATACGAGGTCATTGGGTATGTGAACAAAACCCGTCATATTCATTTGATTTCCGGTTTGGTTGCCAGTAATCACTGGTTTAGCCGCCTAAGCAAGGCTCATCAGGCGTTAGTCCAAAAGAGCGCCCTTGAAGCTGGTGAATTTGCCACGTCATTGGTACAGGCTCGGCAGTCCGAAATAGAACAGGCTTTAGCTGCGGCTGGGGTGGAAATAGTTGAACCAGACATCGACGCTTTTAAACATGCCACGCAACAGGTTTACACCGAATTAGGCTATGAAAACGTGTATCAGCGTATTCAGCAATATCTGGCTGAACAAATGGGCGTTGATATCAAGGAATCTCATTGATGTGGGCTCAAATTGAACGCGGTATCGCGGTAATGTTGCTGGGCGCTATTGTGTTGCTGGTATTATTAGCGGCAATACTGCGCACTGCAGGGTATCCGATCATATGGTCTGTGGACATCGCACAGCTGTTATTTGCCTGGTTGTCTGTCATTGCAGCTAACCAGGCACTTCGGCAAGGAAGTCACGCCAGGCTGGATATTCTGATGAATCGCTTGCGCCTGATTAATCGTTTGCGGCTGACTTTGGCGCTAAACCTGATAAGCATGAGCTGCATGTTGGTTGTAGCAGTTTTCGGTTTTCAGTTAGTCGGAATAAATCCCGCCAGAACTCTGGGTAGCACTGTTATTCCTTATGCGTGGGTAACCGCCGCGTTACCTGCAGGTGCAGTACTCATGCTCGTAACACTTCTACAGCAAAGTGTCAGGGTGTTTCATTGTTTGCGTAAACCGGGTGATACCTTGCAGAATCCGCCAGCGTTTTTAGCAAGCGTATTGACGCCTGACACGCATCATTCTGATAAATTAGCGAAGGAGTCGCTTTCATGAGTGGTGTGGTGTTCCTCATATTGCTGTTGCTCGGCCTGCCGCTGGCATTTACATTGATTGCCAGTGGAATGGTGTACTTTGCTCAGAACCCGGAATTACCAACAGCGGTTGCGGTACAGCGCATGGTAGCGGCGAGCCAGAGCTTCCCCTTATTGGCCGTCCCGTTTTTCATTCTGGCCGGGCATGTGATGAACTGCTCAGGCATTACTAAACGGTTAATTCATGTTTCGAATTTGCTGGTTGCCTGGATAAGCGGAGGACTCGCCCACGTGACCATTGTGCTCAGCGCATTAATGGGCGGTGTGTCTGGTTCGGCAATTGCAGACGCGGCAATGCAGGCCCGAATCCTCGGAGAGCCTATGCAGGCATCAGGGCTGAGTAAAGGGTTCAGTGCCGCAACCATTACTGTAAGTGCTCTGATCACTGCCTGTATTCCCCCCAGTATCGGTCTGATTTTATATGGGTACATGGGCAACGTGTCGATTGGTAAATTGTTTTTGGCCGGGCTCATTCCCGGACTGTTGCTTACACTGGTTTTAATGCTGGTGGTGTATCTTCAGGCCAGGAAAAAAGGGTTTGCGCCAACACAGGCTAATCCGCCTTCATTTAAGCAGATCCTGGAGGCGATAAATCAAAGCAAATGGGCACTGCTGTTTCCTGTCTTACTGATCGTTACTATTCGGTTTGGAATTTTTACCCCCTCTGAAGCGGGCGCGTTTGCGGTACTTTACGCTTGTGTTGTAGGTCGGTTCGCATACCGGGAACTGACACTGTCTGATATCACAACGTCGTTGTCTGAAAGTGTCAGTGACATCGGCATGATCATGCTAATTATCCTGGCATCCGGCGTGGTAGGGTATGCTATTGCTTATGAACAACTACCTGTTTCACTTACTCTCGCGGTGACGCAAGTTACTGAGCAGCCTCAACTCATTTTGCTTATGGCATTGGCTATCTTGCTCGTAGTAGGTGTGGTGATGGAAGGCACCATTACCGTATTGTTGCTTACGCCGATATTGGTACCACTCATGCAGTCTGTCGGTGTTGACCCAGTCCATTTCGGCATACTGATGTTGATAATGGTGACATTGGGGGGCACCACGCCGCCAGTTGGAATAGCAATGTACGCAGTGTGTAATATCCTTCGTTGTTCCACCACTGACTATGTTAAGGCTGCTGTGCCATTGTTTATAGCGGTACTGGCACTGGTTGTCGTGCTGGCACTGTATCCGCCACTTGTTTTGTTTATACCCGAACTCTTATTCTGACGGGAGCCATAATCATGAAAATCCGCGACGTTAAAGTCATCGTTTGTTCACCGGGACGCAATTTCGTGACACTTAAAATAGTCACCGACGAAGGTATCTATGGCATCGGTGATGCTACACTCAACGGCCGGGAAAAAAGCGTGGTGAGTTACCTGGAAGACTATATTGCCCCAGCTTTAATAGGGAAAGATCCTCACCGTATTGAAGATATCTGGCAATTTTTCTATCGCGGCGCTTACTGGCGACGTGGACCCGTGGGGATGACTGCTATTGCAGCGGTAGACACGGCGTTATGGGATATAAAGGCTAAGGTAGCGGGTTTGCCATTGTACCAGTTACTGGGCGGCCGAAGTCGGGATAAAATCATGGTATACACCCACGCGAATGGCGCTGATATTCCGGCAACACTGGACGCCGTAGGTAAAGCCATTGAGGACGGTTACAAAGCGATACGTGTTCAATCGGGTATTCCCGGTGTAAAAAGCACTTACGGGGTGGCGAAAGAAGGCCAGAAGTACGAGCCGGCCGATGCAGACCTACCAACGGAATCGGTATGGTCGACTGAGAAATACCTGAACTTTGCGCCGAAGTTGTTTGCCGCGGTGCGTGAACAATACGGTGACGATATACATCTCCTTCACGATGTGCATCACCGTTTAAGTCCTATTGAAGCGGCACGTCTGGGTAAGTCGCTGGAACCTTATCACCTGTTCTGGATGGAAGATCCGGTAGCGGCCGAGAACCAGCAAGGCTTTAAGCTGATCCGTGAACACACGACGACGCCCATTGCGGTAGGAGAGGTGTTTAATTCTATTCACGACTGTCAGGCGTTAATACAGAATCAGTGGATTGATTACATCCGCTCCACTGTTGTACATGCCGGCGGGATCACGCAGTTACGCCGTATTGCCGATCTGGCCAGTTTGTACCACATTCGAATGGGATGCCACGGCGCGACGGACTTGTCGCCAGTTTGTATGGGGGCCGCGCTGCATTTTGATTACTGGGTGCCGAATTTCGGTATTCAGGAGCACATGCCACACAGTGAATTGATGGAATCGGTGTTCAGTGTCAGCTATAAGTTTGATGACGGTTACTTCACTCCGGGAGAAACGCCAGGGCATGGTGTCGATATAGACGAAGAACTTGCCAAAAAGTACCCGTACAAACGTGCATGTTTGCCGGTTAACCGGCTTGAAGACGGTACTCTTTGGCATTGGTAATTAGCACTCGGATCATGACAAGCAGCACATCCGAGTGGTTGTTTATTTGTAAGGGTTGAGCTATCAGGCAACCTGCGTTTTTGAGGCTTCTTTCATGACGCCTGCCAGCAGGGTGTAGACTTCTGTCCAGGCGGCTTCTACTTCCGGTGTGAAGTCTTCGGCCAGCCCTTTATTCAGCGTCCATAGCAGGGCAGTCCCCACCGTATCGTAGTGACTGTCCTGCACGCCGTAACCGACATGGCGTGCACCAAGTTGCTCTACGGCCGGAACTAGCGCATCGAGATTGTTCAGACCATTCACTGCTACGCCAATCATTTGCATCAGTTTTTTGCCTTGTTCCGTGATGTCAGATTTAAACAGGGGTCTAAGCGACGGATCAAGTTCAAACAGTTTGGTGTAAAACAAGGATGCAGCGGTCCCTGCTATAGGTACGACTTGCTGAAAGGTAGATTGAACCAGTGAAATTGTTTTCGCGTCCATAATAAGCCTCGTTATTGTCGGTATCACGTTTTTTAAACAAAAATGCCCCTTGGCTATCAGGTGATCGCCAAAGGGCACGTCGTTGTGCAAATCAATGTCGTGGTGCAGCTAAGCAGCGCCAGTTTAGTACCATTGGTAGTTAGTAATCCCCGAAGCAATACCTGAGCCATAACGTTACTTATTGAAATGGTTAGTAAATTAACTCTACAGACAGCGCATGTTGCACAATAATTGTTCAGGGTGGCAAGTTGATAGGGCAGTGGAGTCTGAACAAATTCAGGTGCTTACTGAATGCCTGATCCCGTTTATGCTAAGCTACAGTCTATTTTTTAATTCAATAAAATGATGAAGGTGACTATGTATCCAATTGGTACGCCCGGAACGCCATGGGGTGAGAATGAAAAACGCCAGTGGCTTGAACTTCAGTCTGTCAAACGCAGTTACGCAGAGGAAGTGCTGACAAAGTTAACGGCATTGCCGGAAACGTTGACCCGGGTTCAATATGGCGCGTTACCCTACGATACCGAGCGGTATCCATTGTATGCCTTGCTGTCTAAAAGTCCCACTGATGGCGCACCGTGGGTTCTAATTACCGGTGGTGTGCATGGTTACGAAACCAGTGGTGTACAGGGCGCTATATTATTCGCTAACGAATACAGTGCGGCTTATAACGGCAAGGTCAATTTCGTTATCGTGCCCTGCGTGAGTCCATGGGGCTATGAAACGATTAACCGCTGGAATCCTAAAGCCGTTGATCCTAATCGTTCATTCAAATCTGATTCACCGGCAGCTGAATCCCAGTTGCTTATGGATTTTGTCAATTCATTGCCATTTGACATCACGTTGCACGTGGATCTGCACGAAACCACCGATACCGATAACAGTGAATTTCGACCCGCCTTGGCCGCCCGGGACGCAATTGAGCAGAAGACCTGGAACATTCCGGACGGTTTTTATTTGGTTGCCGATACACAGCAGCCCTGTATTGCTTTGCAGGAAGCCATGATCCGCGAAGTTAAGCAGGTAACGCATATTGCACCGGCCGACGACAGTGGCCGCATCATTGGTGAAACCCTGCTTTCAGAAGGCGTCATCGGCTACGACAAGAAAGCCCTGTTTTTGTGTGGCGGGTTTACTAACGCGCCCATGTGTTCAACCACAGAAGTATATCCGGATAGTCCGTCAGCAACCGATGAGATTTGCAATTTGGCTCAGGTTGCTGCGATTGGTGGCGCATTGCGGTATTTGCTATCTGACACCAATGCACAATAATTTGCGATAAAATCACAAATAGACGTTTGGAATTCTAGACGTCTAAACGTATAATCCCCTTATTCAAATGAATGAGGGGATGGTTGTGCAGTTTGTAGCCTTACTTTACGACGGTATAAGTCAGCGATTTGTGCGTGTAGAAGCACAAGACGAAAAGGCGTTCTTCAGTTCGCTGGACAAGCAATATCCTTGCTATGTGTGCCTGTGGCATAGTCACGAAGCTACCGCAGTACAGGCTTCAGTGCCGCAACACATGTAATTCCTTTACCTTTACGACTACTCAAAAAACCAATAGCTCACCACATATTTACTGGGCAGCGTGATGTTTGCTACACTTCGCGGCCAATTTTTCACCGAGTTCCCAGACTACTATGAGAGTGTACCTAGCCCCGATGGAAGGGGTCGTCGACCATTTAATGCGTGACATGCTTACCCGTGTAGGCGGGTTTGATCTGTGCGTAACAGAATTTGTGCGTGTGGTTGACCAAAAGCTCCCTCATAAAACCTTTTACCGACTTTGCCCTGAACTGCACAACGACTGTAAAACGCCCAGCGGGGTGCCGGTTAAAATTCAACTGCTAGGACAGCACCCTGAATGGCTGGCTGAAAATGCAATGACGGCCGTGGAACTGGGTTCGCCGGGTGTTGACCTGAATTTCGGCTGCCCGGCAAAAACAGTGAACAAAAGCAAAGGCGGGGCGGTGTTGTTGCAATACACCCAGCAGCTCCACGATATTGTTTACGCAGTTCGTCAGGCGGTACCCGCGCACTTACCGGTTACGGCAAAAATCCGACTCGGTTATGAAGACAAATCCCTGGCTATCGATAATGCGGTGGCTATTGATGAAGCTGGCGCCAGTGAATTGGTGGTACACGCCCGAACAAAAACCGAGGGTTATCGACCACCGGCTTACTGGGATTGGATCAAGAAAATTAAAGCAGTCACCCGCTTACCCGTTATTGCCAATGGTGAAATTTGGAATCACGACGATGCGGTGCGCTGTATGCAGGCATCGGGGTGTGATGATCTGATGATAGGCCGTGGGGCGCTGGCCATGCCCAATCTGGCGCGGCATATCCGTGGTGAAGAAGCGCCCATGGCGTGGCAAGACCTGTCACAATTACTCATTGATTACTCCGGGTATGAGATTTTTGGTGACAAAGGTCGCTATTACCCAAACCGTATTAAGCAGTGGTGTGGCTATCTTAAACGCCAGTATCCTCAGGCAGAAACGCTGTTCAGCAATATCCGTCGTTTGCAAAAAGCAGACGAGATTGTAAACGTATTGCGACAGTCCGCACATCTTTAAGGTAAGCCGTCGTCGCTGAACTTGTTGCTTCAGTTTCTTTTCGCTAACGTTATAGTTTGTAGCGCTGTGCCTATGGTATGGCGCTGTGGGCTTGGCTCCATCATTTGTCGGCAACAACAAGTGCCGGGAACTGGTGAAAACAACACACTATAACGGATCCAGGAAAGATGAATAACACACATAAACGACTCAGTATAATAATGCTGTGTTGCTGTGCGTTTTGGTTAACGGCGTGCTCTGAAGACAAAGCCGCTAAAACCGAACAGGCAGCAAAAGTCAGTATCGATAAAAATCCCTTCCCAAGCCGCTACACACCGCTGGCGGGTGAACCCACATTGATCACTAATGTCACGATACTCGATGGCATTGGCAACAAAATAGACAAGGGGATGGTGTATTTTGCCGACGGCAAGATAGTTGAAATTGGTGAAACGCTATCGGTACCAGACGGTGTTCTTACAATTGATGGTCAGGGAAAATGGGTTACGCCAGGGATTATCGACGTTCACAGCCACCTTGGTGTGTACCCGAATCCCTCTACGCATTCTCATTCTGATGGCAATGAAATTGTGAAACCCGTAACCGCAAACGTATGGGCCGAACACTCAGTCTGGCCGCAGGATCCCGGATTTGGCCGGGCACTTGCCGGCGGTGTCACGTCGCTGCAAATCCTGCCGGGCTCAGCCAATTTGTTCGGTGGACGTTCAGTGGTGTTAAAAAACGTGCCTCATCGCACCATGCAGGAAATGAAATTTCCAGACGCTCCCTATGGTTTGAAAATGGCCTGTGGTGAGAACCCCAAACGCGTATATGGCAAACGCGGTGGTCCGTCTACCCGAATGGGGAACGTTGCCGGGTACCGACAGGCTTGGTCCGATGCGCAAGACTACATGCGCAAATGGGATCAGTACGAAGCCGATTATGAAGCAGGTAAAAACCCGAAAGCACCCAAGCGCGATCTCAATTTAGAGACGTTGGCCGGTGTATTGGATGGTGACATCCGCGTACATATGCATTGCTACCGCGCCGACGAAATGGCGGTAATGATGGATGTAATGAAAGAGTTTAATTACCAGATTTACTCGTTCCAGCATGCGGTAGAAGCTTACAAAATTTCTGACATTCTGGCTGAGAACAACGTGTGTTCAGCCATGTGGGCTGATTGGTGGGGTTTCAAAATGGAAGCCTACGACGGGATTCGCGAAAATGTGCCCATGGTTCACAATACTGGCGCCTGTGCCATCGTACACTCAGACAGCGATCTGGGGATCCAGCGACTCAATCAGGAAGCCGCTAAGGCCTGGGCCGATGGACGTCGTGCGGGCATAGATATTCCACAGCAAGATGCGTGGATTTGGCTGTCGGCAAACCCTGCTAAATCGTTGGGGATTTTCGACAAAACCGGTTCACTGGAAAGCGGTAAAAATGCCGACCTGGTCATGTGGACTGCGAACCCGTTTTCCACTTACGCAAGAGCGGAAAAAGTCTATATCGACGGTGGTCTGGCCTATGATCTTAACGATCCGCAGAGTTGGCCAGTGGCTGATTTTGAGTTGGGGCAAGTTGGTGAAGGAGACAGTAAATGAAGACGTTTGTATTAACTGCTGCACTTCTTTGCGTAAGTGCGACCGCGTTAGCCGATAAAATTGCTGTTGTAGGTGGCAAAGTGTTCACTGGAACAGCCCAGGGCACACTGGAATCTGCGACAGTTCTGATCGACAACAACACTGTGGTGAGTGTTTCCAATGGGGCAGACGTCCCGGCTGGATATACCGTGATAGACGCCACAGGTAAATATGTAACGCCGGGTTTGGTTGGCGCATATACCCAACTTGGCTTGGTGGAAGTCGGGATGTCGGCTGGCACTGTAGATAGCTCAGTAACCACGTTGCCAATATCTGCCACCGGAGCGGCTTACGATGTTAGCTATGCCGTGAACCCTGATTCGTCGCTAATGGCGATCAGTCGGGTGGAAGGTGTCACATCTGCGGCGACCACTATTTCTCGTACCGAGTATTTATTCCACGGGCAGGGGGCGGTGATTACCCTTGCAAGCGATGCTCAGCCTGTACTGAAGCCAAAAGCCTTTGTGGCAGTCAATGTGGGTAATGCCGGCGCTGATGATGCGGGTGGTTCGAGAGCTGCAGTGTGGGTAATGCTGGAAAACGCTATCAACGAAGTGAAAGAGGCACCGAAGAGCTTGTCGCCAACGTCTGACTGGCACGGCATTAACAGTCGTTTGGACGTACAGGCTCTCAGACCGGTCGTAAAGGGTGAAGTGCCTTTACTGATCCACGCCGACCGCGCAGCAGACATTCGTCAAGTGATCGCATTTAAACAGCGTCATCCGGGAATGAATGTTGTACTTGTTAAAGGTATGGAGGCCTGGCGTGTTGCTGATGAGCTAGCCAGCGCAAAGATTCCTGTCATTATTGATCCAGAATTTAACCTACCTGGTGGATTTGATCAGATGGGGGCTACATTGGCCAACGCGGCGCGATTGCACAATGCCGGCGTTACCATTGCTATTGGCATGGAAACACACAACATCCGACTGGCAACACAGCATGCTGGTAACGCGGTTGGTCATGGCCTGTCACACGAGGCCGCGTTGGCAGCACTGACCGTGAATCCTGCACGTATTTTTGGGATGGAGGGGACTATCGGTAGTCTGGCTAAAGGCGCTCGTGCGGATCTGGTTATCTGGAGCGGCGATCCGCTGGAAGTCACTGAAGCAGCAGAGACGGTGCTGATCAATGGAAAAGTCATTGAACATACCTCTCGTCAAATTAAGCTTCAGGAGCGTTATCAGTCATTTGCTGATACGCCACAAGCGTCGCAGTACATCAGATTAGACTGATTGCCAGGTGAGCGTTGATTTGTGGCGTCGCTGGGAGATGCCTGTATAACGAAGCTGACATAGTCAGAAACAGCGCTAACAAAGAAACTGTTGGTGAAATCACTAACAAGCAGAGCCTCGCAAAAGCGGGGCTTTTTATTTATCTACGCTAACGCTTTAAAAAGTATAAAATTTCATATTGTTCTTCATAAATACATCAACTACATTACATCAGGCTGAACTAAAATAGTGACGAATTGCTATAATACAGTTGAATAATCACGGTTGTGGTTGATACTTAGGTCGTAGTCAATCCATGAGGAGGGATTGTAAGTGCAAGACAACCGTTCGCTATTGGGCGACAAAGTTGTATAAAACTCAATGACTGTTAAGACGTTTCCACTGCGTATTTTTGGCGTCATTGTGTTACTGGCTGTTGCGTTAACGCTGGTTGCGGATTTTCTGGCATCCAAATGGGAGCGTGAACAGCAAATTAACGACGTTACTCAACGACTTGCTTCTCTGCGCGCGAATCTTGAATTCGAACTCTATACCAACATAGAGCTGATGCGTGGTGTATCTGCGTACGTGTCGCTAAACCCGGAACTGGAGCAGGACGAATTTTCTCAATTTGTGGGCGGTTTGCTGGCCCAGCGCAATAGCATCATCAATATTGGTGGAGCAAAAGATTTTGTTGTTCAGATGATCTACCCGATAGAAGGCAACGAAAAGGCCAGAGGTATTGATTATCGAGATATCCCTGCACAGCGTGATTCTGTCTTCAAAGCCATTTCGGTAAGGAAAACCATCCTCGATGGGCCGGTAAACCTGGTTCAGGGAGGTGTCGGGCTCATTGCGCGTTTACCAGTATTTGTGGGCGATGAGACATGGGGAGTCATTTCAGTGGTGCTCGACTATGACAGTGTCATTGTGCGTGCCGGCCTGACTGAAGAGCACGGTTTAAACCTGGTCCTGAAAAAAACAACAGACCAGGGTAGCGTGATCCGGATCTTCGAAAAAAACGTGTCCACAGAACTCGAACGTCCGGTGACATTACCTGTTAAATTACCCTATGGTCAGTGGCAATTAGAGGCGGAACCAGCAACAGGCTGGACAGAAACCCATTTTCATCCGGTCTCCTGGTTTATCGCTTTGCTGTGTACCGCTATTGCCATTTACGTTGCGCAACTGCGAGAAAACAACAGGGCGTTGCTTCGCAAGTCTTTCCAGGCCTTGCGTCGCTCGGAAGAAAAATTTCGCCAGTTTTTCTCGTCACATGCTGTGGTGATGCTAATTCTGGATGAACAAGGCAATATTGTTGATGCCAATGAAGCCGCCGGTAAATTTTATGGCTATGACGTGTCCCAGCTGGTTAGCATGCGCATGCAGCAAATTGACCAGTCAAACGATGACACGGTTAAAGACAATATTCAGCAAGCCTTCATGCGCGCCTCCAGTCGGTTTGTTCGCAAGCATCAACTCGCTGACGGTTCCATTAAAAACGTAGAGGCGTTTTCAACGCCAGTGGACATTGCCGAAAGACCATTCTTATTCACTTTGATTATTGATATCACCGAAACACTTGAATATCAGGCGCGTTGGGAATTGAGCCAACACGTATTTAATCACAGTCTTGAGGGCATCATAGTGACGGATGCCGAACAACACATAGTGTCAGTTAACCCCGCTTTTTCCGTTATCACCGGTTATAGCGAAGCAGAAATCATTGGCCAGAAACCTAGCGTGTTGGCTTCGGGTATTCATCCGCCGTCTTTCTTCAAAAAGATGTTTCAGGCATTAGATGCCGACGGATTCTGGCGTGGTGAGATTTGGAATAAACGAAAAAGCGGCACGGTTTTTCCTGAGCTATTGAGCATTTCCGTTGTACGGGGAGAGCAAAATGACGTTAACTATTACGTTGCCGTGTTCTCTGATATTACACAAATCAAGCAATCTGAAGAAAAGCTGGAGCGACTCGCCCACTACGACTCACTGACCGGGCTACCTAATCGCGTGCAGTTTAAATTGCATTTACATCACGCCGTTTGCCGGGCAGAACGACACGAAGCCAGCTGTGCGTTGTTATTTCTGGATTTGGACAGATTCAAAGTGGTAAATGACTCTTTGGGGCATATTGCGGGTGACGAACTGTTGTCAAAAGTGACAGAACGTCTCGCATCCAGATTAAGAAAGTCCGATATTCTGGCCAGAATGGGCGGCGACGAGTTTGTTTTGTTAATTGAGGAATATCATCATCAGTCTGAATTGGTTACGCTGGCCAGTAACTTAACCCAGGAACTTAATAAGCCGTTTTATTTGTCGGGCGACCACGAAGTCAACGTTGGGGTGTCTATTGGCATCGCGCGTTTCCCACAAGACGCCAATAACGCCGATGACCTGTTAGTTCGGGCCGATGCTGCTATGTATCGTTCGAAGAAAACCGGTGGGGCAAACTTCGCCTTCTATACGCAGGATATTCTGGTTGAAGCGAACAACCGGTTAACCATTGCGGCTGAACTCAAACGCGCTGTGGCCGGAGGCGAACTGGAGCTGTATTTACAGCCTCAGTTCGACATTGTTAATCAATGTGTGGTGGGGGCCGAAGCGCTGCTGCGTTGGAATCATCCGGTGAAAGGCTTCTTAACACCTGCTGACTTTATTCATATCGCAGAACAGACCCGGTCGATTCGTTTTGTCACCCAATGGCTGGTTAAGGAAGTCTTCTCCATTGTGGAACGCTGGCAGGCCCATGGACACGACTTGTTTTTATCGTTCAACGTGTCGGCCCTGGATTTATCAGACTTCGAACTTGTCGATGCTATGCATAATACGGCGAGGCATCACAACGTTGACGCGAAGCGCATTGAGCTGGAAATTGTGGAAAGTGCCATTATTGAGAATTTTCAATCGGCCAGCAATATTCTGAATACGTTACGGGAAACCGGATTCTCGGTCGCAATCGATGACTTTGGGACGGGGTATTCGTCGCTGGCTTATTTAGACAAGCTACCGGTAGATAAATTGAAAATAGACCGTGAGTTCACCGGAAAACTGGGGGCTGATGATCAGGGGGGCGTGGTTAAGTCTGTCATCGACTTGGCGGCAAACTTCGGGTTAAGAGTCATTGCAGAAGGGGTGGAAACGCCAGAGCAAGAAATGCATTTACAGCGGCTGGGATGCGCCCGTGCACAAGGATACTACTACAGCAAACCCATACCGGTAAGTCAGTTCGATAAAACCTTCCTGCAACTCAGCCGCGTATAGTCAGTTTAGGCGTACGTATCAATATTTTGCCCTACGTTGCCACTTGGCGCGGGTTTGGATTCCGGCACCGGAGCAGGTTCTCTGCTGGATTCTAATGAAGCCTGGCGCTGAGGCTCAGGTGGAGCGGGTTGTTCGTTTCTAACCGGTGCAGGCTGAGCATAGGTCTGAGCTGTGGAAGACTGACTGATTTCCATAGGAACCCCAATATTCTGGATGGTTAAAGTTTAATCATTATAGTGCACTTTACTGTAATTCACACTCTGCTGTTTTGCTTTATTACTAATTTGAAAACAGCAGCGGAGTTAACTGACCATGCATAAATTCCGCAATGAGGGGTTGTCCTTTCTCATTGGGGTGAATACCGTCACGCTGCATTAACTCATCATTCAAGGCAATGTCCTGCATGAAAAAAGGCACCAGCGTTACATTCTGTTGGGCCGCTACCGTGTCAAAAGAGTTACCGAATAACTGATTGTAGCGACGGCCGTAATTGGTGGGGATTTCCATATCCTGCAAATACACCTCGGCACCCTCAGCTTTGACCAGTTCTATCATTTTTGACAGGTTTTCCTGAAGCTTGGTGACGTTATGTCCCTGCAGGCCGTCATTACCACCTAACTCAATAAGTACGTGGGTGGGGGCATGTTGGTCCAGTAACCGGGGAAGCCTCGCCAGTCCGCCATCAGATGTTTCGCCACTAATCGCAGCATTTATCACTTCGACCTTGCGGTTCTCGTCCAGCCAGATATTTTGTAACAAACTAACCCAGCTTTGTGCTTGCAATAACCCATACCCGGCACTTAGGCTATCACCTAGGATCAACAATTTAATTTCTGCTGTTTGTCCGACAGAAGCGTCGGTTGAGCGGTCATCTGCCGCTAACAGGTGATCTGAATACATCAACAGTGGTATTACTAGTACGAGCTTACTTACCTGTTTGCACGACGTGATCAGGCTATTGAGAGCATTTCGAAACACGACAACGATTACTCCTGTATGATTGAAACTAAAAACATTACTAAGATAGTGACTACGAGTGAAGGTTCGCTACAGATCCTTCAGCCAATTTCATTTCAAGTCAAGCCGGGCGAGTCGATTGCCATTGTAGGGGCGTCGGGTTCCGGTAAATCCACCTTACTGAGTCTGCTGGCCGGGCTCGACGAAGTCAGTGCCGGTGAGATATTCCTGGATGACGCGCCGCTTCACACTATGGATGAAGAGCAGCGTGCACAACTCCGTGGCGCCAAGGTGGGTTTTATATTCCAGAGCTTTATGTTGGTGCAGAGTTTGACTGCCATTGAAAACGTGATGCTGCCCGCGGAAATCGCCGGGTTACCTGATCCTAAAAAACGCGCTCAGGATATTCTTGAACAGGTGGGGTTAAGTCACCGCGCGCACCATTATCCAAATCAGTTGTCGGGTGGCGAGCAGCAACGTGTCGCAATTGCCCGTGCCTTCATTGGTCAGCCAAAGATTCTGTTTGCCGATGAACCGACCGGTAACCTGGATGCCGCCAACAGTGAAAAAATTGAAGATTTGTTATTCGAGCTAAACCGTGAAGTGGGGACCACATTGGTATTAGTGACCCACGACAATACGCTGGCGACAAAGTGTGACAGACAGTTGCGGATGCAGGCGGGTGAGCTCATCGAAATTACCTCACAAAGTAATGTTAAGCCGTTCCTGGCTTCTGCAGGTGAAGGGAGCCGGTAATGGTGACAAATCTTGCTTGGCGGCTATTTAAGCACGAAGCCAGACGCGGCGAACTGACGATCATCCTGTTCGCCATTATTCTTTCTGTTGCTGCTGTACTGTCGTTGTCGTTATTCAGTGAGCGATTGCAAGGTGCACTGGTAGAGCGTTCATCACAATTCATTGCTGCTGATAGTCAGCTGAGGGCTGCCGACCCCATATCGACAGAATGGCTGACTGAAGCTAATAGTATGGGCATTGAAACCGCCGAACAAATTAGCACGCGCTCCATGGCATTTGGCGAACAGCAGATGTCGCTGGTGGATTTGCGCGCGGTGGGCCAGGGCTATCCACTTAAAGGTGATATCAAAGTCGCCAATGAACCATTCGGCACACCATCGATCACCCAGCAGCGACCGTCTCCGGGTGAAATCTGGATCGATTCCCGTCTTTTTCAATTGCTTGATGTCAAGCTGGGCAGCACGGTTTATGTGGGTGACAGCGAATTTACCGTCGCCCGCGTGCTTAGCGAAATCCCGGATCAGGGATTCAGCGTGTTCAACACTGACCCTATGGCGTTAATTGCGCTGGAAGACATGGAGAAAACCAACATTACCGGTCCGGGAAGCCGCGTGGTGTATAAGGCTTATTTTGCCGGAGATACCTCGGTGATCGACAGCTACTATGACTGGCTCCGCCCACAATTAGATGATGAGCTGCATCGCTGGCAAACGGTAGGTGACGACGAGTCGGCTATTGGCCGCTCTATTGCCCGCGCGGAGCGATACTTTTTGTTAGCCAGTTTGCTGGCGATTGTATTAGCGGCGGTGGCGATTGCGGTGGCTGCACAGCGTTACAGTCAGCGTCATTTTGACCCGGTTGCTATTTTTAAAACCCTGGGAGCAAGCAAACAACTCATTCGCAGAGTGTATATTTTGCAGGTGATGTTCATCACTGTTCTGGGCATCGTCATCGGTATTATCGCAGGTGTAATAATCCAGCAACTGGTGGTGACTGCGCTTGCTGGTCAGGTTGATGTGTCACTGGATGTCTGGCATTGGCGCCCTGTATTTATCGCCGTACTAACCGGTACGATTTGCGCGGTACTGTTCTCACTTTATCCGCTTTTACGTCTGTTCTCGGTGCCGCCACTGCGTGTGTTACGCCGGGATATGGGCGCGAGCATGAGTTCAAAAGGCTTGCAGTTTGGTGTGTCAGGTGGCGCGATTTTCTTACTGATGTGGGTGTATAGCCGGAACCTGGAAATCAGCGCAATTTTGTTTGGTTCAGGCGTGTTACTCGTTGGTGCACTTGTTTTAGTCACGCTGGGGCTTATTGCCGTTGGTCGTAAGTTAGGTTCCGGTAGCATGGGATCCTGGCAACTCGCCTGGGCACGTATTCGCCGCCGCGCCATGGACAACAGCGTTCAGTTAATCAGCTTTTCAATTACGATTATGCTGCTGCTGGTGGTGTTGGTAATGCGCAACGACATGGTTGCGCAGTGGCGCGCGCAGTTGCCGGAAAATACCCCCAACTATTTCTTAATCAATATCACCGAGCAACAAAAGCCTGCGTTAGAACAGCACTTTGCTGACAACGGCGTGAATATTGAGTCGTTTTACCCGGTCATTCGAGGCCGTTTTGTGGCGGTGAACGACGAGCGTGTGAATACCGAAGTCACTAAGGAAGATGACCCGGAAGCGACTGAGGGTCGTCGAGGTTTAGGGCGCGAGGCCAATTTAACCTGGAGCGATGTACTACAGCACGAAAACAAAGTGGTGCAGGGCAGTTGGCATGCCAACTGGACACCAGAAGGGGAGTCGCCTCTGTATCCTGTTTCGGTGGAACAAGGCGTTGCGGAGCGGTTAAAAATTGCTTTGGGTGACACACTCACATTCAATGTGGGAAGCGAGATTGTGGTGACCAAAGTAACCAGTATTCGCGAAGTGAACTGGCAAACCATGCAACCGAATTTCTTCTTTGTCATTCACCCTGCGGCCATGCAGGAGTTCAGTGCAACTTACATCACCAGTTTTCATTTGGACGGCGATCGCAAGGCTGAGATCACCTCACTGATGCAACCATTTGCCTCGGTAACCTTGTTTGACGTAGACGCCCGGATTAATCAGGTACGCGAGATCATCGACCAGGTTTCACTGGCGGTGGAGTTTATATTGGTGTTGGTACTGGTGGCAGGTTCATTAGTGCTGTTTGCCCAGGTGCAGGCCAGTATGGACGAGCGTCAACAGGAGCTTGCCATTCTGCGAACGCTGGGAGCGAAGGGAACGCTCATTCGTTTTAGTGTGATCAACGAGTTTCTGATCATCGGCACCGTAGCTGGTTTAATGGCCGCCATGGCCAATGAGTTCAGCTTGTTTATGTTGCAAAGCCGGGTGTTTGATATGGAAGCGTCCATACACTGGGAATACTGGGCCATTGCACCGGCTGTTGGTGCTTTGGTAGTCGGTGTACTCGGGGCCGTGGGCTGTTACCGGTTGCTGGCACTCAACACGGGTCAGCTGCTGCGAAAAATGGTGTAATAGAATGAAAGGGAGCATGTTGCTCCCTTTTTTATAGCTACGCTCACTTACCCTTACCCTTACCCTTACCCTTACCCTTACCCTTACCCTTACCCTTACGCTTACTTAGCCCTCGCTGCAGCGTGCAGCATTGACCGTAGTAGTGATCAGTTGACGCAACCAACGATGAATAGGATCACCGTCGAGGGTTGGGTGCCAGGTCATATATTCGTTTAACTCAGGAAGACGAAATGGCGTCTCCAGTATTTTCAGCGGTAAGTGTTTTTGCTGGTCAATGTATTTACCTGGAATAACCGCCAAACGGCTTGAACCGACTAATGCCTTGCACAAGGTATTAAAGTCATTGTTAATGATTTCAATTCTACGCTGATTGCCTAGCGTTTCTTCAAACCAGGTTTCAATGCTGAATCTGCTGATTCGCTCAAATCCCACTGTGACATGGCCTGCGGAGAAAAAAGCCTCTTTACTGATTAGTGTTGTCTCGGAGTAATGATTGCCATCTCCAATACATACCAGTTCATCGGCGATCAGAAATTCCTGTGGGTATCCTTCAATCATATTGGGTTTGGGGGCAATGAATAGATCCGCAGCACCTTTGGCCAATAAATCTGCACCATGGCTGAAAGGAGTGAGGAATTCAAACGTAATGTTGGGGGCCATGTCCGCAACGATAGCCAGTACCGGGCAAAATACGACCTGGGTAATATAGTCAGAAGCGATAATACGGAAGTGTCGTTGACTGGAAGCGGGATCATTTTGCCGCTTTGAAGTAATCGACGCTCTCACAATACCGAGTATCTGCCTGACTGGTTGCGCTAGCTCGAGGGCATAAGGGGTAGGTTGCATGGTGCGTCCGACCTGTACCAGAAGATCATCCTCAAAGTAAGCACGAAGCCTTGCCAATATACTGCTGGTAGCAGATTGAGATAAATGTAATCTTTCTGAAGCACGCGTTATATTTTGCTCTTCCAGTAATATTTCCAGCGCCAACAGTAAATTCAAGTCCAACTGTTCAACTCGCATTATCACACTCTCTTTTTTGATCTTTTGTAGTTTAAAGCCCCTGACAATTCGAGCATCAAGGTATCAATTTTATAAATATATCTGATTTATAGATTCAATTTTATGGATTTATGATAGTGGATTACCATTCCTGATATCAACTTATTAAAGAAAATTTAACAATGGGTGTTGAGCCTGTCGGTGTTAATGCTCAATCAGGCAGTAATTATGAAATTTGCAACGATTAAAACAACGAGTCCGGATGGGGAGTTGATTTTAGTGTCCAGAGACTTAAGTGCGATGGCAAAAGTTCTGGATATTGCGCCAACGCTGCAATATGCGCTGGATAACTGGAAAGAGTGTGAAGCTGCACTGGAAGAGCGATACCAGTTACTCAACGCTGGCAAGCTATCTTTTTCTCAACCCCTTGACGCAATGACATTGGGGGCTCCGTTACCACGTGCCTGGCAATGGCTGGATGGTTCTTGTTTTTTGAATCACGGTCATTTGATGCAGAAAGCGTTTCATCTGGACCCCATTGAAGATGCCGACAAATTCCCGCTGATGTATCAGGGCGCTGGCGACAGTTTTTGTGGTCCTACAGACGACCTTATCGTTGCCGACGTTAATCACGGTGCTGACTTTGAAGGGGAATTTGGTGTTATCACTGATGCAGTACCCATGGGCGCGACGCCTCAGCAAGCCGCCAGTGCCATACGCCTGATTGTTATGCTCAATGACATAAGCTATCGCGCCTTGGGGCCGCGTGAAATGAAAACAGGTTTTGGTTTTGTGCAAGCGAAAGGCGCTACGGCGTTTGCTCCTATCGCGATGACACCAGATGAGCTTGGTAATAATTTCCGTAATTTTAAAGTACAGCTGGATATGGTTATCCATCGTGATGGGAAAAAGTTTGGCTCACCTCACGGTGGTGAAATGCACTTCGGTTTCGATCAACTCATCTCTCATGCTGCCCTGACCCGCAAACTCAACCCAGGTACCGTGATTGGGTCAGGTACCGTATCAAATGAAGACCCTGCTGTCGGACAAGCCTGTATTGCCGAGTTACGCGCCAAAGAAATGATAGCGAATGGCGCGCCCAATACCCCTTTCTTAACGCATGGTGAAGTAGTCACGTTAAAGGCGACGGATCACACCGGACGCAGTTTGTTCGGGGAAATTCGCCAGCATGTTGTAGTGGAGAATTACAATGTTTAACCCGGGACAGTTTACCCTGATTGATTTGTCAGTCACCCTCGACAACAACCCTCATACTGATCCACCACCATTGCTACCCAAAATCGATTACATGGATCATCAGCAGGGCTGGCCTGAAATGGCAGCTATGTTTCCGGGCCTGAGTATTGATCAATTGCCGGGTAATGAGTCGTGGGCGGCGGAACGATTGAATATTACCACACACAGTGGCACCCACATGGATGCGCCCTGGCACTACGCGTCAACGACCGATGGCGGTAAACCAGCCTATGGTATCGATGAATTACCGCTGGAATGGTGTTTTCAGGCGGGTGTAAAACTGGATTTTCGCCACTTGCCGGATGGTCATGTTGTTACTCCGGATGAAGTTGAAGCTGAACTCAAGAGAATCGGTCATAGCCTGGCGCCGTTGGATATTGTTGTTGTTAACACTCGCGCCGGAGCACTTTTCGGACAGCCTGGTTACCTTGAAGCGGGAGTGGGTATCGGGCGTGAAGCAACACTCTATTTACTGGAACGCGGTGTCAAAGTCGTAGGGACTGATGCGTGGAGTTGGGACGCGCCTTTCAAATTTACCCGGGAACGTTTCGCAGAGTCAGGCGATGCCTCGATTATTTGGGAAGGTCACAAGGCCGGCAGAGACATTGGCTACGGTCAGATGGAAAAGCTATCCAATCTGGAAGCCTTGCCATCAACAGGATTCTGGGTGTCTTGCTTCCCTTACAAGATTAAACACGCTTCAGCCGGTTTTGTGCGCGCTGTGGCGTTTGTACCTAAAACGAATAACTAGTCATGACCCCGATTAACAGGGGAGTAAAACCATGAGGACAATCAATGTTTAAATATTTTCCTACCAATTATGTTTGGAACCTATCGGTGGATCTGGCCATTGAAATGGGCGCGCGAATTGGTGAAATCGAAGAAATGTGCGCACCTTTACAAGATGCTGCTAAACAACCAGATAAAGAAGGCACACAGGCGTTTCGTGATACCTGGGCAACAATGGCAGACAAACTCTGTGGCTTAGCAGAAGAAGACATTGAACGCGGCAGATTGCTTTCAGCTGGTGAAAAGTACAAACGTGCTTCCAGTTACCTTATCACCTGTGAGCGCCTGCAAGGGCACAATTCACCCGGTCGTCTGGCGCTTTATAAACGTTCACTTGAACTATTCCACAAGAGTGTGGAACTTGGCAAAGAAAACTGTCAGCGCGTTGAGATCCCCTATGAAGGCAAACACTTGTCTGCATTATACGTGCGTGCTGAAGGCGTTGATGGCCCTGCACCTATTTTAATTCAGGTTAATGGGCTGGATTCCACTAAAGAACTCAAATACCGGGTTGGGTTACCGGACTGGCTAGCTAAGCGAGGAGTGTCTTCCCTGATACTGGATCAACCCGGAACCGGTGAGGCAATTCGTTTACAGGATTTTACTGCACGTTTTGACGCCGAACACTGGGCGACACCTGTAGTCGACTGGCTGGAGCAACATCCGGAAGTAGACAGTAAACGCATTGGCATGGAAGGCGTTTCGCTGGGCGGCTATTACTGCCCGCGTGCCGTGGCCAATGAACCTCGCATAGCACTGGGCGTGGTATGGGGAGCTAACCATGATTGGCGTGATGTGCAAAAGCGTCGTCTGGAAAAAGAAGGCGACTTCCCGGTTCCTCACTACTGGCAGCACGTATGCTGGGTATGGGGTGCTAAAGACATCGATGAATTTATGCAAATTGCCGAGAACGTTCATCTTGATGGCCAGGTAGAGAAAATTAAAGTGCCTTTCCTGGTTACCCACGGGGAGAAAGACTCTCAGATTCCTCTCAAATGGGCCCAGCGAACATACGATCAACTGGTCAACAGCCCCAAACGAGAGCTGAAAATCTTCACGCAGCGCGAGGGCGGAGTTCAGCACTCGAGTTTCGATAACAGCATCAACGCCGGTCAGTATATTGCTGACTGGGTAGCTGAAAACTTAAATGCGCGTACCGCGTAAATCACCGGAGATAACCATGAATATTATTGGACCCGATCTGTTGGTATTTGGCGTTGACGATGTAGCGGCATGTCGCCAGTTTGCCAGCGATTACGGCCTGGTCGCTGACGGTGACTATGGCTTTATGGCGCTGGATGGAACAGGGATAGAAATTCGAGCAAAAGACGATGATAGCCTCCCGGCACCTTTGGAAACCGGCAGTATGCTGCGCAAAACCGTTTATGGCGTTGCTGACCAGGCTACCGTTGATGCTATTGCATCAGAACTAAGCAAAGACCGTGACGTAAAAACATTTGCAGATGGCAGTATTGAATCCGTCGACGATATGGGATTTGTCATTGGTTTTCAGGTAACTGTGCGTAAATCACTACAGTTATCTGCTGAAGTCATCAATGCGCCTGGCGCAACAGCACAACGTGGTGTGAATAACGTTGCTGTGAGTAAAGATGACTCGCCAAGACCGAGATCGTTGTCGCATGTGGTGTATTTCGTGCCAGATGCCCCCAAGCAAGAGGCGTTTTATCGCGACCGTTTAGGGTTTGTTACAACTGACCGTTTCACGCATGTAGGTCCATTCATGCGTCCGGCCGGTACTCAGGACCACCATACGGTGTTCTTTATTCAAACGCCACCCCACATGAAAGGAATTGAACACTTTACCTTCCATATGGGCGGCCCTACCGATGTGGTTACAGCGGGAACCAATATGGTGAACAAGGGTTACCAGAGCTTTTGGGGGCCAGGCCGCCATATCTTTGGTTCTAACTGGTTTTGGTACTTCAAGAGCCCGTTTGGCTGCAACATGGAATTTGATGCAGATATGGACTTACACGACGAAAGCTGGGAAGCCCGTGAGGCCATGCCGGGTGCCGACAACTCTCAGGTGTTCTTGCTGCAATACCGTGAGAAATGGGCCCCAATGGGACCCCCTCCACCAAAACCGGAGGCGTAATGAGCAAGCGTGTCAGGCTGTGCCGGGCTGAAGATATTCCCGACTACTGTGCCCAAGGGTTTGATCCAAACCGGCGCGGCTTTGACACTCTCTTTGTTGTTCGGCAAGGCCGTTATTTTTATGCCTATGCCGATGTCTGCCCGCATTACGGCGATACGAGTTTGCCGTGGAAAAAAGATGAGTATCTGGATGCTGCGGGCGAAAACATTGTCTGCGCCGCACATGGCGCACTATTTAATATTCGGTCCGGACTTTGTACTTCGGGTCCTTGCAAAGGCGAGTCCTTGCGACCGATATCCGTGATTCGCGAATCTGACGATTCTCTGTGGGTCGCTCTGGAGGACTTGGAACAATGAGCAATTGTATAAACAACGTACTTATTATAGGTGGTGGCTTTTCAGGCATGTCTGCGGCCATTGAGCTAAGCAAAGTTGGCGTGGACGTCGATTTGGTAGAAATCGATCCTAACTGGCGCACCGATGGCGCCGGGATTAGCATTGGTGGCGCAACAATGCGGGCATTTAAACAGTTGGGTATATTGGAAGAATACCTGAAGGTGGGCAATGCTAATGCCGGGCTAGACATTCATGCTCCGCATGGCTTGCACCTGGCGCACATTCCGTCCCCTCCTATTGAAGCAGGTTTGCCCGGCGGCGGCGCGATCATGAGGCCGGTTCTGGCAAAAATTCTTACAAGTAAAACCAGAACAACCAGTACAAATGTGCGATTAGGCGTTACGTTTACGTCAATTCAGGATCGGGGAGAGAGTGTTGAAGTTCAATTTACTGACGGCACAACGAAAGAATACGACCTGGTCATTGGTGCCGATGGCGTGTATTCGAAAGTACGTCAGACGCTGTTCCCAGATGCCGATAAGCCTGCCTATATTGGACAGGGGGTTTGGCGCGCTGTGTTGCCTCGGCTACCAGAAGTAAACAACACCATGATGTGGGTAAGCCAGCACATAAAAGTGGGCGTGAACCCCATGTCTGAAAATGACATGTATATGTTTGTGACGGAAAATCGCGAGGACAATGATTTCAGGGATCCCGAAGCCTTTATGAGCGATCTCAAGGCGTTGTTAGCACAGTTTCCTGCCGAAATGGTCCAAACGATGTCAGCGATGTTGAGCAGTGACAGCCTGATTCATTATCGTCCGCTTGAGCGCGTCATGATGCCTGCTCCATGGTACAAAGGCAGAGTTGTATTAATTGGTGACACCGTGCATGCCACCACGCCTCATTTGGCTAGCGGTGCGTGTATTGGTATTGAGGATGCATTGGTGTTGGCAGATGAGATTGCGAATAAAAACACCTTGGATGATGCACTCGAAGGCTTCCAAACCCGTCGTTTCGAACGCTGTAAAATGGTGGTTGAGAATTCAGGCCGCCTGGCTGAAATTGAAATTGAAGGGGGCGATAAGGAAGAGCATACTGATATAATGCGTCGGTCCGGCATTGCTTTAGCCCAGCCCATTTAAGCATGGAATGCCAGGCATAGTGATATGCCTGGTCGCTAACTTATAGTGAGAATTTTGATGCGTGAGCAGAAAGGTAATCGTTCAGAGAACGCGGTTTATGCCCCGTTATCAAAGCGACATGCTGAGTTACTGCAGCGGTAAAGCCCGCAGCAACGGGCTCAAAAATGGCGGCAAGAAAGTGCGCGTAATTTGAATCAACGCCAGCATTAATTAGGGTATCTATAAAACTGTCTGCTGTGGACGCTTCGTAACGAATTGGTTGGTTTATAACGTAACTAATAGTAGCAACGGCTTCCGCATAGCTTAATGCCTCTGCACCGGTTAAATCGAAAGCCTGGTTATCGAAGGTGTTTGTGGTGAGTGCCACAACCGCTGAATCAGCAATGTCCCGCGCATCAATAAAACTGGTTCTCGCATCGCCTGCAGGCAGCGCCAGTTCCCCGTGTTTAATCCCCGCCAGCCAAAACGTGTGAAAGTTATCCATAAACCAGTTTGGACGTAAAATAACATAAGGTATGCCACTGGCAATTAACGCCAGTTCGACCTTTCGGTAAGGAATACTGTCGTCGGCATCGACACCGAATACACTTTGAAAAACGACTTTTACGTTGTTTTTGGCTGCAATATCTATAATAGGGAGCAATTTCGCTTCGATATCCACATTGCCTGTAGGCAACATGACATAAGCGGTCTCTACCTGTTGAAACAGCGGAACAAATGTATCTGGCTCAGCGAAGTCAACACTGGCTCCGACTGCAGCTGATTCGCTCTTACCTGAACGACTGGCTGCAAAAACCTGATGTCCCGCCTGTAACAATGCAGGAACGATGTGTTGGGCGACGGTGCCATTAGCACCAAGCACTGCTATTTTAGTCATAGTGATCTCCAAGGTTGTATAAATTAATTAAGTATCTTTTAGATACCTTGTATTTAATATAAACCTATGGGAGAGTAAGCGGAAGAAGGCACCTTTTTGTCACAAAGTCACCTCTGGGTAACCGTTGGAGCACAGAATGCAACATCCTTATGACGTTTATGAAGACAAATGCCCAACCCGGGCTGTGTTGAATCGAATAGCGGATAAATGGTCCTTGTTGGTATTGGATTGTTTACGCAATGAACCGACTCGTTTTAATCAGTTAAAAAAAGCAATTAAAGGCGTATCGCAAAAAGTGTTGTCGCAAACACTGAAGAAGCTGGAACGCGATGGCTTAATAAACAGAGAGGTTTTTCCGACAGTGCCTGTAACGGTGGAATATAGTCTGACCGCATTGGGCGCGACGCTTACCGACGCTGTTGCTGCACTGTCGCATTGGGCTGAATCTCACATGAAAGAAGTACAACAAGCACAATTAAAGTATGATAAAAAGTATGCCAGTTAGTGAAATAAAGGACTTACTCTATGCCTCACATTAAAGTGCAAATGTGGCCAGGAAAAAGTAATGAACAAAAACAGGCTCTGGCTGACGCCATGTCACAGTGTATTCAGGATGTACTGGGCTCGTCGGAAGCGTCGGTGTCGGTAGCCATTGAAGACATTCCGCCAAACGACTGGGGCAGTGTGGTGTACGAGCCGGAAATTGAAGGCAAACCCGAACTGTTGTTTAAACAGCCCGGGTACTCAAAACCGGTTTAGCAACGGTGTTAATTCAGGCCGTTGTTCAGGGTTCAATGCGGTAAATCACATTTACGGTTTTCGACAGTTCGATAGTTTGGGGAATGAATACCGTCGTGCTTCGTTGTCGAGAACCTGAGACTCTCATCTCTAAGGCTCCGGCACGATAACGTTGCTCAACCCCAAAGCTGGCAAAGAAGTTGTCAAACGATCCTGAGTCATTAAACGCAAATACTTTCCCTAATGTCACATCGAGACCTGCCGCCATGGTTTGGGCTTTGGCTTTTGCATTCGCGGCGGCCGCTGATATGAGCGACAGCGTTATTTCATCGGCATTGGAAACTGAAAAGTTGCTGCCAACATCGGCCACATTTTGCATTTTCATCAGTGCCTCAAACAGCGGCGCGTAATTATCAATATTGTCCAGCTCTACCGTGAAATTGCGGGACATCTCATAACCCAGTATCGCCAGATCCTGATAATTGTCTCCACGTTCACGTTTAGTGTATTTACTGATTTCATAAGCCGTAATGGCGCTGTCCGGGATGTTCAGCGTCGATAGTACCTTAAGCACTGCTACCGTTGTGTCTGCCAGAATACGATCTGCCGTTTCTGCTTTCTCATCGAAGGTTTCAATGGTGAATGACACGTCTGCGCGATCGGGCGGGAGTTCCTTACTGGCTGTACCTTGTACGGTAACGAATGGAAAGTCAGGTAATGACGAAGCCAGGCTGGCTGCGGAAATAAACGTTGTGACACAGAATATTGCAATGCGTCGGGTCCAGCGGTTCATGTAAATATCAGGCATAAAATCTTCCTTGGTTTTTGTTACAAAGTAGCCCGAATTTACACGCCGATAAAGCCTTTTTAGCAACGAATCCTGCGTTCACAGGATTCGTTTTTAAACAAAGAGTTAGTAGCGGGGCCAACCGTTTGAATCCCAGTTCAGCGTACTGATCAGCAGCTTGGGGACGCCATTGTCACTGGCATCATAGGCGTGACGCACCATCACATCGGTATTCAGGATATCTTCACCACCGGGGCCAGCCCACTGTGAATTACCTGCATCCAGTATGGTACCGCCGCTTTGCATCATGTCCTGACCGTTTTTGTCGAGGTAAGGTCCGCGAATATCAGTCGCCCGACCATAGGCAATACGGTAAGTACTGTCTGTTCCCTTGCAGCATTCGCCAATGGAGACGAATAAGTAGTAATAGCCCTGGCGATAAATGAGCGCTGGCCCTTCAATACCACCGGAGCGACTAGCAATGCTGTACAGCGGGCCAAATGGTTTCATGGTAATCGGGTTAATACGAGTCACTTTTATGCCAGAGTTCCACGAACCGAAGGTTAACCAGGGGCTGCCATCTGCCGCTACTACCAATTCAGGGTCGATGGCATTGTAATTATTGCTGTTGGTGGTATTGACCACCAGGCCGTCATCACGCCAGTTGCCACTCGCTACTGTTGGTGCTGAAGTCAAACCAATTGCCGATACGCGTGAACCAAAGGTTGAAATGGAGTAATACAGCCAGGCACGACCATTATAGTGTTTCAGGTCAGGGGCCCATACGTCGATTCCGTCGTGACCCGGTACATAGTTGCTCCACCAGGACAAGCCATTTGGGAAGATGGCCGCTGCATCGTTCCAGGTAACACCGTTTGCTGACCACTTACCGGCAATACCGGGGCCAGTCTGGAAAATCCACCAGGTGCCATTCTCATAGCCCAGTGTTGGATCGTGCGTAACCAGGCTTCCAGTGAGTGGCCAGTGACTTACAGCGCCATTGGTACTGGAGGGATCCCAAGGAGCGCCTTCTACATTAGCAAGCTTAGACAGCTGCCAGTGCTGCGCGTCGCCACCCCAGTAATCCCACTGCGCAATGTTTGCCCCGTCAGAGGTGTCAAAACCGTATAAATCCAGCGCTTTACCAGAGTGTTTATTGATGAAATTAACCGTACCATTGTTCAGCTCATTAATTTGCCAGCGTTGGCTGGCGAGCCCATTGTCTTCATACTGCACCACGTTTGCGCCATTGGCAGTAGACCAGTCGAATACCTCCAATGCTTTACCAGAATTCAGATTGATGACGCTGTAGTAACCGTCTGACTGCAGGGTAATCATCCACTTTTGTGTGTTGTGATTGTTGGCTGGCCATTGGTTTACGTTGGCACCATCGGCAGTGTTTGCGCCGCCGACTTCTATTAACTTGCCACTGTGTACTGATTGAATAGTGTAAACACCATTCTCGATCGCCCTGGCAAAGTCACCATATAACCCTAAACAAATTACGCAAGCTGCGCGCCATATTAAGTGCATCTTCATGTAATAATATCCTATTGTATTATATTATTACCATATTGTTGCCTATGGGTTAAATGCCAGTCAAGCTTGTTTTCAAAAAATTAACAATTGGTCTAATGGCTATGGTCAATTTATGAGCTGGTATGGCCGTAAAAGGCAAATAAAAAACCAGCTTGAACAGCTGGCCGAGATAGGGGGCGCAAATATTGAGTAGGACGGCTAATTGATATCTGCGAAAGCGGATCCTATGTCGGTAAAACTGAACTTAAAGCCAGCGTCGACAAGCTTTTGTGGAACCACACGCTGGCCAGTTAATAATAGATCAGCAGCTTCGCCCATTAACAGTTTTAACGCCAGTGCAGGCATGGGAAAAATAGCTGGTCTGCCTAAAGAGGCGGCATACGCTTTTACAAATTCGGTATTGGTAACCGGGGTTGGGGCGGTCAGGTTATACGCACCTTCGCAATTTTTGTGCTCAAGCAGAAACAGTATCGCCGCGACCATGTCATTGATATGAATCCACGACATGTACTGATTGCCGTCACCGATTCGCCCTCCTAACCCTAAAGTAAACGGCAACCGCATTTTGCTTAATGCACCACCGTCGCCAGACAAAACAACACCAGTTCGTAGCAGACAAACACGGGTTTTTGGGGAAGCCTGCAGAGCTATGCGTTCCCACTGTTCGCAAACGGTGTGGGTGAATTCGCGGTGCACTTCAGTAAAGGCTTCCGTGACAAGCTTGTCGCCTTGTCTTCCGTAATAGCCAATGGCTGATCCGGAAATGAAAGTGGCTGGTGGTTGTTCTGCAGCGTTTATTTTGTCAGTGAGCTGTTGTGTTATCTGCCAGCGGCTCTCACAAATTCGCGTTTTCTGTGTCTTGGTCCAGCGTTTGTCGGCGATCGGTTCTCCGGCAAGGTTGATTACCGCATCTACGTCATCAAAATCAAGGGTGTCATCCAGCGAAGTTACCAGGGACACGTTGTCAGGCAAGCTGGCCTTGGCTTTTATCGCATCACGCGTCAGTACCGTAATTTTGGTTGCTGCGTCGCGAAATAGGGCGGGGATCAGGTGGCGGCCGATTAATCCTGTTCCACCGGTAATAAAAATATGCATGAATGCTCCCTGTTGAATGCTGCGTACGAGGACTACCTAAAGTGTAGTAAATCTGGTAGCGTGGGCCTTTGTTTCACGGACCAGAATAAAATCTATGCCTATTCAATCGCCTACCGCCAAAGCCTTGCTTATTTTTGCCAGCTTAATTGTTATTTTTGCGGGCATTAAAGCGGCGAGTACCATAATGGTGCCGTTTTTTCTTTCTGGCTTTATTGCGATAGCGTGTGGACCATTGATTCACTGGATGTCCCGCTATCGGGTACCCCGCTGGTTATCGATTACTCTAGTAATACTGCTCATTGTGATTTTTGGTTTCATGCTGGCAGGATTAGTTGGTCAGTCGATGAGCGAATTTAAAGAAAACATGCCTCAGTACCGCGAAAAACTGTCAGGCGAATTTGCCTGGGTGGTGGCACAACTTCAGAAGTTTAATATCCACGTCGATAAAGACCTGATAGTGTCCTACCTGGATCCGGGAATGGCCATGTCCATGGCAACGAACTTTTTAAGTGGTATGGGCGGAGTGCTATCGAACCTGTTTCTGATTTTGTTAACCGTTATTTTTATGCTGTTTGAAGCGGAAGGTATGCCGCGTCGATTGCATATTGCACTCGCGGATCCGGACATGAAAATGCATCACATCGACCGCTTTATTCAGTCGGTAAACAGCTATCTGGCCATCAAAACGGTAGTCAGTATTTTTACTGGCTTGTTAGCCGGCACCTGGCTTTACTTTCTGGGCGTCGACCATTACTTGTTGTGGGCAGTGCTGGCGTTTCTGTTTAACTATATTCCCAATATCGGTTCCATTATTGCCGCTGTACCAGCCGTACTTATGGCCCTGGTGCAATTTGGCGCTGGCGAAGCCGGTTTGGTCGCGTTGGGTTATGTCACTATAAACACGGTAATGGGTAATGTGATTGAGCCACGCTTTATGGGACGTGGTTTAGGCTTGTCGACGCTGGTGGTTTTCTTGTCTTTGATCTTTTGGGGCTGGTTGCTTGGCAGCGTAGGTATGCTGTTGTCGGTCCCTCTTACCATGATTGTAAAAATCGCCCTCGAGTCACGGGAGGAAAGCCGATGGCTGGCCATACTCCTCTCCAGCGATGATGATGTGAAACCAACGGCAAAAGCGAATGAAGCGGAGAGTTAAGGGAGAGTGCACAGGAGAATACAGGGAAGGCAATTGCTGTGGCGATAATTCTCAACGTACAAAAATTGCCTTAATTGCATTCACTGCAAAGGGAGCTGGCCTTCCACTAACTGTTGTTTGCGTAGCAGTGCATCTATAAGAAACTGCATTAAGAGTTTCACTTTGGGTTGGTCGCGTAAGTCAGGGGGCGTGAGTACCCAAATATCATAGGACTGTGTGGGCTCGCTACCGGGTAACCTCACCATGTCTTCATTAACATCGCCCATAAAACAGGCAGCTCTTCCCATACCCACCCCAGCGGCAATAGCGTGAAAGCGCGTTACGATTTCATCAATCACAATACCTATTGGTACATCAGGATAGGGTGACTCTGCGAGCCATTCTGGCCACATTGCGCTATTACCGGGAGCAATCCAGCGCCAGTCCTTTTTTTGTACACGCTGACAATAGTCTTTGTGAGCATAAAAACACAAACCCAACTTAAACATTCTTCTGCCTACCAGATGTTCCGGCAGCTTATGTGCACCTCTGATCACAACATCCGCCTCACCCTTATCGAGATCGGCAAATTCCGTTGAACTGTTTATCTTCAGTTGAATGTTCGGATAGGTACGGGCAAATTCGCCGAGTTCCTTGACCAATAGAAACTGCGACATAGGCTCGCCTAACGACAGGGTTAGCGGACCCGACAAGTCGTCGGACGATGTCAGATGAAGGCGCTCAGAAAGTAGCACTATGTCTTCAAGTTTTTTGGCAACACTGACCAACTGCTCGCCAAATTGGGTCGCACGGTATCCACCGGGTACTTTTTCAAAGACCCGGGCGTCACGGCGTTTTTGCAGCAATGCCAGTCGTCTGGCTACTGTAGTGTGTGTTGTACCCAGTGTTATTGCAGCGCCGCGAAGTGTACCAGCTCGGTACAGCGCCAGAATAAGGGCGTAGTCATTCCAATCGTCCATGGAACGATAATGCACCACTGCGATTGAAAAACAAACCGTGTTTTACGAAAAACGCACTGATACAGTGTAAAAATAGTGAATTTAAACGTCCTGGAAAAAAATATGACACTGAGTAAAACGGAATTTTTGCCGGCACTCGTTAAGAAGTGCTTAATAAGCATAATATTTTCTCTTACTATGATGCCTCTCATCACTAAAGCCGACGAAAATACGTTAGTGGTGCAATATGCACCGGGTGAGATTATGCAGTTGATTGCACCTGTGACTGAGCCGGAAAAGCGAGCACTGCGCGATCGGTATTTTGAACAAAATGCCGAGACAGCCAGAAAGCATGGTTATCGGCAGGAAGGTGTGTTGTTGGTTGACGAAACACTGTCGGGCGACTTTTCGCCCAATGTGTTTGTCATCAGCCGGTGGCCTTCTTTAATAGCACAAAAAGCATTTCAGGCGCTGCCGTCATTTTTAGGCGTTAAAGCGCTGAGGCGAGAGGCCTGGGAAGCGTTAAGACTTTATGATCACGAGTTACCCGACGTACTGTCTCTCGAATTCAGTCAGGACAAGGCTTACACCATTGCATTTGCTTGGGCAAATCCCTCTAGTCCCGGTGACTATGCTGAGTACTTAGCCAGCTTACCGCTGCTGTTAGATAAGGTTGGTGGGCGCCTGATACATAACATTGAGGGGGATCGTATTAAGTGCGCATAACCCGCACGCCCTTGCGCCTCAATATATTTCATTTATCGAATGGGACGCACACGATGGTATCCAACAGCTACAAGCACTGCCAGAGTTTGCCGAGCTGACTAAAAAGCTGCAGTCAGGCACGGTCCGGTATGAGCTTTATCGTGTCAGCCCCCGGATTGCGAAAGAGTAATATGTTGCATGCACTAAGCTTGCTGAGGTCTATGGCAAGTCTCATCCTTCAGCGTTAAGCAACTTGAGCATTTTCTAGCTCACCCTAAAACAGGTAATGCGTTTGCATTACCTGTTCGCTCATACTAAAATCAAAATAACTGGAACAAGCAAATGACAGAGGTTGTTATGGCACAAGTTGCTTTAGAAGCTGAATCAACACTTACTGACCGTTTTCAAACTACGGTGCCTAGTCCTGTTCGTAAGGCGCTACAATTAGGCAAGAAAGATAAAATTAAATACGCGATACAATCTGATGGCAGCGTTGTTATCTCGCGTGCATCAGCGCAAGAAAGCGACCCTGTACTTGGTGAGTTTTTATCATTCATAGCGCGAGATATGAAGGCTCACCCCGAAAGACTAGAGGCGTTGTCAGCAAGTATGCGAGAAAGCGTAGATGCATTGGTTGAAGGTGTTGAAATTGATTTAGATGCTCCGTTATTGGATGAGGACGAGTAAGTTTGCAAAAAACGATACCAATGGTCGTAAATGGTTGGACACTTTACACTCATCCATTGTTTAAAGAGCAGTACCTTAATCTGAAATCACAAGTTGAGGTTTTACGTGAAAAAGATCCAAAAGGTTACCTTAAAAAGAATGCGACGAAACGATTAGCCGCAATTCAAAGGCTAATTTTTGAATTAATACCACATGACCCTACCAGTGTTGAATTTCGCCAAGGAAGTACATTAGGTGATGAAAACAAACACTGGTTTCGGGCAAAGTTCTTCCAGCAGTACCGTTTGTTTTTTCGTTATCACCTAGAGTCAAAAGTCATTGTTTATGCTTGGGTAAATGATGAAAAAAATAAACGTGCATACGGTAGCAAAACAGATGCTTACAAAGTGTTCGAAAAGATGTTAAAGACTGGACATCCTCCTGAGGGATGGGAAGATCTTTTAAACGCTGCCAAGGACGAATTGCTCTCTACATAAGCAAACCGCTTGTTTTTCCATAAGAAAGTAGTCTGGGTCTTTTTACCGATTATTTTATATGGATACAGCGGATTTACGATCCAACAGATCTCTGTTTAGTTTCTTTTTATAAAGCCGTGTGTTCTCCATCGTGCTCTGACATATTGTAATCCCCCATTTTAAACAGCAGTCTTTAGTAAAATTTACGTAGCATCCAGTAATTTTCTGGGGGGATTACATTTAGCCCGGCATCCGCAAAGGGGCAGGAAAACTCAGTGTGAAGATCGCGCCGCCTAGAGTTGATTGGCCTATGGCTAGTTTTGCCTCGTAAGCGGCCAGTAAATCGGCAACCACAGCCATGCCTATCCCTTGCCCTTCGGTGTAGGCGTCAAGACGCTGCCCGCGTGTTAGCAGGCGTTCAACCTGCTCTGGTGGTATGCCTGGTCCATCATCCTCAATGCAAAGATCGGTTTGATACGGGTGTTCTGTGATCGTAATGCGAATATGACGGTCGGCTGCTTTACAGGCGTTGTCCATCAGGTTACCCAGTATCTCCATCAGGTCAGTTTTGTCGCCGTAAAACTGGCCGTCGTTGCCTTCAACCGATATTTGTAATGATTTGTCCCGGTACACTTTGTTGAGTGCATTGGTGATTTGTTTGACCACAGGGGCAATTTCGATACCTTTTTCCCAACTACTCGCGCCGGCGGTGGCGCGCTTTAGCTGGCGCTGAATCAACGCATCTATTTGCTGGAGTGGTTCTTGCGCAGAGCGCGGCAGGTCTGGTGTACCCAGGGCAACGGCGAGGGGCGTTTTAAGGCTATGGGCTAAATCTCCGAGGCTGTTCTTGTAGCGCTGTCGCTGCTCTGCTTCAGCACTCAGCAGGGCGTTGATACTTTGCTTCAGCGGGGTAAATTCACTGGGGTAGTTTGCGCTGAGCTGGTGTTGCTGACCATGGCTGGTGAGTTCAATTTCCTGAATCAACGCGCGAACGGGTTTTAGCAAAGTATTCATACCCAGAACCAGCAGGATAATCAGGCCAAACCCCAATGCAATCAGGTATTGCCACACCGAGCGCAAGTATATTCTGCGTTCGTTTTCAAAATCGGCGTTGTGGTTAAATACGAAAAACGTGACGGGCAGGTAACCATCACCGTCCTCGAACTCGGCAGTGTAACTGTAAACAAAATAATCCGGATGCTGGCCATCCAGCGGGTGACCGGCTACGTAAAATTCCTCACCGATGTCCGGTGGTGTGGGTAGGGTGTCAACGTGTGTTTCAAGTCCTGAAGCTGAGATCCACACGGTAGCCTGAGTGAGTTGAATCACCCCCAGGTAACCAGAGTCGGGTAAGTTGAGCTGTTCGTCGAACAGCATATCGGGCATAACCGGCGCGCCGTCGTCCATTTCAAAGACGGAAATGAGCGACAAGGTCATGAGCTTGAGTTCGTTGTACTTTGCTTCTTCCAGACTCGATGTATAGGCCTGAGATAAGGTAAATACGGTAACGGGTATAAAGACCAACAATGCCACACAGGCTATGAGCAGGCTTCGTACCCGAAGCGATAAGCTGCGCACCAGCGGTTATTCGCCGGTGAGTGACTGACTAAGCCGATAGCCACGCCCGCGCAGGGTTTCAATGGGCTTCAGGGTGTTGTTTGGGTCAAGCTTTTTGCGCAAGCGACCGACAAACACTTCGATGACGTTGCTGTCCAGATCAAAGTCCTGATCGTAAATGTGCTCGGTCAGCTCGGTTTTAGATATGACCTTTTTGGGATGCAACATCAGGTATTCCATGACTTTGTATTCGTAAGCGGTTAAGTCCATGGAACGGGCATTAACCTGAACTTCCTTTGCCTGCATGTCCAGGCTTACCGGTCCGAATTCAATCAGTGAGCTAGCCTGACCAGACGCCCGGCGGATCAGTGCTTTTACGCGTGCCAGCAATTCTTCATTGTGAAAAGGTTTGGTGAGATAGTCGTCGGCACCGGCATCCAGGCCTTCCACTTTTTCTTGCCAACGATCGCGCGCGGTCAGGATTAACACCGGTGTGGTGACGCCATGGGCGCGTGCCTGACGAATGACATCGAAACCATCCAGCTTGGGCAGGCCAATATCCACAATGGCCAGGTCATAATTGACCTCTTTTAACTGGAACAAGGCTTTATCGCCATCATCGGCTAAATCCACACTGTAGCCTTGTTGTTGTAATAGTGCATCGAGCTGCATTAACAACCGGCTGTCATCTTCGGCAATTAAGATTCTCATACTACTGACCGTCCTTGCTCCGTTTGCTCGGCTTCACTTCGCCTGAGCGTTTATCGACATCCAGGGTAACCACACGGCCGGACTTTTTAAGCATTTTTACGCGATAAGCACTCTTGGTCTTGTCCACTTTTAACACGCGGCCGTCAACATGCCGTCTGGCTTGCTCAGCAGCTTGCGTAGTGTTTTTAACCGGCTTGGCTTGGTCCTGCTGTGCCGACGCAATAGGACTCGACAGCAACATGAACAATACAATGCCTAGGGTACTCAATCTGTACATAATACTCCGACGATGGCAGTAACCTGACTAACTATGCCGCTAGCATAGCGTTACCTGGCTGAATGTTGTCTGAATATACTATCATTGCGTGGCGCAGGTGCAACGAAATTGCACCTGCGTTAGCGTTTTGCGGTTTATGGCAGGACTTTTTTGTAGGGTTTTACGACTACAGAGGCGTACACACCCGCTTCAATGTAAGGGTCGGCGTCTGCCCAGGTTTGCGCATCGTTCAGACTCTCGAACTCTGCAACCACCAACGAACCGGTAAAGCCGGCCTGGCCTGGGTCTTCACTGTCAATGGCAGGGAAGGGGCCCGCGATTAGCAAGCGGCCTTCGTCTTTCAGGGCATTTAAACGCGCAAGGTGAGCAGGGCGCGCAGCCAGGCGTTTTTCCAGACTGTTTTCCACGTCAGTGGCACAAATCATATAAAACATGCTTACTTCCTTGTTGCTGCTTTCATTGAAGAAACAAACCCATCCAGCGCGCTTAACATAGCTGGCACGTCATGCAGATTTTGTTCGATTAGGTTCACAGTTGCTGAACCTGAAATGGCACCTGCAGCTCCGCTTTCGATAGCGTGTTTCACCTGTTCCGGGTTAGAAATACCAAAGCCCAGTAACGGTGGGGCAGCGTTAACGTTGGTGAGTTTCTCAATCAGAGACGCAGCAGGCATGGTTGCCGCTGTTTCCGCACCCGTAACACCAGCACGGCCAAGCAGATAGGTATAGCCTGCAGATAAGTCGCCAATAGCCTGGAATGTGGCATCGGTGGCGTTAGGCGGGGCAATCAGGATCTGCTTAATACCGTTGCTGTTTGCCGTATCAATGAAGCGCTTGGCTTCGCGGATAGGGACATCTGCAATCAATATTGAGTCGACGCCAGCTTTAGCGGCTTCTGCGTAGAAATGTTCGACGCCTTTTGCCAGTACCAGGTTACTGTACAGTAGCAGGCCAACTGGAATATCCGGGTATTTGGCACGAATACGTGCTAGCAGTTCGAAGCACTTAGTTGGCGTAACGCTATTGTCCAGCGCGCGAATCGCGGCTTTCTGGATTGTCGGGCCATCCGCTACCGGGTCGGAAAAGGGAATACCTAACTCTAATGCATCTGCGCCGCTTTCAATTAACTGGGTAATAATTTTTTCTGAGGTTTCCAGGTCCGGATCGCCAATCATGACGAAGGGAACAAAGGCGCCTTCATTCTGCTCGTTTAAACGAGCAAACATATCTGCATATCTATCCATTGACCTGATCTCCTAAAATACTGATCACATGACCCAGGTCTTTGTCGCCACGGCCTGACAGGTTAACTACAATGATGGTGTCATCTTCCGCTTCATCTGCCATGTTCAGTGCATAGGCAAGTGCGTGAGACGACTCCAGGGCAGGAATAATCCCTTCCTTGCGGGCCAGCAACTGGAACGCATTGAGTGCTTCGTCATCGGTTACAGAAACGTATTCTGCACGGCCAATGTCTGAAAGGTAAGCGTGTTGAGGGCCAACGGCAGGGTAGTCCAGACCGGCTGATACTGAATAGCTTTCCTCAATCTGACCATCCTGATCCTGCATGATGTACGTATACGCACCGTGCAGAATGCCTTTGGTGCCTTTGCCAATGGCCGCACCGTGATCTTTGGTGTGCACGCCTTTACCGGCAGGCTCTACGCCTACCAGACGTACCGAAGGTTCGTCGATAAAGTCGGCAAACATACCGATAGCATTTGAGCCTCCACCTACACAGGCGACGACGGCGTCTGGCAGACGGCCTTCTTTTTCCAGCATTTGCGCGCGGGTTTCTTCACCAATCATGCGGTGATATTCACGCACGATGGTAGGGAAAGGGTGCGGGCCTGCCGCAGTACCCAGCAGGTAGTGCGCTTTGTCGTAGTTTGCAGACCAGTCACGCAGTGCTTCGTTTACTGCGTCTTTCAGTGTGCCTGAGCCTGAATCGACCGGAATGACTTCTGCGCCCATCAGGCGCATTCTGAATACGTTTGGAGCCTGACGCTCAACGTCTTTGGCGCCCATGTAAATACGGGCTTTTAATCCCAATAAAGCACAGGCGAGTGCTGTTGCCACACCGTGTTGACCAGCGCCGGTTTCAGCGATAACTTCGGTTTTACCCATGCGCTTGGTCAGCAGTGCCTGACCCAGTACCTGATTGGTTTTGTGCGCGCCACCGTGAAGCAGATCTTCACGTTTCAGGTACAGTTTTACCTTGGGATTAGAGACCAGGTTACGGGTTAACGTCATCGATGTCGGGCGACCAGCATAGTCTTTTAACAACGACATAAACTCGGCGTTAAATGCCGGGTCGTCTTTGGCTTCCAGAAAAGCCTGCTCCAGTTGGTCCAGTGCGGGAATAAGTAACTCGGGCACGTACATGCCACCGTATTCCCCAAATTTTGCATCTAATTGATTCATTTGTGGTCCTGATTCATTAATATCGGCGACACACCGAAAAAAGTGCGGTTACCTGTTCGTCTGATTTATCACCGGGCTTGGTTTCTACGCCTGAGTTTACGTCGACCATGTCGGCCCCCGTTGCCTGCGCATCTGCCACATTGGCTGGTGAAATACCGCCGGCAATAATAAGTTTGTCTAATTCCAGTTCATTGTGAATGAGCGACCAGTCGAATTGCTGACCGGTTCCGCCGGTTTCTTTACCTACCTGACAATCAAGCAATACGCGGTCCAGCGTTTCGTCGTCTAACAAAGCATGAATTAAATAAGGCAGCTCGCCAGCCACACCGACGGCTTGCCAGATTTCACAGCCTTTTGGCAGTCCGTTGCGCAGGTGCTGGCGGAATACGGTGTCTTCGTCACCGTGTAGTTGTACCGCAGCCAGTGAAAGTTCATTCGCCACTTTTAACACCATTTCAATAGGCTGGTTAACAAACACGCCAACATAGCGTCCAGGCGTTTGCTCAACAATCGCTTTGGCTTGTTCGGGTGTCACGCAACGTTTGGAGTGGGTGGCAAATATCAGTCCGCAGTAACTTGCGCCACTTTGGAAAGCGTGAGCTGTTTGCTCGGCCTGGGTCATACCACAGACTTTTACTTTGCCGTATACCAGTTGCTTAACAGCAAGCGCAAGGTCGGCCTGCGCCATGAGTGCGCTACCTACCAGAAAACCCTGACACAATGGGGCAAGGCGCAACACGTCCTGATGGGTATAAATACCAGACTCGCTGATCACCACGTACTCGTGAGTGGCAGCTTCCAGCATGGGCACCAGCTTTTCGGTGGTGGCCAGATCGGTAGACAGATCGCGTAAATCCCGGTTGTTGATGCCGATGATTTTTGCTTTTAACGCAATCGCGCGCTGCATTTCCTCTTCATTGCTGACCTCGGTCAGTATGTCTAGCGCCAGGCTGTCTGCTAACGCGGCCAGTTTCGAATAGGTCTCATCGTCGAGCACCGACAGCATTAACAATATGGCATCTGCATTGAAATAACGGGCCAGATAGACCTGATATTCATTAACAAAGAAGTCTTTGTTCAGTACTGGCTGTTCAACCCGCTCAGTCACATAGGCCAGATAGTCGTAATTTCCCTGGAAGTATTTCTCGTCGGTTAGCACGGAAATACCCGCCGCGTAGGGCGTATAGGCCGCTAAGATTTCGTCCAGGTCAAATTTTTCACGGATCAGGCCCTTAGAAGGCGACGCTTTTTTACACTCCAGTATAAAGCCGGCATTTGGCGCAGACAGGGCGTCAAATAAACTCTTAGTGGAAGGCGTGAGGTTGGCCTTAACTGTGTCCAGTGGTAAAGCGGCCATTCGAGCCTCTAACTCAACGTGTTTGTCTTCTACAATTTTGGCAAGTACGTTGCTCATTCGGTTACTTCCTGCTGGCTGACTTCAGCCACGTCTTTTATCAATTGTAATGGGGCGCCGTTGGCCATGGCATCCAGTGCCATTGTGGCACCTTGCTTAAAGGAGTCTGCTGCACCGGCAACCTTTAACAGCGCACCTGCGTTCATGGCAATAGCAGCAATATGCGCCTCTTGCCCTTTGCCACACAGTGCAGCCTCTATCATGGCTTTGTTTTCATGTGGCTCGCCACCGGCGATAGCGCTGAGCGGCGCGCTTTGTAGGCCAAAATCATCGGCCGTTAAGGTGTACTGTGTTGTACTGCCATGCTCGAGTTCTACAACCTGAGTCGGGCCGTGCAGAGCGAGTTCATCCAGGCCATCACCATGTACGATCAAAGCGCGTTGTTGGCCCATTAAATTCAGTGTCTGGGCGTAAACATCCAGCAACGTCGGCGTATAGACGCCAAAAACGCCGAAGGTGGGACCCGCCGGATTCGCCAACGGACCGAGTATATTAAACAGGGTACGGGTTTTCATTTCAGCCCGAACCGGGGCAGCAAAGCGCATGCCTGCGTGATAGACAGGTGCAAACAAGAAGCAGAAGTTAGTGTCGTCTAAACAAGTTCGCGCAATGTCAGGGGTAATATCGAGTTTAATACCGCATTCGCGGAAAAAGTCAGCTGAGCCTGATTTGCTCGACACACTTCGGTTGCCGTGTTTGGCGACCTTGATGCCGCAACTTGCAGCAACCAGCGCCGCGGCACTGGAAATATTAATGGTGTGGTGACCGTCGCCGCCGGTGCCAACAATATCGCCAAAGGCGTAATCCGGAGTTGGGAATGGCCGCGCATTCGACACCATGGCACTGGCTGCGCCAGCAATTTCATTCGGCGACTCGCCATTCATTTTCAGCGCCGTTAGCAAGGTGGCCAGTTTTACTTCTGACAACTCACCGTGCATCACCTGATTAAATACTGAGAAGGCTTCAGCCTGAGCCAGATGCTGGCCGTCAAACAGCTTCTCAATGATATCCGTATAGTCAGCCATGGGATTCGGCCCCTTTGGTCAAATAGTGAATACTTTGCAACAGTAGCTGGCTGCCCTGGGCGGTTAAAATCGACTCAGGGTGGAATTGAAAACCCAGCATGTTGTCTTGTGCCTGGTAAACCGCCATTACCGTTGTACCAACTGTCGCCAGAGGGGCTAAGCCGTCTGGTAGTTCCGTTGCCATCAATGAGTGATAACGGGCAACGTGCAGTGGCTGCGGCAGGCCTGCAAACATGGCTTCGCCGGTGTGGGTAATCGCCGATGATTTACCGTGCATAACGTCCTCAGCCCGGCCTACTTTGCCGCCGTAATGGGCCACAATAGCCTGATGACCCAGGCAAATTCCCAATACCGGGAAGTGGCCCTGAACCAACGTCAGAAGCTCTGGCATACAGCCGGCCTCATGAGGCGCGCCCGGACCCGGGGATAATAACAGTAAAACCGGCCCATTTTCAGCCGCTGCCTGCATTTTATCGAATAATAATTGTGCCGGCACGTTATTGCGGTAAACCACAATGTTCAGTTCCATGGTGCGTAGCTCATCTACCAGGTTGTAGGTAAATGAGTCGACGTTGTCGAGCAGAAAGACGGTGATTGGCTGACTCATGCGGATGCTCCTTTTACTACCATGGCACTTTTTACTGCGTTAATTACAGCCTGGGCTTTACTGCGAGTCTCATCAGCTTCGGCTTGCGGGTCAGAGTCGTACACCACTCCGGCACCAGCCTGAATATAAGCGGTGCCGTTTTTAACGAAGGCCGACCGAATAACAATACAGGTATCCATGTCACCGGCATTATTCAAATACCCTACCGCGCCGCCATAACTGCCCCGGCGCTTTTGCTCTACCTTGCGAATTAAATTTGCGGCACTGACTTTAGGGGCGCCAACTAATGTGCCCATGTTCATGCACGCCTGATAGGCATGCAGGGCATCTAAGTCGCTGCGCAACTGGCCTACTACACGGGATACCAAATGCATTACGTGGGAGTAGCGGTCAACTTTCAACAGGTCTTTCACATAGCGCGTACCAGGTTCAGACACTTTGGCAACGTCATTACGGGCCAGGTCAACCAGCATTAAATGCTCTGCTTTTTCTTTCTGATCTTCACGCAGGTTCAGCTCAATGCGGCTGTCTAAATCGGGATTGATTTCGCCATTCGGACGTTTGCCCCGTGGACGCGTACCGGCAATCGGGTAGATTTCTACTACGTTGCTCTCGGCGGAGTATTTCAATGCAGACTCTGGTGATGCCCCAAAAATAGTGAAATCTTTGTCTTGCATATAAAACATGTAAGGGCTGGGGTTTTGTTGTTTTAACGCGGCGTAGGCGGTCAGTGGAGCAGGGCAGGGAAGCGAGAACGTTCGGGAGGGAACAACCTGGAAAATATCCCCTGCCAGTATGTGTTCTTTTAAGGTCAGCACGTCCTGGCAATAGGTTTCGTCTGATTTGTCGACGTTAAGCGCGACATCGTCCACTTCCGCCGGTGTCAGGTCGAGCGCCGGGATGTGTTGCAATTCTGCAGCAAGGTGCTCAAGGCGTTGAGCAATAGCAAAATAACTGGTTGCTACATCTGCGCCACTGAACACACTGCCCAGCAAGCTTGCCTGTCGGGTTTGATGGTCGAAGGTGATTAGGGTTTCAGCCAGATAGAACACGTAGTCGGCGCAGTCGTTATCGCCTTCCTGTACCTCGGGCAGTTGCTCGAACGTAGCCAGCAAGTCGTACGCAAAGACACCGCCCAAAAATACCGCGTTCTGATGCTCGCGAATGGGGCTGATTTCATTAACCACGCTGCGAAGTACATCAAATACGCTGGATGATTTGAGGCGCGCGTCTTCGTCCAGTGCGTCATGGCTGGTATCACAGGTCAGGGTGAGTTGTGTTTCACTGACAACCTGGCACTGCAACCCGGGCAGGTTGAGTTCGGTAAACAAGGGAAGAATACCTTTGCCATTGGCACTAAGTGCTTCCAGTGACACCTGCTGACCGCGGCACTCGAAACGCACAGCGGCGTCGACCATTAACAAACTTTGTAAGTTGTCTTTGCTGTCAATCTCAGCAGACTCCAATAGCAGGGCATGGGGCTGATCGCCGCAAAGCCCGGCAAAGGCTGCCAGTGGATCATTTACGTAGGTCGCCGTTCTTTCGATGGTTTCCACTTTTCCCGGTACGACGCCTAATTCGGCCAAACTCATTGCTTTACTCCGGTTAAAAAAAATTAAAAAAAAGGCCCGTATGTTACGGGCCTTTTTTTGTTTATTCTGCGCACTAACGCTCACACCGCCCGTTTATCGAAGGGAGTGCCACCACCAGATAGTTGCCACGTTAAGGCTGTTTAGGGGTTGTTTGAGCATTGTCGTATTCTGTCTTAATTCTTTATCGTTGAAGTTTGATAGGCAATCGCGCTATCAATCCGTATACTTGGCCTATAGAAGAAAACAAAACTCACACTGTGTCAACCTTAAATTTGAAAATACATGAAAATTGACTTACACAGTCACACGACTTTTTCCGACGGGCAACTGACGCCTGCCGAGTTGGTAATGCGGGCGCAGAACATGCAGGTAGATGTGCTGGCTATTACTGATCACGACACTACAGCCGGACTCGACGCGGCTCACGACGGCGTTGCCGCACACTATCCGGGCTTACAATTAATCGATGGGGTGGAAATCTCTACCCATTGGCATAGCTTTGAGATCCACGTTGTGGGGTTAAACATCGACCGGCACAATCAAACCCTACAGGCATTTCTGCAAGTTCAACAGCAAAAGCGCGATGAACGTGCTGCTAAAATCGCCGATAAGCTGGCAAAATGCGGATTCGAAGGTACTTTGGGACGAGCGAAGCGATATGCGCGTGACGGCCAAATCACCCGGGCCCATTTTGCAAGGGTGCTGGTGGACTGCTACTCGGTGACGTCCATGGAGACAGCCTTTAAGAAGTTCCTGGGTAAAGGCAAACGGGCCGCGGTGAAAGCGGAATGGGCAAGCATTGCTGAAGCGGTTGAGGCGATCCATGCTGCAGGCGGTCAGGCAGTACTTGCACATCCTCTGCATTACGATATTACGACCAAGTGGCTGCGAAGACTACTGACGGATTTTAAACACGCAAAAGGCGATGCTGTTGAAGTGGTATTCCCAACGGCAAACCCGGCTAAACAACAATTGTTATTCGAATTGGTCGACGAATACGGTTTTCTGGCGTCGGCTGGTTCCGATTTTCATATGCCGGGTCGTTGGACAGAACTCGGGCGTTGCGGTCTGAAAAGCGATACACTGACCCCAGTATGGCATGATTGGGCGTTAACGCCTGTTTTATCCTCTGAGAGATAATTGTATGAGTCAGTTTTTTTATGTGCACCCCGACAACCCGCAAACCCGCTTAATCAAGCAAGCGGTTGAGTTGATTCGCCAGGGGGAAGTCGTGGTGTATCCCACCGATTCAGGCTACGCCATTGGTTGCCAGATGGAAGATAAGCGTGCGCTGGAGCAGATTTGCCGCATACGTCAAATCGACAAAGACCACAACTTTACGCTTATGTGTCGCGACATGTCCGAACTGTCTGTTTATGCAAAAGTAGACAATACGGCATTTCGCCAAATTAAAAATAACACCCCCGGGCCTTACACCTTTGTGTTAAAAGCTACACGTGAAGTGCCGCGCCGATTGCAAAATCCGAAACGCAAAACCATTGGCATGCGGGTGCCGGACAACGCGATTGCACTGGCGTTGCTGGAAGAGTTAAACGAGCCGCTGATGTCGACGTCTTTAATATTGCCTGGAGCACAGGTAGCCGAATCGGATCCAGATGAAATTCGCGACAAGCTGGAAAAACAGGTTGGCCTGATTTTACATGGCGGCTATTTGGGCGAACAGCCCACAACCGTGGTGGACTTAAGCGAAGGCGAAGCGGTTATCGTGCGTGAAGGTGCTGGCGATATCACGCCTTTTCAGTAATGACAGATTCAAACGATAACCCGTCTTTGCCAACCAATGAGCCAGTGCAGCAGCCGCTGCCGCTGGCGTTTGTGCATGGTGAAGCGGTTATCCAAAAGCCGGAAGACTTATATATTCCGCCGGATGCGCTGGAAGTGATTCTGGAATCGTTTGAAGGTCCGCTTGATTTATTGTTGTATTTAATTCGCAAACAGAAGTTTGATATTACCAGTATGCCGGTAGCTGAAATCACCCGGCAGTACATGGAATACGTCGAGGTGATGCGAACCCTTAAGCTGGAGTTAGCTGCAGAATACTTGCTTATGGCTGCCATTTTGGCGGAGATCAAGTCAAGGTTGTTACTACCTAAGCACTCAGACGACGATGACGAAGAAGCCGACCCGCGCGCGGAGCTCATTCGCCGCTTAAAAGAATACGAGCTGGTAAAGCAGGCGGCGGAAGATTTGGATCTGCAGCCGCGCATGGAACGCGATATCTTCGACGTTTCGGTGACACCCGACGACAGTATTGAGCCGGTCATCATCCAGCCCGACGTGAGCTTACAGGATTTGGTGATGGCGTTTTCTGCTGCTATGCAGCGTGCGGCAGCGTTTGAGCATCACCATATTGCGCCTGAAGCACTGAGCACCCGGGAAAGAATGAGTAAAATTCTGCAAACGCTGAATACTGAAACTTACACCCCCATGGAAGCGCTGTTTACCGCAGAAGAAGGACGCGCGGGTGCCGTTGTTACGTTTTTAGCCATTCTGGAACTGGTAAAAGGGCAGAGTATTCGACTCGTACAGGCCGGGCCTTACGCCAGAATTCATGTGAAATTGGGAAGTCATCATGAAGAAGATTAATGCGCAACAGCTAAAGCAGCTCATTGAAGCTACAATATTTGTGTCAGATGGGCCGGTTTCGATAGAAAAATTGAAAAATACCGTACTGGCGGATTTTACCGTAGCCGATAAAGCGATAAAATCAGCGCTTGATGAATTAATGCTCGATTACCGACCGCGCGGTATCCAACTGGTAGAAGTCGCCAGTGGGTTCCGGTTTCAGTCACTCGACAGCTTGAGCCCCTGGCTCAGCAGATTATGGCAGGAGAGCAGCCCGCGATATTCCCGGGCGATGTTAGAGACCCTGGCGTTAATTGCCTACCGCCAGCCTATTACCCGTGGTGAAATCGAACAGGTAAGGGGCGTAGCGGTAAGCAGTAACATCATCAAAACCCTCACTGAGCGTGAGTGGATTAAGGTAGTGGGCCATAAAGAAGTACCGGGCAGGCCGGCTTTGTATGCCACTACCAAACAATTTTTAGATTATTTTTCGCTGAAGTCCTTGTCGGACTTGCCTAATGCAGACGCGTTTATGCAGTCACTGGAAGACGTCGCAGATGCCTCGTTACATGTATTGGGTGATAGCGACCAAACAGAGCCATTACACTAATGACAGAGAAATTACAGAAAGTCCTTGCTAATCATGGCCTCGGTTCTCGCCGGGAGATGGAACGCTGGATTGAGCAGGGCCGGGTATCGGTTAATGGCGCGGTTGCCACATTGGGCGATCGCGTAGATGCAACGGCGCAAATTCGCGTAGACGGACACGCATTAGCCCGTCAGCAGGAGACACCGGTGTGCCGTGTGCTGATGTATAACAAGCCGGAAGGCGAGCTGTGTACCCGTGTTGATCCGGAAGGGCGCAGTACGGTGTTCGATCGCTTGCCGAATATCAGTCAGGGCCGCTGGATTGCGGTGGGCCGACTGGATATTAACACCAGCGGTTTGCTGTTGTTCACCAACGATGGTGAACTGGCGAATCGATTAATGCACCCTCGCTGTAAAGTTGAGCGTGAGTATGCAGCGCGTATTTTTGGTGAGGTGTCTTCCAAATCACTGCAAGCGCTGACCAAAGGGGTTGAACTGGAAGATGGCTTGGCTAAATTCACTACCATTAAGCCACGCCCTAACGATGATGAAAGTGTTAACCAGTGGTTCAACGTGACGCTCGAAGAAGGCCGTAACCGAGAAGTACGTCGCTTGTGGGAAACTCAGGATTGCCAGGTGAGCCGCCTGATCCGCGTGCGTTACGGACCCATTGAACTGCAAAAACGTCTGCCACAGGGCGCATGGGTAGAGTTGCCGCTGAGCGATGTCAACGCGCTACGTGGTTTGGTGCAACTGCCTCAAGAAAACGAAAGTATGGTAGATGATCGCCAGAATAAGCTTGATCATGCCCGTTTGAGCCGTATGCGCCGTTCGGTAAAGAAACACAAGCTTAGAAAAGAGCGTACACACCGCCGCCAGAGCTAAGTCTAGCAAAGCAAGTTTACTCACAAACAAAGCGAATCTTGAGCAACAGGGTTCGCTTTTTTTATTGGCAATAGCCGCTTATCTATAGAACACCTTCCTGGTTCATCACGTTTGTTGGCCTAAGTATTGTATTGTCCTCTCCGGATAAAGAAATACTAATGAATGCGTAAATAATAATAATTATCATTTACGAATTAAGCTTTAGTCTCTATAATGCAGCCGAAATATTTACCCACACTGATCCAGAGAACACTATGACCAAGAAGCAAATTTTTGCGCTGTCGCCCATTATGCTGGCGTTTGGCCTCCACGCACAGACAACCGAATCTGCCCAGACAGATACTGCGCAGGATGACGTAGAAGTCATCCGTATTGTTGAAAGCCGTATCCAACGTGTGAGTTCAGGTGCCACTGGTTTGGGTTTGGATAGCTTTGATACACCACAGTCATTGTCGATCATCGAAGATGACACTATTGCCAACTACAATTTATTTGATATCAACAGCTTGTTTAAACAAGTGGTGGGTATCAATGTCGATCAGAGTGAAACCGACCGCACTTATTTCAATGCCCGTGGTTTTGACATTACCAGCATGCACATTGACGGCTCTGGTATCCCATTCGGCGATATTTTCGTTGGCGATTTGGACACGGCCATGTACGAAAAAATCGAATTTATTCGCGGTTCCAATGGCTTGATTACCGGCTTGGGTAACCCGTCAGGTACGGTGAACTATGTTCGTAAGCGCCCAGGCAACGAGAAGCAGGCCAGTGTGTCACTGACCGCAGGTCGTTGGAATAATTTCCGCGCCGTTGCAGATGTATCAACGCCACTTACCGAGTCAGGCAGTTGGGCGGCGCGAGCTGTTGTCGTGTATCAGGACAAAGACAGCTGGCTGAATCACTATTCAAATAACCGTACCATTTTCTATGGTGTTGTTGATGGCCAGATCAGCGATGCGCTTACCGTGACGTTCGGTTACTCACACCAGGACAACAACAGTGACGGGGTAACATGGGGTGCGGTACCTCAAATTTATTCTGACGGGACACAAGTCGATTTTGATGAGTCCACTACAACGGCTATGGACTGGACTTACTGGGATACCCTCAACCAAACGGCTTTCGCCGAGGTGAGCTGGTTTATTAATGACAACCTGAACTTTACCAGTAAGGTTAACTACATTAATTACGAAGATCAGTCAGAGCTGTTTTACGCTTACTACAACACAGGTCTGGACAGCAGCACGGGCTTAGGCATGCTGGGCTATCCGGGTAAATTTACCGCCGATGATAAAACCCTGATTTGGGACAACAACCTGCAGGGTACGTTCGAAGCATGGGGTCTTGAACACACCTTTAATTTAGGTGTAAGCCTGGCCGACGCTGAAACCAGTGATATGGATTTTGGTGCGCTGTCTGGCTTTGATGTAATGCCGGCACTGCCTAACTGGACGGGTACTGAAGTTGCCAGACCGACCTGGGCTGACCCTTATCAGGCGGGCTTCACCGATATCACCCTTAATCGCTACTACGGTGCGTTGCAGTTAGCCGTTACTGAAGATTTTGATTTTGTGCTGGGTGCCAGTTTTGTTGATTACGAAAACGAAGGTGAGTCCTGGGGAGCATCAACCTCTACCACTGAAGACGGCAGCAGCCCGTATATCGGTTTTACCTGGGAAGTTTGGGAAGATCTTAACTTCTACGGTAGCTACAGTGATATTTATCAGCCGCAGTATTACCTGAATGAAGACCTTGAACCGCTGGGCTCCGCGGAAGGCCGCAGCTACGAGCTTGGCGTGAAAAAACGTCTTGATAACAACCTGCTGATCAGCTTTGCGGTGTTCAGAACTGAACAGGAAAACCTGTATGAGTTCATTGAATACGGAGACGGTGACGGCATCGATGACGACGATTACTCAGATGACTTCAACTATGCCTTGTACCGCGGGGTCACTGTTGATTCAAACGGTTTCGAGCTGGAAGTATCTGGTCAGGTGTCAGATGAGTGGTTTGTTCAGGGCGGATTTACTGCACTGACAATGGACGACGAAGCAGGTAATGAAGCGCGTACCTTTATTCCTCGTCGCACGCTGAAGTTGCTGGCGGACTACACCCCGTCGTGGGAAGAAAAGCTGAAAGCAGGTGTGTCGCTGAGATGGCAAAGTGAAACCTATTTCACTACCGGCTTTGGTCGAATTAGCCAGGATGCCTACGCGTTGCTGGGCGGCTACGTGCAGTATAGCGTTAACGAGCAGATTTCAGTTAGCCTGAATCTGGATAATATTCTGAACGAAGATTATCTGAGCTCAGTACGCACCGAGCAGGCGTTTGTTGGTTCACCAGTGAACTACAGCTTGTCGCTGCACTGGAACTACTAAAGCGCTGTTCGAGCAGGGTTGATACAACCAGCATGGCAATAAGACGCCCGGTGTAAACACCGGGCGTTTTCGCGTTTTGGATGTCGTGTTTACTAATCCAAAACGGTAACAACGATTAAAGAGGGAGTTTGGCATGAATGTACAACGTCATCCGTTCGCGTTTCTGTCCAGTCAACGATTCTGGTTAAGCGGGCCGGCAACACTGGTAGTGACTTTACTGGTGATGCTGGCGATGGCGGCCTGGTTTCCGCCGGGAATCGGAAAGGTCAATAATATCATCGTGCCACTGGTTATGTTTCCGTTGATTTGGGCGGTGTTGTTTTTCTACACCTATCTGACACAACGTATGCAATCCGCCTGGTGGTTGCTGGTTGTGTTGGCAGTGGTCAACGGCGTTATTCTGGCCTTTCAGTTCTGGGGGAAATAATGAGCAACCTAAACGAACAACCAATACGCTCCAAAGCTAAGGCGTTACTCAGCCTGCATTCCTGGTCGGGGATCGTGTTGGGAATGCTGCTGTACGCAGTCATTTTTACCGGTACGGTAGCCGTCGTGTCAGACGAAGTGGGTGAGTGGTCGAATAGCAATCTTAATCAGCAGATGTTGGCGACACAGGACGTCGATAACGTGCTGGCAACACTGGCAGCCCAAACCGACAGAGCTTATCTGGAGGAAATTTCAGCTTACGAAGATCATCGCCAGAATCTGGTGTTTTTCTTTCACACTCATAAGCAAAATCCCAGTGGCGTGATGGATGAATACGGCGTTCAGTACAAAGTGAATGGGCAAGGCGAGATTGTTCAGCAGCGGGAAGGATTTGGCAGTGATATCTACGCGCAGGACGACAGTTACGCACTCAGCCGCTTCCTGGTATCAATTCACACCGAATTACACCTACCGGCACCCTGGGGCTTAATTTTAACCGGTATTTTAGGCCTGGCAATGCTGGTTGCTGCGGTATCCGGATTTATGATGCATCGCCATTTGTTTACCGACTTATTTACGATTCGTAAACAGCGTGATGGCAAGCCGCTGAAACGCGATTCACATACTGTGGCGGGAACCTGGAGTATCCCGTTTGCGATATTGCTGGCGTTCACGGGAAGCTTCTTCAGTTTTGCTACCGCGTTTGGTTTGCCCGCAATGGCGGTGGTGGCATTTGGTGGCGATCAGGAAGCCATGATGCAAACGTTGGTGGGTGAGCAGGCGCACAAAAGTGAAGCGCCACAAGACTCCGCCAGCATCAACGGTATGCTGGCCGATGCCATCGGTAATCAGTCTGCAGTACCGACCTTTATTGCCATTTCGCACTGGGGGACGGAGTCTGCCAGTCTGACTGCGTTTTTTATGCCGACGGAAGGTGAGGTCGGGTTTGCTCAACGGGTCTACGACGCAACCAATGGTGAGTTTGTTGAGTATAAGCCGCTGGTAGGCACTGTACCGTCTGCCGGTAGTGCCATTATGTCGCTGATCTATCCGATTCATTTTGGCACGTTCGCCGGACTCATGTCGAAAATCATATGGATCAGCCTGGGTGTCGCCTCTTGCTACGTCACTATCACTGGTCTTCAGTTGTACGCGTTCAGAAATGAAAAACAAGCGACTGGCTGGCAGTGGTTCAGCCGCATGTGCGTGTGGGGCTTCACCGGACTGCCATTGTGTTCACTCAGCAGCGCACTGGGCTTTTTTGTTAGCGGTGCACTGCAATCGAATCAGAGTCTCTGGACACCCGTATCGTTTTTGCTGGCCGCAGCAATGGTTTCACTCATTACTCTGATTATCAGGTCAGTAAGGCAGCTTCAGCTGATCTTATTGGTGGCGAATGGCGCGCTGTGTTTAGCACTGCCGGTTATTCGCTATCTGACCTCCGGGTTTGGGTGGATACAGGCCATCGAACAAGGCAACGTTGCGCTGATGTTTATTGATGCTGTGTTGTTACTCTGCGGCGTGTGGTGTTTCTATCGCGTCTATGCATCCAACCAAGCGCAGGAAAGCGATCACACGGCAACAGAAGCGGTAGCCAGTGAACATGTCGGAACCCTGTCAGGAGCGGCAAAATGAACCATTTGATTGCGACGTTACCCTTTATTCTGTTTAGCCTGGTTGTCATTCTGCTGTTGACCTGCTCGGACCCCCGTCGCCGCCAACAGCAGCAAAAGCACAATGGGCACAGTAAGCTGGGTTTTGGTCTGTCGTCACGGGCTAGAAAGTGGCTTGCCTGGAGTCTTGTATTGCCTGTATTGCCATTGGTATTCAGTGGCAATTATGCGGGGCTGCTCATGTATGCGGGGGCTGTGACTGTGATTGGCTGGCTGGTGGTAGAGTCACCTGCATCGGCAATGTAGCGAAGTTAAATGGTTTTCTAGTCAGTCGATGAAAACCTGGCGTTTACCTTACTGCCTTTATCTTAATAGGGGGTAACGCCAGGCTTTGTGTTTTGGAAACCCTTTCGGGCTCTATTAATGACCGCTACCTTGATGTTTCCAGTTCTTTGCGCACTATGGCAGCACCTGCGCTCAACGCACTAAGTTTGGCATTGGCAATATCGCGCGGCAGCGGTGCCATGCCGCAATTAGTGCATGGGTAGAGGTTGTCGGCATCGACATATTTCAGGGCGTTACGCAGTGTATTGGCCACTTCTTCCGGTGTTTCTATGGCATGGTTAGCCACATCGATAGCGCCGACCATTACCTTTTTTCCGCGGATCAACGACAACAGTTCAATGGGCACGTGCGAGTTATGGCACTCCAGCGAAATAATGTCGATATTGGATTGTTGCAGTTTAGGGAATACGGCTTCGTACTGGCGCCACTCTGAACCCAGTGTCTTCTTCCAGTCTGTGTTGGCTTTAATGCCATAGCCATAACAGATATGCACGGCTGTCTGACAAGACAAGCCTTCAATCGCCCGTTCTAAGGCAGCGATGCCCCAGTCGTTCACATCGTCGAAAAACACGTTAAAAGCCGGCTCGTCAAACTGGATAATGTCTACGCCGGCTGCCTCGAGTTCCTTGGCCTCTTCGTTGAGAATTTTGGCAAACTCCCAGGCCAGCTTTTCGCGACTTTTATAGTGCGCATCGTACAAGGTATCAATCATTGTCATCGGGCCAGGCAAGGCCCATTTAATTGGCTGGTTAGTTTGCTTTCTGAGGAACCTGGCGTCATCGACAAACACCGGTTTGGTTCGGGACACCGGGCCAACCACCGTGGGTACACTCGCTTCGTAACGATTGCGAATTGTCACGGTTTCGCGCTGCTCAAAATCCACGCCATTGAGGTGTTCAATAAAGGTCGTCACAAAATGCTGGCGGGTTTGCTCGCCGTCGCTCACTATGTCAACGCCCGCGTGCTGTTGCTCTTGTAATGACAGTCGCAACGCATCTTTTTTTCCTTCGGCAAGTCCCTGTTCAGTTAACTTCCAGGGTGACCAGAGTTTTTCCGGTTCGGCTAACCAGGATGGCTTTGGCAAACTGCCTGCTGTAGAGGTGGGTAACAGTGTTTTCATGGTAAATCTCTGCAATATAAGGTCAACAGAATGCCGGGTTAGGCGTGGTTGGCTGACCATTGTTCAAGGATGTGCTGATAAGGCTTTATAAAATGCTCTTCAGCAAATTTGCCCTGGGCCTTTGCAAGGCGACTGCGCTCTTCGCGGTCATACACAATTTGTGTTATGGAATGATCAGCATTGTTTAAGTTTGGTTTATAGCATTTACCTGCCACGGCGTTGGCGTTGTAGATCTCCGGGCGATAAATTTTCTGGAACGTTTCCATGGTGCTAATTGTGCTGATCAATTCCAGGTTGGTGTAATCGTTCAACAGATCGCCGAAGAAATAAAACGCCAGCGGTGCCACACTGTTAGGTGGCATAAAATACCGTACTTGCAGCCCCATCTTTTTAAAGTACTGCTCGGTAAGCGACGTTTCATTGGCCAGGTATTCAAAACCCAGAATAGGATGCTGGTTTTCGGTGCGGTGATACACCTTGTTGTCAGACACACTTAAACAGATGACCGGCAACTTTTTAAAGTGGGCTCTGTAAGCCTCTGAGTTAACAAAGTGCTGAAACAGTTTGCCGTGCAAGTCACCAAAGTCTCCGGGTACCGAGAATTGGGGTTGGTTTTTATTGTGGTCCAGCAGAACCACACTGAAGTCGTAGTCGCGAACATACGATGAAAAATTGTTGCCGACGATACCTTCAATACGTTCGTTAGTGACGTGATCGACGATATTCGTTTTCAGTATTTCGATTGACGGGAAGCTTTCACCGCTACCCGCAACATCCATTTCAACCGAGATAATGTCAAGCTCAACTGAATAACGGTCACCTTTGGGATTGTCCCAATTTGCGAGTGCATTGAAGCGGTTGTCTACCATTCGCAACGCATTACGGAGATTTTCCTGGCGCTTTTCACCACGCGCCAAATTTGCAAAGTTAGTGGTAATACGGGTGCTGTCTGCCGGATGATAATGTTCATCGAAGCTCACGCGCTTAATGGTAAATGTAAAATCGGTATTCATGATGATTTGCTCGTCTCTTTTCCGAGATAAAACCTAAACTCTTTTCCTTTTGTTGTGCGCAGCTGACCGACTACAACTGCTGGCGGTAACTGGAGCACGGTGTAAGTTATACGCCTATCATATTATGAAAAAAAATGGTTTTATTTCATCAATGCATGAGCTCTGTTCATGGTTTGCTGCCCGTTCCCTGTTTACGGGGGGGCAGCGTTTACAGAAAACAGCAGGTAGGGCGTGGTGAACTTAGTGCTCATCTTCACTTTGCGTTTGTTTCTTCAGGCGTTTTTCCTTCGATTCAGCAATCCACTCAATGGTGTGTTCGACCTTGGGGTCTGGCAGCATCATTTGAACAAACAGTCCAATCGCTAACGCAGCGCCTTTGCGTTTTTTCGCCCAGCGATAAAACACAAAAAACAGGCCAATCAGGCAGAAAAAGGCCAGCCAGACCAGCGCGGGTAAATAAAGGGAATACGGCAAATCCATGTTGCTTCCTTATCAATAGCATTAAGTCCGCTGTGAAGCGGGGTAATTTAATGGTTCAAGGAAAACGGATCTAAAGAGCTCTGATAGTGCTGATAAGTAATTAGGGAAAGATAGGTATTGAGCTGGCTCTCAACAGGGACGGTAGGTAATGGTGCCTGCAGATAAGGCCTAGGTTCGGGACATGTCAGCGTTAGCCAATGCACTGCATGCTTTAGATAATAAAGTACCGGAGCAATACCAAGCGTTTGTGCGTTTGATACGTCACTCGGCGTGATTTGAGCATAGGGTGCAGAGTGATGAGTGGAGGCAGTGTCGACTGAATGCGCACCAGCAACTTCCCATATTACTGACAGGAAAAGTAGCCAAAGTGAAAGATACGATATGCGCTTCATTTTCTTATTGTGGTGACAATAATTCGAGTTTTCAATGTTGTTTTTATAGGTGAGGTGAGATTTTTACGTTATTCGAAATATTGCTCTGGTTGGAAAAGTGATTCCAATCAAATTAAATTTATTAGAGGAGGGATGAGGCGTTTTTGAAAGTAAAGAAGCGGGTGAGCGTTCTTGCTTACCCGCTGGCAGGAATTTATGCCTTACGGCGAATAGCAAGTACGCCCAGTGCAAGACCCAGCAGGGCTAATGGAGCTGGAGCCGGAACTTTGCCTAAGTTATCCGGAGCTTGTGGTACAGACGTTAAGCCTGAGAAGTTTGCAGTTTGGCTCTCAGTGTAAAAACCAACTCGGCCAGACATGAAGCTGGTATTAGTAAATGTTTGCGATACACCGTCTAAAGAGAAGCTAATGTCATTGCCTGAACGACCAACAATAAAGTTGTACTCAACCAGGTCAGCCCAAAATTGCTCGGTTTGAAACAGGATAGTAGATACACCTGCGACTTCCTCAACTAACCACATACCGCTAGCGCCAGAACCTGCATCGTTAAAACCGCCTTGCTCCCAACCCAAGCGATAGTGGTTCATGTCGTCCTGCCAACCAAATACAATACCCATGATGTCATTATCGTTGAATGAGGCCGTGGTCGCAGTCATTGTGCCGAAGAAAGAGAAATCACCGGTTTCAACGAAGTCGCTGACCAAGGTGCCATAAGAATTAGAATTCTGGATAGCATTATTACCGGAACCTACGTTCCAAGTGGCATTCCGACTGTAGTTTGGAGAATCTTCCTGTGACCAAAGTGAAATGTCTACAGTTGTTGCAGCCGCGCTAAAACTCGCAACAAGTAAGCCAGCACTCAATAATAACTTTTTCATTTTAAGTTCCTTTTTCCAGGTTAAGTATTAAATCATCTGTTTTTTTAGATTGACTGTTGCATGACCGGTAGCATTATTGGTGCCAATTTTTTATTTTGATAAATATCAATGCTTTAATGTGCATTCGTAATTGTATTGTAAAGAATGTTGACGAAAATTGGTCAGATGAGTTTGCGTTCAAATTGCTGGCACAGTCTGCATTTTCAAACGCGAAACCTGTGGTGTTTTCACCGAACTGGCAAGGAAGTGTGAGGTTGGTTGCGCCTCAACCACATACCGCAGCGGTGGATTGACATTGCTACTATTAAACGGGTAGCAGGTTACTAATTGCAGGGTATGCTCATTCGGGTCGATGAGCCATTTATGCGAGCGGGTATCAATGATATGGGTGTCTGAAATGACATAGTGTTGCCAGTCCCCCTCGCTAGACTGGATTCTGACAATATCACCTATACTCAGGTTTTCGAGCAACGCGAAATGGGTGTCTCTGTGACCATGAATGATAGTCGTGCCTTTTTCGCCGGGCAGGGCAGTGCCATCAGCTAGGCCAGGTCCAAACGCCAGGCTGGTGCCATGGCTGCCCGCCAACACATACATCGATTCATTTAACGCAGGAAACTCGAGCCGGGCGACCGGCCAGGTATCGGCCCAGGACCAGGGTTTGATAGTTTCTTTCGAGGTTAACGACTGTTGCCATGCGTCAGCAATAAAGTATTGCGCCAACACCGCTTTTCCTTTTATCCACCCGGTGTGCCCCCAACTGCATGCAATAAAGAGGCAGAGTAATATTGAGACCAGAGTTTTGAGCTTCAATCTCGTTCGAATACGGTTTAATGACGTGAACGGAAGCGTTGTCATCATTTCACTCGAATTCTATTGATATGCAAAATAAACAGGGCAACGCAGCCCCAAATACCCAGCCACATGGAGAGGGTTGCAGACGTGGCTGTATTGGCAAACTGCATACGCTGTTGTGCTGAGCCATGGGGCATTACATTGGTGACGCCTTCACCGAACAGGGGCAAATACTGCGGTCTCACTGGTGTTTCATCAACGGCGATAAAGGCGGTAAAGCGGGTTAACAAGCTGTGTGTCAATGCAACGTCCAATACCGCATCCCGAACATCCTGTTGCGGTATGTTGCCGCGCCGGGCCTGGTCCTCGATTTCGGCCACTTTGTATCTTGCCCATAGTGAGCCAATCCCCGAAGTGGAAGCCGCGTCATTCGCTGTTATTGTGGTTTGCCATGCCTGCTGGGCGGTATTACCTGAAATCGGCAAGTGTTGCAGGGGGGCAGATAATTTTGCAAAAGCCAGTAGCGCCTCAGAATGGAATAAGTCTGCTGATTGAGATGGGTAAGGCTCAACGTCTTCAGGCCAGTCTATTGTGATGTTGGTTGCCGCAACGTGATTCAGTTTATTAAACAAGCTCGACATCTTGCCGCGAACATCGTCGCGGTAGCCAATGAGTTCATAGCTGCCACGGCCTAATTGTGCTGCTTTGGCCATGAAAAACGCATTGGGCGCGCTGCCTATTCCTACAGTAAATAGTCGCGCATTGTGGCCGGGAGCCGTTATAAGCTCAAACAGTATTTCCTCATTGCCAATTGCGCCATCAGTAATGAAGACCACCTGTTGCAGGCGTTCAGGATCGGCTAATTGGTTGTAGGCTTCCTGTAACGCCGGGTACATTTCGGTGCCGCCGTCAGCATCCAGCGCAGACACCCATTGTGTTGCAATGTGTTTGAGCTCGTCACTGGCTGGTACTGTACGATCATTAAATACACTGAAATGATCGTTAAAGGCAATGACGTTAAAGCGGTCATCGGGAGAGAGTTGTTTGATGGCGAGGAGCAAGCTGGATTTAGCCTGAATAATCGAGTTGCCCTGCATCGAGCCGGATGTGTCGATAACAAAAATAATATCCTTGGGCAGTGCATGCACGACCGAAGCATTTGGCGGTACCATCATCACCATGGCATAGGTGTCGCCCTCCAGTTGTTGCTGGAAAACCGCCGCGCGTGGCTGCGCCGATACGACTGGTGTCCACTGGAGGACAACATCCCGATCCATCTCTACAACATCATGCTGAAAAGTAATGTTGTAGCGGTCGTTAATTTTATTCACGTCAACGTCGTGGTAAAGACCTTCGATAGACGCCAGCTCCATGCCGCTTTGAAGCGAGACGGTTAAACGCAGTGGGTTTTTCAACCCGTATTCGGGTGGGGGAGTCATCGCCGGCGTAATGAATGGCGCGTCGGGTACCTGATCGGTTGCGCTAGCCCAACCGAATGCGTTGGTGGTCAATGCGTTGGTTGTCGATTCGCTCTCGTCCTCTGGTGGCTGCGATATGCCCGGAATATAGCGCGGCGTAAGCGTTGTGGGCAGTCGCCACTCAAACACGCCAGCTTGGTAAGTTGCCGTATCGATAAAGCTTAGCCTGACTTCTATTTCCTGATGCGGCGCAATATTTGCCACTTTTTGCGTAAAAAGGTTGTCGCGCTGTTGAGTGGTAATGGCCGCGCGCTTGCCTTCGGCGCGGGCTTTTTTATACAGCGTTTCCGCCTTATGGCGCTCTTTAATCTCCCCGATAATACGCCGTTCACCGACGCGCATTTCCATGTGACGCACGGCGGCCATGTCAGGTAGCGGAAAGACGTAAACACCTTCGACCCATTTATCGGAGTCATTCTTAAAGCGCTGAATATACTCGGTAGTTACAACCAGGCCGTTAATGTCGGTTTTGACTGTGGTTTCAAGGTGCAATGACGGCAGTTTTAGTCCACTTTCGCTGGTTAGTTTCAATTCTCCAGCGTGATTATCGTTGTACGGTGTCGCTAAGGCATCAACGCTGAACACGGATATAACCGCGGTGATAGCGATGCCAATCAGCCACCAAATCCAGGCTTTGGATTTGCGTTTGGGTTGTGGGTCAAATATTAAATGTTTAGGTATGCGTTTGGGGTACATAGCAGCTGTCGTTGAGTAAGTGATACCGCTATTCAAACAAGTAAAGGTGTCACAGTGTTGGAGTGAACATGGATATGTAAGAGCAAACTATGGCGAATTATGGCTGGTGGATGGCAAAAACTAACTAGGTAAATCACAAGTAACGAATGATGCTACGTGCCTGAATCCAGAGTTTCGAAAATCAATTAATCAGGGTGACTTTAGCTGGGTTTGCGACATGTGGCGGGTTAGAGCTGCCCTTTTGATGAAAGTATAAGAGAGTCTGAAAAAACGTATTTTGGATCAATATCAACATCACTTACGATAGTTGAAGTTGTATCTGTTCAGCCCAGCCGCTCAAAGGTATTCCGCTTATTGGCCAGCTAAGTATTTGTATCATAGTGACCGTCAGTCAACTGAACACCAGTTTGCTCCTGCTGTTTTGTAACCATTTTTCAAGGTATGTATTAATCAGCCGTGTTATTTGTACCAAGGGATATCTCGATCCAGCAAGGTTTCTAATTTTTTCACGTCTTCATGAAAGCGCACAGAGATTGCCTTATGAACATGTGGAGAGAGCTTGGGCACAGGTTTATTATTGAGCGCTTTTAATTTCTCTATCACCTTCTTTGCGCGCCAGGGAGGTAACCATTTCTCAAGTTTATTTCGGGATGAGTCGGGCCAGTTTAACCACCTGTCCAACATAAGGTTTCTGGGCTGAGTAGGCACTTTGCCTCGTTGGCTCATATCTGGGATGAATGCATCTGAAATGTTCAAATGACGGCAAATTTTTTGGTATGTTTCGAGAGGGTGTTTTACAAAATCATCGTAAAGTATTACTAAAAGCTGGTCATTGTTGAAATGCTGCAAGTAACGCTCGATTTGCTCTGCGTACAAACCAAGGCGTGTATAGTGCCAATCCCAACCCCAACCTTCCGCAACCCGGCTGTCTTCGTTTTCGATAGCTTTTAACAACGGCAGTGGTTCAGATTGAAATTGAACGTTCATACAATAGTGGGAATATAAGCGCGCAACAGGCTCTCGGAGAACTGCAATTAGTTTTGCGTCTGGTGCATGTTGAGCAATGCGTTTAGCGGTTTTGGGGTAGTACAGGTAGCGTACAGATGCATCGGCACGAATTTTCGCGTTGCCCGCATTGGCAAAAGCCTGTTCATAGCTCTCTTGAGTAACGAGTGAGCGGCTGTATTGAAAGTGGTAATTCATTTTCTCTGACAACGGGCCCGGGTGATACAGGTTTTCCCCGACCAGTGCGAAATAATTGGGTTCCTTGTAAGCAGAGAAATATACCTCAGGGTGTTGGTTCAGATAATCTGCAATTGAGGTTGTCCCTGATTTTGCAGCACCAATCAAAAAGAAATTGGGTACGTTTTGCATAAGAAAGCAATGATTCCGTGTAAAAAGCGTTATTGGGGTCTTTTTAGTTAACGCAAATGTAGGTCATATGGATGACTTTACTTAGTAACAATAGCAAAAATCGTATTGAGAGTAAGTTGTTATTTTTTGTAAGTCTTATGCTTAAAATGAGACTTTGTGATAATCATGGGCTTACATCGGAAAACGTGAACTAAAGGAATGATATGAACGAACAGGAATACGCCGGGTTTTGGGTGAGAGTAGGGGCAGCGTTAATCGATTCTATTCTGTTGTTAATTGTCATTGCGCCCCTTATGACGGCTATTTATGGCATGCAGTACTGGACAAGTCCGAACTACTTTCAGGGCTTCTGGGATGTCGTCGTGAATTACTTACTCCCTGCAATTGCGATCATCATTTTCTGGATTTACCGTGCGGCCACACCTGGCAAGATGATGTTGAAATTAACCATTGTCGATGCAAAGACCGGAGGGCAGCCATCCAAGGGCCAATACATTGGCCGTTACCTGGCTTATTACGTGTCTGCGATCCCCTTATTTCTTGGCTTGATTTGGGTAGGAATAGATAAAAGAAAGCAGGGATGGCACGACATGTTAGCGGGTACACTTGTACTGAGAAACAATCAAGCGGTAGCCGTTAATTCAACGCCTGAGGATGAATAGTGGTCTATAACGAACGGATTAGAATCCGTTCGTTATGAAGGAGCAAACTTATTCGCCTAAGGGAGTGTAGGCATATTCTGTTAGTCCAAGTGATGCAAGGGCGTCATCGAGGTGACTCATCGCTTCCTCGGTAGGCCCCGGATAATCACCGGCAATGGCAACATTCCCCATATAGCCAATCTCCTTGCTACCTGGTACGGAGCAAAAATACGCGGCCAGTATCAAGGTTCTCAAACGGTTGAATGCCTGCGCTGGTCGATGGAACGCAATGGGGGCAGCGTCTGTACCAAATGCAATCGTGTCTAAAATAGCCATTTGTGCATAGTTGTCCAGTGCCAAAAAAGGCGAGTTGTACAAGCTTTCTGCTTCGTCATCTAGCCAGTATAACAGTCGTAAAATAGTGTCGCGGTCTCGCTGTTGACTCGCATAGGGTGCACTTACCCATTCATCAACAACATGTGGCGCGCCCACTTCCAATGCCCCGGGTTGACCATTTTCCATTGGCACGAGTATGGCGCTAATGCGCGCAACCAGATCCAGCTGGGTTTGCGTTAGTGTCCTTGGCCAGGGGGAGCTGGGTGGAATGATCAGATTTGGATCTTTGCCGTAACCTTTAAGGGCAATAGGCTGAATATCCATAGCTGGCCAATGGCCGGCATCCATTACACTGTTATTGCCACTGGCAGCGACTTCGGTGGAAGGCGTGCTGGTGCACGCGGCAAGACCTGGTACCGTAGCGCCAGCAACCATGAGTCCGAACAACTTCAGAGACTGACGGCGGCTCATTGCAGGCATTGCCGGTAGACGGGTAGAATTGACGTTTTTCATATCACAGTGCCCCCTGTTGCAATTGACCTGCCAGCCAGTTTGCGTTGCGCATCGCTAGCGTCAGAATGGTCAGTGTGCAGTTTTTATGTGGGTTTGACGCGAAAACACCGCCATCCATGACGAACAGGTTAGGGCAGTCCCAGGTTTGGCCCCATTGATTGGTAACCGAATCCGCGCTGGATGCACCCATACGGGCAGTGCCGACCTCGTGAATGATTTGCCCGCCTTTGGCAATGGCCTGTTCAGCTGGTGGTAAGTCCCCCACCTCGGCACCCATGGTTTCAAGCAGTGCTTTGGCCGTCTCCAGCCCATGTGCCACCTGATTGATTTCATGCGCAGACCATTTCCAGTGAAAACGGGCCACTGGTATACCCCATTTGTCGGTAACCGTCGGGTCGATATCCATGTAGCAATCCGGGTTGGGAAGCATTTCACCTCGCAGTGCGAAGTACACCGACGCGCCGTAATTGGCCTTCGCTTCGTCTTTCAATGACTCGCCGTAGCCTTTGAAATCGCCGGATACCCAGGCACCTGGCTCGCCAAAGCCACTGCCAATCTCAAAGTGGTAACCGCGCGGGAAATTCAGTTCGCCATTGGCTTGTGCCTCATGGCCCCACCAGGGAATGAACAGATGGTTTGCCGTGTGGCCATCTTCGTTGTAGCGAGGCCGGTTGCGCAAAACGGGAATAGTTGCGCCAAGCCCGGCTCCGGTTGAATCCATCAGGTTTTTGCCCAATTGTCCGCTTGAGTTTGCCAGTCCATTGGGGTATTTGTCCGACTTAGAATTCAGCATGATACGAGCGCTTTCGCAGGCACTGGCAGCCAGAATGACGACCTTTGCTGTTAGCGAAATCGCTTCGTTTCGGTTCTTATCGATATAGGTGACCCCGGTGACCTTGCCATCGGCGTCGGTATTGACGTTTTTGACCATGGCATCGGTAATCACTCTCAGGTGCCCGGTTTTTTGTGCCATGGGTAACAGCGATGTTGTGGTCTGAAAGGCTGCGCCAATGGAACAGCCGTGTCCACACGGTGTTGCATAAAAACAGGCTGCCCTGTCATCCTTAGGGCGAGTAAGCACCGCGCGGTGCATGGGCACGGCTTTCATACCCAGTTTATTGGCGGCCGCGGCGACCAATAATTCTGGTACACGTGGTTTCGGCGGTGGTTGTAATACCCCGGGCGGAGAGTCAGGCATGTCGTCCAGGCCCGTATTGGTGCCACATACTCCCACCAATGCTTCTGTTTTGTCGTACCAGGGCGCAATGTCGCTGTACTCAAACGGCCAGTCAGCACCCAACCCGTCTCGCGACTTACCTTTAAAGTCGTGCTCACTAAAGCGCAGGGAATACCTGCCCCAGTGGTTGGTTCGCCCGCCGAGCATACGTGCTCGCCACCACAGGAACTCTGAATCTTCATCGGTGGTGTAGGGCTCATCGGGTACCGTCCACCCACCGTCAACTGTAGCGTCGTAATACCCAAAGTCCTTGTCTACATTACCTGCGGCCATCAGGGGCGCGTCGGCTTTGCGCTTAAACATTGGCGTTTCTTTTACCGGATCGTAGTTGCGGCCGGCCTCGAGCAGTAACACGTTAATTCCGGCTTTAGTGAGTTCGTAAGCAGCCATTGCACCGCCTGCACCCGAGCCTACAACCAGAACCTCATGCTTGAAGGTAGTCATCATGGCAGCTCCCTGATCTTTATATTTTTAAAGGCGACTTTGTCACCGTGATCCTGAAGCCCTATATGGCCTTTAGTCTGTGCTGCAAACCCAGTCCAATTGGCAAATTTGCTGGCAGCTACCAGCTTCTCCCACGTAGAGGAATGCATAACAATGTGCACGGTCATTACGTCGTTTTGCCAAACCTGCAGCACATTGTCATGCAACGAAATCTTAACTGTATTCCATTCTCCCGCGGGCTTTTGAGAGGCAGCGGGTGCCGCAATCATGTCGTAAAGCGCACCGGCGCGACGGGAGTCCAGCTTGCTGTCGGGGTGTCTTTCATTGTCGATGATTTGAATTTCTGGTGCGTGAGAAAAAACGTATTTTCCCATTTCGTCAGCCAGAAAAAAGATGCCGCTGTTACCGCCTTCAGAAATCTTCCAGTCGAGGGTCAGTTCAAAATCGCCGTATTGTTGGCGCGTGATAATGTCCCCGGCACCCCCATCGGTGAGCGTGATGGCGTTGTCCTGAATTTGCCATTTGGGGCTGATGCTGTCTTGTTGGTAGTTTCGCCAGTGTGATAGGGACTGACCATCGAATAATAATTGCCATCCTTGTTGTTTTTCTTGTTCGGTAAGCTGGTTGTCGGTGGCAAGGGCGGAGCTGGATATACCCAGTAAAAACAGGGATATCGCACAGGCTGATAGCGCTTTCATTTTGAAGTCTCTTGTCTTGGTGCATTATTGTTATAACACCAGACTATCACAGCATAAGTTAGCGACAACTGTTATGAGCTTGTTAACAGAAAAGATTCGACCAGTCCTGGAATGGCCAGGATAAATAGCAGATATTACCGGGGGATAATTAAACATGGCGCAGACAAAAGGGAGTCCGCGCCGCATGTTACGCGAGATACGAGAGGTTACATGTTTAACATGTTCTCGATATCGGATTTCAGCGCTTCGGGTTTATCCTTTGGCGCGTAGCGCTTGATGGTCTTGCGATCGCGACTAACCAGAAATTTCGTGAAGTTCCATTTGATACCCTGGGTACCCAATACACCGGGAGCGGCCTTTTTGAGGTACTCATACAGTGGAATGGTATTCTCACCATTGACGTCAACCTTTGCCATTACCGGAAAGGTAACGTCAAACGTCAGTGAGCAAAATTCCTGGATGGCAGCGTTATCGCCGGGCTCTTGTTTTCCAAACTGGTTACAAGGGAAAGCAATGATTTCCAGTCCCATGCTCTGATATTCTTTGTATAGCGCTTCAAGACCGTCATACTGTGGGGTAAAACCACACTTACTGGCGGTATTGACGATCAGTAACACTTTGTCGTCGTAGTCAGACAGAGGAACAGATTTTCCCTGACTATTGGTAACGCTAAATGAATTAAAGTCCATTGTGTAAAACCCGTAAGTTAACCATTACTGGTGAGAATTTTGCCATAGAATACGGGATTTTAATCTATCTGGGATCGTTAAATTTACATCGCGCTCTAAAATAATGCTGCCGTCGAGCATAACGTCATCGCCTAATACCAGGCTAGGGGTGTCACTGTTATTGCTTTTATGCGGTCGCTTGAAGGTAATATCACCGTCAATCTGGCTGTGTCCTTCAATGCGGATATCGCCATTTACTGTTTCAATGTTACCACTCAGGGCCACATCTGCTGCTTCGATATCGCCATTCACCGTAATCAGATTTCCGCCGACTTTGGCGTGCTTCGCTAACTGAATCTCCCCGTTTACGGTAGTTATGCTTTGTCTTACCGTAAGGTGATCATCACTTTCTACGTCGCCGTTTACCACATTGATAGATTCAATGTCGGCATGTTCGCCAACCTGAACACCACCATTAACGGTACTGATGCTGCCGGTGTATACGTGATCGCCAAGCTCTATACCACCGTTAACCGTAGATAAATCTGACACTGTGCGGTGGTCGCCAATATCGATACCGCCAAAGACCTTACTTACACTGCCAGTGAAGTCTTCATTGTGATGATTTCCACCCACGTGTATGACACAGCCCGAAATGGCAAATGACAGAGTAAGACCAAGGGCCAGGGTGCGAAATGTATTTTTGGGTGACTGATGCATAAAAGGCGTGCCTGTTGTTGATACTCAGCACACTTTACCATTGGGAAAGGTGTAAGAAGAGGAGGAATTCTTTACAAGGTATGTCAACAGACACACTTTGTTCGACAACAGGTTGAAGCTGTTGTGCGGGAAAAAACGGGGCTTGTATAAAGCCCCGTTGAAGTGATGTAAATTAGAAGTAGTTGTAACTCACTCGGATGCCTACCGTGCGAGGAGGTTCATACACAGTAGAAATCACGTTATCAACCAGACCAATCGTTTGGGTGATGGACTGTATTCCTTCGTTAGTAATGTTGCGTGCATAGGCCATGACCTGCCAGTCGCCATCCATTGTTTCAAACTGGAAGGCAGTATCAACCGTTGTGACGGCCTCTGCGCGTTGAACAGGCAGGTAATCAAAGCCTATCCAGCGGTCGCCCCGATATCGGGCATCCAGCGAATAAGTTCCGATCCAGTCTCCCAGCTCGAAGTGATAGTCGACACCTAGATTACCTGATAGCTTTGGTGAGTTCCGACCTTCTTTGCCAGAACAATCAACATCCCATATCCCACCATTTTCAGTGGTTTCTACCAGTTCCTGAGCACAACCTGTCACAACACGTACATCAGGATCAGGTGTAAGCTGCTGGTAGCTGTATTGCTCAATTTTATTGTTCAGATATTGCATCGTGCCTCGAACAGTAAGATCGGCTGAGGCGGCATACCAGATATCCAGCTCTGCCCCTTTTATGCTGGACTCACCGATATTCTCGGTAACCAGCGCCGAATTGCCATTTGCATCCAGGCCTAGGTGACTGGCTTGCTGATCTTCATAGTCCCAGTAAAACAATTCGGCATTAAGCTTTAACACGCCGTTTAAAAACAAGTTCTTACTGCCGAGGGTATAGGCATTTAAAAACTCAGGTTCAAACTCTTCCTTACCGGTACTTAACGTAAAGCCGCCTGAGCGATAACCGGTTTCTACACTGGCATACAGTAAACTGTCTTTGGCTGCGTCATATTCAGCGGCTATGCGATAGGTGACTTCGCTCTCATTACGGGTTCTTTGCACTGTAGTGGGGTTTATAAACAATAAATTTGCCCGCAGGTTATCAGGGGCACCGGGGAACAATGGCAACTGACCAAAAGGGACGGGGCCCGTGCCGATGCCAGGTGCGCCTAAAGGCAAATCGGCAGGGTCAATTTGCGCCAGCGTTTCCTCAATGGTGAGACCGGCAGGGATCACCGGGGCGCCGTCACAGTTGGGAATGACAGGTCCACCAGGATACACTTCCATTTCACGTATACATACGTTCAAGAATACATTGGCCACGCCGTCCATGGATTTTTCATCATCACTCCACCGTATACCGCCAACCAAGCGCAGGTCGTCGTTCAGGTGATAGGTTGCACGGGCGAACAGCGCGGTGGAAGTGGACTCAGATGCCTCAATAGTTTGGGTAGATTGCAGACTGTATTGATTGAATGACAGCGCGCCTGAGACGGTTTCGTCGAAGTAATAGGCGCCGAAAATCCAGTCTGTGTTGCCTGCCGTGAATGAGAAACGTGACTCCAGGCTGAATTGTTCATGGTGCTCATTATTCTCTGCAGCCTGAAAGCCAGGGCTCACAAACACCAAATCGATATCTGCCTCTCGATAGGCTGGCAGAATAACTAAGTCTCCCAGATCGGTGGTTAAGTTAATTTCACCCGTGACGCCGATATATTCATTGTCAATATACGAAGGCCGCTGAGGAGTGGTAGATGTAAATCCCGGTGTCGTTGATAGCGTTGCAAAGTAATCGCGAGCCGCATCTGTGTAAGGGCCAGTAAACGGCGCTGACACGTTTTCAGGGGCGGGATTAAAATTGTAGCCAGGAATATTGTTTGGATTGTCACTCACACCGGCAAACGGAAATCCGTAGGTGCCAAGATAGGTGGGTGCGCTGCCTGTTCCTTGTGTCGTAGAGTAGTCAACACTAACGCGAACAGTCAGATCATCTGATACTTCACCGAAAACCTGTGCGCGAAGCGCGGCGTCATCGGTGGACGCCGTGCCGTCGTCGTTATATCCATCATTGGAGAGCGTTGCCCCTGCAACGCGTGCCGCCCAATTATCCGCAATGGGGAAGTTTACGGCTGCCGATGTTTCCAGTGTGCCGTAGTTACCCACCCCCAAAGACAGGGAGGCTGAATATTCGTCCAGCACAGGCTTCTGCGGGATGATGTTAATCGCACCTGCCGTGGCGTTTCGACCATACAGAGTACCCTGGGGACCTTTTAACACTTCTACCCGTTCGAGGTCGAGAAATGACGCTGTAGTGGCGGAAGGACGGCCAATATAAATACCGTCGACATTAAAAGCCAGTGCCGGGTCGGTATAGGCATTCACTGCGAAGTTCCCAACCCCCCGCACAAAGTAAACCGCATTTGAGCCACCACCACTGACTACGCTCAGTGAGGGCGATACTTTTGACAGGCCCATGACGTTGGAGACGCCGTCCCGGGATAATTCATTTTGAGTAATGGCATCGATAGGCAGGGCGGCATCCTGAATGCTTTCGGATTTGCGCTGCGCAGTCACTTCAATTTTCTCGAAGCCATATTCTGGTGTAGTGGTTTGTTCATCGGTTTGTGCCCAGGCAGACTGGCTTAATGCTGCCAGCACTGCCAGATAACATGCGTTTTTATTGTGTGTTGTCATTGTGTTTTCTCGGTAGTGTGAATAATAAATGCGCTCATTCAACATCGAGAGCTATGACATCATGTAAATAAGTAGTTAAAAAATTGTTTATTTTGATTGAATGTATTTAAGAATTTAATAGTCTGTTTCTGTTGTTTTATTTCAGCGAAAAATCTGTTTTTTCCTGGTATTTAATGATAAATACGTTGGATTTGTTGCTAAATTTACCGACTTCGTCAGCAACTTTTTTTGGTAAGTTGTCGCTATAAATAATCGCTTTGATATTGACCTGTTGTGGTTTAGGGTAAAGATAACCGGGCAAAAACAGGATTATTTGCACAATGGTATATCGGGATCTACAAGGTACAGCGGCGTTCAACGGCAACGGAATAAGGTCACTGATTCGTTTCTGGCAAGCATTCGGCGGGCTTGCCACCCTGATTGGCAACAGCGTTAAAGCACATGTGACCACATCGTTATTAGTACTCGGCTGCGTTGTGTACGGGGTAATGGAGTATCGGGCTGAACAGGAGAGTCAGCTTGTCTACGAAACGATGCAGCGAAATGACTTTTTGTTCGTCGATTATTACCAGATAAATCCCGCTTCTGATCCCATTTATCGCTACATTCCATTAAAAGTACTCAGGGTGAACGGGGATACAGTCGATTTTAAAGTTGGGAACATCGCTCATACTACGCCGGTTTCTCCCCGTAAACATGTGCAATATGATGCCGCCATGCGCCGCAACTTTTTCAAAACCGATGCGTTAACCTTACCAATCAGCATGGTAAATCAATACATCGAACAGGGTGTCGTTTATGCGGGTCGACGTCCTAAAACCATGTATATAGATGGCTGGATCGCGATACATAAATTCGAAATTGTGCCAATCGAGGAATAAGCTCAGGCGTGGGGGATGACCAGACCGGCTCTGAGCAACAATGTAACTGCTGCCTGATGTGAGTGGCCTGAACCCGCAAGTAATTAGCGGACACAAAAAAAGCGACATAAAGTCGCTTTTTTTGTGTTTCTTGACGACGTTATTCTTGATCTAACGGCGTGTTGAAATCTTCGGACAGTTCAAAGTCACCGGTAACCGTACTTACTTTTCCGTCTACGAAGGTAATGACCATATTCTTTTCAAAATCTTCACCGCGCTTTTCCATGCCGCGCTTCATTTCGTAGTAGTAGTACCAGGTGTCCTGATCAAACGCGTCTTTCAAAATAGGGCGTCCGAGTACAAACTCTACCTGTTCCTTGGTCATACCAACACGCAGTTTCTTAACGTCTTTATCGTCAAGAAAGTTTCCTTGCGGAATATCTATACGATAAATCCAATTTGAACATGCACTGGTAAATACAGTGAGCGAGAGCACAACAATCAGGTGAGACAGCTTCATTAACAGAAAAATCCAATTAAAACAGTTTGTAATCGTTATAGTGGGCCAAAGAACCGCTATATTACACGTATAGCCGGTGTCTCAGACATACTGGACGTTGAGCATGCTAATCGCTCCGTGCCAGTACGTCAACTTCGACCCACAAAACGGCAATTAGTTCGGTTGGACATTTTCTAAAAGTTCACGAGCATTCGCCAGTGCATTTGGCGTTATTTTATCGCCGGCTAGCAAACGCGCTAGTTCATCAATTCTGGCTTGTTCAGTCAGCGCCAGAATGTGCGTTTGTGTTTCATTACCGTCTGTGGTTTTTGTTACAAACAACTGGTTGTGTGCTTGTGCGGCAACCTGAGGCAGGTGAGTGACACACATTACCTGATTCTCTTTACCTAACCGGCGGAGTAATTGTCCAACAATTGACGCAGTCGGCCCACTTATGCCTGTGTCAACTTCGTCAAATATCAACGTAGGTGTCAGGTCACTGTCTCGACTGATGACCTGCAAGGCCAGCCCAATTCGTGACAATTCACCACCCGATACCACTTTATCGAGCCTGTCGGCAGCCTGACCGGGATTTGTTGATACCAGCATGGCTATATCGTCCATGCCAATCGCTGACGGTTTGGCTGTCGGGTTGTAAGCAACGTCAATGGTGAAAGTGGCATGAGGCATGTTTAACGTACGAATTTGTACTTCAACCTGCTTTGCCAGTTTTGCTGCGGCTTTTACGCGGCTTTCGGACAACGCCTTACTGGAGGCAAGAAACGCCTGGTGCGCCGCTTCCAATTCGGCATTTAATTCGTCGAGACGTTCACTGTCAGCATTCAGGTTCGACAATTCTGAGCTTAAGGTCTGATGGTAGGCGTATAATTCTTCCGCCATTACCTGATGCTTTCTGGCCAGTTCCAGTGCTGTACTGTAGCGCTTTTCAACCTGTTGTAGGCGTAGTGGGTCAATCTCAAGGTGGTCACAATAGCTGCGCAGTTCGTGGGCTGCTTCTTCAACCTGAATGGAGGCGTCGTTAAGCATTGTGACTATGGGCGCCAGGGCTGGATCGTGTTCCTGCAAATCGGCCAGCTTATCCATACTGGTCTGAATGGCTTTTAATGCGTTAAACTCGTCTGATTCATACAGGTTGTAGAAGCTCATCTGCGCTTGCTCTAGCAGAGTCTGACCATTACTCAGGCGTTTGTGCTCCGCTTCCAATTCGGTAAATTCACCGTCTTCAAGGGCAAATTCATCCAGTTCTGACACTTGATAACTCAGCAACTGCTCGCGATCGGCACGTTGCTGCGCGGCTTCCTGTAATCGGTTTAATTCTTTCGCCAGGGCCTGCCAGTGTTGATAGGCAGCACGGGTGTCTTCAAGTGCTTTATGGTTAGCGGCAAAATCATCAACAAGTTTACGTTGAACATCGTCTTTCAGGAGCTGTAAATGGGTATTTTGGCCGTGTATTGCTATCAGGTGCTGACCCAGTTGCTTTAACTGTTGTAGCGCAACAGGGACACCGTTGATGAAGGCTTTTGAGCGTCCTTCCTTTGAAATCAGGCGGCGTATAAAACACGTGTTAGCGTCATCGTCCAATACCAGGTCATTTTCGTCTAACCAGTCTCTGGCTTTCGGGCTGTCCAGCAATGAGAAGTACGCAATAATTTCAGCTTTGTCCGCGCCTTTGCGCACTGCAGACGCGTCTGCGCGCTCGCCCATACACAGGCTCAGTGCGTCAATGGCAATAGACTTACCCGCACCGGTTTCACCGGTGACCGCTGTCATTCCAGACTCAAATGCTATATTGACTTCTTTAACGACCGCGAAATTCTTAACCGAAAGATGAGATAACATAACTAACTCGATATTTATACAGTACGTGTAAATATATACAGTATTTTTGTGATGTAAAGATCTGTGTGGAGAATATTTTTAAAACACCCACCAGGCAACGATTGCCGCGCAGCAGGGGAAAATTAAAAAGTACTTTTGACTCAATAGTATACCGACCTTGGTGACGACCAACAGCGCAAGCAGCAATACCCAGTGTGACAGGTTAAAACTGTCGAACCATAGGATCAGTGCGAGCAGCGGTATACAGTAAAGTGTACTGTAAATTACCGCCAACGTTGACTGGGTTGTGCGAGTAACGGGCAGTGAGTCCAAATAGAACTGGTGTTGCGCTTTCACTTGAAGCGTATCCAGTAATTTACTGCCCAGCAGCACAGCCATGAAGAAACTGCAAAGATAGCCGGCCGCAATGGCTGCATCCAGGTTGACCGCTTGCATAAACACCTGAGCGCAAATTAACAGGATAAGCAGTGAGATAAGTCGTAGCATGACTTTGTTGGCTTGTGCGATGTCTGCCTGCAAGAAGAACCGAAGTAATCCCTTAAGGAGCAGGGGCAGACCTAGTCGGAAAGCAGGTATTTTTTGCTCAGCGAACAACACGCCTGACCAGACTATAATAACCAGCGGCTTTGCTACTTCACCCAGTAATGGCAATGTCATCAATGGTCCCAAAATTAAGCCGATTATGGGGTAGCGACTAAATAGGGCCAACCGAATTACCTGCACGCTTAGTAAACAGGCTGCGGCTATGGGGAAAAGTTGATGTAGCGACATGGATACTGGCTCAGTCAGCAACAAGTCAACGTTCCCAATTGCCATAATTAAAAACAACAGTATCGGACCAGCGACAAAGACGTGGGAAGCATAAACAGTAAGCAGTGCGGTGGTGACTTTTCGCTGTGCCGTCGATAAGGGGAGTCCATTATGGTAGTGCTCGTAGGGCGTGGCAAGAATGCCATCTTTCTGAAGAATGACCCAACTGTGTGTTAGCAATAGAAAGCCCCACAATGCCAGACAATATTGCTGGGTGGATGTCGCTGAGTCTGCCATGACACCCAAAGCCAATAAAGGCAACATCAGTAAAGCTGGCATTGCCATTGGGAATAAATATACCACCCCGGCAGCGGCTTGTTTGATGGTATTTAACCAGGCTTCCAGATGTCGTTGGTATACGGTGAGACGGAATTGCCAGTATTGCACTAGGAAACTCCGCGAATGTGTTGCATGGGGATTTCGCGATCAAATGACAAAGACAACAGCGCGGTATCGTGACTGGCTATAATCAATTGTCCGGTAAAATCCGACAGAATAGCATTCATTGCATGCCGGGCATCGTCATCCAGGCCATTTGTGGGTTCGTCCAGCAACAGCAAATCAGGCTCATGAAGCAAGGCGGTAAGTAAACTGAGTTTTTTGTAATTGCCCAGCGAGAGATCTGATACTCGGGTTTGCAAAAAGGGCGAAAACCCGAGTTGCTCTGCCATTGTTAAGTCCAACGTGCATTGATGCATGTGGCAATGAAAATCTAGCAGTTCACGAGAGGTGAAAAATGTTGGCAAAGCCACTTTACTGGCACTAATACCAATACGCCGCTTGTTTTGTTGTGATGTGACCGGCTGGCTGTTGAAAGCTATCTCACCGGCGTCTGGCATTACCAGGCCTGCGGCGAGCATTAATAACGTGGTTTTGCCACTGCCATTTTCTCCGGTGATGACAACCCGCTTCTCCGGCAAATTCAGAGTGAGATTATTAAAAATAGTCGCAGTGGGGTAACGCAGTGACACAGCGGTAAAGGTGAGCAATGGTCCATCTCTTATTCATAGAATCCAACGACCTAATAGTCACTTTAGGGCAGACAATCTTCAAGTGTTAATTCATTACAAGGTGTGTCTGCTTTCCGCGTATCGGCGTTAACCGCGGTTTGCGGAATGGCACTGGGTAACGAACTCGCATTGCTCGGTTTCCAGAGCATTGTGCACAGGGCCAGCTGCCAAAAGCGACAGCAGAGTAGGTAGGTCTACCGGTTTTGAAAACAGGAAGCCCTGAATTAAATCACAACCACTGCGCTGCAAAAATTCCCATTGGCAGGGGGTTTCCACCCCCTCCGCCAATACGGTTAATTTCAGTGCTTTACCGATACCAATAATCGACAGTAGGATTTCTCTGTCCTGAAGACTGGATTTAATGTGATCGATAAAAGACTTGTCTATTTTCAGTTTGTTGACCTTGAGATGCCGAAGTCTGGCCAAAGACGAATAGCCTGTACCGAAATCATCAATAGACGTGTGAATGCCACGGTCTTTGAAAGCCTGTAAAAACAGGTTGGTTTCGTCATCGTGAGCGGCGATGAGTTTTTCCGTGATCTCCAGTTCAAAGTCGTCAGGCTGAATGTTGTGCTTCGCCATGAGTGCTTCGATTACGTTCAACGGTATCAATTGATCCGAAATGTTTATCGCAATCCGCGGTAATTGAATTCGTCTCGTTTTGGCTCGATGAATGTGCTCAAATACCTTGTTTACTACGTACTCATCGAGCTTGTTCATCAAGTTATACTTTTCTGCGACAGTTAGAAATTCGCCAGGTGAAATCTGGCCATCTGGCGTAAACCAACGCAGTAAGGCTTCAGCTCCCAGAATACTCTGATCCACGCTGTTTACCTGTGGTTGAAAATAAATCTCAAAATCGTCATTTTTCAATGCCAGTTGGAGTCGCTGGGCGAGCTCGAATTCATCTCTAATTTTGTCTTTATTGCTCTGATTAATAAAGTAAAAATCTTGATTTGATGATGCGGGGTCGCGATGTGAATCGTGCTCTGAGTGAGTAAATAACTCAAGGTCAAATTCCTGCTCATGAGCCTGTTCCAACACGCCAATCTCTACTTGCGGGAAGATCTCCCGGTCTTGCACCACGATGGGGGCTTTGAGCTCTCTGGCGATATGTTGAAGTGCACTTAAGCGCTGTGGCTGTTGGCTTTGATAGGGCGTAATCAGGGCAAACTGCCCGCCGCTTATGCGTGCTGCGAAGAATTTACGGTGCCCCAACGATTTAATTCGCAGTGCGATTTCTGACAAAAACAAATCACCAAACTCAGTGCCATAGGTTGAGTTAATGTCTTTCAGATCCAGGTAATTGAAAGTGATATAAGTGAACGATGTTTGCTGATTTTTTGACAGGCTTTTCACATATTCCTGAAGTTTTCGTTCGTTTGGCAGTTGTGTTTTTCGGTCATATCGCTCATTAAACCGCTTGGTTTGTGCCTCTCGAAGCTGGCGAGTGCGATCATAAAATATTGATATGTAATATTGCGTGGCACCACTGTCATCAGCAATTGCCATGATGTGCTGGTGCTCGTAAAACAGGCGCCCGCTCTTGGCACGATTCCAAAGTTCACCACGCCACTCGCCTTTTTGCGCGATTGTTGCCCATAGCTGCGCGTAGTATTCGTCTGTTTGAATACCCGATTTCAATATACTTGGATTTTTTCCAATCACGTCATCTTCGGTGTATTCAGTGAGTTGGCTGAACATGTTGTTGACGTAGATAATTTGATTGTCTTTGTCGCTGATCAGAATGGCGTCGCGGCTTTGCTCAGCAGCCAGACGAAAAACCTGGTCAATCAGCAAGTTGTTTGGCGCACTCATCAGGTACATCCTCGTGGTTACGGGGGCGTCTTACACTGGCTTCGTTAAATCCGCACTCAGGGTAACAACACGCGCGTAAATGTTGCGATAAGCCGACCATTGCTAGTGGAAAAAAGCGCAAACATCTAATGTAAATTCGATGAGCTGAATTATAGTATCGATTAAATCGATGTCAATATCGATTTTTATGTTATTTAACTCTAAATATCGATGTAATCGATTTGGTGAGGTCTTCTTGGGTTATTGGTTTCTCCAACACGATTTCTGCGCCGGCACGCAAGAACTGATCAATCCCTGTTGCGTCTATCATGCCACTCATCCCGATTAATCTGACGTGCTTCAGGTCGTCTATAGATTTGATATTTAAGCACAACTCATCGCCATTGAGGCCTGGAAGATTGAGATCTACAATCATTACATCGGGTTTGAGTTGCTGCACGCGAAGACCTGCTTCAAAACCGTCATGCGCAAGGGTGATTTGCCAGTTGGGCTCATATCGTTCCAACATGACTTTAAGGAATTCGCACAGTTCTTTGTTGTCATCAACAATGAGAATCGACAGGGATTGCAAGGGTTTACCAGGCACAAAGTCCGTTTGGGCGGGGGCAGAGGGGTCACTGAGCTCCATACCCATGATTTTCGCAAACGAATACAACTCTGATCTTTTATAACGTCGATGACCTCCTGGCGTAATTTGAAACGGAATTCGCCCTTTTTGAGACCATTGTCTGAGTGTAACCGGTGAAACGTTCAGGAGTTCTGCCGCTTCACTCGGCGATAGCAACACGTTATTGTCAGTCATGATTGTTTGTTTTTTGACTAAAGTATGATTCTATTCTAAAAGACTTTATTATCCTTTCAAGCGATAAAATCGATATAATCGAAAAAATATGAATAAAACGCTCAACCCGAATATTAATTCGATGAAATTTTCACAAGTGTATTGGATGATGTGGTGCGCAATAATGGCGCTCTTGTCATTGTCCAGCGTGGTGATTTCTGACCCTATACAAGCGCCCTCGATTGGCTTCGCGTTGGGGTATGGTATTGCATTGAGCTTTTTGTTGATGCACGGCTGGCGACGCATATCGATCGTAATGATCGCTAATGTGATCAGCACCATCTTGCTTGTGTTGTTGTCTGATTGGGGAAAGTTGCCTGCCTGGCAGTGGCTTACATTCACGTTGCTGAATTGTTTGAGCCCTTTAGTCGCTATTGTTTTGTTAAATGTGCTGTCACCGGTACTACGACCGGTGTATTTTACGTCGTCAGGTCAATTTGCCGGTTTTGTCTCGGTGGTAGGCCTGGCGGCACCGGCTTTGTTGTTGGTATTGGTTGTCGGACTGATGCTTACAACCAGCATTGAGCCGTCAAATTATGCCGAACAGTTCTTTTTCTGGTGGTGTAGCCTGTTCCTTGGCGCTATTGTCATTACGCCGTTGACCACCCAGTTGTTATACGTAAGCAATGAACCTAGAGAGTGGCGGCGGGTTTCAGTGTTTTTAGTATTTGTCGGTTTGGTCATCGCGGCCATTGTGGTGTTCACCAATAAAGGTGAGCGTTATGCAAGAAAACTGGAGCTGGAGGAAGTTGCTCAGTTAATCAGTCGGGATATTGATAACCGATTGCTGCATATCGACGACGCCATCTTCGTCATTTCTCAGTTTTTTTCCGGCGATCAGAACGTCGATAAAACCATATTTAATTGGTATACACAGCCTTTTTTAAAGAATGAAGAAGGCCTGAGTTTAAGCTGGAACCCCAAGGTAAATGATTATAACCTGGCCGCGATTCAAGCTCAGTTGAACAGCGTGATTGAAGACAGGCCTATTGCTATCCATCAGCCTTCTGAGTCAGGAAGTAACAGTGACGTAAAGCGGCTGGGAGATTTTAAAATCGTGGTGTTACATATCACGCCTTTGGAACCCAATATTAAAGCAGTAGGGTTAGATATCTATGCAAACCCTTCGCGGCGATTAGCAATAAATGCAGCGATACAAAGGGAAAAGGCGACTGCTACACCGCCCATAACACTGGTGCAAAACAATCATCGAGGCGTTTTGTTGATCAGTCCGGTTAGCTACGAGCAATCAGGCACATTAAATGGGCAAATTGGCAACCTGAAAGGTGTGGTGGTGGGGGTTATCGACCTCACGGTGATCATGTCCTCGGTACTCCAGTTACATCAAACCGCCACCCTTGAAATCAAGGATGTCACCGATCCGGCTAATCAGTATGTGGTTTTGGCTGGCCCTGAACAGCACAATTCAGTTCAGCAGGGTATCAGTGGCGTTGCTAACTTCGACTGGGCTGGCAGGCACTGGCAAATCAATGTGTTTAATTCCAGCCTGGGATGGTTAAGCGGCGCTAATCTTGTTCGTTATGGCGTACCGCTTACCGCTTCATTACTACTGTTTTGGGGAATGTCGCTATATCTGGCGAATCAGTTCCGTTTAAGCCGAACGGATTCGCAGTTGCAGGATAAGTCCAGGCTGCTGTGGCAAGTGGCATCTATTCAGCATGCTTTTCTGACCGAACCCAATCTTGCCGTGTGCCTACGTAACTTGTCTCAGGCGTTTATGACAACCTACGACGCGTTGGGTGTAGCGGTTTATCAGCGGGGTGTGTCTGATTACACATTAGCAGAAAAGTACTGTGTAACAGACGATCCCCAACAGATAACCACTTTTGGCAAGTTACTCACTGAATCGGTCAATTATGCTATGGCGTCGTCTGTACTAGAGCAAGAAAAAGCGTGGCAGGCAATTCCCGTTGAAGGTCATGGCAGTCAGGTGCTTCTTGTGTTTCCCACTGCCAATGCCGGACAGTTACTTGGGGCTGTTGTGGTGTGGTCAGCGAATACGCCCGCAATGTCCAGTCACAGTGAGGAACATCATCAGCTACTCATGACCGCGGCAGGCATTCAAAGTGCAGCGCTTGAACAAGCCCGAAGTCAGCAGGCACTTGAGACAATCCAATCTGCAATGGAAGCCAAACAGCAAGCTCAAAAACGGGTTAGAGGCCAGGGTGATGCCCTTGCCGGGTTAGTGCAACATGAACACATTGTCGCGGGCAGCTGGATAGATTCTATACACCTCATTTGTAAAGCGACCAGCAGGGTACTGGATGCAAGTAGAGTGAGTGTCTGGAGCCTGAGTGCGAATAGTAAACAGTTGGTGTGTGAATCAATCTACGATGCTAACACACACAGTTTTAGCGCTGGGTCTGTAATAAATGTAAAGGATATTCCTACTTACTTTAATGCACTCAAGTGTCATAGTCGAATCAACGCGTACGATGCAGTAAATCATCCCAATACCCGTGAATTGGCCGAGAGTTACCTGCTGGTTTACGGCGTAAAGTCTATGCTGGATGCATGCATAGTTAAAGACGGCGAGATAGTCGGCGTAGTGTGTGTGGAAGAACTGCGCCAAAAACGAGAATGGCAGGTAGACGAAGAGAATTTTGTAACCATTGTTGCCGGTTTGGTCGCCCAGTTGTTCCTGAAAGAGGAGTTAGGCAAAGCTAAGGCGTTCTCAGATTATCAGCGACTGGAGAGAGCGCTCGTCGTTGATAATATTCCCGATGCGCTGGCGACGCTGGACATCCAAGGGAAGGTGACTAGTTGTAATCCCGCATTCCTGAATTTGTTTACCGATGGACTCCCATTACCTGAGAAACGAGATATACAGCAGTTTTTGCCGGCTGTAGATGCACAAAGTCTTCATCAGGCACCTACGCAGCAATATGCCATGGAAGTTGCTGGAACACGCCGTAACGGAGATAGCTTCCCGGTCAGCGTGACTGTTGTGAGGTTGCCAGAAGATCGCGAGGTTACCCAGGATGCCTGCCTGGTGCTGCTGCGCGATTTGAGCCGGGAAAAAGCTCAGGAACAGCGTCTTATTCAATCCCAGAAACTGGAAGCCTTGGGTCAGTTAACCGGTACTGTCGCTCATGACTTCAACAATATTCTGGGGATCATTGTTGGCTACGGTCAACTTGTCGCGTCTGAGGTCGACGGTGATTTACAGGCCTACATGAAGCAAATTGTGAGTGCAGGTGAGCGCGCCAAAACACTGATAAAACAACTGTTGGTATTTTCAACCAAAGACAATAAAAAGACCTCATTCGTCGACCTCAATGACGTTATCGACAGTATGCTGCCCAACTTTCAACAAGCAGCTTCACAGCGAACGCTAACTTTTCATGCGTGTGAAAAAGGGTTGCCCGCCCTTATCGAGTCTGAACAACTTGAACATGTTTTGCTAAATCTGGTAGTCAATGCCGTTCATGCAACAAAGCCTGATGGCAGTATTACACTGACAACGCAGGCAGAGAAACTCGACAACGAACAAGCGGAAGTCCTGGGTATCGCGCCAGGTAACTACGCCATACTGGCAATACATGATGACGGTGCAGGTATTCACCCCGACATGCTTGTTCGCATTTTTGAGCCATTTGTAACGACGAAAGGCAAGCAAGGTACGGGTCTTGGATTAGCGCAAGTACTTGCCTACATGAAAAACTTGGGCGGTAGTGTGGTTTGCAACAGTAAGCCCGGCGAGGGTACGGTGTTTACCTTGTATTTTCCAACGCAGCGCAAGCGACCGACAGAACAGCCTGTATTGACAAGTGAGCCAGGTGAATCCAAAACCGTCCTGATCGTTGACGATGAAGAGCTGCTCGCCAGATTGTTTGCAACCCAACTCGACAAACTAGGCTACCAAACCCGGGTATCGACAACCGTTGCTGATGCCAAACAGCAATTACTCGATGCCCCGGTAGACTTGTTGCTGTCAGATATCAAAATGCCAGATGGCGGTGGCTTGGCACTGGTTTCTTTTATTCGGGAGCACAAGTTAACGTGCTACATCCAGTTAATGAGTGGTTACAGTGATGAGGCCGGGTGGGACAGCACGGAGAAACAACTGATAGAAGCCAGGCTCACTAAACCCTTCACCGGTGATGAGTTACAGCAAGCTCTGGAAAGCTGCTTTAGTTGCTCAGTCAAATCGTCAAAGAATGACGCTTAATACAGCTTGCTACCCCAGCCTAATTTTTTGCGCAATACGTTAAAGTAGTTATAGCCCTTCGGGTGCACCATAGACAGCCGGTTGTTGCCTTTGCGCACGCGTATCTCGTCGCCAGGCAGCACCGGCAGCACAATGTGGCTGTCGCAACTCACCTGCAAACTGTCAGAGTTGACCTTTGATACGCGCATAGAGACTGTGCTGTTGGCATCTACTACAATTGGGCGACTACTCAGAGTATGTGGGAACATAGGTACGAGGGTAAGTGCATCCAGGTGAGGCATTAAAATTGGTCCGCCGCCCGACAGCGAATAAGCCGTGGAGCCAGTTGGGGTGGCGACAATAAGTCCATCGGAACGTTGACTGAACACGAAGTGATCGTCAATGAACACTTCGAACTCCATCATATGGGCGACTTTGCCATGGTGAAGAACGACTTCATTGACGGCGGAATTATTACTTTTCAGAAGCTCGTGGCGGTACACTTCTACTTCCAGCAGAAAGCGCTGCTCCACCATTGTTTCGCCGTTGTAGATCAAATCCATCTGCTGAACGACTTCGTCGGGGTGAATATCGGTAAGAAAGCCCAGATTCCCGCGGTTGACGCCGACCACATGAATATTAAACCGGGAAAGCACGCGGGCTGCGCCAAGCATATTGCCGTCGCCACCTACAACGACTGCCAGGTCGGCTTGTTTACCAATGGTGACTAAATCACAAACAGTAAAATCGTCGCAGTCCATTTCTGCGGCAACGGTTTCTTCAACCAGAATGGTGCAATGCTTAGCGCGTAAATAGTCGGCCAATGCATTTAAGCTTGCATGCGCCCCTTTGTGGGCCGCTTTACCGATTAATCCAACGGTCTTATAAGGCATGTGTGTAATTTCCCCATTTACTGGGGCGACATTACCATAACCAGTGAAGCAAAATAAAGCCGGTGTAGGCGCTATCTGGCCTACACCGGCAAAATAGGTGTGAGAAACTTAGCGGGCGGTCCAGCCTCCGTCGAGGATGAGAGTTTGACCCGTGATGTTGCGTGCTGCACTGCTTATCAGGAAGTCTGCTGTGTCACCCAGCTCTTCCAGGCTGATAAAGGCTTTTTTCGGCATCGGCTCCAACATGATCTTATTAACCACTTCTTCTTCGGTAATACCGTTTTCTTTCGCTTGTGCCGCTATTTGTTTTTCAACCAGCGGCGTTTTGACATAAGCAGGACACACGGTATTAATGGTGACATCACAGTCTCCGGTCTCCAGCGCAATGGTTTTAGAAAAGCCCAGCAGACCATGTTTGGCGGCTACATAAGCCGACTTAAAAGGGGAAGCAACAACCGAGTGAATGGACCCAATATTAATAATGCGGCCAAAATTGTTGCTGCGCATATGCGGCAGAAAAGCCTGAGTGAGCAGGGCAGGGGCTACCAGCATAATGTTGATCAATAGCTGCCACTTCTCGGGCGGGAAATCCTCAATTTTCGAGACATGTTGAATACCGGCATTGTTTACCAGAATATCTACTGGCGTATCTTTTAATTTTTCTGGCAATGCGGCTACGCCGGCTGCATCGGTCACGTCGATTTCGACCGGTTGGGCACTGCCACCGGCAGCTTTTAGTTTTTCCGCTGCGGCAGTTGCTGCGTCTAAATTTATATCAGCAATCAATATATGGTGCCCTTTTGCTGCAAGGCGCTCGGCAATACCATAACCAATACCACTGGCACCACCGGTAATGAAGACATTATACGAAGACATGAAGAATCCTTAACGTTTGGCAAGATGAGAAATGAGTGCATCAACCGCTTTGAGCTGCGGCCCGTTTTTAGTGGCGTACTGGTCGCCGGTATAGCCCCACCAATCCCAGCATCCCTGAGGATTCATTGGCATCAGCAGTGACTTTTTGGTTTGAGGATACAATACGACGATTTGATTGTCGTCAGCCCAGCGGTTCAGCCCCGTTTGCTCTACATAGGCCAGGTTAACCGCATCGGAATATTGATTACAGCCGTGAAAGCTAACGTGCACGCGACACGCTTCACCCGCCGCGCAATCGGCAGGAATATAGGCATAGGCTTCATCACCCATGGTATTGGCGTTATCGCCAGCAATGGCCTGTTGATCCAGTGTTACCACCGTACCCGACAGGCTTTCATCGGGAGGCGTTAATTCGCCCAACAGGGCGTTCAGTAATTCGCCCGCCGCATCGTATTCGCACTTGCCAACGTAGGGTGAGGCCGATTCAGTACAACTGCCCCCTTGGTCCAGCGTAGGAAAGACATGGGCAAACGGTTGGTCATTCACGTAGGTCAACTGGGTCTCGGGCACCCATTGCTGGTATTGGGCGAACAAGGCGTCACTGACTTTACTGTTTACCCGGGTATCGGCGGTGCCGTGAAACAACCACACGTTGCTGTTCTTTAACCCTTCTAGTGGTGCAATAGCACCGGAGTCAGCCCACTTTTTTGCTTGCGCATTAAGCGCATTGACGTCGATGGGCGTGTCGACTTTGTTAACACACCGTTCAAGCGCAACGCCAATATCATTGGTCGCACAGTAATACGGGCCTGACGCCAGCATGGCAGCGCCTATGACTTTGTCGCTGTTGGCAATATGGTATTGCGTAGCCATATAGCCACCTGACGACAAGCCGGAAACGGTGAGTTGTGCAGTATCCAGATTCAGCACTGGCAGGCTGTCGGCAGCTATCGAGGTACAGCTGCCAGAGGCAAGCGCTGCGCCAATCAAGGCAAGGGAAAGTTTTTGCATAATACGGTCCTAATACTGAAGAAACGCTTGAATGGTGTCGGCTTGCTCAGCAATGCGCAGTACGCCCTCAAGGTGTCCTAACTGGCCAGAAAGCTCGCTGTAGCGACTGTCTTTACCATTTTCCAATAGTTGTTTATGTGCTTTTTCTGCCATGTACGGCATCAAAAGCAGGTCGGTGCTAGCAGGTAAAAATAAGCTTTTCGCTTCTACGGCTGCCAGGCTTTGTTTCAGGTTGTCACCGTATCCGGCCATAAACAGCTGGCAGGCTCTGACCAGATATAACAGGTGATTGGCATCCATTTTAGCCGCGCGACTGCGAGCGCGACTGTCCAACCACTTTACGATTGAATGTTGTTGGGTAATGCTGTTTAACGGGCCGGTTTCCAACGGGTGATAGTCGAGCTGTTCGCCTTGTTGATTGAAAAAGGCCGGCGTTAATGCTTGTTGCGTGATCAGCATTAAGGAAGCCGCCAAACCATCTACCGGCGCGTCGCCTTGGTAATAGTCGCCATTTGCCCAGTTTTTATCCAGACGAATAGGTATGGCCCACTGTTCCAGTGCGGCTGTTGTCCAGGCATCGCTGTCGCCGGCGCCGATCACTGAAATCATCCGGGGGACCCATTCCGGGTAGCTCGCCGCCCACTCAATGGCCTGCATGGATCCCATGGAAGGGCCAATTACAGCATGCAGCTTTTTAACACCCAGGCTTTCTAACACCGCTTTTTGTACATTAACAAAGTCTTTTATGGTTACTACCGGGAAGCTCAAACCATAGGGTTTGCCGGTATCCGGGTTAATGGTTGCCGGACCGGTGGTGATGACATTGTCGTCGTATACATTGAGGTTGGCCAGGCTATCTACACTGATCACAAAATAACGATTGGTATCGATGGCCTTGCCCGGGCCGATAATCGCATCCCAATAACCGGGCGCCGCGTCATCGGGATGATATTTACCTGCGGCATGGGAGGTCGCTGAAAAATAATGGGTGATTAAAATGGCATTATCTTTCGCGGCATTCAGTTTGCCATAGCTTTCCCAACCGACTTGTAACTGTTTAATGGTGCGGCCACCCACGGTTTTGTAGCTAGGCATACTGAACCGCTGCTTCGTTGTCAGCAGCGACTCAGCTTGTGCAGGCGCGGCAACACTGCACGCGCTAAGCATCAAGGCAAAACAAAGTGCAAGGGTCCTTGCCATGAATTACTCCTAAAAAATACTGAACAGCGCGATAGCCATCGCTAAGCCGAGTAAGGGCACGACCACTGTAAGGGCAGCGACAGAACCATAAGCGGCTTTGTGGGTTTCATGACATATCGCACGAATTGTGGTTACAACGTAACCATTATGGGGTAAAGAGTCCAGCGCGCCCGATGAAATTGACACTATTCGATGCAATTGTTCAGGTTCTACGCCACGGTCTATGTAGTGCTGACCTATTAATGGCAACACAATAGCCTGTCCACCTGAAGCCGAGCCAGTCAGACCCGCAATCACACTCACCGCGATGGCTGCGCCAATGAGCTCATTGCCAGGAATATGGGTCATGACTTCAACCGTAGACTGAAAGGCTGATGTCGATTTGGCAATGGCGCCAAACCCGACGACCGCCGCCGTATTTCCTATTGCGACCAAGGCACCCGTCGTGCCGGTATTAATGGCTTTCGACAAGTCGTGGAAATACTGAAAATTTATAATCATCAGTGTTAGAACGCCGCCGCCTAACGCCACAATCAACGCCAGTTGAGCCAGCGTATCGTGCAACATAAAGCTGAGTACCAGCACCACAATTAATGGAATAACGCCGGTAAGTGGATTAGGCAGATCCCGCATAGGCACCTGAGGATCCGCTTCGCGAGCCTCAAACACCTCGCCGTTGGCAACCGCTTTGCCAATCATTCGCTTTAACCACCAGTAGCCAAACGATGCCATGAAAACAGCAACCACTAGGCTGACTTCCCAGGCGGCAAAAGGCGAGGTGCCAAGATACTTTATTGGGATCCAGTTTTGAATTTCCGGCGAACCCGCCGACGTCATGGTAAAGGTGACCGAGCCAAACGCCATGGTCGCCGGTATGAATCGACGGGGCAGGTTGGCGTCTTTAAACAGGCTCAGCGCCATGGGGTAAACTGAGAAGGCGACAACAAACAAGCTGACACCGCCGTAGGTCAGAATGGCACAAGCCAGAACAACCGCTACAACGGCATGCTTGAAGCCTAGCTTGCCGACAATCCAGCGCGCAACGGAGTCTGCTGCACCGGTGTCTTCCATGAATTTTCCGAAGATGGCGCCTAACAGGAACATGAAGAACCAGGCTGCAATAAAGTTTGCAAAGCCGCTCATGTAGGTAGCCACGAAATTGGCGTCACCAGTGAATACCGGTAATCCGCTGGTCAGCGCAACAATGAGGGCGCATAACGGTGCAGCAATAAACAGGTTCATCCCGCGAATTGTCAGCACTATCAATAGCCCCAGTCCACCGACGAGTCCTAGTAAACTTAGCATAGTGTTACTTTCCTTTAATTAGATACTGTGACCGCAGATCTTCAGAAAGTAGGCAAAGTGTGGCCTGATAAACGTCATCTGCCCATAGTACGATGGTACTAGTTACGAAAATGTTAAAACTCTCTACAGTAATTAACGACCGCACCCTTCAGACAACATGAACACTGAATTACACAAGAAAAGGGACACCACACATGAAACACACAATAGTACAAACCAATGGGTTCACCCGCACGCTTTGCGCGACGGCTGTAACACTTGCCTGTCTGGGCAGCACAAGCGCGCTGGCACAGGAATCAGACAATGTTGATGCGAGCAAGGGCAAGCTGGAAAAAATTGAAGTTACCGCGCGTAAAACGGTAGAAAGCCTGCAGGAAGTACCTGTGGCTATCACTTCAATTGGCGCTGTTGAGCTGGAATCAAAAGGCATTAGCGTTTTAACAGAAGTGCAACAATTCTCACCAAACACCACACTGCAAACCAGTCGTGGTACCAACTCAACGCTGACCGCATTTATTCGTGGTCTGGGCCAGCAGGATCCACTGTGGGGCTATGAACCCGGTGTTGGAATTTATGTCGATGACGTTTACATTGCTCGTCCGCAAGGTGCGGTGCTTGACCTGCTGGATGTTCAACGTATCGAAGTACTGCGTGGGCCACAAGGTACGTTATACGGCAAAAACACTATTGGTGGTGCGGTTAAATATGTGACCAAAGACATGACGGGCGACCCAACCTTCAACATTGAAGGGACAGTGGGTAATTACGCCCGTGCGGACGTGAAGGTGACAGGCCAATATCCGTTAGTCGACGACAAAGTATATCTGGGATTTGGTTATGCCAACCTGAATCGCGACGGTTACGGGGAATACCTGGAAAGTGCACTGGAAGGCCAGGACAAAGAAAACTACAACAAAGACTTATGGGCTGCGCGCCTGACCCTCGAAGCGCATATCACCGACGATCTGTTTTTCCGCTTGGGCTGGGATAAGACTGAAGATACCTCGAATGCCAAAGGCGGCTACCGCTTGCTTCCGAGTATCCTGACGGACGCACCTGTACCTAAATCCAAATATGACTCGTACACCAGTTTACCAACCTGGAACAAAGTAGAGCTGGAAGGGTATAGCTGGTTATTGCGCTACGACGTAAGCGACGATTTCGAATTGAAATACGTGGGCTCACATCGCGAGAGCTACTCTCCAACGAACATCGACTTCGATAATACGCCGCTGGATATCTTTGATGTACCAGCAGAATATGACGATACCAATGACACCCACGAAATTCAGGCGAATCTGGTTGGCGACAACTACACCTTTGTGAGTGGTGTTTATCTTTACGACGGTGAGTCATGCGGTAACTTTGACGCGGTGCTTGGTTTCCTTGGGCGTGCGGCGTTTGGTACACCGGGATTAACCCGTGAAGTATCGGGCTGTAATAACAGTGAAAGCTGGGCGGTATATGGCCAGTTAAACTATGACATTACCAACGAGTTATCGGTATCGGTTGGTGCACGTTATACCGATGAAGAAAAACAGGCTACCGTATTCAATGGCCTGATCTTCGACAATGTGTACCCTTATTCTGGCTGGATCCCTGGCTATGTTCGTCCGGACGGACAATTAACACCACAGGTGCTGGGTTCCGACGGCGATGGTGATGGCACGCTTGACGCGCCGGCCGTACAAAGCTGGTCGCGCTTTACGCCGCGTCTTGGTTTGGAATATACCGTGTCTGACGACACCATGGTATTTGCCAGCTACTCGCAGGGCTTTAAGTCAGGTACCTTCAACCCGCGTGCAACCATTAATGAACCAGGCGTTAATCCTGAAGTGGTTGATTCATACGAGCTTGGTGTGAAGAGTGATGTAACTGAAAGCTTCCGTGCTAACGTTACCTTGTTCGCATACGATCACAAGGATCGTCAGTACATTGGTATTGAAGGTGGCAGCGATGACCCAACTGCGTTAGAGCAGCGTTTACGTAATGCAGCTGAAACGGCAGCAAAAGGTCTGGAAGTTGAGCTGACCTATGTGGCAACTGACAATCTGACATTAACCGCAGCCTACGGCTTTATTGATTTCGAAATTAAGAAAAACGATGCAGTACCGCCTCTGATTGGCCTGGCGAGTACACCAGAAAACACGCTGAACATGGCTGCAACATATCACCTTGATACCGATATGGGTCTGTTTACGTTTAACGCAAACTACTACTACCGCGACGACTATCTGCTGTTTGAAACCAGCGATCTCATTCAACAGGACGCCTACGGTATGGTTAACCTGAGCGTTAACTGGGAAAGCGTGGAAGGCAACTGGTACGGCGGTATTCACGCTAAAAACCTGACCGACGAAGAATATCTGGTAGGTGGATATGACTTTGTTACCCGTAACGAAGATGGCAGCTATGGTCCGGGGTTAGGTGGTGATACCACGCTGATTGGATACTATGGCGACCCAATGACGGTGCTGTTAACGGTAGGCTACCGTTTCTAACCAAACCGCATTAACGACAGAAACGAGGTCAGTCAGGGGATATCCCCTGGCTGACTTTGTCGTTTATCAGCTAATCTGAATCCCAGTATTAAAACCAGAATGTCAAATTACCTGTATTTTCCTGTAAACTGCTTAAAGTTAAACAAAAAAAGAGAAGTTCAGTGGATACCACTATTTTAATTGCTGACGACCATCCCTTATTTCGCGCAGCCATGCGTCAGGCGCTGGTGGATATCGTAGGCGACAGTATTCTGGAAGTGGCGAGCTTTTCTGAGGCCTATGAGGCGGTAGAAGAACACGACGAGATTGAACTGGTGTTTTTGGATTTAAATATGCCAGGCAATGAAGGCTTAACCGGCTTAACTGAACTGCGTACGCAATTCCCCAGTGTGCTGGTGGTCATTGTGTCGGCGGAAGAGGACCCTACACTTATTCGCCGTGCAATCGATTTAGGGGCCAGCGGCTATATTCCGAAGTCTACACCATTGCCGCAAATCGCCGACGCAGTAAATAAAGTGCTGGATGGTGAGCAGTGGTTACCTGGCAATATCAACGATGCAATCTCTCAACTTGAAAATAAGCAGGACAAAGCCTTTGCCGACAAGCTAGCGCAACTTACCCCGCACCAGTTCAAAGTACTCAAAATGATGGCGGATGGCTTGTTGAACAAACAGATTGCTTACGAGCTGGATATTTCTGAGTCTACCGTTAAACAGCACGTGTCTGCTGTGTTACGAAAGCTGGAAGTGATCAACCGCACTAAAGCGGGCGTGCTGTTCAAACAAATGATGAACAACGAAGAAAATCACTGACCGGGGCACCGGCCAGTGAGTCCGGTTTACTGGTTATCAAGCACCAGTACACCCGCACCTGTGTTTGAAATGGGGGCGTGGTAGTGTTTGTGAATGACCTTGGCGTCATCTTTTAAGGCGCCTCGCATCACCAGCCACATAATGGTTTCAATACCCTCGCTCCCGGCACGACGAATGATGTCGGCATTACTGAATTGGGTCATCCATTCAGGATCGGTGGCAATCTTGTCCATGCATTCCAAATCAAATTCAACATCGATAATACCGGCCCGTTCACCTTGTAGCTGGTGAGACATGCCGCCGGTACCTAAAATCACGACGCGTGTATCTTCCGGATAAGATTCCAGCGCTTTACCCAGGGCTTTGCCCAATTTTAAGCAGCGTGCAGCACTGGGAACCGGATGCTGAACAGTATTTACTGCCAATGGAATGGCTTTTACCGGCCAGGGTTCCTGATCACCAAACAGGGCGCGAATAGGGTTCACAAAGCCGTGATCGACTTTCATTTCCTGGCACATACAAATGTCGAATTCCTGTTCAATCAGGGACTCTGCCAAATGCCACGACAGTTTCACATCACCAGTAAAGGACGGTACTGGTTTTAAGCCCCAGCCCTCATCGGCGTTTTCATAGATGTCGGCGCAACCAAGTGCGAAGGTAGGCACCTTGTCTAAAAAGAAATTCAGACCGTGGTCGTTATACACCACAATCACCAGATCGGGTTTGGCTTCTGCCAGCCATTCCTTTGCCGGCCCATAGCCGTCGAAAAAGCGTTTCCAATAAGGCTCCTGAGTGATCCCCTGAGATATTGCATTGCCTACAGCCGGGATGTGCGAACTGGTAATTCCACCAATAATTTTAGCCATTCCAGTAGTCTCCTCTTTTTGCCAGGATTGCTTCCAGGCCGTTGCCCTTGTCTAATAAATTCTGTTGAAACTCTTCAGTGGTAATGCCCTGAAAAGCGGCACCTGCGTCCTGGACAGACACACCACGAGGCACACACATTTTGGCCAGGAAGTAGATATTGGCGCCCATGCGAAGCAGGCCAAGAAAGTCCTGTTCCAACACGGCTTTTTTGTAATCGCCGGTTACGCCCAGCTTGTCACAATAAGCCGCCGGTTCCGCATCAAATTCATCACGACAGGCCTGATCGTTAAATGTGTACAACAATTTATTGATGGCATAGGCCGGGTGAGCGCGCTGACCGTCGAACACATAGGTGCCGGGGATATCGTCATAGTCTTGCTTTTTCCAGTTCATGGGAAACCCTTTGTTTGTTTCTTAATGGTATTTTATGTGGATTTTTTGTGTTTATAAGGGTTAAATTAGTTATTTGATGGCTAATTTTATAGATTGTGATAAAAATGTTGGGAAATGTGGAGTTTGTCGACTTTTACGGTGAGGACGGCACGTTTGCACCGCAAACTTTGTTGTATTGTGAGGCGTTGGTACAGCGCAGTGAACAGCATAACTGGACCATACAGCCTCACCGACATCGCCAGATCACGCAGGTGTTTGTTGTCTTGGAAGGGGGCGTCGACGTCAGGCTTGATACCCAGCAGCAAACCATATCGGCCCCGGTTGCTATTGTTATTCCCGAAGGCGTGATGCACGGATTTGACTGGCAGGCCGATTCTCAGGGCGTAGTGCTGTCCGTGGCGAGCCCATTGTTAAAAGAGGTAACCAGCAACCTTGGTGTGACGTCCAGATTGGACAACGCATTTGTAACCCCCATCCCGAATACAGACCGGGATTACGTGGCGCAACTATGCCAGCAGCTTCAGCATGAGGCTAATCAGCCTAACGCTTTTCAGGAAGCCATGTTACAGGCTTTGCTGCAACAGCTCATGATTTGGTTGTTGCGTGCCGGGTCCGACAATACCGATGACGCAAATCTGACCAAGTCGGAACGCAAAGTCAGGCAGTTTCGGGCGCTAATCTCACGTCATTTTATGCAGCAGCATCAGGTTGGCTGGTATGCGAAGGAAATACGGGTAAGTCAGGCGCATCTCAATCAGATTTGTCGGGAACACACCGGAGAAAACGCACTGGCTTTAATCCACAACGTACTGATCAATGAAGCGAAACGCTTCCTGGTCTTTGCCGATATGCCCGTCGCGGAAATCGCCGAGCGTCTCGGGTTTTCCGATCCGGGTTACTTTAATAAATTCTTTAAACGCTACACCCAAACGAGCCCGGCAAAATACCGCAAGCAAACGCAATAGTTAACAGATATGCTGTTTTAACAGGCGTTTTAGTGCAGCGGGCTTTAACGGTTTTGGCAAGTAGTGCAGCCCAGCCTCGCGTGCTTCATCCCTGACGCCGTCGTGACGGTTTGCCGTATTCAAGATACCTGGCACGTCATATTGCCACAACTCGCGCAGGCGACTCGCTGCCTGAATACCGGTTTCACCATGGTCCAGATGATAATCAACTAGCATCAAATCGGGCACGGGTGTTATGTCTTTTGCTTCTTCAAAACATCGGCTTACGCTAACTGTGGCGCCCCAATCTTCCAATAATTGCGTCATGGCAGCGCTGATTTGTTCATCGTTTTCAATGACTAGTACAAATCGGTTTGCCAACAGGGGGGCGCTGTCTGAGGTTATAGGCTGGCGCGTCTTCAGCGCTGGTGCCGCATGTTGCACAGAGCGGGGAACACTAACGCGGAACTGGGTGCCTTTGCCAGGCTCCGACTGCAGTGACACCTCGTGACCCAGCAAGTGACTAATCCTTTCAACAATCGTCAGGCCCAATCCCAGTCCTTGATTCTGGTGGTTATCCAACTGGTGAAATTCATTAAAAATCTCTGCCTGCTGGTGTTCAGGTATACCTGGGCCGGTATCTATCACGCAAATCGAGACGGCTTTGTTGTTGTGGCGTCTTGCGCCAATAAGCACGGTGCCTTGCTGGGTATATCGCACGGCGTTGGACAGCAAATTTTGTATAACACGGCGTAGTAATTTCGGGTCAGAATGAATGACCAGTTGCGAGGGAACGTAGCGTAACCGAAGCGATTTTTGCTCGCAGATCAACGCAAACTCCTGACACAAACCCGCCAGCATGTCGTCCAGTTTAAAGTCAGTTTTTTGCGGGGTAAGACGACCTGTCTCAAGCTTCGTCATATCAAGCAGTGCGGAGAGTAGGGATTCTGCGCTGTTAAGCGAATTTACCAGTCCTTCGCTTAACGACTGTAATGCCGAGCCAGAGGTCTTTTGCGCCAGCATCGACGCAAACAAGGTAGCAGCGTTAAAGGGCTGCATTAGGTCATGACCGGCAGCTGCCAGAAATTTGGTTTTACTGTCATTGGCTTTGTCGGCTTCAAGTTTGGCTTGTTCCAACTGTTTTGTGCGCCTTATCACACGAGCTTCCAGTTCAGATTTCGCTGTTTCCAGTTCTTCCTGTATTCGCATGTATTCAGTGATATCACTGTAGGTAGTAACAAATCCACCGCCGGGCAGCGGGCTGCCGTTTAATTCAATCACGCGGCCGTCACTCTGTTTTCGCACATATTTATACCGGCTTCCCTCGGCCATGTAGCGAATGCGTTTATTGATCTCTTCGGAGATGTTGTCGGAGTTGCCCAGCAAGCCCCGTTCCGCGTTGTACTCTAGTAAATCCTTTATGGGCATGCCAACCTGAATAAATCCCGGAGGATACTGGAATAATTCAAGGTAGCGCTCATTCCAGGCCAGCATGCTGAGGTTGCGATCCAGTACAGAAATACCTTGTTCTATGTGCTGAACCGATGACTGCAGGACTTCGTGATTAAACTGAAAACTCTGTGATGCTTCCTCTACCCAATGAACCAGATTCGACAAGCCTTGCGGCTGCGTTTCGGCCAGGGCGGTGAGCAATAACCTTGCGCTGGGGTTGCCAACCTGACCGGCTAATAGCTTCTCAACCCGGCTCAATAACCCTTGACTGGCGTAGCCCTGAGGCTGTTGGCTGTCTACCGACAACTGATTTGCCAGCGCGCGGTACACAGGCGGGTCCAGCACCCGTTCTGTGAGAGTTAACAAATCACCGATCTTGATAGCCAGATCAGGCTCAGGCGGTGAGGTATTTTCGTCTTCACTTGTCCGGGTGGCAAAGTGAGGAGTTAGCCAGGCGACAGTGACAAAAACAGCACAGTTGATAAGCAGACTGAATAAATAGCTTTGACCCAGTTGCGCGTCACTGGGAATAGGTTCGAAGTAATAGCTCGATAGCAGGCTGGGGTAGAGCATCCAGCTTACCCAGCAACAAAAGCCAGCTATAAGCCCACAAACCGCTGCGGGCTTGTTGGCGCGTTGCCAGTAGAGGCTGAATAGCATGATGGGAAAAATCTGCGATAGCAGCGCCATTGCAATAATGCCGCTTTTTACCAGGGGCGCAGATTGGCTGATGTTCACGTGATACCAGAAGGCGACTGACAATACGACCAATACGGTTAACCGTCGGATTGACAGCAGTTGCCCGGCTTGCAAAGAGTGCTGTGGCTGTCTTTTGAAGGCGAAGGTAAACCACAGTGGCGTAATGAGGTTATTGGCTATCATGATACCCAGTGCGAGCGTGGCAACAATGATCATGCTAGTGGTGGCCGACAAACCACCAATAAAGGCGATGACAGATACCACGGTATTGTTGTGATGTATTGGCAACGCTAATACCAGTGCGTCAGAAGCATTGGCGCCTTCCGGCATCAACAAACTGCCCGCCAGGCCGATGGGCAACACAAACACGGTCATGCCCAGTAAATACAAGGGGAATACCCAGCGCGCCGTGCGCAGTTCGCTTTCGCCGTTGTTTTCGACGAAGTTCATATGGAACTGGCGGGGCAGGATAAACATTGCGCAAATACCCAGTAACACATGGCTAAAAAAGACGCCCCAGCCTTTGTCGGCATACAGGATTTCACGGGTAGGTGCATGCAGGGCGGCCTGGGTGAATAAATCAAAAACGCCGTCAAACAAGACATAGCAGACATAAATACCGACAACGCACAGCCCAACTAACTTAACCACGGACTCAGCAGCAATACTCGCCAGCAGGCCCGGGTGTTTCTCGGTCAGATTCAAGGTTTGGGTGCCAAACAAAATGGCAAACAGAGCCATTAATGCTGCGACGTAGAAACCCACCGTGCCAGAGCCACTGCTATTGTCAGAGGTTATTAAGGCTATGCTGGCGGTAATGGCGTCGAGTTGCAACGCAATGTAGGGCACTACGCCGAAAAAGCACAGCAAGGTAATGATGGCGGCCAACGTGTGCGAACGGTCGTATCGCAAACTGATAAAGTCTGCCAGAGAGCTGACATTGTGTTGTTGGCAAATGCGGCTGATGCGCAAAATCACCGGAAAGGCAAAAATCATCACCAACACAATACCTACATAGGTTGGGAACACCGGCCAGCCATATTGTGTAGCTTGTGTGGTGGTGCCGAAGAAAGCCCATGACGTACAGTGGACACCTAGCCCCAGACTGTAAAGAAATGGATGCTGTTGATTTCTATCAATTTTTTTGTCGCCCCAAAACGCCAGAACAAATAATCCGATCAGATAAATCAGAACAATGGCCCCAACACTCCAAATACTCAGCATGGCGAATTTCTTTTCCTTATTTTGTACAGGCTTACGTTAGCACAATTCTCGATTCCATAAAAAAATTGTGGATACCCTTGAAGGCCCGCAAACCACCCCCATAACTAGGCACATTGTGAGTGACTACCCAAAAAACATTGTGGAGGAAAGCATGAGCGAGCCACGCGACGTGCAAACAGAAGAACAAGAGCAAACCGAAGCGCAACAAGCCGCTGCCGAAACGGTAGACGAGCAGGTTGAAGCGGCAGAATCTGCAGCGGTTGAAGGTGAGATTGTAGACGAGTCAGCAGCACGTATTGCTGAACTGGAAAAAGCCCTGGCCGCATCAGAAGCTAAATTTAATGAACAGCAGGACTCTGTGCTGCGTGCGCGAGCTGAAATGGAAAATGCCCGTCGCCGTGCTGAAGCGGAAGTCGACAAAGCCCGTAAGTTTGCTTTGGAGCGCTTTGCCGGTGAATTGCTGGATGTGATCGACAACCTGGAACGCGCCGTTATGGTAGCCGACACGGAAAACGAAGCGATCAAGCCCATGCTGGAAGGGGTGGAAATGACACTGAAATCTTTCGTTAGCACGATTGAGAAATTCGGTATGACCCCCATTGATCCGCAAGGCGAAGCATTCAACCCGGAACTGCATCAGGCCATGTCAATGCAAGAGAGCGCTGACTTTGCACCAAACACAGTAATGGCAGTCATGCAGAAGGGTTACGAACTGAACGGTCGCCTGTTGCGCCCGGCAATGGTAATGGTTTCACGCGCACCTGATGGTGGCGTAGATACTCAGGCCTAAAAATTTTTAAAACAACTATTGAAATCAGTGGGCAATAACCCCACTAATTACGCAAGATTACAGAATACTTTTGGAGACACGTAATGGGTAAAATCATTGGTATCGATTTAGGTACAACAAATTCATGTGTCGCAGTTCTAGACGGCGACAAACCGCGAGTAATTGAGAACGCGGAAGGTGACCGCACCACGCCCTCAATTATCGCTTACACCAACGACGGTGAAACACTGGTAGGTCAGTCTGCAAAGCGTCAGGCTGTAACTAACCCAACCAACACACTATTTGCAATTAAACGTCTGATTGGACGTCGTTGGGAAGATAAAGAAGTACAACGCGACATCGACATCATGCCTTATAAAATTGCTAAGGCGGACAATGGCGATGCATGGGTAGAAGTGAAAGGCGAAAAAATGGCGCCTCCTCAGATTTCTGCCGAAGTACTGAAAAAGATGAAAAAGACCGCTGAAGACTATCTGGGTGAACCAGTAACGGGTGCAGTAATCACTGTTCCTGCTTACTTTAACGACTCACAGCGTCAGGCAACTAAAGACGCGGGTCGTATTGCTGGTCTTGAAGTTAAGCGTATTATCAACGAGCCAACTGCAGCTGCCCTTGCTTACGGCATGGACAAGAAGCAAGGCGATAACGTTGTTGCAGTATATGACTTAGGTGGTGGTACCTTCGATATCTCTATCATCGAAATCGATGAAGTAGATGGCGAGCACACGTTTGAAGTACTGGCGACCAACGGTGACACTCACTTAGGTGGTGAAGACTTCGATAACCGTGTAATCAACTACCTGGTAGAAGAATTTAAGAAAGACCAAGGCATTGACCTGCGTAAAGATCCGCTGGCTATGCAACGTCTGAAAGAAGCCGGTGAGAAAGCGAAAATCGAACTGTCTTCTTCACAACAGACTGAAGTTAACCTGCCTTACATTACGGCGGATGCAACCGGTCCTAAGCACTTAGCCATTAAACTGACTCGTGCGAAATTGGAATCACTGGTTGAAGACATGGTGAAAGAGTCTCTGAACCCGGTTAAGCAAGCGCTGGCTGATGCTGACCTGTCAGTAAGTGACATCAATGACATCATTCTGGTAGGTGGTCAGACTCGTATGCCTCTGGTTCAGAAGTATGTAACTGAATTCTTTGGCAAAGAGCCTCGTAAAGACGTGAACCCTGACGAAGCGGTAGCGGTTGGTGCTGCGATTCAAGGTGGTGTACTGTCTGGTGATGTTAAAGACGTACTGCTGCTGGACGTTACTCCGCTTTCTCTGGGTATCGAAACCATGGGCGGCGTAATGACTGCGCTGATTGAGAAGAACACGACTATCCCAACTAAGAAGTCGCAAACCTTCTCAACAGCAGAAGACAACCAGTCTGCGGTAACTGTACACGTACTGCAAGGTGAGCGTAAGCAAGCGTCTGGTAACAAGTCTCTGGGTCAGTTTAACTTAGAAGGTATTCGTCCGGCGGCACGCGGTGTACCGCAAATCGAAGTTACTTTCGACATCGATGCGGACGGTATCCTGCACGTGTCTGCGAAAGACAAAGACACGGGTAAAGAGCAGAAGATCACCATTCAGGCGTCTTCTGGTCTGAACGAAGATGAAATCGAAAAAATGGTTGCTGACGCGGAAGCGAACAAAGAAGCCGATAAGAAGTTCGAAGAACTGATTCAGGCTCGCAACCAGGCTGACGGTATGATTCACGCTACCCGTAAGCAATTGGAAGAAGTGGGCGATGCACTGAGCAGCGACGACAAAGCGCCAATTGAAGCGGCTGTTTCTGCACTGGAAACCGCTGCGAAAGGCGAAGACAAAGCGGAAATCGAAGCGAAAACTCAGGAGCTGATCCAAGCGTCTTCTAAATTGATGGAAGCGGCGCAGGCGCAGCAAGCAGCAGCGGGTGCGGAAGCAACTGACGCTGGTGCAAGCCAGGGCAAGCCTGAAGATGACGTTGTTGACGCTGAATTTGAAGAAGTGAAAGACGACGACAAGAAGTAAGTAACGCTACGCCCGGTTAAGCACCGGGCCACGTTGCAGTCTCAGGCGCAGCAGGGCAATGCTTGTTGCGCCTTTTTATGTAAATAAAGCAGAATTTTTGCAGCCCGTCAGGGTTGTTTCAAACGGGTAGGAATAGCGAGCGATATGTCGAAACGAGATTACTACGAAGTGCTTGGCGTGGACAAAGGAGCCGGCGAGCGCGAAATTAAAAAAGCGTACAAGAAACTGGCTATGAAGTACCACCCTGACCGCACTCAGGGCGACAAAGCACTGGAAGAAAAGTTTAAAGAAATCCAGGAAGCCTATGAAGTACTGACGGATACTCAGAAACGCGCTGCCTACGACCAGTATGGTCACGCAGGTGTCGATCCTAATCGCGGCGGAGCCGGCTTTGGTGGCGGTGCTGACTTCGGCGACATCTTTGGTGATGTGTTCGGTGATATCTTTGGCGGTGGCCGTGGCCGTCAGTCAAGAGCTCGCCAGGGCGCAGATTTGCGCTACAATCTGGAAATGACGCTGGAAGAAGCAGTACGTGGTAAAGAAGTCGAAATTCGCGTACCGACACTGGTTGCCTGTGAGCCTTGTAACGGCTCTGGTGCCAAAAAAGGCAGCAGCCCCAAAACCTGTCCAACCTGTCATGGTAACGGCCAGGTGCAAATGCGTCAGGGCTTCTTTGCAGTTCAGCAAACCTGTCCAACCTGTTCTGGCCGCGGCAAGATCATCTCTGATCCCTGTAATGAATGTCATGGTCAGGGCCGTACCGAGAAAACCAAGACCTTGTCGGTTAAAATTCCGGCGGGCGTGGATACCGGCGACCGTATTCGCCTGAGTGGTGAAGGTGAAGCAGGTGAGAGCGGTGCGCCAGCAGGCGATTTATATGTCCAGGTGCATGTCCGTGATCACGATATCTTTACGCGAGATGGCAATAACCTGTACTGCGAAGTACCGTTAAGCTTCACTACTGCGGCATTGGGTGGTGAGTTACAAGTGCCTACGCTGGACGGTAAAGTGAAGCTGAAAATCAGCCCGGAAACGCAGACTGGTCGTATGTTCCGCCTGCGCGGTAAAGGCGTGAAGTCTGTTCGTAGTGGTGCCATTGGTGATTTACTGTGTAAAGTGGTTGTCGAAACCCCGGTAAACCTGTCTTCCAAGCAGAAAGATCTACTGCGTGAATTGGAAGAGTCTATGGGCAAAGGCTCAGATGCCGCAAAGCATCGTCCGAAGGAGCAAGGCTTCTTTGACGGTGTGAAAAAGTTCTTCGACGACCTGACAAACTAAGCTCACCGCGCTTTTTTGTTCGGTCAACCGAATAAAACTTGTTGAGAGACACGCAATTGTTCAATATAGCAATTGCGTGTTTTTTTATTTGTACACCAATCCCGACCGTCAAATCGCCTTGGTGTCTTATGTTTTTAAATTTTTATTATTAGGGCCTGTTGTTCTTTGCTGTACGACTTTTGGTCTATATGAAAGCATTTTAATCGCGAAACAGCCCTGCAGGCATAGTTGTTCTACGTCAAAGGGCTGTGACAAAGAGTAAAATGCTTTCATGACGACCCCTTCGGGCAGCGCCCGTAGCCGGCTAGCGTGTATCATATATACTGTGTTGACTCTTTTTGATTAAGGCCAACAAGACCAGCAAATAGTTGCCTTGCCTAAATTGCACACGCTAGCCGGCTACAGACTGCTGCAAAAGCGCACAGCAAAGTGCAACAGGCCCTACAATACGCAAAAATAACCACTTTCCATAAGAAAAGGGAGACAGGCAACATGAAAAAGGTTTTGGCCTCAGGTTTGTTGGCATTGTGCGCCGCGGGCACAGTGTTAAGCGGCAGTGCAATGGCCGCAAAGGCAGCGTCTGAAAAACATGCAGAAGCGGCAATCGAGTACCGTCAATCTCTGTATCAGTTAGTAAAAAGCAATGCTGCGCCTATGTTCGGCATGCTGAAAATGAAAAAATTTGATCCGGAAGTTATGAAAACCAACGGCATGCGTTTGGAGCAATTGGCAGATATGATGGCGGACTACCTGTTAGTCGACACAACTGATTTTGATGTACCGACCGACGCAAAGCCTGCATTATTCAGCAACGAAGCTGACGTTAACGACAAAATAGCGGCGTTGAAAAAAGTTGCGATGGATATTCAGGCGGCTTCTGCCACAGGTGACGAAGGCGCTTATGCTAAAGCCATTGCTGGTTTGGGTGGCACCTGCAAGTCTTGTCACGACGACTACAAAGAGTAACGTGTTTATGCTCAGTTCGAACAGCGGTGACGGGCTGAGCGTTTACTTTCTTTCTAACACAGGCAAAATAATTAACTGATACCCACCAGCCGGCAAGTCTGATATTCCCATTAGCCCCGTGCTTGTCCTACGTTTCATCGTTATTCTCTTTATCGAGATGTTTACATCATTAAGCCACATTTTTCCTATCACTCGGCGCAATATTGGTAACTTCTCTGATTCTTACCTATGCTTATTTGAGCGGTAACCAGCAGCCCACAGCAAGGATAAAACACCGGTAAACCGGTGATACTGATGTTTATCAACTTTTTCAGATGAGCACATGGTGTCGGATATTCAGGAAGAGAAATCTCAAAATGCGCTTGAGTCGCTTCCCGGCGTCGATCTCAGGGACATAACTGAACAATTGGTCTCCCTGTCCCGAGGCGCGGGTGCGGCGGTTATTTCTATTGCGGATGATTTTACTCCTCTGCACGGCGTATATTGTCTTGAAGAACATCAGGCAACAGCCACTCAATCCATCGATCTTCAGGTCGTGCGCAGAGCGCCCCCCCAGAGTGATTTTCTGGACGTACCCGTTTTGCATATCGATGGTACGGATTATGAAAAAAAGTATGCTCTGTTGGCGCACCAGCTTAGTGACGCTGATGGGGAATGTGTGGGATGTGTCATTGTGTTTGTGCATCGTCATTTGCATGATGCCGGCCTCGTTGAGGCGGCACTGAGTCTGGCTGCAGGGCGATTATCCTTTGCCCTGATTCAGCAGTTGCAATCTAGCTGCCCGGTGCTGCAAACCAATACCACATTGCATCGCAAATTAGACTTGTTAAACGAGATAGGATCGATATCGAGAACGGGCGGATGGGAGGTTGAACTCAGGTCAGGCAAGGTCGTCTGGACCGATGAAATGTACGCCCTTTACGGTATGCCGGTTGGTTCGCCGGTTACTATGGAATCGGCCTTGGCGTCATTCCCAGCCGATTCCAGAGTCGCAATTGAAGATGCGTTTAATCGCGTCATTAAAGAGGGCAAAGCCTACTGTCACGAAGGGTTCTTAAATCGTATTGACGGACAAGTTATTCGCGTCAAGGCCACCGGTAAAGCGCGCTACAGAGGCGGGCGTGTGACCCATATTTACGGTGCGCTGGAAGACATAACCGACGCCTATCGTCTGTTGGAGACGGAACACAACTACACGGCGTACCTGGCGGCTATTCTGGATAACCTCAATGATGCAGTGGTGACTATCGATGTATCAGGCACGGTCATCACTGCCAACAAATCGCTGTATACCGTCTTTGGTTATTTGCCTGAGGAGGTGATTGGGCAGGATGTGAAAATGCTGATGCCACAGTCATACAGCCAGTTCCATTCCGACTATATCCGCCACTACGTGGAAACAGGCAAAGCGAAAATTATCGGCGTTGGGCGGGAAGTGATAGGTAAACACAAGAGTGGCAAGGAATTTCCTATCGAACTGTCTATTTCTGAGGTGATTCAGGACGGACAACGTCAGTTTGTCGGCATTGTCAAAGACATTACCGAGCGGAAAAAAGCCATTCAGGATATCTATCAAACGGCTTACTTTGACTCACTGACATTGCTGCCTAATATGCGGTCGTTTGAAAAAGATCTCGAACGGGTACTGGACCAAACGGCGTCACAATACCGGTCCTTAGACATCTATTGCTGTTTGATTGATATGGATAACTTCGCACAATACAACTTATCGTTTGGTAAGCATGTGGGCGATGCCATATTGCGGATTGTTGGTCAGCGGTTGAAAAAGCTGTTGCCCGATGGACTCATGCTATACCGAGGGATCGGTGATAATTTTCTTATTTTATCTACCACGCCTATCGATAATAACGCCAAGCAGTCAAGCATGATACTCGATAGCCTGGAATGGGAGTGCCACAAACAAATATCAGCGCCACTTACTATTTCAAAACTAGTCCATAACGTAACAGCCGCTATTGCATCTTGTCGTCTGGACGCCAGAAAAGCGTCATATGAAAAGATTAACGGTGTACTGACCTTTGGTAAGAAACGAGCTAAAAAACAGGGACCTGGCGGCATGCTTGCGCTGGATAAGGCCGCTTTTAACGACTATGCGCGGTATCAGGAAATTTCGCATTCTTTTGCGCGCGCGCTTGATGATGGGGAATTTTATCTCATGTTGCAGCCTCAGTATGACGGTAATCAGCACATTGTCAGTTCGGAAGCGTTGATTCGATGGGAACACCCGACTCTGGGCTTTATCAGTCCGGCGGAGTTCATTCCGGTTGCAGAAGAAAGTGATGCCATCATAGACATTGGAAATTGGGTCATTGAAGAGGCATGCCGGTTGCTGCAAACGTGCCAGAAGCAGGGGGTTCGTACCCGGATAGCAGTCAATATCAGCGGCAGACATATTGTTCGGGCTGATTTTGCCAAACAGTTGCTGGAAACCGTCATCAAATGGCAGGTTAACCCGGATATGCTAATGCTGGAAATCACTGAAACCACGTTAATCAGCAGTGTTGAATTAGTTCGGGAGCGCATGGAGTCGTTAGGTCATGAAGGTTTTTCGTTTTCCATTGATGATTTTGGTACCGGCTACTCAAGTTTGAGTTACCTCAAAGAGCTGCCCATTTCGGAATTAAAGATAGACCGCTATTTTGTCGACGAAATAACTTTTCAGGACGAACGCGTACCTATTGTCGACTCTATTGTCGACTTAGCACATGCGCTGAATGTAAGTACGGTAGCAGAAGGCATCGAGAACGAATTTCAGTGTGATTACCTTAAACAGCGGGGCTGCAGCTACTTTCAAGGCTTTTATTTCTCAAAACCATTAGCTGAAAAGGACTGGCTTAATGCTGTTCTTTCCGCTGAAAAAGTGCAGGTTGCTCAGACCGAAAAATAGCCGTTTTTCGTTAAATTGTCGACATATAAGCCAATGGTCGTATGCGCATTTTTACCATTTTCTATTAATGTAATGTCATGTTGAAACTTTCAAGGCAAGTTTCAGGGTCACCAAATAATAATTAGGAAATGCATGCGTATGTCATACCAAGCCGAATACCAGCGTTCTATTGAACAACCAGAATTATTTTGGGCTGAACAAGCCCGTACCATACCCTGGTACACCTCGCCAAAGACGATCTTGAGTCAGGATAACGACGGAATTTATCATTGGTTTGAAGACGGTGAACTGAATACCTGCTATATGGCTGTTGACTATCATGTCGAGCAAGGACGCGGTGAGCAGCCTGCAATTATCTATGATTCGCCAGTAACCGGCACAAAAAACACTGTGACCTATAGCGAACTGCAAAGCCAGGTTGCCGCCTTTGCCGGCGTATTGAAAAGTCAGGGCGTGGAAAAGGGTGACAGAGTCGTTGTTTATATGCCCATGATTACCGAAGCGGTAGTTGCAATGCTGGCTATTGCGCGATTAGGCGCAATTCACTCGGTTGTATTTGGCGGGTTTGCCCCTCACGAGCTGGCCGTGCGTATTGAAGATGCACAGCCCAAACTGATCGTCACAGCGTCCTGTGGCATTGAGGTCGCTAAAGTTATTGAGTACAAGCCACTTGTCGACAATGCTATTGAACTTTCTTCGTATAAACCACAAGCCTGTATAGTACTGCAGCGCCCTCAAGCAAAAGCGGTTATGCAGGAAGGGCGGGATATTGACTGGTATACCGCCGTGGCTGGTGCCGCTCCCGCTGACTGCGTGGCTGTGAAAGGCACAGATCCGCTTTATATCCTTTATACATCGGGCACAACAGGCAAGCCAAAGGGCGTGGTTCGAGAAAATGGCGGGCATGCTGTTGCGCTGAAATATTCCATGACGGCTGTTTATAATATTCAGCCAGGCGACGTGTTCTGGGCCGCATCTGATGTGGGTTGGGTTGTGGGTCACTCCTACATTGTTTACGGCCCTTTATTACACGGTTGTACCACGGTGGTTTATGAGGGCAAGCCCGTGCGAACACCGGACGCGGGTGCGTTCTGGCGAATGGTAGACGAGTATAAAATTAAAGCTCTGTTTGCCGCTCCCACCGCATTCAGAGCTATCCGCAAAGAAGACCCGACTGCCAGCGAGTTGGCAAAGTATGATATCTCGTCACTCGACACGATTTTCATGGCAGGAGAGCGATTGGATCCTCCTACTTACTTATGGACCGTTGATAAAACAGGTAAGCCTGTTGTGGATCACTGGTGGCAAACCGAGACCGGGTGGGCAATATGTGCCAATCTGATGGGCGTAGAGCCTAAGCCGGCCAAGCCGGGGTCGTCGACTGTGCCAACACCTGGATTTAATGTGCAGGTACTGGATGCTCGCGGGCAGGAACTCCCGCCCGGAGAGCAGGGTGCAATCGCTATAAAATTGCCGTTACCGCCAAGTTGCCTGGCGACGATTTGGGGCGACCTCGAGCGCTTTAAGTCGGGTTATCTGAGTGATTTCCCTGGTTATTACTGCTCAGGCGATGGCGGCTACAAAGATGATGACGGTTATGTGTTCATTATGGGGCGTACCGATGACGTAATAAATGTGGCTGGCCACCGACTGTCTACCGGTGAGATGGAAGAAATCCTCGCCGCCCACGATGCCGTGGCGGAATGCAGTGTTATTGGCGTACACGATGCATTAAAAGGGCAGGAGCCGGTGGGTTTGGTGTTACTGAAAGACGGTTACGATATCGACCCGGATGATCTGCAAAAAGAGCTGGTAGCCATGGTAAGAAAAGAAATTGGTCCTATTGCCTGTTTTAAACGGGCTGTTGTGGTGCCGCGCTTACCGAAAACCCGTTCAGGTAAGATCCTGCGTAAATTACTTCGCCAGATTGCGGCGAATCAGGAAGTCGCGGTGCCATCAACCATTGATGATCCGGCAAGCGTGCCGGAAATCGAATCTATCATGAAAGCGCAAGGGCTGGTGGCGTCAGACTAACCGTTTCAACATCCGACAGAGCGCGTTCTCTGCATTGGCCGGTTTATGCCGGCCTTTTTTGTTTTGACAGTTGTTAGCTTGCCTTTCAGAATACGCGTACTTTTCTGGGGTTGGAGTTGTTAAGTTGTCTGCGTATACCATCCACATAAGCCATATTCTGGCAGAGTATTTCGACGAAATGAGCCTGATGCTGTTAGCGACGTTACTGGTAGTGTATGGCGATATCATCAATAAACACATCAAACGCACGCTTTCGCCATATCACTTTGTGATTCGGTGCGCCCTATTTGTTGTGCTGTGCGCTTTTGGCTACGGCGCATTGACTGTCTACGGCGCGCCTTTTTTGCATCATCTGTTTAACTACATTGCGTATGAATACCGCGGGCTGGCATTTGTTGTAGCGTTTTTTGCGCTGGGGTTAGCTGCAGAACGACGTCGCTATATTTAGATTTTCACAAAGTGTGGTGTGCTCCACAACAAAAAGGGGCGAGATGCCCCTTCGTATTGTACTGAATACAGCTAGTAGAAAAACTCTTCGACAATCGGTTCTGGCGGCAGCACTTCAATAAACACGTACATGGCTGCAATGACAATCAACGCAAGGATGGCGGCAACCAGTAAGCGGGATGAACTGATACCCTGCGCCTTAGTCGTTTTCTTTCCGTGCAGCATGGCTGGCACAAGGAGCTGCTTTTTGTATCTGGCATAAAACACCACCGCGCCCACATGTAACACAATGGCAGCCAATAACACGTTAAAAGCAGTGTGGTGAATGGCGTTCATAACATCACGTGTCGCGTCGGATACCGCGTCGTAGTAGGGACCGTTGCTGAAAATATCATCGCCAATGAACAAACCACTGATGCCCTGGGCTGCTACTAACAGTAACAGCGCTATGACCATCCAGCCGCCAAGCGGGTTGTGTCCCGCATGTTCTTCAGAATGTTTATTAGTCAGGGTTTTGGCATAGGCGACCACTTTACCGGGCCCGGTAAGGAACTGACTGAATTTCGCGTAAGTTGTGCCTACAAAACCCCAACACAACCTGAATAAAATCAGCCCCAGGGTGAAATAACCAATCTTAAAATGCCAATCGATGGCGTCAAAAACTTCGGCTGTCAGATACTGGGCCAGAATACAGGCTACCAATAGCCAGTGGAAAAGACGGGTGGGGATATCCCAGATAAGGCGTTTTTCCATACGTACCACTCCAAAACAGGATGAACAAAAACAAAAGCTTGCACGAGTTGGCGCTGTCAGGCAACGCCGACTACCGCAAATTTTGATCTATCACAGTACTTTTTTATATTGAAGAGCGTGGATTCGCGGTTTTCATCTGGGTCAGCTTCGGGCACAATTTGCGCAAATACAACAACACCCACTAAATAGCAGCATGACGATACAATGTTAGTAGAAGTGGTGTTTTTAAATGTTAAGTAAGGTTTTTCATGAAAGTAGGTCTTTTTGGCGCAAATGGCAGAATGGGGCGCGTGCTTATTGAAGCATTGAACGAGCACGAACAAGCCAGTTTGTCGGTTGCCAGTGTGCGGGATGACTCCCCATGGGTAGGTATGGATGTGGGTGAACTGGCCGGTATTGGCAAACTGAATACAGCTTGCGAAGGTGTATCCGGTCTCAACCCTGATGACGTGGATGTGATGATTGACTTTACTCTGCCAGCCGCCTTTGACAGCAATCTGGCCTGGTGCGTTCAGCACAATAAGCCGGTTGTTATTGGTACGACGGGGCTGTCTGACGCACAGTTAACCAGCCTGGCAGACGCTGCGAAGTCTATTCCTGTGGTATTTGCTGCAAACTACAGTGTTGGCGTTAACTTAATGTTATCGCTGGTAAAACAAGCGGCCAGAGCGCTAGGTAGCAGCGCCGATATTGAAATTATTGAAGCCCACCACCGCTTCAAGCAGGACTCGCCGTCAGGAACCGCTATGGCCATTGGCGAAGCGATTGCCGACGAACTGGGACGCGATCTCAAAACCTGTGCGGTGTACGGACGGGAAGGTAAAGAGCCGCCACGTGACCACAATACAATCGGCTTTGCGACCGTTAGGGCAGGTGATGTAGTGGGTGAACATACTGCTTTATTTGCTGACATTGGTGAACGTCTTGAAATCACCCATAAGGCGTCCAGTCGTCTTACTTTTGCCCGTGGTGCAGTACATGCTGCGTGTTGGTTGGCTGATAAGCCGGCGGCCCAATACGGCATGAATGACGTGCTTTCACTACAAAAGTAAATACTATTATTAATACTTTTGAAGGGTTTGAGTGCTTTTTAGCGCAAAAGCGATATTTTTATAAATTTAGTGGATTGGATTAGACCTTTTGGAATAGTTCAGATATAATCCGCGGAATTTGCCAAAATTTTGCGCTTGAAAAGTGCTTTGCCTTAATTTGGCTGGTACGTAGCGCAGTTTAATTAGCTGCAAATAATTGTAAACGGGAAGTAAGTGTGTCTTTACCTCCCGTTTTTTGTGAGTGTTTATCGTAACTGGCTTAAACTCTCGGTTATCCTTAATTTGGAGGTTGACTTGGCTAATTCCGCCCTTTTGGTGTTAGAGGATGGTTCTGTCTTTAAAGGAACTGCGATTGGTGCGCAAGGCGTGTCTGTTGGTGAGGTTGTTTTCAACACATCAATGACCGGCTATCAGGAGATCCTGACTGACCCCTCTTATGCTGAACAAATTGTAACTCTGACTTATCCCCACATTGGTAACACGGGTACTAACCCGGAAGATGTTGAATCCGACAAAATCTGGTCCAAGGGCCTGGTGATTCGCGATTTACCCCTCGTTGCCAGTAACTTTCGTAACGAACAAACCCTGTCTGACTATTTAAAAGCTAACAACATTGTTGGTATCGCAGACATCGATACACGTCGCCTTACGCGAATTTTGCGTGACAAGGGCGCGCAGAATGGCTGCATTATGTGTGTCGACTCGCTTGACGAGGCCGAAGCGCTATCGCAAGCCAAAGCCTTTCCTGGCTTAAAAGGCATGGACTTAGCCAAAGTGGTTTCAACCACTGAAACGCAGCAATGGGATGGCGGCGTATGGGAATTAGGCACTGGCTACAAAACGGGCAGTGATTACAAGTATCACGTCGTTGCATACGATTATGGTGCGAAGCACAACATCCTGCGAATGTTGGTAGACCGCGGTTGTAAATTGACCCTGGTACCAGCACAAACGCCTGCTGAAGATGTACTGGCGATGAATCCGGACGGTGTATTCCTGTCGAACGGCCCGGGTGACCCTGAGCCATGTGATTACGCAATTGAAGCGATTAAGACCATCGTTGATACCGGTCTGCCGGTATTTGGTATCTGTTTAGGCCACCAGTTACTGGCATTAGCCAGTGGCGCAAAAACAGTAAAAATGAAGTTTGGACACCACGGTGCTAACCACCCGGTTAAAGACCTCGAGCGTGACATTGTGATGATCACCAGCCAGAACCACGGTTTTGCGGTAGACGAAGCATCATTGCCTGACACGCTGAAAGTCACCCATATTTCATTGTTTGATAAATCCCTGCAGGGCATTCATCGTACCGACAAGCCAGCGTTCAGCTTCCAGGGGCACCCTGAAGCGAGCCCGGGCCCGCACGATGCAGCTGCATTGTTTGATCATTTTATCGACCTTATTGAACAGTCAAAGCAGTAGGAACTAGCCCAATGCCAAAACGTACCGACCTAAAAAGTATATTGATTCTGGGCGCCGGACCGATTGTTATCGGCCAGGCATGTGAGTTTGACTACTCAGGCGCTCAGGCTTGTAAAGCCCTGCGCGAAGAGGGCTACCGGGTAATTCTGGTTAACTCTAACCCGGCTACCATTATGACCGACCCGGAAATGGCGGATGCGACCTACATCGAGCCAATTCACTGGGAAGTGGTCCGCAAGATCATTGAGAAAGAGCGTCCTGACGCCATTCTGCCTACCATGGGTGGTCAGACTGCACTGAACTGTGCGCTTGACCTGAACCGCGAAGGCGTACTGGAAGAATTTAACGTTGAGTTGATTGGTGCTACGGCGGATGCCATCGACAAAGCGGAAGACCGTGAGCGCTTCGATAAAGCCATGAAGTCAATTGGTCTTGAGTGTCCGCGTGCTGAAATTGCGCACTCGCTGGAACAAGCTCACGACGTGCTCTCACGCATTGGTTTCCCTTGTATTATTCGTCCGTCTTTCACCATGGGTGGAACCGGTGGCGGTATCGCTTACAACATCGATGAATTCAATGAAATCTGTACCCGTGGTCTGGACCTGTCACCGACCAACGAACTGTTGATCGATGAATCGCTGATCGGTTGGAAAGAGTACGAAATGGAAGTGGTTCGCGATAAAGCAGACAACTGTATTATCGTATGTACCATTGAAAACTTTGATCCAATGGGTGTACACACCGGTGACTCCATCACCGTTGCACCAGCGCAAACCCTGACCGATAAAGAATTCCAAATCATGCGTAATGCCGCCATGGCAGTACTGCGTGAAATCGGTGTTGAAACCGGCGGTTCAAACGTACAGTTTGGTGTCGACCCTAAAACGGGCCGTCTGGTTATCATCGAAATGAACCCGCGTGTATCGCGCTCTTCAGCGCTGGCTTCTAAAGCCACAGGTTTCCCTATCGCGAAAGTCGCTGCCAAACTGGCAGTCGGTTACACCCTGGATGAACTGGCTAACGATATCACCGGTGGATTAACACCAGCGTCGTTTGAGCCGGCTATCGACTACGTTGTAACTAAGATCCCACGTTTCAACTTTGAGAAGTTTGCCGGTTCTAACGACCGACTAACAACACAGATGAAGTCAGTGGGCGAGGTCATGGCGATTGGTCGTAACCAGCAGGAATCACTACAGAAAGCGTTGCGCGGTCTGGAAGTGGGTGCCAACGGTTTTGACCCGATTGTAGACCTGGATGATCCTGAAGCACGCAATAAGCTGATTTATGAACTGCGCGAGCCAGGCGCAGAGCGTATCTGGTACATCGCAGATGCGTTCCGTATGGGCATGACAGTAGAAGAAGTCTTCAATCTGACCAACGTTGACCGCTGGTTCCTGGTGCAAATTGAAGAAATCATCAATCTGGAAAACCACATCGCTGAGATTGGCCTGAGCCAGATTGATGAGACCTTAATGCGCACGCTGAAGCGCAAAGGCTTCTCTGATTCACGCATTGCAACCCTGACTAACGTGGGTGAGAGCGATGTACGTGACACGCGTCGCGGCATGAGCATTAAGCCGGTATACAAGCGTGTTGATACCTGTGCAGCCGAGTTCTCAACCAGCACCGCTTACATGTACTCAACCTACGACGAAGAGTGTGAAGCAGCACCTTCTGATCGCGATAAAATTATGGTGCTGGGCGGCGGTCCAAACCGTATCGGTCAGGGTATCGAGTTTGACTACTGCTGTGTTCACGCAGCTCTGTCGATGCGTGAAGACGGTTACGAGACCATTATGGTTAACTGTAACCCGGAAACCGTATCAACAGACTACGACACCTCAGACCGTCTGTACTTCGAACCAGTCACACTGGAAGATGTACTGGAAATCGTTGCGGTAGAACAGCCTAAAGGCGTTATTGTTCAGTACGGTGGTCAAACACCACTGAAACTGGCGCGTGCATTGGAAGCCAACGGTGTGCCAATCATTGGTACGTCACCAGAGGCGATTGACCGTGCGGAAGACCGTGAACGATTCCAGCAAATGGTTAACAAGCTGGGTCTGAAGCAGCCTGCAAACGCGACCGTAAGTAACATGGAGCAAGCGCTGGCCAAAGCAGAAGAAATTGGCTTCCCGCTGGTAGTTCGTCCATCTTACGTACTGGGTGGCCGTGCGATGGAAATCGTGTACGACCTGAAGGACCTCAAACGCTACCTGAACGAAGCAGTTAAAGTGTCGAATGACTCACCAGTTCTGCTGGACCGTTTCCTGGATGACGCCATTGAGGTTGACCTGGATGCGGTATGTGACGGCACTGATGTTGTGATTGGCGGCATTATGGAACACATCGAACAAGCGGGTGTTCACTCAGGTGACTCTGCGTGTTCACTGCCTCCACACTCACTGGGTCAGGACATCCAGAATGTGATGCGTGAACAGGTTAAAGCGATGGCCCTGGAACTGGGTGTTATCGGTTTGATGAATACGCAGTTTGCAATCAAAGACGGCGAAGTGTACCTGATTGAAGTAAACCCGCGTGCAGCGCGTACTGTGCCATTTGTATCTAAGGCTACCGGTGTACCGCTGGCGAAAATCGCGGCGCGCGTTATGGCTGGCAAGTCGCTGAAAGAGCAGGGCTTTACAGAAGAAGTTATCCCGCCGTTCTACTCGGTGAAAGAAGTGGTTCTGCCATTTGCTAAATTCCAGGGTGTTGACCCGCTGTTAGGCCCTGAAATGCGCTCTACCGGTGAAGTCATGGGTGTGGGTGACACGTTTGAAGAAGCGTACGCCAAAGCCAACTTGGGTGCTGGTGCACCACTGCCTAAGCCGGGTAAAGCGTTATTATCTGTTCGTCAAACCGACAAGCCGAAGCTGGTTGAGTTGTCGAAAGCACTGATTGCTAACGGTTTTACTATCGAATGTACCCGCGGTACGGCAGAATCTCTGCGTGCGCAGGGCATCGAGGCGTCAATCGTAAACAAACTGTCTGAAGGTCGCCCAAATATTGTGGACGCCATCAAGAACGGTGAGTACGCGTACATCGTGAACACCACGGAAGGCCGTCAGGCTATTACCGACTCGGTATATATTCGTCGTGAAGCGTTGCTGAATAAGGTAACTTATACCACAACCATGAACGCGGCATTTGCGACGGTTCAGGCTAAGTCAGCTGATGACCGTGGAAAAGTGACGTCAGTTCAGGAATTACACGCCAAAATAAACGGCTAATGACAGCGAACAGGATACCTAGTATCCTGTTCACCTATGCCGATAAAAATTAACTTGAAAATTGCGCCTGCCGGGCGCATTTTTTATTCAAGAGCAACAACTTTTAAAGTGAGAATAACACAATGACGCAATATCCTATGACAGCTCGTGGGGCAGCACTTTTGCGTGAGGAACTCAATGAACTGAAATCGGTTCAACGCCCAAAAATCATTGCTGCCATTGCCGAAGCCCGTGAACACGGAGACCTTAAGGAAAACGCTGAATACCACGCCGCACGCGAACAACAAAGTTTCTGTGAAGGACGTATTCAGGATATCGAGGGCAAACTGTCTAACGCGCAAATCATCGACGTCACCAAAATGCCAAACAATGGCAAAGTGATCTTCGGTGTAACGGTAACCATTATGAATCTGGAAACCGACAAGGAAACCACGTACCGCATCGTGGGCGATGACGAGGCAAATATTAAAGAAAACCTCATTTCTGTTAATTCACCCATTGCGCGTGGGTTAATTGGCAAAGAATTAGACGACGTTGTTAATATTCAGACGCCAGCGGGTACGGTTGAATACGAAATCGTAGAAGTTGAATATATCTAACTACACCTAATTTGAAAAAGTGGAGCTCTGGCTCCACTTTTTTGTTTTCAGACAGCAGGAAAACAACGCATGGACGAACAAAAGCAAGACGAAATCTTCACACTCGACACCAAAGTGGTGTATCAAAATCGCTGGATGACGGTACGCGAAGACAGTATCGGACGGGAAGATGGCTACCGCGGTATCTACGGTGTGGTGGATAAGCCGAATTTTGTGGTGGTAATTGCGCTTGATGACGAGCAGGTCTACATGGTGGAACAGTTCCGCTACCCCGTAAAAGGACGTCATTTGGAGTTCCCCCAGGGAGCAAAAGAAGGCGACGCACCTTTTGAGCCCCTTGCTGTTGCGAAAGCGGAGTTAAAAGAAGAGTGTGGTCTGTTGGCAAATGAGTGGTTACCGGTTGCCGAACAATTTCTGGCGTTTGGGATGTGTTCTCAGCGCTATCATATTTTTGTGGCTAAGGGACTCTCTCAATCTACCCAGGACTTGGAAGAAACAGAGCAAGGTCTTGAAGTTCACAAAATGCCAATCGCTGAGCTGGAACAAAAAATCCTGGCGGGAGAAATAATGGATGCCACGACCTGTAACGCCTTTGGACTGGCCCGCTTGAAGGGCTTTATCTAACCGTGCGTATTATTGTCGATGATTTGTCTCACCCTCAGGTGCATGCGTTACTGGAAGAGCATCTTGAAGATATGCGCGCTACCTCGCCACCTGAAAGTGTTCACGCGTTGGACTTAAGCGGGTTAAAGCATCCGACTATCACCTTTTTCAGCGCTTGGGAAAACGATGAGCTGCTTGGCTGTATTGCGATAAAACAGCACAATAAAGCGCAAGGTGAGATTAAGTCGATGCGTACTCCCAGAGCAAAACGTGGCCGCGGTACTGCCAGATTATTGTTGCTTCACCTGATGGATTTCGCCCGTGAAAAGGGCATTGAAGCGCTGTATCTAGAAACAGGCTCTATGGCCTTTTTTGAACCAGCCAGGCAGCTTTACGCTCGCCACGGTTTTGAGTTTTGCGGGCCCTTCGCCGACTATACAGACGATCCAAACAGCTGTTTTATGATGCGTTTGCTGTAGGCCAGTATTTAAAGCTATGGCGACTGCTCAGGCACTCTCTGGCTTATCACTGGCTGTCTCCTGACTCTCGGTAGGCACATACTGGGCCAGTGTCAAAGCCTGTATCAGCGGTGAAACATCGATAAGGTGAATCACGTGTGAATAGGTGTGCTGCAGGTTGAGCAGTTTCTCATACACGTCCATGTCTACCTTGGAGAGCAAAGCCAAACGTTGCTTGGTCATCGGCGTAGTCTGGCGAACGTTTGCATGGCATTCCAACGTCGTTGCACACAAAATTACCTTGTTTTCTTCCAGATATTGCACGATTTGTTTGCGTAATTTACTGGCAAAACACTCGTGGGCTGTCAGGGCAATCAGGCGTTGATCGGCTTTTCTTTCACAGTGGATTGCCATGTGGTATCGATTTGCCTGTTGCAGCAAGCGTCGTAATACACTGGAGTCAGGTGGTGACTTGTCCATATCGGCAACAAAACCATGCAGAGGCACTTCATTCGTAAGTTGCTTGAAGGGATACAAGTCATTACTTTGCTCTGGCATATACACGGTTTTCAACCTGCCGTGCATTTGTCGGCCATTAATGATTTGAATCGCAATATGCGGTTGGTTTCTCGAAGCCAGTTCCCACAGATATCGGAAATACACTTTTTGTTGCTGCTCGATATTGCGAATCTTCAGCATGGAAGCGTTCTGGCCTTTAATTTTGCTGGCCATTTTGTTGTTGGCATCGTTCGCCTCGAGCTTTAAGCGCATTACCAGTGTTTGCGGTGAATAATTGAGGACCTGATAGCGCAAGCCTTTCATTTTTAAATCAGGGACACTCACTTTAATAAATTCCGGTGTCGCTTCCTGTGGGGGAGACAGTAGCTCTATTTGCATGCCGCTTAACGAAAAATCCCTGACGATGGCATGGTAAGTGCTCATCAGGCCAAATTTTACGGAGGCGCTTTTTTCTATTCGATAACGCGGCTCTGCGCGGCGATCATTGCCTTCTTCCATAACAAAATGCAGTGGCCAACAGGCCTGACTGTCGCTTAGCTGTTTGGGAAGTTTCGCCTTCTCTATATTACAGTGTGCTTTCAGTTTCCCCAGCTCTTCGTTCATCATGCGAGCATATAAAATGTGCTTCAACTGTGGGATCAGTTCGGAGTCTTCCGTTTTTATATCCTGAATTGTCATCGCATTGCTGCGATCTGTGTCCGGGATTTCACTCAAGCGGTATTGCCAGATAGCTAAGCTACCGGATTCTTCTGCCAGTTTGATAAAAAAGCCCAGTATATTCGCGTGTTCAAGCTCTCTGAGGGTAGCGCATAACTCAATGGGTTTACCGGTGCCTGAGACAATAGTTGCTCTGAACACAAAGGTTTCGTGATAGCGTTGGAGTTCGTCCATAATCCGCTTAAACCTTGCCTTACCAGGTAGGAAGCGGGTGTTGCGACAGCCGGGATTACGCTCGGCGTTGGTGCCGGTCAGCAATACCATGGTGGGAATAAAGGTGTCATTTTCGTTGCGCAGAAACACTGGGATCCATGGCGAGTTCTCCACAATACGGTCGCGATCCAGCGCTTGCATGGTACGCTCGATTTCCAGGTCGCGCTCCAAAGGCATGCGCAACGAAACACCGGCCAGGTATTTGGCTATTTTGGGACGCCACTCCTCATCCTCTTCCGCTAGCGTGAATGTGGCGTGATGCCGTTGTGTGCGGCTACTGAACTCGACATCTTTAAACCGGTAGTGGATTTCCTGGTGCGCCTTGCAAAGTCCCATAATGTCGGGAAACAGAATGGGAACCGGCTCGTCAGCAAACTTGGGGGAGCGGGTACAGGCTACCGTGATTTCCGAGGCGCTGAGTGCGACTACAGCGAGGCTTCTACCATTCTGGTACGCCGTTGTTGATACTGAAAAATGGGGAGTAATTGACAAGTCATCGTCAAATACAATGTCTTTATAGCTTTGCGACTGCACCGTGAACGCCTGCATTATTTTCTGGCGTAATTTGCGCGTGACCTGATTTTTATAGAAGTCCGAGTTGGTAATAGACTCGAATACGCCGACCGTGTATTGGTCCAGGTAGCGCGCCGTTTCCCGCTTCAGTATTTCTGCGCCTACCCGGTCAAGGGTCATGGTGATGCCGAAGTGAGCAAATTTCTTAACCGGAAATTGAGCGAATGCAGAGTTGTCGGCTGGCGCATCTGTTTGCGATGTCAGTCGAATAACTTCGTTTTTTATAACGTTGCGGGCCTGCGCATTCAGTCTGGAAGAAAAGCGATTCAATCCCTCCAACAACTTACCTTGCTGCTGATAAGGAATGAGTGCTTTTATAACGGAGCCGTAGCGTTCAATAATGTCTTGTTCGGTACTCATCGTTTTTGTTCTTTTCGAGTACGTAATGCCATGAAACTTAACATAACACCAAAGTGCCGCCATTGAACAGTGTTTATGGTTTTATCAGGGGCATGGGGTAGCGTCACGCGACCCTTAACCATGTGTCTCACAGTAAAAGATTACCTTTCAAAAGTTCGTATTTTAACCAAAATGATTAATAAAGACGGCTATTGCTTGTTGTTGATTATTTGTTTGTCTAGTTTACATTTTCTTAACTTTTGAAGTTTTTATTAAAACCAGTGACGAACATCGACAAGGTAGGGCATATGACACTGATAAAACGAAACGGAAAATCGCGGCTATGCCTGGCTGCGGCTTTGCTACCGATTGTGTTTAGCGCAAGTTGTGGGGCTAAACAATTAACCAGACCCACTAAGGCACAACATCCTGTTGCAACCAGTGGGCCTCAGGTTGAACAGCTGGACCGGGGACTGATAGCGGTGCCGACCAATAACGGCAATTACCTGAGTTGGCGTTTACTTGCCAGGGATCCCGAAACAGTGTCATTTGATGTGTATCGCAATGGCCAGAAAATCAATCATAGTAAGTTGACCGATGTGACTTCGTTTGTTGATGAACAAGGCACAGCTTCAGATCGGTATCAGGTTAAAGCGTTCTATAGCCGACAGCACAATCGCATACAGCCGCCAGTTGGCGGTACCGGCGTGTCTGATAAAGTGACGCCCTGGACCATGCCTTACTTATCAGTACCGCTGGTAAAGCCTGAAGATGGCTGGATAAAGGGCCAAACTTACAGTTACTCTGCAAATGACACCTCTGTGGCCGATTTGGACGGCGACGGTCAGTATGAAATTCTGGTGAAGTGGTATCCCAGCAATGCCAAAGACAACTCACAGGCCGGGGATACGGGGCCAACATTGATTGATGCATATACCCTTGAGGGCGAACAGCTGTGGCGAATCGACCTTGGGCCAAATATTCGATCAGGCGCACATTACACACAATTTATTGCTTATGACTTTGATGGTGACGGCCGTGCAGAGCTTGCAATGAAAACGGCAGATGGTAGCGTCGACGGTGAGGGTCAGATTATTGGTGATGCTACTGCGGACTACCGCAATGATGCCGGATATATTTTATCGGGTCCGGAATACCTTACCATGTTCGATGGCCTCACAGGTAAAGCGCTGGATACTATTGATTATGAGCCCGCACGCGGCGATGTGAATAGCTGGGGAGACGGGTACGGCAACCGTGTTGATCGTTTTTTGGCCGGGGTGGCTTATCTGGATGGTAGCAAACCGAGTCTATTTATGGCGCGTGGTTATTATACCCGGGCGGTCATTGCAGCTTATGACTGGGAGGCCGGTGAATTTCAACGTCGCTGGGTATTCGATACAGACAATGGTGGTGCCGATGCACTGGCATACGGACAAGGCGCTCACAGCGTCACCGTTGGCGACGTGGATAATGACGGCAAAGACGAGATCGCCTACGGCGCTGCGACCATTGATGACGACGGGCACTTATTGTATTCCACCGAGTTGGGACATGGTGATGCACAGCACATGACCGACATCGATCCTAACCGCCCGGGCATGGAAATCTACATGGTGCACGAGTCCCCGTCGGCTTATACAAAAAATGGCGTTGAGTATGGTGTGGAATTACATGATGCCGCAACCGGCGAAATACTGTGGCATCGCCCCAGCAATCAGGCTGATGTTGGCCGAGGAGTAAGTGCAGATATCGACCCCAACTATGTCGGTAATGAAAACTGGGCGACGCGCGGCGGACTGGTTGCAGCAGATGGCACGTTAATTAGTACTTCACGCCCTGCACCAGTAAACTTTGTCACCTGGTGGGATGGCGATCTAAGCCGGGAATTGCTGGATAAAACGACGATTTCAAAATGGTTGCCGGAGAGTGCTGGTACAACGCCATTACTGGAAGGGGCAGATTATGGTGTGGTGTCGAACAATGGCACCAAGGCAACGCCTGGGCTGTCTGCTGATATTCTGGGAGACTGGCGCGAAGAAGTTATTTGGGCCACAGCAGACAGCAGTGAACTTCGTATTTTTTCAACTACACACCCGACGCAATATCGCTTCCCAACGCTAATGCATGATCCCCAGTATCGCGTTGCGATTGCATGGCAAAACGTCGGTTACAATCAACCGCCGCACCCCAGTTTTTACCTGGGGACCGATATGACCGACACCCCTGCGTTTACTGTGTCAGAAACAGCCGTCGAACCGTTTGCTAAGGCATCGGCTAACGGTTTTGAGCAACACATTGTGGTTAAGCTGTATCAGTCGGGTGATAAAGTAAAATCGACGGATATTTACCGCAGTACTGCTGACGATCCTGAAAATAAACAGTGGGTCGCAACGTTAAACCGAAACGATTCTGTGTTTGTAGACACCGATGTTGCACCCGATGTCACCTATTTATACTGGGCTGAAATGCAACTGCTTCGTCAGTTTGAGGTCGTTAAGCTCGAGCCCACCTATGCCTCACTTACAACCAGCCTGATTCCCGTTGTTGACACTTACCAAAACAGCACGGATGGTCCGGTACAATTAGCCTGGTTTACCCGGTCAATTGATATTGTCAGTATCGACATTGACAGAGCCACGATCACGGACCCTGACGCCGATTCTGGCACATTATCACGTCAAACAGTGGCAACGCTGGCTGCAACTGATACTGCCTGGCAGGATGCATCGAGTCTGGGGGGAGAACAATACTATTACTGGCTGTCATTCATTACACGCGATGGTACGGTAATAGAAGAAGGCCCGATTTTCGCCGAACGCTTTTTAGTACCCAAGACACACCTCACCAGTGAGGAAGTACAGGGTGGCATTCAGATAAGCTGGTCTTTGGAAGACTTCCCACAACCTATTCGCGGTGTGCAGGTGTACCGCAACACCCGAAACCAATTAGGCGGACGAACCCGAATCAGTCCCAGCGCACAGGTTGCCGGTAGCCTGACAGATTCACAGGGACTGGTTGCAGGCACTACCTATTGGTACATGTTCAAATTAACCATGCAGGATGGCAGTACCTTCAATACAGAGCCAGAAGCGGCGATCACCTATTCACAAACAAATGCGGTTCCACAAACCAATCTGGTGAGTCAAAAGGTTGAAGGAGGCATTCAAATCAGTTGGTCTCTTGAGGGTTTCGCCCAACCGATCCGCAGTGTGCAAATTTATCGTAACACCAGCGAGCAGCTTGGCGGACGCACTCGAATCAGCCCCGGGGCACCTACCAGCGGCGTGTTTCTGGATAATCAGGGGCTGGTTGAAGGTACACAATACTGGTACATGTTTAAACTCACTATGCAGGATGGCACTACCTACAATACCGATCCGGAAGCCGTGGTAATGTTCTGATAGTCAATTAACAGGCCCCAATTGCTGAACAGAGGCACTTTTCGCTATTCAGCGCGGCGCCGGGAAAGACGATTTAAATGAAAAAGCCTCGGGGGATTCACCTTGTTCCCGCAACAGGGTGAGTCGTTCGATGGCTTCATCAATGGTTGGAATATGCCCATCTTCTATCCACCACAATACGTAGGTATTCTGTTCAGGCGGGTAGAACCATTCATTTTTTCTGCGCATAAAGTCCCGGTGCAGGGTTTTGAACATAAAGTCTTTTAACGCTTGAGGCGAGGTCCACACTGACATATTTATCAATAAGTCGGGGTCTTCAAACACCTTAATATTGGTCGCATTACCGGCCTCGTCTTTTAAACGCCATACAAATCCATCGCAAGACTCTGCAATAGCGTTAACGTTGTCCAGATTATCTACAAAATCGCTAATTTCAGGGGCGTCTAATGAATAGCGCGCTTTGGCGATATTGAGTTGAGCGAGTTGCATGAGGATGTCCTTGTCCAAATAGTGATGTCAGTTGACTGGATATTATGGGGACATCGGGAGGTTTTTTAAACAGCGATGGGTGGGTAATCATAGGGAAGGAAGAGTTATACCGGAGCAGCGAACTGCCCCGGGTCAACTATGGTTAGTATTTCAACGCCACCGTTTCTACAGAAATATTGCGATGATGGGCTTTGGCACTGAAGTCCTTCACCAGCTCTATTACGTCGAAGGCAACGGATTTTGAGTTAGTAAAATCCAGGATGACTTTTGAGTTTTCAGGCAGAGAATTCAGTTTCTTCAAAATACTGGGCTTGTTAAAGAACGAGACTTCCTCTGCCAGCACAATGTGATGGGTTTCCAAATCGTTCTGATTTTCTACGGTATCGCGGAAGTGGAACGAGTTCTTGTAGCTGTGCTTGAGGGTAAAAAATACGCTCACGGCTAATCCGGCAATCACACCTGACAACAAATCGGTAACCAGCATCACAATGATCGTAGCCATAAAGGGTAAAAACTGCTCCCAGCCCGCGCGGTACATCACGGAAAAAGTAGCCGGTTTAGCCAGTTTGTAGCCCACAATAATTAATACCGCCGCTAACGATGCGAGTGGGATCAGGTTGAGAAGTCCGCCAATGGCGACCACGGCAATCAGCAGGAAAAAGCCGTGCATGATGGCACTGAGTTTCGATCTGGCACCAAACGCGATGTTGGCTGAACTGCGAACAATTACCTGTGTTACCGGTAAACCACCAAGTAAACCAGAGAAAATGTTACCCAGCCCCTGAGCTTTCAATTCACGATTGGTTGGTGTGGTATTGCGCTGAGGGTCAAGTTTGTCGGTAGCTTCTACGCTCAACAGGGTTTCGATACTGGCGACAATGGCCATCACCGCAGCAACCGTCAGTACATCAAGGCTAAACATTTGCTCGAAGGCAGGAAATGCCATCTCGTTCGTTAAGTCAGTAAAACTGCTGATTACCGGCAGAGATACCAACTGGTCCACGCTCAATGGCGCACTGGCCTGATTGAGAATGACGGTAAAGACGATACCCAACAATACAACCACAATGGGGCCTTGAATAAGCTGGAAAATCTTGTGCTTGGGCGTCAGGTATTTGTCCCACACCACTAGCAACGCCAGCGAGAACGCTGAAATCAACAGGGCAGGTAACGAAATCTGAGAGATGGCATGAGTAATGGCTGAAAATGTGTTTTCCCCATTAAATTGTTGGAACGCTTGCTCGCCCAGAAAGTCGGCGTGCCAGCCCAGTAAGTACGGCAGCTGTTTCAGAATGATCAGTAAACCGATCCCCGTCAACATGCCAGTAATGACCGACGTTGGGAAAAAGTAGGCAACGAACCCGGCGCGTAAATAGCCAAGCGCAATTTGAAATACCCCCGCCAGTACAACCGCACAGAGAAATAGCTCCCAACTACCAAGCGTAGCAATAGCATCGAAAACAATTACAGCCAAACCTGCTGCCGGGCCGCTCACACCCAATCGAGAGCCACTGGCCATACCTACGACAATACCGCCCACGATACCGGCGATGATACCCGAGAAAAGTGGTGCACCAGATGCCAGCGCAATACCTAAACAGAGAGGCAGGGCCACGAAGAACACAACAATACTGGCAGGGAGATCCTGCTTAATATGTTTAAATGAGAGATCCATTTTCATCATTGATTCCTTAGAGTGAGGCTGTCAGCCTGGATTCGGCATAAGCCTGTTCCATTTCTTCAAACGCTTTAGTTTGCGGGTTCCAGCAAGCGATCGTGCCGTGCTCAATGTTGTAAACCCAGCCGTGCAGCTGAACTGCGCCGGTTGCCAGTTTTGCCGCCACAGCAGGATGCGTTTTAATGTGCTGTAATTGCTGTAACACATTTTCTTTGGTGACGTCGTCCAGATGATCCATTGTTACTTCGCCGTGGACTTCTTTAACGACTTCGGTGGCACAACGGCAATGACCCAACCACTCTTTTACGTGAGGCAAGCTGTCCAGTTTGTCAGGGGTAATCGCCCCTTTCATAGCACCACAGTCGGTATGACCGCAAATAACGATGTGTTTCACGCCAAGTGCAGCCACAGCAAATTCGATAGATGCAGTCATGCCGCCAGTCTGGTTGCTGTGTGGCGGAACAATGTTACCTGCATTTCGGCAGATGAATAATTCGCCTGGGGCAGTTTGTGTTACCAGGTTTGGATCGATGCGCGAATCTGCGCAGGTGATAAAGAGAACTTCAGGGCTCTGGCCATTGGCCAGTTTTTTAAACGTATCTTGCTGCTCGGGGAAAACATCACGCTGAAATTTAGCGACACCAGATATAACATGATCCATGGGGAAAGCTCCGGTTATAGAAGAAAATAAAATGTCTGATAGTCATATTCGGTGATAACGATATAGTTTAAAATCTCACTTAGTGATAGTCATTGACTATCATGGGGTGGGAATGAGCCAGAGCGGAGAATTAGCGGGTTAAACTGCGGGAAGCCGGCATTTTTTACTGCAGATAAACGAAATTTTGCGACAAATCACTGTCACGTTTTTCATTTGAAAATAGTTGTAAAAACAATGGTTTGTTTATATTTTGTTAAAATTGTATTTGTTGTGTTGTGTTGGTTTTGTGAGGTTGTATAACTCAGCATGTCAGTGTACTGGCAGCAGGTCACGAAGCGCTTCCGTGAGATTTTGATTTTACAGTATGTTGTTCTGCCCGGTGCTTCATGAGCCGTAACAACATGTAGTGAAAGTCATGGAAAATGACACGTCCCCAAAACCGCGAGTACCCACCCAGGTTGGTGTTATCGGTTAACGTTGTACTGAGGGTAAGCAGGGTATAGCCTTCCGGTGTCAGTTGCAGGTGATAACTACCGTACAAAGGCGAAAATAATTCGCCGCCCATTTTTACATGTTTATCCAATGCCGTATCCGGGATTTGCTCGGGATTAATGTCAAAGCGATAGGCCATTCGCTCGGCTGGCTCCCAGGCAGTAATGATTTCCTGGAACACCACGCCTTTTTCCCATTCACTGGTTCTGACTGCATTGTTCTCAAGCGCGCTCATAGACGCACGTAATGGTCGGGGAATACCGATAAGTTGCCCGAATGACAATGGAAGCTCATCTTTGCTAATGTCGCTGACGTTTCCTAATTCCTGCCAAACCTGATCTGGTGTGGCTTGTATAATCACACTGTCGCTAACCGTGTATTGATAGGTTGATGAAAGGGTCGTTAATTCAATAGGAGTACACAGTACGGGGAGTAATACGGTACACAGTAAAGGTTTGTCTGATTTCGTAGCCTGACGAAGTTGGATCCAGCGCGCGGCCAGGCCGCCCATACTGGCAAAAAACAGAAAGGCGGGTGAAGCAAGAACGACGCAAATACTGCCCTCTAACAGCGTAATAACGGATACCAGCATACAAACAAAAACAGGCTGCCACGCCAATGTACTCGCTCTGGACGCCGAGATGGTCTGGCATTGCTTTAGTTCATAATAGATGCGGATGTAGCCAATCGCAAAAGGCACCAGGAATAAAAACGACGCTGTCACCAAACCGTTCAGATGACTGAGCTTATCCAGTTCCCATACAACCCTGAATAACAGGCCATAGAGCGCGCCGCAAACAATACCAATATGTGAGGGAGACAACGTCATGACGGGGATTATTGATCCACGGGAAGAGAAAGCGCACCGCCGAGAGGAATAGTGCGAATATCTTCAAGGAGTGCTTTAATATAGTCGGCAAAACCAAGATTATCAGGATCTTTTAAGCTCAGCGATAACTGTTCAAAAGCCTGCTTGTAAGTGTTGCCGTCATCCGTCTTACCTAAGTGATAACTGTAAGCCGTGGCCACATAGAGGTATTGTAAACGATGGTATTCATCAACTTCACCGGCTGCATTATTTGCCAGGAAAAGAGCGATTTCAGAGAGCGCTGCTTGTCGGTATTTATTGGCTTTCACAGGGTCACCCAGGTCTTCGTACCAACGGGCCAGTAATCGTTTCATATGGTTGCGCTCATCCCCATCTAGATCGCGTATTGCAGTCAGGGCTTCAAGCGTTTCCAGCTTTCCTACGATGGTCGTATTGTCGGGAGTATGGGCTGAAAGGTAATGAGTGATGGCGGCTTTTTCCTGTTCGGAAAGTGTAAAGTCACCTATTAAACCGACAAAACCAGACGCTTCACATACCCAGATACCGTGCCGGTCGGTGTAAGGCCAAAATACCTGATCGTATTTACTTGGCCAGTGATAGATATAGCTTCCGTAACTCGCCGGTTCGGAAACCTGACAGGTCTCGCCTGTCAGTATGGGGTCTGCGACCTCGGCTTCTCCCCAGGTAGTTGCGAAAACAGACTGGCTGGCCAAAATGACAACGCTGAGTGAAGTACATAGCTTTCTGATTAACATAAGTGCTTCCGACTTTGTGTAATTTGAATCAAGCGCCCTTGATCGTCAAAGACCAGTTCTACAAAGTTACCCGCCATCAATTCGGCGTCAGCCCGTTTGTGCAGCATTAAATCCTGCATGAGCTGTGGCGACACCGTAATTTTTTGATTGTTACAGTCGGTGAATAACCAGTTGCCTTCATGTTTGGCCAACATAGCGTGCTTCGAGTGGAACGCGGTTAACGTAGCCAGTTTGTCTTTATAGGCTTTGTTATACACAGTGAGTTGTTGTTGATACTGGCTGGTGTCAGGTAATTCATCTTCGTAGCCGTGATAAGCAACAGCAACCTCAAGTGCGTCTGAATGCGCAACTGGTGACTGTTGAGTAAATGTGTTCATTGCGTAGATCACGACCAAACAACATAGTGCGCCGCACAATGCCATCCACTCTTTACCCGGCAGGTAGTTCTGCCAGGAGAATGGCTGTTTTGCCTGATTAATCACCTGCCGTTTAATGCGTCCCGGCGCCGGATATTGCTGCTTACTTTGTTCGTAAGCTTGTTTAAATTCGTTGTCGTTCATGCTGATGGCTTCCACAGTTTCCGCAGGTTATCCCGGGCGTAGCGCAGTCGTGTTTTGACGGTCTCAACCGGTACATTACAGATGGTTGCGATGTCCTGCAGGCTAAAGTCCTCCTGCTGTAGTGAAAAGGCTTCGCGCTGGGCGAAAGGGAGTTGCTTCAACGCCTGATGAAAATCGTCGCAGTGACGGAGTTCCTGATGTTCATCGGGCAGCGACTCGACATCATCGTCGTAGGTCCAGCGTTTGTCTCTGCGAATTTCATCAATGAGCATGCGATGGCCAACCGTAAATAGCCACGCCTGGAACTGCCCCTGTGCTTTGTACAGATGCGGCGACTCTACCAGTTTGAGCCACACTTTTTGCGTGACATCGGCGGCAGTGTTGGGGTCGCTCATCACCAATAGATAATAGTAAAGGCGGTTGGCATGTTCGTCGTACAGCGCTTCCAGCGCGCGGTTATCGCCGGTGGTTTGATAGCGCTGTAAAAGCGAATCCCAGCTGCTGGCGGCAGGAGAGGATTGCGCCAATGTGGGCGCGGTTTCCTGGCCGGCAGCGGTTAGCCTGTTTTTTATTGAAGTCAGAAATCCCAGTCTGGCTATTCCCATTGGCACTGTCCTTACTGCTCTAACGCGAACGTCAGTATCACTTGTAACCCAGTTTGTGCCATGGGTACACCTTTTTCTACCCGAGGCTGGTATTTCCATTTTGCCAGTGCGCGGCGTGCTTCGCGATCAAAGACGCGTTTGGGTTCAGCATCCAGAATACTGATATTGGCTACCGAACCTTGCGGTGTCAGGTCGAAAGCCAGCTTTACCCAACCTTCTACACCATCACGCGCGGCATCGGGTGGGTAGCTGGGGTCAACACGCACAATAGGACGGGCCATCATATCCTGCGTACCATTACCCATTGTGGTATTTATCGTGACTTCCGTATTTACCGTTACCGGATCGACATTGAAGTTCGTATTAGTCGGGCCGGGATCCTGAGGCGGAATGGTAGGCTTGGTTTCCGGTGCTTTTACCGGTTCAGGCATGGGCTTTATCTTAGGACGTACCTGGGTTTTGGTTTCTTCCACATCCAGCACAATGTTCGCTAATACCGGCGTTTCTGTTGGCACGGGCACTTCCGCGTTCTGCTCAATGAGTTTGGCCATCATAACGAATAAACCAAATGTCACCGCACCAGCTAGTGCTATATGAGTAAGCGTTTTGACGCTTCCAGGGACAACAAGAGAATTGGCGGGTATTGCGTGAGGTGTTGGCGTAGCGATGTTTGTTTGCATGCGAAGCTCCTTATTATTAATGCGAAGCAGCGCATGAAACGGCCATGTTAAATCACCTGTTTCTGCGCCTCTTCACACATACAACGACGGAGTCGGCCAGAAGGGGTGAACTATTTTAAACTATTTTTCCCCAGCCAGATAATGCAGCAGCATTGCCTGCACAAAGGCCTGACAATCTGTAGCGGTAGTGGGGTCGTAATGTCCGCCATTGGTCAGGTTATTGGAAAGCACCCGAATGCCGACAAAAGGCACACCGTAAGCTTCAGCGACCTGAGCAGCAGCCGCGGTTTCCATTTCCTCAGTGCTGGTACCAAATTGGTTGTGTAGCCAGGCAATACGATCAACTTCATTGTTCCAGAAGTTCCCGCTGGCAATTGTGCCTTCAACCACTTTGCCACGTTCATATTCGTGTTTAACCGCATGCGCAGCGGCAATGAGTTCTGGTGACCCCAGATAATAGCGAATGCGCTCCGCATCTTTCGCTGAATCGCCTTCACCGGCGCTGCCCGACGATGCAAGTAAGTCCATGGGCAACCATTCCAGTGGGGCTGAACCTTCGCCTTTAGCACGAAACGGCGTTTTGAAGTTACTCGCGTTCACAGAGCGTTTGCCTATTACAATATCGCCCACTTTCAGGCTCGGATCATGGCCACCCGAGGTGCCCTGATTGATGATCGCGCGGGGGCGGTAACGCTCTATCCCAATTGCCGTAGCAGCGGCGGTATTCTCCAACCCTTTGCCAGTTTGCGCTACCACAATGGGGTAGCCGTTTAACGTACCTAAGTAAAAGGTGGCATGGCCTGATTGTTCTTTTCGTACATTATCCAGCAGGCCGGCAAAGTGTTCGGCTTCAATTGGCATGGGGCCCTGAATCATTACGGGGGCTTGGGTAGCAGGTGCGGCAGGAATGGCGACTTGCTTAAAGTTGTCGGCCTGCACAAACGCAGAGATTAAAAGCGAAGCGAAGACAATAATACGGCGAAATACACTCATAAGATTACAGCATCCATTTCCAAACAATAAAGACGGCTAAAAAGCCAAACAGATAAACAAGACCAGCCCGACTTAACCACAATAATGCCTTACCACCGCTTAGTTCCGGTGACAGGTTTGCTCTCTGTACCAACCGATAATTCAGCCACGCAAACATAGGCGTGGTAACAAATGCCAGTGTCATGGCGAATCCCAGCATGGTGAGCAGGGCAGACTTGAAGAACACCACAATAGCGAAACTCATCACCGATACCCAGATCAACCAGCCCACATAGATGTTTTCCGGGATATCTGACTTGCCTTTAAGTAAGCTGTGACATTCCGCAAGTGCACGGGAATAGCCATCGTAAACGGTAATGGCGGAACCAAAAATACACAGGAAGGCGACAATAGCGATCAGGTAGCGCGCCCATTCACCAATGGTAGAGGCATATAAACTTACCAATTGTTGAGAAAAACCAATACCGCCACTCGCCAAAGGTTCACCGCTGCCATGCAACACCAGTGCGCCTAAGGCAAGAAAAACCAAAGCCAGGAGCAGGGTAACAACATAGCCCAGATTAAAATCAAACAAAGCGGACGAGGGCGTAACGGTTTGCTCGCGGCACTGTTGTTTTAACCACAGTGACGTAATACCCGATATTTCGATTGGCGCGGGCATCCAGCCCATGGTGACCACTAAAAAGCCGATGGCAGCTAAATTCCACGGCGAAGGTGACTCGAAGTCTGCCGGCGCAACCGGGCCTTGTTGCCAGGCTATGAGCGTCGCGCTCACTGTGGCAATAACCAACGCAATCATGATGAACTTGGCCACCTGATTGAGCAGGTGATAGTGACCTGCAATCAACACCAGCAACATAACCGCCAATAACCCGCCTGCTATTACCGGTAAGGGCAGGGTAAAAGGAATGAATAAACTAAATAAGCTGGCAGAAAACAACAATAGTGCGGCAGCGTTCACAAAGGAAACCAAGCCATTTAATACAAAACTGGTGAGCAGATAAGGCTTACCCATTTCCGCATAGCCGGTCTGTAGTGTTTGTTGTGTGGAAATGGTGTAACTCACACCCGCCCGAAAAAATGGGTATTTAAACAGGTTAACGGCCAGAATAAGCAGCGCTAGTTGCCAGCCAAATTTTGCTCCAGCCTGAGTGGAAGCCACGAGATGGCTGCCGCCTATAGCCGCTGTGGCCATGAGAATGCCCGGGCCAAGGCGTTGTATAAGTAATTGAAGACGAGAAAAACGGTTATCCGATACCGAGTGCTGTTCCACGAGCAGTCCTGAAAAGACGTAAATGCAATATGTGTGACCAGTGTAACCTAATTAAAGCACTAATAAATAACGATTGTTTTTTCGCAAACATCAATTCATCGCATGCTCTTCTATGGTTTTATTAACAATACCCACATTGCGCTGACATTACTCAGCATTGTTCGCTTTAAAGTGCCTGGCTTATTCCGCGAATTGCAGCTAAAAGTCGGGAAAATACAAGTGTGTAGTAGAACGCGCCCATTTCTCCTATACTCAATATTACATGGTGTCCTTACAGGGATTCAGGCGACGTATAAATTTATGGAAGTCTCAATGAATAAAATCTTAAAAATAGCGGTATTGAGTTTAGCTACTGTCGGGTTGGGGGTAAAGGCTGAAACAGAAACCTTCGACGAACTGTTTAACACCGAAAAAACTGACCAGTATGTATTTTCCACGCACGCGGGATCACAGTACACCTTTAAATACAAATACGATGATGTCATTTCGGTTTGTAGCACTTCTCAAAATGATGGTTATGGCGTGTTTACTTACATGGTTTTCGCTGACCGTTCAACAAGTTTTGACGTAGGGTTTGAATTTATTGATGGTAAATATACCGCCGGTCATCAATCGCAATGTAATCGTTATCAGGAGCATTACCCTGTGGACGTTAGTGATATAGAAACATGGAAAGCAGATCAAATTGCGGTGCGAACAAAATATGGTGTGAATAGTTACCCAACTGCAGAGACGCTGGATAAAAAAATCAGCGACAGGGTGACCTATGAAAATAACTATGAATTAGAAGTCGAGGAGCAAGCGGTCGGTGATATATATCGCATTAGCAATGCGACGACTGAATTACTTGGATGCAGGATCGAAACAACCAACTATACCTATCCGCTTTATTTACTGATCCTTCCAGATAATATGCAGACATTTCAGGTTCTTGCGTCAAGTGATGGCTCTTCTAATATAAAATTAAAAAACTGTCAGACTTTTCCATTAACAGGAGAAATTACGTTATATGCTTTGAAGCAATTTTTAACGGACTGACATATTGGATCTCTAACTAGTTTATTTCTCAGGCGAGAATTCAAATTCTAGTTAATCGAGGCGTGTGGACGAAAAACGGCGCACAATGTGCGCCGTTAGTCATTTAGCGGTTAATTACTGTTTGTTTTCCAGTAATGACGCGCCGATTTCGATTTGGCGCGGCTTCTTCTCTTCAGGTATTTCCCGCACCAGCTCAATATTCAGCAACCCGTGTTCAAGGTCAGCTGCGGCCACTTTGACGTGATCGCCTAAGTGGAACTTACGCTCAAAGCTGCGCTCAGAAATGCCTTTGTGTAAGAACTCACGCTTGGTGTCGTCCTGGGTATCTTCGGGCTTTTTACCGGAAATAGTCAACGAGTTGTCCAGGACTTCAATAGTCACATCGTCTTTGCTGAAACCGGCAATCGCCATGGTAATTCGGTATTTATCCTCGCCCAACAGTTCGATGTTGTAAGGGGGATAGGTAGTTTGGCTGCCGTTTTGTGATGCTGCATCAATCATAGATGCCAGACGGTCGAAGCCAATAAATGAACGGTAAAGTGGAGATAGATCGATAGTACGCATAGTCATATCCTCAAAATTAAGCAATATGGTTTTTAATAAGTTGCCCCGCTTTGCGGCGGCAGGTTTACCGGTCTCTTACTCAAGCCCCGGTACTAATTAATGTGGGAATGCGCAGGTCGAATTCAAGAGTGCAGATAGAAATTTTTTTAACTATTTATTCAGGAAGCGGGAAAACCGGGCGTTTCCCCGCTGGAATAAACAGGGAATTACATGGCCAGAGACTTCACAACCTGGCCATCTTTTACCACAAGGCCAATGTTCTCCAATAGTGAAATATCATCCAGAGGATTGCCTTTTACGCCCACGATATCCGCTTTTTTACCTTCGGACACGCTGCCCAGCACTTCCTGTTGTTTTAGCAAGGTGGCAGCGTTGATGGTTGAGGCCTGAATGGCTTGCATGGGGGTCATACCAAACTTCACCATACGAGCGAATTGCTTGCCATTGTCACCATGGGGATAGACACCCGCGTCGGAACCGAACACCATTTTAACGCCTGCTTTTACGGCTTTGGCAAAGTTGTCACGCTGGCGCTGACCAACAATGCGTTCTTTCGCCAGGCTTTCTTCAAGAATACCTGCTTTGGCCCCTTCAGACAGGATGTACTCAGTAACGTAGATGTCCATGGAAAAGTAAGTACCGTGTTTTAAGGCCAGCTTGATCGCTTCGTCATCCAACAGGCTAACGTGTTCTACCGAATCTACGCCCGCTTTAATCGCGGTTTTGATACCATCAGTACCATGCGCGTGGGTTGCTACGGTTAATCCACGCATGTGGGCTTCGTCTACCAGCGCCTGCATTTCTTCGAAGGTGTATTGTTGTACACCCACTTTAGTGCCTTTCGACAACACGCCGCCGGTACCACAGAACTTAATAACCGTTGCGCCGTATTTGATGTTTCGGCGTACTTTTTCACGGACTGCCCAAGGGCCGTCGGCTACCCCTTCGCTTACAGTATGGTATTCGTAGGGCAGTAAATTGTTGTCACAGTGGCCGCCAGTGACGCCCAGAGAAGGGCCTGCTACAAACATACGGGGGCCGGTGATATCGCCATCGTTAATGGCATCGCGCAGAGCGACGTCAGCGAAGCCTGGCGCGCCGACGTTTCGGACGGTGGTGAAACCGGCCATCAACGTCGCTTCGGCGTGTTTCACGCCTGTCAGCGTCACTCTGGGCAGTGAGTCTGCTAAGCGTTTGTAACCGTGTTTGGTGGCATCACTGGTTAAATGCACGTGCATGTCCATTAAGCCGGGTAGCAGTGTGTAGTCACCAAGTTCGATGATTTTACTGTCTTTAGAGAACGTCACTTTGCGTGCTTCTCCAGCAGCCACGATAGTGTCATCTTCAATGACAACGACGGCGTTTGAGATTAATTTGCCGTTTTCAACATCGATTAATCGATCGGCTTTGAGTACCAGTGTTTGCGCAAAAGAGAGTGTGGAGGTAGCGGCAAGTAACACCGCAGCAGCCAGTTTTTTCATTGTTATCTTCAAGACCTGTTTACGAGTAATCCCTTATTAAACGTAATTCAGGCCCTGAAGTGAAGTTTGCTATCGGCAAGCGGGTTATTTTTCCCGAGGAGTCGCGCGTTTACTGACTGCAAACAGGTACAAAGCCAGTGAGATTAGCCATACCAGGCTGTCACCCCATTGCCGGTACAAAGTGTACCCGGTTACTTTGGATAACTTGCCCGATAACGTTGCAGCTTCGAACTGTGGCAGGCGGGCAACTATATCGCCATGGTGATCAACCAGCGCGCTGATGCCGTTGTTGGTGGCGCGGATGACGGGAATGCCGAATTCCTTTGCTCGTACCTGTGCAATTTGCATGTGCTGGTCGGGCCCGTGTGACGCGCCAAACCAGGCGTCATTGCTTACGGTAATAATAAAATCCGTGTCCTCATATAAATTTGCAGCTACCTGACGCGGAAAGGCAATTTCAAAGCAAATGGCGGGTGCCAGATGATTGCCGTTTGCAACCAGGTTGGTTTGTTGAAAATCACCGCGACTAAATGATGACATGGGTAAGTCAAACAGAGGGGCGAGAGGGCGTAATAAGTCTTCGAAGGGGACAAATTCGCCTACCGGCAACAAGTGGTGTTTTGCGTAGCGGTTTCCGTGGAAATAATAGTAATGGCCGCTTTCATCCTGCTCATACTTTTTGCCCATCACAATTAAATTGTTCCAGGCCTCTTCGCTCTCGAAATTGTAGTTCACCACACCGGTAATAATGGCCGTGTCGTGCTCAGTAGCGCGAGCGTCCATTTTTTGCAGGTATTCGAGTGCGAGTAATTCAAGTTTTGGCACCGCGGCTTCGGGCCACACTATGATGTCATTGTCCCATAGCAGATCGGTCAGGGTTTCATAACGGGTCATCGTTGGCAGGTCCTGCTCAGGTACCCAGCGTAGCGATTGAGCAATGTTGCCTTGCACCATGCCTACAGAGACATCCTCGACTGGCGACGTCCAGTTGATCTGATTCAATCCAACGCTACCGGCTATTGCAATGGCGGCCACGATACCGCTGCCGATAAAGCGCCTGGTATAAATACTCGCCACAATACTCGCCGACAACCCGACCAACAACGCGGTTACGCCTGTCTCTCCAATGGCGGCAAACCAGCCGTTTAACCAGCCGTTTAGCTGACTGTAACCAACTGATAACCAGGGGAAGCCCGACAACATCCAGCTTCGCAACCATTCAGCACTCGTCCAGAATAAAGGCAAGGCAAAAGGCCACCAGGTAACGCTGAAGTAGCGCTTCAGAAAATGAAAGGCCAGGGCAGGATATAGCGCCAGATAGCCACAGAGGGCTAACATCATCAGTACCGAAGCAAATAATGGCATACCGCCAAAGTCTGCAATGCTGACATGGACCCAGCTAATGCCTGTACCAAACCAACCTAATCCAAACAGCCATCCCAGTTTAAAACCAGAAACGTGCTGCTTATTGAGTTGATATAGCGCTAAACACAACGCAACGGGCGTTAATAACCAGATATCAAAGGGGGCGTAAGCTAAGGTAAGGGAACTGCCGGCCAGCACGGCCAGCAGATAAGGTAACCACTTGCGCAAGGGAATTACTCCAAATCAGGCAGTGTCACTTTGAGTTGCACCAAACGACGCTTGTCAGAGTTGGTGATTTTGAACTGAATATTGTCGATGGTAATTTCATCGTTGGTGGCTGGCATATGGCCAAATGCCTTCAACACAATACCGCCGATGGTATCCGCTTCTTCTTCACTGAATTTGGTTTCAAAGAAACGATTAAATTCTTCTACCGGGGTCAGTGCTTTTACCGAATAAGTATATTTGTTTAACGGGCGAATATCATCGGTACCGTCTTCTTCCGTATCGTATTCGTCTTCGATTTCACCGACGATCAGCTCAAGAATATCCTCGATAGTAACCAGACCCGACACACCGCCGTATTCGTCTACAACAATGGCCATGTGGTAGCGTTGCTGGCGAAATTCTTTCAGCAGCACGTCTACGCGTTTGCTTTCCGGTACAATGACCGCCGGGCGCAACACGTCGCGGAGTTGGAAAGGCTGCTCATCTTTATTGTTGAAGGCAAAGCGCAAGAGATCTTTGGCGAGTAGGATGCCTTCGATATGGTCTTTATCTTCGTTGATAACCGGGAAGCGGGAGTGTGCGCTGTCTAACATAACAGGCAAAAACTCTTCTACGGGTTGATCGATGTCGATGGTCACCATTTGCGCTCTGGGGATCATGATGTCCCGTACACGCATTTCGTTTACGCCAATGACGCCTTCGATCATTTCTCTGGTCTGTGGATCGATCAGCTCGCGCTGCTCGGCTTCCGTGATCACTTCAACCAGATCTTGTTTACTTTGCGGCTCTCCGGAGAAAGACAGTTTGAGTTTTTCAAACCAACTTTTGCCCGAGGAGCCGTTGGTAGAGTGGGGGTTATCGTCGCTCATAATATCCGTTATTTTTACATTACTAGGCAAAGTTAATCGTCTTGATACGGGTCGTCAATGGCTAATTTGGCTAAAATCGCAATTTCCAGCCCTTCCATTTCTTCCGCTTCGGCGTCTTCAATATGGTCGTAGCCCAGTAAATGCAAGGTGCCGTGCACAATCATGTGGGCATAATGGTGAGCAATGGGTTTTTGTTGCTCTTCTGCTTCCCGGGCAATAACGGGGACGCAAATGACCAAATCACCCAGTAAATCCAATGGCACTTCGGGGGGGCATTCAAACGGAAATGACAGCACATTTGTGGGTTTATCTTTCCCGCGGTAGTCATTGTTTAGTTGTTGGGATTCATCATTGTTAACAAATCGAACGGTGATTTCTTTATCGCCGATATGTAAATGAGACAGCACGGCAGAGGCCCATGCTGTTACCTGTGCCTCTCCCGGCAAGGTAGCAAGCAAGCCCTGATCAGCATCAAAGGCTTGCTGGTAGTCGATAATGGCAACCATAGCTCAGTTAATCTTCGCGCTTGTCGTTGTCGTTACCTTCTTGCTTTTTGGCAATGCGGATACGCTCTTGTTCGGCTTCATAATCTTCATAAGCTCGAACGATACGCGCTACTACCGGGTGACGCACTACGTCGCCCGCGGTGAAGAAATTGAATGAGATGTCAGGTACCGGCTGAAGTACGTTGATCGCATGACGCAATCCAGAGCGTGCCCCACGAGGTAAATCAACCTGGGTGATGTCACCCGTGATCACTGCTCTGGAATTAAAGCCAATACGGGTCAGGAACATTTTCATTTGCTCGACCGTGGTGTTCTGACTTTCATCCAGAATAATAAAAGCGTCATTTAGCGTTCGACCACGCATATAGGCCAGCGGCGCAACCTCAATCACGTTGCGTTCCATCAGCTTTTCGACCTTTTCGAAACCCAGCATTTCAAACAGAGCATCGTAGAGCGGACGCAAATACGGGTCGACTTTTTGTGACAGGTCGCCGGGCAGGAAACCCAGCTTTTCACCGGCTTCTACAGCCGGGCGCGTTAACAGAATGCGACGGATTTCCTGACGCTCAAGGGCATCAACGGCACAGGCAACGGCCAGATAGGTTTTACCGGTTCCTGCAGGACCAATACCAAAGGTAATGTCATGGTTAACAACATTGGCGACATATTGCGCCTGATTTGGGTTACGCGGTTTTATAACGCCGCGCTTGGTTTTGATGTTAACTTCTTTACCGTAAGTACCGGCTTCTTCACGCTCGAGGCAACTGGCTTCCTGAATGGCCAGGTGGACCTGTTCCGCTTCCAGATCAGGCACCAATCCTTTAACCGGTTGAGTTTCGATATACAGCAGTTTCAGTAATTCACCCGCACCGCGGGTTTGTTGTGGCTCACCCACAATTTTGAAAAAATTGCTGCGATAGGTAATTTCCACGCCCAGACGACGTTCAATTTGTTTGATATTGTCGTCGAATGGACCGCACAAGCTGGACAACCGTTTGTTATCTTCCGGCTCCAGGACTACTTCGTTGCTTACCAGTTTACTCAAGTTTGCTCGCTACCTTGTTAGTGTGTCGGTTGAAATTGGCTTACGCCCAACGCGTCAGGTTGTTGTGGCTGGCGCTTTGCCAGAATACTTTGTGGTGATACGGCCACTCGCAGACCCATATCGGCCTCGCGACGAATCACTTCACCACGCAGTGAGTTACTGAATACATCCGTGATCTTCACGTCCACGAATTCGCCAATCATGTCTGGGGTTCCCGGGAAGTTTACAACCCGGTTGTTTTCTGTTCTGCCCTGCAGTTCCATGATGTCTTTTTTCGACGGGCCTTCCACTAAAATACGTTGTTCTGTATCCAGCATGTTTCGCGCAATGCGCAGTGCTTGCTGGTTTATACGTTGCTGCAGCAAATACAGACGTTGCTTTTTTGTCTCTTCGCTCACATCGTCAACGGCGTCGGCCGCCGGTGTACCTGGGCGAGCAGAATAGATAAAGCTGAAACTCAGGTCGTAGTCTACTGCCTGAATCAGATCCATGGTGGCTTCAAAGTCGGCATCGGTTTCACCCGGGTAGCCAATGATGAAGTCTGAAGACATGCAAATATTCGGGCGTACTTTGCGTAACTTACGGATTTTAGATTTGTACTCTAATGCAGTGTGGCCGCGTTTCATCATGTTCAGAATACGATCTGAACCGCTTTGAACCGGCAAATGCAGGTGATCGACTAATTCAGGCACTGTTTCATAAACAGCAATGATGTCGTCGGTGAACTCCACCGGGTGAGACGTGGTGTAGCGAATACGGTCGATACCATCGATGGCTGCAACCAGTTCCAGTAACTCGGAAAAACGACAGATGCTACCGTCGTGGTGCTCACCGCGGAACGCATTTACGTTTTGACCCAGTAAGTTCACTTCGCGAACGCCTTGTTCGGCTAACTGGGCGATTTCCAATAATACATCGTCTACCGGGCGGCTGACTTCTTCACCACGAGTGTAAGGCACCACGCAGAAAGTACAGTACTTTGAGCAACCTTCCATGATAGACACAAAAGCGGTAGGGCCTTCGGCACGAGGCTCTGGCAGACGGTCAAACTTCTCGATTTCCGGGAAGCTTACGTCCACTACTGAGGTTTCACCCGCGCGGATTTGGTTAATCATTTCCGGCAAACGGTGTAAGGTTTGTGGGCCGAATACCAGGTCAACAAACGGGGCGCGCTGACGAATATGGTCGCCTTCCTGAGACGCTACACAGCCACCCACACCAATAATCAGTTCCGGGTTGGTTTTCTTCAGATTCTTCCAACGACCTAGCTGGTGGAATACCTTTTCCTGAGCTTTTTCTCGAATAGAGCAGGTGTTGAGCAAAATAACATCGGCTTCTTCTGCTTCTTCAGCGAGGGTGAAACCGTGGGTTGCATCAAGCAGATCGGCCATTTTCTCCGAGTCGTACTCGTTCATTTGGCAGCCCCAGGTTTTGATGTACAGCTTTTTACTCATAACAATTCGATAATCACGTTTAGGCTGGTTCTACAGACCACCAAACAAGGATTTGCCCCAGATGGCAATGGTTGGCGGATAAAGACCAGCGTGGTTGTTCAAAATAGCCGCGTATTTTAACCTTTCTGCTCGTCGATAGCCAGCCATGCAGCCCGGCTTTTTCGGGCTTTGTCGATCCATCCCAACCGGGTTGCACGTAATCATGAAAGTCACTGATCCAACGACAATTTTGTATTACTCTTCACGCCATCATTGAGGGCGCTTGTTGTCTTCAGGCATAATGGTGAAATCACAAACGGAGTGTTTATGTTTGATTTTTGTATTAACGGCGCAGGTATGGTGGGTGCCGCTACCGCATTAGGGTTGGCGCGTGCGGGCTATTCTGTGGCGTTAATAGAGCAGCGACCACCTCAACCATTTAGTGCCGAACAGCCCCCTGATCTCCGAATGTCCGCCATCAGCATGGCGTCGGTCAATCTGTTAGATGAGCTCGGAGCCTGGTCACACATAGAGGCGATGCGTGTCCGGCCTTATCACGGATTGTCGGTCTGGGAACACCCTGATTGCCGCACCGATTTTGTGGCGCAGGAAGTCGGCTATGATTTACTCGGTTATTTTGTGGAAAACCGTATTATACAGCTGGGCTGTCACGCAGCGCTGAAGTCGTATGACAATGTGACCTGGTTTTCACCCGCCCGTATTGAGCACATAGAGCGCAATGATACGCAGCCTGTACAGATAACACTGGATGATAATTCAACGCTCACTTGCCAATGGTTAATTGGTGCTGATGGGGCGGAATCTCAGGTAAGGCAAGCTGCAGGTATTGGCATATCGGGCTGGCAATATCAGCAACAGGCAATGGGAATTACCGTGCAGTTCGACGAACCTGTTGACGGGATCACCTGGCAGCAGTTTACGCCCCAAGGACCGCGAGCGCTGCTTCCTATGCATGAGAATTTTGCGTCGCTTATTTGGTATGACACGCCTGATATACTCAAAGACTTGAAAAGACAGTCAAACGCACAAATTAAAGAGAGTATTGTGGCGCACTTTCCGCCATTGCCAGGCGATTTTGAGGTGCTCAACTGTGCGGCATTTACGCTTATTCGTCGTCATGCCAGTCAGTATGTGTTACCCGGTGTGATTTTAGTTGGTGATGCAGCGCATACGATTAACCCGCTGGCGGGGCAGGGTGTCAACCTGGGATTTAAAGACATTAAAGCGTTGTTGGCGGTGTTGTCAGATAAGCCCGATTTAGCCAGCACAACCTGTTTGAAAATGCTGCAGGAAGATTACGAACAGCCAAGGCAGCGGGACAACGCGCTGATGATGAGCGCGATGGATGGATTTTACAGTACCTTTAGCAATGATGTCGGCCCGCTGAAATTACTGCGTAATGGGTTGTTGAAGCTGGCCCACCACAGCGGCCCGGTAAAGCAGCAGGTACTGAAATACGCAATGGGACTTTCATAATGACAGTATTAATTGTAATTGGCATTTTATTCTTAGCGTTAGCCGTGGTGGTGCCATTGTTGGAAAAATCCAACTGGCGAATGAGCAGCGAAGAACAAAGTAAGTTATCGCGATGGATCTGGCCTTTGTTAATGCTACTGCTATTAGCACAGCTCATAAAAATGATGGTCAGCTAAGAAACGCTTCTTCAAACATAACAAAGCCCGCATCTGCGGGCTTTGTTGCATTTGTTTTACGGTTTACCAGATACCGTCTTCGGATTTACCCTGAATCGGGCAGTCACCCGCCTTGTATTCGGGCAATTCTCCGCGGTCTTTCTTAGAGAAGTAGTCTTTACTGATGCTCACAATCGTTGGCGTCATCCATACGATGGCGATAATGTTAATGACAGTCATAAGCCCCAGAGCCATATCGGCAGCAGCCCATACTTCTGGCAGCGCCGCCATTGAACCCCAGAAAATCATGGCGAGATAGCCACTGGTGTAGGCGATTCGACCCATTTTGTTGTCGAGCTTAAACATGTGAAGATTACTTTCACCGTAGGCGTAGTTAGCGACTACCGAAGTAAAGGAGAAGAAACATATCGCAGCGGCCACAAAGTCTGCGCCGCCTTCACCAATATGGCTGGTCATGGCTGACTGTGTCAGGCGAATCCCTTCCATTTGATCACTACTGCTTCCGCCAGCCAACAGGATGATAAACGCGGTTGCGGTACATAGCACCATGGTATCCAGAAATACGCCAAGCATTTGTACATAGCCCTGAGAAACCGGATGATTCGGGTAGGGCGCTGCACTGGCTGCGGCGTGAGGCACGCTGCCTGAACCGGCTTCGTTGGAATACAAACCGCGCTGAATACCGTTTTTCACGGCTGCCCCCATGGCTCCTGCACCGGCTTCCTGTAAACCAAACGCAGATTGGATGATGTGCCAAAACATACCCGGCAGTTCAGTAAAGTTAACTGCGCAAATTAACAGGGCTGCCAGCACATAGGTAATGCCCATAAACGGGACAACCCATTCTGCAAATCGTGCGATACCGCGTAGACCACCTACAACGATCAATGCTGCCAGAGCAATAATGGCCAGCCCGGAATAGCTGGTGGGAATATCATAAGCGGCATTCAGCGCATCGGTAATGGTGTTCGCCTGTACGGCAGAAAAGATAAACCCATAGCCAAGAAACAAGCACAGTGAAAAGGCCACAGCGAGCCAGGTTTTATTCAGACCTTGCTTGATATAGTAAGCGGGGCCGCCCCGATACTCACCGTTGTCATCTTTTACTTTATAAAGCTGACCAAGCACACTCTCGGCAAAGCCGGTTGCCATGCCCAGAAAAGCAATAACCCACATCCAGAAAATACTGCCAGCACCACCCAGCGAGATAGCCACCGCGACACCGGCCAGATTACCTGTGCCGACGCGCGCCGATAAGCTGGTGCAGAGAGCCTGAAATGAGCTGATACCTTCTTTGGTGCTGGAGGTGCTGCCTTTGAGCAGCGTAAACATGTGGCCAAAATGGCGAAGCTGAACACCGCCCAAGCGAACAGTGAACCAGATACCTGCTGCAACGAGCATGTAGATGAGTACCTGACCGTCGCCCCAGAGAATGTTGTTGATAAATGCAACAATGTCGTTGAGCACTGAAATTCCCGTTAGATTACAAAATTATAGTTATGTGACAAGTGTGCCGAGGTTAACGGGGAGTGTAAAGCAAAAACGCCAGTCAGAGACTGGCGTTTTGAATAATGGCTGGGGTAGCTGGACTCGAACCAACGGATGGCGGGATCAAAACCCGCTGCCTTACCAACTTGGCTATACCCCAAATGGTGCGGAAGGAGAGACTTGAACTCTCACGCCGTGAAGCACTGGAACCTAAATCCAGCGTGTCTACCAATTCCACCACTTCCGCGCAGTGTCTCGCACATTAAAAAACCCATAAACTGGGTTTGCGAGAATGGTGGCTACGGCGAGATTCGAACTTGCGACCCCATCATTATGAGTGATGTGCTCTAACCAACTGAGCTACGTAGCCTCCGATTGTTTTACTTCCCTCTCAGGAAGTGGCGCGTATTATGCGTATATGAACCTAGTGCGTCAACCCCTTTTTTTCGCCCTTTTGTTTAACTGCTTATTATCTGTTCGCCAGCGTTGTTATTTCCAGCAAAATAGCGCTTTTCGTCGTTTTGTAACGCATTCAGCAGGGCTTACCTGCCTACATTTTCATCGATCATGTCATTGTTGAGAAAAGATAATTGTCAGCCAAGAATAAAAATTAAAGTGCTACCAGCAAGCTTAGGACGGCAAATAAGTACATTTTGTGTTCTCAACACGTTACTGGGGAAGACGTTTCGGGTAGATGCGCCCGTAGCGCAATCGAATTATTGAGTGCTCAGTATACAAAATCGCCCAGATGCTTTGTTAGTGCTGGGGGTGAGACACAAAATGCGGCTCGAGTTGTTTAATCAGCGACGGCAAAAGATATGGTTTATCCGCCAGGTACTGCTGGGTTGTTATATTGGTATTATTAATCCAAAAAACACGGAGTTCTGGTGAGTGGATGAGCGCCAGTGAGGAATGAAAGTACTTTTCATAAAGCGCGTCGAGTTGACCCGCCTTAAAGGCTGTTTTTAATCCCTTTTCTATGCGAGCCGCCAATTCAGGTTGCTTGTCTGAGACATAGAAATACATTGGCAGGTAAGTCAGCATTGCTGTTCGTGTTGAATAGGTCAGCGAGGGATATTGCTGGCTTAGGTTCACGTGTTCCCCTGTAAGCTCATAGGGACTGCGCATTAGCAGGTCAAATCGATTTGCCGTCAGCATAACAAATAAACCCTCATACCGGCTGCCATAAACGATTCTGAAATGTTTATCTTGAAGAAAACGAGACGTTGACCAGCCGACGCCCTGACCAAACGAAAACTGATAGAAATCCTTCAGAGACGATACTTTATTTAGTGCAGGCAGAATGTTTGGCGTTGTAAAAAATAACCGGTAGCTCGCCAATCCGCGCACGAGTGGAAAGGGGACTCTGATAGCAGCGTTGTTCCAGCGCTCTTTCGCATGCGAAACAGTCACAGAAAATTGCTCGCCAACTTCAAGCCCTTTTAGTTGCCTCTCAGGCAAGGTTTCCGTGCTGTGATAACGGATCTCGAATTCACCAAACTCCTGTTGGGTTGATTCCAGTGACAATTCCAGTAATGCATGGACATATTGCAAATGTGATGAAGCCCGGTTCATGTGAGGGACTTGAACGACAGTAACTGAATCGTCGGGGGCGGGCGATGAGATTGCCACCGTGGAATAAAGCGCGAAAGAAAGCACGGCGCATACAAACAACTTCATTGATAGCGACTTTTTAATGGATCCCTCCAAATAATAGTGTGCTTTGCTGACAAAAGCGAAAAAGATGTGAATAAAAATAAACAGGTTGGAAGGATAAGTGCACAAAAAAGCCCGACGATTGCCGGGCTTCTGATTATTTATACGTTGAAGCGGAAGTGAATCACATCGCCATCTTTTACGATGTAGTCTTTACCTTCCAGACGCCACTTACCGGCATCCTTTGCACCTTGTTCGCCGTTGAATTCGACAAAGTGGTCGTAACCTATGATTTCAGCGCGAATAAAACCTTTTTCAAAGTCGGTATGAATTTTACCTGCGGCTTGTGGTGCGGTAGAACCTTCTGGGAATGTCCAGGCACGCACTTCTTTCACGCCAGCCGTAAAGTACGTCTGCAAAGTCAGCAGGTTGTAGCCAGCGCGAATTACTCGGTTTAACCCCGGCTCTTCTAAGCCCATATCAGCCATGAATTCTTCGCGATCTTCATCGTCCAGTTCGGCAATGTCCGATTCAATGGCTGCACATACTGCAACGACCACGGCGTTTTCTTCAGCTGCGATTGCCTTGACCTGATCCAGGTAAGGGTTGTCCTCGAAACCATCTTCATTAACGTTAGCAATATACATGGTGGGCTTTAGCGTAAGCATGTGCATATAGCTAATAGCCGCCAGTTCTTCTTTTTCTAACGGCAGAGAGCGCAGCAGTAAACCTTCGTCCAGATGCGGCTTGATTTTTTCCAGCACTTTCATTTCAAACTTGGCATCGGCGTCACCACCTTTTGCGCGCTTAGCAACGCGGTGCAACGCTTTTTCCGTTGTCTCAAGGTCTGCTAATGCTAATTCGGTGTTGATAATGTCAATATCGTCTTTAGGGCTGACTTTACCGGCTACGTGGACAATGTTCTCATTGTCGAAGCAACGCACTACATGACCGATAGCGTCAGTTTCACGAATATTAGCCAGGAATTTATTACCCAGGCCTTCACCTTTTGACGCACCTTCAACCAAACCTGCAATGTCAACGAACTCCATGGTAGTGGGGATGACGCGCTGCGGCTTTACAATCTCCGCCAGTTTATCAAGTCGAAGATCCGGAACCGGTACTACACCTGTGTTAGGTTCAATAGTACAGAAAGGAAAGTTAGCGGCTTCAATTCCCGCTTTGGTCAATGCATTGAACAACGTTGATTTACCAACGTTCGGCAGGCCTACAATGCCACATTTAAATCCCATGATGGAGCCCTTGAAATTAGAGGTTTATATCTGCTTTAAAACTGTGAAGGCGATTTTGCGCCATTTTCAGATCATTTTTAAGTAATATTTCAGTGCAGCGAACCGACTCATCGATAGCGCTTTCAATGGCTTCGCGCTCAGCCGGGGCTGGCTTGCCAAGCACATGTCCGGTTACCCGACTTTTGTGACCCGGATGACCAATACCGATACGCAATCGCAAGAAATCGCGATTATTGCCCATTTTGGCAACGATATCGCGGATGCCGTTCTGGCTTGAGCTACCACCCACTTTGAATTTGGCCACACCTGGTGGTAAATCCAGTTCGTCAAATGCGACTAACATTTGTGACGGTTCTATACGATAGAAGTTCGCCAGTGCTGCAACAGACTGACCGCTTTTATTCATGAATGTGGTGGGGTAAAGCAACCGAATGTCCTGGCCTGCTACGTTGATTCGCGCAGTTTTACCAAAGAACTTACTTTCTGGCGTTAAGCTTGTCTGAAACGTCGCGGCGAGCTGGTCTAAAAACCATGCGCCTGCGTTGTGGCGGGTATTTTCGTATTCGGGGCCCGGATTACCCAGGCCCACAATGAGACGTATGTCTGCCAAAGGAATTATTCCTCAGCAGCGTCTTCTTCTGCTTCGTCAGCCGCGCCACCTTTAGGTGGTTTAACTGTCACAACTGCAAGGTCGTGAGCGTCGTCGCCTTTGGCCAGTTCTACAGAACTTACGCCAGCTGGCAGAGTCAGGTCAGACAAGTGCAGAGTTTGACCCAGTTCGATGTTAGCCATATCGACTTCGATGAACTCAGGCAGGTCTTTTGGTAAGCAGGTAATTTCTACTTCAGTTACGTGGTGTTCTGCAACACCGCCACCTTTAACCGCTGCAGATGATGCTTCGTTAACGAAGTGCAGAGGTACAGACGTGTGAACGTCCTGGCCAGCAATTACACGTTGGAAATCCATGTGCATGATTTTTGGCTTGTAAGGGTGACGTTGAACGTCTTTCAGCAGAACTTCAACAGACTTGCCGTCAACGTTCAGCGTTAGAACGTGAGAGTAAAACGCTTCAAATTCTTGCGCTTGGATTACTTTGTTGTGCTCAAGCGTAATAGAAAGAGGGGCTTCTTCACCACCGTAAACGATAGCTGGAACCAGATCAGCGTGACGAAGGCGGCGGCTCGCACCTTTCCCTAAGTCTGTACGGATCTTCGCGTCCAGATTAAAAATTGCTTCAGACATTAACTGTCTCCAATTTAATATATTGATAATTAAGCAGAATTTCGCGACCAAAATCTGCAGTGTGCAGTAAAAGCACCGTTAATTAACAGCACATACTACCAACCCTGAATTTACAGGGCGGCGAATTCTACCACCCAAGTAGTGAAGATACAAACACAAAGGCCTATCTCTGAAGGGATTTAGCCGCTTTAGCATGGCTTTCATCGATAGTGACTACCGATTTTACGATCAGTAGTTTGCCGTACTGGGTAAATGTAATGGCAGATTCATCGACTACACCACTGACTTCAACAATTAGCCCGTCACGTCGATAGGCGGGTTGTAGCCCTTTGAGCGTGTATTTTTGCCCTTTGTGGGTATGCAAGGCAAAAAAGCCGCCTTCGAGGTTTTTATACACTATGGTACCGGTGTAAGTGACATATTTGACGTTTGGGGTGTCGTCTTGCTGATTTGTGTTCATTTCTGACCCAGACCGGGGCGACTCTACCGGTTTATCGGAAGAACAGGCTGAAAAGAAGGGGATTGATGCGATAGTTATAATGGCGAGAGCCTTCCTGTTGGGTTTAAACATTTATCGTGCCCTGAATAGAAGATGCATACTGATTATCATCTTTGTGTTGCCTATTTTATCTCCATGGCGTCAAAAGTCCTGAAATCATCTATAGTTATAGCAAACTTTATCGTGCAGTTTCAGCAGCACATAGCATATATATGGAATAACAACATATGCAAAACAACCGCCGTACGTTTTTAAAAGGGTCTGCAGCCGCGCTAACAGGGGCCATCTGTGCGACAAAAGCCCCATACGTGTTCGCCAAAAAAACGGTTACGTTACGTGTAATGGGAACCCATGTCACGCTGCAGGAGCCGTTGCGTCGCAGAGCAATGCAGGAGCTGGGGATCGATATACGTTTTGAGCCAATGGGCAGCGCCGCTGTGTTGCAAAAGGCGTCGGCCGATCCCGCATCTTTCGACCTATATGAGCAATGGTCAGATTCCATAAATGTGCTGTGGTACGCTGGTGCAATTCAGGCGCTTGACGTGGATAGGCTGACATACTGGCACGAAATAAACGACTTAACCAAAACCGGTAAAATTAGTCCTGACGCACAGACTGCGGCAGGAGATGCGCCAAATAAAATTCTATTTGTCCAGAATGATGGCTTATTAGGGCCAAAGCCGACCAAACAAATTAGTTTTATGCCCTATGTACACAATGTCGATTCATTTGGCTACGACACACGGGTGATAGCTGAAGCTAAGGGGTATACAGAAGAATCCTGGGGTTGGTTGTTAGATGACGCAAACCGCGGAAAAGTGGGATTGGTAAATGCGCCTACAATTGGCATTTTTGATGCGGCTCTGGCAGCACAAGCTCAAGGACTGGTGCGGTTCAACGACATCGGCAATATGACCATTGCTGAACTTGATCAGTTGTTTACGGTGTTAATTGAGAAAAAGCAGTCCGGACATTTCGCCGGGTTCTGGACATCGGTACCCCAGTCCGTTGAATTTATGGTAAACCGGCGGGTTAATATCCAGAGTATGTTTTCGCCTGGCGTCACAGCCTGCAAAGGGCAAGGCATACCTGTCAGGTATGCGGCGCCCAAAGAAGGCTATCGCGCGTGGCATGGTGTAATGTGTTTGTCTTCTAAAACCACGGGCTATGTAAAAGACGCCGCCTATGAATATATGAACTGGTGGTTGTCTGGTTATCCCGGTGCTTTCATTGCGCGCCAGGGCTATTACATCTCCAATCCGCAGCGTAGCCGTCCGCTAATGAGTGAAGCGGAATGGGATTACTGGTACGAAGGACAGGAAGCGCGAGCGGGATTGACCGGCACCGATGGCAAGTTGTCAGTGAAAGCCGGAGAACGGCGGGATGGAGGTAGCTATACCAAGCGTTTCTCTAATATCGCCGTGTGGAATACGGTCATGGATAACTATGATTACAGCCTGGATCGCTGGTATGAATTTCTCAATGCTTAAGCTGGTCGGGTAAATATGCTATCACGCCTCAAATCTTCTATTGCGTTAAAAGTCAGCGCGGTGCTGGCGGTATTTCTATTGATTCTGGCTGTAAATTACGGTGTTTTGAACAATAAAATCAAACAGGTCGACACGTCGGTTTCGCGTATTTTACTTATTTCAAACAACGCCATCCGGGTACTCGAAATCAACAAGGATATTGTGGACTTACAACGCAATGTGTCGGTTTTCGGTCAGTCTGGTAATGCTGCCATTCTGGAAAAGATGAAAGAAACCCATATCAGTATTCAGCAACGCCTGGATGTGGTCAAACGCAATATCGTGGACCCGCTGGTGAATGAACCCATAAACGACATGCAACTGCTGGTTAACCGTTACGGCGAAAACCTCGAGGTAGTGCAGTCGCTCTACGAAGCGAAAGATGTACTGATTGCCAAAGCGTTGCCTGATACCTTCATTCAGGGGGAGTCGCTCATCCAGTCACTCATTCAACATGCGAAAGGTACAGATAAAACAACAGCCAGCCAGGCGTTGAACGCCTGGTATCAAATGAATCAGTCTGCCAACCTGTTTCTGACTCAGCGGCAATTTAAACAGCGCAGGGCGGTAAACGCGGCCATTGCCCAAATGCGCTCTACCGTCGGGACATTTTCAGATGGATTTGCTCGTGAACATCAGACCGAACTGGATACGCTGCTGCAATTAGGTAGTGACTATCAGCAGGAATTTGGGCAGGGGGTGCAGGCAATCCGCAATTATCTGTCGTTGGTGAATGTGGTGATGGCCGGTGATGCGGTTGAGTTCACCATTCAGGCCAACAAGCTAAGAGAGCGCTCATTAGACTTGCTGGCGAATATAAAGCAGCAGGGCGAACAGGCGGTGTCAGTAACTCAGCGCTTAATTCAGCTTTCGGTGGTAGTTGGGCTTACGCTGTTCATTATATTCGGGCTGTTTTTCCACTTACACATTACCAGCGCCATAAAACGACTCACTGAATCATTCCAGTCTTTCAGAAGCGGCAATTTAACCGCGCCCATTCACGATACCCACAGACTGGACGAAATTGGGTTGTTGGCTGGAGCCGCTCAACGCTTCCGAGCGGTTAGTGAAGACTTGCTTGACGCGAAAAAAGAAGCTGAAAACACGTCTAAAATTAAGTCTGAGTTTTTGGCTAATATGAGCCACGAGATTCGCACGCCAATGAACGGTATTTTGGGGATGGTAGGGCTACTGTCTAAAACCAAACTGGCTGCTGAACAGAAAGAAATGCTCGATATCATAGACTCTTCAGGTAAGAGTCTGCTGGTGATCCTGAACGACATTCTCGATTTCAGCAAAATTGATTCGGGCAAAATTCGATTGGAGCACGCGCCGTTCGACCTGTTTAAGATGCTTATCGAGCTGAATCATTTGTTCAAACCTTTAGCAACAGAGCGGGGTATCGACTTTTCTGTTCCGCGTCTGGACTCGCTAGATCAGCAGTATTTTGTTGGTGACGTCACCCGTATCAAACAGGTGTTGATTAACTTACTCAGTAATGCGGTTAAATTTACTTCACAGGGAAGCGTTAGTCTGGAAGTGATTCAACATGATCTCGATGAGGAGTATCAGGAAATAAACGTCTCTTTCGCCGTTATTGATACGGGAATTGGCATTGAGCCTGACCAGGTCAACTTGCTGTTCGATGCCTTTTCGCAAGCGGACTCTTCAATAACGCGGCGTTTTGGCGGGACCGGTTTGGGGCTAAGTATTTCGAATAAGCTGTTGTTGCTGATGGGCGCCTCACTGGAGGTAGACAGTGCGCCCGGAGAAGGTTCGCGTTTTTCATTTGATCTGACGTTACCGATATCTACCGCAGAGCGTAAATTGGATCTCCGACAGTCAGATCGAACCACATTTAATTTTGATGGTGGTAAACAGGTTCTGATTGCAGAAGACAATGAAATCAATCAATTGGTTGTGAAGGCCATGTTACGTAACTTTGGATTGACAAATATTGCTATGGCGAACAACGGCAAAGAAGCCGTCGAATACTGTAAGTCGAATCATGTGGATGTGATATTTATGGATATGCAAATGCCAGAAATGGACGGACTTGAGGCCACTCGTAAAATCCGCCGTTTACCCAATCATAATCGCACGCCAATTATTGCGTTAACCGCAAATGTTTTACCAGAAGACAGTGCCGCCTGTCTTTCTGCGGGCATGAATCATTTTCTAACCAAACCCATTGATGAAGACGCACTCAGACAAGCGCTTGAAGGAATCGCATAGTAAGACTTACCGGTAAGCAGGAAAGGGTTACAAAGGTGATTAAATATGCAAACAGTTAACGGGTTTTACAATAAGTGTATCTACCAGAATACGTATTGTGCAATTTTTGTATAGTAATATAGTATTTACATAGGGGTAAAGCCCTTGGCGATACTCAGTTGATCTTCCCCGTTCTGCTGGTTTGTTACGTAGTTGGGCATGGACTGGCGAGCATAAAAAAGAAAGGACACATATATGGGTAATTCGAAAGCAAAAAACGGCGGTGGTGACTCGCAATCCGCCGACACTCAGGCTGGTTCAGCACAACAAGATCTGACGCAATTACGCGATATTTTATTTGGGCAGGCTCAACAGCAGCTCACTGAGCGTATTGATATGGTTGAGAAGCAGCTTGCAGAACAGGTAGCTACACTCACCGACAGCATTGAGAAGGGGTTTGCGACGTTGAACGCTTCATTGCGGGAAACAGAAAAAGCGCTTTCACAGCAAATAACCCAGACAGACACCAAACAAGACGACAATTATACCCAGTTGATGAAAATAACTGATGGTCTGCAGTCGTCTCTTGAGATGGCTGAGTCTGCGGCGAAAAGTGACACCCAGTCGCTCGAAAATCACATGGTTCAGGAAATGGATAAGCTGGATGCGCAAATTGCGGCGAATATTGCGCAGCTACAAGAGAAGTTATCAAAAGTGACCAGCGAACTCAGTAACACTAAAACTGACCGCAAAACCCTCGCAGAACTGCTGGCAACAATGGCAACCAATCTGGTTACGGATAAGTCATAATTGCTATGGACAAGCAGGATGCACCACAGCACGGCGAGGATGATTCATCGAAAGTGGCTGAGGCTTCGCTAGACAAAGTCAGGCAGCTATTATTTGGTCAGGATGATCGCTATCTGGCGCCATCGGTGGACAAGCAGGTTCGTCAGTCTGTAAGCGGTGTTGTCTCAGAAGCGTTGATTGAGCGCGAGCGCAAAGACGGTTCTGTGAATAAAATTCTGGTGCCGCTGGTAGAGCGCTCAATTGATCGTTCAATTGAAGTAAACCGTGACAAAATTGTGGGTTCGCTTTACCCATTGGTGGGCTCGCTGGTGCGTAAAGCGGTGTCCGCATTCCTGGTGGATTTCGTAGAAAAGACTAACAATATCATTGAAAGCAGTTTTTCCGTGCGCGGCGCTATGTGGCGTTTTCGGGCATGGCAAGCTGGCATTCGCTATTCTGACTACGTCGCTGCGCAAATATACCAGTATAAAATCGACCAACTGCTGATCATCCATCGGGAAACCGGCACGTTACTGGTGTCTGTCGCCGCAGATGAGTCCAAAGCCCAGGATGCCGATTTACTCTCCTCCATGCTGGTGGCAATAAATGATTTTGTGGCCGATGCCATTACGCAGTCAGCTTCATCAGAATCTTCACTGCACGAGGTGAAAACTGACGCCGTCACCTTGCAAATCAAGGTCGGCCCCGAGGCCATTTTGGTGGCTGCTGTGGTCGGTAAGTTACCGCCCGATGTGCAAGTAAAATTACAAACCACGCTGGAAGAGTTTCATCATTTTTACAACCAGCCTTTGGCGGCTTACGAGGGTGACAATAGTGAGTTTCAGTCGGCGCAAGGGGTGCTTATTGACTGTTTGGTCAGTGACAAGCGCGAAGCTTATCGCAAACCTGCTGGATGGAAAAAAATCCCGGTTTGGTTGTTGCTCCTTGCGTTAGTTGGTTTTGGTTGTGTGCAGGTATATCAAAATATTGAATTGACTTTGCTCACCAACAAGCTGCGCGATCTGGATAACCCACCGGGCATCATTGTAAACCGGGTTGCCGAAAATGACGGGCAAATACATATTTCATTGCTGAGAGACAGTGCCGCAATGTCTGCCACTGCCTGGTTGGCTGAAAAAGGGATTGATGCCAACAAAGTAACAATCAGCGAGCGCCCTTATTTATCGGTGGAACCGGCTATTGTGCAACAAAAAGCGAGCCAGCTCATTGCGGAAATTCCGACGCTGGAAGTCAATTTACAATCGGACAGTTTACTGTTGTCCGGTCAGCTTTCATCACAACAATGGTTGGCGCTGAATCAGTCATTGCAAAAAATACCAGGTATTGATGCCCTGACGATTGACAGTCGCGCTTTAAAAATCAGTGCAAATCAGTCTTTAGATGTTGTGCAGCGAGAGGCGTTGATTCAACACTATCGCAATCGAATTACACAATTTGCGGTGACATTTGAGGTTGATGCATCGCAACTAAATGCCACTCAGCTCGCTCATCTGGGAGATTTAGCGCAAGATATATTGGCCTTACAAGCCATATTGTCAGATACTGGAAGCGCACCAAAGATATTGATCATTGGCAGCAGTGATCAAACGGGCGTTGCATCAAAAAACAAAGCGCTAAGCGCTGTCAGGGCAGAAGCGGTAAAACGCGCTCTGGTTGAGCAAGGTGTGCCAAGCGCTTCGTTGATTGCAACCGGTATAGGTGAGTTACCTATTGATAACCAATCAGGCAGAATGGTTTTATTCACACTGTTTCCCCAATCATTGTTGGGAGCAGAGGACGTTGAACAGTGATCCAAAAGAAAATTTGCATGCTTGGCCCCACAGGAGTGGGCAAAACAAGTCTTGTGAAGCAGTACGTCGAAGGTATTTTTTCTGAAAAATACCTTACCAGTATTGGCGTAAAAATTGACAAAAAGCAGGTCGAGCGTAACGGCTCGACGGTCCAGCTCATGCTTTGGGACATGGAAGGCATCGACCGCTATTGCGGCTTTAATCCGCGCTATCTGCGTGGCGCATCATCTTTTTTCATTATCGTTGACCAAACCCGCTATCAGTCATTAGTGGAAGGGATTGAGGTATACCAATTAGCCAGGGAGGCTAATCCCAAGGCTCACGCCGTGCTGGTGGTTAACAAAGTGGACTTACCGGCAACCAGCCATTGGAGTCGCAGCGAGCTTGAACCCTATGAAAATCACTTCGCAAATGTATTTTATACCAGTGCTAAAACGGGTGAGTCGGTGGAAGATATGTTTGAGTTTGTTGCGTTTGGGGAGTCGTAAAGCATGGACGTATCGTTACTCAGAAAGTTAGGTGTTATTGACTGTGCGGTGCTGCAACCAGACAGCGGTAACCGCTTTCGTGTTCAGGGTGACGCACCGGTATGGTTAACTGAAATAGCTGAACCCTATGCAACAAATAGTGTGTTGATTACCGACGAGGCGAGTCCTTATTTAGCGGATTTTTTAATAGACGCTGAAGCGGTGTGGGCCGGCAAGAACGACAATTACCTGACCGCCGGTATGTGGGAAGAGCAAATTAAGGACGAGGCCCTGCATTTTGATGCTACCGCAACTAAAACCGCCGAGGGCAGTGCCTATTTGATTGTCCAGAATGTTGAAAAAGCCTTTAAAAAGCAGCAGTCGGTGCTGCAAAGCGCCCGGGAAGTGTTGCTCGAACACGATGAAATTGTGGGGGAGCATGAGTACATAAAACAGCGGCTGACTCATGTATTAGCTTCTAACAAGCAGCAACTGTTGGATCCCGCACCAATACACCAGACTATTTATCACCTTGAGACTGGGGTGGTAGTCACACGGGCCGATGGCCCATTATTGTTCGAAAACGAGTCGGCAAAAATGCTGTTGTGCAGCGCCCAAAAAGAAGACACCACAGCACAAATTCACGGCATGCTAACCGAACTGAATCTGAATCAGCAGATTACGGATGATTTGGTGAAGCGAAAAACGTCCTGGCAGGGCGAATTGTTCTGGCACAATAATGCGTCAGCACCAGTGTGGTTACAGTTAACTGTTCATCCGGTTGTCGATGAAGCGAACAATCACTCTCACTGGATTTACGTATTGAGTGAAATCAGTGCATTCAAACAAAATGAAGCAGCGTTACTGCCTCAGACCAGCACGGATTCACTGACACAGTTACCCAACCGCCATTATTTTACTGTGCAGCTTAGACGCACAATTGCACAAAAAACGCCGTTTTATCTGATTTACGTGGACGTTAAGGGCTTTAAGCATATTAACAACCTGCATGGCTATAAAGCTGGTGATGAGATACTGGGCGCCGTAGCCGCCCGACTCACCAAAGCGGTCGGTGAGCTGGGTTTTGTGGCGCGCATAGCCAGCAACGAATTTGCCCTTATTCTGAATATAAAAAATAAAGCGGTGGCAAATGACAATGCGCTGATATTCGCCGAAGCGCTGCAATCCACATTGCGACAGCCTTATGATACCAGCCTGGTGCAAGGCCTTACCCTGGACGTGTGCATAGGTTTGGTGCGTTATCCGGAACACGCCATGTCCGCCGATGAACTAATGCGAAACTGTGATTTGGCACTGTATTACGCTAAGTACCGACTGGACAATGCTATTTGCGCATTCAGTGATGAGCTTAAACGCCACAGTGAAGAGCGCTACAAGCTCGAAGAGTCTTTGCGCCGGGCAATCGAAAACGGTGAGCTGGAAGTGTATTTGCAGCCCATTATCGATTTGAAAGCAAACCGGGTTGTGAAATGTGAAGCGCTGGCGCGTTGGCAACATGCCGATGGTGAATTTATTTCGCCTGAAGTATTTATTCCCGTTGCTGAGCAAACTGGGTTAATAATTCCCTTTGGTAACTGGCTGATTGACGAGGTGTGTAAGATATTGCAGCGCTTTAAGCAGCAAGCCGTTGATGTTCGGGTCGCTATCAATGTGTCGGCACGGCAGGTGTCCGATCAGGATACTATTGACTACATCATCAGCAGTATTGAGTCCTATCAGGTCAATCCGAAGCAACTGTCGGTTGAGCTTACTGAAAGCGTGCTGGTGCACAGCTATGAAAGTGTTTCCGCGCTATTGGTAAAACTGCGTCAGTTGGGTGTGATTGTATCTATTGACGACTTTGGCACCGGATTCAGCTCGTTATCCTATCTGAAACATTTATCTATCGATGAACTTAAAGTCGACAAGTCATTTATTCAGGATGTGGGTATCAACAACAACGAAGACAGCGCCATTGTGCTGGCTATTTTGGGCTTGGCGAAAAGCCTTAATCTGCAAGTTATTGCAGAAGGGGTTGAGACGGCCGATCAGCATCAGTTTTTAATTGATAACAACTGCGATTGTGCGCAGGGCTTCTTATATAGCAAGCCGATGACGGTCGCTGCCTTTAGCTCCTGGTACAAAGACTACGCGTCACAGCCATAAATAAGAGCTGTCTCAGTGCCAACCTGTACTGTGAACAGGCTTATTCGGCGTCTGGTGATTTAGTTATGCCAGGGGCGGACTCAATTTGCTCTGCCTCTTCTTTTACCGGCGTGGCCAGTTCTGCCAGTTGCGCTTTTAGTTCATCGCGGCGTGCTTTCAGCGCGTCTTTTTGTTCACTGTCAGCCCCGGACAGCTGCTCCTGGATAGCAGCCAGTTCCGCTTCCACGGTCATTTTGTCGCGTTGAATGGCTTCTGCCTCTTCGGCCTTGTCGAATAATATATCTTCCGGACGAGGGGCGTCAGGCTCATTGACCTGCACAATGCGTTGCCTCACCGGTATCATTACGCGGTCGTCAGGTTGTGGTCGGGAATTGACGAACGTGGGTGAAACAATTTCAATATTAGCATTATGCAAACAGTCCAACACGGCTTTGTGTAGCTTTGAACGCGCACTGATCATGCTTTTTACATCGGTAAGGAGCCCTGCGATTCGGTATGTAACAGAAAAGTCGCCTAGTGAAATAACCTGAACAAACGGCTCTTCTAATCCCGCTTCGGTGCCTGCCTGTAACAAATGCTGTTCAACTTTACTGTGGTGTATTTCGTATCCCAGGCTGAGTTCAACTGACACAATTGCCCCCGACGAACGTACCACGGTCACCGGACTGTTAATCAAAATCGTGTTGGCAAAAGCAATAAGTTCACGGGTTTCTGTCTGAATTTCGGTTTCCAAAAGTCCCATTTCGGCTACGCGCCCAGAAAAGCCGTTCACCCTTACAAAGTCGCCTAATCGGAAAGGTTTGTTGAAACGCAACACCAAGCCGGCCATGACATTCGAGACAATGGTGGTAGACGAAAACGCAATGACACCCGAGAGTAAAATACCGATTAGCGCCAGGATCTGGTTTTGAATGGCTTCGCTAAGCGGCAATGACAATACAAACGCAATGACACTGACGAAGGTAAGCAACAGCATGATAAGCTGCCGGGGTAGCCTTTGGTCACTGGTTAAGTGCGTATTGCGGCGGATCAGTAACCAGTGGAAAAAAGCCAGGCCCAGGCCAATGACACATAAGGTAAGCAGAGAAGGAATGTAATCAGCCAGGTGCGCCATGTAATCAACTCAGATAATTGTTCTGGGCACACTGTATCGGGGCATGCGAGTGAAGTAAATAGGCGAAGGGGTAGTTCGAGGAGAGAATAAAGCCGGGATATCAGAGAGATACCCCGGACTCTTACAGTGAAGCTTAGTACTCGAACATTGCCGAGATAGATTCTTCGTTGCTGATACGACGAATCGTTTCTGCCAGCATTTCAGACAATGTCAACTGCTTAACTTTACCAATTGCGCGCATATCTGCAGCAAGAGGAATTGAGTCGGTGATAATAATTTCATCAATCACTGAATCACGTAAGTTATTTGCCGCGTTGCCTGAGAAGATAGCGTGTGTTGCATATGCATACACTTTACGAGCACCGTGCTGTTTTAACGCATCGGCGGCTTTCGCCAGGGTTCCACCTGTGTCGATCATGTCGTCAACAATGATACAGTCGCGGTCCTGCACATCACCAATGATGTTCATTACCTGTGCAACGTTTGCTTTAGGACGACGCTTGTCGATAATGGCCAGATCGGTATCATTCAACAACTTAGCTGTTGCACGCGCACGCACAACACCACCAATGTCAGGTGAAACAACAACTGGATCAACGAAATCGCGCTGGAACATGTCGTTCAACAGGATTGGCGTACCGAAGGCATTATCTACCGGTACATCAAAGAACCCTTGAATCTGCTCAGCGTGTAAATCGATGGTGAGTACACGGTCAACGCCCACGTTAGACAGAAAATCCGCAACCACTTTTGCGGTAATGGGTACACGCGCTGAGCGAACACGACGGTCCTGACGGGCATAACCAAAATACGGGATAACGGCTGTAATACGGCCTGCAGATGCACGGCGTAAGGCGTCGATCATAACGATCAACTCCATCAGGTTATCATTGGTGGGCGCGCACGTAGACTGGATAATAAAAACGTCCGAGCCACGGACGTTTTCATGAATTTCTACTGCGATCTCGCCGTCACTAAAACGGCCGACGGTGGCGTTGCCAAGCTTGGTGTAAAGGCGATCAGCAACTTTCTGGGCTAATTCAGGAATCGCGTTACCTGCAAAGAGCTTCATGTCTGGCACAAGTGTTTCCTCAGTGCTTTGATAGTAGGAGGTGGCTGGGGTAGCTGGACTCGAACCAACGGATGGCGGGATCAAAACCCGCTGCCTTACCAACTTGGCTATACCCCATCAAATTGTTGTCGTTAGATTAGAGACACTTGTTCTAATTTTAATAAAAGCGGCGAAGTATTCATACCTTTTGCGACGAATCCCGACCATTTTGATGGCAATTGTTTATGCACATCGCTGGCCTGTGACACTGTCTCAAATTTGGCAAAAACACACGCGCCCGTGCCAGTCATCCGCGACGGTGCGTAGTGTACCAACCACTGTAATAATTTTGCAACTTCCGGATGCGCATTAAAGACAATTTGCTGGCAATCGTTATGGGTAGATTCAAATTCGTAATCCTGCCATCGCATTGGCGGGGTATCTCGCGGCAGTTCAGGATGCCCGAATACCTCAGCAGTCCCCACGTGTACGCCCGGGAACACCACTAAATACGCTTGTTCCGGGAGTGTTGTTGGATGAATATCTTCACCCACACCACCGGCAAACGCGGTCTTTCCGCGTACAAATATCGGTACATCTGCGCCTAATGTCAGCCCCAGTTCTGCCAGCTCATCGGTGCTGAGTTTGCACTGCCAGTAATGGTTGAGCGCAACCAGTGTGGTGGCGGCATTAGATGACCCGCCACCTATACCACCACCCATAGGTAATTGTTTATCCAATAAAATATCGACGCCCTGACTAACATTACAATGGCGCTGTAGCATGCTGGCGGCGCGATAGACCAAATTATCTTCAGTATTCACCCCGGGAATTTCCGGGCTAACCGTGATGTCACCCGTTGTATTCAGACTAAAAGCCAGACGGTCCCCGGTGTCTAACATCTGAAACAGGCTTTGTAACTGATGGTAGCCATTGGGGTATCGGCCGAGAATATGAAGAAATAAATTGAGCTTGGCGGGACTGGGCCACCAGTCTGGAGTTAATTGAGTGTCCATTTATAAATTCGAATTTTAATTGAGTGATCAGGCTGTAATGGGTTGGTAAGCGTGAGCGCGTGGGGCAGCCAAACATCGTCCACTTGCTGATATCTGCCGTAACTGACTATCCAGCCGGCACATTGTTGGCAGGCGGGTTTGAGCTCCGACACCAAACCGTGCTCGTCTAACTGGTAAATATCGCCGGTTTTTGGCACGCCTTTGATCCAACTGAGCAACTGATTAACCGGTATATCCCATCCTGTCATTTGATATAACAACAGACTGGCACTGGGATCAGTGTAGGTTTCACCATCGGCCTCCAGCACGGCACCGTCACGGGTATTTTGCATGTCGACCAGCGTGATACCCAAAAAGTTGCTGAGGCGAAATTCAAAATCAGGTTGTTGGGTCTGCCAGCGTAAATTGGCGCTTAATGACTGGTCGGGGTGTTTAATGGCCAGCTTGCCACTGATTTCCCAGGTTGAAATCTGGCGTAACTTTGCCAGTTGTTCGGGTAAATCAATTTGCCCTTCTGGTTGAGGTAAACGCGCTGCACACCCACTGACTAAGACGATTAAAAAACCTACAAAAAGGTGTCGTAACACGGTCAAACCTAAAAAATCTATTAAAACGATAGTGGAACATAGAACTACCAGCACTTTCAATCATTTTGGCTTTTTCGTACAATGCCGCTCCATTGTAGCTGTTGTCGAACCTCATGACCCTGATTGCCCTCGGAATAAACCACAAAACCGCTCCGGTTGAACTGCGAGAAAAAGTCGCGTTCACCCCGGATTCGCTGGTTGAGGCGTTGTCATCGTTGAAATCCTTCGACGGCGTGGAAGAGTCGGTCATTGTCTCTACCTGTAACCGCACTGAGCTTTACGTCACCGCAGATAACGTTGACACCAGCCAGTTAATCGACTGGTTAGCGTCGTTTCATGGAGTCGACCGCGAACAGCTCAACGCAAATGCCTACATCTACGAGCAAGTCGCTGCTATCGAACACATTATGCGTGTAGCGTGCGGGCTTGATTCGCTGGTATTGGGCGAGCCGCAGATTCTGGGGCAAATAAAGCAAGCCTATAATCATGCCCGTCATTCAGGTTTAGTCAGTACTCAGTTCGACAAGTTGTTTCAGCACACATTTACCGTTGCCAAGCGGGTGCGAAGTGAAACGGAAATAGGCGCCAATGCCGTGTCCGTTGCTTATGCCGCAGTGCAGTTAGCCAAACACATATTCGCGCGCTTGCCCGAACGTTCCGTGTTACTGGTTGGCGCAGGCGAAACCATCGAACTGGTCGCTCAGCATTTAAAAGAACAAGGCGTTAAACGCTTGGCGGTTGCAAACCGGACCTTGGCACGGGCGGAAAACCTGGCAAGTTCACTGGATGCAGAAGTGATGACGCTGAGCCAGCTACCAGAAAAGCTCCACCAGTTTGATATCGTAATCAGTTCGACTGCCAGTCAGTTACCGCTGATTGGTAAAGGCATGGTCGAGGATGCGCTTAAACAGCGACGTAATTTGCCCATGTTTATGGTGGATTTGGCTGTCCCACGCGATATCGAGGCTCAGGTAAATGAGCTGGGCGATGCCTACTTATATACCGTGGATGATTTGCAGCATATCGTGCAGCAAAATATGGCATCACGGGAACAGGCCGCCGCCCAGGCTGCCGGGATTATTGAGCAGCAAGTCGGTAGTTTTTTGCAGTGGCAACAGTCCCGTCAGAGTGTCGATCTGGTGAAACAATACCGCGACAGAGGTAATCAGCAGCGTCAGGAATTACTCGACAAAGCGCGAAAACAAATTCAGGAAGGTCAGTCAGCAGAAGACGTTGTAGAAGAACTGGCCTATAAATTAACTAATGCATTACTTCACGCACCGACTCGCGCGCTGCGTGATGCCTCAACTCAGGCCGATCAACGCACAACCCGATGGCTGGCTAAAGCGTTTGAACTGGACAACCCTGACAACAGGTAACCGTCACACATATATCAGGAAAAGTATGAAAGAGTCCGTAGTCATTAAATTGGAAAACCTCGTAGAACGCTTCGCCGAAGTGCAGGCGCTGCTGGGTGATCCTGACACCATTAGCAACCAGGAGAAGTTCCGCGCGTTGTCTAAAGAGTTCAGCCAGTTAGAAGATGTTGTGGCGGGGTTTAATGCGTATCGTCAGGCCGAAGAGGACTTAGCGTCTGCGCAGGAAATGCTGCAGGAAGAGGACGCTGAGATGCGCGAGATGGCGCAGGAAGAAATCAAGGTCGCCAAAGAAGAGATTGACCGTCTCGAATCTGAACTGCAAATTTTGTTACTGCCGCGCGACCCAAATGATGATCACAACTGCTTCCTTGAAATCCGCGCGGGTGCAGGTGGTGACGAAGCGGCTATTTTTGCCGGTGATTTGTTCCGCATGTACAGCCGTTATGCTGAAACCAAAGGCTGGCGTATCGAGTTGGTAAGTGCCAACGAAGGCGAGCACGGCGGTTTTAAAGAGGTGATTGCCAACGTATCAGGTGACGGTGCCTATGGCGTGATGAAGTTTGAATCTGGTGGCCACCGCGTGCAACGTGTGCCGGAAACGGAATCACAAGGTCGTATTCACACTTCTGCCTGTACAGTCGCTGTGTTGCCAGAAATCCCTGAATCTGAGGCAATTGAAATTAACCCGGCAGATTTGCGTGTCGATACCTTTCGTGCGTCCGGTGCCGGTGGTCAGCACGTTAACAAAACTGACTCCGCCATTCGTATTACGCACATTCCTACAGGCGTAGTGGTTGAGTGTCAGGACGAACGTTCACAGCATAAAAACCGCGCTAAAGCGATGTCGGTGTTACAGGCTCGTTTGAATCAAATCGAACAGGACAAGCGCGACGCAGAAGAAGCCTCCACCCGCCGTAATCTGGTGGGCAGTGGTGATCGTTCAGAGCGTATCCGTACCTATAATTTCCCACAAGGACGGGTAACAGACCATCGCATCAACCTGACATTGTATCGTCTGGACGAAGTCATTGAAGGTAGTCTTGGTCTGCTGCTGGAACCTATCCGTCAGGAACATCAGGCCGACCTGTTGGCTTCACTGGCAGATAACTAAGTGACAGCGGGCTCGGGTAAAACCATAGCCGATGCCGTTCAGTGGGCAACGCAATCACTCGAGGGCGGGGAATCGCCCGCTGTGGATGCCAGGGTTTTGGTTTGCCACGTTATGGATTGCCAGCAAAGCTATTTGTATACCTGGCCCGAGAAACTACTTTCCGACGCGCAATTCAGTGCGTTGGCTGAGTTGGTCGCCAAGCGGCAACAGGGGTATCCGGTTGCCTATCTTGTTGGCAAACGCGGCTTTTGGGAGCTCGAGTTAAACTGCAATCCTTCAACGCTAATACCGCGCCCTGAAACTGAATTATTGGTTGAAACCGCGCTCGCATTGCCCCTGGCTGAAACAGCCAATGTGTGTGATTTAGGTACCGGAACTGGCGCTATAGCACTGGCTTTGGCCTCCGAACAGCCTGGCTGGACGGTAACCGGCGTTGACCGCATTCCACAAGCCATCGAACTGGCAAAAAGCAACGCAGCATTAAATGGACTAGCTGGCCTGAACTGGCTGGAGAGTCACTGGTTTAGTGCTTTACACCCCGATCAGCATTTTGACCTGATCGTCACTAATCCTCCCTACGTAGAAAGCAGCAGCCCGTATTTGCATGAAGGTGATGTGCGGTTTGAACCCCATTCGGCATTAACAGCAGGTGAAGATGGTCTGGATGATATTCGCCTTATCATTGCACAGTCGCCAGCGTATTTATCGAATGGCGGATGGCTGCTGATTGAGCATGGTTACACGCAACATCAAGCCATAAACGCCTTGCTACGTGAGCATGGCTTTACTCAGTGTCGTGGCGTTAAAGACCTCAATGGTCTGGACCGTATAACCATGGGTCAGTGTACTGCCTGAAAGCCTGCCTGTTGATCTGCATCTATGGCAGTGGACACTTTACCCTAATGCACTATACTTCTGAATCGACGGCTTGTATAACTCTATGATATGTGGCTGAAAAAGCAGTAAGTCGGCAACCAGTTATCCCTATGACCCCAGATGGGGAATATGACACAAAAGGAATGCGTTACATGAACGATGATGATGTATTGTTTGTAGATGAAGATGATGAACCGGAACAAGGAGAGATCGGTTACTGGAAAGTACTGATTGTTGATGACGAACCTGAAGTGCATGCCGTTACGCGTTTGGCCCTCAATGATTTTACCTTAAACGGCAGAGCGCTTACGTTTTTAAGCGCATACGATGGCGAAGAAGCTCGTCGTATGTTTCGCGAACACAACGACATCGCCGTCGTATTACTGGATGTAGTAATGGAGTCTGACGACGCCGGTCTACGAGTGGCTGACTACATCAGAAACGATTTGGAAAATCACTTCACACGCATAATCCTGCGCACCGGCCAGCCCGGTCAGGCCCCGGAAAAAGACGTGATCATCAATTACGATATTAATGATTACAAATCCAAAACCGAACTCACCGCGCAGAAGCTGTTTACCGTGATCATTGCTGCGCTTCGTTCTTACCGGGACATTATTGTTATTGAAGAAGCCCGAGCCGGTTTGGAAAAAATTATCGATGCCTCTGCTGATTTGTTTTCCTCGCGTTCACTCGAGCGCTTAATGCAAGGTTTGATTCAACAGCTCGCGTCTATTTTAGGCGGCGCCAAGAACGCGGCCTACATTACCTCAGCGGTTGCAGTATCCAAACCAATAGGCACATTGGGGGATTTGTACATTTTCGCAGGGAACGGCGAATACTCCGGTAAGGAAGGCGGGCGCTTGCGAGAGTCGTTGTCTGAATTTGAATATGACTTGTGCCAGCAAGCACTCCAACGCAAGGAAGTCGTGTTCGCTGACGAGCATTTGGTTGCTTACTGCAAAAGCAATGTGAACCGTGGCTCATTGCTATTTTTAACCGGTCTGCCTCGCCCGGTAAATGAAATGGATATTCAGTTGGTGCAGAAGTTTTCTGAAAACGTCCAGATAGCGTTCGACAACCTGCTCAATTCCCGCGAAGTCAGTGATACCCAGAATGAAATCGTGCAGCGACTGGGGCAGGCACTGGATGGCCGGGAACTCGACAATAATCATGTTAAACGCATAGTGGCGATGACCGAGACACTCGCATTAAAAGCCGGCATGAACGAAAGCGCATTGCAAATGTTGCTGCTTGCTGCGCCCTTACATAACATAGGGAATTCTTATGTACCGCGCTCGATACTCAACAAATCAGAAACACTCTCTGATGAAGAGTTTCATCAAATTCAGATGCATGCCGAGTTTGGCTACCAGGTCTTTAAAGACTCAAAAAGGCCTATCATTAAAATGGCTGCTCAACTGGCCAGGCATCACCATGAACGCTGGGACGGAGAAGGGTATCCGGACGGCCTGAAAGGTGAAAAAATCAGTTTGGAAAGCCGTTTAATGGCCATACTGGATACCTTTGATGCGCTGTACAATTCCCGGGTCTACAAACCTGCCTGGCCGTTGGAAAAAGTGCAGGAAACCATGCAAGAAGCGGCCGGAAAGCAGTTTGATCCGCAATTGATGCAAATATTTATCGAAAACATCGACAAGTTCGTGGAAATTCAGCAACAATACCCCAGTCAATCTAACTAATAAAAAGGAATCGCGATGTACATGATGGCGAAACACCTGCACATGACAGCCGTTGGCATCAGTGTGCTGTTGTTTGTTTTTCGTTTTATCTATGGCCAGATGAACCCTTCATTTCTACAACAAAAATGGGTCAAGGTCGTACCGCATATTATCGACACCGTGTTACTTGGTAGCGCAATCTGGTTATGTGTGATTTTATCTCAGTACCCAATTGTTAATAGCTGGCTGACTGCTAAGGTCATCGGCGTGATCGGTTATATATTGTTTGGTTTGCTGGCGCTTAAATCAGAAACCCCGGTTAAAAAGTGGGGCGGTTTTGCCGGTGCATTGATTGTATTGGGTGTAACGGCTAAAGTCGCGATAACCAAGCAAGTCTTCTTCTTGTAATTTTTTACTCCTGACAGGACACATCATCATGACTCAAATTTCGCAGGTTACAGTGGGCAATATCACTGTCGCGAATGATAAGCCATTTGTTTTATTTGGCGGAATGAACGTACTGGAATCACGCGACCTTGCAATGCGGATTGCGGAACACTACGTTGAAGTTTGCCAAAAGCTCGATATTCCCTATGTATTTAAAGCGTCCTTCGACAAGGCAAACCGCTCGTCCATTACGTCCTTTCGCGGACCGGGTATGGAAGAAGGGCTGAAGATCTTTGAAGAAATCAAGTCGACGTTTAACGTTCCACTCATCACCGATGTGCATGAGCCGTATCAGGCGGCACCTGTTGCTGAAGTGGTAGATGTTATTCAACTGCCTGCTTTTTTGGCTCGCCAAACTGATTTGGTCGTTGCTATGGCCAAAACGGGGGCTGTAATTAACGTAAAGAAGCCTCAGTTCTTAGCACCACATGAAATGCGTCATATCATTAAAAAAATTGGCGAAGCCGGCAATGAAAACGTCATTTTGTGTGAACGTGGTAGCTGTTATGGTTACAACAACCTGGTTGTCGATATGCTGGGTATGGATGCCATGAAAGAATACGCTCCGGTTATTTTCGATGCGACACACGCATTACAAATGCCTGGCGGCAGAGAAACGTCGGCTGACGGACGACGTGCACAAGCTGCGCAATTGGCGCGTAGTGGTATGGCTCTGGGCCTTGCCGGATTATTTATCGAATCTCACCCGAATCCGGATGAAGCCAAGTGTGATGGTCCTTGTGCGTTACCGCTTTCCAAGCTGGAAGGGTACCTGACACAAATGAAAGCGCTCGATGAGCTGGTGAAGGGCTTTGCACCACTGGATACCAGTGCAAACTAAGTAGCGTGATTTCGCGACCTGATATGCTCTGCGGCGTGTAGCCGCAGCGCATACGGCAGGTGTGAAATGTCTTTATTATTCAGCGCGTGTGGCTGAATTCAGTGCTGATTCACCTTCATAAAGGTTAACCAATAGCGCGTTTTCTACTTTATTGGGATTGTGTTGATCGGTCAGCAGGTTTTGTTGTGCCTGGGCTTTTACCGATGTTTCAATGCTTGGAGCCGGTAACTCTACGCTAATTGCGAAAGTGACAGGGGTGACAGTCGGACTTACTGTCGCAACTTCACTCGCATTAGAAAAGAATGGTACTATTAGCGCGCTTAACGCGATACTTGTTAAAATTGATTTAGTCATATTCACACCTAATTAATTTAATGGTTTTGATTGTTTCAATATTGTTAAGATTTTACAAAATTTAAAAATTTTAACCTCTTGTCTTTTAAAGAGGTTTTTTAAGTTCGGGTAAATAATAAACAGTAATTTCGGTGCTGAAAAATGAAAAAAATTGCGGGTTTTAAATTAGAAAAACTAATGGGTTTGTCACCTGCTTGTCACATTGGATAATTGTTGAATGCACCGACGTCTTCCACCCCTGAATGCCCTGAAAGCCTTTGAGGCCGCGGCCCGGCACCTGAGTTTCACCCGTGCCGCTGATGAGTTGTTCGTTACCCAGGCCGCTGTGAGTCATCAAATAAAGGCACTTGAAGAATTCTTATCACTCAAGCTATTTATTCGCCGAAACCGCACGCTACTGCTCACTGAAGAAGGGCAGGCCTATTTTTTAGAGCTCAAAGACATCTTTAAAAACCTGCAGGATGCAACTGAACGGTTACTGGCAAGAGGCAGTAAAGGCGCTATTACGGTTGCAACACCACCTAGCTTCGCCAGTCAATGGCTGGTGCCGAGGATCAGTAAATTTAGCCTGGCCTACCCCGATATTGATGTGCGCCTCAAAGCCGTCGACTTCGACGAAGGCTTCCTGGCCGACGATATTGACGTGGCCATTTATTACGGCCGCGGACGCTGGAGTGGGATCCAGGCAGAGAAACTGCATACGGAATTCTTAACGCCGTTGTGTTCGCCCAGTTTATTTCAGGGTAGCAAGCCACTGAACTCCCTGGCTGATTTGAAGCACCATGTGTTGCTGCACGACTCCAGCCGGGCAATTTGGAAAATGTGGTTAAAACACTTTAATGTTTACGGCGTAAATGTGAATCAGGGGCCCGTCTTCAGCCATTCCATGATGGTCATGCAAGCCGCGGCGCTGGGGCAGGGTATAGCGCTTGGTAACTCGGTGCTGGCAAAACCAGAGTTAGACGCCGGTCGTCTGATCATGCCTTTTGAAGAGAAATTAGAAAGCCGTGACGCCTATTATCTGGTGTGTCACGAAGGCCAGGCTGAAATGGGGAAAATTGCCGCGTTTCGGGACTGGGTGATGAATTTAGTACAAGAAGAACAAGCTTATGTGTAACTGGTGGGTCACTGAGCCCGACAACCCGAAAGCAACGTTGATATTGGCGCACGGCGCGGGAGCTGGCGCAGAATCAGATTTTATGCAGGACATGGCTGAGCAATTAGGTGAACTAAACTTACGCGTGGTGCGATTTAATTTCCCCTACATGACGCAAATTGCGGAGACAGGGAAAAAGCGGCCGCCAGATAAGATGACGAAACTGGAAGCTCACTATAAAGAGGTTATTGAACAGGCCTTCGCTAAATGGCCAAACGAGCCTCTATACATTGGTGGAAAAAGCATGGGGGGGCGGGTTGCGACACTCATTGCACAGGATACCAAAGCGGCAGGCGTTGTCGCATTGGGGTATCCATTTCATCCGCCTGGCAAGCCAGAGAAGCTGCGAACAGCGCACCTTGAGGCATTCGAAAAGCCACTGCTCGTTATACAGGGCGAAAGGGACACGTTTGGCAATCAGCAGGAAGTGAACGATTACGCACTGCCTGAGGCTGTCACAACACAATTCCTTGCCGACGGCGACCACAGTTTTAAACCCCGAAAAGCCAGTGGCCTGTCCCAGGCCGAGCATATCGCTACGGCCGCACAGTGGTGCGCGGCATTTATTCTGGAACAACAATGAAATTATCGTTAATCATTGGCGCCGTATTGGGGCTAACCGCGGTTATATTGGGCGCGTTTGGGGCGCATGGGCTTAAACATGTGCTCGATGCAGGGGCTCTCAATACCTTTGAAATCGCGGTGCGATATCAGATGTATCACGCGTTGGCTATTCTTCTGATTGGCGCATTGTCCCATGTGGCCAGTGTGACTTGGTTAAGACGCGCCGCTATAGGGTTCATTGCTGGTGTTGTGTTATTCAGTGGCAGTTTATATCTGTTGATTTTTACCGGCCAGAAATGGCTTGGGCCGATAACACCGCTGGGCGGATTATGTCTGATGGTAGGGTGGGGCTTTACGGTTATTGCGCTGACTAACGGTGCGGATAACGGCGCAGATAATAGCGCGAAGAAAGGAGCTTGTGACCATGAGTAGTGTTCTGGCTTATTGTCGCCCGGGTTATGAAGTGGATCTGGGCAATGAAATCCTCGCACTAGGCACAGAAAAAGGGTTGTATGGCTATCCGCAGTTCAAAGCGAACAGCGGCTTTGTGCAATTTGTTTTTCACCAGGATGCCGATGCGTCGTCGTTTGTAAAGTCACAGCCGGTTGATCAAACAATCTTTGCCCGCCAGCTTTTTGAGGTCCTTGCTGACGTCGACATTGAAGATAAAAGTGACCGAATAGGGCCTATTATCAGCAGCCTGACCGAATTAGCCGATGTTCCTAGCTGTGGTCTGCTGTTTGTTGAACACGCCGATACCGAGGCGGGTAAGGAGCTGGCAAAACTCTGTAAGAAGATTGCGGTCCCCATGCGGCAAGCTTTCCGCAAACAGGGCTGGCTAACCAAAGCTGAACAGACGAACCTGCCTGCAATGCACGTGTTTTTTACCGATACAGACCGATGCTTCGTGGGCGTTAGCGACAGCAAAGGCCGCAGTCCGTTTGCCAATGGTATATGTCGATTAAAATTTCCATCACAGTCACCCAGTCGCTCTACCCTTAAGTTAGAAGAAGCGCTGTTGTTAATGCTGACCGACGAGCAGCGTGAAGCGATATGCCGTCCCGGCGCCCGGGCTGTGGACTTAGGCGCTTGTCCGGGAGGCTGGACATATCAGTTGGTATCACGGGAAATGCATGTCGAAGCTGTCGACAACGGCAAAATGGCCGACCATTTGATGGCAACCGGGTTAGTCGACTACCGCCCGGAAGACGGATTTCGCTATAAGCCGCAGTTTGGTCAGGTCGAGTTATTGGTGTGCGACATGATTGAAAAACCAGACCGGGTGGCCGATCTCATGGCGTCCTGGCTTTGTAAGCGGTGGACAAATCACGCCATCTTCAATTTAAAGTTGCCGATGAAACGGCGATATGAGACCGTATACACCGCAATTCAGTCGGTCAAAGCACAACTGGCTGAGCAAAAAATCCGGGCGACGATAAATGTCCGGCATCTGTACCACGACAGGGACGAAGTCACTGTTGCGGTAATTCGTGCTTTGTAAAAGATTTTTGATTATATATCATTGAGTTAGGTGGGTTCTACAAAGGAGCCGCCAGAATAGTTGCAGTCTTTTTTCAGAAAGGACTGTAAATCTGGTGGTGAAATCCTTTATAATCCCGCCGTTTTTTTATTCTGAACCTATTGAAAGTGAACTAATGGCAGACTTATCTCATTACAGAAACATTGGTATTTTCGCCCACGTAGACGCGGGTAAAACCACCACTACAGAACGTATTTTGAAACTTACCGGTAAAATCCATAAAACCGGTGAGGTGCACGACGGTGAGTCAACGACTGACTTTATGGAACAGGAAGCTGAGCGTGGTATTACTATCCAGTCTGCTGCGACTACCTGTTTCTGGAAAGATCACCGCATGAACATCATCGATACTCCAGGACACGTTGACTTCACTGTTGAAGTATATCGTTCACTGAAAGTATTGGATGGTGGTATCGGTGTTTTCTGTGGTTCAGGCGGTGTTGAGCCTCAATCAGAAACTAACTGGCGCTATGCTAACGAATCTGAAGTAGCCCGTGTAATCTTCGTAAACAAACTGGACCGTATGGGTGCAGACTTCTACCGCGTTGTTGGTCAGGTTAAGAAAGTACTGGCGGCTAACCCGTTAGTAATGACGCTGCCAATCGGTATTGAAGACGAATTTAAAGGCGTTGTTAACCTGCTGGACATGAAAGCGTACATTTGGGACGATTCAGGTCTGCCAGAAAACTACGAAGTAGTTGATATCCCAGCAGATATGGTTGACAAAGCGAACGAATACCGCGAGCAAATGATCGAAACTGCGGTTGAGCAGGACGACGATCTGATGATGGCTTACATGGAAGGCGAAGAACCTTCATTAGAAGACATCAAGCGTTGTATCCGTAAAGGTACTCGTGACCTGGCGTTCTTCCCAACTTACTGTGGTTCTGCATTTAAGAACAAAGGTATCCAATTGGTACTGGATGCGGTTGTTGACTTCCTGCCTTCTCCAACTGAAGTTGATCCACAGGAGCTGACTGACGAAGAAACAGGTGAGCCTACTGGTGAAGTAGCGACAGTATCTGTTGACGAGCCATTCCGCGCACTAGCGTTCAAAATCATGGACGACCGTTTCGGCGCTCTGACCTTTATTCGTATTTACTCTGGTAAGCTGAACAAGGGTGATACCATCCTGAACAGTGCTACTGGTAAAACTGAGCGTATCGGCCGTATGGTTGAGATGCACGCTGACGAACGTACTGAACTGCAATCTGCACAAGCCGGTGACATCCTGGCTGTAGTAGGTATGAAGAACGTTCAGACTGGTCACACTTTGTGTGATCCTAAGCACCCTTGTACCCTTGAGCCGATGATCTTCCCTGAGCCGGTAATCTCGATTGCTGTTAAGCCTAAAGATAAAGGCGCTAACGAGAAGATGTCTATCGCTATCGGTAAACTGGTAGCAGAAGATCCGTCGTTCCAGGTTGAAACTGACGAAGATTCTGGCGAAACCATCCTGAAAGGTATGGGTGAGCTGCACTTAGACATCAAAGTAGACATCCTGAAGCGTACTTACGGCGTTGAGCTGGAAGTAGGTCAACCACAGGTTGCTTACCGTGAAACTATCACTACGCCGGTAGAAGATAGCTACACGCACAAGAAGCAGTCTGGTGGTTCTGGTCAGTTCGGTAAAATCGATTACCGCATCAAGCCAGGCGAGCAAAACTCAGGCTTCACGTTCACCTCTACCGTTGTTGGTGGTAACGTACCTAAAGAATTCTTCCCTGCTATCGAAAAAGGCTTTAAGTCTATGATGGACCAGGGTGTTCTTGCTGGTTACCCAGTACTTGACGTTGAAGTTGAACTGTTCGACGGTGGTTTCCACGCAGTTGACTCATCAGCAATCGCGTTCGAAATCGCAGCGAAAGGTGCATTCCGTCAGTCAATTCCAAAGGCTAACCCGCAACTTCTTGAGCCTATTATGAAAGTTGACGTGTTCTCTCCGGAAGACAACGTTGGTGACGTAATCGGTGACCTTAACCGTCGTCGTGGTATGATCAAAGATCAGGAAGCTGGCGCAACTGGCGTTCGTATCAAGGCTGATGTACCTCTGTCAGAGATGTTTGGTTACATCGGACACCTGCGTACTATCACTTCTGGTCGTGGTCAGTTCTCAATGGAGTTCAGCCATTACTCGAACTGTCCTCAGAACGTAGCTGACAAAGTAATCGAAGAAGCAAAAGCGCGTAAAGCCGCTAAGTAATTTCAGATTACGCTAACACATTTAAAACCCGCCTTCTGGCGGGTTTTTTGTTTCCGGGTATTTTTAAGGTATTGTTATTCGTCATTGCAGTGGCTAACATTCATCGCTGTGAGTCAGGGATAGAAAATTAAGATTACGGATATAACCATATGCAAACTTTGATTACGTTACTGCAACGAATCGCAATATTTTGGATGTGTATTACAGCCCTTGTCGGGTGTAACTCTACACCATCCATCTCTAAACCCGCCCCTCAACTATCGTTATCTCTCGCTACAGGGCTTTACGGGCACTCAATGGTTAATGATGGAGAGCGCTTATTTGTAATTGGCGGAACAAGTGAACAGGGTCCGTCCGGCGATATTGAAGTGATTAATCCGGATACCAATAAAACCGAACTGCTTAAAGACAAAATAGTCCCAAGACGCTATTTCAGTGCCGTTTGGGATGGTAAAGAATCCATTTATGTTATTGGCGGAATCAGTTGGCATAAGGGGCGTTCTTATTTGCAAACGATTGTCGAAGTATTCAATACCCGTACCTATGAAGTGACGCAAACGGCGGAGCATTATCGCGCCACACGTATGAATACTGCTGCATTGGTTGATAATAAGATCTATGTTTTTGGTGGCGAAGCGGCCGGTAAAAAACTGCGCAAAGGACTTGTTTATGTGCCATGGGTGAGCGTGTTTGATCTGACCAGCCAAACCTGGTCTGAACTGCCCGATATGCCCAGCGCGTATGCAACGCGAGCCACTGAATTTAATGGCGATATTTATGTTGCCGGCGGCTTCAATGGCCGGAAGCAGTTCAAGGACTTCTATAAATTTAATCCTGCAACCGCAGCGTGGAGTGAATTGGCACCAATGCCAGTAGGAACCAGTGCCCATTCAATGGTATCAACGGACACGGGTCTGTTTACCTTCGGTAATTATAATGCGTTAGATCAGGTCCTGCATTTTGACTTTGACAGTGGTCAATGGGTAAGCGCTGAATTTTCCTTTAGTCCGAGCCGACATAACGCCAGTACGGTGATGTCCGGTAAGATATTTGTAGCTGGTGGTACAATTGCTAGCCGTGGCTCACACATCAACTATTTGCAGGTATTTACGCCTGAACCCTGAGTAGCACATGGCTAAAAAGCTGCCGGTTAATCCCAGTAGTGAATACCTGCACAATCCGCTTTGGTGACGCAGATCAACACATCCAAGTACTATGTATATTAGATTTAGTATATGTAGGGGGTGTCTTATGACCAACGAAAAGTTAATCTTATTACTCAAAATTATCATGAGTACAGGAATCTGTTTGATTCTGGCGGGTATTTACTGCCACATGTACAGCGACACCATTGAAGCGATGGGCGTCACGGGCATTGTAATTAGTGCCTGTTTGGTAGCGGTAGGCATGATAATGTCGTTGCCCACCAAAATGTATTTAACCTTTATGTTAGTTAAGCGTGAAGCCGATGCCGCTACCCGAAGTAACTAACCTCAGTTAAGTTGTTCGATGTGGTAGCCTTGTTCTGCTAGCAAGGCCAGGACACTTTTGTCTCCCGCCAAATGCATAGTGCCAACCAGCACAAATTCGGTTTCAGGCGAGTTCATCATAGTGGTTAGCATGGGAAGCCAGTTTTGGTTTCTTTCCGTCAGTAAGGTATTAAATACGTCGGGAAAAGAGGCTTCGAACTCTTTCATTGACGTTTCTTCCATGGCATTCATATCGCCCTCGCGCCAGAACACTTTAAGGTCGCCAATGGACTCTTTGATTTTCTTCACATCCTCCAGCGCGTAGCGAATGATTTGGTCTTCATCGCCGTCGCCCATACTTTGAATAAAGGTAAGCTGCTGCTGAGGTGTTTCAAACCAGTCCAACTGTTTGTTGTCCATCATGGCTTTGAAATAATAGAATTCGTCGACGCCCTGACTCGTTAGCCCCAGATTTCTAAGCTCAACAATGCTTAACGTTACGCTAATCAGTGCAGGGGTATAACTTGCGAATGCGTCGATTGATAAATCTCGGGAAGCGAGATGTGATGCCAGAGCTTCATACGTGTCAGGACTCAGCACATCACTCAACTGGGTTCCATCCTGATAGGTCAGTAGAGACAGGGTATCCTGTTGAAAAGCCGGCGAATTAAGACCCGCGATGTCGGTTTCAAATACCAGTTTAGACGCTTCATTGTAGGCTTCTGCATAGGCATCCGGGAGCGGGAAATCGTTAGGGCTGAGCAGATGTAGTGTACCGCCAATGTAAAGTGTGCGCTCGCCTTGAGTCACTTTCCAAACTGACGCGCTGTAACCAGATAATGACCAAACTAAAAAACAGAACGAAACGAGAAGACGCATTAACTTCCAACAGTAATAACAAAAACCACAATCTATCTGTTATCACGAGCTGGCGCAATGACCGATTTTATTATTAAAACCAGAGAAATGGATGCATTATCTGTTAGTGCTTCCACCAATGATGTCGCCACGCGGGTATGCCCAGTTCTTTGATGGTTTCGTACAAAGTCTGCCGGTCTTCTTTATTCAGAAAGTCACCAATGGCTACACTGTTTTCAGCTGACACCAGCTTGAGTTGAGGCAGGTACCAGTCCTGAGGACTTTCGGACAACTCCATATGTGTATCTTCTCTGGGTAGGGAAACGGATTTCACCGCTTTATTACTGTATTGCACGTGAATCTGATGTTTTTCGATGGAGACGGATTGATTGCTGTAAGTGAGTAAATTTACCCGATAGAGCAAAAAACAAAATAAGCCTATTTCAATGCCCGCAAAGGGAAAAACCAACCACACGCCGACAATGGCCCACACAACGGCAATGATGAATGCAACACTTGCCATTAGCCACATCAGCCATTTGCTGTCTCGCCAGCTTGCTGAACGGTTGGGTGTTAGGGTAACCAACGTGTAATGTGCGTGATGTTTTACGGTAACCATACCCTACCTGAGTGCCCGGAAGTGTTCATCCTGCTTGTGCCGTGACTTAACTATAGCAAGGTCTGAGTGAAATACCGGTTGTCTTTTAGTTTAAGAATGAGCATCGCAGAATACGTGTTTCACCCGTAGAGTATGTTTGTCATCTGACTCTGGATGATCGCTATATGTTGAAAGCCTTGTTCGACAGATTTAAATAGTACCGGAAGGACGCCTTGATAAAGCCCTTATGCTCATAGTATGCTTGTGTCGCCTTCCGTTCCAGAGATGTAGTTACCTCTAGTTGCGCACATGCACGTTGCCGGGCCTTTACCTGAGCAAATTGAATCAATTGCGTGCCTACGCCTGTTTTTCTGACCTGCTCGTCAACGACGATGGCAGTTATTCGGCAATTCTGTTTTTGAATTGGGAAATAGTAAAAATAAATCAGTGACATGAAGGCAATGACCCGGCCTTCGAGTGTTGCTACGTAAAGATCGGAATGCGGGTCCTGTGAATCTAAACCGGATTTTATCTCCGCAATAGAAGCATTGTAGCCGAGCTGAACTAACAAGGCCTGAATGCGCTCGGCATGGGCTATGTCAGCTTTTGTAATTTCGAGCATAACCATTCATCCTTTTAGCAATTCCGTTTTGTCTCGTTCAGTCTGCACAATAGCATTCAGAGAATACAGGGTTCAAATTCATGGCGAGGGTCGGTGTTAGTACGGAATGATGACAGAGGAAATTTTATACGAGGTCGTTGGAAGGGATGATGTCAGGGCTTTACAGAATTGAAGGTGTGAACGAAGAAATAGGTGATGCAAGAAGAATGTGTTGCTAAAGCATAAGTAATGTCTTTAGATTAGCTGTCGAGCAATGTAAGAGCTCGAACTTAGTTGTTGTAACCCGTGATTTGCACAAAGAACGCGTGAGGAGAAAGTGATTTTTTTATTACAAACCATTGACCGTTTTATTTACTGTCTTAGTATCAGGTCACAATAACGATAAAGAAGACAATGTAGTGTTAAAGCAGGTAGTTTTTAGTCCGGTGTGGTGGGTCTTGCTTGTTAGCTGGCTCGTTCTGATTGGCAACCATCCTTCGTTTCCAACGGTCATTCCGGAGTTCGGCCCCTTCATGTTGCTCGGCATTATAGGTGCCATATTTGCCAATGCGACAGGGGCTGGCGGCGGGGTGGTGTTTGTGCCTTTTTTTCAACAATTGCAGTTTACGGCAGAGTCCGTGATCGCAACCAGTTTTTCCATTCAGTGTTGCGGCATGACCGCAGGGGCGATTAGCTGGCAGCAGTATTTCAGGCATGGACCAGAGTCGAATTCACAATGGCCATTATTAAAGCGTGTTGTAGGCATTACGGCTATTGGATCATTAGGCGGCATCTGGCTGACTCAGTATGGTCTCAGTGAGTCGCTGCCAGCTATGTCATTTCGCCAGTTTGGCGCCCAGTTACATATTGGGTTTGGGGTTTTCTCGATTTTACTGGCGCTGGGGATCTTTGCCTCTATTTTGTATTTAAAGCGTGCTTCTACGCGCACTGAATTGACGACTATTGACTTGCTGGCATTAATTACTGTGAGTGGATTGGGGGGCATTGTAACAGCGTATTTGTCGGTCGGAGTGGGCGAACTTGTTGCGGTTTACCTTATTTTTCGTGGCTTCAGCGTTACTTTTTCAATTGCCGCTGCGGTCATACTCTCTGCTATCTCAGTGTGGGGTGGGGTCTACTATCACATTGTTGTTACCGAAGCAGTAGTCTGGGGCGTTGTCTTGTTTGCAGGAGCAGGCGCCATACTTGGCGGTCGGCTTGCGCGGTATCTGGTACTGTGGTTTTCTCCTCGTCAGGTAAAAGTGTTTTTTGCAGGATGGGTACTTTTACTGGGGCTCGCCAGTTTGTTCTAGCTCATCAGAGCAGTGTCGGTAAGTGGGATTTTTGTTGTGTTTGTGGCACTTACAGACAAGTAAGGGTATAAATCTTTAGTCGTAGTATTATATTTCAATATACGATTGGGTGGCGATGACTGATATGATTGTCGACATCTTATCAAACAAGGGATTTGGTATGCCTGCAAATGATTACGCACCGAATGATCGGTATTTGGTCAAACAGGCTGAGTGGAGCAAGGATGCCGTTATTTATCAAATCAATGTCAGGCAGTTTAGCCAGGCAGGCACATTTGAAGCCGTTACTCAGCGACTTGCCGACATCCAGTCTCTAGGTGTTTCTATAATCTGGTTGATGCCCGTTCACCCTATAGGCGAAGTGCACCGCAAGGGCGCTCTTGGCAGCCCATATTCAGTAAAAGATTACCTGGCGATTAACCCCGAATTTGGCGATGAGGCCAGCTTTCAGTCGCTGGTCGACAGAGCACACGTATTAGGGTTAAAGGTCATTATAGATTGGGTGCCAAATCACAGTGCTTGGGATAACCCACTGGTTACTGATCATCCTGACTGGTATGCCAAAGACTACAAAGGCGATTTTCGGCCGTCCCCTTGGTGGGATTGGAGCGATATTATTGAATTTGATTATAGTAATCCTAAACTTCGTAAGTACATGATTAACGCCATGTGCTATTGGGTTAAACAGTTTAATATCGATGGATTTCGTTGCGATGTGGCTGGCTATGTGCCTAATGACTTTTGGCAGCAGTTGCGTCAGGCACTGGATGCCATAAAACCTGTTTTTATGCTGGCTGAATGGGAGAATCGCGACTTACACGAGCAGGCGTTCAACATGTCCTACGCCTGGAGTTGGAACGAAACCATGCACGATATTGCAATGGGGCGAGCCAGTGTAGATAGGCTCAGAAAGTACTATTCGTGGAATGAACGTGCCTGGCCTCGCAGCGCATACCGAATGACCTTTGTGAGTAATCACGACAAAAATGCCTGGGACGGCACGCAACATGAGCAATTTGGCGACTGCCTGGAAGCGGCGATTGTGTTGTCTGTGCTAGGAGAAGGGATGCCGCTTATTTACAACAGTCAGGAAGCGGGCGAGTCTAAGCGGTTGGCATTTTTCGAACGCGATCCTATCGACTGGCAACCACATCCTGTTGGCGAGTTATACGGTAAATTGATTAGACTCAAGAAACGGCTGCCCGCGCTATGGAATGGCCCGTTTGGCGCAACCATGATTCAGGTGCCCAATTCACAACCTGATCAGGTGTTCAGTTTCGTGCGGATGCAGGACTGCGGTAAAGTGTTTATTGTATTAAACCTGTCAGCTCAATCCGTAACAGTGAACTTCAGCGAGCGCCTGTTTGAAGGCAAATACTTTGAGTTAGCTAATGAAAGCATTGAAGAACTGAAAGCTGGCAGTGAACTGAGTCTGGCGCCGTGGGGCTACCGCATTTACTTCAGTGCAGTGATGCCGAAAATTTAAGCTGTTAATGCAATCGTTCACGGTTTAACCGCCTGTCAGGCTAAACACAGACGTTTTCTAAATTATTTGGCATAATACCCGTTTTGGTACATCACACAGAGAAGCTATGCCCACGTTAAGTGAAGTGTTTTCGGGCACCGGATTACTAGCAGAGTCGATAAACGGGTTTAAGCCCCGACAGGCACAAACTGATATGGCGAAAGCCGTAGCGAGAGCCATTAACCAATCGCATAGCGTGATCATTGAAGCCGGTACCGGAACCGGTAAAACCTTCGCTTATCTGGCGCCGGTGTTGCTTGCAAAAGGTAAAGCTATAATCTCCACTGGTACTAAAAACCTTCAGGAACAGCTTTATCACCGCGATTTGCCGGTCATTAAAAAAGCGCTGGCCAGCAACCGCAAAACGGCGTTGCTCAAAGGTCGTGCTAATTACCTTTGTACCCATCGTCTTGGTCAGCATGGAGGCAACTCCACGCTGGTTGAAAGCGACGTACTCAATGAGTTATCCATCGTAAGGACTTGGGCCAATACCACTAAAACCGGTGATGTGGGTGAAATTAAAACCCTGCCTGAAGATGCCAGAGTCCTGCCGCTGGTGACCTCGACCGTAGACAATTGTCTGGGCAGAGACTGCCCGGATTACGAAGACTGTTATCTGGTGAAAGCCCGTAAAAAAGCCATGGACGCAGATATTGTGGTGGTAAATCACCACTTGTTCTTTGCCGACATGGCATTGAAAGACACGGGTTTTGGCGAATTGATCCCCGATGCTGAATGCATAGTTTTCGATGAAGCTCACCAAATTCCTGATATTGCCAGTGAGTACTTTGGTGAAGCCGTATCAACCCGACAAATTCAGGATATCAGTAAAGAAATTACGCTGTTGTATCGCACGGTGTTAAAAGACGCAGAGCAACTGGAAAAAGCAGGCGAGAAGATGCGAATGCAGGCGGCAGATTTACGTCTGTTATTTGCGGATAAACCTGCCAAAGGTAATTGGGTTGAACACCTGGAACGCGAAGAAGTTCGTACGCAAATGTCGCGTTTAGAAGATGCTGTTGGCGTGGTATACGACGTGTGTAAACTGCACATTGGCCGCGACAAAGATCTCGACAACCTGTTTGATCGCATTGTGCAGGTCCGTGAGAAGCTGGCACTGTTTACCACAGATCAACACGATGGCATGAGCCTGTGGTATGAAACCACTCCTAGGCACATTGTGTTACACATGACACCGCTTTCCATCGCTGCTAAGTTTCGTCGTTTTGTTGAAAGTGAAGAGCGTGGTTGGGTGTTTACCTCCGCTACGCTGGTGGTGAATAACGAATTTACCCATTTCCAGCGACGTATGGGACTGGAGAGTGCTAAGACACTGATGCTGGACAGTCCGTTTGACTATGCGAAACAGGCATTACTGTGTGTTCCCCGGTACTTACCTGAACCGCATCAACCAGCTATGCGTCAGTCGTTGGTAGAAGTTAGCCAGCGACTCGTGAAAGCCAGCAACGGGCGTTGCTTTCTACTGTTTACCAGTCATAAGGCTATGCAAGAGGTGGCGGCTGCGCTGCAAGATAAAATCAGCAACCCGATTTTAGTACAGGGCAGCACCTCCAAACAGGCGTTGTTAACCCAGTACCTGGCTGACCCGGAAGCGGTATTACTCGGCACAGGGGCGTTTTGGGAAGGCGTCGACGTAAGGGGCGACGATCTCGTTTGTGTCCTTATCGATAAACTGCCATTTGCAGCGCCCGATGATCCCTTATTGCAAGCGCGTCTGGAAGACTGTAAAAAGAACGGCGGTAACCCATTCGGCAGTATTCAGATCCCGCAGGCGGTTATCACATTGAAGCAGGGCGCAGGGCGGCTTATTCGCGATCCCGAAGATGTCGGTGTATTGGTGATTTGCGATAATCGCCTGGTCACTAAACCTTATGCGCAGACTTTCCTGGGCAGCTTACCGCCAATGAAGCGCACACGTGATCTTGCCGAAGTAGAATCTTTTTTAGTTAAAACCCAACATCGTCAAAGCGATAAGAAGAAGACCAAATCATGAACATGTTAACCATAGATACGGCTACTGAAGCCTGTTCTGTTGCACTTCAGTACAATGGCAAAGTGTATACCCGTTATGAGGTTTGCCCGCAGCAGCATAGTCAAAAGATTCTGACGATGGTAGATGAGGTTATGCAGGAAGCCGGCGCAAAAATGAAATCGCTGGACGTTCTGGGTTTTGGTCGTGGACCTGGAAGTTTTACTGGCGTGCGTATTGCTACGGGTATCATTCAGGGGCTGGCGCTGGGTGCTAAACTGCCTGTAGTTGGTGTGAGTACGTTACACGCAATGGCGCAACAGGTTATCTCCAGCCAGTCCGCAGACAATGTTGCCGTAGCGATAGATGCCCGCATGAGCGAAGTGTATTTTGCGCGCTATCAAAACATCAATGGCATTGCTGAATTGCTGGGTGAGGAACAGGTACTGCCGCCTGAACAAGCGGCGACTCAGGTTACCGAACAAACCAGCGTATTCGCTGGCACGGGGTGGCAGGCTTACCCGGCACTGACTGAGGTACAGGGCGAAGCCGTGGTATCCGTGACATATCCTTATGCCAGACACATGCTGCCTCTCGTTGAGCGAGCTTACGAGGCCGGAGAAACAATGACTGCGGAATCCATTACGCCGGTGTATTTGCGCGACACCGTCACCTGGAAAAAGCTACCAGGCAGAGAATAGTCAGGCCTGAAAATTGCATTTGTTTTTCAAATTAATTCGAGCGCTATTTGAAATACAGCAATCGTTATTTGAATCATTGCAAACGTGCCGATATCTCGTCGGTGTTTTTAACTCAGGCTAAATTGGACAACCGACAGACTTAACCCGATGGACATTCGTCATTCAACCCAGGCGCCGGTAATCGATCGCAGTGACAACCGGCCGAAGCCAGTCAAGCGCATTATCCCTGAAGCTGAACAGTCAGCTAATCAGAAAGACAATGCGGTTGTCATCAGCGGCGACGAGGCTTCTTTTGCAAAAGCAGAGGCATTTCGTACCAAAGCGGGCTACGACAAACCTGCGCCTCACGCAGAGCAAGCCGTTCGTGAATACCTGAGCTTTGAGCGTGAAACTAAACGCGATTCTGTCCGTCAAATGATGGGCGTGGATATATACGCTTAACGACGCCAGTTTCAGTTTTAGTTACAAAAAATTCACATTTAAACCAAAAGTCTAATTCAGCTTTCATTCAGCTAACTTTCAGATAATATTAACAATGCGTATTAGGCCCCATTGTTCCAAGGGGACTAATATCTGTGATCGATAAAGGATTGACGGGGGTAAACAGGGAAGGGGTCTGAAAGGTGACGCTTGAGTTATTCTGACAGACGCGTGTTAAGTCCAGTTTAATTTAGCATTTATCTGGTACTTCCCTTATTATTCGTCACAACTACAAGGGGTGTTTTATGTTCTACCGCGCACTTATCATAGCGGCCGTGTTAAGCCTGTCTGGCTGTGCTATTGTTCCCGATCCTATCAAAGTCTCTGATGACGAATCTCTCGTTGGCTATTCTAAAGCGGTAGTTGCAGGAGAGCAGGTAATCGGTAAGCAGGCCCGTTGGGGCGGCATTATTACCAGTGTCGAAAACAAAGACAACAAGACCACCATCGAGATGGTGTACTTTCCACTCAATCATTACGCCAAGCCAATTACCACCGAGCAAACGCCTGGTCGCTTTAAGGCGGTGATCAATAATTTTGTTGACCCGATAGTCTTCTCAGAAGGACGGTTAGCAACATTTGTTGGTACGGTTTCTCAACCTCTTGCTGGTATGGTTGGTGAGCAACCCTATATGTTCCCGGCCTTAATGGTTGAGGACTATCACCTGTGGCGCAATCAGCAGTTGTATAATACGAACTCCATGTTCTTTGATTTCTACGGTGGCTGGTATTCACCCTTCTATCCACGTTACTGGGGTCCATGGGGACTCTACCATCCGGGCTACAGAGCGGGATTCAGTTTCTATCACTACAACCAAAATCGCCCTCGTCCGGTCATTCGTATCAAAGACAATGGCGCTAATCAAACGCAGGTCAAGCGCACCTATCGATCTGGAAGCAGCAATTCAACTGTTCGCAGTCGTAGTCAGGCTCACGAAACAAAGGTGATTCGAACCAGACACGAAAGATAGCGGCAATAACCCGCCTGTAAAAAGGAAGTGTATTTCCTTAACTAACGAAAAAGCGGCAATAGTTTGCCGCTTTTTTAATGTGTCCGCCCCCAATGATAAGGGGCATAGAGTTTCATGCCGCATCTTTGTTACACTGGATCTTTCAGGTTTTGGTATTTGGAAATACATTTATGCAAGCATGGCAGTGCGCCTTGTCTAAAGGCAACATCCAGGGACTGACTAATGGCAAATCAGGGCCACTGATTCTTGGGTTACACGGATTCCTCGACAATGCGGCCAGTCTGGCTTGTTTATTCCCTCATTTCGATGATTACCAGTTTATCGCCGTCGATTTACCCGGACATGGCAAAAGTTATCATCGATCGCCAGATGCGCATTACCATCAACTGGACTTTATCCAGGATATACATGAGCTGGTAGAAGTGAATGACTGGCGGGATATCATTCTGGTTGGGCATTCCCTTGGTGGCATCTTAAGTACACTCTATGCGGCAGTCTTTCCCGAACGTGTGGCTAAGGTTGTGTCTATAGACGCATGTGGCCCATTGACGCTCGAGGCTGACACGAGTGTGAACCAGATCAGAGAATCTGCCCTAAGCCGGTTAGCGAAGAAAAGCACGACAAATATAGCGCGAGAGGTGGATGTGAAAGCGGCGGTAACCGCCAGATGCAAAATCAGTGATATTAATGCTGAACATGCAGAATCCATTATATTGCGTAACCTGACAGAAACTGAAGAGGGTAAAAAAGTGTGGGGCAGTGACCCACGATTACGCACCAAATCAACGCTGCGTTTGACCGAGGCTCAGGCACAAAATCTGATGAACGGTATTCAGTGTCCGGTCTGGTTTGGCGGCGCTACCGACAGTTTCAAGCACGTTGAATCGGTTTATTCAAAACGGAAAATATGGTGGAAAAACAGTCAGCTTGAACTATTCTCAGGAGGACATCATTTTCATATGGTTAAACCTTCAGCAGTTAGCACTGCGATTCGCCGCTTTGTTGAGGAAATGTAAACAACGTCATTTATCTTTTTGCGAACATCCGATACTATTGCAACAAATCGGACCAGTTTTGTGCGTATGCCGAGGCTGTGGCGTGGACTTTTGTGAACAATCATCGTCAAAGTAAAGTTGACAGGAGAGGTTGGTGGAAAAAAACTGGCTTAAGCATTACGACCCGAGAGTAACCCCGGAAATCGATCCGGACCGTTACGCGTCAATCGTTGATATTCTTGACGAATCTGTTGCCAAATATGGCGACAAGACGGCCTACATTAACATGGGTCAGGAAATGAGCTTTGCGGAGCTCGATACGCATTCTAAAAATTTCGCTGCATACCTACAGCACGCCGGTTTTGAACCGGGTGATGCCGTTGCCATCATGATGCCTAACCTGCTGCAGTATCCGGTAGCCATGTTCGGTATTTTACGTGCAGGTATGACCGTAGTGAACGTTAATCCCTTGTACACGGCCCGGGAGCTAAAGCACCAGTTAAATGACAGTGGCGCGAAGGGCATTGTGATTGTGCAGAATTTTGCGCACACCCTGGAGAAGGTAGTCGCAGAAACCGGCGTTAAGGAAGTGCTGCTTACTTCGCTGGGTGACATGTTGCCTGCACCGAAGCGTTGGGTGGTGAACTTCGTTGTGAAGCGCGTGAAGAAAATGGTGCCGGACTTTAACTTGCCACAAGCCAAGCCCTTCATGGAAACGTTGCGAGCAGGTAGTCTGCTGGGGTTCGAAAAGGTCGAGATCGACAATCAAAGTCTGGCATTTTTGCAATATACCGGCGGTACCACGGGTGTATCAAAAGGCGCTATGCTGACCCACCGCAATATGATAGCCAATTTGGAACAGGTGTCGGGTATTCTGGCGACTGTGATAACGCCAGGAAAAGACTTGGTGGTAACGGCATTGCCGCTCTATCACATCTTTGCATTAACAGCGAACTGCTTGTTATTCCTGAAGTTTGGTTGTCCGAACCTGCTGATCACGAACCCCCGTGATATGCCTGGCTTTGTGAAAGAATTAAGTAAGTACCCGTTTGTGATTCTGCCGGGAGTCAATACCCTGTTTAACGGATTGCTCAACACCCCTGGATTCGCCGATTTGGATTTCACCAACTTCAAATTTGGGTTAGGCGGCGGAATGGCCGTGCAACGCCCGGTGGCGGAGCGCTGGCAAAAGGTTACCGGTACTGTATTGTTAGAAGGTTACGGCCTGACAGAATGTGCACCGGTTGTTACGGTGAACCCGCCGCAGCTCGATGCTTACAAAGGCTCGATCGGTATGCCCGTGCCGTCGACGGATATTATGCTGATGGATGAGAGCGGTAATGAAGTAGCGCCCGGTGAGTCGGGAGAAATGTGGGTAAAAGGCCCGCAGGTCATGAAAGGTTATTTCAACCGCCCTGAAGCTACCGACGAAATTATTCGCGACGGCTGGCTGGCCACGGGGGATATCGCCCGGGCTGACGACGACGGCTATTTCTACATTGTGGACCGCAAGAAAGACATGATCCTGGTATCGGGCTTCAATGTGTTCCCTAACGAAATTGAAGAAGTGGCAGCAATGCACGACGCAGTGCTTGAAGCTGCGGCTATCGGTGTACCTCATGAAGTCAGCGGTGAAGTAGTGAAGCTTTTCATTGTCAGAAAAGACGATTCGTTAACCGCGGAAGCGGTGATTGCGCACTGTCGGTCACATCTTACTGGCTACAAGGTGCCTAAACACGTAGAATTCAAAGAAGAATTACCTAAAACAAACGTCGGTAAGATTCTGCGTCGCGAGCTTCGTAATTAATACGATGCAAAGACCTGAAAAAAGCCGGCGTTAAGCCGGCTTTTTTATTTATGGATTATATTTTTATACAGGATCAGGAAACCCTCGATCTGGTTTGTGCGCGAGCGGCCCGTCACAAAGCAATAGCCATTGATACGGAGTTTGTCCGCACACGCACACTCGCCCCTGCGCTGGGGTTGGTGCAGCTGTTCGATGGGCATCAGCTTGCGCTTATCGATCCCCTGGCGATTGACGATTTATCATCGTTAACGTCGTTACTGGTAAATCCGGATGTGATTAAAGTTCTGCATTCCTGTTCGGAAGATTTGGAAGCCTTCCTGGCAACTTTCTCGTTAGTCCCCACGCCTATTTTCGATACGCAATTTGCTGCAGGTCTTCTGGGGCTAGGCACGACTATGGGTTATGGGCGCATGATTGAAATGCTGCTTGAGATCACGTTGGAAAAAGGGGAGTCCCGCACCGACTGGCTGGCCAGGCCGTTGTCTGATAATCAGTGTCGTTATGCTGCTGATGATGTGTTGTATCTGCTGCCGGCTTTTGAGCAACTTTACGATATGGTTGAAGCCCGGGGGAAATTGGATTGGGTCTTATCCGAGTCGGCGTCCTTGAGCGAGAAGAAAAAAGCGACGATGCCGGCGGAGTATGCATACCTGCAAATCAAAAATGCCTGGAAGCTCTCTTCTCAGCAACTCACCGTGCTGAAGCATCTGGCTGCATGGCGGCTCACCCGTGCGCAGCAAAAAGACATGGCCCTGAATTTTGTGTTCAAAGAAGCGCACCTGTTTGAATTGGCATTACGTATGCCGCAGTCTAAGGGCGCGCTGTCGCGTATTCATTGTTTAACACCGCAAGAACGACGTTTGCGGCCTGAAATTCTACTGGACATCATTCGTCAAGGACTCGAGGAATTTGACAATACCTCGTCAGAGGCTCATATTCCGCGCATAAAGCGGCTGATAGATTTTCCGCCTTACAAGCAAACGTTGGCCAGACTTAAGCATGCGGCGGCGGAAATTGCAGTAGAACAAGGCGTGAGCGAAGAAGTCATTGCGTCCAAAAAGCAGCTTAACCAACTTATAAAATGGCATTGGTTCGATATTGATGAATGCCGGGTTCAGGGCTTAAAACCCGATGTGCTGACTGGTTGGCGAGCGACGTATTTTGAGCCTGTCGCTCAGGCAGTATTTAACTGAAAAGAATAGGTAAATCATGTTAATTGCAGTATATAAAACCGCCAAAAAAGCAGGCATGTACCTGTATGTGGCGAAAAAAGATGATTTTTCAGCGGTCCCAGAAGCGCTGATGGCGCAGTTTGGCAAACCTCAATTGGTAATGATGTTACCTGTTCAAAAGCGTGAGGCGCTTGCCGGCGTAGACAAAGCCAGGTTAATTGAAGCGATGAATGAGCAGGGGTTCTATCTGCAAATGCCGCCCAAAGAAGACAACTTACTCGAGAAACACCGGGAAAGCCTTGGTCTGGACAGTAAACCATCACAAGCATAAAGCCGCTATGAACAAGATTAAGCAATTCGGCATTGTGTGTTGTGCAATGCTGGTGTCGGCCATTAGCTATGCCGCAGACAGTAAAGAAGTAGAGTTTGAAACCTATAAAGCCGCGTTGAAGCAAGAAGCGGTCGCGCAAGGGTTTGGCAAGCAGTTTATTGATAACGTATTTGCGACGGTGTTTTATCGCCCTACCGTAGTGAAAGCCGACAATAATCAGCCAGAAAAGAAAATTACCCTGGACACCTACCTCACTACCCGGGTACCTGACTGGAAAGTGAAGCAGGCAATAGATCTGATGAAAACACATCAGCCTCTGTTAACGGAAATAGGTCAGCGCTATGGTGTGCAACCGCGGTTTATTGTCGCGTTGTGGGGGAATGAATCGAACTTTGGTAAAATTCAGGGCAAACACCCGGTGTTATCTGCGCTGGCATCACTGGCTTTTGAAGGGCGTCGTGAAGCGCTGTTTAAGAAACAGCTGTTGGCGGCGTTAACCATTTTGCAGGAAGGCCATATTTCGCTGAAAGATTTCAATGGTTCATGGGCGGGGGCCATGGGGCAAAGCCAGTTCATGCCAACCTCATTCCTAAACTACGCAGTAGATTACGATGGCGACGGTAAAAAAGATATCTGGGGCACGCACGCCGACGTGTTTGCCTCAATTGCGAATTTCCTCTCGTCTGAAGGCTGGGTAAACGACGGCACGTGGGGCAGACAGGTATCGGTAACAGATGATTTTGATTATTCGCTGGCAGGGCTCGATAAAGCGAAGTTTAAGCCACTGTCATTCTGGCAAGCGCAAGGGGTAAGGCGATACGATGGTCGCGACTTACCTGATGTTGCCATCAATGCGTCGTTTATCATGCCGGACGGTGAAAAGGGCCGGTTGTATCTGGTTTATCAAAACTTTCATACGCTAATGAAATGGAATCGCAGCAGCTATTTTGGTGTGTCGGTGAGCTATTTGTCAGAGCGGATTAAGCGAGGGCACTAATGTATCAGCATCGCAATTTACAAGGCCTACCTTTTGGATTACCTACCGGCAAAGTGGTGTGTGTGGGGCGTAATTACCTGGATCATATTCAGGAGCTTAACAATGCAGTGCCTGGTGAACCGCTATTGTTTTTAAAGCCTGCTACCGCCTTGTGCCATGCCGGTGACGTCATCAGTATTCCGACAAACCGGGGGGCGTGTCACAACGAATTGGAAGTGGCTATACTCATTGGTGAACCGTTGTCTGATGCCAGTGCCGAACAAGCCAAATCTGCAATGGCAGGGGTAGGGCTCGCGCTCGACTTAACGCTTCGTGATCTGCAGGATCAACTGAAGCAGGATGGCCATCCATGGGAGCGTGCAAAAGCGTTCGATAATGCCTGCCCTGTTAGTGCATTCGCCCCCATGAGCGAAGTTGCCGATGTACAGGCGTTGGCCTTTTCACTGACCATCAATGGCCAGGTTCGACAGCGCGGTAATACGCACATGATGATGCGGGATACCGTATCCTTGCTAGTTGCTATTTCCGAGGTGTTTACGTTGGTTCCGGGAGACATTGTTTTGACGGGGACGCCCAAAGGTGTTGGGCCTTTACAACCTGATGACACGCTAACGCTGTCGATGTCGCCCTGGTTCGATATTCATACCCGGGTTGTGGGGAACTAATATGGAACGCTTTTGGGAGACCAAATCCCTCGATGAAATGACCCGGTCTGAGTGGGAGTCAATTTGTGATGGCTGCGCCAAATGCTGCCTGCACAAATTCATTGACGACGACGCCGTAAATGAAGCCACGACTACTGCCCATGTCCAGGCCGGTGAAGTGATTCACTTTACCAATATCGCCTGTGACTTGCTGAACACCAAAACCTGCAGTTGTACCCAGTACGCAAAGCGCACCGAGCTAGTGCCGGACTGCGTGCAATTGACCCAGGAAAACCTGAAAGACATCTTTTTCATGCCGCCAAGCTGCAGCTACCGTCGACTGCATGAAGGGCGGGGACTACCCTCCTGGCATCCATTGCTCAATCGCAAAAAGAAAACCGCGATGCATAAAGCCGGGATGTCGGTAAGAGGGAAAACGGTCGCCGAGAGCGAGGCTGATTTAGACAGGTTTGAAGATTATATTGCGATTTGGCCACTGGAAGACATCGACTGATCGCCTTGGCGGTTTTAGGTTAAATCAGAAGGCTGAATAACAGCGCATCCTGTCCAAACACCCTGCGCCTGCACAATCCTTCCTTTTGCGCGCCCAGCGATTGTGCCAGTTTAATACTGGCGTGATTGTCGGGCAGCGTCAGGTATTCCAATCTGTTCAGTTTTAACGGCTGCGTAGCCAGGTCAATAAGCCGTTGGCAAAGGGTAAATGCCACTCCCTTGCCACGCGCTTCTGGCACCAGCCAGAGCCCCATATTGGCGGTCTTGTGAATAGGGTGAATATAGTTAACTATGCCCATGCCGAGACACTGCTGTTGCCATATCAGCAAATAGCACACGCCATAGCCAATTTTGCGCTGTTCTTCTAAGGTATCAAGTAGCTGCTTAGCCGTACGGGGCGTCGTGGGAACCAGGCTGCTGCCCATCCAGGGTTTTACTGTATCCAGTGCCAGTTTGCCGGCTTCGGCAACGCTATCGGCATATTTACTGTTAGCGCGAATAAGATGAATTTGCCCCGCATCAGTGCGAATAGGGGCGAGTCGAATTGGAACGGTGCTCAGGTCTATCAAAAGGCTTTCTTGTCGATAAGACGCGCAAGAAGCACCGCGGCAAAGACGACAAAATAGGCGGCAAAGATAATTTGCATCCAGTGCGCCATGCCCATCGACAGAAACTGCCAACTGTTTTCCAGGCAGTCACCCGGTGCTGCAAATACCGACGGCAACCACTCGTGAAGCGGTGCCCAGCTCGGGAAATTAGGAAAAATTTCACAGGTTGCAAAAAACGGGTCGTCCGCCTCAATAATTTCAATGTGCTCTGATGCGACCAGAAACCCCTGAACAGCACTGTACGCCCACAGGCCAAGTGCTAAGAATCGCGTGACGGCATGATTAAACAGCAGTACCAGTAATCCGGCCAGTACTATGCCCCACATGGCCGTACGTTGATAAATACACATAATACACGGGGCCAACCCCATTACGTGCTGAAAATACAACGCCGCGCATTCCAGGCCAAAAGACGTTATAAACAACACCAGCCAGGCAGAGCGTTGCTCTGCCCACTGGCTCAATCCATGGATAAACTTCATCCGTAGTGACGCTCCTAGTGACCGCTATTGCCGGTAGGCAACGCAGAATGATGTTCGATCAGGTGCATGTCATACAGCCATTGTGTAGCGTCTACCAGTCCAATGTAGGTGGCGCCCAGGCCAACCAGCGTCAGTACGATCGTGTAAGGCAGTGCCATAACCACCATGCGGCCATATGACAAACGCAATAACGGTGCAATTGCAGACGTTAATAAGAACAGGAAGGCAGCCTGGCCATTTGGCGTTGCAACACTGGGTAGGTTAGTACCTGTATTGATTGCTACAGCCAGCAAATCGAACTGGTCGCGAGTGATTTGTCCTTGTTGCAGGGCTGTTGTAACTTCGGTGATGTACACCGAGCCAACGAATACGTTGTCACTCACCATCGACAGCACACCATTCGCCAGATAGAACATCACTAACTGGGTTTTACCCTCAAATGACAATACCCAGTGAATCACAGGTGCGAACAAGCCCTGGTCGATAATAACCGCAACCACACCAAAGAACACACAAAGCAGAGCGGTAAACGGTAGCGCTTCTTCAAACGCCTTACCTAACGCGTGCTCTTCAATGACACCGCTCATTGAGGTGGCAAGAATAATTACAGACAAACCAATCAGGCCTACCGCCGCCAGGTGAAGGGCAAGGCCTACAACCAACCAAACGCCAATCAGCGCTTGGATGGCGAGACGGGCTTTGTCGCGCACTGAACGGGCTTCGTCCATGTGCTTGTCGTAATCAACTAAGATGTTACGCACTGCAGGTGGCAGCTTGGCGCCATAGCCAAAGGTTTTGGTTTTTTCCAAAATAATTGTAGTAAGTACACCCATGATAAACACCGGAACGGTGATAGGTGACATGCGAATAAAGAACTCAACAAAATCCCAGCCGGCTTTGTCGGCAATGATCAGGTTTTGTGGTTCACCCACCATCGTCATTACACCACCTAACGCCGTACCTACAGCGGAATGCATCATTAGGTTACGCAGGAAGGCGCGGAAATCATCCAGATCGTTACGACCCAACTCCTGAACTGTATCGTCGGTGGTGTGGTCATGGTCGTGATGGAACTCTTTACCTGACGCGACTTTGTGGTAAATCGTGTAGAAACCTAGGCCTACCGCGATGATAACCGCCACAACCGTTAAGGCGTCAAGGAATGCAGAAAGGAATGCAGATGCAACAATAAAGGACAGCGACAATATCGTCTTATTTTTTACCCGAATGACCAGTTTGGTAAACAGGAATAGCAGTAAGTCCTTCATGAAGTAGATACCAGCCACCATGAAGACAAGTAGTAATAACACGTCCAGGTTAACTTCGATTTCATGAAGTACATGGTCTGGCGTGGTCATGCCGATAAATAAGGCCTCAATGAGCAGTAAACCACCAGGTTGCAGTGGATAACACTTTAATGCCATGGCAAGTGTAAAAATAAATTCGATAATCAAAACCCAGCCAGCAAGGTATGGGTCAAGCATGAATAACAGGGGATTAGCAATTAAAAACCCAATGATGGTCTTTTTATACCAGTCCGGAGCATGCCCCAGAAAGTTCTTATAAATAGCCATGGTCATAGAGGTCTGCATCGAGTAATTTCCTTTTTTATCACAGGCTTAATTTGTTGTTCTCTGAGTAATAGTAGACGATGAAAGTTTGTTTTTATCAATATATATGTTACTTCTGGTATTCGGTGAATACACGTAGGTATCGTCTAAGCCTGCAAAGACTAACCGATAATCGGTAAGACAGGAAGCCGTAAAAAGGTCGTAGACGATAAAGACGAGGCTATATTCGTTATATTTATTGATTGTGTTAATGAAAATGCATCTGGTACAATCAGTTTAAAAGAAAAAGATGTTCAGCAGGCGAGCAAATATGATTTATAAGGCACAAAGTCCGGCTGGTTTTGCCGAAGAGTATATCGTTGAGTCAATTTGGAGCGGGCGTTTTCCTCCCGGTACCATTTTACCTGCTGAGCGAGAGCTATCTGAGTTGATCGGCGTTACCCGCACAACCTTACGCGAAGTGTTACAGCGCCTGGCCCGTGATGGCTGGCTAACCATTCAGCACGGTAAACCTACCAAGGTAAATAACTTCTGGGAAACCTGCGGCCTGAACATTCTGGAAACGCTGGCGCGGTTAGACCAGGACGGCATTCCGGAACTGGTGGATAACCTGCTTGCAGCGCGTACCAATTTAAGTGCTGTGTTTATTCGCAGTGCTATTCGAAATAATCCTCAAGAGTCGATTGAAATCATTGCACGTTATAAAGACGTGGAAGAAGACGGCAAGGCGTTCGCACAGTTTGATTATCAGTTGAACCATGATTTGGCGCTGGCATCCGGAAACAAAGTATTTGTGCTGATGATGAACGGCTTCCGCGGATTGTATTCACGTATCGGTGGTTTCTTCTTTGCTGAGCAACAGGCTCGCGACGTGGCAAAGGCATTCTACGCCAAATTACTCGCTGTGGCTGAAAACGGTGAATACGAAACCGTGCCTGCTGTTATCCGCGAATACGGGATCGAGAGTGGTAAGGTGTGGATGGACATCCGCGATACCATGCCGCAAGATTTAGTTGACTAAATCTTATTGAGTAACTGTTTGAAAAACGCCGGATTTTTTAATCCGGCGTTTTTTTATGCAAAAATATTTGTTTTTAGTATGCGATTTCTAATTGCACTTCGTACACTACATTCAGACAGTTTAAAGGAGAGTTCACCATGACGACTAAAGACGATATCAAAAACAAAATCAATGAAGCCGAAGACTTTGCACGTAAAATCTGGTTAGCAGGTTTAGGTGCCTACGGCAAAAGTATTGACGAAGCGCAGGGCCAGTATGAAAAACTGACCACTGAAGCCAGCAAAATGTTTAACGACCTGGTAAGCAAAGGCGAAACACTGGAGACAGAAGCGAAAGACAAGTTCAAGGAAACCACCTCTGAAGTTGAAACCCGCGTGTCTGAAGTGCGTAAAAAGTTAGGTTTAGATGCAGACGATACTGATCAGCGCATTGACGAGCTGTCAGCTAAAATCGACGCCCTGACCGAAGCCGTTGCAAAACTGGCTGCAAATAAATAAATCCCTGCGGGCAGCCATGCTGCCCGATTTTGGGTAAGGAATGATTATGTCAGATAAAAAGCCCACATCACCGCTGTTTGCCTGGTTTGAAGCGGGGTTAGGATTAGTGGCTGATCAGGTTACACAGGCAAATCAGCAAGTGCAGCAAACACTGAGCGATTCTCAGCAAACGCTCAACGAGTTTGCTTCACGAGGAGAGCAGGTCGAGTCTCAGCTGCGTAAAGCGGTGGATCCGGCACAATGGTGCGAAGTGTGGCGTCAGTCACCACTTCATCACTGGATGCCAAGCTTCACCACGCCGAAGCAGAAACGTGCTGCTCAGTTGGACGTGTTGTCGAACAAAGTGGATTTGCTGGTAGAGCAGGTGGCTTTGCTCGCAGCTAAACAAGCTGCAGCCAAAGCCGAAGCGGCAGCCGCCAAGCCTGCACCGAAGACCCGACGTAAGCCTGCAGCCAGTAAAACTGCATCTGAGTCAGGTACGAAAACTGCAGCGAAAACCACAACGACGCGTAAAACAACCACGCGAAAACCAGCAGCTTCGAAGGCGAAAACGACGCCTCCCAAGCAAGACTGATAAATCAGTATGAATAAGAAACGGGCTTCGGCCCGTTTTTTGTTTTTCTTACTGCACTGCTAACTGTTCACCAGTTTGTCTATGTAGCGTTTAAACGGCGTCTCAATGATGCTCACGGTGTCACTGCTGTTAATTTGTAGTGCCCTGACTACAATGTCTTTCAAGGGCGCATATTGCTGCGCAGTGTCAGGTTCGGTTAGCTGTGTGCTAAGCGCTTCCAAATCATCTATAGTCAGATTGTTTTTGCTCATGTACCGCTTAATATCGCTTTTCCATTCATCAATATAGCTTAACGACAAGCGCTCGGGGAACTGCTGCAAGTCCTTAATATCCTGAGTGAAATTATGCGGTGGCTGTGGTTCATCAATCAAAAAACGGTAAGTGAATAGCGTCACAATATCACTGTCTTGCATATCCGGCTCTGGTTAAAGGTTACTTGAATTCAGTTACGCACAGCACAATAAAAAGTTTAACGGCGCAGCGGCAATGCTTGCTGATTTTCGGGTAAATGCGCGTGTTCATCGTGAATACTCGCCTGTGAAGCTGAATACTGCTACGCTCTATGGCGTTTCACAGACTTTCTATAATAACGATTACAAATACTACAAGGACTTTGCTATGCGCCTGTCTTTAATTGGCTTAATGGTAGCCGGACTCACTGCTTGCAGCGGTGAAGCGCCAACCAGCACATCAACGACGACCGAATCACAAGTATCGACAACATCAGTTACACAGCAATATAACGTATTGTTTGGTGGCACCGATGTGGGTGATATGACTATCACGCAAAATGGCCCGGTGATCGACATTAACTACGGCTTTAGCAATAACGGCCGTGGCGCGAGTAGTGAGGAAACGCTGTTACTGTCTGAAGCCGGTATTCCCATTTCCTGGTCTATTGAGGGCAAAACGACATTTGGAAATGCAGTAAACGAAACCTATGAGTTAAAAGACGGGGTTGCAAGCTGGAAGGCCGCAGCGGGAGCAGGTGAAGAAGACGTGACAGGGGATGCCATTTACATTGCACAAAATCCCAGTCCTTATGCATTATATCTGTACACCAAAACGGTACTTGATGCCGGCGGTGCCCCTTATCCAGCGCTGCCAGCCGGTCAGGTTACCGTTTCAGAAAAGCGCCGGTTAACGCTCGGAAGTGGGGAAAATCAGGTAGAAGCCACCTTGTATGCACTTGGCGGCATTAATCTGAATCCAAGTTATGTGATTTTAGACGACAAGCAGCAGTTTGTGGCTGTGGTGTCGCCACGTTTCGCTCTGCTTCGCGAAGGACTGGAATCGGAAGACAAGCGCTTACGCGAACTCGCGGCGACGCTTAACACGGAGCGTTATGAAGATATTGCTAAAAACGTTACCCATCAGTATGACAAACCTGTTCGGGTAAACAATGTGCGAATTTTCGACCCGACAACACTGGCTTTAACAGAGGCGTCATCGGTCGTTATTGAAGGCAGAAAGATCACCGCGATTGAGCCGGTGCAATCATCGCCGGATGCAAACGAAGTGTTTATAGAAGGTGAGGGCGGCACGCTGGTAGCCGGTCTTTACGACATGCATGGACACGTGGGCGACGACAGGGCAATTCTGAATGTGCTGGCGGGCGTGACCGGTATTCGCGATATGGGTAACGAAGATGAAGTGCTGTCGGCATTGATCGATAAAATCGACAACGGCATTTTAATTGGCCCTAAAATCACCAAAAGTGGGTTCATTGAGGGTGTGAGTGACTACAGCGCCGCAACGGGAGAGCTGGCACCTACCAAAGAAGACGCCCTGGCACTAATTCGCGATTATGCCGAAAAGGGCTATTGGCAAATTAAAATCTACAATTCCATGAATGGCGATTGGGTGCCGGACATGACTAAAGAAGCTCACCGATTAGGCCTTCGTGTTGCTGGTCACGTGCCTGCGTTTTACCGCGCCGACCAAATGATCGAGGGCGGTTACGACGAACTGACGCATATCAATCAGATTATGTTGGGTTGGGTGTTAAAACCTGAAGAAGATACCCGCACTTTGTTCCGGATAACAGGCATGAAGCGCTTTGTGGACTTAGACCTGAACAGTGAAGCGGTAAAACATACCCTGGACCTGATGGTAGAAAACAACATTGCACACGACCCGACAATGGTTATCCACGAATATGCCATGACTGGGCGTAATGGCATCACCAACAAAGCCGTGGCTAATTATATTGATCACATGCCGGTCAGCGAGCAGCGCTCAGCGAAGTCTGCCATGCTTAACGTGGCAGATGACGCGGAAGACCAGGCTTATCTCACAGCTTATCAGAAGATTCTGGATACGCTGTCACTTATGCACAAACGTGGCATTCTGCTGGTACCCGGCACAGACATGGGCGGGGCATTCTATCTTCACCGGGAGTTGGCGCTGTTTGAAAAAATCGGTATGACACCTGCCGAAGCGCTCAAGCGTGGTAGTTATGATATGGCCGAATATCTCGGTCATACAGAGCGCGGTTCAGTCTCGGTAGGTAAAGAAGCGGACTTTTTCCTGGTACACGGCGATCCAACCGCCGACCTGGCTGCGTTGAAATCCATGGCCATGGTGGTAACCCAAGGTAAATTCTATTTCCCATCGGAAGTCTACCCTGAGTTTGGTATTAAGCCTTTTACTGCATTGCCTGAAGTTATAGTAACACACTAGTTTTTTTACCTTTGCGCACTTGGCTCAACCCGAATACAAGTGCGCTTATTTCATTTCTACAACATTAGAAACTGTGCATTGCGTATCAAAAAAGCCAGTCGTTCAAAAAAACTTCACCAGACTGTAGTGTGTTAGACACGAAATATTCATGACTTAGACTTTAGTATATATGGCGATTTATTAACCAAGGAAAGCGCAATGCCATGTTGTCGAAGTCAAACGTTAGTTTTTTATATTATTATCATTTTCTTATTGAGCGCCTGTGGTGGTAGCAACAAAGTAAAGCAACCGCCTACCACTCCCTCGACGCCTGCTCCTGAAACTTCTGAGCCTGCGTTTCAACCATTCACTATTGGATTATTACCCGATACTCAAGGCGGTACAGATGCCAACGGCCAGGCTCATGTTTCGGTTTATCCCATGCGTGAAGTTGTCGCACATCAGGCCGTTAATGGCGTCAATATGATCATTGCATTGGGCGATCTTACTGACAAAGGGTCCGATATAGAATTTGCAGAATGGCGGTCGGTTGCCGATGCCTACGCAGAACAAGGTATCGAGTTTTTACCCGTAATGGGCAATCATGAAACCAGCTACGCTTATACGTACAACTGGATTGAAAACATGAAGCACTTCATTCCGGAAGATGCCGTACACATGCCTGCTTATGAGTGGATTAATTATTATGTCGTCCGTGAAAATGTGCTGATTTTTGGCCTGGCATATTACAATTTACCCATCGCGTTTGAGTGGATCAAAGAAACTGTCGAATCTATAGAAGATATCGAACATATAGTAGTTGCCAGCCATGATGGGTTAATAGGCGCAAAATACGGTGAAACGCTAGAACAAATTGTTGATGGCACAAAAGACGATGACTGGGTGTACTCGGTACAGCCGGAAATTCGCACATTCTTTGCCGAGCACGATATTATTTACGTTCAGGGACATGAGCATCAGTATCAACGCTCACTGATCAGTGCTAAAACCACGCTGCAGACCGTACCTTCAAGCTCTACGCCCACTGGCGGTAATTACCGCATGGATACATATACGCAGATTATGTCAGGAAATGCATCCTACAAGGGGTATGAATTCCGATTTGGTGAGCGTGAATTAGTACAAATGATCGTGGCACAAAAAAATGCCACCATGAGTAATGGTTCTACACATTTTGATGTGAACTCGTCGCTGCTAACGTTTAATAACAGCAGAGTAGATTATGCGTCTTACTTTGCTGAGCACACCGCTACTTCTAACAACGAAGATCAGGATTTTTCAGCAAAATGGCAGTTAGTGGATAAGTTCTCAAGAACGACAAACCGTTGTGAATCTGTGATTTACCCTAACTCTATTCCGGATGACACTCGCCCTGTATTGGTATTGCAAACGCATTATTTAACTAATGCATGTTATGCTGATGACGGTAGCTATGTCACTCTCGAAGGAGGGCAGAATAATACGTTTAACCGCACAGATACCCGCACACGTGATTTAGGATTTACACCAGGCATTTCACGGGCAGAAAGTCTTAATGATTTGTTGCGCTTGTCATACCAGTGGCTTTACCAGGTTCATGAGAACTGGACACCAAACCTTAATAGCCCGGTACGAGTGATCCCTGATGAAGCAAAAGATGAATTGCTCATTCCTGAAACTACCATCGATTTAAAGGAACACGTCACGTTAAGCTGGTTGCCGGCCAATGGCACGGAATCGGATATCATGATCATCAGTGGTACGCAAAATCAAACCGGTATGTACCAGGATGATTATGGGGTAGCCAAAGATATTGAATATGATCAAGGTTTGACCATGTCTCAAACTGACGGTTCAGCAAAATCGGCAATTTCGCTGCCTTCTACGGCAACTAAATCGTGGAATATTGAGAATGCAGTAAGTGACGCGTTCGCTGTGCAATTTACAGCACCGGAAAGTGTCGATGCCAGCACAGTAACACTCGGGTGGTTGGTCGATGAGTGGGTAGCCATTGCTCCTGAATCCTGCATTGTTGACTCAGCTTGGTCTACTGCCTATCTAGACATGCCGCCTGCACGAGATGCCAGCTGTGAAGACTATCCAATAGTAGGATACGACAGCAGTTTTGGAAATCGTTGGTGGGTAGTACTACAGCGTGATGTAGAGCTTGCCCTCATTGCGAGATAGTCTGAATGGTTGCGGGTCGCTTTACCCGCAACTGACTCCGAAAACTAAACCGGTTCGTGCTCAAACAAGCGGGCTTCGCGTTGCTTCAACGCTCTTAACTTGTTGCGTAGGGTTTCACTGATCAGCGTGTTGCGCCTGATTACATCAAGCTGAGGCCATGTTGCACGTTCGCCACTCTCAATAAGCGTTTTGATGCTGTCCAGCGTCGGGTTAGCCACCACTTGCATCAGGTTGCGTATTTGCTTGTCTGGCAGAATATTAATGTTGCCTACGTATTGCTGGTCGATCACTGAGCGAATTTTGTGAATGGCGAGCTTGCCGCCGCGGTTCGGCACCAACTGCTCCATAATGTCGAAAGCAAAAATACTGTTGGCTTTGGCCAGCTGGCTAATATGCCTGAGGGTCATGCTGGTAAGGGTTTTCGCATGTGAACGTGCACCGGTAAGAAACGGCACTGCCAGTGGATTAGTCTGGCTCACAATACTGTGGTTAACCCCGTACAAACGCGCAAGTTGCTGAAACGGCAAATCAGCCATAATGGAGCCATCGGCAAACCGGCGGTTGGGAATATAAGGAACAATGTCACCATCAGCCGTCTTGGCTTTCAGCTGCACTGGAGTGAACAACATGGGCACGGCGCAAGACGCGCGAACGGCCTGGGTAATTAATGCATTGGGTGATGTTTTGGCGTTTAACAATCGCGAATACTGGTGTAGATCGGCGGGTGATACGGTTACCGTAACGTGGCGTCCGGTTTTGGCATAGGCCTCTTCGAACGTCATTAAATCAAACAACGCGATCAGGGTATTTTCCAGTGCCCGACTGTCGAGCAGACTCTTATTGCCAAGGCCGCCCCATAAACGCCAGTTCTTGAAGTGCTCGTAAATGAACTCAGCACTCAGTGACTCCAGCAGTTCGTCGTGTGTTCGGGTTGCCAGCATGCCGCCAATGATTGAGCCTGCACTAGCGCCGGAGATGACTGAAGGTAGCAGGTTCTGTTCATTTAGCGACTTCACCACACCACAGTGGAAAAAGCCTAACCCCGCGCCGCCAGACAGCATCAGACAACTGCGGCCATAGGCGTGAGCGGTTTCTTCAAAGAACGTGAGTTTATCGTAAAAATCGACTACGTCCTCGTCGGCGGTATATATCTGCTCGAGAGCACTGACAACCTGGTCTATGAACTCCTGGATCAGGTGTTTAGTACCGATTTTACTGTGCGTGAGCAGCTCGGGATTGGCGATATTACCCAGATTGCCATGTAGCCCTTCGTGCAAGATAGACATCAGGGCAGGGATATCGTGTTGGCTTTGTGCCAGCTTAATGCGCTGCACGCGTTTGCGAATTAACCGGTAGTCATAGTCCCGGCAGGGATCTTTAGCTTTCCATTCATTAGCGCCCGACAAGGCGTCGTGTGCCAAACAGGCATCGCGGTACTCGGCGTAGCTGCTCGCTTGCTCGAGCGCTTTTTCGATATCCGAAAGTTGTGTAGAAAACAGAGACATACTTCCTCCCCGGCGTTGGGACTACCTGTTTACTGGCAGTGTAGGTAGCAAAATTAGAATCCGCTACCCAATATCAGTAATACCCACTTATATTTGTAAAGTGTATGTGAATTTGTAACTTATAGCCACGAAAGCGCTAATTCGTTCAATTTAACTGCATTTTTACGCTTTTTTTTGAACTAATCAGGGTTTACATGATTTATTTCATCTATAAATAAAGTTAAGTTGACCCATGCGTCAGCAGTCAGTAGCCTGAGTACGGCAAATACTAAAAACAAGATACGTAGCACCAACATGGACTGGAATTTACAAACATTGAGTTTGCTGTCTATCCCGCTTATCAGTGCGCTGGTGGGGTGGAGCACAAACTACCTGGCGGTAAAAATGATGTTTTACCCGCTGAAATTCGTCGGTATTCCGCCAGTTTTTGGCTGGCAGGGGCTAATTCCTGCCAAGCGAAAGCAAATGGCAGAAATCGAGGTAGAGTTGGTGTTAGGCAAGTTGCTGAGCGTAGAAGAGCTCGCCAATCGACTTGAACCTGAAGCCCTCACCAAAGCCATTGAGCACCGGCTGCACCAGGTTGTGCGCAAAATCGTAAACGAGGTTATGGAGTCTTCAGCGCCCACGGTGTGGGCTGCGTTACCGGTGCAGGGCAAGAACCTGGTTTATCGCCGAATCGAAGACGACATTCCTTATGTGGTGTCGAAAATGGTTGAGGACTTTCAGCACAACGTCAATGAAATCCTCGATATCAAAGAGCTGGTGGTCGAGCAGTTAGTTAACTCACCGGAGCTGATTAACGAGATCTTCCTGCGCTCGGGTGAAAAAGAGTTTCCATTTATTGTTCAGTCTGGCTTTTATTTCGGCTTTTTGTTTGGCCTGCCAACCATGGCGCTCTGGTATTTCTATCAGGCATGGTGGATCCTCCCGTTAGGTGGCTTGCTGGTTGGGTACGCGACTAACTGGATTGCAATTAAAATTATTTTCGAACCGAAACAGCCAATACGCTTTGCCGGTTTAACCATTCAGGGCATGTTCCTGAAACGGCAAACCGAGGTATCCCGGGTGTACGCCGATATCATCGAGCAAAAGCTCATTAACCCGAAAAACATCACCCATATGATCCTGCACGGTTCTGGTTCTGCCCAGCTATTAGAACTCATCGAGCTGCATGTTAACGACGCCATTGAACGCTATGTGGCCATTGCTCAGCCGTATTTCGCGCTGGGCGTGGGGTCTGAGAATTACTTCAAAATGAAATCGATGGCCGTAAAACGCTTGTTCGAAGATTCAGACAAATATTTGTACTATGCTTTTGATTACGCAAACGAAGCGCTCAGAGTAGGGGACGATTTGTGTGAGCGTATGCAGGCGCTGAGCTCGGAAGAGTTTGAAGGTGTGCTTAGGCCGGCTTATCAGCAGGATGAATGGAAACTCATTGTTACCGGGGCGATTCTGGGCATGGCGGCTGGATTTGCGCAGTTGTATTTATTGATGTTGGGATAAACACCATGGCTGGGAAAACCGCAAAACGGGTTTTAGTCACCGCACTTGCGCTATTTAATGAACATGGCGAAAACAGTGTTACGTCTGTCGATATTGCAATGGAAATGGATATCAGCCCGGGTAACCTGTACTACCACTTCAAGGGCAAAGAGCTCATCGTGGATGCGCTTATTGAATGGCACAACACAGAAATGCAACAGTTGTTTCGCCCCGCCACCCTCGACAAAGTCACCGTTGAAGACTTTTTCTATTTTCTGGCCATTGTGATCGACAAACTACAGGTGTTTCGTTTTCTCTATCGCAGTCCGGCAGATATTGCCGAAAAATACCCTCGCGCCAAACGCCTGCATAAATCATTAATTAAACAATTAGAGGCAGGCTTGTACAGTTTGCTGCAGCGATTTGCTGCACAGCAACAACTCGCTGCGACGTCTGCACAGCAACGCATGATGGTGGATTTAATCAGCATGATTCTGACCCAAAGCAGTCAATACGATGATTTGCGGGCCGTGAATGATCCTACGTCACAGAAGTTTCATGCACTAAGTCTCATCATGACGGCATTACTGCCACGATTTGCATTGGATGAACAGACCCTCAGTCAGCTGCAAAGCGCCATAGAACACCATTCCATGGCAAACCTGACTGGGAACGATGTACTGGAGGGGTAAAGGATATGGCAAGAAAGCTGTCGTTTCTTGACAAGTCATTCTGGATCACGGAGTCACAGGCTAACCCAAAGCACGTAGCTTGTTTGCAATTACTGTCTATTCCAGAAGGGCAGGATCCGAAAACCTATGTGACTGCGCTGCACAAGGAAATGCAGGGCTTTGCCAGGGCGTGCCCGCCGTTTAACTGTCGGGTAAAAGCCATTGGTATCTGGCCGCTGGGCCTACAACCCGTAAAACACATGCAAATGGATTACCACGTGCAGTGCCATCAGATTGAAAATATTGATGACAGAGAAGCACTGGACCGTTTTATTGCCCGTATGCATGAAACTCGTCTCGACCCACAAAAGCCACTATGGCAATACCATTTTCTGTATGATCCGACACATCACACCTTCGCCATTTATGCCAGGGTGCATCACTTGTATGGCGACGGTGCTACCCTGGTTCGTTGGTTTCAGGCGGGCTATCTGGATGAACCTCAAAGCACTGGCTTTACGCCTGTTTGGGCCATTAAGCGTTTGCGGCATACGCCGGTTAAGCAGTACAAACGGATAAAGCGCATCTGGTTGGGTGTTTGGGAATTTCTCATGACCACGAAAGATGTGCTGGTGATCCTGCTGGGGCTGTTGCTGCGGCTACTGCGCATTAATCGTCACTATATGCCGGTGCCGTTTTCAGGAACGCGAACCGTACTCACCGGGCAAGTACAGGCGGGCAGGGCTGTTGCAACGTTCGACCTGGATTTTGGCCGAATACGATCACTGGCCAGACGTACCCGGGCATCGGCCAATGAAGTGTTATTAGCGGCATTTGATATTGGTGTTCACCGATTGCTGCAGGACCACGGTCATATTTTTAAGCAAGCGCTTTACACCAATATGCCCATTAACCTGCGTAAACCCGGAGAAAAAACCGGCGGAAACAAAATTGCCATAGTGCCTGTGCAGTTAGCGCACGCCGAACACGACCCATACCTGAGATTACGGCAAATTATTTATCACCACCGGGTTGTGAAACACGCAGCGCAACTCGCCAGACCTGCCGCTTTTAGTGCCTATACTATTGGTATACAGGCAATCGCATTGGTCTTTGAGTGGCTGCGTATTTCTAACTGGGTACGTCCTATTGCGAATATTCTGATTTCTAACGTGCCAGGTCCTACCCATGCTAAGTATTTTAAAGACAGCGAGTTGTTGGGGTGTTACCCCATCTCTACGATGACGCCTGGGGGCGGGGTGAACATCACATTAATGACCTATAACGGCACCGCTAATATTGGCATGGTGTGTTGCAACAAAACCATAAAGTCGCTGCAACCGCTTGCGCAATATTGTCAGGAAGCATTCGATATGCTCGAGGCCAGTATCGACGATCCGTCACTGAACATTGATGACATAGGGGAACACGTAGACGAAGTGCCACTTTCCATTGTTAGTGACACCTAGCCGCATTAGGGGTAGCATAGCGCCTTTTTGAATCGGAGCCGTCTATGTGGCACTGCCCCTTATGCCAGCACCCGCTATCTCAGCAAGGTAAAACCTGGCGTTGCGAACACCGCCATAGTTTTGATGAAGCCAAATCTGGCTATCTGAATCTGCTGCCGGTTCAACACAAAAACTCAAAGCAGCCTGGCGATGATAAAACCATGCTGAATGCCCGTCGTTGCTTCCACGACGGCGAAGGCTATTTGCCGCTCATGCAGTTGATCACCAGCCACATTATTCAACATACGCAATCTGCACAGTGGCCGGTATTTAACCTGTACGATGCAGGTTGTGGAGAAGGCAGTTATCTTGGTGTTATTCAGCACGCATTAAAAGCCGCAGATATTGAGGCAGTTGCCTGGGGAAGTGACATTGCCAAGCACGCGGTCGATATCGCGGCGAAGCGGTTTAAATCCTGCCATTTTGCCGTTGCCAGCAGCACCCGATTGCCGGTTGCAGACCAGTCTTTACAAACAGTACTGCAAGTATTTGCACCCGGTCATGCGGCGGAATATGCAAGGGTAATTGCTGAGGGCGGCCTGTGCATTATGGTCGACCCCGGTCCAAACCACTTGTGGGAAATAAAACAAGCCATCTACGACGCGCCCCGTCAACATGAAGACAAAGACGTGGTTATGCCTGGCTTTGATCTGGTGGCGAAAGACGCTTTGTCTTTTCCCATAAACTTCAGCAACGCCGCAATGCGCCAGGCATTAATGGAAATGACCCCTTACTACTGGCGTTTACCCCAAGACAAAGCGCAGTCGCTGGTGGATGCTGACTTCGCCGTGACAGCCGATTTCGTTATTCGCGTATTCAAACGTCAATAACACAGTAAGTATCAAAAGCCGGTTACGCACCTGACGAAGTCTTGTGCTTTAAATGTATAGTGTGGCTTTCTTTGATTTTCGGTCTCTGATTTTCGGTCTCTGGTCTCCATTTCACCAGTCACTACGTTGTTTTGAACTGCAGATTTAATTATTCATTGTTTACCAAGACAAATTTGATTCAAGCGCAATATGCCAGAGTGGTATTTAAGCCGATATATCCCTGCCAAAAAGTATGCCTGCCGACACATCCCGATTGAACTATATACAGTGACAGTGCTGCTCACCTGATACGCTGTTGGTGTGTGAATAACACAACTGGGCAAACCACGCGAAAGCGTGGGACGCAAAGTCACCGGTCTAAGGAGTGCATACTCTACGATAGCGGGATTGCTGGCCAGTTAGCATCAGGGACCCGTGCTCAGGCTAACTTTCCGTTCCAAATGACCTTGTTATATCTGTTTGGAGCAAGTAACAATGAAATTTTCTTCTCACTTAACACTCAGTGTTTTAGCAGGCTGTATGAGCGCGTTTGTTGCGACGGCCAGCTTCGCAAAGCCATTACCTCAACTTTCTGAAAACCTGCCGCCTCAGGCGCTAAAAGACGTGCCGGAGGGCAAGTTGAAACAGGCGTTGATCGGCATGCCTCAGGCAGCCAGAGATCGTGCATTACGTCGTTTATCTGCACTGGGTATTCCCGCTGTTGACCAGCGCTTTATGAACGCTGATAACAGCGGCGAGCTGTTTTACGTGGAGGAAGGGCTGGTGGCAGACGCCGCGCTGGCGTCAGATGAAACACCAGCCACAGCCATGGTGTTGCCTGACATTGACGTGCTTAAACTGCATTCTAACCCGCTTGCAGACAACACTATTTTCCTCGACTTTGACGGTGGTGCGTTCAGTGGCAGAGCGTGGGGAGCAGGAGCCTATTATGATACCCAACCTTTCGATCTGGATGGCAACCCTACAAGTTTTAACGATACAGAGCGGGCCCGCATTCATGAAATATGGACGCGGATTGCCGACGATTTTGCCGCGTTCAATGTGAATGTAACAACTGAAGCGCCGGATGAGTTTGGTCCCAACACCGGCTGGTTATTGTTTACCAAGGATCGCGATAAAAACGGCAATGCCATGCCTAGTCAGGGCGCTGGTGGTGTGGCTTATATTGGTGTGTGGGGCAGAAGCAACTATACCTACTATCAGCCTGCGTTGGTCTACTACAACCAGTTGGGCGGCGGCGTGGCCACCTACATGGCCGAGGCCGGCTCTCACGAGATGGGACACAACTTTGGTCTGGCACACGATGGTACCTCCACGACCAGCTATTTTCGTGGCTTGGGAAGAGACAGCGATCCGTCGAGCTGGGCACCAATCATGGGCGTTGGCTACAACAAAAATGTGACCCAGTGGAGTAAAGGCGATTATCCGGACGCGAATCAACGCCAGGATGATATTGCAATTCTTCGCGCACAGTTGGGCGCCAGCGCAGATACCTCGGGAGCCATTGATAGCCCGGTTGCGCTGGTTATCGATGATGATGGAAATTTCAGTGCCACCAACCGGGAAATCGACCCAGGTAATGTCAGCAACCATAACAAGGGGAGTATTCAGGTAGCCGACACGGATTGGTTTCAGTTTACTGCCGGCACTGGCACATTATCCATTACTGCCACGCCCGCCTGGCATGCGTTCACCAGAACAGGGCGTCGCGGCAGTAACCTCGATATTGGCTTACGTTTGTACGATGCCCAAGGCACATTGCTTGTAGAAAGCGCCGATAGTTATGAAACCAGCACGACATTATCAACGTCAGTGTCTGAAGGTCTGTATGTGCTGGAAGTGTATGGTTCGGACAGCCTGTATGCCACAGATTATGGCAGTCAGGGACACTACTATCTTGACGGGCAGATCACCGTGAGCGCAGCGGATACCATGCCACCAGACCCTAACCCAATGCAGTTTGCTGTTGAGCCGTATTCTTCAAGTGCGACCGAGATAGCCATGGAGTCGGTGGTAGCAACCGATGACCGCGGTGGCGTGGTTTCCTATCTATTCAGCTGTACCTATGGTGATGTGGGATGTGAGAACAGTGAGTGGCAGACTGAGACTGCGTTTACTGCAAGCGGTTTATCACCATCAAGTGAGTATTGCTTTACGGTAAGCGCGCGGGATCTTGCTGCTAATGTTACCGAGGCTTCTGCTGAGATGTGCACCATCACCCAAGACTTGCCGCCTGAAACAACCGTGCCAGAAGCGCCCGGTGAGCTTGTGGTCACTGACGGACAGGATGGCACGGCATTGCTCAGCTGGATAGATTACAGCGACGACGAAACCAGCTTTGAAATTGAACGGGAAAAGCAGTTCAACGTGAGCCGTTTCAGAGCCACCACCATCGTTGCAACGTTGGGGGAAAATACGCGAGCGTATGTTGATGCCAGCGGAAAGGGGACTTATCGCTATCGCGTTCGCGCATTGAACAGCGCGGGAAGTTCAGACTGGACCGCATGGAGTGACGTTACTGTTACTTCGACTAGTGGAATAAAGTTGTGTCGAAAGAATCTGTGTATTCAGTAACCTGGCTTTGAAAGTTTAACTCAGGCACTTAAGGAAAAGTGCCTTTTTCTTCGGTATATCAGGCAATGCATTGCTCAATATCGAAAAGTAGTTTTGCTCGAAGGATATATATACTAAAGTATATAAAATTTTGATCGTTGAATGTTATGGATAACCTGAACGGTAGTATTTATTTTTGGTTTATTGAATTGCTGTCGTATTGGCAAGGGCAAGTGAATAGTTCTGATGTCAGCAAGTTCTTTGGAATAAGTAATACTCAAGCCAAGAAACATATTTCCTCATATAAACTTCTATGCCCAAACAACCTGCAGTACTGCAATAGACAGAAGTCGCAGATAGCACAAGTTGATTTTCAGCTTCATTTTATCAATGGTGACGCAAGTGAGTATCTGAATTGGTTAAATAATCATACGTTAAAATCCAGTAATGTTTACAGTGCTATTACGCATGCCGAGTTGACGCTTCCACCTCGTAATATCTCTCCAATTATCATGCGGAGTTTAGTTAACGCAATTAAGCAGTCTCGTCGTTTAGACGTTGAGTACATTTCATTAAGTAATTCAGTTTCTGAAGGGAGAGTTATTCAGCCGCATACTTTTGTAAAAACAGGACTCAGGTGGCATTTACGTGGGTATTGCGAATATCGCTCTGAATATCGCGATTTTGTCCTTAGTCGCTTTAGTGGTGAGCCCTTTCTAATGGATGCAGCAACTCAAACCATTGAAGGAGATTTAGCTTGGAATACATTGGTCACATTATGCTTTAGACCTGATCCCAGGTTAACCGAAGTTCAAAAAAGGGTTATAGAGCGTGACTATCAAATGAAAAATGGCGAACTGAAAGTCACAACGAAAGCAGCGTTAGCACAGTATTTGATTCAGGAAATGCAAGTCAGAATAGACTCATTAGCTAAAACACCTCAACAGCAGCAATTGGTATTGGTAAACGAAGATGACCTAAAACCGTGGTTATTTAGTTAATTCACGGCACTATACAAAAGAAAGGGGCAAGTAAGTTTACTGGATTTATTTACGGGATTGTGAACGTGATGTTGTTGTGAAAAAGTAATCATATTACGAGTCATTCAGCTAACAGGAAAGGTAATGGAAAAGGACTACCCTCCCTATTTTAAATACTGGGGAAAAGCCAAAAAAGACAGTGAACAACCTGGTGCAGATTATCACCTGTTGCCTTACCACTGTTTGGATGTGGCGGCAGTGGCAGATAAATGGCTGGAACTTTCCCCCGTATTATTGAAGCGTTTTGCTCTGTACTTAAACGTTGAGCCCGACTTGGCACGTCGCATAGTTTTGTTTTTTGTTCTACTCCATGATCTTGGAAAGTTTGATGGCCGCTTTCAACACTTCAGAGAAGATATTCGACAAGAACTTCAGGGCGACGAATGGTGGATAGAAGAAGATCTTTCCTATTATTCTCACGGCTCTTCTGGTTTTAAACAATTCTGTGAAAAGTTTGGTTACAGCGAAGCAATGAAAGCTGTCGCGGGGCATCATGGGTTTTGTGACACAAATTTCAATTATGAGGAACCGACAGCTGATGATGATTTAATCGACCTTGACGAGCAAGCACGGTCTGAATGGGTCGCATTTTGTTTAGAGTTCTGTGAGCTGGAAAGTATACCTGATGTTGGGGGAATTCCACTTTTAGCTGGGTTTTGCAGTGTTGCAGATTGGCTTGGCTCGTCATTAACCAATTTCACGACCTCCCCAATGGCTAATCTGCAAGAGTATTACGAACAGGTTCTTCCACGAGCTGAAGCCGTTCTACGTGATAGCGGTATGATCACCTCGATAGCTGGTGCGGGGTTTAGTTTTTTATTCCCTGATTACAGACCAAGAGGAATTCAATGCTTACTGGATGAATTGCCTTTATCGCCCGGTTTAACCTTGGTTGAAGCAGATACGGGAGCGGGTAAAACTGAATTCGCGCTGTCTTATGCTTCAATGCTTGTGGAAGCTGGACTGGCTGATGGAGTTGTTTTTGGTTTGCCAACTCAGGCAACAGCCAACGGCCTATTCGATCGAATACAGCATGCTGCTGAATTACTTTTTCCTGATGCTAAGGCGACTCTTGCCCACGGTAAGTCACATTTCATTGTTACCGATGAGAGTGGTTTTTTACATCAATCAAAAAAACGTGCATTTCTTGGTACAACATCGGTAGCGACTATTGATCAAATCCTAATGGGCGTTCTGGGCATAAAACACCAGTTTGTACGCTCGTTCGGAACCAGAAAATCTGTACTCATTCTCGATGAAATTCACAGTTTTGATGCTTATATGATGGCATTGATTGAGCAAGTGTTAAAAGGTCAGCATGAAGCTTTTTCAAGTGTAATACTTCTATCAGCAACTTTGCCTCATCACATTCGTAATAAGTTGCTTAATACGTATAGTGGTTCTTCTGACTCGGAAGCTTATCCGCTAATTACCCATACAAACTTACAGGGGGATACAAATGTATTTACTTTACCCGAAGAGCTGCAACAGCAGTTAAAGCGAAAGGTTGTCTGTACTCAACAGTGGCATACGCAAGATTGTTTTCCAGAGGATACTCACATCGGCACAATTTGTGATTGGGTTATCCAAGGAGCTATGGTTGCTGTAATTTTTAATACGGTTGCCGACGCACAGCGCTTGTTTCATAAAATATCTCTCCAGCAGCCTGAGTTTGAAGTTGATCTGTTTCATGCTCGTTATACCGTTAGTGACAGGCAACACATCGAGAAAGCGGTTTTAGAAAAATACGGGAAAAATGCTACGCGTTCAGGGCGATTGCTGATTGCTACGCAAGTTATCGAGCAGTCATTGGATTTGGATTTTGATGTGATTATCAGCCAGATTGCACCAATTGAATATTTAATGCAGCGCATGGGACGTTTGTGGCGACACGAGCGAGAAAATACAGATTTATATCCACGAACAAACGCCATAAAAGACCCACTTTTTATTACCTTGATTCCTCAAGAAAGCATTCACTTGGATGAGAGTATTAGTAAGACAAAAACACACTATTCCGGTAGTGGTTTTGTTTACCAGAATATTCGTTGGCTCTACCGAACCGAAAAATATCTCAATCAGAATGACAAACTAATTTTTCCTGACTGCTATCGGGAAGCTATTGAGTATGTGCACTTCCCAGAGATCTGCGAAAGCGAGCCTGAAGCAATTACTGAAATTGCTAACGCTTTTGAATTAAAAGGCGAAGGCAGTCACTACACTGCTCGGCAAATCAGCGCAATGCAATCGAAGCCATTAAACGATGTGGATCCCCGTTGTGCACTATTAACCAGGGAGGGCGAAATGAGTATATCAGTGGTATTGGTAGATGAATCTGGGGCGCTATTGCACGGCGGGAGTTTTGAAGAACAAGTTGACCGAGAGCGTAACCTTATTTCGTTGCCCCCCAAACACGCTAAAGGAACAAAATATCCCGATTATTTCTGTACGAAAGCCGTGGTAGGTAAAGATATTGAATACAACAATATGGGTTTTATTCGCACAGATTTAGTCGAAGAATTTAATACAGGAGGTAAATAATGTACTTGTCAAAAGTCGTGGTTAAGTCTCGCGACACTTATGAGCAGCATCAGGCCATTTGGAAGTTATTTCCCAATACACCTGACAGGAAAAGGGATCACCTTTTTCGGGTCGAGGAACAAACTAATAAAGGATGTGAGTTACTTTTGCAGTCTGCAACCAAACCAACGTCTTGCGAGCAAGCACAAGTATTAATAACCAAAGAATTTGCACCTAAGGTAGCAATAGATAGTAGCTATAAATTTAAGCTGCTGGCCTATCCTACGAAGTGCCTCAGTAAGAGTAAAAAAGTCATTGAGATAAAGGAACCTGATGAACAAGTTGAGTGGCTACAGCGAAAACTTGCTGGTGCTAATGTTCAGGTAACGGCAATGGATACTCTACTTACGAGAAGCAAAAAATCATTTAACAGTCGCTTTGTTCTGTTTGAAGGGATTTTACACGTTTTAGATGTTGCTTCGATTGAGCACGCACTTGTGATGGGCATCGGGCGTAAAAAACATGCAGGAGCAGGGCTGTTGTCTTTAGCACGCCTAATGTAAAGGAGCGAATATGTACAAATCAATACTTAAAGCTTTGAGTGTAATTTCTAAAGCAGATAAAGCAGAGCTTAAGCGCTGTAGCTTAAAAACACTGGCGAACAGCCCGGCGTATTTCAGAGTGTTAGCTTACTCAAAAGCAACTGATTCAAAACAAACGCAGCGAATTTTGTTTTTGTTTCTACACACCAAAATGAGCGATAACGATACCGGAAAAACGGTAGCAGAGGCTTTGCTGACCGCTGGCGTAAAAGAAAGCCAGATAATTCAGCTCACCAGAAGTGGTGACAATGGCGTTGATTATTTAAAGCGCCAACTGGTGCGTTGTAGCGATGTTGATCCCGAGAGCCTTGGGCAACTAGCCCAATATTGGGGAGACAACGCAAGGCGTCAATTACTCAAAGCGTTCATTCTGGCAAATACCGCAAAATTTGAAACCGAAAAAGACTAATTTAAAAGGACTTATTTATGACTACGTTTATCAACATCCATACCCTTATTTCTCACCCTTCTTCAATGATGAATCGCGATGATTCCGGCTTACAAAAAACTGCCGTTTTTGGTGGCACAGTAAGAAGCAGAATATCCAGTCAGTGTTTGAAGCGCGCAATACGTCAAAGTGACATATATACAAATGCCGTAGAGGAAAAATCCATACGCACTAACAAGTTTGATGAACTGTTGGCATTATGTATTGAAAGCATGCCTGAGGTGGATTCTAAGCTAATAGAAGATGTCTTGCTTAATATGGGATCTAAAATAAAAAAAGAGAAAGATAAAGAGTCAGGTGAGACTCATAGATATTTCGATGCAGTTCAGCCTTATGCTATTGGCGCTATCCGTGAAGCGGTAAATATGGTTAAAGCTGGAACAGAGTTAAAAGAGTTAAAGAAAATAGCTCATATCCCAACGTTCGATGTTGCGCTATCTGGTCGGATGGATGCGAGCTGCCCCGAACGTAACGTAGAAGCTGCGATGAGTGTTGCGCATAGCCTCACAACACATAGTGCAGATATTGAAGTCGACTGGTTTACGGCTTGTGATGATTTGGCCGAACAAGGTTCAGGTCATATTGGCACAACTGAATTTAGTTCTGGTGTATTTTATCGTTATGCGAGTATCAACCTGGACTTGCTTGCCAAAAATGTAAAATCTACACCAGATGAAGTTATGCCGGTAGTACAAACAGTAGTCCGTTGTTTTGCTCAGGTAACCCCTTCCGCTAAGCAAAAAGTGTTTGCTGCATATAATCAGGCCGACTTTGTGTTAGTAACACGAGCAGACCAGCCTTTATCGTTGGCTAACGCTTTTAGAAAGCCTATAGAAAATACCGGCGATGTCATGGAAAAATCTGTTGCAGAATTAGTGAGCCATTACGAAAAACTTAAAGATGCGTACGACATGGACTCTGATGCAATCGGGATGGATTTGACAGGTAGTGAAGAAGGTAAAACGATTAGCTGGGTAAACAAAATTAGTGATATTCAATTTTAGGGAGAAGGTTAATGGATACCTCAACCTTAATTTTGAAAACAGAAGGGATGTCAGCTTATGGCTTACAAACATTCGACGTACACCGCCGAGTAAGCCACTTCCCCACGCGGTCAGCGATCATGGGATTATTAGGCGCTGCGAAAGGGATTTCACGCTCACAGCATCAGGCGCTTTTTGAATTATCCGAGCGATTGCAAATTGCTGTGCAAGTTAACAAAGGAGGAGAGAAAATTGTTGACTACCATACTGTTCAAAATTTCCGAAGTCCGGTAGGGAAAATTCAAACTGGGACTAAACCAACCTATCGCGAATACTGGTGTGACTCAGAATATACGTTTGCTATCAGCGCGGAGAAAAGCGTTATTGTAGAGCTACAAAAAGCAGTGATATCACCAGCTTTTACGTTATTCCAAGGGAGGAAGTCTTGTCCGCTTACCCGACCATTATTTGAGACTGTTTGTGAAGAAGGTAACCCCGCCAATGCGTTAAAGTTGCTCAGCTACGGCGGGCAAATTTTCAGTGATGTTTCGGGCGATAACCAGGTAGCAGTTCTGCAAGTGCGAGACCAAACCACGGTAAATCCACGTAAGTTTGCTATGCGAACGGTATTTGTTTGTGCAGAACCTAACAACCAAATAGAACAGGAAGTCGCAATATGAATCTGCTCAAAGATGATTTTATCTCTACCGACCAAGGCAAGGTATCGCTGCGCACTTTGCTGACTTCAAATAATGACTATCAGCTTCAATACTATTTTGATGAAATTCAGTTAGCCATGTTGCAACTTTTAAGTTCGCTTGCGACAGCTGTTTTGCAGCCAAGTACTAATGATTTGCGGCACTATTTGGCAAAAGGGCTTACTACCGAAGAGTATGATGCAAAATTAGCAAGTATAAACTCTGAGTGGTTTGATGCAGTGTGTTTTATGAAATCTAAAGCGCCTGTTAATGCAAAAAATCCCCTTGCACCAATCACAAAGCTTTTGTCAGGCATTGAATGTGGAACGTCGCCAAACGCGATTGGTTTATTTTCAGAAGTTTCCGATGCTGAGAAGATATGCCCGGATTGTACTCACGTTTTAAATTATAACCTGCATATGAATATTAAAGGGGAGTGCTTTGGGCCAACTGGAGCGACAGGGATAAGAGGTGGTGGCGCAATTTCCACTTTGGTATCGGGAGAAAGTTTGCGCCAAACAATTCTTTCGAATGTAGTCGCTATAGACTTCTTTAACACATTCTCGCATTTAGATAATGATGCTATTTTCGAACCAATGTGGGTTTCGCCATTGAAAGGCGAAATATACCAGGCACAGAAAATTGGACTTTTACGTGGACTTTTTGCTCTGGCCTATCATATTGATTTCCATGTTGAAAATGAAACTTGTACATGTGATGTTTGTGGCTGTTACGCGGATACTTCCGTGACAACATTTGTTCGGGAAAAATACACTGGCTCTTATGGCTCTACGAAGACGGGGAGAGATAAGGGCGCAGGATGGTGGTTGCATCCTTATACACCCATTAGTGTGCGTGAAGACGGTATATTTCCAGTTGGTGCTCGCGATCAAAATTGGCAATCTTGGCAAGAACTGAGTCACTATGTTGTGAGTACTGAAACAAATAAAGGCACAGTCGAGCCCGCATACATTGTTAAACAACATCGAGAGTTGGCTTCAACAGGAAAAACACATTTGCTTGTCGGAGGTAATATTGCGGATCAAGGCTCTGTTATTGGCAGGGTCTATGATTTGTATTCAATGCCTTCATCGCTGAAGAAGCAGCTGTCTAAAGTAACACAAGTGGTTGATGCCGGGTTAAAGCAAAAAGACAAATTAATTCTGGCTTTGAATAAACTGTTTGGTATTGGTTATGATAAAAACTTTGTTGCTGAAATTAAAAGCAATGCAGTTAATCGATTCGTTTCCAATGCACAGCAGATTGTCCAACAAACATTGTTGGATGTAGATAGTAAAGAGGCCAGTACGCTGAGGCGTATCGCGGCTGGTTTACTTAACCAGGAAGCCAAAAAAATCTATTCCGAAGTTCAGCGTAAATATCAACACGATTTGCCATTATTCAAGGCACTGATTAGAGGTGAGTATATTCTCAATAAAGAGTAACACCGCCACAAGGAGTGCCTATGAAACCCAAACTACAAGTACTTGAACAATCAATCGCAACCATGACCCAGGAGGGCTTGGAGTATATATGTATTACTGATATTGCCCGGTTTAAGCATAAAGACCGAACCGGTGTGATAATCGGTAATTGGTTGCGGAATCGCAATACCATCGAGTTTTTAGGTATTTGGGAGCAACTCAATAACCCTCATTTTAAAGTCATCGAATTCGATGACTTTAAAAAAGAAGCCGGGTTGAATAGTTTCACGCTAACGCCCAAACAGTGGATAGAGAAAACTAGTGCGATTGGACTCATTTCAAAGGCCGGACGCTATGGCGGTACCTACGCTCAAAAAGATATTGCGTTTGAGTTTGCCAGCTGGATTTCTGTTGAGTTTAAACTCTATTTGATCAAAGAGTTCCAACGTTTAAAGGAACAAGAGTTCGAACAACTTGGCTGGGATATTCGACGCAATCTCGCAAAAGTGAATTACCTGATCCATACGGATGCGGTCAAGGAGCACCTCATTCCGGAAACGCTCAATAACCAACAAATAGCCTGTGTATACGCCAACGAAGCAGATCTGCTAAATGTTGCACTTTTTGGTGTTACGGCTAAGCAATGGCGTGATGAAAACCCTCAGCTCAGCGGCAATATGCGTGATCACGCCAATATTCACCAGCTTGTTTGTTTGGCAAACATGGAATCTATGAATGCCCATTTCATTCAACAAGGCATTAAGCAATCTGAACGGATTGTAAAATTGAATCAATTAGCCATTCAGCAAATGCAGGTACTGATTGCAGCCAATGCCGCCAAGAATCCTTTATTAAAGGAGTAAACATGGCTTTTATCCCACTGAAACCTATCCCTGTCAAAGATCGCAATTCTATGATTTTTGTGGGTATGGGGCGAATCGATGTTAAGGACGGGGCGTTTGTTGTTATCGATGAAGTAAATGGCGAGCGGATGCACATTCCGGTTGGCTCGGTTGTGTGCATCATGCTTGAACCTGGTACCAGAGTTTCCCATGCGGCCGTAAAGCTGGCGGCTCAGGTAGGTACCTTGTTAATTTGGGTAGGCGAAGCGGGTGTCAGGTTATATGCCGCAGGCCAACCCGGTGGTGCGCGATCAGATAAATTACTATACCAAGCTAAACTGGCTCTGGACGAGAATCTCAGGCTGAAAGTGGTTCGCAAAATGTTTGAGTTACGTTTTGGTGAACCCGCGCCAGAGCGACGGAGTGTTGACCAACTGCGTGGTATCGAAGGTGCGCGTGTGCGAAAAACCTATGAACTGCTTGCAAAGCAATATGGTGTGGAATGGCGAGGCCGCAGGTATGATCCCAAAGACTGGGAAAAGGGCGATGTCGTTAATCAATGTATAAGTGCAGCAACTTCCTGTTTATACGGTGTAACAGAAGCCGCGATTTTGGCGGCGGGATATGCTCCCGCAATTGGTTTTATTCACTCTGGTAAACCGTTATCTTTTGTGTACGATATAGCTGATATCATCAAGTTCGAATCTGTTGTACCTGAAGCGTTCAAAATAGCTTCGAAACATCCCCGTAGCCCTGACAGGGAAGTACGCATAGCCTGCCGTAATATCTTTCGCGAAACCAAGTTGCTCAACCGTCTTATTCCACTAATAGAAGAAGTGTTGAGTGCTGGGGAAATTACGCCTCCAGAGGCGCCAGAGGATAGTCAGCCTCCAGCGATACCTGAACCACAAAGTATAGGTAACGAAGGTCACCGAACGGGGTAATTTATGGCTATGATCACTGTAGTTACTGAAGCGGTACCACCTAGATTAAGAGGGCGCTTAGCGGTATGGCTTTTAGAAGTGCGGGCGGGCGTATACGTAGGTAATGTTTCTCGACGTATTCGCGAGATGATTTGGTTCCAGGTTACTGAACTTGCCGATGATGGCAATGTCGTCATGGCGTGGTCAACTAACAATGAATCGGGTTTTGACTTTCAAACCTATGGTGAAAACAGGCGAGAACCGATTGACGTTGATGGGCTCAGACTTGTGCGTTTTTTACCTGCTGATTCTGACTGATTTTAGATTAATTTTGATCTTTAACATTCTGGTAGATTTTTCAATTGGGTTATTTCCTTTATAGATCAATTGTCTATAATTGGAGTGTTCCCCGTGCCCACGGGGATGAACCGGTTTCGGCTGTAACCTTTGCGCACATCAACCCGTGTTCCCCGTGCCCACGGGGATGAACCGTAGCCATGGTATTGCCCTCGTTGTGATGTACAGTGTTCCCCGTGCCCACGGGGATGAACCGG
>NZ_FQWD01000003.1:0-471879 GCF_900129565.1 Marisediminitalea aggregata | reverse complement strand
AATTTGTGTTCCCCGTGCCCACGGGGATGAACCGTCGTAATCAACCAGGCCCTTTTTACCGCCGTGGTGTTCCCCGTGCCCACGGGGATGAACCGGTAGTAATCCGACCATACAGCATTGCGCCCATGTGTTCCCCGTGCCCACGGGGATGAACCGCCAATCAGGTGAGTATTTCGCGCACTCTTGAGGTGTTCCCCGTGCCCACGGGGATGAACCGCAAGCGCAAACCCAGTTAAGTGAGTTTGAAGCGTGTTCCCCGTGCCCACGGGGATGAACCGGTAATACTTGCATCTTATATTTTGGTTTATGCGTGTTCCCCGTGCCCACGGGGATGAACCGCTAGATGTGCATAGTGAAACTATCGCAGCAATGTGTTCCCCGTGCCCACGGGGATGAACCGCCATCGCTTATTTCTCCATCTTATATCAAAAAGTGTTCCCCGTGCCCACGGGGATGAACCGCGTCAATGCGGCCGAACTATCCACGACACGTTGTGTTCCCCGTGCCCACGGGGATGAACCGGCCAGAGATCGCGATGATAACCATATCGCCAAGTGTTCCCCGTGCCCACGGGGATGAACCGTCAACACTTCGACCTGATGATAGCTCACCCGCGTGTTCCCCGTGCCCACGGGGATGAACCGAAACCAATTGGGTTGGAGACATTGCCACATAGGTGTTCCCCGTGCCCACGGGGATGAACCGTAGGGGTAAGACACGTTAATTTGGGTATTTGGGTGTTCCCCGTGCCCACGGGGATGAACCGTGCTTTCACTGGTTGAGGGTGCAGCAGTAGTTGTGTTCCCCGTGCCCACGGGGATGAACCGAGAATAGTTGGTAATTATGGCAGCCGACCCAAGTGTTCCCCGTGCCCACGGGGATGAACCGATGGTGGCAAACCATCCCAATGGCAGCGAGTACGTGTTCCCCGTGCCCACGGGGATGAACCGTAGAAGCGTAAGTATCTCGTGATTTTGTACAAGTGTTCCCCGTGCCCACGGGGATGAACCGGGATTCATCGAGTACTTAAAGTCATTACCAAAGTGTTCCCCGTGCCCACGGGGATGAACCGTCTTCACCATCAATATTGTGAACAAAATGCTCGTGTTCCCCGTGCCCACGGGGATGAACCGCAATTTCGCTTTAAGAGGACTATATGAAAATCGTGTTCCCCGTGCCCACGGGGATGAACCGGCCACAATGTTGGCGGCACTAACTGGGATCACGTGTTCCCCGTGCCCACGGGGATGAACCGCAATGTAAGCCAGACATGGTTTTACTCGATCTGTGTTCCCCGTGCCCACGGGGATGAACCGGACCGGAAGCCAATAAAAAAGCCCCGAGGCGTGTGTTCCCCGTGCCCACGGGGATGAACCGTAAATACAGCACAATTTACAGGATACACGTATGTGTTCCCCGTGCCCACGGGGATGAACCGCTGGCTTTTTCACCGGCCAGATACGAGTTGTCGTGTTCCCCGTGCCCACGGGGATGAACCGCATGGCGTTCTGGTCGGTGGCGTTTATATCAGGTGTTCCCCGTGCCCACGGGGATGAACCGAAACAAAATGATTTACTCACTCACACCATAGCGTGTTCCCCGTGCCCACGGGGATGAACCGTGGCAAATCCATCGCGGTTGGCGACTTTCTCAGTGTTCCCCGTGCCCACGGGGATGAACCGCTTGCAACAAGGCAAGGATTTGCGTGAATATTGTGTTCCCCGTGCCCACGGGGATGAACCGTTGCGAGGCGCAGAGCAGGTAATTAACCAGCAGTGTTCCCCGTGCCCACGGGGATGAACCGTTGCAGACACGGCAAAAGATAGCATGCAGTACGTGTTCCCCGTGCCCACGGGGATGAACCGGACCGGAAGCCAATAAAAAAGCCCCGAGGCGTGTGTTCCCCGTGCCCACGGGGATGAACCGTAAATACAGCACAATTTACAGGATACACGTATGTGTTCCCCGTGCCCACGGGGATGAACCGCTGGCTTTTTCACCGGCCAGATACGAGTTGTCGTGTTCCCCGTGCCCACGGGGATGAACCGCATGGCGTTCTGGTCGGTGGCGTTTATATCAGGTGTTCCCCGTGCCCACGGGGATGAACCGAAACAAAATGATTTACTCACTCACACCATAGCGTGTTCCCCGTGCCCACGGGGATGAACCGCAAAGACGGCACAGCCGCGAAGCTTTACGACAGTGTTCCCCGTGCCCACGGGGATGAACCGATAGCATGCAGTACATGCTATCCCTAGTTGCTGTGTTCCCCGTGCCCACGGGGATGAACCGCACCGCAATACGAAACATTGGAGTTACCATGAGTGTTCCCCGTGCCCACGGGGATGAACCGCGGTCACGGGCTACCCAACGCGCATCAGCCAGGTGTTCCCCGTGCCCACGGGGATGAACCGGCCATTGTCAAAGAGGCAAAGAAAAATGTTTGGTGTTCCCCGTGCCCACGGGGATGAACCGCAAAAAGGCGGTAAGCAAGGCAATGCCAGAAAGTGTTCCCCGTGCCCACGGGGATGAACCGGCGGTTTTACCTTCCCCCACAAACGCCACTTTGTGTTCCCTGTGCCCACGGGGATGAACCGCCGCCCAGCGACCACATGCCAATGTATTCCAGGTGTTCCCCGTGCCCATGGGGATGAACCGTCATTAGGAATAAACGCGGCAATAGAGTCGCAGTGTTCCCCGTGCCCACGGGGATGAACCGCACATTGACGATGTCACATGGAGAAAAATCGAGTGTTCCCCGTGCCTACGGGGATGAGCTATCGCTACCCAATTCTTCATTGAAATTGCTTGTCAACAGAGGTTTGCTTTTTGAGGTTAGATCTCGTTGAGTAGAGGAAATCGGTGGCAAATACATATAGCCATCAGTGTCATTGGGGACTTTGTTGTTCGCTGCACTAGGTTAAAATGAAGAGAAGAAGAATGTTACTGTAAGAAAAATTGCGCCAATGATGCACAATTCGATGCCCTTTTTATCATCAGGGTCATTGGCCATCAGAAATACGTGAATACAGTAGGCAATAAAATAGGCGGTAGCAACGTAGCGAATAAGATGCGGTATTTGGATAAAAAAATACCCGGCTGGCAGCAGGTAAAATACGTAGGACACGAGTGGTGATACGAGCGCCTTTCTAAGCAGTTTGATTAGCCACCCGGAACGACTCTCCGGGCTGTGCTTGTTGTCCTGACCATCATCAGTGCTCGTAGCATTGGAGGGTGGTGACGGTTCAAGCGTTTTCGCTGGCGCTTGGATACTGTTTTCAACCCGGGCCAACTCACTGAGGACGAACGCATAAAACGCCTGGAATACGTCGCTCGCGTAATCACTTGCATAGCAGACTTCAGAAAACTCATAGCGGGCTTGTTTTATAGCAGAAAGTAAATTCTTCAGGTAAACGGTGGAGTCACTTGAAATTTCTGCTTTGGGAATGTATTTGCTGAGCAGCAAATACAGTGCGTTATTAATTGCCATTCCCTCGTCAGCATTGCCTTCCCGCTCTAGCTGGGTTTGCTGGTGTCTGGCTCTGAGCGCCAGTTTCCATAAGTCCTGAGAAAAGACTGTTTCGGGTAACGGATACGCTTTAATCACGCTGTCCAGAGTGAGTTCACTGTTCATTATTCAGTATGCAACCGCGGTCTTTTTTAACGCAATCAATGCATTCACATATCCCTGTGCCGTCAAATCATAGCCCATAAATTTGTTTATCAGGCTTTTCAGTCGTGAGCATGCCTTTCGATTTTCCATACGGTTGGGCAACGCTAAATATTGATAAATAGCATCAGATACAAGATCGATTGCTGTTAATCCGGGAAGCGGTGTTTTCACTTCAGTGTGCGCGGTGATTAACCAATCAAGCAGAATCTCTATCTCTGTTGCAGTAGCACGGCTTGCTTCCGGGTGTGCTATCGATAACCCAGCTGGAAATTCGGTAATTGTGGTGTCTTGTGTAGGTTCAGTGGCAATGTTGAGTTTCAGAGTGAATGCATTGTTGGCAATGGTTAATAAGAACAGGCCGTTGGTCTTTAATTGGCTGCACGTGACTGTGCTACCGGACACCGGAAAAGACAGCGACGGGTCAATTACCGATAAATGAAAGCACCACACTTCAAAGCGGGTAGCCCGCAGGCTTTCGCTACCTGCTTCTGAATAAATCAGGTATCCCTTTGGGCCAATATGTATCGCTCGAATCTGATGGGTTGATTCCCACTCGAATGAGGCGGTCATAAGGTAGTTCCACTGTCGTAGTAATGACAAGGACACGTCAGATCCCACCGATGGCTTTGAGCCTGCGCTTTATCGTCTGCCATAAATTCGAACCTCGTGATAGTCCATAGAATCATAGGCCTCAAACTGCGTTTTGAATGGCCAGCCAGGAGCCGGGGAAGGGGCGATTGCCTCAGAATGAGAATACTGAAAACCGTAAAATTTGAGCTGATCATCCTTGTAAGTTACCAACAGCAGTACAGGATTATTACAAACAAAGGGCTCAGAGCCAGAATGTGCTCTTTCTTTCATGCTTTTCAGGTACGTTGAATGTGAGAAGTAGGTTGCATCAGGATCATAAAACCAGTCTCCAATGTATTGAGTATCGGAAGCTTCCTGAGTCAATAATGCGTTGATTTGTTCTGCCTGATAAGCGTCATCGGCCCTGAAAGTCTCCTTCGTGCGGATAGCATGCGGCCCAGCGGTGATCGCGTGCGTGATTTCTTTACTTCTGGTGTGAACACCTTGCCCTAAAAGCGCTCCGCCAGTACGAAGTGGCAAATGCAATTGTATTTCTTTGGATATCGTATCCAGGCATTTAGATGTTAACCACAGAACAGGAGCAGCATATTGCATAGTGATTGCCTTAATAAACCTGCAGTTGTGGGCATGCAGTTGTAATGAAGACTGCGTCCACACAACAGACTACGGCAGTTTAATTCGCAAATCCACATACAACACCTTTTAAGAATCCCTTGACGCAGTGCGCTGTTAGCTAACAAGGCGTATTTAGCAATAATGAAAGATATTTACTCGGTAAAATAAAACCGCAGGCTTTTGTCTTCTACCACAACGCGTTTCCCCCAGCGGGCAAACAAGAATTCCCGCCATACCTCATCACTGAGGGTGTAGCCAATGGCGCGCGACTCCAGTTCGTTGAGTAATTGCTGTTCAATCTTAGGTTTGTGGTAGTCCAGGATACGTTGTGTATTGCCCTGTAAATATAAGCGCAAATAAGCCAGTGCTTGTTCGGTAGAGCCTGCGGTGACAATACTAAGCGCCGAGCGCAGAGGTTGTCCTAGCAAAGATGACAGGCCCGAGAGCGGTCCGGGCAACAGTTTATCTATGATGAACTGTGTGTCTTTTAGCAAACTGTAGCGGTCATTAAGTAGGTGCACTACGTCGACTCGCGCATCGGTAAATCGCAAGGTGCGACTGGCCGGGAAATAGTTAGGCAAGGCACTTACAGACACTGCAACATGTGCACGGTAAATGGTGGTACCCAGTGCGCGAATTTCAACCGAACAAAACAACTGCAACGTTAATCGGTTGGTGCTGAGCGGCATGGTTAACTGACCTTCCAGGCACTCAAAACTGCCTTCGCCGATGGGCACTTCCAGGGGGACTTTTATGGGAAAGTAGGGACGAACGATATCGTTTAATTCAGCTTCAGTGAAGGCATCAAAGGTAAGGCGACCGGTTTTAAGTAAACAATACCCTACCAGTACGTGAAGCCTGTCCTGCCAGTTTAACTGCGATAATGCCAACTACCTGTCCTCTGCATAGGGTGAAAGCTGCCTCGGGGTTCTGCAATACGTTGAAGCGAGCGCTATGTTAACAGACCGAACGCCTCGCACCATCTCAGAATAGTGATTTATTTATAAGTAGCATACACCTTCCTGATAAAACCGGTTATTCTTGTAGGAGTATTAGGACTTCTGACAGGGCGTTAATGGCTTCGCGGCAATCGTTAACAGTGAATCAAAACCTGACAATTCGCTTGCTACGGGTACTGCGGTATAACAAAGCGCGGATCGAGCGGGCTATGGCGTTATTGCCTGCTGAGCACAAACCCCTGTTTCAGGTGTTGCCGTTTCTGTTGCATATCAATCATCCTGAATTTCCCGGCTATGTTAGCAATAGCAATGTGCCAATTGGTCTGAATAATTTTTCTTTCCGCGATGAAATCAAAAACGCCCTGATGGATTTCTTTCCCATGCAGCACGTATTGATTGAAGACATCAAGCAGATCTGGCCGCGTCAGCGTGCAATCGATGCGTTATTGCTAATGGGGAGTATTGGCACTATAGCGCAATCAGATGAGTCAGATTTCGATTACTGGGTATGCGTCGACGGCAAGGCCCATAGCCCTGAAGCGTTGTCGTTGCTGCAGGAAAAGCTCACCGCCATTGAACAGTGGGTGCAAGATCAGTACAACATAGAAGTACACTTCTTTTTGTCGGAAATAGACAAAGTTCGCAATAACGATTTTGGTATTGCTGAAGGTGAAAGCGCGGGCTCAGCACAGGCGGTGCTGTTAAAGTCCGAGTTTTATACCACCAATATATTGGTGGCGGGAAAAGCCCCATTCTGGTGGCTGGTGCCGGAATCGACAACTCAGCAGCAGTATTATGCTCTGCGTGAACATCTGGAAGAGGGCGGTTCACCGGATCCGGATTGGTTTATGGATCTGGGGCATATTGAGCGGCTCGATCCAAATGAACTGTTTGGTGCCGCAATCTGGCAATTGGGTAAGGCCATGGACTCATCGTTTAAGTCTGTGATTAAAATGGCCAAGCTGGAAGTGTTTCTGGAAAATGCCGAGAACGAACAGCCCTTGTGTAACCTGCTGAAAAAGCGGGTGCATAATGGCGATGAAGCACCGGGTAACGTGGCGACGATAGATCCATACGCGCTGATGTTTGATCAGGTGATTGCGCACTATGAGGCAAAAGGCGATGACGACGTTGTGTTGTTGCTTCGTCAGTGCCTTTACATTAAATGCGATTGCGAGCTCAGCAAAGCCGCGAAAGACAATGAGGCCTCGTTCAAGCGGCGTATTATGATTGGCTACGCCAAACGTTGGGGCTGGAGTCGCAATGACCTGATGCATTTAGACAACCTAGAGAACTGGTCGTTTCAGGAAAAAATCCAGCTGTTTCGCCGAATTCATCAGTTTTTGATTCTGTGTTACCGCCGCATGTCCGGAAAAATGCCCAAGGACAACCAATTGGTTAGCCAGGAAGACATGACCGTTTTGGGCAGACGACTCGATACTTTTTACTCCAAAAAGCCGAATAAAATTGAGTTTTTGCGTAGCGGTATGGATGAGCTGGTGTATTGCCCTACGGTTACCTTAAAGCTGACCCGACGCAAAAATGGCACGTCGCTTTGGACCATGTATTCTGGCGATCAACTGGGTAAACTGAATAAGAGTGTGGAGAAAACCCGCATTACTAATGCTGCTTGTCTTGTGAGACTCATGCTGTGGTGTATTTGTAACCGGGTTATCGATGCCAACTCGGAAATCCTGTTGGATTATGACACAGACCCGATTTCTGAAAGTGACCTGTACCAGTTCGTGAAACACGCGGTAAATCTGTTTCCGCCGGTGAAAGTAAACTCATTGCCACGGACCGCGCTGATTTCACCGCAGAAAATTGAAGCCTGTCTGGTGGTGCTTAACTTCACTACGTCGCGTTTAAAGGCCACCGTGGAAGATGTCGTAGTGATCTATTCCACGTCATGGGGCGAGACGTTTCTGGCAAATGGCGTAGAAGCCCTCAACGGTATTTGGTATGACTTGCAAGAAATGCCAGCCGGGTCTCCTTGCTGCGCTTATGTACCCCATTGCAGTCAGCGCCAGCGTGTATTCGATACATTTTGTGATACTGCAGACCATGAGTTCCTGCTCTTGAGCTAGTTTTAGTTCTTCCTGATCAAATCCATCCCGCATTGTCCGGAGCGCGAGTACTGATATACAACCCGTTGTCATCACGCCCATTTGGCCATTGAATCCTATTGTTTAAATGCACCGATTTATTGACTGAGATTAACTATTTTTTTACATAAATACTTTGCAGCTAAAACGCAATTGCGTTAGCCTTTATTTAACTGGTATGACCATTGTGTCTTTCCCGTCATTATTGAGTTAGCAAGGAACAGGTTATGCAAATCCCGGTAGAGCAATACGACTACATTGTTGTTGGTGGAGGTTCGGCAGGCGCGGTGTTAGCGGCTCGCTTAACAGAGAATCCACTGGTACGCGTATGCTTGTTAGAAGCGGGCGGTCCCGACTCAAACCCTTTTATTCATATCCCGTTTGGCTTGTCGCTGTTAAGTCAGTTCGACAATATTGGCTGGGGTTACAATACTGAGCCTCAGCCCCATTTGAATAACCGTGAGCTATTCTGGCCCCGGGGAAAAACACTGGGAGGCTCAAGCTCTGTTAATGCTATGTGCTACATACGTGGTCAGGTCGAAGATTACGACCGCTGGGCGGCAAACGGCGCGACAGGCTGGGACTTTAAAAGTGTGTTGCCGTACTTCAAAAAAGCTGAAGATTTCTGTAATGGCGCAGATGAATATCACGGTGTTGGCGGGCCACTGGGGGTCGATAACTTGCGCTATACCTCTGAATTGTCTAACGCCTTTGTCGAAGCAGCTGAACATGTTTCGTTGCCGCAGTGTCACGACTTCAACCGTCATGACCGCGTTGGTCTCGGCATGTATCACGTTACGCAACGCGGTGGTCAACGTTGCTCTACGGCTAAAGGGTATCTCACCGAAGCGAAAAAGCGGGGTAACCTAACGGTGCTTACCCACGCGTTAGCTGAGCGGATACTGATTAAACAGCAACGTGCCATTGGTGTGCAGGCCCGAGTGAAAGGGAAAGCGCGCCGCCTGATGGCAAATAAAGAAGTACTGCTAAGTGCAGGTGCGATAAATTCGCCTCATCTGTTAATGCTATCAGGTATCGGACCTGCTGAGGCATTACAGGATAAGGGCATACTGGTAAAGCAAGATCTGCCCGGCGTAGGCCAGAATCTCCAGGACCATCTCGATGCCATTGTGCAATACCGAACCTCTGTGCGAACCGGCTACGCGATTGCATTGGGTGCATTGCCTCAGTACATCCGTGCGACTTTCCGTTATGCCTTCAAGCGCGACGATATCTTTTCTTCTAATGTGGCTGAAGCCGGTGGCTTTGTTAAGTCTTGCATGGCGGGCGACTTCCCCGATATTCAATATCACTTTTTGCCAGCCATCCTTGAGGACCACGGTCGTCAGTTTTCCTTCGGGTACGGGTATGGGGTTCACGTGTGCAATCTTTACCCTAAAAGCCGCGGTGAAATTCGTCTGCAAAGCAATCATCCTGCAGATCATCCGGCCATTGAGCCAAATTACTTGTCTCATGAAGACGATATTAAAGTGATGGTAGACGGCGTTAAACAAGCTAAAGCCATTCTAGACAGCAAAGCGTTCAGCAGATTCAAAGGCAAACCGGCTGTCGGCGAAGTGGACTTTGGCAACGATGATGAGATCGCCGGATTCATTCGCGAGCAGGCCGAAAGTATTTATCACCCGGTTGGCACTTGTAAAATGGGGGCCGATGGCGACCCTATGGCGGTGGTAGATACACAGCTCAGAGTACGAAATATTGCTGGGCTCAGGGTCGTGGACGCGTCGGTAATGCCGGATTTGGTTGGGGGAAATACCAACGCACCAACCATTATGATCGCCGAGCGGGCGGCGGAATGGATTCGTCAGGCGCAAGAGTAATTGCCTGGAAGCGGGACCTAGCCCCGCTTCAATAACATGGCAACCGTGCAATCACACATATCGTCGATGTGCTCTGAATCGGCATAGACACCATCAATAATCAGCCGTGCAAGTCCGTGTAAGGTCGCCCAGATGACCTGCGTTTGTCGCAGTGCGGGCATTGACTGAGCAATAATGCCTTCCTGTTGCCACTGGGTGATTTTATTAAGCATAAACTGAAATGCGGGATAAGCGATTTCTTTCAGTTGATCGTCAGCCTGCCCCGTTTTCCAGATAGGGCGGCCAAACATCAAATCGTATAACTGAGGGTTGCTGGCCGACCAGTGGATGTAGCCATGCACAAACTGACCTAAGCGTTCCTCGGGTGTCATGTCAGGCGAGTTGGCCCTGGCTTTTGAAATCGCTATCCACTGCTCGAATCCCCGCGCGGCTACCGCGTTCAACAACGCATTTTTGTCGCGAAAATGGTGATACAACGCAGAACGAGACACGCCCACGTCGTCGGCAAGCTTTCGCAATGAAAGGGCATCAACGCCTTGTGATTCAATACGTTGCGCGGCTGCTTCAAGTAGTGCGGCGCGCAGGTCACCATGGTGATACGTCTGATTGCCACGCCCGGTGGTCTGCTGCATGAATTATCCCGTAATAAGCATTCTTGCTGCTAGCATAATGTTAATCTTGACAGTGTCAAATTATAAGCCTATCTTGACACTGTTTAGTTTTAAAAGAAAACAATAAAAGAGGGCACCCATGACTCAGGCAACTGCGGTAGAAAAACACCCGCTGTACCCACATCTGTTCGAGCCGTTAGATTTAGGCTTTACTCAACTTAAAAACCGGATCCTGATGGGCTCCATGCACACCGGCCTTGAAGAAATGCCGGGCGGTCATGCTCACATGGCGGCATTTTACGGCGCTCGCGCAGCCGGAGGAGTCGCACTTATCGTAACCGGCGGTATTGGGCCGAATGACGAAGGGGCAACCCACGCCGAGACCAAACGCCTCGACAGTGACGAAGCGGTAGCTAATCACAAGCAAGTAACCGATGCCGTGCACGCCAATGGCGGTAAGATTTGTATGCAGATCCTGCATACCGGCCGTTATGCCTACAACCCAAAACTGGTCGCACCGTCTGCACTGCAAGCGCCTATTAACCCGTTCAAACCGAAAGCGCTGACAAACGACGAAATTGAAAAGCAAATCGATGACTTTGTGTTTGCTGCTACGCAGGCTCAGCGCGCTGGTTACGACGGCGTTGAAATCATGGGGTCTGAAGGCTATTTCCTGAACCAGTTTATTGCTGCCCGCACCAACCATCGGGATGACGAGTGGGGCGGCGATTATGCAAACCGTATGCGTTTGCCGGTGGAAGTCGTGCGCCGCGTTCGCGAAGCCGTAGGCGAAAACTTTATTATTATCTATCGCTTATCTATGCTGGACCTTGTAGAAGGGGGGTCCAGCTACGATGAGATCCTGACATTAGGCAAAGCCATCGAAACGGCGGGTGCGACTATCATTAACACCGGCATTGGCTGGCATGAGGCACGTATTCCCACCATCGCCACCAAGGTGCCGCGCGCGGCGTTTACCTGGGTAACCGCCAAATTCCGCAAACATCTGTCTATTCCGGTGATTACCTCGAATCGAATTAACATGCCCGACGTGGCGGAGTCGGTTATTGCTCGCGGCGACGCCGATATGGTGTCGATGGCTCGTCCGTTCCTGGCGGACCCTGATTTTGTAATTAAAGCCGAGCAACAACGCGCAGATGAAATTAACACCTGTATTGGTTGTAATCAGGCGTGTCTGGATCACGTATTCAACGGTAAATTAACCAGCTGTCTGGTAAACCCCTATGCGTGCCATGAACTGATGATCACTTTGAAGCCTGCAGAAGCGGTAAAAACCATTGCCGTTGTTGGTGCTGGTCCTGCAGGATTAGCGGCAGCCACGACGGCCGCGCAGCGCGGACACAACGTGGTGTTGTTTGATGCCGCCGATAAAATCGGTGGGCAATTTAATATTGCGCGCCAAATCCCGGGTAAAGAAGAGTTTAACGAGACCTTGCGTTACTTTGGCAAACAACTCGAGTTGCTGGGTGTCGATGTACGATTGAATACGCCGGTTACCGCAGAAACACTGAACGATGGCGGGTTTGATGCTGTGCTGCTGGCCACCGGTATTGTGCCGCGGACCCCGGCTATCGAAGGGATTGAACACAGCAAAGTGCTGACATACCTGGACGTACTGCGCGATAAAAAGCCGGTAGGTGGCAAGGTCGCCATTATCGGTGCAGGTGGTATTGGCTTTGATACTGCAGAGTACCTAAGCCACGGTAAATCTGTACCTAGCCAGGATATTGAAGCCTTTATGCGCGAGTGGGGGATTGATATGACCCTGGAGGCGCGTGGTGGGGTTGAGGGCATGAAGCCACAACCAGAACCATCACCTCGGCAGATTGTATTGCTACAACGCAAGTCTTCAAAAGTTGGGGCTGGCTTGGGTAAAACTACGGGTTGGGCGCACCGTTTGGGATTGCAAATGAAAGGGGTGCAAATGATCCCGGGTGTGCAGTACGATAAAATTGATGATGCAGGCTTGTACATTACCGTCGACGGTGAGCAAAAGCTGCTCGATGTCGATAACGTGATCATTTGTGCCGGGCAAGAGCCGCAGCGCGCGCTAGTCGAAGGGCTGTCTGTTCCCCACCATCTGATTGGTGGTGCTGATGAAGCGCTGGAACTGGATGCCAAACGTGCGATTGCACAGGGCACAAAGGTCGCGTTAAAACTCTAGCTACGCCATAACGGGCAGTCAGGAAATACCGTTAATTCCTGGCTGCCAATACGAGTTCGGCTTTGTCCTGATCGAGCTGGAAACGAAATTGTTTAAGTACGTTCATCCCTAATAATCCGTCGTTGTTACCTGAAAAGGTGCGCGGTAAAACCAACACACCTACATCTTTCAATGTGTAGGGGCCGAGTGTTAGTGACTCTATTCTGACCAGCGGCGCACGAATAGGGCCTCCCGCTGTATTTACGTCAAACAAACCTAGCATTTGCAACCGGTTAAAGCGTTGAAGCCGGCGATAAACATCGCGATTTATGGCTGTACTGCTGGCGCCAGTATCCAATAGCAGTTTGGTGTCTGTACCCTGCATATTCACATCTACCAGGTAGTGTTCACCATATTTTTCCAGGCTTACCCGGGAAGTGAGTGTTTTGTCGGGCAGACTGTTGTCAAAAGTGTCTTCGTTATTGTTCTCGGTTTGCGCGGTTTGCATGCGACTGCGCAGCTTCTCAGCGCCAGGGTGGTCTGGCGGTAAACTGGCGAGCGTATCTTCCATCAGAATGTACTTTTGTTGCTGAGCGTAGGATTCGGCCAGCAGTAAAATCAGCGAACGGTCGGTCGGAAATAGTTGAAACAACGGCTCAATAAACTGGGCCAGCATATCCCACTCGTGCCCTTCGTAGAGTGCGCGAATAGCCTCGTCTCGCAGACTTTCAACGCGGGTTGCCAGTACTTCCTGTTGGTCGGCGGGTAACACGTTATCATCCAGCAGGCCGTAAAAGTGCGTCAGTGCCAGAGACAACGGTTGTGTTGCCAGCAACCAGTCCGCTTCCAGAAGTAATAAGTCCGGATTGTCGAAGTGCTCCCGACTCATGCGCTGTATAAATGCCTCGACGTTGCCGTACTCACCGGCTGCTAACCATGCTCTTGCCTGACTAATTGACTCACTGTTTAATTCAGTCATTACTGCAGTGGTTGCGGTATCGGATACTGACGAACTACCTTGCGAGTCGGGGGTGTTTGACGAGCCTGATTGCTGACTCAGTGTTGTTTGCGGCGCCCTTGCCCTGCGCTGCTCAGCATGGGACTCTGAAGTTTCAAGCGCAAGTTCTTGCTCAGCTAAAGCGGCGTCGGCCGATTCGATGTTATCCAGCAATAAATAGCCATTGAGTGCAACTGAACACAGCAACGCAAGCGTGACTAACTGAGCGTAACGAGACATAGTAAATTACTGTCCTTGTGTGGCTGGGATAACCGCTCCCTGGTAAACCTCTGCAAAGGGGCGCGGCATTCTTGCCGGCTGACCTGAGGATAACTTAACACAGATAAATCGGGTTTTGCCACGATACAGGGTTTCGCCTGTGTTCGCTCGTATGTACTGGAATTCCCGGGTAAGCTGTAAACGCCCATCACAGGCCACAATCCAGGTCGCACACAGTAGCTCATCTTCGCGAAAAGCCGGTTTAACATAGTCCAGCTCGTGGCGCACAATCACCATGGCCCGGTCCAGGGCTTTATAGTCCTCAAAACTCAGCCCCAGTGACTGCGAGTGCTGCCATGCGACGTTTTCCTGTTGGCTCAGGTAAGCCACGTTATTAACATGTTGATAATGGTCTATGTCTTGTTCCTGAATTTTCCAGGACACAACAAACGGGGCGGGGTACTGCCAGGGCGAAGAATCAGGCATCGGGTAAAGGGTTATCCGTGGTTAAGTTTACGCGCTCGTCGAGTAAAGCGTCGTTTAATTCAGATTCTGCCGCAATCACAGGTTCGATAAACGCACTTACATCTCCCAGCCCTTTAAACGCGCTAAAGCCGCGGTAGAGGAAGTCGTGTAAGGCCAGTAATCCTGCCATTTTGGCGGGGCGACGCGACAGTTTTATAATCAATCCAATGCCGGGGATTTTTACCACGTCAGCCAATTGTTCTCCTAACGAAGCCACAATAGCAATTTGCGTAGCCCGGTCTTCGGCTCTGCCAACCGTGCGATACGCCACTGCGTAGCTGTCGCGGTTAAGCGGTTCGTCATTTAACTGCTGGGCAATCGCCATATCCAGTTCAAACGACAGGGCGTTGAGCATTAGCGCTTTATTCAGCGCCACCATTGCCTTGTTCGGTAAGGCTTTGGCGAGCTTTGGGATCACGCGAATCAAGTCTGCGTCGCGCTGACTAAAATCTTTTGGACCGTAAAGCTCATCTACAAAAAAGGTAATCGCATCATGGTATTCAGCCTGGTCGGCCATATGGGCATGCGTGGTCAGCAGTCGCTTGCACTGCCAGCGTTGTACAGCCTGAATGTCCTCCAGAATGCCTATTTGCTGTGCCAGTTGCCGTCTGGCATTAACCTGGCGGAGATGGGCAATTAAGGACTCTACCACGTACTATCACCTTTCATTTACAGGGGAAGGCCATGATATCTGGCTTCATGCAGCAATACAATCTGGTGGCAGGGCGCTGTATTTGGTATCCTCCGCGGCACATTTTATCCCGGCAGTACACCTTAGTCAGCGACATGAATACCGCGTGTGAATTACAATTCGATGAGACGCCGCACACTGATGCAGATCAGCAGGTGCCCGTGCTTATTAAGCTCTTTAATGACACGTTTTCCGACGCTTACGCAACCAAGCTGGTACTAGGCGGTGATGAACCAGTGTACTTGCCCGCTGGTCGTCCCTGTGCAGCCCTCAATTCTGCCAACAAGGCACTGTGCGAGTATCATCAGATTGTTTTTGCGCACGGTTATTTCTCCAGTGCGCTACACGAGGTAGCACACTGGTGTGTTGCCGGGGAAGCACGCCGGCAGTTGGAAGACTATGGCTATTGGTATTGCCCCGATGGCCGCAATGAAAAACAACAACGTGAATTTGAGCAGGTAGAAGTGAAACCCCAGGCGTTAGAATGGGCCATGACCATTGCCGCAAACCGCCGTTTTCAGGTCAGTACCGACAACCTGAACGGGGTGGAGCCAGACCGTCACGGATTTACCCGGCGGGTAAGGTCGCAACTCGTAACCTACCTGCAAACGGGTTTTCCCAAACGGGCCCAGATGTTTATTGACGCGCTTCGCGCTGAGTTTAACGGTCCGATACTCACCACACAGTGGCTGGATGAGGTGTATCCTGATGAATAACGCATTCCGACTTGGTGTCGTCATCAATCCCTATGCCGGTATTGGCGGCAGCGTGGGTCTGAAAGGCAGCGATGGCGCTGACATTCGCGACAAAGCACTGGCAATGGGGGCGGAAAAGCTCGCCAATCAGAAAATGGCCCGTGCACTTAGCGTTGTGCAGAACGCGGGTGGGTTCACCGTACTTACCGCTGGCGGCGAAATGGGCGAAGACTGTTGCAAGCAGTTAAATCTGCCGGTGGAGGTTATCTACCAACCACGTCAAACTCCCAGTAGTGCCGCTGACACCGAAGAGGCCGTGCGCGCCTTGGTTGATTCCGGTGTGGATTTGATTTTGTTTGCTGGCGGTGATGGCACGGCCAGAAACGTGTGTGCCATTGTAGGCGACAAAGTGCCTGTACTGGGCGTACCGGCAGGCTGCAAAATTCATTCTGGTGTGTATGCTGTCACCCCTAATGCCGCAGGAGAAGTGGTTAAACGCATGCTAAGCGGCGAATTGGTCAGTGTGCGGCAAGCCGAAGTCCGTGACATCGACGAGCAGGCGTTTCGAAAAGGCAAAGTGCAGTCGCAACATTTTGGCGAAATGCAGATCCCTGACGAACTAAGCTACGTGCAATCGGTTAAAATGGGCGGTCGCGAAGACGAGTCCCTGGTCCTCAATGATATTGCAGACTACATTAGCGAACTAATGGACGACGAACCTGACGTGTCGTTTGTCATGGGCTCGGGGTCCACAGTGAATCAGGTTATGGATACCCTGGGGTTGCCGAACACGCTACTGGGCGTAGACATTGTTAAGAACGGCGAGGTTATTGCTTCAGATGTAACGGCTCAGGCGTTGCTTGAAGCTGTCAGCAAGACGCCGGCAAGGCTGGTAATAACGGCTATTGGTGGTCAGGGCCACGTGTTTGGCCGGGGTAATCAACAGCTGAGCCCGGCGGTTATTCGCGCTATTGGCCGGGACAATATCTGGTTGGTGGCAACCAAGCAAAAACTTCAGCAGCTCGATGGCAGGCCTTTGCGTCTGGATACCGGTGACGAAAGCCTGGACAGCGCACTGGCCGGTATTATTCCGGTGATCACAGGGTACCAGGACAAAGTCTACTACCCGATTTTATAACCTATTTAACAGACACTCAGATATGCAGGAACAAGTTAAAGCCCCGGCGTCATTTGTACAACTGGTTGACGATATAGATGCCGCGCTGGATAACGTGGTAGACACCGGCAGCGATGACGCATTGTTTATAGCCAGTTACCTGCAGGGGCACTTTGCGGTTCAGGCGCGCAAACTCGAACTGGAGTCGCAAGCCAGTGCCCAGTTGTTAAACGAGCGAATGCAGGCAAGCTTATCGGCCGCGTTCGAAAACAAAGAACTAGAGGGGGAAGACCAGGTCGCTGTAACCGCATTATGGCAGCAGTTGATTACCCCGTATCAATAGTGGCAGTTTATTGCCGCTTTCGCCTCGCGCACAGGTGAAAAGGGAAACCTTATTCCTACATTACTACGTGTTTGGCCGCTCCGCTGCGGGCTTGGTGTGTAATCTGTATACCGCAACGCCAGCGCTTGGGCTTACTTAGCCAGCCTGACTAAGGATAAGTGACCAATAATTCGAATTGATTCTCACATATCCCATTCTTGGTGTAATTATTGCAAATCCCGGCTAAACGCGTTTAATTTTTGTTGCAGAGTGCTTAGCCATGCTTGTTTATTTCCGTTCAAAGAAGCCTTTAAACACTGTCATAACCTGGCGGTCAGTATTGGCAGTTCTGGCGTTGGCGACGACCGGTCTCGCCGGCTGTACCAACTCCCCTGAACCTAATATGGAACTGATTTCAGAGCAGGTGCCATTACCTGCTCTTGGTAATGTGGAGTATCACACCTATGTGCTGGCGAACGAGTTATTCGCAAACGTCGCACCGGCGCGTCAGGCACGTTATGCCGTAGCCGGTTTCGTGCCGGTGGATTCCATGGAATACGACGAGACTTTTCAGCATCCGCTGCAACTTTTAGGTCATCAATTAGAGCAAGGCATGCTTACCGAAGCCACAAAACGTGGATTTGTCGCTCAAGAGTTTAAGCTTTCGAACGATATAATAATCAGTGATAAAGCCGACCGAGTGCTTACGCGCGACATCGACCAGCTGTCTGCACTCGACCGGGTAGACTATTATATTACCGGCACATTGGTGTACCAGGAAGCCGGGGCGATGGTAAATGCCCGCATCATTAACGCGCGCACACGGGACATTGTGGCTGCCGCAACCCGGTTTTTTCCGGCTGAATTATTCTGGCAGCAAGAGCAGGTCACCACCCGTAATGGCCGGCTGTACCGAACTGAGAACAAAGGGTAACGAACATGCGTAAGGTATTGGAAATAAGCAGTTTACTGGCAGCGTGTGCCTTGAGTGGGTGCATGAGCACCGATGAGGACATGGCTGGCACAAGTGAACCCGTGATGGCGACATCGATGAATGTTGTTGATATTACCGCCGCTGATCGCATGTCACGAGCGCCCATGGCTGCAGACGAGGTTGATAGCTTTGGCGCAATTGGTCAACCGCCCTTGTACTCAAGTATTCAGGGCGCCTATAAGGGCAGACCGCTTACTAAACACATTGGCGATTACGTGAAGGCCCTCACCCAGGATCTGATTGCCAACATGGAATACGTTAGCAATAAAACGCCCGTCGGTGTGACGCACTTTGCGCTGCTGGATTCTGATTTACAGCAAACGAACTTGCTGGGCCAGCAAATGGCTGAGTCCTTTGTCCATGAACTGCATAAGTTTCGCATTCCTGTGATTGACTACAAAGCCACGGACTTTATTCGAATAACGGAAGAGGGTGACTTTGTGCTCACCCGGGATTACCTCGAGTTAGACGCCAGTTTGCCCATGGAATATGTGCTAACGGGCACCATGGCAAAGCATCAGGGCGGGGTAATGGTGAATGCACGCATTATAGGCATTCAATCTCGTGCGGTTGTAGCCAGTGCACAAATGCTTATTCCGTTTTATGTAGCCGATGCGCTGATTCCCAGTGATGGAAGTGAGCGCGGCAGAATGCGGGATGGTGTTAAATTAAGCCGGGGTTAGTCATGCGCAAATGGGTGTTAGGTGCAATAGTGTGTAGCGGATTGACCGGCTGTGCGAGTCAGTCGGACTCCGGCTATTTTTGGTTTGGTAAGGAAGATGCGCCACCGTCTGTGCGAGAGCAGGTGCGTCCACCTCAGGGAAGCGGGCTGGAATATCGCCCGGACTCGCGCGATATTGAAATGTACCGCGACAGGTTGCCATCACCCGGCTACCAGGACCCGCTTCAAACCGGCTATACACCCGATATTACCCACAAGGCACTCAACGACTACGCCGAACAATTGGCGATGTCGCTGATGGACGGCGCTGTTTTGCTCAACACCGAAGAACTGATTGGTGTAGCGAGTTTTGTGCGATTCAATCACTCTTTGCGTGAATCAACGATACTGGGCAATCAGTTGTCTGAATACCTGATCCACGAGCTGCAGCAGTATGGGTTGGGTGTTGTCGATTTTAAACTATCGCGCACACTGGATGTGACCGAGCACGGCGATCTCGCGCTGACAAGAGAAGGTCAACGACTGGCTAAACGTTTGCAGATGGACCATATCCTTACCGGTACATTGGTTGAGTTACCCCGTGGAGTTAACGTAAATGCGCGTATCGTCGCGGTAGATCAGCAGCGTGTTGTTGCCAGTGCGAATATCTTTATTCCGTCGTTTGTGGTGACATCTCTGGTGCCGACCGGCCCGGTTGCCAGCGAGTAACGACTTGAACAGTTACTAAAGCCTCACATCGTTATCGACTAATTACACTTTCGGGATCTGAAGATCCCGTTTTTGTTTTTAGTAAAGCAAAACCCTGCCTGCTTCAATAATTTAGAGTCTATCGAAAACAGCAGTATCGCTCTGGTCTGGCTTAAATACAATTGCAGCATCACGTCGGTGCTGTTCGTTCTTTCAGTATGATGAATCGCAAAGAGAGGAAAATTAGCGCTAAGAGCGAAAAGTGGACTTAAAAGAGAACAGCCATTGTCATCCGCTTCAGACAAATAGAGGGAGCCCCGTTTTTGCTACTTCGGATTTGTGACTAATTTGAACATCCATACTAATTTCAAGTTTTCTAACGCTGATTGATAATTCCAGTCTAACAAGAGTAGTAGCGGCTTATTTTTTATACTATCTTAACAAAAAATAAATTCCCTTCGGAATAATTAAAGCGGGTATATGGAACATGTCAGAACGTTTAACACTAATCGTCATCGTATTACTTTTAAGTTTCGGATGTAAATCCACGCTTACTGAGATAGATAGAAAGCTTATCGCAGCATCTATAACAAACAAAGAAGCTGTGATGTTAGCACTAGATGACGGCGCAAACGTTGATGCTGTAGATGAAAACGGCGATGGTGCGATTTACAACGCTACGTCTAGTGGCAGGTTAGATATTGTTAAGTTACTTGTTGAAAATGGAGCTTCCTTTCAGAAACCACGGAAATCCATGTTCAGAGAAACATCTGTTTTACATATTGCAAGCCAAAATGGTGACTTAGCTCTTATAGAATTCTTTTTAGACAATGGAATGAATATAAACATGACTGTAGATGGTGAGACCCCGTTACTTAAGGCAGTTTCAAGCAACAGAGTGGACGCAGTAAAATATTTGATTGCTAAAGGTGCTGATGTAAATGGAAATCCAAAGAAGGCAGGAATGCTCCCATTGCATGAGGCAGCCAAGCTAGGGAACTTAAATATGGTATGGCTACTTTTCAACGCAGGGGCTAATATCCATATTAATCAAGGAACTTACGGTACTCCACTTTACCAAGCTGTTATAAACGGCAAAATAGAAATAGCTAAGCAACTGATTGACTTAGGGGCAAACGTAAATGCATCTATTGACGCGACCTACAGGCATAAAAGATATTTTTACGACGTAACGCCATACGATATGGCGTTATTTGAAATCAAATGGCTACAGCAATTTCTCGTGAGACAGCCTAACGTTTCGGAAGAAATTAAAAAGTATGAAAACTTAATCGAATATATTGATTTTGTTGGAGGAAAAGCACTAGCTCACGAGCGACATGAAGAAAGAATAAAAGAAAAGGCTAGGAGAAGAGAACTTTGGAGCAATATTGGTACAACTTTGGGGGAAACGTTAAAGGCGACAGCGATTGCACTTAACTCAAGTGAGTTCCAGAACGCGGTCATACAAATAAGTCATTCTGCTAGTCAAGAAGACGCACCTACCTCAAATTCTAACGTTACATCCACTAATAATGCGGGAATCCGTAACGAAAATTACAATAATCAGGAGTCACAAACTGCGACTTTGGAAATAAACCAATCAGTAAACCAAAATTCAGTATCGAACCCTAATCGTAACCCTGGTCAGAGTTTTAACGGCGTGGCTAAAACATCTTCGATAGGCAGCCACGATACGGGTTTATGTGAGTATCTAAAAGGACAATCAGAAATTGACCACAAAGCTTATTTAGCTGAGGTTAACGAAAAGAGAGAGACCACCGACTTCTCAAAGATAGAAGAAGCAAGGGAGTTTGATCGGTTTTACGCTCAAAAAACCGAAGAGTATAACGCAAAGGTCAGACGAATGTGTCCGGGGATAGATAGTGAAAGCAGTGCTGCAGTTCAATGATTTTATCTCATAGTTTTAATGGATTGGAGTCAGTCTTCAAATTAGACGTTAATCCACTCGAATTTCAGCCAAATTCCGCAGCAAATAAATACTATTAAGATTTAAAATGAGCTATGTCCGCTTCTGACCAAAAGCGTTCACCGCTACGACTAATCAGATTCCGATTTTGTTATCAGCCTCAATATCATTGAGGCTTTTTCTTCATCTCTCGTAACATGAAGCGCTCAGGTGCCAAAGCCTGAAGTAAAACCTCTTCCATCGGCAAGGGTTCACCACACCATTGGCTTGCCAGTATTTCGGCCATTAGTGGGGCAGTCGTTAAACCTCTGGATCCTAAACCGGTTAATACGGTAATCGTTTGTTCGCTGGTGTTAAGCGGATAATCTGCTGGACGGAAACCTTTGTAAAGTTGCTCGTAGCGATGGGTAAGGGTGTCCGGCGAAATAACGGCACCTACAACAGGCTGGTGGTCTGCAACTCCCATTCGGATCGATGCGCGCGCGGTATAGTCATGCTCAATATTCTGTGCCCACGGGTAATCTGCCATGGCTTTCGCGTGGGTTGCCAGGTTTTGTTCACTTTCTTCACGACGCGGTTCACAGGTAATATCCTCTTTTACATAGGTAGACCCCAATGCTAACCGACCTTGCCAGGCGGGTGTCATATACCCTTTGTGACACAACACCGTGCGCAGTGAATCCAACGGCGCGTGCTCTGCAATTGCTTCAACCTGACCGCGAACAGGGCGAAGCGGCACATGCGAAAGCACACTTTGTTCTATGCTGTGATGACCACAGGCCAGGACGGCTCGTGAAAACGACCATTGCTGGCCTGACTGTTTGGCGGTCACGAGAGCTCTATTCTCATTGGTAGTGACATCTACCGGGCAGTCGTAATTCTCGGTTAGTAACCCTGTGCTTCTTGCCAGTGTTAATTGAGCATTGACCAGTTCTTGTGGGCTAATCCAGCCGCCAAGGGGGCAGAATAAGCCGCCTTGCTGCATTGGTATACCCGCGAGTGCAGAGGCTTCATCCTTTGTAACAGGATAGATTATCTGTTCTGGCCAGAGCTGCTTGCTGACCAGTTTCTGTTGTCTCGATGCGACTTCATCGTTAAATGCCAGCAACAATACGCCGCAGGGGGCCTGAGTAAAAGTGACGCCTTGTTCAGCCAGTTGCTGATAATACCGTGAGGCAAATAAAAAGCTGTGAGCCTGAATGCGGGCTGGAGGACTAAAACTAGCCTGAAGCTGCGGGTAAAAGCCGCCCTGACGATTGCCTGATGCGCCGTCTGCCGGCTCTGGCGCTTTGCCAAACAGCGTGACCGGGATCCCACGTTTACACAGCGCTAATGCAATACTGCTACCGGCTAAACCAGCACCGATAACCGCAACAGTATCGTCGTTGCCAAGCGACGTATCCGGGTAGCGGTAGTGCCAGGGTTGATGTGTTCGCAGTGTCGGCGCGTCGGTAAGAATCCCTGTTAGCATGTCGCGCTTACGGCCGAATCCTTTGCGCTTTTCAATTGTAAAACCCGCTTCTTTTAAACCGCGTTTTACCACGCCTGCCGCCGTAAAAGTGGCAAAACCAGCACCGGGTTTACTCAATCTGGCCATTTGTGAAAACAGTGCGTCAGTCCACATGTCCGGGTTCTTGCTAGGGGCAAACCCGTCTAAAAACCAGCTGTCTACCAAGCCGTCTTTCGGGCAATGCCAGCAAGGTAACAAGTTGTGGACGTCACCCAACCACAAATCCAGTTGCGTATGCCAGCGTTCAAACTGAAGTCGATGACAACCGTTTAACATAGGCGGATACTGGGCTACCAATGTGTCGACAAGAGGCGCAACGTCAGGAAAAACCGAGAGTGCCCGGGTTAAGTCGCTGGCGGCGATTGGAAACTTTTCGGTACTGAGAATATGCAAGCGTTTCAGCGGGTGGTCAGGATTTGCATCTCGGAATCTGGCAAATGCCAGCATAGCCACCAGGCAGTTCAAACCAGTACCAAAGCCGGTCTCTGCAATCACATAATGAGGCTGAGTGCAGGCTTGCCAACGCGCGGCAATATCATTGCCTTGCATGAAGACATGTTCGGTTTCCTGAATGCCACTGTCATTGGAGAAATAGACGTCATCAAAGGCATCGGCAACAGGCGTGCCCTGATCGTTAAAATGTACATTTGCGGATCGCAATGGTTCTGTCATGAAGCGGTCAAACTATGCCAATAAAATTGCGCGGTATCATACCAGCAAGCGCTTTTCGGTTCACTGTTCCAATACAATGTCATCGACTACACTTGAACATACCAATAATCTACGTAGCATAGGGCGCAGATAAAAATAACCTGTGGAATGAAATTGCGAAGGGTTGGGGCAAAAGAGCAGACCACTTAGCAAATGAAAATCGTTACCATAGGCGCGTTAACGCAAAAGGATAATTATGAGAAGAGCAGTTATTACCGGGCTGGGCATCGTATCCAGCATTGGCACAAATCAACAAGAAGTTACCGCCTCATTAAAAGAAGGTAAGTCTGGGATCACTTATTCTGAGCAGTTTGCAGAAATGGGACTGCGGAGTCAGGTATGGGGCAATATTGATATTGACCTTAAAGAACACATCGACCGCAAAGCAATGCGCTTTATGGGCGATGCTGCTGCTTACGCTTATGTGGCCATGCAACAAGCCGTTGAAGACAGCGGCCTGGAAGCGTCTGACATTTCGAATATCCGCACTGGTATTGTTGCGGGTTCAGGTGGCGCGTCATCTGACAATCAGGTGGCCTCTGCTGACATTTTGCGTGAAAAAGGTGTCAAGCGCGTAGGTCCTTACATGGTACCTCGCTGCATGGGCTCTACCGTTTCTGCGTGTCTGGCAACACCGTTTAAAATTTTGGGTGTTAACTATTCAATTTCTTCAGCGTGTGCAACCAGTGCGCATTGTATTGGTAACGCATTAGAGCTGATTCAACTGGGTAAACAGGACATTGTATTTGCCGGTGGTGGTGAAGAATTGCACTGGGCACTGTCTTCTCAGTTTGACGCAATGGGCGCACTGTCTACCAAGTATAACGACAACCCGGCTGTGGCATCGCGCACGTACGATGCGGATCGCGACGGATTCGTCAGCAGTGGCGGCGGCGGTATGGTCGTGGTTGAAGAGTTGGAACACGCGCTGGCACGTGGTGCAAAAATCTATGGCGAAATCGTAGGGTACGGTGCTACCTCTGATGGTTACGACATGGTTGCCCCGTCAGGTGAAGGCGCAATCCGCTGTATGCAAATGGCCATGCAGGGCGTAGAAGGTCCAATTGACTACCTGAACACGCACGGCACGTCAACGCCGGTTGGCGACGTAAAAGAGCTAGCCGCGATCCGTGAAGTATTCGGTGATAAAGGTGTACCACTGGCGTCAACGAAGTCACTGACGGGTCACGCGCTGGGTGCGGCTGGTGTGAACGAAGCCATTTACAGCTTATTGATGATGCAAAACAACTTTATTGCGCCATCTATCAACATCGACAACCTGGACGAAGCGGCACAAGGCCTGGATGTAGTAACGTCTACGCGTGAAGCTCAGCTTAATACCATTATGTCGAATAGCTTCGGCTTCGGTGGCACTAACGCCACCCTGGTCTTTAAGCGCTACAGCTAAGACACATCAAGGTTTAAAAAAGCGCCCGCTACACAGCGGGCGTTTTTGTGTTTGAGACAGAAAATTTATCGCCCCACAAGCCGCTTTGCTATACACTTCGCGGTCATGAAAATACGTTTCGAAAACTCCATGCCGCTGGCTGCGGACTACTTAAATGCGTTTGGCTCTGCCGAAGGGTTCGAATCGGGTACTTTAACGCCTGAAGATCTGGTAGATGTTGATGTGCTGGCCGTGCGCTCGACCACTAAAGTGAATGCCGATTTACTTAACTGCGCCAACCGGTTAGCGCTGGTTGCTACAGCAACCGCCGGGTATAACCACATCGATACGCAATATCTGCAGCAGCAGGGTATTTACTGGACGTCAGCTGCAGGGTGCAATGCGCAAGCAGTAGCTGAATATGTATTGAGTGTACTGGCAAACGCACATCTTTCGAATAAGCTGGATTTGCACACTGCCACCGTGGGTATAGTGGGCGCCGGGCACGTCGGGACTGCGCTATCGGGGTTACTTGATGCTCTCTCTGTCCGCTATAAGCTTTACGACCCGCCGCTTCAGGAAGCGGGTGACACAAGAACATTTGCTGACTGGCAATCTATAATAGCGTGCGACGTGATCACGCTGCATGTACCGCTGATAACCGGTGAATATTTTCCTACCGAACACATGATTGATGCTGCTGTGCTAGCGCAACTGAATGCACAACAGCTACTCATTAACGCATGCCGTGGTGAAGTGATTGATGAGGCCGCGCTAAAAAACCGATTGTTAAGCGAGAATGCGCCAACGGTAGTGTTGGACGTGTTTAACAATGAGCCCGGTATCGATCAAACATTGTTGCCGTTGATCTGGCTGGCGACGCCTCACATTGCAGGACACAGCATTGAAGGTAAATTGCTGGGAACACAGCGTGTTTATGAGGCCGTGTGTGAGCTCCAAGGCTCGACGCCAGAATTAACACTGGATGATTTTATAGCGCCACCGGATGCGGTTGAACTGCCAGCGTTGGATAGTTCGCCTGAAAGTGCGCTCTCACTGGTACTGAAAGCCATATTAAGTGTGTATGATATCAGTGAAGACGATCGCGATTTTCGACAAGGGTTGGCAGATCAGGTCGCGTTTACGTTTATGCGCAAGCATTACCGCGTTCGCCGCGAATTAGCCGGCCATCAGGTGGTGGCACACAGCCCCTTGCCGCAGGCGGCGATTGCCATGCTGAATGCATTGGGTATGCATCCAAAAACCGTTTAATATTTACAAAGTTAGAAATACAGGAGAATACACTGTTATGTCACAAGCCTTTAACGTAGCCGTGCTGGGCGCCACAGGTCTGGTTGGTCAAACCATGATCGAGCTGCTGGAGCAACGGAAATTCCCGGTTGCTGAACTGTTTCCACTTGCGAGTTCTCGCTCAGCAGGCGGCACCATTACGTTTAAGGGCGAGGACATCGAAGTACTGGATGCCGAAAGCTTTGACTGGACACAGGTTCAGTTTGCGTTTTTCTCGGCGGGTGGCAGTGTGTCTGAGAAATATGCGCCCTTAGCAGCTGACGCCGGTTGTGTTGTTATCGATAACACGTCTCAGTTCCGCTACGAGCCTGATATCCCGTTGGTTGTGCCTGAGGTCAATGCCCATGCACTGGCAGACTTCCGCAATCGCAATATCATTGCTAATCCGAACTGTTCGACAATTCAGATGCTGGTAGCATTAAAACCGTTGCATGAAGCCTTCGGCATTGAACGCATCAATGTGTGCACCTATCAGTCGGTATCGGGAGCCGGTAAATCTGCGCTTGAAGAACTGGCCACGCAAACCGCAGGGCTTATGAATTCCCGTGAGATTACGCCAGAAGCATTTAGCCGTCAGATTGCCTTCAATGCGATCCCGCAAATCGATGTGTTCATGGACAATGACTACACCAAAGAAGAAATGAAAATGGTGTGGGAAACCCAGAAAATCATGGGTGACGAAAGTATTTTAGTGAACGCTACCGCAGTTCGGGTGCCGGTATTTTACGGGCATGGCGAGGCAATTCACATTGAAACCCGCATGCCAATCGACGCCGAAGCCGCTAAACAGTTGCTGGCAGATGCGCCGGGTATCAAGCTGTACGAGTCGCGCGAGGACTTCCCAACGCAGGTCGGCAATGCCAGTGGCAATGATTTAGTTCACGTGGGTCGCGTGCGCAATGACATTTCACATCCGTCGGGTTTAAACCTCTGGGTAGTGTCAGATAACATTCGCAAGGGTGCGGCTACCAACAGCGTGCAAATTGCCGAAGTGTTGATTCGCGACTACCTTTAAACGTAACTCGCTGACAAATTTAATAAACTTATAGCAAGCTTGGTCGATAATACACTTAAGCTTGCTGTGCACACCGCTTCAGCATCGCCTGCAATGCTGCTGTTGCAGGGGGCTGGTGTGATAGCCAAACAGGTAAAAGGCTCGGGCTTTTGCTGTCTGGGAGCAACATTCCCTAGATCGACCCGACCAACTGGTTTATATTTTGTGTATAACGCAGTGAATGGTATACACCAACACGCTGCCAAAACATGAACAGAGCAAGGTAAAGGCATTTGCTGGCGCTAGCGAAGCCTGTACCACCCAATAAACCAGGGCGATTGCCAGAATAACAACAAACTCACTCAGTTATTCATTGAACACTGAGTGCGCGAGTGCAGATTGACTTGCTGTGATACTGCGCGACGCTTGAGGGCATAAAGGAACGCTATGAAATTGCATTTAACGGGTTGGTTACTACTAATAATGCTATGCGGCATTGTTAGCGACCCCGTTTCAGCGCAAACCACACCGCTTCGTGGGCCAAAAAATGCTACCGACCAATTCTCTGGTGCGGTATACGGCCCAATTGACTCTCAGGATACTCTGTGGCGCATTGCTAATCGTTACCGTCAAAATCAAAACCTGACGATATATCAGGTGATGGTGGCCATTTACGAACTGAATCCCGATGCGTTTGAACAGCAAAATTTAAATCTTATGGTAGATGGGGCAACCCTCAAGCTGCCTTCCGACCGTTACATCGCGCGAATCGATCCCACAAAAGCACGCTTAAAAGCAGAAGCTGATGACGCCGCCTGGGCGAGAATGGAACCCCGGCCGGGTGATAGTCTGAATAACCTCAAGCCGCCGGTGCCGCTTGTTAATCAGGAAGATCTGACCCAGACTAAATCCGAGTTAGAACAGCAACTGGTGCAAATCGACCAGTCACAAGCGCGTCAGTTTGAAGAGTTACGCAATCAGTTTGCCGCATCAATCGACAGTGTTCAGGCGTTACTCGACGATAACCGGAAACTGTACGACCGTATCGAAAAAATAAATACCGATTTGGAATCGCTTCGCGGTCGGGTAGACGACGAAGTGGAAACCAAGGTCGAAGAACAACTGGCACTTCAACGTGAATTAAAAGAAATCCTGCTGAGCGATCGCGCAGCTAAACAAGCTGAGCAGGAAAATTCTATCGCGGCCATGCTTACCAGCCCCATGGCGCTAATCGCTGGTACTGCTTTGTTAAGCCTGTCATTTATTGCCGGCCTGGCGGTATGGTTGATGAAGCGTAAGTCATCACCTGCTGAACCCGGGGTGAAATTGCCTGAGCAACCGGCGCCAGAAGTCGATGAAAGTATTGCTGACCTGTCCACGGCCATCGAAAGCGATATCGACGACAATGAACTCTCCGATGAAGAGTTGTTTAACGACGACGATTTACTCGACGACGTGCTGTCGACAGAGTTGGAGTCTTCATTAAATGAAGATGAATCATTTGCTGATCTAAACGATGACATGCTGGTACCTGACGAAGGCTCGGATCCATTTGAGGAAGGTGACAGTGAGCTGGACCAGGACGAACTGGACAGTTTGTTCGATGACGAATTTGCCGATGATGCCGACGACGATGCCATAGACCTTTCCGCCGACGATGACTTACTGGACGACTTCGAGTCTGAGCAACAGGCTGCGGACTTAGGTGAATTAAACGATGTTGAGGATGGCGAGTCACTGGCAGGGGAAGAAGATCAAACCAGCGACGAAGAGTTAGCGGCCCTGCTTGAAGATCCTGAACAGGTCTACAAAACAGAAGAAAATGAAGAGGTGTCAGATGATGACATCGACGATATCCTGGCTGATAACGCCGCAGATGACGATTTTGATATCGACGATATCGATGCGTTGCTGGATGCAGAACAAGCGCCTGCACCTGAGCCTGAGCCAGAAATTGAACCACAATCAGACATTGATGAACTTGATGAGTCTGATGACGATATTGCCGCTGTACCGATTGAAAGTCCGGTTGATGATGAAGACGACGATAAGCCGGAAATTTCGATCGATGATTTGTTGGAAGAAAACCAACCAACAGAGGAAGACAAAGCCGCTTTACCAGTAGACGACGGCCCGGTTAGCGAAGAGATGCTGGGCAAGCTGGATGAGGAAATTTCCCAGCAGTCACAGGCTTTGGACCGCTTAACTGACAGCATAATCAGCGAAATTGACCAGATTGAAATGATGGGCGACCTTGCCGGCGATCTGGATGATGAAGACCTCGACGAGGATGTCATCGACAATCAGGAGCAAACCGATACCGAAGCAGAATCGAAACTGCAAAGCATTGACGACATTACTGACGACCTCGATGAAATCAATATCGATGACATTGAGAATGCGGATGTGTTTGAAGATCCGTTGTCCGACGAGCTGCTGGCCGAATTGGAAGCAGAGTTACCAGAAGACGATGAACTGGACGTGTCGCCATTGCCGGAAGCACCGGCAGATGATGTGGATGAGAGCAGTTTTGACGAAGATGTTTCCGACGATTTGACCGATGAACTGTTACAGGAGCTGGGCGAGTTCGAGCCAGAGCCAGACTCTGAACCAGATTCAGAATCAGAAGCAGAGTTAGCATCTGAAGCGACGGTTGATCCTGATGCAAAGGTCGAAGTTGAGGACGATTTCGACGATTCACAACTGGATGACCCGCTAACCGATGAGCTGCTGGCTGAACTTGACGCTGAGTTAGAAGACGCCGACGACCTTGCCGATTCAGACCAAGCATCGGCTGACGAAAGTGAACAAGACGCCGTCGACACACTGGACGATGCGCCGGAAAACATCGAAGATGACATGCCGGAAGACTCGCTGACCGACGAGTTACTGGCTGAGCTCGAATCATCAGAAGACGACATGGCGTTATCGGTAGAAGCAGATAACGAGGTCACATCGGAGAACGCTGAAGAGCTGGCAGATGACGATGCTCTAACCGACGAATTACTCGATGAGTTAAACGCGCAGGCTGAAGAAGCGACATCAGATGAATTAGCGTCAGAAGACGAGCTCTCTGAAGAGGTGCTCTTAGAAGAGCCCGCCGCGGACGCACTCAACAATGACGCAGAGGCTCTATCAGACACTCTGCCAGAGACTGAAGACGTAACTGAGGATGCGCTGGAATCAGAAGAGTTTGACGTGGAATCTGAGCCAGAAGCAGATTCAATATCAGACATTGACCCAGAATCAGATGCCGAAGCCGAAAATCAGGCTGATGAGGCTGATGAAGCTGAAGAGGACCTGACTAAAGCTATTCTGGAAGAGCTCGACGAACTCGACCGTGCTGATGCGCTGGCAGAAGAGCAGGCAGAGGCCCAAGTAGATAGCACTGAACCCGAAACAAACGATCTGGCCGACGAAGGTCTTGAAGACGCTGAATCTGACGTAGATGACGATGCGCTAACAGGCGAGGCCGCCTTTGAAAAAGCATTGGCAGATTTCGACAAGCAAATGATGGACGACATCCCGTCATTTTCTGAACAGGCTGAATCGGGCGAAACACCATCAGACGATGGCTTCGATGATGATCTGCTGGGACAGGCTCTGGACGATTTTGAGAAAGAAATCGACAGCTTTGAACTGGAGCAGGAACAGGACGGCGTATTGCCAGACGCTGCGTCAAAAGAACAGCGCGATTCAGTCGATATTGATGAACTCGAAGATGTCCCTGGACTGGACGACTGGCTAACGGAAGGTAGCAGCGGCGAAGAAGCGGCTATTCTGGATGAACTCGACAACAGTGAGTTTGACGAATTACTCGGCGCTATCGACAGTGAAGAGCCTGAAGATAAAGCGCTGGAAGACTTCAAACTGGACAATCCGGATTTGGATTTGCAGGCACTGTTCAGCGAAGAAGCAACCGAAGCACCGGCGAGTGACGTTACTGACGACGCGTTGACCGAAACGGATGCAGAAGACAGCGCTGAATCCGATAATCCCATTGATGCTTCTATAGAAGACGATTTTGTGGATGTGGAAACGCTAATGGCTGAGTCTGATGCTACGGAAGAGGACGAAGCGGAGCGAGAGCTGGATTTAGATGTCAGTTTGTCAGAATTCAGCGGCGTAAGCGACGACGATGATGTATTTGATATCGACAAAGACGCAGGCCAGAATGCAAATCTTGATCTAGCTCGGGTTTACATTGAAATGGACGACCCGGAAGCCGCCAAAGAGTTGCTCGAAGAAGTGATGGATAAAGGCTCCGACAATCAAAAAGCGGAAGCAGAAAGCTTGCTTAAAACACTCAGCGCATAGCCGGGCATTGCAGCAGTTCAAATAGGCTGAATATCTCAGGCCCTGAACAACTTGCCTGAAACAGCACCACACAATGTAAGATGGTCCGAAAGGCAGAACGCGATTCGTTCTGGCATCGGGCCTTTTTTCTGGCCGGTGCATTTCACCGTAGTTAATCCATACCGAACTACATTCGGCCTACACTGCAAAGCCTTCTGATAGAACCCCATGTATAGGTTGTTTGTATACACTACCTAAAAATGGCTATTTTACGGCCGGGTATTCCCATCGCACACTTGGTTTCATTGATTGTTTTAAGAAGTGTTGAATCATGAAATTATTGCGTAAATACGGAATTCAAACCATTTTTGTATTGGTACTGAGTCAGTGTTGGCTGGTGAATGCTGGGGAAAGGGAAATTACACAGCGCGTCAGTGCCAGAGTGATCGTTGACAACGACTTTGCCGGCGATCCGGATGGGTTAGCAGCGTTAGCCCACCAGTTACTCAGTAAAAAAACGGAAACGGTGCTAATTACTGTATCGGGTTTAGATCCTGAATTAGCGAAATTTAGTTACCGGGATAGGGATACCGCGGTGGCAGGCGCGCAAAAAGCGAATAAGTTACTGGCTTTGCTAGGGACTAAAGAGGTGCCCGTTGCCCCGGGTTATGACTTGAATAGTCAGGAACATAATGAACCATCTAATGCTGCTAAAGCTATTGTGCAAGCGGCTATGCAAGACAGTGATTTACCCTTATTTTTCACCTGCGGCGGGCCACTGACTAATCTTGCCGAAGCACTAAAACTTGAACCTGCAATCGCTCAGCGCATGACCCTGATATGGATTGGCGGTGGTGATTATCCGACGGGAGAGCCGGAATACAATCTCATGACCGACCTCGACGCGGCAAAGTACGTGTTTGAACAGAGCACGGTGCCAATTTGGCAAATTCCGGTTAGTACATACCGTCAGATGCAATATTCGGTGGCGGAAATGGCCATCGATTTCAAACCTGTATCGCCGACTGCAACCTGGCTATATGAACAATATACACACTTACCTCCGTTTGTAGACATGGGCGGCGCGCTGACTATGGGCGATCACCCACTAGTTACACTGAGTGCTCTGTCTGTACAAAGCAGCCAAAGTGACACAATGGCGTCAAGGGTCATCAATCCTGACGGCAGCTATGGAAAAGAACGGGTGGAACGCCCGATTCGAGTATTTCGCTCAATAGATGCCAGGCTAACGTTTGCTGACTTTTTGGCGGTGATGAAGCTGAATAATACAAAGTCATGAAGTATGCAGACGCTCTGGCTAAACCTCTGTCGCATGGCAACAGAAAGTTGTCGACGGATACTTTGTTTTCTTTGCGGGATCTGATACCACTATGCTGACGCGCTAACGCTAACTTCGCATAAGGTAAATGACAAAAATGAAAACAATGAAACGGCCACTGGCAGCGGCACTGTTGGGAATGGCAGGCGTGCTCTTTTCAGCAAGTAGCTTTGCGGCATTGAGTGAAAAGCAGATTTCCGTAATGGACGCAATAAAGACCGAAGTAAAGCAAGATACGCTGTCTTATTCGTTGATTGAGTCCCTGACTACAGAAGTCGGGTCACGTATGGTGGGAACACCCGGCGCTGATCTCGCTACAACATGGGCTGTTAACAAGCTCAAAACACTGGGCTTCGACAAAGTCTGGATTGAGGAAAGTCAGGCTCAGCTGTGGCAACGCGGCGACCTAACCTTGCAAATTACCGCGCCATTTCCTCATAAAGTCGTCGGGCTGGCGCTGGGTGGCAGTGTGGGTACCGACGGCAAGCCCTTAACCGCAGAGGTGGTGCATTTCGCGGATCTTGCTGAGTTGCAAGCTGCCCCGGCAGGTAGCCTGAAGGGTAAAATTGCGTACGTCGGGTACAAAATGGAACGTCATATCGACGGCCACGGTTATGGAAAAGCTGTTGGCGCCCGTGTGGCAGGTGCTTCTGCAGCGGCAAGCAAAGGCGCTGTGGCCTTCTTGATGCGCTCTGTGGGTACAGACACCGACCGTATCGGCCACACTGGGGTAATGCGATACGATGAAAAGCATCCTAAAATTCCTGCGGTAGCTATTTCTAATCCGGATGCCGACTTGCTGGAAAACATGTTTACACGCAACCAACCCGTGTCGTTTACGATTACCACCAATGCTAGCGGCCCTACAGGGAAAACTGTGACCATTGCCAATGTAATTGGCGACGTTACAGGCAGCACGAAGCCAAACGAGTATGTCACGCTCGGTGCACACATCGATAGTTGGGATGTGGGTACCGGCGCTGTTGATGACGGCATTGGCATGGGGATTATCATGGCGGCAGGGCATTATATTGCTGAATTGCCTGAGCGTCCGGCTCGTACACTGCGCGTAATACTCTTCGCGGCAGAAGAAATTGGACTGGTGGGCGCAGAAGATTATGTGAAGCGCCACGCTGACGACATGTCGCAGCATGTCATGGGCGCTGAGTGGGACTTCGGCAATGGCGAAATTTATAAAATGGAGCCTGGCGTGGGGCCAACGGCGCTGAATGCCATACGTGATTTTGCGGAATATATTGCACCGATGGGGGTTGCCCTGGCCTCCACCAATACGGCCAAAGGTCAGTCCGACATGAGTCTACTGGGTAAAGCGGGCCAACCGGCGGTGAACTTTGCGCCCGATGGTCTGGATTACTTTGATTTTCACCACACCGAAAACGACACTCTGGACAAAGTAGACCAGGATGCACTGAAGGTTAATACCGCGATTTACACGCTGTTTGCCTACTTTGCGACAAGCAGCGATACGGATTTCAGAAAATAACCACATAAAACCCGCAGGGAAGGGCTTTTCTTCCCTGCAAAATTGCCCCTTCTACCGCCTTATAATACACTTACGCCCCCGTTTAATAATTGCTGTACACACATGACTCGAATTGCACTAGGTATTGAATATGACGGCGCACAACATTACGGCTGGCAACGCCAGCGTGAAGTGCCGAGTGTTCAGGAACATTTGGAAAAAGCCTTATCTACCGTGGCCAATACACCAATAGAAGTGCAGTGCGCTGGTCGCACCGATGCCGGTGTGCATGCAACAGGTCAGGTTGTGCATTTTGACTGTGATGCGGTACGTCCGCTCAAAGCCTGGACTATGGGCGTCAATGCTAATTTACCCTCGTCGGTGGCGGTGAAGTGGTGTGTGCATGTATCCGACGAGTTTAATGCGCGTTTTTCCGCCACGGGCCGACGCTATCGCTACGTCATCTACAATCACAAAATGCGCCCGGCCATTTTAGAGCAGGGTATAACGCATATACATCGCCCTCTGAATGAGCAACTCATGCATGAAGCAGCACAAGCTTTATTGGGTGAGCAGGACTTCAGTGCGTTTCGCGCTGCCCTGTGCCAGTCTAAAACGCCGTTTCGCAACGTTACCAACGTCACTGTGTCGCGCCATGGTGCCTTTGTGGTCGTCGATATCAGTGCCAATGCGTTTCTCCACCATATGGTACGCAACATTGTTGGTTCGCTGGTCGAGATAGGATCGGGGCATCAGCCGGTTGACTGGATAGCTACATTGCTGGCTGGTCGCGATCGTACGCTATCTGCGGCAACTGCGAAGCCAAATGGTCTGTATCTGGTAAAAGTGGATTATCCTGATGCGTTTGGTTTACCCGAGCAGCCACTTGGTCCGTTATTCCTGCCAGACTAACTTCTTAGACCAGTTTTACTTTTCGCTATTGCGTTGAATATGCTCTAATATGTCGCCATAATTCGGTAAAACCGATAGTTGTTAAAAATTCACCAATCCTGTGACGGCTGGCACTAAAAATCAGTAAAAAGCGTAGCAGTGACGGGCATAAAAAAGGAAATCTCTGGCATGAGCTGGATTCAAAAAATTCTTCCCAAAACACAAACGTCTACCAAAGGTAATGTACCTGAGGGGATCTGGACCAAATGCACCAGTTGTCAGGCTGTGCTGTACAAGCAAGAGCTGGATAAACTGCTGGAAGTGTGTCCCAAGTGTGACAATCACATGCGCATCAACGCGCGTAAACGTTTGGACGCGTTTTTAGATCAGGGTGACCGCAAAGAGCTAGCTTCAGAATTGGAGCCGCAGGACATTCTGAAGTTTAAAGATTCCAAGCGTTATAAAGACCGCATTACTGCGGCACAAAAATCCACCAACGAAAAAGACGCCCTGATTGTTATGCAGGGCAAACTGAAAGGCATGCCAGTTGTTGTGGCCAGTTTTGAATTTGCGTTCATGGGTGGTTCAATGGCATCGGTTGTTGGTGCGCGCTTTGTTGCCGCAGTAAATGCAGCTATCCAAAACAACTGCCCGCTGATTTGTTTCTCAGCCAGTGGTGGTGCGCGTATGCAGGAAGCACTTCTGTCGTTAATGCAGATGGCGAAGACATCAGCCGCGTTGGCGAAGCTGAGTGAAAAGGGCCTGCCGTATATCTCTGTGCTGACCGATCCTACTATGGGTGGTGTATCGGCGAGTCTGGCAATGTTAGGCGACATCAATGTTGCCGAGCCTAAAGCGCTAATCGGCTTCGCTGGTCCTCGTGTCATCGAGCAGACCGTGCGTGAGAAGCTGCCGGAAGGCTTCCAGCGCAGTGAATTCCTGCTTGAAAAAGGCGCCATCGACATGATAGTGGATCGCCGCGATATGCGTGACAAATTACACAGTGTATTAAGCAAACTGCACCGTCCGGACTAGCAGGCAGAGCCGCTATTCAATGACAATTCAACGCTCCCTTTCACAGTGGTTAGCGTACCTGGAGTCTATTCATCCAACAACGATTGATATGGGGTTGGATAGAGTAAAACAGGTCGCTAACGCGCTGCAGATTCACTTTGATTCCCGGGTCATTATTGTTGGTGGTACCAACGGTAAAGGCTCAACCTGTGCACTTATGGAACAAGCGCTGCTGCGCAATGGTCAGTCTGTAGGTGTTTACAGTTCCCCTCATTTACTGGATTACCGTGAACGTGTTCGCGTAAACGGTGACTTACCTGCTGAAGCGGCATTTTGCCGCGCATTTGAACAGGTAGAGGTAGCTCGCGGTGAAACCAGCCTGACGTATTTCGAATTTGGCACGCTGGCAGGCATGCTAATGCTGATGCAGGCAAATCTCGATGTTGTGATCTTAGAAGTTGGCCTGGGCGGGCGCCTGGACGCAACGAATATTGTTGATAATGACATTGCGGTGATCACCAGTATTGGACTTGATCATCAGGACTGGCTGGGTGATACCTGTGAGAAAATTGCCACCGAAAAAGCCGGCATTATCCGCGACGCGGGTAATGTGGTTATTGGTGAGCCCGAGCCGCCCGTCACGTTGGTTGAGGCGGTGAGAGAAAAGCAGGCTAATGCGCTGTGGCAAGGCAAGCAGTTCGCGATTGAAGAAGTAGAGCAGGGCCTACTGCTTATGCATCCGAACGGTCGAAAAATCCGTTTGCCAGATACCGTCATTCCGGCAAACAACGTGGCAACGGCATTTGCCAGTCTGCATCACCTTGGATACCACTTCGACGATGCTGCTATCGCTGAAGTGGTGGCCAATACACGTTTGCCCGGACGCCGGCAGCTTATTGCTAGTCAGCCAAACACCTACCTTGACGTGGGTCACAACCCTCAGGCAACCGAGTCACTGGCGGCCTGGCTGAACAAGCAGTCCTTTTCGTCCTTGCACATTGTCATTGCCATGCTCAAGGATAAAGCGTTAGCCCCTTCACTTGCGCCATTCGAAAACTTTCAGCCAAATTGGTATCTGGCTTCTACAGAAGGGCCGCGAGGACTTTCCGCCGAGGTATTAGGCAATGCGGTTCCAGCCGGACAGTCTCAACAGCAATTTGCTCACGTTGTAGACGCATTTCATGCCGCACGAAGCAAGGCGGCTGATGATGCACTAATTTTAGTGGTTGGATCGTTTCATACTGTTGCAGATATTTTAGCGTTACCGCACAATATACTAAAATAACGACAGGGTGAGGCAGTAGTGGCGTCAGCGTTACAAAACAGATTAGTGGGGACCGTGATACTGGTGGCAGTGGCTGTCATCTTTTTGCCTGATATGCTGGATGGCAAGAAAACTAGTAATCAGGACGTATTCGTGAATGTGCCACCTGCCCCTAATCAAAAGCCCATTGTGAACCCTGAACCGTTTCCCGCAGAGCGTGTTGCCTCCGCTACGCAACGCCCCATAGAAATTGTTAACGAGCCCGCACTGGACGACGAACCTGAACCTCAGGTAGCCACACCAGATGAAACCGTCACGGCCGAAGTCAGTTCAGCGGGTAATGATGATCTGGCACGACAAACCGTAGTTGAAGCCCCCGACGAAGCCAGTACTGGCAACAGCTGGGTCATTCAGTTAGGTAGCTTTCGTCATCAGAAAAACGTAAAGCAGTTGCTGGATAAGTTAGAAGATGCAGGTTACCGCGCGTTCAGTAAGCCCATTGTCACCAGTTCCGGCCCGCTCACTAAAGTCTTTGTTGGACCGAATTTGGATAAGAGTACGCTGGAGACGGCCATTCCTCATCTGCAGGAATTGACCGGTCTGAAGGGCAAAGTCACGACATTTAGCGTAAACAGCTAAGGATATTAAACCCGGTATTCACCGGGTTTATTTTTAGGGCCTGTAGGTCTTTGCTGTACAGCTTTTGGTCTAAATGAAAGCATTTTAATCGCGAAACAGCCCTGAAGGCATAGTTGTTCTACGTCAAAGGGCTGTGACAAAGAGTAAAATGCTTTCATAACGACCCCTTTGGGCTGTTGCAAAAGTGAACAGTGAAGATCTACAGCCCCAAATAAGTGTTTATAAAAACTGAAAAAAATCCGGTATAGTAGAGGTTCTACAACCGACATTGTTGCTGAGTAAAATTCCTGCACTGGTAATCATTCTGACTTCTGGTAGAATGCGCGCGAATTCGACGCGGTGTGCTGTGGATTATTACCCCAGGGCAACGCTTACTAGGTAAGATATCGACGATGAATTGGCTGGATTACGCAATAATTGCTGTAATTGCGCTATCAACTGTGATCAGTTTGATGCGTGGCTTTGTCAAAGAAGCTATCTCTTTAGCGGTGTGGTTTGCCGCGCTCTTTATCGCCAGCCAGTTTTACGCCGACCTCGCGGTGTACTTTACCAAAATTAACGATGAACTTATTCGCAATGGTGCCGCTATTGCCGTGCTCTTTGTGGTCACTTTGATCCTTGGCGCATTGGTGAATCACGTAATTGGCCAGTTGGTTCAAGCTACCGGCTTGTCGGGAACCGACCGTGCGCTCGGCGCTGTTTTCGGTGGATTACGCGGCATTCTCATCGCAAGTGCGCTATTATTCTTTCTGGATACCTTTACGCCATCCGCATCGTCCACATGGTGGGAAGAGTCGGTATTGGTGCCAGAATTTGCAGTCATTATTGAGTGGTTTTTTAGCTACGTAAAAGACAGCTCCAGTTTTTTAACTCCCGCTTAAATAGGTAACCTGAATGTGTGGTATTGTCGGAATTGTTGGTAAAACACCGGTCGCCCAGTCGTTGTATGACTGTTTAACCGTGCTACAGCATCGTGGCCAGGATGCAGCAGGCATCATGACCATCGATAACGGTGTGTTCAATCTGCGTAAAGACAATGGATTGGTTAGAGACGTGTTTCACACACGTCATATGAAACGTTTGACGGGTAACATGGGTATCGGTCACTGCCGTTATCCTACTGCGGGCTCATCAAGCTCCGCGGAAGCTCAGCCATTTTACGTAAACTCGCCGTTTGGTATTGCGTTTGCGCACAACGGTAACCTTACCAATGCCCACACATTGCAGGAAGAAGTGGCACGTAACGCTCGTCGTCATGTAAACACCACGTCTGACTCCGAAATCCTGTTGAACATTTTTGCCCACGAGCTGCAAATTAAGACGACAGGCCTGACAGTATCACCAAAAGACATCTTTGATGTAGTGACCAAAGTTCACCAGAAAATCAGCGGCGCTTATGCAGTTGCGGCTGCCATAATCGGTTTGGGCATGGTAGCGTTTCGTGACCCCCACGGTATTCGTCCGTTAGCGCTGGGCAAGCGCGTTACTGAAATGGGCGACGAATATATGGTGGCGTCTGAAAGTGTTGCACTGGATGCCGTCGGTTTTAAATTTATTCGCGACGTAGCGCCGGGTGAAGCGGTGTTTGTTACCGAGCAGGGCGAACTGTTCACGCAACAATGTGCAGAAAACCCGGTAACATCACCGTGTATCTTTGAGTTTGTTTATTTTGCACGTCCGGACTCATTTATCGACGGTATTTCAGTATATGCGTCACGTGTAAACATGGGTAAAAAGCTGGGAGAAAAAATTGCCCGTGAATGGGCGGACCTGGATATTGACGTTGTGATCCCAATCCCGGAAACGTCAATGGATATCGCGCTGCAAATCGCCAATACCCTTGATTTGCCGTACCGCCAGGGGTTCGTGAAAAACCGTTATATCGGTCGTACATTCATCATGCCTGGGCAGACTATGCGTAAGAAATCGGTGCGTCGCAAACTAAACGCCATTTCTTCTGAATTTAAAGGCAAAAACGTACTGTTGGTTGATGACTCTATTGTGCGTGGTACTACGTCAGGGCAAATTATTGAAATGGCACGTGAATCTGGTGCCAAGAAAGTCTACTTTGCATCAGCCGCACCTGAGATTCGCTTCCCGAACGTGTACGGTATCGATATGCCATCGGCCAATGAACTGATTGCATACGGGCGTGAAATCGACCAGATTTCTGACCTGATCCAGGCTGACGGTCTTATCTTCCAGGACATTCAGGACCTCGTTGATGCGGTACAGCACGAGAATCAGCAAATTAAACGCTTTGAGACATCTGTCTTTGACGGTAACTACATAACCGGTGATGTTGACCAGTCTTACCTGGAACGCATTGACGTAGCGCGAAGCGAAAAAGCGCGCCAGGCACCGGTAGTGCAGGCAGAGTTGTCAAACCTGGAAATGCATAACATGGATTCGTAATCCAGAATAAACAGCCAGAGCCAAAAAAGCCGTACTCAGTACGGCTTTTTTAATGCAGTTTGCAAAAATCGTAGATGCGCATCAATGCATGTAAATTGGCCCGAGCCCCATGCTCCAAAGGATCACTGTGCTCGCCATCAGAATGACCAGCAGTACCAAACCGCAGGTTACCACTGAACTGGAGTAGATAAACCCTTTCTCTTCCGGGATGTGCATCAGAATTGGCACGCCTGAGTACAACAGATACACCGAATAAGACAAGCCAACTAATCCCACTGCCATGATAAACCAAAGCTCAGGATACAAACCGGCAAAGCCGACCATGAACAGAGGCGTAGCAGTATAAGCTGCCAGCTCAAGCGACTGGGTGTAAGTTGGCGCGGCATCGAATGCATTAGCAAGCTCATGAATTAAAATAGCCAGTAACACTACACCAGCAATCAGACCGAAATACATGGCGATGCTCATGGTCATCGCACTTTGCTGTGTCAGTTTAATAATTTCGCCAGCACCAATACTCCAACCCAGATGCGCAGCGGAGTAATAGCCAATAATGGCAGGGATCAGGGCAATAACGGCGATGTGACTGAGTGCGTAAAAGTAGCTTTCGTGACGTTGGTCAATGGTTTCCCATTCTTCTTTAGGGTGGGTATAAATACCCCACAAATGATTTAGGATCATAATGCCTCCCGGCTGGTTGATCTGCTGTTACCACTTATTATTTATTATTATGTTAACTGGTTAACATAATTGTTACATTTAGTCTCATCTAAGTATAAATTTAAGTCAATAGTTTTGGTTAAAAAATGATCTGCGTGAATTTTGTGTGTATTTTCGGCGTAAATAAGGTGGTACCACAAAGTGTCAGAGCTCCGTATTTCGCTACTTAGAACCACCTCGTTCCTGTGATAAACTTCACGCAGAAAGTGAATGCCGTTCAGAGAGAGTCCGTTGCAACAGTTACTAGCCCCCATCCACGCATTTTTAGGCTGTGAAACCCCCGAAGCCTGGGTTATTGAAGCTGCTAAACCTGAAAACCTGTCAACCGTGCTGCTTGATCATCTGGTATGTGAGCTCAAGGCCGCGCAATCCGCTATGTTTTTGATCCGTCGTTATGCGGTAGACAAGGAAAGTGGAGACGCGTTGTTGGCCTGGTTAAAGCCGTTTGAAGATTTTACCTATCGCAAGGTGGGCGACTGGAAAGCGCTGGCGAATCACGAAAAGCTGACTAAATCCATGATACCGAAATCGGGTACGCCTTATGGTCAGGACCTGATCGACAAAATGGTATTGTTGATAAAAGAAGAACTACATCATTTTTATCAGGTACTGGAAATCATGGAAGGTTATGGTATTACCTACGACACCATCAGCTCAAGCCGCTATGCAAGAGGCTTACTTCAACACGTAAAAACTCACGAACCGGCCGCGCTGATCGATAAGCTGATTTGTGGTGCGTTCATTGAAGCGCGTTCCTGCGAACGTTTCGCTGTGCTGGCCCCTCACGTAGATAAACCTCTCGGTGACTTTTATATCTCTTTATTACGCTCAGAAGCGCGTCATTATCAGGACTATCTGACACTGGCTGAAGAGATAGCTGGTAAAGATATATCAGAGCGCGTTGCGTTCTTCAGAGGCATTGAATCCGATTTGATATCGTCGCCCGATCAGGATTTTAAATTCCACAGTGGCTGTCCCGTTTGATTTGATGCGCCAGTGTCCCTTCTGTTTGCCCTGAAGCTCAATCGGGGCTTTACGTTATATTGTAAATAACTAATAAATATAAATTTTTTTGAAGTCTTGCTTTAAAATGCAGATAATTCATGGCAACATTTAATTAAGTCTATGACATCCTTGTCATTAGCACGCAAACAAGATAATAATAGCGATAATTAGGATACCTCTTACCCTGTATTATCGATGGAGCGATTGAATGTTTTCAAAAAGCAAGGCGCTTGCCGACAAGCTGCAAAAAGTGTCCGGGGAACTGTCTACCTTTAAACAGATCTTCGATAGTGTTAGCAGTGAAATGCTGCATGTGTCGATGAATCCGAAAGGTGAGTTAACCGACGCAAACGAGTTGTTCACGAGTGAAACCGGATTACCAGAACACACGCTTAAAGGTATTCCGTTCGTTGACTTAGTCCCGCCGAAAGCGCGAAATACTGAGCACTTTAAGCAGTTACAACGAGCAATCACAGAGCAATTGCACTGGTCTGGCGCGGTTGAAATAGACAACGGTACTGCTGAACATCTTTGGTTGAGGGTGATTATGCAGCCCATTCGTGACCCCAACGGCAATGTTTTCTCCATCGATTTATTTGCCAGCAACCTCACGCGTACCATCAACTCTTCCCGTTTAAATGAAAACATGATCAAAGCCATTAAACGCTCCACGGCTGTGATTGAGTTCACAATCGACGGTATTGTGCTGGACGCGAATGAGAATTTCTGTAAAACCATGGGCTATTCGTTGGATGAAGTCAGAGGGAAGCACCATCGCATGTTCTGTACCCGTGAAGAGGCGGAGAGCGCACAGTATGCAGACTTCTGGAAACGACTCAAGAGCGGTGAGTTCTTTGTTTCGCGCTATAAGCGCCTCGACAAACAAGGCCGCGAAATTTGGCTGGAAGGTTCGTACAACCCTATTTTTAATGCATACGGAGAACTGACCCGTTGTGTGAAATTTGCCAGCGATATAACCGAACAGGTAATGCAGGAACGTCGTGTTGCGGAAGCGGCAGATATGGCATATGAAACTTCTCGTCAAACCGGAGACAGCTCAACACGTGGACACGCGTTAATGCAGTCAACAGGCGATATGATGTCGGCGCTGGTAGACAAAATGTCGCAAGCATCTGAAAGTATTGATGCCTTGAACAAGCAGTCTCAGGAAATCAGTAAAATTATTCAGGCTATTGGCGGCATTGCTGATCAAACAAACTTACTGGCATTGAACGCTGCCATTGAAGCTGCCCGGGCCGGAGATCAGGGACGAGGATTTGCCGTTGTTGCTGATGAAGTTCGCGAGCTTGCATTCAGAACAACCAAATCGACAGATGAAATTGTTAACGTGGTAGCTGAAAACAGTCAGTTGGCTGAAGCGGCGGTTGACTCCATTAATGCCAGCAGAAAGAGCGCAATGGAAGCATTACAACAACTGAAAGACACACAGGCGGTTATACAGGAAATTCAGGATGGGGCAGAGCTGGTAGTAGGCGCAGTGTCGCAGCTGACTCAACACTAATCGCGTCCTTTTACGCCCATCTTTGAAAAGACGGCGCGCTGACCATGTAATGGTCAGTGCGCTGTTTCGTTACTGGCCATCACTTTTTGTTGCGCCTGTATCAGGTCGTTTAAGACAGCGTCCACCTTTTCCATATCAACCTGCATGGACTTGTCGATAGCGAGAAAAACCGGTACGTCCAGCGACGAGATCACAAACGAATCGATACCTTGTTCATGCCGGGTTAGCATATTTCCTACTACACGGTTCGTAACAAACCCATCGATCCGCCCCAGTTTCAGCATGTCTACCAAACTCTCATTGGAGTCCAGGTAGACAAGATCCTTGGGTTCAATATTGTATTCGGCAATAAACTTCTCAGAAATCCTGATCCCACGCATACCGCCAATACGCAAGCTGGTCCAGTTGTGCAGTTGCTTTTCCGGGATACCTGAACGGTAAAACAAAGCATATTGTGTTGTGTGAAGCGGTATCTTTGAAAATTGCAAATACTCGCTGCGATCTTCAATGTTGGCCAATGAGAAATAACACTGAAATGGCTCGGTATGAATAGAGCGTTTAAGTCGTCCCCAAGGGATATCAATAAATTCGATATCCCAATTCATTGCTTTTGACAACGCCCGCAGTAATCCGATGTCGCGGCCAGTTGGCGGTTCGTCCTCGGTAAATACAGTGTATGGCGGATAGTGCGTAGTTACGCAATCCACTTGCTGATTTGCGAATAGACTCGCAGAAAAGAGTGTACTTGCAATAAGTACAAATTGAAGTCGAAACAAAGTAACCCTGACACTGGTTAAGAATACTATTTAGCCTTTTCATTGTAGTGCTTAGCGGGTCATTTTTCGAATAGTCATTAGTTTAATTTAGGAGTGTCTTTACGGCGTGATGCGAGCCAACAACTCATCCCCTGATGAATTAAGATGACCTTATCCCCGGCATTGAACGTCTCACCGGACTCAAGTGGTTTCACTTTCACTCGTTTTTCATGTTTTTGATGATCCAATACAATGGCGTCCGCCATTGTATTATTCGCTTCCGCGGCAGTTATGATTTGTGCTACCGCGCCAGATAATTCGTGCTGTTCCGTAGAGGTTAGTGTTGAATTGGTCTGTGCGGCCAGAGCTTTACGCATAACAAATTGAAGTCGAAAGAATAGCGCGCTCACTATGGTAATACTCAACGCGCCGCTCACAGCAAATATCCAGAACTCCGAGACCATAACGTCGGCATAGCGACGGAATCCGAACTGATAAACCAGTCCCTGTAGACTAAAAAGAAACAAAAAGAGCAATAGCCAGCCGCTACCTGAAACTGAATACCAGTAAGATGTTAAATGTTCCGGAGGAGGGTGTTTTGAAGACAGCAGGCCAAACTGGTGTTGATCAAATAAACCAAATAGATCGGTTTTACACAATAACCCTACGCACTCGAAGAGCATGACCACGAAGAGGATGATCAGAATAGATCCATACAAAAAGTTCTCTGGAGAGAGCAACCAAACCGCCATTATCACCTTCCTTGATGCACGGTGTTAGTGATGTGCTGCTATAACGCAGCGTGTTACCTACATTTTTATAACACATATTTTGCATCTCGCCAGCGGTGACAGGTTGGCAATAGGTATGTTTTTACAGACGGTGGTATAAACCGTCTGTAATACCCCAATTTATCTCAATGGTGGTGACCACTGCCAATCGCCTCGCCATCGGTATTGTAGTAGCCGGAAGCGCCTTTCTCGATAAAGCCCTGATGCACCATTTTCGTCAAGAACGGATCGGTGTGATCGTCACCAATATCAGCAAAATCTGTTGTCTGATAGGTAAAACGTTTGGCGAAGAACGCGTCGATAGGTGCCGGGTCAAAACTGAGTTTGGTGAGTGTCCATTCCACGGTCTGTGACGGTGAGAGTACCTTAAACGAACGGGCTATATATAACTCCGGGAGCCAAATCAGGGTCCAGGTAGCGTCGCCTTTCGTTAATGTATATGTCTGGCTTCGCTCACAACCTTCGCCTACCGTTTTACCTGGCTCCATACTGGCAAGCAGGCTGTCACTGAACAGTTGATTGCGATAGCTCCAGCTGGTTTCCGTTTTGCCGTGCACCGACTCGCCAGGTTGATATTCAATCGCGCGGTTATGCGCATCAAAGTAGCGCGTGGGTTTTATCAGGCGTTGCTGCACATGTTCCCAGGTTTCGGTGATCCGGGTTTGCGGATACTCATGGGCAACCACGTTAGGTTGTCTCCATAAGTTGAGTAATTTGGTCTTGTCACTGTTGGCCGAGTGAGTATGGATTTTATATTCTGCCTGAAGTGTGGCGGACTGGCTTTCACAAGTATTGGCAATTGCCGCGTTGGTAGTCAGGCCAAGGGTAGTCATTAAAACAAGTGCTTTGTACATCATTTGTCTCTAATTTACTTATGGGATGCGTCGTTAAATACGCAAAAAGGGTCGCCGCTAAGCGACAACCCTTGTTTGTTACTTAGCGCTGGATTATTCCATTGCCTGCTCAGCTTGGTTGATGATGTCACCCGCGTAATCCATAACATGGAAAATCACGCTTTGTTCATTGGTGCCATTCACTAACCAGGCGCCAGGGCCTTTGGCATAAATACCAACATCTTCACCGGCGTGGGTTTCGGAACCCAGAGGTACCAGGGCTTCCTGGTGGTAACCCGAGGCGGTGGTGTCAACATCAGTCAGGTCCTGACGGCCAGTACTTTCTGCAAGGGCATACGTAGCGTCTGCATCAGTTTCGTCGCCTAAGTTGCGGAAGCCTAAACCATTGGTGTAACCCAGGGTCGTGTAGGGTAGGTCGTCAGCCGCAGTCGCTGGCTCGTCTGAACCCACGTTAACGACTTTACCCAGAATTGGATTACCGCGCTTCGGATAACCCGCAATGGTAAATACGTGGCTGTGGTCAGCGGTTACAATGATGAGCGTATCGTCATCGCTGGTCATTGCGTCAGCGGCTGCTACTGCATTGGCAAACTCAATTGTGTCAGTCAGGGCATTGTATGCACTGCCTGCGTGGTGACCGTGGTCGATACGACCAGACTCTACAACAAGGAAGAAGCCATCGTTGTTGTTGTCCAGCACCTGAATGGCTTTTTCGGTCATTTCTGACAGTGATGGTTCACCCGCCACATCGTTTGCGCGATCGGCTTCGTACTGCATATGTGATTCGTTGAACAAACCAAACACTTTGCTGGTGGTTTCCGTGTCGATAGCGTCAAAACCAGCCTGGTCGAATACGTAGGTACCCGAGGTATACATGGCTGCCCATTCTGCTGTCAGATCACGACCATCAGTGCGGTCACCTTCAACGGCACTTACTGCATCCGGGCTGTTGAAGCTGGCATCTTTAGGCAGGAAGTGACGACGACCGCCACCCATTACGACTTCAATACCGTCCACGTCCAGACCGTCATAACGGGCTTCCAGGTTCGCCTCGAAGTTAACTAACTGGTCGGCGATATCTTTGCAGCCTGCTTCTACCGCTTCAGCCGGCATATCTGAGATATCTTCCCAGTTGCGGTCAGCAGATTTGGCATAAGTGGCAGCCGGGGTTGCGTGGGTAATACGGGCAGTAGCGATGACACCGGTAGATTTACCCGCGATTTCCGCCAGTTCCAGCGCAGTAACCAATTCATTACCCGCAACGGTTGAACAGTCGCCACGCACGATGTCTTCATCAACACCAATGACACCCACGTCGGTTTTAAGGCCCGACATCATCGCTGTCATGGTACCGGCTGAATCTGGTGTTTGTGCATCAACGTTATAGGTTTTAGATAAACCGGCAAACGGGAACTGGTCGAAGCTCAGTTTGTTCTCTTCACCGTCCAGGCCTTTCATTTGGCCATCAAGGATACGAGCGGCCGTCACAGTTGAAATACCCATGCCGTCACCGATGAACAAGATGATGTTCTTTGCCTGTCCGCGCAGTGACGTGACTGTGCGTTCCAGGTCAGCCTTGCTGGTAACCACCACATTGTTGCTGTTCAGGCTGTTGGTCGACAGCGCGCCGGTTGCCTCCAACCACACGGTTTTATTGGCTTCTACTTCCGCTGCGGCTTCAACAAACCAGTCATTGTTTAACGAGGTCAGCAACTCTGAAGAGTCTACTGAAGAGGCCGGTGGAACACAGACGTAACTGGTTGAACTGATTTCAGATGAAGACAGGGCACCATCACCATCGCTGTCTAATCCAGAGTCGATTTGAACACCGCTGTTAGGGCAGTTGGCGTCGCCGACAGCCAGTTGGGTTTGCACTACCAGGCTGGATACACCGTCAGCGCCATCTACGCCATTTGCTCCATCCTGACCATCGTCACCGTCTAATGAACATGCGCTTAAACCGATTACGGCAGCGGCAACAACACTTAGCTTAAATAAATTCATGGTTATAACTCCGCTTATTCTTCTACCAGATCCAAAGCCTGATTAATCAGGTGGAATACCACGTTTTGCTCTACAACACCTTGTACCAACTGACTGCCAGGGCCGGTTGCATGCAAAGAGATGTCTTCACCCGCGTGGGTTTCAGAGCCCAGTGGAATTAATGCTTCCTGGTGATAACCTGAAGCGGTGGTATCAATGTTAGTAAGGTCAACCCGGCCGGTATTGGCATCGTAGGCATAAACCGCATCGGCGTCTGTTTCGGTGCCAAGATTCTGATGACCTAAACCGTTGGTGTAGCCTAATGTGGTGTACGGCATATCGTCAGCGGCAGTAGCTGGCTCGTCTGAACCGACATTTACCACTTTGCCCAGAATCGGGTTACCGCGTTTTGGATAACCAGCAATGGTAAATACGTGGCTGTGGTCAGCGGTGACCAAAATCAGGGTTTCTTCCGGGTTGGTGTTTTCGTAAGCGGCCTTAACTGCAGCTTCGAAGGCTAGCGTATCGGTAAGGGCGTTATACGCGCTGCCAGCGTGGTGACCATGGTCAATACGACCAGACTCAACCATCAGGAAGAAGCCTTTGTCGTTGTTATCCAGAATATTGATGGCTTTTTCGGTCATCTCGGCAACGGAAGGCTCACCCGCAATGTCATTGGCGCGGTCAGCTTCGTATTGCATGTGTGATTCGTTAAACAAACCAAACACGCGTTCTGTGGTTTCAGTATCAATCGCGTCAAAACCCGCCTGATCGATAACGTATACCCCGTTTTCGTACATTTGCTGCCATTCACTGGTCAGGTCACGGTCATCTGTACGGTCGCCTTCAACACTGCTCACTGCATCAGCACTGTTAAATGCTTCGTCTTTCGGCAGGAAGTGACGGCGTCCGCCCCCCATAACGACTTCGATACCGTCAACGTCGATACCTGAAAAACGCGCTTCAAGGTTGCTTTCAAAGTTTACCAACTGGTCGGCAATATCAGTACAGCCAGCAGTAATAGCGTCTTCTGGCATATCCGAAACGTCTTCCCAGTTACGGTCAGCGGATTTGGCGTAGGTCGCAGCAGGCGTTGCGTGCGTAATACGGGCAGTTGAAATTACACCGGTAGACAAGCCCTTAATTTCAGCCAGCTCTAATGCGGTAACGACTTCGTTACCAGCAACAGTGGCGCAGTTGCCACGTTCGATGTCTTCATCAACACCAATGACACCCACGTCGGTTTTAAGGCCGGACATCATGGCCGTCATGGTACCCGCTGAATCGGGTGTTTGCGCATCAACGTTGTAGGTTTTCACCAGCGCAGAGTGAGGAAACTCTTCAAACGTCAGGTAGCCTTCTTCACCCAACTCGCCAGCATTCTGGCCTTTCAGAATACGCGCTGCAGTTAGGGTTGAAACGCCCATGCCGTCGCCTACAAATAAGATAACGTTTTTTGCTTTGAACTTGTTGTTTACTTCGAGCTTCTGTTCGATTTTCGATTGCGCGTCGGTAAACCACGCACTTTCTGCCTGGTGTGTGGGCAGAACATCAGCATGTAGCCCTGAAGATACAGCCATAGCAACAGCACTGGCAGTGAGTTTCCAGTTCAGTTTCATTGTGATATTCCCAATAGTGACTTTTAATTTTTATGTTTTGCAGCTTAGTTGCTGCTTAAACGAGATACATCGGAAATGCACAGGTAGATGTGATTGCAAATCAGTACCTTGGTCTGGCATCCGAATGCAAGTAGCCTAGTGGGGTTTTATGAATGTTAATTTATAACATTGTGAAGTTTTGCTTGCAGAAATCTTACTGAAGCTTGTCAGATTTATGACAGAGGGCGTTAATTGAACTGGCGTTTTTCCAGGCTCACGTCGACGGCACTGACGCGTAATACGCTGCCCTGGGTGTACCAGTCGCCCAGCACAATGCGGTGCGCAGGTTTATTGTTAACGGTAAGCGAATGGATATTGGGGCGATGGGTGTGACCATGAATCAGTCTGGCAACATTGTGTTTCTGCATCACCTTTTCAACTTCTTCAGGTGTGACATCCATGATCTCAGCCGTGAGCTTTTGCTGATTTTTCTGACTGGTTTTTCTGCCACGTTCGGCCAGTTTACGTCGTAACCAAAGGGGCAGGGAGCCCACTAGTCGTGGCCACCACCATCCACGGGCTTTCTTGCGAAACTTCTGGTATTCCACATCCAGTGTACACAACTCGTCACCGTGCATGATCAACGTTGGTTCGCCGTATAAGTCGATTACATGTTGTTCGGGCAACAGTGTCATACCCGCCTTGTTCGCCCAGCCCTGACGAATGGCGAAATCGCGATTGCCGTGAATAAAATACACAGGGATAGACTGGGACAGCGTGTTGAATGCCGCGGCGATTTGCTCTGACAGCGGGGTAACATCGTCATCGCCTAACCAAAATTCAAACAAGTCACCCAGCACATAAAGCGCCTCTGCCTGAACGGCATCACTGGCGAGAAACTCCAGTAAACACCGGGTTATGTCCTCGCGTTCTGCACTTAAGTGGATGTCAGCAATGAAGTAGGTAAATGGCATGCAAAATCAGTCTGTTGGCATTAAAAAGGGAGTCATTGGACTCCCTTACACTATTCAATGGGCGAGCATCTTATTCGCTGACGACCGCATTTTCAATGACTACTGCTTCAACCGGTACATCCTGGTGATAACCATAGTTGCCAGTTTTCACATTTTTGATTTTTTCTACTACGTCCATACCAGCAGTCACTTTACCAAATACACAGTAGCCCCAACCGTTCATAGACTCGCTGCTGAAATTAAGGAAATCATTGTCCTTCACGTTAATGAAGAACTGCGCGGTAGCTGAGTGTGGATCGTTAGTACGGGCCATGGCAATGGTGCCTGCAGCATTAGCAACGCCGTTGTTGGCTTCGTTTTCAATAGGATCCTTGGTGGTTTTCTGTTCCATATCCGGCGTCATACCGCCGCCCTGAATCATAAAACCGTCGATTACGCGGTGGAAAATGGTACCGTCGTAGAAGCCGTCTTTTACGTAAGATAAGAAGTTTTCAACGGTTTTAGGTGCTTTGTCGGCAAATAATTCCAGGGTAATGTCGCCGTGATTTGTTTTTAACGTCACCATAGTAGTTAACCTTATTGTTGTGTCGCTGAATCAGTGTTTGCAATAGTAGCCCAATTGACGCGAGGCTAAAAGACCTTATCCACGCCCGCCCCGTTAAAGCGTAGCAACTGCCTCACGACAGTGCTAAACTTCGGCACCAATTTCAGGATATTGAGGAATCTACCGTTATGTTGCAGCTGTTTAACACCAAAACCCGTCAGAAAGAGCGCTTCCAGCCGCTGGTTGAAGGGAAGGTGGGATTATATGTGTGCGGCATAACTGTATATGACCTGTCTCATATGGGTCACGCCCGAACGTATTTGAGCTTTGATGTACTGGTGCGCTACCTGCGCCACTTAAATTTCGATGTGAAATACGTTCGTAACATTACCGACGTGGACGATAAAATTATTGCGCGTGCCAATGCCAACAACGAATCGGCTGAAGCACTGACTGAACGCACGATTGGGATGATGCACGAGGATTTTGCGGCGCTGAATTTACTTGAGCCCGATGTAGAGCCTCGCGTTACCGGTCATATGAGCGAAATTATCGACGTTATTCAACGCCTTATTGATAAAGAGTTTGCTTATCAGGCGGAGAGCGGCGATGTGCTGTTCGATGTCAGTAAATACAATGACTATGGCAAGTTAAGCCGTCAGAACCTGGAGCAGTTGCAGGCCGGTGCCCGTGTTGAAGTTGCGCAGGGTAAAGACGATCCGCTGGATTTTGTGTTGTGGAAAACCGCAAAGCCAGGCGAGCCAAGCTGGACATCACCCTGGGGTGAGGGGCGTCCGGGCTGGCATATCGAATGTAGCGCAATGAACCATAAACACCTGGGTGAGCATTTTGATATCCACGGCGGTGGTTCAGATTTGATTTTCCCTCACCATGAAAACGAAGTGGCACAAAGCTGCTGTGCATTCGATACGCCGTATGTAAATACCTGGATGCACACGGGCATGGTGCAGGTAAACGACGAGAAAATGTCCAAGTCGCTGGGCAACTTCTTTACGCTGCGGGACGTACTGGCTGAACACGATGCAGAGATTTTGCGTTTCTTCCTGATGTCGGCCCATTATCGCAGTCAGTTGAGTTACTCGCAGGACAACATCGACCAGGCCAAGTCGGCATTGGAGCGTTTGTACACGGCATTGCGCGGTGTCGATGTGAACAGTGTGACAGACTTAAGTTACGGTGGTTACCTGGCGCGATTCGAAACGGCGATGAACGATGATCTGAATGTTCCGGAAGCCTATTCGGTGTTATTCGACCTTGCTCGCGACCTGAACAAGCAAAAAGACAATGCCGAAGAAGCCGGCAAGTTGGCGGCTGTTTTGAAGGGAATCGGCGGCATTCTCGGATTTTTACAGCGTGACCCTGAGGCGTTTTTACAATCAGGTGGCGATGATGACGCGGCTGAAATTGAAGCGCTGATCAAAGCCCGAAATGATGCTCGCGCAGCCAAAGATTGGGGCGCTGCCGATGCGGCTCGCGACAAACTTACGGCCATGGGGATCGTGTTGGAAGATGGTGCTCAGGGCACTACCTGGCGTCGTCAGTGACGTTGTTTTATTTAAAGACACTAATCGTTGGCTGACAAACTCAGCCAACGGTTTACTCTTGTGCAATAAGCGGCAAATTCATCACCGAAAAGCGTATGCATCATGCGCTCTTCGGGTTGAATTTGAAAACGTTGAAGGTACAACAAGGTGGCGAGTGCAAACACAAACCCGCTTGCATCTCGAAAAATAAACGCACTGCCTGCAACGCCCATCACCAAGCCCAGATACATAGGGTTTCGTGTGTATGCAAATATGCCGCTACTGACTAAGTTGCTGGCGTTCTGAATACTGTGAGGGTTGACGGTGGTGCGGTGTTTCCTGAACGCGACGACACCGGCAATGCCTACAATACCCCCGGCAACAAAAATCACAAATCCCAAAGGTCGCAGTGGATAGGGCAGCGGCAGCCAGCCAAAATCACTAACAAACCAGGTGGCAATGAGTGCCAGTAGAAACACAACCACTGGCGGGACTTTAAGCTCAAGGTGCTTTAACATCAGTATCATCCACGATGTTGGCGGCTTTATTCGCCTGTTTTTGTTGTTGCTTCTCGATTAAATGGGACTTCCAGCGCTGCTGTGATACATGACCTTTTATGGCCTCGATACACTCGTTGACGACCAGTAAAAACTCATCTTCGAGGTTTTCTTCGGCAACGGTGAAGTCTTTTAACCCGTGCGCAAAAAACTCCTCAATGTCTTTTGCTTCCAGATCGGCGAGCAGGTTCACTATTGAGGCGGTAACGATATCTGTTACGGCGCTTTCCAGGGTATTTTCAATGGTTTTGCCGACAACCGGTACGTAAGAAAGAGTAGAGACCTGCGCGTTTTCTCGCACCGCTTTGCCTACGCTGTCTTTCACATGGCGTCGAATCACATCGCCGTGTTTACTGTCGTTGATTGACTGACCGAAGTGATTCACCATGCTTGATAGCCAGTTGCTGATCACCGGACGACGCGGGGCTAATACATTTTGCGTGATGTCTTCAATGAGCGGAGAGCCCGCGGCGATATCCTGCTGCGCATCCGATAGTACTTTTACGACTATACGGTCACTTAATTCTTCAACAAATACGTCGTAGTAAAACGCGATAAACCGATACAGGGCGGTCTGGTTCAGGTCGATAATCTGATGTTTGTGCAATCGGTACAGAATCGAGAATATTCGCAGAAAACGGAATATTCGGGTACCGCCCAAGGGAATACAGCCGACTAAGTCATACCATCGTAAAAACGGGAAAAAATACCATCTGAGGTGTTCTTTGCGTTTTATGGCCACTGCCCATCGCAAAAAGAACTCACTCAGGAAAATGGTAATGAAGATCAGATCGACCAGGATAAAGTTGCGGTGAATGGGTTCGTAGAAACTGACAAAAGTCGGTGACCAGCTACTCAGCGTATCCTGCACAAACGCGGTGCCGTACAGGCCGTCGAATAATAAAAACAGCAGGTTAAGAAGCAGCAGACCCAACATAGTCAGGTCGAGCAGTAACCAAGGCCCTTCGTGGCTGTTGCGCAGGTTTTCCCGGTTAATCCTTAACATTGGGCCTCCTGCTTATCCGATATTTTTAAGGCGTGTCACGTCGACGTGCAACGTGAGTTTCTGACCCGGCTGCAGAAATTTTTTCGGGTTAAGGTTGTTCCACTTGGTAATATCGCTGGTACGGATATTGAATTTTTGTGCTATACGCGCCAGCGAGTCGCCGCGTTTCACCGTATAGGTGAGGGTGCGCATAATCGCGTCACGTTTTTGCTCGTCACTGGCTTCATTCACCCAAATCACCAGGGTTTTTCCCGGCATGAGTGGATCGGTAGGGGCCATGCCGTTCCATTTTGCTAACGAACGGGTGCTGATGTCGTACTTACGGCTGATATCCCATAGGGTATCGCCAGACTTTACTTCGTGCGTTAGCTGGTAGCTACCACGTTTTTTGTTCTGGGTGGTCGCCAGTCGCTGATCTTCCGATAACGAATACGCGTCCAGCTTTTTCAGCGCCACAGGAACCATGATGTGATCGCCAACCCGGATCATATTACCTTGCATATCGTTCACGCTTTTGATCACATCAACCGTGGTGTGATATTCCTTCGCCAGCTTCAACAAGCTGTCACCAGCGCGAACTTTATGACGAACCCAGTTAAGCCGCTCATTGCGCTCCACGTTTGCCAATGCCTGCGTAAAGCTTTCTGCGTTGTCCAGCGGCAATACCAAACGGTGCGGGCCATCTGGGTCGGTTGCCCAGCGATTAAAGCCGGGATTAAGCGCATGCAGCGACTTCAGGTCCATGTCAGCTAACTCAGCCGCAAAAGCAAGGTCGACCTGAGAGCCAATATCAACGGTAGCGATGACCGGCGCATTTTCGATTTCAGGCCATTTGAAAGCGTATTGTTCATGGTTTTTCAGAATATCGGCCAGTGCCAGCAGTTTTGGTACATAAGCGCGGGTTTCTTTGGGTAAATCCAATGACCAGAAGTCAGTGGGCTTTCCGGCTTTGGCATTGCGCTTGATGGCTTTGCCCACACGGCCTTCACCACTGTTGTAAGCGGCTAGTGCATGCAGCCAGTTACCGTCGAACATGTCATTCAGGTAGGTCAGGTAATCCAATGCCGCGGCAGTTGAGGCAATAACGTCGCGACGACCGTCGTACCACCAGGTTTGCTGAATACCGAAACGTTTGGCCGTGCCCGGAATAAACTGCCACATACCCGCAGCTCTGCCATGGGAGTAGGCAAACGGGTCAAAGGCGCTTTCTACAATCGGCAATAACACCAGCTCAAGGGGCATATCGCGCGCTTCGATTTGTTGCACAATATAATACAGGAAAGGCTTGGCACGTTTGGATACCCGTTCCATGTAAGCCGGGTGTTTCAGGTACCAGTCGCGCTGAATGGCTATGCGTTTGTTGTCTGGGATTTCAAACTGAAACTGATTGCTGGCGCGCACCCACAGGTTAGCAATGACCTCTGGCTCTGCAGGATCCTGCGCGGGGTCAATGTCTACCTCGACTTCCTCAGTGGGGTGCATAACCTCGATCACGCCCTCATTGGCGAGTTCACAGTCAGCCTGATCGTTTATATTGGTGTGGGCAATTTCGCAGGTAGTGCGGTTGTCTGCAACCTCAGGTTCTGCTTCGTCCGGGCCGGTCAACTGACAGCCTGTAAGCATAGACGTAACCAAAATGGACAATACAGACAACTTAAACTTCATTTAAAAACTTACCCTTAGATCGTGTGAGGCACATTGCCAGTGTACGCAAGTCTGCGTACTAATGCATCCTGTTGATTCGCTTCGCGCGTGTTTTACGCCGGAAATAGTACTAAAGATGAACGCGTTAAGCGTTGTCTTTCCATTTCCTTAACTGGGTAAAGACGGCAATTTCGTCTGAAAGTTCCGCGTTAGCGTACTGGCTGACGTTTTTTACAACAGCCGGGTCGTCACAACGCAAAAAGGGGTTTACCTTGCGCTGTGTTGCCAGATCGGAAGGTAGCGTTGGTAAGTCATTGGCACGGGTAGTATTGACCCACTCTGAATAGGCGTTAAGCTGGTCGTTCTCCGGGTCTACGGTAAGCGCAAATTTCACATTTGCCAGGGTATATTCATGGGTACAGTAAATTGCGGTGTCCGGCGGGAGTCGTTTAATTTTGTTTAAAGACCGGTGCATTTGGCCCGGAGTGCCTTCAAACAGGCGGCCGCATCCAGCGGCAAACAGCGTATCACCACAAAACAGTGCGTTATGACCGTAAAACGCAATGTGGTCCAGCGTATGTCCCGGCACTTCGATTACCGAAAATTCGCAACCCACAGCGGGCAGTTTCACCATATCGCCCTGAGCGACTGATTTGGTAATGCCACTGATATGGCCGCCACGCGGGCCAATTACCGGCAGGTCGTCGATTGCTTCTGCGAGCGCGGTGATGCCGCCGGTGTGATCCCGGTGGTGGTGGGTAATGAGAATTGCCGAGAGTGTCAGACTGTTTTTTTCACAAAAAGCCAACACCGGCGCGGCGTCACCTGGATCAACTACCACGGCCTGACTGCCGTTATGCAAACACCATATATAGTTGTCGGTAAACGCCGGGATAGGTGTGACCGTAACCGACGTAGGAAATCCCTGCATACTCGTCATCGTTTGTTCGCATGTTGTATTTCAATACCCAGATACTATAAAGTTGTTATGTTGCATGCAATACATGCGATGTATTATTCAATCAAGGACATCACCACAACACGCTATGAAATCTGCGTTCCGTTCAAAACCGCCACATTACCCTCAGAGCTGGTCAGAGTTACCCGGCGGCGAAGAATTAAAACTCGTGATAGAGCAGGTTTGCAACGAGCTCAGTCAACGTGTGTTTGGTTATCATATGGTTAAGATGGGTAACCTGAGTAGCGAAATTTCACTGCCGGATTGCTCTATACGCCACCAGATTCAGCAGACACAGGTTGCCTCGGCTCATTCCGGTATTATCACGCGTTCTGATAACCTGCCTTATGTTGAAAACAGCATCGACGGCGTGCTGTTGGCGAACGAACTGGATTTTGCCCAGGACCCCCATGAAATCCTGCGTGAGGTGGACCGGGTTATTACTGCCAATGGTTATGTCATCATCAGTGGCTTCAACCCTTTTAGTTTAACCGGTATGGCGCGTTTCTTACCGATTAAACGGGGTAACGTACTGCATTCGGCGCGGTTTTTCTCGGCAGGCCGCATTAAGGACTGGTTACAACTACTCGGTTTTGAGGTGGTTGAACACCGTCATATTCTGTTTTCTGTTTTGTTCGCCCAGCAAGCCGCTAAGCAACCTGCTGCATGGCAACAATGGTGCAGTCGTCACTGCCCCTGGTGCTCGTCTGTGTATGTGTTACTTGCTCGTAAACGCACGATTCCCATGACAACGATTAAAGCGAAGTGGAAGGTTAAACCCCGTTTCTCTGCTGTGGGTGCCAGCATGCGCGATGCCGCTTCAAGAACGCACAGTTAGGTGTGTTAGATCCCGGCACAAGGCCGGGACGACGATAGATGAAGGCTCCCCTCTATAACCGTCATCCCCGTTTCCTTCTTATCGTCATCCCCGCGAAGGCGGGGAACTATGGAAACACCCGAAGACGTAGGAAAATTCCGTGGGTTGTATCAAAAGTTCCCGGCACAAGGCCGGGACGACGATTGATGTAAGTTCCCCCGATAACCGTTACCCATGCCTGATACATCCGTCACCCCAACCCATTACAGCCATCATTCCCGCTTCCTCCTTAACATCATCCCCGCCCACCGCTTCTGTCATCCCCGTTTCCTTCTTATCGTCATCCCCGCGAAGGCGGGGAACTCAGGAAACATCCGAAGGCATATGAAAACCCGTAGGCTATAAACAAAAATCCCGGCGCATGGCCGGGATTTTTAAGAAAGGTAAGTTGTTCAGTGGTCCTCAGAGAAAACCGAGGGACACATTATTTAACCCGCATACCAGGCTGGGCGCCTTCATTTGGCTCAAGAATGTATAGCTCTTTGCCACCAGGGCCGGCGGCAAGTACCATGCCTTCAGACATACCAAAGCGCATCTTGCGCGGTGCCAGGTTGGCAACCATAACAGTGTGTTTGCCAATCAGGTCTTCCGGCGCATACGCTGATTTGATGCCAGCAAATACCTGACGGGTTTCGCCACCCAAATCCAGCTCTAATCGCAACAGCTTGTCGGCTTTCTCTACGTGCTCTGCATTGGCGATGCGCGCGATACGCAGGTCAACTTTCGCAAAGTCGTCGAAAGAAATGGTTTCACTGATTGGATCTTTCGCCAGCGGGCTGTTCGGATCGATTTTCGGCTTAGCCGCCAGACTTTCTTTTGACGCTTCAACCATCGCTTCAATTTTGTCCATTTCGACACGCTGCATCATTGGCTTAAACTTGTTAATGGCATGACCGGTTAGCACAGACTGGCTGCTTTCCCAGGTTAGTTCGTCGTTCAGGAAGGCTTCTGCCTTTTCAGCGAGTACAGGCAATACCGGCTTCAGGTAAGTAACCAGAATACGGAACAGGTTGATGCCCAATGAACAAACGTCATGAGTAAACTGCTGCTTGGTTTCGTCTTTAATAGTTACCCAAGGCGCGTTGGTGTCGATAAACTGGTTAGCTTTGTCTGCCAACGCCATAATTTCGCGAACGGCCTGGTGATATTTGCGCTTTTCAAATAGCGCAGCAATAGGCTCAGCCGCATTTTGGAACTGAGCAACCAACTCAGGTTCAAGCACGTTGTCAGATAGCGTGCCGTCGAAACGCTTGGTAATAAAGCTCGCACAGCGACTGGCAATATTCACTACTTTGCCTACCAGGTCAGAATTCACTTTTTGCGCGAAGTCTTCAAAGTTCAGGTCGATATCGGTTACGCCGTCACCCAGTTTAGACGCAAAGTAATAGCGCAGGTATTCCGGGTTTAGGTGGTCAAGGTAGGTGCGGCCTTTAATGAACGTACCGCGAGACTTTGACATCTTGGCGCCATTAACAGTTACGAAGCCGTGAATATTTACGCCACTTGGCTTGCGGTAACCCGCACCTTCCAGCATCGCAGGCCAGAACAGGCAGTGGAAATACGTGATGTCTTTACCAATGAAGTGGTAAAGCTCAGCATCTGAGTCTTTGTTCCAGAAGCTGTCGAAATCGACGTTGTTGCTGTCACAGAAATTTTTAAAGCTGGCCATGTAGCCAACCGGTGCGTCTACCCAAACGTAGAAGAACTTGTTAGGCGCGCCGGGAATTTCGAAACCAAAGTAGGGGGCATCACGGCTGATGTCCCATTGTTGCAGGCCATCTTCAAACCATTCCTGCAGCTTGTTGGCCATTTCTTCCTGAATAGCACCCGAGCGGATCCAGTCTTTCAACATACCTTCGAACTGCGGCAGGTCGAAGAAGAAGTGCTCAGACTCTTTCAGAATTGGTGTTGCACCTGATACCACTGAACGTGGGTTTTTCATTTCAGTCGGGCTGTAAGTTGCACCACATACATCACAGCTGTCGCCGTTTTGGTCTTCTGCATTACAGCTCGGGCAGGTACCTTTAACGAAGCGGTCCGGCAAAAACATGTTCTTTTCCGGATCAAACAACTGGTTAATGGTACGCTTGCTAATGTAGCCCGCGGCATCCAAACGACGGTAAATCTCTTCGCAATAATGCTGATTTTCCGGTGAATGCGTAACATAATAGTTGTTGTAATCAATATGGAAGTCGAGCAGGTCCTGATGGTGTTCTGCGCGAGTTTGAGCCACCATTTCTTCCGGTGTAATTCCCAATTCCTGGGCTTTTAACATTACCGGCGTACCGTGTGCATCGTCGGCACAAACACTGTAACATTCGTGTCCGCGCAGGCGCTGGAAACGCGTCCAGATATCGGTTTGGATGTGCTCAAGTAAATGGCCCAGGTGAATGGAACCATTGGCGTAAGGTAACGCACTGGTTACCAAAATACGGCGCTTGCCTTGGGGAAGCTGACTCTGTTCTGACATAGACTATTATTGTTCGGCTTTTAAGCTAATGGAAATGGCGCAAATACTAGCGGAAATGCGCTTTTTTTGCATTAAGTAATGTTGTAAAACCTTTAAATTTGCAGGTAATCCATGTTTTTTTCCGGTCGAGCTAAAAAACCTGACGCAGTTATTCAATTTATTGCCGAAAAACTGGCCAGCTATTTTTCCGTTGAAGCCGCTGATGCGATAAGTTGGTGTGCGTTAAATGACAAACAGGTTACCGTCACGTTTCCGTTTGCGTGTAAAACCCAGTGGCCGGCAATTGAAGCGTTTTTGCAGCAAGCATTGAACGGCGAAAATAACGGTGAGAAATACAGCGGTATGTCGGTAACCCTGAACCAGTCGATTCAAAGTGGGCAAACGTTAAAGCCACCGGTTACCAACGTGCGAAACATTATCGCTGTGGCTTCGGGCAAAGGCGGGGTAGGAAAGTCTACGACCAGTATTAACCTGGCCAGTGCGCTGCTTCAGGAAGGCGCGACCGTGGGTATTCTGGATGCGGATATCTATGGCCCATCTGTGCCAATTATGCTGGGAAATACCACAGAACGGCCGCAAACAGCTGATAATAAGCACATGCAACCGCTAAAGGCTCATGGCTTGGTCGCCAATTCAATTGGTTATTTGGTACCCGCTGAAGATGCAGCGATTTGGCGAGGCCCCATGGCCAGTAAAGCACTCGCGCAACTGATAAATGAAACTCTGTGGCCAGTGCTGGATTATTTGATTGTAGATATGCCACCGGGTACCGGCGACGTGCAGCTCACCATGGCTCAGCAAGTGCCGTTAACTGCAGCCGTCGTGGTAACAACGCCTCAGGATCTGGCATTAGCAGATGCCCAAAAAGGCATTGCGATGTTCAATAAAGTGAATATTCCTGTGTTGGGTCTGGTTGAAAACATGAGTTACTACCAATGCACCGCGTGTGGCCATAAAGACTATATCTTTGCCAAAGACGGCGGGCAGGCACTGGCTGAACGTTACGGATTACCTCTACTTGGCGCATTACCTCTGAATACTTCTATTCGCGAACATGCGGGCAACGGCAAGCCGCTGCTGGTTAGTGAGCCAGATCATGTGTTGTCTGACGCTTACCGTGATATGGCTAGAGCTGTATCCATGCAACTGGCGCTGACCGTGCCGGAATCGCAGCATGGCGCGAAGCATATCAAAGGCGATCCCATTGTATTTAATCCGGTAGACAACTAAAAAGCAGGGGCAGGGCAGTTTCGCTGCAATTCAGATTGATTGCCAGCTATGACCACCGCATAATACGCCCCTAAACAACCTATTGCCGTTCATTGTTAACGCCATTCTAAGCCAATACAGAGACATTCTATGCGATTAAGCGACCGTGACATTTACGACCATTTGCAGTCTGGCAAAATCATCATTGATCCCCAGCCGGGCTACGAGCACATCAGTGGTGTAACGGTAGACATGCGCCTGGGTAATAAATTTCGCGTGTTTGAAGATCACGCCGCGCCTTATATCGACTTGAGCGGCCCGAAAGCCGAGGTACAGGCAGCGCTGGAGTCGGTAATGAGTGATGAGATTGTGTTGCCAGAAGGCAAAGCCTTCTTCTTGCACCCCGGTGAACTGGCGCTGGCCATTACGCATGAATCGGTGACCTTGCCAGACAACATAGTGGGTTGGTTAGACGGCCGTTCTTCGTTGGCGCGACTAGGCTTAATGGTGCACGTAACCGCACATCGCATTGATCCTGGCTGGTCTGGCAATATAGTGCTGGAATTCTATAACAGCGGAAAATTACCTCTGGCGCTACGCCCAATGATGAAAATTGGTGCGCTGAGTTTTGAAGTGCTTAGTCGACCGGCGGAAAAACCTTACAATGCCCGCGTAGATGCAAAATACAAAGGGCAGGCCGGTGCAGTCGCCAGCCGTATCAGCTCAGACTCTCAGTCTTAAACGACATTTCTGACATTTTTACGTCACTGTAAATACGCTGCTTTTGTGCTCTGCAAAAGCAGCAGGTTCTATTGCTTATCTCTTTAATTCCTATATCAATTTTACTTTTCTTAACGAATAACTCATCACTCGCTTTGTTAAAATAATGTTTATTTGATGCGCTATTTTCTTTACTTAATCGATTAAGTGCTCTAGGGTGTTATGCAACGTCTACTTAAACTATTAAGAGAAACCTATGCGCGCATTATTGCTTTTAGGCTGCCTGGTCAGCGGTGGGTTGTCCGCTGCTGAGTTGTCGGTTACGTCGCCCGATAAATCGATTCAGTTTACCTTTTCCGATGACAGTGGCTTTGCTCAATACACTGTTACCTATAATGGCGAGGAACTGATGCGCCCCGGACGGTTGGGTTTTTCTTTTGCCGACGCCAAACCCATTTACAAGCAGCTGTCATTAAAAGAAGTCAGCCGCGATAGCGCCAATGACACCTGGGAGCAACCCTGGGGCGAGCAGCGTCTAATCAATAATCACTATAACGAGTTGGTAGTCAACTTCAGTGAAAAAGGCGATGCGGACAATGCGTTTAAAGTCCAGGTACGCGTATTCGACGATGGCATAGGTTTCCGTTATCACGTGGATGCCGAAGGCGCGCGCACTATTACCCGTGAAATGACCGAGTTTTCTATTGTTGATTCACACACCTCTACCGCGTATTGGATCCCGGGTCAGGGCTATGAGCGTCAGGAATACCTGTATCGCGAAACCCGTCTGCAGGACGTCGATAAAGCCAGTACGCCCATGACCATTAAACTGGCCAACGGCGTACATTTGGCTATTCACGAGGCCGCGCTGGTGGATTATGCAGGCATGAGCCTGAATCGCATGAATTTGGGCCGGTTTGAAGCTGATTTAGCCCCGCGCGCTGATGGCGCAAAAGTACGCAAAACGGGAAGTTTCACTACGCCATGGCGTACAGTGCAAATTGCACCGAATGCCGCTGGCCTTATTAATTCTTACCTTACACTCAACTTAAATGAGCCGAACAAACTGGGTGACGTAGATTGGATCACTCCGGGCAAATACATTGGTATTTGGTGGGGCATGCATATCCAGAAATACACCTGGGGATCAGGTAAAAAGCACGGGGCTACCACTGAAAACACCATGAAGTACATGGACTTTGCGGCAAAGCACGGTTTCGATGGTGTGTTGGTTGAAGGCTGGAACGTTGGCTGGGACGGCGACTGGATCCAAAACTCAGAGCTGTTTTCTTTTACCGAGAGTTACCCCGACTTCGACATAGAAAAAGTCACTGAATACGGCAAAAGCAAAGGGGTGAAGTTAATTGGTCACCATGAAACCTCGGGCGGCATTACTAACTACGAAAACCAGATGGAAGATGGTTTCGCCCTGTACGAAAAATTGGGCGTAGAGCAAATCAAAACCGGTTACGTAGCACATGGCCAAAGCCTGAAACGTACCACTGAAGATGGCATCAAACGGTTTGAATATACCGACAGCCAGCCTGTGGTGAATCACTTTATTCATAACGTGAACACGGCGGCTAAGTACAAGATCAGCATTAACACCCATGAGTCGGTAAAAGACACCGGATTGCGCCGCACCTATCCAAACTGGATCGCCCGTGAAAGTGCCAGAGGGCAGGAATATAACTCAGGCTGGCAATCGCCAAACCCGGCAGAACATGTTCCTATGCTGGCGTTCACCCGCATGCTTTCTGGTCCCATGGACTTTACCCCAGGCATATTTGATCTGGATTACCCGCCCATTCAGGGAGGCACAGAAGAACATGGCCGCACTAAATACATGCGCCCGCATACAACAATTGCCAAGCAGTTAGCCGAGTATGTAGTGATTTATAGCCCTATTCAAATGGCCGCAGATTTGCCAGAAAACTACGAGGCCAAGCCTGCGCCATTCCAGTTTATTAAAGACGTGCCCACCGACTGGGAGAAGAGCATAGCGCTGCAAGGTGAAGTAGGGGACTTTTTGGTGATTGCGCGTAAAGAAAAGCAGCACCGCCATTATTCAGGTAACGACTGGTATTTAGGTGCCATTACAAATGAGGATCCGCGCACGGTAAACATTAAGCTGGATTTCCTGGAACCGGGTAAGACTTTTGAAGCGCAAATTTACAGAGATGCGAAAAGAACCGACTGGAAGACTAACCCTTATGACGTGGATATCAGTAAACGGAAAGTCACTAGTAAAGATACTTTAACCCTGCACCTTGCTGCGGCAGGTGGTGCGGCTATAAGGTTTAAACAGCTGTAATACAGTAACATAATCCAGTGAGACCAAAGGCGTCTGGTTGCCCAATTCCAGGCGCTTTTTTCGTCATTACCTAACTACCTGTAGAACAATACTTTTAGTCTTTTCCATTTTGCAGTAGAACTGAATCGAACAAACATTGTACTGGTGCGGCATTGCCTATACAGTTGTCACTGACCTCAACAACAGGGAAAGATATCGTGAGCAGACTAACTACGATAAGTGCATTGAGTTTTCTACTGCTTTCTGGCTGGTCTAATGCAAAGGATCTAAACCAAAAAATTGATGCACTCATGCAGTCCGCGATATCGGCCGAGGCGCCAGGCTGTAATTTGGGAATAATGCACAAGGGAGAGTTCTTACATAAAGGGGGCTACGGACTAGCCAACCTTGAACTGAATGTACCGTTAGATGGAAATCAAGTGCACAGAATGGCGTCGGTTTCCAAGCAGTTTACTGCTATTGCCGTATTGATGTTGGCGGAACAGGACAAGATTGATCTTGACCAGGATATTCACACCTATTTACCCGCATTGCGAGCCTACGGCCATACCGTAACCGTCCGTCAAATGTTAGGCCATACTTCTGGTATGGGTGATTATGATCTTATTGCTGATTCGTACGAAGGGAGCAAAACAACAAACAACACAGGGTTAAAATCTGCTGCAGGCGGCGATTTTCGTTTAGGTAATGAAGATTACCTTACCATTAGTGAGTTTTATGATGTGGTAAAGCGGGTACCACTGGCCATGCCTCCAAAACAGAAATTCCAGTACAGCAATCTTGCCTATTTCTTATTGTCTATGCTTGTTGAAGAGGTTTCTGGCCAAACACTGCGAGAGTTCAGCCATGAATATGTCTTCAAACCATTGAACATGAAACACACCTTCTTTAGCGATAATCCTGTGGAGATTGTTAAAAACCGGGCCTATGGCTATAAGCAACTAGAAGATGGCAGTTATGTTATCGATATGACAAATTTATTTTGGGTTGGTGATGGTGGCTTACACACTAATTTAGATGATTTATTACGCTGGAGTGATAATTTTCTGCAGCCGAAAATTGGTAATTCACCGCAGGCATTGATCGACGTCATGAATACGCCGAACAGTGATCAGCAAGCCAGGGAAGGGGTCTTTTATGGTAATGGGCAGTTTATCCATACGTTTAAAGGTTATCAGGCATACTCGCATTCCGGAGGGTGGTTAGGCACCGCTACCTATTTCGCGAGATATCCCGAATTATCGCTATCTTTTGCCATGATGTGCAATGATGTTTCTAATGACCAAGTCTTCGAGGCGTTTAACGAGGTCCGCGAAGCTGTGTTTAATACCATTACCAAAACTGAATAGCGGATAATCCTTAACGCTTTATCGAAAGTGAAGTCTCTACCCTGATGGAAATTTCGACAACCAGAACAAAAGCCAAATAATTGTAAGGCTTAACCGTTGCAATCAGACAAAATATGAGTACACTTATCGGCTCTTTCGGTCGGTGTGTAGCGCAGCCTGGTAGCGCACTGTCATGGGGTGTCAGGGGTCGGAGGTTCAAATCCTCTCACACCGACCAACTTCTCTACTCCCCTTGAGTGGCGTGACATACAGCCATTCAGTCTCTAAAAATATCCACGAATTAACGAACTAAAGAAAGCCGTTGGGTCACCTTTTGGGTCAGGCTATACCCCATAAACGGGGGATCAGCATTCATCTCGTTCTATTAATTATTCCATCCCATCCACAATGGGTCATTACTCTAATTCTGTAATTCTCGAAGTTTCTAAAACCATACGCTCTTCTCGATATCAATTTGTAGCTTTAATATCAGATTTTAGAATGCGTTAATTTAATTTCAGAGCGCTGTTACAACGCCAATTGATAAACACTGATCCCCACGGCAGAAGCCAAATTCAATGAATCAATTTTGCCATTTCCGGCAATGGTAAACGGCACTGCATTAAAGCTTTGAAGCGCTTCGGTTGGTACGCCGCGAGCTTCGTTGCCAAACAAATAGCATTCGAAGTTACCGAAATTCGGGGAGTTAATGGCGTCGCCGTTTAAGTCTAAGTACGCGAACTGTTTGAATCGTTCTGACAGTGATTCCAGGGTTACATCCAGTTCTACATGCGTGTGGAAGATAGCGCCCATGCTCGCGCGCACGACTTTGGAATTGAACGGGTCTACGCTGTTTGGGCTAAGCAGTAACCGAAAGTTACCGAACCAGGCCAGCGAGCGCAAAATGGTGCCCAAATTACCGGGGTCCTGGACTTCATGCAGGTAAATACAGCGCTCACCGGATTCGAGTGGCTTAACGGTTTGTTTGGAGGGCAATGGCACGCAGGCAATCAGCCCTTGCGGGGTTTTGGTGTCACTAAGTTGGCTCATTTGCTTTTGCGTCACCACCGAGATGGTAAATGCGCTGGCCAGCTCGTGTGCCCACTGCTCAAATTGTTCGGTTACATAGAGTGTTATCGCCTGCTGTTCTTCGGCACTTGAATGGGCTTTCAACAGCTCAAGAATTAAATGTTCGCCTTCAACTAAATAGTAACCAAATTGCGTGCGGTATTTTTTTTGATGCAGTTTTTTAACATCGTCGAGTTTCATGGGCGAATTCTGAACTGTTGGCGGTAACAAAGCGCGAATTGTACCGGTTTGGCGGCGCAATTGGTATCTCGCCAGGTGGTTGAGGTTTTGCAAATCGGCCTTAAGCCATTACAATAGCGCCCTCATCGGAACTCTCAACGCAGCGCATCAGAATGGCAAAATCGAAAACCAGCAAAAAATGGATGGACGAACACGTTAATGATATCTACGTGAAAAAAGCACAGGTAGACGGATATCGTTCGCGGGCCAGCTATAAGCTGATTGAAATTAACGAGAAAGACAATCTGTTCCGCGCGGGGAGTGTGGTTATGGATTTGGGTTCTGCACCAGGTGGCTGGTCACAAATCGTAGCGCCGATTGTTGGCGACAGTGGAAGAGTGATCGCGTCTGACATTCTGCCGATGAGCGGTATTGTTGGTGTGGATTTTATTCAGGGCGATTTTACCGATGAAGCCGTGTACGACCAGATCCTGCAAATGCTGGGTGACGATCAGGTAGACACCGTGGTATCAGACATGGCACCCAACATGAGCGGTGTAAACACAACCGATCAGTATGCGTCTATGTATCTGGTGGAGCTGGCCCTTGATATGGCGCGCAATGTATTAAAACCTGGCGGTAGTTTCTGTGCCAAGGTGTTTCAGGGCGTAGGATACGATGAATACGTTAAAGATGTGCGCAGTTCGTTCAATAAGGTCATTGTGCGTAAACCTGCAGCGTCGCGTCCTCGTTCTCGTGAAGTGTATTTGGTTGCCAAAGGCTTTAAAGGCTAATCGTTCTTTTTGCCACTAATGGCCGGGGCTACTTTTCTAATAACGGCAGCTTATCAGGCACGCCATTCCATTCATCTGCGTCTGCCGGGGCGGGTTTTAATTCGGTAATGTTTGGCCATTGCTGCGACAGTTCTGCATTGATCGCCAGATAGTCTTCCTGCCCGGGCGGCAGGGCCGTATCCTGAAAAATCGCTTCGGCCGGGCACTCGGGTACACACAACGCACAATCAATACAAATAGCCGGATCGATGGCCAGAAAGTTTGGCCCTTCAAAAAAAGCGTCTACGGGGCACACCGCAACACAATCCGTGTATTTACATTTTATGCAATTGTCGGTTACTACGAAGGTCATTGGCGATTCATGTGATATCCGGGTTGAACAGGCGCTAAGTGTAAATTAGCAAGCTCAAAAGACAAGTGGAATTACGCGAATCACTGCTATTTTGCGCCTTCAGCTACCTATCTTTCTGGATCTGATTTAAAATGCGTTGCCCTGACGGAGAGGCCGTCCGGCATTAACCAGAGTACCTGCCCCCATGTTGCGATTAACGGACATCAAATTACCCCTTAACCACGATGAACAAGCGCTTGAAAAAGCCGTACTGGCAACGCTTGGCATAGATGCCGAGCAGCTGAATGCCATTAACGTATTTAAGCGTGGTTACGATGCGCGTAACAACAAAGATATTCAGTTAATTTATACATTGGACGTTGACGTTTCTAACGAAGGCAGCCTGCTGGAGAAGTTTAAAAAGCAAACCCATGTTCGCCCAACGCCGGATATGCAATACAAGTTTGTGGCAACAGCGCCAGAAAACTTAACCGAACGCCCAGTCGTCGTGGGGCTTGGGCCATGTGGTTTGTTTGCTGCGTTAATTTTGGCGCAAATGGGATTTAAACCCATTGTGCTGGAGCGTGGTAAAGCCGTAAGAGAACGCACCAAAGACACCTTTGGTTTCTGGCGTAAGCAACCGCTAAACCCTGAGTCGAACGTGCAGTTTGGTGAAGGCGGCGCAGGTACCTTTTCTGACGGCAAGCTGTATAGCCAGGTAAAAGACCGCAAACATTATGGCCGCAAGGTGCTGCACGAGTTTGTGGCGGCGGGCGCGCCGGCGGAAATCGAATATGTAAGTAAACCCCATATTGGTACCTTTAAACTGGTGAATATGGTGGAAAAAATGCGTGCGCAGATTATTGAGCTGGGCGGTGAGATTCGCTTTAGTACCAAGGTTGAAAAGCTGGATTTGGAAGCAACCGACAACGGCAATCAAATTAAAGGCCTGCATCTTTCTAACGGTGAATATCTGGCTAGCCGGTTTGTGGTGCTGGCAATCGGGCACAGCGCGCGGGATACCTTTACTGCGCTGCACGAGCAGGGCGTATATATTGAACCCAAGCCGTTTTCGATCGGGTTTCGAATTGAGCACGAACAGAGCATGATTGATGCGTGTCGCTTTGGGGACAATGCAGGAAACCCTATTCTTGGCGCGGCCGATTATAAGCTGGTTCACCATTGTAAAAATGGCCGTTCGGTTTACAGCTTCTGTATGTGTCCGGGCGGAACTGTGGTTGCCGCTGCATCCGAGCCAGGCCGCGTGGTGACCAATGGCATGAGTCAGTATTCACGCCATGAACGCAATGCTAATAGTGCGATTGTGGTGGGAATTACTCCGGAAAAAGACTACCCGGACCACCCACTCGCTGGCATTGAGTTACAGCGCCGACTGGAAGAGGCTGCTTATCGCGCTGGTGGTGAAAACTACAACGCACCGGCGCAGTTAATTGGTGATTTTCTGGCAGGTAAACCCAGTCAGGAGCTGGGTGAAGTTACCCCGTCGTATACACCGGGCATTACGCTTACCGATTTGAGCAAGGTAGTACCTGAATTTGTAACTGAAGCCATTCGCGAGGCGATCCCAGCCTTCGACCGCCAGATCAAAGGGTTTGCCAAGGCCGATGGCATGCTAACCGGTGTTGAAACCCGCACCTCGTCGCCTATTTGTATTAAGCGAACCGGTGACTATGAAAGCGTGAACGTGTCAGGATTGTATCCGGCAGGTGAGGGCGCGGGTTATGCTGGCGGTATTCTGTCTGCCGGTATCGACGGTATTCGCGTGGCGGAGGCGGTTGCGCTGGCTATGGTGGCTGCACAGCAAAGTAGCTAGCCAGTTAGCTTGCTGCTTGTAACTTGTCGCGAATATCCATCCAGGCTTTACCAATGTGGTTCAGGCCACGTTGGTCACGGCCAATACCCCAGAAATAGTCGTATTGCGACGTTTCAACAATTAACCGGTCCTCGGTGGCAAACAGCGCCTCGCGCACTTCTTCGTACATTTGCACTTTGGTGTATAACGCCCGTTTCATCATAATGGGCGCCGTGGTTTTATAGTCGGCGATGTTAGCGCGATACCAGGCTTTGCCATACGCATAGGCTTTTTCGCCGGTAGGTAAAGACGCGACCTTTTGAGCGTGCTGAGCACTTCTGAGTGTTTTGGCCTGCACGTAATGTTCGCAGGTAAGCCAATTTTCGTCATCCAGTAGAATGGGATGTGCTGAGCAGGTCGATAACGGGTTGGACAGGTCAAAGCGCGAGAACTGAAACGCTTTTTCCATTGCTAGGTTGGCTGTAAACACGTTGAATCCAAAGGCTAAATAATCAGAAGTGTCAGTATAAAGAAATATTCAGCTATTGTAATTTGCCTGAACCGTTATTGTGTGCCGGGTTGGCCCGGCAATTATTGCGAGTGGCCTGTGTTAGCGGCGCTTTTTCATACGCTGGCTTTGTTCCTGGCGCTTTTGTTCCCGCTTTTCTTTACGGTCTTTTTTGTCGGGCGTTAATGAGCCCTGTTTAAAGCGCTCTTTGCGTTTCGCTTTGTCCGCTGCTTTTTTAGCGGCCACTTTCTCCATTTCTACTTTTTCTGCCGTGATCATGTCGGGCGTCTCAAGGGTAATACGCCCCAACTTACCAGCTTGTAATTCAGTCAGAAGAATTTCGCAGATTTTGTGCAGATTTACCCGGCCGCCGCTCATTATGGCGCCGCGTTTTTTGGCTGCGGCTTCCAGAAACTCAAGCTCTGTTGGCGGGATTTCGTCCAGTTTAAAGCGTTCCTGCATAAGGTCTGGGTAGGCTTTAATTAAGTAGTCGGCGGCGTAAAAACCGACGTCGTCGAATTCCATGGCGGTATTTTTTACCGCACCAGAAGCCGCCAGGCGATAAATGGAATTGGGGTTTTCCAGCTTCGGCCACAGCACCCCCGGGGTGTCGAATAAGACAATGCCGCTGCCTAAATTAATACGCTGCTGGCTTTTGGTTACCGCGGGCTCATTGCCGGTTTTGGCAATAATGCGTTCAGCAAGAATGTTGATTAACGTCGATTTGCCGACGTTGGGTATACCCGTGATCATGGCATTGATAGACTTGGCCGACGCTTCTTTACTGGCGCAAATCTCGCGCACCATCGACATGATCTGACGGCTGGCAGCCGGGTTGTCGCTAGTAGTGGTAATGGTGGTTACGCCGCGCTCACTTTCCAGGTGAGCCTGCCATTGTGCGGTAAGGTCCGGGTCGGCCAGATCAAACTTATTGAGTATTTTCAGGCAAGGGGTGTCGCCCCGAATTTTTGCTATCTCCGGATTTTCACTGGAATACGGAATGCGTGCATCGAGGACTTCAATAAGAATATCGACCTTACTGACTGACTCTTTTATTTCTTTCAGGGCTTTGTGCATGTGCCCCGGAAACCATTGTAATGCCACTTTTGTTGTCCTTTGGCGTCGAATTGCCGCTAGTGTACTTTATTTGTGTGTGAATTTCTGATTAACCAATGAATGCCAGCCAATTTTCCAGCAGATGTTTGCATTCAACCAGGCCACAGCCGGCTACCGGGCCGTCGAGGTCTTCGTCTTCAAATTCGCTGTGTGCGAGCTCGTTGTTATTGTGAAATATTTCGACCTCGTCATCGGCAATGATCAAATGATAAATCTTACCGTTGTACTGGTAGTCAGCGCGTTGTCTGTCGAGTACTTGTTGAAGCGTATTTATCAACGCGGTGATCGCGGCCCGGTCAGTGCCAATGTCATGGCTTAGCCAATCACCAAAGGCTTCGCTTTCAATATCGCACTTAGCCAGAGGTTGGCCTGTTACATCGGTAACAAATTCAAAATCCATGGGGGTGTCCTGTCAGGAAGGCTGCGTGAACACATAGCCGGTATGTTCCAGCTCAGTCAGGTAAACACGCACTTCAAACTCAAGCTGGTGGTAATCGGGCAGCATGTGGTTGCACAGCTTATAAAATGCCTTATTGTGGTCTTTTTCTTTTAAATGGGCGAGCTCATGCACCACGATCATGTTTAAAAATGGCTCTGGTGTGTGTTTGAACAAGTCGCTTACCCGCAACTCGTTCTTACTCTTTAGCTTGCCGCCCTGAACCCGCGACACATAAGAGTGAAGACCCAACGCATGGTTAACAATATGAATTTTGTTGTCGTAGACCACTTTACTCAATGGCTGGGTTTTCTTCATATAGTGATTTTTAATGTCCATGGCATAGTCACGCAAGTCTTTGTCGTTGTTTATGCTATGCACATTGGGATAGCGTGAACGCAGCCAGTTGCCCAATTGATTTTGCGCCTGCATCTGCTGGATTTGATCCTGCAAATGTTGAGGGTAGTGCGACAAGTAAGTGAGCGGTTTTGACATGGTTATTGAATCGTTGTTGTTTCGGGACGCGCTTATAGTACTGAATTATACACCGTAACAGTCGCGGGTTTGTAGTCGGGCAATAGCGCGTTATGGCCGTATTATGGTTTCTGCTACATCAAATACGCGAGACGGTTGTTGCTGAATAAGCGTGAGCGTCTCTTCTGACGCATTTTCTTTAATCGATGGAATACCAGTCCAGGTATCCCGGCTGCGGCTTTTTGACTCGTATAGCGCGGCATCTGCAATCGCTACCGTGGTATGCCAGTCAAAGAAGTTGTAGTGCTGTTGTTGCAAAGGGTAGGGCGCGAAGCCCACCGAGCAACTTACGCTTAGACTCACGTGGTCGTTTATTTTAAACGCACAGCCATTAATTTCAGTAACGACGCGTTCAGCCAGTATGTGGGCTTCACGGCGGGACGTGTTGTGCACCACCGCCAGAAATTCTTCACCGCCCCAGCGGATCAGGTAATCGGTATCCCGAAAAATACGACTAAGACGATAGCGCGTTTCAACCAACACAGTGTCCCCGGCCTGGTGGCCATGGGTATCGTTAATGCGTTTAAAGTGATCAAGGTCGATAACTAAAAACAGCACATCCGACTCAAAAGTAGGCTGGATTCCCTGATTTTCACAGTCGATGTAATAGCGCTGCACACGCTTGAGATCACGTTGGATATTCTGCGTGAGGAAGCGGCGATTGTTCAGCCCGGTTAGCGAGTCGGTTAAGCTGGCTTTTTCCAGCGCGGTAGCCTGTTCGCTGAGTTTCTGGTTTGCTGTTACCAGTTCCGCGGTGCGGGCTGCCACTCTTTGCTCCAGTATGCGCTGACGATACCGATAATGGCGCAGTCCCAGCTGGTGGAGTACGTAAATCGCAATGACCAGCATCACTATGCCGGTAATACGGGCAGCATTGCTTTGATACCAGGCCGGGAGAACCGTAAAGCGCAGATTCAGCGTATTACTTTGCCAATGCTTGCCGTCGTAGGAATATTCTATATGCAATGCATAGTCACCCGGTGACGGGCTCGTCAGGGTGATATTCCTGTGATCCGCGTCGAGTTCCGTCCAGCTTTCATTCAGGCCCGGTACGCGGTAACGATATCGGATATGCTCCGGAGACAGGTAATCCAGCGCCGCAAACTCAAATGACAATCGTTGGGGCAAGGGCGCGAACTGGTGCCGAGTGTCGGCAAGTTGAATGGGGTGTAATTCACCTTTTTCGGTGAGCACACTGACATTAGTAAATACCAACGCAAGTTGTTCATCAGAGACCGCCAATTGTGACGGGGTGACAATTGTTAAGCCGTTTTTCCCGCCGAAAACGGCATTGCCATCGACGGTTAAAGTTGCAGCGCCACGGGCATAGGGGCTGTTGATTGCCTGACGGCCGGTGACAACCTTTCTGACCTGGTAGTCTTGTGTAGAAATGGCCGCGATACCGCGCGATGTGCCTACCCAAATCTCACCCTCGCTTTCGCCAGCAATAGCCGCGATTGAATTTCCTGGTAAGCCGTTTTCGTGTGTAAGTTGCTGCCAGGAAGACTGTGATGATGTGCCAACAAATACGCCTCCGCCACTGGTCGCTACCCAAATTTTGCCATGGGAGTCGGCGTAAATGTCAGACACAAACTGTTGTTGGAGCGCTGCGTGGGCAATGGTATCAATCTGGCTGACATCCTCACCATCGTCAGTGAGTGTTACTTTGTACAGGCCACGCCATGTCCCCACCCACAGAGCTTCGGGAGTAGACAATAACGCGGATACCCGCCGGTCGTGAGTCGTATTGGTTAATATTTGATTCGCTAAATCGGGGTTAGATTTAGATTGCATCCACAATCCGTCGGGTCCACCTACCCAGAACAGTTTACCGGTATCTGCAAAGGCGCCCGAGAACACAGAAGCGGGACGCTCCCCCACGGAAACCGGTATGGCTTTACGGTCTGGTAAGGGCAGTGAAACTGTCGCAAAGTTGGACGACGCGTAAAGGGTTTGAGCTGGCGTTACATACAAGGTTTCTACCGGGTCTTTGGCTGCTTGCCACCATGACTGAGTAACACCGTGAGTGGGAGAGAGTTCAAATAAGCCAAGCGAACCGTTGGCGACCACCAGAGAGTCTTCCAAGGCTACGACAGCGTGTGTTTTGGGGGCAGGTAAGCCGTGAGGCTCCGCTAATCCGCCAATAATGTGTTTTACTGCAGTGTTTCTGGCATCGTAAATATTCAGTGACTCACCGGCACCAATCCAGATTAGTCCTCGTGAATCACGATACAGACTCCAAATATTATTGTCGCTTAATCCGGAGGGGTGAAGTCGATTAAAGGGCACATGGCGTTGTGTCAGGTTGGCCAGGTCAACTTCAACCAGTCCATGGCCAAAGGTGCCCAATAGCAACACGTTGTCTCGTTGCTCAACCAGATTGTAAATCCAGGCTGATTGGGCAGCGCCTTGCAGGGCAATATGACTAAACTGTCCGCTGGTTTGCTTAACGAACAAGCCATGTTGCGCAGTGCCAATGACCAGTTTACCAGCTTGAGTAGTGTCAATGGCGCTTATGCGAACATTGTCGGGAAATGATTTGACCGCTTGTAGTTCACCCAGCTTACGTTGTTTGCCTGTAGCGCCTTGTTCATGCTGGGCATAAAACAAGCCTTTGTCGGTGCCCACCCAAAGGGTGTCAGACGGGTCGATATGAACGGCATAAACACGCACAGAGCCGGGCAGTGATATGGCGCTGAGGCGTCCGCTGGAAACCTGAAACTGAAATAAAGTACGGTCGCCGGCGAGTACCAGAAAGTCTCCATCTTGTGTTTGTGCCGAAGCGATATTCTGAATCGAGATTGCCGAGAGTTGTTCTTCAGCAATAGCGCTGAGTTGATTACGCAACGAATCTAATTGATATAAACCCTGGTTGGTGCCCACCCAGATGCGCTGGTGTTGGTCTTTGAAGGTACTCTGTATTTGCGGGAATAAGGCAAAATCACTTAATGAGGTAAACTGAACCTGGGTTAGAAAGTGCGAGTCCCACCGCCATAAGCCGTTTGCAGCAGAGAGCCACATCAGGCCATGTTCGTCTTCAATAATTGAATCGACAGGCCCTTCAATTACAGACGATGAGCTCAATGGAGCGTAGAAAATGGGTTGTGATAACCGGTCCCATGTATTTTCCTGCGCGTGCACCAGTGCACTGCAAAATATCAGCAGTAATATTGAAAAAACACGCGGCAGAAAGCGAAAACTTGTAACCAAACTATTGCACCATACAACAAAAAAGGCGGCATAAGCAGAGACAGCGCAGCTTTGCAGTATACGCGCATCGTGTTGTAGTGCCAATTGCAAATGAGAAAAGGTATTATTCATTCACTATCGGGCGGCTCGTTGCAGCAGTGGATTGTAGTGTGTCACGAAGGAAAGGGTAAGCGAGTGAGGCGACGATTGTGACGTTATAAGTGGAGCAAGGGTAGGGTAACCGTCTAGATTGCGGGTTCCATCACATCCACAGTTGCTACGTTTCCTTGTTTATCAAATTGAATTAATACGTTGTACGTCAGTAAATGATAGGTCTTGTCGAGGTATTTTGTAACGGGATAACTGTAGGAAATCACTTCGCCAAGTTCGCTCTCTGGTGGGGGAATAGGGTTAACGCCAGAAGGCGGCCCGAGTAACTCAATCACTCGCTGTCTGGGGTCGCCCTGTTTTATGCGACTGGCCTTCTCTATATCAAAATAGGTGGAATCGTCACGAAAGGAGCTAACGTAGTCCACTCCTGTGAGTCTTTCATTCAAATCAAAGTGAAACGTCTGTAGCCGACTGGCTACCTGGTCGGGTGCAACCGCTTCGGCCATGCGACTGAAATAGCGGTAAACCAGACTATGACGGCCCATTGATTTCAATTCGAGGGTATAACTTGGCGTACCCATCAGTGCTGTAATGTCATTTTTTGTGGTTACACCAAACTGGATTCTGGAGGTGTCCAGTCTAATAAAGTCCCTGCCAACATGGTTGCTGTCAACGGTAATTGCACAACTACTTAGCAGGCTGATAACCACAACCAATAGGGCAGTGTATGTCAGCGTGTTCAACGAGTGATGAGACATTAAACTAATAAATGGTGAAAGCGGTCGGGTTGAATAACTGAATCACACTGAGTACCTGGAAATTGGTCTCTTCCAGCGCAGCTGCCATGTCGTCTTCGTTAAGGCCTAATTTTGCGACCAGCTCACTCGAAACATGTGATTGCTCTGCGTAAATATCGGCGTTCACATTGTCGAGTGACATTGCATAACTTAGCTTGATGATCTGGCACGATACGTCCTGATTGGCTGCCTCATCATGAATATGCGAGATGGGCGTGGAAATACTCTCTGGTAATCCCCAGTGCTGAATTAATGCAGCAGATAAGGTCGCATAGGTGAAACCCAAGAGTTTACGCTGCAGCGCTGCCGGTGTATCACGCTGGGTTAACATGGCGCATTGTTTGGCCTTTTCCGGATAGAGCCTGACCATAACCAATTCGCCAACGTTGTGAAGCAGGCCGGCTACAAACAATTTTTCTGAACCGCGAATACGTTTCAATTCTGCGAGATGTTTGCTTAACAATGCACAGCTTACACACTGCTCCCAGAAGCGATCCATGTCGATTACTGAGGTATCAATTTCTTTAAAAGTATGAGAAACCCCATAAGACAACACCATGTCATATGTGGCTTTTGTTCCAATAACCTGGATGGCTTTGGTAATGGTATCGATTGTGTGCGGGAACTGGTAAATAGCACTGTTGGCAATTTTAAGCAGCTGGGATGTAAGAGATGGGTCGAACGCAATAATGTCAGCAGCATCGTCAACACTGGATGTGGGGTCATCGATACACGCTTTTAACTGAGTCACTGAGTCAGGTAGCACGAATACGGACTCTGCCTGCTGCACTATGTCTGCTACGTTCATAATTCACTTCATTTTGTTATTGATGTTATTGCCTGCTATCCGCTTTTTACTGGGGCGCCAGAACTACTATGCGCAATAAATGCACAGTCAGCAACGATTAACGTAATTTATTTAGATTCTAACTCAACATAGCGACTCACCAGATTGTTATAACTATAGTTCAATTCATTTGTCTGGGGGCAAATTTAGACTAATTGCCAACCGAACAACCGGGCGAAACAGGAAAGCTTTTATTCCACATCGCCTATGTAATATCGGTCTTTTCCTTGTTGTTTAGCTTTGTACATCAGGTTATCAGCACTGCGATACAAGATGTGTTCATCGGTGTTGGCCTGACAGTGTGTAACACAGACGCCAATGCTGGCAGTGACGTTAACCGTGGTGTCACCCACATTATAACGGGTGGCCCTGATCGCTTGCATCAGGCGCTCACAGGCTTGCTCAGCTTGTTCTATGTGGTTAATAATTATTGAAAAAGTGAATTCCTCGCCACCATAGCGGCAAATGGCATCTTCGTGCCGGAATGCATCGTTTATGATTTCCGCAAAGCCTTTCAATACCTCGTCACCTTTGCTGTGACCGTAGTTGTCATTGATCTGCTTGAAGTTATCGATGTCTATCAGTCCCATGGCAATCATTTCGTTACGTCGTTTCGCGGCGGCAAGTTGTTTACTCAAATGTACACTGAAAAAGCGTCTGTTTGGCAACTGGGTGAGGGGGTCGAAGTAGGCCATGTTTTCCAGTTGGTTTTTGGCTTGTTGCAATGACAGCGTGCGTTCTGATACCCGTTTTTCCAGGCTGGCTTTAAGTGCTTTTAAGTCATTATTGCGATTTGCGAGTTGCTCCTGTTGGAATTTTATTTGTGAGACATCCCGCTCGATTGCCGCAAAGTGCGTGACCTGTCCGGCCTTGTTTTTGAGCGGAATGATATTCATGTCTATCCAGTAGGGACGACCGGATTTATCGTAATTTAACAGCGTTTGGCTGATAGACTGCTTTTTCTTCAGCGCTTCGTAGATTTCGTTTTTTGCGACCTTGTCGGTTAATGAACCTTGCAGTATACGGGGTGACTCTCCAATCACCTCTTCTTTACTATAGCCAGTAAGGGTTTCGAAGGCTTTGTTTACATAGACAATCTTCGGCCCTTCTGGGTACTCAACATTGTCTGCTTCGGTGACAATAATCATATCCTGGGCGTTTTCCAGAATATCTTCTGCTGAAAACGGTTTTACGCGTTCGGTAATGTCAGAAAAAGTCACGACGACAAAGCAGTTTTCTGCACCCAGCCGGCCTTCCATATAGGCGTTCACCATATACCAGGATATCTCTTTACTCGTGCTGTCGATAAGCCCTATGGTTTCATTCTCCAGGCGTTTGTTGCTGTTAAGCACCCGATTTACCGGGTAGTTACTCAGCTCCAGGGGAAAGCCATTTTCATCGACAAATGCCCATTGAGGATCGTAGGCGTCTCTGCCGATTAGCTGCTCGTAACTGAGGCGTAACAATTTAAGCGCAGCCGGGTTTGCATATACGATTGAGGTGTCTGCTCGATGGATTACCACACCCATGTGCGCATGTTCGAGTATTTTTTTGATGTCTAAATTGTCGATATCCAACACGGCGGTAACTCCTGTCTACAAGGATATGGATATACTTAATGTTAAACTTTAGTCTAAATTTTGCACTATGCAGATTTAAACGTATTTAATGTTAAATTTGGTAGAAATTCGCCCATTCGCCATAGGGAGTTACCCCTAATTTGAGGGCATTAGACAGAGAGAATATAGAGCGTAGGCAAAAGCAAAGTGCGAATAGTAGCGATTGTATAAAGGGCTTACCGATTATCGCTAAGCCCTTTACAGGCAGGTTAGTTCCCTAAGTGAGACTGAAATTCGTCGTATGTACCGTCAAAATGTGTCAGAGACTGGTTTTTGATTTCGATAATCTGTGTTGCCAGTGAACGTACAAATTCACGGTCATGGCTTACAAAAATCACGGTGCCTTCGAATGCCAACAACGCATTGTTAAGCGCTTCAATTGATTCCATATCGAGGTGGTTTGTAGGTTCGTCCATCACCAGTACGTTAATATCCTGCAACATGATTTTGCCGAACAACAGGCGGTTTTTCTCACCACCGGAGCACACGCTCACTTTTTTATTGAAGTCATCAGAACCAAACAATAATCGACCTAACATGGCTTTAACCTGCAGATCGTCATGCTTAGGTTGACGCCATTGGGACATCCACTCAAACATGGTCATATCGTTGGCAAAATCTTTTGAACTATCCTGGGGAACATAGCCTACAGCGGCGTTTTCAGCCCATTTAACCGTGCCTTCTTTGGCTGTTTCGTCATTGATCAGACACTTCAGAAAGGTGGTTTTACCGGCACCGTTTTCACCAATGATGGCGAGCTTCGAACCCGCTTCCAACAACAGGTTTGCGCCGCTGAATAGTGGCGTGTCGGTATAACTGTGTCCCAGTTCTTCCAGTGTTATGGCCAGACGATGCAGCTTTTTGTGTTGCTTGAACTGAATATAGGGTTTGCGGCGGCTGGATGCTTTAATATCAGCCAGCTCGATTTTCTCCAGCCGTTTGGCTCGCGATGTGGCCTGTTTGGCTTTAGAGGCGTTCGCTGAAAAACGGGCCACAAAGCTTTGTAGTTCTTCTATTTCAGCGCTCTTTTTTGCATTTTCGTGATGCAGCTGTTCTTGTACCAGAGCGGCAGCTTCCGTGAAGGCATCGTAATTACCCGGGTAAATTCGCAGTTCGCCATAGTCAATGTCGGCCATGTGTGTACACACGGAGTTCAGGAAGTGACGATCGTGCGAAATAATGATCATGGTGGATTTACGTTTGTTAAGCTCTTCGGCTAACCAGTGAATCGTATAGATATCGAGGTTGTTGGTAGGTTCGTCTAACAGCAATACGTCAGGGTCAGCAAACAGGGCTTGAGCCAACAACACTCGTACCTTGCGACCTGGCGCAACTTCGCGCATCAGGCCAAAGTGATAGCTTTCTTCGATACCGGCTGCAATCAAAATATCGCCGGCGCGGGATTCTGCGGTGTAGCCGTCCATTTCAGCAAACTGGACTTCCAGATCGGCCACTTCCATGCCTTCTTCTTCTGTCATATCCGACTTGGCGTAAATTTCGTCACGGCGTTGTTTTACTTCCCATAACTCGCGGTCTCCCATGATTACCGCATCCACCACACTCATCTCCTCGAATGCAAACTGGTCCTGATTCAGGATCCCCAATTTCGTGCCGGGCGCCAGAGACACATTGCCAGCACTGGGAGTAAGTTTTCCGCTGAGTATTTTCATAAAAGTGGACTTGCCACAGCCGTTCGCGCCAATCAGGCCGTAACGATTGCCGTTGCCAAATTTGGCTGAAATGTTTTCAAATAATGGCGCTGAGCCAAATTGCATGGTGATGTTGGCAGTGGTAATCAAAATGGTACTTCCGGATAAATTTAAAAGGCTGGCTGTTAAAGCTCGTATAACGCAGGCGAGGGGACTCGTGCACGGCGCGCAATATAAAGGTTAAGGTGCGAAGAGTAAAGAGAGTCTGGTTAAACTTTCGCCAAATCACACTGATAAACGGTCAGCGACTGACCTCAACATTAAAAAAGGAAGACAATAAAGACATTTGAGGATGATGTATTCCGCATGATACTGTCTGAAAAGATCTGGCGAACTCTTTGAGCTAACACTTCTTCTGTTTATGAAAAAAGGAATTACTAACATGGAATCTAACAAAAATAATAAGACTGCGGTCAGTATTGGTGCTGCGGTAGCAATTGGCGTCGCGATTGGCGTTGCGCTAAACAATGTCGCGATGGGCGTAAGCATTGGCGTGGCACTGGGTGTCGCTTTTTATGCTGCGGCGAAAAATAAGTCGAAATAAGGCCCGATGGCAGAGTAGCCGAACGTATTAGCTATTGGTCTATACTTCGTCGATTGTGCCTTTACTCCCGTCTTAAAATAAACCACACTGGTGCGATTATCATATTTTCGGCTAAGGGACGATGCTAGACAGTATTAGTTTTGCGCAGCGCCAGCGTTTGGCGTATATCGATTTTTGTTTGTTATTCAAAGGCGCTATTTACCGTCAGGATCTGATAAACCGGTTTGAAGTTGGTTTATCAGCCGGTTCCCGGGATTTCAATCTTTATAAAGAGTTGGCGCCGGAGAATCTTGATTATGATTCAAGTGGCAAACGCTACTACCAGACAGCGCAGTTCAAACCGCTATTTGAGCACGACGCCCAACGTACGTTAACAAAACTGGCCAACGATATTTCCGATGGGTTTGATGCCATTGGTGACATGCATTTCCCGGTTGAAGCACCGTCCAGTTTGAATATTCCTGATATTTTCATAGTCGCTAAACTGGTTCAGGCGATACTGAATAACAAAGCGGTCAGCGTAATTTACACCTCGCTTAGCAGTGGCTCAAACGCCCGCGAGCTGGTGCCACATGCAATTGTTGACAACGGGTTGCGATGGCACGTGCGGGCCTATGACCGCAAAAGCAACAGCTTTCGCGATTTCGTGTTAACCCGAATCAGTAAAGTCACGCTTAAACAGTCGCCCGCCGCAGAAGAGCGAAGCGAACAGGATGCTGAATGGCATCGTCTGTTGCCGCTACAGTTAGTGCCGCACCCCAAAAACGTGTCGTTTCCCACTGCCATTGAAATGGACTACGGGATGGAAAACAGCCAGTTGCTTATTAACGTCCGTGCCGCGATGGCTGGTTACTTATTACGCCGCTGGAATGTCGATTGTACTGAACGGGCAACGTTAAAAGGGGCAGAATACCAGCTGTGGTTACAAAATCGCTTCACCCTAAACAACGTTGAAAACCTGGCTATTGCACCAGGTTATATAAAGAGCTAATCGAAACCGGGCCAATACGCCCGGTTTTGATACCGATGAGTGGGTTACTGGTCTGCCAGTTCTTCTCGTATGGCTTTCTTGTTGATTTTGCCTACGGACGTTTTGGGAATGTCTTCCACCATGGCAATTTTCTCGGGAACGGCCCATTTTGAAATATGTCCGGAATCCACAAATTGCATCAGATGCGTCTGTAGTGTCTCAGCCGTGAGAGACGAAACCTTGGGGACGACCATAGCGAAAGGACGTTCACCCCATTTTGCATCCGGAATACCAACGACCGCGACGGCGGCAACATCAGCATGCTGACTGATCAAGTCTTCAAGTTCGATGGAGGACAGCCATTCTCCCCCCGTTTTGATCACATCTTTAATGCGGTCTTTGATTTCAACGAAGCCATCCGGGCGGATACTGGCAACGTCACCGGTATGCAGGCGACCCCCTTCCCATAATGCTTCCTGTTTTTCCTCTTCCTTGAAGTAGCCCTGCGTCAGCCATGGGGTTTGGACTGTAATTTCACCTACGGCTTTACCGTCGTGAGCTACCGTACTGCCATCGGGTTCTGAAATGGATAAGTCCACCATATTCGACGGCACGCCGGTTAACGTGCGGTATGCAAGTTGCTCCTCGGCGGGCAATGCGCGTTGCGCTTTGTTCAGGTGTGTTACGGTAAGCAGCGGGCAGGTTTCCGACATACCATATGCCGAGTAGATATCGGCACCCTTATCAACGGCTGCATGGGCCAGGCCTTTGGGCAGGGCGCTGCCGCCAATCAGTATTTTCCAGCCATCAAACCGGGTTGCCTGACCTTTCTCGCAGCCCAGTAACATTTGCAGAATGGTGGGAACACAGTGCGAGAAATCGACCTTGTAGCGTTGGATCAGGTCAACCAGCATATTGGGCTCGTAACGCCCCGGGTAGATTTGCGTGCAGTTGAGCATGACAGCCGCATAGGGCACGCCCCAGGCATGAACATGGAACATAGGGGTAATGGGCATGTATACCGAGTTTGAACGCAATAACGGCAACCCCTCATAACTGCCCAGCATGCCTACCATATTCAGCGTGTGTAATACTAACTGACGGTGGCTGAAGTACACGCCTTTCGGATTACCCGTTGTGCCGGTTGTATAAAAGGTCGTCGCAATACTGTTTTCGTCGAAGTCGGGAAATTCGCATACGTCACAGTTCGCGGCCAGCAATGATTCATACTCACCCAGTGGCGTGATGTTTTGCGTAGCAGGGCAGGCAGAATCGGGTGAATCAGCAAGGCGAATGTACCCTTGTACCGTCGCCAGATGCGGCGCCAACTGATCGGCCAATGGCATAAAGTCATCGTGAACCAGGACCAGAGAGTCTTCGGCGTGATTCATGGTATAGGCCACTTGCTCAGGTGACAGGCGAATATTGACGTGGTGCAGCACGGCGCCCAGCATCGGCACAGCGAAATAACACTCCAGATAGCGATGACTGTCCCAGTCCATGACTGCCACAGTATCGCCTTCGCGAACGCCTGCGGCGCTGAGGGCATTGGCCAGTTGCTGAACCCGGCGGGTGAAATCAGCGTAGCTGAAATGTTGCTCGCCGCGATAGATGATTTGGTTGTCGGGCTCAAAGCGACCCGCTGATGCAAAGATATGCTTTATAAGCAGGGGAAAGGCGTGGGCATTATCGGCACCAGACAGAATTTTTGTTGGCATGACACATCTCCATTGTTTACCAGCAGACTACGTACTGGACGAAAAGTTGTTTCATTGTTGTTAAAAAAATGTAGTTTGGCAATTTATTGGCGTAAAGAGATACTGCTTTGGCGTATAAAGATAAATAGTGCTTGAGCAGGCAATCTCAGCACGTTAGAGTGAACTAATATATCGAATACAAAACAATGTGTTAGAGCATGTCAGAATCCTCATATAGCGTGATTGGTAGTTGGCCGTTGGTAATCAGCCGGGCTGTGAATGCGTATGGTATCGACGGTAAAGCCCTGTTGCAGCGGGTAGGGATAGAGCCCGTACAGACTGCACTGCCTGAAGCCCGTTGTTCACTCTCGCAGCTTAATCGCTTGTGGCGCCTGGCCCTTACTGTGACCGATGATCCCGCGTTGGGGTTAACAGTGGCGAGTTTTGTGCGCCCCACATCCTGGCATGCACTGGGTTTTGCGATATGGGCGAGTAATACCGTTCGCGACGGTTTTGCCCGTTTATGTGACAATTTCAGGATGTTTGCTGATTACGGGACGCTGCATATCAACACATTGGATGATAGCGTTGAAATATCTCTTCATCGCGATCCGGCGATCTCCGCTTGGTGTGCCTCAGAAACGGACGCGTTTATCGGTACCTGCGTGCTCACCGCCCGGCATATCTACCGGCCTGATTTTAAGCCCGAGCAAGTATGGTTGAGTCGCCCACAACCGGAAGACCCAACACCCTGGCAACGATTGTTTAAATGTCCGGTCTATTTTAATGCTGCCTACGACCGAATTTTGTTCCGGCGCGAGGCGATGCATCAGCCTTTGCTCACCGCCAGCCCGGAATTGGCTGCACAAAATGATGTGTTAGTTGCTGACTACGTTGCCCGCATGGACCGGGCCGATCTGCGGGCCAGGCTCGAATCGCTGTTATTGAGTCATTTACCGCTGGGCAACCTAACCGCTCAGGGTGCGGCAGACGAACTTGGACTCAGCCTTCGAACGCTGCAACGCCGGTTGCACGACAAAAATGCCTCATTTCAGCAGGTGCTGGATGCACTGCGTAAGAAACAAGCCTGGCACTGGGTTACATCTGGCCATTTACCGCTGGCAGAGATCAGTTACCGGCTGGGGTTCCGCCATACGGGTAACTTTACCCGCGCGTTTAGGCGTTGGTTTGCCGTTGCCCCTCTGCAAGCGCGACTATCTGAGACCCACTAAAAGTACAAACTATTGCGTTGTATCAAAGATAAACAGGCCCTGGCTACGTTCATTTCTCGAGGTGATTGTTTTACAGTAGTACTCATGTTCTGGCACGGAACGCGCTTCAATGCACACGCTTCTGGCGGCTTATGCGCCACTGATTTTGTTAATTTATTTGATGGTAAAGCCCAACAGCATGGCGTCGAGCAAAGCGCTACCACTGTGTGCTTTCGTTGCCTATGCACTGGCGCTTTGGCAGGGCGGGCAATCGCTTGCGGTTGTTCACGCTAACGTCATAAGCGGGATATTACTGGCGTTCACGCCTCTGGCGATCATTGGCGGCGCGGTGTTTCTGTTTAAAAGTATGGAAATAACCGGCGCACTGGATACCTTAAAGCAAGGGCTTAATCAGGTAAGCAGCAATCACATTGCTCAGTTAATGATTGTTGGATGGGCGTTTGCTTTTCTCATTGAAGGGGCGAGTGGGTTTGGTACGCCGGCGGCGATCGCGGCACCGGTGCTGTGTGGGTTGGGTTTCGCGCCCTTGCGGGTGGCCATGTTTTGTCTGGTACTTAATACCGTACCGGTGACGTTCGGTGCCATGGGGACGCCGGTCTGGTTTGGACTCTCACTGTTGTCATTGCCACAGTCAACACTGATGGCAAGTGCGCAATATGCCGCGGGTATGAATACGCTGATTGCGCCTGTCATTGTTTTTATCGCATTGCGACTGGTGATGCCCGACTGGCGTTGTATTTTCAGAAACGGCCTGTTTGTGTTGCTGGCAACCTGTGCCTGCACATTGCCTTATCTGGCGCTGAGTTTTTATAGTGTGGAATTTCCGTCTTTGCTGGGTGGTTTTGTTGGTCTGGTACTCACCGTGTTGCTGGCCAGGTTTGGCATTGGCCTGGATAAGATAGCTGGAACAGAAAACCGTGGCGCTGGCCAGGCAGATAGTCTTAACAAACCGTCGACACGGGCGCTGATAAAAGCCGCGTTTCCCCTGTGGGGCACCATTTTGTTATTGGTCGTAACCCGTTTACCAGAGCTGGGATTAAAAGGGCTATTGCAGGCAACCGAGCCTTATGTTGCGGTATCGTTTGGTTGGCTTGGGCAGCTGTCGGTCAGTACCAGTCTGGTCGTTACCCTTAGCAGTATTCTGGATACCACGACCCAGTGGCGCCATAGTCTGTTGTACGTGCCTTCACTTATTCCATTTGTCGTGATTGCCCTTGCCAGTGTTGTTAGCTATGGCCCCGGAGAATTTTCTACGCGCATGAAGTCAATATGCGGGCAAACGGCGTCGCGAATGATAAACCCGCTATGGGCACTGCTCGGTGCGCTGGTGTTCGTGAATATGATGATGTTAGGCGACGCTGATTCGGCTGTCTCTCACATTGGTGGGCATCTAGCCTCGCTCGCGGGCGACAACTGGGCTTTTTTCGCACCGGTTCTCGGAGCATTGGGCTCATTTTTTTCCGGTTCTGCGACTATTTCAAATCTCACGTTTTCGGGCATTCAATATACCATTGCCGCTGAGTTGGGATTGCCGCTTGCCGTTACCATGGCTCTGCAAAATGTTGGCGCAGCAATGGGTAATATGGTGTGCATAAACAACATAGTGGCAGTTACGGCCATCCTTGGCTTGCAGCACCAGGACGGGAATATTCTGAAACGGACCGCTGTGGTACTGCTGTTATATGCGGTGTTAGCCGGCACGATGGGAGCAGTATTAGCAGCGGTCCTGCGTTAAGTTTAGGCTTCGTAGGGCTGGGAACTACATGTTGTGCGTTGCCAACCAGGCCACAAACTGGTCTATCATGCCCATGCTTGTAGTACCGGGGCGTCCGGCGCCGAATCCATGCTCGCCTTTTTCGTAGGCGTGCAGTTCAACCGGCAGGTTTTGTTTTTGCCATGCCCCCACGAGTTCCAGTCCCATACGCCCAAATAGGCCATCATCCAGCGCGATGGCGGCGAACAGCGGCGGGGCATTGGCCGGTACTTCAATGGCATTCATGGGACCGTAAACGTATCCCAGAAAAGCAGGGCGGTTGTCGGTGTCTGCGATTGACGCTGAAATTGAAGTCATGGCACCTGCAGAGAAACCCATGAAGCCTATTTTTGCCGGATCCACATTGTATTTACTGGCATGTGTTTTCACGTAGCGCAGTGCCGTTAAGGCATCCTGAGGAGCTTGCGGCACAAAAATATCAGGCTCTTCTCCACGCGCCTTAGCGCCAAATACATCGGCGACTATTTTCTGGTAGCCAGGTATATCACGAGGTGTTTTGTTGAGGGTATAGGTTAAAACAAATGCGGTAATGCCGCGTTTATTGAGCGCCCGGGCGATGTCTGCGCCCTCTGTTTGCACTGCCAGCGACAGAAACGCACCACCCGGGGCCACAATAACGGCGGTACCCGTAGATGTGCCGGGCTCAGGCAAAAAAGCGTACAGTGAAGGGTTTGTTACATTGCGAATTAAATACTGGTTGCTGGTGAAGCCGCCTGGGAGTGACAGCGACAGATGTCCCCATTGTTCGCGGTCACCAGTCTGCATATCTGTATTGTCCGGGTACAGTCGAATGGGCGTGCCGAGAAACGCCTGTGCTTCGGTATTTTTCATTGAAATGCCCTGAGGCTGTTGGGCAAACGCTGTTGATAGTCCACTGGCACTGATGACGAGCAACAGCGCACACTTAAGCAAAGCCTTCATCGTATTTTTCCTTTTCGTTGTCTTACATTGGCCAACGAAATGGTGGAGTACGGTGCAGGTCTAATCAAATAGTTATTTTTTTGTTAACTATTGGGATTTCCTATGGATACAACGCGTCGTTTTGTTTGTTATCCGTATTTGCTGTCAGCGACAAAGGGGTTGGTGGTGCGCTCTTTACCAATCGTCGTGGTAGGGCCGTGACCCGGGTAGACTTTCATTTCATCGGGAAGAGTAAACAGTTTTGTGCGAATTGCTTCCAGTAATTGTGCATGGTTGCCCTGAGGAAAGTCGGTGCGGCCTATTGAACCGGCAAACAAAATATCACCAACGATGACTTGATTACTGGTGCGTTCCACCAACGCAACATGGCCGGGGGTATGGCCGGGGCAGTGCAGCACTTCCAGAGTCAGGTTACCAACCGAAATTGTGTCGCCCTCATTTAACCATTGATCAGGGTTGAATGGTGTCGAAGGCGGAAAGCCGAACATCTGACTTTGCTGCATAAGGGCATCCAGCCAGAACTTATCGCCGGTATGTGGACCAACAATGGGGGCGTCGTAGTGCTTAGCAACTGCCAGTGTGCCGCCCACATGGTCCAGGTGTCCGTGAGTCAGAATGATTTTTTTGATGCTAACGCCGTGGCTCGCCACTGCCTGTTGAATCTTTTCCACGTCACCACCCGGGTCAACCAGCGCGCCCTCCATAGTGGCAGGATCCCAGATAAGGGAACAGTTTTGTGCAAAAGGCGTAACGGGAATAACAACGACGTTCATGCTTTTAAATCCTTATTGGTGTACTTCCTACTATATCAAGTGAGTGTTATTGATGTCGATGCATCGTCGCTAGCTTGTCTGTATACTGCGCGCACTCAATTCAATTAGGACGGTTATGAAAATTCATCGCATAAACCCAACGCGTCGCTGGTCAGAAATCACCGTATTTAACGGTATTGCCAATTTTGTGGAAGTGCCGGAATGTGAGGGCATCACGGATATTGAAGGTCAGGTTGAGCAGGTATTTAAGCAGGCAGAAGACATGCTGGCGTTAATCGGCAGCGACAAAAGCCGCATTTTAACGGTCACGATTTACATAACTGATTTTGCCAATGTCGAACGCTTGAATGCGGTGTGGGACAACTGGTTTGATGAAGGAACGGCACCGAGTCGTGCCTGTGTCAAAGTGGAACTGGCGGACCCCGACTGGTTAGTGGAAATGGCCTTTACCGCGGCAGCCGGCGAAGATTACTTACCTTAGGTGTACTTGCTAAAAATAAAAATACTGGGCTAATACACAAATTAACGCGACAATTGGGCTTTATACTTAAGCCTGATGTCGCGTATAATCATACCAAGCTGATTTTCAGCCAAAAAATACAAATTATGCATCGGCAAGTCGCTTCATTTACCTACAACTCTAAAGACTCGCCGAATTATTCAGCCGGACTGCTGATTTCCCTACACAGTTATACTTAAGCCCTCGATGCATGGTAATGCCCGGGGTTGATTGTCTATTGTTTTTACACGATTTAAGAGGTTTCATGTCTGTCACTGCACCACAAGTGTCTGGTAATTCGTCCACTTTCTGGCCAATTTTTATTATGGCTCTGGGGACGTTTATTCTTGGTTTAACTGAGTTTGCATCGATGTCGATGCTGCCGCTCATTGCGGCATCGTTTGATGTTACGCCATCTGCTGCGGGGTATGTGATCAGCGGTTATGCCATTGGTGTGGTTATAGGCGCCCCGTTGTTCATGTTGCTCACCAATAAGATGAACCGCCGAACCGCATTGATGTTGTTTACTGGCATGATGTGTGTTGCAAATGGATTAAGTGCGATTGCAACGTCGTTGCCCGAAATGGTGTTTTACCGGGTGCTGTCGGGCCTGCCGCATGGTGCTTATTTTGCGACGTCGTTACTGGTCGCTGCCAGTATGGCGCCAATGGGAAAACGCGCGAGTTATATGTCTTTTGTGTTTTCCGGATTAACCATTGCCACAATTGTTGGTGTGCCCATGGCGACCCTGGTGGGGCAGTATGTCAGTTGGCGACTGTGTATGGCCATTGTTGCGGTACTTGCGCTGGTAGCGACCTTATTGGTGTATAAACTGGTGCCAAGTAGCCCGGTTACCAAGCCGACCAGTCTGAAAGATGAGTTCGGCGTGTTGAAGAACAAGCTGGTCTGGTCCATCTCCGGCATCATCTTTATCGGTTTTGGCGGCGTATTTTGTATTTACACTTACCTGGCAGACACGATTTTAGTGGTTACCGAAACGCCGGAATACACCATCTCAATTGCCATGATGATGTTTGGTATTGGTACCACTATTGGGAACTGGGCGTGTGGAAAGCTGGCAGACAAATCACCTGTTAGCACCACAGGCATAGCCTTGTTATGCAGTGTGGTCATTGCTGTTCTATACGTTCAGGCTGCGCACAACATCTGGTTGTTGTATCTGGCGGTATTTTGTTTGGGCGCGAGTGTAGGCTTAGCGGCGGTTATTCAGTCAATGCTACTTGATGTGTCTCCTACAGGCCATGCAATGATTGGGGCGCTGGTACAGTGTGCTTTTAATACAGCAAATGCGATTGGTCCCTGGGTCGGTGGCGCACTGCTTGCTGGTGGCGCTACGTTCAATCAAACTGGCTACGCTTCAGCAATGCTGTTCTTCGGCGGTTTCCTGATGTGGGCTCTGAGTTGTGTATTAATGCGAAAGCGTAATATCCAGTTTGTAAAAGCGCCGGCGTAACACATCTTTGTACTGATTTTGGCGACGCGATTGCGTCGTCAATGCACCCAAAGTCTACTAGTCCATTGGTTTTTATGTGGTTATTGTATAGGTAGCACTGGTAATCATGCTTCAGGCTGAACTATGATTAAACCAGACCGTCAGGGAAATGTGAGCAAAAGATACCAACGAGTATCGGCTTCTCCTCCTTGCTAATACAGGCATAAAAAATCCAGGTAGCTGTTTGATTGATTTAATTTCAACGGATGCACTGCCCAATGACACAGAGATTTACGCCGAGGTGGTTGTTGACAGCTTTGCCAATGTAAAAGGCGGCATCGACAGGTCCTCAGCGTTGTTGTATTACTCTGCCTTTGGCGTTGAGTATGCGTTTAATCCTAGTTTTAAACTTCACTCTGAAGTGTGGCTTACCGACAACCATTCAGTCTCTGAGCTGGTCGGTGACGAGCAGGGTGTGAATAACATTGAAGCGAATTCTGCGGGTTTACATTGGGGTAAGCTGGCATTGGAATTTAGCCGTGAACATCTGTCAGTCCTGTTCGGAATTTACGACATAAACTACGAATTTGATGTGCTCGAGAGTGCCAATTTATTTGTGCAAAGCGCATTTGGTATGGGGACTGTGTTTGGCGTCAGTGGGCCAAACGGGCCGGGGACTTACCCTGCGCCGGGTGTTACTGCCAGGTTTGCCTATTACCAGGGTAATCATACCGCAAAATTTGCCATTACCGATGGGGCCCCGGGGTCACCAGGCTTGTCGTACCGCCAACCTAGCGAACAACCTAACAAAACCAATCTGCTATTAACCGGCGAATACCAGTATCAGGATACCTCTACCCGGTTGTTGCTGGGGTGGTGGGGTTATACAGATGATTCAACGTACCTGAATAGTGTACAAAGTACCGGACAGCGCAATGACGGTTGGTATTTGCGCGGTGAACATACGTTTAACGATATCACCCTTTTCGGGCGTGTGGGAGCTGGTGCGTCATCGTTTAACTTCTTCGATGAATTCTATTCTGTCGGGGTCACCGGCAATGCAGGATTAATTGGGCGAGCCGATGACAGTTGGGGCATGGCCTGGGCACATGCAAAAGTCTCTGAGAACGCTGAACAGCCTCTCGCGAGTGGTGAATCGGTTATAGAGGTAACTTATTCCGTTGCTGTTAATGACTACCTGTCGATACAGCCTAATATACAATGGATTGGCTCGCCTGGTGCGTCATTGACAACCGACGATGCAGTGTTACTCGGACTCCGTTTCATTGTCAGTTTCGAGGAATAAAAGCCCGGCGTTGATTATTACGCCAGGCTGTTTTTAAAACGCCAATAAAACGCCAAACAAATTCACTATTTCATTATTCAAACCAGCTGCGAGTTCGGTTTGCAAACCACACTAACGACAGCATCACCGGCACTTCTACCAGTACACCGACAACCGTGGCCAGTGCTGCACCTGAGTGCAAACCGAACAGGGAAATCGCTACAGCAACGGCAAGTTCAAAGAAGTTAGACGTGCCTATCATGCACGCGGGCGCCGCAATGTTGTGTGGCAGTTTCATTTGTTTGGCAATCAGGTAGGCTATTGCGAAAATACCATAGGTTTGAATCAACAAAGGAATGGCAATCAGCACAATGGCCTGGGGTTTAGCCATAATGGTGTCAGACTGAAAGCCGAACAGAAGTACTACCGTCGCCAGCAGGCCAACGATTGACCAGGGCTTCATCGCTGACAAAAAACGTTCCAGCTGTGAGTGGTCGTTCGCCTTGTCCAGCTTATTGCGCACCAGCGCACCGGCGACCAGCGGAATCAACACGTATAACACAACCGATAGCAGTAGTGTGTCCCAGGGGACCGTGATGTCCGTAACCCCAAGCAGTAATCCCGCAATAGGGGCAAAGGCGAATATCATGATGATATCGTTGATTGAGACCTGCACCAGAGTGTAATTGGCATCGCCTTTGGTGAGCTGGCTCCAGACAAATACCATCGCCGTGCAGGGGGCGACACCGAGTAAAATCATCCCGGCAATATATTCCGTAGCGGTAGTAGGGTCGACCCAATCGGCAAAGATACCTTTGAAGAACAGCCAGCCGAGCAGCGCCATGGTAAACGGCTTTACCAGCCAATTGATGAACAGTGTGAGAACGAGTCCTCTGGGTTTCTTGCCCACGTCTTTTATTGAGGTGAAGTCGATTTGCACCATCATCGGAAATATCATCACCCAGATCAGTACGGCAATCACCAGATTAACCTGTGCATATTCCAATGCTGCAACGCTGGCAAACAAGTCGGGTGCGATGGCGCCTGCACCCATTCCTGCGAATATCGCGAGGGCTACCCAAACGGTTAGGTAGCGTTCAAATAATCCCATTTTGTATTCCTGGTCGTTATGCTGTGAGGTTAAAGGTTGCGCTGATTGACGCGCTGACTAACTTGCTCTGCTGACTCGACGCGCTCTGAATAGCGGTCTACAAAATAGTCTTTATTGTGGCGTAACAACAAAGTGAATTTCATCAGTTCTTCCATCACGTCTACTATGCGGTTGTAGTACGGAGAGGGCTTCATGCGGTCGTTATCGTCAAACTCCAGAAACGCTTTTGCCACAGAGGATTGATTGGGAATGGTCACCATGCGCATCCACCGTCCCAACACACGTAATTGATTAACCACATTGAACGACTGTGAGCCGCCACAGACTTGCATTACTGCCAGTGTCTTGCCCTGAGTCGGTCGCACACCTCCCATATTGAGGGGGACCCAATCGATCTGACTTTTAAATATACCTGTCATCGCACCGTGGCGTTCGGGAGAACACCATACCTGACCTTCAGACCACATCATCAGCTCACGAAGCTCTGTTACTTTCGGGTGCGTATCCTCGCCTGAATCAGGTTGGGGCAGGCCGGTCGGGTTAAATATTTTCACCTCGGCACCCATCGCACTCAGTAACCGAGCGGACTCTTCAACCACTAAACGGCTGAAAGAGCGTGCTCTTAGCGAGCCGTAAAGCAACAGAATGCGAGGCGGGTGAGAGAGCGGGGTACCGACCAGCTTGTTGACATCCGGCATGTGAAACTGGGCGTTGTCTACGTTGGGTAAGTTCGTTTTGCTATTCGCCATTATTGCGCTCCCAAATTGGCCAGTGACGCGCGTAAGCTTTCCGGAGTAAAGGGTTGCTCGGCAATGGTTTTCAGGTCTGTTACACGCGCTGAAATTTGCGCAATCGTGTCATTGAATGCGTGGGCAATATCTTCTTCGCTACCGGTGAGTTTAGAGGGATCGCTCAATCCCCAGTGCACTTTGACACTCTTTCCAAACCAGACCGGGCAGGATTCACCAGCCGCTGAATCGCAAACAGTAATTACCAGGTCGGGCGCAAAAGCCTCGAACTCATCCCATGATTGACTCTGCAGCCCATCAGTCGGTATTCCTGCTTCATTAAGGTATTTCAGTGACAGTGGATGTACTTCTCCGGCGGGCTGACTGCCCGCACTTTTAGCGGTGATCACGTCACCGGCAACATGGTTGGTGATTGCTTCAGACAAAATACTTCTGCAGCGATTGTGTGTGCAGATATACAAAACTTTCATTGGGGAACCTCAGTGAATAAAAATGAGTGATGAAATGCGCTCAGCAGCAGCCATTTTGTTGCTGACAGCACTGAATACGGGTGAGTGCATCACGAGTGTAATCCCCGTTATGCGCAAGCGTTTCTCGCAGTACCTTGCGCGCCCAGTCCGGCAGCTCAGGATGCAAACGATAATACACCCATTTACCGCGGCGCTCGTCCTGCAGGAGCCCGCACTTGCGCAGCTCCGCGAGGTGTCGTGAGGTTTTGGGCTGATCCAGTTGCAGTGCTTCCATCAGATCACACACGCAAGCCTCGCCAACCTGCGTGATCAATAAGAGAGATTTAAGCCGGGTGTCTTCGGCAAGGCATTTGTAAAACGATAACGGATGCATACTTTAATATATGAAATAACACATATGTGAAATATCGTATATGTTGCGGCGCATGTCAACCCGAAGATCTCAGGTTGCACATAATAGGTTGTTGGGGGAAAGCGGCGAAGCGCTGTTCTAAAAGGCGCTAGGGTTAAGGCCGCCGTCTAATAATACGTTCTGACCGGTAATGTAGCCGGCATGCTGACTGCATAGGAAAGCACAGGTATTGCCAAATTCAGCAGGTACGCCAAATCGTCCAGCGGGCACCTTGGCCGCTAGTTCTGTTGCTACGGTGTCCCGATCCTGGCCGGTACGCTCCATGCCCGCTTTGAACACGCCTTCCAGTCGGTCGGTAGCAAAATAGCCGGGCAAAATATTATTAATGGTAACGTTTTTGTCGGCCACGGTACGAGCAATCCCCGCCAGAAAAGCGGTTAAGCCAGCGCGGGCGCCACTGGATAAATCCAGGCCGGCAACGGGCATTTTCACTGTCATGGACGTGATATTTACAATACGGCCGAATCCTTTTGCTGCCATAGAATCAATAACCTGTTGTATAAGGCTGATCGGGGTGAGCATATTCATATTTACCCCGTCAATCATGGCGTTTTTATCAAGTTGGCGAAAATCTTTTAACGGCGGACCAGCATTGTTGTTCACTAAAATATCAGGGTCGGGGCAGGCCGCAAGCAGCGCCATCTGTCCTTCTTCAGTACTGACATCGGCAGCAACAGGGACAACCGTTACGCCAGTCGACTCTTCAATTTCTTTTGCTACCAGGGCAAGCCGTTGTTCATTTAAGCCATTGATAACCAGATTAACCCCGGCTTCTGCCAGTGCCTGCGCACACGCCCGTCCAAGACCGCGGCTGGACGCACATACAATGGCGTGTTTTCCTTTAATTCCTAAATCCATGCCTTGTTCCTGTAATACGAATCAACCTTCATGGTACTTATTATTGAAACGATTAACAGTAACCAGTGTCGCAAATTTTAGTTAACGTATCGTCCCGACTTTCTGTCGGCTTTTTTTACAAATTTTATATTAGTAAAAATTGATATTTATTATTCACCTGTTTTTTAATGAGTTTTTAGAGTTGGTCTGACATTTGCTGTTAGTCAATATGTGAGCATTTTCTGTTTTGTGTTCACGCTAATACTTCAAAATAGATATATCTCAAGGAAAGAAAGATGAACTTTAAGAAACTCGGATTCGCTTTAGCTGGAATGCTGATGTACGGTGCGGCCTCTCACGCCAATGCTGCACTGGTAGACCTGGAATTGTCACTTGTGATTGATGTTTCCGGCAGTGTAAGCACCGCCGAATATACCCTGCAAATGGACGGTTATGCGAATGCATTTCGCGATACCAGTGTCCAACAAAACATTGCTGCATCGACCAACGGTATTGCCGTAAACGTTGTGTTTTTTGCATCAAGTTATTACTCAACCGCGCTAGACGCGTTCACTATCTTGACCAGCGCTGCTCAGGCTAACGCTTACGCAGATTTACTGGACAACTTCTCACGTCCAGGTGGCGGTGGTACTGCAATTTACGCCGGTATTAACCGCGCCGTTGACCTGTTATTAAATAATGGGTTGGATGCCACCGTGGGTACGGTAATTGACGTATCTGGCGATGGCACCTCAAACTCCTCTAGTACAGCGGCTTCGCGTGATGCAGCTGTAGCACAAGGTTTTACCATTAATGGTCTGCCCATTGGTTCTACTTCCCTTGCCACGTTCTACAATGACTATGTTATTGGTGGTCCGGGCGCATTTGTTCAACCTGCCAGTTCATTTACCGATTTTGAAACTGCGGTCATCAACAAAATCTCAGCTGAAACCTCAGTGGTAACACCACCATCAACGGCTTCTGCGCCAGGGGCGTTGAGCCTGTTACTTGTTTCAGGAGCGTTTATGTTTTTGCGTCTGAGAAAACGTAAGTAAGGTTTGTAGATTCAGATGTCATTACTTGATAAGCGCCCGACAACGGGCGCTTTTTATGTAAGTTGGTTTATTTAGTTTTTGACGTTATTGGTAGTCAATAATGACAGCATCAGCTTTCGCTCTTCCGGCGTCAGTGAATTCAGTATCTTTTCAACGTTTGCCTGATATCGCGCAAGTGTCACTTTGTCGCCTGCAATGGCCGCATCCAGCGTCTGCTCGTACTTTTGTAACAGGGCGTTGACCTTTTGCGTATTTTCCACGTTTTTCACGTGCACAGAGTAGGCCAGATACATAGCACCGCAAAGTCCAATAAACGAGGTGATATCAAATTTGAACGAAATACGGCTTGGTTGTTTTTGTTCGTAATCCTGCATTGCGCTACTCCATGGTTAAAGACAGTTTTAGTTTTAATATTTCAAATTGACGAATTACGTCGCTCAGGGCTTGTTGTTGCTGGTCGAAGAAATAGTGTGTCGCGAAGAAAACCGCCAACATCATGATGATGACGGAGAGGTATTCCGCGAAAAATTTTTTTATTCGGTGCTGTAGCTCGTTCACTTATATTCTCGCTTTGCAGTTGGGCAGTTCTTTATAGTCAACAAAGTTGGATTGGATTGAGTCGGTAATCATTAGGGCGTCTATGTCGCCAATGACAAAGCACCGGTAACGGTTGGCCTGACCTAGCTGAAGTAATATCAGGTTGCGGTAGCCTTGTGATTGAATGGATTTTAACAGGGTGACTAAACCGCCCTGAGTATTGAGGTAATCCGACATGTTTCGTTCAATTTTTGTTACCAGTGACTCCTTGGCTAAATCGCCATTTGCCAGTTTAATCCAATAGTCCGGACTGTTTGCATTTTCAATAAATTCGGAAGCAAGAGATTGCCAGTCTGGCCGGTAAAAATATTTCTGTTCGGCCAGCAGACCAAAGTCAGTATCCTGCATGAAATTCGGCATTTTTACCTCGGACACTTTATCGCCCTCCAGGTAAATCCCCAGATAAGCACCCACATTCAAATCCTGCTTTAACACAGTTATGTTGGCATCAAATGGTTTGATGATTTCACCGCTTCCGAGTTTTTCAGGTAAAAACGACAATAAGTCGTAAAAGATATTGTCGAAAGTGCGCAGCGGCGAGGGCGCTGCGGTCTGCGCGCTGGTGGTTTCGCCGTCGTTAGTCGATTGTTCTGTATTGGCGAGCATGGCACGACGCACCTCACGAACAACGCCAACCTGGCGATACTGACTGTAGAGTCCAGACTCTATATCCAGCATATACCCGAAGGTTGATGTAAGCAGGTTGTCATACAGATTGTCCTGGCTGACCTGTTGGGCGAATCGGGTGGTGATGTTGTGATAAGCGTTGGATTGCATTAAGGCCGAAACAGTTGGGGTGACCAACAGAACAACGGCCGCAAGTAAAGCACCGCCAAAGTACAGCTTACTTCGAGGCCATAAATAATTGCCAATTTTGAAAAAAAGCAGAAATACCGCAAGCAGACTGGCAAAGATACTGGCGGGGGGAATAACGGCCAGTTTTACAGCGTCACGTCCCAATTGAAACATGCTGCCGCCGGGTGAAAAGGCGGTGGTAGCCGCGGTCGATGTGATCATTTTAATGAATGAAATATTGTCCTGGCTGTCCAGCCAAAGTGCTTTGTAACGACTTTCCGCAATACTGGGCGTGAACGCAGGAAGATAATAGGGGCCCAATGCTTCCCGAGCCGCGCTGGTGACAATTGCATGTGAAGCAAAGGCGGGTTTAGGGAGACCTGGCTCAGGCATTTTATAGCTGGCTGCTTGCAGGTATTTATCCCACTCTGCGGCGGCTAACCCCTGATATTTAGCGGCAATGGCATCTATAAGAGGCTGCATATCGGTTGTTTTCCAACCGACAGGCAAGGTAATACCCTGACCGGCGATATAGTCGCGCAGGTGACTCATCATCAAATCAGATTGCTGGTATTGTTCATAGGTCATTTCTTCTGGAATACCATATGTTTCCTGCAAATAGCGCAAGCGGCCACGTTTAAATATGGCGGCCAGGTTGTATTTTGATTTCACAAACTTATTGAAAATAACGTCTTCTGCCTGAAGTGAAATGCCGAAGGATTCACCGCTTTCAAACTTCAGGGTTGTAAGGTAGCGCGCAAAATTCCTTTTAGCTTGCTCTTCGCAGGCTGTGTTGCATCGCGAACTTAGTGCCTGGTCACGGTAGTTACGGTATTGATCGCGAATATTCTCATTGGTGGTGTAGTCTTCCCTGAAATCTCCAGCTTCTAGTAGCTGAACGGCGTAGCGTTCCCAACGCGAATTAATGTGCTTATTGGCGTTATTGAGCAGGGTTAACCGCTCTTGTTCGCGCGCGTAATGATCGTTTTCCTTGCGAAATGCCTCCAGATAAGCGCGGGAAGCTGATTCATACAGTTGCCACTGGGCTTCATACTGCTGATCAAAACGACGAATTCTGGGTAGCGCCTCGGCAATAAAATCATCTTCTTGCTTATTCAACAAAAAGGTATTGGCCATGCTGTCAATGTTGTTTCCAATCAGCGTGTTGAAGCCATTGGAGAAAAACGCCAGTGACGGAATGAGCGCGACCATTAAATCCCTGCGATCAGGGTCCGCTACTATGTGGTCAAATTCCGGAAACCCTTCAATGCTAACAGCTTTGGCGAGGTAAGCTTCTTTATATACGATTGCACGCACAGCACTGAGTTTGGCATCACTGGACTGTGAGTCGACGACACCATCAATCAACACCCTAATGGACGGAATGATCAGCGCCCAAATTGCCAAAAAGGCCAGAGGGCGTAGCAACCACTTTCCCCTGGCACTAATAACCGGGCGAGTGTGACTTTCTGATTGGGTAACACCGAAGAACCGAATCGGAATGAGTGTGACCGCAAACAAGGCCAGACCAAAGCCAGACAGGGTTCTGCCAAACAATTCCAGCCGCTCGGCTGCAATATGGTATTCACCCAGCACCAGCTCGAATGGCTGGGCATACATGTCGATCAGTAAAATATTCAGCGAAAGTTCGAGGCTGACATAAATGGCAAATAATACCAGTATGGCAAGTATCTTCAGGTGTACAGTAACTGCGTGTTTCATACTGTGTCCTTTGTTCTGTCCTTGATAAAGTGAAGTCGTTAACGTTGTGAAGTGGTTATTTTTATGGTGACTTTATTTTTAACCTGGCGTTGTTCGCCATCGTTCACTCGTTTCCGACACAACGCGGCATTTTGGCTGTTACCCGATACACAGGGGTCTTGTTGTTGTTTTTGGAAATAGGCTCTGTATTCAACGATATCGCCACCAACCGTCATGTATTTATCTGACGGTAGTAGCATTTGTTGTTTGTCTAATGCAGTAAAATCAGCGTCTGGTGGCAACGTTTCTACCGCTTCTTCTGGGGTATATCGTGATTGTACAGTGCGCACAGAAACAGGGTTGATAAAATCGCGAAGCTCACTACAGGCAAGCAGCACCTGTTCGTCGACCACGGTGCCTACCGCCGATTTTTTGGTATCGATGAGTTCTCTTAATCTTGCCTCTGACGATGCGACGCTGGCGTTAATTTGGGTATTTGAATTGCGAGATATCCCCTTAACCTTAACGCCCGGAAGTAATCGCTTAACTTGCGATATCAGGGCTTTTTGTTCGTCCGCCGACGTCTGTGGTGAGGGGCGGATAAATACAGTGTCATTCGGCGCCAGTTTGCCAGATAAACTCATGGCAAACAGTGACACAGACACACCGGTTGGCCGGGTGTGGCTGAAAGACAGATCGGTATCGACTATCTGCCATTGTTGGTCAATTTTATCGACATCAGCATAATAGCCTGCATACAGCTCAGCATGAGATGACATATACAGTGGCAGAGAGGGTGAGGTAAACCGGTAATACAGTCGGGTGCCGCAACTGCTACCGTTCACAGGCAAGATATCGCCGGATTCGGCAATCACTAAATTTCGCTTCATCAGTGCTTGCTGTAATGAAGTATGGGATGCCTGTCGACTTGCATGGGCCGGCAAACGGGCTTTAACCTTAACACTATCTTTATATATGGGAGGGCGTTTATCAGTTGCGCCACAGCCACTTATTACTGTTGCTACCACTGTTGCCGCAAGTAAAGTCATTCTGCGAGATGCAAAAAACATCGACCATTCCTTGTCTGTGTACTACTCAATTTTGTTAACAATAACAGATGATTATAATTTTGCTAAGAAAAATTTGAACGTATAGTTAATGTGTCGGGCACAGACCGTGGTGTAACGCAGGGCATAAAAAAGGGCACGTTGTTGTGACATCAGCGCGCCCAGTGAGGAAGCGGGTTAAACGCTAGTCAATGTTCTCATAAGGCATACCAACATACTGGGTCGCGATGACCTGTTTGCCTGCCTGATGATTCAGGAAGAAATCCAGTTCTGATGTCATGAACTGGTCGAAGGTGGCTTTTTGCATGCCGCCCACTTCCTGTTCGTCGAAGTCGTGGAGCATGTTGCTCATCCACCATGAAAAACGTTCGCCATGCCACACTCTGCGTAATGCAATTTCGGAGTAACGTTGCAGCACCGACATATCGCCTTCGCCATAGGCTTTGCACAATAACTTGTAGAGGGTAGCGACGTCCGACGCTGCCAGGTTCAGCCCTTTGGCACCTGTAGGAGGGACAATATGCGCTGCGTCACCTACCAGGAACAGATTTCCCCATTGCATTGGCTCACACACAAAACTGCGCAGTGGCGCAATGCTCTTTTCAATACTGGGGCCGGTCACCAGTCTGGCGGCCATCTCTTCAGGTAAGCGCTTTTTCAACTCTTCCCAGAAGCGCTCGTCGGTCCATTCTTCTACTTTATGGTCGAGTGGTACCTGTAAATAATATCGTGAACGGGTTTCTGAACGCATACTGGCCAGTGCGAAGCCGCGCTTGGTTTTACAGTAAATCAGTTCGTCGCTGACCGGCGGTGTATCGCTGAGTAAGCCCAGCCAGCCGAAGGGGTATACACGTTCGTGCTCGGTGCGCTGCTCAGCCGGAATCGTTTGACGGGACACGCCGTGAAAGCCATCACAGCCCACAACAACGTCGCAATTAAGGCGATAGGATTCACCGCCATGTTCAAAAGTAACGTAGGGGGCATCGCTTTTGGCATCGTGAATAGCAGTATCAGACGACTCGTAATACGTGGTGAGCGCTGCAGCCTCCCGGGCTTCCATAAGATCCCGGGTGATTTCGGTCTGGCCATAACACATGACCGTTTTGCCTTCTGTCAGCTCTTTAATGTTGATGTTAAACACCTGTCCGTAATAAGAAATGTCGAACCCTTCGTGTACATGGCCTTCTTTATCCATGCGTTCGTTCACACCGGCTTCACGGACTAAATCTACAAAACCTTGTTCGAGGATGCCGGCACGAATTCGGCCTAACACGTACTCGCCTGAGACACGTTCAACAATAATGTTGTCGATGCCTTGTTTGGCCAACAGTTGTCCAAGTAACAGGCCGGAAGGACCAGCACCGATAATAGCTACCTGAGTGTTCAGTGTATTCATTGCTCATATCCCATGTCTTTCGATGCAGACATCTTGCCTGTGGCAGCGGACTTTAGTAATTCACATTTTGGGCAACTTATTGTACTTTTTAATCATGTTAAGTTTTTGTAATGGCGCGACGAGTGAGTCAGGAGTCAATTCCGTTTTATCATCTGTACGGTGAAACCTTTCTGCAATGGGAGCCGGGGAGCATACACCTGGAGAGTATTGTGTCCCGTAGCCGTATGTTGGGCTGGGAGATAAAACCGCATCGACATCATAAACTTGCACAAATTATTTGTGTATTTGGTCATGCCTGGCAGGTGGAGCTGGATGATGCGCGGTATGATTTGTCGGGAAACTGGCTGGTCATGATTCCGCCGGGCGTGGTACACGGCTTTCATTTTGAGCCGGACACACAAGGATTTGTGCTGTCGGTAAACAGCGATTTTTTAGCTGAGTTGGCGGCAACAGGTGAGGACCCGTCTGCCTACGATGCGTTGTGGGCGCCTCAGCCTGTTGAGTTTTCGGACCAGCGTCATATTGAGCAGTTTCGACAATTGCTATTGTCGTTAGACGATGAAATTAAACGCGCAGAGTCAGACTCGCGTAGTGCGGTGAATCATTTATTACAGCTTCTATTCATCAACATTCGTCGTCAGCAGCGACTGGAATCGATTTACAGTGAGAGCAGCTCGCGAGAAACCCGGATACTGGTGAAGTTTAAAGCCTTGATAGAAGCCCATTATCAACAGCACTTAAGCGTAAAGGCCTACGCTGATTTGCTGTTTATCTCGGTATCGACGCTGGCACGAATTTGCCAGTCCGTACTGAATAGCAGCCCTAAGCAAATTATTCGCCAGCGCCTGATGAACGAGAGTAAGCGCCGTTTAATTTATACCCGGCAGAGTATCGACGATATTGCGTTAACACTCGGCTACAAGGATGTCGGCTATTTTTGCCGCCAGTTTAAGCAGCAGGAGGGCATTACCGCTGGTGAATACCGCAAACGGCATGCCGTTTAAGTTCGCTCGCAAATGTCACCCTGATCACCGGGCTATGTGTGAAAGCAACTCGATAAACCTGGCCTGAACCGGGGTTGGTTTCCAGTTTTTGCGTAATGTGTAGCCTATTTCACGTTTACTGTCTGGTAGCGGCTGAGAGCTGATGGCCAGTAACCCCGACCTGACTTCCACGGCGACCTGACGAGCCGGCAACAGGGTGATCCTATCGCTGTTCAGCAATAGTCCCCGCACAGCAACCAGTGAACTGCACTCCACTACGTCCTGAGGCGGCGTTAAGCCGCGGGCTTGAAAAAACTGGCTGAACACGGCGCGTGTAGGTGTTCCCTGGCGAGGCGCAATCCATTGATATTGCGTCAGATCGGTTTGGGTTACCGGTTGAGTAAAGAGTTCAGTAGCAGGGTGTCCCACCCGGGCAACCACACTCAGACTGTCGTCGAACAAACGGTGCTGTTCAATATCATTACTTGGCGAAGGGACACGCAGTGCGCCCACAATAATATCGAGCTGACCGTGCAGCAGTGCACTGAGCTGTTCTTCATACGGGCCGTCAATAATACTCACTTTCACATCAGGGTAAGCCTGTAACAGCGCGGTTACCGTGTCTGGCACGATCGCAGTCCTGGCCAGGGGTAAACTGCCCACACTAACACTGCCCGAACGTTGCCCTTTCAAGCGGTTTACTTCGTCTTCGCCCTGGTGAATTTCAGCAAAAAACAAACTGGCAAAGCGGCTCAGTTGACGGGCACGCCAGGTTGGTTCAACCCCCGTGGGCACCCGGTTGAACAACCGCTGTTCGGTAAGGTGCTCCAAGTCTTTGATCGTTTTGCCGAGGGTAGGCTGGGTGAGCGATAACTTCACCGCCGCGGCCGTGTAATTTTGTAATTCCACAATGGTAATTAGCGCGGTTAACTGGCGCAGTGTGACATTGCGTAAAAAGCCAAGGCGTTTGGCTTTGTCGGTATCAAACAATGTATGAGCCGCGGTTTCCAGGTAACTGAATGCGCGCTTTACACGTTCCAGAAATAGCTCACCAGAAGGCGTTGCGAACATGCCGGAATTGGTGCGTTCGAACAGCTGGATGTCTAACTGGCTTTCAAGTTTATTAATAGCCTGGGTCAGTGCCGACTGCGACAAATGGATCTGCTTTGAGGCCTGGGTAACGGTACCGCACTCCCTGATTTCTAGAGCGCTGAGCAAGTGTCGGATATTGAACTGCACGAAAAGGCCTGCCGTTTTTAAATTTGACCCATTATAGAAAAAATTAATAGTGATTTGCACTATTCTAACATTCTTTTTTGATTAGCCTGTCGCATACTGCTTGCATAACAACAGCATTGCAGGATGAAGAACCATGGCAATTTGTGTGACAGACTGTCCAAGACCGTCAGCGTCAACTATTGAACAATATCAGGGAGCAGAAGTGGCCACCGTGCACGAGGCACAGGGGCGTAAAGGGTTACTGGATAAAGCCATGCGGCCAATTTATCGGCCAGCGGCCATTGCCGGCCCTGCCGTGACGTGTCAGGTCGCCCCGGGCGATAATTGGATGATCCATGTTGCGGTTGAGCAATGTCAGCCCGGTGACGTGTTGGTCGTCACACCAACCAGTCCTTGCGATGACGGTTTCTTTGGTGACTTGTTGGCGACCTCTCTGAAAGCCCGTGGGGTAAAAGGATTGATTATCAACGGCGGGGTAAGGGATATTGCCACATTAACCGAAATGGAATTTCCTGTCTGGTCGCGCGCCGTGTTTGCCCAGGGCACAGTAAAAGAGACGATAGCCAGTGTGAACGTACCTGTTGTGTGTGCCGGCGCTCTGATTCATCCCGGCGACATTGTTGTGGCCGATGACGATGGCGTAGTCGTGGTTGCGCGTGAAGAAGCCAACGCTGTGCATGAAAAAGTACTGGCTCGCGTTGCCAATGAAGATAGCAAGCGTGCGCGTCTTGCCGCTGGCGAACTTGGTCTGGATATCTACAACATGCGAGAGCGCCTGGCTGCGAAAGGTTTACGCTACGTGAAGTACGGAGAGGAAAACGCGTCGTGAAAGCAGTTCCTGCCTATGTAATGCGCGGTGGTACATCTAAAGGGTTGTATTTTAACGCTGCTGATTTGCCTGCCGACACGGCTGCTCGCGATGCTGTCTTGCTGGCTGCAATGGGATCGCCAGACGAGCGTCAGATAGACGGCATGGGCGGCGCGCACCCGTTAACCAGTAAGGTTGCGATAGTCAGCCCGTCAACACGCAGCGATGCCGACGTAGACTACTTGTTTTTGCAAGTAGTCGTCGATAAAGCTGCGGTGAGCGATGCGCAGAACTGCGGCAATATTCTCGCTGGTGTCGGCCCGTATGCCATCGAGCAGGGTATGGTTCACCCACAAGGTGATGTTACCGATGTGCGGATCCATATGGTTAATACCGGTGCTTTAGCTGTTGCCAGAGTACAGACTCCTGCTGGCCAGGTGGCCTATGAAGGAGACGCAGGCATAGATGGCGTGCCGGGCACGGCGGCCCCGGTCATGATTGATTTCCTGGACGTAGCTGGTTCGTCCTGCGGTGCGTTATTTCCTTCCGGTAATACCATAGATACTATTGATGGCATAACGGTTACCTGCGTGGATAACGGTATGCCGGTCGTAATGCTGCATGCGGCGTCGGTAGGCGCAACCGGTAACGAAACCCCGGCGGAGCTTGAAGCTAGGACAGATATTAAAGCGAAAGTGGAAGCGATTCGTCTGCAGGCCGGTGAATTAATGAATTTAGGTGACGTTACCCATAAAACGGTGCCGAAAATGAGCCTGCTGTCGCCGGCCAGGCACGGCGGCGCTGTGAATACACACACGTTTATTCCTCACCGGGTACACGAAGCGATAGGCGTGCTGGGCTCGGTGAGTGTTGCTACCGCCTGTGTGTTGCCGGGTACTGTGGCCAGCGAATATGTTAGCAAACCAGCAAGCAACGCGCCTTCAAGTCAAACGTTAACGATTGAACATCCAACTGGTGCATTTACCGTTGAAATGGATATTAGTGGCACCCAGTCGCTGGATACGTTCAGCGTGAATCGCGCAGCCTTGCTGCGCACAGCCCGATTATTAATGCGTGGAGAAGTGCTGGTGCCGAATCATTGCCTGCCAGCATCACAATAAAAACGATTGAGGACACCTACATGATCATTGATTGTCACGGACATTACACCACTGCACCCGAACCCTTGCAGTTATTCCGTAAAGCGCAGATAGAAGCGTATGAATCCGGGCAGGCGCTGCCGGAAGTGCCCTTTATCAGCGACGATGAAATTCGCGAAAGCATTGAAAAAAATCAGCTTAAGCTATTGCTGGAACGCGGGTCAGATATGACTATTTTCTCACCCCGTGCCTCGGCCATGGCGCATCACGTGGGTGATGAAGCCGTATCTAAACAGTGGACAAGCGCCTGTAACGATTTAATCAAGCGGGTGGTAGATTTGTACCCCAAACACTTTATTGGTGTGTGTCAGTTACCGCAATCGCCAGGGGTGCCGATCAAAAACTCTGTTGAAGAACTGGAGCGCTGTGTCAACGAACTGGGATTTGTAGGCTGTAATTTGAATCCGGACCCTTCAGGCGGTCACTGGACGTCAAAGCCGCTTACAGATAAAAGCTGGTACCCGTTCTACGAGAAAATGGTGGAGCTGGATGTGCCTGCGATGATCCACGTATCCGGCTCGTGCAATGAAAACTTTCACGCCACCGGCGCACACTACATGAACGCGGATACCACGGCGTTTATGCAGTTCCTGCAAGGTGACTTATTTAAAGATTTCCCGGAATTGCGTTTTATCATCCCGCATGGTGGTGGCGCTGTGCCTTATCACTGGGGACGCTACCGCGGGCTGGCCGATATGATGAAACAGCCGCCGTTGTCTGAGCACGTGATGAGAAACGTTTATTTTGATACCTGTGTGTACCATCAGCCTGGCATTGATTTGTTGTTTGATGTTATTGATATTAAGAATATTCTGTTTGGTTCTGAAATGATTGGCGCGGTGCGTGGAATCGACCCGGAAACCGGGAATTACTTCGACGACACCAAACGCTATGTCGACGCATTGAACCTATCAGATGCAGACCGCACCGCGGTATACTCGGGTAATGCACGTCGCGTATACCCGCGACTGGATGCAAAATTGAAGGAGATGGGCCTGTGAGTCAGTTTACCCCCGATGCCGATTGGTTGCACTGGCATCAATCCCCCTCGGTGCCTGGTTATAAGGCACCGGCGGGCGCAGTAGACGCCCATTGTCATGTGTTTGGCCCGGGCGACCAGTTTCCTTTTGCACCAGAGCGCAAATACACCCCATGTGATGCGTCCCGTGATCAGTTGTGGGCGCTGCGTGATCATCTAGGCTTTTCGCGCAACGTGATCGTGCAGGCCACCTGCCATGGCGCAGACAACCGGGCGTTAGTTGATGCGCTGAATCACAGTAACGGCCTGGCCCGTGGCGTCGCTACGGTGAAGGCCAGCATTACCGACGAAGAGCTGGATGCATTGCATGCAGCCGGGGTTCGGGGTGTGCGTTTTAACTTTGTTAAGCGACTGGTCGATGCATTGCCATTTGACGATTTAACGCTCATCGCTGAGCGCATCAAACGTCTGGGCTGGCACATCGTTATTTACTTTGAAGCCGCAGAGTTACCCGACCTGTATGATTTCTTTACCAGTTTGCCAACGACCGTAGTGGTAGACCACATGGGCCGCCCGGATGTCACTAAGCCGGTTGACGGTGAAGAGTTTGGCTTGTTTCTTAAATTGCTGGAAGAGAACCCGAATTTCTGGTCCAAGGTGAGCTGTCCTGAGCGTCTGTCGATAAGTGGGCCTGATGGCGGCTACCTGGATGTGGTGCCGTTTGCGCGAACCGTTGTTGAGCGTTTTCCAGAGCGCGTTTTATGGGGCACCGACTGGCCTCACCCGAATATGAAGAGCCATATGCCAGACGACGGCAAACTGGTCGACATGATCCCTTTAATTGCCCCGACAGAAGCGCTGCAACATAAGTTGCTTGTCGAAAATCCAATGCGCTTGTACTGGGCAGAATAAACAGCGGCCACGGCCGCTCACGTCACCTGAAAAATACGTGGAGTAACGAATATGAAGATTATTGTAGTGGGCCCCGGCGCCTTTGGTATTAAACACCTGGATGGGTTACAGAACATCGACGGTGCAGAAGTGGTTGGCCTGGTAGGTCGTTCGCTTGAAAAAACACAAGCCGTCGCCAACGAATACGGCATTCCCAATGTCTATACCAGCCTGGAAGATGCGCTTGAGAGCGATGCTGACGCCGTGATCCTGTGTACGCCGACGCAGCAACACGCCTCCCAGGCGATTCAGTGCATGAAAGCCGGTAAGCACGTGCAGGTGGAAATTCCACTGGCAGATAGCTGGGCCGATTCTGAAGCGGTTGTTAACACCCAGCAGGAGACCGGTAAAGTGTGTATGGTGGGTCATACTCGCCGCTTTAACCCGTCGCACCAATGGGTTCACAATAAAATTACCGGTGGTGAACTGAACATCCAGCAAATGGATGTGCAAACCTATTTCTTCCGCCGTAAAAATATTAATGCCAAGGGCGAGCCGCGCTCATGGACTGATCACTTGTTATGGCACCACGCCGCCCACACGGTAGATCTTTTTGCGTATCAGGCCGGCTCACCGGTGGTTAAAGCCAACGCCATTCAGGGGCCGATTCATCCTGAACTCGGCATTGCCATGGACATGTCTATTCAGCTTCAGGCTGAGAATGGCGCGATTTGTACGCTGTCTTTGTCGTTTAATAACGATGGCCCGCTCGGGACGTTCTTCCGCTACATTTGTGACAACGGCACTTACATTGCCCGCTACGACGACCTGGTAGACGGCAAAGAAAATCCCATTGACGTATCAAACGTGGATGTGTCTATGAACGGTATCGAATTGCAGGATCGCGAGTTTGTCGCAGCGATTCAGGAAGGTCGCGAGCCCAACTCAAGCGTAGGGCAGGTGCTGAACTGCTACCGTGTTCTGCATGAGCTTGAGCAGCAACTTACGGCTTAAGCAAGGTCAAAAACAGTTAACGGCTTGCCAGGTGCAGGCCGTTTTGCGTTAAGGAGTTCGACATGAACAAACGAGAACTGGCAGGAAAACAGGTTGGTGAAATTGGCTTTGGTTGCATGAATGTGAGCCATGCCTATAGCGGTAAGCTGTCTGAAGCCGATGCCATTAGTTTAATGCAAAAAGCCTTTGATGCGGGTATGGACCATTTTGATACTGCGGCATTGTATGGATTTGGTGCTAATGAAGTGGTGGTAGGCAAAGCCATCAAAGACTTCAGGCAGGATATTCTGCTGGCCAGCAAGTGCGGCATGACCGGCGTAAATGGTAAGCGCGTTATCGATGGCCACCCCAAAACACTGCATGCGACGTTAGATACGGCGTTAAAGAGCCTGCAAACCGATTACATTGACTTATACTACCTGCATCGTATTGATCCCGATGTCCCGGTGGAAGAGAGTGTTGGCGCACTGGGAGAAGCCGTGAAAGCGGGCAAAATCGGCGCTGTTGGCTTGTCGGAAGTGTCAGCAGACACATTGGCCCGGGCGCATAAGGAGCATCCTATTGCAGCGCTGCAAACGGAATATTCGTTGTGGACCCGAAACGCAGAAATTGCGGTGCTCGACGCGTGTAAATCAATGAATATTGCGTTTGTGGGCTTCAGCCCGCTGGCACGCGGATTTTTAAGTAACACCTTTAGTGATGTCAGTGAACTGGAACCCAAGGATATTCGCTGTGGGATGCCGCGTTTTCAAGGTGAAAACTGGCAGGCTAACCGAAAACTGTATGCAGCGTTTGCCAAACTGGCAGAGCAGGCTGGTTGCACGCCAGCGCAACTGGCTATTAAATGGGTATTAGCTCAGGGCGAGTTCATTCATGCATTGCCGGGTACGCGAATAGAGGCACATATGCTGGAAAATATCGCAGCAAGTACCATTGAGGTTTCCGGTGACATATTGACCGCCGCTGATGCGCTTATTAACTATCAAACCGTGCAAGGGCCACGGTATCCGGCAGCGGCACAAGGTGACATTGATACTGAAGAGTTTTAAAGGCGTGTTGTAGCTTTAAAAACATTAACAAACCAACAGGCCTCGATAAAGAGGCCTGTTGGTTATTTGAAGTCAGGATTTCTCTTTTCCTGCTACTGAATAGGTGATTGCTGAGTTGCGCGATTGCTGAAATTCCTCAACGGTTTCGCCTCGCATCTGAGCGTAAATATCTATGTTGGTCATGCCCAGTACCGCGGCCATTTTCTCCAGACTGAAGAAAATCACACCATAGTGAATTAATCCGATCCAATCCCGTTGGTTGAGCAACGAGATTTCCTGCTCAGTCAGTCCGTACTCGGCGAACAAGGTATCAGGCGAGTCAACAAACTGCTGACGATGAGCAGGTTCTATCAGTTTGTGCAAAAAGTGATTTAGCCGCCATGCATTGTGCGCCCGTTCCAGTGTGAACGGATGTGTGCCAGGAATATCGCCAATTCCCGCCAGTTGTTCACCGACTTTTTGCTGATGAGCTTCGATTTCATTTTCGCTGCTGCTGTCTTTGTCCTGAAATATAACCGTGGCGATATTCGTCATCGACGGCAAATACGTTGCCCGGTGCAAACAATCGACTTGCTCGGAAAGTGCGCCGCGCATGATCAACCACATGATCACTTCAGCTCCCTCCAGACCGCCCAGGCGGGCATAGTCTGCGTGGGTCATGGAAGCCAGTTGTGACGGATCACTTTCGAGCAAGTCGAGAAACTGTTCATCCCAGTCGGGATTGTTAAAACCACAACGTTCACCGTGTACCTGGTGAGACAAGCCGCCCGTTGCAACAATGGCGACATTGATATCTTCCGGGTAGCTTTCAATCGCACGACGCAGTGCTTTGCCAAGCTTAAAACAGCGTGACGCTGTAGGGATAGGAAACTGCAGCACGCCAATTTGCAGTGGGATAATGTGGTTGTCCCAGCGGCGACCGCGGTCGGTCATCATGGATAACGGTGAGAATAATCCGTGATCTATCGGTTTTTTCTGGAAAAAAGACAAATCAAACTCGTCAGCGAATAACGACTGACCGATGTGTCTGGCCAAAGCAGGGTGGCCGGAGACAGGCGGGTAGTCCCGCGCACCACCGCCTTCGTCAGCGGGACTAAAGGTGTCGTCGACCCCAAGCGTAAAGGGAGAATAATGGTCGAAGAAAAACGATGTAATATGGTCGTTGTAAATAAATACCAGCGCATCTGGTTGCTTGTCTTCAAGATAGTTACCTACCTTGTCAAACTGTTCGAATACCGGCTTCCATGCAGGTTGCTCGCGAAGCGCTTTATCCTGCGCAAAGCCAATGGTGGGCGTATGGGAGACGCCTATACCGCCAATGATGTTAGCCATGTTGTCCTCAATAAAAAATATGCCCCTTAGGGCATGGAGACTGCCGGGCGAAAAAGAGCAGATATGGCCCCAGTGCTTATTTGCACTGGTGCCCGGGCCATACCTGTTACCATTAAAACTCGTAGGTGAAGTTTGCAAAGACTACGCGAGGTCGAGCGTAGGCGGCTTCTGCATAGCCACTACCGGAACCCAGCGATGAGTTACCGGATACTTTGTAGACTTCGTCTGTTGCGTTGTTCACGCCGACAGTGAGTTTCCAAATTTCGTCGAACGGCTGAACACTCACTGACATATCAACAGTGGTGTAGCTATCCTGTTGTGCAATTAACGCTGTGTTTGAAGCGTCAAAGAACACTTTGTCGCTAAACGACACATCAATACGCGGCGTTACCAGGTAGTCGTCCAGTTCAGCATAGTAGCCAATACCTACGTTACCCTGGAATTCAGGTGCGAAGGGCAGTTGGTTGCCTTCTGCTACTCCGGTATTTACCGGACGACCAGGAACTTCAATTTCAACCGCCTCATCGACTGAAGAATCGAGGTAGCCAAATCCACCTTCAATTACCCAGTCATCGTGTGGTACCCAAGTAAACTCAAGCTCTGCGCCGTCAATTGACGCTTTACCGGCATTGAAGAACCAGGGCGCAATAAACACGCGGTAGGTGAATTGCAAATCGGTGTAGTCTGAACTGAAAATAGCACCGTTTAACCGGAAGTTATCGGTAATGTCAGACTTAAAGCCGACTTCGATGGTTTCTACTTCTTCCTGGTCAAATTTATGACCGGCTTCCAGGTCGGATTCAGTCAGAGCAAAGTTAAATGTCGAGTTCCAGCCGCCGCCTTTGAAGCCTTCTGAGAAGCTACCGTAAAACATGGTGTCACGAGACATTTGATAGCTCAGGTTGAACGACATGGTCGTTGCTGAGAAATCGGCTTCGTAAAGCTTCACTTCCAGGTACTTGGCTTCCGGATTGGCATAGTCAAACTGGTCCGGAATCGATCCTTTGGTCTCCTCGGTACGACGAATACCTACAGCAGCGCTTAGCTGGTCAGTAATGTCGTAGGTGATCTGCGTGTAGTAGGCAAACGATTCGTTTTGAGTAATGTTGTTGTCACTGTCTAGGTGACACCCGTCTGTGCCTTCGCCACAGCTGTAGCCCGAGGCTTTGTCGCCCACCTGTACGGTCAGAATATCGGTAACTTCTTCTTCGTAATAGTAAATACCGGCAACGGCTGTCAGGTTGTCAGTGACATAGTTGAACTGGAATTCCTGACTGAACTGGTCGCCCGATGAGTCGAAATCAGTGTGCAAAATGGTAAACGGCGTGTTATCCGCGTCACGACGACCCACCCATTCAAGGTTGCGATATGACGTAATGGATTTAGCCGTAAACTCGTCGGTAAACGCATATTCAAGGTTTAACGACGCGCCCCAGTTGGTCATGGAGCTACCCATCTCCGCTGTACCGTTATTTGCGAACGGGCCAGCATTCCACTGACTGTTTACACAACGTGGATCGTTATTTTCACCGGTGTAGCCGCGCGGGCCGCCACCACTGGTTAGCAAACCCGAGACATCTAACGTTGAGCCTTCGGCGGTGGTAACCGGGCGTCCCGGTGGGCCAGGGTAGGCTATCCACGCATCCGGACAGCCTGCGATAACGCTTTGACTGGCACCAAACCAGCCGGCATCGTGAGAAGTGTTGGTTACGTCGTTGTTGTTGTTGTAGCCGGCAAAGACCAGTGCAGAGCCGTTTTCATCAGCGTCTGTGTAGTCGTAAAGCAGTTTAGCTGTGAATTTTTCGTTTGGATCGTAATAAATTTTTGCTGAGAAGGTGGTGTTATTGGTATCGCCCAAATTCAACCCGTCATACAGGCGTTTTACATAACCGTCCTGCTTTTTGGTGCCCGCAGTGAAGCGGGTTAGCAAGTCGTCGCTAATAGGAATGTCGATGGCGCCAAACGCCTCAATCAGCGAGTCTTCGCCGATGCCAAAACGCACTTTGCCGCCCAGTTCATCGCCGGGAGCCTGGGTGTTGATCAGAACCGCACCACCAATGGTGTTACGACCAAACAGGGTGCCCTGCGGCCCGCGCAGTACCTGAACGCTTTCGATATCACGCAGTTCCATGTTGCCGCCCACCGATTGACCGATGTAGACATCGTCAATGTACAGGCCTACACCCGGATCCGTGTTCGCACGTGGACTGATTTGGCCCACACCGCGCACAAAAATCACCGACGAGTTGTTGTTGCCCGCCAGTGGTGCGTTATTGGTAAATTGCAGGTTAGGGGTAATTTTACCGATGTCGTCTGATCCTGTGATCTGACGACGTTCCAGTGCATCGCCGTTAAACGACGTTACCGAAACCGGCACTTCCTGCAGGTTTTCCGTTACTTTACGCGCTGTTACTGTAATTTTGTCAAGTGCCTGACTCGCGTTGGTTTTTGCACCTTCCTCAGTTTGTTCCTGAGCAAATGCAACACCCGACTGCAGAGCCAAACCGGTTGCAATGGCAACCGCTATACGTGACATGTTAATTGTTTTCATCTCTGTGCCCTCATAGATTAAAACTATTGTAATTATGTTGTTAACATATTGTGTCACGTTGAATATCTAATAGTGCCAGCAATATCACCAATTGAAAATTGACTTTTAATATAAGAAATTGCTAATTTCAGCTTTATGGATGGGCAATATTGAAGAACTGGATATGTTGGAAAAGCGGGTTACTAGCGGGCTAAATTTGTTTCATTTACGGGTATTTTTAACCGTGTATGACATTCGTTCTATCTCCAAAACCGCGGAGCTGTTAGGGCGCTCTCAGCCGGCGATAAGTCAGGCAGTTAACAGCCTGGAGCGTACATTCGACGCCAAATTTTTTCATCGTTCTACCAAAGGTATTACCGCCACGGACGAAGCCACCACGTTGTGGCGTCGAGTGAAACGCGCGTTGAATTCGTTGGATAGCTTCTTTGATTTAATGCTAAAAAACTTTGGTCAGGTCCCAAAAAATGTGTCGCGACATATTACAATGACACAATTAAACGCGCTAAAAGCGGTCGCTGAGGCAGGCAGTTTCAGTGCTGGCGCGGCTATCTCTAACAAAGCCAATCCCACTATTCACAGAGCCGCCAGAGATTTAGAGCAAACAGTAAATGTGAACCTGTTCGAGCGAACCAGTTTCGGGATCAAACCTACCAAGGTTGCCATACAACTGGCCCAGGTTGCGGGGGTCATGGAACGTGAAATAGAGCTGGCCTTTGCTGAGATAGCGAAAATGTCTCATCAGGAAAAGGGGAATACCGCCATTGGTGCAATGCCTATGGCCAGAAGTTACATTATTCCCAAAGCCGCGACGGAATTTAAACTGCAATATCCGGGTCACAAAATTTCTATTGTTGAAGGGTCGTATGAATATTTGCTCCACGACCTCATGCGCGGGAAGCTGGATATACTTGTTGGCGCAAGCCGCAGTTTGCCCGAGGGAATTGAAATTAAAGAAGAGCCCATTCTTACTGAGTCCATTGTGCTGTTGATGTCGCGAAGTCATCCACTGGCCAATAAAGACGACCTGGCAGTCGATACGCTGTTGACGTATCCCTGGATCCTGCCCAGAACCTCTTCGCCTCTGCGAAAAACCTACGAAGCCTTGTTTCAGGTTCACAATGTGGCACCGCCGGAAAATGTGATCGAATGTAATTCCTTATCAGCGTCACGGGTAATTCTGGAAAATAGCCCGTCACTCATGTTGCTTTCAGAAGCACAGGCACGCCATGAGCTCATGAGTGGCACCATGGTAAGTAAACAAATTAGCGGCTTTAATGCACAGAGAACCATAGTAGTGCAATACCGTGAAGACAGTATTTTAACGCAAACACAAATTGCGTTAATCGACCACATAAAACACATTGCACAAAGTGAGTCGCAACTCATGGATTGAGGGCTTTTTCGCCATTTATTATCACTAAGTACAAAAGAAATAGCTCAATATTGGCTTTTCATACGAACCCTGAATTAGCTTTTTCTTATGACTGAATCGTATTTTTTAATTGGTATCCGACGTTGAGGTGTTACATAGTCTTAACAACTTCGGAAAATCTGTCATTTTCTGTTAACCAATTAATTAACAATGCCCCTGGCACGAGGAAGTCGTTATGAGTACCAGCATTGTCGAGTCGGTCCGTCATCACATAGACAAGGCACCGATTTCGGTTACCCAGTACATCGTATTTGCAATTGCGTTTATGTTGAACGTGGTTGATGGTTTTGATGTTGTGGCTATGTCTGTTGCCATGCCATCTCTAACCGCAGACTGGGGAATTTCCGCAACGGAAAAAGGCTATATTCTGAGTGCGGCATTGATTGGAATGACGCTGGGAGCGATGTTTCTGGCGCCGTTTGCCGACAAAATTGGCCGGCGAAATATTTTACTGATCGCGACGGTTATGATTGGCGTGTCCATGGTAGTAACCGGGTTTATTCCACAATCCGTTGAATGGATGATTGCGATTCGGGCGGTGTCCGGGCTCGGCATCGGTATTATTTTTGCTAACTCCGCCACTATAGGCGCGGAATTTGCGCCGGAGAAGGCGCGTAATCTGGTGGTTACCATTATTGTAATGGGCTATGCCGCCGGTGCGACGATTGTAGGCCCCATTGCGAATGCCATTATAGAGTCATCTGGTTGGGAAATGGTATTTGTATATGGTGGCCTGTTTACTTTGCTAATGACGGTTGTGTTGTATTTTTACCTGCCGGAGTCGATTGAATTCATTGCCACGCAACAGGGCAATGAGAACGACAAACTGTACAAAATAAACAGCATACTGAGCAGCATGGGCTGCACGGCTATGCGCGAGTTACCTGCGCATCAGGTTGAAAAACAACGTATCTCCGTAATCAATTTATTTAAAGCCGATTTGGGCAAGCAAACGGTGGGCGTGTGGGTCATTTATTTCATGGGCTTTATGTCGCTGTATTTCCTGATGTCCTGGATCCCTACCTTGTTTGTTAATAGTGGGTATGAACGTGCTGAAGGTATTGCGGCGCTGACCTTATACAACCTGGGCGCGGTAGCGGGTATCGTGCTAATTGGTTTGATTGCCACCAAAATAAAACTGGCTAAACCCATTGCCATCTATTTTATTGGCTCAGCGCTCTTTCTGGCTGTTGTTGCGTATTGGCAGCCTACTTCTGTATTCTGGTTAAACACGCTGATCTTTATTATTGGCTTTTTGCTTCAAGGGGCGTTTACCGCCATGTACGCCATGGCCGCCCGGGTTTATCCAACCAGCGTACGCGCAACCGGTATTGGCTGGGCCGCGGGGCTTGGCCGTATTGGTGCCATTCTATCGCCCATCGTTGCAGGATATTTGGTGGCGGCGCAGTGGGGAATGTATGACCTGTTTATGCTGTTTGCACTGCCATTACTGATTGCCGGTGTTATTGTGTACTGGTTCAAACACTGAGTCATTTTTCTATAAGCCGGTGCTTGCGCCGGCGTCTTCTAAGCAAATTTTTACACCTCACCGTAATCTACAGACACGTCTGAAAATTCCCCGGCCATGTGTTGACAGCTCAGGCGTTTACCTGATGCTATCTCTGCGTCGCTCAGTAATGCGCGCTCTGTTGGACTCGCAAGTACGTCATTCGTGGTTTGTATAACGCATTGTCCACAACTGCCGCCACCGCCGCATTCTGTGGGAACCGAAATATTGTGCTTCGTCAGTGCGAAAAAGAGCGGCTGCTTTGCTGGAAGTGTCAATGTTTGACGCTGCCCGTTATAGGTTACAGTGACGTCAACAGATGCCTTTGCTGACGGAGAAGCAGAAAGTCTGCGTCGGTAGGCTAACACTAGTCCGCTTCCGGCCAGCATTAGTGTTGCCATGCCAAACACCACAATAAGCGGATGATTAAAACCGCCGGTGTTGGTGTAATCCATGAAGTGAAGTGTCAGCATCAGGTGCTTCAGGCGGGAATGATCGTTACTGTGCGCGATGACTTTACCGGTATCGGCATGCAGATACACTTCGGTGTTTACATCATCATTAAAGGTGACTTTCCACAATGGATTTTGCTGCCGGCCATCGAATTCAAACGGAGGAAGGGTTAGCGCTGGCGCTGATGCACTGCCAGGGCCATTGTAGGATTTAACGGCGATGCGTTTTACCTGTGCTGGCTGGATATACCAGGGCAGTCCTGACACGGCGTGAAATAGCTTGTGTTGTTGCGCAGTGTATTGATGCAGCGGTTCCTGAGTCTTTACCTGATAAAGTGGGGTACCCGACACCCAGATCAGCTCGGCGGAAAGCACTGGTTCATCAACAGGCAGCTTCGACAGTGGAATAAAACGGGCAGTGGGGGTATTTCCCCGATGAGAAACAGGCTGTCTGTATTGGTTACCCGATGCGGCTTGCGTATCCATTTGATTGAAATACAGACCGGTCCCCGCCCAGATCAGGCACTGGATCCCAACCAGAGCAGATAGCCATTTGTGCCAACGGGTAATGTTAACCGGATTAATCATTGTGGCCCCCTTTGTTCAGCGCATTCAGCGTATTCGAACCAGGAGAAGCGAAATTTAAAAAGCGGCAGACGAGTAGCAAAATACCACTGATTATGGCAACGATAGCCAATACGGCCAGCACCAGAAGCAGAGGATTAGCGACATTTTCGCCGTCGTCGTAATCCATGATATGAAAACGCCACATCCAGTCGAAAGCCCGCCAGACATTGTGGCGGCGGGTAACGATTTGTCCGGTGGCCTGTTGAATGTAAAAGGTGGTGCCAGCCAGATCGTCAAAGGTCACTTGCCACACGGGAAGCCAGCGAGGGCTGAGCTCTGCAGGTGTCGCTTCCGGTAAATCAATCAGTTTGACTGCCGTAATATTTGCAGAATCAGTGATCGATGACGTTGCGATCTGGCGTACTTCTGACGATGTCAATGGCGAGAGCTGTTGGCCATTTGTTGCATCGACAATGGTCCACTGGGTGTCGTTTGTTCGTTTAAACCGATAAACGAGTTTATTTTGGCGCTTATACAGCGTGACCTGTGTGGCAGTGGGAAATGCATCGAGTAACGCCGCAATAGGGTAGTCAGCGTCCTGAATTAAAAATCGGTTGTGCTTGTCATCAGACAGGGTTTCACCGTGTATAAAGTGGATATCCATACTGATCATATACAGGCCTGTTAATGCCCAGATCAGCACTTGTATGCCAATGCCGCGCATCAGCCATTTATGCAGGGTTCTTGTTTTTATTAGTGAACGCATCAGGTGGCTCTATTGTTTGAGGGGCGAATGTTTTTGCAGCTTACGCTGCAGGCTACGCCGATGCATGCCCAGTGCTTCGGCGGTGCGGGAAATATTGCCCTGATTATCGGTAAGCACGCGCTGAATGTGCTCCCATTCAATTTGTGCAGTAGTGAGCGGCGCCGGTGCAGGAGACTGAGTTACCGTATTGCTTTCGTTGCTTAACGCGAGCTTCGCCAACAACGCTTTGAATGTGATTGGCTTGGCGACGTAATCGGTTGCACCGCGTTTCATGGCTGTCACCGTTGTGGCTATGCTGGCGTAACCCGTCATGACGATTAAGTGCACTGGCGAGAATCGCGCCTGCAATGGCTCTACAAAGTCCAGTCCGGTCTCTTCCTGCATCATCATGTCCAGCAGAATGCCCGATACAGGCACATTAGCGCTAAATTGCAGGGCTTCTGATGCGCGTGTAAAACACTGCACCTGCAAGTTTGTATGTTGCTCGAACCTGCGTTTCAACACACGCGTGTATTGTTCATCGTCATCAATGAGCAAAATCAAAGAGGGCGCTGTCATATTGTTACCGGCAGTTGAATGGTGGTAATAATTTGGCTCGATTCACATTGCCAATGTACGTTGCCTTTAAACTTTTCCACGGTTGCATTTGAGAGCACCGCTCCCAGGCCCAACCCAGTCTCACTCTCAAGAATTCTTGCTCCCAGTTTGCTGTGTAGCGGCGTTGTTCCGTCGTGTGGATTATTAATTCGCAGTAACCAATTCGAACCTGCGCATTCAGAATGCACCGTTACCTTATTATCTTCGTGTTTTCCCGCTGCATCACAGGCATTTATTACAATGCTGGCCAGTGCGGGTACTAGGGTAGGATCTGCGTTTACTGTGGCGCTTTCGGGTACATTCTCCATCAATGGCCAGTCAACGGAAATTTCCGGACGGCTCAGGCGAACAACATGCTGCATGGTTTCAAGTAGGGTGCGAATACTTACGGCGCTGACTCTGGATTCCCGGACATCGTCTGCAACGTCCCGCCAATTTGTGAGCATGGTTTGTAGCAGCGTAAATTGCTCAATGAGCTCTGGCAGTGTCGATGCATCCTTCTGTTCCTGCCACTCTTCCAGCAGCAAATGAATCGTTTGCACCGGGGTCGCTGCGTCGTGGGTCAGTTGAGCTGCAGCAGTACCTATAGCGAGCAATTGTTCGTCGCGTAGCTGTCGCTCACGCAACTGCTGAATGTCGGCTTGTTTGATTTTTAACTGGTGTTTATAAAAGTGAATCACGGCAAAGATTAGGCAACTGGTAGCCATAAAACTCACAATCATACCCTGCGCGTGATTTTGCATCATAGCGCCATGATGATCGCTGATGGGCGCAAGTAGTTGCATGCCCTGTGCAGCCAAACTCACGAGTAATACCACCAGGCCTAACCGCGTTGATAACCAGATAAGTCCGAGAATGAGCGGCACTAACAGCACACTTGAAAAAGGGTTGCTGGCAGCGCCATTCAGCGCAATTGAGGTGTTTACCACAATGATTTCAAATAGCACGAGTGGCAGTACAACCGCGACCGGTGCGCGGTGCTTGCCAAACAGAGCCAGATACAGCAGCAAAAGCATAGCGTTTTTTATTGCCTTAACAGGGCTAGCGGAACAGGTAGCTTACCATGCCACGTTCGGGATGAAACTAATCCTAAACTGCGTCAGGCAAAATCGTGATCAAAAATAAACCGTGCTGCTAATGTAGGCGTTCCTACCCATACCGGGCACAGCAATGCCAAATGGGATACCATTGAGTGCCATGGTCATACCCTGGCCGGTATAGGTGCCAGCTGTCGGGTCGTAATAAAATTTATCCAATAGGTTTTTCACCCCAATGTCGACACGAAACTGCTCGGTTACATAACCTGTTTGCATACCAAGCAAGCCGTAGCCGGCGGTTTTTACTTCATTGCGAACAACCGAGATATCAGTTTTTGCGGCGGCAAATTCCCAGTTGAGTTCGGTGTGCCAGGGGCCTGAAACATGGCTAACCACAACGTCTCCGTGGAAAGGTAGCGTTTGATACAAACCACTGCCTGTTTCGGTATTTTTTGCGTGAGTGATACTTACTGAGCTCGCGAAACTAAAGCGGCCAAACTGGGGGTTGTTGTAGTGGTAATGGGCACTGAGATCAACACCATAGAGCCGGGCGGTCTGATTTTCGTATGTTAGCACATTAAACTGTCCCGGTTGCCACATGGCGTTTGCGGCAGTGGCGTCAATATAGTCCTCAATATAGGTAAAATACGGTGAAGCAGTAAGCGTGACGTCACTGTTTTTAGGTTGCCACGTCAGGCTGGTAGCAATAGAGTAGGCGGTTTCCGCCTGAAGACCCGCATTGCCCACATAACCATTGCCGTCTCCTACGGTGTTATTCATCGACGCCGCCATCATCCAGCTCGACCAGGTGTACTTTTCATAAAGGTTGGGCGAGCGCACTTTGCGAGATACACCGGCTTCTGCCGTTAATTCATTGCTGATAACCACGCTAAGCGCGGCGGTCACATCCACATTGAACTGGTTATCGTCGCGGCTGCCTGCGTTAAATTGCTGAGCCTGCATATATTGCATGCCAGGTGCATTTTCGCCGGTCGCATAGCCCTGAACTGCGCCGGTACTCAAAGCGATATGTTCTGCGCGAATACCGTAATTGGCATAAATTGCAGATGTCAGACGATGCTCTCGTTCGGCATAGAGAAACAGTCGGTTTCTGCGGCCATTGTCGATATTTTCAAAGGTACCCGGTCCCATGCCACCGCCCGACGCGGTCCAGTAATCATCGAGAGTATAGAATTGCGCCCCTGCGCCAAACCGAAGGGTGTCTGTGTCACTGCGAGTCCATTCTGCATCGGTAGTTGCTGCGCGAAGTACTGATTCACTGAACATCGGCATACCGGCTGCACAGGTGCCTTCAGCATCGCCCATAAAGCGGATTGGGCTACAAGGCATTCCCATGGTGGCGAGGGTGCCGTAGTAGAACTGCTTGTCGTCGCCGAAATTCATGTAATGGTCCACATTTTCCTGGTACATGCGGGTTTTAATGTGTCCCCAGTCTGTTTGCCTGCTCCAGGCGGCATTGACACTGAACTGATCGTTATCGAGTAAATCCATGCGCTGATTCGGGTACAACTGATACGGCATGTGTTGTTGGTTAAGTTGTAGATCAACCTCGTCGGCCTGATGCTGGTATCGCAAGGCAAGACTGTGATTTTGTGTTTTATAGGCACTGGAGCCTACTTCATCGAGACGCAGTGAGTGATTTGGCCTGCCTGTCGTGGTGGTGTTTTTAAATGCCGCACTGGCGCGATAATTATCAGCCTGACTGATATTGCCACTGTAGAGTAAACCCCAGGTGTCGCTTGCAACCGACATATTGGCGTGGAGTCCCTGTGCTTGGTTATTGCTGCGCCAGTAGCCGCCGATATTACCGCTAATGGCAGTTTCTTCACCCGCAGCAACAAGTTCAGGTCGCTTGCGAAGCGTGCTGATCGTACCGCCAATACTATCACCTCCCTGACTTACGGGCGTGACTGTCGCAAACACCGTTACATCAGCCAGTGCTGATGGTGCCAGATAGGACAAAGGTGGGTTCATATGATTGGGGCAGGAGGCAATTAAATCCATGCCGTCGGTTTGAATACGCAGGCGGTCATCGGCAAGGCCTCGAATGGCAGGCAGGCCCGATAAGCCGCCGGCGGCATTGATGTGAATGCCGGGTAATGTACGAAGCAAATCTGCACTGTCACTGGTAGCAGCAAGGGCTGAACTAAGCGCCTCCTCACTCAAGCCGTGGGCGTGCTGATGTATGGCACTGTGATGTCCGTCGACACGAATGTGTTCAATGTCATTTTGTGTAACCGTGTTGCCCTGAGCATTCACTCCGGCAAAAGCGAACTGCACAGACAGGGTTAAGGAACTGGCAATAAACAGTGGTGGGATAGCCCGATTGCGCACGGTGTTCTCCTGATCAGTTTAATAGTAGTCAGATAACCTTTTAAGTGTTTATTCACCTGAATACAGAACAAATTCAGGATGTTACCTGCAGTGTTTAACAAACAGATCTATTCTAAAGAACACGGCGCCACGGTGCGTGCGGCAAATTGTCGCAGTTGGTGTAAAAGCGAAGGTGTTAACAACAACCACATTGGCGGCGATGTTTATCGAGTTTACCTACGCCCGGGTTGAAGGTATTAGTGGGGTCTAACTCACGATAAAACGCGGCTAATCCGTCTTCAGCTTTATACAGGTGCCCCACATTGTGCTCAGCCGGGTATTTGGCTTCGCGGCTATCTAACAGCGCCAGCATTGCTGCTTTTACCGCTTTTGCGTCAGCGCCTTTTTTCAACACGTAATCCTGATGGAAAACATGACAAAAGAAATGGCCATAGTAGAGCGATTTATCGATATGCTGGCTAATGTGCTCAGGCAGAGACTCTACCCAATGGGCGTCGTTTCGTCTGAGTGCGATATCCAGTGCCAGAATGTCGCCAACCCGATCCTTGTTCAACAACTGATAGCGAATAGCCGCGCCGGCGGCAGCAAAGCGGTTGAGGTAGGCACTGGCAGCTTCATCGGCCGTGCAAGAAAAGTAGTCACCTTGCTGGTGGTTTCGGCCAAAAAAGTCAGCCAGAAAAGCGTCCGCCTCGGCAATGCCGTCGTCACTCATTTTTAAAATAAGGTGGTGTTCGTAGAGGTCGCGGTAGGCGACAAGCCGGTCAGGCAAATGCGCAGGAAAACAATTGGCAATGCATTGCATAACACGGTCAGACAGGAAATCGGGCAACCAACTTTGTTTGTTGAGCAGGGCATCGATGCGCCCTTTGAGCGCAAATAATTTGGGAAGACGTTGGGTACCCAGGTGTTTCACACTTAAAAAGGTGTCTTTTCCGTAATCCCGGGCAATATCAAAAATATCCCGGTGCATATACTCACCTACCTCTGGTAAGTGAGTAAAGTTAGCCAGTATGTGACGTCGCAAGGCCGTGAGCACGTCGGGGTTGTTGGTACCGATATAGTAAGTTTTTTCCTGCTTTGCAACGGCAAAGGTATCCAGTCGAACGGCGAATACCGCCAATTTCCCTGCGCAGCCACTTGCTTCGTATAGACGTGTGGTATCGGCATTAAATCGACTCGGGGTATTAGCATCAACATCGCGTAAGCGACTTTCGTAGTCGGTTGCACTGGCTTTGCGGGCAGTGGGCGTGATGTGGTTTTCAAAATTGCCTTGCTCGAGGTTCTGCAAAATCTCATGCGGCGAGTCGCCAAGAGGAATATCAAGGTGATTCACTAACTCGAGTTTACCTTGCTCGGTAACGCGCGCATACAAGGCCAATTCGGTATAGGCCGGCCCGCGCTTCACTAATGCTCCCCCTGAGTTATTGGCAATGCCCCCGATAACAGAGGCGCCCAGACAAGACGAACCTATGACCGAGTGTGGCGCGCGTCCAAGCGGCTTCAGGCTGGTTTCCAGTTGATGCAGCGTAGTACCAGGAAAACTCAGGACTTGTTCGCCATTACCCAAGATCACCAGGTTATTCATAGCTAAGGTGTTGATCACTACGATGTCGCGATCATAATCGTTACCGTTTGGGGTAGAACCTTCTGTTAAGCCGGTTTTGGCGGCTTGCATAATGATGATGCATTGGTTATCAACGCACACCTGCAAGGTACCCCAAAGCTGCATCAGGCTCTGCGGGAACACCACTGCCAGCGCGTCGCCCTGACCCGAGCGCCAGCCTGAACGGTAGTGTTCAGTATGGTCCGTGTCGGTAAGAATATGCTCTTCACGCAATACATGGGAGAGGGCTGTGAGAACAGGATGGGCGGTCATAACGATAAATCCTTTGGCGGTACAGGCTGAAAATCGGTAAATGGGCTATTTGGCTCAGACATTTACCGTTATATAGTGCCATATTTATTCGCAATAATAACCAAAATGGGCTATATCATCGTATATAGGTTATCGATTGTTTTTAAGCGTTGATCGCATTTGTCACTGTTGGACTTATGCAGCTGTTTTTTCGGCGAAAAGTGCACATTAAACCTTTTTGATAATACTGCAATTCGGTATTATGTGCTTAGATCACTACTATGGTAGATTTTTATTTTGAACGACGTGAAAACAAATTCGTTGGTATGCTTATTCCAACTTGAACCTCAGGAAATCAAACACGCCCAGGTATTGTCTGGTGTGTCACCCTACGTATTGCGCAGGGTATTTGGTTTTTGGATGTTATTTGTTTTTGCTATAGCTGGCGTGGTGTCGGTAGCCCCCGGCTTGTCTTTGTTCTTTGTGAGCATGACGTTCATTGTCTTATTGCTATTTACCTTTCTTATCTTCTACCAAAGCCGTATTTCTGAAGGCTGGCCTGCGATCCTGTATTACCATGGTCGGTTGGGCGTGGTGAAAGATCCTATTTCCCGACAGTTTTTATTCGTGTCTCCGTCTATTGTGAAAACGGCATCTCCTACGGTGTTGAAACCCAACAAAAAAGCGGTAGCGATTGAACTGGATACGCGGGAACTGTCTGAAAACGACAAGTTCTTGTTACAGCAGGCTATCTGGCCCAGCGAAGACAAATTGATCGCACTGAGTTATTTCAAGAAACGCGAGAACATTTGTAGTGCGATTGCCGATGTATTAAAACGCAAACGCAATGCCAAAGCGGGCGAACATACACAACCCAGTGCGGCGCAATAATACTCAAAATACCGTATCCGTATCAGGTTCGGTTCAAACAACCTGGTTGTTTCTTCATCGGTAACTTCTACACAGTGTAGAGAAATAGCTACAGTTTTCTTCAACTTTAGTAGCATTATTTTTCTTGAATTCAAATAAAAACAATGGGTTACAATTTTGGCCCGAATCTCGCTGTAGAGTCTGTGAACTCAAAACAGGAGATATTCCATGAAACGTTCACTTTTATCATGTATCGCAGTAGGTGTATTAACCACAACCGCTGCAACCTCTGTATATGCATCAACTGAATGGGAAGACAAGGCGAAGGATGCCTGGATTGATGGCAAAGCCGAAGCGTCTCTGTTGTTTAATACGCATTTGAACTCGTTTGATATCAATACTGATGTCAAAGACGGCGTGGTGATCCTTACCGGTAAAGTCGATAGCCGAATCGATAAAAAGCTTGCCGAAGAACTGGTAGCAGGTATCGATGGTGTGTCTGAAGTCGACAACCAGCTGTCAGTGATCAGCATGGACGACGATGAAGACGTTACCGCAGAAAAGCCGGTGTCACAAGAGTTGAAAGACGCCAAAATCGCCACCGTGGTGAAATCGAAATTGTTGATGGACAGCGATATTTCTGGCCTGGACATCGACGTTGATGTGACCAAGGGACACGTTAAGCTGAAAGGTTCGGTTGAAAGTGAAAGCGCACGTGCGCTGGCAATCGAAATTGCGAAAAATACGTCAGATGTTGAGTCGGTTGATGACGAACTGACCATCGAAGAAAGTGAATAACGCTTTAGAGAAGCTGCGTTGTCGTAGCTTCTCTTTTTTATTTCTGACAACAAACACAGAACAGGAATTTTGCAAGATGGACAATGCTAATGATGACCGAGACTTTCAGCCAGACGAACGTGCTTTTTTTAATTGGTTTGCACGTTACGATGAGGCGGCCAGCCCATCGGAATACCAAATTCGTCTGAATGAGATGAACTCGCCGGGTCAAAACGAAGAGGCATCGTCTTAGTGTGCAAACTGGCCGAACAGGCCAACAGGAATCCATCCACTTAGTATGAGCAGGGATGGGAGGAGCCGGGGCGCAGTTAGAACCGGTGTGAAAGCAAGCAAAACCAACGATGTGGTGACGACAATGCATAATTTAACGAAATGGGCATTTGGTTCTCTACTGGTTTGCAGCGGTGTATGGGCAACCAGTCAATCAACGCCTCTCACACAATGGGCACAGGAACAAGATGGCGCACAAACGACGGAACTCGTCGCCGTCGCCCCGCAATACAGTAACGCTATTGAAACACTCGAACATGCCATAGAACGTACCCGTTTTAATTCACAGAACAGGGTTCATTCGCTGCGATTAAAACGCATTATTTATTACCTGAGTGAAGCGCGGGAATTCGAACAGCGAAACTGGCATTTTAACCGCGATGATTCGCTGGAGCGTGCTAACGCCATTCTGCGTCACCATCGAATGAAGACCGGACAAGGACATGCATTATAAATCACTGATAATACCGTTAGTCAGTCTGGCTACGCTGGTCGCGTCCGGATGTGCGCAGATACCTGATGAGTCAGCTTCTGCGCAGCCGGTGTCGATTAAACAGCCAGACACACCGCTATCAGCAACCGATGCGCTGTCTAACGGTCAATCAGTGACATTGACGACCTCGCAAGGGGAAATCCGTGTAGAGCCTGCCGTTGTCTCGATGGAGCAGACAGTCCTGAACGGCGATCCAGAAACGCTTCCCGCTTATTACGACCCCTGGGAAGGCTTCAATCGCGCCATGTTCTCGTTTAATAATGGTGCCTACAAGTACGTGCTGACGCCTGTATCCAACGGATACCGTGCCGTTGTGCCTGAGCCTGCACGGCAGTCTGTGGGCAATTTTTTTGATAATCTGCGTGAGCCGTTGAATTTGCTGAATCACCTGTTTGCCGGTGAAGTGAAAGAAGCGGGCAGTAATCTTGGCCGGTTTGTGATCAACTCCACCATTGGGCTGTTGGGATTATTTGACCCCGCCACCAGTGTGTTTGAAGTAGAAAGGCAGCCTCAAAGTATCGGTGACACGCTAGCCGTCTGGGGTATCGAGCCGGGACCGTATCTGGTGCTGCCGTTATTAGGGCAAAGTGATGCACGAAGTGGTGTGTCTGTGCTTGCAGAAGGCTTTGTTCACCCGGTTAACCACGTAACGCACGCCCCGCATAATTATCAGCTACGCGTCGTTGATGGCGTCGATGATTTCAGCAGCCAGTCAGACACTTACCACACGCTATACAGTGAATCAGAAGACCCTTACGTGTTCTTCCGCAATCAGTATTTACAAGCACAAAAACGCGATATGTGGTTTGGCAAGCAAGCCGACAGCAGACAGCAAGTAACACCTGCAGCCACTGAGAATGAGAAAAACACCGATGAAAACTAATGCTGTGTCTCGTATCGCGGAAACCATCATTCGTTTTCGCATCGCCATTCTTGTGACAATGATGCTGATGCTAGCGGCAGCTATTACCGGCGTACCACGCTTCAAAATAGCAGCATCGGCAGACACCCTGTTGGCCAAAGACAATGCCTTGTATATTCAGTCGCAGCTGGCACAGCAGACATTTAATCCCGACGAATTTATTCTGGTGGCCTACGAGCCAACCGGGCATGACGTTTTTAGTGAGCAGACATTTTCTGATCTACAACGCCTGAGCGACGATTTTAAATCCATTGCGCGTGTCGAGTCGGTAACGTCAATTATTAATGTGCCATTAATTAAAGATGCTGCAGCTCTGTCGGGAGAAACACAGGTTAGTCAGCTCACCTGGCAGGCTCAGCAATACGATGCGGAGACCATGCGCTCGCTGATTGCGGACCATCCGATTTTTACCGATTTACTGATCAATAAAGCCAATACCGCCACAGCAATTCAAATCGTATTTGAAACCAACGAGGAACTGGCCCGCCTTGAGCGTGACATTATTGACATAAAAGCGCAATACATCGGTCAGGACATACCAGAAGAGGCACAGGCTCAGCTCGATGCGTTGGAACAGCAAGCCGATCCCATTCGACAGTCGCTCACCAATACCCGAAAAGAAGAAATTGCCGCGATAAATCAAATAACGCAGGCGGTTTCTGAGCGCGCCAATATTTACTTAGGCGGCCCTTATGTTGTAGGTCAGCACCTTATCGATATTATCACCCGTGACCTGGTTGTCTTTGGCGCTGCAATCGTGTTGGTCATCGCACTGTTACTTCTGCTGCTGTACCGTCGCCTGCGGTGGGTGTTATTTCCGATTACTGCCTGCGCTGTGAGCGTGGGAATTACCGTGGGGCTGCTCGGCTGGCTGGACTTACGAGCTACCGTGATTTCCGCTAATTTTGTTGCACTACAGATTATTCTGACGCTGGCGGTGATGATCCATATGATCAGCAGTTATCGGCATATAGCTCGTGAGCAGCCAGAAAGTCATCAACACGAGCGGGTTCGCCGGGTTTTACAAGCTAAGCTGACTCCGTGCTTTTTTGCGGCATTAACCACATCGGTTGGCTTTGCGGCGTTATTGTTCAGTGGGTTAGCGCCCGTCATGTCGTTTGGTACCATGATGCTGCTGGCGACCAGTATTTCATTGCTGGTCAGCGTAATCGGGTTTCCGGCCGGATTGGCGTGTTTAACAGCCAAAACAGAAGGCAAGGAATGGGGGCTGTTCTCCGTTGTGCTTAATCGAGCAGCGACGCTGTCTTTTCAACGACCCGGCTGGGTGAGTGTGATAGCCGCCAGCGTTTTACTGGTGTTGTCAGCTGGCATAACCCGCCTCAATGTTGAAAACTCGTTTATCAACTACTTTGCCGATGATACCCGGGTGCATCAGGAACTGGCCTATATCGACAAGGAGTTTGGCGGTACGACAGCGCTGGATATCATTATTAACATTCAACACCCACCGAGTGATCCTGCATTGTTGTTGAGTGCGAATAGCGTAAACCAACTGCAAATAGTACAAACAGCGGTGAACGCGTTTGAAGCGACGGGCAGTGTGACGTCGGTAGCGAATTTTACGGCCCTTGCTAAGCAGCTAAACAACGGCAAGCCGTTAACTGAATACGAGTTATCCAGTATTTATTATTTGCTCGATCAAAAAGTGGTTAATCAACTGGTTGGTGCGTATTTTTCACCCGAGAAACAGCAGTTGCGCATGGCCACGCGTATCCAGGATACAACGGAAGGGCTTGATCGCGAGCAGTTTATGTCCCAGTTACGGCAGGATATGCAGGCTGTGTCGCTGGACGGTGACGACTACCAGTTCACCGGATTGTTCGTGCTTTATCAGGATATTTTAGCGAGGTTGTTTGACTCTCAAATCACAACGCTTGGCATAGTTTATGTGGCACTCGGTGTGGTGTTTTTGATGATTTTCCGTTCTATTCCACTAGCGTTAATTGCGCTGGTCCCCAACATACTGACGACACTGGCCATACTCGGCATTATTGGCTGGGCTGGAATTCCTCTCGATATCATGACCATAACCATTGCTGCTATTGCGATGGGGATCGCCGTCGATGATACCTTACACTTTGTGCACAGTTATCGCGAGGCCAATCAGGAAGGGGCGGAAAAAGCGACACGGCATGCGTTCAGAGAAAGTGGGCTGGCAATTCTGATCACAACGTCGTTGATCGCCATTGGATTCTCGCTGTTTGCTTGGTCTGATTTTCTGCCCAGTGTGTACTTTGGGTTGTTGACCGCCCTGGCAATGTTGTTGGCGCTGGTGGCCGATATGACCTTATTACCGGCGCTGCTGAATGTGTTTGTAGGTAAACAGGAAAATGAGCAAATGGAGGACGTACAGCATGCAAAATAAATGGGTTAAAGATATATCCGCGACATTTTTTGCCGGCCTGTTTATGTTTATCTCGGCCACGATGATCTGTCTGGCCGTAGTACATTTTTCAGAAGGTTTTCAGCCAGATGTCGACTTTGTTTCGGCAGTGATAAAGTCAATAAACGATTTATTTATTGCCTTGGCGACGTACGAATTAGCCATGGGAATTTACAAAGAATACCGCTTTAGTGAAGAAGACAATTTGTTTGATGCGATTCGGCGTACTGTTACCCGGTTTGTCAGTGTGGTTATTATTGCCCTGGTGCTGGAAGGCCTTATCATGATAATCAAATACAGCCAGCTGGATTTGGCGGGTAATTTGTTTTATCCGGTTGCCGTGGTCGTTGCTGCGAGCTTACTGTTAATGGCGTTAGGCCTCTTTTTACGCTGGAGCAGAGTGGGGAGTGCTTAGAGCGAATAACCCACGTTGGTAGTTCAGATACAGACACACTGGCTTAAAACCACCCGACTGGGTACACTGGCGTCACGCTTTTTCTGACGCCAGTAGCAAATTCGAATTGTTACTGGGGCTACTGTTTATTATTCAGGCCCTTTTTTCATGATTAACAAACTTTTTTCGCCATGTTTTATATTCAGTGTCGGTGTTCTCGGACTGCTCGCTGGCTGCACAGACGCGTCATCTCCTCAATCTGAAAGTAATGATGTACCGGTAATCCGGGTTGCCACGTTTAATGTGAGTATGGAAGCAAACAACTACCGTTCACAGGACGTAACGCCTTCTGAGCAGACCTTGCTCACGCTGCTTAACGACCCACAACAACCTCAGATTCGCAATATTGCCGAGATTATTCAGCGCGTCGCGCCCGATATCATTTTATTAAATGAGTTTGACTATTCCGCTGGGGCAACGCCCTCTGCAGCCCAGCGATTTATTAATCACTTTCTGGCGGTGAGTCAGCAAGGACAGACACCACAACACTACGACTACATTTATGCTGCACCGGTTAATACCGGAGAGCCGAGTCCTTTCGACCTCGATGGTGATGGCAAGGCAACGGGCACAGGTGGCGACGCTTATGGCTATGGCATCTATCCGGGGCAGTATGGCATGGTGTTGTTGTCTAAATTCCCCATCGATACCGACGCGGTCAGAACATTTCAGATGTTTCATTGGCAAGATATGCCCGGAGCCCAACAACCGGTTCACCCTGACACCCAGGATAGCTGGTACAGCGACCAAGCCTGGCAAGGCATGCGCCTGAGTTCTAAGTCGCACTGGGATATTCCGGTTAACGTGAAGGGGAAATGGCTACACGTGTTGGCAATGCATCCAACGCCGCCTACCTTTGACGGCCCGGAAGATCGCAACGGTAAACGCAATCATGATGAAATCAGACTCATGGCCGACTATTTGTCACCTGACAAAGCCTCATACCTTTACGACGATAACGGCAATAAGGGCGGTATAGCTCAAAACTCCCGGTTTGTGCTGGTGGGGGATTTTAATGCCACCGACGTGGGAGATAAACACCGTCCAGGTGTGATTGAGCAGTTACTGGACCATCCTCGTGTCAATGGTGACGTAGTGCCGGAGAGTGAAGGTGGCCGCGCTCATTGCAGCCAGGCATTTTGTGCTCGGTACACGGCAGAGTGGGGCGCTCGGGCGGATTATGTTTTGCCCTCAAAATACGGGTTGTCTGTGAAGCAAAGCGGGGTTTTCTGGCCTGCTGAGGCAAGCCCTTTGTATCGCTTGGTGGAAAATCGTCAGGCCAGTTCCGATCATCGTCTGGTCTGGGTGGATATAGCGGTAGAGTAGGGCATAAAAAAGCCCACATCGTACTGTGGGCTTTCTGAATGATTGTTGATTAACAATCTTTGTCTTTGGCATCGACGCCTTCTTTGACATCTTCACAGGCATCTTCGATAGCGTTACCCGTATCGGTTACCACTTCGTCTATCGTCTCGCCCGCATCTTCTGCTGCGCCATCACCACACGCAATCACACTACTGGCAAATGCCGCGATCACTGTCATTTTCAGTACATCCAATAATTTTAACGTTTTCATAGCCGTCTCCTTGTGTATTAAACGGGGTTTATGCTCTTGGGGCTTTACCGCGTAAGGCGCCCGCAATCAATGAAATAACCAGCAGCACTACGAATAGGAAAAACAGGAACTGCGCAATGCCTGTTGCGGCACCGGCGATGCCACCAAATCCAAATACTGCAGCAACAATAGCAATAATAAAAAATACAATAGCCCAACCTAACATGGTGTTCTCCTTCTCTTATCAGTCAAGGACATAATTACTAATGCCAGTTGTATGCCATTTGTTAAGTTATTGAATTTTATTGTTTTAATTTTTTTTGACTGATTGCGGATATGACTGACAGGCTAGCATTACAGACACTCGTGCATTTTTTACAGAGCGTCAGGATGGTTTTGGGCAGACATTTAAACGAATAGTCGGTAGGATCACGCAATCAGCTTACACAGGAGATTAAAATGGCAAACAGTCATTCGGCGTTTATTGGACTTATGCAACGTGCCCGCAACGTAAAACGTTGGCCGCTTATGGCGCAGTTTCAGTCTGAAATGCTATCGACGCATATTTACGAGGCGTCTGTCATCGCGCACATGCTGGGTGTCATTGCCAAAGAAATATTTCAGGAAGCCATCGAACCTGATCGCGTTGCAGCCATGGCTATTTTCCATGAGGGCAGTGAAATCGCCGGAATGAGTGACATACCGAGTCCGGTGAAGTATCACGACCCCGAAACGACCCAGGCGATTAAAAAGCTGGAGCGCCGTTTTGAGCAAATGCTTATAAAAACCCTGCCTGAGCCACTGCAAGCAACCTATGAGCCGCTGATTCTTCAGGACAAGAATGACGTACACGTGCGGTTAGCTAAAGCAGCCGATGTACTGTGTGCTTATCTGAAGTGCGACTATGAGTTGGCAAAATCCAATCACGAATTCTCAAATGCCATGGAAGAAATGGAAGTACAGCTTAAGAAATACCGGGACTTATACCCGTGTGTGGACTATTTCTGTAAGGTTTTCCTGGAGGATGCTAAAGGTACGTTGGATGAACAAACCAAGGATTTGGATTGGGTAGAGCACGCTAATCAGGCAAATCTGAGGGGGTAATACTTTCTAAGCGGTAAGCGAAAAGAGTGCGCTAATTTTCCCACCCTGCAAGTCGTTCCCGGTACGCGTGGAGGGTGGGTTCGTTGGTAGCAAGTGTTTATCGGGATACCCACACAGCGCCATCTGGCGCAGTGTTACCTATTCCGCCCTGGATAACAAGCGTAAAGAAGCGGGTTGGCAATTGAGTCGACTCAGTTTGCTTGTCCTGACTTGCCGGCTCTGTTTCGATGGCGTCAGTATTGCATTCACCAGCATTGCAGGGTTGTTCAGGCAGTTTTTCAGTCATGGCTTGTTCAACCGCCGAGAAATCTTCTGGTGGTACAGGTGCACTTGCCTGACGCTCAGGCAAACTATCGGCAGTGCCAGACACTACCCGATACCAGTCAAACCCCTGTGATTTTGCCAGCGACTTGGCGCGAGCATGCGCATAGGATTCTATTTGATCAAAGTTGGTGTGCTCGTTGGCAGCATACAATATGCGGAATGTTGACTCATTCATTTGTTGAGTGCTGTAACCAAATGGCTGTGATGGACCTGACGCCTGATAAGGCGTCATAGAGTGACTGGCGCAGCCCGACAACATACAGAGTGTTAGCATTGCGATAAACATAACGCGGTTCATGCAAGTGGACGTAAACATGCGGTGTAACACAGTAATATCCATAACGGCTTCCTTTTCTTATTTGCATAATGGTTTGTCCATGTGAAATGCAAACAGTGTGCCTTGGTTTTTATTAATAATTACAATGTGTTATTAGGTTTCGCTTGTCTCGGGTAGTCCAAATCTTCCCAGCGGCTGCAATTTTTACAGATACGCTGTCATTTATTGCGAATTGGGATATCGAGCTGTGACAGATCGTCACGGCTGACCGGCTTTAATAAGGACTGTAAAACGGGCAGGTCTGCTACCGCTTCAGGGTCTGTTTCTGCACCGCTGATAATGGTAAATGTCAGTCCGTCTGACAATTTTAGTAAGGCTTTTATCAGGTCATAGCCATTGGCGTCGGGTAAGTGCAAATCCACCATTACGTGATCGAACGTGTCTGGTGATGCTTCTATCAGACTGATGGCCTGCTTGGCGCTGTGCGCGGTAGTGGTGTTGTAACCCAATGCCGTCAATAACATGGTCATTAGGTCAGCCACGTCTTCATCATCTTCAACAACGACCAGGGAGGGGGGTGAATCGTTTTTCGGTGCTAGTGCCTGTTGCGTTGGGGTGGTGTGCAAATACTGACTTAGGATTTCACTTAACGCTTCGCGATCAATAGGTTTGGCGATTACATTGTCGAAACCCTGTTCTAATAGTGACTCTCTTAATCCCTTTCTGCTGGCCGCCGTTACCGCAACCACCGGGATAAATATGTCTGCACGACGCAATGCCTTAAGGCAGTCAATACCGTTCATTACCGGCATGTGAATGTCCATGAGTACCAGGTCGAAAGCGCGTTTAGCGGCATGACTCTCTTGAATTTTCTCGAGTGCCTCCATGCCATTTTTCGCATAATGCACATTGGCCTGCGTGGTGCCAACCAAACTACCGGTCAGGCGCCTGATGTCACGAAGGTCATCGACGATCAACACATTGCCGTATAAGTCTTTATTAATGCTTGCCGGTGTAATGCGTTGTGGCGCTTCCAGATCGAGTGCCACCCAATGTGACATGTCGTCGCACTGCAGCGGAATAGTAAAGTGGAACTGGCTTCCCTGACCAAGGGTCGATTCGACACAGATCTCCCCCCCCATACGATTAACTAACTCTCGGGTGATCGCCAGCCCAAGACCAGCGCCACCGTGATTAGCATGGATGAGATCCTCGATTTGTTCGAAAGGTTGGAAGATTTTATCCAGCTTGTCTGCGGGCATACCAATGCCGGTGTCTTCCACACTGAAAAGCAACAGCTTTTCGGACGCGTCTGCTTTAACCCGAATAGTGACCTGGCCGCCCGGGGTAAACTTGATCGCATTGTTTACCAGATTAATTAAAACCTGACGTAGACGGGTGGCATCAATAGTAATTTCTTCCGGAATTTCACTGTCGGCAACCACGGTCAGGACAAGACCTTTTTCACTGGCCTGCATAACCATCAAACTGTACAGATCAGTTAAAAAGCTGGCGAGGTGCAGCGGTGTCGGACTGAGCTCCAGCTTATTCGCCATAATGCGAGACATATCAAGCAGATCGTTCAGCAGGCTTAACAGATGTTTACTGTTATTTAAGATGGTCGATAGTTCTGGCTGGATGCGCTCGTTGTGGTGGTCATCTAACAGCAGTTCTGTGTAACCTAAAATTGAGGCCAGCGGTGTGCGTAACTCATGGCCAAGGTGGGCAAGAAACTTGTCCTTTGCTTTGTTTTGCTGTTCAATGCGATTGCGTTCCATGCGCTCTGTTTCTATTTCCCTTCGCACCAGAGCATAGCGAATAGTTCGCATGAAACGCGGGGTTTCTATTTCTGATTTGGTAAGAAAGTCTTCGGCCCCGGCGCGCATCACCAAATCATCCACCACGCTGTCGGCCTGTCCGGTTAGCACTACCACAGGAATAGACACCGCTAAGGCTTTTAATTTAGCCAATACGTCGATGGCATTTTCTCTACCCAGACGGTAATCCAACAAGCACAAATCAAACGACTGGGCTTTGAGGTATTCAATCGCCTGATCGCCATTTTGTGCCCAGCTAATTGAAAACTTAGGCGACTCACATTGTGCCAGTGAGTCGGCGGTTAGAAAGTAATCATCCTCGTCATCTTCAATAAGCAGTAACTGGACCTGATCCGTCATGGGGCTTAACTCAGTCGTTTTGTGGGAGTTCGACAATTTCTATCCAGTAGCGTCCGAGGGACTTCATGAGTTCGACTAACCCTTCGAAGTTCACTGGTTTGGTTATGTACGAGGCGGCGCCGAGATCGTAGCCTCGTAACATGTCTTCTTCCTCTTTAGAGGTGGTGAGAATGACCACGGGAATGCCGCGAAGTGTCGGGTCGGCTTTGATTTCCTGCAGCGCTTCACGGCCATCCATACGAGGCATGTTCAAATCGAGTAAAATAAGGCTCGGACGAGGGGAGGTTACCGGGTCGCTGAATCGACCTTCCCGACGCAGATAGGCAAGCAGTTCAACGCCGTCTTCGACGCAATGCAGATTGTTTAATACGCGGCCTTCCGTAAGGGCGTCCAGCGTAAGTAAGCGATCGTCCTCGTCGTCGTCTGCCATTAATATGGTAATGGGTAACCGGCTATTCGGCATCCTGAATGACTCCCTGTTGTCTTACATTGTCAAATGGCTGCCCGTTTAATGGCAGGTAAAAGTCGAACCGCGCGCCGTTACCCGGCTCGCTGTGGGCAGAAATAACGCCATTGTGGCGTTCAACAATTCGGCGGCATACTGCCAGGCCAATACCGGTGCCTTTATATTCAGAGCGACCATGTAATCGTTGAAACGGCGCAAAGATTTTTTCGGCGAAGGTTTGGTCAAATCCAATACCATTGTCTTGCAGCGTGAGCTTTACCCAGTCTAATCCCGGCAGTAGGTTTTGTTTTTTTGCCTCAGTGTTGTCTACCCTAACACATCGCAGCGAGATATGTGGGGTAATATCAGGTAGCCGGAATTTTAGCGCGTTAGAAAACAGATTAAGGAACAATTGATTCATCTGTGATGGATCGGCTCTCATCACGGGAAGGGTGTCTACCGTAATTTTTGCGTGGGTTTCCTCGATGGGGATTTCTAAATCGTCTAGCACGGCCGACACTACCTCATTGAGGTCAGTATCAGCAAAATCCTTGCCCCGTGTTGTGACGCGCGAGAAAGCCAACAAATCGCTGATCAACATCGACATGCGTTCGGCCGCATTGAGCATTCTGGCTAGAAAATCCTGTCCACGTTCATCGAGCACATCCTGATACCCTGTACTTAGCCGGTTGCCGAATGCACGTATTTTCCGCAATGGCTCCTGAAGATCATGAGAGGCGACAAAAGCAAAATCTTCCAGTTCGCGGTTACTGCGTGCCAGCTCTTCTGAGTATACTTTAAGTTCAACAGTACGTTCTTCAACGCGCGATTCAAGCACCATGTTATGGTGTTCAAGTTCCCGGCGATGGTTGATGGTCTCCCGGATATTAAGACGAAGCAGGAAGAACATACCAATGATCAATAAGCCGGTTGTTGCGGCGGAAATAATAAGGTTATTTACCGAATCGGTCCGCAGTTTCACCAGCGCAGCGACGTGTTGTGATTGCAGGCGCCTTTCTTCTTCGGCAATGTCATTAAACAGGGTTTCAAACTGGTCATACAGATCCAAACCAATTTGTGAATTGAAAATCGCAAGGGCTTTGCGATGTTTGTCTTCCCGTGCCAGCTCAACAGTTTTAATCAGTTCGTTGAGTTTTTGTTTCGCCAGATAAATAAGCTGCTCGATACGCTCGCTCTGTTCATCGTAATCCGACTTAATGGCGTTCTCTTCGACCTGATCAATGAGCTGGTTTACTTCATTGAGGGTTTTTTCATAGTCTTCCAGATAAGCCGGATCGTCAGATAATAAAAAGCCGCGCTGACCGGACTCCGTGCGCAATACAGCAACGTGTAATGCGTTGATCGAATCAATGACTTTATTGGTCGTGAAAATACGGCCTTCCACGGCTGCCAATTCGTTTAACGTGTGAATGGTGTATACCGAGTTAGCGGCGATGACCACGACTATCAAGGCAATCATTAAAATCCAGGCAGAGGCCGTGCGGATAAACTGCGTCATTCGGATTTGGCCTTACTGTCGGGTCTGAATTTATCTACCAGTGCTGCCAGACTTTCACTGCACGACTTGCATTCTGCTATGACCTTATCGAGTGCCTGGAGCGCTTTTTCCGGCGGGATGTCACCCTGCAATGCCATTTTTATTAACTCCGCCTGCATGGTAATCCGATTTAGTGGCCGACGCGCGTCGTGCACGTCGACCTGCAATTGCTCAAACTGCTGCTCATTCATTGCTATTGCGTTCCTTGCTGAAGTTAATCGTTATCGTTCAGGTCACCGTAGGCGTGTAAACGGTTGTACAAGGTTTTTGTACTGATCCCCAACATTTCGGCTGCGGTCGTTTTATTGCCGTCAACTTTTTCAAGTGTGGCGTAAATCAGTTCTTTCTCGACCTCTTCAATAGTGCGGCCTGCTTTCAAACCACTCGATAAGTTTTGCTTCTTGGCAAACGGAGATTCGATGGTTTTAGGCAGTTCCAGCTCTGCACTTTCCGGATCACTCATTATGGCTGCGCGATGCACAAAGTGTCGAAGTTCCCGCACATTTCCCGGCCAGTCGTAGGCAGTTAATTGCTCAAGCTGGGTTGATTGCCATTGATACTGGGTACCGTTTTCTTCGTTCAGTTGCTGAATAAAGTACTCCGCCAGCATGGGAATGTCCTCTTTGCGCTCTCGCAAAGGAGGGATCGTAATAGGGAATACCGCCAACCGAAAATAAATGTCTTCCCGCAGCACTTTGCTTTCAGCAATTTCTTCCATTGTCCGGTTGGTGGCCGACACAACCCGACAATTGACAGGAATGGCTTTGGTGCCACCAACCCGAATCACTACTTTATTTTCAAGTACACGCAACAGGTTGGGTTGCATGTCGATAGGCATTTCGGTTATTTCGTCTAAGAACAGGGTGCCATTTTCAGCTTGTTCGAACACCCCTTCTTTTTTACCTACAGCACCAGTGAAAGCGCCTTTTTCGTGCCCGAACAGCTCGCTGCCTATCAGTTCTTTCGAAAATGCACCACAGTTGGTTGCCACATAAGGGCCTTCACTTTCTGATGCCTGGTGAATGGCTGCCGCGACAACTTCTTTACCTACGCCGCTTTCGCCTAGCAGCATAACATTTGCTTGTGTTTTACTGACCCGGCCAACCAGTTTGTAAAGCTCTTGCATACACGCAGATTCACCAATTAAATGACCGAAATGCTTGGTGAAACCTGGTTTCTTTCGCGCGCTGGTCGAAGCGGATTTGGTCTTTCTGCTAAGCGCTTGCTCAATATCCTCACGCTGAATGGGCTTAACCAGGTAATCGACTTTCGGGCCGCACAAATCCTTGATAATGCCTTTCACAGAAGGGTGGCCAGTAATCAGCGTGACATGCGTTGAGGCATTTTCGGGCAGGGATTCCAGCAGGTGTAACCCGGAGCCGTCCGGCAACATGAAATCCAGTAAAATGTGGTCGAAGGTTTCTTTATCGAGCCAGTCCTTTGCTTCTTCAAGGTTGGTTGCGGTCAGTACTTCGTGACCTAAAAATTCGATAATGGTGCAGGCTACATCCAGAAATTCGGTATCGTCATCAACAAGCAATACTGTAAGCACGGTAGCATCCCTTCAAGTTAAATTTATAGCGATAAGACAAATACGACGTGATTAGTTTTTGAGATCAAATAATTTGCACATTATTTTGTCTCGTTAACCTGACAATCGCAACGGGCTGTTTATGATTGGAATAAATCGGACTATTCGGCGATGGATTCCACAGAGGGGAGTGACATGGTCTGATAACGCAACTCCCCCAGAAAAGCCCTGGCAGCCGGGCCGAGTCGGTCTCCGTCGGCGAAACACAAAAACAGCAGCGCTTTTCTCAGGCCACCTTGCTCTAAGGGCAATGGTTTCAATACGCCGGTTTCTAATTCATTGCGAATAATCGCCAGTGGTAACCAGGCAAATCCGAGTCCCTGGCGAATGATATCAATGGAGGTTCTTACATGGCTCACTGTCCAGCGCTGGTCTGCACCCAGCCAGCCTGACTCCGCCTTGCGCTCCGTAGAGGAATCCCTGACTACAATCTGACGGTGACCTTTCAGATCTTCCAGCGTCAGGACGCGGTTGAGGGCATGTAAAGGATGAGAGGGGTGAGCAACGGCAATGAAGTCGATTTCACATAAATCTTCGCTGAAGCCACTGTTTAGCGGAAATGGCGAGATACCTAAATCTACCTCACCTTCTTTTAACAGCGTGTTCGCACCATTGAGCACCGTCTCCATTAATTCGATGCGCAGCAGCGGATAATCCTGTGAGACTTTGTTAAGTGCCTTATAAAGCATCTCGGGCGGAAAAATAATGTCGACCGCAATGCGCAGATAGGTTTCAACCCCCGACTTAAGGCTGTTGGCGACAGATTCAACCTTGTGGGCTTCGTCGAGCAAATAGCAGGCCCGGCGATACATCAGCTCCCCAGCTTCGGTTAATGTTACCCGACGCCCTTCGTTGAAGAACAGCGTCAGGCCAAGCGCCGACTCGAGCTTTTGGACCGCATGGTGAATACTGGACTGGCTTTTGTGCACCTGTTCTGCTGCCTGATTAAAGCCGCCAGCTTCCACCACTGCTTTAAACATTCTCCATTGTTCGAGTGTCGCTTTTAAATTCAAATGCTGTTCTCCCGTTTAAGTTCAATCAAACGCTTTTTGGATTGTTGGAACATCGCAGGTAACAACGGAAACGTGTTGATAACCCATTTTAGACAATTGTTCGGCCGACAACATAGCGCGAGCGCCTGATGCACAGTGCAGGTATATGGGGGTACCTGGATCCTTAACCAATTCCAGCATTTTCATTTCGAGTACACCTCTTGGAATATTGATCGCCCCCTTAGCAGGACTGGTAGCATGCTCGGCGGGTTCTCTTACGTCAATAACGAAACCGTCGTGTTGTGCTTTTTCTGCGGCAGCCTGTGCCGCTGATATTCTTCGCGGTTGTGGTTGAATGGATGCAAGGCGTTCTGCAATGGTTAGTAACATGTTCTTCTCCTGATAGTTCTTGAGGGCATGTTTAATTCTGCCACATTTAAAATAACACTCGGAAGCCGGTGTGTATTTGATACAGCGCAGTTTTGAATAGGGAATACCGTTAAACACTGTGTATTTGCTACACTATAGCGTATAGCAATAGGGCGCGCATTAGTTGAAGGAAATGCTGTGCAGAGGGACTAAAGGCCATTATTTCTCATTAACGTGAACAAATGGTTAAGCAAGAATTGAGTAATAATCCTTGCGAATTCAAGCGCTTTCGCGTTCAATACAGAAATAGCAAGTTGTTAACCACATGTAAGGTGTTAGCTATGGATCCGTCCCAAATGCTCAGCAGAGCTGAAGATGCAGAGCAGTTTTTAAAACAATTGTCGAATAAGACCCGGCTGATGGTGTTGTGCTCGTTGATCGAGGGTGAGCGCTCAGTCACCGAATTACTGAGTAATGTGCCTGTTACACAACCGGTTCTTTCACAGCATCTGGCATTACTCAGGGAAGCTAATCTGGTGGCTACACGGCGGGCAGGGCAAACAATCTATTACCGGTTAGCCGACGAACGAATTAAACAGCAAATGGCTTTGCTGTATCAATTTTTCTGCGCGTGATAACAACCGCGTAAAATACGCGTTTGAACCAACCAACAGTTAAAACAAAAAGAGACGGCAAACCGTCTCTTATGCTACGTCGAACTCGTCGTCGCTGTAATCGTCATCATAATCTGACTGGTTACTCGCGGTGCTGTGCAATGTGTAAAACTGTTTGCGGCCTCTGGCGAGTTTAATGTACTTCAACCAGGCTTTTTCCAGCGAATTCTCAGCGGCTTCTTCACCTTTCAGCATAGCGACAAAGTGAGTCTCGTCGGCTGTTTCGGGTGTTAACTCACCTGATTCAAGACCTGCCAGGGTTTTACCATACTGGCTTAAAAGATTGGCTTCAGTAATACTGAAATCTCCGGATTTTTTAAAACCGTACGGAAAATGCTGACGGTCGATAAAAGGCTTCTGTGGTACACGTATATCTGGCGTCTTCATGGTGCGTTATCTCTTGGCTAAGGATATTTGCTCGCACTTTTAAGTGAAAATTTCCAAAATGAAAAACAAAAAATTTTTCTCTTTACCAGAAAAAAAATTGTTTTACATATAGCCAGCGTCAAATGACGGCTTATTCAAACAAAGCGAGTACATAAAGGCATCGCCGGAGCCCGCTGAATTCAGTAGCTAACCTCTTTTTTGGCACAAAAGAAGCGCAGTTTGGTGTGTTGTTTGCTTAAAAAATAGCCAGAAATAACATTTGTCGTGACGATAAAAACTATTCATTTCCGTTTTTGTATCACAGAGGAATAATGAAGATGTTAGACCCCAGTTATCATTAGAGAAGAACATGAGTAAAGACTATCGTTACCAACGGGAAGAATGGGATTCGGTAGAAGATGAAGAATCTGCCGAACATCGTAAAAGTCACAAGCGTGCACAGGCTATGAAAAACAAAAAGCGTGAAACGCAGCGTCGTGAAAAGGAACGCAGGTCCCATTACGAGCCCAATTGATGGAATGATAAGCACCTGTCCCGGTTTCGGGGCAGGTGCAGTCTGTTTTTAATTTACTTTGTCATAAACTTATGCCAGCGTATGCGTATCGGCGAGAATTACCTATACGTATAAACAATGGATATCCGCTTTTTAACTACTTTTATTGAAGTCGTCAAAACCCGTCATTTTGGTAAGGCTGCAGAAAACCTTTATTTAACGCAATCTGCGGTAAGCGCCAGAATCAAGCAACTCGAAGAGTACTTTCATACCACTCTGTTTATTCGGCACCGCAACAGTATTCAGTTAACACCGGCAGGTGAAAAGCTATTGCCGTTTGCTGAACAGCTGAATGACACACTGCAACAAGCCAAACAAGAGCTGCAGCGAGAAGCAGGAGAGTATTTGGTATGCGGTGCGGGACAGCTGAACAATGAAATATGGATGCCGGACTTACTGCATCAGATTCATCAGCAATTTCCTGAATGGGCCATAAAGGCCGAAGTACTTACCTCTGAGCAAATATCCCGTCAGCTTCACGAGCGCAGTATTGATATTGCGTTTTCCAGCGAACCTTTAAAATCAGAAGAATTAAGTGGACAACTGCTTAAGGCACTGCCGTTGGGTTTATTTAGCATCAACCAGACAGAGGTCGATACATCTGCGGATCAGTATGTTGCCATTGACTGGGGTAGCAAAGCACGAGATGAACTGTTGACGCGTTTTCCGGATTTCAGAGACGCTAAATTTACTACTAATTCTCTGCGACTGGCGCTGGCGACACTGAAATCAGAGGGCGGCGTGGCGGTTTTACCTGTCGGTCCTGATTGGTCTCAGTGGGGCTTGAATCAGGTAGAATGTATTGAGCAGTTTCAGAATAGTCAGTGTAAACTCTATATGTATCACATGAAGTCGATACGGCGCTCCATGGTGCCTGATGTAGTAAAAGTAGTAGCCAGCAATTTTTCGGCTGTGTAACAAATAACAAGAGAAATGACAATGTGGTCAGATAACGATTTTTTGATGCTGCCTCAGGCAGAGCGAGCAGCAAAGTGCTTTGAACAGATAAAAGCACAAAAAGAAGTATTCATTTTGAATGATGCAGATGGCTGTGTCATGCTGACGTCAGATGAAGAAGATGGCGTACCTGTGTGGCCTAGCGCCGGTTTGGCACAAATGTGGGCCAACGAAGAATGGTCGGATTGTGAGCCCAAAGCCATTGATCTTGATACCTGGTTGTCCCGCTGGACCGTGGGTTTAGCGCGGGATTTACTATGCGTGATAGTCGCGCCAGCTCCAGGAGAGGAGAGTGAAGTGATGCTCCCCGAGGATTTCGCCGAGAAGCTGTTATAACTCGAAAGGCGTTGCAAGACGCCTTTTTTCTCAGTGCCTGTAACAGGTTGTTCAACCCTGTCCGTACAAAAACGCTGGTCTAAAATACGCCTACAGGCGTAACTAATTGAGAATCAGTGATGGTTAATAGAGATGCTGATGTGTCGGCATTGTCTATCCGGTTGGCCAGCGACTATTGAGCGCTGCCCAACGAAGCTTTTACCCACTTTTATCATCGAACACGCAGACTTGCTTGAAGGAGGCGGTATCTCACATCTAATACCACAACAACAGGACTTGTGGTTTGTTCCACTGGGAGGAACAGGCGAGATAGGAATGAACTTCAACGTTTACGGACACGCTAATCAATGGTTAATTGTTGATTGTGGTGTGTCTTTCGATGAACCCCTCGTTGCGCCATACAAAACATCACCCCATACCGGAGTGACAAAGCATCGTGTAGTAGCACCCGATCCTACATTCATGACAGAACGTCGCGACGATATCGCCGCCATGGTCATTACGCATGCGCATGAAGACCACATTGGCGCGGTTGCCGCGTTGTGGCCCAGGTTGCGATGTCGAATAATCACCACGCCTTTTACTGCCGCTGTGCTGCAAAGAAAGCTGGCCCAAGCTGGGCTTGTCGGCAAGGTGCCTGTCGATATTGTACAGCCAGGGGCACAGAAAACTGTGGGGCCCTATACGTTGCAATGGCTCACAATGACACATTCAATTCCTGAACCTCAAGCGCTGCTTATTCACACGGCGGTAGGTTCCGTATTACACACAGCTGACTGGAAAATTGACGGGCAACCGGTCAGCGGCAGCCCTTTCAATGCTAATCCGTTTCGGGCTCTGGGTGAGAGTGATTTGCTCGCGGTTGTCGGTGATTCCACAAATGCAACCAAAGCTGGCTTTTCAATCTCTGAACGGATTTGTGCAGAAGGGTTGTTCTCCACTATCAAAGCCTGCAAAGGCAGAGTGGTAGTCGGGTGTTTCGGAAGCAACATCGCGCGGTTAATTTCCCTTGGCCGAATTGCAAATAAGACCGGCCGATATCTGGCCTGTGTGGGGCGTTCACTGGAAAACATGGTTGGAGTCGCCAAAGAAACAGGGTATTGGCCCGACGACGTCACGGTTATCACGCCCAGCCACGTTGGGTATTTGCCGCCAGAGGAGGTGCTGGTGGTTGCAACGGGAAGTCAGGGAGAACGACGTGCTGCGTTGAATCGCCTGGCTACAGATGCTTTGCCTTATTTCGAGTTGGAAGCCGGCGATACCGTGATATTTTCCAGTATTGTGATACCTGGCAACGAAAAGCCGGTAGAACGCCTTGTCGAAAAGCTAGTGGCGAAACAGGTTTCTGTTATTCAGTCTGAACACTCTGACTTACCCATACACGCCAGCGGCCATCCTTGTGTTGAAGAGCTTAAACTGATGTACCAATGGACCCGCCCACAGATTGTGATACCGGTGCACGGTGAGCCCGTTCATCTAGCGGCTCATGCCGAAGTAGCAAAATCAGTTGGTGTGCGTAAAACCTACGTAGGGCTTAATGGTGATATGTACTTGTTAGCGCCACAGCCGGGTATTCGACGTGACCGCGTCAGTACCGGTCGAATTCCCCTCGACCAGTAGTCCATTCTATAACCTTGTTATTTATATTATCTTTTTCTAATAAATAGGCCGCAAGTGGGGAAAAATAAAGCCTTTTTCTTTTTATAAACGTACAAATTCAAGGCTGAATATGCTATTTATATAATACAAGGCTGTGAATTTTCACGTCAGAAAAATAATACCCTGTTAACAGGGAAATGTGAGTACAAGTGATGTATGGGTACAGGTTGTGGGCGTTGTTCCAACAGTTAATAGCACTGAGCGTATTCAGCATAATAGCGTTACCCGTTAGCGCTGCGGGTATAGTGCTGCCGGAAGAGCCCATATTGACTTCTCCGGTCACCACTCCGCTGTCAACGAAACAGGGGTTGGCCCAGGACAGTATTAATCAGTTATTTATCGACCACGATGGCTTTCTGTGGGTTGCCTCGGATGGTGGGCTAGACCGCTACGACGGTTATAGAGTGGAGCATGTGCAGGGGCCTGACGGTGTACTTGCCTCGACACCGGTAAATGCTGTTTTCCAGGACAGCAGCCGACAGCTTTGGATCAGCACCGCCAGTCGCGGGGTCTATAAATTAGATTTAACCACCAACACCTACAGTGCTGTTCTCCAACTGAAATACATTAACAACCCCGAATATCAGCAATTAGTGAATAAATTCATTGAATTGCCTGACGGTAATATGCTGATGCTGTTCGAGCAGATGTTAATTCACTACGACACGTCTACGCAGCAACAAACTATCCTTTACGCCATCGACACCGAAAAGCAAAATAATGTGCCGTATTTGCGCGATTTGTTGCTGATCGATAAGACACTGGTTATGGCGACATCGTCGGGTATGTTTGTTGCTAACGTGGATTTCGGAGAACCTGTTTCAAAGCTCCGGTTCTTGCCTGTAGAGCACCGTGCAGATGTTGAGTTCAATCTGGACAATCTAAATGCAAAATCGTTGATGACAGATAGTTTTGGTCGGCTGTGGATTGGCACAGTCGCAGGTTTGTACTCGATGCCTGTGCAGAATCTTCAGCAGGCAGTACGCGCTGAAAATCGGTTCGTTGCTGACACGCGTCTTGAAATAGCGGAGCGCAATATCTGGCAAATCAAGCAGGCGAATGATTCCCTGGTTTGGTTGGGGACAGATATCGGTTTGGTGCGGATGCAAATGAAGAAAGGGCGTTGGCATGCTGAGTATGCGCTGGACCCCGCTACCGGATTAGAGGCGCTATCCCGTCAGGATATCAGGGCTTTGGCATTGGCCCCTAACGATGGATTGTGGATTGGCACCTATATTGGTGGTGCCTTCTACTGGAGCCCGCAAAGTCTAAACTTCACCATGTTGCAAAATCAGCGTTATAGCACGAACACCACCGTGCTGTCAGACAACAACATATGGGCGCTATACGAGGATACCGACGGCACCCTGTGGATTGGCACTGATAACGGTCTGACACGCTATAACCCAGTGGCTAAATCAAGCACATTTTATCTGCAAAGTGAGGGTACGCCGCCACCTTACAGTATGCACATTATTCAACAGATATTCCCGTTGCGAGAGGATGTGCTGTTGCTTCAGACCTATGCCGGTTTATATGAATTCAGAAAATCAACGGGTGACGTTAAGTTACTTACGTTTGGCAGGGGAGAAGATGAAGCTACTTTCATGACAGGATTGGCAAAGGACGCAGAGGGCAATGCGTATTTCATAGGGGACAACTTCTACAAATATGATTTTAAGGCCCAAAAACTGGAAGAGTTGACCGATTTAAACCGGCAGATATCGTTAAACTTATCGACAAACTTTATTGGGATTAATCCGGTGAATGCGTCTCAAATGCTGCTGGCTACTTTCGATGGGCTATGGGCTTACGACATAGTTACTAAAAAGGCAGAACGGTTGCACCAGCTACCAGACATGGTTCGTCGCAGCGATTTCGCGCCAGATTCGGTGCTACTGCATAACAACATCTTATGGGTAGTTTACCCCGGCTATGGCTTAGTTGGGTTGGATGTCCAAAATTATCAACAACGGTATTACTTTGGTTCAGACATTTTAGGCAAAGGCGCATTCATTTATGGCTTGCTGGAAGACAAGGACAACAACATCTGGTTTAGCTCGCACAGCGGCTTACAACGTTTTTCGCCAGACAAGCTTACCTTTAAACGTTTCCAGTACGGGCGAGAGTTGAATGTTGCTGAGTTTAACCAAGGTGCAAATGTAAAACTGCAAGATGGCCGAATAGCTTACGGATCACCACGTGGTGTGGTGATGTTTGACCCGAATGTCATTAACGCTGAATATCAAAAAGCAGTGCTGCAACGAAACGCCAAACAGTTAGTTATTAGCGGAATTAGTTTGTCGTCAAGAAATCTTGGGTTACCCAAGCAAAACCTGGCTGGCAGGCATATTGCGTTACAGCACGATGACTATGGGCTCACGATTGAGTTTTCTCCGCTGGAATTCAGTGCTCAAAAAGATACGCGATTCCGTTATGTACTGAGCAGTGGCAAACAGGTCTTGAGTGAAGACACCACCTTCGATACCAAGGTCGTTTTACCGTCTCTACCAGCCGGAAATTACCGTTTTGAAGTGATGCCTGCCGGGCAGTACAGCGACCAGACAATCTTACCGGTAAGTTTGACGATTCAGGTCGATTACCCGCCGTTTTTGTCGCCTTTGGCTTACACCTTGTACGCGTTGTGTTTTATCACGTTGCTTGGGGCTTATTTGGTTAGCCGGCATTTGCAGTTAGTGCGATTACAGCAAGCGCAACAGCAGGTGAAGTTATTTGGTAATGCATTCAGACACACCAGCGACTGGGTAGTGATATTTGATCAGCATCACAGAGCGGTGGCCGCAAATCCGGCTTTTGAGAGTGCATTTGGCATTACAGACAAAGACCGGCTCGACAGACAACTGCAAAGGTTATATCAGCAGGACCCTAAACTAGAACGTCAGTTGGCAGGTCAACTAAGGTTACTGAAAACCGATGATGTATGGAAAGGGGAAGACAGCATTGTGATGCCCGATGGGCGCAAATACGATGTGCTGATTGATATTAATGTTATGCAGGGAACGGCTAAAGACAATGAAACCACCCATTACCTCGTGGTGATTTCAGACATTTCTGAGCAGAAGAATGCAGAACGTAAACTGGTAAAGATTGCTAACTTCGACAACCTTACCGGATTAGTCAATCGCAGCTTGTTATTGGACCGCCTCGAGCATGCTATTGCCAATGCCGTTACCCATGAACATACCGTCGCCGTATTATTTGTCGACCTGGATCGCTTTAAAGGTATTAACGATTCTTTGGGCCATGACTATGGCGATAAGTTGTTAAGGGTAATTGCCAACCGCATGCTCAACTTAGCGTCTAAAAGCGATACGGTTGCGCGGTTAGGGGGCGATGAATTTGTGATCGTGATGGAAGAAGTTGACAACGAAGCGTCGGTTTCTTCGTTCGTTTCTCAGCTTATTGAGTCCATTGAGACGCCCATATCGCTGGGTAAAGAAGTGCTAAGGGTATCCTGCTCGGTGGGAATATCTTTTTTCCCCGATGACGCGACAGACCCCGCTGAATTGTTAAAGCAGGCCGACGTGGCCATGTACAGTGCTAAGAAAGATACGTTAAGCGCTTTTATTTATTACACCAAAGAAATGAACGAGCGGGCGAAAGAGCGTCTGGCGCTGGAAAACCGGGTGAAGTCTGCGTATCAGGAACAAGCCTTTATCAATTATTACCAACCAATTATAAACATATCCAGCGGCCAAACTGAAGGCGTGGAACTGCTGCTGCGGTGCCATTATCAGGATGAGTGGATCTCACCTGCGGACTTCATTCCTGTGCTGGAAGAAATGCGCCACATAATTGAGATCACGCGCGTGGCTACTACCCAGGCAGTGAACGATATGAAACAGTGGTATGCCCAAGGGTTCAAAGGCTATGTGTCAATAAACCTGTCAGCGCTGCATTTTAAAACCCATTTCGACCTGGACCTGATAGAACAGCTGTTAAGGGACGCCGGTTTGCCCAACTCGTCCATTCGATTTGAAATCACTGAAGGCGTCTTAATTGACCAGTCTGATGAAGTGCTTAATCAACTGACTCGTATTCGCGATGCGGGCTTTAAGCTTGCACTGGACGATTTTGGTACCGGCTATTCGTCTCTCAGCTACCTGAAGCGATTCCCGCTGCAAATTCTGAAGATAGATAAAAGCTTTATTGACGACATTCAGGAAAGTAAGGAAGAAAATGCACTGGTTCAAACAACCATTAATTTGGCGTTAAGCCTGAAAATGGACTGTATTGCTGAGGGGATAGAACACTCCGAGCAAGTACAGTACTTACTGAATCAGGGATGTGTTCGCTTGCAAGGCTATTATTTTTCAAAACCGGTAGATGCAATAACAGTCGCGCCATTGCTGTTAAAGCAATGGCGCGAACCTTCCGACAGTTTCACACCGTCAATTTAAGCCTTTTTTACCGTAAGCGGTAAAGGTAATTCACGCAATCGCTGGCCAGTGGCGGCAAACAACGCGTTTGCCAAAGCTGGTGCTGCCGGAGGAGTAGGTGGTTCACCTACACCGCCCGGAGGCGCACTTGATTCAACGATAATGACCTCAACGTTGACCGGCGTCTGCGGCATTCTGGCTACCTGATAATTGTGGAAGTTTGATTCATTTATCTGGCCATTGGAAGCGGTAATTTGGCCAATTGCACAGCTTATGCCGTAAATCAGCCCACCTTCACATTGCGCGCGAACGTGTTCCGGATTGACGACCGTACCGGCATCCAATGCAACATAGGCTTTGGGAATTGACCAGTTGCCTCTGTCGTCAACGTCGACTTCAATGATAACCGCTGCATAGGTCAGGAAAGATCGATGCGCAGCCAGCCCCAAAAAGCGGCCTTGCTCGTGTCGCTTAGACCAGTTTGCCTTTTCGCAAACGGTGTTAATGACATTTTTTAAGCGTGCGGTGTCAACCGGATAGTCTTCCAGCGGATCGCCGTAGTTGCCGTACTTCGCATTACTCTTTGAAAAGTCTATGTGTCTGTCAGGGCCAATCAGTTCCAGCAGTAAGGCTTGTTGGTCTTTACCTGTGCGCTGGGCAATTTCATCTACAAACGACTGAATAGCAAAGGCGTGGTAAACATTGGCGACACTGCGGAGCCAGCCAATTCGCACGTGCGCTTCCGCTTCACCGCGCTCCAACTGCAGATTTTCTATGTTGAACGGAGTATCCACCATTCCCAGGTCCAGTTCACCGTCGCTGGGTTTGTTGGCGGCGGGGTTAAACGTTGACGAAATACTCGGAAACACGGAATTGTGCAGCCACCCAGTAACCTGATTTTGTTCGTTTAACGTGGCGGTTAGCGCTTGTGCGCTCACCGTGTGGAAGTAACCGTGCTGAATGTCATCTTCACGTCGCCACACCACTTTTACCGGCCGCTTCATCGCTTTGGCTAGCAGTGCCGCTTCTACTACGAAATCAGGCTTGGATTTACGCCCGAAGCCACCACCCAACAGCGTAACATTGATAGTCACATTTTCAGGGTCCAGATTTAAAGCCGCGGCGACAACCTGTCGGGCAGATTGTGGTGTTTGTGTACAGGCCCAGATTTCGGCCTTATCTTCGGTAACAACGGCGGTTGCCGCTGGTGGCTCCATCGGCGCCTGAGCAAGGTGAGGCGCATAATATTGTGCTTCCATTAACGATGCGGCTTGTTGTTTCGCTTCCGCAAAGTTACCTTGCTGACGCACAACCTCACCAGGCGTGGTTGCAGTTGCAAGCAGCTGTTCACGGTACGCTGCAGAGTCGTAGCCGGCATTAGGGCTGTCTGACCATTTAATTTTTAGTGCGCGACTGGCTTGCCAGGCCTGCCAGGTATTGTTCGCGATCACGGCTACGCCACCCAGTGGTTTAAACATGGCTGGCGCTTCCGGTGCGGGGAGCGTAATAACATCCACTACGCCCGACATCTTTTTGATGTCAGCATCGTTAACCGATTCCACCCCGCTGAACACAACAGGGGGACGTTGTATAACCGCAAAGCACATGTTGTCTAAAATGACGTCCTGACCATAGACAGCCTGACCTGATGTCATGGCATGAATGTCCAGACTACGCATGGGCTTGCCAATGGACTGCCAGTCTTCACGGGCTTTGAGGGTAAGCTGGTCAGGTTCGGGGAGCGGTAATGTGGCGGCAACTGCCACCAGTTTACCAAACGCTATACGCTTGCCACTTGGTGTGTGTTTAACGTGGTGGTTTTCAACGTCACAATCGTTAATATCGACTTGCCAGCCCTTGGCTGCCGCAGCGCGGAGTAGGTATGCAGCGGTGGCTCCCGCTTCCCGCAACCGGTCGAAGTTACGTCGAATACTGCGCGAGCCATCGGTATTCTGGTCACCATATTTAGGGTGGCCGGTTGCTTGTACCACATTAACGTGTTGCCAGTCAGCACCCAGTTCCTCCACAATTACCTGGGGAATACTGGTGCGAATTTGCTGGCCCATTTCAGAACGGTGGCAGGTAATGTCAACGTCACCGTTTTTATGAATGGCGATAAATACGCTTGGTGTCAGGCTCTCTGAGGCGGGTGCATCAGCGAACATCGCACTGGGGCGAGAGGCGGGTAGTAGGGTCAGGCCCAGTGTAAAACCAGAGGCTGTGGCGCTGCGTTTTAAAAACGCGCGTCGTGACGTAGAGATAGTTTCAGTCATGACTATACCTTCCCTGCTGCCGTTTTGATTGCCGCCCGAATACGCGGGTAGGTACCGCAACGGCAAATGTTGCCCGACATGTAACTCTCAATGTCCTCATCGCTGGGATTTGCATTTTTACTCAGCAATGCAGCCGCCTGCATCATTTGACCACTCTGACAATAACCACATTGGGGCACGTTGTGCTCCCGCCAGGCTTCCTGCACCGGGTGTGAAGCGTCTTTCGATAATCCCTCGATGGTCGTTACCGTTTTGCCCTGAATGGCTGACATGGGGAGTTGACAAGAGCGGGTAGGTTCTCCGTCAATGTGCACAGTGCATGCGCCACATAAGGCCATGCCACAGGAGAACTTGGTGCCTGTCATCTTCAGGTCGTCACGAATGAACCACAGTAGTGGCATCGCCGGATCGCCGTCATAATCGAAGGTGTTTTTATTGATTGTCACTTTCATGGTGAGTGTCCTTCACGCAGTGTAGTTATCATGAATATAAAAGACCATGATTGAGATACGAACACAATGCCTATTCCTATTAAATGCATGTCGAATCGATAAATGGTCATGATCTATGCACAATCCGTTAACTTAGCAACATTTTGAGCTTGTTTTCATTGGCATTCTTCACAAGGTTTTTGTAAAGTTGATGTTAATTATAATAATGATTTTACCTACCGAGGGACTTTTAATGCCAAATGAAGTGACGGCAACACCTCTTGAGTGCTTGTACAAATGGGAAACCACCACACCTGACAGCCGCTGTTTTGTTCAACCCGTGAACGGCGAGTACCAGGAATACGACTGGAAAATGGTCGCGAATACGGTACGACGTATCGCTTATCGACTTGAAGCCATGCAGTTGGAAAAAGGCAGCCGCATCGCTATTTTGGCAAAAAACTGTGCAGAGTGGATCATGACAGATTTGGCCATCATGATGACGGGGCACATCTCCGTGCCTATTTTTGCCACTGCAGGCACTGAAACCATTCAATATGTATTAAACCACGCAGACGTGAAAGTCGTGTTTATCGGTAAACTCGACGATGCTGACAATCAGATTGCTGCCATACCCGAAGAGATAAAAACTGTCGCTTTTCCATACCCCGGTATCAAAGCAGACGAATACTGGGCAGAGTTTTTAGACTGTCCGGCAATGACAGACAGTCCGGTGCCGAATGCGACCGACCTGATGACGATTATTTACACCTCTGGCAGCACAGGCCATCCAAAGGGCGTTATGCACACCTTTGACTCTATGAGTTGGGCAGGCACTGTAGGACGAGGTGACTTAAGCTTATCTCAACAAGATCGTTTACTGAGCTATTTGCCGCTGGCCCACATCACTGAGCGCGTATTGGTGGAAATGGCAGCATTGCATGCTGGCATGCAGCTGTTTTTTGTTGAGTCACTGGATACATTCCAACGTGATGTTCAGCATTGTAAACCGACATTGTTTGTATCTGTGCCGCGACTGTGGACGAAATTTCAACTGGGTATATTGCACAAGCTGCCACAGAAAAAACTGGATATGTTATTGCGTATTCCTATCGTTAGCAGCCTGATCAAGCGCAAAATTAAAGCCGGCCTGGGGTTATCTGAAGTCAAAATCTGCGCCAGTGGCTCAGCGCCAATCCCTCCTTCAGTGATTACCTGGTTTGCTCGCCTGGGAGTGGAAATCTGCGAAGGGTGGGGCATGACCGAAAATGCAGCACTGGGCACCGCGTCACTGCCATTTCGTCACGACAAAATCGGTTGTATCGGCCATCCCTGGAGTGGTGTTGATATTAAATTGTCGGAAGAAGGTGAGCTATTGGTGAAGTCCCGAGCAAACATGCTTGGTTATTATTTGGATGAAGAAAAAACCAAAGAAGCCTTCACCGAAGACGGGTATTTGCGCACCGGTGACAAAGCCACGGTAGATGCCGATAACTATTATAAAATAACCGGGCGGATCAAAGACATTTTCAAAACGGCCAAAGGTAAGTACGTGACGCCAGCGCCTATAGAGGCGAAACTGATGGAGAATGTGCTAATTGAACAGGTGTGTGTCACTGGCGCCAGCCTGGCACAGCCCATTGCCTTATTGGTGTTATCGGAAGAAGGTCAGGAATTACCAGATCATCAGGTAACCGCCTCGCTGAATGAAACACTGGCCCACGTAAATGCAAAACTGGAAAGCCATCAACGGCTTGACCGACTGATTGTAATGATGGAAGCCTGGACCATTGAGAACGGACTGCTTACGCCAACATTGAAAGTAAAGCGTCATGTGTTGGAAGAACGCTTTCCAGATGTCATCAATCAGGGGTATGATGACAAAATAGTGTGGGAAAATTAACCAAAACAGGGGGCAATTATGTTGCGCAAAGGATTGTTAGTCAGTGTATTTGTACTGAGTTCTTCTCAGGTGTTGGCGGGCGCTAAGGAATTGAACGACGCCGCTAATCACTTATGTAATAAAGTGAAAGTCTGTATTCAAAAAGAAATTTCCATGAACGATGACATACCGGCATCCATGATGGGAATGGTCGAAAACATGGTAGGTGAAATGTGCACGCAATTCACCTCCATCGCCGAAGTACACGAGTTTCAGGATCTGGTAGAGCCCGCCACGGCGTGCTTAAACTCTATGGCTGCCCGGGACTGTGACACCCTGATGAATGCGGATGAAGAAACCCAAGCCTGTCAGGATTATCAAAAATTGGCTGACAAATACGGTAACTAAGTATTGAAGGGCGGTGACGTGTCTCGTGTCGCCGCCAAAATCTGTGTGACGTAAATCCCCAGCTCAACCCATATCAAATAAAGCAGACATAAAAAATCAGCCAATCAACTGTTGCATAACCATGATGCTATACAGCGTGATTGGCTGACTATATGTGTTTATGCTATGGAACGTTAAGCAGTCAATTCCAATTGAATTTGGCCGTCGTTAAAGCTTATTCGTACTGACGTTCCATCCACATGATCTGCATTTTAAGGTCGTTAATTTCTTTTTTAGCATCGGCTAATTCCTCAACAATGGAGCGATCCTGTATTGCATTATTGTCATATGACTTGTTCAGAGTATTGCTATCTTGTTGTGACATAAGTCTTCACCACGCTTTATTAAAGTAAGGGTACAAAGGTTTATTTGTAATGATACATGAAAGTTTACTTTCGTTGTTACAAAATTTCCTAAAAATGTAGCGAATACCAGGCATTTTTTGGATTGATAGTTGTTTTTTATACTCAATATTACAAAGTGATTTCGGCTTTTAGGTCAACTTGACTTATTTGCAGAATTTTACGTTGTTGATTTTTCATCATATTTTGGATGTTTCCGATTTTGTCGCGACCTATGCTGGCATTTTTGAAAGCCTTTGATGAACAAGGTGGACAAACCAAGAATGTAGTTGGTGTTGTAATTATACACTTTTAGTTAATTCAAAAGTAAAGAATACCTTCCTGATTTTCAATAGAGCTGTAAATTAATCATTGCTCACACGAAATAAAATCCATTGAAATAAATAGCTTACACTTAGCTTAGAGTTGATAGAGTGGAAAAATTAAGGAAGGAAATAAGGGCTAAAAATGAAATATCTCAAATGGATGTTAGCTCTTTCAGTTTGTTTCGCCGTGGCATTTTTCAGTTACGCGTAAGAATACGATGTAGTGAATTTGGGTTCATCCGGGGAACGCGGATAAAGTGAAAGCATTAATGGTTTATTGCGGCAGTGTATCTGAAACGGCATAATAAATTCAGCCAGAGCCCGTAAATACGCCCTGGCTGAGTTTGCAATCCGCAATACGAAGCGGCTGAACTTTTTAGGATTAAGCTGGGTATCGGTCTGCGAGACCTTTGTAAACCAGGTCTGCGTAATTCGGGGCGTTCATATCCAGGCTATCCAGCACTTCTACAAGGTGTGCGTTGTCTTCACGTCCATCCCATGTTTTTACGTAGGTACCTGCTTTGTATCCGTTATCCTGACGGAAGAAATTCAGCACATTTTTGCCAACATACTGGCGATATAGCTCTTCACCCGTCATCTCACTTTGCATCACAATCTGCATGAACAAGGGAACACTAAAGCGCTTGGCCGCACATAAGCCTGTCATCAATTCCAGGTTATCCAGCAACGACAAACCAGCGGGTGAATAAGACTGGCCGTCAAATTGAACATGTGGGGTATTTTCTGCCAATTGTGAAGCCAGTGCGGTTGCAGTTGCTTCGATGTCGCCTTTGTAATCGATGATGCTGGCCGATAACGCAAAGTGCCAGATATCAACCAGTTCCATTTGCAACTGAGGAAGATCTTTCTCTTGTGCTTTCCACCATTTCCAACCGTGATGGTCAATCGCTTCAACTGATTCCACCATGGCTGCGCGCAGGTAGCCATAACCCGCAGTAAGCCATTCAGGGTTAACTTTGATGTTCATGTTGTTCTGTAGCGACAGCATAGTGTTAAGTTGTTGTTGTGTCAGCATATTCGTGTCCGGTTTTTATAATAGTTAGCGCATTGCCTGATTCATAAACAATACGCGGGCAGGGAGTTATGGGCTTATCCTGCAAGTCGTGTAATTAATACAAATGGTAGCATGGCAGCTTGTAACGCAAAACTGAAAAGACAGAGAAATTATCGCGTCTCGGTGGGGAAAAATATTGTGTTTGCTCTTCGGAGATGCAAGGAAGCAGGATGAAGGACTATTAAGTGCTCTTTTGCGGTGCGCGTGCACCACATTGAGGAATAAATTATACAATCACACTGTTAGAATAATGTTAAGGTTATGATTTGTATTTATTTTTTATTTTGGCATCTATTCTGCAATACATTAAGTGTTAACTGCGCTGCGTGCTAGCGCTAACTTTGGCCGGTGCCAGGCAACGCCGGCTCAAAGTTGCTAGGATGTGGCCCGTAACCTTCCCCATACAGATTTTTCGTGTCCTGAGGTCTGTATGGGTTTTTTTATCTCTGCTTGCCACGCGCTGCACTATACGCGTTTGTTTAATAAATCACCAGTTCTTTTCCTGCATATTTCTATCATATTCGATTCAAGGCATACTTGGCCTCAGTGTTAACTGTATGAAACGGATCATCAGTCGTTCTGATATTGTGTCATCTGTGAATGCATAAACAACAATAAAACAGGAATAAACAGGCTTGCTAACACTTTATCCTTCGAACAAACTCGAGCATTTGAGTGTGCTTTTGTCGACGTTACTGACCCAGCAGCCCGCACAAGGATTTACGCCGGACATCATTCTTGTCGAAAGTCCCGGCATGCAGCACTGGCTGAATATGCAGCTTGCCCAGGAACAGGGCATCGCCATGAACATCCAATATCCGCTGCCCGTGCGGTTTATGTGGGATATCGCCCGAACTGTATTAGGCGAGGCACGCATTCCCCGGGAGTCACCTTATCGGCGGGAGGTGTTGCGTTGGCGCATTTATAAGTTACTGAATGATAAGGAGCATATCAGGCAACCCGACATGGCCAGAGTGGCGCATTACCTGTCTTCTGATCACGCCCTCGGTAAATTGCAATTGGCGGTAAATTTTGCAGATTTACTTGAGCAGTATTTGCTGTACAGGCCCGATTGGCTGCAAGGGTGGGAGAAGCATGAGTCCGTGACGGATGATCCGGATGAGCCCTGGCAAGCCTGCCTGTGGCGAGCGTTGGTGACGGAAACGCCGTTGTATCCCGCGCGCTTGTACGAGCAGTTAATAGAAGGCCTGAAAGCGTCACCCGATAAACTAAAAGCCAGGTTGCCATCACGCATCGTACTGTTTGCCATCAATACCATGGCACCGCAATTTGTTGGCTTTTTAGATGCGTTATCAGCGCTGATTGACGTTCACGTTTTTCACTTAAACCCTTGTGTAAATTACTGGGGTAACGTTGCAGGGCGTGGTGAACAGGCCCGCATTCTGCGAGAGCAAGGTATTGAAGCCTGGATGGCGCAGAATCAGGACAATCCGCTGCTAGCTAATCTGGGTAAACAGGGGCGGGATCTGTTCAATCAATTAACTCAGTTAGATAGCTACGAAATCAGTGCGTTTGATGTACCTGCGCCAGATGAAGACGACCATGTACCGCAACTGCTAAACCTGATGCAACAGGATATTCTGGAGGCGCGCACAGCAAATGGCCTATCGTGTTGGCAGGCAGATGATCGCAGCATAGTTGTGAGTTCAGCACACAGTGAATTACGAGAAGTACAGCATCTTCACGAACACTTACTTGGATTGCTAAATCAAGATCCCACGCTACAACCCAAAGATGTACTGGTGATGTGTCCTGCCATCGAGCAGTATGCGCCATTCATTGATGCCGTGTTTGCACGGGTTGGCCAACAGCGATTTGAAGACGACGCCAGTCCGCGCATACCTTGTAGCGTAGCAGACCGCTCACCGCTTGATGCGGAGCCCCTGATTGCTGCATTTCTGTCATTGCTTCAACTGCCCGATAGCCGGTTCAGCGTTAATCAAATTATTGAATATTTGAGTTTGACGCCGCTGCAGAAGAAATTTGGCCTGACCGAACAGAGCCTGCTTGTGATTGAACACTGGCTACGAGCGGCGAATATCCACTGGGGGCTGGATGGTGAGCACAAAGCACAGAGCTCCCAACAGGTCACAGGCAGCCCCATGTTTAGCTGGGCCTGGGGCTTTAAACGGTTGATGTTAGGGATGGTCGCCGAGGACCACGAACAGTTACTGGCAGACTGCGTTACCGTGCCTGATGTAGAAGGGCAGCAAAGCGTAGAACTGGGCCGTCTTATGTTGGTACTGGAGCAGCTCGCTCAGCATACACAGCAACTGAAAAAGCCGCGCACGCCCAGCGAGTGGACCGACTATTTACATCAGCTAAGAGACGATTGCTTCGCACCTTCTCAGGACGACAACGACAGCTGGGAAAGCATTGGCAAGGCCATTGCGGATATTGCATTGCAGGCAGAACAAGCGTCTTTCGACGAAGCCCTTAGCCTGGTTGAGGTCAGAGATACACTCAACAAACGCTTTGGCACGCCGGATGCGGGCAACCACTTTATGACCGGTCAGGTGACCTTTTGTTCTATGTTGCCCATGCGCAGTATTCCTTTCAAGGTGATTGCTATTCTGGGTCTTAATGATGGTGAGTTTCCGCGCAGTAATCCGCCGGGCAGTTTTAATATTATGGCGCGCTGTCCCGCGCGGCTGGGCGATCGTTCGCGTCGTCAGGAAGATCGCTATCTGTTCCTTGAAGCGCTGATTTCAGCCCGCCAGCATTTATTTTTGAGTTACCAGGGGCGAAGCGCGGTAGATAATTCTGAACGTCAGCCCAGTTTGGTGCTCCAGGAGTTGATGGACTATTTGCAGCAAGGCTATGGATGGGACGACAGTCAGGCCATCGCGCAGGTTGCCTTACACCCGTTCAGCCCCGGCGCCTTTGCGCCCTCGCAGCCAGGGTTCTCAGCGGGCTGGTTCAGGCTAGCCCAGGCAATGGTCAATCCGGAACACAAAGACGAGCAAGCATCGTCGCTAACTCTGCCATCGGCAGTGCAAAAACGCAGCCTGACCACACAGGAACTGACACAATGCTTCCGCGACCCGTTAGCCTGGCTGGCTAAGCAGTTAGGCGTCTCACTGGTAATGCAAATGGATGTGCTAAACGATGCTGAGCCGTTTGAAACCGACAAACTCACCCGTTATCAGTTTGTTGAGGGGATGGTGGAATATTATCGTACTGAAAGCCAGGATGCCTCACTGACACAGCGTTATCAGTTGAGTGGGCGGGTGCCACAAACCCCCACTACCGAACTTGAGTTGTTGCAATGGGAGCAAGCCGCCCAGGTGCTGGCTGACACCGTGTCGCAGCATGCCACCACTCGGGAATATTATCAGTTCGACAATGGACAGATTCAGCTCTCTGCGTACTGTGATCTGAGCAAAGATTCACTGGTGATGTACCATGTTGGCCAGCATGCTATACATCGCAGCTTTCAGGCCTGGTTAACTGCCTTGGTTGCGAACAGTGAGGGCGCAAATGTGCCACTCACCCTCTACTTCGTGGATTGGAAAAAAGATAATTATCCAACGCGATCAGTGACCGTGCCGGCCATGACAGCTGACAAGGCGAATGCCACACTGGAATGCATTTCGCTGGCGTTTAGTCAGATAGAGAAATCGCCTACCATTTTGCATCTGGCATTGGCAGAAGTGCTGGCAAAACATGCCAATATGCGCACTGACAGCGATGACTGGCAGCTGGATCCAGAAGTGCAAAAACGCTGGTCTTCGCTCACCGATTCAAACAGCGACTTTAGTGTGCTGGGCAATAATCCGTATTTGGCGTGGTTTTACCCGACACTCCCTGAAGCAGAGGCGTTGCCTTTGTCACTGCTTGCTCAGGTGTATGAACCCTTTTTCCAGGCAATTTCAGGAGCGAAATCATGAGCCTCTCTCATCTGAACGTTGCTGAATTACCCTTAACAGGCCGCCATTTAATTGAAGCCAGCGCCGGTACGGGTAAAACCTTCAACATCACGCGTATTTACCTGCGTTTCCTGCTGGAAATGCGCCTGCCAGTGCAGCAGATTCTGGTGATGACCTTTACCAAAGCGGCTACCGAAGAGATTCGTGGCAGGATTGCAGCGACACTTCGTGAGGCATTAGCGTTCTGGCAAATTGCTAATCAACAGGGCTTGCCTGAAAAAGCCGATCCAGTGATGGCATCCGTGTATCGTGCTGTGCCTGGCGAAGAGGGCATTGCCTTGTTACAAGCAGCATTGCTCGAGCTTGACGATGCCGCTGTGTTTACCATCCACAGTTTTTGTAATCGGGTGCTGGGCGATATGGCCTTTACATCAGCGACCCCGTTAGAGCTGGCGCTGGCAACCGATACCCGTGAATTGTATCGACTAGCCTGCGAAGACTTCTTCCGTAAAGTCAGTCATGATGAGCCAGCTTTCATTCTGCTCCAACAACAGAGCTGGCACTCGCCAGAGCGCTTTATTCGCCGCTTTGGCAATTTGTTTGACAGTAGTGGTGACCTTGGTTGCACCGATACACAAACTATTAATCAGGAATTTGCGGAACAATTAAAAAGCGTGTCTGCCAGCTACAGCGAAGAAGGCGCTCAGTTGTGCCAGTCACTGCTCACTCAGGCGGGGCTATTTCACGAAACCGTGATCCAAAATAAGCCCGAGCGCGCCCAGGAATGGGACATTATTTTAAACTGGCTGGAGGGCGGTGACTTTTCTACTGTGCCAAGAGAAGTCGGGCAGTTTGTAAACGGCAACCGCTTCAGAGCCAAACGGGAAGGCATGGAAGAAGCGAAGGCAGCAATTGAACCACTCAAAGATTTTCGCGTGCGGCTGGAAAAAAGCCTGAAACAGGTGAACGAAGCGTACAACAAACAGTTGAACAAAGCGCCAGCGCTACAGGTGGTATTGCAAGGCATTACGTTTATTCGCGAGCACGTAGCAAAGCAGAAAGCCCAGCTGCAACACGTGGATTTCAATGACTTGATCCGCATGTTGGCCCAGCGAATCACCTCGCCCGATAGTCCCTTGAGTGTGCAATTGCGCAGCCAGTATCCGGTGGCATTGGTGGATGAGTTTCAGGATACCGACGCCGATCAGTACCACATTCTGGCAAACGTGTATTCCTCCGAAGCAACAGAGCAGGGCAAGCATGCCTTGCTGATGATTGGCGATCCCAAGCAGGCCATCTACGGCTTTCGCGGCGGTGATATTTTTACTTACCTCGCCGCGGCCAGACAGGCCAAATACCGATGGGTAATGGATACCAACTGGCGTTCAGTTGCGCCTATGGTGAACGCCTACAATCGCTTGTTCTGGGGCAATCCTCTCAATAAAGCGCGCCGCGATTTATTTGACTTTGAGATAGGCTACGAGCCCGTGAATGCCAGTCCGGGCGCAAAAGCGGCCAGCGTGCCGCTGAGTGATCCCAAGGCTGACAGAGCGGCGCTGACGTTTTTATTGTTACCACAGGACGATGAACAAACCGATAGCCCGCCGACTGGTCCTAAAACAGCCCCGCCGAGAGGCGAAGTCCGCATTGAACAGGCTGAATTGCTCACCCGGGAAATTTTACGGTTACTGAGTGAAGTTACGTTAGGCACAAAGCTCACTCAACCCGGTGATATCGCGATTCTGGTGAAAAACGGCAACGAGGCGCGCATTGTTCAGCAATCGTTGTCACATCATGGATTACCCAGCGTGTACCTGTCGAATCGCAACAGTCTGTTTGAAAGCGCTGAAGCGGTTGATGTGCTGCGTGTATTGGACGCTATCTGGCACGCCCATGATATGCGCCTGGTCCAGTCAGCCTTGTCCAGTCCCCTTATTGGCTTACCTACCACCAAAGTGCATGAGTTATTGCAAAATGACGATGCGGCCGATTGGGATGCGCTGTTAACCCAGTTGAGTGAATGGCGCGCGGTATGGCAACGACAGGGTGTGCTCAGCATGTTGCTTGGCTTACTTCAGCACCAGTACATGCCGCCAGAGACGGGCGCGGAGCGCAGTCTGACTAACTATCAGCATTTGGCGGAAGTATTGCAGGACGCCGCCAAAGGGTATCCTCAGCCTGGCCACCATTTGAACTGGCTGCGCAGGCAGGTCCTCGACCCGGGTCAGGCGCAGGAGCAGGTGCAACGACTGGAAAGTGATGCCCGACTTATTCAGATAGTGACACAACACGGCTCCAAAGGGTTGGAATACCCCATTGTCTTTGTGCCTTTTGCGTCGGAATACCGCGACCCGACCCGGTTTGGCAATACGCTGGTAGATGTCGTGCGCTATTACGATGAGAGTGAGGGAAAACAACAGCAGATACTGGGGCCCGGTCCGCAGTTGCTGGAGAGAGTCAAGCGCGAAGCCGATGCAGAAAGCATGCGCTTACTGTATGTGGCCATTACGCGTTCATCCCATCGCTGTTATCTGGGCGTAGCAGAGACCTTGCAAAGCGAATTGTCGTCACTGGGTAAGGTGTTGGCGCGTGACCAGTTTTCCAGTTGGGAGGAAGCTATTCAGGCACTGCTGAGCGAAGGGGAAGGACACACTGCCTGTATATCATCCGTAGATAACCGGGATTTGACGTTACCGTCTGAGCCAGCAGTGCCGCTGGCATGTCAGCAATTTGATCGCGCGCTGGACGACCCATGGCGGTTGTATTCCTTCTCGGCGTTAACCCGACAGGTCGCCCATACGCGTATTCGTCAGCGCGAGTCTGAAATCAATGAGGTCACAGCGCCAGATCCAGTGGTGTCACCTGAACAAAGTGAACTGCTCAGATACACCTTGCGTCCGGGCGCGCAAAGCGGGAATTTACTGCACGACATGTTAGAAGAACTGGATTTCAGCGAACCGGACTGGCTGGAAACCGCTCCGGTTATTGCGCAGCGCTATGGCATTGAAGCTCACGAGCAGCCAGCGTTATTTGAGTGGCTGGAGGACGTACTGGATACCCCGTTACAGGATGCGTTTCAGGGTGAGAGTTTCAGTATGAGTAGCTTGCCGCTGCATCACACACTGAGGGAGGCAGAGTTTTACTTCCCGCTTAACGCCGTCAAGCGCCACGCGCTCAGTAAAGCGCTCGCGGAGCACAGGGCGTCCGTGCTTGAGCAACCACTGCCGGTAAACCTGGAAGGGAGCGCCCTGGCGGGCATGATGCACGGCTTTATTGATTTGATATTTAAACGCGGTGATCGCTATTACGTTGCCGACTACAAATCGACCTATCTGGGCGTCGGGGAGCACCATTATCAGCCAGATAATCTGGCCCTCAATAACATGCAGCACAATTACGACCTGCAGTACCTGATATACAGCGTGGCGTTACACCGTTTTCTGGCAAAGCGTATTCCTGTCTACGACCCGGAGCAGCATTTTGGCGGCGTGTATTATTTCTATCTGCGCGGTATGTCGACGCAACACAGCGAACACAGCGGTGTGTTTTATCATCAATTGCCAGTGAGTATGGTGCTGGCAGTGGAAAAGGCCCTTACCGGCAGTCAAACACTGGTTAAGACTGGTTCAAATACAGGGAGCGCACTGTGATGTATTCAGGATTCTCCCAATGCAATGCGGCGCTCACAGATATTGAGGCCATTGATTTTTATTTCGCGCAAACCTTGTGTGATTTGCTGAAACAGGACGCGGTCTTCTCTGAAACCGATCTGACACAAGCGTTTCATGTGTTACTGGCATTGAGTGTAAGCCAACGTCAGGGGAATGCGTGTTTAATACTCGACGATATTGCTGACCAAACGCTGTTTACTGCGCCGGAAAAAGCAGGATCTGGTTGGCTGTTTTCGTCTTTGCCGAGTTTGCTTACATTAGCTGGCGAGTTAGCAGCATCACCGTCGTTATTCGGTAAATTGCATCTGATTGATAACCGTTTGTACAGCGCTCGTTATTGGCAATTCGAACAGGATATCAAAGCCGGGATCGCGGCAAGGTTATCGCCTGTTCCTCTTGATGACGAGCAATATCAGCGCGTTTCGGATCTCTGGCCTGCGTTGTTTAATTCGAAACCCGTAGCAGAACAGGACTGGCAACAGGTCGCGACTGCACTCAGTTTGAATCAGCGTTTCGCGATTATCTCCGGTGGGCCAGGTACCGGTAAAACCTACACCATCGCCAGGTTGCTGATGGCCATGCAATCGGCTTGGAACGGTGAGTTATCTATTATGCTCACAGCCCCCACTGGTAAGGCGGCCCAGCGTTTGTCGGAGTCCATCGATGCGGCATTAAGCACTTTTATGGGCAACGAACCGTTGGCCCGTCTGGGCGATAAGGTACGTCAGCAAGCGATGACGTTACACCGGTTGTTAGGCATGCCGCGCTGGGGCATTAATTGTCGGGTCAACGCCGACCGGCCGCTTAATGCGGACGTGGTTGTGGTTGATGAAAGCTCCATGATTGATCTCGCGCTGATGGCCCGGTTGTTCCGGGCCTTGTCGCCCGATACCCGTATTATTCTGGTCGGTGATCCCAATCAGCTACCGTCGGTAGAAGCCGGGAATGTGTTGGGTGACATACTGGCCGCCATCGATAAAAGCGCATGTGACACGGTATCGGCAAGTGCTGCAGCGCAATGTGCTAAACTTTGCCCGCACTTACCGGCCCTTAATACAAATGAAAGCGATAGTCCGGATTGTCATTTCACGCTAATCAATGCGCAACGCTTTGGGGGGGATTTGGCAGAGGCCGCCAGTGCGATTTCTGCAGGTGACGCGCAAACCTTGGTCGAAAGCCTGGAAGTGGTGAAACCGCAGTCCGTGGTCAATCTTGAGGGCGTGTCACGGTGTGAACCGCAGAGCCTGGAAAAGCAGTTTGCCCAAACAGCGAAAGCCTGTTTTGAACCCATTAATCAGGCCGGAAGTTTAAGCGAGGCGATGCAGGCGCTACAAAACGTGCGCTGGTTAACGCCGTTTCGACAAGGCGAGTTTGGCGCCATAGCGCTGAATGAACGTATCGAAACCCTGATGTCACCAACGGGGAGCGCCGGGCAATTTTACCGGGGTAAACCCATTATGGTGGTGGAGAACCATTACAGTTTGCGGTTATTTAATGGTGATGTCGGGATTGTGTGGCCTGCGGCAAATGGGCAACTCAAAGCCTGGTTTGTGGGTGATAACGGCGCCTTTCGGGCGGTCCCGTTGACCCGGTTACCGCGATTTGAAACTGTGTATGCCATGACAATTCACAAATCCCAGGGCTCAGAGTTCGCGCAGCTATTGCTGTGTTTACCTGAACCGCCTTCTAAACAGGCGGCAGCGATTTGTACCCGCGAACTGGTATATACCGGCCTGACCCGGGCTAAACGCGGTTGTGTGATCATGGCTGAACCGAGTACATTGCGCAGTGCCGTAGCGTTACAGCAGCGCAGAAAAACCGGTGTTAAGCAGGCGTTAGCGCCTCTGTTTAACGGCTTATCCGATGGCGTTTAATCGCTTTCGATGAAATACAACAGGCAGTCGCTTTTGGCAATGTCACTGCGCGTGGTAACCATGAAAAACTTCAGCGGTTTAATGACGGTAAGCTGGTTGTTTTCGGCACTGAAATAGTGTTCAACCAGTTCACCCGCCTGGTGTCCGCCAAGACGAAAATGTTCAAGTTTTTCGTGGTCTACCCAGCCCAAAATGTCGCCGGGTTGGGTGGTACCAAAGTTGCGCTGTTCAATATCCTGACGAATGGTAATACTGGCCCCAAATACGGGGCGCTCGGCAAATGCCAGAGTCGCCTGTTTGTGTATTTCAAGCCGGCGAGGATGCTGCAGGATTTCGATATCCTGACGAGTTTGATAGACATCTTCCGCAGATAAATAGGACACAAGGCCTTCGTAAGCATTAATATGTGCACTGTCATCCTGTGCGCCGCCTGCCTCTATCGTGACAATCGGGCAGCAAAAGGGCACTTCCATGACGGCCCCCAACTCAATATCAGTATGAATAAACCAGCGGGTAAAATGCGAAGCCAACGCCTGGTGCATGGGTGTTATTCGTCGGCTAACGCTAAACGCCGGACCACTGCCTGAGGTATTGTGAACATCCACGATGGCTTCAGGTGCCAGGTCAACCAGGTAGTCGATTAACTGCTTTGCCAGATGGCCTTCGTCACCTGTGTAAGGCGGTTTAAAACAACGATTGATGTCTTTGTGTTGTGGCAAAGCCCGATAACGAAAACCGGGAGCGGCGATGGCCGCGGGCACAGAGACAACGAAGAAAGTGGTGTCGGCAAGGGGCTCAAACTTTTCTTTGAGTAATTTGTACAGCGCAAGAAAACCCGAAGGCTCGTTGCCATGCAGCAGTGTGAGAACAGCGCGACGTCGCCGCGTTTTGCCTTTTAATTTAATGATCGTCGGGCCCTGCAGGCTTTCTAAAAACTGGAAACTGGATATCGGTAACTCAAGGTCTTCTGCATTAAGCAGTTGAAATCCTGGTATCGTGGGGGTGGCAATGCGTGCAAATCCCATGATTACTCCCAATTGGCAACGGGCTGGCCGTCGAGACTGCGTTGATAATATTGCCGGCATAATTCAGGCAGCACGTGGTGGGGCGCAAGATTAGCACTCAGGCGCTGAAATGCGCTAAGCTGCCAACTGGCGCCGGTTTGTCGGCTTGCCAGCCGGTGTTCAATAATATTCAGATAATGGTCGCGCTCCGTCTTATCGATACCTATTGACGCAAGGCCCTCATCAGCGCGGGGTAATAAGTCAGCAATGACATCGGTCACGCGCTGCTCAGACAGTCCTTGTTGGCGCAACTGTGGCCAAATAATCCGGGCATTCAACCCGTACTGTGCACAGCGATAAAAATTGTACTCTGCAAAACGAAAAGGCAGCCGGCGAAGGTAGGTTTCACATTCGCCAGATAATGCCTCAACCAATCCCACCTGTAATGCGGCGTTGGCCAGCATGTCATCAATCGTTGGGCCTGCCGGCAAACTGCGGTATTCGATTCTGACATGACCTTTTTGACCGGGTTGGAGCACCGCCCGGTTCCAGCTCCACACCGTACCATGGTGAAGCAAGAGTTCACTGAATGGCTGAGCTGTTTTATCTATTCGCTCGGCAGTGACCGGCAGAATTGGCGGGTAAAGCGCAACACTCTCGGTGAGACATTCCGCCACGCCCTGACGCAACCAGCCATTGCCAAAGTTGACACGGGCAGGCTGGCGCCACCGACCGGTTGCATGGTCGCGATAATCAATAGATTGTTTAAATAGCGCGATTCGGGTTTCCTGCCACAAGCGTTTTCCCAGGAAAAAGGGCGAATTCCCCGCCAACGCAAGTACCAGAGGCGTGGTTAGCTGCGCGGCATTATAGTATGCAGTGAATTGATTTGCCGGTACGCGATGATGAAACTGAAACGAGGTGTTAGCGCCTTCCAGTGTGACCTCTTCGCATTGTGTTCTGACGGTGTCTTGCCCGTGAATATCGATTTGGAACGGGCCCTTATTAAGCCCTTTTAGCGCGCTGGTCAGGGCTTTGTAACGCGGACGGTTGGTTAAAAAATCAAGGGTAAGGTGGTGGTTTGATAGCGTGGGCAAAATGCCAATGGCAACGGCATGGCCGTCGTACATACTCGCGGTTTGGTCAATAGCCCGGGTGCCCTGACTTAGTTGACGTTTTAAATGGGTAAAAGGTGTACCAGGGGCGTCGACCGGGTCAAGGTTATATTCAATGTTGTACTGATTAAGCTCTTCCTGCAGACCCGTTACTCTGGCTTTTCCAAGCACCGCTTCGTTGAGAGCCGCTGGCATAAAGTGCCGGTCGATTAGGTACATCTCAAGCTCAGCGCCAAAACTTACCTCAGGCCGGTTATAACAAGGCTTTTCAAGCTCACTTTCAATTTGATCCAGTTGCTCGTGCAGGCGACGCTCAAACAGGGTTGTTTGCGCCCGGGTAACGTCGTGTTGATGAAACTGTAAGCCCATGCTCGCTTTGAATGTAACGAATTTGTAATGATTGAAGAGTAGCGAGTGACCTGATTTCGCGTGTTGATACAGATCAAGCGTATTTTTAGTTACGGGATTCTGATGTCTAGTGGGAAAGAGTTTGCGATCTGGATCAATTTTTCGCGAAAAGTGACTTTTTCATCGGCATTGTTGGGGCATTTGTCACTTGCGCATGGTGTTGGTGGGAAAATTTGGGTAATTTGGTGTTAAAACTAGGGTCAACAGCCCCTAGTCTGCAATGCGTTTGCAGTATAACAATGACATCACCACGGGAAACGGTTCGGGAGGAAAGGGTGCGCATACTCATTTTAGTGCTCAGTGCTTGTTTGTTGAGTAATGTGGCTTTGGCTGCAACCAGCATAAAAACAATGACAAAATCCATGCAAAAACAAGACGGGTTTATTCCTGTTTTTTACGACAAGGAAAACGACAAGGTTTATCTTAAAATCAGTGCGTTCGACACGCCACTGTTGTTCCAGTCGAGCTTGCCACATGGTGTGGGATCGAATGATATTGGGTTGGATCGCGGTCAGTTGGGCGCAACGCGGTTAGTGCAGTTTGAGCGTTTCGGCAACAAAATTCTGCTTAAGCAACTGAACACGGATTTCCGGGCCAGTGCTGAGAATCCGGCGGAAAAAGCCAGTATTGATGAAGCCTTTGCTGATTCGGTGATTGCTGGCTTTGTGATTCAGGCGGAATCAGACGGTGCGGTGGTGATTGATTACACCGACCAGTTATTCAGCGATATTCACGGCATTGCCGAAAGACTAAAAAGCAGAAAGCAGGGCACGTTCAAAGCTGATCCGAAGCGCAGTGGCGTGTATTTACCGCGAACCAAAGCGTTTGAACTGAACACGGAGCTTGAGGCGCTGGTGACATTTGGTGGCCAAGGGACCGGTGCTTACCTTCAGCAGGTCACACCGGATGCGGATGCCGTTACCGTGCACTTACATCATTCGTTCGTGGCACTACCTGACGATGGCTATGAGCCTCGCGCTTTTCATCCGTTTTCAGGGTACTGGAAACACGCTTATCAGGACTATTCCGCGCCCATTACCGAGTCCATGGAGCAGGCGTTCATTCGCCGCCATCGACTGGCTAAAAAAGACCCGGGGGCTGCGATAAGCGAACCGGTAGAACCGATTGTTTATTACCTGGACCCGGGCATTCCAGAACCGGTAATGAGCGCACTGCGCGATGGTGCCAGCTGGTGGAATCAGGCTTTTGAAGCCATTGGTTACAAAGATGCGTTTCAGGTGAAAGTGTTACCGGAAGGCGCCGACCCTATGGATGTGCGTTATAACGTGATCAACTGGGTACACCGTGCTACGCGTGGGTGGTCATACGGTTCATCGGTGGTTGATCCGCGAACCGGGGAAATCATCAAAGGTCATGTCACACTGGGCTCGCTGCGGGTGCGTCAGGACTTTCTGATTGCACTGGGCTTAACCAGTCCGTTCACTGACACGGGCGGTGATGTGTCAGCCCAACGTGAAATGGCGCTCGCGCGTATTCGTCAGCTTTCTGCCCACGAGGTCGGTCATACGCTGGGTATTGCGCACAACTTTGCCGCCAGTGAAAACGGCCGTGAGTCGGTAATGGATTACCCGCATCCAACCATTACGCTGGATGGCGATAGCATTTCCCTGGACGATGCTTATGACGTAGGCATGGGCGCATGGGATGACTATGTAATTGCATACGGTTATCAGGATTTTGCCGATGACACAGACGAGGATGCTGCATTACAAACGTTGGTGACTCAGGCGCGTATGGCCGGATTAAAATACAAGTCCGACGCCGACGTGCGCGCTTCTCACCACGGTTCAAGTGACGGGCACTTGTGGGATAACGGCGCTGACCCTATCGAAGAGTTTGATCACTTGTTAGCGGTACGTCAGGTTGCCCTCAACAAGATGGGTCTGAATACGTTACCACCCGGTGCGAGTTTATCGTCGTTAGAAAATGCGCTAGTGCCTGTGTATTTGCTACATAGATATCAGTTAGAAGCGGTGGCCAAGCAGGTAGGCGGCATTGAGTATGAATACGAAAATAAAGGTGATAACAGTAGTGCCAAAGGCGTAAAATTTGTGGCGGCAAGTACGCAAAACGACGCTATGATTCGACTGATTGATGCCTCTGCCCCGGAGGTTCTGTCGCTACCTAAGTCTATTATTAAGTTGTTGCCACCGCCCACCTTTGCTGAAGCGCAAACACGCGAACAGTTTAATGGCAGAATGGGCCGGGTGTTTGACCCGGTGAGCGCTGCGGAGAGTGCGGCAGCGTTCAGTCTGTCATTACTGTTGCATCCCGAGCGTATGAACCGGTTGGCTTATCAGCACAGTTTGCAGGCAAGTATTCCGGGCGTTGATGATGTGGTACGCAAGATTTTGTCGGTACATTTTTACCGCAAGAAAGAAGTGACCAGTAACCTGGCGATGCGACTACAAATGGTCGCCGTACAATCGATTATTAAAGCGTTACTGGCCAACGACACCGCACCGGAGGTGAAACTGGCCGTTACCGCTGAATTAATGACGTTGACGGAGTGGCTGGAAGACGAAGACGATGTGGCGCATTACCGCGCGCTGGAGCATTATCTGAATCACTTTTGGGATACCGGCACATGGCCGATTGCGTTTGAGCCACAACCCTTACCACCGGGTTCGCCTATTTAACAATGTATAAGCGCCGCTACTGCGGCGCTTTTTTGTTGGCATATTAGCCTACGACTTCTCAGTGATCGTGACGTAATTGGTGAAGCACTTATAAAGCTGCGTACCGCTTAGCACTGAAGCTGAGGGAAAGTGCAGCATGGGAATGAGATCGCAAGGAGCGGTAATATCGACGCTGCCTTGCTCGTTGTCCAGTTCATCAATGTTGAGTACTTTTGCAAGCAACTCACCTTCCTTCACGTGCTGGCCGGGCTTGGCGCAGTATTGGACCATGCCGCCCCATTGGGTAAACAGGGTTTTGTAGTCGCTTAAGTTCACACCAAGGCGAGTCATATTGGCAGGTTCTAACTGACTTTCCGGTAACAAGCCTTTTGCTGTCAGGTAACTTAAAATACTGGTGGCATCGATTTCACCTTCGTCAAAATCGATGACTTCCTGACTGCCCATTTCCAGCGTAAAGGCTTCGACGCCGAAATCTACCTGACGTTTGTCGCGTTCATTCAGCAAATCAGTCAGTGTCCACCAGGGGCAAAAGGTGGCTTCGTCTAATGCCCCGGCAAACACATTGGGAATGAAAATGCAGTGCGGAAAGTTAAACAGGGTAGCACTGGCTTTGGCATATTCGGGAATGTAAATGTGCCGGGTCGACACCGGACCGTTGTGCAAATCCAGCACATAGTCTGCATCAACGGCCATTTGTTGCAGGCGCAGGTTGAGCTGCTGTGCCAGACCCAGTCCCCAGGGGCTGGCTAGTTTGGTTTCTATGGCCTGGCGCCAGTGATTTCTGAATCTCTGTTTTACAGACACCACAGACTCTTCAGACGTTACCGTTTTTGCAAACTCAGCGACTTCGCTGGCATCGTAATAATAGCCACGGTTCCAGTTGGTGCCGTTAACCGGGTCAAAACGGCCCAGTGTGTATTCTCCGGCTTTAATATTGGTGCCTACCGGGTTGCAATTCGGAACCAGAATAATTTCACCACTGATCGGCATGTTTTGCAGCCACTGGATCAAGTGGTAAATCACCACATTGCCCTGGACTTCCGCACCGTGAATGGAACTTTGGATATACACTTTGGGGCCCGGACGTTTGCCTTTGATATGATACACGGGCACGTTCATAGCGCGGCCCGAGGCATTTTGGGCTACCCGGATATGTGATTTATTCACGGTATTGATCATCGTTCAGGTGTTCTCTTTTTGTTTTCCCTGACACACAGGGCAGTGTTGATTAGTCGGGATGGTAAATTGAGCCCATTGCATCGAGCGGCCATCGTAAGTATGCAACACGGCGGCCTGGGTAGGGGATTGGTTAATCAGGTACAGTAGGGCTATGTGAGCTTGCTGCGCGCCAACCATATTGACTACCGGGGAGAAAATACCGGCTTCCGTGCAAGACAAATCTGACGGTTGCATTAGCGCACTCAAACATCCGTAGCAGGCGCTTGATTGCGTTGGGTCGACCAGCATAAGCTGGCCTTCGAAACGTATCGCAGCGCCGCTGACCAAAGGCGTTGCGTGTTGGTAGCAAACCGCATTGATGGTTTCTCGACTTTGCAAATTGTCGGTGCAATCCAACACGATATCATGGTCAGGTATCAGTGCCTGTAGCAAGCCGTCATCAGCCCTTTTTGATAGCGTCTGAATCGTACACTCCGGATTGATAGCATGAAGCCTGTCCCGGGCGGCTTGCACTTTCCGCATGCCAATTTGCTGGTCGCTGTACAAACACTGTCTGGGCAAGTTAGTCACTTCTACAATGTCTTCGTCTACCAGTGTGAGGTGGCCAATGCCGCTACTGCACAATTGTTGCGCCGCACTACAGCCCAATCCGCCAATGCCAATAACCAACACCCGGGCCTGTTGCCATCGCTCCTGACCGTCGAGGTCAATTTGCGGGAGCACAATTTGCCGGTTATAGCGCAAAGCCTGGGCATAACGAAGGGGTTTTGGCATAGTTAGCACTTTGATAGCGTTACAATAAAGCGCATAATGTACCAAATTTGACAGTCTGGTCGCAGCAGAATTTTAAAGGACGTTTATGACTACCGAAGCTTTACCCGTCAATATTGCCATTCTTACCGTCTCTGATACCCGAACCCTCGACACCGATACATCAGGGCAATATTTGCAGGAAGCCGTTGAAGCCGACGGTCACAAAGTAATTGCCAGAGAACTGGTTGCAGATGATATCTATCGTCAGCGAGCGGTGGTGTCTGCCTGGATTGCCGACCCGGCCGTTGAGGCTGTAGTGGTTACGGGAGGAACCGGCTTTACCGGACGAGACTCAACCCCAGAAGCGTTGCGGGTGTTGTTTGACAAAGACGTTGACGGCTTTGGCGAATTATTCCGTTATTTGAGCTATCAGGAAATCGGGACGTCCACCGTACAGTCACGAGCCATCGCGGGTTTTGCTAATCGTACGGTCATTTTCTGTTTACCTGGCTCAACCGGCGCTTGTCGGACGGCGTGGGAGGGCATTATTCAGTCGCAGCTGAACAGTACCCATCGCCCGTGTAATTTCGTAGGCCACCTGAAAGGAACCATGTAAATGGGGTTGTCACATGTAAATCGTCAGGGCGAAGCCAATATGGTGGATGTCAGTGACAAAGCGGTGACTGCCAGAGAAGCCATAGCACAGGGCACCTTGTTGCTTTCTCAGGAAGCGTTTGCTGAAGTCAGTGAGAATCGTGCCGCTAAAGGTGATGTGCTGGCAGCTGCACGTATTGCTGGTATACAAGGCGCTAAACAATGCGCCAACCTGATCCCTTTATGCCATCCATTAGCACTAAGTAAAGTGGATATCACTTTTGAATTTGATGCAGTAACGCCCAGCATTGTGGTGCAGTGCCGGTGCAAATTAAAAGGCCAGACTGGTGTTGAAATGGAAGCCCTTACCGGTGTTAATGTTGCACTTCTGACCTTGTTCGATATGTGCAAAGCGGTCGATCCCAATATGACAATGACCGGCATTCACGTGCTGGAGAAACGCGGTGGCAAAACCGGAGACTGGCAACATGGTAACCGTTAAGTTTTTTGCACAAGTCAGGGAATTGGCTGGCGTGGAGAGTCTGCAAGCCCCGTTGCCACAGCCCGCTACCGTTGATGCGTTACGCAATCAGCTTATGCAGCAGTCGCCTGCGCTGAACGAGGCATTGCAAGGTAATGTGCTGATGGCACACAACCAATCGCTCTGCGACGGAAACACGGTAATCGCAGAGCAGGATGAAGTGGCGTTCTTCCCGCCTGTCACCGGAGGGTAATAGTGTTCGCACGGGTACAAAACAACGACTTTTCTCAGCAGCAGCTTTACGATGAATTAGCGGCTGATTCGGTGTTACAAGGCGCTGGTGCCATTGTGACATTCACCGGTCTGGTTCGCGATTTTAACGCACAGGGCGGGATCCAGGGGATTGAACTGGAGTATTATCCAGGCATGACGGAATCCGCTCTGGAGGCTCTATTGGCGCAGGCATCACAGCGTTTTGATATTGTTGACGCCGGTATTGTTCATCGGGTTGGCAAGCTTGCGAATCATGCGCAGATCGTGTGGGTAGGCACGGCCTCTCAACACCGTGAACAGGCTTTTCTGGCGGCGACATATATCATGGATATGCTAAAGCAATCGGTCCCAATCTGGAAAAAAGAGTGGCAAGACGACGTGGCTTGCTGGGTCGCGGCCAAAGCCGATGACGATAAAGCGGCAATGCGGTGGTTAAGCGCAGAAAAAGGGCCTTCATGCAACAAAGCGTAAAAGGATTGCCCTCCCTGATTGTGCTGGCTGTCGGTCTGCTGTGGCCTTCTGTGTTGATAGCTGAAAGCACGCCACAACCTGTCACGCTGAATGTGGCTGTGGCGGCAAATTTTGCCAAACCGCTCGCCGAACTGGCTCGTGACTACGAAACAAAAAGTGGCAATACCGTTCGCATCACTGTTGGGTCCAGTGGCGCACTGTTTGCCCAAATCGTGCATGGCGCGCCATTCGATGTGTTTTTGTCTGCTGATGCAAAGCGCCCCGATGCGCTGGTAGAGCAGGGCCTGGCTCACACTAAAGACGCCCTGATTTACGCACAAGGCAGACTGGCTGTAGCAGGCGCAAATGAAAACGGCCTGAACGCATTACGCAACGCAACTGACGCAACCCGTATCGCCATCGCCGATCCAAGACTCGCGCCATACGGTAGCGCGGCACAACAGGCGTTAACGGCAATGGGGCTATGGTCGCAACTGTCTGCGAATCTGATACGCGGCAGCAATATTCAACAAACTCTGCAATTCTGGCAAACCGGCAACGTTCAGTTAGCGATAGTGGCGGCGTCTCAATGCATTGGCTACCAGCTCAATTGCACGTTGATTGATGCGGGCTTACACCAGCCGATTATTCAGAAATTGGTGGTAGTGAGTCGGTCAGCGCAGGTCTCCGCCGCCCGAGAGTTTGCAGGCTTTATGGTGTCTGATGACGTCCAGCAACAGTTAACGGCGTTAGGATATTTACCGCTAGCTGCCAGTGCAGGTAAGTCATAATGGATATTCAGGCATTGTGGCTAACTGCCAGACTGGCGCTGGTGTCAACGCTTATCCTAATGGTCATTGCAGTGCCGCTGGCATGGGGATTAAGTCGCTGGCAGGGCGCGGGTAAAGCGCTGGTGCAAGCTGTCATTGCGTTGCCATTGGTGTTACCGCCTACCGTACTGGGCTTTTACTTGCTTATCGCGTTTTCGCCAAATAACGCGTTTGGGCAAACTTGGCAGGCGCTGTTTGGCACGCCGCTGGCCTTCACCTTTGAGGCGCTGGTAATAGGCTCCGTTCTCTATTCGTTGCCTTTTGCTGTGCAACCCCTTCATGCCGGGTTCTGCCAACTGCAACCGGCGTTGCTGGATACCGCCCGCATGCTCAAATTGCCGGGTGTTGCCCGCTGGCGCTACATCGTTTTGCCAGCTATTGCGCCTCATGCACTTATTGCAGCCGGCTTAAGTTTCGCGCATACCATCGGAGAATTCGGGGTTGTGCTGATGATTGGCGGCAATATTCCCGGTGAAACCCGCGTCGCCTCCATTGCGTTATTCGACCACGTTGAAGCACTGGACTATACGCAAGCGCATCAACTTGCTGCAGTGCTGCTGATTATCTCGCTAGCCATGCTGGCTATGTTGTATTGGCGGCAGGGCAAAGGAGGTATGCAATGGCGTGTCATGTAAGTTGTCAGCGCGGTGATTTTACATTGTCAGCGCGTCTTACGCTGGGGCCTGACATTGACTGGCTCGGCGTTGTTGGGGCGTCTGGCGCTGGCAAAACCTCGTTGTTGCGGTGTCTGGCCGGGCTCGAGTCTGCGGCGCAGGTTGAAGGTTTTGCGTCCTGGGCTCATCCGGCCGGGGATAATATTGTGTTGGTTTCAGCGCAAACACCGCTGTTTCCTGCTTTGAGTGTGGAGGAGAACCTGCAGGTCGTCGCCCGGTATAACGGTGTGACTGATGAGAGCTTTAAAAGCGTGGTTGATGATTGCGAATGCAGGCATTTATTGGCCAAAGCCGTTACCGCGCTGTCGGCAGGAGAAACACAGCGTGTCGCACTTGCCCGGGGCCTGCTGGCAAACCCTTCGATATTATTGATGGATGAAAGCACCAGTGCCATGGACACAAAATTGCGAACACGGGTTCTGCATAAGCTAAAACGCCGTACTCAGGGTGTTTGTAAGGTGGTTTGGGTAAGCCATGACTGGCAGGATATAGCCCGGTACAGTGATGAGGTGGCGGTACTAAGACAGGGTAAAGTGACCATTCAGGACATGCCGGCAAACGCACTTTCACAGGCAGAGGCAAGTGAGCCAGTAAGTGCATTGCAAGGCTGTTTACTTCAAGGCCCGATAGTAGAGCATGAAGATGAATTTACTGTTTTTGCGGTAGGGGAAAACAAAGTGGTTACACGCGCGGTGGAGCAGGGGGAGAAAAACGCGAGTTTATTGGTGGATGCCCGTCAGGTTTTGGTGTCTCGAACCCCCCTGGCGCCTGCGCAAATAGGCTACGTTAACCGTTTGCCTGTGAAAGTTAAAAGCCTCGATACCGACTCCGAGACAGGTGTTCAGCGACTGACTCTGAATTGTGGCAACCAGACGCTTTTTGCGTTGCTTGAAGCCCCTGCCGCCCGACATCTTGCCATACAGTCAGGAGAAGCGGTATATGCGTATTTTGGCGCTGGCTCACTGCCTGAACCTGCGCGCGCTTAAATCACCCGCGAATAGCGTTGTTGGTGTAACTGACCTGCCAGGTAAGCGTCAAAACTCATGCTGATAATGCGAATTAACAACCGCGCTTTAGGCGCTACTTCGATGGCACTGCGTGACAAACCTACCAATCCATCCACAATAAACGGCGTCAGTTTGTCGAGTGATTCTGAAAAATACTGGTGAAAGACGATGTCCCATTTGGTTTCGATAGCATCGATGTCCAGATACAGATTACACATCAGCGCCATGATCACATCGCGGCGAATCATGTCGTCGCGACTCAGCTGCGTACCTTTCACTACAACAGAATTTTGCGAATCCAGTGCGGCGTAATAATCGTTAAGGGCCTTGGGATTTTGCCCGTACATGTCGTAAACCGCAGAAATGGATGAGACGCCCAATCCCAGCATATCCAGCTCGCCCCGGGTGGTATAGCCCTGGAAATTACGATGGAGCTTGCCTTGCTGTTGTGCAATAGCCAGTTCATCGGATTGTTTGGCAAAATGGTCCATACCAATGAGGGCATAACCCGCCTGTGTTAGGCTGGTCATCGCCAGCTTCATCAGCGCGAGTTTAGTTTCTGCACTGGGAAGCCAGGCATCTTTTATTTTGCGTTGCGCCGCAAAACGGTCAGGTAAATGCGCATAGCTGAACAGCGAAATACGCTCGGGATCCATGGCTTTAACGGCAGCCAGTGTCGTTTTAAAGCTCTGTTCAGTTTGGTGTGGCAGGCCATAAATCAGGTCCAGGTTGACTGACTCGAAGCCGGTTTTTCGCGCATGTGACACCAGCTCAGCGATATGAGATGTACTCTGCACCCGGTTGATGGCCTGTTGTACGTCGTAATTGATATCCTGCACACCAATACTCAGGCGCTTGTAGCCCAGATTTGCCAGTCCGGTCAGATAGACTTCATCGACATGGCGCGGATCAATTTCAATGCTGCACTCAGCATCGACCTTAAACGTAAAGGCTTGCTGTAACATTGTCATCAGTCGGGTGTGTTGTTCAATAGTGAAAAAGCTCGGTGAACCACCGCCTAAGTGTAATTGGCCCACTTTGTAGTGAGCAAATGCCTTTTGTCGCAAGGCGATCTCTTTGGCCAAATAGTCCAGATAGCGGTCGGCTTTGTCGGCATGTCGGGTAACAATTTTATTGCAACCGCAGTAGTAGCAAAGCTGGTGACAAAAAGGAATGTGTACATACAGCGACAACGCGTTGGTCGGGCTGTCAGCCGCTGCCGTCAATAAGCTGGTATCGTTGACTTCCGTATTGAATTCCAATGCGGTGGGGTAGGAGGTATAGCGAGGACCATTTAAATTGTATTTGCGAAGCAGAGCGGGGTCAAAAAAGTCAGGCGTTGGGGTCATGGTTGGCTCGGATCTCATTACGGTAATATCGTTGCAATGAGGCTAGCCTAACGGAATGGCTGAGATCTTCCTTGATCTCGTTCAATAAAATACAGGAATCCTTAAAATTGTGTGCGCACGGTAACGCCGAAGGTGCGTGGCATACCCGGATACGCCATGATTTTTCCGGTCTGTACCGGAACATCAAAACCATTTTTGGCGACGTAGTCAGTGTCGAACAGGTTCTTACTCCACAAAATAAGCTGGCTTTGCCAGGCTGGGATTTCCCATAACCAACTGGCGTTTACGATATCGAAAGCGTCGACGTGTTTGTACGGGTCATTAGTGTCATCAAGGAACAAATCCCCCGTGTACTGATAATCCAGTCGCAGGGTAGTGGGGAAACTGAACACGTCAGCATAATGCTCCACACCCAGGGTGTATCGGGTCTGCGGTTCAAAGCCTACCCGGTCACCAGCGCGAGAACAGAATGGGTCTGAAGGCTGTTGTCTGCCCGGGTCGCCGATGCCTGTATGCCAGGTATAAGCAACCCAGCAACTGCCGTTATCAAATTCATCAAAATGTGCCAGCGTGCGGGCAAAATTGAGCGTAACCTGTGTACTGGCGAGCGGTAGCCAGGTTAAGTCAACCTCCAGGCCTTTTGTCTCGATGGTGCCGGCATTTTGCAAATTAAATCCGGTGCCGGTAAAGGTAGTGGCCTGAAAATCGTCAATATCGGTGCGGTGAACCGCAAGGTTGATCCGCAAATCCTGCTCTGGAAAGTCTTGCTTTAATCCCAGTTCCAAGGCATTGGATTTTTCCGGGTTAAATACCGGGTTAAATCCTGGCGCAATGCGATCAGTGTTAATACCGCCGGATTTAAAGCCATTTGCCCAGGACGCATAGATTAGCTGATTTTCTGCAGGTTGATAGCTCACTTTTACGGTGCCACTAACGTTGTTATACGACAATGATTCCTGCATGGGTGGACGAGGCAATACCGATGCCGTATTTAAAAAGTAGAATCCCCAGCCTGCCGTTTGAAACGGTGCGACTGCTGCCAGTGATGCGGAGTCGGGCAGGGAGCCAGAGCTTAGTGCTGCGCCAATGGCTGCGAGTGCTGGACCCGCTGCAAATGGATTGGGTATGTCAGCGGGATCCATCGATAAGCCGTCAATGCCCGGCCCGGTTTCGGTGTACTCGCCGCGCAGGGATTTGTCTTCACGGGTAAATCTCATCCCCGTTGTCAGCGTCCATTCCTTAGCAAACTGCCAGTCTGATTGTGCGTAAAGTGCAATGCTGTCCTGGGTTTGATTGGCGGTATGATAAATATCCGTGCCGCCCGGCGTAGCTGCGGCAGCAGGGGCAATGAAGCCGCCCGACAACGCACTTAGCGTATTCAGGCCGTCAACCATTGGCGTTAGTTCGCTGGCACTTGCCGCAAAGAAGGTAGGAAAGTCATCGCCGATATGATTGGTAAACGCCAGATCCAGTTTTTGGTGAAAAAAGAACGCACCAATAATTGCGTTGAAATCTGCCCGGCTATAGTGCAACTGCAATTCTTGCGAGACAGCCTGTTGATCAGCGTCATTGGTCGTGGATAACAAATCAGCGTCACTAAAATCCGTATCCGTATAGTCATAGCTATCGAACTGACGATAGGCACTGATTGAGACTAACGATAGGCTATCATTGAGTTGCCAGTCGATCTGGGCAGATAAGCCCTTGTCCTGCATGCGTGAACGCGGAGAGTCAGACAATGCCGTTTGGAAATTAAAATAGTGTTCGCGGGTATATAGCGTTGCACCTAATAGCGGAGAGCCTAAAAGCGCATCGGTGCCTAATTTGCCGGGAATGGCGTTAGCCTGTGTATTGTCCTGCCAGGTCAGCGCCGCGCAGCAACGTTCATCCAGTTCTGCGTAATCGGCAATGAACCTGACTGATACATCGTCGTTCGGTGTGAACAGGGCCTGTAATCGAATACCTGAGCGGGCGCGGTTATTGAGTTCGGCGTCGGGGTGATTAACATCATCTACCCAACCATCGCGTTGTGAACTAAATCCGCTCACCCGAAATGCTAACACGTCTTCTTTAGCTGTAAATGAGCTGGCACCGCTTATATTCAGCAGGTTGAAATTGCCAGCGCTTAATTGAAAGAACCCACTGTTGTCGAAGTCGGGGGCCTGTGTTTGCATAACGACAGCACCTGATGGCGTGTTTTTACCGAATAAGCTGCCTTGGGGGCCGCGCAGAATTTCAACGCTACTGATATCGATCAGGTCGTTGATCACTGAGTTTTGACGTGCGCGGTAAACACCGTCTACATAAAGGCCTACTGAAGATTCAAAACCAAAATTCTGAGAAGACGTACCAATGCCTCGAATAGCAAAAGCACTGTTTGTGGCACTCTGACTCTGGAATGCTGACAGCGTTGGAACAGTGCGTTCAATGTCAAAAATATCGAAGGCGGCCTTCTCTGCGAGCACATTTCCCGAAAGCGCAGTAACCGCGACGGGCACGTCCTGAAGGTTTTGGGGGCGTTTTTGCGCGCTAACTTCAATGACTTCTAATTGTAGTTCGTTGTCTGCCAGAGCTTGTGCTGTCATTACAACTGACGCTAATGGCAGAGCGGCGACTAATTTACGCATCCGCACAGCAGAGGCGTGCCGTTTTGTGATCATTGTGGGGTCCTGTAATTACTTCAGTACAACAAAGTAGGCGCAGTGTACCCCAATTAAATGACAATAGAAGTGTCGGATGATGATAAAAGGGCGCTAAATGGAATAAGCGATGCAAAAAGCATTGCAGGCTTTATAAGCCTGCGCTATTGGGGGAGTATTAACGTAATTGCGTTAGTGCAGGTAAGTGCAGCGTGCGTGCTTCGACATTTGCATCGAAGTGGTTAACCTGCGAAGCCTGGCTGGTTTGAGCGCGAAGCAACAACTGTTTTACGGGTAGGCCATTGGCACTATGACGGGCTTTCTTAGTCATTTGCACCTGACTTTCTTTTGCGGTTTGCATTTCCGTACCGGAATGATCATCTGCGTTTACAAACGGCGCGACGACAATGAAGCTGGCAGCAGTTAAGTATTTCATCATGGTTTTCATATCAGACATCCCCAAATGTTCTGTACATTTATTAAACCCCATCCTGAATAGCAGGGGTATGTTGTGGATCATACATGCGTATTTTTTTTAATACGTTATTGTGGAAATGATGAAACAGCATACCTTTATAGCCGGCTTTTTCGCACCAAAAAGAAAAGGCGCACTAGGCGCCTTATCTGCAAGACGTCTCCGTCTTGCTACCATGTTGACTGGTGTCATGAACACATGGTTTCACGAAATTCTTATAAACGGTCAGTCAGGACCTGAGCAACAGCGTGGTCTTGCAAGCCATTTTCATTGATCCATGCTTGCAGAGTCTTGCCATCTTTTTCTGGTTCTTGCAGGTCACGGCTTGGCATTTTCTTAACCAGAAGCGTACCTACTTCAACCGCGTCGTTAGAGATAGCAGTGCGGATCAGGCTCTGACCGTTGCATGAAATACCTGTGTAGTAATCGTGCAGTTTCAGGCGGTAATCCGATTGAACTGAACGCATTTTTTTACGCAGTTCGCCTTTATCATCAGCACTTACGATAGTGCAGATGTTAGCCAGAGCTTCGTTTACGTCAGCTTGTGCAGTAGCAGATACACCCAGACCAGCAGTAACAATAAGAGCAGCAGTTTTAGCAAATTTCAACATGGTTAAATCCTCGTTAGATGTTTTTATGTACGTAGCAGTTCGTTTGTTTGTTGAGGCTATTAAAGCGTCTTAAATCGAATGAAAAAACAGCAAGCACCATACATGGGTATATTGGGTAATACGTTATGGAGTGAGCGCGCGGGGGATTTGGTTTTGAATATTAGCCACGTTATTTGTTATAAATGTAATAGTATCAAACGCTTATGTGTTATTTGGTTGTAGTGCCTTTTGTTTGCTGAGGGTATCCAAAGATTTTTTTTAATACCTCACATGAATATTGAATTCGCGATATTTACTGTATTTTTCAAAAAAATACTATTGACCAGGGTTAATAAAGGTGACTTGTCTAAGAAAAAATGACTGAGAATTTGACGATTCCCTGATGCTCAACAATGCTTATTTTATTCAACTTTCTTCTATCACGTTGTTTGTTATGAATGTTGCCTATGAGCTTTGAACAATTACAGACCGCATTTGCGTTGTCTTCACGCCTTATCGAGTCCAAAACTTTTCACGATTTGAATGTAGCGCTGATTACGATTCTTAATGAAATAGACACTATCAATGATGTTTCATCATACGAGATATTGGGAAATCGAGCGGAGGCAGGGTCGGATGTTGAGCCTCTAATTAGAAAATTCCCTTTATCCCTAGACGAAAACTTTACCGATGAATATCACTCAGTAGTGAAATATGTGTATAAAGAAGGAACCAGTGGCGTCGGCAAACACGTAATCGGTAACCAGGCGTTTATCAGTATTTACGTTAATAAAGACGAGCCACCTGAGAAACTGGTGTTGATCCAGGGCGAAGTGTCGGATTACCACTATGAAATTGTTAAAGGCCTGGCCAGTATTTACGAGCACCAAATCAACTTGTTTGACGTTAAAGAAAGGGATCTACTGACCAAGTTGCATAATCGTCAGACGTTTGTCACGACACTGGAACAAGTTTTAAATTTCTATCGAGGGATGGCACCTTCCGGAAAAGGCTCTTTCATGGCGATTCTGGATATTGATCACTTCAAACAGGTCAACGATAAATTTGGTCACATGCAAGGCGACGAAGTGCTCATACACTTTGCCAATTTAATGCGTAAATCTTTTCGGCATGCCGATTTCTTGTTCCGCTACGGCGGAGAAGAATTTGTGGTTATTATTAACCAGACAGATAAGACAGCAGCACTCGCTTTACTGGATAGCTTCCGTTTAAGTGTAAAACAGTTTAGTTTTCCCTCAGGTCACATAACGGTGAGTATTGGCGTTACTGAAGTCAATCCGTATACACCCATCCCCACAATGATAGAAATAGCAGATGAAGCATTGTACCTGGCAAAACACAACGGTCGGGATCGTATTGAAGTACTGAATAGAAGCACCAAAAGCGTGGTCGACAACGATATAGAGTTTTTTTGAGCAGGCTTTGGTGGTTAGGCAGAGAACTAAAATCTAGCAGAAAAAAATAAAGGCGCCTTTCGGCGCCTTTTAATGCAGGGGACTGCTAACCTCCCTGCAACCATGTTGAAATGGTGACATGGTTATCATGCATTTTGTGCAGTCGCTTATAAACGACCTTCCAGTACCGAAGCAATTGCGTGGCTTTGGTGACCGTTTTCAGAAATCCAAGCCTGTAGAGTTTTGCCATCTTTCTCAGGCGCCTGTAACTCTTTACTTGGCATTTTTTTCACTAGTAACGTGCCAACTTCAACTGCGTTATTTTCAATTGCAGTGCGGATCAGACTCTGACCGTTACACGAAATACCGGAATAGTAGTCATGTAACTTCAGACGGTAATCTGATTCAACAGAGCGAATTTTTTTACGCAATTCACCTTTGTCGTCGGCGGTAACGATATTACAGATATTAGCCAGTGCTTCTTCAACATTCGCGTGTGCCGTACCGGTAAACGCCAAAGTGGCTGTAGCAATAACTAAAGAAGTCTTAACGATTTTCAACATGGTCAGCTCCTAATTACTAAGCAGTATTAATGGTTTAAGTCAGTTTTGTTGTTTTGTTTTGTTGAATGAATTAAACATCGGAAACGGCAATGGATAAATGGTAGGTGACATACTTAGGTATTTTAATAAATACCAAACAGGTAAGGTTTTATTCATACCTGACAGATTAAAATCTTTTTTAAACAATAAGTTAAGTCCGTTCCACGACAGCTTTCCACTGCCTGTCAGTTTGTTGATATATCGGTTATTTAGCTGATTTCAGAATGTGAATTTTCGATATGCTTTTGATTTATAAAGATTTTTGTTATTTAGAACGTTTTGTAATAGAAGCCTGTTAGGGGAAAGGACGATTATAACAGGCTATACATATTGGCTTTATTAAGCTGCTTCCGAGTTTGGCGGGGCAGCTTGAAATGATTCCGCGGCCTTAAATAACTGTTCGCGTACCCATTTGTGTGCCGGGTCGTCGGTTGCACTCATATGCCAATAAATATAATAACTGGTCGGCTGCATAGTGAACGGCAGTTCAGCAACTGCCAAATCGTAATGTTTGGCCAGATGATAGGGGAGGCACGCTATCAGATTGGTTTTAACCAATACACTGGGTACCGTTAAAAAATGATGGCTTTGCATCGCTACACGGCGTTGATGACCTAATTTAGCCAGTTCAATATCAATAGCGCAATCCAGATCTTTACGAGGAGCAATTTTGATATGGCCATATTCTAAAAACGTATCCAGGGTTAACGCTGTCGAAAAAGCTGGGTGTTCAGGCCTGGCTACTGCAACCAAACGGTCCTCGGCAATTTTTCGTTTTTGCAGATAGGGATCGGTAATGGTGGCGCTGTCTGCGTAGAAATCGAGTTGACCACTGGCCATTGCATTAGTGACATCGACGCGTGCGATATCATAGTTTGATATGGCGATATGTGGCGCCTGGGCTTCAATTCTTGCAATAAGCCTGGGCAATATACTGGCTTCTATAAGGTCCCGACAGGCGAATTGAAACGTTTTTTCCGCAATGGAGGGATCAAAATCATGGCTGTGTTGCACACTTTTTCGCAATAGCTCCAAAGCCTGACGTGCGGGGCCGATAATGTTTTGAGCAACTGGCGTAGGTGTCATTGTATGGCCAGTGCGCACAAACAGTGGGTCATTGAGTAGTTCCCGTAAACGCGACAGTGAATTACTCACAGCAGGCTGAGTGATACAAAGAATATCAGCTGCTTTCGTTAAATTACCCGCTGTGTAAATGGCATCAAACACGGCGAAGAGATTTAAATCAATTCTGTTCAGATTCATAATAAGGGCGCCTTAATTCGCGAACGCCCTTAATGTATCAGTAATATTAATATTTGATCAATTTTTTCATTAGTTTTATATATCATCCGACCAGTTAGTCTGGGTTATTATCAGCGGTTTTGTCCGAATACTGGCTCAGGTTATTGTCCTTAATGACTTGTCCCAGAGTTTCTCCCCCCTTAGCGCCAAAATCCAGTGTACGGATAGGGAATGGGATCAGGATATCTGCTTCATTCAGAGCTTTTTGTATCGTTACAACCGCTTTATGCCTTGCAATCATAAAGCCGGGTTCACCGGGATAGTCAATCCAGAACCAGACGAGCAGGTTGACACTGCTGTCACCAAAAGACGCCGCAAACACGTCGGTTTCCTCTTTATCTACAACAAAGTCCAATTGATTAATCGCATCGGTGATGACGCTGGCGGCCTGCTCCGGATCGTCGGCGTAGGAAATCCCCACAGGAACTTCGAGACGTCGCTTACCGTTGACGCTGTAATTAGTTAGGATGTTCCTGAACAGGATTTTATTGGGAATAATTTCGCGTTGACCGAAAAATGTCATCACGTGTGTGTTACGCAGGTTAATTGCCTCAACAGTACCAAACACACCTTCCGCTTTAATCACGTCGCCAATTTGAAAGGGTTTTCTTACCCCCATAGCAATACCCGCAATGAAGTTCTCTGTAATGTCCTGGAACGCAAAGCCGATGGCGAGGCCAACAATACCGGCACCTGCCAATAACGATGTAACTGTGCCGCGCAGACCAATAAAGTCCAGCGCAATGAATATACCTGCCGTTGCAATAGCAACACGAATAATCGAAGTCAGTAAGCTAACAATTTGCTGAGAATCAAACGTTCTTCGAAGAACGCGTTGGCTGAGCTTACCGATTACCTTTGCGACAACGCCAAATGCTATTGCAATCACAATGGCGACAGCCAGGTTGGGTAAGTGCTTAATGCCAGTTTCCATCCAGACTTGCAGTTTTTCGTTTATCAGTTGCCAGAAGGTTTCAATGCCAGGGAATTCCATTAATGTTTGCCTCTTATAAAACGCTTTTTGCATTACTGTATATCAGTGAGTTTTTGCAAGCTTTGTTCCATTCCCCGGATACCCTTTAAATAGCCATACGCTGCCGGGTATTTGATGAAGAGGCCTGGCATTGAAATAAAACCATCTTACAAAATAATGTAATAATTACAGACATCGCAATGAGTGCTTGCGATGCAACGAGACCTTTACAGGTTGTTGGTGAATAGATTGCGTTCTGTTCTTTTTTCTTGGTGCTTTATTCAGTAACGTGAAAGCACTAAGCCAACATATAAGAAGAGGGGATAAAAATGGCAACAAAGTTAACGAATGAACAAATACAGGAACACCTGAGTGCGCTGAACGATGGTCTGGAAGAGCAACAACAGTGGCAGTTAGCAGGTGACAAGATTACCAAAACGTTCAAGTTTAAAGGGTTTATCGGTGCCTTTGGATGGATGACGCAAGTTGCCATTTGGGCAGAAAAACTAAAACACCATCCAGAGTGGTTTAATGTGTATAACACCGTTGAGGTTGCTTTGACGACTCACGATGCCGACGGGCTCAGTGAGTTAGATTTCAAACTGGCGCAAAAGATGAACCTATACGCTAAAGCGTAATGGTGTTAAGCCTAGGCTGTGTGCTTTATAAGCGGAATGCTGGGTATTTAACCGGTTGGTCAAAAATTTGAAACAATTCACTAAACACCCCTTGCTAACCGCTAATCCCTATGTATAATACGCACCACTTGAACGGCACCGCTAATAAGCCAAGTCGTTTCAACCCAGTTCAGACGCGGGATGGAGCAGTCTGGTAGCTCGTCGGGCTCATAACCCGAAGGTCGTAGGTTCAAATCCTGCTCCCGCAACCAAATCTCAGTTTTTGCATAGCAATGCAATATGCTGACACCAGAAAAAACGCAAGTAAGCGTCACAGAACAACACGAAAAATCGTGCACAGTTTCAGACGCGGGATGGAGCAGTCTGGTAGCTCGTCGGGCTCATAACCCGAAGGTCGTAGGTTCAAATCCTGCTCCCGCAACCACATTCAAAGCCCCGATATATATCGGGGCTTTTTTGTATGTGGCCTTTTTAATTCTGAATACATAGATATACTTTTCAGCCATCGTACAGAGTGGAGTTATGCACTAGTTTGTATGATCTAAACTCCCTGCCGAAATACTGATGTACACTTGGTACCAGCAAAGTTAACAAGTCCCGTTGAGCTCACTAACATCTCCAGAACTCTCAGTGCGTGAAAGCTGATATGGTCGTTCTCCGCATCTTGGGTTGACGCGCGCAAGGGTGAAGTTTGCAGGTTGTTTCGCGAACTGTCAGGCAGCAAAGAGACTGGTGTTGTCGATTCTTTAGACCATTCTTTTTCTATTACGGGCTGTAGATTGGACTGAATACTAAAGGCATATTGTCCATTTATCAGCGAGGCTTCTAAAGCGACACTTTGATTCCTGAAACTAAGTTCAAGTTCCAGGTTACTGTTGGATAAACTGATATATAATAACCAGATTGACAGAATTAGTAATAACGCTTTCATGTTTAGCTCCTTGAAAATACCACCTTATTCTGATGGCTTATCAATTATTTTTGTTTGCTTATCTACCAAATAAACAGACAAATCGTTCACCGTTAACGCCACCTATACGCTTCAAATTACCGCTTAGTCATGGATTTCAGCCCTTATTCGCAAGCTCTCAACTCAATTTGTCGTACATTTATCAGAATGTATTTGACTTTAGTAGTAGACGCGGGCACGCTGCTAAATAATTGCGAGTAAACGATTTATTATTGTTTATAATTTTAGACCGCATCGTCGTTTCCTCAGGATGGGGGGCGGAATGGTCACCAGTAGTATATAAGGTATGCGGTAAATGAATGACATCCTGGCCCTGTTTCAGATCCCAGAGACCTCTTTATTATTAACCGGTGAGTACGAATTTTATCTTGTACTGGTATCGGTAGCTATTGCCGTTTTTGCGTCTTTCATGGGCTTTCAGGTCGCGACCCAGGCAAGAACGGCGCAATCGAATTTTGCCAAGCGTTCACTGTTAATGGTGGGCGCTATTGCCCAAGGTGTCGGTATTTGGTCTATGCACTTTGTGGGTATGTTAGCTTTCGAACTGTGTACGGAAGTTAACTATGACTGGCATATAACACTGGTTTCGATGCTGCCCGGTGTGGGTGCCGCCTGGGTTGCCTTACGATTTTTAATTACAAACACAGTTTCCCCTCTGCATATTGTACTTGGCGGTGTATTGGTCGGTGCCGGAATAGGCGCAATGCATTATATAGGCATGGCAGCGATGCAAATGGCGCCGCTGCTGAAATATGACCTGCATATCTTCCTGCTATCTATTGTCGTCGCTGTGCTACTGGCTATGCTGTCACTTTGGGTGCGCACTGGTATTAACAACATTATTAAAGCGCGCTTATCGAATACTAAAATCAATGTGATGGCTGGCTTTGTGATGGGGCTGGCGATTTCAGGCATGCACTACACAGGCATGGCTGCAGCGCGCTTTGTGACACCGCCAGGCGTAGAGCTCATAGCACAAGATACGGAAGTCTCTGTGTTTATGGCTGCGGTTGTCACTTTCATTGCGTCGATGGTCATTGCAATGGTGCTGGGTATTAGCTTATTAGTGAAATACAAAGAAATTACCAAAGTCGCGAATGCTAATGAAAAGCGCCTTACGGGCCTTATGGATAGTGCAGTTGAAGGGGTCATTACGATCAACTCAGAAGGGATTGTACTGTCAGCGAATCCATCTGTTACCCGGATATTAGGTTGGACTAAATCGCAGTTAGTAGGTTTCCCGGTAGTTAATATCGTGCCTGAAAACAGACGCCATTTGTACAATGATGCGTTCTTTAATAATGCGCAGGAACCCAGCGACGAAAAGCTAATCGGCAATAGCCGGGATGTAATGGCGCTGGATGTAAATCTTCACCCTGTGCCGGTGCGGATCAGCGTGTCACACACACAAATAGACGACGAACCGTTTTTTATCCTCTTTATTGCCGATATTCGCGAACGCTTAGCCATGGAAAAGGCGGTTAAGGAGAATGAAGAAAAATTCCGCTCGCTGATTGCCAATATTCCCGGTATCGCTTATCGCTGCCTGAACGACACAACCTGGCCAATGGTGTTTATTAGCGAGGCCGTTGAGCGTATTACTGGCTACACTGCTCAGGACTTTTTACTTCCTGCGCCTCGCATCAGCTTTACGGAATTGTTCCATCCCGATGATCTGTCGATTATTGAGGAAGCCATAGCCGACCAGCAGGAATATGCTATGGAATATCGCATTATCGCTAAAAGCGGTGATATTCGTTGGGTAAGGGAGCATGGTCGATTTATCCGCAATGAAGCGAATGAAATTCTGTGGTTAGACGGTTTCATTATGGATATCACTGACCGCCGTAATATGGAAAATGAGTTACTTATAGCCAAAGATGCCGCCGAACAAGCCGCAGCATCCAGAGCCGCGTTCCTGGCGAATATGAGCCATGAAATTCGGACCCCGATGAATGCGGTTATTGGCTTCAGTGATATTTTATTGGATACCCCGCTGAATACTGAGCAACACAAGCACCTGTCTACGATTAACCGGTCGGCGCGCTCTTTATTGCATCTATTAAATGATATTCTGGACAGTGCCAAGCTCGACAAAGGTAAACTTGAGCTTGAATACACCGATTTTATGTTGAGCGAAGAAATCGACACGGTGATTTCTACTTTCTGGCTTGAGGCAAAACGCAAAGGGCTTGATTTGCGTGTAGACCTGTCTGGGAAATTGGCTAAAGCCTATAATGGTGCTCCGGAACGAGTACGTCAGGTACTGAGTAACCTCGTGGGTAACGCGGTGAAATTTACTGAGCAAGGCTGCGTGTCCCTGACAGTGCAACCTGTGCAGAGCGGCGACGTACAATTCATTATTGCAGACACTGGCATTGGTATGTCTGAAGAGCAGGTGAACAAGGTCTTTGATGCGTTTGCGCAAGCAGATGCCTCAATGTCCCGGAAGTTTGGTGGCACGGGCTTGGGCACGACGATCAGTAAACAGCTTGTCGAGCTAATGGGCGGCACTATTGAAGTGCACAGTGAGAAGAATATAGGCACGCGTTTTGTTTTCACTTTACCACTTAGTCCAGTGGTGTCAGCGCAGCAGGTAAAACGACTGCAGGCGATGTCATTGCCGCAACTCGATGTGCTGATAGTCGACGATATCGAACAAAATATTGATTTGTTGAAGTTATTGCTGGAGCGGGCCGGACATACAGTGACAGTGGCTCAGGATGGTGAACAAGCACTGGCACGCATGGAAGCGCACAGTTTCGATGTGGTGTTAATGGACCTGCAAATGCCCGTATTAGATGGCTTGACTGCTGCTACCCGACGCAGGGAATTCGAGCGTGAGCACGGTTTAAAGGCCACGCCCATTATCGCACTGACTGCGAGTGTGCTGGCACAGGATAAAAAGTCAGCCTCTGATGCCGGCATGGAAGGCTTTGCCAACAAACCTATTGATTTCCCGGTACTGTGTAATGAAATCGCCCGCGTGTTAGGTATTCAGGGAACGGCACTGGCTGCTCGACCAGAACCTACAGATACCGCTTTAATTGACTGGTCTAGGGGCGAAAGTCTGTGGGGAAGTCAGTTAAAGCTTATTCAGGAGATCAAACGCTTCCTTACTGATTTTGACAATGAAAAAGCGCAGTTTGCATCCTTGATCCAATCCCGGGATTTCATTAGCTTGAAATCACTTGCTCACCGCTTTAAAGGCGTTGCCGGTAATTTGGGGTTAATTCAGTTTATGGTAACGTGCAAAGTGCTGGAATATGCAAGCGAGGATGACACTGATTTGGAAATCGTACTTGAGCGTTTATTGAGTATTGCCGATGAGGTGGCTTCTCATGTCACACAGGAACAGGAAAGCGCTGCTGAACAAGCCGCTCAAGTCGATATAAGCCAGTTGAAGACGATACTGGAAAGTCTGCTGGATGGCGTGAAGCACAACCGCGTTGATGAGCACGAACTCAATGAGCTTGCTGTCTTCACGCAAAGTCAGTTTGCCAGTGAAATTCAGGCTATACTGGACGCTATAGATGATTTTGAGTTTGAGCTGGCAATAGAACACCTAAGTCAACTTATTGAACGATTAAACGGATAGTCACTATGCAAAAAACGGCTGCTAAGCCTACACTGCTTTTGGTAGATGATGAGCCCGCTAATTTACGGGTCTTAAAACATGTGCTGGGTGACAAGTACAGCCTGGTCTATGCAAAAAATGGCACAGAGGCATTGCGAGTAGCGCAAAGTCAGCTTCCCGACTTGATCCTTCTCGATATCATGATGCCCGGAATGACGGGTTTCGAGGTCTGTAAAGCGTTGAAGCAGGAGCTTATCACCCGGCCAATTCCCGTTATTTTTGTTACTGCATTGAGTGACGAACAAGATGAAGCCGAAGGCTTCGCAGTGGGCGGCGTAGACTATATTACCAAACCTATTTCACCGGCTGTGGTATTGGCGCGGGTTAATACGCATTTATCGCTGGTGCAGGCAGATGAACTTAAGCGTACCCGCTTACAGGTCGTCCAGCGATTAGGGCGGGCTTCCGAGTACAAAGATAACGAAACCGGTATGCACGTATTGCGAATGAGTCACTACTCGAAAGTGCTGGCATTGGCTTATGGTTTTTCTGAACAGCAGGCAGAAACCTTATTACACGCAGCCCCTATGCATGACATTGGCAAGATAGGGATTCCCGACCACATTATGCTCAAGCCAGGTAAACTGACCGACGAAGAGTTTGAGGTGATGAAAACACACCCACAAATCGGTGCGGAAATCCTCGGTGAAGCGGATTCCGATTTATTGCGGATCGCAAAATCTGTTGCTTTGACGCATCACGAAAAGTGGAATGGTAAGGGCTACCCGAATGGGTTAAAGGGCGAGGAGATCCCCATTGAGGGGAGAATTGTAGCCATTGCTGATGTATTTGATGCGCTAACCAGCAAGCGTCCCTATAAGGAAGCCTGGAGCGTAGAGAAAACCATGGACCTGATGAAACGCGAGGCAGGTGAGCACTTCGAACCCAAACTGGTCGAGTTGCTGGAAGCCAATCTGGGGGCCATCCTTGAAATTAAAGAGCGCTGGAAGGAAGATTAATTTTTTGTGACACTGCAGCAGTGGCTTATTCAATATGGTGCATGTATATAACAGACACAGTGCAATATATATTCAGCTTAAGCCAGTATGCCGGTTGCTATGTTGCCTCACAGGCAGTATAATGCGTCGCAGAAATAAGCGTTTCGCCTCGGATTTTACCGGGATGTGGAAGCTTCCAGTTACACAGCACAGTAATTTGCGCTGGTAACTTTGCCTGATGCAGGCAAAATGGGACCGAATTATTCAAGCAAGAAGCCCCGATTATCGGGGCTTTTTGTTACTGCGGTTCCAAGCACAACGCGATATCTGTAAAAGGTATCAGGACATTGGGCGTAACGCCCTTTTTTCGTTTTTGGAGGTTAGGATTGTCAAAGCTAGAACAGCGACTAACGGAGATGTTAACTCCGGCTGTAGAAGCACTGGGATTTGAGTTACTGGGCGTTGAATTTGTACGCGCGGGCAAACACTCGATCCTGAGGGTATACATTGATCACGAAAATGGCATAAACGTTGACGACTGCGCGGATGTGAGTTTTCAGGTCAGTGCAATACTCGACGTTGAGGATCCAATTAACACTGAGTACAACTTAGAAGTCTCATCACCGGGCATGGACAGACCGCTGTTTACTGAGCAGCACTATGCAAAAGTGGTGGGCGAAATCGTCGCTGTCAAAATGGCCTTGCCTTTGGATAACCGACGCAATTTTAAAGGGAAATTACTGGCGTGTGAAAATGGCACGCTAACAATCGAGATCGACGGAGAACAATTTGCGTTACCCGTTGCCGGGATTGAAAAAGGTAATTTGGTTCCAACATTCGAATAATAACGAAATGAGACCTGCTTCCCAGTCGGGAATGCAACCAGTGAGGCAAAGATGAATAAAGAAATTTTGTTAGTGGCTGAAGCCGTTTCTAATGAAAAACAAGTGCCTAGAGAGAAGATTTTCGAGGCCTTAGAATATGCCATTGCAAGCGCCACGAAAAAGAAAAATGAAGGCGAAATCGAAGTGCGTGTCAGCATTCATCGCGACACCGGTGACTTCGACACGTTCCGCCGCTGGCAGGTCATTCCTGACGACCAGCCGCAGGAAAACCCTTTCGCTGAAATGACACTGTCTGCTGCTCAAATCGATGAGCCTGATATTCAGGTTGGCGATTTTGTAGAAGAACAGATTGAATCCATTGCGTTTGACCGTATTACCACGCAAACCGCCAAGCAAGTGATCGTACAAAAAGTACGTGAAGCTGAGCGCGCGCAAATGATTGCGGAATACGAAGACAAAGTGGGTGAGCTGGTAACGGGTACCGTTAAGAAAGTAAACCGCGACAATATCATTGTTGATCTGGGTAACAACGCAGAAGGCGTGATTTACCGCGACGACATGTTACCGCGCGAAACATTCCGTCCAGGCGACCGGGTGCGCGGCTTACTTTATGTAATTCGTCCGGAAGCCCGCGGTGCGCAATTGTTTGTGAGCCGTACGCATCCAGAGATGCTGGTCGAACTGTTCCGTCTGGAAGTACCGGAAATCGCAGAAGAGACACTGGAAATTAAATCAGCAGCCCGTGACCCGGGTTCTCGCGCCAAGATTGCCGTTAAAACAAACGACAAACGCCTTGACCCGGTAGGGGCTTGCGTAGGTATGCGAGGTTCTCGCGTACAGGCTGTATCCGGTGAATTGGGCGGTGAGCGTGTTGATATCGTACTGTGGGATGAAAACCCTGCACAATTCGTGATTAACGCGATGGCGCCTGCTGAAGTGGCATCAATCGTTGTAGACGAAGACAGCCACACTATGGACGTTGCGGTTGAAGCCGACAACCTGGCGCAAGCTATTGGCCGGAGTGGCCAGAACGTACGGTTGGCCAGCCAGCTGACCGGTTGGGAACTTAACGTAATGACCGTTGAGGATCTCAATAAGAAGCACGAAGAAGAAAACGCCAAGGTACTTGGCACATTTGTGGAAGGTTTGGACATCGACGAAGAATTCGCGTCAGTGCTGGTAGACGAAGGTTTCACCACACTGGAAGAAGTTGCTTACGTGCCGGTTAGCGAGCTGTTAGCAATCGAAGGACTGGACGAAGACACTGTAGAAGAGCTGCGTAACCGCGCTCGTGCCGCACTGACCACAAAAGCACTTGCCAACGAAGAATCACTGGAAGGATCTGAGCCAACTGAAGAGTTGCTCAACCTGGAAGGTATGGAAAGACACGTTGCATTTGTGCTGGCAAGTAAAGGTATTACAGACCTGGAAGCTCTGGCAGAGCAAGGTACTGATGATATCTGTGAATTAGAAGGACTGGACGAAGAGAAAGCGGGTGAGTTGATCATGGCCGCACGAAACAAAGTCTGGTTCAACGAAGAGTAAGGTCGACAAGGGGAAAAACGCGTAATGGCAGATGTATCCATTGAAAAACTCGCCAGTGATATCGGGACAAGCGTTGACCGGTTAGTCAGTCAGTTTAGCGATGCTGGCATTAAAAAAGCAGCCGGCGATAGCGTAACTGAAGATGAAAAGCGCAAACTGTTAGATCATCTCAGTAAGCAACATGGTGGTGCCGGTTCTGGTGAGCCGACTCGCATGACACTAAAACGCAAGACTACCAGCACGTTAAGCGTGGGTAAGTCTAAAGAGGTGAAAGTAGAAGTACGTAAAAAGCGTACCTACGTGAAACGTACCGACGTTGAAGAGCAACGTTTGGCGGAAGAAGAAGCGAAACGCAAGGAAGAGGAAGCGCGTCTGAAGCGTGAAGCAGAAGAGCGTGCAGCTGAAGAAGCGCGCAAAGCCGCTGAAGAAAAAGCGCGTAAAGCAGAAGAAGCTCGCAAAGCCGCCGAAGAAGAAAAAGCGCGCCGTGCTGAAAAAGCGAAGCAAGAAGCTGCTGCGCGTGCTGAAGCTGATTCTGAACTGACGGAAGAAGAAAAGCAGGAGCAGGAAGCTGCTCGTCAGGAAGAAGAACGTCTGCGTAAGCAACAGGAAGAAGAAGCACAGCGCAAGCTTGAAGAAGACGCTAAGAAAGCGGCTGAAGAAGCGCGCAAACTGGCTGAAGAGAACGAGCGTCGCTGGAAAGAAGAAGAAGAGCGTCGTAAGAAAGAAGAAGCGGAAGAGGTGCACATGCACTCTAACCGTTACGCTCAGGAAGCCGAAGACGAAGAAGATATGCAGGTAGAGCGTTCTTCACGTCGTCGTAAGAAGCCGAAGAAGAATGCAAGTGAAAGCCTGAAGCAAGGCTTTAATAAGCCTGCTGCACCGGTTGAGCGCGTCGTTAAGCTGGGCGAAACCATCACGGTAGGTGAGCTGGCAAGTCGCCTTGCAATCAAGGTGCAGGAAGTCATTAAAGCCATGATGAAAATGGGTGAAATGGCAACCATTAACCAGGTATTGGACCAAGACACAGCCGTTCTGGTTGTTGAAGAAATGGGCCACAAATACGAACTGGTTAACGATAACGCCCTTGAAGATGAATTGCTGGCAGGCTCAGGTGCAGGTGAGAAATCTACCCGTGCACCGGTTGTTACCATCATGGGTCACGTTGACCACGGTAAAACCTCACTGCTTGATTATATTCGTCGTGCCAAAGTGGCAGCAGGCGAAGCGGGTGGCATTACCCAGCACATTGGTGCTTACAGTGTAGAAACAGATTTAGGTAAAATTACCTTCCTGGATACACCTGGACACGCCGCGTTTACCGCAATGCGTGCACGTGGTGCAACAGCGACTGATATCGTAGTTCTGGTTGTTGCCGCTGACGATGGTGTTATGCCGCAAACTAAAGAAGCGGTACAACACAGCCGCGCAGCAGGTGTACCGCTGATTATCGCTGTGAACAAGATGGATAAAGAAACCGCTGATCCGGATCGCGTTAAAACTGAGTTGTCTCAGTTAGAAGTTATCTCGGAAGAGTGGGGTGGTGAGCACCAGTTCGTTAACGTATCGGCGAAAACCGGTATGGGTGTTGACGAGCTGCTGGAAGCCATTTCTTTACAAGCTGAAGTACTTGACCTGAAGGCAACCCCAACAGGTCCGGGGCGCGGTATTGTTATCGAATCACGTCTGGATAAAGGCCGTGGTCCAATCGCTTCTGTCCTGGTTCAGGAAGGTGAAGTGAAAGCGGGTGATATCTTACTGTGTGGCGAAGAGTACGGCCGTGTTCGTGCGATGCGCGACGAAAACGGTAATGACGTCAAGCTGGCTGGCCCATCTACTCCGGTAGAGATTTTAGGTCTGTCAGGTGTACCTGTAGCCGGTGAAGATGCGCTGGTTGTACAAGACGAACGTAAAGCACGTGAAGTTGCTGGTAAGCGTCATCAGAAGAAGCGTGAGCTGAAACTGGCTCGTCAGCAGAAAGCGAAACTGGAAAACATGTTTGCGAACATGGAAGCCGGTGACGTAAGTGAACTGAACGTGGTATTGAAAGCGGACGTACAAGGTTCTGTTGAAGCCATTTCTGAATCACTAATTAAGCTTTCTACCAGCGAAGTGAAAGTGAACATCGTAGGTAGTGGTGTAGGTGGAATCACTGAAACAGATGCAAGCTTAGCGGCTGCATCAAGCGCTATCGTTGTGGGCTTTAACGTCCGTGCCGATGCAACTGCGCGTAAAGTGATTGAAGCTGAAGAAATTGATCTGCGTTACTACAGCGTTATCTATGACCTGATTGACGAAGTGAAAGCGGCCATGAGTGGTATGCTTGCACCAGAGTTCAAACAGGAAATCATTGGTCTTGCTGAAGTACGTGACGTGTTTAAGTCACCTAAACTGGGTGCCATTGCAGGTTGTATGGTTACCGAAGGTATTGTTAAACGCAGTAACCCAATTCGTGTACTACGTGAAAACGTGGTTATTTACGAAGGTGAACTTGAATCACTGCGCCGCTTCAAAGACGACGTACAAGAAGTACGTAACGGTATGGAATGTGGTATCGGCGTTAAGAACTACAATGATGTTAAAGTCGGCGACCAGATTGAGGTCTTCGAGATCATCGAGGTTCAACGTCAGATTTAACCAACTGGTTAAACGAAAAGTTAACGGCGGGGGCTATGATGCCCCCGCTTTTGTCTGTGAATTTTGGGCGATGCGACGCGTGGCCTGATAGTAATTAGGAGAGTAACCATGGCTCGGGAATTTTCTCGAACTGACAGGGTTGCCCAGCAAATCCACAAAGAAGTGGCAAGTTTGCTGCAAAACGAATACAAGCACCGTATTGGCAACATGCCGTTTATCACGGTTTCCGGTGTTGAAGTGTCTCGGGACTTGGCGCACGCCAAAGTTTTTATTACGTTTTACGAGAACGATGAGGAAGTGGTGAAAAGCCACATGAAGCTGCTTATCGAGAATATTGCGTTCTTGCGTGGCTTACTGGCTAAGCGTATTCGCATGCGTTCAGTTCCTCATCTGCACTTCTTTGAAGATAAGTCGATCACCGAAGGGATGCGTATCTCAAATCTGGTCAGTGAAACCATTGCGCGCGATAAAGCGCGTCAAACTAACACTGACGAAGACCAGGACGATCAGCAGGACTAAGCAATATGGCCAGAAAACGCAAAGGCCGTGCAGTTAACGGCATTGTGTTGCTCGACAAACCGTTAGGCGGCTCATCCAATCAGTTGTTGCAAAAGGTCCGTTGGTTGTTTCAGGCGCAGAAAGCGGGGCATACCGGGGCACTTGATCCACTGGCAACCGGCATGCTGCCAATCTGTTTGGGAGAGGCGACCAAGTTTTCTCAGTTTTTGCTGGATGCCGACAAAGAGTACGAAGTCACCGCTAAACTGGGTATTCGTACTACGACGTCTGATGCCGACGGTGACGTTGTGGAAGAGCGTCCGGTAACGGTAAGCGAAGACGAGGTTTATCAGGCTTGTGAGTCCTTTATTGGCCAAAGCAAGCAGATCCCCTCTATGTTCTCGGCATTGAAATACCAGGGTAAGCCGCTTTATACCTACGCCAGACAAGGTATTGAAGTACCGCGGGAAGCCCGGGATATCACGATTTTTGCACTGACGATTAATCGTATTGCGTTGCCTGAAGTGGACATGACCGTACATTGCAGTAAAGGGACTTACATTCGTTCACTGGTTGATGACATTGGTCAACAGCTGGGCTGCGGCGCCTATGTAACCCGCTTGCACAGAACCAAAGTGGCCGATTACCCTACTGACAGAATGGTACCCATTGAAGCAATAGAAGCCATGGTGTCAGAAGATGTCGCCACGCGGGAATTCGACCAAATTGACGGGCTGCTTTTACCCATGGATACCGCGGTAAAATCGCTTCCGGCGATTCATATTGATGAAACGCAGACGCATCGCCTGCAACATGGTCAAAGTGTCAGCGGTGAAACAGAGTCGGCACTCGAAGCCGGACAGTTTTATCGTATCTACGGTATTATCGACGCACAAACGGCTTTTCTTGGGGTGGGTGAAGCAATATTGAACCCCAAAGATCAGAAAGCCGGTGAAGGCAAACTCTATGTCTCACCACGTCGAACGGTAGTCTATGCACCGCAGTAAGCGGTTTATTTAGTGCAAACACTTGCGCCATACGCTGCGCCGAGTATAATACGCGCTCATTTCGCCAGACTGAATTAGTGATTGGTCTGGCATTTACTAGGAGAAATGTATGTCACTAACTAAAGAAGAAACAGCAAGCATTGTTGCTGAATACGGTGTTAAAGAAGGTGATACTGGTTCACCTGAAGTACAAGTAGCTTTGTTGACGCACAACATCAACAAACTGCAAGGTCACTTCTCTTCTAACAAGAAAGATCACCACTCACGCCGCGGTCTGCTGCGCATGGTTAGTCAGCGTCGTAAGCTGCTTGACTACCTGAAAGGCAAGAACGCTCAGCGTTACCTGGACCTGATCAAGCGTCTTGGCCTGCGTCGTTAATTCGCAGCTAAGTCGAAAAAAAGCGCCTTTTACGGCGCTTTTTTTGTGCCCGAAATAAAATAGTTCCGTCCCCGGTCTTCTATCTGTACGCACAGAATTGTTGCTTTTTTTACGCTTTTCCCGGCATTGTCCTGAAAAGACGTAGCGTTCTGTGAAATTCGATAAACACAATGGCGGGAGTTAACCGCGCTGGCGCGCGGCAAACATGGGCAGGTATGCGAGTTTCTATAAGTGTGAAAGTAATGCTGGGGTATCTGGTTATTCTCAGCGGGTTATTTATCTCCGGTATCTTTATTCATCAGGCGTTGTCTTCGATTTCGCAGCAAAAAAGCGTGTTTACAGACAATGCGCTGCCAGCTATGCGTACTATTCAGTCGTTGCAACAAGATCTGGCTACAATGCACACGCTCGGCTTTGCGCTGTATGGCTATACCATAGAACTGCCAGATTACGAGCAACAGCAGTCCGAATTACAGGCGACGGTAGCTGAGCGTTTGCGACAACTGTCTTCGCAATACCATTTTGATACCACCTCTTTGATTGAGCTGGCTGAGCAATTTTTAGCTGCGCAAACTGCACTGAAAGCTGAGTTGTCTGAATCTAACATTGACTGGGATAAAGCCAGGCTTTTGTTAACCGATGTCGATGCGATAAAGCGCGGCTTGTTCACGGAGTTAAATTCGATGTTAAGTAACGCAAGCTTGCAGGCCAGCAATGCTTCTACAGATGTCGATGAATCGATTTTTACCCTGTCTGTCGTAAGCTTGATTGCCGGTGCGCTGGTATTCAGCGTTTCCGTTCTTGCTGTCATTTATGCACACACGACATTGGTAAGACCGCTCAAGTCTCTCTCCCGCGCGCTGCACTCTGTTGTTAGTCAGAAAAACCTAAACACGGTATTACCTCAGCCAGCTAATGATGAGATAGGTGAAGTGATAGTGCACGTGGAAGAGATGATGACGGTGCTCAAGGCAGACAATGTGCAGTTAAACGAGGTGGTGCGTGATATTGTCGAATCAACCGCACAATTGCAAACCTCGGCAGGGGCAACCGATCAACAGGCAAGCAGGTTTAAGCGGCTGGCAGAATCAATGGCTGAACATATCAATAGTCTTGTTGCCCGGGCCTTACAGGCGAGTGAAGATGCCGACAGTGTGTCTGCAGCAGCGCTACAGAGCGCGGAATTGGTAAAGCAAGGTGAGCAGGATGTTGCCCTTACTGCAGAACACATTGTTAAGCTAAAAGCCGATATTCAGGCGTCTTCAGCGTTACTTGCCTCACTACACAACGCAGGGGAACAAGTGGGATCCGTGCTAAGGGTTATCAGTGAGATTGCTGAACAAACCAATTTACTGGCGCTGAATGCGGCTATCGAGGCGGCTAGGGCTGGCCAACATGGCAGAGGGTTTGCTGTTGTCGCTGACGAGGTGCGAACACTGGCTTCACGCACCCAGTCTTCGACACTGCAAATAAACCAAATTCTGGAGAAGATCGTCGGTGCCATTCAGCAAACGGTTGATAGCATGGACAACAATCAGTTTTTTGCCGAGCAGGCCTTTGTACAAGCAAATCAAACGGTTGATTCACTGGCGAAATGCCAGCAAAGCGTACTGGCACTGAGTACTGACAATCAACAACTGGCTGTTGCAACTCAACAAGCGGGTCAGGCAACGGGGACGATGCAAACAGAAGTTTCGTCCATCCTGGCGGCGGCCAATGCGTTGTTGACGCTGAGTGATGAAACTCGCCAGCAGGCAAAGACCTTTGTGCAAATGAACGACATTCTCGCTAAGCGTGCCAGCGCGTTTAAGGTGTAATACTGTAGTCTTAGAATGTAGCCGTCAGATCGCAGGTTTCGCGTTTACCCAATGCGTCGGCATGGGCATCTAACCAGTGATCTGCCGTTTGTTCCCCGGCTTCTCTTAAGCAATCTAGAAAACCCTTGCGGTTGTTGTATTTAGTCGCGGCGTCGAGTTCGCCTAGTACCTCGGTATTGGTTATTAAATGCAATCGCAACGCGTTGATTTGCTTTTCCAGTTTGCCTAACAACCACTTTTTACCTTTTAGCATGGTGCGAATACGCGCAAGGGTATTCATCTCGCGCATAAAGTTGCTGTGAAAGCCAATTTCGGTAACGCGATCACTGATATCCTGAGCGCTGGTAGGCAATTCGTCCCGAATCAAGGGCTGAAGCAGTACAATCAGAATGTCCTTTGCTTTACATTGGTGAATTAACGGATAGATGGCAGGATTGCCGGCAAAACCGCCATCCCAATAGTGTTTGCCCGACACTTCTACCGCTTTATGGATACTTGGTAAGCACGCTGAAGCAAGCAGGTGAGAACTGGTTAATTCATCGGCGTTAAACAAGGCCAGTTTGCCGGTACTGACTTCAGTGGCGGAAATGTACAAGGAAAACGGACTATCGCGCTGCAATTTTTTAAAATCGACATTGGCTTCTACTATGTCACGCAGGGGATTCACGTCCAGTAGATTAATGTTGTAGGGGGAGAGCATCTGAAAAGCATTTAGCCACCATTGGGTTACCGACTGCGTAATTTCCTCCGGCAGTGCAAAGTCTATGTTCTGGCTGGCAACGGCGTACCAGAAGTCAGCTAATTGCTGCTTAGCGCCTTGTTGTTTACCTTTTCGCCATCCTTCGGCAAGCATAACGGCATTCATGGCCCCGGCACTTGCACCACTTAGCCCTTCAAATGTCAGCCATTTTTCTTCCAGCAGCCGGTTTAAGACGCCCCAGGTGAATGCGCCGTGCGCCCCACCGCCTTGCAAAGCCAATGATATTGTTACCTTTCGCATAACCATTCCTTTTATGACTAACAGTAACGTCGCTGGCTCACAGTGACCAACGGTTGTACAGCTATGCTGCGATGCAGCATTTGAATGGTATCTTACGACAAATTGGCGTGAAAAGATTGCCTGTGATGAAAAAATATACAAAAAAGCCTGCGGATCTGCAGGCTTTGGGGTTCGGTTTAGTCTTCGCGAAGCTTACTGAGGCGGTGTACCACCTGCAGCAGGACTGCTTCCACCCGATACCACTTTGGTGGCCAGGTTTCGCAATTCGTTTTCCAATGTCGAAATACGGCTGGATAGCGCGTTGTTACGCTGTTCAAGCAGTGCCAACTTGTCGCTGAGGTTTTTCACGTTTTGTTTTTGTGACGTACTGCCCGCAGCAACCTGTTCCATTTGTACATTAATGGCCAACATTTCATCCGATACGGTTTCAAGGCTGGTAGCCAGTGCAGCGAGTTGTGTTTTTTGGCTGTCCAGGTTACGAGAAACCTGACCTACCGACTCCTGTAGCTGCTTCTTATCTGCATTTGTACGATCCGACAGGTCAGCAATTTCTTTTTGGTTACGACGCCAAGCGGAAGCCCAGAGTTTATCCATCTGCTCCCACAGTTCGCTGCTTTTGTTTGACAGTTCAGTGACTTTGACTTGAAGAGCAACGGTAGATTCTCCGATTTCCTCGCCCGTTGCGGACAGTTTGTTTTCCAGTTGCTGGATACGCTGTTCAGCACCCGAAAGCAACGCTTGTTGTTGTGTTGTCAGGTGGTATAAGTAGCCGGCTGCACCACAACTTGCCAATCCGAATAGCAAAGCAAAAACGGCAAGTCCTTTACCGCCACCTGAAGATGAAGGCGTGGGTTCGCTGGGAGTCCCGGGACTTACCGAACGGTGAACCGGGTTGCTTTTAGCTTGAAAATTACGGCGATCTTCTTCATCTAATCGAATGGTAGGAAAGTCATCATTCCGCGAGTTATTGGCCATATTCCCTCTAATGACAAATTTAGCGCATGGTGCAGTTAATAATACTGCTACTGATGTTATCGTTATTTAACCAGCAATACCAACATTCCACGGCATTTTTAGGTGCAATCGCCGTTGAATCGTCCAACTGGCCGCTTACTTCCACGAAATTTCAGGGTAAGTGGGGAATGCACCAGGCGGTTCAGGTTGTTGGTGTAAGTCAATCAGGTCATTTTGCAGTTTAACTCTGAATGCTTTCACTTCACGCCATTTCGTATTCAGCGTCGGTGTAGCCTGGCCTTCGTCTTCCTGCTTTAACAACACACCCAAGTGTTGGTAGTGCGCGTAGAGTACGTTTGCCTGCTGCGTTTCAAATTCAATCAATGACGGCGGAATTTCACTGTGTGTTTCGCCAACTGCTGAGCCGGATACAATTGAATCTAAGTATTCGGCTAACGCCGCTGCTGATTCATTGTGTGCTGATTGCCAGGTAACCAGTGATGCTCGGTTTAATACCGCTTTACTTACTGGGTCAATTGCCAATACAGTCGGTGTGGCAAAGTATGCAGGGTAGTTGAATTGCCCTAATAAGGCCGACTTGTTTTCCAGATAGCCGACGTTTACCGGCAATACCTGATAATGACTAGCGGCTTGTTTCACCTCTGGTGAGTCGAAATAACCGGCCAGTGCTCGTGAGTCGTGACACCAGTTTGCCCCTAGAATTAACAACAAGGGCTTGCCTTTCATTTGGGCTTGGTTCAAGGCTTCTTCAAGTCGTTGGGTTTGTGAGTCAGGCGACGAGGATGGGTAAAAACTGCTGTTGCCAGCCGAAAAGGCTGGCGAACTCAGAAAGCAGGCCAGTACTGTACACAGCAGAGCGAATACAGAGCAACGCTTTGATTTGTGGATCATTCGTCTTCACCACCAATCCATTCAACCCGATACAGGTCGCGACGACGATCCAGATAGTTACGCACAGATCCTTCGTTTTGCAGGCGCGTAAGTTTGTCGAGGTCCAAATCAACGATCAGCGTCATTTCGGTATTGGGTGTGGTTTCTGACACGATGGCATCGTGCGGGAAGGCAAAGTCTGACGGTGAGAACACAGCGGTCTGGCCGTACTGAATATCGACGTTGTCTACTTTGGGCAGGTTGCCCACGCTACCTGCAATGGCAACGTAACATTCGTTCTCGATTGCGCGAGCCTGCGCACAGCGACGCACGCGCAGGTAGCCGTTTTTGGTATCGGTCCAGAAGGGAACAAACAGAATTTGCATTTCCTGTTCAGACAGCAATCGCGCTAACTCCGGGAATTCGACGTCGTAACAAATCAGAATGCCGATCTTGCCGAAATCCGTGTCGAAACAACGCAGGTGATTCCCGCCTTTCATGATCCAGTCTTTCTTCTCATGCGGGGTAGGGTGGAGTTTGTACTGGCTCTCAATGGTGCCGTCACGTTTGCACAGATAACTGACGTTGTACAATTCGCTTTCTTCCGTTACCGGCATGGAACCTGCGATGATGTTTATATTGTAAGACACCGCCAGTCGCGACGTTGCAGTCAGGATTTCCTCGGTATATTCGGCCAGGTGCCAGATAGCATCGATAGACGAGTCTGACGGGCTTAGCCCCATCAACGGCGCATTAAAGAATTCCGGGAACAACGCTATATCACAGCCGTAATCAGACAGGGCATCAACAAAGTACTCTACTTGTTGGATCAGCTCTTCCACGTTTTCGAAATAGCGCATTTGCCATTGTACACAACCAATTCGCGCACTCGACTTTTTACCGCCGATCAGGTTTGGGTTACCGGGTTCATAGTAAATGTTGTGCCATTGCAATAATGTGGCATAGCCTTTCGACGCCTTGTCTTCCGGCAAATACGCTTGCATAACCTGTTTAACTTCAAAGCCGTTGGACAGCTGAAAAGTAAGAATAGGGTCGAAAATGTCCTTGGATTTGACTTGCTCGATGTACTCGTAGGGCGACATTTCACCAGCGTGCTTAGCGTAGTTGGGTATACGGCCGCCCGCCATAATGGATTTCAGGTTCAGGTTGCGGCACAGCTCCTTGCGCGCTTCATAAAGCCGACGCCCCAGACGCAGCCCTCGGTATTCAGGCGATACAATAACCTCAACACCATACAGCACATCGCCGTTTGGATCGTGGGTAGTCAGGTAGGCGTCACCGGTAATTTCATCGTAGGAATGTTTGTCACCGAACTGGTCGTAATCCACGATAACGGATATGGCAAAAGCCACTACTGTGCCTTTGTCTTCTATACAAATCTGGCCTTCAGGAAACGTATTTACCTGTGCTTTGAAGTTTTTATACGGCCATGCACCGCCCACATGACGATAAACGTCGTCCATCAGCGCCTTAACGTCCTGGTAATCCTCCAGCGTCAGGTTGCGTAGTTCAAAATGATGTTCGGTATCTTCAATACTGTTTTCTGCACTCATCGTGTCGACGATCCTTATTACCGCTAATCTGGCTATCAACATAGCATGAAGGTGTCGTGAGCTCTACCGTTAAGCGCCCTGACACCGATAGAAAAAATTCTCGCTTTGAGCTTAAAAAAAGCTTGAGTTGCGGAGATTTTGAACATATAAAGCGCGCACAAATTAATTGGATGTTTACACGTGGAAATTCAGGCTGATTTACATCATTTAACTACCGCTGCGATCGACCAGACCGCTGTGTTTTCAGGCATAGCGGAAGACTTAAGTACCAAAGGCTTTAGTATTCAGCACGGGGTGTTATCTCCGGCTTTGTTAGACGCGCTGGTCGCGCAAGCCCAGCAGTTACATCATTATGATCCGGCTGGTATTGGCCGCGAACAGCAGTTTCAGCAAAATCAGTTTGTGCGTACCGATGAGATCAGTTGGATAGATGGTAAATTGCCGGCCACAGCAGAATGGCTAGCCTGGAGTAATAGTCTGAAAACGTATCTCAATCGGCGGCTGTTTCTGGGCTTGTTTTCCTTTGAAAGTCACTTTGCGCACTACCCGCCAGGCAGCTTTTATAAAAAGCATTACGATGCCTTTCGCGGTGAAGCCAACCGTGTGTTATCTGTTGTCCTGTACCTGAATTCTCAGTGGGGGCCAGACGATGGCGGCGAGTTGGTGATTTACCCGGAAGAACATGCAGACGACACCGTGGTTGTAACGCCTTTAATGGGGACAATTGCGATATTTTTGAGCGAAGAGTTTCCCCATGAAGTGTTGCCCGCAACACGAGACCGTTTTTCAATTGCGGGCTGGTTCAGGGTGAACAACAGCACGGCGCAACGCGTAGACCCACCCAAGTAACGGCCTGTCTGCCTTTATACCGTGAGGCGGTTAAAAGCGCAGCTATGCTAATTTCTGCCAATCAGAGTATGGCAGTTTTATGAAAATCGGGATAACATCTAAATTAAATGGGTAAACGAAACGTTTACCCGGCGTATTTTCAGCTGAGTATTGGATTTAGCTGGAACGACCAACTCGACAGGGAACGCAACAGGAGTTAAGTGGCAACCTTCATGGAAAAAATCCCATTACCCAAAAGCATCGACGAATTAAAAGTGCTGGTTGTAGACAACCAGGGCCTGATACATGACTTAGTTAATTCCGCTTTAACCGATCTGGGTGTGAAGAAGGTAAGCAGTGCGCAAAATGCCTACCATGCAGTGCGACTGTGTCAGGATGATGTCTTCGATGTTGTTTTACTGGCGTTTAATGTCAGTAACGACAAAGACGGCTTCCATTTGTTCGAAGAACTGAAACACCATCAGTATATCTCAGACAAAACCACCGTTATTTTCCTCAGTGCAGAAACCAACATGGAGTTGGTAAACTGTATTATCGAGTTACAGCCCGATGATTTTTGGGTGAAACCGCTAGCCAGACAGCGCATCCAGCATCGCTTCCGCTACTTAGTCGATATTCGTCGCAAGCTCAATAAACTCATGCACAGTATGGATAACGGCGATTATGCGGCCGCTATTTATCATGCTGAACGCGGGTTGCGTGACAGCAGCGTGGTGGAATACCACCCCAGACTTAAGCGCATGATTGGCGATTGCCTGATTCAATTACGCGATTATATTAGCGCGGAAAAGTACTTTTCCGATTTGAAAGCCGAATACGACCACGCCTGGGTTCATATTGGACTGGCTAAATCCTTGTTCAGACAAGACAAAATTGAAGAAGCTGAGCTGCTAATCGAAGACTTATTGCAGCGCAATGACACAAAGTTCCTGACTTACGACCTGCTGGCGCAATACTATATCGGCAAGGAACAGTTTGACGTCGCGTATGAGCAAGTAAAAGCAGCCAGTAAACTCGCACCGCGTAATATTGAGCGCAATAAAAAACTGTGGGATTTGGCGCGTTTAAATCGTGATAAATACGGACAGTTGGAAGCCGTACAGAATATGGCGAAGTACGCCAAGAATTCCATTCATGATTCGCCTGATCTTACGTTGAATGTGGTTCGCACTATGGTGGATCTAGCGGCGTCGGTGTCCGGGCAGGAGTCTGAAAAGTTGCAGCGCAGTTTGCAAAAGGAACTCGACGAATTAAGTCGCCAGGCCACTACCAGTCAGGCGTTGTCTAATCAGTTAGTGGTGGTAAAAACACGTCTGTGTTGTTTACAACAGCAAAAGCGTGAGGCAGAAAAGTTACTCAAAGAACAACTTGATACCAGCGTGAATATGAACCTGGAAGACAATCTGGATCTCATGAAAGCGTATCACGAGTTGGGCATGAAAGAAGATTGCCTGAGTATACTGGATAAGCTCCGCTCTCAGCTTGCAGGCGATACACTGGCAAGCCAGGTTGTTGATGAGTACCTTAAACGCGAAGAGATTGAGCGACGGGAAATCAAGTTCACCACCAAAGAACTGAAAGACATGGCAGCGGTTAATTATCGCGAAAATCGTATGTTGCCTGCTTACAACAATCTGTGTCAGGCCATGACACTGTCGCCTCACGACAAGTCAATAGCCCTCAGTCTGTTAAAAGTGCTTGTGCAACTTAACAAAAAAGATCCACTGTCAGATGCTCAATATGAGGTAGCATCCAATGCGTCTCGTTTATTACACAGCGGAAAACTGATTGATGCACAGCGTCAAAAGCGGGATGAATATTTAACGGCATTGGGTATTAACGAAGTACAGCTGTCTGCTATGCCTTAACACACTGCGGCTCGCATTTCGGGACACCCATTTTCGGAAAGTGAGCCTTGTGCTCTTATTGATTAAATTCTGCACTTATCTTCTTTTTAATAGTTTTTTCTGAATCAACCTTTCAACAAATCCAATTATAAATTCTCCTTTGCAAGGGCTATTCTTGTCCCAAGTCAAACGTTACTGACTTCAAGGCATCCGATAACCTTGAATTTTCGTATCGAACCTACAAGTCAATAGCAGTGACTTTGCACTGTAACAAAGCAGTGCTATTGATTCAGTAAATTGAAATGTAACAACCCTAACTTTTGGAGAAAGTAAATGGCTTTAATCAACACACAAATCAAACCGTTCAAAGCGCAAGCATTCAAAGACGGCGAGTTCGTAGAAGTAAGCAGTGAAGACATCAAGGGAAAGTGGGCGGTATTTGTATTTTATCCGGCAGACTTTACTTTCGTATGTCCTACTGAGCTGGGCGACGTTGCAGACAAATATGAAGAGCTTCAGGCGCGTGGCGTAGAAGTATTCTCAGTATCAACTGACACTCACTTCACTCACGCTGCATGGCACGAAGCGTCAGAAACTATCGGCAAAATCAAGTTTGCAATGATCGGCGACCCAACAGGCGTTATCACTCGTAACTTCGATTGTATGCGTGAAGATATGGGTCTGGCTGACCGTGGTACTTTCGTTGTTGACCCGGATGGTGTTATCCAGGCAATGGAAATCACTGCTGAAGGTATCGGCCGTGACGCGGACGACCTGGTTCGCAAAGTTAAAGCAGCTCAGTACGTTGCTTCTCACCCAGGTGAAGTATGTCCTGCTAAGTGGAAAGAAGGCGAAGCAACACTTGCTCCTTCATTAGACTTAGTTGGCAAAATCTAAGACAGACCAACTACCAACTAGTTAGTCCGTGCGGGCTCAATGCCCGCACATTCCAAGTTTCCAGTTAAGGCAGAAGTTATTATGTTAACGCAAGATATTTTAAATGCATTGAAAGGTTATGCTGCGAACATGCAGAAAACCGTCACCTTTGTGCTACAGACAGGTGAGCACAGCAAGCGTGAAGAGCTGAAGAAGTTTCTGTCTGACGTGGCAGGAATCAGCGACAAGATCCAGTTGGAAGAACGAGATACAAATGGCGTTTTACGCAGCTCTGTTAGCTTCTTACTGGAAGCTGATGGTGAAGATACCGGTATTCGTTTTTCCGGGATCCCAGGCGGACATGAGTTTAACTCATTCGTTCTGGCTATGCTGCACGCGTCAGGCACACCGCTGAAAGTAGACGATAGCGTACAAGGCATCGTAAAAGGTGTGAAAGAAGAACTGAATTTTGAAGTATTTATCAGCCTGAGTTGTCACAACTGTCCGGACGTTGTCCAGGCGTTGAACCAATTCGCGTTGTTAAATCCGAATATCACCAGCGAAATGATCGATGGCGGCTTATACCAGTCATTGGTTAGCGAACGTGATATTCAGGGCGTACCCAGCGTATACCTGAATGGCGAATTGTTTGCCAACGGTAAAGTGGACGCCTCAACCCTAATCGACAAGTTGTTAGAGCGCGACCCGTCGTTGAAACAGGCCAATGCTGGCCAGTCATTACCGCTGCAGGACGTTACCGTGATTGGTGGTGGCCCGGCAGGCGTAAGCTCAGCGATTTACAGTGCGCGTAAAGGGTTAAAAGTGACAGTGATTGCCGATCGATTCGGTGGTCAGGTAAAAGACACGATGGGTATTGAAAACCTGATTTCAGTACCAAAAACCACGGGCCCCGAGCTGGTGGGTAACCTTGCCGAACACATGAAAGATTATGACATCACGTTAAAAGAACACGTGCGTGTTGAATCTATCGAGAAGGGCAACATTAAAACACTGACTCTGTCATCTGGCGAGCAGATTAAAACCAAGACCATTATTGTGGCTACGGGTGCACGCTGGAGAGAACTGGGTGTACCGGGCGAGAAAGAAAATATTGGTAATGGTGTTGCGTACTGTCCGCACTGTGACGGCCCGTTCTTTAAAGGTAAGGATGTTGCGGTAATTGGTGGCGGAAACTCAGGTATTGAGGCAGCACTGGACCTGGCCGGTATTGTAAAGTCGGTAACCGTATTCGAGTTTATGCCAACGCTGAAAGCGGATCAGGTGTTAATCAACCAGGCCGAAAAGCGTGAAAATGTCACCATCATTAAGAACGCGGCAACCAAGCAAATCGTTGCAGAGAATGGCAAAGTGACAGCAATCGAGTATCAGGACAGAGCGACTGATGAAGTTCACTCATTACCGTTAGCCGGTGTGTTTGTTCAAATTGGATTGGTACCAAACAGCCAGTTCATGAAAGGTGTTGTTGAGTTGACTCAGCACGGTGAAATTGTGGTAGACAACAAATGTAAGACGTCTGAACCAGGTATTTTTGCCGCAGGTGATGTAACGACTGTGCCTTACAAGCAGATTGTTATTTCCATGGGCGAGGGTGCAAAAGCGTCGCTGTCAGCCTTTGAATACTTGCTGGCCCACGAAGTGGAAGACGAAGCTGAAAGCCAGGCCGCATAAGCCCCGCTTAACAACCAGCCAATCTCTATAAATATTGAAAGCCCGGCGAAAGCCGGGTTTTTTATGATCAGGCTATTGCTTTTCTCAGCAAAACCTCCATATTGCACAAAGAATAACGCGTGAACTTACTCAAAACGACAATGCAAACCACTTCTGTACACACCGCTACAACCGTGCGTCGAGCTAACTCGATGTGGGTATGGTTGTGGTGTCTGGTTGTGTTTGCAGGGTTGAGTGGTGTATCTCACTCGGCATCTTATACAACGGATACAGCGTTAGTCTCCGGAGAGCAACCTGCAGCCGTTGCAGGTCAAAGAGATAACGGGTTATTCCCTCGAGAGCTCACGCAGCTCATCAGAAGTCAACAATCGGCCAGTGAGCCGGAACAAGGCTTTGCGCCAAAATATCCGGGACAACAAACGATTTATTGGCAGTATGCCGGCTTGGTGTCAGCGTCGTTCGTTGTTGTTAATTCACCAGCCCCGTCTTTATTCTCACGACCTCCTTCACGCGCGCCTCCCATTTGTTAATCAACTAACCATTTTTTTCTGTTGGCATTGCCAACCACAATTTGTTCGATTAACAAGGATTTTCCATGAAAGTTTTTCACCCACGGGGCGTGATATACGTGCTCGTTATTCTCATTGGTTTGCTCAGTGCAATGCCAAATATGTTACCTGCCACCGCGTTGCAGCGCTTACCGGATTGGCTGGCTTCTAATCAATTGTCACTGGGGCTTGATTTACAAGGTGGCTCACATTTATTGCTTGGCGCTGATACCCGCCCGCTTATTGAAAAAACACTGCAAGATACTAAAGAGACGTTCTTGCATGGCCTTCGTGACAAGGGCATTCGCTATCAATCTCAGCCAGTGAATGCTGGTTCTTTTTCAGTCACATTAACTGGTTTGAACGCTGACGCAGACAAAGCTAGCGAGGTAGCCGCTAGCCTGGCTCGGGGGAGCACTGGTGAGAAGCAGTTTGATGTAACTCGTGATCAGCAACACATTACGTTTACCATCACTGAGGAATATAAAGCGAGCCTGGCCAGCGATGCGATAGAACAAAGCCTCGAGGTGGTACGTCGTCGCCTTAACGAGTCTGGGTTAGTTGAGCCCAGTATCACCAGACAAGGTAATGATGGCGTATTAGTGCAAATGCCGGGTGTGTCGGATCCGTCTAGAATCCGCGATTTGTTAGGTACAACAGCGCAAATGCGATTTCACTGGGTGACAGACAATGCGTCTTCAGCCAACACTATTGTGTTGCCTAATGCAGAGGGCAACCAGCAGTACAGGCTACAGAAACAAGTCGCGATGGACGGGGAGCATATAAAAGACGCGCAACTGGGCTTTGATCCCAACACCAGTGAACCTGTTGTCACCTTTAAACTGGATAACACAGGTAGCCGAATTTTTGCTGAGATGACTAAAAGTCATATTGGTGTGCCGCTGGCTATTGTGCTGGACAATAAAGTACTGACTGCGCCGGTGATACGCTCGGTTATTGCTGCCGGGGCGGGGGAAATCAGTGGTAATTTTACGCCCTCGGAAGCGAAAGACCTGGCCTTGTTGCTACGCGCTGGCGCATTGCCAGTGCCACTTGATGTCATGGAAGAACGCACGGTAGGCCCGGATTTAGGATCTGATGCTATTGAAATGGGTGTGACTACCGGCCTGATCGGTGCGGCGCTGGTGTTTGCATTTATGATAACGCTTTACCGGCGCTGGGGATTGATTGCCTGCACCAGTCTGGCAATAAACATCGGGCTTATTATTGGGTTACTCAGTGCGTTTGGCGCCACGCTCACGCTGCCTGGCATCGCCGGGATTATTCTGACCATTGGTATGGCCGTTGATGCTAATATTCTCATCAACGAGCGGATAAAAGAGGAGTCTGCGAAAGGAAAGGCTGCGGGCCTCGCTATTCCGGCGGGTTTTGACAAAGCTTACGCGACGATACTCGACTCCAGCTTTACCACACTGATAGCGGTAAGTTTGTTGTTTATGTTCGGCAGCGGGCCGGTAAAAGGTTTCGCGATCACGATTGGTATTGGTATTTTCACCTCTATTTTTACGGCTGTGGCAGTAACCCGTCAAATGATGGGCTGGGCTACGCGCAACCGGTCTCGCCAGGTATTGACCTTTGGGAACAATTGGTTGAATCAATCTGGCCTTAGCCGCATTAACTTTATGCGAGGCCGGGTAGTGGGGTTGGTGGCCTCTGCCATTTTGTCTATCGGGTCAGTTATTTTGTTTGTCCAACCCGGACTTCACTATGGCGTTGACTTTACCGGTGGCACCCTGATTGAAATGCAATCGTCGACGTTGTCGGTCGAACAGGTGCGAGACACTCTGGCAGAGCATCAAATAGAAGGTGCCAGTATTCAGGAGTTCGGCGAGCCCGGAAACTACCTGATTCGGGTGAGCCAACAAAACAGCGATGCCGGTAATACCGTTAATCTGGTGAAAAATGCGATAACGGCCAAAGACAGTGCGGCTAGCTATCCCAAAGTTGATATGGTTGGCGCCAAGGTAAGTGGCGGGTTTGCCGATGCCTCTATTCTTGCAGTGCTAATAGCTGGGGGCGGTATTCTGCTTTATTTGTGGCTGCGTTTTGAACAGCATTTTGCGCTGGCGGCAACTGCCACTATCTTGCTGGATTTAACTAAAACCATTGGCTTTTTTGCTCTCACCGGACTCGAATTTAATTTAACGGCCGTGGCAGCCATGTTGGCACTGATAGGCTATTCCATTAATGACAAGGTTGTGGTGTTTGACCGGATTCGTGAAGGCTTCCGGGCCAATCCGGACAAACCGCTACTCGAGGTATTAAATAGCAGTATCGGCGCTACGCTGTCCAGAACCGTGTATACCTCTGCGACAACATTCCTGGCCTTGTTACCTATGGGCATTGCAGGCGGGGCAACGGTAAGTAGTTTCGCTTTACCTATGTTGTTTGGCATTGTGATTGGTACCAGTTCGTCGGTATTTATAGCTTCGCCAATATTGTACTACCTGGGGCGTCGACGGGAACAACGTGGTTTACCGCAGTTAAAACCAACTGCTGAGGAAATTCGCGCTTCATTGGCGCATATTCCATAGTGGGCGAGTGCTTGTTTAGCTGTCGGCGTGAAGAGCAGGGAGGCGTCTTTGCACAATTTGCAAAGACGCCTCCGGCCAGAAATTACTGGGCGGTTTCCGCTTCGCGAATGAAGCAGAATAAGTCGTCTTTTAACTGAACGCGTTCGTTCTTCATGTCGTGAAGCACTTGATCTGTGGTCGGCTGTCCGTTTTCTTCTAGTTTTCGGATGTCGGCGTCGAGATTGTTATAGCGCTCAAATAGTTTTGCAAAGTGACGGTCGTGCATTTTCAGATGACGAATGGTGTGCTGGTGGTCCGGGAATTCGTGTACCAGATCGTGTTTTTCAATATTCATAACTGCCTTTCTCAATAGTCACAGTGATTATTCACTATGACTATTGTAAAAAGCTATGATGCCCAATGCCTTGATGCAAATCATATTTACGAAGCAGTGCGCAGAGGGAGGGGGAGAGGTCAGGCAACAATACGCGCTTGTTCAACCAGGTAATCACATTCTGCCAACCAGTTGAATCCCTGTTCTTCGGTATAAAAATGACGGATCACATGGCTGGTGTCCTGTTCGTCCATCATTCGGTTTAACTGATAGCTTTTCAGCGCATCTTCTCTGTAGATACGCACTGAGTGGGTCATTTTATGATTGACCGCCCAGGTGAGCATGTCATTGATAGGTTGTTCACAGTCCGGCGTGGATAACACCCAGTCGTCAAAGAACACGATATGCGCCCATGGCGCGTGGTAAAGGTAACGGGCGGTTTCTTTGAATTCCGCAATAAACTGTCGAGCGATAACCGCATTCCAACTACCGTAGCAGTGAATAATCATTACCTGATTATCCACCCTGATTGAATACTTGCCCCAAACCATAACTATTCCATTTATTACAACAAATCGCTTATACGCAAAGTGTAGCTGAAAGTTCAGTGTCTGCTACTGTTTGTGGATACGCGAACTTTATCGTGTAACGTTTGGTTTCCCTTTGCCACCTTTCCCATTTGAAACGGCTTTTCCGCCTTTTTGGGTTTTGGGACGGTTGTATTTACCGAAGCCGGTGTGCTTTGTCATAGCGCGTTCGCCTTTACGCCCTTTAGGTGCACGTTGACGCTTTTCTTCGGCCGTTTCAGGCGGCACCAGGTGCTGAGGGCCGCGACCGATTAGGTCCTCTCTGCCCATGTTAACCAAGGCTTTACGGATTTGGGCAAAGTTCTTCGGATCGTGATAGCGCAACATGGCTTTGTGCAAGCGGCGATGGATTTCACCTTTTGCAGATGTGACTGATTCACTGTCTTTAGTCACCTTACGCAGGCTGTTTACCTCGGTGTGGTACAAGGTTGTCGCCGTCGCCATCGGTGAAGGGTAGAAGTTTTGTACCTGATCCAGCTTAAAGCGGTTTTCTTTCAGCCAGATAGCCAGCGCCAGCATGTCTTCATCGCTGGTGCCCGGGTGTGAGGCAATAAAATACGGGATCAGGTATTGTTGTTTACCGGCTTCCTGAGAGTATTTGTCAAACAGCTCTTTAAACCGGTAATAGGTGCCCATACCCGGCTTCATCATTTTGCTTAGCGGGCCATCTTCGGTGTGCTCAGGCGCAATCTTCAGGTAACCACCAACATGGTGAAGGGCCAATTCTTTTACATAGTCCGGATCTTCGATTGCCAGGTCGTAGCGAACGCCGGAGGCAATCAGGATTTTCTTAATCCCCGGTAACTCTCTCGCCCGGCGATAAAGATTGATCGTAGGTGTGTGGTCGGTGTCCATGTGCGCACAAATACTAGGGTACACACAGGATGGACGACGGCAGGTTGCTTCAGCTTTAGGGCTCTTACAACGCAATCGGTACATATTGGCTGTCGGGCCGCCTAAGTCAGAAATTACGCCGGTGAATCCAGGCACCGTATCGCGAATTTGTTCTATTTCACGAATGATAGAGTCTTCCGAACGGCTTTGAATGATGCGTCCTTCGTGCTCGGTAATAGAACAGAACGTACAACCACCGAAACAGCCCCGCATGATATTGATTGAGAATCGAATCATGTCATACGCGGGGATTTTCGCCTTGCCGTATACCGGATGAGGAATACGTTGGTACGGCAAATCAAAAACAGCATCCATTTCTTCTGTCTCCAGCGGCATTGCCGGTGGATTGATCCAGATGTGGCGGTCGCCATGACGCTGCATCAGTGCACGGGCACAACCGGGATTGGTTTCCTGATGCAAAATGCGGTTGGCGTGGGCATAAAGCACTTTGTTGTCGCGGACTACCTCAAAGGCAGGCAGTTTTACATACACGTGTTCCCAGGGCTTGCGACGCTCAGCCGGTTGCACCACGATGGGTTTGGCTTCGTTTGCAGTCGAAGCGGCTTCTTTGTTTTCGTTGTTGCCGTCGCAATCCGGTTCCATTATGTACGGGCTTGGTATCGGGTCGATTTTGCCCGGACGATCCAACGAGGTTGAATCGACACCTTGCCATTCCGGCAGGGCCTGTTTCACAATAATCGCGGTGCCACGTACATCGGTAATGTCGGCAATATTTTCCCCCGCAGCGAGGCGGTGAGTCACTTCCACAAGCGGACGCTCGGCATTTCCGAACATCAGCAGATCCGCTTTTGCATCGAACAACACAGAACGGCGGACTTTTTCAGACCAGTAGTCATAGTGCGCAATACGGCGCAAACTGGCTTCGATACCACCAATAATAATAGGGACGTCTTTGTAGGCTTCGCGGCAACGCTGGGAATACACCGTAACTGCGCGATCCGGTCGCTTGCCGCCTTCGTTGTTTGGCGTGTAAGCGTCATCGTGACGAAGCTTTTTGTCGGCCGTGTAGCGGTTGATCATGGAGTCCATGTTGCCCGCCGTTACACCATAATACAGGTTCGGCTTGCCCAACTTCATGAAGTCGTCTTTGTTCTTCCAGTCGGGCTGCGCAATGATACCAACGCGGAATCCATGAGCTTCCAGCAGACGACCAATGATCGCCATGCCAAAACTGGGGTGGTCGACATAGGCGTCGCCAGTGACCAGAATAATGTCGCAGCTGTCCCATCCCAATTCGTCCATTTCTGCACGAGACATAGGTAAAAACGGCGCACTGCCGTAACAATGTGCCCAGTATTTAGGGTAAGAGAACAGGCCGCGCTCAGCCTTAATGGTTGCTTGCATGGTATCTTCAGGAAAATTAAAACCCGCGTAGTATAGCAAATGCGGCGCTTGGGATATAGCGTTGTGGTGTTCTGTACGGCAAGTTTGGCAAGGATTGCCCGTTAAGCCGGAATGACAGGGTAGAACCGGCAGTGGATTGCCGGTTCATTGCGGTAACTTACACCCAATTCAGGCAACGGTATTCACACCAATGCTGCCGGTTAATTTGTCCAGTAAGGTTTGTTGTGGCGACTGAGTAGTTTCTACTGCCTGGTAGGTTTGTGCTGCGACAGTTTCACTGTTTTCTGAATCGTCAGTCGCACTTTGTCGCTGTTGAAATGCATCGTGTTTAGCCTGAAAAAATTCAGCTAAATCAATGTCGTTTTCCTGAGCATACTGTTGCAGGGAAGCCGGCGCCATCGCCGCAACTTGTTCTGCGTCGAAGGTGCCGCTTTGTTCCATTGCCATAATGTCATGCATAAAGCTTTGCACAGCCCCATCATCACGGCTCTGGCTCATGAAGTCTGACAATTCGTCTTGTGCAGGTGGCTTGGGCGGCGGGGGCGGTTTAATTTGATTTGTCGCCATGGTTTGTTCGGTTTGAAACACCGAGGACGTTGCCGATTGAATATTCATAATAATCTCCTAACGTGTTGCCGTACCAACGGGTGCGGCGCACAGAGTCAGGTGCAACCCATATTCCGAACTATGTCAGCAAAGTGTAAAGCCTTTTATGATGACCTCAGTGACAGTTTAAATGACCTGCCGAACCCACTGAGTAAGGGCCTGTTGAGGCATTGCGCCTGCCTGACGCGCGGCTTCTTTTCCGCTTTTAAAGCACAATAAACTGGGAATGCTGCGGATCTGAAATTGCTGGCTGATACCTGGGTTGGCCTGGGTGTCCACTTTGGCGAAAATCGCGAGGCCTTGCATGTTTGCCGCCACAGCATTAAACGTGGGAGCCATCATTTTACAGGGACCACACCAGTCGGCCCAAAAATCAACGATAACCGGCAGGTCGCTTTTTTGTACAAAACGCTGGAAGTTTGCGTCGGTTAGCGTGATTGGGGAAGCCGGTAACAAACTTGCTTTACACTTGCCACACGTTGGGGCGTCCTGAAGTTTGGCGACCGGGCTGCGGTTGATTGCCTGACACGCCGGGCATACCAGATGAACGGAAGACATACTTATTCCTGTTAATCATACATTTTTAAGATATATGGGGTAAAATTGCCCGCAATCAAGTTAGGGAACATGACATGAACTACTGGTTATTTAAATCGGAACCCGATGTGTTTGGTATTGATCATCTGGCAGACCGACCAAATCAAACGGAACCCTGGGACGGCGTACGTAATTATCAGGCGCGTAACTTCTTACGTGACGACATTAAGACGGGCGATTTGGTACTGTTTTACCATTCCAGCTGTAAGCAGGTGGGCATAGCCGGAGTTGCCGAAGTGGTAAGGGAAGGTTACCCGGATGCGTTACAATTTAATCCGGAATCAAAATATTTCGACCCGAAGTCGAATCCAGATGCACCTCGCTGGTTTAGTGTTGATGTGAAATTTCGTAAAAAATTCAAGCAGGTTCTGAGTTTACAGGCAATTAAAGCGAACCCGGACATTACCGAGTTAGGCATAGTGAAAAAAGGCCATCGGCTGTCGATTATGCCAGTGACGCCACATGAATGGTCTTTATTACTGGCAATGACCGGAGAAGCCTTATAAGGCTTCTTCCGTCATGTGATGTTGCCAGGTGCTTGCGAGAAACTGCTGACCATACTGGCCTGGTAATCCCCATAAAAATGGAGAGGGTTGCGACATGCGGCCATGTTCAAACGTGAAACCATCAGCGCGGTCCTGAGCAACCAGTAACGGGCCGTCCAAATCCACAAACTGTACCGATTCACACAAGCAATATGCCGGCGCCATGGCCAGTGAAGAGCCGACCATGCAGCCAACCATCACCTGCATCCTGGCATCTTTGGCCTTCTTGAGTGCACGAATACCTTCGGTTAACCCGCCGGTTTTATCCAGCTTAATGTTTACTGCCTGATAGTAGTTGGCAAGTGTGTCGATGTTTTCACTTGTGTGGCAGGATTCATCGGCACACAGCAAGATATCCGGATTCAAGCCTGCCAATGAGGCATCATCGGTGTCGGGAACCGGTTGTTCAATAAGGGCGACATTTAAAGCTTTGAGTTCGGGGAGCCAGTCACTTAGCTGTGCGGGACTCCAGCCTTCGTTGGCATCCACAATTAACCGGCTTTTTGGTGATGCCTGACTGATGGCAGCCAGGCGTTCCAGAACCAATTCACCGTCGAGTTTAATCTTAATTAATGGTGCTTGTTTCAGTTCAAGGGCTTGTTTTGCCATATTGTCTGGCGTATCAATACTGAGTGTTTGCGCTGTGTAGCAGCGCTTTACTTCAGATAGCCCGGTCAGGGCGTAAACGGATTTACCCGTTTGCTTCGCGCGCAGGTCCCACAATGCTGCATCGAGCGCATTGCGGGCAGAGCCTGCCGGTAGAATCGATAGCAACTCAGTGGTGTCTTTTAACGTTGCCACGCGATCTTTAACGCTATCGAGTTGTGCCAGCACACTGCTAATACTCTCGTTGTACCGGGCGTAAGGGACAGACTCGCCCCAGCCATAGTAATGACCGTCAGTAACAATGACCGTGACCACATCAGCCTGGGTTTTGGCGCCACGGGAAATACGAAATTCCCGGGCAAGCGGGAAAGCTTCGGCAAACGCCAAAAACTGTATACTCATACAAGCAACTCCAATAGTGGCTGAACGCCGTGTCGAATCGGATCTACGCAAGGCAGTCCCAGCTCAGCGGTGACTGACTGACAATAATCCAATCCCTCTTGTTCTGATACGGCAGAGGTATTGACTGAAACACCAATCACCCTGGCGTCAGGGTTGGTAACGCGGGCGCACTGCAGATTTAAGTCAATAACCTGTTGAAGGGAGGGCAGTGGACGTCCTGGCAGGCCGCGCATGTGTTCACGTTCTAACGCATGGCAAATTACCAGCGCATCGGGCTGTGCACCGTGCAGTAACCCCAGGCTCACACCGGCGAAAGCCGGATGATAAAGCGAACCCTGACCTTCTACCAGATCCCAGTGATCTGCGTCATTGGCCGGGCACAACGCCTCAACTGCACCGGAGATAAAGTCCGATACCACACAATCCACCGCGATACCGGCGCCCGCGACTAATATGCCGCTTTGGCCTGTTGCCCGAAAAGTGGCATTCATTCCCGCGGATTGCATAGCTTTGGCCAAACTCAGCGTTGTATACATTTTGCCAACCGAACAATCTGTGCCTACAGTTAACAAGCGCTTGCCTGAGCGAGGTGTGCCTTTGCCGGTTTTAAATTTGGTTGTAGGGTGGCGAATGTCAATAAGCTGTCGACCCAGCTTTGCCGCTTTCTCTGCTATTTCCGGAATGTCAGACACCTTGTCGTGCAAACCATTAATTATGTCGAGGCCTGCATCCAGCGCCTCAAGTATAGGCGCAATCAGGTGTTCTGATAAAAAGCCACCGCTGTTAGCAAAGCCAAGTACGAATGCTTTTGCGCCCTTGTCTACCCCTTCCTGAATAGACATACGAGGATGCCCTGTAGTGACTTCACAGCCGGGCAAAGCAAATTCGCCAACACATTTTTCCGGACTCCAGTCGGCAGCACTTTTCGCCATTTTAATACTAAGCGGATCGGTAGCATCGCCAACAAACAATAAATACGGAGACGGTAAATTCATGATAACTCCAACACTATATCAATACAGGTTAATCCAATGCGGCTAACACTAATCGGTGAAACCGCCGATTGCCAGTGTTATTCCACATCAATAATTTATGCATTTTTGTTACTGATACGCGTCAAGTTTCGCCAGATAGGCCGCTTTGTCCTCCTCCGGTAACCATGTCACTTTAAAGGCGTTGGCCATGAGTGTTTTTAGTTCACTTTGGCTGAAATCACCTTCTTGCTGCAGTTCAATCAGGTTCTCGTTCATATAGGCTCTGAAATAAGCCGGATCGTCAGAGTTGATGGTCGCTAGCATGCCTTTGTCCAGCATAGTGCGAATCTCATTCGCGGTTAACGACTGCACCACAAACCGGTTGGACACCGGACATACAGTCAGGCCAAGTTGTTTTTCAACAATAAGCTCACACAGTTCATCTGACTCAAGGGAGTTAACGCCGTGATCGATCCGGTCCACGCCAATCACTTCGATAACCTGGCGGATATGGTCTAGCGTGTTTTTCTGATTCACATCGCAATGCATAGTGAGCTTCAGGCCCCATTGCTTTGCCAGAGCAAACACGTCTTTAAATTTCACCGGTGGATTGTTGTATTCGTCTGAATCGAGCCCGACGCCAACCAACCAACCCAAGTAAGGCTTGGCCATTTGCAGGTGCTCCATGGCAGACTCTGCAGACATGTCACGCAGGAAGCACATAATTAACTGGCTGCGGATGCCTAGTTTTTGTTCTGCATCGACCTGAGCTTTTCTAATACCCGTTATGACTGTTTCAAACGCAACACCGCGTGAAGTATGGCCTTGAGGATCAAAGAAAATCTCGGTGTATACAACGTTCTGTGATGCTGCTTTCTCCAGGTAATCCCAGGTGAGTTTATAAAAGTCGGATTCGTCGATTAGTACGCTCATTCCAGCGTAATAAATGGTTAAGAAAGAGGGGAGATCGTGAAAATCATAGGCCGCTATCAGCGCCTCGGGACTGTCGAAAGGTAATTCAATCCCGTTTTTCTCAGCAAGTGCGAAACTTAGCTCCGGTTCCAGGGTACCTTCAATGTGAACGTGAAGTTCTGCTTTGGGCATGCCTTCAATAAATGCCTGCATCAACGCCTTCCTTTTATTATTGGTCAGGCACTGACTGCAAGCTTTGTTCCCGCTAACTGTACTGTCTATCCAGTTGAATTTTATACGATATATTAATTTACCTTTTGATGGCTTGATTCATTTCGGTGCAACAATGCCCGCATTGCTGGCAGGCATTTTATTCTACTAGCGGCGCAGCTTGGGCTTGCCACGTTGCCAGAACTGGGCGCCGTCGTAGGGTAAATCGTCCTCAACGGTAAATGTTTTGTCGGCGATAATTTTACCTTCAAGTTCCAGCGTCATGCGCCAGTCGCCTACCTTGTTTTCCAGCGGCTCCCATAGCGTATCGCCTAAATAAAAGTCCCAGTTGTTGGAGCGGACGTATTCTTCACCATCAAAGGGTGGCATGGGGATACCGTTTTCATCCGGAATGTCGGGATGATAAATGCAGTAGCGTACCTTGCTGTTTTTAGCGCGTTTGATATTCACTATGAATCCAAACTCAATATCCAGCTCTAACGGAATATGATTAGTGAAAGTTTTAATTTTAGGCAGGGCTTTATCGTCGGCATCCCACTTTGAGTGAATACCATAGGTCACGATTTCGACAATAGGTTTGGGTTTAGCCATGAACGGAGTAACTTCGTTTCTGATAATTTGTATGACAATAGATGTACTATAACAGAGATACGTTCTCTTCGCTGCCAGAGTGTGGCAAAGTGTATGTATTATTGTTTAATTTTATAAACTTATGCTTCAGCACAAAACCAAGCGTAATGCATTCAAAACGCTAGTACATAAACTGGCGACAGCCGGTTGCATCGGCTCCATACTCACCGGTTCCTTATTCATCGGCTCTACAGCAGCACAAGCAAGTGTGACTTCCACGGTGTTAGACGAGCTGGCTGGCTTTCAGTCCGTTACCTGGACAAACGATACGGTATTGGTTTCGGGGACTCATGGCAGCGTGTATTTGTCTCATGATAACGGGAAAAATTTTAACCGACTTAACTTACCTATGGGCACAGAAGCCTTGCAGTTTCGCGATAATCAGTGGTTTGAAGATGGCCATATTGTCGTAATGAGTGCAGGCGAGGGTGAACAGTCGAGATTGTACTATTCAGCGTCAAAGGGCAACGACTGGCAGTTGGTCAAGCAAGGTGAACACGAGCACGTGTTTTTTGACTGTATGTCCTTTACTCGTGGTGGCGAGGGCTGGCTGTACGGCGACTCAGATGATGAAGGTTTGTACATTCTGCACACTCAGAATGCCGGGAAGGATTGGTCCCGAAAAGCGCTGCCGTTCAACGCAGCACCTTCAGAGGGCGGGTTTGCGTCCAGTGGTACTTGTATTACCGCAAATGAAACCTTGGTGGCAGCAGGCACAGGCAATAGTGGGAAGCCTGCATTATTGCTAAAAAAAGGGCAGCAGGACTGGCAGCGTATTAGCAGTTTGTTCGAAGGTGGTGAAGCCGCAGGGATGTTTAGTTTGCAAGTCTCTGAAAATACCCTGTACGCCTTTGGCGGCAGTTTAAAGCACGAACAACCAGCCACCGCGTTTACGTTCGACCTAACGGAATCTGTTTGGCAAGCACTGCCAACACCGCCCTTAAAAGGCGCTATTTATGGTTCGGCGCTGTATTTCTCAGCGAGCCACAATGCGATACCGTCTATTTTGATCAGCAATCCTCAGGGCGTATTTGCGTTATCCCCTAAGACTAAACAATGGCAAAAAGTCAGTGAAAGCAATATATGGAGCCTTGCTTGTAAAGCCGATGAAGGCTGTATTGGCGTGGGTAAAGGCGGCGTGGTTGAAAAATACTCTCACGAGCTTTTGTCGGTCGGCCAATAGTGCTTCCCTCTGAACTAACTTCCTTATGGTAGACGTAACTAAAGCGGCACAACTTAAACACGCAAAACGCCAGGCATTAGCCTGGTTGATTGGCGCCGCCATAGTGTTTGTAGGCTTGACCGTTTTGCAAACAATTGCGCCTGACAACGCCGCATTGTGGTGGGTTCAGTTAGTGAAAATGATAAGTGAAGCGGCATTGGTGGGCGGGCTCGCCGATTGGTTTGCGGTGAGCGCATTGTTCAGGCCCATACCCGCGTCACACCCAATACCACATACCAATATTGTGGCGAACAACCAGTCTGTTATTGCGCAGAACCTGGCTGTATTTGTGAAAGAAAAGTTTTTTCATAACGATGCCATTGAAAGCCTGATTTCAGGCAGTCACCCTGCGCGAGCCATGGGTGAGTGGATACAACAATCAAGTAACGCAGCGCGACTGGCAAAGTACATCACCGATAGTCTTGCCGGACTGTTACACGTTATAGACGATGCGCCGGTAAGAGCGGCATTGCACAAAGGCGTTCAAAAAGCCCTGGGTCACATTGAACTGGGGGCGATTGTGGCTGGCGGGGTAAAGGTGATGACCCGGGACGGTCGGCACCAGAAGCTGCTAAACAAGCTGTTAGATAAACTTTCGGAATCGTTGCAGCAGGAAACGACCCAGCAATTTATCGCTGAAAAGCTCACCGAATGGCTGAAAACCGAACATCGAAGGCTGGAGAAAATTCTGCCCTCCAGTTGGCTAAGCGAGCAAGGGGCTGGCATTGCGGTAAGTGCTCTGGCACATGTTTTGGCTGACGTTAATCAGGATCCACAGCATCCGATTCGGGTGGAATTAAACACTCAGCTCACCAGGTTTATCGATGATCTTGAACACAATGCAGATGCACAACAAAAACTGAATGAATTCAGAGATCGCCTGCTTAACAGTGAAACAGTCGGGCAGTATCTGAATAGTATTTTTGCTGAAATGCGACAGTGGCTGGATAGTGACATTGCAGCAAAAAATGGCCAGATTCGGACGCGTTTAACCACGTGGTTACAGGCCAGTGGGACTAAGTTAGCGCAGGACAAAGCGTTGCAAGAGGCTGTGGATCACCACATTGGTGAGGCTGCGCGTTACGCCGCACCAGAAATGGCTGATTTCCTGGCTGGGCACATTCGTAAAACCATTGAAAGTTGGGATGCAGCACAATTATCTCAACAAATTGAATTAAATATTGGCAAAGACCTGCAGAAAGTCCGCATAAACGGCACCCTGGTTGGTGGACTTATCGGCGGCCTATTGTTTGGTATAGAACAGCTTATTCATTTCTCGTTGTAATTTTCTTTTGCGTTAAGCGATTAAATTCCTTGCCGATCCAGTCTGCAAAAGGCTCATTTCCCTACAAAATTCCTCACCAAATGACGCATTTTTAATGCATTTGAGCACCAAGTTTACGTAAATTCATGCAATTTAAACTAAAGATTAATCTTAATGCTTATTGAATTACAAATGCAAATCGTTATCATTAATGAGTTTTGATTTCGGGAGGTATTCATGGACGTCATTGTTCAGGGTGGATGGGTACTGTGGCTGTTAATAGTGATGTCTGTGTACTCACTGGCAACCATTGGCTTTTTGTCGGTACAAGCACGTTCGGTCGTTGTGCCAGCAGATACCACTTCATCAACATCACAGGTAATTACCTGTTTACAAACGATTGTAGGCAACAACACCTCTTTACAACCGGCAGCGTTGCAGGAAAAACTGACGGCTGCCGCCTACACACAATTTACTCAGTTCAGGCAGTCTATGCGCCCGCTGGAAATCATCGCCGCAGCAGCGCCGCTGGTGGGGTTACTTGGCACTGTGCTGGGGATGATAGATGCCTTTTCAGCCCTTTCTCAAATTGAAGGGCAGATCGATCCGGCAGTCTTAGCTGGTGGTATTTGGAAAGCCTTGCTAACAACCGCTGCAGGCCTGCTGGTAGCAATTCCCGCCCTTGTGGCCTGGCACATGCTCGACAAAAAAGTCGAGCAAAGTGCAGCGCGAGTAAATCAGTTTATTGTTGATACTACCGCAGGCGCCTAAGTCATGTTGTTGTCACCATCCCGAAAAAAACCTTCGATAGGACTGACTCCACTGATTGATGTGGTGTTTATTCTGTTGATTTTTTTCATGCTGGTGATGCAGTTTCAACAGTTCCAACAGAACCCGATTAATTTACAAAAACAAACCGAGCGTGGTGCTAACGTCGTTGAATCTGAATCGATAACGGTATTAGACAACAATACTTGCGAATGGCAGTCAGCCCAACAATCCTGTAAAGACGTGCTGAATCACCTATTACAACGCCAACCTGATAGGGTGATGGTAGGTTACGCGCCATCTGCAACACTTCAACAAGTGATGCACTGGCACGACAAGTTTATTACTTCGGGTTTGACTGTCTCGCTCGCTGTCCCCGTTAAGAATGAGAATGGTGGTAGTGAAGCATCAACAGGGGGCTTGCAATGAAGCCTTCGTTAATGGTGAAAGCCGCTCACAAGCCAGACATTGAGCCAGTACTACCGTTGATTAATGTCGTGTTTTTGTTGCTCATCTTCTTCCTGATGACAGGCAAGCTGGTAAAGCCACAGCAAGCGCATATTCAGGCACCCCAACAAATCCGAACCGTAGACGACATTAAGGCGGAATCAGAAGAGTGGTTATATGTTGATCAGCAAGGTGAGCTGACGTATCGGCAAAACGTGGTCAGCCACCCTTGTGAACATGAACTGCAACAGTATAGTCCGCTCGTCATTTTTGCCGATGCCCAAATCACAGGTAAAACACTCAATGTCCTGCTTGGCAAACTGGCCAAGTGCAACATTACCGATATCGCCGTTATTACCGAGAGGACCAGTCAATGAAGGTTGTGTGGTTCAGTGCGTCGGTAGTGGTACATGGTGCGGTTTTTGCCGGATTATTCTGGGGAACTCAGGTTACGTCAGGCATGGAAACAACGGCGACAGGATTAACCGCAGCGGTATCTCAGCAAGCGGCCAGACTGGTTTTAGTAGCACCACCAAAACCTGAAAAGTCTGACGTAGAGCCTAAGCCGGCGTCTGATTTACCTGAACTGACCGATGCGCCAGAACAACCGAAGGTTGTCGAACCGCAAGCAAGTACAGACGATGATGCTATAGCAAAAGTGTTGGAAAAGCCTGTCGAAGCCGACCCGGCTCCTGCGCCTGAAATAGATGAAATTCCGCCGCTACAACCAGTAGAGCCAAAACAACTCGACAAAAATGAAGCGTTAGTAAAAGCAAGCGAAGTGCCAGAACAACAGGTTGCAGCATCAGAACCTGCTGTTGAGGTTAAGCCGGTAAATGACGTCGAGCCAGAATTGGCAAGTCCTGAACCAGAGATGGCAGAACAAGCGCAGTCCGCGCAACAAGCCTCATTAGGTCAACAGGGTGACAATGCAGAGAAAGCCTCAGTCGCGGGCGAACATAACGATGCTGCTTTGCCCTGGGCCGAATACAAAGCACTGGTTTACGCTGCGATTAACGCTCAGAAAATTTACCCCAAGCAAGCCAAAATTCGCCGAATCGAAGGGGTGGTTACCGTTCGATTTGAAGTGAATCACAATGGTTTGGTCAGTCAGTTCGAAATAATAAAAAAGGCGAAAAGCCGTTATCTCAACCGCAGTACACGCGAACTATTCGCCGACCTGAGGTTGCCACAACCAGAATCTCAGATTCTCCATCTTTTACCGTCAACCATGACGGTACCTATTAAATATTCGCTCAATTGAGGTTAACACATGAAACTGCATCCAATAGCGATTGCGCTTGGAATGACTATGGCTGCCGGTGCGGTAGCACAAGAAGAACAGCTACCTACGGTAGAGGTGAAAGCAAACGCCTCTGATGTCGACAAAATTGTGGAAGTTGACGGTCAGCGTGTTAGCGCAGTGGAAGGCGCACAAGTAATTACATCCGACTATATTCGCGCTCAGCAGGCGACTACCCTGGCTGATGCGCTGCGCAAAACAACCAGTATTCAAATAGATGAAGAAGGTGGTCCACAAAGCTCACTGATTTATATTCGCGGTTTCTCACAAGACCAAATCAGTGTGCGCGTTGAAGGCGCGCCAAAGAACTTCAACCTGGTTCGTCACGGGGGAGCAGGCAGTACCTGGCTTGAACCCGATATGTATAAAAGCGTCAGCGTAATTCCTGGTGTGGCATCAAACGTATACGGAAACGGCTCACTAGGTGGCGTGGTGATGTTTGAAACCAAAGACCCGGAAGACATTGCAGGCGACAAAGACTGGGGCCTGACGTTGCGCGGTGGTATCGAAACCAATGGCGAAAGTCAGTATGTGAGTGTTGACGGCGCGAAAATCATCAACGATCAGTGGGCGGTATCCACCACGATTATCGCGCGCGATACAGATCCATACGAAGACGGTGAAGGTCGTGAAACGCTGGAAGGATCAACCGGCACTCAGGACGTAAATGGCCTCTTTAAAGCGGTATTCACACCCACTGACGAACAGCGCGTTGAAGCGTCGTACCAGCGTTTGGAAAAAGACTATACCGCAAGAACCACAACAGGTAGCGGCGCATATAGTGCACCGTCTGACACTGAACTCACTGACGAAACGTACAGCCTGATGTATGCGTTTAATCCGGAAGACAACGACTGGCTGAATCTGAAGGCGCGTGTTTCACAAACGTCGACTGAGCGCTGGCGATTAACGGAAGGTGACACAGATCCTTCTATCTGGGGTGTAGAAACCACCTATGCGGAACTTGAAAACATCGCCACCCTGATACAGAGCGATGACGTGCTGCATCAAATCCGCTTTGGTATCGACTACACCTACGACGACGTACTGACAGCCTATACCAATGCCAGTGGCTTGCCAATCGAACGTGAACGCACTCAGTTGGGTGGTTATATCAGTGACACAGTTTATATCGGTGAAACCCTGGAGTTGGTGGGAAGCTTGCGTTTCGACAAGTTTGAAAATACCAATGAAGGCACCTCGATTAACGAGTCAGCAGTGTCCCCTAAGATCAATGTGAATTGGTCTCCGTTTGAAGAAACAGCGGCCAAAGGCCTGTCATTTTATGGTGTTGTTGGTTCTGGTTTCAGAAGCCCAGCGGTGCACGAAGCATTTGGCCGAGGCGACCCGGCTCCAGTGTGTGGACGTCGAAGCTGTTCTATGCTGGAACCTAACGAGTCATTGAAAGGCGAGAGCAGCGACAGTTGGGAAGCAGGCTTCAAATATAACCGCACCGCACTGTTTACCAGTAGCGATCAGCTGAGTTTCCAGGTTGGTTATATTAAAAACGATGTGGAAGACATGATTTCTCATCAAGAAATCGGCCAGACTGAATTTGATGTTGACGGTGACGGCAGCGACGATACGGTGCTGATTAATCAGTTCCAAAATATCGATCACGCCGAGATTGACGGTATTGAAGTGTCATTCAACTACACCAGTGATTTCTTATTTGCTGTTGTCAGTGCACAAAATCTGGATGGTACCGACAGCACCGGTGCAAAGCTGGCTGACATTGCACCTGCCAGCTTAAATGCCACCTTGGGGACGTATTTGTTCGACGGTAAATCACGTGTGGGTATCGACATGACATCACGTCAGGATCGCCGCTATGTTCAGCGAAATGTCGAACGTTACCGTGAAGATTACCGTATATTTGACGTGTTCGCGTCTTACCAATTCAGCGATAATCTGCTGCTTCAATTGCGAGTCGCTAACCTGTTTGATGAACTCTACGCAAAGCGTGCGATCACGACTAACACAGATGGCGAAGATGTCACGACCTACCAACCCGGCCGTAACATCAAGCTGACTGCTGAGTATAAGTTCTAAACAATGAAACGCTTTCTGATCACGCTTCATCGGTGGGTGGGATTTCCGTTGGGGATCCTGTTTACCCTGACTGTGCTTAGCGGCATTGTGACGGGGTTTGATGACTTGTTGGATATGCTCAAGGGATATCCTGCCTCGCAGGTGACCCTGAGCGATAGAGAAATGACGCTGGGCATCGATATACTGGCACAGCGTCACTCGGGTGCCCGACAAATAGCATTGCCTAACGAGACTCAGCCGGTGTTTACGGTGATTATGCGGGGTGAACGCTATGTTTACGCCAGTGATCTTACGTTATTACACCATGAAGTCAGTGATCGGAATGGATTCTTCCCGTTTGTCCTGCGCCTGCACCGCAATTATTTGCTTGGTAGACAAGAGACGGCGGGATTGTCCGGCGCAGAGTGGGTTGCCTGGGTAGGGCTAATCAGTCTGGCTATCAGCCTGCTGGGCATTTACCTGTGGTGGCCTCATAAGCGTACCTTTAAGCTTAAACGTCTGGTTCCTACCAACAACAAAGCATCCAGCTATTACTTCTCTCACTTAACAGCCGGTATTGTTACCGTGGTGTTTATTTTGCTGTTTGCGATAACCGGGGCGGGCATTACTTACCGTGCAATTGCACAGTCGCTGTTATTGCCGGAGCCTGCGAGTCAAACATCCCCCGCGCAGCCTGTTTATGTATCAACAGGGTGGAAGCATGCCATTTCCACCGCCAAATCTGTGTTCCCCGATGGTGAGCTGGTCAGTGTTTCAATGTCTGCGGGACGCAGAACGCCGCCCGAGTATGCTAATGCGGCGCAATTTCGCTTTCATACCAACGGAGACTGGTTTGGTCTGGCCGGATCGGTCGTCTATATCGACAAAATCAATGGTGCCTATTTAGGGCATCAGGCTTTTGCCGACTACCCAGCAGGGCAACAGGTTTATGAGTTGCTGCTGCCTTTACACACAGGCCGAGGCCTTACGCCCCTCTATCTGGTTATCATGCTGACGGCTATGAGCTTAACGCTTGTCATGGTGGTTGCCGGCATTACCAGCTTTGTGCGTAAAAAATCGAAACTGGAAAAGCAGGTCAGCCGTGCGTTGACGTCGGCATTGCCGTTTATCGCAAAAAAATCTAACCCTTAACCGTCAAAATCAACAGGTATTGTGTCATGAAACAACTTTTATTAATTGCCATGGTGAGTGTGGTTTGCAGTGTAGTTGCAGTGAATTGGCTTTCGCCTTCCGCAGGGGCATCTGCCGGAGGCGGTCACAACAATCAACAAGGTATGGGCCAGCGTCAGGCAGTGCAACAGCCGGGCGGTAATCGTCAGGGCGGACAAAGACAAGGCGCGCAGGGACAAAATACAGAAAGCGCTCAAGCGGGCAATGGTCAACAGGGGAACCGCGGTGGCGCACAGGCTGGAGGTCAGCGTCAAGGAGGACATGGTGGCCAGCAAGCCGGTGGTCAAAGAGGTGGAAATCGCGGCGGCGACAGCAGTGAAATGTTGGCCGGTGAACGTGCTCAGCGTCAGGGTAACCGTGGCGGTCAAAGCAGCGGCGCACTACCGAGCGGTGGTCATACACATGGCGGGAATGCTCAGGGTGAAAGAGCGGGCGGCAATAGCGGGCAAGGCGGAAGAAACAACCGTATTGCCGGGTTCAGTGCAGGTGATATAGAAAATAGCCTGGCAGACATGACAGCTAAACTGGCGCTATCACCCGACCAGCAAGCCATTATCAGACAAGCACTGGAAACGTATCAGCAGAGTGCCAAAACAGCGCGAGAGCAATTTATGCAGACGCGCGCTCAACTCACCGCACTGGATGTTACGGTTGCGACTTACGAAGAAGACAAAGCCCGGGTGCTGCAAAGCGCTCAAGCTGCCTATCAGGAGTTATTACTGTTAACCGTGTCCACCCGTGAGGCGATTTATCAGTCATTGAATTCTACTCAACAGCAGATCCTCACTAATCTGGAAGCCTGATCACAACCCGTAGTTTCGCTATGGGAAAGCCAAGTGTAAAGATACGTTAAGGTCCTTTGACTTGTGTGATTTATAGCGTATCTATGTCGCTCAAATAGCAACATTTTATAGACATAACAGAGTGATATCAGTGATTAGTACAAGGGTGATTAAGCAATGCTGAAGGGATACGGACCGGTAATTAAAATTGCATTGCTGCTGATTATTATTGGCGCGCCTGCTTACGCGCTTTATAGCATTTATGCCCCTGCAGCCAACGACGAGGCACAATTGCTGGCGCCTGTGCGTCGCGGCGATATAGAGACAACCATAGTGGCCACCGGGCAACTTGAGCCTAAACGTTACGTGGAAGTAGGGGCGCAGGTCTCTGGCCAGGTTGATGCGATTTATGTTGAAGAAGGTGACGTAGTTACCGAAGGCCAGTTACTTGTAGACATTGATGCCACGGTGTTTCGTACCCAGGTACAAAAAACCGAAGCTAACCTTGAGAACAAGCGCGCACAGCTTGAACAGTTGAAAGCTGAACGAGAGCTGGCCATATTGCGCGCTAAACGTAACGAACGCTTGCACGCGCAAGATGCCGTGAGTGAAGACGAAGTGTACGCCAGTCAAACCAATGTGCGTGTACTGGATTCAAAGATCAGCGCGTCGATCGCACAAATCAAAGCTGATGAAGCCTCGCTAGAGGGTGACAGAGCAACACTGGGCTTTGCGAAAATCTACGCACCCATTGCGGGAACGGTTGCAACGATTAAAGTGCGTCAGGGCCAAACCCTGAACGCCAATCAAAATGCGCCCACACTACTGCAAATTTCAGACTTAAACACCATGACCGTTCGGGCCGAAGTGTCTGAAGCTGATGTAGGTAAACTGTACCCCGGTATGCCGGTGTATTTCACTACACTGGGCGATACCAGAACGCGTTACCATTCAACAGTGCGTCAGGTGCTGCCGACGCCAAACGTGGTGAATGATGTTGTGCTGTATCAGGTGCTCATTGATATACAGAACGATAGCGGGGCGCTCATGGACGCCATGACCACCCAGGTGTTTTTTGTACAGGAACAAAAAACAGATACGTTATTGGTGCCTCTGGCCGCCATAAAAGGCCCGCCGAGAAATCCGTTTGTCCTGGTTGTTACCGAGCAGGGCAATGAACAGCGCCAGGTCAAAGTGGGGATTAGAAATCGCACCGTTGCTGAGATCCTTGACGGTCTGAGCGAAGGCGAGCAGGTCGTGGTGGGTGTGCGCGGTGCTGCTGCACGAGGTCAGCGCGGACAGCAAAATGGTCCACCGGGAATGCCGCCGGGCATGCCTGGCGGAGGGCGTCGTGGTGGCTTCTAACCCATTAATTTCACTGGATAACGTCAGTCGTAGTTATCAGTCTGAAGGTGCAGAAGTCACGGCACTCAAACAGGTGTCGCTTACCATTCAGAAAGGTGAGTTTGTGGCCATCATGGGGCAATCGGGTTCGGGTAAATCCACCATGATGAATATTCTGGGCTGCCTGGACAAACCCAGTGCAGGTACTTATCGGATTCACGGCCAGTCTGTGGCGGATCTCGATGACAACCAACTGGCTGCATTACGGCTCAAAACCTTTGGTTTTGTGTTCCAGCGCTATCAGTTGCTCTCGACGTTAACGGCACAACAAAACGTTGCGCTACCAGCCATTTACAGCAACACCAGCGAGGTTGAGCGTAATGCTCACGCAGCGCAATTGCTGGGTAAACTTGGGCTTGAGGATCGCATTACCCATCGTCCTGGCGAATTGTCGGGCGGGCAGCAACAGCGAGTGTCAGTAGCCCGGGCGCTGATTAATGGCGCTGAAGTGATCCTGGCCGACGAACCTACCGGTGCACTGGATTCAGCCAGCGGCGAACAGTTGCTAGCCCTGCTTAAATCACTACACCAGGAAGGGGTGACAATTATTCTAATCACCCACGATCCAGCAGTCGCGGAGCACGCCCAACGTCAGGTGAAGCTGCTTGACGGCGAGATTGTGGAAGATACTGGCGCAGCAGAAATGCAGTCAGTTGAGTCTGAGCAGCAACAACCGCCTAAGGTTAATGTCTTTCCCAGTATTTCAACTGGCGCTGCACTGGGCATGGCGTTTTCATCGCTGCGGCTAAACTGGTTTCGAACGTTACTTACCTTACTTGGCATCATCATTGGCATCGCTGCGGTGGTTACCATGATGGCAATAGGTGAGGGCGGAAAGCAGGACGTGCTCAAACGTATTGAAACCATAGGCACAAATCTGATTTCGATTCGTCCCGGCGGCGGCAATATTCGAAGTTCAGGTGATATCGCATCGCTAACCTTAGAAGACGCAAAAGCACTAGAAGCAATAGAGGGTGCCTTATATGTGGCGCCAGAGCGAAGTACGCGCGCCACCATGCGCTATGGTGAAAATGACTTCTCAGGCCGGATAACCGGTACCACGCCTGCGTATTTTTATGCCAAAGACTGGGAAATGTCTCAGGGCGTCTTTTTTACTAATGAAGATGTCGACAGTTATGCGCCGGTGGTCGTGATAGGCGATACCGTAGCCGAAACCCTGTTTGAAAATAAATACCGCTCTATCGGCGAATACATTTTAATGAAAAATGCGTTTTATCAGGTGATTGGGGTACTGAAATCCAAAGGTGCCAGTGCAGGCGGTAACGACATGGACGACGAAGTCTTAATCCCCATCTCTACTGGGCGCTTAAAGGCCTTTGGACGCCCGTATTTAAGTGGCATCACCATTAAAGCGGCGTCGACAGAAGCTGCATCTGGCGTACAGGAAGAAGCTCTTGCCATTCTAACGGCACGCCATGGCAAGGAAGATGTAATGGTGCGGACCACGGATTCACTGGTTGAAGCGGTCACAGAAACCCAGAATACCCTGACCTGGTTGCTGGCGTCTGTTGCGGGCATATCGCTGTTTGTTGGTGGTATCGGCGTGATGAACATTATGTTGGTGAATGTGTCGGAGCGGAAACGAGAAATCGGGCTGCGCATGGCGACCGGCGCTAAACCCGGCGACATTTTAAAGCAGTTCAATATAGAAGCCTGGGTGGTGTGTGTTATGGGCGGTTGCGTAGGCATTTTTCTGGGGTATGCCGTGATTTTCGTGCTGTCACAGTTTTCAGTCTCGGTGGCCTATACCTTATTACCGCCTGTTCTGGCTTTTGTTACGTCGTTGGCGGTGGGTGTATTGTTTGGCTTTGCGCCGGCTCACAAGGCTGCCCGGCTAAACCCTATTGATGCGTTGGCAGAGGATTAATTTATGGCACGCTGTTTTGTTCATTTTAGCCCGCGTGCTGCTGCCGTTTCGTTAGCCATGTCCGCTGTCTTTATATTAAGTGCATGCAGTATGCAGCCATCGCGGAGTTTTCCGGAGGTGCAACTGCCTGAGAGCTTCTCAAACCCAAAGATCACTGCAACGGTATCGGTAGATACGAACTGGTGGCACGGGTTCGACTCACCAGAGTTATCGGCGCTAATGGCGCAACTCGCCGCGCAGAATCTGGATTTAGCGACGGCGTCGTTGCGTGTAGAACGTGCGCAATTTCAACTGGGGCAGACTCGAGCCGATAATTTACCTGCCGTGTCGGGACGATTAAGTGGTCGCGGTGGCGAAAACCTGGATACAGGCCTTACGTCACTGAGCTCATCGGCATCAATAGGCGCGAGTTATGACGTGGATATTTGGGGTTCGCGTGAAGCCAGTATTCTGGCCTCAACGCTGAATATTGATGTGAGCCAGGCGCAACTTCGAAACCAGTCTGTGCTGTTGCAGCGTCAGCTCGCCAATGCGTATTTTACTCAGTTGTCGTTGCAACAACGCTTAGCCATAGCAAAGCAAAATGTGGCAGCATCAGAACAGCTACTGTCGTTAATTCAGTTGCGGTACGACGCTGGTAGCGCATCGGGCATAGAGCTTGCGCAGCAGCGTAACACGCTGTTAAGTGCCCAAAATGAGGTATTGCGTCTGTCGAATCAATTAGCCATTAATAACCGCGCCTTGGCTGCATTGTTGGCCGACAGCGAGTTTCAGCAGCGCGAATTCACGGCACCGGTGAATAGTCTGGCATTGCCGGAAATTGACGTTCAACAGCCTGCCAGTGTATTGCGTCAGCGCCCGGATGTCGCCGCGGCCTTTTTGCAGCTTCAGTTGGCGGACATTAGTGTTTATCAGGCCAGTATTGCCGGTTTACCAGGGTTGAGTTTAAGCGCGGATCTGGGCATGTCAGATCTTACCGATCTTGCCAACGGCTGGTCACTCTCGGCAGCGCTAAGTTCGGCCATGGTGCTGTTTGACAACGGCAAACGTGAACAAGCCGAACGGGATGCCAACGTGGATACTCAAATTGCGTTCAATAACCTGATGACAACCATAATCAGCGCTGCGCAGGAAATGCAGGATGCAGCAGATAATTATCGTTTTCAGCGTGAAGCGTATGCATTGGACTTGATTGAACTGGAAAACAATCAACGGTTGTACGATTTAGCCCAGGCCAGATATAAGTCGGGTGACAGCGACTTCCTGAATTTGCTCAATGCCCAGCGCAGCTGGTTTAGCGCCCAGTTGAACGTAATCAATCGCTACCAGAGCGCGCTGAGTGCCGCTGTAGATGTGTATACAGCGGCACGAGGTCTGCCAGTAACGAATACGGATAGTTAGCGGTATAGCGGGATAACTATTTAAGCCGCAACGTCGCGCAGTTGAGCCAGATAAGACTGCGCGGCGTGACGTCCCATCTGATAGCCGTGAATAAGTTTATCGCGGCGCATAGTCAACCTGCCGACACCGAACTCTGCTGGCGGAACGATAACATTAATCCGGCAGTCAGTGGGCGGTGAAGCAATAAATGCCAATGTATCGTTATAGCGCGTAGCACGTTGCTGTATGGCTTGTATCAGTTTTGGGTAGCGGGCAAACACTTTGTTGGCGACCCAGGTACCTTTTTCCTCGGCTTTTTGATAACCCCAGGGCTGGCTGAGTATAACCGTGATGTCCTTAAAACCTTGCTCATAGGCGTACTGCACCGGAATGGCGTCTGTCACACCGCCATCGACATAGCGGACTCCCTGATAACGGGGAGGCGTGCGATACGCCATCGGTAAGGCGCAGGTCGCTTCCATTAACACATCTATGTTGTCAGCAGTAACACGGTGATATTCCGGCTCACCAGTGCGCATATTGGTTATAACAGCAATTAACGGCGTAGATGTCGCCAGGGCTTCCGCGTTTATAGGATACCGGGCCTGCGCCTCCAGCCACAGCCATTTCACGTCGGTCATATGGCCTTTCAACATAAAGCGAACGGGATTAAAAAACTCACGTTGTGTAGCAAGGCGGGTAATAATTTTACGATTTCGAGGCGCATTGCCTGTTACATAACCCGCTGCATTTGTGGCACCCGCAGACACACCAAGCACCATATCAAACGGATTGTAGTGTTGAAGCTGAAACGTATCTAGCACACCCGCCGCAAAAATGCCGCGCATTGCACCGCCTTCTACAACCAATGCACTTTTCATGATCCAGACTCCTGTTCAGATGTTTATATGAATACCAACGATTTCTTTGCAAATAGAATACCGAATTGTGTGGGCTAACAGTGATGAATAAAACTACACGGCATAATCGAAAAAATAGAATAGCGAAATGGGTATTGGGTAAGTGATATTCGGAGCGGAAACAGGCACAGTAGGGGCGATAGGCATATTAAGCCAGAAACGCGGAAGCAACAGATTTTTGGTTGAAGAGAGTAATATAAAAGCCGATGAACTATGTCATCGGCAAAGATTTGGATCAGGAACTGACTATCGCATTAAGTGTGATTTAGTGACGCTTAAAAGGAGGGCGACCGCTAAATTGGGTTGTCTTTTCTTCGTTGGTGACTTCGAATTGCGCCAGGTCGACCGTCTCTACACAATCGCTACTGCGCTTAAACGGTGGTTTACCTCGCATAGTGGCTTTATTGGCCTGGCATGTTTGTGCCGATGTTACGACTTCAAACTGAGCCATATCCATTGTCTCGCCGACAACGCGTTGTCTTTTAAACGGTGGCTTTCCTGAGAATTCAGTGACAACCTGTGAGGAAGTTTGCGAAGCAGCGGATCCTGCTTCTGAGGCATTCGCGTGCACCATTGACGTGCATGCAAGGATGCCGGTAGTAAAGAATAACGATAATGTGCTTTTCTTCATAATAGGTGACCTTTTATTTGAAGTTGCTATCTATGTCTATGTTCTGTTGAGATAATATAAGCACTTAATCTAAAGTTTAAAGCCTGTCTCGTGATAGTTAAAAGCTATCAATTTATGAATTCATTCACAAAATAAATATCAATTATTTAAGATTCGCACAAAAAAGGTGCTTGCATGCTTTGTTTTGGTGAACCGGTGCGGTGTGTTTGAAAAAAAGTCATTAAATATGAGTTGGTTAACAAGTGGCGTTTAAATTGCCTCCTTATCAATAAGGTCGGCCAAAGCGTGTCTTTTCTATGAAAAGCAAACTAAGTGTTTTCACCACATTATTGCTCATATACTGTGTCTTCAATACAGCGTACGCTGAGCAGTTTGCTTTGCAGCAAAGTGAAGGCGGTACGTTGTATTTGCGCATCCATACCCGGGCAGTTGACGACGCACAGTTTTTGTTAGACACAGGTTCGTCACTTACATTACTGACCCCTGACACATTTAAAAAATTGAGCGCAAACGAGCCTGCAACAGAAGCAGGCTACGTTAATGCTCGACTTGCAAACGGACAAATTAAAAAGATCAAAACCTATCGCCTGACAGCGTTTGCACTAAGCGATGCCTGTGCATTTGAAGATGTGCAGGTTGCCGTCATGCCAAGAGCCAACAACATTTTAGGTATGGGGTTGCTGTCAAAAGCGGGTTCGCTAAATATCAGTCTGCTGCCGCCAACCCTGACGCTGGAAAAGTGTGATCAGATGCATACTGCTTCTACCGCCCCGTTGAGCACACACTGAAGCAACAAGCTATCCCGGATTGCTGTGACGATGCAACACACGGCGGGCTTCTTTTCTGACATCGTCTCGCTCACGCCATTTCCACAACAAGTCTCTGTGTGGCGGAATAATATCTTCTGGAATGGCTACCGGGTTCACATAGCGCGGTGGCAAGGGTGAGTCGAGCGTTAATTGCGTAAGCGGTGGGATCTGCCAGGGAGCAAACAAATCCTCAATATCCAGATGTGCGATTTCAGGTACCCATTTTCGAATAAACTCCCCGCTTGGATCGTTGTCTTGCGCTTGTTTCACCGGGTTGTAAACCCGCAGCGTATTTGTACCGGTTACTCCGGCTTGCATTTGAAACTGCGGGTAATGAATACCCGGTTCAAAATCCAGAAACTGTTGTGCAAGGTGAAGTGCACCTCTGCGCCAGTCAATCAGCAAATAATGCGTAAGGAAGCTTACCAGCATAGCCCGCATTCTGAAGTTCAGGTAGCCGGTTTTAATAACACTGCGCATGCAGGCATCAACCATGGGAATACCGGTATTGCCTTCACACCAAGCCTTAAATTGCTGTGTAGCTTGTTCGTCAGCTCTGTACGGAAAACGCTGATATGCGGCGTTAACAGGCCTGAATTCCTGCTCGCATTCACTTTCGAATTTCTGGATAAAGTGGCAGTGCCAATGCAGCCGCGATATAAAAGCTTGTAAGGATCGCGGTAAGGGGGATTTCACGGCGGTAATTGCCTGATAAACCTGCCTAACACTCAGATTTCCCCAAGCCAGATAGGGCGATAAACGCGAGCAACTGCGCATACTCTTGAGGGGACTGGAAATCTGTGTGTGGTAGCTACGATGGCGATCATCGATAAAGGAGACCAGAGTTTGATGTGCCTGTGTCTCTCCGCCAAGTTGCATGTGCTCGTCTGGCCGGTGCAGCTCGGCAGAAATGGTGGCAGGCACGCGGGTAACCAGAGTTTTGTTTGTTTCCCAGTTAATCTTGTGAATGGGTGTACTTACAGGCGCAGAACACATTTGTTTACGCCAGTTTGCCAACCACTGTTTGCGGTGAGTCAGCCCCCTGATAACGCCCGCATAAGGGAATTCTTTCCACTCCACACCCACCGACTTACACCAGGCTTTAAGCTGTTTGTCTCTCTCAAAAGTACACGCCAGCCCCACCTCTTCATAGCTGTATAGCGTTATGCGTTGGTAGTGCTGGTGGAGCCGTTTAAAGAACGGTAAGGCGTCGTCATAGCTGACATGAAAACTGGCATTGAGTGGTCTAAGTTGCTGCTCCATGTCTAACAGACTTTGCCACACAAACCGCCAGTGCCGGTTGCTGTAGTGTGAGTCGGCCATTATTGCTGGTTCGAAAAGGTAAACAGGCAATACCGGATTATTACTTTCCCATGCAGCGTGAAGGGCGTGGTGGTCCTGCAAACGCAAGTCTCGTTTGAACCACACAACGCTTATAGATTGATTGTCCCGCGAAGTCATGTTTGTTACGTGAACGATTGAGTAAAAAACCGCTCGACGCTCGCTGATTGAATTAACAGCATGTTACCGCTGTTTGTACTGAGTGGGGCAGTAGCCACGGTTTATGTCAGGCGAACGCAACTTTAAGTGTTTGGTATTTCGGCCTTGCGTGCGTTTGCGCCACAGTCGGAAACTCGATGGCTTTAGTTCACTGCGCATGATTTTGATGACAGCGTCCTGATTAACACCAAACAGATTTTCGATAGCTTCAAAAGGCGTGCGGTCTTCCCATGCCATCTCGATGATCCGTGACAGGTCGTCGGCACTGTATTGACGGGTGATTTTGCTCAATATTCATTTCCAATAATTCACAATCACCCGTAATACGCTAACGCATTAAGTTTAGATTAATGCAGCACACATTAAGCCTTCACAACAAATTGCGTTAGGCCTTGTTGGGTAGAATTGGCTAGGTCTTTGGCTCTTGAGGCTTCATTCACCGTTTGTTCCAATTGATACTGAATATCGTCGCTGACCTCTGCGATATTGGTTGCGATACCGGCTGCTGTTTGCTGTTGAGCGCTCAGCGCATTTACCGCTTCCAGTATTTGCGAGAATGCCGCTATGTTTTCATTAAAGTCGCGCATCATTGTGGCGAAGGTGTCACGTGTAAAATTAACGCTTTCGTTCATAGCAGTAGAAACATCAATGAGTCTGCCTGACTCGTTCTGTGTTTCCTTAACGAGGGTATCCATTTCATTCAGGAATTTACTGATTTGTTGAGTTGCATCGGCCACTTTTGCCGACAAACTGCGCACTTCATCTGCCACAACAGCAAAGCCTCTACCAGCTTCACCAGCACGGGCAGCTTCGATAGCGGCATTAAGCGCAAGTAAATTGGTTTGATCGGCAAAGCCTTCAACCATTTTTAAAATACTGCGTACATTTTCGGCGTTGTTTTGCAGGCCAGTTACCGTGCTGGCAAATTGGTTAAGCAGTTCAGTAATACTACTAATCTGCTCCTGAGACGTTTCCAGGGTGTCGTTAGCGGTAACGGCATTATTCAAATTAACTTCATTAGACGTAGAAACCTGCTCAGCCGCCGACACAATGTGGTCGATGCGATGGCTCACATCTTGTGCTGACTGGCTAATACTCTGACTGTTCTGCTTTTGCTGTGCTGCCTGCGAATTTACTGAGTCTACGATGTGGCTAACGGTGTTATTGGCTTCCGCTGCTTTTTCTGCATCCTGATATATCTTCGCGATGAGTCTAGCCAGATTACCTGCAAAGGTGTTGTAGGCCGCCGACAGCTCACTGAACTCGTCGCAGGTGAAAGCGGGTAGGCGAGTGGAGAGGTCGCCCTGGGTATGGTTAATGTGATTTAGTGTTGAAAGCAATGCTTTTACAGGGCGAACGATCAGGTGATGCAAATAAAAAATAGTGAACCCGAAACACAGGGTGCTAATAACAAACACTGAAATCACAGTACCTTGCATGGCGTGCTGCTCTTCAGGCGGCGCGGACAGCATAGAATAGAACAGGTAAAAGTTGATGATTTGAAATATAAACAAGAAGCTTATATTGCCAGTGATTTTACGTGAAAGTGTAAAGAAGAACGTTTTCTCAATGACGTTGTACATCTGCCAAAATGTTTGCATGGGGTCTGATCCCGCTATTTTTGTTGGTTGTTTTACGCGCAATTTCTGCACTTTATACTCAAATTATAGCTAAGCAATTGGGGTAATTCTTTGCGTGAGATCAGGTGTTGTTGAGATAAAGCTAGTTATGGAATAGTGCCTAATGGCACTTGAAAGACAGATTATTAGAGGAGGAGCACGAAATAGCGACGAGTCTAAATAAAAACCCCATGCCTTTCGGCACAGGGTTTATGTTTGGTGGAGCTGGCGGGATTTGAACCCGCGTCCAGAAAATGTCTACCTTTGGTACTACATGCTTAGTTTGTCTTTTATTTAACTACTTTGGACCCCGACAAACAGGGTTCCTGGTAGCTGTCCTGATACTATTTCGCGGTTCAACCTCAGGAGAGTTTCCCTCGCTAGTTTGCTTTAATGACCTTCCGAAATCCTGGCTAGCAGACAGAGCTTAGGTGGAAGGGCCTATACCGGTTATTAAGCGGCTAGTGCGTAGTTTTCGTCGTTTGCGACTATTTAAATGCGGCTTTTTAAAGAGGCAAACCGCACCTCTGCATGCACCTCCAGCTTCCTAGATCCTGTCGAATCCTAATCAGCCCCAGAGTTGAAGCGCGAATGGTATCGCGAAAGTGGGTTGTACACAACTGGCATTTCACCGTTTTGTGTCAGGATTTCATCCAAATGTGGCATTGTATCCTGTTGGTGAGCCGGGTTTTTTTGCTACATTACCCACATAACAGATATAGGGGTAATTCGGAATAATGCAACCCTTGGATGTAAAAGTCGTAGAGCAGGTATTGGCGTGGCTAAATAACAGTCAGCCAGTTTGGTTTTGTACGGTGCTATCTACCTGGGGATCTTCTCCCAGAGAGCCGGGCAGTTTATTTGCTGCTTGCAGTGCCAGTGAATGGGTCGGTTCTTTGTCGGGTGGCTGCGTGGAAGATGAATTTCTGGCGCAACTCGGCTCGCCCGAATCATTGCAACCTGTTGCTATTCAGCGATATGGCGACGGGCAAAGCAACGGTGAAATAAAGTTACCCTGTGGTGGGATCTTAACCGTGTGCGTTGAGTATATTCAGCCAACAAAAACCTGGGTAAACCATTTTGAAGACTACCTCGACGCAATTCGCGGTCGGCGTCTACTCACTCGAACCATAGATTTGAAAAGTGCTGACGTATCGCTAAGTCCTGCGTCGGTTTCGCAGTCGCCGGTAGACTGGCAGGGGGGAGAGTCGCCTGTCTTTGTTCGAATAGGCCCGGCAAAGCGATTGATCATTGCGGGTATTTCTCCGGTTGCCGAGTATTGCGTGCAGTTTGCATTGGCGCTCGGTTTTGAAGTGATTGTGTGTGAGCATCGTCAGGAAGAGTTGGCGCGTGTCACGCTCTCGGGGTGTCAAATTGTCCCGGTGTTCCCGGCGGACTATATTTTGCAGCCAGATGCAGTGCACGGGCAAACGGCCATAGTGTCGTTAACGCACGATGCCAGAGTCGACGATACCACCATGCTTGATGCGGTGAATACCAATGCCTTTTACGTTGGCGTAATGGGGTCTAAACGTACGTCTCGTAATCGGGCAGAGCGTTTACAGCGTATCGGGCAGTTGGATGACCAAACGCTGGCAAAAATACACATGCCGATTGGGTTGGACATTGGCAGCAAGACGCCGGCAGAAATTGCGTTGGCAGTAATGGCCGACATTGTCGCCAAATACCGGGCAGTCCATTAATTCAGGGATATAAAAGAGCATGAAAAGGCTAATTTGCAGTGTGTTGGTTTTGGCATTTGTGTCACTTAACGCCTTTGCTGATGTGCTGTCGACACCACTGATGCTGGATAACGGTGAATATGAAATCCCTGCCATTATGACATCACCAGAGGGGACAGCTGTGGTGCCAGGTGTCATCTTGTTGCATGGCAGCGCTTCGCATAAAAACGAAGTCGGTGATTTGTATTTGCGTCTTGCTGAACAGTTAGCGAACAACGGCATTGCGTCTATAAGGATCGATTTTGCAGGCACCGGAGATAGCCCGGTAGATTACACGCACTACACGTTAAAAACTGCGGTACGCGATGCGGAAGTGGCGTTAGCGTTTTTGCGTTCACAGCCACAGGTAGACGACCATCGAATAGGTGTTGTGGGGTTCAGTCAGGGCGGTTTGATCGCGCAGTTACTGTTAGCGCAGCAACCCGGTATTAAGAGCTTCGTGGCTTGGTCATCGGTAGCGTCTGATGGCATTGGGCCGTTTGCAGACATGTTTGAAACGCTGTACATGACAGCAAAACGTGAAGGCCAGGTAGAACAGCAATTCGCGTGGCGTCCGCCTTTATCGATAAGTTATGAATGGTTTGAGCAAGTAATGGCGAACCAGTCATTATCGGGTATGGCAGAATACACAGGATCGGTATTAGCCATTGCTGGCAGTAACGACACGGTGGTACCGCCAACTGCGGCTACCAGACTGATTGTGGCGAGTGGCAGTGATGTTGCCAGAGCCGTCATCATAAAAGGGGCCGATCACATATTCAATGTGCTGGACGAAAACGCAAATCAGGATGAACAACTGCTGGAGATGACAACAGAATGGTTTGCAGAGGCGCTATGATTGCGCCTCGCAGTAAACGCTGGTGGTCAGGCTTTGTGCTTCATTACGCGGGCTTTCTGGCGGTCCCAGTCGCGATCTTTAATTGTGTCGCGCTTGTCGTGACTCTGCTTACCTTTAGCAAGGTGAATTTCCAGTTTAACCCAGCACTTTTTCCAGTACATGGCGGTGGAAACAATCGAGTAGCCTTGTCGGTCTCGTGCACCCATTAAGCGATCAAGCTCACGCCTGTTTAACAGCAATTTACGCGCGCGTTCTGGCTCGCAAATTACGTGTGTTGACGCCTGATTCAATGGCGTAATACGGCAACCTACCAGGTATGCCTCGCCATTTTGGATAATCACATAGGTGTCTTTGATATTCACTTTACCGTCGCGAATACTTTTCAGCTCCCATCCCTGTAATGAGATGCCGGCTTCAAATTTGTCTTCGAGGTAATAGTCGTGACGCGCCTTTTTGTTAAGGGCGATAGTACCTGTGGATTGCTTGGATTTATTCTTTTTCATGCGCGCTATTATACTGATTGCGCAACGCTTGTCTCGTATTTCCTGAGCAGGTAGAAAAAATTTTGTAGTAAGGATTACAGCGATTTGGATTGTGCGCCAATGTTCAGTTTTGTGGTAAACTCCGTTCACCGTGTTACCAAGTTACGAATGATATGCCTACAATTCAGCGAAGCGCGCTGGTCGCTTATAGCGCGCAGTCAATGTTTGATCTGGTGAATGACGTGAATGCGTATTCTGAGTTTTTACCGGGTTGTTCAGACAGCAAAATCATCAGTCAGCAAGACAACGCGATGCAGGCGTCTTTGCTGATTGCAAAAGCCGGTATTAAGCAGTGGTTTACGACAGAAAACTACCTTGAACCAGCGAAAAGCATACAAATGACACTCGTTGACGGCCCTTTCAAAAAGCTCCAGGGAGGCTGGACGTTTTCCGCACTGTCAGAGTCGGCTTGTAAGATAGAATTGAATCTGCATTTTGAGTTCAAAAATCGCATGGTCGAAATGGCGTTTGGTAAAATTTTTAATAGTCTGGCCGAGAGCATGGTGAAAGCCTTTACACAACGCGCCAAGGTGGTATACGCGTAATGGACGACCTTATTAACGTAGAAGTGGCTTACGCAACACCGGAAAAACAGTCACTTATTGAACTTACGGTGCCAGTTGGCTCTACCGTAGAGCAGGCAATAATGGCCTCAGGTGTACTCGATATTCACCCGGAAATTGAACTCAAAAAAGCCAAGGTAGGGGTGTGGAATCGGGTAGTCAAACCTTCGTTAGAAGTGAACAATGGCGACCGTATTGAAGTATATCGCCCGTTAATTGCAGACCCGAAAGAAGTGCGTAAACGCCGGGCTGAAAAAGCCATTCAGGAGGGCCGGGCAGACAAAGTAACCGGTGGCCGCCCTAATCCGCTAAAAGCCGGCGCCAAAAACTAATCGTGGCGCTCGGTTAGGGTGCCTACCGCCAGTACCGGTGAGGCATCAATTTGTTCTGCATCCATCATTGAAGCAATGCGCTGCATGGTGGCTATCATCTGACTTTGTTCCCATTCCGCCAACTGACTGAATCGTTCCACAAAGTGCTCCTGTAACGGACGAGGGGCAGTCTCTACAGCTTGCTGACCTTTTTCCGTTAAGTACACGCCTACCTTGCGTTTGTCTTCAGTACTGCGAATACGGTTAGCGAGCTCGCGGGCCTCTAACCTATCCAGGATATTGGTGATGGTCGCAGGACTCAGGTTAATGTTGTCGGCAATTTCTTTTACCATGATCCCAGGTTTCTCTGCGATGTTTTGCAAAACCATTAACTGCGGTCCGGTAATGCCCACGTCTTTACTGAGTTGTTTACTTCGCAAATCGACCGCCCTGATCACTCTTCTCAGGGCTACCAGTAATTCTTCATCTTTGCGCATTTACGTTCCTGCTAATTATTTTAATAGGTGTAAAAAGTGTTGATGCTTCTGGAAGTGGTCCAGTACATCGTTTATTACGCCATCTTTAGACCATCCCATGATGTCGTAATCCTGCCCGCCTTCAGCCAGGTGAACCTCGGCGCGATAGTACGTCTGTCCTTCATCTGAGTCCAGTGTTTCTTCGGTAGACACAGGAATATCGGGCTGTCGTGTTTTGGTTAGGTAGACGGCATAAATAAAGTTATTCTGTCCGCTAAACTCAACTTCCAGCGCAACGTGCGTATCGCTGATGTCCAGGCTGGCGTTGTACTGTTGTTCAGCAAACTCTTCACGGATCTCATGCAGTGCCGGATAAACGTTGCGGATCATGTAGCCGGATACCGCCTTTTTATTCGGGAAAGTCACCAGTTCGGAAAGCCGCTCTTTCCAGGGTTTATCGTGTTCAACTACCGCTGTTTGTACCGCCGTAATTTGCAGGCTGTCGCGTTTGTGCTTTTCTATGCGTAGCGACTTTATTAAGCCGGTTATCGCGATAAGCAGAATAATGGAAAAGGGCAGTGCGGCAACAATTGTCATGGTTTGTAAAGCGCCCAGTCCACCGGCGTAGAGCAAAATCGCCGCTACTAAACCTACTGCAATGGCCCAGTATACGCGTTGCCACAGCGGCGTATCGTTGCGTCCATGGGAGCACAACATGTCTACAACCATTGCCCCTGAGTCACAGGACGTAACAAAGAAAATAATCACCATCACCAGTGCAATCACACTAATAATACTGCTAAACGGGAAGTGATCCAGGAACACAAACAGTGCAACAGCACTGTCTTCTTTTACCATATTCGCTAGTTCGGTGAACCCTTCTGTGAATACCAATTCGATTGCGGCATTGCCGAACACCGTCATCCACAACAGTGTGAAAGCCGTCGGGATCATCAGTACTCCCAGCACAAATTCCCGCAATGTGCGACCAAAGGAAATCCGCGCTATGAACAATCCGACGAAAGGTGCCCAGGCCAACCACCATCCCCAGTAGAATATTGTCCAGCCGCCGATCCAATCGGTTTTCTGGTAGGCGAATAAATTGAACGTGTTACGCACAATGTCCGACAAATACGCGCCGGTATTTTGCAGGTAAGCCTGCAATAAGAACACCGTGGGTCCCGCAATCAGAATGAATCCCAGTAGTACAACTGCCATGATCATATTGGTTTCAGACAACCGGCGGATGCCTTTTTCAAGGCCGGTCATTACCGACACAATAGCGAGTGCTACCACACCCGTCATAATGCCAATTTGCATGGCGGTGGATTTAGGGATGTCAAACACGAAGTTGAGGCCCGCGTTAATTTGACTTGCGCCCAGCCCCAGCGAGGTTGAAATACCAAAAATCGTAGCCGTTACCGCTAAGGCATCTACCACATGTCCCTGCCAACCATAAATTTTGTCGCCAATTAATGGGTACAGTGTCGACCGGAGCGTCAACGGAAGTTGATGACGAAAAGCGTAATAGCCCAATACCAAGGCAACTATCGCGTAAATCGCCCAGGCGTGGAGACCCCAATGGAAGAACGTTGTCTTCATCGCCTCTTTTACCGCTTCTACCGTGTTCGGGGTTTCAGTTGGCGGTGCCATAAAGTGCATGAGTGGCTCGGCAACACCAAAGAACATCAAGCCGATGCCCATGCCCGCCGCAAAAAGCATAGACAGCCAGGTAAGTATGGAAAATTCGGGTTTGGCGTGATCCGGCCCCAAACGTATATCGCCGTATTCTGATATACCAATAAACACCACGACCAACAAAATAACGGCCACGGTGAGTACGTAAAACCAACTACCGTTATCTACCACGGATTGTTGCATGGTGCTGAATACCGTGTTTGCCATATCGGGATTGATGACAGTAAAAATCAATAACAGCGTGATAAAAGCTGAGGCGGCAATAAATACCGGCTTGTTTAAAGATGCGGGTTGTTCTGTCGTGTGTTGCTGACTGCTTTGCAAGATTATGACCTTTCTACCAACAGTTTTTTATTCAATTGACAGAATATACAACAAAAATGCACGTCAAAAAAATCATCTGAAAAATAATTAGACAAGAAACTATATTTTGATCCTTTATGCTGTCTATTTCGTTGAAATGTGCTGTTTTATATGGATGTGCTACAATGGTTGCTTAGGTTGTGTAAAAATATAATAAGCGCAATGCAATCGATTGTATCGTTCAAATTGCATTTAATAAGAATAAATTCAATTCGTTCTAAATCTAGAAAGGGTTCATTTAATGAAAAAAACACACATCAGCTGCGCCATCGTGGCCGCACTGACTGCTCAGCAAGCTCTTGCTCAAACGCCTGACACCAAAGCGTCTATCGAAACCATTGAAGTTACCGCAACAAAACGTTCTGAATCTATTCAGGATGTGCCAGTTGCTGTTTCTGCGTTGAGCGGTGATGCGCTTGAAAACATGGGCATTGATAACTTTCAGGATTACGTAGAGTTTTTACCTAATGTCGTGTTCCAGGGAACAGGCCCGGGTCAAAACGAGATCTACATTCGTGGTGCGGCAACCACGCAGTCAAGCATTACGCTATCATCCGTTCAGGCATTGCAGCCTTCTGTTGCGTTTTATCAGGACGAAATGCCGGTTTCTATGGCTGGTCGTAACCTTGATATTTATGCAACCGACGTTCAGCGCGTTGAGGTACTGCCCGGACCACAAGGGACATTGTTTGGTGCAAGTTCTCAGGCCGGTACGGTTCGCCTGATCACCAAAAAGCCCGATCATTCAGGCTTTGCTGCTGGCTTTGACACCAGTATTTCAACCACCAAAGGCGGCGAGCTTAGCAACTCAGTTGAAGCCTATATCAATATTACGCCTACCGATGATCTGGCGTTACGTGTTGTTGCTTACAACGAAAAGCAGGGCGGCTGGATTGATAATCTGGAAAATGACCCGGGCAACGGCGGTTATATCGGAAGTGCGGTTGTCATTGACCGAATCTCTGGTGGCGCGCTGGCTGGCTATGGTGCAGACCCGGCTGAAATGGATACGCGTCGTGTCGTAAATGGCTTTACGTCTAACACCGCAGCGGTTGTTTCGCCTCGCAATGGCGAACACGTAGAAGACGATTTTAACGATGCTGTTTATTCGGGTGCGCGTATTGGTTTATCTTACCATATCAACGAGAACTGGGACTTACTGGTTCAGCACACCGAACAAACTCTGGACACCGAAGGGGTGTTTGCCTACGATCCAACTTTATCGGGTGAAAGTTCAGCAAACCGCTTCCAGGCTGATGAAAACTCAGATGAATTTGGTTTGACAACCTGGACTGTAGAAGGGCGTCTGGACAAACTGGAAATGGTTTACACCGGTGGTTATCTGGATCGCGAAATCGATACCTTAACTGATTATACCGGTTACACTAACGGAGGTTTATTCTCTGCGTATTACGTGTGTAATCACTACGACACACCCGATAATCCAGCTGACATCCGCTGTCTTGACCCAACCAAATACTATAAAGAAGACACCACCAGCACGCGTTTAACCCACGAATTTCGCGTAAATACTGACGTGGACGCGCCATGGCGAGTGACTGCAGGTCTATTCTATGACGAGCAAGAAGTCGCGTCAGTAGGTCAGTTTAAGATTGCCAACACCGAAATGGCGACCTTTGGTTTTGACGACCTGTCTTCGTCGCGTCGCTTACAAGGAAACCAGGGCATTAACAGTGACGGCGGTCCTTTCTCGCCAGAAATCAGTTTTGTGAATGATATTACACACCGCATTGAGCAAATCGCGGTATTCGGTCAGTTCGAATACGATATTACCGAAACACTGACAGCCAGTGTGGGTGCACGCTGGTATCAAATCGATGACATCTATCGCGGTGCAACAACGACCCGTGACGTGACCAGCCGTTTACAAGCTTATGGCCAAAACGTAACCGACCCGGCTGTCTATGACGGTCTTGGCCTGGATGGTGAAGGCATTGTATCGGCAATTCAAAGCGGCGATTTGGACATCAGCCTGTTGGATGATCAAGGCGTGCTGACGGTAGATGACACCATCTTTAAGTTCGGCCTGGACTGGAAAGTGTCAGACGACGTGTTGTTGTTCGCTAACTATTCAGAAGGTTTCCGTCCGCCGGTCACAAACCGTTTAGGTGGCGATGCCGCGGCTAATCAATCGGGCGCGTTTGAAGGCTTCCGTATTCCAGTGTATTCAACAACCGATACGCTGGACAACTACGAGTTAGGCCTGAAGGGGGATTTCCTCGACGGTATTCTGCGCGTTAATGCCACGGGTTATTATTCTGAAATCAGTGAGCTACAAACTTCTCGCTTCGACCCGACTAACATCAGTTTCCTGGTATTCACCGACAACGTGGGTGATGCCGAAGTGAAAGGTGTTGACGCTGATATTACCTGGTTGGCAACGGACAACCTGGTGGTTAACGCTGCATTTAGTATCCTTGATACTGAGTTAACGCGAATCAACCCAGAGCTTGAAGGCATTGCCGCTGGTGTTGGTACCGAATTGCCGTATTCAGCAAGCTTCTCTGGTAACGTGAATGCGCGTTACTACTTCGAACTGGATGGTGGCAAAGAAGGCTTTGTTAATGCGTCAGTCTCTTACACCGGTGACCGCTTAGCTGGCATGATCATGGATGCCTATGTAATGGAAGATGCAACCCAGCTTATTTATGGCACGGGTTCTGGCCTGAAAATTCAGGACGAGGCGGCAGTGTATGCAGGTGCAACCTACAACGACGCAAACGGTAATCCTTTCCGCGGCGGCCGTTACGTGCAGGAAGCCTACATGATCAGTAACGTGTCGGTAGGGATGTCAGACGATAGCTGGAAAGTTGAACTGTTTATTGACAACTTGTTCAACGAGTCAGCCATGCTGAACATCGATACGCAGCAATACACGCCTAAGGTGGTAACGAATCGCCCAAGAACAGTTGGCGTACGCTTCTCTTTTGATTATTATTAATTGAAACAAGTACCTGTGATCAGGGAATAGCGGCAAGCTTCGGCTTGCCGTTTTACTTTTCAGCTGTGAATAGCAATGGCCAATACTTCTATATCATTACTGCAAACGGTTAAACAGTCGCTACAACAAGGCAGGTTGGACAACGCCAAAGCCGCGTTGGAACAGTTATTTCTGCTCAATATTAATGAACACGAAAAAGCAGAAACGCTGTATCTGTCGGCTGTTACCTGTCGACTAGCGAAAGACTTTCAGCATGCTATTAAGCGCATCGACGATTTATTGGCGTTGCGACCGGACTACGGCCGTGCATATCAGGAGGCTGGTTACTGTTATTTAGCGATGGGCAACCAGCAGGCTGCCAGCAGTGCGTTTTTCAAAGCCACGCAATACAATCCCGCTTTGCTTACCAGCTGGCAGCAGTTATTAAAGATTTACACTCAGTTTAATGACCACCAAGCCAAAGACATTGCGCAGCAGCAGATCGCTTACTGGCAGGGATTACCCGCGCCTATTCGCGGTGGTTACGATCTGATGTACGAAAACAACCTGGTTGATGCCGAGCGTGTTTGCAGGCAATTTCTTCAGCAACACAAGCACCAGCCCGACGCCATGATGTTATTGGCAGAAATCGGCATCCAAATGAAGGTTTACCACGACGCTGAGTTTTTGTTGGAAAGCTGTATTGCGTTGTACCCCGACAACCAGCGCGCTGTGTCACTGTATGTGGGATTGTTAGCGAAGCTGGGTAAACACGACCTCATTGAGCGTCAGGTTATGGCTTTACCGGAGACTGTTCAGAACTCGACAGCAATGCAAATGGCGCTGGCGAATGCTTGTTTGGGCTTAAATAAAACGGAACAGGCCATCCGTATTTTCAACTCACTGCTTGCAGCCGATCCGGATAAACCGGCTGTTTGGCTGGCATTGGGCCACGCCCATAAAACGGCTGGCGCCGCAGAGCAGGCGGTGGAAGCCTACAAGCAGGCTGCCCATTATCATCCTTCATTTGGTGATGCTTATTGGAGCCTGGCAAATATGAAATCTTATCGGTTTACCAACGAGGAAATCAGTAAGATGCAGGACAGGGCAGAGTCTCCGTCGTTGTCGGTAGATGACAAGGTGCACTTGTGCTTTGCTTTAGGTAAAGCGCATGAGGACAGTAAACAATTCGATGCTTCCTTTGCGTATTATGAAAAAGGGAACGCACTCAAAAAGGCCACTTTATCATTTAGCATAGAACGCACCGAACAAGCCATTCTCCAACAGGTAGACGCGTTTCCTGTTGATGTCGGAGCGCCATCGCCAAAAGGCTTCCCGGCACCCGATCCTATTTTTATTGTTGGTATGCCACGAGCTGGATCCACGCTGATTGAACAAATTCTGGCGTCGCACAGTGATATTGACGGCACTATGGAGCTGCACAATATTCTCGCCCTGGCATCTCAAATAAATACGCCGGCTATGCAGTCACAATTAGCGGACCAGAAGGAGACACAATCGACGTTTGTGCCGTATCCCTTTGCGGTAGCACATCTTACGCATGACCAGCGATACCAGTTGGGTAAAGCCTATATTGAACAGACCCGTTGTTACCGGGAACAGGCCCCGTTTTTTATAGATAAAATGCCAAATAATTTTATGCACATTGGCCTTATCAAACAGATCTTGCCCAATGCAAAAATTATCGACGCACGACGAGATCCAATGGATTGCTGTTTTAGTAACTTCAAGCAATTGTTTGGTGAAGGGCAAGAGTTTTCTTATTCCCTTGATGACGTTGCCCGTTACTATCAGGCTTATTTATCACTCATGGATCACTGGCATCATTGTTATCCTGGCGACATCCTTACCGTACATCACGAGGACGTGCTGGATGATCTGCCCGGTCAGGTCGCCCGGATTCTGGACTATATTGGGGTGCCATTTGAAGAGGCTTGCGTGGCATTTCACCAAACCCAGCGGTTAATTAAAACGCCCAGCGCCGAACAGGTCAGACAGCCTATCAATCGCTCAGGGCAGGGACGGTGGAAGCCTTATGCTTCACACCTTGATGCACTCACCAAGCGCTTTCAGTAGCATCGAATATTCAGTACTTCCTACGCTGTAAGCCTGTTTCTGCAAGGATTTTGGCGGAGATCTCTTCGATGGAGTATTTGGTACTGTTCAGGAATGGGATTTTTTCTTTGCGGTAGAGGTTTTCAACTTCCCGCAATTCCATTCTGCATTGTTGCAATGACGCATACCGGCTGTTTGCGCGGCGCTCAGAGCGGATCTGGTGGAGCCTCGCAGGCTCGATGGTCAGGCCGAATAATTTTTGTTTAAAGCGCCGCAGTACGGTGGGCAACTTCAGCATGTCTCCCATATCGTCTTCAGTAAACGGATAGTTGGCAGCTTTGATGCCGTATTGCAATGCCAAATAGAGGCTCGTTGGGGTTTTACCCGAGCGGGAGACGCCGACCAAAATAATGTCCGCTTCGTGGTAATCCTTCAGATTTGACCCATCGTCATTTGCCAGTGCGTAGTTAACCGCTTCGATGCGAATGTCATAGGTTTTTTCGTGAATACTGTGGGTGCGATGTTTCTCTGGTTTTGAAGGCACGCCAATGACTTTTTCCAGCGGCGCCACAAATTGGTCGAGGAAATTGTAGTTAATACCGACCGAACGGGATATTATTCGACGAATATCAGTGTTTACTACTGTATAAAAAACGAGCGGCCTTTCGCCGCTATCTTGAAAACTTTCAGAAATTTTTTCAATTACGCCGTAAGCCTGTTCTTCAGTTTCAACAAAAGGAATTGTCTTATGATTGAATTCTGTCGGGAAAAGTGACAGTAAAGCGTGGCCAAACACCTCTGCTGTGATGGCTGTGCCGTCTGAGATATAAAATGCGGTGCGCACAACAACTCCTTAACTTTGTCGTAAATTTATTACGAAATGAAATAAAATTTTACTTTCTTATAACTGGCATTTTAGAATTTCCGTAAGGAAAATCTAGTCTGCACACCACATCAGGCCTGTTTTCCCTCTACCCTACAAGCGCATTTTAAAACCGCGCGTACAGAAATAGTTACAAGCTGGAGGCTGTAAAAGTGCAAGAATACGTACTTTGGTATCAAGAGTTAGGCATGCACGATGTTAATCGTGTTGGCGGTAAAAATGCTTCGCTCGGTGAGATGATTTCAAACCTGGCCAACGCAGGCGTACAAGTGCCTGGTGGATTTGCAACAACAGCCTATGCATTTAATGAATTTCTAGAGCAAAGTGGTCTGGAAGCGAAAATTCATGAAGTGTTGGATGCGTTGGACGTCGATGACGTAACCGCGTTGGCTGAAGCGGGTAAAAACATCCGCCAGTGGATCATCGACACACCTTTCCAGCCTGCGCTGGAGGATGCAATTAAAACCGCGTTTGCTGAGCTTCAGGGCGATGCAGGTGACGAAGCATCATTTGCGGTACGTTCTTCTGCGACGGCTGAAGACATGCCTGATGCATCGTTCGCAGGGCAGCAGGAAACGTTCCTTAATGTGAAAGGCTACGACGCTGTTATCGTTGCAGTGAAGCACGTGTTTGCGTCGCTGTTTAACGACCGGGCTATTTCTTATCGTGTTCACCAGGGTTACGACCACAAGGGCGTGGCATTGTCGGCTGGTGTTCAACGTATGGTGCGTAGTGACATCGCTTCTTCAGGCGTTATGTTCACAATCGACACCGAATCAGGCTTCGAAGATGTGGTGTTTATTACCAGTTCTTACGGATTGGGTGAAATGGTTGTACAAGGGGCAGTTAACCCTGACGAGTTTTACGTGCATAAACCTACTCTGGACAATGGTAAGCCAGCCATTGTGCGCCGTAACCTGGGCAGCAAACTGACCAAAATGATTTACTCTGAGGATCAGGACCACGGTAAGCAAGTGACTATCGTGGATATTGAGCCCGCACAGAGCAAGACCTTCTCGTTGACTGACGACGAAGTGATGGCACTGGCAAAGCAGGCGCAAATCATCGAAAAGCACTACAAGCGTCCAATGGACATTGAGTGGGCTAAAGACGGCGTAGATGGCCAGCTTTACATAGTACAGGCGCGTCCTGAAACCGTACGAAGCCGCGAAGACGCACAAACCATTGAGCGTTTCCAATTGAAAGGCAGTGCAGGCATCGTCTGTGAAGGCCGCGCGATTGGTCACAAGATTGGTGCTGGTGAGGCCAAAGTGCTTGGTTCCATTGAAGAGATGGACAAAATTATGCCCGGCGATGTGCTGGTAACCGACATGACCGACCCGGACTGGGAGCCGATCATGAAGAAGGCGTCTGCCATTGTTACTAACCGAGGCGGCCGTACTTGTCACGCGGCAATCATTGCACGTGAGCTAGGCATCCCTGCGGTGGTTGGCTGTGGAAATGCAACCGATTCTATCGAGACTGGTGACAAGATCACTGTGTCGTGTGCAGAAGGTGACACAGGTTATATCTACAATCAGGAACTGGAATTCGACGTTACGACCTCACGCATCGATGCTATGCCTGATTTGGCACTGAAAGTCATGATGAACGTGGGTAACCCTGATCGCGCATTCGATTTCGCGCGTCTGCCTCACAAAGGCGTGGGTCTTGCGCGTTTGGAATTCATTATAAACCGTATGATTGGCGTGCATCCGAAGGCATTGCTGAACTTCGACTCGCAGCCGGAAGAACTGAAAGAAGAAATCAGCGACATGATCGCTGGATACGAGTCACCGAAAGAGTATTACATCACCAAGCTGGTTGAAGGCATCTCTACTATCGGTGCGGCCTTCTCGCCAGAGAAAGTGATTGTGCGTATGTCAGACTTTAAGTCTAACGAGTACTTCAACCTGGTTGGTGGCTATCAGTACGAGCCAGACGAAGAAAACCCAATGCTGGGCTTCCGAGGCGCAAGTCGCTACATTTCTGAGGACTTCCGTGATTGTTTCGCCCTTGAGTGTGAGGCTATCAAGCGGGTACGTAACGAAATGGGCCTGACTAACGTGGAAATTATGATCCCATTTGTACGTACACTGGAAGAAGGTCAGCAGGTTATCGAACTGCTTGCAGAGCAAGGCTTGGTGAAAGGTGAAAACGGCCTGCGCATCATTATGATGTGTGAGTTACCGTCTAACGCACTGCTTGCTGACAAGTTCCTCGACATCTTCGACGGCTTCTCAATTGGCTCTAACGACCTGACACAGTTAACTCTGGGTCTGGACCGTGATTCTGGCTTAATCGCTCACTTGTTCGACGAGCGTAACGAAGCGGTAAAAGTGCTGTTGTCGATGGCTATCCGAGCTGCCAAGAAACGCGGTAAGTACGTAGGTATCTGTGGTCAGGGACCTTCAGACCACGAAGACTTCGCTGCCTGGTTAGTAGAAGAGGGCATCGATTCAGTATCACTTAACCCGGATACGGTGGTTGAAACCTGGTTGTACCTTGCTGAACAACACGGTGACAAGGCGTAAGTCTCAATCCACAGAGCAACACGCAAAGTAATCGCTCAAGCGGTTACCCAATCACAAAAGCCCATTCGGTAAACGCATGGGCTTTTTTATTACTGCATAGACGGGTTAGCTGCACTTGCCGCTAATTAAAACCAATCGCAAAAAGTAAAACCAGACCACGTTGCAGCGTGCCAGTCTTGATGTGGTGTTTATTCGTTTGAGTGGATAGACGAAATGAACAGGGGCATTGCGCCTGCTGTCCACACGAAGACAACAGGCACTCAGAATAGGGGGTAACTTAACAGTCGCTGTCTAACACCGTTATAGTCGGACTCGAACCGGCTGACTGGGCTTCAGTATAGATAACCTTGCAGTTTTCTGTTGAGCCGACACCACTTGGCAGAATAGCAAACTGATCAGTTTGCGTTACGGCTTGTGGTGCTGAATCAGTGGAAACGGCAATTCGAAAGTCAGTGCCATTTCCGCTGCCACTGCCGTCAATGTCAGCCCATGCACTCAGATTGGTTACCACATCACGAATGGCAGGGTAGCCGTACACAGTGTAAATAGTACTGCCGTTAATAACCAGATTTTCACTGGCTGAGCGCTGCTCTCCTGCGACTGCTGACTTAGCAAAAATAAGACGGGCGCCGCCATCCAGCGCCGCTTTTACGCCTTGCAGTGTCGCCTTACGGGCATCACCCTGAAAATCGATAAAGCGCGGGGCTGCAGTTACTGAAAGAATACCGAGAATGACAATGACAATGATCAGCTCAATGAGCGTAAAGCCTTGTTGTTTCATGTTTAACCTCTAAAACAATGAGTACGTCTAAACGAAAACCCCATTTAATAGTAACAGCAAAATAATTGCTACCAGTCAGCTATTATCCTTTGGGCTAGTTTTAGTCGTGCAAACGCACACCTTAAGTAATTAATTTTACTAAAGTATTAGAATTAGCGTTATCGGTAGCGCCGTAACTGAGTGCTGCTAAGTTATATTGGGTAACGGAAGACGTAAATCTCGAATTAACTTCTGTTACGGGCTTTGCGAAGACGACGACCTAACAAAAACTTGTCCAGGCGTCTGGCTGATGTGCTCATTTGATTCTGAAAAAAACGGAGCCAGCTTCTGGCACGAGGCCAATCGTAGCTCAATAAAATAAGCCCACCGATGACGAGCAGTATAGAACCGGGTAATAAGGTTAATACAATACCACCCAGGAACAACAATGCTCCCACGCTTAATCGAATCACTTTAACCATACATTACTCCTCTTTCTACACCTGCTAGTTTAACTTAATTGCCGAATAATCCTATTTTTTATATGTAAAAAAATGTAATGGCACGACACAGGGCAAGGTGCAGAGCAAATAAAATCTTCTCAGGCATTAACGGCAGACGGGGGAACGAGACCTTCTGCATTTGGATAGAGTGTTTTCCCGGCTAGGATATGTTGTTTGATTTTTTCTTCAGGTAAGGGTTTGGCAAATAAATAACCCTGGGCTATGACACAGCCCATTTCATGCAGCAATCTGGCTTGAGACAGGGTTTCCACACCCTCCGCTACCATTTTACAGCCAAATGATTGGGATAGTGTAATGGCCGACGCGACAATGGCTTTGTGGCCTGTATTGGTTTCAATATCCATCACGAAAGCCCGGTCGATTTTCAGTACATCAACGTTCAGGTGGGCCAGGTAAGACAGCGAACTCATGCCAGTACCAAAATCGTCAATGGCTAACACAATTCCGATTGCTTTAATGTTTTCCAACGCAGCTTTAATGTACTTAATATTCAGACAGGTTTCATTTTCTGTCAGCTCAATTTCGATTAAATGGGGTGATACCTGATTTTCATTTAATTTATTCTGAATATAGGTGATCAGCCCCGGATCAAGCAGATTGTAGGGCGACAGGTTGACGGCTATAGGGACTTCAATGCCTTGCTGCTGCCAACTCGCCGCTTGCGTAATGGCCTCGGCAAGAATGTAGCGTCCGAATTCCTGTACTTTTCCGCTGTCTTCAATCAGATCAATAAATTGCCCGGGCATCAGTAATCCCAAACGAGGGTGTTCCCAACGACATAATCCCTCTACACCTATGATGTTGCCGGATGCAAGATCAACTTTTGCCTGATAATGCATGATGATTTGCCTTTCTTGCATGGCATCACTGAGCTCTGCTCGCAGCTGTAAATTGTGTTTGTAGTCAGCAATTTTCCTGTCATCGTATACCTGCCAGCCATTGCGTTGTTCTTTAGCTTTGTACATCGCAGTATCTGCACAAACGATGAGTGCTTCGGGCTCCTGGGCATGCGTGGGGTAGTGAGCAATACCTATACTGGCACCGGTATTCACAGCTAAACCATTGATCATTATTGGCGTGTCACATGCGTTGACCATGTCCTGGGCTAAGTCTTCAGCACCGTCGATACTGATATCAGGTGCCCAGATAATAAACTCGTCACCGCCTATGCGAATTAGCTCCGCTGGTGAAACCACCACCTTTAATAATCTGGCTGCGACTTCTTTAAGAAGCGTGTCGCCAGCAGAATGGCCAAATGAATCGTTTACCTCTTTGAATTTATCCAGATCAATGACAAACAAACAGCCTTGCGCCACTGCTTTTACCGAGTCGGTATTCGGCAGGGCAGCGCTCAACGTATCCATTAAATACAGGCGGTTGGGTAAGCCGGTGAGCGCATCATGGGTGGCGATGGTTGCTAGCGCATCGTTGATTTCCTGAGCGCGTTTGGCAATAAGGGAAGATAGCGTAAGCGCAAGCCAAACCGCTATCCAGAACACTAATACAGACGTGATCAGCAGCCTTTTAGCAACAAATGACAGCGTCAGGTCAAGTGCGGTGGTTTCCTGAGCAAAGGTTACAGTGTGCTGCTCTCCGACATGTTGCTGCCATAAAAAGTTGCGATTATTCACTGTCACTAAGTGTGAGTCGTCTATTGGACGACTGATGGCGGTGAGTAATTGTTTTTGTTCAGTTTTCGAAAGGCGATGGCCTCGTTGCCAGGCTTCCGTTTCGCGGGTTATGTGGAATAACCTGGGCGTATCATCGTTGGGATCAGACAACAGGTTTACCAGTGAGCCAGCCTGGTCAGCGATTTTTCCTTCATGCATATCCAGCTCACTGCTTAGCAGGCGAGCCAGTTTTTGCATGGCGGTTAGTTCGGTCTGTAAACTGACGTCAGCGGTGAGCCGGTAAGAAACCGTAACGTAAATCGCAGAAATCAGTACCGATACGGCTAGGCAGGCAACGATTAACCGTGGCCTGACAGAGGTATCGCGTTTGATATGCGTTATCGGTTGTGCTGGCAAGAAAAGTACCTGCTAGGGGTTATTGTTTGCGCGTGCTAATCCCAGCAATGTGATAAACCGGACACCATCCTGATGCCAGTGAAATTAGGTTCAGAATACCGAAAATACCAAGCAGTATCTCTATGAATACATCATCGATGATGTCGCCATTGAATAGGGCAAAAGCTGTGACGCCAATACCAATCAGACCGCGTAAGGAACGATCTAAAATGTTGAGGTTAGACTCAATCGCCATATCTTATCTCACTATCGTTATTATTATCTTGTATGAAAATAGCGTTGAAACTGGAATTTTGCAAGAGATAGTGCTTTTCTCTGAATTTGCTTTGAATTTTAAAATCAATGATTTATGAAAATAAGCTGTGTTTGTCGATAAGCAGTTTCTATAGATTTTTCTCGGTTTATCAATCTATTCAACTTCCGTAGAAAATACCTGTGTTAACGGTGGAGCCAGACCGACAGGCTAGGTATACTTAGCGACCAAACTATTGACGAGAGCGTTGCCTTGAACTTACCTGTTGTACCCATCGAGTCTTCTGTTTCCGATGTTTATCGGCGTTATCTTCTAAGTCTGGAAAAATCGGCATTCGCTGGTGATATTGAATACAGCTACGGCAGCCGTTTGGCGGTTGCTACTGACAATTCTGTATATCAAAAACTACCCCAGGCCGTGGTGTTACCAAAAGGCATTAATGATCTACAGATCATCGGTGAATTAGCTAATCAGCACCCAGAGGTAAAATTCAGTGCGCGTGGAGGCGGTACCGGTACCAACGGTCAGAGCCTGACAGACGGCATTGTGGTTGATATGTCGCGCCACATGAACAAAATCCTCGAAATTAATCCGCAGGAAGGCTGGGTCCGGGTTCAGTCTGGCGTTGTTAAAGATGCACTTAACGATGCGCTTCGTCCTTATGGCTATTTTTTCTCTCCGGATTTATCTACCAGTAACCGCGCCACCATGGGCGGTATGATCAGCACTGACGCATCGGGGCAGGGCTCACTGGTGTACGGTAAAACCAGTGATCACGTATTGGGACTGACCAGCGTGCTGGCAAATGGCGAAATTCTGCAAACATCGCCAATCAGTATTGAGGACGCTGAGAAAATGGCGACGCGCAGCGATACTTACGGCCGCATTCTGCGACAAGTATTAAGTACCTGCCGCGGTAAGCGCAATGAGATCCTCGAGAAATTCCCTCGGATGAATCGTTTCTTAACCGGCTACGATCTTGAACACGCCTATGATGAAGAGCAGTCACTGATTGACGTGAGCCGCCTCATTACCGGGTCTGAGGGGTCGCTGGTGTTTGTGGCAGAAGCGAAGCTGTCGCTGACGCCAATTTCCAAACACACCGCCCTTGTCAATATTAAGTACGACAGCTTTGAATCGGCGTTACGTCATGCGCCGCGAATGATTGCTGCTCAGGCAACATCAGTAGAGACCGTTGACAGCAAAGTGCTAAACCTGGCGCGCACAGATATTATCTGGCATTCCATTTCTGACTTGATTCAGGATGTACCGGGTAAGGATATGCAAGGCCTGAACATGGTCGAATATAACAGTAACGATCTGGATGAAATTAAAGCCCGGATTGCTCGCCTTGAAGAAGAACTGTCGGCCGCTGCGGCTACTGGCGAGTATGGCGTTATCGGTTATCAGCTGACCTACGACCGTGCTGATATTAATAAAATCTACGCCATGCGGAAAAAATCGGTGGGCCTGTTGGGCAACACCAAAGGCAGCCAAAAACCCATCGCTTTTGCCGAAGATACCGGCGTTCCGCCGGAAAACCTGGCTGACTTCATTATGGAGTTCCGCGCGTTGTTGGACAGCCATGGCTTGCAGTATGGCATGTTTGGTCACGTTGATGCCGGTGTATTGCACGTTAGACCCGCGTTAGACTTGTGTGATCCGGAACAAGAAAAACTGATGCATCAAATCTCCGATGAAGTGGTCGCGTTAGTGGCAAAACACGGCGGTTTGATGTGGGGTGAGCATGGTAAAGGATTCCGCAGCGAATATGGGCCGGCATTTTTTGGCGAGTCGTTGTTTACCGAATTAAGACGAATTAAAACAGCGTTTGACCCATCGAACAAAATGAATCCGGGCAAAATCTGTACGCCATTAGATAGCACTGATGAATTAGTACGTGTGAGCGATCCGAAGCGCGCAACACTCGACAGAACTATTCCTGTTGCGTTTAAAGACGCATTTAAACCCGCCATGGAGTGTAACGGCAACGGGTTGTGCTTTAACTATGACACGACATCCCCTATGTGTCCGTCCAGTAAAATTACCAAAGACCGTCGCCATAGTCCGAAAGGGAGAGCAGGCCTTATTCGTGAGTGGGTGCGGTTACTGGCTAACCAAGGCGTCGATACAACCAAACTCTCGGCTGAGCAGTTTAAAACCAGCTGGTGGACGCGATTTAAGAATACCCGCGCGCAACACAACGATTTTTCGCATGAAGTGTTTGAAGCCATGAGCGGTTGCCTGGCTTGTAAATCCTGTTCAAATCAATGTCCGATTAAAGTGGATGTACCCGCATTCCGCTCTACGTTCTTGTCGATTTATTACCAGCGTTACCTGCGGCCAATGAAAGACCATCTGGTGGCAAACGTTGAACAAATCACCCCGTTGATGGCGAAGTTCCCAAGAGTGGTAAACACCTTCCTGGGGGCCAAATGGCTGCAGCGCTTAATTGAAAAACAAGTAGGTTATGTGGATGCGCCTTTGTTGTCGTATCCCACGCTGACACAACAACAGGACAGTGTGTTCAAGTCATTTGATTTAGCCGAACTGGCAGCAATGCCGGAATCTGAACGCCAGAAACACGTGTTGTTGGTTCAGGACCCGTTTACCAGCTATTACGATGCCCAGGTTGTGATGGACTTCGGGCGCTTGGTCAGTGAACTGGGTAAGGTGCCGGTGTTACTGCCGTTTAAACCAAACGGTAAGCCTCAGCACGTTGCTGGATTCCTGGAAGAGTTTGCTCAAACCGCTACAACAACGGCAGCATTTCTGAATGAAGTGGCAGCGTTAAATATTCCTCTGGTAGGTGTTGATACGCCACTGGTACTTTGTTACCGCGATGAATACAGCCATAGTTTAGGTGAAAAGCGAGGCGACTTTACTGTTCATACCGTCCACGAGTGGTTGCAAGCATTACCTGATGACCTGTGGGAAAGCAAAGCAGTTAGAGAACAGACGCAGCCAATGGCACTATTTGCGCATTGTACTGAGAAGACCGCATTACCTAAAACTGAACAAATCTGGCAGTCAATTTTCAGCAGTCTGGGTCAGCCTGTCGATATCGTGAAAGTGGGTTGCTGCGGCATGGCTGGTAACTATGGTCATGAAGCGCAAAACAAAGCAAACTCATTGGGCATTTATGCAATGAGTTGGGAGCAGGCGGTTGCCCGCTATCAGCCCGATCAGGTAATGGCGTCAGGTTATTCCTGTCGGAGCCAGGTTAATCGCATAGACGGTTTTAAACCCAAGCACCCGCTGCAACATTTATTGCAGTGTATAACCAGAAAATAAATTTATGACAGAACCATTTAACGAACAATAAATGGCAGCCTGGGTACACGCCTAATTCCAAAAAGCGAACCAGTTTCTGCCCCGGGAAGGGAGCCTGTTTGACAGTGTTATCACAGAACAGGGTTGATATCTCACCGTGTGGGAGATCAAAGCAATGGATCAGAAAGTCTACTGGGAAATCTCAGGCGACATGCTTACCTATGTCGCGCTGGCAGTTAATGCCACTGATGCCAGGGACGTGTAGCGTTATTTCTCGATACAATGGCAGTTGAAGGCGGAAAACCCGGAAGCAAACAACTCCCAGCGGCATGTACGTCAGATAATATTCGTTCAGTTACGTAGAGGCAGAGCAGGTAGTCTGTACACTTTTTACGAAAACGAAAGCTTTGGGGCTAGGCGACATTAATGAATGTGTTCGACGTCCGGTAAGTCGAACTTAGTAAGCTGGCACACCATTTTTTGCATGGGAACGCCAGCTTCCATAAATACCGGGCCCTCTGGCTTAAAGCCTCGGGTTTGATGGTACTCAACGCTTTCCAGCGCGGATTGAACTTTAACTTGTTGGATATTGTTTACGCTGGCTAATTTAAGTAAAGCGGAAAACAGCGTCTTGTAGACAGTCATATTGCGATAGCCTCGTAAGACAGCAATTCTGCCGAGTTCACCGGTTTGCGTTAATCTGCCGGTCGCGATGGGCTTTTTGTTTTCACCTATTACCAACACGTGATGCGCGTCTGTGTCGAGTTCGTCAAACTCTGCACTTTCAGGTAACTGCCACTCCAATACAAAAACGGTTCGTCGCAGCGCTTCGAGATGTGGTCTTGCTGTGTGCCATCTGACTGCTTCGATACTATAAATCATAGTTGTCCCGCTATTCGTCCAAAAAGTGGTAATACCCCATATTGATCAGTGTAGTAAATGATGAAATTATGTCCAGTTTGCTTGGATGACTGTCAAAGTCAGTAAGATAAATGGCATTTTTTGACAGTAAGTTCGCTAAAAATGCATGATCTTCACATTCATGGGCAACTTTCTCACCGTTCACAAATAGCCATTTGGATGCGCGTTCGTGCATTATTGGCCGCAGTCCTGTTAAGCCTAGCAGTGGTTCTCCTGCTTCAAAGGACTCTACTGTGTAACGCTCTGTCGCGTTATGCTCTGGCGGCTCTGGCTCAATCGACTGGTCACTGAGCATTGTCAGCAAAGACAATAAAAATGCCGGTGAATCTACTGCATCATGCAATAGTTGTCGGAGGTTCTGCGTGTCGCTTTCCGATACCCATACAGGCGATGTAATCGAAGCGCGTTGGCTGTCAGTAAAGCGTTCGGCCTGACATCCCTGACCACTGAAATGCTCAGCGAGAAAACCGCTTAACTGTGACTGCTCCGGGGCTCTGAAACCAACCGAATAGGTCAGGCAGGGTGTAATAGCTTTGCCATCGTGCGGCCATCCTGGCGGGATGTACAATACATCACCTGGCGCCAATTCACAGTCGATAACGGGGTCAAAATCTTCTACTTGTCTTAGGCCTGGCGCAGTGACCTTTTCATCGGATGTATCCGGGCGGCCCACACGCCAGCGTCTGCTGCCTTTCCCCTGTACTAAAAATACGTCGTACTGGTCGAGGTGCGGCCCAACGCCCGCGCCGGGTACCGCGTAACTGATCATCAGGTCGTCCATACGCCAATAAGGCAAAAAATTGAACTGTGCCATTAATTCCGCGCCTTCAGGCACGACACGGTCGACACCTTGTACCAGCAGGCTCCAGAGCCCCTGGCAATCATCGAAATCGTCAAACGGGCCCTGAATGACTTGCCAGTGTTGTTCGTGAAAGCGTACGATACGGCTATCCAATTCAGGTTCCATGGCCAAGCCGGCGAGTTCATGCTCGTCAACGAAATCTTCAAAATTCGGCAAAAATTGCCTTAACACACAGGGCTTCTGCTGCCAGTATTCACGTAGAAACACTTCACTATTAAACGGCGCCACATCGTTTTCCTGTTGGGGAACTCACTGGCGTCTATCATAACAGAATCAGGGCCTTGTCGTTGCTGATGGCAGACAATTTATCGCGTCAGTGTGCTGAAGGGCTAAATTCGTAACAACCTTTGGTCTGCGGGTGTTTATGGCTACGCAGAGCATGATAAGAACTGGTTGTATCCAGATTCAGCAGGGCTGCGGTGTTTGCGCAGCAGCGAATGGTAGCAGATGTGCAGGTTTGTTCCAGATAGGCTGCAAGATTGACGGTTTGCCCCCAAACGTCAAACTGTGGCCGCTGACTCCCAATCATACCAGCTGAGAGCGGCCCGGTAGCAATGCCGATACGCAATTGGAAGGGAATGGGACTGCGTCGGGACAGGCGGGAAATGAGCTGATGTAGCTCCAGTGCAAAATCCATGACTACCTGACAGTTGAGATGGTCTTTACCTTGAAGTGGCCCAATCGCTATATACTGGTCGCCGTTAGTCTTGATTTTTTCAAGCCCATAACGGGCAAGACGTTTATCAATTCGACGAAACAGGGCTTTCATCATTGCCAGCGTTTTATCGTCACCTTCGCAGCGGTTAATTTGCGTATATCCGGCTAAATCGGCAAACAACACCGTTACGCAATCAAATTTGCGGGTGACGCCCAAAGGCCAGAGCAGGTCGGGTTTATCCGGTTCGTTGGGAACGAACCTCGACAACGTGTTAACTGAGTTTGTATGCGCCGATCTCAGGTGTTGCCATCGCAATAAAGTCACATGCTGAAATACCCGATAGATAACCAAACAGATGACACCGAGGGTAATATCATTACAAAACTGAATGAGCGTATAAAGCTCGTTGTTTACATACAGAAACGTGCTGATAAACACATACAGCAGTAGCCCGATAGCCACCATGGTGTGCTGAATGTTGCGCTCCTGCCGGGTAAAAACAAAACCGGCAATGACCAGCGAAAGCAACAAAAAATAATGTGTGTTGGTAACCGCTGGCCACAGCTTAATGGCGATGACCAGATAACTGAAGTAAAGCAAAAACAGACCCGATTTGATGCGGGGCTGTGCAAGGTTATTTCGGCGCTTCAATAAAGCGCTTAGTGCTAGCAGATATAACAGCCACACGGTTACCTTGGTTAGATTCACCGGCACTTCGAGCAGGATCAATGGCAGTTGCATTACCAGCATGAAACAATACAAGTAAAGCACGTATTGTAATGTACGCTGTAAATACTGATAAGTGGGAACGGGTGAAACGGAAGACGAATGTATAATCATGGTAGCCCTCACAGGATGTAAGTGCTACCAGATTATCAGTAGTGGCTTAGTCCAGTAACTGATCTACCAGACGGATTGCGTCGCCAATATAAGCTTGTGGCGTGAGTTGTTTCAGCTGTACTTTTGCAGCTTCAGGCATTTCCAGGCCGTCAATAAACTCAGCAATCACTTCGGCATTCACTTTCTTACCGCGCGTTAGTTCTTTCAGCTTTTCGTATGGCTTTTCAATGCCGTAACGACGCATAACTGTTTGAATTGGCTCTGCCAGCAACTCCCAGTTGTTATTCAGCTCGTCAAGCAGACTCTGTTCGTTGACTTCTAACTTACTGATCCCTTTCAGAGACGCCTGGTACGCAATAACTGTGTAGCCGACACCCACACCCAAATTACGCAACACAGTGGAGTCAGTCAGGTCACGCTGCCAGCGAGATACTGGTAGTTTCGCTGCCAGGTGGTCGAAAATGGCGTTAGCGATACCCAAGTTGCCTTCAGAGTTTTCGAAGTCGATTGGGTTAACTTTGTGTGGCATGGTTGATGAACCAATTTCGCCTGCGACGGTTTTTTGCTTGAAGTGACCCAGTGCAATGTAACCCCACACATCGCGATCGAAGTCGATCAGAATGGTGTTGAAACGCGCAATGGCATCAAACAGCTCAGCAATGTAGTCGTGTGGCTCAATTTGCGTGGTGTAAGGGTTCCACGTTACGCCCAGGCTGGTCACGAATTTTTCAGAGATGGCATGCCAATCCAGCTCAGGGTAGGCAGACAAGTGAGCGTTATAGTTACCCACTGCACCATTGATTTTACCCAGAATGCTTACCGCTGCAATTTGCTCGCGCTGACGCTTTAAACGCACCGCGACGTTAGCCATTTCTTTACCCATTGTAGTAGGAGAAGCGGGCTGGCCGTGGGTACGTGCCATCATTGGCACCGTGCGGTATTTACGCGCTAGGTCAGTAATCGCATCAATTAACTGATCAACATAGGGCAGGATCACGGTTTCACGCGCTGCGTTGCACATTAATGCGTGAGACAGGTTGTTGATATCTTCTGATGTACAGGCAAAGTGAATAAACTCGTTGATGGCGTTTAATTCACTGTTGTCAGCTACTTTTTCTTTCAGAAAATACTCAACCGCTTTCACGTCGTGGTTAGTGGTGCGTTCGATTTCTTTGATGCGGCGTGCATCGTCTACTGAAAACTCGGCAACAATGCTGTCTAACAGGGCATTAGACTGAGGTGAAAACGCCGGAACTTCCTGAATACCTTCCTGGTTAGAAAGCATTTGTAACCAGCGTACTTCTACTTCAACACGGTATTTAAGTAAGCCATATTCGCTGAATATGTGTCTTAACTCACTACATTTCGAGGCATACCGACCATCGACCGGAGAAATCGCCGTTAATTGGGAAAGATCCACCTTTTGCTCCTCAATCAATTAATTAATCTGAGCGCTTGTTTAGCGCCTTGCAGAATAGATTTACGTTTAAATATGATCTGTCGTCGCTGTCCGCCCATCTGACGCCATAATACCGCAGCGCGCACGCCGGCAAGTAAAAGTGCTCTCACTCGGTGCTGATTCAGGGGCTGACTTAAGTTATTTGGGTTACCCGCGATTTGGATTTTCGGGGCGAGGGGACTAATGACATCCGAATAAATACTCGCCAGAGATTGCAGGATTTGCGGGTTATCAAAATCTACGTGGGCCAATTGACGCTGAACGTGAGCAATACGCTCACCCAGCATGGCCATGGCTTTTTTGTTGCGGGCTAGCTTGCGCTCGAGCCCCAGAATACTTGCCACGTAGCGGGTAATTTCTGTGTCTTTCTTACTGCTGTGGTCACCTAGTTGGGCCACAATGACCTGGAATCCTTGCTTGAGGTTTTCCAATTGGCCAAAAATCTGCTGGGGCGTGTCAGACTCGGTTACCAGAATACTCGACAGGCTGGCTTCAACGGCAAGCGAGTCGGCTTGTCCGGTGCGAGCCACTGATTGCACGAGTTGTGCAGCCTGGCAAACGCCGGCTAAACCCAGTTGTTGTTCGATATTGGCGTCTAACATTCGCGAATATAACTCTCGATAATGCCACCACCCAAGCACACTTCGTCCTGATAGAAAACTGCAGACTGGCCAGGCGTCACTGCTTTTTGTGGTGAGTCAAATTTCACTTCTACCTGCCCGTCGGCCAGAGGCGTGACAGTACAAGGAATATCCTGTTGGCGGTATCGGGTTTTCACTGCGGCTCTGAATGGCGCCTCAGGCACTTTACGGTCGACCCAATGAAGCTGGTTTGCTATCAGTCCGTTCGAAAACAGGCGAGGGTGGTTTGCCCCCTGACCAACAACCAGTACGTTTCTGGCAACGTCTTTGTCTACGACGTACCAAGGATCATCGCCAAAGTCTTTTAAACCGCCAATATGGAGTCCTTTTCGCTGACCCAATGTGTGATACATCAGGCCCTCGTGGGTGCCAATTTCTTCGCCTTCGGCAGTTTCAATGACACCTGGTTGTGCTGGCAGGTAACGGCTCAGAAAATCTTTAAACTTCCGCTCACCAATAAAACAAATGCCTGTGCTGTCTTTTTTATCGTGGGTGATTAACCCTTGTTCTTCAGCAATTTCGCGAACCCGGGGTTTTTCAATTTCGCCAACCGGGAACAAGGTTTTAGCAACGTGTTCTTCGCCCAGCGTATACAAGAAATAGCTTTGGTCTTTATTGTCGTCATGACCGCGCAGCATCTGCCAGTGACCATCGACCTCACGGCGGCGTACATAGTGCCCGGTAGCGATGTAATCTGCGCCTAAATCTTCTGCGGCGTATTCGAGAAACGCTTTGAATTTGATCTCTTTGTTACACATGATGTCCGGGTTAGGTGTGCGGCCGGCTTTGTATTCTTCCAGGAAGTACTCGAACACGTTGTCCCAGTACTCGGCTGCAAAATTAATCGTGTGTAACTCTATGCCGAGCTTGTCGGCAACGGCCTGGGCATCTGCCAGGTCTTCTGCAGCAGCGCAATATTCGTCATTGTCGTCTTCTTCCCAGTTTTTCATAAACAGGCCTTCAACCTGGTAGCCCTGTTGCATAAGCAGGTAGGCTGACACAGATGAATCCACACCGCCGGACATACCGACAATGACTTTTTGTTTAGCTGGGGTAACCGACATAGTAGTAATTGCGTGCTCTTTACAGTTTAATGGGGCGCGGATTCTAACAGAATTCCCTGTGTATGGCACGATTTTAGCGTGATTTATTATGCCTTTTTGGCATTTTACGTTTGCTATCCGAAGGCTGTTTGCGGCGCGCGGAATGTTTTCTTAACGTCGGTTTTGGTGCAGGCAAGTCATCCGGACCAGGCATGCTCACGAAACTGCCATTTTCAATACCATCAATCGTCCAGTTGCCCACGCGATAGCGAATCAGTCGCAGCGTTGGATAACCGACATGCGCGGTCATTCGTCGCACCTGACGATTGCGGCCTTCACTGATGGTAATACTCAACCAGGTAGTGGGGATGTGCTTGCGCTCCCGAATTGGCGGTTCACGTTCCCAAACCGCCGGTGGTGCCATACGCGATACCTTGGCAGGCAGAGTCATGCCGTCTTTCAGTTCAACGCCGGTTTCCAGTGCCTGTATGGCGTGATTGTCGACATCACCTTCTACTTGCACCCAATATGTTTTGCTGGTTTTGGCCTTGGGGTGGGTGAGTTTGTGCTGCAGTGCGCCGTTGTCGGTCAGCACCAGTAAGCCCTCGGAATCCCGGTCCAGTCGACCTGCTGCATAAACACCCGGCTGGTCGATATAGTCTTTTAATGTTTTACGACCATCGGCATCGGTAAATTGCGACAAGACCATATAAGGTTTATTGAAAAGGATGATGGTGGAAGACATAAATTTACCGAATTCAGAATCAGTAAACAGTTTACCAAAGCTGTAGTTTTTCCACAGCCTGAACTGAAAATTTGTCGAAAATTCCCGTTCGAGGTGAAAAATTAGCCAAAAAACGAAGTTTTTAACCCGAACTCTGTAATTAAGACAAAGGTATGACTTGTAACTGATTCGCTTGACCCTATACTAAAGACCTTAATAATTTTCACGCGCAGCGTATGCGATGACGTTGGCCTGAACAGTGACAGAAAGACCGCTTGGTAATACCAATTTACATTGCCGAGTTTTTTGTGTGCGTGATAATAAAAGTCTGTCAGGTTAATGAAAACTACAAATAGGAAAAAGACGATCTTGTTGCCCTACAGGCCACAGGTATTTGTTGAACGGAAAAATACGCAGTCTGCTACTGCAACTATTGAGGTACAGAATGACCACTCGTAAGTCGACAATTATTTACACTAAAACCGATGAAGCGCCAATGCTGGCGACCTACTCATTCCTACCGATTATTCGCCGCTTTGCCAGCGCTGCGGGTATCGAAGTAGAGGTGAGTGACATTTCATTGGCCGCTCGTATTCTGGCAAATTTCCCGGATTACTTAACCGACGATCAAAAAGTGCCTGATGCCCTGTCCGAGTTGGGCGAGATGACGCAAGACCCAGAAGCAAATATCATCAAACTGCCAAACATCAGTGCGTCGATTCCACAATTACGCGCCGCGATTAAAGAATTGAATGCTATTGGTTTCAATGTCCCCGCCTTCCCTGAAGATCCGAAGACAGACGAAGAAAAAGACATTCGAGAGCGCTACGGTAAAGTACTGGGCTCTGCAGTAAACCCGGTCCTGCGTGAAGGTAACTCAGACCGTCGTGCGCCTGCTGCGGTTAAAAACTATGCGAAGAAACACCCGCATTCAATGGGTGAGTGGAGCCAGGCTTCACGTACTCACGTTGCACACATGCGCGGCGGTGACTTCTACTCTGGCGAAAAATCAGTGACTGTAGAAAAAGCGGGTCACGTTAGCATTGAGTTCACTGGCAAAGACGGCAGCAAAAAGACGTTGAAGCCTCGCGTTGATTTGCTGGAAGGCGAAGTGATTGACGGTATGTTCATGAGCAAGAAAGCGCTGTGCGAATTCTTCGAAGAACAAATCGTAGATGCGAAAAACACGGGCGTACTGTTTTCTTTGCACGTAAAAGCGACCATGATGAAGGTTTCTCACCCCATCGTATTCGGTCACTGTGTAAAAGTATTCTATAAAGAACTGTTTGAAAAATACGGTGAGTTGTTCGACGAGTTGGGTGTTAACCCGAACAATGGTCTGGGTAGCGTTTACGACAAGATTTCAACGTTACCTGAATCTCAGCGCTCTGAAATCCAGCGTGACATCAATGCAATTTATGCAGATCGTCCACTGCTGGCGATGGTTAACTCAGACAAAGGTATTTCAAACCTGCACGTACCCAGTGACGTAATCGTTGATGCGTCAATGCCGGCGATGATCCGTAACTCTGGTCAAATGTGGGGTCCGGATGGTCGTCCTTATGACACTAAAGCGGTTATTCCGGAAAGTACTTACGCGACTATTTATCAGGAAGTTATTAACTTCTGTAAAACGCACGGTGCCTTTGACCCAACTACCATGGGTACAGTACCGAACGTAGGTCTGATGGCACAAAAAGCGGAAGAGTACGGTTCACACGACAAAACCTTTGAAATGGAAGCTGACGGTAAAGTTCAGGTCATCGACCAGGACGGTAACGTACTGATCGAGCACGACGTGGAAGAAGGCGATATCTGGCGTATGTGTCAGGCTAAAGACCTGCCAATTCAGGATTGGGTCAAGCTGGCTGTTACACGTGCTCGTCAATCGGGTATGCCTGCTGTGTTCTGGCTGGATGATGAGCGTGCTCACGACGCACAGCTTATCAAGAAAGTTGAGAAGTACCTGAAAGACCACGATACAGATGGGTTAGACATTTCTATTATGTCTCCTGTTCGCGCTATTCGTTATTCAATGGAGCGCGCTATCCGCGGCCTGGATACCATTTCAGTGACCGGTAACGTTCTGCGTGACTACCTGACTGACTTGTTCCCAATTCTCGAGCTGGGCACCAGTGCGAAAATGCTGTCAATTGTGCCGCTGATGGCCGGTGGTGGTCTGTATGAGACCGGTGCGGGTGGTTCAGCACCTAAGCATGTTCAGCAGTTTGTTGAAGAAGGTCACCTGCGTTGGGATTCACTGGGAGAGTTCCTGGCATTGGCTGTATCGTTAGAAGACGTTGCTATTAAGCACGACAACGCGAAAGCGAAAGTCATCGCAGCTGCGCTGGATAAAGCAACAGAGTCACTGCTTAACAACGGTAAATCACCGCTGCGTAAAGCCGGCCAGTTAGACAACCGTGGTAGCCATGCCTATCTTGCTCTGTACTGGGCGGAAGAGTTGGCGAAGCAAACTGACAACGCTGAGCTGGCTGCTGAGTTTGGCCCTATCTACGACAAGATGGCGGCGAATATCGACAAGATCATTGCTGAGATTGACGAGTCACAAAGCAAGCCTCAGGACATTGGTGGTTACTACTTCCCAGACGAAGAGAAAACCAGCAAAGCAATGCGTCCAAGTAGCACACTGAACAGCATTCTTGATGCATAAAGCGTAATGCTTCAATGATATCCTTAAAAAGCCGGCAAACAATGCCGGCTTTTTTTATGGCAATTTCTATCTTTTTTTACATTGTTTGCTACCGGTGGCACAATGGCGCATTCAGGTTACGTTTGTGCGAAAAGGTTAGACAATGACAACACATAAACCCGCGTTTTCAAGAGAAGATAAAAATAACAATGTTTGGCTTTCCTATGCTGAATCGGCAGACTGGCGACCCGTGGATAAAGGCTTGTCGCCGACGGTTTTGCCCAGTGAGATGGCGATCGGCGAAGCAATGTTGAATGAGTTAATGCTGACTGCGGAAGAAAAGTCCGGCGAGATCAATATTGCGTTACTTGGTGGGCGGGGCGCACAGCAATTACACCGTTTGTTGGGTGAACTGGCAGCTAAGACGGAACATGATGCATTATTCGCAAGGCTTAATGTATTTACTCAGGATGCGCTTGCACCTATGGCTATGCAAAATGGGCTGAGCTTTGTGCGTGACTTCGAGCGAATTCTTGGCCCGGCGTTTTTCGAAAAGATTAATAGTTTCACGCCTATGCAAACGGATTCTGATGACTTAGAAGGCAGTTTTATTGCCTATTTGCAAAAGCTCGAGTCGTTGGGTGGCCTGGATATCTTTTTTATTGGCCATGGACCAGAGGCTAATGAGGCGTCGCATTTGGCTTACATCAAGCCGTTTTCAGGTGCACAAGCGCATCATCTGGCGGGTCTAATTCCCATTTCCAGCAGTATTCTTGAGCATCACATCAGTAAATTTAAAGCCGGTGGTAGCCAGGTTAGTGAGGCCGACGAGCAAGAATGCCGGCATGCGCAATATATTTTGACTCTTGGCCCAGCGACGATTTTGAAAGCAAAGAAAGTAGTGCAATCCGTCGTCGATGCGGAAACGGCACCAGCCAAAGTGGCAACATATCAAAAAGTGCTTCATACCACGATAAGTAATGACCAGGCGGAAGCTGCAGAGCAGTTAAATGCAAATCCGGGGTTATGGGTTCGGCTACATCCCAATTTTAAATCGTTCGTATTACCAAATTTAGGTGTGTAATTAAGAAGAAAAACGGGCGGTAGCTTAAATAAACAAGCCTTACTCGTCCCCGGGTAAGGCTTGCTAACTATTCGATGTCTGCTTACGAGGTGACTTAGCGCTCTTCGTCCTCAACAAGACCAATGTTCTCAGCGTGCAAGCCTTTCGGGCCTTGCTGCACTTCGAAGGTCACTTCCTGGCCGGCCTTGAGTGACCGATAGCCTTCCATTTGAATCGTTGAATAATGAGCAAAAATATCTTCGCCACCTTCCTCGGGCACAATAAATCCAAACCCTTTCGCATTGTTAAACCATTTAACTTTGCCAACCGCCATACTTCGACTTCCTCTTAATCCTTGAACTCACGGGAGTCTGCCCCCACAATACAATTGAACACAGGGCAGTGCATGCTTTGTGCGTCACTCACAAAACATACTAAAACTGTAGATATTTTAACCGCATTATGCAAGTGCAATTTATTTTTTTTCCAGACAAAATAATGGTAAAAAAGATCTGAAATTCCTTGCAAGCGCACTATGATTAAATTATGAGTAAAGGTAACGCCATTAGTATCGATAAAGAGCGACTACTCGAACGGGAGCGTCAGAAGACGGAACCGCCTCCGATGTACAAGGTCTTATTGAATAATGATGACTACACGCCCATGGACTTCGTGGTTGAAGTTCTTATGCGTTTCTTCCGGTTGGATGCTGAAAAAGCAAACCAAGTGATGTTAACCGTTCATTACCGGGGCAAAGCCGTTTGCGGCATTTTTACTGCTGAGATAGCAGAAACAAAGGTAATGCAGGTGAATCAGTATGCCCGTAAACATCAACATCCTTTGATGTGTACGATGGAGCAGGCGTGAGTCAATTTTGAGAAGGGGCAATATATATGCTGAATAAAGATTTAGAGCAGACCTTAAACGAGGCTTTTGTGTTCGCCAGAGAGCACCGTCATGAGTTTATGACGGTTGAACACTTGCTGTTAGCCCTGCTGGATAATCCGGCTGCTCAGGAAGCCCTGAAGGCCTGTGGGGCCGATATAGACAATATTCGTGGTGAATTAGTTGAATTCGTCAAAGACACCACACCATTGATTCTGGAAGACCAGGCGGCCGATCGCGAAACGCAACCGACACTGGGATTCCAGCGCGTGCTGCAACGCGCGGTATTTCATGTCCAGTCGTCGGGTAAAGAAGAAGTTACCGGCGCAAACGTACTTGTTGCGATTTTCAGTGAGCAGGAAAGTCAGGCTGTTTACATTCTCAAAAAATCCGATGTCACGCGTCTTGATGTAGTGAACTTTATTAGCCACGGCGTAAGCAAGGCAGAGGACGATGCGCCGGAGAGCAACGAAGCCGGTGAAGAGAGTGCTGAGGGTGAAGAGTCAGGCTCGGCGTTATCCAAATACGCGACGAATCTGAACAGACAAGCCCAGGACGGTAAGATTGATCCGCTGATTGGTCGCGACGATGAACTGGAACGCACCATTCAAATCCTGTGTCGTCGCCGTAAAAACAATCCACTGCTGGTTGGTGAAGCGGGCGTTGGTAAAACAGCGATTGCGGAAGGTTTGGCTTACCGCATTGTTGAAAAACAAGTCCCCGAGGTAATTGCAGAGTGTACGGTGTACTCACTGGATCTGGGCGGGTTGCTGGCCGGAACCAAATACCGCGGTGATTTTGAGAAACGCCTGAAAGGCATTCTCAAAGAATTGTCGAAAGACAAAGACGCGATTCTGTTTATTGATGAAATCCATACCATTATTGGTGCGGGTGCGGCGTCCGGTGGCGTAATGGATGCATCAAACTTACTGAAGCCGAAGCTGAGCTCGGGTGAACTGCGTTGCATTGGTTCTACTACGTATCAGGAATACCAGGGTATTTTTGAGAAAGACCGCGCACTTGCGCGTCGTTTCCAGAAAGTGGACGTGGCAGAGCCAAGTGTGAGTGACACGACTAAAATTCTGTTGGGCCTGAAATCCCGGTACGAAGAGCATCACAGCGTACGCTTTACACAAAAAGCGTTGCAGGCAGCAGCCGAGTTGTCGGCGAAGTACATCAATGAGCGTCACTTGCCAGACAAGGCGATTGACGTAATGGATGAAGCCGGCGCGAGCCAGCGTTTATTGCCGCAATCCAAGCGTAAGAAAGTGATTAACGTGGGTGACATCGAGCAAATTATTGCCAAGATGGCGCGTATCCCGGAGAAGTCTGTTTCAGCTTCTGATAAAGAAGTGCTGAAAAACCTGTCTCGCAACCTGAAAATGGTGGTGTTTGGTCAGGACAAGGCCATCGAGTCTCTGGCAGATGCTATTCACTTGTCGCGTGCAGGCTTGGGCAATGAACAAAAGCCTATTGGTAATTTCCTGTTTGCCGGTCCGACCGGAGTGGGTAAAACAGAAGTCACGCAACAACTGGCTAAGATTATGGGCGTAGAATTAGTGCGCTTCGATATGTCTGAGTACATGGAGCGCCATGCGGTAAGCCGCTTGATTGGTGCGCCTCCTGGTTACGTTGGATTTGATCAGGGCGGTTTGTTGACTGACGCGGTAATTAAACACCCGTACTCAGTGGTACTGCTCGATGAAATCGAAAAAGCGCACAGTGACATATACAACATTTTGTTGCAGGTAATGGACCACGGTACGTTAACCGACAACAACGGAAGAAAGGTCGATTTCCGCAATGTTGTGTTGGTGATGACCACAAATGCCGGTGTGCAGGAAACCGTGCGTAAGTCGATTGGCTTTAAACAGCAGGATCACAGTCACGATGCGTTGTCTGAGATCAATAAGGTATTTTCGCCTGAATTCCGCAACCGTCTGGATTCAATCATCTGGTTTAATCACCTGGATTCAGAAGTTATCCTGCAAGTGGTCGATAAGTTCATTATCGAGTTACAGGCGCAATTGGATACCAAAGGCGTATCGTTGGAAGTGTCTCCGGCTGCCAGAGCGTTCCTTGCTGAAAAAGGCTACGACAAGGCAATGGGAGCGCGTCCTATGGCCAGGTTGATTCAGGAGTCGCTTAAGAAAGAACTGGCTAACGAACTGTTGTTCGGCAAGTTAAGCAGTGGCGGTGATGTTACTGTTGATCTGAAAGACGACAAACTGACGTTCAGCTATAACTCGCAGGACAAAGTGGCATCGGCAACAGAATCCAGCGAATAGTCATAGCATCGTTACCACAAAACTAAAAAACCCGAACATTGTGTTCGGGTTTTTTTGTTTTACCGGTACCGGCAATTGCAATGCGGGCTGAACGTCCGCGTATTGATTAGCGCGCGCGGTAAACGATACGGCCTTTAGACAGGTCGTAAGGCGTCATTTCAACCGTAACTTTATCGCCTGTCAAAATACGAATATAGTTTTTACGCATTTTTCCAGAGATATGGGCAGTCACAACGTGACCATTTTCTAATTCAACACGGAACATGGTATTAGGCAGAGTATCCAGTACCGTACCTTCCATTTCAATACAATCTTCTTTCGCCATCTAGAGCAATAACCTCAATAAACTGTCAATTTTTTCGCCGCGCAGACCTTAACCAATTCACTGCCTTATGTAAAGTAATTAATGATGTAAATACACGATTTGCGTGTCTTCTATGCGCTTTTTACTTGTTAGCGAACAGAAGTGTCGTTCGACTGTGAAATGGTTTGCTGAAATGTGTCAATCTCGTCGGCACAATTTATTCGGTGCCATTGGTGGTCGGCGTAGCGTTCGTGGGGGAAATATTTGTTTTTGTAATTCATTTTACGGCAGTCATCAATTTGGTAACCCAAATAAAGATACGTTTTGCCCTGCTGAGCGGTCACCTTTATCTGACTTAAAATCATCCAGGCGCCCAGTGACTGTTTTTCGTAATCCGGGTCAAAAAACGTGTACATGGCTGAATAGCCGCCATGGCCCAGAACACTGTCAACCTCGTCGGTAACGGCTACGCCAATCAGCTTGTCGTTGTCGTACGCTTCAATAAACAAGGGTTGCGACCAGGCACATGCTAAGAAGCCGTCGAATTGCGACTGACTGGGTGGGTACATACTGCCATCGGCATGACGTTCATTGATGTACCGCTCGTAGAGTGGGTAATATCGTGCATCCGGCTTGTAGGCAACATGGACCTGCAGATGTTTATTTTTATTCAGTATGCGACGCTGGCTCCGTGACGGTTTGAATTCGTTAACCGGTACACGTAACGACTGACACGCCGAGCAGGCTTGGCAATAAGGGCGATACACCTGATTGCCACTGCGACGAAATCCGGCTTGTATCAGCTGAGGGTAATGAAAGGCACAGGCGTCGTCGTCACCGACAAATACCAGCAATTGCTCGTCTCGTTCCGGTAAGTAGCTGCAGCTGAAGGATTGCGTTATGCCAAATTTCATTACAACGTAATTGGTTGGGGTTGCCAGCGATGAGTATATTCTGAACAGATATAGCCCTCTGAATCAAGTGTTTGATTCAGTGCTCGGAGTTCGGTAATAAAGCTACTGCGCGGAATGGATTGGGCGCCCAGGCTGCTTAAGTGTTCAGTGGGGAGCTGACAATCAATAAAACTACACTGATGTTTCTGCATGTGCGCAACCAAATGCGCAAGTGCGAGCTTTGAGGTATTGGGCTGATGGTGAAACATGGATTCACCGCAAAATACACGACCAACGGCTACGCCGTACAAACCACCGACCAGTTGGTCATTGTCCCAGACTTCTACGGAATGTGCCAAACCAAGCTCGTGAAGCTGAATATAGGCTTCTATCATGTCCTGGGTGATCCAGGTCGCTGTCGAGGTGGTGGTTGTACCGTTATTGCCACGGTGTAAGCGGGGAATCGATGCACACTCCTGAATAACCGCGCGAAAGTCTTTGTTTAACGTTACTGTATAACGCTGCTTCTTAATTAACTTTCCCAGGCTCTTTGAGCATTTGAATTGGTCAATCGGAATAATGGCCCTGACTGACGGCGACCACCATAAAATGGGTTCACCTTCACTAAACCAGGGAAATATGCCTTGTGAATACGCAGAAAGTAGTCTGCCGGGAGATAAGTCGGCGCCATAGGCCAACAGGCCGTCCGGGTCATCTAATGCATGCTGTACAGCAGGGAAGGGGGTATCAGGTTCAAGATACGGCAGTGTGATCATAAGCAGTAAACAACAGCGGCATCGTATGATGCCGCTGCCTGAATTACCTGATTACTTCAGCGCGTCCAGGAAGCGCTCTGCGTCCAGCGCGGCCATACAGCCGGTACCTGCAGACGTGATAGCCTGACGGTAAATATGATCGCTTACGTCACCAGCAGCATAAACGCCTTCAACGCTGGTTTGTGTCGCGTTGCCTTCAGTGCCGCTGTGAACCTTGATATAACCGTCTTTCATTTCTAACTGACCTTCAAAGATGTCGGTGTTAGGTTTGTGGCCAATAGCCACAAATAAGCCCATCACGTCCAGCTCTTCTGTCACATCAGAGTCAGTCGCTTTAATGCGCACGCCGGTTACACCCATGTCGTCGCCCAACACCTCGTCTAATGTGCGATTAAGGTGCAGTACAACGTTGCCGTTTTTGGCTTTGTCCATCAAACGGTCGGCAAGGATTTTCTCGCTACGGAAGCTGTCACGACGGTGAATAACGTGAACTTCAGACGCGATATTTGAAAGATACAACGCTTCTTCAACGGCAGTGTTACCACCACCAATAACGGCCACTTTCTGGTTGCGATAGAAGAAACCATCGCAGGTCGCACAGGCTGACACGCCTTTCCCCATGAACGCTTGCTCTGAAGGCAAACCAAGGTACTTAGCTGACGCACCGGTGGCAATGATTAGCGCATCACAGGTGTACGTGCCGCTGTCGCCAAACAGAGTGAATGGACGCTTAGTCAGGTCAGTTTTGTTGATGTGATCGAAAATAATCTCGGTGTTAAACTTCTCGGCATGCTGCTGCATACGTACCATCAGGTCCGGACCTGTCAGGCCTTCAGGATCGCCCGGCCAGTTTTCCACCTCGGTCGTCGTGGTCAGCTGTCCACCTTGTTGCATACCGGTGATCAGTGTGGGTTGCAGGTTTGCACGTGCAGCGTAAACGGCTGCGGTGTAGCCTGCGGGGCCTGAACCTAGGATGAGTAGACGTACGTGTCTGCTTTCTGCCATGTTTGTCTCCAGTGTTCACTCATTTCTTACTGGCTGAAATGAGCATTTAATAATGGGTGTATACGGTACATCGTCGGTCGAGGATTGTTTTCATCATCGCCAACGCATACCGAATAGCGGGAATTAATACCAATAGTGAGGTCAAATCGAATACTTTCAATAGTGGCGGTATGATATTATTTATTGCCCTAAAAAATGACCTTTTTTCGTGTTTCCGGTCTATTATTAGTATTATGCTTGTAAAAGCAATCCAAGTTTGGGGTTGAATGACGTTTTACCAACGAGGTTACCCATGGCGCAGTCTGTAACAACCATGCTGAAAGACGGGCAGGAATACATGAAGACCTGGCCGCTTCGCAAAGAATTGTATGCACTCTTTCCCGACTGCCGGGTAGTGGCTGCGACGCGTTTTGCGATAAAGGTAATGCCACCTCTGGCGGTGCTAGCCTGCGCATCAATTATTAACGTAATGGGGAGCGAACATATTCCTCAGGCCATTGCTATCGGTGCTTTTTTCCTGAGTATGCCTATGCAAGGGTTACTGTGGCTTGGGCATCGTTCAAACCAAACATTGCCTCCGGCAATTCAATCCTGGTATCAGGAGATCCATTCGAAAATGCGTGAGCAGGGCTGTACTGTCCAGCGCTACAAGGGAAAACCCAAGTACCGGGAGTTAGCACGGCTGTTAAAAACCGCATTTGAAGATTTAGACAAAGCGTTTACCCGCAATTGGTTTTAGGTTCTGGCTGTTCAATCAATCGCGTTAGTCTCGCGCCGCATTGACGGCACATATACTGTTGTTTACCCCTCATGACGGCATTGTGACGTCGTACACTTAATTCCACCGGTCCACAAGCACAGGCATAGGTAAACGATTTCAGTTGTAACGGACCTAAATCAAACGTGTGCCGGGTGTTCGGCTCGCAGCCAAAAACGTCAGACATCATCGACTGCCACTCAATACCATGCGGCTTTACCCTTCCATGTATCTGATACACCAGTAAATGGCTTACTTCATGTGGGATCACATCAGAGAAGTACGCCTCTTTGTTATGGGCAAACAAAGTAGGGTGGAGGTTAATTCTGTTTTGTTGCAAAAACGCCGTCCCGGCATGCTTGCCACTGCGGCGGTATGTCACGAGGGGAGCGGGGAATGACCGGTTAAAATACAACGCCGCCTTGGCGTAAAGATCCTTAAGGCGGCGTTCGATGTCGGTCTTATCGAGTTCGTTTATCAACGTGCCTCGACCACATTACAGGGCATGCACAAGGTATAGATGCCATGCGGGTCATTCAGGCTCGCCATGATATCAATGTCGTTCAGAGCGGTTTTCAGCAGACCCATAAATGGCGATTGCGAATCACCAAACTGGAATTTAACTGCATATACCAGGGCTTGTCCGAAGAACTCTTTCCAGAACTGCTCTTTAGGAGACAACTTACGCTGAACGTATACTGGCTTAAAGGTTTCCAATTCGGCAAGCTCTGCAGCTGCGTCAATGGCTGCATTCAGATCGCCCAATTCATCTACCAGACCATGTTCAAGCGCGTCAGTACCGATCCAGACTCGGCCCTGGGCAATCTTATCTACGTCTTCAACTGTCATATCGCGCGAATTCGCCACGATAGACAAGAACTTACTGTACTTGCTCTCAACACTGCGCTGTATAAACTGGCTGTACTGCGGGCTCAGTCCACGGGCAGTCGATAAACCGGCCATGTCGGTTGTCGCTACACCATCGGTGTTGATCCCCAGATAGTCCAGACTGTTTTCGTAGGTCATAAACATGCCGAATACGCCAATCGAGCCAGTAATGGTGCTGGGGGAAGCGAAAATCTTGTCGGCATCAGTCGAGATCCAGTAGCCACCAGAAGCCGCATAGGTGTCCATTGAAACTACCACAGGCTTACCCGCTGCTTTCAGGTTCAGTACTTCCTGACGGATGATTTCAGAAGCTGAAGCACTGCCCCCAGGAGAATCGACCTGTAATACAACCGCTTTAACGTCATTGTCTAACCGCGCCTGGCGAAGCAACCTTGCAGTGCTGTTACCACCAATGGTGCCGGCATTGCGTTCGCCATCCAGAATGATGCCTTTAGCAACAACAATACCCACTTTGTCACCATGTGGTGTCGGCATTGGTAATGATGGGTTGATCACGCTGTTGTAATTGCGAAACGAGGTAATTTTAAATCCGGCTTTGTTGTCGGCTTCGCCCACCAGCTCTGCCATTTCCTGACGGATTTCCTCACGGGTTTTTAATGCGTCGACCCAACCGTTCTGAAGAGCGTAAGTGGCCATATCGCCGCCTGCCTGTTCAAACTTCTCGTTGAGCTGAGCCAGCGAGTCGTCAAAGTTAGACAAAGGCATGTTACGAGCTGAGGCCACATCTGCTTTATATTGTTCCCAGTAAGCATCCAACCAGCGCTGGTTACTTTCTTTAGCAGCAGGAGACATGTCATCGCGAATGTAGGGCTCTACGGCAGATTTATATGTGCCTACGCGAAAGATATGCGTAGTAATTTTGAGCTTTTCGAGAGCGCGTTTGTAATACATCTGATAGTTTGCATAACCTTCCAGCATAATTGCGCCAACCGGATTCATGTAAACGTGGTCTGCATGTGCTGCAAGGTAGTATTGCGTTTGCGTGTAGTAATCCGCAATGGCGTAAACCGGCTTGCCAGAGGTTTTGAAGTCGTCGATGGCTTCAGCGACGGTACGCAACTTGTTTAAACCCGCTCTTCTCAACCCTTGCAGGTCAAGAATCAGTGCAGTGATACGCTTATCCTGTTTTGCATTATCCAGCACGGAAATAATATCGCGAATGAGTACTTCCGGATCTTCGGGTTCTTCATTGAGCGCTTGCTGAAAGAATTGTTCTGCCGGATCGATAGCTGTTTTTTCAATGACTAACGAGCCGTTAAGCGTTAATACTAACGCGCTGTTTTGCGTTACCTTAACGGTTTGGTCTTCCTTCGAGGCAACCATGAAGATGCCGACGATGATGACGATAAAAATGACGTTAAAAAATAACTTTCGACAAAAGTTGAGGGCAGTCCAGATGCCTACAAAGAGGGCTTTTGTCCAGCTTGTACTTTTTTGAACCATATTGACTACATACCTTCGCTGCTATTCATTGTTATGTTATCGAAACTCACATAATTCGCGAATTAAATTTGTAATGAAATGTAATAACTCATTTCTTCAGGCGTTTATTACCACCGCTTGACTCTGCCGGGCCATTCGTGTCCTGATTTAGCCATTGCAGAATAACACTGGCAATGTGTTTGTGCTGCTCATCAGACATCATCATCAGTAAACGACCTTTGCGCTCACTGTAACCTACCTTGCTGTGTCCCCGGTGCATGATGCGTAAAAATTTACTCATAGCCTGAAAGTTTTAAGGTTAAAGGGCGATCTGTATAGGCATAACCGCTGACAGCGTGCCACGTGTTTGGATTGTACACTATTATCATTTCGTTCAACGTTAAGATATACGCGATAACTTTAAGACTGGTTCGCTGATTGAATAATTTACGAACAGTAAAAACCAGATGGCACGCATGCTGCATTTTTACAAACAATAAAACAGATAATTATATAGGTACCAGGTGTGATAAAACTGTGCTTTAAAATCCAACAGCAACTGCAATTACTAACCCGGCATATAGATGGTGTGGTGTTGCTCCTGATTCGCTTGTATCTGGCACCTGTGATGGTGCAGGCTGGCTGGCAAAAGCTGGCTAATTTCGATAGCACAGTTCAATGGTTTGGAGACGCAGAATTTGGTCTGGGCCTGCCGTTTCCGTATCTACTGGCAATACTGGCGTCGTTGGCAGAGTTTATAGGCGGTCTGTTGTTAGTGCCGGGATTGGCAGTTCGTTGGGTTAGTATTCCTTTGCTTATCACTATGATCGTTGCCATGGTTACCGTGCATGCTGAAAACGGTTGGCTGGCAATTGCTGATTCAAATAGCTGGCTTGCCGATGGTACTTTATTGATGAATCCGTCGGTTATGGAAGCGCCAGAGAAACTGGCTGCCGCCAAATCATTACTGGAAGAACATGGGTATATTGAATGGCTTACCAGCAGTGGTAATTTCGTCATTCTCAACAACGGTATTGAGTTTGCGGCGACCTATTTCGTCATGTTGCTCGTGTTGCTGTGCTTTGGGGCAGGGCGCTACACTAGTATCGATTATTACCTGTCCCGATATATTGCCCGTCGATGCGGCTTGTAAATCATCGTTGCTAACGTTATCGTCTGCGAGTCTTTAGTTTTAGTTCGGTCACAGGTGATTCGTTCTGTGACTAGCAGTCATTTTTTACAGACATCAGAGGCTTTCATGGATGCGTTAACACTTTTACTTACCCGTCGCTCTCAACCCCGTTTGTCCGCACCGGCGCCACAAGGTGAAGCACTGGAAAATATCAAATTAGCGGCCTTGCGTACCCCGGACCATGCCTCACTGGCCCCATGGCAGTTTTTAGTAATTGAAGGCAAAGGTTTGGACCAACTGGGTGCATTGTTTGAGCAATCAGCCATAGATAACGATAAGTCTGAACGAGAAATACAACGTGCGCCTCAGTTACCGGTGAGAGCGCCTATGATCATCGTAGTGGCAACAAACTACCAGGAGCATGAAAAGGTGCCTCAGGTAGAGCAGTTGGGGTCTGCTGCGTGCGCAACGATGGCAATGCAGATGGCCGCGGTTGCTCAAGGTTTTCAGGGCATTTGGAGAACGGGGGCTTACGCGCATTGTCCTGTTGTGAAAGCCGGATTAGGAATAGCTGAAGAGAATGAAATTGTTGGTTTTTTGTATTTAGGTACACCGGTCCAGGAAGTACCGCAGAAACCAGTACCAGAGACGAGTGAGTTTTTTAAACCCTGGCCTCAAAAATAACGTAAGTATTGGATCTGGGCCGGGTCAAAGTCATAAAAAAAGCCAGTTGTATGAAGCAACTGGCTTTTTATTTTAACAGAAATAAGACGTAGTCTTATTCAACGTCAATAATTTTAATCGCATTGGTTGCCCCAATCGTTTCCATGCGGTCGCCGTGCGTCAGAATAAAGGTGTCGCCAGCTTCAACCAGGCCGTGTTCTTTCAGTAAAGCAACAACATCGTTCTTCAATTCGCCTGGCGCGCTTTCGCTGGAGTTAAAGTACATTGGTTTAACTCCGCGATACAATGCCATGGCATTCAGCGTACCTTCGTGACGTGACAGAGCTACAATAGGCAGCTTGGTTGTAATACGCGACATCAGGCGAGGCGTGCTGCCACTTTCAGTCAGGCCTACAATGGCTTTTACGCCTGGCAGGTGATTCGCTGCGTATACTGCTGACAACGCAATGGTCTCGCTAACTGAGTCAAACATTTCGTCCAAACGGTGCTTGGAGAACTTGATGCTAGGGTGGGTTTCTGCGCCTTCACATACCCGCGCCATTGCTTGTACGGTTTCAACCGGGAAATTACCCGCTGCTGTTTCAGCAGACAGCATGACAGCATCGGTGCCGTCTAACACGGCGTTGGCTACGTCCATTACTTCGGCACGTGTTGGCATAGGGCTGTCAATCATGGATTCCATCATCTGAGTCGCCGTAATGACTACCTTGTTCAGTTGACGTGAACGTGCAATCAGTTTCTTTTGCACACCAACCAGCTCAGCATCGCCGATTTCGACACCCAAGTCCCCGCGGGCAACCATCACTGCATCTGACGCGCGTATAATGTCGTCAATTGCTTCGTCGGTTGCTACGGCCTCTGCGCGTTCCACTTTGGCACAAATTTTTGCATTACAACCCGCTGCAATGGCCAGCTCACGTGCGTAATCCAAATCTGCGCCACTTCGAGGGAAGGACACTGCCAGATAATCTACGCCAATCTCTGCAGCCGTTACGATATCGCGCTTGTCTTTCTCAGTCAGTGCTTCTGCTGAAAGGCCACCACCCAAGCGGTTGATACCTTTGTTATTAGACAGCTTTCCACCAACGGTAACTACGGTGTGTACCTTACGGCCTTCTACACCTGTTACTTTCAATTGAATGCGGCCATCATCCAAAAGCAGAATGTCACCCGGGCTCACATCATCCGGCAGCGCTTTATAGTCAATGCCTACCTGCTTTTCGTTACCTGCATCTCGGTCAAGCTCTGCGTCCAGAATAAAATCAGCGCCTACAGCAAGGTGTACCGCGCTGTTTTCAAAGCGTGATACACGGATTTTAGGGCCCTGAAGGTCACCTAAAATAGCTACGTATTTGCCAAGATTACGGGCAGCAGCGCGAACTCGCTTAGCGCGCTCAATATGATCTTCTGCCTGTCCGTGAGAAAAGTTCATTCGAACCACGTTGGCGCCAGCAGCAATGATGGCTTCTATTTTTTCTTGTGTATCAGTTGCTGGGCCTAATGTCGCTAATATTTTTGTTCGTCTCGTCATAGTGCTTTTCGCTTTCGTGTTAAGTGAGGGGACTACCCTAGGGAGTATTGCTGTAAATCTATTTCGTAATTTAATTACAAAATACTAGACGAATTTGACCAAATTGTGAATGGCAGATTAAAGATTCTTTATAAGAATTATTATATGACGGTGTAAAAACTATCCAAATATAGCTATTTATCTATAATGGAGGGTGAGCTTATAGCGTTTTAGAGGTGTTTTGACGTTAAAATACAAGCTTGTTAGTTACCTACACCGCAATTATAAAGGGCAGGTGGTTAGTTGAAAACAGATACAAAAAAAGAGGCTGCTACGCCTCTTTTTGATATGAATCGATACTCAGGGCTTAGCCGCCGCGTTTCTCAAATCGTGAGCCTCGCAAGGTGTCTTTCACACGTTTCAGATTTTCACGGAATTTGTTGCCGCGACGCAGCGTAAATCCGGTTGCGAGAACGTCGATTAACGTTAATTGGGCTATACGAGACGCCATCGGCATATACATATCGGTGTCTTCTGGGACCTCGAGAGATAGCACAAACGTACACTCCTGGGCCAGCGGACTATTCGCCGAAGTAATCCCTACCACAGTGGCGTCGTTGTTTTTAGCAATTTGCGCGATTTCCACCAGACTTTTGGTACGGCCAGTATGTGAGATCAGTACAACCACATCACCCGAACCGCAGTTCATGCAGCTCATGCGCTGCATCAGGATGTCTTCAAAGTAGACAACCGGCACGTTGAAGCGGAAAAACTTATTCAGGGCATCGTGTGCAACAGACGCAGATGCACCCAGTCCGAAAAATGAAATACGCTGCGCCTGTGTAAGCAAATCGACTACGCGATTAACGGTATTTACACACACAGATTGTCGCGCGACTTCCAGTGAGGCCATGGTAGATTCGAAAATTTTTGTTGTGTACTCGTCAGGGCCGTCATTCTCATCAACGTGGCGGTTAACGTAAGGCGTACCGTTGGCCAGACTTTGCGCTAAATGCAGCTTAAAATCCGGGAAGCCCTTGGTATCCAGGCGCCGACAAAAGCGATTTACCGTTGGCTCGCTAACGTCTGACATTTTAGCCAATGTTGCTATACTGGAGTGAATTGCAGATTGAGGGTTTGCCAGTATTACTTCTGCCACTTTGCGTTCTGACTTACTGAACGCCGATTTATGTTGTGTTATTTTTTCTAAAATATTCATATTCTTGCAGTTACACTTCAGTAAAATAGTGTGTTTTCCCATGCGTTATACTACTGAATATGAAAGAACGTACAAGAAAAATGTAATTTTTTAACATTATTTACAGCATCGATTTCCAAAATGAAACTGCTGTGGCGGGGCCTGTAGCGTAATATCACCCACCGTTATAAATTCATCCGGAATGATAAGTTGTAATTTTACTACATTTGTTGTTAACTATATGGCAACAAAATACCCCGATAGCGTAAGACTTCGACTGACGCTATCCGAACAATTTGAGATAAGGCCGATTACATGGTGATGGATAGTTCTTTTGAAGCCTGTGATTTTGTGTTGTTTGGCACCAAAGGTGACCTTTCACGACGCAAGCTGTTACCTTCGCTGTATCAGTTGGAAAAAGCAGGTTTGTTACATCCCGACTCAACACTGATTGGTGTTGCCCGCCAGGAACAGACTAACGAAGGTTACGTTGAAGACGTTCGTGCTGCACTGGACGAATTTGCCGGTGAGACCATTTGTGAAGAAACCTGGGAACGTTTCCAGGCACGCTTGGCTTACGCGCAAATCGATATGAAAGATATCGCCAGTTACAGCGCGTTAGAAAAACACGTAAATGCAGAGCGCACAATGGTGTGTTACCTGGCAACCCCGCCAGCGATTTACGGTGATATTTGTCGTGGTCTGCACGGTTGCAATATTATTGATTCCAGCGTTCGTCTGGTGCTGGAAAAGCCCATTGGTCACGATCTTAAATCGTCAAAAGTCATTAATGAGCAAGTGGCTGAATACTTTGACGAAAGCCAGATTTATCGTATTGACCACTACCTGGGTAAAGAAACGGTTCTAAACCTGATTGCCCTGCGTTTCGCTAATTCAATCTTTACTACTAACTGGGACCACAACTGTATTGACCATGTTCAAATCACCGTTGCTGAGTCAGTAGGTATTGAAGGGCGTTGGGGTTATTTCGATGACGCCGGTCAGATGCGTGACATGGTTCAAAACCACTTGCTGCAGATTCTGAGTCTGGTTGCTATGGAGCCGCCAACAACACTGAATGCCGACAGTATTCGTGATGAAAAGCTGAAAGTGCTGCGCGCACTGCGTCCTATTAATTCTTCTAACATTAATGACGTTACCGTAAGAGGCCAGTACACCTCTGGTTTCGTTAAAGGTAAAGAAGTACCCGGTTACCTGGAAGAAGATGACGCCAACACAGTAAGTAAAACGGAAACGTTTGTTGCTATTAAGGCTGAAATCGACAACTGGCGTTGGGCCGGTGTGCCGTTTTACCTGCGTACAGGTAAACGCCTGCCGACTAAAGTGTCTGAAGTTGTTATCTATTTCAAACGACAGCCTCACAACATGTTCAGCGACAGCTTCAAAAATCTGCCGCCAAACAAGCTGGTAATTCGCTTACAGCCTGATGAAGGCGTAGAGATCACGGTAATGAATAAAGTACCGGGATTAACCAGTTCTGGTTCTATGGACCTGCAAAAATCTAAACTAAACCTGAGTTTCTCTGAAGCGTTCTCTGATGAGCGTATTCCGGATGCTTACGAAAAGCTGTTGCTTGAGGTGATGTTAGGTAATCAGGCACTGTTCGTTCGTCGCGATGAAATTGAACAAGCCTGGAAATGGGTCGATTCGATTCTTGCTGCATGGGATAGCACTAACGAGCCACCAGAGCCTTATCAGGCTGGTACATGGGGCCCGGTTGCGTCTATTGGATTGCTGGCTCGCGAAGATCGCAGCTGGTACGAAAGCAAAATTACCAAGAAAAAGTAGTTATGGCATTAATTGAATCTGTATATGAAAGCGCTGAGGCGTTAAATACGGCATTTGCTGATGACATTGCTAGATTGCTGTCAGATGCGATTGCATCCCGAGGCAAAGCCAGTTTGATGGTGAGTGGCGGACGCACGCCACTGCCATTATTTCAGGCGCTGTGTAACGCTGATATCGACTGGTCGAACGTAGATGTTTCTCTGGTAGATGAACGTTGGGTTGACGAACAGGACGATGCCAGCAACACCAAGCTGGTTAAGCAAAATCTGTTAGTGGGCAAAGCCGCAGCCGCGCGCTTTGTTGACATGAAATCAGCGGAGTCTGATGCCGCGGACGCAGTATTAGACTGTGAAGCCAGACTGGCTACAATGTCTCAACCTTTCGACGTGCTCATTTTGGGCATGGGCGAAGATGGTCACACGGCTTCTCTGTTCCCCTGTAGTGAGCAGCTTGAAGCCGGTTTGGATATGAACAGTGGCAGAGTGTGTATTGCAACTCAGCCAACGACAGCGCCACATCAGCGTATGTCTTTAACGTTGCCAGCTATTGTGTCGAGCCGGAATATCTTTCTTCACCTGACAGGTGATAAAAAACGTGACGTTTTGAATGATGCGCTGGCGAATGCGTCAGCAGCCGAAAAGCCCATCGTAGCTGTTGTGAACGCTGCGCAGGTGACATTAAAGTGGGCGCCGTAGGAGAACAGCATGAATTCACAAATTAATGACGTAACACAACGAATTATCGAGCGAAGCCGTGCTACCCGTCAGGCGTATCTGGCTAAAATCGACAAAGCGCGTCGTCAGGGTCCACACCGTGGCGTGCTATCTTGCGGTAACCTGGCACACGGGTTCGCTGCGTGTAACCAGGAAGAAAAATCTGATTTGCGCAGTATGACCAAAGCGAACATCGCGATTGTATCGTCTTATAACGATATGTTGTCAGCGCACCAGCCATACGAAACGTATCCGCAAATTATCAAGGATGCGGTTAAAGAAGTAGGCAGTGTTGCCCAATTCGCGGGCGGTGTACCGGCTATGTGTGACGGTGTAACTCAGGGTAACCCGGGCATGGAACTCAGCCTGATGAGCCGTGATGTCATCGCGTTAAGTGCCGCAGTAGGCTTGTCTCACAATATGTTTGACGGTGCCATGATGCTGGGTATCTGCGATAAAATCGTGCCGGGACTACTTATCGGTTCGTTGAGCTTTGGTCATTTACCCACGGTATTTGTACCAGCGGGGCCGATGCCTAGTGGACTACCTAATAAAGAAAAAGCGCGTGTTCGCCAGGCGTTTGCTGAAGGTAAAGCGGGTCGTGACGAATTATTGGAAGCTGAATCTCAGTCTTACCACTCGGCAGGTACCTGTACTTTCTACGGTACGGCGAACAGCAACCAGTTAGTGGTAGAAATGATGGGCTTGCACCTGCCGGGTTCTTCATTTGTTAATCCGGGCACAGCGCTGCGTGATGAATTGACCAGAGCGGCATCTCGTCAGGTAACTCGCCTGACAGATTTAGGCGATAACTACACGCCAATCGGTCATATCGTCGACGAAAAAGCCGTAGTAAACGGTATCGTTGCATTGTTGGCAACGGGTGGCTCAACCAACCACACCATGCACTTAATTGCAGTAGCTCGCGCAGCTGGCATCATTGTTAACTGGGATGACTTCTCTGATTTATCGAATGCGGTGCCATTGTTAACCCGTATTTATCCGAATGGATCTGCTGATATCAACCACTTTGTTGCTGCCGGCGGTATGGCATTGTTGTTTAAAGAGCTGTTAGACAATGGTTTGATTCACAACGACGTGAAAACCATCTGTGGCGATGGCCTTGAGCAATACACCAAAGAGCCTGTACTGGAAGATGGCGAGTTGGTATGGCGAGATGGCCCGACTAAATCACACGACAAAGAAGTCTTTGCAACAGTATCTGAACCCTTTAAGCCAGACGGTGGTTTGAGCGTACTGAGTGGTAATTTGGGCCGAGCAGTTATTAAAACATCTGCGCTTAAAAACCCCGTTTGTCATATCAAAGCGCCAGCAGTGGTATTTGAAGATCAGTATGAATTGGATGCTGCGTTTAAAGCTGGTGATTTGGATAAGGACTGCATTGTTGTTGTTCGCTTCCAGGGGCCTGCCGCTATCGGCATGCCGGAGTTGCACCGCTTGACACCACCATTAGGTGTGTTACAGGACCGCGGATTTAAAGTTGCACTTGTAACGGACGGTCGTATGTCTGGTGCTTCTGGTAAAGTCCCTGCAGCCATTCATGTTACCCCTGAAGCCTATCTGGGCGGGTTACTGTCCAAGGTAGAATCAGGCGATATTATCGAACTGAATACTGCGACGGGTGAATTAACACTGTGTGTTGACGAAGCGACGCTGGCGCAGCGTACTGCGAAAGTAGCTGACCTGACCGATGTACACCAAGGTATGGGCCGTGAAATGTTTGGCGGCATGCGCGGTGTAATCACTGGTGCGGAAGAGGGCGCATGTACGTTGTTCTACGACCAGGAGCAACGTGTATGAGCGGCTATTTTGTAGCGGATGTTGGCGGCACAAATATTCGTGTTGCCACTGTCACTGCTGATGGTATAGCAAATATTCGCAAATATCTGTGTAACGATTTTGCCACCATTGATTTGGCCTTGAAGCAGTATTTTAGTGACGTTGATACGTCATTCAGCGCGGGGTGTATTGCCATTGCGTGTCCGGTTACCGGTGACGAAGTGGCAATGACCAACCATAGTTGGGTGTTTTCTCAACGCGCGTTAACGCAGCAATTAAACCTTGATGCTTTATTTGTTATTAACGACTTTACCGCGGTGGCGCATTCGCTGCCTGTGTTAAGCGGCGAACAACTGGTACAAATTGGATCTGGCACGGCTAACCCTCAGGGAAATGTTGTTGTGTTTGGTCCGGGCACTGGCCTTGGTGTTGAGCACATGCAACTGTCTGATCAAGGTTGGACGACGCTGGACGGCGAAGGTGGCCATGTGGATTTTGCGCCTGTGGATGAGACTGATTTGGTTGTATGGCGTTATTTGCAGGGTAAGCTGGACCGAGTGTCAGCAGAAGACGTGCTGTCTGGCCGTGGTTTGTTACACATATATCAAGCGCTGGCACTGCATGCTGGTGAGACGTTAAGCGTAACTGAGCCCGCACAAGTGACAGAAAAAGCCTTGAACGGTGAATGTGAGACGTGTCTCGCAGCACTACAGCAATTTTGTCGAATTATGGGCAGTTTTGCAGGTAACCTGGCATTAAATCTGGCCACAACCGGCGGTGTATTTATTGGTGGCGGTATTGCCACACGCTTCACTGAGTTGCTAATGAACAGTGATTTCAGAGCGCGATTTGAAGCAAAAGGACGCATGAAACATTACGTACAACCTATTCCAACATACCTGATTAATGAACCAGACCATGGTTTGTTAGGTGCATCAGCGTATTTACAACAACAGATTGCGAGTTGACTCTATGACAAATTGGAAATGTTCGCCAGCTGACATTTTTGCGGCGGGACCTGTAGTACCAGTATTGGTAATTGATGATGTAGAAAATGCAGTCCCTCTTGCGCACGCATTAATGGCCGGTGGTATTAAAGTGCTTGAGGTGACCTTGCGTACACCTGCAGCACTTGACGTGATCAAACGGATTGCAACTGAAGTACCTGATGCATTAATTGGTGCTGGTACTGTTACCAATGCTCAACAATTGAAAGCAGTTGTAGAAGCGGGTGCGAAGTTTGCCATTAGCCCGGGTATGACTGACGATTTATTGAAAGCAGGGCAGGAATGTGAAATTCCATTGATTCCAGGTATTTCATCTACATCAGACCTGATGAAAGCGAAGGATGCCGGTTATAGCTATTTGAAGTTCTTCCCAGCGGAAGCGTCAGGTGGCGTTAAGGCAATTAAATCTATTAGTGGTCCTTTCCCAGACATTACCTTCTGCCCTACAGGCGGAATCGGTTTAGGCAACTACAATGACTACCTCGCATTAAAGAACGTGAAATGCGTAGGTGGTTCATGGGTTGCGCCAGACGATGCTATTAACAGCGGTGACTGGGCACGTATTACTCAATTAGCAAAAGAAGCTGTAGAAGGTGCTAAGGTTTAATACTTGCTATTCAACACATATTAAAAAAGCCGTGGTTACATTGTAACGACGGCTTTTTTTCTGCTTGTGCTAATTCAGCACTGCATGGTAAATGGTAGCTGCTACTTCGTGAATTTACGACGCGCTAACAGTCCCGCTAAACCTAAACCCAATAGCGCAACAGAGCCTGGCGCACTTGCCGTCGAAGGTGGCGCATTACCAGGGCCAGTGCCGTCAGGAATAGATGAGATCCCTGTCAGGGTAAACTCGCCAGGAACAGACATGGTATCAATACAACAGTTAGTACCGGTGAATAAACCCCATGTACCGTTGCCAATTACGAAAGGTATGGTGTAAAACCAGTCGTTGTCACTTGATGAGTTTGTGAAATTGCCTACATCTGGTGCCCAGCCGTCTAATTCACCGTTTGTGACCAGTAAATCGTTTTGAGCTGATGTACCGCCCCAGTTGTTAATGTGACCTACCCATTGAAATAGCTGCCAGGTGTTAGTTGCCTGAGCAGCGGCTGAGACGTTCGAATCCCAAACACCTATGCGTACACCACCATTTGCCGTGGATGGACCAGATTGGTCACCATGCCAGTGTTGGCCATAGAAAATTACAGTGCCGTTGCCCTGATCTTTCCAACCGAACGAGACAAGGTGAGCGTTTGCTGCATTTGAAATTAATAACCCTAAGCCTGCCAATAAGGCTATTGCCGTTTTTCGCATTATAATATCCTCCGAGATGAACTCAGTTCCGTCTAAACTTCAAAATAGAGGCTAAATAAATTACTTCTCCAATACTTATTACTACTAGCCGACATAAATAACGCAATCTTCAGGCCAATATTTACACAATAATCGTATATGCTTATAAAACAGTATTTTATTATACTGGAAATAAGATGAATTACGGTTTTACAGCGACAAATTTAAAATTTTGTAAAGAAACTTGACAGGGAATGCTAACTCACTTTCTGTCGCATTGCGCATTTCTCACCCGGTAATAACTGCTTCCCTTGCGTAATTGCGGTCTCGACGCACACCATTTGTTTATAAGAGAATGCATCCATATCACTCATGGTTGCAGCGCCTTGCCAGGGGTTCCATACCACCAGGCTATCGTGTTGAGATGATTCAATTGCAATATAGTCGGACTGGTCACGTTCAATAACGACACTGGGAATGGCTTCAAGGTGAATCCTGTCGACTTCGCCTTCAATAATATAAGCTGTTGGTGTGTTTAGTATTTCCCAATCCGACAGTTTGTCTTTGTATTCGCCGTACAGGCCTTTGAGCTCAACGTCTTTAATATTTTCTACATCAAAATAGGTGTGCAGTGCGCAGTTGAAAGAGAAGGGCACGTCACCGGTATTTTCTGTGACTAATGTCATTGTCAGCGACTCGCCTACTTCAACAATGAGTTCTACGGAGGCATCAAACTCGAAACCTTTGCCCTTTGTTGTACCTGGAATAAGCACAACTTTACTCAGCGTTTCAGTACTGTCCGTTTGCTTTACAGCCCAGTGCTGAGTACGCAGAAATCCGTGAGCAGGTAGTTCGCCTTTTTCCTGTCCATGATCATCGCTGAACCAAGGCCAACAAACCGGTACGCCACCACGAATAGGACGTTCGCCATTTAAAAAGGCAAGTGGACTAACCCACAACCTGTCCCGGTTATCCCTTTTAGGGATGAATGACAGTACATGACCACCAAACAAACTAATACGACACGTTGCCACCTCGTTCTCGATAATGAGGTATTCAATGCCGTTTTTTATTTCGGTGTGGAAGTACGTTGATTGCATCCTTTCGGTCTCCGAGGTATTGCTGTGAAAAAGAAAATCTTCACTTTTGAGCTAGTTAAATAATATTTCCGAGCAGATTATCTTGCCCTACAAATAAAAAAGGTGCGAGTAAAATCGCACCTTTAAATGATTAATTTCGGTTAATCAGTTACTTGCTGATGTGCTGAACCAGGTCAAGTACCTTGTTTGAGTAACCCCACTCGTTGTCGTACCAAGATACGACTTTTACAAAGGTATCTGTTAATGCGATACCGGCTTCTGCGTCAAATACACTGGTACGTGCGTCGCCAACGAAGTCGTTTGATACCACTGCATCTTCGGTATAACCAAGAATGCCTGCAAGTTCGCCTTCAGACGCTTCTTTCATCACTTTACAGATATCAGCGTAAGAGGTTGGCTTGGCCAGGTTTACTGTCAGGTCAACAACAGACACGTTAGGAGTAGGTACACGGAATGCCATACCAGTCAGTTTACCGTTTAGTGCCGGGATAACTTTACCTACTGCTTTTGCTGCACCGGTAGAAGATGGGATGATGTTTTGACCCGCACCGCGGCCACCACGCCAGTCTTTACCAGAAGGACCATCAACGGTTTTTTGCGTTGCCGTGGTGGCGTGAACTGTTGTCATCAGGCCGTCAACAATACCGAAGTTGTCGTTCAGCACTTTAGCAATAGGAGCAAGACAGTTTGTTGTGCACGACGCATTCGATACGATAGTTTCGCCTTCGTAGCTATCGTGGTTAACACCCATAACGAACATAGGCGTATCGTCTTTAGAAGGCGCAGACATAACCACTTTCTTCGCGCCCGCTTCCAAGTGCTTGCTCGCGGTTTCTTTGGTCAGGAACAAACCAGTCGATTCAACGACAACGTCAACATCAACTTCAGACCATTTTAATGCTGCTGGATCACGTTCTGACGTTACGCGGATGGTTTTTCCGTCTACAATCAAATGACCGTTGTCGACGCTGATCTCTGCGCCGAAAATGCCGTGAGTTGAGTCGTACTTAAGTAAATAAGCAATGTAGTCTGGTTCAAGTAAGTCGTTAATTGCTACAACTTCGATGTCGTCTCTGCTTGCTGCAGCGCGCATGACTAGACGGCCAATTCGACCGAACCCATTGATTCCAACGCGTATTGTCATAACATGCCTCTATAGTATTAGGTTAAATTGTGAAAAATAATTACGTAAAGTATGGATCAAATTTACAGACAAGGCAAAATTTTAATGCAAAAATGTTGCAAAATTACAAAATTAACCTACAGGTTTTAGGGTTAAGTTGTGTAAATAATGTACATATCGTGTTAATGCAAACGTATTCAATTTCGCGCCAGAATAACTTCTACAATAATGTAGCGTATTGAGAAAAGGCCATATTGCCAACCTCCTACCGAGGTAAGCGGCAATCAAATATTTATAAACAGGAAACACCCATGACCAATCAAGTTTTGCAAAAGCTTGTCGAAATGCGCGGCGTTGAAACCCACTATGTTGATGCGTGGGGTAATCCTGCGACTATTTCTGAAGACAGTAAAGCGAAACTGCTTCAGGCTCTCGGTTACGACATCAGTACCGAAGCCGCAATTTCTTCACAACTGGACAAGGAAATTGCCGAGATTTGGCAACAGCCACTCGACCCGGTTCAGGTAGTTAGACAAGATCACCCGATAATGATTCGATTGCGTTTACCGATTTCTTTGGTAAATGACACCTTTACACTGGCAATTGCGCAAGAAGACGGCCAGCAACTTACCAGTGATGTTATTCCTGTTGAGCATACTTTGCTTAATGTAGCAGAGATGGAAGAGACGGAATATCACGAATATGCCGTCACAGTAGATGTAACACTGCCGCTTGGTTACCACCAGCTTTCGCTTATTATCGACGAAGAGTCATTGGCAACCATGCGCGTTATCATTGCACCTGCATCATGCTATAAGCCTGAAGCGATTAACGCCGGCAAAAAAGAGTGGGGCCTGAGTGTGCAATTGTACTGTCTTCGCAGTCGGCAGAATTGGGGGATAGGCGATTTTACCGATCTGGCCCAACTGGTTAAGCAAGCTGCCTCTCAAGGGGCGGGGTTTATCGGGTTAAATCCGATACACGCGTTATACCCGGCCAACCCGGATGCTTGCAGCCCATACGGACCCTCTTCAAGACGGTGGCTGAATTACCTGTATATCGACGTCAGTGCGGTGGACTGTTTTGACGATCCTTCGGTGCAGTCTGTAGTGGAAAGCGAAAGCTTCCAGCAACAATTGCAACAGGCAAAAGCCGTTGATTATGTTGATTACGCCAGTGTGACTGCCCTTAAAATGCAAGCACTGAAGCCTTTGTTTGACGTTTATTATGATCGCTACTTAAAGAAAAACACCAAGCAAAATAAAGCGTTCAAAGCCTTTGTAGAAGAAGGTGGCGAAAGCCTGGCTATGCTGGCTACGTTCGATGCTATTCAGGAACACTTACAGGACGCGGGTAAAGAAGCCTGGGGCTGGCCTGTATTTCCAGAAGGATGGCGCGATTTTCACAGTCCGGATGTCACCGCATTTGCGAAAAAGCACGCCAAACGCGTGAAGTTTTACATGTTCCTGCAGTGGCAAGCGTCGCTGCAATTGGAAATGGCTAACCGAGCTGCTATTGATGCGGGTATGGGGATTGGTATTTATAGGGACCTGGCCGTGGGTGTGAGTGAAGGCAGCGCGGAAATTTGGGGTAATAAGTCTCTGTATTGTACCGGTGCAAGTGTAGGGGCTCCGCCAGATATTCTTGGTCCGTTGGGGCAAAACTGGGGCTTACCGCCGATGGATCCGGCAAAGCTATATCAACAAGCGTATCAACCTATTATTGATTTGTTTTCTACCAACATGAAATCATCAGGGGCCTTGCGCATTGACCATGTAATGGGTCTGTTGAGATTGTGGTGGGTTGTTAAGGGCGATCACGCCCGCGACGGAGGGTATCTGTATTATCCGGTCGACGATCTGCTGGCTATTCTTGCACTGGAAAGTCACCGACACCAGGCACTGGTCATTGGTGAAGACCTAGGCACCGTACCAGAGGAAATTAAACAAAAACTGGCCGACAACGGCGTTTATTCCTATCGCGTATTTTTCTTTGAGCAGGCCGAAGATGGCGGGTATTTTTCACCGTCTCATTATCCTGAACAAAGTATGGCAACGTTAACTACCCACGATATGCCAACCTTAATTGGTTATTGGCACTGCCTTGATCTGGAATTGGGAAAAGAGCTTGGATTGTATACCGACGAGGAAGTACTGCAAACACTGTATGCTTCCAGACACGAAGACAAGCAAGCTATCCTGGATACGTTGCACGGTCACCACATGATTGGCGACGAAATAAGCCGTGATGTGAATTACGTCGGTATGACACGAACGCTCAATCAGGCCATGCAGGTGCATATGGCACATGGCAGTAGCGCGTTGTTAAGCCTTCAGCTTGAAGACTGGCTGGAGATGGATAAACCGGTTAACGTACCGGGTACGTTTATGGAATATCCCAACTGGCGCAGGAAGTTAAGCCGTGATTTAGAGGATATCTTTAGCGACGAGACTATTGTATCGTTGGCTAATCGAATACAAGCTGGTCGGCAGCAGGCTAGTCAGTAATTTTAAAGCTTGCCTGCGGGCAAGCGTTGCAGGAGTTATGCATGCAGTATGAAGGGCAACTTGCCAAGGCTGAGTGTAGTCAGCCTTTTTCTGTTTTAGGGCCGGTATACAATAAAAACGGCGCAGAAGTGAAAGTTTGGTATCCGGGCGCCACTGCGATCACGGTGATTGACGCAAAGTCCAAGTCACCGTTAGGGCGTTTGTCGTCAGTTGAATCATCCGGGTTATTCAAAGGGCAGGTTGACGGGGTAAATCCCGATACGGGGTATCGCTACATTGCAGAGCTTGGTCATGAAGCTGTGGAAGTGTGCGACCCTTACCAGTTTCAGCAGGATGCGTATCACGCTGTGCATTTTATCGACCACCAGCCTCAGAATCTTTATCGTCAGGCTGGCGCGCAATTGGTTTCTGTTAACGTGGGAGGGGAGTCCGTTTCTGCAGTACGGTTTGCGGTATTTGCGCCTAATGCTTCCGCGGTGTCGTTGATTGGCGATTTTAACTGTTGGGATGGTCGCTGCCATCCAATGCAGAAAACTGAGTTGGGCTATTGGGTACTTGTAATACCAGGGCTGAAAGCCGGAGAACGTTATAAGTACCAGCTCAAAGATGCCCATGGACATCAATTGCCACACAAGGCAGATCCCATTGGCTTTTCCGCTGAACAATATCCCTCACATGCGTCACGTATTTACGACCACGCCCAATATGAATGGGGCGATGCTGAATGGTTGAATAAAGCCGCCTCGAGCAACAAATACCAACAGCCAATGAGCATTTATGAAGTGCACCTTGGGTCATGGAAGCGTCCGCGAGATACGCAGCAACGTTATCTTACTTACAGGGAGTTGGCGGAAGAGCTGGTTAATTATGTGCTGGAAATGGGGTATACCCATATCGAGCTGTTACCAATTTCAGAATACCCATTCGATGGTTCATGGGGTTATCAGCCGGTTGGGTTGTTCGCGCCAACCAGCCGTTTTGGTTCACCGGATGAATTCAAATACTTCGTCGACACCTGCCACCAGGCCGGCATTGGTGTCATTATCGACTGGGTTCCAGCTCACTTCCCGGAAGATGGCCATGGTTTAGCCCGCTTTGACGGTACCCATGTCTACGAGTATGAAGACCCGCGTAAAGGTTGGCATCCGGATTGGAATTCGTGCATCTACGATTTCGGTAAGCAAACGGTCCGCCAGTTTTTAGTGGCCAATGCCCTTTACTGGCTGGAACACTTCCACGTTGACGGACTGCGAGTCGACGCCGTTGCTAGTATGTTATATCTGGATTACTCGCGTAACGACGGGGAATGGATCCCTAACGTGGATGGTGGCAACGAGAACTACGAGGCAATCAGTTTATTGCGCTGGATGAACGAAGAAGTGTACAAGCAGTTCCCACACGCCATGACAATCGCCGAAGAGTCGACCAGTTTTCCGAAAGTATCCAGACCGGTATTCGAAGGCGGACTAGGATTCGGATTCAAATGGAATATGGGCTGGATGCACGACTCATTGCATTATATTGCCAAAGACCCCGCCTACCGGGTCTATCACCATGGCGAGATGACATTCAGTATGGTGTACGCGTTTGATGAAAACTTCGTACTGCCCATATCTCATGATGAAGTGGTACACGGTAAGGGCAGCTTAATTGGTAAAATGCCTGGTGATGAATGGCAACAAGCTGCTAATTTGCGCAGCTACGCAGGCTTTATGTATGGTCATCCGGGCAAAAAATTGAATTTCATGGGCAATGAGATTGCCCAGGCATCAGAATGGAATCACGACAGCTCGGTTGACTGGTCGTTGTTACAGTTCGACAAGCATGCGGGCATTCAGCGCCTGTATCGCGACTTGAATGCGCTCTACAAGCATTATCCTGCGCTATACGAAGGCGATCACGACCATGGCAGTTTTAGTTGGATTGACCACGAAAATGCCGATCAAAGCGTTATCTCGTTTATGCGCAAGGCTACCGGCAGTGAACAACAAGTGTATGTCGTGAGCAATTTCACGCCAGTTCCTAGAGAGCAATTTCGGTTAGGCGTGCAACGAGCAGGCAAATATAAACTGGTATTGAATACCGATGATCGCGTATATTGGGGCAGTGGCTACAAGTGCGAAAAACAATTCAACGCCACGCCTGTCTCATGGAACAATCAACCACATTCCATCGAGATCACATTACCCCCATTGGCAACCGTATTTATTGTAATTGAATAGGAGCAGCTGTGAACAGCGTGGCGCAACCCCTGATAGAGGAAGTCGGTCTTGGTGAGCCTTATCCGCTAGGCGCAACAGTCACTCCGACAGGGTGTAATTTTGCAGTACAGTGTCCTGATGCAAGGGCTGTCGTGTTATGTCTGTTTCACCCTGACACGGAAGAAACACTTGAAGAGTTGGTCATGCCAGCGAAAACGGGTGACGTATGGCATGTGTCTGTCAAGGGAGTGGAAGCCGGCCAGCTATACGGCTACCGGGTTGAACGAGGTGAAGAAAATCTGTTGAGTGTGCCGACAGATAAACTGCTGATCGACCCTTATGCAAAAATGCTCAGCCGCGCTATGCATTGGAATGAGCGGCAGTACAAGGGTGACAGCCAATTTATGGTTGCAAAATCCGTGGTCGTAGAGCCAAAGGAGTGTAACGATGATCATCGCCCGGCCAAACCAGTCATTCCGCGTAATCAGCGGGTTGTATATGAAGCGCACCTGAAAGGATTGACGCAGTTACATCCGGAAATCCCGGAAGCGGATCGCGGTAAATTCAATGGTGCTGCCCATGAAGCCGTGATTGAACACCTGACCGGTTTAGGGGTAACAACCGTACAGTTTATGCCGCTGGCCGCATTTATGCCGGAGCCGTACATTACCGAAAAGGGCCTAACGAATTATTGGGGTTACAACCCGGTCAATTATTTCGCTCCTGAGCCGCGTTACAGTCAGAAACATGCTATTAAAGAATGCATGAACATGGTCGACGCTTATCACGAAGCGGGCATGGAAGTGGTTGTTGATGTGGTGTTTAACCATACCGCGGAAGGCGGAAAAGACGGCCCGGTTTTGTCATTCCGAGGGTTTTTCCCTCATCAGGCTTATCTGCAAGAACAAACCGCGTCCGGGAAACTGGTTTACAGCAATCATTCGGGCTGCGGAAATACCGTTTATTCAGCACATCCCATCATGACAACGCTGATTATGGATGCGCTGCGGTATTGGGTATCAGTTATTGGGGTAGACGGCTTTCGCTTTGATTTGGCCGCTTGTCTTGGACGCGATCCACAGCAGTTTTCACCGTTTGCAGGGTTATTAAGAGCTATTCAGCAGGATCCGGTATTAAAAGGTTGTGTACTTATAGCTGAACCCTGGGACATCGGCCCGGGAGGTTATCAACTGGGCGCATTCGGCGCTCACTGGCTCGAATGTAATGATAAGTTCCGCGATTCTGTTCGCGCATTCTGGCGTGGTGATACTGGCAGCACAGCTGATTTTGCTACCCGGTTGATGGGGTCCCGGGATATCTTTCCTAAACAATTCAGGCACATCAATACGTCAGTCAATAACGTTACTTACCACGATGGTTTTACGCTACAGGATTTAGTGAGTTATGCCGAGCGCCATAATCTGGCGAATGGTGAAGACAACCGCGATGGTCATGGACACAACCTGTCGGCTAATTATGGCGTAGAAGGTGAGACGCAGGACAAGCAAATCATTGCGATTCGTGAACAGCAAAAACGCAATTTGTTTGCGACCTTGCTGTTGTCTCAGGGAACGCCGCACATGTTAGGCGGGGACGAACTGAGCCGAACCCAGCAAGGCAACAACAATGCCTATTGCCAGGACAATGAAATCAGTTGGTTTGACTGGCGCCTGGACAAACGCAAGCAGGACTTTTTGGCCTTTTGTCAGTACGTCATTGCGTTGCGTAAATCGTCGGTATTGCTAAACAGTGCGTTTTTACCTGATGATCCGTTTCAGCTTCATCCAAATGTCAGCATGGTTAACTGGTACAAACCAGACGGCAGCGACAAAGAAAGCGAGGACTGGCAGGCGGAGAATAATAAAGCGTTTGCGCTGGAAATTCGTGGTGTACCGCAAAGCAATGAAGAAACAGAACACTGGTTGCTGTGTTTTAACGCCAGCGACAAAGAAGTCACCTTTAACACCCCCTTACTTACGCCAACCGGTGGATGGTCGCTGAAACTGGATACGCGTTATAAGTGTCCCAACGATCAGCCGAATATCCGTATTCAGCATTTGTTTTTACAAGCCCGACGGTCGTTTGCGGTTTTTCGCTATACCGACTTTCCCCGATAAGACGTTACGGCCTCAGGAAGTGACTGAGGCCGACACCACTCATCAGACCTGCTACACTTTGAGAACACCGGTTATTAGTCCTGTGTACTGCCGGTTGTTCCAATCTATGATCTGTATTGGAATTTAAGCGAAAAATCAGCGGTTAATACTTTTCATTCGTTGGCTGAGTGGTATTATGCGCACCCATCTAAAGTCTGAGGGCAGTTTCATGCGAGCAAGTGGCGAACAAGCACAAGCCAATTCATGTGATATCGGTGTTGTAGGGTTAGGCGTGATGGGTAAAAACCTGGCGCTGAATTTGGCTGATCATGGGTATCGGGTGGCTTGTTTTGACCTGGATGCCGGGCGAGTTGAAGCTATCGTAAAACAGGATGAGAAGGAGCGGGGAGAACAACCTGAACGCATTATTCCTGTCTCCGCCCTGGACGCTATGCTTGATTCATTGACCTCACCCGCTGTTATTTTGCTATCTATTCCTGCTGGTGATGCAGTAGACGCCGTTTGTGAGCAATTGATTACTGCCGGGCTTGTTCCGGATGATGTGGTTATTGATACTGGCAACAGTCTATGGACTGACTCCGTCGCCCGCGAGCAGAAATACGCCGATAAATTCCAATTCTTTACCACTGCCGTGTCAGGCGGTGAGGTAGGCGCCCGTTTCGGACCTTCATTGATGCCGTCAGGCTCTGAAAAGGCCTGGAAACGTGTTGCCCCCATGCTAAAAGCCATTGCCGCTAAAGTCGATCCACAAACCGGTAAGTCTATTGAAACGGCAGAACCGGGTAAGCCTGTCACTGAGGGTGAACCATGTGCGGCGTACATCGGTCCAAATGGCGCAGGTCATTACGTCAAAATGGTACACAACGGTATTGAATATGCTGATATGCAGCTCATTTGCGAGACGTATCATGTTATGCGTGTTGCGCTTGGTATGACGCCTGCTGAGATTGCCCGGGTATTCCGCAAATGGACCGAGGGACCGCTGGATTCTTACCTGATTGAGATCAGCGCTGAAGTGTTGGAGCAAACTGACGCTGAGTCACAACAGCCACTGGTTGACGTTATTCTGGATAAAGCGGGTCAGAAGGGTACCGGGCTATGGACTGCTGTGAGTGCACTGCAAATTGGCTCACCGGCACAAACCATTGCTCAGGCTGTTTTCGCCAGAAGCCTGTCGAGTCTGAAAACCGAACGCGTCGCTGCAGCGAATACGCTGGCAGGGCCTACTGCGCCAGTGATTGCAGAAGATCAACGAGAAACGGTTATTCGTCAGCTTGAGCATGCGCTCTACTGTTCGAAAATATGCGCATACGCGCAGGGCTTTCAGCTCATGGACGCTGCCGCTAAAGAGCAGGGCTGGACACTCCACTTTGCAGAGATCGCAAAAATCTGGCGCGCAGGTTGTATTATTCGCGCTGTGTTTTTGCAGTCAATTACACAGGCTTTCGAGAAGCAAGCTGATTTGCCAAACCTGCTGATGGCCCCGTTCTTTGTAGAACAACTGGCCAGCCATCAGGATGATTGGCGTGGCGCGGTCGCACTGAGCGCGGTGCATGGGATCCCTTGTCCTGCTATGATGTCGGCGCTGAGTTACTATGATTCATACCGCACCGCAGTCCTACCTGCCAACTTGTTGCAAGGGCAGCGAGACTACTTCGGCGCGCATACCTATCAGCGTACAGACAAACCGGCTGGCCAGAAATATCACACCGAGTGGAGTGATCCAACCAGGCCGGAACATCTTATTTAGTTTAACAATGACGCGCTACTTAGCGCGTCTTTTGTTTCTGCGGTCTGAACAGTGGCTCACAAACACTACTCAGGCTTGTTATAGTGACTCAGTCCGGTTCAGCTAAAGGAGTCAATCATGCAATCCGATCCATGGCGCGAAAAATTAACAGAAGAAGAATACCGTGTTACCCGTCTTTCGGCTACCGAAAGGCCGTTTACCGGCAAATTACTGCATGAAAACCGTGATGGTACATTCTCGTGTAAATGCTGTGGTGCTGAACTGTTTAGTTCGCTGACCAAGTTTGATGCAGGCTGCGGTTGGCCGTCATTTTACGCCCAGACCGAAGATAACAATGTGGGTTATCGGTTTGATGACAGTCACGGTATGCGTCGTACTGAAATTTTCTGTAAGCAATGCGATGCGCACTTAGGGCACGTGTTCGATGATGGACCGGCACCTACCGGTCAGCGCTATTGCGTCAATTCAGTTAGTCTGTCATTTAAGATTGCTAACGACAAAGCGTAATTTGGGTGATTACGCAGCGGGTAATAACAACTATTACCCGCTCCAATAATGAATATGCAAAAAAAAATCACATTTTTTTTATGTAATTTTGTTTCAAATTTCACCTACAACTGGTCAATCTTCATTGCTTGCGCATCGAAATCCCTGCCGCTGATAGCGTCGATAATATCTCCTGATAACTGGTCAAGAATGTCGACTGGCAGGGAAAATTGTGTGGCCAGGGCAACTAACTGACTGTCGTCAATGTTTTTAGCAAAATGATTAGTGACTTTTGTCCAGACGTAGGCCATACGGTAATTTTCCATTTCCAATGACAGGCTGGCCAACTGACTGCTGATGCTGCCATCAATCTCTGTATCGACATTGGCATAGTGGCTTAGCGCCATAAACAAGGCGTTACGTGCTGCTATAGGATCAGTAGCAACCTGAATGCTTGCCAGGTCGACGTAGTATTTGGGTTCACTGAAAACGCCGGCTTGAGCCGCGCGCACAAAGCGCTCTTTCGCGTCTTCATGACCAAATCTAGACCATTGATAATAAGACACATACGGGTCAGCTGAGTTACGCGTTTGCCACACTAATTGACGCAACGCCTTATTGGCTGTAACGGCCGCCTCTTTGCGCCCGAATTCTCGTTCGCGGTATTTCTTATGCTGAATTTGTGATGCTTTGCTGATGCAGGCGTCGTAGTTTTCGAGGTGAATCAGCAGATCATACTTCGGGCGCTCGCTGTCATCGTTCTGATGGTCATAACGATGACGGATGATGTTGGATTTTTCAGCCCGACACCAGCCATCCTGATTTAAATCTGAGCAAAAGTGCGGATAGTCTTCGCAGATCGTTTTAATCGTCGGCTCGAATAAATCGCCACACCCTGTCACCAATCCCAAAAACAGGGCCAGAATCAACCAACGAAAATGTGTGGAAAAATTACTAAATAAAAGTGGTTTAGCGCGGTGTTTTTTATATTTTTTGAAATTTTTCAACAATTTGGAGTTCCCTTTGTGTTTATTTAGAATGTCGCCCAACACGGCACAGGGCTACATTTACGGTTAATCCGCGTTCCGCAGACCCGTCAGATAAAAGCGTGTGCCCGGTTACATCGTCAATTTTATACATGATTTATTTGATGAAGGCACTAGTATGAACCAACCCTTTGAGCAAGAATTGCAAGCTAGCTGGCAGGAACGCCAGGAATACGCAGAAATGATGTTGCCTATTATTGGCAAGTTGTATCGGAATAACTCTGTTGAGATCACCGTATACGGCCGCACGTTGCTGAACGCAAGTGCCATCGATGTAATCAAAGCTCATCGTAAAGTCCGTTTGCATGAAGGTATCAAACTTCGCTTACGTGAGAGCTTTCCTATCCTTGAAGCTATCAGCCAAATGCAACTGGCGCCAGCGCAAATCGATATTGGCAAGCTGGCCTTCGATTATCACTACGGTAGTGCCGTCGACAAAACTGACCTGAATGCCTATTTACAGGACAAACTGGCTGACGTCGCAAATAAATCAGACGAACAAGTACCTCAGGACGTGGTGCTATACGGGTTTGGTCGTATTGGTCGACTGCTGGCCCGTTTGCTGATTGAACGTCAGGGACAAAATAACAAGCTTCGTTTACGCGCTATCGTTGTGCGAGGCGGAAAAGACGGTGATTTAGAGAAACGCGCCAGTTTATTGCGCCGCGACTCGGTTCATGGTCCTTTCAATGGCAGTATTACCATTGATCACGAGCGCAAAGCCCTCAAAGCAAATGGTTCCTACATTCAGGTGATTTACGCGAACAGCCCGGACGAGGTGGATTACACTGAATACGGTATCGACAATGCGTTGGTCATCGACAACACCGGTATGTGGCGAGATCGCGATGGCCTGGGGTTACACCTTAAAGCCAAAGGCACGGCGAAAGTATTGCTGACAGCGCCAGGCAAAGGCGACATCAAAAACATCGTACACGGTGTAAATCAACAGGATATTCTTGCTGAAGACACCATTATGTCTGCGGCAAGTTGTACTACTAATGCCATTACCCCTGTGCTGAAAGCGCTGGATGAAGAGTACGGTATTGTTAACGGTCACGTTGAAACTGTTCACTCTTACACCAATGACCAGAACCTGATCGACAACTATCACAAAGCTGAGCGCCGAGGCCGCAGTGCACCACTAAACATGGTAATCACGGAAACTGGAGCGGCAAAAGCGGTTGCCAAAGCTTATCCAAAACTGGCTGGCAAACTGACTGGTAATGCTATCCGTGTACCGACGCCAAATGTATCAATGGCTATTTTGAATCTGAACCTCGATAAAACCACCGATAAGGTGTCGGTTAACGAGTTCCTGCGTGATACGGCGTTGTTTTCTTCATTACAGCATCAAATCGATTACACAGCGTCAACAGAAGTGGTGTCTACTGACCTGGTAGGCTCACGTGCCGCATCAGTCGTTGATTCACAGGCAACCATTGTTGCTGAAAATCGCCTGACCCTTTATGTGTGGTATGACAACGAATTTGGTTATAGCTGCCAGGTTCTGCGTGTAGCGATGGATATGGCCGGGGTTAGCATTCCAAACCTGCCTCGCTAACCGCAACATTAACGATGGAAAATCCACGCGCTGTTGTAGAAATACAACAGCGCGTTTTTGTTTGCCATTTCCCATTATTGCAATCCGTATAAATGTTAAACACTTACTACAAAAACAGTCATTTCGCCGTTCAACGCCATGGCATTGTTCTTCTCGACTGTGTTAAATTAGTCGAAAATTGATAACAAAAAAGACAGATGCATATTTCAAGTCAATTCGACAGCGGTAACATCCGCGTCATTCAGGCCGACAATGCGAACGACATTGTGCTGGCCATCAATAAAGACAACCAATCCGATTTTTACCAGTGGTTTCACTTCCGCCTTCAGGGTGAGGTCAACCAGGTCCATAATTTGCGCATTACTGACTTAGCTAAATCAGCCTATCCGAAAGGCTGGGATGGCTACAACGTATGTGCTTCCTACGACAGACAAACCTGGTTTCGCGTAGACAGCGAATTTGACGGTGACAACCTGAGTTTTAGCCTGGCGCTGGAACACTCTCATGTGTATTTCGCTTACTTCACACCCTACAGCTATGAGCGCCATTTGGATTTGCTAAGTGATGCGCAAAATGCGCCTCAGTGCGAATTACGCTTGCTGGGCGAAACGCTGGACGGCAGAGATGTTTCCGTACTGGTAATTGGCGAAGAAGATGAGAGTAAACGCAAAGTTTGGGTAACAGCGCGCCAGCATCCCGGCGAGTCGATGGCCGAATGGTGTGCTGAAGGGATGATTAATCGCTTGCTCGACGATCAGGATGGTATTGCCCGCGCGCTGTTGAATGACGCGGTGTTTTACATCGTACCTAACATGAACCCGGATGGCAGTGTACGCGGTCATTTGCGCACGAATGCGGCAGGCGCAAACCTGAACCGTGAATGGGCTACGCCTACTTTGGAACAAAGCCCGGAGGTTTACTACGTGCTCAATGCAATGCGCGAGACAGGTGTCGATATGTACCTGGATCTGCACGGTGATGAAGCGTTGCCCTACAACTTTGTGGCGGGCAGCGAGGGCATTCCCGCGTATTCTGAGCGTCTTGCCGCATTAGAAAATGGCTTCAAGCAAGCGTTGCTGCAAACAACACCAGAATTTCAGGATGAGTTTGGCTATGCCAAAGATGCGCCTGGTGAAGCCAATCTGACCATTGCGTCAAATGCGGTCGGACAAGAATTTGAGTGCCTGGCGTACACCGTCGAAATGCCGTTTAAAGATAATAATAATTTACCTGATCCACTGTATGGCTGGTCTGCACAGCGTTGCCAGCAGTTTGGTGAAGACCTGCTAGTTGCGACCCGCGCTGTGGTTTCGCACCTTCGTTAGGACATAACAACAATAAACATTAACAACAAGGGGAATCCGGTTTGGAAGGCTTGTATAACTTTTTAGTGTCATTGGATGGCATGCTGGGGGGCGCCGATTGGTTCCCCTTCGTACTACTTGGGGTGGGCTTGTTTTTCACCATCTACCTGAAATTTCCACAAATCCGCTTTTTTACCCATGCCTGGAAGGTGGTCACCGGTAAGTACGACCACAGTGATGATCCGGGTGACACGACACATTTCCGTGCGCTTACAACGGCGCTGTCGGGTACCGTTGGTACAGGTAACATCAGCGGTGTGGCATTTGCAATCTTCCTGGGCGGCCCGGCTGCATTATTCTGGATGTGGGCAACCGCTTTTTTAGGTATGACCACTAAATTTGTAGAAGTGACTTTGTCTCACAAGTACCGTGTGCAAACAGAAGACGGCTCCATGGCGGGTGGTCCCATGTATTTCATGGACCGTGGCCTGAACATGAAATGGCTGGCTGTTGCATTTGCCATTGCTACCGTAGTGAGCTCGTTTGGCACGGGCAACCTTCCGCAGAGTAACGGTATTGCGACCAGTATCGAAGCCACGTTTGGCTTTGAGCCCTGGATTGTGGGCAGTGTATTGGGTATTTTACTGGCACTGGTTATTCTAGGTGGTATCCAGCGTATTGCTGCCGTTACTGCGCGTATCGTGCCTATCATGGCTGTGGTTTATCTGATTGGCGCGTTGGCGGTTATTTTCGCCAATATCGAGAATATTGGTCCGTCGTTCGCTGCCGTTATCAGCGATGCGTTTACCGGTTCCGCTGCTGCAGGTGGTTTCCTCGGTGCCTCATTAGCTTATGCGTTCAACCGTGGCGTTAACCGCGGGTTGTTCTCTAACGAAGCAGGTCAGGGTTCTGCACCTATTGCGCACGCCGCTGCAAAAACCAAAGAGCCTGCCTCTGAGGGCATGGTATCTCTGCTTGAACCCTTCATTGATACCATCATCATTTGTACTATTACGGGCCTGGTTATCCTGTCCTCAGGCGTATGGAAAGAAAAGCATGAGAATGTGTTTGACCGCTCAGATATGATTTTTGTTGCCGGTGAATACTCAGACAAAGCCGACGATGACAAGGTTCAGTTGTACGGGTTTTTAAACAGTACGGGTGACAGCGATGTGAAGCCTTATACGGGTCCAATTTCTGTTGTTAACGGAACGGCCGTCACCTCGGGTTATACATTGATCAATGCACGCTCAATTGCCGAAGATGTGCAATACCTGGTAGGTAACGAAGACCCGTTTACGGGTACCCTGCAGATTAAAGACGGTAAGCCACTTAAACAAAACCTGGTTGTTAAGGGTAAATCGCTGGTCCACTCGGCCACGTTAACAACGATTGCGTTCACGCGCGGTTGGTTTGGTGATTTTGGTCAGTATATTGTGTCGGTAGGCTTGCTGCTATTTGCATTTTCAACCGCAATCGCGTGGTCATATTACGGCGACCGTGCAATGACGTATTTGTTGGGCCCTCGCTCTATCATGCCTTATCGGGTGATATACGTGGCCGGGTTTGTTTGGGCATCGTTTTCTGATACAACCCTGGTATGGGCGTTGTCTGCAGTGGCGATAGTTGTTATGACATTACCTAACCTGTTCGGTATTGTGCTGCTGAGTAAAGAAATGAAGCAGACCGTTGATCAATACTGGCAGAGCGTAAAAGACAAACAGTAAAAGTAAACCAGTCTGGTTTGTTTTATGTACATAGAACAAGCCGGTGTAAAAGCCAGGGTTCATTCCTGGCTTTTTGATATGTCCGGTTTGAAGTTCCGGGCATGAACTCACTATAAAACGGGAGATAGCATGGCGTTAATTGACTGTCCTGCATGTGGTAAAAAAATGTCGGACAAAGCGAAGTCTTGTTCACACTGTGACTTTGCTTATCAGGATGCTTCAATTGAAGATATTGAGCGCAAGCACAGTATGCAGCGCTTCAAGAAAATGCACAGTATTCAAAACCAATCCATGCTTGCCATGTTGTTGTTTATAGGCGGGTTTGGTTTTATGTATTGGGGTGGTGCGTCACCGGGTGATATGCAACACAATATGGCATTAACGGCCTGTGTTATTGGCTTTTTATGGTACGGCATTAACCGTGTAAGAATCGTATTATTGAAACGGTCAGGAAAATGAATGTAGAACAAATTCTGGCAGCCATGACCCCCGAAGTTTATGACAGACTTCGTCAGGCGGTTGAAACCGGTAAGTGGCCGGATGGCAACCCATTGTCAGAGGAACAAAAAGAGAATTGCCTTCAGGCGGTATTGTTATATCAGGCCCGTGTTGCGCGCAGTAACGAGCACATGACGGTGGGTGAGAGCGGCGAAATCGTACACAAAAGCAAAAGTGAATTACGTCAGGAATTACGTGAAACACAATCCAATGAACAATCCATAGCCCGGTTTAAGCAGGATGATATTTAGTCGATTTTTCGCGCATTCCCACACCAGTAACAACCCGGATATCCGGTTAAAATCCATTGAAAAACTATCGCCAGATTCGCCAAACGAGAAACGTATTTTGCACGAACTGGCCTTTAACGACGACGATGAACGCGTCAGCCTTGCAGCCTTAGAAAAGCTCGATGCATTTGCGCTTTGGCTGAAAATGTCTCAAATTGCCCGCAATACGCGTTTGCGTTCGGCCGCACAAGCCAAAGTAGAATGCGCGTTAATTGACGGCTCTCATCAGTTAAGTGCCAAAGAGGCAAAAGAGTACCTGCTGAAGTCTGCGCCGTCTGAACAAATTGTGCGTTGTTTACCGTTAATGACGGAATTGCACGAAGACAGCGCGTTTATTGTCAAGGCTATCAGCCGGGTAGGGCGAAGTGCTTTCTATCTTGAGATGCTGACATTAACGCCATCCGTTGTTTTAAAGCACCATCTGATAGAACACTGTAGCGACATTGATGTGCTGCAAAAAGCACTGAAAAAGTGTCGTGACAGCCACACGGCGTCGGCCATTAAAGCTCGACTTGATGAGGTCAGGCTACTTGCACAAAAGCCGGTAGAGCTGTCTAGAGACTGCACGCTAACCTTGTCCAAGATGCAAGCTTTACTCGATAAGTCAGATTTTCCGGCTGTCGAAAAGCAGTTCAGTCTTCTGCAGGATGAGTACACCTCGCTGTCGGCAGATTTTCACTGTCTTGACGAGACCACTCGGGAGTCCTTTGAACAGAAATACAGTGCCATTGCAGATAAACTGTCTCGCCATCTGGCGCGACTGGAAGGGCCCTGGCGTGAGGCTCAGCAAGCTGTTGCGCATCAACAGGCAAAAGAACGTGTAGCTACCACCGTGGAAACGGTAAAGCAGTACCACCAGAAGCTTCAGGGTGAACAACTACTCAGTTTGAGTTTAGGTGAGGTCAGCGAATTTCAAAAGGCGGTCGAGGCTGCTGAATCTGCTATCGAAGCCCTGCAGGCGTACGAAACCCCCGCAGAGGAAATTGAGAGCTTACTGGAAAGCTATCGACACATTTGGGATGGTCTCCCAACGTTGCAACGTCAAGTCACCGAATTACAGGTGCAACTCAAAGACTGGCAAGCGCGGGCCGAGAGCACTGAAGAGCCACTGTCACTGGATGCCGCTCAGATCAAGCAAGCCTGGGCACAAGCTACGTCCGACATGGCAGTGGTGCCTGTGTTTCTTCAGACGCAATGGAAGACACTGAATAACACGCTGTCTGCACATAAACGCAAAGCGCAGGCTCGTCAGCAATCTGACCTGAAATTATGCAGAAAATATATCAATATCATTGATAACCTGGTCTCACAGGGTAAGTTTAATGCGGCGATGGTCAAATTTAGCAAGCTGTCTGAAATCTATCAGGCGCTACCTGATGCAACGCGCCAGGTCATAGACAAACGCTACCAACAAACCGAGGCAGAAATTGCCCGGCTTGAAGGCTGGCAGAACTACATTGCGGCGCCGCGCAAACCCCAGCTTATTGAGCAGGCTCAAGCGTTAGTATCTACCGATGATACCGACATGCCAGGCAGAGCCAAGGCCGTTAAGGTACTTAGGCAGCAATGGCAAAGCCTGGGAAGTACAGGTACAGCGGATGACGAAGCGTTAAACACGCAATTTGATACGCTGTTAGAAGAAGCATTCGCCCCTTGTCGGACCTATTTCGCTGAACTGGAGGCAGCACAGTTAAGTGCGGCTGAAGAGCGTGAACAACTGATTGCTCAATTGACGGCATTAGTCAGTGAGGACTATGAGCCACTCGCTCGTTATCAGCGCTTTGAACAACTAAAAAAGCAATGGCAACAAGCCCCCCAAACGGACGCTGAGCGTTATAATGCGCTGCGTAAACGTTGGGATGGGATCAGTGAACAGGTGAACGAATTATTGTCGCCGTGGATACAGCACAATCGCGAACAAAAAACAGCCCTGGTAGAGCAGGCTGAGTTACTCTCATCACAAGACGATGCCGCAGAAGCGTGTGAACAAGCAAAGTCGCTGCAGCAACAGTGGAAGCAAGTTGGTCCGGCGGGTAAACGGGTTGAGTCCAAATTGTGGTTTGCGTTTAAGGCTGCGAATGACGTTGTGTTCGGTAAAGCAAAGGCTCAACAGCAGCAGGCCAGAAGCCAACAACGCTCTGTTGCACAGCAGTGGCAACAATCGTTAGACACGCTTAGCGCCGAGATTGAACAAACACCTCTGCCTGAGCATCAGGAAGCCGTTATCGCGCTAGGGGACGAACTCGCCTCGTTAGCCGTTCACCCGAAGGAAAGAAAAGCACTGGGCTCACAGTTAAGTAAGGTGAAAGCCGTGCTGGATGAGGCGCTGCTGAGTCAGCTGCAGGATTCAATTACCCGTCAGGTTGACGCCGTTGTAGAATCGCTTGGCGATACTACGGATATCAACGAATCACTGACGCCAGCCTTAGCGCCTGACTTGCCGGTGAGTTGGTGGAAAGGGCAAGTCGCAGACAACGAGAATGATTTGCAACACGACATGTTAATGTTGGAAGTGCTTGCGCAACAGCCGTCGCCTACAGAGCTAGAATCACAGCGTTCTACCGTGCAGTTACAGTTGATGCAAAGTAAATTGAATGGCTCAGCGCTGCCCGACACTGATGCGTTAATTGCACGTGTTATTGCCTCTTCGGGTCAATTCGACGCTGCCAAAGGGGAAGGGTGGCAACGTCGGTTGCAGGGTATTCTGAGTTACTATGCTATGCCGGCGCTGGAGGAGTAATGCAAAACGCCATTGAATATGTATTCGATACTCAACCTCAGGCGTACCGTTTTCTCAACACGGCTAAGCACCTTCAGGCTGACAACCTGAAGGTGAAGTATGGCCAGTCTAATTTCCATGTACGTGTGAGTTATCGCATTAAAACAGGTGAGTTCGACACCATGCTAGCGCAGTTGGATGATTTGGCGTCAGAGCTCGGAGGAAGTGAAATCTGACGCTTCGCGTTGTGCTTATTCGACAGACAGCGTCACATTATACCCGGCAAATTTGCGGATATTGATGACTCTGTCTTCATTTAGCATCCAGTACTGACCTTTTATGCCGGTCAATGTACCACTAAATTGCGGCGTTTTATCCAGATTCAGCGACTTAATTTTCACTGGGTACGTATCGACAGGGTAGTTAATGGTGTGCAATGTGTCATCCACCGTAGAAAACGCCTGTAAGCCTTTATCCTGCGCAATCTTATTCAGTTCTTCATCCAGCTCTGCAAGTAATCGTTGCTTTAACCCGGTTAAATCCTGAGGTTCTGCAGCCCCTTTTAACATCGTCCGCCAGTTCGTTTTATCACCGATAAACTGCGTGCAGAGTTTTTCAATACGCCCACTGGTTAGTCTGTCTGGTACGCGGAGCATCACGGTAGCCTGGGTTGCACCCTGATCAATCCAACGGCTGGAAATGCCGTCGGTCACATGTCGGGTAATACCCACTTTCATGTTGCCGGTATTGGCCAGATACACAAAGTGGTCAGATAAACAGTGTGCTTCCCCCCATTGTGGGTCACGGCAGGTGCCTTCGTGATAATGGCACAACTCAGGCTTAATAATACAGGTGTCGCACTCAGCCAGCTTCATCATACAGGGATAGCAATATCCCTGATTGAAGCTTTTTTTGGTTTTGCGATCGCAGTTTACACAGTGAATGTCGCCGTGGAACTCTACCGTAAGCTCCCGCCCGATGAGTGCGTTCATGTCAACGCTGTGCTCACCAATGGGTAATGCATATTGAGCAACGCAATCGTCGTTTGCGCTAACCCGCATTTTTCTTAAATTTCCAGTGTATTGCATGTGGTAAGGCACCTTATTCAGTCAGTTCGCCGCGCAGGCTTTTGGTCAGTGCGTGTTTAAGTTCGCTGAAAGTCAGCTGCTGGCTTAACAAGCAATGTAATTTAGCTAACGTGGCTTCTGGCGTCATGTCGTGACCTGAAACCACCCCAATCTGGGAGAGCCCGTGACCAGTTTTATACCCGCCCATGTTTACTTTACCGCGCAAACATTGAGTACAATTGATCACCACAATGTCGCGCTGTGCAGCCAACTTCAGTTGCGCGAGAAGGGCAGGGTTTTGTGGTGCGTTGCCGACCCCGTAGCTCAATAGGATCAGGGCATTAACGGGTTGTTGAATGGTATTTTCTATGACCGCCGGTGAAATACCTGGGTACAAGCTCACGAGGCCGATAGGCTGGGCTTTAACCGGATTTACTTTCAGTGTATGCGGGGTGTAATCGGTAATTTTGCCTGCTTTCAAGCGAATATTGATTCCCGCCTCTAATAATGGAGGGAAGTTCGGAGAATCAAACGCGTCAAATCCATCAGCGTCTACTTTACGGCTGCGATTACCACGTAATAACTTGTTATTAAAATACAAACTGACTTCGGCAATCGGGTAATTAGCAGCAATGTACAATGCATTGAGTAAGTTCTCCTGGCCGTCTGAACGGAGCTCAGCAAAGGGAATTTGCGAACCCGTGACGATGACCGGTTTACCGAGGTTTTCCAGCATAAAACTGAGAGCCGATGCTGTATAGGCCATGGTGTCTGTGCCGTGGAGTATAATAAAGCCGTCGTACTGTTCGTAGTGTTGTGCGATATCATCTGCGATGTGCTGCCAATCTGCGGGGCTCATATCCGATGAATCCATAAGTTCATCGTATTCGTGCAGGGTATACAGGGGCATTTCTTCCCGATGAAACTCCGGCATGTTAGCCAGTGTTTCAGCCAGGAAACCGGGAGCAGGCACGTAGCCTTGGGAGGATGGCCGCATACCGATGGTGCCGCCCGTGTAGGCAATATATATATGTTTACGCATAATGATGGTCGTTTTTCTGTTTTGCGCGCATTGTAACAAGCCTTACAGTTCGGGGGTACAGCCGAAGGTCAATATTCCGGATTGTCGGGTCGAATCGCTAACGATTTTGTATTAGGCTATGGCGATAATTTTGCGACCAGTCAGGTACGCATCGTAGTAATAATAACGAAAAAAGGAATGCCTCATGGCGGTAAAACAAGGGAGCCTGGTTTGTGTTGGGCCAGGAATGGTGCTGGGAGCGCACATGTCGGAGCGCTGCAGAAATCACATTAGTCAGGCAGACGTAGTATTCAGTAGCTGTCACCCGGTTATAGAACAGTGGATTTCCACTATGAATCCTGACGTTCGTTCATTACAAGGCCTATACGGTAAAGACAAAGATCGCGGGCAAACCTATGCAGAAATGCAAGCCGCTTTGATACAGGCTGTGCGGGATGGTTGTCGTGTTGTGGGTGTTTTTTATGGTCATCCCGGGGTGTTTGCTCAGGTTCCCCATGCGGCAATACAACAAGCTCGCGAGGAAGGCTTTGAAGCCTGGATGGAACCGGGCATTTCTGCGGATGCATGTTTGTATGCAGACATGGGCATTGACCCTGGTGCCTTCGGGTGTCAGTCGTTTGAGACCAGCCAGTTTATGTTTTACAAGCGCGCAATTGATCCAACTGCTTATTTAATTCTGTGGCAACTAGGGCATGCCGGGGATTTGTCGATGACGCCAAGGCAGACCGGGCCGGAACAACGGACGGTATTAATGAACATGCTGCTGGAATATTATGCACCTGATCATAACATTGCGATTTACGAATCTCCGTTTTTGCCCACGCAACGACCAAAAATAGACTGGTTTCCATTACAAGAGCTACCCGATGCCGATGTTTCTCTGATTTCGACGTTGGTGGTCCCGCCGGGTAAAAAATTAACGCCAAATCATGCAATTGTTAAACAATTAAAATCGATTTCTGGCGCGTAGCGTGGTAAAAAGAAGTTTAGTTTATAAACCCGTATGGATAAAAGAGGTAAAACAATGACTGCTATTAAAATTTTAGAGAAACTCGGTGTCGATCCAAATTCTGATTTGTCACAATTGACTGAGCAAGACCGCGCTGAAATAGAGGCGCTAATGACATCAATGGCAGATACTGAAAATCAACCAGCACTCACGATAGTTAAGCCTGATTCGCCTGACGAAGAAGAGCCTAAAGAACCTGAATCTGTTTCTGTTTAGTAAATGGTGCATTAAGTAGCAGTATGCATCGCCTTTTTAGTAGATCATGTGTCCTTTTCGCCGTGTTGGCTATTTGGACACATTTTGCTTTTGGCCAATCCAATTATGGCTTTGAGCTAGCAGATATTGACCAGGGCCGTCTTTCAAACCCCGAGCAAAGCCGTAACCGTCTTTCGGCTATTCCCATTAACGCATTGAGTGCCGAAGAACGTGAATATTATCAGTATTTGAATGCGTATTTTCTTACCTTTGATGGCGATCTAGATGCGGTGATTGCCGAATATTCCGCGTTGTTGGAGGTTTCGCAGAGCCCCGACATTCGCATTCGTACATTTAGCTCATTGATCAATTTACTCGGAGCAAAAAAACAATGGCAGGAAGGGTTCTATCGCGTCGAAGAGCTGTTGGCTCTATTGCAGAATCACCCTGATTCAACATACCGTCCTGCTGCGTACATCGCTCTGGCATTGTTATATAAACAAATTAATCAGCCTGAAACGGCTCTGCATTTTGCAGAAAGGGCACTTTCGATAGACAACATCGATTTGTTCCATAAGTGTTTAGCGATGGAAGTGAAATTAGTGTCTGTTCTCAATCTGGATATTGAGAAGCTTTCACTGTCTGACTTTACTGACGCTGATGCAGTGTGCAATGCAGCTAACTTAGATTACGAATTGATAAATATTGCGCTGTGGAAAATCAAGTGGCTAAAACAACAAGCCCGTTATCAGGAAGCGTTGAATGTACTTCAATTAACGCTCTTTCAGGCAGAACAATTTCGCCAGGACTCTCAATTAATTGAAATATATAACCAGTTCGCAACGTTACATGTTGCTCTAAAGCAATATGAAGAGGCGCAGCAATATGCAGAAATGGCATTGTCCCTTGACAATATTGATAGCTTTGTTGGTGCCAAGATCACGATGTTTGACGTGTTACGTCAGCTGGCTGAGGTAAAGCAGGATTTCGAGCAAGCTTACTACTATCTGAATGAAAAGCTGTCGCTGGAAAAAACCATGTTCGAAACCAAACTGGCAAATGAAATGGCAATTCAGAAAGCCTGGTTTGAAGTCGATGCCAAACAAAACCAGATTGAATTGTTAGACAAGCAGAATGACCTGTTAAAAACCGAGTCTCAACTGACTACCGAGCAATTGGAAAACTCACTGCTGGCTTTATCTTTGGTGTCGCTACTATTAGCAACGCTGTTATTCTGGTCTTACCGAAGCAGAAAAGTACAGGCTAAGTTGCGATATTATGCCCATACAGATGGACTGACCCGCATTTATAACCGCGGCTTTTTCACCGATAGCGCCGAAAACCTGCTGAGTCAGGCACAAAAGAACAACAATCCAGTGTCGCTCATTCTGTTGGATTTGGACCATTTTAAAAATATCAATGATTCGTTTGGTCATCAGGTGGGCGATTGGGCTTTGACTCAGGTAGCAAGCACGATATCCCGGTGTGTAGGTCAACACGGTATCGTTGGTCGGCTTGGTGGTGAAGAATTTGGTATCGCTTTAACGGTGACCGATAGCGGCGTGGGTATGCGTATTGCGGAAGAATGTCGTAAGGCAATAGACAATATTGATACCAGTCAATCGGGTTACAATTTCAAGTTAACAGTCAGTGCCGGGGTAGGGTGTTCCTCACACGCTGGCTATAAGCTCGATAACCTGTATGCCGCTGCCGACTTAGCGCTGTATCAGTCTAAGCACTACGGTCGTAACCGTGTATATGAATATTCGGCGAATATGTCGTCATAATCGTTAAAAAAGCTTACAATCCCTGTTTTTATCGACGCTACGGACTGCTCTCTCATTAGGACCCTGAATCGATTTGCCTGTGTTATATTGAGAGGTAGTTTTGTTTTATAAGCGGACAAAAATTGCGGTTAAGCAATTTTTGACAATAAGCCTGCTACTGCTGTTTGAATTTATGAGTCCTCTGTGTGCCGCACAGGAGGCGATTGAATTAATTGAACAAGCTGATACTTTGCGCGTTACCGAACGGCAGTCCTCTGTGGCGCTTTTAAAAAAAGCCAGCCGTTTGACACTCTCACCGTATGAACAGGATTACCTGAATTACCTGACCTCTTTTCACGTTGCCATGGGCGGCGATATTTCCAAAGCGGCAAGGCAAATAGAGCCACTCCTTTCTCGTCATGTTTCAGGCCGTTTGGCTCTCCGATTACGCGCTACATTACTCAGTCTTTACGCAGGTACGAAAGAATGGGAAAAAGGCGTAATACTGGTGAATGAACTGGCTACCATTCAAAAAGAAGCTCCCAGAGACACTGATTGGTATACCGCACGTGTCGGGCAGATATTCTTTTTCCTTCACCTGGAACTCTTTGACGACGCATTGCAGTTAATACTGGATGCGAGGAGTTATCCTGAAGTCATCTCTGAAGAGCTAAACTGTCGCTTTACGACCTATGAATTTGTGTCATTGAAAGGATTGCATTCGCAGCGCATCGACAATGTTTGGCTACAAAAATTACAGAATACCTGTGATCACCTTACTCCAAATGTGTACACCATTGAATATGTCGTCAGTTGGGCAGAGTTACTTAATGAACGAAAAGACTATCAGTCGACTGTGGACTTTGTTGAGGCGCACTGGGAGAAAGTCAGTCAACTTAATTATTATCACTTATTTGCCGAACTGCAGGAATTTTATGCCAGCGCTTTGTTCTCACTGGGGCGATATCAGCAGGCCGAGGCAATCGTAAACGAACTGGTCAACAATCCGCTGTCTGAAAATTATTTGCAAGGCTTCTTGAATGCCAGCATGTTGAAATCGGATTTGGCAATGAAACGGCAAAATTTTGCTGAGAGTTATCATTGGCTACGAATTGCGAGCGAACTGAGGCGACAGGAGCAGAAAAGTGCTCTGACTAAGCGTTTAGCCATTGCGCAAGCCGAATTCAGCCTGGCAGCATCAGAAAGAGCGTTGCAATCACTGTCGAAACAAAATGCACTGCTGGAAAGTGAGTTGTCGGTGAGCCACCAACGCATGCTAAATACCTATCTGGTTGTGGTGTTGTCAGCCACCTTGATTTTACTGACGCTGGTTAGCCTGTTCCGACATCGCCAGCAGCGAAAACGTTTGATTACGACCGCGAATACCGACGCCTTAACCGGATTGGCGAATAGACGCTGTTTTACCGAAACCGTGTCTTCATACTTAAGAGATATCGAACCTACCACAACGTACAGTCTGGTGCTGTTTGATTTGGATAATCTGAAGTGGGTCAACGATGGGTTCGGGCATCAAAATGGTGACTGGGTACTACAGCAGGTAAGTCAGTGTATATCCACGTTGGAATCGCCGTCTGTACTGAGTGCGGCAAGGATAGGAGGAGAAGAGTTCGCTATCTTCCTGCGGGATATGTCTGCCAACCAGGCGCAGAAATTTGCGGCTCAATTACAGCAACATTTTCAAGTTATTGATACCAATGAGCGGTTGGATAGCTGGCGAATTTCGGCAAGCTTTGGGATTTGTGACACGCAAACGGCGGGTGTGCAGTTATCTGAATTATTAAATGCTGCTGACATGGCCTTGTACCAGGCGAAAAGAGCAGGGAAGCAGCAGGCTGTGATTTATCAGCCTGCCAATAATGCGACTACTTAATTTCTTCTCCAGCGGCCTGACGGTCTGCGTGGTAGCTGGACCGAACCATCGGACCACAAGCTGCGTGAGTAAAGCCAATTTCTTTAGCCAGTTCACCTAATTCATCAAATTCATTGGGGTGAACGTAGCGTTTTACCGGGAAGTGATGTCGACTTGGCTGCAGATACTGCCCCAGAGTCAACATGTTTACGTCATGCGCTCGCAGGTCTTTTAACACTTCTGCGATTTCTTCCTTGCTTTCGCCCATACCCATCATCAAACCAGACTTAGTAGGAATAGAAGGGTGTTGTGCTTTGAACTTCTTCAGTAAGTCCAGTGACCATTGATAGTTGGCGCCAGGACGACATTCACGGTACAAGCGAGGGATCGTTTCCAGGTTGTGGTTAAACACATCCGGTGGCCCTGCTTTAAAGATTTCCAGTGCGCGATCCATACGTCCGCGGAAATCCGGTACCAACACTTCAATCGTTGTCGATGGGCTGTGTTCACGAATGGCGTTAATGCAGTCCACAAAATGCTGAGCGCCACCGTCTCTGAGGTCATCGCGGTCAACTGAGGTGATAACCACGTATTTAAGATTCATCTCTTTGATGGTGGTTGCCAGTTTTAACGGCTCTTCAGCACTCGGTGGTAACGGCTTGCCGTGCGCAACATCACAAAACGGGCAGCGACGGGTACAGATATCACCCAGAATCATAAAGGTGGCGGTACCGTGATTAAAGCACTCCGCCAGGTTGGGGCAGCTGGCTTCTTCACACACTGAATGCAGATTGTTTTTACGCAGCGTCTGTTTAATGTGGTCGATTTTATCTGTAGTACGTGGCAGCTTGATCTTGATCCACTCAGGCTTGCGTAACATCTCTTCCTTTTCGGTTGGAATGATGGTTACCGGAATGTGTTTGACTTTCTGATCATCACGGAGCTTAACTCCGGCTTTTGCTTTTACGTTACTCATTAAAGCCTTCTATTGTTTGTGTAGTCTCAATGGCCAGTTCAGCCAATAAGTGTTTGAGCAGAGCTGAGCCAGCCTCGTCAAGCGTTTGTGGACCGCCGAGTCTGGCACAATCCGTCATCTCCATACCTGCATAACCGCAAGGGTTAATACGTAAAAAGGGCGCTAAATCCATATTTACATTCAAAGCCAGACCATGAAAAGAGCAGCCACGGCGAATGCGTAAACCCAGGGAACAGACTTTTTGACTGTTTACATATACGCCTGGTGCGTCAGGGCGAGCATTCGCGGTAATACCATAATCGCCTAGTGTCTTTACTACGGCATTTTCCATGGCAGTGACCAATTGTCGAACACCTAATTTACGGCGACGTACATTCAGCATCAAATAGACGACTTGTTGGCCAGGGCCGTGATAGGTAACCTGACCGCCGCGGTCAACCTGAACCACCGGAATATCGCCGGGCATTAACACATGTTCAGCTTTACCTGCCTGACCTTGAGTAAAGACTGGGTCGTGTTCGACTAACCAAATCTCGTCCTGATCCTCGTCATTACGCGTATCGGTAAAGGTTTGCATACGTTGCCAAACCGGTTCGTAAGACTGTCTGCCTAACTGACGAATAATTACCGCGTTGTTACTCATGAATTACAGTACAACCCTGACTAATTCTAATTTAGCTAATTCTTTATACAGGGTTTCCATGTGCTCTTTGCTGGTACAGGTTACCTGCACGGAAACCGAGTGATAATTGCCTTTTGAGCTCGGCTTAACGGTTGGTGCATAGTCACCGGGTGCATGTTGCTGCAAGCATTCAATGACATGATTTGGCAAATCTTCATGGGCGACGCCCATAACTTTAAACGTCTGAACTGTTGGGAAATCTAACAATTCGTCGAAGCGAGTGTCCATGACGTAAACCTCTAAAGTGAAAACCAACGAATTGTATCAATTTGACAGGCGTGAAGCCAGATTTGGCGTGCGTTTAATACGCACGCCGGTGTGTAAAGTGTGAATTTTGCCGAAGGGGTATAGTTAGTCGTCTAATCCCAGTTTGAGAGACACATAATCCATCATGCGATCAATCAATCCACCTTCTTTCACTTCGTGCAGGGTAACCAGTGGATATTCAGCTACATCTTCACCTTCGAGTTGGATATAAAGCTTGCCAACGACCTCACCTTTGGCCAGTGGCGCTTCCAGTTTGCGGTCAAGCTCAAAGTTCGCTTTCAGGTTATCTACCTGACCACGTGGAATAGTGATGGGCGTAGACTGGTTAATGCCTAAATCCACGGTATCGCGATCGCCCATATAAATACGGTGGGCGACAAAGCTTTCACCTGCCTGGTAAGGTGTGACGGTTTCATAAAAACGGAAGCCGTAACGAAGCAGCTTTTTGTTTTCAACTTTACGTGCGCGTTCGCTGTCAGTCCCCATTACAACAGAAACCAGACGCATTTCGCCCTGATAAGCGGAAGTGATCAGGCTGTAGCCTGCATCAGAAGTATGCCCGGTTTTAATGCCGTCTACGTTCAGGCTTTTGTCCCACAGCAGGCTGTTGCGGTTGTATTGCTTAATACCGTTGTAGGTAAACTCTTTTTCGCTGTAAATGGCGTACATGTCTGGCGTTTCTTCAATCAACGCGCGGGATAGGGTCGCCATATCACGCGGGGACGTGTAATGATCCGCGTCATGCAGGCCGTGACTGTTAACAAAGTGACTTGCTGTCATACCCAGGTTAGCAGCGTGGGCGTTCATCATGCTGGCAAAGGCACTTTCAGAACCCGCAATGTGCTCGGCCATAGCTACGCAGGCATCATTACCAGATTGCACAATAATACCGCGCAACAAATCGCGAACCTTAACGGTGGTGCCCACTTCAATAAACATCTTAGAGGAGTCAGGGAAGTTCTTAGCCCAGGCATTTTCTGAAATTTTGACTTCGTCATCGAGGCTGATGTTGCCTGCCTGAATCTCTTTACCAATGACATACACGGTCATGATTTTGGTTAAGCTGGCAGGGGCAAGCTGCATATCTGCATTTTGATCAGCAATTATGTGGCCGGTTTCGTAGTCCATCAGAATAAACCCTGATGCGGCGACACTTGGGGCCGGGGGGATCACAACTGCAGCTGACGCCGCGTTACAGGCAAATAGACTCAGTGCCATCAACATAGATGGCAAGAAAGACGGTTTAGCGCGCTTTATTTTATTATGCATGGTGTTACCGTTTTTGGTTGGAAATGAAGACTGTCATAAACATCGGCATTCTAACGTATGCCAGGGTATTGGACTAGGGCAACCTAAAAAAGTTTAATTCACGATATCTCGCTACGAAAACATCACGCTACGAAAATCGGCAAACGCTTATGCAACGCTGACTACAGTGCAGCTTCTATAGTGTAGGCACCGGGATAGCCGTTTTGCTTTAGTTCATCCAGTAGCATTTTTAATTGAAAACGGTCTGTCAGTGGCCCCAAGCGCAACCGGTAGATGTCGTCGATGAGTGGCATTTCTGCCGGCACCTGATAAAGACTGGAAAGGCCGTCTGACAACTGTTTTGCCCGTTCTGCATCTGACAATGCCGCAACCTGAATGTAATAGCCTTTGAGTGAGGTTAATACAGGCGTATCTGATTCTGCTGGCGTGGACGCCTCTGCTAAGTCGGGATTTTGGGCTGCATCATCCGCTGCCTCGCTTGCGGTATGCAAATCAGCTTCGTCAGGCAACTGGCCTGCGTAGAGTGAGTAGGGCACGGGTGGTTCATTACCAACGGTTACCATGTCATGTTTATCAACATGAATGACTTCCAGTTTGACACGGGTGGTCCCAACATCGTGATACCCCAGTTTTTTTGCTGCCGCGTAGGACAAATCAATAATGCGATCTGAGTGAAATGGGCCGCGGTCGTTAACCCGCACAATCGCGGTTTGCTGGTTTTCCAGGTTGGTGACCCTGACATAGGAGGGCAAGGGAAGCGTCTTGTGTGCGGCGGTCATGCCAAACATGTCATAGACTTCACCATTTGATGTGAGATGACCATGAAATTTCTGGCCGTACCACGAGGCCTGGCCGGTTTGCACGTAGCCTTTTCCCGTTGTTAGCGGTTGATACCGCTTACCAAATACTTCATAAGGCAGGCTATTTTGTTCGCGATAAGGCTCATAACGGGGTTCGGCATCCAGCATCTCTGGCTCGTCATAGTCGTAATCGGGGGCAGAATCCACCGCCCGCGTGTAACGTGACGGCGCCTGGCAGGCTGAGAGCCCGGCCATTAACAAAACCCATAAAAAAACCGACGTAAACCTTTGCATTAGCGCGACATTAATCGTTTTTGTGTGCCGATACCCATAAGAATGCCAAATCCGGCCAGCAAAGTCACCATAGATGTACCACCGTAACTCACAAGAGGCAGGGGCACGCCTACCACAGGTAAAATGCCGGACACCATGCCCATGTTGACAAATACGTAAACAAAGAAGGTGAGGGTGATACTCCCAGCCAGGAGTTTGCTGTAGGCATTCTGCGCGCGGACGGCCAGCATCAGACCACGCACAATAATGAACAGATAAATGGCTAACAATACCAGTACGCCTGTCAGGCCAAATTCTTCACTGAATACGGCAAAGATAAAATCAGTATGCCGCTCAGGGAGAAATTCTAACTGACTTTGGGTGCCTTGCAGCCAGCCTTTACCTTCCAGACCACCAGAGCCAATCGCTATTTTTGATTGAATAATGTGGTAGCCCGATCCCAAAGGGTCACTCTCGGGGTTCAAAAAGGTTAATACTCGTTGCTTTTGATAGTCCTGCATCAGGAATATCCACATGATTGGCAGGAACGCGCCACCTAATGCCGCAACAATGCCTATCAGTTTCCAGCTCATGCCGGCCAGAAAAATAACAAATATTCCTGAGCTGGCAATCAGCAGGGATGTGCCTAAATCCGGCTGTTTTGCGATGAGTATTGTGGGTACGACGACCAGTACAAAAGCAATGACGATTTGCGATAAGGTGGGAGGCATAGTGAATTTGCTGATATACCAGGCAATCATCATGGGCACGGCGAGCTTCATGGCCTCTGAAGGCTGAAACCGCACAAACCCTAAATCCAGCCAGCGCTGTGCACCTTTACCGATGTCACCAAATAACAGCACGGCAATAAGCATGAGAATACCCGCACCATAGGCATAAATACTCAGCCGTCGGTAGGCCATGGGCGGCACCTGCGCCAGAACGAACATCACAAACAGGGCGATGCCTAATCGAATAACCTGTCGGTTAATCAGATCCATGTCCTGACCACCTGCGGAATAAATGGTAACCAACCCTACACCCATCAGCACCAGTAACCCTAATAATAAAGGGATGTCGATGTGCAGGGTTTGCCAAATGGTTGTTTGCCGTTCATTCAGTGTGGTTTTTTTCATGGCATTAGTCGGCTTTTGCTGTTTTCGGGTATTTGATGGCGTCCGGGTTCAGACGAAAAAACTCGTCCATCATGATGCGTGCGATAGGGGCGGCATTTGAGCTACCACCACCGGCGTTTTCCAGCACCACAGCAACAGTGAGTTCTGGGTTTTCGTATGGCGCAAAACCAACATACATTGCGTTATCCCGCAAACGTTCATCGACTTTTTCTGCCTCGTATTTTTCGTTCTGGCCAACCGAGAAAAGTTGCGCAGTCCCTGTTTTACCCGCTGCTGTATAGTTGGTGCCGACAAACGCCGTTCTGGCGGTACCATGTTCCCGGTTTACTGTGCCATACATAGCATCGAGTACAATTTCCCAGTTTTCCTGATTCTTGATTTCAATAGGGCGCAACGATTTAAGCGGTTCTAATGCTACCTGGCCATCGGGCTGGTGGTAGCCCCTTAATATTTGCGGCACAAAGCGCGCGCCATAGTTAACCAACGCATTGGTTGCGTGTACCAGTTGTACTGGTGTTGTCGTCCAGTAGCCCTGACCAATTCCAACAGAGATTGTATCGCCGATATACCAAGGCTGATTATGTCGGGCTTTCTTCCAGCCCCGGCTCGGCATATTGGCATCGCTTTCTTCGTAAAGATCGATACCGGTGTAGTCACCAAAACCAAACTCCGACATGTATCCGCTGATCATGTCGATACCCATCTGATAGGCTAATTCGTAATAATAAGTATCGCAGGACACTTCAATTGAGCGGGTTACGTCGACATCGCCGTGCCCCCACTTTTTCCAGTCACGCCACACATGACTGACGTTAGGCAGGGAGTACCGACCGTTATCTTTTATGGTGAACGACTTGTCGATGGTTTCAGTTTCCAGACTCAATAACGCCAGCAGTGGTTTGACGGTTGACGCGGGAGGGTACTGGCCCTGAGTCGCCCGGTTGATCAGCGGGCGATCAGGTGAATTCAGCAACGCTGCGTAATTCTTACGGCTTATACCGTGAACAAATAAATTAGGGTCGTAACTGGGATTAGAATACATGGCCAGAATACCACCGGTATGCGGCGAAGCCAGAACAACGGTCCCGCGCTGGCCTTCTAATGCTTTCTGAGCCGCTTGCTGTAAGCGAATATCAATGTTCAGCACAATATCACGGCCTGGTACCGGTGGATCAACATCCAGAGTGCGGATAATACGGCCCTGACTGTTTACTTCTACCTGCTGGTATCCCACACTGCCATGCAAAATATCCTCGTGATATTTTTCAATGCCCAGTTTGCCTATGTCATAGGTGGCGGCGTAATTTGCTTCCTGACCGGCTTCTTTGATCTTTTGCAGGTCTTTTTTATTAATTTTGGCCACGTAACCCAACACGTGCGTGAGCATATCTCCATAGGGATAATAGCGAGCAAGACGCGCTTCGATGGATACGCCAGGATACTGATGGCTGCGGCTGGCAAAGCGAGCGACTTCTTGTTCAGACAGACGGGAACGCAAGGCAACCGGTTTAAAACGGCGCTGTCCTCTTAATGCCTGACGAAAGTCGTCTATTTCATCGTCGGTGATCCCCATTAACGACTGTAAGCCTGCAAGTGTTTCCTCAAGGTTATCAACCTGCTCCGGAATGACTTCCAGGTTATAAACCGGACGGTTTTCAGCCAGTAACACACCATTTCGGTCGTAAATCAGACCCCGGTTGGGCGCGATAGGCAGTACTTTAATTCGGTTGCCGTTAGAACGGGTCTGGTAGTCGTCAAAATGCTTGACCTGCAGGTAATACAAATTGCTGACCACCATGCCCAATAAGGCTATGACAATCAGGCCGGCAATGACGGTGCGGCGGGCAAACAGGTTGGCCTCGGCAGAGTGATCGCGAATCGTCTGGCGCTTGATTGGCATTGGACTACTCGCGATGGTACGGATGGTTTTGTGTAACAGACCAGGCGCGGTAGAGGGCTTCTGTCACAATGATTCTGACCATGGGGTGAGGCAGGGTCAATGCAGACAACGACCAGCGTTGCTCAGCAAGGGCGCAGCACTCGGGTGCCAGCCCTTCCGGACCGCCAATTAACAAGCTCACATCCCGGCCATCCATTTTCCAGTTGTCGAGTTGTTTAGCCAGCGTTGGGGTATCCCAAGGGCGTCCAGTCACTTCCAGTGTAACCACTTTATGGTTTTTGCCGATGGCGGCCATCATGGCTTCGCCTTCTTTTTGCAGGATGCGTTTAATGTCAGCATTTTTGCCGCGTTTACCCGGGGCAATCTCAACAAAACTGACTGGCATATCAGCGGGAAACCGACGCAGGAATTCCTGGGTGCCAGTAGTGACCCAGTCAGGCATTTTGTTACCCACAGCAATGATCTGAATTCGCACGGCCTGCTACTCCTTAGGCAGGGGACGGGTTAACCCCAGAGTTTCTCTAATTGATAAAAGTCCCGCGACTCATCTTGCATGATGTGTACAATAATTTCGCCCAGATCTACCAATACCCACTCGCCGGTTTCCTTGCCTTCAACATTCAGCGGTGAAATGCCTGCTCGTTTTGATTCCAGTTGAACGTGTTCAGCAATAGAGCTGACATGACGTTTGGAATTACCGGAACAAATGATCATCGTATCGGTGATCGTTGATTTGCCTTTTACGTCCAGTTCAACAATATCACGACCTTTCATGTCGTCTATTTTGTCAATAACAAAGGCTTTGAGTTGCTCGTGTTGCAAAAGTTCTCCTCACAAGTGCTTATTCAGCACGGTATAACTTATGTGTATCAATATAGTGCACTACGTCGGGGTGAAGCCAGTCTGACGTAGTATTATCGTTTGGATCGTCCTGACCTAATGCGTTTCGCAATTGCGTAGACGACACAGAGTAATCCTTGCTCTGGGTGATGTACACCCGGCCAAACCTTTGTTCGTGTAAGGCTTCGGGGGTATCGACCAGCCGGGTGTTCAGCCAGTCCTGTAAAATCGGTAATATTTGCCCTTTACTGGCCGGTCGCCTCATAACAACGAGGTGACAAAACTCAGTGAGGTGCTGCCATTCATACCAGGATGGCAGATTATACAGTGAATCTTCGCCCAGCAAAAAGCAGATTCCGTTATCTGGCTCGCTTTCACGTAAATACGCCAGTGTTTTTACCGTATAGTTTGGTGCCGGTAAGCTAAGTTCTAGGGGTTCGACATATAACTTTGAACTTTGTCGGCATGCCAGCTCCAGCATTGCCAAACGGTGCTTCGTCGCAGTTTCCGGGGCAGATTTATGTGGTGGCACATTGCAGGGCAGTAACCCAAGCTTATTTACGCCGATTTCATTAATTGCATCAAGTCCTGCATTAATATGCCCTTGATGAGGCGGATTAAAGGTGCCTCCCAATAACGCAATCATCAGGCCAGGCTGTCCATGTCACTGAGCGGCATGTGTAATAGTGGCACGCCAGTAAACAGCAAACACAGGTGTGCTAGTTTGACGAAAGGCCGCACCACGGATTCTTGCTTGAACAGAAAGTCGGCCTGGGTAAGCTGTTCGCCTATGCCTTGTAACTGTGCCGTGTTCAACCGCTGTAATGCCTGTTGGTAAAAGCCTTGTCTGTTTTTCCAGATACCAAATTTTTGCCAGGTGATGGGCTGACGACTTTGTTGAAGCTGACATAGGTTCCACAGTGTTTGCCATTCGCGAATGAGCGCCCAGATAACAATGTTGGGCTCTATCCCCTCTGATTCGAGGCGATAGAGCATTTTCACACATCGATCCCGGTCGCCCTGCAACATTACGTCGACCAGTTGGAACACATTGAAGCGCGATTGATCCACCAGTGCTTCGCTGAGTTTTTGCTCGTCAATGTGCTTATCAGGATAGGCGAGTACCAGCTTTTCAATTTCTTGTGCGCCGGCCATTAAATTGCCTTCACAAAAATCGGCGAGCATTTTCACGCAGCCAGGTGTGAACTGAAAACCATGCTGTTGTAATCGGCGTGATAGCCAGCCAGACAGGGCATTCCCTTCAAGGGGGTAACAAATAGTAAACGCGCCAATGGCATCCAGGGCTTTAAACCACTTAGTGCGCTGCACGTCTTTACCGATACGTGGCCCGTGAATAATGAGCAATGTATCAGGTGACAAGTTGTCTGCAATAGACGTGAGCAAAGCCGCGCCTTCGGTGCCAGGTTTACCGGTGGGAAGCTCAAGCTCAATAACTTGTCTGTCTGCGAACAATGACATGGCCTGAGTGGCGTCCAAAAGAGAATTCCAACTGAACTCGTTGTCGGCCACCATGACATTGCGTTCGGTAAAGCCTTGTTGTTTGGCTTTCTCCCGTAATGCTTGCAGGATTTCGAATTTTTGCTGTGGTTCGTCCCCGAAAATCAAATAGCACCCTTTGAACTCGCGTTCTAGGGTAGGGATGAATTTATCGGGATAAACCTGCATTCGACGACGGTGCCTTACTGCTGATTTGAAATGATACGAATGATACGATCAGCCGCCTCGGTACGCATTTCGCTGAGTACCAAATTAAGTTCGCGGGACTTTGCCAGTACTTGCTTGGGGTCGTCCTGGTATTCACGCAACACTTCAAACTGCTGTGTGATTTGATTACCGTCGGGGTAGGTTGCGGTAAACCGCACACCATAAATAAGTTCGTACTCGGCAACCTGACCTGTGGCAAACACCGACAGTAATCGTCTGTCGAGCTTTTCGGGCTGTAGTTTTACCGAGATCGTAGAGGCAGCCTCACCATCCAGCGCCTGACTGCCACTGTTGATCTGATAGACTTTCATGCGTGCTAATACCGACTTCTCCAGTGGTGCAGTCTGTTTACCAGCAATAATGTGTACGTAACTGCTGCCAACCGGCAGCGTTTGTGCACTGCGTAAATGAAAACCGCAACCGGCAGTGACCAGCGTCACAGCCAGCAACAGGAAAAGCCCGATATAAGACGCGCGCATTGTTAGTTAGCCACAATGTTTACCAGCTTACCCGGCACCACAATCACCTTCCTGATCGTTTTGCCTTCGGTAAACTGCTGCACATTCGGTTGTGTTTTCGCGGCCTCTTCAATTTCTTCTTTTGAAGCAGACGCTGACACGGTAAGTTTCGCTCGCACCTTACCGTTAACCTGAACAATGATCAGTTTTTCATCTTCCACCAGAGCTGCTTTATCTGCAACCGGCCAGGCTGCCTCTTCAATGCTGCCTGTGTGGCCCAACTGTTCCCATAAATGGTGACAGATATGCGGTGTGATTGGGTTCAGAATTAACAGCACGCTCTCGACAGCCTCCCGCATAAGCGCGATATCCTGCTCGTTTTCCTGCGGTGCTTTTTGTAAGTGATTCAACAGTTCCATAATGGCCGCAATGGCGGTATTGAACGTTTGACGGCGACCTAAGTCATCGGTCACTTTCTCAATAGTTTTATGAACTTCACGACGCAGGGCTTGCTGAGGTTTACTCAGGCTTGCCACGTCTAGTGCCACTGGTGTGCCGGCGGCCAGATGGTCGGTAACCAGTTTCCATACACGGCGCAGGAATCGGTTCGCTCCTTCAACACCAGAATCTACCCATTCCAGTGTTTGTTCTGGTGGCGCAGCGAACATGGTGAACAAACGAACGGTATCTGCACCGTACTGGTCGATAACCTGTTGGGGGTCGATACCGTTATTTTTCGACTTCGACATCTTGGTCATTCCACCGTGAATAACAGGTGTACCGTCTTTCGTTAACCAGGCTTTGGTGATACGGCCTTTGTCATCTTTTTCCGTACTGACTTCGGTCGGTGAATACCAGGTCTTCTTACCGGCTTCATCTTCGCTGTAGTAAGAATCGGCTAATACCATGCCCTGACACAACAAGCGCTTGTAGGGCTCGTCAGAGTTAACCAAACCTTCGTCGCGTAATAATTTGTGATAAAAACGCGAGTACAACAAGTGAAGGATAGCGTGTTCAATACCACCAATATACTGGTCGACGGGCAGCCAGTAGTTGGCTTTCGCGGGGTCTAACATGGCATCGTCGGTGTTCGCACAGCTATAGCGGGCGTAATACCACGATGACTCCATGAAGGTATCAAAGGTATCTGTTTCACGCAGAGCGGCTTCGCCGTTATAAGTGGTTTTCGCCCACTCAGGATCGGCTTTAATCGGCGAGGTGACACCGTTCATCTCTACGTCTTCTGGTAGTACAACTGGCAGTTGGTCTGCAGGTACCGGCACGGACTCGCCATTTTCCAGGTTCAGCATTGGGATAGGAGAGCCCCAGTAGCGCTGACGGCTTACGCCCCAATCGCGCAGTCGATAATTCACTTTGCGCTCGCCTCTGCCCAGGCTTACCAGCTTATCGGCAATGGCGTTGAAGGCATCTTCAAAATCTTTGCCATCAAATTCACCTGAATTTATCAGGCTGCCTTTTTCGGTAAAGGCAGAAGTGGATAAATCACATTCGGCATCACTGTCTGCCGCCGGTGCAATGACCTGTTTGATTGGCAAGCTGTAGCGTGTTGCGAATTCCCAGTCGCGCTGGTCGTGACCTGGCACTGCCATAACCGCGCCCGAGCCATAATCCATTAATACGAAGTTGGCGATCCACACTGGCACTTCTTCACCAGTCAGTGGATGAATTGCGTTAAAGCCGGTCGCGATGCCTTTTTTCTCCATTGTCGCCATATCGGCTTCGGCGACTTTGGTGTTTTTGCACTCGTCGATAAAGGCGGCAATATCCGGGTTATTTTTTGCAGCCGCTTCGGCAAGCGGGTGCTGAGCCGCAACTGCAACGTAAGTTACACCCATAAACGTATCCGGACGAGTGGTGTACACGGTTAACGATGCAACATCGGCTACCTGAGCGGCCAGATCAAAGGTGATTTCTACCCCTTCAGAACGACCAATCCAGTTTGCCTGCATGGCACGCACTTGCTCTGGCCATTCTTCCAGTTGCTCAAGGTCGTTTAATAATTCTTCGGCATAGTCTGTGATTTTAATGAACCACTGAGGAATTTCTTTTTGTTCAACCACAGCGCCCGAGCGCCAGCCCCGGCCATCAATGACCTGTTCATTGGCCAAAACGGTCTGGTCTACCGGGTCCCAGTTGACGGTAGCGTTTTTCTTATACACCAGACCTTTTTCGTAAAGGCGGGTGAAGAACCATTGTTCCCAGCGATAGTAGTCAGACTTACACGTAGTGACTTCGCGGTCCCAATCGTAACCAAATCCCAGCGATTTTAACTGGTTCTTCATGTAGTCGATGTTCGAGTATGTCCAGTTCGCAGGGGCGGTATTGTTATTGATCGCGGCGTTTTCGGCCGGCAGACCAAAGGCATCCCAACCCATAGGCTGCAGTACGTTTTTGCCCTGCATACGCTGGAAACGGCTAATCACATCGCCGATAGTGTAGTTGCGCACGTGACCCATATGCAGTCGGCCACTGGGGTAAGGAAACATCGACAGACAGTAGAATTTTTCTTTGCTGTCATCTTCGCTTACTTTGAAGGTGTTGTGTCGTTCCCAGGACTGCTGGACGGCGTGTTCAATTTCTCGTGGATTATACTGGTTATCGGCCATGTTAACGTAGGCTTCCGCATTCTGTTGTGTTTAAACAAATATACCCGCCGGCTTACGGCGAGTGTGCCTGATATAATAACCGCATAGAATAGCCCAGCCATAGTGCTTCCCACAATAGCGTGTGCATGAATGAGCAGGATTTTATGGTTAACTGCGTGGAATTTAGCCAGTCTGGCTTAAAACGCGTTAGCTAAGCCCTGTAATTGGAGTCCCTGTACCTGTGCCACGATAGGAGCAAGCTGCTGGTAACCATCCGGATAGTAGCCATGTACCCGATATGTCATTGCAACCTTTGTTGAGTCATCTTGCTCGGTGAGTTCAAAGGTCAAGGCACCAAACAAGCCCATGCCTTGAAGCGGGCCGAGGCCACCGGTCATGACGAGCTTTTTATTCGGGTCGACAAACACAACATGTAAATGCTCAGCGGACTTTTCACCCGCGGTTTCACAAAAACAGCCGCCAGCTTCAGGTGAAATTGTAAAGGTACCGTCCTGACCCCACCAACTGTGATCTTTTGGCCACCAGGTATCCACGCCGTAAATAAGTTTTTGCCAGACCTCATCAGGGGAGGCGCTAATGGTGACGACATTTTCGGTGATAAAACCGTATTCACTTTGCGCTGTGACCTTGGGCTCTGCGTGCGCGAATGGAGCCATGATCAGCAACAATACCAGTGCAGTGACATAAGAAGGCGTTAATCGATTCATAATTTTGCGTTCTTTTCGTTATTTTTGCCAAGGCTAGTACGTTAAATAAGCAAACACAAGCGATTGACACTGCTGGCCCGGGAATAGGTTTGACACGTGGGCTTATTCAGGATTCACTGTACAAAACGGGAAAAAAGAAGAAAAGAACTATGACCTGGGAGCGCTTGAGCGCAACACAGCTTACGCCTTCAATTAATCGCCGGGCAATTAATCAGGCATTAAAAGATGATGCCGCACTGAGTTCAACCTTTATTGGCCAGGAACGAGCGAGAGAAGCCCTGACGTTTGGCTTGAGTGTAGACTCAACTGGCTACAACCTGTTTGTGATGGGCGAACATGCAACCGGGCGCTTTACCCTGGTAAAGGAATACATTGAGCGTCATGTCAGTCAGTTAGCCACGCCGGATGATTGGTGCATTATCAACAACTTCGAGGAAGAACGAGAGCCGTTGGTGCTGCGTATGCACCCGGGCGGGGCGCGTGATTTTGCCAAAGACATGAGTAATTTGCTCGATGAGCTGCTCGACACTTTTCCTGCGGCGTTCGACAACCCAGGCTATTTACGTAAAAAAGCGGCAATAGCACGTAATTTTGAACAAAAGTACGATGAAGCCCTTAATGCGGTAGAGCGATTCGCCCAGGCTAATTCTGTGGCGATGTATGAAGATCAGGGTACTGTTAGTTTCTCACCCATCGTGGATGATAAACCACTCAACGACACGGAGTTTTCTGCGCTTTCCGATGAGCAGCGCCAGTTCTTTTACCAACTCATCGATGAACTTGAGAATCGCCTGAGTGAGAGCCTGATCGCGTTGCCCGTGTGGAAACGTGAAAATTCCGAACAATTGCGCCAGTTAAATCGCAGCACAGCGGAGCAGGGTATTCGCCCGTTGTTAAAAGATTTGGAACATAAGTATGCCAGTGATTTAGGCATTCTGAAGCATTTGCGTCAGATTAAATCTCATCTTATTGAGGCGGTGATTTCGTTTCTGACTGAAGATAAGGGTGAAAAACTGGATGAGCGAGAACGCCGCTCCTATCTGGAAGAGTTGTTTTTACCCAATGTAATTTGTGCACATGGCCTCGACAGCGGTGCGCCGGTTATCTATGAGCCAAATCCGACGTATCAGAATTTGTTTGGGTCAATAGAGTACACCCATGTTGGCGGTGCAGTGTATACCAACCATCGTATGATTCGACCAGGTGCACTGCATCGGGCCAATGGTGGCTATTTGTTGCTGGATGCCGACCACTTACTACACCAGCCCTATGTGTGGGATGCCCTTAAACTGGCAATTAAATTTGGCAAGTTAAAAATGGACTTGCCACAGCAGGACATGGGCATGGTGAATGCCATGACATTAATGCCGCAGACCATTGATCTTAAAATTAAAGTCATCTTGTTGGGTTCCCGGGATTTGTATTACACCCTGCAGGACTATGACTCTGAATTTAACGAGCTGTTTCGCGTATTGGTGGACTTCGATCACGAAATAGACGTAACGCGCCAGAATCTGTTCGACTTCGTTGGCAGAGTCCGCAAGAAAGTGGTCGGTCTGGGGCTGGAAGGCATTACAAACCAGGCGATGTATCGACTGGTAGAATATTCCCTGAGGATGGCTGAGCATCAGGAAAAACTGTCTGCGCATTTTGCGGATGTCATTGAGTTACTCAACGAAGCCCATTATTTCTGTGCAAAAGTCGGTGACAAGGTACTTGACCTGGGCCACCTCAATTCTGCGCTGATGGCCAAAAAACGCCGTACGGGCAGAGTCAGTGATTCACTGTTAAATGACATAAAAGAAGGCCAGGTACTGATCGCAACCGATGGCAAGGCGATTGGCAAAGTTAACGGCCTTACTGTGATGGACATAGGTGACAGTGCATTCGGTACGCCTGCTCGTATTACGGCTACTGTGTATGCCGGCGCAAATGGCGTTGTCGATATTGAGCGCGAAGTTGAACTTGGTCAGCCTATTCACTCCAAAGGGGTGATGTTGTTAACAGGCTACCTGGGTAATAAATATGCGCAGTCGTTCCCGTTAACCTTGTCTGCAAATATTGCCCTGGAACAGTCTTACGGTCATATCGACGGTGACAGTGCCTCATTGGGTGAATTGGTCGCGCTTATCTCAGCCATTACAGATATCCCCATTCGTCAGTCACTGGCTATTACCGGTTCGATTAACCAGTATGGAGAAGTACAGGCTGTCGGCGGGGTAAACGAAAAAATCGAAGGTTTCTTCGATGTGTGTCAGCATCGGGGCCTGACCGGCGACCAAGGCGTTATTATTCCCAAATCCAATGTTAAACATCTGGTGCTGGATAAAGCAGTAGTTGAAGCGGTGAAAAAGAATCAGTTTGCGGTTTATTGTGTGGAAACCGTTGATGACGCACTGGAGTTATTAATGGAGCGAGAGGCGGGCGTGTTGTCGACAAGATTCCGCTATCCAAAACATTCGGTTAACGACCTGGCCGTGAAGCGTTTATACGATATTGCCTGTATCGTGAACGGAGGCGAGGAAGAACGTTAATCATTATGCTTATATAAACGGGCCGCTCATTTGAGCGGCCCGTTTTCTTTCAACTGTTGAATTTACTTGGGTGGCATTCTCAGTGCGCCATCAAGACGAATAGTTTCGCCATTGATGTACCCGTTCTGAATGATATGCAACGCCAGACTGGCGAACTCTTCCGGAAAACCCAGTCGTTTAGGATTGGGCACATTTGCACTTAATGCGTCCTGCACGTTCTGTGGCATAGCCGTGAGCAATGGTGTGCCCATAACGCCTGGGGCAATACTGTTCACCCTAATGCCGAGCGGTGCCAGGTCGCGTGCCATAGGCAGTGTTAACCCAATAATACCGGCTTTACTCGCAGCATAGGCCGTTTGACCAATTTGACCTTCATAACCGGCAATTGAAGCTGTGTTGATAATCACACCACGGGATTCGTCATTCAGATCATTACCCGCCATACTGGCCGCCACCAATCTGCACACATTAAAGGTACCGATCAGGTTAATATTGATGGTTTTGCTGAAGTCTTCCAGGCTGGCTGGATTACCAGCTCTGTCGAGCATTCGGCCTGCCGGTGCGATGCCTGCACAATTTACACAGACAGTAATTGCACCGAATCTGGCATAGGCCTTGTCTAATGCTGCTTCTACATCGAGTTGCTGAGTGACATCAGTGCGTACAAACAAAGTATTGTCTTCGCCTAGTTCTGCTACGCGCTGGGCGCCAAGGCTCTCGTTTAAATCCAGCAACACAACATTAGCGCCGGCTGCAACCAAGGCCTTGGCCGTTGCGTGGCCCAGGCCGGAGCATCCACCGGTAATCAGTGCGGTTTGATTTGATAACTGCATGCAGGGGTTTCCGTTGTTATGGTAATGTAAATTTAGTTTACCTTACGTTAACGGAAAGGGAAGGTTGCGGCGGCAACAGCCAGTTTTATTTTGGCAACTGAATTTTACGCTCTTCGCTTGGCTTGTATAAAACCAGGGTGTGACCGATTACCTGAAGCTTTTCGGCGTTTGTTTCACGCACAATTGCATCCATAATGAGGGCTTTTTCTTCGCGGTCGTCTGTTGGCACTTTCACTTTGATCAGCTCGTGATAGTTCAATGCGTTGTCTATCTCCGCTAATACGCCTTCAGTTAGTCCGTTTGCGCCTAGCTGAACTACCGGTTTCAGTGGATGTGCGAGGCCTTTTAAGAATTGTTTTTGCTTATTTGATAATTTCATCTGTGGGTTTTTCTTACAATTTAAATGTAAAGTCTGTCTTGAAAACGCGTATTCTAACGCCATCTTGACTACAATCCTAATGACATTGTGACGTAAACACAAAAAAGACCTGTGAAAAGGTGGGCAGGTGTTTATATTCGCGACGTATATCGGCGCTTTTGGGGGTTTGGCATAACAATTGAACAGAATGTTGTGTTAGACCGTAGAAATGCATAGCAGTGGTTTCTGGCTGCATCGCGTTTCCGTGATTCCGCTTAGTACAACTGCAGGTTGTATTGATGTTGTGGCCGGGGCAAACGCTCTGTAAAGCAATAGCTTAAGGCGGGCGCAGTTTGCGAGGTCTATTTGGTAGCAAGCGGTTATAAAGTGTAGTACCCTTGAGGTATCGCATTTTTTGTGACACTCACCGGTTAGCAAGGTGGCGCAAATCGGCGCCATTATTGAACCGGAGGTTTTTTACAGAGGTTAGTAGCATTGAGCGACATGGCAAAAAACTTAATCTTGTGGTTGATTATTGCAGTGGTGTTGATGGCTGTTTTTCAGAGCTTTTCACCAGGCGAATCAAGCCGCGCACAAACTGATTACACAACGTTTCTAAAGGAAGTGAAGCAAGGGCAAATTCGCGAAGTGCGAATTAACAGTGAAGCGCGCGAAATCCGCGGCGTGAAGCGCTCAGGCGACGCCTTTAAAACCTACATTCCCTATTTTGATGACCAGTTGATTTCCGATCTGGTAAAACAAGACGTTCGCGTGTTGGGTGAGCCACCTGAACAGCCGTCCATTTTTGCCTCTATTTTCATTTCCTGGTTCCCTATGTTGCTGTTGATAGCAGTATGGATTTTCTTTATGCGACAAATGCAAGGCGGCGGTGGTCGTGGTGCAATGTCGTTTGGTAAGAGTAAAGCTCGTCTGTTGAGTGAAGACCAGATTAAAACGACGTTTGCAGACGTTGCAGGCTGTGACGAAGCAAAAGAAGATGTGTCTGAGCTGGTGGATTTCCTGCGCGACCCGTCTAAATTCCAGAAGCTTGGCGGTAAAATTCCAAAAGGCGTGCTGATGGTAGGCCCGCCCGGAACAGGTAAAACCTTGCTGGCAAAAGCCATTGCCGGTGAAGCTAAAGTGCCGTTCTTTACTATCTCTGGTTCAGATTTCGTTGAGATGTTTGTCGGTGTGGGTGCATCCCGTGTTCGCGACATGTTTGAACAAGCGCGCAAAGCGGCGCCATGTATTATCTTTATCGATGAAATCGATGCAGTAGGTCGTCAGCGTGGTGCTGGTCTAGGCGGTGGTCACGATGAGCGTGAACAAACCCTTAACCAAATGCTGGTAGAAATGGATGGTTTTGAAGGTCACGAAGGCATTATCGTTATTGCGGCCACCAACCGTCCAGACGTACTTGACCCTGCATTGTTACGCCCTGGTCGTTTCGACCGTCAGGTAGTCGTAGGCTTGCCGGATATTCGCGGTCGTGAGCAAATTCTGAAAGTACATATTCGCAAAGTGCCTGTCGCTGATGATGTGAAGCCATCGGTTATCGCGCGGGGTACACCAGGCTTCTCAGGCGCCGATCTGGCAAACCTGGTTAACGAAGCCGCGTTGTTTGCTGCTCGTGCAAACCGTCGCTTGGTATCGATGGAAGAGTTCGAAAAAGCGAAAGACAAAATCATGATGGGTTCTGAGCGTAAGTCGATGGTGATGTCGGAAGAAGAGAAAACCATGACAGCTTACCACGAAGCAGGTCACGCCATTGTAGGTCGCCTGGTTCCAGAACATGATCCGGTTTACAAAGTGTCTATCATTCCTCGCGGACGTGCGCTGGGTGTGACCATGTATCTGCCGGAACAGGACAGGGTCAGCCACACCAAGCAGCACCTTGAAAGCATGATCTCCAGCTTGTTTGGTGGTCGACTGGCTGAGTCTATTATCTATGGTGATGACAAGGTAACCACCGGGGCGTCCAACGACATCGAACGTGCAACTGATATTGCTCGCAAGATGGTTACCCAGTGGGGTCTGTCAGATAAAATGGGCCCAATGCTGTATGCAGAAGACGAAGGTGAAGTATTCTTGGGTAAATCCATGTCAAAAGCTTCCCACATGTCTGACGATACCGCTCGAGCTATCGACGCAGAAATTAAGTCTGTGATCGACCGTAACTATGATCGGGCGAAGAAAATCCTGGAAGACAACATAGACATCCTTCACACCATGAAAGATGCGCTAATGAAATATGAAACCATCGATGCGCTGCAAATCGACGACCTGATGGCCCGCCGCGAAGTGCGTCCGCCAGCAGGCTGGGATGATCGCTCATCAGATGGCGACAAGCCGAGTGGCGGTGCACCGTCTAAAGAAGGCGAAATTACTAACGATGGCGTTGATAAGCCAACCGTAGGTAAGCCTGGTGACATTCCTGGATAGGAACAAGGTTGCCTGAAAAAAGCGCCGTTATCGGCGCTTTTTTGTATGTTCAATATTCTCAGGACACGAGTGGAATTCGTGTTTTGTAAATCAAATAGCATGAATTATCGATATGCAAATAAGACAGCTTTTGCTTAGCCAATCGTCTCCCCAGGTAATGGGGATTTTAAATGTCACACCCGATTCTTTTTCAGACGGAGGGCGTCATAACGCGCTAAATGATGCGGTAAAGCAAGCCCTGGATATGGAAGCTGCCGGCGCATCCATTATTGACATAGGCGGTGAATCTACACGCCCTGGTGCACCAGAAGTCAGTGTTGAAGAAGAGTTACGCAGAGTCGTTCCTGTGGTTGAAGCGATTCGCCGGGAATCAAATGTGGTCATCTCTATCGACACCAGTAAACCTGAAGTGATGGAAGCGGCATTATTAGCGGGGGCGGATTTCATTAATGACGTCAGGGCACTTCAGTTACCCGGCGCATTAGAAGTGGTCGCCAAATACAAAGCACCAGTGTGTTTAATGCACATGCAAGGTGATCCAGCCAGTATGCAGGACAAACCGCGTTATAGTGACGTGACTGATGAGGTTGAAGCGTTTCTCTTGGCCAGAATCAAAGCTTGTACAGACGCAGGTATCGAAGAAAGTAAAATCATGCTTGACCCGGGTTTTGGCTTCGGTAAAACTCTTGAGCACAATTATCAGCTGTTAGCAGATTTACCTAAGTTTCATCGCCTGAACAAGCCTTTGCTCATTGGCATGTCTCGTAAAACCATGATAGGGCAGGTAGTAAACAAACCGGTTGACCAAAGGCTGGCAGGTAGTCTGGCTCTGGCAACGATTGCAGCACAGATGGGCGCACACATATTGCGAGTACACGATGTGAGTGAAACCCGGGATGTGGTTGATATCGTTAACGCGTTAAATAAATACAAAAAGTAAAAAAGGGGTTCCAATGGGGGAAAGGAAGTATTTTGGTACCGATGGTATTCGGGGCAAAGTAGGTGAGAGCGCTATTAATCCGGAGTTTGTCACTAAGTTAGGCTGGGCCGCAGGCAAAGTACTGGCTGGACATGGCACCAATAAGGTATTGATCGGTAAAGATACGCGTATTTCAGGTTATATGCTGGAGTCTGCACTAGAAGCTGGCTTGTCTGCTGCAGGGATTAACATTGGTTTACTTGGACCCATGCCAACCCCCGCCATCGCCTATTTAACCAAAACGTTTCGCTCTGAAGCGGGCATTGTGATCAGTGCATCGCATAACCCATATTACGATAACGGCATTAAGTTCTTTTCTGCAGACGGGTTCAAGCTGGACGACGATATTGAAATTGCTATCGAAGCGATGATGGATGAGCCAATGACGTGTGTCGCGTCGAACAAGTTGGGCAAAGCCACTCGCATTAATGATGCGGCGGGCCGTTATATCGAGTTTTGTAAAGGCACGTTCCCGTCAGATTTATCGCTTAAGGGTATGAAGATTGTGGTGGATTGTGCCCATGGTGCTACCTACCATATTGCCCCGTTAGTCTTGTCTGAGCTGGGCGCTGAAGTGATTGAAATAGGGACTTCACCAAATGGTTTAAACATCAATGACCGCGTGGGAGCCACGTCAATGCGGGCCATTGTTGACCAGGTATTGGAATCTGGAGCCGATTTGGGCTTTGCGCTTGACGGTGATGGCGACCGAATCATGATGGTCGACAACCTTGGAAATGTCATTGATGGCGATCAAATCCTGTATATCATTGCCCGTGATGCATTGAAATCGGGTCGTCTTAATGGTGGGGTAGTGGGTACCCTGATGAGCAATCTAGGACTGGAGGTTGCGTTGAGCAAGCTTGGTGTGCCTTTCGTTCGCTCTAAAGTCGGCGACCGCTACGTAATGGAATTGCTGCAACAAAAAGGCTGGAGCATCGGTGGCGAGAACTCGGGGCATGTACTAAACCTGAGCCTGGCGTCTACCGGAGATGGTATTGTTGCCGGTTTACAAGTACTTACCGCGATGTTGCGCTCAAGCATGTCATTGAATGAATTGGCAGGCGGGTTTGAGAAATTCCCTCAGACGCTGGTTAATGTTCGGTTTGAAGACACGGGTGTCGATCCATTGGAAAGTGAAGCCGTTTTGCAGGCAAAACAAGAGGCTGAAAAGACGCTTGGCAAGCATGGGCGCGTATTGCTTCGCAAAAGTGGCACTGAACCCCTGATTCGGGTCATGGTGGAATCTGACGATGAACTGGCTTCAACAACGCTGGCAGAAAAAATTGCCGATGCTGTTCGTAATGTCGCCAGTTGATTGTTTTTAGGCGCAGAAATTAGTTTTTCCACTTGTATAATGTGGTGGGAATAGTTAATATCACGCCCGCTCCGACACTGGGATAGCGTCAATAAGAGAGACCGATAAGCATGAGAAAGCCAATCGTTGCAGGAAACTGGAAAATGAACGGGAGCCGTTCATTGGTGAGTGACTTTAGTGCATTAACCGACGGTGTTAACACCGACACGGTTGATGTTGTAATTTGTCCTCCAGCTTGTTACCTGCCTGCGTTTGAAAACGCCGGTTTTGCACTGGGTGGTCAGACGTTAAGCGAATTGGATAACGGCGCGCACACGGGCGATATTTCGGCAGATATGCTGAAAGAATTCGGTTGCCAGTATGTGATTGTCGGTCACTCAGAACGCCGTGAAGACCACGGTGAAAGTAATGAGTTAGTTGCGAAGAAAGCGCTTAAGGCTATCGAAAATGACCTTGTGCCTATTGTTTGCGTTGGTGAGAGCCTTGCAACAAGAGAAGCCGGTGAGTTAGAAGACTTCCTGGCCGCGCAATTAGATGCACTAACTGCGACGCTATCAGCACAGCAATTGGCTAAGGCAGTCATTGCTTACGAGCCTATCTGGGCCATCGGTACAGGCGTAACTGCCTCACCACAACAAGCTCAGGAAGCACACGCTTTTATACGTGCTCATTTAGCGAAGTTTGACGCTGATGTAGCCAGTGGCTTACAGTTATTATATGGCGGCAGTGTTAAGGCAGATAATGCTGCTGAGCTGTTTGCACAACCAGATATCGATGGCGGCCTGATTGGTGGCGCGAGTCTGAAAGTTGACGATTTTAGAAAGATTTGCCAGGCGGCAGGTTAAGAGGATAAAGCATGTTTTATCAAGTATTGTTAGTTGCATACCTTGTTGTTGCACTCCTATTAATTGGGTTTGTATTAATTCAACAGGGTAAAGGTGCTGACATGGGCGCGTCATTTGGTGCCGGCGGTGCAAATACCGTTTTCGGTTCATCGGGTTCAGGTAACTTTATGACTCGCACAACGGGTATTCTGGCGACGTTGTTTTTCGCTATCAGTTTGTTTTTAGGGGCGCTGACCTCTCAACGCGAAAGCGTGACTGACGAGTGGGAGAATCTGGAAGTGCCTGCGGCAGTTGAACAGGTTCAGCCAGCTGATTCTGATGTGCCGGTAACACCTGCACAGGACGATAACTCAGACGTACCTAACTAAAATGTTTTTTGCGGAAGTGGTGGAATTGGTAGACACGCCATCTTGAGGGGGTGGTGGCTTCGGCCGTGCGGGTTCAAGTCCCGCTTTCCGCACCAAATTTAAAGCCACCATTACGGTGGCTTTTTTTATGCCCCGGACAACGACAGCGTTTAAAATTGTTTCTATACTACAAACGTGTCAGTTTTATCAAGGTAACAGGCATACAGAGAACCGGGGCGGCTCCGTCGCGGCTAAACAGACTCAGAGGGATTGATGGGAATTATAAAGCTGTTGGCGTCATTAATACTGCCGCCGTTAGGTGTCTATTTAAAAGTTGGTGTGTGTGGGACTTTTTGGCTCAATATTCTGTTAACTATTCTGGGATATTTGCCGGGTGTCATACATGCGTTTTTTGTGTTGATCAGTAATAAAGGTAGTAACGATGTTTAAGCGTGTTTTAATGGTTATGTGTATAGCATGTTTGTCTGTTGGCTGTGCCACGCTGGAAGGTGCCGGCAAAGATATTGAAAAGGCCGGTAAAGCCATTCAGGATGCGGTAGACAGCGAATAATCAACGCTTCAGTGCACGGTTTACGAAAAGGCCAAAAACAAACAAGAGAGCCGTACCCGTCAGGCAAAGAACAACGGCTTGTACGCCGAGTGAATGGCGTACTGCCGTGTCAGGTACCCACTCAAACGCCTGCACTGCAATTGGCAGTGCAAACGCAAGAACGATGAAAGCTTTGTGTAGTTGCTTCATGGTGACTCCCTACCTAATAAGACATTAAGCAGTGTCTGCCATTTCGTCTTGATACTCACGTGCTAATTGCGCCTTCTGCTTAGCACTTAGTATTTTTCCGGCTACCGGGAAGAAATCCTGCTCTTCTTCACTTAAATGGTGCTCTACTTTTTCACGTAACTGCTTAAGCGTTCTTAGCCAAACGGGGGAGCTCCAGTCGGTGTTATCAATTTTCTCTACCAGTTCGTCTATCTCATGATGTTCTGCAATGCCGTGTCTGGACAATTCTACGGCGCGATCATGCTGAAGCAATGGCGTATAAAAATGACGCTCCTCTGCGGTTGCATGCTCCTCAAGCGCTTGTTTCAATTCATCAAAGTATTCTCTGCGAGCAGGTGTGTCACCGTGTGTTTCACATAAAATCTTTAGTAACAGACGCTGTTTTTCATGGTCTTGTCTTAACGCTTCAAAAATCGTCATCGGTGACTCCTTAACGTAATGTAATAATCTGATTTTGCAGTTAATCTGAATTAAGTTTATTCAGGTAACGTACTTCACTTACAGTGTTGCAATCACTATGCCTGCGATTAAGTTGTTGTTTAATATTTATAAATTTTATTTGTGTGAGTTTGAGGGTAAGGAGTGTTGTGAAAATCTTTACCGGTTCAGGCGAAAACTACACACCTGAACCGGCGCTAATGACGTGCTATTCAAATTTGCTCTGATCGACCAGTAGTGAAAGACTGCCCGGGGCTGTCTGAATATGCAGATGGTTATCCTCATACACCTCTCCATCAATAACATAACGCTGGGTGGAGGGGAGGGACACGGTTATATTTGAGACTTTTTTGTGTGAGATATTGTCTGATGCCGCTTTGCGCTGTTTGTTACTGAATACTAATTCGGCCAGACTTAACAGAGGTGTTTCCTGCTCTGCCTGTAGCCAGGTAACATCCAGTTTGCCATCTGTCATGTCTGGCTCATCGCCACCCTGGGCTAGCGCTGTGCTTTTAGGTGCGGCATTAGCAACAACCAAAGAAGGGGTGTTTAATTTGACCGGGGGAGCATCGTCAAACGCAACAGTAACGGTTAATGGTTCGTTTTGTCTGATGGCTTGCCACAAACCGGCCAGATACGCGAATTGTCCGCCTTCGTTTTTCTCTTCACGGTCTGCGTGCTCAATCATCTTAGACTCGAACCCTATGGCAGACACCAACAGCATTAACTTGTTATTACAGCTTGCGGTGTCTACCCGGGTTGCATACTGCTCACACAGAATTTCACAAGCCGTTTGAATCGGGTTCAGTACGCTGCGTTTGCCGTAGACCACCTGACTAAGCGCATTCGCCGTGCCCAGTGGTATGATACCCAGTGTTTTATTTTGCTCTACTGCGATACCCGCGACTTCCGTTACGGTGCCGTCACCGCCACAGGCAACCAGAATGTTGTAGTTGTCTTCTACCGCTTGTTTAGCACAGTCTGCGGCTGAGTAGTCCTCCCGGGTTTGATAAACCCGTACTCGAAAATGGGCGTTCAGATAGGACAGAATTGTCTGTTGGTGGGTAGCCCATTTACCGCCTCCGGCCACGGGGTTAGCTATGAGTGCAAGTCGTTTATTTAATTGCAGCAAGCCTCCACGTTGAATGCGCTCCAATGCACGCAACTGATGCTTATTTAATCGTGCGGTTGTGCGAACTGACTGGATAAGTTGCATAGCATCTTCAATGCTCTTTGCTTGTTTACTCGCCAGCAGGAAGGCCGCCATGACAAAGACTGATCGCCCACGGCCCAGTGCACAGTGCACCAGTATTTTTCGCTCGGCTAACTGATGTTGTTCCAGCCAGTTAATGGCGGTTGTAAGTTGCGCCTCTGTAGGGGAAGTATGGTCGAGTACCGGAATGTTAAGGTAGGCGACATCGTAGCGGTATGACGTCCAGTCCAAACTGTCAAATTCTGCTGTTACATCCAGGATGCAGTCGATACCTTGAGATTTAAGTTTTTCAATGTCATTTGCCTTCAAGCGAGTGCCAAGGTAAAGCTGATCGGTTATTTGTTGAATATTGGGTACTTTATCAGTTTTGCGTGCATACAAGTTATAGAGTTGGACACCGACCAGGAAGGGAATAAACAACCAACGCACGTAAACCGGGATTCGGCCATCTTCCTGTTTGCGGAACACTTGTGGATAGCCCGAAATGTATGCTGCACTTACTGCAAATAAGGCGGCTGCACTCCAGAATAACACCAGGGCAAAAGGCCAGTACGGGATATAATAGGCGGCTAGTAACAGCACAACAGCCAATGCCAGATAATATTTAACCATTTTCATTGAGTTACCCTTCAATTAACAGTTGAACCCAGTTCGCAACAGCGAGTTGAACCAGCTATGGTTACCTTACGTAAAGTAGGTATGTGATGACGTACCTGAGAATGAAGCCATCACAGGGTCAATGGATAAGACAATTCAAAATACGTGCCGTAACAAAATCAGCGAAAGCCATAATGCTAACAATGAAGGATTTTCAAGCGTGAAAGTTGTAGTAAACCTCGTCGGATTTCAAATAATCTGGTGGTTGATGATCTTGTATCAGGACCAGTATGTGTCTATCGGTCTTTTGCTACTGATTGGCCACCTGATGTTGATAAAGGAGCATCGCTGTGAGTCTGTCACGTTGCTGGCCGTGGGCTTTATCGGCACGCTTGTCGACAGTGCGTTAACCTTAGGGGGGGTGTTTGAGTTTACTCAAAACAGTGCTGTAGGCGGCATCGTGCCGATACCATTGTGGCTGATCACGCTGTGGTTCGGGTTCGCCGCAACGCTGAGGCACAGTATGTCCTATCTCTCTGAACGGCTTCTGCTTGCAGGGATATTTGGTGGGATAGGCGGCCCGCTTAGCTATGTTGCCGGAGAGCGGTTAGGGGCTGTCAATTTCGGGTTTTCACTGCCTGTTGTTGTTGCATTGCTAGCTGCCATTTGGGCACTTTTGTTGCCGTTGGCATTTGTGCTCGTTCGTCGTCTGGAAGGCCGCTTTTCCAGTGTGAAAATCTTTCACAATGAAGCGTAAAATTGGGTAACGAGGAGTTATCTGACCGACAATGAGTCATTGGGCATACCGGACGTGAAAGGCCCAAACCTTTGTAACACGCGTGCTTACGCTTTTTCGCCTAGTATTTCAGCTGTTGGCTCAGTGCTTGCTAATTCCCATTCATTACGTACAGGGTTTATTTACGAATGGAGGGGAGTGCAATGAACGTGACTTCACAGCAAGGACAGTTATCAAAGACGAATAGCAGACACAGTCGTGTGTTGCATCGGGCCTTCGTACCTGACTATGTATCTGTGGGGTTTATTGTTGATAGATGGGATGACGGTATCGATGCCGCTGCAGCAAATCTAGGTGCAGCGCTAGGTAACGCGGGAATTAAATTACAAATCATCAGTATTGATGACCTGCTAACTTCTGCTGAGTCCCTTTCCGGTCTGTCAGGTCTTATTATAGCAGTCCACGACAACACGCCTGACGATTACATCCGGTCACTTTCAGAGCGTATTGCCAATCAGCAAGTTACCCTGTTTCCCCATTGCGGTCTGCTGTCCTGCATTGATACCAGTAGCCTTCAACAACGGGCAAATCCAATGCGCAGTGTCGAAGCACAGCTTTTGGCTCGTCTCCAACAGTGGCAGTGGATTGGGATTCCTCAGGATAAACAAAGTGAAACCGAACTATCGTCGTGGTTACGCGCGGTCAGTATCCAGTGTCGATATCACGCTGAAAACCACCATTTTGCAATGTAAGCATGAAAATTATTTGAATCATAATTATGTTGTCATGTTTTTGTATAAATAAAAGCATATAAAAATTGACTTCTATTTATTTTTATAGCCACATATTCTATGTGGAATTAGGTGGAAATCACATTTATACAACGATGTAAAGGTGTTGAGTTCATTATTTTCTTGTAATTTGAGTTCTAATCATTATAATTCGTGCACTAATTATTTGGTAAAGCACTTAAGCGTGAAAGAGGCATTATTCATTCATGGCGTTAGAAAGTTATATTTCGTTGGCAGTGTATTTCGTTGCCATGTTAGGCATTGGGTTGTTTGCTTATAAACAATCTACCAGTGATATTTCAGGGTACATTCTGGGCGGGCGTCAGGTCAGTCCTCAGGTAACTGCTTTATCAGCCGGCGCGTCAGATATGAGTGGATGGATGTTGATGGGGTTGCCCGGCGCTATGTTCGTGGCCGGTTTTGATGCGCTCTACATTGCAATTGGCCTGGTGTTAGGTGCATTGGCAAATTATTTTCTGGTGGCGCCTAAACTCCGGGTCTATACCGAAGTGGCAGATGATTCATTGACCGTCCCTGAGTTTTTTGCAAAGCGGTTTGGTCAGGCAAGTGCCAGTGTGCGAATGGTGTCTGCCGCTATTATAGTGCTGTTCTTTACGCTCTACACGTCAGCCGGACTGGTCGCAGGCGGCAAGCTGTTTGAAAGTGCGTTTTCGCTTAATTATCAGTTGGGGCTAATCATTACACTGGCAGTGGTTGTCTCGTACACCCTGTTGGGGGGATTTTTGGCGGTCAGCATGACGGATTTTGTGCAAGGTTGCATCATGTTCGTCGCGCTGGTGCTGGTGCCAATAGTTGCGTTTACTGAATTTGAAAGTGCGGCCCAGATGTCGGCATCTGCATTTGAGTCCATACCGAGTCTGTCAGCGTCATGGCAAAGTGTGACACTGGTTGGTCTGATCTCCAGTCTGGCCTGGGGATTAGGGTATTTCGGTCAGCCTCATATTATTGTGCGCTTTATGGCCATTCGTTCAGTAAGCGATGTAGGCACGGCAAGAAACATTGGGATGTCGTGGATGCTGGTCACGATTATTGGTGCATTAGCTACAGGGTTTGTCGGCATTGCTTATGCCAACCAGTTTGGTTTGGCCGTTGATGATCCCGAAACCATTTTTATTTTATTTTCTGAGATTTTGTTTCACCCGTTAATTAGCGGATTCTTAATGGCAGCGATACTGGCTGCGATTATGAGTACGATTTCTTCGCAGTTACTCGTTTCAGCGAGTTCATTGACCGAGGACATTTATCGGGTGGTGAGTAAAAAGACGCTCACCGAGGCCAAAACCGTTGCTATTGGCCGTTACGGGGTAGCGGGCGTTGCATTGGTTGCATTGTTACTGGCATGGGATGCCTCAAACACAATTTTGTCGCTGGTGAGTAATGCATGGGCTGGATTTGGTGCAGCATTCGGGCCGTTAGTATTGGCGTGTCTTTACCATCGTCAGCTAACGCATAGCGCCGCCTTGGCCGGGATTGTCAGTGGTGCTGCTACCGTGTTGTTTTGGATTTATGCCCCGGTGCTGGAGAACGGTGAGACACTGAGTTCAGTTATCTACGAAATCGTGCCTGGCTTTATTGTTAGTGCCGTCACGATTGCAGTTGTCACTATTTTCAGCGAGGCGCCTGATGAACGTGTTCAGGCAAAGTTTAGAGAAACGAATCAAGTATTAGCAGATTTATCATAGGATTTATGAAAACAATGAGTCGTTCAAATTGGAAACGAATTGTCGTAAAGGTAGGCAGTGCATTAATTGCGCCTAACCGTCAGGGATGTAGCAGTCATTATCTATTGAGTATTGCTCAGTTCATCGTGCGTTGTCGCGCCCAAGGTATTCAGGTGGTGTTGGTATCCTCTGGATCTGTTGCGGCGGGGGCACATATTTTTCCGGAACAGAGCAAAAAAGACATTGCTGTTAAAAAAGCCATGGCCGCTGCCGGTCAAACTGAGATGATGGCAACGTGGGATAAGTTATTTGATTTTCCCTCGGCGCAAATATTATTAACCCACGCTGATTTACGCGATCGTGAGCGCTATGTCAGCATTCGGGATACGACGTTTAGTCTGCTGGAGCATGGTGTGTTGCCGATCATTAACGAAAACGACACCGTCACCACAGACAAACTGAAAGTCGGTGATAACGATAACCTCTCAGCTATGGTCGCTGCGTGTGCAGATGCAGATGCACTGATAATATGCTCTGATGTAGACGGGCTTTACGACAAAAATCCGCACAAGCACGATGATGCAAAGCTGCTGTCGTGGGTAGATAACATCAATGCAGACATCTATGCTATGGCAGGAGGTGCTGCTGAAGATGGCGTCGGCACTGGCGGTATGAAAACCAAAATCGAAGCAGCTGAAAAAGCGGTTTCGCATGGTATAGATACATTTATTATTAATGGCTTTACCGAGTTATCGTTTAATCTATTGTTAGACGGAAAAAATCCGGGCACCCACTTCCAGGCGCATGAAAAACCAATGAAAGAGAATATACATTGGATGACACATACCTCGAATGCCCAGGGTGAGGTGGTAATAAACGAGGACTTTACTGATTCTCTTGACGACAATGTTGATGCTTTGACGAGCAAAGAAATCATTGATGTAAAAGGCGAGTTTTCAGTAGGTGATACCATCCTTGTGCGCCGCGAAGACGGCACCAAACTCGCGAAAGCAAAATCGAATTACAGTAGCTGTTTACTGAACTTTATTGCCAATCAGGACAATCAGGAGTTTGCCTCTGAATTTGAGGAGAAAACCGGTCCGATTATTTCAGAACAGCATATAGCAGTATTGGAGAACAAATGAGCTTAATTACAAACATTGCAAATGACACTTCGCGCGCCGCTAAAGTGCTGGCAGTGCTTGATGAACAAACAAAGAATAATGTTCTGGCTGATATGGCTGCCGCTATCCGCGGGGCCGCAGAGCACATTATTGAAGTGAATGCCGCTGAAGTGGCAGCGGGTAAAGCCGCAGGTCTCGATGAGGCTATGCAGGATCGACTGACCCTGACGCCAGCGCGTATCGAAGACATGGCACAGGGTATTGAGACGATTATTTCTCTGGACGACCCGGTTGGAAAGGAACGCCATATCACTGACCGTCCTAACGGGCTTAAGATTCAAAAAATGCGTGTGCCGCTTGGCGTGGTATGTATGATTTACGAAGCCCGTCCGAATGTAACTGCCGACGCGGGTGCATTGTGCTTTAAATCTGGAAACGGGGTTATTTTACGCGGTGGTAAAGAGGCGTTGAACACGAGCCTGGCTATTGCCGGCTTGTTACAGGAAGTATTACGTAAGCACCAGTTGCCAGAAGCGTTAATCAGCGTAATTCCAGATCCTGATCGCGGTTTAATGCAGGAGTTAATGGAACAAACAGAGACTATCGACGTGATTATTCCACGCGGTGGTGAAGGGTTAATCCGTTATGTCACTGACAACAGTAAAGTGCCGGTCATCCAGCACTTCAAAGGAGTGTGTCATTTGTACGTCGACAAAGACGCCGAATTAACGATGGCCATGGACTTGCTGGTTAATGGTAAAACCCAGCGCACCGGTGTGTGTAATGCATTGGAAGGTCTGGTCGTGCATCAGGCCGTAGCCGGTGATTTTCTGCCTCAGGTTAGCGCCATGTGTCAGGAAAAAGGCGTAACCGTGCACGTCAATCAGGCGGGCGCAGCGTATTTTAGCGAGGCTGATGTCATTGCAGATGATGCATTCGGCGAAGAGTACTTAGGGCCAGAAATCGCTATTCGCGTTGTCGACGATTTTAATCAGGCCTTAGCGCACATTGATCAGTTTGGTAGCCACCACACAGAGGTGATTTGTACGCAAAACGCCGAGACCGCCCGATTGTTTCAGCGAGCAGTAGATGCTTCTGCGGTAATGGTAAACGCGTCTTCGCGCTTCAACGACGGCAGTCAGTTAGGCTTGGGTGCTGAAATCGGTATTGCAACCACCAAGTTGCATGCCTATGGCCCGATGGGACTGGAGTCACTGACAACAGAAAAATATGTGGTCTCCGGCACAGGTCAGGTTCGCGAATAAGCCATAATAACGACGCAGACTGCGTAATAACGAATTTCGTCGATAAACCAGATGATTACCGCTGGTGAGTCGGTTACAATTTGATTTTTAAAGTCACCGTGCTCAGTCACGGTGATTTTTTTCGTTATAGAGGCAAACTAACGTGAACGAAACTGTTGAGTACGGGTGGTCGCTCTTCCTGGCATTTACTCAATCCCATAAGCTCCTGACATCATTGTTTTTGGTGGTCATTTTCATGGCTGTCAAAAAAATGCTTATCAAAGTCCTGCGCCGTCAGAGTAAACGCCGGGGCGAGGATAAGCGCCATTCAATCAATACCATTGACCAATTAGGTAATGCATTGTTGTTGGTATTGTTGCTTACCTTGTGGGCCAATGAAGTGCAGAGTCTGGCACTGTCAATTGCTGCTTTTATGGTAGCGATCGTCTTTGCCACACGAGAGCTTATTCAGTGCTTCATTGGGTTTGTCTATTACATGACAACCCGCCCTTTCCGAGTCGGGAACTGGGTTCAACTGGGCACGCAGGTGGGCGAGGTGGTTGAACTGGATTGGGCGAAAACCACGCTGTTGGAAGTCGATCCTGACACGTATAATTACACCGGTAAACACGTATACGTGCCCAATAACCAACTGATGAATCAGGTGGTTAAAAACCTGAATTTCCTGCGAAGATACCGGCTGCACAGCTTCGAAATCACCAATGAGCCGTTTGCTGACCCCTATGTATTGCTGGAACCATTCGAAACCCTGGTTACTGAGCATTGCGCACATTTCAGAGACGTGGCTGAGCGGTACAAAAGTTTAATTGAACGTAATCTGGACGCCGGGTTTATCAGTATTGACCCGGAAATTGATATTGAAACCAATCACCTGGCAAAAATAGTCGTCAAGATTGGCTTGTTTTGCCCCTCTGATGAAGCGTTCAAACTGGAACAGAAAATCCGGGCTGACTGGACTCGTTTATGGTTTGAAGAAATCAAGCGGCAACAAAAAGAGGGCGGCCTGGCGGCACCGATAATGCCAGGCTAAAGCCAATTGCGCTGGTCGCTGAAATGATGGCTTAAAAAGTCCATTTGATCGGCTAGTATGCGCCGGTTCATCAAATAAAAGCGTTCGTACAAATTTGGCCTGAAGGGGACAGCTAACAATGGCATATTGGCTTCTTCGGGCGTTCGCGCCCCTTTTTGATGGTTGCATCTTGAACAAGCAGTAGCCACATTCGTCCACTCATTCTTCCCCCCACGGGAACGCGGAATAATATGGTCGCGGGTCAGCTGACCCGAACGAAATCGATTTCCACAGTACAAGCACAATTGATTATCGCGCCGAAACAAATATCGGTTAGTCAGGGCAATTTTGCCATGCGTGACCACTTTGCCATCACAGGCGATAATGGAGCTGAGTTGCAATCGGCTTTGTACACCGTAGCGATTGTGACCACCCAATAACGTATATTGCTGACTTCCAAGTTCAAACAGTACTTTACCTTGCGCGTAATAACGCGCTGCCTGATAGATATTTAGCCAGTCTTGAGGCGCACCGGCCTTGTTTAAACGCAAAATTAGCATGACCACTGATTCTCCGTGTAATACCTGTTTACTCTCCACATCGAACGCTAGCGTTAAAATGCACATCGCCGTGCGATGGGGACTGAAATCGCTGACTTTCCTTCCTTTTTCTGGTTACAGATATTACAGATGAGTATGACAGATGGATGAAAATTTAACCAATATTTTGAACTGGGAGGAATTAAGCCCGTAAAACGGCAAAAATTTGCAATTGAACGGATTAGTTATTGGTAAAGATATAGTATCGCCGCTATACTAGGCGCCGCGTTTAAAAGCGAAGAAATTGTAAAGAAAGAATTAAAGGACAAATAGTGACTCCTATTACAAAAACTTTCCAGTATGGTCAACATACTGTGACTCTAGAAACGGGCGTAATCGCTCGTCAGGCAACCGCTGCAGTAATGGCCAGCATGGACGATACTTCAGTACTGGTAACTGTAGTGGGCAAAAAAGAGGCGAAAGCCGATCAAGACTTTTTCCCTCTGACTGTTAACTATCAGGAAAAAACTTACGCTGCCGGTAAGATCCCTGGTGGATTCTTTAAGCGTGAAGGTCGCCCTTCAGAAGGTGAGACCCTGACTGCACGCCTTATCGACCGCCCAATTCGCCCTCTGTTCCCAGAAGGGTTTAAAAACGAAGTTCAGGTTGTTGTTACAGTTGTATCTTCTAACCCTGAAATCCCAACTGACATTATTTCAATGATCGGTACGTCTGCGGCACTTGCTATCTCTGGTATTCCATTTAACGGCCCAATTGGTGCGGCACGTGTTGGTTATACTGACGGTGAGTACATCCTTAATACCCGTAACAGTGAACAGGAAACCAGTCAGCTGGATCTGGTTGTTGCTGGTACAGAAGGCGCAGTACTGATGGTTGAATCAGAAGCCAGTGTATTGTCTGAAGACGTAATGCTGGGTGCCGTGATGTTTGGTCACGAGCAATTGCAAACGGTTATTGCTGCAGTTAACGAATTTGCCGCTGAAGTTGCCACGCCGAAGTGGGACTGGGTAGCACCTGCAGAAAACACCAGCCTGAAAGACAAAATTAAAGCGCTTGCTCTTGAAGGTATGACTGCGGCTTATCAGATTTCTGACAAGCTGGAGCGTAAAGATGCAGTTACCGCGGTAACTGAAAAAGCAGCGGCTGAAATTCTGGCGGCTGATGAAGAGCAAGATCCAAAAGAAGTACTGGACCTGTTACACGAGCTGGAAAGTGACGTGGTACGTTCACGCATTCTGGCAGGCGAGCCACGTATTGATGGCCGTGACCCAACAATGGTTCGTGCGCTTAACGTGTCTACTGGTGTATTACCACGTACTCACGGTTCAGCGGTATTTACCCGTGGTGAAACGCAGGCTCTGGTTGTTGCAACCTTAGGTACTGAGCGTGACGCGCAGATGATTGACGAACTGTCTGGTAAGAAAGACAGCCGCTTCATGCTGCACTACAACTTCCCTCCATACTGTGTGGGTGAAACTGGCATGATCGGTTCGCCAAAGCGTCGTGAAATTGGTCACGGTCGTTTGGCTAAGCGTGGTATTCAGGCAGTTATGCCTTCTGAAGAAGAATTCCCGTATGTTGTTCGTGTGGTTTCTGAAATCACTGAATCAAACGGTTCATCTTCAATGGCGTCTGTGTGTGGTACCTCTCTGGCATTAATGGATGCGGGTGTACCAATCAAAGCGTCAGTCGCGGGTATCGCGATGGGTCTGGTTAAGAGTGACGATAACTTCGTGGTGCTATCTGACATTCTGGGTGATGAAGATCACTTAGGCGACATGGACTTTAAAGTTGCGGGTACTACCGAAGGTATTACGGCACTGCAGATGGATATCAAAATTGAAGGTATCACTAAAGAAATCATGCAGATTGCCCTTAAGCAGGCAAAAGAAGCCCGCTTACACATTCTGGGTGTAATGGACCAGGCACTTGGCGGTCACCGCGAAGAAATGAGCGAATTTGCTCCGCGCATCTACACACTGAAGATTGATCAGGACAAGATCCGTGACGTCATCGGTAAAGGCGGCGCGATGATTCGTTCAATCACCGAAGAGTCTGACACTAACATCGAAATCGAAGACGATGGTACCGTGAAGATCTTCGCAACTGAGCGTGCTAAAGCTGAAATCGCGATTGCGAAAATCGAACAGGTTACTGCTGAAATCGAAGTAGGTAAGACCTACAACGGTAAAGTGACTCGTATCGTAGACTTCGGTGCATTTGTTGAAGTATTACCAGGTAAAGAAGGTCTGGTTCACATTTCACAAATCGCTCACGAGCGCGTGAACAAGGTGACTGATTACCTGTCTGAAGGTCAGATGGTTGACGTGAAAGTGATGGAAATCGACCGTCAGAACCGCGTACGTCTGAGCATTAAGGAATTGTTGGAAAAGCCAGCAAAGCCTGAGTCAAACGACGAATAATTGGTAAATTACCAATAAAAGGGGCATTTAATGCCCCTTTTTTTGTAGGAGAAAATCATGGATAAAGCGACACAAAACGCCATAGAAGCAAAGGTATTCCAAACGCTGATCGACCATTTGGACGCCAATAAGGACGTTCAAAATATCGATTTGATGATCCTGGCGGATTTTTGCAGAAACTGCCTGGCAAAGTGGTATAGCAAAGCTGCGGCAGAAGAGGGCGTTGAGATTGATTATGATGCCGCTCGCGAGATAGTTTATAAAATGCCTTACAGTGAATGGAAAGAGCACCATCAGTTACCGGCTACCGACGAGCAAATGGCCGCGTTTAACGCCCGCCAGGCAAAGAAAAAGTCTTGATTGCTGTAGGCATACAAATTGATTAACTGAAATCAGTTTAACGAAAAGTACCAAGGCTGGTTGCAGGTATGCTTCCAGCCTTTTTGCTATTGCCGGGTACCGCGAATGCGGTTGTCCATGACCAGCGTCGTTATTTGTCCATCTTCATTACGCTCGAAGTGAATGGTACTGCCGTCCAAGGCAAAAAAGCGTCCATCGCCTTCATGCCAGTGCATTTCATTATCGATGTAGGGCAGTGCGGTTAGTCGGAATCCCTCGGGAGCCGGGCTCAATACTATATCGACCTCTACGGGCGAAGTAACACGATAGGTACCAAGGTATTCTGCTATTATTTTGTCAGGCGTTTCCGGTATCGTTTTGTAGGTGGGTTCTTCATAACCAATCTCGAACGCTTCTTTTATGCGGATTTCCAGCTCTCGAATTAACTGCCTGCCATTATCGCCGTTGGTCATGATGGCGTAGCCGTTACCCGTTTCGATTTCCAGATAAAACTGCGACATGAACCCGGCATCGGCACCACCATGGGCAAACCCGATCAGATTGTTATCTTCTTTATATAAAAAATACCCAATACCCACATGGGGTGGTGATCCGGTTGGAGAATTGGATGTCAGCATGTCTTTTGCACTCGCCTGTGATAACCAGTTTTCCTTATCATCAGTGAGATAGCTTTGTCTTATTTCTGCGCCTAAACGCAACAAGTCACTAGGCGTACTCCACATACCCGCTGCCGCTAGTGTTGCATAGGTATGAGCTCCACCTTCTACGGGATTGCCTGCATCATCATAAGGTGTCGCCATATTGGCAGCCAATTCGGCTGAAATTGGCTGTGTAAATCCCGACCGTGTCATACCCAGTGGTGAAAACAGCAATTGCTCGGCCATCGCAGTGAGTGGCTCTGAAGACACGTCCTGCAGTAAAAGTTGAGCAATGGTGGTACCACCGCCAGAATAGCGCATCGTGCTGCCCGGTTTTATATCTACCACAACGGCTGCGGTGTTGGCAGGCGGAGTTCCATCCAGCACTTGCACCAGAGTTGGAATGGCTTCACCTTTGGCATAACCGGGAAAGCCATGCACCGTTGTGCCAGCTGAGTGACTTAATAGGCGACGCAACGTAACGGGCTCTTGATCGCTCCATGGGTGTTCCGGTACTTGCCAGCTTGTTAGCAGCCCGTTTACGTCAGCGTCTAAATCCAGTCCATGGGTTTCACGGTATTTCATTAACACTGCGGCAAAAGTCGGTTTAGAAATGCTTCCAGCCTGAAAAACCGTATCGCTGTCGACAGGTTGCCCGGTGGTTAGATCCTTAACACCGTGCTCCAAAGTCCAGGCGATGCGACCGTTTTGCATGATGGCAATGGAAACCCCCGGCACCTGATGATGTTCAAGCCGCTGCGCCAGACTTTGTGTTTGTGCCGGTCGATTCATAATACGCACAGGCGGTGTCAGTCCGTTCAATAGCTGTGTCTGTGCGGGTATCACTGTTTCGGCAGTCATTGATTCGCTGGATGGGCTAACGTCAGCGGGTTGGCAACCTGTGACAAGTAGCGACACTATGGCAATGGTCAGGGCAGGCGAAATCCGTTTCATCATAATTATCCTTATAAAAAAAGCGGCATTGTATGGTTTATACAAATTACCGCTTTTTGTTCATCTTCTTGTTTATGAGGGCAAATACCGTAATTAATCCTGCGGTGTGAGTGTAAAACCTTCAGGTAATAATTCACCCACGGTGGTTTCAGTACTATTGCCTTCTGGCGTAATCATTACAACAGGCGTGGATGCCTCTGCAAATTCTGCAATTTTCTGTCTGCATCCACCACAGGGATAACAAAAAGTCTCGGTAGGGCTGGCTATGACGATTTGCTTTATGGCAGAAGCGCCTTGCGCAATCATAGTGCCGATAGCGGTAGCCTCTGCACACTGCCCCAGGGGATAGGCTGCATTTTCTACGTTACACCCAAAATACACGTTTCCGTCGTTTGCTTCTAATGCGGCGCCAACTCTGAATTTGGAATAGGGCGCATAAGCATTCTTCTGCGCGTTTAGTGCCGCGCTTTTTAATTTTTCTAACAAATTTTATTTCCTGTTTTTGCTATTTTCCTGATCCGACAGTGCATTAACTGCGGTATCTTCTGTTATAGTAACTACAACTGGAATGGATTGGACAGAAAAATTTATCATATGCTGAGTCGTTTGAGTGCAATTTTATTGGTTATGGGTCTGGCAGGTTGTGCGCAAATACCTGAGACCGCAAAACAAACCGAAATGGGTAACCTGCTGGTGCCGGAGCCTGCACCTGTCAGCATCCGTTCGCAGGTGGCCATTGCCCGTTTCGAGCAGATTTTAAGTAATGTCCAACTCACCGACAGCGATAAAGCCCAAATCCACTTTCAACGCGGTATGCTATACGACAGCGTGGGCCTAAGCGGGCTCGCGCAATTCGATTACAATCGCGCCATCAATTTTAAACCCGACATGGCAGAAGCCTATAACTCGTTGGGTGTACACCTGATTCAGCAACGCGAGTTTAGTCAGGCGTATGAAGCATTCGACTCCACGTTGGAAATCGACCCAGAATACGAGTTTGCGTTTTTGAATCGTGGTATTGCACTCTATTATGGCGGTCGTCCTGATCTTGCGGTAAAAGATTTAGCCACGTTTGCCGAGAAAGCGCCCAATGATCCCTTTCGGGCACTCTGGGCTTATTTTGCCGATAAGCAGGTGTCGCCTGAAACAGCAAAAGTAAAGTTGGCCAACCGGCGCGCTGAACTGGCAGAACAACACTGGGCCACAAAACTGGTAGACATGTTTCTGGGAACCGCCTCCGAAACCCAGCTACTCGACTCATTATTAACGGGTGTTACCAGCGAGAAAGAACTCACCGATCGCTTGTGCGAAGCCTATTTTTATTTAGGCAAGTATCACGAGGAAAAGGAACAGCCTGGTATCGCGTCAAACTATTTTAAATTCGCACTCAGTACCAACGTTTTTGAATACGTTGAGCATCGCTACGCACGCCTTGAGCTGGAACGCCTGCGTCAGAATTCCGTGTCTGAATAACGCGCTACATGTTTAGAGCCACTTGTCTGGTTGTATTTACGTCGCTGACAATAGCGGCTGATACCGGCCAGTTAAACACACAACTGCTAAGCAATGCTCAACACGCTGAGGAACCGGCGTCTCTACTTTGGATCGCGTCAGAGCAGGGCAGTCAACAAGCGCAACAGCAGCTGCACGATTTTGCTGAGCAAAAGCAAGATGGGTATTGGCTCGAAAAGCTCATTGGTCTTGGCTATGCACCTGCTGCATTAACACTTTCCCGCATTGAGGATAACCCCCGTATTTCCCAGCGTTTGGTTCGGTTAGCAGCAAGGGGCGGTGTAGCACAAGCCCAATATGAATTTGCCCTGAGCCGCGATGATTATTCCCATCGTGCCAGTTGGCTTACAGCGGCCGCCGAGCAAGGCTTGTTTGAAGCGCAAACCGCGTTGGCAGACTGGTATCTGTTGTATCAACAGCCCGAGTTAGCTGAGCCCTGGTTGGCACAAACTGCCGATACCGATCCGCAAAGCGCATTTCAGTTAGCGTATTTGCGCTGGCAGCATGGCGAAAAAGAAGAAGCCAAGGCGTTGTTCGAGTTTGCAGCAGAACATGAGCACGAAGAAGCGGCCGAAGTGTTATCTGTGCTAAATCGTTATCAGCCCGTCTCGGTCTCAGCCCTGCGCAATCAATTAGCTTCTTCTTTACCTGATAACTGGCTGACCGCCCAATGTCGTCAACGTATGCAACCTTTGGCAACGGGGTTGGCAGAAATGGTTCAGGCAGATCGTATCTTTCGTCAATTTAAACGGGACCGACGACTGCAATCGCTGTCGTTGTGTGTGGCGACACCACAGTGGTTAGCAGACAACACAATGCGATGCGATGCTAATTGGCGTGGTCAGGGCAGGTTGGGCTGTGATATCAGGCCGCTGGCCGAAACGGTTGAGGCGAACAATATTACGCACCTTATGGTCTTGGCACAAAGTGGTAAGGCGAATGTCAACAATGGTGTTATGTATCTGGATGTAGGCGACACCTACAGCGTATTTGTACACGAATTAGCGCACTTTGTCGGGTTCGTCGATGAATATCCGCTTACTGCCGGATTGGCAAGAGAATACTGTAGCCGTAAAACCGCCCCCAACTTGGTGTTCCTGGGAGAAATTACCTATGCGCCATTGGACAACATAGCGCAATGGCAGGCCATTGAGTTCCCGGTGCGGTTATATCCAGCCAGAACCTGCCACAATATTCGTCAGCCAAGCTATAAACCCAGCGAGCGTATGACGTTTCTGGAAAATCATGATGCGAAGTACATCCCGCCGCTGTATTTAAGTATTTGGCAACAGCGTTTAAACGACCCCGGTGTACAGCGCACCGTGTCGATGAATTTATTTCAGACGTTTCAACGCGCAAAGCAAACTGAACAAGCCGCGTTCTGGCTAGAGCGCGTGCGTCAGGAAAAGGCAGCGTTTTTACCACTGCCAGCAGAACCAGCGCCTGATGAGACGCTTATTGATCCCGATTTAACACCGTAGGCCGATATTCATTGACCCACATGGCGGTCGCACCACAAATGGCAACGGGCATTACCAAAAAGTTGATGATAGGGATCATCGCCATCACATTCACCGCAATGCCAAACGAGAAACTCAGACTTTTGCGATCGCCCAAATGCAGGCGCATGGTTTTAAAGGGGACCTTGTGGTTATCGAAAGGATAGTCACAGTACTGGATGGCCATCATCCAGGCGCCAAATAAAAACCACAGTATTTGGCCAATAACCGGTAAAAAGAAAAACAGTAACAGAAAACCCAGCGCCCTCGGCAAGTAGTAAATCAACTTAGTGACTTCACGGCCAAACGTACGCGGCAAGTCTTTGACGATGGCCATTAGCCCTTCATCACCCAGACTTTGCCCGGTTAAATGCCGCTCGACTTTTTCAGCCAACAGGCCGTTAAATGGCGCGGCGATCCAATTTGCCAGGGTGCCAAAAATCAATGCGAACGACAGTAAAATGCTTATCACGGCCAGCGGCCAGACGAAGAAGTTTATCGCGGTTTTTAACCAGCCCAGCCAGTCCGGGATCAGCCCGGTTATATAATCTATTCCGCCCTGAATTTCGCCCAGTAAGAAATAAAATGCCGTTGAGAACAACACCAGATTGATGAAAAGCGGGACAAAGACAAACCGTTTCAGGCCTTTTGTTGTGATCAGGTCAAACCCTGAACCAAAATAACCAAATCCACTTCGATGCGGCATAGTAACTCCAGATAATGCAAGAGAAATCAGTATAAAAGTGTTAGGGATAACAGTGAATTGTTAATTGTTACAGTTGATGAACTTTGTTACATTCAACTAATAATAACAACTCAACAGTGCGCACGTGAACAGTTCAACTCACGACAGAATTAGCCCGGGAATGCTTTATTCTTCGGCTATGTCCGCTGTCCGCTCGATGTCGTTTCGATGCGGAGGTTTATTATGCGCCTGAAAAAAATAAAGCTCGCCGGCTTCAAGTCGTTTGTTGACCCAACCAGTATCCCGTTTCCCGGTGATATGACCGCGATTGTCGGTCCTAACGGCTGTGGCAAATCGAATGTGATTGATGCGGTGCGTTGGGTACTGGGCGAAAGCTCTGCGAAAAATCTGCGTGGCGATGCCATGACAGACGTCATTTTTAACGGTTCATCTGCGCGTAAAGCGGTAGGTCAGTGCAGTGTTGAGCTGGTGTTTGACAACAGCAGTGGCAGGATCGCGGGCGAATACGCCAAGTACAATGAATTATCAATTAAACGCGTCGTTACCCGTGACGCCGTGTCCACTTATTATCTAAATGCCAGTAAATGTCGCCGCCGCGATGTGACCGATCTGTTTCTGGGCACCGGTTTAGGCCCGCGAAGCTATGCAATTATTGAGCAGGGAATGATTTCCCGATTAATCGAATCTAAGCCTCAGGAATTGCGTGTTTTTATTGAGGAAGCCGCTGGGATTTCCAAATACAAAGAGCGACGTCGCGAGACAGAAAACCGCATTCGCCATACCCAGGACAACCTTGAACGTCTGGAAGATGTTCGCAGTGAATTAGGTCGCCAACTCGACAAGTTGCAACGGCAGGCCGCCGCCGCAAGGCGCTACAAAACCCTCAAAACCCAGGAACGCCAACTTAAAGCTGAGCTGGCCGCCATTCGATGGTTAAAGCAGGATGATCAGCTACAAAAACTGCAACAGCAACAAGAGGAGGTCAAAAATGATATCGAAGCACTTACCGCTAAACAGCGAGGTGATGAAGCCGGTATTGAAAAATACCGGGTAGCCGCTCAGGAAAATAAGCTGGCACTGGATACATTACAGCAGTCTTTGTTTACAGTAAGTGCCGCCATATCCCGTCTTGAGCAGTCTGCTCAGCACAATCAGCAGCGCCGACAGCAGATTCAACAAGAATTATCGGCATTGGAAGCGCAGCTAGCACGCTTGGACGAGACCCGATCCCAGTTGGCTGTTCAACACGAGGAATTGTCTGAAAAACGGTTGTTGCTGGAGCCGGAATATGAAATGAAGCAAGCGTCCTGCGAGCAACTGGACATTGCAAGAGAGGAAGCTGAGCAGGCTTTGCAACAACATGAGCGAGCATTTCAGCAAGCCGATCAGACCTACCACCAGCACAAACAGCAAGTGCATACGCATCACAGTAAAGTGCAAACACTACTGCAAATGCAGATGCGTACACAGCAGCGCATTGGTGAACTGGAACAGGAACTCAGGGAATACACGCAGGATGACTTCGAGAGTCGTCTACGGCAGTTAGAAGCCGAGAAACACGACCTTGAAATGCAGGTGGAGGGCCTGACTGAGGCCGTGCTTGAAGCGGAAATTCAGGTATCAGAAACGCAAACGCACCTCGCTGACAGAAATGCAGCGTTACTTGAGGCGAAAGGTGAATTACAACGGTTGCAGTCTCAACATGCCGCTCTGGAAACCCTACAAAAAGCGTCAAGTCCTCAACAGCCGCAGCCTGAAGAGGCAGTGGCACTTTGGGAGTGGTTAACGCCGGCAAGGGGCAAGGCCGCATTAATCGAACATGTGTTGACACTGCTCGGTGATGCCCAGGTTTTACAAGGCTGTTCTTTGGAGAGTGGCTTAGCTTCGCAGCCTGAGTTTACACCGGGCTTTCATTATTTTACTGAAGCGCAGTTTACTGACATTAAAGTGCCTGGTTCTGTTGCCGCATTTTTAGATAACCCTGCAGTCCCTGCTGTGTTTAATCGTATTGGCGTGGCCGATGATTTAACCGCAGCCAGAGAGTCGCTTGGCAACACGTCGTTTGACCTGTTTGTTACTGAGTCGGGAGAATGGCTGGCACAAGATTGGCTGCGCATGGGTAAGAAAGACGAACAGGCAGGGCAGTTACAACGCGCGCAAGCGCTCGCTGCGTTGGCTGGAGACATTACCGGTGCAGAGACAACAGTCAACGCGTTAACGGAACAAGTGTCGCAAGCCGAAGCCAGCCTTGCTCAGTGTCAGGAAACGCTTAAACAACATCAAAGCCGGTTGTCAGCCGAACAAAATGCACTGCAACAGCGTAGCCACCAAATTCAATGGCTTGGCGAACAGCAGCAACAACAGCAACAAAAGCAGCAGCGCTTACACGACGAGCTGGCACGTCAAAAAGACCAGTTCGAAGAAGAAGCCATTGAGTTGGCTATGTTGAATGAAAATTTAGCGACGCTGGAAGAGCAGTTAGCAGAACAAGCCGCAGAACAAGAGCAGTTAGCATCAAAAAGGAAAAGCTTACAACAACAGGTGGCCAGTCAGCGCGCTCAATATGAACAGTATACCCGGGTGCTGCATGAACAGGCTTTGCAGCTGCAGGACCTGAGGAATAAACAACAAAGTACGGCTGCTCAGCAGCAACAACTGGACAATCAGTCGCAAGACGCCAGGCGGCGCGAAGAAGCGCTGTCCCGGGAGCTGGAATCCCTGGCTAGTCCGGAAAACGAGCAAAAAGAACAACTGCAGGCGTATCTAGCGGACAAAGAACAGTTGGAAGAGCAGAAAAGTGAGCGTCAACACGCACTCGAACACGCTGAGTCGATGCTGGCAGAAGCCATGCAGGGCCAACAAGGTCAACTCGCTATGATCGCCAAACGGCAGCAGGAGCTGGATAGCCTGAAAATTGAAGCTGAGGGTGTCAGAGTAAGAGGTGCGGCCATACTTGAACAGTTCAATGAACTTGATGTCACGCTGAAAACCATCCTTGAAAATTTACCCGCTGACGCAGAGGAGAAGCGCACCCAGTCTGAACTTGAGCAAACGACTGCCGCCATCAGTCGACTGGGCGCAGTGAACCTCGCTGCGGTAGAAGAATACGATATCCAGGCCGAACGAAAGGCGCATTTGGATGCACAATTTGACGATCTGAATGAAGCGCTGGACACATTGCAAAATGCTATTCGCAAGATCGACCGCGAGACGCGTACCCGATTTAGTCACACCTTCGAACAAGTGAATGACGATCTGAAACAACTGTTTCCGAAAGTGTTTGGTGGAGGCTCGGCATACTTGGCATTAACCGACGATGATTTGCTGGAAACCGGCGTGACCATCATGGCACGTCCACCTGGCAAGAAAAATAGTACAATTCATCTGCTTAGCGGTGGAGAAAAAGCGCTAACCGCTTTATCATTGGTATTTGCGATATTCAGACTGAATCCGGCACCGTTTTGCCTGCTCGATGAAGTGGACGCGCCGCTGGATGACGCAAACGTAGGGCGTTTTTGTAAGCTGGTTTCGGAAATGTCGAAATCAGTACAGTTTATTTATATTACCCATAATAAAATCGCGATGGAGATGGCCAGTCATTTAACCGGCGTAACAATGGCAGAACCAGGGGTTTCCCGCATGGTTGCCGTGGACGTTGACGAGGCCGTTTCATTGGTAGAAGCATAATGACACAGGGCATAGAAATCGATGGAAGATGAATTACGTTGGTCACTGTTGCTGCTTGGTGGTTTTTTTATCATCGGCGTATTAGCACATGGCTTATGGAATATTCGTAAAAACAATAAAGCCAAAAAGCCCCCGCGTATTGAACCTCAGGATTGGCAGGAAGACGACGCTGCAGACGATGAGAATTCAACAGAGCAATTTGATGAATACGGTATAGGCTCCGTTCGTGTAGTAAGCGGCCATACGCCCGATACCGACGATTCAGACGATGAAGAAAACATCGCGCAAGCCAGCGATGTATCTTCTGGTGAAAGCGTTGAAACAAAATCTGAATTGCTCCCGGAAGAAGAGAGCAACACACCTCAGTCAGAAACTAAGCAGCCTGAGGCTAAACAGCCAGAAGCTGAAAAACTGTATGCGTCTGTGGTGTCTAACCCTAAGCCGCAGTTTAGTACAAAAGAATCTGTCACTGATGCGGGTGAAGCTATTCCGGCCCCGCCGTCGTTTTTGTTGAAAGACGAAGCGCCCACCGAACCCCATAAAGCAGAGGCACCTTCTCAGGCAGAAAAAGAGCCGACGATTGATTTTTCCCTGGATGCACAAGAAGCGCCCGATACACTGAAAGATAAACCAGTGGAAGCGCCGAAAGCAGCCCCAGTTGAAAAGCCTGCACCCCGGAAGAAAACCCGACAATCGATTCGACGTCGCCAGGAACCTAATTTTGGTGATGACGAACAGATGCAAATTGATTTTGATGATTCGCAAAAAGCAGCGCCTCCGAGCGATGCCGCACCCGAAAAACCGGCTGCAGACGCCGCCAGTGTTGGACAGGAAGTATTGATCCTGAACGTTCGAGCACCAGAAGATGCACCTATAAGTGGAGCAGCTTTGTTGCCCATGTTGCTCACGCTGGGCTTCAAATTTGGCGATCAGGATATCTTCCACCGCCATGTAAATTCTAATGGCAAAGGCCCGGTGTTATTTAGTCTGGCAAATATGTTCAAGCCAGGTAACTTCGATATCGACAATCTGGAAAACTTTACTACCCGGGGTGTGTCGTTGTTTATGTTGTTGCCTATAGAAGGTGACCCGCATCAGGTGTTTAACATGATGCACAATGCCGCTCGCAAAATCGCCGATGAATTTAATGCACAGGTCCTGGACGGCCGTCGCAGCGTATTAACCAAACAAGGCATTCAGCAATACGTCGAAAAGATACGAGATTTCGAACGCAAGCGTATGATTGCCAAACACTAAATACACCGAGGGCTGGCTAGCCAGCCCTGCTAACTTTCTTGTGCGCGCAGTCAGCGTGCTTAGTGAGACCGCTTCATGAATACACAATCCATCAGCGCGCAAATGGAAGCGTTGCGCGATACCATCAATGAATATAACTACCAGTACTATGTACTGGACAATCCTACTGTGCCAGACAGCGAGTACGATCGTGTTTTTCAGAAATTAAAAGCCCTTGAGGCTGAAAATCCAGCATTGATAACGCCCGATTCACCCACGCAAAAAGTAGGTGGTCAGCCGCTTGGGGCATTTGAACAAGTGACCCATGAAGTGCCGATGTTGTCACTGGATAATGCGTTCAGTGAAGAGGAGTTAACCGCCTTCGAAAAGCGTGTGAAAGACCGCTTAAAAGACGACTCAGCATTGCCGTTCAGTTGCGAGCCGAAATTAGATGGTTTGGCTGTGTCTATTTTGTATGAACAAGGTCAACTGGTAAGAGCCGCAACGCGTGGTGATGGCCAGGTAGGTGAGAATATCACCGCAAATGTTCGTACCATTGGTAATGTGCCGCTGAAGCTCAGGGGGCAGGATATTCCCGAGCGCATTGAAGTGCGTGGCGAAGTGTTCATGCCCAAAGCAGGCTTCGAAAAATTGAACAATGCACAGCGAGAAGCTGGTTTAAAGGTTTTTGCGAATCCTCGCAATGCCGCCGCGGGCAGCCTGCGTCAGTTGGACTCACGCATAACTGCTAAACGTCCGCTCATGTTTTATGCATATTCACTTGGCGTTGTTTCGCCCGACACGTTTGAATTACCAGATTCGCACCATGCCCGCCTTCGTCAACTGGCGGAGTGGGGACTTCCCATGTGTCCCGAAATCGATACCGCGACAGGTGCAAAGGGCTGCCAGGCCTATTACGAGCATATCTTACAACAGCGCGATTCCTTGCCATACGATATTGATGGCGTGGTGTTTAAGGTCGATACCATTGCACTGCAGGAGGAACTGGGTTTCGTAGCAAGAGCGCCGCGTTGGGCAATTGCACAGAAATTTCCTGCTCAGGAAGAAATGACCCGGCTACTGGATGTTGAATTTCAGGTTGGCCGCACAGGGGCAATTACACCGGTAGCCAGGCTAGAGCCCGTGTTTGTTGGCGGGGTTACGGTGTCGAACGCCACCTTGCACAACCAGGACGAGATTGATCGCCTGGGCGTAAAAGTAGGCGATACCGTGGTAATTCGCCGTGCTGGTGACGTGATTCCTCAGGTAGTTTCGGTGGTTGCCGCAAAGCGCCCTGAAGACGCCAGAGACATCGTCTTTCCGCTTGTCTGTCCGGTTTGTGATTCACACGTAGAAAAGCTGGAAGACGAAGCGGTTGCGCGCTGTACTGGTGGACTGATCTGTGGTGCGCAAAGAAAACAGGCGCTGAAACACTTTGCATCGCGCAAAGCAATGGATATCGATGGCCTGGGAGATAAGTTGATTGAACAACTGGTGGATGCCGATTTACTGAAAACACCGGTTGATATTTTCCATCTTACCTTGCCCGAACTTGTGCAACTAGAGCGTATGGGTGAGAAGTCAGCAGTAAACCTGCTCAACGCTATCGAGGCATCCAAGCAGACAACGCTGGCGAAATTTTTATATTCTCTGGGGATACGGGAAGTCGGCGAGGCCACAGCTCAAAACCTGGCCATGCATTTCACCAATCTCGATGCTATTCAGGCAGCAGATATTGAAGCATTGCAGTCAGTGCCTGATGTAGGCATTATCGTTGCCCAACACATTGCTAATTTCTTTGCAGAAGAACATAACCTGGATGTCTTGAAAGGGTTAATTGAAGCGGGTATTCAGTGGCCTGCCATAGAAGCGCCAAACGTTGACGAACAGGTATTGCAGGGTAAAACTGCAGTGGTAACAGGCACGCTCAGCGAGATGTCTCGTAGCGACGTTAAAGCGTTGCTTCAGCAAGCAGGCGCAAAAGTGGCAGGCAGTGTGTCGGCCAAAACAGATTTTCTGGTCGCCGGCGAAAAAGCGGGTTCTAAGTTAACCAAAGCGCAGGAGCTGGGTGTTGAGGTTTGGGACGAAGCAAAGCTAATGGCGTTCTTACGCGAACACAACCTGGTTTGAATAAAAGTGACAGTAGGTGCCGGTTAGGGCTGACACCTACTGTCGACGCGAGGGCCTGACAATGCGAATGCTTTACCGGCGAGCTCTCATTACGCTGATTGCGGTGGCCATGAGCAACATACCTAAAGCGGCCGGTGCGTTAACCGGTGCGGTGGGCATGCCGGTCATTTCCGCATAGCTGTGACCAATGATCAGCTCGCCATTGATCAGTCCATCTATGCCAGCATCAAGTAAACTAACGCCTTCAAAAGCAAATCGAAGTGCGTTTACTTCCATGCTACAAAAACCAGACATTGAGCATGTGCTGTTTTGTTCGTTTAAGATCAGGTCTAAACCTGCGATACCATTAAAATCAATGAGCTGAAAGTTTGGCGTCGAACCTGCCAGCACGTCAGCCGTAATGCCTTCAGAGAGCAGGTCTACCTGACTGCCCAAAAAGAAGATGCTCAAGTCTTCTATGATTGAACTACCCACCGCTGAAAATGATCCCCAATCTCCGGACACTTCAGCGTAACTGTTTAACGTTGTACTGTTGACCGACAGCAAGGCGCTCAGATCCAGCGGAACCGTGGTATCAAACACGTTACTACCTAAACCGTTCACTTCACTGTACCCAGTGGTCATTCTTGACCCGTTTCCACCATCGACATCTGAGGTGATCTGGCCGTTAAATACCCCTGTCGAAGCAAATACGTCGGCGTCCTGAAGCCCTGCAAACGTGGCACCTACACTGGCATCAACGGATATTGCCGTATTCGACATATCGTAAGCGCCGGGTGCAGTTTGTTGTAACATCGACGGCAGCGTTAAACTCGCCTGAGCGGCAGCCACATTATTGACCTCTACGCTTAAATCCACACCCAGTGCGTAAGCATTGCTTTCACTTGCAATCACCGTAGCTTGCGCACCCGTGGCAATCATTGAGAAACCCAATACCAAGCCGCAATAACCTGCGCTCTTTTTCATTAATCTGTTCATCATACCTTCTCCACAGCAACGTAAATAAATGTACGTAATGCAATCCAATGTGAGGTTGGCGACTATGCCTGAACAACTCCCCAAACTGGTACTATCGTCATGTAAATGACATGTAAAATTCTAGGTGATTATGTGAACAATGGTTATGAGGGTTTACCCCTAATTGATGGCGTAGAAGTGATCCATCTTGCATCTTTTATAACTTATTTTTTAACTAAATAAATCACGACATAGACAGGTATGAGTAATTCCGATTAGACACTAGTGGTTATCGGTACTCACTGTTACAGAAAAAGGATTGGAGGTGTTAAGCGGCAGTTTGCCCACGCTTTTGCTTTCGCGCTTGCCAGGCCTTTCGAACAGAAAAGCGCCATAGCCAGTTCAGACTGTAGTAACCGGCAATGCCAAACACAATGGAGCAGATCCCGCAGCCTAATAAAAAGGCAGGACCTATTGTGGATAAGGAATTCACCACCCAGTCCCAGGTTGGTTCAAAATGAAAGGCCTGAGAATCGGTCCCCAGTACAGTAGAGCCTACAAGATAAGCACCGTAAAATATGGGCGGCATGGTGAACGGGTTTGTGATCCATACTGTGGCTATGGATAACGGTAAATTAACCCGGCACGGAATGGCGGTTGCGGCGGACAGCCACATCTGAAAGGGCACTGGCCAAAATGCAAAAAATAATCCAATGCCGAAAGCGCCGGCGGCAGACTTGCGGTTTAAATGCCAGAGATTGGGCTCGTGCAGAATAGTGCCGAAAATTTTTAACGCCCGGTTATTTTTAACTGACTGATGATCTGGCAAAAATCGCTTTATGAATTTTTTAGGCATACCTTTCAAACTATTTTGACAACTGAGTCATCGGGTGAACGGACGCATTCTAAGCAGTATTACAACAGGGTTTTGTTGCGCAGTGGTGTCTTCACAATGGTGGACATCCATGCCATCACACCCTTTGCAGGTTGCGTTGATTACCGTTGTTGGAATAGTACTCTTTGTTACGTTACAACGCAAAACCCGACCGTTCGTTTTGTTGACTAATGTCAAGCCAATCCTGACCGGACTCACAATAGGTGGGTGCGTGGGTATTCTCTGGGCTGCGAGTTTAGGCCAAAGATACCTGTACTGGCAACAGCTGGAGGGTGAAATTCAACAAGATGTCACAATTGAGGGACGAATTGCCGGGATTTCAAACAACACACGCAGTAGCAGGCTGATATTGGAACAGGTCAGAATAGGTGGCAAAGCCTGGCCTTCTGAGCTTAAGGCTGTCATATATTACTATGAGCCGGACAAACATTTTATTGTGTCTCAACAGATTTCAGCGAAGGTCAGGCTTAAACCCGCCCGAGCCGTTGCTAATCCTGCCGGTTTTGACACGCAAAAATGGTATGTGAGTCAGCAGATAGTGCGCACCGGTTACGTAATAGGGCAGCAGGTTGCGCTGGTTCGCCCGTCACTCACACTAAGGTCACAACTTCAACAAACCTTATCCGCATTACAGGTAACGGGGGATAAGTGGTTGCAAGCGCTGATGTTTGGCGATCGAAGAGGTTTCACTGATGAAGACTGGACGCTCTTAAAAGCAACGGGTACTGCGCATTTGTTTGCTATCTCCGGCTTACATCTCGCACTTGCCGGCGGTGTAATGTTGATTTGCGTTCAATGCGTGAGTGTGTTGTGTCGTGCCAGTCGTTTCCGATTTACGTCGTTATTGCCTGTGCAATGGGCATGCATGCTGCTAGGCAGCACGGCCTATGCGTACTGTGCTAATTGGCAGGTATCAGTGACTCGCGCGTATGTGGTGTTGTGTGTATGGATTTGCTTGTGGAGCTGGTCAAGGCGGCTTGGGCATAGCAACGTACTCTTGCTGACCGCTACCATTTGCCTTGTGATCCAGCCTGAAGCTGTGTACGGAATGGCGCTCTATTTAAGTTTGGGAGCAGTAGCCATTATCATGCTTATACATTGGCGCTGGCGAAGCTGTTTTCGTGCAGAAGTGCCCTGGTGGCGGAAGCTACTCATCATGCAGGGACTGATGAGTGTTGGCCTGATCCCAATGACGCTTGTTATGTTTCAGAGTGTCAGTTGGGTCGCCCCGGTTTTTAATCTTCTGCTCATTCCTCTCATGAGTCTTGCCATTGTTCCGGCATGTTTAGTTGGGCTTCTTTTGTTACTTTGCTGCGACGCTGATTCGGTGTTGTTACGAACTTATCTGAATCTGGTGGGGTCATGTCTAGACCGTATTCTTCAGTTCATGAAATGGGGAGCCTTACGTATCGAGGATGGTGTCGGTACTGCGCTTTTGAGTGGAAGTCAGTCCGTATTGTTGGCCATTACGGTAGTGATACTCGGCGTTCTAATGCTGCCTTTTATAGGAAAGCACAGACTCATGCTCGTTATTCTGTTTGTTTGCCTCTATCCCAAATTTTTACCAGGTTTTGCTAAAAAACCTGAGTTAATTCATTACTTTGATGTCGGACAAGGTAGCGCGTCCATGGTTACGCGTTACGGTAGGGCGGTGATTATTGATACCGGAGCCAGTTTTAGTGACACGGGCAGTTACGCAGAGTCGGTTTTACTGCCGTTTATTCAACAGCATGGTTTGACCGTAGACTTGTTAATTATAAGTCATGGCGATAACGACCATGCCGGCGGGCTCGAAGTCCTCAAGCGCACTTTCCCTGAACTGACGATGCTATCGCCCGACAACGGATGTGAAAGTGGAATGCAATGGATGTGGCAGGGGTTGCAGTTTGAAACCTTCTGGCCATTGGCTAATAGTGATATTACCGATTCAGATAACAATCGCTCTTGTGTTGTGAAAGTGTCAGGTCAATATCACTCTGCGCTTTTTCCCGGAGACATAGAGGCGAGTGCTGAACAGACATTGATTACCCAACTGAACCGACAAACCGAGCTAGGCTTACTCAATGCAGATGTGTTGTTGGCACCTCATCACGGCAGCGCAACGTCGTCCACGGAAGCCTTTATTAATGCAGTATCTCCCAGATATGCGATTTTCTCGCAAGGCTGGTTAAACCGTTGGGGCTTTCCCAATCCACAGGTTGTGGATCGCTACCAACGGCGCAATGTCACGACAATTAACACGAGTAAAACCGGGTATCTTCGCGTTGATATGGGTAAGTCACTGACAATTCAACAATACCGGCAAATTGGACCCTGGTACCATCATGCATTTTGAAATTAGTGAATTGCCCATATAACAGGTACAATACGCGCGATTCATTTAGATATTAGTGTGATATGCATTCAAACAGCCCTCAAGACTTGCCGGTAAAACGCTTTTTTTCTTATTTACGCGAATACAAGTTGGCGTTCGTCGCCGCTTTCATTGGCATGGTAGGTTATTCTGGCCTCGATACTTTCGTCATATCCCAAGTGCAACCTGTTATCGATCAGGCCTTAAATAAGCAGGATTACGATTATTTGCGGATGGCGGCTTATCTCGTTGTTCCGGTTTTTATATTACGCGGCATATTTAATTTCCTTGGAAGTTATGCGCTTAGCTGGATTGGTGCACAAGTTGTCATGAAAATGCGCCAGCAGTTGTTTGCCAAGTACATCAATCTGCCGGTCAGCTTTCACGACCAGCAGGCCAAGGGCAACCTGATCTCCAAAGTGATTTACGACACCGATCAAATTGCCAGAGCATCCAGTAAGTCACTGGCCATTCTGGTGCGGGAAGGGGCGTTGGTGATAGGTATTCTGATTTGGATGTTTTACCTGTCGTGGCAGCTTTCGTTGGTCTTTCTGTTCGTTGGGCCGGTTGTCGCGGTTATTGTTAGCTACGTCACAAAACGTTTCAGAAAAGTCAGCCGCAATATTCAGCAGTCCATGGGCAGCCTCACCAGTGCAGTAGAACAAGTGGTAAAAGGCCACAAAGTGGTGCTGATGTTTGGAGGTCAGGACAAAGAACAGCAGCGTTTCGCGCAAAAGAATAACAGTAATCGCCAGCAAAATATGAAACTGGCCGTGACGCAAACACTGAGCGTATCTACCATTCAGGTCATCGCGTCGATTGCTCTGGCCGTGGTGTTATACATAGCCAGTACGCCTGGATTATTAACCGATTTGACAGCCGGTACCTTTGTCACCATTGTGTTTTACATGGTGATGTTACTCAAACCGCTTAAACAGCTCACAACCGTAAACAGTGAATTTCAGAAAGGCATGGCGGCATGTCAAAGCATCTTTGCCATTCTCGACGAACAGGCGGAAACCGACACAGGCCAACAGGATGCAAAGCGCCTCGCTGGCGACATTCGCTTTAACGATGTGACCTTTACGTATCCGGGGAAATCGCAACCTGCGATCAATCAGATCAGCATGCATGTTCCAGCTGGCAGCAGTGTCGCGCTGGTGGGACGCTCAGGCAGTGGTAAGTCGACATTGTCGTCATTGATCACGCGGTTTTATTTACCTCAACAGGGCGATATTCAGGTTGATAACACCAATATTAACGCCTTTACGCTGGCCTCGCTGCGCAAAAATATTGCACTGGTGTCTCAGCAGGTAACCTTGTTTAACGACACCATTGCTAACAATATTGCCTATGGCGTAAGTGACAGCGTGAGTCGAAAAGACATCGAGCACGCGGCACGACTGGCGCATGTCATGGAATTTGCTGACGAGTTGGAACAGGGCCTGGATACCATGGTGGGTGAAGACGGCGCGAGTTTATCAGGCGGACAACGCCAGCGCGTTGCAATTGCCCGGGCACTGTTACTCGATGCGCCTATTTTGATTTTAGATGAAGCCACGTCAGCGTTGGATACCGAATCAGAGCGAATGATTCAGGATGCGCTGGAACGTCTGCAACAAAACCGTACCAGTATTATCATTGCTCACCGGTTATCGACCATTGAAAACGCTGACCAAATTCTGGTCATCGATCAGGGTAAAGTCGTCGAAAGCGGTAAACATCAGCAGCTACTCGAAGCCAATGGTGCCTATGCCCAACTCCATGCGTTGCAATTCGGAGAATAACGGGTGAACTGGGTAACCCGCATGTGGTATCAGGGAGCCTGGTATCAATGGTTGTTTTTGCCATTCAGTTTGCTGTTTGCTGCGCTGTCGGGTCTTCGCCGCTGGCTGTATAAAACCGGTTTTTCTAAGCAAACGGCAGTGTCTGCGCCGGTGATAGTGGTAGGGAATATCAGTGTGGGCGGCAATGGTAAAACGCCGGTGGTCGTTGCACTTTGTGATGCGCTTAAACAGGCAGGTTTTAACGTTGGTGTCGTCAGTCGGGGGTACGGTAGTACAACTACACAATTTCCGTTTGATGTCACACCTGATTTAACACCAGATAAGACGGGTGATGAACCGCTGTTAATTGCCCGGCGCTGTCAGGTACCCGTGGTGATTGATCCGAAACGTCCGCGCGGCGCTCAGCATTTGATTACTCAACACCACTGTGATGTGATTATCAGCGATGATGGTTTGCAGCATTACGCATTAGGACGCGATATAGAGTTAGTCGTGGTAGATGGCCGGTTATTCGGCAATGGCCAATTGTTGCCTATGGGCCCGCTTCGTGAGGGCATGTGGCGACTGGAAACGGTAGACACGATTATCTTTAATCAGGGAACCGCGGATAGTCCGGTTCCGAAAAATCTGCAACCTTATAATCCAATTGAAATGCGGTTTGTACCAGGAGAATTGCATAACGTGGTAAACCCACAAATGCGTCTGGCTGTCAGTGATTTAGCCAACCAGAGCAAGCCGATTACGGCACTCGCCGGCATCGGAGACCCACAGCGTTTCTTTAAGCAGTTGCAACAACTCGGGTTAACGGTAGATCACACGGTAGCATTGCCTGATCATCACGCCATCAGCGAAGATGATATACCGGCGCAAGCCGTAGTTATGACCGAAAAAGACGCAGTAAAAGCCGCTAAATTTGCGCATGATGATTGCTGGTATCAGCCTATTTCAGCGCAATTTTCGGCGCAATTTTTAGACAATATTATTGAACAACTTCGCCGTATTCAGCGGCAATATTAAGGATGTATTATGGCATTCGATAGAAAGCTTCTCGATGTAATCGCTTGTCCGGTGTGCAAAGGTAAATTGTTATTTGCACAACACAATGATGCAGATGCGCTTGTGTGTCGGTTTGACCGTCTGGTGTATCCGCTAAAAGACAGTATTCCTGTGTTGTTGGAAGAGCAGGCAAGCAGTATCACGTTGGAGCAACTTGAGGCGCTTAAAAAGGGGTAATTCATGGCATTTACGGTAGTGATCCCGGCCCGGTATCAGTCATCGCGTTTTCCTGGCAAGCCTTTGGTTGATATCAAGGGTAAACCAATGATTCAGCATGTGGTTGAGCGTGCGCAGGAAGCGGGTGCAAGTGCGGTCATTGTGGCGACCGATGACAATCGTATTGCATCTGTTGCCGGAGAGTTTGCTGAGGTGGTTATGACTGATACGGCGCACACGTCCGGCACTGAACGTATTGCTGAAGTTGTGCGCACGAAAGGCATCGCTGACGAAGAAATCGTCGTTAATGTGCAAGGGGATGAGCCTTTTGTGCCGGCTGATAATATTAAACAGGTAGCTGAAAACCTGGCGGCTAGCGAAAGCTGGCAAATGTCGACGCTGTGTACAGAGTTACATTCACCCGCTGACGTGTTAAATCCTAACGTGGTAAAAGTCGTGGCTTCAGCAAGCGGGCGTGCCATGTATTTCAGTCGTTCAGCCATTCCGTTTGCCCGGGATACTATGATGGCTGAGCCGGTGTCGGTAGACCCGACGCTTTACCGCAGGCACATAGGCTTGTATGCCTACCGGGCGCAATACATCAAGCAATATGTGAGTTATCAGCCGTCTGCCCTTGAGCATATTGAGTCATTGGAGCAACTACGGGCATTGTGGTATGACGATGCTATTCACGTGGCATTAGCTAAATGTCCGCCACCAGTGGGTATCGATACGCCGGAAGATTTAGCGACGCTGCTTACATCACTCAACGCAACGTAATCAGGAGATAACTATGAATGTCGTGATCACAGGTGCGAACCGTGGTATTGGATTGGCCATGACGCAACAATTTGTCGCAGCCGGCCATCGTGTTTATGGCTTGTGCCGTAATGTGTCTGACGCGCTGGCTGATAGCGGAGCAACAGTCATCGATGGCGTCGATGTGGGTAATCCAGACACCTTGCCCGGTAGTTTATCGGCGCTGAAGGACGTCAGTATTGATTTGCTAATCAATAACGCAGGGGTGTTAGCGAACGAGCGTATAGACGAGTGGCAGCCCAATACCATCGACTATCAGTTCAGAGTGAACGCAATGGGACCATTATTGGTAACGCAGTGCTTGCTTGAAAACCTGCAGGCTGGCGCAAAGGTCGCGCTCATTACCAGTCGAATGGGCTCGATGGCAGACAATGGTTCCGGCGGTTATTACGGTTATCGTATGAGTAAGGCTGCGCTGAATGCGGCTGGTGTATCAATGGCAAGGGATTTGGCGCCACGTGGTGTCGCGGTGGGTTTATTTCACCCCGGCTTCGTGCAAACCGATATGGTTGGTGGGCAGGGAGACGTCGATGCGGCAACTGCGGCATCACGCCTAATCGCCCGAATCGAAGCGCTGTCTGTCGAGACGGCGGGTAAATTCATACATGCCAATGGTGATGAGTTGCCCTGGTAAATCAAAAAACCGCCAGGCAAGATGCACTGGCGGTTTTTAAGATCCTGGAGCAGATAACGCTTATTCTGTGTCGCTTTCTTCTGCTGGCTCTTCGTCTTGTTCTTCAGACATCACAGCCCACATATCATGCTCATTGGTGTGAATAACTTCTGCCCAGACCCGTTGGCCAGGTTTCACATCGTAAACCCCATTTAAATGCACGACACCATCGACTTCCGGCGCATCGGCATAGCAGCGTCCTACTGCGCCTTCTGCATCCACAGAGTCAATGACGATTTGGTATTCCTGACCGACGCGGGCCTTAAGACGCGCTGCGCTGATTTCGCTTTGCACCGCCATAAAGCGCTCAAGTCGCTGCTGTTTAACCTTTTCGTCGACCGGATCGGGCAAGTCGTTTGCAACCGCACCTTCAACCGGTGAATAGGCAAAGCATCCCACGCGATCCAATTCTGCTTCTCGAATAAAGTCCAGTAACTCTTCAAATTCAGCTTCAGTTTCGCCCGGAAAGCCCACGATGAACGTTGAACGAATGATAAGTTGCGGGCATTGTTCACGCCATTTTTTGATGCGGTCGAGCGTGCGTTCAGCACTGCCTGGTCGCTTCATTAACTTCAGAATACGTTTGTTCGCATGCTGGAAAGGAATATCCAGATACGGCAGAATTTTCCCTTCGTTCATCAGTGGGATCAGGTCATCAACATGTGGGTAAGGGTAGACATAGTGCAGGCGTACCCACATGCCCATCTCTCCGAGTTTTTGACACAGTTGCAACAGGTGAGTTTTTACCGGCATGCCATCCCAGAAGCCCGTACGGTGCTTAACATCAATACCGTAAGCACTGGTGTCCTGTGAAATAACCAGCAACTCGTTTACCCCGGCATTTTTAAGGCGCTTGGCTTCGTCCAGGATTTCACCAATAGGGCGGCTCACTAAATCGCCTCGCATCGAGGGGATAATACAGAATGTACAGCGGTGATTACAGCCTTCAGAAATTTTTAAATAGGCATAATGACGCGGCGTTAATTTAACGCCGTGGTCCGGAATCAGGTGCTCAAAGGGGTTGTGGCCAGGTTTTGGCAGGTGATCGTGGACCTGATTGACGACTTCTTCGTAGGCGTGCGGGCCGGTGATTGCCAGCACATTCGGGTGCACTTCGCGAATTTCGTCTTCCTTGATACCCAGGCAACCCGTTACGATTACTTTGCCGTTTTCTTTCAATGCTTCACCAATGGTGTCCAGTGATTCCTGAACGGCGGCATCAATGAAACCACAGGTGTTTACAATTACAAGATCTGCATCGTTGTAGGTAGGTACTACATCATAGCCTTCAGTGCGAAGCTGAGTAAGGATGCGTTCTGAATCTACCAGGTTTTTCGGGCAGCCTAATGAAACAAACCCAATGCGCGACTGTGCATTGCCAGTCTGAGTCGATGCGGCGGCTTCTTTGAGCACGGTTTTTGGCGCATCCAGTGTGGTTGTCTGTTTCGGGTCAAATTTTTCAACGGTCATAAAGATTGGCTTTCTGGATATCTTTGGTAAGCTACAAAGCGCGAAGTATAGCAAATTTCTCTGTTAAAAACCTACGAAGGATATCGATTTGTCTTCTGTTCAATGCCGTATTCCGGAGTCGCTTGACGATGTCGTATTGACGGACGTCAGCCGCGTCATGCAGCACTTGCGCCCTCAGTTCACAATTGAAGAATTAAATAGAGCAATTCAACAACAGTGGCAGGCCGGTTACCGACTTGCGATTGCTAGTGTGGACGGTGTTGTCGTAGGAGTTGCCGGGTTTGTTGTCGGACAAAAACTGGCCTGGGGCAAACACATGTACATCGATGATCTGGTGGTGGATGAAGTTTGTCGGGGGCAGGGTATTGGCGACAGGTTACTAACTGCGTGTCAGCAACATGCAGAATCGCTGGGGTGTGAATCATTACATCTGGATTCGGGTACTCAGCGAACCCGGGCACATGGTTTCTATTTCTCCCATGGTATGCCCATTGCCAGTTTTCACTTTTCTAAAGCGATAGGGTAAAGACTTGCGTTTAGCGTTGCCCCTTCATTGTTACGACGAGGCCGGTGTCGTCCTGCCGCCAACCTGGTGGTACGGACTATTGGCATTTGGTGCACGTGATGTCCTGTTGATATTGATGATTAGCGCGTTGCCAGGCGAAGCAGATACGCTTTTCAAGCTTATTTTTGTGCACAGCCACTGGCTGGTTTGGCAAGTTCTGGCTGCGATGCCTTTTGCAATTGCCTTTTTATTGACGAGTTTCCGCAGCGTGTTATGGAAAAAGCAAAGACTAACCTGGCGTAAATGGCTTAAGCCTTTGTGCTGGTTGGGCATTGGCTGTCAGGTAACCGTTATGGGCATGCTGACAGTGAAAATGGGCGGGCAGTTTAATGTGTATTACGGCTCGATTTTCATTGCGCTGTGTGTAATGGCTTACATGTTAGTGAAAAGTCAGTATTTGCAGATCATGATCGAAGACTGGCGGCGGTTACCTGAAGCAGTAACGCCGTCATCCTCGAAGTAAACTGGCCGGGTAACGCCAGGTCTAAAGAAGTTATTGTGTGTTGTTAGCAATCGCCTGATCAAAGTAGGCTTTGACTGAAACCGCACTGTCGTTTACCAGGCGTTCGTAACATATGCCGGCAAACGCGTAGGAATATTCACCTACATCCAACACTACGAAAGGGGCTGATTCATCGGAAGTGTCGTAACGCCACTGGCCACCGACCAAAGCCCGCATGACCTCACCAATGTAAGCGCCATATATATTGCAAAGTGTGAACACAGCTTCGTCTTCAAGGGCCTGGTCGTGATACTGAGCAACAAACGCCAATAACAGGTCGTCTACAAGTGCGATGCTGTCGGCACTGTAATCCAGTTCAATCTGAAAAATTTCATGACTTGTTCCGACGGCATCCTGTGCACTTTCCGTCATAAGTGTTTCTAATTCTTGTTGTTTCATCCGCGGTTTTCCTTTATTTATTTCGTTCCGCTTTTCTATTATTTATTGATTGTGCGTGACAGGCGACGAAATGTCGAGTTTCTATACCCCGGTTAACTTATTTATCAGCCTGGCAGCGGCGATCATACCGAAACTTGCCGTTACTGCGACCGATGCACCAAAGCCAGAGGCGCAGTCTAAACGCGTACTGCCATCTTCCATGGATTTATTGAAACACACGGAACCGTCTGGTTGCGGGTAACGAAGCTGTTCGGTTGAATAAACGCAGTCGATACCGAATTTTCGTTTGGGGTTCTTTGAAAATCCATACTGACGGCGTAACAGGTTTCGGAGTTTTGCGGCAAGGGGGTCCTGAATGGTTTTCGCCAGATCCCCGCAAGTAATCTGTGTCGGATCTACCTGTCCACCCGCACCACCTACCGTAACGACAGGAATTTTATTGCGCTTGCAGTAATAAATAATACTGGCTTTCGCTGTTACGGAGTCCGTGGCTTCAATGACACCGGTAAAATTACCATCCAGGTGGGTCATTACCGTGTCCGGCGTCACAAAGTCTTCTATTACGTGCACTTGACAATCCGGGTTGATATCGCGAATACGGTCAGCCATCACGTCGACCTTTGCTGCTCCGATAGTATTGGTTAATGCGTGGATTTGCCGATTGGTGTTGGTCACGCAAATATCGTCCAGATCGAACAGTGTTATGGCGCCAACACCTGTTCTTGCTAACGCCTCAGCGCTCCAGGAACCAACACCGCCGATGCCAATGACAGCTATTTGTGCATTAGCAATTATTTGCTGGCGATCGTTTCCGTAGAGTCGGGTAATGCCGCCAAATCGCGACTGATAGGTCATACTTTACACCTTCGATAGGGTTGCAGAGAAAATACGGTCAGGTACTATCGGGCCGAGTTTACCATTTTTCAATGATTTGCCTATGTCTGCGTATGATTTTGTGATTATTGGTGCCGGTATCATTGGTGCGGCAGTTGCCAATGAACTCAGCCAAAAGCGCACCGGCGCTAAAATACTTCTGTTAGACAAAGCCAGTCAGGCTGCCAGCCAGCAAACGGGTAGAAACTCAGGCGTTATTCACGCCGGCGTATATTATCCGCCGGGCAGCTATAAAGCGACCTTTTGCCGGCAAGGCCTGGAAGAAACATTGTCACTTTGCAAGCAATACCAGTTGCCCTACGAGCAATGCGGCAAGTTATTGGTCGCTACTGAAGACACTGAACTGCCGGCAATGGAAGCGCTATTTGCACGTTGTGAGCAAAATGCGTTGTCCCCACAAATGCTAACGGCACATCGCATTCGTCAAATGGAGCCCAATATACGCGCTCAAGGTGGATTTCTGGTGCGGCAAACAGGTATTACCGATTACAAGGCGGTGACGAACTGTTTGTTGAAATTGGCACAAGCTCGCGCCTCTGTTGATATAAGATTTAATCACAAGGTGGTGCAACTTGTTGAGCAGAGTGACTCAGTAAACGTCGTTGTATCTTCACCTGCTGGCGAAAAAATCTTCCAGGGCGGCTTTGTGATTAACTGCGCGGGTATTTTCAGCGATACATTGATTCGTAGTCAGGGATTAGCTTGTGATTTTCGCATGTTGCCTTTTCGCGGAGAATATTATCGTCTGACAGAGAAGTACAATCAGGTTGCATCGCATCTTATTTATCCAATCCCTGATCCAGCCATGCCGTTTTTAGGCGTTCACCTTACGAAGATGATTGGTGGCTACACGACGGTTGGGCCAAATGCCATTCTGGCGACAGGTAAAGAGGTATACGAAGGCATTATCTCATCACAATCTCAGTGGCTGGATATTTTTGGAAAGGCGGATATTTGGAAGCTACTTTGGCGTTTTCGAAAATCAGTCATGAGTGAATTAAGATCATCGTTGTCGAAAACCTATTATGCAAAATTAGTGAGTCGCTATTGCCCGGGGATCACGGCCGCAGATTTTCTGCCTTATCGCGCTGGTATTCGCGCTCAGGCGGTTGACCAAAATGGTAACCTGATCCACGACTTTAAATTTATTTCATCTCCCTTGTCACTTCACATTGGCAATGCCCCCTCGCCAGCGGCTACCAGTGCCATTCCCATCGCGAGAGAGATCGTGTCGAGAATATTCTAATCCATCGAACAATTGGTCCCAGTATTACGTTAAGGCTACGAAGGTAGACTATGTTGAAATAAACGAATAATGATTATGGGAGAATATTATGGGATTGTTAGTTGAAGGCCGGTGGCACGATACCTGGTATGACACAAAGGGCAACGAAGGTAAGTTTAAGCGTCAGGCTTCATTGTTTCGAAATGAAGTATCTTCTAACAGTGAATTTACACCGGATAGCGGCCGGTATCACCTTTATGTGTCTTTAGCTTGCCCCTGGGCGCACCGCACACTGATCATGCGTGAATTAAAAGGCCTGGCACCGCACATTTCAGTTTCTGTTGTTAATCCTAAAATGCGTGAACACGGCTGGACTTTTCTGCCGTATCCCGGTGCGACAGGCGATATGCTTTATCAGCACCAATACATGTATCAGTTATACCAGCGGGTCGATAGCAATATTACCTCTCGCGTCACAGTGCCGGTGTTATGGGATACGCATACTCAACAAATAGTGAACAATGAATCAGCGGAGATCATTCGTTATTTTAACAGCGGCTTTAATACAGTGACGGGCAACGAGGATGATTACTATCCAGCAGCGTTGCGCAGCGAGATCGATGCAGTGAACGAATGGGTTTACCACGATATCAATAACGGCGTGTACAAAGCTGGCTTTGCAACAGAGCAAAATGCTTATGAAGAGGCCGTTACTCAGCTTTTTGCTGCCCTGGACAAGGTCGAGTCAAGGCTGTCTAACCACGCTTTTCTTGTTGGTGATACTTTCACGGAAGCGGATATCCGGTTGTTTACCACGCTGATTCGTTTTGATCCCGTTTACCACGGCCACTTTAAGTGTAATTTAAAGCAGATTAAGGACTATCCGGCCACTTACGACTATATGAAAAGGATATTCCGCATGCCGGGAATTGCTGAAACGGTGAACTTTGATCATATTAAAACCCATTATTATTATAGCCATACAATGATTAATCCGACGGGGGTAGTGCCTGTTGGGCCGTCTCTGAGTTTGTGGGAGTAATGCAATGACAAACAGACAGGTAGCACAACGCGTACAAGGCGTCGGCACGCAGGACGGTGCAGGTGTAAGTCTCACCCGAATCATTGGGCAGCCGTTGTTACGCCATCTTGACCCTTTCCTTATGCTGGATTTCTTTGGTTCTGATCAGCCAAATGAATACCTGGCAGGTTTTCCAGCGCACCCTCATCGTGGGTTTCAAACCGTGACTTACATGCTTAAAGGAAAAATGCGACATAAAGACTCTGTCGGCAACGAAGGTCTGATTGAAACGGGCGGCATACAATGGATGAATGCGGGGCGAGGTATTATTCACGAAGAAATGCCTGAACAAACCGACGGGTTGTTGAAGGGCTTCCAACTGTGGGTCAATTTACCCGCTAAAGACAAAATGTCGGCACCAGGTTATCAAGACATTCCGGCCGAACAGGTGCCTTCAGTGGCACTCAATCCACACGCCAGTGCAAAGGTGTTAGCCGGTGAACTGATGAACGTAAACGGGCCGGTTAAAACGGCCAAAGTGTCTCCAATGTTTATCGATGTGCACTGGCAGTCTTGTACTACCTTCGATATTCCTATTCAGCAGGGCCACAATGCTTTTATTTACTGCTATGAAGGCAGGGTCGATGTGGATGGCACAAACATTAATGCAGGTACATTGGCGGTGCTTAGCGACGGTAACCAGGTAACGTTGGACTGCGGCAATGATACTTCGGTTGCAGGTAAAGCCATTGTGGTGGCTGCTCAGCCCATTGGTGAACCGATTGTACAATACGGCCCATTTGTTATGAATTCTGAATCTGAGATTCAGCAGGCGCTGTTCGATTACCAGCGGGGAACACTCGCCTGAATATCCCGTTCTCGAAAGCGCTTTAATAAAGCGCTTTTATCCGCTCGAAAATTACTCACTCAGAGTCAATAGACCCGGCTAAAACACCGCTTTATAAAAAACTTCGCAGAAAGTGGTCTTTTTAGGGGCGCTTTGTGTTGATTGGCTTGGCTCCCTTGATTAACATGGTGTCAGGAATTAAAAAAGGGTTGGCATGTTGGTTTGACTTTTCTACATCAGGCATGCTGCAGACAGCCCTCATCATATCAACAGGAACTCAAATGAAACCAGTCGTTTTAGCCGGTGGATCTGGCAGTCGTTTATGGCCTAAATCCCGAGCAGCACTGCCAAAGCAATTTCTTGCACTCACTTCAGACAAAACCATGCTACAAGACACGTTAGCTCGTCTGGACGGCACTGAAGCTGCGCAACCTATTGTTATTTGTAATGATGCCCATCGGTTCTTGGTGGCCGAACAATTGCGTCAGATGCAAGGCGACCATGGTGGTATCATATTAGAGCCGGTAGGGCGCAATACCGCCCCCGCAATTGCGCTCGCGGCATTACATGCAACCAAATCAAATGAAGACCCGGTTTTATTGATCCTTGCTGCGGATCACCTTATTAAGAACCAGACCGCTTTTCACAAAGCCGTGGCTGAAGCAAATGCGTTGGCATTAGAAGGACACCTGGTTACCTTCGGTATTGTGCCTGACCAACCTCATACTGGTTATGGCTATATCAAGAGTGGCGCTGTTGTTGGTAATGGTCTTAAGGTTGAACAATTCGTTGAGAAACCGGATATGGCGACAGCGGAAAGCTATGTGGCTTCCGGTAATTATTTTTGGAACAGCGGTATGTTTATGTTCAAAGCCAGTGTGTACTTGGCTGAACTGAAGAAGCATGCCCCGGAGATGCTGGCTATTTGTGAAAAAGCCATTGAATCTGAAAGCAAGGATTTGGATTTTATTCGTATCGATCCTGAAATTTTCGCGACCTGCCCGGACGACTCTATTGATTACGCAGTTATGGAAAAGACCGAGCATGCGGCCATGATCCCACTAGACGCAGGATGGTCAGATGTTGGCAGTTGGTCATCGCTGTGGGAAACCGCAGACGAAAAAGACGCCAATGGCAATGTCGTTGTCGGTGATGCAATTCTGGAAGGCGTGAACAACAGCTATATTAACGCAGAAGAGCGATTGATTTCGGTTGTTGGTTTGGATGACGTGGTTGTTGTTGAAACCAAAGATGCTGTAATGGTTGCTCACAAAGACAAGGTTCAGGACATTAAGAATGTCGTAAACAAATTAAAAGCTGAACAGAGACCGGAGTTCCAGTTCCACCGCGAAGTATTCCGTCCATGGGGCAGCTATGACTCCATCGACAATGGCGAACGCTTCCAGGTTAAACGTATCACAGTGAAACCTGGCGAAAAGCTCTCTGTTCAAATGCACCATCATCGCGCCGAACACTGGATTGTGGTGTCTGGCACAGCCAGCGTGACTATTGGTGAAAATACCCAGTTAGTTACCGAGAATGAATCCGTTTACATTCCGATTGGCGAGGTTCACGCACTCGAGAACCCGGGTAAGATTCCATTAGAACTCATTGAAGTGCAGTCTGGTGCCTATTTAGGTGAAGACGATATTGTGCGTTTTTCTGACCGCTATGGTCGTACTGAGTCGAAATAAAAGGGCTGTGCAGTGTATGAGTACACCAATTACTTGTTTTAAAGCTTACGACATTCGCGGTGAGCTCAATAGTCAGTTAAACGAAGAAGTCGCCTATCGCATTGGTTTCGCATTCGCCGAAGAACTGAGTGCCAAGACGGTTGTGGTTGGCGGTGATGTGCGTCTGACATCGCACCCACTCAAGCTGGCATTGAGTGCCGGTTTAATCGATGGTGGTGCAACCGTTACCGACATCGGTATGGCGGGAACCGAAGAAATTTACTTTGCAACCAAGCATCTTGGGGTTGATGGCGGCATTGAAGTGACGGCTAGCCATAACCCGATTAATTACAACGGTATGAAGTTGGTTAAGGCGGGTTCAGTACCCATTAGCGGCGATACCGGCTTAAACGCCATTAAAGAACGCGCTGAACAGTTAGATGACGCGTATGTTGCAGATCGCCTTGAGTTCTACGCCAAGAGCGCAAAAATCGACGCAGATGCGTTTTATGCGGGTAAAGCACACATCGCTACGGATATTCTGGCGGAATCCGGCCAGTATCACCGACATGCCAACATGGATGCTTATGCGTCGCATATTTTGTCTTATGTTGATATCAATAACTTCACGCCATTGAAAATCGTGACTAATGCCGGAAATGGGGCTGCAGGTGCTGCACTGGACGCATTGGAGAAAAGGTTATTGGAAAAAGATGTGCCAATTGAGTTTGTGAAGGTTCATCACAACCCGGATGGTACGTTTCCTAATGGTATTCCTAATCCGTTATTACCAGAAAACCGTGCAGATACGGCAAATGCCGTTATTGAACACGGCGCTGACTTTGGTATTGCGTGGGACGGTGATTTTGACCGCTGCTTCCTGTTCGATGCCGACGGTAATTTTATCGAAGGGTATTACATTGTTGGATTGCTGGCTCAGGCATTTCTGGACAAAGACAGCGATAACAAAATTATTTACGACCCACGTGTATATTGGAATACCGAGGATATCATCGAAAACGCAGGCGGTACGGCGATTAAATGCAAAACCGGTCACGCTTTTATAAAAGAGCGGATGCGGAAGGAAGATGCTATTTACGGCGGCGAAATGAGCGCTCACCATTATTTCCGGGATTTTGCTTACTGTGATTCAGGTATGATCCCTTGGTTGCTTGTTGCTGAACTGCTATGTACTAAGCAAAAGTCACTTGCTTCATTGGTTGAAGAACGTATTGCTGCGTTCCCGTCATCAGGTGAAATCAACAGTAAACTGCAAGATGCCGATGCCGCTTTACAACGCGTGCTGGATAAATATCAACCGTTGGCTGAGGTTATTGACGAAACCGACGGAATCGGTCTTGAGTTCGGTACCTGGCGCTTTAATCTGCGTAAATCAAATACCGAACCCGTTATTCGATTGAATGTTGAATCGAAAGGTGACATACCTTTGATGGAAGCGAAAACAGAAGAACTGCTGGCGTTAATACGTGCTGAGTAGTGCCTGGCTGTAACAGACAAAAAAGCCCCGTGAGCGTAAGCTGACGGGGCTTTTTTTGTACTTGAAGAGGATTAACGTGCAAATATCATTACAGCGTGTGACAACACCACAATGGTTGTCAGCGACATTCTTAGCTTTGTATAGTCAACGACCATAGTTTTGGGCAGTGTCAGCACCTGTTTGTCGTAGAACATCATCAGAACATAGCTGGCACTCAGTACGCCCAGCACCCAATGCGCCCCGGTTTGTGTGAGACACAGCCATCCGATAATAGTGGGCAGCATGGCGATATACATTTGGTGGCCATTTTTGTTGCTGCTTATCGCGTCATACCAATGAATACCACCGAAAAAAGACAACAAAACAGCAGAGTATTGTGTAAATAAAATGTAAATTAAACTTGTGGGATAGGCATCGAATAACAAGGCCATATTCAAAAGTAGAAAGGGTATTAGACCTGCGTAACCTAATAATTTAGCTTGTAGTTTCATGGTGATAACGTTTCGTTTATAACTTATTAATTTTATATATAACGTTTGTTTCTATTGTGTTTAAAAATTAGTATAAGAAACAAACAGAAACAGGCCGTTCACGGTGTTGATTTACCAATATATTAATAGAATGTATCGACAAAAATTATACATTGGCTAACAAAAATTCGATCAGAATCTTTACTTTCACACAAATAGCAAAGTTTACCGGGGGTCAGATTAAAAATAGATACTTCAAACCGGTAAGCGCACAATAAAAAAGGCCCCGCAGGGCCTTTTCTACAGCTCACTTTGCAATATTACTTGCTCAGAGGCGTGTATTTACGTTCTGTGTGACCAGTGTACAATTGACGTGGACGACCGATTTTCTGACCTGGGTCAGACATCATTTCATGCCAGTGAGAAATCCAGCCAACGGTACGAGACAGGGCGAAGATACAGGTAAACATGTTGGTAGGAATACCAATAGCTTTCAGTACGATACCTGAGTAGAAATCAACGTTCGGGAACAGTTTCTTCTCAGCGAAGTACGGGTCTTCAAGGGCGATGCGCTCAAGCTCCATTGCTACGTCAAGTAACGGATCCTGTACATTCAGCTCTTTCAGTACTTCGTGGCAGCTCTCACGCATTACGGTCGCGCGTGGGTCGTAGTTCTTATAAACACGGTGACCGAAGCCCATCAGACGGAACGGGTCGTTCTTGTCTTTCGCACGAGCAATAAACTCAGGGATGCGATCTACAGTGCCGATTTCTTCCAGCATTTGTAGACATGCTTCGTTTGCTCCACCGTGCGCAGGGCCCCAAAGTGACGCAACGCCAGCAGCGATACATGCGTAAGGGTTAGCACCAGAAGAACCCGCTAAACGTACTGTAGACGTTGACGCGTTTTGTTCGTGGTCGGCGTGCAGCGTGAAGATGCGATCCATAGCGCGCTCAACAGCCGGGCTGATCACGTAATCTTCTGCAGGTACGGAGAACATCATGTTCAGGAAGTTAGCTGCATAGCTCAGATCATTGCGTGGATAAACAAATGGTTGGCCAATGTTGTACTTGTAACACATGGCAACCAGTGTAGGCATCTTAGCAATCAAACGATGTGCGCAACGAACGCGTTGTTCGGGGTTAGAAACATCAAGGTCACTGTGATAGAACGAAGACATTGCGCCCACGGTACCATTCAACATCGCCATAGGGTGAGCGTCGTTGCGGAAGCCGTGGAAGAACATATTAATTTGTTCGTGCACCATGGTGTGGCGCTTAATAGTGTTCTCAAATTCGTCGTATTGTGCCTTGTCCGGTGCATCGCCGTGCAGCAACATGTGGCACACTTCAAGATAACTTGCATCACGCGCCAGCTCTTCGATAGGGAAACCACGGTGCAGTAATACACCTTTTTCGCCGTCAATAAACGTAATGGAAGACTCGCAAGATCCAGTCGCCAGGAAACCGGGGTCGTAGGTGAAATAGCCGTGTTTGCCAAGGGCGCGAATGTCGATAACATCCTGTCCGGCTGTTCCGGACAAAATAGGAAGTTCTATTTCCTTGTCGCCCGCTTTCAGAATGGCTTTTTGATCTGCCATAGTTGCTCTCCTCAGAATTTTCTTTATCAGGATGATACTCAACGTTGAGCTATCCGGTGGGAAAAGTGGCGTATTTTTACTTTATTATGCGGTATTAAGTCAATTTTATTGCTTATATTGCACATAAATATTCTAGATTGTCTGAGATTATAATGCGGAAGTCTAGCGAAAGATCAGAATCTGGCTTACCTCTCTACGACCTAAGACTAATGTCCTAATACCACACAAAAAATTGTAATTATACTAGGTCGTGGATATACTCTGCCTACTTGAATTTACCCGAATAATTATTCTGTAAATCAGGTAATAAAACATTCACAAAATGTTAACAACTCACTGGATGAGACAATTAACAGGTAACAATCAAAATCACTCTGTCAGGACATAAACACGAGAGTGATTGTCCCTACGGATAAAACAGGCAAAAATTGTGAAAAAGCAAAGACCAGTAAATTTAGATCTTCAAACCATTAAATTTCCTCCCTCTGCTATTTCGTCAATTCTTCATCGTGTAACAGGCGTTGCAATGTTTTTTGCATTGCTGTTTGTGATCTGGGCATGGGCCGTTTCGGTATCATCTCCAGAAGGCTTTGCAGACGTGCAGGCTATGATGGACGGATTGATTGGAAAAATCATTGCAATCGGTACAGCTTCAGCACTGACTTACCATATCCTTGGCGGTATCCGTCACGGCATCATGGACATGGGTCATTGGGAAGAGTTGGAATCTGGCAATCTCAGTGCACAAATTGTGATTGGCTTATGGGTTGTTCTGACATTAGTTATAGGGGTTGCACTATGGTAACGAATCAGGCAAGCATTAAACGTAATGGCGTTCAAGACTACGTTTCATTACGCGCCACCGCATTTATAATTGCGCTTTATACCTTTTTTATTGCTGGTTTCTTTATCACTACCGATGAAGTGACTTTCGATGTATGGCATGGCCTGTTCTCAGGTTTGGCTATGAAAGTATTCACACTCGCTGCTTTGGTCTCCGTCATGATCCACGTTCGAATTGGTTTATGGCAGGTATTAACCGACTACGTAAAACCAACCGGACTACGCGCCATCATTCAGTACGTTCTGAATATCATTGCGTTCGTATACGTAGCAGCTGGTTTGTTTGTTTTGTGGGGAGTGTAAGATGAGTTTACCCGTTCATGAATTTGACGCCGTCGTAATTGGCGCCGGCGGCGCAGGTATGCGTGCAGCACTGCAAATTTCGCAGTCTGGCAAATCCTGTGCATTATTATCTAAAGTATTTCCAACCCGTTCTCATACGGTATCAGCGCAGGGCGGTATTACCGTAGCGCTGGGTAACTCGCATGAAGACAACTGGGAATGGCACATGTATGACACTGTTAAAGGGTCAGATTACATTGGTGACCAAGACGCCATTGAGTACATGTGTAAAACAGGCCCGGAAGCCATTATTGAAATGGAAAACATGGGTCTGCCATTCTCGCGTTTTGAAAATGGTAAAATCTACCAGCGTCCTTTTGGTGGCCAGTCGAAGAATTTCGGTGGCGAGCAGGGCGCACGTACAGCGGCGGCAGCTGACCGTACCGGTCACGCGTTACTTCACCTGCTGTATCAGCAAAACGTAAAGAACAAAACTAAAGTATTCAGCGAATGGTACGCACTTGATCTGGTAAAAAACCAGGACGGTGATGTTGTCGGCTGTACTGCAATCGATATCGAAACCGGTGAAGTGGTTTACTTCAAATCGAAAGCCGTTGTATTGGCAACAGGTGGTGCGGGTCGTATTTACGCATCAACGACCAATGCTCACATCAACACCGGTGACGGCGTTGGTATGGCACTGCGTGCCGGCGTTTGTGTGCAGGATATGGAAATGTGGCAATTCCACCCAACTGGCATCGCTGGTGCAGGTACCCTGGTAACCGAAGGTTGTCGTGGTGAGGGTGGTTACCTGTTGAATAAAGACGGTGAGCGTTTCATGGAACGTTATGCACCTAATGCGAAAGACCTTGCTGGTCGTGACGTTGTTGCGCGTTCAATGATGACCGAAATCCGTGAAGGTCGTGGTTGTGAAGGCCCTTGGGGTACACACATCAAGCTGAAGCTTGACCACTTAGGTAAAGAAGTACTTGAGTCACGCCTGCCTGGTATCCTCGAGTTGTCTCGTACCTTTGCTCACGTTGATCCGGTTAAAGAACCTATTCCGGTTATCCCAACCTGTCACTACATGATGGGTGGTATTCCTACTAATGTTGACGGCCAGTGTTTGACGCTGGACGAAAACGGTAACGACAAAGTTGTGAACGGTTTGTTCGCCTGCGGTGAAATCGCTTGTGTATCTGTACACGGTGCTAACCGCCTGGGTGGTAACTCACTGCTTGACCTTGTTGTATTTGGTCGCGCGACAGGTCTGCACCTGGGTGCTAAACTTGACGAAATCGCTCCTTCGCGTGATGCCTCTGAAACTGATCTTGAAGCCGCGATGGCGCGTTTCAATCGTTGGGAAGGAACAGAGAAAGGCAAGGGCGAAGATCCGGTTCAGATCAAGAAAGATCTGCAACAGTGTATGCAGCTTAACTTCTCGGTATTCCGCGAAGGTGAAGCGATGGCTGAAGGTCTGGAGCAGCTTAAAGAGATTCGCGAACGTCTTAAGTCAGCACGTCTTGACGACAAGAGTTCAGACTTCAATACCCAGCGTATCGAGTGTCTGGAACTAGACAACCTGATGGAAACTGCTTACAGCACAGCGGTAGCAGCTAACTTCCGTACTGAGAGCCGTGGTGCGCACAGCCGCTTTGACTACCCGGATCGCGATGATGAGAACTGGTTATGTCACAGCGTATACAACCCGGCAACTGAGGCCATGGTTAAACGTGATGTCAATATGGCGCCTAAGCTTCGTGAAGCCTTCCCGCCGAAAGTACGTTCATACTAAGAGGGGTTAGACCATGCAATTAACTTTTTCGGTATACCGTTATAATCCTGAGGTGGATAACGCACCTCGTATGCAGGATTACACCCTGGAAGTAGAAGAAGGCCAGGATATGATGGTGCTGGATGCACTGTTACTATTAAAGGAACAGGATCCAACATTGTCATTCCGTCGTTCATGTCGTGAAGGTGTTTGTGGCTCAGACGGCATGAACATGAATGGTAAGAATGGTCTGGCGTGTATCACGCCGCTGTCCGCACTGGGCAAAGGCAAGCTGGTTATTCGTCCGTTACCCGGACTTCCAGTGGTACGTGACCTCGTTGTAGACATGACGCAGTTCTACACTCAGTACGAGAAGATTAAGCCATTCTTAATCAATGACAATAAACAGCCGCCTGCACGAGAGCATCTGCAGTCTCCTGAAGAGCGTGCTAAACTAGACGGATTGTACGAGTGTATCCTTTGTGCATGTTGTTCAACGTCTTGTCCTTCGTTCTGGTGGAACCCAGACAAGTTCATTGGTCCAGCGGGCCTGCTACATGCATACCGCTTCCTGATCGACAGCCGTGATACGGCGACAGATGAGCGATTGAATGACCTGGATGATGCCTTTAGTGTTTTCCGCTGTCACGGTATCATGAACTGTGTAAGTGTTTGTCCGAAGGGACTAAACCCAACGAAAGCAATCGGCCAGATTAAGTCGATGCTTTTACAACGGGCTGTTTAGCAAGTTTATCTCTGATTACTTTTTAGTAAACAGTGTGTAATGCGTAAATGGCCATCCTTTTGGGGTGGCTATTTTTTTGTACAGGAGCGAGGGACACGAGTCCGTTGTTCCTATTTCATGTAATGACAACCTAGCAAGGCACAATAATGCAAGAAAGCGTGATGAAAGCGTGGTGGGACTCATCGCACATGGCTGGAGCCAATGCTGCCTATGTGGAAGCATTGTACGAAGCCTATTTGGATGACCCGCAAAGTGTCTCCGAATCATGGCGGCAAACCTTCGACGCCTTACCCAAGGTGGAAGGGGTAGAACTTGAAAGCAACCATAGCCTGATAAAAGAGCAATTTAAAAAGCTGGCAGCGCTCGGTCCGATGGCCCGTGTGAGCGGCGCAGCACCAACGGCTGGTAGTAATCAATCTGATGAAAAACAGGTAAAAGTTCTACAGTTAATTAATGCCTATCGATTCCGTGGTCACCAGCACGCTAACCTTGACCCATTAGGATTATGGCACCAGGAACGAGTTAGGGATCTCGAGTTGTCTCACCACAACTTGTCCGAAACCGACTTTGACACGGTTTTTAATGTGGGTTCTTATGCCATCGGCAAAGAAACCATGCCATTGGGCGAACTGTTTAAATCGTTAAATCGCACATACTGCAGCTCTGTAGGCGCTGAGTATATGCATATTACCGATACTGAACAGAAGCGTTGGTTACAGCAGCGAATCGAATCTGTTGAAGCGCGTCCGCAAATCGATCGTGACGAAAAAATCAGCATCCTCAAGGGGCTGGTTGCCGCTGACGGTATGGAAAAATACCTGGGCGCCAAGTTCCCGGGTGCGAAACGATTCTCACTGGAAGGCGGCGACGCATTAATTCCAATGCTGAAAGGCCTGATCACTGCAGCCGGTTCACAAGGTACCAAGGAAGTCGTCGTAGGTATGGCTCACCGTGGTCGCCTTAACGTGCTGGTCAACGTATTAGGTAAGAATCCTTCAGTTCTGTTTGATGAATTCTCTGGTAAGCACGACGAATCACTGGGTGCCGGTGACGTGAAATACCACGCGGGTTATTCATCAGATTTCGCAACGCCAGGTGGTAATGTCCACTTAGCGTTGGCATTCAACCCGTCTCACCTTGAAATCGTTAACCCGGTTGTAATGGGCTCGGTAAGAGCGCGTTTAGACCGTCGTGACAACGATAGCAGTAAAGTATTGCCTGTGACGATTCACGGTGACTCAGCGATAGCTGGTCAGGGTGTAGTGCAGGAAACCTTTAACATGTCTCAAACCCGTGGCTTTGCTGTGGGTGGCACGGTTCGAATTGTTATCAACAACCAGGTTGGTTTCACCACGTCACGTACAGATGACACGCGTTCAACGCAGTATTGTACCGATATCGCTAAGATGGTGCAGGCGCCGATTTTCCACGTTAATTCAGACGATCCGGAAGCGGTGATGTTTGTTACCAAACTGGCGTTGGATTTCCGTAATAAATTTAAGCGCGATGTTGTTATTGATTTGGTGTGTTACCGTCGTCATGGTCACAATGAGTCAGATGAGCCAAATGCAACCCAACCGCTGATGTACCAGAAGATCAAAAAGCACCCTGTGCCACGTCAGCTTTATGCTGATCAGTTGATTGCAGAAGGCGTTATTGGTGAAGTTGAAGCTGAAAAGCTCATCGACGACTACCGCGCAGCGCTGGATCACGGTGCCTGTGTGGTTGAAGAGTGGCGTCCAATGACGGAGCATTCCGTTGATTGGCGTCCATTCCTGGGACATGACTGGGATACGCCTTACGACGGTTCAATCAGCGTAGAACACCTGAAAGCGCTGGGCGAGAAAGTCACCAGCTACCCGGAAACGCATAAACTGCATTCCCGTGTAAATAAGGTATATCAGGACCGTAAAGCCATGGTTGCCGGTGAGCGTATGCTTGACTGGGGTATGGCTGAAATACTGGCTTATGCGTCAATTGTTGAAGCAGGTACCAGCATCCGTATGACAGGTCAGGACTCTGGCCGTGGTACGTTCTTCCACAGACACGCCGTGCTGCACAACCAAAAAGATGCTGAAGCGTACATGCCACTGCAACACATCAATGATGAGCAGGGGACCATGGAGATCTACGACTCGGTGCTGTCGGAAGAAGCAGTAATGGCATTCGAGTATGGTTACGCAACTGCTGAGCCAACCTGTCTGACTATTTGGGAAGCGCAGTTCGGTGACTTTGCCAACGGTGCACAGGTTGTATTCGACCAGTTTTTAAGCTCGGGTGAAGCCAAATGGGGCCGTTTGTGCGGTCTGACTGTCTTGCTTCCTCACGGTTACGAAGGTCAGGGCCCGGAACACAGTTCAGCGCGTCTTGAGCGTTTCCTGCAGCTTTGTGCAGATCACAACTGGCAGGTGTGTGTACCTTCTACACCAGCGCAAGTATTTAATATGCTGCGTCGTCAGGTGGTACGTCCAATGCGTAAACCACTTATCGTAATGTCACCTAAGTCATTGTTACGTCACCCGCTGGCTGTATCTTCGCTTGAAGAGTTGTCAGATGGCGTGTTCCACAATGTCATTGGTGAAGTTGACGAGCTTGACCCGAAAGGCGTTAAGCGCGTGGTTATGTGTTCAGGTAAAGTCTACTACGACCTGCTTGATCAACGCCGTAAAAACGAGCAATCCGACGTTGCCATTATTCGTCTGGAACAGCTGTATCCTTTCCCGCAGGAAGAATGCGCGAAGATTGTAGCTGAATACAGCCATGTAAAAGATTGGGTTTGGTGTCAGGAAGAGCCGCAAAACCAGGGTGCCTGGTATTGCAGCCAACATCATTTCTGGCAGGTTATTCCTGATGGTGCCAAATTGACTTATGCCGGCCGCGCGGCTTCAGCGTCGCCTGCAGTAGGTTACTTATCCGTTCACAACCAGCAACAAAAAGCACTGGTTGAAGACGCTCTCACGATTAAATAAGGAACAAAGATGACAATTGAGATTAAAGTTCCGGTTCTACCCGAGTCAGTTGCCGACGCCACGATTGCAACATGGCACGTAAAGGCCGGTGATGCAGTAAAACGTGACCAGAATCTGGTAGACATTGAGACTGACAAGGTAGTGCTGGAAGTTGTTGCACCTGCAGATGGTGTAATCGGTGAGATTATCAATGAAGAAGGCGCGACTGTGCTGGGCGAGCAAGTGATTGCCAAGCTGGAAGAGGGCGGCGCTGCCAAAGCTGCACCTGCGGCAAAAGCTGAAGAAGCGGCTGCGCCAGCAAAAGCGGAAGCACCTGCTGCGGCGACAGGCGCATCAGTTGACATCAAAGTACCTGTACTTCCTGAGTCGGTAGCGGATGCGACAATTGCTACCTGGCATGTTGCACCTGGTGAAGCTGTGTCTCGTGACCAGAACCTGGTAGATATTGAAACCGATAAAGTGGTACTTGAAGTGGTTGCTCCGGCAGACGGTTCACTGGCTGAAATTCTGGCTGAAGAAGGCACCACGGTTACCGCTGAAGAAATCATTGCTAAGTTTGTTGAAGGCGCAGGTGCTGCGGCTCCGGCTGCTGCAGCAGCTGAAGAAAGCGATGACGACAACGACGCATTAAGCCCGTCAGTACGTCGTTTACTGGCTGAAAAAGGCGTTGACCCAGCGAAGGTAAAAGGTTCTGGTAAAAACGGTCGCATTACCAAAGAAGACGTTGAGCAATACCTGAAAGGCGGAAGTGCGCCGGCAGCACCAGCGAAAGCGGCTGCTGAAGAAGCACCTGCCGTTGCCTCTGGTGAGCGTTCTGAAAAACGCGTTCCTATGACACGTCTGCGTAAGACGATTGCGAACCGTCTGTTAGAAGCGAAAAACTCTACGGCGATGTTGACGACGTTCAACGAAGTGAACATGAAGCCTATTATGGACTTGCGTAAGCAGTATCAGGATAGCTTCGAGAAGCGCCACGGTATTCGTCTGGGCTTTATGTCTTTCTACGTGAAAGCCGTAACCGAAGCACTGAAACGTTATCCGGAAGTAAATGCGTCTATCGACGGTGATGACATCGTTTATCACAACTACTTCGATATCTCTATTGCCGTTTCTACCCCGCGTGGACTGGTTACCCCAGTACTGAAAGATTCAGATACGCTGGGCATGGCCGGTATTGAAAAGGGCATCAAAGAGCTTGCATTGAAAGGCCGTGACGGCAAGTTGTCTATGGCTGAACTGCAAGGCGGTAACTTTACTATCACCAACGGTGGTGTGTTTGGTTCACTGATGTCTACACCAATTATTAACCCGCCACAAAGCGCTATCCTGGGTATGCACAAGATTCAGGACCGCCCAATGGCTGTTAATGGAAAAGTTGAGATTTTACCAATGATGTATCTGGCGTTGTCTTATGACCACCGGATCATTGATGGTAAGGAATCGGTTGGCTTCCTGGTCACCGTGAAGGAAATGCTCGAAGATCCAACGCGTCTGCTTCTGGATGTGTAAGACTTTCGTAGCAAACCTATAAGTGAGGGTGATACTGATGTATTATCCTCACTAAGCTGATGTTTGGGGACGGATATCAGTAAGGACAAATCAAGCCAGTCAATTGCTGGCTTTCGTTTAAATAAAAATCGGAAAGAAACACCATGAATTTGCATGAATACCAAGGTAAGCAGCTATTCAAAGAATATGGCTTACCTGTTTCTGAAGGATACGCATCAGACACACCACAAGGTGCAGTAGAAGCTGCTGACCGCATTGGTGGAAATGAGTGGGTAGTTAAGTGTCAGGTCCACGCAGGTGGACGTGGTAAAGCTGGCGGTGTAAAGCTGGTTAAAACCAAAGACGAAATTCGCGCTTTCGCTGAAAAGTGGTTAGGCAAAAACTTGGTGACCTTCCAGACTGACGAAAACGGTCAGCCTGTAAGCAAAATTTTGGTTGAATCGTGCACAGATATCGCTAACGAGCTGTACCTAGGTGCGGTAGTAGACCGTGGTACACGTCGCGTAGTATTCATGGCGTCTACTGAAGGCGGTGTTGAAATCGAGACCGTTGCAGAAGAAACACCAGAAAAAATCCTGAAAGCGGAAATTGACCCAATTGTTGGTCCACAGCCTTATCAGGCTCGTGAAATGGCGTTTAAACTAGGCCTTGAAGGTGTTCAAATCAAACAATTCACTCAGATCTTTATGGGTCTGGCGAAAATGTTTGAAGATCTTGACCTGGCGCTGATCGAAATCAACCCACTGGTAATCAAAGACGATGGCAACTTGCACTGTCTTGACGCCAAACTGGGCGTAGACAGCAATGCGCTGTACCGTCAGGCTAAAGTGAAGGAAATGAAAGATCCTTCACAGGAAGACGCGCGTGAAGCTCACGCTGCTCAGTGGGAACTGAACTACGTAGCGCTGGACGGTAACGTAGGTTGTATGGTTAACGGTGCGGGCCTGGCAATGGGTACCATGGACATCGTAAACCTGCACGGTGGTAAGCCTGCAAACTTCCTGGACGTTGGTGGCGGCGCGACGAAAGAGCGTGTTGCTGAAGCGTTCAAAATTATCCTGTCTGACGACAACGTGAAAGCCGTTTTGGTTAACATCTTCGGTGGTATCGTTCGTTGTGACATGATTGCTGAAGGTATCATTGGCGCAGTGAAAGAAGTTGGCGTTAATGTACCGGTTGTTGTACGTCTTGAAGGTACCAACGCAGAATTAGGCCGCGATGTGCTGGCTAACTCTGGTTTGGATATCATTGCAGCTGAGTCACTGACTGACGCAGCGCAAAAAGTGGTTGCAGCAGCGGAGGGCAAATAATGTCAGTTTTAATTAATAAAGATACCAAAGTTATTTGTCAGGGTTTCACTGGTGGTCAGGGTACTTTCCACTCAGAACAAGCCATTGAGTACGGTACGCAAATGGTTGGCGGTGTTACGCCAGGCAAAGGCGGCACAACTCACCTGGGTCTGCCTGTTTTCAACACAGTACGCGAAGCGGTAGAAGCGACTGGCGCAACTGCGACAGTTATCTACGTACCAGCTCCATTCTGTAAAGATTCAATAGTTGAAGCAGCAGATGCTGGTATCGAGCTGATCGTTTGTATCACTGAAGGTATCCCAACACTGGATATGCTTTACGTGAAAGAATACGTGAATGCTAAAGGCGTTCGCATGATTGGTCCAAACTGCCCGGGTGTGATCACGCCTGGAGAGTGTAAGATTGGTATCATGCCTGGCCACATTCACAAGCCAGGTAAAGTAGGTATCGTGTCTCGCTCTGGTACGCTGACGTATGAAGCCGTTAAGCAGACGACTGACGAAGGCTTCGGTCAATCTACCTGTGTAGGTATTGGTGGTGACCCAATCCCAGGCTCTAACTTCATCGACATCCTGAAATTATTCCAGGACGACCCACAAACTGAAGCGATCGTTATGATCGGTGAAATCGGTGGTACTGCGGAAGAAGAAGCAGCTGCGTTTATTAAAGAAAACGTAACTAAGCCTGTTGTGTCTTACATTGCGGGTGTAACAGCACCTCCAGGTAAGCGTATGGGTCACGCTGGTGCAATCATCGCTGGCGGTAAAGGTACCGCTGACGAGAAGTTTAAAGCACTTGAAGATGCAGGTGTTAAAACGGTTCGTTCACTGGCTGACATCGGCAAAGCACTGCGCGAAGCGACTGGTTGGTAATTCAACCTTAAATACCGTGCCCGATGCACGCATGTTTAAAAGCCCGCTACTGCGGGCTTTTTTGTTTTTTATCAATGCCTTGTAAAGTTATTCGCAGAGTGCAAACTCCCTCAATTACCACTATAAACTAATCGTAAAAAATCTGTAAAAAATGTTAACTGAATACGTATGCATAGCATTTTCAGTTAATTACCCAGGCTTTAGTATGAAATTCGGTAAATTTACCGACGAAGTGTTTCAACGCATTTCAACGCATAATTAAAAAATGGGGCAAACATGAAAACTTTCAAACCCAGTGCCATTTCACTGGCACTACTAACCAGTGGGTTGGTTTTCACTAGTAATCCGCTTGTGGCACAAGAAAGTGATAAGCAAGAGCAGGAAGAAACCATCGAACGCATCGAAGTTCGGGGTTTTAGTAGCAGTCTTATCCAGTCACTCAACCAGAAGCGCTTTAGTGATACCGTTTCCGAACAACTCTCTGCCGACGATTTAGGGGGCTTACCCGACGTCAGTATGGCTGACGCACTGACCCGATTGCCGGGTATTTCTGCAGTGCGAACCGGCGGCCAGGCAGCAGAAATCAATATACGTGGTCTTTCGGGAGATTTCGTTTTTTCAACGCTTAATGGCAGAGAACAGGTGTCGACCAGCGGCAGCCGTTCTATTGAATTTGATCAGTATCCCTCGGAGTTGATTAATTCTGCAGCGGTTTACAAATCGCCTAAAGCGTCGCTAATTGAAGGCGGTGTAGCCGGTACTGTTGAACTACAAACAGCCAGCGCATTGGCGCAGGACAAGCAGCACACGTTTAATGCTAATGTGCGTGGTATGTTTAACGACCGGGCCAGTGAAGTGGCTGATGCAGAAGAATACGGGCACCGTATAAGCTTCTCGTATCAGGGCAAGTTTATGGATGACACCCTGGGTGTGTCGCTGGGATATGCCAGACTTTTTCAGCCAAGCGTGTCCACGCAGTTTATCGGATTTGCCTACAATGCTGAAAAAGACGTAGACGGTATTGTTGGGGATGAGGAAAATTACGACCCGAATTCAGACGTACCCAAAGAAGATCAGTGTGTTGAATGTGAGCTGATATCTGAAGGGTTTGAAATGCAGCACAAGGGCGGGGAAGAGACCCGTAACGGCTATGTTGCTGCAGTAGAATGGGGGCCGACTGATAACTTTAAACTTAAAGCAGACGCTTTTGTGTCAGAATTTGACTCCAAAGCCTTTGCCAGAGGTTTCCGGGTCAAGCTCGGTGGCGTGAATACTGAAATTTACAATCCGGTTGTTGTAAACAACAACGTGGTGGGCGGTACCTTCGTTCGCTCAGAAAACAGTGAAACGCGCGTAGAGTTGGTTAACGACGATAACCAGGATTTCGACAAGGTAGAAAGTTACGGCATTAATGCTGACTGGCAGATTACCGAAAACTTGTCTGCTCAGTTTGACGTTTCCTTGTCTAAGGCCAACAGTAACTTCCGCAACGGCTTGTTATGGTCTCTGGTTGGGGACGACGCGACTGCTGACAGTCCGCGTTTTGACCAGAATATTCAAATCAGTTATCTGCTCAACGGTCTGGACTTACCTGACCTACAGTTTAATCAGGCCGATGCATTTACCGATATCGACCGGGTAATGGTAAGCAAATACGGTATTTACCCTTATGTAAACAGTGATGAACTGGATGCTTATCGGGTAGATTTTCAGTATTTTCTCGATACCGATTTTATTTCTTCTGTAGAATTTGGTGCGCGTTACTCTGACCGGGAGTACAGCAATGATCGTTCTGTATTTGAATACGGCAATGATCAGGCTTTTTCGTCCAGTGAGCCACCGCTGCGTTTAACCGACGACCTGGTGGAAGTCGTTAACTGGCAGGGCGATTTTTCCTATTTCCCCAGCTATCTATCCATTGATCTTAATGATGCGTTAAATGCGTGGTTCCCATCAGGCATACCACAGCCGGCGCAAACCTGGGGATCAGGTGACCCAGGTGTCATTAATCCACTGGAGGGTTCAACCCGCTCAACGGCCTGGTCTGTACTGGAAAGTGGTGACGTGTTTGAAACCGTATCTGCAGCTTACTTAATGGCAAACATCGATACTGAGATTGCCGGTTTACCTATCACAGGTAACGTGGGTGTGCGCTATGTGAAGTCCAAGCAAAGTTCAACCACATTACAACGGGCGACCATGTTCGTGGAGAACGAGGACGGCCAGGAAGTTGAGGTCAGCGACCCAACCGCAGGGGCGCAGAACATTGTTGATGAACTTGGGTACATCAATAATTTCTATCGTCCGGCGATATTGACCTACGAATATACCGATATTCTGCCGTCGATTAACCTGAACTTTAAATTAACCGAAAACTCGCAGCTTCGCGTAGCTGCAGCAAAAGTAATGGGCCGTGCGCCAATTAACCGTTTTGCTGCTAACGCGTCCACAAATATAGAAGTGATCAGCGCAACTCAGGATCGGGATTCAGGCGAGATTACCCTGTCTAATCAACAGGCCCGTATCTCTGGTTCGTCGAATAACAGTCCGTACCTGGACCCGTTTTATGCGACGCAATACGACATCTCTTACGAGCATTATTTTGATGATGCCGATGGCGCCATTGTTATTGCTGGCTTCTACAAAAATATCGAGTCATTTATTGAGAACATTGGTATTGACCCGTACGACTTTGAAGGCAATGGCTTTGTTGTCCCAGACTCTGTGACGGTACCTGTGTTTTATGAGCTGGATTACCCTGGGCAAACCCCGGAAGCGGTCGTTGATGAAAACGGCGCACCTGTCACTGTTGTGGTGCCTACCACTAATGGCAAGTACGAAACCGCCGTCAACAATGCGCGCGGTGGTTATATTCGTGGTATCGAACTCGCCTATACACAAATCTACAGTGATTTACCCGGCATGCTGTCTGGTTTGGGTATGAATGCCAGTTATTCCTATACCGAAAGTGAAATTCAGCGAACCGTAGGTAATGGCGTTTTCGCCAGTGCGTTGCCGGGACTGTCTGAAAATGTGGCTACCGTTACCTTGTTCTGGGAATACGAAGGGTTTGAAACCCGTGTGTCAGGACGTTACCGCGATGCGTTTGTGTCGCAACAAGTCGCGGTTAACGACCAAACGGTTAACTTCGACTCAGAACTGGTCGTGGACTATCAGGCGTCATATGAAATCAACGACAACATGAGCGTGTTGTTCCAGATTAATAACGTGACTGATGAACCCACAAAAAGCTATTTCACCTCGCCTGAACAGACAGGAACCATTCAGTTCTTCGGAACACAATACTTCCTGGGGATGACATACTCGCTATGATTACCGAAACGCAATTTGCGAACCAACCCACAGCATCAGGCAGCATGCTGTATAAAATAGTCGCTGCATTACTTGTGGTCTTTACGCTTACCCTTGCCGGGTGCGGAGGAACTGGCACTGAATCAGGTACTAATGATTTGTTGGTCTGTGATGCGCCGCTGGTGCCGGACTCAACGGGCATGATGTGTGTGGAGAAGCCACCCATTGACTGTGATCCGCCTACGGTACCGAATGAAACTAACGACGCTTGTGTGATTGGCGCTGATCCTACACTTGAGGATCCGGTGTTCTTCCCTGGCGACGATCAAGCCGTGTTGTATTACAACCGCGCTGGAGTAGGAGCCACCAATAGTCCTGGTGACAGTGCTTACGAAGGGTGGAAACTGCATACCTGGAACAATGATGCATGTGATGCCTATGCAGACGGTGACACCGATTGGGCGAATGGCCGTGCTATTTCAGGTATTGACCCAAACTATGGTGCTTACTGGGTACTGGAACTCAAACCCGGTGTAGCCGGCACGCCTGGCGCTTGTCATAACTTTATTATTCACAAGGGAACCGACGACGCCGGCAAGGAAATGGGTGGCTCAGACTTCAAAGGTAAGCTTGATCAGGACGATGAGAAATTCACACGCATGAATTTCACGTTGTCTGGTGTGCCTACCGTGTTTGAATTTCCTCTGCTGTCACTTGGTCCACAGCCAGTGAAGATTGAAGGCGCGTCTGCCCATTGGTTAGATACGCAGGTTATTCTTTGGGATGCTCCTGACGGTGTAGAAGCAGTGAAGCTTCATTATTCTGCCGCAGCTGATCTGGAAACCTCAGTTGAAGATGGTCTCAATGGCACGGCGATTGAACTTACACCAACGACGTTAACCGAGGAACAGGTTGCCATTGCACCGCATTTGGCTTCAATAGCGGCTTATGAGGGGGACTGGAGTGCAGACGATGCCAAAGCGGTTCTAAAAACTCAGGTTGTCGCGGCTGGCTATGCCAGTGATGGTACGTTATTAGCCGCAACGCGTTTGCAGCATGCTAACGTACTTGATCAGCTGTATACCCAAGGCGAGGATGATGCAGACGAGGCCGTGTTAGGTGGTGTTTATACCGACGACGGTATCACCGCTGCTGTGTGGGCGCCTACAGCCACAGCAGTTAACTTACTGGTGTATAACGACAATAAAACGCTGGCCGAACGCCATGCCATGACACTGAACACAGAATCAGGTGTGTGGGTTTATAACGGCGACATGAGTCTGGATCGCAAGCTGTATCGCTACGAAGTGACTGTGTATCATCCATCGCTGGACGATATAACGACTTTGGAAGTCACCGATCCTTATTCTGTGTCGTTGTCTACTAACGGACGCTTCTCTCGTTTCGTTAATCTGGCTGATGAATCCTTAAAGCCTGATGGCTGGGATACCCAGGTCATTCCTGAAATTGAAAACCCGGAAGATGCGGTAATTTACGAAGGCCATGTTCGCGACTTTAGTATACGCGATATGTCTACCAGTGAAGCGAACCGGGGTAAATATCTTGCCTTCACCGAGCAGGGCAGTGATCCGGTTTCACATCTGCAGGAATTAGCAGATGCAGGACTGACTCACTTCCATATTCTGCCGAGCAATGACATTGCAACTATCGATGAAGATCCGGCGAATACGGTAGATATTTACGATACAGTAGCGCGTTTATGTGTGAAACGTCCGAATGCTCAGGTGTGTAGTGAAGCCGATCCAAGCAGTACTTTGCTGGACGTGTATAACAGCTACGATCCGCTGTCGGAAGCAGGCAGTGCCCAGGCGCTGACTCAGGAGCTTCGCAGTCTGGATAGCTTTAACTGGGGTTATGATCCGCATCACTTTAACGCGCCGGAAGGCAGCTATGCGTCAAGTGCTGAGGGTGTGGAACGTATTGTTGAAATGCGCGCGATGATTCAGTCTCTGCATGAGATTGGTCTGCGTGTTGCGCTCGACGTAGTGTACAACCACACCAATGCCTCTGGTATTTTCACCAAGTCGGTATTGGACAAGGTCGTACCTGGCTACTACCACCGTTATGAAGTCGACAGTGGTGCCATTGTGCGGGAAACCTGTTGTGAGGACACTGAGCCACGCAATGTCATGATGGAAAAACTGATGCTGGATTCACTGTCCATGTGGGCAAGTGAATACAAGTTTGACGCCTTCCGCTTTGACATCATGAGCCAGGCCACCAAAGATACCATGGTACGTCTGCGCGATGCGATCCAGGCAATTGACCCTGACAACTACTTCTACGGCGAAGGCTGGACCAAAATCGACCGCGGCTATGAACAGGCTAATCAGCTGAATATGGCAGGCACAGAAATTGGTACCTACAACGACCGCTTACGTGATGCCATTCGTTATGGCCATATCTTTAACCCGGACAGCGACTCTGCGTTGTACGAACAGGATCGCGTTAAAATGGGCATGGCCGGCACATTGGCTGACTTTGTGCTGAATACGTCTGGTGGCCGCGCTACTACCGCATCAGCGTTAGGGGGTTATGCGCAGGATCCTGCAGATATCATTAACTACATCTCTAAGCATGACAACGAAACGCTGTGGGACCAGCTTAACTACGTACTACCGGAAGATCTGACCCTGGAGCAACGGGTACGCGCACAGAATGCGGGTATGGGTATTACCTTGTTGTCGCAGGGTATTCCGTTCCTGCAAATGGGTGGAGACATGCTGCGTTCCAAGTCGATGGACCGTGACAGTTATGATTCAGGTGACTGGTTCAACTTCGTGGATTTCACCATGCAAACTAACAACTGGAATGTTGGCTTGCCGCTGGCTGAGAAAAACGAAGCGCGTTGGGGTGAAATGGGGCAGTTTGTCTATTCACCGGAGCGAGCGGCGACGATGACTGAAATCGAAATGGCTGCGGAAGTCTTTAAAGAATTCCTGACTATTCGTCAAACCAGTCCGTTATTCCGCTTAACAACGGCGCAGGACATCATGGATCGCGTTGGCTTCCATAATCTTGGCACACGTCAACAGGTTGGCCTGATTGCCATGAGTATCGACGACGGGATTAACGCCGAAGCTGAAACGCCACTGGTTGATTTAGATGTGAACTATGACGCTGTCATGGTGGTGGCTAATACTGGCTACGAAGAAAAATCCATTGAGGTGAACACGGCTACCGGCTTTATGCTTCACAGTGTTCAGCAAAACTCCTACGACAGCGCAGTACGTGGTGCTTACTTTACCGAAAATGAATCAGGTAATGGTACCTTTACCGTACCCGCACTAACCATTGCGGTATTTGTAAAACCACAAAGCGGCGCACAGGGTTACGGCCTGGCTACTTATGCCACTGCTGGCGCACCGGATGTCGTACCTTACGGCGACACATCGGTTTACCTGCGTGGCAGTATGTCGGAATGGGGCACGTCGGTTGAGTTTACCTATCAGGGCAACGGTATCTACACCGCAACGTCTGCATTAACGGCTGGTACCCAGTATGAGTTCAAGTTTGCGTCAGAAGACTGGGCGACGGTGAACTTCGGTGCAGCGGATGCAGCTGATGCCATTGTTACCGATGACGTTGGCGTTGTGTTGGGTGTGTCTAACAACAACCTGTTCTTTACCCCTTCGGTTGACGCAACCTATTTGTTCACCGTGGATGCAAGCGACGCCCAGGCACCGGTACTCACCGTTGAAAACGAAGAACCCTATGCGGGTACTACCGTCTACTTACGTGGCGCATTTAACGGATGGGGAACTGAAACGCCGCTTGAGTATAAAGGCGCACGTCAGTATCAGGCTGCTATGTCACTGACTGCCGGTAGCTATGAGTTTAAAGTGGCCTCTGAAGACTGGGCTACAGTAAACCTTGGCGCGCTCTCTGGCTCAGATGAAGACAAGACGGTCGAATTAGGGCAGGAGACCTATCTGGCGGCGACCAACGATAACCTGGTTATTAACATAGATGCAGACGGAGACTATGTCTTTATTGTTGATGTGAGTGACAAGGCCGAGCCAGTTCTCAAAGTGTTTAATGCACAGTTTTTCGGCGCTACACCTGTATATTTACGTGGTGGCATGAATGGCTGGGGAACAGCAGATGAGCTGGTTTATCAGGGCGCTGGTGTTTACTCGGTTGATATCACCGTGAGCGGTGGTGCAACGGAGTTCAAAGTTGCCTCAGAGGATTGGGCAACGATAAACCTGGGCAATCCGGATGATGCCCTGACCAACACAGTAACGGAAGGTGTTGGAAAAGTGCTGGGCAGCAGTAACAACAATCTGATGATTGAATTGTCTGCCGGCACGTACGAATTCAGGGTCACCGGACCGGATGCAACCCAACCCATCCTGACGGTTATTGCTAAATAACCCTGACTTGTTGTACCGTAAAAGCGCGCCCAGGTTTCCGGCGCGCTTTTTTTATGTGAGGAATAAGATGCAAGTGTTAGCAAGACTGCTAATGATAGGCTGTTGTTTGTTTGCGGTTATGCCATCACCGGTCGTTGGCCAGGCGCAGACGCAACAACAAATGGATATTCAACCGGCGTATGCGTGGTTGGAGCTTATCGATCGTGGCCGCTATTTTCAATCCTGGCAATATGCCAGCAAGCAGTTCAAACAAAATATCGAAGCATCGCAATGGAATGATGTGCTGGTCGGTGCCAAGGATTCACTGGGAACGCTGGTCTCTCGTGAATTAAGCGGTTATGGCGAGCGCGACACCGTCGCAGGCTTACCAAAAGGTAAGTACATGGTGTTTAAGTTCAAAAGTACATTTGAAAATAAAACGCTGTATGAATTGCTTATCATGACGCGTGAAAACAACGAACTCAAAACGGTTGCCTACCTGATCCAGTGAGCTTTCAGATTATTTAGCGCCTGTCATGAATAACAAAGTCCGCAAAGACCGGCAGATGATCTGAAAAATGGCTGGAAGCAGGGTCTTTAATCAAGCCACAATTTAGTATCTGGCAGTGTTGTGTTACCCACACGCGGTCGAGTTTAAAAACAGGGAACTGGCTTGGAAAACTCAACCCGGTATCTAGTTGATGCATGATGGGTTTCAGACGTGCAAACAAATTCGACAAATACCACCACTCATTCAGGTCGCCCGCCAACATCGCGGGTAAGTCTGCGTTGGCTGTACCATCTTCTAACGCACTTTGGATAAGCTTTACCTGTTGTCTACGCTCTTTGCGCGACAACCCCAAATGGGTGTTATGCAATAGAAGTGAGTGGTGAGGTGTCTCTACCCATACGCGCTGTAAGTTACGAGGTTCGCGATCTGCGACGTTCAATGTCACCACATCATCCCGGATAACGGTGTGGCGGCTAAGCATGGCGTTACCGAACCAGCCATGCGATGTTACCTGCGTAGCGGCTGGAACAAAGGTATATCCTCCGGGTTGGCACAAGGCGTCGATATCGCTCTGGGTATTGCGCTCTGACGCACGCGTATCCATTTCCTGAAGCAGTACAAAGTCCGCATTCTTTTCGGCCAGCATGTGGCCGATACGGTGATAGTCCTGCACACCGTCCCGGCCAACACCACTGTGTAGATTATAGGAGACTAGGCGATACATTGTTCAGACTCTTCCTTTTCCGAATCTTCTGCGTTGTCCGACTGTTTTTTCGCCTGATACATCTTTGCCAGCTTTTGTGAGCCAACAATCATCGCTATCCACACTACTAGACCAATCACCAGATAGGTAACTGTCTCTGCCGAGGGTTGCTTAAAGATTTGCATAATGGAGTCGCCCACCAGGCCTTTAGCAATCATTTGTGGAAACATACCTAAAAACGTACCCATCAAAAACTGCATTAGGCTTATAGATGAAATACCAGCAACCAGGTTCACCAAACTAAATGGCGCTATGGGTAGCATTCGTATGGTTGCTACACCAACGATGCCGGTGTTTGCCAATTTTTTATCTACGGCTTCAACTTTTGGCCCTGCTAGTTTACGCAGACCCGCATTGCCCAAACCTTTGCCGATAAGAAACGTGGTACCCGCACTGAGCAAAGCGCCAAAAATACCGTAAATCGGGCCCCAAATAGGACCGAATATCGCCGCGACTGCCAGTGATAATACCGTAACCGGGAAAAACAGTAAGCCACCAATCAGGTACACGAGCAATACGGTCGGTAACGCGAAGTACGTCCCGCGACTTTCTTCAAGAAACGCGCTTATTCTGTCGCCATCTAACCAGGATACGGTGTTACTGATAAACAGTAACAAACCAACGATACATGCCAGCACAGCCAGACCTACAGTAATCATAATGGTTCGTCTACGCGGGTTGGTTATGGCAGTAAGTTTTCCGCCTAGTCCTTTCACAGGCGGTATAAGCGGCTCTTCCGGATCTGAAATGGTGCGGAAAATATTGGCTTTAGACGCTTCGGTGAACTCTTCATCGTTGATTTCGGTTAACACGTAACCGTGGGCGATTTGATTGTTCATAAGCTCGTTAACAATGTGCTTGCCACCCATGATTGACTCGGTTGTCTCAATATCACGGCCGGTGTGCTCGGCGATCAGGTCGTCACGGGTAAAGGCAATGCACTTACGGTTGCTGTCGGTATCGCCGAACATCACCACATCAACCTCAGTGTCCAGCGTCATCGAGCGATTACTCAGGTTTGATGAACCGATGACCAGGTAACGGTCGTCAATGGTCATGACTTTAGAGTGGATACGTTTGTAGGCTAAACGGCCTTGCTGATCGCGAATTGACGAATACGTCATTTTGATGCGATCGGTATCAACACCGTCTTCGATAATGTCTTTAAATGCCAGTCGACTAGCCCAGAACGCTTCAGTTTCAAACAAGCCTTTGGGGTCATAAGAACTCACAATGAGAACCTCAAGATCTGGCTTAGCTTTTAACTGTTTATTCAAGGCACGGGCGATTTCTTCCCGTGTCGTAAACTGATTTTCGATATAGATGAATCGTTCCGCCTGACCAATCAGGTCCAGCAACATATGACGAACTTCCTGCACACTTTCCACATCATCCATTTCAGGTAACGTGCGAGCGATTGCCAATGGCACATTTTCAAAGCATGAAGACACACCTTGAGGCCAGGTTTCAGGGCGTTCATTCCCATGGTCCGGCATAGCTTCCGGTGTATCAATGGCGGTGTCTGACAACCGATTCCAGCGCCAGCGTGCCAATTCGGCGAGATGTTCAACCACCGGGCCGCAAGATACCATTTGGACGTCGTGAAATGGACCGTATTCACCGTCCGGGCCGATACGGCCTGGTTCATCAATCAAATGCTCACGGGTATCCCAGCGGTGAAGCGCAACGTCCATGCCGCCTGAGTACGCGACTTCATTGTCGATGATAGCCAGCTTTTGGTGTTGCGACCCGCCCATGGGAATAGAGTCATCGAGCATAACGTGAACATTGTCGGGGGTTTTGTCTTCCCAGACTTCCAGTGCCCACATTTCTCGCTGGTCAAAAAAGGCGAAAGATGAATCCCAACGCAGGATATAAACCTGTAGATCCGGGTTTTGTTCTGCTTTCCATTTAATGAGCTCACCAATACGAGAGGGCGCCTCTGATTGTTCTTCCGCTTCGCCATGCAGTAATCTGATTCGACTGTCTATGTCCCAACCTACAATGATGATCTGGTGCTTGGCGTTACAAATACTGGAATGCAAGGCGCTGTAGTAATTAGCACAATCGATTAAGGGGGTGGCATGGGTCGCCTGGCTGGTTTTCCAGCAATTTTTGTTTGAATCAAATACCTTGTGTGTTGACATGGTTTACTCTCCCTGTGGGAATACGCTCTAGCTATACACGGGTGTGTTGCAGAAATTATTCCGCTTTTCAGAGAAAGTCAGATAATCCTATCTGATTGATATCAAATGGTTTGTTGATTTTTATGGTTGCGAGTAGTTGGTGTTAAACGCTTTATAACGAAAATATTTCTTAATCGTGTGTAGGAATTTCCGAATACGGATTAAGCGTTATTTACATCAATGGTGCCGGGCTTACCAGGTCGTAGGGCGCAGCAATGAGTGGCACGTTTTTATCACTGCTTCGCAATTTTGCGCTGCGATTGGCAACGTGTTCTACTTCCAGGATCAGGTCAGGTTGTTTATACCATTGCGGATAATGAAGCTGCGCTTCCATGGAGGGCTGTGGGGATTGATACAGTTCGAATAAATCGCCTTCCTTAACACCGTGCCTTGTGCCCAGCGCAATTGATAAATAACCGGGCGTGACGGAAACAACCGGTAGCATAGAAGGCAGACAGGTCATAGTATTAGACACATCCAGTACGGCACTGTTAATCGTATTTAGTACCACGCGACCAAAATCACTGCGCCAGAACAGACTGTTGTTAAGATCAATCGTTTCGTTATAGTCAAACTCCCAGTCACCTTCACCGTGATAGCTGTTTTGCATTACGATGTCCTGATGCAGAGCATCCAGCAAGTAGACCTCCAGTGTGAAATTTCGTCGCAGGCTAACATCGTCTTCAAGCAGGCCTTCTTTCACCTGTTCAAACAAACTAATGTCACGTATAAAACCAAATAGCACGTATTGGCGGTGATAGGTCTTCACCAGCAGGCTCGCTTTCGCGGCTATCTGACTGTGATCAATACTATTAAAATCAGAAGTGGGCATAAACGCTTGATTTATCAGCAAGGTATCAACAACTGGTTGATTATCGGTCAGTTGTTGAGCCATCCGTTGGGTTACCTGACGACCAAAGTCGAAAATATTGCCGTGTCGGGCCTGAGATGGCTTCAATAATTGAAACTGGCTGAGCACCAGACTACGGGTATAAGGATCGCTGTCGCATTCAAACAGGGGCAGAATATCGACGTTAACGGTAACCGTAAGTACGTTATCGATGAGTGTTTCATCGACAATTTCCACGCGCTGTATGCGGCCCTGAGTGCGTATTTGAGCCTTGCTACTCACCAACAGGCCATCTAACACAATATCCTGGGCCGTGATGAAACTACCATTTTTGTAAGCGGCATCGGCAATGGCGTTTTTAATTGCCATGACGCGGATTTCATCGAGTTCAGCGTCCTCGACGGCTACCGACGCCTGGCCTTCAATCCACTGAGCATAAACGTTAGTACTCAGGATATAGAGTAAAAAGAGTAGGAAGCGAAACATGGTTAGTTAAAAATCGAAAAGAGGGTACCAATTAACGTGGACTGCTGGTTGTCCTGCAATTCGCCTTTGCCCGAGTATTCTATGCGCGCATTACCGACTTTACTGGAATCTACCGTATTGTCTGCGCTGATATCGGCAATCCGAATTTCCCCAGAAAACCGCACGTATTCCTGACCTTTATTGAGTGTGATCCACTTTTCCCCAGAGACGGCCAGGTTGCGGTTTGGCAAAATATCGGTGACATAGACGGTAATATCACCTTCTAACTCGTTAGATTGGGCCGTATTGGCGGAGCTATCGAATTCACTCTCTTGCTCGTGATTTGCCGCGACTTTTCCTTCGGTCAGTACAATTGGACCTGCGTTGACCGCAACGGGACCAAGCTCCATGCTGGTGGATTTGTCCATACGATAGTCGAGGGATTTCCTGGACTGTGTTCGCTCGTTCAATTCAATCAGGATCATATCGCCGATGCGAAAGTTATGGTGCAGCTTGTAAAGCTCTACGGCATTGTCGGGATTAAACAGAGAGCCGGTTGGAGCGGTGACAGCCTGTACAGGGGTCATATGAATCGGGCGATAACGAGGGTCGTCGGGAACCGGCTCTGTGTCATCCACTTTTGCTGACCGTTGTTCAACCAGCGGGTTGGTTGCTGATGAGGCGACGATTTGTTCTTCGACATTGGGGGTTTGCGTGCACGCGAAAAGCATAACGCTGATTAGTGTAATACCCGTACTGCGAGTAGAGAACATGATGTTATTCCTGCCAACTGGATAATCATTGCATCAGCCCCCACTTACTGCAGAATTATCATTAATGATTGTAAACACCGTTATTAAGCACGATTTAATTGTGACTGAGTTGTACTTTGCTAAACCTTTACATTCAGTAAGTTATCTTTACTTAAAAGACCTGTTAGCGTAATAAATATATCAACAGAACGCGGACATCATCATGTTTTCAGAGTGGCTGGATGGCTTTAATGCCAGCTCGACTTCACTTGACGCCTTAACCACAAGTAACAACGCTGCAGCGACGCAGGTCACTGATGCGGTATTGTCAAATGTAGACGATTTTAAGTCTGCGTTTACACAAGCAATAAACGTTGGCTTGCTCAGTGAACTAACAGGTAGTCTGACTGAACAAGCAAGCGGGGCGTTGTCGCTGGAAAATATCGGTAGTGAGCAGGGGCTGTCTCAGTTACAGGCGTCATTTCTAACCATGTTACAAAACGACCTGTTTGCTTCATCACAAACCAATGAAGATATTGCATCTTCCGGCACAACTGCGGATCAGGAAAGCACTGAGAATACCGTTGCGTCGACAAGTGGCTTTATCAGTAGTGCCTATCAGTTTGTTATGGGGGAGGATGGTGCCACGCTGGACGATATTTTTGATACCGTGAACGTGCTCAATCATATTCCGGTTGTAAGCGATATCTATGAGTCGGTGACAGATAATGACGTCGATTTAGCGGCGAGTCTGGTGGGCGGATTTTTATATGCCGGACCAATTGGTGTTGCCTATGAAGGTATTGACTATTTTGTATCCAGTTCGACAGGCGCATCTATTACCGAACACGCTAAAAATTTCGTCATGGACGGTTTACTCACTGATAAGGAATCCGACAGTGGGGAATTGGCTGAATCCCTTGTCAGTACTGCAGGTGAAGCGACACACTCATTCGTTACGCGTAACCTTAATTGATAGGCAGTTGGTCTGGCGTAATACGTTGTTATTCTGTCTGATTGCAGTACAATCGCCCCGTCTAAGGTTATTTGGAAAAGTGACATGCTTTCGGCAATCTCTATTGGTCTACAGAACCCAAAATCTGCAGTGAACGTGGCAACGATTCTGCGTGCTGCAGGGTGTTTTGGTGTCAGCAGTGTTTTTTACACCGGAGAGCGCTTTTCCTATGCGAAACAATTCAGCGCAGACACCAAAGCATTCCATAAAACCATTCCTACTGTCGCCATTGAGTCTTTACAGGCAGCCAAGCCACAAGGCGCGACAGTAGTAGGAATAGAACTCGTGGAAGGCGCAACGCCACTACCGGCGTTTGAGCACCCCGACAACGCGTTTTATCTGTTCGGGCCAGAAGATGGCAGTTTGTCAGAATCACATCTGGCCATGTGTGACGAGGTAGTTTATATACCTACCCTGAGCAGCCTGAACCTCGCAGTAACGGCCAATATCGTGCTTTACGACCGTCTTGCAAAGAGCCAGTACGATACTTCTTTAGAAGGCATAAGAAACAGCCGTGATACTAACAATCGGCTGCGCCTCTAGTCTGCACTGGCTTCAATCAACTAGGACCGGTGGTATTGGCGAATCCATCACGAAACTGAAAGCTCGTTCAGTTGACCCAAATGCTGCGTTACCTTGTCTGCAGACAAGGGGCGAAAGAAATGATAGCCCTGAAATTCGCTGCAACCATTACTCAGTAAAAATTCAAATTGTTCAGCAGTCTCAACACCTTCTGCAACCGTAGATAGTCCGAGTGATTCAGCCAGCGTTATAATGGTCGAGCAAATTTTTGCATCTTCTTCTTTCACTGCACATTCGTTCACAAATGAACGGTCAATCTTCAGGATATCTACAGGCAGGGTTTTGAGATAGTTGAGAGACGAATAACCGGTACCGAAATCATCAATTGATATTGCTATATTCAGGCTGTGAAGTTTCTGCATGACATCGATACAGGTTTCAATGTCTGCTAAAAATACACCTTCCGTGACTTCAATCTCAAACCATTCGCCCCGAATACCGTAACGCTGCATGGCGGTCTTCAGAAACGGGAGAAGGCCATCTGACAGCAAATGTTTACCGGAAAGGTTAATTGAAACCCTAGGCAGTACGGCGAAGGTTTTTTTCCATTGGGCAATCTGCGCAAAGACCAATTCAAAGATCAACTCCTCCAAAGGCACGATCAGATTAGATTCTTCCGCCAGTGGAATAAACTGACTGGGCGGAACAAAGAGACCCGATGGGTTAGTAAACCTTACAAGAGCCTCGAAACCAACAATCTCCTTATTTGCGTCCACTCTGGGCTGGTAAAGCATAGAAAACGCGCTCTTCTCTGCAATGGCCTGACTCAATGTTTGCTCGGAATCAAATTGCTCCGACTCTTGTTCCGCCATGTAAGGTTCAAATAATTTATAGTTATCGCGACCTGCCTTTTTGGCGTAATACATCGCAATATCGGCTTGCTGAATAAGGGTAGTGGGGTTGACTAAGTCAGTGTGCGTCAGTGTTACACCAATGCTGGTGGGAATAGTCAGCTCTCTGCCACTTAACACAACAGGTTGACGCATTACCTGTAAAATTTTGGTCGCGCTGGTCAACACCGAGCTTTCATCATGGCGACTGTTCATCATAATGACAAACTCGTCGCCGCCCCAGCGGCAGATAGTGTCTTCTGAGCGGGTGACATTCATCAATCGATTGGCGACTTCCATCAACAACTCATCACCAGCCTGGTGTCCAAGCGTGTCATTGATCTTCTTAAAGCGATCCAAGTCAAGGAAGAACAGCGCGATGCAATTTTTAGTGTTATTTATAGACTTCAGTGCTTGCGTCAGTGTTTCCATAAAATACGTCCGGTTGTACAAACCGGTTAACGGATCGCTGTAGGCAAGTTGTTTGAGTTTTTCCTGCAGGCGGCGCTGACGCGTAACGTCGCGTATGTGCAGAGTAAATTCATTCGCAATGCTGCTACCAAACGTTGTACCGGTAATGGTTATTTCAGAGGGAAATTCATCACCGGTAGAGCGCTTCAACAGAATGGTGTTTCGGCGATTAATCAGTAAACCATCTGAAGTAACAAATTTACCTTCCAGGCTTTTCTGCACAGCCAGTTTGTCTTTTGACAATACGAACAAGTCGACAAAGTTTTTACCTACTACTTTGCCTCTGAGGCAGCCAAACGTGCGCTCTGATGCTGGATTAAATTCAATAATTTCGCCCTGGAGGTTGATGGTAACAATGCTATCCATCGAAGAATTCAGAATGGCGCTTTTGCGTTTTTCACTGCTTTTAAAGTCGCTTAGTGCCCGGTCTCTCTGACTCATTTCGTCATGGACTTTATCTAAAACACGGTTGTACTTGCGGGCAATCTGACCGACTTCGGTAAAAGGTTCTTCCGGTACTCTGGAGTGAAAGTTACCGGATTTTTCCTGTGCATCCATAGAGTTAAGTAAATCAACGAGCTCGGTAGTGGCATGGTGTTCGGTAATGTTCATGCCAATATATTCTTGCTCACTTGTCACTCTGAGTCTGACTACCCGGTTAATCAACACCAGTAAAACCCAGCTCAGGCAAAAGACGTATAAGCCAACGACAACTATGCCAAGGGCTTGCACACTAAGCTGCTGCCAGAAGGCATCGCTCAGAAAGACGACGTCTTTGTGAAAAAGGGCAACCGCTAATGTTCCCCAGATGCCCGCGAACAAATGAGCAGGTACGACGCACAGCGCATCATCCAGTTTTAAGCGTTTCAGCAATCTGTCACCAGCAAACATAACAATACCGCCACCAATGCCGATAATGGCAGCGTGCGCCGGAGAGACAATATTGGCGCAGGCCGTGATTGCAACTAAACCGGCTATCACACCGTTCAGCATGGCACTCACATCCATATAGCGGTTTTCTACCGCGAAAATAAAGCTCGACGCGAGGCCACCGAATGCCGCTGCAATACAGGTATTGACCAGAATGAGAGGGACATCATCGTTTAATGCAAGGGTACTACCGCCATTGAAACCAAACCAGCCTACCCAAATCAGCAGTGTACCAAGTACGGACAGTGGCAGGTTGCTGCCCGCTGGGAAAGGCGTGTTGCTGTCGAATCTGCCCTGGCGCGCACCGATGACCATAATTGCCGCCAAAGCCATCCAACCCCCGGTACTGTGAACCACAGTCGAACCTGCGAAATCGATAAAGCCAAGGTTTTCCAGCCAGCCGCTATTACCCGCATCATAGAGTGATGCCCAGGCCCAGTGACCAACAAAGGGGTAAATGATCGCGCATAGGAGAACGGTAACAATTAAGTAACCAAAATATGACATTCGCTCAGCCACAGCACCGGACACCAATGTGGCTGTTGTGCCGCAAAACATCATCTGAAATAAAAAGAAACTGAACTGCCAGGGTGAGTGTTCTGCACCAAAAAAGAACTCAGTTGCGCCAAAATAGCCCGAATTGGAATAGCCAAACATGATGCCAAATCCGACACACCAAAACAAAATAGAGGAGAGAATGAAGTCAGATAAATTTTTAGCCGCAACGTTTATGCTGTTCTTGGTGCGGATTTTTCCTGACTCCAGGCAGAGAAACCCTGCCTGCATGATGAAGACAAGTATCGCTGAGATGAGGATCCAACCCGTTTCCAAAATGTGTCCTTAGTGATTAATAACCGAGTAATCAATAAGATAATCAAGCAAATAGCGCACCGTATTTAGGTTTTAGCGTGGCATTTACACTGACTAAGGGTAAGTACATTGGTTGTTCGTCAAAATTTCTAAAATATTCTGTTAACAATTGATAAGACAACCGCTATGAATACGTATGCACGTACTTGGTAATCAGGGGATCAAAAGCTAGTATGGTCGGCTACAATTAACGATATTTTAACAGCCCGGGCAGGATTCCCGCGCCGACCATGATGGCATCTTCGCTGTGTCGGACGCCCGAAAATAATAAGAGTGTGCTATATGAGCAGTTCTACATCGACACATCAGCAACCTAATTTGTCGTTCTGGCAAATTTGGAATGTGAGTTTTGGGTTCTTAGGTGTGCAATTCGGATTTGCACTACAAAATGCCAATGTCAGTCGTATTTTGTCTGATCTTGGTGCGGATTTACATTCACTTTCGCTGTATTGGCTGGTTGCACCGATCATGGGTCTCATTGTTCAACCTTGGGTCGGCGCTGCTTCTGACCGTACCTGGGGTCGTCTGGGTCGGCGCCGTCCGTTTATTCTTGCCGGTGCGATTGCGGCAGCTATCGGCATGCTACTCATGCCAAATGCCCCCCTATTTGTGGCAATAATGGCGCCCATGCTGTTTGGCGCTATGATGCTGGCACTCATGGATGCCAGTTTTAATGTGTGCTTTCAGCCATTCCGTTCACTGGTGTCGGATATGGTACCCAATGGTCAGCGAAATGTTGGCTATTCGGTGCAATCGCTGCTCATTAACATCGGCGCTGTCATAGGGTCAATTTTACCGTTTGTTCTCACCAATGTGATTGGCCTGGAAAATACCGCTAAAGCTGGTGAAGTTGCGCCATCCGTTGTGTGGGCGTTTTACCTGGGCGCCACCGTTTTGCTTGGTTCTGTATTGTGGACTGTGTTTCGTACAAAGGAATACGCACCAGAAGACTACGCCCGTTATAAAGGCCTGGAGGACGAAGATACCCAGCCAAATAAAGCACCATTAGGCGAGCGTCTGTCGAATTTCTTCAAACTGGTAGCGAATATGCCCAGTACTATGAAGCAGTTGGCAGTAGTGCAATTCTTTTCCTGGTTTTCCCTATACATCATGTGGGTGTATACCACGCCGGCGATTACCCAGCATATTTGGGCAGTAGATAAAGTGTGGTTTGATCCTGCTTATCTGTCGACGGTGCAAATGGTCCCTCAGCACATTGCAGACGCGAAGGGGGCTGCGGGTGACTGGGTAGGGATTCTGTTTGCTGGCTACTCTGTGTTCGCCGCGTTATTTTCAATTGTGTTAGCACGACTGGCCGATCGTTTTGGACGAAAATTAGTCTACAGCCTGTCTTTAGCCGCAGGTGGCCTGGGTTATCTTAGTTTTTCTTTATTCCAGGATTTTAATCAGGTTTCAGTGAATCTCTTAATCACGGAAGTAACGGTTCCTGTGGGGGCTGTCAATCTTCTGATCCCGATGATTGGTGTGGGTATCGCCTGGGCTGCGATATTAGCGATGCCCTATGCCATGCTGGCAGGTAGCCTCCCTGCGAGACAAACCGGGGTATACATGGGCATATTTAACTACACAGTGGCAATGCCGCAAATTATTGCAGGTGTCAGCGCGGGTTGGATCCTGAGCAATGTATTCGCTAATGAAGCCATTTACATTATCATGGTCGCGGGTGGTTCAATGCTGGCTGGCGCCATAGCTGTTTATTTCGTAAATGAAAACAATCCGGTAGAACAGGAAGGAACTGTACATGCGTAAGTTGTTTACTCTGGGCGCTGTTGCCAGTGCTGTTATTCTTGGCGGTTGCCAAACAACAGATTCAACCGTGAATGCGCCGGTTGCTCATATATACGGCACGCAAGAACCGTTTGCCAAAGAAGCGGTGTACTTTGTGATGACGGACCGTTTTGTTGACGGTGACCCCCGCAACAACTTTGAACAGCAAGGTGGCGATCATCCGAGTTGGTCATTACGCCTTGAAGGGCCTGACGGCAAATTTGCTAACGCTGGTTACATGGGCGGAGATTTCAAGGGTATCCTGCAAAATATCGATTACATAAAGGACATGGGGTTTAGCGCTATCTGGATTACGCCTGTGTTGGATAACCCCGATCAAGGCTTTACTGGCGATGAACCTATCAGTTATGGCGGTATGTTTAAAGATGGCGGCAAATCCGGCTATCACGGCTACTGGGCTACCAATTTCTATAAGGCCGATGAGCATCTTGTGAGTGACGATCTGACCGTCTCAGATTTTACGTCAGCCATGCATGATGCCGGTTTTAAGGTTGTGTTTGATATTGTGGCCAATCACGGTACGCCGAGCTGGACAATGCCGGAGGACCAACCGGGCTATGGCGAACTGTACGACAAAGACGGTAATCTGGTTGCTGACCATATGAATTTGCCGCCAGAATCATTGGACCCGGAGAACGAGCCACTCCATCGCTTTTTTCATCCGTATCCCGATTTAGTTAAGTTGTCCAATTTGAACGAGCACCATCCGGACGTACAGGAATATTTGATCAACAGTTACTTATACTGGATAGAGCAGGGGGCTGATGCGTTCAGAATAGATACTATTCGCCATGTATCACACGATTTTTGGCGAACTATGTCGGATCGCATTCGCGCTGAACACCCGGGCTTTTACATGTTTGGCGAAAGCTTCCAGTACGACGCCAATTTTATTGCGCAGCACACACAGCCTAAAAACGGCGGGATTTCGGTATTGGATTTTCCGATGCAAAAAGCCATGGTATCGGTTTTTGAAAATGCAGACAGTGATTTTGCGACGCTGGCAGATACGCTTTACTTAACACACGGTCCTTATCACAACCCGTATGAGCTGACGACATTTTACGACAACCATGATATGGCCAGAATGAATGCCAGCGACGAGGGATTTATCGACGCCCACAACTGGTTGTTTACCGCAAGAGGTATTCCCGTGGTGTATCAGGGATCTGAGTTTGGCTATATGCGCGGTACGTCTGAGCACCAGGGGAACCGGAATTATATCGGACAGGCGCGATTAGACGCTGCTGTGTCACATCCTATTCGCAGCAAACTGTCACAGATCGCAAGTATCCGCCAGGCTTTGCCGGCGCTGCAGCGAGGATTGCAATACAATGTGCGTTTGGCTGGTCACGAGGCTGTGTTTTTCCGGGTTGTACAGGATGACGATGCACAACAAACGGCTCTGGTTATGCTCAACAAAAGCGACAGCCCGTTAGTCATGGTCGCTGACACCTATGTCGAGCCGGGTAAGTGGAAAGAGTGGGTAACGGGTGAGGACGTAACCATTTCTGAGCAGGGTATTACGGCAACCGTTCCTGCACACGGTGTACGTGTATTTGTAAAGAATGGCACGCTTCAGTCAGCTGATTTTGAGCAAGCCTTACTGACGCAAATGGCTCGTCAATAAACATGCGCTTTTGAGTGTTGAGCAGTGTTATAAAAACGGCCAGTGTAGACTGGCCGTTTTTGATTACTCATTAGATTCACAACCACAGGATTGCCGGACAATGAGCGTTGCTGGCATGAGATAGTCGGTTGTTTGTTCGCCCTCAATGGCCCGCAACAGGTTTTCAACCAGGGCCTCGCCTGCCTGAATCGTATTTTGTTGAACCGTAGTCAGACTCGGTGTGGTAAACGCCGATAATTGAATATTGTCAAAGCCCACAACGGCAACATCTGCCGGTACTTGAACGCCGGCAGCTTTGAGTGTCTTTAATACCCCAACTGCGATGATATCTGCCGCACATACTATAGCATCTGGCAGGGGAGTGTGTCGCTCGAGCAGTTGTTGAGCCGCATCAATACCTGCAGACTCCGCCGATATGGCATCAATCTGCACACTGGCGACGGAAGTCCCTGAATGCTGCTCAAGTGCCTGCAAATACCCTTCATAACGGGCCTGAAATTCCGGCGCTTTGTCACCCACGTCGCCAATGAAGGCGAAGTTGCCCTGGCGCAAGGATAACACGTGCTCGGTAACGTCTTTACCGCCCTGAAAGTTGTCACAACCAATAGAAATACCCGGATATTCCGCCACCGGGGCACCCCAACGCATGATGTGGGTGCCTTGTTCCTGCAACTGAGTCAATTTGCCTTCATAAGAACGGTAGTCGCCATAGCCCAGTAAGATAATGCCGTCAGCTTTGTGAGAGTCTTCAAACTCAGCATGCCAGTCGCTGTCCAGATTCTGAAAGGACACCAACAAATCGTAGCCTCGACTGGCGCTGGCTTTGGTAATGCTGCCTAGCATCGACAAAAAGAACGGATTAATCATGGAGTCATCAGACGTTGGGTCCTCAAACAACAGCAGTGCAATGGTACTGCTACGCTGGCGGCGAAGATTGCTGGCGTTTTTGTCGACCTTGTAATTCAATTGGCGTGCAATTTCCTGCACCTTACGTCGCGTTTCGATGTTCACCAACGGGCTGTCGTTTAACGCTCGGGAAACGGTGGATTGCGAGACGCCGGCCATGTGGGCAATATCGAAAGAGGTGGCTTTGTTTTTCATGCTTTAGAGTAATTTATTGTTGACGAAAACAGGGTTCTACCAGGCAGTATAGATGAATTCATCCGGATGGGAAATTGGTGTGTTCCGCAAAAATAATAAACGTGGTTTGCAACCCTAAGACAATGATATACTCGCCTGATATGGCGTGAATAACACATCATCACGTATCCGACAGTCAATTAAAAATAAAATAAGGGGCATAGCGAATGGCCGAGACTGAACACCGTCCGACCAATTTTATCCGCCAAATCATCGATAAAGACCTAGCGAGTGGACTACACTCAACCGTTAAAACGCGCTTTCCGCCTGAGCCTAACGGTTTTCTTCACATTGGTCACGCAAAGTCTATCTGCCTGAATTTTGGTATCGCACAGGATTATCAGGGAACGTGCAATCTGCGTTTTGATGACACGAACCCGGCAAAAGAAGACATTGAATACGTTAACTCCATTCAGGAAGACGTGCGCTGGTTAGGTTTCCAGTGGGATGGCGATGCCCGTTACTCATCAAACTATTTCGACCAGTTACATGCCTACGCGCTTGAACTGATTGAGAAAGGGCTGGCGTATGTTGATTTCAGTACTCAGGAAGCCATGCGCGAGATGCGCGGTACGCTGACTGAGCCAGGTAAAAATAGTCCGTATCGCGATACCAGTGTAGACACTAACATTGCGGAATTCGCGAAAATGACAGCGGGTGAATACGCCGAAGGTCATTGTTGTTTGCGGGCAAAAATCGATATGGCATCGCCGTTCATGTGTATGCGTGACCCGGTGATTTACCGCATTAAGTTCGCTCACCATCATCAAACCGGTGAGAAATGGTGTGTGTATCCGATGTACGATTTTACCCACTGTATTTCGGATGCGATTGAGGGCATTACGCACTCACTGTGTACACTGGAATTCCAGGACAACCGTCGGCTGTATGACTGGGTTATCGAGAATATCTCTATCGACTGTACCCCGCGTCAGTATGAATTTTCGCGACTGAACCTGGAATACACGGTACTGAGCAAACGCCGTCTGATCCAATTGGTTGAAGAAAAGCACGTATCCGGGTGGGATGACCCTCGTATGCCTACTGTTGCTGGCTTGCGCCGCAGAGGCTATACACCGGCATCTGTCCGTGAGTTTTGTAAGCGCATTGGTGTAACCAAAATGGATAACATGGTCGAAATGGGCATGTTAGAGGCGTGTATTCGCGACGACCTGAACGTCAACGCACCGCGTGCCATGGCGGTATTGAATCCTATCAAACTGGTCATAGAAAATTATCCGGAAGGCGAGCAGGAAACACTGATTGCGCCAAATCACCCGAGTGACGAGTCTATGGGTACCCGCGAGCTGAGTTTTGGTCGTGAAGTGTGGATCGAAGCAGACGATTTCCGTGAATCGGCAAATAAGAAGTTCAAACGTCTTGTGCTCGATAAAGAAGTCCGCTTACGTAATGCTTATGTCGTGAAAGCCAACCGTGTTGAGAAAGACGAGCAGGGTAATGTCACAACGGTATATTGTACCTATGATGCCGATACGCTGGGCAAGGATCCGGCCGACGGACGCAAAGTAAAAGGCGTTATTCACTGGGTAGATGTTGCCACTGGCGAATCGGCACAGTTCCGTTTGTATGACCGCTTGTTTAACGTGCCGAATCCAGCCGCAGAAGAGAATTTTGCTGAAGCGATAAATCCGGACAGTTTGCAGGTAAAACAGGGTTGGGCTGAGCCAGGGTTAGCAAATCGAATTCCTGAGATTGGTGCCTGGCAGTTTGAACGAACAGGTTACTTCTGTTTGGATAAAGACAGCACTGATAGCCAGTTGGTGTTCAATCAAACTGTGGGATTGCGTGATACCTGGGCCAAGATTGGCGAATAGGTCATTAAATATTAGCAAATAAAAGTAAAGCCACCGAGAGGTGGCTTTATTGTATTCAACGAGTAGTCAAAAAGGCTTATTTAGGCTGACAGTCCAGAGACTGGCCGTTTATCTCTACACTATCGTTACCCATCAGATAAAGGTATAGCGGCATAATCTCAGCGGGCGTTTTCAGGGTGTCTGGTTGTTCTGCCGGGAACGCCGATGCTCGCATAGCCGTGCGGGTTGCGCCAGGGTTGATGCAATTGAAACGGATGTTGCTGTTTTTATACTCGTCAGCCAGTACTTCCATCATACCTTCGGTGGCAAATTTAGACACAGAGTAGGTACCCCAGAAGGCCCGGCCTTTTCTGCCAACCGATGAGCTGGTTAACACAACAGAAGCTTGCTCTGCTTTTGCCAGAACGGGCAGTAGCGCCTGTAGTAAATAAACACTGCTGTTGAGGTTTACCTGCATGACTTTCTGCCACTCTTCAGGCGAAATATCGACAAATCGACTTAAGTGGCCCAAGGCACCCGCGTTTACTAGCACACCATCAAGTTTACCAAACTGTTCACTAATGGTATCAGCCATGCCTTTATAATGGTCCGGCATCGCGCCTTGTAAATCCAACGGCACAATAGCAGGTTCTGCATCACCGTTTGTGACTATCTCATCGTATACAGCTTCGAGTTTACTTACCGTTCTGCCTAACAAAATACACGTTGCGCCATGAGATGCGAAGGTGAGAGCGGCTTGCTTGCCAATGCCGTCACCGGCTCCTGTAATGAGGATAACTTTTTGTTTAAGAAGATCGTGTGGGGCGTGATAATCGTTCATTAATTTAGATACCTGCTAAACTTGCTTGAGGGCGATATGCGAGCTTGCCCTAATTAGGAATAGATAATGGGCAGTGATAATACAAATATCCTGAATCAAGTAAACCTATTCTTGTTGAGTTGTTTTGCAGAATCCTTAAAATGCTCGCAAAATCAGTCAGGTAGAATATTGCCTTACAAAAAGTTAACAAAATTTTGCAAAATTTCGATAAAGAAAATAATATGGTCAATAACAACTGGTCGTACATGTTCGATTTTTAGACTATGATCAAGGTATTAGGCCTTAGTAGTAAAGTCAGACACGCATAAGCCAGGATAACAATAATCCGTTTTGTAGGGAGAAATAATGAAAAAACTAATTCTTAGCACCAGTGTGGCCTTGGCACTGGGGTTAACGGGCTGCGGCGGTGGAAAGTCAATTGATGACATCAATAGTAGTACAGATGAAGTTACCCCCTTTTCTCGCGTTGTATTTGACCCGGCCAACGGCAACCTGAATGTGCCAAATGACCTTCTCATGCTCCCTGGTGACGACGGTTTCTTCGATTACACGCTTAACATTCCGGTAGCCGATCCAACAGATTTTGGTGACCCGCAAGCGGCGCTCAATGTGCTGGATGGCTGGTCAATTCAGCACCCTTTCACTATCAGTGTCGATATGGCACCCGGCGAATCTCTTGATCCGTCGTCGCTATCAGCGGGTGTACATTTGTTTGAAGCTGTCTTAGGTTTGGACCAAAGCGATCCTGATTGTGCAGCGTCAGCCATTCCATCATCAGGCTGTAAGTTGGGCGATCAACTTACCTATGGTGTTGATTTTGTGCTGTCGTTGGTGGATGACAGCACAATCAGTGTTGTTCCTTTGAAACCATTAAAGCCAGCGACAGGTCATATGCTGGTGATGACAACGGGTTTGAAAGACTCGTCCGGCAAATCTGTTCAGGGGTCTACCACCTGGGATTTGGTTCGTCAGGATATCAATACCAAACCATTGGCGACAGAGTCTCAGCTTCAACTTCAAACTATTGTTAACTCTTATGTCAATCCGCTGCTAAGCGCAGGCTTCGAGCGTGACGAAATTACCTATGTGTCTGCATTCACCACACAGTCAACCACTGACGTGCTGGGAACAGTGAAACAATTACTGGTTGCGCCTGTTGTCGCGGCGTTGCAAACGGATCCTTCAACCGTTGGCCAGGCGTTACCTGTTATCGTGGTTCAGGATGCAATGGGTCCTGACAACGCGATGGAAGCATTAAATCTTGTAAGTGATACTACGCTTGCTGGTGCAGTAGAACTGGCTAAATCAGGTCAGTCTGCTCAGGTGCAAGCGGCTATCGATGCAACTGATTTTTCATTACTGCAAACCTGTGATGGTCTGTTAGGCACCGCTTCTGGTCAGCTCAGCGCTTACTGGGGAGCAATGAACTCTGTTGCTGTGGGTCTGTCTTCGAACATTCTTCCGCAAGTTGGTGCATTCTGTGCCGCAGAGCGCTACAGCGGTACTATCAGTCTGCCTTACTACCTGGGTGTGCCTTCAATGACAAACCCAATGGCACCGGTAAATGACTTCTGGCATGCAGCGTGTGACAGCGGCATTGTGTTAGCTGGCTTATCTGACGAAGTAAAAGCAGTTGCGACTCCAGGTCCTAACTACACACTGTGTAGCAGTGTTGGTTTGGCTGACTTACGTGTGAATGGCGAAATGATTGATAGTAAACGCAATCTGACCCGTTTTAGTCCGATTCCGCAAGCTACGGTTGCAGATAACAGCCTCGAAGTGCAGGTTACAGTGCCTGATCCTGTTGTTGCAACGGCGCTGGGATATCCTATCTCCAAGCCTGAAGCAGGGTGGCCACTTGCTATTCTGGTACACGGTATCACTGGTACTAAAGAACAGATGATGGCCATCAGCGGTACGTTATCATTGCACGGCGTAGCGACTATCGCGATTGACCATCCGCTGCATGGCAGCCGTGGTTTCGACCTTGACATGGACGGTACTGACGACATCAATGCCAGCACTGTTTCGCCTACGCATTACATGAACCTGGCATCGTTGCCAACCGCGCGTGATAACCTGCGCCAAAGTGTTGCCGACCTGTTAGGTCTGCGTTTAGGTATCAATGCTATTGTCGATATGTCGACTACCGGCAACGTCGATATCGACACGACTAACGTGTCAATGATGGGCGTTTCATTGGGTGCGATTACCGGCGCGAATTTCTCGGCACTGGCAAATAGCACGCTGGGTAACGCTGCGCTGGACGGTATGTTTGCAATTAAAGCTGCATCATTAGAGTCTCCAGCCAGTGGTATTGGTAATTTCTTACTTGAGTCGCCTGACTTTGGCCCGCTGATCAAAGCACTTCTGATGTTGCAAACATCTGAAGAGTTCCAGACTTTTGTAGCGTCATACTACGGTGAGAACCCAACTGAAGCGCAACTGCGTGAGGCAGCAACTAACTTCTTTGCTGCCTTAAACGATGAGCAATTGGCAGAGATCAACAGCGTGTTTGCTGAGTTTGGTTTTGCTGCGCAAACCATTTTGGATGCTGGTGACCCAACTGCCTATGCTGAACTGTTAGGCAGCAATACGCCAGTTCACTTTATGACAGTAGTGGGTGACGGCGGTGACAACCTGCCTGACCAGGTAAACCCTGTGGTCACTTCTCTGCCATTATCTGGCCAGAACCCAATGGCTGCGATGATAGGGTTAGACCAGGTTACGTCTACTGTTTCTTCTGAAACGGGCACAGTAAGTGGTCAGGTGCGTTTCAACAACGGTGCACATGCGTCGAGCCTGAGCCCGGCAGCAAGTGCAGCGGTAACTCGTGAAATGCAGTTGCAGGTGTCAGGTTTTATCAAATCTGAAGCCATGGCGATTCCGGTTACTGATACTTCTGTTATTGCCAACTAAGCACAATTTGTAACTATGCAATGAGGCCAGCAAATGCTGGCCTTATTTTTTTGTGTCGCCCAATGTCGTCAGTGTGTCTAATCACTGGTATTATTTGCCTGATAAGCTCACGCAAAAGAATGAAAACAGAGGCATTTGTGGAATTTTTATACGACTACGGACTATTTTTAGCGAAAGCGGTAACGCTGGTCGCTGCCATTGTATTAGTGTTGGCTGCCATCGCCGGTATTGCGGCTAAGCAAAAACAAGGGAAAGGCCATTTAGAAATCACGTCCATTTCCGATCAGCTCAAGGACATCACCGATTACGCGCGCCAGGTTATTCTCGATAAAGCCAGCCTGAAAAAGCTTGCTAAAGCACAGAAGAAAGAACAAAAGCAGGAAAAAACTGCCAAAGAAAACGAGTCAGGCCGACTGTTCGTTATCGACTTCAAAGGGTCTATGGATGCCCATGAAGTGGATCGTCTGCGTGAAGAAGTCACGGCTGTGTTGTGCATTGCCGAAAAACAAGATGAAGTACTGGTAAAAATTGAAAGCGGCGGCGGCGTGGTGCATGGCTACGGACTGGCGGCAGCGCAGTTACAGCGTATTAAAGACAAAGGTCTCAAACTTACCGTATCGGTAGATAAAGTTGCTGCTAGCGGAGGTTATATGATGGCCTGTGTTGCCGATAAGCTGCTAGCCAGCCAGTTCGCTATTATCGGTTCTATCGGCGTGCTAGCGCAATTGCCAAATTTCCACAAATTACTTAAGAAAAACGACATTGAATTTGAGCAGCATACCGCTGGTGAGTTTAAGCGAACGCTGACAGTGTTTGGCGAAAACACCGATGAGGGCCGTGAAAAGTTTCAGCAGGAACTGGAAGCTGTGCACGTCATGTTTAAAAGCTGGGTAAGTGAGAATCGTACTTCACTGGATATCGCGAAAGTGGCTACTGGTGAGTACTGGTATGGCTCACAGGCACTAGAGCTCGGACTGATTGACCAAATTGGTACATCTGACGACTACATCATGAGTGTCTTTCCTGAGCGTGATATTTACGCAGTGAAATACGCTGTGAAGAAAAACGTAGCCGAAAAACTCGGTATGTCGTTCGCGCAAGGCACAGAGCGGGCCCTTATGCGTGTTGTTAATACTTTACCTGAGTGGTTCAAGCGGTAATTCATGAGTAAGCAAACCAAAGCGCGGATCATCGATGCTGCAGAGGCCTTGTTCGCAGAACAAGGCTACGGTCAGACGTCTATGCGTGAAATCACCTCGAAGGCGAACGTTAACCTGGCCTCGGTGAATTACCATTTTGGTAGCAAGAAAAACCTGATTCAAGCGGTGCTTAAACGCTATTTCGATGTGTTAATGCCGCAAGTTGATGACATGCTGGAAACGCTCATTCCGTCGCAGGGACGAAAAGGGGTAGACCAGTTGCTTCAGGGACTAGCGTTACCCTTGTTACACCTGAATGCAGTTCAACCTAATGGCACCGAGATTTTCGTGCAGTTACTTGGCAAAGGTTACACCGAATCTCAGGGGCACTTACGCAAATTCATTCTGGGCAATTATGGCGAAACCATTGAAGGTTTGCTCAGTATGTTGCGAATAGCTTTACCAGCTATTCCGGCAGATGAGTTATTCTGGCGGTTGCACTTTGCTATTGGGAGTTTCGTGTTTTCAATGGCGTCAAGTCAGGCGTTGAAGGACATTGCCAAAGCTGATTATCAGCAGGATATTGAAATTCAGGATGTTATCGCGCACCTGGTGCCGTTTGTGGCGCAAGGGATCAGTGCGGAAGGGTATGCCCGGGAGTTATAAGTGATTCAACGTCAACAGCTACTCAGTTATCTTAATCAGGAATTAAACGTTGCCGCCATCAAGGATTACTGCCCCAATGGATTGCAAGTGGAAGGCAGCGATACAATACAGCATATTGTCACGGGCGTGACAGCATCACAGCGATTAATCGATGCTGCGATTGAAAAAGGGGCCGATACCTTGCTGGTTCATCATGGGTACTTCTGGAAAGGGGAAGAGCCAACGGTGACTGGCATGAAGCGACGCCGGCTTGGCAGTCTTATTCAGCACAATATTAATTTAATTGCCTATCATCTGCCAATCGATGTGCATCCGGTATGGGGTAACAACGCCCAATTAGGTGCGCTAATGGGCTGCAGTGATATCACAGCAGTCAACGGGATTGCGCCGGAAGGGGTAGTCATGCAGGGCAGTGTAGACACAACGTTTACTGATCTGGTGATAACCATTGAGCGCGCGCTCGGCAGGCCGTGTGTTGCAACTGAGTCGGCACAGCAAGACGCAGTAACGCGGGTAGCCTGGTGCACTGGCGGTGGCCAGAGCTTCATCGAGCAGGCTGCAACAGCGGGCGCAGAGGTTTTCATTACCGGGGAAGTGTCTGAACAAACCATCCATATTGCCCGGGAAATGAATATTGGTTTTATTGCTGCCGGGCATCATGCTACTGAGCGCTACGGCGTAAAAGCGGTCGGTGAACATCTGGCGAATGAATTCGGTTTGTCAGTCGATTTCATTGATATCGACAACCCGGCGTAGGACAACTCGTGCAGGATCAGTCATTTGATGGCATCGCCGGGAAATTTGCTAAAAATATCTACGGCACAAGCAAGGGCGCATTACGGCATCAGTTGCTCTGTGACGCGCTGGATGAACTATTACCGGCGGGCAAACTGAATATTATCGAGCTGGGGGGCGGTACAGGTGTTATGTCGTCTTACCTGGCAAATAAAGGTCATACACTTACCCTTACTGATATTTCTGCTGATATTTTGTCTATGGCCGAGGTACCTCCGTCAGTGGTGACTTATCAGGCAGATTTGCAGAGCGTTGCAAATTTAGCAGACTTCGACATTGTGTTGTGCCACGCGGTCCTTGAGTGGCTCGCCGATCCCAAAGAAGCATTGGCCCATATGGCGAAAAATATGCGCCGTGGAAGTTGGTTAAGCTTAACGTTTTTTAACAGAGACGCGGCGTTGTTTGGCAATGCGGTTTACGGCAACTTTGACTACATTGCTCGCGGTATGAAAGTCAAAAAGCAAGTCAGGCTGAACCCTAAGCAACCTTTGTCTGTTGCACAAGTCACCGAATGGGTTGAAGAGCTGGGCTTTGAGATTGCAGCATCTCGCGGTATCCGATGCTTTCATGACTATTTACGCGACCCGAAAAAAGCCAGCGAGGACTATGAGTCGCTGCTGGCTTTAGAGCGTCAGTACAATCAACAGGCGCCGTTCAAATGGCTTGGCAAATACTTTCACTTGTGGCTACGTGTGACCTGATGAAGTCAGGGGATAATTAAAAAGCGCGTTTCTGTTGCGGCCTCGTTTGCAAAAGGTTGTTTGAACCCGTTGCTAAATCCAATCATATTTTCCAGCGTGACTTCCGCGATCTGGCCCAATGCTTCAACCGTAAAAAAGCCCTGATGGCCAGTAATTAACACATTGTGAAACGTCGCTAGCCGCTCGAAAACGTCATCCTGAATAATTTCACTGGAGTGATCCCGGAAAAACAGCTCGGATTCCATTTCGTAGACATCCAGGCCCAGGTAACCGAGTTTGTGTGTCTTCAGCGCGTTTATTACTGCTCTGCTGTCGATCAAACCGCCGCGAGACGTATTAATCAGCATTACGCCATCTCGCATGCTTTCAAGGGTTTGTTGATTGATAAGGTGGTGACTGTCTTCATTAAGTGGACAATGCAGGCTAATAATATGACTGGTGCTCAATAACGTTGACAAATCCGTATATTCTGCCCCCAGTGCCTTTAAGCCATCATTGGGGTAGGGGTCATAGCATAGGATTCGGCAACCAAAGCCAGAAAGCAATCTCACTAATGCAGCCCCAATATGACCGGTGCCTACCACGCCCACGGTTTTGTCATGCAGGGTGAAACCGAGCAAACCATTTAAATCAAAATTTCCGTCGCGCACGCGGTTGTACGCCTTGTGTGTTTTTCGATTGAGGGTCATGATCAGCGCCAGAGCATGTTCGGCTACGGCTTCAGGCGAATAGGCTGGCACTCGCGATACCGCCATACCCAACTGCTTCGCACAGTCGATATCGACATTGTTATAGCCGGCACATCGCATAGCAATGTGCTTTACCCCAGACGCATGTAATTGCGTGAGGATTGCTTCGTCAAGCTGGTCGTTTACAAACGCACAAACGGTGTCAAAACCCTGGCATAACGAGATCGTTTTAGCGTTCAGTGGAATATCAAAGTGGCTCAATTTAATGTTTGCGTGCAATGGGTGTGCGGCAAACGAGGTCTTATCGTAGGCCTGGGTACTGAACATGGCGACATTAGGGGTAGATTGCATGCCAATCCTCCGTGAGTAAGTGCAATAACGAATAAATATCAGTGTAATCGGCGCTTACCGGCAATACCAGTAGATTAAAGCAAGCGGCAATGATCCAGCGCAATACCGTGCTAGACTATGTCCAGTTTTACATAGACAGGACCTCAATACATGCAAGTGAGTTTTATTGGACTGGGCGTAATGGGCTATCCAATGGCCGGACACCTTCAACAAGCCGGGCATTCGGTGAGTGTGTATAATCGCACGGCAGCGAAAGCGCAGGCCTGGCAGCAAACTTATGGCGGCAAGACGGCTGCAACGCCAGCCGAAGCGGCAGCAGGCGCCGATATTATTTTTGTTTGCGTCGGCAACGATGACGATGTGCGCGCAGTAATTACTGGCTCGCAAGGTGCGTTGGAAACGGCTAAACCCGGCGCCTTGCTTGTTGATCACACCACTGCGTCGGCGCAACTTGCCAGAGAACTGGCAATCGCATGTGCAGAAAAGCAGGTCGCGTTCCTCGATGCGCCGGTATCAGGCGGACAGGCGGGGGCAGAAAACGGCCAACTGACCATCATGGTCGGTGGTGAGCAAAGTGCATTTGAGAAAGCACAGCCGGTTATGGATGCTTATGCTCGCCACAGTCAGCTTTTGGGTGAGCACGGCAGTGGCCAGCTGGCCAAAATGATGAACCAGATCTGCATCGCCGGCATTGTTCAGGGGTTGGCTGAAGCATTGCATTTTGGTCAACAGGCAAATATGGATTGTGCTGCGGTCATCGATGTAATCAGTAAAGGTGCGGCCCAATCGTGGCAAATGGAAAACCGTGCGAATACCATGATTAACGGTGAATACGACTTTGGTTTTGCCGTTGACTGGATGCGCAAAGATCTGGCAATTGCGCTGGAAGAAGCGCGCCGTAATGGATCTACACTGGCACTCACCGCGCTGGTTGATCAGTATTACGCGGATGTTCAGAAACGCGGTGGTGGGCGTTGGGATACGTCCAGCCTGTTAACCCGCCTCGCTGGCGCTTGAGTTTTTGTCAGGGGCTTTTGTTACCGTCGCAATATGCGGGTACTGCTGAACCAATTGCGCGTAACGGCGTTGATTATTGTCGGACAATGGCTGAGCAAGCAGTCCGGCAATCAGTGTTTGCAATGTCATGGCTCTGTAGCTGTCTGTATCGCAAACCAATAGGGTTTGCAGCATGTTGAGTTGGTAAGCGGGTTCATCGGGTGTTAATTGTAATGCCCGATAAAACGCGGCGAGGGCGTCCAGGTATTGCTTCTTCACAAATAATTGCTGACCCTGTTCGTTAAACTGTTCAGCACGTTTATCGGCCAGCCCAGTGTCTTTTTCGGCGGTAAGCATACGCGTTTGCAGCGTTTGCTGTTCAGCAGGCATTTCCCCCAGTTCTGATTTGTTTCTGGCAAGCTCTAACATTTCCTGGGCGCGTTTCTCGTCGCCCAGAGAATTGACCACACGGGCCGCAACAATCAGCGTACTGGCAGAGCTGCGCTGAAATACGTTCATGTGTTCCCGGTTTATGACTTCACGTGCTTTGGATAATTGATCCTCCATGACGTAGCTGTAGGCCAACAGGTAATCATGCCGTTGCTGGACCTGGAGATCTGACTGACTCCGCGCGGCAACCCCCATCAGTTTACGGGCCTGACTCAGGCTCTCTTCGCGATGGTTATGCGGGCTTTCCTGAGCAATGCTTAAATAAAACTCAGCCAGCTCAAAAGTAAATTCGTCAAACCTTTCTTTGGTAGAGCGGTTGTACTCTCGCTTTTTCTGCAATAAATCGATGCTTTCCACAATGCGATTTTGTTTCTGGTAAGTCATCGTTTTCAAACGAGTGGCCGGCAAGCTTAAGTCGCTGTCCTGTATGTGATCTAAAAAGAACTCTGCTTTTTCGTACGATTCTTGTTCAAAGGACAAACACGCCAGCCACTCAAAGGCTTTATCACGAGTCAATAAGGTTTCCAGCATATCGTCCAAACTGGCGTGACACGCCGACCAATCACCGGTTTGGTAATGACATTTTAACTTACCCCATTGTGCCCACAGCACTTTGTTGGATTGCGCCAGGGTACGCTCATATATCGCCAGGGCTGCGGGGTAGTCGCCTTTTTGTAATAGTAACCGGGCCCGCAGCTTTTCCAGATCGGTTGCCACTCTGGGGGGAAGTTTCTCGCGGCGACGTTTGTCGAGTGTTGAAATTGCGGCCGCTGTATTGCCTTCGTCCATATACCTCAGGGCAGTAGCGGCATGCTTTCGATATTCCAGGTAATGATTCACGCCGCGATGCAGGGCATTAATGGTATAGGGTTTTAACAACAGTAAATCGGGATGTGTATCAATGATCTGACCGATCGTTTGCGGCAGTCTGTCAGCAGTAATGAACACAATGCCGGTGCTGGGTTGAATGAACTGTGATTGCCGGAGTATCTGTACCCACTCGACACCGTTTCGGCGCTGGCCCAGATGAAAGTCAAATATCAGTAATTCGAAGTTTTGCTTCTTGAGGGCGTTTTTCAGTTCTGTACCCGTACTGAAACTGGCGACCTCTAAATTACCCAGTACTATCAGGTGGCTGCGGATGGTCGCGCGGGCTGTGGCGTTGTCTTCAATAATCGCGACGCGGAGTCGTTGGCTCATAACGGGGCCCGGCTATCGCATTAATTGAAGTAAGCGTAAAACGCTGGAAGATACATTGACCACAAGAATTTCCTTCGCTACATCAGAGTACTTAGCATAGCAGTCACAGCAAGACTTAGCACGCGCCGAATACCGAGTTTGCTTTAATCATAGCTGACTCTCGCTGAATAATAACCTTTATGTCACAATAAATTTACAAGTAGATCTTTAGATTTAACAGGGTTACGTTTACGTTAACGTATGCTTGGTATAGCGTTAGCGTATTCAACTCAGCAATCGAGAATGCAATGAAACAGGTACCTCTTCTTATAAATGGCGATATGGTCGCCTCTACCACAGAACAATTCATTAATGTTACGAACCCGGCGAATGGGGAAGTGATTGCTAAAACGCCCGTAACGACAGACGACGAAATGCAGCGCGCGTTGCAGGCTGCTAAGTCCGCATTTGAAACATGGCGCTATGTACCGGTTACTGAGCGGGCGCGGATCATGATGCGTTATCAGGCGATTCTGAAGCGTGAGCAAAAGCGTATCGCTACCGTGTTGGCTGAAGAAACGGGCAAAGTATTTGACGACGCAATGGGCGATGTATGGCGTGGGATTGAAGTGGTTGAACAGGCCATGAATGCGCCAAGCCTGATGATGGGAGAAACCGTCGAGAACGTGGCGCGCGGTATTGACACCAGCAGCTTTATTCAGCCAATTGGGGTATGCGCAGGCATTACGCCATTTAACTTCCCGGCGATGATCCCGCTTTGGATGTTCCCGCTCGCCACTGTGTGCGGTAATACCTTTATCCTGAAACCATCAGAGCAAGATCCGCTTACCCCCATGTTGCTGGCAGAACTGTTTATTGAAGCAGGTGCGCCTGCTGGTGTTCTCAACGTGGTTCACGGCGGTAAAGACCAGGTTGATACCTTGCTGAACCACCCTGATATAGCCGCCGTTTCCTTCGTTGGTTCTGTACCGGTTGGTCAGTATATATATCGCACTGCCACTGACAATATGAAACGTGCACAGTGTTTTGCTGGGGCAAAAAATCATACGGTAGTGATGCCCGATGCCAATAAAAACCACGTTATTAACAACCTGGTCGGTGCCTCCGTGGGCGCGGCCGGACAACGCTGTATGGCTATTTCAGTTGCGGTATTCGTGGGCAGCGCCCAGGAATGGATTGATGAATTGGCTGAAAAAATCAGCGAAGTTAAGCCTGGTGCATGGAACGATGAAAACGCAGGTTTTGGTCCTCTAATCAGTGCAGCTGCTAAACAGCGTGTGCAGGACCTTATTGCATCAGGTAAAGCACAGGGCGCTACCTGTATGGTAGACGGTAGTGACTTTGTTGTAGAGGGCATGGAAAACGGGCATTGGATTGGTCCTACGGTGTTTAAAGATGTCACCACCGACATGCGTATTTATCAGGAAGAAATTTTTGGCCCGGTGTTGTGTTGTATGTGTGTCGATACGCTTGAAGAAGCGCTGGAGCTAGTCAACAGTAACCCCTACGGAAATGGTACGTCGATTTTCACTGCGAGCGGTGCAGCCGCGCGCAAGTACCAGTCAGAAGTAACGGTGGGTCAGGTCGGGATAAACGTGCCCATTCCGGTACCGCTGCCGTTCTTCTCCTTTACTGGTTGGAAGAACTCATTCTTTGGCGATTTGCATGCTTATGGAAAACAAGCCGTTCGCTTCTATACGGAAACCAAAACCGTCACGTCTCGCTGGCCAGAACAAGACATTCCAAGTGGTCCGAATATGACCATTAATTTGCGATAGGAGAGTCTGATGAACTTTAATATGACCGACGATCAACAAGCTTTCGCCGATGTTGCAAAACAGTTTGCTATGCAAGAGTTGGCGCCGTTTGCTGCGCAGTGGGATCGAGAGCATACGTTTCCTGTCGAGACCATCAGAAAAGCCGGTGAATTAGGTTTCTGTGGCTTGTACACACCTGAATCAGAAGGCGGATTGGGACTTAGTCGACTGGACTCGTCAATTATTTTTGAGCAATTGGCGATGGGGTGCACTACCACAACGGCCATGCTGACTATTCATAACATGGCCACATGGATGATCGCGTCGTGGGGCACTGATGCTGTTAAAGCGCAATGGTTACCTGGTCTCGTCACAGGAGAGCAACTGGCATCTTATTGCTTAACAGAGCCTGGTGCGGGGTCTGACGCTGCGAGCCTGAGTACCAAGGCAGAAAAAACAGACGCGGGTTATCGTTTGAATGGCAGTAAAGTGTTTATTTCTGGTGCCGGTGAAACCGATGTATTGGTGGTCATGGCCAGAACGTCTAACGACGGCGCAAAGGGGATTTCTTCGTTCGTAGTTCCCGCCAATGCACCGGGCATCATTTACGGTAAAGCAGAAGAAAAAATGGGTTGGAATGCACAGCCGACCCGCATGATCACGTTCGATAATGTTGAAGTGAGTCACGAGAGCCTGCTGGGCGAACATGGTCAGGGATTCACTTTCGCGATGAAGGGGCTTGATGGCGGCCGTATTAACATTGCCACCTGCTCAATTGGTACTGCGCAACAAGCATTGGATACCGCCCGGGACTACATGTTAGAGCGTAAGCAATTCGGCAAACCGCTGGCCACCTTCCAGGCGCTGCAGTTTAAATTGGCCGACATGAATACAGAATTGGTGGCGGCACGTCAGCTAGTGCGTATGGCTGCGGCTAAGCTAGATGAAGACGATCCGCAAAAGACGGCGTATTGTGCCATGGCGAAGCGATTTGCTACCGATGTTGGCTTTAATGTGTGTAATGAAGCACTGCAAATTCACGGTGGTTACGGCTACATTAAAGAGTATCCGTTAGAACGACACATGCGTGACGTGCGGGTGCACCAGATACTGGAAGGCACTAATGAGATCATGCGATTGATCATTAGCCGTCAGGTACTGCAGGAAGGCAGCCAGTTACTGTAGGAGCAATTATGACCGACAAGCTCTTTATTAAGCGTATTCCCGCCGCATCCGGCGGGGATATCGGGCTATTAACGCTGAACAAGCCGCAAGCGTTAAATGCGCTTGATTTGGATATGGCCAAAGCCTTGTTCGAGCAATTATCTGACTGGCAACACGACGACAGCATTGCGCTGGTTGTGTTGACCAGTGAGGGTGACAAAGCCTTTTGTGCCGGCGGCGATATTGTGTCGATGTATCAGGCCATGCAGGCACAGCAACATCAGGTGCCGGATTTTCTGGCGGACTTTTTCGCCCGCGAATACCAGCTGGATTATTTGATCCACCGCTACGGTAAGCCGGTTGTTGTGTGGGGGGCTGGCATTGTTATGGGAGGCGGGATTGGTCTGTTGGCAGGCGCGAGCCACCGCATTCTTACGCCTTCTTCAAGATTAGCGATGCCTGAAATTACCATTGGGTTATATCCCGACGTCGGAGCCAGTTACTTCTTACCGCGTGCGCCGGGTAAAACAGGTTTGTTTCTGGGCCTAACCGGGGCCTCAGTCAATGCGACTGACGGTATCTATGTTGGTCTTGGCGATTACGTACTGGCAGATGACGGGTTTGAACGGTTTTGCGACGCTCTGGAATCTCAGCATTGGGTAGCAGGAGAAGTGCACGACCAGCTAACGGCGTTGTGTACGACGTTCGAATTGCCAAAGGCTGACTGGCCGCAAGGGAAACTGTCTGTGTGGCAGCATGAGATTGATAAGGTGCTGGGTGACTGCAGCAGTGCACCCGAGGCTGTGAAAGCTATTTTGAGTTGTGAAAGTAACGGAGATAGCTGGTTCGAGAGAGCAAAACAAGGGCTCACTGCCGGGTCGCCCATTACGATGCATCTGGTATGGGAACAGTGTAAGCGTGGGGCCGAACTCTCGCTTGAAGCCTGTTTCCAGATGGAACTTATTATGTCGTGTCGTTGTGGCGAATCAGGTGAGTTTGCTGAAGGTGTCAGAGCGTTACTCATTGACAAGGACAAGCAACCTCGTTGGTTGTTCAACAGTGTCGATGACGTACCCGCAGATGTTATTGCGACACATTTTACCAGTCCCTGGACGGTAAATCCGTTGGCAGGTTTAGGAGAATAATAATGAAAAACATCGCATTTATAGGTTTGGGCAACATGGGGGGGCCGATGGCGGCTAACCTCGTTAGAAACGGTGAATCCGTTGTTGTGTTTGACCTGGTAGCTGACGCAGTCAAACAGTTGGAAGACAAAGGCGCGATGGCTGCGGCCAGTCCGCAGGAAGCCGTTAAAAATGCTGATGTGGTGGTTACCATGTTACCCGCAGCTCAGCATGTAAAATCCCTCTACCTGGGCGAACAAGGCATTATTGCCCATGCTAAAACCGGCGCACTGTTTATCGATTGCAGCACCATCGATGCACAAAGCGCAAAAGAAGTTGGAGCCGGTGCAATCAATGCAGGATATGCCTTTATCGACGCGCCGGTATCGGGTGGTGTTGCAGGGGCCGCTGCAGGCACATTGACGTTTATTATGGGTGGTGACGATGCGGCGGTGTCTCGTGCGAAACCGGTCCTCAAGCATATGGGCGCGAACCTGTTTCATGCCGGTGAGTTAGGCGCAGGACAAATCGCCAAACTGTGTAACAACATGCTGTTGTCGGTATTGATGACGGGGACGTCTGAGGCGCTTCAACTGGCCATTGCGAATGGGCTCGACCCCAAGGTCATGTCAGATATCATGCTACAAAGCTCGGGCTGCAACTGGACACTGCAAAAATACAATCCATGCCCTGATGTAATGGACAATGTGCCATCGAGCAATCAATACCAGGGGGGGTTTATGGTAAAACTGATGAACAAAGATCTGAGCCTGGCAATGGAGGCGGCTCAACAGGTAGGCGCATCAACTCCCATGGCTGCAGCGGCACAGGCGTTGTATCGTATGCATCAGTTAAAAGGCAATGCAGACCGCGACTTTTCAAGTATTTTTGAGTTACTTGGCAACGCCTAACCGCTGTTGATTTACCTGCTCGTAGCACTAGATGGCCAGGGCAAAAGCTGTGTATTAGTAACACTCTTGGTAAGTTTGATTGTTAATAAAACGGGACGCTAATGATGCGTCCCGTTTTGCTATAAAACTCTGCAATTCAGCGTTAGAGCTTGAATCGGGTCAGGTGTTTAATAGCCCGGCTGAGCAAGTCTACGTTCAGCGCTTCGTCGCTGCGCATATCACTGCTGATCTGGGTAATATCGTAACTACCGTTGCTTAATACTTCGATGCGTTGGTCGCCGTAAATTACGATAATTTTTTCCCCAGACGTACTGACCAGCCAGTCACGCTTCGGCTCCAGCAAGTTTTGACCGGTTGAGTAAAAGTTAACGTCTGCACCACAGCCAAGCGCATTTAGCAGGGTAGGCGTGAGATCCTCATTACTGGCCAATTTTGCCGTAACAGGCAGATTGGTGTACAAACTCCCCCGTGACGTGCCATAACCCGAGGCAACTAAAACCAGACCTTTTGTCACGTCCTGACTATTCATCAATGATGAAATGGTCTCGCCAGTAGCAAACACGATGTTAAGTGACTTGTCGCTGCTAAGCGTGTCAGAGAAAGCAATGGCTGGAAAGTCATACTCATTAACTGGCATGTCTTCAACATACACCTGAGATGAAACGTTATAAGCCTTGGCTAAAGCCAACAGAATAGGTGACTCGTTTACCAGACTTTGCTGGTAAAGTTCCGGGACGCCGTATAAGGTGCTGCTGATTAAGCCATCCGGCGAGCTGGCCGGCGTAAAAAACTGGGTAATTTCACGTAAATCCGCTTTTTTCACTGCTGAATGTAAATCGGATTGATCGGTTTGAACCAGCAACCACGCGGTCTGTGTTTCATCGATGGCACAGTAAACCGGCGCGGCAGGGTAGTTAATGGTGTGAATATCCGGTTCAAACTGCAGTTGTTTTCGTTGCTGATAACGTTCTATATCCAGCAAGCCGTAACGCGACATGGTGGTTTTCGCGGTGGCCGGATAAGACAGTGGGAACATATTATCCTGCTTAATAATAGGCTGATAAAGCTGCGCATCTGCCCAAACATGGATTGCATGGCCAGACACAAAACACACTACAAAAAAGCTTACTGCAGGACGGCCAATGCGATAGGTCATTAACCTGTCTATACGCTTCCATACTGCATTTGCCAGCACCAGTTGAAACCCAAGCCAAATCACAAATAGCAACAGCAAATACAGCCATTGTTGCCAGTTCACACTGTGCATCTGATTGGCGGCTTCCGATTTAAGCAGGTGCGCGGCACTGTGGCTTAAATGAAAACCGGTTCGGTTAAAAAGCAATGCATCAAAGGCCAGTACTGCCAGACCCAGCGCCGACAGCACAGAGGCTATCGTTTTAATGGTGCGTTGTGATACATCCAGATAACACAATGGCAGGATGAATATCACAAAGCCAAAAAAGGTGAGGAAACCAATATGACCAAACCAGTTGGCAAATAAATAAAAGGTACCGAGTCCGGTGCCGGGTGCCGGCGAGGACACAACATAAACAGAGGCAATGATAATGGCGATAACGATATTCGCTAACGCAAACCAGTGCCCCCAGTTAACCAGCTTGGTTACACGTTGACGACGTGGAGATTCCGCTAAAATCATGGTAGCTTATGCAGTTCCCTGTACACTTTTAGACAGTACTTTGGTGAATTGTTCAACCATGGCTTGCCGTTGTTGTGGCGGCACTTGTTGTTCAAAAATATGAGTAATAACGTTACCCAGTACCATTAAAGAAAGATCGCGACCCGCGCCTTCTTTTTCGAGTACCATAATAATTTCGTTCATCAGACGCTCGAAGTCGGCATCGCTGTATCGGCTTTGTTGGGGCACTTTACGCCTCTTGTCATTAATTCGCTTGAAAAAGCATAGTTTTGGCAATAAAGCGATTATAATCGTTGTGCATCTGATAACAATCATTCATTCAAAAAACTGCATCTTTAATCAACGAATTGGACATCAGTAATACATGAGCATATTGATACATCATTTTGTCGTACACCAATTGGTCGTTAACAACGACGGCAAAATGCAGCTGATCCCACGTGAAGGTTGCCTGCCAGTTACACCGGCGTTGGAACAACTTGGTCACCAGTTACATCACACGTTTGTTAGCAAGCCGGGTAAAGGCGTCGGACATTTTGCCGAAAGTGCTGAGGAGAATACCTTTGTTACCTCGCTCGAAGGCTATCAGGCTGCCCATGCTGATAGTCCGGCAGACAGCGACAGTGCTTATCTGACCTTTACTAAGGAAACCAGTAATTTACTGGTGCAGTCGTTGGTTGATACCGGGCAGGTCGAAACCGGTTTTGTGCTGTTTGTACACTACGAATACCTGGCTACCCAGTATTTGCTGGTCACGCTGTTAAATACCAAGGCCCATGTTGAAGTCAGTCAGAATCTGGATTTGTCGAGTCGGGAACATTTGGATTTAGCAAAAATGCAGTTGGCAGTGCGTATTGATTTAACGCAGTACCGCATTGAGCCACAACAGCAACGTTACATTAGCTTCATCAAAGGCCGGATGGGACGCAAAGTCGCCGATTTCTTTATGCAGTTTGTTGGCTGTGAAGAAAAAGTTGATGTTAAACAACAAAACAAACAGCTAATTCAGTCTGTGGAAACCTACCTGGCATCTGAAAATCTCGACCCGGAAGAAAAAACCACACACCGGGAACAGGTTACCAGCTATTTTAAAGAGCAGTTAGACAGTGGCGACTCTATCAGAGTGAGTGACTTAGCAGACAGATTACCTGCCGATGAGGGCAGTGAACGAAATTTCGCGGCTTTCACTGCGACGCTTGAAACGCCGTTGGAACCGGAAATTCAACCTGACCCTGCCGCACTGCGGCAGCTCAACAAATTTACCGGTCAGGGCGGTGGTGTGTCAGTGAGCTTCGAACGAAAGTTACTGGGAGAGCGGGTTATCTATAACCCGGATACAGATACACTCACTATCAAAGGGATCCCGCCCAACCTGAAAGATCAGTTAAAGCGAAATCTGTAGGAATAGCAGGCCATACCAGCGAAAACTGGTTATAATGCCTGCATTAAATTCCCGACGACGAATAGTCGGGGACCTGATAAGTAAGAATTAACCTAACGAGACGTAATGCAATTATTTGTTAATGACTTAACCGTAATGGATTTTTCTTACCTTTGCCCGGAACGCGGCATGGTAGGAGAAAGCTGGATCGTGGATGTGCTGCTCGACGGCACGCTGAATGAAGAGAGCATGGTTCAGGATTTCGGTATCGTAAAGAAAAACCTGAAACGACTGATAGACAGTTATGTCGATCACAAGCTCCTGGTGCCTGCAGAATGCCAGGCGACCTCGATTCGTCACGACGACGATACCGACTATGTGGAAGTCAATTTTACGCTGGCTGAGCAAAAAGCCATTCAGATGTATTGCCCGGCTGACGCCTATGCGTTTATTTATGCGCCAACGATTACCATGGAGTCAGTCAGTGAGTATCTGCGGGAAGTGATTGCAACGCATTTACCGGACAACGTGGACAATCTGACGATTCTGTTGCGAACAGAAGTGATTAATACGCCGTTTTATCACTATACCCACGGTTTGAAAAAGCACGATGGTAACTGCCAGCGCATAGCGCACGGCCATCGCTCAAAAGTGGATATCATTACCGACGGTGAAATTGACCTCGACAGTCAGGCCTACTGGGCAGACCGCTGGTGCGATATTTACATCGCATCAGAAGAAGATCGTATTTCGGCCGAGCAGTTAAAGCTACAACAGAAACTCCCCAGCTATCAGGCTCATGTTTGCTTTGCATATGAAGCTACACAAGGCTATTTTGAAATTGTCCTTCCTGAGTCTCAGTGTGAGGTGATTACAACGGACTCTACCGTCGAATGCCTGGCGCAGTTTATTTACCAGCAACAAAAACAACGTAAGCCTGACACACATTGCTGTGTTCTGGCCTACGAAGGCGTAGGGAAAGGTGCCAGAGTCAGTGACTAGGCGTCTGATTTCGTTACTCGCCGGTTGGCTGTTAACACTTACGGTGCAGGCACAGACTCTGGTGTTAACCGGCGCTGAAACGCAAGGCAGCCTTATGCGAGGCAAATTGCCTCCGGGCAGTCAGGTGTGGCTGAATGATCAACCGATTGGCACATTGGCAGACGGTTCTTTTGCTTTTGGCTTCGGGCGTGATGCCGCGTTGACGCATACACTGCGCTGGACATTGCCCTCTGGTGAACAACAGAGTCATGAAATTAGTTTAAGTGCACGTGAATACCCAACACAGCGAATCGAGGGCGTACCACAGGCGATGGTCACGCCGCCGAAAAGTGTGCTTGAGCGCATAAAAAACGATAACTGGATGGTTGCAAAAGCGCGAAAGACCAATTCAGACCTGCGAGATTTTACCGTTGATTTTATCTGGCCGGCTGAAGGACCAATCACCGGCGTATATGGTAGTCAGCGGGTCTTCAATGGTGTGCCTAAACGGCCTCATTTCGGCGTAGATGTGGGGGCACCAACCGGTACTGACGTAGTTGCACCGGCTGGCGGTACCATCACGCTGGCGCATGCCGATTTATATTACTCGGGTGGCACGATTATTATTGACCACGGATTGGGCGTAAATTCAACGTTCTTGCATTTAAGCCAGCTCAATGTCTCCGTAGGAGACAGGGTCGAGCAGGGTCAGAAGATTGGTGAAATTGGCGCAACAGGGCGCGCAACCGGGCCGCATCTGGATTGGCGAATCAATTGGTTTAGCGAGCGGTTAGATCCAGCGTTGTTAGTACCAGCCCGTTAAACACGCGTTTACCCATACCAACACATATCATACTGTCATAAATCATATAATCAGGCTGCATTACGCAGCCTGTTTTATTCTGTAGCTATACAAAGCGCTACTTTGCGCCCAGCCCCAGCCAGTTTGCAAATGCGTCGTCGTTGTTGATAGTCAGTGCCATGTGTTGTTTTGGCGCTTCCAGCAATGGCATCGTCAAATTAAGTACTCTGCCATCGCGCACAATGTTCAGGCTAAAAGCATCTTCACGTTCACTGGCCAGCATGCGGTCGAGCAGTTTTGTATTAACAACATAGCCATCTACTGCAATGAGCCTGTCATTGACGTGTAAACCAGCCTGACAGGCCGCAGAACCCTCTTGCACGGTCAGAATACTCAGTCCTAACTCTGCGCCTTTCACGGTGGCGCCAAATGCATAGCGTGCTGTTAATTTGGCAGGGACCTCACCGCCTTTGTCATCTACCGATTGCTGTGGGCTGTCGCTGACTGACACGCCAATGTCTGCGAGCAATGCCGCGAGGTCTACATCTTCGGTACCGTATACAACACGCTGCAGATAGTCGCTGACATCGATGCTAAATTCCGACATACACAATGAGGCAATCACATCGGCGGGTGTGCCTTTGTTATGGCCATATTGTTGCCACAGGGCCTGCATGAGTTTATCAAGATTTGCATTGCCTTCACTGCGTTTGCGCAGCAGCAAATCCAAACCCAGTGCAACCAAACCACCTTTGTTGTAGTAGCTAACGATGTTGTTGATAGCACTGGCGTCCTGTTTATAAAACTTGGTCCAGGCGTAAAAGCTGGACTCCGCAATGCTCTGTTTGAACCTACCGGTGTTGCGCATCAGCCGGGTAAGGTTTTGCCCAACAATTTTTAAATAATGCTGAGGCGGGATCACACCGACTCTGGCCAATGTGACATCGTCGTAAAAACTGGTGATACCTTCGTATATCCAAAGCTGGTCGGTATACACTTCCTGACTCAGATCAGCGTTAACCAGCACATCTGGCTGTATACTCTTAACGTGCCAGGTGTGAAACAGTTCATGACTGCACAAACTGATGAAATTAACGTAACCGTCGTTCAACTGAGCCGGCTCACCGGCTAAAGGCAATTCAAAGCGCGGGTAAAGCAGAGCCGTAGAACTACGATGCTCTAAACCACCGTAACCCTGATCCGCAATCAACGTCATAAATATATAACGCTTAACCGGAGCGGGTTTGCCGAACAAGGTTAAATGATGATCACATACCTTTGTGAGGTCAGCGCACATTCTATTTGTGTCGTAGCGCGTTTTACCGCTGAACAGTAAAACAAACTCCACGCCTTGCACCGCAAATGTCTCGCTGGTGCATTCACCCATGAAAATCGGATGGTCAATCAGTTCATCATAATCTGCGCACAGATAGGTACCGTCAGTTTGTAATTGCATGGCCGTTTCAACAACCCAGTCGGGCTGTGATTCGGGTACGGTAATCGACACTGAGCAAGGCAGAGACTCTACGCCCGTTACTTTTAAAAAGACGCTGGTACCGTTACAAAATGCGTATTCGTCGTTTATAAAAGCACTTCGTACGGACAGGTCAAAAGCGTATACGCGGTAGGTCAGTGTAAAGGCATCACCCGCGGCTTCAACCTGCCAGGTTTGTTTGTCTGTAGGCGTTACGTCGATAGCGTCGTTATTACTGTTAACCGCCTCAATGGACACAATGTTACGGGCAAAGTCACGCACCATATAACTGCCCGGGATCCAGGCCGGCAAGGTCACTTCCGCATGTGTTTGCTGTAACGCAGGGACCGACATGGTAACCAGGAATACGTGTTGACTAATGGAGTCGATACTTAACGTGTATTCGATGCCGGTAGAATGCAGAGCCATGTATATATTTCTCCTGGCTGGTTGAATCGTTACACAATTCTGAAACCAGCGTATTGGTAAGGGTTTGTTAAAAGCACAAAATATGATTATATAGCGTTATTAGAAGTGATTTTAGTGTTAATCATGGCAAAACAACCAAATAGACAATTAAGCAGTGCGGATCTGGACAGTTTACTGTCGTTGCGACCGGGCAGTGTGGTTGATTTGCAGATTACGACGCCTACTGCACCAAAGCGGGTTAAGACCCAGTTTGTCGGAATCGATTTACCCACATGTTTAATTTTCCAGGTGCCCAGTGAAACCAAATGGGGCTATCTGCGCGACATTCTGATACCAGAAAATGAAGTCGTGGTGCGTTATGTACTGGAAGGAGAGCAGGGAAAAGTCATTGCGTTCAGAGCCGAGGTAATGAAAGTCATTACGCATCCTTCGCCGTTACTGTTTGTGGATTTTCCCGCCAGCTTACAAAGTCTTGCATTGCGCAAGCACAAACGATGGACGCCGGGCATTCAAGCGCAACTCAGCGTCTCAGATGCAGAACAGCAAATTTCAATTCAAAGTATGATCCTTGATGTATCGCAGCAAGGCTGTCGGTGCGTCTGCGACGCCACACCAGATTTTCCCAGACTGGACAACGGTAAAGCCGTTAACCTGATGATTGCGAATGAAAAAGAACTTGTTTGTAAGGGCGTGGTTAAAAATAGCAGCTTAACCCAGTCAAAGTGCTTTTACGGGATCCAGTTTTCATCTGAAGCAGAAATTGTTAAAAAATTGTTGGATCGTTTCATCGTCGAGATTTAGGATAGAGTGGCAGGGGAGCGTCGTTGAAGGTAAACGCAGTGCCCCGTATGAATAACAACAGCCATTCCGGGGACGATATGCGTGATATAGAACGATTATTCAATGAATATGCTGAAAGCCATCAAAACCACACCAATAAACTCATACATCAGTTGGCGGTACCGTTAATTTACTTTTCCGTTATTGGGTTAGTCTGGGCCATCCCGGTCCCCGACTGGATAGCACAGTACGACATAAACTTCGCGCACCTGCTCGTACTGCCAGTGTTGTACTATTATTTCCTGCTGTCCGGACCGATAGGCGCAGCTATGACGCTGCTCACCATAGCCTGCTTTTTGGTGATTGAACAAATTGCACTCAGCGCGATACCTGTCTGGCAGGTGAGTGTGGCAGTGTTTGTTGTAATGTGGGTTTTGCAGTTCATTGGCCATGCCATTGAAGGAAAGCGCCCGTCTTTCTTAACGGATCTGAAGTTTTTGCTGATTGGCCCTGCCTGGGTGTGGGGTGGTTGGTTAAAACGTCTGAATATTGGTTATTAACAATCCCGCACGTGGCGGGTTATGCCCGCCACTGTATAGTGCGACTTCAGAACAATAGCCTTCACGGCAATATTGTGCGATAAAGCCTTCTCCATACACGATTAAACCCGTCTTTGATTTACTTATTCCACGTATAATGCATGTTGATGAATTTTAAAAATGGTACCTTAGTGCTGAAGTGGCAGCGTTTATTCGAAAACAACGAACGTCTTTTCTGGGTGTTACACACCGTGGGATGGGCCGGTTTCGCTGTAGTCTATTACATTGGTTCGTTCTTGCATGAAGTGCGGCCCATTTTCCTGTTTATCATCATCCTTAATTCCTACGCCGGATGGATACTGACTATACCGCTGCGTTACATCTTCAGATGGGCCCGCAAACAAACGGTTGGTCGGTTATTATTCACGGTACTGGTGTCAACGTATCTGGTGGCGCTGGTGTGGGCTGTCGTCAAGAACGTGAATTACTGGGAAATCTACAAGCACGGTTTCCGCCCGGAAGCCTGGTACATGTACTTCAGCAACACCATTGACAGCATGATTATGATTGGTTGCTGGGCAGGCTTGTATTTTGGGATTAAAAACTTTGAAATGCTACAACGCGAGAAGCAAAACGCGTTGAAAGCCAGTACCATGGCACACCAGGCGCATCTTAAGATGCTGCGATATCAGTTAAACCCGCATTTTTTGTTCAACACGCTCAATGCCATTTCCACGCTTATTTTGATGAAAGAAAACGATACCGCTGAAGCAATGGTATCAAGATTGAGTGATTTTTTGCGTTACTCGCTGGACAACGACCCCATTAAAAAAGTACCTTTAGGTCAGGAAATCAAAGCGTTACGTTTATATTTAGAAATTGAAAAGGTACGGTTTGGCGAGCGCTTGGAGGTAACCTGGGATATTGAGGATGACTGTGAAGACGCCATGGTCCCCAGTATGATCTTGCAACCCATCGTTGAAAACGCCATTAAACACGCGATTTCCAAACTGCAGGAAGGCGGGCGTTTATCGATTGTTGCCAGCCGATTTGGTAACGATTTGTTGCTGGATGTTGCGGATAACGGTCCTGGCGCCGATATTAGTGATGGTCAGCTAAGTCGAGTGGGCGGCGTAGGGTTACCTAACATAAAAGAGCGCTTGCATGCGCTATATAATCGGAACTTTGCGTTTACCGTAGAACATAATCAGCCCCAAGGTGTGCGCGTGAGTCTGCGCATGCCCTATGATGTGAAGGACGTTTAATAATGAGTCAGCAAAAAATTACCACGCTTATCGTAGATGACGAGCCGCTCGCACGCAGTGGCCTGCGATTAAGGCTGGAAAAATATGATGATGTGCAGGTTGTGGCTGAGTGTCAGAATGGTTTGGATGCGGTGAGTATGATTTCTCAGCACCGCCCGGATCTGGTTTTCCTCGATATACAAATGCCAGGTCTGAATGGTTTTCAGGTCATCAACAAGTTAAAAGAACTAAAGCAACCCATTCCAATGATCGTGTTTGTTACGGCTTACGACAGCTACGCAATTAAAGCGTTTGATGTGCATGCGCTGGACTATCTGCTCAAGCCTGCCGACGACAAACGATTAAAAGACGCTTTAGACAAAGTGCGAGAGTATTATTCTACCCAACACCACGATGAACAATCGCGCAAGCTGGTCAATTTAGTGGCCGAATTAACCGGTGACGACTGTGAAGAAATATTGCGTAAGTTAGCCAGCGGTGAACCAGTCGAAACGAATCCGTATCCTGATGTACTGGCGATTAAAGACGGCTCTGAAGTTACTCGCGTTAACGTATCAGATATTCAGTGGATCGACGCGGCGGGTGACTACATGTGTGTACATGCGCTGGATGGCATGCACATTATGCGTAAAACCATGAAGGAGCTGGAGCAAGAGCTTAATCCACAGTTGTTTGTTCGCGTGCACCGCTCCGCGATTGCCAATATCCGGTTTGTGAAGAAACTCGTTAGTCACATAAGCGGCGAGTATCATCTGATTCTGCACAATGACACAGAGCTGAAGGTCAGCCGTAGCCATCGCGACAAAGTCAAAGCGGCAATGAAAATGTAGTGTTAATCTACTGCAGAACCAAAAACAGCGCTTGAATAGCGCTGTTTTTGTTGGGGAATCCAGGGCCTGCTGAAAGCGATATTCATAACTGTATTGTTAAAAATAAGTAAAAAACAATAATAAAAAGTAAATTTTGGCACGATAAACATAATCGAGAGGTGGTCCTTCAATAAGTAGAGTACCCATACTTAAAACAAGAAGGATACATGATGTCTCGCATCTCACTTGCACTACTCAGCGGCGCCATTGCCGCAATGACACCGTCTGCTTTTGCTCAGGAACCATTACCTATAGCAGAAGGCGAAAGCAAATTTTTAGGTAATATCCACGCACCCACCCAACTTGACGGCTTTTTACAACACTGGAATCAGGTTACGCCAGAGAATGCGGGAAAGTGGGGCAGTGTAGAACGCGAGCGCGACGTAATGTCCTGGGATGCCCTGGACGCTGCCTATCAGTTTGCTAAAGACAATAATTTACCCTTTAAAATGCACGTACTGGTGTGGGGCAATCAACAACCGGCCTGGATAGAAACACTGTCAAGTGCTGAACAGGAAGCGGAAGTTATCGAATGGTTTGAGGCGGTAGCGAATCGGTATCCCGACATTGATACCATTGAAGTGGTTAACGAACCCATTAATGATCCACCGTTTGGTGACGGCAACGGTAATTATGCCCAGGCGCTGGGTGGCGACGGCGACACGGGCTGGGATTGGATTGTGCGTTCTTTTGAGCTTGCGCGAAGTTATTTTCCCAATAGTGAGCTGATCCTCAACGAATACGGCTTACTGAACAGTACCGACAGAGCAACTGAGTACGCGGGTATCGTTACATTGCTTAAGGCACAGAACCTGATAGATGGTGTGGGTATTCAGGCACATGCCTTTTCGACCCGGGGAAGCGCACAGGAAATTGCGGGTAATTTGCAAATCATTGCCGACACTGGTGTGCCAGTGTACATCACCGAGCTCGATATTGATGGTCCAACCGATGAGGAGCAGTTGGCCGATTATCAGAAAATCTTTCCTGTGCTGTGGGAACATGACGCGGTGAAAGGGATTACATTGTGGGGCTGGCGGCCTGGTATGTGGCGGGATGAGCAGGATGCGGAACTTGTCGATGAAAATGGTGATGCTCGGCCTGCATTGAACTGGTTACGCGGGTATGTAGGGAATTCTGCGCCATTTATTGCCTCATCTCAGGCGTTTACTGTGTCAGAAAGCGCGTCATCTGGCACCGTGGTTGGTACGTTACAAGTAACGGATGCTGACGGCAATGAACTGACATTCTCTGTATCGCCATCAACTTCTCCCTTTGAAATTTCATCAACAGGTGACATTAGCGTCTCTGCCAATAATGTGCTGGACTATGAATCAGTCACCCAATACGAATTGACGATAACCGGCTACGATGGTTATCAGTATGGTGAAGCCGCAAGTGTAACCATTACTGTGGAAGATGCAGATGAGGCGCCGGTGTTTACTGCCACTAGCTTTAGTGTGGCTGAGGACGTAGCGGCGAGTTCAGTTGTCGCTGAGCTTCAGGCTGTAGATCCCGAAGGGCAGGATGTAACCTATAGTCTCGCTGAAGCCTCAACGGTCTTTGAGTTAAACAGCGACACCGGTGAGATATCACTGCTAGACGGGGTAACACTGGATTATGAAACTGCCACTTCACACAGTCTCGAAATAACAGCATCAGATGGCGAGAACACACAAACAGAGACAGTAGTGATTTCCGTTACTGATGTGAATGACACCACGCCTGCGCCCACACCAACGCCTGCGACACCTGCCAACAGTGGCGGTGGCGGTAGCATAGGTTGGAGCTTGTTGGGCCTGTTGGCGTTGCTTATCTCAAGAAAAACAGCCCGGCAAACCGAAGGCAAGGTGACTTAAACAAATAAACAGCCCTGAAATATTAGATTTTATGGCCAGTGGTGGCGCTCGTTGAGCATGGTGAGCATACAGTGGGTAAGCGTATTGCCCAGTGTCTTTTTGTGTTGCCAGGTTTCTTCGAGCGCAACTTCAACCACGTCGCCTTGTGCAGTCGCAACCATTATCCCATTTTTACCCTGCTCGATACTGCGCACGGCTTGAACGCCAAGTGTGGTTGCCAGAATACGATCCTGACTCACCGGCGATCCTCCGCGTTGTACGTGCCCCAGAATAACCGGTCTGACTTCACCGTCGGTGCGGGTTTCCAATGCTTCCGCCAGGGCATTTATGCCAGATGGCCACAGGTTCTCAGTCAGCACGATAATGTAACTTTCGTGCCCATATCGCTGGCGATGAATGGCTACCTGTTGCTGAATCTCGTTCAGTACCGATTCCGGGTCGGTGAATAACTCAGGCAGTATCACGTAATTGGCTGCCCCGGCGAGTGCTGCACTAGCGCCCAGAAAACCAGCATGACGCCCCATTACTTCAACCAGGAATATACGCTCAAAAGCATCCGCGGTGTCCCTTACTTTGTCTATTGAAGATACCGCTGTATCGATAGCGGTGTAGTAGCCAATAGTGGCATCGCAACCATAAATATCATTATCAATGGTGCCCGGCAGACCAATAACCTGTCCGCCCCAGAATTTTCCAAGGTGCACTGCACCACGAAACGACCCATCACCCCCGATGACGATAAGTGCATCAATCGCCAGCTCATCCAGGTTATTGGCAGCAAGTTGGCCTGAGGCGTCCTGCTTGAACGTTTTGCAGCGTGCACTGCGTAAGATGGTGCCGCCACGCTGAATAATATTATGTACCTTTTTGCTATCCAGCTTACGCCAGTTTTGTTCGAGGAGGCCGTTGTAGCCATGCTCGAAGCCAATAATGGTATGCCCGGCACCTTCACAGGCAACAACAATGGCGCGAATACATGCGTTCATGCCCGGAGCATCGCCCCCAGACGTCAATACCGCGATACGTTTACTGGTCATAGTGCGTCCTTAACAATTTGATACAAAGCCACATAGTGCAGATACGGAATCATTGTTCCGTTTGCTGGTCGTATGCGTATAGTATATGACACATTATCGTGTCAGGAATATTGAGCTAAGCCAAGTGTTTAACCTATTTGGCGAATAACAGGACGTCAACGTGAAAAAACTGATACTGCTTTTTGGGTTCCTGCTGCTGGCGGGTTGTTCCACCAAGTTTACCTACAACAATCTGGACTGGTTGATTCACTGGTATGTAGATGATTATGTTGAATTAAGTGACAGACAGGAAAATCTCTTCGATGAACACTTTGCCAACTGGTTAAACTGGCATCGCAGCGAAGAGTTGGCTAAATACGTGAAGCACCTGAAATCGCTGAAAGCCGACGTTGAAAACGAGCGACTAACGGCGGAAAGTATTTCAGATCACCTTTGGAAAAGTCGCGAACACTGGGAGCGACTCAGGGATCACGTTAGCCCGGAATTGGCGCAACTGGCTGCCCAATTAACCGATGAACAGGTTGAATCCTTGTTTAAAGAACTGTCAGAAGAAAATGACGAAATCGCTGAAAAGCTGGCTGAGGCAGAGGGTAAATCGGAAGACGAAGTCACCGAGTCCCGGGTCGAAGACATTGAAGATGGGATCAGCGATTACGTTGGACGTTTAAGCAAACAGCAAAAAGCCATTATCAGGCAATATGCGCCGGATTTTCATGGTACGCGAGCATTGTGGCTGGCATACCGGAAAGATTTTCAGTTGGCCGCCCGTAAACTTATAGATAAACGTGAAAATAATCCTGAATTTGAAACAGAGTTTGTGGCCTTGCTGACGCACCCTGATGAATTTCGCAGTACAGATTACCAGCAGCTGCGCCTACAAAATACCCAGTTGTACGGCCGAATGCTGGAACAATTGTTTTATACCCTGTCAGATAAGCAAAAAAACAAGCTAATCAATAAGATTGACGATATGATTGAGGACTTTGAGTACTTGATGAGTAACGACTAGGTGGAAACATCCCATCGGCCAGTACTGGGTTTTGCACTGGCTCTTATCACTGCCGTGTTGTGGGGCATATTACCGTTGTTTTTGATGATCTGTTTACAGGTTATGGACAGCCCCACAATCACACTTTACCGCTTTTTTGCAGCCGCGCTTGTCGTTGGCTTATGGCTGGCGTCCCGTGGCGGTTTACCCAAGGTGTCGCGTTATCCCAAAGCCGTATTACAACTGGCGGTGGGCTCGACCGTCATGCTGGTTGTGAACTACGTCTTTAATGTCATGGGGTTGAAGTACCTGAGCCCGGGCAGTGTTCAGGTGCTTATGCAAATTGCTCCTTTTGCTTTGATGATGGGCGGCATATGGATTTATCGTGAGCAATTCAGTCGATTACAGGGCGGGGGAGCCGTCTGTTTACTGATTGGTTTAACCCTGTTTTTTAACCAGCGTCTCCCACAAATACTCGCATCCGAGAGCGAAGACGTACTCGGCATAGTGTTCATTGTTATTGCTGCCGTTACCTGGGCGGGTTATGCCTTGTGCCAAAAAGCCATTATGAAAACCATGACGGCCATGCAGCTAACCCTGTTTATTTATTTGTTAGGCGGCCTGATGCTACTGCCGTTCAGTGAACTAGGCAGTATAGTTGAAATGAACACCGTGCAGGGTTGGGCGTTGGCGTTTTGTTGCGCAAATACCCTGGTGGCTTATGGTGCCTTTACCGAAGCAATGCGAGTATGGTCTGCCTCGCGCGTGAGTGCGGTTATTGCAACAGCGCCGGTTTTCACGTTTATTTCCATGGCGGTGGCCGATGCGCTTTACCCTCACACCTTTGAACAACCGCCACTTAGTGTCATTGCCATTCTTGGGGCTGCAATGGTTATTTGTGGGTCGATAATGGCGGCGTTAGGCCGCTCACGTAAAACGGCTTAAGGTTTGGTTTCTGGCGGTTTGGCTTTTGGTTCGCCAATGGGTTGTTCGCCCTTTTTGCAAATGGTGTCGTACTCGTCACGATAGTAGCGGAAGTTCTCACACTCGTTTTCGAAACGCTGTCTTGCGGTTAAGGCCATTTGCGGGTTCTTTGGATTGCGCATGGCTTTTTCCAGAACCAGGCACTGCTGTTCCTGGGCTTTGACTTCCATAATGTTTTCACACAGATTACTTTGCGACGCACAGGCGCTTAACACGCAGGGTACAGTAGCGGTCAGCGCTATCTTTAGTAGGTTTCGTGGCATTGGATATCCTTCCTTACGGCAAAAAGTGTGAAGGAACTGAACTATCGGGTGGTCACACCTAATCGAATCAATTCATCCTGTAAATTTTCAAATTTAGACTGGTGTTGCTCTCGCATTGGTGCATTGTTCACTATTTTATAAACCTGTCTGGCTTCTTTTACCAGTAGAGGGTCGAGCTTATTTGCCTGACCGAACAGTTTTACCTGACACTGCAGCAGGTTCAGTGCAATACCGGTATTCACCGGGGCAAGGCCCAATGCGGTGGTAAAGGCTTCTTTGGCATCGGCATACTTTTCTTCCTGATACAGTTGTATGCCACGGCGGTTGATGTGTGTGTATTTGTCTTCGCCGTCTTTTGCTTGTTCGCTGTATTGCGCTATGAGTTGCCGGGTACCAGAATCAAGCTCTGTTTTTTCCTCTTTTAACGTGTTCAGTACGCGGTTAACTTCCTCGAATTCACCTAAATTTAGCAGGGTTTGAATGCTCCCGGGAGCGAGCGAGGCCGGGTATTCGGTGAATCGCGATTCGATGTTGATTTGGCTGGCCATAATGGTTTTTTTAGCGTCTATGAGCTTACCATCAATAACATCGACCCGCGCGGTGACAATATCCGTAAAAATATCGATGTCAAAGGGCTCATCTAATCTGAGTATGGCGTCGTCATGGCGGGCGCGCTGCACCTGCAACAGCGCCTCTTGTTGATAGCGGTGTCGTTGCGCTTTGTTTTCTGCCGCTTCTGCGGCATCGAGCAAAAAGCCAATATGATTGCACCAGTAGCTTATGCGCTTAAATATGGTGTTCTTAGAGAGTTGCCAGGTAGCAAGTGACGACTCTACCAGCAAAGGGAAATCGCCATTTTTCAGTGCGATCTGGCTGGCGAGTTGTTGGCGGGCAAGTGAATAAGGCGAATACTTCAAAGCCAGACGCATGTTCTCCATGGCCTCTTCGGGAAAGTGAAGCGCACTTTTGGCCTGAGCAATGATATCGTGGGCGTCTGGATCATAGCGGTTAAGTTCCAGGACTTTTGCGGCACACTTAATGGCTAACTGAAACTCACGTTTAGCCAGATAAGATTTTCCGAGTGCTAATTGCGCCCACTGAGAGGGCAATAACGCCGTTTCGGACTGAAGCAGTGAAATAGCTTCAGCGTATTTTCGCTGTGCCCAGAACACTTCTACCTTAAGGTGAATGGATTCGCGATAGTAAACGGCGGGTACATCCATACTTTCAAGCAAGGTATGGGCGACCGAATACTGTTCATCTGACAGCGCGTTATAAACGTCGTGGAAAAACTGGTTCTTCTTCCATGCTTTGTTCAGGCGGTTTTTTATTTGTGCCTGGGAAAACGGCTTGAGTAAATAGTCGTCCGGGTTGTGCTCCAGAGAACCTAATACGACGGGTCTTGCTGCATCTGCACTGATCAACAGGAAAACCGAAGTTGGCGCGAGTAATTTACGGTGCATCAGTTCCTGATACAGTTCATAGCCGTTCTTCTTGTTCGAGCCTAAATGAAGATCACATACCACGATATCAATCTTGTGGTTACGGCAGTATTTGAGCGCATGGTCGGCCTGCGTAGCCATCATGACATCTTTGGCGCCAAGGTTGGTTAATAAGCCTTTAAGCAACACCAGAAAAGGGCGCTGATCTTCCACCACGAGGATAGATACGTCCTTATAGGGTACCCCCACCAGCAGCTCCTGCAAAAGTAAAGCGAACAATAGACTAAAGAATAATGTGTATTTGCCGATTACGCTAGTAAGTCTTTAATACATAAGAATCATTTTGCAAACACAAGCTGCCAGTAAACCCTCAGAGATAGCGCAAAGAGCGCAACGGGAGTCCAGCATTAACGTTGCGCTGCATGGCAATGCAGATGCGTTTAAGCTCACGCTCTCACTGTTTGATGGCGGCAGACCAGCGTTAATTAACTGGCAGCACGAGCCGCCGGTTATCGACGAGCATTTTCCACAGCGATTGAATCATTACCGGCGACCTGCAACACAATGCTCAGAAGCCGCACTTAATACCTACTTACGCTGGCAACAATCTGTGAGCAAAGCACCAAGCACGCAGGCTATCCAGTTTTGGCAGGCAATGCATCCTGATCCGCTGAATTTTACCGATAACCCCAAACAATTACCGGTGGACGTTAAGATTAACTGTGCGTACGGCACACAGTTGCAACTGCACAATGAAATACAGTCCGCTATTGTAATGGAAGCAGAGGAAGCTCCTACGTTGCTCGCAGATACCATTCCAGCGTCACAGCAATTAATTCAGTAGCCTAATTCAGAACTGTACAATGCATGCCCGACTTGGCATGATTCCACAACCTCAACCTTGGTAAATTGTTAACGTACGCTGTGTCTTCAGTTCTATCAAATAATGCTCATGCCTACCCGGAATTGCTTTTGTCATCCTGGTTTTGTTCACTTACTGAATCGCAGCAGCAGTGTTTGTTGTCGGCAAGCCGACCGGTTGATCTGGTCGCTCGGGAGTATTTGTTTCATCGCGGCGATACCTTTAACGGGCTATTTGTGTTGCTAACCGGTTCGCTCTGGATCAGTGGCCTGGATTCTGCCGGAAAAGAAATTGGGCTGACTGTGATTAAGCCGGGCGAGTGGTTTGGTGAGATTGCTTTATTTGATGGTCAGCAACGAACCCATGACGTACTGGCCAGTGAGCCTTGCAGGCTGTTACAAATACCGGCCAACAAGCTAAACAGCCTTATCGCAGCGGATTCTGAGTGGTGGCCCCGTTTTGGGCGGTTGCTTACTGCCAAAGTCAGATTACTGTTTCAAAATATCGAAGATCGCAGTCAACCCAGTGCCGCCGTGCGAGTTACAAGAAAGCTGTACGAATTTGTTCTAAGAGCGACTGAGAGCAGCGCGCGTATTGACATAGAGATGGGGCAGGAGCAGTTTGGTCAACTGGTGTCTTTGTCGCGCCAGAAAACTAATCAGCAATTGAAATACCTTGAATCTCAACAAGTCATCGCACTTGAGTACGGCAAAATTAGTATTATCTCCATATCGAAACTAAAGAGATTTGCTCAAATCTCTTAAATTCTTTGCTATTTCCTTCGATTGTCACCTTGGTGACAGTCTGTTAGAACTCCAACCATTAACATGTAATGAATTTGTTAATGGTTGTGGAGTCCACATGAAGACATTAGAGCAGCACCTTATTCAATACGCCCGATACCATCGCGACAAACGCAACATTCTGACGCACTTTGCAGGTATTCCCTTAATTGTATTCGCTGTACTCGCGCTTACCAGTTTGCCTCAGTGGCAACTTAGTATGCCCATAGTTGGCAATACCATAGTTACACCAGCAATGGTGATTTGGGCATTGTCCAACGTGTTTTATTTGAAACTCGATCGCATGCTGGGTGTTGCTATGACCGTGTTTACCGGGTTGTTATTGCTCGCTGCCCACTATGTCGCAACATTTGGGACGGCAGAATGGTTGTTGGTGTCTGTCGGCACGTTTGTGTTTGGTTGGTTGTTGCAGTTTATAGGTCACTATTATGAAGGTAAAAAACCCGCATTTGTAGATGACCTGGTCGGGCTGGTAATTGGTCCGTTGTTTGTAATGGCCGAGTGGTGTTTTGCATTGGGTTTCAAAAAGTCACTGCAGGCCCGTATAAACAGTGAAGCTGGCATTGTTCGCATAAATGGTAAATCTAACCCGGCATAACCTTTAAACTTGTAGGGATTTTTGCTATTCTCCGCGCCGCATTTTTGCTCTGGTTTTACGTTCCAATTCGCAAAGGTTAAAACATGAATCAATTTGTTGTATGCGCGCTATACAAATTCGTGGCGCTTGAAGATTATAAAGCTATTCGCCAACCGTTACTGGAAGCCATGGAATCAAATGGCATTAAAGGTACGTTGTTACTTGCCAGTGAAGGGATCAACGGCACGGTATCCGGCACTCAGGAAGGCATTGATGCCTTGTTAGCGTGGCTAAATAGCGATGACCGCTTAGATCCCATTTCTTTCAAACTGTCGTATCACGACAACCAGCCGTTTTACCGCACTAAAGTAAAACTCAAAAAAGAAATCGTGACCATGGGGGTTGAAGGTATCGACCCACGCAAAACGGTAGGTACCTACGTTAAGCCGAAAGACTGGAACGCGCTGATCAGCGACCCGGATGTCCTGTTAATCGATACCCGTAACGATTACGAAATCGAAATTGGTACGTTTGAGCACGCAGTGAATCCCAACACCAAGACATTTCGTGAATTCCCGGAGTATGTGAAGAACAACCTGGACCCGAAAAAGAACAAGAAAGTCGCCATGTTCTGTACCGGTGGCATTCGCTGTGAAAAGTCCACAGCGTATTTAAAAGAGCAAGGTTTCGAGGAAGTGTATCACCTTGAAGGCGGTATCCTGCAATACCTGGAAGATGTGCCTAAAGAAGACACGCTGTGGAAAGGTGACTGCTTTGTGTTTGATAATCGCGTGGCGGTTAATCACGACCTGGAAAAGAGTGAATACGACCAGTGTTACGCATGTCGTTTGCCAATCACAGACGAAGATAAAGCCAGTGATAAATATGAGCAGGGCGTAAGTTGTCCGCAGTGTTATGGTACGCATACGGAAGAGCAGATTGCCCGTTTCCGTGAGCGCGAGAAGCAAATTAATCTGGCACGTGCCCGTAACGAAGAACATGTGGGTACTAAAGCTCGTGACGTTATGGAAGCGCGTCGGAAAGCTAAGGCTGAAGAGCAGCGTGCCAGAGCTTTGCAGGCACAAGAAAAGTAGTTAACATAGACAATGTGAGTGGGTAGGGTTACACTGCCCGCATTGGGAAAAACAGAAGGGAAAGGCAGTGTCTACTGAATTAACACCCGAAAAAGTCGCCGAAATTCAAAAAGATTTTAGCTTTTTCGATCGTGATGGAAATGGCCAAATCGATATGAAAGAGTTTATTGAATTGCTTACCGTGATCTCGCCAAAAACCAAGGCCAGTCACGTGGAAGAGGGCTTTAAACTGATTGATACCAACGACGATGGCTTCATTGATTTTGAAGAATTTTTGTCTTGGTGGCAGGAGTGTTGGTGGGAGTACTAATAAGTACTTTCTACTAAACAGCCATACTTAAAACCGCAGTTAACTGCGTTTTTTTTGTATCTGTTTAAGAAAGGCGTCGACTTGCGCCGTGTAGGCTTCGTCTTTACCCAATAATACGTTGATATCTCGGTGTGACAGTTTCTTTGTTAGTATATCTACGTCGCTGCCAAATGACTCGACACGTAGCTTAAATTGCGATGCCTGATCACAGGCCTCATCGGGTCGCTTTTCAGAGCACACCAGCAGCAATGGCGGTATTTTTCCCGCTAAGACGTGAAGGGGAGAGACAGCCTGCCAGAACGCAGGGTCTTCACCAAAGGCATGTTTGTATAGCCGGGGCGTGTCTGTGGCGCGCATAACTTTAACTACGTCGTAAACGGCTGAGTCGAGTGCGATGGAGCCTAGCCAGGGATAGGCAATTTTTGAATCCAGCAGGCCAGCGGAGGCCTGGGCGTTAACCAGCGCAACAAGATGCGCTCCTGCAGAATGGCCCATTAAAATTACCTGAGCAGGATCGCCACCCCAAGAAGCGGCGTTAGCCTGTACAAATTGAATGGCTGACACAATGTCCTGTACCTGAGTAAGTAAATCAGCAGCAGGCAGCATACGGTAATTCAGCGACGTGAAAACGTAACCGTTATTGACCCAGTGCGCCACCTTGTGTTTCACAACGCCACGATTATCTTTGTCGCCGAAGCGCCAGGCTCCACCATGGACCATAACAATAACAGGGGCGCCCTCGGTGGCTGTCGGCGCGTACACGTCGAGTGTTTGCGCTGGGTCATTGCCATAGGCCAGGTCGTGAAATTCATTGTTCGCCAATGCGTTAGTGGCAGAGCACGCGGTAATTGTTACGCACAGCAGTTTAGAGAGCTTATCCAGTAGTGGGCGCATAACAACTTCCTTAGCTTAGTTATTCTTCACTGTCATCCGAGTCGAGTAATTCCTGAGAAGGCGTCGCTTTTCGGCGCATTGGCATATCACCAATGTCCTCGCCCTGCATGGCGCGTACGCGTTTAGCGGGTTTATTGCTCTTGGCTTTCTCGTTAGCTGCTTTCGCCTTACCTGAACCACTTTTGGCTTTAGGCTTAGCGACTTTAGGCTTCTTGCCGCTGAACGTCGCAGGCAGCTCTGGGTGAGGTTGCGGTGCGATATCGTAGCTCAACTGCTGAGTAAGCAAGGTATAGGTTTGCCAGTCCCGTTTACCCACAAACGACACCGCAGTCCCTTTGTTTCCAGCCCGGCCAGTACGGCCGATGCGGTGAATGTATTCTTCGGGTTGTTTGGGGAGATCGTAGTTGATCACCAAACCAACTTTAGATAGATCCAAACCACGGGATGCAACATCTGTGGTAACCAACACGTCGAACTGACCACGTCCAAAATCGTTCATGGTTAATGAACGTTTAGACTGAGCATAATCACCACGCAGGGCACGGAATGTTCGCCCTGGCACCAGTTCTGCCATGGCCGTTGCGATACGCTCTGCGTCGTCGCGCGTAGCGGTAAATACGATTGCCTGATTGTACTCTAACTGCTGTAGCTGGTTAGCTAACATGGCGTCTTTGTGATCCGGGCCATCAGCGAAGTACAGGCTTTGGGTAATTTCAGTATGCTGGGCATTCGCGTTGCCAATGGCGACGCGAACCGGTGACTTCAACAACCTGTCGAGTAAATGATTCAGTTCGATATGGTCAAGCGTCGCTGAGAACAGCATGGTCTGGCGCTTACGGTGATCGGCTAATTGATTAATCAGAGTTAACGCTTTGGCAAACCCTAAATCCAGCATACGGTCAGCTTCATCAAATACCAGCATTTCCAAACCGTTGATGAAAAAGCTTTTGTCTTCCAAATGATCAGCAATACGGCCGGGTGTGCCAACAATGATGTGCGGGTTACGGCGCAGTGCTTTGGTTTGGTCGTTGTAATTGTCGCCGCCTACAACCAGCGTGGTCGCCAGGTTTTTCTTTTGGCACAGCCATTTGGCTTCGGAAAATACCTGTTTGGCTAATTCGCGGGTTGGCGCAAGAATAATCACACGCGGGTCCTGTTTGCTCAACGCTTTCTGAGTTAACAGTCGGTGCACGATGGGCACTAAAAACGCCAGTGTTTTGCCCGAACCCGTTTTCGACGAGGCCATAATGTCTTTACCCAACAGGGCAGGCAGAATAGTTTGTTCCTGCACATCAGTCAGCTCAGTAAAGCCTTTATCCTGAAGACGGGTGATAATGGTATGGTTAACGGGTAAATCGGTAATTAACAAAACAGGGCTCCGCAATAAGATCGCGCTTATTATCCCTGATTAACCCATAGAGTAAAGCGAAAGCGGGAAGAGTAGGCCATAAAGCAAAAGACAAGGGCAGCGGGACACGACGCCCGCCGCCAAATGGCCAGGAGGCCGCAAAGGGAATTAAGCGAATTGCATTTCCGGAATGTCGCCTTCGGCAACCAGTTTACCTGCTGTTTTCTCGCGAATTTCTTCAACAGATACGCCGGGTGCGCGCTCGCGTAAATGGAAGGCACCGTCTTTGACTTCCAGAACTGCTAAGTCGGTAATAATGCGCGTAATACAGTTCACACCGGTTAACGGCAGTGTGCATTCCTGCAGCAGTTTAGAGTTACCGTGTTTGTCGGCGTGAGTCATGGTAACGATAATGTTTTTAGCACCCGCTACCAGGTCCATTGCACCACCCATGCCTTTGATAAGTTTGCCGGGAATCATCCACGAGGCAATATTACCGTTTACGTCTACTTCAAACGCACCCAGTACCGTGAAGTCAACGTGGCCGCCGCGTATCATGGCGAAACTCTCGGCTGAGCTAAAGATGGACGCGCCGGTAATGGCGGTCACAGTCTCTTTACCTGCGTTGATCATGTCTGCGTCGAGCTGTTCTTCGGTAGGGTAAGGACCCATACCCAGCAATCCGTTTTCAGACTGAAGCATGACACTGATGCCGTCTGGTACATAGTTAGCGGCCAGGGTAGGAATACCAATACCCAGGTTTACGTAGTTGCCGTCCTGAAATTCCTGGGCCACACGCATTGCGATTTGATCTCTGGTTAATGCCATGACTGCCTCCTATTTAGCCGTTACGCGACGTTCGATACGTTTTTCAAACGTACCCTGAATAACGCGATCTACGTAGATGCCGGGTGTGTGAATATGCGCTGGATCCAGTGTGCCGGGTTCAACAATTTCTTCTACTTCAACCACCGTGATTTTTCCGGCAGTCGCCGCCATTGGGTTAAAGTTTTGTGCAGTATGACGATAAACACAGTTGCCATAACGGTCTGCTTTCCAGGCTTTAACAATAGCAAAATCACCGGTAATCGACTCTTCCAGAATATACGGGCGACCGTTAAATTCTTTTACTTCTTTACCTTCACCAACCGGCGTGCCGTAACCGGTCGCGGTATAAAACGCCGGGATACCCGCGCCGCCTGCGCGCATTTTCTCGGCCAGCGTCCCTTGCGGGGTTAATTCAACTTCCAGCTCGCCATTTAACAGCTGTTGTTCAAACAAGGCATTCTCACCTACATAAGAAGAGACCATTTTTTTGATTTGCTTGTCTTCCAGCAGAATACCCAGACCAAAGCCGTCTACACCGCAGTTGTTTGATACAACGGTCAGGCCTTTCGTGCCCATTTTTTTAATCTGTGCAATAAGTCCTTCCGGGATACCACACAGGCCAAAGCCTCCGGCAATCACGGTCATGTCGTCAGACAATCCCTGCATTGCTTCTTCGTAACTGGATACGACTTTATCGAAACCAGACATAGCACGCTCTCCTAAATGTTGTGAACGCAAGTAGTATCAAACAGCGTTAAAATTTTGTAAAATCGAATTTATATCAGTATTGATAAATAAAAGTTATTAATATGAGTGTGTCTTACCGAAATATGCAAGCGTTTGTGTGTGTGGCTGAGTCGGCAACGTTCGCCGAAGCCGCTGAGAAACTGTTTTTAACCCAGCCGGCGCTGTCCAGTGCTATTAAGAAGATGGAAGAGCAGCTGGGCGGCCAGTTATTCAGCCGCACAACGCGACGGGTACAGCTAACACCTGAAGGTGAAACCTTGTTGCCGCAAGCCAAACGTTTATTGCATGACTGGGACGATGCCATTGATGGCGTTCAGCATTTATTTGCGATGTCGCAGGGCAGGTTAGTGGTGGCTGCCATGCCGTCGTTTGCCGAGTCTAAACTGCCGCCCATATTGATGCGGTTTCATCAGGACTATCCCAATATTCGATTGCGAATACTGGATGTCATTATGGAAGAAACGATTGACGCGGTGCGTTCTGGTCGCGCAGAACTGGGCTTTTGTTTCGAGCCTGAGGTGATGGACAATCTGGAATTCGTTCCACTGTTTACCGATAACTTTGTCGCAGTTATGCAGGCTGACCATCCGCTGGGAACGCACAAACGTATTCGCTGGGAAGACCTGGTGAGCAAACCTTTTATTGCGCTTAATAAAGGCTCAAGTGTAAGACAGTGGACCGAGGAAACCGCAAGTCAGTTTGGTTCATTGCAAATAGTGGCAGAAACCGGGCAGTATGGCTCTGTTGGGCAATTAATCGCACAAGGGCTGGGGATATCCGTTGTCCCTTCACTGTGCCTTGAGCAAATGTTGCGAAAAGGATTGGTTTGCCGGGAAATAGAAAACAACCCGTTGGTGAAACGAGTTGGTGTTATTCGTGCGTCCAGAGGTGTTACGTCAAAAGCATCGCAAACCTTGTGGCAACAGGTTTGCGAAAAAAGTGTGATTAAAAGCGGCGCTTAAATTACCACTTCTTCTTAGGTGCAAAGAGTTCGTCGAGCTCGTCGCGCTCTTGTTCTTTCTTCTTGGCGCGGTCTTGTGCGTTGACGTTTTTCAGGTTTTCCTGAATCTCTTGTAATTGCTGTTTCAGCCAGTCTAAACGGGTTTGGCAAAACTCGTCGGGTTGAACCTGGTTTTCCAGCGCCGTTACGGCCTTCTCAAAATACTGACGGGCAGAACCAAGCATATTGGTTTGCTGTGCGGCACGCCCTCTACGTATAAGCGTTTCCACGTTTACTTTTAACTGCAAGCGCTCTAGCTGCTTGTCTTGCTCCATAAAGGTATTGCCATCGATTTTACCTTTGCTTCGCTCCGAACGAATCATAATGCGCAGTTTTTTCACTGCCTGAATATACTGAATGATCATTTTGTCAGTTTCAGGCAATGTGAACTGGTTTTGTTTGTCGGGATCGACATCGATAGATTTCAGTCGAGCGTCTATGTCCTGAATATTTTGTTTTAAGTCGGGTGAGCCTGGATTGAGTTCCAGAGTTACCTGAAGAGCACGTTGAATACGTTGCAACAAGATTCTAATCAGACCTTGTGAGATTGGCATCTGAGACGTGGCCATTAATACGTTTTCTGTTTCGTCGATAATGGTGCGCTGCTTGGCAATTTCGGCGCGACGCTCGGCATCCATTTTCGCTTTATATTGCTGATAAGCGTTAACCACGATCGCGATGATCACCAATACTACGATCAGAATAATTATTATTATGGCGGTCATTCAGTTGTTCCTGTCATGCTCTGTATTGTTTCGTCCTGACTATTTGATTCTATATCGGCCAATCTTTAAGGTATTTTAACTTCAAACACACTGCCGCCGAGTGAACCACCGTTCGACAGCGAGATTTTGCCGTGCTTACCGTTGCGAACGTGTGCGCTGGCAATTAAATGCGCAAAGTATAAACCGAGCCCGGTACGGCCTTGCGTTACATTAAAATCAGATGGTTTTGCATCGTCTTTTACCAGCATAAAGTCCGGGTAGCCATTGCCATCGTCTTCGACTTTAATAACAAGGTTCTCATCATCTTGTAGCGCCGATACCTTTATTCTAGACGTACCATACCGTAATGCATTGATTAATACATCATTTACTAATAAGTATACTAGGTCTGCGTCGAGGTACCACGCGAGGTCTTCACAACAGTCCACTTCAATGTCGATGTGTTTTTGTGAGGCGTATAACTGGTTAGCACTAATAATATCGTCAATTAAATCATTCACAAAGCTTTGATCGATTAAGACGGGCAGTGAATTGCGATTCGCACGATACAACGACAATATTTGTACCAGCCCTGTGTTCATTCGACTTGCTTCGTAATGCAAATCTACGATTTGCTGTTTTGTTTCCTGCATGTCATCAGGCAACGAGCTGGCAATTTGTTCAACAGACTGTACCAACAAATTCAAAGAGTTTTTCATATCGTGCACGGCTGCTGCCAATACCGTTGAAAAATCAATTTGGTTATCTTGTTCGTTGGCGCTTGTCATTTTGGCTACTTCCAATTATTGTCAGACTTGCTTATGCTAGTATCTATCATAATTGTAAATATTTCCTCTATTTTTGCATAAGCCGTTGACCAGACACAGATTGCTTGGTGTTTGGCAGGGAGCAGTTGGCTTAACATATCTGGCAGCTTGTCAGCACATGGCGTAGACACACAATGAAATTACAACAACTAAGATACATTGTTGAAGTACAAAACAATAACCTGAACGTATCAGCCACCGCTGAAAGCTTATTTACTTCACAACCCGGTATCAGCAAGCAGGTTCGTATGCTGGAAGACGAGTTAGGGGTTCAGATATTTGGCCGAAGTGGCAAACATTTGACTCATGTGACCGATGCCGGTAATGAAGTCATTAATATAGCGCGTGAGATTTTAGCGAAAGTTGAAAGTATCAAAGCCGTTGCCAGAGAGCATAACCTGCCTGACCAGGGTAAGTTAAATATTGCCACAACGCATACTCAGGCGCGCTATGCGTTGCCAGATGTTATAAAGGGCTTTATGAACAAATACCCTAAAGTGTCGTTGCATATGCATCAGGGAACGCCGTCTCAAATTAGTGATTTGGCTGCCAAAGGCGAAGCGGACTTTGCAATAGCCACTGAATCATTGCATTTGTATAACGACCTGGTGATGTTGCCGTGTTATCACTGGAATCGCAGTGTAATAGTGAATAAAGATCATCCGTTGGCGAAAAAGGGCTCTATTACTATTGAAGACGTAGCGCAGTACCCATTAGTTACGTATGTATTCGGATTTACCGGGCGTTCAGAGCTGGACCATGCCTTTGAGCGGGCAGGGCTTACACCAAAAATTGTGTTTACGGCCACTGACGCCGATGTTATTAAAACCTATGTAAGATTAGGTGTAGGTATTGGTGTTATTGCCTCAATGGCTGTGAGTGAAGAACTTGACGCCGATTTGGTAAAAATCGATGCCAGTCACATGTTCGACTACAGCACCACTAAAATCGGTTTCAGAAAAGGTTCTTTCCTGCGCAGTTACATGTTTGATTTCATCGAACGCTTCGCCCCACATTTGACTAAAGACAAAGTCGAAAAGGCCATGATGCTGAAGAACAATGATGAAGTAGAAAAGATGTTTAAAGGTCATACGCTGCCAGTAAAATGATTGTTCTCTAAACAGAAAATAAAAAAGCCCGGTTTTACCGGGCTTTTTGTTCTGAGCAGTAAATGTATGGAGATAAAATTGTCGAAAAAAATAACTACCCAAAGCAGTGTATTTCACACAATTAAAACCAGCTTGCCCCAATATGGAATGAAACAAGGTGTTGTATTGAAAGGACTTCGTGGACTATTATGACTGAATTATATACACCAAATTGGTGTAAGTTTTTACACCATTTGGAAAGATATTAAATTGTTATGTTTCATGGTAACTAAATGAGAAATTTTGGTCGAATGGCGCTCAAAACTTCCGTAGCCGGGTGGGTAATTGGAATTACATTCACTTTTGTATCTTGGGAATTCGCCACACCGAATGCTGAAAATACTTTGCATGAGTTGCCGCCTTACATTGCTTTGTCAGCATTCCCAATATCTATAATTGCCGTAGTAATAGGGGGTGTTGCTTTAATTAAAGGGCACAGTCGTATACAAGCTACTGCAAGCATATTATTGGCTGTACCACTTTCCACATTTATTGGTTTAATGTATTGGGTAGCTCTGCACGGCGGCGTGTAAAACATAACAAACCAAGCAAGCGGGACAATTACACGTGGGCTCCCGTCACTTCGTTCCGTATTATAGCCCACGTGTAATTGCCCCTTCTTGGGGTGTTA
>NZ_FQWD01000002.1:554438-888717 GCF_900129565.1 Marisediminitalea aggregata | reverse complement strand
TTGACGAAGGTCGTGCAGGTGAGAACGTTGGTGTTCTTCTGCGTGGTACTAAGCGTGACGAAGTTGAGCGTGGTCAAGTACTGGCGAAGCCTGGTTCAATCAACCCGCACACTAAATTTGAAGCGGAAGTATACGTACTGTCTAAAGATGAAGGCGGCCGTCACACTCCATTCTTCAAAGGTTACCGTCCACAGTTCTACTTCCGTACAACTGACGTAACAGGTGCTGTTCAATTGCCAGAAGGCGTTGAAATGGTAATGCCTGGCGACAACCTGAAGTTCGAAGTTGAACTGATTGCACCAATCGCGATGGACGAAGGTCTGCGCTTCGCAATCCGTGAAGGTGGTCGTACAGTAGGTGCTGGTGTTGTTGCTAAGATTATCGACTAATCTTAGGCTTCACTAAGTCATCTGAAAAAGGTCGCGCAAGCGGCCTTTTTTGTTTTCCAATACTCCCTGAAACCTGAAGGATTTCTTCACAGTAAGTTTGCCAGCTTCACTTGCTGTTATCATAGTCATCAGCGATTTCATTCAGCTCTGCCGCAAAACATTAGACTCTCAATAAATCACACGCCCTAGTTAAGTCAGGCTTTGTTTGTTATTTCTAATTGGGTGCTAACTTTAGTATTCTGTTGCTCATATCGCTCGGATTTTATTGAACTCTCATTGAAGTCAGCTACGCTTTATAGTGAAATAATTACTGTCTCGGTTTGATGCTCATATTAAGTTAGTGACGATTATTTCTTGCTTTATATAAGTGGATTGAGGTTAACCATTAGACGTCTGCTACCATAAAGCGTTATTGATTCCTTTATGTAGGTTCCTATTATTTTGATGACTAGGCTTAGTTGGCTTTGCAGGTTAATTCTGGTAATCACAGTTAGCAGTGCTGCTACCTGTGCTTCAGCATTTGCGGACCCAATTGCGGTGGTAGTGCCAAAGCAAAGCGATATCAATGCATTATCCAGGAAGCAGGTAATCGATATTTTTATGGGCCGTTTTGATTTTCTCGAAAATGGCCAGAAAATAAAGCCCGTAGATTACGATAACGGTTATCCATTCAGAGAGCAGTTTTATCGCTCTCTAGTCAACAAATCCGAACGTCAGATTGCGGCATACTGGTCGCGCTTATTATTCTCTGGTCGGGCGAAGCCACCAACACAAGTCGCCAGTGTAGAAGTGAGCATTGATGAACTCAGTAATGACACGTCTATGATCACATACGTACCGGTCAATTTGGTTTCAGAGGAGATGAAAATTGTTCTTGTTCTGGAATAACCGTAAAAGCGTCTTTGTCATCACCTGCTTGTTATTTTCTATCTGTTCAGCAGGGAATGTAAATGCACAAGTGAGCGTGAACGGCTTTGCGACTGTTGGTTACACAAGCAGTAACGCTGACGACTTGGTTTTTCGTTCTGCAATTAATCGCTGGCCAGAAGAAGGCAGTAACTTTAAAACTGAATCAGCACTGGGCCTTCAGCTTAACTATCAGGTGTCTGACAAAGTCGACATTGTTGTACAGAGTTTGCTCGAAAATAAAAACTATGACCAGGTCATGGATTATTTTGAAATGGCGTTTGTACGATATCAGTTTGACCGCAACTGGTCGGCTAGAGCGGGGCGAATAAACTACAACGCTTATCTGTTATCCGAGTATGTCCATGTCGGATACAGTTATTTGTGGGCCGCGCCACCCATGGAGTATTACACACCTTCTTCTAATTTGTCGTATATTGACGGCGCCGAAGTACAATACCGCAAATCCTATTCATCAGGCGTTTTACAAGCTGCGCTGGCAGTAGGAACCAGTAAGGCCGACGTACTAAACAACAGGTCTAATTATTTTCTGGAATACGATTATGTTTTTAATGCGTCTGTGATGTTTGAAACGGACGAGTGGGCTATTAAGGGCACATTAAGTCAGTTCCATGGTAAGCGCTCTTTTTTTGGTAGCCTGAATACGTTCCAGGCCAATCTGCGGGAGATTCCTTCAACCTGGTGGCCTGAAGCCCAAGCAATGTCTGACGATCTTGACTTTGAAGGTAAGCATGTAAATTACGCTGCTTTGGGGTATAGCTATAACAATGGTGAGTATATTGTCATGGCAGAAATGGCCATGCTGGATGTCGAGTGGAGCGTTTTAGGGAATCTCGCTTACGGATACGCCAGCCTTGGCTATATTTGGGGTGATTTTACACCTTACGTTACCGTTGCAACGATCAATACAACGGAAAAGCGCAATGTAATCGCTGAACCAGATTATGCAGAGGTTACTGACCCTACAGCCATTCCTGGCCTCGCGCGAATGTACTTTGGTTATCAGTACCTGCTGGATATATCTCGTATAGAGCAGTCTTCTGCTGCAGTAGGAATACGGTGGGACTTTGCCGCAAATTGGGCGTTGAAGGCGCAGTTTACCGCATTTGAATTACAAGGCCCTGGTTACGGAATGTGGGGCAGCGATCAGCAAGTCAGTATTGAAGATACGCGTGATGTTAATGTGTTTAACCTCAATCTCAATGTTATATTCTAACGGCGTTATAAATAGCGATGAGAAAGCTTACAGATAGGTTACATGTCAGGCTTGCATTCGTGGTTGGGATAGTTGGCATTTTGGTGTCAATTGCCGGCAGTTTTATTGTATTTCAGCTCGCTCAGGCTGAACAGCAGCGTTTCAGCGCGCATTTACTCAATCAAATAGCGCAAGGTTCAGTAAAGCCCGCAGCGATTTCTGTCTATGTGAATGATATTGAACTTGCTCAGGAAATCCTCGCCAGTTTGCAAATAAATGATTTAATACTCGCGGCGGAAATTCGCAACGAAAACGGTGTCGTTGCAGAGACATCACTAAAAGACCTATCTGGTTCACCTATCGCATTTGCTCTTCCTCACCCTTTCCTGGATTCCGACGTGGTAGGTGAGTTATTGGTATATCCCGACAATGTGTTTATACAAAGCCTGGCAATCAGTGATGCACGTAACAGCGTGTGGGAAATGATGCTGGTTTCTATGGCACTCACGCTAACGATGTATGTGGCAATATATCAATTACTCTCACGCCCACTAATCAAATTATCAACGGCGTTTGAGCGAGTCGACCCGAGTAACCCTGAGTTATTGGAGAAAATTGATATCCAATACACCAGAAAGGATGAAGTAGGCTTTTTAATAAGCGGTATCAACCGACTCATCCATGCTGTACGAATTAACTTCGTTGCTGAACGTCGCCTGCGAATGCGGACTGAAAAGCTGGAACAGCGCTTTAGACTGGTGTTTGACAAAGCGTCGGTAGGGATTGGCCTGATCTCGACTCACAAGGGTATTCTGCTTGAGAACCCCGTTTTTCACGATATTGTTGGGCAGATTTGCTCACTCCACGATTTCGTCAATATGTTTGACAATCCTGAGGTGGTGTCAGAAGCAATTCATGAGTTAAGAACCACGCAGCAGTCCAGCCCAATAACGATAGACCTGTCGTACCAGAACAGCGAGCAGCAAACCCGATGGGTAAATTGTCTGTTCGCGCTTGTAATCGACCAGCGAAGCACTGAACGCAATGACGATATGCTCATTGAAGTTATTCTGAACGACGTGACTGAGCGAAAGGAAAAAGAGGCGAAATCCAAGTACCTGGCACAGCACGATGCACTGACCGGGTTGCTTAACCGACACGGCGGTGAAATTAAACTGCAGGCATTACTGCAGTCGATCACCAATAAAACCATGACAGCGGTCATGCTCATCGACCTCGACAACTTCAAGCCCATCAACGACAGCTATGGCCACGATGCAGGTGATGTGGTGCTTCAGGAGACGGCTCAGCGCATTAAACGGCTCTTTAATGACGATGATGACGTTTGTTGCCGATGGGGCGGTGACGAATTCGTCGTTGGCTTTCGGCGCGATGTATTATTACCGTCGGCGTTGGAAACCTTGTGTAATACACTGTTGCACGGTATTGAAATGCCAATCACCCTGACTAACACACAACACTGTGCAATCTCTGCCAGTATTGGTGTTGCAGTGGCGTATTCACCTACACAAAGTCTGGAGGCTTTGCTAAATGAAGCTGATGAGGCCATGTATCAGGTTAAACGTGAAGGCCGTTCCAACTACATGATTGTCTGACCAGTTTTGCTGGTCTCATTGCGTTGTCGCTTCATCTTAAGCGTAGGCAAGTGTTCGCGATCCCTTATCCAAAAGTCTATATAATCTGTCATAACTCTAATGTTTAACTATGGTGGTTTATGGCATCTGTAGCGATTGTATTATTAGGTATCGCTGGCATGTTGGCCGGCTGGTTTTTATATTCCAAATTTATTGCAGAGAAAATTTTTAAGCTCAGCGAGAGCTTTGTTACGCCTGCTCATGAAGTGAATGATGGCATTGATTATGTGCCGACCAATAAAGTGGTGTTGTGGGGACACCATTTTACCTCAGTAGCGGGTGCTGCGCCCATCGTTGGCCCTGCTATTGCGGTCTATTGGGGCTGGGTACCTGCGGTACTGTGGGTGGTTTTCGGCACTATCTTTTTCGCAGGTATTCACGATATGGGCGCTTTATGGGCCAGTGCACGACACAAAGGCAAATCCATGGGCGCTTTGTCTGAAAGCGTGATTGGTAAACGCACTCGGGCACTGTTCATGATTGTTGTGTTCCTGGTGTTGCTCATGGTTAACGCCGTGTTTGGTGTGGTTATTGCGAATAGCTTTGTGTCTCAGCCTAACGCCGTATTCCCGGCCTGGATGGCGATAGTTGTTGCGCTGGTTATCGGCCAGTTAATAAAGCGGCAGTTCAGCCTGATTCCACTGTGTATTATTGGCATTATCGTGTTGTATGCGTCTGTGTACGCAGGCAGTTATCTACCAATAAGTTTGCCAGAGACCATCATGGGCTTGTCTGACAAAGCATCGTGGATCATTATTTTGTTTGTTTACGCCATGATTGCGTCGTTATTACCGGTTTGGATGTTGCTACAGCCTCGCGACTTTATTAACGGTATGCAGCTCATTGTTGGGTTGTTTTTATTGTACGGCGCGGTCTTTTTCTCATTGCCTGACATTACTGCGCCAGCGTTTAATACAGCGACAGCAGTAGACACGCCGAGTATTATTCCTTTGCTGTTCGTAACGATAGCCTGTGGCGCAGTTTCCGGCTTTCACGGTATCGTTTCTTCCGGTACCAGCTCCAAGCAGCTTGATAAAGAAACCGACGCCCGCTTTGTTGGTTATTTGGGCGCCGTTGGTGAAGGCTCACTGGCACTTATTACAATTGTCGCGGTAAGCGGCGTAGCACTGGCTGCATCGCCTCAGGAGTGGCACGAAGTGTACAGCCACCTTGGAGCTGGCAGCGTGAGCGCTTTCATTACCGGTGGTGCGAATCTCATTGAACAGGGGTGGGGATTGTCGGTGTCGTTCTCGTCCACCATTCTTGCGGTCATGGTCGTGCTTTTTGCTGGTACGACTATGGATTCCGGTGTTCGTCTGCAGCGCTACATTATTCAGGAGTGGGGAGAGATCTATCAAATCCCGGCGTTAAAAAACGGCCTGGTGGCAACGTTGGTTGCTGTTGGTACCTGCCTGTTACTGGCATTTGGTGCCGGCGGCTCTTCCGGTAGCGGCGGAATGATCATCTGGCCTTTATTTGGTTCCACTAATCAGATTCTTGCAAGTATGACGTTGCTGGTTATTTCAGTCATGCTGATCAAGCTGAAACGTCCGGCTATTTACACTTTGGTACCTATGATGTTTGTCATTGTGATGGCGTTTTTAGCTGGCATTATCAAGTTAAAAGAATATTACCTGGCAGGCAACTATTTGCTGGTTGGATTGGATGCCATCGTGCTTGTGGTGAGCGTGCTGGTTATGCTCGAATCCTGGTCGGTGATCCGGCGATTTAAAGCAGTACAATAATCGCAAGTTAGTTTGTATCGCGAGTTGTTTTGTATCAAATATAAAAACGCCAGGCATGTGCCTGGCGTTTTTACTTATCCTTGTCACAAGGGCGTTAGAGATAAGCCCTGAAAATACCAGCCGTGATAATTGCTAAAGACACTGAATACAACACCAAAGTAATTTGGTCACATAATCGAGTTTTTGACATCATTCGTACCTCTTATCAGCGAATGTAATATAATTGTAACGAACTGTTCTGTGTTTGTTAATTATTCTTTGGTCTTAGATTGTGGGTTGTATCTTCAGGTACAACCCGCATAATAAATCGTTGAGGCTGTATTGCCAGCCAATGGACTTTGACAAGGAACCGGACCGAACACTATGTTGCTGCTGTTAATTTATATTTTTATCGCGCTGGGCTTTTCGTTTTTGTGCTCAGTCGCGGAGGCGGTGATTTTGAGTGTATCGTCGGCATACATATCGCTCATGGAAAAAGAGGGCAAACCCAGCGGGAAGATCATTCGCGAACTCACCGATGACATCAATCGCCCGTTGTCGGCTATTTTAACCCTGAATACCATTGCTCATACTATGGGGGCGGCAGGTGCTGGTGCCCAGGCAGCGGTTGTGTTTGGCGACGCTTATCTCGGCATCATTTCGGCAATTCTGACTCTGCTGATCCTGGTGTTTTCAGAAATCATTCCGAAAACCCTTGGGGCTACCTATTGGCGTGGGCTAGCGCCAATTACCGCTTATTTTCTAAAATACCTGGTGATTGTACTACTTCCTTTTGTAAAGATGTCGCAATGGCTGACCAAAGGCTTCAAGGAAGAGTCTCCACTACGCGGTCTCAGCCGTGCCGAGCTGCATGCCATGGCCGATCTGAGCGGTCAGGAAGGGCAGTTAGACGAACACGAAGCGGTCTTCTTAAAAAGCTTGCTCAGTCTGAACGAATTAACCGTAAAAGACGCCATTACTCACCGTACCCAGGTGTTTTCAGTATCGGAAGATATGACGGTAGAAGCGTTTTTTCACAAACACAGCAATATTGAGTTTTCCCGAATCCCGGTTTATGAATCTCAGGACAGCGAACAAATCACCGGTTTTGTGTTACGTTCCGATTTACTGCTTGCGCAGGCCCGTGGCAACGGTGACTCACCCTTAAAGAAGTACAGCAAGAGCATGGTTACTGTGCTGGGCTCGATGCCGCTGTCTTCAACCTTCGACCACTTCCTTAAAAATCACATCCACATGTTATTAGTGGTCGATGAGTACGGTGGTCTAGAAGGCGTGCTTACATTGGAGGACTTATTGGAGCGATTACTTGGGGTCGATATTGTGGATGAAACAGACACCAAGGTGAGTATGCGCAGGCTGGCTTACATGATGTACCGACGCAAACAGCAAATGCTGCTGAAAAATGTACCCGACAGCAGCATGACTCAAGGCTCCGGTAAACAATAATAGGCGCTATTGTGTTGCCGGAAAGGTGGTGACCACACAAACCCCGGTATTATCCGGTAAATTGTTAAGCACAATACTGCCGTGGTGGAATCCTACAATAATGTTGGCAATGTACAGGCCCAGTCCCAGATGGGGGGGGCCATCGGATTGATTCCCCTCTGCCCGCACCGATACCATAGATTGTGTTAGCTGTGATTGCATGCCCTGCGGTAGCAACGGCCCGGTATTGGTAATGCTCAACTTGATCTGACGCTGCTCCTGCCAGATATGTAAGGCAATGGTGCTGTCCTGAGTGCTGAATTCAACGGCATTGGCGATGATCTTATCCAGCATTTGCGCAATCAGATCCGGGGAACCCACCAAGGGCGCCTGTTTGGCCGATAGCTTTAATGTGAACTGACGCTGTGGATAAGCATATTGGTACCCCTCGACGCAGCCTTTAACCACTCGGGTTAAATCAAACTGTTCGGTGTCTTCCTGACTAATGGCCTGTTCAAGGCGGGTGGCCTCGCTCATACTGTTCAGAATACTGCTTAAACGACTGATCCCCGACTGTGCCCTGCTTAAAAATACTTGTTGCTGATCCGGGTCCTGTACCTGATTGAGCGTATCCAGTGATGAACGTACAACAGCGATGGGGGTACGTAGCTCGTGAGACAGCCTCGACGCCATATTTTCAAGGTATGAGTTGTATTGCTGCAAGCGGCTTAGTACGGCACTAAACGAGCGGGACAAATCGCCAATTTCATCGGCATTACGTGAGGGAGGTAATGTACCAATTATTTTTCCGTTTGAATCTATTACCGCTTCAGTGTTGTCGCGGAGGTCGCGAATGCGACTGGAAATCCGGTGGGCGAACAATAATAACCCGGTTGTGCCCAGCAGCATGACGGCCAGGATAACGTGAAACAATTGCTCAAGTGCACGGTTGCGCAAGGTACGAATCCCGTGTGTGGTTTGTTCTACCACCACGGCACCCATGACGGCGTCGCCAATATAAATAGGATAGGCTGCCGACAGAATGACCGCTTTGTTGTCGGGCGTAAGCCGCCATAACGAATCGGGATTACCCGCCAGTGCGCGGTTAATGTCTTTACCGGCTAAGGCATATGCATCTGCCAGCTCGTCGACAAAGTCACCTGGCGGGCGAGTCAGAATCTGATAATAAAGCGGTAACAACCAGTTTTGTTCAATGTATTCCCATCCGCTATTTCCAGCCGGCCGTTGTTGTCCGGCGTTGAACCCTTGTGAGGAATGAATAGAGCCTGAGCGAGCCAACACCCGTTTGTGTTTGTCGATAACCCACACTCTTGAATCTGCATATCTAAGGCCAGACAAAATGCGTTCGATTTCCGGTGACGGAGTTACGACCGTGCCCAGATCATCGCTTTGATTGGGATTCGCCGTGCCCATGGCGTATTGCTTGGTACGGTCTATTTCATCATCAACATCTACCAGCGCGAAGGCTAACGAGCCGGATGTCATGGTAATCGGGAAGCGCAGCTCGATGCTGTAGCCATCGGGTGTAAGCAGCCAGCGGCCCTGTATTTGTAGAGCATTATCTGTCGCGCGGAAATATCGCGGGTCGCTGTCCAGTCGGTAAGCGTTCACCCAGCCGGGTTTGTAGGGGGAAATAATATAACGCTGTAAGCTATCCTGGGCATCGAGCATGCCAATCAGCAAGTGATCAGAACGATCGACGCTCAAACTGTTTGGAGCGCGAAACACCACCTTATCGTCATTGACCGCAAACATGGCGTAAAAATACTGATCGAAACGCCCAACCATATGTTGAAATGACATTGAAACGTCAGCATTGTCTTCAAACCAGGTCACGACATTATTGCTGCCGTACGACTGAATAAGCGGGGATACGGCTTGCCATTCCTGTAGTCGGCCGTCCAGCTGGATCGGCACATCAATCGGCGGGGCATATAAATCTGTGCCGGGCCGTACATTTTGCAAATAGGCCGACTGACTGTCGAACAGGGCGGGGCGTTCGTGCAGCGCGGTGGCCACTGCCCGCGCCGTACCTATCATGGTTTGTTCCTGACCAATTCGAAGGTACTGTTCAAGTTCCCAAACGTATTTATACCCAAGCCAGGGAATTGCGAACAGGAACAGCGACAAAACAAGCAGCTGTAACCGAATTGAAAAACGTAACTTCAAAGCCTTTTCCCTAATCGACTATTGTTGCCAGCGGTAACCCATACCGTACACGGTATCAATGTGATCAAAGTCCGCATCCAACTGAATAAACTTCTTACGCATGCGCTTGATATGTGAGGTGATGGTGGAATCATCAACAACCATGCGGGATTCATCCATTAACTGTTGACGGCTCTTGACGTGCCCTGGGCGTTTGATTATTGCGTGCAGCATCCAGAATTCGGTCACGGTAAGTGCAACAGGCATTGTTTTCCAGCTCACTGTCATGCGGCTGACATCCACTAACAAATGACCAAGCTTGATAAGATCGCTGTCCTGTTTGGGTGTAGCAAGTAAATCAGTGCGGCGAAACAGTGCTGCAATGCGCGCTAGCAAGTGGGCCATGCTGATATCTTTAGTCAGGTAATCATCTGCACCCATGCGCAAGCCACTGATGGTATCTACATCGTTGTCTCTGGCAGTAAAGAAAATAATCGGCAGGGTTTGCGATAACTGACGCAACTGCTGACAAAGCATAAAGCCGCCTTCCATTTCGTCTTTAAGGCCGATATCTATAATCGCTAAATCTGGTAAAGACTGCGTAAAAGCCGCACTGGCTGAAGGACGGTCTGCAAACGCATTAACCGTGTAGCCCTGGCCGGTTAAAGCGGCGGTATAATTGTCGCGGATGGCAATGTCGTCTTCTACAAGGGCAATGTTTCTTGGCATAGCAGTCTCTTTAAACAGTATTTACTAAGGTTTGTTCTGCGATAAAAGCGTTGATTCAGAACAAAATGAATAGACCAACAATTAGCGTGTGATAAGCACTATACATTAAGAGTGTTACTGACATGGCAAGTTCGGCATAAATTCCCCGAACTTGCCATTTTTCTGCCACCTTTCGTTTTTGATATCAGTGATATCGGTAGCTTGCCTTAGTAGTAAACACGGGACTTACTCAAAACAGCCAGTCAGTCATCTGGCTCATCTTTTATGTCATTTTGCCCGGTTTGGTCAGGGTTAGCACATTTTTGCCACGACATTTCCTCAACAGCAGAAGCATTCAGCCATGAGAGCTTGTTGTAATAACACCATCGAATCAACACACCTCACTACTGTTTTAAAGGATATGACTATGCGTAAATCAACAATGTCAGCTTTAGTTTTAGCGACCACACTTACTGCCACTAGCGCTTATGCAAAAGAAAAAGAAACTGAATACGAACATGCGCCCGGCGTTGGTCTTGGCACAGGCGTCGTCATTGGCGCTATCGTTGCCGGGCCGGTTGGCGCAGCGGTTGCCGGTTTTATGGGCGCCATGCTGGGCAACGACATTCGCCAGGACAAAGCACTGGAGGCTAAGACTCAGCGCCTGTCAGCTCAGGCTCAGTTGCTGTCTGAGCGGGATCGGGCTCTGATTGCAATGCGAAACCAACTGCAGACGATGCAGCAAGCTTCAGTGACACAAGTCGCTATGCAGGAAGAAAGCACCACACCTTCTATTTCCTTGCAAAGCAGTGTGCAGTTCCAGACCGGAGCCTACGACATCGCCCCGGACTATCAAAAGCAACTGGACCTGATTGCCAAAACGCTGAAGGGCTATCCGACATTAACTGCGAGGCTAACCGGTCATGCAGACAAGCGGGGCAAAGACGAATACAACCAGGCATTGTCCATGCAACGGGCAATAAGTGTTAAGCAATATCTGATCAATAAGGGGGTAGATAGCCAACAAATACTCACAGTCGCACTGGGTGAATCTCAAAGTGCTTACGACGGCGGTGAACAAACGTTTTTTGACCGTAAAGTGGTTATTGAACTAGGCAATGAGGATGCTACGTTAACTGCCCAACGCTAGGTTCGTTTTGCGAGCGATAGTGTAACGTCGTTACGGAATGGTTTGAGCAGCCATTCCGTTTCGTTACTTACACACTACCTGGTTTTTGCCATTAAGCTTGGCCTCGTACAAGTTTATATCGGCAAGATCCAATATATCTTCGAGACTGTCCTGATCAAAGGCTTTGGTACTGATAGCCCCTGCGCTTAGCGTAACGCGGCTGTGTACAGTTTGCACATGCGGTATGTTGGTGTCGTAAACCGCTTTTACGATGTTTTGCGCTATTTTGCGAGTCGCCGTCATATCCGCGTCCGGCAGTATTGCCAAAAACTCTTCACCACCGTAACGAATCATGGCATCGCGTGAGCGGCGCCCGTGTTGTTGCAGTATTTTTGCGACTCTTTCCAGGCACTGATCGCCGTATAAGTGTCCATAGTGATCGTTGTACTGTTTGAAATAATCGATATCAAACAAGATCACGCCAAGTGGTTGTTGGTCACGCATGAGTTGTCGCGATAGCCTGGGGTACTCTTGCTTTAAATAATTGCGATTCAATAAACCGGTGAGCGAGTCGTGAAATGTCAGCGTTGTTAACGCGTCCATTCGCAGTTTACTTAGTAATTGATTGCGAACTCTGTGGATAAGCGTTTGTGCGATGACCGGCTTGGATACAAAGTCATTGCCGCCTGACTCCCAGCATTGCAGTTGCGATTCTTTGCTGACATTGCCCGTTATGAAAATAAGTGGAATATCATCCAGATCGTCATCGTGCTTGATGGCTTTACATAAATTCAGGCCGTTCATCTCCGGCATGTTGACATCAACCACTAACAAATCGGGCTTTTGTTGTTTACAGTAACTCAATGCGTCCGGAGCATTAGACACGGTTACGCACTGGCATAGATCGCTTAAAATCGTAGATATAACGGTGCGGCTGACATTGTCGTCGTCGACAATCAGCACGGTGCAGGATTCTATTGTTCTGGTGTCAAGCGCTAACATAAATGTGCTGTTGGCATGGGTTGCTCAATTATTCGTTAGTTCTGTTGTCATCCTGACAGATAATACCGCCGGTTTAAATTGTAATATTTATATTTTTAGCTAAAGTTGATGAAAAGTCTGTTCGATAACATAGTATCAGACAATATAATAAAAGTTGCGAATTAGCGTATAGGGCAATTCCTCGCTGTGCAATGCATTACTGCTCTACAGAGCAGGTTTTGAAACCGGGCGTTTTGACACTGCTGAAAATAACCTCGCAAACAATGACAATCATAATAAAGTCAGTGCTAAAGTGCTGACACACAGCAACGCGTAGGGGTGAATAGTGGTTAGCCGACTTCCCTTGCAACTGGTGGCTTTGTTCGTGCTGGTTGCAGTGGTATCGTCTTATTTGGCAAATAAATACATGGTTGATACTGTCAACGATGCTATCGCCGAAGACCTGACGGTAAACGCCAATGAGGTTTCTGCCATGCTGTCAGATCACCTCAATGAGTTTAAGAATGACGTAGAGTTTCTTCATAGTAGCCTCGGCGCTACTCGCATTCACACGCGTTTATCTCAACCCACTAAAGCAAATCTGGGTCTGCAATCCGTTGTGCCAGACTTTGAGACAGAAGAGCTGTTTAAGGCGTTTCTGGCAACGTCGCCAGCTTTTTTCCAAGTGCGCATCATTTTACCCAGTGGCGACGAGTATATTCGAATTGAGCGCCGGGGCGGCCGTGTCCTGCTAGCCAATGACGCAAACCTTCAGAACAAGGCGGATAAACGTTATGTTGAACAAGGGCTGAAATTAGCAATACACGAAACTTATGTATCAGCAGTCAGTCTGAATGAAGAGTACGGGAAAGTTGAGGTGCCTTACCGTCCGACTATTCGGATAGCAAAAGGGATCTACAGTGAACAAAACCAACTGGTTGGATTGTTGGTTGCCAATGCTGATCTGACATCACTACTTGCCAAGGTAGACGATCTCATTTCTTCCGATCTACACATAATTGTTGCCGATGAACACGGCACGATCATTAAACACCCTGAATCGGATTATCTGTTCGCTAGTCAATTGGGATCTGATGCGTTGTTTTTCAGTCTGTACAAAAGAGAGCCCGCGCTTGATGCGAAAGGGATTGAGCATTTTTCTAATGTACGTGACTCGAGCGATCAGTTTGTCGGGCAGTCGCGGCGCTTTCAGATTGATGCCAGTCATTACATATTGTCGGTGGTGGGAAAGTCTGATGAAGAAATCAATGCGCTTTATAATCAGTCGCGTCTAAAAGTCTACAGTGCGCTGGGCTTTGTTCTCATTAGTTTTGCCGGTGTGTTTCTGCTTCTGTTTCGCAATATGAAGCATCACGAAGCGTTGGCTGAATCCAGAGCCGTGTCGCAAACGGTTGTTGAAAATAGCAACGATGCCATTTTGCTATTTGACAGGCAACACCGATTACTGGATATCAACCCCGCCGCTGAGGGATTGTTCAATGAGTCGCCAGAAGAGTTGTTAAATGCACCGTTGGATACGTCGTTTAATCAGTATGCCAGCACAACGTTATGTGAATTACACAACGCCGCTAAGGCCAGTCGGTATAGTACTGAGGCCGAAATCGAATGGCGCGACGATTTGTCGATACGTTACTTTCGCTGCTTGCTGATTCCATTGGCCTATAAAGAAAAAGCCGGACAGTTTGCACTGTTGCTAAATGACGTTACCGCTATTAAAAAATATGCCGCAGAGCTTTCGGTGGCAAATCGCCATTTGGAAGACGCGGTAGCTGAGCGAACACAAGAGCTGGAAAAGGCACTTTCCGAGGTGAAGCAGGCTAATATCATTAAAACCCGGTTTATATCGTCAATCAGCCATGAAATGCGTACACCGCTGAATGGTATTCTGGGGGCAATGTCTATTCTTAAACGGGATCACGGTAACAAAGGCATCAACGACATTGTTGGTATGGCCGAAGTCAGCACCAATAGCCTGGCTATGTTGGTAAACGACATTCTGGATTTGTCGAAAATAGAGGCGGGCAAGCTGGATATTAATTTAGCGATGTTCAGCCCGGAAAAGCTCATTGAGGGCGTGTGTCAATCTCAGGCGGTTACGGCGTTTGCAAAGGATATCGACTTTTTCATTGACACCTCGGGTCTGAACGTTACGCAGTTGAAGAGCGACCCGTTCCGCATCACACAAGTTATCAATAATCTGGTCAGCAACGCCATTAAATTCACTCAGCAGGGGGCTGTGCAGGTTATTGCAAAAACAGAAGCTGATGACACTGCCAGCAATGTTAGGCTGGTGGTGACCGTTAAAGACTCCGGCATTGGGATCCAGGAAGAAGCTCAACAATCCCTGTTTACGATTTTCACTCAGGCCGATAGATCAATTGCAGCCAATTACGGCGGTTCCGGGTTGGGTCTGGCCATTTGTAAACAGCTGTGCGAGTTACTGGGAGGAGAGATATCCCTCAAGTCTGCACTTCAACAGGGAACTGAAGTCACTTTTAGTATTCCTGCAACGGAATTTACATTAGTGCCTGCAATAAGAAAAGCGCGCTTGAATGGCTTTGAGATCGGACTGCTGTTTGTCGATGAAACAGAGCAACGGCCACTGATTAACTGTCTTCAGAATCTGGGGGCAGACGTGCGCCTCATTGATGCCAACACTATATTGTCAAATGACGATGCGCAATTATGTGTTCTGGTAAACCTCGATGCTGCCAATGCAGAGCAGTTAACTCAGGAATTCATTAACCGGCAGCAACCTGGTATCGACTACCGCTTGTTCGGACTGAGTCGAACCGGCTATACATTTGCCGCTACGGGTGAATCGCTCACTCCTATCCGCAAGCCGGTTATGGTGTCGTCTTTGTTGTCGGCTCTGGCAAATCAGCGAAGCGTTGACTTACCCGTTGTTGCAAATAAACGCAGAGATTCAGACAGGAAGCGCAGCCGAGCTTCTGATGCGTCTCACTTTGATAATCAGACCATTCTTATTGTAGACGACAACAACATAAACCAGGATGTGGTGATGCATTTGTTGTCGGGCTTTGATTTGAACCTGCTGTTTGCAGAGGATGGCAAAGCGGCGCTCGATATCCTTCAGGCCCGTTACGAAAAAAATGAAGATGTCGATATTATTCTGATGGACTGCAACATGCCGGTCATGGATGGGTTCACCTGCACGCAAGCCGTTCGCAACGGGAAGGGCGGATTAAAATCCATGGGGGTTCCTATTATTGCCATGACGGCAAACGCAATGAAAGGGGAGCGGGATAAGTGCATTGAAGCGGGTATGGATGACTACATCACCAAGCCGGTTGAGTCCGATATTCTTATAGATAAGCTGTCGCTGTGGCTTAATCGGGATAGCGCAAAAGCGCCAGTACCTAAAACCCCTGAGGTCGAGGAAGGTACATCAGAGTCAGTCATATGGGACAAGAGTGACGCGCTACAGCGGTTGGCTGGTAACGAAGCACTCTTAAAACGCATAGTTAAAATGGTACTTGAGTCGCTTGATGATCGCTTGGCAGATATCGCCAACGCAATCGATAATGAAGACGCTGAAGCCCTGCGCCAGCATAGCCATAAACTCAAAGGCTCAGTAGGTGAGATTGGCGCTAAATCACTTCATATATTGTTGCAGTCTCTGGAACATCCTGATGCAGAGCAGGACAATCGAGCTGTGTTTAGTCAGGTTGTCAAAGACAGCGAAACACTACGTCAAACGTTAACTCAGTACATCGCAGCATAAGCAAGACTCAGCACGTAAAGGGTTGAAAATACATTCCTCACCCCCATACTAGAGCCAGAACAAAAAGCTGGGGTAACCGACTATTGGGTCACCTGCGGTCAGGTTCACAATATACGACTATCCGGTGTAGTGAACACACCGGCTCTGCAAATGCCGCACGGCACATCGACTATTCCATGGAACAAAGCATGCAAGCGTTAACAATATCCGGGTTAACCAAGACCTATCGTGGCGGCGTTCAGGCGCTAAAAGGCGTTGATTTGAACGTAGCGGAGGGCGACTTTTTTGCGCTTCTCGGACCAAACGGGGCAGGTAAATCCACCTCAATCGGCATTATTAGTTCGCTGGTTAACCCCAGCAGTGGCGACGTAAAAGTGTTTGGCTACGATCTGCACACGCAAAAAGAGTTAGCGAAATCCTGCATTGGATTGGTCCCACAGGAGTTTAACTTCAATCAGTTTGAGACCGTACTGCAAATCGTTGTGAATCAGGCCGGTTATTACGGTGTGCCGCGTCAGGTTGCAAACGAACGAGCGGAAAAGTACTTAACGCAACTGGATTTGTGGGAAAAACGCAATGCCAGGGCCAGAGAATTGTCTGGTGGTATGAAGCGCCGGCTTATGATTGCACGTGCGCTGATGCACGAACCCAAAATGCTGATCCTGGATGAACCGACTGCCGGGGTAGACATCGAAATCCGTCGTTCAATGTGGCGATTCCTGGAAGAGATTAACAACCAGGGGATCACCATTATTCTAACCACGCATTACCTTGAAGAAGCGGAAATGCTATGCCGCAATATCGCTATCATCGACAAGGGACAAATTGTTGAAAATACCTCGATGAAAGCGCTGTTGTCGAAGCTCAACATGGAAACCTTTGTACTCGATGTGCAAGGGGAAACCCAACAGCTCAAATTAGAAGGGTTCGAAAACAGATTGCTGGATCCCACGACGCTGGAAGTCGATGTCGCTAAGTCCGATGGATTAAATCCGGTCTTTTCGCAGTTAACCGAACAAGGGATTCAAGTAATGAGTATGCGTAACAAAGCGAACCGGTTGGAAGAATTGTTTGTTAGTCTGGTTGAGGCTGGCCGTAAGGAGCAAGCGTAATGTCTGCAGGAAATAATTGGGTCGCACTGACCACTATTTGGATCAAGGAATGCACGCGCTTTTTGCGCATCTGGGTTCAGACTCTGGTGCCGCCGGCCATTACCATGAGCCTTTATTTCGTCATATTCGGAAACCTGATCGGACAGCGAATTGGCGACATGGGGGGCTTCAGCTATATGGAGTTTATTGTACCCGGATTGATTATGATGTCGGTGATCACCAACTCATACGCCAACGTTTCTTCGTCGTTTTTTAGCGCTAAGTTTCAGCGGAATCTGGAAGAAATGCTGGTAGCGCCGGTGCCAACCTGGGTCATCATCCTGGGGTATATTGGCGGCGGCGTAGCGCGTGCAATGCTCATAGGCCTGATTGTGTCCGTGGTATCCATGCTGTTTGTTGACGTTAGTATTCACAGCCTGCCCGTTATCGTGATTACGTTGTTATTAACGGCCACCTTGTTCGCGACCGCCGGATTAGTCAACGGTATTTTCGCTAAGACCTTCGACGATATCAGTTTGATCCCCACCTTTGTGTTAACACCGCTAACCTATCTTGGTGGCGTGTTCTATTCGTTGAGCCTGTTACCTGAATTCTGGCAATGGGTAAGTAAAGCGAACCCCATAGTGTATATGGTGAATGGTTTCCGTTACGGCTTTTTGGGTGTCTCCGATGTCAATATTGGCGCGGCGATGGGCGTATTGGTTGTGTTTAACATTGCGTTATTTACAGTAGCTTATACGCTATTAAAGCGCGGAACCGGAATTCGAACCTAACTACTATGCAAGGTAACTCTCGTACAGTGGAGACCACACAAGCAGGTATCCACGAAAAACTCGACAAGCTGGTGGCCCGGTATCGGGCCCACACCCATCAACGGCCGGTATCCGAGCATACTCGATTGGCATTTGATGAATTTACGGCCTGGTTGGGCGACTGGCAGGGGGCGTTAATTGTCGATTCGTGTTGTGGAGTGGGAAAAAGCACCGCAACACTGGCTCAGCGCTACCCGCACGCCCGTGTAATTGGATTAGACAAGTCTGCATTGCGGGTCGATAAGCACGCACACTATCAGCAGGATGCTAATAACTACCGGGTTTTCCGGGCCGATGTAAACGACTTCTGGCGACTGTTACGCGAGGCGCAAGCTACGGCTGCCTGGCATATCGAGCGTCATTATTTACTTTACCCCAACCCTTACCCCAAATCTGCGCAGGTGCAAAAGCGTTGGCACGGTGGGCCAGCGATGCCCGATCTAATGGCTATTTCGCCGCTCATTGAAGTGCGTAGCAACTGGCTGTTGTATCTACAGGAATTTGCCAGAGCTTGCGAACTTTATGGCAAAGCCACCCGTATAGAAAAAGTGGCAACGTCAGACCCGATTACCCCTTTTGAAGAGAAGTATTTACGCAGTGGTCAGGATTGCTGGGTATTGAGAAGCACTGACGCATAGTCTTGAAAGTGCGCGAAAATGCTGCGAAAGTAGGCGTTTGTGTCAATAGTGTTACACTTTTTCGTGGGCTTTTACGTTAAAATCCTTATAATCGTTGCCCTGAAATGGCCGGTGTGACATTCAATTGCGCCTCCGGTACTTGGTGTATTGTGTATTCTGCGATAAAGTTCGGTAACAGAAAGAAAGGTTGCCGCTAAGTTTACAGGGTGAGTTTCAAACGTAGCCTTATCGCAATGCTGTGGTAGATAAGACCCGTGAACAGGTCTGCCACAGAAATTTGTTTCTATTCGAGAGGTGTGTAGTGTGGGTGAAGCACAAGTAAGCTTAGAGCACCTGTTTCGTGTGTTTACCAAACCGGAACACAAAGACTCCAAGCTGGCACAAATTGAACAACACCTTTCCGACAATATTCTGGATTTTTTGTCGCAACATGTGGTGACTAAGAAAACCTCGCTGGAAGAGGTTGAGCAGGACTTTGCCGATGCAGCAATGCCTGAATCGCCAGAGTTCGTGTCGACGCATGCGGAAAACCTGCTGGAAAAGCTGGTTGCTCACTCTGTTAATACCTATTCTCCAACCTTTATCGGGCACATGACCTCGGCGCTGCCGTATTTTCATCTGTCGCTATCGAAGCTACTTGTTGGTTTAAATCAGAACCTGGTTAAGATTGAAACGTCAAAAGCATTCACGCCGTTGGAGCGTCAGGTGCTTGGCATGATGCACAACCTTGTTTATGAACAGTCCGAACCATTTTACGAGCAATACCTGCACAGTGCCCGCCACGCTTTAGGAGCATTCTGTTCGGGTGGGACTGTTGCTAATATTACCGCTTTGTGGGTTGCCAGAAACAAACTTCTCGGGCCTGACTCAGGCTTTTCAGGTGTCGCGCGAGCGGGCCTGGCCAGTGCACTTCGTCACTACAACATCAATAACCTCGGCGTGCTTTGCTCAAAACGTGGTCACTACAGTTTGTCGAAAGCCGTTGATCTGCTGGGTATCGGCCGGGAAGGGCTGCTGACACTACCGTGCCCGGATCAGGTGCTGGATCCGGAAAAAGCTCTGCAGGCAGGAAAAGCCTACCAGGAACAAGGCAACCGGCTGCTGGCCATTGTCGGGATTGGTGGGACCACGGAAACCGGTCATGTCGATCCGTTGGATGAACTGGCTGATGTGGCAAAAGAGTTGGGGTGCTGGTTCCATGTCGATGCTGCCTGGGGCGGTGCGACGTTGTTTTCACAGTCTTACCGCTACATTATGAAAGGCATTGAGCGGGCGGATTCTGTTACCATCGACGCCCATAAACAGATGTATGTCCCCATGGGGGCCGGTATGACATTGTTTAAGAATCCTGAGCATGCCAATGCGGTACGTCATCATGCGCAGTATATTCTTCGGGAAGGTTCAAAAGACCTCGGCGCTACAACGCTGGAAGGCTCGCGTAACGGAATGGCTATGATGGTGTATTCGTCATTACATATTCTGGGGCGCCGTGGTTATGAGTTGCTGATCAATCAAAGTATCGACAAAGCGAAGCAATTCGCCAAAATGATAGACGAGCATCCGGATTTTGAGCTGGTTACCTCGCCAACGCTGTCGTTACTGACCTACCGTGTCTGTCCGCAGTCTGTTCAGCAAACCTTACTCGCGTTACCTGCCGGTAAAGCGCAGCGACTGAATGGCAAAGTCGACAGATTAGTTGTAAATGTGCAAAAGCTTCAACGTGAGGCGGGTAAATCATTTGTTTCACGGACACGCCTGGAAAGCCCGACCTACGGTGCTTATCCCATTACGGTATTCAGAGTGGTGCTGGCAAATCCGTTAACCACAGTGGCTGACTTAAAAGCGATTTTGCAAGAGCAGCATGACATTGCGATGCGCAATCGTGTCTGGCAGGACTTAACGCTCTCCGGGGAACCGTTGGCGAACGTCGTCAATAATTAAGGCTACCACCCCAGGTTGCCCCTATCCACGCCCGGTATACTGCCTGAGTACACTGTACAGGGTAGTTACCTCAATAGGTTTGCCAATGTGGCTCACGAATCCCTGCTTTATATAGCCGGCTACGTCGTCAGGCATGACATTGGCAGTGAGCGCGACAATAGGAATGTGCTTTTTTAGCTGAGCGATGTGTTGTTGAGCTTGTCGCCCGTCCATTTCAGGCATATGAATGTCCATCAGTATGATATCGAAGTCCTCACGTTTCACTGTATCGACGGCTTCTATACCATTCTCAACCAGCGTAATATCCGCGTTAGTTTCATTTAAAAACGCCTCTATAACAGCCTGATTGATTGCATTGTCTTCGGCTACCAGTACGCGCACACCGGCAAGTTGCGGCGTCGATAAGGTTCTTACTGGTGTACCTGTTTCATCCAGCGGCGTTGGTGTCAGGGGTAAAATGACATTCACCGTTGTGCCCTTACCCTCTGTACTATTGAGCCTCAGTTCGCCCCCCATCAAATTAACCAGGCTTTGCGTAATCGACATACCCAGGCCAGTGCCACCAAATTTCCGGGTCGTAGAGGTATCTGCCTGGGTAAAGCGTTCAAAAATACGCTGACACATCGCTTCAGACATACCAATGCCGGTATCGGTCACTTCAATAAACAATGCCTGCTTGGTTTGGTACTGTTCACAATGAATATGCAAGCGTACTTCGCCTTCAGAGGTGAATTTAACGGCATTGGACACAATATTCAGCAGCACCTGTTTTACCCGGACTACATCTCCTATCCAGCCATCTTCTACGTTTTTCTCTATGGCGGTGATTAACTTTATGCCTTTATTGCTAACCAGTGCATCCAGTTCATAAGTGATCGAATTGATAACATCTTTGAGGGAAAAGGGCGCTTTTTCGAGAGTAAGTTTGTTGGACTCAATTTTCGAGTAATCGAGAATATCATTGATGATAGTGAGTAAACTCTGTGCCGAAAAAGCGGCATTGTTAATAATCGTTTTATGAGGTTCATTCAGGTTAGCGCTTCTTAGCAGTTGAATTCCGCCCAGAATGGCATTCATCGGAGTGCGGATTTCGTGGCTCATATTGGCGAGAAAGTCACTCTTAGCCTGCGCCGCGCTTTCCGCTTTCTGTTTAGCTTGCCTTAACACCGCCATCGTATTTACTTTGTCGGTAATATCATAGTTTACCCCAATCACTTTGGCTGGCGTACCAGTATCGTCGGTAACTACGGCCGCATTTGCCTTGATGTGTCGAACCTTGCCGTCGTCGGGCCGGATAATTCTGAATTGGGTGTCATACGTACTCGTTTCTGCAATAGCGGTAACCAGTAGCGCTTTCGCTTGCTCTATATCCTCGGGGTGAACACACCGTTCCCAGGCATCATAAGCGCCGGAAAATTGCGCTTCAGATACGCCGTAGAGCGGGTACATCCACTTGTCCCAGTGTAATTCGCCGTTTGTCAGGTCCAGTTCAAACACGCCCATACCGACTGAGTTGTGGGCAAGTTGCAATCGAACGGCGTTATTTATGGCTTCCTGGCGAGCATCACGCAACGCTTTTTCAACTTGTTTCTGTTGGGATATGTCCTGAAAAACACCAAATAAGCGGACGCATTTGTTGTCCTCAAAGTGGGGCTTACCCAAGGCTCTCACCCAAATATTTCTTCCTTTGGCGGTGACAAGTTCAAGTTCTAAATCCCATGGCGTGCCATGGGCAATACCTTGCTCTACTGCTTCAGATATCACACGGCGGCTCTCGCCTTCTTTATAAAAGTTTATCCCGGAAGTAATGGTTGGCGTGTAATCCTGAGGGACCTCATGAATACGCTTGGTTTGTGGGCTCCAGGTGATTTCATTGGTTTGTAAGTCTATCTCCCAGGTGCCTATACTGGCCGTCCTTTCGAGCTCCTCGAGTACAAGGGCTTGTTTTTTGTAGGCCAGTTTTTGCTCTTGTTCAGTTTGTACTCGCGTCAGCTCTTGTTCTTTTAATGCGGTAACGTCGGTATGTGTACCAAGCAATCGAATCGGTTTTCCGGATTCGTCCCGGATGGCCATCCCTCTGCAGCGAACCCAGATCGTTTTCCCCGTGGCGTGGGTATAGCGAACAATTTGGTCATAGGGGTGTGATGGGTCTTCACAGTGCTTTAAACAATTTTCAGTCGCGACAGCCAGGTCATCCTGATTAATGATCGATTGCCATTCAGATGCTAAGTGCTGTTTAGTCGCCGGATCATAGCCTAGTGTTTGCCAAAACGAGTCGCTCATCCACTCGTGTTCGGGGGCTTCTAAGTCCCAATACCAAAGGCCGTCAAGGGCCGTACTGTCAATAAAATTGAATACGCGATTATCACATCGCAAAAGGTCCTGAAGCTCGTCATACAATCTGTGAGTTGAGTGTGTTGAGTCACTCATAATGCATTGGCTCGTTGCGGAAACTAAGTAAAGCGTAGCAGTGAGTCAGAAGACCGGCAAAGTAGATTGGGGCAAAGGTGATAATTATGTCAGGGCAGACCAGTCTGCCCTGACATAAAGGGGCTTAACGCGTAAAGTGTAAATTATCGATGAGGCGGGTCTTACCCATAAAGGCCGCCATTAAGATTACCAAATCGTTGTCTTCTTCATTGGCTGGCTGCAATGTGCGGGCATTACAAATGGCAACGTAGTCAGGTTTTAAACCAGCCCCTTCTAATTGCGCCGTTGCCAGGTCAAGAATGGCCTGTTGGCTGTCACTCCTGGCTTGCAAGGCATCACGCATCGTGTTCATGGTAGCGAATATTTGCGTGGCTTGTTGTCGTTGGGTCTCGGTCAGGTAGCCGTTGCGCGAGCTCATGGCTAATCCATCTGGCTGGCGGCGGGTAGGAACGCCAACGATATCGATGGGCATGGATAAGTCTTCCACCATAGTGCGGATAACCTGCAATTGCTGGAAGTCTTTTTCGCCGAAACACGCAACGTCAGGTTGAACCATGTTGAAAAGCTTACATACGATAGTCGCGACACCGCGAAAATGCCCGGGGCGACTGGCTCCACACCACAAATCTGAGATGCCGGGGACCTCAACGAACGTCTGTTCATTCAAACCGTGCGGATAGATGTCGCTGGCTGAGGGAAAGAACAAGGCGTCTACGCCTTCGGCTTCCAGTTTGGCTTTATCGGCATCCAGAGTGCGTGGGTAGGCGTCCAGATCTTCGTTTGCACCAAACTGCATTGGGTTAACAAAAATCGACACAACAACGACATCAGCCAGTGTCCTGGCTTTTTTCACCAGTTCGATGTGACCGTCGTGCAGATTTCCCATGGTTGGGACGAACGCAACACGTTGTTGAGTATTACGCCATTGCTGGCGAATCTCGCGCAGGGCGCTTAAGGTTTCAATAAATTTCATGATTACTCGAAGCTGTGTTCCGGGCCAGGAAATTCGCCCGCTTGCACCTGTTCTATATACCGGCTTACCGCTTCGCGAAGATCACCGGTTTCGGTTAAATAGTTCTTTGAAAACTTTGGCATGTAATTGGCGCTGATGCCGAACATGTCGTGCATAACCAGGATTTGCCCATCTGTGTGAGGGCCGGCGCCGATACCAATAACCGGAATTGTCAGTGCTTCGCTGATACGCTTGGCTAGTGAAGTTGGCACCAGTTCCAGTACCAATAGCTGTGCACCGGCCTGTTCAAGTGCTAACGCGTCATCCAGCAACTGTTGTGCTTTGTCCTCTTCACGCCCCTGTACTTTAAAGCCGCCGAAAACATTCACTGACTGAGGGGTCAAACCAAGGTGGCCGCACACAGGAACGCCACGGTCTCTCAGACCACTGATAGATTCTGCAAGCCAATCGCCGCCTTCCAGCTTAACCATACTGGCGCCAGCAGCCATCAATGTCGCTGCGTTAGCGTAGGTTTGTTCTGGCGTTGCGTACGACATAAATGGCATATCAGCGATCACAAAAGCGCGTTCCGCACCAGCGCGAACCGATCGCGTGTGGTAGGCAATGTCGGTTGTGGTTACCGGCAACGTGCTGTCCTGTCCTTGCAGCACCATACCCAATGAGTCGCCAATGAGCAGCACATCAATGCCTTGCTCGTCGAATAGCTTGGCAAAACTCGCGTCATAAGCGGTCAGCGCAGTGATTTTCTCAGCGCGTTGCTTTTTTGCCAGCAGGGTAGAAATTGTTATTTTTTTCATAGGTGATCTCCTAAAGAGGATACACGGGAACTATACGTATTTTACGTGCGATTGGAAGAGGGAAGGCGCTTCAGGCCATCAAGAGAGCAACGGGACACCCATACAGATAACGGGTGGCCGTCGGGCATAATAAGTTCAGGTGCGATTTCAAACAGCGGTACCAGAACAAATTCACGCTCTGCCATGCCGTAATGGGGCACGGTGAGATCCGGAGTGTCGATGGTTTCTTCACCGAACAGTAGTATGTCTAAATCCACTGTGCGTGGGCCCCAGCGTTCGCCATCGCGAATTCGTCCCAGCGCTGTCTCAATTTTTTGCAGACTGCGCAATAAATCGTGGGGTTGCATCGTGGTAGTGAGTTTTGCCACCGCATTTACATAAGGCGGTTGGTCGGGCGGTCCCATTGGCTTGCTTTGATAAAACGAGGATGAATTCACGACTTGCGTGCCTTCCAGATCGTTGATGGCGCAAATGGCGGCAACCAATTGTCCGACTGAGTCGCCCAGGTTGCTGCCCAGTCCAATAAAAACGCGACTACTCTGCATGATTTTCAGGCTTTGGCTTACGAGGACGACGGCGCTTACGCGGTGCTGCGCCCTCTTTTTGACGTAACTGATTTAGCAGTTTCTTTTGTTTACCTGCATCAGCGTGTTGGAATTGTGTCCACCAATCGGCAAGCTCCAGGATTTGCCCTCCTTCTACCTGGCCTCGGGCCAGCAAGAAGTCGTAGCCTGCTCTGAATTTAGGGTGCGACAGCAACTGGAATGCGCGGCGACCGAAGCGACGTGGCAGGCGCTGCTGTAACATCCAGATATCTCTGATCACAGTGCTGAAGCGTTTGGGTATCATAATTCGCTGAGTTTGGCGGTGCAAAATATCGCCCATCGCAATATTGAAGGCATCATGGTTGTTCAGACCGGCCTCAGCCTGCAGTTTCATCGCGTGCTCTTCAACCGGATACCACAACAAGGTGGCGTACAGGAATGCCGGTGTAACGCGCTGACCGCTATTGATTCGGTCGTCGGTGTTCTTCAGTACAATTTCAAGTAACTGAACTTCGCGACTGTCTTTGGTGTGCAATACATTGGCGAGCGCCGGAAATAGCGGGTCCAGCAGTTTATACTGGTTAAGCAGGCGGAAAGTACTGAGTCCCTGACCCGACAAAAACAGCTTCATGGTTTCTTCGAACAACCGCGCAGGCGGTATGTTACTCAGCAGGTGGCCATGAGTAAAAATGGGTTTGGCTGTACGCGGTGTGATGCTCATGCCGAGTTTAGCGGCAAAACGCACAGCGCGTAGCATGCGAACCGGATCTTCGCGGTAACGTACATCCGGGTCGCCAATCAGGTCGACTTCCATGCGTTTAATGGCGTTTACGCCATTGGCAAAGTCAGTGACAGTGAAGTTAGCTACTTCGTAGTACATGGCATTAAAGGTAAAGTCGCGTCGTTCTGCGTCTTCTTCAATGGTGCCAAATACGTTGTCGCGGACCAGTTGCCCTTGCTCGTCCTGTTTGGAGTTACTGGACTCGTCACTGTGATGGCCGCGGAAAGTCGCTACTTCGATTATCTCACGACCAAATACAATATGTGCAAGTCGGAAGCGGCGGCCGATTAACCGGCAGTTTCGGAACAAGCCTTTAATTTGTTCCGGTGTTGCATTGGTAACAACATCAAAATCCTTGGGTTTATGACCCAACATTAAGTCGCGAACGCAGCCACCAACCAGGTAGGCTTCAAAGCCAGCATTATTCAGGCGGTACATGACTTTTAACGCGTTATCGCTAATGTCTTCCCGTGAAATACAGTGCTCGGCGCGCGGGATCACAACACCTTGTAGTGCGGATTCACTTGTTTCGCGGCTTAACACTCGCTTCACTTTGTCCAGAACGCGGGTAATGATGATGGTTACTCCTCAAATATCTCGGCCGGTATGATAAGTAGATTCTGACTCATCGACAATAACTTCCTGCATTTTAGGCACATTTCCATACTGCCAGCTTGCAATTGCGGAGTCTAATATATCCGATACAGTACTGCCCTGAACGGCAGATAGCCCTAAAAAGTCCAGTGCGCGAAGTAAGTTATGCTCCGGCGTCTGGCAATCTAATGCTCTGGCGTGGTTTTGCTTACTCAACTTGCGTCCGGTTGCTGTGGCCGCAACGGGAATGTGCGCATATTGGGGAGGGGAGGCTCCCAGGCAATGATACAGGGTCAGATGTGCCGCAGTCGTATCCAGCAAATCACTGCCTCGCACGATATGGGTTACGCCCTGGGCAATATCGTCAACCACGACCACCAGATTATAGCTGTAGATGCCATCACGGCGCTGCAACAGCGTATCTTCAAGCGCATGTGGCTCGGTTACGCTCACAGGCCCCAATATCAGATCGGTGAATTCAGAAACCATGTGGTCACACTGCAATCGCACTGCATTATCCTGCAGCGGGCGTGATGCCTGGCGGCAAGTGCCGGGGTATATGCCGCCTTGTAGGCGTATTTGTTTACGCGTACAACCGCATCCGTACACTCGATTTTGCTGGTGCAATGTGTCGATGATGCTTTTGTAAGCATCCAGTCGCTGTGACTGATACCAGATGTCGCCGTCCCATTGCAGCCCGTGTGCTCGCAGCTGTTCAATAATGACCGTGTCTGCACCGTCGACACAACGCGGCTGGTCAATATCTTCCATGCGTAACAGCCATCGCCCCTTGTTTGCTCGGGCATCCAGGAAACTGGCCAAGGCGGCAATTAAAGAACCAAAGTGCAACGGACCCGTCGGTGATGGGGCGAATCTGCCAACGTACCGATTAGGGTGAGAGGGGGAAGAAAAACGGGACAAGGAATCCTGCATCGCTATTGTAAAGCAATACTAATGTGGCAAAGCAACCAGCCTGCTAAAGACAACAGGCCGGTACCACCAGGGTTACCCCTGTAGTTGCTTCTCTTTAATTTCAGCCATGGTTTTGCAGTCAATACATAAGTCTGCAGTGGGTCTGGCTTCTAAACGGCGAATACCGATCTCGATACCGCATGAGTCACAGAAGCCAAAATCGTCTTCTTCAATGCGCTTCAGGGTTTTCTCGATTTTTTTGATTAGCTTGCGCTCGCGGTCACGTGTTCTCAACTCAAGACTGAATTCTTCTTCCTGAGCTGCACGGTCTACCGGGTCAGGGAAATTTGCAGCCTCATCTTTCATATGAGTTACAGTGCGATCCACTTCTTCGCGCAACTGATTACGCCAGGCCTTAAGTATTAAACGAAAATGCTCCATTTGAGCATCGTTCATATACTCTTCGTCGTCCTTTGGCTGGTACGGGGTGAGCCCGGCAAGTGCCAAAAGGCCAAGGGATTTGGTTTCTTTCTCAGCAGGCATGTGCCACTTCTCCTACACTACGACACCCTAAATGTCCTGAAATAAACGGATATCTATAACAGAATCGTGTTGTACAGGCAACGTAAAGTGTCTATGACTGATTATGGCATGCGCTTCCTATTAATCGCACACCCTTTTGCTGTACTTCAAGGTACAGGCTTTTTTCAGCAAGCCGCAAATATGCCGTTCATTTCTTAAAAATCAACTCTTTTTTTATAAAATAACTGGGAGTAATTGATTTATAGTGATTTTTTCTTGGCTCATTTCGCAGCCTACAGCAATGATTTGCACGCCGGCTGCAACCGCGTCGGTGACTGCAGCCGCATAAGCCGGGTCGATATGCCGTGCAACGCTGACCTGTTCAATGGCGCTGTGCTGCACACAAAACAGCAAGCAAGTATGGGTACCGGCTCTGGCCAATTCAGCCAGCCCCTGAACATGTTTAGTTCCCCGCGATGTGACTGCATCCGGGAAGTAGCCCTGATTTCCTTCGGCTAAAGTAACGGATTTTACTTCCAGGTAGCGCAGGCTGCCGTCTCGCTGAGTAAGGCAAAAATCGAATCTCGACTGACCGTCTGGCGACGTTACTTCCCGACGAATGTCCTGAAGGTCTTCAAAAATCGGGTGTACGCGCTGTTCAATCGCTTCATGAGCGAGTGTATTGGCGTGCTGAGTGTTAATACCAATCCACTGCTTTTCCGGGGTAACGGCTAACTCCCATGTGAATTTAAGTTTACGCTTTGGGTTGTTAGCGGGGCTGACATAGGCAGTAAAGCCGGGCTGCGCACAACCTGTCATGGCGCCAGTATTCGGACAGTGCGCGGTAATTTCTTCGCTGGAGTCGAGCAAAATATCGGCAAAAAAACGTTTATATCGACGAATCAGTGTGCCGCGTAGCAAAGGTGAAGTAAACTGCATAAAAGAATCACGTTATAAAACATGAGGATTATTATGACTGACATGCAAGTGAAGATCACGGATACACCCGCCGATATCAGCTGGGGTGAGAAAGCCGTGCTGAGTTTTGCCGGGAATCAGGCACTGATTCACATCAATGGAAATCAGGACCGTTTGCGGGTCATTCGACGTGCTGCGCGTCAGCTCGACAGCATGAACATACCGGTTGTAACCCTTGTTGATACGTGGAAAAAGAACGAACAGTGGACCTTTGCAGGCAGCTATACCCGTCCGTTTAAGCCAGGTAGAGTGGTGTTTTGCGACAACAGTGACAAGGCCGAGCTGGAAAAGGCATTCTCTGCATTGTTGTTCACGCGCAAGCTGATTAATGACACGCCTGAAGTCCTATCGCCAATGGCATTGGCACAAAGAGCCGCAGACTGGTTAAAGTCGCTGGCACCCGATGCAGTAAGCTATCAGCTCGTTACAGGCGAAGCGTTGCAGGCTCAGGGTTGGACTGGCATTTATAATGTGGGACGAGGTAGCGATCGCGAGCCGGTATTCCTGCAGCTCGATTATAACCCGGGTGGCCTGAGCGATACGCCTGTATCCACTGCATTGGTAGGTAAAGGCATTACGTTTGACAGCGGCGGTTACAGCATGAAGTCCAGTGAAGGTATGCTGGATATGAAATGCGATATGGGCGGTGCTGCAACCGTGACCGGTGCGTTGGGGCTGGCCATTATGCAAGGGCTCAACAAGCGGGTTAAATTGTTCCTGTGTTGCGCGGAAAATCTGGTGAGCGGTCATGCCTATAAATTAGGTGATATTCTGACGTATAAAAACGGCACCACGGTTGAAATAGTGAATACCGACGCAGAAGGCCGTCTGGTGCTGGCAGATGGCTTGATTGCCGCTGTCGAGTCTCAGGCTAAGTATATCGTTGATGCCGCTACGCTAACTGGCGCGGCGACGGTTGCGCTGGGTTATGATTACCACGCAGTATTCAGTCTTAATCCTTCTTTGTCTCAATCACTCTTAAAAGTAGCGGAGTCCGAGCAAGAGCGCTTCTGGCCGTTACCTTTAGAACCTTGGCATCAGGATCGTTGTCCTTCGTCATTTGCCGATACTGCAAATTCACGGGCACAAAAAGGCGGGGGCGCTGGTGGTGCATCGAATGCTGCTGGGTTTTTATCGCGCTTTGTGACTGGCAATGAACAGGGTTGGTTGCATCTGGATCTGGCGGCGGCATATCATGGAAGTGCAAATGCGGAAATGCCTGCTGGCGGTACCGGGGCCGGAATTAAAACTCTGGCGGCATTTCTACGCGCCGAAGGCTGACAAAGACAGCACCGGTTCGCCTTGTATCAAACTGGTGCAAAGAATAAGAATGCATGGCGATGGGGAGGTTAAATGCCGCCCAATCGCTCTGCCAGTGTTTTATATTTTTCGACGTCACTGCGGTCGAACAGAGGATTCCCGTTCTGGTCTTTGTCTTTGGCAACCAGTAAACTCTCGCGCTGTAAGCGTTCAACGCGAATTTCTTGCACATTTAGGAAGTCCGCTACTTCCTGGACTGTCATTAAACTCATTTTTGTTACCTGTCTCGATTAGGGTAGGTAAAGTAAAGCGCATAAATGTACATTTGTGAATAAAAAGTTAATCATTAATGCGTTACAAAACAAAGGCAATCTTATAAGCGCATTGCTATATTTAGCGCAATCACTACCGGTTGATTACGAAGAGTTTTCCATAAAGAGGATATAAATGGATACCTGGTCTGCAGCGGTGATGCTGTTTTTGATTATGGACCCACTGGGCAACCTGCCGATTTTTATGTCGGTGTTAAAAATGATCGAGCCCAAACGACGCCGGTTCATTCTGGTCCGGGAACTGCTGTTTGCGCTGGTCATCCTGTATGTCTTTCTGTTCAGCGGTCAAGCCGTGCTGGATTTCTTAAATGTGAAGCAGGAAACGGTAAGTATTGCCGGTGGGATTATTTTGTTTTTGATAGCGCTGAAGATGATTTTTCCGGTAAAAGGCGCCAGCCCGATAGGTCTGGCGGCGGGAGAAGAGCCTTACATTGTGCCGCTGGCAATCCCGTTGATTGCCGGTCCTTCCACATTGGCTGCACTTATCTTGTTATCAAACCAAAGCCCTGACCGAATGGGGGATTGGGCGTTGGCGTTGGGTGCTGCCTGGATTGTCAGTGCTGCTATTTTACTTTTCTCCGGCGTATTTCATCGGATATTGGGCGAGCGAGGGCTGGCCGCGATGGAGCGCCTGATGGGCATGATTCTGGTGATGATTGCAATACAAATGTTTTTAAACGGAGTGGGTACTTACTTTTCACATGTAAGCTAGCCCAGGAGACGTATTTTGAAAAAGAAACTGTCCACCTTTGCACAGGTGCGCGCGTTAGAGGGGCGCAATGCTATTGCATTTAGCGTTGCGTTGCTGGATAGAATGGTGCCAAATTATCAGTTGTTTTGTGAAGTCACTGAGTATGGTGATCCGTCGGTGCTGACACATTGTCTGAGTCTGATGTGGGAAGTGCTGGGCAATCCCAAAAGCAAAGTAAACTTTGCAACTCAATTGGAAAAAGTGGAAGAAGCCACGCCAGATACCAGTGATTTTGATACCTATGGCGTGTACCCGGCGATTGATGCTGCTATTGCGATGTCGGCAACCATCAACCTGATACTCAAAGATGATCCGCAAGGCGCGGTTGTGGTGAGTAAGCTGTCACAGGGCAGTGTAGAAGCTTACTTGCTGGCTACAGACGAAGCCACCGACGAGACAGTAAAATCACACCCCTTGATGGAGTTTGAGATAGCGATTCAGCAAGAGCTGCTCGATACCGTGCAAAGCGACAAACCCTGGTTGGAAAAGCTTAAATTGCTAAAAGACATTGCTGCCAGTGAAGGGATTAGCAATATCGGTATCGCTCGGGATTAACGCACTGTGGCACGCACAGGCTGGGGTCAGGCGGTGAGTAGATAATAGCTCAGCTGACCGGTGTGTTTTTGTTTCAGCACGCTTAATCCTTCAGGTAAAACCAACTGCGGCGCATTGGCTTCCTGCTCGACATAGATTTTGGCATGCTCAGCAATTAACCCGTGTTGTTGCAGCGCATTCAGTGTCGGGTTAACCAGGTCGTGCTGAAACGGCGGGTCGATGAAAATAAGGTCATAGGGCTGTGAAAGTCCCGCTAAAACCTGCAGTGCATCGCCCTGATGAACGGCTGCCTGGGCTTTCAACAGGGTTAGGTTTTTCTTTAGCTGGGCCACTGCCTGGCTGTTTTTTTCAATAAACGTGGCGTCACTGGCATAGCGCGATAAGGATTCCAACCCCAACACCCCTGAACCGGCGAACACATCCAGCACTTTTGCGTCCTGGACATCGGCCATTAACCAGTTAAACAGAGTCTCGCGGGTACGGTCGGTGCTCGGCCTCAAGCCCTCTGCGTCGAGCACGGGTAAACGCCGTCCTCGCCATTGTCCGCTGATTATTCTTACACTGCCGCTACGCCCCGATTGGCGTTGAGATTTTTTTGCTACTCGATTCATTGTGCCAGAGAATGCTATTATTCGCCGATATTGATTCTATTTGTATCCAGTTTACCGCACAAAGCGGATTCTCAGTAAGGATTTGTCAAAACTATGTCTAAACTTTTTGGCTGGTTGAACAAGAAAAAGCCCGAAGAAAAACCACAGAACGACGTGCCAGCAACCGAGCCTGCAGACGTACCTGCCGATATCACACCAGACGCTGACGCGCCGGTGGAGCCTGCGGTTGTTGAGTTAGCCGCGGAACCCGAAGTTGCAGAAAACAACGATGTGCCTGACGTTGAGCTTGTTGAAGAACCTACTCAGGCGCCTGCAGCAGTGACTGAGCCTGTAGCAACTCCAGTACCAGCTTCCGAAAAGCCGGTAGAAGAGAAAAAGTCGTTCTTTGGACGCCTGAAAGCCAGCCTGTCCCGAACCAAGGCTAATCTGGGTAGCGGCATCGTCAGCCTGTTTAAAGGTAAAACCATCGACGAAGACCTGTACGAGGAATTGGAAACCCAGTTGCTGGTGGCCGATGTGGGCATGGACACAACAGGTAAAATCATCAAGCAACTGACCGAGCAAGCGAAATTGTCTCAGTTAAAAGACGGTGATGCGCTTTATGAGCTGCTGAAAGGGCAGCTAAAGCAAATGCTACAGAATGTCGACAAACCCCTCCCGGAAGTGATTGCACAGCACGACAATAGCGAAGGGCCTTTTGTTATTTTAATGGTTGGCGTTAACGGCGTAGGTAAAACAACCACGATTGGTAAACTGGCCAAGCAGTTTCAGCAGGATGGAAAGAAAGTTATGCTGGCTGCCGGTGATACCTTCCGTGCCGCTGCAGTAGAACAGCTCCAGGTCTGGGGAGAGCGCAACAATATCCCGGTGATTGCACAGCCAACTGGGTCAGACAGCGCGTCTGTGCTATTTGATGCCTTGCAATCGGCGAAGGCTCGCGGTATTGATATATTAATTGCCGATACTGCCGGACGCCTGCAAAACAAAGATAACTTAATGGAAGAATTGAAAAAAGTAGTACGGGTAATGAAGAAAATTAACCCGTCTGCGCCCCATGAAGTTATGCTGACACTGGATGCCGGTACCGGTCAGAATGCTGTCAGTCAGGCCAAACTGTTTAATCAGGCAGTTGGGCTTAGCGGCATTACCTTAACCAAGTTGGATGGGACCGCCAAAGGCGGTGTCATTTTTGCTATCGCCGATCAGTTTGGTATTCCTATTCGTTACATTGGGGTAGGTGAAGGCATTGACGATTTGCGCAGTTTCAATGGCGATGAATTCATCGAGGCGTTATTTGCCGAGGCAGAAAAAGGCGAATAAGCGCGAGGCACAATAACAACAATAATCAGCAGTCAGGATCAACGATGATCAGATTTGAGCAGGTAAGCAAGACGTATCCCGGTGGACAACGGGCCTTGTCAAAAGTGGATTTTCACATAGCACAGGGCGAAATGGCTTTCTTAACCGGTCATTCTGGTGCCGGTAAAAGTACGCTGCTCAAACTGATTAGCATTATGGAGCGTCCCACCGTGGGGCGAGTGCTCATCAATGGCCATGACCTGAACGTGATCAAACGCCGTCAAATCGCCTACATCCGACGGGATATCGGGATGATTTTCCAGAGCCACCAGTTGTTGATGGAAAAAACCGTATTCGACAATGTCGCCCTGCCACTGGTGATTGAAGGCTACTCCCACAAAGAAATCAGCAAGCGTGTCGATGCCGCGCTTGAAATGGTGGGGCTTCGCAGCAAAGCGCGTAATTTGCCCATTACTCTGTCTGGTGGTGAGCAACAGCGTGTTGGTATTGCCCGGGCAGTGGTAAACAAGCCGCCGCTGTTACTGGCTGATGAGCCTACCGGAAACCTGGATCCCAAGCTGTCGATGGAAATTGTGCGGTTGTTCGAAGATTTCAATCAGGCCGGTGTATCTGTGCTCATCGCCACCCATGATCTGGGGCTTATCGCCCGAATGAAGTATCGCACGCTCACCTTGAAAAACGGCAAAATGATAACCGACGGCCTAACCGAAGATGAGGACTTGCTATGAGTATCTTGTTTAAAGGCCGTAGCCAGGGCGCTAGCGAGCGTAAGATCAATATCCTGCAACGTATAGTCATGTTCTTCGTTAATCATGTCAGACAGGCACTGGGGAGCTTAGGTGAGTTGTGGCGTCAGCCGGCGGCCTCACTAATGACCATTGGCGTATTGGGGTTAAGTATTACGTTACCGAGTACGTTGTATATCCTGGTTAAAAATACCGAAAAAATCAGTGCTGGCTGGGAACAGGCTGCCGAGATTTCTTTGTTTCTGAAGCCCGGCACTTCCGCGGGCAGTGCTCAGCAACTGCTTACGCGGCTGCAGACCTGGTCTGAAATTGACCGCGTGGTGTATATTCCCGCCGACGATGCATTAGCTGAGTTTCAGCAACTGTCTGGCCTGGGCGATGCAGTTAAGTATCTGGAGTCAAACCCATTACCAGATGTGGTTCTGGTCACGCCGAATGAAAAACATGTCGCCCCTACCTCGGCGCGATTGTTACTGGAAAAGTTACAACAGCAGCGCGAAGTGGATATTGGCAAGCTGGATATAGAATGGCTGGAGCGCCTGTATCGGTTCCTGAATATTGCCACGGAACTGGTTACGATTATCGGTGTGCTGCTGTTTATTGCCGTCATTCTCATAGTTGGCAATACCATCCGGCTGAACATTTTAAATAAACGCGATGAAATTCTGGTAATGAAGCTGGTTGGTGCGACTGACAGCTTTATTCACCGCCCGTTTCTGTACACGGGGTTTTGGTACGGTCTGCTCGGTGGGGTCATTGCCTGGATGGCCGTTATCCTGATTTTGTGGTGGATGGACAGCAGTATTCAGGCATTTGCTGCGCTATACGACAAAAGCTTCCGAATCACGGGGCTGACCGGGACGGCGTTGTTTACCATGCTGGGGTTGTCTGTGTTGCTGGGCTTGGTCGGTTCACTGATATCTGTACAACGACATGTGCGAGAAATTGAACCAAAATAACCTTGTGGTTGTGCCCGCCCTGCGTGCAGGGGCAGCCAGGTGAACTATCTGGCTCACTTGGTTTTGTCGCAACCGCATGCCGACTCGTATTTTGGCAATCTGTTAGGCGATTTTCGCCGTGGCGTAAAAGTGACGGCCTTTTCTGAATCTGTACAGGCAGGGGTGACTAATCACCTGCTGGTCGATAAGTTTACGGATAGCCACCCTGCAGTCATTGCTGCGAAGCAACAGGTCAGCACACAGCGCAGGCGCTTTGCCGGTATCTTGCTGGATATTTGCTTTGACCACTTCCTGTTGGTGCACTGGCAGCGTTTTTTGGCCACACCCGTGTCGCAGTTTACTGAGCATGCCTATTCAAATCTGTCGGCTAATCTGCCTGACATGCCCGCTACCATGCAGCGAATGGTTAGCAGTATGGTGACAGACCGTTGGCTGGATAGTTACGATGATATGGCACAGCTAAATGTAGTGCTGGAGCGCACTGCAAGTCGTATCCGATTCAAACACCATTTTCATGGCAGTATTGAGGAAGTAGAACGCCATTATGACACCTTCGAGTCGGCGTTTCTTAGCCTGTTTCCCGATCTGTTGCAGTATATTCAGCACAATGGCCCTGAACCTGGCGTTGCCGTTGAGGTTTTAGGTCCCTGATATCGCTGCGCGATTCAGGGATGACCGGGAAGTACGCGATTCAGGTCGATGTTAACACACAGAGACGATGTAGGCGCTCCGATTCACATAAAACGCCCAAGGACGCTGCTCAGTGAACTCGAAACAGGGACTATTTAGTAACGACTTTCTTGGGGAAATAGTTCGAAATAGTCTGACGGATGCCGTTGCCCCACACAATGGCCTGGTTATACAGACTATGTAAGTACTTCTGGTCTATATTCAGTTCACGTGACTCACGAATAACGTTCATCCACAGCGCGCTCTCAAAGGCGCGAACCAGTTTGCTGTAATGGTTAAACTCAGCTGACTTACCTAACAACGCATCGTTCACTTCATCGGTTAACGGTAACTGGCGTAATACGTCAGGCATTTCCTGATCTAACAAGGCATCCAGCAGTGAAAACAGCCCAATCAGAAAACCAATGGGGGGATCCGAGTTGAGTCCGCGCTCTTGTGCCAGCAAGTCATAAAACTTCGCGCGCACCAGCGACATGTGAAGTAGCTCCAGAGGCTTGTCGTCACCCAGATTCGCCAGTGACAGCAGGGCAATAAACTTCTTAATTTCGACTTCGCCCATGTAATTTAAAGCGTGACGAAGTGAGGTGATCTTGTAACGTTTATTAACGGTTGGGTTGTTAATGAACTTCAGCAGTAAAAATGACAAAGCGGCATCGCGTTCTACGATTTGGTTGATGCGATCCAGGTTGAACTGTGAACTCGCACTCTCGCCCATTAAGTCCACCAGGTTCATTTTCGACGCAGGTAACTGACGCTGCACCTTCTTCTCAGGGGTCGCAAAAAAGTAGCCTTGGAAGAAATCGAAACCTAAATCCCGACACACCACGAAATCGTCATGGTTATCTACGTTCTCTGCCACCAGTTGAATATGCGAAGCCAGGAACCGAGGGATGTTTTTCTCGATAATGTTGTAATTGGCTTTGGTAACGTCGACTTTCAGAATATCGATAAGCGGAAAAATGGAATGCTGGCCACTGATCATGCCCGGGTCATCGATTGCCAGTTTAAATCCGAGTTGCTTAACGTGTTTGCAGGCATCAACCAGTGCGGTTTGCTGCATAGGATAATCAGACAGCTCAATAACCACGGTTTCCGGGTTTAACGCGGTAGGCAGTCCTGAAATCAGCGTTTCGCTTTGGAAATTGATAAAGGAGGTTTTTTCTCCGCAAATATCGTCCAAACCTAACGTATGAAAATGCTCTGCAATATAACGCGCTTTATCGGCATCGTGAGATGGGTAAGCGCCAGACTTGCCGTCACGAAAAAGCAATTCGTAACCGAAGACATCCTTTTCCCGATCTAAAATGGGTTGGCGAGCTATAAAAGCAAACATTAATTAGCATTATCCTTATCGTACATCAGGGTCTGCGCAAAGCGACCTACCGTAAACTTTACCCGATGGTTAAAGTTTGGTCCATCTTTTGTTAAGACTTAATGCATATAAATACGCGGCTCTGGCAGGCTACGATCACTGATTGGGAGTACTTTCGCACATGCTTGTTGCCCATTGCAGCGCTTCTGTATAATACCGGTGTAAGTCTACCTGTTTGAGCTTTAGACGGGTGCCCAGTGTTTTAACGGCCGGCCACTGTCCCTGCTCGAAGGCTTTCACAAGGTAAAGGCAATCTTTAAGGGTATTGCTGGAACCGCACAGCGCCGCTTTTGCATCGGTTGGCAAAGGCAGTTTCTCCACTAAGGTTCGCATTTCCTGCTGCATGAGCGTGTCAATCAAAGACAAGAGGCCTGTCAGAAAGCCGGCGTTACTTTCGTCACGTTGTTTGAGCGCAATCAGGATAGACTCGCAAAACTTGGCGCGAACCAGGCTCATGGTAAGAAGCTCAGTGGGATTGTCACCCGACATATTTGCTAGTGCAAGCAATGCAATAAATTTACGCACTTCCTCCTGACCCATGAAGGTCATCGCGTGTTTGAGTGAGGTTATTTCGTTGCGCTTGTTGACCGTCGGATTATTAATAAAACGAAGCAGTAAATAAGACAACGACACGTCGCGTTCGAGTATCTGGTTTATGAGCTCTATATCGAGTTCAGGTTTAGTACTCTCTTTTAGCAACTCCAGCATGCTCAGTTCACTGGAGCTTAAGCGACGGTGTTTGAGTATTTGCGGCTTGGAAAAGAAGTATCCCTGAAAGTAATCAAAGCCTAAACCTCGGTAATACTCAAATTGCTGTGCCGTTTCTATGCGCTCGGCAACCAGCTTAATACCGTTTTCTTTCAGCAGTGGTACTGAGGTGCGGATTTGGTCGTCGGTGACGGTCGTAACGTCAAACTTCACTATACTGATATAAGGCAGTAACGGTAGCCATTTCTCGTCGATATCATAGTCGTCGAGAGCCAGCGCATAACCTTGTTCTGCAAATTGTTTGCAGGTGGCGACTAATTGGTCGCTAACCGTTACCGTTTCGGTAATTTCGATAACGACGTCAGCAGGGGTTAGGCTGGTTGGAAAGCGAAACAGCAGGGTATCGGTATGAAAGTTGATGAACGCAATTGCGCCGCCGGTTACTTCATCGATACCAACGTTAAGGTGGCTTTCGGTTAAAATGCGGGAGGTGGCTTCGTCGGGCGATATATTGGGGAAACAGTTACGTTCGCCGTCTCTGAACAGAAGTTCATAAGCGTAGAGCTGTTTATTGGTGTCGACGATGGGTTGCCTTGCTACATACGCAAACATTCAAACCTCGAAATACAGCAGTTAAGCGCAAACAACTTGTTATTGTTGATCGTTTGTTATTCACTTTTTGTAATATACCTATATCAAGATGAATTGCTATTCAATTCTCGACACATTTGGGAACTTTTTTTCATAAAGACGGTCTTGAATAATATATTTAATGACCCTATATTCAGGGTTTGCGAAGTCGGTGAGTTATCGTCTTGGCGTCGCACATAGTTAACTTTTTTGTTATATTGGTGTGCTAAGGATTTTTTGAGGTGAATATGAGCAATAATTTGCAAACAATGGCGTTGTCCGTTCCTCACAGCGGTAGCATTGAAGGCTACATTCAGGCCGTAAGTTCAATCGACATGCTGTCTGCTGAAGAAGAGCGTGCACTGGCGCTGCGCTTGCGTGAAGACGAAGATATCGACGCGGCACGTAAGCTCGTTATGTCTCACTTACGTTTTGTTGTGCATATTGCCAAGTCATATTCCGGTTATGGCCTTCCTCAGGCTGACCTGATTCAAGAAGGTAACATCGGATTAATGAAGGCAGTTAAGCGGTTCGACCCTTCTGTAGGCGTTCGCTTGGTGTCCTTTGCGGTACACTGGATAAAAGCGGAAATCCACGAGTTCGTACTGAAGAACTGGCGCATTGTGAAAGTGGCTACCACAAAGGCACAGCGCAAATTGTTCTTCAATCTGCGTAAAGCCAAGAAGCGTTTGGGCTGGTTTACTCACGAAGAAGTGAAAACGGTAGCAGACGAGCTGGGTGTTAGCACCAAAGAAGTGCTCCAGATGGAAGCGCGCATGAGTTCGCAGGACCAGGCATTTGATTTGTCAGCCGATGACGATGAAAGCGGCAGTTTTGCACCGGTACAGTACCTGGAAGACAAGTCAGCTGACGTTGAAACCACGGTAATCAGTGACGATTGGGACGCTAACGCAACAAAACGTTTATACTCAGCGATCAAAACGTTGGATGAGCGTAGCCAACACATCATTGAAACCCGTTGGCTAGCTGACGACAAAACAACGCTACAGGACCTGGCTGACAAGTATCAGGTATCCGCAGAGCGCGTTCGTCAAATTGAAAAGAACGCGATGAAAAAGCTCCAGGCTGCCATGGCCGCCTAAGCTGTTTTCAAACAAGCATTAAAAAACGCCTCATTCGAGGCGTTTTTTTGTTTCTGAATCAGCGTGTCTACTTTTCTGTTGGGGGGAGCACCCAGTAGATACCGTGAAACTCGGCCACTGGTGTTGTATCGTCGAGTACTTCCACTTCCAACTCCAGCTTGCACTTTTTGCCTTTTTCCAGCAGGGTAAATTTGCCCTTCAATCGTTCCAGGTTACACACGGCACGAGGCTTCATGGTAATGGGCTTATGGTAATGGATATTGCCGTCTCCCAACACAATATCGCCGTTCAGTCCGCGCTCTTTTAACTGTAAGAATATCATTCCCCAGCCAGTCAGGGTGGCCAGCGAAAAAATACTGCCTGCAAACATAGTGCCGTGGATATTGATGTTTTTATTCAGAGAGGCGCGGGTTTCCAGGGTTTTACCGGTATACTGATGCAGTTTAATGCCCATGTGTTCGGTAATCGGGATGGTTTCTGACCAGGTGTTTTGCAATTCCTGACACCAATCAGGGTGCAATACCAGTAAAGAGAAATCGTCGAGCTTTTTGACCATTTGCTGACGCTTGAGTAAGCCGAGCTCGTTCGGGGCTTCACGTTCAATTTTAAACCCACAGGCCTTGAAGAAGTCGATGGATATCTCGCGACTGTTGGTGACTGCACGAATGGCGCCCAGCTCCCTGGCTACGGCCTCCAGTGCATTAAGAATAAGTTGGCCTAGACCTCGACGCTGATAATCACCGTGGACAGCGATGTGGCGTATTTGCGCCTCTTCCGCGGTGTTGAGGTGAACACGACCGCAAGCCACGATATCCCCATTGTTGTTGACAACTACGCGGTGCTCACTGACCTGCTCGTACTCGTCTTTTTCCGAACCAGGCGGAAAGTTCCAGGGTTGACGCAGATATTGCCATCGAAAATGATAATACGCGGCTAACTCTTCGTCGCTTTGTGGTGTTACGATTTTAAACACAAGTAAGTTGTCTCGTATTGCTCACAGGGTTACACATTAAATCCTATGCCTTCACTAACAGCAAGCGACATAAGACGAATAGAATGGATTTGGCTATACCTGAAAGTGAAAGGTGACAGGCCCATCGTTAACTAAATGGACCTTCATATCGGCGCCGAACTCGCCAGTTTGTACTGGTATCCCGGTTGCCTTCAGGGCTTCAATAAATTGGAGGTACAAGGCTTTACCAACCTCCGGTGACGCGCCGCGGGAGAAGCCCGGTCGGTTTCCTTTTTGAGTGTCAGCCACCAGGGTAAATTGCGAAACCACCAGAACAGAACCGCCAGCTTGCTGAATATTCAGATTCATTTTCCCTTGTTCATCACTGAACATACGGTACTGACTGACTTTCTTTACCAGTTTGTCGATTTGCGCCTGGCCGTCTTCTTTTTCGACGCCTAACAGCAACAACATGCCCTGTTCGATGCGGCCAATTGTGGTAGCGTCTACCGTGACACTGGCCTCCGATACGCGCTGAATTAATCCAATCATAACGTGTTTTGTGATAGTGTCCTGAAATGTTGAACTGCGTTTTTTAACGCCTGCTTTATGGCCGGCTCCGAGCTACTGTGCCCGGCACCGTCAATAAGATGTAACTGGCTCAGCGGCCAGCGCTCATGCAATGCGGTTGCATTTTCCGGCTTGCAGATTGTATCACATCGCCCATGGATAATGATGCCCGGCAAATGCGCAAGCGCCCCGGCGCGATTCAGAATGTCGTTTTCAGGAATAAAGCACTGCTGCGCAATGTAATGCCATTCCAGCACTGCCAGCGACATCACGGTAGGGTGGGCGGGTAGCGTTGTTGGGTAACCGGGGCCGGGATATACCCGTGCGATACTCTCTTCCCAGTTATACCATTTAATTGCGGCGAGCTGAGCCTGCTCCGACGTAAGGTCGGCAAACTGGCTGCGGTAATATTGCAGGATATCTTCTACCGACGTCGCTTCAGGGCAGCCCTCGATGTAAGTCGGGTACAAATCCGGGTAGACTTGAGCGGCGCCGCCCTGTGGGGTTAAGAACCAGTCAAAGTCCTGTTGGCGGGCAAGGAAGATACCTCTCAGAATCAAACCACTAATAGTGTCGGGTTCTTCCAGCGCGGCCAGTAAAGCGAGTGTACTGCCCCAACTGCCGCCAAACAGCAACCATTTGTTTATGCCCAGGTGTTCTCTTAACCGTCGAATGTCGGCTAACAAATGTTGGGTGGTATTGTTGGTGAGCGATAAATGCGGCGTCGAACGACCACACCCTCGCTGCTCAAAGCCGATAACATGGAAGGCATCCAAAGGGAAAAAGTCAGTGTAATCTGGTGACAATCCAGCGCCTGGACCGCCATGCAGCATGAGCACAGGAATGCCCTGTGGGTTGCCGGAACACTCGTAATACATATGGTGGTTGTCGCCAACGTCTAAATGGCCCTGATGATAGCGAACGGTGGTCACTGATATTTTCTCTTACAAATCAAAATTCGAAATCGTTGTAACTTAACCCTAATTGATTTAGTTTACAGTGTAAATTGTATTTGTTTTGAGGTAATTTCATGGCTGGTCAAGGTTCAGGCGGTAACGTTATCGCTGCAATTTGTAGCTTCTTTATTCCAGGTTTGGGTCAATTAGTTCAAGGCCGTATTATGGCGGCGTTGATGTTCTTTATTATCTGTGCGGTCAGCTATGCGCTGTCGGCCACCATCATTCTTATTTTTATGTGGGTGGTAGGTGCGATTTTCCACCTGTGGTCAATCATTGATGCGGCGAAGTTCAGAAGCCCAGCCTAACCGGAAAAGGTGATCCATGCGAAGCTTAATCCCCGTAGCAATGACCCTGGCTTTATCGGTTAGTCTTTCTGGCTGCCAGAGCGCTTATTATGCAGCCTGGGAGAAAGTCGGCGTAGAAAAGCGTGAAATCCTGGTTGACCGCGTAGAGGACGCCAGAGATTCACAGCAAGAAGCCGAAGAGCAATTCACGTCTGCACTGGAAGAGTTCTCTGCGTTACTGCAATTTGATGGCGGTGAACTTGAGGAAGCATACGAAGCATTAAGCGATAAGTACGAAGCCAGTAAAAAAGCGGCCGACGATGTAACTAATCGCATCGATAAAATTGAAAGCGTTGCAGAAGCGTTGTTTGATGAATGGGAAACCGAACTGGAACAGTATTCAAACGCGAGCCTGAAACGCACCAGTCAACAAAAGCTGTCAGAAACGCGCTTGAAGTACAACAAAATGGTACGGGCAATGCGTCGTGTTGAAAGCAGCATGCAACCTGTGCTGTCTACGCTGCAAGACAACGTTCTATTCTTAAAGCACAACCTGAATGCCAGTGCTATTGGTGCGCTTCAGGGTGAGTTAGGTACTATCGAAAAAGACGTGAAAAGCCTGCTTAAAGATATGCAAACGGCTATTTCTCAGTCGAATGCGTTTATTGCCGACATGGCAGGATAATTCGTTGCATGTATAACAAAAAGGTCAGCAAATGCTGACCTTTTTTGTATGCGTTGCGGTTTGGTGTTTACTTGGTCGGTAAATCCCGGGGTTCTTCCGTGGTGCCTTTTTCTGTTTCCGAGGCATCAGCCAGTGAACAGGTGAATTCTGCGCCAACCAATACCACTATCCATGACAAGTACACCCATAAAAACAGGATAGGCAGCGCAGCCAGCGCGCCGTATATAACCTGATATGATGGGAAGCTGGTGACATACAGCGCAAAGCCCTTTTTACTGAACTCGAACAGCATGGTGGCGAGAACAGCGCCGCCGAGTGCGTGTTTAGCGGGAACCCGCCGATTAGGCACCAGCATGTATAAAATGATAAACGCAGCGAGTGCCGTAAAACTGGGTACCAGCTCTAACATGAATGTGCCAAGTCCCGGCGTATACTCTTCAGCGAACTCAGCCAGACCTGTTAGGTAAGACGTCATTAACACACTGGCTCCCATGAGCAGCGGGCCCAGTGTAATCACCATCCAGTAAATCGCAAAGGTGTAAATAAGCGGACGGTCGCTTTGGGTACGCCAAATGCGGTTCAGGGTTTTGTCTACGTTGGAAATAAGCAGCAGGGCCACCACTAATAACGACAGAATACCCACCGCGCCCATTTGTGAGGCATTACCTACAAAGTCGCCGATGTACCGATGCACCACGTCACTGGCGGTAGGCACAAAGTTGCTGAAGATAAACTGTTCAAGCTTGCTACGGACTTTGTCGAACGCGGGGAAGGCAGACAAAATGGTAAAAAATACCATGATGAAGGGGACCAAAGATAACAGGGTAACGTAGGCTAAGTGGCCTGCCGAGATGGCGATGTTGTCGGTACGGCACCGGGTAACGAAAATGGTGCCAAAGTGCAGTAGTTTTGGTTGCCAGGTTTCCCTTAGCTGTTGCCAATCAGGCTTTTCCACAACAATTCCTTGCCTATGCTAAAAAAGCATAGTCTACCGCGTCCTTGCGGTTCATCAAATAATTTGTGATACGGGCGTTTAATTCCCGTTGGCACGTACACCCAGCATGTGGCAAATAGCGTAGCTCAATTCGCTGCGGTTCAGGGTGTAGAAGTGGAAGTGCTTCACGCCTTCTTTGGCCAGTACTTTTACCATATCCATGGCAATGTTGGCGCCTAACAGGTTACGAGTGGTCTGATCGTCATCGTCCAGCCCTTCGAACATTTTGTGCAGGTAACCGGGTACGTGTACGTTCGTGAAGCCTGCAAACTTCACCAGGGTCTGATAATTTGTGACCGGCAATATGCCCGGAACGATATCCAGGTCGATACCTGCCGCAGCGGCACGATCGCGGAATCTCAGGTATACGCTCGCGTCAAAGAAAAACTGTGTAATTGCTTCTGTCGCGCCGGCTTCCGCTTTGCGTTTCAGATTCAACAGGTCGAACTGAGCGTTTGGTGCTTCAGGGTGTTTTTCCGGATAGGCCGCAACAGAGATATCGAAATCTGCCACGTCTTTCAGCAGGGCAACCAGATCAGACGCATACATATCGGTTTTTTCAACGCCCTGTGGCAGGTCACCACGCAGGGCTACGATGCGGCGAATACCAGAATCCCAGTAATCTTTAGCAATCTGCTTCAGTTCGTCTTTGGTGGCGTCAACGCACGTTAAGTGCGGTGCCGCGGTTACACCCGTTTGTTGTTGAATGCGCTTTACAATGTCATGAGTACGATCACGCTCGCCACTGTTAGCACCGTAGGTCACCGACATGTAAGACGGGTTTAATGGCGCCAAACGCTCAACAGACTTCCACAGGGTCTTTTCCATCGACTCTGTTTTCGGCGGAAAGAATTCAAATGACACGTCTATGTCACGTAGTTCTGACAGCGATTGGTTTAGGGCATCGACCCCTTGTGCGTATGACACCATGATCTATTATTCTCAACTGGACGTTTAGACGTCTAAACTAAAGAATATATGTCTAGACGTCAAGCGGTTTACACTGCTCAATTGACCTTTTCTGTGGTTTGTTTAGAATTTCTCAACATAATAAATAATCATTAGCTGGAATTAATAATGGCAAAGTGGGACGGAAAGTACATTCACCCGTACGCAGAACACGGTAAAAAAAGTGAACAGGTTAAAAAGGTCACTGTTTCGATTCCCATCAATGTACTGAAAGTGCTGACGGATGAACGGACCCGACGCCAGATTAATAATCTGCGCCATGCAACTAACTCGGAGCTGTTGTGCGAGGCATTCCTGCATGCCTTTACCGGGCAGCCGTTACCGGATGATGAAGATCTACGCAAAGATAACCCCAACCGTATTCCTGGCGAAGCGCGGCGTATAATGCTGGAAATGGGCCTGGATCCCGATGCCGAGGAAGGTGAGGACAGCGAGGAAGAATAACGCGCTTAATCCATTTAGCGTGAACACAAACAAAAAACGCCTCATCTGAGGCGTTTTTAGTGTTGAGAGCTGCTAACTCGCTATTTGTATTCAGGTACCACGTCTAAACGCGCAACGCCTGAATCAATTGCTGCTTGTGCTACCGCTTTCGCTATGCGCGCGCACAAGCGCGGGTCCATGGGTTTTGGAATAATGTAATCTTTACCAAACGACAACGAATCCGATTTACTGGCCTTCAGTACAACCTCTGGTACGGGTTCTTTGGAGATAGCCCGTAACGCTTCAACGGCAGCCACTTTCATTTCATCGTTAATGGCCGTCGCCCGAACATCCAGTGCTCCGCGGAAAATAAACGGGAAGCACAACACGTTGTTAACCTGATTGGGATAATCAGAACGACCCGTTGCCATGATGATATCTGAGCGAGTAGCCAGTGCCACTTCAGGCTTGATCTCGGGATCCGGGTTTGAACAGGCAAATACAATGGGGTTAGGTGCCATCAGTGCAAGGGCTTCTGGTGGAAGCAGATCCGGGCCGGATACACCGACAAAAATGTCTGCGCCTTCCATCACATCCTCAAGGGTGCGCTTGTCGGTATTGTTCGCAAACAGCATCTTGTGTGGTGTTAAGTCGTCACGACGTGTGTGGATCACCCCTTTTCTGTCGAGCATATAAATGCGCTCGCGCTGGGCGCCACACTTAATTAACAGTTCCATACAGGCTACAGCCGCCGCGCCGGCACCCATACACACGATTTTGGCGTCTTCAATGGTCTTGCCTTGCACTTCGAGCGCATTCAGCATCCCGGCCGCGGTAACAATGGCTGTGCCGTGCTGGTCGTCGTGGAATACCGGGATTTTACAGCGCTTGATCAGCTCCTGTTCAATTTCAAAACACTCTGGTGCTTTGATATCTTCCAGGTTGATACCGCCAAACGTGTCGGCAATGTTGGCAACCGTATTGATGAATTCTTCCGTCGTGCGGTGTTTTACTTCAATGTCTATCGAGTCCAGTCCGGCGAAGCGTTTAAACAACAGCGCTTTACCTTCCATCACCGGTTTTGATGCAAGTGGACCTAAATTACCCAAACCAAGAATAGCGGTACCGTTACTGATAACGGCAACCATGTTGCCTTTACCGGTATAGGTATAAGCGGCGTTAGGATCTTCTGCGATTTCGCGACAAGGCTCTGCCACGCCTGGGCTGTAGGCCAGGGCGAGGTCATCAACACTGTCGGCGGGTTTAGACAGTTCTACGCGAATTTTGCCCGGCGTAGGGTAGGCATGATAATCGAGGGCACGTTGGCGAAAATCTGACATTCTGTAAATATCCTGTAATGCTAGTTTTAGCACCTTTATGAAGGTGACCGTCAGTCGCTAGTTTATTATTGTTATTGTTGGCAAACTTTAACACAGTGAAATCGCTATGGTATACAAACAATTTCGCTTACACACCGTTAAAATAACGTGTCCGATGAGTTACTGCCAAATACAGAATACTATACTCACTATTTTTTGTGTTTATCTATTTTGTAAATACTATTTATTTGATGTATCGATAGTGGCGGGTGAGCGGTATATTTACGGCGAGCAGATACAAAAAAAGCGCCGTAAAGGCGCTTTTTTCTGAAACTTACCGGACTTATTTTTTGCCCAGTGCACCGAAACGCTTCTTGAAGCGATCAACACGACCACCGGTGTCAACGTTACGTTGCTTACCAGTGTAGAAAGGGTGACAAGCTGAACATACGTCCAGGTTGATGTCTTTACCCAGAGTAGAACGTACTTTGATCTCGTTGCCACAAGAACAGTTCGCAGTAATTTCTTCGTATTTAGGGTGGATATCTTGTTTCATTGGGTTACCTCAAAAAAAGGCCGTATCGCTATCCAGCCCGAAGCTGAACACCATACGTTGCTAAATTCAGTACAAGCGATAATCGCTCGGTTTTTAAGAGCGGCGCATATTACTGGATGTCGATTAATCAATCAAGGTTTTTATCGTGTACTACCATTCACTTTGCATTGATATCCACGTAATTGCATCGGCAAGATCTTCGATTAGTGTTATCCTGCTCAATCGGTATATTTTCAACCTTAGCATATAAAGTCAGATCGTTACCCATGCCAGTTGTTGATGTCGCGGTGCCTGTGCCGCTCAAGCAATCGTTCAGTTATCTCCATGACACACCTGTTGCAACCGGTGTGCGGGTAAAAGTGCCGTTTGGAAACCGAACGCTGATTGGTGTAGTAATAGGTAACATTGAAACGCAAACCGAAGATACCGGTTTGACGTTAAAGTCAGTCATTGAGGTACTCGATGAAGTGCCGCTGTTTGATCCGACACTGATCACACTGGCTAACTGGCTGGCTAAATATTACCACCACCCCATTGGTGAAGTCTGGTCGACCCTGATGCCCGTGCGGTTGCGAAAAGGCATGCCGCTGACCGACAAACTGGACGCCTTTACCCTCACTGAAGCCGGACAAGACGCACTTGAACAGTCACTGGTACGCGGGAAAAAGCAGCAGTTGTGTCTGGCATCGTTAGCTGACGAGCCGGTAGAAGAGGGTGAAATTAAACAGCGATTTTCACCCGCTGTGATTAAAGCATTATCAGAAAAAGCCCTGATACAAACGGTACGAATTAAGCAGGAAATCCAGACAGACTGGGCGTCGTACACATTACAAGAGACGACACCTGTCGCCTCAACCGAACAGGCTGTTGCGATTGCGGGTGTGAATCAAAACGGCACTGAATTTCGGACCTTTTTGCTTGAGGGGGTTACCGGCAGCGGTAAAACGGAAGTGTATTTACAAGTCATCGCCCCAGTGTTGAAGGCCAATCGACAGGTATTGATTCTGGTGCCCGAGATAGGGTTAACGCCACAAACTGTCGGGCGCTTTGAGCGACGCTTCGGTATTAAGGTAGGCGTGTTGCACTCACAAATGTCCGACCTGGCGCGGCTGCAGGTATGGCAACAGTCCCGCAGAGGCGAATTGGGCATTGTTATCGGTACGCGCTCGGCGATTTTTACGCCCATGGTGCGTCCCGGCATGATCATCGTTGACGAAGAGCACGATGAGTCTTTTAAGCAGCAGGATGGGTTGCGGTATCACGCCAGAGATTTAGCGGTGAAACGCGCCCAGACTGAGAACGTTCCCTTATTGCTCGGCAGCGCAACACCATCTTTGGAAAGCCTCAATAATGCGCTGGCCAAACGTTACACTCACTTACAACTCAGTGAACGAGCGGGGGGCGCCAGTCATACTCAGTTAAAGGTGCTGGACTCACGTGACCAACCACTACAGGCGGGTATTGCTCCGGGTTTACTCAGTGTCATGCGTAGTCACCTGCAGCAAGGTAACCAGGTACTGGTGTTTTTGAATCGTCGGGGTTATGCGCCGGCGGTGTTATGCCATCACTGCGGGCAAACCGTAGATTGTAAAAGCTGTGAACGCCCGTTTACTTATCACAAGTCACAGGGGCGCCTGCAGTGTCATCACTGTGGCGCAAGCAAACGCATGCCAAACCAATGCAGTGCCTGTCACAGTACGTCTCTGCAAACGTCGGGATTAGGTACCGAACAGCTCGAACAGGGGCTGGGAGAGTTGTTTCCCGATATTAAACAAGTGCGCATAGACAGTGATGCCGTTAGAGGCAAAGACGCGTTGGTAACGCGTTTAGATGAAATCAATGCGCGAAAATACCAATTGTTAATTGGCACACAAATTCTTTCAAAGGGGCATCACTTTCCTCATGTTACGCTGGTGGTGGTGCTGGATTGCGATGGCGCGCTGTTTTCCGCCGACTTTCGAGCGCCGGAAAAATTTGCTCAGTTGATCACGCAGTTAGCTGGCCGCGCCGGGCGCGCCACCAAACCCGGTGAAATGTATATTCAAACCGATAATCCGGGTCACCCGCTGTTACAGGAGCTCATTCACAACGGGTTTGCGCACTTTGCCCGCCATGCCCTGCACGAGCGTAAAATGGCCAACTTGCCACCTTACAGTGCTCAGGCTGTGATCCGGGCCGAAGCGAATGCTGCGCAACAGGTGCATACGTTCTTGCAACAGGTGAAACAGGCCTTTAGCGATCACAGTCACCAGTTTGGTGGTTACATAGCCGGCCCGCTGCCGTGTTTAATAGAAAAGCGACAAGGGCGGTTTCGGTTTATGTTACTGCTTCAATGCTCGCAGCGCGCCGCTTTACACAACTGGATCGCCAGTACCCTTCGACAGGTACAGAGTTTACCGTTAGCGACACGGGTACGCTGGAGCCTGGATATTGACCCGGTAGACTTCAGTTAATCACGCGGAACGTCCACTTTACGCTCCGTATTTAAAGGCCTGCGACACAAATTGCGATTACGGGTAAATCTTGGGCAGCTTTTTTTGATCAAGCGCGCTACACTGGTCAGCTCATTGAGAATGTAGCTCATCAGAAATTTGGTTTTTAGCAGCAAATGCGAATCACAACAGTGTCGCATGATGGATAATTAAAAAAGCATTATGTCTCAACGCGATTATGTTTCTCGTGGCCGCGCACCACAGAAAAAACAAAAAAACAAAAAGGCGTCAGGCACAGCACGCAGTAATGCCCCCAAAGCACCGGTAAAAACGGTGTCTTGGATTGCGGTAGCTGTGGTCGTGGCTTTGCTGGTAGGGTTTGCCTACTTCCTGTGGTCTATTAAGGATAACGTGGAACCAGACGGTGCCCAACCCATGGCGAAAAAGCCGGTAGCGGTTGAAGATGAACTGCCTGGATTGCCACAGGAAGAGTGGGAATACATTAAGACGCTGCCTGGTTATGAAGTTGAAGTCGATGTCGCAGAGCAAGAGAAATCGGATAAGCGCTATTTAATGCAGTGTGCCTCATTTAAAACCCGGGCTCAGGCTGAAGAAATGCGCGCAAAAATTGCCTTTCAGGGGCTGGAAGCGCAGATACGCCGAAGTGACGGTGACAATGGCGAGTGGTTCCGGGTGATACTGGGGCCATATGATGCCAAACGCGACGCCGAGCGTGCTAAGCACGCACTGCGTAAAGTGAATATTACCACCTGCCAAATCTGGTACTGGAACTTCTGATCTCTTTTCGGGCCGTTGTGTGCAACGGCCCTTGAATTTCCTTCATCCCCCCCCATTTCCCTATTCATTGTTCATGCATTGTCTGTCTTTTGACGCTGACAGTGCCATAACCACCACAGTGGAGTGAATGTGACTACGATTGTATCTGTCCGTCGGGACAACCAGGTAGTAATGGCCGGAGATGGTCAGGTGTCGCTGGGCAACACCGTTATGAAAGGCAACGCCAGAAAAGTGCGTCGCCTGTATCAGAATAAAGTACTGGCCGGCTTTGCAGGCGGCACAGCCGATGCGTTTACCTTATTTGAACGCTTTGAGGCAAAATTAGAGATGCACCAGGGGCATTTAACCAAAGCCGCGGTTGAGCTGGCCAAAGACTGGCGTACTGATCGCATGTTGCGCAAACTGGAAGCATTACTTGCAGTTGCCGATGAGACCGCCTCGTTAATTATTACCGGCAACGGTGATGTGGTGCAGCCAGAGCAGGATCTCATTGCCATAGGCTCAGGCGGAAACTATGCCCAGGCCGCAGCAACAGCCTTATTAAACAACACTGAGTTAAGCGCCAAAGATATCGCTGAACAGAGTCTGACAATTGCCGCAGACATTTGTGTGTTTACCAACCACAACCAAACGGTTGAAGTACTGGATTATTAATTTTTTCGGCAGTCGTGTTCCAACCGATTGCCCGGCTGGCGAAGCCAGCTTACGTAAAAAGGGTTTGCTATGTCTGAAATGACTCCAAGAGAAATTGTTCACGAACTCGACAGACACATTATTGGTCAGCAAGGCGCTAAGCGTGCCGTGGCCATCGCGCTGCGAAATCGCTGGCGTCGCATGCAGCTGCCTCAGGAGCTGCGTCAGGAAGTGACACCAAAAAATATTCTGATGATTGGTCCAACCGGGGTAGGTAAAACTGAAATTGCCCGTCGTTTGGCTAAACTCGCGAATGCACCATTTATTAAAGTGGAAGCGACTAAGTTCACCGAAGTGGGCTATGTGGGTAAGGAAGTTGAGTCTATCATCCGCGATTTGGCTGATATCGCAGTGAAAATGACCAAAGAGCGCGAAATGGAAAAAGTGCGTTTCCGCGCAGAAGAAGCCGCCGAAGAGCGTATTCTGGATATCCTGATCCCGCCGCCGGAAAATGCCTGGGGCGAGAAAGAGCGCACCGAAGATCGCGGCACCCGTCAGTCTTTCCGCAAGAAGTTGCGTGAAGGAACACTGGACGACAAAGAGATTGAAATCGATGTGTCGCAACAGCAAATTGGCGTTGAAATCATGGCCCCTCCGGGCATGGAAGAAATGACCAATCAGCTGCAAGGCATGTTTGAAAATCTTTCTGCGGGTTCGCAGAAGAAAAAAAAGAAAATGCGTATTCGCGACGCCATGAAAGTGCTGGTGGAAGAAGAAGCCGCACGCCTGGTTAACAAAGAAGATCTTAAAGCCAAAGCGCTGGAAGCGGTTGAGCAACACGGCATTGTGTTTGTGGATGAGATCGACAAGATTTGTAAGCGCGAAGGCACCAGTTCAGCCGATGTCTCTCGTGAAGGTGTGCAACGCGACCTGTTGCCATTAGTGGAAGGTTCTACGGTATCGACTAAACACGGCATGATTAAAACCGACCATATTTTGTTTATTGCGTCGGGCGCATTCCAAATGAGCAAGCCGTCGGACTTGATTCCAGAGTTACAAGGCCGTTTACCGATCCGCGTTGAGCTATCTGCACTGAAAGTAGAAGACTTTAAGCGCATTCTTACTGAGCCAAATGCGTCTCTAACCGAGCAATATGTTGAGTTAATGAAAACCGAAGGCGTGACGGTAGAGTTCACCGATAGCGGTATTCAGCGTATTGCCGAGGCTGCCTGGCAGGTAAACGAAAAAACTGAAAATATTGGTGCACGCCGTTTGCATACGGTGCTGGAGCGTTTGATGGAAGACATTTCCTACGATGCCTCAGAAAAGCAAGGTGAGACCTACAGCATTGATGCCGAGTACGTTAATGCGCACCTGGATGCGCTGGTAGACAACGAAGACCTGAGCCGCTTTATCTTGTAAGGGCTCAAAAGAAATACCAAAGGCGACCCGGAGAGGTCGCCTTTTTTGTGCCTAATAACATGCGAGTAACTAGGGGCTGTTGACCTTTACTGTATCATTTTTGTTCTATATAGAAGCGTTTTAATCGCGAAACAGGCCTACAGGCATAGTCATTCTACGTCAAAGGCCTGTGACAAAGAGTAAAACGCTTCTATGACGAACCCGAAGGGCAGCGTTTGTGCGTCATTTATGCTGCGTTATCGCCCACTTATGTAGAACAACTACACTACGTGGACTCTGCATTGCCTAAATGATGCACAACTCGCTGCAAAAACATACAGCAAAGGTCAACAGCCCCTAAAAGTTGGGCGAAAATTCAGATCTAATGTGCAGTTTTCAGATTTATCAGGGCTGCTAGCGTGTAACACAAAAGGAGATGCCGAATTTTGTAGGAGATATCCCGTTGGTTAAACAGATGCTCAGCCAATTTTTCAACGCGCTACGCGTTGTATGTTTAGTAAAATGTAACCTTATGGGTTACACTTTGTCGTGATTAGAAGTTTTGTTCATAAAGGTTTGGCTCGGTTTTACAAAAATGGCTCGACCGGCGGAATTCAATATCAGCATAAGGCAAAGTTAAGGTTGATTCTATCGAATCTCGATCAGGCTCGTTGTCCAGATGATATGGATCTGCCTGGCTTGTATATGCATAAATTAAAGGGTAACCGGGCAGACGTATGGTCTGTTCGTGTAAGTGGAAACTGGCGCGTCACTTATCGTTTTATCGGGCATGATGTGGAAGTGGTTAACTATGAGGATTATCACTAATGGCACTATACAATCCTGCGCACCCAGGTGAGATATTAAGAGAGCTGGTTGTTGAAACACTTGGATTGACAGTAACCGATGTCGCTCAGCATTTAAATGTCAGCCGTAAAACTGTTTCAAAAGTACTGAATGCGAAAGGGGTGATAACACCTGAAATGGCGGTAAGATTAGAGCTGGTATTTGGTAAGCCGTCTGCCGACCATTGGCTTCGACTGCAAAGCGCTCATGACTTGTGGCTGGCGCGCATGCAAAAAGATTCTCTCAATGTTTCACCCTATAAATCGGTAACGGTATCCAGTTAGTTTTGTTGTTTCTCCAACGCTTCAATGTCGCTCCACAAGGCTTCAGCCTTCGCGGTAATTTCTGCGTATAAACGCATGTCGCCATTGCGCTGAGCGTGCATGCCTTGTTCCAACAGCTTGTTGTATTCTGCACGCATTTTTTTAGTTGGATCTTTTTTGAATAAGCCAAACATGGGAAGTCTCTTTAAGCCGGATAATGTATAGCTATACGTGCCGCTCGCGAATTGGATTAGTGTACTGGCTCAGGTTATTTGGCAGCACTGCCTACATGAGAAAGAATTGTCTCAACACAAGGAGAGCGTTCAGTTGCTTCCGGGTATAGCGCTTTGATAGTTCGGCTGTTAGTTAAGTAGGTATCGTATAAATGATGTGCGCGAGCTAGTTCATAGTCGTAATCGTGATATGCAATGGCGGGTATTTCCACATCCTGAATGGGCGGCAAATACCGTTTCGCACGTCGACTGTCGAGCATGTCTGTCAGTTTTTGCGTGTGGGAATCAATTCGCGATAACTCTTCGTCGCTCAGCACCGATTCCGGGTCAAAGACAAACTGACCTTCGTGATGTTGTTTAACAAATAACAGGTAGGTAAGTAGTGCAGTCGGGTCTTTTCTGGTCAGGCCGTATTTCACATAGCTCAGTGTATTGGCGACATGCTTTTTGACTTCGGGCACCACGGCGTTTTCCTTTTGATATGCAACCTGCGCCTGAGAAATTTCGTGGATAATTAAAAGTGAAAGCGGCTGTGAAGTCTGACCCAGAATAACCAGTTGTTTCGCTGCTCGTTCCCGGTCTTTCGAATCAATGTCAGGACGTTGCGCAAGCACAAGTAAGGCGTATTTGTCGTCATTTTTAGCATGGGCGATAAGATCGTCCTTGCTAAGCTCTATGTAAGGTTGAATGTAGTCCGCATTAGGGGCGTCGGGATTGGCTTTCACAACGACAAGGCTGATGTCACCCCGGGCTAAATCCCATTCACGCTTTTGCTCCTGAGCAAGCTGGAAGTCACTGTCCGCAAGTTCCGTATTGGCAATACACCAGTCGTCGTCAATGTTTTTGCCGCTATCGGCTCGGTTAGTGTCAGGCTGATACATCGTTGTTTCGGCTTGATCAGCATTCGTTACAATAGAGTCAGCAGTTACATCACTGGACGTACTTAGTGCGTCTGAGTTGCCTACGGTAGTGCTATCAGCGTTGACAGTTTCCAATTCCGTTTCAGTCGGCAAACTGGATTGTGGCTGGCCCGCCATAAAAAAATATGCGCAAACAGCAGCAATAACGATTGCTGTACCAACAATATAAAATGCTCTCACAACCTGTCCCTGTCATGGTTGAATGAAATGAATCACGCAACATCATAAAGGTTTACTTTGGTAAGGACCAGTCAGCACATATTGTTACTTTAGTGGTTAAAGCAATAAAGAATGGGCGATCACCGAGGTAATCGCCTCACTCTTTTTCCTCTCATGCTGCCGGCGCCTGTGCGTAGATAAACCGAAAGTATCTGGCCATCAGCGCGGCGCGATTGCGAATACACAGTTTGCGGTAAATGTTAGCGCAGTGGAACTTCACGGTTCGTTCGCTAATAAACAGCTGTGTAGCAATGGTTTTATTCGGCAACCCTTCAATAATTTTCCGGGCGACTTGCAGTTCGCGTTTCGACAGTGCTTCGAGTTGGTCGTTAGTGAATAACTCTTGATCAAGCATAGTGTTCTCCTTGGCTTGGTTTTGGGGGTAGATCAGCACGGAAGCTAACGGGTACCTCGGTCAGGCATCCATCCTGTAGGTGAAATCGTCGTTGGGCCATGGCAATAGTTTCCTGGCGATGAGCTATCACAATGCGGGTCATCGATAGCCGGGCAAGATTAGTATTGATGGCTTTTTCGCATTCAATGTCTAAGTGGCTGCTGGCCTCGTCCAATATCAATAAGGCCGGGTTTTGGTATAGCGCGCGGGCTAGGTATAGGCGTTGTCGCTGGCCGCCGCTGAGGTTACTGCCACCTTCGTGCAGTAAGCTGAAGTACTGCATGGGAAGCTGCATGATGGTGGTATGAAGACAGGCTAACTGACAGCATTGCACCAGCCGGTTCATATCGATATCGGCCTGAAAACCACAGATATTGTCGATAAGGGTGCCAGACAAACAGATGTCATCTTGCATCACGGCACTGATACGCTGCTGAGGATGTCGGTTGTCGAGGGGTAAATTGTCGATTAATAGCTGACCGCTAGTGGCCTCGTATAACCCCGTCAGGCATTTCACGAGCGTCGATTTTCCGTTTCCGCTGTGACCGGTGATAACCACCAGTTCACCGGGATGAATGGTAAGCGACAGCCCTTTTAAAACCGGATGCCCGCCAGTGTAAGCAAAGCTAAAGTCGCGCAGTTCGACCTTGTGGGCAGGCGCAAGCGAGTTATTCTGCGGTGATGCTGTACTTAGCGACTCCAGCTTAGCTGGGGTATGAACAATGTCTGCAAGGCGCTCTAAATGTACACGCAGTAGTCGCCACTGAATAAGTTGCGACACCAGCGTGTTAATCGCATTGTTAAAGCGGCCTTTGTAGCTAATGAAGGCGTAGAGCATCCCCACGCTGAGCGCTTGAACCAGCACAAGTTGGGCGGCGAAGTACACAACCAGCAGGTTTTCCAGACCAAACAGAAAGAGTTGCGCGGCGTTGAAGCCCATATCCCAGCGCTTGATGCGAATATCGCGATTCAGGCAATCGGTAAGTAAATGTTGCCAGCCTTGCAGACGAAACCCCTCCAGGCGCAACATGCGAACAGATTGAATACCGCGCACCGTCTCAATAAAGTGCGTGCTTTCCTTGCCATCACAGACTTGTTTTTCCTGTTGCAGGACCTGCAGAGGGCGGAATATCACCATCCTCAACAACGTAAATAACACAGAGAAGCCCAGCACTATCAGCATCAGCTTTACACTGTAAATGGCCATCAGCACTAACGTGCAAAGTACGATCAGTGAATCCAGTACCAGACTGACGATACCTTCGCTTATGAATCTTCTAATCTCGTGCAGAGCGCCGAAGCGCGTTACTAAATCGCCAATATGGCGGCTGGCAAAATAGCTAAAGGGCAGCTTCAGTAAATGGGTAAAGACATTCACCGACAATTGCTGGGCCAGATGGCTTGTCAGATGCAGACCCACGTTCTGGCGGATAAAGTTAGTCAGGGTTTCTACTGCCAGTAATAGCAGAAAGCCAACGAATAGGACGTTCAGCAACTGGGTGTCCTGATTTAAGATCACATCGTCAATGATCAACTGCATGTAATAGGGGCTGGCGAGGGCGAAACACTGTAGTAACAACGAGAGGCCAAACATCAGACACAATGAGCGTTTTAGCCCTGTAATATGGGCCCACAATCCGGCAAGTGACACTTTGCTGCGCACATCGGCTTTTTCAAAGGTGTTGGCAGGTTGTAATTCAAGGGCAATCCCGGTGAAGTGTTGGTTAAACTCGCCCCAACTGAGCTTACGCTCACCAATGGCGGGGTCATTAATGGTGATTTCGCGTTTTGAAACCCGACTAAGTACCACGAAGTGTTGCATGTCCCAATGCAATATGGCGGGCAGTTTGAGTTCGCCTAAATGTTCAGGTTCGAGTTTCACTGCCCGGCTGTTGAGCGACAGCATGGCCGCGTATTCGGTAAGTTGTTTTAAATTCGCGCCTTGCTCAGACACCAACCCCGCGCCACGTAAGCGATGCAAATCCACTTTCAGGCCATAAAAAGAGGCCACCATCGCCAGACACGCAATGCCACACTCACTGTGTTGAGCTTGCATGATGTGCGGCACCTTACGGCGCCAGGGCAACTGAAGTGTTGAAGAAACAGAGGTAACAGACGCGTTCATAGGACACCCCCATGCAGCGCATAGAGTGGTTCAAATAACCACTGCAGCAAATTGCGCTCGCGGATCTGAATTTCTGCCGCGAAGGTCATGCCGGCGCGAAGCGCGACCTCGTTGCTGGCAAACTGAATATGGTTGCTCGATAGTGTCGCCGTCGCCAGATAGACGGGCTGTTCAGCCTGAAAGGGGGTTTGTGCAATTTCCTGAGGCAACAATAAATGGGAAGACAACGTGGTGATCACCGCGTCATGGGTACCAAATTGGGTGTAAGGAAAAGCGTCGTACCGCACCTGTAGCGTTTGTCCGGGCTCAACAAAGCCAGCCGCAGATACCGGTATTAATAGCCTGGCTTCGACCGTTGCATGCTCGGGCATCAAAGACAGCAGAGGGATGGCAGACTGGGTGGATTGCCCTTTTTTAACTTGTAATTGCGAGACTCTGCCCTTAGCTGGCGCGACAACCAGAATATCCTGGCTACTCAAATGCTGGTTTAGGCGGCTTTGTTGTTCACTGAGTTGATTGTCTATTTCTAATAACGCAAGGGCTTGTTGCTGTCGGGTTGTCGAGCGTTCAAATCGCAGGGACTGTTGCTCTGCCGCATTCTTTAGCAACTCTCTGGAGAGTTGTTCATGCTGATAGTGCTCATTGAACCATTGGCTTTGCACTTCACTAAACTGATATTCACTGGCGTGATGTTGCGATACCAAGGCTTGCATCGCATCCCGCTGACGTGCTGCTAAAGCCAGTTTTTGGGATTGCAGTGTTTTCATTTTTTGCAGCTGGTGCTGGTCGTCTACCAAGGTTTGTAGCGAGGCAGTTAACTGTTTAAGACGCTGCTGGTAGTTTTGTTCAGTGATTGTACGTTGACTGTGTAATCGTTCGATTTGGTGTTTGATTTCCTGGGTTTGCAGCAAGCCTGCGTTAAGGTTATGGCTGAATACGGTGTCGCGCCGCAAACGAATAAGGGGAGTGCCGGCCTCAACGACTGTATTTTCTGCTACCAGAATCTCATCAATGATAGTACCCGGTTGCGGGCTGTATACATGCGTTACGCCTGCGGGCGGCTCCAGCCAGCCCGATACCGATTGGGTATAGGTGTAATTCCCAGACACCAACCAGCTCACAACAGCGGTCAACCACACAAACAAGGCAATGGTAATCACAACAAAAGACACTCGAGGCCGAAGTAATACCTGCCCATTTATTCGTTGTTGCTGCGCTTCCAGCACCTGGTGTCTAAAAAGTGTGTTTGCTTGCATTACGCGGTGGCTCCCTGCATTGAATGTTGTGTTAACGGTATGGCGAAACATTAACGACTGCCTGCAGGCCAGGGCCGGTGCGGAATGGGGAGGGGACGGCTATATAGCGACGTCCCAAAATTGATATTGATGTCCCAATTTTTCACATCAAATTAAAAGGTAAATATGCGTATTGCGATACATCAAAGTGCAGTAAATGAATACAGAATTCACTTGTACAAACCGTGAACGACTGGCTATTGTATGAAGATACCCAATAAAAAATGACAAGCAGTAACTTGCCAAGGAAGTTTTATGTTTATACCAAGTATCCTACTTCGCCAGCTTTACACTCACGGCAGCCTGACCCAAACCGAAGATGGTTTGCAGTTCATGCTTAAGAACCGATTAAAAGATGCGGTGTTAAATCGCGTTGATGGTATTTCCATCGACGGGAAAGCTATCCCGGCAGAATCCATCACTTTTCAGGTGGGACCTGAGCAAATTATGTCGTTCGACGAGCTCAATGAGTCGGGCGATGTTCCATTCGCGCTCAAACAGGCCATCACTGTGTTTTTAGATGTAAAGCTGCCGGTAAGCCCTGAAAAACATAAAATTGAACTGGCATTTAAAGCCTCACCATTTGGTAAGCTGAAATTTACCGTGGAAGACAATATCTCTGCACCGGATACGTCGAATCGCCACATTCCGCGAGATTCGCATGATGACTATGGCGAGGACATTATTGGTAAACGTCAGCGGTTTTTTGAAAATCACTGCGGCGGCAAAATTGATCATGTTGGTAAGTACTCTATCGACCCGCAAACGCTGAAAGGTAACATCGAACATTTCATTGGTGTTGCTCAGGTGCCTATCGGTGTGGCCGGGCCGGTGAAAATAGACGGTGAATATGCCAAGGGAGAGTTCCTGGTTCCGCTTGCCACAACCGAAGGGACGCTGGTGGCGTCATACAATCGCGGTATGAAGCTTCTCAATATGAGTGGTGGAATTAAATCGACGGTGGTGGATGATGCCATGCAGCGTGCGCCTGTTTTCGTATTCTCTGATGCACGTGGCGCACGGGATTTTGTGAAGTGGGTTAACGAGAATATCGGCAAAATCCGCGAAGAGGCCGAAGCCACCTCCTCGGTTGCTAAACTTACTTATATCGACAGCTTCCTGTCGAACAAATTCGCCTTCCTGCGTTTCAACTACCGAACTGGTGATGCGGCAGGGCAGAACATGGTTGGCAGAGCAACCTTTGCTGCGTGTGGCTGGATTTTGGATCATTATGAAGGTATCGAGAACTTCTATCTGGAGTCTAATTTCGCAACCGATAAAAAAGCCTCGCAAATAAACATCATGCGCACACGCGGCAAGCGGGTTATTGCCGAAGCAACAATTAAACGTGAGCACTTACTTTCAGTCATGCGTGTTGATCCTAAACAGATTGATTATCACGGTCGCGTGTCTGCAGTGGGGTCTTTCCTTTCCGGTGTAAACAACACCGGCTTGCACTCACCCAATGGCATTACTGCCATGTTTATTGCCACTGGCCAGGACGTCGCAAACGTGTCGGAGTCGTCGGCGGGGATCATGTACTCTGAATTAACCGACGACGGCGATCTGTATATATCGTTAACCATTCCGTCACTGATTGTAGCGACCTACGGCGGCGGAACTGGTATAGGTACACAGAAAGAATGCCTGGAGCTAATGGATTGTTACGGACGTGACAAAGTACAGAAGTTTGCCGAAATCGTAGGCGCAGTGGCATTGGCGGGTGAAATTTCACTGGCCTCAGCCATTTCCAGTTCCGACTGGGTGTCGTCTCACGAACAATACGGGCGTAACCGCTAAACATACTGCAAATGCACCAGCAAGCAGCGAAGTTCTCCCCGGTTATTTTAGTGACTCAAAAATAACCGGGCGACTCTACGGTGGGGGGGAAATAACGTCCCACGCGGTGAGCATTTCGCTGCGTTCTAAAACAGCTGGTCAGGCTGTAAAGTAATCTCAATATCTGTTCCAAGCGTAATGCGTGTAGTAGCGCAACATTGGAAATGTAAATGAAATTACTGTTCTGGTTAATTATTTCGCTGTCTTTGTCGGCACCATCTTTTGCCGACAAGGTCTACTACAAAGAGACGGAAACACTGCGATATTCAGTAGAATCTACATTAGCCGAAAATGTGGAAATACGTGTTTATCCTGCAAGTGTAGCGGTTACCGCTTCCGGAGACGGGCAGTCAGAGCCGTTCAGAAAGCTGTTTAACTATATTTCCGGCGCTAACAGGTCTAACGAAGACATTGCCATGACCTCGCCTACTGAGTCGCGTCAGAAGGAACAGAAAAGCACGAAAATCGCGATGACCGCGCCAGTTGAAATGGTACCCGGTGGCGAGATGATGTTTTTCCTCCCAAACCAATATGATATGACTAACGCGCCTTTGCCGACTGGCGATGGCGTGTCTCTGGTAGAGGTGCCAAAGCGCAAAGTGGCGGCTATCCGTTTTTCTGGATTAGCGTCACAGTCAAAAAGACAACGCTACGCTGAGGCACTGATACAGGTGGTTCGTGAAAACGGTATCAAGATAGTCGGCAATACCAGTTATCTGGGCTATGATTCTCCGTTCACGTTGCCGTGGAATAAACGTCACGAAATCATTATTCCCATTGAATAGCCCTCAGAATATGCCTAGGTAGTTAGCCGAAGGCAACATTCGCCCGGGGTGTCTGGACACTCGCTCATGCCAACGATATCGATAACTTCTACAAGGTACCTAATGTCGCGGTCTGTCGGTCATCTTTCATAGTCTTGCTGATCTGCATTAACTATCCTTTCCGTTCCCAAAACATATCCTGAAACATAATACGGTTGAAGATCAATTAATTGGTTGCTATAACCTAATACTATGTATTGCATAGTATTAGGTTATACAGGTTAATGTCGATGTCAGATACATCACAACAGCATGCCAAGTGGGATGCGCAGTTGCGCAAAGGAACGCTTGAGCTAGCTGTACTCGCCGCGCTGGAAGGTCAGCAAAAGTATGGGTTGGAGTTGCTGAATTACTTCCAACAGTTTGACACGTTACAAATTACAGAGGGTACCTTGTATCCGTTACTGGACAGACTAAAGCGAGAAGGCATTCTCACAGCCTGTTGGTTACAGGAAGGGGAACAGCGCCCGCGGAAATATTACTCGCTGACCGACGCTGGTAAGCAAAAACTCGAATTTTTGAAACAGCGCTGGGTTAAAACGGTTGCTGATCTCAGTAGCCTTCTGACTAAATAAAAAAAGGAACAGGTATATGTCTGAGCGTAACGTCATCAGAACGTATTTAACGTCGCTAAACCGGTATTTAGCGCCGCTGAGCGATGAGGAAGCCGGTGAAGTCGTTAGAGAAATTGAATCTCATATTTTTGATGTCATCGATAGCCAGGAAATGGCTGGGCAGGAAGCCGATGTTACCCGGATCCTGGCGCGGTTAGGGCCGCCAAGAGAATTGGCTGCACAGTATGTCAGTCATGTGCGAAGCGGCACTCCACCGCCAGAAGGGCTAAGTGCAATTGCAACTGTGCGCAAAGGGCTATCCCGCACTTTTTATTACAGTCTGGCGGTGTTTGGTTTTGGCTTCGGCCTGGCGTTGTTTGCGTTGGCCTTTGTGAATTTGTTGGTCCCTAATGGTGTGGCTATCTGGTCGTCTGCTGATGGCAATACGGTGGTTATTGGGTTGATGCAACATCCGATAAATTCAGAACAGCCCGATACGTTACGGGGCTTTTGGATAACGCCTGTGGCGCTGATAGTGGGCTATATCATTATGCTTACAACGCACAAAGTACTGGGCTTTATTCGCCAAACCAAAGCTGAGCCACATTATGTTTAAATCGGTCGTTCGCGCCGTTGGCCACTTCTTACTCGTGTCAGTTGTGCTGCTTGTTATTGGCTTGGGTATTGTTGTCTCAGAACACGGTTCTGTTAATTTAGGTGATGCGCCACAGGCTTATAAAATGGGAGGAGAAGGTCCGTTTGTGTTCTTCGAGAACAACCAAATGGCAGTGAAATATATTCGCGGCTCTCGCGACGAAGGCTTTACCGTTGAATCTGATTATTACCCGTTAGGTAACGCAGTAACGGCCGACGTGTATTTTGCTCGGGATGACTCGACCTTTTCCTTTTTACTGAACCAACCAGGTCAAATTCAGCCGGCTATTTATAACGACAATGAACCTATTCTGGCTATCTCCGACCTGGAAGGTAACTTCCATACGTTTCGGGAATTTCTTCTGGCCCACGGAGTAGTAAACCAACACTACGACTGGCAATTTGGTCAGGGGCATTTGGTGCTGTTGGGCGACATTGTAGATCGCGGGCAAGCCGTTACACAGTTGTTGTGGTTTATCTACAAGCTGGAACAACAAGCGTTGTTAGCGGGTGGTCGCGTGCACTATATTCTGGGCAACCACGAAATTAAAAACCTGCAGGGCAACATGCAGTCAGCTGCAGAAAAGTACACGCCCATCGCGGGATTTCTGGGTAAGTCATCCGCAGAGCTATTTACTGAAGATACATTCTGGGGACGGTGGCTAGCGGCAAAAAATACGGTCGAAATGATCAATGGTCATTTGTTTGTTCACGGCGGTTTGCACCCTGATGTAGTGAAACATCAGTGGAGCATAAACGCCATGAATCAGCGAGTTCGCGACTACTACCGGCAAATGTATTATCCCGGATTGACTGATGAAAAAACGGAAAGCCTGCTGTCTACTGAAACGGGACCTGCCTGGTTCAGAGGATACTTACGCGAGGAAGTTACCGATGATGAATTTGAAACTGTCCTGGCTTTCTATAATGCCAGGTCGATGATTGTTGGGCATACCATACAATTTAGCGTAAACAGTCTGTTCGATAATCGCCTATTCGCCATCGATGTGAAGCACCCGAATGATTACAGAAGTAGCTTCCCTAACAAGTCGTCAGAAGGATTACTGATTCAGGATGGTCAATTTTACCGCCTGACGGATGATGGAGAAAAACACCTGTTTTAAGTGAAAGCAGAGCCTCGGAAGCGGAGTTGCTTCAGAAGCTATTTATGCTTGCTCGATACTATCTACCGGTTACCAATGTGCGCTGGAAGAACTGCACCGCCTGTTGGTACATCTGTAATGCCAGGGCACCGTCATAGCGTTCCCCCTCATCACGCATGAACGCGTGCACGGCGTTAACTTCCTGCCAGTGATAATTCAAACCAGTTTCCATACATTGCTGATAAATTTTCAGACGCCCTTCGGCCGGCACGTGGGGATCTTGTTTTCCCCACACAAAAAACACCTCACCCTGTATCTCGGCCATGCTGGCAAGACTTTGTTCTTCCGGGCTGGCGGGCAGGGTATCGCTGTGAATGTCTGTCGCATATAAGCAATAGGCTGCTGAAACAGCCGGGTTAAGTGCCGCTCGATAAGCCAGATGACCACCTAAACAGACGCCCATGGCACCTACTGCGCCGGTGCAAAAATCTGCACTCTGGCAATACTCCACAATTGAAGTCAGGTCGGAGTCATAACTGGTCAGTGGCTTTTGCCACTTGTCGTTATTGCCTTTGTCTTTACCTTCGTCATCGTAGCCCAGCACAGTGCCAATGGCGTTTAGTTCGTGGAACACTTCAGGCACGATCACTACAAAGCCATGGCAGGCCATCATTGCAGCCGAACGCGCAATGGGCGCGGTGTGCTGAAATATCTCTGAGTAAAATACAATGGTTGCGTATTGGCCTTCAGTAGCGGGACGGTAAACATAGCAACGCATTGTGCCGGTTGCGGTGCTCAAATCTTCTGTGTGCTGAATGATTTGCATGTTGAATTCATCTATTGGGCTTATCAAATTAGCCTAAGATTATTCGCTGAATTAATTGAAAATACTAGGGGCTATTGACCTTTGCTGTATGTTTTTGCAGCGAGTTGTGCGTCATTTAGGCAAGGCAGAGTCCACGTAGTGTAGTTGCTTTACTTAAGTGGGCGATAACGCAGCATAAATAACGCACACTGGCCGGTCACCGGACGCTGCCCTTCGGGTTCGTCATAGAAGCGTTTTACTCTTTGTCACAGTCCTTTGACGTAGAATGACTATGCCTGTAGGCCTGTTTCGCGATTAAAACGCTTCTATATAGAACAAAAATGATACAGCAAAGGTCAACAGCCCCTATAGCCTAGGCATTAAAAAGCCCGCCGTGTTAACCGGCGGGCTTTGGGACTATCCGAACTTAGTGCGTCCAGTGTAAATGATGGGCTTTTTCTTCCATTTCCGTTGCAGTTTGTTCAGGCATAAATGCCTGGTTGTCTGCTTCGAAGAAGAAAGGTTTACGGGTTTTCTTGCTACCCAATTCGTTCATGGTGGCAACGTCGAACACCCGGCCGTTGATAACCGTATAGGTGAGATATTCACTGCGGCGGATATCGTTCAGTACGTTGCCGTCGGTGATCATAATATCAGCCAGTTTACCTGGTTCGATACTGCCCAGGTCTTTGCCCATGCCCAGGTGAGTGGCACCGTCGATGGTAGCGCCGCGCAGCGCTTCCCAAGGGGTGAAACCACCTTGAACCATGCTCCACATTTCCCAGTGAGCAGCCAGACCTTCACGCTGTCCGTGAGCACCAATGTTAACCCTCACGCCCTTATCGCGCAGGGTCTTCGCATAGGCCGCAACATTTACGTGATTGTACTGATCATCTGGTGCGGTTGGACGGCGAATAGCACGGCGGTCCAGCATCGTTGCAGGCGTATAACGCAGTAAGCGTTCGTTCTTCCAGACTTCGGTGCGATCGTACCAGTATTCTTCGCCCATCAGGCCGCCATACGACACCACAAATGTTGGCGTATAACCAAACTGCGTGGCCGACCACAATTGGGTTAAATCGCTATAACCATGCGCAACTGGCAAACTGTGCTCAAGGCCAGTGTGACCATCAACAAGCATTGTCAGGTTTTGGTGGAACTTACCACCACCTTCCGGCACAACCATCATATCCTGCTGCTTCGCTGCCCATAACACTTGTTGACGTTGATCGCGGCGAGGCTGGTTGTAGCTTTTCACCGAGATGGCGCCAGTGTCTTTCAAACGTTGAACGTGGAAGAAGGCATCATCGTAATTGTTGATAATAGCTTTATAACCCAGTCCCTCTGCACCGTACAAAATGGTCCCGGTAGAATAGATACGCGGCGCAACAATATTGCCGGTGCGCTGCAATTCAGATGCAGCAAAAATTTCGGTAGTGTCGTTAGACGGATCGTGAATGGTGGTGACACCAAACGACAGATTTGAATACTGGGTCCAGTTTTGTCTCGGGATGATTTCGCTACGTCCCTGGGCACCGTGGGCATGCGCATCTACCAGACCCGGTAAGATGGTTTTGCCTGACGTATCAATACGCATTGCGTCACTAGGAATGTCTATCTCGCCGCGTTTACCGACAGCAGCAATGCGGTTGTCTAATATCAACACCACGCCGTCTTCAATGACTTCCTGGGTATTGTCAGCATCGCGCATAGTCACGACGGTTCCGCCAATCAGTGCTTTGTAGCCCATTGGTTTGTCGGTAGTGGCTTTAAAGCTCAAATCCACCCCTTCTGACACCGGCTCCGGCAACGCATCTTCACTGGTGTTACCCGCAAAGGTGAACGCATCACTAAGCTCGCGCTCGAAGTAATAAGGGCCATGGAACCAGCCCAAAGACTTGCTGTCGGCCCGCCATGTCAGATATTCACCAGCTCGATCAGACAGTTGGGTAACCGGCATAGAAGTCATGTTTGGTCCAATCGTGACTTTTTTGCCATTGTCGACGAAAGGCGTGACATACGTATTGAACTGATACACAAACGCGACGTATTTCCTGTCTGGCGACAATCTGTACTCCGCGACTTTGTCGGCACCGTACAGGTGCACGCGATGGTCGTTACCCTGCAGGTTTACGCTGGATAGCTGGGTTTCTGAATAGGGCGTTCCTGAAACTCGTTCGGTATAGAACAGCCTGTCGGTGTTACCTGCAAAGTGAGGCTGAACACCGCTATCGCTTACTTTTACCGGCTTCTTGTCATCCAGGTTCATCACGTATAAGCCCGGATCAACGGAATACTTGGGATCCAGTAAATAGCCGCCGGTAAACTTGCGGTAAGTGACCCAATCGCCATCCGGTGAGAACGACGGCTCAACATAGTGACCAGGTGTTGGTGTGATTACTTTGCCTTTACCGCCCCGTGCAGACACGATACGTACACTGCCCAATTTCTGGTCGTTCCAGGTGGTGTAGATAATGTATTTACCGTCATCGGAATAGCGCGGGTAAAACTCATCGTGATCATCCTGACGGGTCAGACGCTTCATTTTGCCTGACTTCACATCCTTAACATAAAGCTTGCCCAGGGCCTGGAATAAAATAGACTTGCCGTTGGGTGATTTTTGCGACCAGCGGATCATTTTTACGTCGAACTCGTCTGGCGCGACATCAACATCAAAGTGCAGAGCGTCGGCCACCTGTTTGGTAGTATTAACGCTGACCGGGATCTGAGTTGTTTCACGGGTCTTCACATTCAGTTTATTAAACTTACCACCGGTCCAGTACACAATAGACTTGCTGTCTGGCGTCCAGTCAAAATAGGTGTAATATCCCTCTGAGCCAAAACCTTCCTGCATATCACGCTCAAGCTCACGGCTAAGCATAGTTTCCACACCGGTTTCTACGTCTTTAATAAATAGGGCGGTGTCGTATTTTACGCGGCGGAGGAAAGCAATGTATTTGCCATCGGGTGAGGGCGTTGGAACCACTGCGCCGCCTGTGCCGCTAATGTAACGGCTGGCTTCGCCTGTGCTGCGATCGAAGCGGGTAATGGCGAAAATCCCTTCAAGGGGATCGCGGTTGTATTCGAATCTGGCGCCCGGTACGGTGTTTTGTGTGTAGTAAATATACTTTCCGTCATGTGAAAATACCGGATCAGCAATGTTTTGCTGGTCGCGCTTGCCGTTTACGCGTTCCTTAATGGGCAGCCCGGCACCACCAGCCTGGTGGTAAATCCAAATCTCACCGGCAGGAATACTGCGAGAAGACATGATGCCCTTGGTCACTACAATGTACTGGCCGTCCGGGCTCCATTTCGGGGAATGAATAATATTGTTTTTTTCTTTGGTAACTTGTCTGAGTTCGGTGCCGTCGGTATTCATCACCCAGACATTGGCCACGCCGTCACGATCAGAGATAAAGGCCACTTTACTGCCATCCGGCGAAATGGCTGGCTGAATATTCCAGGCGAAGTCTTCTGTCAGTGCAGTGGCTTTGCCACCGTCGATACCGGCGCGATAGATATCGCCTAACATATCAAACAGGAAGTATTTACCGTCAGGTGCAATATCCAGGCTTGACCAGGTTGTCTCATCAGTAGTGATGTTAACATCGGTTAAAGCAAAAGGCGGATTGGTGATATCCCAGTCAGACACATCGTATCCGGTTGACTCACTGGTTTGCGTATCATCGTCCTGAGCCAGCAGCAATGGGCTGTGTAAAGCTAGAACGCTGAGTAGAGATAAAGCTAACTTGCGGGGGCGAAACCCCTTGTTGTTCTGTCGAGTGCTATTCATTGTTGTTCTCTGTTGATGTAATTGTTCAGACGCCAGATCATACTTCTCAGTAGGTAAAGACGAGCGTGAGCGGTGTGATTGACGGCTACTTTTAGCAACAAACGTCAGTATAGGGGATGTATTTGGCTATGTGGGGAATTTCGTCGGAGATTTTTGGTAACTTGTGCGAACAGAGGAACCTGTCCGCACGGCTCTATCGTTACTCTGGATCCGGGAATCTGGGACGAATTGCTGAGAATTCATCAAAGTGTGTGAGCAGAATATCGACTAAGGCAGGGTCAAATTGCTTAGCCCGTTGCTTTTCAAAGTAGGCTTTGATTTCATCGTCTGGCCAGGGGCCTTTGTAACAACGTTTGCTGCCAAGTGCATCGAACACATCCGCCACGGCGGCAATTCGGCCAGCCATTGATATTTGCGTCCCCGACAACCCATTAGGGTATCCGTTACCATTCCACTGTTCGTGGTGCTCATGGGCAATTTGTGCGCCGACTTGTAAAATGGGATTGCTGCTTTTTTTCAGCATGTCATAGCCGGCTTTGGCATGTGAGCGCATGATTTCAGACTCTTCTTCCGTGTGTTTGCCGGGCTTGTTGAGTATGCTATCCGGAATGGCAACTTTGCCGACATCGTGAAGTGGTGAGGCCAGTTTGATCATTTCCGCCTCTGATTCATTGAGGCCGGCATAAACAGCCAGTAAATGGCTGATATGGGCAACGCGCCGAACGTGTGAACCGGTTTCTTTGGAACGTACCTCAACAGCCTCTCCAATGATGTACGATAGCTCTTTTTGCGATTCCCGTATTACCTCGCGAAGTTTGATATTTTCATGGGATACCGCAATGTTGTGAGCAAAAAAGCTTAGCAGATGGTGCTGTACGGTTTCCAGTTCGTCATCGCGGGCTACATACAACACGCTTTCCATGCCGCGTCGGGTTGTAAAGTAGCTAACGAAATAGTCATCGCCTTTTACGCTTTGTTTCTGTCGCAAGGCGCTTTCAATGCGATGTTGAATATCATTGGGTATGGCGGCTGTAGATTCGTGCTGTAAGTTGGTAGCTAATACATTGTATTGATTACCCGATTTGGCGTCCCGCGTAACGGCACAGCAAATGATGTCACTGGACTCAATGCCCAGTATCAGCGAAATTTGGTTCAAAATCGTGGAGGCAAATTGCGGTAGCGTATCACACTCAATGAACTGTGTTGTTGCATGGATAATTTTTTCCAGGCCCAGACGGTGTCGCTCAATCAGGCGAAGATCGCGGTAAGCACGCAGTGCTGCATACATTGCGGTTTTTAAGCGCAGTGCCGTGAGTTCTGTTTTGTTTTTGTAGTCGTTAATATCGTAGTCGCGGATGACGCGTTCTTCCGGCGCTTCACCGGGCTGACCGGTACGCAGGATTATCCTCACTACCTGGTTATCCAGTGTTTCCCGGATCCAGCGCACCAAATCCAGACCTGCCTGGGATGATTCCATTACGACATCGACCAGCGCCACAGCAAAACCGTCATTGTCTTGCGCTTCCAGCAGCGTGCGGGCTTCAAGCGCACTGTTGGCGGTATGAAATTCAATTCGTCTGCCTTCGAACTCAAAGTCACCCAACACCATCTTGGTGACGGCGTGAATTTCTGGTTCGTCATCGACAATCAGTACTTTCCATGCAGCCAAGCCTTGCTCTTGCTCTTCTGTTTCGTCATCACTGGCAAACAGTAAGTCATCACCCAGCATACAATCATTACCTTTTTCATATTATCCAATACTAATATAGTACGTGAGTTTGGGTTCTGCCGGTTTTCAGGGGGCGTTAACGGGTAGACTTTAGGCTAAAGGATATGCCTGCGAAGAGGGATATTGCGGGTTATAGAGGCGTAAATAACAAAACGCCCGGCTTGTTACCAATCGGGCGTTTGAATTCAATTGAACGCTGCCTGTCGCAGCCAGGGTAAGCAGATTACTTGCTGCGGCGAGATAATCTCAGGCCAGCCAGACCAAGACCCAGTAACGCAAGAGTTGCCGGTGCTGGCACATCGCTGGTGTCTGGTAATACTACAGTAGGCTCAGCGCCGAAGCGCGCATCCATAATAGTGCTGAACAAAGAGTTGTCATCCGTATCGAAGAAAGTAACTTTGTACACGTCACGTTCCCGACAGCAATCGTCACGACCAAAAATTTGGAAAGAAAACAGTTCTTGCACACTACTAAATGCAATGGTTAATGCAGTATTAAACTGACCAGATGCATTGTGGTAGATTTGAGATGCACCATAACTACCCGCGGTAACACCATCAATTGCATTACTTGCATTGGTAAGATGGTTCCACTGATTCGGTGCAGATGCAACAGCACCAGCTGTGCCAAGCGCAACATCATTCAGGTCCATGTTTAACGCAACAACTTCTGCAACCTGCAGGTATTGGCCAATGTTGTTTTCAATTTCGATGTAGCTGACGTTGATTAGACCAGCGTTAGCAGTAGACATGCCTACCGCCGAAAGTACCAATGCGAATGCCGCATTTTTTAGTTTAGATAAGATCATAACTACCCCAAGTTAAATTCCATTTAAAACAAAAACAACTAAAACTTCGTTCCAATTATTTGCTTTAACTTGTCAAATGACATTACTGATTAAGCACTATGCGTGCCATTTTTTATTTGTATTTTTTTCAAGTGCTTACGGCTTAATTGGTAAAAGGGCAAATAGGTGAGTAAAAAAAGCTGACAGATCTGTGTTTAATTTTGTTTATATTTGGTGCGTTGAATTTTAAATATATAAAACAGGACGTTAATAGTAAGCGCGATAGGCTCACTCATCCCAAGACCGATGAGTGAGCCAACGGGTTATGGCGCTTAAGCCATAGTAACGAATTCTTCGCCGCTGGTGGGGTGAATAGCAATACAGGCGTCAAAATCTGCCTTGGTTGCACCCATTTTCATGGCTACCGCAAAACCTTGCAGGATTTCATCCATTGCATAACCGATACCGTGTAAACCTACTACGCGTTGGGATTCACCCTCACAAATCAGCTTCATACTGGTGAGTTGGCGATGACGCGTTACTGCGGTGTACATTGCGGCAAAACTTGAACGGTAAATAGTGAGGTTTTCCTTCCCATATTGCGCCTCAGCCTCGGCTTCTGTCAGCCCTACAGTGCCAATGGGCGGGTGACTGAAAACAACCGTTGGGACTAAGGTATAATCTAAATGGGCGTCATGCTGCTGATTAAACAAACGTTCACTTAACAAGCGGCCTGCTTTTACCGCGACCGGTGTGAGTTCAGGCTGACCCGTAATATCACCAACGGCGTACACGCCGTCTACCGTCGTATTCTGATACTTGTCGACCGTTATTAACCCTTTATCGGTAACGTCGATCTGGGTGTTTTCCAGGCCAATGTTGTCGGTGTTTGGGCGACGGCCAGTCGCCCAAATCAGGCATTCTACAGTAAGTGAGTTGCCGTCGGTCAGCGTCAATACTAACTGGCCGTCCTGTTGCTTCTCAATGTGAGTGATTTCGGTTTGATCATGCACATTTACGCCTTCTTCTATCATCAGGGTTTTCAGGGTTTCCTGAATCGTGTGATCGAAGCCTCTAAGTGGCATAGTTTGGCGGATCAGAGAATGTGTTTCGCTGCCCAGTGCATTCAGTACGCCCGCCAGCTCAACGCCAATGTAGCCACCGCCTACTACGGCAACGGTTTTCGGCTGGGCGTTTAACGCGAAGAAGCCGTCAGAATCAATGCCATGTTCAGCGCCTGGAATGTCTGGAGTAAACGGTCGACCGCCAGTAGCAATGGTGATGTGTGGTGCAGTGTAGTGTTCACCGTTTACTTCAACAGTGTGGTTGTCGACGAATTTGGCGTAGCCATTTAACAGCGTGACGTCGTTGTTGCCCAGTACGCGATCGTAGGATGCGTGAATGCGGGAGATATAAGCCTGACGGCTGGCAACCAGGGTTTCCCAACTGAAGTTATTTACTGTGACATCAAACCCGTAATCAGGGCTGTATTTGTGAATCGCTTCGGCTACCTGCGCGCCGTACCACATCGCTTTTTTGGGCACGCAGCCCACGTTAACACAGGTACCACCAACGGCTTTGCTTTCGATTAAAAGTACTTTTTTACCGTGTTTGGCTGCCCGGTTAGCAGAGGCGATACCGCCGCTACCGCCGCCAATACAAATATAGTCAAACTGTTGCATGAATTACTCGCCTGGGTTTCGAATCATTAAGGTATTTTGGCATTTTTTACGCTTTTAAAACACCCGTTTACAGCAAGTATAGTTCGGTCTGACTGTGAAAGTTACCCTATCGTCGCATCTTCCATACCGTTTCGTTCTACGGCGATATCAAAAAAGCGATTGTGTTCACGTTCGTACTGCGCCAGCTTGGCAATGGTGGCATCGGTAAATACATGGCCTTCCGGTAGCAGTAAAATGTGACTCTCGTTATACAGGTTTTTGCTGAGGACCATGCCCGGTTTAAGTTCTTCGGTACTCAGACGGTTCTCTATGTAACTGGGCTTATCGATGTCCTTGGTATTTAACAGGATATCCAGCACGTTGCCGTCATATCGGGTATTGCGGTGCTTTTTCAATTCCACACGAGCTTCAATAGGCGTCATTGGCTGACCGGTAATTCGGCCGCTAACCATGCGCCAATAGTCTCTGGCTACAGCTAAAATCCGTGCCCCAATGGGGATCTGCGTTGCAACCAACTTGTAAAGGCCTGCGCCATTGTAGTATTCAAACTGGTATTCCAGAATATCACTCACTTCACGCAGGTGTTCGGCCGGCGCCAAAATGGTTTTTGCCAGTTTGGTTTGCGACAAATAGTTCTTTTGTTGCTGATAGGATAGCTTGTTAAATGCCGGGCGATAATGCTCAGGCTTCAGACCTAACAATCCGAATTCGCCTATCAGACAGGCATAACGGATGACATTCGTTTCTTCTTTTGAACACTCCAGCAGATTGGCTAATTTGGTGGCCAGTTCGCTGACTTCAATTGCAAACTTGCCGTCGATATCCGGATTGATTGAAATGACGTTAAACAGCACTTGTTCAAGGGCCGCGTTGCGTTGTTCAATGCGACGCAGTGCCGCTTTGATCTGTTTAGTACGTTTTTGTACTACCTGCTCCAATGAGTTATTTACTTCCTTAAGCTTGGCATTTTGTAACTTGGTCAGTTTTTGCAAACGCGTGTTTTCGTCTTTTAACTTAATGCGCTCCAGGCCTTCTTCAATGGTATTGATCAGTTCCTGGTTGTCCCAGGGTTTTTGCAGGTAGCGATGAATTCGCCCCTGATTTACCGCTTTAATGGTGGCGTCAATATCGGCAAAGCCAGTTAACACGACCCGAAAAGTGTCGGGGTAGTGCGCAGCAACCTGTTCGAGTAACTCTGCCCCGGTCATACCGGGCATTTTCATATCGGAAATCACCACATGAATGGTTTTCTCTTTCATCACGGCGAGTGCTTTTTCACCACTGTCTACCAGCGTGAGATCGACATCCAAGGAAAATAGAGCCCGCTTAATAGCTCGCAATATATTTTGCTCATCATCAACACACAGCACCTGATATTTCACTTGCTCTGTTTGTTGTGCATCTGTCATGTCATTCTCCTTGTTAAACTCACTCCGCCTGAGGTGCTTTGCATGGGGCGCCGCGTAAATTTAATCAGTGAAAAAGAAGCCGCCATTATTGCGCTTCGCTCGTTTGTGTTTGCAAAGGCTGAGAATTGTCGCCGACTGGCAACGTAATAATAAATCGGCTGCCTTCGCCTTCTTTACTCGTTACTTCAATACTACCGCCATGTTCCTGAATAATTCCGTAGGTAATTGACAGGCCCAATCCGGTTCCCTGTCCCTCAGGTTTTGTGGTGAAAAACGGGTTAAACAGCTTTTCCAGGTTTTCTTCAGAAATACCACAGCCTGTATCGGTAATATCAACAATGACCTGCTTGCCCTGCAGGTAAGTGTGTACGGTAATTACCCCTTGCTTGCCGGTTGCCTCAATGGCCTGGCCGGCGTTGATCAGTAAATTTGTAAACACCTGGGTGAGTTTGCCTACGTTGAAATAGACTCGCGGTAAATCAGCGAACTGCTTTTCTACTTTGCAAATGTATTTCAGCTTGTTATTCACCATTGTCAGGGTGGTGTTGAGACAGTGGTTTAAGTCGAACCACTGCTTTTCATCTGAATCGATACGCGAGAAGACTTTCAGCCCTTTCACTATTTCACTGACCCGCGCCAAACCCTCAACCGATTCCTCGATAAGCGGGGTAACATCTTCGCTGATGAAGTCAAAATCGTGCTGGGCATAGAACTGGTGGATTTCTGTTATCAGTGCTTTTTGGGCCTCTATGTCAGCATCAGGCTGCAGCTTTTTCACCAGCGTCATAAGGATTTGGAACATCGACAGGTAGTCTGTTAGCGTGTTCAGGTTGCTGCTGACAAACCCAACCGGGTTGTTGATTTCATGGGCGACACCGGCAGCCAACTGACCAACCGAAGCCATTTTTTCCGCTTGAAACAGTTGTTGTTGGGTTTCTTTTAATTCTTTGTTCGACTGCTCTAACAGCTCGTTTTTCTCACTGAGTGCCTGGGTACGGCGAGCGATTTTTTCTTCAAGAGACTGGTTCAACTGGGTCAGTTCGTTTTCGGCTTCCAGCCGGGATTGATATTCGGTCTCCAGATTTTTGACCAGTAAATTAAACGTTTTCGCCAATTCGGTAAGCTCGTCGTGACCTTTTTCTGCAATAGGCGCTGTATTGAAATTACTGGTTTTTATGGCGTTCACAATATCTTTAGCGCCTTGGCGAAGTGTATTTAACTGTGAAGTCAGGTAAGTGCCCAACCCATAGCTGAACAAAGCTACCAAGCCCAATTCGATAAGGGCCAGCGAGACAATCCAATTGCGAATTTGAATGAGTGACGATTGTACGTAGCCTATGTCGATACCTAATTGGATTTCACCGTAATAATGGCCCGACACCACAATGCGACGATTCGAATCGAATACGCCGTCATTTACATTGGCCAGAGTTGTATCTGCGGTAAATCCCGATGACAGACTGGAAGTGTCTCCGGACACGGCCAGGATCCGTTGTTGGTTATCGATTACGCGCACATAAGCGATGTCCGGGTTCGTCATTAATTCTTGTACTGAGGCTTCCAGAGAAGCAAGGTCCAGTGTCAGCAACGCATCTTTAGTGGTTGAGGCGAAAAGGTTTGTAGTGGTGGACGTGCGCTTTAACACACTGTCTTCAGTCAGGCTGTTAATGAACGATAAGCTGGTCACAATCAACACAACCAGTAAGGTTGCCTCAATTATCGCGGTACCAGCAATTGTCTTCGTTCGTAACGATAAACGCATTTCCGTTCCTAGTAGTAAGGCCTGGACAGAGACAAAATTCCAAGCTCGCGAACATCGTCCCAATCACTGTCTTGTGCTTCAGCGAACCCCGAAAAATTTATACCGCGCAGTAAATGTGCGTTCTCCGCACTGTCGTTCAATGCTATAAGTGCGGCTAGAATTTTCTTCCGGTGCGCCTCTGGTACTCTGCTGTGAACAGCAAGGGCATGAGGCGTAAAGTCCTGACTCCTCCACAGAATGCGCAGTTTTTCGTTTTGCATTTTGGGTAAATGTTCGAGCGTGCGAATTATGCCGCCTCCGGCCGGGAATAAACCGTTAATAACATTAAGATAGACGGAGTCGTGAGAATTTACATACTGTGCGTTAATACTGATGTTTTCTTTTGCCAACATTCCACGTGGAATAATACTGGCAGCAAAAGCAGCTGGGGCTGGAAATGCCAGCGTTGCGCCATGCAATTGTTGCAGGGTTGTATAAGGACTGTCTTCCCGAACAACAATAATACCGCTGATCCGCTTGTGAGCGTCTCTGGCCAGTGGAACGTAATTTGCCGAATCGCTGAACACCACATAATGATAAGGATTGATGTAGGCAAGGTCGTATTCTTGTTCTGCAACTCTGTCTTCAAACGTAGGAATGTCCTTTGCCGTTGAAAACGTGATTGAAAAGCCGGTTTGCGCATTCAGGTAATCAATCAGCGGCAGCCACATGGTGGCCAGCTTTTGCGTCGATTGTTGAGGGACAATGCCGAGCGAATATTCCACGTTACCGGCGTCACCAGACTGGGATTGCTGTGCCAATGCGGAACAGCTAACGAACAGTAAAATGGTCAATAACTTCATCGGTATTGTCTCCCGCCCCGGTTAATTTTGCATGAATTGCTCAAAAAGTTGCGTCAAATCATGATTGGAGAAGGGTTTGGTTAATGAAGCATCAGCCCCTAAATCCATCGCTCTCTGCAAACTGCTATCATCCAGTGCCGAGATAACGATAATTTTAAGCCCTTTTTGCGATTCCTGCTCGCGGGTGTATTCAATAACACTGTAACCGTCCATACCAGGCATACTTAAATCCAGTGTCATAATGCGCGGCGCATGCTGGCTAAGCATCATACCGGCCTGAAAGCCACCGGTTGCGATGAGGGTATCAAATCCTGCTCTGCGAGCGACCCGCTGAATGGATTTCGCGACTGGCATCTCGTCGTCAACAATCAGAATAAGCGGTGAAGCTTCGGGTTTTAACGCTTCAGGGATTGGCATTTCATGCCGTTCCAGAAATTCGATAAAGTCGCTCACCAGTACCCGGTTATTGCCGCGGCCAGGGAGTTTAAAGCCCTTTAATTTACCACTTTCTAACCAACGGATGACTGTTCGCAGGTTTACATCGCAATACTGTGCAATTTCACCAGAGGTTAATGTTTTCACTGCCGTACCTCAGCGGGTTAATAAATAAATTACCACCAAGTTATAGCACTAAAAGCAACTTAAGGCAATTAAGCCTTATGTATAATATGTGACATTAGTGACATTGTGCTATCTTTACTAAAGCGGCGGTAAAAGGCGTTGTTCAACTGCGCTGGTCGTATGTGTTTCTTTGCAGCTCAAGAGGCTTAATCGAATGATGTGTGCACAACAAGAACAATCTTGCCAAACACTGACCGTATTGGTTGTTGATGATGAAAAAGCCATTGTGAACGCGCTTAAACGAGAGCTTCGTTCCTTAGACTGCCAGGTGGTGACAGCTACATCCGGTCGTAAGGCCATGTCTATCCTGCGCACTCAATCCATATCCCTGCTTATTACAGACCATAATATGCCAGAAGTCACGGGCGTGGATTTATTGCGGTTTGCTCATCAGTATTCTCCGCAAACAAAAAGCTACATGTTAAGTGGCGAGGGCGATCTTCAGGCCGCAGTTGAATTATTAAACCAGGGACTCATTACAAAGTATCTGGCTAAGCCGTGGGATCGGGTATCACTGCAACAAGAAGTGTCAGCTATTTTAAACGCGTGCAAAGCGGCGAATGACAGCCATGTTCAGGACAACGCAGCACAACAAAAAGCGATTAAGGCTGTGTCACTTCGCGATTATCAGTCTCTTATATTGATTAGGCTGATGAATATTAGTGATATTCGCTTAAGTCACGGGGAGCAACATGCTTCAGAGCTCGAAGCCTTGCTGGAGAGCCGGATCGACAGCCTTATTACGCAAAAGCACTGCTTGCGTCTTGAACAGAGCGGTTTATTTGGTTTATACCTTGAACAAACTACAGTAGAACAAACACAAATCCTGTGCGCTCAAATCAGACAGCAACTCCAGCGCACATTTAACGTGAACGGCAGTGCGATTTTTTGTCATGTCGGTATTGGTTTCAGAGCGCTTCACGATTGCAGTCTGGACCACGACATTCTTATAAATAGCCTGAACGATACTATTGTCAGAGATAGTCACAGAATCAGCGTATCGCATCTGGACAACTCCACTATTTCTCAATACCAACGCCAACAGCAATTGAGTGCAGAGGTAGAGCAGGGGCTCAGAAACAAAGAGTTTAAATTAGCGTTTCAGCCCAAAGTCACCACCGAAACAGGGTTTATTCAAAGCGCTGAAATATTGCTGCGCTGGCAGCACCATAGTCTGGGCTGGGTACCGCCCTCGGAATTTGTGCGTTTAACAGAGTTAGACGGGCAAATTCAGGCCATTGGTGAATGGGTGCTGGAAAATGGATTCAAAGCGGCCAGCGAACTACGCCGGTTTAGCAGTGAGCTAAGCAGCATTGCGATTAATATATCGGCCAAGCAATTGCAGTCTACGCATATCGTTGAGTTCATCAGTGAAAAGCTGAAGCAGTATTATTTACCCCCTTCGTTTATTGAGCTGGAAATTACAGAGACGGCACTGGCCGAAAATGGTCAATACCTGGAAGAGCTATTGTGGCAACTAAAATTATTGGGCGTGAAGCTGGCCATTGACGATTTTGGTGCTGGCTTTACGTCATTTTCTTACTTATCGAAACTGCCCATCGATGTGTTAAAGCTAGACCGCAGCCTGATTGTGGATGTGCATAAAGACCGGCAGAGGCAGGAGTTCATCGGTAGCCTGATCGTGAGTTGCAAAAAACTGGGCATTAAAGTGGTTGCGGAAGGCGTGGAGGAAGAAGCGGAATTAGCCTGCTTGTCTTCAATGCGCTGCGACACAATTCAAGGCTTTATCTACAGTCCGGCGGTACCACGTCAGGAATTTGAAAAATTAATGATTCGCCAACCCTTTTGTAAATAACACACCGGTTGTTGTTGTGCCCTTAGGCACTTGGCCAAAGTCATTGCACTTTGGCCTTTTTTATTTGTGCGCACTGGCAATTCTGCCGGACTTGTTTTTTACTAAATAAGCCCAATTTCATTCTTATAACGACTGACACACGTTAAAAGTAAATCGTGCGGCAATGATATGCACTGGTCAGCAAATGCGAACGTTGATCCACTGGTAACTGACCAGTTGTTCGCCGTGATACTGATGCCGTTTTTCAACATACCCGTAAATTTAAGAGAAGTTCATGACAGCACTCGCCTTAGAAAAAGTAGACGGATTACCGTTATTCTCTGCCATTACGCCAGATCAGATTAAACCAGCAGTGGAGAAAGCCATTGCCCATTGTAAAGCGACTATTGAACAGGTGGTTGCCAGCAATCAGTACACCTATAAAAACGTGGTCGACAGCATTGACGAAGCCGATGACGTGCTGAATAAAATCTGGTCGCCTGTGTCACACATGAATTCGGTGGTTAGCAGTGATGAACTGCGCAAAGCGCATGACGACTGCTTACCGTTACTCTCTGAGTATGGTACCTGGGTAGGGCAACACGAAGGCTTGTATCAGGCCTACAAATCCCTGCGCGACAGTCAGGAATACGAACAACTGGACGAGGCCCAGCGCAAGGTCATCGACAATACTTTACGCGATTTCACGTTGTCTGGTGTTGCCTTGCCCGCTGACACGAAAAAGCGTTTTGCACAGATTCAGGCGCGTCTTTCTGAACTCTCCTCCACCTTTAGCAACAACGTTATGGATGCCACCATGGGGTGGACGAAGCACGTTACCGACGAAGCAGAGCTTGCTGGGTTACCTGAGTCAGCGCTGGATGCGGCGAAACAGGCTGCGCATCAGAAAGACTTGCAGGGCTGGTTGTTTACGCTGGATATCCCCAGTTACCTGCCGGTGATGTTGTACGCCGACAACCGGGCGCTGCGCGAAGAAATGTATCGCGCCTATGCGACCCGCGCGTCTGAACAGGGGCCGAATGCCGGAAAATGGGACAATAACCCGATTATTCAGGAAACCCTGGCACTGCGTACCGAGTTAGCTTCACTGCTGGGCTTTGCCAATTACGCCGAGCGCTCAATCGCCACCAAAATGGCCTCAACCACCGAGCAGGTTGTAGGGTTCCTGCGCGATCTGGCGGCTAAATCCAAGCCGCAGGCTGAGCGTGAACTGGCTGAAGTTCGCGCCTTTGCCGCTGAAAAGCACGGTATGGATGAAATGGAAGCCTGGGATGTGCCTTATTACAGCGAAAAGTTAAAGCAGGACCGCTATTCCATTTCAGATGAAATCCTGCGTCCCTATTTCCCTGAACACAAAGCACTAACTGGCTTGTTCACCGTGGTCGAAAAGTTATACGGGCTATCGATTAGCGAAGTGGAGAACGCCGATACCTGGCATAAAGATGTTCGCCTGTTCAGCATTACCGACAAAGACGGTACTTTACGCGGGCAGTTTTATTTAGATTTGTACGCACGACCCAAGAAGCGCGGTGGTGCCTGGATGGATGAATGCCGGGTGCGCCGGGTAAAAGCCAGCGGTGAACTACAAGCGCCGGTGGCGTACTTAACCTGTAACTTCAATGGACCAGTTGGTAACAAGCCCGCACTGTTTACCCACGACGAAGTGGTTACCCTGTTCCATGAATTCGGTCACGGTATTCACCACATGCTGACCCAAATGTCGGTACCCGGCGTATCAGGCATCAATGGTGTGCCATGGGATGCGGTAGAGCTTCCCAGTCAGTTTCTGGAAAACTGGTGCTGGCAGGAAGAAGCACTGGGCTTTATTTCAGGTCACTACGAGACCGGCGAGCCGCTGCCAAAATCCTTGTTAGACAAAATGCTGGCCGCGCGCGACTTCCAGGCCGCCATGCAAATGATTCGTCAATTGGAATTCAGTTTGTTTGATTTTATGTTGCATATGGAAGATGGCAAAACCGCCGATGTCCAGGGCGTACTAAAAACGGTGCGCGATGAAGTGTCTGTTATACAGCCGCCGTCGTTTAACCGTTTCCAAACCAGCTTTGGTCATATTTTTGCGGGCGGTTATGCGGCCGGTTATTACAGTTACAAATGGGCCGAAGTCCTGTCTGCTGACGCGTTCAGCCGATTTGAAGAAGAGGGGATTTTCAACCCGCAGACCGGCGCGGACTTCCTGCACAACATTCTGGAAATGGGCGGCAGCCGCGAGCCAATGGATCTGTTTGTTGCATTTAGAGGGCGCGAGCCTCAGGTTGATGCACTCCTTCGTCATAATGGCATTCAGGCATGAATGCAGAGAAATTTGATGCCATCTACGCCCGGGCGGCAGAACGCAAGGGCGGGGAAGCCGGATTAGAAGCCATCGTGGGGCAGCCTTTACCGGCTGCCTCCGTGGCTAAGTTAACCGATGACAGAGTACTGTCGGCCTTTACCAAAAAAGTATTCCAATCGGGTTTTGTGTGGCGGGTCATCGAACAGAAATGGCCAGACTTCGAAGATCTGTTTTTTAATTTTGATGTCGACAAAGTTTTGTTGATGTCTGACGAGATGTTAGAAAGCCGGGCTCAGGATAAGCGTATTGTGCGTAACCTGAAAAAGGTCATGACAATTCGCGACAATGCCATCATGTTGAAGGATATAGCGCTACAACATGGAAGTTTTGGCAAGTTTGCCGCTGACTTTACCGGCGCATCAGTTATCGACCTTTGGGCGCACCTGAAAAAGCACGGCGCGCGTTTGGGCGGCAATACCGGGCCTTATGCGCTGCGCACGCTGGGAATTGATACCTTCCTGCTGAGTCGCGATGTTGAAGGGTATTTCCGTGCCCATGATTTGATCAGTGGTGGATTAACCAGTAAGCAAAGTTTAACAACCATTGCAAACACGTTTGCCGACTGGCAAGCGCAAAGTGGCAGAAGTTTACAGGCTATCAGCCAGATCGTGTCCTACAGCTGTGGCGATAACCGCGTGTAACGCAAACCCACTCCTACTTACTATAAAAACGAAAAAATATTGAGGCAGAAATGAAAAAAACCGTGAAAACACTGATAGGTGTCGCTTGTGCAGCCGGGCTGGTTGCAGCAAGCAGTAGTGCTGCATTAGCCGGCACTGCAGAGCGCTTTAAAGGTCATATGAGCCTGCTGGCTGACGACCTCCTGCAAGGCCGGGATACCGGCAGTATCGGCCATGACTTTGCATCGCTCTACATTGCCAGTGAACTGACTAAGCTGGGCATTGCGCCGGCGGGTGACGACGGCAGTTATTATCAAATGGTGCCCTTTAAGCAGGCCACTATCGATATGAAAGCGCCAGCGCTATCGGTATCCAACGGCAGTGAAACAGTTGAATTTGCGTTCATGGATAACATGCTAATGAGCGCGAATATCAACGACACAGACACCCAAGTGACCGGTGAACTGGTGTTCGCAGGCTTTGGCATCGAAGCGCCGTTTCTGAATTACACCGATTACGATGGCGTAGATTTACGCGGTAAAGTGGCGGTGATTTTATCTGACCGCCCTCATAGCTTCCCAAGCGAAGAAGGTTCGCATTTCCGCCGTCAAATTTCCCAGGCGTTGGTAAAACACGGTGCAATCGGCGCGATTGTGTTGAGCACGCCAGTGTCGGAAAACGTCTTTCCTTTCGAAAAGCGTAAACTGTATGTAAGGACGCCGCGCACTCGATGGGTAGACCCCAATGGTGAAGTGTTTGGCGGTTACCCTGAGTTAAAAGCTGGCGCCACCTTGAGTGTAGAAGCTGGCATGCAGTTATTTGAACTGGCTGGTCTGGACTTACAAACCTATTTTGACAAAGTTGAAAACGGTGAACCGGTTGAAGGACGTCCGTTGGGCCTTACCGCTACGTTTACCAGCAAAGCGAATCACACTACGACCACCAGTCCTAATGTGATTGGCATTCTGGAAGGCAGCGATCCAACACTTAAAAATGAATTTATCGTGTTGACTGCGCACAGTGACCATATTGGCGTAAGTGGCCACTCTGTGCTGAAAGATAAAATCAACAACGGCGCAATGGATAACGCCAGCGGCGTGTCTACCTTGCTTGAGATTGCCCATGCAATTAGTCACTCTGACGTGAAACCAAAACGCTCAGTTATTTTTGCCTTTGTGACGGGCGAAGAGAAGGGACTGTTGGGTTCTGAGTATTTTGCACACTATCCACCGGTGCCAGTGCAAAGCATGGTGGCGAACGTCAATTTAGACATGCCTATCTTAACGTATCGTACTGACGAGATGATTGCCTTTGGTGCCTCGCACAGCTCACTGGAAAAGCCGGTTCGTGAAGCCTTGTTAAAACATGAGATCAAGCTGATAGACGATCCTATGCCGGAACAGGCCATTTTTGTACGAAGTGACCAATATAGCCTCGTGAAGCAAGGCGTACCGGCGGTGTATTTGGTACCGGGCATGGACAACAAAGAAGAAAACGCGATTGGCATGCCTGCGTCTGACTTTTTGAAAAAGCACTATCACATGCCGTCCGACGACCTGAACCTGCCTATTGATTATGAATGGGCGGCAAAGTTTGTGGATATTAACTTTGAAATCGTGATGAGCCTGGCTAATGGTAAGCAGACCCCAAGCTGGAATGAAGACAGCTTCTTTGCCACCTTCAAACAAGCTCAGGATGGTAAGCAGTAGCGGTTTTGGGTACACTGGCAAGCAGAAATTTATTGCCAGTTCAGGCTTTAGCGCACCGGAGAATCTGAAAAACGGTGCGCTAAGCATTAACAGAAGAAGTCAGCCATGCAAGAGCAACAATCCTCTCCATCCGCATCCGATCAAACTGAAAGCGGTGCGGAACAGTCTACCCATTTTGGTTTTCGTCAGGTAGAGCGTTCAAAAAAAGCGTCTTTGGTTGCCGGTGTCTTTGACTCTGTCGCCGCAAAATACGACATGATGAACGACCTGATGTCGATGGGCGTACACCGCTTGTGGAAGCGCTACACCATTGATTGCAGCGGTATTAAGCCAGGTCAAAAAGTCCTGGATCTCGCTGGTGGTACGGGCGATTTGGCCGCTAAATTCTCGCGTTTAGTTGGCCCTACAGGGCATGTCGTGTTGGCGGACATTAACCACTCAATGTTGTCGGTTGGCCGCGATAAATTACGCGACAAAGGCGTGGTAGGGAACGTTGATTACGTGCAGGCCAATGCAGAAGCGTTACCGTTTCCTGATAACCATTTCGATTTGGTTACCATGGCCTTCGGGCTTCGAAATGTAACCGACAAAGACAAAGCACTTGCGTCGATTTTCCGCGTATTGAAACCGGGAGGCCGCTTGCTGGTGCTGGAATTTTCCAAACCTACCAACGACATGCTGTCAAAAACCTACGACTGGTACTCGTTTAACATTCTGCCTACCATGGGCCAGATAGTGGCGAACGATAAAGAGAGTTACCAGTACCTGGCCGAGTCGATTCGCATGCATCCGGATCAGGATACGCTGAAAGGCATGTTCGAAAATGCCGGCTTTGAGCGTTGTGATTATCACAACCTGACAGGTGGTATTGTGGCACTGCACCGCGGGTACAAGTTTTAATGCCCACGGTACCGCTTCTCACCGCCGCAGCTGAAGTGCTTGCTAACAAGCTGTTAGCACTCGACCCTGACGCTAAGCAAAGCCTTAAACGGCTGCAAGGCAAGCGCCTGGTGATTAATCTGACCGATGTAAATCAGCGCATAGCGCTGGCAATTTCCGAACAGGTCGATGTACTGGCCTTGCAGGAACTACCAGAAGGTGACGACCTCACCTGTGTGGTAACCACTCGCCTGGCAGTATTGCCAAAACTCAAAGAAGCCAGCCAGCTAACCCAATTAATCAAAGCGGGCGAGTTGGAGGTGTCTGGAGAATTGGCTATCGCACAGCAGTTTTCCTCGGTAATAAACTCACTGGATATTGACTGGGAAGAGCAGCTTGCTCTGCACACAGGTGATGTGATTGCCAATCAGGTGTTTTCCATTGCAAGGTCGGTAGGTCAGCAACTAAAGCGCTTCGGCGATAAATCGTCGCTGATTGTTGGTAGTGCGCTGACCGATGAAAAGCAGTTGGCAGCGCATAAACTGGCCGTATTACATTTTTCCGATGAGGTAAGTCGTTTGCGCGATGATGCCGAACGTCTCGAATCCCGCTTGTCGCGCCTGGAGTCCAAGCAGTCTTAAATTATGCGTATTCTTCGTCTTTATCACATTAACAAAGTACTGCTGGAACACGGATTAGATGAATTGATCCCCGGACGCTGGCTGCCCTGGTACGTCCGGTTCTTGCGCCATTGTATCTTTTGGATCCCGAATCGCCATAAGGACAAAAGCGCTGGCGCGCGCATTATGCTGGCGTTGCAGGCACTGGGCCCGGTATTTATTAAATTTGGCCAGATGCTGTCTACCCGCAGAGACTTGTTGCCCCCACATATTGCCAATGAACTTGCCTTGCTGCAGGACCGGGTTGCCCCGTTTGATACCGAGCGAGCTCAGCACATTATTCGCCAATCACTGCAAGTGACATCGTTGGACGAGGTGTTCAGCGAGTTCGATACTACGCCACTTGCCTCTGCGTCTATAGCGCAGGTGCACGCTGCCAGACTAAAAGAAGGCGATATTGATGTGGTGGTGAAAGTACTTCGCCCCGATATTCGCAAGACCATTGTGGCCGACACCGAACTGATGATGACGCTGGCTAAGGTGCTGCAAAAGTGGTTACCCGATGGCAAACGCCTGCGTCCGGTGGAAGTCGTCAAAGAGTACGAAAAAACCATCGTTGATGAACTGGACCTTACCCGCGAAGCCGCCAATGGCATGCAGCTTGGGCGAAACTTTGAAGGTTCGGAAGCCTTGTACGTACCCACTATTTACAGTGATTACTGCCGCGCAAACGTGCTGGTCATGGAGCGCATTTACGGCATCCCGATTTCTAATATCGAAGCGCTCATTGAGCAGAACACCAATTTACGCATTCTTGCTGAACGTGGCGTAGAGGTGTTTTTTACGCAGGTTTTCCGCGACAGCTTCTTCCATGCAGACATGCATCCGGGAAATATCTTTGTTAGCCGCGAACATCCTGATAACCCGCAGTACATCGCCATTGATTTCGGTATTGTGGGCACGCTGAATCAGGAAGATAAGCGATACCTGGCAGAAAACTTTATTGCATTCTTTAACCGCGATTACCGCAAAGTAGCGCAACTCCACGCTGACTCTGGCTGGGTGCCATCAGACACCAATATCGATGAGTTTGAAGTGGCCATCCGCACTGTGTGCGAACCTATTTTTCAGAAGCCTTTGGCAGAGATCTCTTTTGGCAATGTGCTGGTTCAGTTGTTTAATACGGCGCGTAGATTTAACATGGTGGTGCAGCCTCAACTTGTGTTACTACAAAAAACATTGCTGTACGTTGAGGGGCTGGGTCGTCAGCTTTATCCGCAACTGGACTTGTGGCAAACCGCTAAGCCGTTTTTAGAAAACTGGTTGCGCGAACAAATTGGTGTGAAAGCCATGTTCACCAAAGTCAAAGCAAACCTGCCATTCTGGAGCGAGAAGCTGCCGGAAATGCCTGATTTGCTATACGACACACTCAAGCAGGTCAAGCGCTTCCCTGAGAAACAGCAGCAAGCAAATCTGGCGCTTTTGCAGCAACATGCTCGGGCACAAAAAGCGCTGCACTTTAGCATCGTGGGTGCGACCCTGGTTATTGTGAGCGCCATCGTACCATTATACGACGTACACTGGACGGTTCCGGCTTGTATCGGCTTAACTGGTATGATGTGTTGGTTTGCGGCCTGGTGGAAGGGCCGAAAAGCCCCGGAGTAAGCGGCTTTTTACATGTCAGCGAGATTAATTTTTTATTAAATCTAAAGACTTTTCGCAATTTTTGTATCAATTTGCTCAGTGTGTGGTTATAGTGGTTATGTTCTTTAAATAGTTGTGCTTTCGTTGGTTTATTAACGTCGCGCAGATATAAACATCGACTTCAACCTCGATGCTGTTAAACCTGTTGTTAGTTTTGCCGTGAGTCACCCTATTTAAAAGCAAGTCCGTGCAATTTAGCACAAAGGTTTTACAGAGTTTTTTTGAGGTTTTCATGTCTAAAGTAACTGGTACCGTTAAGTGGTTTAACGCAGAAAAAGGTTATGGCTTTTTAACGCAAGACGACGGCGGTAAAGACGTATTCGTACATTTCCGCGCAATCGTATCTGACGGATACAAGACCCTTGCAGAAGGTCAAAAGGTTCAATTCGAAGTTGAACAAGGCCAAAAAGGTCTTCAAGCGGCTAACGTAACAGCCCTTTAATGATTTTACGGCTCCCGGCGTTGTCGGGAGCTCGTTTTATACCTGAAGACAGGTTCCCTGTTTCAGTCCTTACACGTATTACTGCTTCGCAGTGGTAGGTGCAGCATGTTTGATACCCATCACTCGAACCCTTTTGAGAGATTGTATGTATCGATACCTCCTAAGTTGCCTGCTATTTATTTCTACACTCACCATTGCACAGACTGACGCACCAGCTGACCAGGTTGTCACTGTTGCTGGCAAGTCCTTTCTGAAATCGAATTTCGAACAACCCGCCAAAAAAGACGAACAGGACGAGGAAAACAATCAGCTTCGTCAGGATATTTTTTACTTTAGTCAGGTCAACGCGTTTGTGCTGCGAACACTGGTTGAAGACTACGCTGAACACAATCAGATAACACCCAAGCCGGAACATGTTGAAGGCTTTAAGCAAGCTTACGCGAGCGCAGGGTTGTCAGAAGAAAAACTGGCCTCACTGGCTAACTTTAACGCGCTGCGATTTGCGACAGATAAACACATGTACGAACAGCTTGGCGGCAGAGTCGTGTTTGATCAGGGACACCCTAAAATGCCTATTGAGGCTTATTCAAAACTGCTGATGACTTACAAACAGTCGGGGCGCTTGGTATTTCATGAACAGAAGTACGAGTCCCTGTTTTGGAAAAGCCTTGAGCGTCCTGACGCGCTGGAAATACCTCCTCAGGACGTCAAGTACGATTCACCATGGTGGATGAGTGTGGCGCGATAACAAAACATCTGATCAGGCTGTCAGGTCGCAGGGCAATTGAGAAAAAAGCGGCGTTGAGAAGTAACGCTCGGCACCGTCGGCCGCAATAGCAACAATTTTCTTACCCCGGTAAGCGGGTTGCCTGGCAAGCGATAGCGCAACCGATAGGGTCGCGCCGCTTGAGATGCCAACGGCTATCCCTTCTTTTCTGGCTGCCCGACGCGCGGTATCGAGTGCAGCGTCATCAGTTACCGTCAGTACCTTATCGATAAAACGCTTATCCAGCAAAGGCGGAATTAAACCTGGGTGAACGCCAGGGATACCGTGTGAGCCTGCTTTGCCTTCACTAAGTAACGGGCAGTTGCTGGGTTCTGCTATCACAATTTCTATTGAAGCGTCCTGCTGTTTTAAAAAGCGACCAATACCCGTGGCAGTGCCGCCTGTGCCCATTCCGGTGACGACAACATCAATATCTTCACCCATGTCCTGCCATATTTCGCGGGCAGTACTTCTGGCGTGTTCGGCAGCATTGACCGGGTTAGCAAACTGGTCCATCGATACCGCGCCTTCAACCGTTTTTAATAGTGTTTCCGCTACTGCCATGGCCCCGGGCATCCCGTCTGTTTCAGACGTGAGCACCAGGTTCGCCCCGTAAAAACGAATCAACTGCTGGCGCTCTTTGGACATATGTTCAGGCATCACTATGGTTACCGGAACCTGATGAATGGCCCCTAACCACGCACAAGCTACACCGCTGTTGCCCGAAGTCGCTTCAATGACGTTTAGCTTAGCGTGCTGGTGGGTATTCAAAATATGCTCGAACATGGCTTTTGCCGCACGATCTTTGATTGAGCCTGCCGGGTTGAAATACTCAAGTTTGGCAAACACCTGTCCTAACGTGCCTTCTTCATTGCACAAACGTTGTAACTGGAGCATAGGGGTATTGCCAATGGTTTCGGTAATGCATTGCACCACGCGTTGACGTGGCGCAACGCGGTGTGGAAAGGAAAGCGTATTATTCATGCAGCTGGTTCTGGCAATTAAACATAACACCAGTATCGCAACATCGGTCGAAATTAATTGCTAACAAATTCAGATAATGTCACTATTTTTAAAAATTAATTCTACTCAATGAAGATAAGTTGAAAAATATTACTCTTGATTCGGTTGATAAGGAGATTTTAAGTCTCCTTCAAGCCGATTCTGATATTGCGATACAAGATATTGCGGAAAAAGTGGGTTTAACCGCCACGCCTTGTTGGCGTCGCATTCAGCGTTTGCAAGAGCAAGGGCTTATACAACGACGCGTTGCGTTACTCGACGCCCAGTCGCTTGGGTTAAATCTCACAGTGTTTGTGCAGGTAAAAGCCGCGCGGCATGACGACAAATGGTTAACGCAATTTGCTGAACATTGCAGTGCGTTTGAAGAAGTCGTGGAGTTTTACCGCATGTCTGGTGAATACGACTATCTGCTGAAAGTGATGGTGGCGGACATGCAGCGTTTCGATCACTTTTACAAACGCCTTATCAAAGGGGTGAACTTAGGTGATGTCACGTCCAGTTTTGCCATGGAACAAATTAAATACACCACGTCACTGCCTTTAAACCAAATGTAACGAATAAAAACAGGAGACAACTATGGCCGCCAATCCCTACTGGCAGGACTTACTCATGCTCGACAAGCAACTTTCTGATGAAGAACGCATGTTGCGGGACACTGCCCATCAGTTTTGCCAGGAGACGCTGCAACCGGGTATTTTACAGGCTAACAGAGAGGGTAAGTTTGACCCGGCTATTATGCGCCAGTTTGGCGAAATGGGCATGCTGGGCTCAACCATTGATGGTTATGGGTGTGCCGGGTTGAGTTATATAGGTTACGGACTGATTGCAAGGGAAGTCGAGCGGGTAGACAGTGGCTACCGCAGTGCCATGAGTGTGCAGTCTTCACTGGTGATGCATCCTATCAATAAGTTTGGTAGCGAAGCGCAAAAGCAGAAGTTTTTACCGGGTCTGGCGACCGGTGAGTTGATTGGTTGTTTTGGGTTAACCGAACCCGACGCCGGGTCTGATCCCGCCGGGATGAAAACCCGTGCGGTAAAAGTGGAAGGTGGATACAAGCTCACTGGCAGCAAAATGTGGATCACCAACTCGCCGCTTGCCGACGTGATGGTGGTATGGGCAAAAAATACTGACATGGATAACGCGATATGCGGCTTTTTGCTTGAGCGCGGAATGTCTGGCTTAAGCACGCCAGAAATCCATGGCAAGCTATCGCTAAAGGCGTCGATCACCGGCGAAATTGTCATGGACAACGTGTTTGTGCCAGAAGAGAACATGCTGCCTGGCGTATCCGGTTTAAAAGGCCCATTCAGTTGTTTAAACATGGCACGTTACGGTATTGCATGGGGCGCAATGGGCGCGGCTGAGTTTTGCTGGCATGCAGCAAGACAATACGGATTAGAGCGTACGCAGTTTGGTAAGCCTCTGGCCCAAACACAACTGTTTCAAACCAAGTTGGCTGACATGCAAACTGAAATTGCACTGGGGCTGCAAGCGGCTTACCGGGTAGGGCAGTTAATTGACAGTGGCGACTACGACCCTGCTATGATTTCTCTGATTAAACGCAACAACTGCGGCAAAGCGCTCGATATTGCTCGCAAGTCTCGCGACATGCATGGCGGTAACGGTATTGCCGACGAGTTTCATATTATGCGTCATATGATCAACCTCGAAACAGTGAATACGTACGAAGGTACTTATGATATTCACGGTTTGATTCTGGGGCGCGCGCAAACCGGCTTACAAGCCTTTTTCTAATTGTTAAACAAGGACGTGAAATGAACCTCAACCAGGTAACGCTGCCCGTCACCAATATGCCTGAGTCGGTGGCGTTTTACTTAAAGCTGGGATTTACTTTAATAGTAGATACTCCCCAATACGCTCGTTTTTCCTGTCCTGAAGGTGACGCCACGTTTTCGTTGTCATTAAGCGAAGACTGCGGCTCGCAGCAGGCTGTGATTTACTTTGAGCATGAGCAACTCGATGAATGGGTAGAACAACTGCAAACCAAAGGCGTGGAGTTTGAGCAACTCCCCAAAACTGAGCGGTATCTATGGCGCGAAGCTGTTGTTCTTGACCCTTCAGGGAACAAAATAAAACTGTATTGGGCCGGCAAAAACCGTTTGAATCCGCCCTGGCGGATTAATGTAACGGAGTAAAAATTTGACTGGGATATACATCATAGGCGTGCTTTTTTAGAACGCTTTAGTGACACCCCACTACTTACAGATTTTAAACATCAATCCACCTTTATGCCGTCGCTGAGATTGCGTTGAAATGTGCAGGATGAAACTGCTCTGCATAACATCCCAACAGTCGTTAAATTGTGTTTGTAGGTCAGAACGGCACTGTTTTATCTGATTTAAAATTGCTCACACCTTTTAGATTGACTGTTTTCATTCAGGGTTGTCGCTAGTTGGTTTGCCAGTGCCCTGGCTCTGTTTTTGGCATTCTGTAATGATTGTTCGTGCCGATGGTCGGCAAACTCCTGATACTCCGAAGCAATCTCGTAAATATTTGTCACACCGAGATATTTACTTAGTGTGCGTATATGCGGTACCAAGTGGCCTGATGTTTCGTTAATACCACCCTTGTCAAAGCCGAATTCGCCACTTGAAGTAATAATGACTAAGGTTTTATGAGATAACAGTGGTTTCAGCGGCTGATCGCCTCGAGCTAAGTCAAAGTCGAAAGTTTTATTTATTCTTATAATTTGGTCAAACCATGCCTTTAATTGGGCAGGCATACCATAATTATACATAGGCGATGATATGACAATGAGTTCAGCGCGCTCTACTTCACCGATAAGCTCATCTGATAGCGCCAGGGTCTGCAATTGCTGTTTGTTCCTTTTGGCCGTAGGTGTAAACACTGCACCAATCCAGTCCTGAGTAATAAAATGAGGCGGATTAACACCAATATCACGATAGATATATTCATCTATGTTTGTTTCGTTTTTTAATTGTGTAATAAACAGTTTTGCCAGATTTTTAGAGATTGAGTCATGATCAGAATTTGTATTGGATATCTTTCTGACACTTGAATCTATATGTAATATAACACTCATTACTAATACCTTTTTTGGTTAAGATGAGTTGTGATTCTGAAACGATTGAACATTAGTGACAAACGAATAAAATGCAACTAATGATGAGTAAAATTCATCTTGCATGGAATTCTGACGAAAGGGGATGTTATGCAGGTTTCTTTACCCGCACTGAGAGCATTTGACGCTGCAGCACGGCTTGGGAGTTTTAAGGCAGCGGCGGCTGAATTATCCATTTCTCCTACTGCGGTATCTCATCATATCTCTAATCTGGAACAGCGTTTATGTGTGACTCTGTTTGAACGCGCCGCAAGGAGGGTAGCGCTAACCGAAGTGGGGAGAGAGCTTTCAGTTGCTACTTGCCAAGGGTTTCAAACTATTGAGACTGCTATTGAAAACATAGTGTTCAATAATAAGCACATCAGAGTATCTACTACATCGTCATTTGCTGGATTGGTGCTAATTCCATCACTACATGCTTTTTATAGAAAGCATCCTGATGTTCAGATAAATATAACAAGTGGCGAAAGTATCGATACGGATAGTTACAGTTTGCCCATTAGGTTTGGTGACAAAGCAAGGCAGAATGAAGATGATATTCTCAGCTCTGAAAGGTTTAATACATTTTGCAGTGTCCAGTCGGTACACCAGCACGAGCGGGCCGAACATTTAACTATTTACACAACCGAATGGAAGAATATTGAACTGCCTAAAGTGCCTCTTCAGGCCTGGCTTGAGCTTAATGGTTTGCAGAATAAGCCTGTCACAGTCAAAACATTTGATCAGGAACTATTTGGTATCCAACAGGCACTGCTTGAAAATGCATTGGTGTTTTGCTCAGCTACGCTCGTGAAAAGTTATATTAAGGCCGGGGTACTTACAGAACTGAATACAAAGGCTGTTGATTCAGCACTTTGCTATTACATTCCAGAAAGATCAAAACGTCGAAACCGAACTAATGTTAACTTTGTAGAATGGCTGGGACACATCATCAGAGACTCATAAAGCAAGAGGTTACAACGAACCTAACAGTAACTCTTGAATAGTTAATACGCTTAAATGTCACTTTTCGCTCTTAGTAGACGATACCCAGTGCTAACAATCTGCGCCGCTATAACGTACTGTATATCTAAAAAACGTAAATAAACCCAATTCCTACCTCAGCTTCATAATCGCTGCGGGCGATAGGACTTTTCTGCACTTCACTGCTGTAGTATTCAAACAGGGCTTCACCGTAAATTTGCCAATTTTCCCTGACGTAGTAGCGGAAACTGTAATCTACGCCAATAGAACGCAAGCCGCCGCTTAGCGAAATAGCATCAAGTCCTGATGCAGCCGATTGCGCATCGTTTATACCAAATCCTTTGTTGGCGTATTCGCTGTCGTGGAATACTGCAACCAGGTTAATTTCAGAGCCGGAGCCATCAGTTTGATCCCCGAAACGGCGGCCAATGCCAAATAAACCCAGATTACCATCACCGCCAGTGACTACCCTCCCCACTAACCAATACCGCCAATCTGTGCTGAATGCCCGACGGGCCTGAAATACTGCTTCAAAGCCTTCTTCCTGACTACCTAATCCGTCCAGATAGCCCTCGTCAGAATCACCTTCTTCGCGGCCCTCTTCGAAGCCTAATAATGCTTCAAATAGCCAGACGTCATCGCGACGTCCACGCCAGCCAAAGGCTTCACCGGCGAAGTAAAAGATATTGTCACCACTACGCCATTGCACGGCCCCGGCAGGTTGAATTTCAAAGCCAAATTCATCAGAACCCTCGTAGGCGGTCTCGTATTCGACACCGAGCCCCAGGCCAACTGCCCAGCCATCTTCACCTTTAGTAAAGTCGTCTAGCGAGGGCAGTGGAACCAAAGCAGTATCCGTGTTCTGAGCAATCGCTGGGTATGAGGCAAGCAACCCTGCACAAATTAACAGTGCCCTGGCAATGTGATTTTTCATGATGGCAATTTCCAAAAGTTGGGTATGTAAAGTGTAGTTAAATTTTTATAGGTGGGTATACGGAAGTGAATGCCGATAAGTTCAGCATTCAACGGATTGATTTTGACCTCTACAGGACAAACTTTTGCCACTGTTGCTCCAGCATATTACAAATGAAAACGCAGGTGCTCACTGCAAGCAGTGACGATTTATCTAAGTCAAATAGGGTAATAATCGCCAATCCACATGCAACTGAAAACAAAATACTACCTGCTATTTTCTTCAGCAATATGGTTTGACGCGTATTACCATCATGTAATTTAATGAGTGCCATAATGCAGTGCATATCCGCTGGATATGAGTGATGCACTGAATGCGGTAAGCGCTACTGTAGCACCGATGCCCGGAACCAGCAGAACACCGGTAAAAAAGATTGATGCAGCCAGCGACGCACCATAGCCAGTATCATTAGATATGCCACCAGATACCGCTTCCAGTTCCTGGGGCGAGAGAGTTTGAATTGCAGTGTTTTCCATATTCTTTTTCCTAAGGGGGTTAACGAAGCACATGCTTCATAAACAGTATGGTTGGTCAAACAATGGGAAACTACTGACTGCGAGATCAGAATGTTGCTGTGTTAGCCGTGATGATTTTTTGGGGCGTAGGCCCCGGTTCACGGCCCCGGGTCACGGCCCCGGTTCACGGCCCCGGGTCAAGCCCGGGGTGACGGAGTAGTTGGGAGTACGGCGTTTTTATCGTACCGTTACTGGCTCTTTTTCAGTTCAAATACCGACTCGACTGGAACATTAAAGTACTCGGCAATTTTAAGCGCAATCACCACTGAGGGGGTGAAGCGACCCGTTTCGACCGTGCTAATGGTTTTTCTTGAAACACCAATAGCGGTAGCGAGGTCCTGTTGAGACAGTTTGTGTTGCAGGCGTAACTTGTGAATGTGGTTGTCTAGTTCTTCATTCATCGTTGTCGTTACCCTGTAGTTTTACCAGTACAACAATGCCGTGCAGTAAGAAGCTCAGTGACAGCACTATCTGCGCTAGGCTTAACAGCGCATTTTCGCCTGCCAGGTCATAAAACCACTGGCTATCGCCGAAAACAACCAACATCATTAAGCCAATCGACATCACCATAAACGCCAGACGAATACTCAGTGACGATACGTAATCGGTATATTCATCTGAAAATTGCATTGTCCAGAATGCTTTGGTGTGAAATTGCCCTTTGTAGGACCAGCTTTTTATTGCAAAGCAAATAAGACTAATCAGGCAGACCAGCAATGTTCCTTCGAATATCCAATGAAAAATACCGTCGTTAAATACATTGGCATCCTCTACCGTTAACAGCGCCCAAAAGCAGGCGAGTGCAATGCTGCATTTACCGGTTAGGTTGAGGTAAAGCTGTTCTTTTTCTGCGATCGATAGTGTGTTTACTTGCGTTGCTGTCATGATGTCATTCCTTTTTTGACCGTGGGTGCCGAACTCGTTAGTGAGCTGATACCCTAAACTATCAAATGTAACCTATAGGTATCTATTGTTACCTTTGGGTATCACATATGGCAAGTACTTTTTGTTTGTTTTCTAGTCGCGATTAATGATTTTGGTGATACTCTATTGTTTTTAATAGTGATTTTTATCTACGGAAGGAAAGGTATGGCTATCAGTGTGGTTGTCGCGTCTTCCCGGCAAAACGGGCATACAGTAGCCCTAGTGAATTCACTCGTTACCTTCGAGCCTGCAACGGTAATAGACTTGTCTGAAAAGCAGCTGTCGTATTTCGACTATGAACATGGCAATAAGCAAGACGATTTTTTACACATTCTCAGCGACTTGATCGCTAGTGAGTTTATTGTGTTTGCCACCCCGGTGTATTGGTATTCGATGTCGGCACAACTCAAAGTGTTTATAGACCGGCTTACCGACTTGCTCACAATAGAAAAAGAAATGGGCAGAGCGTTAAGAGGGAAGCGGTTTGCGGTAATCGCGACCGGCACAGATTCTGAATTACCGGCTTGCTTTACTGAACAATTCCAACGTATTGGTGACTACCTTGGCATGCAAATGTTGCCGCCACTGTATTGTCAGTGTCCGGATGGCTTTAACGAATCACAACATAAAGTCGCCATTTCGAACTTTGCTGAACTAATCAAAGGCTATTGATATTGCCGTTACCAGCGATTCATCATGCGTTTGTAGACTTCGTGATCAAGATAGGATTTTCTTGGTGTTGTAGGGGCGCCGGCTAATTTTGCCTGAACAGCGGCCCAGTCAGGCAGCACTTCGCCATCTACCAGGTATTTTGAAGCTTGAGACGGCATGGTTGAGTCCAACGCAAAGGCACCTGTTAACGCGTCTGTGGATGAGAGCGGATGCGGCACGCTCGAACTGGTTATCCAATCTGCCACGCCATCATCGTCTACGTCTTTTGAAATCCAGGACAAGCCAAGAATCTTGTTGTAGCTGCCATCATGCTGCGCGTTTGCAATGTACGTGTTGAAAGCGTTTATTGCCTTTTGTGCTTGTGGATGGTCAGCGCGGATACTCAGATGCAAGCTCGCCTGAATAATGGGTTTTATTGAGCTATACAGTGGTCGTTCGCGGTATTCAACTAATAGCCTGTTGAACTCCCTCAGCAACAATTCGTCTTCCAACAGGTATTCTGCGCGCTGTTCTGAAAGCTGCTTAAAGCTGTCGAAAACGGTTGGATTTCTGACCCAGGATACGGCTTTAACCAAACGCAGGGGAGGTGTATTAGCCAGTCGGTTCTCCGCAGCCACCCGACCATTGCGAATATGAGAGAAATGGCTGATGTCGTCCAGTGCCTCTTTTCGACTAGCCAAATATAAATTTACCGGTAGATAAGCGTCGGAATACAGGAAGCCGGCGCGTTTGTCATTCAGCGATAAAAAGGCATATTCGCCGTCGTATTTGCCAGTGAGCAGCCCACTACCTGAAAATGCCGGGCGGTCGATATGTAACGAAGCGGGTAAGTCGATGCTCGATAACGCTTCGGTAATGAGTACGTTGATGCGAGCTGGCTCGTTATCTTCGGCAACCAAGGTGGGCAGTGGGTTTGCGACCAGATTTAATGGTTCGGCGCCATATACCGCTGTGCTGGTAAGCAACGCTGATATAAAACTCAACAGACCCGCTCGTACTCGATTTGCCATAACATTCATTTACCTTTGGTTGCGACGGTGTGCGAACGTCTGCCTGCGCAGAGCGCCCGCTTGTTCATAACACTTGGCAGGGCTTTATTCGCCGAATGCACCTGCAGCGCCGGGGAATACCACTGGGCTTTCAAAACCGTCTTTACTTACACTGGCTACGCCAAAGAAATAGTTGTCGATCACTACATTGTCCAGTGTAAAGCTGGTGACATCGCCCACAAAGCGGCTGAATTGCCATTGCGGGGCGTCGGTGTAGCGCCAGTAAATTTTATAGCCGGCAAGGTGTGGATTCTGCTTGGCATCAAGGGCGTCCCAGCTCAGTGTTGTTGAGGGTTGTACCGCGCCTTTAATGCTTACATTAATCGGCGGGTTTGGCGCCCACGCCATACTGGCAAGGCTGGTGGCGTTAAGTGCAGTAAGTTTGGCTGCGTAATCAAAGTTTACGCCATCGATGGTGTCACCGTATTCAATGCCGTCTTCAGTGCGCAGGTCCTGATGCTGGCGATTGTAGTTCTCATTGGTCTCCATGATGCGTACACCCGGGTAACCTAAATCATTAAACGGGCGGTGGTGGCCGCCGCGACCAAAGCGGTCGAGTCGGTAAATCACCATGGTGTCCAGGTTTTCAATGTACCGGTCAGCAATTAAATCAATGTAACGCGCCAGATTGCGGCTGGGAGAGTCGACTTCACCACCCGTGAAGCGACGAACACGCGCGTCGCGCTCGGTTTCTGTTTGGCGAGTACCTTCGGCGAAAATCCGGGCAGTGGTGTTGTTGATAACACCATTAATGCCTTCAATGTTGCCGATCATGTCGTTGTTTAACACAGCCTTAATACGCCAGCCGTCTTTTTGCGCTTGTTCGGCCATAATTCTGCCGCCGAACAGGCCTTGTTCTTCACCCGACAGCGCGGCGTAAACAATACTGCCGTTAAAGCGGTACTGGCTGAGCACACGTGCAGCTTCAAGGGTGCCCGCAACACCCGATGCATTGTCGTTTGCGCCCGGCGAATCTGAAGTGGCATCCATGACGTCTGATACGCGGGAGTCAATGTCGCCCGACATTATGACGTAGCGACCCGGGTCGGTAATGCCGCGCTGAATAGCAATGACACTGACCACTTCAGTCGCGTCAGGGATGCGCTTTTCACCGCTAATGGTGGCCGATTGATAATACACTTCCAGGCAGTTGCCGCAGGCCGCCGAAATCTTTTCGAATTCCTGCTTTATCCATCGGCGGGCTGCGCCAATACCACGCGTGTCTGATTTTGTGTCAGACAGGGTGTGGCGGGTACCAAATCCCACTAATTTGCGGATATCCTGTTCAATCCGTTCGGCTGACACATCGGCTGCAATGTCATGCAGCCTGTCCTGGTCGGTATACGCCAGTTCAGCGCTAAAAGAAGTTGCGCTGCAAAGCAATGCGGCAACTGCGAGTGGAAGTGTTATTTTTTTCATTCTAACCACCTTATTCTGTCGGTTTAGATAAAGGCGTAGGCATCTCCGAACAGATCGTCTTTCGACAGGCCGCGAGCAAAGAAATCATCACGAGCGACTTTGGCCATTTCGAAGCGACCGGCAATGTATACCTGTACGCCAGATAAATCGGCATAGTCTGTCAGTACTGCGTGATGAACCCAGCCTTTACGACCCTGCCAGTCTTCTTCTGCAAACTCTACCACAGGCAAAAAGGTGAAATGCGGGTGGTGAGCGGCTAAAGAAACCAATTCGTCGTGATAGTACAGGTCATCTAAATGGCGGCCACCCCAGTACAGGGTAATGTCGCGGTTAGGATCTTCTTTGAGGGATTGCATCAGAATCGAATAAGCGTAGGAGAAACCCGTGCCACCCGCAATCAGCACAATGGGTTTGTCGGTAGCTTGTAAATAGGCTTCACCATGACCGCCAGAAATGTAGATGGCTTTCTCCTGACGAGCACGCTCAAGGACTTCACCAGCATATTTGTTACCAGGCTCGGCACCGATGTGCAGTTCCAGACGATTGTTGTCGTGAGCAGCATTCGCAATTGAAAACGGGCGCTGGTCTTTTTCACCCATGTGCACCAGCACATACTGACCAGATTTGAAGTCTAATGAAACATCGGGGGTCAGATCGACCCGAAAAACGGTGCTGGTCAGCGGTGCAATGCTTTCCACCTGGCATCTAATTTGTGACATGAAAATAGAATCTCTTTGTGTAAATCAAGGTTATTGGGGCTTACCGGGCATAATGCCCAGTTCATCCCATAGTTCGTCAACACGGCGTTTAACGTCGTCATCCATTACGATAGGCACGCCCCATTCCCGGTCGGTTTCACCTGGCATTTTATTGGTCGCGTCCATACCCATTTTGGAGCCCAAGCCGGAAACCGGTGACGCAAAATCCAGATAATCAATGGGGGTGTTTTCAATCATCACTGTATCACGGGCGGGGTCCATTCGGGTAGTGATTGCCCAAATAACATCCTGCCAATCGCGGGCATTTACGTCGTCGTCACACACAATAACAAACTTGGTATACATGAACTGACGCAGGAACGACCAGACGCCCATCATGACCCGTTTAGCGTGGCCTGGGTACTGTTTCTTCATAGTGACTACCGCCATGCGGTATGAGCAGCCTTCTGGCGGCAAATAGAAATCTACGATTTCCGGGAATTGCTTTTGCAAAATGGGCACGAACACTTCGTTCAGTGCCACACCCAGAATGGCTGGCTCATCTGGCGGACGTCCGGTATACGTCGAGTGGTAAATCGGATTGTCGCGATGGGTGATGTGCGTCACGGTGAACACCGGGAAGTCGTCGACTTCGTTGTAGTAGCCGGTATGGTCGCCGTAAGGCCCTTCAGGTGCCGTTTCATTCGGGTCAATGTAGCCTTCCAGCACATATTCTGCAGAAGCCGGCACTTGCAAGTCGTTGCTGATAGATTTCACGACTTCGGTTTTATCGCCGCGCAACAAGCCGGCAAAGGCGTATTCTGACAAGGTATCTGGCACTGGGGTAACTGCACCTAAAATGGTCGCAGGATCGGCCCCTAAAGCCACAGAGACCGGGTAGGGTTTACCAGGGTATGTCTGACACCATTCGCGGAAATCCAACGCGCCACCGCGATGTGACAACCAGCGCATGATTAATTTGTTTTTGCCGAGTACTTGCTGGCGATAAATACCCAGGTTCTGGCGTTTTTTATGTGGCCCGCGAGTCACTGTCAGGCCCCAGGTAATCAGGGGGGCTACGTCGCCAGGCCAGCAGTGTTGTACGGGAAGCTTGGTCAGGTCCACATCGTCACCGGTGATAACATTGGCCTGACAAGGCGCTTTGCGCACTTCTTTAGCCGGCATGTTCAACACTTGCTTGAATACCGGGAGTTTTTCCCACAGGTCTTTCAGCCCTTTAGGTGGCTCAGGTTCTTTTAAATACGCCAGGAGTTTACCCACTTCCCGAAGAGCTGATACTGAGCTTTGCCCCATGCCCAGCGCCACCCGTTCGGGCGTACCGAACAGATTCATTAATACGGGCGTATCGAACCCCTTAGGGTTTTCAAATAGAAGCGCAGGACCGCCTGCCCGCAGCGTGCGGTCAGCAATTTCGGTCATTTCTAATTTCGTATCGATTGGGTGGGATATGCGAACCAGATCACCATTGGCTTCAAGTTGCCTGATAAAATCCCGAAGATCTTTGTATTTCATTATGAACAAACTCACACTGCTGTAGCTCAGGCAGTATACCATCAAAGCGACCAAGCCGATCACATTGATGCATAACAAAAAACTCGCGATAGCCTGAACAGGATCTACAATTGATGACATGGCCGTTTAATCGGCGCATACTGGCTGTAAATAATAAATTGCCTGGAGACACTATGGCCTTTACCCACGATGTAATTGAAGAGCTGAATTTATTGTTAAAGTTTCCTGCGGAAAGCCTGATGCAGGGACTTAAAATCCACCACGATGCCAGTCAGGCAATCGTAGAAGCCGCTTCCAGACTTTACACTAAAGGGTTAATTACCCAGGTCGACGGCGGTTACCTTACCGATCTTGGTGTCGATGTGGTAGAACACACAAGGCGCATCAACAGTGCCATGTGTATTAAATTTAATTAGGTTTTTATTCCGGCGGCCGATAACCTTTGCATAGATATTGGTCGTCAACAGGATTCATTATGCATACCTTCGTTCGTTCCTCCGTGTTCGCTTTTGTTTGCGCGCTGTTACCCGTGTCGACGGCCAGTGCTCAGGAAGTCAAAGCGGTACAGCTATACACTCAGGACGAATTGATTAACCTGATAAACCGAAACGAGCACCTTGACCGCGTGGTGATGGACCGCTGCCAGTTAAACCAGGATATTGAAGCCCGTGCAGAAGTACTGAAAGTCCCCGCGTATCAATTTTTATGGGGCGATATGTTGGCTTGGGGCGTATGTGTAGAAGCTGACCCGGTTCGGGGTATAGATTTTATGCGTCAGGCTGCAAACCAAGGTTTGCCTGCTGCGCTGGAGCAGCTCGGACGTTACTACAGCAAAGGCACACTGGTGCAGCAGGACAGAAAGCGCGCGGTGATGTTTTTACGCGAAGCTGCCGCGCTTGGGAATTTGAAGGCGCAAATGCAATTAGCTGAGCTATTCATTGATGGCTACGGCAGTCCTTATGACTATCAGGATGCGTATCACTGGTTATACAACGCAATAACCGATGACAAGTCTACCCACTCGCAAATCGCGGTATACCTTACTGAGCTGGAAAAATTAATGCACCCACGGGCAGTGCGAGCCGCCCGCAAACCGTTGGATAGTTAGTTCGACAGGTACCTGTTTGCCGTGAAAAAGCATTAACTACCCAGTTATTTTGATAGAGCTTATTCAAGTTACGAGCAGGTCAATTTTTCATTATTGAAAATTGGTCAATATCGCCGAACCATTTTACTTTCATCTGTAACGTCGAGTTATTAACGTTATGCTGCATAGGAATCATGTGAAGGGAACAATTGATGAAAGTTTTAATTTTCGCTTTGGCTGTATTTTTAAGTTCGTGTTCTCAGGAAAACAGGGGGCAGTGGATAAAGCCTGATTCCGTAACCATTAGTTGCGATGAATACTACAATCTGGAAACAGATCTTGGTGTTTTCACAAACAATGTTTGGAATAAGCATGCTGCTGAGACAGATCCCTGGAAACAGTGTATAGAGAAACGCACGGTAGACGATATTGTCCAATACGGCTGGTCATGGTCCTGGCCTTTTGAACGCCGGGTCATTTATTCCCAACCTCAAATTAAAATAGGTGCTTCTCCCTGGGCGCCTTACCCCCGATTTAACGATGCATTTCCCCTGAAGGTAAGCGAACTTAAGACGCTCAACATAAACCATGAACTTGAAGTGTTGTCCAATGGCGAACACAACAATGTCACAACCATGTGGTTAATATCCGAGCCTTACAAAGGCATTGATGTCAGGTCAGATCTTATTGCTGTAGAAGTAATGATATGGACGTATTCAACTAAAAATCACTTTAAACCAGCGGGTAAACAATATGGTGAGTTTCAGTTCGGCGGTAAGGTTTGGGAAGTGTGGTACCAAGAAGATTGGGATGACAAATCAGGGGTAAATGACAATAAATGGACAAGTTTGTCTTTTCGGTTAAAACAATCATCGATGAAAGTTTCGATACCTGCATTGGTACTATTGCAATTTGCTATTAGTGAAGGATTGATAAGTGAAGATCTCTATATCGCAGATGTCGAGTTGGGCAACGAGGTGATGAGTGGCTCTGGCATGACATGGGTTAAAAAGTTTGCTGTGAATTTTCACTAAACAATCTAACTATTTTTTACGCATTAAGCATAAGTCTGCCATCCTCATCGACCTCCCAGTCATCCCAGATCATCCCGCTTCCCTCGCGTCCTCCCACATTCCCCTCGTCATCCCCGCGAAGGCGGGGACCTAAGATCCCAGGAGCCCCAGATGACAGCGAATCAACAAGCTAACCAGCAACAACACTATCCCACGAACCGTTCTCTATGTTGAGTTCGTACGGTGTAGGAGGTGTCTTTGATATTGCTGACGTAATGCCAGGCGGTGTTGACCTGACCTAAGGTGAACTCAACGCTCATGTAGCCGCGTTGATGCAGGTTGCAGTACTCAACTTCGTCGATGAGCAGTGGCAACGCACGCGCGAGATCTTCGGCTTGTTTGTCGGTTAACCCTAAGTATCCCTCGAAGCCTGGAGAAGTGACCCCTGGCGTGCCGTATTCCACGGCAACGGTGTTACCTGAACTGTCTGCAATTGTGTTTGCCCAGCCATTGTGGGTATCACCGGCCAGTACTACCAGCGATTTACCTTCCTGACTGAAAAGTTTTAGCACTTTATCACGTTCTGCGGCATAACCATCCCAGGCATCGAGGTTGTAGGGAATTTTCACTGATAATCGTTGCTGTTCTTCACGTGTGAGTGTTTGCCCGGCCAGTTGCTTTTGGCGAAGCTCCATCAGTTCTGCGATAACGCCTGGAACGGCCTGACGATTGGTCGTGGCGATGATCTCAGCAGGATAGTGCATCTTACCCATCAGGATCTGCTGGCCCAAAACGTGCCAACGGTTGTTGCCGGAAGCTACGTGTTTCTTTAACCAGTTGAACTGCTCGGAGCCCAGTAAGGTCCGTGCAGGATCATTGATGTCGCATTGGAGTGACTGGAAATCGAAACTACCGTTTGCCAGTTTATAATTTCGCAGCGACAACTGCTCGTCACGTCCGATTACCCTTGTATCCAGCATGTACAGACTTACCAGGTTGCCAAATTCAAAGTAGCGGTAAATCTGTGGATTCTCGTCGCCCATCGGCGGGCGTATCGGGAGCCATTCATAGTAAGCCTGAATGGCAGCGGTGCGACGTGCAAAAAAGTCACCTTCGCCTTCGTTGTGATTTTCAGCGCCAGATAAAAACGTATCGTTGGCGATTTCGTGATCGTCCCATACAGCAATAAAAGGCTTGCGCTGATGCAATAGCTGTAACCCCTTATCACCGCGATATTGTGCGTAGCGCGTACGGTAATCAGTCAGGTTGAGTAGCTCCCCTTCGTTGCCCGGCACAAAACTGCGTCCAATCGCATCAGCATTTGCTGTGGCGTAACCGCCTTTGGGGTACTCGTAAATATAATCTCCCAGATGCAGCACTACGTCGACACTGTTGTCTTTTGCGGCAGCATCGTAGGCATTGAAATAGCCTGCCGGGAAGTTCGCACAGGAGAAAACTGCAAACTTAACGCGGTCTACCACACCGTTATCCAGGGTAAGTGTTTGGCCGGTTGGCGAACGTGTCTCGCTGGTAAAAAAGCGGTAGTAATAACGCTGACCTGCGGGCAGATCCCGCACATCTACTTTTACCGTGAAGTCGCGGCTACGCTCTGTTTTTACAACGCCACTGCGAATGGGGGCAGCAAAGTCAGGAGAGGTGGCCAACTGCCAGCGCACATAACCACTGCTGTTGTTGTTTTCCGGTACTGCCCGTGTCCACAAAATAATTGAATTTGCAGTGGGGTCACCACTGGCAACGCCATGCGTAAAAGTGGCTGCAGGAACATAATCGTCACCGTCTGGCTGGAACGTAGCACCGCATCCGGTTAACTGGGTAGAAATGGCTATACCACCACCAAATAGTGAAGAGAGCTTAATAAACTGTCGTCTGTCCATAACAATACATCTGTGAAGGGCAAAAAAATTTACTTTAACCAAGCTCAAGCGACTTGCCTACCTTCAAACGGCAAAATGCGGTGAATGGTTGAAGTTATCTGTAAAGCGGAGGATAGTGGAAATTCATGAACGGTTTGTGAACAAGTGAGGGTTACAATGGAACTGGGTGCATTTTCGGTAAGTTTGTCGGTAAAGGATATTCATGTATCAAAGGCCTTTTACGAGAAGCTTGGGTTCACCGTGTTCGGCGGTGATATTACTCAGCATTGGCTTATTATGAAAAACGGTGACCACATCTTTGGTCTGTTTCAGGGCATGTTCGAAGGTAATGTACTTACGTTTAATCCGGGTTGGGATCAAAACGCCCGAAACCTGGACAGTTTTACCGATGTCAGAGAGATCGAGGCGCAACTGGTTGCGCAAGGCGTTGAACTGACAAAACCCACCGAGCCAGGCGGGGAAGGGCCGGAAAGCATTGCATTCCTTGACCCCGACGGCAACGCCATTCTTATCGACCAACATCGTTAGCACTGCGTTCTGCAGTCATTAGACATACTTTTTTACAATACTATGTTTAAGGGCAGTAGCCAGTGACGCAAAGTTTGCTTAATGTTGCGATACCCAAAGAGGTATTCATATACGTGCGACAGATGTGCAACATTCACTGCGTCTTTTGGCGGCGTTTTACGTATATGTCCACTAAATACAGATAATACAAGGCACCTAGAATGAAAAAGCTCTTTGCTATGAGTGCAGTTACACTGGCTATTCTGGCTGGATGTAGTGCAGAGCAAGCGAAACAAGTTACCCCTACACAAACCAATGCGGAGGCGGTTGCGCCATCAGTCATTATTTCTGCGAACGACAATCGTCAGTACGATACGTTTACCTTACCCAACAGCGTTGAAGTGATGCTGGTGTCAGATCCCGACGCCGAAAAATCAGCTGCCGCACTGAGTGTTAGCGTTGGTCTGCTGCATGACCCTATGTCTCAACAAGGTATGGCTCACTATCTGGAGCATATGTTGTTTTTGGGGACGGAGCGTTTTCCTGACACCAAAGGTTATACCGACTTTATGACGGCCAATGGCGGTCAGCACAATGCTTATACCTGGCTGGACATCACTAACTACATGTTCAAGGTCAATAACGAGGGCTACCCGGAAGCGCTTGATCGTTTTTCTGATTTCTTTAAGGCCCCTAAGCTTTACCCTGAATATACTGACAAAGAAAAGAACGCGGTAAATGCTGAATGGTCAATGCGCCGCGAAATGGATTTCTTTGGTCAGTTTAAGCTGGCGCGAAACCTGATGGGTGATCACCCGGCGAACCGTTTCCTAATCGGAAACCTGGAAACCCTGGGCGACAAAGAAGGCAGTAAGCTGCACACCGAGACGGTGAACTTCTACGATCAGTATTATTCTGCCAATATTATGAAAGTCGCTATGATCAGCAACCGTCCGCTGAGTGAAATGAAAGCACTGGCTACCCAGTACTTTGGTGACATCAAGAACAAGCAAATTGAAGATCCGGAAGTCACTGACACGCTGGACTTTGCTAAAGTCGGCGGAAAACGTATTCACTATGTGCCAAACGAAGACGTAAAACAGCTGAAAATTGATTTTACTATCACCAATAACAGCGATCAGTATGCGTCAAAGCCTAACAAATACCTGACGTATTTAATTGGTTCAGAGATGCCAGGTACACCTGCCTATCAGTTGAAAGGGATGGGGCTTATTTCCAACCTGGTCGCCAGCGCATCACCTGATATGTATGGGAACTACGGCTCTTTCAGTATTGATATTGATTTAACTGATGCAGGAATGCAAAACCGCGAAGCTATTGTGGCGGTTGTAATGCAATACATCGACCTGATTCGTGAAAAAGGCGTTGATGAGAAGTATTTCAGCGAAATCAAAACCAGCCTGAATAACCAGTTCCGCTTCCTGGAAAAGGCCGATGAATTCGGTTATGTGTCGAATCTGGCCGCGGCAATGCAAAACGTTCCCGCCAAACATGCGGTATCTTCGCCGTACTATTACGAAGCCTTTGATGCTCAGGCTATTAACGACGTACTGGCGCAATTGACACCAGAACACCTGCGTATTTGGTATATCAGTAAAGGCGAGCCGTCGGACAGTCAGCTGCATTTCTACGACGGCAAATACAAGGTTGCCGATATTGGTCAGGAAGAAGTCGCAAGTTGGAAACAAGCGCCGCAAATTCCACTGCAGTTGCCTGCAGTCAACAATTTGCTGCCTGAAAACTTTGAAATTAAAGACACTGGCAGCAAAGCCAAGCCTGAGCTGGTTGTTGATAAAGACGACATTAAAGTTTGGCACTACCCAAGCAAAGCGTTTGCCGATCAGCCGCGCGGCGCCATGGAAATCTATATCAACAACGGTAAAGCCGAAACCGATATTAAAGCGAATGTGCTGACCACGCTTTGGAAAGATTTGTACTCGCTGCAGCAAAGTGCGCTTATGACAGAAGCCAGTATTGCGGGTATGAACCTGAAACTGAACGAAGGTAATGGCTTGAGAATGACTCTGTCAGGCTTTACCGACAAGCAACCACAGCTGTTAAAACAAGCGCTTGGCGCGCTGGTGGTAGACGTCAATGAACAGAACTTTGCCCAGGCGGTAGACCGTTTCATTCGCGGTTTACAAAACCAGGGCAAACAGTTCCCGTTCTATCAGGCATTTGATGCTTATGGTCGTCTGGTCCGTAAAGGTAACTTCAATACTGAGGCGTTGATTGCCACCGCGCAATCGCTCAAGCCTTCAGATTTAACTGCCTATATGCCGGCCTTATTGGGCGAGCATCAGTTACGTGTCTTTGCATTCGGTAACTACGACAGCAAAGATCTGGACAGTGCTGTTGCACAAATTACTGCAGCGTTGCCTGAAGATCGTAAAGCCATTGCGTATGACTACCGCGATTTCTGGAAGCCTCAGCCAGGTGAAAAACTGCTGTGGCAGCAAGATCTCGATGTGGCTGATGTTGCCATTGTTGATGTTTCCGTTCACCCTGAAGCTGGCTTCGAGGCGCAGGCACAGGCATCAGTGTTACGCGGTCATTTCCGCACGGCAGCATTCGATAAATTGCGTACCGAAGAGCAGTTGGCTTATGCCGTAGGTGGCGCAGCGGTGCAAATTGGCGATTACACCGGTTTTGCCATGTACATTCAGACGCCGGTTAAAGATGTAGAGGCTATGCAGGCTCGCTTTGATACCTTCAAGCAGGAGTATGTAGAGCAGCTAAACAGCATGACCGAAGAGACCTTCGCGCAGTTAAAAGCCAGTACATTGGTTACGCTGAAAGAGCCGCCGAAGAACCTGCAGGATGAAGTTACGCCGTTCATGGCTGATTGGTACAAAGAAAACTATGATTTCGACAGTAAGGAAAAGCTCATTGCCGCCGTTGAAAATGTGACGTTGGAAGGATTAAAAGACTTCTACGCTAAAACCATGCTGAACAAAGACGCAGCAAGAGTGTCTGTACAAATGCGCGGTGCAAAATTTGCCGATAAGCCATTTGCAGGCCTGGAAGGCGCGAAACCGATTGCTGACATGGCAACATTCCACAGCAATATGAAAACCCAATAACGTTAGTCATTTCGCGTTTTACGTGTTGTATTGAAAAGGCCTGCTGATTCAGCGGGCCTTTTTATTTGGTAAAAAATAAAAGGGCACACGCTTTGAAGGCAAGCTGTTATACTGCAAACAGACTATAAGGAAGATCCATATATTATGAGTAAAGATCCGCATTTCGAGCGGGAAAAATCCAAATACGACAATCCAGTCGCCAGCCGTGAATATTTGCTGGAAACACTGAAAAAATACGGCAAACCCATGTCCTTTATGGATATTTGCCACAGTGTGAATGCGCTGGACGAAGACAGTCGTATTGGTATTCAACGCCGTTTACGCGCCATGGAGCGCGAAGGGCAAATTCAATTTACTAAACAAAAGCGTTATGCGGTGCTGCAACAAGAGCAGCTGTTTCGTGGACGCGTGATTGGCCATCGCGATGGTTACGGCTTTCTGCGACCAGAAGACAAATCCGGCGACTTGTTTATTAGCGCAGGGCAAATGCAAAACCTGTTGCATGATGATTTTGTTGAAGCCAGAGAAAGTGGTACCGACAGGCGAGGTAAGCGCGAAGCCTTTATCAATCAGGTTATCGAACCGCGCAAAGAGCCCATTGTTGGCCGCTATTTCACCGAACAAGGTATGGGCGTTGTTATTCCTGACGACAGCCGAATTAATCATGAGATCATCATCCCGCCTGAGCATGCCCACGGCGCACGTCAGGGGCACGTGGTTGTTGTTGAGATCACGCAGCGACCGCGTCGACGGGTAAATCCGGTTGGGCGCATTGTTGAAGTGCTCGGCGAGCATATGGCGCCGGGCATGGAAATCGAAATGGCCCTGCGCACGTTCGATATCCCGCATCAGTGGCCAAAAGGCGTTACCCGCCAAATTGAAGGGTTGGGTGATACCGTAGACGAAGAAGCAAAAGCCGGACGTATCGACTTACGCCAACTACCGCTGGTCACCATTGACGGTGAAGATGCACGTGACTTCGACGACGCGGTATTTTGTGAGCCGTTGGATGACGGTGGCTGGCAGCTTTGGGTCGCCATTGCCGATGTCAGTCAGTACGTGCGAATGGGCACAGCTTTAGACACAGAAGCGCTGAACCGGGGTAACTCAGTATACTTCCCGGACCAGGTTGTCCCCATGCTGCCAGAAGTGCTGTCGAACGGGTTGTGTTCACTCAATCCGGAAGTAGACCGCTTGTGTATGGTGTGCGAAATGACCATCAGTCCACAAGGGCAGCTCAAGCAATACCAGTTTTATGAAGCAGTGATGAATTCTCACGCGCGCTTCACTTACACCAAAGTCTGGCAAATTCTGCAGGGCGACAAAGAGCTCCATCAGCGTTACGAAACCTTTGTACCGCATTTACGCAATCTGCATGATTTGTATCGCGCCCTGAAAAAAGCGCGTGGTTTGCGTGGTGCCATTGAGTTTGAAACCCAGGAAAGTAAATTCGTGTTCAATGCACAGCGCAAAATTGAAAATATTGTGCCTATTGAGCGCAATGATGCGCATAAGCTCATTGAAGAATGCATGATCATGGCTAATGTGAGTGCCGCCCAGTTTATTGAGGCAAATAAAGCGCATGCGCTGTTCCGGGTGCACGACAAACCCGATGCCGACAGACTGGCCGCGTTTACCGCTTACTTGGGTGAAATTGGCATTCCACACCGTATTACTGATGGCGCGGTGCCTGCTGATTTTACCGACGTGGTATCGAAAACACTGTACCGGCCTGATCAGGAATTGATCCAAACCATGTTATTGCGGTCTATGAAGCAGGCCATATATGACGGTGAGAATATCGGCCACTTTGGGTTGGCGCTCGACGCCTATGCCCACTTTACTTCACCCATACGGCGTTACCCGGACTTAGTTGTTCACCGAACAATTAAAGCAATTCTGAAGAAACAAGGGCAGACGGTGCACGGTGCTAAAGCTTACAGCGCAGAGGAAATTGAGCAGCTTGGTGAGCAGTGTTCTATGACCGAGCGTCGAGCGGATGACGCCACCCGGGACGTTGCAGACTGGCTCAAATGTGAATTCATGCAGGACCATGTTGGCGAGACCTTTGAAGGGGTCGTCAGCTCGGTAACCGGTTTTGGTATTTTTGTGCGGATCACCGAATACCATATCGACGGACTGGTGCACATTACCTCACTGGATGACGACTACTATCGCTATGATGATGTAAAACAATGCCTGGCTGGTGACAGCGGCGCGCGTCAATACCGATTAGGCGATCAACTACAGGTAAAAGTCGCTGCAGTAAATCTGGATGAGCGTAAAATTGACCTTATCCTCGACAATAAATGGTTAAAAGCGACGACCGGTAAAAAGGTCAAAGTCGTGAAGAAACGGGAACCTCGCAAAACGGCCGACGCCAAAGGCAGTCGAGGCACACCCAAATCCGCCCCGCCACCGAAAAAGCGAGGCTCAAAGAAACCCAATAAGAACAAAGGTAAACGACGTTAATGGCACAGCAAGAGTGGCTTTATGGTCTGCATGCATTGCAGGCTGTGATCGACAAAGAACCCGAACGGTTAATTGAAATCATGGTCCTTAAAGGACGTGATGATGCACGCTTACAATCTATTGTGAATACCGCGCGCCGTATGGGGGTGTCTGTACAATTCTGTAACCGCAAGGTGCTGGATGACAAAGTAAATGGTGAACAGCACCAGGGAATTGTTGCCCGGGCAAAGCCGGCGAAAACCCTGGACGAAAGTGATCTGGACTATTTGCTGGATAATACCGATTCTCCCCTGTTATTGTTTTTGGACGGCGTGACAGACCCTCACAACATTGGGGCCTGTTTACGAACCGCTGATGCAGCGGGCGCGCACGCCGTAGTTGTGCCAAAGGATAAATCTGGCGGGCTGACTGCTACCGCGCGGAAAGTGGCGTGTGGCGCAGCCGAAGTGGTGCCCTTCATTCAGGTGACAAACTTGTCTCGTACGCTTAAACACATTCAGCAAAAGGGTGTCTGGGTTATCGGCACCGCAGGCGAAGCAGAACAGCTGATTTACGACTGTAAACTGACCGGTCCAATGGCACTGGTGATGGGCGCAGAAGGTAAAGGTATGCGACGTCTTACCCGGGAACATTGCGATGAGCTGGTTAAACTCCCCATGGCGGGCAGCGTTTCTAGCCTGAACGTATCGGTCGCAACGGGTGTTTGTTTGTATGAAATCGTGCGCCAGCGCACGGCAAATTAATAGATACCCAATGACACCGGCGGCACTGAAAAAGTGGTTGAAAGCGGTTGATGAACCCCATGTGATCATGGGGTACGGCAGCCTGATGAATGCCGATTCGCGCCATCGCCATTCCAATATCCCTCATCATGGCATTGCCGTCAGTGTGCTCGGATTTGAACGGGCGTGGGTAACACGCTCATTGCCTGAGAAACAAACCTATGTCGGTGCGTATCAACAGGCCGATGCCTGGTTAAATGCGCAGTTAGTACCGTCACACCTCGACCCCAGTATTCAACAACGCGAACAGGACTATCGCTTTACACGGGTAAGCGAGGCGCAACTTTGCTTGCCCTACGATGCAGAGGTGAACGAGACTCTTGCATCCTGGTTGTCTGAACGGGACCTGTGGATATGCGAAACGCTGGATATCCATCCGGCAACCAATGACTTCCCGGTCAATCAATCTTACATCGATACGTGTCTGGCGGGTTGCCTGGAGCTGGGCGGCGAAGCGGCAGCACGCGAATTCATTCACTCTACAAAAGCCTGGAATCATCCACGAGTTAATGACCGGTCGTCCCCCAATTACCCCAGAGCTGCGCGGGTCAGTGCGGCGCAGCACACTATCATCGACGGGTTGTTACGTGAATACGGTTATTGAATCAGGGCGCGTGCGCTTTCGTCAGCTAACCACAGAGGATGTGGATTTCGTGCTGGCAATTACCAGCGATCCGGACTGGCTCTACTTTATTGGCGATCGCGGGGTAAAAGAGCCCGACGAAGCCAAACAATATATCAATACGTCAAGTAGCAGTTTCTCCCAGCAAGGCTTTGGCCTCTGGGTAGTTGAGATTGATGTGGTAGAAGGCGATAGCCGCATTGGCTTATGTGGTTTTCTGCATCGCTCGTTTTTAGATTGCCCGGATCTCGGCTATGCATTTCTGCCACATGGCAGAGGACAGGGCTTGGCATTAGAGGCGGTGACGTTAGCCCTCAGATGGGCCGCAAAGTCCGGGCTTAATTCTCAGATCAGCGCGATCTGCCGTTGCGACAATACTCGTTCTTTGCACTTACTGGAAAAAGCCGGCTTCACCGCCATGGGCAAGTTTTTTCAGCGGGATGTACCTTCCCACCAGTTTTTTCTGAAAACGATTGAACCTGAATAAGTCCTGATTCAAGGAACATTTTCTGTCAATGTCGCTCTAAAAAGCGGTTGCTACCCATTCGTCCAGGCATTGAGTTGTTTCTGATTTTGTTACAAATGAACGGTTTACAATGATTCTGGCTAAGGTAGTTTACGTTAAATGTTCAAATTACGGTTGGCTGGTTGTTACGTTGCAGGCCATCAATTTTTTCCACAACGTGTTTATCAAAAGGAATTGAAATGACTCTTAAAAAAACGTCATCAACACTGGCTTTTGCTGTCCTGGTGTCACTGTCGTTACCGCTACAGGCATTGCCAGACAGCGTCGGAATCAGCTCCGACATCAACGCCGAATTGCTCGATGAGCACTTTAAGCAAGGTGATTACGAATTCGTTATTTCAGCGCTGGAAGACACCAATTCAAAGACACCTGAGCAATACAACATGCTTATATCTGCGCTTATGAATACCGATCTGGATGATGCAGAAGAGATTGCCGAAGAATTTATAGCGCACTACAAAGACGATTACAGAGCCTATCACACGCATGCCAGCGTAATGGGCGCGCAGGCATCGAGCAGCATTTTCTCTGCGTTAGGCTATGCGGAAAAAGCGAAACACAGTTTAGAAGCGGCGATCACCGTTGCGCCGGAAGAAGTAAACGTCTATCAGGCACTGATGCAGTTTCATTTAATGGCCCCCTCTATTGCTGGCGGTGATATGGAAGAGGCCGAGAAACTGGCCGACAAAATCGCTACGCTCGATGCGCTTGAGGGGCAGTTTGCGAAAGCGAAGTTTTATCTCGAAGATGAACAAACGGAAAAGGCCAGTGCTATCTATGAATCACTCTCTCAGCAAGACGAGACGAAAATACGTGCCAGCTACGAATTAGGCAGTTTTTATCTCTCAGATGAGCGCTACGAGGACGCGTTTAATGCGTTATCTGCACTGCTAACGGCGTCGGTTGTGTCCGTTGAAGATACTGAGTCGGAAGCGTGGGAAGCCTATGAAAAGAACAAAAGCAATTTGCTCTATGGAAAGTACCGCCTTGGTCAGCTTGCAGTAGAGAGTGGTGACTATACCCAAAGCGGAATAACTGCACTTGAGCAATACGTTGAAGAATATAACGCGACCAATATCGAAACGACCCATTTACCCAGTTTGAACTGGGCACACTTGCGCTTGGCCGAGCTGCGCTTAAATGCCAATGATGTCGAACAAGCCAAAAATGCCCTGGCGTCAATCCAAGGAGAGGAAGACAAGCGCTTTGCAAAAATTTTGAAAGGCCTGAAAAAGCAACTAAACAAGAAGGCTTAGGAGGTTCAAAAGCCAACTTGTCGTTTCAGGCGCTGTGGAATGCACAAGGTTAGAACGAACTTTCACTGCATACGTATTCTTATTGAGGGCAAAGCGGATAGCACCTAGGGTTGTTATCTCTTTTATTGCCAGGAATTCGAATCATGTTTGCCATACTGAGTCGCTTTTTGCGTTTTACCGTGCTTGCCGTGGCGTTGTGTTGTCCGTTCAAACTCATGGCGCAGCCTGATTTACAGGCCGACACTTTTGTACACCTGTTTGAATGGCGCTGGCCTGACATTGCAACTGAATGTGAGGCGTTTCTTGGGCCACATGGCTACAGCGCCGTGCAGGTATCGCCGCCGAGTGAACACAGAGCCGGTTCACAATGGTGGACGCGTTATCAACCGGTTAGCTATGCATTAATAAGTCGCAGTGGCAATCGTGCTGAATTCATCGATATGGTACAGCGGTGTAAAGCGGTTGGTGTGGATATCTACGTTGATGCAGTGATCAATCATATGGCTGCAGGCAGTGGTCGCAGTCTCACCGGAACCGCATTTGAACGAAAGCAATTCCCTGATTTTACCCCCAAAGATTTTCACATGGATTGCGGTATTACTAATTACCGGGACCGGGACAATGTTCAACAATGTGAATTGGTTGGTCTCGCCGATCTCAAAACCGAAGATCCGCAAGTACAGGCGCGTATTGCCGGGTATTTGAGTGATTTGGTTAACATTGGCGTGGCAGGATTTCGTATTGATGCGTCCAAGCATATGCCTGCGCGCGACATAAAACAGATATTGGAGCAGGTAGAAGGCGAGCCATGGGTATTTCAGGAAGTCATCGACCAGGGCGGTGAGCCTATACGCGCTTCGGAATATACCGGCAATGGCGCTGTCACTGAATTTAACTATTCGCTGGCCATTGGAGAGGCTTTTAGCCGTGGGTCGCTGGCTTCACTACACCAACTGGTGGGAACGGGGCAGTGGTTAGCTTCTGGCGACGCTGTGGTGTTTGTCGATAACCATGATAATCAGCGTGGACACGGCGGCGGTGGTCATGTCATTACTTTTGAAGACGGCCGGTTATATGACTTAGCCAACGTCTTCATGCTCGCCTGGCCTTATGGTTATCCTAAAGTGATGTCGAGTTATGCATTTGACGGTGATACCGACGCCGGGCCGCCTGGTGTGAATGTGCACGGTGATGCAAAACCCGCTTGTTTTAACAATGCATGGCAATGTGAACATCGCCGGCCCTATATCGCAGGCGCGGTGGATTTCAGACGCAATACGTCTGCGCATGCAGACGTTACAAACTGGTGGGACAATGGCAGTGACCAGATTGCATTTGGCCGGGGGAGCAGCGGCTATGTGGTTATTAATGCCAGTGAGCAGCGCCTTAACAAAACGCTGTTGACCTCTCTGCCGGAAGGACGGTATTGCAATGCACTGACCGGCGGCTTGGATACAAAAAAGCCGCAGTGTACCGGAGGGGAAATTGTGATTGACGACGCCGGGCAATTAAAGCTGTCGCTACCTGCAATGCAGGCCGTTGCTATCCATCACAACGCACGGCTAACCTCAGACTAAACCCGGCGTCTGGCTTATAAAAACAAGGGGAAGCTCTATGAACCAAACATATTCACTCACTAATAAGGTAGCCATCGTAACCGGCGGCGGTAAAGGCCTTGGTCGCACTATCACCGAATATTTACTGGCTGAAGGGATGTCAGTGGCCATCTGTGGCCGGACTGAAAAAACGATTACAGGTACCGTTGATGATTTGTCCGAACGATTTGGCAACCGCCTGTTTGGCGCGGTGTGCGATGTGAGTGATGCCAGCGAGACCGCAAACTTTGTGCAACAGGTTATTCGACAGTTTGGCAGCGTACATGTGTTGATCAACAACAGTGGTTTTGGCAAGGAAACCCGGGTGTGGGAAACACCTGAAGCCGACTGGGATGAGGTAATGAATACCAACGTGAAAGGGACCTTTCTGATGTGTAAAGAGACGGTGCCTGCAATGATTGAAAATCGCGAGGGATACATTATTAATATTGCTTCACAGGCCGCGTTGAATGGCTATGCGAAAGCCGGCGTGTATTGCGCGTCGAAGTTTGCCATGGTGGGCCTTGGAAAGGCATTGCAGGAGGAAGTGCGTGAATATGGTATCCATGTACATTCGCTAAACCCTGCACTAATCCAGTCATCACGTCAACCTGATGAAGCCATTGACGATGGTCTGATTCAAAATGAAGATATTGCGGGCATGGTTGTGTATCTGCTGCAACAGCCAAGACGATTGAAGATCGATAATATTGGCTTATGGGGGTTTTAGCTAAAAGTTGCAGGTAGAGCCTTGTTTTTTTGCATCGCAAGGCGCAGTATATTTGCTATACGCTATATTAAATAATAACTGAGCAATAGGTTTGGATTAGCAAATTCAAACGCGGCGTATATCTGCAAATTTGCACAATTACCTAGTGAGGGATGCACTAGTGTCAATGTATTCTGGTATCAAAAACTCTCTGGCTTCCTTTAGCAAAAAGGAAGGAAGCTCACTCACTGTACTTGCCATTGTACTGTTTCTTCTATTCGATTTTATTGCCCTGTCTTTAAATGTCTGGTTGTCATACCGAATTGAACAGCAAGCCATAAATATTAACTTGTCTGGTCGTCAGCGTATGTTGAGCCAACGTATGGTTAAAACACTGTTGCTGATGGACAAAAATATTCAGAATGAACAGGTCTATCTTGAGTACCTGGAGGAGCTGAGCAGTACTTTCGACCGCTTTGAATACACATTAGATGCCTTTCATCGAGGTGGGCGTACATTCTCCGCAGAGTCTGACATGATAGAAGTTGCGCCGCTAACCAGTGAAGCTACACGGGAAATTATTAATCAGGCGTTACGTGAATGGGCACCGTTAAGGCAGAAGGTTCGCCAGTTGATAGGGCGGGAATTCGATATGCTGTTACTTCAGCAAGCCAACGATGTCGCGCAACGAAAAAACCTCGCGCTGCTCGCACTAATGAACGCCCTCACCGTAGAACTCGAACATGAAACACAGGAAGAGGCGCAACGCATTCGCTTTTTCCAGGGGATAGCGTTTCTTTTGGCGCTGGTTAATTTTAGCGTTGCCATCATTTTATACAGACTGCGGGTCAGAAAAGCGCACCACACACTGGACCTGGTCGATAACATAATGAATCGTATCGCGACAGGGATCATCGTTGTTGACGCCAGTGGGTCAATCGTAAGAGCCAATAAGGTAATGGCTGAGATGAGCGGCTTTTCTCAGCAAGAACTTCTGAACAAGAAAAAATCTGTGCTGCTAGTTGATTATGAGGGTAAAACCTATGGGCTCAGAAAGTACGGGGAACGGTATCACTGCAAGCTTGAAGTGAGCAAGGTGACGCTAAACAACAAGCCCGCAACGGTGTATACCGTAATAGACGATTCAGTATCTGTTGCACAGCAGCAGGAACTGGCCCAGTTAGCTTATCACGATCAGTTAACTGATTTGCCCAATCGTCATTTGTTCAAAGACAGGCTCGATTTGGAATTAAAACATGCCAGCCGTCGGGGCGAAAAACTGGCTGTGTTGTTTATTGACCTCAATGGTTTTAAAAGTGTTAACGACCAATACGGACATAAATTTGGCGATCTTCTATTAGGTCGCGTCGCAGTTAGAATGCGTGATACGGTGAGGGAGTCAGATACGGTTGCCAGAATTGGCGGTGATGAATTTACACTGATCCTGACTGACGTGGCAAACTATCAACAATGCAAAGCGCTGGTGGAGAAAATACTGGCCGCAATATGCAAGCCTTATCTGATTCAGGACATCGTGGTAGACGTTGGCGCCAGTATCGGCGTGGCGTGTTTCCCGGATGATGCACAAGAGGAAGCGGATTTATTGAGCTTGGCGGATAAGGCCATGTATCAGTCCAAGGCATCTGGCGAAAGCCGGATTACTTTCGCCAGTGCATGGAGAAGCCCTGACGATTAGAGTTCTGGTAACACCGTCGCTTTGTGCAAAATAATGGGTTCTACGGGCGCGTCAGCGAACCCCAACAGTGCTTTGTATTCAGTTTCTACCTCACCCATGGCATCAACGACTTCGTACCCTTCAACTACCGCACCGAACACGGTGTAGCCCCAGTTTCTGCCCGGGTCGAGACTGTCGTTGTCGTCCAGATTAAAGAAAAACTGACGTGTTGCCGTATGCGGATCATTTTGTCTCGCCATGGCGACAGAATAGAGTGAGTTTTTCAATCCATTGCCTGACTCGTTATAGATTTCCGGGTACGAAGGCTTTTCGTCAAAGTCGACAGTGTAACCGCCACCTTGGACAACAAACCCGGGCACAACACGGTGGAAAATGGTTTCTTCGTAGCTGCGCTTGTCGACATAGCGCAAAAAGTTGTTCACCGTAATGGGGGCTTTTCTGCGGTCCAGCTCGATGACAATGTCACCCATGGATGTTTCCAGTTTTACTCTGGGGTAGTAATTGTCAGGTTGAATTTGCGAGCCGTCATCGGCTTTCTTCGCGGCAAATGCAGGTGCAGTTATCAACGCTAAACACAGTAGTAATGATCTCAGCATGAGGACTCCTTATCGTTTCGCTGCGCTGTAAATTACGAACTTTCGGTCATTGGCGATGGTGTTTACGCCACCAAATAAGCGCTTTAATTTAGGGTAATAATCTAAATGGCGGTTGGCTACCACGATAAGATGACCGCCTTTATTAAGCAGTTCATAGGCATCGTGAAACATCTGCCAGGCAATATGGTCGGTGATGGCGTTTTGCTGGTGAAAAGGGGGATTACAAAACACTTTTGTCACTAACGGTCTGTAAGGGCGATCCAGCAGAGACTCCAGACAGTTGCTGGCAACAAACTCGCATTGCTCAACTTGATCTTGAAAATTGTTTGCCACGTTGTCTTTGGCTGACTCAACCGCCATCAGTGATTCATCAACAAAGGTTACTTTGCATCCCGGCGCCAGTGACAGGGCATTGAGTCCAAGTACGCCGTTGCCACAACCCAAATCGACAACATGGTCATGGTCTGCGACGGTCATATGTTCCAGTAACAGGCGAGCTCCGATGTCCAGAGACTGCCGGGAAAACACATTGGCGTGGTTACTCACCGAGACTGCCTGACCGGTTGCCAGCGTGCATTGCCAGCGGGTCGGATAGGGCGATGAGACAGGCGTATTGAGTTTGCTGGAGTCGGCTTCACAGAAGATCAGTCGGGACTTCTTTTTGGCCAGTGAAGTACGGGTTGGGCCGAGATACTTCTCAAACAGATCTAACACGCCGCGGGTAACGGCTTTAACCTTGGCGGCGGCAACAATATGCGTTTGCGCCGACACTACACTGCGCAGTTGAATAAGCTGGTGTTCCAGAAGCGCAAGTGTTCGGGGGACTTTAATAACAACCAGCGCCGGAGCGGTCGGTAAAGAGGCCAGGCAATCAACCACGTCTACCTGTTTACAATGATTAACCTGCAGGTTTTCTGCCAGGGACAAGCGGGCAATGGTTGAGTCGCTAACCCAGGTCGGAACAGCCGTAGTCGCGTTCTGACCGGCAAAAAACGTAGCCAGTGATCCAAAATCATCGTTCATGATTATCCATGGCTGAGCGTCAGGCACGCATTGCTCGGTTAACAGGTGTTCGATAACCAGTTCATCGGCACTGTCCCAGGCCTGCAGGCTTTTGTGTTGATGCTTGGCCGGGTAACGAATCAACGTTAGCTGCCGGTCAAATAGTGTAAACTCTGTGTTCATGAACGCATTTTATCTTGGTGTTGAATACTGTGCAGTCTGATTTATTTCACACATCCACTCCGGGGCTTCAGGCATTGCCGCTCAAAGACGCCCAGGTGAGTTATCAGCCTGATTGGTTGTCGGAACAAGCCGCGTCGACACTCATCACGCAACTGCAACAAAGCTTGCCCTGGCGGCAGGATACTATCAAATTGTACGGCAAATCGGTATCGATTCCACGCTTGCAGAGCTGGCACGGGGCACCACACTGCGAATACACCTATTCCGGACTGCGCATGAAACCTCACCCCATGCCAGAGGCATTAGGCGCATTGCAACAACGGCTTACAGATGAGCTGGGCGCGCCATTTAATTGTGTGCTGGCCAATTGGTATCGCGACGGCCAGGACGGCATGGGGTTGCATGCAGACGATGAACCTGAGCTCGGCGAAGAGCCTGTCATTGCGTCTGTTTCACTGGGCGCGGAACGCAAGTTCAGTTTCAAGCACCTGCCCACCGGTGAGCGCACTGACATTCAACTCGAAAATGGCAGTCTGCTGGTCATGGCGGGTCAGACTCAACGTTTTTACCATCATGGGTTAAGCAAGACGCGCAAAATCATTGATGGTAGAATTAACCTCACATTTCGCTATATTTCACCGGATTTATGCAAGTATACGAGTTTATCGAATCACAACTGAGCGAACACCTTAAGCCCACTTTTCTTGAGATTGTGGACGAAAGTCATCAGCACAATGTGGCGCCTGGTGCGCAAAGTCATTTTAAGGTTACCGTTGTGACTGACGCTTTTATCGGGCAACGCCTGATTGGTCGCCATCGCCAGGTGAACGGCTTGTTGGCTGATGCATTAGCTGGCCCGGTTCACGCGTTAGCCTTGCACACCTATACACCTGAAGAATGGACCGCACGTGGTGAACAGGCGTTTGCATCGCCGGCATGTCGCGGCGGCAGCAAGGCGGGCTAGCAACATCTCACAACAAGTTACGCGAAGCCAATAAATCAAACGCAACGATGGTGACGGGTAACGACAGCAAGGTGGTGACCGCAATAATACTGGCCGCCAGTCGGTGATCACCACCTAAACTTCTTACCATCACGTAACTGGCTGCTGCCGTGGGCGAAATAGCCATGAGCAGTACAATCCCCAACGGCATACCACGTAGTCCGACAACATAGGCCAGTGCGACCAGCACTAACGGGTAAAACACGCACTTACTGAGCGTACTCAGTGAAATATTGAACCAGTCGTCACTAAACGAGCGGAATTGCAACGAGGCACCTGTGCAAAGCAGAGCCAGTGGCAACGTCAACTGGGCGAAGTACTCACCGGTGGTCACAGCAATACCTGGTAGAGACCAGTCAAAGTAGGAAAACGGCAAGGCACAGCAAATGGCAATAATGAGTGGGTTTTTCGCAATACCTGAGAGCTGTTTGGTCAGTGAGCGTTTGCCTTCCTGATAAAAATTCAGCACAAACACACTCAGAATATTAAACAATATGGTGACTAACCCCAGGTAAACCGACGCCGCGGCTAAACCATCGTTGCCATAGGTATTGGCGCAGTAAGCTAAACCAATGATGCCCATGTTGGCTCGAAATCCGCCCTGAGTCACCACACCTCTGGCGTCAGATTCTGACACCATGAAATGGCTTAGCCCCATGAGGACCAGAAAATACCCCAGGGTGCCTGCTAACCCAACGCCTATCAATAACGGGTTGGCAGCATGACTAAAGTCCGCCTGACTAATCGACAAAAACAGTAAGGCGGGCAGAGCAACGGTAAACACCAGTTTTGAGCCCATAGCGACAAAATCGTCGTTTATCAGTTTCACGCGAATAAGAATGTTGCCCATTACGAGCAAAGCGAGCACTGGCCCGATAACGGTAACCGCGAAGTCTATAGTGGAGGATTGCATGAGCGACACGAGGGAAAGTAATCAGGTCGATAGTCTAGCACTGAATGTTGTGATTTAGCAGAGGCGATCAGGCCGGCGCAATGGACTAAGCGGTGAACTGGGATATTGTTAGAAAATCCTAGGGTTATAAAAACTTAACCCGATGTGTACTGCCTGTTTATGGCAGCCACCTGAACTTGATAATCCTGATACCAACTGCGCTTACCTTGCTGCTGAGCAGCTTTGTGGAGTGGATCGTTTTTCCAACGCAGTACACTGTCTTCGTCGGGCCAGTAGGATAACGCAATTTCTTTATCGCCTTCACATAGCGCGGTAAATTCGAGGCAGCCGTAGTGGTCTAACGCCAGCTGGCGCAGTTTGCCTGCTTGTTGCAGGTACTCGTCATCTAACTGCTTTACCGTGGCGCGAAAAATGACCACGATCATGAAGGTTCATCCAATACCGTTCGCAAGCCGTTTTGCATAAGTGTTTCACGTCGGTTGTTAATCATAATCCGGGAGATAACCAGGCCAGCGATCAGTGCGACTACAGGTACCCAACTGGCAAATCCTACCGTGAAGTATAACCCGGCACCGATACCGGCAATCCACAACATCGGCACCAGCCAACTGTAAAGTGTATATGCGCGCTGTGCGGCGGGCGTGAAGGCGGCGGCCTGCGCCTGTTCCAGAATCTTAAACTGCTCGTGGCGTTCGCGTTGGGCAATTTCGGGGAAATGGTCGATATACTCTTTGATGTCCATAACTTTATTTTGTAAAAACCACACCGGGTCAGTAAATCGAATATCGTTCACAGGGTCAAGTGGGCGGTCAAATATTAACAAACTGTTAAAGGACAAAATGCCCGGATAGTGGTAGGATCCCCGACCGATTTTTAACCACCCCACTGAAGAAACAAACATGTTTGACATAATCTCCAGTAAAGACAGCAACATCAAAAACGATGTGCTTTCAGGGATAACGGTTGCACTGGCATTGGTGCCAGAAGCCGTTGCCTTTGCCTTTGTGGCAGGTGTAGAGCCAATGATTGGCCTGTACGCCGCTTTTATGATGGGTTTGATCACGTCTGCCATTGGTGGCCGTCCCGGTATGATTTCCGGTGCAACCGGAGCCATGGCTGTCGTCATGGTGTCGCTGGTAAGCGAGCATGGCGTACAGTATTTGTTTGCCGCCGTTGTGTTGGCGGGTCTGCTGCAGATACTCTGCGGTGTGTTCCGCCTAGGTAAGTTTATACGTCTGGTGCCGTATCCGGTTATGCTGGGCTTTGTAAACGGCCTGGCCATCGTGATTTTCCTGGCGCAGCTCGGCCAGTTCAAAGTAGCTGACGCACTGGGTGAACAACAGTGGATGCAAGGCACCATGTTGTACTGGATGCTGGGTCTGGTTGCACTCACTATGGCAATCATTTACTTGCTGCCGCGCCTAACCAAAGCCGTTCCTGCCTCACTGGCTGCCATCATTACCATAACGCTACTGGTTCACGGTTTGGATCTTGAAGCGCGTACGGTCATTGATTTTGTGCGTGATATGCTGCCAGCAGACCAGAAAGACAGTGCAACACTGGCTGGAGAACTGCCGTCATTTGCGATTCCGATGGTGCCGTTTACCTGGGAAACCTTCATGATTGTGCTGCCGACAGCAGTAATTTTGTGTTTGGTGGGCCTAATTGAATCCTTGTTAACGCTAACGCTTATCGACGAAATGACCGACACACGCGGTCGCGGTAATAAAGAATGTATCGGTCAGGGTGTAGCGAATACGGTTAATGGCTTCTTTGGCGGCATGGGTGGTTGTGCCATGATTGGTCAGAGTATGATCAACATTAACTCTGGTGGTCGTGGACGCCTGTCAGGTATTACCGCTGCTATCGTATTGCTTGGCTTTATTTTGTTTGCCGCGCCGCTGATTGAAATGATTCCGCTTGCCGCGCTGGTGGGCGTTATGTTCGTCGTGGTGATTGGTACTTTCGAATGGGCCTCGTTCCGCATTATTCGTGGTGTGAACAAAGAAGATGCCTTTGTATTATTCCTGGTAACGGCGGTTACCGTTATTGCTGACCTGGCTATTGCTGTAGTGGTAGGGGTCATCGTGTCTGCACTGGTATTCGCCTGGAAGCACGCGCGCCATATCGAAGTCAAAACACACGTCGACAAAGACGGCTGGAAAGTGTACGAGTTGCAAGGGCCCTTGTTCTTTGGCTCTGTAAGCCATTTCCGTGATTTGTTTGATATTACCAATGACCCGGACGATGTGGTGATTGATTTTCAGTCCAGCCGTATCTGGGATTCATCGGGTATCGACGCGCTGGACGGTCTGGCCGATAAGTACGAAAATGCAGGTAAAAAGCTGCATATCCGTCACGTCAGTCAGGAGTGTTTAGCACTGCTCTCGAAAGCCAATAAGTTCGTAGAGATCAACGTGAATGAAGATCCACGTTACCGGGTAGCCACAGATAAGCTGGGCTAACCCCTAATTTGAACAAGCGTTATTATAAAAACCGAGTCATTTCACACTGACTCGGTTTTTTTGTGCTCTACTGTTAGCTGTCGCTTCGGCTGATAAGTTTAAAACCCTGTGCTTCATAGTCGTTAATACACTTCTGGTATTTATTCTGGAGCTTAATCTCATCAAAAAACCCAAGTGAATAGGCATCGCATTTTACTTTCATTTTTTCGCTATTCTCCAACACGGCAACCAGCTTGAGTTCAGCAAACCCAAATTTGTAAGCCAGTTCAGAAAACTGTGAGTAGAGTAAAAAGATACAGGCAACCAGAAGGAGCGCAGTGATGGTTTTATTCATGGTTTATTCCCTTAAAAGTTGTTCATTGTTAGAAATCATTACTACTTTGTCATTGGAGAAGTAGCAATTATTGAACCAGTTTCCAATATCCCCTCATTCGGCGGCTTTCAGGCCAGTGGCTGGTATGCGCCTATTGTTTGTTTTAGTCACAATGTGGTGAATATGCTCACATTGTGAGTAATCGTAGCACCCATACTTTAGCGAAATATAAGTTGTTGATATTCAGATCTCTGTTTCAGCCAGTAGCTTCAGGATTTTCTCTTTTAGTGCATAAAGCGTCGATTTGTTTCCATCGCTGGACATCAATATGATGACAATCTCGTTTTCGAAATCATGGAATTTTAATGTGTGGTGAGATGGGTTCGAACCGTCATGTTGCCAGTAAAGTAATGCGCCTTTTTCATCCTTAAAGAATGAACCAAAGTCGTACAGCGCGCGATGTTGTTGTCCGGATAACACATCACCGTCCAGTTTGGCTTGAAGTGATGAAAATGGCAGTAATAGCTCTGACGTCAGGGCCTGCTCGAATTTCAATAATTCTTCCGGTGTAATGTAAACCGTAACGCCGTTGATATACGTCGGGTAATCACCTGCGGCCTTGTTGGCAGAGACATCTTGCGGGGTCAATTGCTGGTAGGCCTCCGTTATTTTTGCAGGCTCGAATATATGTTGTTGCAAGTAGGCTGAAAATGGCATGTTTGCTATCGCTTCGATTATCAACGCGCGGACCACAACATTTAAATTCGAGTATTGATATCCGCTTCCTGGCGTGAATAACCCCTCACTGCTAGCGATTTGCGAAATGGCATCGGCGGTTGAAATGCCACTGTGCCATTTGATTTTGGGGAAGCCTGAAGTGTGGTTGAGAACCTGATGAATGGTTACTTTCGACGCCCATTCAGGGAGCCCTTTGACATATTTCGAGACCTTGTCCTCATAAGACAACAGGCCTTGTGCTTCGAGTTGCATCATGCCGACGGTTGTAAATTCTTTGCCAACTGAACCTGGACTAAACAGGTGTTGGCGAGTTAGCGCCATCGTCTTTTCACTATCCGCGTAGCCAAGATAGGCTTCGACAATCAGCTTTTCATTCCGGGTAACTAAAATAGCGCCGTTGAAGCCTGCCTCATCAGCGTAGGTGTGAATTTCAGTCAGATTTAATTGGTTATTGCTACTGGCAATGACTTGCAGCGACATGCTCAATAACAATAAAAACATAAGGCGTGACTTCATAAATTCCCTTTGACTGTAACTAACAAACCATCTAATTATTCACAGTAACACGTTGCAATATGCGGTTCCAAGTACCTGCTGAATTAACGGATTTCTCCAGGGAGCCCGGATTTTGCTGCCCGATTTTGGGATGACGAAATGGGGCAGGGCCCGGCACTATATCATGCCGGGTTAATCGCACATTAGCGTTAGTTCTTTGGTTGTTCAGTGTAGCGTTTAAGTGGCAGGTTTATTTGAGATGACAGGTACCAGCGTAATTTCAGAAGCTCACCCGCTTGTGAAATGTGTTCATGGTTAACTGGCCCTCCTGTGCCGAGGTTCACCTGCGCATCCCTGTTTTTGTTTACGTTTAGCACCAAGGCTATTTTGCTGCCTTTTGGAATTAACTTTGATGTGAAGCGCGCATTGACAATAGGCACGCGCGTCAATTGATCAGGCTCCAGTAGCTTTCTGCTCTCATTGCTGTCGGCATGACTGGCGCGACTGCGATAGTTGTTCAAGTGAAACACCCTGCCATCTGGCAAAATATGATAATAGTTAAAGCCGATATCAACATCCCGTTTATTGACGGCAATATCGAAAAAGCCAGTGATCGAACCGGTTAATTCCATATCCTGTTCAAAAACAGGGGTTTCAATATGGAGCCCACCCTGCGTGTCCAGTGTGTCCTGAATAATTGGCCAGGGAGCCAGATTGCGCTGCTCCGTTCGGTCTGACATATCTACGATTTGTTCCAGGTAACGACCTGCATGGCGAGAAAGTTGCCGACCCAGTTTGTAGGGTTGTACTTCATTGGGCTCTAGGGGCTGTATAAAAAAGGGGATGTTCTGCTTGTTGAGCAGGTCAATCGAGTCGGCGAAGCGCCACTCGTTGGCTCCCATTAGCTGATAATTCACTGTATTTTGCACCAGTTCTGGTTTTGGTTTGTCCTCCAGTACATGATCGAACCAACGAAAAACAAGATCTTCTGTATCTTTCTTTAACGCAACCGGGTCCAGCGCATAATTGCTGTGATGAGAACGAGGTACATTTTGTGCCGTCCAGTGATTATAAGGGCCGATTAATAGCGCGTGGTTGGCGTTGCTGTTGTATTTGTAGTGTTCGTAGAAGTAATCCAGTGCAGAAATCTGGCCTCCCTCAAAATAGCCGGTAATGGTTAGCACCGGAATGTTTATGCGTTGATAATCGGTTTGGTAGGGCACCATAGCCTGGTAATAGCTGTCGCTTTGGGGATGTGCCAGCCACTTTTGAAGCCACGGACTTGGACGGCCAGCAAGTTTGTCGATATCCACAATAGGACGACCACTGGTGTAGAGTGTGTCGACAATGTCGTTTGTACGTTGCCAGTCACTGTAGACGCTGTCGTCGAGAGTCGAATTACTCGCGGCGTAAATAGGCCACTCGAAATTGCCGGTTAACGCAATATTATTTTCATAGGGGAGTCCGGTAATCAGGTTTGCTGCCACATAGGGGGCAATTGCTTTTAATGCCTTGGGCATGTGTTTGGCGGCTGCCCACTGAGTAAATCCATTATAGCTGCCGCCATACATCACTACCTTACCATTGCTCCAGTTTTGCTTTGCAATCCACTTAATCAGTTTCGCTGCGTCCTCGCCTTCGTGCTCCCAGGGGACAACACGGTTTTTACTTGAACGTTTTCCTCGGGAATTGGCGACTATGCCAATGTATCCGTGGGCGGCGGCATTCATTGCGGTTTTAATGTGAGCCGATTCGTCAGCGTAAATGGTGTATTGCAAAGCGGTGCTGGCAGGATTGCTCTGGTCCCGGCGACGCACAATGGTTGTAGACAGCGTAAGGTCGCTATCTAAGTTCACAACAGTGTTGGGCTCAATAATGAAGCGCCGGTGTTGCTGTTGTGTGATCACCGCATTGGCAACAGGAATGATGTCTGCAAGCACGTAGTAAAGCTGGCAATTCACGGCGATATTGAGCAACTCATCTTTGCTGAGTGACGATTCTTGTTGTGCTTGTTTGAAGAGGTTAAACACGTAAGTTCTGGCGTTGGATACTGACCAGCCCAGCGCCATGTTCATTTTTACAAATTGCTTGTCATCCAGCTTTGCCAGTTCCGTTTCAATGACGCTGGCAGCGATATGATTAAAGTCTGTGTCCGGCGCATCTTGCAATGCCAATACAGATTGGTGGTAAAACTGATAATGCGCATAAGTGTATAGCGCGTGCTGTTGAGCTGCTATTTTGTTGATAGTCTGCACGTCGCTTCGCAGTGACAACAGCGCTATTTTGTTAAACAGACTTTGCTGTGCAATTTCTTCTGGGGTTAAGCCGTTGGCAAATTTGTGCAAGGTTTGTCGAAACTGCGCAGAAGTAAGAATCGCATCCGCATCCCGCACCTCTTGTATGTTCGAATTGGCAATATCGGGGGGCACAGGAAAATCCTGCGTAGTACTTGCATAGGTATTGTGGGTGAAATTTAGTAAGATGATCGCCAGGTAAAAAAGCGGGGTGACGCGTTTAAGCGGGTCCATGTTAGCTCCGGTAGTACAAAAAATAAAACACATGACGCATCGTAAAAGACAGCAACAAACAACGTCCTGACCAACACAGGAAAAGTTGTGACTTTTTATGACGGCCTTGTATTTAAAGGGCTGGGGAAGCGTAACAATGGATTATTATGCGGTGGAAAATTAGGGACTTTGTCCTTTGCGAGCAACAACAAACTTTATCGAGCCCACAACATTCGGTTCGCATTGAACCGATGATGAGCGAGCTGCTGGCCTATTTTTGCCATCATCAGGGGGTCGTGGTTAGCAAGGAGCAGCTATTGGACGATGTGTGGCATGGCCGCTATGTTAGTGACAATAGTATTGCCAAACTTGTCACTAAGCTAAGAAAGGCGCTAGGTGATGATGCCAGAAACCCAATGTATATCGTTACGATACCAAAACGTGGCTACCGGTTAGTCGCGCCCGTCGAGCAAATATCAGAACCATCAGAACTAACAGAAGTACAGCAAAGTGGCAGCGCTGCTTCTGAAAGGTCTTTACCGAGCAGCTTTTTAGGCATGGTATTGTTAGTCGCAATCGCAACGGCAGTGGGTGGTTTTTACTGGCTCTATGACGCAGCACCATCCATAGCTACATCAGCCAAAGCGCTCACCGCAGACAGAGGCAGTGAGCACTTTCCAGCCTTTACTTCGGATGGGGAAAGGCTGGCATACATGCATCATGATGGTCATCGTTACCGGCTGTTTGTGAAACTGGTGGCCTCCGAAAGCGTGGTTGAAATTCGTCATGGGAAAGAGGAAGGAGTAGGTCCGGGCAGCTGGAACGATAAGGGCAACAAGCTGGTTTACCTGGTGGCGACGAAAGACAAATGCCAATACTTTACTCGTGAATTTCACGGCTTACACATGTCGGAGCCAGAGTTGATTCATACCTGTAAGCCTGGCAGCTATGGTGTGGTGAAGTTTACCCACGACGATAATCTTGTTGTTTTCGCTGAATCTCCCGGTCCCGGAAAACCTTATTCTCTGTATCAATTGGACATAACCACCAGGCAAGTTCAGTGGTTACCTCAACCAGAATTACATTTAGGGGGTAACAGTCAGTTCGATCTTCACCCGAAAGAAGACAAACTGCTGATTTCTTCGCCGGATCAGCATCAGTGGGAAGGGTTTTATGAATTAGACCTTAACACCCGCACTTTGACACAGCTCTTTAAATTAAATGCCTATATTTGCTGTGGGATTTGGTCACACGATGGTAAACACGTGGTGTTAATGGGAGAGCATCCGGCCAGAGAGATTGTCCGCTACGACCTCGATGGAAACAACAAAACCCTGATCTATTCAGGCACTCAACAATTGTCGCGACCTGAACGGCACAGCAATGGTGAAGATTATGTTTTTATCGCTTATCAGTACGATCTGAATGTTGAGGAGTACCACCTCGTCGAGGGACAAACTCAGGCAATATTACAAGATACGGTAGACGAGCGGCTTGCCGTATTGTCGCCAGATGAAATACAAGTGGCCTATATCAGCTTAACCACGGGCAGTGAAGAGTTGTGGCTGTACAATCGCCAGTCGGGCCAAAAACAAAAAGTGACCGCGTTTGACGACAGCCGGCACTATCTGGATCTCGCCTGGTCACCTGATCAAACTCGGGTGGCGGGCCTTACACTGAATGCAATCCATATCATTGATGTAGGAACCGGTAACGTAACTGCACTCTCTCTGCCAGAAAAGGAACTGCGTGGTATTTCGTTTAAATCTGCCACAGAGCTCGCATTCAGCATGCAGTTGGGGAAAAACTGGCAAGTGGTGTCGTACGACTTAGTTAGCGATGTCATGACGCGTTTGGATCCGCAATGGCAAAGTGTTCGGTTTGACGCATCGCCAGACAATTGGTTGTGGGTCAATCAGGAGCAACAGTGGTTTTACGGCGAAGACGTGACACCCTTAACGATGCCAGAGCTTCCTCTTACGCCATTTGCGGGTCGGCAATTCGCTATGCAAAAAGCTGGCGACTATTTGGCGTATTTCGATTGGTCGAAACAGCAGTTGGAAGTCTTCAATCTACGTGAGGGTTCTCTCGTGGCCGAATTAGAAAGCCAGATTGGGCATTTCTCCATACGGGGCAGTAATGTTTTAATTAGCCGAAAAGCGTCGAAGGTAAATAACAGCGATATTTATCAGACACAACAGCGTTCTGCATCGTTTTAAGTGAAAAGCCAGGGGCGTACTGCAATAGTTATGAGAATGCCGCAAACAAAAAAGCCGAACAATGTGTTCGGCTTTTCAAAGAATTAAGAGGCGGTATTAGCTCTTCTTAGCGGCCAGGAAGTTAATCAAATCCAGGCGATCTTGTTCAGTCATATCACGGGTAAACTGTACTTTGTATTTCCCGTTTACAATAAACGTAGGTACTGAGCGAACCACGTTGCGGTAGTCTTCGATAGCTTTGTTATTTCTTGCTAGCTGTGACTGCAGGCCATAGCTTTTTACCAGACTATCGAACTTCTCACCATCGACACCGTTAATGACGAAGATGTTGCGAAGGTCTTTCATACCGGTAATGGTTGCGCGTTGACGGTGAATGTAGTTGAAAATAGCACCGCTCAGTTGGTCTTCCTGTTTCAGCGCTTTGCCCATAAGCATGGCACTGGTTACGTCGTCTTGCACTTCCTTCGTGGTGTAAGGCATAAAGTTAACGTGGACTTTGTCGAATTTAACGCCTTTGTCTAATTCGCCTTTTAATTTCGCTACAAAAGGTTCTGTGCGATAACAGTGCGGGCACCAGTAAGAGAAAAACTCAACCACCTGAGGCTTTTCGCTCAGTGGCTTGTCCAGCACTTCATAGTGTTCGCCTTCCTGCCATTTCTCGGCAGCACAAGCCTGTAGTGGCACCAGTAATGCCAAGATCATCCAAAACGCAAACTTCTTCATTCCTGTTTACTTCCTTCGTCAAGCTATGGAAAGTGCTGAGATTATCACAAGGGCTCATATTCGCCTAGTCGCTAACGACCAGGCGAATATTGCTGTCGGTTAACCGTTAAAACGAATAGCGTGTGTGCGCCAGAATTCTACGGTTACTGCCCTGGTACCCAACAATATCTTCAAACGATTCATCCAGCGCGTTATCGACGCGTAAGCCAACCTGCCAGTCGCTATCAATTTTGTAGTCAACGTTGACAGTGGTCAGCCAGTAAGGCGCCAGATTCAGCGTTTGTGCCGTAGCCGGCCAGGGTGGATAAAAGGTATCCAAACGTGTACCGGTATACGCAGCCTTAATGTAAGCAGACAAACCCTGAACCGGGAATGAATAAGCCGCCGTGATTGAGCCTGTGTGGTTTGGACGCCGTAGCTCCACGGTTTGCGCTGTGCCATCTCCCTGAGAAGCGTCCAGGTAGCTGTAGTGTGCTGTCAGGCTTACATCGTCTGAACGCCATTGGGCTGAAGCCTCAAAGCCGTCACGTCGAGATTTTTCGCTGGCGTTCTGTGCCGTATACATTCCGCTGTTTGCGTCATACACAAAGCCAAGTATCTCGTCTTCCAGACGGGTGGAGAACACACTCAACTGCAGTGTCACATTTGCAGGGAGAATGATATCGGCTCCTAACTCCACTTCCTGGCTCTGTTCAGGAAGCAGGGCAGGGTTGCCTATGAAGGTAGATGGGTAGTAACCGTACAGTTCGGTAAAGCTCGGTGTTTTTACCGCTTGCCCCACACTAGCAAATACTTTGATATTGCGGGTGACGGCGTAGCGAGCCCCAGCGCGATAGCTCCAGGCGCGGCTGAAACGCTCGTTGTCGTCGTAACGCAGGCTAAACTGGGTATCCAGTTTGTCGGTGCCCAACCCGGTTAACTCGGCAAACACACTGCTGGTGCTGTCTTCACCGCGGTAATTCGGATCGTCCCAGCCTATCGGACCGCTTTGTTCAAACTCTCTGCGCAAAAACTCGCTGCCCACGGCCAGCGTGGTGTCACCAAACGACACGAATTGCGTCCAGGTAAATTGTTTGCGTTCACCTAATGTACCGCCAGCATCTGCACCCGACGTCGTGTTATTGTTCTCGTTGCGATTGTACTGCACACTTACCAGACTGCGGTAAGGCAGGTCGCTGTCCTGATATTGCCAGTTTAGTTGCGTGGTAAACTGCTCACCGTCGGTCACATTGTCGGCGTCGGCCGGCAAGCCGGTAGTTACGTAATCTGTACCGTCATATTCGTTGGTGTAGTCGACATAACGCACTTTTGCGTCCAGGTTGTGTTGTGCAGCAGGCTGCCACTGGATACCGGCGTTCAGCGCTGTATTTTCGTAACCATCGCGTTCATTGCCGGTGCGTGAAACATTGTCTCCTGCGGTGTCGAAAATACTGGCTGACACATTCGCCTGCATGTGTTCGCCGCGGTGACTGGCTGAGGCTGATGCCCGGTAAGTGTCAGCGTTGCCTGCACCGGCAGTCAAACTGACCGTTGAATCGGATTGGTTAGCCGCGCTGGTGGTAATACTCAGTACGCCAGCTACAGCACCACTGCCCCAAAGCGCGCTCTGTGCACCACGGTGTAATTCAATGCGTACGATATTCGCTGCGGTTAAATGGGCAAAATCAAATAAGCTACCCTGACTGATGTCGTTGGCTACCACACCGTCAATTAGCACTAACAGGTGGTTTGTTTCACTGCCGCGCAAACGCAGTTCCGTCAATGAACCCGGACTACCCGACTGGCTGATGCTGATACCTGGCAAACCACGCAATAAATCGGTAACTTGAGTTGCGCCAGACGCTTGTATTTCCTGTTCTGTAAGTACAGTGACTGAAGCAGCCAGTTTGTCGATGGCGATTGGACTGCGAGACCCGGTCACCGTAATGGTTTCTACTGAATTTGATTGCGCTGCGGCGGCTGCTGAAAAACCCGCAGAGCAAGCGATTGCTACCGCGTAAGATAGTGTGCGAATTGTCATAGTGTGCTCTCTGTTAGCACTCCCACCGAGTGCCGAGATAAATACTTCGATGCGTTAATTTCGCATCGCCCTGCACAGGCCGGTCTCCGGGCTTTCAAACACGCTATGGCGTGCGTCCCGCCTTCCCGGCAAAGCCGGTGGCACGTTGGGAACACAATATGGAGATTGTTTGATTACCGTTGCGGGGGCAGCGTAAGACTTTAACTTACTTCCCGATTATCCCAGCGCGTATAAGGCTGGGCACCTGTGTTGGCGGCAATTATAAGTGGATGGAATAAAAAGTAAATCGATTATGCCAGAATGCATGTCGTACAGGCTTCTGGCATCAGGCAGACAGATATCAATACTGCGGTGTCAGCGACAACGGCGGTTCGTGCAAGGCGGAAAACTGTTCCTTCAGCGCCAGTACCTGCTGTTCCCAGTATTTTAATTCACCAAACCAGGGGAAGGCTCGGGGAAATGCAGGGTCTTGCCAGCGATCCGACAGCCAGGCCATGTAGTGAATCATACGCATGGCGCGCAGCGGTTCGATTAACGCCAGTTCGCGGTTGTCGAAATCACAGAATTCTTCGTATGCGTCGAGCATGGTTTCTAATTGCAACATTTGCTGAGGGCGATCACCGCTTAACATCATCCATAAATCCTGCACCGCCGGGCCCATTCGGCAATCGTCCATATCGACAAAGGTCGGTCCATCACGCCACAGGATGTTACCCGCATGGCAATCACCATGCAGTCGAATGGCACTGGTTGGATGATACTGCTCTTCTGTAAGCGCAATAACCTGATCAAGAATGGTAAAAAAAGCAGTCTTTAAGCCGTCGGGAAGCAGCTCACTGTTTTCCAGGGTTTGGCGCGGACGGGTTAAATAGCTTTCCGTGGTCAGGGTAGGGCGATGTGCAAAAGCCTTGCTGCCCGCGACCTTATGCATGCGCCCGATAAACCGTCCCATCCATTCCAGATGATCCAGATTGTCCAGCTCAAACTGACGCCCACCGGCAGACGGGAAAAGGGCAAAACGATATTGCTCTGCGTAATGCAGCGACTGACCGTTGTGGATGCAGGGGGCAATAATGGGAATTTCAGCGTCGGCCAGTTCCTGACTGAACTGGTGTTCTTCCAGAATTTGCTCGTCTGTCCAGCGCTGGGGCCGGTAGAATTTCACAACAAAGCGTTGTTGTTCATCGCTAACGAACTGATAAACGCGGTTTTCATAGCTGTTTAACGCCAGCAGGCCCGACTGTGGAAAAATGCCGCACTGTTCAAGTGCGGCAAGTATGGTATCGGGTGACAGCGCAGAAAAAGTAAAGTCACTCACAGAATAATTGGTTACCGATAGAGGAATTTCGTTGGTTCAAGGACCTCTACGATACTGCCATCCTGGTCGGTAGTCGAGACATGGAAGTAGATTTCGGTAACCCGGCCGTCAAGGTTGTACGGATCGGTTGCGATGGATACCGGTAGACTAAACACTTCACCCCCATCCACAGTGACGACCTGTTCGCCAATAAATTCGTACTCTGGCAAGCCTTCGACCTTGATCGTATAGGTATACTCAGTCTGGGATTTGTTGAGTACTTTCAAGGTGTAAACATTTTCAATTAAGCCGTCGTTATTTTCGCGGTACAGGGAGTTGCGGTCGCGAATAATATCAACTTCAAGCGGAATACGGGTGGCAATGTCGGCGATCAGCAGCCCTACCATCACCAGCAGAACCACAAAGTACCCAATGAGTTTGGGGCGCACGATATGTGTGGTGCCACCATTGAGCTGATGCTCAGAGGTAAAGCTGATCAGGCCCTTGGGGTAGTCCATTTTTTCCATTACGCCGTTACAGGCATCCACACACGCACCGCAGTTTATACACTCATATTGCAGACCGTTGCGAATATCGATGCCGGTCGGGCACACCTGCACACACAAGTTGCAGTCAATACAGTCTCCCAGGCCTTTTTCTGCCAAATCAGTGTGCGCCAGTTTACGAGGGCGCGGGCCGCGCTTCTCGCCCCGGGTAGGATCATAGGAAACCGTAAAGGTATCTTTGTCGAACATAGCAGACTGGAAGCGGGCGTAAGGGCACATGTGCGTGCACATGATTTCGCGCATCCAGCCGGCATTGCCGTAAGTACAAACGGTAAAAAACAGTATAGAAAACGTTGCCCAGAAGCTCGCGTTAAACGTAAAGAAGTCAATGAAAAGCGGGCCGATAGGGGTAAAGTAGCCAACAAACGTTAAGGCCGTTAACAGGGCTACCAGGACCCAGGCAGTATGTTTAGCCGTTTTGCGCAGAAACTTGTCAGCATCCATGGGGCGTTCGTCAAGTTTGATACGCTTGTTGCGATTGCCCTCAAATTTTTCTTCAAACCACACGTAAATATAAGTCCAAGTGGTTTGCGGACACATAAAGCCACACCAAACACGACCGGCAAAGGTGGTAACGAAGAACAGGGCAAAGGCAGAGACAATAAAGATGTAAGCCAGCAATGTCAGGTCTTGAGGCCACAGTGTTAGCGAGAAGATCGTAAAGCGTTGGTCAATAATATCCAGCAGTATTGCCTGATGACCGTCGTATTGAATCCACGGAAAAACCGCAAATATGGCAATAAAGAAGAAACCAAATAAACGCCTGAAGTTCTCAAGAGGTCCTTGAACCGCTCGTACGTAAATACGGCTGCGAGGCGTGTATTTCTTTGCCTCTTTACTCCCCTCGGGTTTGTGAACTTTTACCGGAGTAACGTTTTTCACCGGAATTTCATCGTTCATTTGACTACCTTTTTTAAAACAGAAATCGAAGAATGCGGCAGCAGTATACCAACAACATATTAATTTTAATTAATATAGATCAAGTCCACTGTGTTCAGATTAGCTTGCGAAGCAGACTGGTAAGTCAGAGGCTTGCTGTTGGTCATGACTTAAGTGTAGACCAAGCGCATCGTTCCCTCTATGCCACAATGGTATCAATAGCGCAGTGCTTGTGGCCAGCTTATGCGCTGTGTCGCTGAAATTATAAGGTGCTCTGACCGTGAACGATTTACCGGTTATTGAAGAAAACTATAACTAGGTATAAATCAAACAACGTATTCAGGTGAGAGAATGTAATAGAGTCAATACCGTTGACCTGGCTATATGTTTTGAGGCGCGCATCAGCGCGCTGATTTTTCCAGGTAACCTGATGCTTATAACTGGAGACCAATACTCACATGTTTCGTTCATTTGCCATCGCTTTAGAAGTCGCGGTGTTGGTGGTGATTTTACAGCTGCCATTTGTTCAGTATTTGCTGTCAGATGTGCAGGAGACTGTAAGTGAATGGATGACCGAAATTGCCCAACGAGAAGAACGCGAACAACTCGCGGATATTTCTGCCAACCTGCAAGGTCAAATCGACGCTATGCGTCCTTATCAACAAGAGTATGTTGCAACCATTCTGTCGTCACGCCTGCAACTCATAAAGTTTTATGACAATTATTGTGTGAATGATGATCGTAACCCTTACGTGTACGGCGCGACTCTGCATTTATTCTGTCAGGAAATAAAACAGTCGCCATTGTATTATCAGGGCAGTGGGGAAGAGCGTTTGACAGCGTCGAAATAACCCAATAGAGCAATATGCTACTCGTTCATGTTCTGTTAAGGATAAATAGTTGACACTGGAAGCCGAAAACATACACTTTGGTAGTAGAGTTCGAGGTGCTTGTTGAGAAGTCTGATTTTCAGAACGGGAGAGCGATCATGCGTAAACTGGCTACAACTTTATTATTGTCTGCAACCGCAGCGTGTTCTCTGGCCGCTGTGGCTGGTACTGAAGCTGACGGCAACGACGCCCAAACCAGTAATGTAGAAATAACCTGGGAAGATCCCAAGTCATACACAGACGTACGCCCAAGTAATGAATCCCGGGTACGGTTTCGCAACCGTGTAATGCGGGAACTCGGCGAATATTTTGAAGAGCTGGCTGAGTCATTGCCAGAAGGGCAGCAACTGTCGATAAATGTGACCAATGTGGATTTGGCCGGGCATGTTTGGCCAACGTTTGGCGGTGGGGCAGTGGATATCCGCATAATCAGAGACCTGGATATTCCCAGAATGACATTTAGTTACTCACTTACTGAAAACGATGAAGTGATTAAAACGGCGGATGTGTCATTAAAAGACATGGCTTTTATGAATCGTGCAACGAACATCCGCCATAACGATGCATTGCGTTATGAAAAAGTCATGCTAAAGCGCTGGTTTGACAAAGAATTTGCTGACTCATTAGTCAAATCCTGATTTCAGAGTCTGTATTGTGGCGCCGTTCTGGCGCCACGCTTATAACCATTTCTATTGGTCTTACCACATTTCCACAAAAAATATTCTTAACCATTGATTTCGGATGGTGTCAGCTTTTTTTACGTTTTCTCCCCAAATTAGCCTGACTGATAACTGTTTATTTCTTATACATACCCGTTTTTTGGCGCTCAAAAAACGTTCGGTTTTTCGTCATTAATGTGTCAGCTATTTTTACACTTTTTTCTTGTTTTTGACCAGACCGTCTGGTCCGTTTACAAATACTAATAATTGATAGATAAGGGAAAATCTCTTAACTTGTACCATTAGTACAGGTGTCACAATGTTGTCACTTGCTGCTGATAATTTTACAGGCCCGAAACACACACACCTAACGATAAGAATTAGGATAACTGGCTTCCAAGGAACAACAATGAAAATAAAGTATCCCGCTCTCATCAGCGCGATGTGGGCGTCACAGGTTTTCGCAACCGATATCTTCATCAATGAACTTCATTACGACAATTCAGGTGGCGACGTTGGCGAGTTCGTCGAAGTCGTAGCGCCTGCTGGTACCGACTTAACCGGCTACAAAGTGCTCTTTTATAATGGTAGCAATGGTACGCAATACAACAGCCGTGAACTGGTTGGTTTGGTTGCTGATATGGGCAACGGTTTTGGTACCTATGCAATCGACGTGTCTGGTATTCAGAACGGCGCCCCGGATGGTGTTGCGCTGGTCGATGCCAGCAGTAATGTTATTCAGTTCTTAAGTTACGAAGGTAGCTTTACCGCAACGGCAGGTGTTTTAGCCGGACTTACCAGTGTGGACATTGGTGTTAGCCAGTCCAGCAGCACGCCGGCAGGTGCGTCGCTGCAGTTAACCGGAACCGGCGCCCAATACAGCGATTTTACCTGGCAGGCATTTACCACGGCTACAAAAGATGCTGTTAACGAAGGTCAAACTTTTACGGGTAATGAAGTTGTCTTTTTTAATGAAATTCATTACGACAACGCAGGCGGCGATGTCGGTGAGTTCATCGAAATCGCCGGGACTGCAGGTTTAGACCTGACCGGGATGACCATTGAATTATATAACGGCAGCAACGGCACAGTTTATAACACCATCGTGTTGTCGGGTGCACTGCCAGACAACGGCAATGGGTTCGGCACTATTGCTTACTATCCGAGCTCTATTCAAAACGGGGCGCCAGACGGCATGGCTCTGGTGTCAGCAACTGGCGAAGTTATTCAGTTCCTGAGTTACGAAGGGGTAGTGAGTGCAACTGCGGGTGCCGCCGTGGGTACAGACAGTACTGATATTGGTATCGCGGAAACCTCTTCAACAGCGATTGGTCAGTCTTTGCAATTGAGTGGTACTGGTACGCGTTACAGCGACTTTACCTGGATCGCCGGTGGTGAAACGCCAGACAACACCAATGCTTCGCAAACTTTCGAAGGTGTAGGCGGCGGAACGCCAGAAGAACCTGAAGAGCCAGAAGAACCAACTCCGGGCACGGGTGATGTGGCTAAACTATTCATTAACGAGCTGCATTACGATAATGCCAGTTCGGATGTGGGTGAATTTGTTGAGATCGCGGGTCCTGCGGGCACTGACCTGACCGGTGTTAGCATTGAGTTATACAATGGTAACGGTGGCGGTGTTTATAAAACTGTTGCGCTGTCTGGCACAATCCCGGAGCAAGCTGGTGGTTTTGGAACTGTTGCCGAGTATATTTCCGGTATTCAAAACGGTGCACCTGATGGCGTCGCACTGAGTTACAACGGCGAGTTAATCGATTTCATTAGCTATGAAGGCGAACTGACCGCGACAGGCGGAAGCGCGTCTGGTGTGACTGCTACCGATATTGGTGTTGCAGAAACGGGCTCAACACTGTCCACCGAGTCTGTTCAGTTAACTGGCACCGGCAGTGAAGTCTGTCACTTCTCATGGAGTGGTCCGGCAACGTCTTCACCAGGAGAAATTAACGCGGGTCAAACCTTTGATGCGTCAGTTGGTGCGACTTGTGGTGGCAACGACGGTGGTGACGGCGGTACTGGCGGTGAAGTTACGTTGGTTAAAATCAGTGAAGTGCAGGGCAGTGGTTCGTCAAGTCCTCTGATCAACGCCCAAGTCGCTATTGAGGCCATTGTTGTGGCAGACCATCAAAGTGGCAGCGGCACAGATGGCGATTTACGCGGCTTCTTCGTTCAGGAAGAAGATGCGGATGCCGATGCAGATTCATCAACGTCGGAAGGCTTGTTCGTATTTGACGGTAGCTCTCCAGCAGTTGACGTGGCTGTGGGCGATAAAGTTTATCTGGTAGGTACAGTCGACGAATACTTTGGCGACACCCAACTGGATGTGCAGTCTGGTTCTGTGCAGGTTGTGTCCTCGGGCAATGCGTTGCCTTCACCAGCTATCGTAACCTTGCCTCTGGCGACGACTACCAACTCTGGTGGTGAAGCCATAGCAGACCTGGAAGCTTACGAAGGTATGCAGGTTATGTTCGCGCAAACCCTTGCCGTTACCGAGCTTTTCAATCTGGATCGCTTCGGTGAAATCCTGCTGAGCAGTGAAGGTCGTCAGGTGCAATACACTGAAATTATGACACCGTCGGTAGAAGGTTATGCTGCTTACGTTGCGTCCGCTGCAGCGAATCGTCTGATGTTGGATGATGGCTTTAGTATTCAGAATCCATCGCCCATCCGCTTCCCGGCGCCTGGCTTGTCAACAGCCAATACCGTGCGAATGAGTGATGAAGTTACCAACCTGACTGGTGTCATCAGCTATCGTCGTGGTAGCGGCGGTTCAGGTGATGAAATGTATCGTCTGATGCCGACTGTTGAGCCAGTGTTTACGCGTCCAGAGTCTCGCAAAGACCGTCCGGATGTGGGTGGTTCGATTCAGGTTGCAAGCTTTAACCTGCTGAACTTCTTCAACACCTTCGGCAACAGCTGTTACCTGGGTGGCGGTACGGGTGACTGTCGCGGCGCTGACAACACCGAAGAGTACGATCGTCAATTACAGAAAACAGTCACTGCAATTACGGCGTTGGATGCTGACGTACTGGGCGTGATTGAAATTGAGAATGACATTGTTGAAGGTCAGAACAGCGCAATGGCGTCGCTGGTTAACGCATTGAATCAAGCGGGCTCCGCCTGTAGTGATTACCAGTATGTTGACCCGCAGCAGCGCGTTGGTACTGATGCGATTGCAGTCGGCTTCCTTTACTGTGCTGACACGGTAGAAGTCACTGCTGGCAGCAGCATTGCAATCCTTGACGACAGCCAACTGGCTGGTTTGGGATTAAGTGATTACGCGCCTGTATTTGACGGTTCATCAACCAGCCGCCCAAGCTTGACTGTGAGCTTCACGGAGAAAGCGACGTCGGAAGTGTTCACTGTGTCAGTTAACCACTTTAAATCTAAAGGCGGTTCTGGTTCAGGTGGTAACGCCGATGCGAATGATGGTGCGGGTAACTGGAATGAGCGTCGTACTCAGGCTGCTGAAGCACTTCACAAGTGGTTAGCCACGTATCCAACAGGGGTAAGCGATGATGACATCCTGATCATCGGTGACCTGAATGCCTACAGCATGGAAGATCCGATTGTTGAGTTAACGTCTAACGGTTATACCAATGTAACGGGTGGTGAAGCTCATTATTCTTACGTGTTCGACGGTTTCGCAGGAAATCTGGACCATGGTCTGGCGTCAGCCTCACTCATGGATCAAATCACCGGTGCAACCTCGTGGAATATCAACTCAGACGAAGCCGACGCGTTGGATTACAACACTGACTTCGGCCGTCCGACAGATATCTTCGACGGAACCACACCCTACCGTACGTCTGACCACGATCCGCTGCTTATCGGCCTGTCGCTGTCTTCGGTACTGAAGGGCGATTTGGATGGCGATGGTGACATTGACCGCATGGACTTTATTCTGATCATGCGTGCCATTCTGACCAGAAAGCCGTTCGATGCTGCGAACGACATAAACGGCGACGGTGTTGTGAATATTGTTGACGGGTTACTACTGCGTCGCAGCTGCACACGTGCTCGTTGTGCAGTGAGATAACTAACACTGATTAATACGCAACAAAAAGCCGCTCATTGTTAAATGAGCGGCTTTTTTATTTCTGCTTCGATATGCGCCGTTGGTGCTAACGATGACTAGTCAGCACATCGGCAGATTTACAAATAGTCGAATTCACTTCCGCTGATATCCAGCAAGTTCGACGCGCCGGAAAACAGCGCGGCTTTGTGCCCCTGCATACGCGGTAACAAGCGCTCGATATAAAACTTGCAGGTTTTCTGTTTACCTTGTGCAATGTTGGGGTTATCACAGCGGCTGGCTGCATCTGCCATGGAATACCACAGTACGCCAAGCAAGGCATAACCCGTGTAATGCAGATAGTCACACGCGCCGCTGGCGGCATTGACCGCATCAAAATCCTTAACGGCCTGCGACGTTATATACCAATCATTCAGCAACTGTTCGGCTGCTTGTTTGGTCAGTGGTTGTTCAATATCGTGCACCAGAGTATCGAGAGCGCGATAGGTGGTGTCCAGCATACCTTGCTTGTCACGGGTCAGTTTTCTACCAATTAAATCCAGTGCCTGAATACCATTGGTTCCCTCGTACAGCATGGCAATGCGCACATCACGCATAAGTTGCTCCATGCCCCACTCACGAATGTAGCCATGGCCGCCAAATACCTGAATCCCCAGACTAGTAGACTCTAGTCCTGTGTCAGTCATGAACGCCTTACACACCGGGGTTAAGAACTGTAGTATGGCTTCTGCCTCGTCACGACGCTCATCGTCTGCGAGGTGTGCAATATCCATGTATTTCGCATATAGCATAGCCAGAGCGCGGCAGCCCTCTGCAAAGGCTTTTTGTGTTAGCAGCATACGCGCAACATCAGGTTGATGAATGATTGCATCGGCTTTGTCGTCTGGTTGCTGGACACCCTGAGGGGCTCGCGATTGAAGGCGTTCCCGTGCATAGGTCAACGCGCCCTGAAAGGCGGCTTCTGTGGCGCCCAGGCCTTCCAGTCCAACCTGAAAACGCGCATCGTTCATCATGGTAAACATACACGCGAGGCCCTGATTAGCTTCGCCAATCAGCCAGCCGGTAGCACCGTCAAAGTTCATTACACAGGTGGGGCTGGCCTTGATACCCATCTTTTTCTCAATGGCACTGGGGCCCAGTGCGTTGGGTTTGTCAGGGTTGTTATCGGCGTCGAGCAAAAATTTAGGCACCAGAAACAAACTGATCCCTTTAACGCCCGGTGGGGCATCCGGAAGTCTGGCCAAGACCATATGAATAATATTATCGGTCCAGTCATGGTCTCCGGCCGTGATAAAGATTTTGCTTCCGGTAATGGTAAAGCTGCCGTCATCATTGGGTTCGGCTTTGGTAGACAGCAAGCTTAAGTCTGTGCCTGCGTGCGGTTCCGTCAGGTTCATGGTACCTGTCCATTCACCGGTTACCAGCTTCTCGAGGTAGGTTGCTTTTAGTGATTCACTGGCGTGTTTGCTAATCGCCAGCACGGCACTTTCGGTTAACATAGTCGTCAGGCGCCAACTCAGGTTGGCGGAATTCAACATTTCGTGAACCGGCACTGCCATCGAGTAGGGTAAGCCTTGTCCACCGTAATTAACGTCGCCTAACATGGCGTTCCAGCCATTCTCGACGTAGCTGTGATACGCCGCTGCAAAGCCCTCTGGTGTAGTCACTTTACCGTCAGCCAGACGACAACCTTGTTCATCGCCTTCCCGGTTTAACGGGGCCACGACATCGGCAGCAAATTTACCGCCTTGTTCCACAACTTCCATCGCGAGGTCTGCATCAAAGTCTTCTAACCCCAGAGCCGCATAGTGTTCATTTATCGTTAACCAGTCGCGCAGTAAAAAACCAAAGTCTGCTAGTGGTGGAATGTAGCCAGGCATAGCCTTCTCCTAATGTGAACCGATTTAACCCCTGATGTAGCGATAACAATGTGCGAAAGCACGCAGCATTGTGATCCCGTTCGATCAAGCGTGATGTAGGTAAATATAAACAGGTGTTTTAATTGTAGAAGTGCTACCAGAAAAATGTACAGCCGGATCACAAATAATCACCGGTTAAGTGTCAAAAGTTTGCGCCAGAGCAAAGTTACTATGGCGGCGTTATTGAGCTTACTTGGCTTGTTTGCCCGCTTTTACATAGGCATCGCGCAAGGGGATAAGGTCATCGGCAAAACGCAGGGCGTTCTTGTTCAGTAGAAAAGGGTCGGTCTTTTCAAGCTGAATGACTTCCAGAGCGGCCCAGTCCGGTGCGTCGAATGTGGCTGGCAGGCGGGCAAGTGATTCGTCTGCGATACAGTTAAAGATGGGCATACCAGATGCCGTTGTTGCGAGTTGTTCGCCAACTTCAACATTGAACCCGGTTTCTTCCCAGGCTTCACGGTGCGCTGTGCACTGAAGTGACTCACCTTCGTTGCGACCGCCTGCCGGAAAGTCCAGCTTTCCGGTTAAACGATGACGAATGAGCAAGACGTAACCTTCAGTCCTTACAAGACACGCAGCACCTGTCGCTGTCGAATCGATGGTGAGCGATTCCGCCGCCGTTCGGCAAAATGGTGCGGAAGGCGAGGAGGGCGTGCAGCCGAAAAGCGTTAAAACTACGAAAAACGCTGTTAAAAGCGATCCGCGATTCTGATGTTTCGGTAGAATTAGTAAGTGATTTTGCATGTTTTTAACAACAGGTGCCCATGGCTACGTGCCAGCGAGGGTGCAGTATAACAGGGTTTATTATGGCAATGGGTAAAAAGCTGTCACCGTTACTCTTCGGTGTTGTCTTGATGATAGGTTTATTAGCGTTTTTAAACTGGCCTGAAGACAACGTTGCGCAAGCGGTTGCACAGCGCGCCACACCTGTGAAAGTTTTCACTGTCGAGCACCGTTTGTTTCCCGTTACCATAGACGCATTGGGCACCGCTAACGCCAACGAGTCTGTAACTCTCACTGCGCAGGTCACCGATACCGTCACTCAGGTAAAGTTTGACGATGGTGATACCGTCGAGCAGGGGCAATTACTGGTTCAGCTTAATGATACTGAAGAAGTGGCGCGTGTAGCCCAGTTACAGGTCAGTCTGGACGAAGCAAAGCGCCAGCTAACCCGGATTAAAAATCTGGCCAAGACCAGCGCCGCGTCACAGCAACTGCTGGATGAGCAACAAGCATTAGTTAAATCGCTGGAAGCGCAAATTGCTGTAGCCAATGCGCAATTGGCCGACCTGCAAATTCGTGCGCCATTCAGCGGAAAGCTGGGCATTCGTCAGGTCAGTGTCGGTTCTTTGGTTCGTCCCGCCGATGAAATCACCACGCTGGACGATATCAGCATTATTAAAGTTGACTTCAACGTCGCTGAAAATCATTTAGCCAGTATGGCGGTAGGTCAAAAAGTGACTGCGACGTCGGTGGCGTATCCTGGTCGTGAGTTTATGGGCGAAATCACGGCGATTGATTCTCGTATCGACCCGGTAACGCGGTCGATTCTGGCGCGGGCAATGATCAACAATGCCAGTGCAGATTTACGTCCGGGGATGTTAATGAGCGTCACCATTGAAAAGCAGGTACTTGACACGCTGGTGGTACCTGAAGAAGCCCTGGTGCCGAATGGTGATAAACAATTTGTGTACGTGGTCGGCGAAGACAACCTTGTGGCCGAACGTGAAATCCTGATTGGCGAGCGCCGCCCGGGCTGGGTTCAGGTAGTGAGCGGACTTGCATCAGGTGAACACATCATCACAGAAGGCACACTGCGGGTTCGCGATGGCTCGTTAGTGAAGGTGTTAAATCAACCAACGCAGGAGAGCTGATTGATGTGGCTGTCTGACGTTTCGGTAAAACGCCCGGTTTTTGCCTCGGTAGTTAATCTGCTTCTCATTATTTTCGGCATTGTGTCTTTTTCGATGCTGTCTTTGCGTGAATACCCCGATATCGATCCGCCGATTGTAAGTATTAGTACCAACTATCCGGGCGCATCTGCGAATATTGTCGAAACCCGCATTACGCAGTTGCTGGAAGATCGCATTAGCGGTATCGAGGGAATTAAAAATATTACGTCGACCAGCCGGAACGGACGTTCCGACATTACCATCGAGTTTGAATTATCCCGTGACATCGACGCTGCATCTAACGATGTACGTGAACGCGTCAGTCGTGCACTCAACAACCTGCCTGATCAGGCTGATCCTCCCGAGGTGTCCAAGTCAAACTCCGACGAACAACCAGTAATGTGGTTTAACCTTCGCAGTACCAATTTAAATACCATGGAGTTAACTGACTACGCTGAGCGTTATCTGGTCGACAGACTGTCCATCGTAAACGGGGTCGCCCGAGTGCGCATTGGTGGCGGCCGTACCTACGCCATGAAAGTATGGTTAGACAGAACATCCATGGCGGCTCGCGGGGTTACGGTAGCAGACGTCGAGTCGGTGATCCGTTCTGAAAACGTGGAGCTACCAGCCGGACAGGTAGAGTCGTTTAACCGGGACTTTGAGGTACGTGTTGCCAGAAGTTTCTTAACACCGGATGATTTTGCAGCGTTAACGGTAGCCATTGGCGACGATGGATACCTTGTACGATTGGGGGATGTGGCTAAAGTCGAACTAGCAGCGGTAGACGATGAAACCGAGTTCCGTGGTGACGGCGTAAATATGATTGGCCTGGGGATTATCAAGCAATCCAAGGCCAATACGCTGGATGTTGCTCGTGCGGCCAGAGAGCAAATCGCCCGAATCGAACAGTCATTGCCAGACAACATTTTTATTGTGCCGAGCTATGACTCGTCGGTGTTTATCGAACAATCAATCTCAGAAGTATACAACACCCTGGGTATCGCCATGTTGCTGGTCATTGTGGTGATTTACTTATTCCTGGGCAATGTAAGTGCTACGTTGATTCCGGCAGTGACCGTGCCGGTGTCGTTAATAGCAGCGTTCATTGTAATGCTGGCGCTTGGGTTTTCCATCAACTTACTGACCTTGTTAGCCATGGTTTTAGCCATTGGCCTGGTGGTGGATGATGCTATTGTGGTATTGGAGAATATTCACCGCCGCATTGAAATGGGCGAAGCGCCGTTACTGGCTGCTTACCGAGGAACCCGGGAAGTGGGTTTTGCGGTTATCGCGACTACGCTGGTACTGATATCGGTATTTGTACCGCTGGTATTTCTGGATGGCAATGTGGGGCGTTTGTTCACTGAATTTGCCCTCGCTATTGCCGCTGCCGTGGCATTCTCAAGTGTGACGGCATTGACCCTGTCGCCAATGCTCGGCTCAATACTGTTGAAGAAGAGTGAGCGTTCCGGATTTGGCAACTGGCTGGATAGTCGCTTTAAGAAACTGGAGTCGGGCTATCATGGGAGCTTAGGGAAAACCATTCATCAGCCGGTTATGATGGTGCTGTTGCTGGCTTTTGCGGTTGTGGCTATTTACCAGCTTAGCGAACGTATACCCAATGAATTTACCCCGAAAGAGGACCGCAGTAATTTCTTTATCATCATGCAGTCGCAGGAAGGTGCCAGTTTTGAAAGTAATTCGCGCAGCCTGAAACAGATTGAAGATATTGTCATGGAATATCGTGAAGCCGGTGAGTTGGACCGGGTATTGGTGCGTGCTCCGGGTTGGGGGGGGCGTGCCGGCATTGTCATTGTAGGCGTAGTCCCTTGGGATCAGCGAGATCGCAGTTCATTTGAGATCATGGATGAGATCAGCGAACGTCTTAACGTAATTCCCGATGTACGCGCTTTTGCTATTATGCGCTCCGGACTAGGGGGCGGTGGATTTAACCGCCCAGTGCAGTTCGTGCTACAAGGCGACACCTACGAAAACCTCGCGGAATGGCGGGATATCCTGATCGAGAAAGCCTCAGAAAACCCTAAACTATTACGATTAGATTCTGATTATAAATCCACATCACCGCAGTTACTTATTGAGATCGATCGCGACCGTGCCGCCGACTTAGGCGTGTCAATTAGTGATGTAGGCAGAACGCTTGAAACAATGTTGGGACAGCGCAGGGTATCGACTTTTCTTGACCGTGGTGAAGAATACGATGTGATCCTTGAAGGTGAAGAGTCAGCTTTCCGCAGTCCGAACAGCATCGAAAACCTCTATGTGCGCTCGGGGTATACCGGCCAGTTGATCCCGCTGGACAACTTATTGAGTTTTACTGAGTCAGCCACGTCAGCGCAGTTAAATCGTTACAACCGCATGCGCTCGGTGACGATTTCAGCAAACCTGGCAAACGACTATTCCTTGGGCGAAGCGTTGGATTACCTCAATAACATTGTAGAGACCGAATTACCGGATTCAGTGTCGGTTGACTACAAAGGCGAGTCTCAGCTTTATCAGGAGTCAGGGAACTCGTTTATCTTCGTGTTCTTGCTGGCTTTGTCTATTACGTATCTCATTCTGGCCGCTCAGTTTGAGAGCTGGGTACATCCGCTGGTGATCATGATGACCGTGCCGCTGGCACTGCTCGGTGCGTTTATTGGTATTTTCTTTGCCGACATGACACTAAATATTTACAGCCAGATTGGCCTTGTCATGCTTATTGGGCTGGCAGCCAAAAACGGCATACTCATCGTCGAATTTGCCAATCAGCTTCGCGACGCGGGGGAGGAGTTCGAATCAGCGCTGCGTAAAGCATCGGCATTGCGTCTTCGCCCGATTGTGATGACCGGCTTTACAACCGTGTTCAGCAGTATTCCTCTGGTACTGGCCTCCGGGCCGGGAGCCGAAAGCCGTATGGCGATAGGCATGGTGATTTTTGCCGGTGTATTAGTGTCAGCATTTCTGACTTTGTACATCGTTCCCACAGCTTACTACTGGATGGCTCGCCATACTGGTTCGCCGCTGAAGCGTACGCACGAACTCGAAAAACTGGATGCTGAAACGCCTTATGTGAAGGGGGAGTAATCATCAAAGTCGTGTTGCGTAAGCTCATAAGCAACACGACTTTTTGAGTTTAAACTAACCAGTCTGGTAGCAGCGAACACACCACAACCAGTAAGGTACACCAGACAAATAACGTGGTGGCCAGCGTAGGCGTAATACCCGAGAAGGCGCGTTGTGGTTTTGGTTTGTTGCTGCTTGGAATAAGCCTGTTTGCAAGGTGTGCAGACAGTATTGCAACGACAAAGCCAATAAAGTTCCACCAGAACCAGAACAGCGGATTGTCGCTGAGCCACAGAAATGTGTTACTGAAAACGCCTAACAGTAAACCTATGTTGGCTGCTTTCGCAGTAATGCGTTTACTGTGGATACCCAACAAAAACGTGGCCAGTACCGGACCATAAAACACTGAGCCGATTTTATTGATCGCTTCAATGATGGTTGGGGCTATATCGCCGGCAAAAAACGACAAAATCAGTGTGATAAGTCCCCAACCCACACCAGCCCGCTTGGCAAAGCGCATGTATTGCTCGTCACTCAGTTCGTGGCCTTTCACCCGGCAAATATCTTCGGTTGTTACTGCAGCCAGGCTGTTAATCGCAGAGCTCAGTGACGACATGGCCGCCGCCATAATGGCGACGACCAATAATCCTATTAAGCCACTCGGCAGATAATTAACAATGAACACAGGCATCATCCAGTCGGGTTTATTGTCAGGAATTTGCGCTTGCAGTTCCGGTGTTTGCATAACCAGGGTGCCTATAACCAGACCTGCGCAACAATAGATTAAGGTAATGGGAAATCGACTCAGCGCGACGGTGTACATAACCTTGCGTAAATCACTGACATTATGGGCAGACAGGGAACGCTGGGCTTCCGATTGGTCGCAGCCATAATAGGACGCATACAGCACAACGCCGCCAAACAGCATCGGTAGTAAACCAAAATCATTGCCTTGCAAGCCAAGGGATTCAAGGTTAATCGCGTTTAGCCTGTTTGTATCCAGTGCCGCTAATGTCGCGTCGATACCGCCCATTGCGCTAAGTGCAACTACTAGGCATATAATTGCGCCAGCCAGAATAAGCACCATTTGCACCGCGTCGCCAAACACAACGGCTTTCATGCCGCCAACGGCAGAGTAAATCAGGGTAATCACACCGATCAGCACAATGCTTTGCCACTGCGCCATGCCCATGGTGCCTTGCAGGATCAATGAAATCGCATAAATCATGATTGCGGTGGCAAAAGAGCGGCTTAATTGAAACACAAAACTAATAAGCAGCCGTGTTGAGCGTTCGAAACGGCGCTCTAGAAAATCATAGACACTGACAACACCACTTTGATGCAGGGTAGGTAATAAGCGCCACATCATGAGTAATACTGCCAATGGCAGAGCAAGTTCATACGACAGCCAAATTAAGCCGCCGCCTTCCCTGAGTCCTACGAAAGCCGGAGCAGAAATGAAACTGATTGCCGACAGTTGAGTGGCCATAACAGACAGCGCCAGGGCTGGCCAGGGAATGGTTCTGCCCCCTAAAAAATAGTCTTTGCTGGTCGGTTGATTGCGAAAACTGACGCCCATGGCAAGCAAGCCAATGAGGTACAGCGCAATAATGCTGTAGTCTATCCAAGTCACGATGCGTTTCCTTCCTTTCTGACCAGTATGCTTATTTGCTCATTAAATTACCAGTCGCGTATTGGTCGAGCTAGCTGGTGGTTTGGTCTGAGGACTACTTGCTTGAATTCTGCTCACCTGATTAGATGGGGTTTATACACTAATCCGGGAAATTAATTATGGGTAGACTGGTCTGTCTGGTGGTTTTCATGTCTTTTTTTGTGTCGGCGTGCAGCAACAGTGACTGGCGCACGGCTAGCCGCGAACCGGCTGGTATTGCACCGTCCCCGGAACAAACTACCGAAGCTGTCATTGAAGTGTATGCCGCCGATGCATTTAGCTGGCGGGGTTGGTTCGCTGTTCATACCTGGATTGCCGTGAAGGCGGAAAAAGCCGAAGAATACACCGTCTATGAAGTCGTTGGTTGGCGTGTCAGGCAAGGGCATCCTGCCTTGCGTACATACACTACAAAAACACCGGACCGCTACTGGTATGGCTCCCGTCCGGAGAAGGTACTGTCTATACAGGGAGAGAAAGCGTCAGTGTTAATTCCGAAGGTGAACGAGGCTGTGGCAAATTATCCCTGGGCCAATGAATATCAGGTCTTCCCCGGGCCAAACAGCAATACCTTTCCTGCCTGGGTGGGGTTACAAGTACCTGAGTTAGGACTGGATTTGCCGTTTAGTGCAATCGGGTCAGGGTACGCCGACAACGAAGTGGATGCAGAATAATGCACCTGATACATCAGGCACGACTAACCCTTATCGCCTTTTTTAGCTACATGGTTATGTCCGGCCTGTTGACGCAGGCCGGGGTTATTCTGAATGCGGTAGCTGATCAATTGCAGCTAGCGCCTGCTGTCGCGGTGAGTATATTTTCCTGGCTAACCGGTGGGGTATTGATTGGCACCTGTGTGTCTATGTATCTCTATACCCGCTTTTCTATTAAAAGTTTGTTGGTACTTACATACTCTTTGTTACTTGTTTTATTGTGCATATTGAGCTTTTTTAAGCCGCAACACTATGCTTCCGTTGCGTTGATTTTCATGGTGCTTGGTGTGGCCTGTGGTTGTGGTTTGTCTGGCGGGGCAGTAATTATTTCAAAAATTTATCAGGCTCAAAGGCGGGCTTCTGCGTTTATTGCTACGGACTGTGCCTTTAGTGCTGCAGGGTATCTATTTCCAACCTTGGCGGGTTGGTTACTGGCACAGCAATATCCATGGCAATACAGTTATCTGGCGGTTGGTATAGTTGGGCTGTTTATTATTGCCCTGGTAGTGTGTGGAGACAGTCCGCAGGCGCATCAGGTAAAAGCGAGTAAAGCACCCGATAAAAGCGCAGACACTGAAGAGCCTTATTCTGCCTGGCAGGAGTTTCGCTCACTCCTCTGTGTACGTGTATTGTGCATGGCTTCGGCAGTGTGCTTGTATTTGGTAGCACAGACCAGTTTTTTGACCTGGGCACCGAGTTACCTGACATCGGCTTTTGCGTTGCCACCCGACCAAGCCGGTCAGGTAGTTGGCAATTACTGGGGCGCTTCAATTTTCGGATTACTGCTATCTGTGGTGCTGGTCAATATTGTGCCGACCAGATTGTTGCTGCTTAGTGCCAGTGTTATCGCAATTGGCTTGACCACCGCTATGGTTGTGAGTGGTTCACCAGATACCTTTGTGTCGCTGGGCTTTGCATTTGGCTTTATGACCACCTGTATTTACAAAGTCGCCATCTCCCTCGGCACGCAACAGATACCGAATGCTCCGCCTATGCTGGTTACGCTGATGCTCTTCAGTGGCAGTGTTGGTAGCACACTGGCACCTGCTGTATCAGGTGTGGTGGTGTCACTCAGTCATGAACAGGGTGCGTTATGGCTCTCTGTATGCTGCTACACTATAATGGCGTTGTTGTTTTTAGTGACGATATTGAGCGAAAACAAAAAAGGCCAGTCGACTGACTGGCCTTTGCAACGTGCTGCATAGTGCAGCTAATTTCTTACTTATTCATCCAGGAAGCTGCGCAGTTGCTCTGAGCGGCTTGGATGACGCAGTTTGCGTAAGGCTTTCGCCTCAATCTGACGAATACGCTCACGGGTAACGTCGAACTGCTTACCTACTTCTTCCAGCGTGTGGTCGGTGTTCATATCAATACCGAAACGCATGCGCAGTACTTTCGCTTCACGTGCTGTTAAACCTGCCAGCACTTCCTGTGTCGCGTCTTTCAGACTGTTGCCAGTTGCTGAGTCCAGAGGCTGCACGATAGTGCTGTCCTCAATGAAGTCACCCAGATGTGAATCTTCATCATCACCGATGGGGGTTTCCATCGAGATTGGCTCCTTGGCGATTTTCAGTACTTTGCGGATCTTGTCTTCTGGCATTAGCATGCGCTCAGACAATTCTTCCGGCGTAGGCTCACGACCCATTTCCTGTAACATCTGACGCGAAATACGGTTCAGCTTGTTAATGGTCTCAATCATGTGAACCGGAATACGGATAGTCCGCGCCTGGTCCGCAATTGAACGGGTGATTGCCTGACGAATCCACCATGTAGCGTAAGTTGAGAACTTGTAACCACGACGGTATTCGAACTTATCTACCGCTTTCATCAGACCGATGTTACCTTCCTGAATCAGATCCAGGAACTGCAGGCCACGGTTGGTGTATTTCTTCGCAATTGAGATTACCAAACGCAGGTTGGCTTCAACCATTTCCTTCTTCGCACGGCGGGCTTTCGCTTCACCGATAGACATACGGCGGTTGATGTCTTTGATGTCAGAAATAACCAGACCGGTTTCCTGCTCCACCTGAGAAATCTTGCTAACACTACGCTCAATTTCTTCTTTGTACTGAGCGAGCAGGCCAGCGTAAGGCGCGCCACTGTTCAACAAGGTGTCTAACCAAGCTGTTGTAGTTTCGTTGCCAGCAAATGCTTTAATGAAATCTTTCTTCGGCATTTTCGCGTGCATGACACAGTACTTCATAACCAGACGTTCCTGGATACGAACACGGTCCATCATTTCACGCATGTTCTTCACTAAGCGGTCAAACTGCTTAGGCACTAAACGGAATTCTTTGAATATATCGCTAAGCGCAGCAATTTCTTTGCGCGATGTTTCGTGCGTACGGCCTTTGGCTTCAATGACCTTGCGGGTAACTTTGTACTGTTCACGTAATTCGGCGAACTTTTCACGCGCTTGCTCAGGATCGACGCCGCTATCGTCGTCATCATCTGAGTCGTCATCATCATCGTCATCGTCTTCATCATCCAGTTCTTCCTGAGATAATTCAGAGCCAACGTGAGTCGCGGTAGGGGCTAGATCTTCTTCGCTGTTCGGGTCAACAAAGCCAGAGATAATATCGCTCAGGCGAATTTCTTCGGCTTCGTAAAGATCCCATTGATCCAACAGATACGTGATCGCTTCAGGGTACTCAGCCACTGAACACTGCACCTGGTTAATACCGTCTTCGATACGCTTGGCGATTTCAATTTCGCCCTCACGCGTAAGCAATTCTACGGTACCCATTTCACGCATGTACATGCGCACCGGGTCAGTGGTTCTGCCGATTTCACTTTCTACTGTGGCCAACGCTTGCGCGGCGGCTTCAGCAACTTCTTCATCGGTGGTGGTTTCCTGCATCAACAATTCATCAGAATCCGGTGCCGACTCGGCTACCTGAATTCCCATGTCGTTGATCATACGGATGATGTCTTCGATCTGATCCGAATCGACAATGTCCTGTGGCAGGTGGTCATTAACTTCTGAGAACGTTAAGTAACCTTGCTCTTTACCTTTCGCAATCAGGAGTTTAATCTGAGACTGCTTGCTTTGCGCCATATACCCTACACTTCTTAAATTCTAACCATTGCAATACCCTTCAAAGTTTAGACACTTTAAAGGTGTGATCGTTCGATATTCGCTCAAAGCGATATCGGTTTACACGTGCTTCAATGTGGTTTTGTCTGTTCGACTGCCGTTTGCGACAGTGGCAGCGAATTACACAGTATAACAGAACCGTCGTTATTTTGACTACTCTGCTGTCTATTTTTGACTCGTTTATTTTAGCTTTTTGACGATTGTTGTTATCGACCAGCCTGGCGTTCTTTCATTAGCAGCGTCAATTCCTTTTTTTCGGAATCAGACAAGGCTTCTATACGTGATTTGGACAAAAGTTGATCGATTCGGCTGTCGAAATGCCAGTCAAGCAATCGGGCAAAACTGTCGCGATAAACCCGTGCTGCATCCTCTTCCGATACCAGGTGTTCTTGCATGAGCATCTTGCCCAGGGTTACTGAGTGGGGATGATCGCGGAAGTTTTCAAGTACCATCGCGGTGCTGGCATTAGGATGCTGCTCGCAAAACGCAAATAAATCCTGTAACACCGGAAGGCCAGCGATGCCAGATCCCGCCAGATAAGAGGGCTGCACGGAATCTGCGCAATCCGCGGCTAAGCCCGGATGCTCAAGTAGCAGGCGTATCATCATGCGAATCGGTGACAGGCGTGACTTTTTCATGTTGTCGAAAGTACCGGCCCGATTGGGTTTCTGGGCCCGGTCATTGGCGTTGCGAATATCACGGTCCAGTTTGAAGCGGTCGTATTCGCCTACGTGTTTGCTTAATTCTTCCTGCAGCATTTGTTTTTGTTGTTCGCCGGCAACCTGATCAATCAATGGCTGAGCGGCAGACTTCAACGCAACCTTGCCTTCGGGGGTACCCACCGGATGCTGTTTGAGTAACGTATCGAAGAAAAAGCGCGATAATGGCGCAGCGTCGGCAATCAGAGATTCAAATGCCTCTTTGCCAACTTTACGCACCATGGTGTCCGGGTCTTCGCCGTCGGGAAGGAACAGGAATTTTAAATGCACGCCATCTTTCAAAGCGGGCAGGGCATTCTCTACCGCTCGCCAGGCAGCATCACGTCCGGCGCGGTCACCGTCGTAGCAACACACGATTTCCTGATTGCTGCGCATCAGCATAGTCATGTGTTCCTGAGTGGTTGCTGTACCCAGGGCGGCGGTTGCGTACTGAATGTCAAACTGACTGAGGGCAACCACATCCATATAGCCTTCAACAATCAAAATCCTCGGTAAATTGCGTTGTTGACGGGTGTGGTGATAACCAAACAGTTCGTAGCCTTTGTGAAATATGCGGGTTTCCGGGGAGTTCAGGTATTTCGGCCCATTACCTTCCAGAATACGCCCGCCAAAGCCACACACACGGCCGCGTTTATCGCGAATAGGAAACATGATGCGGTCGCGGAAGAAGTCATATTGCTTGCCATTGTCGTTTTGATTAACCAGTTTTAAGTCAATCAATTGCTTGCGTACCTGGTTGTCGTTACCAAATGTTGATAACAGCGCATCCCATTCCGGCGGCGCGTAACCAATTTCCCATTGCTTAACGATTTCGCCAGACAGGCCGCGTTTTTTAAGGTATTCCACTGCACCGGCGGCTTGTTTGTGGTGTTTTAATTGGTGCTGAAAAAAGCGCGTCACTTTTTCCATTAACTGATAATCAGACTCGGTTTGCTGCTTCTTCTCGGGGCTGAAGCTTCGTGCGCCAATGCCTTGTTCTCGCGGCACATCAAGGCCGTGCAAGCGGGCAAGTTCTTCAATGGCCTCAACAAACTCAAGCCTGTCGAATTCCATTAAAAACGAGATAGCGTTCCCGTGGGCTCCACATCCAAAGCAATGATAAAACTGCTTATCCTGTGCAACAGTGAAAGACGGTGATTTTTCGTTGTGAAACGGGCAGCAGGCAGAGTAATTTTTACCGGCTTTTTTAAGGCGAACGCGGCTGTCGACGATTTCGACAATGTCTGTTCGAGCCAGTAAATCATCAATAAATTCGCGAGGGATTTTACCCGCCATAACTGCTACACACTGCCAAGAAGTTAATTCAGAAACGTATTCAGGCTACTGTATCAGGCTGGGGAAATTGCGCAAACAGTTAGCTGATTCAGAAAAGGGAAAATACAGCTATTAGTTTAGTTGCTGTTTGATTTTTGCGCTGAGCGCACCCATGTCGGTACGGCCCTGGACCTTAGGTTTCAGGAAGCCCATTACCTTGCCCATGTCTTGCATGCCACTGGCTCCCGTGCTCGCCATGGCTTCGTTAATTAACGCGGCCAATTCGTCGTCGGTGAGTGCTTGTGGTAAGAAGGTTTCGATGACGGTGATTTCAGCACGTTCTGTTTGTGCCAAATCATCGCGACCTGCCGCGTCGTATTGTGACGCAGCATCCTGACGCTGCTTGACCATCTTGGTTAAGATCGCAAGCACATCGGCGTCAGACAGGGTTACCTGTTCGTCGATTTCTTTTTGCTTTATGGCAGCAAGGGCCATACGAATAGTCCCCAAGCGAACTTTGTCTTTCGCTCGCATAGCGTCTTTTTGGGCGTTTTTTAATTCGTCAATCAGTGCCATTGGGATACTCGTTTACTGCTAATCAATAAAATGCAAAGAGGTCTCAACGAGACCCCACTGCCAATCATTGCTTAGTAAAGTTTTACGCGACGTGCGTTTTCGCGAGCCAACTTCTTAAGATGACGCTTTTTAGCAGCTGCTTTCTTGCGCTTGCGTTCCCAAGTAGGCTTTTCGAAGAATTCACGACGACGTACTTCAGACAGTACACCTGCTTTTTCACAAGAACGCTTAAAACGACGCAGTGCTACGTCAAATGGCTCGTTTTCTCTTACTTTAACGATGGGCATTAAAATCTCACCTCAAAACTTAACGGATTTCCGGGGTTCAACTGGGTTTTTTCAACCACCCGGGTTAAAAATGGTGCGAAATTCTAATCATTCGAGACGGCGATGTAAAGCCCCGGTGACAAAAAAGCCGATAAAAAATAGCCAATGTGTCGGGGCAGGGCGTGGGTGATTGAGATTGTTGATTGTCCAGCCCGCTATGAATCGGGTAAACTTTAACGATTAAATCCGTCCTTAGCAAAGAAATTACGACCATGCGTGTATTAGGTATAGAAACCTCATGTGATGAAACCGGCATTGCAGTATACGATGATGAAGCGGGCTTGTTGTCGCACACATTGTACAGTCAGGTGAAACTGCATGCTGACTATGGTGGCGTTGTGCCTGAACTGGCTTCGCGGGATCACGTCAGAAAAATTGTACCGCTTATTCAAAAGGCGCTGGATGACGCCAACTGTAAAGAAGAAGATATAGACGGTATTGCTTACACACAGGGGCCGGGACTGGTTGGCGCGCTGTTGGTCGGCGCGTCAGTAGGGCGTTCGCTGGCCTACGCCTGGGATGTGCCTGCTATTGGTGTTCATCATATGGAAGGGCATTTGCTGGCGCCGATGCTGGAAGAGACTGCCCCGGAATTCCCGTTTGTGGCCCTGCTGGTGTCTGGTGGCCACTCGATGCTGGTGCAGGTTGACGGTATTGGCCGTTATACGTTGCTTGGTGAGTCGATAGACGACGCTGCGGGGGAAGCATTCGATAAAACCGCAAAACTACTGGGGCTGGATTATCCCGGTGGTCCGTTACTTGCTAAACTGGCAGAGCAGGGCGAACCCGGCCATTACGCTTTTCCGCGTCCAATGACCGATCGCCCGGGACTGGATTTCAGTTTTAGTGGTTTGAAAACCTTCGCTGCCAATACCATTCGCGACGCTGACGACAATCCGCAAACCCGCGCTAATATTGCTTATGCGTTTCAGGAGGCGGTCATTGATACACTGTCGATCAAATGCAAGCGTGCGCTAAAGCAAACGGGGTTGAAGCGGTTAGTTATCGCCGGAGGCGTAAGCGCCAACACCGAACTGCGTAGTGCAATGAAAAAGCTCATGCAGGATATCCGTGGCGAAGTATTTTACCCCAGTCTGGGATTTTGTACTGATAACGGCGCCATGATTGCCTATGCGGGCTTACAGCGTCTGAAAGCCGGGCAAAGCACCCCCCTGTCCGATTCAGTTAAACCTCGCTGGCCACTGGATACGCTTTCTGCGCTTTGATTTTGGTTCAGTAATCGCAAAATCGCTGGTTACCCAGCGATTTTCACTGGATTGTCACACTTCCCCGATAAATACTGTCACTCTCAGATCCTAAAAAGAAACCATTCTGTTTGGACGAATGGACAAAGAATAAAAAGGTAGTGATTGTTATGCAGCGCTTAGTTGTTTTTGTTATTACGTGTTTTTCCATAATGACATCCAGCGTTTATGCCACTTCTGACCAGCATGTGGTACTGATCTCAATAGATGGCTTTAGGCATGATTACATTGAAAAGCATAAGGCTGCGCATATAGCGGCTATCGCCCGGCAGGGGACTCGTGTAATGTCGATGCAACCGGTATATCCGGCCAATACGTTTCCCAATCATATTTCGCTGTTAACCGGTTTGCTGCCCGTGAATCACGGTATTATTAATAATCGCTTTTACGACAAAGCGCGTCATGATTACTACAAAATGGGTAAGGGGTATGAAGACAGCACGTGGATTACGGCCATGCCCATGTGGAACCTGGTGGAAACACACGGACTAAAAGCCGCAACGTTTTTCTGGCCTGAGTCTGATGCGCGCATTGGCGGACAGCTTCCTACTTATCATTTCCACTATTCTAAATATGCCGACTACCAACAACGCGTCGATCAAATCATGGAATGGCTGTCTTACCCAGAGGTGAGCCGTCCTCGTTTTATCGCAGGGTATTTTTCATTGGTTGATACCGTTGGGCACGATTTTGGACCTGATGCACCAGAAACTTATGAAGCGGTTCAGCAACTGGATGCGCTAATGGGGCAGCTTTACAAGCGTATTCAGGCACTGCCTTTTAAAGTGAACCTGGTATTGGTGTCTGATCACGGCATGACGCCGGTGGACCGAGCGAAAGCCATAGAGGAATCTGAACTGCATATCAGTGAGGATTTTCTGGTGTTGAATGAAGGCGAGCAGATCCTGCTCTACGCTAAAGACGGTGTGGACCAGGCGGCAATTGAGGCGCAGCGTAACCGTATAAACGCGCTGAGACTACCAGGCGTGCAGGTGTTTGATAAGGATCAACGTCAGCATTATCGAATGCCGCATAATGACCGTACCGGAGACCTCATTATTACCATTGCACCACCGGCAAAGTTTATTAAGCGCAAAGACAGTCGTGTTGGCCCTGGCGGTCATGGCTATTTGCCAGAACACCCGGACATGGGGGCGTTTTTTGTTGCTGCTGGCCCGGCGTTTAAAGCGGGGCTGACATTCCCAGCAATGCGTAACTTGGAAGTGTATCCGGCATTGGCAAAGATCCTGGGTCTGAAAGTATTAACGCCAATTGACGGTCAGTTATCAGTATTAGCCCCGGCTTTGCAGGTTGAATAATTCGCCATGCCCGCCGTGTTGACATGGCGTGGTAAGAGGAGCGGTACCATGAGCAAATCCTATCCAGAGATAACCCAGCGAATCTCTAGCAATATGAAAACCCTGCGTTCGGATATAACCGATACCATGCAAGGCTTTTCCGCCATGGCCCAGGCGGCCACCCGTGATGGCGTACTGGACAAGAAAACCAAAGAGCTGATTGCTCTGGCTATAGGTGTTTCAACCCGCTGTGATGGTTGTATTGGCTTTCACGCCAAAGCATTGGTGGAATTGGGCGCCACTAAAGCTGAAGTGGAGGAAACGCTGGGAATGGCCATCTATATGGGGGGCGGGCCTTCTTTGATGTACGCGGCAGATGCGATGCTGGCGTACGAACAATTTAGTCAATATGCGGAGTAGATTTGCACAGTATTTCCCTCGGACCACTTGGGCTTTCTATTGACTATGCGCTGATATGGGGAGCGTTAATGCTGGCCTGGGCAGGCTGCTATGTATTCAGTCGGCGCGCAAATAGTCCAAAAACCTGTTACCAATTTGCCAGCAATGCGGTGTTTGGTGCCTTTGCCATAGGCTTCTTTTTTGCCCGGCTTGGTTTCATTGTTGGACAGTGGTCGTATTTTCATGGTGATGTTCTCGCTATGCTGGATGTGCGCGACGGCGGTTTTTCTGTCGGAAGTGGCCTGGTCGCAGCGGCTTTGTATGTCAGCTACAGTATCCATCGCCATCCTGTAATCCGCTCTACCCTGCTATGGACTGGTGTTGCAACATCCGTCGTTATGCTTCCACTTTATGTCGCGGTTTCCCTGTTGTTGCGTTCAGCGTCGATGCCAGTGCCTATGGTAGGGTCGCTGGAAGGCAGTCCGGTGAATCTTTCTGACTTTAAAGACAAACCGCTGGTAATTAATTTCTGGGCAACCTGGTGCCCACCTTGTCGCCGCGAAATGCCGGCGATGGCCAGGGCGCAGCGAGATAATCCGGATATCCATATTGTGCTGATTAACCAGTCTGAATCGCCTGCTCAGGTTCGGGCGTTTCTCGCTGAACAAGAACTTGAATTGAACAATATGCTAATGGATGTCTCGGGTGACGTAAGTCGGGAGTTTGGTGTTGCCGTGTTGCCGACTACGTTGTTTTATTCCCGGGACGGCAAATTAATATACCGGCACGTTGGCGGTGTTTCTGATGCCAGTCTGGCAAAAGCAATACGTATTTTACAGGCAGAATCAACGCCGTAGTTCAACGTCCAGTAACTTAAGCCTTGCTTACTAAAGAGAAATTGCAAAATCTGGCCTGCTTGTCGTCGATTAACGACCCTCTGTATTCCTCTAATTGTATTCTTCATTTGCATCGTGCTTTCATATGAATTACATTTGTAATCCATATGGATTACATTTGTAATCAATATGGATTACAGTTGTAATCAATATGGATTACAGTTGTAATCAATCTGGTAAAGGGATGTGGAAATGAAATTAGCTGTCTATTTCTTTGCGATTGTCAGCATATTGCTGGCTGGATGTGCGAGTAAGCCAACGGTATATGTATACGCAAAATATTTAAGTGAAAGTCAGAAAAAAGAGGTTAAAGAGGCGTTCGAGGAGTCGGAGCAATATCAAATTATACTGAATGACTTCGATATGCCAGCGTCCATTTCTGAAAACACCCTACTTTATTCTTTGTTGCTTCGCGATCCTGAATTTATTGCACTTGCAGAGGCATTGTCTGTTGAGGCAGGTTTTCCGATTAAGCGCACCCAGGGGATGACGAAGGGAAATCACTGGTATACGAAGAACTCACTGGCTTTGTTTTTACTGCCGGAAAATAACGGTAGTAACCTTGTGTTATTTAAACAGGATCTTATCAACCGATACGAAGGAAAACAGTGTGAAAATGTGACCGCGCTGAATTTAGAGAGTGACGGCACATTTCTTCTGGACGTTCAGTCCCAAAGCGGTGGCTACCTGGGAGATTCGGTGAAAGGCACCTGGAAATACCGGCAATATCCATTCGTAGAATTGCAAAAAGCGGGGTTAACCTACGCAGAGTATTATTTTGAAATACAGCAATTCACTGGCAGTGATGTTGTGGGCGAAATAGACTACGTTGAACTTGTTTCGCTAAATGCGGGCTCTTTACCTGGCGGTTGCTCGTTTATTGTGGGCACCAGGCGCTAACTTAAGCGGGGCTGAGTTAAGGAGTTACTCGTTGGCTTTGCCCTTGTCCCACACTTTACTCTCTTCACCGGCCCAAAGGCGTTTGATATTGTCGCGGTGGCGGAAAATGATCAGAATCGACAGCATCGCAACGGGCAGTGTGTACTGGGGTTTAATGAACCAGGTGAATACCGGCGCCAGCATGACTGATACCAGTGCGCCCAGCGATGAGTACCCCCATATAAAGACCACCACAGCCCAACTAGCGATTAACAAACCAGCCAGGGAAGGGCCAATAGGCAGCATCGCGCCAAATGCGGTTGCTACGCCTTTCCCGCCGTTAAACTGGAAGTAAAGGGGGTAGATATGTCCCAGACAAGCGGCGATGGCAATCAGGCCGAGTGCAACCGGAGGGATCCCCATAAAATACGCGGAATACACCGGGATGGTGCCTTTCAGGATATCCGAGAGCAATACCAACACGGCCGGGAAACGACCGCCAATGCGCAGCACATTGGTTGCGCCAGGATTGCCTGAGCCATTTTTTCTGGGATCGGGTAAGCGAAATAGCCGGCTAATGAGCACAGCACTGGATACTGACCCAACCAAATAGGCCACACAAACCATCAGTAAACTCAGTGCAATCATGACTATATCCGCTGTCATACAATAAGTGTGCACACACTACTAGAAACTTTGTCCGAAAGCCAGAAACACAATGTAACTGCCCATGACTGATCCGGCTGCGTCTGTGTATCTGTATGCTATACTGCGCGCAAAAACCGCTAGCGGTTTCAAAGCGTTTCAGAATGTAATTCGATGTAGACTAAAGGCCTTAAAAATGCAGCAAATTTTTATAGAAGGACTCAGCGTACCTACCCTGATTGGCGTGTACGACTGGGAGCGCACGCAACAAACCACGTTAATAATGGATTTGCTGATCAATGCTGACCTGTCTGAGGCCATGGCGTCTGATGATGTCAATCACACCATAGACTATGCAGCTGTTGCTGAATGCGTTAAAGAAGTCGGCGCATCAAGCGGCTTTGAATTGCTCGAGGCGTTGTCTAAAGCGATTGTTGATAGCCTCTGTGCACGTTTCCCGATTCAGAAACTGGTATTGAAAATCGAAAAGCCCGGAATTTTGCCCGATGCGCAAAAAGTAGGCATTCAGGTAACACACGAGGTTAGCGAGTGACATTGCACCGCGTTTTAATTGGTATAGGTTCAAACATCGAGCGGGAATACCACACGCGCCAGGCATATCATGTGCTTAACCAGCATTTTCACAATGTGAAGGTGTCCAGTGTGTATGATTGTCCTGCGGTAGGCTTTGAAGGACCAGGTTTTTACAACTGGGTAGCCAGCGTAGAAACCCCGTTAAGCCTTGAGGAAACCTATCAGTTATTCAAGCAGATTGAAGCGGAGTTCGGCCGAAAAAACTGGCATAAGACGCCGTGTTCCCGCACAATGGATTTGGATTTATTGTGCTTCGATAACCAGGTGTGTCAGTCACCCGTTGTGCTGCCCAGACCCGAAATACTCGCCCGGGCATTTGTGCTACGGCCTCTGGCAGAATTGGTGCCAAATGAACGACATCCGGTTACAGGCAAAACCTACGAAGCGCTCTGGCAACAATTTGACCGCACATCCCAACCTATACAGCCTATTGCATTTGAATGGAGTTCAACACAGGCATGACGTTATTTGAAATCATTGTACTGGCCATAATTCAGGGCTTAACCGAGTTTCTGCCCATCAGTAGCTCTGCGCACTTAATTTTACCCGCTGAAGTACTCGGCTGGCGCAATCAGGGGTTGGCGTTCGATGTGGCGGTGCACGTTGGAAGTTTACTTGCCGTTATGATTTATTTTCGGCGGGATATTTTTACCATGTCGGTCGCGTTTCTGCAGCATGGTTGGCGCAAAGAACAAACGACGGACAGCCGTCTGGCCTGGTTTGTAGTGATTGCGACGATTCCGGCCGTCATAGCGGGTTTCTCGCTAAAGGACATCATCGAAACCCATGCCAGAAGTGCAGCTGTCATAGCTGTAACAACCATTGTATTTGGACTATTGCTTTGGTACGCCGATGTGAAGGCTAAGCATGTACAAAAGCTGGAGTCGATTACGCTTAAACAAGCGGTCATTATTGGTTTTGCACAAATGCTGGCGCTCATTCCCGGCACATCCCGTTCAGGTATTACCATGACAGCAGGCTTAATGTTAGGGCTGGACCGCGAAAGTACCGCGCGCTTTTCATTCTTGCTTTCAATTCCGGTGATCCTGGGTGCAGGCCTGTTGGCTGTGAAAGACCTGGTAGAGGCTGACACGGCAGTAGACTGGAATGCACTTATCTACGGTGCGGGATTCTCGTTCGTCGCGGCGTATCTGTGTATTTTCCTGTTTTTAAGCTGGATTAGCCGCATTGGTATGTTACCGTTCGTGATCTACCGTTTGCTGCTGGGCGCTGTATTGGTTGCCTTTATATTCTGGTAAACCTTTTATTGGAGATAGCTGATGGCTGAAACCATTTTTGACAAAATTATCGATAAGTCGATCCCTGCTGAGATCTTATATGAAGATGAGCTGGCGCTTGCCTTCAGTGATATCAACCCGCAGGCACCGGTACACTTTCTGGTGATCCCGAAAAAACAAATCGCGACGATTAACGACATAACTGAAGCTGATCGCGAAGTCGTGGGGCATTTGTATGTTGTGGCAGCGAAACTGGCCGCCGAGAAAGGCTTTGCTGATCAGGGTTACCGTGCGGTAATGAACTGCAACGAGTATGGTGGTCAAACGGTGTACCATATTCATCTACACGTACTGGCAGGTAAACCGATGGGATGGCCACCTTACACTGATAAGATGAAACCGTTGGAATAGCCCTGAACGATTTCTATACCTAATTCTGGTTCATTAATTGTAGGTGCCAGGAATAAAACGAAGCCGCTTAAACAGCGGCTTCATTGTATTGGATTGGTGAGTAAAGCGGGGTTACTTGAGTCCCAATTGCGCTTTACCCTGATCGAAGACGATATCAACCGGAATGCTGGCGCTGGCCAGTCGCTCAAGGTCACCAGCCAGCTGTGGCTTAATTACCCCTTTGTCTGCAACCAATGCAGCAACGCCAGCATAGTCACCATCGCCCTGCAGTGTAAGAATACGCTCACTGAGTGACGCGACAGCCGCCGACATTTTGTCCATGTTTACGCTATACAGTCCCTGTTCGTCACGGTCAAACGCGCCGGCTTCGGCAAAATAGTTAAAGCGAATCATATTGGCCTTTCCATGTGCAGAGCTGGCACCAAAGCGCACCGAACGGAAAATGCCCGCCATAAAGGTCACATAATAGTCTTTCAGTGTACCTTCGGTGATTTCACCTTTCTCCAGCAGGCTCTGTACCATGTACAGACCTAAAATATCAGCCTTGCCTTCTTCAAGTGCCGAAGCATGTTCTTTGAGTGCTGCGCGCACGGTTTGCTTGCCGTCCAGTGTATTCTTTATGCCCAGCCCGTGTGCGACTTCGTGGAACATAGTGTTGGCAAAAAACGCGTTAAACGTTACGTGCTCACGTTGTTCCGGTGCAATAAGTACGTCAGCAATCGGCGCCAGAATATGGTCAAATTTTGCCTGCATAGCATTTTTCAGCTGTAACCGACGAGTCCCTTTTTCCAGCTGCACACGTTCGTCGTTTGGCAGGTTGATTGCGATGGTTTTGCTGCCCGCATTTGAGTGGCCGGCATAATAAATCACGTCATAAGCATTTAAATCTGCGTCTGATCCTGGAGTTTCCTGTTTATAAGCATCAGGGACAGGTAACCCGCGCTGCAGTTCAGGCAGAAACTGGGCGTACTTGGCCAGCTTTTCGCTCCAGGCCATATCTTTAATTAACACGTAGGCTTCAAATGCAGCGCGATAACCAAACAATTGATCTTCGTAGCTTTCAATGGGGCCAATGACCAACTCAATGGGGTTGGTCTTCATATCCATCCAGGCCATATCCGAAGCCAGATAGTCATCGGATAACAAGGCATCTGCGCGCAGTGACAGGTAATTCGCAAAAGCTGGATTGTCTGCCAGTTCTGACGCTTTTCTCAGTAGCTCTGCGGCTTTTTGCAATGGCGCTGCGTAGGCCTCGCTGTAAGGAATGCTGGTGAGGTTACCTGCATCGTCGTAGCGAACTATTGAGTACAGACCGTCTTTGTCGGCAAATGACGCCTTGTTAAACGCGTCTTTTGTTATGTCGTGGGGATAGAACTCTGCTCCAGGTGCCTTTTCTTCGTATCCGCTAAGAAACGGCCTGTCGCCATTTAACCTGTCCCACGGACCGTAATTGATATCAGCAAAACGGCGAATGGCGGGGTCTGTAAGTGATGCAAGAAAGTCGGTTTTGTTTTCGTGAAACGCTTGTTGCCAAAACAGGTTGTCCATAATGACAGAGGCATCAATGAGTAACGACAGCATTGCGCGCTGATTTTCGCTCAAATGAGTCAGGTCCGCGGTAAGAGGAACCTCGTGATAAATAGCAAGACGTTCTTTTGGAACAAGTAACGAGGGCGAAGTCGTCGTACTGCCGGGTGAGTCATTGCTGGTTGGTTGGCTACAGCCAGAGAGGGCAATAACACCGCCCATTAATGTAGCTAGCAGTGTTTTGGTAAATAACTGTTTCATATGATTTTCCGTCTGTTTTTGTTGTTCTTTAGTCTAAAAATTTGAAAATTTAGCGTTAGCATAACCAACCTTTTATGCAGATGCTATACTCAAACCAGACAGGGTAAACACGCCGGGTGTCGGAACAGGCGGCGGGTTTTTTGTATGACCCTTATATTTATTGCGCAGGGTCAAAAAGAATAACAATCCCTGGGTGCGCGATCTCAGAATCGTTGTTATATTGGATTTTCTGCATACTAATGCCGGCTCCACGGAAGGCATGAGATCGCGAGAATAGCTGTCTGGCTATAACCAGGCACACAATAAGCCAAGACTAAGGTAGGACTATGTCGACACAAAACGCGCTGTTAACCATTCTGGTTGAGAAAATCAAGAACGATACACTGGTATTACCCACATTACCTGCAGTTGCATTAAAAGTTCGTAAAGCAGCAGATGATCCGGATATAAACCTGAATCAAATGGGCGATGTAATTGGTCAGGACCCCTCACTTAGTGCTCGCATGATTAAAATCGCGAACAGCGCTTATATGGGGCGGGCTGTTAAAGTAACTTCAATTTCTCAGGCGGTAACCCGTATTGGGCTGCGCCAAATTAAAAATATCGCTACTGCACTGGCCATGGAGCAGCTGTTCGTGTCTAAAAACGAACTGGTAGGCGAGTACATGAAACGCGAGTGGAATAACACAGTTGAAGTGGTGGCTAATGCCATGGCGACGCTACAACTGTACGTGGCTCGCACCAAAAATCGCGAAATGACCATTGATACCATGACGCTAACGGCCTTGGTCCACAACATTGGTGTACTGCCTATTCTTACCGAAGCCGAACGCCATGAAGAAGTGTTTGCCAGCCCGACGTTCCTCGATGATGCGATTGATAAACTGGCGCCGCGCATTGGTGGCAGCATCATGCAAAGCTGGGGATTTGGAGATAATTTTGTCACGGTAGCAGAGCGCTGGCATGATCTGGCCTATATTCCTGAAAAACTGTCCTATGTTGACTTTGTGCGCGTGGGAGCGGCATTAGCGGGCCAAATTAACAATCAGAAAGACGCCATATTGAATCTGGCGATTCAGCGCGGTGTGGTAGAAGACGTTAATTCGTTGTTGTCTGACGAGTTTGCTGAAATGCGTTCAGCAGCGAAACAGATTTTTGCGTAAACCGTTCCAATAGCAGCGTTTCGCGGCAGCCTGAATGCTGCCGCAGAGACGTTATCTGCTGACAACCTGTCTTTTCCAGCCTGACGTAAACCCTAACGTCACTACGCCTAATAATAATCCCCAGACCGGCGCGCTTATCCCCAGCATGGTTAAGCCGGAAGCGCTACACAACATAGTGAGCAGTGCAGCCTGACGATAGTGGGTTTCTTCCAGTGCGCGCAGCAAACTGCTTTGTAACGTAGCCAGAAGTGCTATACCTGCCAGCAACTGTGTGACGACAGTTGGCATCATGGTAAATACCGACACAATTGCCACCGCCATCGCACCTGACAGTAAATAACCCAGGCCTGCTGCAACACCGGCTTTGTAACGTTGTGCCGGATCGTCATCGACGTTTTCAGCCATACAAATTGCAGCGGTGATGGCAGCCAGGTTATACATAAATCCTCCAAACGGCGCGGTGAACAGCTGTAGTAAAGCAATACCCGTTAGTACAAAACGGTTGTCTGGTTTGTAGTGATGGCTGTGCAAAATACTGATGCCGGGTAAGTTTTGCGACAACATGGTAATCAGGAATAACGGCACGCCGATACTGATAAACGCAGATAGCGACCAGGTAGGCATTACCCACTCCAGTGTGGGTAAGCCAAGCGTGACGGCGGGAGCCCCGGCAGGGCTTAACACCCAGGCAGCGATACCTGCCACAACCAGTAATATCAACATGAGATAACGGGCAAAAAGCCGGCTGCCAAGTAAGTAAATTCCAACAAATAACATGGTGAGCAGCGGGTGTGACGTGGCGCTGCTAAATACATTCAGGCAATAGGGCAATAGTATGCCGGCCAGCATCGCCGCCGCCAGCGCGGGCGGAATACGTTCGATACCCCGCATCAACGCCTGACTGCGCGCCGCAATCAGGCTGAGTATACCGGCGCCAATCAGCGCGCCTGTTACGTCGGAAAGTGAGAAAGGGCCAGCAGTCGAAATGAGAAATACCGCACCAGGGGTCGACCAGGCTGTCACCACCGGCATGCGAAATTTAAGCGAGAAGTACAGGCATGAAATGCCCATGCCGAGTCCTAATATCAGTAACCAACTGATTAACTGAGCATCGTTAGCACCGGCTTGTCGCGCGGCTTCTATAACAATAACAACGGAACTGCTATAACCCACCACGACAGCAGTCAAACCTGCGGCAATGTGACTGATGCGAAAATACCCTGCCATGACACTCCCCACGTTGCAGAACACAACATAAATGGTTAATGTGCGCTATAGCGCACAAAAAACGCATCATAGCATTGTGCGTTATAGCGCACAATTGGGAATACTATGCACGACCACATTTCAAAGAGCATTGCAGAACAAATAAAACAGCGCCGAAAAACGCGCGGATGGAGTCTGGATAAGCTGTCAGCCGCAAGTGGCGTGTCAAAGGCAATGCTGGGGCAAATTGAGCGTCAGGAGTCTAGCCCCACGGTCGCGACCCTGTGGAAAATTGCGACAGGCCTCGAATGTTCGTTTTCTGGCTTATTAAGTCGCACCGATGCATCACCTTACGGTGACGATGAGGAGCTGGCTCGCCATGAAGATAACTTTCGGGTAAAGACCCTGTTCGCGTTTAATCCGGACAGCGGCTTTGAAATGTTTGAGTTAACGCTATTAAACGCACATACCCAATGGTCTGACGCGCATGCTGTTGGTGTTTATGAACATGTTGTAGTACAACATGGCGAGTTGCTACTTTACTATGACGAACAATGGCATACGTTGAAAGAGGGCGAGAGTGCCCGGTTCCATGCCAACCAACGCCACGGGTACAAAACAAATGGACAACAAACCCGGTTTATCGATGTGATTAGCTACCCCTGATTTTAAACATAAATGCGTGAACAAGGAGTTAGTTTGAGTAAATCGCATTCGTTAACGGCCTCGCCATCCGACCTTTCAAAAACGGAGAATACCCGTTATATCAGCCTGGACACGCTGCGCGGATTCGCGTTGCTTGGCATTCTGATGATGAACGCGATTGCGTTTGCGTATCCCGAAATCGTCTATTCCAATCCGTTTGCAATGGGGGCGCTGTCTTCTGCTGATTTGTGGCAATGGATGCTGACCGATCTGTTTTTTGCAGAAAAGTTTTACGCGTTGTTTTCGATGTTGTTTGGTGCCGGCATTGTGCTAATGGCAAACAAGCAATCTGATCCGCAACGAGCGAAAAATCTGCATTACCGCCGCATGCTCTGGTTACTTATGATTGGCCTGATTCACGGTTACCTGTTGTGGTGGGGAGATATTCTGGTCACCTATGCCATTTCGGGAATGTTGATTTACTCTTGCCGCCATTGGCGTATTCGAAGTTTGTGGATTGTGGCTGTGCTATTGCAGTTGGCGATCACGTGTTTGTATTTGCTAATGTACTGGGGCTGGGATGTCATGCCGGCCGATGAGCTGGCAGAGTCCAAAGCGGTATTCTGGCCATCTGAGCAAACACTGAGGGCGGAAATTAACGCTAACCTCGGCTCCTGGTGGCAGCAAACTACCTATCGGGTAGCGACTACCATCGAATACCAAACCAGTTATTTGATTCCGCTTATTGTGCGTATGTCCGGGATCATGTTGATAGGTATGGCCCTGTATAAATCAGGGGTATTGCTGGCAACAAGATCCTCGCGTTTCTACCTTACACATTTGTTGCTATTTTTACCGCTGGGTGTGGCGTTAAGTGCTTGCGGCGCCTGGGCAATTGCCAGCAGTGAATTTGCGCTGCCCTCGTCCTTTTCTACCGACCGCTTATGGAACCTGTGGGGATCGTTGCTAACCGCCTGGGGGTACACCTGTTTGTTCATGCTAATAGTGCAACAGGCGAAGGTTAGTGCTTCAGGTATTGGCGGGCGCATTACCGCCTGGTTGGCGCCGGTAGGGCAAATGGCACTAACAAATTACCTGATGCAAAGTGTGTTGTGCGGCGTGATATTCTACGGCTGGGGAATGGGGCTTTATGCGTCACTGTCGCGCTGGCAGGTTTCTATGGTGGTGGTGGTTATTTGGTTAATTGAAATTAGTTGGTCACGCTGGTGGCTAACCCGTTTTCAATTTGGACCGGTAGAATGGATTTGGCGCAGTGCCACCCAACGTCGCCGGCAAGCCTGGCGACGTTAGGGCGTCATTAATTACAGGTCTTTATCTAAAGCCAGCGTTTCGCTAAGGTAACCCACAATGCCGCACACTTCTGCCGACATCAGGGCAAATTCAGCGTCAAGACGAGCTGCAACCTGATCTTTCGGAATGTCCTGGGTTTCTTCTTTGATACGGTCGGTAAACTTCACGCGCTTTATGGTGCCGTCTTCCTGTATAACCGCTTCCAGGGTTTCGTCGAATTCAAAGGCCACTTTCTGAACCAGCTTGCCGGCGTCCAAGTGGTGCTGAATTTCTTCGCTGTCCAGTGGCTGGTTTTTGCATCGAATGATACTCGCGGTTTCGTCTGTAGACTTGAACTCCGCTTCTTCCAGTAATTCAATTTTCTCGGGTGGCTGTTCAGTTAACCAATGAGTTAATTCACTTTGCAGGCTGCTGCGCACCAGTGGCACTACCGGCAATGAACCCAGCGCCTTTCTTACCATAGCAAGGAAAGCTTCTGCTTTGCCGTCGGCACTGGCATCGACCACGACCAGGTTGTCCGGAATGGAAATAAAGCCATTAGTGTAGGTGTTTTTGGTAAACGCCTGTGGCAGCAAACGGGTGATAATTTGCTGTTTAAGATCTGACTGGGCCTTCTTACCTACCGGTGAGCCGGTTTCGGCTTCGATTTGCTCGACTTTCTCAGCCAGTTCAGCATTAACAACCGACGACGGCAGCAGTCGCTCTTGTTTCTTCAATGTGATCCAGTAACGCAACTGCGTTTGATGAAACAACATGCTGTGTTGGCCTGCTGAGTGAAAAGGCGAGGCAAAGCCCATAGTGGCCGTTTCTTGAGTGCCACAAGGGCGAAAAGCGAATTCATTTAACGCCGTTTGCAGCGCTTCGTCATCCAGGGACAGAGGTTGTGTCAGCCGATAAGCTTTAATATTTTTAAACCACATAGAGCAACAGATTCTTTTGAAAAGGGCGGCAAAGGTTAGCAGTGCCGCCCGTTGATCGCAATAGAAGGAAAACGGAATCTACGTTCGTTTTGGAAAGCGAATTTCGTATCGAAGGCCTTTGTCGGGTTCACTGAAGGCGTCGATTTGGCCGTCCAGTGCCTGGGTGACGAGGTTGTACATGATATGCGTACCCAAACCACTGCCGCCCTGGCCGCGTTTTGTGGTGAAAAAGGCATCGAATAAGCGGTCAAGCTGACCTGCATTCAGGCCACAACCGTCGTCTTTGTAGGTGATCATAACGTCTTCGTCTTCTTCTTTTACAAGCAGGTCGATGACGCCATTGTCCTTGTGCTCAAAACCGTGAATGATTGAATTCATGATCATATTAGTAACGACCTGAGCAATAATACCCGGCGCAGAACGTATCTCGAGGTCCTCGGGGCATTCAATGTTCACAACGTGCTTTTGGTGTTTGAATGAAGGTGCCAGAGATTGCAGTACTTCGTGCAGGTAACTCTTTAAATTAAATACCCTTTCGGCTTCACTTGTCTGGTCTACTGCTACTTGTTTGAAGCTAGTGATAAGCTCAGAGGCACGATTCAGGTTTGTCAGTAACAGGTGGGTTGTTTGTTCAGCTTCTCCCAAAAACGAGGCCATGGTTTTATTAGTCAGCGACTTTTCCTCGTAGGCTGCTTTTACCGTATCAATGCGGTCACGCAGGAAACTGGCTGCGGTAACACCAACACCTAAAGGCGTATTTACGTCATGGGCGATACCCGCGACTAATCCGCCCAACGACGCCATTCGTTCCGATTCAAGTAGCTGATCCTGAGCCAGCTTCAGGTGCTCCATAGATTTCGCCAGTTCCTGGTTTTTTTCTCTGAGTACATTTTCGATGTACTGTCGGTTTTCATTTTCCTGGCGAAGTTCTCGCTGGTTGGTGATCAGTTCGTCTTTCTGGCGTTCAAGGTCCAGCATGATCTGGCTAAGTGAAGCGGTCTTTTTCGCAACTTCCTGCTCGAGAAGGAGGTTCTGGTCGTCTAGTTTTTTGTTGACCCGGGTGAGTTCTTCCTGGGTACTTCGCAGCTTTTGCTGAGAAATTATCAAGTCGTCTATGACCTGGTTGTAGGAATACTGTAATAAGCGCAGCTCGTTTTCATCGTGCAGTGTTAAATGCACTTTTGACTCTTCCGGATGCTCCGGGTTGAATGCGCTCATTTGTTGCGTGATTTCTACCAACGGATCAGACAGCATCCGTCGGAATGCGGTCATAAATAAAAACACTAAAAACGCGGTTTTTACAATGGCGTTACCCAACAAAAAGAAAATACCGACTTCGATTCGGCTAAAGATAATATTAAAGTTGGAGTAAAGGGTAACGTCACCCACCGTTGAAGCGCGATTGGAAAATTCAAAGATAAGCGGAAAGCTGTAACTGAATAAACCGCCGCTGTGATCTTCCAGTTCGCCGCTGCTTATTGGCGCGCGAATTTGCGCAATGGTCATGCCTAAATCCGCAATGTACTCACCGTTTTCATCGCGAATCTGCACGCCGGTAACAATCGGGAGCTCCATTAATCCTTCGGCAATGGATTGAGCCTGAGGTATGTTTACTTCCCAAATGGCGCGGGTCAGGCTGGTCGAAAAGGTGTTTTTCAGGGTTTGAAGTTCAGATTCGATGTGACTTTTGGTGCTTAGATACTCAGTGAATATCTGGCCAATGGTAACGATAAACGTCAGTATGAAATACACCGACAATACCCGGGTAAGTAATTTTCTCGACAATCCTGTCTGAACCGACGCCATCTGCAACCTATTTGCTATACGAATTGAAAAACCTGTGCTCAGTCAAGAATATGTGCAAATTGCTGAATTAACAAGTTATACGCGAGTGTTTAACGTTAAGTTTCATCGTAGCTTTTGTGTTACGTTGGATTCGGTGTCAAAGTTCATAAACTTGACATAATAATGTAATCGTTTAATAAAATTGTCACACACCCTGATAATAATAGCGGCGTTTTGGTTATGAGCTGGAAAAAATCTATGTCAAGAAGAGTCTTGTTAGTGGAAGATGAAGCGCCGATTCGCGACATGCTGAAATTTGTGCTGGAGCAGTCTGGTTTTGAAACAATTGAGGCGGAAGACTTCGACATCGCGCAGCAAAAATTGGTGGAACCGTACCCGGATTTGATCCTGCTTGACTGGATGCTGCCAGGTGGCAGTGGAGTTCAGTTAGCGAAAAGTCTGAAGCAGCACGAGTTTACGCGGGATATCCCGGTTATTATGCTGACTGCTCGCGGCGAAGAAGAAGACAAAATTCGCGGCCTGGATGCGGGCGCGGATGATTACGTCACCAAGCCTTTTTCACCAAAAGAACTGATTGCCCGTATTAAAGCGGTAATGCGTCGCGTTACACCCACGTCGAATGAACAGCCAATCGAATTCAACGGCTTGAAGTTAGAGCCTATCTCGCATCGTGTCATGGCCAATGAAGACGCGCTGGATATGGGGCCGACGGAGTACAAACTCCTGCATTTCTTTATGACACACCCCGAGCGTGTTTACAGCCGTGAACAGCTGCTCGACAATGTATGGGGTACCAATGTGTATGTAGAGGATCGAACGGTAGACGTACACATTCGCCGGTTGCGTAAAGCGATTGGCATGCATGGTCACGATGCTATGATCCAGACTGTGCGTGGTGCCGGTTACCGCTTTTCTACTAAACTGTAAGTCATTAGCGCAATGGGGTATAGTGGTTGCCCCATTCAGCTTTCAATTACGTCGCACAAGTAAAGGATAAACCGGGATGTACTACCCCTTTTCATGGTTTAAGTCGATTGTGCGACTGTGTCTGTTTCTCATTGTATTTGCCCTGGTTGGCTGGTATCTCGACGACATGCTGCTCGCCGTGGCGTTAGGTGCTACCGGGTTACTGTTACTGAATTACTGGCATCTTTATAAGCTCAATCGCTGGTTGTGGCATAGTCGCAAAATGTCACCGCCATCGGTAAATGGTCTGTGGGAACATATCTACGAAGGGATTTATTACCTGCAGCGCCGCAACCGTAACAAGCGCAAAGAATTAGGCGCGTTGGTTAAGCGGTTTCGGGAAGGGTCAGAAGCGCTACCCGATGCTGCAGTAGTGGTTGATGCAAAAGCCTGTATTATCTGGTGCAACCGTTTGGCTCGACTGGAACTGGGATTGCGTTGGCCGAGTGACGCTGGTCGCCGCTTGGACAACCTTATTCGCCATCCGGAATTTATTCAGTATTTTCACGCGGGTAAATACCACTACCCCATTGAAGTGCCTTCGCCGCTGAATCCGCAAAAAACCTTCGAATACCGAATCATGCCCTATGGTGAAGAACATTTGCTGTTGATAGCACGGGATGTGACCAGGGTGTCGCAGTTGGAAGAAATGCGCAAAGACTTCGTGGCTAACGTGTCTCACGAATTGCGCACGCCATTAACCGTGATCAATGGTTACCTGGAAATCCTGGCGGGCAACGGTGAAGAACTTGACCCGCTGACGCAAAAGGCCTTTTTGGAAATGAGTTCGCAGACGCAGCGTATGCAAAGTCTGATTGAAGATTTGTTGGTGCTGTCGCGAATTGAAGCGAGCTCAGAGCGGATTTATGAAAACACTGTGGATATGCCCGCAATGCTGCGCCAGATTAAACTGGAAGCCGATGCACTCAACAAAGACAAAGGCCACACCATAGCCTTTCATCTTGATGAAGGGGTTAAAATTTACGGCATTGAAACGGAGTTGCGCAGTGCCTGTTCCAACCTCATTTTTAATGCCATTAACTATACGCCGCCGGGCGGCCATATAGATGTGTATTGGTCGGTGACCAAAGATGGTGTTAAGTTCGCGGTTAAAGACGATGGTGACGGCATTGAACAACGCCACTTGTCGCGATTGACCGAGCGCTTTTACCGGGTCGACAAAGCGCGCTCCAGAAAGACGGGTGGTTCAGGACTGGGCTTGTCGATTGTGAAACACGTACTGAATCACCATAATTCTCAGCTTCAGATCACCAGTGTGGTGGGCGAGGGTAGTGTGTTTTTCTTTAATTTCGACGCCGAAATGATTGCCAGTCAGGATCCTGTTCTATGATGCGTATTGTGGTACTAACCTTGTTGTGTTGTTGGCCTGCACTGGTCGCCGCTGACGCACCTGAATACGAACGCAAACCCGGCGTGGCCGGCAAGATTACGTCTGTGGGTTCCGACACCCTGGCGAATCTGATGACCCTGTGGTCGCAGGAATTTAAACACTTGTACCCGGATGTAAAGTTTCAGATTCAGGCATCCGGTTCATCAACGGCACCGCCTGCGCTAACCGAGGGTACCGCCACAATCGGGCCGATGAGTCGCGAGTTGAAGCCCAGTGAAATTCAGGCATTTATAAGAGCGCACGGCTATCCGCCCACGGTCATTCAGGTGGCGTTGGATGCGATTGCGATTTTTGTTGAGCGCAGAAACCCATTGCCAGGCCTGACTCTTTCTGAGGTCGATGCAATCTTTTCCGCAACACGGTTTTGTGGTGGTGAGGAAGCAATATCTCACTGGTCTCAGTTAGGTGTCCATAATTATGGTCAGGGCGCGCCAATCCGCTTATTTAGCCGGAATTCGGTATCGGGTACGTACGGCTTGTTTAAAATCATAGCGTTGTGTGATGGTGATTTTACCAAAACCGTCAACGAACAACCCGGCTCGGCGTCGGTCGTGCTTTCTGTTGCATCCAGTAAAGGCGGCATGGGCTATGCGGCCTATGGTTACAAAACGGCTGGTGTCAGGGCGTTGCCGCTGGGTGAGAATGCTGCGGAGTTTATTCCCCTCAACGTAGAAACCGTGCGGGAGCAGCAATACCCCTTCACGCGTTTTCTGTATTTAGTGATCAACAAATCCCCTGACGAGCCGTTGCCCACGCTGGTCAGAGAGTTTCTTACCTTTGTGCTGTCAGATACCGGGCAAAAGCTGGTGGCCCGAGACGGTTATTTTCCTATCAAAGAAACGCTATTGTTACGCCAACGCCGCCAATTGCTGGGGGCTTCAAGGTAAATTGTGACAGCAAAGCCGACTTTGCCGGCTCGCCTGATCTACACAACGCGTTTTCTTATCAATCTCTAAGCTTTTGTTTTTTAAGTGGAATTTTTAATTCAGGCTAGCTTGGTAGCTTAAAGTCATTGATATATCTAATTTTTACCGCTGTTTTTTTATTAAAGTTTTGTGACGAACCTGTAATGTAACATTTCTGTCATTTTGCTTAGGTACTCTTCTCGCGTTTTTAAATTATAAGTCTATTTCTCACTTGGAGACACGCATGGAACTTAAGCAGTTATTTCAAGCCTCAGCAATTGCTGCGGCGCTGGCTCTTGCTGGTTGTGGTGGCGACATTAACATCACTGAAGGTAGTATCGACAACAGTGTAACAAACAACTACGGTGATTCAGGTACCGATGGTGGCACTGGTGGTGGTACAGACGGTGGTACTGACGACACGCTACCAGGTGAAACCAGCAGCTTCTTAAGCTCTGAAGTTTCTGCGGCATTAGGTCAAACGGTTGAAGTACGCACATTGTCTGGCACACTAACTGCCGACGATGCTGACGAGAACGGCAACATTACACTGACTAACGACACAGTATGGGCAATTGAAGGTCCACTGTTTGTTGGCGAAGACAAAGCAAACAGCGTTAACCTGGTTATCGAAGAAGGCACAATCATCTTCGGTCGCAGCGGTGGTGATTACCTGGTTGTTAGCCGTGACTCTTCAATCGAAGCAGTGGGTACTGCAGACGCACCCATCATCTTTACTTCTTATCAGGACGTTACCGGTGACGAAGTTGGCGCAGGCCAATGGGGTGGTATTGTATTGCTGGGTAATGCGCCATCTAACAAATGTCCACAAGACGGCTCTGACTGCGCACTTCAAATCGAAGGTGTAGAAGAAGGTGCGGTATTCGGTGGTACTGACGAAACAGACAGTTCAGGTACAATTAACTACGTTGTTGTTAAGTATGCAGGTTTTGAAATTGCAGTTGACAACGAACTGAACGGTGTAACTTTCGGTGGTGTTGGTTCTGGTACCGAAGTTGATTACCTGCAGGTTCACTCAAACGCAGATGACGGCGTAGAATTCTTCGGTGGTAACGTTAACGTTAAGCACCTTGTATTAACCGGTAACGAAGATGACTCTGTAGACTGGGACAACGGCTTCCAGGGTAAACTGCAGTATGTATTCGTTCAGCAGAACACCGCTGACGGCGACGCCAACCGTGGTATCGAAGCCGATAACGACGGTTCTGTACCAGACATCGAGCCGCAATCAAACCCAATGATCTCTAACCTGACAATCATAGGTAACAACTTTGACGGTGAAGACGATTCTGAAGGCGTATACCTGCGCGAAGGCACTGGCGCTCAAATCTATAACATGGTTATTACTGGTCCATCAGGTATGGGTGAGTGTTTCGAAGTTGAAAACTCAACTGAATCACAAGCTAACCTGGCTGACGGCACCATCACTGTTAAGTCTTCTGTTATTGCATGTGCTAACGGTGAAAACTTTAAATCTGACACAGCAAACGGCGGTACTGACCTGGAAACCTGGTTCACTGCTGAAACCAGCAACAAGGTTCTGGATGCGTCTGCCATCCTTTTGAGCTCTACAGGCAAGCCTCTGGCTGACAGCCCACTGTTAGGTGCAGGTGATGATGCATCGCAAGTTGACGGTTTCTTCGAAGCAACTGACTTCATTGGTGCAGTGGGTGAAACTGACTGGCGTCAGGGTTGGGCGTTTGGCTTCGGCGGCGGCACAATTCAGGTTGTTGAATCAACCTCTGGTTGTCCTGCTGGTACCTCTAACATCGCGTCTGTAGACGGTGTTACAACGACCTGTTCATTAAGCGGTACTTTGACTACTGATGTGAACCTGACTGAAGGTAACATCTATGCATTGTCTGGTGCGGTATTTGTAGGCGGCGACAATGAAAATAGCGCTACGCTGTCAATTGACGCTGGTGTAACGGTTTATGGTGCGTCTGGTAACGATTACCTGGTAGTAAGCCGCGGTTCAAAGATTGAAGCTGAAGGTACAGCGACTGACCCAATCGTATTTACTTCATACGACGACGTAACTGGCGGCACAACGGCGGCTGGTCAATGGGGTGGCCTGGTAATTCTGGGTAACGCGCCTTCTAACAAATGTCCGGATGACGGTTCAGCTTGTGCCCTTCAGGTTGAAGGTGTAGAAGAAGGTGCTGTATTCGGCGGCACTAACTCTGAAGACAACTCTGGTATCCTGCGCTACGTTCGCGTACAGTTCGGCGGTTTTGAAATCGCGCTGGACAACGAGCTGAACGGCATCACGTTTGGTGGTGTAGGTTCTGGTACCACTGTTGACCACATCCAGGTTCACGCGAATGCGGATGACGGTGTTGAGTTCTTCGGCGGTTCTGTAAGCGTTAAGTACCTGGTTCTGACCGACATTCAGGATGACAGCATCGACTGGGATAACGGCTTCCAGGGCAACATGCAGTACGTACTGGTACGTCAGGCACAAGACAACTCAGATGCTAACCGCGGTATCGAAGCTGATAACGACGGTTCTAACCCGGCTATTGAGCCTCAGTCTAACCCGTCACTGGCTAACGTAACCATTATCGGTAACACGTTCGACGGTGAAGATGACTCAGAAGGTGTTTATCTGCGCGAAGGTACAGGTGCACAACTTTACAACTTCATCGTAACCGGTCCAGCTGGTATGGGTGAGTGTTTCGAAGTTGAAGATTCAACTGAATCACAAACTAACCTGGGCGACGGCACTATCATGTTCAGCAACTCAGTTATCGCATGTGAAAACGGCGAAAACTTCAAGAATGCTGACACTGCAGTAGACCTGGAAGACTGGTTCCTGAACTCACAGTCGGGTAACGCTGTTGCAGCTACTCAGGCAGATGTTGTCTCTGGTATCTACAGCACAACAACAGCCACACCGTTTGACTTTACAGGTGACAGCTTCTTCGACAACGCTGACTTTATTGGTGCGGTTAAAGAAGGTGATGACTGGACTGCAGGCTGGACCATTGGTCTGGAGTAAAGACCGGTAGCTGGTTAACAAGAAAGCCCGTTGCACACCGCAGCGGGCTTACTTATAAGATAAATATAGAACGTGAATTACTCACTTTCTGGTTGAGATTGCTTTCAACGAGGTAGCAAAATGAAGAATCCTGCCTACACGTTTTCAATGAAATCTTTGTCACTGGCAGTGGCAGCCGGACTGTTCGCTCAGTCAGGTGTGGCCCTGGCACAAAGTGAAGAAGAAGCCATTGAAGAAGTGGTTGCTACAGGAACGCGTCTGAAAGGCACAGCAACGGCTGTGATGGAAGAGCGTAAAAATCAGGCATTCGTTGCCGATATCATGGGCGCGGAGCAGATTTCCAGAACGGGTGATGGTGACGCTGCGTCGGCACTTCGTCGTGTAACGGGTCTGACGCTAGTTGACGGTAAATTTATTTACGTGCGTGGTTTAGGTGAGCGTTATTCATCAACGCAGCTAAACGGTGCATCGGTACCGAGCCCTGACCCAACGCGTAACGTTATTCCACTGGATTTATTTCCATCGGGTATTATCGAAAGCCTGTCTGTGCAAAAGGCGTTCTCGCCTTCCATGCCCGCTTCATTCGGTGGTGGTAACGTAAATGTACGCCTTAAGTCTATTCCGTCTCAGTACATTTTTAACATGAGCGGTAGTTTGGGCACCAATACCAACAACTTTGATGATGCTTATTTCTACGATGGCGGCAGCGATGACTGGATGGGTAAAGATGATGGTACCCGCGCGGCACCCGCATCTATTCTTCAGCAATGGAACGAATTCAAGTTCCTCGATGACCTGACACAAGCCGAATCGGTAGAAATGTTCAAAGGCTTGCACCGCGACTACGACCCTTATCAGGCAAAAGTTGATCCGGATACCGGCTTCAACATGACCCTGGGTAACAGCCACGATATCGACGATGAATGGCGTTGGGGTTATCTGGTTACCACGGGTTATAACAACCAATGGAACGTGTCTGAAGAGTACATCGGCGAACAACCACTGCGCGACGGCGAAGACTCCATCCGCATGGTGCGTTTCTTCGACGAAGTCGATACCACTGAACACTCGGTAAAATGGTCTACCCTGATGAGCCTTGGTATCGACTATAACCGTCAGCATCAGATTGATTACAGCCTGATCGTATTGAACGATACCCGCGACCAGTTCCGCGAAAAAGTCGGTAACTCAGCCAACATTCAGTTGGTGGATGATCAGCGTATTCGCGAATATGAAGTGTTGTACGAAGAACGTCGTATGTACACAAACCAGTTGAAAGGCATGCACACTTTCCCAAGCCTTGGCTTTATGGGTTTAGACTGGAAATACTCGCTGGGTCGATCATCGCGTAATGCACCAGGCAACATGGAAGCGCGTTTCATTCTGACCGATGAAAACCTGGACGGTGTATACGACAAGGTCAATGAAAGTGTGTTAACCAACGCACAAACAGCTGCGCGTTATTCATTTCAGGCGCTGCACGACCGTGTAGAAAACTACGGCTTTAATGTAAACTACCCGGTTACTATGGGTCGCTGGGAAATGGAATTCAAAGGTGGTTACGATTACGTCAATAAAATCCGTATCGCTGAAAACCGCCGTCTTGACGTGAGTACTCGTGCATTTGCCGATACGTCTATTTTACAGGGGAACGTCTACTCGGATATCCTCACTGATGACGTACTGGATTCGGCCAGCTATACCAGCATCAACTTGCTGCGTGATACCACGATTGCAGGTGATGATTACATTGCTGCTCAGTTAATTGACGCTTATTATTTCGAGGCTGATTTATTCTTCGACAATACCTGGCGCGTAAGTGGTGGTGTACGTTACGAAGACTTCCGTCAGGCAGTTGTGCCGTTCGATCCGCGTACTAACCAAATCGATTTGGCTGATGACGCAGACCGTGCGCAGCTCCAATTTATGGAAGATGACTTCTATCCGTCGATTGCTGTAACGTACTTTATGGAAGAAGACATGCAGTTGCGTGTGAGCTTCGGTCAAACCGTAGTTCGTCCGGACTTGCGTGAAGTCTCTTCTGCTACCTACATCGATCCGTTAACGGAATTCCCGATTGGTGGTACCCCAGGCATCCGTACAACGAAAATTGCGAACTACGATATTCGTTGGGAATGGTATCGCGAAGCGGGCAACAACTTGTCTGTAGGCCTGTTCTACAAAGACATGGACGACCCTATTGAATCGGTGCAATCACCGGCTCAGGATGGTCCGCCGCTGGTGCGTATTGCTAACGCTGAATCGGGTGAACTGTACGGTATTGAAATCGAGTTCCTGCAAGGTCTGGAAGTCATCGGCGACGGTATCTGGGACAACTTGTTTGTATCAGGTAACATCACGCTGAGTGATTCAGAGATTGAACTGGACCGTCAGAATATCGTAGAACAAACCGGTGTGTCGGCGTCGATTACTAATCTGAAACGTCGCTTAACCGGTCACTCACAATATGTACTTAACACCCAGTTAGGTTATGACTCTGACAATGGCGAGCACTCGGCATCGTTGGTGTATAACGTATTTGGCGAGCGTATCATCATTCCGGGTATTGATTTCTTCGACGATACTTACGAAGCGCCATTCCACTCGCTGGATATGGTGTACAAGTATTACCCTGACTTTAATACCACTGTCACATTCAAGGTGCAGAATATTCTGGATGACCAGCAAGAGCTGGAATTTGAGAACACCCTGGCCCGGTCTGAGACAAAGGGAACCCGCTTAAGCCTGTCGTACAAGTACGATTTTTAAGCTAGCGTAACCCATTGAAAAAGCCGCTTTTTAAGCGGCTTTTTTTGTTATCAAAACGGGAAAGTTTTTTTATGACAGTCTGGTAATAAAACTGTCACATAAAACTCCTATCCTACCCGCAGTTTTTAGTGGTCGGTTGTTCCGATTTCTTATAACAAAAAGGTTTGAATGTATGAAGCTTTTTAACACGTTGCTGGTAAGCACGGCACTTCTGTCGGCATCAGCATTCGCACAAGAGCAGGAATTAGCGCCTGCCATAGATGCTGCCAAGGAAATCAATGAATCTGCGGCCACGTCGCAGCAAAGAATTGACGGTATTACCGATCAAATTGACAGCAAACTGCAGCAGTTCAAGACACTGAACAAAGAGATTGAAGGTTTAAATATCTACAATCAGCAACTGCAAAAGCAAATTGCTAACCAGGAACAGGAAATGGCTGATTTGAATGCAGCGATTGACGAAGTTTCTGTTATTGAACGTCAAATTACCCCGCTGATGATTCGCATGATTGACGGCCTGGAGCAGTTTATCGCTCTGGACGTGCCTTTCCTGCCTCAGGAACGCGCAGACCGCATTGCGAACCTGAAAAGCATGATGGACCGCGCTGACGTTGCATCATCTGAGAAATTCCGCCGTGTAATGGAAGCTTACCAGGTTGAGATGGACTACGGTCGCACCATGGAAGCTTACACCGGTATTCACAACATTGACGGTCAGGAACGTGACGTTGAGTTTTTACGTCTTGGTCGTACTGCGCTGATTTATCAGACTCGCGACGCCAGCACGCAGGGAGTGTGGAATAAGCAAACTCGTCAATGGGAAGAGTTAGACAGCTCTTACCGTACGCAAATCACTAAAGCATTACGCATGGCCAAGAAGCAACTTGCGCCTGATCTGCTAATGCTGCCAGTTGCCATTACAGACTAAGAGGACGAAGTGATGTTGAAATCGTTGAAAACCATCGTATTTGGTCTGGTTGCAGCAAGCCTGAGCATGTCTGCCATGGCAGAGAATGAGCGAGCTCTGGACCTGGATGCACTGCTTAAGCAACTGGAAGAAGGCAAATTTGCTCAGACACAACAAAACAAGCAACGCGAACAAGAGTTCCTTGCTAAACGTGCTGAACAAGATCAAATTTTGCGTGATACCAATACATTACGCGACAACACCCTGGCTTTGTCAGAGCGTCTGGAAACCCAGTTTGAGCAGAACGAATTTAAACTGGCAGACCTGAACGAAGCGCTGACGACTCGCCTGGGTTCATTAAAAGAACTGTTTGGTGTGCTACAGCAAGTGGCGGGTGACACCAAAAACAAATTCTACAACTCAATGATTTCTGCTGAAATCAGCGGTCGTTCAGAATTTCTTGACCAGTTGGCACAAGACATGGGCTCTAGCTCAAAACTGGCGTCTATCGAAGAAATCGAGCGCGTATGGTTCGAACTGCAACGCGAAATGACCGAGTCGGGTAAAGTGACCAAGTTCACCACTGATGTGGTTGAAGCGGGCGGCGCGAAAGTCAGCAAAGAGGTTGTTCGCGTAGGTCCTTTTGCGCTGGTTGCTGACGGCAAATACCTTGAGTTTAACGGCGTAACCGGCACGGTATCAGAGCTGATTCGTCAACCTGCTGATCGCTACGGTGAGTCTGCTGCTGAACTGCAAGCTTCAAACGGCGACATCGTTAAGTTCGGTATCGACCCTACAGGTGGTTCAATCCTGGGTCTGTTAGTCCAAGCGCCTAACCTGCAGGAACGTGTAGAGCAAGGTGGTGTGGTTGGTTACATCATCCTGATTGTGGGTGCATTTGGCCTGCTGCTGTCTATTGAGCGTTTGTTTACACTGACGTTTATCCGCGCCAAGGTGAACAGCCAGCTGAAATCTGCTGAAGTCAAAACTAACAACCCGCTGGGCCGCGTACTGAAAGTCCGTGACGAGCATCCAAATGCCGATACTGAAGCATTAGAGCTGCACTTAACCGAAGCCATTCTGGCCGAAGTACCTAAGCTGGGTCGCAACCTGACTATCATCAAGATCATCTCTGTTGTTGCACCGCTGATGGGGCTGTTAGGTACCGTTACCGGTATGATTAACACCTTCCAGGCGATTACCCTGTTTGGTACCGGTGACCCTAAACTGATGGCGGGTGGTATCTCTACGGCATTGGTTACTACGGTTCTTGGTCTGGTAGTAGCAATCCCAACTACCTTACTGTACGCGATGCTGAATACGCGTAGTAAGAACATCGTTTACATTCTGCAGGAACAAGCTGCTGGTGTGATTGCTGAGCGCGCTGAGCGAGGCTAATCATTATGATTGAGTTTCTTGAAGCAATTCGTGATTTTACAGAAACCGGAGGCCAGGTACTCCTGGTCATCGGTTTACTGATATTCGTGATGTGGCTCTTGATCCTCGAACGCGCATTGTACCTGTTAATCTGGCACAAAAACTTCAGTAAAGAAGCGGTAAAAGTTTGGAAAGCACGTGAAGATCGCTCTTCATGGCACGCTGAACAAATCCGCTCCAAGATGATTTCGACGCTGACCATTCAGTTAAATGGCAGTATCCCCATCATTCAGGCGCTGGTGGCACTGTGTCCACTGCTAGGTCTGATGGGAACCGTAACCGGAATGATTGAAGTATTTGATGTTATGGCCATCTCAGGCTCAGGTAATGCCCGTTCAATGGCTTCTGGTGTATCTAAAGCCACTATCCCCACAATGGCGGGAATGGTAGGCGCACTGTCAGGCGTATTCGCCTCGACCTGGTTGAACCGCAAGGTGAAAACCGAACGTGCACACCTTGAAGAAGCATTGATCAAGCGTTAAGGCATGCATCGGGGATTCCCGGTGCATCTAGTAAGGTAAAAGAATTATGAAACAGCATTTTCAAAACCTGGTTGACGAAGAAGAAGCAACGATTGATATGACGCCCATGCTGGACGTTGTATTTATCATGTTGATCTTCTTTATCGTAACGGCGTCGTTCGTGAAGGAAGCAGGTATTGACGTAAACCGTCCTGAAGCTGCCACCGCAGTGAAGCAAGACCGGGCCAACATCCTGATTGCTATTTCAGATAAAGGCGAAATCTGGATCAACAAACGCCGTATCGACGTCCGTGCTGTACAGGCCAATATTGAGCGTCTGCACGCTGAAAACCCACAAGGTACTGTGGTAATTCAGGCTGATAAGAAAGCCACGACCGATACCCTTATTAAGGTTATGGATGCTTCACGTGCCGCGGGCGTGTACGAAGTGTCTATTGCAGCGCAAGAGCCATAAGCGAGCATTGCTATGTCACGATTTTTAATCGCATTTGTTGTATCACTGGCGATTACATTGGGATTGTTCTTTTTAATGCAGTCGCTGATCAAAATGGGCGGCAGTGCATTAACTGAACCACCGAAAGGCAGCGTGCTGGACTTTGTTCGCGTGAAGCCTGAAGAGCAGGTTCAGAAGAAAGAACGCAAGCCCCGTAAGCCGCCTAAGCCGGAAGAACAGCCGCCGCAAATGGATACGCCGCAAATGGACTCTCCAAGTCCGGATGCAGACGGCAGCGGAATGTCATTCTCAGCCGATGTTGGCGACAGCATGTCACTGGAAGGTGGCGGTCTGGCGCTGGAGTCGGGTGACGGTGAATATCTGCCAATTGTGAAGGTATCACCTGTGTATCCGCGCCGTGCACTGCAGCGCGGTATCGAAGGATTCGTGATTGTTGAATTCACGGTTACCAAACAAGGCGCGGTAAAAGACGTTTACGTTATTGAGGCAAACCCGGAAGGGATTTTTGAACAGGCTGCTATGGACGCTGCCATGAAGTTCAAATACAAGCCTCGGGTTGTGAATGGCGAAGCCACGGAAGTATCCGGTGTGCAAAACCGCATAACATTCCAGATAGACGGGTAATGACAGTATGAAGCAAACACTCTCTCGCACCCTGTTATCACTGGTTGCAACGGGCTTGTTGGCAACGGGCAGTGTGTCTACGCTGTTGGTCAGTAATGACGCTGTTGCTCAGGAGCAAAAAGCCAGTGAGCGTCCTACCAGACGTACACCGGCGCTACGTTCTAAAGTTTACGAGCAGTTAGCCCGTGCACAGTCAGCCGCTGATGGTGGCAATCTGGCTGAAGCTATTGAAATTCTGGACGTTGTACAAGATAAAGAAACCTCCATGAACAGCTACGAGCTGGCCATGATGTATAACTTTTACGGGTTTATTTATTACAACGACGAACAGTACGACAAAGCCCTTGAAAATTTCGCGAAGGTGGTTGAGCAGCAGCCTATTCCGGAAAGCTTCGAGCTGAGCACCCTGTTCAGTCTGGCACAGCTAAACCTGATGCAAGGCAACTATGCCGAAGCCATTACGTACCTCGAGCGCTGGGAAAACCTGAATACAGGTAAAATTCCACCGAAGAACCTGGTGATCAAGGCTCAGGCGTACTATCAGAACAAACAGTACGCCGAAGCGGCCGACTTTATTACCGAGGCCATTAAAGGCCACGAAGAAGAAGGCATGATCCCGGATGAAGGCTGGCTAATTCTGCAGCGCGCTATCTTTTACGAGCTGAAGCAGCCCGAGAAAGTGAAAGACGTACTGGTGAAAATGGTTAAGTTGTTCAACGAGCCTAAATACTGGATCCAACTGGCTGGCATGTACGGTGAGCTCGGTGAAGAGAAAAAGCAGCTGGCTATTATGGAAGCCGCGTACCAGCAAGGTTACGTAAGCTCTGCAGCGGACATCTTTAACCTTGCACAGCTGTATTACTACCATAAAGCCCCATACAAAGGTGCGCGTTTAATGGAACAGGCGCTGAATGACGGCGTGCTTGAAAAGAACCTGCGCAATCTGAAGTTCCTGGGACAAAGCTGGACTCTGGCAAAAGAACAGGAAAAAGCGGTACCGGTTATGGCTCAGGCAGCTGAATTGTCTGATGATGGTGAGCTGGATGCGCAGCTGGCGCAAATCTACCTGAATATGGAAGATTGGGACAACGCTATTTCTGCTGCTGAGAAAGCGATTGAAAAAGGCGAGCTGCGTAATGCGGGCATTCCGTATCTGATCAAAGGTATGGCGCTTTACAATAAGAAACAATACGCACAGGCCTTGAACGAATTGGCGGAAGCCGAGAAGTTTAAGTCCAGTCGCGGTATGGCCCAGCAATGGTCTAAATTTGTTGAGTCAGAAAAAGCCAGCAGTGAGCAGATTCAGGCGGAATTAGGTTCATAAACTGCGAGTAAGCAAATCTAAAAGCGTTTAATATGAAAGGTCGGCATGATGCCGACCTTTTTTGTACTTGAATATGGCGGTGATTAAAGATAGCTTTTGTTGTGCAGTCTATCTTTTTATTTAACACAAGGATGTCAGAATAAAATGAAAACACTCAGACAACTCACAATTGCATTCTGTTTTGGGATAGCGAGCAATAGCGCCTACGCCCAAACGGCGAGCACGTTCAGCGAAGCGTATAACCGTTATACCCAGGCGGTTGATGCAGGGAACGGCGAACAGGCCGTTAAATATGCGAATCTGGCACTGAGTTTGGCCAGTGATTCGGTATTGAGCAGCACTGAAAATTATTATGCGTTGCAGTATAACCTGGCCAATGCGCTGCGTTTAAACGAGCAGTTTAGTGAAGCGGAAGACGCGTATCAGTCACTCATCAGCTATGCATCGGATACCTTTGGCCCGCTCCATTTGAAGACGTTTTTAGCACGCCTCGAATCCTACGATTTAATACGAACCACTGCCAGGCTGCCGTCAACGACATCGAGTTTTCAGCGAGCAGAAAAAGCCTTAAAGGCCATTTTAAATGACTTAGAGGACGTTCCGGAAGAACCGCTCCATGACGCGGCGATCATTTACTACAGTGCGTTGACGCCTATTACCCGTTATGGCGCCACCCCCTTGTCATTTTCAAGAACTGAAACCTTAACCGAAAAGGCCCTCGTGCTGGCAAATGAAAGCTGGGGCCCGAACGATTTAAGGACGGTTCACCTGAACTTTTTGATGGGGAAATTACGTTACGCACATAAAGATTACGAACAGGCGAGTGGTTACCTTGAGTCGGTGGCTAAACGCGTTAATGATGCGATGCTCTATTCACACCCCTGGGCATTGAAAGCCCATGCTATGTTGGTTCAGACCTATTCAAAAATGGGTGAACAAGACAAAGCAACACAGCATTGCCAAACTATTGGCAGAATGACCCCCTGGGATGAGAATCAGGAGCCGGACCCTATTTATCGTGTTAATCCGGTTTACCCTCGTACGGCGGCGATGGGGCGACGAGAAGGGTACGTGGTAATTGAATTCTCTATTGATGAACAAGGTTTTGTGACTTCTCCCGATGTACTGGAATACACAGGGAGTAAAAAATTCATTCGGGCAACGCTGGAAGCATTGGATCAATGGCGGTACGCACCGAAGTTCACCGACGGAGAACCCGTGGTCGCGCAAAATATGAAAGTGCAAATGGACTTCAAATTAAGCCCGTAGCAAATAGCAAGGTTATGAATCTTCAAGAGATTCATAACTTTGTCACAGACCACTGTCATAGTCGGCGCATATTGATTTATCAGCGCGTGACGTTATGACATTTTCCCGCAGACACTTTATAAAAACGGGTTTGGCAAGCAGTTTAATTTCTCCATTTTATCGACCGGCTTTCGCTCTCCCAAACAGTGCATTATTCGATTGTGGCGTCGCTAGTGGCGACCCTACCCACGACGCCGTGATCATCTGGACACACACCACAAAGCCGGTAACGTTAACGTGGCAAGTGGCCGAGGATGTGGCATTTACCCGTATTGTAAAACAAGGTCAGGGACAGACCTTTAACGAAGCCGATTGCACATTTAAAGTGGATGTGACCGGGCTGACGCCCGGCAGTATCTACTACTATCGCTTTTCTTCCGGCTCCGAACAAAGCGAACCCGGCCGCACGAAAACCCTGCCTGAAGGTAATCTGGACACATTGTCGATTGCCGTTGCCAGTTGTTCGAATTACCCCTTTGGCTACTTTAATGCCTACCACCATATTGCATCAGACAGTGACATTGATTTCGTGGTGCATCTGGGGGATTACATCTATGAATATGGTCAGAGCGGGTGGGGCGCTGAATCGGGACGTCAACTTAATCGTCAGCATCTGCCTGCTCATGAAATAGTGAGTCTGGCAGACTACCGCCAGCGTCACCGCCAATATAAAACCGACAGCGGCTCAAGACTCATGCACGCTACACACCCACTCATTCCGACCTGGGACGATCATGAGTCGGCCAACAACCCTTATATGAATGGGGCGCAAAATCATCAATCGCACGAAGGCAGTTGGACGGCAAGAAGAGCTGCGTCAATTCAGGCTTATTACGAGTGGATGCCGTTGCGCGAACCCGGTCCGCAGGCTAATAAAGCGCAACTGTGGCGACACTTTTCGTTTGGTAACCTGGCCACTCTGACCACCCTCGAAACCCGCCACACCGGTCGCAGTCTTCAAATCGACTACGGTGAACACTTAAAACAGTTGAATACCGAACAATCGCTCAGGCATTTCATTGAAACCGTATTGGGCGATCCATCCCGTACCATGATAAGCGTCGCGATGGAGCAGTTTTTAGAAGCACAGTTGGCGGCATCGGTGAAACACGCCAAGTGGCGGCTGATTGGCAATCAAATTCCCATTGCCCGGACGCATGTGCCGGATGTGACCGACTTGACATTGCCCACGAGTCTGGCCGACAACGATCCGGTTGCGGCACACTTCGCTTATTTTATGGCCCTCGGCAAGCTGGACTTGCCCATCTACCTCGATACCTGGGACGGTTACCCGGTTGCCAGAGAAAAATTCTATCAGCTTTGTCAGTCGGTTGACGCGACGGATTTGATAGTCCTGACCGGCGATAGTCATGCTTTCTGGGCGAATCAGTTGTATGCCGGTGATGGCGATGCCATGGGCGTCGAACTGGGTACCGCCGGGATCACCTCACCGGGTGATTTCGAGTCGTTGGGACCTGAACTGGCGACAGAGTTAGATTTGCGTGTTGCGTCGCACAATCGAGAGATTATGTGGACTGACTGTCAGCACCGAGGTTACGTAAAGGTGTCTCTGCAGCCTGAGCAAGCCACAGTGAAGTTTATTGCGGTAAGCAATGTAAACTCTGAGCATTACACCGCTAAAACGCTTCGTCAGTACCGTATAACCAAACAAGGTCGCTCGCTGTCGATGACGCGCGCATAGCGCTAAACGTCATGCTGCCTTCTGAAAGGCAGCATCGCTTCGTCTATTGCATGGCGATCGCTGCCACACAACGTGTTTGTCTGGCTGTTGGCGTAAATACTGTTCGCGTGTTGCATAATGGTATTCACAGCCAAGGCGTTACAGTGGGACTGCAGCGTCGCCAGGCTATTCAGTAAATGAACCTGCACCTTTGTATGCGAACCGGCCATTTGTCTTATTTGACTAAATGCGGTGTCCACTATCCCTTCGAAGGTAAAGGTGCGGCGCTTTAGCCATACCTCAGTACTATTGTGAACCAGGGTGTCGGCAGGGAAGTCACGCTGACAAATAAGCACGCAGGCTGCGGTGAGTTTATCTATGCAGGTAATGGCGGTATGCGGATCGTTGATGCCGGGTGACAACGCGCGCAGGGCAATTTCAACCAGTTGGCTGACTGCAAATTCCGGATCCTGAATGGGCGTGCGCTCGCTCCCCAATACAACGGCGTTGTGCAAATCACTGAAGGCGTCAGCTTCAAAGGGTTGTTTGCAATAAAGCGTAATCAGTTTAGCGTCTTTCACGACATGGTCGCCGCTTCGTACGTGGATTTCACTGCCGCTGACCTTAACCGCTGACATCGCCATAAAACTGGCGTAATTAATAGTTTGCACATAACCGCTGCATCGGGCATGCAGCACCAGAGGAAAACTCTCTTGCGTGTTCGTCCAGCTTTCGTTAACGGCTTTGTGCGCTGAGTCTGATTCGGGTTTGGGCAGCAAGCTATCAATGCTATTGCAAAACGCATTGAAGCAATTAGCGATAACCTGATCGGCTTGAATGGACCGCGATACATGGTGAATAAAGTACACAATGGTGACGCAGTCGACGATAGCAAAAAAGACGGTAAAACCGGCCAGCAGAGAGATGGCATCCTGATTTTCAGCAATTGACGACAAATGATGTAACGACAGTAAGCAAAACAAAAAGGTGGATACCATGATACCCAGCACGGCCTGGGTACTTTTGTCATTCATAAAATTGCGTATGAGCCTTGGTCCGAACTGATTCGATGCCAGAGTCAGGGCAACCAGCGTCATTGAAAAAGCGATACTGGTGAAGGTGATCATTGCGCCGGCAACGGTAGACAACAGCTGTTGTACATTCTCCGGCGTGACCCTGGGTATCAGTGGTTGCAGAAAGTCGGGTAAAAAGGCTCGCTCTATTACCGACAGGCAGGTATAGCAGAGCGCAACGCTGCCCAGCATCATCAGTACAGGAATAAACCAGTAGCTGGTAGACAGTGACTCCCAGAAAACCCGAACCCGAGCAGTAATGATACTCAATGACACCCTGTATTCCTTTTTTGAGGTTGGAAAACTACGCTATCACGTTTGACGAGGAAAGAAACCCAAAGTGAGGATGAAGCCGGTGAATGGCTGTTAAATCGGGTAGGCTGAGAGGACTAATTTAGGTACCAGGTTTTGCCGGTTCAGGCGATAAAGCGGAGAGGGTAAATTACCCTCTCACAGGTACGGTATTTTACTCGGCCGTTTCAGCCAGCGCGTCACGGCACGCTTTGGTTTGTGCAACCAGTGCCTGGCGAACTTCGGTAGGACTATGGCAGGCGTTGGCAAACGGAATAAACACAATTTTACCTTCGGCCGACTGATAATGAGCACCTTCAGCAAATACGCTTAGCATGGTGACTTTGCTGGTCTGCACGTTGGCAAAATGAGCCAGAATGAGTTGCATTGCATCCTGATGATCGTCGTTCATATGTTCAATCATACCGGCGGTATTGCGTTGCCATTCCTGGCTTTCCGTTTGCCAGAATTCCGGATTGATCCAGTGGATCTTACCAAACCCACCAATAAAGCGAACACGTGCTACGCTGATTTTGTAAAAGTGGAAATCATGGGTTTGCTGGTAAGCTCTGGCCTGAGGAAATAACTGAAAATATTGCTCAGAACATAGCGCAATTTCTGCGTCATCAGTGAGCTGGCTGGCATCGCCCATAATGGTGACGCGACCATTGGCCTGTGAGTCATCCTCGCTGGGATCGAATACGGTCAGGCTGACTTTACTGTCGGCTTTTATATTGCGGGTATGAAGCGCGATGTCACTGATGTAAATGATCACATCCCCGGTATGGGTTGTGACAAACGGCACAATTGAGCCAAAGGGGTAGCCAGGCATTGAGGTAGACTGGGTGCTTAACACACCAGAGTGTTGGGTACGGCATAGTTGTTTGGCTTCAAAAGCGAGCGTTTGCATGGTCATGGGTGTTCCTTATTCTTAATACATAACATGGTACGTCAGTGGGTAACCAAAGGGGGTTTACCCGGACGCGTAATTAGTTCTATTGGGGTGCGGTAGCACCGTGTGAGCACGGATTCAGTGAGTACGTTACGCGGTGATCCCTGTGCAATGCAGGCGCCTTCGCCCAATACCCACATTTGTTGACAGTAGGGCGAGACTAAGTTGATATCGTGACTGATACACAGTACCGCTAAGCCCAGGCTGGTCAGGGCATTCAACTGCTCCATGACACCGCGCTGGTGACGCAAATCCAGCGCCGACGTCGGCTCATCCAGCAACAGTAATTTGCCGCGCAGGTCCGGGGTGACGTTCACTGGCTGATGTTCAGGAATGAGCTGTAACACCGCTTTGGCCAGAAATATGCGCTGGCGCTCGCCGCCTGACAGGGTTTGTATATCCCTGCCCAGTAAATGCGTTAAATCAAACCATTGCGCTACGCGGGCAACCCAGGCGGTACGCAAAGCCAGCGGTTCTTTGTAAAGGCTTCGTCCCAACAACAGAATTTCGTCTGTTGAGTAGGCAAATGGCGTATTTGGATGCTGCTGCATCACTGCCCGCTGTTTTGCCATGTCTGCAGGAGACCAGGCAGAAAGTGGCCTGTTGAGCAGCGAAACCGGCAGAGCCGTATTGCGAATGCCTGTGAGGTGTAAAAGCAGAGTAGATTTACCACAGCCATTCTCGCCGACGACGGCGGTCATTTCACCGGCTCGCAGTTTTCCTGTCAGGTTGTGAATCAACGTGCGATTGCCTCTGGTAATGGACGCATTGTGAATGGCAAGTACCGGATCAGTCATCGATGCGCCCTCGCTGTTGGTACAATAAATACAAAAAGAATGGCGCGCCTACGGCAGAGGTAATAATGCCAATTGGGATCTCCAGCGGGCTGAACAGGCTGCGTGATACACAATCAGACAGGACCAGTAACACACTGCCCAAGATACCACTGGCTGGCATCAGGAAGCGTTGGTCAACGCCTACCAGGTTGCGGCAAATATGTGGGATCACCAGACCAATAAAGCCAATGATGCCGCACAGGGCGGTGGCAAGCGCAACGGCAAATGCCACTGTCCAGAGCAACAGGTTTTTATAACGTTTAACGTTGAGCCCCTGATAAGCCGCGTCTTGTTCACCCAGGGCAAATAAATTCAACGCGGAGCGGCAATGCCAAAATACACTGGCGCTGATTGCTAAACAGCTGCTAAGTATAGCGACCTGCAACCAGTTTGCTCCTGCCAGACTGCCCATGGTCCAATATGATATCTGTCGCAATGCATCATCGTCAGCAAGGTAGCTGATTGCCCCAATGACCGTGCCTGTCAGCGCATTTATTGCAACGCCGGCAAGAATGAGTGTGCCGACTGCAATACCGTGAGCGCGTCTAGCCATATGTAATACCATCGCTACTGTTAGTAATGCACCGCAAAATGCGGCAATAACCGTGGCAAAAGGGGTTATACCGGGCCAGTATAGTGGCAGTATCGCCATGCTGGTGGCCGCTGCGGCTGCAGCCCCGCCGGAGATACCGATCAATCCGGGATCAGCCAGTGGGTTTCTGACTAACCCCTGCATCGCACACCCCGCCATACCCAACAACGCACCAACACAAATGGCCATGAGCGTGCGGGGCAAACGCAAATCCCAGAGCACGTACCACTGCATTGCTACGTGTCTTGGTGCAGCGTCTTCAGCAGTCAGGTATTGCCAAATCGCCGACCATTGCCAGTCGTAGCTGCCCAAAGATACGGACAGCCAGGCACTGATGAACACCGCAGAAACGGCGCCAGTTAATATATGCTGGCGGCGATGATCACGCGCAGTAATATGCTGATTAACCTGCACATCGGCAGCGTGAGCGGTGAGGTTAGTCACGTTGTTGTGTGTCCGTAGCAACGGTGGCCTCAACAATCTGTGCCAGCGTATCAGCCACTCTGGGCGAGAGTCCCAGGCTGGTGGCACTCGACAATGGCGTAACAGCACATTGTTTGCCTGCATGTGTCATCGCGATGGCTGGATGTGCACACAGGGCCTCAATGGCAGCCTGGTCGCTGCCAAAGTGGCTGGCCATGAAAATGACATCCGGATTAGCTTGCATCACACTCTCGTTGCTCATCAGTTTGTATTCGTTGAGGGAAGACGCAATGTTGTGCATACCCAGTTCGCTAAACAAAGCATCCGGCAGAGTATGACTGCCCGCAACGGTTAGACCTCGGTCATTATTCGCCACTACATAGAGCGCCTTTTTCCCTTTCACCTGAGCGGCGGCTGAGGACTGTAAGACCGTGTCGATACTGTGTTTTACCTGCAGCTTTAAGGTGTTGGCATTGGCTGTCGCGTCGAGATCTTCGCCAATGTCGCCTATCATGCCTAACAGTCCATCCAGTGTGCGTGGGTGATTGTATTTGATCACCCTTACGCCAGCGGCTTCCAATTGTTGTAACACGGCATCGGGTCCAGTGGCCGCAGCGCCCAGCACATGGGTTGGGTTTTGTGCCAGTACACCTTCGGTACTGAGCTGTCGGAAGTAGCCCAGTTTCGTAAGTTCAGCGGCAGCATGGGGGTAGTAACTTGTGCTGTCGGTGGCGACCACATGGTCACCGCGATCCAGCGCAAACACTATTTCTGTTACGCTGGCGCCTGCTGCGACAATGCGTAACTGCTCATGGGCGCCTGTTGAGCACGCCCAGAGTGTACACAGGAATAAAACAATACGTTGCATAAATCACTCTCATTACTGCTACCAGACCTGCACAGCGTACAGGCCCGGACAGCAAAGGTTATTCTGTTATGGCGTCGGCGCGGAAACTGTAGTTACCTGATGTGCCGGCTTCATCGTAATAGCTGGTGATCTGGAATTTGTAAGTAACATCGCCAGCCTGGATCAGATATACGCCGAATTGCGAATACAGCAGGTGCGTGCTGCCGTCGTAGTAATACCACGGCGTCGCATCAAACGCGTATTCGGTGTAGGCATCGCTGGTGAACCCCATGTAAGGCGCAGCAGCAGAATCGATTCCTGTGTAGGTCTGGCCATCTGTTTTGATGACCGTTGCGTCGTCTGCCAGAGTCAGTGAAAACGCTGCACCGGCATCACCGCAAGTTAGCATCAGGTCCCACTCACCGGCTTCTGTTGCTGTGGTTTGTGTATCAAAGTCGACATAGGTATCGTCGGCACAGGCTTCCGTTTGCAGGGTTAACGTTTGCGCTGTAGCGAACTCACTTTGTCCATCCAGTACGCTTTGATGCGCAATTTCAAACGTGATTTCACCGATCTCACGCCCCGTGGTTTGAATGTCGGTAACCCGGAATTTGGTGTAGTTACTGTCGGAATACACAATGTAATACACATCGTCAGCGGCGGTGACTACGTGGGTTGTCATGTCATAGTTATAGAAACTGGTGCCCACTACCGCAGCGGCTTCGTCACTGCTAAATGCGTCAGCTTCAGGTACATCTGCCAGCGTAATGGCCGTGTAGTCATCCAGTTCTGAATCAGCTGTCGCTGTAGTGAACATATCTGCGATAGGGTTGCCGTCAGCATCATAAAAGTCAGCGTTGTTACCGGTAAAGTATACGCTGACGGGCGTTTCCTGTGCCGTGTTCAGCCACACTTTGGTGCGACGGAAGGCGATATCCCAGGTCGTGTCTGTGGCCGCTTCCTCGTCAGTCAGTTCAACGGTGCTCTGGGTGTCTAAATCGAAGTACACCGTTACAGGCTCGCTGGTAGAGCCTGTGCTGTAAGGGCCGTAAATCTCGCCTTCGGAAATGATTTCTTCTTCGGGCGTTTTGTTACTGCTGCCTCCACATGCGGTTAATAACATGGCCATCGTGGCTGGCAATAAAGTGGCGGTTAAGCGCCCGGTCGAAACTTTCATGAGAACTCCTGCTGTTTAAAATTGATACTGGGTGCTGAGCACAATCTGACGACTCACAATGCCGCGGGCATCGAACAAGCCTTGTTGTGTTTTGGCGGTGTTTTGGTGTTGGTCGAAGATATTTTCTATGCCTACCTGCCAACTCAGGTGGTCGGAATACTGGTGTTTAAACTGAACATTTGCGGTAATAGCGTGGTCGCGATAGATACCTGCATAGCTGCTGTCAGGCGACTCTTCATCACTGGCAACCACATAAAACTGGATGTCAGCATCCCACGGGAGGTGTTGATATGTTACCGATGCTTTAACCAGATGGCGGGGACGTTCAGCCAGTCGCTGGCCGTTGCCATCTTTAGCATCCAGAAAGCTATAGTTAACCTGCCACTTAGTAACATTGTGCTCTGCGCTTAAGGCGACATCAAAGCCCTGAATGACGGCTTGCTCAACATTACTGTAAACAAATACATCTACACCGGCCTGCTGAGACAGTACTGCATCGGCGGTGGTGATAATAAAATCGTCAGCGTCGGTGTAGTGGAGGTTGAGGTCTGACGAGAATTGCCAGTCAGTATTGGGCCGATAGAGCCACTTCACTCCGCCCGAGACATTATTGGCCGTTTCCGGAACCAGCTCGTTATTGCCGATGATCATGTAACCGAGGTTGCTGTGATCAAAAATGTAGTAGCGTTCTTTCAGGTTTGGCACCCGGTAACTCTGCCCCGCGCCCGCTCGCCACTGCCAGCTGTGGTCGCCGGATTCAATGCGATAACTCACGCTTCCGCGCCAGGCCTGGTGCCAGTTGAAGTCACTGTCGTATTGCACCCGAGAACCAAGCAGCATTTGAAAAGACTGCCAACTGGCGTTTACCTGTACAAAGCCTTCAGCAGACTGGCGGCTGGCATCATCGACTTCCACAATCTGCGAGGCGAGGTTAACCTGGTCGAGCTGATCCTGATGCAGCGTCATGCCAGCAATCCACTCTAGGTCGCCCATCCAGACTTTCTGCAACTCCAGTTCCTGCATGGCAATCTGAGTGTCACGCAAGCCGTTTGAATTACCACTGGTTTCATTATGCCCGAGTGCCCGGGCGCTGATGTGCCAGTCGTTTGTGGCGGCAAGACGCATATCCTGTTGCCATTGCTCGACTTCAGACTGATAACTCAGTACGGAAGACTGACCTGGCACGCTGGACAACACTTTGTATTTATTTTCGCTGAACCAACGGGATTTACTGGAAAACCGAAGCTGTGAAAAGTCACGGGACAGATCCAGATGCAGGAAGGTTTTGTCGTTAGATGCGCCATTCTGTAGCACGGTGTCCGGGTCGTAATCGAAACCTGGATCGTCGATGTACTGCACATTCAGGCTGGTTTGCCAGTCAAACAATGTCTCTGTTGCCTGGAGCCGGTAGAGTTGCCCCCAGTTATCATCATCTCTGGCATTATTAGCGTAACTATTGGCTTCCAGCGTGACACGAACTGTGCCCTTTTTCGGCGCTTCGGTGATGATGTTAATCACGCCGCCCATGGCCGAACTACCGTAAAGGACAGAGGCAGCGCCACGCACGATTTCGATTTGCTTAATGTTATTAACGCTGATTTGGTCCAGATCAACCGCCGAACCCGTCGGCGAAATGAGCGGCTGACCGTCCATGAGCACTAACACCCGGTCTGCACTAAAGCCCTGTAACTGAATGTTATATCCGTCCTTACGGCTGCGGGTTACCACTACACCGGGCATGACTTCAAGTAACTGGCGCAAGGTGCCACGCGACAAGCGTTCGATAGTGGCTTGTTCTATAATTTCCACATTCACCGGTGAGGCGTATAAAGCCTTCGGCGAACGGGTGCCAGTCACAACAATCGTTTCGGGATCGTCGGCAGTACCAGCCAGGGTCGCCGGACTTAGTAGGGTCAACAGCAGCAGGGATGAAATGGACCTGTGATGGATATCTGATTTATTTATTAACATTAAAAATACAAATGATAACGATTATCATTTGATATTAATCAAAGATGGAATTGTTTGGCAAGAGCTAAAAGGAAAAAATACCTGAAATAGCGATAAACGGTGGGGTAACGACTACGAACGAGTGGCGAAGAATGCTGTGTTCGTTATCCGCTGGTCGATTATAAAAGGGCGTTTTGTTTGGGGCGCTGAATAATCCACCGCGCTAAGTCCTGGCGCAGTATTCGGTAAAGTTCACCACCAACGGCCCCGGCAAGTGCCTGCCAGCACATTCCGGCGAAGCTGCGGGTACCGGCGATCAGCGTGACGTTTAGCAATGGGTGCATAATGGCCAGCATCAGCAACATTGCTAACGCACCACCAACGGCATGCAGCCAGTTGCGTCTGAGTTTCAACCAGCGGCCCAGTCTGCCACTGATGAACACCGACAGGGTTAGGGAAAGGAAAATGGCGCCGCCGAACTTCGGCAATAAACCCCACCAGTCTAATATCGTGTGTTCAAGCCATTGATTACCATTAATCACCACACCAAGTTCAGTAAGGTTCTGCAGTACGAATTGAGATTGAGCAACACTTGCAATGGTATAGCAAGCCAACCAGGCAACCAGTAACGCGCCCGCTTTGGTAAAACGGCTAACCTCTGTGTCAACGTGGAATTCGGTGGCTTGTTCAGACATTCACTGCTTCTCTGGTTAATCTGAAGGGTAAGACTAAGGTATTTAGCGGTGGTCAATAATTTCATGGTAAGCTGCGCAATACAAGTTGTAGATCATTATTTGGGCATGAATTCAGGTTTCTCGAGAGGCTGGCAGCGCTGGCTGATAGGTTGTCTTTTAGGGTGTACGTCTCCGCTGGCACTTGGTGCCTCAGCCGAGGCGCCGGCATTGACTGGAAATTATCACCAAACCCAGATAGCCGGCTATTTAGACTACCCATGGGCGGCGGTTGAAAACCCGTTAGGAGGGTGGCTGATCACGGAGCGCAGTGGCGTCATTATCGAGTATGATCACGCCGGACAGCGTCAGGAAATACCGCTGCAATTCGAACAACTGTATGTGGCTGGGCAAGGTGGACTACTGGATATTGAACTGGCTCGTGATTTTACCGAGTCGCGACGGGTATACCTCAGCTACGCCAGTGGTTCCGCAGGCGAAAACTACCTTACTTTCGGTACGACTGTGTTAGATACCAAAACACCTGTCGTGAAGGATATTTTCAAGGTGTCTACTCCAAAAGACACACCGGTTCACTATGGCGGCCGCCTCCTGCAATTGCCGGACGATACCTGGTTAATGACCAGTGGTGATGGGTTTGATTATCGTGAACAAGCACAACGCAAAGACAGCTTTTTAGGTAAGGTGTTGCGTTTTACTACAGAGGGTAAATCCGTAGCTGACAACCCGTATGCAGGCGGTGATTCAGAAGCGGAACAATACATTTACACGTTGGGACATCGCAATCCGCAAGGGCTTATACAGGACCCCAAAAGCCGGGATATCTGGCTGCACGAGCACGGCCCTGATGGCGGTGATGAAATTAACCTGGTTCAGGCTGGCCAAAACTACGGCTGGCCAGTAGTTACCTTGGGGCGCGATTATTCCGGAGCGCGTATTTCGCCGTTTACGCAATACGAAGGCATGCAGGGTCCAATGTTGAACTGGACACCTTCGATAGCCCCATCAGGGATGACGATCTACCACAACGATGTGTTTCCGGAATTGCAAAATCACCTGTTGGTGACAAGCCTTAAAAATAAAGCGCTCTATGCTGTCTCATTAGACCAAAATCGCATGTCGGCAGTGCAAATTTTTGCTACCATAAATGAACGATTGCGCGACGTAATTGTAGGCCGGGATGGCGCTATTTATGTTCTGACCGATGGAGAGAGAGCTCGCATTATGCGTTTTTCGCCATTGCGTCCGAAGAATGTGCCAGAACACAGCTTACGCTGATAAAGCATCTGGCGTATAAGCGCTACTCAGTAAAATGAATAGTCTGCCTGAATAACCGTTATAAACGGGCGTCAGCGCATTGGAATTCAATTTTGAAATACAAACCGCTATAATTCTGGCGCTTTTATAGTCACTTCCTGCCGTCGACCGTCAAATCAGGCAGGAATAACCATGAGGAAAACATCGTGTTAGAAGAATATCGCAAACACGTAGATGAGCGTGCTGCTGAAGGAATCCCACCAAAACCGCTGAATGCGGAACAAGTGGCCGGATTGGTAGAGTTACTGAAGAACCCGCCTGCAGGAGAAGAAGCATTCCTGTTAGAGCTGATCTCTGACCGCGTGCCTCCTGGTGTTGATGAAGCGGCCTACGTTAAGGCTGGTTTCCTGAGTGCAATCGTTAAAGGCGAAGTAAGCTGTGACCTAATCAGCAAAGAAAAAGCGGTTGAATTACTGGGCAATATGCACGGTGGTTACAACATCGCGACGTTGGTTGAATTGCTGGACGATGCCGAATTGGCTGCACTGGCGGCCAAAGAACTGAAGCACACATTGCTGATGTTCGATGCGTATCATGATGTTGAAGAAAAGCACAAAGCAGGCAATGCGTTCGCAACAGAAGTTATCCAGTCATGGGCAGAAGGTGAGTGGTTCACTTCACGTCCGCAAATGGCTGACAAGATGACTTACACCGTGTTCAAAGTAACCGGTGAAACAAACACTGATGACCTGTCACCTGCGCCTGATGCCTGGTCACGTCCTGATATCCCTCTGCATGCTCTGGCAGCCTATAAAATGACTCGTGACGGTCTTGAGCCGGAAGAGCATGGCGTGAAAGGCCCAATGAAGCAAATCGAAGAGATCAAGTCGAAAGGCTATCCGGTTGCGTTCGTGGGTGACGTAGTCGGTACCGGTTCTTCACGTAAATCAGCAACTAACTCTGTGCTGTGGTTCTTCGGTGAAGATCTGCCAGGCGTACCTAACAAGCGCGGTGGCGGTGTATGTATTGGTTCTAAAGTTGCGCCAATTTTCTTCAATACCATGGAAGATGCGGGTGCGTTAGTGTTTGAAGCTGACGTTGAAAAAATGAACATGGGTGATGTTATCGACATCTATCCGTTCGAAGGCAAAATCACAAACCACGAAACTGGTGAAGTACTGGCTGAGTACGACTATAAGTCCAAGGTTATCCTGGACGAGGTCCGCGCTGGTGGTCGTATCAACCTGATTATCGGTCGTGGTCTGACTGAAAGAGCGCGTGAAACACTGGGTCTTGGCGCCTCTGACCTGTTCCGTAAGCCGGAACAACCTGCGGATACAGGTAAAGGATTTACACTGGCTCAGAAAATGGTAGGTAAAGCGTGTGGCGTTGATGGTATCCGCCCTGGCACCTATTGCGAGCCGAAAATGACAACGGTTGGTTCTCAGGACACCACCGGTCCTATGACCCGTGACGAACTGAAAGACTTGGCGTGTCTTGGTTTCTCTGCCGACCTGACCATGCAGTCATTCTGTCACACTGCGGCGTATCCTAAGCCGGTTGATATCGATACTCAGCACACGCTGCCTGACTTCATCATGAACCGCGGCGGTGTGTCTCTGCGCCCTGGTGATGGTATCATCCACAGCTGGTTGAACCGTATGTTGTTGCCTGACACCGTAGGTACCGGTGGCGACTCACACACCCGTTTCCCTCTGGGTATTTCATTCCCGGCCGGTTCTGGTCTGGTTGCGTTTGCTGCCGCTACTGGCGTAATGCCACTGGATATGCCTGAGTCAATTCTGGTTCGCTTCAAAGGCGAGCGTCAGCCTGGTATCACTCTGCGTGATCTGGTACACGCGATTCCGCTGTACGGTATCAAGCAAGGCCTGCTGACGGTTGAGAAGAAAGGTAAGATCAACGCCTTCTCTGGTCGTATCCTTGAGATCGAAGGTCTGGAAGACTTAACGGTTGAGCAAGCGTTCGAACTGTCTGATGCGTCTGCAGAGCGTTCTGCAGCAGGTTGTACCATCAACCTGTCTGAAGAGTCTATTGCAGAGTACCTGCGTTCTAACATCACTATGTTGCGCTGGATGATCAACGAAGGTTACGGCGATCCTCGTACCCTTGAGCGTCGTGCACGTAAGATGGAAGAGTGGCTGGCTAACCCAACACTGATGCGTGCTGATGCCGATGCTGAATACGCAGAAGTCATTGAAATTGACTTGTCAGAAATCAAAGAGCCAATTGTATGCTGTCCAAACGATCCAGACGACGCGAAAACGCTGTCTGACGTGGCAGGTGACAAAGTAGACGAAGTCTTCATTGGTTCTTGTATGACTAACATTGGTCACTTCCGTGCAGCAGGTAAACTGCTTGATAACTACGGCAAGACGCTGCCAACCCGCCTGTGGATTTCTCCTCCGACTAAGATGGATAAAGCCCAGTTGATGGAAGAAGGTTACTACAACATCTACGGCCGTGTGGGTGTGCGCACTGAAATGCCTGGCTGTTCACTGTGTATGGGTAACCAGGCGCGTGTGGAAGCCGGTGCTACGGTACTGTCTACTTCTACCCGTAACTTCCCTAACCGTTTAGGTGATGGCGCTAACGTATATCTGACTTCTGCAGAACTTGCAGCAGTTGGTGCAATCGTTGGACGTTTGCCAACGGCTGAGGAGTACATGGAATATGCAGGTAAGATCGACTCAATGGCAGCCGATGTATACCGCTACCTGAACTTCGACAAGATGGACAGCTTCAAGAAAGCGGAAGAAGATGCGAAGGCTAAGATCATTCCAACGTTGAATGTTGCCTGAGTTAGCATATAAACTAGCAAGCCGGGCACCGTAAGGGCCCGGCTTTTTTTATGCTTAAACAACAAGGAATCATCATGCGTACTCGCAACCGACTACAAACTGGCCTGATATTAAGTGTGCTGTTTAGCGCGCTGGTGTGGCTTTCGGCTCAGGCATCATCTGATGTCGAATTTGATTCGGTGCGAATACAAATTAATGATATAAAGCTTGAACTTGAATATGCACAGCAATTTGAGCAGCGGGCCAGAGGCTTGATGTTTCGCAAATCTTTGTGCGAGGATTGCGGGATGCTATTTCGATTTGAACCAGAAAAACAAGCAAGCATGTGGATGAAGAATACTTTCATACCACTGGATGTGGCATTTATCGACAGAAACGGCGTGATCACTGATATCAAAGCGCTGCACCCACACGATCTTACGTCGGTTGGTGCATCAGGCGTGGTGAAGTATGCGCTAGAAATGAACCAAGGTTGGTTTGCACAGCACGAGATACGTGTTGGTGACCAACTGGTTTTCAATCCTTAAACTGAGAACTCTCAGCGTAATAACGGAGAACACCGTGAGCAACGCGTTAACCATTGCAAAATTTGGCGGCACCAGTGTGGCCAATTATGCGGCCATGCAAAATTGTGCCAAAATTGTTGCGGGTAACCCTGCAACCCGTATTGTTGTTGTCAGTGCCGCGGCTGGCGTAACAAATTATCTGGTTAGTCTGGCCCACACCCCGATGACCCAGGAACAAATCAATGACACCGTTCAGTCGATTATTGATATTGAACTGGCTATCTTAAATGCCCTGAAAGACAAAGCGAACATTGAGCCTAAATTAAACGAGCTGCTTGATGAATTGCGCAGTTTGGCAAGCCATGAAGAAATCCTGCACCGCAACGACTTAAAAGACCAGTTGCTGTCGATGGGTGAGCGCATGTCTTCACTGATGTTTTCAGCTGTTCTGGCTGAACAAAATGTGCAAACACTGAACTTTGACGTGAGAAAAGTACTGCGCACAGACAGCGAATTTGGTGAAGCGGCACCGCAAATTGACGCCATCGCAGAAAACGCTCAAAAGCTGTTAAAACCTGAAATTGCCAATGCCATCGTAGTTACACAGGGGTTCGTCGGTGCCGATGAAGAAGGCCGAACTACCACGCTTGGACGAGGTGGCTCCGATTTTACCGCCGCTTTGCTGGCCGAAGGCCTGGAGGCAGATGTATGTGAAATCTGGACGGATGTGACCGGTGTATACACAACTGATCCACGTATTACGCCAGCAGCACACCCATTGCCAGAGCTGAGCTTTGAAGAAGCGGCTGAAATGGCGACCTTTGGTGCCAAGGTGCTTCACCCGGCAACCATGGAGCCTGCAGTGCGTAAGGACATCAAAGTGTTTGTCGGTTCCAGTAAAGAGCCTGAAAAAGGCGGTACCTGGATTGTTCGTGACTGCGAGCACGAGCCGTCATTCCGCGCCATTACGCGTCGTAAAGAGCAGGTTATGGTCACGGTAAAAACACCGAAAATGATGTACGCGCAAGGCTTCCTGCAACAGGTCTTTGCTATCATTGCCAAACACAAACTAAGCGTGGATTTGGTTACGACCTCTGAAATCTCTGTGTCATTTACACTGGATAACCCGGCTAATTCTGTCGCGCAGCGACTGAATCGGGAAACCATTGCTGAACTGGAAACCATCTGTGACGTTAAGGTTGAGCATGGCTTTGATTTGGTGACGGTGGTGGGAAACCACATGCAAACGGGTAAAGGCGTATCGAGCCGAATCTTTGCAGCGGTTTCCGATTACAACCTGCGAATGATTTGCTTCGGTGCTAACCCGCATAACATTTCGTTCCTGGTGAACGAATCTGACAGTACTGAAATTGTGAAAGTACTGCACAGCGAGTTATTCGAGTAGTGTAAAGCATATAAGTACGAACCGTATACGGCGTGTCGGTTCTGCTTAGTTCATACCTGATGAGAGCATTGGCTTAAACGATGCTCTCGTCATACATCACCCACTTGTTTCGCCCCTGACGCTTTGCAGTGTAGAGGGATTTATCCGCTTCATCGAATGACGGTATCGTGTGATCGCCTAACACATCCTTACTTACTGATATACCAATACTGATCGTAATATGGTCGGCTACGCCACTGAAATCATGTGGGATTTGGGCTTCTTTGAAGGCATTTAAAATAGCCTCTGCTACCCGTATTGCGCCGGCCTGATCGGTGTCAGGAAGTAGGATGGCAAATTCTTCACCCCCGTAACGGGCCAGTAAATCCGTCTTACGGGGCAGGGTGGATTTCAGCAATTGCGCGACTTGTTTTAAGCATTCGTCACCCTGACCATGCCCGTAGTTGTCATTGTATTGTTTGAAGAAATCGACATCCAAAAGCATAACGCTAAGTGGCCAGCGTTGGCGCGAAGCCACATGAATCTCCTGCAGATAGCGCTCGTCGAGAGCTCGGCGGTTTGCAATTCCGGTCAGGGCATCCCGCAGACTCAGTTCTTCCAGCGTGGCTTTTTGGGTTTCTATGGTAGACGCAAACTGTTCAAAACTATGGGCTAGCTCGGTCATCTCATCCTTGCCGCTCATCTTAATTTCCCGGCTGTCACCGGCTGCGCGCTGTTGCACCTGATTGCGCAGTTTCTTGAGTCTGCGTACAACCGCATGGTGAATAAACAATACGAAAGCAACGTACGCAAGAAACACAAAAACAAATATGATACTGATATGCTGAATCTGCTGTGTGACCAGCCGTGAGGTATCGTAAGCGCGTTCCAGAACGGACTCATTCAACTGGTGAGATTCAAACTCATTCAAACGGGCGTAATCTGATATGAGATTACGTACAAAATTGCCTCGTCCACGCACCCGTCCTACAATTTTCAACTGTGACTGTCGAAGGGCAATAAGACCGGCTTTGTCATCCAGGATCATTCTGCGCAATTGCGTACTGATGGCTGACGCGCCTTGTATTTTGCTTGTGCGCTGGGCCTGTGACAGCGAATCGAGTTTGTCGAGCAGGGCGCTGAGTGTTCGTTGCTGCTGACGTATTAAGCTTAATTGATCTGTTGTCAGCACCTCGGATGCACGGGCAACAACATTGGAAAACGCCAGATACCAGGGTTGGTTGGCCAAATTAGTGACCGTCGCTGTTGCCGTATCCGTAATATTGCTGTGTAGCGTAAACAATTTGTCTTGCTGCGTGTTTAGCAGCGTGTTGACCGTGAGTTTTTGTTCTACCAGTGAATTTAAGTCTGCCAGTTCCCGTCGAATAGAGCGCAGTTGTGCAAGCATATAAGCGTTGTCGCTGCGATCCATTGCCACATCGTCCAAAGACGCCAGTTGTTGATTAATTGCATTGTAGGCAATGCGGCGCATCGCATCAGAATTTGCGCCTGACAACCGCTCAGTCACACTCATAAGTAAACTCATTTGTGAATACAATTCACCAGAGTGGACGACGGTTGGTAGTGATTCATCGGTCATCAAAATCAACGATTCTTCAAACGACTTAAGCTTCGAATAGGTGGTAACGGCAAGCACAAAGATCGACAGGATCAGAGTAACCAAACCAATATTGATGATACCGGTTAAAGAGTAAAGCCGCTTTTGATGGCTATCGGCAGTGACAGATTGTAAAGGCGATTGTTTTTTCATTAATCGTTCCTTCCAATCGAGGGCATGTAGTTAATTCTGCCTGACTTTCTGGCTGAAATGGTTTGTTGACGTCTCAGTACACTGATCACAATATCGGCAATCAGCGGCGTAACCTGCTGGCTAAACGGTACTTCTGTACCAAGTGTCAATGCGTCGTAGCCATCGCCACCGCCGGCCAGGAAGTCAGAAGTTGCCATGCTGTATATGCGGGCTTCCTCCAGCGGTTGTCCGTTTACCATGACCTGTTTAACACGCTCACCCACCGGGGCGTTTAAATCAACGTTCATCGAAATACCAGAGACGTGAGGAAAACGGCCCGCGACCTGTTCTACCTGACTTAATCCATTTTCCAGTGCGGCTTTGATATGCCGACCAGCCAGGCGTAGTACGGTGATACGGCTGCGAAACGGTAATTCTGTGGAGATATCTTCCCGGGTGAGAACGTAACCAGGGCTATAGGTTCGCTCGCCTCGAATTGCGCCACCATTTATCAGTGCTACATCGGTATGACTTGCGCTGCGCAACGCGTCGCTGACCAAATTGCCAAACCCATTTTCACTGGTTCTGACATCGTAACGCTGCGTATTCATGCTGGTTGCCAGTGTGGCGATTTCTTCTCCGAGCAGCGCACTAATTCGGTCGTCATATGCATTTATTTGCGTGTCTACTACTTTGTCGGCCTGCAGTTGATTTAGCGCTATTGTGTCTACAGCGACCTGTTTTGCGGTGTCAGAGCCCTGCCAGCTAATGGTGACAACAGCCGAGGTACCGGGTGAGGTGATAAAGACGTAACCCGGGTGTTCACTGCTGTGTTGATTATCGCTGGAAAGGGTATAGTGAGGATCGGTTCGCAACACGACATCTACGCTGCCTTGTTCTAACAGATCGTGTACAAAGTCGTGTTTGTCAGAAATCATCAATACGACGACATCGGCCCCTTCAGCCTTGAGCAGCGCTATCTGCTCTCGCACGGCGTTGCGGGGTTGAGTGATCTGTAGTCGCTGTAACAAATATTCTTCAATAACAGAGTCATGGATTAGCGCCATAACACCTACTTTGATGCCAGGCTTTTCAATGATAATTCTTCTGACTGCGCCGTCGATGTTTGCCCCGGTCAGCGGATCGATGGCATTACTCAGCACCATAGGAAAAGCCGCTTCATAGGCGCGCAAAGAAAACTCATCTTCATAGTAACTGAATTCGCGCTTCGCCACTGCCATGGCGTCGGGCTCCAGGGTATTTAGGATATCAATGATGTGGGCACCGCGGTCGAAAGACGACAGCATACTGGGCGCCAGGCTACCTCCGCCAAATAGAAAGGTCGTAGTGGGGTCGGTTTCGCGAGTTTGTTCCAATAGCGTGGCTAACTGTGCATAACTGCCGTGCGGTTCGTTTTTTATCAGGGGGAGCTCAGCAGCATATACAATAGTAAGTTGATGAGAGGCAGCGAGTACGCTCGAGGGCACTAGTGATACAGCAATAGACATCGCCAGAATAATAAGTGAACGGTACACGCTAAACAAACTCCTGTAACCCCCACGTCATTCAGACATGGTTACGCCGCTTTGGTCATTGTCGCGGATTAAAGCCCGAAGAAAAAGGGTTTTCGCATAAAAAAACATTTACGTATCCGAAAGATAACCCTCAACACGGTTTCTTCCTGCATCTTTGGCCAGATACATCGCCTTATCGGCCTGATCTATCAGCTCTGCCTGGTGCAATGATACACCTGGTGCTTTAGTTGCTACACCAATAGATACCGTAAGTACGTGATAGGGCGACATGACATGCGAAATGCCGGCACTGACGATTTGCGCGCTCAGGTTTTCAGCTACTGCCAGTGCATCGTCGTACTCTGTATCTCGCAACACAATAACAAACTCTTCACCACCCAGCCGGCACACAAAATCAGTGGCCGCATGCGTGTTTTGACGAAGTATAGTGGCGACATCCACCAAGGCTTTATCCCCTTGGTTGTGGCCATAATTGTCGTTGAAAGACTTAAAGTGATCGACGTCGATTAGCAGTAATGACAGGGGCATACGCGTGGTTTCATCACTCTCGGCCAGTGTCTGTAAATGCTGATCAAGATAACGGCGGTTGGCGATACCGGTAAGTGGATCGGCATAGCTCATGTTTCTAAGCTGCTTATTGTGCTCAACCAATTCCGCCTTTTGGTCTTTGACTAATGCAAATAAACTGTCGATGTGATTACCCAGCCTGCCTATTGCATCATAACCTTTTAAGTCAATGCGTTTTGAAAAGTCCGAGGTGTCCATGACTTCTGCCACTATATCCACCATCTTGCCAAGCGGCACCAGAATTTGATGACGGATAAACAAATAAAACAGGTACAGCATCAATGTTGCGGCTAGTAAGCCAACCAGCAAAGTCTGATCAAACACCCGGCTATCAAATGGATAGCGCGTTTCGTTAAAGCGCAATATAAAAAAGGGGCGGCCCAGATAGTCGTTAAACAACAGATTGAGCTGACGGTTATATGCCTCTCCGTGTAAGCTTGACGGTGTATAAGCAGGGACTACGTTGACGGGTATATCAGTAGCCGATACTACGGAGATAAGTGACAGAGGTTTCTGCAACGCCAGGCTAAGTTGCGAGATGCGTTTGTCATTGATGTACGACCAAATAAGACTGGTTCCGGCAATGGTGCCAGAGGCATCGCCGCTGGTTATGGCATGAGACAGCACGATGGCTGGCCGCTCATTAATGGTGACCAGGCCCCAGCGGGACATGGCTTTTTTATTCACTGCCACAGCATCGAACAAAAAGTGTTGGGTTATGGAATGGCCGGGCGTGGCAAAGATGGGATTTGAGGTTACTTTGTAGGGTAACTCGATACTTTGACCTGCAATGAGGCGGTGGTCATGGGCGTAAAAGTACCAGCCGTTAATATTGAGCTGACTAAAGGTTTCATGCAAAAAGTAAGTTTCCTCAAACCACTCGTTGTTTCGGTCTATGGCAGCCCGGTGCATTTTATCCCATACGGCGTTGTCTAACGAAATGCTGCGCAGTGTTTCAATTTGCTGACTGAATGCTTCCTCAAGACGCAACAGATCGGCCTTATTCGCACTATTGGCCATGTGTTCCAGGGCTGGTAATGTCCAATTGAAGCGAATGAATGCCTGGGTAGTAAGGCTGAAAATTAATGCCAACGCTACCGCAAGCAGTAGCTTGCTCCGAAGACTAACTGTCACGTCATTGCACCGTTAAAAATCTTACAATAAGCGTAGACGACAGCAGTAAAACCTCAACTAAATTGGCTCAATCCAGATGATTCAGTGTGGCGGTGCTTTGACATTTGGCGAGCGCTTACGCACTATATCGGGGTAATTTGCAAAATCGACCAATATGATAGAAGTAATTCCACATCTGCATCTCGCAGAACAAGACATAGAATTGCAGGCCATTCGCGCTCAGGGCAGCGGCGGGCAAAACGTGAATAAGGTAAGTAGTGCAATTCACCTGCGTTTTGATATTACCGCATCTTCCTTGCCTGAAGAGGTCAAGGCGCGTCTGCTGGAAAGCACTGATAGCAGGTTGACCGGTGACGGTGTGATGGTGATAAAAGCACAGCGATTCAGAACGCAGGAACAAAATCGCGAAGATGCCATTGCACGTCTGGTTGAGTGGATTGCAAGCCGTCTTAAACAAGATAAACCCCGCAAGGCGACTCGGGTAAGCCGGGCTGTTAAAGCCCGTCGTAAAGACGCCAAGCAAGCTCAGAGTCAGCGAAAACAGCAGCGGCAAAAAGTGCAGTTTTAATGTTTAAGCCAGCGCTTGATGTGCGTGACCAGCATATCGACACGCGCAGGACGTGGCTTTAAATGATGCTCTGCTAAATAAATGGTTTCACTAACCGGCACATCGAGTTGGTGAATGCGAATGGCATGTTGGTTCGGAAAAGCGGCCACGGCATGTGCCGGAAGCACGGTAGCACCGAGCCCCCGGCTGATTGGTTCCAGTATTAACCCAATCTGATTTGAGAACCCCGTTTGAGGTAACGATGCCGCCGAGCGATACTGTGGATAGTTCGCGCCTAACAGTAACTCGGCATGATGGGCCGAATCGGGATGGGCAATAAACCCCAGTGTTTCCAGTGTTTGCCAGGAACAATCTTCTACTACAGCAGGTGTAACCAGTAACAGGGGCTCTTCAGCAAGGGGGGTCGTGACAATTTCACTATGTAATGACGTTCTTGTCATTAAGCCAATATCAATAGTGTTCTCTAACAGTGCTTTGTCGATGTCGCGATTAGGCGCGAAGCGAAATTCAACACTCAGGGCAGGATGTGTCTGCTGAAGATCCAGACAATGGGGATACAACTTAAGCCCAACGCTGCCCGGCGTCATGATCCGTAACTTGCCTTCATCAGGGGTATCAAATCCAATGTGCTGTTCGAGATTATTGATGGCAGCCAGTACAGCATTCGCATCGTCGAGCAGCCTTAGCCCGGCATCGGTGAGAACAAACTGCTTTCCTTCTCGAATAACCAGTGTCTGTGCCAGGTGGTCTTCCAGTTTTGCCAGGTGCTGACTGACCCCAGACTGGGTCATAAAGAGCTTATTAGCAGTGCGAGTAAAGCTCTTTTCCTCGCAAAGCGTGCTAAAGGTCAGTAACCACTTTGTGTTTATCATAACGAAATGTAATTTATTTAATGATAATTGATAATTTTACGTAATTGATGGCGAAAGTTAAGCTTTATTCCACCAACTTAGGAGGAATGATGAGTAACACTTACCCAAGAACATTTTCCCACATCGGTATTTCTGTCCCCGATCTGGAGAAAGCCGTAGCGTTTTACACCGAGGTATTAGGCTGGTATCTGATTATGCCACCGACATCAATAACGGAAGACGACTCACCCATTGGTGAAATGTGCACTGACGTGTTTGGCAAAGGCTGGCAGCATTTTAAAATTGCCCACCTTTCTACCGGGGACAGAATCGGCGTCGAGATCTTTCAGTTCGACCAACAGCAAAACCCGGAAAACAACTTTGAGTACTGGAAAACCGGTATCTTCCACTTTTGTGTTCAGGATCCGGATGTAGAAGGGTTAGCTGAGCGAATTGAAGCGGCGGGTGGCAAGCGTCGCATGCCTGCGCCTCGTTATTATTATCCGGGTGAGAAGCCTTACCGTATGATCTACATGGAAGACCCGTTTGGCAATATTCTTGAAATATACAGCCACAGTTATGAATTGATCTACAGTGCTGGGGCTTACTAACCTTCCTGTTAGCAGCGTCCTGAAGGACCCGGGGCGTTGCTGAACTTATCATCCGGTTCGCAAACAAAACCATTTCAAAATATGTCTGTAGCTTGACCAAAAGATAATCAGGTTGCATGCTGACCTTAACATAGCACTGCAGCAAACTGCAGTGCTGTCAGATCGCCGTTTTTACGCATTCCGTCTGTTTCGTCAGGCCCGGGTATAAGCGCAACTCTTATCGTTATACACAAAATAATAAAAGGGAACGTCATGAAAACAATGTCTTTACTGACAGCGGGCGTGTTGTCTGCCATGTTGTTCGGCTGTGGTCAGCCAGATACAGCGTCGCAACAATCCTCGCAAGCTAGTATGCCTTCTGCAGAGAACATCGCAGCGCGCGCAGGCGATGTGTCGATGGGCATGGAATACAATGTCCCGGTGGATTACTTCACCCTCGATAATGGCCTGAAAGTGGTGTTATCACCGGACAATACGTCACCCACTGTCACGGTGGCAGTGTATTACAATATCGGGTTTAGAAATGAACCCAGGGATCGCACCGGTTTTGCACATTTATTTGAGCACATGATGTTTCAGGGTTCTGAGAACCTGGGCAAAATGGAATTCGTTAAACTGGTTAATGACAACGGTGGCGTTTTGAACGGTTCGACGCGTTTTGACTACACCAACTACTTTGAAATCGTACCATCGCACAAACTGGAAACTTTCTTGTGGGCAGAAGCCGACCGTATGAAAGGCCTGGCGATTACGCAGGAAAACCTGACTAACCAGCAAGGTGTGGTTAAAAACGAAGTTAAAGTCAATGTGCTGAATCAGCCCTATGGTGGCTTCCCCTGGCTGGACATGCCGCAGTATGCCTTTAATAACTGGTACAACGCGCACAATTTCTATGGCGATCTGGCTGATCTGGATGCCGCGTCGCTGGAAGACGTAGATGCGTTTTTTAAGATGTATTACGCGCCGAATAACGCAGCGTTGGCCCTGGTAGGTGATTTTGACCCGGCAGAAGCGAAAACGCTGGTGGAGAAATACTTCGGTGGGATAGCCTCGGCAGAAATAGCGCCGCAGCCCGATTTATCTGAATTACGTCAGGAAAAAGAACAGGTCTTTAATAAGTTCGATAAACTGGCGCCAAAACCCGCCTTTGCTTTTGCCTACAAAATGCCACCGCGGGGGACGCCTGAGTATTACGCGATGGGCATCATTGATCAAATCCTGGTTCAGGGCGAAGACAGCTTGTTGTATCAGGAATTAGTGAAAAACCGCCAGATAACCGGTGATGTTGGCGGTGGTATTAACTATCTGCTGGGCAATATGTTCAACTATAACGGCCCTATGTTGTGGATGAGTTCATTTACCCATGACGACAATATCAGCCGGGAGCAAATTACCCAGGCCATTGACAGTGTGGTAAGCCAGTTAACCGAGCAACCGCTAAGTGAAGAAGCCATGTCTCGAGCGATTGTAAAAATTCGCTCAAGCCTGTTTGATGCCATCGATGGTTATTATGGCTTTGGACGGGCCGACTTACTGGCCAGCTTCGCCTTGTTTGACAACGATCCGAACAAGATCAATGAACTGGAAGCGAACTTTAAACAGGTAACGCCGGAGCTTATCATTCGCACCGCCAAGGAATATCTGCGACCCACTAATCGTACCGTTCTCACCGTTACCCCGGGCGAAGATCCTGCGACCCAGCCAGCCAGTGATAAGGAGTAATCAGCATGACATTATTTAAAACACTCTCGCTTTGCGCCGCGGCACTGATGGTTTCCGCTGTTTCCGTTGCGAAAGAGCTACCGCCTGCTGGTGGGAAGCCCAGTAATTTTGTTGTGCCTGAAACGCGCCAGGTGTCGCTGGACAATGGCCTGAAAGTCACATTTATTCCCTACGGCACTACGCCTAAGGCGACGGTGCGGTTGGTCACTCACACTGGCAATATAGATGATGGTGGTAAAATCTGGCTGTCTGATTTAAGCTTCGAAATGCTTCGTCAGGGTACGGCCAATCAGTCTGCACAGGCTCTGGCAACGTCGGTAGCCAGTATGGGCGGACAGATAGACACGTCAGTGGGGCTGGATTCCAGCTGGTTGGGAACGGATGTACTCAGTGAGTTTGCAGACGATGCGGTTGCCGTCATTGCAGACATGGTCCTGAACGCCAATTTTGATGAGAGCGATCTGGCTCGCATTAAGGTCGATCGCCAGCGTGAACTTGACGTTGCAAAGTCTCGTCCTTCGAGTAAGGCAACCGAGGCTTTCTATCACAAGATATACGGCAACCACCCCTATGGACAGTTGTACCCAACGCAGGAGTCGCTGGCGTCTATAACGGCTGAAGAGACTGCCGCCTTCGTAGCAACCAACCTAGTACCAAATCGCAGTCATCTGTATGTATCCGGTGTGTTTGATGAAGCCGCTGTACTGGCAGCAGTGAAGAGCGCCTTCGGTGAATGGCAAGCCGGTGCTGAACCTCAGCGCAAAACTGTACTGGCTCAGGCTGGTCCGTCGGTTACCGTAATCGATCGTCCTGATGCGCCGCAGTCAACACTACGTTTAGGTTTAGCGACTTTTGGCCCGGGTCATAAAGATGCCATGACCATGAATGTGATGAACACGCTGCTGGGCGGTGCTTTCTCCAGTCGCATTACCTCAAACATTCGCGAAGACAAAGGGTATACCTACTCACCGCGTTCGTCAGTAATGGACCGTGTTGGTACCGGGTTTTGGTATCAGGGCGCAGATGTGACCGCTGAAGCGACAGCGGCTTCACTAAGTGAAATCGTAAAGGAAATCAACTTGCTGGCTAACGAACATCCGTCTGAGAAGGAGTTGATGGGGGTGAAAAATTACATGGCCGGGATATTCGTACTGCGCAACAGTTCTCGCGGAGCCATTATTAGTCAACTGGCATTTACTGAGCTGCATGGGTTGGATGCGTCTTATCTGCAAACCTATGTTGATAAGATCTACGCCACTACCCCTGCGGAAGTCAGCAATGTGGTGAAACAATACCTGGATGTGTCAAAAATGCATTTGGTTGTCGTAGGAGATGAGGCAGATGTAAAAGCACAGCTGGCCACTCTCGATGGACTATTTGCCTTGTAGCTACATCATTATACCCAGCCGGGTTACCGGAATACATACCGGTAGCCCGACATATCATTGCACTCAACCCTTCTCTTTTAATAATGCCCTTGATTGCGACCCCGAATACGCTTTAAGCAGTTCGCATCTGGAACAATGCAACGGTTCACATTGACCTCTCGAAAGCACTGGCCTAGCGTGAGTCATGTTAAAAAAAAGCCGTTTCTTTATGCCATCTAATATATCCATTTTGCGATTTCTGCTACTCATTGCTTTTACTTTGAATAGCGCTGTGTTGCATGCTTCTGAACCCAGTTCATTTGATTTCACTGCCAATCAAGGCAGGTTACTTTTGCATGTGACACACAAGGATCCCTTGTTAACCTGGGCGGTGAATGATTTTGCCGACAACGTTGGGCGCAGAGCGGGGCGCTCGATAGAAGTAACAGAGCAATATGTCGAAAGCGGCGCGGGTATTCTGGTGACCGTTGATCCTTTTCACCCCAGGCTGAAAGCCCTAGAAAATACTCCCCATGGTCAATGGGAAGGCTTTGCTGTGTTCGTGTCTGGTGAGACGTTACATGTCGTTGGCGCAGATATCAGGGGCGCGGTTTATGGTTTGATGACCATCGCCGAGAAAGTGGGTATTTCACCGTGGCATTGGTGGGCAGATGTTGAAGTGGCGGCAGGCGCAGTAGATAAAGCGTCACTCACTCTAACCGGGTTACCCATGCTCGAAAGCCCGGCGGTGAAGTATCGTGGGGTATTTTTAAATGATGAGGATTGGGGGTTGTTGCCTTGGGCTGCGAAGACGTTTGAGCCTGAAACCGGCAATATTGGTCCGCGCACCTACGAAAAGATATTCCAGTTGCTGTTGCGTCTCAAAGCAAACACGATTTGGCCTGCTATGCACCCGGGAACAAAGGCGGTTTTTACTGTACCGGGAAATAAAGCAATGGCGCAGCGCTATCAGATTCACGTTGGCACATCGCATGCTGAGCCCATGATGCGCAATAACGTCTACGAATGGCAGACAACACAGCGCGGTCAGTTTGACTATGTGAACAATTCTCAGCAGGTATTGGAATACTGGCAGAGCCGGGTCGAGGAATTGGGCGACGTGCCGGATTTACCCTTGTTTACACTGGGAATGCGGGGCATTCATGACAGTCACATGCAAGGTACGTCGTCGATAGAGGAGTCCGTCGCAGTATTGCAGCAGGTGATTCAAAAGCAACGTCAGTTGTTACGTGAAGTCTATGGAGACAAACGGGCTATAAAACAGGTCTTTACGCCTTACAAAGAAGTGCTGGCTCTCTACAATGCCGGATTAGCAGTACCGGAAGAGGTGACGCTGGTGTGGCCGGATGACAACTACGGGTATATTCGACGTCGCAGCAATCCGCAAGAGCAGCTCAGAACCGGTGGAAGCGGGGTCTATTATCACTTAAGTTACTGGGGCAGGCCCCATGACTATCTGTGGTTGAGCTCTACGCATCCCGCGTTAATTCAGGTTGAAATGGCAAGGGCTTATGCAGATGGGGCTAAGCAATTATGGATTGCCAACGTCGGGGACATTAAACCAATTGAGTACAATACAGAGTGGTTTCTTGAATTAGGCTGGTCAGGCCCAGAACTGGACGTTAATAACGCCAGATCATTTTTACAACAGCAGTTTGCTCGGGATTTCGGACCGGCGCTCGCCGAACCTTTAGCAGATTTGATGCTGACGTATTATCACCTGGCGTTTATTCGGCGGCCTGAATTCATGGGCTGGAGCCAGACCGAGCCCACTACGCCTACATCACTGACGAGCTGGTCTGAATCATTCATTCATAATCGGTTGCAGGCGTATCAGCGCTTGGAGGACTCGATGCGCGCATTGGCGCGTCAGGTGCCAGCCCAATTACAGTCGGCATGGTATCAATTGGTGGCTTATCCCATCGAGGGCGCGGCGGCGATGAATCGAAAATGGCTTTACCGTCAACTGGCAAGCACAACCGTGAAGCCTGACGTACGTGAAAGTTACAGGGCGAAGGCAGTGCAAGCGCATCGGCATATTCGGCAACTAACCGACCTGTACAATAGCCAGAACAACGGTAAATGGGCGGCCATGATGGATGCGAGCCCGCGTCGTTTACCTGTGTTTGACTCGCCCTCGCTCATTAATGGAGGGCCAGTGTCTACCTCCGGTTACCAAGAGCCGGTGGTGCTTGCATCAGCGGATACCTGGGCCCCGAAAGGGGCACAGTGGCGCGCAATTCCAGAGCTGGGCTATTCCCGTCACGCACAGACGGTATTTCCATTGGCGACCAGATCCTTTGAATCTAAGCAACCCACTGTGAGCTATGCGTTTGATTTGCCCGTTAGCGGTGATGTAAACATTGAGATAGCGACATTGCCCACTCATGCGAATCAGTTTGATCATCAGTTAAAGGTATTACTCAACAACAAGCAGGTTGAGCAAATTGCGCTTAATTCCCGAGGGAGAAGCGAGGCCTGGAAACAAGGTGTGCTGGCAAATCGAAGGGTAAACAGGCTTCATCTGTCTTCGCTTTCCGCAGGGCATCATGTCTTGACGTTAGCGGTGAATCAAACGGGTATTGTTATCGATGAAGTAACGATGACGCAGGCAGGAAAGACAGCAGAGAAATAACACATCGGGCAAACGACACCGCCGTTTGCCCGATACCTGTGTTTATACTTTGAACTGGCGAATTGAGCTTTGTAACTCTTCGGCCAAACGGGCGACTTCGGAGCTGGACTCCGACGTCTGTTGTGCACCCACGGTAGTTTCTTCAGCAATGCCCACGATGGTTTCCAGTTTCTCGCTGATATCCTGAGACACCAGATTTTGCTCGCGTGCAGATTGTTCGATTTGCGAACTCACGTCATGGGCGCGATGCACAGCCTCGGAAATCACATCAAGAGCACGAGTGGCCATGTCGGTTTGTTCAACACATTTCGCCGTTTGCTCTTTGCCCTGATTCATCACGGCCACGGCTTTCTCTGCGCCTTCCTGAAGCACCTCAATCATGGCATTGATTTCTTGCGTGGATTCCTGAGTTCTGCTGGCAAGAGTTCGTACTTCATCCGCAACCACGGCAAAGCCCCGGCCCTGTTCACCAGCCCGGGCAGCCTCGATAGCCGCGTTCAATGCTAATAAGTTTGTTTGGTCGGCGATACCGCGAATAACGTCGAGTATGCTACCAATACTGGCGCTGTCCTGATGCAGTTTATTAATAACCTGGGCAGCCTGATCAACGTCGCGTGCCAATACTTCAATAGTGGTTTTATTTTCCAGTGAAATTGTACGCACTTTGTTAGACTCTTCGTCGGCATGACGAATTTCTTCCAGTGTATTTTCTGCATTTTGTGTCACTAGCTGAGACGTTGAATGCATTTCGGTGGTGGCCGTTGCCACCAGGCCAATCTGCGTTTTCTGATCCTGAATCGACTTCGTGGTTTGCGTGGTAACCGCTGAGGTTTGTTCTGACGCTGCTGCGAGTTGTTCAGCGCGCAGATTAATACCCTGGATAAGGTCTTTCAGACTGGATATGAGCTTATTACAGTTCTTTGCCAACTGACCGAATTCGTCCTGCTTGGAGTCGTCGAGGTTGTGAGTCAGATCACCAGAAGAGGCAATGTTAAGCAATTCGTTCACCTTCGCTAGAGGCACAGTAATGGCCGACACCGTTTTCATACCGGTGAAGAAGGCAACGACCAGTGAAATTGCAACAATAACAAAGACGCTGGTTGTCCCGGTTGCTACGCTAGCGGTGACTTGTTCTTCCAGTGATTTTGCTTTCTGGTTAGTCAGAGCCAGCAGGTTTTCTAACTCATTAATGGCTTCTGAGGCCTTATTGTCGGCCTGACTAAGAGACTGTTGCGTTTGGTTTCTCAACTCCAGACGTGTCATGTGTAGCTGAATAATCCCGTCGCTACCTGTGACGGCATCAATGGCATCGTTTACCAGGCCTTCGATGTCACCTAACATACCAGTGTTATCCTGGCCATCTGCCGCCGCTAACATAGCATCGAGTTGCTCGTTTATGGCATCGACCGCAAATTTAACTTCGTTGCTCAGCGTATCAGCACGCACCAGGGTCTGCGTTTTAATGTAATCAGACGTCACCGTCATGAGTGTTAACAAGCGGGTCTCTAATTCGCTGCCAAGCTGAGACGCTTTTTTGAGTTTAGTGCTTCTTGCAACTTCGTCTGTGTCGCTAAAGTCCAGCAGGTAAGTTGACGCATCGTCAGCATTGTCTTCTACGTCCATCAGGCGAGAGGACACTTCGTTGCGCTTATGCAGATATTGCAAGTGACTGTCGTACAAGCTGTTTACGGTAGACAAGTACTCTTCGTACTGGCCGCGCACTGTTTGCAGTGACGCTTTAAGCTTGGGATCATTCTTAACGGTAACGGCCAGACTTTTGTACGCGGCGTCGAAACGCTGATTCGCTTCGTTGAAATTCGTTTGGCTAGTCTCTACTGAGGGAATGTCTTCAGAAATGTACGCTTCAAATGTCAATCGACCCATGTTGAGGAATGTGGCTTTTAGCGTGTTGCTACCCACCACGGTTGGCATGGCAACCTTGTTGACTTCCTCTACGTCATCATGAACTGAACTCAAATTAACTAATGAAAATACACTAATAATAAGGAGTAATGCGCTAATTGCGACAAACCCGATGATGATTCGCGCTTTAACCGTTAAATTCATTCTGGCTCCCAGAGCTTTTTATAGTTTTTAGTATCCAAACAGTGTTTCTACGTCGCTTGTTCAGGCGTCTGGTATTACTGATTGGCTTTCAAGGTCCCGATGCTGTGTCCCCTACAGCAAAACTTCCATAACAGTCCCCGATAAGTCATACAACAATCATTGCTGTAGATACTTTTATACCAACCTTTACGGCATGATACAAAAGTATTAGGCATAAATTGCTGTGATCAGACTTCTTTAACTCTCTGTTTATACAGTATCGGACCAAAATTGAAAAAGGTTAAGCGCTGATCGCAAAAGTTTGCCCGAGATCGAGGTTTAACAGGGTCAGTTGGTTACCCCAGACATAACCGGTATCAAGTGCCTGGAACTGCGAGGACTCTGTGTGACCCATTAGGGCGGCCCAATGGCCAAATATGACCCGCTGTTCAGGCAGTAACTGAGGATTGTTCACTTTAAACCAGGGACAAAGTGAGCCCGGTGCATCTTTGGGGGCGTATTTGGCTTTCATATTCAGTCCGCCGTCGGCTGATAAAAAGCGCATGCGTGTGGTACTGTTAATGATAAATCGCTGCCGCGCCGCACCAGAAAGGCCTTGATCCCAATGCGTCGGGCCATTGCCATACATGTTTTCCAGCAACTGGCACCAACGGGCGCTTTGCAGCTCATCACTGATTTCCTGACTCAGGGCACACAGTTGTGACAAAGACCAGTCCGGGTATAAACCGGCGTGTACCATTATTGTATTGTCGTCGAGCATCATGGCCAGCGGCCATTGGCGGTACCACTCAATGATATCCGGGAGTTCAGGGCAGGCCAGTAAGGTATCCAGCTTGTCATTGGCTTTGACTTTTTTCAGGCCTTGCGAGACGGCCAGGAAATGCAGGTCGTGATTGCCCAGCACGGTGCTGAACTGGTTTCCCAGACTACGTAGAAGTTGAATTGTGCTCAGGGAGTCCTCGCCGCGAGCAATCAGATCTCCCACGGCGTAGAGTGTATCGCAGGCAGGATCAAACTTAACTTTGTCCAGTAATCGGGAAAGTCCTTCGTAACAGCCCTGAATATCCCCAATGACGTATCTTGCCATGTGCCTAATTAATAATGTTTGGCAGGGCTAAACGAAATGGATCGATTGGTACGCGAAAGGTCTCGCCTTGCTCGGTTTTCATTTCGTAGTGACCTTGCATGGTACCCACTTGCGTGTCGATCACTGAGCCACTGGTATACTGAAAACTTTCGCCGGGTTCAATAGTTGGCTGTTTGCCAACGACACCTTCGCCACTCACTTCTGTTTGTTTGCCATTGGCGTCAGTGACAAGCCAGTAGCGGTGGGTTAGCGTGACCGCGCAACTGTTGTGATTCATGATGGTAATTTGATAGGCAAACGCGAACTTGTCACTGTCGGAAGGCAGATGCTCCGGCAGATGCCGCGTTACTACCCGAATTGAAACCAATTCGGCCAAATTAGACTCAGGCGTCGGTGTTGTCATGTTCGTCTACCCAATTGGCTATCACGGCATAATCCTGCAACGACAGGGTTTCGGCGCGGCGGGTTGGGTCAATGCCCAGTGCCAGCAACTGTGCTTCTTCTATGCATTCTTTCAAACTATTGCGAATGGTTTTACGGCGTTGATTAAACGCTAACGTACAGACGCGTTCGAGGGTTTTTACTGAGCTTACCTGCACCGGAGGCGTAGTGTGCGGGGTTAATCTCACCACCGCAGATTCCACTTTGGGAGGTGGCACAAAAGCACCGGGCGGCACGTTAATAACGGGTTGAACTTTACAGTAGTATTGCGCCATTACCGACAGGCGGCCATAGTTTTTATGCCCAGGTGTGGCGGCCAGTCGATTCACCACCTCTTTTTGAAACATAAAGTGCATATCTTTGATCAGATTTGCAAAACTGAATAAATGGAACATGATCGGCGTTGATATGTTGTACGGCAGGTTGCCAAATACGCGTAGCGGCGCATCGACCTTTGCGAGTTCAGCAAAATCGACTTTCAGGGCATCCTGCTCAACAATCGTCAGCTTGCTACCGTGGAAAGGGTGGTGACGCAACCGTTTTGCCAGGTCACGGTCCAGCTCTACCACGGTCAGCGCATTGACTCTCTCACAAACCGGATCGGTTAATGCGCCTAATCCGGGGCCGATTTCCACCAGATTGTCGCCGTCTTGCGGATTAATGGCATCGACGATCTGTTCGATGACAAAGGTGTCATTTAAAAAGTTCTGACCAAACCGCTTACGCGCGGTATGACCTAAATGCGTTTTATTCATTGTTGGTGTTTTGCTAACTCGATTGCTTTAAGCATTGCCTGGGTAAAGCTGCCACTGTCGGCTTCGCCTTTACCCGCCAGGTCCAGCGCGGTACCGTGATCAACGGATGTACGAATAAAGGGTAATCCCAGTGTGATGTTCACGGATGCACCAAAGCCTTTATATTTTAGCACGGGTAGGCCCTGATCGTGGTACATCGCGAGTACAACGTCGGCATCGGCCAGGTATTTTTGTTGAAAAATAGTGTCTGCAGGCAGCGGACCGGTAATATGAATACCCTGTTCACGCAGCTCGTTCAGCGCAGGGGTAATGGTTTCGATCTCTTCCCGGCCAATGTGACCGTCTTCACCCGCATGGGGGTTTAAACCACATACATAAATGTGCGGCTGGGTAATGTTGAACTTCAGCTTCAGGTCGGTGTGAATGATGTGAATGACCTTGTGCAATCGCTCGCGCGTAATCGCTCTGGACACATATTCCAGCGGAATGTGTGTGGTAGCCAGCGCAACATTCAGACCTTCGGTAGACAGTAACATTACCACATCAATCGTATTCGATTGATGGGCAAAGAACTCAGTGTGGCCACTGAATGAAATACCGGCTTTATTGATGATGCCTTTGTTCACCGGGCCGGTAACGACCGCATCAAAATCGCCTTCGATGTTTGCCTGGCATGCCTGGCGTAGTGTTTCCACGACGTAGTGGCCGTTTTCACTGTTCAGTTCACCTGGCACCACAGGAACAGCCGCTGGAATGGGCTGGATGAATAATTCTCCGGGTTCCTGGATGCGGGTTTCGCCGGGCGTGTAGTGTGTCAGCTTGAGTGGTTTACCCAACATGCTGGCACGTTCCTGCATCATGGCTTCGTCGGCGAAAATAACCAGCTGCGCTGGCCACGATTGTTGGGCCAGTTCAATAGTCAGGTCAGGTCCAACCCCGGCGGGCTCGCCAGGGGTTACTGCAATTTTTAACGGTGTCATTAAGAGGCCTTAAGTTTACTCACTAAGGACTTCGATATAAGCCGTGTCACGCATTTCGCGTAACCAGTTCTCGCTTTCTTCCGCAAATTTACGATTGTAAAGGAGTTGGTAGGCTTTCTCTTCCTTGCGTTGATCAGTTGCGTCGTCCACCCGGCGTTCAAGCAATTGAATTAAATGCCAGCCGTGGGTAGAGCGTACTGGTTCACTGTACTCTCCGGGCGCCAATTTAGCCAGCGCATCTTTAAATTCCGGTACGTACATGTTCGGGTCAGCCCAACCTAATTCACCACCACGCAATGCAGAGCCTGGGTCAGCAGAGTGTTCCTTGGCTAACTCTGCAAAATCAGCGTCACCTGCAATGACTTGTTCTTTAAAGTCTTTAAGCATTTTTTGAGCGCGTTCCTCGCTCAGAATGATAGACGGCTTTATAAGGATGTGACGTGCATTGACCTCTTCCACTTCAACGACTTCAATACCACGGGTATCCAGAATTTTCAGAATGTGGAAACCAGCGCCGCTTCGAATCGGACCAATCAGCGCGTTTTTGCGTTTTCCTTGCACAGCGTCTGCAAACAGCGTAGGCATGGCATTGATGTTCATCCAGCCCATGTTACCGCCGTCTAGGGCTTCTGATCCTGATGATGCTGCAATGGCGATACGTGCAAATTCAGAACCATTGTTCAGCAGATCAATAACTTTGTCGGCACGTTCACGGGCTTCAGCAATGTCTTCGTCGGTAGGATCTGCCGGGAATCCAATCAGAATGTGGCCCAGTTCGTACTCTGCCTGATCGCCACCTTGTTGAGCAATGATTTCCATCAGGTTGGAAATTTCCTGAGGCGTGATGTAAATACGACGACGCACGTTGGCGCGGCGCACTTCGCCCATAATCATCTCTTCGCGCACTTTTTCGCGATAATCGTCATAAGTCATGCCCTGACGCGATAATTCTTCACGCAATTGGGCTACCGATACGCCCTGATTGCCTGCAATATTCGCGATGGTTTGATCTAACTGCGGATCACTGATTCGGATCCCCATCATTTCCGCGCGCTGTAGCTGCAAATTTTTCAGAATTAAGCGCTCAATGGCTTGCGTGCGAAGCGCGAGATCAGACGGTAATTTCTGGCCTTTGGCTTCAGCATCTGCTTTTACCTCGTCGACCAGGGCTTTGACTTCGCTTTCCAACACCACACCCTGATCTACGATCACGGCGACTTTGTCGAGCAATTGTACCTGAGCAACGGCAGGCAGGCTTAATACCAAACCCAATAACAAACCACGAATAATATACTTCATAAACTCTCTTGCTTAGTGTTTGAACGGTCAATGCTACGGTTAATTTAACACGTAGGGCTGGCGGTAACCGAACATGCCATCTTCCAGCATGTCGCGGTTTGAGCGCGCTGACCCAATTCCTTTAAATATAAATTGTAATCCGATACTTGAGTCAAACTCGTTGGTGTTCTGTTGACCCAACGCGTCGTAGCGATTGCTCAGGCTGCGTTGTGCGACTAAACGCACTGCCCAGCAACAGGACTCGTACTGTACCCCAAAATAGTTCTCGATGCTTCTGTCTCTTTCCAGATCCCGGTATGAACGTCCAACCCAATGCCAGTTTTTCGCAATCGGCCAACTGGCTGATATGCCCAACTGGTCAATGGTTTCACCTGACAAATCGCGCACAAAGCGGTGACTCATTTGCACCAGGCTTTCATTGTCGCGGCGGTATTCCAGCACCATGCTGCTACGTTCAACTTTGTCGTTGTCGGTAGCAATCTGCACGGTGGAGTGCACAAACCAGTTGTCGTCAAAGCGCCAATCCAGCTCCGCGGCTAACGCCGAACGATTGCGATCATCGGTAGTTGCCGTGATCCGGGTGTCTGCAAGATAGAATATCTGACCCAAACTAACGACAAATTGTTCCCTGTTTGCGTCGTCAATTACGCGAGAAGTGACACCCAGAGTAATTTGATTGTTATCGTTAATACGGTCAAGGCCAGTAAATTCCTGGCCTCGGAATAAGCCGTTTACGTCGTTTAGCAATGCAGTGGTGTCGTATAAACCAATGTTCGACTGGTCTTCGTACGAGGTGTACAGGTACTGAATTTTAGGTTCCAGCGTCACCGTCATGTTGTTGCCGAGCAAATTATCGTTGCGCTCCAGATACAACGAGCTGAATAAGCGTCCGCGGGTAAGTGTACGGTTGACTTCCTCTTCCAGCAGTGTGCCCTCTATTTCACGCTGGTGATAGTAGGTGTTCATCACCGTTAGCTCTGCGGTCATTTCCCCCCAGTAGCGTTGATAGGGCAAAGACAAAGTAGGAGCGACGTGCCAGCGCAGCGCAGTCGGGTTATTTTCCTGCGCGTTGTCGAAATACGCCAGTTCTGAATCCACGGTTAATGCCAGCATATCGCCCAACGGCTGACGCAATTGAATTTTTGCTTCAGGCAGGGCCCGGTAGATGTCTTCGTAATCGCCAATGGTGTCAAAGTCACGCACATAAAGGCTGAAATCAACATGATTGGAAAAATACTCTACGCCCAGTGTACGGTTTATGGTGGTGTCTGAGCGGTTGTAAAAATCTGAGCCCAGATCCACGATGTAGTTGTTGTCGCTGATCCCATTCAGATCGGCATTCACCATCCAACTGTCACCCAGCATACCCTGATGCTGGTAGCGGTAAAAGTATCGGCTGTCATCACTGGCCAACTTGGTATCGTTGGGCAGGTATTCCAAAAACAGGTTGCCTTGTGAGCTCTCGGTCAGATAACGGAATTCAGTCTTTAACTGGACACCGCGATTCGACATCAATCGCGGGGAAATGGTCATGTCGTAATTTGGTGCGATATTCCAGTAATACGGTTGTTCGTAATCTATACCGGTAGACGTTGAGCTGCTAATCAGTGGGAAAAGTAAACCGCTCTGACGCTGGTTACTTACTGGAAAGGCAAAGTAAGGCAAGTAGAGCACGGGGACGTCACCCACGTAAAAACGGGTATGATGGGCTTCTCCCATGGTCTCGCCTTGCTCAATACTGATTTCTGAGGCAACCAGTCGCCAGTCTTCCTGACCCAGCGGGCACGTAGTGAAACTGACTTCTTTGAGGCTTATGCCATCGTCAGCGCTGATGTCGATTTCTTCAGCGGCACCATGCCCAACAAAGCCGGTTAACTGATAAACCGTATTTTGCATATTCAGGGTCTGAGTTTGCGAGCTGACTGATAAGCCGTCGCTGCTAACGCTGAGTTGACGGTCGCTGTAAGTAACGTTACCGGTTGCTGAAACGGATTTGCCGTTGTCACTGACTTCCGCTTTTTCAGCATGGATCACTGCACTGTCGGTGGTAATGTCTACGTTTCCGGCAAAGCTGGCCAATTGATTTTCCAGCACTTCCGCAGAGTCAGACATCACTTTCACTTGTTTCTTCGATAATAAACGGCTCTCATCGAATGGCGGTGGTGTCACAATACAGGCGGCATCTTCTGCGCTATCGCTTTGTGCCCAGGCTGGCAGAGTGAGTGAGGCAGCACACAGGTGACACAGCAATAAAACCGTTCGGGCGTGAGGCCTTGTGTTTGCGCAGGATGATGTCGACAACAAATTTACTTACTCGAAGTTCGCCGGTGAAAGTAATGAATCACTTACCACTAACAGCTGGTGCTACCGATAAGCGTTTGAACAAGGCGCTAATTCTATGCACTTCGTCGCCATTTACCAACAGCAGACCTTAAAAAAATCGAAAAATTCCCAAGATATCCCCAATTTCTTTGCTGAATAACCCAAGGTGTATCGATTTTTGTGCAATGACGACGCGTTTTCGTTGCTTCATCCGTTAAACAGGCCTAGTGAACAGGCTCGTCACATCGCGACCATTTTTGCTATTTCGCGTTAAAAATACACAAATAGCGGCGTGGCCTTGGGAGTTTACCGATGTTGTTCGGTAATGCATGATAAAGTACGCACGTTATTGGTAGTGCAAAGCATCACAATGGGAGGGAAGCATGCCATCTTGGGGCACCGTACTCGGCTTTATTTTTGGATTTTTGGCGTTTCGGATCCCCGGTGCCATTCTCGGCGCGGTTGTCGGTTACTTGTTCGATAAGGGCTATGCGCAGGACTTTAATCAGTCTGGCGGTTTCGGGCGGTTCTTTACCAGCCAGGACGCCATGAAGCAGCAGGCTATTTTTTTCCACAGTCTGTTTGCTTCTCTGGGGCACTTGGCTAAAGCAGATGGTCAGGTCACCGAACACGAAATTCTGGTTGCGACCCGACTCATGGACGACATGAAATTGCACGGTGATGCGCGCAAAGAAGCGCAACAGGCGTTTCGTGAAGGGAAAGAGCGGGACTTTCCAATAAGCGATATTCTCAAGCAATTACACGAGTCCTGCCATGGTCGTCGCGACATCCTTCAGGTATTTCTGGAAATTCTCATACAATCGGCCTTTGCCGACGGTCATCTGTCGCGGGATGAATACCAGGTGTTGGAAAAGGTCGCCAAACCGCTGGGGTTTGTGCGTCGGGATCTGGATTACCTGATTGCAATTTATGAGGCGGAAATTCGCTTTCGCAGGCAATCTCGCTCACAGGGGCAAGGACAGGGGCAGCGTCGCCAGGCGCAGTCAAATAGTGGTCCCACGTTGGAAGATGCCTACACCATTTTAGGTGTGTCGGCCAGTGACGATGAAAAAGCCATAAAGCGTGCTTACCGCAAACGCATGTCTGAGCATCACCCCGACAAACTGGCTTCCAAAGGCTTACCTGAACAGGCAATGGAAATTGCCAAGTCAAAAGCACAGGACATTCAGGCGGCTTATGAGCTGGTTAAGTCCCGCCGAGGATTCAAATGAGCAAGACTGGACCGTTGCTTCGCGACAACGACACGGATGACATAGAAGCGTTTGTCGAACATTTGTGGCTGGAAAAAGGCCTTAGCGACAACACGCAGCAGGGTTATCGTCACGATTTGTGTCATCTGGCGACGTTTCTGGTTGCTGACAAACGCCCGTTGATTGTGAAGGTGTCGCTGGAAGATTTGCAGGACTATCTGGCTTATCGCGATGACAATGGATTATCAGCCCGCTCAACCCAGCGAGCGATAAGCGCAATGCGTCATTTTTACCGCTATTGCGTGACAATGCGGTTTCGCGAGGACAATCCGGTTTCGCAACTGGCCATGCCAAAGGCGGCGAAGAAATTACCCGGCAGTTTAAGTGAGGACGAAGTCGACGCACTGCTGGATGCGCCGAATGTGGAAGACGACATTGAATGTCGCGACAAAGCGATGCTGGAAGTGCTCTACGCTACCGGATTGCGCGTCAGTGAACTTACCGGACTCAGGATGTCTCAGATTAGCCTGACTCAGGGGCTGGTAAGGGTAACAGGGAAGGGCAATAAAGAGCGACTGGTGCCGTTGGGCGAACAGGCCCTCGATGCGCTGCAGCACTATTTAAACGTTGCCCGCCCGGCACTACTTAAACATCAGACCGATGTGGTGTTCGTTAGCAAACGCGGCGTGCAAATGACCCGGCAAACGTTCTGGCACCGAATTAAATACTATGCCGTGGTTGCCGGTATTACTGAACACCTGTCGCCTCACACGCTTCGGCACGCTTTTGCGACCCATTTATTGAACCATGGTGCGGATTTACGAGTAGTACAAATGTTGTTAGGGCACAGTGATTTGTCGACCACGCAAATCTACACCCATGTCGCCACGGAACGACTGCAAAACCTGATTGGTGAGCATCATCCAAGAGGCTAGAGCACATTCGTCGTTGTATCCGTATTTACCCGCGGCGAGCAATCTTCAATGCGGGTGTTGAATAAGGTATGATGCAATTTTTCGGGGGTATGGCGGTCTTATTTACCAGCACCTTCACATAATTTGGTAGTGAATAACGCATACCAGTCACAGGAGTATCTATGAGATTGTTTTCCCGCGGCGTCGCCGTTTTCCTGAGCTTACTAACATTGAACACTCAGGCAAGCGTGCTGGCAGACGCTGCAAATGATCACATTAAAGCAAAAATTGAATCGACCTTGCAGTGGCAAGTGCATGCCATTGCAGACTCGCCAGTACGTGGTTTGGTACAGGTGAGCACTGAAAACGGGTTGTTTTACGCCAGTGCTGACGGCACCTATTTTCTTCAGGCAAAAATCTATAATCTCGATGAAGAGATGCGCAATGAATCGGAAATTGCGTTGGCTGAAATGCGTATCGAAGGGCTAAAACAGTTCGAAAATTCCTATATCGAATTCAAAGCTAAAAAAGAGAAGTATGTGGTCACCGTTTTCACCGACACCACATGTGGCTATTGCCGACGATTGCATGAACAAATGGGCGAGTACAACGAAGCAGGGATTACAGTGCGTTATTTGGCGTACCCTCGTGCGGGTTTAAGCAGTCCAACTTACCGTCAAATGGTTAACGTGTGGTGTGCAACAGATCCCAAGGATGCCATGAGCACGGCAAAAGCAGGCCAAAACGTGGCCCCGGCATCCTGTAAAACCGACATTGCTAAACAATACCAGTTCGGTCGCAGTATTGGGGTAAACGGAACGCCTAATATCATTCTGCCCAATGGCACAGTAGTGCCTGGCTATCAACCGGCTGATCAGTTGTTGTCGACACTGCAGTCGACAGCTGGCTAAAGCAATGCGCACCAGCGCTGCGTAAGTGCTGGTGCAATAAACGGCTATCCTGCCGTCAGGCACTCATCCACTAACGTTGACGTTTCATGGCTTTATCAATTCACCGACGCGAACTGGCGTCAACCCCCCTAACGGCAAACCTGCATCCGGTTCTGGCCAGAATTTATCAAGGCCGCCATATTCAAACCCCGGCACAACTCGATACAGGGGCTAAGTCGCTGTTGCATTTTAGTAAGCTACTACACTGTGACAGGGCGGCGGCGTTAATCGCCGATGCGATTGCTGCCAACAACATGATAACCGTTATTGGCGATTTTGATGCCGATGGGGCGACCAGCACCTCCTTGTGCATGCTGGCACTGGCGGACATGGGCGCAAAACGGGTTGATTATCTGGTACCGAATCGTTTTGATTTTGGCTACGGCTTGTCGCCCGAAATCGTCGATGTGGCTGCTGAACGCGGAACCCAGTTAATTATTACCGTCGACAATGGCATTGCCTGTCATGCCGGTGTAGAACGCGCTAAAGCGCTGGGTATGACGGTGATTGTAACCGATCACCACTTACCGGCCGATACACTGCCGGTTGCTGATGCGATTGTTAACCCCAATCAACCGGACTGTCGTTTTCCGTCTAAATCCCTGGCCGGCGTGGGGGTGGCATTTTATTTAATGCTGGCATTGCGGGCCGAGCTCGATCAGCGTGGCTGGTTTGCCGAGAGCAGGCGCCCGGTGCCGAATCTGGCCAATTACCTGGATATAGTTGCAGTAGGCACCGTCGCCGATGTGGTGGTGCTCGATCAGAATAACCGCATACTGGTGCATCAGGGATTACAGCGTATTCGCGCCGGCCGTTGCCGGCCGGGTATCACCGCAATGCTGGATGTAGCCCAACGACAGGCGGCCAGAATTACCGCGTCTGACCTGGGATTTGTGGTCGGTCCCAGACTCAATGCCGCCGGCAGGCTGGACGATATGGCGGCGGGCATAGAGTGCTTATTGTGTAATGATGCCATGCAGGCTCGTGCGATGGCAGTGGAGCTGGACAGGCTCAACCAGCAGCGTAAAACCATTGAACAGGACATGAAGCAACAAGCCGAAGAAACACTCGCTTCACTGGATCTTGAGGGCGAAGTGCCAAACGCCATCGTGCTGTTCGATGAAGCGTTCCACCAAGGGGTGATTGGTATAGTGGCTGGCCGGTTAAAAGACCAGCACAAGCGTCCAACCATTGTGTTCGCCCGGCAGGACGATGATACGCTAAAAGGGTCTGCGCGTTCGGTAGACGGTGTGCACATTCGCGATCTACTGGATGTTGTTGATACGACTTACCCGGACCTGATCATCAAATTCGGTGGTCACGCTGCCGCTGCAGGCCTGTCTATTGAAGCCGGTAAACTTGAGGAATTCAGCGCAGTATTTTCTCGTTATGCAGGAGAAGCGCTGGCGAACATCGGCGACCCGCATGTGATTGTTACTGACGGCGAGCTGACCGACACCGAATTGAGTCTGGACGTTGCCCAATTGCTTCGACAGGCCGGTCCGTTTGGTCAGGGCTTTCAGCCACCACTCTTTGACGGTGTGTTTCATTTAGTGCAGCAACGTATCGTTGGTGAACGCCACCTTAAAATGGTGTTGGCACACCCGGACAGCGGCGAAGAGTTTGACGCGATAGCCTTTAATATTGATACTCAAGTCTGGCCTGATGCCTCGATTCGCCGGGTGGAAGTTGCGTATCAACTGGATGTTAACTTTTTCCGGGGCCGAGAGTCATTACAACTGCTAGTGGATGCGATTGCCCCGTTATGAGTGTGGATAAGCTACTTGCCAAACATCAGTCACTGACACATACCGAAAACGTCAGAGTGGCCTCTCATACCCAGCGTCAGGACGGAGAATGGGTGCGTCATACACTCATGCTAGAGGGCGTTGATGTGCCTTTTGTGTTCAAACGGACTAAGCCCTACCAGTCGTTAAAAGGGGCCAGAGTAAACCTGACTTATTATCCTGTTACGGAAACCGTGGCGGGCATGGAGTTTGAGCAAATGAAAGTGGTTCGGATCAAGCGCGCTTAACCTGGGAGCTAAGAACCAACATGACGCCTAATTGGCTGAATGCCTACGTGTTGCACCGCCGTCCTTACCGGGAAACCAGTTTTCTGGTGGATTTCTTTACCTACGAGCAAGGTCGCATCAGTGCGGTGGCAAAAGGCGTACGCGGCGCAAAGTCCGACAAACGCAGTTTACTTCAGCCGTTTCAGGCGTTGCGTATTCAATTGACCGGCAAATCCGACTTAAAAAACCTGACGCTAATTGAAGCCGCGGCACCGGCACTGAACGTGACCGGCGATGCGTTGTATTGCGCGTTTTACGTCAATGAACTGACTAACCGCGTGTTGCCGCAGGGGCTGGCGGCGGAAATGGTCTATCAGACCTATGGCGACACCCTGGTTCAGTTAAAAGAAAGCCAGCGCCTGGACCGTCCGTTGCGTGAGTTTGAGATGGCGCTGATAGCGGAGTTGGGCGTGATTCCGGATATGACAACAGAAGCGTTTTCTGCTGAGCCGATTGTTGCCCAGGGCTGGTATGATTTTTACGCCGAACAGGGGTTTAGTGCGGTAGCGCAGGCCGGTCGAAATAGTTATTCGGGCAAGGATTTATTGTCGTTGGCTGAGGGTGATTACACCGACAGTGCCATTAAAACAGCTAAACGACTGACCCGTCATGTATTACAACCGTTTATTGGCGACAAGCCGCTGAAAAGCCGGGAGTTGTTTTTAGCCGGGCGTTAATCTCGCCTTATTGCCGCGGTGATCAAATCCGGCGGTTTGAAAGTACCAGCCCACTCTGTATTTAACCCACTGCGCATCGCTGGTACAATTGGCGCGCATTTTTACCCTACAGGCTATTGGTAATGAACGATATTCTTCTTGGCGTTAACATTGATCACATTGCAACCCTGCGTAACGCGCGTGGCACTTCTTACCCTGACCCGGTGCATGCCGCCGATATTGCTGAGCGCGCTGGCGCTGATGGTATTACGGTGCACTTGCGCGAAGACCGCCGTCACATCAAGGACCGCGACGTGCAGATTCTTGCCCAGACGATCAATACCCGTCTCAATTTAGAAATGGCCGTTACAGACGAAATGCTGGGCATTGCCGAACAGGTAAAGCCGGTGTTCTGCTGCCTGGTACCAGAGAAACGCGAAGAGCTGACTACCGAAGGCGGACTGGATGTCGCGGGCAATCTGAGCCGTATTACTGACGCCTGCCAGCGTTTAGCCGACGCCAATATTCTGGTGTCACTGTTTATAGATGGCGATGAAAAACAAATCGACGCCGCCAAGGCCACGGGCGCCCCGTTTATCGAAATCCACACCGGGCATTATGCCGATGCGACCAGTGAAGCAGAGCAGCTACAATACCTTGCGCAGATCCGCAAAGGCGTGGAATACGCTCATTTACTGGGTCTGCAGGTGAATGCCGGTCACGGATTGCATTACCACAATGTAAAACCTATAGCCGCTATTCCACAAATTCTGGAGCTGAATATTGGCCATGCGATCATTGCTCGTGCGGCATTTGACGGTTTACACACTGCTGTGGCCGACATGCGTAAGTTGATGCAGGAAGCGCGTACCAGCGCCCTGTTACAACAACGCTGAGCTTAGCGCCATGGCAATTGCTGGTATCGGTACTGACATTGTAGAAATTGCTCGCATTAATCGCGATAGCGGGCAGCGTGACCGTCTGGCGAAGCGGGTACTTACCGACACTGAGTTGGCATGCTATGCATCGCACAATCAGCCCGAACGGTATCTGGCGAAGCGATTTGCTGCCAAAGAAGCCGCTGTCAAAGCTCTAGGTACCGGCATTGGCAGAGGCATAGGCTGGCAACAACTCAGTGTTGAAAACAACGAGCTGGGGGCGCCGGTGTTGAACGTAAGCGGTGAATTTGCCGCCCGCTGCGAACAGCGGGGTATTACCCACTGCCATGTGTCGCTGTCTGATGAGCAGCATTATGCGGTGGCTACCGTTATTCTGGAAACACGGTAAATTATGGCCACTATTTATCAGCCTAAACGGGGTAAGCCTCGCCGCTCAAAACAGCGAAATACAAGCCGTCAGGGAACGTTAGCAACAGTGGCGGCAACCATTGATACCTGGGATGCGCGGGGCCGCGGTGTCAGCCGCAGTCATCAGCCAGTGTTGTTCGCCGATGGCGCCTTACCCGGTGAAACCTGCCGTGTGGCTATTACCAAACAAAAAAAGCAAGTCTGTGAAGGCCTGGTGGTCAGTGTTGAGCAGGCGTCTGAACATCGGATTGCACCTTTTTGCTCACTAGCCGAACAATGCGGTGGATGTGCCCTGCAACATGTTGCGCCTGAACCCGCGTTACAGTGGCGTCAACAAGCACTGGACTCTCAGTTTCGTCGCCATCACCGGTTAGCTGCTTTGCCCTGGCATCCGCCTATTGTGAGTGCACACCCTGGCTACCGGCGTAAAACTCGTCTTGCGGTTGATGCGCGGGATAAAAACAATATCAAACTGGGGTTCAGGGCGGCTGGTAGCAGCGCGATCGTAGATGTGCCTGACTGCCCGGTATTAGTTCCCGTTTTGAATACACTGTTGCCTGCACTGCACAAGGTCGTTCGCCAGCTTAAACGCCCGGAGGCCTTAGGTCACATCAGTCTGTTGGCATCAAACAACGACGTTGCAGTGACATTCAGGATCACGCAGACCTTATCGCAACAGGACCGCGAACACTTGTGCACATTCGCTGAAGCACACCAGGTTGTGCTGCGGGCCGATTATGGTGATAACGGCACTGAGCTGCTTTGGGGTGAACAGGACAGTCTGAAGTGCGAAACCGCCAACGACTGTTTTATCTCCGTGACCACGGAAGACTTTGTTCAGGTTAATCACGAAGTGAATCTCGCGATGGTGCAGCAGGCGCTGGATTGGTTAGACTTGCAACCCGACGATAAGGTTTTGGATTTGTTTTGTGGGCTGGGTAACTTTAGTTTGCCGATGGCCAGAAAAGTCAGTCACGTGACCGCCGTTGAAGGGATTGCCACTATGGTGCAACGTGCCGATCTCAGTGCGCAGCAACAGGGCATAACCAACATCAGCTGGCGCTGCGAAGATCTGTCAAATAGCGATATTGTGAGTGCGCTTGCCATTCACAACAAGACTAAAGTGTTACTGGACCCCTCGCGGGAAGGCGCGCACACTGTGTGCGAACAACTGGCAAAACGCAAGGTCGGCGCAATCGTGTATGTATCTTGCAACCCTGCGACACTTGATCGCGACATTGCGCCGTTGCTGGCAGCGGGTTATCGCATTAACAAAGTCGCTTTAATGGAAATGTTTCCGTATACGCAGCACGTTGAAATGATGATGCTGCTGACACCGCAATAAGCGGGAACAGAACACGGACAGCTAGGGTCTTAGGCCTGTAAGATCTGCTTGAAGTAACAACTGACTCAGGACAATTGGTGAAGAATCATGGTTTCAACCCGTAAAGTGCATGAAGCACAACGGCCGCCTTTTGAGCAATGGCTGGCGAGCCTGGATATGTCTGAAGAAACGCGGCAAAAACTGCGTGAAATCTCGCACATGCCCGAGCAACTGCTGGTGGGTCAGGAAATGGTTGAAATACTGCATCAGCTCAACATGGATGATGCGACACTCCAGGCCGCATTGGTCTTTCCTTACTGTCAGCAACACATGCTGACCGACGCCGAAGTGAAAGACACCTTCGGCGATGAAATCGAGCAGCTCATTGTTGGCGTGCGCCGCATGGACGCCATACGTTCATTGCACAACCGCAAACAGTCTTCCAGCAAACTGTCTGCGCCAGACGAACAGCACATCGACAGTATTCGCCGCATGTTACTTGCCATGGTGGAAGATGTGCGCGCGGTAGTCATTAAAATGGCTGAGCGTATCTGTGCGTTACAGCAGGTTAAAAAAGCCGACGAAGAAACCCGGGTCATGGTAGCGCGCGAATGCGCGACTATTTATGCGCCACTGGCAAACCGGCTGGGTATTGGTCAGTTAAAGTGGGAACTGGAAGATCTGGCATTCCGTTACCTGCATCCGGTTACCTACAAACAAATCGCCAAACAACTCGACGGTAAACGCCGCGAGCGCGCCGAATACATTGACAACATCGTTACCGAGCTGCAGTCGCTGGTCGATGCTGAGCATATTAAAGCCGAAGTGTACGGCCGCCCCAAACACATCTACAGCATCTGGAAAAAGATGCAGAAAAAGCACCTGACTTTTGAGCAGCTGTTCGATATCCGTGCCGTGCGTATCATTGCCGAACGTTTGCAGGATTGCTATGCGGCGCTGGGCACGGTGCATGCGCACTACAAGCACATTCCCAATGAATTCGACGATTACATTGCCACGCCAAAAGCCAATGGATACCAGTCTATTCACACCGTGATCGTCGGTCCGGAAGGGAAGGCCGTAGAAATTCAGATCCGCACTCAAAAAATGCACCAGGACGCAGAACTTGGTGTAGCGGCGCACTGGAAATACAAAGAAGGCAGTACAGGCAAAGCGTCTGGCTACGACGAGCGAATCAACTGGCTGAGAAAAATCCTGCAGTGGCAGGAAGAAGTCGCCGAGTCAGGCGATTTGGTGGAAGAGCTACGCAGCCAGGTATTTGATGATCGTGTGTATGTGTTTACGCCTCGCGGTGATGTGATTGATTTGCCGCAGGGGTCAACACCGGTCGATTTTGCTTATTACATTCACAGTAATGTTGGCCACCGCTGTATCGGGGCCAAGGTAAACGGCCGGATTGTGCCTTTTACGTATCAGCTGCACAGTGGCGATCAGGTTGATGTATTAACCGGCAAAGAGCCGAACCCGTCGCGGGACTGGTTGCATCCGGGTTTGGGTTATGTGCACTCTTCACGAGCGCGTGCCACTATTCACAGTTTCTTCAAAAAGCAGGATAAAGAGAAGAATCAGCAGGCAGGTAAAGAGCTGCTGGAGCGCGAACTGGCTAAAGTCCACATCAGCGCGAAAAAAGCCGTCGACGCCTGCGAAAAGTTCAACGCGCCTTCGCTGGATGAACTGTATGCCGCTATCGGTGCCGGTGATGTACGGGTTATGTCAGTGGTGCATTACCTGCAACAACAGCTTGCGCCACCGCCAACTGAGCCTGAATTAAGTCCTAAGCTGAAAACCCGTAAAGCGGCGCGCAGCAAAGGCAAAAAAGACTCTGTGGTGGTGCAGGGCGTGGGGCACCTGCTAAGCCAACTGGCAAACTGTTGTCAGCCTGTGCCCGGCGAGCCTATTCTGGGTTATATCACCCAGGGGCGCGGGGTAAGCGTTCACAAAGAAAGCTGTGACCAGCTGCAGAATTTACTGGTTCAGCATCCCGAGCGTCAGATAGAGGTGAATTGGTCTGATGAACTCAATGTCGGGTTTGAAGCGGCCGTTGACGTGTATTGTAGCGATCGCACCGGTCTACTGCGCGATATTACTACTGTACTGGCTAATGAGGGCGTAGCTTTGTTGGGCGTAAACAGTCAAAGCGACAAGTCGACACAAACCGCGTTAATCGCGCTGTCGGTTGAAGTGGCTGACCTCAACACCCTGTCGCGAATGATGTCTAAACTTGGGCAATTGAAGGACGTACTCGATGTCAGACGAAAATCCAACTAGCCCCGGCAAAGCACTGGATCGCCTGCTTGGCATTATGGCTGCGTTGCGCGATCCCAATACGGGCTGCCCCTGGGATGCACAACAAACCATGTCGTCGCTAACCCGGTACACCATCGAAGAAGCCTATGAAGCAGTGGATGCTATTGAGCGGGGCGCCGCGGCAGATATAAAAGATGAACTGGGCGACTTGTTGTTTCAAATTGTGTTTTATGCCCAGATTGGCAAAGAACAGGGCGATTTTGAGTTTGCGGATATCGCGAATGCAATAAGCGACAAAATGGAGCGTCGTCACCCGCATGTGTTTGCAGGTGCCGATACGGATGAGTCTGCGCTGTCGGCTCAATGGGACGCGATTAAAGCGCAGGAGAAGGCAGAGTCGGCCTCATCGCAAGCGTCGATGCTGTCTGATGTACCCACCGGGTTACCGGCCTTGATGTACGCGCAAAAAATCCAGAAAAAGTGCGCCAAAGTTGGCTTCGACTGGCCTGACATTGCGCCGGTGCTGGACAAAGTCGCTGAAGAGGTTGACGAAATTCAGGCCGAACTGCAAGCCGAACCGGTGGACTCGTTAAGACTTGAAGAAGAAATTGGCGATGCCTTGTTCGCTATGGTGAATTTGGCCCGTCACGCCAAAGTCGATGCTGATGCGGCGCTACGCAGGGCAAACCTTAAGTTTGCCAAGCGTTTTGCGCAGGTAGAACAGGCAGCAGAACTATCGAATAAACAGCTTAGCGATATGAGCCTGGCAGAACTTGAGCACCTTTGGCAGCAGGCGAAAGCCAAAGCGTAGGCTGGTCGCGTTACTTTTTGCTCGCGGTCTGAGCATTAAACTGAATAACTTTTTCCAACTCTGCGCGCATGTAAGATGGATTGCTTACCCACAGCGGATCGTCAAAGTGATAAGAAAGCTCCGGGTTCGCCAAATCGAACACTTTCCGGTTGGGATCCGTCGCCAGTTTCATGGCTTTTTGGTGATTCTCGTGTTTTTCAAACATGGTTTTCAGTTCACCGTTGTCCAACATCCGCAACAACCCTATCTGAATGCGATTTACCAGGTCGGGCTTGTGCGGTGATACGAAAAAATACTCATAACTCGGATAGCGCAGGATAAAGTTGTCTTCCAGCTTTATGCGTTTGGTTTTGTGTCTTTCAAGATCGTTGGTGACTTCGATAACGTTTCTGGGGAAGTAATCTACCATGCCTTTTTCTACAGCGGTAAACATGGTATGAAACCACAAACTCCACTGAGCTGCTTCTACCTTGAATCCATTGTGTTGAAGTACCGCTAAGTCCGGCCAATCCTTGCCCTGTACTCCCACAAGTCCCTGAATAGCTTCTTTACCTAGCGACTGAGGAAACTGGGCCTGTTTATAAGCATTAATGACCAGTACACGGTAACCCGCCAGCCCTTGTAGCAGCGGAAAACGGACTGGCAACAATTGTTGTTCGCGTATGTCTGACGTTGCACTCCACATTACGTCGGCTTCACCGCTTTTTAGTTTAATGATTTGTCTGGCCTGTGGCATGGGCTGAGGGTGGGGCACGGCATTGGCAATACCAAATTCAGGCGTTAGCTCCAGTACGCGTTGTAAAACCTTGGCGTGATAATAACCGTAGGCGTCGTCAGCAAAAGCGCGAGCAAAAATGACGTCGCCGCTTTCTGAGGCAGCTCCGTGAGGTGTAAAAAGGGTGAATAAGAGTAAAACAACGGCCAGGTTTTTCATGTACTACAACGAATAGACACAACTCATTTAAGGCTAGATGACATTTTTTGAATTTACCAATGAAAAATTTAAAAATTAGGGGTTCGCTTTTTGGGCAATTCCTGTATAATTCGCGCCCTGCCCAGTTACACCCACTTTGGGAAAGTGGAAGAAATCAGTGGATTCGAAGGGGTCCGTATATTGATTTTTCAGGGGGTTTTTACAAAAAACCTAAGTAACGACGAATTATTTTCGGGTAAATTTAAAAATGAAAACTTTTGTTGCAAAGCCAGAAACGGTTGTACGTGACTGGTACGTGGTAGACGCCACAGACAAAACTTTAGGCCGCTTAGCTTCAGAAATCGCTCTGCGTTTACGTGGTAAGCACAAGCCTGAGTACACACCGCACGTTGACACTGGTGATTACATCGTAGTTATCAATGCAGAGAAAGTTACTGTAACTGGTAACAAAGCTCAGGGCAAAATGTACTACTCGCACACTGGTTACCCAGGTGGTCTGAAAGAAACTAACTTTGAGAAGCTGATCGCTCACAAGCCAGAAATGGTCCTTGAAAAAGCGGTTAAAGGCATGTTGCCAAAAGGTCCTCTGGGCCGCGCAATGTTCCGCAAGCTAAAAGTTTACGCGGGTGCTGAGCACAAGCACACTGCACAACAACCTCAAGTATTGGACATCTAAGGAGTTACTCACATGGCAGATACTCAATATTACGGCACTGGCCGTCGCAAAAGTTCTACTGCTCGTGTATTCCTGCGTCCAGGTACAGGAAACATCACAGTAAACAAACGTGCTCTTGACGAGTACTTTGGTCGTGAAACTGAATGTATGGTTGTTCGTCAACCACTTGAGTTAGTTGAAATGACTGAAAAATTTGACCTTTACATCACTGTTGCTGGTGGTGGTTCAAATGGTCAGGCTGGTGCAATCCGTCACGGTATCACTCGTGCTCTGATGGAATATGACGAAGCTCTTCGTCCTGCGCTGCGCAAAGCTGGCTTTGTTACTCGTGACGCTCGTCGCGTTGAACGTAAGAAAGTTGGTCTGCATAAAGCACGTAAGAAGCCTCAGTTCTCAAAACGTTAATTCGTTTTATACGGTTTCAAAAACCCGGCTTTTGCCGGGTTTTTTTTTACCTGCCCACATTGGGTTGTTTGTGTCTTCAAACGAACAGGGGTCCAGCTTATCCGGATCGCCGCACACAAACGTTCTTCATTCACACTAATGCAAAGTAAGAGAAAGGTATGTTAGTAAAATTAATCAGAAATGCCCTGGGATTAGTGATTGTTTCTGCCGATGTTGTAACCCGCTGGAGTCGCATCAAACGTTCACCAGAAGCTCAACAGAAGGTCAATGAAGTTGCTTCGAATTTAACCCTTTATCATTTTTTCGCCTGCCCGTTTTGTACCAAAACCCGTCGTGTAATCTATAAACTGAATGCTCCCGTAAAAAAGCTGAGCGCCACACAAGGCTCACCGCATCGTGATGCGCTAATTAATGGCGGCGGTAAAGTACAGGTGCCTTGTTTGCGTATTCAGCATGACGATGGTCAGGTGGAGTGGATGTATGAGTCTAAGGCCATCATCAGCTACCTGAATGAGCGGTTTGCTGGCTAAATTTCAAAAAAAGGCCGTTTTTAGAAAAAAGCGGATTTGTTAACCGTGATAAAAACTAAGCGCATTGTTTGTTTTTTCAGCTACATGCGGGCAGCGAATGGCACCCTGCTGCTGAGTATAAATTAATCAATGGGAAAGCTTGGCGTACTATGGGCTGGCGACGAGTCAAAGCAAATGCTAAATCCATGTAAAAAATATGTGATTTGCTGTGTTTGGGTTTACGACTTTCGTCTCATCGTCTTTGATGGGGCTCAAACCTTACAACTATTTCGCTAGTTAATTCCAGTAATTCCTTGTGTTTTGAGGGGGTTTTCTTTTATCATTTTCGGTCGAAAAATTTGACTTTCTTTCGTGAAATCGCCGAACTGCAAAAAGTACCAAGAGCGAGTAACACGATAAGTACCATGAATACCGTTAAACACTGACCTAGGTAGGTGATTCTCGGATTCATATTATCCAAAACCTGGAGAAAAGTGGATGAGCAATGTGTCTGTAGATGCAAAAGAGTCTGCGCTGAGTGATGACAAGCCGCAAGACAATCCGCGCCGTCGGTTTTTAACCGTAGCAACGTGTGTTGTTGGCGGCGTAGGTGCAGCTGGTGCGGCTGTACCTTTTGTAGCGTCTTGGAATCCGAGTGCGAAAGCGAAAGCGGCCGGTGCTGATGTCGAGGTAGATATCAGTGCAATTGAACCCGGTCAGCTGATTCGTGTTATGTGGCGAAGCAAGCCGGTCTGGATTGTGCGCCGTACCCCTGAGATTCTTGCTGAATTAGGCAATCACGAAGATCAGTTACGCGACCCTAATTCTGAAAATGAGCAACAGCCTGCTTTTGCAAAAAATCAGTATCGTTCACTAAAAGAAGAATATTTGATCCTGGTTGGTATTTGTACCCACCTTGGATGTTCTCCACAGCATATGAAAGACGGTGCCTTCGAAGAATATGTTGAAGGCGTACCGGATGGCTTCTTCTGCCCATGTCACGGCTCTAAGTTTGATATGGCAGGACGCGTATTCGAAAATGTTCCTGCACCATTAAACCTGGTGGTGCCACCGTACCAATTCGTTGACGAAAATACCGTCATCATTGGTTCAGAAGCGGAGGTTGCTTAACATGCAAGCGTTTTTAGCCTGGATCGAAGAACGTATCCCAATGATGCGTGTAGCCAATATGCACGCAATCCAATACCCTGCACCCAAAAACATGAACTTCTGGTACGTGTTTGGGTTTTTAGCCACTGTCGTACTGGTAAACCAGATTGTTACCGGTATCTGGCTAACCATGAACTTTAACCCGACTGCTGAAGGCGCGTTTGCTTCAGTTGAATACATCATGCGCGAAATCGACTACGGTTGGATTATTCGCTACATGCACAGCACCGGCGCCTCTGCGTTCTTCATTGTGGTGTATCTGCACATGTTCCGCGGCATGATTTACGGTTCCTACCAGAAGCCACGTGAATTACTGTGGATCTTCGGTATGCTAATTTATCTGGCGCTGATGGCGGAAGCTTTCATGGGCTATGTACTGCCATGGGGACAAATGTCTTACTGGGGTGCACAGGTAATCGTATCTCTATTTAGTGCGATTCCGGTGATTGGTCCTGACCTGGTTCAGTGGATTCAGGGTGACTACGTTATCTCTGGTGCTACGCTAAACCGTTTCTTCGCTCTGCACGTTATCGCATTGCCACTGGTAATTGTGATTCTGGTATTCCTGCACATCATTGCGCTTCACGAAGTGGGTTCAAACAACCCTGACGGCGTGGCTATCAAGCACAAGAAAGGCAGCTTGTCTGAAGACGAGAAAACCAAGTTTGAAATTCACGAGTACTACACCAGCAAGTACGACATTGCTGATGACGTATTGCCGTTCTTCCCGCACATCGTGCTGAAAGACCTGGTGGCGTTCTGTATCTTCCTGGCTGGTTTCACATACATTATGTTCTTTGCCCCTGAAATGGGTGGTAAATTCCTGGAGCATCCTAACTTTGAAATCGCTAATCCGCTGAAGACACCAGAGCACATCTTCCCGGTTTGGTACTTCACACCGTTTTACGCCATCCTGAAAGCGGTTCCGGATAAGCTGTTTGGTGTTATCGCCATGTTTGGCGCCATTATCTTCCTGTTCCTGTTACCTTGGTTCGACCGTGGTACTGTGAAGTCATGGCGTTATCGCAGTGGTCTGCACAAAACTAACCTGATTGTGTTTGCCATTGTGTTCGTATTCTTGGGTTACCTGGGTGGTACGCCGCAGGAAAACTGGAAAATTACTGCCTCACAAATTCTGACAGTAATGTATTTCGGGTTCTTCATCTTACTGTTCATCTACAGTAAAAATGAGACCACAAAACCAGTTCCAGCGAGGATCCCTAAATGAGAAAACTAATTTGTATTCTGGCTTTGCTATTACCTGGTTTTGCGTTTGCCGCAGGCGGTAACGTACACCTGGACAAAGCTAACTATGATTTGTCTGACAAGGCGTCGTTACAGCGTGGTGCTAAGATCTTCATGAACTATTGCCTTGGCTGTCACGGCCAGCAGTACCAGCGTTATCAGCGCACCTTTAACGACCTGGGTATTCCGGAAGATTTAGCACAGGAAAACCTGCAGTTTACCGGTGAGAAAATCTCTGATTACATCACGCGTTCAATGCCGGCTGAGTCTGCTGCTGTGTGGTTTGGTGCTGCGCCACCAGACCTGACACTGGTTGCTCGTGTTCGCGGTGCTGATTGGATCTACACCTATTTGCGTTCTTTTTACGTAGATGAGTCTCGTCCATTTGGCGTTAACAACACCGTATTCCCTGAAGTGGGTATGCCTCACGTACTTCAGCCTCTGCAAGGTACACCTCGTATGACCGAGGAAGAAGCACTGGTTGACGGCGAAAAAGTCATGCGTCACGTTGGTATTAAAACCGATGGCGACGGCAGCATGACAACGGCAGAATACGACCAGGCGGTACTGGATTTGGTGAATTACCTTGAGTATACCGGCGAGCCTTTCCGCCTCGAATCTGAGTCGATTGGTAAGTGGGTTCTGGTATTCATTTTAGTGCTGTTTGTGTTTGTATACTTGCTGAAAAAAGAATACTGGCGAGATGTGCACTAATTAGCCCAATTTATAGTATAATGACCGACAGGGGGCTTCTCGCCCCCTTTTTTCACTTTAATAGGGTGTTAAAGTGGACAGTTTCAAACGTATCTCTGACGGAGGAGAATGAATGGCCGTAGCCGCGAATAAACGTTCAATCATGACGTTGTTCTCAGACACAATTGATATCTACAGTCACCAGGTTCGCATCGTATTGGCGGAAAAAGGTGTCGGCGTAGAAATCAGCTACACTGACCCCAGCAAGCTGCCTGAGGATCTACTTGAACTAAACCCGTATGGTACGGTACCAACGTTGGTCGATCGTGAATTGGTGCTTTATAAGTCGCACATCATCATGGAATACCTTGATGAGCGTTTCCCGCACCCGCCATTAATGCCTGTTTACCCTGTGTCACGCGGTCAAAGCCGTCTGATGATGCACCGTATTGAGCAGGACTGGTACAGTCTGGCAGCACAAATTTTCCGTGGTGAAGGCGACGTTGAAACAGCGCGTAATGAACTGCGTGAAGCATTGCTTAGTCTGGCACCTGTGTTCTCTGAAATGCCATATTTCATGAGCGAAGAGTTCAGCCTGGTGGATTGCTATCTGGCACCGCTGTTATGGCGTTTACCTGCGTTGGGCATTGAGCTGACAGGTAACGGCAGCAAAGATATTCATGCTTACATGAACCGCATTTTTGCTCGCAGCTCGTTCAAAGCATCGTTAACCGATCAGGAACGCGAGATCCACAACCCACTATGACCCAAATGACGTCAAACCAACCCTATTTATTGCGTGCGTTTTTCGACTGGATTGTCGATAACGACCTTACGCCATATATAGTGGTAGACGCTACTAATGAGTTAGTGGATGTGCCGCAGGAATTTGTAAAAGACGGTCAGATTGTACTGAACATCTCTCCGTCAGCCTGCGTGAACTTTTACCTGGACAAAGACGGCTTGTCATTCCAGGCGCGCTTTAGTGGTCAGCCACGTCGAATCAGTATGCCTTGTCATGCTGTGTTGGCTATCTATGCCAGAGAGAATGGGGCTGGAACGGTATTTGCCGCCGAGCCGCTGGAAGAAACAGCGGAAACGGAAGCACCTTCGCCGGTGATTGCAGAAGCAAAAGCTGATGCAGAAGTGCCGCCACAGGCACCACCCAAACCGACGGGTAAACCGAACCTGAAAGTGGTTAAGTAGTTATATTGAAAATCCGGCCCAGGCCGGATTTTTTACTTTTAAAGTCTGAGTAAATACCACCACCTGCTTTTTACCCCTGGCATAAAATTGTGAAATTGTCGTGATAATTTCGCGACACCTTCCTCGCATTATCTTCTTACACCCGTCAGTTGATGTCAGCTGATGACCGTTTTGACTCAGTAAGGAGATACAATGACACGTTCAAATCTGTTCCGTTTAATGCTATCCGCTGCTTTAGCCGGCACCGCTGTTCAGGCGCATGCCGTTGATGTAGAAGTTGAGGTACAAAACCTCACACGCGGGATTTATTTCACGCCGCTGCTAGTTACAGCACACACACCTGACCAATCTTTGTTTAATGTAGGTGAAGCGGCCTCCGCTGAACTGCAAGCTATGGCTGAAGGCGGTGATATTTCAGGTTTAGAGACGGCAGCGATGGCTATCAGCGCTGATATGGTGGCTAACCCGGCTGGCGGTTTACTTATGCCTACTGCAAGCACCACGGCAACATTTACCACGGCAGATACGAACACTGCGCTGTCTATTGTGGGTATGTTGCTACCTACCAACGATGGTTTTGTCGGTCTGAATAGCTGGCCAATTCCCCAGGAAGCCGGCACTTATACCGTCTACCTTAACGCCTATGATGCCGGTACAGAAGCGAACGATGAAATTCGTGGGGGCGGCGCGCCGGGTGCGCCAGGTATGCCTGTACCTCCGCCATTAGAAGATCTGATTGGCACAGGTGGCAGCGGTGTTACAACCACTATCAACAACGCCATGGTGCACATTCACCCCGGTAACCTGGGCGATGCGGATATGATGGGTGGTCAAAGTGATATTCAAAATACCGTGCAACGCTGGTTGAACCCGGTAGCCAAAGTTACCGTGACCGTAACGGAATAAGGAGGCGTTATGAAGCTTTCAATGTTACGTAATCTGGCTGTAGTGGGAATGGGCACGGCGTTACTTGCCGCCTGTGATCACAATGACAATAACCGCAATACACCTGAGCCAGAACCTGAGCCGGTGATGTTAACCTATGAAGTGACTATCGAAAATATCAGTGCTGCACAGCCTCTGTCGCCGGTAGCGGTTCTGCTGCATGGTGAGCAGTCATTGTGGCAAGTGGGTGAAAGCGCGTCGGCGGCACTGGAAGTGCTTGCTGAGGGGGGCGACAACAGCGATGTGCTGGCAACCGAAGGTACACTGGCAACAGAGTCGGGCAGCGCACCTGTGGGCCCCGGAAGCAACGAGTCGTATCAGCTTACCGTATCGGACGAGCAGGCGGCGTATCTGTCTGTAGTCACTATGCTGGTAAATACCAACGACGCCTTTACCGGAATAACCAACAAAGCGCTTAGCGATTTGGCGGTGAATGATTCCATGTCGATGATGTTGCCGGTTTATGACACTGGTACGGAAGCTAACAGTGAAGCTGCTGGTACCATTCCGGGCCCCGCTGACGGTGGTGAAGGGTTCAACGCAGAGCGTGATGACGCGGATACCGTTAGTTATCACCCGGGCGTGGTGTCCTCCCAGGACACGTTACCTGACTCGGTACTGATGGCTGAACACCGGTTTGATAACCCGGTCGCCCGATTAATTATTACCCGTGTGGAATAATTAGTTAGTTTTTCCGGTCTGTTGGATAAGAGTAGCATTGTTTCATCAATAAAATGAGGCAGTGGGCCTGGCCAGAGCAAAATGCAGCCAGGCAATTCGACAGACCGGAGAAACGGAATGATTCTAATCGTAAATCAAGGCAACACACCCTCATCAGAACTGCAGCACTGTTTACAGCGCGTCAATGCAGATTGTGCGCTGGCAACCAGTATGGCGACTGCATTACACAAATGCACGCATGAGTTTGTGCCGGTCATTGTGTTGGCGTTAAGCCAGCCCCTGGTCGAATGCCTCGATGATTTCCGCGCTCTGGTGCGCAAAGCAGTGAACTCGGCCGTCATCGTGCTGGCGCAGCAAGGCTGTGAAGCAGAGCGCATTTTATCCCTCGAACTCGGGGCCCAGGATTATCTGGATTACCCGTGTAACCCTGCCGAATTACAAGCCAGAGTACGCGTTCAGTTACGCAGAACGCCCGCAAGTTCGTCAACAGGCAATGAACGCCCTATTCAGATAGGCTGCTTCCGTATTGATCACAACTATCACCATGCAACGGTAAATGGCTACGCATTACCCTTAACCGCCACCGAATTTGATTTATTGTATTTCCTGGCCAGTCACCCGGACCAGGTCTTTTCCCGTGCACAGCTGTTGTCTTCGGTGTGGGGCTATCACTACAGCGGCTATGAGCACACGGTGAACAGTCACGTAAATCGCTTACGCGCCAAACTCGACAAAGCTCCCTTACACAGTAAGTTAGTCGAAACGGTCTGGGGAGTCGGTTATAAGTTTAATTCGGCGAGCGTATTGCCCACCGAAATGGCATTGCCTTACAGTGCTTAGGCATAATAAAAGGAAGGTTTAGATAAGGAACAGGGTTGCGGTACCAAGAAACGCGAAGATACCCACGACATCTGTAATCGTCGTCAGAATAACACTACCCGCTAACGCCGGATCAATGCGCAGTTTCTTCATTATAATCGGCAGTGTTGCCCCGGACAGTGCTGCAGCAATCATATTCATCAACATGGCAAAAGCGATAATTAACCCGAGAGTGAGGTCCTGTTTCCATACTGCAATGACTGATGCAATCAGCACGGCCCAAATCACACCATTCAACCCGCCGATCGCGAGTTCTTTGTAGATTAACCAACGGGAGTTGGACGGATTCACATGACCCAGTGCCATCCCGCGGATCACCAGCGTCAGGGTTTGGTTACCTGCTACGCCGCCCATACTGGGCACGATGGTATTAAGAATGGCCAGCACAGCCAACTGGCTCAGTGTCGCCTCAAACAGATCGCTGACAGCAGCTGCCATAAGCGCGGTAAGTAAGTTCACACCTAACCACACTGAACGACGCTTGGTACTTTGCATAACAGGGGCAAAGGTATCTTCTTCGTCATCCAGACCCGCCATACTCATCATGGAGTGTTCTGCATCTTCACGGATGATGTCGACCACGTCGTCAATGGTAATACGACCTACCAGGCGGTGTTTGTCATCTACAACCGGGGCCGACAACCAGTTGTAGCGTTCGAACATACTGGCTACTTCATCGTCGGGCATATTGACGGGAATTGCTTCCGGCTCTTCGTCCATCACATCGGAAACCGTGGCCTCGGGGTCAGCGGTGAGCAATCGCGAAACCGGTACGATCCCTTCCAGATTGTCAGTGCGATTGACCACGTAAAACGTATCTGTGTTTTCGGGCAACTCTCCCTTCAGGCGCAAATAGCGCAACACCACATCAACCGACACATCAGGCCTTAAGGTGATGGTGTCGGTATTCATAATGAACCCGGCGGTTTCTTCACCATAAGACATGGCTTGTTCTGCGCGATGGCGATCCTGTGCGTCCATCGATTGCAGGATGTCCTGCAACACCTCGTCCGGCAGACTCGACAGGGTTTCAGCCAGATCGTCGGTGTCCATGTCTTCTAAGGCGTCAACCACGTTGGCTGGAATCATTTTGGCAATGATCCCGTTACGGACATCCTCAGATAATTCTTCTATAACGTCACCGTGAAAATCACTGTCGAGGAGTTCCCACAGGTCATCACGGGTTTTTGTTGGGCTGGATTCCAGAATATGGGCGACATCACTGGGCGGCATTTCGTGGAGAAACTTGCGCACAGACACAAACCGGCCTTCTGACAAAGCCTGGTTGATGTCGCGTAATTGACTCTGTGCGTATTTCGTTTCGATAGCTTCTGCCACCAAACTTCTCCCCAAAATGCCTCGCGGCTCGCATGCGCTTAGATTACAGCAGCACAGGGTTTCTGTCATGATCTAAACGGCCGATTGGTTGTTTTTTATTCCATATTTTTAGGTGTTTTTTTATTTTAATAATCAAACGATATTGTTTTTAACATAATTTATACAATCCTCACGGATGGCATCTGATATAAAAGATAAGGTAAAACTATAAATAAAACAGTAACTTATACTAAAGTCGTAGGGGCGTCAGATGGAAGTGCTAATACAACAGAATAAAGAGAGTTTATTTACCCTATTTCAATCAGTTAATCAGCATCAGGTTAATTTGGGAACGTTAAATACCTGGTGGGATAAGGTTGCGCTGATTGGCAAGATCAACAGCTTGAACGTCCCTCAGAGCTTATTGGTAAATATGCTTGAGACAAAAGCGGAGTTTGCTGAACTACAGGCGGTGCTGATTGAAAACCTGCTGTCGGAACAATTGCTACAGCAACATCGCAGAAACGCTGCAGTTGCCCAGGTGATCGTCGACATTCCCAATCGCAATTTGTTCGAGCGAACAGCGGATGTGGGCTTTTTGGCCACCGATGTTGATTTAACAAACTATCTTTCGCAGCCTTCACGAAGTGACAATGAGCGAAGTGAGATTCAGGCGCGACTTCAGGAATACGCAGCCAAATACACGGTGTACGATGACATCCTGCTTATCGATGTTAATGGCGACGTGACAGCGCAATTGGATACACTAAATCCGGTGACAGACACTGCCGACCCTATCATCAGCGACGTGTTGAAAGGCAGTGAGCCCTACTATGAATTGTGCCGGTATTCCTGTTTACGTCCAAACCAACCGCTGTCGTCATTATTTTTAGCGCCGATCAGGGCACCAGAACAAGATGGCGGTCATATACTCGGCGTGTTGTGTCTGAGCTTTAAATTAGAAGACGAAATGGCAGCATTATTCGGCGATCTCGGGCAAAACAATCAGGCTATTCTGGCTTTGCTGGACAACAAAGGGAATGTACTGGTGTCGAGTCAGCCGCATTTGCTAGCCAGAGATACGGCGCTGGCGCTCAATGGTGATAATCAAATGTTGACGCTGGACAACCGTCGGTATCTGGTGACCAGAGCAAAAACCCGGGGTTATCAGGGATACATGGGACTGGGATGGCAAGGTTGTGTTTTATTGCCGTTAGTGCCGGTTAAAAACACGTCTGTAGACGCTGATGCTGAAGTGATTGACAGCAAACGTTGGAATGGCTTTTCTCCCACATTAAAAGGGATCCAGCGACGTTCGAAAATCGTCACCGACGATTTGGATCTGGTGGTGCTCAACGGGCGCATAGCAGCAGCCCGCAGTGATGCCGACGAGTTTATTCCCATTCTGGAAGAGATCCGTAAAATTGGCCGTCAGATGCAGACCATTTTCAGCGATTCGGTGAGTCAGTTAATGAGTACCGCGCTGAGCACGCATTTTAACGACCTGAGTTTTGACGCGGCACTGGCCATCGACATTATGGATCGCAATCTCTATGAGCGTGCCAACGATTGCCGGTGGTGGGCACTGACTTCGAAGTTTATTGAACTGATTGATTCAGCGCATCAATCTGACGATGCCCAGCAAATGTTAGGCGACATTCTGGTTTACATTAACGACCTCTACACCGTTTATACCTGTATCTACCTTTACGACAATCAGGGCAACATTGTTGCTGCGTCTAACCCGGATTTTGCTGCTCGTATCGGTGAGACGGCCCATGCAGACAGCCATTGGCAGGGGGTTAAAACGTTGAATTCACCACAGCAGTATTGTGTATCAGAGTTTGTACCTAGCCCGTATTACAACAATCAGCATACGTATATCTACAATGCGGCGATTCAACAGCAGAGTACGCTGTTGGGCGGAATAGGCCTGGTGTTCGACAGCACGCCGCAGTTTCAGGATATGTTGAACGACGTGGTAGCGGGCAGCGATGGCAAACGCATCGCTGTGTACATTGAGCGCAGCGGCAAAGTTGTTGGCGCATGTCAAAACGCTCCCTGGCAGGTTGGCGACACACTGACGTTACCCGGGGAAGTGACGCAACTGGAAAACGGCAGGCAAGGTGCTGGCCTCTACAGCATTGAAGGTGTGGAATTCACCATGGGGTATGCGGTGTCCAAGGGCTACCGGGAGTACAAAGTCGCCGATAATTACCACAACGATATTATTGCCCTGGTGGCCGAGGTCAATAACCGCGATTAGCGGCGCATGGCCTCGAACAAAGAGGGCTCCCAGGGACGCATTGCCATTAATAACCCCATGTGCGTGCGCTCTGCAATAGGCAGCCTGGCGTCCTCTTCGTTTAGCTCTGCGGCTTCCCGGGTTATTTGATTCAGGCGGCGCTGCAAAATCTCTACCGACGATTGCGAATAACGCCCACGTAAGTAAAAGCGAAACGTCCAGGGCTCGTTCTTTTTCGGCGCCATAAATTTAACCATGACTTCCTGTTCCATAAACCGCTCCAACGGCCCGCCGGGGATCCACCGGAAATCCTGAGCAATAAGCAAACGGTAGCGGTTGCCTGGGTGCAGTTCTATTAGCCGCAAACGATCCAGCTTTGCAAATAGCTGGATTGCTTCGTGCTCACTGATATCGTAGTGAGCGATTAGCTCATCGAACTGCCAGCCGTCCCGTACACACACCGCAGCCAGCAACAATTTGGGATTTTCTAATAATTGTTGCTCCTGAGATTCCGTAAGTTGCGACACTTTTTGCTGCTGCTGTGCCATTAATACAAACACATCGCTGAGTGTCATGCCCATAATATCGGTAATTTGCTCCAGTCTTTCCAATGTAAAACTCTGTTGAGAGAAACACCGTTTAATACTGGCTTCGCTCAATGCAAGGGCGTCCGCAATGTCACGGTAAGTCAGATCATGTTCCCGAAGCAGTTGCTTTAACGTTAGGGTAAGTTGCTTAATTTGGCTCATAGTATTAAAAATTGATACCTGGGGTGGTAAAAGATACTACATTTTTATAGTGAGTTTACAATATTTGTACTTGTGGCTAGTTTGATTAGGCATTCAAGCAAACAAGGAAACTCGCAATGAAAAAGTTAGTTACAGGTGTATTAATCGCAATGTTAGCCAGTCCTGTTGTTGCCGATGATTCGGTTGATCACAGTGCGCAAGCCAGTAAACACAGCGTGCTAGCCAGCGTGGAAGGGGCTTCGGTAGGCGCAAGTGTAGCCAGTGCAGTGGTGGCTGTACCCGTCGTCGTGAGTGCGGCTGCCGTAGTCACTGTTGCCAGTGTCGCCGATAAGGCTGCGGATTCGTTGCATCAAAGTCACCAGCACAAAGAGAAAAAGCCGCTGGTAATCACCACCAAAGTCATTACCCGTGACCCGCCTCCGTCAGAGGTAGTGGTTGAACAAACGGTTGTAAAGCCGTAATTCAGGCAACAACGGGAGCATACCATGCGTTATCTGATTATTATCATTTCCAGCCTGACGATACTGCTTAGCCAGACAGCTAACGCGGGTAGTCAGGCTACCGGAGAAGCGTTATTCGCACCGGAAGAGGTCATTGATTTTGCAAAGCAGGTTGAGCACTATGCTGCGCAACAACAGGCATATGCTTTTATTATTGGCCGTCAGGGGCGCCCGGATAAGGACTTGCCCAAAGGCATTGGGTTTACCCATGTCGCCATAGCAGTGTACTCCGACATTCAGTTGGACAATGGCGAGGTAGTGCAAGGATACGCCATCCACAACTTGTATCAGCGTGCCAAGGAACCAGGGCGCAGCGACATTATTGTCGATTACCCGGTTGATTTCTTCTGGGCTGCGAAAGCCATGAAAGCCGGGATCATCATTCCGACACCGGCAATTCAGCAAAAGTTAGTGTCACTGATTGCATCAGGTAAACACAAAGCCCTGCACAACCCGCATTATTCAGTGGTGGCGAATCCGCACAATCGCTATCGCCAGAACTGTACGGAATTTACCTTAGACGTGTTACAGGCGGCTATTTATCAAACCGACAATCCGGACCGCATAAAAAGCAATAATCAGGCGTATTTTAAGCCTCAACCTGTGAATCTGAGCCGTTTCAAACTGACACTGGGTGGCCTGTTTTCAGACGGCATTACTCTGAACGACCACAAAGGAAAAGTGGCTACCGCTACATTTGGCAGCCTGCAACGTTACATGCAGCAATATGGCCTGACAGAGCAAGCTGTGATCATGCAGCCCGATGGCTCAACCATTACTTTATAAGGACAGCACAATGAAACCAACCAAAGCATTTAGTATTGCCTCAGGCGTGGCATTGGCCACCGGTTCTCTGGCGTATCTGGTGGGCTTATACAACGCCACCATGATGTTAAACGAAAAAGGCTATTACTTTGCCGTATTACTGCTGGGACTGTTTGGCGTCGTGTCACTGCAAAAAAGTATTCGCGACAAACTGGCAGGCATTATGGTGACCAAGCCTTACATGGTGGCGTGTGTCGCTGCTACCGTGGCTGGAATTGCACTGCTGGTGATTGGACTAATCAACGCAGACTTACTGCTTAGTGAGAAAGGGTTCTTCGGCATGGCGTATACGTTGAGTTTGTTTGCAGCGATTGCGGTGCAAAAAAACGTGCGGGACAGCGCTGAAGTTACTGACTAAATCTAATTGAACAAAAGCGGCTGGCACCTTGTGCCAGCCGTTTTTTATTGTGTTGAACTGGCAAATTGTAAATCAGCTAATACCCAGTACATGCCGAGCTGGAATAGCGATAACGCACCGGCCATCGACAGGCTTAGGGGCGTGCTGGCGGTCAGTGAATACGTAACAGCAAAAGCGGCGATAAACAGGCCGGTAATCACCCAGGTTGCAGGTTTCATAATGGACTCCTCTTTTCAATGAAGAGAAGTATGACGCAGACATTTGATTCGTTAAAACGAAACTATTCGATGAAGGTAATCTGGAAAAGTAATTAGAGTTAAAAAACACCCCATCAACCTGTCAGGTTGTGGGGTGCTAAATAATAAGAAGAATCGCTGAAAGTGCCGACGATTAAGCGTAAACGGCTTTTAGCGCATTCACACAGGCATCGGTTTCTTCTGGTGTGCCTACACTGATACGTGACCAGGTATCGTAACCCGGCCAGGTACGACCGACCACTTTCACACCCAAAGCTCGCATCTTGGTCGCGAATTCATCGTGTGGCATGCCAGTGTCCATGTAGATAAAGTTACCTTGCGGGTTCTTAGCGTAAGGACGCCCCAAGGCTTCCGCAGCAGCTGTCAGTTTAGCGCGTTCAGTGCCCACACGACTACGCATAGTATTCAGGTTTTCCAGGTCTTCCATGCTGGCCATACCGGCAACCAGACCAAGATAGTTCACGCCACCCATGCGTAGCATACGGCCCATTTGTTTCGCTTGGTCTGCCGGCATAATGGCATAACCTAAACGCTGGCCTGCCATGGCATGAATTTTCGAGAAGGTACGGCAAATCACTACGTTGTAGCCGTCTGCAGCCAGTTTTGACTGCACATTTGACGGATAAGCGTCCGACATTTCGATATAGGCTTCGTCAATGAACACCTGCGCTTTCTGTGACACTCGTTTAGCAAATGCCGTCAATTTAGCGGCATCTACGGCGCGGCCAGTGGGGTTATTCGGATTACAAATATACACGGCAGTGGTGTCGTTTGTGACGGCTGCTTCAATAGCATCTAAATCGAAATCCATGTTGGCGTCCAGAGGCACATAGGTAACATCGGCGCCCATAAACTCTGCGCCGCGCGGCACACCCTCGTAGGTAGCCATGGACGTAACCAGTTTATTGCCGTTCTTCGTGATCCAGTCGGCATATCCAAACAGGATGGGAGACGACCCGTTGGTAACAATAATCTGGTCTTCTGATACGCCTTCCTGTGCCGCGATCTTTTTCACCAGCACATTTACCGTTGCGTCTGAGTAACGGCAGAGGTTCAGCAGTTCACCTTGCATGGCTTCCACTGCTTTCTTTGATGGACCAAAGGCATTTTCGTTAGAAGACAGACGGATTAAACCGTCGTTCAGGTTTGGTGTGGCAGAAGGAAAGTGTTCGGTTTGCATACCGGCTGCACTTAGCTCTTTTACACCAGAATCCACGCACGCTGACAAGGCAGCGGCACCCGCTCCAATTCCGACAGTTTTTAGCCATTTGCGGCGTGAGGAATCAACAGGAGGTAAGTTTTGCATTTCACGTTTCATAAGGCTGCTCTGTTCAGGGTTATAAAGTATACGGAATATCCAGATTAAATATTAATCACGGTCAATGCAATACCCCTATATAAATCAATCAGATGATATTAGGAGTAGGAGACGCTGAGCGAGATGAATGGGAGAAAAAAAACGACAGGTTACTATAGGGAAGTCTGCATCAACGCATCAGTTTGTTAAAAGCTGATGCACTTTTTGATTACTTTTTTTGCTTGACCAATAAGAGACCGGGGCTGGTTTGCCGTACAGGAACCCCTGAAATATACGTACCCCCATTTGTTGCAACAAGTGTGCTTGTGCTGGTGTCTCAACGCCTTCAGCAATAGTTTCCATCGCCAGGCTTTTGGCCAGTTCTAAAGTGATATTGACTATTTTCCTGTGACGCTCTGATTGTTCAATTTGGTTCACAAATTCACGGTCTATTTTTAGTACAGATGCTGACATATCAATAAGTTGTGACAGTGACGCATGACCAGTGCCAAAGTCATCAATAATGATCACTGCTCCCACGTTTGCCAGTAAGTTTAATCGCCGTTTTGTCTCCAAATGGCTGGATAATACCGACGTCTCTGTCAGCTCCAGCTTCAAACTATCTCGCAAGCTGGGGTTTTCTGTAAAATAGCGAAGCACCTTTTCGAAAAAAACATCATCGAGTAATTCCGGGCCGGATAGATTTATTGCTATGGGAACATTCGCAAGGCCGGTTGGCCAATCTGATAACAGAGCCAACACCTTTTCCAGTAATTTCCGGCTAAACAACACATGCCATTGGTATTTTTCAACAATGGGAATGAAGTCTGATGGCGGTAATACTTGTGAACTGTCAGGATCAGTAAGCCTGGCCAGAACCTCGTAGCCTACAATGGCCTGATTCAGATTGACCTGTGGTTGAAGATAAAGAATGAGGTGATTGTTGTCTATTAAGAACTTTACCCTGTCTTTATGTTGTGAATGTAGCCGAATTTGCGTGACACTGTTAGGGTCGAATACCACATAAGGCCTTTGATAATTCGCCTGACTCAATGCAATTGTACACGCTTCCAAAACGTTGCCGGGTTTCGCTTTGTTATGACATGGATAAATGCCTGCATGCCAGTGCAGGGATACCTGAGTTGACAGGCTACGATGGACAAGGTGTGTTGGTAAGAAGGACTTTATCCACTCCGTGATCACCGGGGTGGTATCTGCCGGAACCGTAATACTGACAAAAAACTTGGCTCCGGGAAAACGGTATAACCCTGCATCGATCGGAAGTTGGCTTTTTAATAGTAGCGCTATTTGGCTCAATAACTGATCGCCGTTGTTATAACTGTACTGGGTATTAATATCCCGAAGATTGCTGAGTTTCAGCAGTACCCAGTAGCGGCCGGTAAGTGTGTCGTTTGTTTCGGCTAGCTTCCAGTAATGATGATTTTTCAGGCCTGTCAGTTCGTCAAAATAATGTTTTGTAAACTGTTGTTTTTTGAAATCTTCGAACCGCTTCGCTTTCGCTGCATTCTTTGAGATGTCATAACAGTGAATCAATTGTTTCTTATGGTGCTCCAGGCTGGCTGGTTGGATCTCAAACACGCAATCAGGATGCTTAAAAATAGTCGCCTGTTGTTTTACTCCTGGCGTTAATGGTGTCTTTAAATCAAACAATTGATATAAATTAGTACAATCGCTGGAATACGTTTTTATCAAGCGGCGTGCACTTCGGTTTGCCTGAAGGATATTGCCCTGAGCATCACAAAAGAAAGAGGGCAGACCACCATTGTTAAAAATTTCCTGATACCGGTTAACTAACTTTTCCAGTTTTAAGCTCTGTTTTTGATTGTATTTCGCCTGATGTTCCAGAGACGACATCACGCGTATCACTGCAACGGGCAAACAAAAATTAAAGAACAAGAAGATGAGCGCGCTCAGATAAGTGTGCGTGTCTGGTAAGGTGATATCAACACCAAACAAAGGCGCGATGGGTTCATTTCTAAGCAGAATGATAAAAGGAATGATGTTGACAAGCATCCCTATCAGCGCTGCCTTATTACCGTAAAACAGGCGCAAAATTATGGGCAGCGTGAAGAAAAACAACAGACCGTACCGCGAGGACGCCAGGTCCACGGTAAAAAACAGAATGCAAAGCCCGGCTGCAATAATAATGAAGGTTAAACTGGCTGATGCAAATTGAATCTGATGTTTGCTTAGGGCAAGCGTGCTCCACAGCATCAAGGTGAAACCGCAGGTCAGGCAGATTACATAGTAAAGTTGTTGTTGGTACGCCATGTATGAGGAGTGCGCAACAATAGTAGACGTTAATACTACGCCGATAAGCAGAATAATTCGCAATACGCTCAGCTTCCAAACATCAGCATCGGTTGTCAGAAGATGCTGATCGTCGATAAGCAGGTACTGCTTTAAAAACGTGAGTATACGACTAGCCACAACGTATAATTTATTGGATTTTATAAATATTTTATTAGACGACGTTAACCCAGATACAGAGACTTGTCGAGTTGTATGAAGTAAAAAATTACATGTTTGGAATAAAAAATTCTTGTTAAAACAAAGAAGTGGACTGAATGGTCAAGGTATTGTCTGGTTAAAAAGGGCGGTTATTCGTCTTCGTTAAAACGTCCAACGATAAGCGTTTCAACGGCTTCCATGGCTTCCCTGGCCTGATCACCTTCGCAAATAATATCGACCTGTTCGCCCTGATGACTCTCTAACATCATCAATCCCAGTACGCTGTTGGCGTTGCATTCGTTTTCGCCTTTTTTAACGGTAATGGTGGCATTGAACTGGTTAGCCAACTGCACTAATTGCGTAGCCGCGCGTGCGTGCAGCCCCAGTTTGTTCACAATAGTCAGTGTTTTTTCGATACGCATTATCGATTGAGCTCCCGATGGCGGATTTGTACGTCCGGGTGTTTGTCGCTAAAGAGTTTTGCCAGTGATTGTGCCACAAATACCGAGCGGTGTTGTCCGCCAGTACAGCCAATGGCAATGGTGACATAACTGCGGTTGTTGCGTTCCAGGTGCGGTAACCAGGTGGTCAGCAGATTCTGAATTTGCCAGATAAACTTGGTAACAATCGGCTGAGACCCCAGGAAGGCTTCTACCGGTGAATCGAGTCCGGTTAAGTGTTTTAAGTCGGGCTCCCAATGCGGGTTGGGTAAGAATCGGGCATCAAACACGTAATCCGCGTCTTTGGGGATACCGTGTTTAAAGCCAAAGGATTCGAATACCATAACCAGGCGCGAGCTTTTCTTACCCAGAATACGCTCGCGGATGAGTTCTGCAAGCTGGTGGATAGACAGGTTATCGGTGTCGATGTATAAATCTGCGCGCTCGGTAACAGGCGCTAACAGCTCGCGTTCTGCCTGAATCGCTTCAGCCAGTGACTTGTTGAGTTTGGCTAACGGGTGTAGGCGGCGGGTTTCGCTGAATCGTTTAACTAATATATCGTCGCTGGCGTCGATATACACGATGGTCATAGCCCAGGACGACGGCAGATAATCCAGGATTTCGACCAACTCGTCAGGATCTTTAGGCAGGTTACGCACGTCTATACTTACCGCAACCTGATCGTACTCGTCGACCACGGTATGGGTGAGCGTCGGAAGCAGGTTAACCGGAATATTGTCGACGCAGTAATAGCCCAGATCTTCCAGTGCGCGCAATGCGACGGATTTACCTGAGCCAGATCGCCCGCTGATGATGATGAGTTTCATGTGTAGCCTGGTTCCTTGTTAGCCAGTGTATCAACCATCACACAGAGCTGCGATTACCTCTTCTTTGGTCTCGGCGCCGCGGATAGCTTTAATAATCTCTTTTTGACTGAGTTTACCTGCGATTGTTGCCAAAGTCTGCAAGTGGCCTTCCGTTTGATTTTCAGGTACCAGAATGGCAAAGAAAATATCGACCGGTTTGTCGTCAATGGCGTCGAAGTTGATAGCGGGGGTGGTCGTGACCACAACCGCCGTGACTTTGGTTAATTCAGGTAAGCGACCGTGGGGCAGGGCTATACCGTTGCCAATACCCGTACTGCCCACCTTCTCCCGGCCAAGCAGCGCGCTCAGCACAGCTTCTTTTTCGACTTCGGGATTTGCCTGAGCAGCAATGTCGCTGATGATTTCAAGAATTCGCTTCTTGCTATTGCACTGAACCGCACACTCGGTGCGGTCCAGGCTCACTAACGCTTGTATATTCATAAGGTTGGTGACTTAATGTTTTTTGAGTTTTTCCTTATGCTTGATAACCTGGCGATCCAGTTTGTCTACCATGCTATCAATTGCTGCATACATATCGGAGTCTTCAGACGAAGCAAACACTTCTGCACCGCTGAGGTGAACGGTGGCTTCGGCTTTTTGATTTAATTTTTCTACGTTAAGGATCACATGTACGTTGGATATGTGATCAAAGTGTCGCTCCAGCTTACTGAATTTAGTATCAACATAATTACGCAAAGAATCGGTTATCTCGACGTGATGACCAGTCAGATTAATTTGCATAGTTCGTCTTCCTTATATTTCGGCCTAAATTAGGCTCTTGCGTTGGTTAGACGGTGGAATCGAAAGTGATTCCCGGTATTTTGCTATTGTCCGCCGGGCAACTTTAATGCCTTGATCAGCCAACAATTGAGCAATCTTGCTATCGCTGAGCGGTTTACTGGGTTTTTCTGCGGCAACCAGTTTCTTAATTAATGCACGGATTGCAGTCGACGAACACTCGCCGCCTGACTCAGTGGCAACGTGGCTCGAGAAAAAGTACTTCAACTCAAAAATACCACGCGGTGTGTGCATGTATTTTTGAGTAGTAACACGCGAGATGGTCGACTCGTGCATGTCTACCATTTCCGCAACGTCATTCAGTACCATGGGCTTCATCATTTCCGGCCCGTGCTCAAAAAAGCCAAGTTGCTGTTGCACAATACAATTAGCGACTTTCATCAGCGTTTCGTTACGCGACTCCAGGCTCTTAATGAACCATTTTGCTTCTTGCATGTGCGAGCGTATAAATTGTGAATCTGAACTGTTTCTCGCCTGGCGACTCATGGCCGCGTACTGCTGATTAACACTCAGCTTCGGTAAACTGTCCGGGTTGAGTTCAACTACCCAACGGCCATTGCGTTTGGTTACCGACACATCCGGGATCACGTATTCAGGCTCTTTGGTAATCAAGGCACTGCCGGGACGCGGGTTCAGTGTTTGTAACAAGCGCATGGCTTCGCGCAAATCGTCTTCTTTCAGACGCGATTTACGCATAAGGGTTCGATAATCTTTGCTGCCAAGCAGATCGGCGTATTCTTCGATTAGCAGTTTGGCTTCGTTCAGCCAGGGCGTGTCTTCAGCGAATTGTTTTAGCTGAACCAGCAAACATTCCTGAGGCGTACGCGAACCTGACCCAATCGGGTCAAACATTTGAATGCGTTTAAGGACACATTCCACCTCGTCCAATTCAACCAGTTCTTCCATCTCATCTTCAGTATTAACGCTCTGAAGGATATCGTCCAGGCTAACTGTTAAATAACCTGATTCGTCGATGGAGTCGATGATGGCGATGGCAATAGCGCGATCCACGTCACTAAAGGGTGTTAAGCGCATTTGCCACAGCAAATGGTCTTGAATGTTGTCGGTGGTTTCACCCTGGAAAATTTGTTCATCGTCGTTGGACGCAGGGCCAGGAGCGGGCGCAGAGCCTGCTGAATAGTACTCATCCCAGGTGCTGTCGATGGGTAATTCGTCGGGCAGCTCGTTTTTTTCTAATGCTTCGTTGGTATCCAGACTCTCGCTACTGGCACTGGGCTGCACGTCGTTGTCGGCATCCAGATTGCTCTTTTCGATAGTGTCGTTGTCGCTGCCTTCATCAACTTCCAGCAACGGGTTGGCGTCCAGCGCTTCCTGAATTTCCTGTTGTAAGTCCAACGTAGAAAGTTGCAGCAGTTTAATCGCCTGCTGCAACTGCGGCGTCATGGTAAGTTGTTGACTAAATTTGAGTTGTAAAGATGGTTTCATCTACTTCTTTTCTTAACGCCCTGTTATTGGATGGGGTAACGCATCAAGCTTTTTCATGTTTACCTTAACTATAGCCTGAATTGCTCACCCAGGTATACATCCTTCACTTTTTGATTACTCAAAACCTGTTCAGCGGTGCCTTGTGCAATAAGTTCACCCTGACTCACTATGTACGCTTTTTCACATACATCAAGGGTTTCGCGCACGTTGTGATCGGTGATCAAAATACCGATGTCTCGGTCGCGTAAATGCTGAATGATCTTCTTTATATCATTAACCGAAATTGGGTCAACACCTGCAAAGGGTTCATCCAGTAAAATAAACTTCGGGTTAGCGGCCAGCGCCCGGGCAATCTCTACACGGCGGCGTTCTCCTCCCGACAAACTCATCCCTGTACTATTACGTATATGGTTAATATTGAATTCATCAAGCAAGGCATCGGCTTCATTTTGCCGTTGCTCTGCATTTAAATCTTTACGGGTCTGCAAAATGGCCATGATGTTGTCGAACACGCTGAGCTTGCGGAAGATCGACGCTTCCTGCGGTAAATAGCCAATACCGTGGCGGGCACGTTCGTGCATAGGATGGCGTGTCAGGTCCATATCGCCGATGCGAATATCGCCTTTATCCAGCGGTACCAAACCCACAATCATGTAAAAGGTCGTGGTTTTACCTGCACCGTTGGGGCCAAGTAAACCCACAATCTGGCCAGTAGAGACTTCTACACTTACATCCCTTACAACCTGACGGGATTTATAGGACTTAGCCAGGTGTTTAGCAGTAAGGGTAGCCATTAGCGCGGCTCTTCCTGGTCGTCGTTGTCGGGCGTTGGCTTCTTGGGCTTTTTGTCTTGCTTAATGGCGTCAATGGTTTCGGTACTGAATACCGTTGTAACCCGGCCATCGCCGCTGCCATCGCCTTTAGCCATAAGCTGCTCTTTTTCCATGTTGTACACAATGGAGTCGCCTTTTACGACGGAGCTGTTCTGAATCAGTTCAGCCTGCCCGTTCAGGGAAATCGTGCGGCTGCTAACTTCATAGCGAATTTCAAACGCGCGGGCTTCTACGGTACGACCATCATCGAGCTTCTGGCGGTACACCGCTGGCTTACCGGTAGCGGAAAAAACCTCTTTTCCTTTTCCTTCGGTGGCTTCTACCTCAACCCGGTCAGCCAGAATGTTCAGACTGCCCTGAACTATTTGTACATTGTCGATAAAAACGGACTTTTTGTTTTTTCCGTCTAAGAACTGCGACTCGGCTTTGAGCTCAATCGGCTTTTTAAAATCCGACTGCTCGGCAGTGGCGCTGGTTGCAATGAATGCCAGCGTCGCGCTAGTTAGCAGGCTGATAAGTGGTTTGTACATGTTGGTTTAACTCATATGTTTTATTCAGCAGGTCGGCTTTTAATCCGTTGCTTTGAATAAGAAAGTCAGGCCCGGAGATTTCAACATGAGCTTCTGACACCATGGACTGTTTGTCCAGATCTATTTCCAGATAATCGGTTTCCACCCGTTGCACAAAGTCTTCCGGGTTCTTACTCACAATCACCACATCATTTTCTAATTGGATCATGTTGTTGTCGTACAGTGTGCCTTCACTGGCGACGACTTGCCAGGGCGGCTCGTTGGTCTCCTGGTAGATAGTATATTGCGGAGCCTGGAAGAGCACAAAGCCTAAAAACTGATAATGCTCCATGTGCGACGAGAAAACCTGCTGAATGCGATTACCCTGTTCGTCGTAAATAGTGGTTGTCAGGTTTCTTGCCTGATATGTCGGTGTGAGTGCCCGGGCGTCTTCATCCAGCACCTGTACCGGCGGCTCTTCCAAAAAGCCGGGTAAATACAACACCAACGCCAGTATAAACAAACTGGCAATGATCAGGCCCAAGCGGTTCATACGCTGGCCCCAAGAATGCCTTTCAGCTTATCTTTGGCTTGTAAAATGGTGTCGCAGACTTCCCTGACTGCCCCAAATCCACCGGGTAACGTGGTGATCCAGTTGGCTTGTTGCTTCACTTGCGGATGCGCGTCGTTAACCGCAATTTTAATGGCAGCGTGCTGATACATACCGGTGTCGGGCATATCGTCGCCAATGGCAGCAACGTCCTGCGGTTTTACATTTAACTGTTTCATGAGAGTAGCAAGGGCATCCGTTTTGTTTTCCTCGCCCTGGATAATATGCTGAACGGTGAGAGACTTCATGCGATTCGCTACGATGGCCGACGTACGGCCGGTTATCACCGCCACTTCAACACCGGCGTTAATCAATGCCTTTATGCCATAGCCGTCGCGGGTGTGGAAGGCCTTGAGTTCTTCACCGTCGTTGCCAAGATAGATGCGCCCGTCTGAGAACACGCCGTCTACATCACATACCAGCAGTCGCAACGTGCGTAATTGCTTAAATTGTTTAAGTGCCATTGGGCCGTAAAGGGTATCAACCGTATTCATTAAATCACTCCGGCTTTTAACAGCATGTGCATATTAAAAGCGCCAATAGGCTGTTTGTGTTCATTCACAACAAGCAACGCACTGATTTTGTAGTTTTCCATTAGATTCAAGGCTTCGACAGCAAGTTCCCCGGCTTGTGAGGTTTTACAACCGGTGGTCATGACCTCGGCTACCCGGGTAGTATGAATATCGACCCTGGCATCCAGTAAGCGACGCAAATCCCCATCGGTAAACACCCCGAGCAGGCTTCGGTTGTCGTCAACGATGCCGGTAAGTCCCAGCCCTTTTTTGGAGATTTCCAGCAACGCTTGTGTGATCGTCGCTTCGGCGCTTACCAACGGGATTTCGTCGCCCTTCAGCATAATATCGTCTACGGTGAGCAACAACTTTCTGCCCAGGCTTCCACCGGGGTGAGATAACGCAAAGTCGTCGGACGTGAAGCCTTTGGCATCCAGCAGTGCAACGGCAAGTGCGTCGCCCAGAACCAGGGTAACCGTGGTGCTGGTGGTCGGTGCCAGTCCCAGTGAACAGGCTTCCTGCTCGACGCCAATATCCAGCACAACATCAGCGTGTTTGCCCAACGTGCTGTCTGCCCGGTTGGTTATCGCTATGACCGGCACATTCATTCGTTTGACTACGGGCAGCAGGTTCAGTAGCTCGCCGGTTTCGCCGGAATTGGAAATAGCCACGAGTACGTCGTTGGGTGCCAGCATGCCGAGGTCGCCGTGATTTGCTTCACCCGGGTGCATGAAGAAGGCGGGTGTGCCGGTACTGGCCAGCGTAGCGGCAATTTTATTGCCAATATGCCCCGATTTCCCCATCCCGCTTACGACGACTTTTCCGTTGCACTGCATAAGCAAATTACAGGCGTTGGCAAAATGTTCGTCCAGCTTGCTGCTGAGTGCGGCGATAGCGTTAAGTTCGATATCCACTACCTGTTTGCCGGAGGCAATAAATTGTGCGTTTGTCGTTGTCATTATGCGAATAACCAATACTGATACGCCAGAAAGCTTAGCACTAATAGCGTGGCTTCTATGCGATTAATTTGGCGGGTACCCCTGAAATTGAAGCTGAATGTAAGCAGCAATAAAGTCATACCCAGCATGACGTAGGCATCGCGGTTGGCGGCCTGTTCGTCCAGAATTCCCGGCGCAATAAGACCGGGCATTCCCAGCACCGCCAGTAAGTTAAAAATATTAGAACCAATTACGTTGCCCAGCGCTAAGTCGTCTTCGCCTTTGAGCACGCCTGCCACACTGGCGGCCAGTTCAGGTAAACTTGTACCCAGTGCAATGATGGTTAAGCCAATAATTAAGTCACTGATGCCGAAGTAGCGAGCTATAAAAACGGCTGAGTCCACCATGTATTGTGCACTCAGCGGCAATAATACAAGGCCTACACCAATCCACATTACGGCTTTGCCCGTTTCCACTTCGGAGGGAATTTCATCGGATGTCTCTGACATCAGCGGATCGCCTTTTTCCACTAGCAGGGAAATCCACGCCATGCCAGCTAAAACGAAAATGAACAGCAGGATCAGAATGATACCTTCGCGGGAACTCAGTTCACCGTCGTACAGGAAGTAGACCGCAATAATATTTACCGCAAGTAGCACCGGGAATTCGCGCTTTAACGTGGTAGACGATACCAGTAGCGGCTTAATCAGGGCAGTGATACCCAGTACTAGGCCAATGTTGGTAATGTTGGACCCTAACGCATTGCCTACCGCGGTATTGGGGTTACCACTCATAGAGGCGACCGCAGACACTACTATTTCTGGCGCGGACGAGCCCATTGCCACAATGGTTAACCCAATCATCATGGGGGAGATACCAATGTTCTTGGCCAGTGCTGACGCACCGTATACAAACTTGTCTGCACTCCAACTGAGTACACCGAGTCCGACCAGGAAAATGGCTATTTGTGTTACCACGCTAAGTCCTGCATTGCGCTAAAAAGGGTATTCTCGCAAAAAAAAAGCGCTATTCCTATGCTTCGCCGGGGAGAAATATTCGCTTTCTCTGGTCCTATGGGAACATGTGGTGACAATTTACCCATCTGTTACATCTATTTACGATATATACCTACATGAATGTATGTAATCGCAAATGGCTGTGATAGACTTTAGTTGAATGCGAGAATCGCCAGTATTTCCCGTTCAATGCTTAACCGTCGGGTGTAGCCAGCGCAGATGACAAAAGGCGTAGACCGTAAGTAGGGCGATCTGTCGCCGTTCGAAGACTAACGGTTTACTTTTGTTTCCCGGTAAACTGTAAGCTATGAGTATGCTGTGCCGGTTTGTGTTGATTCGAGGATTTCGAATGAGAAAACCGGATCTTTCATACAGACCGTATAACAAGTTTAGACGATAATTTGCGGAAAGCCCGTTAGTTATAAATTGTAACGTATTTGTGTTTAGAGGATAACGCCGAAACAGCGTACAATCCCACAAAAAGGCTGGGATGTGGCCTCTGGACTGAAAATCGCCCGTTGGGCATTGTCAGTCAGCAACAGGAATTTCAAAAAAGCATGGACTATTTAGTCAACGTAGACAATATGACCTTTTCCCGCGGAGAGCGCGTTATCTATGACGGTGTGTCATTGCGGGTGCCAAAGGGCAAAATTACCGCGGTAATGGGCCCTAGTGGTATTGGTAAAACCACGCTATTAAAGTTGATTGGCGGGCAGTTGCAGCCCGATAGTGGCGATATAACGTTTGACGGTGACTCGATTGTGAATATGTCGCGCCGCGAGTTGTATCAGACCCGCCGTCGTATGAGCATGTTGTTTCAAAGTGGCGCGTTGTTTACCGATATGTCGGTGTTCGATAATGTAGCGTTCCCGTTGCGGGAGCATACCAAACTGTCAGAGTCGGTTATTGCGACTATTGTATCGTTGAAGTTGCAAGCAGTAGGACTGCGCGGTGCAGCTCAGTTAATGCCCAGTGAACTGTCGGGTGGTATGGCGCGCCGTGCTGCATTGGCCAGGGCAATTGCGCTGGACCCGGATCTCATTATGTACGACGAACCGTTTGCCGGACAGGACCCGATCTCTATGGGCGTGCTGGTTAAACTCATTCGCGAATTAAATGATGCGCTTAACCTAACCAGTATTGTGGTAACCCACGATGTAACAGAAGTACTGACCATCGCTGATTACATATACATTCTGGCAGACAAACGCATTATTGGTGAAGGGACCGCAGAACAAATTAAACACAGCGACTCTGAGTTGGTACAACAGTTTTTGCGTGGTGAGGCTGATGGTCCTGTACCGTTCCATTACCCGGCACCGTCGTTACAGGAAAGTATGTTGGGAGAAGAGGTTTGAATTGGATTCGTCAAATCGGGCGCACTACGCTTGACCGTGTCAGCGCGACAGGACGAGCAGGCCTGATGTTGTTTGGTGCGTTGATTGCACCGCCCAGCATAAAAAATATTCCACTGACCATTAAGCAAGTTTACGTGGTAGGTGTGCAGTCGCTGGCCATTATTATTGTGTCAGGTTTGTTTATTGGCATGGTAATGGCCTTGCAAGGCTATACCATTCTGACCGACTACGGTGCTGAAGGCAGCCTTGGCCCTATGGTGGCGTTGTCATTGCTCCGCGAACTGGGACCCGTAGTAACCGCGTTACTGTTTGCCGGTCGGGCAGGCTCAGCACTGACTGCTGAAATTGGTTTAATGAAAGCCACCGAACAGTTGAGCAGTTTAGAAATGATGGCGGTTGATCCGCTGCGCAGAGTGGTAGCACCGCGTTTTTGGGCGGGGATGTTGTCGATGCCAATGCTGGCACTGATTTTCTCGGCAGTAGGTATTTTGGGCGGCCATTTAGTGGGCGTCGACTGGTTAGGTGTCGATGCAGGCAGCTACTGGTCAATCATGCAATCAACGGTTGATTGGGACAAAGATGTCATAAATGGGGTCATAAAAAGCCTCGTCTTTGCCTTAGTTGTGACCTGGATTGCCATATTTAAAGGTTATGATTCGATACCTACTTCCGAAGGTATCAGTCAGGCCACCACGCAAACCGTGGTGTTCTCATCATTAGCAGTTTTGGGGCTGGACTTTGTGCTTACCGCCCTGATGTTTGGTATCGAGTAGGGGAAAGTAACGTAATGAACCGATATAAAACGGAATTAATGGTCGGCGTATTTGTATTAATGACCATTGCCGCCTTGTTATTACTGGCGCTAAAAGTCGCCAATCAAACAGTGGTAACTGATGGTGATACTTATACCCTGTATGCCAAATTCGACAATATTGGCGGATTAAAAGTGCGTTCACCCGTGAAAGTCGGTGGCGTAACAATTGGCCGTGTAAGCAGTATTAAACTGGACAGTGATGACTACAGTCCGGTTGTAGAACTGACCATTCAGGCTGAATACAACGCGTTTCCTGAGACCAGTTCGGCGTCAATTCTGACTTCGGGCTTGCTGGGAGAGCAATATATCGGATTTGAACCCGGATTTACCATTGATGGGGTTGAGAATCTGGCCGACGGTGACTATATCGAAGACACCAGTTCGGCATTAGTGCTGGAAGAACTCATCGGTCAGTTTCTGTTCAGCCGCAGTAGTGAAGAATAATACTTGCTTAACCGGTCTGGTAAGTAAGTCGCAAGAAATCTAGTTAGGAGAGTGAAGTTGAAAATCAAGTTAGGCGTTATTTTTACCTGCTTATTAATGATGGTGTTTCCCGCCGCTGCACAGCAGGCTGAAATTGATACGCGTAATCCCTATACCATGGTTGAACAGGTCGGGAACCGTACTTTTGAGCGTATGAAAAATTCCAAAGCGCAGATAAAAGAAAATCCGGAACTGCTGCGCACCATCATGGAAGAAGAATTACTCCCTTACATTGATTATCAGTACAGTGCATTTAAGGTATTAGGTAAGCACTTCGACTTTAAAAAAGCCGACAAAGAAAAGCTGATTGAGTACATTCGCGTATTTCGTCAGTACCTGATCACCAGCTACGCAGATGCGCTGAGCTACTATGACGAACAGGAAGTTATATTCGCGCCTGAGCAGGACTTTGACGGCGATAAAAGCGCAACCATTCGCGCCGTGATCCGCGATGGCAAACGTCCGGATATCAGTGTTGCGTTTAAAGTTCGCAAGAGCGGCAAAGCCGATGAATGGAAAGCCTACGATATGGTGGCCGAAGGCATTAGCATGCTGCAGAACGAAATCAGACAATACGAGCCAATCATCCGTACTGAAGGTATCGACAAAGTAATCGAAATCATGCGCGAGCGTATTGAAAAGCCTATGCAACTGAAGAGTCTGGATGATATTTCCGGAAAAGGCAGTAAAGCGTGAGTGAGCGCACCCTGATCACCCTCAGTGGCGCATTAGATCGCCAAAGCCTGACCAAAGACTGGTGGTCGCAGCTAAGCAGCAGCGACAAGCAGTCTTACCGTCAGGCTGGCGCCTGTACCTTTGATTTTGCAAAGGTTGAGCGGGTGGACAGCGCCGGGTTAGCCTGGACAATTAATGCGATTCGGGACGGCCGTGCGCAAGGGATAAAAATAACCCTGTGCAACCTTCCTGAAAAAATGCTTAAATTAGCGAAAATCAGTGAAATCGACGCGCTTCTGCCTGTGCAGAACGCCACACCATCGCAATAGAGTCTATGGACATCAAAGAAATAGAAACCCTTTTAAAAGACAGCCTGAACCTTGCCGAAGTGTACGTGAAAGGTGAAGGTTCGCACTTTAACATCATTGCCGTTAGCGATGCCTTTGCCGACATGAGTCGCGTAAAGCGCCAGCAATTCGTTTACGCACCCCTTAATCCATTTATTGCAGACGGCTCTATGCACGCCGTTTCCATTAAAACCTTTACCGAAAAAGACTGGCAACGCGAGCGTCAGTTTAATCTTCCTCAGTAATCACTCCAGGAACAGGTTGTGGACAAACTAATAATTAAAAAAAGCCCGCCACTGGCCGGTGATGTGGTGATTTCTGGCGCCAAAAATGCCGCTTTGCCGCTGTTAATGACCAGCTTACTGACGTCTGAGCCCTGCCGCTACACGAATGTGCCGGCATTGCGTGATATCAATACCACGGTGGCACTGCTCAAAGAGCTGGGCGTAGGCGTGGTTGAAGACGAAAAAAATACCGTTACGCTTCACGCAGAAACGCTGAGCAGTGACACAGCAAGTTACGAATTGGTTCGCACTATGCGCGCCTCTATTTTAGTACTTGGGCCGTTACTCGCCCGACTCGGAACCGCAAACGTATCGTTACCCGGCGGATGTGCCATAGGTGCGCGCCCGGTTAACCTGCATCTGGCAGGTTTGGAAAAAATGGGCGCAAACATTCAGGTCGATGAAGGCTACGTTCGCGCCAGCGTTGACGGACGTCTGAAAGGCGCACGCATCTTTATGGATATAGTGAGTGTTGGCGCTACCGAAAATCTAATGATGGCCGCAGCATTAGCCGATGGTGAAACCGTCATTGAAAACGCAGCACGTGAGCCGGAAATTGTGGATTTAGCCAATTGCCTGAACAGCATGGGCGCAAAAATCACTGGCGCAGGCAGCGACAAGATTCGAATCCAAGGCGTAGAAACTCTGCACGGTTGCGATTACCGGGTACTGCCCGACCGTATCGAAACCGGTACATATCTGGTTGCTGCCGCTGTCACTGGCGGTCATGTACGTTGTTTAAAAGCCGCGCCAGAAACACTGGATGCAGTGCTGTCTAAGCTGCAACAAGCCGGCGCTACTGTAACAACCGGTGAAGACTGGATTGAGCTGGATATGCGCGGCAAAACCTTAACCGCCGTGAAGGTAAAAACCGCACCGCATCCGGGTTTCCCAACCGATATGCAAGCGCAGTTTGTGGCGCTGAACGCTGTGGCCAAAGGTACCGGTGTGATCACCGAAACCATCTTCGAAAACCGCTTTATGCACGTACCTGAGTTGCAACGCATGGGGGCGGAAATCGAGCTGGAAACCAACAGTGCAGTAAGTAAAGGCGAGTCTGTATTGAAAGGCGCACCGGTCATGGCGACCGATTTACGCGCTTCCGCCAGTCTGATCATCGCTGGCCTGGTTGCCGACGGCGAAACCCATATCAGCCGAATCTATCACCTGGATCGTGGCTATGAGGCTATCGAACAAAAGCTGGGCGGTTTAGGCGCCAACGTTACTCGCGCCAGCGAGTAGGAGCGAGGCTGTTTTTAAATCACGGCCTTTTTGAGTAGGTCCCGGAACAAGTCCGGGATGACGTTTCTTTTTTATCCGATATCCGTCGTCCCGGAAAATGCGCAGCATTTATCCGGGATCTTAGTGACCCTTTAGCAGTGTTTGTGGTTTTTAGATCGCGGCCTTTTTGAGAAGGTCCCGGCTCGGGGGCCGGGATGACATTTATCCGTGATCTTAAAGTCGAAGTGCGTAACCTGTTATTGAGGCACCATCAGTTCGGCGACGGTGACCTGCATGGTAATCGTGCGCGCGTTACGGCTGATTTCCATTTCAAGCACAGTGCCTGGCTGGGTTTCGGCAATCATGTCCAGCGTTTTAGATGCGCTTTCCAGTCGGATGCCGTCGATGGCCATGATGATATCGCCCGGCTGAAGGCCGGCAATGGCGGCGGGGGAGTTCTGGGCAACAGCTTTAACCTCAATACCTGGGCGACCGCGTAACTCTTCGCCTACGAAGCCTAATTGCCCGCGGGTGACTTTGCCATTGGTAATAATGTCTTCCATTACGCGCTTAGCCAGCTCATAGGGCACCGCGAAGTTGATACCGTCGACGATATAGGTGCCGCGTCGCTCGTCACGTACCTGGAAATTGGCGTTGGTGATACCCACCAAATAACCATTGCTGTCTACCAATGCCCCACCAGAATTACCCTGGTTCAGTACCGCATCGGTTTGAATGAAGTCGACAAAGTTAGACAGGCCGGTGCGTCCTGCGCGACTTACAATACCTTGTGTAATGGTTTGGCCCAGGTTGTAGGGGTTACCAATGGCCATTACCACATCACCCACGCGAAGGTCGGTTTCTTCCAGTTGCGGTATCACATGCAGGTTGTCTTCATTGACCTTTAAAACGGCAAGGTCGGTAAGCTGGTCTGTGCCTACAATCTGCGCCTGTGCCACCCGGTTATCCTGGAGCGCAACAAAAATGCTGTCGGCGTCTTTGATCACGTGGTGACAGGTAATGATATAACCCGATTCTGTCATGATCACACCAGAACCCAAGCTGGTGCGTTGACGGGGCTGGTAATAGTTATTTTCAATACTGACGCTGTAAATATTAACAACCGCTGGGGCTGAACGACTTAGCGCAGGATAGTAAGTTTCTCTGCTTGCGGCAGGCGATTTCGAGGAAAACCAGTTGTCACCAAAGCCCGCACCACGGCGAAGGTCCGGCACCAGCAGCAAAATAAGCGCCGCAACAACCAGGCCTAAAAAGACAGAACGAAATATAAAAACTAGTAGTTGCCTGCTCGACACAATGACTCAAATTCAGGTTGAGGGGAGTTAAACACTAAATCCCGGATTTCATAACAATGTGATTAGGATAGCATTTTACGCCAATACTGTGCACAAATAAAAAGGCGGTGGCTGCGTTAGCAGCTCACCGCCTGTCGTTTTATCTGGCGAGTTCAGCGCTTGTTAGCGGATCACCACGTAAAGTGATGCGTTGCCGCGGCGAACATTCAGGGCAATAACGCCCTTGGCACCATCGAGTATCTCGCGGAATTCCGCCACGTTGGTCACGCGACCGCGACCTACACTCAGGATCACGTCTCCTTCCTGCAAGCCAATACGCGCGGCTGGAGAATTTTCTTCCACGTTGCTCACTTCAACACCCGGGTTACCGCCGGCGTCTTCACCGTTAACCAGCGTTGCACCTTCAAGGGCCGGGTGAATTTGTTTAGCCACTACTTCTGCTTTAGCAGCATCGTCCAGAACCACATCCAGCTTCAGGCGCTCACCTTTGCGAATGACGGTTAGTTCAACTTCTGCACCTGCACCCATGCTGGCTATCTTGGCGCGTAGCTCTGCAAAGCTTGTAAGGTCTTTGCCATTAACCGCAATAATGATGTCTCCAGCCTGAATACCGCCTTTTTCTGCTGCAGAGTCCGGTTGCACTTCACTGACAAACGCGCCTTTGTTGAACTCGGAGTTCATGGCTTCCGCCAGGCCCTGGTCTACGTTGCTACCAATAATGCCAAGCTGGCCACGACGCACTTCACCGTATTCAACGATTTGATCAACCAGGCTCTTCATCATATTGGCCGGGATCGCAAAACCGATACCTACGTTGCCACCGTTTGGCCCGAAGATAGCGGTGTTAATGCCCACCAGTTCACCGTGCAGGTTAACCAGTGCACCACCTGAGTTACCGCGGTTAATGGCGGCGTCGGTTTGAATAAAGTCTTCATAACCGCCTATATTAAGGCCTGAGCGACCCAATGCGCTGACAATACCAGAGGTCACTGTTTGCGACAGGCCAAAAGGGTTACCAATGGCAACCACAAAGTCACCCACGCGTACCTCATCAGAGTCTGCCAGTGGCAGTGCGGTTAGATCATCAGATTCAATTTGAAGAATGGCAATGTCGCTTTGCTCGTCAGCGCCCAATTTTTTGGCGATGAACTCACGACCATCAGTCAGCTTCACGGTAATTTCGTCGGCATTAGCGACAACGTGAGCATTGGTAACCACATAGCCCTTTTTGGCATCAATAATGACACCCGAACCTAAACCCCGGAAAGGACGTTCCTGAACCTGTTCAGACGGCCCGCCAAAAAAGTAACGAAACATTTCTGGCACCTGCTGACGTGAGGTTTGGGTACCTTCTACCGCAATACTCACAACCGCAGGCATGGCTTCTTCAAGCATTGGGGCCAGGGTGGGGACTTCTTTTTTACTATCGCCAAAGAAGGGAAGCGCAGCTTGCGTGGATACCGACATACCAAGAGTACTGACAACAATACCCGATACCACGACAAGCTTTCGAAAAGACTTATTCATAGACACATAACTCCTAGTCTCATTGCGTTCTTGCAACTACCTACCCAAAGACTCTGTGACTATTGGAAAAGTTCCCGGGGTTATTCTTTGTCTGCGTTAGATGGTGCGTTTGCGCCGACAAACAGTCCTGAACTTTGGCCTGCGAAGTCACGGGGTTGGGTGTCACTGTTCGCAGATTGTTTAGATTTTTCTGTACCTTTAATGTTGTTTCGTAAATAAGCGGTAGTATGTTCACCAAAAAACGGCACTGCCGGGGTGTCGTCGCTGTTGTCAGACTCCAGCAGGGTTTCGTAGTCCGCTACACTCTGTTTAAGGTCAGAACATTGTTTTTCAAGTCCCTCAATGGATTGTTTTACCTGAAACAAATGATGTTGAGCCTGTTGCGCCAACAGTTCCTTCATGGCTTTTTCCGCTGCCGCATTGGCTTTTACTGCGCCTTCTTTGGTAAAGACATAGCGAGCGACAAAAAAACCAATAATCAAACCAATTACCAGCATTGCTAAGGGAATGACAACTTCCATTCTTTTCTCCGTTGTTTCAAAGACCGGGCCTGTGTTATCAGGTAGACCCAGTAACTGCTTGCGCAGCGTTCACTGTTGCTATTGCAGACTATAGCAAGACCCGCGTCACTTTGCTCAGACAGTTTGTGGCAAAATGTATCGGCCCCAATTATCACGCAAGCGCGCCGCGGAAGCCATAGATGTTGAACAGACTGCTTAAAATAACGGCGGTGAATTGGTATTCGGCCTGAATTCGGGGCATAATTACGCTTTTCAAGCGCTTAGATTTAATTCGTGGTTCTCGAGGAGTAAAACAGGCGATGACGCCGTGGGAAAAATACCAACAAGATCTTGAACGGGATGATTTTAAGTTCGACCCTGCACAAGAAAATGCCGTACGTGAATTGCAGCGCTTATACGACGACTTAATGTTACGAGGGATGCCCAAGTCGTCTCTGGCTTCAAAGATGAAGGCCATTTTCGGCGCAAAATCCGCATCGCATTCCAATATCAAAGGCATCTATTTTTACGGTGGCGTTGGGCGGGGTAAAACCTACCTGGTTGACACCTTTTACCACTGCCTGCCGTTCGAAAAGAAAATGCGCGTGCACTTTCACCGCTTTATGCACCGGGTGCACGACGAGCTTAAGCTATTGGGCGGGAAGCAGGACCCGCTGAAAATTGTGGCGAAAAAACTGGCCGACGAAACGCGCATTATATGTTTCGACGAGTTTTTTGTTTCAGATATTACCGATGCCATGATTTTGGGTACGTTAATGGAAGCGCTGTTTGCGCAGGGGATTGTGCTGGTAGCCACGTCGAACATAGTGCCCGACGAACTGTATCGAAACGGCCTGCAACGGGCCCGATTTTTACCGGCTATCGCACTGATTAACGCCCAGTGTAACGTGGTGAATGTCGACAGCGGCATTGATTACCGTTTGCGTACCCTGGAGCAGGCAGAGATTTATCATTACCCGCTGGATGAACAGGCTACGGTAAATTTGAACGACTATTTTGGCCAGCTTGCGCCCGATGAAGGTACTCAGGGCGAAAAAATTGAAGTCAATCACCGCATGCTGCAAACCGTGCGCGACGCCGATGGTGTCTTGATGATCGACTTTAAAGAGCTATGTGAAGGCCCGCGTAGTCAGTCTGATTACATTGAATTGAGCCGATGCTATCACACGGTGCTACTGGCCAATGTAAAGCAGATGGGTCAAAACAATGATGACGTTGCCCGGCGCTTTATCGCCATGGTTGACGAATTTTACGAGCGACACGTAAAACTGATCATGTCTGCCGAGGTCGCTCTGCAGAACCTTTACACTGAAGGCCTGCTAAACTTCGAGTTCAGACGCTGCTTAAGTCGTCTGCAGGAAATGCAGTCACACGATTATTTGGCCAAAGAGCACTTACCATAACCACTAAAAATCGGTAAACTCGGGCCTTTTACAAAACGCCGACACCAGAAGTCAGAAAGTAGAGATTGTTAAGATGGGAAGAGCATTTGAAGTAAGAAAGGCGGCCATGGCAAAAACCGCCGGCGCCAAAACCAAGGTGTATTCTAAATACGGTAAAGAAATTTACGTCTGCGCGAAAAACGGCGGTACCGATCCAGACACTAACCTGTCGCTTCGCCGTTTGATGGACAAAGCGAAGAAAGATCAGGTTCCAGGGCACGTTATCGACAAAGCGATTGATAAAGCTGCCGGCGGCGCAGGTGAAGACTTTGTTCCAGCCCGTTACGAAGGCTTTGGTCCGGGTAACTGCATGGTTATTGTTGACTGTCTGACTGACAACAACAATCGCACCATTACTGACGTACGTAACTGTTTCACAAAGACCGGTGCAAAAATTGGCGCGCCGGGCGCGGTGTCGCATATGTTCGATCACCAGGCCATTTTTGTGTTTGAAGGTGAAGACGAAGACGCGGTACTGGAAGTCCTGATGGAAGCCGATGTCGATGTAACAGATGTTGAATCTGAAGACGGCAAGATTTCAGTTTACGCACCTAACACTGAGTTCTTCAAAGTAAAGACCGCGTTATTAGACGCCTACCCAGAGCTGAGTTTCGAAGTAGAAGAAATCACCTTCGTACCACAAACACATGTGGACATCAGCGAAGACGACATGCCCATGTTCCAGAAGTTCATGGATATGCTGAACGACTGTGATGACGTTCAGGACGTCTACCACAACGCGGTTACCCCCGACGCCGCGGAATAATAGCCTCGTCATCCCGGGCTTGCCCCGGGACCTTCTGGCCTTGATTCGGGACAACACACTCCCCCGTCATCCCGGCCTCCGAGCCGGGAAAAAAGAACCGTCATCCCGGACTTGTTCCGGGACCTTGGCTTGCCCCGGGACCTACCCAAAAAGGCCGGGATCTAAAAACAACAACCACCTGCACTTCGATTTTAAGATCCCGGATATCGCTGCGCGATTCCGGGACGACGGATGGGGATAAGTGTCATCCCGGGCTCGCCCCGGGATCTTCGGGACGACAAACACTCCGTCATCCCGGGCTTGCCCCGGGACCTACTCAAAAAGGCCGCGATCTAAAAAAATCACGCTCTTACCCAACAATAAAATCATTATCCTCAAACGCGTCCTGCATAAACTTCACAAACACGCTCAAACGCAACGCCATATGTCGGTTAGGCGGGTAGATTAACGAAATGACCAGTTTCTCAGGTTGATAAGCCTCCAGTACCGGTATTAACGCCCCCTGACCAATGGCGTCACCCACAATGAAGGTAGGCAGGAACGCTAACCCTCTGCCTTGCAACGCGGCTTGTTTGAGGACGTCACCGTTGTTGGAACTCAGTACCCCGTTAATTTTAACCCGCATCGCGGTACGCTGGTGCATCAGATCCCAGTAATTGCCATGCAACAGGCTGCCGTATTGTAAGCAGGGAAGTGTGGCTAACTGACTAATCTCCGTTGGCTCTCCGTATTTCGCCAGAAAATCAGGAGACGCGACAATACGGCGGGATGTATGCGTAATGTCGTGCTCAATTAATGCGGGGTTGGACTCAGGTTTGCCAATACGCAAGGTTACATCAAACTGATTCGACAGCGGGTCGCGCTTTTCGTCTGAGAGTTCCAGCTGAACGCGAATATCCGGGTATTGCTGCATAAATGCCAATACGGCGGGGGTGAGGTGAGACAACCCAAAAGACATAGGGGCGTTTACTTTTATTACGCCACGTAAACCGGTTTGGCCTTGTTGCAGCTGGGCTTCAGTGTCGTGCAGGTTATCCAGCAATGGCACGATGTTTTCAAGGTAAGCCTTGCCTGTGTGAGTTAACGACACGCGCCGCGTTGTTCGGTTGAACAGGGTCACCTGTAGGTGATCTTCAAGCCACAGCACCTGGCGATTTAGCTGGGAACGAGACAGGCCAAGCTGCCGGGCCGCCGCTGCGAAGCTACCCTGATCGGCTACTGTCATAAAGGCCCGCATTGCGGTGAGTTTATCCATCTGGCACTTTTATTGTTGTGTAATATGCGACAGTGTATCCCTTAATGGTTGTATTGTCTCTTTTTGTGAGGTTGCTAGACTGAGCTCATCAACTTTGAGGAGAATCATTATGCAAATTCGTCACGCTGGAGCACGCGGTAAGGTCAACATTGGCTGGTTGCAGTCACAACACAGTTTTTCATTCGGGCACTACTATGATGCCAACCATATGGGGCATGGCCCTTTGCGCGTTATTAATCAGGATACCGTGCAGCCGGGTGGCGGCTTCGCTGAACATGGGCACGCTAACATGGAAATCATTTCCTATGTGCTACGTGGTGGTTTGGCGCATAAAGACAGTGAAGGCAATGAATCGGTCATCCGCCCGGGTGATGTGCAGAAAATGACGGCCGGTACGGGTATCCGTCACAGTGAATTCAACCACAGTAACAGCGATACCGTAGAGTTTTTGCAGATTTGGGTTGTACCAAACAAAAAGAATGTTGCGCCTGGTTATGTACAGCAACATATACCTGCGCTGGCGGAAGCCGCGAGCGAATTGACTCTGATATTTAGCGAAGAAGGCAGGGGGGCTTCACTGCCGTTGTATCAGGATGCAGATGTGTATGCAGGTCGCCTTTTGGACAACACGACATGGCAACACGAACTGCCGTCATCACGCATTGGCTGGTTGCAGGTTATTGAAGGTACTGCGTTGGTGAATGGTGAAACCGTTGCTGCCGGTGATGGTGTAGCGTTCGCGCCTGGTGAACAGGTCGAGTTGTCGGAAACGGCCGGGTTCCACGCGCTGTTTTTCGATATGACAGCACAATAAAATCGCAGAAGATCAAAAAAAGGTGAGCAAGTGCTCACCTTTTTTATAGCCTTTGAAAAAAGTCATACAGACAACGCACTACAGAGAATGAATCACCACTGTATCGCTGGATGTGTAGTCATACCGCAACGGGAAGTTCTCAGCCAGCGCGGCCAGTAAACCTTCTACATCGTTGGCGTTAAACAAGCCTGCAATCTGAATGTCCTTTAGTGACGCATCTCCCAACTCAATAGACAGCGGCGTATATCGTGAGACTTCCCGAATCACTTCGGCCAGAGATTCACCGCGAAAAATCAATTTGCCTGTCTGCCAGGATACCTTGGCACTTAAGTCGGCATCGTCTATGCGACGCACTTTTTGAACGGGCTCTGAGAGGGTCGAATACTGCCCCTGTGATACAGACAGTGAAGTCGCTGGTAACCGCACGTCCACCGATTGGGTGAGCACTTCTACAGGTTGTGCTTGTGGCGCTACCCGAACCCGGCCTTCGGTTACCAGTAAGTCCAGCGTATCGTTTACCCATTCAACGTTAAATGCCGTACCCACCGCCTGAATCATCTGGCCATCAGCAAGTACACTGAGTGGTCGGCTGGTATCTTTGGCCACTTCAATGTGAAGTTCACCACGTTTGAGTTCAATCAGACGCTGGCGGTCGGTGTAGGTAACGGCCACCTGGGTATCAGTGTTAAGGGTGAGTTTGCTGCCATCACTTAAAATCAACTCACGCATTTCACCCACCTGGGTGCTCAGTGCGTTCTGATATTGCACGGTAGCGAAAGATTGCGATGGCGGTTGCCAGGCACTGAGTCCCAACCAACCCAGCAACGCCACGCAAAGAAACGATGCAGCAATAGCCAGAGGGCGCATAACACTGCGCTGTGAACGCGGCGCCGGCACTATTTCTGCTAATTTACTGAGTACTTCCATTTTGTCCCACAAGGCGGCAACTTCCAGAAACGTATCCTGATGAGCCGGTGTTTTCAGCCACTGCTTTAAGGCAGTCACTTCCTGCTGAGACAGGCCGTTGTCGAGTTTTACCAGCCAGAGACTGGCTTCGTCGAGGATGCGGTCTTCGCTGTGCAACGACACAACATTATTTACATTTTGATCAGCCATTGTGTTGACCTCTCATGCCTGTCACGCCTTCGTCGCGCTGTTGCACTTTTCGCATGTGTAACGTGCAGCGTTTAACACCTTCAGCTATATGCTTTTCCACTGTTTTTTCACTTATACCTAACTCAGTTGCGATGGCTTTTTGTGTGTGTCCGTACACTTTTTTCAGCACAAATGCGCGGCGGCACTGTGGCGGTAACAAGCGAACGGCGTCACAAAAATGCGCAAACTCCTGCTGACTGGCTGTCTGGCGTAACGTTTCGTCTTCGAATTCGTCTAGCTGGCTGTCTAACTGGTCGATTGCCTCGATCGCATCATCGATTAACCTGACATCGGCACGCTTAAGATGATCATAAGCAAGATTGCGCGCCGTTTTATACAAAAAAGAACGAGGTTCACGAATATGGCTGGTGTCTTTCACCTGACATAATCGTACGTAGGTGTCCTGTAAAATGTCGTCCACTTCTTTTGGCGGCACAAGTCTCGACAGCATTTTTGCAATGCCGTTTCGAGCCGTCATGTAGGCGTTGTGAATGGTGTTATCGACTGACATCTTCATTATTATTTTGCTACTACTTTCTATAGGACGACCAACAAAATGAATTCCCCCATAGCATTATAGATAAAATTGCACTTCGGGGAGAATAATGGGTATTGTTAATAAAATGTGATTCCTGCTTTACACAAACCCCAGCCTTATTATAGGGTTGTGTCCGCATCAATCCGGTCGTCAGGCTGGCCTCGTGTGCGAATAGCTAAAATTGGTAAAAATAAAACTAAATGTGGCGATTGTGTGCCTAAGTGCAGTAAACAGGTGGTTAACTTGAATCGTGTGAAAGGCTTGTTTTGGGCGCCTGTTGCGGCGGCAGTGTACCTTGCACTGTCGGCTGATAGCGTTGCTCAAACGACTACGCCTCAATCACAGCAGTCGCAAACCATTTCATTCGATATTGCTCGGCAACCTGCCGATGAAGCGTTAATTGCCTTCGCAAATCAGGCGCAGCTCACCATTGTGTTCCCTTACAACAAAGTGCGTCACAGCATGGCCAACAGTGTGAAGGGGACTTATCCGGTTGCACAGGCAATCACACTGTTGTTGGCGGGCACCGACCTCATGGCTGAGGTTACCGACTCCGGCCGCATAAAAGTGTCGGTGAAGCCCGATGATGAAGAGAGCAGCGGACTGTTCAGGTGGATTTCAGATCTGTTTGCAAAGCGCGACGACTTACTCAGTGTGCCGGTGGAAGATCAGCAAGCGCTGGTTGAGTACATTGAGGTTCGCGGGCTGCGTGCCAGAACGGCACAATCGCTGGCCATAAAACGCGACGCTGACTATTTGCTGGAAACCGTTCAGTCGGTGGAAATGGGCAAATTTCCGGACCAGAATCTGGCTGAAGCACTTCAACGGGTATCAGGCGTTGCCATTGACCGGGCAGAAGGCGAGGGGCGTTATGTTACCGTGCGAGGCTTTGGCCCCGAATTCAACCGTGTTCTGATTAATGGGCGGCAACTGGCCACCGACACCTTAGGCCGTGAATTCAGTTTTGACACCCTGGCGTCGGAGCTGGTTAGTAACGTCACTGTTTTTAAGCAAAATCAGGCATCGCAGCAGTCCGGAGGGATTGGCGCGACCATCGATATCATTACCGACAAACCGCTGTCGTACCGTGGTATGCGGGCTGCAGGCAGTGTGGAAATGCAGTACGATGACAACGCCGACCAATGGACTCCACAAGGCTCGGTGTTAATGCGCAATACCTTTCTGGATCATAAGTTTGGGGTGTTATTGTCGCTCACTCATCATCAGCGCGATGCCCGCATCGACGAAGCGCAAATAGACGGCTGGCTGGTAAATACCAACGTCCCCGCGTCTTCGCTGAAGCGCGATACTGACACATTATACGTTCCCAGAAACTACGATCAGCGGGTGCGCTTTGACGATCGCTCCCGCACTGGCGGCACCCTGGTATTGCAATACCGGCCTAATGATTCCCTCGATATTACCGCTGATTATCTGGGGTCGCGATTTGACGTAAATACCTCTGCAACGTCCATGGGCCACTGGTTTACTTCGAGTAATCTTGAGGCTGTAGAGCTGGATGATAACGGCACCGCGGTGAAGTTCAGCCAGCAGGAAGGCCACGCAACAGATTTTCATGCACGTACGTTTAACCGCGACAGCACATTGCATGCGGGTGGTATAAACATCGACTGGCAGGTTACTGATTTTCTGTCGCTTAACAGCGATCTCTCCATGTCGCGCGCCACGTCACAGGACAAGCAGGGCAGCGGGAATGCCCTGTCGCTTATCGGGTATCTGAACCGGTCTACATTCGATCACACCAACAATGTGGTGTTACCGGCTATTTATGGGTTCCAGACTGCAAACCCTACACAAGTAAACGCTGACGGCGAAGTTGTCGGTGTTGGGAACTATCTGGACCCGTCAAATGGCCGTTCGCATGTCATGCTAAAACGCGGGTGGGATGTGAGTGATACGGTGAAACAGTGGAAGGTAGATGGCCGCTATCTGCTGAATAATGGCGGCCTCACCCAACTCGATTTTGGTTGGCGGGTGGCCGATCAAACCAAGCAAAACACCCGTTACGACAATGAACTCAATGCACGCCATTGCGCTTTTTGCGGCTATTTCGATACGCCCGATATTCCCGACAGTTTTCAAACCCTGTTTAACGCAGGTGACGACTTTTTAGATGAAGTCAGTGGGCATGATGGCATACCCAACCAGTGGTTAAGACACAATGGCCCTGAACTGTTTGCTTTTCTGGAGCAAGCGGGAGGCGTTGATTTAAGTGCTGTGCGGCGCAATAACTCGTTTGTCATCAATGAGAAAACCTACGCACTGTATGCTGATCTCACCTACGAATGGGATTTTTCGTCGCTGTTTGTGGTGGCTCACACCGGATTGCGGCTGGCCCACACCGATGTTGAGGTGTCCGGGGTGAACGAGCAGTTGGACTCATTGGTGATCTTAGACAAAACTGAATTGGCGCCAATCACGGGGGCGGCCGCGCTTGTGAATTATTCGCAGTCCTACACCAACTGGCTACCCAGTATTCAGGTAAAAGCAACCTATCGCGATAAGTGGGTTCTGCGCGGCGCGTATTCCCACAGTATTACGCGCCCAACCTTGTCGCAGATGACGCCGGGGATCACTTTTACCACAACACGCCAGGGCGGCGATTTACGTGCCTCGGTGGGCAACCCGTTACTTCAGCCGTTCGAGTCACGTAACCTGGATATCGCGTTAGAGTATTATTATCAGAAAGACAGCTACCTTGCTGCCGCGGCATTCCGTAAATACGTGGATAACTTTATTTTGAGTGCCAACCAGGATGTCCCTTTTCCTGGGGTGACGGATCCCAGTACCGGCAATGACCCAAATGCGCCGGATGAAGCCGATAGCACGGCCGTATTTGATATAGTTAGCCCGGTAAACGGTCAGACTGCTATGGTCGACGGCATTGAGGTTAGCTGGCAACATGCCTTTGGCGATTCCGGTTTTGGTGTGCAGGCTAATGTCAGTGCGGTAAGCAGTAACGCTGAACTCGATAAGGACGACGTTAAAACTAAATTCGCCTTAACCGGCCTCTCTGGGGCAGGCAATCTGGTGTTGTTCTACGAGAAAGGACCACTGCAATGGCGCGTAGCATATAATCGGCGGGGCGGATTTTTACAGTCTCTGGTGCAGTCACAAAGCAACGAGCCGACCTTTGTTAACCCCTATCAGCAGTGGGATGTCAGCGCCTCATACCAGCTTAACGGTCGCGTTACCCTGTATGCAGAAGGGATCAACCTGACTAATGAAACCGTGCACAAGCACGGCCGCTTTAACAATCAGCTGTTGCTAGTGCAAGACTCTGGCGCGCGTTATGTAGTTGGCGTGCGGGCTACCTATTAGCTTTACGATTCAGCAATAGTAATACAGCAATTCGCGGTCAGTCGCCCGCGGGCAGGGTCGTCACTCAGACCGCTTCCCACCTGAATACACCCCGAATGAAACACGTTGGCCGGATAGAAGATAGCGCGGTTATAAACTGCATCCACTTTATCGGTTTGCTCAAACAGTGCCGTCGAACCCTGAATGTACTCAGCCGGAGGCAGCCCCTCCGTGGTGGCCTGATTTTTCAGGATCTGCATATAGCGGTTATGTTCAGCGGTATTTAGTCGTTCAAGTGCCGTTTCTTTGTGGCGGTAGAAGGCAGTGCCATCCTTTGGATTGTCAAACAGGTAATGCACCATCGCCCACTCGTTATTCACGGTGGAGTCGATGTGAGGAATGCGCTGAATCGGTTTCAAGCTCTCGGGCGATGCCGTTGCCATGGAAAACTGGGCAAACGACAGCGAAAACGCGCTGTCGTTTTCACCGGCTAACCAGAGTACCGCCGGCAGGGCACTACGCAGAAAAGCTGAGTAGTGCCCGGGCAGCGGCTTTCTTACACCGGGGTAAAAATCGTCGCTAAGCTTCTGGAAAGGTTGCCCATGGCAAGCCTCGTCCACCAGCGCATCGGGGTCCGGATGAAAATCATCCACCACCAATAACGGCGTACGGCTTTGGCCTACGTAGTGCAGCCGAATAGCACCCATCGGTGCATTCGCTTCAGCTAAACCAGGCATTGCCGTGCTCGATGCGCTGATTTTTGCGGTCAATGAGTGCGTAAATTTGCGCGGTGGAAGCGATCAGGGTGTAAATAGCCCCTAACCATTGCCCGGCATGCAAACTGGTAATGGCCTCTGCACTCAACTGCGATAACTTTTCTTCGTCGATAGTAAACAATCCCTGCACTGTATGCTCGCTGCCATCGGCAAAGGTGACTGCCAGTTTTATGGGGGTAATAAGTGAGTGAGACAGCAACGCGTCTATAAATTGCTGGGTTTGCTGTTCGCCGTCCAGCAATTGAGCCAATAGCTGCTGTTTTTCGTTGAGCAGCGACGTAGGCGTGCCATCGTCATTGAATAACGCGTCGCCGTCCGTGTCTGCAATGGCGGGGCTCGCGTCATCAAAACAGATCACCGGCTTCGCGTTGCCTTGTGCATCTGTGTCCTGGCCCACAAAAAACGGGTGGCGTTCAATTTGCGCCGGAATATACAGCGCCTGCCAGCGGCCTTCCTGCCAGAACAGATTCTCGCCTTCGCTAAAGCCGGTTAGCGCCGAGCATACAAACTGGCCGGTGTCTGCGTGCTTGGTAAACACAATAGGGTAGTTGACTACCAGCTTTTGAAACTCCGACACCACCACGGGGATCAGATGCGCGTTGGCGCCAACGTGTGGCACCTGCTGCGGGTTGATTTTAAGTGCCTTATGAGCATTGGGGTTGAGGGCAACTAAAGACATAAACAGGGCTCGCTTATTGTTATACCGGCTGTAAGCCGTATTGATTAATTTTGTTCAGTAAATCACGGTGAGTTGGCAGGGCGCTGAGCACTTTTTGCCTCGCCTGCTGATTCATCTGCAGTTGTTGCTGCGCAAATGCCTTGGCTACCTGCTGCTGACCAAAGCTCAGGTCTGACTCAAACCCCATGCCGTACATCACATACTGGTAGCTGGCCGCCGGGAACACTTCATTGTTGCTGGTAAAGTCGTGGTCGTAAGGCGGGTGATAGCGCCATAAATCTAAAAGTTCCTGCAGGCTATCGGGGATGGTGGCCGGATCGCAGTTGTCGCGCCAAAACGCAGTGTCAGTGCGCTTGGTAAGCATGTAATGCAGCTTCAGGAAATCAATAATACGCTGCCAGCGGTACTGGAAAGTCTGGTTAAACCGCTTGGCGATAATTGGCATCGTTGCGCGGTTTACCGGCAGTTGCTCTGCCAGCATGGTGGCTGATAGCTCAACCAGTACCAGAGCTGAGGCTTCCAGAGGTTCTAGAAAACCCGCTGACAGGCCGACGGCGACACAATTGTTGTGCCAGAAATGTTCGCGATGGCCGCTTTGAATCTGGATCTGTTTTACAGAAAAGTCGTTAAATTGTGGTCCGACATACTGAGCAAGCTGGTCCAAGGCTTGTTGCTCACTCTGGTAGCGCGAGGCATAGACATGGCCGACGCCACGGCGGCTTTGCAAGCCAATATCCCAAATCCAGCCCGCCTGTTGCGCAGTGGAGATAGTATGGGTTGCCACTGGGGCGTCCGGGCTGTCGTAAGGCACGTGCACTGCCAGAGCGCGGTCAATAAACAGCACGTCATCGCACGGCACAAAAGGCACCTTGTAGTGTTTGCCGAGCAGCAACGACTGAAAGCCGGTACAGTCTACAAATAAATCGCCGTCAATTTCACCAGCCTGTTGAGTTTGAATAGCCCGGATATCGCCATTGTCATGGGCTATTACGCCGGTTACGTCTGCCAGCACGTGCCGGACATTGAGTTTTTCTGTGCAGTGACGGGTTAAAAACGCGGTAAATTTGCCTGCATCCAGGTGATACGCATAGTTAGCAACTGCGCCAAATTCGGCATGACGAATCGATTTCGGTGCGCGGTTGTGTTCACACAAGGCTTCCTGAAAGCACACTGCATTCGAAAACGATTGCTCAATAGTGTCTTGATGTTGTTGCCAGTAAGGCCCCAGGTTGCCCTGACTGAATCCTTGCGGCAGCATGAGTGGATGATAGTAGAAGTCGTTGGCGTCGCCGGTTACCCAGCCTGCGAATTTAGCGCCTTGTTTAAAACTGGCGTCGCATTCACGAATAAAATCGGTTTCTCGAATCCCCAGTTTGATCAGGGTGTTACGCATGGTTGGCCAGGTGCCTTCACCCACGCCAATCGTAGGAATATTCGGGGATTCAACCAGCACCACCTCTACCGGGTGATGGGCTTTAGTGGCATGTTCAGCCGCAATGCGACCCGCGGTTAGCCAGCCGGCTGTGCCGCCGCCAACGATTACCACTTTGCGAACAGGTTGTGATGCACTTGTCACCGTAGTTACCTCATTTATTATTGTGTAAAGGCACAGCGTACTGTGCGTTTACATAATAATAGCCAGCGTGCGCGAAAGGGTGACACGCACGCCAGCCGGGGCACTCGTTAGAATGAACCTCTTACACCAAACGCCCAGCGACGACCGCTGTCTTCAACTAACAGCATGTGGTTGCTGAAGCGTCCGCGCTTGTGCACGTACTCTTCGGTCAGGTTAATACCTTCAAAGAAGATCCCCAGTGAATCAGACAGCTCATAGCTGGCGCTCAGATCCAGTTGCTGATAATCCTCAACGATAGTCGGGCCATCACCCTGAGACTGGGTTAACGACTGAACGAACTCACCGCGCCAGTTGTAGGCAAGGCGGATCATAAAATCATCGTTTTCGTAGAAACCGACCAGGTTGTAGGAGTCACTCAGACCGGTCAGCGCAAACACCTGGTTGATGTTGTAAGGGTCCAGCTTGGCATCACTGTCGACCAGGGTCGCGTTAGCTAGTACACCAAAGCCTGAGTCGAAGCTGTGCTGCCAGGCCAGTTCGAAACCGTCAACAATGGCGTTTTCACCGTTGTTTGGCAGGGTATTGGTAAACACAGCAACACTGTCAGCGCCGTCCGGACCACTGCTGTCTGTCCCGGTAGACGGGTCAGTCAGCAGGCTGCCGTCACTTAGCGTAAAGGTGCGATCTTCCTGGCTGTTCACAATGAAGTTAGACACGTGCTTACGGAAGTAACCAATTGACGCGTAGCTGGCGATGTCGTAGTACCACTCAACAGACAAGTCGAAGTTGTCTGATTCAAATGGCTCCAGACCCGGGTTACCACTGGTCGAGGTTAAGTCACCACCCTGACGGGTTGTAGTAATAACCGTTACCGGCGACATGCTTTCCAACGTTGGACGTGTAATGGTGGTAGACACCGCTGCACGGGCAATCAGGTCGTCGGTGATTTCCAGCTTCATGCTGAAATTAGGCAGGATCACGTCGTAATCGGCGTCAACGTCGATAGGTTGCGCTTCGCCGTATTGCGCCAGCATTTCAGTCTGGTCCAGTACGGTTAACTGAATGATCGGGGCTTCGGTACCGGTTACCGACACATCGGTAGATTCGTAACGGAATCCGGCAGTACCAGACAACAACATGTCGCCCACTTCGCCTTCAAAATCCATTTCTACATAAGCAGACAGGATTTGCTCTTCCACGTCGAAGCTGTTGTTGCGACGCACGGCATCGAAGCTAATGGCTGAGCCGTTAACGCTCTGGTAGTAGTTTTCCAGGAACGCGAAGTTGGCTTCACCGTTGTGTGCCAGCCATGACGTTGGCATACGGCCGCTGCCGCTTACACTGCTTAAGAAGTCGTTACCCGCGTTGAACACGTATTGTGCATCGGCAGGGATTTCCGGCAGGTCAGGGTAGCCACAGTACGTACAGTGAATACCAACGCCTTCGTTGTCCCAGCGGGTCAGGCTCTTAGTTTCGTTGCTGTACTGGGTACCAAAACGAATTTCGGTAATGCCGCCGTTGTCTGTGAAATACTCACCGTCGAAACGCAGTTGCGTCACTTCATCTTCTACTGCCCAGCCACGACGTAACATAACGTGTGCACGACTGTTGTCTTTGTCCAGCAAGTCGCTCACGCCAGCTGGCGTTAGGCTGCTATCGTAAGCTGGGAAGCCGTCAACCGGAGAGGCCACGATGGCGCCGTCGATTTCTTGCTGACCGCTGTAGATGTTGGCGTTGGCGTCAGCAAACATGCTGGCGACCGGCAGAATGTTGTCGTCAACCTGAAAGCGTACGCGGTTTGCATAACCAATCAGAGACAGCTGGTCACCGCCACCGTTGTTGGCTTCGCGTTCTGCGGTTGAATGGCTTAAATCAAACTTCAGGTTCAGGTTGTCGTTGTACTGGTAATCAAAGTTCAGGCCCAGTGACAGCGTGTCGGTCAGACGGTCGAAAGTCTTGGCGTGCATATCGGTCGCCAGACCCACTTCCTGGTACAAGTCGATAACCGTGCCGTTTGCATCAACGGTAGGGCTCAGGCGATCGCCATTGGCATCGAACAGGCTACCGTCGTCGGCTACGCCCTGAATATTCGGCGCAGTGAACCAGTGACCGTAAGACGTGGCATTGGATTCCACATCAAATTTTGAATACAGCGCGTCAGCCGTGATCACCAGGTCATCGCTAGGCGCGTACTGTAATACCAGGTTAGCGTTGGTACGGGTACGGTCTTCAAAGGTCACTTTGTGGTCGTAGTTACGCGGTGAGAACACATTGCCATCCCACGCTTCGCCACTTTCGGTTACCGGGTTGGGTACACCGACGTTTTCTAACCAGCCGTCAATTTGCGCCTGGTTCAAACGGGTTTCACGCTCCTGATGCGATACCGCCAGCAGTACGCCGAACGTGTCGTCGTTGAAGGTGTTGCTGATCAATCCCGACAGCTGTGGTGTCGTCGATTCGCTGTTTTCGTCGTACACGCCTTTCACGCTGCCAGCGACCTTGAAGCCGCCCAATGCGAACGGTCGCGCGGTGTTTACGTTGATGGTTGAACCCACACCACCAGACTGCATAGTGGCTGTAGACGTTTTGTGTACGTCCAGGCTGCTAACCAGTTCTGAAGCAATGGTGTCGAAGCTGAATGCACGACTTTGGTTTTCCGACGCCATCTGGCGGCCGTTAACCAACACGGTATTAAACTGCGGGCCAAAACCTCGCACGGTAATTAACTGACCTTCACCACCTGAACGGTCGATAGACACACCGGTAATACGCTGTAGGGATTCAGCCAGGTTGGTGTCGGGGAAGTCACCAATGTCTTCTGCGCTGATTGCATCTACCACGCCAGCAGAACTGCGCTTGACGTCCATGGATTTGGCAACAGAAGAGCGGATACCGGTTACAGCAATGGTTTCAACTTCTTGTTGGGCGGCGTCCTGGGCCAGTACCAGCGGTGATGCCACCATAGTGGATAGCACGGCTGCTACTGCGCAGGCGGTTTTTGTTTTGTTGTACATGTTATGTTCTCTGTCCTGACGATTGTGTGGATCCTGTGTAAGCCGACCAGCGGGCCAATGGGCGTAAAACCAGGGAGAAAATGCCCATTGGCCGCACAAGCACGGGTTACACAACAAATTGCCGGTCAAGTCAGCACCGGCACAGCAAGGGTGAGTTGCTGCTTAGGAGTAAAGACGAGGCATGGTAAAAAAATCCCCCTAAAAAATTTACAAAAAAATCACATTGCCAAATCTGGGTATTGCTTAACATATTGAATTAATTAGCGTTATGGTTAATTTTTTTTCTTTACAATTGAGGCGATGAATCGAGAATGGGGTTCAGCGAATAAGCCGATTGGTATTATTGAGTAAACGCGGTATCATGCGCGCCGGAGATGGCCAGGTAATCGCTGCTTTCGCTTGCGAAAGGGGAGGAAAGTCCGGGCTCCATAGGGCAGGGTGCCAGATAACGTCTGGGCGGCGTGAGCCGACGACCAGTGCAGCAGAGAGTATACCGCCTAAGCGCTTCGGCGCCGGTAAGGGTGAAAGGGTGCGGTAAGAGCGCACCGCACAACTGGTAACAGTTTGTGGCACGGTAAACTCCACCCGGAGCAAGACCAAATAGGCTCCCTATACGTGCGGCCCGCACGGGGAGCGGGTAGGTTGCTTGAGCCAGTGAGCAATTGCTGGCCTAGAGGAATGATTACCACTCGAAAGAGAACAGAACCCGGCTTACGGCCATCTCCGACTTTTCTTAAATTATTAAGCTAAATCAAAAGGTTATAGTTATTTGAGGGGGGGCGTAATTCCGTGTGTCACACATAGTGGTACACATCATGTCACACATCAACGTTCCATACACTGTCAAGCGAGCAGGTTTTTATTACTTCAACTTACGAAGTTCAGGCAAAATCATAAGAGTTTCCCTTTACACGAAAGATAGCACTACTGCTCTACGAAGAGTTTCGCATATACTTGATTTAATGAAAAAATCAGGTGAAACCCAAATTATGGAAGATTTAAAAATTCGAAAGTTAGTTCGATCTGTTATTGAAAGTGAAATTCAACAGATTGACGTTCTTTTCAACAATAATGAAGACTTAGAAGACGTTTTGTATAGGCAGTATAGGAAGAGCTATTTAGAACGGCAGTTCTCAGGTGGTCTATATGATAAAGACCTTGATACATATTCAATTTTCAAAATTAAAAAAATTTGCTCTAGTCAAGATGCCGGATATAGGGCTGGTACGGCGCTAAAAAAATTATTTTTATCTGAAGATTCTAATAGTAGTGAAAATATTCTTGAACTTGACGCTTCAGATTTTACAAAAGAGTTTTTTAAATCTGAAGAAGAGCTGGAGAAGTTTTACCTTCGAGTCAATCATTTAAAAGATCACTTGCTAAACGGAGATATTGATAGTGCTGAACAAATTTACTTGAACTTAAAAAAAATGATTGAAGGTAGAAGAACTTTCAATGAGCTTTTTGAACAGTTCATGAGGGCTGGTTTAGAGGGGACGTTACATAAGTCTATGAGTGGCGGTGAACCTTGGGACGAGACCAGATATAAAGATGTAAAAAATAGTTTTAACCTGTTTGGATACTATTTCGAGGGTACTTCAATGCAAGATGTTACGTCAAACGAGCTTGATACATTGTTTCGAGAGTACCTATCAAATTTCCCAAGAAGGAATCTTAGGATAGCGAAACAGAATACAATTCCTGAACTATTTGAAATTGTTGCGCAAGGAATTATTTCAGAAGACGACATGGTCAGAGGAAAAACTGTAGCCAATCACTACAAAAATCTAGCAACATTTTATAATTATTATGAAAAAGTTTTGGGTGGTAACTCACAGGCTTTTAGATTTATGAATTTCAAGCCCGCAAATAGTGAAAAAAGAGCTGTATTTTCAGTTGGGCAAGTTTTTAAAATGCTCACATGTGTATCAAGTTTGGGACCCGGAAAGAAATGGCCAATTTACATAATGGCTCACACAGGCATGAGAAATGCTGAGATAATGCAACTCAGAAAAGAAGATATTCTTGAATTAAATGGCGTACACTCGATCCGAGTAACAGAAGAAGCTGGTGAATTAAAGACAATAAGTAGTAATAGAATTATACCTATTCATAAATGGCTTATAGAACAGGGTTTCATAGAGTTTGTTGAAGATTGCAAAGAGGAATATTTGTTTAAAAGATACTCTACATCAGATCGGTATTTAACACGACTATACGCCAATTTTATTAAGAAAGAATGCGATTTTCCCGATACTGATGGGATTGGGAGACCGTTGAGTTTATACAGCTTAAGGCACTTTGTTGTCACTACATTAAGGACTAAAAATGTACCCGATATGTATGTTAAAGCAATAGTGGGACATAGTTTATCGGGACAGCAAGATATAACGGATAACTATTCTCATCCAGATGATATTAAACTCATGCAGGAATACATAAACTCGATCTCTATTAGTGCTGAGTCGGGTGAATCAGCAAAGTAGAATTTTTATACGTCTGAAAATTATCTTTTATCAAAAACATCTCAACCAATTTTTGAGAGTCATATATCTCTTTTTATGCCAATAAAAATAGTGTTTGTGGTGACTTTATAACTCTAAGTCTGGCTACATAATATCTTAGTAAATAGTATCATCTAAAAACATCACTTTCATGACATGAAGGTACAAATACAAGGAGGTTACTAAATTGGCATTTACTAAAAAAACATCAAGCGCTGCTGTTAATGAAGCACAACGCAAAGCACTAAACCAATTCCACACTACCGACAACGCAGAATGGTTAACCCATTACAAAGGCTTTAGATTACAAATTCCAGAAGAGTCTCAAGATAACATTGAACGTGGTAACCACGAAGAGCCTATCTTAGACAACATATTTAAAGTGATAAAGTTTGTGTGTTCTAGACACAACGAAGTCACTGTACTTAGGTTTGATTATTACCCTGCTGATTCTGGCATTAGTATCACAAACCTTCTTCAACCTATTGTTCGCAGGTTGAAAAAGGAACGTTGGAACAACGGAATTAGAACAATTAAGAAAACTGAAGGTGAATCGATATACAGAGATCTTCAATATCTCTGGGTAAGAGAAAAGGGTAAATCACGCTTAGGTAAGGGAATCCACTTTCATTGTTTTATGGCTTTTAGAAAAGTAGACCGTATGACAATCAAACAGTTATATAACAACTTCAGGGATATAGTTGCCATAACACTATCATGTAAAGATGAAAGTGATATTGATACATCGAAGAAAAAAGTTGTAAATCCTTACGTAGCTATTAAAGGATTCTTCGTTCTGGAACGAAAAGGTTTTACTGTTGAATCACAAGAACAACAACGTATATGCATTGAACGTTTGATTGCTGATGATAAGGGTTGTAACTATCTAAATATCAATGCAATCATAACTCGTAAGCATATCCAATTCCCAATTGGTGGTTATTTAGACGAGTGCATCTACGCATTAAGCTATTTGAGTAAAGTTGTCACTAAAGAACATTTGCCTAAAGGTCAAAAGAAACACGGTAGGTCTGAATTGAAAGACATACCTGATTTATCAGAAGCAAGAATAAAACAAATTGCTGCTGGTGTTGAAGAAGTAGAACAAGCATTTAAGAATTTTGAGTCTAGAGAGGTAAAGAGCGATCTATAGTTTGATTTCAGCTCTAATTTCTCCTGTAAGGCTCTATGTTGCCATTTATCTTTGTTGGTAACCCTAACCTACAGGGTGTTGGTTAAGTGCTCTTAAAATCGCATACAGACCCATATAGGGTTGTTGGTTATTTGCTTACCAAACTACTTCGTATCAGCAGGATAACAACAACCCTAAAATAAATTGCCAATATGGTTATTAGTTTTATTAATCAATATGTTACTTTTTTAATTTTGACTAATTAATACAGCTTTTTGCTAATTATTGGCAAAGAAAAATCAACCACTATGTTTCTGAGTCATCAGATGAGGAAAGCAAGTCCATTGGAGTGTCTGATGGTAATTCTTCAGCCCTTGATTGAGTTCTCCATATAATGTCCGATATCTCTTTAATTCTCTTTACGAAAGGTTTAGCGTCTTTGCCCAATTTGCCAATAGCAACTCCCGCATCACCAATTAGGCCCCAAAACCGGTCAAGATCTGGCATCTTTTTATGCAATTCAGATTGAAGTTTTTCTAATCGACTCAGTAATCTTGTTTTATGGTTTTCGTCAAAATAATCTGAAGAAGTTACATGATCACGAAGTTGATTAATAAGCTCTTGAATCCTCTTTAAATCTCCTTCAGAAAACTCATATGAAAATGAATTTCCTAATAGCGCTGAATATTTTTCGGTAAGGTGCGCGGTTTTAATAGAGATAAGCTTCTTTGAAATATCGACCTTTAGATTTTTGAAGTAGACTATAAGATTGTCTAATATTTTCTCCTGATGCTCATTCAGATTAGGGGAGTATCTCCTAATTTCAGGAAGGTGTTCAATCAACCCATTTGAAATCGCATAGGCTTCTAAAAAGAAATCTATATTGTTTAATTCCGAATTCGGTGGAATATCATCCCAGAAATCTAGAGTTTTATCAGTTACTTTGCTCAGCGCAAGTAAAGGATCTTTCGGTAGACTATCGATATACTCTTTTGTGAACATGAGCTCTCCGTTCTTTATTACTTCTTGGTTAGTGTCCATTAATCTTAAGCAGTTCTGTTGCACGAAGAACATTGGTACAAACTGTCAGTGAATAGACTGAAAACAACAGTCTACATCTGAATGTACGTCAGATTCTACTTATGGCAAGCTGAATCTATCTATTAGAACTAGTATTTGATACAGGTGTATTTACCCAAACCATAATTAATAATTACTCCGTCCACTTGATTTTATGGAACTAACTACATGTCCTTCTTAACAATCGAATACTCCTCTCAGGAAGCCCACAGAGCGATTCAGGAAGCAAATGCACGTATGGAGCAAGTAGAGGTGCTACTGAGTAACTTATTGGCTCTCAGGCACCCTGAAGATGATAAATTCATCATTCCTTTTGATGATGTAATAGTGTCTTTGGAAACGGCAGTTAAGCAACTCAGAATCTAACTAATTAATTATGAATTTCACTAAACAATTTTGATTATATCTCATTCAATTTGAATGGGCTTAAACTCGACTTGCTCTAGCGTTAATCCAATTCCTTCTATATCTTTAATCTGACCAGCAACCCACATAGGACTTAATTTGTCCATAGTTTTTAATCTTGTTATATCTAAACCTTCTTTAAGTACCGCAGTAATACTATGCATTGTCCTATCACCGTTAAGGTTTAAGATTTGCTGATTATTCGAGCTGTAGTAATTTTCATATGTACATATCCATTGAACTTTAAGTCCGACATAATTTTCTCGCTTGGATGTACGCTCATAAGGCTTTGCAGAATCAATATCTTCTCCAATCTCCCCCCAAGTTGGATGAATGGTGTATTCCTCTATGTCAAACGGCGGAGGTGTAGTTACTTTTGCGATGATGTCAAGGTGTGGGAACAATTCTTGAATGAAATTTGGGCGTTCAGAAGTCCTCTCCGGAATGTTTACTTCACTCAACTGAGATGGGTTACTGTATTCATTTAGCCTCTCTACTAATAACAAAATTTTGGAATCTAACTCTTCTACCTTGGACTCAAGCTTACTATTTTCAATTTGTTCTGAATCATTTGCTGAGCGTTTTAGGCCAAAAATAGAATAAAACAAAGCAATAATACACGCTGCCAATTCAACCAGAAAGGCGGTTACTAATAACTCACGTTCATTTTGCGTTGGAGAACCAAAACCAAGAAAAACAGAGGCTAAAGTGCCAAATACAGCTAGCAAAAAAGGAATTAGGAAAGACCAGAATAGTATCCACTTCATTCTTTCGTTGGTTGAGTTCATAGTATGGGTTCTACTATCTATTTGATTTTGATTTACATTCTCAATTTTATGATCTCATTGCAATATAAATATAAACACGTCTTGCTTAACGCAAAAATGTGCTTGGTATCTTATCTCAATAGGCTATACCCATACGATACAGTAACAAAGTGTCTCATTAGGGTTGAATATGAGATAAAAAACACATATTCTCTCAAGGGTCTAAACCCAAATGAGATTGAACTATGACTATTTTTGGATATTGTCGCGTTAGTACGCTAGATCAAGATACATCAATGCAGGAACAAGCTATGCGTAAAGCTTATCCTGATATCGTTATTCGTCATGAGAAAAAAAGTGGAACTTCTGTAGACACAAGGGATGTACTGTCCCTCATGCTCGATATGATAAATGATGGTGATAAGCTGGTGGTGTGGAAACTTGATAGGTTAGGTAGAAACCTAAAAGACCTGCTAGACATTGTTGAAACAATAAAAGATAAGAATGCTTCACTAGAGATACTTGACCAGAAGATCGATACATCTACAGCATCAGGTAATGCATTTCTTCAAATGCTTGGTGTATTTGCTGAGTTTGAAACTAATCTGCGTAAAGAAAGACAGTTGGCAGGTATAGCAAAAGTTAAACAGGAGCGCCCAGAAGCCTATCAGGGGCGTAAAAAGACTACAGATGAGGAAGCAGTAAGGTCATTGCTAAAAGACGGCTACAGGCCTACTGAAGTGGCTAAAAAGCTAGGTATAAGCAGAGCTACTGTATATCGATACCGTTGATATTTTGAAATTATCAGCTTTTTCTATAGGGCTGATATTTTATGCTTAAAACCCAGACATTATCTCTTACTCATCAATCAAAATATTAAATTCCTTTAATATTTCAATAAATCTTCCACTGACATTTTGAGACAAAATTTTAAAAGGTTCTATCTGACTAAAATCTATTGCAAGGACGTCTTTGTAACTTTGATAACGACCAGCCTCGTTATACTCTTCCTTTTTAAGTGTTGATGTAATTATTACCTGATTATCAATGCGCTCAAAAATTTCTAACATTTTAATTTCTTTTTCAGTAGATAACTCTCTGTCTCTGAAAGAGTCAATAACAATTGGTAGTCCATGCCCTGTCAGTTTTGCTACTGCAAGGGTTTTTGAAAAATAAAACTCTTGCTCGCTGCTTCCAGAGTAATTCTCATTTCTTTTTGTGAATAAATCTCTAAAGGTCAGCTTTCCAATTGGATCAACTAATTTATAAATTCTATTCATTTCTTCAATTAGTGAATTCATGAATGAATTTTGCTTCTCTTTGACTTCAATATTGAAATTTTTATTTTTCTCAAGTATTGATTCTTTGCTACGTAATTCCTCTTGCAGGGATTTTATTTCCTTATCAAGTTTCCCTGACTCGACCACCTCACCTTTAAACAAAAAATAATCTCTAGCTTCTGGTGTTGAGTCCTCTAAAAGCTCGTCGACCTTTTGCTTATTTTCTTCAATATCAGATTCAACCCTTTCTAACTCTTCGATAATGATGTTGGTGTCATTTTCAATCGATTTAATTATCGAATCTCTAACTCCTTTATTACTAATATCGAATGAAATGTTTCTAACTTTGTAGTTGATATTAAGACTGCCACAGTCTAAGCATTGGACTTTACCGAGGTCTAAATTTCTGTTTAGTGATTTAAGTTCTTTTATTAAGTTTGTGTTATTTGTTTTTTGCCTTAAAAATTTATTTCTTTCTTTCGTGAGTTCAGAAGTTTCTTTATTTGTTTTCTCAATCTGTTCTTCTAATATTGTGAAGGAGTTTCTGCTCATGGACAGTTTAACATTTTCCAATATTTTGCTATTTTTGTCTAACCTTTCAATTTCTTTGTTCAGCTTTTTAATCTTTTCTTTTATTCCGCTTATTTCAGAGGTTAGTTTGTTTCTATCATCTGAGTTTCCTTCAATTCCGTAGATGCCTACTACAGAATAAAGAAGGTTTACGAAATCAGACTTAGAATAGAATCCTGTGTTAAAGATTGTAGATGTATTTCTTTTATCTTGGCCGACGAAATTTAATTGGTGGAATAGCTCAAGATCTGGCTTCTTTATTCTATCTTTATGAAGTATTTCAGGTAACGGGTATATATTTTCACTAAAAAATAACTTAAATTCTGCCTGTGAGCTAAAGAATCGAAAGGCACCATCTGCTATAGTACAAAAGGTATTTTCCTTTCTAATTATTTCTATTGTCTTTTTATTGGTTTTGACTACTACGTAATGATAATATTCTTTATAGTTAAAGCTTTCGGGAAATATTGGGTTGTTTCCAAGTGAAAAAAATAATGATTGCAAGCAAATAGTTTTGCCTTTATTATTGTCATCACTAAAGATTATATTTAAATTTTCTTTTAGTTCATCTAGGATGAATGCTTCCTTGCTGTTTCCGAATCCAAATTTTTTAATTATCATGTTGGGACAAGCCGTCTTTGATTATTGATATTAAGTACAGTGTTGAGTCTTGATCCATAAAATAACATTTATCTATTGTGTTAGGTTTTATATTGTTTAGAATTTCTATTATATTTGCCTTTTCATCTTCATAAATGGCTAAGTGTATTTCCTCGAATAATTTCCAAAAGTATTTCTCGTTTGATTTGTCAAAATATGATCTGAATATTTTAGATTTAACATCCCTGATGTATGTACTTTGATCGAAATCTTCATTTGCGAGTTTAAGAGTGAACAACCAGTTAAACAAGCTTGAGGGTATGCCACTGACGTCCGTAAATGAAAAACCAACCATTCTATTAAGAATAAATGTTTGTAGTTCGTGATAGGTTAGGTGTCTATCTAACATCAATGCATCTTCTGGAGCACTAAGTATCTTACCTTCAATGCTGCTATTTTTTTTTGAAGATTGAGTGTGTTTAATTTCTTTGAATACTTCTTGAAAATAAGACTCTTTAATTTTTTTGCTGACATTAAATTGTGAAAGCTTTTCGATGTAATAACCGTCATCTTGGACAGCCTCTACAAACAAAACTTTATCTAGGAATGAACTTATTTTATTTTTTTTGCTGTCTGATACTTTGCTACTTAGCCCTTGTTTTATTTTGTTAATATATTCAATTTTGAAATTATTCAATCCATATTCTTTTAAATCTTTATGAATGTACATTCGATTGAGGGTAGGCATGAAAAATAGATATTCTTTAAATTTATTTGAGAATGAAGAGGTATAATTTTCAAATAAAGTGAGAAGGTATTCTCCTATCTTCCTAGGTCTTAGGTTTTTCTCATTTTTAGCTTGTACATCCCATATATTGTAGGACTCACATAAACCGGATACATCGTTAAAACAATCTATTGAGTATGCATGTATGATATCAGAGGACTGATGTTGACTTGCGAGATAAAGAAGTGCCTTAGTTTCCATTGTGCTGGCTTTATCATTATTAGCTTCTGTTTTTATTACTTTGTACACCGTAAGTCATCCATGTTTAAGCGTAATTTAAGCTTATCATTTTATGTAAACTAGGCTAACTGTTTATAAATACAGTTTTTTTAGAAGTTAGAGAATGAGTAAGTTATTTCTCTTGTCACACAAAGTACGACTTAGAGTGTCACACAAAAGTGATTGAAATAACTTAACTTATTGATATGCTATAGTCTCAATTAATCGACACACGGCTTACGGCCATCTCCGACTTTTCTTTGAGGATCGCAGTTTAGGAATCGTTGTATTCTTTTACGATGAAGCGGGCATCGTTCATTGATGACGCTAACGCATTCACGCAGTTTTCATCCAGTTTGCCCAAATCTACCATCTTTCGTAATTCAGCTAACGCATCGGGAATTGACCAGGGCTTTTTATAAGGTCGCTCGTGAGTGAGAGCGTCAAAAATGTCGGCGACTGTAACAATACGCGCTTCCACCGGCACTTCGTCGCCCTTTACACCTTTGGGGTATCCAGAGCCGTCCATATACTCGTGGTGACATGCAATGATGTTGCGCATAATTCGCGCGGTTTTTAAGTCGAGCAGGCCGAAATTTTCGAGTATTTGATCTGCAATAGTTACCCCTTTGGTGACGTGAGCCTGCATGATCTGACGTTCTTCGTCAGTCAGTTTGCCTTTCTTTAACAAAATGGCGTCAGGGATCCCGATTTTGCCGATATCGTGTAGCGGCGCAAACAGGTAAATATGCTCAATTATCTCGTCATTCAGGCCATATTTTGCAGGCATATTTTGTGCAATCAGTTTACTGAATTCCGCCATACGTGTCAGGTGCATACCGGTTTCAAAATCCCGCAACCCTGCGACATTGCGTATGGCAGAAGCAGTAGCAATGAGCAAGCGGGCGGTGGCGACTTCGCAGGAAACGACTTCTGCAATTTGGTTACATTTAACCAGTAATTGTCGTTGTGTTTGTTCTGAAAATGCATTGGACTTGTCACTGTCCAGAAAAAGAAAACCAATTAATCGGTTGTGATGGTAAATAGGGACGGTAAATGAACTCACATACCCTTGGTCTAACAACCAGTCGGAATGTTCCGTGCCGGGTTTAATCTCGAGTTGGACGTTGTCAATTACCCGGCATTCCTGATGCTCAGCCAGTGCATTTAAAGAAGGTACTTCGCTCAACTTTGCCTGATACGCCGTGATGGCATGACCATCCCGGGTGCTGTGAATGAAGGTTTTCAGGTAGTCCGTTTTCTCCTCGTATAGCGCACAGGCAACCCGGATGATATGTGTGTGGTCACGGAGAATCGCATCATGAAATTCATGAAGCTTTGCAGTAAGGGTCTCCGAGTCTGAGTCTACGTGAACCGATTGATAGGTGATCATCGTCGTTGTTTTATTTCCACTTTAGTTTAAGGCTAGTAAAAATCAGACGAATCTCCACTTCATTTTGTTTCTTTTTCCCTATTTTTTTTAAGGTTAATTCTCCACAAGCTTTAAATTAACAATAACTTTACAAATTCAAGCGATAACACAATGAATTAACTGTCATTATTCCTTCACCGAATGGTCAAGTTTCGTTCATGGATTTGTCATTCTGCGGCTCTAGCCTATCGCGCCATCACTATTCAAATAATAGCTAAAGGAACACACATGAACACCACAATGATGCCTAAGCGTTCGTTACTGGCACTGGCAGTAATCAGCGCATTTTCTGTTACCACTAGCACTGCCGTGCAGGCAGATGACGCTGCCGTAGAGGTGCCGGACGAAATCGAAGAAGTGACGGTTATCGGTCGTAGCGTGTCCTACGCAAATAACGCCACTGATGAGCCTATGCTGAAACAGCAGACCAGCCTGACCAGCGTGTTGGCAGCGGTAGACAACCTGCCTGGTGTACTGATTAACGAAGGTGACACCTTCGGTTCAGATGACTGGTCTACGAGTATTTCTATCCGTGGTTTTCAGGTTGATTTAAGCCAGCAGCAAATTGGTATTACGGTAGATGGCATTGCCAACGGTAACTCTAACTACGGCGGGGGCGCAAAAGCCAATCGCTACATCGACACCGAAAACCTGCGTGCGGTTGAGGTATCTCAGGGTACGGCGGATGTGGCATCACGCTCGAACGAAGCACTTGGCGGAACACTGAACTTCACGACCATAAACCCGGGTATGGATGAACAGCTGGTAGTAAGTGCAACAACCGGCGACTTTGGTGCGCAAAAGACATATGTACGACTGGAAACGGGCGAAATCGCGCCAAACACCTATGCGTGGATGAGCTTGTCGTCACAGAATAACAACGACTGGATGGACGAAGTTGGCGAAGCCAATCGCGATCACTATGCGGCAAAGATTGTCAGCTACCTGGACGATATGGACATCACGGCGTATCTGTCTTATGACGACAGCCATGAAGATAACTATCAGCGTATCTATGGTTTGAGCCAGTTCGAGCAAAACCCGGAATGGGATCAACTAACCTCTGACTGGTCGGGTATTCCGTATATCGACCAGTCATACCGCCGCGGTTGGTCTACCTTGCGTGAAAACTGGTTCGCTTATCTGGAAGCAAACATGACGTTCGGCGATGTAGAAGTCAAAGCCAACGCCTATTACCACGACAACAAAGGTCGCGGCGACTGGATCCCACCTTACATTGTGGATGTAACGGACGATGGTACAAATGGCCATTCTGAACTGGTTCACGGCAACACGGCGATGGGCGGCTCAGTGCTCGGGCAAATCTTTTTTGTCGATGCCAATGGTATGGCACTCACGCCGGAAGAGGGATGTGCCAGCTCTCTGACCTTTCCATACGGCGGTGGCGGCGCAGAATATGATCCGGCTTGTTACCCGGATAATGCAATTCCGGTGAGTTCGTATCGCCATACCAACTATAAAAAACAACGTGCGGGTATCAACGTTGATGCGGTATGGACAACTATGATTGGCGATATGCAAAACACCTTGCGCGGTGGTATGTGGTATGAAGACTACAACCGTGAAGAAACCCGCAGCTGGCAAAAAATCATCGACTCAAAAGTCAGTTATGAGTTTGATCACGTGCCTTACTGGATCCAGTACAGCCGTGAATTCCCGGTAGAAACCCTGATGTTCTATGTCGAAGACGAACTGGATTTCAACGTAGCGAAAGTTCGCCTAGGTGCTAAGCAATTCAATGTAGATGTTGAAAAGAAAGACCGCTTTGACAGCGCGAATAACCTGGCTGTTTCTTCAGACTCAGACGTCCTGCTGTCGGCTGGTGTGGTAGCGCCGCTGCCTGTTGAGGGCGTAGAAGTCTTCGCCGGCTACGCAGAAAACTACGCGGCCATTAAAGATGTTGTGCTGGAGCGTGACGACGCCGACTTAAGCAAAGTCGAGCCAGAAACCGCAGAAAACATCGATGTAGGTATTCGCTATGCCATGCCGGGCCTGAATGCCAGCCTGACCTACTACAGCATTAGCTTTGAAAACCGTATCCGTTTTGTTAGCAACGAAGACGTGAGCGGCATTGATTTCCTTGAATCAGTTGCGGGTGGTTATATCAATGACGGTGGTATTGAGTCAGACGGTATTGAACTGGCTGTGGATTATCAGGTCACCGAATCCTTTGGTGTTTACGTGTCTTACACCCATAACAGCTCTGAGTATACCGATGAGGGATCAGAAGGGGTGCAGGTTATCGGTACGCCGGAAGACATGGCAGTCATCAGCCTCGACTATCAGCGCGATATCTACAGTGCGGGCCTGTCTACCAAGTACGTGGGTGATCGTTCTGCCGGGTCGTTTACTGTTGATGCTTATTCAGTGAGTGATTTCTATCTGGGCGCGACGCTGGAACAACCAGTATCCGGCATTGAACAAATTGACGTTCGTCTGACCATTAACAACCTGATGGACGAAAGCTACCTGGGCACAATTGCTACAGGTGCTGCCTGGATTGGTGCACCTCGCACTACTGCAATTAATTTCAACGCTACGTTTTAATTAAGTCCTGCTGAGTGAGCGCTGCTATTGCAAAATAGCGGCGCTTTTTTTTGCGTCAGCAGCGCATATTTATCTTTGTTAGCAACATTTTGTGCAAGGTCGAACACGCCTGCTATTCCTCGTATTACGCCCGTGCTGCCTGGTCATCATTCACATTCCACGCTCAAAACAGATACGCACAATCCGATTAAAAACGCCTTGATATAGTGAAGGTTTTTTATTTATAAAGTTCTATTTATGTATATTTTTTTATAAAAATTTCTGGTAATGGGAATTATTTTCATGTAGGTTCAGCGTTCATAAGTTATTGAATTTATGTAGTTATGCTTGCAACATCCTGGTCTGTAAGGACTCGTCTACTCGTTATACTGTTATTGTCGTTGCTAGCAATGCTGGCACTGGAAACCGTTAATTTACGCAGCCAATATCGTGATGCGGTACAACACCAAAAGCAGCACTTGCAGCGTTTGGTGGATGCTGCCACAAGTCAGGTTCACTATTTCTATCAACGCGCCGAGCAGGGCATACTTACTGAAGCGCAGGCACGCGAGCAGGCGCTGGAAGTGCTCAATGCGCAGCAGTTTGGTAAGGATGGCTATTTCTTTGTATTGAATCAGTCCGTCGACATGATTGGGCATGGTCAGCAGCCTGCCGTAAGGGGTAAAAATTTTGCCAATGCGGTAAGTGAAGACGGCGTTACCGTGTTTTCCAATATGTCTGCTTTGGTCACTACGGGGCAGTCCGAGGGCGCCTTTTTTGAGTATCAGTGGCGCGCAGCCGGTGAGTCTGTTGCCGAAGACAAAATCAGTTATGTAAAGGCCTTTGCCCCCTGGGGATGGGTCGTTGGTTCCGGCGTGTATCTGGCCGATATTCACAGTGCGGTAAAACAGGATCTCATCTACAGTCTTGGAGGCGTTGCAATCATTGGTTCGCTTTTATTGCTGATTGCTTTGTGGCTGGTGCGCTCAATTGTGGTTCCGCTGCACGAAATCGAAGCGGTTATTGATGACATGGCAGCTGCAAACCTGTCACACCGGGTAACGTATCAGGCCGACAACGAGCTCGGGAGGATGGGTAAAGCGGTGAATACCATGCTCGATAATATGGTGTCACTAATTCAACAGTTGTCATCGTCGGCAACACAATTGCACGGCAGCGCTCAGCAATTGTCCGCCGCTTCGTTACAGTCGCACAAGGGCAGTACCGATCAGGTCAATGTTACCCACCAAATGCACACCGGCGTTGAAAGCCTGCTGGCGACCATAGACGCTATATGTAAGCAAAGTGCCGAAACAACCACGCTGGGCGATACTGTTAATGAGCGGGTCCACGAAAGTCGCACTGAATTGGACGCGTCTGAGTCTATGGTAGGGGCGCTGTCTGGCGTGGTGGGCAACACCGCTTCACGGTTGCGATCATTGGAAAAAGACACCGCGCAAATTGCCGAGGTCTTGGTTGAAATAGAGAGTATTTCCGAGCAAACCAACCTGCTGGCGTTAAATGCGGCCATTGAAGCAGCCAGAGCCGGTGAATCTGGTCGCGGTTTTGCGGTGGTTGCCGATGAAGTTCGCAAGCTAGCCTCACGTACCCGAACCTCTACAGACGTGGTACGTCAGGCCATTGAGCGGTTGCAGTCCAGTGTGGACAGTTCTGTTAAGGCTATGGAACAAAGCGAATCACAGGCTGAAAAAGCCCGCGCCCTCACAGAGCACGCTGTATCGGTACTGGCCGGTACGGCCGCAGATATGCACAGCGTGCATGCCATGACAGAAGATATTTCACAGACCACCGAAGAACAAACGGTGGTTGCCGGCGATATCGACGCGCATGTTAAACACATTATGTCGGTAACCAGTGAAGTGAATGAAGCTACTGAGATGGTTGCCGCCAACGCCGAACAGCTTAGTCAGTTGGCTGAAACCTTACACGGGCAAATTCAGCGCTTTCAATTGTAATAAAGGACTACCCCTGCCCGGCGTAAACGGGTGGAGTAGCTTTTATTTAATTGAAAAGGGCGTGAAGTTAGTGTGCTCGTCATACACATCTACCCCTTCGGCACGTTTTAATACCGCTATGACTTTGTAAGTGACCGGCGTGAGCAGCACTTCCCACAATACTTTTAACGCGTAATTGGTGAGCATTACGGTAAGAATAAGCTCTGGTGTCCAGATACCCCAAAACGCGATGGGGTAAAACACCGCTGAGTCTACAGCCTGACCGACAATGGTTGAACCAATGGTGCGTTGATACAGCGCCTTGCCTTTGGACATGACTTTCATTTTTGCCATCACAAAGGCATTGGCAAACTCGCCCAGCCAGATAGCCAGTACTGACGCCAGCACAATACGCGGGGCCTGACCAAAATTCATAGCAAAGCTGTCCTGACGCGTGATGCCGCCGACATCTGAATTCCATCCTGACGCGGGTGGCATCTCGGTAATAAACCAGGCCATAAAAGCGGCAAATGCTGCTGCGAAGAATCCCGCCCAAATTGCCCGGCGCGCGCGTTGATAGCCGTACACTTCGGTAAGCACATCGCCTAATACATAAGACAGTGGGAAGAAAATGACCCCGGCACCGAATGTAAAGCCTGCTATTTCTGCAACCTTGCCCGCACCTATGATGTTAGAGCAGACAATTAAAATGCAGGTAGCGGCCAACATAAAGTCGAAGAAGCGGAAATGCCGGGTTGAAGTATCAGTTACCTTATTGAGCGATGCGTCCATAATCTCAGTGTGAAAAAATATATAAAAGAATACCGATAACGGCAATGGGATGATTTAGATCACTCTCAGTGTTACACAGGTCAGTGCCGGACACCAGATCCAGCTGTCACCAAGATTATTCAGCGTGGGCAATGTGAAACCACTGCCACACTTTCTGACGCAATTCTGATTCGTTAAACGGTTTACTGATGTAGTCGTTCATGCCTGCGGCAATACAGGTATCACGGTCACCTTTCATGGCATTGGCGGTCAGGGCAATGATGGGGGTTTGCTGGTAACGCTCTCCGGCTTCACCGGCGCGGATCCGGCGGGTTGCTTCATAGCCATCCATTACAGGCATCTGACAGTCCATCAGGATCAGGTCGAAATGGGCTTTCGCGCCTTGCAGTGCTTCCAGAGCTTGTTGGCCGTTGGTCGTTACCATAACCCGGCAGTCGCTCAGGTGTTCACGAGCCACTACCTGGTTAATGTTATTGTCTTCTACTAACAAAATCAGTGGCTTGCTGTTGCTCTTGGCAAATGACTCGACGGCATCAGTTTCACTGCTTGCGGTTGTTTGTATCCTGGCTTCCAGCGGCGGATACAGCAGTATGTGAAACTTAAATTTACTGCCCTGGCCTTTCTTGCTGCTGACCTCAATATCGCCGCCCATCAGTTGTATCAATTGTTTACTGATGGCCAGCCCCAGTCCGGTACCACCAAACTGACGGGTCGTAGATTCATCTTCCTGGCTAAACAGGGAAAAGATATTGTCGAGTTTGCTTGCATCGATGCCTACACCGGTATCGGATACTTCACAATCAAAGCGATAGTGATCGTCGGCGCGTTCTATCGATGCGTTGACTGAGACTTTTCCTTCGCTGGTAAACTTCACCGCATTGCTCAGCAAGTTGCTGATGATCTGACGAATGCGAACAGTGTCACCACTGACCCATGTTTCGCTCAATGAACAATGTAATTCAACCGGGATCCCTTTGGACTCACCTTCAAACGCATAATGCTCAATGGTTTCGTTTAGCAATGCCTCCAGGTTGAAATCATGCCGTTCTACCAGCAATTTGCCGGCTTCAATTTTCGAGAAATCTAAAATATCGTTGATAATGTGCAACAGGTCTTTGGTACTCTGGCGTGCCATGCGCACATAGTTTTGTTGTGCTTCATCCAGGTTACCGTTGTTCAACAGGCCCAACATGCCATAGATACCATTAATGGGCGTGCGAATTTCGTGGCTCATACTGGCCAGGAAACGGGATTTGAGCTGGGTAGACTCCTCGGCCCGAAGTTTAGCTTCTTCCAAATAGCGGGATGTTTGTTCCTGCAGTGTCACATCCTGCTGAATACCGATGAAGTGTGAGACCGAGCCATCGCGCTGCTGAATAGGAGACAGCGTGAGTTGATTGTAAAACTCAGAACCGTCTTTGCGGTAGTTAAGCAGGGTAATTTCTACGCCTTTTCCGGCTTGCAGCGCTTCTGATATTTGCTGAACGTGTTCCGGGTTAGTATTCGGGCCTTGCAGTAATCGGCAGTTCTTGCCAATCACTTCGGCCTTCCGGTAACCCGTAAGTTTTTCAAATGCGCTGTTTACGTAAATAAGCGGGTTGTCGGGCTGAGTAACGTCGGAAATGACTATACTCACTGTCGCTTCGTTCATTGCCCGGGTGCGAATAAGCACGTCTTTTTCCAGAATAACCCGCTGGGTAATGTTCTCGCCTACTAGAATATGCCCAATGAATTCGCCCTCAGTGTTTAGCATAGGGCTGGCATTCCAGCTAACGTGCAAGGTTTCACCAGACGGTTTTTGGTAGCTCAGTTGTAGTTTCTTGTCGGTGCGTATTGCCAGGTGAAGCACGTTTTCAATAATGTCATCCAGTGATTGCTGATAATGCTCCAGAAAGTGGGTGAACGCCGAGTTAGACAGCAGTCGCTGATTATCGTTATTGACGACCATTAACATCTCTTCCATCGAGTTAATGATATTGCTGAACCGGTTGTTCGACAGTGACAGGTCGTTAACGCTGTCGATGAGTTGTTCGAAGGCGTGGCGTATTTGCGACATTTCCAGGGTAGGCTCCTGGCGGATCTCGCTGTTGCCCTGAGTATTGTCGATTTGGTGTTCGAGGTTTTCGTGTAGACGTTGCAAAGTCAGTGAAGACAAGTTCGCGGCGGCTCTGACGCTATAAAGACTGGTTAAGATAATTGAGACTACCGCAAGTGCCAGGATGGGAATGAGCCAGAAGATGTTGTTGTAGGCATCTATAACCGGCTCGAAGCTAACCAGACGAAAGTTTTCCCACTTTGTATTGGCAATGTACTGTGCATCTAAATCCAGGGTATCGAATTCCGTGCCGACCGGAAACTGCTTGGGACGACTGGAATACAACACCTTTCCTTCTTCGCCAATCACAAGCTGCGTAGCCACGTTCGGGCGATCACTCACTACCCAGTGCAATGAGTCGACATACAGTGCCAGCGCACCCTCGGCCATGCCGTTTATCATAACAGGGGCGGCAATAAATACGCCGTCATCATTTACCGAGGTATAGGTGTCTGCATCACTGAGTACTTGCTGCTGCCAGGCTTTCAGGTAGTGCTTAGGGACCCGCTCGTCCCAGTTTTTAAACAACAACCGCTCACCCGAGAAATTGAACAACGCCAGACTTAAGTTGCGATCTCCGGTAATTTGCAGGGACTGGATAAACAGAGGCAGATAATACTGTTGGTATTCTACGTCGATTAGCCCGTTAACCAGTAAGTCGTTGTTTGCGATATTCGACAGTTCGGTGCGGGTTAAATCAATACTTCGCTCAATACTGTCGGTCAGGTCGTCAAGGTAACCTTGGTGTACTTCTGCTATGTGGCGGTTCGCGGTGAAAAATACCGTTGAAAAAATCAGTATTGTGAATACCACCAGAATGGCCGCCAGCTTGGGCAGCATTATGCGTTGAAGATATTGCCTGAGCGATGGCAAACGCGGCATCAATTATCCTCGGTAAAAGGCACTAAATGTCCAAGCGCGTTGTAGTATGACATAAAGTAGTCATCGGCAAACAGCGCATCGTGGCGAGTAGGACTAAACGGCGGCGCATAGTGTTTTATCAACCCCTTGTGCTCTGTCATTTTTTCCAACGCCATGCGTATTTCGTCTGAATTCAGCGAGCCGGCCTGTTCTGTGGCTTTTGCCAGAATATGAACTAAATCATAAGCATGGGCCAGCCCTACGACACCCAGAATACTATCTGGTTGAGCATGAGCGTCAAACCGTTCGCGATAAGCATTAAATACGCGTCGTTCAACTGCACCATCGGGGTTACGTTCAAAACTGAAGGTTTGTAAAACCGCAAAGTCTAACTGATTCAACGTGGCAAGCCCCAGTTTGGCCACAAAATCGCCGCCAGCAATGCCCCAGTGCGAGATCATGGGGATGGGCGTACTTTGTTGCAGCATGGTATTGGCAATCACCACTCCCTCAGGTGCATTAACCACCAAAAATAATGCCTCTGCTTCGCTTTCCATTATTGCATCCATTTCCTGTTGAAAGGACTCCTGCCGCCAGTTAACCCATTGCACCGTGGTGATGGTAATGCCATAAGCCTGACTGTGTTGCTCCAGAGACGCTAGGTTAGAGCGGCCCCAGCCAGTGCGCTCCAATGCTAACGCGATCCGGGTTATACCGCGTGACGCTGCATGGCGCAGCATCACTTTGGCGGCTTCTGTGTCGCGAACAGAAATGCGAAAAACAAAGTTGGGCGAATACTCGTTGTCGATAATACTGGTGCCCGCCGCCCAAGGGCCGAGATACAATAATTTGTGTTCATGAATCAGCGGGAGCTCTGCCAGAGCAACGGGGGTGTGAACCCCACCTAGCACTGCCAGTAAGTTGGGGTTTTTGGCAAATTGCTCAATGTTTTTTACGCCCCGTGCCGGGTTACCGCGGTGGTCGCTGATTTCCAGCACGACTTTGCGACCCAAAATCCCGCCATTGGCATTGATTTCATCCACCGCCAGCAACGCGCCGCGTTTAATCGCCTGACCACCTTCAATGGCAACAGAGCTCATATCTGCATCCAGGCCAATAACGACAGGCTGGGCAGCAAAAACAGAAGACACTGCACAACAGGCTATAACACATGTTTTAAACATCAAATGCGTAACGCTAAGCAGTGACAGTCGACTCTTCACAGCAAGTCTCCTTTTGGCTGGTGGGTTATCAACCGATAACAGATACGTGGGTTAAGCATAACAAACAATCCGGTTTCGGGGATAAGCCCATTTCAAATTGCTTCCAACAATGCGCTTAAACATACTCGTTGGCACAGTAATTGTTAAGTAATTGTATAGGGTTATAGTCGATTTCTGCGTAGAAATAAAAAAACAGCGTTGTTTTTAGACGCTGAAAAGGATACTGAACTATCCGGTAACGATTGCATCAGAAACGTGAGAGGCGTATTCATCGGGTTAACCCGGGAAAACGTACTATGATTAAAAGAATAACAATAACGAAAGGTGATTATGCAGGTTCCTTCTATTATCGACATCGAAGCCAGTGGGTTTGGTGCACACAGCTACCCGGTTGAAATTGGCGTTATTCGGGAGGACGGCGGCAAATTTTGTCAGTTAGTTAAACCCTACCCGGACTGGACCCACTGGGAACAAGAAGCTGAGTCATTGCACGGGCTGAGCCGCGAGCACCTGCTTGCTCATGGCAACGATGGCACCGCAGTCTGTCTGGCCCTGAACGACTTCTTAAAAGGCACAACCGTATACAGTGACGGCTGGGTTGTTGACCATCCCTGGCTCATAAAGCTGTTCAGTGCAGCGGGTGTACCCATGCAATTTGAAATACGCGCGCTGGAATATGTGTTGTCGGAATATCAGATGGACCATTGGCAGCATGTTAAACAGCGGGTAACGCAATCGTTGACAATAGCCAGGCATCGCGCCAGTGTAGACGCTGAAATCATTCAACAAACGTTTTTTCATACCCGGCAAGCAGCGCTAAACAACCAAAAGACAGTGGTGAATCAGCGTTAATATTCGCTGTGTTAAGGAGTCAGTGTGCACACCATAGGATTAATCGGCGGCATGAGCTGGGAGTCTACTGCACTCTATTACCGGTTGCTCAATGAAGGTATTAAAGCCCGTTGTGGCGGATTGCACAGCGCACCGCTCATCTTGCACAGTGTCGATTTTGCGGAAATCGCCGCGTTACAGCACGACAACAACTGGCCTGCGTTAACAACGGCGTTGTGTGACATTGCCAAAAAACTCGAACAAGCGGGCGCTAAAGGGCTCCTAATCTGCACCAATACCATGCACAAAGTCGCCGCGAATATCACGGAAGTGGTGCAGATCCCCGTTATTCACATTGGTGACGCCATTATCGTCGCCTGTAAAGAGCAGGGGTATCAACGGGTCGCTTTGCTTGGTACGGCGTTTACCATGGAGCAACCTTTTCTGAAAGATCACCTGAGTGCGGGTGGGTTAGACGTGATGGTTCCGGACGAGGCAGATCGCCGCATTGTTCATCAGGTTATTTACGACGAATTGTGTCAGGGTAAAGTGCTCGATAGCGCAAGAGAGCAATACCAGCGCATTATTGAACAGCTAAAACAACGCGGGGCGCAGGCGGTTATATTAGGTTGTACCGAAATCGGTTTGTTGATTGCTCCCCAGGATTCGTCATTACCGGTATTGGACACTACAGCGTTACATGCAAAGAGCGCTGTAGACTTCATGCTAAGTAGCAAGCCCAACTGAGACGGCTGACCGGAGCTGGTTAGAAGTAATAATGCACACCCATTACCAGGGAGTTATTGTTCTCGTCACCGACATACCGAAATTCATAGCCTACGGCTAATCCAAATCCATAAGGTTCACCGAATTGCCAGCCTACACCCGCCGCGGTGGCATTATGGCCCGTAATCGGCAAGGCCGCTGCCTGCGGGTTCAGGAAATACTGTGTGTTACGTAATGTTGCATAAACCCACTGGGTCGACGAGGAGGTCACCGCCCGGCGCGCCGACAGACTGACGGCAGCCAAATCCAATAAATCAACGCGTGGCAAATTGGTGGGAACGTAAGGATTACTTCGACTGTTCATCCGAATATCGAAGCGCCATTTCGGTAACCGGGCATTTTGGTACTTAATGAAATACTGGGCGTTGTCCGCAGGCGCACTTACCAGCGGAGATTCTGGTAAAAAAGCAGGTTGATTTGCCAGCAGAGGACTACTAAAACTACCGGCCAAACACAATAAGATTGCGCGGCGCAGTGGCATTAAAACGTTCCGGTTTTTCGTTGAGTGTTTTTATTAACTATAGCGTTATTCAACCGGATCACAATAACCAGCCAAAAATAATTTCTACATTTTTTAATTTATTTTTTTGCCGTTTACCCATGCGCGATGAAGGCTCAAGTTAGTGCTTACATACGTGTTTTGAGTAGCGGCTAGAATTTTCACTAACTTATTGAATGAAAGCAGAAAATCTGAACACAACGCAGGCAGTAAAGTCTTACAGTCTGCAGCAGTATGATATGGAAATATTCCCCTCTGTGGACTAACGTTAAAGTATCTTGCGGTGAGCGGAGTACCGCAGCAGAAAGTCAGGAACACGTTCGTATACGAGGACTAAGTTATGCGTGCAGAATGGGAAATTGAGCGAAAATTTGTCGTTACTTTTTTACCTGAAGGATTGTTAGACACCCGTCAGCCAGTAAAGGTGAGGCAAGGGTATATCTCGTCAGATGGGGAGCGTCAGGTACGCATCCTGGATGAAGGAGGTAACTACACTATGATCATCAGCCAGGGTTTTGGACATAAACGTCAGGATACCCGAATGGCAATCAGCGCCGAGCAATTCGAACAACTCTGGCCGCTAACGCAGCACATGCGGGTGGAAAAGCAGCGCTATCGCATCGGCTTTTTCGGCCACAGTCTTATTCTCGATGTGTTTGCGGGTCACCTTGAGCCGTTGATGCTTGTTGAGGTTGAGTTCGACTCAGAAATGAACAGCAGGCAATTTCTGCCACCGGATTTCGCTGAATTTGAAGTGACTCACCGGCGTGAATACCAAAATGTTCACCTGGCAAAGTTCGGCTTGCCCGACACGCTGGCCATGGTGAGTTGCCAGTACTAAGCACGCTCGGTTAGCGCCTAGGGTTATTTACACACGTAAAAAAGAGGCAACCAGTGCCTCTTTTTTGTTTGCGACACCAAGTCGCAGGTTTTCTTTCAAATATTGCTATTTTACGCTGCTGCGTAATGCCTCTGCCTTGTCGGTAGCTTCCCATGGGAAAGCGTCGCGGCCAAAGTGACCATAGGCAGCTGTAGGGCGGTAAATAGGGCGTTCCAAATCCAGCATCTGAATTAAGCCATAAGGGCGCAGGTCAAAGTGCTCTTTCACCAGCGCAACCAGGGTTGCTTCGTCCACGCTGCTAGTACCAAAGGTATCAATGCTGATAGATGTTGGCTCTGCTACACCAATAGCGTAAGACACCTGAATCTCACAGCGTTTAGCCAGGCCAGCTGCAACAATGTTCTTGGCAACATAACGACCGGCATATGCGGCTGAACGGTCAACTTTTGACGGGTCTTTGCCCGAGAATGCACCACCACCGTGACGTGCCATACCGCCGTAGGTGTCTACAATGATTTTACGGCCTGTCAAACCGCAGTCACCCATTGGGCCACCGATTACAAATCGGCCGGTAGGGTTAATGTGGAATTTGGTGTCTTTGGAAATCCACTCAGCAGGTAATACAGGCTTAATCACTTCTTCCATTACCGCTTCACGCACGGTATCGGTCGCAACAGAGTCACAATGCTGGGTAGACAGGACAACCGCATCAATACCAACCGGCTTGCCGTTGTCATAAATAAACGTTACCTGGCTTTTGGCATCCGGGCGAAGCCAATCCAGCTTGCCAGACTTACGCACTTCGGCCTGGCGTTGAACCAAACGGTGTGAATAGGTAATCGGCGCAGGCATTAATACGTCGGTTTCATCTGACGCATAACCAAACATCAAGCCCTGGTCACCGGCACCCTGTTCTTCCGGGCTGGCGCGATCCACACCCTGGTTGATGTCAGGAGACTGCTTACCAATGGCGTTTAATACGGCGCATGAGTCAGCATCGAAACCCATGTCTGAATGGGTGTAACCAATGTCGCGTACGGTTTGACGGGTGAGTTCTTCAATGTCTACCCAGGCAGACGTGGTGATTTCACCGCCGACTAATACCATACCGGTTTTTACGTAGGTCTCACAGGCAACACGTGCCTTTGGGTCCTGCTCAAGGATCGCATCGAGGACCGCATCGGAAATTTGATCGGCAATTTTATCCGGGTGTCCTTCTGACACAGATTCGGATGTAAATAAACGCGCTGCCATGGTGTCTCCGTAATATTTTGAAAAACTGAATCTCTATATTGTAGCAAGCACAATAATAAATACCAGTCTTTACTTCTGGACGTCTAAAGGTCTATTTGTTACGTTTACTTGACACAAGGGATCAGTTCTTCGTTGCAAAAATTACGGAAATCCCACAACTAAGACAGAAAACACGTTGAACTGGATAAGTCACTGGGCGACAATACGTGCCCCAGTGTAAGACGTAATCGCTGTCGTCTCGTTCGCAACTTCGCCAAGAGCCGCAGCAACACTCATTATTTCAGGAGACAACATGCCTTCTCGTCGAGAACTCGCCAATGCCGTTCGGGCATTAAGTATGGATGCCGTCCAGCAAGCTAAATCTGGTCACCCTGGTGCGCCTATGGGCATGGCAGATATTGCCCAGGTGCTGTGGTGCGATCACCTACAACACAATCCGTCTAACCCGGAATGGGCGAACCGCGACCGCTTTGTGCTGTCGAATGGTCACGGCTCTATGTTGTTGTATTCACTGTTACACCTGACCGGTTACGACTTACCGATTAACGAATTAAAGCAATTCCGCCAATTGCACTCTAAAACACCTGGTCACCCAGAGTATGGCTATGCACCGGGTGTTGAAACCACCACAGGTCCATTGGGCCAGGGTATCACCAATGCCGTAGGTATGGCGCTGGCAGAAAAAGTGCTGGCGGCGCAGTTCAACCGCGACAACTTCCCGGTTGTTGATCATTACACCTATGCCTTTATGGGCGACGGCTGTTTAATGGAAGGTATCTCTCACGAAGCCTGTTCACTCGCCGGTACTTTAGGTCTGAACAAACTAATCGCGTTCTGGGATGACAACGGCATCTCAATCGACGGTGAAGTAGAAGGCTGGTTTACTGACAACACGCCTGCGCGTTTTGAGTCTTACGGCTGGAATGTCATTACTGGTATCGACGGTCACGATCCGGAAGCCATCAACGCAGCTATTGAAGCGGCGAAAGCACAAAGTGACAAACCTACCCTGATTTGTTGTAAAACCGTGATTGGTTTTGGTTCTCCAAACAAACAAGGTAAAGAAGACTGCCACGGTGCGCCGCTGGGCGATGACGAAATCGCACTGACCCGTGAAGCGTTGGGGTGGTCTCATGCGCCATTTGAAGTGCCTGCAGATGTTTATGCTGGTTGGGATGGCAAAACCAAAGGCGGTGAAGCTGAGCAAGCGTGGAATGCATTGTTCAACGATTACGCTGCAGCGTACCCAGAATTGGCCGCTGAACTGAAGCGCCGTTTAGCTGGTGAGCTGCCTGCCGATTTCGAAACCAAAGCCGACGAATACATTGCGTCTTTGCAAGCAAACGCGCAAAACATTGCCAGCCGTAAAGCGTCACAAAACGCGCTGAATGCGTTTGGTCCGTTACTGCCTGAATTTCTGGGCGGCTCTGCTGACCTTGCAGGTTCTAACCTGACAATCTGGTCGGGCAGCAAAGGCGTAGAAAAAGACGACGCCAGCGGTAACTACGTCTACTATGGTGTGCGCGAATTTGGTATGTCTGCCATCATGAACGGTATTGCCCTGCACGGCGGTTTCAAAGCTTACGGCGCAACCTTCCTGATGTTCATGGAATATGCCCGTAATGCTGTACGCATGGCCGCGTTAATGAAACAACCGGTTATCTTCGTGTACACCCACGACTCAATTGGCCTGGGCGAAGACGGCCCGACTCACCAACCGGTAGAGCAGGTAGTCGCCATGCGCGCTACACCAAACCTGGACAACTGGCGTCCGTGTGATCAGGTCGAATCTGCCGTAGCCTGGAAACAAGCTATTCTGCGCAACGACGGTCCAACGTCTTTGATCTTCAGCCGCCAGGGCCTGGCTCAACAAGCGCGTGACGCACAACAAGTTGCTGATATTGCTCGCGGTGGTTACGTACTGGTTGACTGTGACGGTACGCCTGAGTTTATTCTGATTGCCACTGGTTCAGAAGTCCAGCTGGCGGTTGATGCAGCGGCACAACTTACCGAACAGGGTAAAGCGGTCCGCGTAGTGTCTATGCCATCTACCGACGTATTCGAGCGTCAGGATGCAGACTATCGCGAAGCTGTACTGCCATCTGCCGTGGTTAAGCGCGTAGCAGTTGAAGCCCTGTCTAAAGAAAGCTGGTACAAGTACGTTGGCTTTAACGGTGCAATTATTGGCATGGACACCTTTGGTGAGTCTGCACCAGCAGGTGACCTGTTCAAGCACTTCAATATTACTGTTGAGGCAGTGGTAGAGGCGGCGCTGGGGCTATAAACGCCCTGGCCAGCAGGCTAGTAAAAACATATGGTAAGAATAGCCATTAATGGCTTTGGCCGCATCGGCCGAAATGTACTGCGGGCACTCTATGAGAGTGGCCGCAACCAATCTATGCAAGTGGTTGCTATAAACGAACTGGCCGACCCGGCCGGTATGGCGCACTTGCTCAAATTCGACACGTCACATGGCCGCTTTGCCTGCCATGTGGAACGCGACGGTAGCGACCTCATTGTTGCCGGCGACCGCATTCGTTTATGTCACCAGTCCGATATTCAGGGCTTGCCCTGGGAAGAGTTAGATGTAGATATTGTGCTGGAGTGTACGGGGCAGTATCAGGACCGCGCCAGCGGTTTACTGCACATTCAAAACGGCGCTAAAAAAGTCCTGTTTTCCCAGCCCGGTGCGCCCGACATGGATAACACCATTATTTTTGGCTGTAACGAGGACACTCTGCGCCCGGAACAAACCGTGGTGTCTAACGGCTCCTGTACCACTAACTGTATAGTGCCGGTGATTCAGGTACTCGACGAAGCCTTTGGCGTAGAAAGCGGCACCATCACCACCATTCATTCTTCTATGCACGATCAGCAGGTCATCGACGCATACCACCCGGATTTGCGCCGTACGCGCGCTGCCAGCCAGTCGATTATTCCGGTCGACACGCGACTGGCCCGGGGCATAGAGCGGATACTGCCGAAGTTTGCCGGTAAATTTGAAGCGATAGCTGTGCGCGTACCTACCATCAACGTTACCGCTATGGACTTAAGCGTAACGTTAGCCGCACAGGTTACAATTGATCAGGTAAACGACGCGCTTCGCAATGCCAGAAGCGGCAAGCTGGCCGGTATTCTGGATTACACCGAAGAACCCCTGGTGTCGGTGGATTTCAATCACGATCCGCATTCGTGTATTGTGGATGGTACGCAAACCCGCGTGAGTCACAAGCAGCTGGTGAAAACCCTGGTGTGGTGTGACAACGAATGGGGCTTTGCAAACCGTATGTTAGATACGGCACTGGCGATGTATCAGGTGGGCAGTCATTAATTAACGCATTTTAGGTTTTACTTTTTAATTTAATAAGGAAGAGCAATGTCAATCCCAAGCATGTCAGATATTGATTTGTCAGGTAAGCGCGTATTGATCCGTCAGGATCTGAACGTTCCGGTAAAAGACGGTAAAGTTACCTCAGATGCACGTATCAAAGCGTCACTGCCTACCATTAAAGCCGCGCTTGACGCAGGTGCAGCCGTTATGGTGATGTCACACCTAGGACGCCCGACTGAAGGCGAGCCAGCGGATGAGTTTTCGCTACAGCCTGTTGTGGACTACCTGAATGACGTGCTGGATACCGACGTAAAACTGGTAAAAGACTACTTGGATGGCGTTGACGTAGCTGCCGGTGAGTGCGTAATTTTAGAGAACGTGCGCTTTAACAAAGGCGAAAAGAAAGACGACGAAACCCTGTCTAAGCAATACGCCGCGCTGTGCGATGTGTTTGTAATGGACGCATTTGGTACGGCTCACCGCGCCCAGGCATCGACTCACGGCGTTGCCAAATTTGCTCCACAAGCGGTAGCTGGTCCATTGTTAGCTGGTGAACTGGCTGCACTGGCGAAAGCACTGGATAATCCGGCTCGCCCGATGGTCGCCATTGTGGGTGGCTCAAAAGTGTCTACCAAACTGACTGTGTTAAAATCATTAGCAGAGAAAGTAGACCAATTGATTGTGGGCGGCGGTATCGCCAATACCTTTATTGCGGCACAAGGCCACAATGTGGGTAAATCACTGGTTGAAATGGATCTGGTTGACGAAGCGAAGCAACTGATTACCCAGGCGCAAGCCAATGGCGGTGACATTCCGGTACCTACCGACGTGGTAACCGGTAAGGCTTTTGCTGAAGATACGCCAGCAGAACTGAAAAACGTTGCTGATGTTGCTGATGACGATATGATTTTTGATATCGGCCCAGACAGCTCAGCTGCGCTTGAAGACATTTTGAAGAACGCGGGCACCATTGTTTGGAATGGTCCGGTTGGTGTTTTTGAGTTCGATCAGTTCGCAGCTGGAACAAAAGCACTGTCAGAAGCCATTGCAGCGAGCAATGCGTTTTCAATTGCCGGCGGTGGTGATACGCTAGCGGCAGTGGATAAGTACAATATTGCTGACAAAGTGTCGTACATCTCAACCGGTGGTGGCGCTTTCTTAGAATTTTTAGAAGGGAAAACCCTGCCTGCCGTTGCGGTACTCGAAGAAAAAAATAAATAACAACAACGCAACTCAGCAGATCTTCCCCGCCGGGTACCTGTGACACATAAACACAGGGCCTGGCAGCCTGCTAACGGATCAGCAGGTCAAACGATTTTTCGTAACCCTACAGCCGTTTAATCGCGGTACATGAAAAAGAAAGGAGTGTTGCACATGGCATCACAGGCACAGCAAGCTATGCTTGATAAAATCCTCACTCAGGGAGGCTTTATTGCCGCACTGGACCAGAGCGGTGGAAGTACCCCAAAAGCCCTCAAACTTTACGGCATCGACGAGTCAGCTTACGCTAACGACGACGAAATGTTCGACATGGTTCACGCCATGCGTACCCGTATCATTACCTGTAATGCCTTTTCTGGCGAGCGCGTATTGGGCGCTATCTTGTTCGAAAATACCCTGGACCGTGACATTGAAGGTCTGTCTTCTGCAAATTTCCTGTGGCAAAAGAAGCGCGTTGTTCCGTTTCTGAAAGTCGACAAAGGATTAGAAGCCGAAGCCAATGGCGTTCAGTTAATGAAGCCAATGCCGGGTCTTGACGAACTGTTAGCAAAAGCCAACGCACAGGACGTATTTGGGACTAAAATGCGTTCAGTAGTAAAACTGGCTAATCACGAAGGCATTAAAGCCGTGGTTGAGCAGCAGTTTGAAGTGGGTAAGCAAATTCTGGCGGCAGGTCTGGTACCTATCATTGAGCCTGAAGTTGATATCAACAGCCCGGAAAAAGCGGAAGCAGAGGCCTTACTGAAGCTGGAAATTCTGGCGCAATTGAACATGCTGGGCGACGAGAAAGTCATGCTTAAGCTGACTATCCCGGAGCAAGCCGATTTCTACAAAGAGTTGGTGGACCACCCGAAAGTGCTGAAAGTGGTAGCGCTGTCTGGCGGTTATAGCCGCGACGACGCCAATGCCAAACTGGCTGAAAACCACGGTATGATCGCAAGCTTCTCGCGTGCACTGACCGAAGGCGTATCGGCACAACAAAGCGACGCCGAGTTTGAAGCAACACTGGATACCGCTATTGAAGCCATTTATCAGGCTTCATTAACCTAATCCTGCCTCTCTGTGACGCCGGTTTCGTCGGCGTCACGATATCGCTACGCTATCCCCTAATTATCCTGCTGGTTATTTGTACTGCATTCGCGTATATTCCGTAATCGCTTTTAACAATACAATAACAAAGAAAGTAGGTTGTCACCGTGATGGATTATGATTATGTGGTAGCACAGACTTTGCTGCTGGGGATAGTTGCCCTGATTGGCGTGGTATTTACGTTCGCACTCCCCGTTCCAAACCATAAAACAAAAGCCAGTTCCGGTGTATTTGCCCGACTTTTTCTGGCTGCCTGCTGGCTCGTAGAAGTCTTTCAGACAGTGCGTTTCTCCGGATACGAAGACATCGGTCGCATGGGGTTCTATGTAATGTCTCTCTCAGCGGCATACATGCTCATGATGACCATTGTTAAGCGCTACGGGCATTCATTAAATCGCCAACAAATAACGTTAGTGCTGCTGCATCTGGTGGGCGTGGCACTGTGTTCATTGCTGCTTCAGGCTGGTTACCTTCCTCAGTGGACTGCCAATACGGTTATATTGTTAAGCGTCGCGTTTCCGGTGTGGCAGGCTATCCGCCGGGTAAAATATTATCTGGCAACAAACAGCCTTGGCGACAAAGTGCTTTATGCCGTGTTGTCTACGGTGTTCTATACACTCCTCGCTATTTTGCCGATTTACCTTATTTTCTTCGACGCCAGTATTGTGCATCACCACAGTTTAACCTTCGCGATTTTACTGGTGTTTATGCTGGTGTTTATGTTGTCGTTTGCGGTGAGTGTGTTGCATTCGCTGGTTAACCGCTTGCATACACAAGTGCATACCGACCCACTCACGGGGGCCAAAAACCGTCATTTCTTCTACGAAATTGCGCCAAAGCTGAGCGCCCACGCGTTGCGCAATAACGAAATTTTGTCAGTGGTGGCCTGTGACATCGACCACTTTAAAGCTATTAATGACAAACACGGCCACGTAGTCGGCGACATCGCCTTAAAGCGTTTTTGTAAGATTATTAAGGACGAACTGCGAGCCGAAGATACATTGATCCGCATGGGCGGTGAAGAGTTTTTAGTGTTGAGCCCGCACTGCGACCGCAATCAGGCCACCGAACTGGCTGAACGGCTGCGCAAGGTTATCAGTGAAACCGAAATTGAAGCCAAAGGGGTAAACCTTATGCTCACGGCTTCATTTGGGGTGATTGAAATGACCCACAACAGCGAGTTTTTCAGCAGCGTAAAAGAAGCCGACCAGGCGCTATACAACGCCAAAGCCGCAGGCCGTAATCAGGTGATTACGGTTTAGGGCACGTCCGTCCGTCGTCCCGGAAAAGGCGAAGCGATTATCTCCATCCGTCGTCCCGAAATTGCTTCAGCGATATTCCCATCCGTCGTCCCGAAATCGCCCCAGCGATATTCGGGATCCTAGGAAACATCCAGCGGTGGTTGTTTTTAGATCGCGGCCTTTTTGAATAGGTCCCGGGGCAAGCCCGGGATGACGGCTCTTTACCCGGAACGAACCAGGGTCCCGGAAACGCGAAGCGCTTGTCCCCATCCGTCGTCCCGAAATCGCCCCAGCGATATTCCCATCCGTCGTCCCGAAATCGCCCCAGCGATATTCGGGATCTTGGAAACATCCAGCGGTGGTTGTTTTTAGATCACGGCCTTTTTGAATAGGTCCCGGAACAAGCCAAGGTCCCGGATCAAGTCCGGGATGACGGGGAAAGGATGTATCCCACCCATCCGTCGTCCCGAAATCGCCCCAGCGATATTCGGGATCTTAGGAAACGTCCAGCTCAATACCCACAGCTGACTGATAGCCTTTTTCGCGTTCCAGGTCGGCCGTCATGATGGGTTTTGACGGCAGCCATTCTGCTGGAAAGGTCACACTGAGTTTGTCTTTTTCGACGTCAACTTCAAACTCAGGCAAGAATGATTCCTGGCGTTTTATGTTTAACAGCACGCCCAGTCGCAGCATCACAATCAAACGGTACACGTCTTCTTTGTCGTATTGGGTAAACGACGGAATATCGGCAATGCGTATTTTCTTGCGATGGAAACGCACCAGGGTGGCTAACAATTCTTGTTGAGCTTGATTAAACCCGGGCATATCTACATTTTGCAGAATATACGCTGAATGGCGCTGTACGCCGCGGGTGTTAATTTGAAAGCCGACTTCATGCAATAACGCCGCCCAGCCTAAAATAGCGCGATAGTCAGGGTGACGCAGCTTCCACGCCTTCTGACAATGGTTAAACAGGGTCAGAGTCGTGTTGAGTACCAGGTTTGCCTGATCGATGTCGACATCGTAACGGGTCGCAAGGCTGCTGGCGGTGCGACTGCGAATATCGCTGTTGTGCAGCTCATCTTCCATCTGATACAGCACGCCTTCCCGCAAAGCGGCAGGGGAGTATTCCAACGCTTCAATCTTGAGCGCCTTGAATAAACCTATCAGTACGCACAAGCCGGCGGGAATGACCGGGCGTCGGTCCTCGGTCATTTCCGGGAAATTGAGCTTGTCGATATGGCCAGCTTCAATGAATTGTTTCATTAGCGACTTTAACGCCTTCAGCGTTACCGGCACATCATGCTCGCCTTCTTTCTGAGTCTGCTGAACCAGATTGTAAATGGCCTTAATGGTACCGGAAGTGCCGATACAGCGCTGCCAGCCTAACCGGCGGTAGCGCTCCTCAATAGGTTCCATTTCTTGCTCGGCAGCGGTGATGGCTTTGTCAAACGCTTTGGCTTTCAGCTCGCCATTAGCAAAAAAGCGTTGGGTGTAGCTAACACATCCCATTTGTAAACTGCGCAGCAGTAAAGGCGATAAACCTTCTCCAATGATGAATTCAGTAGAGCCGCCGCCGATGTCTACTACCAGACGTTTACCCGCGTCGTGATTGGTATGCGCTACCCCAGAGTAAATAAGACGGGCTTCTTCCGTACCTGAAATCACTTCAATGGGGTAGGGCAGCACTTGCAATGCTTCTTCAATAAACTCTTTGGCATTCACGGCCCTGCGAAGCGTGTGGGTCGCTACAATGCGAACTGAGTCCGGTTCAAACCCTTTCAACGAATCAGCAATGATTTTTAAGGTATCCAGCCCGCGCTGCTTGGCTTCGCCTTGCAGCACGTTGTCTTCGTTTAACCCTTCTGCCAGTCTGACTTTTTGTTTCACCCGGTGAAGGATTTGCACTGAGCCTGCAACGATGCGGGCAACCACCAGGTGAAAACTGTTTGAGCCGATATCAAGCGCGGCCACTTTACTGGCTTCACGACTTTCTACGCTGGCAAATGACGAAGGGTCTGGACTCATTTCTTCTCTTCTAGCTGTTTAAGGTAGTCATAAATCTCTTCCTGAGAGCGCAGCTTTTTGCGATTTCCACGTCTAACATACTGGTTAACTTGTTCCTTGTCGATCTCTCTGGCTTTCATGGTATCGCGGAACTGAATTTCCATAATATCCACAATGCGTTGCTGGAGCGCATCGTCATAAACCGGTGCACCCACCTCGATACGGTTGTCCATGTTACGCATCATCCAGTCAGCCGACGAGATGTACACTTTGCGGTTGCCGCCGCCATTGAAAATCATCACCCGGGGGTGTTCCAGGAAGCGGTCTACTACCGAAATGATTTTGATGTTTTCACTCAGACCTTTAATGCCCGGACGCAAGCTACACATACCGCGTACGATACCGCGGATTTTCACGCCTGCCTGGCTCGCGCGGTACAGATCGTCAATCAGTTCGTTGTCGACCAGGTTGTTGATCTTAAACGTAATGCCGGCTTTGTGGCCTTCTTTCAGGTATTGGATTTCCTGACGGATCAACGACTGAATTTTGGTACGGGCGTTCAGCGGTGATATTTGCAGATGCTGGAACTTGTAGCGGCGGTACGGGTTCGAAATTAAGTCGAACACAGCGTTGCCTTCCTCGGCCAGCTCCTGGTTTTTGGTAAACAAGCTGAAATCGGTATAGATTTTCGCGGTTTTCTCGTTGAAGTTACCGGTGCCGAAGTGCGCGTAATGCATAAGTTTGCCGCGCTCTTCACGCGACACAATACACAGTTTGGAGTGAATTTTTAACGACGGCACACCAAGTACCACGCGAATGCCAGCGTCGGTCATACGCTTCGACCATTCAATGTTGGCTTCTTCGTCAAAACGGGCGCGCAGCTCAACGATTACCGTGACTTTCTTGCCGTTATCTACTGCGTCAATTAACGAGCTGATAATACGAGAATGGCTGGCTACCCGGTAAATGTTAATCCGAATCGACTTCACATTAGGGTCAAACGCGGCCTGACGCACAAACTCGGTAAAGTGCAGGAAGCGGTGATACGGATAGTACAGCAATATGTCGTGGTCGCTGATGGCGTCGAATACCGTGTTGTAGGCCGAGAAGTCTTTCGTGTCGATGGCCGGTAACGGCGGGTGTTCAAGGTATTCACGACCCGGGTTAGGGAAGCCAATAAAGTCTTTAAAGTTACGGTAGTGACCGGCAGAATGCAGGGTATCGAGCTTGGTGACTTTTAAACGCTTTTGTAAGTCCTCTACCATGTCTTCTGGCATGTCCTGATCGTGGATCACCCGAACGGGCTCGGCAATCAGGCGCTGCTTCATACTCTCAGACATTTTCTCAACGTAGCTTTCGTCGATTTCGTCGTTAATGGAGTATTCTGCGTCGCGGGTCATTTTAAATGAGTAGGACTCCAGCGTGTCGAACTTCACGAAACCACGGAAGATATCTTCCATGGAGAGCTGGATCATATCGTCGAGCAAAATGATGTGCTTGTTCTTGCGGCTGCGCTGAGGCGGTATTAAGAAGAAACGTGGCACTTCGCCCGTTGGCACCTGTACAGCCGCGAATCTTGGACTACGTCCTTCGCGACGCAGAGCCACATACAAATACACGGCATTACCGTTCAGTCGGCTGAGCAGGTCCGTTTTCTTATCAATCAGAATAGGCGCGATGTGTCGAAGGACTTTGTTTATAAAGTAATTCCTTACCCATTCGCGTTGATAGTCTGTCAGCTCGTGCTTTTGCAGGATGTAAATATTGTAGCGAGCCAGCGCTTTCACCACATCTTTGTGGATAGTGTCGAACTTCTTCGACAACGCCATCACCTTCTGCTGGATTTGTTCCAGTAGTTTACGCTGGTGCTGGGCTTCCAGCTCGTTACCGTCATTCTGGGCAATAATGATTTGCCGTTTTACGTCAGAAACCCGTACCCGAAAGAATTCGTCCAGGTTGTTTGAATAGATGCCCAAAAAGCGAATGCGCTCAACGGCGGGGTTATTCTTGTCGGCGGCTTCCTGCAATACGCGTTCGTTAAACGCCAGCCAGCTCAGTTCTTTGGGATAATAAAGATCAGTCGATTCCATAATTACATCAATTATTCAGCGATCAAAACGCGTTAACATGCCAGCGAAGTGTGACAGCATGTTGACGGCGCAAACAAATTTTTGCGGCCAGTGTTTGGCTGGCAATGGCCGCGGGTAACAAGCCCTACGACAGGGTTGTGGTAATGTCTACAACCAGGTCGTTGGCAACGGCTTCCAGCGCTTCCTGCAGATCGTCGCGATCCAGGTCGGCCGACACGCCTACGCGCAGCTGTGCCTTAAACATCTGACTGCCCCAGTTAGGCGCGCTTTCGCAAGTAGACGCAAAGTGCAAAATGTTGAGATTAAAGCCATGCAGTACATTGGTAAGCTCCTGCACGATGCCGGCGCGGTCATTGCCCATCACCTCAATGCGCAGCATTTCGTCGGGCTGTTCCAGCGTATCGGTAACCGACTGCGACTGGACCTGCAATCCGTCCAGCGTATTCAGCGCGTCAATGAGCGCCTGATGCTGTTCGGCCGGCACCAGCACTTCCACAAAACCCGCAAATTGTCCGGCCATATGTGCAAAGCTACTGCCTTGCCAGTTGCCACCGAACTGATACACCTTTTTCGCCACCGCATCGACTAAGCCGGGGCGATCTTTACCTATTACAGTGATGATGACAGGCTTCATGCATTCACTCCTGTGAGTTGTTCTGCGTCGTCGAAAAAAAGCGCGACGAAGTCAGGTATTTATAAGTTTCTCTTGATCTTAAAATATCACAACTTACACTGCTGAGCAGTGCAATTTAAGCCAAATCATGACTCTGGATAATGAATGTAGCAGCTGAGCAGGGATCTGTACTGAAAAAACGTCGCCGCCGGGACACTGCTGCGCGCGTCATTATCAGTGGTTTTGGCGGAATCGTGCTGCTAACCATGGTCATTCTTATATGGCATTTGTTCTCGCAAGCGGCCAGCATAGCGATGTCGCCCGACGCTGACATTCAGACCGAAATCCCGGTGTTACCGTCTGGTCGCTACTTATATGTCGGTGATATGGACAGTGGTCAGGCCGCTATTATTGATGGACCCGGATGCCGTTTGACTCTGGCCAGGCTCGAAGCCGATACCCTGACTGCCCGCCAATCCATTCGCCGTCCTTGTAGCCACACACTTACCACCTTGCAAGTGCAGGGACAGCCCTATGCGGTGGATATTTCTACCAGCGGGCAAGTGCGATTATTACCCGTGCCAACGGTCGGCACAGCCCAGACCCTGGGGTCGTTCGGTACGCCTCTGGCCAGCGAGCTTTCATTTGCGATCCCCGAAGCGGTGTGGGCCGAACACACAGACTGGACGCTCGGCGTTGGTGAACAATGGCTGATCATGGTGGTGAATACCGCACAGTCGCAATTAATTCAGTGGGTGAATCGTCAGGACCCGGCGAATATCATGCGCCATACCTTGCCTTCATCACACCCCGTTGTGTTGCTGCCCGACAGCAAACAAGTGGTGCAGATACGCGATCGAGAACTGCGCTTTTACAATGAAAAACATCAGCAGATAAACCAGATTTCCCTCACCAAAGCAGTCGATAAAGTGTTTACCTTTGTGAAAAACCGCTCGCTGTTTGTTACCCACCCCGACAGCACGGTGAGTCGCTACACGGTGTTTAACGACAAAGGCACGCTGCGCTATCAGCGCACTTACGTACTTGCGTTGCGTAAGCAGGAACAACCTGTGGCCATTTACCCGCATGCCAGTGTGAATGGCCTGGCCATGGTGACCAATCAACAACAGCTACTGCTTATTAATCGGGTAACTGGCGAAATTGTAGAGCGACGCGGGTTGCCAATTCAGCCAACGGGCGTGAGCTGGTTCGATAACCGGGCTTATGTGTTTTCCGATGCAGTCATGATCAAACTTCGCATTCAACACCTTGCTGGACTCAGTACCGCAGACAGCTTACTGACGCCGCAGATCTACGAGGGGTACAAAGAGGCAGATCAGCTTTGGCAAACCACCAGTGCAACGGATTATCAGGAAACCAAAATGAACCTGGTACCGCTGCTAATTGGTAGCTTTAAGGCGTCGGGGCTGGCGTTGTTGATTGCCATACCGCTCGCACTGGGCGCGGCGGTGTATACCGCGTATTTTGCTCGCCCTAAAGTGCGCGACAATATGAAGCCAGCGATTGAAATGCTCGAAGCCATTCCGTCGGTCCTCATTGGTTTTATAGCTGCCATTTGGCTGGCGCCCTTGGCAGAACGTTTTTTATTTTCGTTCGCGGTGTTCTTATTTACCGTGCCGTTTAGCTTGTTGTTGATTGCGTTTGTGCAGCACAAGGTAGCGCGCAATTTGCCGTCAGAAGTTCGCAACGTAGCGGAACTGATACTGCCGGTGTTAGGGATTGTCGGACTGGGTTACATCAGCATCGAATGGGCGCCGCAGTTGTTGTTCTACCTGCTGGAAGTCAATGACTTTGATTTCATTACCGACGCCACCGGTGTGCCGGTAGGTAAAACCACTATTCTGGTTGCCATTGCATTGGGGTTTGCTATTTCTCCCAGTATTTATTCGCTGGCCGAAGACGCCATTAGCGGTGTGCCTGCCAGCCTGCGACAGGCCTCTTATGCGCTCGGCGCGACACGTCTTCAAACCTTACGCCGGGTGGTGTTGCGCGTGGCGTTTCCGGGCATCATGGCGGCGATCATGCTGGGATTCGGACGCGCCTTTGGCGAAACCATGATTGTATTAATGGTAACGGGCAACACACCCATTGCCGATTGGGACTTGTTTGCTGGTTTGCGTGCGCTTACCGCGAACCTTGCCATTGAGCTACCCGAGGCCGAGCTGGACAGCATGCATTACAAGGTATTGTTTTTAACCGCCTGTGTGTTATTTACCTTTACCTTTGTTGTGAACACGTTGGCAGAGCTATTGCGCCAGCGCCTGCGCAGGAATGCCAGCTATGGGTAAATGGTCGGTCAGGCAATTTCTCTCCAACCGTCAGCAGCAGTCCTTTGTGATTAGCTTGGGCGCGTTTTGTGCCAGTTTGTTGCTGGTCGCCCTGGTATGTGTGCTGGCGCTAATTGCACTGCGTGGCAGTGATTACTTCTGGCCACGGCCGGTGCACTCGCTGACCTATGTTGACCTGGCCGGTAAGGAACACAAAGTATATGGGCAGGTAGGCGTGGGGCACGCCTCCAGCCAGTACAGTGCCGGTACCCAGCGCTTGTGGCTGATTCGTTATTCAGACACGCGCTACCCGTATGGAAATCAATTAATTCTGGAAACGCCCGCGATTCAAAACCTGGCCGTTGCCAAAGACGCAGCAGACATGTTGTTAGCCGACGGCACCCGGGTGTTTGCGAAACCCGTGAGTGTGGACATGCCGGAAAATCAGGCGCAGCCGCTGTCTTCACTGGCTCAGGCGCAAGCCCGGGTAGACTTGCTGCAGCAGGACGTTGATCAAATCCGCACGCAGCACCTGGCGCCTATTCATCGTCGTCTGGCCGAGCTGGATATTCGCGCGGTAGCTGAAGACGCACCAGCCAGAGAGCGGTTGTCTGCCGAATTCCGCGAGTGGCAAACCAAGGTCCTGGAACGGGAAGCCCAAATAGCCGAGTTTCGTTTAAACGTGCAGTTTTCTGACGGCGCGCCGTTCTCTATTGCGCTGAATGAGCTGGACCAGCTTACCTATACCGGCCAGCTCACGACCTGGGGCAAGTTAGGGGTTGCCGCTGACGGAGTGTGGACATTCCTGAGTGAGTCGCCAAAGCAGGCTAACACCGCGGGTGGGGTGTTCCCGGCGCTGTTTGGCACCGTGCTGATGATTTTTATTATGACCATACTGGTAACGCCATTTGGCGTTATGGCAGCCATTTACCTGAACGAATACGCCCCGGACAACAGCATGACAGCGGTGATACGCATCTGCGTGAGTAATATGGCGGGGGTGCCCTCTATTGTGTATGGCGTGTTCGGGCTGGGCTTTTTTGTGTATATGGTAGGTGGTCAAATTGACGAGCTGTTCTTCAGCGACCGCTTACCGGCACCGACCATGGGGACCCCCGGGGTATTCTGGGCGGCACTCACCATGGCTATTTTAACCTTGCCGGTAGTGATTGTGGCGACCGAAGAAGGGCTGCGCCGTGTGCCAGACAGGCTCAAAGCGGGCAGTTATGCACTGGGGGCCACTAAACTGGAAACCATCTGGCACACTATATTACCCATTGCGAGTCCGGGTATCATGACCGGTGTTATTCTGGCCATAGCCCGGGCCGCCGGTGAAGTTGCACCGTTAATGCTGGTAGGCGCTGTGAAGTTTGCGCCGAATTTGCCGTTTGACGGTGAGTTCCCTTACCTGCATCTGGACCGCCAGTTTATGCACCTGGGAGTATTAATTTACGACGGCGCATTCCACAGCCAAACCGATATGCGCAGCGCGTCGATGATGTTTGCCAGCTGTTTGCTGTTATTGCTGGTGGTTTTTGTGTTAAATATTCTGGCTGTCATTTTACGTAAGCGGCTACGTCAACGATATTTGCGAGGTTACTGACGCTCATGCTGAAACTGTTCGAACGGGAACGACTCGACCTGGAAGGCCTGTCGCCGGAACAAACGGCCATAGAAGTACGCGACCTGAATTTGCGTTTTGGTCAGAAGCATGTGCTGCACGACATTAACATGCGCATTCCCAAACACCGCATTACCGCGCTAATTGGCCAAAGTGGTTGCGGCAAGTCCACGCTGATCGCGTGTTTTAACCGTATGAACGATTTGATCCTGAACAGCCAGACCAGCGGTGAAATTGTGATTGAAGGGCGCAATATTAATCACAAAAAAGAAAACCTGTCGTTGCTGCGCTCTCAGGTAGGCATGGTGTTTCAACGGCCCAATCCTTTTCCAATGAGCATTTACGACAACGTGTGTTACGGACTGCGGTTGCAGGGCATCAAGCAGCGCCGGCAACTCGATGACGCTGTAGAGCGCGCATTGCACGAAGCTGCACTGTGGGAAGAAGTAAAGGATCGTCTGTTTGACTCGGCAATGACCCTGTCGGGCGGTCAGCAGCAACGTTTGGTTATTGCACGGGCGCTGGCGCTGAAACCGAGTATTCTGTTACTCGACGAGCCCACCTCGGCATTGGACCCACTTACCACGCTGTTTATTGAAGAACTGATGGGTGAGCTTAAGAAACGCTGTACCATTGTGATTGTTACCCACAATATGCAACAAGCTGCGCGGGTGTCAGATTACACGGCGTTTCTGCATCAGGGCGAACTGGTGGAATACAGCGACAGTGATACGCTGTTTACCATGCCCGACAAGAAACAAACCGAAGATTACATCACCGGCCGTTACGGCTAAGGAGAGGGACGCGTATGCATCAGGTCGCACTGAATACTCACATCTCTGATCGCTTTAACCTGGAGTTGGAAAACCTCAGAAACTCAGTGCTCACTATGGGCGGCGAAGTCGAACAGCAGTTAATCGATACTCTGAAAGCCATCAGTACGAATAATCCGGGGCTGGCAGAAAAGGTCATACTCAACGACCTGAAAGTCAATTCCATGGAAATGCAGATCGACGAAGAATGCGTGCGGATTATTGCCAAGCGGCACCCAACCGCCAGTGATCTGCGTTTGATCATGACCATCTCAAAGGCCATCACTGACATTGAGCGCATGGGTGATGAAATAGAGCGTATTGCCAAGCTGGTAACCAAACAAAAGATCCCGGCATCGGAGTCGATAAAAAGCAGCATGCTGCAAATTGGTCAGCAGGTTACGGCCATGATGCGCGGTACCTTCGACGCCTTTGCTCGTCAGGATGAGCGCGCAGCGTTACACGTGTATGATCAGGACAACCGCATCGACAGCGAATATAAAAAATTGCTGACTTTTACCACCGGTGAAATGTCGCGGTCGGGTGAAGATATGGAAGACTGGCTGGAAATATTGTGGGCACTGCGATCGCTGGAGCGCATTGGTGATCGCTGCAAAAATATCTGCGAATACATAGTGTCGCTGACCAGCGGAAAAGACGTGCGTCATACGCCATTAGAGAGTTTGCAACAAAAATTAGACGATTTAACCTGAGCGAAAAACAAAATACCGGCTAACATTGTCTTAAATCTGTAACGAAAGTGAAATATTTGCTGTAAATATCATCGATCAGGATGATAAAGCCGATTATTTGTAGCAGATCGTCGAAAATGGTCTATGGCTTGTCTTCGGATTAAGTTAGAATGCGCCGCAATATTGAAGCTTCAGTATAAAAAACGAACGAAGAACAATGCATAAATTCAACGTGCTGGCAGTAAGCGTGAACACGACAGAATGCCCGTCAGCAGTAAATACGTCTTTCAACGCGCGACGTCTGACAGACTGCTAAACAGACTGGGAGCTATTGTCAGTGGATTTCCTACAAAGTTATGGCATGATTCTGATCATCCTCGCCGCTGCGGTGGGATTTGTGATGGCATGGGGTATTGGCGCAAATGATGTGGCCAATGCAATGGGCACCTCAGTAGGTTCTAAAGCCCTTACCATCAAGCAAGCTATTATCATTGCCATGATATTCGAATTCGCCGGTGCCTATTTGGCCGGTGGTGAAGTGACCTCGACGATCCGTAAAGGCATCATCGATACCGCTTATTTTGTTGATATTCCCGAGTACCTGGTACTGGGAATGATCTCGTCTTTATTTGCTGCAGGTCTGTGGTTGGCGGTCGCGTCATACCTGGGCTGGCCGGTCTCTACTACTCACTCTATTGTTGGTGCCATCATTGGCTTCACGGCTGTAGGCGTGAGTATGGATGCGGTTGAGTGGAGCAAAGTTGGCGGTATTGTTGGCAGCTGGATTGTAACGCCGGCGATTTCCGGCGTGATTGCGTATCTGATTTTCATGAGCGCACACAAACTGATTTTCGAAACCGACAAGCCGTTCCATTACGCACGCAAATACGTGCCGTTTTACATGGCGTTTGCGGGCTTTGTGATGTCGCTGGTGACCATTAAAAAAGGCCTGAAACACGTTGGTTTGGACCTGTCTCCAACCACAGGCTATGTGTTGTCTGTTGTGTTGGCCGTAATTATTGCGTTCATTGGTAAATGGCTTATCAGTCGCCAGGCTTACAGTCACTCAGAAGACGCGGATTTACAGCGTGCAAACGTAGAAAAAGTCTTCGCGTTGTTAATGGTTGTTACCGCTTGTTGTATGGCATTTGCGCACGGCTCTAACGACGTTGCGAACGCCATTGGCCCATTGGCTGCAGTAGTTAGCGTTGTATCCAACGGCGGTGAAATTGGTTCAAGCAGTTCACTGGCACCGTGGATTCTGCCTTTAGGTGGTTTAGGTATTGTTGCGGGTCTGGCTTTATTTGGTCACCGCGTTATCGCTACCATTGGTGAGGGTATCACTCACTTAACCCCTAGCCGTGGCTTTGCGGCTGAAATGGCGGCTGCCTGTACCGTGGTCATTGCCTCAGGCACCGGGCTACCAATCTCTACCACACAAACGTTGGTAGGCGCGGTATTGGGTGTGGGCCTGGCACGCGGCGTGTCTGCGCTTAACCTGGGCATTATCCGCAACATCGTGATTTCCTGGGTAGTAACACTGCCTGCTGGCGCAATCCTGTCTATTCTGTGCTTCTTCACGCTTAAAGCCATATTTGGCGTGTAAATTCAGGTGTCAGTTTGAGGTGCTTTTGTGCTTCAAACTGATATTGCCGATTTCCTATATTCGTTTTCCGATCTTTGATTCAGTAGTCAGCATCGTTTGATAGCGCTCAAATAAGCTATGTTTGTTTTCAGGACAATGGCATGTCTGAACGTTATTCCGCCGTGTATATTCTATCTAACTTCACACGCACTGTGCTGTATGTTGGCGTTACCAGCAATTTGCCCCAGCGCGTGTACCAGCACAAAATGTCCATGGCATCCGGCTTCTGCACCCGCTACAACGTAAAAGACCTGGTGTATTACGAAATGCACGAAGAAATGTACGCCGCGATCACCCGCGAAAAGCAATTAAAACGCTGGCGGCGAAGCTGGAAAGAAAAACTGATCACACAAAAGAATCCCCAATGGTTGGATTTGTATCCCTTGATTGTAGGTTGAGTTCTTGGCTTATAAAGCGCTGTCATCCCGGGCTTGCCCCGGGACCTATTCAAAAAGTCCGTGATGTCAAAACGACCCCCGCTGGATGTTTCTAAGATCCCGGATATCGCTCGGGGCGATTCCGGGACGACGGATGGGGATATCG
>NZ_FQWD01000002.1:542242-553963 GCF_900129565.1 Marisediminitalea aggregata | reverse complement strand
GATTTCGGGACGACGGATGCGTTGATACGTCCTTACTCCGTCATCCCGGGCTTGTCCCGGGACCTATTCAAAAAGGCCGTGATGTCAAAACGACCCCCTTATCGTCATCCCGGACTCGTTCCGGGACCTATTTGAAAAGGCCGTGATGTTAAAACAACCCCCGCTGGATGTTTCTAAGATCCCGGATAAGTGCTTCGCACTTTCCGGGACGACAGGGGAGGGACCTATACCCTAAAATACATACACCTCGGCTTTTGCCAGTAAATCGCTGGGCGTGATTTTCTCGGCCACACAGCTCTTCACTGACTTTTTATTGAATATGTACAAGCGGTCCTGGGCCTTGCCATCTTCGCCCTTGCCGAAGTTCTTCAGGATAAAGCTGATGTGTTCGTCATCCGGGAGTTCACGTAAACCGGCACCAAAGCTACATAAGGTGTCGCCGACACTGCCTTCGAAATTGGCCAGAAAGGTTTTGTAAGCTTTCTCCTGCATTTCGCGTTGCTTGGCCAACTCGGCCTTTTTCTCTTCGGCCAGTTCCTGTGCGTAGTCCTGAAGCTCTTGCTGACGAGACTGTAAACGGTCCAGTTCTGCTTTGAGCTCCTTCATTTCGCCTTCGATTTCGCGCTTACGCTCGTTATCTGCGGCGCGTAGTTCGAATTCCAGATCGCGGTTGCGACGTTCTAGTTCGCGAATTTCCCATTCGATCTCGCGTCGATCACTGCGAAACTCTCGTAATTTCTCGTCGGTCTTACGCACGATTTTCTCTACCTGACGAACGACACGTTCGGCGGTTTCACCCCAATCCTGTTCGACGATGAACTCGTAATCGCCGTGGCTCTCCACATGCATGCCGTCCGCCACTACCGTAACTGTGGGCGCGTCGGGCGCAGACGGTGGGGTAGGAATAACACTCATTAAGTCGCCGAAATCAAAGTCGAACATCATACCGCGACCACCGGTGTGAATGGTAAAAATAACCCCTTGCTTTGCCAGGTACGTGGCTTCGATGCTGCGGTAGCGCACGCCTTCTTTGCGGGTATCCTGCTTTAAAGCGGTGTCGATAACACCGGACATAATGTTCAGCTGTTTATCCAGTTCGGTAAGGTTTTGTGCAACGGCACTGGTAGCCAGGGTTGCGCCAAATAGCGATGCAATTGCTAGTGCTTTCATAATCATTCCACCTGTTGTCTGATTACTCGGTGAGGGCGGGGTAGCCATCATCCAGTGAATTAATTTCACGCTGAAGCTGAGTTAGCTGGCGTGCGTAGTAGCGCTGATCGTCATCGCGCTGTTGGTTAATAAACTTAATAAGCTCTGCAAAGTCCTCGCGACGCTCCTGTCGGCTCGAAGTCAGCAGATATTGAGTAAGCTGTGTGCTGTTTTCCTGTTGTTGCTGCTGGAGTGCGGCAACATACTGGGTGAACATGGCCTGATTCGCCTGTTGATAGTCATTGAGTTTCTGATTCACCAATGCAGCAACTTGTTCGTCACTGGGCCCTTGTTGAAAACCCATGGTTAATTTGCCTTCGCTTACTTGTACAGAGAAGCCGCTTACCACCATTACAATCGCCAATGCTGACATGGCCATGGACATAACGGGTAAGCCCTGCCATTGCCACCACTTGGGTTTGTCCGGGGCCACGAAAGTGGCATTTTTATCCCAGGCAGGCATAGGCGGAGAGGTAAACTGCTCTGCGGCAACCGACAGCTGCGTGGCAGTTTCCACTTGAGCCGCGAAGGCTTTATCGCTCAGGCAGAGCGCTTCAAACGCGTCGCGTTCCTCGTTGGTTAAGGCATTGTCCAGCCATTGGCCGAATAAATAATCTGACTCGTAATTAGCCATGTTCTACCTCCAAATCCAGTTTTAGCTTCGACAGGGCGCTGTATAGGCGCGACTTCACCGTATTGCTGGAGAGTCCCAGCTGGTCGGCTATTTCGTCGAAGGTAAACTGTCCAAAAAATTTCAATTCGATAACAGCACGTTGCGCTAACGGCAAACGTTGCATTGCGGCCGTCAGCGCCTGACTGGTGCTGTCGGTCATTAAGTTGTGCTCAGGGCAGGGCCGCTCGCAGCTGAGTTCGTCGTCTTCGTCCAGCGGTGAGTCTGGTCGTTTGCGCCGGTAAAATTCAATACAACGAAAATGCGCGATGCGGAATAACCAGGCTTTAAAACTGCCTTCACCGCGGTAGTTGGTTAAGCTGCGGAATACCGCAATAAAGATATCCTGCATTAGGTCTGCTGCGTCATGTGGGTTGCCCGTCATGCGCACGCCATATTGATAAATCGCAGACTCGTAGCGTTTAATCAGCGCGAACCAGGACTTTTTATGCCCTTTTAAGGCCTGTTCAATTAATTGTTCGTCGCGCTTTTCAAACACCGGATATCCCCAAAGTTTTATGTTGTTGTGGGTATAGTCGGGGGGCCGGGCAAAAAAGTTTGCCCGGTATGAAAATTATTTTAGGGTAGGGACCGGAAGCAATGGAGATATGATCTCACCTACACGACGGAACAGACGCATCCGCGTAGTCCCCGCACGCCATACAAGTCCAATTTCCCGGAACGCTTTTTCTTCCGCCGGGAACGAGGTGAGTTGCGTGTTCTTGAGCAAATCCTGGTTAAGTGCCAGTTCTGGCAGGAATGTGTAGCCCAGTTTACTGTTCGCTAATTGCACCAGGGTATACAGTGAGCTGGCAGCCAACGAGCTGATTTGATCGGTGTGCTGCAGGTTACATGCGCTCACGGCATGGCCGGTCATACAATGCTCTTGTTGCAGCAGGAAAATGCTTTTCTTCGGTAAGCTGGAAATGTCCAGTGGCGAAGGTAAATCGTTGGCTAAATCTTTATGGGCAATTAAATGGAACGGGTCGTGGCCCAGCACCATTTGTTTGCATCCCGGCGTTTCCATGGGCAGTGCCAGTACCAGCAAGTCCAGGCTGCCGTCGGTGAGTTGTCGCGTAAGATTTGCCGTTGTGTCTTCCTGCAGCTCCAACTGGATTTCCGGTAAGAAGGTACGAAATGCGCCTAACATGGCTTCAAACAAGAATGGCGCAATGGTGGGAATAACGCCGAGCTTCAGCTTACCACGCTGCCAGTTTCCGGCGTTTTGCGCGTATTCTACGAGTTCACCGGCTTCTTGCAGAATAACCTTCGAACGCTCCACCACATCGAGTCCTAACGAGGTAAACACAAAGGTTTTGTGCTCACGCTCCAGCAGTTGGCTGCCAAAATGTTCTTCGAGGTTCTGAATTGCAGTGCTCAGGGTTGACTGGCTCACGTTACAACGCTGCGCCGCCCGGTGGAAATGCTGTTCCTGATGTAAAGTTACCAAGTAATGTAAGTGTTTAAGATTTGGCCATTTCATTATTGTTAACTCGATTGTTATGTTTGTTTTTAATCTATTGTATAGATAAGTTTGGGAAATAACACCCCTGTGAGTAAGGTTTTTACTTATACATCGTCTTCCCGGACTCGTTCCGGGTTTATAAAGAGCCGTCATCCCGGACTTGTTCCGGGACCTATTCAAAAAGGTCGTGATCTCAACACAACCCCTGTTGGATGTTTCAAAGATCCCGGATATCGCTGGGGGCGATTCCGGGACGACGGATGGGGTTATCCCACCGCGATGCTAAGACGACCCCCTCACCGTCATCCCGGGCTTGCCCCGGGACCTCGGCTTGTTCCGGGACCTATTTGAAAAGGCCGTGATCTCAACACAACCCCTGTTGGATGTTTCTAAGATCCCGGAAAAGTGCTTCGCACTTTCCGGGACGACGGATGGGAATATCGCTGGGGCGATTTCGGGACGACGGGTGTGTTTTTTTGATCCCGAATAAGCGCTGCGTGTTTCCGGGACGACGGATGGAGGTATTCCACCGCGATGGTGAGACGACCCACTCCCCGTCATCCCGGGCTTGCCCCGGGACCTATTTGAAAAGGCCGCGATATCAAAACAACCCCTGTTGGATGTTTCTAAGATCCCGGATAAGTGCTGTGCGTTTCCGGGACGACGGATGTGTGGTTTTCTAATATCCCGAATATCGCTGGGGCGATTCTGGGACGACAGATGGAGGTATCCCACCGCGATGCTGAGACGACACCCTCACCGTCATCCCGGGCTTGCCCCGGGACCTCGGCTTGTCCCGGGACCTACCTGAAAAGGCCGTGATATCAAAACAACCCCTGTTGGATGTTTCTTAGATCCCGAATATCGCTGAGGCGATTTCGGGACGACGGGGAGGGGACCTACACAAAAAGGCTAGATGACGCGACGAAGGGAGTGTTGTAAAGTAACGCCAGACATAAAATAGGACGATGCCTGGTGCTCAGGTAGCAATTACGGAAGTACACATGTTCGATAGCCTGCGTCTGCACTACGGCTTAAAGGTTTTTCAATCTTATAAATGGTCTTTCATTATGGTGGTAGCCCTTATGGTTACCGAAACCGCGGTGAGCCTGAGTGTGCCGTACTTAATTGGCCAGCAGTCCCAGTCATTCCTGCAAGAAGTCACAATTCTCAATAATAACCACCTGAAATACTTATATTTGTGGGTTGCGTTATTTGCTGCGCAAGCCGCACTGCGTTTTTTGTCTACCTATAACGTAAACCTGGTGGGCGCGCGCTTAATGGCTGAATTGAGTTGCCGTTTGTACGATCATATTCAGGTACTGCCCATTCAGTATTTCCAGGAAAATAAGCGCGGTGACGTGCTGTCTATGTTGACCAACGATCTGGCCGTGGTGAGCTTTTTCGCGTCCAGCGTGCTAACCAACCTCATCCCGAATATTCTGGTACTGATTGGTGCGGGCATTCTGATGTATATGATTGAACCCACCATTGCCTTGTTAATTTGCTTCCTGGTGCCGTTGATATACATCATTCTGAAGTTGGTGAGCCGTGGCATGCAGCCTATCTCCCGGGCGTTGGTGCAACGTCAGGCCGACTCACTGGCGCAGGCGAGTGAAAACATCGGTGCGATCTCGTTAATCAAAGCATTCAACAAAGAAGAAGCGGAGTCGTCTAAATTTAAACGCCGTTCGAATGAAATTCTGGCGCTCAGAGCCCGCCAGTTCCGCTTACAGGCATTGCTCTCGCCGTTAATTCAGTTTTTGGCGTCATTGTGTATTCTGGTTGTTGTGATCATGAGCGTGCTGAAGTTTAATTCAGGCGCTCTTGGGATCCCCGATCTCATAAGCTTATTGTTGTACGGCATTGTATTCACCCGGCCGCTGGGTTCACTGGCAGGCCTGTACGGTCAGCTTCAGCAGGTAATAGGCGCGTCTGAGCGACTGCTGCATGTGTATCACCTGGAAAGTGAGCCACGCGATGAGCACGGCACACCCATGACCATCGAACACGGCGACATTGTGTTCGACAGCGTAGCGTTTGGCTTTCCTCAGCGTGGTACCATACTGAAAGACGTGTCATTTCATTTAAAAGCTGGTCAGAACATGCTGATCTACGGTCAGAATGGCGGCGGTAAAACCACCATGCTGCACTTGCTGATGCGCTTTTATCAGCCAGCCACGGGTAAGATTCTGATTGACGGGCAAAACATTCAACAGGCCACTACGGCGTCATTGCGCCACGCAATTGGCCTGGTGTCGCAGGACGTGCTGCTTTTAAACGGCAGTATTTTCGATAACCTTACCTATGGTCTGGCGAACCCAGCAGCAGACGACGTATACAAAGCGGCCAGCCAGGCAGGCTTGGACCACTTAATTATGCGCTTACCTCAGGGCTATGACACCCAGGTCGGCGAGGGCGGGGTAAGGCTGTCGGGTGGTCAGCGCCAGCGTATTGCACTGGCACGGGCGTTATTAATGAAGCCGAAGATCCTGCTGTTGGACGAACCCACGTCAATGCTGGACGAACAAGCCCGTCTGAGTTTTAAAGAGGAATTTCATGGATTGTTTGCGCAGTTTACCGTTATCATGATCTCGCACGATCCTACACTGTCTGACGTTGCGGATGTGGTGTACCAATTGGAAAACGGTACGTTGCAGCGTCAATCAATCAGGTCCGACTATCAGGAGTAAAACATGTCAGCCTATCAGTTAAAGCCCGAATTGTTGCTACAAAAAGTAGCCGATGAAATGGTGTTACTTGAGCCGGAGTCCGGTGAATATTTCACGTTAAACAATGTGGGTGCCGACATGCTCGAGCAACTGCAGCAAGGTAAATCTGCGCAACAAATTGCACAGTACATTGCAGACATTTACGACGTAACCGCAGAGCAGGCTGAACAGGATTTTCAGGTATTAATGCACGATTTGGTTCAGGCTAATTTAGCCGAAGCAGGCGTTGCTTAAGTCATTTTCTAAATACCGGGCGCTCGCCCCTGATCAGCGGCGCTGGTTTCGGCGTTGCTGGTGGCAGTTCGCGCTATGGCATATTCGTATTCAGTATTTTCCCTACCATTGGTGGAAGGCGCGTATATTTAGCGAGTTTAATATCGAAAGTGGGCACTCACTACCGCTTTCTTTGTCTGAAGCTATCAGACTGAGTGAAATGGCCGCCCGACACCACATCTTTCCCATAAATTGTTTACGTCGCTGCGTGGTACAGCAGCAGTTACTGACACAATATGGCTATGACTTAGCACTGCATTTTGGGGTGGCTAAACAAGACGCGCGCCTGAAAGCGCATTGTTGGCTTACGCACAAAGGACAGCTAATCAACGACGGTCCCGAGGTGGTGAATACCTATACCGAACTCAAGCTGGCCACTGAGCAGTCGCAACATATTCTGGCGTCGCTGCGCTAGCTTTTTTTGGTTGGTATGCACCGTTAGCTGTTAATGGTGCTGCTGGATCCAGCGCTGAGTGAGAATGGCGTATAGCAGATCAACGTGAACGCTCACGCCGTTGCCGCCCACTGCCGCATCAAATGCTTTAAGTAAAACGTCGTTATCGACCAGCCCCAACGATGCCAGGCGCGTGTCGCTCAATAGTTCACGCAAAGGTTTGGCGTTGTCTTTTACCAACTGACCAAAATGGTTGTCGAAGGTGACCTTTTTTACATTCCAGCACACTGACTCGGGCAAGTGGTTTTGCATGGCATTGCGCAGTAGCCATTTGGGGTAAGGACCGCGAATTAACTGTTTACCGGGTACTGCAAAACTGAATTCAGCCATACGCGGGTCGAAAAACGGGTGGGCAACATCAATCCCGTACTGCCAACCCACTTTTTGGTAGGAACGCACTGAATTGTATGTAGAAGTGGTTTTTAACGCCTGATACCGGGCATAACCGACGGGTTGTTTGCGTTCGTTAAAGGGGTTGGTAATTTTACTCGCATCGGTAGCCAGTTTTGCCGCCTCTGGCGTGAGCCAGGCGGGGATGTCAGACGGTGTATAGCCTTTCAACGCATACGCGCTATTCAGCAACCACTGAGGGATCATGGGTTTTACAAACAACGAACGCGCGACCAGCCAGCGCGCCATACCCGTTTGCTTGCACGCCTTCAGTACCTCGGCAATAACCCCAAACTCACCTTTGAAAAGCCTTTCGGTATAGGCACTGGCGTGGCCCCAGCACATTTCATCGCCACCGTTGCCCGTAAGTAGTCGGTGCCCACCGGCGGCCTGAATGATCTCACACTCCTGATGATAGCGCGGCGATAACACGGTTCCCGGTGAGTCGTAATCAGTAGGGTAGAGCGACATGAAGTCGCGATGCGCACCGGCATCTACGGTGATCTGAATAGGATCAACCAGCCCCAGCTTTTGGTACATGGCTTTGATGTTGTCAGACTCATCACAACTGGCCGAATGACTGTACAAATGCGACAGCGCCCTGCAACTACGTGGCTCGGTGAGCAATTCGTTTGCCAGCGCGGTAATGGATGTTGAATCCATACCTCCGCTCATCTGGCTTACAACCAGCGAATCTGAAGGGTGTATATGGCTGCTCACACACTGTTTTAGTAAATCTAAAAACATATCCCGGTATGTACCGTCGGACGCGGGCGCCAGTTTATTTTGCGGGTCGATATCCCAGAACGTGTGCTCAGTTACGTTGCCCTGAGGACTAACAGAAAGGCTGGTGCCTAGTGGTAACGTATTAATTTCATTATATAAACAAAGAGCCGGATTAGGCTGCCCCGCTAACCAACACGACAACGCCGTGGTATTCAGCGAAGGCTGCTTGGGCATTAACTTCGCTATAAACGACGCCTCGGAGCTAATTACCGTCACGCCACCCACTTTACCGTAGTATAACGCATGTTGATTTAGTGGATCGCGTGAAGCAAACAGCAATTTGTGCGGGTTGTGCCAGGTAAATACCGTATGCGGGCCGGTGATCGCATTTGAGATCGCTGCGGGCTGTGCGGAAAATTGCTCACTTAATTCGCTATTGGAAAGCGGCGCACTGGCGTTGGCAATAATATTACCTTGTGGCAAGGAAAACTGACTCAGCAACTGCGTTCGCGCATTCCCGCGGTAACAATAGTTACCCACCAGGCAATGCTCGTTTTGCCAATTTAATGCCAGTGTAGCGTGTCGACTGGCTTCATCGAATAGATCCATTATGGCGTGGTGGTCTGCTGCCACCATGGCAAACAACGCGGTCATGCTGATATGTTTATCTTCCTGAGTGTGACAACACTATGCCCGTTAAGGCCTGAGTAAGCAAGAGTACGAGGTCATCGTGGACTCGTTCCGTGGAAAGAGCCGTCATCCCGGACTTGCTCCGGGACCTTGGCTTGCCCTGGGACCTCGCCTTGTCCCAGGATCTATTCAAACAGGCGGAGATGCACAAACAACCCACCAAACCGTCATCCCGAACTTGTTCCGGGACCTTGGCTTGACCCGGGACCTACTCAAACAGGCCGCGATCTAAAAACAACCACCGCTGGATGTTTCTTAGATCCCGGATAAGTGCTTCGCACTTTCCGGGACGACGGATGGTGGCGTATTACACCCAATCCGTCATCCCGGACTTGCTCCGGGACCTTGGCTTGCCCTGGGACCTCGGCTTGTCCCAGGATCTATTCAAACAGGCGGAGATGCACAAACAACCCACCAAACCGTCATCCCGGACTTGTTCCGGGACCTTAGCACTCGCAGGTACCTAAAAAAGCGTAAATAAAGTTGGTGGTAAATTATATTTGCTTAAATTTTGTGCAGTTGCACACACATAGTGCCTGACAAATACTTAACTACCATGAAAAATAAAAAAGTATTTAAATATCATGTGATTACTGAAATTGTGAAACTACGGTTACATTCAACCCGTAAGGCTTTTAAAACAGTGCAAACCGAAGTAAACTAGTCCACAAGTCGAAAATAGAGTAGTTAAAGCGCTTAAACAGCGGATCTGACTAAAGAATTGAAAGCTGTGTCGGATAATTTTACAAACAACCGCTTATGAGCCTATAAATCTAGGTTTCGCTTAGATAGCTTTGGGCTTAGCTGTTGTTTTTAATAGCTATTATATTTTTGGCACGAACATTGTATCGTTATGGACGTAGTATTCGAATTTTCGGTGCTGGGCTTTTTATAGAGGACGGAAGCGATGAAAAAATTAATTTTAGCAGGGATCCTGGCGTTTTTTGCTTGTCAAGCAAACGCGGGCTTTGTTCAAGGTGTAACCGGCGAAGATATGGTCGGTATGGAAGTTACTGCCACGTTTGCAGACGGTTCTTCTGAAACTGCAACTTGGGGTGCTGTTGCTCCCGGTGCAGGTGGTGCATTCGGTCTGATTCCTTGGGGTGTATTACTAGACGGTGATTCGTTTGGTGATTTTGACCCAGTAACAGGCGACCTGTTTGGCGGTTTCTTAATGATGAATTTCTACGATTTCGACATGGTTTCGTTATCGTTCAACGCATTGGCTGCAGGTTTCGTGTTCGATACCGCATATTTCGATGCGTCAGCAAATGGTTCAGGTCCTGGTCGTGAGTTAGTATCTTCAAACGCTGATGTGTTTGCAGTTTACTCTGACAACTACATGGACGAGCTGTTTGGTACAATGACTCTGCTAAGTTCTAGCCAGGTTGTTGTAGCATCTGGTGAAATGCAAGTGTTCTTAACTGACACTGACCAGATTTCTGTTCCAGCACCAGCAGGTTTTGCAATGATTGCATTGGCCCTGATGGGTATGCGTATTGCGCGTAAATCATCTAAATAATGGAGAGAGTAACGATGACTTCTATTGAACAGCGTGACGCGCACGCAGAAAAGCGCGAATACTCGAAGCCTGAGTTACAAAAAGCAGGTAGCTTGGCCGAACTGACTCAAGGTTTCTCTGGCAGTGTTCCAGACGAGCAAGGTGGTCACACTAAGCGTAATCCGTTCCAAGGCTAATCGCTAAAAGCCTATTCATCGCAGAAACCCGGGTAGAAATACCCGGGTTTTTCTTTTTAAAATCAACAGTTCTGTAAGCCTCATTGCTTATTTGGCCACCACTCTAGTGTCGGTTTCTTTTACAAAACAACTTCTTCAGATCAAACGCGATCTATTTAGATCAAAAATACCTTAATAAAATCAATGTAATAAAATTATAATTAATTAGGGTACGATCTTTGCAATACAGTGTTTGGAAGTAGCAGTACTCTTTATAACTTTCATTTTAGGGACGTCTTTAATGAGAAAATTTATTATCGCAATGGCAATGACGTTGTTTGCTTCTTTTCAAGCAAATGCGTCTTATGTTCAAGGTGTGACCGGTGCAGATATGGTTGGCATTTCTGTTTCCGTTGATTTTGCTAATGGATCGAGCGAGTCTGCTATTTGGCAAGCGTTAACCGCTACTCAAGGTGGTGCGTTTGGTGCTTCTGACTGGGCGTTGATTCTTGACGGCGATTCTTTCGGTGACTACGACCCTGTTTCAAATACGTTTTATGGTTTATTCACTTTCTTCAACGGTCCGTTTGACGTTGTAAGTATCACTATTGATATTTTAAGTGAAGGCTTTGTATTTGATACTGCGTTCTTCGATGCTTCTGCAAATGGATCAGGCCCTGGCCATGAGTTCGTAAGCAGCGATCCTCAAGCAACTGCTAGCTATAGCAACCTGGTTGAAGATGAGCTTTACGGCACCATGACCATCTCTGCGTTCATCGCAGCTGGTAGTGGTTTAGCATTCCAAACAGATACTGACGCGTTCGGTGAAGTACCTGCTCCTGCTGGTTTGTTACTCGTCGCATTTGGTTTGTTAGCACTTCGTGCTACTCGCCGCAGTAAATAAGGGAGTATCAATATGAAATCACAACAGGCAGTTGTTACAGAACAAAGCAAAAAGGCATATGCGCAGCCGAAGCTTGATAAAGCAGGTAGTTTGGCTGAGTTGACACAAGGTTTCTCTGGAAGCGTTCCAGATGAGCAAGGTGGTCACACTAAGCGTAATCCTTTCCAAGGTTAATTTTTAAGTTAACTGTAAAAAAGCCCGGTCCGCCGGGCTTTTTTGTGCCTGAGATCCCGGATAAATGCTTGGGCATTTTCCGGGACGACGGATGGGGATATACGCTGCTCGATTCCGGGACGACGTATAGGGTTAGCGTTACATTTACACCGTCTTCCCGGACTCGTTCCGGGACCTAATAAAAATGCTTCGGAGCTAAGGTTTGCCCACTCCCCGTCATCCCGGGCTTGCCCCGGGACCTACTCAAACAGGCCGCGATCTAAAAACAACCACCGCTGGATGTTTCCAAGATCCCGAATATCGCTGGGGCGATTTCGGGACGACGGATGGTGGCGTATTACAACCAATCCGTCATCC
>NZ_FQWD01000002.1:0-541427 GCF_900129565.1 Marisediminitalea aggregata | reverse complement strand
GATTTCAAAACAACCACCGCTGGATGTTTCCAAGATCCCGAATATCGCTGGGGCATTTTCCGGGACGACGTATAAGGTTAACTTTACACCCTAAGCGTCTTCCCGGACTCGTTCCGGGAACTAACAAAAAGGCCGAGATTTCAAAACAACCCCGCTGGACGCCACAAAAAGTATCAAACCCAATACCTAATAATGAGCTTTAATAACCAACATGAGTGCAAAAAACGTACACTATACATATCAACTTTATGGATGTGTTGAATGAACAAGCAAGACGACAGAAACAACAAGCTAACCTACCACGCACCCCAACTTCAGCGTGCAGGTAGCTTGCAAGAATTAACGCAAGGTTTTTCTGGCAGTGTTCCTGATGAACAGGGCGGCCATACCAAGCGGAACCCTTTCCAAGGTTAGTGTGTGCAATAAAGTGTGTGTGTTCTCAACTTTGCCCCGTATTACGGGGCATTTTTTTATCCGGCACTTTACACAAACCCTTAAACCACGCATCCTAGCACTAGTTGTACAGCAGTCAGCGGATTAAGGAATGTCACCGAATACTCAACAGGAACTGGCGTCGCTCAGTAGTACCCCACTTCACGGCGTTACCCTTGCCCTGGACAAAACTACCAACAATACAAACACGCCTTTTACGTTGGATGTGTCGTTCAACCCCGTTACGCCACTGAGCAACCCCAAAACAGCCTGGACGTTAACCGACAAAGGTGAACGCTACGAGTCGAATATTACGTTGAACAGGGAAGATGACTGCTATCAGTTGCATATAGACTGTGAAGGGCAGGGAACGTTTCAACTGCAAGGCAACCAATTAACCATAGACTGGCAGGCGAACGGCACCGGCCCGGCTCATTACCTGCAAACCCTGGGGTTATCGTTATTTCTAGAGCTGCAAGGCCACTTGTGTCTGCACGCCAATACCCTGGTTAAAAACAATCAGGCACAGTTGTTTTTAGCGCCAAGCCGCACTGGTAAGTCTACGTTAACCACGCTGCTAACCACTCTGGGATACACGTTAACAACAGACGACATGGCGGCGCTATACCACACTAACGAACAGTACGAAGTGTATCCCAGCTGGCCCAAAGTTCGCTTGTGGCCCGACAGCGCAGCGATGTTGGAAAATCACTTAACTACCCAGCCGGTACAGCAAAAGAAGGTACACGAGCGCTTCGCCAAACAGGAAATCTCTTTTGCGGCGCAAGATACTCATACCGCCGCGCCAGTAACCGCCATGTACTACCTAAACCGGGTAGACGAACAGCCCCAATCAGGTAATCCGCTCACCATTACCCCAATTAACCCCAGCGCAGCGCTGATCATACTCATGCAAAATAGTATGTTAGGTGATGCCTATCGCGGATTAGGCATTGAACAGTCTCGCATTATGGCGCTGGCTGCATTGTTACAACGTGTTCCTTTTTATCGGGTTACTTACCCAAGCGGGCTCGATCAATTGCCCGACATCGCCAAACATCTGGATGAACGGCTTCAATCTGAGCAAGCAAAGTAATCTGACCAGCGTAAACAGCGGGAAGAATGTTGTTTCCTTTCATCTAAATCAATAAAACGTCGCATTAGCGTAGCAAATCGTCGTAAACAGTAGATCTCTCAAAAAGTTTGCATAGAATGCCCCAGCTTAACTAGAGCCTGGCACTGGTGAACAGTGTTTTCTTTTTCAAGTTCATCGTAATTTTATCTTTGTGGTTCGGACTCATTATGAACAAACGCCGCTACCAAAAGCTGGTTGCAATATACCTGCTTGCTAGTTTGATATGGATAATCGGCAGTGACTGGTTGCTTGCACAGTTCATTGGCGATTTTAACGATTCTTATGTGTTGTCGGCAGGCAAAGGCGTGGCGTTTGTTACGCTAATGTCGGGCCTGTTGTACGTGTTGTTGATGCGCTTAAACAGCGCAGAAAGGCAAGTCGCCAGTGCGGCAACCGACAGCACTGAACAGTTGGTGCTCAATAAAATCCCTACGTTCTTTCAGCACATTCCTATGCTGACTTACGCAGTAAACTGGGACGGCAAAACCCTGCGTACGCTCTGGGTTAGCGACAACCTGTACGATTTACTGGGCTATACCCAAGAAGAAGCACTACAACCCGGTTGGTGGGAAAAGTGTGTGCATCCGGACGACCGCCTCAGAGCGCTGGAAGAAAGTAAAACCATACTGGCCAATGGGGGCGGCGATCACTATTACCGGGTAAAGCACGCCAAAGGGCACTACGTGTATTTTCATGATGAGCTGCGACGCGTTGAAAGCGTATCGGCTACCTGTTTTGTGGGAATTTGGCGTGATATCAGTACCGAGGAGTCGGCGTTAGAACAAGTGCAGGAGTATTCCACTAAACTGGAAAAAACCATACTCGGCACTATTACCGCCATTTCGCATATGGTGGAGCTACGCGACCCGTACACAGCGGGACATGAGTCCAGGGTAGGGGAGCTGGCATCGGCCATTGCTCTTGAAATGGGCTTAGACATGGATACCCAATACGGCTTGCGCATTGCAGGGCTGCTGCACGACATCGGCAAAATCAGTATACCGGCCGAGTACCTAACCAAACCAACACGTCTCACCGACGCAGAGTTTGAGATCATCAAATCTCACGCGTGTAATGGGTACAACATACTAAAAAATATCGCCTTCCCCTGGCCCGTAGCCGAAGTAGCGTATCAGCACCACGAACGCCTGGACGGCACCGGGTATCCCAGAGGGCTAAAAGGCGATGAAATCTTACTGGAAGCCCGCATCATTACCGTAGCAGACGTAATTGAGTCGATGGCCACAAACCGCCCGTACCGCCACGCACTGGGCATTAAAAAGGCCTTACAGGAAATAGAACAACACGCCGGCAAGCTCTACGACCCCGAAGTCTGCAACGCCGCCCTCACCCTGTTCCGACAAAAAAACTATCAGCTAGGGGATTAGTACCAACGCGTCATCCCGGACTCGTTCCGGGACCTTCCGGGCTTGCCCCGGGACCTAATAAAAAGGCCACGGAAGCTAGAGATTACACCTTTACCGTCATCTCGGGCTTGCCTCGGGAACTAATAAAAAGGCCACAAAGCCAAGCACAACCCCCACTGGTTGCTTTTAAGATCCCGGATATGCGCTGTGCGATTCCGGGACGACCCTCTAACCCTGTCATCCCGGACTCGTTCCAGGACCTTCCGGGCTTACCCCGGGACCTAACAAAAAGGCCACGAAGCCAAAGATAACACCCAAACCGTCATCCCGGGCCTGTCCCGGGATCTTCGGGACGACGGATGGAGGTGAACTATGCGGCTTTTAGGTGGTGTATAGGCCTTGGTACACACCGGTTAATCAAGTTCCAGCTATTCAAATTACTCATCTTTTATCGCGAAGATTATTTCAAGCAAGTCACTATACCTATGCTTGTAATCGAGATAAAAATAATTGTCTCTTATGGGATCAATTGAATTTAAGCGTTTAGCTTCTGCATTCGATAAACAAGTATCGTCATTTTCTGACATCTCGATATATGACTCATATACTAATTCACCGTATATTGTATAGCCCTCTGTTTCCTTTGTTCTTTGTGCGCATCTATATTTATAAATATAGTAAATGGCACCTCTGGTGTCGGTGTCGTCTAGCCCGTTGAAATAAGTTAGGTTGTAACTAGGGATTCCAACATTGTAAGTTAATTCTGCTTCAACTGACTGTTTAGGTACGAAGTACGGTTTATCATCTCCGCTCGCAGTTCTCCTCAATCGCTCAAATGGTTCATCTGACAATGCTTTAAAAATAACTTCTCTGTATTTTGTATAGATGCCATCAATCTCTCTACCGTAATTCCCGTAAACAACATATCGAGATTCGGCAACGGTAAAAAAGGGAATATCCAGAATGCCAACATGTTTTTTATATCTGAACTCCCCCGCATTGAGCACTTCTAGTGGACTTAATGGTCCTTCATATACTTCTTCATTAACTTGAAAATAGCTTCTGGCAAATAAGGCATTTTCAGCTCGAAAGCCAAATTCATTCTGAGCTGGAGTATGGTAGCAGGCATATTGAGACAGTCTTAGCGACTCATCGACCGGCAACTGATCCATTGACGTATACGCTTCGTTAATTTCGGTAATACAGTCGCCAAAGCGAATTTTGCCGCTGTCATATTGACGACCAATTTCACCCAGTTTATCAGTCGCTGAGAACAGAATAGTGTACTCGCCTTCTTCGTTCGCATTAGAAGTCAACTGGACATCGGCTTTAAGGGGGTCGTCACTGTGAGGAATTAAAATGAAATCGTTAGGATAAATGTCCCACGTCGCTGAAGAGGCGTCTAATTCATTGTATCCGAGATCATTTGATACCGATGCTGAAATGGTTGCAAAATCAGAGGTGGTAGATTCTGTGTCAACGTCAAACTGAAACTCTGGTACGGCCCATAACACGTTAGGCTCAACAAATGGGCAAACATTTTTGCTTTTCAATGAAAACTTGTTTGGCACTAATATGCCAAATTCAAAGCCAACAAAACACTCCAATCCCAACTCAACATTAAACGTATTAAATTGGGTAGGTGTTACCTGTGTATTGCCTGACAACGAATCAAACGTTACACCATTTCCAACTTCAATTTCTGCACTGGCATAGGGCTCAATGGAAAAGTAAGGTGCAGCAACAGTGTAAAACCGCAATTCGATTTTTGGCACTATTCTCAATTCCAGGTTCGCACCAATATGCACGGCAGCGCTGGCCGTACTTGACTGAGAGAGAAGAGTCGGGCCATTTAGTATGCCGTCCCATTCTTCTGTTAGTCCGTTGTAGCTTGCCCCCGCAGTTAGCTTGTACTTTCGATGCAGTCCTGTCGATACGTCAATACCCGCGCTCGATGTCGAGCTAATAACGGCATGCAATGTAAATATAATTTCCTGATAAACCGGTATAGGACCAACGGCATAAATCTTGGTGTTTTTAAAAGTCAGTGAAGGTACATCGATTTTTTTCTCAAAGTCCAACAAATCAACTGAGATAGAGCTGTCTACGGAAAGCGAAAGATCTACCGTTGCGTCTAGTCTTGATTCGGCACGTGCTATTTCTAAAGGGCCGGCCCATGCAAAATCTGAATATACTGAAGGTGCAATATCAATTTCCGGATCTAACGAAATTGAACCTGTAACTCCGTCAATATCTAAAGTGATTTTGTCACCATCGAAAGTTACGTTTACGGACTCACCGTTCTGTGTAAGATGGGCTTTTTTATAAGGCTTATAATACGCCGTATTGGAAATGGAATTGCCCCAGCGCTCTGCTTTGGTTGGTGATGTGTTTGCCGGGTATTTTCCACTGGCGGTAGGTACGACTTTTCGGCTGTCTGGAGCGAACCCTGACACTGTACCTAAGCTGGTATAGTCGGTGAGTTCAGCAGAGGGAATTAATTCACTTAAGCTCGGTTGCGTGACTAACACAGTTGCTTCGTTATTACTGGAAGATACTGAGGTGACCTGTTTAAAAAGAAGCTCATCATCGGCATTTTTAGCGAAGATAAAGTCACCAGGGGCAGGGACATTAGCTCCTGCGCTCAGTGTGAAAACTAATGTATCGCTGGAAGCACTTGTAAGCGTTAAATTGTTGTCCTCGGCTTGAAATATAGTTGTGCCTTGAGCTTGTATGGGTGATGACTTGTACGTTTTCGCGGCTATCTCACTACTTATCAGGCTCTGTTTATCCTCGGTTTTTGCAATTACCTTGAAGTAGTACTCGGTGTCTGATGCAAGTGAATCAATATCGGCACTTAATGCATCCCCTGTAACGTGGACTAAATGTGAAGGTAAAGGCTGAAAATCCGGTTGAGTACTGGCGTACACGGTATAACTAGTGCCGGTAGTTGGTATGCTAGTTTGGTCTTCGCTATACCAGTGTAAGGTTACAGTTTCGGCTCCGGTAACTGTAAGGGACGATATGGAAGGTGCTGATTCAGTCGTATAGTCGGCTGAACCGGTATCCGCCAATTTTTCAGCATAAGCCTGGCGAAAATAACCATTGTCGTCTGCAAACAGTAATTGTAAACCATGATTAGAAATGCCTGGAAGTGTGAACGCAGCACCGAAAAAAGACTGGTTAGAAAGTGAATCATTTGAGCAGGAATCAAACGACAGTGACAATGAAAAAACATGTCTGCTATTACTCACGTCGGCTAATTCCCCATCTGATATAGGGCAGCCTAAGACCTCGCCGTTAACATCACCATTGGCAGTAACTGAAATACGTGAATAAGGATCGTCAGAAAACTCGAGTTCACCAGACCCGCTAGACAAACTGAATAGATCGATTGAAGTGGCGTCTGTTGATTTCACAGCTTCAACATTTACACTTTGGCCTTTAACCGTAAGAGAAAATGAAAACTGATTTTCATTGAATGTGCCGGGCGAAGCCAAGCTCCCTTTAGCTACTGAAACAGAGGCTTCATAGTATGTATAGTCGGCGGTAAAAGAGCTGGTTGATTGAGTTTGTGTGGTAAGAAGGACGCCATACCCGTAGTCTTCAACCAATGGGTATTGTTCAAACGCAACCCAAATTTCACCTGACGGCAGGACAACTGCACTTCCGCAATTACAATTTGAAACCACATTTCCATTGGTATCCCGCACTTCTGTTTGCAAAGTATAACTGCCCAGACTAATTGCAGCTTTAGGCGTTACTGGCGGATTAGGGTTTGGTGAAGGAGTAGACGTGTCACCGCCACCACCACAAGCGGTAAGTACAAATAATAGGGGTAAAAAAGCGGTATATTTGACGACGGCAGCAAATGATTTAAGACAGGTTTTCACTTCATCACTTCCTTATGATTATTTTTTGTACCGTTATAGACTAATTGTTGAACATTGCCAACTATCTAAACGCCATCGTTCTGGCCACCAATAAATGTCATCCCGATCCCAAAAATGTCATCCCGGACTTGTTCCGGGACGACCCTCTAACCGTCATCCCGGGCTTGCCCCGGGAACTAACAAAAAGGCCACGATGTAAAAACAACTCCCACTGGATGTTTATAAGATCCCGGATAAACGTCATCCCGGACTCGTTCCGGGACCTTCCGGGCTTGCCCCGGCAACTAATAAAAAGGCCACAATGCAAAAACAACCTGGAACAACACACCCAAAATAAAACTTGGCACCACCTTTGCTCAATATTCCAAAACAATAACTTGCCCTACACAGTAAGCGAATAACAAAAAATAAAAGCGTAACTAAACCGTTTAATATCACTTACTAACAGCGCCAAACAACGCTTTCGTTTGGCATTGAGAGTAATTGAGGTATAGTTACACAATGGTGCAATAGCACCATTTTGGTGATTCATGGAATTGTCACTAACAGACATTACCATTACAATCGCCAACAAGCGCATTCATGTAGTATTGGAATTTACCAAGGGATGGTAGTTAATGAACGAAAACGGCGGATTCATTCGCAATAATATTAATCAGTTTGCCTTCGTATACCGACTGATTGATATTTTAATTATCCAGCTGTGTTTAGCTGTTTCTGCATTCGCGTATATCGGCAAGTTCGATGTCAGATACTTTGTGTTAGGTCTTATCTCTAACATGGCGTATCTCTTCTTTGCTGAACTCTTCGTATTGTACCGTTCCTGGCGAAACGGCTCCTTCAAAGAAATGTTGTTTTACACCGTAAGTAGCTGGCTACTCACGCTGTTCCCACTCTTCTTATTTTTATTCTTCACCAAGCAAACCGAATACTTCTCGCGGGTAACTTTGGGCCTGTGGATTATAAGCACCACAACACTGCTTTGCTTATGGCGCGCAATCTTCAGACAGTTCCTTATTTCCATTCGAAAAAAGGGCTACAACACCCGCTCAGTTGGCATTATTGGTTTAACCAAGCGCGGCTTAGACCTGGCAAATGAAATAGTTAACTACCCCGAATCAGGCTATAAGCTTACCGCTGTATTTGATGAACGCGCACCTGAACGGTTAGACGGAAAGTTTCTGCACAAACTCGAGGGCGGTATTGCCGATGGCGTTAGATTAGCCCAGGAAGGCAAAATAGAAATTCTGTTTGTAGCACTCCCGCTTACCAACAAAGCACGTATAGAGAATATTCTAAAAGAATTGGGGGATACTACGGTAGACGTGCACATTGTGCCGGATGTATTTACCTTCAACTTACTGCACTCTCGAATGGGGCACGTAGGAGAAATTCAAACAATCAGCGTATACGACAGCCCTATGAGGGGGGGTTACAGCATAATGAAACGGATAGAAGATTTATTCCTGGCGTTTTCAATTCTTACTGTAATTGCGCTACCAATGCTTATAATCGCAGCATTTATCAAAATTACGTCACCTGGCCCGGTATTGTTTAAGCAAGACCGCTATGGCATGGATGGCAAGAAAATCAAAGTATGGAAGTTCCGTTCTATGCGCGTTATGGATAACGGCGAAGTAGTCAAACAAGCCACCAAAAATGACCCACGCGTTACCAAGTTCGGTGCATTTTTACGTAGAACCAGCCTGGACGAACTCCCTCAATTCTTTAATGTGATACAAGGCACTATGTCGGTAGTCGGGCCTCGGCCTCATGCGGTGAGCCACAACGAAGAATATCGCAAGAAAGTGGCTTACTACATGTTACGCCACAAAATGAAACCAGGCATAACCGGCTGGGCGCAGGTAAACGGGTGGCGCGGTGAAACTGATACCGTAGAAAAAATGGAAATGCGTATAAAGTACGACTTAGAGTACATTCGTAACTGGAGTATATGGATGGACTTTAAGATTGTAGTGTTTACGGTGTTTAAAGGATTTGTGGGTAAGAATGTTTACTGAGTCTAGATTGAAAAAATCTGCAATGCTCATTGAGCAAGTAATATTTAGTGCTTTTAGCTTTATTGCTATTAATATAGTGAGCTTGCTATATTCCTCGGATGAATTTCGAGTTTTCTTAGTTGTATTTACGTTTGTCACAGCAAACATGTTAATTGGCGCAGCCTGCATATCATCATATTTTATTTCGTCTACTACTATTAACTACGAAGATACATTTACTAATAAATTAACAGTATCATTGATTATGATAATAGCGATCCCGGTATTTATAGGTTTGCCGATTATTATGAAATATGATTTTCATTATTTCATCTCATATATCACGTTATCCATTGGTTGGATGTTGTCTGACATAGTAAGAAGAAGTTCCATATTAAAAAATACTATTATAAAGCAATTATGCATTACTGCTATATCGTATTTTTTGATTTTAACTATCATTGTATTGGGTAAAGTGGTTGGTGTATCAATATTAAACGTTATGTTTTATGCTGGGATTTCGATGTGTGCAGTTGCCCTGATTTCAATTTATCCTGATTTAAAGCTTAAGTTTAAATCAGAAGAATTAAGGAAAATAATTGTATTCTCATCTCCGCTATTGATTGGACTTGGTGCTTTTTGGGCTTATACTCAAGGAATATATTTATATTTAGAATCAGAGTTAAGTTCTAGAGCTTTAGAAAAGTTGAGGGTTTCTCAAAACTTTGCATCTCTAATTTCAGTTGTTGGTTTGTATTACGAAAATTCTTTATCAAGAAAAATGTCAAATGACTTGAATTATCTAGAATTAAATTATCAAAGTGAAAAATTCCAAGTGCTAAAACTTTCAGTTTTATCCGCGGTGGCAGTGGTTTTAATAACTATTGTGCTTCAATATTACTTCACATTTAGCGTGGAGTTACTTCAAGTTTTAGTTTTTGGAGTTGCATTGATTTTATACAACTCGACTAAAATTGAGGTTGTATATTTTAGATTCATCAAATCAACTAGAAAAATCATGCACGCCCATTTATTTTCTATATTATTGATGAGTATTGCATTTTATATTTTTGAATTAATTGGCAAGTTGAGTTTTTACGATTATTTAATTCTTATAATAATACCATATCTTGCCTTTTTTATATGTATCATGATTTTATGGAAAAAAAATGGAAATAAGAAATATATTGTTGATTAATGCTTATTCTTTTAAGAATCTCGGAGACTCTGGAATTGTTGTAGCAATGATAAATCTTCTTAAAAAAGACTATCCAAATGCAAAGATAAGTGTAATGAGCGGTTCTTATGAAGAAAACAAGTCCTTTTATTCTAGATATAATGTTGAATCGGTAGAGCCTATTTGGAACATAAAGCGAAGAAAAAATTTCATCGCAAAATATATTGATGGGCTACTAAGTCTATTAAAGCTAATATCGGTACCAGGTCATAGTGACTTTAGATTGTTTCGAAATGCAGACGTGATTATTTCCGTTGGTGGTGGTTATTTATACTCTTCAGTAAAGGGACCATTGGGTTTAGGGCTGATTAATTCTCTATTTCACTATTATGTCGGTGTAAGGTTAAAAAAGTGTGTAATAGGTTTCCCTCAAAGCGTCGGGCCGTTCAACCACAAAATTGATAAATTTATTTCGGAGTTTGTCCTTAGTAAAATAAGTAGACTCTATTTAAGAGAAAGTAGGTCTTTAGAAAATTTTTCTAGAAAGAAAAATATTAAATTATTGCCTGATATCGCTTTATGCAAATGGTTTGACGTTAAGAAGCATTCATCTACCGGAGATATAATAAATGTTGGTGTTACTGTACTTGACTGGAGATTCGCTTCGAGAGGCGATGATTGGAATTCTATAATTGAATATCTAGAGAAGATAAAAATCGCACTAAAAGATTTATCAGTAAAACACAAAAAAAGTATCGTCGTAAAAATATATCCTCAAGTTGATGTGAGTGAGAATGATAGTGATCTTTATGTTTCAAACTTACTTTGTGAATCACTTATCGTTTCTGGCTTAGAATCAAAGGTTGTGAGAATAAACAAGCTTTCACACGAGGAGATAATAAGAGAATATGCACGTAATGACCTATTTATTGCGTCAAGAATGCATTCTGCGATTTTTGCTATTAATGGAAATTTACCACCAATAGCTCTAGCCTATCAACCTAAAACTGCTGGTACCTTAGAGGTCGTTGGCCTTGGTGACAATGCATTGGATATCAAAACATTTAAACCTGATGAACTGCTAGAAAGATTACTTCTAAATATTCACTCAAATTTTACCTATGATTATCCAGAAGAATCTATTAGACAAGACTTGAAAGAAGTAATTAAATGATTAAATTATCATTTATTGCAATATTCATTACTGCAATATTTACAATACTTTCGTTTGTTCAATCATCTAAGCGAAGTAGAGTATGGATATTCAGTCCTGCATCTTTACTGAGTGTTGGGTTGTTTGTAATGTACGTTTTACGTCCTGTCTATATTGTTAGGAAAAACGAATGGAGTGTTGAGTTTATAAATAAAAATACGCTCTACACTTCTGAAAGTGAATTTTTCGTAGCTTCCATATTGAGTATGGTTTTTGTTCTGGTAGTTTTGTTTCCTTTTATCCTCGAATCGTTTAGAAATAAGAAAGTTGAAAATTCCGATATAAATATTCGATATTTAGGTAATGCTATTTTGCCTGGTAACGTTAGACTTCTGTGCTATGTAGCATTTTTCGCGCTTGCTCTTGCCTTCTTTTCTATTATTATTTTAAGAGTCGGTTTGATAAATTATTACAATTCACTTGGTTTACGACATGTATTACTCAAGGATGTTTTCGGACCTTTTGCATTTTATTTTATGACACTTTTCTTTTTCTTGCATTCTCTGTTGTTAGTAAAAGTTTATAATAGCCTTGTTTTATATCGACGAATAAAGTCTGAGGATGTCTTTTTTATTTTATTAATGATTGTTTTATACGCATCTTTGGGGGGGCGTTCTAATATTCTTTTTTTATTGATAAATGTATTTTTTATATTCTTATATATAAATGGTTCACCGAGGAAAGACTTAAAAATAAAGTTAGTTCTGTTTTTCTCTTTTATATTCTTATTTTTTGGCGTTCTGTACCGAGTAGTTTTAAGGGACGTTTCATTTGCGGAGAACTCTAACAAGAATATTTCAGATTTACTTTTAGAAAAGACAATTGGAATATTTGACTTTATAGTTGATGGTGGTGATTTCGTTCAGTTTGACGCGTTAATGACTGTATTATCAAGACCGAACTTTGATTTGTTGTACGGAAAAACTATTTTGAGCTGCTTTACTTCTTTTATTCCTCGTGCCATTTGGGAAGGCAAACCTAGGGGAGGTATGACTGAGTTTACTCAAACATTCTTTCCTGAGCACTACTATCACTCTCTAGGAGGGGAGTACGTTGTATCTTGGTTTGTGGAACTAATTTTAAATTTTGGATATTTTGGGGCCATTTTTGTTAGTTTGATTTGTGGTTGGTTTGTATACAAAGTCGAAAAAATGACCCGGGCTCGTTTGTTACCAGCAATTTGGATTTTGGTTATATCAATTTTGTCTGTACGGTTTTTTAATATTGCGAAAGCAGATTTGTTTAATAATTTTATGGTATTTATGCAACTGGCATTTATTCCACTTACATTTGGTGTACTTTTTTATCTTAGTAGAAGGTTAAAATGAACTTATGATATTTCTAGCAGATTTACCGTTACCACATCATGGTATGTCGGCTATTAATAGTGCTCTCAAAAGTGAAATCGAGGGTCACAAAATAGACTGTCTTTTTATTAATACAAGTCCTTCCATCTTGTATAAATTTTGTAGAGGTATATTTTTTCGTCCTTTTAGACCATTTTTCCATCTCTTTTGTCTTCTCAGATTGTTTTTTAATTTGATTTATTTCAAGAACATCTCGGTCGTTTATCGTTCTATAAATGGCGGTTGGGGACAGGTTTATGACATTGCATATTTAGTTTGTGCATTGTGCTTTAACAAAAAAATATACATCCACCATCATTCCTTTTCATATTTCAATAGAAAAAGCAGACTGTTTAATTTGATAATAAAAATTACAAAAGGGAGTTGTGTCCATGTAGTTCTTGGTGTTGAGATGCAGTCTAGATTACAAAGTATGTATAGTGTTGATGCTTCTGAGATAAGAATTGTTTCTAACCTAGCATTTCAGGGGCCGTCTAATGGAGAGCCAGTAAAGGCTAAAACTGGCCTTACTGTAGGTCATCTGGCTAACCTCACTGTGGAAAAAGGCACTGGGTTTTTTTTAGATGTCGTTAAAGAACTTATTTCAAGAGGTTATAGCTTTAGAGCTTCGCTTGCTGGCCCCATTATAAGCAATGAACTTATAACTCCAATTGAAAATCTCACTGAATTTCAATCCTTTGAATACTTGGGTTCTCTTTATGGTGATTCAAAAATTCAGTACTTTGGGAAAATAGATATTTTCATTTTTATTTCAAATTACTCTAATGAGGCAGAGCCCTTAGTTTTATATGAAGCTGCAAAATCGGGTACTTTATTAATAACAAGTTCTAAGGGGTGTATGTCTTCTCAAACATCCTCTCTTGGTGGTTTTGTATTTGATACATCCTCTATATCAGTTGTCGAAATAGCCGATTTTATTCAAAGCGATATTGTTACTCAAAAGCTGAAAGACCAGCAAGTAATTGATCGTATACAAGCTTATGATGAGTTGTTTTTAAAATCACGTCTTGCACTAAATTCTTTAATAAGTGAATTGGGTAAATAAGTTGATAATTCAAGATCTAAGTAAATTTAAAATTCCAAAAGGATTCCGAGGAGCTTCAGCATTCAAAGTTCAATTATGGTGGATGGTCCAAAAGAGCATATTTGCATGGTCACCACAATTTGCATATTCTTGGAGAAGATTTCTACTTAGAATATTCGGTGCGAAAATTGGTAGTGGTGTAGTTATCAGGCCTTCGGTAAAAATTACTTATCCATGGAAGTTAACAATAGGAGATTTTGCATGGATAGGTGATGACGTTGTACTCTACACGTTAGGGAATATTCAGATTGGTAACAATAGCGTAATCTCTCAAAGAAGCTATCTTTGTACTGGTTCCCATGACTATAATTCAGAGTCTTTCGATATTTATGCAAAACCGATTGTTGTTTTGGATGAGGCTTGGGTTGCAACGGACGTGTTTATAGGTCCCGGTGTAACAATCGGTAGAGGTTGTGTAGTTGGTGCTCGGAGTTCAGTATATTCTGATTTACCTAAAATGTCTTTGTGCGTTGGTAATCCTGCTGCGTCAGTTAGAAGCAGGGTACTTTAATGAAATTATTCTTGTATTCAATAAATTATTCACCGGAACTGACAGGGATAGGTAAATACAACGGAGAATTGACCGCCACACTTTCAAATATGGATGTGGATGTTTCAGTGATAACTGCGCCACCATATTACCCCGAGTGGGGAAAACGTTCCGGGTACTCTTACTCGAATTTTAGTACTGAAATAGTAGATGGTGTCACAGTTTATCGCTGCCCGCTATACGTCCCGAAAACTGTGACAACTTTAAAGCGAATTTTACATCTCTTGAGTTTTGCTGTTAGCTCAGCTATTCGTTTAGGTTTTCTTATTAAGAAGCGACCGTATGTTGTATTTCTTATTCAGCCTACGTTTTTTTGTGTGCCCTTCACTTTATTATACTGCAAAATCACTGGTGCTAAATCTATTATGCATATTCAAGATTTTGAATTAGATGCAATGCTTGGTTTAGGGATGGCTAAAGGTTCCAAAATTAAGTGGTTTCTGAGTAAGGTTGAAACTTGGTTTCTAAAGAAGTTTGATTGCGTTTCAACAATCTCGCATAGCATGTTATCTATTGCTCAGAATAAAGGTGTTGATAAAGATAGATTGATATTTCTTCCTAATTGGGCAGACATTAATTTTGTTACACCTCAAACTTGTGGCAAGTCTTTGAAGAAAAAATTGGGTCTAGAAAAATTTGATAAGATAATTTTATACTCTGGCAATATTGGTAAAAAGCAAGGACTTGAGATAGTAATTGAAGCTGCCAAATCTTTTACTTCACGACCAGATGTATTGTTTCTTTTTGTTGGGACTGGTGCTCACGTAGATGTTTTAAAAGGGGCCGCTCAAAAGAATAGATTAAATAACGTTAGGTTTTTGCCATTACAAGATTGGTGTAATGTACCCTCGTTGTTGTCAATGGCAGATCTCCATCTTGTTATACAACGTAAAGGCGCTGCTGATGCTGTGTTGCCGTCAAAATTAACCAATATTTTATCTGCAGGTGGTATGGCTATCGTAACTGCTGATATTGATACTGAACTTGGCCAATTAGCTAGGCAATATCCTGGGATTTACAAATTGATTGAACCTGAAAATTCAGCAGCATTAGTTCAAGCTATTTTTGACTCTCTTCATATTAAAAGTGAACATGGGTACAATAAAATTGCACGTGAATATGCTGAATCTCATCTGGACAGAGAAGTCATTGTAAAGCGTTTCATGCAGGAATTGCGGAAAACAATACATTAGGCAGCTTCAAGGAGAGTGTAAAAAAATCTGTGTAAGTGGCATTCTTAATCTGTTGAAAGGAAATATAGAATGCCAATATCAGACAAACTTATCGATCAGCTTCTAGAAGGCTGTGATTCTCCCGATGACATCCTCGGCGAAGCCGGACTACTTAAGCAACTTACCAAAAAGGTTGCTGAACGCGCACTAAATGCCGAGATGGAACAGCATATTGGTTATGCTAAACATGCACTCGAAGGCAAGAATTCCGGCAACTCCAGAAACGGTAAAACCAGCAAAAAAATACGCTCTGTTCACGGTGAAATAGAGTTGGATATTCCTCGTGATCGAAATGATAGCTTTGAGCTCAAGTTAGTCAAAAAAGGTGAAAAACAACTAAATGGTTTTGATGACAGGATTATCTCGTTGTATGCGCGAGGTATGACAACCCGTGATATTCAGGCGCATTTCGAGGAATCCTACGGCGTAGAAGTCTCGCCGACTTTTATCTCTCAAGTAACCAATGAAGTGATGGATGAGGTAAAGCAATGGCAGCAACGTCCATTAGACGCGTTATACCCTGTCGTTTATCTGGATTGTTTGGTAGTACGTAGCCGGGATTCTGGTGCGGTGCAGAACAAATCTGTTTACCTGGCACTGGGAATTAATACCGATGGCGAGAAGGAACTGCTGGGGTTATGGATGGCACAAACCGAAGGGGCTAAGTTCTGGTTGTCCGTAATTGACCTTTCCCCCCAAAATAACACCATGACATTGATGAGATTTCCAATAAACTGGAGACAATGGAGATCTCAAAATGAAAAAACGCTACAGCGAAGAGCAAATCATCAAAGCCATCAAGCAGCATGAAGCTGGCGCAAAGGTGGACGACATCTGCCGCGAGATGGGTATCTCGTCTGGGACTTTCTATAATTGGCGGAGCAAGTATGCGGGCATGGAAGTCAACGAAGCGAAGCGCCTAAAAGAGCTTGAGTCTGAGAACAACAAGCTGAAGAAGATGCTGGCTGACAAGCTCTTAGAAGTGGAAGCGATGAAGGATGTGCTTTCAAAAAAGTGGTAACGCCAGCAGCAAGAAAGCCTGTCGCCCGCTATTTGATTGATGTATTTAAGCTCAGTGAACGGGTGGCTTGTAAGCTTGCTGGTGTTAGCAGAACAGGATTTCGCTACTGCCAAAAAGATAAGTCTGATGATTCAGTTCGTTTACGTCTGAAGGAACTGGCGTCGCAGTATCCGCGATACGGTTATTTAATGCTTCATGGTTTGCTCAAAGGAGAAGGCCTGGTTGTTAATCGCAAGCATACTTATCGCCTTTACACCGAAGAGGAGCTACAGGTACGCACTAAGAAGCGTAAAAAGCTAACGCGACCAAGACAGCCAATAGAGGTGCCTTCCGCACCGAATCAACGCTGGTCTATGGATTTTGTATCAGACCAACTAAGCAGCGGTAGGCGGTTTCGTGTTCTGAACGTGGTTGATGATTTCTCTAGAGAAATGGTTGGCCAACTTGTATCAGTTTCGATTAGCGGACGACAAGTCGCTCGTTTCCTCAGCCAACTGATTGAGCTACGGGGAAAGCCTAAAAAGGTGATTTGCGACAACGGTACAGAGTTCACCAGCAAGGCGATGTTCTTCTGGAGTAAAGAAACAGGTGTTGAGCTGGGATTTATCCAGCCAGGTAAACCAACACAGAATGCATTTGTCGAAAGCTTAAACGGCAAATTTAGAAATGAATGCCTGAACCAACACTGGTTCAGAACCTTGGATGAAGCCAGGTATGAAATTGATCTATGGCGCGAACATTACAATAACGTTCGACCACATAGCTCATTGAATTATCTGCCGCCTGTTAAGTATGCAAAACGGGCAGCATAATATGAAAATCTCATCGGAAGATTGGTGCTAATTCAGGGGAAAGGTCAGCCCTGGCAGAATTCGCAGAGAAGTGGGATGACCAACACCCAACGATTAGCTTGTCATGGCGAAATAACTGGGCACGTCTGAGTGTGTTCTTCGACTATCCACCGGAAATCCGAAAAGTCATATACACCACAAATGCAATCGAATCCCTGAATGCCAGTCTGCGAAAAATCACCAAAACCAGAAGGTCGTTCCCAACTGACGACTCAGTGATGAAGATACTGTATCTGGCACTTCATCAGATATCGAAGAAGTGGACAATGCCAATAAGAGATTGGAAAGCAGCAATGAGTCAGTTTATGATTATTTATAGTGATCGCGTATCACTATGACAAACCGCCACTTACACAGAAAATCTTACAGTCTCGCTTCAAGATTTATTATTTTTTATGTATTTCATTAAGCCATGTATTATTCGAATTATGTACCAATATGGGAGGTATATTGTCTTTAAGCGTCCATATTTTCTATAAATTTCTTCTTTAGGCGGGAAGAGTGTCTCTTTAATTATAGTGATTTTTTCTCTTATTCCTTTTGCCTGCTGTAGTTTTCTTAATTGATGTTTAAAGATGGAAGGGGGATTTATTAAATAATCATAATTGTTAATTTGAGGCAACTCTTTCATGCGTTCCAACAATAGCCGACTTCTTTTATTGGGAAATATTGAGCTGATGTCTGATAGTAAAAACCTTACTGGTACAACAAAACCCAGATGCTCAATGAGTTTGATAAAACTGTTGCTTTCATTATCAGTCATTTTCTGAATTAACAAATTTATATCATAAAGCCAGATTAGTTTTACGAAGTCCCCTCCTGCACGATGATGTAAGAGGTGAAATATTGCGTGTGTTAACAATGTTGTTCTATTTGGGAATCGTACATTAATAGTTTCGTTTACTTTAGAACCAGAGTAAATTAATTTCCACGTTAAAGATCTTTGAATATTTTTGTCGTCTGATATCTCCAAATGAATATCAATACTTACATAAACATTACGTACAATATCTTTACGCATTGTAAATTGTTTAATAATAGCTTCAGGTTCCCAACCTCTTGGGTTTGAAAAGCCAAGATTTTGTAAAATGGCTTTAACCCTTTCTTTGCTATTTGCTTCGATAAAGATGTCAATGTCGGTTTTTGGGCGATGATGCGGTTGGCTGTAAATCTCGTAGCTTAATGCCCAACCTTTCAATACTATAAAGGTTATGTGTTCGTTATTTAGAGTTAAAAATACATCTTTTAGACAGTTTAGTTGCAGGTTGTGAATTATTTGGAGATTTCTATCTATTTTTCTTAAAAAATCCAGTTTATTTGATGGTATTTTTTGAACGTTATTATTTTGTAGAACTAAAGAGCAAATGCCATTTTCTATCATCGCTTCAACTGAGGCTTTAGCGATTGATTCGTTTATTATTTTTTGATTTATAATATTGGCAAGATCTAATTGCTGCTTTGATAGTAGCAAATCCCAAACCTCTTTAATTTAATCACGGAGAGCAACCCGTGTTGGCGGGTTGCTTTGAGGACAAAACAGTTTTCTGAAAATAAGTAACTAACTTATTTTACCTTCCATACCATAATAACTATCCTGATAGTAATGCTCGCCATAGTAACTCATCTTTTGTGGTGAAGCCTGAGTAAGTACTACACCTGTTATTGTGGCGTTTACTTTCTTTAAGCGTGTTATGGTTTCTTTTGCCATACTTATTTTGGTTTCTTCTGCTTTAACCGCCACTATTGTGGCATCTACCATTTTAGCCAATACACAAGAATCGCTCACTGGTAGAGTAGGCGGGCTATCTATAACTATGTGAGTAAAACGGTCTCGCAGCGAATGCAAAAGGTTTGCAAAGCGCTTACTGGATATAAGTTCCATTGGGTTTGGCGGAATGGTACCACAAGTAATAACGCTGAGGTTTGGTGCCCCTTCCACCTGGTGGAATACGTTTGTATCAGTCTTACCGCTTAGCAGGTCACTGAGGCCCATATCGGCTTTAATTTCTAAGTCTTTACCCACAGCGGGCTTGCGTAAATCCATTTCGATTAAAAGAGTCTTGTCCATTTGGCTCAATGCTACAGCTAAGTTAATTGCAAGAGTCGTTTTCCCCTCTGACCCATTAGTAGAAGTGATCAATATAGATTTTGGGGGGTTGTCTATGTTGGAGAAAATCAAACCCGTTCGAATAGTATTAATTGCTTCAGCAAAAGTACTGCGTTGATCTGCAATATACTGCTTTTCAGGCTCTACAGTGCCTTTCTTTCTCTTCACTAATGGAGTAACACCCAGTGAAGGTAGACCAAGCTCCTGTTCAAGTTGGTCGGGGGTTCTAAACACGTTACCCATTAATTCTCTGACAAAGGCTAAGATTGTTCCAAAGAATAATCCGAAAATTGTGCAAGCAGCTAAAATCACTAATCCTCTGGGTTTGATTGGATAGTCAGGCACCGTTGCTTTATCGATAACTCTGATATTTGATGCATCGTAGTCACCCGAAACATCAGCTTCCATGAGTTTACCAAGGAAATTCTCATATACACGTCGATTATTTTCAACTTCCCGTTCTAACCGTGTAAGTTCGAAACTGTTGCCTTGGTATTTTTGTAACCCATCTGTTGTTTTTCTGATTAGGTCTCGAATACTCTTTTCTTGAGACTGAGCTGATCTATACTGCTTTTTAATATTTTCTACAATTTTGGCTGCTTCTCGATCCAAATTGCTTATTGCACTATTTAAGTCTGAACGTGCAGCTATCATTTTTGGGTGTTTTTCACCATATCTTTCGCTAAGCTCTTGAACCTTTCTAGTTAATTGGCTTTCTTCTCGAACTAAATCACGAATTGTGTTGCTCTGCAAGACTGGACCAAGGGAACGGTAATCTCCGCCATTATTTTCGATTTGCATTACTTGACGGTATAGGTCCTCTGCCTCAGAAAGCTGAGTTTGTGCTCTTACAAGCTCGGTGTTTAGCGTCTGAAGTTGGGTATTAGCTATTCTTTGTTGTTGCTCAGTATCTATAAGGTTCTGTGATGTTCTAAATTCCCTTAGCTTGTCTTCGGACTGCTGTAGAGTAAACCTCAGCTCATCAAGTTGTTCGCTTAGCCATTTCGCAGTATCCTTAATCTGATTAAGCCTTGATTCTAATCCAAATTCTATATATGCCTCGCTAATTGCGTTCGTTATTTCTGAAGCTAATACAGGATCTTTATCTTGGTATGATATATTTATAATTTGACTTTGAGTCCCCCCAGTAACACTTAGATTAGCCTGAATGTTTCTCGCAAGAAATATTTTAAGTTGTTGGTCTGTTAAAGCTTTTTGTGTTTCGCCTTTATCTTTTTCTTCATTTGCGAAAACTTTAGGGATTTCTTTTATAAATGAAAAAAAGTTTTCTTCTTCAGGTTTCGCTTTTAACTCTTCTTGTTCATTTTTAAACTTCTCAATGAGTTTTAATTTTTCTACTACAGATTCCGCCACTTTTCGTGATTGAATGATTTCGTATTGTGTTTCGTAAAACAAAAATACCATCGAATTCATCACAAATTGATCTTGTGGGCTTGAATTGGGCTGTATTGGATCTGCTTGTATTTTTGCGTTGGCTTGGTAGATCGGTGTTGAGTTTGATATATAAAATACGCCAAAAATTAAAAACGCTATGATAATTAAAAAGATACTCCACTTTCTTCTTTTAACAATTCTAACATATTGCGATAAATCAATTGTATCACCTTCTTGCTGAGCTGAGCTTTTTATTAATTCGTCATTCTGCATCACTAGATAGCCTCATAAATCCATTTAGAAAAAACTTTCTTCGACAGTAATAACATCACCTGGATTTACCGTTGTTGTTAAGCTGACATTTAGTTGTTTATTATCGTACCCTTCTCTTATAATATATATCTTGCTTCGCGAAGCTCTTTCCGTAAATCCGCCAGCTAAGGTTATAGCCCTTTGAACAGTCATACCTTCTCGATAACTATAGCCTCCGGGTTTTTCAACTTCTCCGTTAACGTAAAATTGCCTGTATTCTACTATTGTAATATTGATATCAGGATTCTTTAAATAATCGCCTCGGTATAGTCGCGCGATCTCTTTTTCCGCTTCGACAATAGTTAAACCTTTAACAGAAATCTGGCCGATTAAAGGCATTGCAATCGTACCTGCACTGGATATTCTAGTTTCTTTTAGACTTAAATCTGGCTCATCGAATACACTTACTGAAATTACATCATCTGAGCTAAGGCGATAATCTGATAGTTCTTGAGCGTTCGATTGTGATGTCAGAAAAGTTATTAGAAAAACTAATAAAGATAAAGGGTGAGAGAATTTAATATTCATAATAAAACTTCTAATTTCCAAACAATAAATTAAAAGATAGCCCAATAGTATTAGCTTCAAACTCAGCCAAAGAAAAAGTCGAGTCTCTTTTCTCGAAGATATAGTACGAGGCTATTTCAAATGAATGAGAGACTTTATATTCAATGTTGAACTCAAAGTTCTTCCTTTTGTCCTCACGTTGTGAAGAAAAAACAAGTTGGTCATTGATATAAAATGATTTCAAATTTATTTTCACTAAAGGAGTTAGTTTGTGAGAAAAATCTATGCCATATGTCGTTCTCAAAAATCCGCCTGTTTGTTCTAGTGATGAATCGATTGACTCCCTAATTGCGTTTAATTTTAAGTCGGTATACGTGTTAATTGACCAGTTGACATTACCAGAATATGCAAGTCCGCTTATATCTTGAATGTCAGGTTGGTCATAATCTCTATCTTGATAGCCTACGTTGATATCACCGCTTAATTTATTTGTAAAATCCCAAGCAACACCGGCTCTATAAAGATTGAGTGAATTATCAAGCTGAAAAGTTAAAACTTCTTTGTAATCGTAAGTTGCTTTCAACAATTCAAGGTACAACCTAGTTCTAGCTGCAACTCTATAATTAAACCTGGTAAGTATTTGATGACCGCTGAAATCTAGAAAATCTGATGAGTTGTTTTTGTAGTCTCGTTCAGTCTTTTTGTACTCAGCTGTCACTCTTCCTGTAGAATCAATTCTGCCATAGGATAAACTCATGGCGACGTAGTTTTGTGAATATTTGTTATATTCAGTGATGTCTAACTGAACTCGGTTTATCGTTCCAGGGTCCTCGTGTTCGTATTGATATCCGGCTTCAAATTTAGAATTTAGTTTACTTGTGTGATCGAACTCAAATAATCCGCGAAAGTCGTGATCGTAAAAATCAGCGTCCGATTCATTTGAGAACTTTGCATAATCACCGACATAGTTCAATTTAAAAACGTGTTTACCAAAGCCGCCTATAAGGCTGGCGGTTGGAGATAAATTGAAATATGTGTCATCTTTTGCTAAATCTTTGTTTAGTCTATATATATTATCGTCATAAACTACTGATGAATCGATTTTACCAGAAAATCCTCTGTCAATTTCTTCTGCCTGCGCAATATTTAATGTCGAAGTTAGAGCTAAACTAACTGCTAAAAATTTTATTTTATTGTGCAACATTTTTACTTCCATAAATCCCAAAACCAATGTCCAAATTCAAAGGAATAATTATCAAATAAATTGATACCAAGTTTCCATTTAATTAAATAAAGTACAAGCAATCCAAATATCGTTGAAAGACATATAAATGCAGCAACCAGTAACGCCAATGTTACTGCTGAAATTTGCTTTTCCCGGCGAGTTAAATCCCTACGGTTACGTCCCATCAGTAATACGAAATAGATTCGGCGCCTAATGAAAGGAATTGGAAAGGTAGAACGTAAGTCTACAGAGTGCTTTTTCCAACTTCGAGCCCCAAGTGCGCTGTGCAAGTGCGCAAGTTGCTCTTCGGTAAAAGACTCGGCTACCTCGGGAGGCATTCGATCCAGTAAACTTTTAACTGCCGGATCGTTAGCAGTTTGAGATGTACTTCTAGTCACTGTGATCCCTGTTGAGTATTCATTATTACCTGCACCAATTAAGTGCTACATATTGCAACATTTTAGCGCGTATTGCATAAAAACTTGCATGGTGACGCTGCTAATGCACTACAAAAGTCCTTTTCTGTACCCCGATGCAATTATCTATCCAACATCTTACAGTAGTGTGATGGTTTATAATACTGTTCAAATTCTTGCTGTAAACATGGTTTTTGCCCATTTTTCACAATCTATGATTTTATAGTTGAACCGAGTTGGCCTGATACTTGTTAACTCCATAAAAGATTGTGTTGAAGACACCATGTAATTTGAACAACAGTTTGCTGATGTGAGTGGTTTTCACTTCCTGAATTTTGGTATAGTCTCGCACAAGGAATTTGTCTCATTGGATTTAAAGAGAAGTAAGATGAAAAAAGCGCTCATTACCGGTGTTACCGGCCAGGATGGCTCATATTTAGCCGAATTTTTATTGGAGAAAGGATACGAGGTTCACGGTATCAAGCGTCGTGCTTCTTTGTTCAATACAGAACGTGTTGACCATATCTATGAAGATCCCCACAACGATAACCCAAAGTTTCACTTACATTACGGTGACTTAACTGATACCTCAAACCTAACTAGGATCTTGCAGGAGATTCAGCCTGACGAGGTCTATAACCTTGGGGCTCAGTCTCATGTTGCAGTGTCGTTTGAAGCACCTGAATATACTGCGGATGTAGATGCCATCGGTACGCTGCGTTTATTAGAGGCCATACGCTTTTTGGGGCTGGAAAAGAAAACCCGTTTTTATCAGGCTTCAACCTCTGAGCTTTACGGTTTAGTACAGGAAATTCCGCAGAAAGAAACAACTCCATTTTACCCACGTTCACCATACGGCGTAGCGAAAATGTATGCGTACTGGATCACGGTTAACTATCGTGAGTCTTACGGCATGTATGCGTGCAACGGCATTTTGTTTAATCATGAATCGCCACGCCGTGGTGAAACCTTTGTAACTCGCAAGATTACTCGAGGTATAGCTAATATTGCTCAAGGCCTGGAACCTTGCTTGTATCTTGGAAATATGGATGCATTGCGCGATTGGGGACATGCCAAAGATTATGTTCGTATGCAATGGATGATGCTTCAGCAAGACAATGCCGAAGATTTTGTTATTGCCACGGGCAAGCAAATATCGGTTCGTGAATTTGTTCGTATGAGCTGTGCAGAAGCAGGTATCACGGTTGAGTTCACAGGGGAAGGCGTAGACGAAATTGCTACGGTAACTGCAGTTGATGCAGAAAAGGCACCTGGTGTACAAGTTGGTGATGTAATCGTTAAGGTTGACCCTGCATATTTCCGTCCGGCTGAAGTAGAAACGTTGCTTGGAGATCCAACCAAAGCGAAAGAAAAGTTGGGTTGGGTGCCTGAAATTACAGTTGAAGAAATGTGTGCTGAAATGGTGGCATCTGATTTGGAAAAAGCCAAGCAACATGCGTTGCTTAAACAGCATGGTTACTCTGTAGCGGTAGCAAAAGAATAATCCGGTAAACCAGACAATTAAAAGGCCTCGAAAGAGGCCTTTTGCATTAAGGATAATCATATGAAAACGGTTTTTGTGGCTGGGCACCGAGGCATGGTTGGTGCGGCTATTGTTCGCAACCTGGAAAAACGTGGTGGCGTGCATATTATTACACGTACTCGTGCTGAGCTTGATTTAACCTGTCAGCAGGCAGTGAGTGAGTTTTTTGCCAATAACAACATTGATGAAGTGTATTTGGCGGCAGCTAAAGTGGGAGGCATTCACGCCAATAATACTTACCCTGCAGAATTCATTTATGAAAACCTAATGATTGAAGCCAACATTGTTCATGCTGCTCATGCGAATGATGTTCAGAAATTGTTGTTCTTAGGTTCCAGTTGTATTTATCCCAAGTTGGCCGAACAGCCAATGACAGAAAAAGCGTTACTAACGGGAACGTTAGAAGAAACCAACGAGCCATATGCGATTGCTAAAATAGCCGGCATAAAACTGTGTGAAAGCTATAACCGCCAATATGGACGAGATTATCGCTCAGTAATGCCAACAAATCTGTATGGGCCAAACGACAATTTTCATCCTGAAAACTCGCATGTTATTCCGGCACTATTACGCCGTTTTCATGAAGCAGCGCAGCGCGGCGATGCTGAAGTGGTTGCATGGGGGAGTGGTAAGCCAATGCGCGAGTTTTTGCACGTTGATGATATGGCAGCTGCCAGTGTTCACGTAATGGAGCTCGATAAAGCGACTTATGATGAAAACACGGAAGCGATGCTAAGCCATATAAACGTGGGTACTGGTGAAGACTGCACAATTAAAGAGCTTGTAGAAACTGTAGCCAAAGTTACTGGGTTTAAAGGCAATATAGTGTGGGACACCACGAAACCTGACGGAACTCCGAGAAAGCTGATGGACGTTTCTCGTTTGCATGCGCTTGGCTGGAAGCATACCTATAACCTGGAAGATGGGCTGAAGCACGCATTTGACTGGTTCCTAGAGAACCAGGATAACTTCAGAGGTTAGGTTACAGAACTGCACTACGTTTGAATAAGAAATGGCGTTTTTGAAGCGTCATTTTTTTGGAGGGGTAGGACTCTGGGTAAGCTTAGGTCCCGGGGCAAGCCCGGGATGACAGGGGGGAGGTTGTCGTCCCGCTTTTCTCCATCGCCCATCCACTTCTTCGTCATCCCTTTTACTTCTCCGTCATCCCCGCGAAGGCGGGGACCTTAGTCGGTATGAGCTGCTGCTTGTAGAGGCCCCGGAATAAGCTGAGGTCCCTATGAAAGCCAAGGTCCCGGAACAAGTCCGGGAAGACGTTTCTTTTTTCCAACGTCTGTGGTTGTTAAAAGCGCGAAGCATTACCCCCATCCGTCGTCCCGGAATCGCGAAGCGCATATCCGGGATCTTATGAGCATCAAGAGGTGGTTGTTTTTAAATCTCGGCCTTTTTGAGTAGGTCCCGGGGCAAGCCCGGGATGACGTTTCTTTTTAATCTCGTGATGACGTTTATCCTGGACCTGTAACTACATCCATGCGACTAACTTGTCTGTTAGAGTTGCTTAAACGCGTCAATGGTGTCAGACAAGTTAATTACCGTAGGGTGGCCGTATCTGCCGGTGTCGATATGATACGAGTTGCCTATCCATAAGCACACCTGGGTGGAGTTATGGCCGTGCACTGAAAAGTCTACGCCGTGGTTAACGTTGTGTTTGCGTTTTAGGAAACGTTCTCTGTCCCATAACAAAGGCCATACGCAGGCTTCGGTATTACCCGGCATGTTTTCCCAGCTCCAGGTAACGGGCAGGGTATGGGATATACCAATTTTGTGACCCTGGTAATTGAGTTTTATAGCCAACGGCTGTTTTATAAACCATCTGCACAGTGAAAGCAGGGTTTGCACCGACGCAGACTGGTGCCATGCGCCGCCGTTTTGAGTCCATAATCGCATTGCAAAGGAGTCCCGGCTCATGAGGGCTTCCATCATCATGTGTTCATGGTTCCCCAACACAACATGCGCGCCAATTTCCTGAAAGTACTCAACCAGTTCTGCGCTGTCCTGGCCGCGATCTATTATGTCGCCCAGGCTAATGAGTACGTCTTCCTGTGGATTAAAACTTACCTTGTTCAGCTGTGCCTGCAACTTTTGGTAATCGCCGTCTAAATCACCTACCACGAACACGCGTTGATCGTCGGCAATATCGAGGGTTTTACATAAAGGGGCTTTGCTTATTGCGGTAGTTTTTACATTCATAGTGGGTTGGGTGTACTAATGTTGTTTTTTACTGCTAGGTATATGTTACTGCTTACTATGCCAGTAATCGAGGGCCTTTCACACAGGCGTGTTGTTTCAAACGGTAATTACATGGCCATGAGTTTTTCGAACAGGGGAATGCGTTCTATAACTACGGCTACTGAAATGCCAATCATTAATGAAACTCGCAATGCCCAGTGGGGTTTGTGCGGTCGTTGGAAGTGTAGTAATACGCTGATCCCCAAAATCGTACCAAGAATGTTCCGCAGTATGTCGTCCCACTGAAAGGCTCTGCCCACCGAGCTTTGCAATAACTCAACCAAAACGCTTAGCAGAAATACGATGAACAGAAAGCGTGGAATTCGCGTGCGGTTTTTGCCTTTGGTAAAGCGGTAAAAACCTATAGCAAACATGCAAAAGAAGATGATGTGCCCGGTGTTTAGAATAGCGCTGCCCAGTTTGTTTTGAATAAATGGGGGAATTGGGATAAAAAATAATACTGACAGTATAGAAAACGCAATCACGAGGACAATTGGGAATGGTATTAGCCATTTCGATTTTGGTGGTTTGGTGGTGAGTTCTTCCTGAACAGACATGTCCTGTGCCGGGTTATTTATGCGCTTGGGTTTGCCAAATATAGCGTATTTTGTGGTGGGTTACTAAGTAATATTGTTTATTCGCTTTGATAGTTGCGTGTTGTGGTTGTTTTTACTTCGTTGCTTTTTTTGTTAGTTCCCGGAACAAGTCCGGGATGACGGCTTTGGGTCCCGGGACGAGCTAAGGTCCCGGAACAAGTCCGGGATGACAGCTTAAGGTCCCGGAACAAGTCCGGGAAGACGAAATGTTGGAAGGATGACGAAATGTTGGTGGGATGACGTAGAAGGGCTATATAGCCCGCATGATTTCCCCGAGAATCTTCAACCCGCGCATGCGGGTGTCGTTGTCTTTGTCGTTGTAATTCAGGCGCAGGCAGTTGCGGTATTTGCCTGTAGCCGAAAACAGCTGCCCTGGGGCCACAATAACGCCCTTTGTTTTGGCTTGTTCAGCCAGTTTAACGGCGTCGTATTGGCTGGGGAGTTCAACCCACAACACAAACCCGCCTTCCGGGTAACTTACCAGTGTGCCTTGGGGAAAATACTGCTTGATGCCTTTCAACATGGTGTCGCGGGCCTTGCGGTATTTTTGCCGCATATTGCGCAGGTGTTTGTCGTAGCCGCCCTGGCGAATAAAGCTGGCTATTGCCAGTTGTGGCAGAGTGGGGCACATGGAGCTGGTGACGTACTTAATATGGGTAACTTTGCTGCGGTATTTACCCGGAGCAATCCAACCTACTCTGAAGCCGGGCGCGAGGGTTTTTGAGAACGACGAGCACAGCAATACGCGACCATCTTCGTCGTAAGATTTAATCGATTTTGGTCTGGGGTATTCAAAGGCAATATCACCGTAAATATCGTCTTCAATAATGGCAATGTCGTATTCGCGAGCCAGTTGATACAGGGCTTTTTTCTTGGCATCGGGCATTACATAACCCAGCGGGTTATTCACGGTTGGCGTAACCAGTATGGCTTTTATAGGCCACTGGTCTATAGCAAGTTTCAGGGCTTCTATGCTCATACCGTTGGCGGGGTCGGTCGGGATTTCCAGGGCTTTGAGATTCGCGGCTTTAATGGCCTGCATGGCGCCGTAAAAGCCTGGTGATTCAACAGCGATAATGTCGCCAGCCTGGGCCACAGTGCGCAAGCATACAGACAGCGCCTCCTGACATCCCGAGGTGATCACGATTTCGTCTGGATGCACCTGACACCCGGATGCAGCGGCCAGCCGGGTAAGTTGTTCGCGCAAGCTGTAGTCGCCTTGCACGTCGCCGTATACCATGCCGTCGAAAGGACGGTTTTTGTTAAGCTCGTACAAGGATTTCAGCAGTGGTTTTAAGGTGCTGGCTTCCATGTCGGGCATGGCATGCTGAAACTGACAGAAAGCGTCGTTGCCCTGATTCAACAACATGCTGAGTACGTCTTCCCACAAGGATACGTCAAGAGGTCGCTGCGGTGGCCTGGACACACGTGGCATTGTTACGAGGGGATTCTTTTGTGGTACAAAGTAGCCTGACTTGGGGCGGGCTTCTACCAGTTGCTCCATTTCAAGCTGTCTGTATGCTTCCTGTACGGTAGAAATACTCACGCCGTGCTCGTTGGCTAACTGGCGCACTGACGGCAGTTTATCGCCAGCGTGGAAAACCCCAAGCTGTATGTGCTCTCTGAGCCGGTCGGCCAGTTGTGCGTAGAGTGTCATGACGTGTCTGAAAATGCCCTAAGAAACCATACACATTACTATACACTGACTTTTTGGTTTAAATAACCATACAGATTTGGGCGAATAGTGCCATACAGTTGTGGTTGTTGAGAGATTGTGTGTGGTGATTTTTTGTTGTCTGCATCTAACTCGTTTGCTTGCCGCTGGGTACGATTTCCGTACTGGCTGAGAAGTATTTCGAAGTGAATATGGGTCGGTCAGGGATTTCAGCATGTGTATTGATAAGAGGAGTAAGTGTTATGGAACATTCTTTGGTGTTGGCAATTTGTACCTTCGCGTTTATTACCACCGTTACCCCGGGTCCAAATAACGTGATGTTGTTGGCGTCGGGCGCACAATACGGGTACGCACGCACTATTCCTCACATGCTGGGTATTGTTTTTGGGGTAGCCGTGTTGCTGCTGAGTGTATTACTTGGACTTGGCATGTTGTTCTCGTTGTATCCTGTTTTGTATTCCGTATTGAATGTAGTGGGCGCGTTGTATTTGTTGTGGCTGGCTTACAAAATTGCCAGTGCGCCGGTGGGCGAAATTGAAGTGGTGGCAGGGGAAGACAAAGGCCCGCTGCGCTGGTGGGAAAGTGCGTTATTTCAGTTCGTTAATCCAAAAGCCTGGATGATGGCGCTGGGCAGTGTTAGTACGTTTGCTCAGCCTGGTGAGCTTTATGTGCAGTCGGGTGCCGTTATTATGCTTGCCTTTGCATTAATTGGTTTTCCGAGCATTTCGTTGTGGGCCGGTGCGGGTTCCAAAATCCGTGTGTGGTTGAGCACGCCCAAGCGCCGCCGTGGGTTTAATTTAACAATGGGGGCGGTTACCGCTGCTACGTTGTTGTTGATTGTTTAGTTTTACATGCTTCGTTGTCCCAGCGAATGCGGGGCAAGCCAAGGTCCCGGAACAAGTCCGGGAAGACGGAGAGGTTGTCGTCCCGAAGATCCCGGAACAAGTCCGGGATGACGAAGGGAGGTTGTCGCTCCTGAAATTCACAGGAATGTCCCCCATCCGTCGTCCCGGAATCGCGCAGCGCATATCCGGGATCTTTGGAAACATCCAGCAAAGGTTATTTTTAGATCACGGCCTTTTTGAATAGGTCCCGGGGCAAGCCCGGGATGACGAAATGTTGGTAGGATGACGGGGAGGGGCGTACTCACACATTCGTCGTCCCGAAGGTCCCGGGGCAAGCCAGGTCCCGGAACAAGTCCGGGAAGACGGAGAGGTTGTCGTCCCTAAAAGGTGAAGTGATATCTCCCCACACGTCGTCCCGGAATCGCGAAGCGTATTTCCGGGATCTTAGGAAACATCCTGCAAAGGTTATTTTTAGATCACGGCCTTTTTGAATAGGTCCCGGAACAAGTCCGGGATGACGCAGGGAGGTTGTCGCTCCTGAAATTCACAGGAATGTCCCCCATCCGTCGTCCCGGAATCGCGCAGCGTATATCCGGGATCTTTGGAAACATCCAGCAAAGATTGTTTGTAAATCACGGCCTTTTTGAGTAGGTCCCGGGACAAGCCCGAGATGACATGTGTCCGGGATCTTACAAAACACCCCAACAACCCGACTTTATCGTGTCGATTAAAAATTGTGCTAGGTGGATCTGAAAATGAGTGTTACTATCGCGCGGCCTTGTGAAGGTGCTATGTCGTTCCACTTTGTTTGCTACATCTGTTTACTCTTTGTTTGTTCGTCTTTCGATTCATAAATAAACGTCAACCGATTTACGCCCCAGTGCTCCAATAGTTTCTCTGCACGTTAGGCTTTTATCTTTTAATTAATTTGTAAGGACTTTATTTATGTCTAATAAATCAACTGGCACAGTAAAATGGTTTGACGAGAGCAAAGGTTTTGGCTTTATTTCTCAAGCTGACGGCGGCAAAGACGTATTCGTACACTTCCGCGCTATCGAGTCTGAAGGTTTCCGTACCCTGACTGAAGGTCAAACTGTTGAGTTTGTAGTTGAGCAAGGCAACAAGGGCCCTCAAGCGGCTCAGGTAGTTGTACGCTAATTACGCTCCGGCAGACGCGTCTTGCGTCTGCCAGCCACTCTTCTGTTCTACATCCCTAAATACAATCTGAGGTCTTAATGTCTTTTTCCCAATTGGGGCTTTGTGCACCAATTCTTAGCGCTATTGCTAAACAAGGTTACACCACACCATCTCCTATCCAGCAGCAAGTTATTCCGGTTATTTTAAACGGCCAGGATGTACTGGCGTCTGCGCAAACGGGTACTGGTAAAACGGCGGGCTTTTCACTGCCAATGTTACACCGTTTGTCTGAGTCACCGCGCAATGTTCGTGGTGGACGAGTGCGTGCGCTTATTCTTACGCCAACGCGTGAGCTGGCAGCACAGGTAGGTCAGAATGTGCGTGACTACAGCGCTGATTTGCGAATTAGAAGTACCGTTGTGTTTGGTGGGGTGGGTATTAACCCGCAGATGATGGCACTTCGAAAAGGCGCGGATGTATTAATTGCCACGCCCGGGCGTTTGCTGGACTTATATCAGCAGAACGCTGTAACGCTGAAAGAGCTGGAAATCCTGGTGTTAGACGAGGCCGACACCATGCTGGATATGGGCTTTATTCACGACATTAAACGCATTTTGAAACTTATTCCTGCCAAGCGCCAGACCTTGTTGTTCTCGGCGACCTTTGCGCCAGACGTAATGGCGTTGGCTGAATCCGTTACCAATAATCCGGTGAAGTTGTCGGTAACGCCGCAAAACTCAACCGTTGAAGTGATTGAACAAAAGCTGGTAGCGGTAGATAAACAACAAAAAATTCCAGCGTTGATTGCGTTGTTGAAGCAAAACGACGCCAAGCAAACGCTTGTGTTTGCGCGTACTAAACACGGAGCCGACAAAGTGGTCAGAAAGCTGTCTGGGGCGGGTATTCGCAGTGCAGCGATCCATGGCAACAAGAGTCAGGGCGCACGTACTAAAGCACTAAGTGCATTAAAAGACGGTACTATTCAGGTGCTGGTGGCTACCGATATCGCAGCGCGCGGTATTGATATTGACCGTCTGCCTGCGGTAATCAACTTAGACTTACCGAATGTACCTGCTAACTATGTTCACCGTATTGGCCGTACTGGTCGTGCGGGTGAGGGCGGTCGCGCCTGGTCATTGGTGTGTGCTGACGAAGTGGCAGAACTTCGCGATATCGAAAGCTTTATTAAACAGAATATCCCACGTGAAAGCCTGGAAGGGTTTGAGCCTTCCGAGCCGTTGCCAACACATCCTGTAAAAATTAAAGCGGCGACGGTTAAGAAGCCGAAGAAACCTAAAAAGCCAAGAGAAGGGCAGGCCGCACGCCGCCGTTCTGGCGCTCCTAAGCGTTCTGGCAATAAGCCTCGCAGCGAAGGCAAAGCTCCACCACCTTCTTCTAAAGGCGCGTGGGCTAACGCCGGTAGCCGGGCTTAATTCTTTTATCCGGGATATCGTAACCCTTACTACCGCTGTCCCGGAATTGCGAAGCGATATTTCCATCCGTCGTCCCGGAATCGCGAAGCGTATATCCGGGATCTTAGGAAACATCCAACAATGGTTGTTTCGAAATCACGGCCTTTTCGAATAGATCCCGGAACAAGCCCGGGATGACGAAGAGGTTGTCGTCCCGGAATCGCGAAGCGCATATCCGGGATCTTAGGAAACATCCAACAATGGTTGTTTCGAAATCACGGCCTTTTTGCATAGATCCCGGAACAAGTCCGGGATGACGGAGTGGTTGTCGTCCCGGAATCGCGAAGCGCATATCCGGGATCTTAAAAAACATCCAACACAAGTTATTTTGAAATCACGGCCTTTTTGAGTAGATCCCGGGGCAAGCCCGGGATGACGGGGAGGTTGTCGTCCCGGAATCACGAAGCGTATATCCGGGATCTAAAAAAGCATCCAACACCAGTTATTTTGAAATCACGGCCTTTTTGAGTAGATCCCGGAACAAGTCCGGGATGACGGGGGAGGTTGTCGTCCCGGAGCCCTGCAGCGTTATTCCCATCCGTCGTCCCGGAATCGCGAAGCGTATATCCGGGAATTAGTTAGCCTTCCCATCCGTCGTCCCGGAATCGCGAAGCGTATATCCGGGATCTTATGAGCATCAAGAGGTCGTTGTTTTTAGAGCTCGGCCTTTTCGTTTAGGTCCCGGGGCAAGCCCGGGATGACGGCTATATGTTCCCGGGGCAAGCTCGGGATGACGAAGAGGTTGTCGTCCCGGAATCGCGAAGCGTATATCCGGGATCTTAGAAAACATCCAACACCAGTTATTTTGAAATCACGGCCTTTTTGAGTAGGTCCCGGGGCAAGCCCGGGATGACGAAATATTGGTGGGATGACGGGGAGGGGGGGGGCCTCCACTACACCGTCGTCCCCGCGAAGGCGGGGAACTAAAAATCACCCTATATGTGAACGAATCACACTTGCCAGAACGGTAATCGACTTTTCAATGTCGGCGTGCGACAGGCGAGCGAAGCTTAGGCGCAGGAAGCCGTCGGTGTATGCTTCTCTCGTCGGGAAGAACGGGGTGCCGGGCAGTACCAGTACTTTCTGTTCCAGGGCGTCATGCAGAATTTGCTTGGAAGACACGTCTTCCGGTAGTGCCAGCCAGAAAAACATACCGCCTTTCGGGGCGTGTATGGTCATGCAATCACCTAATTCGCGCTCTAGTGCGGCGGCCATAACGTCGCGTTTGCCTTTGTACGAAGAACGAATCACCTCTAAATGCGCAGGTAACTTGCCTTCGGCAATAAATGTCGAAACGAGTGATTGACCAAGGCGGTTGGTGTGTAAGTCACTGGCCTGTTTTATTTTTACCAGAAACGGCATAACAGATGGACTTGCAGAAACATAACCCACCCGCAGTCCAGGCCACAATACTTTTGAAAAGCTACCCATGTAAACCCATGGCGCGGCATTCAATAGACTGGCGATGGGCGTAATAACCACATCGTCGTAGTACAGATCGCGGTAGGGATCGTCTTCTACCAGCAAAATATTGTGCGCGTCGATGATCTCTGCAATCGCTTCACGGCGTGCAACGCTGTAGCAATGTCCCGCCGGATTCTGAAAGTTCGGAATAAGGTACACTGCTTTGGGATTGTACTGCTCGATTGCCGCCTTCAGTGCTTCCGGGTTCATACCTGTTTCGTCCGACTCCACCGTTTTGACTACAGCACCTTGCAGTTGAAACACTTGCAGTGCCGCCAGGTAAGTGGGCTGCTCGGTAAGTACAACATCGCCCGGGTTCAACACGAGCCGGCTAATCAAGTCCAGCCCTTGCTGTGAGCCATTGGTTACCAATACCTGACTGGACTCAACTGACAGACCACGCTCACTGATGATATGGCTGATTTGCTGGCGTAGTGCTGGCTCACCTTCACTGGGACCGTACTGAGCAAATGATGTGACCGGTGCAAGGTCTGGTAACGGTGGCATCAGGGTTTCGTCTGGGAGTCCACCTGCCAATGAAAGAATGTCTGGCTGTTGAGAATATTGCAGTAGCTCGCGAACCAGCGACGACTCCATTTGTTGTGCCTGAGGCGTGAGCAGGTGAGAAAGTTGCATGAGGTCCAAGTCGGTAATTAAAGTTGTGCAGAGCATACTAGCTTTGCCACTAAAAACGTACAGGTACACATGAATAAATTTTGCTCCATACAGATATTACGTCTTGCAGTGGGGTTTATCTGGGCAATCGAGAGTTGAAAGTGCAATGAAACAGGCTTTTCCTGCGCATACGGTTGACCTGTGGTTAAACTTTGCACACACTGAACGGATTGATACTTAAGCCCCGAAGCAGCAGGTATGCACACCGCGGGGGCAGGCAAGGGACAGGCAAATGCGTTACCGGGTGAATGATTTTGAAATCGATACCAACGCCTACAGTATCAAACACCGTGATATGCCGATTGCCGTTGAGCCAAAAGTCTTTGATGTCATTGTATATTTGATTGTTAATCGGGACCGGGTGGTTACCCGACAGGCCTTCTTTGATGCCATTTGGACCGGGCTGGCGGTGTCGGATGCGACCTTGAGTAATCACATAAAATTTGCACGCACCGCGCTGCATGACGACGGGCAGCGGCAGGCCGTAATCAAAACGATTCATGGCAGGGGGTATCAGTTTGTTGCACCGGTAACGGAAATACCCGATCCGCCAACCAATAATCCAGTCTTGCCTGAACAAACAGCACCGGGCGGCTCACAGGCAAACAGTGTACATTCCCGCTTTAATCGATTTGTTTTTGCCGCGATTACTCTGTTAACGCTTGCCGTGCTCATGTTGTTTATCTGGCAAATAAACGGTGGCATAACCCCCTCTGAATCAGAAAGCAGCGAATCTGGCGTATCGACTGCTGCCGATAAATCTATTGCTATTCTGCCTTTTACTTACGCATCCGATACCGCCGAAGATGCGTTTTTTTCAGACGGTATGCACTCAGCCTTACTGGCGCAAATTGCGGCTTACCCGGCATTAAAAACAATCGCAAAGGGGTCAGTTGCTCACTACGACCCCGCTACGGCAGATGTGAAAGCGGTGGGCACGACATTGTCGGTTGCTACTGTTTTATTGGGGGAAGTGAAGCGTGCCGGGCAGCAAATTCGCGTTGATGTGCAGTTAATTGATACTGCCAATGCGCGCCAGCTTTGGGCTGGTACTTATACCAGAGCACTCACAGCGGAAAACATTTTTATTATTCAGCAGGCAATTTCACTGGACATAGCGAAAGCGCTGAATCTGGCGTTAACGGCAAAACAAAACAGCCAGCACCAGCACTTTCCAACCCAAAACCTGGCTGCACTGGGATATTATTTTCAGGGCAAATCGTTGGCGAATCAGGGGACAACACAGGACAACACCAAGGCCATTGAATACCTGGAGCAGGCCATAAAGGCCGATCCCTCCTTTGCGTTGGCCTATGCCGAATTAGCCCGGTTGGAGTTAAATCAGATCCATTGGGCGGGCAAGCCTGTTGAGCAGCAAGTACGTATAGCCAGTCCTCTTATTGAAAGAGCGCTGGCGCTGCAACCAACATTGGGAGAAGCCTTTGTGGCACTGGGTGTGTTGCACGTCTTTAAACAACGTTTTGGCGATGCTGAAACGGCATTTACCCAGGCGCTCGATATTATTCCGGGCAATGTTACCGCTTTGTCAGAATACGGTAATTTACTGTTGTGGAAATTACGGCGCATTGAGCAGGCTGAAGCTGTGTTTGCCAAAGCCGTAGCAATAAGTCCGTTAGACCCATTGCTTAAAACGCAGTGGGTGAGCGCTCTGATTGATGCCGGTCGATTTGTCCAGGCCCGCATGATTATCGATACGTTGATTGAGCAGAATCCGACGTTTGCGCCGGCCTACCGATCCCGGTCGGATTACTATTATTGGCTGGGTCATGCACTCCCCGCTTCACAGGTTGCGCTGAGTCAAAACTTGCAATATTCGCCTGAAGCGCCGTTCAATTCGATGATTATGGCGCAGGTATACATATTAACGGGAGATACCCAAAAGGCCGTAGATTGGTTGGCGCACAGTTTGTCGCTGGCGCCGGGCTCCGACAACATGTTGCTGGCAAATGCCATGATTGCACATTTAACCGGAAAGCATGGGAAGGCGCTCGATATGTTTCTGCAATTACCCGCCAACCAGCACGTGTTCCCTGTTTATATGTTTGATTTGGTGGAAGTGGGGCAAGGGCTCGGGCGGGCCCGGGACGTTGAGAACCACTATCGGCAGTTTTTCCCATCGTTGTTTCAGGATGCAGTCAATGTTGATGCCTCGAACTTTATACCGGCGGTCGCCGTTGCCAGGTTAATGATAAACCGGGGAGAGTATGCCCGCGGTCACGCACTGTTAGATAAATGCCTGACCGTGGTGACTACTGCGCCGTTCGGCGGTTGGTCAACAAAAGAGAGTGACTGGAAAACTCGAATTTACCTTGCAAAAGGGGAGATAGAGTTGGCCGCCAGGTCATTCGCTGATTATGTTGCTGCGGGGCACGGCGCGGACTCTATTGTATCATCGCCTACCTATGCGCCACTGAAAGACCACCCGGTCTTTCAACGGGCATTGTCGGACATGCAGAATACGCTGAAAAATGCCCGCCAATGGCTGCGGAAACTGGAAGATAGCGGCGAGATTATGTTGCCTGGCTCACTTAACCCTCATTCGCAGTAATTCGAAGATTATTAGACGAATATTAGGCTTTCGTTAGGACTTTCTTGTGTGAATGACCAATAGTGCAAAGCGTCATTTACCGAGCCACAGCATGGTTCACTGCAAAGGAAGACGGTTATGCCTGGTCCTGTTGAAATTCTGTTCGACCCCCTTTCATTAGTTGTGTTTGCCTTATACGGCGCATTTGTTTTGGTTGAATCTTTGTTCCCTGCCAGGGAATTACCCAAGATTGCTGGCTGGCGGATACGATCGTTCTGCGCTTTTGTTGTGTTCTTTTATCTTGCTACGTATTTGCCAATGGTTTGGGATGCCTATTTGCTGCCTTATCAACTGGTGGATTTACGCCATCTGAACCCTTACATCGGCGCGGTTGTTGGGTTACTGGTGTTCAATTTCTTTTTGTATGTCTGGCACCGCCTAATACATGAGTCAAACGTGTTGTGGCGGGTATTTCACCAGTTTCATCACAGCGCTGAGCGGGTAGACACATTCGGCGCTTTTTACTTTAGCCCGATGGACATTATAGGGTTCACTTTCCTGGGCAGCGTTAGTTTGGTGCTGGTGGCAGGTTTGTCGGTTGAGGCCGCTACGTTGTACTTGTACGCATCGGTATTTTTGCCGCTGTTTCAACACATGAATGTAAAGACGCCAACCTGGATTGGCTACGTTATTCAGCGACCGGAAAGTCATTCTGTCCATCATGAAAAAGGCATTCACGCCTACAATTATGCCGACTTGCCTATTTTCGATATGTTGTTTGGCACCTTTAAAAATCCCACCAATTTTGCCGCAGAGACAGGGTTTTATTCTGGCGCTTCATCAAGGGTAATGGACATGCTGATGTGCCACGATGTGTCTGTGCCAAAAGATGAATCAACGCTCCAATCCAAGCCATTGGGTTAATGTAGGTCCCGGAACAAGCCAAGGTCCCGGGACAAGCCAAGGTCCCGGAACAAGTCCGGGATGACAGGGAGGGTGGCGTCTCCGCTCTTTCACCGTCATCCCCGCGAAGGCGGGGAACCTATCAGGTACGAGCGTGCTGTTTGAAAAGGTCCCGGGACAAGCCAAGGTCCCGGAACAAGTCCGGGATGACCGGGGAAAGGATATATCCATACAACCGTCGTCCCGGAAACGCGCAGCGCTTATCCGGGATCTTGTAACCACCCCACACGTCGTCCCCCACTTCACCGTCATCCCCGCGAAGGCGGGGAACTTATCAGGTATGAGCGTACTGTTTGAAAAGGTCCCGGGGCAAGCCCGGGATGACGGGGGAGGGGGGCGTCTCCGCATCAAAGTGAGATACCTTCATCCGTCGTCCCGGAAACGCGCAGAGCTTATCCGGGATCTTGTAACCACCCCACACGTCATCCCATCCACTCCACCGTCATCCCCGCGAAGGCGGGGAACTTATCAGGTATGAGCGTGCTGTTTGAAAAGGTCCCGGGGCAAGCCAAGGTCCCGGGGCAAGCCAAGGTCCCGGGGCAAGCCAAGGTCCCGGGGCAAGCCAAGGTCCCGGGGCAAGCCCGGGATGACGGGGAGGGAGGCGTCTCCGCTTCTCCACTCTATCCGTCATCCCCGCGAAGGCGGGGAACCAGAGAAACATCAACATTATTCGTGCAAACACCAATAGCCCAACGCTAACATCGCAAACGATTGCATTTGAGGGTATTAAATGCTGTACGTAAGTAACTACAGGTATACGACATTCGGCGGAAATGGGTTTCTGCGACGATTTTCTACGCATATACTGCGTGCCCTGTTGAAGTAGAAGGGCAAATTAAGAATGAAAAATATAAACCATGGTTTTACCCTTATTGAATTAATTATCGTCATCGTGATTTTGGGCATTTTATCGGTCGTTGCTGCACCGAAGTTCATTGATTTCAGTGACGATGCAAACGATGCCACTACGGTTGCGACATCAAGTGCGTTTAAGAGTGGTGTAGCTTTACTGCATGCTAAATATCAGGTTCGACAGACAACACCTATTGCTATTGGGAATCAGTCAGTCGATTTTAACAGCGTTGGCTGGCCGGTTGGTTCAACAACCGACAGTGCCGGGTGTGCTGACCTGTGGAATAAAGTGTTCAGCAATGCTGAGCCTATTAGTGTGGCTGCGTCGTTCACCTCTACCTTGAGCCCGGGGTGGAACGCATTTGCCTATAATCAGATATGCGGATACATCAAAAGCGATGGCGGAGAGGCCGTATATCAAAGCAGTTCTCCACACTTTGTGTATTACTCCGATGCTTTCAGCTACTCCGGTGGTGGATATAACTACGATGGCCAGGCGGGCGACGTAAAGCTCTATGGCATGTAATTCAGAGCCGCTAACGCGTTAACAGTTGCTGCTGTTAACGCTGTTAGTCGAAGTTTGTTTAAACGGACTTTGTTTGGAGGTCGTCAGCTTTTCCCGCTTTGCCATGGAGTAAAGTAGTCTGGCGACAATAGACGGTGTGCCGTCGTCGATGCATTGCATGAGAAGTGTTTTATCTGCCACGTCTTTGCAATTAGTCGGAATATGCTGCTCTTGCATTAATTTGTACAACACGCTGTGTACAAGTGCACCTCGAACGGCATTCTTGCACCAAAAACCACGACATTTTGGCCCATCCCATTGATACCCCTGCTTAATGATGAGGCGTCCTCCTCGTAACAGTGAAACGTCTGACGTAATGATGTCGGTAGGTGGCTTTATACCAATCAGTAAGTGTACATCTTCCTGTAACGTGTATTTATGGAGCTTCTTTGACTGCTGCATAGCTTACTTCACACTGTTGTTGGGTTAAATAATGTCGCCTGAATGCCTGTCTGGTATTCAGAACTTTGTTGTGTCTTTTAACCCTGTGTCACATGAACCTAAGTTCTCTCACTTAAATTTCATTTTTTTACTAACAGATAAGGTGTAGCAGATAATAGACAGATTTCCATGTATTACTCTTGCCACCGACTCTGTTTTACCTTAGCCTCGTAATTATCTTATTTTCATACAGTTAGAACGTGGTGCTACCTGAGACTAAACCAGCTATCTCGGGCTCACCTGAATCTCTATTAAGTGGTATTGCTTCAGGCAACAAGTCTGCAGAAGAAGAACTCGTGCGTCACTATTGGCGCGCGCTGTATCTTATGTTGTTCAGAGATTGCCACGACCACAGCATGGCCAGTGACATGGCTCAGGAAGCCCTGTGTGTTTGCCTGGTAAAAGCCCGTGCTGGCGAAATTCGTGAAGCCAAAGCACTTACTTCATTTGTTCACCGAACCGCTACTAATCTGCTTATTGCCCACAAACGCAAAGAAAAACGTCAGAAAACTGAATTTACAGACGATCTCGACAGGTTGTTTGGCGAGCTCGACGGACCCGCGCAGCAGTGCCAGCGCGAAAAGATAGTCGCGTTGGTTGCAGGCGTACTGAATGAAATGCCGGTAGAACGTGACCGGGATATTCTGGTGGAATATTTTGTTCACGGCACGTCAAAAGAAGAGTTGTGCGATTTACTGTCGTTGTCGCCGGAGCATTTTGACCGGGTGCTTTATCGAGCGCGTCAGCGGCTAAAGCAGAAACTGAGTCTGGCGATTAGCGAACAGGGTAGCAATTTCTCTCTGGTGTCATTATTGGGATGTGGTTTGGTTGTGTTGTTGTGTGGTGAGACTTCACCAACGACCATTGCGGATGAACAAGTGAGAGAACTTCAGGTTTCATATCACTTGTCACAACGGATAAGCAATAACATTACCAAAGACGGCGTGTCTGACAGTAGTGAAGGTAAGGAATATGACACAACACAACACTCCTAAATTTGATAACCCGGACATGTTACAACGCTACTTGCACAACAAATTATCGGACTCTGAACGAGTCGAATTTGAGCTGCACATGCTGGACAATCCGGCGTTAGTTGATACCGTAGAAATCGACCATCTGTATAAGCAAACGCTGGTAGACGCCGTGCAACACAACAAAGCCGGTGCGGGCTTCTGGCAGTGGATTCGAGCAAACTGCTGGGCATCGCCAATGCGTGCCAGTGTATGTACATTTGCCGCTTGCGCTATCGTGTTTACACTTTCGCATACCGGTGGTAAATCTAATGGCCTGGTGAGCTCTCAGGTGGAGTACCTGGAAACCGTTCGCTCGGCGTCGTCGGCGCTACCGGTTTTTGTTCTGAAGAAAGACTCAGACGTAATGGCGTTAATGGTACAAACGTATTTTGCTGAACCGGATGCAACGTATTCGGTAACCGTAACGGCCAAGGATTCTGCCCGGGTTGTAATGGCCTATCAGGTGAAAGGCAACGAACACGGTGAATTGCTGGTGGTATTATCGCGTGAGCAAGTGCATAGTGGTGAATACAAAGTGGAAGTGACTGATGCTGGCGAAAACGCCCCTCAGGAAATTGGATTTATCCTAAACATGGAATAAGGAAGTTTGTATGGCGCTTGGCCATTGTGCTGTGAAGTATGAGCCGTTAAATGAGCCAACAAACGAGCAATTAATGGCGCTTGGGCTGGCAATGTCTAATCGGATTGCCAGCACTACTACTGTTAAAGCGCCTTACGATTTACCTGCCGGCTTCACTTATTTAGGTCAGTTTGTCGACCATGACCTTTCTTATTTTACCGACGAAGATACCCCCTTTGATGGCCCCGGTAAGCTAACCCAGAAAATGCGCCCGATGTTAGATTTACACGGGCTTTACAGCCATGTATCGGCGCAGCCTGATGCTTTGTGTAACACAATGCCGGGTGCGTTTGCATTGCAGTCTTTAGGCGTGAATGACGCAAATATAACCGTGTGGGATATGCCCCGCGATGCCGAAGGCTTCGCTTTGATAGGTGACGCCCGCAACGACGAAAACTTTCTGCTTTCTCAGTTTCACACTCTTATGCTGCGACTGCACAATGCGGTAATCGCTGAACTTATTGCGTCTGGCGCTGAGCGTGATCCCTCGGTGTTAAGGCAACAGGCCAGAGCCTGTGTTGAGCAGGTGTATCGACGAATTATTGTGCAGGACTACTTAAAGCGCTTGCTGTGCGACGAGGTGTGGCATGGCTATTTTGGCACACCGGAACAGCAATGGACCCATTGGTCGCTGTACAGTGACGCTGACTTTAACCGCCCGAATGCGTTTAATTTGGCGGCCTATCGATTTGGTCACGCTCAGGTGAGAGGCATTTATGGTGTGAATGCGAAGCGAAGCATCACGCTGGACGAACTGTTTGACTACCGCGGCGGGCGGGATTATTACCAACATCACCGGCATATTCCGCCTGAACTCGGCGTAGACTGGCAGCTGTTTTTTTATGATTCAGTGACGGATCATCCCTTTGTGCAGGTTGCCCTGCCAGTCAGGCCAACCGTGCCGCTAAAAATTCCCCACATTGCGTCGCCGTTAAATCGCTTGGCCGTACGAAATTTACTGCGCAGCCGCGATCAGGAATTGCCGTGCGCTCAGGCCATTATGCAAAACGAGACGTTTCAGCAGGTATGCCAACAACTGGCATCGCCGTCTGGTATTTTGCATAGCGACAATCTGGATAACGGCTATTTTTCGCATATTAGTAACGGTGAAATGTTTAATAACACAACACCGTTGTGGTACTTCATTTTGCGTGAAGGTGAAGTGATGCGTGGGCGAGCATACCGCGACCAAGGCATATTAGGGCCGATGGGTAGTATACTGGTTGCTGCGTTTTTCAAGTTAACCTTACAGCATACGCCGGGGCAGGCAGACTTTGATGTGCGTGCATTGCCTCTGCAAATCGAGACGATTTCGAGCATGAGCGAAATGGTTCGCTATGTACTACAGCAAGAAGGAAAACAGCATGATCAATGAGTTAAAAGGAACCTGGGTGGTAAACGAAGTTGCTTCAACAATTAAAGATAAAACTGACTTCCATGCCCAGTATCTGCCCGCGTTAAACAGCGAGATAACGGCAAAGCTGGATGTAAAAGCGAGCCAGTTAATTCTTACTATGGATGGTGGTGATCGCGAAAAGATTTACGAACCGATGGGGTTTGCCGGCACAACGGTATTTTACATGGTTGAAGAACCGTCACCTGGCGTGTATTTACTGGATGTTGTGTTCTTCGATCTTGATATGGAGTCCGGTAATTTCGCCATGAACCACGATTATTATTGGAGCGACCAGACCCACTGGACGGCAGGTGATGAGAATAAAAATGTGAAGCCCGGCATGTCGGAAGAAGAAGTCACCGCCTGTATTGTTGCGCGGTATAAATTGGGCGTAACGACCAAGAGCCTGATTGGTTCTATCTACGCGTCGTCCCGCACGGCACCACGTTGGCGCTGCACTAACACTGGTGGGTAGCAATACCATGAGCACAGCAAAATGAAAGCAATACTGCGACTAACGTTGTGGATTTTTATTAGTTGTTGGGTGGTGGCTCATGCCACTGCCTGCTCAGATGCCATCGACGCCCAATCGGATGAAACGCGAGACGCAGTGCGGTGGCAGTTTATAGAGGCGCATTCTGGTACCTCGAATTCGCCAGCGCTGGTGTTGTCTGTCGTTCAGCTTTACGTGGCACAAGCAGTCGACAACTCAACCTGTGCAGAAAAGGGCAATTCAATCAGCCTGGATGCACAACAGCACGCCTTGTGGTTACCCATTTTACAGCACTATCTGGCAGACCCGTTTTCTGCTGAAAAAGATCTGGCCAATACGGCTTATAGCACGCTTACTGAAACGGTATCGCTGGCAAGCATGTCACCGTCTGAAGCCGTGCTGGCAGCGATTACTGCAGAGCTATTGTTTAATACCTACCAATTTGAATTAGCAACCGATGTGCTAACCCGGTTTCCGCCATCGTCCATGCCGCAAGCGCTGGGTCCGGTCATGACCTTGCTTAAGGGAAAAATCTATTTGCGTCAGCGCGAAAATACCGAGGCGATTGAGATATTCAAAAGCCTGGTAAATGACGATTCGTTGTCTGTTGTTGTGCAATTTAAAGCGGGCGTGCTATTGGGCGAGGCCTATTTAGACGACAATCAGGTAAATGCGGGCAGGCTGGCGCTATCGAACAGTGAAGCGCTACTCGAAGGCCCCGACGGACATCTGCTGGCAAATGATGACGTTATTACCCTGTACGACAATGTTGGGTTTCTTTACATCAAGCTTGCTCAACAAACACCTGAAACCGCGGATTATAATCTCAGCGAAGCATTGCGATACGAGCGTAAAGCGCTCGCCGCGGCTGAAAAAGATAACAATATAAAACAACAGATTACCATTCATTCCAATATTGCCTGGTTGCAAAGTCGTCGTCAGGATTTCAATGCGTCTCAATATCACTTGCTGACGCTGTTAGTACTGCTACAGTCCCACGAAGACCCGGACCTGGAAGCCTTTACCTACCAGAATGTCAGTACGGTATATTTCAGGCTGGGTGAATACAATAAAGCCGCGGCTTACTTACATGGTGCTATAGAGCGAGTGGCGGACAACGCACCCAAGGTAAAAGCCGAATTACAGTGTCGTCTTGCGCAAAGCCTGATGCGAAGCGGTGTAACCACCTCTGCGGCGCCGCTGGTCAGAGCGTGCTATGAAGGCCTGATGACCGGCACGGTTTATGAAAAGCAGGCGATCGCGTTAGTAGCTTCACTGGAAGCAGCGGACTTGGGCATAGCCACACCAGTGGCTGCGGATGCACTCACAGAGCAGCTAAAGCAGTTGGTCAACGAAGACATTGATGTGTCTTTAAAAACAGAAGCCGTATTGAAACTGGCGGATATAGCCTATCAACGGGGCGCGACAAACGAGGCCTCAGATTGGCTGGCATCGCTTTCTGACGAACAGGTGCAGGTCACCAGTTTATTGGCGGTAAAAGTGCGTAAACGCCAGTACGAGATTCTGCTAAAGCGTGGTGATGTCGAAAGTGATGCCTACGCGGAAGCAACGCATGCCATGATCATATCGCAATTACGAGCGATGTCTGGCAATGACATGAGTGCGGCATGGCGTCATAGCGTTAATGATTTTTATACGTTATGGCTGGCTCAGCTTATGAAAAAGAACACGCCTGCATCGAATGCCTACCTTGCCGGTAACCTGTTGCTTCTGAATGAGTTGAATATTCGGCAACAGCCTTTCTCTCTCGATGCAACGCGCCAGCAGCGGTTAAACGCACTTAATACCCAGCGTTTCGACAGCGGCGTAGCACCACTTGCGGTTAGGTTACAGCAATTGCTTGAAGTCGATTTGCTTCGCCATGCCAGTATGTATGCATCTAAGACGCAAACCTCTGAGCAAGTGAACGAAGTAACGGCAGGTGGCACGTCTCAAACGCTGTGTGATATTCAGGATTGCCTTGCTCAGGTACAAGCATCGCTTGGTGCTGGGGAGCGTGTTGTCTTGTATGTTCCTGCTGAACAACATATTCGAGCTGTGGTAATAAGCGCCGATACCGTTACTCTTCACGCTATTGCACCACTGCAAACGCTGGTGGCACTGGCGGAGGAGGCCGCGCTGTCTGTAATGCAACGCCGCCAGGATGCTGAAAGGCGCCTTCAAACACTAGCGGAACAGCTATTTGCGCCCATGTTGACGGAAGACAGCGCAAGTACCTGGATTGTCGCCGGTCATGTGCCGGTGAATACTGTGTCACTGAATGCACTTGTGGCCTCTTTACCGTCGCCTCCCGCGGCGTTTAAACGGGTGATGTCGTCGACACGGACAGTACAAAATCAGAATATGGCGTCAGACAGCGCAGTAATCCGCGTGCTGGCAACACAACAAATCAATGCGCAGTCAGGTGAGCTGGCGGCGCTGGATGCGCTTCCCTGGGCCAAAGTGGAAGCTGAGCAGATACAGGCTGCGTTTGCCCCACAACCGATAGACGTACTGTTGAATAATGCGGCCACCGACGAGGCTTTGTTTTCCGAAGATACACGCCAGGCAAACATCCTGCACATTGCCGCGCATAATATTTACGATCCCACTGAACCCGACGTGGTTGGGCTTGCTCTGAATCAGGCTTCTGCCAATGGGACGGGCGGCACGCTTATTGATATTCGGGCCATCGAACACTCTGGGTTTGCCAACAATCTAGTGTTTTTAAATGCGTGCGATACTGCCAACGGCCGGGATTTCGACGGAGTGGGTTCGTTGAGTCTGGCCAGGGCCTTTTTACAATCGGGAGCGCAAACCGTAGTGGCGACCAAATGGCCAATTGTCGACCGGGCTTCAGGTATGTTTGCTGCGCACTTTTACAGAGCGATCCAATCGGGCAGCAATGCCGAACAAGCACTGAATTTGGCGATAGCAGGGATGCAAAGCTCAAGGCGTTACAAGCATCCCTATTACTGGGCGGGTTACGAATTGACGCAGCGACACCTATGAGTCGTTTGCCGCTACTCTGTCTTGTGGGGTGGCGAGTTCACAGTACAGTTTGTCTATAAGCACCTTTAGTTGGTGCATTTCTCCTGCATCCAGGTTTTGCAACTGACACAATAACTGTTTGGGGATCTGTAACGCCTCCGATTTAGTCGCTTGGCCTTTTTCCGTTAACGCCACTTCTTTCACTCTTTTGTCATGCTGTGACGGTTTAATAACAATAAATGCTTTTTGTGCCAGCTTCTGCAAAATCAGTGTCAGGGCGCCTGCATCAACACGGCACTTTTCAACCAGTTGTGAGATGGTGACGTTGTCTTGCTCCCACAACGCCATCATCACCAGGTACTGGGGATAGGTGATGTCGAGCGACTTCAGCAACGGCCGATAAGCGCGCGTAAACGCATTGGATACGCTGTAAAAGCGATGGCAAAGCTGATTCTCCAGCTTTAGTAAATCGTGTTCATGCATGTTGTGCTACCTCTGTCTTATATTTTGCATACAAAATAGTTGCAAGGCAATCACTCCTTTGTTATTTTATTTTGCATACAAAGTAAGTGTTGTGCCAAAGATGATTAGCACAACGTATTTCACAACCAAGAGGGCATGTTATGCATAAGTTAGATCAAGTGTTATACACAGGTGTGGCAACAGCGACAGGTGGTCGCGACGGTAAAATTGCGTCTGACGACGGTCGCTTAGAAGCCGGTTTATCGGTACCCAAAGGGTTAGGCGGCGACGATGGTCCAGGCACAAACCCTGAGCAGATGTTTGCTGCGGGCTATGCTGCGTGTTTCATTGGTGCTCTGAAATTTGTAGCGGGTCAGGAAAAAGTTGCTCTGCCTGCTGACATTAAAGTAACGGGTGAAGTAGGTATCGGCCCTATCCCAACCGGTTTCGCCATTGCGGTTAAACTCACCGTTGATTTGGGTGACGTAGACGCAGACAAAAACGCGTTAGTAGAAAAAGCGCACGTTGTGTGCCCTTACTCAAATGCAACACGCGGCAACGTTGAAGTTACTTTCGAAGTAGTTTAAGCGGTTACCGCCTTTGAAAAGGTCCCGGGGCAAGCCAAGGTCCCGGAACACGTCCGGGATGACGGTGAAAGGATGTATCCACGCACCCGTCGTCCCGGAATCGCGAAGCGAATATCCCCATCCGTCGTCCCGGAATCGCCCCAGCGATATCCGGGATCTTAGAAATCAAAGTGATGAAGGTGTGTTGTTTTTAGAACGCGGCCTTTTCGTTTAGGTCCCGGGGCAACCCAAGGTCCCGGAACAAGCTAAGGTCCCGGAACAAGTCCGGGATGACGTTTCTTTGATCCATCATCTGTCGTCCCGGAATCGCGAAGCGTATATCCCCATCCGTCGTCCCGGAATCGCCCCAGCGATATCCGGGATCTTAGAAATCAAAGTGATGAAGGTGTGTTGTTTTTAGAACGCGGCCTTTTTGAGTAGGTCCCGGAACAAGTCCGGGATGACGTGGAAAGGATGTATCCATGCAACCGAAGGTCCCGGGACAAGCTAAGGTCCCGGAACAAGCTAAGGTCCCGGAACAAGCTAAGGTCCCGGAACAAGTCCGGGATGACGAGGAAAGGATGTATCCATGCAACCAAAGGTCCCGGGACAAGCCCGGGATGACGTTTCTTTGATCCATCATCCGTCGTCCCGGAATCGCCCCAGCGATATCCGGGATCTTAGAAATCGAAGTGCTGAAGGTGTGTTGTTTTTAAATCTCGGCCTTTTTGAGTAGGTCCCGGAACAAGTCCGGGATGACGTGGAAAGGATGTATCCATGCAACCGAAGGTCCCGGAACAAGCCCGGGATGACGTTTCTTTTATCCAACGTCTGCGGTTGTTGAAAGCTCTAAGCATTTATCCCCATCCTTTCAATCCGGGAACTAAAACATAAAAAATTTCCATATATTTCAATACTAAAAGTGTTTTTGAAATGAAACTGCAATAGTTACGGTGTACAAGTGTACGCTGAATTATTACACTGTACTTATTCAATGGTCGGAGCAGTTATGTCTACGCTTAAACACCGCGCATATTCAGCAATGGAAGAATGGATGAACAGCATTAGTCACGGGCTGGGATTCGTGGCGGCTATTGTCGGCTTAGTATTCATGCTGTTACGTGCAGAATCGTCTGTGAGTATAACCGCATCGGCGATCTATGGCGGCACGCTGATATTCATGTTTTTAGCCTCTACTATTTATCACGCAGTAACACATCAGCAGACCAAAGGTGTGTTAAAGCTGTTTGACCACAGTGCCATTTATTTACTGATTGCGGGTACGTATACACCGCTCACCCTAGTCGCCATAGGGGGCACTCTCGGTATTGCCGCTACAGCGGGAATATGGATGTTGGCGCTGGCCGGCGTCGCGTTCAAGTTGATTGCCAAACACCGGTTCCCCAAAGTGTCTGTGATGACGTATCTGGTAATGGGCTGGATAGCGTTGGCGCTGATTTATCCGCTGTATCAGGCGTTACCCGGTTCCGGTTTGTGGCTGATTGTGGCTGGTGGACTGTGCTTTAGCGTAGGTGTGTTGTTTTACATTGCTAAGTCAAAAAAGTTTACACACGCCATTTGGCATTTGTTTGTTATTGGCGGCTGTAGTTGCCATTACTTCTCAATTTACTATTATGTGGTGTAGAGCCATTACCTAACTGGTAACTATGACCACAACACTAAACTGGTTTGCTGTAGGGGCAGGAAAAATCACCCTTGGAGCCAGGCCCACAGCTGAATATATGCATGCCTTAAAAAAGCAGGGCATCACACATATTGCCACTATCCAAACCTCTGAAGAAAATAAACCTGAGTTAAAAACCGACGTTGAAAGTGCCGGTATGCATTGGTTGTGGCTGCCGTTTAATGTGTCGGATATCTTTGTACAAAACGAAACGGAAAAAGCCTTTTTACAGCAGTATTTGCTGGAGGTGTCACAAACGCTGAATGAAGGTGGGCGGGTATATTTACATTGCGATGGTGCCTGCGAGCGGTGTCGTTTATTTCTTTTTGCTCTGTGTATTCACCTTAAAATTCCCGCCAGTAGCGCTTACGCCATTGTACACAGCTTTGGTGGAGAGAAGGCTAATCTGTTGTCGAGACGCGAACTGCAGCAAGCGGCAGCTATTGTGTAGCTAGTCCGGCTGAATTACCTGAATACCCTGACTTACACAAAGCTGCGTGAGGGTTTCAATGGCCGGTGCAGGTAGTGCAATTTGCATGGAGACCTGCTCTGCATAGTCACATTCTTCGACAATGCCCTGTTGCTCGGTGACGATATGTCGCACGAACTGCTCGTGTCTAAAGTCTGCTTTAACCAGTAACTTACTCAGTGTTACTTGTTCCTTAAGCGATAGGTTTTCCATTACTTGTTGCGCGGCAGAAGAATAAGCGCGCACTAAACCGCCTGCGCCAAGTTTTATACCGCCGAAATAGCGGGTCACGATGATAGTGATATCACCCACGCCCTTGTGTTGTAACACATTCAGTATTGGTTTACCGGCAGTGCCGCTGGGCTCGCCGTCGTCAGACATTGCTGCACTGGTGGGAGAATGCGGATTCCCCAGTAGATACGCCCAGCAATGGTGGCGGGCATCGGGGTATTCTGCACGTTTTGCTGCCAGATACTGCATCGCGGTTTCGCGATCTGGTGTGCAGGCGGCAAACGCAAAAAATTTACTCTTTTTAACTTCGAAGAGTACTTCTAGTGGTGTATCTGGAACGGGGTATGACATAGTGCGTGTAGTTTACATGTAATTGATTGCATGTGGTACTTTCGGATTTTTATCTACTATCCGTCGTCCCGGAATCGCCCCAGCGATATCCGGGATCTTAGAAATCGAAGTGCAAAAGGTGGGGGTTTATAGATCGCGGCCTTTTTATTAGTTCCCGGGACAAGCCAAGGTCCCGGAACAAGTCCGGAAGGTCCCGGAACAAGTCCGGGATGACGTTTCTTTTATCCAGTAACTGTTGTAGCGAAAAAAGCGAAGCGCTTGTTCCTTTCCGTCGTCCCGGAATCGCGCAGCGTATATCCCCATCCGTCGTCCCGGAATCGCCCCAGCGATATCCGGGATCTTAGAAATCGAAGTGCAGAAGGTGGTTGTTTTTAGATCGCGGCCTTTTTATTAGTTCCCGGGACAAGCCCGGGATGACGGTTGATTTATCTGCCACCTCTGGGCCGGGATGATGTTTTACATACGGCGTTTGTGTGCCATGCACTCTACTTCGAGCATGGAGCCCATGGCGAGGCCGTCGACACCGAACGCGCTGCGGGCGGGTAGGGCACCTTTGGAAAAGTACTGCACATAGACTTTATTGAAATCAGGCCATTGGGCGATGTCGTCTATCATCACCGTACACTTGAAGATATCTTCCATATCCAGGCCGATACTGTTAAGTGCGGACTTGATATTTTTCATAACCTGGTGAGATTGCTCGGTGATATTGTCGGCGAGCTGTCCGTGTTCATCTGCGGCGATTTGGCCAGACAAATACACAATGTTGTCGACTTGTGTGGCGAGTGAAAATGGCATATCTGGATTGGGGTGCGGGTAGCGTTTTAAACCTGCAGTCGCGGTCGCGCTGAGGCTCATAATTAAACACATCAGGGTTAACTTAACGAAGTTCACCTTGTACTCCTGTCGTTATATTTTTTTCTGTTTTTAGTGCGGGTACGTTGCGCTAGAGACAAGTACACCACCTGTTATTACTATGTTTGCTCAGGGTGTGCTAAACAACAAGTTTATACCGGGCAATTTGGGCCAAACGACCGAATTTTGCGGTTATTCGCACCTGACTCAAACTGTCAGGTGCGAAGTGGCCCAAAGTTAGATTACACAAGTTTATTGTTTGTTGTCGTATCGCGCTTCGTATCGGAGCACTTTGCTATTGGGATCGGCAATCACTACATCGAAGGGGGTAACGGTTATGGTGTTCGGCGACGTGATATCCAGCACTTGTACTTCGCCATTCACCGATACCTCAAGAGGCATTGGGAAGGGTAAGTTTTGCGGAGTATTCCATCTAAAAGTCACACTGTCTTCGGTGCGTGTTTCAACCAGTTTCGGCAGCTTGGGCTGATACAAATACACGTCGAAAAACCAGCTTAAATCCTTGCCGGTACGTCGATTAACTATCTCGATGAAGTCCTGGGTATTGCGGTAAATAGTGGTGAAGTTACCGGGTTTGGGCTGGTCAGTGCCATAAACAAGCTCGCGCACTGCGCTGAAAAAGGCGTCGTCGCCAATCAGGTTTCGCAGGGTATGCATGATCCAGGAGCCTTTGTAGTAAATATCCAGTGCCGGGCCGACACCGCGCTCGTAAACCTGTTCCACTTCCATGAGTTTGTTAGACACGATGGGGTGGGTATTAATGAGCCCTTTACGCTGATTGTTCAGGTAAGTCATGTAGGCAACATCACCCGACAAATACTGAGCAAACAAAGGTTGCATGTAGCTGCCGAGTCCTTCGTGGATCCACATGTGATCCCAGTTGTCGTTAGTCACCTGGTTGCCAAAATATTCATGGGCAAATTCGTGTTGTAGCAGCCAGTCGAAACCGAATTCGTCTTTTTTGTATTCGTTGCCATAGGCATTAATGGTTTGGTGTTCCATACCCAAATGCGGGGTTTGTGCAACGCCGACTTTCTCATTGCCAAACGGGTACGGCCCAATCATGCGCTCGAAAAACGTCAGCATGGTGGGGATTTCGTCGAACAGTACTTTTGCTTGTTGTTCGTTGCCCGGGAGGTGGTAGTACACTATGGGGTAAGTGTTGCCATAGATGCTTGAATAGGTGGTTTCGAGCTTTTCAAACGGTGCAATATTCAGTGCGATACCGTAGGTGTTGTGGGCTGAGCGAGTTTGCCAGTGATACGTGCGCGTGTCGCCATTGTCGGTTACATCAACCAGTACGCCATTGCTGGCCGCGACCAGAGGCTTGGGCACCTGAATATGTAAATCGGTTTGATTGGGTTCGCCGTGTGGCTGGTCTATGCAAGGCCAGAAAAGGTCACAACCTTCTCCTTGCACCGCGGTTGCCAGCCAGTTTGCGCCATCGGGTGTTTTTTCCCACATCACGCCGCCATCCCAAGGGGCGCGTACCGGAATTCGGGGTTGCCCCTCGTAGCTAATGGTCACGGTTAACGGCAAGGCTATGTCTGAAGTAGGCGTGATCTGTAGCTCGCCACCCACGTTACGGTATTGTGATGCGGCTAGCGATTCGCCATTTACCGCAACGCTATTAACCGTAAAGACACTGTCTAAATCGACGGAGAAAGCGCTTCTGCTGCCTTCACCTTTCAGTGTCAGGGTTGTTGTACCCATGAGAATTTTGTTGTCAAAATCGAACGCAAAGGTGAGGTCGGCATGTTCGACAGTGAGACCTTGCTGTAGCGGTGCAACCTGTCCACCGCTTTTTAAACTGTAGGCCGTAGACTCGGTAGCCTTTACGACATCTGAAGATTCTGTACTGCTGCAGGCAGACAACGAGGTGATTGCGACAGCGGCGGCGATAGCCGTTAACTGTCTGATACGGGTATAAACCATGGAGCGTCTCTGTTGTTGTTATCTGTTCCAGAGTATACAAAATTGTTGTGTTAACAAGCTGCGGATAGGATCAACCCCCTAAAATATCTGGTGGAGGGCGAGACCTGCTTTGTATGTATATATGGCAGAGTAAATAAAAATCCCGTTTGAGGCGGCAACCTGAAACGGGATTTGTTTGTTATTCGAAAAGTTCGCCGCGGAGGTCTTCCAGGGTACTTTGCGTGTGCTCTTTGAGCAGCTTTTTCACCCTTTTGGCGTCTTTGTTCATCCAGGCATCAAAGATTTCCTGGTGCTCGCGATACGCATCGGCTTCGCGATCAGGTGGCTCAAGGTGCCTGCGAACATAGCGCTCTGACAGCAAATGCACCTTGGTCAATAACTCCTGGGTAATCTTTCGATTGGCCGGTGCGGTTAATGCAAGGTGAAATTCACGGTTTACGGTAACGGCTGCGGGGGATATTTCGTATGCCATACTCTGCAGGCGCTTGTAGATTTCCTCTACTTTTTGCTTGTCCTGTTCGGTTGCTTTTTTACAACCCTGAGCGGCGGCCTCGGGCTCCAGCGTTTGACGTAATTGAAATACGTCTTCGGCTTCAGCCAGGCTAATCGGGCGAACGATAAAGCCTCGGTTTGGGTGCGAAATCAGTAGTCCGTCTTGCTCCAAACGTGTAAGGGCTTCACGCAGCGGTATTTTACTCACTCCTAAGTCCTGAGAGAGTGCGTCCTGACGAATGGGTTTTGCCGGAAACATATCGTTGGCGAGGATACGCTCACGAATAATTTCGTAAGCTTGTTCCGACAGGGTTTTAACCACAATTGACATCTATAAATTACTCCTAAGGAGAGTTTGTCTATTATCTTTTTTGTTATCGGCGACTGTACGAATTTGTACGTTCAACACCATGTCATACAGTATACCATTTGAAAGTGAGTTACACTTTTATCTCGTTCGAACGATTGTTTTTCATACAGCGGTAAAGCATTTTTTTCAATATGAAGGGCATTCGTCGTGTTTACTGTTTCAACTATTGTAAATTTGCCCAGTGGCGAATCGAGCTGTGGCGTTAAATGATCAGGAGAGGCAGCGAAAAAGAAGTTATAAAACTTTTTGTCTAAAAAATAGACTGTTGTAGTTTAAAAATTATTCAAAGTGGAGTATAAAAGGCAACGGTTAACACCATGATATAAACGACAGTTACGCCGCAGTGAGAGGGATACCACAGACAGTGCCGGTGTTTTAGAAGAATAATTAGATAGACAAGCGTTGCTTTTATAGCGTTGTAGCGCGTGAATACGGGCGAAAACATATGAATCAAGCTTCCTGGCACACGATCGGGCCGTCCTGGCAGGATCGCAGCAATAAACTCAAGCAAATTATTGATATGCAAACCGCTATTGCTAAAGTCGGCATGGACTTGTCGTCGGTAATGCAACTGGTTGTAGAATATTGTTGTGAACTTATTCAATGCGATGGCGCGGCAATTGAACTGCGCGAAGGTGATTGCATGGTGTACCGCGCAACGAGCGGCATTGCGAATGCGCACTCTGGTTTACGTCTGCCTATTCACGAAAGCCTGTCCGGGTACAGTATTCAAACCGGCGAACTGCAGCTGTGTAATGATGTCGATTCAGACCCGCGGGTCAATCAGCCTGCTTGTAAAGCCCAAGGTATTGAGTCGATGCTGTTGATTCCGCTGGCACATTCCAACGATATGGTCGGCGTACTGAAAGTCTTGTCCTGTCGCAAGCAGCATTTTACTACTGAGCACGCGGCGATACTGCGATTGGTGTCTGAGCAAGTAGCTGCGTCTTTGTATTTTTGCCATCGTTATGTGCCCGACAATCTGGTGCACCAGGCCACTCACGACAGCCTCACAGAACTAAAGAATCGTTCCGCATTTATGGAGCGATTACGCAGGGAAGTGCAGGTCAGCGACTGCAAATACGCGCATCGTTTTGGCGTCATGATTATTGATATGAACGGATTAAAACGCGTTAATGACGAATTGGGACACCGCGCAGGCGATACCTTACTGGCCGAAATGGCCAGGCGCTTACAAAGTGCTTTCCGACCCTCTGATTTAGTCGCTCGCATTGGCGGTGATGAATTTGGGGTGGTAGTGAGTAACCTGCAAACCCCTGATGCATTGAGCAAAGCAACACAACGGCTGCAAGGCGCATTAGTCAGGCCGCATGAATGTAAAGGCCAGAATATTCGTTTAAGTGCCTCAGTAGGCAGCGCTGTTTACCCTGACGATGCCCAGCAAATAGAACCACTCATTGAAATGGCGGATCAGCGTATGTATCAGAAAAAACGCGCTCACTATGAGCGTGTGCCCGCGTAATATTTTTCTACTGTTGTTGCGAATACGCTTTTTTTTGCATTTATTGTACCGAAGGGTAAAATATGCACATTGAAGCAGTAGCAGGACGATAATCGTGACAAGTGGCCGTAAACGTGAATTTGATGCAGAGATTGCCCTCGAAGCCGCCATGCAGGTATTTTGGCAGAAGGGCTATACTGGCGCGTCGCTGACAGATTTGATTGATAGCATGGGGATCAACAAACCCAGCATGTATCGCGCGTTCGGCAACAAGGAAGCCTTGTTTGTAAAAGCGACTCAGCGTTATCTCGAAACCCGCATGCAACCGCATTTGAAACTGCTTCAACAGGCTGATTTGCCACTAAGGCAACGCATTAAAAACCACATGATGTCTATTCTGGCCATGCAGTGTGACGCCGAACACGCTAAAGGCTGTTATTTAGTGCTGTGTCAGTCTGAAATGATCAGCGGCAACGTACCCGAAGAAGCCGCCGATGTACTTGCCCGGGCAGATGCACTGCCAAAACAGCTCTATACTGACTTATTTTTACAGTCTCCCGAGTCTATTCAGCTCGGCCTTCATAACCATGCGCAAGCCAATGCCCTGGCACTGTACACCTTGTTAAAAGGCACGGCGTCTATGGCGAGATGCGGTACCTCGTTAGCGCAGCTCGAATTCGCGGTCGACAGTATGTTAGACGGTATTTTTCAGCAAAGGGGCAAGCTGTCCTAGTTCGCTAATTTCTGCTGTTGGCGTAATACCCCACGGGTCGAAAACCGACTGTGGACTGCGCTTCACCCAGGCCGTGCGCCAGCCACATTCACTGGCACCAATCACATCAAAGGGATTACTCGACACCAGCCAGGTTTGGTTGGCATCGCATTTTACAGTATCCAGTAAATGGCGATAAATAGCCGGGTCGGGTTTGAATGTTTCAATTGCATCAGCGGTCACCACATACTCAAAATACCCAGCGATCTCCGCGTGGCTAAGCAGGCTGTTTACTGCCTGTTGTTCACCATTGGAAAACGCCACCAGGGTCGCATTTTGTGCAAGCTCAGGCAGCGCGCTTTGCACGTCACTGAATGCGGGCAGACGCAAGTACTTGTCTAACAGCAATTGCCGCTGGTCGTCATGGAGTGCCACAGCCAGATGCTGGCAGGTAAAGTCCAGTGCCTGTGCTGTGCAAACAGAAAAGTGCTGGTAACGACGCATCAATCCGCGTCGAAACGAATACTCCAGTTGTTTGTTACGCCAGGTGTGCGAAAACACCTCGGCCCTGTCACCGACCATTTCCGACAGCTCGTTCAATAAGCCGTGGGTATCGATTAACGTGCCATAAACATCAAATGCCAACACCGTTTTCATTCGTTTCTCCATTGTCAGGGATCGCGAGGATCAAAGTTATTTGACTTTAGCTTACCGATCGGTACAATTCAAATTTCTTATTTGTACCAATTGGTACAAAATGTGTGAAGAGCTATCTAAAACGAGGAAAATCCCATGACATCTTTAACCGTACATACATTAGATTCAGCGCCTGAAGCCAGTAAACCTTTGCTGGAGGACTCCATTAAAGCCTTCGGTATGCTGCCAAACTTACATGGCATTATGGCTGCGTCGCCCCAGGTATTGGAAGGCTACAAGGTATTACACGACTTATTTCAGAAAACCGACTTTACCGCGGAAGAGCTCACGGTTGTGTGGCAAACCATCAATGTAGAGCATGGCTGTCATTACTGTGTGCCTGCCCATACTGCGATTGCCCATTCAATGAAAGTGGACGCTGCTCTAACGGAAGCGCTGCGAAATGCTGAACCAATGCCGACGCCTAAATTGCAGGCTTTGCAGGATATGACACTGTTGATCACCAGAAATCGTGGTGTGGTGAGCGACGCTGATCTGGATGCCTTTTATTCTGCAGGCTACACAGAGCGTCACGTGCAGGAAATTATTCTGGGTCTGGCACAAAAGGTCATGAGTAATTACATCAACCACATTGGTAATACACCGGTGGATGCACCTTTTGCAAAGTTTGACTGGACCAAGAAATAGGCTGAATTGAACGCCTGTCGACCCACAACAACAGCCGGTATTTTACCGGCTGTACTCTTGAACCGGTTGTGTAGGAAGCGTGCAGTGGGTTGTTTTAGCCTGAGCGTTCACTACATACCAGTCGCGACGATGGGCAAAGCCAACATATTCAGCAAGATGCGGATTAAAGCAGCTGGCTTGCAATTGCGGTTCGGCGAGCAGCAGATACCGTGTACATTGCCCTTCCAGCCATTGATTCGCTGCTTGCAGCTGTATGTCAGTGGGGGTGTGATAACCAAAATGGGTTACCGGGTAAGGGGAAAACAAAATGAATTGCTCGGAGAATTCCACCAGAGCGATTTCCGAATCCTCTGGCAGTATCTTTTGCATTGCATTAAACACAGTCTCCGGCGTGCGCATTGGCCCCATGAGCACATATCCCCAGGTACTGTAAATAAGCCATAGGCCGCTGATCAGTATCGCCCAGCTCTTCCACTTCGCCTTACGGTAACTCACGATCAATGAGATTACGCCAATTGTTGAAGCCGCGAAGAAGAAACCAGATACATCCACACTGTTATCGTCCAGCGCGTGTTGAATCCACGAAGCTTCGAGTAACGCACCGACACCGGCGACGAACAAAAGCAGTGTCAGTAAGCCACATAACCCCCATATCAGCTGATTTAACCAGCGCCTGGAAAGTAGTTGCGCGCAGTAAGGAGCGCTAATTAAAGCCAGCATGGGCAATGCAGGTAAGATATACACGCCACGCTTACCCGGACTCATGCTGAAGAAAATCACCAGCAGTACAATCCAGCCTGCGGGTAATATTATGCGGGCATCCAGTTGTTTTATTGCCCGCCACCAGGCCGGTATTAACCACGGCAGTGCCAGACTCATGGGCAACCAAAATACCGGAATAACCGACGTCAGGTAATACCAGAAAGGTTTAATGTGATGCCAGGAGTCAGCATATCGGGTGACGGTTTGCTTAAATAAAATATTGTCGCGATAAGCATGTAATGCAGGGTTATCACTTGCTGATACCAGGTAGTACATGGGCACGAACCACAGCGAGATCGCCAGCAGCATAACAACCGGGCCCAACCACCATTTCCATACTGACGGCTGATACGGCAAAGCGAATTCGTCGTGCCTTGTTCTCAATCGATAAGCTAAATAGGGCAGCAACATCAAGGCGGGTAAAAAGCCAACGCCTTTGGTAATGATCCCCAACCCCATGGCAAACCAGGCCAGGAAGTACCAGCGCCATAGCCCGTCAATGAGTAAAAAACGCAATAACCCGTAACAGCCGAAGGTGATAAAAACGCAGACCAGGGCGTCTATCTGTGCGGTTTTTGCTTGCAGCGTGAACTGCACGGTAAAAAGCAGTAACAGGCCTGCAATAAACCCTGTATTCACAGACCAAAGGCGGCGACCGAGGTCGTAAACCAACCCAATCGTTACCATACCTGCAAGCGCTGACGGTAACAAAAATGCCACTTTCAGGCTCCCTGTCATGACATAAAACAGGGCGATTAACCACATAAATACCGGCGGTTTATCGGGATAGATTTCGCCGCCGCGCATTGGGAAAAACCATTGCCCGGTTTCCACCATGTCTTTGGCGATCAGTGCAAAGCGCGGTTCATCGGCAGGCCAGGGCTCACGGAGCCCTAAACCGGTTAACAGGATAACTGCACTCAGACATAGCAGGATACCTAACGGGTAAGCCTGATACAGCCCCGAAGGATAGAGTGAGTGATTGTTCATTAGACAGAAGTCGACGCAGATTGGCCAGATTGTTGAGTGGTTGAGGCGTCTTGTGCGGTGTCACTGTCATTGACGTTGTCATTATTCAGCGCACCGGCTTTAAACTGTTTGTACAGATAAATACTCAACAACGCAGAGACCCCAAGTAACCCTACGCTCAGGGCGATTTTCCAGTAGGACTGCACCACAATGCCTTTGCCCATCAACGCAAATATTGCCATTTGAGGAATGTAGCCAATCATAGAGCCGGTTATAAACAGCCGAGCAGGCACATGGCTTACGCCTGCGATCAGATTGGTCGCGAGGTTATTGCCGAAGGGCATCAGGCGGATCACAATGGTCATTAAAAAGGGTTTCACCGCTACAAAAGCATCCAGCCGGGCTACTTTACTGGCGAATCTGGCTCTCAGTGGACGGCGTGCCACTGTGCGAGACAACCAGAATACCGCTGTACAACTTAGGGTGGCGCCGATAACGGAGTAGAGCAGCCCCTCGCTGAATCCAAAGGCGTAACCGGCCAGAAACGCGGTGAGTTGACGCGGCAGGCCAATAGCGGTTAATGCTGCAGCCATACCGATAAAATACGCAACGCCTGTCCATCCGTTGTGCCGGGTATTGGCATCGACCCAGTCCTGATTAAACGCAGCGACGGCGGGGAGTTGCCGGACTACTTCGCTAACCCCAACACACACTAGCAAGATGAGCAGCAGGTATAAACTGTTTTTCAATAGGGAGATACGGCGTTGTTTATTCATCTTCACATACTACGTGTGCAATCTTAGTGCGTTTCTGCAGCCATAAAACACCAATCATATCAATAATGCCAACCCATAGGCGACTCATCATGGTGTAATTTGAAGTGCCGTGCTGGCGATCTCTGTGATTCACCTGCACCACGATAACGTCTCCACCCAGACGCTTTATTAAAGCTGGAATAAAGCGGTGCATGTGGTCGAAATAGGGTAGTCGCAAAAAAGTCTCGCGGGGAAACAGCTTCATGCCACAACCGGTATCCGGTGTGTCATCGTGCAGAAAGCGACTTCTCACACCGTTTGCCACCCGGGACTGAAACCGTTTCCAGGCAGTGTCTTTGCGGCTTTTGCGATAGCCGGCAACGCAAAAACACTGTGCAGGCGAATATGCCCGGGCCGCAGAAAGCAGCGCGGGAATGTCTGCCGGATCGTTTTGTCCGTCAGCATCGAGGGTGATTACGAGCTCGCCTCTGGCATGGTAAACCCCAGTATGCACTGCGGTGCTCTGGCCAACGGAAAAGACATGACGAATAACCCTGAGTTGAGGGTAGTGGCTTAACGACAATTGGCGTAGCACATGATAGGTATTGTCCGTACTGCCATCATCCACATAAAGAATTTCAAACGAACACACACCGCGTAATGCAGTGACTATTTCTTTTACCAAAGGGGCAATATTGTCCTGTTCATTTTTTGCAGGGATCACAACAGAAAGCACGGCAGGTAAATCTCATTAATGCTGAATCAGTGCTCACAATAGCGGGTAAACCTTAAGACAGGCTTAAGCGCATTTAGCTGCGAATAGTGAGGTGATTACTGATCTTTTCCACCTGCTGCCTGAGCCAGGCGATGGCGTCGTCCTGCTCACTGTTTTCGTGCCAGTACATATCCACATCGAGCCCTTGCAGGGTTAAAGGTAGTGGGAGTATTTCCAATTCGTCGTCCCGCAAACTCCTGGCTATCGATACGGGTATCGTCAGTAAGTACTCACCTGTTTTTAACAGGTGTTTAGCCGTTTGGTAACTCTGACAACGCAACACATGCTGACGATTAATACTTTGCTGTTGCAGGCTGATGTCCTCAACCACACGCCCGGAGGCGCGGTGACTTACTGCAATGTGTTCAGCTGCCAGGTAGGCCTGACGAGTTAGCGGTGATTGAACGTGCTTGCCCCGGAGTACCACAAACTCGTCTCTGCTCAGGCGTTGGTGCTGCACAGGCTTCGACAACGGCAGGGCCACGTCAATGGCGATGTCCGCCTGCCCGGTTGCCAGTAATCGGCCGATGTTGGGACGGTCTAAAGGCCGACAGGCCAGCTGCACCCGCGGTGCGAGTTCCCGCAAGTTGGAAAACAATACCGGAATGTACAGCGGTTCCAACGCGTCGTGGATCATGATGTTAAAGCGCTGTTCACTGCTGGCAGGATCAAAGCGGGTAAACTGCTGCACCGCCATGCGCAAGCCATTTAAATGCGACAGCAATAAGGGCGCAATGCGACGGCACAGACTGGTGGGTTGCATACGCGATGCTTTGCGTTCAAACAATGGATCATGCAAGTGTTCGCGCAATCGCTTTACCGCATGACTGATAGCCGACGGCGTAATAAACAGGCGCTCGGCGGCACGGGTCATATTCTGCTCTTCGTAAAGCGCCTCAAAGATCTTGAGCAGGTTGAGATCCAGATGTTGCAGGGGCTTATCGTTCATGAACAGTGCTGTGAATATTATTCATAGTTTGGCTTTAGTTTATTTCACTTCATTCATTTATTGCAACTGGTTAGACTAGTTAACAATTGAGTAACATGTTGGTGTATCTGCGATGAATTTTGAGCACAGTGAAAAAAGCCGGGCCTACGTTGCTAAAGTCAGGGACTTTATGCAGCAAAAAGTGTTGCCTCAGGAAGCCAGTATTATGCGCGAGAACCATGCCCAGAACGGTCATGGTAACTGGCAGCAATGGCAGTTAAACCCGACTGTTCAGGCGTTGAAAGCGCAGGCCAAAGCCGAGGGGTTATGGAACCTGTTTTTACCTGATTCTGAATGGGGGCAGGGCCTCAGTTGCGTCGACTATGCGCCGGTGGCAGAAGCCATGGGGCAAAGCTTGCTTGCGCCTGAAATTTTTAACTGCAACGCACCGGATACCGGCAATATGGAGGTGCTGTATCACTTTGGTAGCGACGCTCAGAAGTCACAATGGCTAACGCCATTGTTAAACGGCGACATTCGCTCGGTGTTCGGCATGACCGAGCCCGACGTTGCCTCGTCGGATGCTACTAACATGCAGGTCACGATTACCCCCGAGGGAGACGAACTGGTTATTAACGGCACCAAGTGGTGGACAACCGGCCTGGGCCATCCCAATGCAAAAATAGCCATTGTGATGGGGTTGTCTGTTCCTGATGCCGACAAGCACAACCGACACAGCATGGTGCTGGTGCCACTTGATACACCGGGGCTTACCATTAAACGCATGCTGACTGCCTATGGTGACTATGATGCGCCTTACGGGCATGGCGAAATGCACTTCGACAACGTACGTGTGCCCGCCGCCAATTTGATCATGGGGTTAGGTAAAGGGTTTGCGATTGCTCAGGGCCGATTAGGGCCGGGCAGGGTGCATCATTGTATGCGTGCCATTGGTGCTGCCGAGCGCGCACTGTCGTTAATGATTCAGCGCGGTAGTACCCGGGTTGCCTTTGGTCAGCCCATTATCAAACTGGGCGGCAATATGGAACGGGTGGCGGAAGCCCGAATGCTTATCGATCAGGCGCGCTTACTCACATTATGTGCGGCCTGGAAAATCGACAATGTGGGGGTAAAGCACGCCATGACCGATATTTCCGCCATTAAAGTGGTGGTGCCCAACATGCTGCAACAGGTGGTGGATATGGCTATCCAAATGCACGGCGGAGCCGGCATGTGTGGCGACCTGCCACTGGCTGGGTTTGCGGCAATGGCGCGCAGTCTGAGGCTGGCGGATGGTCCCGATGAAGTGCACAAAGCCATGGTGTCGCGTCTGGAACTGGCAAAATATAAACCCGCCAGAGAAGCGCAGTCATCATCGTTGGCAAAGGAGTCGTAACATGCAAAAACGGGTTGTAGTCACCGGCGGTGCGTCGGGACTGGGCAGAGCTTTGGCGCTGCGCTGGGCGAAAGCCGGCGCCGATGTGGTCATTGCCGACATTCACGCCGAGCGCGGTGAGCAGGTGTTGGCTGAACTCAAAACGCTGGGTGTACAAGCCTGGTATGTTCATTGCGATATTCGCAGTGACGCAGAGGTAAAGGCATTAACCGAACGCGTCGGGGAAATCTGGCCGTCGGTGGATTTACTGATCAACAACGCTGGGGTGGCCACCGCCGGCAGTCTGCTCGAGGAAGACATTGAACAGTGGGCCTGGGTGTTGGATATTAACGTGCTTGGAGCAGTGCGCATGACCCGCGCCATGTTGCCGTTGTTAAAAGCGCAGGATGGCGGTTATCTGCTGAACGTGGCATCCCAGGCGGGCATTACCGCCGCCCCGGTAATGGCCTCATATAACGCCAGCAAAGCCGCGATTGTGAGCTTTTCTGAGACCATGCGGCTGGAACTGATTGATGCCAGGATTGGTGTCAGTGTGCTGTGCCCGGGCTTTTTTAAAACCAACCTCGATGAGTCAGTGCGCAGCGCTAACCCGGCCATGAAAGGCGTGGTGACCCGATTGCTGGACAAAGCCCAGGTTAACGCTGATGATGTGGCTAATTGCGCGTTTGACGGCGTACAGGCAAAGCGCTTTATGTTGCTGAGTCATAAAGAGGGCGCTAAGGCCTATCGCATTAAACGCTGGTTCCCGCAGTATTACTTAAAAATGATGGCCGACCACACCAAACGGTTACGGAAAATGGGGCAATAAAACAGCATGACTTCGCAGTATATCGATACCGCTGGCTCGGTAAGAGCAGGTGAAACATTGCCCGTGGAGCCGGTGCATCAGTGGCTTCAGCAACGGGTTAACGGTTTGGCTGGGTTACCGGCCATTACCCAATATTCTGGTGGTGCCTCGAACTGGACATATTGCCTGTCTTACCCGGATGCAGAATTTATCCTGCGCCGCGCACCCGCCGGCACGAAAGCAAAAGGCGCGCACGACATGGGGCGGGAGTTTCGTCTGCAACAAGCGCTAAAACCTGTTTACGATTATGTGCCGGCCATGGTGGGCTATTGCGATGATGAAAATCTGATTGGCAGCGACTTTTATGTCATGGAGAAAATCACCGGGGTGATCCCGCGCAAGCATTTTCCTCGGGGTCTGGACGTCAGCAAAGCACAATGCCAACAACTGTGTAAAAACATGTTCGACAGCCTGATAGCGCTGCACAGCGTTGACTATAAACAAGCCGGTCTCGATCATCTGGGTAAAGGAGAAGGGTACACCGAACGGCAAATCAGTGGCTGGCGCACGCGCTATCAGAAAGCCAAAACCTGGAATGTGCCGTCGGGTAAAAAAGTCATCAACTGGCTGGAACGCAACCTGCCGTCTAAAGAGAACATCTGTCTGACGCATAATGACTTCCGGCTCGATAACCTGGTGCTGGACCCGAACGATATTACCCATATTAACGCCGTACTGGACTGGGAACTGGCAACCCTGGGCGACCCGTTGATGGACTTGGGTAATACGCTGGCCTATTGGGTTGAACCCGGTGATGATTTTATGGCGCAAATGACCCGTCGTCAGCCTACCCATTTGCCCGGCATGATGAGCCGCAACGAGATTGTCGATTATTACCTGTCAAACATGTCGCTGGACGTGGGTGATTTTCGTTTTTACGAAGTCTACGGGCTGTTCAGGCTCGCCGCGATTGCCCAGCAAATTTACTACCGATACCATCACAAACAAACCCGCAATCCGGCGTTTAAACGCTTCTGGTTATTTGTGCATTATTTACTGTGGCGCTGCGAGCGCGCTATAAAGGGGCGGTAGCCATGAGCTGTGTGTATTTACTCCGCCATGGGCAAGCCAGTTTTGAAGCAGACGACTATGATGCGTTGTCGGGTACCGGCGAGCAACAGGCTTACCGCACCGGCGCAGATCTGGCGCGCAGGGGGATTACCTTTAATAAAGTCGTGTGTGGCGGAATGCAGCGTCACGGCCAGACACTGACGCAGTTGCAAAAAGGCTACGGCGCGGCATTGCCAGCAGCGCCAGTTAACCGGGATTGGAATGAAATCGATCATCACAACGTACTGGGCGTATTCGACGAGCGACTGGCTACGGCAGCCAGCATGCGACAATATTTAATGACGCAACCTGAGCCAGAGAAGGCGTTTTTGAACGTGTTTACCCAGGCGGTTCATCGCTGGCAAAGCGGTAAGTATAACGACGACTATGCGGAGTCCTGGTGCAACTTCAGAAGACGGGTATTGAAAGCGCTTGAAGCGACTTTCGTGGAGCTGGAAAAAGGGGAACAGGCGCTGGTGGTAACGTCTGGTGGCCCAATCGCACTGGTGCTCTCAAGCCTGATGCAGCTCCCTGAACAAAATTGGTTTAGCCTGAACTGGACACTGGTAAATACGGGGATCACAAAAATTCTTCGCACCGGCGGCCGCTTCATGGTGTCATCGGTAAACGAACATCAGCATTTGGATACACCGGCCAGTCGCTCGATGATTACCTACAAATAAAGAGAACAACAATGCGTAAAAATATTTTGATTACCGGCGCGAGTTCGGGCCTGGGCCACGGTATGGCGGTAGAGTTTGCCAAACAGGGCTGCAACCTGGCGCTTTGCGCGCGTCGTGTAGAAAGACTTGAGGAGCTGAAAGCACAGCTCGAAGGCATTAACCCCAACATCAAGGTGTTTATCCGGTCGCTGGATGTAAACGATCACGATGCGGTATTCAGTGTGTTTAAGGCGTTTCGTGATGACATGGGCACGTTGGACCGGGTGATTGTGAATGCCGGTATGGGTAAAGGCGCGTCAATTGGTACCGGGTATTTTCATGCCAACAAACAAACCGCGGTGACCAATTTTGTGTCGGCCGTCGCTCAGTGTGAAGCGGCTATGGACATTTTTCGCGAGCAGAACGCCGGTCATCTGGTGACAATCTCTTCCATTAGCGCTGTGCGAGGCTTCCGCCGGGCTATGACGGTTTATGCGGCTACCAAAGCAGCGATCACGTCGCTGTCGGAAGGTATTCGCATAGACGTGCGCAACACGCCCATAAAAGTAACCTGTATTCACCCCGGGTTTATCCGCAGTGAAATAAACGACAAGGTAGAAAAAGTGCCGTTTATTGTGGACACCGAAACGGGTTGCAAAGCCATGGTAAGGGCTATCAACAAAGAGAAGGCAAACAGTTATGTGCCGACCTGGCCGTGGGCCTGGTTACACTGGATTTTGCGCATCGCGCCGCAAAGCTGGATTGCCAAAATGAGCTAAGTTGGTTCAGTTTAAAAAAGATAAAAGAAACCCGCCAAATGGCGGGTTTCTTAATGGTTTAAATAAACCGCAGATTACATTCTGTAACGTACACCCAGTGAGAAAGTACGGTCGCGGATGTAGGTATCACGAGGATACAAACGCGCATCGGCTGCAGAGTCACCGCCGAAGTAATCGTTGGCGACGTCATCGGCCAGGTTGGTGCCGTCGAAGCTGATAGTCAGGTTTTCGTTTACGTCGTAGTTCACCGAGAAATCCAGTGAGCTGATGGCCTCATGAATGACTGAGCTACCAGGCTGGTCGCCAGCTTCATTGAAGCTGCCGTACCATTCGCTACGCCAGTTGTAAGCCAGACGCACGTTAAGGCCTTCACGCTCATACATCAGGATAGCGTTGTAAGACTTGTCTGATACGTTAGGCAGCGGCTCCATAACCCCTTCGGCGTTTTCTGCTTCGTGATCCATTAATGTGGTATTCAGTTGGATACCCAGGCCGTCCAGCATGTCAGGCAGGTTTTCGAAGAACTGGGTATAGGCCAGCTCAACCCCTTCTAGGGAACCTGCGCCACTGTTTACCGGGCGGGTGATCGAGAACTCGTTACCATTGATGGTTTCAGGGATCGCTACGTACTTCACATAGCCGTCGATATCGCGGTAGAACACAGTTGCGGTTAATGAACTGGCTTCACCAAAGTACCATTCTGCTGCCAGGTCGTAGTTTTGTGACTCTACGGCATCCAGCTCCGGGTTACCGCCGTTGCCGTAGCCCAGCGTACCGGTTTCTGAAGGCAGGAAGTAGGTTGCACTTGGGTTCAGGTCAGCAAAGTTCGGACGATTAATGGTTTTGCCGTAGGCTGCACGAAGGAACACTTCATCGGCTACCTGCAGACGCATGTTCACTGCCGGTAACACCTGCGTTGAACTGGTGTCGACCGTAATTGGCGTAACCACGCCATCGGTAATGCTGTTACCGTTCAGTTCAGATTCCAGCTTAACAACGCGCACACCCGCTTCACCGTCTAACAGCATGTCGCCAATTTCTGTAGAGAAGTTAGCCTGTGCGTAAATCGCATAGTTGTTTTCTGTGTTGTCGTAATAGCGCGCTGGCAGGAAGTCAGGGTCGTCACGTGAGTAACCCATGGCCTCACGGATATCACCTCGGTTGGCCAGCAAATACGCGGCGTTAGGCGTTAACCACTGCGTATTGTTCAGTGATGTAACGTCGCTCATGTAGCCGGCTGGCGAGTAATCTTCCAGACCCGGGAATTCGGTAAGCGGTATATTCCGGCCTGAGATGTTGCCACGGCCGCCGGTATCGGCTTCCTGATTAAAGGCAGAACGCTCGTTAATACGCAGGCCTACATCAACAGAGTGGATCCATGAATCCAACGCAATGTTCGCATCCAGGGTCCAGTCAATGGCATCACCTTCCTGATGACCCAGGCTGTCAAAGTTAGTCCACAGGGAGTACTGGCTAAGGTCGGTCATGTCATAAGGCTGACCGCTCGCATCCAGGATTTGTACGTCAGAGATGCCTGCGCCGTTTTTGTCGAAGTCATAAATAATGGTGTCGGCAAAAAACGCTAAATCAAGAATAAAGCCTTTGTTGTTGGCTTCTGTGTCGGTGTACGCCAGGTCGGACTTAACGGTGATGTTGTCGAAATACCACTTGCCGCCCAGTGCAAACTGGTAGGTTTCAGACTCGTTGAAGAACGACTGGTTACTGGTAATGGTACCCGGTGCATCCGGACGAACCACAGACTGCGCCACGTTAGAGCCTTCTTTGTAAGACTCAACGTAACCATTACCCCAGCCACCCCAGCTAGGGATGGGTACCCAGAAGTTAAGCTGGCTGTTTTGCTCGTATTTCACCCCAAATACATCAAGGTAATAAGTGCTGTTGCTGTTCGGCTCGAACTGGAATGTCGCGTTGAATGAGTCGCGGGAGCGGTCACCGTAACGGAAATAACCACCGATAACGTTCGGTGCAAGTGCAGGCTCGCCAGCTACATTCAGCGGTGCAGAATTCGGGTTGTTGACTACCGAGTCTGGCAATGCAAACGGGGCCGTTACGAAGTTTACCTGGTCCTGAAAATCACGGCTTTGATGCGACACGCTTAACATAGCGCCAAAGCGGCCGTTGCTGTTATCCCAGTTGTTGTTCAGTGTGACGCTGCCAATGGGATTCCAGGATTCAGCCTCATCGCTGTACACATAACGTAAACCGCCTGCAGCAGAGAAGCCATCATCAAAGTCAAATGGCTTACGCAGTTGGATATCGATACTACCTGCAATACCCCCTTCGATATCAGACGCGCTAATCGACTTTTTCACGTCTACCGAGTAAACCAGATCAGCAGGCACGTCGGTCAGTGACAACGAGCGGCCGGTTGTTGTGAAGATATTGCGGCCATTCATGGTTGTAACGATGTCGGGTAAACCGCGAATCAGAACCTGGGCGACTTCACCGTTTGTACGCGCAACCTGAATACCGGTAACGCGCTGCAGAGCTGCAGCCACACTGTTGTCGGGTAATTTACCAATGTCTTCGGCCACGATGAGGTCTGAGATGTTCGACGCATTCATTTTCATATTTTGCGCGGAGTTCAAGCTGGCTTTTACACCACGTACGTCGATGATTTCAATAGTGTCTTCGGTGGGTTGCGTGTTGCTGGTGTCCTGAGCGTAAAGAGACTGCGAAGCCAATGCGGCTAAAATAGCACTGGCTACCTGTGCACGTTTAAACATGTATCTTCTCCAAGAATGTTTGTAGTTGCGCAACCATCACGAATTACCCTGCCGATCAATACCGTGTTGTGTTGCGCGTAGTAAGGTTTACGACCATCCCGTATTAGGCGTCGCCATTTGTTCTTATTGTTATTCTGGGGTAAGGATACTATTGTATGATAATATTATAGTCAACATTTCATTAACGATTGTTAATGAAGAAATAGAGATTCTCTTCGTTTTATTGATGTATATCTATATTAATCAGTGTTTTATGGTTTTTTAGATGGAGGGTGTGACAGGTGATACGGTAGCGGTGAACAGGCATTCACCGGTTTAAAACGCAAAAAATGTTAATGTTTTGTATAACGAATAGTCAGCGATTTTGGCTCGAATTGGGATAACTGCAAGCATTATGCGGCTTGATATCAGGTTATTTGCTCGAAGTGATTGCGTACATGCATAACGTGGGCGAGGGCATACTCCGCTTTACTCAGCGCGCCATAGGCAAAATGCTCAGCGAGCGGGCCTGTGTGTGCCTGAAATCGCTCCAGCGCCTCCACTAATTGGCCAATAGCCGCGTCGGCGGTCAGCAATGTCGGGGTATCTGGTGCGCCTGGGATAGGTTCTTCCAGGTTGTGGGTCATAACGCGTTTGGCGGCGAACACCGCAAAGGCCGTTGTGCCCAGTGAGGATTTAAACCATTCAGGCTTGTGTTCGGGGTAACCGGTTATTGAATAATCCACACTTTGGGTCATGTGATGGAATGTCCTGGCGATCGACCAATTGGTTTGTGAAGTCAGCTGACTGGCATCCAATGAGCGCAAAAATACCTGCAGGGCGCTGATGCCCATGTCGTCGTTGTGCTGCGGTGTATTCAGCCAATAGCCACCCGCCACGCCAATAGCGCCACAAGACAGCGCGGATATCACAAAGGTACGTCGATTCATTTTGTTGCTGTTGGTAATAAGCCAGAGTGAAACAGTATGACAATCGGGACGATCTGTATAGTGCTGATTACGAGGGGTTGATACACTTCACGCCATTACGAACAGGTTACGGAGGCGACACATGAAGGATGCCGATCGCGCAAGTATCATTAAAGCCAGCTGGAAATTACACGACATTGTTGAGTCTGGCTATCTGGCTAACGGGGCTGTGAAAAACAGTCCGGAATGGCTGGAAAAACAGCGTTTGCTGTTAGCCGACATGGCCCTGCATTTACTCCAGACATCGGTAAAACCGGGCGACATTGACCTGGAAAAACTAACCAATAACCTGCATGCAATTTTAACGATTACCGATCAATTTTTGCCCCATGCCGGGTTGAAGCAAGCCACCGAGTCGCTATACGAACCCCTCAGCTGACACCAGCCTGTTCGCTACGGCGTACTTCACCCGGGCTTTTCCCGATGACTTTTTTAAAGGCGCGGGAAAAGGCGGATTCAGACTGGTAACCTAAGTCCAGCGCAATGGCCAGCAAGGTGTCATTGCTGAACTGGAGTTTCGAATAGGCCAGTGACATGCGCCATTCAGTTAAATAATCCATTGGGGTGTTCCCCACCAATTGCTTAAATTGCTGAGCAAAATTGGTCCGCGACATACCCACTTCTTTAGCCAGACTCTCTAAACGCCAGTGCTCATCTGGAGCGTTGTGGATCAGCTGTAAGGCTTTGGCGATGCGATCGTCCGACAATACACTCAACCAGCCCAAAGTACCTGCTTCCAGACTGTTAAGGTGCTCGCGCAGCACCGCAATAATCAGAATTTCAGCCAGCCTCGACAACACCGCCTCGGTGCCCAGGCCCACATATTGAGTTTCGGTGCGGATCAATTCGCTAATGTGTTTTACCAGCGTATGGGTAGGGCGGTGAGATTCCCGGATCACCAGCGCGGTAGGTAAACCGGAAAGTAGCTTTTGGGCCAGCGGATGGGTAAAGAACAAGGCGCCACATAACAGCCGTGAAGTTTCGCCATTGCCGCCATACTCCAGGGTCTCGAAGCGCTCTGACACACACTGTATGGGCAATGATGTCAGTGGTACGCCTGGCGTAGGAGACTGCCCGTTGAGCTGGTGGCCTTCGCCGCGTGGAAACAAAATAAAATCATTGGTTTGCAGGGTACAGGACGAATCATCAAAGTGAAATTCGGCTGCGCCATTTAACACCAGGTGGAACATCAGGCAATGGGGAATAGCGGGCATATCCACCGCCCAGGGATCGCTTAACAGCGAGTCGGTGCAAAAGGCCGTGGCGATATGCAGGTTGTTCAGCAACTTGCCTAACGGGCTGTCTTCGAGGGGCGTATCCGCGCGCTGATTGGGGTCGAATTCCATATCGGTAGGTCTGCCTGTCCTGTTGTGAGGGGCCGCAGACCAATATACGCGAAATGCAGAAGACATGACAATTTCTCCCGTTTGGCTGATCAGAGTGCCGCTGACCAGAGTAGCAATGCACCGCTTACGGTTGCCGACACTGTGCGCACATGATTCCAAAATACCCAGTTGCGCAGGTATGCCTGCCAGGTGTGTTGAAATCCAATTTCACCGCTTGCCGCTAACAAAGCATTATTGAGCGGAACATTCTTTATTAGTGTGACAAGAAAGGTGCCAGCGAAGAAGATTAGCCCGGCAAGATAATCGTTTGAGCGTGTAACCACCAATACCAGCGCGGTGAGGGCAGAGCCAAAAAAACACAGGTAAAAAAGCGGGTTCAGGATTTCCTTGTTGATCCGCACCATGGTTTCTGCGCCTTGTTCCGATTGCCTCAAAGCAGCCATAACGGTGCAAGAAAAGATAAAGTAAATCCCCGTCATTATGAGCATACTCAGTTTGCCGAGTGTGGTTAGCACAGTGAATACAAGCATGGGTTCGCCTCCTGGTTGTTGCTATTTGTATTGTCCATGCCTGTGTTTGTGCGCGCGTCACAATGCGTTCATATCCTTTGACCAAACGTTCAAAATACGGTTTGGACGTTACGGTTGTTTTTGAAGTGTTTCAGTTGCCTTTCGATGCGTTCAATTTCTTACCTTATATCACAGGGAAGGCAAACAGCCTCTCCCACCACTACCCAGCCGATATTCGGCGTCAAAATGAGGAAAGAGCAATGAAAGTACTAAACGCGTTAAAACTGGCCGGCCTTGCTGGCTCACTGTTATTCAGCAGCCTGTCGTTTGCTTCGGCAGTCAACCTGGGCGAAAACGATGTAGCCATTCACGGCTATGACCCGGTTGCTTACTTTGTAAAACACAAAGCTGTGGAAGGTTCAGCAAAATACACCGCCACCTATGACGGCGCTATTTACCGCTTCTCAAGCGCGAAAAACCGCGACCTGTTTAAAGCCGATGCCGAGCACTATGCCCCACAATTTGGTGGTTACTGTGCAATGGGTGTAGCGCTGAACAAAAAGCTGGATGTGGATCCGGATGCGTTCTACATCAAAGACGACAAACTGTATCTGAACCTGAACAAAGCCGTTCAGAAAAAATGGATGGAAGACGTGCCGGGTAACCTGAAAACCGCTTACCGCGTATGGGATGGCATTGAAAGCCTGTCTGTTGAAGCGACCAACGCTGAGGACTAATCCGATATGGAAACCGAGCTGAAAGGCATTTTGTCGAATGGCCATGAATACCCGGAGCAGGTGGTGATGTTGTGGTTCACCGCCTCCTGGTGCGGCCCCTGCAAGCAGCTTGCGCCCATTATTAACTTGCTGGAGCAAGCGCATAAAGATTCACTGCGGATCATTAAAGTGGATGCAGATGAAGAGCATGGGTTAGCCCAAATGCTGGGGGTACGGGCTGTGCCGACGCTGATCCTGATGGATCGCACCAAACGACTGGACACACACGTTGGTTTGTCGAACTACGGCGAACTCAACAAGTGGGTGTCTTATCACCTGAATTAAAGACGTATAGGAAATCACCATGAATCAGAAACAAAAAATTGCTGCCGCTGCACTGGCAATGGCATTAGCAACCGCCGTGTCTGCACCGGCGCAGGCCGCAGGCAAAGAAAAGTGCTACGGCATTTCAGCCGCTGGTCAAAACGACTGCGGTAACCTGGCGGGCACCCATTCCTGCGCAGGGCAATCCACCGTAGATAACGACCCGGGTGAGTGGAAACTGGTGGCAAAAGGCACCTGTGAATCGCTGGGCGGCATGCTGAAAGCAGAAGCTAAAAAGCGTTACGACGCTGCGAAACAAGGCTAAGCCAGGGCGTTTCGTTAAATGAGCAAAAGGAGAATATGATGTCTGCGATTTCGCAACACTATGAGCGTGTAGAAAACACCAGGGTAGGTGTGGGCCTGCGTCACGAGCATTATGCCGAGGCGTTGGCGCAGACATCTCACTCCGTGGATTTTTTAGAGATACACGCCGAAAACTTTTTCGCCGAAGGCGGCGTGATCCCCGCGTTTTTGGACGCACTGGCCGAACAGTATCCGCTTAGCATTCACGGCACGGCGATGGGACTCGGTTCGGCAAATGGCATTGATACTGGCTATTTAAAACGATTTTGTGCATTGGTAAACCGGGTGGATCCCATTCTGGTGTCAGATCACGCCTGCTTTACCTGGGGGCACACAGCCAATCAGCCTCTGCATGCCGGTGACCTGTTGCCCCTGACTTACGACCAGGCTTCGCTGGACATCCTGGTGAACAACATTGACCGGGTTCAGCAAGCATTGGGACGGCAGTTGCTTATTGAAAACATTGTGAGCTATGTGAACCACCGCAGTGACCCTATACAGGAAGCGGAATTCCTGGCACAGGCTGCGACTTTGACCGGCTGTGGCTTGCTGGTGGATTTGAACAATGTGCTGGTAAACGGGCAGAACTTTTATCCGGGCAACACAGCGCAGTACGCGCTTAACTGGTTAAAAACACTGCCTGCCAAAGCAGTCCGGGAAATTCATCTTGCCGGCAGCAGTGCGGTAGCACCTGGCGAACTGGTTATCGACGATCACGCTCAGCCGGTATCCCATGCGTGCTGGGCATTGTTTCAACAGGCCATTCACCTGTTTCCCGGCGCGACTACGTTAATTGAGTGGGATAACCAACTGCCCACCTGGAGCCGCTTGCAGGAAGAAGCCGGCACGGCACGTTTTATTTTAGCGCAAACCCTGATTGAGGAAATGTCATGAATGTAGTTACTGATAACAAGCCGCGCCTTAGCACAGACTTGGCAGGACACCGACGAACTAACCATCATCAGTCTGCCCTGATCACTGACATTTTTACACAATCCTCGCTAAGCGGCGTGCCTGAGCGCGCCCTGAAGATTTACCAGCAGAATTTACAAATGACCGCAGCGCGCAGTCTTTCGATTTCCTACCCGGTGCTGCAGCAAATGGTAGGGGAGCAAGCGATGTTTATACTGGCCCAGCGACTGCTCGCCTGGGAAAAGCCTGCAACCGGTGACTGGGCCGACTGGGGAAGCCAGCTTGGTCAGGTTGTAGAAAGCAGCGAGTTGGCGGGCGAGCACCCGTACCTGGCTGACATAGCCAGACTGGAATGGGCCGTACAGGTAGTTGGACGCAGCACGGTTAACGCGTTTGACCGCGCCAGTTTGCAACTGCTGACAGAGGTCGACCCTGAGCACCTGACTATTAAGCTGCAACCCTCTTTGACAGTGCTGGAAAGCCCGTTTCCCGTGCAGCCCATGTGGCAGCTTCACCGCGACTCGCATGGCCAGCATGACTTGTCTGAAGGACTGGAGATCATTATGCAAAATCGTGAAAACACCCACTTTGCTGTGGTGTATCAGCAGCACAACAAGCCCAAAGCGGATGTGGTAGACCAGCAGCAATATGCCTGGCTACAAGGTGTGCAGCATGGCATGCATCTGGCGGCTCTGCTGGATACCTATCCCGGTATCGATTTTGCCCAATGGCTGTCGCAGGCCATTGAGCGTCAATGGATAGAGACCATTTTGTCCCCGAGGTGAAAACCCTCCCTCCTGCTTGCGGCGCACCCTGAGCGGACTCCGGCACTACACTCCTGCCCGGATACATTCAGGTCAATGCGCCGCTTTTTTTATGTCTTTCGCATCTCTTTGTTTGTGAGTAAAGCGGGTTCAGTTTTACAGACGAACGGCTAATTTTGTTTATCTCATTTCACCGAAAATGGCGTCATCTTAACTACATTTGGTGAACGTTATAATGAAATTTAGCACAATTAAACAATCGTTAGGTGCCGTATTTACGGCCGGTTTACTGGCCCTGTCTGCGCCTCAGTCTGGTTTGGCAGATGAACTGTCTGTTGACTACCTGCAAGGCGAAGGCGACGTTCAGGGAGTCAAACTGGCTTACCGTCGCGACAGTGACTATCTGCACGCGTACTTCCCTCAGCTGGACCTGAGCTTTGAGGCCAGCATCAATGTTTGGGAATACGGTAATCCAAGTCGTTACGACAGCAATTTTGTCTTGGCGTTCTCGCCGGTATTTCGCCACACCTTTCACGAAAATCAGCACGGTGAAGTGTATGGTGAATTTGGTATTGGGGTATCGTTGCTGGATGACACTCGCTTTGCGGGGAAGGACATCAGTACCCACTTTCAGTTCGAGGATCGCCTGGGGCTGGGGTATCGCTTTGGTCAGTCGCGACAGTACGCAGTTACGCTACGGTATTTCCATTACTCCAATGGCGGGCTTAAAAGTCCGAATCCGGGCTACGACTATATTAGCCTGTCCTTTTCCAAGCGTTTGTAGTCCGGCTGGAAGATAGGGTTGTATTCAAGGCGCTTTGGTTGCTTTTTCAACAACGCCTCGCGATAGGATCAATGTACTATCAACCCAACCCGGACATTAATGATGACGAAATTTACCCTGCGCCGCCTGGTTGTGGCGGCCACTCTTTCACTTGCTGCATGGGCATCCTTCAGCAGCCATGCACAACAAGCCAATATCGCCAGCGAGGCGCTAGCCCCGGATTTAACGCCAAACTTAACCTTCAACTCGGTTAATGGCGAGACCTTTTCACTTCAGCAACGCTGGGAGCAAAAGCCGGTGTTGCTTTACTTCTGGGCTACCTGGTGTCCCTATTGTAAAAAGGCGACCCCGGCAGTCACTGCCCTGCACAATGATTACGGTGACAGCATAGATGTGCTCGGTGTTAACGTGGCTATTAACGATACCCAGGAAAAGATGCACGCGTACCTGCATGACTATGCGATGGATTTTCCGGTGATGTTTGACGAAAGTGCCGAGCTGACCAGCGAGTTTTTGGTGAATGGTACGCCGGTGTTCGTGGTGTTATCACAGCACGGTGAAATACTGTATCGCAGTCACCGTTACCCGGCGGGAATCGAAGCTGTTCTGTCGCGCAACAGCTTCTAATTCGGAGACAGGGCCATGACAGAAAACAGACCCATAGCAGAAGAAATGCAACTGCCGCCATCCTGTAACAAGCAGGCCAGAAAATTTTCGCCGGCTTTATTGGTGGAAGCGGCTAAAACCGCGTCGGTAGTAGGCACGGTGTTAATGTTGATCAATCAGTTTGAAGCGTTCGAAGGCACAATGGCGATAAACGTAACCAAAGCCGTGCTGATCTATTGTGTGCCGTTTTGTGTGTACTTATATGGCAGTCTGAAAGTAAGAGACTAGAGACCAAATACCAGAGACGCAACTGACTGGATAAAAAAAGCCCCGGTATCAATAAATACCGGGGCTTTTTGTATTGTGTTGTGTGGGCAGCCAGCCAAAAGATTAGGTTAATGAAGGGGGCACGGTAAACGTCGGGTAATGACCCGCCAGCTCGCCGAAGTCGGCAAGTCGGGAGCGAATTGACTCGGCCAGTTCAGGCGTGACGACATTGGGCACCCGTGACGCGTCGGTAACATGATTATATTGCTTCAATTGATGCCGAAAGCTGCGTGGGGCCTGTTTGTCTGCCAGGCGGGTATGCACCGACAAACCAGCCAGTTCTTCAACCGATATGGCGTGACTGAAACGTGCAACGCCCTGGTAAGTAAAGGCCTCGCTAACCAGACGATCGCTTTTAGCAATCAGTGCGTCCATCAGCGCGAACAGCAGGGCGTTCACCGAGGGCGCAGGCAACAGCAAGGTCAGAGAGGAATCAGCAGTGTCGTTAAGCATTGGGGTGTCACCGCCCGGCATATGAATATCGACCAGAACTTGCTGATTAAAACGCTGTTCGATGTTCAGGATCTGGATGGGCGAGGTATCGTACCGGGAACGTTTCATCAGCGTGGTCGCCTGACGCCGGAATTGCATCAGTGACAGTGGGGTTTGCACGTCGAATAACCGGTCTGCCTGTTCAGCAATCAACCGGGCATCCTGATGGGTACTGAAGGGCGCGCTGGCGTGATTGTCGAAGCGAATCTTAAGTAGCTCACGCACTTCGTGTTCTCGGGCTTTTTTTATGGCTAAGAAGATGGTTTGTACCAGTTCGGAAGTCGGTACGTTGTAGTCAATGCGCCATTTTCGACCATAGACAATTTTACGTTTGGACTGGGATGCAACCGGCAGGTACGTATCGAACCCGACTAAACCAATCTGGACGTATAAACCATGGCTGTCCTGGCCGGCAAAGATTATGGTGTTGTCGTTAAACGCACATTCGAGCGCAACTTGCTCAATGCTGCGCTGAGTTTGTACGTATTGTAAGTAATGCTGGGGCACGCAGGACGCACCGCTGCTCAACTGAACACGCGGTGCATTGGGTAGCGGGCGCTCGGCACTGACTGCCAGATTGCTCATTACCGTTCCCCTACGCCGTGGCTGCCTGTGGCAACCGTTTGTTATACAACCATTTAATAACGTGGTCGGCCGACAGTTGCCCTGCACCCCAAAACACAACGTGGGCAAGAATAAGTCCCCAGATTACATGGCCATACAAAGCGGCGGGCGCAATCTCTTCCAGGCTGATGACAGCCACAACGTTTACAATGCTCAGCACAATAGCGCTTAAGCGGCTGGCTAAACCTGAGGTCAGCAGAACCGGTACAATCAGCTCAGCCAGCGTGGCTAAATAAGCGGCCAGTACTACGGGTAAAAACGGCACGTGATACTCGTATTCGAACAGGAATAAGGTGGTTTCCCAATCCGCAATTTTGGTTAATCCCGAGGCAAAAAATACCCAGGAAACATAGATACGTCCCGCCAGGGTAAGCAGGGGTTGCACGGTGTTAAATACACCAGACATGCCGCCCAGAACGCGGCCTGTCTGCAATACAATGGATTTCATAAAAGCATTCCTTGTGTAGAAGTTGTCAATTTGGCTTATGACCCGGCAATGGCTGTGTCACTCTGCTAATGTAAGGGGATTCGGGCGGGGCGTTGAAACCGTGCGTCCTGCGTTTCAAACCAAATTACATCAGGCGTTGCCGCGCAACTTGAGCCAGGCTTTGGGCGACAGGCCCAGCTTTTTACGGAAGATGCGAGCTAGCGCCGAGCCATGCTCATAACCCACTTCGTTGGCTACCAAATTAACGGGCTTCTGGCTAAGCAGCAGTTCCTGCGCCTGATTAATGCGAATTTCCGTGAGGTATTCGTTGGGTGTGGTGCCTACCACTTCGCGGAACGTCGCGGCAAATTTAGAACGTGACATAGCAGCCTCGCCAGCCAGCGATTCAACCGACCAGTTGTGGGCTGGATTGCGGTGCATCGCGCTCATAGCCTTGGCAATCGCCGGGTGAGACAAGGCCGCCAGCATGCCACCCTGACTAAGGTTGTTGTCCAGCACATACCGCATCACTTGCAGTAAAAACATTTCACTGAGTTTGTCGATCATCACCGAGCGGGTAACCGACTCGCTGAACGCTTCTTCAAACAGCCAACTGGCCGTCTGGCCGATGTGTTTTTCAATGCTAAGAGGCAAACACAACAGTTCTGGCAGGGCATCGAGCAGCAGCGAACGATTGTGTGATTCCAGGCTCACGGTAGCGCAAACCAGTTGCGCGTCTTCAGACTGGTTGGCCAGAATGCGGTGTTCGACCGGCCCGGGAATAAAAATCACGCTGGGCTCGTCGATAACGATCTTTTGTTTTTCGCGCAAGAGCAGGGTAAGCCTGCCTGAACGCAACAGGTGCAAATGCCCTTTGTCGTTGCCTTCAAACGACTGAATACCGCAAAGTCGGCCGCTAAAAAATACATCTGCCTTAACGGCCGTTTTACGTAGAATGTCCGCAATATTATTCACGAGATTTCCTTCTAAATAATGGCTTGTTGCACGCTGTTGCGCTTCGTTTGCTGCAACCACTGCCGCGGCGATAAACCGAGTTTTTTCTTAAAAATACGCGCCAGCGCCGAACCGTGCTCGTAACCTACTTCGCCGGCCACATAGTTCACCGGCTTGTTGTTCTTCAGTAACTTCTGTGCAAGCGTGAGCCGCAGGCCTGTGATGTACTCATTGGGCGTTTGGCCAACCAGTTGTTTGAACTGCTCAGCGAATTTAGACCGGGACATGGCTGCAATACTTGCAAGATTGTCTAAGGTCCAGTGATAAGCCGGGTCCTGATGGATGCGGTTGATCACTTTTGACATCTGCGGGTGATTGATGGCGCTCACGGTGCCTTCCTGCAAATTGCCGTGTTCGGTGGCGTGGCGCAGGATTTGTAAAATGAATATTTCGCCCAGGCGGTTCAGCATGGTTTGTTTACCAAACCGTTGGGTTTGTATTTCGTTGATCAACCAGCGGGCCGTGCCGGATACCGCGCAGTCGGGTGTCAGCTGTAAATACATGACATCGGGTAATGCATTTACCAGCAGCGAAGACTGGTTTGCGGCAAACGTAACACTGGCGCTGATCAGTTTTGGTGCAGTGTCAGCGTCCACCGGCTCAACGCGGTGTGTTACGCCAATGGGAAAAAACACCATTGACGGTCTGTCCATGAGTAATTCCCGTTGCCCTTTGCGTAGAATGCGGACTTTGCCGGACTCCAGCAAATGCAGTTGACCGCGCGCAGTGAAGTGTTTAGCAGCGGTTAACAACCCGCAGTGATTAACTTCGCTAGTGAAGGTATGTTGGTTGAGTAATGCACTTAAATTTTCCATGTCAATTGTCTCTTTTTAACGATAACAGTCGATGTTGAACCTTCTGTTGCCCGGCATAAGACCGCTAAATTCGAGCAATACGAAGCCCTGGCCTGCTGCCAAAGCGACAGACCTGTGGCGTCACTACTGCGTATCAACGAAGTGACTGTGCAAAAATTGTGTTTTAACGCTGACGCGGAAGTGCGTCAGCAGTCAGGTTTATAACCCCAGATCAGAGAGACCCGGGTGGTCATCAGGACGGCGTCCCTCTGGCCAGCGGAACAATCGCTCTTCTTCGGTGATCGGGAGATCGTTCAGCGAGGCATGGCGATTGGTCATTAAGCCTTGCTCATTGAATTCCCAGTTTTCGTTGCCGTATGAGCGAAACCAGTTGCCTGAGTCGTCGCGCCATTCGTAGGCGTAGCGCACGGCAATGCGGTTATCGGTAAACGCCCAGAGCTCTTTGATTAATCGGTATTCCAGCTCTTTTGCCCATTTGCGAGCCAGAAAGTCGCGGGCTTGGTCCCGCCCTTCAACAAACTCGGCGCGGTTACGCCACTTGGTGCCCAGACTATAGGCCTGTGCTACGCGTTCCGGATCTTTCGAGTTCCAGCCGTCTTCAGCCAGGCGTACTTTTTTGATGGCCGTTTCACGTGTAAATGGCGGCACGGGTGGGCGGTATTCGTCGATGGCGTGCATGGTATAACTCCTTGTATTAGTAAACTTAAAAAGGGATCACCAGTGGAAAGTCCACTTCGGTATCGGCTACGTTATTCACGCTGTTGGTCCAGGTGTTCAGGGCAACGTGCAAAATAATTTCAATAATCTCGGCGTCGCTGAAGCCAGCTTGCTTTACGGCGTTGAGCAACTGGTCGTTGACCCGGCCATTCAGTTCGGCGACCGCCACGGCAAATTGCAAAGCAACCTGTGTTTTGGCGTCATCAGACAAGCCTTTACGGTTCGACCTGATTTCGTCTTCAGGCACGTTCGCTAAGTTCGCTGCTATAAAACTGTGTGCAGACAAGCAATATGTACACCGGTTTGTTTCTGCGATAGCCAGTGCAATGGCTTCCTGCAACTGCAGAGGGAGTATGCCTTCAGTTAACGATTCAGTGAGCGACAGATAACCTTTCAGTGCCGCCGGATTGTTGCCAACCAGACGAAATAAATTAGGCACCATACCTAACTTACCCTGGACGGCCTCAAGCAACGATTGCGAAGCGTGAGGTGCATCGGCAATTGACTCCGGGATAGTTAAACGAGACATTATGTATTCCTCGATTGGTTAAATTGTCGTCTTGATTGTTAATGTAAAGCGCCTTAATGGATGTGAGTAGTGGGTGATTTTGTTTAGCACCTACCCATTTTTTGGAGAGATAGATGGATCGACTCAGTGCAATGCAGATTTTCAGTACCGTAATGGAGTGCGGAAGTTTCTCGGCGGCGGCCAGAAAACTGAATAAACCGCAAACCACAGTCAGCCGCCAGGTAAAAGAACTGGAAGAGTATCTTGGTGTGCAGCTGGTACTGCGCTCTACGCGAAATCTGGTACTGACCGACGCCGGTGAAAAATACCTGGCGTCCAGTCGCGAAGTGTTGTCGATGGTGTCGGAGATTGAGCGGGATGCAAAAGGGGAATACCGCGAACCCAAAGGCTGTTTAACCGTTACCGCACCGATCATTATGGGTCGTATGCACGTCTTTCCTCTGTTGGCTGAATACCTCAAGCTCTACAGTGATGTGAGCGTAAAACTGATATTGACCGACCAAAACATGCATATGTATGAAGATGTTGTCGATGTAGCTATTCGGGTCGGGCGTTTGCCCGACAGTGAGCTGGTGGCAAAGCGTCTGGGACAGGTGCAAAAAATTCTCTGCGCCAGTCCGGAGTATATTGCACAGCGTGGCATGCCAACAGATTTGGCATCCCTCAGCGAACACGACTGCATTACGTTTGAAGGACTGGATTCTGCCACGCATTGGCGTTTCAGTGCTAACAATGAAGAACTGAGTGTGCCGGTAAACTCCCGTATCAGAGCAAACTCAACCGACATTGCTGTACATTCGGCCCGGCAGGGCTTAGGGATTGCCAGGGTGCTGTCTTATCAGGCGCTGCCCTGGTTAAAAAGCGGCGAACTTAACCGTGTGCTACAGGAGTTTGCGCCAGAACCCTTTCCAGTGAACCTGCTTTATATTCGTCAGGACGTGCTGCCTCTAAAACAGCGCAGTTTCATTGATTTTATGACCCCGCGATTACAAGCTGCGTTTAACCGGATGTGTCAGGACTGGAGCACATTGACCTGTTAAACCTCATGCTCGCCTGAACTACGCGTCCGTATTTTTGTGCAGAACGTCCGGTAATCGGGGCACGACCTTGCGATAACGAGTATGGCGGCGTATGAATGTGCGCCATTGTTTGAATCATTGTGAAGTGCCTACTATGCGTGCTGTTATTAAAATCTATTTCTTTCTGCTAAGCCGGGTCTGGCCCAAAATGGCGGCCAGGCAGGCTGGAAAACTCCTGTTCACCCCACAGCTGCCGGTCAATAACGCGGAAATACCAGTCCCTGACGAAGTGCTGCACGTGAGTGAAGAGACATGCGTCAAGGTGTGGCGAGGGACTGGACCGACGATAATGCTGTTGCATGGTTGGTCCGGCGCGGTATCTCAATTTTCGGATTTGCTAACCCGGTTGTTGCAGCACGACTACCGGGTCATTGCCCCTGTGCCTAAAGGACACCACTATCAGGGCGAATGTCTCTCGCATCCGGGGGAGTTTATCAGGGCAGTAGAACACGTCCTGAGCAGTCAGGCTGTGGAGGTTCATGCGGCAATCGGTCACTCATTGGGCGGTGCTGCACTGGCTTTACATAACATCCGTTATTCGCGATTTAATAAGCTGGTGCTGGTTGGCGCACCGGCAAATTTAACCGGTGTGCTCAACCGTTTTGCTTCCATGTTGGGGCTCAATCAACGCGGCCTTGATGCGCTCTATGATGTTGCTGATAACCGCGTTGGCACATCGCATCGGGTATTGGATGCTTCGGGCAATTTGTCGAGAATCGCTAAGCAGGCACTGGTGGTCCACGATACACAGGATAAGGAAGTCCCTTTTGGCGATGCCGAGCAATTTGTAACAACCTATCCCTATGCCCGGCTATATAAAACCGAGGGGCTGGGACATCGCCGTATTCTGAATAGCCCTGCGGTTATTGACGAAATTATTGATTTTATTCAGTAACTCTAAACATCTGAAAACGCAATTTCACCATTTTTGTTTCTTACATTTTGTTACCAGCGCAAAACGGACGAAAAGTATGTGTTTTCGGTATTTCTGTTCAGCACTATTTTTTTGCCAGCATAAGATTACGCATTAAACGGGACAAAGCCCCCGGTGCGAAACATATCAAAAAAAGACAGAAACGAGCATGAAGCGGTTTATTTTATGGACCCTGGGGACACTGACAATGTTAGTTGCCTGGGTAGCAATAAATTTTGTGGCCACAACCGAAGGGTGGGGGCTGACGCCTCTCGCGGAGCGAGGTGACACAGTCAGTTTTGCCAAGGCAGTCAGTGTTGAAGCGCGCAATGAAGCTCAAGGTAACCTGGTATTAGCGATGCTGGAAAAAGGCAAAGTCATGCATACAGACACTATGTCTGTTGGCAAGCCGGTAACAGAGGAGTCGGTTTTTGGTGTGGCGTCGTTAAGCAAGTGGGTCACCGCAGTGGGTGTGATGCAATTAGTCGAGGAAGGCAAACTGGATTTAGATACGCCAGTTTCTGAATATCTGACGCGTTGGCAACTGCCGCCCAGTGACTTCGACAACAACAAAGTTACCTTGCGATTATTGCTGAGCCACACTGCGGGTATTACCGATGGGCTTGGGCATAGCGGCTTCAAACTCGGCGAGCCGGTACAGCCGTTAGAGTCTCATCTTACCCAGGCCTTAGATGCGGATCCGGGTAAAAGTGGCAAAGTGCTGGTGGGCATAGAGCCCGGCACGAAGTGGATGTATTCCGGCGGTAGCTACAATCTGACGCAGTTAATTATTGAAGAGGTGACAGGTGAACCCTTCGCCAATTTCATGCAGCGCGCCGTATTTGCGCCGTTGGGTATGGAGCATTCGAGTTTTGAGTTAGACCGTGCAAACCCGGCATTGGCGCAGTATTTTGGCGAAAATGGCGACGAGCAAATCTATCCCAACTACACGTCTCTGGCGGCAACAGGCCTTTACACCACACTGAGTGATTTAGTGCGCTTCGCCAATGCTCAGTTGCCTTCGGCAGAGGCAGATCCTGCGATGCCACGATTACTCAGCGACGCTAGTCTGGCAGCGATGCGAATGCCTGAGGCAAACGTCGACGGGTTGGATATCTGGGGCACGGGCATCATGCTATTCGCTCCGAATGGCGCAGGCGACAACATTGTCGGGCATGGCGGCCAGTCTCCGTACTTAAACAGTACTGTACGTATTGACCCTGCAACCGGCGACGGGTTAATTGCCATTCAATCGGGCAATAAAGAGGCTCTGGCATCGAACCTGGCTACCGAGTGGACAACGTGGAAAACCGGTAAACCCGATATTTATGTGTTGGGAAATACCTTTCCGGCTATGATCATGCGAGTGCTGATTGGCGCGGTGGTTATTCTTGTTAGTGCGATTGCACTGGGTGTTTTTACAAGCCTTCGTCGAAAACGTAAACAAGGTTAGCGGGTTGGCAGCAACGCATCCGCTACCTCAAAACCCAGGCGCGCAGCCAGTTTGGCAGTGCGCTTGTCGATGTCAAAAGCCGGGTTCATTTCAGCAATATCGCACAGTGCCCATCGGTAATTGCAGGCGGCCTGTTGCTGAGCCAGAAAATGCAAAACCTGGATAACAAAAAGTACATCGATACCCAGCGCACTGGGCGCACTGACGCCAGGTGCGGCTGATGCCGGAAACGCATCCAGGCAAATAGTCACATAGAGCTGATCGACATTTTGCAACATGGGCGTGAGCAACGCTTTTGCCGCATCAAGGGTACACTGTGTATCCAGTAAGTAGCGGGTGCCAGTTGTGTCTGCAAAATCAAATAACGCCTTTGTGTTAGCCGCCCGTGATATGCCGATACAAGCATACTGAAAATCGTCGCCATGCTGTTCACAGTGAGCGTGAATTTGTCTGAATGGCGTGCCTGAGCTGGTGTATGGTGCTGGGCGACGCAAGTCAAAATGCGCATCAAAATTAACGATGCCGATCTTTTTCGTTTGATGTGAAGAGGTTTGCAAGGCGTTATATAACCCCTGATAACTTCCCCACGCAATTTCGTGGCCGCCGCCTAAACCCAGTACAAACTGCGACTGCAACAGCGCCTGGCTCACGGCGTTTGCATAATGGGACTGGGCATCGCTTAAATCTGAGTCGGCGAGGGTATCGCCGCTGTCAATAAGCCGGGCACCCCAGTGCCATGGTAAATTTGCCAGCGCTTCACGAATGCTAACCGGGCCTTCATTTGCGCCGGGCCGGCCTTTGTTTGCCCGCACACCCAAGTCACTGGCTAACCCAACCAGATTGATTGCCGGGAGATCTGAATGCCCTTGCTGGTTGACGACCTGATGCCATCGAAGGCCTTTATTGCCGTCCTCTGTGTCTGTTCGTCCCTGCCAGTTAAACATGCTGACCGCCTAAAAATACTCTAGTGGGGCGATGACCGTTGAGGGTATAAACCAATTCGGCAGGGGACTCGATGTCCCACAGCGTTAAATCGGCCAGTTTACCGGGCTTGATTTCGCCTCTGTCACTGAGTCCGAGCGCTTTTGCGGCATACAATGTTCCACCGCGTAACGCCTCTTCGGGCGTCAGTGCAAACAATACGCAAGCCATGTTCATGGCGGTTAGCAGCGACGCTATCGGCGAACTGCCGGGGTTTAAATCGGTGGCGACGGCCATAGGGACGTTGTGCTGCCGAAGCGCTTCTACTGGCGGCTTTTGTGTTTCATGCAGGTAATAAAACGCGCCGGGTAATAGCACTGCCACACTGCCGCTTGCAGCCAAATGCGGTATATCGCTCTCGGCCAGATATTCAATATGGTCTACCGACAGCGCATTGTATTTTGCGGCCAGTACTGCGCCTTTGCTGTCGGTGAGTTGTTCAACATGGGCTTTAACCGGCAAGCCATATTGCTGAGCAGCTTTAAACACTTTTTCGGTTTGTGCGGTGGTAAATCCAATGGACTCGCAAAACACATCCACGGCATCAGCAAGATTATTGTGGGCAACATCGGGTAATACGGTGTCGCAAACAAAATCAATGTAGGCATCGGCGTTGTCGGCAAATTCAGGGGGCAGGGCGTGGGCTCCTAAGAAAGTGGTGGCGATCCTGACCGGCAGCTGAGTTTCCAGTGATTTAGCAACGCGCAACATTCTCAGTTCTGTGTCGTTATCCAGTCCGTATCCGGATTTTACCTCAATGGTAGTAACACCTTCTTCGGCCAATCGCCGGGCGCGTTTTGCTGCGCTTTTGAAGAGACTGGCTTCATTGGCTCTGCGGGTCTGTTCAACGGTACTTTTTATGCCGCCGCCCTGTAACGCAATGTCTTTGTAGCTCACACCCTGCAAGCGCATTTCAAATTCATTGGCACGATTACCGCCATAGACAAGATGCGTATGGCAGTCGATAAACCCGGGCAATAACCATTGTTGTTGCCCGTCGATCATCGTTCTGGCCGACAGCGAATGTATTGCGTCGGCGTTAAAAACGCCCGCTATAACCCCTTTAAGCAGTGCGACAACCGACTCTGACAGCTGACCATAAGGCTGGGCATTATGTTGCATAGACGCAATGCGTACATTGTAGATAAGGGTGTCGTATTGCACGGGCTCTCACATTCCTGATGCATAAAGGATGTGACAAGCATACTTGTACATACTTGTATATACAAGTATGCTTGATACAAATTGTTAGCGTATTAAAGAGCCATGCAGCCAAGATACATTGCCATTAAATCACTTATTCTGGATGCCATTGAGGCCGGGCATATGAAGCCGGGCGATCAGGTGCCGTCTGAAAATCAGCTTGCCCAGCAACACGGGGTGAGCCGTATGACTGCCAGACGGGCACTAAGTGAAATGGTAGACGAAGGGATTTTATTGCGCAGTCAGGGGCTGGGCACGTTCGTGTCTGATCACCGCCCCATGAGTTCGATGCTGGAAATTAAAAGTATCCGCGATGAAATTGAGCACCGTGGCCACCGCTATGCCAATCGCATTGTGTTGCTGGAAGCCCGCAGGGCTGACCACAATATCGCCACGCACCTGGCGGTTAATGAGGGTGATGAGGTGTTTCGCAGCGTGATTGTGCACTGTGAGAATGACTTGCCGGTGCAGTATGAAGACCGCTGGGTAAACCCGCATTGGGCACCTGAATATCTGCAAAGCGACTTTCACGCGCAAACAGCTAACTATTACCTTAATTTAGTCGCGCCCCTGACGCAGGCCGATCATAGCGTTGAAGCTGTGATTGCCGATGGGGAAATTGCAGACGCATTACAAATTCAAACTACAGAGCCTTGCCTAAAGGTGACCCGTCGTACCTATTCTTCCATTCATTCTCCGCAGCAGGCCAAGGCCTCAGGGCAGTCACATAGCCCGGCGTCGAAGGAAGGTAAGAAGCAGGGCGTGGTGAGTCATGCGGTGCTCTATCATCCGGGCAGTCGTTATCGATTGGGCGGCCACCTGGATTTTCAAAAATAAAATAATGATTGCCTGGAGAAATGATGACACGTTTCGACCCTACCCGTGAGATCCGCGCACCGCGTGGTACTACACTGAACGCCAAAAGCTGGCAGACCGAAGCGCCGTTGCGCATGCTTATGAATAATCTGGACCCGGAAGTGGCCGAACACCCGCAAAGCCTGGTGGTTTACGGCGGTATCGGCCGGGCTGCGCGTGACTGGGCGTCATTCGACAAGATTGTAGAAGTACTTAAAAGGTTAAACAACGATGAGACCTTACTGGTACAGTCGGGCAAACCCGTGGGCGTATTTCCTACCCACGAAAATGCCCCTCGTGTATTGATTGCCAACTCAAATTTGGTACCTCACTGGGCAAACTGGGAACACTTTAACGCGCTGGATAAAGAAGGCCTGATGATGTATGGCCAGATGACCGCCGGTTCGTGGATTTACATTGGCTCGCAGGGCATTGTTCAGGGCACCTACGAGACGTTTGTGAGCGTGGCGAAAACGCACTTTAACGGCGACAGCAAAGGCCGCTGGATCCTGACCGGAGGCCTTGGCGGCATGGGCGGCGCACAGCCTCTGGCTGCAACCATGGCGGGCTTTTCCATGCTGGCGGTTGAAGTGGATGAAAGCCGTATCGATTTCCGTTTAAAAACAGGTTACGTAGACAAGAAAGCCACTAGCCTGGATGAAGCGCTGGGTATGTTAGAAGCAGCGAAACAGGACGGAAAAGCTATTTCTGTAGGCCTGCTGGGCAACGCCGCTGAGATATTCCCGGAAATGCTGGCGCGCAATATTATTCCTGACGTGGTGACCGACCAAACCAGTGCCCATGATCCCCTTAATGGCTATCTGCCTGTCGGCTGGACCATGGAGCAGGGCGCAGCCAAACGCAAAACCGATGAAGCCGGCGTGGTGAAAGCCGCCAAACAATCCATGGCGAAACAGGTTAAGGCCATGCTCGGCTTTCAGGCGGCAGGCGCGGCCACGTTGGATTACGGCAACAATATTCGCCAGATGGCACTGGAAGAAGGCGTCGCCAATGCGTTTGATTTTCCTGGTTTTGTGCCAGCGTACATTCGCCCGCTGTTCTGTCAGGGGATTGGTCCGTTTCGCTGGGCAGCGTTGTCGGGCGACCCGGAAGATATTTATAAAACCGACGCCAAAGTTAAAGAGCTTATTCCGGATAACCCGCATTTACACAACTGGCTGGATATGGCGCGTGAGCGAATTCAGTTCCAGGGCTTGCCTGCGCGAATCTGTTGGGTCGGGTTGGGCGAGCGCCAAAAGCTGGGGCTTGCTTTTAACGAAATGGTCAGAAATGGCGAGCTAAGTGCGCCTGTAGTGATTGGCCGCGACCACCTGGATTCAGGCTCCGTGGCATCACCTAACCGCGAAACTGAATCCATGCTGGATGGGTCTGATGCCGTGTCTGACTGGCCATTATTGAACGCATTGCTGAATACCGCAGGCGGCGCAACCTGGGTAAGTTTGCATCACGGTGGTGGCGTGGGAATGGGCTTTAGCCAGCATTCTGGTGTGGTGATTGTATGTGACGGCAGTGCAGAAGCCGATGCGCGAATTGCGCGGGTACTGCACAACGATCCGGCTACCGGTGTCATGCGCCATGCGGACGCGGGCTACGACATTGCTAAAGACTGTGCGCGAGCGCACAACCTGGATCTTCCCATGCTCGATGTTGCCGCAGACAAGGGAGACAAGTAATGGATACGTTAACCCTTATTCCTGGCACCCTGACGCTACAGCAACTGCGCACTGTATTTCGACAACATGTCAGTCTGTCGCTCGATGGCAGCGCCAAAGCGGCTATTCAGGCTTCAGAGCAAACCGTGCTCGACGTCATAAAAGAAAACCGCACTGTATATGGCATTAATACCGGGTTTGGCCTGCTGGCCAATACCCGTATCGATGTAGAGGAACTGGAGCTTCTGCAGCGCAGTATTGTGTTGTCGCATGCGGCCGGAACCGGTGATTTCATGAGTGAAGACACGGTGCGCCTGTTGATGCTTTTGAAAATCAACTCGCTGGCGCGCGGCTATTCCGGTATTCGCCTGAGTGTGGTCGAAGCGCTGATTAAGCTGTATAACGCCGAAGTGTACCCGGCTATTCCTGAAAAAGGATCTGTAGGGGCAAGCGGTGACTTAGCGCCGCTTGCGCATATGAGCGTGGTGTTGCTGGGCGAAGGTGAAGCATTTTATCGCGGTGAACGCATTGAGGCTAAACAAGCTCTTAATATCGCTGGGTTAGAGCCTATCGCCCTTGCGCCAAAAGAAGGTTTAGCACTGCTGAACGGCACCCAGGCTTCAACGGCGTTCGCATTACAGGGGCTGTTTTACACCGAAAACGCTTTGTACAGCGCCATTGGTATTGGTGCGTTAACCGTGGATGCCGCGTTGGGCTCTCGTGTGCCGTTTGATGCTCGTATTCACGCAGTGCGTGGTCATAAAACCCAAAGCGATGTAGCCACAGCGTTTCGCGAGTTGTTGGCAACCAGTGACATCGGCAATTCGCACCAGGGCTGCGAAAAAGTGCAGGACCCGTATTCCTTGCGCTGTCAGCCTCAGGTAATGGGCGCGTGTTTACAACAAATGCGTTTCGCAACGGAGATTCTGGTAACAGAAGCCAATGGCGTAAGTGACAATCCGCTGGTGTTTGCCGATACCGGTGATATTTTGTCTGGTGGTAATTTCCATGCTGAAACGGTCGCGATGGCTGCCGATATGCTGGCTATAGCTTTATCGGAAATTGGTGCGCTGTCTGAGCGCAGAATGTCACTGATGATCGACACGCACCTGAGCGGACTCCCTCCGTTTCTGGTAGAAAATGGCGGTGTGAATTCTGGCTTTATGATTGCGCAGGTTACCTGTGCGGCACTGGCGAGTGAGAACAAAACACTGGCGCATCCAGCGTCGATTGACTCGTTACCTACGTCTGCAAACCAGGAAGACCATGTGTCGATGGCAACGTTCGCAGCGCGCAGACTGCGTGATATTTTCGACAACGTTGCGGGCATTCTGGCTATTGAGTGGCTGGCGGCATGTCAGGGACTGGATTTCAGAAAGCCGCTGCAAACCAGTGAGCGTCTGCAGTCTTTAATGCAGTTGCTGCGCAATGACGTGCCTTTTTACGACAAGGATAGGTATTTTGCGCCAGACATTGAAGCCGCGAAACAGTTGATAAAGCGTCATGATTTGATGGACACTACTCAACTACAGCTGCTCGATGAGTAGCGGAGAAGACAGTGAGTAAGGTAACCAAACGGGTTACCTTCAACGGCTTTGCTGTATGGCGACAGAGCATAAGGATAGAAAAGATGCGTGTACAACGGTGTTTAAAATCAATAGCGTCAGTACTGGTAATGACTTCAGCGGTGGTGTTGAGCGGCTGTAGCGACAGCGAAGTGGGCGATGTGTCGCTGGGTGTCTTTACAACCAAAGACATTAAAATCGATGCTTTAGAGGATCCGGTGGTAACTGGCGTAACCTGTCATATTTCAAGTATCGAAGCGGATTTGGATTTATCGGACCCGTCAGACAGTTCTATTGCCTGCCGTCAAACCGGCCCAATCAACGCAGCGATGATCGCGGCTATCGACAAGTCAGACTCCGGTGAAGTGATTTTTAAAAAATCCAAAAGCGTGTTTTTCAAAAACATGAAATTGCGCCGTATTTACGACGCCAAATCGCAAACGCTGATTTACCTGTCTTACAGCACCAAAGAAACCTCTGGTAGCTACAAGCACAGTATTTCCACCGTGCCGCTGTGGGAAACGGGTGCTTACGTTCAATCCACGCAACCCAAAGCTGACTAAACGTAGGATTACCAGCACATTCGCCTGACTGCGCCTGCGGTCAGGCATAACACTTCCCTGTGACTTTCTTTTTTTATCCGGCTTCGGACCTGGTTGTTCGTATAGTAATCAACGGTCAGCGCTTTGGCCGTCAATGGTCTTATTTTCAGTGCTGAACACGGCAAATGCGTTGTCTATCTATATAAAAATAACTATCATTTGCATTTTATTTTATAAGTGCAATTCAGAGTTGGAGTATTAATGAGTCCTCGTAAAAATGCGTTAGCGGTAATGATCGGTTTAGCGATGGCCAGTCAGGCTGTATATGCTCAGGCCCCGCAGCAAAACAGTGACGCAACTGACGATGTTGAACATATCACCGTAAGTGGTTCTCAGGTAAAACTGAACGACAGTTTTGCTGGTGGACAGGTGTCTCGTGGGGGCCGAGCCGGTATCCTGGGCAACCTGGATATGATGGATTCACCTTTTAACAGCATTAACTTTACGGCCGATATTATTCGCGAACAGCAGTCACGCAGTGTGGCTGATGTGCTACAAAACGACCCGGTAGTGCGCGTTGCAAAAGGATTTGGTAATTTCCAGGAACTGTACGTAATGCGCGGTTTGCCCGTGTATTCTGACGATATGACCTACAACGGGTTATTCGGTATTTTGCCTCGTCAATATGTGGCGGCTGAGCTGTTAGAGCGCGTTGAAGTGTTTCGTGGTGCCAGTGCTTTCCTAAACGGCGCGGCTCCGGGTGGCAGTGGACTGGGCGGTTCGGTGAATATTGTGCCGAAGCGGGCCGGCGAAGAGCCGCTTAATCGCTTCACTCTGGGCTACGAATCACAAGGGCACTTGTTAGGTGCAGTAGATGTGAGCCGTCGTTTTGGTGAAGAAGGTAACAGCACGGGTGTCCGTGTTAATCTGGTTCAACGCGGCGGTGAAACCAGTGTTGATAATCAGGATCGCGATTTGAGCGTGGCCTCGGTAGGTATCGATCACGAAGGCGAAAAAGTGCGCGTGTCCCTGGATTTAGGCTTTCAGGACCACCAGGTCGATGCGCCACGCCCGGCAGTCACGCCATCAGGTGGCATTCCAAAAGCGCCGGAAAGTGATACCAATTTTGCTCAGCCCTGGACCTATACAAACGAACGTCAGTTTTTTGGTGCAGTGCGCGGTGAATATGACTTTACCGACACTATCACTGGCTGGGTAGCGTATGGTTTCCGCGAAGGGGAAGAAGACAATATCTTTGCTAACCCTACTGCACAAGTGAGTGGCGACAGCAGCGCTTATCGCTTTGATAACGTTCGCAACGATAGCATTCGCTCTGGTGAAGTTGGCGTGAACATGGAATTTGAAACCGGCGATGTGGCGCATACGCTCATCACGTCTGCATCTGTGTTTTCTCTGTCTTCTGAAAACGCCTACGCGTTTTCCAGCTTCGCTGGTTTCCCGGGTAGCATTTACGACCCTCAACCGGCTGACATGCCTGCAGCAGACTTTTTTGTAGGGGGTGAACTTAACAACCCGCTGGTGACCGAAGAAACCGACCTGTCGAGTGTTGCCATTGCCGATATGCTGTCATTGCTGGAAGGTAAATTACTGGTAACAGTAGGTGGCCGTTTACAGAATATCGAAACCCGTACGTTCAACTATAACGATGGCTCTGCGTTGTCGTTATATGACGAGTCCAAATTCACACCAGTCGCGGGTGTGGTTTATAAATCGTCAGAGCAGCTGTCTTATTACGCTAACTACATTGAGGGACTATTGCCAGGTGAAGTGGCACCGGCTAGCAGCGGTGGCGAACCAATCACCAATGCCGGTGAAGTGTTTGCCCCTTACAGTGCCGAACAAATTGAAGTGGGCGTAAAATACGATGCGGGTCAGTATGGTGGCGCGCTGAGTGTGTTTAGCACGTCCAAGCAATCATCTGTGGTGAAAGACAATGTATTCTCTACTGACGGCGAGCAGGAAAATCAGGGCGTTGAATTAAGTGTGTTCGGCATGCCGTCCGACAACCTGCGCGTTGTGGGAGGTTTCACCTGGCTGGATGCCGAAATGACCAAAACGCAGGACGGCCTGTTAGACGGCAAAACAGCAATCGGCGTACCTGAGCTTCAACTGAATGTGAATGTTGAGTGGGACGTAATTGCCGTACCTGGTCTTACGCTGGACGCGCGTGCAGCCTATACCTCAGAGCAATACGCCAGTGCAGACAACAGTCTGGAAGTTGAAGCATCGAACCGGTTTGATATTGGTGCGCGTTACAGCTTCCTGGTTGGTTTGACCGACATCACGCTGCGTGCACGCATCGATAACGTTTTCGACAACAATTACTGGGCCTCTGTTGGTGGTTATCCTGGTTCTAATTATCTGGTGCTGAGTGAACCGCGAACGGTTAAGCTATCGGCGTCAGTGAACTTTTAATAGGTAAACCATGATGTTATCTCTCGCTGCCTTCGCCGGCAGCGCTTTTGCGGTTGGGCTGTTTTATGCAGCCTGGCGCACCCATCAGCCCACAACCGGGCGACTCATAAAAGGCTTTGCGGTTGGTTTGATGCTGGTCAGCCTTTGGTTATGGTGTCTTGAACACGGGCCTGAACTGGGAGCATGTTATGCCGTTGTGGCGTTTTCACTGCAGGCATGGACCTGGATTTACCTCGCCAGACAGCGCATAGACAAAGATATCAAGCGGGTTGTGCTGCCCTTTGAGTCGGGTATGCAATGGCCGGGCGCCAGTCACTTAACGCTACGCTTGCTGAAAGCCGCTGCCTGTATATTTCTTTGCGCCATAAGTGCCATGCTACTCACCGTTGTGTGGACCACGACTTTGCCCATGGACAAGGTGGACCAGATTGCATTGGGCATATACACCATGCCGGTGTTGTGGGGGGCGTTTGTTTACTGGCTGTGTGCCGACAACACAGAGTGGCGACCGGTTATATCAGTCAGCGTCATTGGCGCATTGAGTTATTTGCTAATTTACAGTGTTTAGTATGAAAATTTCGATTTCTCCCAACGCCAATAAAAATGCGTTAAAAAGCCATGCATGGATTGGGCTGGCCGTGAGTGTGCTGATGTACTGGGTGTGCTTTTCCGGTGCGCTTTCGGTGTTTTCACAGGAACTGCTGCGTTGGGAACAACCCCACATCGCAGACAACCTCGATTATTCACCTGACACCATTCAGGCTGCCTACGAGCAGTTTTTAACCATGCAAGGCGGCAGCGCGGAAGGCGATATTGTTGTGCGCTTGCCAACACAGGACCTGCCTCGTGCGCGTATTAGTGCAGACGGCGAGGTGTGGAACATTGCGCCTGATGGCACCTTGAGTGAACCTTCCAGTACCCCCATTACTGATTTGATTGTAGATTTGCATGTTGCACTGCATTTGCCTGAAGACACGGGCATGATGATAGTGAGTATGTTAGGGGCCATGCTAAGCGCACTGATTATTTCCGGGATCATTGCCCATAGGCGTATTTTTAAAGACGCATTTCGCCTGCGTACCGGCAATAACGAACAGCTAACTCAAGGTGATTTGCACAATCGAATGAGCGTGTGGGGACTCCCCTTTCATTTAATGATTGCGCTAACCGGTGTGTATTTTGGCCTGGCGTCGTTCCTGACGTCATTTTACGCCGATGCGCTGTATGACGGTAACAAAATGGATTTGTTTGCCGACATCTACGGTTCATCCATACAGGTAGAAGCGCAACCCCAGGTAGCGAACATAGCGGGGGCGTTGTCTGAATTAAAACGCATTGCGCCTGATACTCAGCCCATTTTCGTAACGCTCGAGAATGCCACGCGGGACGGCCAGTATATCTTATTGAGTTCGCAGCACATGGATAAGCTGATCTACGCTGAACAGTACCGCTTTGACTCCTACGGCAATTACATTAACAAAGTGGGGTATTCCGACGGCAAAGCCGGGCAGCAGGCGATTTTTTCGGTGTACCGCATTCACTTTGGCCACTTCGGGCCTGAAACTATGAAAATCTTTTTCGGATTAATGGGCTTCGCGCTTACGATAATTTCTGTAACGGGAATAAACCTGTGGCTGGCAAAGCGCCAGAAGCAGGATGTGCTAAACCAACTTTGGATGGGCACAGTGTGGGGAACGCCCATTGCAATGGTGATTGCCGCGATTGCCTCTCTAGTTATCGGCCTGCCGACCAAGCCGGTTTTCTGGTTTGTTTTAACGGCTGTGCTAATTGGCGCACTGTTGCAGAAAACCCTGGTAAAGACACACATGAGTTTGCTGAAAATACTTACGGCACTGCTTGTTTTATTGCCAGTCACGCATATCGTGGTGCATTACCCGGACGTTCTGGTGGCAAACTCGCTGGTTATCGACACGGCATTCATTGTTTTTGCCGCTTGCGTATGGCGCTATCGCGTTTCCCGCATTCGCAAAGGATGGCTGAGCTAATCCGTTAGTTTATCGCTGGCGGGCTCTTTTGCCCGCTCCATGATTAATGCGGGCGCTATAAATTATCACCCAGCAAATTAGCGCCAAGGTGGCCCACCTTCACGTAAATAAGCGCCCCTTCATCCCTCGTAAATGGCGTATGTTGTGAATATCTTGGACTGCGAATCCATGTACCTTCAGGGTATTCGCCGTGTTCATCGTAAAAGCAGCCTTCGAGCACCAGAATTTCTTCACCACCTGGGTGGGTATGAGGATTAAATTGCGTGTGAGGTGCCCAGCGCACTAATGCAGTGTTCACGCCTTCGTGTTCATGTAACGGCAAGACCGATAAACCCTCAACCAGCCCCGGCATAAAGCGCATATCGAGGGTACTGACATTAACGAATTCGGAATCCGTGCTGGCAAACTGCCACAGCTTAACCAGAATAGTACAGCCTTCAGCAGAGTAGGGGGTATGGGCACTGCCAGGCGGATTGCGTAAATAACTGCCTGCCGGATAATCCCCGTGCTCGTCGCTAAAGGTACCGGACAGCACAAAGATTTCCTCGCCACCCTCATGTACATGACCAGAATAGCCAGCGCCGGGTTCGTAGCGAACAATGCTGGTGGCGCGTGCCACTTCATCACCTACCCGGTCGAACATCATTCGTGACACACCCGACAGTGGGGAAGGTACGAAGCCATATTCTTCCGGTCTGATTACAACACGCTGGGAAAAATCGCTGTTTAAATGCATGGTCAGCCTCGCTGAGTTAACTTGGTGATTATACTGAATTCACACGAAGGTAGATTAACAAAGAGCACAAAGTAGTTTAATGAGGGCATGCTAAGTACACAGTAATCTGTGTTAGTGGGCAAAATGATATGGTGAAGCAGAAAATGGTGGCCCCACCCTGACTTGAACTGAAATGTGGTATGGGAATTACAAGGTCTTTCCAGGCACAGTTGGATAAGCTCGTATTCAGATACCAGTTCAGATTCAGATTCGATGATGAGAAGCTCGCGGCAGTACTCGAGCCAAAACTCTGCGGCTTCCTGTGTAGTGCTAAATGGCTCAGTTAATAGCGCGATTAGGCCTTTATGGGAGGGGGAAGGCAGGCCTAAGTCGATGTGCTCGGGCCATTGTTTAATGTGTTTCATTTGAGGTTCCTATTTGAATGATGTATTCAAATAAGATCCCCGTTTTTGCGTATTTTGCTTATGAGATATTTATCGGCGAAACTGGGCAGTAAAGTCCAGCATTGAAAACGAGCTTAAGACGGATAATAAATCTTGAAGTTGTTTTTAACTTAATGAAAATTGTCGCGAAATTTGACATGATAATGCGATTGTATACGTTGTGTTGATATTGAGAATAAGGATTTGTTTTTTATGCTGGATTGGCAAAAATTACTAAATGGCGCAAGAAGAAAAGATAAGAAGCTGGGCTCCGCTATAAGTGAATCTTCAGCAGGCCGATTAGAGTTAGAGAGAGACTATGACAGAATTTTGTTTGCCACTCCAACTAGAAGGATGGCTGACAAAACACAAGTGTTCCCTTTGGAGTCAATTGACAGTGTACGAACTAGGCTTACACATTCGCACGAAGTATCGAATTTAGCGAGAAGTATAGGTGTAAGGCTTGCCTTTGATTATGCAGAGGAGGTGTTCGGAGAAAATGCAGCTGAACTCAATGTTCAGAGAGTGGTTCCATCTCTTCTTGCAGCGATAGGGCTTGCACATGATATTGGTAATCCTCCGTTTGGTCATCAAGGTGAAGTTGCAATCCGGGAATGGTTTAAAGAGAAATTAAAAGATAAATTAAAGGAAGAGCCCAAATTAAAGGATTTCACAGAGTTCGATGGAAACGCACAAACTTTGAGAATGCTATCACGGTTGCAAATATTAAATGATGACTTTGGATTAAACCTGACATACGCAACATTGGCCTCATTGATTAAATATCCCCAGTTTAGTTTATCGACTGACAAGATTTTCAAAAAGCCTGGTGTTTTTGAATCAGAACGTGAAGTTGCAGAGGAAATTTGGAGTGAAACTGGGTTGGGTGAAGGGGTCAGACACCCATTCACATTCGTTATGGAAGCTTGTGACGATATTGCGTACTCAGTAATTGATGCTGAAGATATAATAAAAAAAGGCTTGGCATCTTTTCAGGACTTAATTAGCTATCTGAAAAAGCATGCTAATCATAATGGCAAGGTTTTATCACTGATATCTAAATCTGAAGGTAAGTTTGAAGAGTTTTCAAAAGAAGAATTAAGCGGCGCTGAATTAAGTGATATCTCGATGCAGATGTTCAGAGTGTACGCGATAGCAGAAATGGTAAAAGATAGTGTAGATACTTTTGTAAAAGATAAAAATATTATCTTATCTGGAAAAGCAAAGAATTATGAATTAATTGAAAAATCAGATTCAGCGTACCTTTGTAAGACTTTAAAGAGGTTTGCATTTGAGTTTGGTTTCCAACATAAAGACGTTTTAAAACTTGAGCTGAACGGTTCTCATTACATAAAAAATACTTTGGATATGTTATGGGAAGCGTTAAATGGTTTGTCTGGAAATTCGCTTTTCGATAAGTATGTGAAAGCACGTATATCAGAGAGTTATACTAGGGTTTATAACGGAAGAAGTGATAAAGATACCACTTATGCAAAAGCACAACTTTTAGCAGATTTTGTGTCTGGTATGACTGATAGTTACCTAATTAAATTTCATGATGACTTAAAAGCAGTACATGGTTCGAATAGCTAAAAACCCAACTGAATTAAAGAAGAGAGTTTTGCGGTTCTTTGATCCACAAGGAGCAAGGAAGCCTCTCGCCAAATTTATAGAAAGCCTATCTTCAAAAAGTGAAGTGCTGGTTTTTGGCGGTTGTGTTAGAGATATTGCACTCTATGGAGTGAAGCTCTTCTCATCAGATATTGACTTAGTTTATACGGGCTCTAGTGACGAGTTAGCTAGAGTACTGGAGCGTATGAAGTGCGAGTATGAGTTAACTCAAAACAAGTTTGGTGGTTATCGGACGGTCGTAAAAAACTGGGATGTGGACCTTTGGGCAATCGAAACAACGTGGGCATTTAAAAAAGGTTATGTACAGTACCATTCTATAAATTCACTTCTAGATACCACAATTACGAACTGGGATGCCATTTTTTATAAGTGGAATGAAAGTGAAATTGTATGCCGTGACCAGTATTTTACAGATATGAATGATGGATATCTCAGCTTAAATCTATATCGAAACCCAAATGTAATCGGTTGCTTAGTCAGAATTCTAAGATTTTACTTCATGAAGAAAGCCACTTTATTTTCTCCGGATATTAGACAGTTCATTATTGAAAAGTTTGAAGGGAGAAATGTCGAGGATATCGTTAGGTATGAAGTTAAAGCGTACCCAAGAGATAGATATCTTAATTTTAATAACGTGACTAATTTTATCGAGGCAATTAAAAGAGGTAATAACGAATTGATTCCTACTTTACTTGAACCTAAGAATACTACTAAGGATATGTTTCAGTAACAATGTCTTGTGATATTACCGCTTAGGTAAAGTGTGATTTTAGTTATTTTAATTCTTCGCTCTATTATCAAGAAATAAGGCTTTCAGGAAATAATCACAAAGTGTCTCCTTGCAATGCCTTATAGTGGCATATTAGGCTTTGCTGGCTTATAAGCTATTTCCTAGTTATATAGTTGAATAGAGTATTTTACCTAGTCATCTTTATTTTTATCGGGCTTAGATAAGCTTATTAGTTGAGGATTGACGTTTGAGAATTCTAACTCTTCTTCTACAATTTTTATTTCTATCACTTTGGGCATAAAAAACTTAGTTGATTTCCCTATTTTTGCTTTTATCAAATCGCCTTCGATACATACGTACTTTTTGGTTTTGTGCGCTTCGTTTGCAATTGAATATGATACGTCATCCATCTCAGAAGTGATTTGTTTCTCATTATCAGCGAATTCAGCTTTAAGTGTTACAACCCCTGTGGGTATTTCAAGAGTGTGATCCCTTTTTAGGCCAACTACTCTTGCATAAATAACGACATCTTCTAAATAATCGGTAGACTGAAGTTTCGCTGCTATTTTTCTAACTTTTGATGCATCATCCTTATTGAATTCAACATAAGAAACTTGCTCCGGCGACTCTTTCTGAGTTTGAGACCAGTGAATTTTTATCTGCCAGTCTCTATTGCCCACTTCACCAAAAAGACTTGCGACTGCGTCACACTCTTGTTTGGTATAACCGATAGTTAATAATTTTTGAATCAATGAGTTAGAGTTGCTGTCTGTATATTGATCTATGATTTTTTTCAAAGTGACAAGTCTTTTAATTAAAGCCTTGTTAACTAATCGACCAATCGTACCATTACCTTCTAAATGTTTCAGCGCAAGTTGATGTTCATTTGAATTTGTATCAGATAACAATGGCAAATACGCATTAACGATATAACTCCCCTCAGCTGTCTGACCTAAATCTGTATCAAAAAGGTATTTAGACTTTAAACCAGGAAGAGATTTACTAAGCTCTGCTATTGCACCCAAGACTATATTCTTTAATGAGTTGAATATACTGACACCATCATTGAATGAAATATTCCCAGACTTAATATCAGAAGCATCTACTCTAAGCTGGAGCAAATCTTTAGTGAGATAGGCTTGCTTCAATCTTAAAATAACTTCTTCAGTGGTGATATGTTCTTCAACAGATAGCAACTGAATGAGCTCTTCGATTGCCTCTTCGTAATCTTCAAATGTACTGTCAGTTGGAATCCATACTTTCTTGTTTGTAGATCGGGAGCTCCATACTTGTACTCCATTATCGAAAGTTTTTATCACCTGCCAACCATAAGAGTACAGGAAGTCTGCCAAGGCGGTAGGGGTTAACAAGTCATATTCAAGTGTGCTCATGCGATAGACCCCGTTTCGTTAACTGCTTTCATAAGTCTAGACAAGGTACTTGAATCTAACTTGTTGTTGAGAGGTATTTCTACAGTGACAGTTGAAGTGTTCGGTCTGGGGGGGAGACCTTGGAGATTTAACCAATAAATACCATAGCGCAATTCCAGCTGAAACGGTCTTTGCACCACCCACGTCATAGGGTCATTTGGCAAGATAGCTAAGCAAAGAAGTCTGGGTTTGCGCACATTCGTTTTAATTAAATCAGCATAATTTTTCGCATCAAGAGGATATTTGATAATACCTAATTTTTCTTTGATGATAGCGAAATTTGTCGTTGCTTTTAATTGAAAATCAATTTGAGGATCAGTTTCATACAGTTCACCATGGACTTGTAAATCAATTCCGAAGTCTTGATTTCTCGTAGACCAAGTACATCCAACCTGTGCACATATAGCAGTCGCCATTGATGCATTCATCAGTTCCATCTGGTGGTTACGATCCAAGTTTCCCTCTACGTACGGTATCAATTTGATTTTGGTTAATACTGCAATAAATACAAAGAAGTATCAATCTAGTAACACCGTTTACTTGTTCTTTAGATACTCAGAATTTCAGATCGAGGTCTTTGCTTAAAAGGCAGCAAGTAAAAGCTATCCTTAAAAAAAAGCAACCTGCGCTCATATGCAAAAAAGGATGTTATTTCCGTAGTAAATTATTGAAACTTCAAGGAAAGATGGTGGCCCCACCCTGACTTGAACAGGGGACCTGCCGATTATGAGTCGGATGCTCTAACCAACTGAGCTATAGGGCCATTTGAAATGTTGCGACGCGTTATCATTCGATAAGCGGGCGCAAGTATAAGCAGTTTTTTATGCCTTGTCACCCCATCTCATGCATCCGGCGCGCTTAATTGAGCGAATTTTCATCGCTTTGGGCATGACTGTCGCTATGTTATCAGTTTGTTGTAAATAATTGCTTTTTTGCGCTGGCGAGATTAGTGCAAATTTATTGGTTGTCTGCTATCTTTCAGCTACTTAATGAGAATTTCTTCACATCGGCAATTCATCTGGAGAATAATAATGACTGAAAAACCATATCTGGTTAGTGGCCGAAATACGCTTATTCACAAAATTCGCAAGTTTGACTTATTAATCATCAATGGCGACGAAGCGCCGCCTATTGTTGTTACCTTTCGCGGTATAAAAGTATACGAAGGCAAAGTGCCGGATAACAAGCGCGAAGCAAAAATGATGGACATGGAGCTGGTTGATGTAACTTCAGGCGAAGTGTTCGGCGATGAAAAAACGCTGATTTTCGTTCAAACGCTCAATGGCAAAGAATACAAAATTGACTACTCCAAAGCGGGCACGTCTATGTTTATTCGTGTTCACCAGGACAGCATTTTTTAAATTGCGTATTGCAGGTTATTCGTTCGATAACCTGCTTTTTTCAAACCCCTCTACAAAACCCCATCCTTCGGGGTCCAGCGTATTAAACTGCGGTATCGGCTTGGGCGTTCCTTTTAGCTGCACATACCTGCGGTCATAAATATTAAACTGACATACGTCTTTCGGTGTGGTTTCAGAGGCATTCAGTTCACTCAGCACTCCCCCGTGTCGCAAGCCTTCTGCGACGAGTTCAGAACAAAACCAGCGGTTGAATTTACGTCGGTTATAGGTCAGCCACCTGAACCACTTGTGGTCGTCAAAAGTGTCTATGGCGGCGCCAAACAGCTGCCAGATATCGTAAGACTTATTTAACTGGTCGGCGAGGAAGTCGTGGAATTGAAGCCAGTTCTGTTCAAGCGAAGTCTTTGCGTCGTTGTGTAGTGGCAACCACCAGATATCGCCTTTATAGGTCCGTATGCGCTCCCCAACATAATTGTGCATTACTCCCTTTTTTCCTTTAATCGAGGTCGCTTCTATCATAGTAAGGTCATTCAGGTGCTGGTCTGTCGGGGTGTCGGGGGAATCAATTACCAGTGCTGTGTGCGTGACCACTGAACTTGTTGTCAGTTTGGTCCAGCGCGAAAACAAGCTGGTGCCGCCAAAGGCGATAATGTCACCGGGTGCGATAAGGTGCTTAACATCCTCATACTGTTTATGACTTAACACGGGGTTTTCCTTTTTTACAGATTGCGAAGCGACAATCCGTAAATCGCTAGCTCGCTGCACTTGATATGCAGTGATGAAGCGATTTACTCCTTTCTTCGAATGTTACAAATTGTGTGGCCTGCGCGATTAACTTTAATGTTAATCCGACCGTTTAACTGCAGTTATATCCCGTTTGTCGCAAAATCTCAAATAGCAGCATTTTAACGTTTCTGAGACAACCTTTTCACTTTCAATCTCTACTGTATAGGTGCGTACCGGAAAGTTTTTGCTGTGTTTCCCGGCGCAGCATCGAGTTAATCAGAGGATAAGATCATGAAAGTTAGTCACCGTATTACTGTTCCACTGGCCGCGGCCACCCTGTTGGTATTCAGTTCAATTGCAGCCGCGGGCTCAGCTCAGGCGGGCACAATGTCTGCGAGTATGGAAAAGAAATTGGTTGCTGTGTGTGAGGCGATCAAAGATAACAACCGACTGTCGCTTTATCGGGCGATTAAAGCCAGTGGCGTAAGTTATCGAACCCTGGCCGAAGGCCTTGTCTGCAATGGGCAGGATATGTATAGCTTTGCGATGAACAACAAGGCAAATGAAACCGGTGCGCTGATCGCGAAACGCACTAATTTAGATGAGCGCAGCTTAACCGCTAAACGATAACGTTTTTTTCCCTTTCCCTGGGTTTGAGGTTGTCAGGAGGCAGCCTCTTTTTTCAGAAGGTAATTACGTGCTGAACAAATCACGAACCGAGGTTATCTCGTTCGTTATGACTGAAGGTAAAATGGCGAACGCATTCTCAAGTAGTTTGCGTGAACTTGCATTGCCAGCATTTCGGTGTGAATTTACCCAGGATTTGTTGTCGCATTTTCACCGTCAGGCGACGTTACAAGACCGGGTAGCCATTGTCGGTGAGCAAACTGAACCTGAGACCAGTCTCAAAATCATTGTTGTGGGTTGCCAGGAGCTGGAAAACCTGTCTTCTGCCCATCCTCGTCCAGCACTAAGCGTACTTTGCGGGTACAACAATCAGCAGGCCATTGACGGGTTTGCGACCGGGATCCACCGTTTTTACCAACCCGACGCACCAGTCTCCCTTCGGCAACAGCAAATGACTGGGCTCATTGAAGCCTACAACGCGCGCCTGAATGCCTTAAAGTGGCACTGGATTATTAAACGCCTGAGTTGGCAGCGGGCTTGTTCGCCGGCCAGGCTCATGCAGGAACTGTCAGCGTTAAAAACACGCAGTACTGCGTCACAACAGCAGGTTTCGTTGCGAAGTAGCAGTGGATGGCATTACATCGACTGGCAGCGAATTCGTTACGTGGAAGCAGCTGGGGACTACATGTGCGTGTATACGCAGGAAGAAACCCTGATTGTTCGTTCAACGCTGACTGAGTTAGCAACACGCTTGCCCAAAGCGCACTTTGTACGGGTAAATCGCTCAGCGATCATTAATTTGCACCACGTGAAGCGACTGAATAAGGTAAGCCCCACAGTGAATTATGTAGAGCTTCAGGACGGCAGCCGTATTAAGATCAGTCGTCGACTCTTACCCCATTGCCTGCCGCTTTTGGATAGCAATCCTGAGTAGGCATAACGCCTGTTTATCTCCTGTATATACGACTCAAGTCTTCTGGTTCGGCCGACTTTGTGCGGTTATGATGGTCAGAATTTCTAATTGAATGAGACAGCTATGCCAAAGGCTATCAGTAGCGCATTGGGTTTTATTGGTATTGTGAGTTGCTATTTAACCGGCGAGTGGTTGGTGCAAATTACCCGTGTACCCTTACCCGGCGCGCTAATCGGTATGTTGCTGTTGCTGGTTATCTTGTTGTTTCGACAACGGTCACCAGGCGCGGTGGGTCAGGTTGCGCAACCATTGCTGGGTCATATGACCCTGTTATTTGTTCCCGCTGTTGTGGGGGTTATGGCATTTTGGCCTGAAGTGAAGCAGAACCTGACTGGGATAGTACTGGCGCTGGTTATAACAACGGTGCTGAGTATGGGGATTACTGCCAGGATTGCGCAGCAAATATTGAAGCGTAAAGTGCAGGACTCGCGCTAATGGCTGTTACGTCTCTAGCACAAACGCTGACACCAGTATTCTCTGTTGTTAATCATACACTGAGTTGGCAGAGCGCCGCTTGGCTGGGTATCACCCTGGTCTTTTACAGCTTTGCGGTATGGGTATTTCGTCGGTTAAACAATCATCCATTAATACACCCCCTTACGCTTACGGCAATCGCTGTGGGTGTGTTGCTTGGCATTACGGATACCCCGGTGGCGCAATACCATCAATATGCCGGATTACTGCATTGGTTGCTTGGGCCTGCAACAGTCGCTTTAGCGGTACCTCTGTTTAATCAGTGGCAGCGTATACGACACCTCGGCTGGCCATTATTGTTAAGCGTTGCCGTTGGAGGCGTTATTGCACCCGTGTTGGCCTGGCTGATGGTGTATATCATGGACGCGCCACTGGCTATTCAAATGACCATGCTGGTGAAGTCTATTACCAGCCCGCTTGCTATGGAAACCGGGGCGATTATTGGCGGTATACCCGCGTTAGCTGCCGCGTTTGTGATTATCACCGGTATCGTAGGCGCTTTGGCCGCGCCGTTAACTTACAGGGTGTTCAATGTCACTTTACCTGAGGCGCAGGGCGTTCCTCTGGGCTCAGTTTGTCATGCTGTAGGTACGGCAAAAGCACTGCACATGGGCGAGATTCAGGGGGCACTCGCAACCGTGGGGCTATGTGTCAATGGCGTGATGACCGCCGTTGTGTTGCCTCTGTTATTCTAATCTCAACTGAACATTCTTTCGTGTTTTGCCAGTACTCAACATTGGGATATCGATACGGGCGTCTATGCCGTGTCACGGAAACGATTAACCTTTATGTTCGCAAGCATCATTTGCTGCACTCTTAAAGTTGTCACATGCAAGGAAACTTGCGCGTAAACAGGCAATAAACATTGATTTTTACCAGACTACTGCTATTCGTTAAAGAGACCAAACGTCTATGACAGCGAGTTCGCTTTTACTTCTGGATAGCCATGTATTCTGTATTGATTTGTGATGACTCCCTGGTTGCCCGCAAACAGGTGGCCAAGTGTTTACCTCAGGATTGGGAGGTAGCGATCCATTTTGCAAAAGATGGGCAGGAAGCGGTAGGTGCGCTAAAGGAAGGGAAGGGGCAGTTACTCTTGCTGGACCTCAATATGCCTGTCATGGACGGCTATCAAACGCTCCAGGCTATTCAGTCAGAGGGGTTAAACACCAAGGTTGTGGTGATATCAGGTGACGTGCAACCTGAGGCTCATGATCGCGTGAAAGCACTAGGCGCAGTGGCGTTTATCAGAAAACCCGTGAGTGCAGCCGAACTACATGACGTTCTGACCTCAAACAACCTGTTAGAGGCCGAGCCAGAGTCGGAAATCGATACTACGCCGCTGGATCCGGATATTCGTGATTGCTATCAGGAGATAACGAATATCGCGATGGGCCGCGCTGGCGATCACCTTGCCAGAACCCTGAATGTGTTTGTGCATTTGCCTATCCCCAATGTCAATCTTATTGAAGTCACTGAGCTACATATGCTGCTCAGTGACATTGAGACCCACGAACGGGTAAGTGCTGTGTGTCAGGGCTTCGTAGGGCCCGGCGTACAGGGTGAGGCTTTGTGCATTTTAAGTGACTCCAGTCTGGGCGACGTAGCAAAGATTCTGAATATTTCGGGCGATGTAGATGACCAGAAACAACTTGAGCTGTTAATGGATGCGGCCAGTATACTGATTGGAACCTGCCTGAGCGGTATTGCTGAACAGTTAGATGTGTCTTTTGCGCAAGGGCAACCCGTTGTATTGGGGCAGCATCGAAACATCTCCGATATTATTAATACCGGCAAGCTTAAATGGCGCCGCACCCTTGCCATTGAAATCTCATACGGGCTGGAAGGCTACAACGTAGTGTGTGAGTTGATTCTGCTGTTCACTGAGGCATCCATGGAAGTCATGAATTACAAGTTAGCGCATTTACTGGAGGACTTTTAATGAGTGATCAGGCCGTAAGTGAAATGCAGGAGTTTCATTGGATCATCGACATGCTGCAAACCGTGGACGTAGGGATCGTTGTCCTCGACAAGCAATTTAACGTAAAAATGTGGAATGGCTTTATGGAAAGTCACAGCGGCAGACTTCCTTCAGATGTGCGCGATAAGTGCCTCTTTGATTTGTTCCCAGATATCGACCAGGACTGGTTTATGCAAAAAGCCAAGCCGGTGTTCGGGCTTAAAACCAGGGCGTTTATGATTTGGGAACAACGGCCGTATTTATTTAAATTTTCAAACTACCGGCCTATTACTGGTAGCGAAGAATTCATGTATCAGAATATTATTCTGTCGCCACTAGTGTCTGCCACTGGGCAAGTCGAAAACATCAGTATGATGGTCTACGACATGACAGACATAGCGTCGGGTAAAAAACAGCTTGAAGCGTTACAGGTAGCTCAGAGTGAGGCATTCGAGCGTCAGCATATGCAGCGTCCTGGCCAGTAAATCAGACATCTTCGTCCTGCCTGTCTGTTATTCAATGTGGGTGCCACATCCCTTAAATGCTACTAAACCGGGTTGTTCGGCGTTTCGTCGTTGTCCGAAAAATCACGCTTTCCTTACCGGGTAAAGACGCCGAGGATTCAACCGAATTTTTAGTGATCTGGTCTAAAGCCCCTTTTCATTTTACTGCCAGGTTTCAAAATAAGGGCATGAAATTCTTCTTCATTTCTTTTTGGCTCCTGGTCATCAGTGTCGTTAGCAGTGCGTTTCAGCCTGCCTATGCCCACTATGCTTGTGATGTCGACCTCAATTACGGCGTCGTGGTTAACGACAATCAACTGCGCGTGCTGAAAAGGTACCAGACTCTTTATCAGATTAACGACCAGCAGCAATTGTTTGTGGCTGGCCATTGGTTAAAACTGACACCTGCACAAGCCGGGTTGGTGCAAGAGTATGCCGAGGGGCTACATGCGCTGGTTCCTCAAGTGACATTGCTGGCCACCATTGGGATTGATCTGGCAACGGACACGGTACAGCAGATGTATGAAAGCCTGGTGGGAAGTGACCATGACAGTTATGAGCGGCTGAATGTCGCCATCGACAAAATCAAACATCGCGTGCGTAAGAAGTTCCGTTATGCCAGAGCCAACTATTACATTGGCCCCAGCTCCAGTAACTTGAGTGACGAGTTTGAGGATGATGATTTCGGTTTGCCAATTTCAACCACACTGACCACTTCTGCGGGGGCTATTCTTACTTCCCTAGGCAGTATGGATTCCGACAAACTGGCTATCGATAAACAAGCGATGGACAATATTAACCAGCAGTTAGCGCGTTATGCGTTAAAAACCGGTGTGGATGGCCCGCCAGCCCAAAGTACACTGGCACAGAAGGCCAGGTGGTATTGTGACTATTTTGCGCGTCTTGATGCCATGGAAGCTGAATTGCAAATGACCATTCCGGAAATGGCTCAGCTGAATCTCATCGATATCCAGTCACACAGTGAAGAAAACGCAACAACTGAGCGCTAACATGCTCAGATGTTAGTTGTGCGTTTCCCCAAACAAACAGCAATAAAAAAGGCGCTGATACAATCAAGCGCCTTTCTGAGTTTTCTTGTTTAGTGAAGTAGCTTACTTAGTTACAATGGATGACACTGATTGCGACACGTTTTCAGCGCCTTTCAGTATTTCATTCATGACTTCCTGAACCTGAGCAATTTGCTCATTATTTTGCTCAACGTTGGTTTTCACCTTCGTCATTTGCTCTGTGGCCTGTGAGGAGAGTTGTTTGTTCTCGTTTACCACAGACTCAATCTCGATGGTCGACTCACTGGTACGACTGGCTAACTGACGTACCTCATCGGCAACAACGGCAAAGCCTCGACCCTGGTCACCCGCACGTGCGGCTTCGATAGCTGCGTTTAGGGCCAGCAGGTTGGTTTGCTCAGCGATGGCGCGGATCGTAGACACGATCTGTTCAATGTTGCCGGATTGCTCATGAAGCTTCGTCATCAGTGCGCTGGTGGTGTCCACTTCGTGCTGAGTTGCATCTGATACATTTACCGATTGATGTAGTAAATCGCCACCTTGTTTCGCAATTTGTGCAGTTTCTTCTGCGGTAGCGAATGCCAGCTCAGCGGCTTGTGCAATCAGGTTCTTTTCTTCAACCTGTGCGGTGACATTGGTGGCAAACTTAACCACTTTGAACACGTTTCCGTCTGGGCCTTTGATCGGGTTGTAGGTAGCTTCGAGCCAAACCGTATTGCCCTGAGAGTCCTTGCGTTCGAACAAACCGGACTTATGCTGGCCGCTTGCTAGTTGCGACCAGAAGCCTGGGTTTTGTTCTAAGAACTCGCTAGTACAGAACATGGCGTGTTTTTTACCTTTGATTTGCTCGAGGGAATAACCGACGGTGTTCGTAAAGTTCGTATTCGCGGTAATAATGGTACCGTCTGGCTCAAACTCAATAACGGCCATAGACGTGTCGAGCGCTTTACTTACTGCCTTTAATGCACTCGTTTCCATAATTTTTGCTGTTACGTCAAAGGCAATTTTGAGCACTGAGGTAACGCGATTGTTGGCATCTTTTACCGGAATGTAAGTGGCTTCCAGCCAAATGGTCTCACCATTGGCCTTGCGACGATCAAACGTACCAGTCTTGCTTCTTCCATCCCGAAGTTGTTGCCATAGTGCTGCGTATTCAGGGGTATTGGCGTAATTGCCGACGCAAAACATGCTGTGATGTTTGCCCTGTAGGTCTGCTTCGCTGTACCCCATTGCCTGTCTGAACAGCGAATTAGTCTCTAAAATATCGCCGTTTGGGGTAAATTGGATGGTAGCAACGCATTGCTTAATGGAATCAATAATATGAAGCTGCGCATCAGCTAATGCTGTAAGCTTAGCGACTTCAGCCTTGTGTGTGGCTAAAGATACGATCATGAATTACACCTCAGTAGTACACTCCAAACTTTCATCCATGAAGGCGCATCTTTTCGTTAGTAACCCACAAGCGCCATTGCTTCATTCAGAGATTGTCGTTGTTGCCCACTGTTTTTCTATGTACAAACAGTTCTTATTCGCAAATCACGCACACATTATTATTTTTGATTTATTGTGATAATTTACATTTACTTTACTTAATAAAGTTTAGCATTTCTTTTGCAGTCGACAATTCGCCTAAAGAATAGTTTTTATAAGAAAATTCAATTTAGTTATAAAAACAGGGGTTAATACCTATATAACTATTGGGAATCACCTAATTTCGCTGCTTTTTTGTTCGATACGATGAAGTTTGAATAGCTTTGATTGTTAATGAAAAGTTGATGTTTTTGTGGAGAAGTGGTAGAGAGGTCCTACCACTGCAGATTGCTAAGATTAGAGCTGTGTTTTTACTGCCGTTGCAAAGGCAACATGAAGTTTGTGGTAGGCGGCTTCGTTTATAAAATGCGGATACACAGTATCACCGTGCCAGACTTCCGTGCTGCCATCGAAGTGCTGAAAGATGGGCATGCCCTGGTCAAGTTCAGCGAAGTCCCGGTCCTGTAATTGCGGGTGTATCATGGCTAGTCTATGGCCTTCCGTATCCAGTGGATACTGAATGTTTTCGATAAATCGAAAGGCATCACAGCTCGGCAATGCGGGCACGGCTTGTTGGTTGTAAAGCTGAACAAAAGCTAAAATGACTTCCGCCATTTTTTCGGTGAGAGAATACACATCTGCGCGAAGTAAACCCTGTGGTTGCGCGCCTACTTCAATCATCAGGCCGCGTTTGCCAAGCGTACACAGATAAGGGTGTTCCTGAGGCTGCTTTTCGTCTTCTACTAAAACGTTAGCCTCTGGCATATGGTGTTTAACATATCTGGCAAGCTGCACGTGGAATTCGTCGGCTTCCAGAATGATTAACGTAGCGCCCATACTGCTGGTTGTATTGTGTATGTCGATAACAAGATCAAAGTCGGACTTGCCTTTAGGACCCAGTGTCTCATTCAACTGTTGAGCAAGACGCGCTTCAAGGCAAGTTGGAGAGGCTGACAGCTTTTGTGGAGTAAACTGGCGATTTAAGTCTTCTTCCAGAAATCGAACATTGGCGTCCATTGCCGCGGTATTGGCAAATAAACAGTCTATGTCCAGATCACTGAATGCACCTGGTATACCGTGTCTTATCCAGTTACTGACTAACTGAATTCCGCTCATTTCATTGCCGTGGGTGCCCCCGACAATCGCAATCTTCTGCAACATATAACCTCTAGTGTTTAAAAAAGTCATCCTGCTGTTGGGCGAGCATGGCTTCGATTTCCTCAATGTCTATTTCTTCGGGAGACGGCGTTTGCGCTGGCGTTGAAATGACTTTTTCTTCTGACGCCCATTCACCAAGGTCAATTAACTGACATTTTTTACTGCAAAATGGACGGTATTCACTTTCTTGAGACCAGACCACATCAGTCTGGCATGTTGGACATTTTACTTTCACGGCTAACACGCTGCTATATCAAATTGTACATGTTGTTCTACTGCGCCTGAGCGCCCCTCAGGCGGATTAAAATACATAAATCTAAGGGCGTAACGGTATTTATTACCACTTAACGTCGGATAAAAATCGGTACCACTTGCGCAGCGAATACGGATCAGTTCGTTTTTATCGTCGGCGACACCCTGATAGAAACCATTGTTTGCGGTTTCTGTTGAATATACCGAACGCTCGCGCAGGAACGACAGGGTAATACTGATTGCTTCTTCGGTAAGGGCAAAACATTGGATCCACTGTTTAACATCTTCCTGTCGCTGAGCAATTGGCAGGTGCATCCAGTAGTGCAGGTTGGGTAAATCGAAACTGCAGGTTGCGCCGGGAATCGCAAAGCGCTGGCGAATGCTGGCCAAAAATTTGTCGTCCTTTAAGGCTGCACTGATTTTCTTACTCTGCTTAAGGTTGTCGCGAATAGTGATAATAGTGCGCAGGGTTTGTTGCAGAGCGTCGTTGTCGATATTAGGTAACTGAGACCAATGCACCAGATTCTTTTCGTGCATATCCAGGTCCTTCACTATATCGGTACGAATGTCGATGCGTTCGAACAAATCTAACAGCGTGAATAACTGCTCGAAGAAGTACAGCTGCATGCCAGCGTCCAGGCCTGACGCGCCCGCTTTAAGTTGCCCCATTAGCTGCTCGATACGCAGGTAATTGCGAACTTTTTCTTTCAGCGGAAATTCATACACTGTGAAGTTTGCCATTCAATTCCTCAGTACCGGTTTATCTCAACAGACTACCAGTCCGGCCGTAAATTTTCCAATACATCTGGGTACTAACCCAGTGAATATGCCAGCATTTGCGCTAAGTGGATTGTGAAGCTTTTACAAGTCCATTGGCATTATTTTCCCAATTGGGAAAAGAGTATAAAGCTAAATTTGAAATAGTTTAAGTATTTCAATTAATTATGTTTGATTTAGTGACTGGAATAACGATTGCATTGTTAACAACATGGTAAACGCTCAGGCGATAACCATACCGATGCTTAATTCATCTACAAGGAGTGATTTATGGCTACGTCAAAACGCGCTACAAATGGTGCAGACACATCAACACATCCCATGACCGATAAACTGCAGTCAACGCTGCATGAGTCTGTCGATACGTTGGCCGAAAAGGCCGGGAACGCAGAAGCGTCAATGCGGGAAACATCATCGGCAACGGCCGATAATCTGGCCGCCCGAAAACGGTTGGCCAAGCAGAAGTGGCAGCAATCAAAAGTACGTAACTACGCGGTGGAAAATCCACTTGCCGCGGCAGGTATTGCGTTTGCTGCGGGTATGTTGGTAACAACATTGCTGAAAAAATCGAAGTAAGCACTATGCAACCAGCTAACGATAACATGTCAGCCTACACAGAGACGAAAACAGACTGTGCAGATGCGCAGCAAACCGCGTCCACTCCGGATCCTACCGTCGAAGAGATTGTAGAATTGGCTACGGACGCTTTGCATGCCAAGCAATATGAGTGGTCTGTTAAGTGGGCGTGGGTAAAGGCTGAAGCCAGGCTTGTCAGAAAATCCATTTTGGTTACCGCACTGGCAACACTGGCAGCCTTTGCACTGGCATGTTGTTGTTGGTTGCTGGTCAACATAAGTATTGCTGCTGCTTTACATCACTTCGCGGTTCCGCTGGTCGCAATCGCACTTGGACTGCTTTTTATTAACGGCGCACTGTGTTGGTTAGCCTGGCGAACAGCGTCAAAGGCGTTAACACTGGTTTCACTAAGCCGTATTGTTGAAGTATTCACCGGATCTAAACAAGAGGCGGTATCAGATGATTAATTTCCTGTTGCGAAAGGAACTTACAGAGCGTCAAAAATGGCGGGAGCACGCCACAGAAGCGGCGGAAATCAGTGACTACTGCCGTGATGAAGCAATAACGGCGGCAACGCAATGGCTGGCAACCCCAGCCGGGTTATTAAGTAGTTTTTCACTTGGTGTGGCAAAGGCCGGGCAGGAGTCTGATCCTGGAACATCAAAAGGAAGAAAGCGTCATGCCCTGTGGCGGTTTGCACAAACCGTCGCCCGTTCTCAGCTTTTGTAATTAGTTAGATTGCGATGCTATTGCCTGATACGTTGCGTGCAAGGCTTTCACCTGCTCACGGGTATGTTCGGGCGTAAGGCTGTTGTCAATCACGTCATCAGCAACGGCGAGACGCTGTTCTCGTGTAGCTTGTGAGGCAATAATACTTCTGATAATGGTTTCACTACTGCCATCACGCTGCATGGCACGAGCCACTTGCATGTCTTCCGGGCAGTCCACTACGGTCACTCTATCGACCATGCCAGTCAAATCGTTTTCAATTAACAATGGTACCGCCAGAATGCCATACGACGACTTAACGTTTGCTGCGGCCTGTTGCATTGCATGACGAATACGAGGGTGCAGGCAAGCATTTAACCAGGCTTTTTCTTCTTCGTTACTGAATACGCGTTCCCGCAGAGCAGCGCGGTTTAGTTCTCCTGATGCAGTGACAATACCTGAACCAAAATGTTCAACGAGTGCGCTGAGGCCTTCACTCCCCGGGGCAACCACGTCGCGGGCGATGATATCGGCATCGACAATGTCGACACCCAACCGGGCAAACGTATCGCTTACCAGTGTCTTACCGGAGCCAATGCCGCCAGTCAGGCCCACAAGGAAAGGGCGGCTTTGCGCAGATACTGCCATTTAGCTGAATACCCAATTGAAGTACGCAGTTTTAATTTCTTGCTGATAGAGCAGGGCTATCCAGCCCGCAATGGCGAGGTACGGACCATAAGGAATGGCCAGGTTTTTACCCTGACGTTGTTTAATCATGATCACCACACCGAAAATAGCACCCACAAACGATGACAATAACACGATAATCAGCAGGCCCTGCCAACCGGTGAATGCACCCAATGCGGCCAGCAATTTGAAATCACCGTAACCCATGCCTTCTTTACCGGTAAGTAATTTGAATAACCAGTAAATACTCCACAGAATCAAATAACCAAACGCTGCGCCCAGAATGGCATCCTGTGGGGAAACAAATACGTGATCAAGACTTAGTAGCAAGCCAAACCACAATGCGGGCAGAGTGAGTTGATCGGGGAGCAGCATTTTGTCCAGGTCGATAAAGGTCATGGCAACCAGCAACCAGGTTAATACCACGCCGGCCAAAGCCGCTTTGCCAGGGCCGAAATGCATAGCAATCCACACCGATAGTACCGCAGTAAGCAGCTCTACCAGCGGATAGCGTATAGATATGGACGTTTTACAGCCGGCACAACGCCCGCCGAGTATGGCGTAGCTGATTAAAGGAATATTCTCCCAAAAACGGATTTTGTGTCCGCATTTAGGGCAGGTGCTGTCGGGTTTAACTAAATTATAGCGTTCAAAGACTTCTGGTTTGTCGTCGGGGTGAAAGTACCCCTGATACTCCTGTTTCCAGGCCCGCTCCATCATGATGGGTAATCTATGAATGACCACATTGAGGAAACTGCCAATCATCAGGCTGACAATGCCTACCATGCTGTAGAAGAACCAGGGCGAAGAAAGACTCAGATCAATAATAGGTTGCATGTGGCTTCGTCGGGTATGAAAACTGGATTAAAAACTAACGCAAGAATAACACCTTAGCAGGCGTTACACTACCATACCCATTTGGAAGATTGGCAAATACATCGCAACGATCAAACCACCAATGACCACGCCCAGCACCGCCATGATCATAGGCTCCAGCAAGCTGGTTAGCCCGTCAACCATATCATCAACTTCCGCCTCGTAAATGGTGGCTATCTTACTGAGCATTTCGTCGACCGCACCGGATTCTTCACCAATGGCAATCATTTGCGTCACCATGTCGGGGAAGACATTGGTGCCGCGCATGGCGGTATTCATTTGGATACCACCTGCGACTTCTTTTCGAATAAACAAAATTGCATCGCGATACACCGCGTTGCCCGATGCGCCAGCGGCTGATTCGAGAGCGCCGATAAGCGGTACACCGGCCGCAAACGTGGTTGCCAGTGTGCGGGTAAAGCGGGCGATTGACGCTTTTTTCAGGATTTCGCCAATCACCGGAACTTTGAGTAATTTAGCATCAATACTGTCGCGTAGATCTTTGGACTTGGCGTAATATTGTTTGAACAGGTAACCGGCTACCGCCATGCCGGCGGCGATAAATACCCCAAAGTCCTGCACGAACCTCGAAATCGCCAGTACAAATAAGGTAAAGGCAGGGAGTTCAGCGCCAAAACTCGAGAAAATCTCTTCAAACTGAGGCACAACGAAAATAAGTAGTACAGCTGTAACGATAAAGGCGACCACTAATACCGCGATAGGGTAAAACATGGCTTTCTTAATTTTAGACTTTAACGCTTCGGCTTTTTCTTTGTAGGTAGCAATTCGGTCGTAAATGGTTTCCAGTGCACCTGAGTGCTCGCCGGTTTCAACCAAATCGCAGTAAAGGTCATCGAAGTGTTTAGGGTGTTTGCGCAGCGCTTTTGAGAGTGGATTACCGGCTTTTACCTCATCACCAATTTGCGTGAGTACTTTGCGCATCTCGGCTTTAGCATGGCCCTTTGCCAACATGTCGATGGTTTGAATCAGCGTAACGCCGGCGGCCAGCATGGTAGCTATCTGACGCGAAATAACACACACATCAGCGGCGGTTATTTTTTCTCGCCCTTTGCCAAACATTGGCTTGGACAGTTTTCTGACTTTGGTGGCAGAAATGCCCTGGCGACGTAACAGGTTTTTCGCTTCCTGAATGGACTTGGCACTGGTCTCGCCTTTGATGGTTTGACCTTTCTGATTTTTACCCTGCCAGGTATAGGTTGTCAGTGATTCTGTTTTGGCCATGTAATTTCCACCTGTTCAGAAAGCAAAAAGCCCAGCTTAAACTGGGCTTTTGATTATGTCATCTGATTAGCACAGTGCTGCGTCAGAACAAGACTCTGCCCAGGTTACTTTACCAGTCGCCGCGTCAAGTGTTGCAGTCAGCGTGTAAGTCTGGCCAGACAGACCGCTACCTGTAATTGCAGTGGCAACCAGAGTACCAGAAGTAGACGAGGCCGCTGTCCAGGTTACAGAGTTAACCAGGCCGCTAGCAGTAGAAATATTAGCTGGAACACCATTTGAACCGGCACCACATGAAGTTAAATCCAGTTCAGTTTGAGCACAGACTTCGATGCCAGTTTTGTGTGCCTGAGTGGCCAGTGTTACTTCAGAGAAACGCGCTTTAGTGGTGTAGTTCTGATAAGCCGGTAAGGCTACCGCAGCCAGAATACCGATGATAGCTACAACGATCATCAATTCGATTAAGGTAAAACCTTTGTTATTCAGTTTGATATTTTGCATGGTCACATCTCCGGGTCGCGTAAGCGATAACAGTCATTTTGCATAAAGTTTAAAGTTGATACCTGGTTCGTCGTCACTTACGTCCCCGGTACTTGATTCTCAGTATAGAACCATCTAAGCATCTGACAAGTATTAGAAATTATACTCATGTCTATATTTGCTGCCATGTAGGGTGTATGCGTTTATACCTAACACTCTGCCAACTGATATCAGGGTCGCCAGAGGCCTTACAATACCAGCCTTAGCGACAGATCAATGGCACTCACGTTCTTGGTTAATGCACCCGATGAAATAAAATCGACACCCAATGTTGACAGGGTTGACAGACGCTCAGACGTTACATTACCTGAGACTTCCAGTTTACAGCGTTTTTGGTTAATGCTAACTGCGCGTTGGATCTGTTCGTTGGTAAAGTTGTCCAGCATCACAATGTCGGCCCCTGCATCGATTGCTTGTTGCAGCTCGTCCAGTGATTCCACTTCCACTTCCACCGGTTTACCGGGTGCCAGTTGTCGCGCATTGGAAACGGCTGTAGCGATGTTGCCGCAACCGGCGATATGGTTTTCCTTTATAAGGAAAGCATCAAATAAACCAATACGGTGGTTTTTACCGCCGCCGCAAGCGACTGCGTATTTTTGGGCCAGACGCAGGCCAGGAAGTGTTTTACGTGTATCCAGAATGCGCGTTTCACTGTTTTCCAGCAAACTGGCGTAATAAGACGTCACCGTTGCCGTCGCTGACAGCAGTTGCAAAAAGTTAAGTGCAGTGCGTTCTGCGGTAAGCAATGCGCGAGCTGAGCCTTTTAAGGTAACGAAAGTGGCGTTCGCTTCAACCTTGTCGCCGTCCTCTACCATCCAGTGCTGTTCAATTGTGCTGTCGACCAGCGTAAACGCGGCCTTTGCCCAGGCTACACCACACACAACACAGTTTTCGCGGGTAATAATTGTGGCGGTTGCCTGTTGAGAGGCAGGGATCAGGTTTGCGGTAATGTCGGCACTGGCATCGGCATTTCCACCGAGATCCTCGGCCAATGCAGCGGTAACCTGACTGTTGATTTCGTCCTGAGAGGGTAAAGGTTGTTGGCTCACAATAGCTGTCTTCTTAGTTTAAGGTACGCAGTATTAAGGTGTTTCCACGCTGGGTAAACTCGAGCTGCTTCAAAGCGCTCATGCCAAGTAATACATGGCCGGACTGCATGCCTGGGTTAATATTGGCGTCGACATTATACAGGGTTATTTGCCCAATGCTGAGTTTGTTGATCTCTGTTTGGTATACCGTGACGGTGCCATTGGCTGTATTTGCCAAGCCAGCCCTGCCTCTGGTTAATCCCAGCTCACCGGCCAGACTGGCGGGCACGGCAACATCTGTGGCGCCGGTGTCTACCAGAAACACCACGGGGATATCATTTATGGCGCCAGTTACCACATAGTGACCTTGTTTATTTTGCACCAGATTCACAGTAATCTGATTGCCCTGAAAGGCACTTTCCGGCTGACTATTCGGATTGATTTGCTTTTCCAGCAGGTCACTAAACACATAAATAAGCAATGCAAATGCACTGACCCATGCCAGGATCAGCATCCACTTGGCTGCTCCGTTGTGTTGGTTGTCAGCAGAGGTCATACCGGCTCCGGATTTTTGTTGTGATTATAATGCTTCACTGTCACACTATCCCACATTGCTGAGAATGGGTACACGCTACACAATAAAGGTATGGAAAATCAATCAGAAGCGATCACTTATTCCGCGGCTTTACGCAAAGCCTCGCCGTTTTATGACGAGCGCCCGGATGCGGCAGATGTCAGCTTGTTAGTGATTCACAATATTTCGTTGCCACCCGGGGAGTTTGGTACGCCAGGCATAGAGCAGCTCTTTACCGGGACTATCAACCCCGATGACCATCCTGTGTACCCGGAAATCGCGCATTTGAAGGTGTCTGCGCATTGCGTTATTCGTCGCAACGGCGATGTCGAACAATACGTGCCTTTTAATTATCGGGCGTGGCACGCCGGGGTGTCGTCATTTCAGGGCAGACAAAAGTGTAATGACTTTGCCATAGGCATAGAAATGGAAGGCACCGACGTGTTGCCGTATACAGATGCCCAATACAACAGCCTTATAAAGGTAAGCAAAGAAATCCTAAACCAATATCCGCTGATTACGCTTGGCAGGGTAGTGGGGCATAACGATATCGCACCCGGCAGAAAAACTGACCCGGGTGTCGCTTTTAACTGGCCAGCATACCGACAAGCGCTGGCTGCAATTCTGCAGGACCGATAACATGATATTGATCAGTGTATTGTTAGTATTGGCAATAGAGCGCTCGATGCGCAAAACGCCAGGCTGGCATATTGAGGCCCACCTGGCGAAATACCTGGACTGGGCGCAATCGCAATCGTGGATCAATAAACAATCTGCGCAACTCAGATTGATTATTCAGGTTGCGCTTCCGGTTGTTATAACGTTTGTTATTGCACAATGGGTATTTAGTGGATTTATCAGCTTTGTTTTACAAAGTGTGCTGTTGTACCTGTGTTTAGGCAGCGATAGGTTAAGAGATACGTACAAGTCATTCTTGCAGGCAGCAGAGCGAGGCGATTTAGAGGCCTGTCATTTATACACGGAACAACTAGGCCATTGCACCGCTTTGGATATTGAAACTGACGAAAGCCAGCAAGGCAAAAGTTTCGGTCAGCATTTACTGTGGTTGAACTACCAGCACTATGCCGCGGTGATTATTTGGTTTGCCGTGTTTGGTGCAGCCGGCGCTATTCTTTACGTTACCAGCCGTGAGTGGTACCGCTTAACCTGTGAAAGTGCCGATGAACGCGCCGACAGACTGGCTACCTGGATGCATATTCTGGATTTTGTCCCGGCCCGCATTACCGCTTGTGGTTTGTTGTTAGTCGGTCATTTTTCCCGTGCAATGCCGGTATGGCTGAAATACTTAACACATTCTGCGGTGCCTGCAGAGGTGTTACTGACGGAGGTGGCGTCCAAAGCCGAGGAAGTGGAACTAAATGACGAACAGTCCCGCGACCCTGCGTGTGAACCCAAAGCGCTGGTTACATTAGCGAAACGCAACGTTATGCTGATTCTGGCTGTCATTGCAGTGTTAACCATGTTGGGGTTAATTGATTAAAACCCTATCGCAGCGCAGTAGTTAACCTACACCATTAAAAACGCCGCTTGCTTAGCGGCGTTTTTGCATCCGGTTTCTGCCGACGGAATGTCGTCCAAGTATCTTCTGATGCCATTTTCTATTTATTGCCAACCAGCCTGACTGCGTAGGCAAAACAGAAAGTTTGCCTATGCAGCACGGGATTCGTTTAACAATTGGGGAAACGAATCCTATTTCAATAGTGGTATGACTGCATAAAAACCGCAATTTTATGCAATTGGTAATGTAAAACTGTCTGGCTAAATTTTGTACCCAGGTGTATCAAGCGTGATTAAGTGTAGGATTATTACCGATTTATACGGGGTAAAACAGCTTGTACGACCAGTTGGTATTGCAAATATTTATTAAATATTTCAAAAGTTAAGCAAAATGTAAAAGAGTCTTTATAAAACTCTATCTATGCTTACTATTTACCTGAGTGATAATCTGCACTACACTAAATAGATAGGTAAAATGGTAATACCAATTTTGAGCGCAATGTGAGTTTGTTTACAAAATCATCGATTACGCGCTTACAAGGATTATTGGCGGAGCGCTGACTGGATGCAACCCGGACGTAGAAAACTTGCTGATGTGATCACGGAACAACTGGAATCAATGATTCTGGACGGATCGTTATTAGCCGGTCAAAAACTACCACCGGAGCGTGAACTTGCCGAGCAATTCCAGGTATCTCGTCCGTCGTTACGCGAGGCTATTGGTAATCTTCAGGCTCGCGGCCTGGTTGAACGCAAACAAGGTGGTGGCACGTTTGTCAGCCGTCAGTTGAATGCGGCAATGACCGACCCGTTGATGGCACTAATTAGCGGACGTCCTGAAACTCAGTTCGACTTGCTTGAATTTAGACACGCACTGGAAGGAATGGCAGCTTATTACGCAGCACTTCGAGGACAACCAGAAGATTACGCGGCGTTGCGCGAGGCGCTTGATAACATGCCAATGCCCGGCCGCAGTGAATGTAAGCGGGAGCAGGCCGAATGCCTTGGACGCTTTTACGTCATTATGGCAAGAGCGTCACACAACATGGTGTTATTACACGTAATGAGCACCATGCAAACCATGTTGGTAGAAAACATTGAGCGCAACCTCGAAATGCTGGCTTTACATGCCAGTGAAGAGGCCGGGCAGGACATAGCCCGCCAGCGTAAAGAAATAGTTGAAGCAATTGCCAGCCGCGATCCAGAAGCGGCAAGGCAAGCCTGTAATGCTCACCTCGCTTATATCGAGAGAACGTTGCTGGCAATTAATCAACGCGACAGCCGCGTACAGCGGGCGTTGCGAAGACTGGAAATTTGACCTGACCTTCGGGCCGGGTATTAGTGGTAAAGCGGGTATGCAACGGGCAGTCTGTGTTGCATATCAATAAAAATGTTAGGTATTCATCCATTCGTCGGCCTTCGCCGGGTACGCGTGGATGTTTTTCTATATCAGTAACTATAGGACGGCACCATGACTGAAATGATGCACCAAGATGTTGACCCTCAGGAAACCCAGGAATGGCTGGACTCGTTAGAGTCAGTACTGGAAGAAGAAGGGGTTGAACGCGCGCACTTTTTATTAGAATCATTAATTGAAAAGGCGCGACGCAACGGCGCTCACTTACCCTATGACGCGACGACCGCGTACATCAACACCATCCCACCAGGGCAAGAGCCAACAATGCCGGGTGACCAGACGATTGAAGGTAGCATCCGCAACGCATTGCGTTGGAATGCCTTGATGATGGTATTGCGTGCATCGAAAAAAGATTTGGAACTGGGTGGTCACATCTCAAGTTTTGCCTCTTCTGCCATGCTTTACGATGTGGGCTTTAACCACTTCTTTAAAGCGCCAAACGACAAAGACGGCGGCGACTTTATTATGTACCAGGGTCACGTAGCGCCGGGAATCTATTCACGCGCATACATCGAAGGTCGTTTAACTGAAGAGCAGTTAGACGGTTTCCGTCAGGAAGTAGACGGCAAAGGCCTGTCTTCTTATCCGCACCCTAAATTAATGCCAGAGTTCTGGCAGTTCCCCACGGTATCTATGGGTCTGGGCCCAATGCAGGCGATTTATCAGGCGCGTTTCCTGAAGTACCTGACTAACCGTGGCTTAAAAGATTGTTCTGATCAGCGCGTATGGTGCTTCCTGGGTGACGGTGAAATTGATGAGCCGGAAAGCTTGGGGGCAATCGGCCTGGCATCTCGCGAAGGTCTGGACAACCTGACTTTCGTTGTTAACTGTAACCTGCAGCGCCTGGATGGTCCGGTACGTGGTAACGGTAAAATCATTCAGGAACTGGAAGGTACCTTCCGCGGCGCTGGCTGGGAAGTGATTAAAGTCATCTGGGGCCGTTACTGGGATCCGCTATTAGCGCGTGATACTACCGGTAAATTGCTGCAGATCATGAACGAAACGGTTGACGGTGAGTACCAGAACTTTAAAGCCAAAGGCGGTGCCTATACCCGTGAACACTTCTTCGGCAAGTACCCGGAAGTGAAAGAAATGGTGTCAAACATGTCAGATGAAGACATCTGGCGCCTGAACCGTGGTGGTCACGATCCGGTTAAGGTTTACGCTGCTTACGACCGCGCTGTAAACACCAAAGGCCGTCCACAGGTTATCCTTGCCAAAACCGTTAAAGGTTACGGTATGGGTGCAGCGGGTGAAGGTAAGAACATTGCTCACCAGGTGAAGAAAATGGACATGGACGCGATTAAACATTATCGCGACCGTTTCAATATCCCTGTGTCAGATGACAAACTGGCTGACCTGCCTTACTACAAGTTCGACGAAGACAGCGTTGAAATGAAGTATCTTCGCGAGCGTCGTGAAGCCCTGAAAGGTTACATGCCGCGCCGTTTGGCTAAGTCTACCGAAGAGCTGCCAGCACCAGCGTTAAAAGCATTTGAAGCGGTAACCAAGGGCTCTGGTGACCGTGAAATCTCCACCACCATGGCATTTGTACGCGTATTGACTGCACTGTTGAAAGACAAGCAAATCGGTAAGCGTATCGTACCTATTATCCCGGATGAAGCCCGTACCTTCGGTATGGAAGGTTTGTTCCGTCAGGTCGGTATCTACTCAAGTCAGGGCCAGAAATACGAGCCGCAGGATTCTGATCAGGTAGCTTACTACCGCGAAGACCAGAAAGGTCAGGTACTACAGGAAGGTATTAACGAGCTGGGCGCTATGGCGTCATGGCTGTCAGCAGGTACGTCTTACAGCACCAATGACCTGCCAATGGTACCGTTTTACATTTACTACTCGATGTTTGGTTTCCAGCGGGTGGGCGATTTAGCCTGGGCAGCTGGTGACAGTCAGACTCGTGGCTTCCTGGTAGGTGGTACGGCTGGTCGTACAACGCTAAACGGTGAAGGTTTGCAGCACCAGGATGGCCACAGCCATACTCAGGCAGCGCTTATCCCTAACTGTGTAAGCTATGACCCGACATACGGCTACGAAGTGGCAGTGATTGTTCAGGACGGTCTGCGCAGAATGCTCGAAGAGCAGGAAGACGTGTTCTATTACCTGACTGTAATGAACGAAAACTACAAGCAGCCTGAAATGCCTAAGGGTGTTGAAGAAGGCATCATCAAAGGTATCTACAAGCTGGAAACCCTTGGTCGTGCTAACAGCAAGAAGAAAGTTAAACTGCTGGGTTCAGGTACTATCCTGGAGCAGGTACGTGCAGCAGCAATTAAACTGCATGACGACTACGGCGTAGCGGTAGAGGTTTATTCCGTGCCGTCGTTCAACGAACTGGCTCGTGACGGTCAGACATGTGACCGCTTTAACATGCTGCATCCAGAAGCAGACGCCAAAGTACCCTACATCACTGAAGTACTGAGCGAAGGTTTTGACGGTCCGACCATCACAGCGACGGATTACATCAAGAACTATGGTGAGCAGGTACGTGCTTATGTACCAGGTACTTACCGTGTACTGGGTACCGATGGTTTTGGTCGTTCAGACAGCCGCGCGAACTTGCGTCGCCACTTTGAGGTTGATGCAGAGTATGTAACGTTTGCAGCTTTGTATGAGCTGTTTAAACAGGGCGAACTGGATGGCAAGACACTGAATAAAGCTATGCAGGATCTGGGCATTGACCCGGAAAAAACCAACCCACTGTACGCATAAGTTCAGGGAGACTATAAACGATGTCAGACATTAAAGACGTATTCGTACCGGATTTAGGTGAAGATGAAGTTGAAGTCATTGAGCTTTGCGTGTCGCCTGGCGACAGCGTTGAAGCCGAAGACGCGCTGGTAACGGTAGAGAGCGACAAGGCCAGTATGGATGTACCTGCACCTTTCGCCGGTACAGTAAAAGAGCTGTGCGTAAACGTTGGTGACAAGATCAAGCAAAGTGACTTGTTGGCGAAACTGGAAGTCGCAGGTGCTGGTGCAGCCCCTGCCGCCAGCGAGCCTGAAGCACCGGCAGCACCTGCTGCCGCTGAACCTGCTGCTCCGGCAGCTGCAGCGGAACCCGCTCCAGCGCCTGCTGCCAGTGGTGCTTCACAGACTATTGAAGTGACTGTACCGGATATCGGCGACGCTGCAGACGTAGACGTCATCGAAATTCTGGTTAGTGTTGGCGATGAGGTTCAGGCCGAAGACGGTTTGATTACCCTTGAAACCGACAAAGCCACTATGGATGTGCCATGCCCGCAAGCGGGTAAAGTGGTAGAGCTGAAAGTGAAAGAAGGTGACAAAGTCAGTGAAGGTTCACTGGTACTGTTACTGGAAGTAGGTGGGGCTGCTGAAGCATCAGCACCAGCAGCAGAAGCCGCTCCGGCACCTGCCGCCGCGCCAGCTGCAGAAGCGTCAGCGCCGGCCGCTGATGAAGAAATTGAAGTTACCGTACCGGATATTGGTGACGCCAGCGACGTTGATGTTATCGAAGTACTGGTTAGCGAAGGCGATACGGTTGCCATTGAAGATGGCCTCATCACGCTGGAAACCGACAAAGCCACTATGGACGTGCCGTCGCCTAAAGCGGGTGTAGTAACCAAATTGTTGGTGAATACCGGCGATAAAGTATCAAAGGGTTCTAAAGTGTGTATTCTGAAAGTGCAAGGCGCAGCCAAGCCGGCAGCACCTGCACCTCAGCCAGCAGCAAGTGCACCTGCACCGGCAGCGAAAGCACCAGAACCTGGTAAGCCTAAGCCGCCACCTGTGCCGCATCATCCGTCTGCAGGCAACAAGCCTAAAACGGGTAAGGTACACGCTTCGCCTTCAGTTCGCCGTTTAGCGCGCGAATTTGGCGTAGACCTGGCAGAAGTATCTGGCTCCGGACCGAAAAACCGTATTCTGAAAGAAGACATTCAGTCTTATGTGAAGTACGAGCTGTCACGTCCGAAAGCGACGCCAGGTGCAGTTGCCTCTGGTAACGGTGGTTTACAAGTACTGGCTCAGCCTAAGGTCGATTTCTCGAAGTTTGGTGAAATTGAAGAGAAGCCGCTGACCCGTATCCAGAAGATTTCTGGTCCGAACTTGCATCGCAACTGGGTGACTATCCCACATGTTACGCAATTCGAAGAAGCCGATATCACTGACCTGGAAGCGTTCCGCAAAGAGCAGAATGCCATCGCTGAAAAGCGCAAGCTGGGCGTTAAAATTACCCCGCTGGTGTTTATGATGAAAGCGGCGGCTGACGCACTGCGTGCTTATCCAATCTTCAATACATCACTGGGTGAATCAGGTGAAACCCTGATCCAGAAGAAGTACATTCACATTGGTCTCGCAGTGGACACTCCCGGAGGCCTGGTAGTGCCAGTCGTTCGTGATGTGGACAAGAAAGGCATTTACGAGCTGTCTGAAGAATTGATGGAAATCAGTAAAAAAGCCCGTGACGGCAAGCTGAAAGCGGCTGACATGCAGGGTAGCTGTTTCACGATCTCTAGCCTTGGTGGCATTGGCGGTACCGGCTTTACGCCAATCGTTAACGCGCCTGATGTGGCTATACTGGGTGTGTCTAAGTCAGACATTAAGCCTAAGTGGAATGGCAAAGAGTTTGAACCACGTTTAACAGTACCGTTGTCATTGTCTTACGACCATCGTGTTATTGACGGCGCGGTCGCAGCAAGGTTTGCTGTACACCTGAAAAACGTACTGGAAGATTTACGCCAGTTAATTTTGTAAATCACTGTTGCATCCCGCTTTTAACCGCGGGATGCACATTTAAAGAATTCGCGGCTTTGGCTTTACCAACTGGCAACAGCTAGTTAGAATTCACCCTACAAACGCTATACAACGCAAGACGAACAGGACAGATTTGAGGTCACGATGAGCGAAATTAAAACGCAGTTAGTGGTACTAGGCGCCGGACCAGGCGGCTACTCAGCAGCTTTCCGTGCTGCTGATTTGGGCATCGAAACGATTTTGGTTGATGCAAGAGAAACCCTTGGTGGTGTGTGCTTAAACGTGGGATGTATCCCATCAAAAGCATTACTGCACGTTGCTAAGGTAATGAAAGAAGCTAAGCACCTGGCGAGCCACGGCGTAACATTTGGCGAGCCTCAAATCGATCTGGATAAAATCCGCGCGTACAAAGACGGCGTTGTAGGTCAGCTGACTAAAGGTCTGGCTGGCATGTCTAAAATGCGTAAAGTGAAGCACGTTCAGGGTCTGGGCAAGTTCACCGGTGCAAATACCCTGGAAGTAGAAGGTAAAGACGGTAAAACGACCATTACTTTCGACCAGGCCATTATTGCAGCGGGTTCAGAGCCTGTATCTTTGCCATTTATTCCTCAGGACGAGCGTGTGATCGACTCAACCGGCGCACTGGAAATGAAAGACATTCCAGAAAAAATGCTGGTATTGGGCGGTGGTATCATCGGTCTGGAAATGGGTACAGTGTACGAAGCGCTGGGCTCAAAAATTGACGTTGTTGAATTCCTGGATCAACTGATCCCAGCGGCCGACAAAGACATCATCAAGGTGTTCATGAAGTCGTACAAAGAGAAGTTCAACATCATGCTGGAAACGAAGGTTACAGGCGTAGAAGCGAAAGACGATGGTCTTTACGTAACATTCGAAGGCAAAAATGCACCTGCAGAGCCAGTGCGTTACGACAAAGTACTGGTTGCAGTAGGTCGTCGCCCGAACGGTAAACTAATCGATGCTGAGAAAGCCGGTGTAGCCGTTGACGAGCGTGGCTTCATTAACGTCGACAAGCAAATGAAAACTAACGTAGCAAACATTTATGCTATCGGTGACATCGTTGGTCAGCCAATGCTGGCACACAAAGCGGTTCACGAAGGCCACGTTGCTGCAGAAAACATTGCGGGCAAGAAGCACTTCTTCGATCCGCGTTGCATTCCTTCAGTTGCTTACACTGAGCCAGAAGTGGCTTGGGTTGGTCTAACTGAGAAAGAAGCGAAAGAGCAGGGCGTAAGCTACGAAACTGCCGTATTCCCATGGGCGGCGTCTGGTCGTGCTATCGCGTCTGACGCGACTGACGGTATGACTAAGATGATCTTCGATAAAGACACGGGTCGTGTTATCGGTGGTGCCATGGTGGGTACGAACGCAGGTGAGATGTTAGGTGAGATTGGCCTGGCTATCGAAATGGGCGCAGATGCAGAAGATGTGGCACTGACCATTCACGCTCACCCAACGCTGAACGAATCTATTGGTTTGGCGTCAGAAATCTTCGAAGGCAGCATCACTGACTTGCCTAATCCAAAAGCGAAGAAAAAGTAATACGCTAATTACGCATTGATGAAACCCCGGCTTGCCGGGGTTTTTTATTGCTTGTGAGTCGGCTTTTGTTTCGTCTCGCATATTATTACTTGCACTTTTTGTTTTTTCAGATAAATATACGTAACTAGTTACGTATATTTATCTGGGGGAAGTCATGGATATTTTGCAGCAAGCTGGCGCCAGTGCCTTGGGGAGCCGATTTCGTCGATTGGCTGAACGATTGTCCCTACAGGCCGCAGAAGTCTATAAGCACTATGAATTACAAGTGGAGCCCGCGTGGTTTCCGGTGTTATATGCACTAAATCAGCACGGTGCGGCGAGTATTACCGAGCTGGCAGGCATGACTGGTCAATCTCATCCATTTATAAGTAAAAGCGTGAAGCAACTACAGGCGGCTGGCTTGTTAAAAAGCGTTCCGTCAAAAGCGGATAAACGGGTAAATACACTCACCCTGAGTGAGCAAGGAAAGGCGTTAATGCCAGTGCTGGACAGGCAGGTTAATGACATTGGGCAGGCGTTGTCTGTTTGGTTAAATGACGTGTCACCAGACTTCCTAAAAGCACTGGAAAAACTCGAGAACGGGCTGAACAACACCAGCTTAATCGACCTTGTGACACAGCGTGGCAGGTTGCCGGAGGGGTATCGTGTGGTTCCTTTCCGGCAGGGAGACGAAAACGCCTTTTACACACTAAATAAAATCTGGATCGAACGCCACTTTGAAATGGAGGACTCAGACCGAGCCGCCTTGCTGGACCCCGAAAACTACATAGTGAATAAAGGTGGTCATATTTTGCTGATGTTAGCACCCGACGGCTCGGTATGCGGTACGGTTGCCCTTATTTCCATGCCCAAGCATACCTTTGAGCTGGCAAAAATGTCAGTCAGTGATGCCCACCAAGGCCGGGGACTTGGCTTTGAACTCGGTCTGGCAGCCATTAGCCTGGCAAGACGACTAAAAGCCAAACGTCTGTTTTTGGAAAGCAACCGCAAATTAACCCCTGCTATTCATCTTTATGAAAAGCTCGGTTTTACCGAAGTGACTGACAGCACACCGTCGCCATACAGTCGCTGCGATATACAAATGCAATTGGATCTGCACTAAGCTGCCTCTTTATGGTCAGAATCAGGTAGTAGGATTTGCGTAATACCAAAATAAAAGGAATGAACAGATGAATAAAGGTGCAGCGACCATTTTGGCGGTGGGCTTAGTTATTGGGTTGGCAGCATTGGGGAGCTTAACAGGTAATGCTCTGCTGGAGGCAAAGCAATGGGAGCGTTCCATTGTTGTTAAGGGACTGTCCGAGCAGGAATATATGGCTGATCAGGTCATCTGGCCCGTACAATTTGTAGAAGCCGGGAATGACTTGACCGCCTTGTACGCATCTACTGCGCAAAATAGTGAGCTGGTTAAACAGTTTCTGGTTCAGCAAGGAATCGACGAGGAAACCATCAGTATTGGCTTGCCCGAAATTACCGACAAGCTCGCACAGCGCTACGGTGGTAATGAAGGCATTAAGTTTCGCTATAGTGCCACACAAACGGTTACGGTATTTACTCATGAGGTACTCAAAGTTCGCGAAGCTATGAAGCACATGTCGGCATTGCTGGCAAAAGGCATCGCCTTGAGCACCGAAAGCTACCAGGCGCGCACGGAGTTTATGTTTACCCGGTTAAACGATGTTAAGCCGGCCATGATTGAAGAAGCGACGGTCAATGCCCGTGAAGTGGCCGAAAAATTTGCTCAGGATTCCAACAGCACGCTGGGAAAAATCAAGCGTGCTAATCAAGGGCAGTTTTCCATTTTTGATCGAGACAGCCAGCATCCGCATATTAAAAAAGTGCGGGTGGTGTCGACCATTGAATATACCTTGGTCGATTAGTCGGTACCGCGAGTATAGGAACGATAACCAAAGCCATGCTAAGCTGTTTATAGTTAATAGCTTATGTATGCGATTATGGCGGACTCCCAACAACCGGCCCAACTCGAATTTTTTGCGCTTCAAAGCCCGTGTATAGGCATTTGCCAAAGCGGGCCAAAAGGCTATTGCAAAGGCTGCTTTCGTTCGCGGGAAGAGCGTTTGTACTGGTTGCAAATTGACGATGCAACACGGCGGGTTATTCTGGACGCCTGTCAGCGCAGAAAGCGCTATGCGCAGCGTAAAAAGTCCACTGGCAGTGATGCTGCCAGCAATGCACTAACGCAACAGGGGAGTTTATTCCCGGATGAAGATTAGTTGCTTGTAGTGAGTGATAAGCGTCAGTATTTTCGATAATTTTCGCGTTAAAAATCACGGTAAACTTCAAATTCGCTGATATACTAATTTGAAAAGTGAGAGGTTTTAGCATTAATGAATCAATACATAGAATACGCGACCAATTCGTTTACGTTGCCTGATATTTGTTTGAGGCTGCGCAATGTGCTGGACGATCCTCGTTCTGATATGGATGATATTGCCGCGTTGATCAGTGTTGATCCTTCCCTTACTGCAAAAATCCTTCGATTGGCAAACAGTGCGTTGTTTCGGTTTCCATCACAGGTTGACTCTATAACCAAAGCGGTTAGCGTGATTGGTGGGGAAGCGCTGTACAATTTAGTGCTGGCCGAAACCGCGAATATTGCATTTAAACACTTCGACAACGAGTGCTTGATTTTGGATGAACACTGGCGACAGTCGGTTTTCACCGGCATGGTGGCTAAATACCTCGGCAAAGAATTGAATGTGCGCGGCAGTGACCGGTTCTTTGTTATGGGGATCCTGCAAAACCTCAGTGAGTTGGTTGTTGCCAAAAAAGATCCGAAGAAATACCAGGCTTATATGCAGGATGAACAGCCAGGTTTGCCGTGGGAACGTCAACAATCCCACTTCGGATTTTGCTTTAGTGAATGTAGCGGTGAGATCATGGAATTATGGCGTTTACCCATGCCGCTGTATTATCCGGTGAAGTTTGCCCACAATAGAGTGAAATTGGCTAGCGACTTAGACGTGTCTTTGTTAACCTGTGCCATACGGCTTACAACAGCATGTTATCAGCGCGATAAATACGCAGATTTGGATATCATTACGCCTGATATGACCCGCTTATTGCCGATTGACGAAGAAGTGCTACAAAACGCCAAACTTTATGCACAAAAGGAAACCAATAAAGTGGCAGTGTCTGTGATGTAGCACCAACAGGCATAAAACAATAAACAAAACGCTTTCTAATGGTACACCGAATAATTGTCAGTGCATTAGTTTCACTGGTATTGAGCAGCTTTAGCGCGAACGCTGCCGATAAAGACCTGATCAGAACACTCTATCACGCCGATTTTGTAGAATACGACGATGAGCCCAAAGACCGCTTCACACTGGATGGCGAGTTAGGCGTTATTTTTGCGTCGGGTAATACCAATGCATCCTCGATAAAAAGTAGCCTCAAATCTGAGCACGAGACCAATGTTTTTGCCAATCAGTATTGGGTAGAGTTCCTTTACAAGCAATCAGAAGTCGATGGCGAACAAGGCAGGGTAAAACAAACGACTGCTCAGCGCCTGTATACCTATGTACAGTCTGACTATAAGCTTAAAGTCGAAAACCAGCGATTGTTTGTGTATGGCGACTACGAAGACGATCGCTTCAATGGTTATGATTACCGCTCGTCTATTGCTGGTGGTTGGTCACAATTGGTCTGGCGTAACGAAATCAGCGATTTTCGATTTTCTGTTGGTCCGGGTTACAGTCTGGCTAAGCTTGAATCTGGTGAGAAGGCCGAGAATATTCACGGTTTTATAGTCAGGGCATCTGCCGAATACCACTACATCTGGCCAACCGGCGCGAAGCTCAGACAGTTTGTGAGTACCGAAGCCGGAGAAGACAATATCAAGTCCAGAACAGAAACGTCGTTGTCGGCAAACCTGTTTGAGTCACTGGCACTTAAGCTGTCTTTTATTATGCAGCACAACAGCAATCCCACCGATAGCAATACGGCATTGAATACAGAAACTTCGGTTGCTGTGGTATATAGATTTTTCTGAATATTATCAAATTGATTAATTGATTTTGCGTTAGTTTGCTTTAACATAGCGCGTTCTAGGCCTGTTTTCAGTCTGGCCTGCCAGGAATTGAGTCAATTTAGGAAATCCCATGAAAAAACTACTACTTGCCGCTGCTATTGCGGGTGTTGCTACATCTGCAGTTGCTCAGGATGAAACCAAGCCTTTTACAATGGACGGCGAGTTCGGCCTCATTGTGACTACGGGTAACACCGAAACATCTTCAATGACTGCCGGTATTACTGCGCAGCAGGAATTCGAAAACTGGTCAAACGATTACGCGTTGGAAGGTTTATATAAAAAAGAAACCGTTCCGGTAGATGGCGTAGAAGTAGAACGTACCTCTGCACAAAAGTTTTTCGCCTCTGCTCAGGGTAACTACAAGTTAGAAAATCCTGATCACCGTTTGTTCGTGTTTTCTTCATATGAAGATGACCGTCTGAGCAATTTCGACTACCAGGCGACAATCGCTGGCGGTTGGTCACAAAAAGTATGGAAAACAGATAAATCTGCGTTTGAATACAGCATTGGTCCGGGTTACTCGTTCTCTGAAACTCAAACCGGCGAAGACACCAGTAGCTTCATTGTTCGTGGTTCACTGGCTTACAAATGGTTTATCTCCGACACGGCTAAATTCACTCAAACCGTGAGTACGGAAGTGGGTTCTGAGAACACAAAATCGCGTGCAGAGTCTGCGTTGACGGCCACTATCAGTGGTTCATTGTCGATGAAGGTGTCACTGCGCCTTGACCACAACAGCGACGTTAACCCGGGTGTTGAAAACCTGGATACTGAAACGGCTGTTACCCTGGTTTACAACTTCTTTTAAGAAGAACGACTCTGAGCGAAATATACGCTCGTTGCGAATAGATAAAAAAATCCCCGCTGCGGCAACGCAGCGGGGATTTTTTACAGGCGCTTTACAGCGCCTGCTATTCAGAGAATGACGCCTTAGTGCAGAACGCGGGTCTTGATGGTGCCGCTGATAGCTGTCAGCTCAGCCAATGCGTCGTCGGCTTTGTCTGCTTCCACGTCAATAACCACGTAACCAATATCGGCACTGGTTTGCAGGTACTGGGCTTCGATGTTGATGCCTTTTTCTGCAAACGCCTGGTTGATTTGGGTTAACACACCCGGGCGGTTTTCGTGAACGTGTAACAGGCGAGAACGGCCAACGTGCTCTGGCAGAGATACTTCCGGGAAGTTAACCGCAGACAGGGTAGAGCCGTTGTCACTGTACTTAGCCAGTTTACCCGCAACTTCAATACCGATATTTTGCTGCGCTTCCTGTGTGCTGCCGCCAACGTGTGGAGTCAGGATCACATTGTCGAATTCACGCAGCGGTGACACGAATTCTTCGTTGTTTGACTTAGGCTCTACCGGGAATACGTCAATCGCCGCACCACCTAAGTGACCAGAAGCCATTGCCGCAGCCAATGCATCGATATCAACAACAGTACCGCGAGACGCGTTAATGAAGATAGCGCCAGGCTTCATAGCGGCAAACTGTGCTTTGCCAATCATGTTCTTGGTTTGTGGCGTTTCCGGAACGTGAAGTGACACTACGTCAGACATCGCCAGTAGCTCGTCCATGGTCTTGATTTGTTCTGAATTACCCAACACCAGCTTGTCTTCGATGTCGTAGAAACGGACTTTCATGCCCAGGTGTTCAGCCAGAATCGACAACTGTGTACCAATGTGGCCATAGCCGATAATACCCAGTGTTTTACCGCGCGCTTCGTAAGAGCCTACAGCAGACTTGTCCCAACCGCCGCGGTGTGCCAGCGCATTCTTTTCTGGTACGCGACGTAACAACAGAATTAACTGGCCTAATACCAGCTCAGCTACTGAACGCGTGTTCGAGAAAGGCGCGTTAAATACCGGGATACCGCGTGCTTTAGTGGCAGACAAATCCACCTGATTGGTACCAATACAGAAACAGCCAATCGCAACCAGTTTACTGGCAGCCTCAACCACTTTTTCGCTGATGTGCGTGCGCGAGCGAATACCGATAAAGTGAACATCTTTGATTTTCTCAATCAGTTCGTCTTCAGGCAAAGACGTTTTCAGGTATTCAATATTGGTGTAACCATTTGCCTCAAGGGTTTCAACGGCACTTTTGTGCACGCCTTCCAGCAAAAGGATACGGATCTTATCTTTAGAAAGTGAATATTTGCTCATTACATCGCTTCTCAGTCAGGGGTTAAGAGACATCTGGACGTCTATATGGTTAAAATAACACAAACTGTTCCAGCGGTGAAAGCGGTTTGTATAGTTCAGTTTGGAATAATATGCATTTATTTAACTTATAGGCCGGCAATTGACTGCCGGCCCCGGCTAAATAGTGAATGCTTAACGCGTTACCACACCCTCGTTGGTGGCAACTAACACAACGTCTGCGCCACGCAGGGCAAAAATCCCGTTTGTGACCACACCCGCAATATTGTTAATGGTCTTTTCCATTTCTCTTGGGTTCACAATAGATAGGTTGTGCACATCCAGGATCACGTTGCCGTTGTCGGTTACCACACCTTCACGGTAAACCGGATCGCCGCCCAGTTTCACCAGTTCGCGAGCCACGTAAGAGCGGGCCATGGGGATCACTTCAACCGGCAGCGGGAAGTCGCCCAATACACCGACTTCTTTGCTGTCATCGACAATACACACGAATGTTTTGGCTACCGCAGACACAATTTTTTCCTGTGTCAGCGCTGCACCACCGCCTTTGATCATATGCTTGTGCTCGGTTACCTCGTCGGCACCGTCTACATAAATCGACAGGCTGTTAACGCTGTTTAAGTCGAACACTTCAATACCCAGTGCTTTTAACCGCTCTGTTGAGGCAACAGAACTGGATACTGCACCGGTAATGGTGTGTTTAATGTCGGCCAGCGCGTCGATAAAATGATTGACTGTTGAGCCTGTTCCCACGCCAATGATGGTGTCTGGTTCAACGTATTTTAGGGCTGCACGGCCTACGGCCTGCTTCTTCGCATTTTGATCCATAGTGGTTCCCGCCTGAAAATGAGGCGTTATTTTAGCGAAACTGCAGGATCATTAAACAACTATTGTGATTTTTTTATAGTTCGATGCATTGTGTGGGGGTAATGATCACGTCCAGCGGAATATCCCAGGGCTCAATGGGCAGGACCGGCACCTGCTGGCAGTCATGGGCAACGCCAATAAGCAGAGGTCTGGGTGTGCCATCGCGTAGCTGCTGCAATGGCGCGAGCGTGCGGTCGTAAAAGCCGCCACCCATGCCAAGTCGATTACCCTTTGCATCAAAGCCCACTAATGGCATAAGTAAGCAATCATGTGCGGTTAATTCAATGATCGCAGTGCTATCAAGCGCGGGTTCTTCAATATTAAACCGGTTGCGGGTCATTGCCGTGTCGTGGCTAAAGTGTTGAAACAGCAAATGCTTACCAGTAAACGGGTGGATAACCGGCAGTGAAGTAAGGATGCCTCGTTGATGGCACCACGACAGCGTGGGCAACAGACTAATTTCGCCGTCACTGGCCAGGTAGCCGGCGAGTTGCTTTGTATGGGATGGCAGATATTCGCTTAATTGCTGCTGTAACGCCTGTGCCGCCCGTTGCTGTGCATCGGCTGAAAGTGCGCGACGTGCTTGCCGCAGTGACTTGCGCAGTGATTGTCTGCTGGTTACCGAAGGCTCTGACATAGTGAAACAGGGCGATAAGTGAGTGCGCTGTGAGAATGTACTCACAGCGCGTATTGATTACAGGGCGTAGGTATCAACAAACAGCTGGAACAAACGCTCGTGGTCGACGCCTGTGGCAGCCTGAACAGTTTTGGCTTCCGTCCACAGCGGGCTGGCTGTAGTGCCAAACGGAGCGACAATGGTTTGTCCGCGGTTCAGGTCGTCGGTTGAAACGCGAATGTTACCCTGGGTAAATTCGAACAAATCCGGTTGTACCAGGTGCGCCAGAGGGAAGGCGTCATGGAAATAACAAACTTTTTCGTCGCGACCCTGAGAATAAAACTCAATGTAAAATTGTGCTGCTTTTTGCACAAAACCGCCCATGGTGGGGTTTTTATCGGCCAGGACGTCCACAAATTTCGGGTCGGTGGGTGCGAACAGGGTTACGTCCAAACCAAACATTTTTACTTCCCAGTCTGCTGAGAATACGATGTCTGCCGCGTGTGCGTCGTTCCAGATGTTTGCTTCTGCAACCGGGGTCACGTTACCCGGTACAAAGGCGGCTCCGCCCATAATACTCAAGCCTTTAACCAGCTTAGGCAAATTTGGCTCAAGACGCAGTGCTAACGCGATGTTGCCCAGCGGGCCAATGGCGACCAGCGTAATTTCACCCGGGTGCTTGCGCGCCATCTCTACAATAAATTCGGCTGAACTGCGCGGATCGACGTCGCGGGTTGAAGGCGGAAAACCAATGTTACCAAAACCATCATCACCATGAACAAAGTGCGCATAACCCGATTCAGGTCCCACCCATGGCATGCCAACGCCTTCCGTTACCGGAATGTCCTGGCGCCCGGCTACGTCGCATAACGTAAGTGCATTGCGGGCTGCCATGCTAACCGGAATATTGCCGTAAACGGTCGTTAGCCCCAGTACTTCAATATCAGGAGACTGGAAAGCAAAAAAGATAGCCATTGCATCATCGATGCCCGGATCTGTGTCGATAATTATTTTGTGGGTCATGAATAGGGGTTCCTAAATTCTGTTTTCGTTAGCTGCCGTGCTTCGCCAAAAAGCGGTCCACTTCTTCTCGTTTTGGGATGGACTGTGCTGCGCCTTCGCGTGTAACGGAGATTGCAGATGCTGCACAAGCGCGCTTTAACGCCTGTTTGGCATCAGCGTGTTTGCTGTACGCTGCCAGGAAATAACCAATAAAGGTGTCGCCCGCTGCGGTGGTATCTACTGCATCTACCACAAAGGCGTCGACCTGCAGGGTGTCGTGCTTTCTCAGCATCATGACACCGGCCTTGCCCAGCGTAATAATAACTTCAGCGTGTGACCAGTGAGTTTTGAAATGCGTAACGATGTCGTCGAGTGATTGTTGACCCGACAGCGCGGCGGCTTCAACTTCGTTAACGATTAGCAGGTCGATACATTCAAACGGCAAGGATTTCACCGACTCGCTCATTGGCGCCGGGTTGAAGGCGACTTTAAGGTGCTTGTCGTGTGCCTGACGCAAGGTTTCTTCCAGGCAACTGGTTTCATTTTGCGTGAGTACCCAGTCGGCGCTCTTGGTTTTGTCCAATGCGCGCATGACGTCTTTATCGTTGATTTCCTGATTGGCACCGCCGAAAAGCACAATGGCATTTTCACCCGATGGCGTAACCTGAATAATGGCGTGGCCCGATGGTGTTTCGGTGCATTGCAGGTACTGACAGTCAATTTCGTGCTTGATCAGCGTTTGTTTGAAGCTGACATCGGCCTGATTAATTTTACCTACGTGGCGGACTTCAGCGCCTGCGGCTGCGAGCGCTATAGATTGATTCGCGCCTTTGCCACCTAACAGTTGCTGGTAGCCTTTTGAGGCGAGTGTTTCACCGGGCGCTACGAAGTGGTCTACCTGATAAACATGATCAATATTTATCGAACCAAAGTTTATTATTGCCATTATTGTATCCGTCGATAAATGGCGCTTCCCAGAGTGCCGCTGTCTATTATTCGCCCGTGAACCGAAAAGTTCAGGGCGGAAGCATCTCTACAACCGTAGGCTTCTCGATACGCGCCGAGCCTGCACAATAGCTGTATGTCAACTTCCTTGGTTTAAAGCATCGGCCAGGGACATGAATAGACTGGCAAACACCCCAGGAAACATTGTTGTATGCGTCGTGAAAGGGCGCATAGTGTACGCCCTCTTCGTTGGGTTGCAAGTGAATCCTTGCAAGAGTGCTGAAAATGGCACTCAGCGCCTGATCATAGTGTAAACAACGCACAACTGCCAGCCCCTAAAAGTAAAAAACCTGACCAAATGGTTAGGAAATGCCTTGGCTGACTTTTACACCACGCAATTTTGGCAATAATTCGGTGGTTTTGGTAGTATCTTGTGAAAATTATCAGGACATTCTTTGCGTGAATAAAACAGCAGATTTCGATTCGGTCACTCAGTGTTTGACCAATCACGACATGGTAGTAGACGGTGCCGAGATCCACGGCATGATGTGTGGCATGTTGTGCGGCGGTATGTCATTAAGTGAGCAGCAATGGCTTGAGGTGTTGCAGGACACCATGAATCAGGGCCAGACACTGGATAAGCCGGTGGCAGAATGCTTACAGAATTTATTTAATCAAACCTGTCAGCAACTCGTTGATGGTCAGTTTGGTCTAGTGCTACTGCTGCCCGACGATAGCAGCCCGATTAACGATCGTGGACTGGCGTTGATCAACTGGGTACAAGGATTTATGGCGGGGTTTGGGTTGTACCAGCAAAAACTCAGCAATTGCTCCGACGACGTGCGTGAAGTATTGGAAGACTTTTCCGATATCGCCCGCATGGAAGAGCCCATGAACGATGACGAAGAGTCTGAACAGGCGCTGTTTGAAGTTATCGAATACGTGAAAATTTCGTCTTTGCTTTGCTTTAACGAGTTGGGGCAGTCGTTACTGGACGATCAGCAAGATACCCCGTCGGTGCACTAGGGCGCTCAGCACATGATTACCCTCAAGCAATACCGGCAGCGCCAGACCCGTCTGTTGGCAAAACTCCCTGAAAACAGCGTGTGTGTTATTCCCGGGGCTGATTTGCAGACCCGCAGCAGAGACACCGAGTTTGGTTTTCGGCAACACAGCGACTTCTGGTACTTAACCGGATTTAACGAGCCTCAGGCCTGGTTATTGTTGTCTAACCACAGCCGGTTTGACGGCGACTATCGGGCGCTGGTGTGCCTGCCGAAAGATCCCACCATGGAGATTTGGCATGGTCGTCGACTCGGGCCGGAGCAGGCTGTCTGCGAATTGGGTTATGACGAAGCGTATGACACCGAATCACTGGCTGACGTGTTAACAGAGTGGTTAGCCGAGCACGACAACCTGTATTTTCCTCAGGGCGAATATACCCAGGCAGACGATGCGATATTTGATGCGTTATCTACACTTCGCAACACCCCTAAACAAAATAAAGCACCAGCAACACTGGTAGATTGCAGGCCGTTGATACACGAGATGCGGTTGTTGAAATCCAGCGATGAGATTGCCATCATGCGCACCGCCGCGGATATTTCAGCACGCGCTCATTGCCGGGCCATGACGTTTGCTCACCCGGGGTGTTTCGAATATCAGCTTGAAGCTGAAATTCATCACGAGTTCGCGATGGCCGGTGCGCGGTACCCTGCGTATGGCACTATCGTAGGCGGTGGAGAAAATGCCTGTATTTTGCATTACACCGAGAATCAGGATGCCATTGCAGACGGAAGTTTGATCCTGATCGATGCCGGAGCAGAATATAACGGGTATGCTGCGGACATTACCCGAACGTTTCCGGTAAACGGTCGATTCAGTAAAGCTCAGGCAGCACTTTATCAACTGGTTCTGGATGCTCAGGAGTTAGCCATTGACCAGTTGGTGCCGGGCGCAACCTTACCCGGCGTTACTGAAAATGTAGTGAAAGTACTCACAACCGGGTTGTGCGAATTGGGGTTACTCAAGGAGTCAGTTGAAGACGCGCTGGAAAATAAAAGCTGGCGACGGTTCTTCATGCACGGACTCGGGCATTACCTTGGGTTAGATGTGCATGATGTCGGAGAGTATACCCAACAGGGGAGCCCGCGGCCGCTCGAACCAGGCATGGTCATTACAGTCGAACCGGGATTGTATGTTCCCAATGAGCCTGACATAGCAGAATCGTTTCGCGGCACCGGCATACGCATAGAAGATAACCTGGTGATCACCGCAACTGGTAACGAGGTGCTCACCAACGGTGTACCGAAAACCATTCAAGACATTGAAGCCCTGATGGAGCAATAACAACCGGTGGATACAACAGACATCCTTATTGTTGGTGGTGGTGCAGTTGGCTGCACACTGGCAACCGGACTTCTTCAGTCGACGGACCTGACCGTAACGCTGGTTGACGCCAACGCGTTACAGCAGGACAGCTTGTCTACACCCGGATTTGATGCCCGTGTGATCGCGTTAGCCAAACGCACTGTTGACGCGTTATCTGACATGGGCGTGAATCTCAATACCCACATGTGCCCGTCTACACCCATTGAGCATATTGTGGTGTCAGACAGGGGCTTTTTGGGTAAAACGCATTTACATGCCCATGAACATCAGTTGGACAGTTTCGGACGGGTAGTCAGTATCCAGGCGTTGGGCACGCAACTGTTGCCCGAACCACAACCGCGCTTTCATTTAATTGACAACGTCACGGTTACCGATGCTACGCAAACGAATACGTCGGTAGCGGTAACCCTGAGTAACGGTAAGCAAATCTGTACAAAATTGCTGGTGCTGGCCGACGGAGGGCGAAGCCCGGTATCCGCTAACCTGGGATTCAGCCGCACGCAGCGGGACTACGGGCAAACAGCCATTGTTACCAATATCCAGATGAGTCAGCCGCACAATAACTGGGCGCATGAACGGTTCACCGAGCACGGTCCGTTGGCGTTGCTGCCGTTTGCAACCGGCGCGGCCGGAGACGACTCAGGTGCCGGCTTTTCTGTGGTATGGACGTTACCTCATGATGACGCACAGCAGGCCTGTGAGTGGGAAGAGGGAGAGTTTGCAACGCAGTTACAGCAAGCCATTGGATTTCGACACGGCCACATTGTGAAAGTGGGTGAGCGTTATGCTTATCCGTTGTCGTTACAACAAACCGATGACTGCGTGCGCCACCGCACTGTGGTGGTAGGCAATGGCGCGCAGGCACTGCACCCTATTGCCGGGCAAGGTTTTAATCTGGGCCTGCGCGACGTAATGGACCTGGTGAGCGCATTGAAATCGCAGCCGGACCCCGGCGCGTTTGCGGTACTTAATGGCTACCGGCAACAACGTCAGGCAGACAAAGCCGCGACTATTGGATTAACCGACGGTTTGGTGACCGTGTTTTCAAATCATCATTGGCCCATAGTCGTTGGTCGTAATCTGGGATTACTGGCCATGGAATATTGTGACGCAATGGCCGGGCAATTCGTGCGACAAACGACGGGATTCGGACCCGCCACGCGCCCGTTTCAGAATTAGAGCAGGATTAAACGTATGTATCAGGCAGATATTGCAATTGTAGGCGCTGGCATGGTGGGGCTGGCGTTAGCCAGAGCGCTTAAAGATGCGCCGGTTTCTGTTGTGGTCATAGATACGTCACCGATTCACAAGCCGCTGTCAGATAAACCTGAACTGCGGGTGTCAGCCATCAATGCGGCCAATCAGCAGGCATTGAGTGAACTCGCGGTTTGGCAGGCGCTGCCGGAAAACCGACTAAGCCCATACACCCATATGCAAGTGTGGGATCATGACAGCTTTGGCCGCATTGCCTTTAATTGCGATGACTTAGGCGCTCCAAGCCTTGGCCATATTGTTGAAAATCAGGCTTTGGTGAATGCGTTGTCTGAGGTGGTGAAAACACAGCAAAACGTGACTCTGCTGCCGTCGGTTCGCATCGACAAAGTACTGGCCGGGAAGTCTGAAACCATGTTAATGCTGAATAACGACGACGTGGTGTCTTGTCGCTTGGTGGTTGGCGCAGATGGCGCGAATTCAGCCATTCGCCAGCATGGGAATTTCCCGCTTACGTTTAAGGATTACGGCCACACCGCCATTGTGGCGACGGTGCGCACTGAATTACCCCATGGAAAAGTCGCGAGACAGGTATTCACGCCAAGTGGACCGTTGGCACTGTTGCCGTTACGAGACCCGAATCTGTGCTCAATTGTGTGGTCGCAAACCAGTGAAACAGCACAGTCATTGCTAGCGCAGGACAATGCTGAGTTTGCCAAAGGGCTGCAGATTGCCATGAATGGCGAGGTAGGGCATATCACAGTGGAAAGTGCACGAATGCACTTCCCGTTAACCATGCGCTACGCCCGTCAGTGGCTGAGCGACGGGCTGGTGATTATTGGTGACGCAGCGCACACCATTCACCCCTTAGCCGGACAGGGCGCGAACCTGGGGTTGCAGGATGCCTTTGCTCTGGCAGACAGTATTCAGCAGTTAGTACGTGATGAAAAGCCCTTCTATTTAGCGCGTCATTTGCGGCCGTTCGAGCGCGCCCGCAAAGCGGAAGCGGTAAAAATGATTGCCGCGATGGAAGGCTTCAAGCAGCTATTTGGTGGCGACAACCCATTGAAAAAACTGATCCGCGGCGTGGGTATGCGCACAGCAGATGCCATTCCAGGTATTAAACAAAAATTCATTACTCAAGCCATGGGCTGGTAAGGTATTTCATAGGACCAGTGCCATTGCGCAGGCGAAAGTAACGGCTTAGAGTAGTTTGGTCTGTTTGACCAAGGTACTGACAAGAATGAAAAAGCTAGCCTGTTTGTTCGGTGCACTGCTGCTTACAACCTGCAGTGCGCTTGCCACGCCCGCCAAAACGGCGGCATTGGACACACCCTACAACACCCTTCTGCCGCTCAGAGAAAGGGCGGCGCTTTATGACGATATATTGTCGAAACGGGTAATACAGTTACTGCCCGACCTCATGCAGCGCACCAACATCGATATGTGGATTTTGATCAGCCGTGAATACAATGAAGATCCGGTGATCAAAACCATGCTGCCGGCGACCTGGCTGGAAACCGCCAGGCGCACTACAATGCTGGTGATCACCCGCTAGAGTGATAACAGTATAGGTACCTATGCCATCGCACCGTACAAAGTCGGAGATTTATTCGAGCGTGCCTGGGACAAAAAAGCCCAGCCCGACCAATGGCAGGCATTAAGCGAATTTGTTGCTAAACATGACCCAAAGCAAATTGCTATTAATCAGTCGGCTATTTGGGCGCATGCCGATGGTATTACCCTCACTGAGCACCGCAAACTCATGGACTCGCTGTCAGAGAAATACCAAAAACGCGTGGTGTCTTCAGAGCCCTTAGCCGTTGGCTGGCTGGAAACGCGCATTCCTGAAGAAGTTGAATTAATGAAATCCATGGTGGCAGTGGCTCACGCAATCATTGCCGAAGGTTTTTCTGAGAAGGTGGTTACACCGGGCGTAACCACAACGGATGACCTTGTATGGTGGTTCCGTGAGAAGGTGGCGTTGCTCAAGCTGGATACCTGGTTTCATCCGTCGGTGTCTATTCAGCGCAGCGACGAAAAAGCCTTCGATCACGAAAGCAGCTTTACTGCCGGATATGGCATACAAACGGTTATTCCGGGCGATTTACTGCATGTGGATTTCGGTATCACCTATATGGGTCTGAACACGGATACACAGCAACACGCTTATGTGCTGAGACCCAGCGAACGCAAGCCGCCGGCGTATTTAACCGATGCGCTGAATAAAGCGAATCGACTGCAGGATATTTTTACCGGCAATTTTGCGGCAGGCAGAACGGGTAATGAAGTACTGGCCATGAGTTTGTCTGAGGCCAAAGCCGAAGGGCTTCAACCTACTATTTATACCCATCCGTTGGGGTTACACGGGCATGCAGCGGGCACCACGCTTGGTATGTGGGACAAACAAGGCGGCGTGCCGGGTGACGGCGATTACCCATTACACATAAACAGTGCTTACAGCATTGAGTTGAACAACGCGGTTGAACTGGAAGCCTGGGGTAAAAGCGTTCGTATCATGCTGGAGGAAGATGCCTTTTTTGATGCCAGCGGTGTTTGGTATTTCAACGGGCGGCAGCGTGCATTGCACGTGATCCCGTCACAATCTACATTTTCACATCGGTTTTAACATGAATAAAAGAGACTTTATAAAGTTCAGCGGCCTGGCGACAGCCGGATTATTTGCCACAACAGTGTCGGCAAACTCACCAACTTCCGCTAAGTCAGGTTTGGAAAGCCTGACGTCCATGGTGGATGATATCGCTCCCATAAGTCGCGAGGAGCGACTGGCGAGGATCGCCAATGCACAGGCGATTATGGCAAAGCAAGATATCGACGCTATTGTGCTGGAACCCGGCGCGGCCATGGTGTATTTCTCGGGCATTCAATGGTGGCGCAGCGAGCGACTGACAGCCGTCGTGATACCCAGAAAAGGTGACGTGGCCGTAGTGTGCCCGTTCTTTGAAGAGCCCAGTATTCGTGAGTCTTTGCAGGTTGGGGAAGACGTGCGTGTATGGCAGGAGCATGAAAGCCCGTTTGCACAGGTAGTGGCTATTTTAAAAGATCGGGGAATTCGTGCAGGCCGTGTAGGGTTTGAACACAGTGTTCGCTTTTTTGTTAGCCAAGGCATTACAGAAGCAAATTCCAAGCTGGTTGCAGTCAGCGCTGAGCCCGTTACGCGCGGTTGCCGCATGTATAAAACAAATCACGAACTTGCATTAATGCATCGGGCCAATGCGATTACTTTAAAAGCCTATGCATTTGTGTATAGCCAACTGCAGGAAGGCATGTCACAGGGCGAGGTGAAGAGCCTGATGAACAGGGCTATGTCAGCCTTGGGCGGCGAACGCCCCTGGAGCCTGGCACTGTTTAACGAAGCGAGTGCTTATCCACATGGTACCAAACAGTCGCAGGTAATAAGTAATGGCTCGGTGGTGCTGATGGACTGTGGTTGTGCGGTACAAGGTTATCAGGCCGACATTAGCCGTACCTTTGTGTTTGGTAAACCAAATGCGAAACAACAAAAGGTGTGGAACATGGTGCGTGAAGGGCAACGCGTAGCCATGGCCGCCGCGAAGGTCGGTGCACCGGCAGGCAGTGTGGACGACGCTGTGCGTGCCTATTACCTTTCCGAAGGATACGGCCCTGATTATGCTTTACCGGGGTTGTCGCATCGCACCGGTCACGGTATTGGCATGGAAGGGCACGAGAGTGTGAATTTTGTGCGCGGCGAAAGCACGCCACTCAATGCGGGTATGTGTTTTTCAAATGAACCGGGCATTTATATTCCAGGAGAGTTTGGTGTCAGGTTGGAAGACTGCTTGTATATGACCCACAAAGGCCCTGTGTATTTTACGGAGCCGCCGTCTTCACTGGAAGATCCGTTTGGCAAGTTGGTCCCGCTTCAGTCGGTATAAGCGCCACCTTTTCTTAACCGGGGCGACAGCCGGGTATTCAGAATCGAAGACCCGGTGCGTGACACAATGGTTATGCCGTTGGCAGCTTTAGTGGCTCAATTGGCGCTGGCATGGGTTTTGGGCTGTAGGGAAAGCCTGGCAGGCTGATCAAACCACCTTGAACCAGGTGTAATGCCTCGGTATTCAACTCTTTCAATGTTGTTTGTTTCATTTTTTGCTCCGATATAGTTAGTCAATGGCTGCCCTTGCAACATTGGATTCGGGCAGTGTGTACACTCTATCGAAGTTATTTTGCTGATAAAGCTGGCCGTCAGGCGTAAAAACAGCCAGTTCTTGTGCATGTTTTATCAGCTTCCTGCTTATTGCTGTGCCCGCAGACGGTGAATAATAAAATTGCCCAGCGTTTCGCTGACAATCGGGTGCTGGTTGGATAGCTGAAATAAACAAATATTAATGGTGCCCAACTTGGGTAAATTCCGATGATTCAGCACCTGTAAGTTGGCTGGCATGCTGGATTTAGCGAGTGCGGTGATCCCTAAACCCTGCTGAATAGCCGCTACCAGGCCGGTGAGGTCGGCATTGGTGTAGGTAATCTTCCAGGCTGTGGTTTGCTGTTTTAAATGGTTGATTACCCGGCTTCTGTATATGCAGCCGTCTGGTGCCAGCACCAGCGAAATGGCATCCATGTTGGCCGGATGCAGCGGGTCGCCTACCCACACCATTTCATCTTCCAGAACCAGTTCCCCTTCGGTCTGCTGATCGGGATTCACTAACGCCAGAATAAGGTCGAATTCGTTGCGACGTGAGGGATGCAATAATTCTCTACTCAGCGCAGAGGTGACTTCCAGTGACACATCAGGGTAGCGTTTAGAAAATTCGCCGATTAAACCGGGCAGCAGGGTAGATGCAAACTCATTGGGAATACCTAAACGCAGCCGTCCGCGCAACGGAGTAGGGTCGACACTTCTGAAAATAGCATCGTTAAGCGCCAGTAATTCTTTGGCCTTGGGGTACAACCAGTTGCCGTCGGCACTCGGCAGGTGCCGCTGACCTACTTTTGTGAACAACTTTTTGCCCAACTGTTCTTCCAGTTTTTTGATTTGCAGGCTGATGGCGGGCTGCGACCGACCCAGCCATTCGCCCGCTTTGGCGTAGCCTCCGAGCTCGATAACGCCCACAAACGTACGCAAATTGTCTAAGGATAACTGCTTCATAAAGATTAGAAATGCTGATGCTAAGGTTTATTTATATAAGTATTTTAAATGTATGGATAAGAATTTCCAATTTGTTGTGTCGAAAATGCCTCCCTATACTTTTTACTCAATACGATTCATAACCTGAGTGACAACTATGACAAGCACAACGGCACAACGCACAGCGTTATATAACAAGCATCTGGAATCAGGTGCCAAGATGGTCGACTTTCATGGCTGGGACATGCCATTGCATTACGGCTCACAAATCGAAGAGCACCATGCAGTGCGTCGCGATGCCGGGATGTTCGACGTATCGCACATGACCATTGTGGATGTTACAGGCGCTCAGGCCAAAGCTTACCTGCGTCATTTGTTAGCCAACGACGTAGAAAAGCTGCAAGACAAAGGCAAAGCGCTATACAGCGGCATGCTTAACGAACAGGGCGGCGTAGTTGACGACCTCATTGTGTATCACTTCGACGCGACAAACTATCGCATGGTAGTTAACTCGGCGACCCGTGAAAAAGACATGAACTGGCTGATGAGCCAGGCCGAAGGCTTTGACGTAACCATTACCGAGCGTCCTGAGTTCGCGATGATTGCCGTACAGGGCCCGAATGCCAAAGAAAAGGCCGCGAAGGTGTTTTCTACTGCGCAAAACGAAGCGGTTGAAGGCATGAAGCCGTTTTACGGCGTTCAGGCTGAAGACCTGTTCATCGCGACCACAGGTTATACCGGAGAAGCTGGTTACGAAATCATGGTGCCAGTAGAAAAAGCCCCTGAACTGTGGCAGCAACTGCTGGACCAAGGCGTTCAACCAAGTGGTCTGGGTGCGCGTGACACATTACGCCTGGAAGCGGGTATGAACCTGTATGGTCAGGACATGGATGAAACCATTTCTCCGCTTGAAGCCAACATGGGCTGGACTATTACCTGGGAACCCACTGACCGCAAATTTGTGGGCCGTGACGTCCTCGAAGCGCAGCGTGCTGCTGGCACCAAAAAGCTGGTGGGCCTGGTAATGAAAGAAAAAGGCGTATTGCGCGCTGGCCTGAAAGTAAAAACCGAAGAAGGTGAAGAAGGCATTATTACTTCTGGTACTTTCTCTCCAACATTGGGCCACGCCGTTGCCATGGCGCGTATTCCTGCGACTAATAGCAGCACCGTTGAGGTGGAAATGCGCAAAAAGTGGGTTAAAGTAGAAGTGGTTAAGCCCAGCTTTGTCCGCAATGGTAAAAGTGTTTTATAAACGAATTTAGAAAAGAGCAGGAACATCTCATGAGTAATATCCCTTCAGATTTACGTTATGCATCATCACACGAGTGGGTTCGTCCGGAAGGCGATGGCGTTTATACCATTGGCATCACCGAACACGCTCAGGAACTTTTAGGTGACATGGTATTTGTTGAACTGCCAGACGTTGGCGACCAAATCAGTGCTGGCGACGACGTTGCCGTAGCTGAGTCAGTTAAAGCCGCTTCTGACGTGTACGCACCAATCACCGGTGAAGTACTGGCGGTAAACGAAGACCTGGAAGACTCACCTGAACTGGTTAACTCTGACCCGTACGGTGATGGCTGGATGTTTAAGGTTAAAGCTGAAGACGAAGCTGAAATCGCTGAATTACTGGATGCTGAAGCTTACGGCAGCAGCATTGAAGAAGACGAAGACTAATTCGACGCCTTCGATTGCGTGTCAACCTGCAGGTTATGCAGCAACTCAAATCCCGATGTTGCTGTTTAGCCTGAAGGGGCGCTAAGCCCTGAGTTGAATCCCCCCAACCCATTGCAAATGCTTAACACTATTATGTCTAATGCTTCAATTTCACTGGCTCAGTTAGAGCAAAAAAATGCCTTCGTTCGTCGCCACATTGGTCCGGGTGAAGATGAAATTCAATCCATGCTGGAAAAAGTAGGCGCGTCGTCGTTAGACGATTTGATGTCGCAAACCGTTCCAAAAGGAATTTGCCTGGACAAACCTATTGAGGTGGGTGAGGGCGCTACGGAAGTTGAGGCGCTAGCCGCATTAAAAGCGACTGCAGCGAAGAACAAGGTCTATCGTTCTTTTATTGGTATGGGTTACTACGACACCCACGTGCCGAATGTGATCCTGCGCAACGTGCTGGAGAATCCTGGTTGGTACACAGCGTACACACCTTACCAGCCAGAAATTGCCCAAGGCCGTTTGGAAGCCATTCTGAACTTCCAGCAAGTGACCATTGATTTAACCGGTCTGGAATTAGCGTCAGCATCATTGCTTGACGAAGGTACCGCTGCGGCAGAAGCCATGGCACTGGCCAAGCGTGTATCTAAAAACAAGAAAGCAAACCTGTTCTTCGTGGCTGATGACGTTCACCCACAAACACTGGACGTAGTTGAAACCCGCGCTGAAATGTTCGGTTTTGGTATCATTACTGGTCCTGCTGAACAGGCCGCTGAGCACGACGTATTCGGTGCTTTGTTGCAATATCCCGGCACAACCGGCGAAGTAAAAGACCTGTCTGAGGTCATTGCTGCTGTACAAGCCAAAAAAGGGATTGTGGCCGTTGCCGCTGATCTGATGAGCCTGATCATGCTGAAGTCGCCGGGTGAACTGGGTGCTGACGTAGCACTGGGTAGTGCACAGCGCTTTGGTGTTCCAATGGGATACGGTGGCCCGCACGCTGCATTCTTTGCAACTCGCGACGCGTACAAGCGTTCTTTGCCAGGCCGAATCATTGGCGTAAGTAAAGACACCCGAGGTCGTCAGGCACTGCGTATGGCACTGCAAACCCGCGAACAGCATATCCGTCGTGAGAAAGCCAACTCCAACATCTGTACTGCACAGGTGTTACTGGCCAATATGGCGTCTTTCTACGCGGTATATCACGGTCCGGAAGGCTTAAAAACCATTGCGAACCGCATTCACCGTTTTGCTGACATTCTGGCAACCGGTTTAACGCAAAAAGGACTGGCGCTGAAGCACGCCACATACTTCGATACCGTTACTGTTCAGGTTAGCGACAAAGACGCTGTTCTTGCAGCCGCGGCAGCAAAAGGCATGAACCTGCGTAGCGACCTTGAAGGCGCAGTCGGTATCGCACTGGACGAAACCACAACCCGTGCTGATATCCTGAATCTGTTCAGCGTATTGCTGGGCGATGACCACGGTTTAACCATTGAAAATCTGGATGCCGAAGTCACAACACAGGGCAGCCACTCAATTCCGGCCGAACTGGTTCGTACCAGCGAATTCTTAAAGCACGACGTATTTAACAGCTATCAATCTGAAACTGAAATGCTGCGTTACATCAAGAGCCTGGAAGACAAAGACTTAGCGCTGAATCATTCGATGATTTCGCTGGGCTCTTGCACCATGAAACTGAACGCCACAGCCGAAATGATCCCGGTGACCTGGCCTGAGTTTGGTCAGTTGCACCCGTTTGCACCGCTTGACCAGGCGCAGGGTTATCAGGAAATGATTCAGGAACTGAGCGACTGGCTGATCAACATTACCGGTTACGATGCGCTGTCTATGCAACCTAACTCAGGTGCACAGGGCGAATACGCCGGCTTGCTGGCAATCCAGCGCTACCACGAAAGCCGTGGTGAAGGTCACCGTAATGTGTGCCTTATCCCAAGCTCTGCACACGGTACTAACCCGGCATCTGCGCAAATGGTTAGCCTGAAAGTGGTTGTGGTTGCCTGTGATAAAAACGGTAACGTTGACCTGGCCGATCTTCGCAAGAAAGCCGAAGAAGTGGGCGACAACCTGTCTTGTGCCATGATCACGTACCCGTCTACTCACGGTGTATACGAAGAAACAGTTCGCGAAATCTGTGACATCGTGCATCAGTACGGTGGTCAGGTTTACATGGACGGCGCAAACATGAACGCGCAGGTGGGCATTACTGCACCGGGCTTTATTGGTTCAGACGTGTCGCACCTAAACCTGCACAAAACCTTCTGTATTCCACACGGCGGTGGTGGCCCGGGTATGGGACCCATTGGTGTTAGAGCACACCTGGCACCATTCCTGTCTAACCACACTGTGGTGAATATTGACGGTGCGGGCAAAGACTGTGGCGCCGTGTCGGCTGCGCCATGGGGAAGTGCCTCAATTCTGCCTATCAGCTACATGTACATCAAAATGATGGGCAGTGCCGGACTGCGCAAAGCAACCGAAGTGGCCATTCTGAATGCAAACTACGTAGCGAAGTGCCTGGAAGGACATTACCCGGTACTCTACAAAGGCCGTAACGGTCGTGTTGCACACGAATGTATTATCGACCTGCGCCCGCTGAAAGAAGCGTCTGGTGTGTCTGAACTGGATATCGCCAAGCGTTTGAATGACTACGGTTTCCATGCGCCAACCATGAGCTTCCCGGTAGCGGGTACACTGATGATTGAGCCAACTGAATCTGAGTCAAAATTTGAATTGGATCGCTTTGTAGAAGCCATGGTTCACATTCGCGAAGAAATCGCTAAAGTGGAAAGCGGCGAGTGGGATGCAACGGACAACCCGCTGCACAATGCGCCTCATACCCTGGCTGACATTTGTGATAACGACTGGAACCGCAGCTATGACCGCACCACAGCGGCCTACCCGGTACCAACCGTTGCACGCAACAAGTTCTGGCCAAGCGTAAACCGTATCGACGATGTGTACGGCGACCGCAATCTGATTTGTAGCTGCCCAACACTGGATAGTTATATTGAGGAGTGATGTAACCGTCTGTCGTGACCTAAGTCAATGACTTACTAAACCAAGACGATGTACTTTAAGAGGCGAACCCAAATGTGGTTCGCCTTTTTCGTTTATATGTACACAGTTTGTGAATTCGCCTGATTAGTTACAGCTGTTACTAAAACAGGCATTGGTATCGCCAAATCCGATGACACCGTTACAGTGCATGGTTTCGGCGTAGCTGCCGCCGCCACATTGTCCGTTGGCATAGTTCGCCGTGTTGTATTCCATGTCTTCTGCCTCGCGGATTTCTCCGTTTACGAATACATAGTCAACAACGACGTCTCTGCCTGAGGCATCGTTATCATATTGAACCTGTAAATTACCGGATGCACTGCCTGAATAGGTGTAGTCAGCCATTGTTGATGACAGTGTCCAGTCGGCTACCACGTTACCGTCTATCACCAGGTTGATATGCTCGCTACCGGTTACCCCTTGAGCTCTTACCGTGATGGTATCGTTGCCACTATTTCCGCCCGGTGATGCCGATGCACAATTACCGCTAAAGCATGCGCCTGTGCCGCCAAAGCCGATAACACCATTGCAGTGCATGGTTTCAGAGTAGCTGCCACCACCGCATTCACCATTTCCGTAGGTTGCCGTGTTGTATTCCATGGACTCAGCTTCGCGAGTTTCGCCGTTTACATACACACTGTCTAAGATGACATCGGCACCCGAAGTGTCGTTGTCGTATTCGACTTGCACGTCCCCGGCAGCATTGCCGGAATACACGTAGGACGATGTTGTGGTAGTCAGTGTCCAATCGGCTACTACATTGCCATCGATTAACAAATTGATATGTTCAGTACCGGTGACACCTCTTGCGTTTACTACAATATCCGTTGAAGAGGGAGAGCCTGTGCCGCCTGTAGAGCCGCCGCCCGAGTTACCGCCGCCCGAATTCGCACTGCCTTCACTTACCGTAATATCTGAGCTACCGCTACTTTGATAACCTTCAGTGGCCATAACCATGTAGTTAAATGTACCCAGGTTTAGCCCGACACTGGCCCAGGCATCAAAGTGATTGCCGGTGGTAATTGTGCCGCTTATATTGCCGTAGCCTTTGATAGGTTGGCGAACGCTGAAGTACTGATAAAAGGTCTGTGTACCTTCAATACTGGGTTGCTGTACGCGCTGACAACGCCGGATTTTATAGGTCGCGCCATCACTTTGGAATGTGCCGTAATCCACCCCGCCAGCGCAGGAAGACGGATCGTAAGAGCCATAGCTTTCGATGATGTAATACTCAACGAGCGGGTTCTGACTCCAACCGTATAACGCTAAATAGGAGTTTTGAGAGCTGTCTACACCATAGTAGCCGGAATAATTAACGGTTTTTCTTCCTCCGGGGTTCCAGCCTTTACCGCCTACCCAGTTGTTGGTGCCGCTATTCCATTGAGACTGGTAGCGTCCGCCGGGTTGCAAAGTGAAGTTGGCATTGCCGCTGTCTTTCCAGAATGAGTAGTAGAACCCATCGTGAGTGCCGGTTTCATTTTCGTATAGTGTTTGTGCCGTGACGCCTAAACTGCAGGTGAGCAATGAAAGTCCCATTGCCAAGCGTTTTGATTTTGTGCCCATTTTTGTTTCCTTTTAACTTTGTTTGTGCCATTCAAAGATGTGTAAAGGTGTGCTGCCAGACATCATTGCCGCCACTCAGAGAGGCAGGATGAGACCGCAACAAGGGCCGATACTAGGTGATCCGGTCGTGATCTCTAGCAATAAACAACATTTCATAATGTTTAATTCTTATTTCGAAAATGTTAATTAAATTAACAATTTGGTGGTTTTGATACAGTGGTACAGGTAGAAAAGTATCTGGTAATTGGGGAGCTGTTGTTTAAGTCAAAAAGAGGGGCCTGCAGTGCGCGGTACAACGCTATCGCGACGATGAGTTGGAGTACAACGCCAGGCCATTATCACTCTGTGAAAACAGGTGCTTGAGTTGCTGGTGGTAATCACTTGGTAATCGCTACTACTCAGTAGACTCTTCCAGAATATTATGTAGTTTAAATGACACACTAAAGCCTTTACCTGGCGCGCTTTCATAATTTATATCGCTGTGAAGCACCGCTTTAACCATGTTGTACACAATGCTTAAACCCAGACCGGCATTGCCTGCACCGCGTTTGGTGGTATAGAAAGGTTCAAACAGTTTCTTTAGTTCGTCTTCTTCAACGCCTTTGCCATTGTCGGTAAATGAAAGCTGATAGCCGTCACCGGCGGGCGCAACGCTAATGGTGATTTCGCACTGTTTCTGGCCAGGCGCAAAGGCATGAATAATAACATTTGAAGTAAGCGCAGCCAGAATTTGAAGGATGATTGTAGGGTAGGTGGATACATTAACGTTAGGGGGGATTCGGGTATTGAATGTAATGATTGAGTTATTCGAAGTGGCGTTATACGTTTGCACAAATTCGGCCACTAATTCAGCCAAATCAACGGTTTCTAACTTCGACGCCTCGTCGGTGTTTTTCACTGCCACGCGCTTAAAACTCGATAGTAACTTAGACGCCCTCTGCATGTTTTTCAGCATGCTCGATGTCAGGTCCTGGGCCGTATTGAGGAATTCGTCAAACTGATTCGCATCTAACTTACCGTCATCGAAGTCCCGACGTACTTCAGCTAACAGCTCTATAAGTAATGAGCAGTTACCAATGTTTACGCCCAGTGGTGTATTTATTTCATGAGAAACACCGGCAACCAACCCACCCATCGCGGCCATTTTTTCTGATTCAATCAGCTTTTCCTGCTCCGATGGATCTATCTGAGACACGTGCGGTACTTGTGCTTTTTTCATTTACCCTCAGCTCGATGTTTTCTACCACCCCAGGCGCTGTGCAGAAGCGCGTAGTGAAGTTGGGTCATTAGACTTCACTATTGAGTATAGACGATGATTTGTTGAGCGCTGGTCTCGCATTTATTTTAAATAGTCAAAGTCTTTACAAATGCGTATGCTAGACGGTCAGGAAATAACTATTCAAAGGGACGAATATGAAGTCTGCTGTTTTAAACTCGCTGAAATCACTTGGTATTGCGGGGAGTTTCGCTGTTGTTGCGCCATTTGCCAATGCGGTGGATTTAATCGATTTGGGAGATTTCCCTGCGTGGTTTACCGACGCGATGGCCAGAGAAGTCACCGTTGCAAACACCAGTGATTTTGAGCTCACCGCATTGAGTGCAAAAGGTAAAGTGCCTGGCGCGTTGTCGTTAGAAGAGCAAGAAGAAGGGTATTGGTACTATAACATCAATATTGGTACCGGCTCGCCAGTTGAATGTTATGTATTTACTGAATTTGACGGCCCTGCTAATTCCCTGAACGCCATTATCAAGCACAACCTGCAAGGTGCTGAAGCACTTAACGGCAAGAGTCTATCGGGTCAGTTCAACTATGCCATCGACAGTGGGCTAACTGGCGCTACACCTTATTTGCAACTCGATACGTTATACATGCTCGGAGAGGGCGCAGATAAAGTATCCGGTGTCATTAAGGCCATGTCTGCGCAAACTGAACAGAGCCTGCAAATTTGTACCCACAACGAAATTGGTTATCGCGCGACCTTCCGTTCAGTGTTCGACGCGTTTGTTCAGGCTTTTGCTCAACCTCACGATGCCGCTACATTCTTCAGTCCGGTTTATCGGATTTCCATCAATGGCATGCCCGTTGGTTTTAGCCGTGAAGTATTCAGTGTCGACAGTGACGGTGACGTTGGTATTGAAAATTACAGCGCTTATATTTTCCCCGTTGATGCCAGTTCTGTTGCCACTTCTGACAACGTTTCAACTTCCTGGAGTCGGGCCGATGGTTCGTTAATTAATGCGAATCAATATGCGATTGAAAACAGTACCCTGGCGTCTAGATATGCCATTAGCTACAACGAAGATGCCTGGTATGTTGAAGGCGAACTGCAAGGCAAAGCGGTTAGCGGCAAGCTAGACTACAACAGTTGGCTATTGTCTGGTCTTGGCAGCTACCTGGAAACAGAAATACTGAAGCAATCAGATAAGGCCTCTGCGACATTCCATATGTGGGCACCAGACGCCGATCCTCTCAGTGCGCTGGAAGTAAATTTAAGCAAAATCGACAGTCCGAACGCCAATTTCAAACTGGACATGGGTGCTTTAGTGATGGAATTCCAGGCCAAAGAACACGGTATCTTTGAGCAAGGCACATTGTCCAGAGGTGCTTTGAAAATGCAGATGGAACTTATTTATCTGCATGGTAAACCGGTGCTGCCGTGAGGTGGCTGGTTTCGTTATGGGTGCTGTTCTGGCATGTTCCGGTCAGCGCCGATACTGCGCCGTTAATGGCTTCGATTTCGGTTGAGCTCACTTCAGAGCAATCTTTGCCTTTAGAAAATACTATTCAGGCGACTCTGGTCACCTCTGAAGCGACCAAATTAAAAGCGGCGTTGAAGGCGTGGGAAGGCATAAACATCTTGCAGGCAACGGCGACTGAGTTGACCCTTACCATTAAACCGCGGCCGGTTTACAACGGTAGCGTAGAAACTGCCTTTTTAGCCGATAGCTTTGTTATCGATATTAACGAACCCAGCACCAAGCAGTTTGCCAGTGAGTTTATGCATTGGGTGGCACAGCCCTGGAAATTGTCTGATCTTACGGAGTACGTTAATCAATACATTGACCAGCCAAGCTATATTCACGGATTTAACTTTGCGTCTGTGGTAGCCACTCAACGCAGCGGTGATTGTACTGAATACGCAGCACTCACGACAGCCCTGGCTCGTTCACTTGGTTTGCCGGCACGGCTGGTTGTTGGCACGGTCATTGTCGAGGAATCAACGTCAATACAGGCATTTGGGCACGCGTGGACGGAAGTGTATTACGAGAATAGCTGGCAAATCATTGACGCCGCCTTATTGCAATCGACAGCGCTCAAACATTTTTATTTGCCTGCATCAGCACTGACAAACGAAGGACCAGGGTACGCCATGGCTTTGGTGCATTCCGTAGGGTTAATGCCTGAAAAAATCGTGGCGGTAAGCAACGCCAGGTAAGACCAGGCTTATGTCTGATTTTTTCTCGGTGAGCATATATTGCTGCAATGCCGTTTTATCCAGCTATACCTAAACACAACGCATGGAGAATATGATGGCTAAAGTAACCGGTATTGGTGGCGTATTTTTTAAAAGTAAGCACAACGATCGAAAGTTGGCCAAGTGGTATAGCGAGCACCTGGGATTTAAATTAGAGGACTTTGGTGGTGCTATTCTCAACTGGGCTGAAGATACGGCGAACGACAACGGGTTAACGGTATGGCATGTTGCTGCGAAGGAGTCAGAGTGGTTTTCGCCCAGTCAGTCGCCGTTTATGATCAATTATCGGGTCGACGATTTAGACGAGCTGCTGGCGCAGTTGCAGAGTAAAGGCATAGAAATTGAAGCCGGCCCAGAGTCACATGAAAACGGCAAATTCGCCTGGATCATGGACCCGGAAGGCAACAAAATTGAGTTGTGGCAACCTCAGGCCTGGCAGGACAAACCCAGCGAATAACCGCAACTTTGCGGCGCGGTTAGTGGCTGTGATTTAAAGACTGCTCAAAGTCGTTGTCCAGTTGCTTGGCAAAATTCTTTGCATGCATTGCCACTAACTCCAGTTGAAAGTCTTCTTCAGTTTGCGGCGTATACATAGGCACTGCCGCCGCTTCACCATGTTCATTTACGGCCATAAACGAAATAAAACACCGGTTAGTGATCCACTGTTCGTTGACCTTTGGCTCAATGGCTTTTACAACAACGTAGATATGCATACTCGATCTGCCGGTATGCACAACACTGGCGTCGAGCCGCACCATCTGTCCGACTTTGATTGGGCGAATAAAGCGAATGCCATTTGCTGAAATGGTAATGCAGTATTTGCCACTCCATTGAGCTGCACAGGCATAAGCGGCCTGATCAATCCATTTCATCACCATACCTCCGTGCACATTGCCGCCAAAGTTAATATCTGTTGGCTCGGCGAGAAATTGAAATGTTAGATGTGAACTAAGCATAGGAGGCACCTTCTTACTGCATATTGGTTAAAGTATAGTCAATATCGTTAACATTGCCTGTGCAGTGGAACGTCCTGTGATTCTGCAGTTACTGGTTTAAAACAAAGATGACGCGATATTTAGGCGTGGGTGTTCACGTAAGATAAGATGAGAACAAGGTTTTCTTCGTTGGTCGGCTCCTGAATCTTTGCTGTTATTTGTCTACACTAAAGCTAATTCAAGACTAACGAAGCGATAACGAGAAAATCAAAAGGATCTGACGTCAATGAAATACATGTATGTACTGTTTCTGGGAGCCTGTTTGGCGGTAATGGCGTTGAACGCGCCAGCGAAGTTAAATCAAAACGAACTCAATGTGAGTGGCCTTAAAAATTTCCAAATCAATAGCGAAACAATGGTCAGTGCGGGTTTGCCCGACAATACGCACCTGGAAGTGTTGGCGAAAAGCGGCGTAAATCGTGTTGTCGATTTAATTCCAGGAGATCGCCAGGCGGAGCGGCAAATCGCAGAGTCGCTGGGCATGCAGTACCACAACATTTCCGTTGATTGGCACAATCCGACGCTAGCGGACTTTGAGCGTTACACAGACATAATGAATGAAGCCAAAGACAACGGTGAAGTGGTTCTCACACATTGCAAATTGAACTGGCGAGGCTCAGCGTTTACTTATTTGTACCGCGTTACTCAACTCAATGAAGACGAAGCAACTGCACGCGCCGACATGGAAGCGATCTGGACACCCAATGAGACCTGGCGCGATTTTATAGAGAAGGTCAAAACGGCCAACTAAGCCGATTTGTTAACTTGTATGCGAGTATCTGTCTAAAATTATTAAGCAATTTAAGAAATCTTAAAATTTTAGATACAGATCAAAATTTATTTATTTTTTGCTGCTAAGCTTAAGGCTCACCCTACAAATAGTGCTTCCGAATGTTGTACGAGAAACACGTAACGCCGCGGAGACATGTTATGTCCTTAAGTGCTTTTCCTACATCAAAAAAAATCGCAACACAGGCAGATTCAGCCCTCAATGTAGACAGAGGGCATCTTTGGTTACATTGCTTCAGAACCTGCAAAGAATGCAAGGAGCTTTCCTCAGACCTCACCCAATATGTGTTCAGAGACGGTAGTTCACTTGTACTGGATTCCAGTCATGATTTTCCAGTACCCGTTGATAGAACCACGCTGATCAGACAACTCCAGAATAGACGAAGTTATTAGGTTAAGTTCGTATTATTCGAAAGCCCTGTAGTTCAATTGAACGCAGGGCTTTTTCATATAAAACAAAGAAGTAGAGTTATCTTTTTTTGATTCTGTTTTGTCCAAACTGTTAAGTTGTTCAGTTCGTGCGTTTTTTCCCTCGGTTTATCCTCTTTTTTTTGCAAAAACCTAGTCAGTGTCCATACTTAGCCTAGTTGTTATGTAATTGTTAAGTAACAGGAGTAAGAAGGTGGCACTCTCCATAAAACAAAAATTATTGTTACTGTCGTTGGTACCCGTTGTGGTGCTGGGGGTTGTGTTAACAGCCTTCACTGTTTTTCAGGTAAATCATTTGGCTGAAAATCGCCTGGATAGCAGCAGAACGCTGCTTGTTGATGATCGTGAACACGAAGCTAAATCATTGGTAGAAATTGCGGTGAGTTTAGTGAAGCCTATCTATGAAAATGGCGGCTCCAGAGACGAAGCCGTTGCCTTGCTAAGCCGTTTTTCTTACGGTGAGTCCGGCTACTTTTTTGGCTACGACAATAACGGTATACGCGTATTCAACGGGAGCAATCCGGCGGGTATTGGCAACAGTTATTGGGATCTGAAAGACAGCAACGGTACTTATCTCATTCGCGAGTTGGTTAAGGCCGGTAAGCTGAATAAATTCGCCGAAGGCGGTAATTATGTGACTTATTACTTCCCGAAACCTGGCGATACTAAGCCTTATCCCAAGCTGTCGTATTCTGCGTATTTTCCCAATTGGGACCTGATGATTGGTACCGGTTTCTACATTGACGAAGTTGAGCGGCATCTTGCGGGCATAGAAGAAGACGTATACTCCACACGAAATGGGCTGGTTACGCTGCTGGTATTGACTTGCGTGGTGTTAGTGGCGGTGGTCTTTTTTGTTGGGCTACTGGTTAGACGCAGCATTAGCAAGCCATTGGATCAGATCACCAGCTCAATCAAGCTATTGTCTGAAGGTAATGGTGATCTTACCCGTAAGGTCAAAGTCGATGATCAGTTCGAGATTGGCTTACTGGCTAAATATGTCAATCAGTTGCTCGGCAATTTGCATAGTATGATGTGCATGATCCGCGATGTGACCCAGGATATTAAGGCGGAGACGGGTAAGCTGGATGAACGTGCGGCGCGATTAGACCGAATTGCAGCGGAACAACAAGGTAATACCGACCAGATTGCGGCCGCGATTACTGAGCTGTCAGCTTCGTCGATGAACGTGACCCAAAATGCAGACGCTGCTGCCGATGCGGCCCAGGAAGCCGAGCAGCAAGGCAATATTGCCGACAAGACGGTATGGGAAAGCGTCAGCAGTATGAATGAACTGGTAGATGAAATCAGTCGGGCCAGTGAGGTGGTGAAACGCGTCGGTGGCGACGTCGATGCTATTGTTAACCTACTGCAGGTTATCGAGAATATCGCTGAGCAGACCAACTTACTGGCGTTGAACGCGGCAATCGAGGCCGCCCGGGCAGGGGAACAGGGTCGCGGATTTGCTGTTGTTGCTGACGAAGTACGTAGCCTGGCAAGTAAAACACAGTCCAGTACTGAGCAAATTCAGGACATGATACAGCGGCTACAAAGCGGCTCTCAATCAGCGCTTACCACCATGGAAGCCAGTATTTCCAAGAGTCAGGAAACGCAACACCGGGTTGAAGCTACCAGGGAAGCATTACTGGCCATCGCTAAAGCTACACAGACCATTAATCAGATGAACGCAGAAATTGCGTCTGCTGCGCAGGAACAAAGTCAGGTATCTGGCGATATCAGCGTACGCGTAAACGAAGTCAATGAGCAAACGAGTCAGCTTGCGCATTCATCTGCCGAGAACAAAGACGCCTGCGACGTTATGAACGACAAAACGCGCCATTTGGAATCTCTGGTTGGTCAGTTCCGCTTATAACGCACTCACTCGTTAGTTAAGTGTTACCCAAAGCGCCTTTTGTTTGAAAGGCGCTTTTATTTTGTGCGTTTAAAAATGCTGTGGGCACAATAAAAAACATGATGGTTTAATGCCGTCTTGCCGCCATTTTATGGCATCATGTTGTGAAATAATAATCACAACAGACGACATACCATGAAAAAGTTTTTAAGTTCTGTCGCAATGGCGGTAGCTGTTGCAGCTTGCTCTCCTCAGAGCGTTACACCTGAACCTTCTACCACTTCTTCTGATGCAGCTGGGCCTGCGACGGCAGAAATCAAATCCGGCGTAGACTATCATTCGCTGTCAAATCCTGGAGAGATGAAGGTCACTCATCTGGATTTGGATTTAACCGCAGACTTCGACGCAAAACGGTTAAAAGGCAGCGTGACTCTCACGTTTGACAAGCTTGCTGCGGATGCCAGCGAGCTAGTATTAGATACCCGGGATCTGGATATTCAGTCGGTTTCTGCCAACGGCGAAAGCCTCGCTTTCACGCTGGACGAGGCGGATCCTGAACTGGGTGCTGCGCTGCGTATTCAGGTGCCGGATGGTATTAATCAGGTCACCGTCTCTTACCAGACCTCTCCACAAGCGTCGGGCGTGCAATGGTTAACGCCTGCGCAAACGGCCGGAAAGCAACATCCTTTCCTGTTTACCCAGGCGCAAGCCGTGCATGCACGAAGCTTTATTCCCCTGCAGGATTCTCCTCAGGTGCGCGTAACCTATACGGCTAAAATAAAAACGCCTGAAGAGCTGCTGGCAGTGATGAGCGCTTCGAACGACCCGGACACGCCGAGAGACGGCGAGTATGACTTTACTATGCCACAGCCAATTCCGTCTTATCTGATTGCATTGGCGATTGGTGATTTACAGTTCAAAGCGATGGGTGAAAGAACCGGCGTTTATGCCGAGCCAGCGTTACTGGATGCCGCCGCCGAGGAGTTTGAAGATACCGAAAGTATGCTCGAAGTCACGGAGCAGACCTACGGTGCGTATAGCTGGGATCGCTATGATTTACTAATTCTGCCGCCGTCGTTTCCGTTTGGAGGTATGGAAAACCCCCGCCTGTCTTTCATAACGCCTACCGTGATAGCCGGCGACAAGAGCCTGGTGTCGCTTATTGCCCATGAGCTGGCGCACAGCTGGTCGGGTAATACGGTCACGAATGCCACCTGGCGCGATCTGTGGCTGAACGAGGGCTTCACCACGTATCTCACGTATCGCATCATGGAAATGGTGTACGGCCACGACCGTTATCGCAAAGAAGCGGTACTGGGCTATCAGGATCTGACAGACGATGTGGCAGCGTTACCCGAAAACGATGAGATTCTGGCGATTGATTTACGTGGTCGGAACCCGGACGACGTATTTTCAAATATCCCCTACGAGAAGGGCGCACTGTTTCTGAGAGAGTTGGAGCAGAAAGTCGGCAGAGCAGAGTTCGATAAATTCCTGGTGAATTATTTTCAGCATTTTGCGTTTAAGAGTATTACCACTGACGAGTTTGTTGCTTACCTCGATAAAACATTGTTAGCCGATCACGCAGACAAGCTCGACAAAGCCCGCATTCAGGAATGGATTTTTACCCCGGGCATTCCTGCCGGTGCGCCAGTACCTACATCGGACGCGTTTGAACTTATCGATCAGGCAAGAAGTCACTTTTTAGCGGGAGAGGTACCAGCCAGCAGTATTAATACGCAAAGCTGGACAGTGCACGAGTGGCTGTACTTCCTGAACAATATGCCGGAAGCATTAACTGATGCACAGTTGGCTGCGCTGGATGAAGCCTTTAATTTAACTCAGTCTTCGAACAATGAAATTGCGCATAGCTGGTTGATGATCGCGGTGAAGAATAACTATGAGCCAGCCTACGAGCGGTTGTATAGCTACCTGGTATCGATTGGCCGTAACAAACTGGTGAAACCACTGTATCAGGCATTATCGAAAACCGAAGAAGGCAAAGCATTTGCTAAAAAGGCCTTTGAGGAAGCCAAGCCTGGCTATCACCCGCTTACGGTAAAAGCAAACGAAGGTTTCGTGGAATAGCCATTCGAGCTTCAATCTTAAAGGCTCAAGCAACTTATAACGACCGGCACTTGCCGGTCGTTTTACATCTGAACCAACGAGGCTGATGGCTGGTATATTCGTTGTGCGCTAACGTTATCCGGTGTTATGGTCTTTGTTTACAGGAACTTAACAAGGGAATTTTATGCGTTCGTGGTTAACATCTGTGTCTTGCTGTCTGCGTCTGGCAGTGATTTCGTTACTGTTACTGGCATTTCAAACCAATGCTGAGGTGTCTGTTAAACCGGTGCAGCTTTACAAAGACGGCATACCCGGCGCCATAGTGTCAGATAACCCCGGAGTGATTCATCGGGAAAGCCCGGGTGATAAATTTGTTGCCGCTGTGTCTAAACCGTCTCTGACGGCATATTTACCCGAGCAACAACATGCGTTGTCGCCCGCCGTTATTATTTGCCCGGGTGGCGGCTATTTTGGTTTATCTACAATCAAAGAAGGCGAGGATGTTGCCCGCCGGTTTGCGTCCAATGGCATCGCAGCCTTTGTGTTGCACTACCGTATGCCCAAACCTTCCACTATGGAAGTCACCTATGAAGGCCCCCTTCAGGACGTGCAACAAGCCCTTTTTACCGTGCGAGAACAAGCTAAATCGTTCTCTGTAGACCCTGACAACATTGGTGTAATGGGTTTTTCAGCGGGTGGGCATTTAGCTGCCAGTGCGGCAACCCAGTTTGCGAAACCGGTATTGAAACAGCACATAAACTCAGTAAAGCCGGCATTTCAGATATTGATTTATCCGGTGATCAGTATGACTGCGGAGTTAACCCATGAAGGCTCGCGAAACCTGCTTATTGGTGAGCCCGCGGACACGCCGGAATACACCGGCCTTATCACTCGGTTTTCCAATGAACTGAACGTGACGGCTGACTCGCCACCGGCGTATCTCGTTCACGCCACAGACGATACTGTTGTGATAGTGGAAAACGCGCTGCACTACTTTGATGCCTTGCGGACAAAAGACGTCAGCGTACAAATGTTAATTGTGCCGGATGGCGGTCACGGATTTGGTATGCGCCACCGCGTAGACTGGTTCGCCAACGTCATTGACTGGGTAAAGTACCTTTCTAATAAGTAAGTCATTGTAAAGGTTGTTTAAAGGAGTGAAACACTCAATAGATGCGCACTCTATAGCGTATTCTCGTTGTGATATTGAGTGTTTCTACTGTGATAATTTCCCACAAATACCGTTTTATTTTCATAAAAACACGCAAGACTGCCGGCACGAGCATAGAAGTGCTTTTATCGTCTTTGTGTGACGACAGGGATGTATGTACACCCATTTACCCGCCAGAGCTTGGGCATGTGGCCCGCAACTACAAAGGGCGCTGGCCACTATCAGCCGAGCTATCCCGGCAACGAACCGGGTATAACGTTAAATCGGCGACAGATTGGATAAAAGGACGACGCTTTCGAAATCATTCCGGTGCTCAGGATGTAAAGCACCGCGTGGGCGCTGACATTTGGCGGTCTTACACCACATTTTGCGTCGATCGCAATCCCTGGGACAAAACGCTGTCACATTTTCATATGTGTTTGCGGGGGTCTAATCCACCGGGTAGCTTCACGGATTATCTAGCCAATACGGCACTTTGTTTGAATTACCCGCTGTATTCTGACGAACAAGGGCAGGTTATGGTTGACCGCGTGCTGCGGTATGAGAACCTGAATGCAGAGCTGTTTGAGTTGCTTAGCGAATTGGGAGTGCCATGCGCGGGAGCGCGTTTAGTTAACGCCAAAGGCAATTATCGCAAGGACCGTCGGCACTATCGGGAAATCTACAGCCAGCAGCAGCGCCAGCATATTGAACGGGCCTTTGCCCCTGAAATTGCACTGTTGGGTTACCAATTTTAGACGAATTACCTGTATTTCGGTTCAGTTTACACAGCACAACAGTTCGTTACACTTTATTCTGTCACGCTAAATGGGAGTAAGTGGTATTATTCCCACCTCAATAAAAACCAAAACACGTTCATCTTTCGACAGTGGAGACAAATAATGAAACGACTATTGGCGTGGGCCAGTTGTGTGCTTTTGTTGCTTGCAACAAACGCAATGGCCAGGGACGTTGAGTATCGTTTGCCATCGGGCATTCAGCCAACTTTTCAAAAAATCCATTTAAATATCGACCCTGATACCCCTGAATACAGCGGTGTCACCATCATCGACATTGACATTACCAAGCCTACCCAGCGCGTCGGCTTCTACCAGTTGGATTTACAGGTAGACAGTGCGGAATTGGTCCAGAACCAAAGAATTACCCCGTTAGCTATTGAAAAGGGCGACTACGATATTAACTGGGGTTATGCGACCCGCGAGATACCCGTTGGTACTTATTCCCTTAAGATTCATTTTCATGGCAAGGTGAACACCTCTTCTGATGGCATGTACCTGTCCAGTTTTGAAAATAAAAACTATATTTTCACGCAGTTTGAAGACATGCATGCCCGTCGTGCTTTCCCAAGCTTCGACGAGCCAAATTTCAAAATTCCTTACCAAATGACCATTACTTCGCCTGAGAAACAGGTGGTGGTATCGAATACGCCGGTGGAAAAACATGAAGTGAAAGACGGTATGCAAACCGTAACGTTCATGAAAACCAAGCCAATGCCAACGTATCTGATTGCGTATACAGTCGGCCCATTTGACAGCGTTGAACTGACAGGCCTGAAAGTGCCGGGTAAGATTTACGTGCCAAAAGGCTATGCAGACAAAACCAAATTTGTCGTAAAACACACACCAGAAATTTTAACGGCGCTGGAAGACTTCTTCGGTATTGAATATCCCTACCGCAAACTGGATTTCGTTGCAGTTCCAAACTTTACCCACGGCGCAATGGAAAACGCGGGCTTAATTACCTACCGTGACAGCCTGCTGTTGTTGGAAGATGAGCCGGGTTTAGCAGAGCGCTCAGGCCCTCTGAATGTCATTGCCCACGAGCTTGCTCACCAATGGTACGGCAACCTGGTTACCATGGCATGGTGGGATGACCTGTGGCTGAATGAAGCCTTTGCATCCTGGATGGCAAGTTATGTCATGATGGAATTGTACCCGGAGCTAAATTTCCGCGACCGTATTATTCAGGAAGGCGCGTTTGGTGCCGATGCCAGCCCAACCGTAAAACCCGTCAAGAAAGTGGTGAAGAGTCAGCCAGACGTAATGGACGGGCTGGGTCTGAACTATTCGAAGGGCGAATCTATTCTGCAAATGATCGAATCGTTGATCGGGACAGACAACTTCCGTACAGGTATCCGTGCTTACATGAAAAAGCACGCATGGGGCAACACTCAGGCCGACGACTTGTGGGCTGCGCTGGACAAAGTTTCGGACTTTAATCTGAGCGCCATGATGAAAGCGTATCTGGAACAGCCAGGGTATCCGCTTATTGAAGTTGCGTCAGATGGTTCGGTTTCGCAACAGCGTTATCACTATGCTGGTGCTAAAGTTGACGCGCAAAACTGGGCGGTGCCGCTGAATATCAGCTACAAAAAAGACGGCAAAATTTCTCGTGAAATCGTGTTTGTCGACAAATCGTCAACCCGTTTACCGCAGCTAGCAGAGGCTGACTGGGTATTCCCTAACGACAATGCGACAGGCTATTTCCGTTGGTCGATTCCGGAAAGCCAGTTAGACAACCTGTTAGCCGACCTGAACGTGCTGAACAACCGTGAAAAGAAAAACGTGTTGTACAACATGCAGGCGCTGTTAAATGGCGGCAAAGTGGGTATCGACAGTGTAATGAAAGTACTGAACGCCTTAGCACAGGACGATGACCCTGTTGTTATTCGTGCGTCGGTAGGCACGCTGAGCGAGTTCCTTTACCTGGTAAATGACGACAACGAAGAGGCGTTTGCCAAGTTATTGAATGACAAATACATGCCATTACTGGACAAGCTAACACTGACTCAGGGTGACAACGATGAAGAGAGTGTGATTCGTCTGAGAAATCAACTGTATTCTTTGTTGGGTCACCACAGCCAAAATGCCTCGTTGATTGAAAAGAGTGAAGCACTGGCAAAACAGTATGTTGCAGACACAACAAGCGTACCAAGTGGTATAGCCCGCACTGCACTCAGTGTTACCACTGAACAGGACGGTAAAACTGCCTGGTTCGATACTATTCTGAAAACATTCCGTGCGAGCCAACTGCCAAATGTTAAGAATACGCTGTTGTATTCAATGAGCTTTGACGATGAAGCAACGGTGAATAAGCTGCTTGATTTAGCACTGGGTGATGACGTAACGCCTGCCAATACTGTGTATATGGTCGTAACGGTTGCACGTAACCTGGAAGATCAAACGCCACTGTATACCTGGTTAAAAGCCAACACCGATGCACTCGTTGCAAAAATGCCGGCTTATCACGTATCGCGTATGCCTGAGTTTGTGTCTACTACCTGTGACGCTGATAATCTGGCAAAGGCCATCGCGTTCTACGGCCCGCTGAAAGACCAGTTTGAAGGCATGGCGCGTAGTTATGACATCATGATGGATGAATCGAATCAGTGCTTACGGTTGAAAGATACCTACCAGTCTGACTTTGACGCCTTTCTTGCGGCGCAGTAACGCCACCTTACAATAAACAACAAAAGGCACCGCTTGGTGCCTTTTTTGTGTCTGAAACTTAGCGGTGTCGCGCCGTTAAGGGTGCGCGACACAGCTGAGTGCTAAGCGTTTTTTACTCTACTTCAATGTCTGCTTCGGCTGGATTTACCATCATCAGGTCGACGAGTCGTTTCACTACGGGTGAAACCAGCAGTATTGTCGGCAGTGCAATGGAAAAGGTCATCGGCCAGGTTGTTAGCCAGCGAGTGATAGTGCCTGCGTTGGCGCCCACATTAATGAGCAACACCGCTAAAGACATAATCCCCGACATGAATAACGCCATCATGAAGGAGAAGACTAATTGCGTGTATCGTCTATGGATCATCGATTGTTCTCCTGTAATTCGTTTAAATAAGCAACAGTACCTAGTATATTCGATTGCGTTAATGTTAAATATGTCTTATCTGATAATTTAAAATTGCAAAAATGAAATCATGCTTGATGACATCGCCTTGTTTGTAGAAGTGGTTAACCGAGGTAGCCTGGCCGCCGGCGCTAAACAGGTAAAGTTACCCGCCGCCACGGTCACCAGACGCATTCAGCGTTTAGAAGCGCAGCTGGGTGTAAAGTTAATGCATCGCTCTGCAAGAAAGTTGGTGCTTACACATGACGGAGAGGTTTATTTTCAAACCTATGCCGAGTTAGTTCAGCAGTTTAATCAGGCGCAACAGGTGTTGAGTCAGGAGAATCAACAGCTGGCAGGAAAAGTGAAGGTGCTGGCGCCGGTCAATATCTCACACGGGATTCTAAGAGCAATGTGGGTGTCGTTTACTAACGAATACCCGGATATCCAATTGGATCTTGAACTCAGTAACCACCAGATGGACCTGATAGAATCCCAGGCTGATTTGGCTATTCGAATTGGAAAGCAGCCCGACTCCTCTTTTTATCAACGCCGCCTGGGCGAGCTGGAAACGGTATTGATTGCCACGCCAGCGTATTTGAAAGCGCATGGGGAACCATCTCATCCATCAGAATTGGTTGAACACAATCTGATAGGAATTTCCATGCGTAAAAAATGGGTGTTACACAATCACGTAAACAGCCAGAACTTCACGCTTTACCCGCAGTGTCGCGCGCAAATCAATGATCCGGTTTTTGTGAAGTATTTTGTATTGGACTCCCAAGGTATCGCACTGGTACCTCTAACAGAAGTGAAAAACGAACTCGACAACGGTGAAGCCGTTCGTATTCTGCCAGATTGGAAAGGCGAAGTGCGGGACATCTTCCTGATCTGGCCAGGTGGAAAACTGCTGTCAAAACGGGCGCAATGTCTGCGGGACTATATTTTTGACTACATGAATAAATCGCTTTAGCAACGGGACACACTTGTTCGCGTGTCCCAACGAATTGTTGCGTTAAAAGCCCGTTGATTACTTGCGTACCTGCTGTTGTCCGACCCAATAGAGCACAGCATACCCAAGCAGAGCAGAGAGCCCTGAGCCGGCCAGAATTCCAACGCGTTCATCGAAAATAGAGTTAACTCCTGTTTGTTCAAACGCTAATCCGCCAATAAATAAGCTCATCGTGAAGCCCACACCGCAAAGAACAGCGCAGCCATACAGGTGGCGGAAATTCAGGTCCTCTGGCAGGGTGGCAAGCCGCATTTTGACGACCAGCCAACAACACAGGAATACGCCAACCTGTTTACCCACTACCAGGCCCAGAAATATACCCCAAGTCACCGGATGGAAAATGCCTTCAGGGCTAATGTTTGAAAAGCTGATACCGGCGTTAGCCAGGGCGAAAATAGGCAGGATTGCAAAACTAACCGCCGAGTTTAGTTCGTGTTCAAGCCGGATCACCGGAGAGTCGAGGGGATCCGTTGGGTTGCGCATGGGGATAAAAGCCGCTAACAGAACGCCTGCAAGCGTGGCATGTACCCCGGATTTTAGCAGTGCGACCCACAGTACAACGCCAACAATGATATACCCGGGCAGGTCAACAACGCGTCGGCGATTCATTAACCACAGAACGGCAAAACACGCCGCGGCAATCATGAGCGCAACTTCTGTAATGTTGTCGGTGTAAAACAGCGCAATGATCACAATGGCACCGATATCATCAATAATGGCCAGCGTGACCAGGAAGACTTTTAAACTGGCCGGTACCCGACTGCCCAATAAAGCCATAATCCCCAGCGCGAAGGCAATATCGGTAGCAGCAGGGATGGCCCAGCCTGACATGGCAGTGGGATTACCCCAGTTAATGGCCACGTAGATCAGGGCAGGAAACACCATGCCGCCAACGGCACCGCTGGCTGGCAGGATTAAATTTCGCGGGTTAGACAGTTCGCCTTCGCATAATTCACGCTTTAGCTCCAGCCCGACGTGAAAGAAGAAAACAGCCATTAAGCCGTCGTTTATCCATAGCAGTAACGGCTTGTCGATACGAAAGTCCCCGGCAGCGACTATCACGGGAAGTGAGATGAGTTGATCGTAATACACATCAAGCGGGGAGTTGGCGATGATAAGGGCAAGGGCAGTGGCCGCCATCAGAATAATGCCGGCTGACGATTCTCTTTTTAAAAAATTCTCAACGACTTCAGAAAGCTCGGTGATTTTATCCATTACGCACCTCCTTTTTATTCGCATTCATGCTAATTGTAATAGCTACTGCTAATTTGTTCAGGTAGTTCATCTTAATTTGAAAGTTTCCTTGTAAAGACAAGGTCTTCACTTAGAGACAACGAGGCACGCACATCATGAATGAAACGCACTTAGCCACAAAAACCAGACGGACCTATATTGTAATAACCTTGCTCGGCAGCCTGCTGGCATTGAGCGTGTACGCACTTGCACAATCAGTGCAGGAGACGGCCATGCGATTTATGTCTCATGACCTGGCGCTTTACAGTGAGACCCAACAGGTTGGTCGACTGCTTAGCGAACAAGAACGTATCCTGTACGAATACTACGCCACGACCGAGCCGGCACTGTATACCGACAACTACATGCACAACTTTCATCAGCTCACCAGCTTACTGACTACGGTGAGTAACGACGGTGGCGATAGCCATGCCATTGGGATGGTGAACGCGTACTTGTTGTCGGCCTATGACACGGCCAAAGCGTTGGATGAAAATCTGGCGGCGGATTTCACCGACTGGGATCTTGCCCGTGAACAGTTAGCGGAGATCAGTGAATTGCGCAGAGCCTCTTTACCTTTGCTAACGGAAATCGAGGCCGAGATTAATGCATCAGTGGCACACGGCTACGACAATATTCGTGACTTACTGTCGGTTACCGTGTGGTTGGTTATTGTCTTTTCTGTGGGCGTTGGGGGGATGAGCATTTACCTTGGACGACATGCCGCCCGGTTTATCCTGCTCAGCTCAGAGAACGAAAAGCTGGCTTTGTTTCCCAAGCGTAACCCCAATCCGGTAATTCGCCTGGATGCAAAAGGACACCTGCTTTATGCCAATCCCGCCGCAACACCGCTCCTGGGTGAGCTATTCGAGAACCATGAGGCGGAAGCGACATTGCCCGCCAACTGGCTAAATAACTATCTGAAATCCGCTAAGTATGCCGGCGATGCCTGTTCGCAGCACACGCGAACAATTGCTCATCGGCATTACCTGATGCAAAGCCATTGGATTGCGGATCATCAAACCTTTGACTTGCACCTGAGGGATATTACTGAGCGTCAGGAAGCGGAGGATGCACTGGCGTTTCAGGCATATCATCACCCTGTGACGAATATTGGTAACCGCACGTTTCTTGAAAAGGTGGTAAACGATCACCTACAGCAGCAACGCGGGTTTGCGGCCATCATGATCGATGTGACTGATTTTAAGGTGCTCAGTGAAAACTACGGGTTGGCCGATGCGTTGTTGTGTGTTTATCAGGTTGGTGAAGTGCTACAGGCCAGAACCACCGCATTGGCGAACAACTTATCGAACACGATCCAACTGTTTCACATCGCCGATGCATGCTTTATGTTACTAGTCGCGCCCGACACCCTGGCGACAAAGTGCATAGACCATCTGGCTAAACAGTTTACCCAGGCCTTGCACACGCCAATTGGCGATATGCGGTTTCATTTAACGTTTGGATGCACCGTATACCCTGCGCAAAGTGCGGATTACGCCAGTATTATGTTGCATTCTAATATTGCCGTTGAGTCGGCAATTTCGGCCAGCAAACAGGTTCACTATTTTAGTAATGACGACGGTGACCGACACCAGCGCCGCCTGATGATCACGCAAAGGCTGGAGAAAGCCATCGACGACGGCGCGCTGACGCTGTATTTTCAACCCAAACAACACCTTGCTGAAGGGCAGGTAAAAAGCTGTGAGAGCCTGCTGCGTTGGTTTGATGATGGCACCTTTATCTCGCCTGCTGAATTCATACCGATTGCAGAGCGCAGTGGTCTTATTTTGCCGCTGGGCGAATGGGTGCTGGACCAGGCATTTGATCAGGTGCGCAGATGGCATCAACAAGGGAAGGGCATCCAAATTGCCATCAATATTTCGCCGCGTCAGTTTATGCAGCCCGATTTTGTGCAGGGCATCGCTCGCCGACTCGACAGTTACGGTGTGCCGCCATCGCTTATAGAACTCGAATTGACGGAAACCTCGGTAATGGAAACCGGTGCAGCTGCCCGTCAGGTGCTGGTGGCATTGCGTGAATTAGGCGTGAGTCTGTCAATTGACGACTTTGGAACCGGCTATTCGTCGCTGGCCTATTTGAGCGGTTTCCCGGTCGATAAAATCAAGATTGATCGCTCATTCGTGCAGTATATGGACGAACAGCCCGAGCAGCAGGCCATTGTATTAACCATTTGTCAGCTTGCGAAAAACCTCGGCTTGTCGGTTATTGCTGAAGGGGTGGAAACCGAGGCGCAGCGCGAATTACTGGCCTCGTTCGGATGTGACTATATTCAAGGGTACTGGCTGGCAAAACCGATGCCAGCCAATGAGGTGGAACAATTGTTTGTGGGTTAGGCGTTGACGACTGAGTCTAACGAGAAGTCGAATTCGTCTACGTTAATAACGCGCATGCGAAGCGCATCTGCCTGGGCTACCTGGTCTGCTTCAGATTCAGACAGTACACCGGCTGCCAGTGCGGCTTCGCGAAGTTGGAAAATGCTGCCTTTGCGAGGCAGAGTTTTCGCTTGCTGAGCAGCCCGCACCTTTTTCATCAGCGGCGTCAGGTTATCGATTGCCGTCATTGCGTCATTCAGTACACGCACGGCATCGTCTTCTTCACGTCCAACGTAACACAGTGGCGTGAGGTTATTTCTGAATGCATCGTCGGTACAAAGCGTTGTGGCTAACTGGGTTTTAACGCCATCGCTAACTGCGGTGAAACTGGTTCCCCACGGGAATAGCAGGCGTTTAAGTAACACGCCGACAACCGGATTAGAAATGTGGCGACAGAAACCTTTCAGTGCGGCTTCACAATTTACCAGGCTCTCGCGGATCAGAAAGTCAACTAAAGGCTGCTGCTGTGGGTTGGCGCCAGTCGCATAAAAGTGTTTGAGTACGGCACTCGCCATATACAGCTCACTTAATACATCTCCCAGGCGGGCCGACAGCATTTCACGGCGTTTCAGTTCACCACCCAGCATCAGCATGGCGATATCTGAGCAGAATGCCAGACCTTTACTGATTCGGTGGATTTGCTGCATGTGTCGCTTGTTGGCATCCTGTTTGGGTACACGGACAAAACGCGCACCGGTGAGCCCGCCGAAGAATGCTGCAAATGCATTACCCACGGCAAATTTAACGTGCTTAAACAGCAAGGGTTCAAATTGATTTAAGCCTGTCTGGAAATCAGGCTCTGCGGCAGCCATCATTTCTTCAAATACATAAGGGTGACAGCGTGTCGCACCCTGACCAAATATCATCAGGTTGCGGGTAAGAATGTTAGCGCCTTCTACGGTGATCGAGACAGGAAGTGCCGTGTACAGGGAAGCCAGGTAGTTATTCGGTCCCATCTGGATACCCTTACCACCGTGGATATCCATGGCGATATTGATGCTTTCTCGAGCCAGCTCCGTCATGTGATATTTTGCAATGGCGGTTACAACGCCGGGCTTCTGACCGAGGTCGATTCCCCCTGCGGTTAAACGTCGAATCGCTTCAGCTTTATAGGCATTGGCTGCCAGTTGGGCCAGACCGTCCTGAACACCTTCAAACTCATACAAAGAGCAACCAAACTGTTGGCGGATAGCGCTGTAAATTGCGGTCGTCTGCGCGCTAAGGTGTGCATTACCTGCAGACAGAGCGGGCAATGAAATGCCGCGGCCTGCAGATAAACACTCAATCAGCATGCGCCAGCCTTTACCTGCGTAGTCTTTGCCACCAATGATCCAATCCAGTGGAATGAACACATCTTTACCGCGGGTTGTGCCGTTCATAAATGCCTGCTCAAGCGGCAGGTGACGGTTACCCACTTCAACGCCGGCATGGCTGGTTGGAATAAGCGCGCAGGTAATGCCAATGTGTTTGTTGTCACCCAGTAAGCCATCCGGATCCTGAAGTTTGAACGCCAGGCCCAGCACTGTAGCAACAGGGGCGAGTGTGATGTAACGTTTTTCCCAGTTCAGGCGAATACCCAACGTCTCTTTGCCTTCGAACTCACCCAGAGTGACAATGCCTGTGTCCGGAATTCCCCCAGCGTCAGAGCCCGCCTCTGGCCCGGTTAAGGCAAAGCAGGGAATGTCCTGGCCACTGGCCAGGCGAGGCAACCAGTAGTCTTTTTGTTGCTCTGTACCATAGTGGCTGAGCAGTTCGCCGGGACCCAAGGAGTTGGGTACCATCACCGTCACGCCGGCACTCAGTGAACGACTGGCAATCTTAGATACAATGGTTGAATTCGCGAGTGCTGAGAATGCCTTACCGCCGTACTCTTTAGGAATAATCAGCGAGAAAAAGCCTTTTTCACGCATGTATTGCCAGGCTGCATCACTGAAATCTTTACGGTTGTGTACCGCATCAAAATCATCGATCAGCGACATGAGCTCGGTCACTTCATTGTCAATGAAGTCCTGCTCTTCTGCCGTCAGCTCTGGCAGCGCAAGGTCGTATAGCTTTTGCCAATCGGGCTGACCTTTAAACAAGTCCGCTTCTAACCACACAGAACCCGCTTCCATGGCTTCGCGTTCTGTTTGACTGAGTGGCGGTAACACGCGCTTAAACAGTTTAAAAGCAGGGCCGGTTATCCATTGCTGACGCAATGAGGTTGACCGAAATACATAGACTACGGCAACAATAACGATTATCCAGAAGAGCATTGAGGTTCCTTAATGTGTAGGCGTACTGCAGTTTGATTTAAAAAATCAAACAAGTGTTTTAATTTGGCCAAATTTAAACACTTGTTTTAATTTGGGTCAATACTTTGCGGGTGGGAAATTTTTTCAATCGGGCCAGCAAATACTGACCTCGCTGGCAGCAAAGTGCTGCTTAATAACACACACAAAATGAAAAAATCTAAATAAAATCAGTTGGCTAAAATTATGGCGTGGGGCTTGAATGTAATAGCGTAGAGTTCAATGATTGAGATGTCGAAGGAGTTTAAGATGACAACCCAACATCCTATTCGTACAGAGTTAGCGGGGGCCGATAATACCCAGCTGGCGTCAATTTTTACCGAACAGGAACAAGCAAAACAGACGATCAGTGAAGTGATTCGCCAAACCTCTTTAGCGCCTGAGCAAATTACGGTTATCAGTCCTAATGATCCGAACTTCAATCGCAAACTGGAAGGCGAGAGTAAAGAACTGGGTAAAATGATGTGGTACTCGCATCTTATTCTCGGTGGTGCCGGATTGTTGATCGGGATGATTGTGGCGTATGTGTTAGTAGAGTTCGGACCTGCACTTACGCAGAACAATCCACTGTTCACCTATATTGCAATGATCAGCCCGGGTATTTTTATTGGTTTATTTGTTGCCGGATTACTGAGTTTGCGCCCTGACCGCACTGAAATTATCGATGTGGTGCGAGAAGCGGTGCGAAACAAACGTTATGCTGTGATTGTGAATCTTCGGAAAGGCCAGCCAGTCGACACAATTCGAGAGCTATTTTCGCGGCATAGCGACCGGGTAATCGCCGCTATTCAGTAACTGCTCGTCGCTGACTTTTCCTGAGCGGGGCTCTAAGGTATATTTGTGCGCATGCCCCGTTATTAAAGGACTGATTGATTATGGCCATTCACGAAATTCAACATCCACTGATTCAACACAAAATTGGCTTAATGCGGGAAGCGCAAATAAGCAGTAAGGATTTTCGCGAGTTGGCGGGTGAAATCGGCAATCTGCTAACCTACGAAGCGACACGCGCACTGCCTACTGAAACCGTAGAGATCAGTGGCTGGACGGGTAAACCGTTAAAAGTGCAGAGCATTAAAGGGAAGAAAATTACCATTGTGCCGATTCTTCGCGCCGGTTTAGGTATGTTGGATGGTGTATTGAAACTGATCCCGAATGCGAAAATCAGCGTGGTTGGGCTGTACCGTGATGAAACCTCATTGCAGCCGGTTGCGTATTTTGACAAAGTCGTGAAGAACATCGACAAGCGCACGGCGCTGATTGTTGATCCTATGCTGGCAACGGGCGGCACGCTTATCGCTACCATCGATTTGCTGAAAGCAAAAGGCTGTAAGAAAATCATGGGGTTATTTCTTGTTGCTGCACCAGAAGGCATTGATGCTGTTGTTGCTGCGCACCCTGACGTAGACATTTACACCGCGGCTATTGATGACCGTTTAAATGAAAAAGGGTACATCCTGCCAGGTTTGGGAGATGCCGGCGACAAAATCTTCGGTACCCGTTAATTGGCAACTTAACGGCTAACTTACTGTTCTTAATCTTGTTTTATTATTAACCAATTGCAACCGCTTTCAAAATCAAAAAAGTTAAACGATTTAGCTTTTTAAGATGTTGTTTTATGCTAATATTTTTTTAAAAATAAGTTAAACTTAAATTGATTAAGAAGGTCTACTCTTTGATTGCCTTTTGCACACAGTAGGCGTAAATACACAATTACAAGAACAGTACACTTGCTATGAAGAAGCTCACGCTAAAAGATGTCGCCAAAGAGTTAGGCGTGTCTACTGCTACAATTTCGAATGCGTTTAACCGCCCGGATCAACTATCAGCGGCGAAGCGCACGGAAATCCTCGAAGCCTGCAAGAAAATCGGCTATACCGGCCCGAATCGCGCCGCGCAGATTTTGCGCAAAGGCCAGTCTAATATTGTAGCGTTGGTGTTAGCGGACAGCCTGGACTACATGGTCACGGACCCGGTTGCCAGTACATTTATTCAGGGTGTTTCCCGGGTATTGCGGGAAAATCAAAAGCACTTGTTACTCTACGCCGGTGATTCTGAATCGATTGCCGACGTTGTGGATTTTGTTGATGGGTTCATATGTTATGGGGCGCCGCGCAATGCTGCATTGTCCGAACAGTTGAATCAACAAAGTAAGCCCGTGGTGACTGTCGATTTTAACCTTGAAGGCCGCCCGGCAATCAACATCGACAACGAGAAAGCCAGTTATGAAATTGCCAAAGCGGCACTGAAGCCGGGCGATCACGTAGCAATTCTGGGATTGCGCTTAATTGATTCACCCAGCACCTGCCGCATTTACGACAACCCGTTGTTAAACGTAGAGTCCTCCATTACCCACCGCCGTTTAGATGGCTATAGTGAAGCACTGAAAGAAGCGGGGATCACGGTAGATTCAGACTGGATATGGAGCCTGCCTGAAAACAACGTGGTGTATGCAGTGCAGGCTGCTAAGGAAGTGCTTTACAGCCAACCACGGCCAAATGTCATTCTGTGCATGAGTGATATCATTGCGCTAGAGCTGCTGCAATGCGCATTGTCGATGGGTATTGATGTACCTGGCGAGCTTAAGATCACCGGCTTCGATGGTATCGAAGAGGCTTCCCGCACCCGTCCTTACTTGTCTACAGTGTGTCAGTCGAGTGTTGAGAAAGGTATGCAAGCCGCCAACCTGTTACTCAGTGGCGAAAACCAGTCGATGTCGCTGTCTTACGAGCTGAAGCTGGGCGAAACCATTGGCTGATAAGCGGGCTTGATGTGAGCCTGCAAATCAGTATTCACAGGCTCATAAATGTGAGTCGTCGCGTTATTGCGCAGAGAAGTTAAGTAAGCACCCCGAAAAGAACTGCGCCAGATTATTGTCTTTGTACAAATCGCCTTGATTAGGCTGCTGGGCAGCCAGACGAGGAAACGCACCATATCCCGCAAGCAAGCAATGCCAGGACGTTGCTCCAAAGTGAGAGTCCAGCTTCTGACGCTGAATTTCCTGCTGTAAATCCCCTCGTCGAAACCAGACGTCCAATAATTGCAGCAGCGATTCAGACAGCACGTCGTTGTTGCGATTCGCCCGCCAGTACTCAGAGTCGTTGCGCGTATTGAGTTTATAGTGAGCGACGATGTAATCCCTTACGCGTTCAAAGCGCTCTCCAATAACCTTATTATATGCCGCTCGGTATTGGTCGTTGAAGCCGCCTTTTTCATAGTGATCCATAAAGATTTCAACACTGGTCTGAACCAAATGCAGGGCTGTTGCTTCAAGGGGCTCAATAAACCCTTGGGACAGGCCCAGCGCCAGACAGTTACGGCTCCAGTGCTCGCTAACCTGACCCACCTTCATGGTCAAATGACGAGTTTGCGCATCGTCATCATTTACACCAAGATGCGCGCGTAATTCTTTTTCGGCATCTTCCGGCGAAATGAACGCAGAGCTATACACATAGCCGTTACCGGTGCGATTAGTCAGTGGGATTTGCCAGGCCCAACCGGTCGACAACGCGGTTGAACGGGTTTCTACAGGGCGGTCTTCTAAGGCATCGGTGGCGCAAACGACCGCAGCGTCATTGAATAGATTGTCTTTGAAAGATTTAAACGGCACCTTCAGCGTTTGTTGCAGTAATAAACTTCGAAAACCGGAGCAATCGATAAACAGGTCGCCTTCGATGATTTCGCCTTCTCGGGTGTGCAGGGAGGCGATGTCGCCATTTGGGTGGCACTGTACCCTTTCGATATTTCGTGACTTGTGGTTCACCCCCAGAGTGTGAGCATGGCGTTGCAGAAATGCGCCTAACAAGCCGGAGTCAAAATGATAGCCGTATTCAATCCGAAACGGGAAATTCGCCGGGGTTTGAGGTGAGCGCTTGTGCTTTGCCAGCCAGCCGTTAAACAGAAAATCGCCGGGCGTGACGTTGACGTCGAGCCCCATACGGCGGGTCAGACAGTTGACATAAAAAGGCCTCTCGCTAAAGGTATCTAACTGGCTGATAAACGGGTGAGCGTAGCTACCAACCCCGGATTCAGGACTCCAGCCATCAAACTGAATACTGACTTTATAGGTGGCGTTACAGGCTGCCATCCAGTCAGATTCAGCAATGTTCATGTCTTCAAAGAAGCGTTTTAACGTGGGCGTTGACCCTTCACCGACACCGATGATGCCGATATCCGGTGATTCTACCAATGTGATACTAACAGCCTTGTGCTGCCAGCGTTTGGCCAATAGGTTTGCGGCCATCCACCCGGCAGTGCCGCCCCCGACAATAACAATGTTCAGCGGGCTGGCATTCATGCGGTGTACCGCTTAATGAACTCGTCGTGGTTCATTAGTTTGTCCAGAGGCTGTTGCTTGGCTTTGTAGATTTGCTGCATGGCGTCCATAAGCTGGGCGTTGTCCATGGCATCGGCAGCAGGGTGGTAGTCCTTCGGATCCAGGCCTTGCCCCATCATCACCTGCACCCAGGATGCGTCCCGGAAGATGTCGCTTTGTTCATTAAAGATAGCCGCGGTGTCTTCAAAGGCAGCTATTTTTTGTGCCAGACGATCAGGGATTGCCATGTTGCGCATGTCGCGCCAAAAATCAGAATCATCCCGCTGATTAACATGATAGTGAAGAATGATAAAGTCGCGGATGGTTTCAAATTCATCTTTGGACTCAGCATTGTATAAATCCACCATGGCCTGAGAGATGCCCTGATTCGGGAACATTTTCATCAATCGCACAATACCCGACTGAATCAGGTGAATACTGGTAGACTCCAAAGGCTCAAGGAAGCCGCTGGATAACCCGATGGCCACCACGTTTTTACACCATTGCTGGTCGGTTCGCCCGGTTTTAAAGCGAATGGTACGCGGAGTATCGAGCGCTTTTGTGTCCAGGTTATTCAGCAGTGTCTGACCAGCTTCATCATCGCTAAGGTATTGCGAGGAATAGACAATACCATTGCCATTGCGGTGTGTCAGAGGAATACGCCATTGCCAGCCAACCCGATGGGCGATGCTGCGTGTGTAGGGTAGCGTTTTGTCGAAACGCTCACTGGGTACAGCTTGTGCGCTGTCTGCGGGTAACCAGTGGCTCCAGTCCTCATAGCTTACACCCAGCGCCTGTTGAATGAGCAGGCCGCTTAAACCCGTACAGTCAATAAATAAATCGCCTTGAATCTGCTGGCCGTTAGTGAGTTGCAGCGCTGTAATAAAACCGCTGTCCGGGTCCTGCTGAACGTATTCAATGATGCCTTCTGTACGTACAACACCGGCTTGTTCTGCTGTCTTGCGTAAAAACTGTCCGTATAACGCCGAATCGAAATGGTAAGCGTACTGCATTTCATAGAGCGGGTTTGGGGTATTGATTTTATTGAATTTGCCTTGCAGACAGCTCAAGTAATTGAGGTCGAAATCCCACAGGGATTGCGCCAGACCGGCTTGTTTGGCTTTCAACCAGTAATGGTGAAAGCTGCAAAAACCCATGGTTGTGCCCGGTGCGCCAAAGGTGTGGTAATAACTGTCACCCTGGGTTTTCCAGTTTTCAAATTTAATCGCGAGTTTAATAGTGGCATGTGTTTCGCGCAAAAAGGCTTTTTCGTCGATGCCTAGAAACTGATTAAAGGTCTGAATGGGCGGGATCGTCGCTTCGCCAACGCCCACAATGCCAATCTGTTCCGACTCAACAAGTTCAATTCGAATAGTAGGGGAGAGGACTCTGCGAAGCAGTGCTGCGGTCATCCAACCTGCGGTTCCCCCGCCTGCAATCACAACATTTTGAATAGTTTGCGGCATTGGTTTTCCTGTATTGCGTTACCACGGTGTCGAGATGAGGAGAATGCGAAGAGCAGGCTGAATGATGAGTGCCTGGGAGCAAACCGCTCACTGACTGATTTAATTCACTGTGCTTTTGACTCTAGCGGAGTCAGCGCCAAAAGCAAAATGAATTACAAAGAAAAGTAAAAAGCCCCGCTGAAACAGCGGGGCTTGAGGTCTTGCTTAGTAGAACGAGTAGTTGAAGTTCAACATGTATGAAGGACCGAATTCACGACGCAGGGTAACGATACCGTTGCTGTCGATAGTCTCTTCTTTCTCGTCGGTCAGGTTAACGCCTTGCAGTGAAATACGCAGACCTTCCAGGTACTCAATACCGCTACCTTCGAAGTCATAGCTGATTTGCGCATCCACAACAGTAATAGCATCACGCGTTGCAGTGTCAATCTTGTTAGAGCCACCACGCTGGTAGGTTGAGAACTCAGAGCGGTCTGTAGCCGCGATACGAATTTCAAAACCATCCATTTCATAGTAGGCAGTGATTGACAGTACTTCGTCAGACTGACCAGGAATTGGGCTACCGTTGTCTAACTCTGCATCGATAAAGGTTGCAGAGGCTGCAACACCAAAGCCTTCCAGTGCGTCAACAAAGCCACCCAGTGGAATGTTTGCAGTAATTTCAGCACCTTTCACTTCACCTTTCAGGCCGTCCTGGAAGTATGAGAAGTAACCGAAGTCTGGTGGTGTAGCCAGGTCGCCAGCTTCATAGGCAACGTTAGCCGGACCATACAGGCCAGATGTTTGAATGATACGGTCGTGGAACCCTGGAATAAAGTAGTTCGCACCATCGTTGGTAGTATCATTGGTAAAGTTGATCAGGTCACGGGCATCATCTGTCCAGTTAACCAGGTCTTTGTAGAACAATGCCAACGACACATAACCTTCGTCTTCGAAGTAGTTTTCGAACGACAGGTCGAAGTTATTCGCTTCTAGTGGGCGCAGTGTTGGGTTGCCCTGGAACTTAGACCATGGCGTACCATACTGTTCTACGTCTGCTTCCGTATTCGGGATAGCAATCAGGTCAATGTTCTGGTCGAACTTAACAAAACCCGAGGCTTTCATTTGGTCTACGCGAGCACGGCTGATGGTTTTGTTCGCTGCGAAACGCACGTAGCGGTTGTCACCTACTTCAACACTCAGGTTCAGGCTAGGCAGGAAGTGGCTGTAAGAGTCACCACCAGAAAGCACACAGTCTGCGTCAACAACACCATTGTTGTCGTCGTCACATACCGCGAAGTTTGAGCCGACAATACCCAGGTAACCTGTTGATGACTGATCAGTACTGACGTATTGAGCACCAAAGTTACCCATTACCGGGAAGTCACCGATTTCAGTTTCGAAATCAAACTTAGCGTAAAGGGTAGTGACTTCTTCGTTAACCTCGTAGCTGTCACCTAAACGATCCGGCTCAAGCAGACCCGCGTCATTCAGCGTGTACTCGCCGTCGCGGTAAGGGGCAAAACCGTTGTACGCAACAACCATACCCAAACCAGCCCAGGTCAGGTCAGCCAGACCGTTGTACAGGTACTCGCTTGGAATTGATTCTGAATACGGATAAGACGACGCAGTAGCAAAGAAGCCCTTGTTGTCTTTCATTTTGTAGCGATCGCTGTAGTAAATACCAAAGGTCGCTTTATTGATTACGCCCCACTCGACATAACCTTCTGTTTCCAAGCGAACGGTAGTTAGCTCTTCTTCGAAATCAGCGTAGTTGAGGAAGCCGTCCTGTGCATTCAGGTAGCTGAATGGAACCGGGTTACCGTCTGCGTCGGTAAATACAGTGTTCACGTCTGACGCGAATTGGTCAGCGATATTCGCCATACCACCACCCCACTGTTGTGGGCCGGTCAGTTGCAGTTGAGACGCATCAGCAAACGCACCCAGACCAGTACTACCGGTAAAGAACACGCCGTCAGAACTCATTTGGAAGTCACGCGTACCAAATTCGTCGATGGCGCCGTTACGGGCCAGACCTGCATAGGATTCACCGCGAAGATCGCGCTTTTCAGACTGGCTGTTTGCTGCATCCAGCATCACTGACCAGTTTTCATCAATGTTGTACTTAACGTTCAGGCCGAAGGTTTGCAGTTCACCGTCTTTTTGAGCCGGGTCAGTACGCAATACCGGGTTGGCACCAACCTGGGTACCTGAAGCATTGATACCGCTGCCAGCCAGCGAGTCTGGATCGGCATTGAAGGGTTCGATGAAACCACGGATTACACCAGAGTCAGAGTAATCGATGCTTAGTGCATCAACAACAATGTCCAAATCGTCGGTAGGACGGAATTGCAGGATAGCTGAGATAGTGTCACGGTCTAACACACGGCTGATTGCCTGAGTGTCCAGACCTGAAGGCAAAATTTGGCCTGCGTCGTTCGCGTTGTAACCCCAAACGCCATATTTACGTTCGTTACGAGGTGATTCGGTAGTAGCCAGGGCGACGGCTAAACCAATTGTGTCGTCGGCAAACTTCTCTACAAAAGACAGAGCGTAACGCTTACCCGTGTTAGTGAACTCAGGGTTGTCAGAGTCGTTGCCACCCATTTCATACACGCCAGTTAACGTGAGGGTTTCTTCTGCTGCCAGAGGACGAACGGTTTGCAGATCGACGGTACCACCAATGCCCTGAACGACCAGGTTGGCTTCAGTGGATTTGTAAATTGTGGCGCCGGTCATGATTTCTGACGGATACAAATCGTATTCTACGCCTCGGTTATCACCAATACCGATTAACTCACGGCCATTTAGTGATGTACCCGTAAAGTCTTCTTTAAAGCCACGTACAGAGATACCTGACGTACGACCGCCTACACGTTCACCGGCAAGACCTGGCAGACGCGCCAGTGATTCTGCAATTGAAGAGTCCGGAAGCTTACCAATGTCTTCCGCAGAGATTGCTTCGACGATTGATGTGTTGTCCATCTTGATCGCCTGAGCACGCATAAGTGAACCGCGGATACCTTTTACCGCAATTACTTCAACGTTTTGATCTGTTGCGCCATTGCCCTCTTGTGCAAACGTCTGTCCAGCATACATGGCAGACGTCACAGCAAGTGACAAAATCGCAGGTTTGAATATGTGTTTGGTTTTCATGTTTTAGTGCCCTAAGTCAGATAAATATCTACGTAAGCTTGTTACATCGATGTTAACAATAGTTAATGCTTGCGCTCAGGTCAAGTTATTTTCTTAATCAATTAAGAAAATAAAATTAACAGTAATGGTTATGGTTTATGTGATTATTAGGTAGATACTTAATGGATTTAGATTTTTTCGATTAAGTCATACAAAATCGAAAGGGTTTTCAGTCGATATTTTTTTACATGAGGTGCGGCTGCATTAACAAAAAGTACACGTTCAGCTGTTGATGTTGTGGTTTTTTCTAACCGTATAAAAGGCCGGGGAGTACATGATGTTAATGAATGTTAATAAGCGTAGCTTAAGTCCTGAATAAGTCGAGTAAATCGACTGATATTTCATCGATTTTTTGTTGTGAAGTCATAAGTAATTTTGCTAGCTTATTGATTTCACGTCGTCTGTTATTTTCAATTAAGGCTCAGTAGGCTGAGCGCGCCGTTTCAGGCAGGTAAACTGCGACACGTTGTAATGAAAAGGAGAGCTGTAAATGAGGTACGTTGTCTTACTTTTTTTAGTCGCAGTTGTCGCGTTGGCAGGATATGGCTGGCTAGCTGATGTCGAGAGTACCGGGTCGTCAGGTTTGCAAAGCGTTAGCCAGAGAGGTTTTGCGCCGATAAGGTTAGACAGTGGCCCTTTTTTCACAGCAAGCCCCCGTCATTTCAAAGCGCCTCAGGTGCAGGAGGTATTGTTACCGAAAGTGGGAAGTAGTGATGTGTCATGGGGGGCCGTAGGCCGGGATAGGTCAGGTAACATTTATGTAGGGTTGTCTGAATCCTATGGAGAGTCCCGAAGTGCCAGTATGTTGCGATGGCAACCGGACAGCCAGAATGTAGAGAGTCTCGGTAATATCATGCAAGCCCTCAAACAACATCAGCTCGCACAACCGCTTGCCAGTCAGGGGAAAATCCATAGCCAGTTTGTTACCGCAGCTGATGGCTTGGTTTACTTTACCAGTTTCGACGAGGAAGGGGAGAGCGATACCAGGCTGCCAACCTGGGGTGGACATTTATGGCGCTTTGATCCAATAGCAAAGCACTGGGAACATCTGTTACAGACGCCTGAAGCCTTAATTGCCATCAATACAGATGGTCACTATGTCTATGCGCTGGGTTACTGGGGACATGTGCTGTATCAGTTCGACACATTGACCGGGCGGGTAAACAAAACCGAAGTGGGGGCTGTACCGGGCCACGTGTCGAGGCAAATACTGGTGGACGGTGAAGGGCATGTTTATGTGCCTAAACTAAGTCCAGCGGGAAATGAACAAGGGTTTGTCCCCATGTTGGCTGAACTGGACCACAACCTGAATGTGGTACACGAGTTTGCTTTACCTGAGTACGTTGACAAAAACATGTCATCGTATCGGGGGATTGTTGGGTATACAACAATGAAAAACGGCGATGTGTTCTTTACGCTGCACAAAGGGCAACTATTTCACTTGCGAGCTGAGGGCAGCAAGGACGAAAAATTACAGAAGATCGGGTTCTTTAATCCTGCCGGAGAAGCGAATATTCCCAGTTTGTTCAGTATTGACGGCGAACAATTTGTGATGGGCGCGAGCCGGCGCCGAGGCAGTGTGCCTGAATGGCTAATTTATGAAACGGTGAGCGGTACCACAGTGTCATACCCCATGCCAGAACTGGACGGTTTTTTGTTTTTCGGAACACAAGTGAAAGATGAATCGGGTGCCATGTACCTGGTTGGGCAGCACATTAGCACCCGCTCACCTAAAGTCGTTAGACTCACATTCCCAGAATAGCGGGTTTTATTGTTGTTTGTCTACGACTGAATGACCGTGATTGAGGTTAATGCTTAGCGGTTATCAGTCGCAGCCGGGTTGGCAGGCCTGCATACCTGATCGCCATAGTAGTTATTACTGTAGTTACACTCGACAGGTTTACCAGATGTGCCCTTTGTTGTTGGTTTACTAATGATCTGTTTAATGAATGTCGCCATGATGCGCTCTCCTTGTGATTGATGGGTAAAGCATAGAGCGCATCTGTGTTTTGTTAAATTAATTAAAATCTATCAATGTAATTAATTTTCTGAATCTTTGGCCGTGAAGTACATGTCACGATATTCGTGATTCTCTCTGGTTTTGTTGGTAAACGGATATAGAGAGAAACCAGTAACCTGCCGCTGTGTGTTCACATCAAAGTGAATGAAGGCATCACTGGCGGCATTTTGATTGTCCCAGCGTATTACAAAAGTATGATCTTCAAAGGGTTCCAGCGAGCCTGTTAACATGGGCATTTTTTCAGAGGCAATGCGTAATGTATCGGCCTTAGTGGTTATCGACAAGGTTCCGAACCAGGTATCGGCAAAATCTCCAGCGTAGGCAATGGGATCTAAAATAACTTCGCCGGAGCCCGACGGCGGAGCAAAATTCGCCAGATAACGTTGCTCTCGTTCATCCTGATAGTCTACATAGCGCTGAACCCAGTCCTGATTATCTGACGGACTGATAAATGATTTCAGAATATGCTGCATTACGGCGCCACGGGCACCGTAATTAGAACCATTGTTAAGTACTGCGACCGCTAAATTTAACTCGGGGACTAGGGCCACATAGGCCTGATATCCAGACAAGGTACCGGTATGAGAAATCACTTTCTTACCGGACACATCCGACAGACGCCAGCCAAGTGCGTAGGACTTAAATAAGGTGCCATCCCACTCTTCTTCGGTGTCAGATACCGGCAATACCGTATAGGCCTGCTGGAGGGATTCGATTTGGGCCGGTGTCAGGATTTGCTGCCCGTCGGGTGATGAACCCTTGTCTAACCACATTTGCAGCCACTTGAGCATGTCATTGGCGTTACACACAATGCCGCCAGCCGCAGCAGAAACTAGCTCACGCCCATCGATGCTGTTGCGCGGAATCGCGTAAATACCCCGCTCGTCGTTATGGCCATAGCTCATGGCGACATTGTTGAGTGCGGCATCGGTCAGGTCGCCGGCGAAACACTGCATGTCCAGAGGCGTAAAGAATTTTTCCTGAATCACCTGAGCGTAAGGCTTTTGATAAAGCGCAGCGACCACCTCGCCGGCGGTAATGTACATAACATTACTGTAAGCATATTCACTGCGAAAGCTACTAACGGGCGTCAGGTAGCGCAAATTATGAATAATCTCTGTACGGGAAAAGCCGCTTGGTTCCGGCCAAAGCATGCTGTCACCGGCGCCACCGCCGAGCCCTGAGCGGTGGGTCAGGAGATCCAGCAAGGTAAATTCTCTGGTTACCCAGGGATCCTGCATTTGAAACTCGGGAAGTATGTCGGTAACCCGGGTTTTCCAACTTAAATCAAATTCGTCGATGGCGAGTGCCAGTGCCGCAGCAGTAAATGCCTTTGACGTTGAGGCTAGTCGAAACAGGGTGTCAGCATTAACAGGCTGCTTGTTGTTGAGGTGACGGTATCCCCGGCCCTTGGCATACAGCACCTTGCCGTTGTGTATTACGCCCACCGACATGCCCGGTGTGTGAAATGTAGTAAGCGCGTTGTCGATAACTGAATCGAGCTGGTTCAGCTGAGACGAAGTGGGGTTAGAAGCCGCGCATGCGGTGACAGCGCAGAGTGATAAACCTGCAACCAGCTGTGAAATCCTGTGTAAAACCATACCTATGCTTCCTTTTAGACTTGTATCTACCGCATGCGGCGTTATTACCCGTGACGATATCGAGCATTCAGCAGTCAACGTGAAAGCTCACTGTCGCTGAATGTTCAGGGTGGCGTCAATGGGGATAAGTTAGCATAAATAATATTTAAGGTGATTAACAGGGGGAATAGTTTATTCCTGTCGATCCCAGACCAGTGCCTTGAAGTGTTTCCGGCACATGGATTCGTAGCGATCATTACCTCCAATTTCGACCTGATTTCCGCTGGTGACGGCGTTGCCACTTTCGTCGAGTCTGACCACGAAGTTAGCCTTGCGCCCGCAGTAACATACTGTTTTGAGTTCAAACAGCTTGTCGGCCCACGCCAGCAGGTAATGGCTGCCTTCGAATGTCTCACCGAGGAAGTCGGTGCGAAGACCATAGGCCAATACCGGGATATCCAGTTCATCGACCACTTCAATGAGCTCAGATACCTGTGTTTTGGTAAGGAACTGGGCTTCATCAATAAACACGCAGTCGAGGGGCTTTTCGTTGTGGAGTAATGATATTGCCTGGTACAGGTTGTCTTCGGAGCGATAGAGCTGGGCATCGGCCTGCAATCCAATGCGCGATGTGACTTTGCCCACTTCGTATCTGTCATCAACCGCGGCGGTGAAGATGATTGCCCGCATTCCTCTTTCTTTGTAGTTGTAGGCGGATTGAAGTAAGGAGGTCGATTTACCGGCATTCATTGCCGAATAATAGAAATACAATTGTGCCATGTTGCTGTCGTTTTTTAATGGTTATCTAGCCAGTTCGGTCAGTGTACCACTTTAACAGTGCTTTTTTCTCTAGGGGTTTGGCAAATAGGTAACCTTGCAAGCAATCGACCCCCATGGCAGTGAGTACTTCAGCTTGTTGGGTGGTCTCTATACCTTCGGCAACCGTGCGGCAACCGAATTCTTTTGCCATTAATAACGTGGCACGAACGATAGTGTCATTGCCGTCAGTGATTTGTTGAATGAATGCCCGATCAATTTTCAACAGATCAAAGTCCAGTGCCTGTAACAGGCTGAGAGACGAAAAACCGGTGCCGAAATCGTCAATGGCAATATTAATATGGCGGGCTTTGAGCGCGGCAATGCGGTCTGTCAGAATAGCCATGTCGTCGGCGAAGATGGACTCCGTTACCTCTAAATGCAACCGGTGCGGTGCCAGTCCGGAGCTATTGATGGCCTGGTCGACCTGGCGAATAAAGGAATCGCTGAGCATTTGCAGCACCGACACATTGACTGACACCGCCAGTGTGTCATCTGGCCATTGCGCAGTATCAATACAAGCGCGGTGTAAAACCCAATTGCCGATATCGTGGATAATCCCGGTTTTTTCGGCCAGCGGAATAAACAGTGCCGGGCTTATCCATTGGTCGTTAAATTGCCATCTGGCCAATGCTTCGACGGCCCATAAACTACTGTCATTCGCATTCACGATAGGCTGATAAACGACGTGAAATTGCTGCCGCTGAATAGCCTGACGCAAGCCGTCACGAAGGCGCTGCTCTTCGTTGAGTTTATCGTACAGTAAGCTGGAAAATACGCCAACGACGCCAGGCGTCACCCGCTTGTGTTGGTACATGGTGAGATCTGCCAGTTGTACCAGCGTTGCCGCGTCTTTACTGTGATCGGGATAAATGGCTATCCCTATTGTTGCACCCAGACTGACATCATTGCCGTTAACGTGTTGGATATTCGTCAGACTGCGTCGCACGGCCTGACCCACCGCGATAGCGGTCTCTTCATCGGCGTAGGGCAACACCATAATGAATTCGTCACCGCCCCAACGCCCTACACACTGGCTATCGCAAAACTGACTCAGTTGTTTGGCGGCCTGCTCCAGTGCAGCGTCACCGATTTCATGACCAAAACTGTCGTTAATTTGTTTAAACCCATCAAGGTCAATAAAGAGGATGGCCAATTGGCTACTACTTTGTAATGACTGTTCAATCACCCCCTCAAAGTGTTGCATAAAAGCGGTTCGATTCATCAGGCCGGTGAGTGGGTCCAGATTGGATAGCTGGTGGATTGTTTTGGTTCGCCGCAGGACTTCTTTTTCAAGGGTGTTATTAGCAGTGTCGAGTTTCTGGTTTGACTCAAGCAGCTGTTTGTTTACTCGTGTTACTTCATTTTGTTCCTTGCGCATGAGTTCGACGAGTTCATCATTTTTGTGCTTTATCTCGATCGCTCTGAGTATAAATATATTGGCTCGGCTAGCCGCGCCACACATTGACAGCCAGAACAGCATGCCAAGGAATCCAAGCATATTGTATTCATCTCGGAAGTCGTAAATTGCACGCATTGACATGGGCACAACCATAATGGTGGTGTAGGTTATAACCAAGGGCAGGCTGGGCGCTAAAACAGTTGCCGCGCCCCCGGCCATAGCCGACATGATGATCATGGTGGACGCGACTTCAAGGGTCGACAAGGTTGGAAATATAGCTATACCAAACGCCGCCCATAGCACGGCAGTCACAAGCGAACCGGCACAAAAACGATAGAAAGGCGCTCGCGGTGAGTAGGGTGCGTGCTTCAACTTTACAAACCAATAAGCCCCGTCGAGCGCTCTTATCAGTAAAAGCACCAGCATTACTGCCCAAATGACTTGTTTGGTGTATTGGGCGCTGCCAGAATCAAACCCGAAAGTGATAGCACTAATACTTAACAACGTAATGGCCAGGCCGTTAAACACATTGGAATAAAGTAATTCCACCACGTCCTGATTAACTGTACTGAGTCTGGAGAGTTTTGGGGCTTGCTGCATGGTTGTTCTTTCTACTTCCGGTGAGAAACCCTGTTTAGTGTGGCATGTGCTTTAAGTGGCCAGGAACAGGTCTGGTGCCTAGGGTTAAGCATAGTAAAGTTTTAACCATTCGCCAGCGGCAGCAAAGCGAGCTATTGCCTTAACCTGAGGTTTTGGCAGATAAAAAAAAGCCGGACGGCGAACCGTCCGGCAAACAGGTACTTATTGAGTACGGATTAGGCTGCGTCTTTTGTTTCTGACGCTGTGTCTTCAGAGGAAAGTAATTCCAAATCAAACGTAAATTCATCCACGCGAATCGCCAGTTTGCGTTTCTCGTTGTAGTCGTGCAGTGCTACCGCGTCTTCAGCAGTAATTACACCGCGCTCCTGCAACTTGTTCAATGCGTGTTCAAACGATAAGAACGGTACAACAGGCTCTTTGCGCAAGGCTTTTTGTACTTTGCCAAGTAATGGCAGTACAGCATGCTTAGCCTTGAACGCTTGCTCGTTGATGTCATTACCATCGTTTGGCGTTGTTTTCACAAGATGCGTCAACTGCGCTTTTACGCTGTTGTCTTGCAGTGCTGCCAATGACAACTCACGAATCAGGTCATCGCTGATAGTACTCACACTGCCGCTGTACGTAGAGGTCAGTAAGCGCATCAAACCGCGAGTCGCTGTGTTCGGGAAGTTGCGAACAAAGTTAACCAGCGCTTGTTCAGCCTGCTGTAAAGACCACTGCATAGCGTAGTCAAAGTACGGCTTAGCTTGCTGACGGTCTTCAATGCGCTGCTCGTAGAAACGAATCGACGCCATTGCACCGTACAGGTAGCTCATGATGTCGCCCAGACGTGCAGACAACAATTCGGCTTTCTTAAGATCGCCGCCCAGTACAGCCAGCGACAAGTCAGCCAAAGGCGCCAACTTTGCCGACAGGGCGTTCAGGCGCTTCTCGTACTTGCGTACTTCAGGCAGACTCGATTGCGCACCGCGAGTAAACGGCAAATAGCTCTTGAACAGGCTGCGGAATGCATTGCCAACACTAAAGCCCACTGTTTTGCGCAGTACTTTGTTAAACTCACCATCAGCTTTCTTGTCGTTGCTGTGGATCAGGTCAACCATTTCTTTAAGGTATGGGTGGCATCGCATCGCGCCCTGACCGAAAATCATCAGGTTACGGGTAAGAATATTTGCCCCTTCAACCGTGATGGCAATCGGCAGTGCAGAGTACCCTGCAGCCAACGTGTTTTGAGGACCACGTTGAATTGCTTTACCTGCCTGAACATCCATCGCTGCGTTCATTACATCGCGACCAAGTTCGGTCATGTGGTATTTCGCTATAGCGGTTACTACCGACGGCTTCAGTCCAAGACCCAGGCCTTCGGTTGTCAGTACACGCATGGATTCACACAGGAACGTTTTACCCGCGATCTCAGCCAGTTTTTCCTGAATACCTTCAAAACGTCCAATTGGCAGACCAAACTGTTCGCGTACAAACGCGTACTCAGCAGTCGATTTCAGTGCGCTTTGCGCTGTTGCCGTACCCATCGCTGGTAATGAGATACCACGACCTGCACCTAAACAGCTAACCAGCATCTGCCAGCCGCGGCCAATGTTCTTCTGTCCACCAATGATGAAATCCATTGGGATGAATACATCAGTACCACGTGTTGTACCGTTATAGAAACGAACGCCCATTGGGTCGTGACGATTACCCAGTTGCACACCTGGGTGTGACTTAGGTAATAAAGCACAGGTAATACCCAGTTCTAACTTGTCGCCAAGTAACTGGTCCGGGTCGAATACTTTGAAAGCCAGACCCAGTACTGTTGCGATTGGTGCCAGTGTGATGTAACGCTTGTCCCAGCTTACTTTTAAGCCGATAACTTCTTTACCTTCCCATTGACCTTTGGTCACGATTGCTGCGTCAGGAATGCCGCCGGCATCTGACCCTGCTTCCGGGCTGGTAAGTGCGAAACATGGAATATCTTTACCTACAGACAAACGAGGCAACCAGTAGTCTTGCTGCTCTTTTGTGCCGTAGTGCATTAACAGTTCACCCGGGCCTAACGAGTTAGGCACCATTACGGTAACTGCCAGTGCGCCACTCTTAGCAGCGATAGTCGCTACAATAGTAGAGTTCGCGTAAGGGCTGAACTCCAGGCCACCGAATTTCTTCGGAATGATCATTGAAAAGAATCGATTCTCGCCCAGGAAATCCAGCACGTGCTGGGGGATGTGTTTTGAATTGCTTAATTCAAAATCATCGATCATTTCCAGTAATTTCTGTACAGGGCCATCAAGGAATGCCTGCTCGTCAGCACTCAGCTTGGCTTGAGGAACTGCACGTAACGCCTCCATATCAGGCAGTCCGCGATAAATAGACGACTCCAGCCAAATATCACCGGCGTCCAGTGCTTCCTGTTCTGTAATTGAAATTGGAGGTAAAACTTTCTTCAAACTTGTTCTGATACTCATAACTCATCCGCTCATCTGACCAGTTGTGTGAGGCTAATACTACATCCTTTTTTTTATTTTGCAAATTTATTGTTAATTTGTTGAAAAGTATGAAGAATGTAGAAGTTTATTAGCCGTGCTTGTAAATCTGATACGAAAAATCAGACACTTACCACTACGGAAGAAACAGAAAAAGAGCGCAAAAAATAAACGTTTTTGAATAGGGCTTCGGAAAGTTTCCGATACAACGTCCGCGCAAAGCCCCTGTTTCCGGCACACTGGGCTACACTGAGACGAGTAAAAAAACAATGGGTGTTGTTGAGTGACATCGAATTACTATGATGCGATGGTGCTTTACGCTGCCAATGGGTATAGTGGCATCATCATAATAAGAAGGAATTACCTATGACTAAATTCGGACGGGTGTTTGCGCGCACTTTGCTGGCAATTTGTTTTACCAGCGTGGCGACGTCAACGGTTATTGCCGATGAAGCCGAAGGTTTACGAATTGCAACGGAGCGTAAAGCACGCAATTCCGGCTGGGAAGATACAGTGGCGTCTACCACTATGGTGCTTCGCGACACGCGGGGTAAAGAATCAGAGCGTGAATTGCGCGTGTATACGTTGGAACGGGCTGACGAGGGAGACAAATCCCTGACTGTATTTGATTCGCCGGCAGACGTGAAAGGTGCGGCGTTTCTCAGCTTTTCAAATACTTTAACGCCTGACGATCAATGGATGTACCTGCCCAAAGTAAAGCGAGTGAAACGCATCGCGTCGCAAAATAAGTCCGGGCCTTTCATGAGCAGCGAATTTGCTTACGAAGACATGGCGTCCTTTGAATTAGAAAAATACACGTTCAATTACCTTCGAGATGACGAATTTGATGGTCAATCGGTATTTGTGGTGGAACAAACACCTGTCGACAAATTTTCGGGTTATTCAAAGCAGCTCGCGTTTATCGATCAGGAACACTACCGCTTATTAAAGATGGACTTCTTCGATAAAAAAGGGGATTTGCTGAAAACCCTGATCTTAGATGACTACGAGTTGTATCTCGATCAGTACTGGCGTCCGCATACTTCAGAGATGTTTAATGAACAGACAGGGAAAAGTACCGCAATGTTTATTAATGAAATCGAATTTAAAACCGGGTTGAAAGATAGCGATTTAGACAAAGACAGTCTGAAGAGGGCCCGATAATTCATGCGTCAGTTACTTCCATTTATTGCACTGTGTTGCGGCGCGATCACACCCATCGCACAGGCAGATATTGAATACAGCGGAACCGCAACAATCGAGCAGCGGTATTTTTTACAGGATCCGCTCTTCCCTGAACAGCAACGTGCCCAAACATCAGTTACTTTGTTACCCGAAGTGTTTATGAGTTGGAACGACGGCTATGACAGCCTGACGTTTAAGCCCTTTGTTCGTGCAGACCAGTATGACTCTGAGCGAACGCATGCCGATATTCGGGAGTTAATGTGGCTGCATGCCTCCGATAGCTATGAATTGCGCGCTGGGATCGGCAAAGTATTTTGGGGGCAGGCCGAGTCGGTTCATCTGGTTGATGTGATCAATCAAACCGACTCCGTCGAGCGGGTTGATGGTGAGGAAAAACTTGGACAACCTATGCTAAGTGCCTCTTACCTGATGGAAAGTGGCGCGGTTAGCGTCTATGTGCTGCCGTATTTCCGCGAGCGCACGTTTGCCGGGGCAGAAGGTCGTTTGCGTCCGATAGTGCCAATTAGCAATGACAATGCTGTGTATGAGTCAGAAGACGAACAATCGAACCTGGATTACGCCCTGCGCTGGCAACAAACCCTTGGCGACTGGGAAGTCGGACTGTCTTATTTTGACGGCACGAATCGAGAGCCACAACTGATTGTTGAGGGGGGGCTTGAAACAAATGATCTGGTCCTGCGCCCTTACTATGAACAAATGCAACAGGTTGGTGCGGATCTGCTTTGGGTCAATGGTGCGGTGTTGTACAAGTTTGAGGCAGTCCATCGCAAGAGCAACACGCAAAGTTTCGTGGCCGCAGTGGCTGGGCTTGAATACACCAGTGTCGGCATTTTTGATTCGGTGTATGACATCGGATGGCTGGCCGAGTATCAATACGATGAGCGTGATGCCAGTTTTTTTGTGCCGGCTCAAAACGACTTAATGGTTGGCGTGCGGTGGATATGGAATGATCCGGATAGTACCGAGGTGCTGGTGGGCTATGTTCAGGATCTGGATGACATGGAAACGTACAGCGCGTTTGTGGAAGCGTCGAGCCGTATGACAGACAACTGGAAGTGGACGCTAAACGGTTATTTCTTTTCCACTCAGTCACAATCAGACCCGTATTTCTTTGTGCGTCGTGACGATCATATTGAAATCAACGTAGAGTATTTCTTCTGATATCACAGCATGGATATCTGAAACTGAATAACTGGCAGTGAGACAGAACAGCATGACTGTCAAAATGGAATGTGAAGTATGAAAATAGCAAGTATTGCAATAATTATTGCTGGCGGACTGATGTCTCAATCTGCTGTCGCGATTGAAAAAATGTACGGCGTTGTGAGTGCTGGTTATACCGATTTAGAGTACAGCAATACCGTAGAAGAGTCGTTTGGTTATAAGCTGATTCTGGGTCATGAGTTTCACCGGCAATGGTATGTAGAAGCGGGCTTTATTCAATTTGCAGACATTGACACTGAGAGCGACTATTCCACATTGGGTGTTCAGGCCAATGGGCTGTATCTGGGAGTCGTCGGAAAGGCATCGCATGCGGTCGGCGAACTCTTTTATCGCTTAGGGGCTGCGAATGTTGACGTCCACGCACAAGAGCTCTCAGCAGACGGGCAATGTAAGTTTGGTGCAGCAGTGGGGGCTGTAAACGGACAAACCTTGTGTCAGTTCGACGAAGGCATCGCGGCCGGTATTATCGGTTTGGGGTTTGACTACTATGTGGCAACCAAAACGTTTGTACGCCTTGAAGCGGAATATATGCGCGGCAAGGATGGCTTCGACACCAGTATGATCTCTTTGGGTATTCGCTATAATTTCAACTAGGTTTTTTTCCTACACGCTGCATCGATCTATTTCTCGCAGCGTGCAGTACAAAACACATATGGAATTGCGAGGAGGGGAACATGAAAAACGAGCTAGACAGTAAGTTTGTTTTGCAAGTGTTCGATAAAATTCGAAATAACGGTGAACACGTTGATGAAAAGTACCGCCTGGAAGGTGTGTTAGCGTTTACTGACTTTGACGGCTATACCCTTTATATGCAGGACGCGCTGGTATCCATGCAATTTGGTTTTCATAATCAGTATCGCTTTGATTATCAAAAAAGCGAGGACTTCGAGGCGTTTGAGAAAAAGCTCAAATACATCGATACCCATTACTGATTCTGCCTCGCCCCGTTTCGCGCTACAAATAAGTGCGCTACAAAAAACGCACTGTAAAAACCTCGCTAATAAAAACTATGTACACCGGCCTGTTAGCCTTTTTCTTCCGGAGTAGGAAAGCCCTCTGTTATCCGCTACAATTCGAGCCACAATTTTACTGCCCACTCTGTTGTGTAACCAATTTACGTGAGGGCAGCACGGATACCATCAAATAGGATTCTACGCTTTTGTCTGTAGCAATTACGCCTCCCAAGTTTAAGTTAGCGTTTTTAGGACCAAAATTCTGGCCGGTTTGGATCAGTATGAGTCTTCTGTACATTGTAACATGGTTGCCATTCCCGGTGATACGAGTGCTAGGCCGGGGGGCCGGTGTGCTGTTAGGTGCACTAGCAAAAAGCCGGGTGAAAGTAGCGCGCAAAAATATCTCATTGTGTTTCCCGAATTTATCACAGGCTGAACAGGACAAACTGGTTAAGGATAATCTGTATCGGGCTGGCATGGGACTGTTTGAAACGGCAATGGGCTGGTGGTGGCCAGATTGGCGCGTGCGTAAGCACGGCGAAGTAGAAGGTCTTGAGCACGCCAAAGCGGTATTGGCGCAACACAAAGGCGTGTTTGGTATGGCGCTGCACAACATGAACCTGGAATTCGCCTGCCGGGTATTGGGACTTAGCTACCCGAGCGTAGCGTTTTATCGAAAACACAATAACCCATTGATGGATTACCTGCAGTACCGGGGCCGGGCACGCTCTAACAAATATATGATCCACAAACGAAATGCCCGCGCATTGCTGGCTGCGCTTGATGAAGGCGAGCTGTGTCTGTATTTGCCGGATCAGGATTACGGCCGCAACCAGAGTATTTTTGTGCCGTTTTACGGGGTAAAAGAGACGGCGACTACCACGGCGACGCTAATGTTCATTCGTCGGACCGACAGTATTCCGCTAATGGTTACCTCGCAATATACCGATACAGGGTATAAGGTGAAGTTTTATCCACCGTTGATGGCATTAAAAGAGCTGGATGATGAGGCCGGTTTGACGCTGTTAAATGCTAAAATTGAAACCATTATCGATGAGCAACCAGACAGTTACCTGTGGATGCATAAGCGTTTCAAGACGCGCCCTGACCCGGAGGCGCCATCTTTGTACAAAGACTGAATGCGAAAGCCACAAAAGTGTCATACAGTAAAGCTATGTCGTTTTCATTAAAAGGCATGCACAGAGGTAGTAACGCATGAAAAGACAACCATCTTCTGCGGTCTTTTGGGCCAAACATTTAAGCCTGGCGCTGGCTGTGGTGATTATTGCGGCTGTGGTTATATATTTGCAGCTGGGGAATACCAGTGCGCCGACGCCGGTCGATGCGCCGGCTGAACGCTCAGTCGCGAAAGGGCTGTCAGATTTTTATCGCGACTTCAGAATGTCGGCCAACGACCCGGTTAAAAGTGAAGGCGCTGACATGGTGCTGGATATTACACCTTCTGAGCAAAGTCTGGACGACCAACTGCAATCCATGTCAAGTGACCTGAAACCTGCTGAGGGTCGCTGGGTTGGCGAGTACAAATTCCGTACGTTCAAAGCCGGCAATACCCTGCGCGAAGCAATCTCGTCTTACGCGGAGCAGGAAGGGATGCAGGTTATCTGGGATCTCAATCAGGATTTCGTGATCAAACACCAATTTCAGATGGACAATACCATTGCCGGTTCACTGGCTAAAATAGCCAGTGCCATAGACAGTAACTTTGAGGGTAAAGTGGCGACTTTTGTTTGTCCCAAACAACGTTCCCTGGTGGTCACTGAAACCGTTACTGAGTACCTGACGGAAAATTGCAGCCGGGTAAACGGTTAAATTCAGCGCAATGTTCTCTATTGCGCTGGTCTGTTTATTCCTTGTTATCCGCAGTGCGTTTATCGCCGAGGCAAGACTGCCATAACGCGGAGACCTGCTGACGTATTTCATTGAGCACATCGGTTTGGCTAGCCAGTTTAACACCTGATAGCGTCAGCTGATGGTAATGATCACGCAAGGTAAGGTAGGCACTCTGTAGTGTTTCCGCCTGTTCAGGTGACAATAGTCCAACGTCGGCTACGGTATCAATGATCCTCAAATTGTCAGTCCATTTTACCAATGCCGGGAATTGGTGGGCGTAACCCAATACCCAAAACTGCGTCATAAACTCAATGTCAGTAATGCCGCCCTCACATTGTTTCAAATCCAGGCCGTCGGCCTTAGTATCCAACAAGTGCTGACGCATTTTTTCCCGCATCGAAACAACGTCTTCTACAAGCGCAGGTAAAGTTCGCTGGCGCTGGAGAATGGTCTGGCGAATCCGCATAAAACTGTCGTGTAGGGCGGTATCGCCAACGATGCTCCTGGCTCTCACCAGCGCCTGGTGTTCCCAGGTCCAGGCTTCATTTTCCTGGTAGTGAGCAAAGCCATTCTCATGACAACACAGTAGCCCGGAATTGCCTGATGGACGCAGTCGCAGGTCTGTTTCATAGAGCTGACCGGCCATGGTTTTGGTGTTGAGCAAATGCATGATGCGTTGCGATAACTTAATATAAAATTGTTGCGCTGAGATTGCTTTTTTACCGTTCGTTATGCTGTCTTGTGGCGCATTGTGTAAAAACACTAAATCCAGATCTGAGCCATAACCGAGTTCATAACCGCCGAGTTTACCGTAACCGATGATCAGGAAGCCAAATTCCCCTTCCTGCAGATGGCCCGGCGCACCGAATTTTTCGGTTACCTGCCCCCAGGCTGAATTGAGCACGGCGTGCAGCATGACCTCTGCTAACGCAGTGAGTTTGTCGCTGACTTTGGCAACAGGTAACGAACCGGAGATATCGCTCGCCGCAATACGCAACTGCTGACTGAGCTTGAATTGTCGCCACTGTTCCATGAGTTGTTCAATATCATCGGGTTCAACGCGCAGTAACGCCTGGCGAAGTTCATCATTGTATTCGGCAAAACACAGCGTGATATCGGTTTGCTGTTGCTGCAAGTAAAGGGGCGTGAGTAATTCGTCCAGCAAAAGCGGGAAGCTACGTATTTGCTCGGTGATCCACTCGCTGCGGGCGCACAGTTTTATAAGTTGTTTCAGTACATTGGGGTTTTCGTGCAGCAAGTCCAGGTAGGTTGTTCGGCCCGTAATAGCGCTGATCACACTGCATAACCGCGGAAACAGTATCACAGTGTCTCCCGGGCATTGTTGCAGCATAAAATACAACAGTTCGGGGATCAGTTTCGCCAGTGTATCTTCGCCTTTCTGGCCAATCCGGTGGCGCGACAAACTCTGGCGAAAGTCTGATAGCTGGTCGAACAGTATGCGTGCATTATCAGGCGCCAGTTCTGTCTCAAAAAGCTGGCTGAACTCGACGTCGGTCATCGTGACTACCCAGGCGTCTTTACAACGGGTAAACAATGAGTCGTGCTGTTGGGCCTCGTCGCCGGGTTCGGCGACTAACTGGTTAAACTGAGCATGGATACGCCCCATGACTTGCTCCAGCTCCGCCAGGAAGGATGCGTAGTCCTCAAACCCCATAACCTGTGTTAGCACATGTTGAGGCCAGGGCTCATCCGGCAATAACTGGGTTTGCTGATCGTTAAACTGTTGCAGGGTGTGCTCGGCTTTGCGTAAAAAGTAATAGTCTGTAATCAGCGTGTCGATATCGTCTTGTTCAATAAGCTGAAGTTCAACCAACTGATGCAAAACGTGGATCAGCTGACGCGACTGTAAGCGAGCCTCACGGCCACCGTGAATTAACTGGAAACTCTGAGCAAAGAACTCTACCTCGCGAATACCACCGGGGCCGAGCTTGATATTGTTGTGCAACTGACGCCGGCGCAGCTCCTTGTTGATCAGTTGTTTCATATCCCGAATGGCGTCAAGGGTGGTGAAATCGAGATACCTGCGGTAAATAAATGGCTGCAGTATGCTTTCCAGTTGCTCGGTGTAGCGGCAGGAAGGGTTCAGAATACGCGCCTTGATCATGGCGTAGCGTTCCCACTGACGTCCCTGGTCCTGATAGTAATCTTCCAGGGCACCGAAATGCGCCACCAATGGGCCACTTTCACCAAATGGGCGCAAGCGCATATCAACCCGAAAAACCTGACCATGCACGGTGATCTTGTTCAGGGCGGCAATTAGCTTCTGGGCCAGCTTGGTAAAGAAAGGTTGATTCTCAAGTGGTTTGCGAGGGTGATCGGTCTCGCCTTTGAGTGGGTAAGCGAAAATCAGGTCGATATCACTCGAGAAATTCAGCTCGTGTCCACCCAGTTTGCCCATCCCCAACACCAGCATCGGCTGTGGTCCAAACGGACCTTGCGGTGTGCCATGACGTTCACAAAGATTTGCGTATAACCAATGATAGGCGCCCATTATTAAGGCATCGGCGAGCTGACTTACCTGCGAAAGTGACGTTTCTATCGTTTGGCGATGAGTGAGATCGCGCCAGGCGAGGGCGGCCATATGTGTTTGTCTGAACTGGCGAAGAGCAGCCAGCAAATTGGGTTCACTCTCTACGTTTTCCAATTGCTCAGCCAGCAAAGTACACAGCGAGGCGGCGTCAGCATGGATATGCCACTGATGTTCAAGAATCTCTGCCAGCACCTTAGGCTGAGTAGCAATCAGTTCACCGACGAAAGGGCTCAATGCCAGAATCTGTTTGATATCGTCCTGGTAGTCTGAAAACTGTGGAAATTGTTCGCTGGCGGCGAGGATACTTTGCCAGCGGCGCTCGACATTTTCCTGAATAATCGGAATTTGGGTTTTCTCTGTACTCATAATCACTTAGGATAATCGCCAATTGATGGCTGCAGTCTGGCACAATCCCCTTTCAGGCTCCAGCATCCTAATACCAAATTCCTGTATGACATTGAGGTAGAACATGGAAACTCTGGTTAAGTTAGTGCCGTTACCCCATGATTTGTGGGTGTACGTACTGATTGACGTGGCTCTGGCTTTGTTGCTTTTGCTGATTATGAAGTGGACCAATCGCACCCGTACCAGCGTTTCCGTTAGTGATGAATTGGGCGTTAAAGATAATTTTGCTTTTGGTATCAGTATTGCCGGCGGCATGTTGTCACTGTGTATCGTGCTTAGCTCTGTGGTTGGACGCCATGTTGGGCAAGGCTATGAAAGTGCTGCACTGGGTATGTTGATGTTTGGCTTTGTGGGTATTGTACTGGTGAAATTCGGCCGTTTTGCGCACGACAAAATTGTGCTGGATGCGGTTGATACACAATACAAAATCAGTGACCGCAGTGTCAGTGTTGCACTGGTTGATGCCTCAAGTGTGGTCGCCAGTGCGATTATTCTCAGAAGCATGATGGAATGGGTGGACGGTAGCGACTTAAATGCCATCATCGCGATTGTTACCGGTTTTTTGGTGGTCCTTACCATTTTATTGATCATGACCCGTATCTATGAACTGCGCTACGCGCTACAAAACCAAAACCACTCATTTCAAAGTGCACTTGAAACAGGCCAGCTTGCGTTAGCCGTTCAACATGCTGGCAACCTACTTGGCGTGGCGTTGGTTGTGTCATCTGCCGGGCAGTTCCTGCGCTACAGCCCGGAGGGCTATGTTAGCAATGTGACTGGCTGGCTGGTTACCAGTATCGCACTGGCACTGCTGTTGTGGTTGCTGGTGGCCTTTAGTAAGAAAATGCTGCTTGGAGGCGTGAATTATCAACAGGAAGTTGACCAGCAGCACAACGTGGGCGTCGCTGCCGTAGAGTTAACACTGAGCGTAGGCATGGCGCTTATTGTGAGCGGAGTGCTGAATTCATCTGCCGGATAGCTTCTGCAGTAAGTAGGCTGTTCTCTACCGGTGGTTGCAAAGTGCGTTGAATGAGCTGCTGTTTAGCGGCTCTGGAGTGGCGTTTTATCCAGGCCTCCAACTGCAGCGCGACGGATTTGTTTGCGACTTCAAAAACGCATTCAAATTGCAACGGGCCTTTTCCTCTCAGCGCTTTGGCGCCGCCTTTGATAAGGCCACTGTGCTGACGAATGCGCCTGGCCGGGTTGTTCGTAATACCCGTGTACAATACGCCCTGCGCGGTGCTAATTATATACACATACCAAACTGTCATGAATTGGCTCTACACTACCTTTCGCTGTTATACTGCCGGCACTAGTGTAACTAAATAGACAAAAATGACACTTCCTGATTTTAGCCAAATTCGTATTCTGGTCGCGGGCGACGTAATGCTGGACCGTTACTGGACAGGCGCGACTGCGCGTGTATCCCCTGAAGCACCGGTACCGGTTGTTAATATTAATGATATTGAAGACCGCCCGGGTGGCGCTGCAAACGTAGCTATAAACCTGGCTTCGTTAGGCGCATCGGTCTCCTTGTTGGGTCTGGTAGGGCAGGATGACAACGCCAATATTCTGCAAACCCGTTTAACCGGCTATGGCATTGAATGTTTTTTCACGCCTTGTGAACAGTTCGATACCATCACCAAGTTAAGGGTAATGAGTCGCAACCAGCAATTATTGCGAATGGATTTTGAAAAGTCCTTTGCCAGTGTCGATAAATCGGCGCTGGTTGAAGCCTTTGCGGCGCAGCTCGACAGCTGTGACCTGGTGATTCTGTCTGATTATGCCAAAGGCACCCTCAGTGATCCTCAGGCGTTGATTCAGTTAGCCATCGCCAAGGGTAAACCTGTTGTAGTGGATCCGAAAGGCAGTGATTTTAGCAAATACCGACAGGCGACATTGATCACGCCAAACTTGGCTGAGCTTAGTGCCGTGGTTGGGGAAGTAGACAGCGAAACCCAACTGGTAGAGAAGTCAGGTGCTCTGTGTGAAAGCCTGTCTCTGGACGCGTTGTTGGTGACACGCTCAGAACAAGGCATGACGTTGTTCCAGCCGCAACAGCCTGAATTCCATTTACCAGCAAAAGCCAAAGAAGTGTATGACGTCACGGGTGCTGGTGATACCGTCATTTCGACTCTCGCAGCTTGTATGGCCGCGGGCGAGACGCTGCAACAGTCGTGTGTACTGGCTAATTTGGCAGCAAGCATTGTGGTAGGCAAGTTGGGTACTTCAACGGTATCGACCACCGAACTAGCGGTTGCTGCGGGTCAGCAGTCCCATCCAGACGGCGGGGTGATGAGCGAAGAGCAACTGGTGCTGGCTATTGAAGCGGCGAAGCGTCGTGGTGAGCGGATTGTTATGACCAACGGGTGCTTTGATATTTTGCACGCCGGACATGTTTCGTACCTCGATGCTGCAGGGCGGTTGGGCGACAGATTAATTGTTGCTGTCAATACCGATGCGTCTGTACAGGCGCTGAAGGGCCCTGGTCGACCGGTAAACAACGTTCAGCGCCGTATGGCTGTCCTTGCAGGACTCAGTGCGGTTGATTGGGTAGTGCCGTTTAGCGAGGACACACCGGAACGCTTGATTAGCCGATTATTGCCTGATGTTCTGGTAAAAGGCGGTGACTATAAAGTTGAAGAGATTGCCGGTGGTAAGGCGGTGATGGACAATGGCGGTTCAGTGGAAGTACTGCACTTTGAAGAGGGCGTCTCTACAACCGGCATTATTGATACCATTGTGAAGCGGCAAAGCTTTCAACAGCAATAAACATCAGGGGCGAGAGTAATCGCCCCTGTTTCATTGTAAACGGTGAAATTCATCGTTGAGATAATGCACAAGTGGCAGCTTTAGGATAAGCTTAACAAAATCGCGCAAACGCGCCTCATGAAACACTAGCGGTAGTAGCAATCAATGTACGAAAGTTATTATGGACTTAACTCAAAGCCGTTTCAGCTGACTCCGGACCCGGCTTTCTTTTTCGCCAGTAAGTGGCACAAACGGGCCATGTCTTACCTGCAATACGGATTGTCGCAGGCTGAAGGATTTATCGTGATAACCGGTGACATTGGTACCGGGAAAACAACCATAGCAAACAGTTTGTTGGCCGATATTGAAGACGACATCGTGGCGGCCCAAATTGTAACGCCGAAATTGTCTCCCGATGAATTGGTTAAAATGGTTGCTGCGAAGTTTGAAATTGATGTGGCCGGTAAAACCAAAGCGGATATTTTAAAGGACCTGGAAAATTTCTTATTTGCTCTCAGCACACAAGGTCGTCGGGCACTGTTGTTGGTGGATGAAGCGCAGAACCTGCCGCTGGAAACCATTGAAGAACTGCGCATGCTGTCTAACTTCCAACAGGCAGGCAAACCCTTGTTACAAAGTTTCCTGTTGGGGCAGGAAGAGTTACAGCCTATTCTGCGCGCACCCAACATGGAGCAGTTTCGCCAGCGTATTGTCGCCTCCTGTCACCTTGCGCCATTGACCCTGGAAGAAGTACAGTCCTACATTGAATACCGCCTGCAACACGCGGGTTGGAACGGGACACAGCTTTTCTCTGCTGAGGCCTACGAGCACATTTATAAATTTACCCGTGGTGTACCCAGAAAAATAAATACGCTGATGGACCGTATTCTGCTTTACGGATTTTTAGAGGAACTTGAGGTTCTCGATGAAACGGCGGTAGACGCGGTTATCGATGAAGTTCGCGAAGAAATGTTTGTGCCTGACACACCAGCAGCACCAGAGGAGCCGGAAGTTGCTGAAGAGCAAGCAGAGCCTACAAACAACGAGAACGCTCAGTCAGGCAAGCCACAGCGCTTAATCACGCCGAATGGCAATGAAGTGAAGGACGCTGAATACTACAAGGCCATGCTAGGTGAACTAGTGGATGCGCTTGATGACGCTATTAGCCACAAGATAAAACTCACCCAGTACATCGATAAGTTACTGAAGAAGAAGTACCGTACTTATGTCAGGTTGAAGTCTGATGATTAATGTTGTGTGGTAAATACAGCAATCTAACGTAAATTGAAAAAGGCCCGATAGGGCCTTTTTGCTTTTTTAGTGAGTTGCCAGGTCTAACGCCGGTTAGACTGCATTCGGTATGTCAGGCCCAGAGTGATGCGCGTTTCGTTGATCGTAAATGACGGTGTCGAAATATCACGGTTGTCTTCACTGTCCAGGTAGCGAATTTCCGCGTTTACCGATAACCCTCTGGACAACTGATTGCGCAAGCCAAGGGTATAAACTGAATTATCCGACTCGCCGTCAACACCATTTAACTCAGTATCGAAAATCGAATACTGGGCTCTGGCATACAGGTTACTTCTGGCGCCAGCTTGCAGGCTGGCATTCACGCCCAGTACTTTCTGGATTTGCTGGCGGTCATTTTCGCTGTAGGTTGTGTCAATGTAGCGAGCGTCAAACGACACGCGTAACTTACGCTTTTGGAACCCGAAGGTAGAGCTCAATTGACGACGTAATACTACTTGCTCAGTGACTTCCGTAATGACCTCGGAGAACTGGACTGTCTGTTCTCCCGGCTGTAATTCATAGTCAAGCGTATCGGGCTGGAAACAGTCGATAATATCTACGGCGCCGGCAGGGCAAACAAATGTGCCGGCATCGGCAAAATCAAACAACAGGCTGGAGTAGGTTGTTGTGCTTTCCTGGTATGACACCGATGCTCTGGCCGCCCGGGTGCCGTAGTTAAACGTGAAGCTACCAGCGTCGCCGTAATAACGGCGTCCGTAGTCACCCGCAATACTGGTACGTGGTGAAAACTGCCATTGGGTTGATACACCAACAAAGGTTTCGCCGTCATCGTTGCCGTCGGTGGATATTTTATTAGCGGTTACCGTAAAGAATCGTCCCGCTGCCGGGCGGTAATTTAACCCAGCGCCATAGGTATTAAAGCGCTGAAACTGGCCGCTGAACAGGCCAAACCCGCCAGACAACTGTCCGTCAGTTTCAAACTCTTCATGGGTTGCGGTTAACACCAGGCCAAAATCACCATACAGGTTATAGCCAACCTGACCGTTAGCAGACAGGGATTCGAACATGCCAAAGTCCTGTCGGTCAATTTCGCGGTAATTGGCGCTGGCATTCCAATAGGCATTGCGAAACCAGTCGCCATTATTCAGGGTCAGCGTGGCTGATGTCCCATTCGAGTCGATACCCGCATTTTGCGGATCCTGCTCATCCTCGGTAAGTGATGCGTCACTGCGGGCCTGATAATATCGCCCTGTGATATTCGCATCTACAAAATCGTTGCGAGCTACGGCTAGCGCAGCGCCAATACTGTGCGTAGTGGTTTTCGTCAGGTCCTGATTATTCAGCAAAAAATCCGACGAGGTATAAGTACCCGGGCGGACGGATTGATAACCCTGTGAGCCCTGAGCAAAAATCTGAAAGACACTGTCAATAACGCTCAATGTGCCGTTGTAATTAAACTCGGTGAAACTGTCGGAGCGACTGCCTGCATCCAGTTCAAACCGTTGATACAGATGGGTAGCAGACACATTAGCATTGAGTTTTTTACTGAGATAACTGGCCACCACAGTGGGTGATATTTGCAGGGTGTCTCTGTCTTCGTAGCGACCAGGTGTATCGTCTGAAGAATCCAGAGATTGATGCACAAGTGACGAATTAACGGATCCGGTAATTTGCACATCAGCAACGGCAGCCGTACTGAATACAGCTGCACACAAGGTTGCGATAAGTGCCGGGCGAAACTGCTCAATCCTTTTCACAAGCTATCCTTATCGCTGATTAATCACGAGGTTCGCTGCCATAATAGTAACCATAGTAGTTACCATTTTCGGCGCTTTCATTAACGGCTTTATTCACGACAAATCCGACGGCCATGTCCGGGTTTAATCGATCGACAATCGAGTTGATATCGTTGAGCTTTGTTCTGCCTTCTTCCGTAACTATTACGGCTTGTCCTGCAAAACTCGCCAGAATTGCTGACTCATTAATACCGATCAAAGGTGGAGTATCAATAATTACAATACGGTCGGGATACCGATTTGAGAACTCGTCAATGGTATACGCCATCCTTTCACTGGCAAGCAGTTCGGTTGAAAGGTGGTGAGTCTGGCCCGCTGGGATAATACGTAATTTGTCGACATTAGTACGATACAGTACATCAGCAATGTCTTTGTCTTCGTCGAGCAGATACTCCATCAGACCATCCTGATGGTCAACGCGGAGTGTGCGCGTCACATTGGGTTTCAATACGTCTGCATCAACCAATAACACGGTTTTGTCTTGCTCAGATGCAATACTCAAGGCAAGGTTTATTGCGGTAAACGTCTTACCCTCAGACGGTCTGGCACTGCTCACCATGATGATGTTGCTGTTGTTCAGTGTTTTGGACAATGCGCCAAACGCGTTTTTAAGCAACTTGCGCTTAATTTCACGGTATTCCTCGTTAATCAGCTTCCGTGCATTGCTTACTGATACAAAGCCGCGTTCGTCCAGACTTTCAAGGTCCAGAGTCAGTGTTTTTACTTCCGGCGATGGAGGTGCTGATTCAGAAGCGCTGCTGGTGGGCGGAGTCACAGGCGCGCTAGGTGTCTCTGTAACCGGCGGCACAGCTGGCGCGGTTTCTACCTGACTCGCTGGAGCCGGCGTCTGTTGAGCTTGCTTTTCAAGTGTTCGTTCTATTGTCGATGCTTTGGGGGCTTCAGGCTGCTCTGCTGCTGCCTGAGCTTGCTCCGCTTTGCGTTTCGCTGCCGCTTCTTGTTGCTTTTGCAAGGCTTTTTCAATGCTGTTACCCATTATAAGAACCTCTCTACTAAATTAACGTGGGCAATTTCAGCGGCGACTAACACAGCGTACATGGACACAATGGCGCCCGATGACAGGATGAAGACAAACACTCTGAAACGATTTTTTCTTTGGATTTGTTTAAGGTTAAGGTGAGTCACAGCACCAAGTACAGGGAACGACGTTAGCTTGGTTAACTGACTGCCTCGAACCAAAACTGGACGAAGTTGACTGATCAGAAATGCCAGACCAATACCGACACCGAAGCCCATAATTAAAATACCTGTGTAGAACATCAGGCGTTTCGGACCCGTTGGCTGGTCAGGTACCAGTGGCGGTTCGATAGTACGGAATTGTAATTCCTCAGACGAGACATCTGCCCGACGAGACAGTTCTGCGGCTTCTTTGCGCTGCAACAACTCTTCGTATTTTTGCTTGGTAATACCGTAATCACGATTGAGCGCCGTTGATTCAGCTTCAATCTGCGGTACCAAATCGATTTTATTTTTTAGTTCCTGAATCTTCGCGTTGTAGTCTGTTTCGCGCACTTTCAGCGATGCGATTTGTCCTTCTACGCGACTGATTTCCAGTTTGATTTCGGTTGCCAGTGGACTCAGGTTTGCAGTGTCTTCTTCATCACCCGCTTCGCTAAAGAAGGCCTGGATTTCTTCTTGTCTGGATTTTTCAAGTGAGGCGAGCAGGCTTTGCGCTTCAATAACATCAGGGTGTTTGTCGGTAAAACGTAAGCGAAGCTGATCAATTTGTTCTTCCAGCGTTTTGATACGCTCATCGTAACGCGTTGTAATAACAGGCGCATCGGATGAACCTTGTCTTACGCCGAATCCGTCAGACAGCTTGCCGCTGCTGAGCTGGCCCTTTAACGAGGTAACCTGTTGCTCGAGTTCTCTGATTTGTAACTTAGTTGCTTCAAGCTCGCGAGTTACACCCTGAAGATTAGAATAAAACGAACCTTGCACTGGCAGGATGTCATTGTATCTGCGCTGGAAGTCAGCTAAACGTTGTTCAGCTTCAATCAGTCGGGTTTCGTATTCGGCAATTTGCTCTTCAAGGAAACGACTGGCGGTGTCAGTATCACGGCGGTTATTACCCAAACTGCCTTCTACAAACAAGTCCAGGGTTTCCTGAACGACGCGCTTGGCTAATTCAGGATCTTTATTTGAGTAGGAAATGGTGTAGATATTGTTACGGCCGGTGCGATTTAGCTTGATACTGTTACTCAAATTAGTAATCAGCCTGCTGTAAGCATCCGCGTTGTTCACCGTGATATCAAGGTCGGATTCCCGCGCGATGATTTCAACATTTGAACGGCTTAATAACGTTTGCGCCATCATGGCGATTTCTTGCTGAGGGTTGGTTTGGATCGCGAGACCACTCAGCAACGGCTGAAGCATTGAGCGCGTATCTACGAAGACTACGGCTTCCGATTTGTATACATCGGGCATCATAGCAATGTAACCGAATCCAACCGGGCAAATTAGCCATGAGCACAGCATGATGTAGCGTTTTTTTAGCCAGATTCCCCGAATATAATCGAGGATCATTTCTATTGTTTGTTGCAATTCCTGCATGTTTTTGTCCGTTTACCGCTCGAAAGACTTAAAAAGAAACATTTCGTTTCTAGAACCAGGCTTCAGGAATGATGACGATGTCGCCAGGCAGCATATCGACATTTTTACTGATATCACCGTCGCTGATTAAGTCTTCAATGGCAATTTTGAATGTAGTTTGACGGCCGTCTACGACACGGATGAGTTTGGCGTCGTTTCCGTCAGCAAATTCAGTCAGACCACCCACAGCAATCATGAGGTCGAGCAAGGTCATGTGCTCGGTGTAGTTTATTGCGCGCGGGTTTGTTGCTTCACCAATTACACGTACCTGCTCGCTCAATGGGCCAGAGAAGCCATTTACGCTTACTGTCACGCGAGGGTTGTTGATGTAGGTCGCCAGTTTTTCTTCGATTTCACGGGCTAACATGGTCGGCGTACGGCCGGACACATCCAAATCTTCTACCAGCGCAGTGGTTACCTTGCCGTCAGGGCGAACAATAAAGCTGCCTGAAATTTCAGGGTTACGCCAAACGAATATAGTCAGACTATCGCCTGGACCTATGAGATATTTGTAGTCGTTAACATCCGTTGTCAATGAAGGACGGGTAGTTGCCTGAGGCAGGTTACTAGTGCCACTACATCCCGTCAGTAAAGTCCCCAGTGCAGCTGCAACGATTAATAACCTGGTGTTTACCTTATCCATGCTTCTCTATCCTGTGCGTACTAAATCAAGTCCAGTGACGACTATTACCTGTCTGATTTTTTATTTTTCAGGGCAGGAAATGCGCCTGTTAATTTAATTTTAATTACTAATATAAAGCGATAGTGTGCAATTAGTCTATCTCAATCGCAAAAATTGTCATATGATAAATCCCAAACGCAGGTAGTGCGGCACTCAACAGACTTAGTAAAAGACAATATGGCAGTTGCAAAAAACAGACAAAATAAGCGCTCCAATGCGTTAGTAATCACGGAAGCGTTACTTGTTTCGTATGTGGGGTACATCACGAGTTTTATTCTGGTCCAGTTAGATTTGATTGCTGAGCCGGGGATTGAAAATTTAACCATCAATATTTTCCTGGTTACATTAGCTGTATTACTTTGTTCTCTATCTGTTGGTCTGTACGAAGCCAAACTGCGGGAGACCTTCCGCGGGATAATTCGGCGTATCTTTGTTAGTTTAGGTATCAGTTATTTTATTGTTGAAGTGCTGACCGGTACGCTGTTTTCCAGTCTGGACATGCATTCCTATTATTTACCCACCGCAATTTGTCTGAATATTATTGCGTTGGTGTTTTTCCGTTATTTCACTAATCGATTGGGGCTACTTGGTCTGGGTAGGGTCCGCCTGATGGTACTGGGAGCGGGTGAAAGAGCCTCGATCATCGAAAAGCGCATGCGTCGTGACGTAGATCGCTTGGGCTTTGAATTACTCGGTTTTGTACCTGTGCCTGGTGATAACCGCGAGGACGGGATTAAAAACGAAAAAATCATTCACGTAAAAGTGGACGAGAATCTGCGCAACTTCGTGGTTGAAAACGATATAGAAGAGATTGTGATAGCGTGTGACCAGCGCCGAGGCACACTGCCTATAGAAACCTTGTTCGATTGCCGTTTACGCGGCATAGAAGTAACCGACCTGCTTGACTTTATGGAGCGGGAAACGGGTCAGATTGCCGTTAATCTGATGTACCCGAGTTGGGTCATTTATTCTAACGGTTTCCATTCTCAGAATTACCTGCGTGATGCACTGGACTACAGTGTCAATGCGGTCCTGGCCTTGTTTGTGCTGATTTTCGCCTGGCCATTTATGCTAATTACTGCGTTGATCATCTATCTCGATGATGGTCGTAGAACCGGCACATCGGTGTTTTACAAGCAGGAGCGGGTAGGGCAAAACGGCCGGTTGTTTAAAATAATTAAGTTCAGAAGTATGCGGCCGGATGCGGAAAAAGACGGCGCGAAGTGGGCATCGAAAAACGACGATCGGGTAACGCGTATTGGCCACTTTATTCGAAAATACCGGATTGATGAACTGCCGCAGTTGATTAATGTATTCCGTGGCGAGATGTCTTTTATCGGTCCGCGCCCGGAGCGTCCGGAGTTTGTTGAGCAACTGGTCAAAGAAGTTCCTTATTACAATCAGCGGCACAACGTTAAGCCTGGTTTGGCCGGGTGGGCACAGCTAAATTACCCCTACGGGGCGAGTGTTGAAGATTCAATGGAGAAATTGAAGTTCGACCTGTATTACGTTAAGCATCAAAGCTTATTACTGGATATTCTGATTTTGATAAGGACTGTTGAAATCGTGTTGTTTGGAAAAGGCAGGTAATAATGAATATGCCTGTGTTGGATAACCGCCTGAATGCAATGACAGTTGACGTTGAGGACTATTTTCAGGTCTCTGCGTTTGAGTCAGTGCTTAAACCCTCTGACTGGTCGTCAATTCCGCTGCGTGTAGAAGAAAATACGCACCGGTTGTTGGATGTTTTTGCAGAGCATAATGCCAAGTCTACGTTTTTTACATTGGGATGGGTCGCACAGCGCTGCCCAACGCTCATTAAACGCATTGTGGAAGAAGGCCATGAACTGGCGAGCCACGGATTAAATCACCGCCGGGCGACCACAATGACACGCGATGAATTTATCGACGATGTGAAGACCAGCAAAGCCATCCTGGAGGATGCGGGCGGTGTTGCGGTAAAGGGCTACCGTGCTCCCAGCTTTTCCGTCAACGATGATAATCAATGGATTTACGAAGTCCTGGTTGAACTGGGTTTTGAATATTCCTCCAGTACCTATCCGATCTCGCATGACTTATACGGCGTACCAGAGTGGCCTCGCTTTAAATATCAGCGTCCGGAAGGAATAACGGAAATTCCAATTCCAACAATAGTCAAAAACGATAAAAACGTTGGTATTGGTGGCGGCGGTTATTTCCGGTTGTATCCGTATTGGCTGTCACGCAAGCGCATTCAAGCTTTTATGCAAAGTGAAACAGCGCCGTACAGTTTTTATTTCCACCCATGGGAAATTGACCCGGGTCAGCCTAAAATAGCCAATGCGCCGCTGAAGTCTAAGATTCGACATTACATCAATCTTGGGCGCATGGAAGGTAAACTCAAACGCCTGCTCAGTGATTACCGCTGGGGTACCATGGCCGACGCTTACGAGCTCAAATAAGGGTAGCAGTAGTATGCAGGAGCAATCAGTCACAGGCAGTGGCGCCTATCCGGTCCGTCTTACATTTTCCGCTGTTACTGTGCTTATGCTGGTTGTTCTGGCCGCCTGGGCACTGGTCTTTCACAAGGGATTGGTCTCAGCGGTTGCCATTTGGTATGGCTCGGACATCTTTAACCATTGTATGTTCGTGTTGCCTGGGGCCTTTTACCTTATCTATCTGAAGCGCGACGCATTACTGAACACCCCGATTAAGCCCAGTATGTGGACGTTGATTTTTATCGCTCCCCTTGTCGCCTTGTACGCTGTCGGCTTAGCCGGGGATGTCCAAATCTTCATGCATGCGGCTATGTTCACACTCCTTCCGGTGTTGTACTGGTTTGTACTGGGAACGAAAGCTGCCAGAACCATTTTGTTTCCCCTTGTATTTATTTTATTTTGTATTCCAATTGGCGAGGAACTTGTCCCCCTCTTACAGCAAATAGCGGCAACGTTCTCCGTACAGTTGCTGGAGCTCAGTGGCGTGCCGGTCTTTCGCAGTGGATTGTATATTGAGATTCCTAAAGGCCGTTTCCTGGTTGCAGAAGCCTGTTCTGGTATCAGCTTTTTTATAGCTTCTCTGGTTATCGGTAGTTTGTACGCTTATTTGAATATGCAGGCACCCTGGCGCAGGGCGTCGTTTGTATTGTTGTCTATCGTCTTTCCCGTTGCGGCGAATATTGTGCGGGTTTACGGCATTATCATGATCGCACATATGTCCGATATGAAATACGCGGTAGGTGCCGATCATCTGATATACGGTTGGTTTTTCTTTGCTTTTGTAATCATTTGCTTATTGGCATTAGGTGAGTTTATTCGTGAGCGCGCGCCTAAATCGACGGCTGACGACATTGCAGACTCGAATGAGAGAGTTGAGCAACACAGTGGCCAGGCAATTTCGGCATACGGTAAAGCCGGATTAGCGGGTTTTTCCGCAGTCATGGTGCTGTCTACAGTGTGGTTTCAGTTTATCCAATCGGCACTGCCTGAGGCGTTAAACAAGGCATATACCTTCAACCGCGCGACTGAGGACGTCGTTGATGATGCGTCAATGCGTTTGCCGTGGCAGGTGAAATATCGCCGTGCGACCGCAGAGCGTTATTTGTTGATGGACGCAGATGCCAGTGCTGAGATCACGATTTATCAGGCTTTCTACGCCGCAGGGCAAGGGGAGTTGATCAGTTCAATCAATCGGTTTTACGACCAGGACAACTGGACCAAGGTCGAAGATATAAAAATAGACGCGTTAGACAAGCCCTATAGTATGGAGCTTATTTCTTCTCCGAGCGGGCAGTTGCGCTTGATGGCTTATTGGTTTGTGCTTAACCAGTCTGTCTATGCTAACCAGCGTGAAACCAAAATTGCACAGATTGCGAAGACGTTGTCGGGTGAGCCAGCTCATGGCGGTGTTGTTGCACTTTCAATGGAAGTGGAGCGACGTGAATTAGCCCGTCAACAGGCCCAGCTAAGTGCGTTTATTGAAAAACAGTACGCGTCGTTAAGTGATGATGTGAGATTAGGGCAATAAGCAAAGCTATTGCGCTATTGCCGCTCTGACGGCTGGCCGGTATTCAGGCGGAAAGCGTTCAATAAGCGTCGACACTTGTAAGGGCGTTAACTTATCAGCATTGTGGTTGTTTGTGACGGTGGCGCCACCACCGTTACGGCGCCGTATACGTTTGTTCGTGGTATTGTTAGTGATTTCTACACGCTGAGTTGCTGGAAATCGGTATTCAATACTGTTGGGATAGCTGTGATATTGCAGAACCCAGTTACCGCTTACAATGGTATCGGGCGAACTTTCCAGCGTGATACCCGCATCTGCATAAGGGTGGCCATTGTCAGCGTGTATTATCCAGTTATCTTTTATCACCCCACCTTGGTTCCCCTTATTGGCCATGCCAAAGCCAATGCCACGATCACTGTTTACAATGATGTTGTCTTCCACAGTAATATGTCCGCTGCTATACCAAAGATGGATAGCGTGTTCAGCTACGCGCTTGGCGGGGCTGGCAATCCCGTAAAACTGATTGTGTCGGATGTGCCAGTGTTGTCCCAAGTGCAGGTCAATGCCGCCAATATAATATTGTGGGCCAATACCTGCTGAATAAGCGAAGGTGCTATACTCAACGACTCCGAAGTCAGCAGCCTCCGGCTGTCCAGGCCGATGGCTGACCTTTAATAATTGCTCATAGCTGTCGCGTAGCACAGAACGCGACAAGTGGAAATAATCTGCATTGTTTTCACCCGCTACCTGAATAATGTGATTCGGCGCTTGTTCTGCAGTTAAACCAATAAAACTAAAATGAGGTGCATTCACGCGTAGCAGGCTGAACACCTGGCCTGTTTGTTTCATTCCCGGACCGCGCAAGACTACGTCCTTCGCATTAAGCGATTCCGATTGCAAAGTGATCCCCGGTGCGGTGACCACAATCGGGCGGTGAATCGCGTATAGACCGCGACGCAGCTGTATGGTGGTGTTGCCGCCTACTCGATTGGCTTCGTGAATAGCCGCATAGAGTTGTTCACTACTTTCAACCGTAATATGGCGCTTAGCTTCTGCCGCAACAGTATGCATGCTGTTTAACATCAGCATACAGACGACAACTAGGAACCATCGCTTTAACATTATCATGTGTCTTTTGGCTTGCGGCTTCCCAGAACTTTAGCTGGGTTGCCCCCTACAATGGCGTAATCCGGGACATCAGAAATAACCACGCTACCAGCAGCGACAACACATTTTTTTCCGACATTTGCCATGACTAAAGCGCCGTTGCCCAACCAGGAGTCTTCACCAATCTCTACCTGAGTAAATGTACCGCCTTGTTCCCGGAGTGGTGTGTCAGGATCAGAGAAATTGTGTTGCCCTTTGCCACTCATAATATGCACACCACTGCCGAGTAAACAATTTGCCTGGATACGGCATTTGCCAATATTGCATTGCGGGCCAATATAAACGCCGTCACTGATATGTGTGTCGTGCTGAGAGAACAACGTACCAAATCCGATGACGGTATTTTGGCTGGTGTTATTAAGTACCAGGCGATAGAAAGCGGCGCGTAAATACACGCCTATCAAGCCGGGAAACAGGCTAACCATTTGCGACCAACTAGTGGTGGCCTGATCTTTGCCCATGAGTATTGATTGCAGCGTAAAACCAACCCAAAAAGGGAAGGCCAGTAATAGAAAGACCAGCCGTATGACCGACTTAATTAACGACTTCATTCGGCCTGCACCTCTTTTTCTTTTTGGTTGTCAGGCAGTAGCGATAACAGTGACTGTAACTTGCCCTGCCAGGAGTAATGTGCGGCAATGGTGTCCAATGCGGATTGCCTGACTGCCTGATAATGTGCCGGTGACGACATTAATGTTTCAATGGCGTTCAGCATCGCCTCGGGTGTATCGCCGATATGTATGCTTTCACCGTCCTGGTAAACAATGCCTTCAGCCCCCATTGATGTCGCGACGACCGGTAACCCACAAGCAAAGGCTTGTAAAATCTTATTCTGAATACCGCGAGCGATGCGGAAAGGCGCAACAAACAGGTTACTCTCATGGAAATACGGCAAAATATCATCAACAAATCCGGTTACCGTTATACCGGGCTGCTCGGCAAGCTGACGAATTTCCGGTGCTGGGTTCATACCCGCAATGGTTAAGGTAGCCTGAGGCCATGCGGAGACTACCGCTGGCCATACATGCCGATAGAACCACATCATGGCATCGACATTGGGCGCATAGTCCATTACGCCAGCGAATAGTAGCCTGGGGACGTCGACGGCTGCCGGCGTGTCGGCAGGGTGAAACTCAGTTGGATCAATGCCGTTGCCAATGGTTACTACATTGGCTTTTATTGCCGGGTTTTCTGTTTTAAACAGGGCTGTTTCTGGTTCAGCGACGAAGAAGCAGGCATCGAAGGTATTACCCACACGCTTTTCTAATCGTCTTACACAGGCAGCCTCACGCCGGTAAACCCAGCTCATGGGAAAACGTGCGGCGTTTGTGTATTGATCCCACTTGTTCGAGTCCATGTCCATAAAGTCCATGATCAGTGTTGGCTTGACGGCGCTCGTCTTAAGGACATGCGAGCGAAAGACGTAGTTTGCCATGCTGGATGCCGTGCACACAATGGCGTCTATATCGCCACCTGCCAGCACGTCATCGATTTGCGTTTGCAGCGCCCTGCTGTAAAAGTGGGCTTCACTCATTGATGCGTTGCCAAGAAAACCCAAGCCGTAACGGGCGAGTTTATTGCCCAGTGCGGCGTGATAAACCTGACAACCATACTGGTCACGCAACTGGTCAAAGTAAGGGAGTTCATCATCGTTTTCAACAGGGGCTGCAACAGAAATAGCAATGCCTTGTTGCCGTAAAAAGTTTATCTGATGGAACGAGCGTAGTTTCTCACCTTTGTTAGGGGGAAAGGGCACACGCTGAGCTAAATAAAGGCAATGCAAAAGAAATCCTTGTTGTGTCGCACTCGAACAGTAACGTTAGTGTATTACGCTTTATTGTGAATAAAAAGGCGCAATATTTTCCGATAATTCTTCATCTTACGAAAAACTCGCGTGGTTAAATAACCGATACCTTTACCTGCCTGCTGTCGAATAAATCTCCCTGGTTGAATCGCGATTTTCACGGCGAATTTGCTGTTACTCCACTTGCTATTAGGGCTGTTTGAAGCGATGGAATTGGCTCACTGCGTACAGAAACCAGTGTTTTCCTAATAAATGCTATTTAATCATCAGGTTGTAATGTGTTTATCAGGCCAACTTGCCAATAGGTAAAGACCTGCTGTGAATATGGGTTTCTTCGGCAATTCCTGTTTACAGCCGGAGGGGGCGCGGGTATTCTGCTGTTATATTTCTGTACAAATTAAAGACATAACTGGAGTTCACATTGAAAACCCTGGTGCTCAGTCAGAATTTTCCACCTGCGTCGGGTGGAAGTGGCCGATGGTTTTGGGAGCTCTATTCCCGTTTAGGTGATAATTATCTGGTCGTTGCAGACGAGCAACCGGATGTTGAAGCGTTCGATGCGCAGTCTGATCTGCCCATAACCCGCATGCCTTTATATAGCCCGCAATGGGGACTGGCCAGTCTGGAAGGGCTCAAATACTACTATCGTAGCTATCGCCGGCTTCGCAAGCTGGTAAAAGCAAACAAGATTGAAATGATACATTGTGGCCGTGTATTACCAGAGGGGCTCATGGCGTTTTTTATCAACAAAACGCTGGGTGTTCCCTATGCTTGTTACGTACATGGCGAGGACCTGGAAGCCAGTGCATTGTCACGTGAGTTAAATAGTCTCACGAAAATGGTTATGCGAAGCGCGGCAAAAATAATTTGTAACAGTCACAATAGCGCTGGCATCGTTGAGCGAGTAGATAACAGTGTGATGTCAAAAGTGGTGGTGATGCACCCAGGCGCAGATACCAACAAGTTTGTTCCATTAGCACAGCCTGATACCGGATTTCTGGCTAAAATGGGCTGGCAAAATAAGCAGCTAATTGTCACCGTTGGGCGTCTGCAGGCGCGCAAAGGGCAGGACAAGATGATCGAGGCGATGCCTCAGGTGTTATCAGTATGTCCGCAAGCGCACTATGTGGTTATAGGTCATGGCGAATGTGAGCAGTTATTGAGGGATACGGTCGAGCGACTTGGGGTGCAAGCGCATGTAGACATCCTCACTGCCTGTGACGATGACACCATGATTAAGTGCTATCAGCACTGCGATGTGTTTATTTTGCCAAACCGCACAGAAGGACAGGATATCGAAGGGTTTGGCATGGTACTGGTAGAAGCGCAAGCTTGCGCGAAACCGGTGATTGCCGGCGACTCCGGCGGCACCAAAGAAACATTGATAGCCGAGCAAACGGGTAAAATCGTAGATGCAACTAAACCTGAAGCGTTGGCCAGTGCCGTAGCGAGCTTCCTACAATCCCCTGCGCTAGCGAATGAATATGGTCGGGCGGGACGCGAGCACGCAGTCAGTCAATTCGACTGGGAGAATGCGGCCAGACGCGCTGAGCAAATCTTTAACACCATTGCCGACTAATTACAGACATTGCCCCTACACAGTGGTACTGGCAACAACTGTTGGAAAAAACAGCTATAACCGTTTGAATAATGTACAGTTATGATATGGTATAAATCGGTAAACTCAGGCTGGCTTGTATCCGGTCAGATTTGAATTAATAACGGGGTAAGTCATGACAGTTGCCGTACTGGTAGCTTCCAATAATCAGGTTAGCGAAACCTTTGTGCGCCGCCATATCGATATGTTGGGTGAAAATTGTATTGTTATCCACGGTGGCAGTACGCCGTTCAGGATGGATGGGTTTGAGCCCTCTATTACTCATAAGCTGGCTTACCGGGCTAAAAAAGTCCTGGGTATAGCGAATGACTACTACGACTATACGCTGGCTCATTTATTGAAATCGCAGAACGTCACTTGCTGCTTTGCCGAGTTTGGGCCGATTGGCGTGGGCGCCATGAATGCCTGTGAAAAGCTGGGCATCGACCTGATTGTTCACTTCCATGGTTATGATGCATTTAAATACGATGTCATTGACCACTACAAAGACAAATATGCCCGCTTGTTTACGTTCGCCAAGTCAGTTATTTCAGTCAGTACTTCAATGACAGAGCAGTTAGTCTCGCTAGGGTGTAACCCGGACAAAATTAAGTACCTGCCGTGCCTGCCTTACAACGGTTTTAGCAATCATCAGTATCAGAATAGCGGGCAGCATCTACTTACCGTAGGACGATTTGTAGAGAAGAAGGCCCCGTGGCTGACATTGCTTGCGTTTCAGAAAGTACTTCAGCAATGCCCTGACGCGTCTTTGACCATGGTAGGTGATGGTCCGCTGTTACCCGTTTGTAAGAGCTTGTGTGACGATTTAGCTATACCAAATGTTCGTTTTCTCGGTGCGAAATCTCACGATGACGTAGCTACCTTAATGCAAGAAGCCACGATATATGTTCAGCATTCGGTTGTCAGTAGCGATGGAGACCGGGAGGGGACACCCGTGTCTGTATCAGAAGCAATGCTGGGCGGGCTACCTGTCGTTAGCACGCGACATCAGGGGATAGCCGATCTCATTCAGGATGGTGAGACCGGTTTTGTAGTAGATGAGCACGATACTTCAGCAATGGCAGCTAAAATCGTAACCTTATTGAACGACGAGGCGCTTAGGCTAACCCTGTCTGTCGCCGCTAAGCAGTCGATTGAGGCATTAAAACAAATGATTGGCGAGGAAGCGTATTTTGCTTCTCTTCGCCAACAGCATGCGTAGTGTGATAGGTTCGTTTAAAGGCTGCAGAAAACGTCAGCAACCTTAATGAGCGCTTAGCCTCTGCTCAGGCCAAGCATGCGTTTAAGCTTGTTCTTGCGGTATTCAGCGCCTGCTTTCTTCTCGGCCTGACGTTGCTCTTCTTCAAACTGCGTGGTGAGATCTGCCCATAGGTCAGGTCCACCAAATTTTTTTACCCGGTCCGCATATTTATCGGCAAAGGGTTTCAGAAGCGCATCTGAGCCAGTGTAGATGCCACGAAACATACTCTTCGTAAAATGGATAAATACGACGTCGAATTCACCGTTAATTTTGACTTCACCGTCTACCAGCTCACGCTTGCAGTCCACTTGATTCCAGTTACCCACATTACAGCCCCGATGACGAAGTGATTCGACGCCTTCAAAGCGGGTTGGCAGGATATCCAGATACCGCTGGTCTGCGAAATATCCTTCTGCGCCATTGACTTCACACTTGAATAAACAGCACTTTGCCCAGTATTCCATCGCTGGGATACCGGCTTTAGACGCTGCGACGAATCCCGCATTGTACATGCCATCTACAAAGTTTAGCTGAAAGTCATGAGGATCTATGGTCGGATCGGAACACCGCATGTGTGGAGTGAGTAACACACTGGCGGTATCGAGTTTATCAAACAGGAACTGGTAATCACTGAAGAAGTTCAGATCGCAGTCGGCGCAAATTACCTTGTCGTACGTATTTAATAAGTAGCGTGTTAACACCGATTTCATTGCCCAGCGAAATAAGTTCTGGTCTTGTTGCGCGTATTTATCGCAAATCGCTTTTCCCATGCCATCCTCACACAGCACCTGGTAACTCGTCACGAATAAATTGTCTTTATGGTATCGCTTTAAGTCTTCGTCGCTAACCGGATCGGAGATCATGACATGTAAATGAATGTCGGGGTTAAACTGTTTCAGCGAGTCGTGCAGTGACAGTACATAAGGCATAAAGCTGTACGAACTAATAGTACAAAACGTTTGATTCATCGCGGTTCCTTAACGCTTTATTATTTGTTTGATGAGTGCTTTGTAAAAGCGTAGGCGCTGAGCCGGGCGTAAATTCGGTGTGAGGTATTCCAGCCAGGTGAGGTGTTGTTTATTGGCCATCCATTCCTCAATCATCCAGTCGTGCTGAAGTGGCGCGTTCGCCCCGGGCATTTGCCGGGCAAGAGCAGCTTCAACGACGGCATTGTATTCGGCAAATCTCGCTGCCAGGCGCGCACTGTCGCGTTTTAAACTGGTTGCGGTGTCATACCGTCTGAAGTAGTTAAATGTCTCCGGGCTGTAAGCCACATTGCCATGAGAGGCCAGCAATATCCAAAACAGCCAGTCTCCACAATAGCGGTAGTTCATAATGTCGCTTATATACTTTAAACCCAACGACCGTTTAAACAATACGGCAGACGCATTAGGAATAGTGTTTCTATGGATCAGGAACCGGGCAATCTCGCTGTTGCCAGCATTAACAAATGGGGCAGTCCAGCGAGCGGGTTGAATGACTTCGCCCCAGGCATTGAAGCCCTGATTATTTCCGTGCTCGTCAATGCGATAAGAGCGGGCAAATGCGATTGCCACGTCGGCTTCATTGTCGGCAAAGTGAGTCAATTTGGATAAAAAGTCGGGGGCTGCCACATCATCACTTTCAGCCAGCCAGATATATTCGCCCTGGGCTAGCTCAAGTCCTTTTTGCCATTGAACAAAAGGGCTACCGGAGTTGACGTCATTTACAATTAAATGGCTGACTTTGGGATGGGGTGCGTAAGAGGCCAGTACCTCTGCGCTGTTGTCGGTACTCTTATCGTCCAGAAGAATCAGTTCGTAATCCTGATAATCCTGCTGAAGGATACTGTCGATGCGTTCAGTTAAAAAACGGGCGTGGTTGTAATTGGGTACAATGACTGAAACAAACGGCATTACGTTTAGGGTCCCTTGCGCTAACTGCAAATGCCATAATACACAATTTGGTTTAAGAATAAACAGGCGCTAGCTGTCTTGCAGCAATGAGGCTAACAATGCTCGGTTGTGTTTGACCCGTTGATGTAACCGTTGAAAACACAAATTGGCTTGTTGATGCGCTTCATCTTCATCGCGTAACAGCGTTAGACACCGGTGGGTGAATGCGGGACTGATTAAATCCTGCACGTTTTCCTCAGGTAACAGAAACTCTACACCTGCTGCTCCACAAGGCGTTGATACGACCGGGATACCGAAGCCGACGGCTTCAATAGTTTTAATTTTTAATCCGCTACCTGTCTCGCAGGGATTGATAATCAGGCGGCATTGTTGGTAGAACGTTTTCAGATCGTCAACCCAGCCCACTAATTCAACGTTGTCAGCATCTGTGGTGATGTTCTTCGTTACGGAACCGGCCACCTTAAGGACGGCGTGAGGGCATTGTGCCAGGAGCGATGGCCAAACCTGTGCAATAAAACGCTGTAAACCTTCAGTATTGTGCTGGTTGCCCGATGCCAGGAAACCTATGACCGGGTTTTTACTCGGGGTGGCTTCAGGCTGATCGGGCGCAACCAGAATATCCAGTGTAACTACCTCGGCCGGTGTTGTTGCTAACAGCCTTTTGAAATATTGGCCTTCCTGTTCCTGAATGGCGAGCACGATATCTGACTGAGACAGTAAATAACGCTCCTGCCAAGGTAATAAGCTCAGCCAATACCCTTCGCTTCCCGCTTGCCGGATACCGCGATTGCGGTAACTGAACTTGTCCTGCGCGTCGACCAGCACTTTACAGCGGTTGTTCAGGTGCTTGAGCAGTGGTGACATAAACCCGTAAACAAGCAGAATTAAGTCCGGTTCAATATCGTTAACCAGTTGGTTAAATGTTTGGCAGCTTTGCCGGGAGACATAGCCATCAGACAACATAAAATCAAACAGCCAACCCGTCTTGTGAATGCGATGGTAGTAACGGCGTTTAAAATTAATGAGCGCGTTTTGCAGCGGACGGGGATGATTGTCCAAGTGATGGAATCGATCGCCAAATATCTGTTTCATGGCTGGCTCATTCAGTTGAGTTGACATCGCCTGAATGGGGCACAACACAAAATGTACCTCGTAACCCAAGTTTTCCAGACAGGCATGCAACTGTCTGACTCGCTCGGCATTCCCCGCAGCAGAGGGATAACAAGCGACCGGGCTGGCAATAATACATTTCATCTTTGTTACCGTTGGTAGAGTTCAGCCGTTAAACGGGCCACATCCGGCCAATTCATCTTGTGAGCAACAGCTTTATTGGCTTCGCCCATTTTAGCAACATCACTGGCCGATAAGCCTGCCAGTTGTTTCACCATGTCATCTTCGTCTCTATAAAACAGTGCGCCTTCATCCGGCACGCAATCAAACACTTTTGATAGCTCTGGTAATAACAGCGCTTTACCTTCTGTCATGGCCAGTAGGACTGACCCTGACGTCAGGGTATCCGAAAAGGGCACTGCAACCATATCTGCTGCACCCAGCCAGTCTGCCAGTGCCTCGTCAGTCAGAAACCCCAGGGTCAGATGAACGTTATCAGCCTTGTCACACACCGTTTGTAATGACGCGGCATAGTCTTCATTGTCCGCTTTGCCCATAATTAACAAATGAATATGGTCAGGCACCTTGCCAGATGCAAACAGTGCAGCAAGCTTGTCGATGCCTTTGTAGGGGCGCAGCATGCCAAAGCTCAGTATGACCGTATGCTCTGGCGGAATGTTTTTAGTTTTAAGCAAAGTGTGCCGATCTGAGGCGGGACGAGGGTAAATACCTTCGTAGTTTCCGTGAAAAATGACCTTGGCCTTGTCTTTTAGAGCTGGCATTCCATACGCTTCGGCCAGCCTGTCAGCCGCCGATTGACTGTGTACAATGATATTGGATACAGACTTTACCAGCAAGCGGCGAACAAACAGCTCAACGGTTGGGTCGAAGTTTTCGTGGGAAAATTTATTGTGTACGGTCCAGACGATTTTTTTCCCGCGTAGTCGTAACCACAAACAATCCAACGCCAACAACAAGCCGCGTAGTTTTGCTTTGTATGGCGATGAAGTCCAACTCAATACAAACAAAATGGGCGAGAGCCAATGCAGGTGTATAATTGTTGCGTCCGGATGCTGCTTACTCAACTCAGAGAAGGGAAAGTAGCCTAGCGGTAGTTTATCGAATGAGACTTGCACGTCCTGATCCGACAAATGGTTAGCTAGCAGTGATTGGTACGGATTGCCTTCCCGAAAATCCGGTACCATTACAACGTGTTCTTTTCTCACTTTTGTCCTGTCAGCGTACGACAATATACGCGGGTAAACTTGTCCAGATAAGCTTGTAAACTAAACTCGGATACAACCCGTTGCCTTGCAGCATCGGCCAGAGCCTGCCTTAACGACTCGTTGTCCAGCAATCGTTTAACGCCGTCGCTGAGTGCTTGGGGATTGTGTGGAGGAACGAGGATGCCACACTGTTCATCTACAATCGCTTCGGGTATACCATTAACATTAGTCGATACAATCGCCTTTTGCATGGCCATTGCTTCTAAAATCGATACCGGGAATGCTTCCTGGTGAGAGGCACACACTAAAACATCGAGTTTTCCCAACAACGCAAGAACATTGTCTACCTGACCATGAAAAGTCACTTTGTCGCGAATACCCAACGATGACGCATAGTCTTCAAGTAAAGACTGCCGGGGAGCTTGCAGAATATCTCCGCCAATGATGTCGTAATGTACGTTGAATTGCTGGTCAGACAGCAATTTCGCCATGTCCAGGAAGTCGATATGACCTTTGCGTTCCTGCAGGTTTGCCACTATGCCTACATGGGGCACGGCATTGCTACTCAGGTTGGGAGAAAAGCGTTCAATATCCACACCATTGTGAATGACATCATGACTGGCCTGGGGGCAGGCGTTGGCAAGGGGCGTTTGAGTAGCATGCATTAACTCTTCACTACAGTACACAAAGCCTGCGGGTTTAGGCATACGCTTGAATACCCAGTTAACGTAGCCCGCTTCTACCGGGAAGTGCATATGGCACAACACGGGAATGCCTGCAATTTTAGCTGCCGGCAATACGGCACGAGTACATACCAGGTCTGCGCACTGTAACAGGGATATGTTTGCCTGTTTAAACTGCTTTGCTAACTTAAAGGCGTGCCGGATAGTACCAAGCGGTGAGCTAAATTCGGGTTGAGGCAGGTCCGTTACTAAAACAGGACACCCCTTTTTAGCAACATGAACCGAAAAGGGTCCGGCCTCAGGCACCACCAACAATGGCGCCAATTCTGCATGTTCAGCCAGTCCGTCTATAAGTGCTTCTGACATCCTTTCTGCCCCGCCTATTTCGGCGACGCTGTGCACAAAGGCAATAGTATTTTTCACAATGGAATCAGCTTATTGCGAGTAGAATACCTAAATAATACGTGGTAACTGAACCGATTGCCAGTCAAAATCACACCCCAAAACTATTGCCATGATTTAATATAACCGTTTGTTTTATAATGCTTAATTTTGATTTGTGTTTACAGGGATTTGATCCGATAACAGCAGCGCACCTTCCAGTGTAACATGTCCGTAGTCCCAGGCTGCCGGTACCCATTGCCGCTCTTCTGTTGCCGAAGGCAGGATGACTTGGCATTGCTCTTGAGACGCACAAAATGATGCCAGCGCTGAAACAAAGGTTACGTTATCGAACTGTTTGGACGCGGCCATCAGTTTGGTGTCGATCGCTTCGATTTCGGCAAAAAGGGTTGGTTCAACCTTTACCGGTGCAGAGTCAGCGTCCAGCAAGAGTCGTTTAGTCAGCAAAAAACTCGGCAAATCTGGGAGGTAGTGAGGTACGCCTCCAACAACAATAATTCTGGCGTTCACAGTCTGTAGCGCAGCAAGTGTTTCACTGAGCGCGTCAATTTTGTCCGGGTGACTAATCCAGTTTCCATGTAGCACGATAGTGTTGTAATTTGCTTGCTGGATATGCTCAATCACAAAGTCGTTTGTTGTCTGGCAGTGTTTTCGATGGGGAAAATGCGTATCAATAAGTGGCAGGCAGGCACTGCTGGTGGTTTCATTTAACTTTTCTCCGAGCTTATAGCGCAGCCCTTTTGCCAGCGCGTTGGCATGTGAATCTCCCCATAACAACACTGAACCCGAGTCAAAACAGGACTCTGACAGCGCTTTATGGGTTTCATTCTCGCCCAGGAAACAATGCGCATTGTCCTGTGGCTGGCCCGCAGGTGCGTTGTATTGAAGATATGACAGCAGCGCTTGCTGTTCCTGGGTATACCGCGAGGGAAGGCCATCTTGTCCGGCATACAATCCAAAGCCAATAATGGCTGCAAAGCTTACTGCGCAAAAACTGTAAACCTGTTTTCGCGTGGTGACATTTCGATGTCGAAACGGCTTTTCGATATAGCGCCAGGATACAAAGGCCAATGCAAAAGCGGCGAGTAAAATCGCAATGCGCACGCTGGCATCGGATTTGGCTGACATATAACGATTAAAGACCAATAATGGTTGGTGCCACAGGTACAGGCTGTAGCTAATGAGCCCGGTAAAGACCATCGGGCGTAGGGTCAGAAGTTTATGTGCCAGACTGTCCGGAGCCGGGATCACTATCAGCACGAGAGTCGCCAGTACGGGTATCAGCGTCAGCATGGACGGATGTGGAATGCTTTCATCAAACCAGATCAAACAAATAAACAACACAATCAAGGCGCCGTTTTTGAATGCGTTAGCCGTCGATAACCGTTCGAGAATTTGCACATTATTGAATATGAGTATGCTAGCCAGGCTGCCGAACATGAGCTCCCAGGCCCGGGTGGGCAGCAGGTAAAAATTGGCATCAGGTGCATTCACTGCAGCCCAACTCGCTAAGCCCAGACTAATAACCAGAATGGTGAGTACAGTGAGGGTCAGCAGTTTGGGAACCCAGCGCAGCACTATCAGTAACACTAACGGAAAGAAAAAGTAATACTGCTCTTCAACAGCCAGGCTCCAGGTGTGTAACATAGGCTTTAAGTCGGCAACCCGGTCAAAGTAGCCGCTGTCCAGCCAGAAGAAAATATTGCTCGAAAATAATGACATGGCAACCAGACTGTTGCCATAACCTTTGAGGTCAACGGTGATCATTAACTGATAGGCAAGCACGGATGTGGCGGCGGTCATAAAAATCAGTGCAGGTAACAAGCGGCGAACCCGACGCTCGTAAAAATTCGCGAACGAGAACGTCTTTTGCGATATTTCTTCTACCAGAATGGACGTGATCAGAAAGCCACTGATCACGAAAAACACGTCAACGCCAAGAAAACCGCCATGGAAAAAGCCCAACTTGGCGTGAAAAATGAGTACCGGAAGCACCGCTACCGCTCGTAAACCGTCAATATCCTTTCTGTACTTCATCGCTCAATAATGCCTTAGTTACGTCGGGCGGGTAGTAGTGTGTTCATGTGTTTTATAACGCCAACATTACATGAAGTAATTGACGGATAACAAGTGTTTGACGCGGCTAAAAGCGCCTTTGGTGACAAAAAGTGGATTTGTCGCGGCGCTTGTTTCACAAAAAGCCTTCACGTATTGTAGGGCCCAAGAAGCCTGTGCCAGCATCAAAGGAACGCAAGTGAGCACCAGTATCCAGCCAGTAATCAGCGTCGTCATTCCGGCATATAACCGGGAAGATGTCATTGAACGTGCCATTCAAAGTTTGTTGGCCCAGCAATGCGACGTGCCCTTCGAGGTGGTAGTTGTGAATGACGGCTCGACAGACCACACTGCTGAGGTTGTGCGTGATATCACGGACCCGAAATTGCGTCTGGTAAACCAGGAAAACCAGGGAGCCAGCGCAGCTCGCATCCATGGGGTGACGGTTTCTCGCGGAGACTATATTGCGTTTTTAGACTCCGATGATGTCGCTGAACCCCATTATTTGCAGTGCTTATATGAAGCGCTGGTGGCCCATCCCGAATGCGTAATGGCCTATGCAAAAGTCGGTGAGATGGATGGCAGTTGGCATCAGGAACAGGCTTTGCCGGATACCGATCCCGACGGAGTGCTGGCTGACCCGCTAACAGCCTTACTGCAAAATGGGTGTTTCACTATCTCAATGAACCTGATGGCAACGAAAGCCGCCGCTAAAAAAGCAATGCAGGGACGACAACACGTACTTGCGTCCAACGACTTTGATTTTTGCCTTCGCGTTGCGCTGCAGGGTCCTTACGTCTATGTGGACCGTATTACTATTTGCATTGACCGACGGGACGACGGTATTGGTAAACGCTTTGGTTATCGCCAGGTTTCGTTTGCGGTGTTGGTGGCCAGTGAAGCGGTCAAGCTGAGTTTGCGCAAAGATGAAGCTGTAAAGCGTGCGCTCACCTCCAGAATCAGACTGCTGTGGCCTACCGCATTTGGCCAGTGCCTGGCCCATAAACAATGGGGCTTCGCCTGGAAAGTGCTGATGCAGGGACTGAAATGGGGAGAGCTGTCCGACGCAAAACAGGTCTACTGGGCTGTCGACCACTACGTCATTAAAAAGCAACCTTGATGACTGGCCTCGAGCGCGCCTATAAATAGCCTGGGTCGAAGAGTAACTCATTTGCCAAGATGCGCGCCGATTCCGGTGTTAAATGGCCATAGTCGAAGCTGTACAACTCACCGTTCAGTTTCACCCTGCAACGATATGCATCTTCGCTCTTGTCGCATAAATGACTGAACAAAGAAATATATCTCACATCATAATCAGCCAGAATGGAGGCCAGTTTTGCATCCGTTGCGGGAATCGCGTAGTCCAGTTTGTACGATGTTAAGGTCTCGCCTTCACCTTGTTTTACGTAATTCAGCGGCACGGTGGGGTAATATTGTGGTGTCGGGCCTATCACAATAATTTGCTCGGTGCCGTTGGCTTTGAGGAAGGCAATAATGTTATCCCAGTCCATCATTTCGTGTTGATCTTTCATACCGATGATTACGGTGTCAGGGCGCTGCTTACTGACAAATGTTCTGGCCGTTTCATTAGCCTGATCACAGGCGCGTCGAAATACTGAAGAATCACCGACTTTCATGTCAAAAGAGGGACGACAGCCGGAAGAAAAGATACGGCTGACTGACTGTTGTTGTGGTAAACCCGGTAATACGCCCCGCGAAAATGACTCTGCATGAGAGTCGCCCCAAAACAGCAGACCATGCTGTTGCTCCCAGTCGATACAAGGAGCCGGGTAGGCAAAGTTACCGTGACGATCTTTATTGCTGCTTAACCGGCAAGTGAGGGTATTGTTTTCATCTGCCATTTTTTGCCGGATGGCTTCGTAGTGGTAAAGCGCAGTATTGCTTGGAGAGTGGGAGAGGGTGCGCAGTGAGGTTTCACCCAGCCCGAAACTGTTTGCTGTCGCCGCAAAGGTTGATGCAGCTGCAAATATAACAACGTGTAAAACCGGTACGCGGCGTGACTCGATAGCCCAAAACGACAACGCGCCTAACACAACCGACAGTGCAATACCGCCGAGAATAATTGGCACATCGACAGCGAAACTTTGGTTATTCATCCAGACCACGACCGGCCAGTGCCACAGATAAATAGAATAGGACCAGCGCCCGGTGTATTTGAATACCGCAGTATTGTAAACAGGTAGTGATTTACTGGCATCGGCAATTAAAAACAAATAGGCGCCAAGGATTGGCAGGGCACTCGGCCAGGCTGGCCAGTTCATCTCTGGCGATACCCACGCGGCAGATATCAGCATAATGGCCAGCCCCAACAAAGACACGGCTCTCTGCGATGAAGTGTTAAACGTGACGGGATACAAAAAGGCAATGCCACCTACCATCATTTGCCAGGCTCGGGTAGGCAGTGAAAAATACGCCGGGTCAGGCCAGATATTGCTGGCATAGACTGAGGCAGCAAAACTGGCAATTGCACCAAGGATAATGAGTAGTTTTGTCCAGCGAAGGCCTATGACCTTGGTTAGCAGTAACAAAATGATGGGATAGACCATATAGAACTGCCATTCCACAGACAGTGACCAGGTATGCAGAAGCCAGTTTTGATGGGCGCTGGCTGAGAAGTAGCCCGCTTCCTGCCAGTACACCACATTGGAATAGAACAACAGCGACGAAAAGGCGTGTTTCAACAGTTTGATGAATTCAACGTCAAATAAATAGAACCACGCGTAAACTAAGACGCTGAGTACCATAACAGAAAGCGCAGGAATTATGCGCTTAGCACGAGCCAGATAAAAACTCAGCAGTGAGAAGCGCTGTTTTTGAATCTGACTGACTATAATACCGGTCATCAGGTAGCCGGAAATCGCGAAAAAGATGTCAACACCGACAAATCCGCCAGGTAACGCGACATTCGAAAAGTGAAATACGACGACCAGCACAACCGCAATGGCGCGTAAGAAGTTAATGTCGCTTCTGAATCCCATAGACTGCATGTCTCACTACTCTTTTAGGCTGGCGTGTGGTGTAACCGACGGATAACGGATTTGTTTATGCAGCATACTAGGCAAATTAATCTGGTTTTGGAAGGGTAGCTCGTGTTTCTCTCCGTTGCGGTGCGCTCCACGCGTTAATTTACTGTTGCAGTGTGACCTTTTTACTGTAACCTATGATTTATCTTATTCAGGTGTATCGACATTTCCACACAGCAGAACAGTTTGTATGCAGGCAATCAAACAAAAATACTGGCAGTTAGAGTCTTGGCTTGCAGAAAAAAAAGTTCGATTTCAGCCCTTGCGCCCTGCATCTGAGAAACACAGTCTGTCGCAACCCTTAACGGTGAATCTCACCTCGTATCCGCCCAGATTTGACACCCTGCTGCTCACCCTGAAAACATTGATTAATCAGTCTGTGCGGCCTGATGCTTTGGTGTTATGGCTAGCCGAAAACGACATGGCGCTGCTGCCTGAAGAGATTATATCACTTCAAGAACGCGTCACATTTTTTCATATCCGCACCTGCTCTGATACGCGTTCATATAAAAAGTTGATACCAGCGCTAAATGCTTATCCGCAACATGTGATGGTAACCGCGGATGACGATGTGAATTACACCCGGGAGTGGTTGGCCGGGCTGGTAGCGGACTATCAAAAGAAGCCGGGTATAATTGCTTACCGGGCGCACCAGCCCGCTATTATTGACGGGCGTATTGGTCCCTATTCGTCATGGGAAATGAATACTCAGCAACGACAAGGTGTTATTTTTCCGACCGGTATAGGCGGCGTACTCTACCCGCCTGAGTGCTTTCTTCCTGAAGTGACAGAAGCATCACTTTTCATGGCGTTGGCACCCACCGCCGATGATGTATGGTTCTTCTTTTGCGCCAAATTAAACGGGTTTGATGCCAGACTGGCAAGCCAGCCTTTCAATATTGTTAACTGGCGCTCCACACATGATTCCGGACTAGCGCAGGACAACGTACAAAGCGGTCAGAATGACGTTTGTATTGATAATGTGGTGGCACATTTTGGGGCAGATCGCGTTATGTCGCGACTTGTGCTGGGGCAGTAACAGTGAAGTTGTATTTGCACATAGGTAGTCATAAAGCCGGCTCTACCTCCATTCAGGCATTCTTAGAGGACAATCAGGCTGCATTGACCGAACGTGGTTATTATGTCGACGACGATTTGACCTTCAGGGACCACTGGCAGCTGGCTGCCTGGGCCGGTTATCCGGACAATGCCGATTACTTTATTAATACGCTTCAGGCGTTTCATGACAATGCGCTGAAACAGTTTATTGACCAGTTTGAAGTCACGTTGCTGCAAAAACTGGAAGACGCCAAGAAAGACGGTCGATTCCACAGTATGGTTATTTCGTCGGAATCCCTGTACTCCCAGTGTTTAAACGAACGTGCAATAGCGCGATTAGCAGCAACATTAACTCCGCATTTTTCATCCGTGTCCGTGCTGTTTTATTTTCGTGACCAGGTTGCTATGGCCAAAAGTGTATATGCTCAGTTAATTCATGGTCCGGCGATGGGTAAACAATCCTATCCGGATTTTGTTAACACAGTGCAGACCGAATCTGAATTTGATTATGCACACCAGTTGGATACCTGGGCTGCGTATTTTGGTGACGACAACATTCATATCGCTGAGATTGGACGTAAACCCGGTGCATTAAAGGGCGAGGGGCTTATTCACCATTTCGTCAGTAGCCTGGCTTTATCGTTCTCGCCGGATGAGTTCTCGATTAGGGGCAAAGCGTCAAATCGCTCCTCGGACTATAACAATATCCGCTTAATCAGGCGGTTAAACCAGTGTTGCAGCAATAAATTTATTAACCTGAGTTACAACAGTTTTTGGGTGCGCGGCTGGCGGTGGCTAATTAAACGGTTACCGGTAAAAGGGCGCTACCCCGAGTACTACGACGAGCAAATAGCTGCGCGTTTCAGGGCCGGCAATGCCAGGATGAAGGCGAAATTTGATTCAGGTGGACAGTCGCAGTAAACAAACTGGCGCTGTATGTAGCACACTACTGGTCAGAGCGCGTGAGATTGTGCAAAATATAACGCATAGCACACAGGTAGTGAAACAGAGAAAGGGATGGCAAGCGTGCAGAATAAAACAGGAATCAATGTGGTGACACTGAATGGTTAAGTTAGCCCTCTATTTATCGCTGATTGCCAGCTTCGTCATGCTGTTTAAGGCTCCCTGGATTGCCGCGTTGGTCTATTCCATTGTGTCCGTTATGCAACCGCAGTATATCTGGTTCTGGGCTTTCGAAGATTTCTCGGTGTTTAAATTTTCTGCCGTTATCACGATCCTCGCCTGGATATGGCATGCATTCCAGGGCAATATTCGTTGGGAAGTCTATAAATCCGGGCAATTCAAAGGCGTGTTGGGCCTTGCCATCATTTTTCATCTGTCAAATGCATTAACCCCGTTTGAGAGTTACTTTTCACTCGTGAGCGGCGACCTGGTAGTCAGTAACTTTACGACTATTGCCATTATGTATTTTTTTGTGTTGCCACTGATAAACCAGGAAACAACCATTAAGTTTTTTGGTTTTATGTACATTTTCGTTACCGTGTATTACGCCTATTGGGCGAATGATCACTATCTCAGTGCCAACTGGGCGCAGTTTAATCAGGGGCGTCTGATGGGGCCTGCACTCAGTCCTTATACCGACGGAAATGTCACATCCATAGTGTTGACCAGTGGCCTTGGCTTTGTCATGTTTGGCGCGCGTTATTTCCCAAATAAGTGGTTAAAGTACGGCTTGCTCCTGACCATCCCGTTTATATGGCACGCCCTGATTTTGTTTGCATCACGAGGGGCCTTGCTCAGCGCAGCTGCGGTTACCCTGTTTTTTGCGATGCAGGTGAAATCAAAAAGCCTGAATATTCTGATGGGGGTTGGGTTTGTAGCAATGCTGGTATATCAGGGGGGAATGCTGACTCAGCGAACCTCGAATACGGTTGAACAAGCGCAAACCGAATCAGGTGACAAGCCGTTGAACCCGCGTTTGGTATCCTGGTCAGTAGGTATTGATATTGTTCAGGAATATCCATTGCTTGGCGCTGGCCCACAACGGTTCCAGTATGCATCGCGTTTGTTGTTTCCAGGCAAGTCGCCGCACGTTGCCCACAATACGTTTTTGAACTTTGCTGCCAACACCGGCATCTTCGCAGGGTTAATTTATTTATCGTTTTTCTGGGTGTCATGGAAACAGTTTAAATTTGTCCGCAAAAGGGTGGTGACAAACTCGACGTTTGATTACATCAATATGTCCTGTATGGCTGGATTAGTTGGCTATTTCACCGGTGCATTGTTTTTGGACCTGATTATATTCGAGCCGTTTTACTTCTTATTATTGTTGATCACGGCAAACTATTACCTGGCAAAACGTTCAACAGGTGAAGATATTATAAAAGAGCAACCGGTGCCGCCGAAACGCATGCCCGGTCAGGTTCACAGAGCGGGGAAAGCAGTCGCGTGACAAGCATAAACTACAATATTGTTATGTTTGCATATAACGAGCAAGACAATATCGAAGCATCAATCACCAGTATTTTTAACAACGTTAATGCGCAACTTAACTGCTTTTATCTGATCGCAAATGGCTGCTCGGATGATACGGTAGCCATTGCCAACAGGGTTAAGGAAAAACTCGGCTTTAGCCGACTTAATGTGGTTGAGATTGAGCTGGGTGATAAGTGCAACGCATGGAATACTTATTTACATGAACTGGCTGATGACGTTGATGTGCACTTTTTTACCGACGCCGATGTACAATTCTCTTCACATTGTTTTGAACAAATGGCTGAGAAGCTGGTAAATACTGGCGACAGTACGGTTGTCATCGCAGGGATGCCCCTGACTGGCAGGAATATCGATTTCTACCGAAGCCTGGTCATTGAGCGCGCTTGCTTCTTTGGTAACTTATACGGCATGAAGCACGCTTTTGTAGAGCGGATAAGGGAAACCCCATTTCGTCTTCCCGTAGGTCTTAACTGGATTGACTCTTTTCTGACCAAGGCCGCGAATACGGACCTGAAGTTTACCGATTTCAATTTGCCTGACCGCACCACTTGGATCGAGGGTGTGGGATATGACTTTGAAAAGTTGTCGGTATTTAAGCGCAGTGATATCAAGCTGTATATAAACCGTATTGCGCGATATGAGCTGGGTAAAATTCAGGAAGTGTTTTTGGACGCCTTACCCTGTGAGCAGTGGCCGGCTGATATGATGGATATTAATCGTAAAATTGACGCTGATTTTGACAGCCTGACCTCGCACTTGGGGTTCATTAAAAAATCCCTTGTTCGCAAACGGTTGACTAAGATTCTGTCGAAGGCGTCTTAATCACTCCGCTTATTGCTATTTAGAGATAACCCATTTGCCGGGATTGCCGGTTAACGAGTATAAAAGGACCCTTCATGCTTACAGCACGCTCGGGCATCATTGCTATAATGTTGTCTGTGTTGACGCAACTTTCCCGTCGGCTGATTGGTATCGTCAGTCTGGTGATTCTGGCGCGTATACTAAAGCCAGAAGACTATGGTCTGGTTGCCATTGCATTGATCTTTCTGAATTTTATAGTGGTGATTTCCAACACCGGTGGTGTGAGTTATTTACTTAGCAGGGAAACGTTAACGGAAGATCACGTAATGACCAACTGGTCGTTGAATCTCGTGTTAAAAGGAGGCCTGGCTCTGCTGTTGGCCTTGTCCAGCTACCCGATCTCGTTGTTTTACGATGATTCCCGGCTAATGCCCATTATTCTGGTGCTGAGTCTGCACCTGGCCATTGGCTTATTTAACAGCCCGGGCATGGCCTTTAAAATGAAAAACCAGGAGTTAGGGGCAATTACCAAATGGCAAATTACTTCGCGGATCATCACCACGGGGATTACCATTGGCATTGCCGTCATTTTTGAAACTTACTGGGCACTGGTAATTGGGCAGCTGTTAGCAACCATCAGTGAGTTTTTTGCCAGTTATGTGATCGCACCAATGCGCCCCCGGTTTACCCTGAAAAACTTTCGACCCCAGTGGGAGTTTTCTAAATGGGTGTTACCACAGTCGATTATCAATTTTTTTCGCAGTCAAATCGATGCAATGTTTGTGAGTGTTTCGTTCGAGAAAGCGACGATAGGGGCATATACCTCAATGCGCTATTATGCCGATTTGCCAACGTCTACGTTCATCACCCCCCTGGGCGGCCCACTACTAACGCAATTTTCGCAGTTTAAAAACAATCAGTCTTATTTCCAGCAGCAACTGCAGGTAGTGCTGTTTTATATGTCTGTTATTACTGCGCCGGTTATATATCTGATGTACGTGCACGCTTTCTTTGTCGTCGACCTGATTTTGGGCGACAAATGGGTACAGTATGCCGAGCTGTTGGGGATCTTTGCTTTTTTTATCATTGTTGCGACCCTGAACAACATACTCAGTCAGATAGTGATGTTGCGTGACCGCACGAAACTGCTGCTGGGTTATTCTATATACTCCACACTGGTGCAGTGCATCATGTTTGTCTCAATTGACTTTGCCAGTGTGTACGAGTTAGCCGAGTATAAAATTGGATTAGATCTCATTTCAGTCTGTTTATTCTTTATTGTGGTGATAGGGGCTTTTGTGGGTAAGCAAGCCTTTGTTCCGCTATTGGCGCCTGTACTTCCGGCTATACTGTTTATTTACTGTAGTGGTTGGGTGGCGTTTCAGGTAGTGCCGGAAGTGACCTCCTTCTGGCAGTTAGTGTTGCATTGTTCCATTACGGTTGGTTTATTTGGCTTGTTGCAGCTTGCGGTTATTTTGGTGTTAAAGCAGGTACATTGTTACCGCTACACGTTGAAGCTCATCCAGCCAGTTGTGAGAAAATGCACGGCTCGGTTTTCATCATGATAGACCTGCGCCTGAATCCGGATGCTGTTATTCGGCAGCGTTTTGTGAATAATAGTCAGTGGACGCGTTATTAGCAGAGGAATAAAGCAAAACCAATGAAACGGGTAGCCCTGGTTGTAAACAGCTTTCTGGTCGCTTCTGTGATAGTCGGCTGTGTGTTGATGGCAATAAATTTGTATGGTCTGAATCGCGATATACGGCCTGAAGGATTAACGCCAGAGGTACTGCGTTTTGGTGAGCAAGACCTGACATTGAGCCCCATCGAATTAAATCAGGCTATTGTGCGCCGTACGGAAGAGTCAGACGAAGCCTATGCACGCCGTTTGACACTGGCATTGGCCAACGGTATTGCCCATGTCGAGTGGCTGATGTACGACCCGGATACGTTCCATCAGCGCGTGCCCGTGTGGGAAAATTTCATCTTGTATCTGATGGGCGTTGTGACCTCCATTCCCGAGTACGAGCGCTACCATTTTAGCGATCCTTATCGCAGCCTGGCGCGAGGGATAGGTATTTGTGGAGACGCCTCCATGACTTTATCAGGGCTGCTTGATGAACAAGGGATACCGAATACCATTATTACTGTGCCCGGACACGTTATGGTTGAAGCACAATTACCTGACAAAACCCTGCTACTCGACGCTGATTTCGGTGTCGTGCTAGAGCATGGCGTAGCTTATTATCAGCAACAGCCTGAAGCACTGGCGCTGGCTTATCAGGCTCAATTAGGGCGTGTTAATGATGGTGAGTTGATGATTGCCAATGAACTTAAAAATGTCGGCTATCAGGTGTGGAATGGGACATCCCATTTCATAACGAAAAAATACTATTTCGAAAAGTTCGCCTATGTGGCGAAGTGGTTATTTCCTGTACTCATGGTGCTAATTCCACTCTTGTGGATGCGACGCCGCACCCAACCAAAATAATGTTGTTAGCGCTGCACCATCACTGCATTAGTGAAGAACTGGTAGTGATGCTGTTCAGGTTGAATACTTCTGCCAAACCATCTTACCGCCACATGTGAGCCGCGTGGCGGTAAAGGGACGGTGAAAACATAAGGGTTCTTACCTGTTTCCGGGTAGAAGGTCCGTGTATCAACACCCTGGTCGGTGATGATGACCGCAGTGACTTCATCCAATGACGTGGCGAAGCCTTGCCAGTCTTTTGCAGCTAAATTTACGGTCAGGCGAGCCTGCAGGCCTGTTTGGCTGGTCGACAGGGTGTCGCCGGCATTGGCCAGCACTTTACCGTTGCTATCTTCCAGCGTAGCAGATAAAGCGTCAACAAATTTGCCATGTTGTGCCCAGAAGTGGCCTCGCTTGAACCCTGCCATTATATGACGAGGTGATTTGCTCGTCGCCCGTACATGCGTCGTTGAGAATTCACAAGGCCAATAATCCATATTGTCGTTATGGAAGTCAGACGGAGCCCTGGCGGCATAAATCTGACGTCCGCTCATCAGCAGGGCATCCCAGTCTTTACCCACAACCGCAATGGCAGGGTCCCAGCCATGTCGGGTTTTGAATTTAAAGCTGTAGGAGCCGTTGTCATCACCGCGCTTTTTCTGATGCCCTGGTGAACCAGAAAAGCCAATAACATAGGGGCTCTGTTGCAACCAGTTTTCCATATCGTGCTGATTTTCGCCTTCTGAGGCGTCCTTTCGGCTGGGATGGTTGTAAATAATTACCGGTGAATCTGACTGCCCGGCGTACTGTTGATTCAACCATTGCATGGCCGCAGAAGCATCAATATCAACGGGCGTTGATTTGCCATAATGGTCGAATTGATCCCTGAATGCCGACAGCATTGCGGGCGTTTGGTCATTCTGAGGCAGCAGTACAGTGACGTGCTCACGGCCTGCAAATGGCGGGATATTCCATTCGAGGCCCGCCATGATCGATAAATTTGGATTGGCATTGGCTGCTTTCCCAACATCTTGCCAGAAGGTGTCCGACAACACTTGTTTGAGATTTTGATCGCCGTGGTCGGTAATGGCAATCGCATCACAGCCGAAGGCACTGGCCTGTTCAGCAATTTGAACGACACTGTACACGCCGTCGGAATAACGGGTATGAATATGCGTGTCGACCTGATACCACTGCTGACTAACGGTAATGTCACTTTGATTGAGTGCTACATCGGCATTGACTGCCGGCGCGCGGCGGTAGGCGGTACTTGTTTCATCACTGTACAGCGGCAATGCTGCTATGCGTCCGTCAATAGTATTTTCCATCGCCAGGTAGCGCTCATCGCTCTCACTGCCAAATGTGCGCTGAAACGCAGTTTCACTGAACCCTTCAGGCAGGTCGTGTAACAGTGGAATAAACAGGTTTTCATCCTTGCTGCCAGCCAGTATAGCCTGTACCCGGCGCGCATTGTCTTCAGATGAAATGGCAAAGTCGGCCAGCTCTACACCGGATTTATCGGCAGTTAAGTCACGAAAGCTGTACCCAGAGCCCCCTTGTGCCGTATCCATGACTTCCTTTAACTTACCAATATTCACGCTAAGCTGCTTTTCACTTGCCAGTCGCAATGCCACGGAAAAGAAGAAGTGTAATCGCAAGTCCATGCGATTTCTGAGTACAAACTTCTCTGGCAGCATCAGGCTATAGTCAACCGGCATGGCCACTATACGTGCAAATTCTGGTGCACCGAGTGTCATCGTCAGTGCCCACAATGCAGCAATATTCTCGTCTACCGGGTCTTCGGTTATAGAACGCGACTGCGCGAACAAGAACGTTTTGCCGACTAATTCAGCGGTATTATCTGACCGGGTGGCATGCGATTGGATATAGTCGAGATAGAGCGTGATAGTTTCTGTGTCGGCGCTATCGAGTTGTCGCAGCTCTTGTATTACTTTAAAGGTATCGGTGATTCTGTCTTCAACAGAGGCCTTCAGGTTGCCCGGCTTGTGGAAATTGATAACCAGTTTATCGTTACCTAATTGGGCATTTGCGAGGATGTTGTTAAAGGTTAACAGGGCTTCTTCGCCGAAAAATACGCGGGCGATACCTTTAAACAGGTATTCAACCATGATACCCGGCAACGGCAGGCTGCCCAGTCGGCATTGATTGAATTCCAGTTTGCCTTCAAGATTTGGGACCAGCATACATTGTGCATTTAAATACACTGCGCCAGGGATAGTGGTAATGCTGGTGGCCATCAATATACCCATGGCACTGCTGTTGAGTCTCAGCTGCACGGCGGGTACGGTATAGCTCACTGTGTCGGAGATTGCCGTGAGCTGCTCGTTAGTCACTGCAATCGTGGCCTGTTCTTTGGCCGACATAAGTGGCTTGATGATTCTGGCTGCGCCAGCCCGCGCTTGTGCAGCCTGTGAAGGGGTTAAATCACTTGTTGGCAGTACCAGCGGTGAGATTGAAAAAATGAGGATCAGCAGCGCAGAGATAATCGTGTATTTAACAACACGGCGCTTGTGCCAAAAACGCTTTTTCTGAGGGTGAGGAGTGGCCTCTGTTGTCATTGTTCTGTCTCACTTACTGCTCATCGGGGCGATTTTTACCTTACTGCATAACTGTAGTATAAATCTTGCGAAATGACTGACACATTGCTGCCACCGTAAATAGGGCGTTGAAGCGAGCAAGGCTGGCCTGCTGATATTGGTGATAGGTGTCCGTATCGTTTACCAGGGTATGCATGGCGTCAGCAAATTCGCGTTGTTCGTCGTTGCCGGTCACCAGGCCATTTTGCTGGTCTGCAATAACCTCTGCGTTTCCACCGGCATCTGTCACGACACAAGGCTTGCCCAAAGACATCGCCTCAAGCAAGGTCATGGATGTCCCTTCGCTGAATGACGACAGCAGGAAAATATCCATGATCGAAAGATATTGGGCGGGTTGTGGCTGGTATCCGGTCAGCACCACATGGTCACTGATAGCCAGTTCTTTGATGAACGTCTCGATGTCGGCGCGCATTTCACCGTCGCCAACGATAACAAGCTTTGCATCTTTGCCTGCGTCGAGTACGTCTTTAAACGCGCGCAGCATCATCAGGTGGTTTTTGATTGGGTCGAATCGGGCGATGGTACCAAACACAGTTTGTGAGGCGGCAATACCCAACTCCGCTTTCAAAGCCTGTTGGGTTTCTTCAGGCACCGGCTCAACTGCTTTTATTCCGTTGTAAATCACCTCGATATTTCTGGCCGACAGATTTTCGTGGGTCACCAGCGCTTGTTTAGTGGCAGATGAGATGGCGGTGGTCGCGTCGGTTAACCACGCAAGCACCGGGTTGATAAGCTTTCGCTTCCAGGTGCCAAAATCCGGGTAAAAACGACCGTGCTCGGTAAAAATGACTTTGGTTTTCAGGCCTGCCGCTGCTAACACACCGTATACCCAGGGGGTGTACTGGTGGCAATGAATGATATCGATATTGTGCTCGCGGAGGTGTTGTCGAATAGCCTTAATAAGCCCGCGATCAAATCCAGGTTGCCTTGCCACAGTGGTAATGGGAATGCCCGCATTGGCTAAGTCTTCACCCCATGGTCCCAGTGGTGCTTCGATACAGAATATAGACATCTTAAACGCCGGATCATCAAACCCTTCTATCAGGTTTTTAACTACCATTTCGGTGCCGCCAATTCGCATATCATAGGTGATATGCATGACATTGATTGCCTTACTCACGCTGCTTTCTCTGTGCTGACCATATAACGCTGATACCACATTTCAAACATCAGCAAGCTCCACAGCACGGTACCGTGCTGATGGCTGCCTGATTGGTGTTCATTCCACAATTGCTGAATCGCACTGGCGTTAAAATAGCGAAGTAATCCGGCGTCTGAGGAAAACAGGTAGCGTTCAGCAATGGCTTTAATTTCCTCACGCAACCATTGATCCAGCGGCACAGAAAAGCCCATTTTCTTGCGATACAGGATGTCGTCGGGTAGCAGTGGCTTAAATGCTTCTTTGAGGATATGTTTTTTCTCGCCGTCTTTAAATTTAAATGCCGACGGCACGGTGGCCGCGAATTCAATGACATCGCGGTCTAAAATAGGGGCGCGCACTTCCAGTGAGTGGGCCATACTCATGCGATCTACTTTGACCAGGATGCCGCCGGGCAAATAGGTTTTCATATCGGTATACAAAATACGCGATAAGTGGTCGGGGCCATTGGCTTGCTCATACGCTTCCAAGGTGATTTTGCTGGGGTGGTACTCGCCCAGCCTGGCAGCAAAATCCGGCGCCACAAGCTGTTGCCACTGGCGGTCGTCAATTTGAGAGTTGGTCAGATAAAAGCCCATGGCGGGGTCACAGGATAGACTGTCACACAGTGATTTTACTTTTTTCAATACCGAGATGCCGGAACCCGCGACCAGGTTGGCGACTTTCGGCAAAATGCGCTTTCTTACCCATGCCGGTACTTTGTTACGCAGGTTGTTTTCGATGGCATCAATACTGTATTTCTCATAGCCCGCAAACACTTCATCGCCGCCGTCACCGGCAATCGCTACGGTCACTTCCTGACGCGCAAGCTTAGAGACGAAGTATGTAGGCACCAGCGAGGGATCGGCAAACGGTTCATCGAAAAAGCTGACAATGTGTTCGAGGTTATCGCTGACATTGTCGTGCACAATAAACTCATGGTGTTCAGTGTGGTACTGATCAGCCACGGTTTTCGCAAATTCGGTTTCATTAAAGCGCTTTTCGTCGAAGCCAATAGAACAGGTTTTCACAGGCTTGTCAGACTGCTGAGCCATCATTGCTACGACACCACTGGAATCTACGCCGCCACTCAGGAACGCGCCCAGTGGTACGTCTGCAATCATTCGTTGGCGCGTGCAATGGGCTGTTAAATCCCGCAGTTCGTTAGTGAGGTCTGCTTCAGTGCGTTCACTGACTTTGCTGAAATCTACATCCCAATATGGCTGACAAACGAGCTCACCGTCTTTATACAGCATGTAATGGGCAGGCGGACATTTGTGCACACCTTTGAAAATGGTTTTCGGATCAGGAACATACTGGTAGGCAAAAAAGTCGTAAACTGCATCGTCGCGAATTTCCCGTTCAACAAACGGGACGGGCAACAACGCCTTAATTTCTGACGCAAAGGCCAGTTTGCCTTCTTCATAGGTGTAATAAAGCGGCTTTTTGCCCATGCGGTCTCTGGCCAGAAACAGTGACTTTTCCTGTTTGTCCCATATGGCAAACGCAAACATCCCGTTTAACTCAGACAGGCAGTCTTTGCCATGTTTGGCGTAAAGCGCCAGAATCACTTCAGTATCGGTATGTGTAGAGAAAACATGCCCTTCTGCTTCTAACGCCGCACGGCTTTCAAGAAAGTTATAAATTTCACCGTTGAAGACGATGACATAGCGGCCGTCTTTACTGAACATGGGCTGGTTGCCCGCTGCCGATAGATCCAGAATGCTAAGGCGGCGGTGGCACAAGCCCACATGGTCATCGAGGTAGGTGCCACCGGCATCCGGACCACGATGCAAAATGGCTTGTCCCATGGTAGTCAGTAACGACTCATCTCCGGGTTCGAATTGATAACGACTAAATCCTGCAATGCCGCACATAAGGCTCTCCCGATTTATAAACTAATGTAACGCCGAATAGCTGAGCCAATGGCGACCGTGAATCCCAACGGTAGTTTCGGCCACACGTTTTCTGCAAGCTGCCTGACGGCGCCTGGTGGGCCGGTTTCAACAGCCTGTGGCTGGTGGGCAGTTGAAGACCCATCGTGCCAGTTAAGCGGGTAGGGCAACGCTCCCCACTGTGTTTTAAACTTGTAGGTCCCTTCGCCAAAAGACGAGCGCCCGAAGTCGAAGGTTTGCATGCCAGCGTCAGTCACATTCGCCAGCAGCGACCAATACAGCATCATATTCGGGGCCAGGCGATTGTATTGCGGCAATGTCGACGCCCAGGGGATTGCTGCCACCGTGCCGTTCATAATGACTATGCCGGCTCCAATGGGCGTGGATGCCTGATAGACTACACAGACACGAGCGTTATCACCATAGTGCGCGATTACCGATTCAAACCAGCTGTAAGCATGGGCGGGCGACGCGAGCAATCGCATGTTCTGCTTATACACATCGTAAAAATGAGGTAGTAAAGTGACATGCTCGTTCGGGGTCTCACTGAGCGCCATGGTCAGGCCATTTTTCTCGGCTTTACGGATCTGACTACGCAATTTCGATTTAAAACTACTCATCAGCAGTTCGCTGTTTTCTGGTAACGGCAAGCGCAACACAACCTTCTGCCCAGCTTGCAAAGCTTCAGGGTCTGCCGGTTCATGACTGACATCCCGGTAGTCGCTTTGGCTGCGCAATTTGCCCAGTAGTGAAGCGGTGATTTGGTCGTCGTCACCCAGAGCAAAACCAGTATCACAATAAGGTAAAGCAACCGATTTTGCTGCAGAGAAAGGGCGTTTGAATGCGATACAGGGCAAAACGCCACACACCTGGTGCTGATCATCTTCGGCAATCAGGTACCGCATGGGTTGCTTATACGCATGCTCACACGCCAGTCCCCAGGCAAAACGGTGATAAGGCGTGGCGAGGGGATGAGTTTCTACATAGGCATCCCAGCGCTTCTTGTCTTGTTGCGTTGCGAGTCTGATCTTCATGTTAATACTGCTTGTTGTGCACTGCGGGCATTCAGGAGCTCACAGGCTTCGGTGATCGTACAAAACTCCACGGGCGTAAGGCGCTGTAAGTGTTCAACGGTGGCGCGAATGCGCTGGCAAATAATACTCAGAGAGTTTGTTTCCTCAAAGAAACCGGTCGCACCGTCTATCAGACTGGAGCTGTGCAAATACATGTGGATCACGCGCTGTTGGCGCTTGATAGCAGTGTCGACCAATAAACACAGGTTTTGCTCGTCGTTGAGTTCCGGGCTCAGGTAGATCTTTCTGAGTAAACGCGAATGCCATAATAAACCGATGGTATGAAGTAACTTCATGGGAGCGGTTTCCCCCAGTCGGTGCAGCTTTTCGCTGAATCCGTAGTCCTGGCGGTTAAAGCCTGCGGTTACCGGGATTTCCATAATCTGACGTTGGTGGCCGGGTGATAACGGATCGTTAAAATCCGGCCAATAGGGCGCCAACGGGGAGCCCTCACAAGAAAAGTATTCATTGCGATAAAACGGGTACACACTGGAATCTACTCTGAAACCGCGATCGGCCAGCAAGGTAAGGACTTTGCTGTCGATACCCCAGCGGCCGGTGCGAAAAGAGCGGGGCTGGGTGTTGAACTGTTCAGTCAGCACCCGCATGAGTTCGTCCAGTTTGGCTTCTATTTGCGGCAGGGGCAGATTCACCACATGAGATTCGGCTTCGGTGGTTTGGCCAAAATACGGCGGATTACACCACGGATGCAGGTGAGCGCCAATTTCACAATGGTTGTTCTGACGAGCCTGATTTATCGCCTTTACCGCAAAGGGATTGGCCGCTACTGCGTAATCAACAAAGTAGGTGGGGCGAATACCCAGTTCCTCACAAAATGACTGAAACTCGGGGATGCGCTGAACGTTTTCAACCTTGCAATTGTCTTGAGGGAAAGGCCCATCCCACTGCCATTCTTCTTCAGTATCAATAGTGAGAATAAATATTGTAGAAGCCGGTTGTTGATGAAGCATAGCCATTCCTTAGCGTAGCAAATCCTTAAAAAGCACCATGTATTCGTTGGCCATGCGCTGCGCGGAGAAATGCTCTTCCACGTATGCCTTGGCATTCAGGCCGTATTGTCTGGCTTTGATGGTATCAGATAACATCTCACGCCAATAGCCTTTCAGTGTCTCGCGCTCACCAAGCGGCGCCAGCAGTCCGGTGTCGTTATGTGTGATGAGCTGGTCGATGCCGGGTATCTGGTAGGCCGCGACCGGTGTACCCATCGCGCAGGCTTCCATCAGGCAACGGGGAACGCCTTCCAATGTTGATGTCATTACAAATAAATCAAAGGTTTTGAGCAGCGCTAAACGATCGTCTCTGAAACCAAGGAAGTGAATATCTTGTTTGCTTGCCAGGGTAGTGGCCTTTTCTTCCAGACGCGCTCGGTCGTCACCGTCCCCCAGGAACAGCAACTCAATGGGCATGCCTTCCTGGTGTAAATCGTCAAATATGGTCAGGATATCATCGATGTTTTTACGGCTAATCATTTGGCCAATAAACCCGACCCGCAGCTTCTCGGTTTCAGCAGGAATACTGTCGTCAGTGCGCACCGCTTCAACTTCAGACAAATCGACGCCATTCTGAATATAATGCAGTTTGTCTTTTCGCACGCCTATTCGGTGCATGTCTTTCATGAGTTGCGTCGACAGCGGCACGATGGCGTCACCGTATTTCATGGCCTGACATCCCAGCCAAATAAACGTTCTTAGTTTAATGTCTTTTGCATTTTCAAAGCCATGCGGTGTAACAACGCAAGGGATACCTGCTTTTCTGGCAGCCCAAACGCCGAGGATGTCTGATTTGTATCCGTGGGTGTGAATAATATCGATGTTTTCACGTTTTATGAGTGCAACCAACTTATCGACAACGGAAATATCGAATTTGTGTTTCATCGGTATTTCGAAGGTGTTACCACATTTTTGTTTGAACTGTCTTACCAGTTCCAGATCCCGGGAGTCGTCTTCCAGAGTGGTAGCCAGCAGCGATTCAGTAGTATCGGTGGGTAAATGGCTTGCGAGTGCCAGCACCCACCGCTCCGCACCGTAAAAGCCTGTGGAACAAATGAACTGCAATATTTTTATTTTTTTATTTTTCATACGACGATGTTCCAAAGGTTTTTATGATTCCCCCTAACGTGCCAACTGCGCGGGCGGGAAAGTACACACAATAAAACTTAATCACTTCAATTAATGACGTGTTTGGCCGAACCAGTTTATACAACCGGGTACTATAGGCCAAAACCGGTAAGCCAGCCGCTACCAGGCACAATACCGCAAATAGCGGAAACCCTGCAATAAGACTGACCAGTCCGGCTAATACACATGCCGGGATTGCCAGTGGTACGATAAAACTTGGCCATTCACGCAAAGGAATACGGCGGTCTTTTACCGAGGCCAGATTAGACTGACCTCGCCAGATTTCTTTCTCAAACATGGCGCCTAACTGTTTGTCTTCACCAATGTGTATATATTGCGCCGCGCTGGTATAAAACAGCTCTCCCAGTTGATTTACCTTATCGGTAAAGTAGTAATCTTCGCAAGTGATCAGGTGCTCTGGGAATTGCCCGGCCTGGTAGAAGGTGTCTTTGGCTAACAACAGGTTGCGTCCAGGCAGGAAGTCGACTGCACAGTCTACCTCAGCGTTACTCAGTGCGACCCGAATGTGTTCAAGCGGCGTGGGGGCGTCTGAGGGTATCTGCATCGCGCTGACTAATTTAGTGCCAGGGCGTTCGGTAAGTATCTTCATACAAGCTGTCAGCCAATTGCGAGACAAGTGGATATCGGCATCCAGAAACGCTAAATAGTCGCCGCCAGCAACCTGTGCTCCCCTATTCCTCGACGCGGAAATGGTGTGCTCTGGTTCGGCAAACAACACTTTAAACGGCACGCTGCCGCAGGCCTCCCGCAGTGCTTCGGACACCTCGGTGTTTTGTGAAACCAGAATAATTTCCATGGATGCGACCGGGTATTCCTGCTGCGCAATCGACATCAACGTGTCCTTGAGCATTTCTTCCCGGCCCTTATGAGGAATAACAAATGTCACCGTATTGGCTGTCATTGTAGTTTCCTCCGCAGTGCCGGAATGCGCTTTTGCAGCTGTTGCCATTCGCGTTTCACTGACAGTTTCTTCACCACATGTGAAACGTAATCTGGCCAGCCTTGATCTCGTTGAATGTTCGTTGATAAGACCGCAGATACATCTACCGGATTAGGCTGCGTGTTACTTTCAACGGTATCGATACCGTAATTTTGCATTAACAGCGCCAGGATACGCGTGTAGTGTTTTTCGTCACTTTGGGTGATCGCTTGCACAACATACTGTTTAATTTCTGCGGCTTTAGCGCGATAGCTAACTGCCCGTGTTGCGTCTGCATAGGTCGCAGCAATACACAACACTGCGACTTTGCGCAGGTCCTGGGCCGACCAGGTCTGATTGGGGTATTCCAGAATGTCCGGCTTTTCCAGGTAGGGGTATTCGTTTTCCGCCATCCAGTCTGCGTAATGCAACAGGCAGGCAATTGCATACTGGTAGTCGTGATTTTTGCCAATGTGCTGCTGAATGTCGAGATAGCGGCATACGGCTTGTAAAAACACCGTATAAAACCAGCAGTTTTCAACGTTTGCCAAATCCCGGGTGCCTGCAATGTCGTCGTCAGGTGCAATCGTCTGTTTAATGATATAAGCAACGCGCTGAATATACTGACTGTCATTGGTAATTTCGTAACTGTCCAGCAGCGCCATCATGTAGTTTGCAGTGCCTCTGTCGAGAGGGTACGCACCGCTGGCGATGTCTTTTAAATCGATCCGATAACGGTTTTTATAACTGAGTAACAAACCAAATAAAGTATCGTCGCCCTCGTAGACCGTAGATATCCACTCGGTTAAACCTAACACCGCCTGCTGCGCAGCCTGACAACCGGTTAGAAAGTAATACAGCTGTAAGCCGGTGGTGTAGCAGTGTTGACCACCTGGACCACCGCCGCCCGCGTGGTCCTGATACGCGTTGCCTGTATGGTGTTTTGAGTAGGTTCTGTGCGTAGCCGTCTCGGCGGGCAAATAGTGATCCGTGTGCCAGAATAAACCGCGGTTGTATTCCGGCTTGTCGAGGTCGGTGTGGTAAATATCAATATCGATAACGTGTCGGGCCAAATCGTCAGCCAGCTCACGCCAGCGTTGATCACCAGTGAGCAGCCATTGCTTCAAAAAGCCAAATAGTGGGTCATACTGGTTGTTATAGTGCGACGTAAACAGCGTGTCACCGCTATAACCCGCTGTTTCATGATCGGCGTACAGGTCACCAAAATGTCGCCAGCCGAACTCGTCAATGGCTTCACGCTTGGCAAAAAATGAGTCAGGGCCTTCTACGCCAGCGTTTATCACGGATTGCAGGGGATCGTCCAACAAACGTGCAGACAAGCGGGGAATGACATCGCATTGGCTGATCCATGCAGGGTTAAGCATTGCCTGGGCAATAACCACTGCCGACGCAGATTCAACCTGAATGGTCAGGCTATGTGTTTTCTGCTCGCCAGGCTGAAGCTCTACAGGCGCTTCGGATTCTGATTGAAATAGCGACCAGGAAATTGTGCCGGGCTCTGCGGTCAGTGCAGTAGGAAAATTCTGCCAGAAACGGTCAGGCCTCATGATTACATGGGTATCATCCGCCGACAATCTGGCTGTTGGTACAGGGCGATGTGGCGATGCGTGTTCGCTATCGTCCACTTTCAGCAATGTGGACCCATTTACAATAGATGATGTGCGGTTATGGTTTACGTGATTAGGACTGTTCCAGTTTTCGCCGCCACTGGAACGTTGCCACAGCAGCGCCTGTTCACTGATTGCCATGAAAGGCTGCTCGGGAGAGACTTGTAAGCTGGCTTCTGCATTTTGTTGTGACACTGAAATAGCCAGACTGTCAATTAACAGGCTGCGCTGTTCACCCAGGTCCCATGTGCCGCCATTGTGATCGGCCGGATTTGTATTCGTCAGTGATGTCGTCACCGTAACTATGCCAGTAGAAGGTTGAAATACCAGCCGGGCCCTGAGCTCTACAGGTGCAAAATCGGTCTGCTCTGGGATAAGTGTGTAATCAAGTGACAGGTTGATAAACGCCGGAGCGCCGTCTTGCTGATCGTAGTATTTAGGCTCTACATGCCAGTGTGTTAACTTGCACGCAGTGTGACTGAAAACGCCACGGAATGTATTTTGACATGACAGCGAATAATGCTTTCCAGCAAGGCTGATGTCGCAGTTCAGCAGGGAATCGGTGTGTATTTTACATTGCCAGTTCCGGGTGCTGAGATTAATTAAAGTGGGGCTTTCGCTTGAATCAACATGCTCCTGATTCACAGTAACCGCAGGGGTTTGCATGTGCTCAATATAAAATTGTGCGTCACTGATACCGGACACTGCCGTATGCCCCTGCACGAGGAGCCATTTTATTGAATGATCCGGCCACCAGGCTAGTGGGGTGAATGCGCAATCAACGGCCATGTCATCGCTGCGTTTACATTGCAATGGCTTGTGAACGAAACAGGCCCCCTGAGACATAGGAATACCGATTGAAAAGGACGCTGTGTCCGCTTTATCGGATGCTGGCACACGTAATGAAAAATAATGTTGTGATTGCATGTGTCAAAGATTTTTGTCAAACATTTACACTTATCTTCGCTGAATAAGTTCAGGTCCTGTGACCACGAGTCAGACAAAGTTAGCGTGCTTTATTAGTGATTAAGTAAACTCTACCGTTTATCGCCATGTAAAAATACTGAAAATGTGAATCTAATGGCTTTTTCGTTTAAAAAACTGAGTTTTCAACGTTTTTACGCACTGATACAGTGAGGTGAGCCAGTCTTTTCTGAGTAATCTCAGCATGTACAGTGAGTAGCTGTGGTTCGACAGAGAGCGTTTATACTGGCTGTCTCCGCCCATAAAATCATACCGTTTGAAGGCCTGTTTAGCATAGTGGCTGATAGCATAGGTATGAATCACTAAGCCTGGTTGAAAGCGGTTCGAGGATTCTATGTAATTTATCCCTGACAAGTAAAAATAGACCTTATCATTGCAAAGCAGGTTGTAGGTGTATCCAATACACTGTTTGCCAGCGTAAAAACCTAAAATATTACAGCGCGGATCGTCAGAGTCTGACTGCATCAAAGCCTGATGAAATGCGACAAAATCCGGATTGCTAAAACCACTTCCCTGAGGATCTTCCTTCCAGCGCTGTAAGTGAAATGCGCTCATTTCACGGAGTATCTCAGCCGGCGGGTTGGGGCCAAAATCGCGAACAGTAATGTCGCCGTAGTGTGCCTGCAAGTACTTAATAGCCCGTCGTATACGACTGCGTGTGTTCCCTGAACAACTGGCAAGAAAACTATCTTTATCTGCAAACGTTGGACTAAGCAATACAGCGTACCCGGGGATACTGGTCGAATCGCAATAAAAGCCCGGGTGCGCTAACCAGGGGGCAGGTGATGAGGTTATTTCCAGTCGCCAGTCACGGGCGTTCTTTTTGCACCAGTCCAATACCAGTGTTACTGCTTCCTGATGCCACTGAGGCTCCGCCAGCAGGTCGTTAAACTCTATCCAGATTTGGTCGCGAGTAGGATCACCGGTTTTATTAAACCAACCACAAGTGAAAGGGGAATGGATCCCCTGAGAGGGGGTGATTACGGCAAAAACCGATGCCACCAGATTGTCACCATCAAAACATTGTAACCAGACTGGCTGTTTATCCTGGTTTTGCTTCAGCCAGGGCAGTAGCCAGAATGGTTGGATAAAAGGGGGCGGCGCAGGTAGACGGGCTGCCAATGCCTTAGTGGCAAAGGCAACCTCTTGCAGTTCAAAAGTATGTTGAACGACCAGGCGTAATTGCATTCCTTACAGTGACCGTTATTCTTGCTCTTCGAGCTGTTTCAGCAATGCCTTATGCATAGATTTTTGTGCCGGGGTCGTTGGATAAATACGTCCTAACATATTTTTCGCCCTGACTTTGTCGCCATCAAGAATAAGGGCTTCTGCTGCGTGTAACTGAATTTCTTTGTTATTTGCTGCTTTGCCCAGCGCCTTCTCGATGTAACTACGACCTTGTTTTACATCACCTGTCTTGATCAAAACATATCCCAATGTATCCAGGGCAAACTCGGATTCCGGCGCCTGACTAAAAGCCGCTTTGGCAGCGGCAAGCGCTTTGTCGTAATTGCCAAGTTGAGTATGAACGCCTGCTATATTATTCAGGGCTGCAAAATCATTGGGCTTTTCAGTCAGAATGCGCTCGTACATCGAAATGGCTTCATTGAGGAATCCATTGGCTGAGGCATACTCGGCTGTTACAAATTTGTAGAGTGTATTGTCCGGGGCTTTATCCACTTCCGTTTGCAGGTAGCCTAAACCCGTTTTAGGGTCTTTGGCACCGGCCAGCGCGAAAGCCAGTAGTCTTGAAACAGCAAATCCCGGATTATTTTCATAAGAAGCAGTGAGCAATTTTACGGCGTCAGGGTAGCGTTTTTCGTTAAGTGCTAATAAACCCCGGGTATGTGCCAGAGCAGCTAGTTCACTGCCGTCTTCTTCCAGAATTGAGATAGCCCGTTTTGACTGAGCAAAACGTCCGGTGGAAGCCGCTAAATGCGCTTCTAATAATACAAGACGTTTATCATTAGGGAAGTAGGTACGCGCTTGCTGGGTCGTTTCCATTGCCCCGTCGAAATTATTCATAAACTGGTAGGTTGAGATAAGACGATACCAACCGCGTCTGTCAGTAGGGAACTTATCAGTCCAATCCTTATAGGTTTCAATGGCCTGGCCAAAATCGCCCTTTTCTACATAGGCATCACCGAGTGCCTGATAGATGCCAAAGTTTTGTGGGTCTTCAACCTTCTTCATTAAACTAATGGCTTTGTCGGGTTTGTCTGCCCGCAAGTAAATAAACGCCAGTGCTGATACAGGGGCGGTTGCATCCGGGTATGCCTTTATTCGCTTCGTCAGATATTCTTCTAATTCAGACTCCTGACCCTGACCGATTTTAATGTTCACAACATCAATCAGGTTTTGCAGGTCATTCGGGGTCAGCGCTAGCAGCCTCTCGGCATACTCCATGGCCTCTTTAAACTTATCCTGGCGGGCATTGCCAATCATCATGTATCGCAGTGCTGCGGTATTTTCAGGGTCGTATTTCAATACCTGGCTAAAATGCCTGCTCGCTTCTGTTTCCTGCTCATCACGTAGATAAAGAATGCCTTTCAGAAACTCGCCGTTGATTGGACTTAACTCGCCCCATTGGTCAGCAATGGCTAATGCTGACGCCAAACCGCTTTCTTCATACTTTGCCTGAGCCAGTAATACCCAGGCTTCGCTTAGATTTGGGTCGATATCGAGGGCTTTTGCCAGAGAATCCACGGCAGAGGCCTGGTTATCATCGAGTAGAATGAAACCTTCGCGAAGCAGACTAACCGGATTATTAGGATCAAGCGATCTGGCTTTCGACAAGTAACGCTCAGATTCAGCGCGTTGTCCTTTCTGTAGTTTTTGCAATGCGGCGAGACTGTAAATTTCTGCACCTTGACCGGGCTCAATGCTGAGTCCATCAAGGCTGCTTGCGACGTCCTCTACATAACCCAGTTCCAATTTCACTTGTGCAAGTAGGCGGTGCGTTGGATGACTTGGAGGCAAAGTACTTGCCGCGGTGTTAAGGTAACGGAGCGCACTCTCCAGGCGACCCGTGCGGTAAGCACTGGTACCTGCAACAAAACTGGCTAATGCCGGTTTTGCGTCATTCTGCAGAGCAACGTTAGCCAGTTGAAGCGCTTGTTCGTAATTATCCTGATAAAAGTAGACCAAAGATTTTAAATAATTCGCATGGCCACTATTAGGATTGAGTTGCAGCAAACGCTCAATTTGCTCATCGGCACGCGTTAACTGCTTGTCTTCTATAAGTTGCTCCGCGAGTAAAAATCGCGCAACGTGATAAGACGGATAAATGTCGAGGGCTTCATTAAAAGCAATGATCGCGTTGACATGATCGTATTGCAAAGAGTGAATCATGCCCTTAAGTATTAGCTTTTCAAACGGTTCAATCGAAGGCGTAGTAAATTTTTGCGTGATGTTCAGTGCGACCGCTGGATTGCCTTGCTCCAGCGTTTGATACGACTGCGCAATAAGTAGCTCTTCTTGCTTGAGTGACTCTGCGGGAATAACCGGGTCCTGCTCACCGCTTTTGAGTTTGGAAAGGTATTCAAACAACGCCAGCGTGCTTGTTACCTGAGCATCCTGTATTTCAGGTTTGGACTCCAGTTCCATGAGAACACGGTCGAAATCGTTTTGGTAAAAAATCGAACGGATCAGAATAGGGTAAGCGTCGACGACGGGATAACTCAAGTCTAATGCGCGCCGGATTTCTTTTTCCGACTCTTCCCAAAGACCTTGTTCGAATTCCAGGCGTCCTAATTGAAAGCGAGCTTCAGCGTTATTTGGCTCCGTAATGACAGCGTTTTTTAACTCAACGATGGCTGCCACTTTTTCACCTTCTGCCACAAGTTGCATGGCATTGGCTATTTGTTCTTCTGCTGACTTTGGTGTACAGGCTGTCAAAGCGACGGTTAACCAAAGTGCACTAAGGCGTTTCATTTGCATCCTTTCCTCTCACTACAACTATCTTTACAACATCTCTCAAGATATCAGTTTGGATGTGGGCTGGCTATAGGCACGCTGTGAATGGTCACTGCCAAGCCGTAAAATTCAACCTGCACGAAAGCTTAAGCCTCACTGGCATCATATTTTCCGGGCGACAGAATGTTATTGGGGTCCACTGCTTTTTTTATTACATCGACAGACTGCCAAAACGGCGTTTGTTTATCCAGCCGGGCTTGTTCTGTTACTGGTAGCCTGTAAGGTACAAATCCTTGTTCACAGCCTTCATCGATAAGTGCCCGCAGACAAGCGTGCGCTTTCTCGACTTGTACCGGGTCACGCTTGTCAAAAACGAGAGGAACGGTGGAGTCGATACAGTCGTGTTTTAGGTTTGTAAAGGTAATAAACGGGTCCAAGTCATAAGCTAACATGGTACGGCGCACAAATTCGACAAAACCCGATAACGTCTTAGGGTTCATAGCAATTAGCGGAGCGTACCAAAGTAAGCCACATTCATCATCGGCAGGGTGAAGCAGGTTAGACTTGTCTGGTTGCTTGGTTGGATTTCGCCAATAAGGTAGGGGTAATGCTACCTGATTGGGTTTGCCCAACATAATTTCGACCCCTTCCTGTAGCGAAGACAACTGGGTTTTTATATCTTTAAAGGCGGGTAAGAAATCGAGCGGCAATGTCGCGAACCGGCGCGCAAACTTGAGTAGTAAAGAGTCTGAAAATAACACTTTACCCAAAGGGCGGGCATGGTGCTTGATGTACTTCTTTACGTAGTTGACGACAGGCTGGTCACCGTAAATCGAGCCCACTATCATCCATTCTGGCAGTCGTTTGGAGGCCGCAAGCGAATTTACCTGCTCATCGGTTAACGGCATTATTGGGGTATCATGCATATTGGGGTTCTGACATGTCATCGACACCAACCGTCGCTTATCCATCAGGTTAATTGATCCGACTAAGCCTGATTGAGACTCCAACAAAGTTCGAATGAAATTAACGCTGTCTTCGAAGTTGTCACCATCAAAAATCTGAATGTAAAACGCACTAAATGCGTTGGGCTTCCTGGCCAGACGAACTGTCATTTCTGTAACGATACCCAAATTACTCTGGGTGAACAGGCCATCAATGTAGGGCCCCAGGCCCCACTTGAACGTTTTGTCGATAAAGTCTTCAGACGTCTTATCAAGAGCAGATACGGCGGAAGCGTATTCTTGCTCACAGAGATTAGGGTGAGGTAAGAACCCTTTGAGCGCGGTACAGGCATAGAAATGGTCTGTATGTGGTGTTATTCCATATCCGCGTTCTAAGGCGTTGCTGAGTGCGCTACAAGTCGGGCCTGCACCAGTCACCGGTACCATGTGAGGCCATTCGTTTTCTTGTAAATAGTCGTACAGCATTTGTTGAGTGACCCCAGGTTCAACCGTAATAAGGCCTAGTTCTTTGCTGGTGGGGGATATTTTACAAAGACCGGATAAATCCAGTAACACGACCGGACGGTCTGCGCTATCGCGGGTTATAGAGCCATAGCCCCAGTTCTTATTGGAACTTACCGGGTGAACTGCAAAATTAAGAGAATTGGCCAGCGATAACACCAGTGGAATAACGCGCTTATGGTGTACTTTAATTGCACCCGTTAAAAGCTGTTTGTCGCTGAATGTTGTGCCGCCATAGGCATCGATAGCATGACTAGCAGGCAACAGCGTGATGTCGTCATGTGAATCAAAGTGCGCTTTGAGTGTTTGGTGTATATCCATAAAAAACGGTTAGTTGTTCCTAATACACTTACTATAGCTATTTTTTACTAAAAACAAAAAAAGCCGGCAATATGCCGGCTTAAAGATTTGAAACTTTCTCTGCGAATTAACGCTTCAATCGAGAACGAAGGCCTAGCGCAACTAAGCCGAAGGCAAAGAGAGCTAAACCTGTTGGCGCTGGCACCGGAATTTCACGTGTGCTCAAGCCAATAACAATGTTATCGAATTCACCTGCGATACCGCTGGTGTCAATAACCAGGGTGTCGAACTGCTCGGCAATTGAGAAAGCAATGTTCACGTATGCATTTGATGCAGGGCTGGACTGGTTACCTGATTGTCCGCCCAGAGCAGATAGCAACTGAGTACCGGTAATTTGTGTTACCAGATTGCCGTCTGAATAAAATTTAAAGTCATTGTAAGTGTCTACTGAGCCCCAATAGAAACCAAGGTAAGTAATGCCCAGTAACGTATTTGAGTTCAGTGTGGTTGTAAAATAAGCCAACAGATCGTTGTAGTCGAACGTAATACTCGACGTACCTGAACCATTGTTTGTTACGTAACCATAACAAGTTGTGTCATTTGCAGGAGCTGCAGCAACGTTATTCTGCGTGCCTTTGCGGATACCGACTTCAGTTGGGTTTGCTGTAACGTCAACACCAATTGGACCTGCATTTAAGCTGTTTACAGCACATTCGCTTTCAAAGCCTGGTGTTGTATAGGCAGTTGACCCCGGGAATGAAGGATCGCCGGTTGCAACATCGAAGGTTTCGATAAAGTAGCCGGAAAGACCACCTGTAATCGGGTCGATAAACGAACTGGTAAGGCCGGAATTATCACTCGCAGCGACACCGCCGAAAGTAATAGACGCTGCATTTGCAACATTTGTTGAACCCAGTACTACCGCAGCGGTTAGTGAAAGGGCTTTTGTAAAGCTCGAAAATTTGTTCATTTTACTGTCCCCTGTAAAAAAGAAAGTTTCAATGAACAATAAAGCATCAAATATGCCAAAAAATAAACAACCGATTTATCAATGAGTTGTAATTGGAGGGAGGAAGCGTACAACTTAAGTTGTAAAAAAAACCGGCACTAGGCCGGTTTTTTTGTGCGGTAAACTTTCTGCTTCGTTATTTTTTCAAACGAGAGCGTAGGCCCAATGCGATCAGACCGAAAGCGAACAGTGCCAGACCTGTTGGAGCAGGAACTGGGATTTCGCGAGTACTCAGACCAACAACGATGTTGTCGAACTCACCTGCAATGCCGCTGGTTTTGATAACCAGAGTATCGAATTGCTCCGCGATAGAGAAATCGATGTTTACATAAACGTTTGAGCTAGGTGAAGACTGGTTACCAGACGTTACACTGTTCACAAGTTGTGAACCAGTGATAGAGGTTACCAGGTTACCGTCTGAATAGAACTCAAAATCATTGTAAGTGTCTACTGAACCCCAGTAGAAACCAAGATAAGTAATACCCAGCAGAGTGTTTGAGCTGTACAGAGTAGTGTAGAAGCTTAACAGCTGGTTGTAATCGAAAACGGTAGTAGCAACGCCTGAACCGTTGTTAGTCAGGTAACCATAACAGGTAGTATCGTTAGCAGGTGCTGCCGCTACATTAGGAACAGAACCTTGACGAATACCAACTTCTGAAGTGTTCGCAGTAACAACAACGCCAGCAGGGCCGCCGTTCGCACTGTTTACAGCACACTGTTGATCGAAGCCTGGGTCGTTATATGCAGTTGAACCTGCAAATCCTGTGGTGTTTGTTGCTTGGTCAAAAGATTCGATGAAGTAATCTTGTTGGCCACCAGTCAGTGGGTCAATGAATGAGCTGGTTAAACCAGAACCATCATTCGCAGTCACGCCACCGAAAGTAATGTTCGCAGCCTGAGTGCTAGAAGCAAAAGCTAAAGCAACCGTCAATGGCAACGCTTTTGATAAAATTGATAATGCTTTCATTTGTACTGTCCTCTAAAAATTGAAAGTTACCGCACGAACAGTAAAGCACTTTGTGTGCCATAATTGAAAAGTGCTTATTTTACATTGGCTTAAGGTGATTTGGTGTTTTCAGGATAGTATTGGTGTAAAGTTTTTCGACATGGGTGTCAGCGTTTTGAATTTACCTGCTTGTGGCGGGAAAAAGCGGTTTAAAAAGCAACAAACCGCTATTTACATTTTATTTTAAATTGAGGTTGTACATTTATTGAACGATACATTCATGCGTCGTGCTGGATTTGCTTGTTGACCTGACTCTGAATGTCCTTAAGCATATACTTAAAACCTGGTGTCAGGTTTTTTAACAGTAGCTCAGCGTTAATATAATACGGCGCTCGTTGTCCATGGTAGTCAATCGTAGGACCGATCTGAACGAACTTAATGCCTATAAAACGCATGCTTCTTGCTAGTCGTGGTTCCATCATTACAAATGCATGACGAATGCCTTGACTCAATGCTAAAGAGGCAGCGGTTAGATATAGACCAATGGCAATAAACGGGAAGCAACGCAATTCCTTTTCTGAGTAAGTTGTTTCATTGATGGCACCGGTTGCTGCACCAGCAAATTTATCCATTGCACGTCGTCTGAATTGTGCAGGTACTGCCAGTCGGGAAATTTCGCAGATTTCCTCACGCTTAAAATGCGATGGGGTAAATTCAGGGTGTGAAATTGAGTGTAAACAAAATTTTTCGAGAGGAAGCAGCTCGCCTTCGTTTTTGGGCGTGACTAATCGAACTGTACCCGCATAGGCCTGTGTATTAAGGTGTTGAATCATGCAGTATTGGGACCACGCATCGAAATCGTCGGTCTCCTTACCATCCTCTCTGACGGGTTCAAAGGCAAGCTCTTCACAATATACGTTGTGACGAATTTTATACACTTCTTCGCACAGTTCTTCATTAGAAGCAATAACAGGCGTGAGGAATGTCGAAAAGTGCTTAGAAATTGCGTCAGCTTCCCGCAAACGCTTATAAGCCTGCCATAATTTACCGATTTTTTGGCTTGTACTCTTAAACACAAACTACCTCTGACGTCGTCCCACCGCATGTGTGGCATCTAAAATTTGGACTCGGTTAGCATGTAACCATCCATAGTTAAATAATAGTAGCACTCTTTTTGAACAAGTAGATAAAAATCATTCTTATACTTAGGGCGCGTTTACCTTGTCCTACTATGTTTATCGCGTGTAATTACATTTACTTGAACGAACAATTGCATGTGCGTCTACTCGGCTCGCAAATGCTCAAATAGCAAGCCAAAATATTCATACAGCGCCCTTTCTGTATTTTGTATGCTGTTTAAAGAAGGGATGTTGAGCGTGATATCAAACGCCGGCGGACTTAGGTGCTCTACAGGAACAGGAGTAAGCTTTGAGAAACCAATTCGCTGTGCAAGCAGCATGAGTCTTTTCATGTGGGTGGCTGAAGTAATGACGGCAATAGGTTGATCACCCGTAAATGCATAGAGTGCCGATAACTCCTCTTCTGTATTCGTGCCAATAGAAAGCGCAATAACAGGACTGTCCGTTAACGTTTGCGTAAAGCGTTTTGCTTGTTCTGCGTAGTCCGTGTTGACGTCTTCCAAAAAATGCCCTGCGGACACGATAATGGGTTTGCCACTTATACGGGCCATCATCGCTGTCTGTGTCAGTCTGGTTAGTGAACACCTGGGCCACTGGCTGACTTCGACGGTATCGACGTCGTAAAAATAGCAACCCGGTGTGTAGAGGTACCGGGCATTTTGCCAGGCCTCATCTTTGAGCGTAATGGGGGGGTAAGCATATTCCAGTGGCCGTAATATTGCGTTACTGAAAACGAATTGGCTACACAGCAACAGCCAGACGACACCTAATCCCACTAAACCAGCACCGAAACGCTTCTTCGGCTGTTTTAAATGGCATAAGGCGCCGATTATGCATACTATGAAGGACATCACCAGAGGTGAGAGCACTAGCTTGACAGTATATTTTATGAAGCTTATCGCAAGCGATTCCATGCGGTAATACCTGAATAATCCGTGCTATCATCCTTACTAAAACTGACAGGACTTGCAATGAAGAGATTGTGTTTTTTTCTATTATTTCTCAGTTTTGTTGCCAATGGGCAGGATGCTATTAACTGGGTAAGTGTCATTCAGAAGGTAAAACCCTCCGTGGTTGGTATTGGCCTGCACACGCCAATGAATGCGCCTTCAAACCAACTACAAGGCACAGGCTTTGTCATTGGTAATGGCAAGTATGTTGCCACCAACTATCACGTGATAGCTGAACCGCTGGATCCGGAAATTGTTCAGTACAGAGCTGTTTTTGTGGGCAATGCAAAAAACACCCGTACACTGCGGGCTGAAGTTGTCGGTATTGATCCGGTCCACGATCTGGCCATCCTGAAAGTAGAGGATGTGCTGACACCGCTGAAAGTCGGGACAGACGAATATGTACCAGAAGGAACCATCATTGGGTTCACCGGCTATCCAATTGGTGCTGTATTGGGTCTGTACCCAGCGACGCACCGTGGCATGGTGGCAGCCGTAACGCCCGATGCTATGCCAGCCTACAACTCAACTCAGCTGTCTATTAATATGCTGGACCGGTTAAAACAAACATTTATGATCTATCAACTGGATGCGACGGCCTATCCGGGCAACAGCGGCAGCGCGATGTATCGCGCCAGCGATGGTGTTGTTATCGGCGTGATGAACAAGGTATTTGTTGCTGAAGGAAAAGAGAATGCGCTGAGCAAACCCTCTGGCATATCTTACGCGATCCCTGTAGTTCACCTGCGTGAATTAGCTGCCAAATATAATATTAATATTTAGAGAGGGCTGGGCTAAAGAATGATTTCAGCCTGGCTCATGTGCGCCTGAATTGTGCTCTGAGCCTCGCCCTTTGCTGCACTATTGGTAAATCGTCACAAAGCATTCATATAGCCTGGCTGGTAATGGTCTCCGAGTTGGTTTATCGTCTGCAAACAATATAGCAACGTTCAGCTGATCCTAATAACAGTGTGAATCTGACGCGTGAATGACAAAGCGGTAACACTGACTTACCACTTATGATATCAGGAGTTTAGAATGAAAGTGCTCGTAACCGGAGCCGCAGGTTTCATTGGCGCTGCAGTAAGTCAGACCCTTGCTGCCCGTGGTGACACGGTAATTGGGATCGATAATCTGAATGATTATTACGACGTCAATTTAAAACTAGCACGTTTAAAACGCCTGGAAGATATTGAGTTTTCCGGCAGTTTTGAGTTTGTGAAACTTGGCGTTGAAGAGCGCGACGGAATGGAAGCCTTGTTCGAGACACAACAATTCGATTGTGTTGTTCATCTGGCAGCACAAGCCGGCGTCCGTTATTCACTGGAAAACCCTCACGCTTACGTCGATGCTAATCTGGTCGGCTTTATGAACATTCTCGAAGGGTGTCGACATAACAAAATTAAACACCTGGTGTATGCGTCATCGAGTTCTGTGTATGGGGCCAATGAAACCATGCCATTCTCGGAGTCACACAATGTCGACCATCCGGTAAGTCTTTATGCGGCCAGTAAAAAAGCCAATGAATTAATGGCGCATACTTACAGCCATTTGTATCAGCTCCCTACCACAGGGTTACGCTTTTTCACCGTGTACGGCCCTTGGGGACGCCCTGATATGGCGCTGTTTAAATTCACGAAAGCCATGCTGGCCGGCGAATCAATTGACGTATACAACTACGGTAATCACCGGCGAGACTTTACATACATCGACGATATTGTTGAAGGCATCATCAGAACATTAGACAACACCGCGACAGGTGATCCCAACTGGCGAGGTAGTGATCCTAACCCGGCTACCAGTAAAGCGCCATTCAGGGTGTATAATATTGGCGCTCAAAACCCGGTCAACTTATTGCATTTCATCGAGACACTGGAAAAGGCATTGGGTGTGAATGCCGACAAACGATTGCTGCCCCTGCAGCCGGGCGATGTGCCTGATACCTATGCCGACGTGTCCCGTTTGGTCGCTGACACGGGTTACCAGCCATCAGTCTCGGTTGAACAAGGAGTTCAATCGTTCGTCGATTGGTATCGTGACTTTTATCAGGTGTAACCTGCGTTAAACGGTTGTCATTACAGGGCGTTCAAGACGCTGTAACTTGGCTGGTAAAAAGTTGATTGCTGTTTGATAGCCCTGCTGAAACAGGGCTTCCTTGTCTGTTTCGTCCATATCAAAGTCCACAGAGGACGCAGAACCCGTATTGATTACCAGTGTGTTGTGCCAGTGTTCGGCGTGCACATACTCCCGTGACAACGCGGTCATAAACGTGCGGATCAGCATGCCAATGTACTGGGGCAAGATAAAGCGCTTGGGATTGAATGGTTGTTCGCGGGCTTCACTGCGCAAGCGAAAACACACATTGGGCGTTCCGTCCCGTTGCCAGTCCTGGAACAAGGCGTCTTCTGCCAGAATAGCACCGTCAACCAGCAGGTGCTTTTCATAAACTTTAAAGCTGAATAACAACGGAATTGACATCGAACAACGCACGGCATGTGATACGCGCATATCGGGGGTATGTTCTTTATTAAAAATGACCGGTCCGCCACCGTTCACATCGGTCGCCAGAATATTGAGTGGGATAGGGGCATCAGCGAACGTCATACCGTCTAACTGCTTGTCCATCCATCTTTCAAACTTGACCCCGGAGGAAAGGCCGCCGTATCTCAGTAATCGCAGAATAGAAAAGTCACGAAACTGTCTGAAGTCAGTGCTGACGGCTAACCGGTACAGATCCTGATTCGACATACCATAGCTGTGAAGGGCCGCGACAATGGATCCTCCGGATATACCCACTAGCGAGGAAAACTCGACGTCGAGATCACTTAGCGCTTTCAAAATGCCAATATGCGCCAGTAACCGTGTACCGCCGCCGGAAAAAATAGGCACAATCTTATTTACTGCTGTCATTCACTCACCCACGTTGGAAGCCTTAATACGCCTGATTAACCTCATCAGTTTGCCATTTAAAAATCAGGGCAGGTCAGGGTAAACGCTGTTGCTCTATTAAAAAGCATATACCAAAAAATGGGTTTATCGAGTTGAAACGCCTAGAAAATACAAAGCGGGCCTTATACTTTAGGTATAAGGCCCGCTTATTAGTTGCTTGCGAACAATGCTTATTGGTTGCGCAGCGCCGCTTTCATTTCTTTGCGTTTCTGGTGCAGCAAAGGTTCGGTGTAGCCATTGGGCTGCTCTTTCCCTTTGAAGATAAGATCGCTTGCTGCCTGGAAGCCAATGGATGCCGCCGTATCCGGTGTCATCGGAATGTATTCAGGATCCGCCGCGTTCTGTTCATCGACCAGTTTGGCCATACGTTCCAGTGAAGCCTGAACGCGTTCCTCTGTGATAACGCCATGTGCCAGCCAATTTGCCAGGTGCTGGCTGGAAATACGCAAGGTCGCGCGATCTTCCATCAAACCAACATTGTTTATGTCCGGCACCTTCGAGCAGCCAACGCCTTGGTGTACCCAGCGCACAACGTAACCCAGGATCCCCTGAACGTTGTTGTCTATTTCGCGTTGAATTTGCTCATCTGTCAGGCTGGCGGCATCGTCCAGCAACGGGATAGTAAGAATATCGTCGATACCGTCGAACTGCTCTGTCGCCAGGCTTTGCTGTAAGCCAAACACATCTACCTGATGGTAGTGCAGGGCGTGCAGTGTAGCTGCCGTCGGCGATGGAACCCAAGCGGTATTTGCGCCCGATTTCGGGTGTCCAATCTTGGCCGTCATCATTTGCGCCATTTGATCCGGGATCGGCCACATACCTTTACCAATTTGCGCTTTACCCGACAATCCACAGGCCAGGCCGGTTGCAACATTGGCTTTCTCATAGGCCTGAATCCAGGTCATGGCCTTCAAGCTGGCTTTGTCAGCAAAGGTGCCGGCCAGCATTGAAGTATGAATCTCATCCCCGGTGCGGTCGAGGAAGCCGGTATTAATGAACACCGTGCGCTGTTTAGCGGCGGCAATACAGGCTTTTAAGTTAACACTGGTGCGGCGCTCTTCGTCCATGATCCCCATTTTAAGGGTGAAAGGCTCAAGACCAACGACTTCTTCAATCTTGCCAAATAACGCATTACTGAAAGCCACTTCCTCAGGGCCGTGCATCTTGGGTTTCACAATATAAATGCTGCCAGTGCGGGTGTTTTTATAGGGGCTATTGCCCAATAAATCATGTTTGGCAATAAGCGAGGTTATCACGCCATCCATAATGCCTTCAGGGACTTCTTCACCGTCGAATAAAATGGCATCGTTTGTCATCAGGTGACCCACGTTGCGAACGAACATCAGACTGCGGCCTGACAGTACCAGGCTTTCACCGTCTGTTGTTTGGTAAGTACGATCAGCATTCATGCTGCGAGTAAATGACTTACCGCCTTTGTTCATGGTAATACTCAACGTGCCTTTCATTAACCCTAACCAGTTGGCGTATACCAGGGTCTTATCTTCGGCGTCTACCGCAGCTACAGAATCCTCGCAGTCCATGATAGTGGTGAGTGCCGCTTCGACCAAAATGTCTTTAACGCCGGCAGGATCGGTTTTGCCAATAGGGTGTTGATTGTCGATTTGAATCTCGAAATGCAGACCGTTGTGCTCGAACAGCAACGCTGTTGGGCTTTCAACACTGCCCTGAAAGCCTTTAAATTGCGAGGCGTCCTGCAGCGAAGCAGAGGCACCGCCTTTCAGGCTTACTGACAGGCTGTTACCAGCAATACTGTAGTTAACCGCGTCTTCGTGTTGGCCATTGGCCAGCGGCAACAAGGTGTTCAACCACTCACGGGCTGTCGCTACCACTTTTGCACCGCGAACCGGATTGTAGCCGGCTGTCTTACCTGCGCCGTCTTCTTCACTGATGACGTCAGTGCCGTAGAGTGCGTCGTACAAACTACCCCAACGCGCATTGGCCGCATTCAGCGCATACCGTGCATTATTAATAGGCACTACCAGTTGCGGACCGGCCATGGTTGCCATTTCGGCATCTACACCGCTGGTTTCAATGCTAAAGTCTGCGGGTTCAGGTATCAGGTAACCGATGTCTTGTAAAAATTGCTTATATTCTGGGCCTTTGGCTGGCTTGCCTGCTTTGTGATAATCGTCAATCTGAGCTTGTAAGCTGTCTCGCTTGGCCAGCAACGCCTTATTTGGGGCAACAAACTCAGCAAGTACAGCTTCGAAACCTTGCCAGAACTTAGCGGGTTCTACGCCTGAGCCAGGCAACGCCTGCTCGTTGATGAAATTGTCGAGAACGGACGCAACCTGCATGCGGCCGCGTTGAATATAATCCTGCATAGTAGTCCCCTGGAGAAATGTATTTGTATCAGTGTAGAGGCTATGCAAATAATTTCTAAGTTTATGGTTCTTATTTTTGCCATAAATTTAGTGAATGTTTGGAGTATGGATTACAACAAGAGAGTTGATGTGTGGACCGGGTACATTGTGTACCCGGTGGTCGTTAATCCAGTTGTATTCCAACGGGTTTATCGTTTATTGCATGTCTGCTGCGACTTCGCCAATCAGTCTGCGCAACCAGATGTGGCCAGCGTCATGATGAAGCAGGGCACTCCAGGCCATTTTCAGTGCAATGGGGGGAATGTCAAATGGCGGCTCGCGAAGCACGATATTCGGATCATCTTTAAAGATCTTTGCGGCCTTACTGGGTAGTGTTGCAATTAGATTCTGACGCTTGGCTATTTGTAAGGCGGCGTGGTAGTGCCGGGTGAAAACACGTATGTCACGCTGTTTACCAATTTTGGTTAATTCCGCATCTACCCAGCCTAACTTCTGCACTTCATTCGGGTCGATACCGACACCCACACCAAAGCCGGTTTTACTTACCCAGATATGCTGTGCTTTAAGGTAGGTATCCAAATCGTAATGACTCGCCAGTGGGTGAGTTTTACTCATGACACAGGAAAACGTATCGTACCAGATGACTTTTTGGTGGAACGACAAGGGCAACTCGTCAAAACGGTTGATTGCCATATCCACTTTGCCTTGCTCTACATCGTGGAAGGTAACATCACTGGGTGTAATCAGGTCCAGCGTAATATTCGGTGCGCAATCAGCCAGACGACCCACGAGTTCGAGCAGCAGCGTTGATTCTGCATAGTCACTGGTCATGATACGGAATGTTCTGGCGCTGGTGGCGGGGTTAAAATCCGTTTCGGGCTGAATGGAGCTTTCCAGCTTGCTGAGCACATCGCGAATAATGGGCTGTAATTCCAGTGCTCGCTTGGTAGGTGTCATCCCATCACTGGTTCTCACCAATAAAGGGTCTTTAAATAAATCCCGCAGACGCTTCAGGCCATTACTCATTGCAGGTTGAGTGATACTCAGTTGATTCGCTGCCCGGGTAACGCTGCCTTCTCTCAATAAAACGTCTAAATAGACCAATAAGTTCAGATCAACCTTCGCAATATTCATTTATCTAATAGCCCGTATCAAGTTTATTTTATTTTTCTATTATACTGCGTATTTCACCGCTTGTCAGATAGGCCATTAGTCTTAGTGCTTATGAAGGGTTTTTATATAGTGTCATGATAAATAAGGATTTTTAGGAGTGTCTAATTAAGGCGATATTTTTTGTGAATGAATTCAATACAATAATTAAGGTGAATATTGCATGTCTCGGGTTCATTTGCAGTGAGAAGTGGGTTACCCCTTAACATAAAAAAGGCTTCCCTAAGGAAGCCAAAAAACTCAAGAGCCTGCTCGAACGTCTCTGAAAAAGCAGGCTGGTGGTTGGAACTAGTCGAACTGGTTCATGGTGTTGTCTTCACCACTGGCTTTCAGTGCCTGGTCACCAGAGAAGTATTCTTTGTGAGTGTCACCTAAGTCAGAGCCAGCCATTGCCTGGTGCTTAACGCACGCCAGACCCTGACGGATTTCCTGACGCTGTACGCCTTTAACGTAGGCCAGCATGCCTTCATCACCGAAGTAACCTTTCGCCAGGTTGTCAGTAGACAGCGCAGCAGTGTGGTAAGTAGGCAGCGTGATCAGGTGGTGGAAGATACCTGCTTCGCGAGCCGCATCGGCCTGGAAGCTTTGGATTTTCGCATCAGCTTCTGCAGCCAGCTCTGAGTCATCATACTCTACAGACATCAGGTTAGCGCGGTCGTATGCAGATACGTCTTTGCCTTCTTCTGACCATGCGTCAAATACTTGCTGACGGAAGTTCAGTGTCCAGTTGAATGATGGAGAGTTGTTGTAAACCAGTTTCGCATTCGGGATAACTTCACGAATTTGGTCAACCATGTCGCCGATTTGACGAACGTGTGGTTTCTCAGTTTCAATCCACAGCAGGTCAGCACCGTTCTGCAGGCTGGTGATACAGTCAAGTACACAACGCGCAACACCCGTGTCAGGCTTGAAGCGGAACAGGCCGTTAGGCAGACGCTCAGGCTTAACCAGTTCGCCATTTTGCTTCAGTACCAGGTCACCTTCGTTCAGGTCTGCTACTGAGTTAACTGGCGTAGTTTGCAGGAATGCATTGTACTGAGAAGCCAGGTCACCTTCGCTGGTAGATACTGGGATCTTCTGAGTCAGACCTGCGCCTAATGAGTCAGTACGGGCAACGATAACACCGTCGTCAACGCCCAGCTCAAGGAAAGCGTAACGAACAGCATTGATCTTCGCCAGGAAATCTTCGTGAGGAACGGTTACTTTACCGTCCTGGTGACCACATTGCTTGGCATCAGATACCTGGTTTTCGATTTGGATACAGCAAGCTCCCGCTTCAATCATTTTCTTCGCTAGCAGGTAAGTGGCTTCTTCGTTACCGAAACCTGCGTCAATGTCAGCGATGATTGGTACTACGTGTGTTTCGTAGTTGTCGATTTGTGCCTGGATTGCAGCAACATCGCCGCCGTTTGCTTTAGCTGCGTCTAATTGCTTGAACAAGTCACCCAGTTCACGAGCATCAGCCTGACGCAAGAAGGTGTAAAGCTCTTCGATCAATGAGGCAACCGAGGTTTTCTCGTGCATTGATTGGTCTGGAAGAGGACCAAACTCAGAACGCAATGCAGCAACCATCCAACCAGACAGGTACAGGTAACTCTTTTTGGTAGTACCCTGGTGCTTTTTAACAGCCAGCATTTTTTGCTGACCTACGAATCCGTGCCAGCAACCTAATGATTGAGTGTACTGAGTACAGTCTGCATCGTACTCGGCCATGTCCTGACGCATAATCTTTGCGGTATACTTAGCAACGTCCAAACCGGTTTTGAAACGATTCTGAACAACCATACGCGCCGCGAACTCCGGGCTGATGGCATTCCAAGTACCATTGTATTGACTCTTTAGCGTGGCAACCTGTTCGATTGCATTTTGATAATCTGACATGACTGTCTCTCCTTCACGAAAATAATAAATGCGTTGGTGATAACACCTGAGGCGTTGTCATCGACTTCTTTTCCATCCTAGGCCCACATTTGAAATAAAAGAAATATATAATGCTCATTATCGTCATAATTTTTGTGAATGTTTGCGTGAGTGATTTCCTATCACCAGGTATGAATCTCAGACTAGCCAATGGGTTAATGGGCAAATGAAGTAAAAAAAACTATTATTAAGAGATAGCAACGACAGGAATATGTAATGAGTAATATCCTTTCCTCAGTAGACCAGCGTACGAAGTTGGTGGGAGAGAACCGGCTAGAGTTATTGCTCTTCCGGTTGGGGACCCGGCACACTTACGCGATCAACGTGTTTAAAGTAAAGGAAGTGATTACCATTCCCAAGTTAAACACCATGCCTGGCGCTCACGGCAATCTATGCGGAGTCACAGTATACAGGGGGCTCACTATCCCCATAATTGACCTGCGGCAGGCCATTCATTTCCGCGCAACGAATAATCAGCCCGACACGCATCGCAATGTCATCATTACCGAGTATAACCGTTCAGTACAGGGCTTTATGATTGGCGATGTTGTCAGAATAGTGAATACGTCCTGGGGAAATATTCAACCGCCACCCAAGAGTGTAGGTAAATCCAATTTTCTAACCGCTATCACTCAGATTGATATTGGGGGTAAACAAGAGCTAGTCGAAATCATCGATGTCGAAAAAGTGCTGGCAGAAATTGTTGAATACGATGTATCTATTTCAGAAGACGTACTCGATTCTGTCGTGGTTGAGCACCTAAAAGGTAAGCGAATTTTAATTGTGGATGATTCTTCAACTGCCAGGAAGCAGATCCGCGACACGCTTGAGCAATTGGGTATTGATATCATCGAGTGTCACAATGGCGCTGAAGCACTGGCACTGCTGAAAGAATGGGCAAATGAAGGTATTAAAGTCACCGAGAGGCTACTGATGATGTTTACCGATGCGGAAATGCCAGAAATGGATGGCTATCGGTTAACATCTGAAGTGCGTTCCGATGAACGCATGGCGGATTTATTTATTGCGCTGAATACGTCACTCAGCGGCAGTTTTAACGAAGCCATGGTAGAGAAAGTGGGTTGTAACCGCTTTATCTCTAAGTTTCAGCCCGATATGCTGGTAGACGTAGTGCAACAACGAATGAGAGAGTTGTTGCAGGAATCAGACTAAATGGTCTGATTTTTACAATTTTCCATGTGAATTCGGTAACTTGCCCGGTATACTGGTACAGCGTTTAACCTGTTGTTTAATCAGCTCGTCGGATTGGTACTTCGATGCTATCAGTGGGCGCTATACACTTCAGTAATCCGAATTCTAAAAGGAAAATAATGTGCGACAGAACTTGCTTGCGGTAGCGGCCGCAACACTTTTTTTGACTGCCTGTAATGCCACGTCTGATGCATTATTGCCCAAGACGTCTCATCAGCCCGAGAAACCGAAGAATGTGATCATGATCGTATCAGACGGAATGGGGCCGGCTTACACGACCGCTTATCGAAATTTCCGTGACGACCCTGCCACGCCACAAGTGGAATCAGTCATTTTTGATCGTATTTTCGTTGGAAATGCCAGCACGTATCCGGCTCAGGAGTCTGGGTTTGTTACCGATTCAGCTGCAGCAGCTACGGCTTTGGCCGCTGGCGTAAAAAGCTATAACGGCGCAATTGGCGTTGATGTTAACAAACAGCCTGTTGAATCCGTTCTACAAAAAGCAAAAGCGCTTGGTATGAAGACGGGTATAGCGGTGACATCGCAAATTGTGCACGCTACCCCAGCTGCCTACATGGCACATAATGAAAGCCGCAAGAATTACAATGCCCTGGCAGACAGTTTCTTTGATCACAAAATCAATGGTGAGTTTACTGCGAACGTTATGCTGGGCGGCGGAACACAGTATTTCGAGCGTGAAGACCGTGATGTAACGGCTCAGTTCATTGACGCCGGCTATGCCTATGTTGATACGTACAATAAGTTAGCCACGATTCCCGCCGGCGAAAACGTGCTGGGGCTGTTCGCACCCGTCGGCTTACCTTGGGTGTTGGATGATAAGCGTAAAAACCGTCTTGCTTACTTAACTGAACATGCAATTAAACACCTTGAAAACGACAATGGCTTTTTCCTGTTAGTTGAGGCCAGCCAGGTGGATTGGGCAGGGCATGCCAATGATATTGCTTCGGCAATGGCTGAAATGCATGATCTCAATTTAACCCTGGAGTATTTGTATCAGTACGTTCAGGAAAACCCTGACACGCTGGTGGTGCTCACCGCTGATCACAGCACCGGTGGTCTGACAATTGGGGCTCGTGGCCAATACGCTTGGGAACCAGAATGGCTGAAGCACCTGACTGCGTCGCCTTCATCTATTGCTGCTGCGTTGCCTCAGGCTGCGGAGCCGGTCGCTTTTGCAACGGAAAAGCTAGGCTTCACTCTGAATGAAGAAGAAGCAAAGCAAATTATTGCACTGGCAAAATTAAAAAGCACGCGAGCCATCGAAACGGGCATCAAATCGCTGTTAGACATTCGCACAAATACCGGCTGGACAACCGGTGGCCATACAGGCGTAGACGTGGAAGTATTTGCATTTGGCCAGGGACATGAGTCTTTCTACGGTCAGTACGACAATACCGATATTGCTAAAAAGATATTCTCTTTGTTGCCTGATGCGTCGCAGCAGACAATGACTGAGGAAAAAGCAACGGTTAAGCCTACCTCTGCTGAAGGCTGTGATTTTGAAAAAGACTGGCGTTGCCAGTAACGGATATGTAATACGAAAAACGCCGGCTAAAAGCCGGCGTTCTTATTTGGGGGTAAGGTCATAGGCAGTGACGTTAATCTTACGAATCTCACACGGCATGAACCTGATTTACTGATTAATAAAACTTTCTATGTCTTCGCCGGTTATCTTGCCAATCTGGCTGAATAAATACCACAATGCTCCCACCAACATGATCATAGACGGCACTACGATTACTGGATAACTCAGTGCCGTCATTCTGCCGAGTTCTTCGGTGTAAGCCGTGGTACCTGGCTCACTGACCAAAATAACCTTAGCCAGAATATAATTCAGCGCTGAAGAGAGGAAGAACGAGCTTGCCACGATATACGAGCAGTGTTTAACCTTTTCGCCAAACACCGCTTGCTTACCTTGTTTGTCGAGTACGTCGTTCAGGTGAGGCCAGTTAATGATTTGGTCGTTGAGGATAAGTAATTTAACCAGTGGTTTGTCTGTCATTTGGGTAACGAGTACGGCGATGCCGATTATCGCTGGAATTGTGGCTTCTTTGATCGCGATATATTCCGCGGGTAGCTTAAGCAGGCTAATACCGCCGGTGAGCAGTACGCTGACAATCCCTAGAATAGAGAAACCATTTACTTTCCCGCTTTGCTTCAAATCCCATAAGCCATAACCCAAAGGGAAACTGAGTGCAGCAACGATACTCCATGCAGGCCCTAAATAGTCCTCCGAGCTGGTGTAACTCATGACGAGTACCGGAATCACAATATTAAATGCCAGATTTGGCAGAAAGCCCTGATTAGCTGGCTTATTGGCTTGTGGCGAAGTTTCACTCATAGGAAATCTAAAATCTCTTGGGGTTAACCGGTTTTGGCCCATAACCTGGCGCTCAGCACGCCCATAACAAAACCAAAGAAATGGTATTCAAAGGATACAAATCGCTGTGTCGGCAATACACCAAATATCATACCGCCATATAAAAATGCTATCACCAGTGAAATTAACAATAAATGTAACTTTTTGCTATAAAAGCCGGCGACCACTAAAAAGCCAAATAAGCCGTACACAATGCCACTTGCCCCAATATGCGTAGCATTGCGACCCAATACCCACACACATAAGCCGGCACCCAGCCAAATTAACAGCATACTTTTTATGAATACGGCTCGTCCCCATTGCATGGCTAATCCGGCAAACAGCAACAGCGGCAGGAAATTACTGGCAAAGTGAGTCAGACTGCCATGTAGCCATGGGGCTGTAACGATTCCGCTCAGGTGAGATATATCCCGAGGGCGCAAACCAAATTGATTCAGACTATTCGCAAGGATCAGGTTTAGAAATTCTACGCCGAGTAAACTCAAAGCGATTGCTGAGAGCCAGCGAATTTGTGTTGTCATCGTCCAGGGCGTCATGCAAAACCTCAAAGTATGATATGCGGTAAATAGCGGGATAAGTCCTGGGTAATAACGGAGCTGTCTTCTCTAATCGACATGCCCGCAGGTTCATCATTTACCAGCCAACTGCCAATCAACACATAATTTCCTTCGTATTGAGGCAGGGAATGAAACTGCTGGTATATAAACCCTTCCTCACCATAAGGACCGTCCGACAGTGGCACCGCTTTTTGTGAGTCATCAATCAATGAGATATTGGCGCCTTCGCGCGAAAACAAGGGCTTTTTAATCCATTTTCCATGGCGTGGACGCAGTGGATCGTCTTCAAAAAAGGCGGGAAGCAGGTTAGGGTGGTTTTCAAATTCCTGCCATAACATGGGCAGCAGCGCTTTGTTTGACAAGACCGCTTTCCATGCGGGCTCTAACCACTCAACCTCAGCGCCAGACAAGGCATCGCCAAACGACTCCCTGAGCATAAACTCCCAAGGATATAATTTGAAACAGTGTGTAATGGCGTCATCGGCCAGGTCAGTAAAATACCCGGTATCACCCAGGCCGATTTCTTCGATATAAAGAAAGGGAGCACTGACCCCTGCGGTGGATGCACAGTCTTGTAGATACTGAACGGTACCGCGATCTTCTACCGAGTCCTGACAGCAACTAAAGTGAATGTGATGGAAGCCGTACTGATGTTTCAGTGCCGCAAACCGGTTCACCAGTTTCTCTTGCAGAGAATTAAACTGATCTGCACCACGCGACAGTTTGCCAGCATTAACCTGTTGTTCCAGCCATAACCATTGCCAGAAGCCAGTTTCGTACAGTGAAGTTGGGGTGTCGGCGTTATTTTCCAGTAATTTGGCGGGATGCTTGCCATCGTAGACCAGATCTAACCGGGAATATAACGACGGGGACTGCTGACGCCAGCTTTCGGCAACAAAATCCCAGTGTTGTTGTGGTATTTGAAAGCGCTGCATGAGCGCTTCGCTGTTAATTACTTTGTCGACCACGTGCAAACACATCTGGTGCAGCTCGGCGGTAGGGTCTTCAATGTCCTGTTCTACCTGTTTCAACGTAAACTGGTAATACGCTGATTCGTCCCAGTAGGGCTGGCCATACATAGTGTGAAAATGAAAACCGTACTCGGTGGCCAGCTGCTGCCAGTTACTCCTGGGTTGGCATGCCATTCGAAACACGAATTAACCACCCCAACCACTGGATTTACTGCTGCTGCCCCAACTTGACTTGGCGCGTACTGTACTGCCAAAACCACCGCGGTTAATGGTGCGGTTTACTGTCGGCTTTGGTTTGTATACAGACGAAGGCGCATAATATGAGCGGCGACGAATATCGCCATCAAATACATAGCCATTGGACGTCACCCAGCGTGACCGAAACGGGGAGTAGGGGGAAAACGACGTGTACAAAGGCTGTGAATAGTAGGGGGAAGGCTGCATTAGCCGACTCACAATAAAGCCTGCCATAAAGGGCATGAAAAAGCTGCCCGACTGGGATTGCACATATTGGCAGCGTTCGTTGCCGAACTCATACTCACAGTCATTCTGACTATTAAAGCGCGGTGCTGTGCGGTTGTGTTCTTCAATAGCAGACTCAAAGGCCGCCTGACATTGGCCTACCGCATCCGGATTGTCCTGTTTACAGTCGTCGACTGACACATATATTTTAGATGCATCCCGATCTTCACCACAGGCCGACAAAAAGACGGTTGCAATGCCAACGGCGAGGGGCTTTAACGAAAATGCCTTGCGCATACTGTGCAAAGCGATATGTTTGGAACGTTTCTGTGTGTGGCTCATCGTTCGCTCCTAGTAGGTCATACATGCAGCGTTGAGTAATCCTACAGCTACCGAAACGGCTGCTAACATAACACCCGCAGAGATTTCATTGTTGTTAATACGCTCAGCAATTTTCGGCATAAAGGTAAAGCGCAGCAATGCAAAGGCAAAACTTTGCGCAATCACGGCAACGACGCCCCACAGAGTAAAGTCGATTAATCCTAGTGAGTTTGATGCTGCACTGGCCAACGCCAGACTGAAGCCGATCATGGCGCCGCCAAACCCAATGGCAGCAGAGACGTTTTGTTGCTCTTTAACCAGCTTCCATTCGTCGTGGGGGGTCACAAACGCATACACTATTTTAAAGATAAACAGGTACACGATTGAGATCGCAAAATACATCGCAAAATTGGCTAACCCGGCCAGTGAATCCATTACGATTTCCATGTTGTCTTCCTCTTTTTTTAGCCGTTGATACGGATATCTGCAGGTTGAATATCGAAGCCGGTACTCACCACCAGACAGCGGTCAGCGTTTTGGCCTACTATTTTTTCTTCGCCAGCAACTAGCAGAGATTCGGTGTTGCCGTCGCTCAGGTGTCTTTCGTACAGCATCATAAACTGGTCAGTTTCGCTGACGTCTTCATCTTCTTCATAAGTTTTTTCGGTCACGGCCACTGGCGGCGATACGTCGCCTACGGCATCCCAGATACGCGTAAACTCGAATCCTTCTAACTCATAAGTCGGCTTTGAAATGCCATCAGCGAGGCATTGTTTCCACTGGGATTCAGTGCCAATGGTTGTGGTTGAATAGAAGTACCACAATTTGACGTCAGTAATGTGGTTTTCAGTCATGCCACCATCGAGCACAACTTGCAAAAAGGCGTCATCGTCGGTGTAAAAACGCAGGAGCGTTCCACCGGTGTCGAGCTCTGCCTGGCCAACCGCCTGGATAAGGTGCTTGGACGCCGGGTTTTCGATACACAATTCGGGCGTGATTAATTTGAGTTTCAGGGCGTCTAATTCAAAGGAGCCGCCCAGGTAAAGCCCCATGACTTCAGGTGCCTGAGGTTTTTTGGGTTGTTCAGATTTAAACCATTTCTTAAACATTGTCTGACTCCGTAATGGCTTGCCAATCGATGTCGGTTATCCGTTGTTTTGCAATGTAATACAGTTTGTCTTGAGGCGCGATCAGAGTATCAAGAGACGGATTCAGGGTAACATCCTGCGTGCGTCCTGATGGCGCATAACCAATTAAAGTGGCATCGTAGTGGCGCTTAAAAGCGAAGAATAATTGCTGATAGGGCATCGCGTCATTGCTGGCTGGCAGTGACAGCGAGAACTGTGCCTGTCCGTCGTCATCCACACTCAGTAAATCGTGATGAAGGGTACTGGAACCGGGATCAAATGCCGCTTTTGCCAGCATCTCAACGGCAACACTGGGGGTGCATTCCACCTGTGGGCAATGTTGCTGGAGTAACCCAACCAGGCTCTCATCAGCAAAATAGGCTACCTGATGCGCTGACGGGTTTTTCTGTGAGCAATACAGTGCGGTGGTCAGGGTTAAATCGTCCTGAGGGTTATCAATAAGAATGGTCGATGCTTCAGCAATGCAAGCTTTGTCCATATCTTCATCGCGGTTAAACGATTCTACTTTTACAAATTCAACTTGCCCGGGCATGGGGTTGGTAATATCCGCTCGCACACAAAGCACGATATCTGGTCTTTCCGGCAGTGATTCACGTTCCTGCAGTAACAGTTTTAACAACAGCAAAGTACGTTGTTCGTTCCAGCCGATCACCAGAATGTGATTAGTCACAGACAGTGTTGATAATCCCATTAGCCCTTTTCTCCATTGATTTCCAACAAATGCTGCAATACGGCCAATGACCATTGCAAAAATACTTAACCCCAGAGGAATGACATAAAACGCGACGATTAATTTACCCGCATCGGTTTGAGGTGATAAATCACCATAGCCAACTGTCGAGCCAGTAACCGCGAGCCAGTATAAGAAATCAATACTGCCTGTTAATGATTGTTCTTCTGCTGCCCACAGCAATAACCAGGAGGTTACCGCATAGAAAAGCGAGGCAAGTACAATGGTGTACCACTTCGACTCGGCAAAATAGTGCAGCATAACGCGTCGTATTTTTGTCCACATAATGCGTTAGAAATTCGTCCGTGTTGTTGAATTCTGTATCAACATCTTCGCAAAAAAAGAAGGGGCATGACAACCTGTATTGCTACTGATTGCCTGCCCCAATGGTTGGCCTGTGGCCGGGGAAATAAAGCATGAAGCCGCTTATTTACCCAGTATTCTTGCCAATTCGTCGTCAGCAGACGTGCTGCCGCCTTTGATACCGGCTTCGGCAAGGCGCTTTTCTAAATCGCTGGAAGACTCGTTGGAGGCAAGCTCTTCCGCTGCCTCAAGCTCTGCACTGCGCATTTTCTGCTTTTCCTGAATACGACTCAGTGATTCCGTTGCCGTTTTCATTTTACTGTTGGCTCCCATGTGGCGGGATGACACGGCAACCTGAGCTTTTTGAACGCTTTCCGTTGCTTTCACCATATCAACCTGTTGCTCCAGGCGACGCAGATTGGCTTTTGCCTGCTGAATGTTCTTCGCCAAATTAGCTTCAGACGCATTAAACTGATCAAGGTATTGTTGTTCCTGATCGCGTTCTTCTTTTAACTCGCTAACTTTCTGGGCACAATCAAGCGCTAATTGACGATCGGTGTCGATCGCCTTGCGAGCATGGGCTTCGTATTCAGCAATCGATTGATTGAAGCCGTCGACTTTCTGTTGCGACAATTTACACTTGGCCAGAATTTGAGTGCGCGCATGATCCGACTTGCGTAGCTCTTCTTTCGCTTCCCGAATTTCCTGTTCAAGGATTCTGATTGCCTGGCTGTCTGCCACAGCCTGAGCAGCTTCCGTAGCGCCACCTTTTACCGCAGTAATGAGTTTTTTCCACACAGACATAATGATCTCCTTAAAGGTTATTTCAGGTGCGTTTCATACGCATCAAGAAAGGCCGCAACGTTTTGAAATAACGTTGTGACTTCAATTTGAATACTCTCTGCTTTTGACTGTGCGCTCAGCGCTCCGAAAGCAGTGTAATATTCTTCACCGTTGATATTTGAGATGGCCACGGTGGTCAGTGGGAATAGCATGTGTGTAGATAAAATGTCGTGGTCCAGTGCCGCTTTGTCTTTTACCTGCGACGACTCAAACAACAGACTCTCTACAATAATTTGTTCTCCGCTAATGGCTAGCCAGGCGTCCAGTCCATCCTGATTAGCTATAAGCAAACATTCCTTTTCGCGGGTGACAACCAGGTCATCCATGTCGGTAAACAGGGACTCGAGTTTTTCCAGATCCCAATCCATAACGTCTCTCCTAAGCGATTAAAGTCAACGCGACCACTCTAGTCAGATTCATCGGTTCGATGCAACAATTTTGCTACAATTAGCAGGCAAAGCTTGATGAATCTGATGATGTTGTGTTGCCATCTCGATAACAACGCAACAAAGTGTAGACAAAGAGCACACTTGTCGTCAATAATTATTATGTCTTTATGTGTAAAAAGATGTGTTAATGTAAAATATAATTCACAAAAGGGGCTTTCGTGAAGGATCGGAATCAGTGGCGACAAGCGGTACAGCGAATAGTACGTTCAGAAATGTCGATTCGGGGTGTGAAGTACCAGGGCTTAAGCGACAGACTGGCTGAAATTGGGATTGTCCAATCGGCGGATAACCTGAGAAATAAGGTCAATAAAGGCATACTCGGTGCTGACCTGTTGTTGCAAATACTGTTTGTGCTTAATGCAAGGGCGTTATCGAAAGAGACTATCGAAGCCGTGTTAGGTGAACACGACTGAGCGAAAGTACTCTGTGGTGTGTTTGAAAATAGGCGTTGGGGTCTGTCTGCGATATCATGGCAACACGCGGACACTAAAGTACTACGCTATTTTCTGTTCCTGAAAATAAAAACCCAGCCAAACGGCTGGGTAAGAAGGAAAGGAAGATGGGAGAACATCATCGCTTCTGGATATATAGTAATCCTAATATGTTCTGAGGGAAGTGCTTTGATGTATAAATGCGCATTCGTAAGTATAGAAAAAAATACCTAAACTTAATGGGAGAAATGGCGCAATTCTCTGCATGCTAGTAATTACGTGTGTTTGCAGAGAATATGGTAAACTTTAACGATTAAGTGCGGAAAAATTTAATTGTATCCTTTTTAACCTTTTGTCTAATGGTTAAACCACGGACAAACATAGAAAAAAACAATATTAGTATCGATTTTCCATGAAATTATCAGATTTTAGCTTCACATTGCCTGAGCATTTAATTGCCAAATACCCCACACCAGATCGAACCGCCAGTCGTTTACTTCACCTGAACGGCACGACCGGAGACGTACATCATAAGCAATTTCAGCAAATGCTTGACCTGGTTGAGCCTGGCGACCTGTTGGTCTTCAACAATACCCGTGTTATTCCTGCCCGGTTACTGGGGCAGAAGGCTAGCGGCGGAAAAGTTGAAGTGCTCATCGAGCGTATTGTTGACGATAACAATGCGCTGGCACATGTGCGGGCCAGCAAAGCGCCAAAGCCCGGCACGGATTTATTGCTGGAAGGCGCGGTAAGTGTCACGGTAACCGGACGCCAGGATGCCCTGTTTGAACTCCGGTTCAACGGTGATGCGACCGTTCTTGAGCAACTGGAGCAATACGGCCACATGCCATTGCCACCTTACATTGACCGACCTGACGAGCAAGCCGACAAAGAACGGTATCAAACCGTGTACAACCAGGCGCCTGGCGCAGTAGCAGCGCCCACAGCGGGGCTGCATTTTGACGATGCGCTGCTGGAGCGTTTACAGCAGAAAGGGGTAAATCTTGCTTACGTCACCCTGCATGTCGGTGCGGGTACGTTTCAGCCTGTTCGGGTAGATAATATCCTCGAGCACAAAATGCACAGCGAATTTGCCATTGTTCCAGAGCACGTGGTGAATGCCGTTCGGGCAACCAAGGCGGCCGGAAAACGCGTCATTGCGGTGGGAACAACGTCGGTCCGTTCACTGGAATCCTCTGCGCTTGAAGCAAGCAAAGGCGAGGTGCTGGTACCGTATCAATCTGATACTGACATATTCATCTATCCGGGATTTGAGTTTAAGGTTGTGGACGCCATGTTTACTAACTTCCACTTGCCGGAATCCACACTGATCATGCTTATTAGTGCCTTTGCGGGTAAAGACAATGTACTTGCTGCATACGAGCAGGCTATTGAGCAGGAATACCGTTTTTATAGCTACGGCGACAGTATGTTTATCGAAAAAGCGACAAACGCATGATCTCTGCTTAATAGCTGGTATAATCCGCCCTCAATTGAACATCGACAGGTGCCTTATAGCCAAATTCGTGGCGGGCGGCTGGTTCAGACAGGATAATCAACACAATGCAATTTGAATTACTACATACCGATGGTAAGGCCCGACGCGGCCGTCTCGTTTTCGAGCGCGGCGTTGTGGAAACTCCGGCGTTTATGCCCGTGGGGACTTACGGTACGGTAAAGGGGATGACCCCGGAAGAGCTGGAAGACAGCGGTGCACACATTTGTTTGGGTAATACCTTTCACCTAATGCTGCGCCCGGGCACCGGTATCATCAAACAGCATGGCGACCTGCATGACTTTATGCACTGGGACAAGCCTATTCTTACCGATTCCGGTGGTTTCCAGGTGTTTAGTCTGGGTGATCTGCGTAAGATCACTGAAGAAGGCGTAACCTTCCGCTCACCCATCAACGGCGAGAAGATTTTACTGACGCCGGAAAAGTCCATGGAAGTACAGCGCGATCTGGGTTCCGACATCGTTATGATCTTTGACGAATGTACGCCATATCCGGCCACCGAACAGGAAGCGCGTATTTCAATGGAGCTATCGCTTCGTTGGGCAAAACGCAGTAAAGACGCCCACGGCGACAATCCTTCAGCGCTTTTCGGTATTATCCAGGGCGGAATGTACGAAGATTTACGTGACGTATCTCTGGCTGGTCTGGAAGACATTGGCTTTGACGGCTACGCCATTGGCGGTTTGTCTGTGGGCGAGCCCAAAGACGACATGATCCGCATTATCAATCACACTGCACCAAAAATTCCGGAAAATAAACCGCGTTACCTGATGGGCGTGGGTAAGCCGGAAGACATTGTAGAAGCGGTTCGTCGTGGAATTGATATGTTCGATTGCGTGATGCCAACCCGCAATGCGCGAAATGGTCATTTGTTTGTCACGGAAGGTGTGATAAAAATCCGCAACGCGAAACACAAGCACGATACCGGTCCATTGGATGAAAATTGTGATTGTTACACTTGCAAAAACTATTCGCGGTCATATTTACATCATCTCGATAAGTGTAATGAGATCCTCGGTGCACGCCTGAATACCATTCACAATCTGCGGTATTATCAGCGTGTAATGCAAGGGTTACGCGACGCCATCGCCAATGATGCGCTGGATGCATTTGTAGAAGAATTCTACGCACAAAAAAACATGCCGGTACCGGCTTTATAACAATTTAAACGGGGAACATTATGAGTTTATTTATTTCAAACGCCTACGCACAATCAGCCGGTGGAAGCGCTCAGGGCGGTGGTCTTGAAATGTTGATCATGCTGGGTGTATTCGGCCTGATTTTCTACTTCCTGCTGTACCGTCCGCAGGCAAAACGCGTAAAAGAGCACAAAGCACTGGTGTCTTCACTGGGTAAAGGTGACGAAGTGCTTACCCAGGGCGGGTTAGTTGGACGTGTAACCAAAGTGTCTGACGAAAAAGACTTTATTGAGATTGCATTAAACGACGCAACGAATATTGTTGTGCAAAAAACAGCGGTTAGCGCTGTGTTGCCTAAAGGCACAATGAAGTCTATTTAATAACCGCTCACCGGGTACCTTGGACATAGGTGCCCGGTTAAGGGAATGTCCGTGTTAAATCAAAATTCTATTTTTAAGGTCCTGGTGGTCCTGGTGCTGGTGGCGATGTGTAGTTTGTATGCACTGCCCAATATTTACGGCGAAGATAACGCTGTACAAATTTCAGCATCACGCAACTCTACGGTGACCGAAGCCCTCGAATCCAGAGTGTCAGATATTCTGGCAGCCAATGATATTGCCAAAAAGTCCATCGAGTTTGAAAACGAGCAAATTCTGATTCGTTTGAATGATTCTGACAGCCAGTTGCGCGCGCGCGACTTACTGGACCGTGAACTAGGCGATGACTATGTGGTTGCTATGAACCTGGCGGCAGATACACCAGAGTGGCTGGAAAACCTCGGTGGTGAGCCGATGAAGCTGGGCCTGGATTTGCGTGGCGGTGTTCACTTCCTGATGGAAGTGGATATGAACGAAGCCATTGCGAAAGCGCTGGAAGACGCAGAAAGCGATTTTCGTACTGCGTTGCGCGAAGAAAAACTCCGTTACCGTGCAGTCAATGTGCGTGATGGTCATATCGATATTCAGTTCCGCGACGAAGAAACATTAGATAAAGCGGAATTTTTCCTCGAAAACCGCAACCGCGATCTGACTTACCAGGAGTTAGACGGTCTGGTATTACGTGCTCAGTTTGCCGAAACCAAACTGGCTGAAATTCGTGACTACGCGGTGAAGCAAAACATCACCATTATTCGCAACCGGGTTAATCAGTTAGGTGTTGCTGAACCGGTAGTGCAGAAACAAGGTGCAGAACGTATTGTTGTTCAGTTACCGGGTATTCAGGACACCGCGCGTGCGAAAGAAATCCTTAACGCGACTGCTACGCTTGAATTCCGTATGGTTGATCAGGATAACGACGTACGCGATGCTCAGCAGGGCAGAGTACCGCCGGGTTCTCAGTTACTGAACGACAAAGATGGTCGTCCGGTGTTGCTGAAGAAGCGCGTGATCGTGAAAGGTAACCACATTATCGACGCGAATAGCGGTGTCGATGAATATGGTTTACCTCAGGTTAGCATCTCTCTGGACTCGGAAGGCGGCAACAAGATGTCTCGCGGCAGCCGCGAAAACATCGGCGAACCGATGGCAACTGTGTTCATTGAATACAAAGCCACAGGTGATCGCGACGCCAATGGTAAACTGATTTTTGAGCGTCACGAAGAAGTGATCAACGTGGCGACCATTCGCTCTCAGTTTGGCAGCAGTTTCCGGATCACAGGTCTGGATTCACCTAAAGAAGCCCGCGACCTGAGCTTGCTGCTTCGCGCAGGTGCGCTGATTGCACCTATCCAGATTGTGGAAGAACGCACCGTAGGCCCGAGCCTGGGTCAGGAAAACATTGATTTAGGTATGCAAGCCATTATATGGGGCCTGGCGCTGGTGATGGTGTTCATGCTGATTTACTACAAAGCGTTTGGTATTGTCGCCAATATCGCGTTGGCGGTGAACTTGGTGATGATTGTGGGCATTATGTCGATGATCCCGGGTGCAACCCTAACCTTGCCAGGTATGGCCGGTATCGTACTTACCGTCGGTATGGCCGTTGACGCCAACGTGCTGATATTCGAACGTATTCGTGAAGAGCTTCGCGACGGCAGAAGCCCTCAGCAAGCCATTCACCATGGCTACGACAGTGCGTTCTCGACTATTTTAGATGCCAATATCACCACCTTTATTGCGGGTCTTATTCTGTTCGCAGTGGGAACCGGCCCAATTAAAGGGTTCTCAATTACTCTGATGATCGGTATTGCAACCTCCATGTTTACAGCGATTCTGGTAACACGCGTTATCGTTAATGCTGTGTGGGGCGGCCGCCGTGTAAGTAAGCTGGCGATATAGGAGCACGATCATGCAATTATTAAAGTTAAAAGAAACCATCAACTTCATGAAGCTGCGTTTGCCAGCGATGGTGCTGTCAACCGTGCTAATTCTGGGCTCGTTAGTGTCTCTGGGCGTAAACAGCCTGAACTGGGGCCTGGACTTTACGGGCGGTACCCTGATTGAAGTGGGTTACGAAGACGCCGCCGATTTGGAAGCGATTCGTCTGCAGCTAGCTGAAAACAACTTCCCGGATGCGATAGTGCAGAACTTCGGTAGCAGTACCGACGTGCTTATTCGTATTGCACCGCGGGAAGGCGTTAAAGCGGCGACCATTGGCGATCAGGTTATCGAAATTTTGCGTGCAGCTAATGCCGGTGTTGAAAAACGCCGTATTGAGTTTGTTGGCCCCAACGTAGGTGAAGAACTTACCGAGCAGGGCGGCCTTGCCATGTTGGTTGCGTTAATCTGTATCCTGATTTACGTTGCGGCGCGCTTTGAATGGCGCTTCGCGCTGGGCTCAGTGTCTGCGTTGGTTCACGACGTGATCTTAACGTTGGGTTTGTTCTCCGTGCTGCAACTGGAATTCGACTTAACGGTACTGGCGGCAGTACTGGCGGTTATCGGTTACTCGCTTAACGATACCATCGTTGTGTCTGACCGTATCCGCGAAAACTTCCGCAAAATCCGTAAGGGTGAGCCGGTTGAGATCATCAATATCTCTTTAACGCAAACCTTAAACCGTACCATCATAACCTCATTAACCACGGTACTGGTGCTGTTGGCACTGTTCTTCGTGGGTGGGGCGTTAATCCACGGTTTTGCAACTGCATTGCTGTTTGGTGTGGTAGTAGGTACTTACTCGTCTATCTATATCGCGAGTTCAGTTGCCCTTGCCCTGGGTATCAGTAAAGAAGATCTGATGCCACCACAGGTTGAGAAGGAAGGTGAAGATTTGGATGCTATGCCATAGCAGCTAAAGTTATAGCGTAAAGCCGCCCTCGGGGCGGCTTTTTTATTGGTTATCGAACTTCAACCGACGCAGCAAGTTTTGCCAGTAGCTTTTTACCGATACCTTTAACGTTTACCAGGTCATCCACTGAGCTAAACGGACCCTGTTCCTCACGGTAAGCTACAATAGCCTGGGCTTTACTTTTACCGATACCCGGTAACGCCATCAGTTGTTCAACATTCGCGGCGTTCAGGTTAACCAGCGTGTGTTTGCTGGCAACATGTTCAACGCTGTCCATAGTAGTGAGTGCCTCAGCACATGCGGAGCTGGCGCCGCAAACCGATGTCAGTAAAAGCGCCAGGAAAGTCAGTATACGAGTATTCATTGTTTGTGTTCCTTTTCAATCATGGGATAGGTGTACCTGGCCATAGCGCGAGTAAGTCAGATAACAACAAACTCATCATTGGCTGGGTACATACACCTTAACGCTTGAGTTGGAAGTGGGGCAGTACTGAAAAAGGCCAGTTTTTACACTGAACTTAGCTACGTGAGGAATGACAGGCATAAAAAAAGCAAGCCAGTTGGCTTGCTTTAGAACAGGGTGTAGATGCCGTTTACAGGCGGTCAAGTACCGCTTGGGTAAACTCTGTGGTGCCGTGCTGGCCACCCAAGTCACGGGTAGTACGGTCACCAGTCTCAATGACGTCTTTCAGTGCAGTGCGGATACGCTCGGCTTTATCGGCCATGCCCAGGTACTCCAGCATCTGTACAGAAGCCAGGATAACGCTGGTTGGGTTAGCCAGGTTTTTGCCTGCGATATCAGGTGCAGAGCCGTGAACGGCTTCAAAGATTGCACAGTCACCGCCGATGTTCGCGCCAGGTGCCATACCCAGGCCGCCAACCAAACCGGCACACAGATCAGACAGGATGTCACCAAACAAGTTGGTCGTTACAATGACGTCGAACTGGTGAGGGTTCATCACTAATTGCATACAGGCGTTGTCTACAATCATTTCCTTTGACTCGATATCCGGGTACTTTTCACCGATTTCACGAGCGACTTTCAGGAACAGACCAGAAGTCGATTTCAGGATGTTTGCTTTGTGAACCGCTGTTACTTGTTTGCGACCTTCACGGCGTGCCAATTCGTAGGCAAAAGTAACGATTTTTTCAGCGCCTTCACGGGTAATTTTACTCAGTGCTTCTGCTTCAGTGCCATCTTCAGAGACAACCTGACCCAGGCCTGAGTACATACCCTGCGTGTTTTCACGCACAGTGATAATGTCGATATCTTCGTAGCGCGCCTTGGTGCCTTTAAAGGACAGCACAGGACGAACGTTTGCATACAGTTTGAATTGCTTGCGCAGGCTTACGTTAATTGATGTAAAGCCTTCACCTACTGGGGTTGTTAGCGGGCCTTTCAGGGTGACTTTGTTTTTCGCGATCAGGTCCAGTGTTTCCTGAGGCAGTAATTCACCGTGATTTTCCAGTGCTACCAGGCCGGCATCTGCATAATCGTAGGCAAAGTCACAACCCACTTTGTCCAGAATTTGCGTAGCAGCATCAATGATATCCGGGCCAATACCATCTCCGCGGATGACAGTAATACGTTGTTGAGTCATCAGAGATCCTTAATAACTTGTACTGATTCGTTAGGTAATTTTGCTTTGGGGTAAGTGTAGCGTAAATTTCTGTAATTACAGATTTGAACCGATGACGCTCATTCATACTACCGGTTTTGCTACACCAGAGGGGCCATTATCGTGTGATGTTGTTTTGTGTCTCGCACGCGGCGACACCCTCCACAGCCAGGCGCTAGTCTAAACGATCAGCCCTCAAATGAGTAGTGAATTATGCCTTTAGTAGGGGTTGTGTAGCCGCTATTTATTTGCTGAATGGCGATTGCTGGCAAATTCGTTTAAAGGGCAAGCTAACAGGGCAGAAACCTGACTTCGGATAAGGGATTCCAGTCCAAACAGGTCCGGATAAAGCTGGCGGGTCTGTTGTATAAATTGTTTTGTTGATTCGCAGACAGGTTGATCGAGCAACCATTGCCTCGCCCAGATTATGCTAAGACCTGCAACGCAATGAGCCTGCCGCAGGGATGCAGGTACATCAAGTGGTAGCCTCCCACAACACGCGATCAGTTTCGTTTGCAAGGTTTGCTGCTGCCACGCGGTTACCAGTGATTGCTGATGCTGACGCACTGAGGCCAGCCATTTCTCGGGTTGAGGGTGCAGCAAGGTAGCTACATTAAATAATTGCCGTGGTTGGCGAGGTATTGTGATCTGCACTTTGGTGTAGGGCAATGTAAACAAAGGAGAAAATGCAATGGTGACGACCAGGCCGGCACTTTGTGGTGTCAGTGAAGGAGTCGCAGCAGCCAGTTCACTGGCAATTTGCGCGGCAAGCTGGGTTAAGCGACTAAACCAGGGCTGCAATGGAAACGGGTGTTGCGACAAGCGCTGGTAAAGCGCGTGCTGAACCAGCATATGGCCAACCCTATCCAGACCATACGTTAAGATACTTTGTTTGAGATCCTGTACAGGAAGCTGCATCCGATTGTCCTGGGAGGCTGCCTGAGTCAGGAAGGCACTGAACGTCGGTTCAGTACTAATCAGGTCGACAATCTTTTTAATTGCCACATCAGGGTCGTATAACGCGCGAAGCAGCTGTTCCAACGACGTCGGCGGGCGGCTTACCGGATAACTCGTCGGTACAGCCCACTGGTAGTCTGGTAGGGTAAGTGCCTGTTCGTTATTGTCATTTTCCGTCTGGTAATGGTTTAAGCGCTCAACGATTTGAACCCACTGGGTTAATGACACAGTTTTGCCGTTTTCCGGTGTGATACTGTTGCGTCCGTCCCAGGCAAATTGCTCATTGTGGGGCAGATACAGGAGAACTTGTTCTGGTAATTGGCCAACCAGTAACGCAGTCGACTGCTGATACTTCACCCGACACCCTTCGTGTAAAACACCAGGGAAAGTCACAAACGGGGTTAATAAACTATTCAGTGAACAACCCGTTCGCAATGAAAGGTGATGCAGCGTATCAGCTACGCACATAGCCGGGGAGCGATGCAGTAACGCTATCCACTGCCAGGAAAGCGCGAAAACATCGTCGGAGTCGTGACTGGCTGCGCCAGTCGATAGCAGTCTGAAAGCCCAGTAGTGCTGGTCTAGCTTGCGCAACTGTGCGGCGACCTTTTGTCTTACGGCAGGCGGTTGTTGCGCTTGTTTTAACTGATAAAAACTCAGTAGCGCCGCAACACCTTGCTGCAAAGTGTGATGGTTCGCATGAGAGCGCATACCCAATAACAGATAGAGGGCAATATGCCTGCGCCAGAGTTTGCTTTGTGGCTGTTGCAGGGAGGCGGGCAGGCAGGCGATAGCAGTCAATAACGGCAATGCGTTTTCCGCTAATGATAACCAGTTGGCACTTATAGTCAGGTAAGCGTTAATTTGACTGGATTGTTTTGCCGGAAGAACAGGAAGCGACAGGCTTTGTTCGGTGATCTCAGCCAGTTGGCTGGCAAAGGCATCCAAACCAGTTAGCTGCTCAGATAGGTTTGATATGCCCCTTCACCCCAGGCAACCAAGGCTTCGTTTTCGAACAACAGTGGCGTGCATTCATCCTGCGTAGTGAGGCCATCGGCGCGTACATGCTGGGTGCGATAAAACATGACCTGAATTTCGCGGCTACCCTGCATCTTGGCTTCGGTGATATCCGGCGCGCCGAGCAGCGCGAGTACTTCTGCGCGAGTAATGCCAAGTTCGAGTTTGGAAATCTGTACTTTGTTGTACTCTTCGCGATCCTGCCAGTCCATGTTCTCCGGCTTGTCCGGATAGAATGCAATTAGCAGAAAGGCCAGCACCGCGTAGGATGCCACGCCAAACAAAATAAGCTTAATAACTTTACTATTCATTTATTTATACGTTGTTAGGGAATGGGTAGTCGCTATTTCAGCAGCTAGTCTACCCTACTTTTTGTGTAGCTGTCAGCACCTTGAATGTTACCGATTATGTCTCGCGGTTTATGGTATAGCACGGCTGATACTCGGTACCGGGTAATTTCATGCGCTGTTGTGCAACAAATTGCTTCAACAGAGCATCAATACGCGACATGATATCGGCTTCGCCCGACAGGTTGAACGGCCCAAGTTCGCGAATTTGTTTGACCCCTTCGGCTTTCACATTTCCTGCAACTATGCCGGAGAAGGCTTTGCGTAAGTTGCTGGCGAGATCTGACAGCGGCTGCTCGCGATGCAGATTAAGTGCAGCCATGGTTTTGTGGGTAGGCGTAAAAGGCTGCTGAAAGTCATCTTCGATCTTCAAAGACCAGTTGAAGCTAAATGCATCGCCCATGGCCAGGCGGTATTGTTCCACTTTTTTACTGCCCTGACACAATACCCGCGCGACTTCTGCCGGGTCGTCAATAATGATTTGGTACTTGCTCTGCGCTGTTTTACCCAGCGTGGCTCCCACAAAGTCGTGAATGGCTTCGAAGTAGCTTTCACTGCCGGCCGGACCGGTGAGTACCAGAGGATAAGGCTGCTGGGCATTTCGCTCGTGTGACAAGATGCCCAATAAATACAACAACTCTTCTGCGGTTCCCACACCACCCGGAAAAATCACAATGCCGTGTGCGATACGCACAAATGCTTCCAGACGCTTTTCAATGTCTGGCATGATCACCAGTTCATTAACAATGGCGTTAGGCGGCTCAGCCGCAATAATACTGGGCTCTGAGATTCCGATATATCTACCGGCTTTATAGCGTTGCTTGGCATGGCCAATGGCTGCGCCCTTCATGGGGCCTTTCATGGCGCCGGGCCCGCATCCGGTGCAGATATTCATTTCCCGCAACCCTAACTGATAGCCTACTTCCTTGGTGTATTTGTATTCGGTTAATCCAATCGAGTGACCGCCCCAACACACGATGGTGTTGAGTTCATTGTTAGGCTCAATAACCTTAGCGTGGCGCAACATATCGAACACCATATCGGTGATGCCGCTGCTATCCAGTGGGGCTTGTTGATGTACGAAAGCGTACTTATTGCCCATGTAGAGCATGTCGCGTAAAACGGAAAACAGATGCTCGTGGACACCCCGAACTAATCTGTCATCCACGAAACCCACTTCCGGAGGGTTGATCAATTCGAGTTTAACGCCGCGTTCGCGCTTGATAAGTCGGATGTCGAATGAGTCATATGGGGAAAATAAAACTTCGTAGTTATCTTCGTCAACGCCACTGTTAAGTACAGCCAGACAGCAGTTGCGAAACATGCGGTACAACTCACTGTTGGTGGTGTCTTCGAGTTTACTGACCTCAACCTGAGACAGCTGACTCATCCAGCCAACAGGGTTCAACTGAATTTTTTTCATGCGGATTCCTGTACAACTACCTGGTTACGGCCTCCGGCTTTTGCTTGGTACAAACATTTGTCTGCGCGCTCGAATGCAGTATCGAGCTCTTCACCTGTGCGGCACTCCGTTCCACCAATAGATACCGTAACGGTTAATCTTTCCTGCTTGAACTTAAAGGGTAGCTGGGCCAGCCCAATTCGCAACTCATCCAGTCTATTCGTCAGGTTGTTGATGCTCAGCTCCGGTATCAGCAAAATGAATTCTTCACCTCCCCAACGGGCTAGAAATTCATTAGTGTGAAGACGACTTTTTAGGTATCTGGCTATCGCCTGCAGCGTTTTATCGCCCGCCGCGTGGCCGTATTGGTCGTTGATCCGTTTAAAGTGATCAACGTCTATTACGGCAATACTCATCGGTTTTTGTTGCTGCTGACATTTCTGCCAGTCTTTATGAGCACGTTCGTTATAGGCCATGCGGTTTGGCACTTTAGTGAGTGGGTCGGTGTACATGTTCACACGCTGCTCAACGAGTTTTTTGCGATAGGAGTCGGTTTGTTTTTGTAGCGAAGACAGCTGTTGCTGCATCGACACCAGCAGTGTCATCAAGCCTTCCTGTTCTTCTCTGTCTGATTCTTCCCCTTGAGACAACGAATTACTCAACTGGCCGAGATAATGTTGTGCCTGCTCTTTTAGCTGATCGACATTTTGTTCGCCTTCCAGGGCGTCGCCCATGTCTTCCAGTACATTTCTTAGTGACTGTTGACGCGTTTGGCGCGCTTCAAAGCTTTCCACGCTCTTGCTTATGCTGTCGGTAACTTCGTTGTTGATGTTACCCAACGCATTGTTGAGCCGGTGGATGATTTTACCGGCGGTACTCGCTTCAGTCACGGTTTCCTGCACCATGATGCGTATTAACAACAGGCAACTGCTCAGCAAGTCTTCTTCAGTCAGCTCCTGATTGATACGCTCACGTAAAGACGCAATATAGGTGTCGTCCGGGTTAACCCGGGCATAGGTCTGAAGCAGGTGCGATAACTCGTCAATCAGATCCTGCTTGAGTTTTAGCGTTGTATTATTTGCTTCTGGTTCTGTGTTTTCTAACGGCACAGCGTCGGCAGACAGTCCGCCTTTGTAACAGGTAATAAGCTTTTCGTACAAAGGCAACACCTGACCCACAGACGCAATGGGCTTGGAGAGCGCATTCGCCACCCCTAATGCTTTCTGGGTCAGTGTTGTGTCGATTATATAGCGCTGGAAATCTTTGGTATCAGCCTCTAACTGACGGATCCATTGTTGCGTTAGGTTTTTTAGATTAGTCGGCTCCAGCATAAACAACTGGTTAATTTTATTGATGCTGACCGTTGCCAGCGTGTAATCGACTTTTCCGCTCAGATGACTGCGAAGTTTGCTTAACTCGGCATCGATATCGGGCGACAAGCCTTCATAAAAATTAGTCAGTCTGACGATAAAACCTGCTAGCTGCTCGTTATTATTCTTGAGCGATTGCAACTGCTTTGCGTCCATTTATGTTATGTCCTGTTATTAGCAAGGGCAGGGCAAGTTACTGCCGGGCCTGACGATCGTTTTCTATATCAACAGTATAGTTGCTGCGCAGAGGATTGATATCTAATCCACCACGCCGCGTGTAGCGCGCATAGACAGCTAATTTCAATGGTTTACACCGAGCCATTAAATCACAATAAATACGCTCAATACATTGTTCATGAAACTCATTGTGCTGGCGAAACGAGATTAGGTAAGCCAGCAACCCTTCATGGTCGATTTTAGGTCCCTGATAACGGATTTGAATACTTGCCCAGTCGGGTTGACTGGTGATCAAGCAGTTGGATTTTAACAGATGGCTCACCAGTGTTTCTTCTGCGTGTTGAGAGGTATCACTGTTAAGCAGCGAGGGGGCTGGAGAATATTGTGTAACGTCAATGTCCAACTCGTCGATACATGTGCCAGTCAGGTTCTTTACGGGTAAATCATCGAATTGTTCCGGTCCAAACAGTGTGACGGCGACGGGAGCGTCAGCGCAGGCGCTCAAGTCTTTCTCAAGACACGCTGATACGTCTTCACGCGAGTTGAATTTCGTTTGATTGAAGCTGTTAAGGTACAGCTTGAATGACTTGGATTCGATCAGATTGGCAGAGGTGACGGGTACCCGACATTGCAAAATAGCAACCAGAGGCTTACCTTTTGCATTTAACCAGGACAGCTCGTAACCATTCCAAATATCCACGCCCTCAAATGGCAGTGGCGCTGTGACCCCAATTTGGTCGCGGCTCAGCGAGCGCGGCACGCTTTGGAGCAAGTCTGGCGTGTATTGTTCAATGTAATCGACACTTTGTCCCAGTGTCAGGTGAGTAGGGAGAGAAAGTTCTTTTTTTTGCTTTGATAGTTCAGTCATGCAACCAATCTGGCTCCATATCGATGAAAACAGGGTAGTGAGATCGTCACCCCCTGACATCAGGCGGCACGTTACGGCTATATCAACTACCGAATAATTTTATTACTATTGTGCCAAGTATAACGAAAATGGAAACGCAATGGAGCAAATCGTTCAACAATCATTGCATAACTTAGTACAAAGGCTCCGGGCTGAACAGCACAATTCAGAAGACCGGTTTACCGTTGAATACGATTCAGACTGGCCATCGGTTTGTTATCTTAGCGAAGCGGCCACAGGGGACCAGGTAAAATGGCAGCCAGTGGCTATGGATACCCCGCTCAGCTTTGCCAACATAGAAAACGCCCTGCACATCACATTAAACGAACAGTATTGCCATTTTTTTACCACAAACTGGAGTTTTAATTTGTTAACCCAGGCCAGTGAAGGCCCGTGTGAGTTACTGCAAGTGTGTAATCAGGAAGATTTTGAACGATTGCAACAAAATCTGATTGGTCATCTGATGATGAAACAGCGGCTAAAGCAGCCTCCGACGTTATTTTTTGGCCTGACTGACGAAGAAGATTTCATTCTGTCAGTAGACAATGCATCCGGTGAGGTTGTTTTGGAGCAGGTGGGCAAGCATCCGGTACGCTGTCTGGCACCGGATTTAGCGACATTTTTAGACGGCTTGCGCTAGCTTATTACACGTCCAGCTTGGCCAGTCGGGCTTCCATTACGCCTATGGCTTGCTCAAGTTGGGATACCCGGGCTTCCAGTTCAACTATACGTTCTTTGTCTGATAACGCCTTGGGAGCCGGTTTTTCTGCCTCACGTTGTTGATGCTGATTAAACCGTTTAATGACTTCGATGGCTTCCAGTACGCTGACTTTAAAAGGCGCTTTTCCCCTTAAAATACCAACGCTGGGTGTTTGGCCGGCCTCAGCCAGGCTTTTACACACAGCAAACAAGGTTTCAAATTTTTCTTTGTCGTTCATAAAAATTACAATTGTGGTCAGAAAAGCTAAATAATTGCTTATTTTGCCTAAAAGTTGAATTTGGGCCAAGTGTGATTTTAAAAAAATCAATAAAATCAATTGTTTATTTTTGGCCCCGATCTTGATTGCATTGTAGCAATAAAACAACGCATTCAACTATGCAAAACAAGGACTGAAAATGAAAAAAATATTATTAGCTACTGCTATGGCGGCCCCGCTGTTACTTTCAGGTTGTGTGATTTCCGTTGGTGATGACGACGGCAGACACTACAACGCGTCCTGGGAACAGCGCGAATATAACAACCGTAAACACATATCTAAACTGGAATTGGATGCGCATTATGAAGATGTAACCCGCAGTATGGGCGTGGCTGACTTCAATGAGCTGTTAAGGCAGGACGGCCATACCTACCGGGTACTGTATTACCGCACTCAGCGGGCGGCTGATGACGGCATCACCACAAAAGACGAATGCACGCCATTGGTGTTCGAAGACAACCGCTTAATTGGCTGGGGCGATGAAGCGCTTCGCAAACTCTAACGGTTACGCTAGCTAAACGTATTTAGTTAGCTGGCAAACGAGTGACTTAAACAAGAAGGGAGCGCAGGCTCCCTTTTTTGTTAATATTTAATTTTTAAAATTAACAAAAAATTTACTTTTGTTTGGTTTTTCAGATAAAGTGAGGATTACTGTGCATTTTCGACCGTGAGTCGTATTCAGTGTTTATGCGTATAACTATTGTTTAATAGGTCTATCCGGGAGATTGAATCATGGTCCAAGCAGATACATCACCGCAACTCGACAGCGTCCGTGCTGCTTATCTATCAGCAGAAGATCTCAAAGTCGCGGCGTCAATTATTTATAACGCCTATCACGATGATCCTATTTTTCTTGAGATATTTCAGTCTGAACGGGAAGGGTATGAGTCCCGGTTACGTTCCGCTATTCGCGAGGAACTAACCGCATTTTGGGAAGCCGATCAGCCAATTATCGGGTTGTTTGACGAAGGAAGATTACTTGCCGTTGCGTGCCTGACCAGCCCCGACAACTCAATTGGCGCAGGCCGTTACTGGCATTGGCGTTTAAAAATGTTACTGACGACGGGGTATTATGGAACCCGCCAAATGCTGGAAAAAGAAGAAAAAATCCGTAACGCGATGCCTGCACAGAAATACCATTTACTGAGCTTTATTGCGGTTCATCCTGATCATCAGTCGCACGGTCTGGGTCACTTACTTATGCGCGCAATAGACAGTGTATTACTAGAGCATCGTGACTCTGAAGGTGTAGGCGTGTTTGTTACTGTGCCGAAATACGAGTCTTTCTTTGCTGACGGTTTCTACCAAAACGTCGCGCAGGTAGAAATCACTACAAAAGTCGGTAACGTGATGTTCCGGCCACGCCCTTAGGTCTGAGTTTTAACCTGCCTTATTCAAAAGTTTAAGACTGTGTCTTACTGCTTTGTACGAAATATCTTACAAGGTTGTGAGACATTGTGGCTTTGTTTAAGTAAATTTTACTGACTTTATTTCTTAACTATCTGAAATTAAATAAAAAAAATATTGTTAGACTTTTGTCGTAGCCGATAAATTATTTTAATGTGACAGAACGGTAATAGTAATCTATTCCTATCGGCGTACTATGTACTTGTCACATGGAAACACGACGAGTCAGGATGACGCAGGGAAGACCATAGGACTGTTCAGGGATGAGCAAGATGAAACAGGCAGTTTCATCCAAGGAAAGCAAGGACCGGCCAGGAGGCCAACACGGACAACCCCAGGATGGGGAATGCTACACGCAGGATGTGTAGCGTAGAACGGAAAAATGGAAAGGGACCTGCTTAGGAAGAGCAGCTCACTCAGGATGGAGTGAGAAAAGATGGAAAGGGGCGGATACGGATTTTAATCGGGACGATTTTAGTCGCAAAGGAACGCTGAGAGGGAAGCTCAAAATTCACAGAAAACGATGGCTCAGGCCATCGTTTTTTTTTGCGTATTATTTACAGTAACAATTCAGCCTCGATAGGCTCAAATTTACTCGCCGCTTTCATTAAAGTGCCCGCGGTCAACGCTTTAACGCCATACACGTCAATTTGCTTCCCTTTCTTTTCAATGATCGTTTGTGCCAGTAAGTCAAAGTCACCGTCGCCAGACACCAAAATGACTTTATCGACCTTATCAACGTGTTCCAGCACATCTATGGTAATACCCACATCCCAATCGGCTTTAGCAGAACCATCCGCGCGCTGAATAAACGGCTTTAATTTCACTTCGAAGCCAATTGCCCGCAGAATATTCTGAAACTCGGCTTGTTTGTTGTCACCTCTGTGCGTAGCGTAAGCAAAAGCCGCCACTACATTGTTATTTTCTGTGACACGACGCCAAAACGCGTTGTAATCAAAATTTCTGTGAAAATGCTGACGGGTGGTGTAGTACACGTTTTGTACGTCAACGAAAATGGCGATGTTTGTCATAATTGATTTACTTTGAGTCTGAATTCGCAAGTTGGCCTGTTGAATCAGTACAACATTGGCTGAATCGAAAGGTTGTAAAAGCGTGAATCAACGCAAGGCACGCCCTAGTTTGAGGATATCAGAAAACCAACCCCTTTGTGGGGTAACCTTTTTGATTGAGTTCAGTCTACCTGGTGCGTGTTTACTGTATAAACTGAACCCATAACAGATGTTGCCGATAGGTAAAAGCCAAATTGGTTGCTCACGTTATTCACCTTTAGTCTTATTTCTTACCTCCATTTGTAAGACATTTCCTACAGAGCTGTAAGCATCGTCTAATTAGACAAAAGGATAATACCTACGAAAAAACGTATCCTTCTGTTTTTATTGTGTTTTGTACTTTAGTCTAAGTGCATGGAGTTCACAGTGGTGATGAATTTTCAAAAAAGACGCTACCAGCAAAAAATGCGTTCGGTATTATGAACATGTCACAGGGAGAAACGTTGAGTCAGGATGACGCAAGGATGACACTGGACAACCCAGGATGGGGCAAACCGGCCAGGAGGCTGGTAACAAGGAAGCGGATGCAACCGGGAAGGTTGAAGGACAACTTCAGGATTGAAGAATACTTTAACAGGATGTGAAGTACACAAGGATAACGGAAAGGGACTAGCTAAGGATTGGCTACTCACTCGGGACGAGTGGGATAAAAGGGATTTGCGTGCAGGGGAATAACCTTGGAGGTTGTTTAGCACTCTACGCTGAGAGGGATCTTCAAAATTCGATAAAGAGGCGGTAGCGAGAGCTATCGCCTTTTTCATTTGTGCAAAAGCTATTCTTATATTTACAGCTCAAAAAACATTCGATATAAATAATGTTGATGGTACTGGTCAGTCGCCGCGCTTGCTTGCTGCGCCTGAGTAGTTGTGTGCCACAGGGGTTAAGTTTCAGCCATGAGCTGACTTTGTGGAAGTTGATGTAGGGAACGACAAATGATTATTGTATTTGGATGTAATCGCTCCTGGATTTCCAGAATGATTCGCTGGAGAACCGGATCGAAATGGTCACATGTGGCAATTTTAGACACCGATGATGTCCATGTGATTGAAGCCAAAGGTGGCTTTGGGGTGCTGCGAAGTGATCTTCGCGAGTTTGAGGCCAGGTATCGCGAAATCGAATACCGCGAGATTGACGGCGATATTGAACGAGCAATTCAATTGATTGGTAAGCCGTTTGATAACGAAGGCATTAAGGGCGTGTTCTTCCGTTCTTTTAAACACTGCCCCGACAGTTGGTTTTGTTCAGAACTGGTAGCGCACTCCACGTCTTTTATTCCTGACGAATTTGCGCAGTATCAGACGCCGGAAACCTTATACCGATTGAGCCGCCAGTGCACAAAGTCAGCCAACTATTAGTGGCTGCTTGCGCGAGATCTTGCCTAGGGCAGCCCTGATGGGCTGCTATCGTTCAGTAGAATACGGATCTTCCGCCAGCAAATAAGCACGGAGGTCGGCTTTATTGGGCTGTGCGTTCAGCCACTCCCTTAATGCTTTTACCTCTTTATAGGTTGCTTCACCGAATTTGGCAGCGTAAATCTCTGCAAAATGAGAGGCGGTGTTCTCCTCCCGAATCTTCTTTTGCCACTGTTGGGTAACAACATTATTGAGTGCGCCAGCCACGCCTTCCGCTTTCAACAGCTCCCACTCACCTTTATCCAGCCAGATACCGCCTACCTGAGCGCTGTAATCGACCCGATGGTCGGTGGACGCAGCGATTTTAAATTTACGCATAATCCCGCCGGTTACCGGACATAACAGGGCTTTTTTAGTGTCGCTGGTATCCTCCGAAACGTCGGTAACCTGCTCAAATTCATAGGCCTGATTGCGTTCTTTCCAGCTAACAAAGTCTTCTATCATGATCCAGTTCCCGCCACAGTGGTTGCAGGTGTGAGCGCGAAATAAATCATCAAGGAAGCTAGGTATTAATTGGCCTTGCTTACATTGTGTACATTGCATAGCGTGTTACATCCTTGTGGTCGGTAAATTAATGAATGCGGTGCGGTGGTGTGTCGGTGGAAATCACGGTAAGCCCGTTCATTACCAACGTACCGGTATAGCAGTCTTGCCCCGTTGACGAAAACTCAAAGTCAAATTCGCTGCGCCAGTCCAGCTTACCGCGATACAACATAGGCCGCGTTAGGCGACGGGCAACACTGATAAGCTGAAGGTGCTGGGCGTTGCAGTATTGACCTAAATACCGGTTGGCGGCCTCTGAAATCATTCGAATTCGCCAAAATAACGCGCCACCGGCGGCAATCAATACCAGCAGTAAAACATCTAATAGGTTCACAACGGTTATCCTGCCTGTTTGAAGAGAGCCGCAAGGGCGTCTTTCATTGCGGGGTTGTGTTGATGCGCTTTAGCCAGTGTCAGTAGGGTTCTACGCAGCGCAGGAATTTGCACGAGATCTGAAAATAACCCAATAAATAACTGATGCTGATAGTTGCCAGCGGCATCGGCCTTCGCTGCTACTTCTAAAAAGCGTTGTGCAGTCAGTAAATCCAGTTGGGCATCGTGCCTGGCGGCAATGACGCTGAGCAAATCAATATCTGGCGTGTCGATATTGTCCAACACCTGATTAATGCACCGATTAACTTCGGGTGAGAAGCTGGTCTGGCTCAGTGCGCGCAGGTAGCCGAGCATGGGAGCAGTGTCTTCGGCTGTGCTGTATTCCACCGCTTTTTCGCAGAATTTCTGAGTAAGGCGTTCTGGAAGCGGCTGGCTTTCCAGGCTGCTCAGCAAGGTATCGATAAACGGTGTGCTGTATTGATCTAGCTGGTTGGCAATGACGTCAGCGGTTGTTTCATCCAGTTCAATGACGGCATCGGCAATCGCCTGAACAGGAAGTTGTTGCCAGTCGATAACGCTGGGCGTTTTCAGATAGTGCATAACCCGCTCCACGCCGTCGTGTTTAGCGTCGTTCAGCGTGTGCCGGGTGATGGCTGAAAATTGGGCCATTTGCTGCTGACTGGGAGTAAAGGTATAGGGGTTATCAGGCAGCTTTTCCTGATCGCCATCACCGGTGATTTGATTGCCCAGTGCATCAACAATAATTTGCAGGAAGTGATTGCGGGAAGCCTGGATCAGCAGCCCCTGTTCATCCAGTGGAAATTTCACAAACCAGATATAGCGCTGAGCCAATGCGCTGGTATTCCAAAAGACGACCGCGTACCAGGCGTGCTGTTGGCGCGGACGAGGCGGGCAGATTTTGCCATTTTCGATTTCCAGAAAGGTTTGCGAATCGACAGGATAGACTCCCCGTCCTAAGTCAAAAATGCGATAATCTGTGCCTGCGTGTAGCAGAAACTCACTCAATGAGTGGATGTCTTGTGAATTCATGCTTCAAATTCAATTTATTTCAATTACCGCTAGTTTAACAGGCATTGGAGGTTGGCGTAATGTCAGATGCTGAAAAGCAGGGGAATCAATTACTGGATGCGTTGGAAGCTGCGCTTCGTCACAACGGTTTATGGGGCAATGAACGTCCGTCGCGCCAGGCGCTGGCCAGCCAGCAGCCCTTCGCTTGTGATACCCTTGCGCTGGAACAATGGCTACAGTTTATTTTTATCCCTCGTATGCAAACACTGCTCAGCCAATCACCGGTTAGCGTTCCTGTTATGGCGATTAAGCCGGTGGCAGAAATCACCTGGGGTGCTCAGCACCTTAATGTGCAAACCATCCTGGGACAATTGGATGCCTGGAGTGAAAACCCATGATGGACACGCCAGCTTGTTCCCCTTCACCTGAAAGTAAAGAAACATTGCAGATTTTGTATCAGGATGAATGGCTGGTGGCGGTGTATAAGCCTGCCGGGCTGTTGGTTCACAGAAGTCCTATTGATAAACATGAAACCCGGTTTGCCGTTCAGATTTTGCGGGATCAGATTGGTCAGCATGTGTTTCCGTTACACCGTCTTGATAGACCCACGGCAGGGATTTTGCTATTTGCCTTACAAAGTGAAACTGCCTCAACAATGAATGCGCAAATGATGGGCTTTGGGGTCAAAAAGGAATACCGGGCACTGGTACGAGGGTATGTAAAGGCCCACGGCATGTTGGATTATGCGTTAAAATACCGCTGGGACAAAATGGCTGATGCTAATCGCGTCAAAGCGGTCCCTCCCCAGCCTGCGCACACGGATTACTGGCCACTGGCTCATTATGAATTGCCTTACGCTGTTGGTCGTTATGACACGGCGCGATACAGCTGGTTGGGATTGCGCCCTTACTCTGGCCGCAAACATCAGTTGCGCCGGCATCTGATTCACTTGCGTCACCCCATTGTTGGGGATACGACCCACGGCGACGGCAAGCACAACCAGTTCTTGCGGGATACGTTTGATTGTCAGCGGCTGATGCTGGTGTGTACGCAAATGGGGTTCTATCATCCGGTTAGCCGCCAATGGCTATCCATAGAGTGCCAACCCGATAGCGAAATTGAAGAGTTATTGGTAAGCTGGCAACCGTTTTTAACCTGGAGTCTTCAAAAAGGTAAGTAAATGGCGACAGTGAATATTATTGTAGGGTCGGTATACGGTAATGCCGAAAGCGTAGCGGAATCAGTACAAACTTTTCTGTCTTCCGAAGGGATTGAAGCCGAGGTATTTACCGATGCTGACGTCAGCGATATAACCGATGCCAGCGGCGTATTGGTGATCACTTCAACGACAGGGCAGGGCGACATTCCGCCAAACCTTGAAATGACGTTTGATGAATTGCGCACGCAATTTCCACTGCTAGGTCAGAAGCCGTTTGCGGTAGCCGCGTTGGGCGATAGCAGTTATGGCGAGTCGTTCTGTGGTGCAGGTAAACAGTGGCAGGAATTGCTCACCGAGCTTCAAGGCAACCCGGTTGCGGCTATGCTGGAAGTCGATGCCATGGAAACACTTGAGCCTGAAAACGATGTTATTGAATGGCTTAAGGGCTTCGCCAGCAAACTGGCTTAACCAACCGCCAGACCCCAGATACAAAAAATCCACCGTGACGGTGGATTTTTTATTGGGCGTAGCAAAGGTCAACAGCCCCTAAGCGTTTAACGCGTTATTATTCCGCACCGCGAAGCAGGGCATTAATACCTACTTTTGCACGGGTTTTCGCATCGACTTTTTTCACGATAATAGCGGCATACAGGCTGTACTTGCCGTCTTTGCTTGGCAGGTTACCTGGTACTACAACTGCACCTGCTGGAACGCGGCCGTAGTGGATCTCACCGGTTTCACGATCATAGATGCGAGTGCTTTGACCGATGTAAACACCCATTGAGATAACCGCGCCTTCTTCAACGATTACGCCTTCAACAATTTCAGAACGCGCACCAATGAAGCAGTTGTCTTCAATGATGGTCGGGTTAGCCTGCAGTGGCTCTAATACGCCGCCAATGCCAACACCACCAGACAAGTGCACGTTTTTACCGATTTGTGCACAAGAGCCAACGGTTGCCCAGGTGTCAACCATAGAGCCTTCGCCTACGTATGCACCAATGTTTACATAAGACGGCATAACGACTACGTTTTTGCCGACGTAAGAACCGGTACGAACTGCAGCCGGTGGCACAATGCGCACACCTTCAGCAGCAAATTGTTCTGCAGTGTAGTCTGCGTATTTCAGCGGAACCTTGTCGTAGAAACGGCTCTCTGCACCTTCCATTACACCATTGTTGTGCAGGCGGAAGTAAAGCAGTACGGCTTTCTTCAGCCATTGGTGTACAACCCACTCGCCGGCAATTTTTTCTGCAACGCGTGCTTCACCGCTGTTGAGCAGGGCAATGGCATCGCTAACCGCTTGTTTTACGTCAGCCGGGGCGGCAGAAGGAGTAATGTTCTCGCGGTCTTCGAAGGCCGCTTCAATAATGGCTTTTAATTCAGTCATGGTATGTTGATATCTTCAAGTTGATCAAGTTTAAACAATATGCGTTTTTTCAACGCAGTCTGTTCTTCCGGCGTTAGGGCTTTACCTTGCTCATTACTGACGATAAACACGTCTTCGGCGCGTTCACCGATGGTGGCAATTTTGGCTAATTTTAATGTGAGTTTACAATCGACAAAAGCATGGCCTACTTTTGCCAAAATTCCAGGTGCGTCCAGTGCTTCCAACTCTATAAGTGTGGCATCGTCCTGTGCCGAGTAAAAACGAACCTTAACCGGCACGTTTAATTGTTTGTGCTGACGCGACAGTTTACGCGTGTTTGTGTGGTTTCTGCCAGGCTTTAATAGCTGATCAGCAATTGCTGCTTCGATTGACCGCATTCTGGATTCACTGTCGATACGGGAACCGTCGTTTTCCAGAATCAACATGCTATCGAAAACATGACCATCACGGGTCACTGCAATGTGTGCATCGCGGATAGTACAGTTTCGGCTATCCAGCACAGAAGCAATTTGCGCAAACAGTGCAGGACGGTCTTTACCGTACATGAGCAGCTCAGTGCCGCCTTTTGCGATGTCGTTATTGGTTTTTATCAACATCACTGCGTCGTCTTCAATGGGTTCGAAGGCGAGTATTTCCCGTGAATGCCAGGCAATCTGCTCTGGGCGGAAGCGCGCGAAGTAGTCGTCTTCAAAACGTGACCACAGGGTCATCAGCGCAGCGTCATCTATGCCTTGCTGTTGCAGTGAGGCCAAGGCTTTACTCTTGTGTAACTCAACCCGTTCCTGCATGGTAACACCACACTGTAACCCGTTATCCAGCGCTTTTTGAGTCATCAAATACAGTTCTCTGAGTAACGACGATTTCCAGTCGTTCCACAGGTTGTCATTGGTGGCGCGTATGTCAGCCAGGGTGAGTGCATAAAGCAAGTTCAGGTGTCCCTGACTGCGCACAGCCGTGGCGAAATCATTTACAACATCCGGATCATAAATATCACGGCGCTGCGCCACCACCGACATCAACAGGTGATTTTCTACCAGCCAGGCGATGAGTTCCGCGTCGCTGCTGACGATGTTGTGCGCTTCACAAAATGAAGCTACATCCTTTGCGCCGAGTGTAGAGTGATCACCATTTCGGCCTTTGGCAATATCGTGAAATATAGCCGCGATATACAGTAATTCTGGTTTATCCAGGTTTTTCACAATCCGGCCACAGCGCGGAAATTCGACGTTGCGGTCAGAAAAGTAATGATTAACGTGTTTGACCAGGCGGTGCGTATGCTCGTCTACCGTGTACGCGTGGAACAGATCAAACTGCATCATACCTACAATGTGATCCCACTGGGGTAAATACGACTGCAATATGCCGTACTGGTGCATGATGTCCCAGGCGAAGTCAAAAAAGTGCGGGTGTTTAAATAACTCAATGAGCTTAACGCGACAAGCTTCCCGCTCCACATAATAGGTGTCCTGGAAACGTCTGCGTGCGTTGCGCAACTGGCGAATACAATCAGTATCCAGACCTACTGTATCGGGTGTATCTGCAATCACCCGTAAGAAGTCAAGAATGGCTTCCGGTGTTGGGAAGACGTTTTCGTGACGTGGTGAAATACGCCCGTCAGACAAGCAAAAATCGTCGTTGATCGTTTGCTGACACTGAATTGACTGATTCAGCATGTCATAACGGAAGCGTTGTAGTAGTAACTGGTTAAGCTCGGTTACACGACGTACCGTGCGGAAAAACGCCTTCATCATCTTTTCCACAGCGGTTTTGTTGTCGTCACCGTATTCGAGCATGCGTGCAACATCGGTTTGATAATCGAATAACAAGCGGTTTTCGCTGCGGCCTGCAACCATGTGCAATGCAAAACGGATCCGCCACAGCGCCATGCGGCATTCGATTAATTCAGCGTGTTCATTTTCGGTAAAGTAACCATGGCCGACTAAATTCCAGCCATCGTATTCACGGAAGTGTTTCTTGGCCACCCAGCCAATAGACTGAATGTCACGCAGGCATCCGGGGTTTTCCTTTATATTGGGTTCCAGGTTATAGGAGGTCCCATTGAATTTGGCATGACGTGCCTGTTGCTCTTCGTATTTTGCTACAAAAAACGCTTGGCTGGTCCAGCTGCTTTTAACGTTAACGGCGTGCCACAAATCTTCGAAGGTATCTTCACATCCGCACAGGTACCGGCTTTCAACCAGGTTGGTTGCAATAGAGATGTCTTCTTTGGCCAGCTTGACGGTTTCTTTTATGGTTCTGACCGACTGCCCAACATCGAGCTTGATATCCCATAACAAGGTGATAAACATGCCGATTTTTTCTTTTACATCGGGCTTGAGTGCTTTTTTACTTACGATCAATAAGTCGATATCTGAGTAGGGCTGTAAATGTCCCCGGCCATACCCACCTACAGCGCAGAGTGCGAGGTGCTTGGCGTCTTCCAGGCCATACAGGTGCCAGATGCGTTGTAGCAAGCAGTCGATGAACGTGGCGCGGCCCGTGACCAGCGTATCAATGGGCTGTTTGTTAAATGATGCCGTCAGCCAATCGTAACTGCTTTGCACCAGTTCTTTTATCGCCTTAATGTCGTCTACAGATTCCAGCGATGATGCGTTGTCACATAACTGTTGTAAATTCACAAAGCTACCCACTTGTTGACTTCAGGGTTTAGTGTCAGGCCGAACGTCAAAACCGGCGGGTTTTACCTGACAAGAAAAAGCCCGCAGGCCCAAGAGCCTGCGGGCTGATCATAAACTATGAATGATGATAAAAACGCTCTAATGATTCTTCATCTCGCAGAGTTAATACCTCTACGCCGTCATCGGTTACCAGTAGTGTATGCTCCCACTGGGCACTCAAACTACGGTCTTTGGTTACTACCGTCCATTGGTCGGGCAGAATTTTGGAATACCGTTTGCCCGCATTGACCATGGGTTCAATCGTAAAGCACATGCCAGGCACCAATTCTTCACCAGTGCCTGGACGACCGTAATGTACAATTTGCGGCTCTTCGTGGAAGCCTGCGCCGATACCATGGCCGCAATATTCACGCACAATTGAATAGTTGTGTGCTTCGGCGTGAGTTTGGCAAATATGGCCAATGTCACCTAAACGCATACCAGGACGAACTTGCTGAATCGACTTATACAGACATTCCTGTGTCACGCGCATCAGGCGCTCTGCCATGATGCTTGGCTTGCCTACGACAAACATTTTTGAGGTGTCACCGTGGTAGCCGTCTTTGATTACCGTGACATCGATATTCACAATATCGCCGTCTTTCAGTTTTTTGTCGGCAGGGATGCCGTGACAAATAACGTGGTTGACCGACGTACAGATCGATTTGGGAAACGGCGGATGGCCGTAATTCAGGGGCGCGGGAATGGCCTGCTGTTGGTTAACAATGTAATCGTGACAAATCGTATTCAGCTCGTCAGTAGTTACCCCTTTTTTGACGTAGTCGCCAATCATGGTCAGTACTTCTGCCGCAAGACGTCCTGCGACACGCATTTTCTCGATTTCTTCAGCGGTTTTGATAATTGCAGCCACCCGAATCCTCTTTCATTTGGCAAATCGTAATACGGTGTAATCTGCCCGGTTCAAATACAATTGGGCAGGTTAGCGAGCGGCTATGGTATCGAATACCGCCGCCCCTGTATAGTTGCACACGCTTTTATGCAGACAATATGGCCTGTTTTCTTGAGTCTTCGGGCACTTCGTGGTATAAAGCGCGCGCTTTTGGGAATATCTGCCAGTCAGATGCCGTTTCAATACTGTCACAGTGCTGCAACACTCAAGAGTATAAACTTAATTTAAACACACACATACACTATGACTGCGTGTCGGGGTGTCCGCTTGCGGATCGATACAAAGGGTGTATGGAGGCCTAACCCCAATTGAGGAAATATCAATGGCAAACGTATCTATGCGTGACATGCTGAAAGCCGGCGTGCACTTTGGTCACCAAACTCGTTACTGGAACCCAAAAATGAAGCCTTTCATCTTTGGCGCACGTAACAAAGTTCACATCATCAACCTTGAAAAAACAGTTCCACTGTTCAACAACGCACTTAACTTCCTGTCTGGCGTATCTGCTAAGAAAGGTAAAGTTCTGTTCGTAGGCACTAAGCGTGCTGCTGGCGATGCAGTGAAAGAAGCGGCACAAAAATGTGACCAATTCTACGTGAACAAGCGTTGGTTGGGCGGTATGTTGACCAACTGGAAAACAGTTCGTCAGTCAATCAAGCGTCTTAAAGATCTTGAGCAACAAAGCCAGGACGGTACTTTCGAAAAGCTGACCAAAAAAGAAGCGCTGATGCTTCAGCGTGAAATGGACAAGCTGGAAAGCAGCCTGGGCGGTATCAAAGACATGGGCGGTCTGCCAGATGTATTGTTCGTAATCGACGCTGATCACGAGCACATCGCGGTAACTGAAGCTCGCAACCTGGGTATTCCGGTAGTTGCAGTGGTTGATACCAACTCAAACCCAGACGGTGTTGACTACATCATCCCTGGTAACGACGATGCAATCCGTGCAATTCAACTGTACTTAAACGCTGCGGCTGACGCAGTAAACTCAGGTCGTGAAAACAACCTGGAAGTACAAGCTGAACAAGACGACTTCGTCGAAGCAGCAGAGTAATTTGCTTTATGACCCTGAGGCAGTTGCTTCGGGGTCATTGCTTAACTATCGAATTATCTAAGAGGGGCTGTCGCCCCTTTTAAACTTAAATTTAAAATTATTGCTGAGGAATTGAAAATGGCAGTGACTGCAGCACTTGTAAAAGAATTGCGTGAACGTACTGGCGCCGGCATGCTGGATTGCAAAAAAGCGTTAGTAGAAACCGATGGTGACATCGAACTGGCCATCGAGAACATGCGTAAGTCAGGTCAGGCTAAAGCCGCTAAGAAAGCAGGCCGTATCGCTGCTGAAGGTGTAATCCTGACTAAAGTTGAAGGTGGCAAAGCGACTATCCTTGAACTGAACTGTGAAACTGACTTCGTAGCCCGTGACGAAGGCTTCCTGGCTTTCGGTAACAAATTGCTGGACGTTGCGTTTGCGAACAGCCTGAGCGATATCGAAGCACTGAACGCTTCTGAAATCGAAGGCGGCGTAGTAAGCGACGTTCGTGACACACTGGTAGCTAAAATCGGTGAAAACATCTCTCCACGTCGTGTACTGACTGTTGAAGGTAACAACCTGGGTGCATACACTCACGGTGCGCGTATTGGTGTTCTGGCTATCCTTGAAGGCGGCGAAGAAGAACTGGCGAAAGACGTTGCAATGCACGTTGCTGCTTCTGTACCTCAGTTCGTTAAGCCTGAACAGGTTCCAGCTGAAGTAGTAGAGAAAGAAAAAGCCATCCAAATCGAAATCGCCATGCAGTCAGGCAAACCTGCTGACATCGCTGAGAAGATGGTTGCTGGTCGTATGAAGAAATTCACTGGCGAAATCAGCCTGACTGGTCAGCCTTTCGTTAAAGATCCTTCTGTAACTGTTGGTGACCTGCTGAAGAGCAAGGGCGCCGATGTTGTTAACTTCGTACGTTTCGAAGTGGGTGAAGGTATCGAGAAGAAAACTGAAGACTTCGCGGCTGAAGTTGCTGCGCAAATGGAAGCTGCTAAGAAATAATTGGCGGTTTGACTTTTGCATTCGGCCAATGTCGGATACACTTACGAGCACCTCTTCGGGGGTGCTTTTTTATGAGTAAGCCGCCATGGCTACAGTGCCGCACAGAGACATAACGACCGATTAAGTCGGTTTGGTTCATAATTTGTACAGCGAACTATGACCCAAGCCGAATCAAGAGGAAACTATAACAATGAGCATCACACCAAAATCCGCCTACCGACGCATACTACTTAAACTGAGTGGTGAGGCGCTTATGGGTAAAGAAGGCTTTGGTATTGATCCCAAAGTACTCGACCGTATGGCGCAGGAAATCAAAGAGCTGGTCGAGTTGGGTGTACAGGTGGGGCTGGTTATCGGCGGTGGCAACCTGTTTCGCGGTGAAGGACTGGCAAAGGCTGGCATGAACCGCGTTGTTGGTGATCATATGGGTATGCTGGCAACGGTGATGAACGGCCTGGCCATGCGTGACGCGCTGCACCGCGCGTTTGTAAACGCCCGTCTAATGTCTGCTATTCCTCTGAATGGCGTGTGTGACGCTTAAAACTGGGCAGAGGCAATCAGTCTGCTGAAGTCTGGTCGTGTAGTCATTTTCTCGGCCGGTACCGGAAACCCGTTCTTCACAACCGATTCTGCAGCCTGTTTGCGCGGTATCGAAATTGAAGCGGATGCCGTATTAAAGGCCACAAAAGTGGACGGCGTTTATAACGACGACCCGGTAAAAAATCCAGAAGCGCAAATGTACTCGCAACTTTCTTACCAGGAAGTCCTGGAAAAAGAACTGAAAGTGATGGATTTGTCGGCGTTTACGCTGGCCCGGGACCACAGTCTACCCATACGTGTATTTAATATGAATAAGCCTGGCTGCCTGAAGCGGGTAGTAATGGGCGAACCTGAAGGCACACTGATTACGCACAGCGACAGTGTCGAAAAATAAAAATACAGGAATTTAACCGTGATTGATGAAATTGAATTAGATGCGCGTGAGCGCATGGAAAAAAGTATTAGTGCGCTGAAAAGCCAACTGAGTAAAATCCGCACCGGCCGTGCACACCCGGCGCTACTGGACGGTATCCAGGTACCCTATTATGGCGTTGATACGCCATTGCGTCAGGTTGCTAACGTCGTGGCAGAAGACAGCCGTACCCTGGCGTTGACTGTTTTCGATAAGAGCGCCATTCAGGCCGTTGAAAAAGCCATTATGCAGTCTGGCCTGGGTTTGAACCCAATGAGTGCGGGCACTACTATTCGTATTCCATTACCGCCACTGACAGAAGAGCGTCGTAAGGACCTGATCCGCGTGGTACGTAACGAAGCTGAACAAGGCCGTGTGGCTATTCGTAACATTCGCCGTGACGCCAACAGTGACGTAAAAGAGTTGCTGAAGGAAAAGGAGATCAGTGAAGACGAAAGCCGTGCAGCGGAAGAGAACATTCAAACACTGACCAATGAATTCATTAAAACTGTCGACAACATGCTGGCAGATAAAGAAAAAGAATTAATGGAAGTGTAGTTGTCGTTATGCAACCTTCGGAAAATGACATCGCAACGACGGTGGCTGAGCGCCTCGCGTCGTTAAAGGTGCCACAGCACGTTGCTATCATCATGGATGGCAACGGTCGCTGGGCAAAGAAAAAGGGAAAGATTCGAACCTTTGGTCATCGTGCTGGCGTTGAGTCAGTGCGTGCAGCGGTGCGTTTTGCCCGTCAAAGCAATATTCAGGTACTCACCTTATTTGCCTTCAGTAGTGAAAACTGGAAGCGCCCGGAAGAAGAAGTCAGCGTGTTAATGGATTTGTTTAACCTGGTGTTAAACAAAGAAGCGAAGCGCCTGAACAAAAACGGCGTACGCTTGCAGGTACTGGGTGATCTCAGTCGCTTTGACGATAAACTGGTTAGTAAGATCCGTAAAGCCGAAGAAATGACGTCGGAAAATACGGATCTCGTTCTGAATATCGCCGCCAACTATGGTGGGCGTTGGGATATTCTGCACGCGGCGAAGCAAATGGCGCAGGACATCGCAGCTGGGAATGTTGCGGTTGACAATATCGATGAGACTGGATTCGATCAGTATATGTCTACCCAGGGCCTGCCAGAGCTGGATTTATTGATCCGCACCGGTGGTGAACATCGAATCAGTAATTTCCTGCTATGGCAATGCGCTTATGCAGAATTGTACTTCACGGATGTACTCTGGCCTGACTTTGATGAAGAGGCGTTTTATCTGGCAGTCAAAGACTTCAGTGAACGTCAGCGTCGGTTTGGTTTAATCGGTGAACAGGTCGAAGCGGAAGAGGTTGAAGGGTGAACACCTTTATTCGCATTATGACAACCTCTTACGAAAGACTTCTGTTATGCTAAAGCAACGAATCATTACGGCGCTAATCTTAGCGCCTCTTGCTATTCTGGCTATTCTGTTTTTGCCTCTCAACGCATTTCAATATGTGATTGCTGGTGTCATTGCGTTGGGTGGTTATGAATGGGCAAATATGTCAGGCCTGCCAAAACGTCCACACAAAATTGCATTTTTATTTGTGCTATTGGCCCTCTGTTTGGGGTTAATCGGATTAGTCGATACCAACATGATTTGGTATCAGGGTAAACTCAATAGTCTGTATCACTGGATTTTATCTGTTGCCTGTTTATGGTGGCTGGTGTCTCTGGCGATGATCATCGCTTATCCCCGTTATTCAAAATTCTGGCAGAAAAGCTGGATGATACGCTGTCTATTTGGTGTGTTAACGCTCATTCCGACCTGGGTTGCTGTGGTATCGTTACGTGCCAGTTTATACGATGTGGATGCGTTCTACGGCGCATCGTTGATATTTTACGTATTAGGTATAGTCTGGGCAGCCGATATCGGCGCGTTCTTTGTGGGTGTAAAGTTTGGCCGGCATAAGCTTCGTCCTAACGTATCGCCGGGTAAAACCTTCGAAGGTTTGTTCGGTGGCGTAATGGCGTCATTTGCCATTATTGCATTCGCAGCACTGCACTATCAGGTTGAATCCTCCCGAATTTGGTTACACTTGTTAATCGGAGGACTTACCGTAGGCGTGTCTGCGCTGGGCGATCTTAACGAAAGTATGTTTAAGCGTTGCGCAGGCATTAAAGACAGCGGTCGAATTTTACCTGGCCACGGTGGTTTGCTCGACCGTATTGACAGCCTTACCGCTGCCTTCCCGGTATTTGCGTATTGTTATGTGACCTGGATGGCGTAATGCAAACCGTTACAATATTAGGCGCAACAGGCTCAATTGGCGAAAGTACGCTGGATGTCATTCAGCGTCATCCTGACTTGTTTCGGGTGTTTGCCATAACCGGTCACAAGCAGTTGGAGAGACTGGTTCAGCAAGCCAAAGCCTGTCACGCACGCTACTTAGTTGTGGCTGACGAGCAAGACTATGCCAAAGCCCACGAACTTGCTCTGCGTTATGAATTAAGCTCGGAGGTGTTGGCTGGACAACGCGCTTTGGAAGAAGTCGCCTCTGCCGCTGAAGTCGATACAGTGATGGCGTCTATTGTCGGCGCTGCGGGATTGGAACCCACACTGGCGGCAGTGAAAGCCGGTAAGCGGGTGTTGTTGGCCAATAAAGAATCACTGGTGATGTCCGGTGCGTTGTTTATCGACGCCGCAAAACAGTCCAAAGCGGAAATATTGCCCATCGACAGTGAGCACAACGCGATTTTTCAATGTTTGCCAGCGGACTTTCGCTACGGCGATTTGGACGCTTCAGGCATCAGTAAGATACTGCTTACCGGGTCGGGAGGCCCTTTCCGCGAACGGGATTTACAATCGTTTATGGATATCACGCCTGATGAAGCCTGTGCTCACCCAAACTGGAGCATGGGACGCAAGATATCTGTTGATTCCGCTACCATGATGAACAAAGGCCTGGAGTTTATTGAGGCTTGCTGGTTATTTGGCTTGGGACAAGATGATATTCAGGTGGTTCTGCATCCGCAAAGCACCATTCATTCTATGGTGCAATACATCGACGGTTCAGTATTAGCCCAGTTGGGCAATCCTGATATGCGTACGCCGATCGCTTACGGTCTGGGGTACCCCAATCGCATTGATGCTGGTGTGGCACCATTGGATTTTTCTACGCTGGCGGACCTGAGTTTTACCACGCCATGCGCAACCCGATACCCTAATCTTTACCTAGCCATTGAAGCCTGTCGGGTAGGGCAGTCGGCCACAACGCGTTTAAACGCTGCCAATGAAATCGCAGTTCAGGCTTTCCTCGAAAACCGAATTGGCTTTACCCAAATTGCGCAAATTAACGAAGAAATTCTAAATCGGTTTGAACCAACCGAGGTTTCATCAATCCAACAAATTCGAGAGCTGGACAAGCAAGCCCGTTTGGCTGCGCTGGCACTAGTCGAGGAAGGTTAAGTGGTATTTGAGTTTTTACGTAACGCTGGTGCGTTTATTGTTGCACTGGGCATTTTAGTCGCCGTACACGAATGGGGTCATTATTATGTGGCACGGTTGTGTGGTGTTTACGTAAAACGATTTTCTATTGGATTTGGCAAGCCGTTGTGGCGGAAACAAGGCAGCAATGGTACTGAATTTGTAGTGGCTGCAATTCCACTGGGCGGTTATGTCCGTATGCTGGATGAACGGGTTGATGACGTACCCGCAGAGCTGTCTTCCCAGGCGTTTAATCGCCAGAGTGTTGCCAAGCGAATGGCTATCATTGCGGCCGGTCCAGGCGTGAACTTTATATTTGCTGCCATAGCTCTGTATGCGATGTTTTTGATCGGTATCAGTACGGTAAAACCCGTTATAGGTGACATTGCCCCGCAAAGTATCGCTGCAAATGCCGGTTTGGCTGCGGGTGATGAAATTATTCAGGTGGGAAGCAGACATACCCCCGACTGGGAAGCTGTGAACTTTGAGTTGATCTCCCATGTGGGTGACAGCAGCATGGCTGTTACCGTAAAAAATGCCAATGGTGTTACACAACAACGTGAGTTATTGATAGATGGATGGAACTTTGATTCAGATTCAGAGTCTCCTTTACGCAGTGTCGGCATTACCCCGTTTACACCTGCGGCAACGCTAAACGTAGCGTTTGTGGGCGAAGGCTCAGCAGCAAAGTCAGCGGGGGTTCAGGTTGGTGACACTATCGTTGCACTTAACGGTGAAACGGTGGCGGACTGGCAAAGTCTGGTGGCTTTTGTGAAAGACAACCCTGGTGAGCATGTTACGTTAAGTGTAAACAGGGCTGGTCAAACCTATGACCTTTCTGCCACAATTGGGCGCCGTGATACCCCAGAGGGGCAAGATGGCTATCTGGGCGTAAGTCCCTATGCCGAGGCATGGCCGGAAGGGTATGTATTCACTCACCAGTATGGTGTGTTTGAAGCCATGGGGAAAGCGGTCGACAAAACCTGGCGTTTGATGACGCTGAGTATTGAAATGATTGGCAAGCTGGTGACTGGCGATGTGTCAGTGAAAAACCTAAGTGGCCCCATTTCCATTGCACAAGGTGCAGGCAGTAGCGCAGGTTACGGATTGGTGTATTTCCTGAGTTTCCTGGCTTTGATCAGCGTGAACCTGGGCATAGTGAATTTGTTACCCCTGCCAATGTTGGATGGCGGGCATTTAATGTACTTCACCATCGAATGGCTAACTGGAAAGCCGGTATCCGAAGAGATACAAGAATGGGGATTTAAGATTGGCGCCATGCTGCTGTTTACGATTATGAGCATCGCCATATTTAACGATATTACGCGGCTGTCTTAAACAGACGGTCGTAGCAAGAAAAACGCGAACGCAGCAGGAAGAAAAAGAATAGATGAAGTTTAATCAGTTAGTTGTAGCCGGACTTTTGTACTCCAGTGCTAGCTTAGCGAACGCTGCATCCAGCAATAGCGAATTTGTAGTTGAAGATATCCGGGTTGAAGGGTTACAGCGTGTGGCATTAGGTGCCGCGTTAACGTACATACCTGTGCAGAAGGGCGACGAGCTGAATACATTCCGTATTACCCAGCTTATTCGTTCTCTGTATTCCTCGACCCACTTTGAAAATATTGCGGTAATGCGCGATGGCAATACGCTGATCATACGCGTGGCCGAGCGTCCAACCATCAGTAACATCATTTTTGAAGGCAACGATGATATTAAAGACGAGCAGTTACAGGAAAGTCTGGACGGTAACAACATCCGCGTGGGTGAGCCGTTAGATAAAACCGTACTCACGTCGATTGAAAACGGGTTGAAAGACTTCTTCTACAGTATTGGTAAATACAACGCAGATGTAACCGCTATTGTTACGCCGCTGCCTCGAAACCGTGTTGACCTGAAGCTGTTGTTTGAAGAAGGTGATGCCGCCGAAATTAAGCAAATTAATATTGTCGGCAACGAGTTGTTCAGCGATACCGAATTGCTGGAAGACTTTGAGCTGCAATACAACACCGCCTGGTATGATTTCTTGTCGGAAACCCGCTACCAGCAGCAAACGCTGCAAGGCGATATGGAAACTCTACGTAATTTCTACATGGACCGCGGTTACCTGCGTTTCAATGTTGACTCGACCCAGGTGGCTATGTCACCTGAAAAAGACGGTATTTATATCTCACTCAATATTACCGAGGGCGAGCAGTACACTATTTCAGATGTAGAGTTAGTCGGCGACTTACTGGGGCATGAAGATTTCATTGAGAAAGTGCTGCCGTTGACTCCGGGTGAACTTTACAGTCAGGCAGAGGTGACGTATACCGAAGAGTATATAAGCAAGTATCTCGGCCGCTTTGGTTATGCGTATCCTACCGTCACAACAGTGCCTGAAATCAACGACGAAGACAAAACCGTTAAGTTAACGCTGCGGGTCGACCCTGGCAAACGTATTTATGTGCGTCGTATTAACTTCAACGGTAACACCATCACTGCCGATGAAGTGCTGCGTCAAAATGTCGTGCAAATGGAAGGTACCTGGTTGTCAAACTCCATGCTGGAGACGTCCAAAAACAGCATGTCGCGTTTGACATACATGGAAGAGGTAGAATTTGAAACTGTGCGTATTCCTGGTAAAGACGATCAGGTAGACGTAGAGTTTAATGTTAAAGAACAACCTTCAGGATCGTTCAATGCGGGCATCAGCTATGGTGATCAGACCCGACTGGGCTTACAAGCGGGTATTCAGCAGGATAACTTCCTGGGAACGGGTAAGAGAATCGGCATCAACCTGAGTACAGTGTCATACCAGAAACAGGCCCAGCTATCTTATACCGATCCTTTCTTCACTATCGACGGTATTAGTTTGGGCGGTACCATCGCGTACAGTGAGTTCGACGGATCAAGCTTTAACGTTATTCAGTACAATTCAAAGCGTTGGTCTGTAGGTGGAACGATTGGTTACCCTATCGATGAATTTAACCGTATCACGTTTGGTTTGACGTACTCTGATATTGAGTTGTCGAATCGTGGGTACTACGAACAAACAAACCGCTTCTACGAGCAGTTTACCAATGAGAATAACCCGGATGCGCCTATTGCTTACACCAGTTTGCAAGCGTCGGCGGCCTGGAGCCGTGTTACACTGAACCGTGGTTTATTCCCAACTGCGGGGTCATCACAGCGCGCCTCATTTAGTATCACCACACCAAATTCTGATGTGAACTACTTTAAAACAGTATATGATGCTCGATTCTATTTCCCATTGACCCGTAATCAGCGTTGGTCGGTTCTGACAAAACTGCGGTTGGGTTATGGTAATGGTTATGGCGACATCAATGGTAATGACCAGATACTGCCATTTAACGAAAACTTTACTGCAGGTGGCGCAGATACCTTGCGCGGCTTTGAGAACAACACAGTAGGGCCTCGTGGAATTAGAAGAAGTAGTGTCGGTAACTCTACGACACTACCCGACGGTACCGTTGTACCGGGTGATCCTTCTAATGATACGATTGCTTTGTCCCGACGTAGCCTGGGTGGTAACGCCATGGCGCTGGGTGGTGTTGAGCTGATTGTTCCCACGCCATTTGTGGAAGAAGACTCATCTAACTCAGTCAGAACAAGTATGTTCATTGACGTGGGTAACGTCTGGGATACTGAGTTTGATTACGAAGAATACGCGCAGTTAAACAACGGTACAACGGGGGCCGAACTATTAGATTTCTCGGATTGGACTTTGTTTAGAAGTTCCGCCGGTCTATCGGTACAATGGATTTCTCCAATGGGACCAATGGTATTTAGTTTCTCCAGAGCGCTTAAAGAGCGTGACGGTGATGACGCTAAGTTCTTTACCTTTAATATTGGACAAACATTTTAAAATTAAGCTGGCATAGACCAGAATTGAAAAGGAGCACCTTTTGAAAAAGTTGGCAAAATACGCAATCGCATCGGCTATGTTAGGTAGCGCAATGTTTAGTACTGCAGCAATGGCAGAACAGAAAATTGGTGTGGTAAATGTTCAGGAAATTTTCCAATCTCTGCCTCAGGCAGCCGAGATTCAGAATGCCATTCAAATGGAATTCAAAGAGCAGGTAGATGAAGTAAACTTATTGCAACGTGATGGTCAGCTTTACACTGAAAAACTTCAGCGTGACGCAGCAACCATGAGCGCCCAGGAAAAGAAAGAGCTGGAAGAGAAAATCCTTTCAGTACGTGAGCAGTTGAGCCAAAAAGTTCAGCCGCTTCAGCAAAACATCCAACGTCGCCAAAACGAAGAGCGCAACAAGCTGTTGGCCCTGATCAAGCAGGCCATCGACGCAGTTGCTGCGAAAGAAGGCTATGACATTGTTCTGGATGCGCCAGCTATCGTTTATGTGGACGAGAGCAACGACTTATCTCAACAAGTATTCGATCAGGTTAGCAAGATAAACTAATTCGGATTCACTTCATCGAAATACGACCCGAATCAGACCAATACGCAGGTGTTGGTCTGATTTGTTTTTAAGTGATTAACGCGTAAGGTTGCGGCCCAGATGAAGTCATAGCAGCAAAAGCCATTCAGGACGCCTGCTGCTACTATCGTGTCAAAGGAGAGAGTTTTTGGCCAGTTCACTTAATATTATTGAAATCCGTGAAATCATGGATTTACTACCACATCGGTACCCATTTTTACTTATCGACCGCGTAACTGATTACGAACTGGGCGTGAGCATTAAGGCGTATAAAAATATCACCCTTAACGAGCCTTGTTTTACTGGCCATTTCCCGGATTATCCTATATTTCCAGGTGTGTTAATTTTAGAAGCCATGGCGCAGGCAGCGGGTATTCTCGGTTTTAAAACCGTAGGTAAAAGCGATAAGCTATACTTGTATGCAGGTATCGATAACGCGCGCTTCAAGCGTCCGGTAACACCGGGCGACAGACTCGACTTTGAGGTATGCCTGGTGAAAGAACGCCGTGGCATCTGGAAGTTTAAAGGTGTAGCCAGTGTAGATGGCGAAGAAGCTTGTAGCGCAGAGTTCATGTGTGCAATGAGAGAGAAACAATAACGTGATTCATTCAACTGCTGTGATTTCACCAAACGCGAAGATTGGCAACAACGTATCAGTAGGCCCGTTTTCGATAATTGGTGACGATGTCGTACTTGGTGATGATTGCCGGGTCGAATCGCATGTAGTGATCAAAGGTCCCAGCCGCATCGGTCGCGGTAATCACTTTTACCAGTTTACGTCGATTGGTGAAGACTGTCAGGACAAAAAATACGCCGGTGAGCGTACTGAACTGATTGTTGGCGACAACAATATTTTTCGCGAGGGCGTAACAGTCCATCGCGGTACAGTGCAGGACGAAGGGATAACCCGTATCGGTTCGAACAACCTGCTGATGGTCAACGCACATGTTGCCCACGATTGTGTTATCGGCGATAACACCATTCTGGCGAATAATGTGGCGGTAGCTGGACACGTTGAAATTGGCGACTATGCCATTTTGGGTGGTACCACAGCGGTACACCAGTTCTGTAAAATTGGCGCACACGCCTTTACCGGCGGTGGCGCAATTATACTGCGAGATGTACCGCCTTACGTGATGGTAAGTGGCACCAAGCACATTCCGCAGGGAATCAATTCAGAAGGCCTCAAGCGTAGAGGGTTCGGTAAAGAAACGATTATGGCTATCAAACGGGCCTATAAAGTGATTTATCGAGACAACAACACGCTGGAAGAAGCCATCAAAAAGCTAACGGAAATGGCCGACGAATGCCCGGAAATAGGTATGTTGATTACCTTTTTAGCCGGCGCAGAGCGCGGTATTGTTCGATAGCACATGTCTAATGCACCGTTACGGATAGCGGTCGTCGCTGGCGAGGCATCAGGTGATGTCCTCGCTGCGGGTATGATCCGCGCATTAAAACGCCGTTACCCCAATGCCGTATTTGAAGGCATTGCTGGTCCGAATATGCAGGCCGCTGGCTGCAAGAGCTTATTCGACATTGAAATTTTGTCTGTGATGGGACTAGTGGAAGTACTTTCCAGTATTCGCCGCATTCTGGGGGTAAAAAACGCCCTGATTGAACACTTCGAAAAGCATCCCCCGGATGTGTATATTGGCGTTGATGCGCCAGACTTTAATTTACGGGTCGAAAAAGTCCTAAAAGCAAAAGGCATTAAAACCGTTCATTACGTGAGTCCCACCGTTTGGGCATGGCGTGAGAAACGTATATTCAAAATCGCCAAGGCAACCCATCGCGTGTTGGGGATTTTTCCTTTCGAGCACGAAGTCTACGACAAGTACCAAATACCGTATTCTTTTGTTGGTCATACCATGGCCGATATTATTCCTATTGAACCGGATCAGGCTGCAGCAAGACAAACGTTAAAGTTGTCGTTAGATTCATCCTGTCTGGCGATGTTACCCGGTAGCCGACGCGGTGAAGTTGCTAAACTACTGCCAGTCTTCGCTCAAACGGTAGAAAAGCTGTGGCAGAAAATACCCGATCTCCAGGTCGTCATTCCGGCCGCTAATCAGGCCCGCACGCAGCAAATTCACGAGTACTTACAGGACCATCTACCCGCCTGGTTGAACGACAAACGCGTTGTGCTGGTTGAAGGGCAGTCGCGCGAAGCCATGATCGCCAGTGATGTTATTTTACTGGCCTCCGGCACGGCGACACTCGAAGCCATGTTATGTAAACGACCGATGGTAGCCGCTTATTTGTTGTCGTGGCTTACACATAAAATGATGCAACGCATGTACAAGCCGAAATACTTTGCGCTACCGAATATTTTAGCCAACGAAGCACTTATTCCTGAACTTCTGCAGGAAGACGTCAACCCAGAACGATTAAGTCAGGAACTGTTTGCGTTATTCTCTTCTGATACCACGGCGTTAATGGCTGCTTTTACCCGACTTCATCAGTCACTAAAACAAAATGCCGATGAGCGTGCCGCTGATGCAGTAATTGAGGTAATTAATGAGTAATGACTACCGCTTAATAGCCGGGGTAGACGAAGTAGGCCGCGGCCCGTTAGTTGGGGATGTGGTTACCGCTGCTGTCATTCTGGACCCCAATCATCCTATTGAAGGCTTGGCTGACTCAAAAAAGCTGAGCGAGAAAAAACGTCTTTTACTGGCTGAGCAGATTAAGCAACATGCGCTGGCCTGGTCGATCGGGCGCGCGACGCCAGAGGAAATCGACCGCATCAATATTTTACACGCCACCATGTTAGCCATGGTCCGTGCGGTCGAAGGACTGATAATTACCCCTGAATTTGTCAGAGTCGACGGAAACCGTTTGCCTCAATGGAAGTATAGTGCTGAAGCCGTTGTGAAAGGGGATAGCAAACACGCGGAAATTTCAGCGGCGTCTATTATCGCCAAAGTGGCTCGGGATGATGATATGATTGCGCTAGACAAACTGCATCCGGAATACGGGTTTGCTGCGCATAAGGGGTATCCCACCAAAGCGCACTTTGAAGCCATTGCCCGCTACGGTGTATTATCCTGTTATCGAAAGAGTTTTAAGCCGGTTCAAGCGGTACTGGCAGGGCCTGAAGCCGCGGCTAAGTAGTAAAGGTATATCACAACTATGTCAGTGAATTTCGTTCATTTACGTGTCCATTCTGATTTCTCTATGATGGATGGCCTGAACAAGGTGAAGCCCATACTGGATAAAGTCCAGGAACTCGGCATGCCTGCGGTGGCGATCACCGACCAAATGAACATGTGTGGACTGGTTAAGTTCTATTCCGAGTCACATTCTCGTGGGATTAAGCCCATTATTGGCTGTGATTTTTGGGTACAAAGCGACGATTTTAACGAAGATCCTTTCCGCTTAACTTTGCTGGCCATGAACAATGATGGGTATAAGAATATTACCCTGCTGATATCCAAGGCTTATCTGCGTGGGCATGTCGCTCAGCGCGCCGTCATAGACAAAGACTGGCTGGCCGAACACGCCGAAGGTGTTATCGTGTTGTCGGGGGGCATGCGTGGCGATATAGGGCTGTGCCTGGCAAAGAATAACCCTCGCTTGCTGGAAGATAATCTGGCGTTTTACCAGACCCATTTTCCTGACAGGTTCTATTTAGAATTAATGCGAACAGGCCGACGCGGTGAGGAAGATTATAATCACAGTGCGGTAGCCTTAGCTGAGTCTGCCGACTTGCCTGTGGTAGCAACCAATGAAGTCTGTTTTATTGAGCAAGCCGGTTTTGACGCTCATGAAATCCGTGTCAGTATCCACGATGGTTATACCTTGGACGATAAGCGTCGTCCTAAGCTTTATAGCGATCAGCAGTATCTTCGCACGGGCGAGGAAATGGCGGCGCTGTTCGAAGATATTCCCGAAGCATTAGCGAATACGGTTGAAATTGCCAAGCGCTGTAACGTGACCGTTCGCCTTGGTGAATATTTCCTGCCTCAATTTCCAACCGGCGGCATGACCACCGAAGATTTTCTGGTAAAAGTGTCTAAAGAAGGCTTGGAAGAGCGTCTTGAATTTCTATTCCCAGACGAAGAAGAACGGGCGAAGCGGCGTCCGGAATACGATGAACGTTTGGAAATTGAGCTTGGGGTTATCAACCAGATGGGGTTCCCGGGTTACTTCCTGATCGTAATGGAATTTATCCAGTGGAGTAAGGACAACAATATTCCAGTTGGGCCCGGACGGGGGTCTGGTGCCGGTTCATTGGTGGCCTACGCGCTAAAGATTACCGATCTGGACCCGCTGGAGTTTGACCTGCTATTCGAACGATTCCTTAATCCGGAACGGGTATCCATGCCCGACTTCGACGTTGACTTCTGTATGGATCGCCGGGATGAGGTCATCGACCACGTTGCGGAATTGTATGGCCGTGACGCGGTATCGCAGATCATTACCTTCGGAACCATGGCTGCAAAAGCCGTTGTTCGTGACGTAGGCCGGGTACTTGGTCACCCTTACGGCTTTGTTGACCGTATATCTAAGTTGATACCGCCTGATCCGGGCATGACACTGAAAAAGGCTTTTGAAGCCGAGCCGCGATTACCTGAGCTGTATGACATGGATGAGGAAGTCCGTGAGCTCATCGATATGGCGCGGATTCTGGAAGGGGTGACCCGTAACGCCGGTAAACACGCCGGGGGCGTGGTTATTGCGCCTACCAAAATCACTGACTTCGCCCCACTGTATTGCGATGATGAAGGGAAAAACCCGGTTACCCAGTTCGATAAAAACGACGTTGAAACCGCGGGTCTGGTTAAGTTCGACTTCCTGGGGTTACGGACGCTCACCATTATTCAGTGGGCGCTGGACATGATCAAGGAAGGGCAGGGTATAGACGTCGATATCGCCGCCATTCCATTAGAAGACAAAAAGAGTTTCCGCTCGCTACAAGCGGCAGAGACCACCGCAGTATTCCAGCTGGAATCCCGCGGTATGAAAGAGCTGATCAAGCGCCTGAAGCCTGACTGCTTTGAAGATATCATCGCTTTGGTAGCCCTGTTCCGCCCGGGTCCTCTGCAATCAGGCATGGTAGATAACTTTATCGACCGTAAGCACGGCCGCGAAGAGATTTCGTATCCGGATGCGGAATACCAGCACGAATGCCTGAAAGAAATCCTGGAGCCCACCTACGGCATCATCCTGTATCAGGAACAGGTTATGCAGATCGCTCAGGAAATGTCAGGGTACAGCCTGGGCGGCGCTGACTTGCTTCGCCGAGCTATGGGTAAGAAGAAACCCGAAGAGATGGCCAAGCAGCGCTCAACCTTTGAGGATGGCGCAAAGAACAACAATATCGACCCTGATCTGGCGATGAAAATCTTTGACCTGGTGGAAAAATTCGCCGGTTACGGATTTAACAAATCACACTCAGCAGCCTATGCGCTGGTGTCGTACCAGACGCTTTGGCTAAAAGTGCATTACCCTGCCGAGTTTATGGCGGCGGTAATGTCAGCGGATATGGACAACACCGATAAAATCGTCACCTTGGTAGACGAAGTCGGTCGCATGGAAATGGAAATCCTGCCGCCGGATTTGAATAAAGGTCGTTACAAATTTACCGTGGATGCAGAAGGTCGCATCGTTTATGGTATCGGCGCAATTAAAGGGGTGGGCGAAGGCCCGATTGAAGCGATTATTGAAGCCCGTGAAACACACGGTGCGTTTACTGACTTATTCGATTTCTGCGCCAAGGTTGATTTAAAGCGCGTCAACAAGCGTGTATTGGAGAAGCTGGTGCTGTCTGGAGCGATGGACAATCTCGGTCCTCACCGTGCGGCGCTGATGGCAACGTTACCAGAAGCGATTGCCGCCGCTGACCAGCATGCCAAAGCCGAATCGTTCGGCCAATCCGATATGTTTGGCCTGTTAACTACCGAGCCAGAGCAGGTTGAGCAAGCCTTTGCCGACGTGCCTAAATGGCCGGAAAAAGTCTGGTTAGAAGGGGAAAAAGAGACGCTGGGCTTGTATTTGACCGGACACCCCATAAATCAGTATGCAGACGAGATAAGAAATTACATTGACGGGCGACTCGTAGACCTGCGTCCAACGGGCAAAGACCAGATGAGTACAGCTGTGGGTCTGGTACTTGGTGTACGGGTAATGACCAACAAAAAGGGGCGTCGCTGGGCTATCGTTACCCTCGACGATAAAAGTGCACGAATGGATGTGCGTTTCTTCCCCGATATGTATGAACAATTCGAGTCTATACTGGAATCCGACAGAATTCTGCTGATAAAAGGACAGGTCAGCTTTGATGATTTCTCGGGTGGCAATACAATCACCGCCCGAGATGCAATGGACATTGTACAGGCCCGCGAGAAAAACGCGCGAGCCCTGGCATTGCAAGTTGATACGCAATGGTGTAAACCTGATAAGTTAGCGTCGTTGCAATCAATTTTGCAATCCTATTCCGGCGGAAGTTGTCCGGTACAGTTAGATATTTTACATCCAGATGTTGCAGTTTCCCTTAAGTGCGGTGCACACTGGTACATCACACCCGAAGATCAGTTACTGCACGAGTTGAAGCAGTGTTTGGGTGAACAGGCAGTGAAGCTGGCCTTTCATTAACACAGTGGATTTGCCCGGAAGTAAAGATAGGACATGTAATGAGTATACAGTTTTTGGATTTTGAACAGCCGATTGCCGAACTAGAAGCAAAAATAGAAGAGCTAAGGCTGGTAAATCAAGGTGGTGAGTTTGATGTGGGGATCGAAGAAGAGATCACCCGTTTGCGCAACAAAAGCGCCGAACTGACCGGTAAGATATTTTCAAATTTAGGTGCCTGGCAGATTTCGCAATTAGCCCGTCATCCAATGCGCCCCTATACGCAGGACTACATCAAGCACGCGTTTGAGGAGTTCGATGAATTAGCCGGTGATCGCGCGTTTGCCGACGACAAAGCCATTGTGGGTGGTTTGGCTAAACTGGACGATCAGGCTGTGATGATTATCGGTCATCAAAAAGGCCGCGACGTGCCAGAAAAAATTAAGCGTAACTTTGGTATGCCTAAACCTGAAGGCTACCGCAAGGCACTGCGTTTAATGAAAATGGCCGAGCGATTTAATCTGCCTATTATTACCCTGATTGACACACCCGGAGCATATCCTGGTGTAGGCGCAGAAGAGCGTGGACAAAGTGAAGCTATTGCCCGTAACCTGAAAGAAATGGCCGAGTTGAAAGTGCCAATTATCTGTACCGTTATCGGTGAAGGTGGTTCAGGTGGTGCATTGGCCATTGGTGTTGGCGACCGCGTTAACATGCTGCAATACAGTACCTACTCGGTAATTTCTCCTGAGGGCTGTGCGTCAATTCTTTGGAAGAGTGCAGACAAAGCGCCATTGGCTGCAGAAGCCATGGGCGTAAGTGCACAACAAATCAAAGAACTGGGCCTGATCAACGCCATTGTTGATGAGCCTTTAGGTGGTGCACATCGCGATCACGCCAGTATGGCCGCGAATTTAAAAGCGACGCTTAAACAACAGTTAAGCCAGCTTAAGTCATTGCCGCTGGATCAACTGATGAGCGAGCGTTATGATCGCATCATGTCCTTTGGCTATTGCTAAGTCATTACAGAGAATCAGTTAAAGGAGCCTGTCGGCTCCTTTTTTATTGCATGACATCATTGATTTCGACGTTAAAACACACGCTAACACAGCGGTTAAGAGAACATACCCCGGCGACACTGCTTATCGGTTTAAGCGGTGGGGTAGACTCTGTGGTATTGCTGCATGCGCTGGTCGGGTTGCGTGATGAACAAGCGATGGAACTGCCGCCGCTGGCCGCTATGCACATCAATCACGGTATAAGTCAAAACGCCGCCGACTGGCAGGCGTTTTGTGAAACGCTGTGTAACGTTTGGGATGTGCCTTTTCATTGTGCTGAGGTTACGGTAGAACACACTGCGCGCACCAGCCTGGAAGCTACTGCCCGTGATAAGCGTTACGGAGCGTTGTGTGCTCAGGCGATGTCGCTTTCGGCGGCTGTGCTTACCGCCCATCACAGTGACGATCAGGCCGAAACCGTACTGTTGCAGTTAAAACGAGGGGCCGGCCCAAAAGGACTCTCGGGGATGGCAGAAAGCAGCAGACTTAACGAGGTTGATATCTGGCGGCCATTACTTGGCCTGTCGCGTGTTGAGATTGAGCGCTACGCCAGTGATCACCAGTTAACATGGGTGGAAGATGAGTCAAATTCTGACACGCGTTACGACCGCAACTTCCTGAGGCAAACCCTGTTACCCGCCTTGCAGGAACGCTGGCCCGGTTTTACCCGCACAGTTACCCGCAGCGCAGCGCTGTGTGCGTCGCAACAAAGCCTGCTTGAAGAGGTCTGTGATGAGCGTCTGAGCTCGCTGCTTGTGGATGACGGAGCAATACAAATCGCTGGTTTGCTGGCGTATTCTGAAGCGTGGCAACAGGCTCTGATACGCCGTTGGATTGAAATGCGTGCTCTGCCAATGCCCAGCAATGCTCAGCTTGAACAAATCCTACGCATTCCCTATGCGGCAGCCGGTCGGCAACCTGCAGTGGTAATCGGGCAGTACAGTGTCCGGCGCTTCAGAGACAAGTTGTACATTGTTAACAACAAGCAGGATTGTGATGCAACACAGCTTACTGATGCGATGGCTGTTGCAGTAGATAAACCGGTATCGATTGACGGTATGACAATATCGCTGTCTTTTGAGGCCAGTGACGAAGCCGAGCAATTATTTACACGTGATCCAACCCAATTAGCCATAAGGCCTGCGCCATTGACCTTACCGGTCAAGCCGAGAGGCGAGCAACATCACAAGCCATTAAAGCAATGGTGCAAGTTATGGAACATGCCGCCGTGGCAGCGCGAATCGCTGTGGTTACTTTTTGATAACGATGAGGCCGTTGCCTTGCTGATACCTGATACGCTAAAAATAGTGCCTTTAGGGCGAGAGGAAGGGCAGCGGGTGTATTTGAGCTGCAAATAAGCGCTTAAAACGGCAAGTCCTTGCCGTTATATTGCAGACAGTTATGCCGCTTGGTAAGTATCTTTACCGCCGTCTTTGGCTTCGTACAATGCCTTGTCTGCGCGTTCAAATATCATTTCCAGGCTGTCCCCCGCTCTGAACAACGACCCGCCGATACTGGATGTGACGCCGTGGCTGGTTAGCAATGGATGACGGTGCATGGCTCGTTGAATGCGCTGCGCAACCGTGTTGAGTTCCTGCGCGTTATCGACGTCCAGTAAACAACAGAACTCGTCGCCACCAAAGCGAAAAGCTTCTTCATGCCCGCGAATGCAGTCCAGCAAAATGTGGGCAGTTTCCTGCAATACTCTGTCGCCTTGTTGATGACCATAGCAGTCATTCACTTGCTTAAAGTTATCCAAATCAACAACGAGTAAGCCAAATAGTTGATCACTGCGCACGTTGCGGTTGATCAGGCGCTGCGCAGCATCATTGAAGCCGTTGCGATTGCCCAGATTAGTCAGTGGATCTTTGGTCGCCATAAGCTTCAGGCGACGAAATTCCAGCGCATGACTTAACGGCCTGATAAAAATATGGTGTAAATTGGCCAGAATTCGGCGTTGGGTTGGCGCCAGCATTTCGCCGAATTGGTATCGGATATACGCGGAAGTTTGATTTTCACCACATTTAATCGACGATACCGGCAGTGAAATCGTTTCAATGTTGTCTCTCGGACGTAAGCCGTACCGCAACGTCTCACCAAAATCACTTAAATCAAGGCTTTCCACCGGTAAAAACGTGGCCAACTGGGTAAAATAGAGTGACCCCAGTGTAGATAATTCAATCGTCGATGTGAGCTGGCTCAATACGCTGTTAATTTGATCCGACGATAATACTTCCCGCTCAGTAATTGGCGAAAACGCAGTATCTGCGGTAGTTTCAAACTGTATCATTGATATATCCACACAATGCCCCTTAACGTATTGATGTTTGGACTAATCAAAAATGAATGACAAAATTTTGTCGTGAAATCCGTCAAACTGTGCTTTGATTATCCTTATAAGAAATTCTGCAAAACGCATGCCTAGTTTATTTTTGACGCTATTTGGCTTATCAACGGAGTAATGTGTAGTGGATAACAGCTTTGTTCAAATCGTCTTACTCATGCTCATTGCAGTCGTAAGTGTCGCTGTGTTCAAGCGTATTCACCTGCCACCCATTCTTGCTTACCTGTTTGCCGGTGTGATTGCCGGACCCAGCGGAATATCGCTGTTTGCGCATCCTGAAGAAATGCACCTGCTGGCTGAGGTCGGCATCGTATTCTTACTCTTTTCACTCGGCTTAGAGTTCTCGCTGCCAAAACTGTTAGCAATGCGATCGTTAGTATTTGGTGCCGGGCTGTTGCAGATGCTGACTACCACTTTACTGGGATGTCTTGTGGTATTAATGGTGACCGATGTGTCTGTGTCTGCCGCCATTGTACTCGGTGGTATGCTCGCGCTGAGTTCAACGGCCATTGTAATTAAACAGGTTACCGAGATGGGCATTTTGAATAATGTCCGAACGCAACTGGCTATTAGTATCCTGTTGTTTCAGGACCTGGCGGTCGTCCCATTCCTGATTGTTATCCCGCTGCTTTCCGGTGCCGACTCGTCCAGTCTTGCCTGGGCGTTAAGCCTCGCATTGGTAAAAGGGGTCGTCGTAGTGGCGGTATTGATGTCAGTGGGTAAGTGGCTACTTCCCTGGGTATTCAGAGAAGTCGCTCGTACCCGCACCGATGAGTTATTTGTCCTTACCACCATTCTGGTTGCGCTTCTGGCTGGTGGCCTGACTTACGCATTTGGTCTTTCTATGGCTTTAGGCGCATTTCTGGCCGGTATGATGCTGGGTGAAAGTCAGTACAAATATCAGCTTGAAGCGGATATCCGTCCCTTCCGGGATATTCTTATGGGGTTGTTCTTCGCCACCGTGGGTATGCAGTTGGAATTGCGCGTGTTATTCGAATTCTGGTACTGGATAATTCTGGGCGTAGCCTTATTAATGGTGACAAAAGTGGTGTTGGTGCGCATATCCGCCAGTTTATTTGCCATGTCCAGCGTCGATGCCTGGTCGGCCGGTATCAAGCTTTGTCAGGTGGGCGAATTTAGTTTTGTTATTGCGGCACTGGCTAATTCTCACGGGGTCATTACGCCTACCCAGTCATCTGTTATTGTATGTATTGGTGTTATTAGCATGGCGCTCACGCCGTATCTTATCGAGCGCAGTCTGGAAATTGCGCAATGGCTTGCCCCGGACAAGCGGGCCTTGCATACCCTGGAACAACCTGTCTTTGAAGCTGAAGACATTCGCGAGCACGTTGTGATCTGCGGGTTTGGTCGGGTAGGGCAGTCGGTGGCCAGAATGCTCGACATGGAAGATGTGGAATACGTTGTGGTTGATGTCGATCCTATTCGGGTACATGAAAGTCGCAGTGCCGGTGAGCCGGTTATTTTTGGAGACGCCACACAAAAAGACATTCTGTTAAACGCCGGCATAACGGATGCGAAGCTGGTACTGATTACGTTTTCTGACGCTGAGCAAGCTAAATTGGTTATCGATGCTGCGCGGCAATGCCGGGAAGATATTGACGTGATGGTTCGAACCTACCGCGACGCTGAATTGGACGCGCTTTACAAAGCGGGTGCGAGTCAGGTTGTACCTGAATTACAAGAAGGCAGTCTGATGCTGATTACTCAGGTCATGCATTATGCGGGTATACCCATGTCACGCATTCTACGACGGGTGCGGGAAGAGCGAAAAGGGCGTTATGACCACTTGCACGGTTTTTATCCGGGGGAAACAACGGAAATCAGTTATGGGACTGCGGATAAGCTTGAGTTTATGCACGCTGTGGTATTAGGCGCCGACGCGTTTGCGATTGGCAAAACCATTGCTGAGTTGGGTAAATTAACGGAAAAAGTAAAGATAAAGTCTATTCGTCGTGGAACGGTTGACTGGGATCCTGCTGACTGGCATCAGGCCCTGGCGTCGGGTGATGTTGTGGTTGTTGCGGGTAAGCCACGGCGCGTTGAACGCGCCGAGCGATATTTACTGGAAGGGGATTAAGCGACTTTGTCTTGTTCCAGATCTTTGAACTGCTTGTTCAGGTCATAGCTGGAGTCGGTCACGATCTTTTCCAGCGTCGCAATACGTTCCTTTAACGCAGAGACTTCATTCTCAAGTGCAGCTACCTTGCCGTTATCGGCATTTTCTGCATGGCGGTATTTTTGTTTGATCAATGTAACAAACACACCGGCTACGATGGCCACAATGGCAACAGCTGCTGTAAAAAAGCTCATTTTCTTTCCCTTCTTAATTAACCAGTAAAGCGTTTCGCAATAGGTATCCCAACGTCAATGTTTTATAATAGGGCAACTTTTATCGTTTGTATAAAAATTGTTCTGCATCTATTGCTGGCAATAGTAAACAGAACTTGCCCGCGTTGGTGTCACTGTATTGCGTAAAGTATTTCATTGTAGCCTTAGCAACAACGTAATATGAACGTTATACAGCAAATTGTTCGCCAATATTATAAAGTTCAATAAAATCAATATAATACCGTTTTTTTGGCGATAAAGCGCCAATATCTTATAGCGGTATTGACGAACCAATAGGTTTATTTTGCCAATGAGTGAGCAAATTCACCAAGACGAACACTGGATGCGCTATGCCCTTGAGCTGGCAGGAAAAGCTGAACAAGCAGGTGAAGTGCCTGTGGGAGCTGTGGTGGTTGCCGACAACACCGTGATCGGCGAAGGCTGGAATACCCCCATCAGTGATCACGATCCGTCCGCTCATGCTGAACTTAAGGCCATTAGAATGGCGGCCGGTAACCGTGCCAACTACCGGGTAATAGATGCCACACTGTATGTTACGCTGGAGCCCTGCCCAATGTGCGCAGGTGCACTGGTGCATAGTCGCATTTCCCGTGTGGTATTTGGGGCTTTCGATGAAAAGACCGGCGCGGCAGGCAGTGTTATGCAATTATGCCAGCATGAGGCACTTAATCATCAACTCGATGTAACAGGCGGCGTGATGGCCGAGCAGTGTGCAACAATGATTTCAGACTTTTTTAAGCGGCGTAGAGCGGAGAAGAAAGCAGCGAAAAAGCAGGCTTAGTTGGGTTTTGCTGGGAACAACAATTCAAACGCTAAAAATTGGCGGCGGCGCTGAAAAATCTTCTGATGTGTTTTACGCGACTGAAAACGTCTGCGATGGCTATGTTTCATATTTATTCCTTACTATTTCTTTAAATTTCTTACCTGGTCACTATGACCGACTTGTTTATGCTACGAAAGTTATATGAAGGTGATGTGACAAAAAAACAAGCCGGGTGACATGATTACCTGCACAATGTCATTCATATTGACTGTTTGGTCAAGAAATTTCGAAAAAGTTCCCTAAAAATAAACGCTGTAGCGCTATTGATTTTGCTTTTCGAGTAGCTGAAGCGTGTCTGAAAAATGCATTACCCAATCGACATACCGGACGGCTAAAGGGCCATCGGCATAGCCATATCGCGTTTTTTGGTAACTATCTGGCGTTGCTAACAAGGTCGTCTGTTGTTTGATGTTGGCCCAAAGAAACGGTTCTGCGCCATTTTGCTGAGTCAGATAAATGGCGTCCTGCATGTGCTCCTGGCCCAGTACATAGGCCGCTAACATCACTAGTTGCTTATCAGGCAACTGCAGCCTGGCTGGTAATTTTCTGCTTATCTCAGACAAATAGGCATCCAGTGCCTGCACAAGCGCCTGTTGTGAAAAAGGCCGCTCCAGCGCTAAAGGTGTCGTCATGCTTAGCGGCATCCTGAATGGCGCGGGAGGCGTTGTGGTGGCAGATTTATCGCCAATGGCCAGTTGCCGGTCAGCATAGTGAATAGCGGCCAGCAAATACCAGGGAAAAGTCTGGCCGGGAAAACTAAAAGTGTTTTTTAGCAATTCGAGGTGTGGCTGGCTGTCAGCGATAAACTGACGGGTAGGTAGCGGTCCATTCAGACGTTGGGTTACTGCGGGTAAAGAGAGTGCCAAGGTTAAAGAGTGGTTGACTCGGCTGCGGTGAGTAAAATCAAAGAGTGCAGCGCGTAACAGCGGAGCATTGGCCATGAGCGTCCACTGGTGTGGCAATGTGGCCGGTACCGGCTTGGTTTCAAGTGGTTGAGGGGTATGATGTTGAACCTGATTTAACCATTGTTCTGGTAAGACTGCACATGGGAGTGAGCGGGCAGCTACTTTCTTTACTATCGACTCTACTGGTACAGCAGGTAAAACGCTGTGATCCTCACGACAGTCTGAAGCGGATTCAGGTTGGCCGATTACAAGCTGTGGACGCTGCTGATAGACCGGGCCGGTTGTGTACGCTGGAGGCAAAATATCGGGAACGGATAGTGGCGCGGCCGCGTCAATCAGCCCTGCTGCTAAGGCATCTTGCAATTCGTCGTAATGGTAAAAATGACGAACATTCAGCGAGACACCCAGATAATCTGCAAACCCTTTGGCGAGGGCGATGTTTTCACCCTGATAACCCGCACGTCCAATGGTATCGCCAACCGGGCTATTAATAACACCCACCCGCAGTTGATTGGATTCAAGTATGTCCGGTAGAGTGGCGGCTATCAGTGAATCAGACTGTGTGAGTGCGAACAGGGCACAAAGCGTCCGTCTTATTGAGCGCCGCAATCGGCTGCATTTTTTAAAGCGCAATGTCATTGTTATATGGCCGTACAGCTGTGGTGTATATGAGTTTCGGCAATGCATTGCGAAACAGACAAAAAATATCCCATAGATTACCGCTTAGCGGTTATCAAGCCGCTGCTTTTCCACTATAATCCGCGCCACACGACTTCACAACCAGAACCCTGCTTTTTGCTTAGCGTTTAAACAGCGGGCGTTCTCACAATTTGGGTAGCTTAATATGTTGGTCCTACGCGGCGCACCTGCATTATCTGACTTTCGTACAGCAAAACTAATTCAACGGTTGGCAAATGCTGGCGTTAAGGTAACTCACCTCTACAGCGAATTTGTGCATCTGGTCTCCGCCAGTCAGGCACTGAGTAATGCCGAGCAGGTAGTCCTGAATAAACTGTTAACTTACGGACCAAAAGCCTCGCAGGAAAGCGCACAAGGCAACCTGTTCTTTGTTACCCCTCGCCCGGGTACGATTTCACCCTGGTCTAGTAAAGCCACCGATATTGCCCACAACTGTGGTCTGGCAGCGGTAGAACGTGTTGAACGCGGCTGTGCTTATTACGTGGAAGTAGAAGGCGAAGTATCGGACGAAACGCGCGCACTCATTGCAGCTCAATTACATGACCGTATGACTGAGAGCGTATTCGGTACACTTGACGAAGCGAGTGTGCTGTTCGAAAAAGCTGAGCCCAAGGTGTTCACTTCGGTCGACATTCTGGCCAATGGCCGCGAAGCATTGGCATCAGCAAACCAAACCCTTGGTTTAGCGTTGGCCGAAGACGAAATTGATTATCTTTACGAAAACTTTGTAAAGCTGGGTCGTAACCCGAACGACATCGAACTTTATATGTTCGCGCAGGCAAACTCAGAGCACTGCCGTCACAAAATTTTTAACGCCGACTGGACCATCGACGGTGAAGTACAGCCTAAGTCGCTGTTTAAAATGATCAAGAACACATTCGAAGTGTGCCCTGAATACGTTCTCTCCGCTTACAAAGACAATGCGGCGGTAATGCAGGGGTGGCAGGCTGGCCGTTTCTTCCCTGAGCCACAGTCTCATGAATACATGTACCACCACGAAGACATTGCGATCCTGATGAAGGTCGAAACGCATAATCACCCCACTGCGATTTCGCCATTCCCTGGCGCTGCTACAGGTTCAGGTGGTGAGATTCGTGATGAGGGTGCTACAGGACGCGGTTCCAAACCAAAAGCGGGTCTGGTCGGTTTTACTGTGTCAAACCTGAAGCTGCCAGATGCAGTTCGCCCGTGGGAAATAGACTACGGCAAACCATCGCGTATTGTTAGCGCGCTGGATATTATGATTGAGGGCCCACTGGGCGGTGCTGCGTTCAACAACGAATTTGGCCGTCCAAACCTGCTGGGTTATTTCCGTACTTATGAGCAGGAAGTGACCAGTTTTAATGGCACCGAAGTCCGTGGTTACCATAAGCCAATCATGCTTGCTGGTGGTTTGGGTAACATTCGTCAGGATCACGTTGAGAAAGGCGAGATCACAGTAGGCGCCAAGCTGATCGTGCTGGGTGGCCCGGCAATGAATATCGGTCTTGGAGGCGGCGCAGCCTCTTCAATGGCATCAGGCCAGTCAAGTGAAGATTTGGATTTTGCCTCTGTGCAGCGTGACAACCCTGAAATGGAGCGCCGCTGTCAGGAAGTCATTGATGCCTGTTGGCAACTGGGCGACGACAACCCCATTCAGTTCATTCACGATGTGGGTGCGGGTGGTCTGTCTAACGCTATGCCAGAACTGGTTAATGACGGTGGTCGTGGCGGTCGTTTTGAACTGCGCAAAGTGTTGTCAGACGAGCCGGGCATGTCACCACTGGAAATCTGGTGTAATGAATCCCAGGAACGTTATGTGCTTTCTGTTGCACCTGAGAAACTGCCTGTATTTGAAGCTATTTGTAAGCGTGAGCGCGCGCCGTTTGCGGTAATCGGTGAAGCCACAGAAGAGCAACACCTGTTACTGAACGACGAACATTTCGACAACCAGCCAATTGATTTGCCGCTGGACGTATTGTTAGGTAAAGCGCCTAAAATGCATCGCGACGTGGCGTCGGCAACGCAGGCATCGCCTGAATTAGACCGCAGTGAAATCACACTGTCGGATGCCGCCGAGCGCTTATTGCGTTTGCCAACCATCGCAGAGAAAACCTTCCTGATCACCATTGGTGACCGCAGTGTAACGGGTTTAGTCAGCCGCGATCAGATGGTCGGCCCCTGGCAGGTACCTGTTGCAGACGTTGCGGTAACCGCGTCAGCGTTTGACACTTATCATGGTGAAGCGATGGCGATGGGTGAGCGTACGCCGGTTGCCTTACTCGACTTTGCCGCCTCTGCGCGTTTGGCGGTTGGTGAGTCAATTACCAATATTGCCGCAGCGCACATTGGCGACATGAAACGCATCAAATTGTCTGCAAACTGGATGTCCGCAGCGGGACACCCGGGTGAAGATGCCGGTTTATACGAAGCCGTTAAAGCCGTGGGTGAAGAGTTGTGCCCGGCTTTAGGCCTGACCATTCCGGTGGGCAAAGACTCGATGTCGATGAAGACCGCCTGGCAGGACGAGCAGGGCAACGACAAAGCGGTTACGTCTCCGCTGTCGCTACTGATTTCAGCATTTGGTGCGGTAACCGATATTCGCCGCACGGTAACCCCTCAGCTTCGTACCGACAAAGGCGACACGCGTTTGTTATTGGTTGATTTGGGGGCAGGTCAAAACCGTTTAGGCGCCAGCTGTCTGGCTCAAGTCTACAATCAATTGGGCAAAACGCCGGTTGATTTGGACTCTCCGGCACTGTTAAGCAACTTCTTTAACGCTATTCAGGCATTGCTGGCAGACGGCAAGCTGTTGGCATACCACGACCGTTCAGACGGCGGTTTATTTGTCACTGTGGCTGAAATGGCATTCGCAGGAAAAACCGGTGTTACCGTAGCCCTTGATGATTTGGGCGCGGACGATCTGGCTGCACTGTACAGTGAAGAACTGGGCGCAGTCATTCAGGTTAGTGAAAGTGCGCTGGAAGACGTGTTGGCGGTATTTAAGCAGCACGATCTTGCTTCGGTTACCCACGTAATTGGTGAGCTTAACCAGAATGATACAGTAACCTTCACCCGAAATGGTGACACGGTACTGTCTGATTCACGTGTGGCGTACCGCACAATCTGGGCTGAAACTACCTATGCCATGCAAACCCTGCGTGACAACCCAAGCTGTGCGGAACAAGAACACAAAGCGAAACAGGACGCGGCCGACCCGGGTCTGCATGCGAAGTTGAGCTACGATATTAACCACGACGTGGCAGCGCCTTACATTGCTAAAGGCATTCGTCCGCGTATTGCTATTCTGCGTGAGCAGGGCGTGAACTCGCACCTTGAAATGGCGGCAGCGTTTAACCGCGCTGGCTTTACTGCGATTGATGTTCACATGAGTGACGTGTTGAGTGGTGCAGTTACGCTGGATGGCTTCAAAGGGCTTGCGGCCTGCGGTGGCTTCTCATACGGTGACGTACTGGGCGCCGGTGAAGGCTGGGCGAAATCCATTCTGTTTAATGAATTGGCCAGTGAACAGTTCGCGGCATTCTTTGCCCGTCAGGACACGTTCAGTCTGGGGGTATGTAATGGCTGTCAGATGCTGTCTAACCTGAAATCGCTTATTCCTGGTACCGAACACTGGCCACACTTTGTAACCAACCAGTCAGAGCGTTTCGAAGCGCGGGTGGCGATGGTTGAAGTGATGGAGTCCAAGTCGGTGCTGTTCGACGGCATGGCAGGCTCGCGCATGCCAATTGCGGTATCTCACGGTGAAGGCCGCGCAGAGTTTGCCAGCGATGGCGCATTACATGCTGCACAGCCTCACGTAGCGCTGCGTTATGTGAATAACTACGGCGATGTCGCCAGTCAGTATCCTGCTAACCCGAATGGCTCTCCAATGGGGATCACGGGCTTAACCAGTACCGACGGCCGCGCCACAATCATGATGCCGCACCCAGAGCGGGTATTCCGCGCAGTGGCGAATTCATGGCGTGCTGACGAGTGGAAAGAAGACTCGCCATGGATGCGTATATTCCGCAATGCACGTGTGTTTGTAGAATAATTTCAAAAATATGACGGTAAGGTGTCAAAAATTTGTCCAGACACCTTGCCAGCATTTCAATATTGCTTTAAATTAGTGCAATCAGTATGGAATGCTGAATGGTTACAAGGACTTGTAGGGGTTGAGTTATCATCGCTGTCTACCTCCTAGCAGTGGTCTTGGCATAATAAGAGACGAACATGAATCGTTCTAGTAAAGGTTTCGGTTTGACCGGTGTTGCAATCGCGGTATTGTTTATGATCGTTACTGCAGCATTCAGCACGTCGGCTCAATCCAGCGAAATCAGCAACAACGCAGAACATATCACTTCAAAGTAAGTAATAAAATCAAATAATTACGATAATTCGGCCAGTCCTGGCAGGTTATCGCTTTGCCTGTTTTTCGCGATTTATCATTTTCTGATTCGGATGCTTTTTCAACAGTACGTAGGTTGCACCTAAGCCGCCGTGTTGCGGTTGTGCTGTGTGAAAAGCAATGACGATATCCAATTGCGGCAGCCAGTGTTTGACGTAAGATTTTTTCAGTGCGGGAAACGGTTTGCTTTGTTCACCTTTACCATGCTGGATAAGCAGCGTGCGCACACCGCGCTGGTGAGCGGCCTCCAGTTTTGTGTAAAGTAACTGGCTGGCATCTTTAAGCGACAAGCCATTCAATGACACTTTTTGTTCAATGTCGTATTTACCCAATCGCAGGTTTTTATACACACCATCCTGAATTCCGGGTTTCTTGTACTCCAGGTAATCCAGCGGATCGACCGGCTTCACCCCTTCCATGGTAAAGGGATTTAAGCGCTGTTGGTTCGCGGCAATTGCTTCACGGCGCAGTTGTTTGGCAAGCGTTTGTTGGGTGTTATCCAGGCGCACGCGGTCGTCCGGTTTAATCGGTTTCACGTCGCCCATTTCCTGTAAGAAATCCTGAAAATCGTCGTTGTGATCGTACATAACACCCTCTTCACTACTGCTATTATACTGCTTGCCGGGTTGTCTTGATCAACCGCGTCTCGGCAAATCACATTTTATTTTCATGCCGAGTGAGTAATGCCAGTAATAAATACCCTATTGATATCACGAATACAACCAGCGTGACCTTCGGATTAAAGCCTTGCACACACGCCACGCTGAAGTAACCGATCATAATCGTAGTTAATCTGCGGTAATTGTTTGTGCTTAACCCGGATTTTAAAAAGTGTGCTGCCAGACGAACTGCATTGGTAAAGAGTATTGTTCAACGGTGTGATGTTTAACACTGTATCTTGGAGGCGTTTAACGTGGTGTTTGTAAATACCGGTTTTGCAGGTGTAATGGCGTCCCCACCAGGAATCGAACCTGGATCTAAGCCTTAGGAGGGCCTTGTTTTATCCATTAAACTACAGGGACGAGATCGGTATCATAACCAGTCTGCCGCGCTATGTTAACTATCGTCCTGTCAATACGGGTTTATTTGCTGATTATTTGTACGTTGTTGTAAGCTGACACACTGTTCACGCTGTTTAAAAGGAAGTCGACATGATTAATTCACTGACTCTGGAGCTACTCCCCGTCCACAGCAAAGAAGATCAGCGTCTGCGAGTTATGGTCGACGGTAAACCCTTGTTATCCATGTTTGAGACCTATGAGTCGCGCTTCACTGATACCATTGCGGGTGCCTATACAGACTGGCTTACCGTTGGCGATCTCAAGCTTCGAATGCTGAGCAGCGGAGAGCGTTTTATGCCATTGGCGTGTGACTGTGGAGAATGGGAGTGTTGGTTCGTTACCGGTGCTGTTCACATCAGTAATGGTTTCGTCAGTTGGCATCAATGGCGAAATCCCTATCGGGATAAGCAAGTTAAACCAACCAACGAACACTGGTGTTATAAGGACTTTCCTTCAATCGTATTTGAGGAGTCGCAATACAGAGCGACAATAGCCGACGCTATTGCCGCGTTGTAGAACCGTTATCGTTTTGCCACAAAGTCATTAGGCTGAATATTACCCAGCAGGCTGTCGTCGCTGGCAGTGACTAACGCATTGTCAGCATAGGCTTCAACAACGGTTACCGTGACAGGGTGAATGCGGTATTGCAAGAACGTCTCTCCGCGGGGGTTATTGACCTCCTGAATTTGATACAACGCCAGTTCATCACCTACCATAACGCCGTGCTGGCGCCCTAACGACACTGACAGACTGTTGTTGGCAACAACCTGAATTACCCGCCCCGTTGCCGGCACACAGGCCAACGACAAATCAATATCGCTCTGCATTTGCTGGATTTGCTCTTGCAGTGACTGACCAAACGCACTTTGCCAGAAGGCATGCGTACTCGCGTCTAATTGTGCAAACTTATCGAATTCCCACGCAGCAGACATACTATAAGTTTTAGAAAAGACCGGGGCGCCATTTACACCATCAATAAGTTCGGTCTTAAAGCGAAAGCTGCGGGTTGGCGCATTGTCTTTCCAGAATGCTAACGCTGAATGCTGCGGACGATGCACACTGATGTCTTCTATAACGCCAGTCAAAACAAATTGCGCCTGAGTTTGTGCTGCCAGTGCTGTGGCTTGAGCTCTCACCTGACGAGCTTGCCACCTAACAGTATACGGCTCAATCGTGCTTATCACACCGTATTGGGCTGTGGTGTCAAAGGCGTATTGCAGTTTTTGCGCAAGTTGCTGACCAATTTCCTGAATTTGCCCATCCTGAGTGTGCTGACGTTCCATTACGGGAAAATAACTGGTTGCGATGGTTTTGGTATAGCCGGCCGACGCGCAATGTTGATCTGTGGGAAAAATATCGGCACGGACACGCACCGTCACGAAGTCGTCGTGCCAGGTTTCTGACACCAGTTGCAGCTCTTTTACTTCGCCTGAGGCAGAAATTTCCATGCGCTCGCTGTTAAGCAGGCCATTGGTTAGTTGCTGGACACTGGTTACTGATGCCCCGGCGAACAACATCGCCTGTCTCAATGCTTCCTGCGTGGCCTGTTGCTTGGCTTGTACCTTGTTGCCGTTAAGCACGGCCGCTTGCCCCTGAGTTTCAAACCAGGCGGCATAAGATTGCCCACACAGGCAAGTAAACAGGCAGAATGCCGCCCATAAAGACCGGCTGACGCCCGCTGCAAAATTCGACTTATTGCACATATTCATACTCAATCGCTGCGTGTTACCTTCATCGTCGAAGCCTGTTAGTACTGGCTTCATACGTGTATACGGTGCATTTTCTGTGCTTCGTACACGGGTTATTCGACACAGACAGTGTCAATTTATACACACTGATAGCATTTTTTGTTCCGTATTTTACCTGGGCACGGTTATTGCGTAGTCATTGCCATTACGTTGGTCATTAAACGGTGCAATACATTATGATTTTTTTGCAAATGTCTACTCAGGTTCTACGTTCACTGGCTGTCGTTGTCGCAGTGCTCATTGCAACAGGCTGTACGTCGATGTTCGACAAACACGTAGAGTGGGAAACCGTTGAGCCAACGGAGTATCCGGTACTTACCGCAGTAGGTTATGCGCCTATCGGCTCGCAAATGGGCGTGAATGATGCGGAAAAAAATATTATGGCGATGAAAGCCTCCAAGCTTGATGCTTATCGCGAACTGGCCGAGCAGGTATACGGGCAGCGTATCAATGGCAAACAGTCACTGGCAAACATGGTGATTAATAATGCCCAGCTTCAGGCTTCCGTAGAAGGGGTAATTCGCGGAGCAAAAGTGGTAAAAGCCTATCCGGTAGGTGACGACACCTATGCAACCGAACTGCAGTTAGACATGCAGCAGGTATATAATATTTATTTGTCTACAGCACGCCCGCAGCGGGTGAAGAACGTGCGTTACTATTAACTGATATTCGCCGACAACTGAATTCTTGAACGTGGTGAACTGAATCCGGCTACTTGCCCTTCTGTGCGGATGTGTGTTCGCTTGCTATAGTTATTCCGAACAATAAAAAGGCCATTTGGAAACCGGCCTTAATTAACGACGGAATTATCATGAGAACATCACTTCTGGCGGTCCCTTTTGCGATCGCGAGCTGTTGCAGCCTGATCGGTTGCAGTAGCACGACTTTAACTCCCTCTCAGTCTGCGAGTCAATCCGCACAGGCAATCACCGTGGCGACAGCGGATAGCCTGCTTACCGACTTCCTGGACAAGGAATGGCAACGCTTCATTACCCAGAACCCTGAAATGGCCAGTTATTACCGATTGGGTGATGAGAAGCTTCACGGCCAATGGAGTGACTTGTCTATGGCTGCCATCCAGCGCCGTCACGAGGAAGACAAACAAGCGCTGTCCCGATTATACGCTATAGACAAAGAGGCGCTTTCCGAACAGCAACGACTGAATTATGACTTGTATAAGTGGCAGTTAGAAATGGCCATCGATGAGCATCAGTTCCAATCGTATCTAATGCAGGTTAATCAGCGAGGCGGGGTGCAAACCCTTGATAACTTTGCCAACTACGTTCCTCTGAACAGTGTAGCCGATTATGAGCGTTGGCTGTCGAGATTAGAAGCGTTGCCAACACTGGTTCAACAGACCACCGCTTTAATGCAGTCAGGTATTGAAAAGGGTGTCATGCCGCCGCGTGAAACCTTGTCGAGAGTCTCAGGGCAGCTTGCCAAACAATTGGTCGACAATCCTGAAGACAGCCTGTTTTACAAAGCCTTTAAAACACTGCCTGACGCGTTTAGTGAGCAGGATAAACAGCGTTTGCAAAGCCGGGCCAAACAGGTGCTGGCCAGTCAGGTTATTCCCGCGTACCGGGAATTTACTACCTTCTTTAACGACACCTACTTGCCGGCGTGCCGGGACACCCATGGTTTGTCGGACATTCCTAAAGGCCGTGAATTTTATGAACACCTGGTGCGTTATTTCACGACCACAGCGCTGACACTGGATGAGATACATCAGATAGGCCTGCAGGAAGTGGCAAAAAACCGAGCTGCGATGATGGACATTATCGACGAGGTTGGCTTTGAAGGTGGATTCGATGCATTTATTCATTTCTTAAGAACGGATCCGCAATTTTATTATGAGACGCCTGAAGCCCTGTTTGATGCTTATTTAGCGGTGAGTAAGCGGCTGGATCCCGAGTTGGTAAAATTATTCGGGAAATTGCCGCGCATGCCATATGGGTTAAAAGCCATACCTGACGCAGTTGCCCCGGATACAACAACCGCATATTACCAACCTCCGTCGGCCGATGGCCTCCGTGCTGGCTACTATTTTGTGAATCTGCACGAGCCCGGTACGCGGCCAAAATATGAAATGGAAGTACTCAGTGTGCACGAGGCGGTACCGGGGCACCACTTGCAAATTGCACTGCAAATGGAACTGGGGGATTTGCCTATGTTTCGCCGGTTACAGGGATTCACTGTATTCATAGAAGGGTGGGGCTTGTACAGCGAGCGGCTCGGCTATGAGATGGGCTTGTATCAGGATCCTTACTCGCGATTCGGTCAGCTTACTTATGACATGTGGCGAGCAGTGCGACTGGTCGTTGATACCGGTATTCATTACAAAGGTTGGACACGTCAGCAAGCCATTGACTACTTCACGCAAAATGCGGCAAAGAGCAAAGAAGATATCGTCAACGAAATTGACCGCTACATTACCATGCCGGGTCAGGCGCTGGCCTATAAAATCGGGCAACTCAAACTACTCGAATTGCGAGAGCAGGCGGAAATCACGCTCGGCGATAAGTTTGATATCCGGGATTTCCATGACGTGGTGTTAGGTTCGGGCTCAATTCCATTAAACGTGCTTGAAGCGAATGTACAGCAGTGGATTAGCGAACAGCAGTAAAAGGAAAGACAGGGGGCAGCCTGTTAAATCAGGCGCTCACGCCCTTGCCGGAAAAGCCGCCTTTTTTCTTACCGGCTTTGTCGTAGGTAAGCGATTCTTTGGCGCGTACTTCCATCATCAGGTTACGCAAATGTGCAAGCCTAAGCTGACCTTGCTCTACAGCAACCTGATTAACTTCAGTACAGTACTGACATTCGCTCAACAAGGTTTTGGCCTGTTCGACCAGTTCGTTGAGTTCAGACGACAAAGGCGCTTCTTGTTGAAGCGCCTTTAATTGAGGGTTTACGGTTTCATCAAGGTGTTGGATATCTGACAGGAGCTGCTCTTTGTCTTTTAACAATGTCATGAGCGACTCTGCATCTCTGGAACTAATCAAATGCAATTCTTTTTCCAGCAGCGCTTTTAGCGCTGAGAGCTGTTCGATTTGCTTTGCCAGTTGTTCAGAGATTGTTGTAGCCATTGTGACCTGTTTTCTAAGACTTCAGCCCAAAAATTTCAGATTCCAACCGCGCGATTTTCTTCGCTAGCGATTGCGGATCAACTTTATACTCACCACTTTGAATGGCTTTCTTCAGTTTGTCGACCTTTTCTTGATTTACCGGCGCATCTGCGCTTTTCTTCTGCACCTGACTAAGCTGCTGCGCAGACTGCGTCAACGACACCGAGTCCTGACGGGGCGCGGTGGTTGCCTGTTGTGCCTGAGCAGTTGCCGATTGTTTAGCTGCAGACTGATTCTGTTGGGTTTGCTGCTGCGTATTGACTTTGTTATTGTCAACAGGCGCTTTGGGTAACCCATTGTTTACGTTATTAATTGCCATAATTAATTTCCACTACCTTTGAAACCTCAGTATATATATCGGCCAAAGGCGGATTATCTTTAGATCTAATTACAACTAAATTCTTACTTGTGCTTTGCCAAGCATATCATAAATTTACAACGACTTCCTGCGTACTCGCGACTTCGGCGACGACTGTTTTTCTGGAGTTGCTGTTTTCGACTCTGATGGTGTCACCAATCACACCATCCTGCTGAGCAATGCCGGATGTTTTAACGGCCATGCCTGCGGCGCGAGCACTAATGGTAATTCTATCGCCTTTGCATACAAAACACAGCATATTACTTTGCACGGGTTGACCTTCCCGCACCCGGTATTTCAATCGAGCGCCGACAACCGCATCGACTGACGTGTAAGGTGTGTGGCGGAGCTGCTTTATATCAACTTCGGCCAATGTCACATTGCCGGCAGAAATAACCGTATTCGGACTAATCATACTGGCCGTCACCACAATCGTGCGGGTACGGGTGACTTTGGCCGTGGTGAACAGGTACCAGTTATTGTCATTGCAACTCACTCTTACGGTCAGATAGCTTTGTGAGAGGGTGGCGGAATCAACGTCATACTCAAACGGCAGGCTACAATCCGGAATCTTGATACGGCTGTCTACCGGTGTGACATCAATTAGCAGATTGTCGGCAAATTCATCTGTTTGATTCGACTCAAGTTGCCGGGTAATAAACTGTTCTACGCCCAGCGCAATTTTTTCGTGTTGAGACACGGGGTTTTGTTGGGCAATTGCCTGAAAGTGAGCTATTGTGATAGCTGCAGTCAAGATGAATGCGATGTGAGTGCGTGTAAAAAAACTTTCAAATTTTTTCATGTTCAGATATTTTCATTTTGACTATTATTAAAGTAAATCAGCAAGTTTGATGATGAAAGAGCCTGAATGACAGGTTTTTGACACCGTCGTCAATAACACTAGGGCAGCAAAGTTTGTGCCCACATTTAATACTGAGGTGATGTATGTCTGGAATTTTGGATTCGGTTAATCAGCGCACGCAACTCGTCGGACAGAACCGACTGGAGTTGTTGCTGTTCCGCCTAAATGGCCGACAACGATTCGGAATAAACGTATTTAAAGTTCGTGAAGTACTGCAATGTCCTGCACTCACCTCAATGCCGAAGTTAAATCCGCTGGTGCGTGGTGTTGCTCACATCCGGGGGCAAACCATTTCGGTTATCGACCTGAGTATGGCAACCGGCGGCCGCCGCATAGAAGATTTATCAACCGCCTTTATTGTCATTGCTGAATACAACCGCTCTGTACAAGGCTTCCTGGTCGGGGCCGTTGAACGCATTATCAACACCAATTGGGATGCGATTATGCCGCCGCCTCAGGGTACTGGCCGCGCTAGCTACCTGACTGCGGTCACTGAGGTAGATAAAGAACTGGTTGAAATTCTCGATGTGGAAAAAATCCTCAACGAAATTTCGCCGCTGAATACGGACGTTAGCGCTGAGGTGGCCGATGCGCTGGACACAACAGCGTTTAAAGACAAGATTATTTTCATTGCGGATGACTCTTCTGTTGCCCGTAATCAGGTTAAACGTGCCCTGACAACCCTGGGTCTCGAAATCGAAATGGCAAAAAACGGCCTGGAAGCGCTTAACCGACTAAAAGAGATCGCTGCAGAAACTGGTGATGTCACCGATAAAGTCGGAGTACTGGTTTCCGATATCGAAATGCCGGAAATGGATGGGTATACCCTTACGGCTGAAATTAAGAACACCCCGGAACTGCAAAAACTACACGTAGTTCTGCATACGTCATTGAGTGGTGTGTTTAATCAGGCCATGGTAAAGAAAGTCGGTGCAGACGACTTTATCGCAAAATTCCACCCTGACGAATTGGCTTCAGCCGTACAAAAATGGCTCGGACCCACTGAATAAATTAACGGAGTACTAACCGATTGGTTAATAAGGATGTATCACCCGACGCTTACCGCCGTTTCAGGGAGTTTCTTGAGCAGCAGTGCGGCATAGTACTGGGAGATAACAAGCAGTACCTTGTGCGAAGCCGACTGGCCGGGCTGTTGTATGAACATCAGTTGGCCAGTATGGATGAATTACTGGGGGTTGCTATCTCTGGTCATAATCGTAACTTGCTACAGCAAGTCATCGATGCAATGACCACCAACGAGACGCTCTGGTTTCGAGACTCTTATCCCTTCGACCTGCTGATTAATCAGATATTACCCGAGTTGGCTACAAAACAGCGTCGGTTGCGCATTTGGAGCGCGGCTTGCTCATCAGGGCAAGAGCCGTATTCCATTGGTATGTCTGTACTGGAGTTCCAGCGTAAAAGTCCGGCAGCAAGGAGCCTCAGTGTAGAAATAGTCGCAACAGATCTGTCCAGCAATATGCTGAAAAAATGCGAACAAGGGCTATACGATGAGCTTTCACTGTCGCGAGGTTTGTCGGCAGATCGTCGCCAGCGCTACTTTACACAGCATGAAAGCGGCATGATGCAGGTTAGCCCCGAAGTACGTCGCATGGTGAGCTTTCGCAGCCTGAACCTGCTGCACAGTTATAGCATGATGGGCAAATTCGATATCGTTTTTTGCCGTAACGTGCTGATTTACTTCTCTACCGAGATTAAACAAAAAATACTGCAACAAATTGCCGGACAATTACAACCAGGCGGCATCCTCTTCCTTGGTGCGTCTGAGTCGGTTGCCTCTGCGGCAGAGAGTTACCGCATGGTCAAATGTAATCCTGGTTTGTATTACGCTAAGAAAGACTAGTTAACTTGTTGTATTAAAAGTACTTTGTCTTTTTATCCTCTTTTTTGATATTTGTTGGCACTGCCCTTGCTTAGTCAAGACTAAGTATTAGGAGTAGTGCTCATGGCAATTAATCTAGACAAACTGACCGGCTTCCATCAACAGGCGTTGAATATTCGCAACGACAAAATGGAAGTGATCGCCGGTAACCTGGCGAACGCCAACACCCCAGGCTACAAAGCCCGAGGCATAGACTTCAAACAAGCTATGGCGTCGGCGCAATACAGTAGCGGTCAGAAAATGACACGTACTCACGAAAATCATATCAGCGGTGGCATGACCTCGTCGGCGGAAATCGGTTTCCGCATTCCGTCACAACCGGACACCGGAGACGGTAACACGGTGGAAGTGCAGCGCGAGCGTAACGAATTCTTAGATACATCTATGCGTTATCAGGCCAGCATTCAGTTCCTGGATGGCAAAATTAAAGGCATGAAAAAAGCGCTTAGCGGTGGAGGACAAGGCTAATGAGTTTATTTGATGTTATGTCAATTTCTGCAACGGGTATGCACGCCGAGAGCGTTCGTCTGAATACCACAGCCAGTAACATTGCCAATGCCAATACAGTGAGCAGCAGCGAAGGTGATACATACCGGGCACGCCACGCTGTATTTGCTGCTGAGCTGCAGCGCGCATCCGGTGAACAAATGAAAGGTACTGAAGTGAAAGTACTGGGCGTGGTAGAGAGCAATAAGCCGCTAAATGTCGAATATGCGCCAAACAACCCGTTAGCAGATGAAAATGGCTACATCTACAAGCCAAACGTCAACATCGTTGAAGAGATGGCAGATATGATGTCGGCGTCAAAAGCTTACGAAACCAATATTCAGGTAGCAGATACCACCAAACGCATCTTCCGTCGTGTAATGATGCTCGGCCAAGGCCAGTAATGGCAGGCCTTAAGAGGATAGTATTGTGAGTATAGTTAACACCACAACAGGCTTAACCGACAACTTGTACTGGCAGGAAGAAACGGTCCCGGTTGTCGATGGTTCCGAACAGTCACTGAGTCAGGAAGACTTCTTTGCCTTACTGACTGAGCAGCTGGCCAATCAGGATCCGACCAAGCCGGTAGACAACGATCAGATGGTGTCGCAAATGACCCAGTTCACCACGGCAGACGGTATCAGCAAGCTCAACGAAAAGTTTGAGACGTTCGCAACGTCAATGACCTCAAACCAGGCGCTACAGGCTTCCGGGTTAATTGGCCAGAATGTACTGGTCGAGAGCAACATCGGTCATATGGCCAGTGAAGGCGCGGGTTTAAGTGGTTTTGTGGTTAACGACCAAACTGTGCAGAACATGGAAATTACCATCACCAACCCCAACGGTGAAGTGGTACGCGTTATCAATGCTGGCACCCAGCCGGCAGGTAATATCGAATTTAATTGGGACGGCACTGACAGCAGCGGCAATATTATGCCGCCCGGCGACTACGTGGTCAGTGCATCTGGTGAAGTTAACGGTGAGGGCGTGGCAATTTCTACCGCTATTCACCGTCACGTCAGCAGCGTTAGTCTGGCTAGCAGTAGTCAGGGAATTATTTTGAATTTAGAAGGTGATGTCAGCATTAATCTCAGTGACGTCATTCAAATCGGCAGTTAGTAGGAGAAAGAACTCATGTCTTTTAATATTGCATTAAGTGGCGTATCTGCCGCACAGAAAGATTTGGACACCACCGCCAATAACATTGCAAACGTCAACACGGTAGGTTTTAAAGAGTCACGTGCAGAATTTGGTGATGTGTACGCAGCCTCTTTGTTGGCTGGCGGTAAAACCAAAGTGGGTGACGGTGTACTGACACAAGAAGTCGCGCAGCAATTTACCCAAGGTAGTTTGCAATTTACCAATACCGCACTGGATTTGGCAATTACCGGTAATGGTTTCTTTGCCACCGTGCCTGAAATCACCTCTCGTGATTTCTCATTTACGCGTGCCGGTCAGTTTAAACTGGACTCAGATAACTTTGTGGTAAACAGCGCGGGTGACAACCTGGTGGGTTTCCCGGTTAACTCTGACGGCACAAGTGCGTCAGTGGCGTTAAGTACAACCGTACCCGTGCGTATTCCTGATTCATCGGGCAACCCACAACAAACGTCTGAAGTGGATATTCGAATGAACCTGCCGGCAGGCGACGGAGCGCTGGATCCAGCTAATTTTGATCCGGAGGATCCATTAACGTATAACGCCGCAACATCTGTGACCGTTTATGATTCTTTGGGTGACAGCCATGTTATGACCTACTACTTTATCAAGGACAATGCGGTAGGGACCGACAACGAATGGTACGTTGTTGCTGCGGTAGACGACACCCTGGTTGATATGGTGAATTCGGATGGCACGAATTCGGACCCGACAACAGCGGTTAACAGCGCTGGTACAAACACGGGTAATGGTGTGACTGCCGCGAAACTGATCTTCAGTCAGGGCGGGGAGTTTTCTGGTATCGAATCACCCGACGGCATTGCACAATCAAACCTGAAAATTCAAACCGAAGCCCTTGGCGGCACGATTCTGGCGAATGGCTCAGATCCAACGCAGCAAATCTCTATAGACTTCAACCTTGACCCGAATGGCGCGACTCCGAATGAACCGACGCAGTTTGCCTCTGCATTCGAGGTAACGTCACTGGAACAGGATGGTTTGCCTGTTGGTCGTCTGACCGGCATCGATATCGGTCCTGACGGTCTGGTGCGTGCTACATTCTCAAACGGTACATCAGAGCCAATTGTACGAGTTGCGCTGGTGCGTTTCTCAAACGAACAGGGTCTGACACAGGAAAGCAATACCCAGTGGAAAGAGAGTATTTTGTCGGGTGAAGCGCTTGCCGGTGAAGCGACTACCGGTACATTTGGTGAAATCAACTCATCAGCACTGGAACAGGCAAACGTAAACCTGACCACTGAGCTGATTGACCTGATTATTGCTCAGCGTAACTTCCAGGCTAACTCGCGATCCTTGGAAGTTAACAACCAGCTTAACCAGACTATTCTGAACATCCGATAAGCCTTCGGCATTTCCCTAAAGGGCTGCAACTGCAGCCCTTTTCTTTTATCTCGTTTGTTTTGGCACTTTTGGCATTGCCTTTGCACATTCACTGTTAAGTGTAAATAAAGCGTCAAAAGGCAGTCATGGACAAATTACTCTATATCGCCAGCAGTGGGGCCAATCAGGACCTGGTTGCAACGTCTTTGCGCGCCAATAACCTGGCAAACGCACAGACAAACGGCTTTAAAGCGCAGCTCGAACAGGCCCGATCTATGCCGGTATACGGCGAAGGTTTGCCGACCCGGGTGTTTGCCATGACCGAAAGCCCGACCAACAACTACGAAAGTGGCCCAATGATTCAAACGGGTCGGGATCTTGACGTTGCCGTGCAAGGCGACGGTTGGTTTGCCGTTCAGGACGCGCAAGGTAATGAAGCCTACAGTCGCGATGGTAATTTCCAACTGGGCGCCGACGGTGTGTTAGAAGATGTGCATGGCAATATGGTGATGGGCGACACAGGCCCTATCTTTCTGCCCGTACCGTTGGACAACCTTAATATCGCCGCTGATGGCACTATCTCTATTCGTCCACAGGGCGCGCCAGAGTCTGTGTTGGAAGAAGTCGGGCGATTGAAATTAGTTAAACCAGAATACCGCGACATGGAGCGGGGTAACGACGGTTTATTCCGCATGCAGGACGGCAGTATTGCCCAGGCAGATGAGACTGTGGCTATCCGCACCGGCATGCTGGAAGGCTCGAATGTAAATGCGATTGACGAAATGGTCAATATGCTCAGTTTGCAGCGTCATTACGAGCTGCAAGTCAAAATGATGAAGAAAGCTGACACCCTGGATACTCGCGGCAACATGCTGCTGCGCATCATCTAATCCAGTCGGTATCAACAGAAACAAGGCAGAGGAGAAATCATATGCATCCTGCACTTTGGATCAGTAAAACCGGGCTCGACGCGGCGCAAACCGACGTGTCCGTGGTGTCGAATAACCTGGCAAACGCATCAACTGTCGGCTTTAAAAAAGACCGCGCAATATTTGAAGATTTGCTCTATCAGAATATTAATCAGCCGGGTGGGCGGTCATCTGCCGATACCGAGTTGCCATCCGGATTAATGGTTGGCGCAGGTTCGAAGGTTGTGGCAACGCAAAAAGCGCACACGCAGGGCAACCTGCTCACGACTGACAATGCGTTGGATATGTCTATTCAGGGCCGTGGCTTTTTTGAAATTCTGCAGCCGGATGGCTCGATTGCCTATACCCGCAATGGACAGTTTACGTTAAACGACCAGGGGCAAATTGTAACCCCGGGCGCAGGCTTCTTGCTGCAACCGCAAATAACCATTCCTGAAGATGCCCAGCAAATCACTATTTCTCAGGACGGTGAAGTATCAGCGTCAGTGCGTGGTCAGGCTGAGCCACAGGTGCTGGGGCAGCTTACTGTATCGGACTTTGTAAACCCAACGGGTCTGCAGCCCACCGGACAAAACCTTTACGTTGAGACTGCTGTTTCCGGCGCGCCAATCCAGGGCGTTCCAGGACTTCAGGGACTTGGCACCATCGTGCAGGGCACCCTTGAAACGTCAAACGTCAACGTGACCGAAGAGCTGGTGAATCTGATTGAAAGTCAGCGTTTATATGAAATGAACTCCAAGGTTATCTCATCGGTAGATCAGATGCTTGGCCAGGTCATTCAGCAGTTATAACAAATAAGTGAGACGGTTATGCAGCGCCTTATATTCATTGCGATCGCCGGAATAATTAACAGCGGCTGTGCCAGCACAGCGGCAGATCACGTGCAGGCAAACGACCCGTCGTTTGCACCTGTGATCCCGGATATCCCGCGCGAGCACATCGTTGAAGACGGTGGTTTGTTTCGCCCTTATATGGCCAACAGTCTGTATTCCGACGTCACCGCCCGCCGTGTCGGTGACATTATTACCGTGACGCTGAGCGAAAATACGGCGGCATCCAAGTCGGCCGGGACGACCACGTCAAAAGAAACCGGCGTCGATTTACAGCCCATCACCGGACTAGGTGGCAATGCTATCAATATTGGTCCCGAGTCTATTCAGTTGGGTGTAAGTTCGTCCAATGAATTTACCGGCGACGCCCAGGCGAACCAAAGCAACAGTTTGAACGGCAGTATTTCCGTCACGGTTGTTGATGTGCTCGCTAATCAGAATCTGGTGATCCGCGGCGAAAAGTGGCTCACCCTGAATCACGGTGACGAATACATTCGCCTGACCGGCATTATTCGGCCGGCCGATATTTCCCCGGCGAATGAAATTGTGTCTACCAAAATTGCCAATGCGCGGATCCAGTACAGTGGTACCGGCAGCTTCGCCCGTTCACAGGAAAAGGGTTGGTTAACCAAGTTCTTCTCCTCTGAATGGTGGCCGATGTAAGGAGGTCCTATGCGATTATTCACGTGTGTATTACTTAGCTTTGCCCTGTTCAGCCATCAGGTATTTGCCCAGCGCATTAAAGACGTAGCCAGTATTCAGGGCGTGCGAAGCAACCAGTTAATTGGCTACGGGCTGGTAGTGGGTTTACCTGGTACCGGTGAGCAAAGTCCGTTTACCGAGCAGAGTTTCCGTACAATGCTGAGTAATTTTGGTATCAGCCTGGACCCGAATACCAAACCTAAAATTAAGAACGTTGCCGCTGTTGCGGTACACGCCGATCTGCCGCCATTTACCAAGCCGGGTCAAACTATTGACGTTACGGTATCGTCAATTGGTGAGGCGAGCAGTTTACAAGGCGGTACGCTGCTACAAACCTTCCTGAAAGGCGTCGACGGCAATATTTATGCGGTTGCACAAGGCAGCCTGGTCGTTAGTGGCTTTGGCGCTCAGGGCGGCGACGGGTCGCGCATTATTGTTAATACCCCAACGGTGGGGCGCATTGCTAATGGCGCGTTAGTTGAACGCGCTGTACCGAGTGGCTTTGCTGCCGGCGACAGTTTAACTCTGAACCTTAACTACCCGGATTTTTCAACAGCCAAAGCGTTGGCAGACACTATTAACGAGCGGTTTGGTGCCCAACCTGAAAAAGGCTACGCCATTGCTGAACCACTGGATGCGGCGTCTGTGCGCGTGACTGCGCCACGCGATCCGGGGCAACGAGTTGGCTTTCTGGCAACACTGGAGAACTTTGAGTTTACGCCCGCCGACGCGCCAGCCCGTGTGGTGGTAAATAGCCGCACCGGCACCATTGTTATCGGACGTGATGTGCGCTTACTTCCCGCTGCTATTACGCATGGTGGTCTTACGGTAACGATTAGCGAGAATCAACAGGTATCTCAACCTAATGCCCTGGCTGATGGCGATACGGTGGTGACCACACAATCCATCATCGATGTGAATATGGCCGACAGCCGCATGTTTAAGTTTGAGCCAGGTGTAACACTGGATCAATTGGTCCGCGCCGTGAACGAAGTTGGCGCCGCGCCAGGCGACCTGATGGCAATACTCGAAGCCTTGCGTCAGGCAGGCGCGCTACAGGGTGAGCTGGTGGTGATCTAATGGACTTACTCAACAGCAAAACAACACTGGAAAACGCTCGTAACGTACACGATATGTCGAGTATTAACCGCCTCAAAGAAGCGGTATACAGCGACGACAAAGATGTGCTGAAAGAAGCTGCGCAGCAGTTCGAGGCGATTTTCGTGCAAATGATGCTGAAGTCTATGCGTAAAGCACAGGATGCCATGGCCGATGAAGACAGCCCGTTTAATTCTGAGCAAATGAAATTTTACCGTGACATGCACGACCAGCAAATGGCGGCGGACATGTCCAGCGGTGGTGGCCTTGGGCTGGCAGATCTGATTGTTCAGCAGTTAGGTCAACCCGAAAAAGGCCAGTTTATGCCGGCCAGCGTGTTGCGCAACGACGGCAATTTATCGTCGCTTAACTGGCAAAATCGCACCCAGGTCGAAGAGGCACAGGCGCTGGCAGAGTCGGTTTCAGAAGAAGCCGTGCAGCAAGCGTTTAAAGCCGCGGCGTTCGACAACCCGGCGGCATTTGTGGAAGCCCTGTATCCGGTAGCGTCAAAAGCTGCCGAAAAACTGGGTGTTGCGCCTGAAGCGCTCGTTGCACAAGCGGCAGTCGAGACCGGCTGGGGCCAATATGTCATTCACGACAGTAAAGGTAACAGTTCGAATAATCTGTTTGGTATTAAAGCCAACAGTCAGTGGAAAGGTGAAGCGGCCACGGTAGACACCGTTGAGTTTGATGGCACCGTTGCACGGCAGCAAAAAGCGGCGTTCCGCAGTTATGAATCACTGGAACAAGGTTTAGGCGACTACGTTGATTTCATTCGTGATCAGGACCGCTACAAAGGCGCCGTAGAGCAGGCCAATGATCCCAAAGCTTACTTTAATGCTTTACAACAAGCTGGCTACGCGACGGATCCACAGTATGCAGACAAGATTATGTCAGTGTTGAACAGCGATCAGTTCCGGAACTATTTACCATGAAGTCGGTGATTCGGGAGGCTAGCCTATGAGCAGTAATGTGGATCTGTACTCCATTGCGACCAGTGGTGTTAATGCCAGTAGCCGTCTGTTAGCCACTACCAGTAATAATATTGCCAATGTTAACTCCGAAGGTTACGTTCGCGAACGGACGGTGTTTACCAATGAATTATTAGGCGGTGTGGGCAAAGCGACCACCGAACGGATCATTGATAAATTTGCGCAAAATCAAATGCGTCGGGATATCACCCAGGTTGGCGAATGGCAAACCTACTACAACAAAACAGAAGCCATTGATAACTTACTGGCCAATGAAGCGAATTCGCTGTCTACGGGCTTAAGTGAGTTCTTTGCCTCTATTCAGACCGCAGCGGATGACCCGACCAATCTGGCTTCACGCGATTTGGTGTTAAGTCAGGGCGATGCCATGTTGCGCCGCATGAGTTCCATTGCTGATTTCATGAATTACAAGGAAGACGAACTCAACCTTGAATTCGAAAGTATGGTGAATCGCTCCAACAGCCTGATTCAGACAATCGGTGATTTAAACAAAGCCATTCTGGTGGTGAAGGGCAATCACACCGGCGGAGAACCCACTGCACTGTTGAATGAACGCGACAATGCTATTAATGAACTCGCCGAACTGATGTCGATTGAGATCCGCGAGAGTAGTAATGCCAGCGGATCGCTGCTGGTAAATTTAACCAGCGGTGAATCACTGGTACTGGAAGATGGTAGCTTTAATCTGTTTGAGCTCACCGACAGCGCTGATGTGATGTACAAACAGCTACAGCTAGGCACCACGTTCGAGGGCACGAAAGCCAATACCAATATCCGTATTACCGAAGATGATCTGGGCGGTTCCCTGGGCGGCTTATTCCGTTACCGTGATGAAGTGTTAGGGCCGGCGCAACGCGATATCGGCCAGTTGGCCGTGGCCTTTGCGGATGCGGTTAACAGCCAGAACCGGCTGGGTATGGACCTCGACTTCCAGTTGGGTGGCGATATCTTCACCTTGCCAGAATTAACCGGGCTGCCTTACACAGGCACCCCTGACACCTTGCGGGTCTCAGGTCAGTTTACACCCGGGCAGGGGAGTGAAGTGACTGACGCAGATATCCGCGTAACCGTTACCGCTGTGTCTGGCGGCGTGCCTTCACAAGTGTCTGTTGAATTATTGAATGCAGATGGCAGTCCCAAAACGGACGAAAATAATCAACCCGTCAGTTTTAGCGGTATTGCGGTTACGGGCGGTTTTACTGAACTTCCCGGTGGTATCGAAATTCAGTTTCAGTCAGCATCGGGCTACAGCGTTGGCAATGAGTTTTTATTTCAGCCGGTAAAATACAGCGCAACGGATATTGAAATGGCTACGACGCGCCCGGAAGATTTGGCCTTCGCCAGTCCGATTCGCGTCGACGTGAACAATGGCAACCTTGGCGATGCCGAAGTTGTTGCAACGAAAGTCACCAATACCGAAGTAGACGCTACCTTAGGTGCGGATGCGTCAGCCTTTGATGGCGCCGGCGGTATTCACGGTCTGGCTGGATCACCCAGTGCAACTGTAGGGGCACCGGTACAAATTGTTTTTACCTCGGAAACCAGCTTTAACGTGCTGGACGGTGAAAACCCGGCCAACGTTATTACCAGTGTGAGTGGCGTAACAGACTACACGGATCTGCTGGCTCAGGCCGAAGCGTCAGGTGTCCCGGCTTGGCCTGCGTCATTTTCTGCACTTAACGACTATCCGGGCTATGATTTCAGTCTGCAAGGCAAGCCCGTAGCCGGTGACAGCTTCACCATAAGCTACAATACTGACGGTAGCTACGACAATACTAACGCCTTGTCATTGGCCAGTCTGCAAAAGCAAGGCTTAACCAAGCTCAGCACCAACAGTGTGAGTCAACCACGCACCTTGCATGAGAGCTACTCAACCTTGGTCAGCCGGGTGGGTGAGGATGCGTCTTCGGCCAGTATTGCGTTGCAGGCGGCAGAAGCCATGAAAGTGCAGTCAACGGACTGGTTTGATTCGGTGTCAGGCGTGAGTCTGGATGAAGAGGCGGCTAATCTGGTGCGCTATCAGCAGTCTTATGCGGCGGCGGCGCGTATCCTGTCTACCGCTCAAGAATTATTTAACACCATTTTGTCTTCAGTTAGGTAGTCACTATGCGTATTACGACCAATCAGCTTTACGATCAGAATATCCGCGCGATTATGGATAATCAGGCCGGACTGGCGGATACGCAGCTGGCACTGTCTTCTGGCAAGCGCATTAATAAACCGTCTGATGATCCGGTGGGTGCCGCCAAGGTTATCCGCATGACGGAAGAGTTGGACAGCCTGACACAATTTCAACGCAATAACGATCTGGTGACCGGTTCGCTGGCGCAGCAGGAATCCATACTGCGCAACATGACCGATACCATGAATCGCGCGCGGGTGTTAGCGCTACAAGCCGGTGACGGATTGCTGTCTGATGCAGACCGCAAAGCACTGGCGTCGGAAATTGCCCAGATCAAAGACGAAGTGTTTGATTTGATGAATTCGCAAAACGCCGATGGCGACTATTACTTTGCCGGTTATCAGTCTGAAACTCAGCCGTTTGTGTTTAATCCGGGGTCAACGGGCAATGCCTATACGTTTCAGGGTGATAGCGGTACTAACGAAGTCCAACTGTCGAGTAGTGTAACCATTCGCAGCAGCGCTTCCGGGCAATCTGTTTTCGAAGATGTAGCGGCGCGCCGCAATTTTTCCATTACCGGTACATCCGGTATGACTGTGGATTATGCGCTGGTGGAGGGACAGGGCGATTTCGATAAATTCTATCGTAATAACTATGACCCGATAAACGCGGCTAACAACAACTATCAGGTTAGTGTTATTTCACCTACGCAGGTGCAGATCGCCAACACAGGTACCGGTAATGTTGTGGCGACACAAGGCTACAGCAGTGGTGAGCCGTTTACCTTTGCGGGTATTGATTTCACCTTAACCGGCACAACCGGGTCAACGCTTAACTTCCAGTTAGATGCGCCGGAAAAGAAAAATATTGCGCAAACGCTGCATGAACTGGAAGGGATTCTGGATAACGAAAACGTTAGTGACGAAGACTTCCGCGAAGGGCTAAGCGATGCCTTGGTCGGTATCGATAACGCACTTGAGAAAATCGGCTTCGAAGTATCATCGATAGGCGCAAGACTGAACGTTGCAGAATCCGTGTATGAAACCAATCTGGATTTAGAAGTGGCAACCAAAGACGCACGTTCTGCCATTCAGGACGTTGACTATGCCGAAGCGTCTGCCGAGTTTGCTAAGCAGGAAGCAGCACTAACTGCTGCCCTGTCGACTTTTCCTAAAATTTCCAACCTGAGTCTGTTTAACTACCTCTGATTTTTGTTAGCTAAGCTAAAAGTGGCAAGGTACATGCGGCTTTGGTTGTCGATATGCGACGAGTAGTAACTCATGAGTAGTGTGTTGTCATGAATAGTAAGGCCGGGGTAGCCGTTGTCACCCCCACTGGGCAACACGGCTAGCGTAGTAAGTTTGCCTGTAACAGTGTCTAACAGCCATAATCGGGTATGCAAGGCTTTGCCATCCCAGCTTCGTCCTGCGACAAGAGCGGTATCATCATTCAGTAAATGCATGACCGGCCCGCCAATATACACACCCAGATCTTGCCACTGCCAACGACGGTACGGCGACTTACTTATGCCGAGTTGGGCGGTAAAACTGTCGGCATCGCGGCGGACCACCGCAATGAGTCGCCCATCAGAAGTAAAAGCAAGATCGCTTTCATTTGGGTAGCCTAAACCGTGTTTTCGCAGAGAGAGTACTTCATTGCTAGCGATTTCCATTCGACCGCGTAGGCTTCCCGAATATAAATTTAGTTGATTAGCTTGGCGTAAATAGCCCAAGCCCCAGCATTTTCCATTGAATTCTTCAGCACGCCACAACCACCAACCCTTAGGGCCCGGGAAGCTAATGCCCGACCACGTATTGTTACCCCTTGAAAACCAACTGACGGTTTCCGGCACCGGATGAGCGTCGGATGAGCGAGTATGCGCTATGAGCATGAGCTTGCCGTCACGGACCTTAGTGAAATGAGGATCGCGCAAGTCATATCCTGGCAATACTAATTGCTGGCAGGATATTCGCTGGCCAGTAACCGTGCATTGTAATACGACGATTTTGCCATCTTCACTCATGTGGCTCTTACCACACCGATAACTGATGAATAAATCGCCATCAAACATGACGGCATCACCAAATGCGTTATGGCTGTGCCCGCTGCAAACTCGCTTTATGTTATCTAACTGAATATTCAACATTAACTCTATCTGTTTATCGTGGCTTGTGGTTTTACTTTGAAAAAATGATGCGGGCTCAGTATAGCGCTTCAGATCGACGACTAAAGTTTTTTTGAAAATTTTATTAAAGGGAATTTCAACAATGTCGATAAAGGACTTGAGAGAGCCAGTTCATCAATTACCCCTCAGGTTTTGATGACTACTAATACAATGTAACGCCGGGGATCCCGGCAGCCAGCTCTAGCTGGATTGAGAGTGTAGGAGAGACTTATGTCTTTGTACGTCAATACCAACGTGTCTGCAATAAACGCGCAACGCCAGTTGTTCGATGTTTCTAATGCTTTGAGCACGTCTTTCGAGCGTCTGTCATCAGGATTCCGCATTAACCGTGCGTCTGACGATGCGGCAGGTCTGCAAATTACCGATCGTATGACTTCTCAGATCCAAGGTCTGAACCAAGCCGTGCGAAATGCCAACGACGCCATTTCATTAACGCAAACCGCTGAAGGTGCCCTGGCAGAAACGACAAACGCATTACAGCGTATCCGTCAGCTTGCTGTACAGTCACAAAACGGCATCAACTCGTCTGCAGACCGCGTTGCGCTTCAGCAGGAAGTGAATGCTCTGATCAGTGAATTGTCTCGTATTTCAACTGATACCCAGTTCGGTGGATTGGACATTCTGACCGGCGGTTACTCTGCAAACTTCCTGGTAGGCGCCAATGGTGGCCAAACCATCTCTGTAAACCTGTCTCGTAGTGGTGGCTTTGGTGCATCGGGTCTTGGTGTAGGCTCTGTGTCTGTATCATCGTTTGCTGCTGCATCAGCTGCGTTAACCTCCGTTGATACTGCAATCTCAGCGATAGGTGCACAGCGCGCTCAGTTAGGTGCGTTACAAAACCGCTTCCAATCTACTATTCGTAACCTGAGCAATATCTCTGAAAACGTTTCTGGTGCACGTTCACGTATCAAAGATACGGACTTTGCTGCAGAAACTGCTGCTCTGACGCGTAACCAGATTATCCAGCAGGCAAGTACCACGGTATTGTCGCAGGCGAATCAGCGTCCGCAAAGCGCGTTGCAGTTATTAGGTTAATCGTAATGATTCCTAAGTCAGGGAATGGGGCCAGGAGGTAGTGAACCAGGTATCCACCTGACAGCAGAGAGTAAGCTCACTCTCTCAAAAAAGAGCAAAAGCCGGACGAAAGTCCGGCGCTTTATTGCTTCTAACTAACTGAAAAATAAGCTTAAAAAAATTTAGTAAAAAAAGGCTAAAGGATTTCTCCTGCCTGCACGATAACTATTACAAAGGCACTGCGAATAAAAATAATAAATACGCAAAAGTGCCAGGCTGATCGCCCCAATAACAACAACATGATCGGCCAAACCAGGTTAACAAAAACAATAAAAACCTGGGTAATACAAAATCGTTAGGAGATTACAAAATGAGCTTATATGTTAGCACGAATGTGTCGTCGCTGAATGCTCAGCGGCAACTATTTACCTCAAATTTGCAGTTGAGTACCGCTTTTGAGCGTTTGTCTTCCGGTTTCCGGATCAACAGCGCCAAAGATGACGCGGCTGGATTGCAAATATCAGATCGGATCACGTCTCAAATTATGGGTCTTGATCAGGCTGTTCGTAATGCCAATGACGGCATTTCTCTTGCTCAGGTTGCTGAAGGCGCCATGCAAGAAATTACCACTGCACTACAACGTATCCGGGTATTGGCTATTCAGGCTCAAAACGGTATCAATACGTCTGCAGACCGCTTAGCACTTCAAAAAGAAGTATCAGCACTGAAACTGGAAATTAGCCGTATCGCGGCAACGTCACAGTTTGCTGGTGGCGATATTTTGACAGGGTCATTCTCTACCGCATTCCTGGTGGGAGCTCAAGCGGGCCAGTTTATCAGTTTTAACTTGTCTCGTACGGGCGGTTACGGTTTCTCTGGTCTTACCAACGGGTATGACGCCAGTGTACTGACAGCTGGACAGGCTTCAGCAACGCTACCAGTTATCGATGCGGCAATTTCTGCTATCGATGCCAAGCGGGCAGACCTGGGTGCGGTACAAAACCGGTTTCAGTCAACTATCAGAAACTTAAGTAATATTTCCGAGAATGCGTCGGCTGCACGGTCACGAATTCGGGATACAGATTTTGCCACCGAAACGGCAGAACTGACACGCTGGCAGATTATCCAGCAGGCCAGTACTACGGTACTTAGCCAGGCAAATCAGCGTCCACAAGCGGCATTGCAGCTACTGCAATAATCAGAGTGAACGCATGATGATGCTCAAGACTGTACAAATGCGGGGGCAGACTGCAGTCGATAATCGAATAACGATGAGTAGAAAATAAGAAAAACGGTCGAGTTGCAATATGTGGGGGCAGACTGCAATCGACCGGTGAGTAGAGTGTTTTTTTGCAAGACAACGTGTTTAAGCAAACTAAATTAAAACCCTGGGGTTTTTGTGCTGTGCTAAAGCTGCTGACTGACAGGAATGAAGCCAGGAGGTAGTGAGAGGTATGAGGTCTGAACATCATACCTGCCGCCAGCAAGAGCTTTTGCTCAGTTTAGCGCTGCTTAACCAGGCATTTGCCAAGCAAAGCGTCAGTTTTTTATCACTGACGCGAAAGATAATGCATAGGCTGTGCCAACACGTTGAAGTGAATTTTAAACTGCGTTGATAACAACAAAAAATACAACGCTTACTTTAACTGTTAGGAGAAATCCATGAGTCTATACGTTAACACCAATGTGTCGTCGTTAAATGCACGCCGACAACTGTTTACCTCTTCAAATGGTCTGGATACCGCGTTTCAGCGTTTATCCTCGGGCTTCCGCATAAATTCAGCTGCAGATGATGCTGCAGGTTTGCAAATCTCAGACCGGATGACCAGTCAGGTGATGGGGCTCGACCAGGCGGTACGAAACGCGAATGACGGGATTTCTCTTGCTCAGACCGCCGAAGGCGCAATGTCGGAAATAACAACGGCTTTACAACGTATACGGGTGCTGGCTATCCAGTCCCAGAACGGTATTAACTCGTCGTCAGACAGACTGGCACTGCAGAAAGAAGTCTCAGCACTGAAAACGGAAATTTCACGTGTTGCATCTACCACGCAGTTTGGTGGCGTCGATATTTTGTCAGGAGCCTATTCAGCAGCATTCCTGGTGGGGGCAAATGCCGGTCAGTATATTAGCGTTAATATTTCGCGTAACGGTGGCTTCGGGTTTTCAGGTCTTACCAATGGAACAGATTTAACGGTAGTATCTGCCGCAGGGGCATCTGCTGCGCTCACTACCGTAGATACAGCAATTTCAATTATCGATGCGAAACGTGCCGATCTCGGTGCAATTCAAAACCGCTTTCAGTCAACGATTCGGAACCTGAGCAGTATTTCTGAAAACGTCTCAGCGGCAAGATCTCGCATCAGAGATACAGATTTTGCCACCGAAACGGCACAACTTACCCGCTGGCAAATTATCCAGCAAGCAAGCACAACCATACTGGGACAGGCCAATCAGCGACCACAAGCAGCATTGTCGTTATTAGGCTAAACTTGAATACAAAGAGAGGGTGGAACTGAGAGGCCAACCCCAGCCAAGGATGGCGGCCGAAAGGCCACCAATAAAGGGAAGAAAACGCCGACTAACAGAACTGAGAGTGTAGAATTTAAGGTTGAGAGGCCAGTATATTTCTACTAATCCTGCCAGCCAGCAGAAACCGAATTTGCTCAAACTCCTAACGTGAGCAAGTTGGCCGGGTCGCCTTTTAGACCCGGCCTTTTTTATTCTTATCGCCGAATCATCACCAGTCAACTTACAGATTCCTATCATACAAATCCTGTGCCAACGTTTTTTTGACACATTAATATTTTTACTTTTTCTGCGTCTGTTCCTGTCCACACCCTTTTGCCTCGCATGACTAGCGGCTTTTTTGAGGCAATCACTATTACACTCCGAGCAGAAAAATACGCCAAACATCCGGTCACTATCACGATGACTGATTGCTACATTTACCTTTGCCAATGAACAGGCATTGCCACATGGCAAATATGAGCTGGCGATTTATTGCCGCTAATTGAATTACTTACTGTCTCAGCAAACACTTTTTAATTACTTTATCGTTCCCGCACCCATTGAATATTTACCCAGCATCAAGCTGCCTTGTTTATGCATTGATAATTTTACCAGGCTGATAATTGGATCGGCGACGTCGAACCACCAATTGCTTAAACGTGCTGTGCTGAATAAGCGCCAACAGAACAAAAAGAACAGACAAGTCATCAGACGACGTCCATTGACTTTGTTTTTACTCATCCGCTCATTTAACAGCACATTTCGCGATAGCGTTTCCACGCTAATTGCGCATTTTTGTACCGGCATTTTAAGCGCTTTAGTGTGTTAGGTTATAAAAAAACAAGATAAAAACTGTTACAAAACAGCGGTTTAAAAATAATTTAAAAAAAGTTAGAAAAAAAACTAAAGAAACTCAAGGAATGGCCGATACCTATAGTTGAGGGGTAATTCATTCTATGAATTGCGTAGTCGCCGGAGGGCGCTACAAATATGAGGTGGTTTAGCTGGATATCAGTCCGCTGAATCAGGTACGTAAGGTTTTAGTTTAGCAGAATTCACTGAATTCAACTAGCTGAAACCCCAGGAGGTTAGATAATGTCTTTATATGTAAATACAAACGTCTCGGCCCTGAATGCACAGCGTCAGTTATTCGATGTCAGTAATAAGCTAAGTACATCATTTGAGCGCTTGTCATCAGGTTTCCGTATCAACAGTGCTGCTGATGACGCAGCGGGTCTGCAAATCTCAGATCGTCTGACTACGCAGGTCCAGGGTCTGAACCAAGCCGTACGTAACGCAAACGATGCGATTTCGTTAACGCAAACGGCGGAAGGTGCTTTGTCAGAGGTAACAACCAGCTTGCAGCGTATTCGCCAGTTGGCGGTTCAGTCTCAAAACGGTATCAACAGCTCAGCTGACCGCGTTGCACTGCAACAAGAAGTAACAGCCTTGGTTGCAGAAATTTCTCGTGTATCTACCGATACCCAGTTCGCGGGTGTTGATTTATTGACGGGTGGTTTCTCTTCAAAATTCCTGATTGGTGCTAACGGTGGTCAAACAATCTCTGTAAACCTGTCTCGTTCTGGTGGTTTCGGTGCTTCAGGTCTGGGTGTAGGTACGGTTTCCGTGTCATCTATCACAGGTGCTTCAGCAGCGTTAACAGCAGTAGATACAGCGATTTCTTCAGTCGGTGCGCAACGTGCGTCATTAGGTGCCTTGCAAAACCGTTTCCAATCTACTATTCGTAACTTAAGTAGTATTTCTGAGAACCTGTCAGGCGCACGTTCACGTATTCGTGATACTGACTTTGCCGCAGAAACTGCAGAATTAACACGAAACCAGATTATTCAGCAGGCGTCTGTTTCTGTACTGAGTCAGGCTAACCAGCGTCCACAGACAGCGTTGTCGCTTCTGGGATAAGTTAGCTAGCCGGAACACTCCGGCAATGAGTTAAGATGGTAAACGGGCAACTGCTTTTAGCAGGCCCGTTTTGGCGTTTGTAATCAGGGGGTTAATTGTGGAAATTTCAACGTCACAAATTGGCCAGAATTTTGCTGGTGTTAAAAGCTCAAACGAGTTACAGACTGACAAATCGTTAGATCAGGTTCGTCCTGAAAATAGCGTTGAACAGCAAAACCTGGAAAAAAATAGCACGCCTTCAGCAGAAGATATTCAAGCTAATTCAGATTCTGCCGATAACTTTCAAAGAGAGGGGCGTAGTCAGGACCTGGATATCGCCGTTGAGGAAATTCAGTCATTTTTGCAGGTGCAAAACCGCAATCTGGCATTTTCTATCGATGACGATACCAAGCGGTCTGTGGTAACGGTTAAAGATTCTTCATCAGGTGATGTGATTAGACAAATTCCATCAGATGAAGTGTTGAGGTTAGCGGAACGTATAAAAGATCTCCAGCAAGACATCGGAAGTAGTGTGGGGGTGCTTTTAAACAAACAAGTGTAGAGGTGAATCATGACAATTCAATCGTTAGGTGTTGGTTCCGGGCTTGCGCTTGACGACCTGGTCTCGCAATTGCTCGACGCTGAACGTGCGCCCAAAGAAGAGCGCCTGAATGCAAAAGAAGAGCAGATAGAAGCTGAGATCTCGGCGCTAGGCCAAATCAAATCGAAATTGTCAGACTTTAAGGATACGCTTGATGAAATGCGCCGTGATTCTGATATCAACGGCCGGGAACCTACAATTACCCATCCATCGGAAGACTCCGAGATATTTACCGCTGAAGCGGCCAACTCTGCGTTGCGCGGCTCTTATGAAATCGCGGTTACCCAGTTGGCTTCAGGAAGTCGCATAGAAACCGCAGATGCCGACTTTGCAGATAGTTCTGATGCGGTGCTAACCGACGCCGCTGGTCCTGCCACCATGACGTTCAAAATTGACAACACTGGCGATAGCTTTACCGTGAGTGTGACTCAAAATATGACGCTGGCGCAGTTGCGTGAAGCAATTAACGACCACAGCGATAACTTCGGTGTTAACGCGAACATCATCGACACAGGCACCGCAGCCGGTGGTGCAAAACTCGTTTTTACCTCAACAACAACTGGGGCCGGGAACGACCTTAAGATTGTCAACGACGGTAATCGGGCTGAGCTAGATAAACTGACTACAACGGACTCCACCGAAACCGCGACCTATTTGAGTGCCGTTAAATCGGCGGCAAATGCGAAAGCGACCATAGACGGTATCGCGGTTGAGAGTGAAACTAACAACTTTGAAAACACCATTCAAAACGTGTCTTTTGAAGCGACGAAAATTTCACCACTGGATACCGACGGGATAACCCGGATGACGTCTACGTTGGAAATTGGTTACGACCGCAATGGGTTGGAGTCCAAAATCCGGGATTTTGTAGATAACTACAACAAAATCATCGACGATATCAAAACGCTTACTCGTTACGGTGAATCTGAACTGGAAGAAGATGGGGCGCTGGCTGGCGATTCATTGCTTCGGGGTATCAGTGGTTCACTGGCTAGTATTGTTGGTTCAAGCGTCGATTCGTCGTCATTAGGTAGTTTATTCTCACTGGGTGTGGAACTGGACTCCGACGGTAAATTAGAAATCAGTAGTCTCGATTTCGGCTTAGGCTCCGGTGAAGAGCGATTGAGTGATGCTCTGGACGATAACTTCGACGAAATTGCGAAGTTATTCACTGATGAAAATCAGGGGATTGCAACACGCCTTTATGAGCTTACCAAAGAGTACACGTCGTTTAGTGGATTAATCAGTTTGCGCGAGCGTTCTGCTAAAGATGATCGTGATCAGCTGAATGATGATCGGGAACGTTTTGAATTACGCATGACGAATTACGAGCAGATTCTAAGAGATAAATACCTTAACCTTGACCAAACCGTCGCAAAGCTGAACCAAACCGGTTCTGCTTTGCTGGCTGCGCTTGGTTAACGCTAGTGTATAGGAGTTAACATGGCACTTACTGGCATCAATGCATATCGAACTGGCAATCTTAAGCAGGACATAGCCAATGCGGATCCACATAAACTGACACTGATGCTGATGCAGGGGGCGTTGGACCGGATCGCCTATGCAAAAGGCGCAATGGAGCGTAGGGAATTCGAGCAAAAGTCGCAGTTGATATCACGTGTATCGGCGATTTTAATGAATTTGCGCGACACGCTGGATTTGGAGCTTGGCGGCGAAACAGCGGAAAATATGTATGCGCTTTACGATTACATGTTAGACAGATTGAACGAAGCGCACATGAAGAATAGCTTGAAGTTGTTGGATGAAGTGACTAACCTGCTTACTCCAATTCGAGACGCTTGGGTTCAAATTCCTGAACAGGCTAAACAGGAAGCTTACGAAGCGCAGCGTCAAAAACGTGAAGCTGTGTGAAAATCGACGAATTAAATCATCCATTGACGCCCGATGATTTGCGGGCGTTAAATCAACAAATCAGCGAGTGTTTGCTCTCTGATTCCCCCGAGAAGTACAAACATTTCAGCTCACTTATCACTCAGCGGGACGACATTATTCAATCTGTCCTGGCTGAACTCGATGCCGAACAAGCCCGGCTTTTTGCTCTAAACGAGTCAGTAGTCAACGACAACCTGAATAATGTGGCGCAAACCTTGCTAAAGTCAGCAAAGGACGATGTAAGCCAGTTTATCCGTAGTCAGGCAGCGATCAAAAAGTATAAATAAGCGGCATTTAGCGCCCAAATCCAGACATTAAATAGCTTTTTAACCGCAGACTGACTATATTTGCATTGGGAATGGCTACTTAAGCGTTTGTAATCCATAAGATTTCGTTTTTCGTGTGTGTAACGAATGGCATTGGTTTGCAAATAGGGCGAGTAATTGCGAATTCAGCGACAACGAATTGACGCTGTGTCAGTATAGCTGATACGCCTCGCAGTAATGCTCAGGCTGCAAGCAGCCCTGTGCATTAATAATAATTAACAAACGGTGAAGACATGAACGTGTTTGATAATCGTACTATACTGATCACGGGCGGAACGGGCTCGTTTGGCAAACGCTTTGTAAGCTATTTATTGGCTGAATCAAAGCCCAAGAGAGTGATCATTTATTCTCGCGATGAGCTCAAGCAGTTTGAAATGCAACAGCAGTTCAATGCGCCTTGTATGCGTTATTTCATTGGTGATGTTCGAGACAACGAACGATTAAAAATCGCAATGAAAGGTGTCGATTACGTTGTTCACGCTGCAGCACTAAAGCAAGTTCCCGCCGCCGAGTACAATCCTAATGAATGTATAAAAACGAATATCAATGGTGCGCAGAATGTTATAGATGCCGCTATTGCCAATGACGTTTCTCGTGTTATAGCGCTTTCGACAGATAAAGCGGCAAATCCCGTTAACCTGTATGGTGCCACTAAACTGGCATCAGATAAGTTGTTTGTAGCTGCCAATAATATTTCCGGAGCCAGTGGGCCGCGCTTTTCCGTGGTGCGCTACGGCAATGTAGTCGGCTCCCGTGGTTCCGTTGTTCCTTTTTTCAGAAAACTGCTTAGCGAAGGCTGTGAAGAATTACCCGTCACCCATCCGGAAATGACACGCTTTTGGATTACGTTGGATGAGGGCGTTGAGTTTGTTGTAAAGAATTTCTCGAGGATGCAAGGCGGAGAAATTTTTGTACCCAAAATTCCCTCAATACGCATCACTGATTTAGTGGTCGCGATGAGTGGCAAGGCCGATTACAAGGTGGTAGGCATCCGCCCGGGCGAAAAGCTACACGAGGTAATGGTACCTGAAGAAATGGCGCACCATACCATCGAGTTTGATGATCACTATGTTATTGCGCCTGCGATCATCTTTTTTGACAAGAATGTAAATTATAAAGTAAATCGTCTGCAGGAAACGGGTCGACCTGTGACAGACAAATTCGAGTACCATTCGGGGACTAACCCGCACTTTTTAACCGTGGAAGAACTTCAGGTATTAGATAAGAGTACATTATGATTCCTTATGGAAAGCACTCTATTTTCGAAGAAGATATCCAGGCAGTCAGTGACGTACTTGAAAACGGATTTCTGACTCAGGGAGAGCAGGTCCCTTTATTTGAAAATGCGTTGTGTGAGTATACCGGAGCATCATTTGCCGTTGCCTGTAATAGTGGCACGTCCGGGTTGCATATCGCATGTCTGGCTGCCGGTGTAGAAGCGTCCGATGTTGTCTGGACTGTCCCTAATTCTTTCGCCGCATCGGCAAATTGTGCCCGATATTGTGGCGCAGAAGTGGACTTTGTCGATATCGACCCGGTTAGCCGAAATATTTGTGTTAACGCGCTGATTGACAAGTTACACCTGGCCGCTGCAGAAAAACGTATTCCCAAAGTGTTAATTGTGGTTCACTTTGCGGGAAGCAGTTGTGATATGGCGGCGATCTCAGCGGTTACTGAACCTTATGGTATCGTGTTGATAGAGGATGCAGCCCATGCACTTGGCGCAAATGATGCGTTAGGAAATCGGGTAGGGGCCTGCAAATACTCAGCAATGACGGTGATGAGTTTTCATCCGGTAAAGTCAATAACCAGCGCCGAAGGTGGCGCCGTTATGACGAATGACGACGAGTATGCAGAGTCTGCCAGACGCTATGCCAGTCACGGTATCACTCGTGATCCGCAGTTATTTGACGCTACACATCACAACGAGCCTTGGTTTTATGCGCAAATAGAGCTCGGGTATAACTATCGCCTTAGCGATGTTCACGCAGTATTGGGACGCTCTCAGTTACGCCGGCTGGATACCTTTGTTCAGGCACGCCGAGCGCTGGCGAAAGCGTACGATGATGCGCTGCAATCGTTGCCCGTTAAGCGACCTCTTCTGGATATGGACAGTGCCTGGCACCTGTACACCATTGAACTTACTGAACATGACCGCACCACGGTGTTTACGGCATTAAGAGAGCGTGGTATTGGCGTCAATGTGCACTATATCCCCATCCATTTACATCCTTATTATCAGCAATTGGGATTTAAAGCGGGTCAGTTTCCTCATGCAGAGCATTACTATAACAATGCGATTACCCTGCCTTTATTTCCTGCGCTAACGGCCGATAACCAACAGGAGGTAATCCGGCAGTTAAAAGAGGTATTGGTTTGAATATTGCGGTAATCCCTGCCCGTGGCGGCAGTAAACGCATTAAGGGTAAGAATATCAGGGCATTTGCAGGTCAGCCGTTGATAGGCTATTCCATTCGCGCAGCGAAACAAGCCAATATATTTGATGCCATTGTTGTCTCTACCGATGCCGAAGACATTGGCGAAATGGCGATATCACTGGGTGCGACGGATATTATTTGGCGTCCACCAGAGCTGGCTGATGACTTCACCGGCACGACGCCAGTGGTGCAGCACGCTATAAAAACGTACCCCGAAAACGCTGAATTTGTTTGTTGTATTTATGCAACCGCGCCTTTTCTATCTGCTGTCTATCTTAACCAAGGCCTCGAGCTGCTCAGCCAGACTGCCGATATGCAATATGCATTTTCCGTTACAACGTTTGATTTCCCAGTTCAACGCGCGATTCGAATGAACGGTCGGGGCGTGTCGCCTGTCGACTATGCTCAAATTGGTAAACGGTCCCAGGATCTGGAAACGCTATATCATGATGCAGGACAGTTTTACTGGGGACGCAGACAGGCGTGGCTTGATCACCATCCTATGTTCAGCCCCCAGAGTATACCTGTCGTGTTACCACATTATCTGGTTCAGGATATCGACACGGAAGAGGACTGGATACGCGCTGAGTTAATGTATAAAGCCTATAAAGAGCACATCGACCATGACTAACATGTACACAGCCTCTGATATTGTGATTGGTGATCGAAAAATTGGTCCAGAACAGCCTCCCTTTATCATTGCCGAATTGAGTGGCAATCACAGCCAGTCACTTGAAACAGCCAAAGCAATGGTAAAAGCAGCGGCTGAGTGTGGTGCACATGCGATTAAGTTACAAACCTACACCGCAGACAGTATGACGCTGGACGTGCAGGAAAAAGGCTTTGTCATAGAAGAAAAAGACAGCCTATGGCACGGAGCAAGTTTATACAGTTTGTACGAAAAGGCGTCGACGCCCTATGAATGGCATGCTGAATTATTTTCACTGGCTAATTCCCTCGGCATGCTGGCATTTAGTTCACCGTTTGATGAGCATGCAGTTGATTTTCTCGATCACTTAAATGTGCCGTGCTTTAAAATTGCGTCATTCGAGCTCACCGACATTCCGTTGATCCGCAAAGCGGCCAGTAAAGGAAAACCCCTTATTATGTCGACAGGCATGGCCACGCTGAGTGAAATTGAACTCGCCGTTGGCACTGCGCGCGCTGCTGGGTGTAACGACATCATTTTGTTAAAGTGCACCAGTACTTATCCGGCTGAAGCGGGTAATACCAACCTGGTTACCATCCCGCATTTGCGGTCAGCCTTTGGGTGTCAGGTGGGATTAAGCGACCATACCGGCGGTATCGGCGCAGCTGTTGCATCAGTGGCGCTGGGCGCAACAGTCATTGAGAAACACTTTGTGCTTGACCGTGATGGCGGTGGCGTTGATGCTGCTTTTTCTTTGGAGCCCTTCGAGTTGTCGGCATTAGTGCTCGAATCAAAACGGGCGTGGCAAGCACTCGGCGAAGTACGTTACGGCGGCAGCCCGGCAGAAGATAAGTCCAAGCAATATCGCCGTTCCATTTATGCGTGTAAGGATATTCAACCCGGTGAACCACTTGGGCCGGACAACTTGAAAATTGTACGCCCGGCGTTTGGATTAGCGCCCAAATACTGGGACGCTGTGCAGGGCAAACAGGCAGAACGATTTATTGCGAAAGGTACCGCGTTGTCATGGGAGCTTATTGCCCAATGAGTGTCATGCTGTTTTGTGCAGGTGCTTCATCCAACAGTGGTATCGGACATCTCATGCGATGTCAGGCACTCGCACAAGTGGCCGAAGAGCAACATGTAGACAGTGTATACTGGTTGACTCAGGGGGCCAGAGAGCTTGCCTTGTCACGCCACGACTGGGTAGGGAAAATTGTCTTGGCCAACGATGAACAGCGGTCCCTTGCCGACGATATTCTTGCGTATTGTGAGACTGAAATGCCCGTCGCCATCGTGGTTGACGGTTATGATTATTCTGAGCAGTTTTTACAGCAATTGTCGACACTACCAGTGCCGTTGGTATTAATGGACGATATATTGCAGCCTGGATGGCAGTATGCCGATGTGATTTGTAATCCGGCTGGTGAGCAATATCGCTTACAGTATGAACAAGGAAATGCTGCTGCGACCTTGTGCGTAGGGGCTGATTTTCGGCTGCTGCGCCGGGAGTTTGCCGCCACATTGACCTTACCATTGCATCAGCGGATCAGCCTGACTATCAATATGGGGGGGAGCGATCCTCAAGCATTGACCCTGCCTGTACTTGAATCCGTCGCTGATGCGCTGCCAGATGCGCCTATACGGGTGGTAGCCGGTCCGGGAATGTCTCAGCAACAGCGAGAAGCACTACAGGACTTTGTAAGGCATAGCAGCTGTGCCATACAGCTCATTGAAAACTGCCAGGACATGGCTGACGTTTGGAATAATGCCCGGTTGGCTATTGCCGCAGCGGGAGGAAGTCAATTTGAATTAGCAGCATGTCAGACTCCATCACTGTTGCTTTGTGTGGCAGACAATCAGCGCGAAGCAACCCGACAAGCGCAAAGCCAGGGCTGGTGTGAAGCGTTTGACTTTATTTCTGCATCGCCTGTCACTGAACTGACCCAGCGGGTCGTAAATTTGTGGAAGGACGCAGATTCGTTGTTCGCTATGCATCAACGAGCCGCTGAATTTGCTGTGACCGACGGCGCCTTTAATGTGCTAAATGCGATTGCTGAAAAGAGACAACACAATGCGCAGTGACACACCGGTTAATCAATGGGAAGTCAGCGCATTTCAGGTGTCGTTAACACCCATTGCTGAAGCGCATCAGGCCCAAATCAGAGCGTGGCGAAATCAGCCTGAAATTCGCCAGCAAATGCTGGCTTCCGAGGAAATCAGCGAAGAGCAGCAACAGGCCTGGTTTAAAAAGACAAAGTATGATCCCAAGCAGTTGCACTGGGTAGTGCATTTTCGTGGCAGGCCGATAGGGGTAACAAACGTAAAGTCGCTGGAAATGGGCAAAGCGGCGTCACAGGCTACCGTGCTCGAGCCGGGTTTGTATATTGGTGAGCAGGCTTACCAGAACAACATTATTGCATTTGCGCCAACGCTGGCTATGTATGACTTCTGTTTTGAACATTTCAATGTGCAGCAGTTTCGAGCCATTGTGAAATCGTCGAATACACCAGCCATGCATTACAATGAAAAACTTGGCTATCAACGGGTAGAGGAGGGCGAATTGTGTGTGTTGGAACTCAATGTTGAAGACTATCGTCAACATACAAAAACAATCCGTCAGTTTCTCTCCCGGGAACGCAAGGCAAACACCGTAAAGAGGAAGACATGAATAATCAGGATAAACTTCGACAGGCATTTGTTACTGCATTGGGTGTTAAGCCTGAGACGGTAACCGATGAGCTTCAGTACAATACTATTGCGGAATGGGATTCAACTGCCCACATGGTGCTCATCGCTGAATTGGAAAACGTCTTTGACGTGATGTTGGATACCGATGACATCATTGATATGAGTTCAGTAAAACACGCCCGGCTGATTTTACAGAAATATGATATCGACTTCGCCTAAAGGCACGCTGAATAATTCAACGGTACTCATTACCGGTGCGACCGGAGGGATTGGTCGTGCACTGGTATCGCGCTGCCTGGCTCAGGGTGCAACGGTTTTCGTTGCTGGCCGTGACCAGGCGACCCTGGAATCTGCCGACTATTCTACTGACAAGCAAATATTCCCTCTCGTCTATGACGTTACTGATGAACACGCGGTGAAAGACGCGTTCAGGCAGATCCAGAAAAAAGTGTCGGACGGCGTCGTACCGCCCCTTTACGGATTGGTGAACAACGCCGGTATTATGATGGAGTCACCGCTATCCGTGACCAGTATGGATAAGCTGAAACAGCAACTGAACGTGAATTTTTTAGCGCCTTACCAGCACATGCAATACGCTGCGCGCCTGATGAGTCGATTGCGCAAAGGCAGTATTGTCAATGTGGTGTCTATGGTGTCAGAACAAGGCAGCGCAGGTATGAGTGCGTACGCTGCCAGTAAAGCCGCACTTACCGGCGCGACAAAATCACTGGCAAAAGAGTTAAGTCCGGTTGGCATACGGGTGAATGCGGTGGCCCCCGGATTTATTGATACACCCCTCACTGAGCATTTTGAACCTGAAGCTCGCAATAAGGTATTACAACGCACAGCAATGCAGCGAGCGGGTGACCCTGCTGAAGTGGCTGAGGCAATTCTTTATCTGTTGTCGCCCCAATCGTCTTATACCACAGGTCATGTATTGCCTGTAGACGGGATGTTTGCGCCGTGAAAATGGCAAAGCAAGACCTTATTCCGTTTATACAGACTCACCGGCACAGTGAGGCAACGGCGCTGTTTGACGATGAGCAGACAGTGAGTTACCGCGCGCTGTCAGAATTGATCGTTCAACGCCAGCAACAATGGTTGTCATACACTTTGCCCAAGCGAAGTCTTGTGATGCTGGTTATTGAGAACAGTATCACCAGTGTTGTGGATTATCTGACGGCACTTAGCCTGGATTGGGTAATGTTGTTGGTTAACCCGTCTTGTGACGAGGATATTCGCGATCAATATTGTGATGCTTTCAAACCCAATGCGGTTATCCAGTCAGGAGCCCTCACTGTGTGTCACTGCCAGCAAGGTGAGATGGATGACGATGTGAGTGTTTTGCTATCTACATCGGGTAGTACAGGGGCTGGAAAATGCGTGGCCCTTTCCAAACACAATCTGATAGCCAATGCTGAATCGATACTGGCATATTTGCCTGTCGAATCGACGGATATTACGCTTGCGACCATGCCATTGAGCTATTCCTATGGCTTGTCGGTACTTCATACCCATCTGATGAAAGGGGCCTGTACAGGGTTTACAGCACATACGGTATTCGATAAAGCATTCTGGACGCGGGTCAAGTCCCTGCCAGTGCATTCCCTCGCCGGTGTACCGTCTTTTTATGAAATGCTTTTGCGTTTGCGCTTCACTCGTATGGCATTACCTGACTTGCGGTATTTTACCCAGGCCGGCGGCAGGCTTTCGCCAGAGAATGTGGAGGCTCTTGGGCTTTACGCGAAGGAGCACGATAAGCAATTTTTCGTGATGTACGGCCAAACTGAAGCGACCGCCAGAATGGCTTTTCTTGCGCCGGAGAAGGTGCTCGACAAACCGGATTCTATTGGGCAGGCCATTCCTGGTGGGCAAATTGAGTTACGCTCCTCAAATACACAGAGCAGTGATGAGGGAGAGCTGTATTATCACGGCGACAATGTCATGCTTGGCTATGTAGAAAATAACCAGCAATTGGCCAGCTTTACACCTGAGGCATGGCTGGCAACCGGAGATATCGCGCGACGGGATGCTGACGGCGATTTATTTATTATTGGTCGCACAAAACGAATCATTAAGGTGGCGGGTGAACGGGTCAATCTGGACGCCATGGAACAGTATTTCAGTGATGACGATTTACCGGTCAGGTGTGTTGGTAAAGACAATCTGGTCGTGCTGATTACACTGGATAAGCAGCTTTCGGCATTACAGGAGAAACTGACAACACAGTCATTGCTACCTGCTCGGAATGTGACCGCCGCTGCGGTCGAAACCTGGCCGTATTTGGCAAATGGGAAACCAGACTATCAACAGCTAGCATCCCAGGTGTTAAACGAACAATAGTTAACAACGTATTGTGACAATAGAGCATGTTAAAAAATATAAAATTGCACGTTGAAGATAACGAAGCCCTGCAAGCTGATTTGGAATCGCAGCTTGCTAACCTTATTCAATTCAGGTTGAAGGAAAATATTCAGGCCTTTCAAAGAAATATTCCTAATCTGGTGCCATTTGTCAGAAACGCGGTTAGTCACAATGTTGCGATATTTTGTAATAAGACCGGCGAACCGAACGTGGTCGATTACGGTACCGGTCGGGTCCTGTACGGTTTTGAGCCAAAGCGCGAGGTTCAGGAACAGGTTGAACTCTTTATGGCCCATGCGCCTTGTATTAGCATTGAAGCGCAATCTTCTGATTGCTCTGCGAGCTCCACGCCAGTAAACCCAATTGAAAAATGGCAACGCTACCCGCAACTTCCGTCTTCTGTTGATGTTGTCGTGGTATTAGGTATTGGGTTAGGGGAGCACATAAAGCAGTTATTGCAGACTACCCAAATCAGCAACATGATCATTTATGAACCCGAAGCTCAGTACTTCTCCTGTTCATGTATGATCAGTAGCTGGAAAGAAATATTTTCATTGGCGCAGCAAAAAGGAACCGCACTGTTTATTCAGCTCGAAAAAGATGGTCGTGATATTCCCTCCGATATTAGTGAATTACGGGAGCACGTCGCGTTTACCGAATTCTATTTGTATCAGCACTACAATAGCCCTGTGTTTAATTCCGTATCCCGTCAGTTACAAGAGAAAGACTGGCAACAACACGTGGAACAAGGATTGTCAGTTCAGACAGTCTTTAAACGTGACGAATTTGAACCGTTGTGGCTGAAGTCAGTGGATTTGTCACCTTTATCGCCGGTAACGGAAGAGGCTGAGCGTTTTCAGCGCAATCTGGCTGCATTCGAACACTACTTTCCCGATATCTACCAACAGTTCAAGGATTACCAACCCGTATGTTGGGAAACCGTTAGCGGTCCCAATGATGAATGTAATTTACTGAGCAAGGCGAGCTTGCATACCTGGTACGGTGATTCTCCGAAAGCTGAATCGGAAAGTGCTTACCAGGCCTATGCCTCTCACCCCAATCGCGATGGATTGGTCCTGGGGTACAACGGCACTAAATTGCGCCATTATCTTCATTATAAAATGGTGATGGAGAGCGAGGCGCTGTTGCTATCAATTAGTGAAAAAAATGGGGCGCTGCCAGACACCATTAAATCGCTTATCATGTTTGGTTTAGGTGCAGGGTATCAACTTGAATCGCTGTTAGAGCACCACCAGGTCGAAAAACTGTTTCTTTGTGAGCCGAATAAAGATTTCTTTTATGCATCACTGCATGCGATCGATTGGGCTGGCATTCTCAAAAAGACCGATGACGCAGGCTATCGTATCTACATTAATATCGGCGACGATGGCGCCAACTTGTTTCGCGATTTATTGAGTCAGTTTTATGCGATCGGCCCCTATAATCTGGCGCAGACGTACTTTTATCAGGCGTACTACAACGCAGAATTAAATCTGGCTATTTCTCAGTTGCGCGAGCAATTACAAGTCGTGATCGCGATGGGAGAATACTTTGATCACGCTTACTACGGCATAAATCAAACCGTGGAAGGGATCAGTCGAGGGTATCCGCACCTGCTGAAAAATGCCGAGCAGATGCTGTCAGCCGAACAAAAAGAATGCCCGGTATTCCTGGTGGGGAATGGGCCTTCACTGGACTATTCCATTGAGGTCATCAAAGAAAATCGCGACAGTGTCATTGTGGTAAGCTGCGGCACAGCACTGCAAACGCTGCATCGACATGGGATTGTGCCGGATTATCACGCTGAGATTGAGCAGAATCGTTCTACCTACGACTGGGCAGTGCGATTGGGGGATAAAGAGTACCTCAAACAAGTTACGCTACTGTCGTGTAACGGCATTCACCCTGATACATGTGAATTGTATAAATCGACGATGGTCGCATTTAAAGAAGGCGAGTCGTCTACGTCGTCAAACCTGAATCTGTTGGAACAGTCGCACTATGCACAATTGAGTTTTGCCTTCCCGACGGTCAGTAATTTCTCACTAAACCTATTTACGTTACTGGGTTTTAAACAGCTGTATTTGTTTGGTATCGATTTAGGGTTTATTGACAAATCCCATCACCATTCCAAGTCGTCGGGCTATTACGATGAACAAGGCAATCCGCTGTACGATTACGAAGAGAAAAACAATACAGGGTTAATCGTGCCGGGTAATTTTGTGCCCAAAGTCAGTACCAAGCACGAATTTAAAGTGTCGAAGATGCTATTGGAAGACTTACTGAGGAATTATAAAGGGGACTGCTATAACACCAGTAATGGTGCCCGTATTAATTATACTCAGCCCTTGCCAATCGAAAACGTATTGGTGTTGTCTTCCCCGGCACTGAAAGCATCTGCGATGAAAAGCCTCGAACAGAGAGCGTTCTCGCCAATTCAAACCGAAAACTATAAGGAAGACTTTTATCAGCGCTATCAGTCGGTGATCACACATCGTGAACTAACAAAAATGGCAGAGTGTATAGAGTCTACTCGACAGGGGGAGCGGGATATTCCATGGTTGGTAGAACAACTTAAGAATCAGCTTTTCTCCTCTTATTCACAAGGCCGCTCCTTGTTGTTTTACTACCTGTACGGCACGATTAATTTCGCGAACGCGTTTCTGTTAAAAATTGATGGTGCTGAGGATAACGAAGACGCGGTGCAAGAGGCACTGACCATATTCGGTAAACGCTTCACGCAAATTGCCGCTAAGATCAATGCCAATGTATTTGGGTTTGATATTACGTCATCGTTTGGCGGTTTACGTGAAAGGGAATATCTGCGGGCTCTGCCGGTTAAGCCTATTATTCCGCTGGTAAGACAGTTTTCCGGCTGTTGCTCAGGCGCTGAATTTGATTACAGTAACTGGTTTGAAACAGAAACGGATCCGAATACGTTACCATCCAACCCTTCGGGCATTTATTGGGCCGACAATCCGCGCGTGTTGGATCAGGCTCAGCAACAACTTGCGTCTGACAGTTGTTGGCTGCTCTCATTGGTCAGTCCGGCTCTAAACTGGCAACCAGAGGCGTCTGGCAAACACAGTTACAGTATGGTTCCCCCTCTGCCGAATTTTGACGCAGATGCCCCCGATATATGTCTTGGATTCAAGCCTGTCATGAATCAGCATATGTACGAAATTCAAATGAAAAAGTGCTTTTTAATGCGCGAAGATGCACTGTGGTTTATCCCGCGCTTCAGTTTTGTGGCAGGAAACCGTGAAGCGTCGCTGGCGTGGTTATCAGCTCTGGTGGAACAATTACCCGCGTGGGATAACTTTGTTTTGTATCCGGGTTATCTCGCCATCCCCAGAGATCCCAATCATCCGGCTATACGAGATGCGTTGGGCGGGCGAGCTGAATGGGTGCAGGAGCCGTTGAGTGCTGAGCATCTGCTCGGGGAAACCGTAACGCAAAAAGAGTTTTTCAATTTAAAGCGAACGTTCCACAAGGACTGAGTCAGATGAATGTCACGACGCATTACAATAATTGTGGATTAAGGTCAGGAAACGGGTTCCTATGACGATGGCTGAAGATTACCAAAATGCGCTGAGTGCATTGTTGGATGAGCCGGTTTACGGCTTATCGCAGTCGGAAAAACTGACCCGCTTGCAAGCGGTGTTTGCGTTATTGCACGAGCATCATAATCAGCACTGCACTGCCTATCACAATATGTTCAGACAGCCAGTGACTTGCAATACGCCTTTGGACCAGTTGCCGTTCATAGCTGTGCGTTTGTTTAAGCTGTTTGCGCTTAAAAGTGTGCCGGATAACGACGTTGTGAAATGTTTGATGTCGTCGGGCACCAGCGGGCAGGTGCCGTCAAGGATCTTCCTCGATAGCCTGACCAGTCGCATGCAATCCAAGGCCCTGGTGAAAATTCTTCAGCAGTTTTTAGGCAAACAGCGACTGCCCATGCTGATTATTGATAGTCCTGACGTTAAAGGCGCAGATGGAAAGCTCAATGCCAGAGCTGCCGGCATTCAGGGGCTGGCGATGTTTGGGCGCGATCATACTTATGCGCTTAACCCGGATATGACCCTCAATACTGAAGCGATATCTGCGTTTAGCCAACGCTACCATGACCAGCCTGTATTGGTATTCGGCTTTACTTTTATGGTTTGGCAACATTTCGTCAGCGCATTAAAAGCGTCAGGTATGACGCTGCATTTACCGCATGCACATTTGTTCCACAGTGGCGGATGGAAAAAACTGGAAGCGCAAAAGGTCAGTAATGAGACGTTTAAACAACAACTTCTTGCTGTGGCAGGTATATCTGCCGTAACCAACTTTTATGGTATGGCTGAACAGGTTGGCTCAGTCTTTATGGAATGCGAGGAGGGCATGTTGCACGCGCCGGTAACTGCTGAGGTAATAGTCAGAAACCCCTATGATCTTTCATTGGCGAAAACTGGTGAAAGCGGCCTGATCCAAGTGCTGTCAGCGTTACCGTATTCCTATCCGGGCTATAGCATTTTAACGGAAGACCGCGGGACCATACACGGCGTGGGTGACTGTAAGTGCGGTCGGTCTGGCACTTATTTTACCGTGCAAGGACGGTTGCCTAAAGTGGAAGTGCGTGGCTGCAGTGATACCAGCAGTTCGCCCGGCTTAGGAGCATAGCAATGGATAAGCAGAATCTGTTCGATAGTGTGATGCCGGCAACATTGTCTTTGGATGATCTTTTGACACAGCCGCCAATGCCTGTGGCGTCCCAGTCTATACTTAATTTCATTCAGGCGTTGTCAGACACATTGCTTAAAGACCCGGCATGTCGTGCGTTTCCCGATGTTGTCGCACTTGGATTCTGGCTGCGCGATGGCAACATTAAACGACTGGTCAAGCAGATAAACAGTAGTGCTCAACAGGCATTAATTAAACCCGTCGGTACGGTAGTGCATTACACGCCAAACAATGTGGATACCATGTTTTTATACAGTTGGGTGTGTGCATTGTTAATGGGGAACCGAAATGTGGTGCGGCTTGGCAGTGCTGACAGCCCGGCAAAGCAAATGTTGTTGACCTGTCTGGAAAGACTGTTTTCTTTACCAGAGCATGCTGATATTGCATTCAGAAATCTGTTTGTTCAGGGCGCCAAAAGCGATGAAAGTAACCATGCTCTGGCTCAGGTTGCAGACGCAAGGGTGTTGTGGGGCGGCGACGACAGTGTGTTAAGCATTAAGCAGTACCAAGCGAAACCCCGTTGTCGGGATATCAGCTTTGCTGACAGGTATTCCGCAGTGGTCATTAATGGTGACGAACTCACTGACGGTGAGCAGCTGAATACCTTGTGCGAACTGCTCTGGCAGGATGCTAAGCCCTATGCGCAGCAAGCCTGCTCATCCCCCCGTGTACTGTTTTGGTTGGGCGACAAGTCACTACAAGGTGAATTCGCCCGATTGTTAAATGAGCAGGCGATAGGTCAGGACACTGCCCCAAGCGATGGTATCTCAAGAGTAAATGAACATCTGGTAATGTCCCAGTGGTTACAATGTCAGTCCCTTGCCGATGCCCCGCTGGTAATGAACCGCGTGAGTGTTATACCAGTCCATCAGATTAATGCGCAAATGATGGAGATGCATTGTGGGGATGCACTGTTTTTAATGCGAACACTCGATACCCTGAACGACCTTGCAGATTGTTTACCCGCCCGCGTGCAAACCCTTACCTATTGGGGGGTAGAACGTGATGCACTATTAAAGTTACTGGCCGAACCGTCGATACAAGGTGTAGATCGGTGCGTGTCGGTGGGTAAAGCGCTGACATTTTCACCAGAGTGGGATGGCTATCGATTATTGGTCTCTCTATCTCGTTATGTTCAACTGGACTGGGGTTAATGCTTCAACCGTTTGCTTTTGCTTTTACTACACTGTTGATAAGTCTCTGTTTGTTGCGCGCGGTAAAAGCGCTGCGCGGGCAGCGCGGTGCGTTAACCCAGCAGATTTGTCTGGATGACCTCGTATGCCTGCTACTGCCATCGGCAATCGTACTGTTTACCCATGTTGTTAACTGGCCGGTCTTGACGCTGATTTCGGTTTTCGCGATGGGATTGTACGGCGTGCTAGTGTGGTTGGACGCCGTGTTATTCGTGCAGTATCGCATTGAAATTAATCGCCAAACGCTGGCCTGGTTTTTTACAGGCAGCAGAGGCCTGGCGAAAGGCTTACCCCATTTACTTGCGCTGTTTTCCCGCTTCCCGGTAACGTTATTAATACCGGTTATTTGGTGTATGGCAATCGCCTCACTGATTGTTCCACCGTTGCCGCTCAACGTGTTGGTTGTTTGTGTACTGCTTACTGCAGTGTGCCTCTGGCGCATTCAGGCGGGTATCGCCGAAGTGGGCGTATTGCTGATTCTGATGGTGATGGTAATGAACTGGTCACCTGATGTACCTGTGGTGGCCTTGGACATCGCAGGCAGTATGTTTCTTGGTGTCGTTGCGTTAATTGGCCTGATGTTATTAATGCGCAAGTTGTTCGTGTCTCAGCACGAATTTTTAACTGCTCCCACTTTACTGGCCAATATTGTTGCCAGCGACGAGTTTGACGCACCACAGGGGTTTGCTGCACGTATCGAGCATCAAAAATTCGTTTCGGCTGACACTCCACCCAAAGAAAAAAGCCGTTATTTTGGGCATTGTAAGCAGGCGAACATTATTCTGGTGACCATGGAATCGCTGGGCTGTTATATCAATCCCTATATCAATCCCAACAGTGGCCAGGGCGCACATTCCAGACTGGCAGAACGCCTTGCAGGAAACAGTTGGTTGTCGAAACAGCATTTTAGCCTGTGTCCGAATACCACGGTATCAACCAATCAAATGTACACCGGGTTTTACTCTAACAACCCTTACAATAAGGCTGATTCGCTGTTTCCAGGCAAGTCGCCCCAGCATATTAATCACTTGCAGAAACACGGCTACAAAGCCTTGTTCGTCGATAGCGCCGACACGGGCTTGTACGATTATCATCGCTTATTGTCGCGGATTGGCTTCGACCGCGTATGGGGTACCAAGGATATTCCGGCAAACGGCCTACAGGCTGACTACCGCTTGTGGAATATGGTTGACGTGATTGCAGAGGAAGTCGCCGACACACCCTTTTTCTTACACGTGATCAACGATCAGACCCACATGCCCTACGAAATTGTAGATAGCGCCCGTTTTAACCGCCACCGCGGGAATAGCCAAAAAGCCAAATACCTGAATGCGGTAGAAGAAGTTGATTATATTCTTGACGAGTTTTTACGTCGATTAGGTGAAAAACTGGATCTTAGCAATACCATCGTCGTGTTTACCGGCGATCACGGTGAATCCTTTGGGGAGTTTGGCTATAGCTTTCACAGCAATTCCGTGATCCTGCCACAGATACACGTCCCCTTTATGCTCAGTCATCCTAATTTACCCGCGAAAACACTTGAGCATTCGAGTCATTTTGACCTGTTTCCGACGTTTTTCGATTTACTGGGAATTGATTATTCCCACGATTGTCTGGGCAACCCATTAGGCCTCGACGATCGCGAGTTTGCGTACTTTGCTCATTCCGCCACATTAAAAGGCAATTCCCCGGCAAACTTCGGATTTATTCGCGACGGCGAATTGTTATGGATGGACCGACTGTTCAACCAGGTCTCACTATTGGGCAGTGACCAGACTCGTAAGACGCTGGATACCAAAGAACAGGCCTATGCCAAAGCCTTGCTTTATCAGATGTTGTCGGCCCGCGGAGTGATTCACGCATGAATGGCTTTACTACAACCGTATCCGGTTATACACCTTTTGTTGAGCGTATGCTTGCTACCGTGCAGGAGCAAGGTATACAACTGGTTTCATTGGATATTTTTGATACCTTGGTATACCGACGGGTGACACGGCCTACGGAAATATTCAAATTCGCCTTTGAGCGAGTGCAATCTTCGCTATCGTTGCCCATGACGGCGGCCGAATACTGTGAACTGCGCGTGAGTACTGAAGTACGGGTCAAACGTGAAACCGCTCACGGTGAAGTGAGTTTAGAAACCATTATTGCCGGGTTGCCTTTCCAGCCAGAGGTGCGTGCTGAATTACTTGAGGCAGAACTTGCTACCGAAGCCGAATACGGTTTTGTCAGCGAAGAAATGGTGCAATTGGTTGAAGCACTGAGTGACATGAATGTGCCTGTAGTGCTTATTTCAGATATGTATCTGAGCAAGACGCAAATTCAACAAACCTTCTTTACGCACTATCCGCAGTTGCTGGGATTGCCATTATTTGTTTCCAGCGAATATCAGAAGAATAAAGCCTCGGGCACCTTGTTCCACCTCGTTCAGGGGCAATACCAGATCGATTATGCTAATTGGTTGCATGTAGGTGATAACCGGGTCGCCGATCAGGACATGCCTGCCAAACTTGGCATGCACGCAGTGTTACTGAGCAGTCAATTAGAACAAACCGCGATCCTTCGTCAGGAAGCCGGGCTGTTCAGTACGCCGCAGCCTTTTAATGCCGCTCGCCTAATCGCCAGCACCTTGTATGCGCCAAGCGGTGCGGGGACAGCGTTCTCCCTCGCAACATTTGTGTGGGGGCCGATATTACTGGCCTTTGCTGACTGGATAATCGACCAGGCCAGGGCGTCAAACAGTCGCAGTATACTGTGTCTGATGCGCGAAGCAGAAGTATTCGCGCCAATTGTCGAATGGCGACTGGCACATCGACAGGTAAAAGGCATCGCGGTTCACAAACTCTATGCGTCGCGTAAATCTACCTTTTGGCCTGCAATCGACGTGACGGCTGAACAGTGGTTTGAAGATTTAGTGTATGTGCTTGTCCAGCGCCGGGGATACTCAGTAAGTGATTTCTATCGCGATTTTCGACTGCCACAGGATGACATTTATCATCAGTATGAAGCCGTCGCTATTCGCGATACTGACGGCGTGTTTCATCAGGGCATGAATTTATTGAAACTGCTTACTGACAAAGCCAGAGATAACAAAGCCGCGGTTGAAGCCTATATTAATGAGCAACGTGCGCGATTTGTGCGTTATTACGAACACCACATTGGCACACCATTGTCTGAGAGTTGTGTAGTGGATTTGGGGAACGGCGGTACCATTCCTCATCATATTGAATGTATTCTCGGCTGTCAGAGCGCGGCAAACCTGCTGTTTTACAGTTCTGAGCGCATTTACCGCTACGCACAGAAAACCCATTTCAGCACCTTCATTGGTGCCCAATCTGATAGCCGCAATGTTCGTCAGCTATTGTCGCGTTCACCTGAATGTATTGAACCGTTTCTGGTGGGGGACTGTGGTACGGTGACCGGCTACAGTGACGATATCAATGCGACACCGGTTCAGGCCGATAGGATTGAAGAGAACAGTGCAAATGTGAAGGCTTTCCTGGCCGGATTACATGCCTATTTTTCGGTGCATCACCGTTATGATTTGCCATTTGCCACGGCAGACCAGGTGTTGCCTATCCTGTTTCGCTATTTACAACTGCCGTGTAAACCTGAAGCACAGCTGTTTACCGAACTGCTTCACCAGGATAATTTTGGTTCCAATCTGGCGTATCCGATTATCACTGAGGCTCAGTGTGAAGAAGTGGCAGAGTGGCCAATCACTGACTTTTACCTGACGTTCAGCCAGTATCCCAAAATTAAAGTAGGAAGAATTCACTGGCCACAGGCGGTGATTACCCTGTGTGATGACAAGTTTTTGGCTCGCCAGTATGGATTGATGTCGATGGACACCGATACGGATGTGCTGAACCTGGTAGAGCGGATATTAGATCAGCAGTGGCAATCCTTTTCGGTGTATGGCGCGGGGTTGTTTTTCGAAAAGCTACTGCCGTACCTGAACAGGTACAACCTGAATATTGAGCACCTGATTGATCGAAAAGCGGATATATCGGGACCCTACGAAGTAGCAGGCTTTACTGTTAAACCGTTAAAACAGGCACTGGATGAAGGCTGTGGCAACATTCTGATTTCTTCTTTCGCGTTTAAGGAAGAGATTGCCCGTAATATTCACGAGCAATCTGTAGAACGTGGCCTGGGCAACCTCAATATTTTGAGTTTGTAGAACATAATTAACCGACCTACGCCGGAGCGTGAGATACCCATGAAACTGTCTGCTGATCAAAGTTTGCCAATGGCACCTTACACAGATGCGCCCGTGTTCAGCGTGTTCAACGAGCACGTTAAAGCGTGCATGGCAAAGCATTATTCTCCTGTTATGCTGGCCAATCCCGACACGCAAGGTGACCAACATTTTTTGTGCGAGCAGCAGCATGTTGCTGATCTGCTTGGTTATCTGGATACGTTAACCGGGCAGTGGCAGGCGCAACATGAACTGTATGTCACCGTAGCAAAGTCCGCTAACGATCAGCTGGGACAACAAGCGTTAGAAAACCTGTTTTATCAGGCTGGCTTTCATTTGGATGCCCGGGAGTGGCTGCAACGTGACTATGCAGGGTTACAAGACAACCGGGCATTTGACACGACAACCTTTCGTCGAGTCAAACAAACCGGACACCCATTGTGCACGCTGAACAACCTGTTGGCAGAGCGCGATTTGCACATGGACATGTTAAGGGAGTTCTCCTGTCGTTCAGATGCACATGTATTCCGTTATGCTTTTGCACAGCATTTGATTCGCCCCGGAGACAGGTTGCTGGATTGCGCCTGCGGTTTAGGGTACGGCAGTTATCTGATGTCACTGAATGACCGCCTGAACAACATTACAGCGGTTGATATTTGTAGTGAAAGTGTGAGTTACGCTAATCAGGTCTATGGTCATGGCAAACTGCATTATGAAACGCTGGACATTGATTGTTATGCGGATACGCAGTTTGAACCCTTCGATCTGATCACGTCGTTTGAAACCATTGAACACGTAAAAGACTATCACTCATTCTTCAAACTGTGTTTGCGCAGCTTAAAGCCGGATGGCCGGGTAATTGCCAGCGTGCCGTATATGTGGGTGGATGAAACCGGCAAAGATCCCAATCCTTATCATTTTCACGAGTTCGACTGGAAAAAGTTTGCGGCCTTATTTGCTGAATACGGTTTTGTGATTGAGGCGCGATATCATCAGACTGCGCCGGGTGGTTTTAAGTTAACCTCTACGCCGCGACGATTCGACAAATCCTCAGTAGACGCCGGGGAAATTGAAACAGAGTGGCTGGTGGTGGTCGCGACGCCGGATCTTACTCACCCGCTGTGGCAGTCTCAGCAGTCGTTGGCATACAGCAATCCACAATACCCACAGGCTTCATTACCTGCCTTCGTGGACTTTGACGCGGGTTATCACAATCCCTGGTTGCATCGTCAGCTGGTTCAGGTGGGGCAACGCATTGAAGATGCCGATATTCGGCGTCGTTACGTGGAATCACTGTTAGCCAGCGGGGCAAAAGATCATTGTCTGCTGTTAACCATTCAAGGTTATTCACTGGAAGCCAACCCTGCGAAAATTAATGCCTGGCTGGATTCAGCTGAAAAAGCGTTGGATCAGGTAGAGCAAGATACAGAACGCCATCCTTTTGCAATACGCTGGTTAGTCTCACTGGCGTATCTGAGCGCTATCAAGTGTTACGAGCAAGGCGATTTTTTACGGGCAAAGGGATTATTTCAACGCGTACTGGATGCAAATTGCAGCGCGTTCTGCCCGGTACTCAATGTCAAAGCGGTAGAGGCCTGCTTTGCATTGGCAAAAATTGCACTTTACGAAGAGCAGCGTGAACAAGCCACAGTCATACTAAATACGGGTAAACACCTGGTATTTGAAGCAACGGCGGTATTTAAACAGGCTGTTGAACAACAGCAGGACCAGATTGGCGAATTCCTGTGGTCGGAAATGGCCGAGCTTTTCGATGCTGGCGCTTTACTGAATAAGATGGCGATAGCATTGTCTCACAATCAAAGTACGTCTCACATTTTGCGTCAGGCTGCTGAATGGGAGCAGAACAAACGGTTTGGCTTGTTTAACCTGGTTGAAAAGTACCGTAAGTCATCAGATCTTACGGTGCAAGCTGACATGCAACTGGTGGCGCAATCTTTTGTTAATAAGCTGGTGGCGAAAGCGATGAATTTAGCACGCCGTGACAACATCCACATTTGGGGTACCGGTGTGGTTGCGCAGAAAGTCTGTGAGGCATTGGCTAAAAAAGGTGTGCAGGTATGTGGCTTTATTGATTCACAGGCACGAGCCGGGCAGCAGTTTGCAGGTTTACCGGTTATTACTCCGGCTGACTTTGAAGCGGAATCCGCCGCTCAGGTTATTCTGACGTCGGTGGGATCGTCTGCACAACTCGCCAAGCCGCTCGAAGAGCAGGGTGTCGCTTGCGTGTATTTGGCGTAATTGTAAAGAGGTAGTCATGGCAACTGAAAAAGTAGCCATTATTGGAACGGGAAGCAGTGCTGAAGCACTGCTTACGCATCTGAACGCAGAAACCGTATGTGATTTCTATAACTCCACAGGTGTTGGGGAGTTTAAGGGGAAAAATGTACAAGCGGTGCAGGAGTTGGTATCCGAAAATTACGATAGGGTTATCCTTGCTGTGTACGACTATGGTGAATTGTTGCCGTTAATTCGCCAAATTGAACGTGTTCAGCTTTATTGGTTCAATGCTAAGACGAATGAGTTAACGTATTTGACTGACCCTTTCGCGGATAACGAGACTTCCCATTCATTGGCTTCGCAGCGACTTACCGTTGTTTACGACATGCGTATCGCTCCGCCCACCTATGATTTTGCCGTGTTTTTAGTAAAGAGTTTATTAGTTGCTCGACAGCGAGGACTGCATGGGCTGCATGTCCTGATAGCGCCAGGTGATAAAGGCGGTTTTCGGGAAAATATAGATTTCTTTTCTCATTCTGAAATGGCCTTCCGGGTAACGCATCTATTGTTGCCGTTAATCAAACTGGTTGACCCCACTGCCGCGTTTAGCTTGTGTTCCAGCCGGAAACAGGCGCGTGAGATGTTTTTGCAAGCTCCATGCAGGTTCCCTGAGCTACACAACTTTGTTAAGCCAGTAGCGCGACACTTTTACTCTGAATTTTTTGAGTTCATTGAACAAAATGTTGAGCACAAAATATTGCAGGCGTCAGAAATTTGTCGGGAACGGATTCAGGAGTGGAAAACGGAACTTGGCGTAAGTACAGATAAGCTCATTACACTCACACTCCGGGAATCCAGTGCGCATCACGATAGAAATAGTGAGTTGGCAGTATGGCGCAAAGTCGCCGAAGCACTCTCCAGACATGGCTATACAGTAGTGGTAATAAGAGATACTTCCAAAGCCTTGCTGAACCTGGGCTGGGGTGATGTTGTAGAGTTTCCGGTAGCGGCACTGGATGTGGAAATGCGCACCGCACTTTATGAGTCAGCATGGCTAAACTTGGGGGTTTGTAATGGCCCGGCAGTCCTCTGCTTCCTGATGCCACAATGTCGCTATTTGTACTTTGGCATGTATAATGCTTCTTGCACATCAAATACTTACGAACACCTTGAAAAGGTCGGTATCGTCAAGGGTAAAGATCAAATCGCAGGTGCTGGCGAAGACCAGTACATCTGCTGGGACGACATTTCTGTAGAAAACGTGTTGTCTGCAATAGAACAAAAGTTTGGAGTGAAGATCCAATGAAAATATTAGTAACCGGCGCTTGTGGTTATAAAGGTTCGGTTTTAATACCGAAACTGCTTGCGCAAGGCTATACGGTCGATGCCCTGGATATTCAGTGGTTTGGTAACTTTCTGCCTGAACATGAAAAGCTCAACGTTATAAAACACGACGTTCGCGACACGGCCATTATCAATTTGTCTGGCATCGATGCCATTATACATCTGGCCTCTGTAGCCAATGACCCCTGCGGCGACTTAGATCCCAAATTAACCTGGGAAGTCAGTGCACTGGCAACCATGCAATTGGCCGACAGGGCAGCCCGGGAAGGTATCAAGCACTTTATCTATGCGTCATCGGGCAGTGTGTATGGCGTAAAAGAAGAAGAGCAGGTTACCGAAGATTTAACGCTGGAGCCTATTTCGGAATACAACAAAACCAAGATGGTCTCAGAGCGGGTGTTGCTTAGCTATGCTGACGCCATGACCGTACAAATTGTACGCCCGGCAACGGTGTGTGGCTTGTCTCCGCGAATGCGATTAGACGTGGCAGTGAACATGCTTACCATGCAGGCACTGATGAATGGCGAGATCACGGTATTTGGCGGCGACCAGGCCCGCCCCAATATTCATATTGATGATATTACCGATCTTTATATTTTCCTGCTTGAGCATCCGGAAGTAACGGGTGTGTACAACGCCGGTTTTGAAAATATCACCATCATGGATATCGCTGATCGTATCGGCAAGAGTATCGATACTCAGATTACCGTAACACCGTCCAATGATCCGCGCTCATATCGTGTGAACTCAGATAAATTACTGGCAACTGGCTTTGCTCCGAAGAAAACGGTGCAGGATGCCATTGATGAAATTACCGCAGCCTACCATTCAGGTGCATTAACCAACGAAGACCGTTGGTACAATCTGAAATGGATGCAGCAGGAAGTGCTGTAATGAAAGCGTTAATTGAACGGTATCAGTCGCGCCTTTCTGAGCAGGTGGCAGCACTGAATGTAGACGCTATTAGCCAGCTTGGCGACGCCCTTTTAGCCTGTATTGCCAGTAACAAGCAGGTTTTTATTTGTGGCAACGGCGGCAGTGCCGGTAATGCCGTGCATCTGGCCAATGATTTTCTTTACGGTATTTGCCCAAGTGGTGAGCGAGCACTGAAGGTGGAAGCGTTATCCGCCAACACATCGGTGCTTACCTGTCTGGGTAATGATTTAGGCTACGACAAGATTTTTTCTCATCAGCTGGTGGTAAAAGCCTCGGCGGGTGATGTACTTATTGTGCTGTCCGGTAGCGGCAATTCACCAAACATTGTTAACGCACTTGAAGTGGCCAAAGAGATTGGTATGACGTCATTTGCCTTGCTTGGCTATAGCGGCGGCAAGGCGTTAACACTGGCCGATTGTGCTATTCACAATGCAGTGGACGATATGCAAGTCGCCGAAGACCTGCAACTGATTGTCGGGCATATGCTGATGCAATATTTGCATGAGGAGCTGGCGAAATGACTGACACCATCGCCGTTTTAGGCAGTAATTCTTTTTCAGGTGCAAGTTATGCTAAATACCTGTTAGCACAGGGAAAAAGGGTGATAGCAATCAGTCGATCAGAAGAACCGGTTGATGCGCTCCTGCCTTATAAGTGGGTTGATCACAGTAATCTGACATTCCACCAACTGGATTTAAATAAAGATCTCGACGCTATCGATGCGCTACTCGATAAATACAAAGTGCCTACGGTAGTGAATTTTGCTGCACAGAGTATGGTTGGTCAGTCCTGGGATTGGCCAGAACACTGGTTTATGACCAACGCAGTCTCAACCATCAAGTTTCATAATCGCTTGCGTCACAAAGATTACCTCGACCGTTACGTGCATATTTCCACGCCGGAAGTCTATGGTTCTATGTCGGGATTTGTTGCCGAGCACGATCATTATCGTCCCAGTACCCCTTACGCGGTATCGCGCGCTGCAGCTGATTTGAGTTTGCAAACCTTTTTTGACGTCCACAAGTTTCCGGTGGTGTCGACCCGTGCGGCAAATGTGTACGGCCCGGGGCAGCAGCTTTATCGAATCATTCCCAAAACCATCATGAGTATTTTATTGGGGCAAACACTGCCGTTGCACGGCGGTGGTCATTCAGAGCGATCATTTATTCATATCGACGACGTATCGTCTGCCACACAACGCATTTGTGAGCAGGGTACGCTGGGTGAGAGCTATCATATCTCTACGGAACGCACAGTCACTATCCGTGCTCTGGTTGAAATGATTTGTGACCTGATGAACGTTGATATACACAACGTGTGCGAAATTACGGAAGACCGTCCGGGCAAAGATACCGCGTATCTACTCGACGCAACTAAATTAAGAACACAGTTGGGCTGGTGTGACCAAATTAGTTTAGAGAGTGGTATTGAGCAAACGTTGAACTGGGTAAACACTTACTTTGACGTATTAAAGCATCAGCCGCTCTCCTACGAACACAAAGAATAGGAAATCAGTTACATGGAAATCGACCTGCTAAGAAATTATCCAAAAACCAAGCGCAACACGCAGGCCCGAAGCGAAGAAAAAACACCAGAAGTTCGTGCCATTGCCCGCCAGTTTGGTGCTGAATTTTTCGATGGCGATCGCCAGTATGGTTATGGTGGATTTAGCTACAATGCCCGGTTTTGGCAACCGGTTATCCCTGATCTGCAGGCTCAATATGGCCTTAGTGCTGAAAGTGCTGTACTGGACGTAGGCTGTGCCAAAGGATTCTTTCTGTACGATCTGGAACAAATTATTCCTGGTATCACTGGTAAAGGGATTGATATATCCGACTACGCTATCGCCAATGCAAAACCCGAAGTGGCGGCCAACATGCAGGTAGGTTGTGCAACCGACTTACCTTTCGACGACGACAGCTTTGATTTGGTGATGAGTGTCAATACCGTGCACAACCTCGAAAGAGAGGCGTGTGGGAAGGCCCTGCAGGAAATTATGCGCGTATCGCGTGGCAACGCCTTCATTACCGTTGATGCATATCGCAATGCTGAAGAAGAAGCGCGTATGTACGAGTGGAACCTCACCGCTAAAACGATTATGCACGTTGATGAGTGGAAAGCCTTTTTTAACGAAGTCGGCTACACCGGCGATTACTTCTGGTTTATCCCATGAGTGCATTATTCAAGCACTATCAGCAGGTATTGCGTATTCGGCGAATCGAAGAGGCGATTGCGGCCAGATACGGTGAACAACAAATGCGTTGTCCTACCCATTTGTCGATAGGACAAGAAGCCGTTGCTGTGGGGATATCCGCTAACCTGACGACTGCCGACAAAGTGTACAGTTCTCATCGGGCTCACGCGCATTACCTCGCTAAAGGTGGGTCACTGGAGCGACTTATTGCTGAATTGTATGGCAAGGAAACGGGGTGCACGGGTGGCCGTGGTGGCTCTATGCACCTGAGTGACTTAGCCGCTGGCTTTGTGGCCAGCACCGCAATCGTGGGCAACAGTATTCCTCTGGCTGTTGGAAATGCGTTGCATCAGCAGGTGCAGTGCCTGAATGAAATGTCGGTGAGCTACTTTGGTGAAGGGGCTACCGAAGAAGGCGCGTTTTACGAGTCCGCAAATTTCGCAGCATTGCGGAAACTGCCAGTGCTGTTTGTGTGTGAAAACAACCGCTACTCCGTGTATAGCCCAATGTCGGTCAGACAACCTGAGGGCCGCTCTATCGTTCAATTAGCAAAAGCAATCGGGCTGAACGCCGTTGATGTCGACGGCAATGATGTCGAGCAAGTGGCGTCCGTGAGTGCACAGTTAATTGACAGCATTCGCGCCGGAAACGGCCCTGCACTAATCGAATGTCATACCTACCGGCACCGCGAACATTGTGGCCCCAACTTCGATGATGATTTAGGTTACCGTCCCGAGGAGGAGGTAGAACAATGGTTAGCAAAGGATCCCGTTAAAGCGTTGGCTGATGCATTGTCTGCGCAAGGGGTTTCTCATGCAGACTTTGACGACGTGGAAAGCCAAATACAACGCGAGATTGATAATGCGTTCGATAGCGCATTGGCTGCACCGTTTCCCGATCCAGCTAATAACGGGCAGTATGTTTATGCAGACTAAGGCAATGACGACCTTCGCCGAGCAGGTCAATCGCGCTCAGCATGAAGCCATGAAGGCCGATCCGGGAATGCTGGCTTTTGGATTAGGTCTGACTGATCCAAAAGGGATTTTTGGCACAACTTCCGGGTTGGGCGAAGCCTTCGGTGAACAGCGGGCATTTGATATGCCGACCGCCGAAAATGGCATGACCGGTATTGCTGTTGGTGCTGCGTTAGCTGGCAGCAGGGTGTTAATGACACATCAACGCCTGGATTTCTTTTTACTGGCCATGGATCAGTTGGTCAACAACGCCGCAAAATGGCATTACATGTTCAACGGACAGATGAAAGTCCCTTTGACTATCAGGCTGATAATTGGACGCGGCTGGGGTCAGGGACCCACCCACGCACAGAATTTACAGTCGTGGTTTGCGCATATCCCGGGCTTGAAAGTGATCGTTCCCAGTACAACGGATGCGGTGGCTAATCAGCTGTATTCTGCCATTATGGATGACAGTCCGGTGATTTTTATCGAGCATCGCTGGTTACATCAACAGCAATGTGAACAATCGCAACTGGTATCGCTTGACGTACCTTCACAACCAGTAAGAAAGCATCACGCTGGTAATGATTTTACGATTGTGGCAAATAGTTACATGGTGCTCGAAGCACTTCGAGCTGCCAGGCATTTGGCGCAACTAGGCATAGGCGTCGATGTGCTGGAAACCTGTGAATTGTCGCCGTCTCACTGGCAGCCTGTGTATGAGTCGGTAAACAATACCGGTCGCTTACTGGTGTGCGATAGCGCGCACACGTCCTTTTCTGTTGCATCGGAAGTCGTTAGTCGGGTCACTGAAAATTGCTTTTCCAACCTGAAGCAGGCACCACAACGCATGGGCTATCCGGATTACCCGGAGCCAACCAGTGTTGCATTGACTAAGCATTTTTATCCAACCGCCGATAACATTGTTAACAGCGTATTAAATACCGTGCCTGCTCGCGTGGCATTACCTGATGGTAAAGAGCAGAGCGATGAGCCAATCCGGCCTCACGATGTGCCGGGCGACTGGTTTAAAGGACCTTTTTAAACACCATGAATTTAAATATTAGTAACAAACTTGCACTGGTAACCGGCGCATCAGGCGGGCTGGGACAGGCTATCGCAGAGGCGCTTTGCGCTGAAGGGGCAAGCGTCGTGTGGGTGGCCAGAAATATCGATACGCTTACGACACTGGCAGACTCCGCTGCCAAACAGTATGGTACCGAGCAATATGCCATCCAGGCAGATTTGAAAAATAAAGAGGGGACACTGGCGTTAATCAGGGAACTGCAGGAAAAAGCCCTGTCGCCTGACATCATTATTAATAATGTCGGCGGTAACCTTGATATGCCAGACCCACTCAGCCCTACAGATAGCTGGCGCGACGTGATGGAATTTAATTTGTTCAACGCCATCGAAATCAACAATGCTTTTATGCCTGAAATGCAAGCCAGAAAGTGGGGGCGGATTTGTCATGTTTCGTCCATTGCTTCGCTGGAGAATCAGGGCACGCCCATGTATTGCGCAGCCAAAGCCGCGCTCAATGCTTATGTTCGGAGTGTTGGCCGGTATGTGTCGCCTGACAACGTCATTATGACCGCAGTCTTACCAGGCGCAGTGTTCACCGAAGGTGGATATTGGGACAAGACATTATCAGAGCGTCCTGAGCATGTTGAAAAATACCTCTCTGAGCGCATGGCCATTAAACGCTTTGGCACGCCAGAAGAAATCAGTAATTTCGTGACCTTTTTAGTATCTGAACATGCCTCGTTTGCAGTGGGCTCATCCGTTTTACTGGATGGTGGCCAGGGACGAGTATTCTTTGAAGGCTAGCTTATGTTGAATAAATCGCTAAGACGAAGAATTGTCGAAATCGTTACCCGGGCTAAAGAAGGCCATATTCCCAGCTCTTTTTCGATCGTTGATGTGATCGAACACATCTATGGTCATGTGTTGCGATATGACGCATCAAACCCAAATTGGGAACAACGAGATCAGTTTATTTTATCGAAAGGTCATGGCTGTGCCGGCCTGTATGTCGTGCTGGAAAAGTATAACCTGCTATCTGCTGATGACCTTGCGAACTATTCCTTAAAAGACGGTATTCTTGGTGGGCATCCCGATCGCACGACAGTCCCATTCGTAGAAGCGTCAACTGGCTCTTTAGGTCACGGATTTCCATTTTCGGTCGGCATTGCCATTGCAAATAAGATCAAGTCGTTACCAGGGCGTGTGATCACCCTGGTGGGTGATGGTGAGTGTCACGAGGGCACTATTTGGGAATCGGCTCATATTGCGGCAAACCAAAAACTGGATAACCTGACTGTGGTAGTGGATTGGAACCAGTCTGGTGCACAATTGTGTCCGGTAGATGATTTACCCGCCAAATGGGCAGCATTTGGCTGGGACGTGCATGTGTTTAACGGTCATGATGCTGCAGACATTGAAAATGCGTTTGCTAAAGTGGGTAAAGTGGGCAAACCGCTGGCATTGGTGGCGCAAAATATTAAAGGTTTTGGCGCCAGCCTGACGGAAGGGCATGGGCCTTGGCATCACCGTATTCCAAATGACGCTGAATACAAAGAATTAATGGAAGTGCTGTCATGAAAGGCTTACGTGAACAATTTGCAGATACTATGCTGAGACTGGGCCAGCAGGATGACTCTCTGGTTGTTATGGTAGGGGATATCAGTCATGGGATCCTTCAGCCTTTCGCTAAAGCATGCCCTGGTAGGTTCTTCAATATCGGTATCTTAGAACCGTCCATGGTATCCGTTGCGGCAGGCTTTTCGAAACAAGGGCTAACACCGGTTACACACACCATCGCTCCTTTTTTGATTGAACGTTCTTTTGAGCAACTGAAACTCGATTTCGGTTATCAACATCTGGCGGGTAACTTTATTTCTGTCGGTGGCGCGTTTGATTACGCGCAGCTGGGTTGCAGCCATCATTGCTACACGGACGTATCTCTTATGTCGCATTTACCGGGAAGTCAGGTATTTTGCCCAGGCTCTGCAGAAGAGTTTGACGTCTTGTTCAGCGCTGAATATCGCGCATCGGCCATCAACTATTTTCGTTTAACAGAAAACCCGCACGGTGTGGAATTCGACCGGAAAGACATTCAGCCGGGCAAAATCATTTGTGCCCGAACCGGGAGTGAGGCCACCATAGTCGCATTGGGTCCACAACTCAAAAATGCGTTAGCTGCAGCCGAGGCATTAGCAAAAGAGAATATTGATGCTGAAGTACTGTACGTGCATTCGGTCAAACCTTTCGACAGTGACGCAATAGTCAACAGCGTTGCCAAAACGGGCCGCGTAGTGGTAGTTGAAGAATTGTCGGCACAAGATGGTGTCTATAATGCTGTATTACGGGCATGGAATGGCCGCGGTAAAATGCAGAGCAAACAGCTGGCTATAGATCACTTTATTCACGGCTATGGCAGCTACGACGACTTGTGTGAGCGCAGCGGATTGTCTGCATCCAATATTGAACAAGCCGTGAAATCACTGGTGCATCATGAAGTGGATTGAGCGTTGCACGCTCTGTGATAACGCGGATCTGACATTGTTATGGGATCTGCCACAGCTGCCTCTGTCGGAAACGTATGGTAAGTACGACCCGACATTCAGACATTATGATCAACAGTTGGTGATGTGCCCTCATTGTGAGCATGTTCAACTGAAGTGTCAGTTGGATCCTGCCGTGCTCTACAATCAGGACGACTACCATTACAAAACCGCCAATTCAGGCGCAACCCCAAAGCGATTCGCGTGTTTTCATGATTTCGTTTGTGAGTTTCTTCCAGCCTTACCTGACGTGGTTATTGATATAGGTGGTAATGACGAATCATTGGTCAGTACCTTCGACTGTTCAAAGCGATATGTCGTTGATCCCAGTATTCAAAAAAGTGAAGTGAAAAATGACGTCACGTTCGTAAAAGCGTTTGCAGAGCATATAAATTTAGCTGAATTGAATGCCGACTTAGTGGTGTTTTCTCACGTGCTTGAACATATGGTCGATCCTAAAGGCTTTATCTCACAGCTATTTGAAAGTTGCACGGAAACCACGTATTTCGCATTGGAAGTGCCGTGTTTTGACCGGCAGATAGGGGCGTTGAGATTCGATGCATTCTTTCATCAGCATTTGCATTACTTTCACGTCGATAGCCTGCAACATTTAATACACCAGTGTGGCGGTGAGATTGTTGCGATGCAGCCAAGCAGCGTCCCAACTTGCGGAGGGGCACTTATGGTAGTGTTTAAACAGAGTGAGTCGCACACTCAATCTAACCCTGCACCTACACCGCAGCAAACTGATCGCGTCCAACGCTTTGAGGAAACGAAGCGTGCATTCTTGCAGCGCAATCATGCAATTGCCAATTGGATAACAGAACAAGACATCGTATTTGGTTATGGGGCAAGCCTGCTGCTACCTGTGATTTTTTATCATATTGGTGATGCATCTAAGGAAATTCACGTGATCCTTGATGACGATGCGGAAAAAGCGGGACTCACCTATAAGAACATACCGAATGTGCAGGTGTCCTTGCCTGCAGATCAAACTATACCGGAGACGGCGGCCATGCTGGTGACGTCCTATGAGAACATACCGTTATTGCAGTCGGTTATACAACGTCGCTTTCAAGCCAACGTTTTTGAAGGATTTTCGCTGTGATTAATTTTAAAGATTTGTTTGGAATGCTCTCTGAAACTTCAGCGTTTCATTGTCATCAATCCCCACTGTATAAGTTCACAAATGAGGTGTGTGCAGACTATATTGCATCAAGTGCCTTCGCCAGGACCGAGCCGGAAGGGTGTGATTTTGGTCCATTTGGCACGCTGGTACTACCTTATTATTCGATGGGCAATATCGACTCGCTAAAATTATTTGGTCTTGATGAACTTATCCTGTTTGCGTTTTATTTGCGTCATAAAGAAAGCTATAAAAACGTTGCTGATATGGGCGCAAATATAGGTTTGCACAGCACGTTGATGTCAAAAATTGGTTGGCAGGTTACTGCGTTTGAGCCGGATCCTATTCATGTTGAGAAGATTCAGCAACACATGGCACTGAATCAGGTAACGTCCCTCTCCGTAAAGGAAAATGCTGTTGGTGCAGAAAACGCTGAATTAGTGTTCACACGGCTGATGGGCAACCGCACTGGTAGTCATATCAAAGGCAAAAAGCAAGATGTGTATGGTGACACCGAAGAGTTTACCGTATCGTGTCTTGCCTTTGCTCCCTTAATGACAGAATTCGACTTTATAAAAATGGACATTGAAGGCGCTGAAGCCGATGCTATTTGTGCAACTGACGCCGAAGACTGGCAACATACAGACGTAATGCTGGAAGTGGGGAGTGACGATAACGCGAAGCGAATCTTTGAGCATGCCCAATCAATAGGGCTTAGTATGTTTAGTCAGAAAACCGGTTGGGAAAAGGTCGCGAGTCTTAAAGACATGCCGGTAAGTCATAGAGAGGGCAGTTTATTCCTGTCCGCCAACAAGACTACTGTATGGTAACGACAGGAAAGTGGGAAACCAACGAGCGTATTGTTGGCTGTTGGGATTTTGAACAGCTGGATACCAGGCTGGGCAGCCTGTTTATCTTCATTCATGAGTTAAATTGCGCTGAGAAAAGTGCTGGTACGATACATTTTTTAAATGTTCTGCCACAACATCAGGGGTTGATTGACGTCTGTCAGCGATTTTCGAAGCATCGTATCGTGGTAAACGATTTTTCTACGTTAGAAATTCCGTCACTCATTCACGACCAATTGGACCCGTCAACGACCAGTAGAACGGGAAGTATGCAATGGATTGGCCGTTTGTATGCCCAGAGCAATCGAGTGCAACCCTGCGCGAATACATCCGACTGTTTATCCAAAAATAACGATAAAACAGTGGTGGCAGTGCACTTAAAAAACAATCCGAATGACATTCAAAGCAATGCCGATCACGATGCGTGGCTGAGTGCTTTTGTCATGCTCAGCAAGCAGTATGGCAGCGTCAAATTTGTTATTGTTGGTGACGACGACATTCCGACTGCTATTGCGTCATTGGATTGTGTTGAGAAATACCAAGGCAGTATTGGTGACTACTTTTCCGTAGTGTGTGAGGCCGACGCTTTTATTGGCATGTCCAGTGCGTTTTGCGCAGCGGCAATACTGGGCGCTAAACCTTATCGAGTGTGGAAACACATCGGTCATCATACAGATATCATGGCGAGAGAGCTCAATCAGAACAATCAGTTTCCGTTTGCGATTGAGGGACAAAAAATGTGTATCGCCCACGACACGGTTGATAATATCGTGACTGAAACCAGTAACATGCTGCAGGCAATGAAAGATAAGGGTTAATCATGTTCAACACAGAGGCGTTTAAACACAAATCTGCGATGGTAACTGGTGGCAGCAACGGAGTAGGGGCGCAAATTGCCCAGCGTCTCCTGGCTGCGGGTGCAAAGGTGATTATTGTCGACAAGGCTGCGCCCGAAGATGTGTTAAGCGATGCGCTATACATTCCCTGTGATTTTGCTGACGTCACTTCAATAGATAATCTCTTTAAACATGAAGAGGTGAAGAGGGGTGTTGATATTCTGATTAATACTGCCCGTGGGCCCCGGGGCGATGCGCCTCTTGCAGAGAGTGCGGCGTCGTTTGATGCGGGTATAAACATAGCCTTGCGGGCTCCGTTATTACTTTCACAACATTTCATAACTATGCAGTCTCCTTCTCAAACGAACCTGCAAACAGCGATAGTCAATATTTCATCGGTGTGTGCCAGCTATGTGTCAGGAGAGAGTGTGAGTTACCATCTGGCAAAAGCCGGGCTTGAATCCATGACCCGTTACCTGGCGGTATACGGTGGTAAAAAAGGTGTTAGAGTGAATGCCGTCGCGCCGGGCTTTATTGTGGCAGATGCGCACAGCGACAGGTTTAACTCAGAAGAAAACACCGCATATCGTGAAAAGGCCTGTAAGGCACATCCGCTTAATCGTGTGGGCTCTGAGCAAAACGTCACTGACGCCGTGTTATTTTTGGCATCGTCGAATGCTGCATTTATTACCGGTCAGACACTCAGTGTTGATGGCGGTCTTAACCTTAGGGATGGGTGGTGCCAGTTGAACGACTTTGAATTGAAGGGCTGACGCGATGGTGGCAATATCCGGCAATCTTTTAGCTATTGTTACCGGCGCAAGTGCAGGTATCGGTAAGGCATGCGCCATAACGTTAGCTCAACAAGGCTTTGATGTATTAATGGTTGCTCGTAATAAAGATAAATTGCAGCAAAGTCAGTCTGAAGTTAAGGCGTTAACCAATACCAATGTATTTGCTTTGTCCGCGGATCTATACAATCCGGATTCTGCCGATCTGATCGTGGAATGGCTAAGCCAATATAACGGCACTTTACAGGTGCTGGTAAACAATGCCGGAGGCGTTGAAACCAGTGCGCCTTTCAGTGAATTGACAGACGAAGACTGGTATAGAACGTTTGAGGTTAATGTATTTTCAGTAGTACGGCTTTGCAGAGTTTTGCTGCCACGTATAAACAAAGACGGCAGAATTATTAATATATCCAGCATTACCGCTAACGAGCCTGGTCATTACAACCCGCATTACTCTGCAGCCAAAGCGGCACAGAATAATTTCACCAAACACTTTGCTCAGATCGCTGCCAGTCAAGGTGTAACCGTCAATTCAGTCTCACCGGGCATCATCGAAACCGAGGGCTGGCGAGAACATATGCGTCACTCATTGGGCGATGACGATTTACAACAAAAACTAGCGAATGCAAGGCAACAGGCGGGTACTAATATTCCTTTGAAACGGCTGGGTACAGCAGAAGACGTCGCTGGATTGGTAAGTTATCTGGCATCGCCGGGTGCGGCTTATATCACGGGTTCCGACTTTACCATTGATGGAGGCAAGCGCAGGCAAATTTAGTCATGTCTGACTATTGCTTTATATTCCTGTTGCCCCCGCGTATAACTCTCCGGTGTGCCAATATCCCGATGGTATGTGTGATTGGTCCAGGCCTGGATTTTGCCCAGCATGGCTGGAATGACCTGCGTACTGATATCCTCTGCGTCATGCTCTACAATCCAATGCAACACCTTTTGGCTCATGATGTAAACCGCACCATTAGCCAGATTACCTGGCGGATTAGCCACCTTTTCATGCATGGCTACCACAGTTTTTCCCTGTAATTCGACAATGCCGCAAGACGACGGCGTATCGGTTTCAAATACCATCATGGTCATTTCACAGCCATCAGGGCGTTGCTGATGTGCCTGAATAAAAGCATCCAGGTCGAAGACCGACAGGTTATCGGCGTGGATCACCACAACATCCTCATTGAGTAGTTGTGAAGCATTGTGTTTCAAAGTGCCGGCAGTTCCCAGTAGTTCAGGCTCATACCAGTTTTTCACCTGCGGGAAGGCAGCCCATTTGTCGTTGAGAAAGACTGCTACTGCATCTGAAAAGTAATGCGTGTTAACAAAAATGTCGGAGATTGATGTAGAATGGGTAAGCTGCTTCAACCAGATATCCAGTAGCGGTTGTCCGTTGATGGGCACCATGCATTTAGGCTGCGAGTTGGTAATCGGCCGTAGTCGGGTGCCAAGTCCTGCGGCCAGCAAAACTGCCTGCATGGATCAGAGTTCTCCCAGTTTGCGATAGATCGCTTGTTTAGCGATAGGCACGTTACCTCTCACGCTTACCTGAATGGAGGAGCTTACACTACCAACAAAGGCGGCTTGCCAGATACTGGCACCACTGGCCAACATCAAAGCACAGGTAACAAACATAGCATCACCGGCGCCTGCGGTATCAATGGCTGAGTCTGCAAATGCAGGCAGGTTATCGGTTTCCAGTAAACCGTCCTCGTTCATATGGCGAATGAGTACACCTTCGCCTCCCAGTGTCACCATGAGGTTTTGTGCGTTTAGCTTTTCTACCAGGTCTTTGGACACCTCAATCAGACCGTTGCTGTCATCCTGCATGGTTTGACGCGCTTCCACCTCAGTTGGCGTTGTCAGCAGTAAATCTCTAAATTTACCTAAGTCACCGACCTGTGAAGAGGTTTGACTATCAGCCACAATGGGGATGTTCTTCGCCCGGCATATGTCACTGATTCGATTGACCAGCGCGGGACACAGCAAGCCAAAGTTAAAGTCGGCAAACAGTACGATGTCATAATGCGCCGCATTCGCTTCAAATGCCTGAACAAATTCATTGATCAGTGGGGCGTCAATATCGTGTCTGCGGTAACTGTTAACTCGCAGAAGCGTCTTATCCTTGGCACGATAGCGCAGTTTGTGTGTGGTGGGGCGGGAAGCGTCGTATTTAAGGACGGCCTCGATGCCGTATTCATTGAGTTTTTGCTGGGCAAATTCGCCGTGTTCATCGCGTCCACAGACACTAAAAAAGGTCACGTTTGCGCCTAAACTTGCGGCATGTCCCGCAACGATACCTGCTCCGCCTAAATACCGAAAAGACTCTAACGGACTAACGGCAATAGTGGGATCTTCCTGAGACATACCAATTGCCAGACATTCCTGATACTCATCGACAATAATATCGCCGAGCACTGCGACATTCAGATTGCCAAACTTTTCCAGAAAATGAGACAGCGTATCCTGAGCAACGTCATAGCGTTCGTGATATCGCTGCAGCTGTTGCGACAACTGTGAATTTTGACGTAACTGTTGCTGCAGTAGTTCTCGGCTGGAAAACAATTTTTCGCCGGAACTGAAAATTAAGCGCCCGCCATAGGTTTCAACAATGGCTTTCTCCGGGTTGTCTGCTTTGGAGAATTCTTTCCCTTTCACAATAACGTCAGGTTGAATCTGGGCAATGACATCCAAACGATCGCCGTTGACCACTAATACCTCATCGACACACGTCAGCGCCTTTAATGCGAGTAACCGTTCTTCATTGTCGAAACAAGCGCTTAGGGATTCATGTCTGTCATACAGTCCGACTACCAGCATATCTGCCTGCTCTGCTGCAAATAGCAGAAAACGCAAATGCCCGGGATGGATGATGTTAAAGTTGCCCGACACAAAACAGACAGATTTCCCTGCCTGTTTCTCAGTCAGGATGTGTTGGAGCGAGGCATGTTTATCATTCATCTTCGTTACCATCCAGTTTAATGATGGCTCTGACTACCTTTTGATTGGCGAGATCTTCCAGGGCCTGGTTTATCTGTGACAGCGGATATGCGTCAGACAACAAATGGCGCAGAGGCGCTAATGATTGTTTATTATTTGCGGCCTGATTCAATAAGGTCAATGGGTTAGCGCCGCCTCCCCAGGAACCTTCAATGGTTTTTCCGCAAATAAGCTCAAACGGGTCTAAGTGAATTTTGTCGCCGTGTTTGGGGTGTGAAGCAAAGACACATTTACCGTGTTGGCGATGAATCAATGAAAAGGCAGATTCGATGGTACGGCAACTGCCGGCAGCTTCTACAATAAAATCGAGCAATTCACCCTGATTGGCTTGTTGAATTGATTCTGCCAGTGATTCGGACGTTGGGTTCAGCGTAATGTGCGCTCCAATATGCCTGGCGAGTGCGAGTTTGTCATCGTTCGTATCAATGGCTACGATGAGTCGTGCACCACAATTTACCGCTGCGATGAGTGCAGACATACCTATTCCGCCCAGTCCCATTATTCCTACACTGTGCTCTGATGACAGCGACAACTGGTTTTGCACCATCCCCATCCCGGTAGGCAGCGCACAGCCAAACAGTACGCCTTCCTGCAGTCCTATTTGCGGAGGTAACGAATAGCAGCGGTTTTCGGACACCACGCTGTAATTACTGAATGTTGTCACCGGGCCTGCATTGATTTTGCCAATGGGGGATTCATAAACACAACCACCGGCGTCAATACCCGTTCCTTTCAACCAGCCCAGCACGACTTTGTCGCCAGGCAAAACAGTGGACACGTCTGGTCCTATATCAACCACGGTAGCCGTTGCCTCGTGCCCCAGCATGTGAGGCAGGTAGCGGTCCTCGCCACGCGCTCCGGTCGCCTCCATTAGCTGAGAGTGGCAAACTCCCGTATAGTGAATCTTCACCAGCACCTGACCACGACCCAGTTCAGGGATCGCTATATTTTCAATGATTTCCAATGGCTTACCACATTCAGTAAGCACTGCGGCTGTAATAGTCATCATGATACTTTTTGTCGACGATAATTAGGTTATCGGCCTGTTTTCCGTTTGCCTTAACCGGTGAGTTTTCTGGCCTACGGAGGTAATGCATGCACAATCTATAATACTATTCAAAATTAGTATTCAAAAATCATTCCAGTGTCCGACGTTAGAATATTGACGCTATGCATGGCGAGGGATTATACATAGTTATTAAAATGGATAACTGAATAATCCTGGATTGCTTACTTTTTCGTCGATGTTTTGTTATATTTGATAGAGGTAGAGGAGAGGATGATGATCAACTTCAATTCGGATTCCGGAAGCTCGTTGCTCCAGCAAGTTCAAAAAAAGCAGGACTCGCTGTTTGAAAAACTGGCTTCAGGCAAAAAAATCAACAGCGCTGCTGATGGTGCGGCTGCGCAGCAGATTATCGATCGTCTGACTTCGCAAGTAGAAGGCAACCGCCAGGCGATTAATAACGTATACGACGGTATATCACTTGCTCAGGTCGCCGAAGGCGGTCTGGAAGGCATCAATAATGACGTTAACCGCATTCGGGAGCTGTCGGTGCAAGCCGGTAGCGGCATTTTAAGTGCTGCGGACAAACAGGCTATCCAGTCTGAGATCACCCAACTGCAGGAAAACATTACCCAAACCATCGATCAAACGAGTTTCGCCGGTAAGCCATTATTGTCGTCTGACAGCGAGATTAATTTTCAGGTGGGTGCTCAGGCTGGTCAGCAAATCAGTGTGAACACGCGTGACATCGCCAGCGAGTTAAACGGTGTGCTGAATATTGATGTTACCAGCCAGTCCAGTGAGGATGTCCTTGCAGCGGCTGATGCGGCAGTAGAAGTTGTTGGTAGTGCCCGGGGCGATTTGGGCGCAGTGCAGAATCAATTAGCCAGCACGGCGCGAAACTTAACACAGTCTGACGTGAATACCGCCGCGGCACGTAGCCGTATTCAGGATACCGATTATGCCCAGGCTGTGTCTCAACAAGCCGCAAACGATGTATTAGGGCAAGCGTCATTAACGGTACAAGCGCAGGCCAACCAACAACAAGGTCAGGTACTGAGTCTGTTGAACGGCTAAATTGTCGCAAAATTAATCAAAGGCAGGGTTTCCTGCCTTTTTTGTATCTGAAGAACCGGTTTTTCGTTGCGATTCACTGCGTTACCGCTACAATTGCTGTGCACAGTTTGCAATTCTCACGCTTTTTCAACAGTGCATCGTTATTCAAATTTGTTTTTGCATAGCAGAGCAGGCGGTATCGGCAAGAACTTTACTGCGCGACTGCACACATTTGTGAGGATTGGTATAAACTAGTAATAATAACAAAAGCGTTTCGGGGAACGAATGAAGGATATCCTGCTGGTCAGCGACAACAATGCTCTGGTTCAGAATTTACATACAATTCTGACCTTTTTGGGTGAATCTTGTCGTTCCTTCTCGGTATCCGAAGCGTCTGAGCAATTAACCGAGCTGTCGCCAACCGGCGTACTATTGGATATCGCGTCAGGTGAACAGGCGTTAGCCCTGGTTAAAACTTTCCCTATGCACCCCTTTGTTGCGATTAACGTTGACGACCAACCAACGCCAACGGTTGGCAATTTGGTGGGGCATGTCAGTCTGCCCATTACTTATCCGGTGCTCACGCAGGCTATACACCGTTGTCAGGAATACATTCGCAGCCATCCGGTCCGCAATAGTGCGGTGCCTATGAAAACCCGACTGTTCCGCAGTCTGGTCGGTAAGAGTGAACAAATTCAATTGGTTCGCCGCTTGGTGGAGCAGGTAGCGCCAACAGACGCGACCGTGCTTATCCTAGGCGAGTCGGGTACCGGTAAAGAAGTAGTCGCGCGTAATGTCCACTTTTTGTCTGAGCGCAAAGACGGGCCGTTTATTCCGGTAAACTGCGGAGCAATACCCGGTGAACTGCTGGAAAGTGAATTGTTTGGCCACGAGAAAGGCGCATTTACTGGTGCTATCAGTGCCCGTAAAGGCCGTTTTGAACTCGCCGAAGGCGGCACATTATTCCTCGACGAAATTGGCGATATGCCACTGCAAATGCAGGTTAAGTTGCTTCGCGTATTACAAGAACGCACGTTTGAACGCGTAGGCGGCCACAAGCCCATGCAGTGTAACGTCAGAATCATTGCCGCAACGCACCGCGATTTAGAAAAAATGATCGCCGACGATAAATTCCGCGAAGACTTGTATTATCGTTTGAACGTATTCCCAATCGACAGCCCTGCATTGCGCGAGCGCCGTGAAGATATTCCGTTGTTGTTACAGGAACTGATTACACGTATTCATGGCGAGGGCGTTGAGCCGGTTAAGTTTACCGAACGCGCTATCAGCTCGTTAATGGAACATACCTGGTCGGGTAACGTGCGGGAGTTGTCTAACCTGGTCGAACGTTTGATGATTCTGTATCCGGGCCAAATTGTCGACGTGCAGGAACTACCTGCAAAATACCAGTATGGCGACGTTGAACCTTTCGAGCCGGACTACCCTGAAGAAGTGCTTGAGCGCGAAGCTTTCAATGAATTGTTTGCCGAAAGCGCCGCACAGGACGATGTTGAAGCGGAACCTGCCATCAATGGCTTCTTGCCTGATGAAGGCGTAAACCTGAAAGAGTACCTTTCAGAGCTTGAGATCAATTTGATTCAACAGGCGCTGGAGCAGCAGGAATGGGTGGTTGCAAGGGCCGCCGATAAACTGGGTATGCGCCGGACTACGCTGGTTGAAAAGATGCGTAAATACGATATTCAGCGATAGTGTTTGCCTCTCAATACTAACGCTACAAGCGTCTTAACCTTATTCTGAACACCACTTTTTTCAAATGTTCATCCCTCCGTCAATTGCTAATTAACCTCGCCGTCAGTTAATTGACGTAAAACTAAATTATCAAAATCGCTGTAACTATATGAAATTAAAAGTGTAATTTCTGGCACGGCAAATGCTAAATCATTGGGTAAGTTAATCAGTGTCTGCAAATTGACGAGGATCCCATGGCATTAAAAAGTCGTTCTGCCAATCTTATTGAGGATATCACCGACGCCCCAAGCGGCGCCGGCGCAACACTCACCGATTTGAGTGTTGCCCGAGACAAGGCTCAAACTCAGCAGCAAGAGCTGGCCTCATTGAAACAACAGGCTTCTCGTCTTAACCACTTATTGCAGGTTATGCCTGCAGGCGTGGTGGTTATCGATGGTCAGGGGATTGTTCGTCAGGCAAATGAGCAGGCAAAAGTCTTTTTGGGGGAACCGCTGGAAGGCGAGCTGTGGCGTACCATTATCGCGCGCTCGTTTAAACCCCGCGCCGACGATGGTCACGAGGTGTCTTTGTACGATGGACGCCGGGTTAAGCTGTCCATTACGCCACTTGTGAATGAGCCGGGTCAGCTTATCGTGCTAACCGACTTAACAGAAACCCGTCAGTTACAAGCGCGTCTGAGTCACCTTCAACGCTTGTCATCACTAGGTAAAATGGTCGCGTCACTGGCGCATCAAATTCGCACGCCATTGTCGGCTGCCATGTTGTATGCAGCCAACCTGACCCGCAAAGGATTAGGCGCTGATGCCAGTCATCAGTTTGCTAATAAACTGCAGGATCGTCTGAAAGAGCTGGAAAATCAGGTTAACGACATGCTGTTGTTTGCCAAGAGTGGTGAACAGCAAGTGGTTAATGACATAAGCGTAGCAACTTTGTTCGACGCCATTGAGCCCACCGCGCAAACCATGGCAGTGGGAATGAATCAGACACTGGTGTTCAAAGGTCAGCATATTGACGCACGCATTACCGGCAACCTCACGGCGCTGCAGGGTGCAGTATTAAACCTGATTCAAAATGCCAGCCAGATCAGCCCGAAAGAAAGTACGATTCAGGTGCAGTTTCGCGTGAGTAATCGCTGGCTGGTGGTGGCCGTGTCCGATCAGGGGCCGGGTATTACCGATGCCACAAAGCAAAAGATATTTGAACCGTTCTTCACTACCAAAACCCATGGCACAGGCCTGGGACTTGCTGTAGTGCAATCGGTCGCTAAAGCCCATCAGGGTAAAATTCAAGTCACCAATTTGCCAGAGGGCGGCGCGTGTTTCGCCATGATGCTACCTCGGGCGTTTTCCAGCGACGTTGAACCATTAACGTCGGTACAAGAGGGGTAAACCATGTCAAAAACAACTGTTTTGATCGTAGAAGACGATGCCGGTCTGCGCGAAGCATTAGTCGATACCCTGTTATTAGCAGATTATCAGGTCGTTGCTGCCGACAGTGCCGAGCAAGCCATTATGATGCTGGGCCGTCAACCTGTTGATATCGTGGTGAGTGATATCCAAATGGGCGAAATGAATGGCCTGGCATTGTTGAAAGCAATTAAAGCCAAAGACGCCAATCTGCCCGTGTTGTTGATGACGGCCTATGCCACTATCGACGATGCCGTGCAGGCTATGCGCGACGGCGCGACAGACTATCTCTCCAAGCCATTCGCGCCGGAAGTATTGTTAAACCTTGTGGGCCGGTATGCACCTGCGCAAAAGGTCGAATCCCGTCAGCCGGTAGTAGGCGATCCGCGCAGCGAAGAGTTGCTGCTGTTAGCCCGCAAAGTCGCGCGTTCAGAAGCGACTGTGATGGTGTTGGGGCCAAGTGGTTCGGGTAAAGAAGTCTTGTCTCGCTATATTCACGACAACTCCCAGCGGGCAAATAGTTCGTTTGTTGCAATTAATTGCGCCGCCATTCCGGAGAATATGCTGGAAGCCACCTTGTTTGGTTACGAGAAAGGGGCGTTTACCGGCGCAATTCAGGCCTGTCCGGGTAAGTTTGAGCAAGCCCAGGGCGGTACGCTGTTACTCGACGAAATCACCGAAATGGATTTGGCGTTACAAGCCAAATTATTACGTGTGCTACAGGAAAAAGAAGTCGAGCGACTGGGTGCACGTAAAACCATCTCTTTGGATGTACGGGTCATTGCAACCAGTAACCGCGACCTGAAAGAAGCGGTTGCCAGAGGCGAGTTCCGTGAAGACTTGTATTACCGCCTGAACGTATTTCCTATTACCTGGTTGCCTTTGGGTCAACGCAGCGGTGACATTATTCCGCTGGCAGAGCACCTGATCTCGCGGCATGCTTCCCAGCAAGGTCTTGGCAGCTTTACGTTAAGTGCGTCTGCGCGCAATAAACTGCTGCAACACGCCTGGCCAGGTAACGTGCGGGAATTGGAAAACGTGTGTCAGCGTGCATTAATTTTATGTGAAGGCAACACGATTGATGCGACCGATCTAATGATAGAACCTGCAACAGGTCAAGCCGTTGCGGTACCAACCATCGAAGAGCCAGATGAAGACAACAGCAGATTAGGCAATGAGTTGCGTCATCAGGAACATCAGATCATTCTGGATACCCTGACCGCCTGCAAAGGCAAGCGGAAAGACGTGGCTGAAAAACTGGGGATCAGCCCTCGTACCTTGAGATACAAGTTAGCGCGAATGCGCGATCAGGGTATTGACGTACCGGCTTAACGAAAAATGTTATGTTTTGAGAGGCGCAGTAATTGCGCCTCTTTTTATTGGTAACCTCAATACCAACCTATCTATCTACCTACCTACCTTTGCCGTCATATTTTTGGCATTTCATGCTAACCCACTGATTTTTATTAACTTGAAAAGTTGGTCTGGTCCTTGCTGTATCTCTGCATAAGTCAAAGAAAATGTCATATTCCCGACGATGGAAGTGACAAATAATCAATCAGGAGCCGTTATGGACGTTAAAGCCAACAGTTTGTATCAGGAAATGCAGGCTATGATCGCGCAGACTCGTCTGGACGTAAATCCGCAGCCGCAGGTCGAACTCAACACCTCTAAAAGTGATTTCTCGCAGTTATTGAGTAATGCCATTGAGAAGGTTAACGACATGCAGTTGGAATCCAAAGACATGCAGCAGCGCTTTGAAATGGGCGATCGCTCTTTGAGCATGGCTGATGTAATGCTGGCAAAAGAGAAGTCAGGCATTGCGTTTGAAGCGACCGTGCAGGTCAGAAATAAAGTGCTGGAAGCCTACAAACAAATCATGAATATGCCTGTGTAAGTGGAGTAGTGAACTGTGGCTGAAGCAACCGGTACAAATCTGGCAGTAAGTGACTCCGCGGGAGCAGGCGGCGAGACTGAGCAAAAGTCTGGCTTCATGGATAGCATTGGTAATACCGACATGATGCGTCAGATGACGTTAGTAGTGGTGTTGGTGATATCCGTTGCCATTGCGATTTTCGTGGTGTTGTTTGTGCAAGAGCCTGATTATCGTCCACTAGCCAAAATGGATACGGAAGAGCTCATCGAAACCCTCGATTACCTCGACGCCAATCTGATTGACTATAAACTGGAAGGCAACATTATTCAGGTGCGGGTCGACGAATACCAGAAAATCAAACTGGGTATGAGCCGTGAAGGATTGGCACAAGCTGAACAAGCCGGGGCTGATATCATCATGCAGGACATGGGCTTTGGTGTGAGCCAGCGCGTTGAAATGGAACGCCTGAAACATGCGCGTGAAAAACAAATCGCCGCCACAATCGAAGACATTGCCAGTATCAAAAAAGCCCGCGTGTTGCTGGCGTTACCAAAAGAAAATGTATTTGCCCGTCGCGAAAAGAAAGCCAGTGCAACGGTCGTGCTTACTGCTAACCGCGGCGCGGTTATCAGCGGCGAAGAAGTAGACGCTGTGGTTGATATCGTCGCCTCAGCGGTACAAGGCATGGAACCAGAACGTGTTACTGTAACCGACAGCAATGGCCGGTTATTGAATTCTGGTTCTCAGGATTCGCTGAGTGCACGAGCCCGCAAAGAATATGAAATCGAACGTCAACGCGAAGCAGAATACCAGGAAAAAATCGATTCTATTCTGATTCCGGTTATTGGCATTGGTAACTATACCGCCCAGGTCGATGTTACCATGGACTTTACTGCCGTCGAGCAAACCCAGCGTCGTTACAATCCTGATCTGCCTGCCGTGCGCAGCGAAATGGTAGTAGAAGAAAATTCTGTAGGTTCCATTGCTGCCGGTATTCCTGGCGCTGTGAGCAATCAGCCGCCACTGGATGCTAATATTCCTGAGCAGGCAGGTGGCAATGGCCAGGTAGCGCCAGTGCCTGGTAGAACGACGAAAGAATCAACGCGCAATTACGAGCTGGATACTACAATTAGTCATACTAAGCAGCAAACCGGTGTGATCCGCAGATTGAGCGTGTCTGTGGCTGTCGATTATCTGCAAACAACCGGTGAAGACGGCACTGTAACCAGTGAAGCTCGTACGCCGGAAGAGTTGTTAAGCATTCGTCGATTACTGCAAGGCGGAATAGGCTTTGACGTAACCCGGGGCGATAGCCTGGAAGTGGTAAGCATGCCTTTTAGTCGCATCGACACCGGTGCCGAAGAAGAGTTGCCTATCTGGGAGCAGCCGTTTTTTATGCCACTGGTGAAGTGGGTAATGGGCGGTCTGGTGGTTATTGCGCTAATATTTGCGGTGATACGTCCAATGCTGTCTCGCCTTATCAATCCTGATGATGGACAGTCTGGCGATGACTTTGACGCCGACGAAGGGCTGGATTTGGGCGATGACACCATTAATATGTTGTCATCAGAATTTGATGAAGGTCAGGTGGGCTTTGCGCCAGATGGCTCACTGATGTTGCCTGATTTACACAAAGATGAAGATGTCCTGAAAGCCGTGCGCGCGCTGGTGGCCAATGAGCCAGAGCTGTCTGCGCAAGTGGTGAAAGGCTGGTTAATGCAGGATGAGTAAGGGGTAGACCATGGCAGAAGAACTCGCAACACAACAAGAACCTGCCTACGACGTCAGTAAACTGGAAGGCGTCGAGAAAGCCGCTATTTTGCTGCTGAGCTTGTCGGAAGAAGATGCCGCGCAGATTTTAAAGCATCTCGAACCCAAGCAGGTACAAAAGCTCGGTGCAGAAATGGCCCGTATCGATGATATGACGCAGGCTAAAATCACCGCCGTGCATAAAAACTTCATCGATGAAATTCAAAACTACTCGACCATCGGGTTCCAGAGTCAGGATTTCGTGAAGCGTGCCTTAACTGCGGCACTGGGCGAAGACAAAGCGGCCAACCTAATCGACCAGATCCTCATGGGATCAGGGGCCAAAGGTTTGGATTCATTGAAGTGGATGGACTCCAAACAGGTTGCCAGCATCATTCGCAACGAGCACCCGCAGATTCAGACCATTGTATTGTCGTATCTGGAGCCAGAGCAATCCGCCGAGATTTTGTCGCAGTTCCCGGAGAAAGTTCGTCTCGATTTGCTGATGCGGGTCGCCAACCTGGAAGAAGTTCAGCCAGCGGCACTGCAGGAACTCAACGAGATCATGGAGAAACAGTTCGCCGGTCAGGCGGGTACACAGGCGGCGAAGATGGGCGGCCTGAAGTCAGCTGCCGATATTATGAACTACCTGGATACCAACATCGAAGGCCAGCTAATGGATGCTATCCGCGAGCAGGACGAAGAGTTGAGTCAGCAGATTCAGGACCTGATGTTTGTCTTCGACAACCTGGTGGACGTGGACGACCGCGGCATTCAGGCGATTCTACGCGAAGTACAGCAAGACTCGCTGCTTAAAGCCATTAAGGGTGCGGACGAAGAGCTCAAAAACAAAATTACGGCGAACATGTCTAAACGTGCAGCTGAAATGCTGGTGGATGATCTGGAAGCGCTTGGACCTGTGCGTATCAGTGAGGTGGAAACCGCTCAGAAAGAAATTCTGTCGGTGGCACGTCGCCTGGCTGACGCCGGTGAAATCATGCTTGGTGGAGGCGGTGGTGAAGAGTTCCTCTAGCACCGGCATAAACTATGGCAACCACTAAACGTTTTACGGTAGAAGAACTCGAAGAGGCCAAAGGCTGGGAGCTGCCTCATGTAGAGACAACCGATCAGCTGGACCTGACCCGAACAAATGCATTAAACCGTCGCAGTGACTGGAAGTACGAACCACCGGAAGAGCCGGAGGAAATTCTTCCGCCTACGGCTGAAGAAATCGAAGCTATTCGCCAAGCCGCTTACGATGAAGGCTTTGCAGAAGGCAAGCAAAACGGCTTTGATGAAGGGAAAGCGGAAGGACTGGAAGCCGGTAAGGCAGAAGGTCTTGAACAGGGCCACCAGGAAGGACTGGCGCAGGGTTTGGAAGACGGTAAAGCGCAAATCGAGCAGCAAACTGAGCTATGGCAATCCCTGGTTGAAAATCTGCATGCACCGTTACAGCAGGCCGACGAGCAGGTCCGCAAAGAAATAGTGAAACTGTCGGTCGCACTGGCACGTTCGGTTATTCGCACCGAAGTCACGCTGTCTGAAAATGTGATTTTACAGGCGCTGAGTGAAGGCCTGAAAGCCCTGCCGGTAGAAGAAACCCAATACAAGATTCACCTCAACCCTGAAGACATCGCCCTGGTTACCGAGCATTTCGGCGAAGAGACGATTCAGGCAAAAGGCTGGACCTTAATTGACACGCCCGCCTTGTCGCGGGGCGGTTGTGATATTGTTACGCAAAACAACGCGGTTGATTTGTCTATCGAACGCCGTTGTAAGAATGTGCTGGACAAGTTCCTGCTAGAGCAAGGGCTGCCGGATGACCACTAGTCTGTTGTCGCATTTGCAACAACTGCAAAAACAGGTGCCCACACCGCCCGTTGTCGCGGCCGGTAAACTGGTTCGCGGTATTGGGCTGACGCTGGAAGCCGTGGGCTGTCAGTTACCGGTTGGCAGTCAGTGCATGGTGCAAACAGTAGACGGCGAAATTGAAGCCGAAGTCGTCGGCTTTGGCGAACACATTACCTACCTGATGCCAACCGAAGCCGTGCGTGGCATTGTACCTGGCTCCCGGGTATTACCGTTGAACCGGGAAAGTGGCCTGGCGGTTGGCCTGGGGTTGCTAGGCCGGGTTATCGACGGCAATGGTCAGCCGCTTGACGGTTTAGGGCCAGTAGAAAGCACAACAAGAGTGCCAACCGTAAAGCCGCCAATTAACCCTCTCACCCGCAGACCGATTGACTCACCCATGGACGTTGGCGTAAGAGCCATTAACGCGCTGAATACCGTTGGAATAGGTCAGCGCATGGGCCTGTTTGCCGGTAGTGGCGTGGGTAAAAGTGTATTACTGGGCATGATGACCCGCGGCGCGAAAGCCGATGTCGTCGTTGTCGGCCTTGTAGGAGAGCGGGGACGAGAGGTTAAAGAATTTATTCACGATATTCTGACTCCCGAAGAGCGTGAGCGCGCTGTTGTGGTTGCCGCACCCGCCGATACGTCACCGCTGATGCGCCTTAAAGGGTGCGAAACCGCGGTGACAGTGGCAGAGTATTTTCGCGATCAGGGCATGAATGTACTGCTATTGATTGATTCACTGACTCGCTATGCCATGGCCCAGCGTGAAATTGCGCTGGCCGTCGGCGAACCGCCCGCAACCAAAGGTTACCCGCCATCGGTATTTGCGCGGCTGCCCGCATTGGTGGAACGCGCCGGAAACGGCAGTGAAAACCAAGGCTCCATCACGGCGTTTTATACGGTTCTCACCGAAGGCGATGACTTGCAGGACCCCATTGCCGACGCAGCACGGGCTATATTGGATGGGCATATAGTCTTGTCGCGTCAATTAGCCGACAGTGGGCATTATCCTGCCATTGATATCGAGGCGTCAATCAGCCGGGTGATGCCGCAGGTAGTCAGTGAAGAGCACCTGATGCAAGCGCGTCGGGTGCGTCAGGTTTACTCCACGTATCAGCAAAACAAAGATTTAATTACACTTGGCGCCTATACCCGCGGGACCGATCCCCGTGTGGATTTGGCTATCAATGCCGAGCCTGCCATTAACGCGTTATTGCAACAGGGTATGAAGCAAGTGCTGCCCTACGACGAGAGCCTCGCGTCCATGGCGCAACTGGCTGGCGGATTAGGAAAGGGGTGAGTAAATGAGTCGCACCCAGGTGGCTAAGTCGCTACAGCAAATGAATGTGGTACTGCGTCTGGAAACAGACAAGGAGAAAAATACCCTTCACGCCTTTAACGTTGCTCAGGATTACTATCAACAACAAAAAGCAAAACTAACCAGTTTGCAGCAATATCGTCTGGACTACTTTCGTCAGTTGCAACAGGAAGGGGGCAATGGGGTTGGTGCACGGCATTACCAACAGCGCTTATCCTTCGTTGCCAAGCTGGACAAGGCCTGTGAACAACAAAATCAAATCATTGCGCAAGCCAGTGTAGTAGCCGACCAGCGCAAAAGACAATGGTTGGCGCAGCAGCGCAAACGTCAGGCCGTAGAGAAGCTCATCGGCAAAAAACACGCTACGTTGCAACAGCTCGACAACCGTCAGGAACAGCAAGCCATGGATGAGTTTGCGCTTCAACGGTTATTGCGGAACCAGTACTTCGCGGGTTAATAACACACACTTCCGTTTGTTTCCAAAGTTGGAACGGTCTTTGCTCTAATCCTTAACATCAAAACAACAAACACCAATTATCAAGCAGTTAGGTGATGAGGACACGGTTATGATGCAACAGCTTGCCACGCAGGGTTCACAAATTGCCGCCTTGCCGGACAATCCGGTAACGCTTTCCCCTGATTCAACGCAAACCAGCGCTGAATCCGGACAATTTGCTGACGTGTTTTCTCAACATCAACGTGCGCTTGAAAGGCCCGGAAAAGCGGCTCAGGCTGCGCCAAAGTCAGAAGCCGTTCCGCCACAAACCGCACCGAAAAACGCGGACGATGCGGCAACCCAAACAGAGCAGGACAGTATCCCCACAGAGTCTGTTGAAGCGAGCGAACAGGTTCAAGCCGCTACTGTAGACAAAACGGTTACGTCAGGTAATTCCCAAAACACGTCGTCTACAGCCACAACCGACGACGTCTCGACGTCAGAAAGCGCTGATTTAGCAAACACAGATGACGTTTCGTTAAATACGCTGCCTGATGCCGTCATTCCCGCCGTTGAGGTAGACAATACAGCATCTGAAACGGATTACCTGGCTTTGGTGGAGGCACTGCGCACATTTGAACAGAAATGGCCGGGCGTAACCGGCGATAAACAGCCTCTGCCGGCTGAGGTTGCGCCGGAAATGAAGCCCCCCGTTGACGGACTCGATGTGCATCAACTGGAAAATGGTAAAGCGCAAATCATTGAAGACCTCAATGCATTAATGGCACAAATTGCCGAAGCGCCTGAGTTGGATGCCAGTGGCCAATCAGCTGCAATCACCGTGGAGCAGTCGGAAGCCATCCTGGCTGACTTTATGACGCTGATTGCACAGTTCAAAGGTAAAGCGGACAAATCTGAAGTCAAAGGCGCGGAAGGTAATGACGGCGCGAGTCTGGAAAAGCCCGTTCAGCCAACGCTGGGTCTGACTGACAACGTATTGCCGGTGGAAGTGCAAACTGAAAATGCCGAGCTCGCTGCTGATGTCGATACCGATACCGCGCTTGCACCACAACCTTTGTCAGTCGCCATTAGTTTGTTGTCAAAAATTGAAGCGTTGAATAAAAAAGACAACGCAGAGATTGCTCCCGAGCAGGAGCTGGTAACCCAAATAGCCGATGCCGACACTATGCTCACTCTGGATGTTGAGCAGATCAATGAATCGGTCATTGAAGTCGAGGAAAGCGCCGATCCACTTTTGAACCAGGCAGCGATGCTGGTGGGATTAATGACACAGCCAACAGCAGACAAAACCGCTTCGTCGGGTCAGGTGGCCGCAGCGAAAACAGAAGCGGTAATCAACCCGGCAGACAGTGTCGTTGCGCTTGAGTCTATGCTGGAGCAAGCCAGCGATGACACGCTTGCCAAGGTAGCACAGGTAATTACAGACACAGCGTCAGCGGCAAATCCGGAGCTGAGTGCAGCGCAGCAGTCGCAAATGAAAGGCATGCTGGTAAGCGGCATGGAAGAAATGCGTGCCCAGTTAAAGCAGGGGCATCAGCCGGCGATTGATTTAACGGCCTTAGTCGCTCAGGTATCAGCTGAAGTTCAGCCAGAACAGCCTGTATTACCTCAGCAGCTACTGCAGGATGCACAGCACATTGCACAATTGGCAGCCACGTCAGTGATGTCCGATCAAAAAGAGCTGCAGCTCAACGAATTGCTTCATAACACCCGTGATTTGATTACTCAGGAAACGCGTCAGCAACATTCTGAAACGGTGAAATCCATTCAACAGCAAGCAGCATTAGACAAGCCAGTGCCGTTGAATCAGCCTCAAGGCCAGCAACAACTGGCTGAAAAAATTCGCTGGATGGTGAATGGCCGACAATCAATGGCTGAAATTCGTCTGGACCCTCCTGAAATGGGAAGCATGCAGATTCGACTCAACGTGTCGGGTGACTCGGCATCAGTGAGCTTTGTCGTGCAATCTCAGCACGCCAAAGAGATGCTGGCTGATGCAATGCCGCGCTTAAGAGATATGTTTTCTGAACAGGGTATCGACCTGGGTGAATCCTTTGTGAGTCAACAACAAACAGGGGAACAAGGAGAACAACAGAGCGGTGGTCAATCAGGTGGCGGTTTCGATGACAATGTGCCCGAAGACGCAAAAATGAATGAAACCCGGGTTGTTCGACAGGCAAATGGCCTGATTGACGACTATGTTTAACACTAAGCAGTCAACAGCATGGCATTAGTCGTTGCGATTTGTTGGCTGTGATAGATAATACGCCTAGTTTAAATTGAGAGAAGTGTGAGATGGCGGAAGAAGAATTACAAATTGAAGAAGAAGGCGGTAAGAAAAGCAAACTGATGCTGATTATCATTATTGCCGTAGTGTTAATTGGCGGTGGTGCAGCAGCCTACTTCTTTTTGTTTGCTGGTGGTGACGAGCCGACTGCGGCTGAGCAATTGGCAGCCGATGGCACAGGACAACCCGCGCCTGCGGCAGCAGCACCAACTAATGCCAGCGTTGGTACTGCGCTGTACGTGGCTATGCCACGGCCAATCGTATTTAACGTACCTGGGTCTGGTCGCGACCGATTAGTACAAATTAAAGTGCAACTCATGGTGCGTGGTTCTGACAACGAAGAAGCCGCTAAAACCCATATCCCTCTGATAGAGGGAACCTTGTTGCAAGTATTCAGTTCCAGCAATGCCGATGACTTAGTCACCGAAGCTGGAAAGATTGAACTGCGTGAAAATGCCTTGGAATCAGTGCAGTCAGCATTGAAAGACATTGCGGGCAGTGAAGTGGTAGAGCGAGTGCTGTTTACCGACTTTGTGATGCAGTAACCGGAGCGAGCCGTGAGCGATTTATTATCTCAAGATGAAATTGATGCCCTGTTACACGGGGTAGACGACGTCGAAGAAGAAGAGGTTACACAAGAACCCGGGGACACATCAGCCCTGGAATATGACTTCTCATCGCAGGATAGGATTGTTCGTGGCCGCATGCCAACGCTGGAAATTGTGAACGAACGTTTCGCCCGACACTTGCGGGTGAGTTTGTTCAATATGATGCGCCGCAGTGCGGAAGTGTCGATTAACGGTATCCAGATGATCAAGTTCGGTGAGTACATTCATACCTTGTTTGTACCAACCAGTTTGAACATGGTGCGTTTCAGACCGTTAAAAGGTACTGGCTTGATCACCATGGAAGCGCGCTTGGTGTTTATTCTGGTGGACAACTTCTTTGGTGGCGACGGGCGCTATCATGCCAAAATTGAAGGTCGTGAATTTACGCCAACCGAACGGCGTATTATTCAGATGTTGCTGAAAATCATCTTTGAGGATTACAAAGAAGCCTGGGCACCGGTGATGGACGTGTCATTTGAGTACCTGGATTCAGAAGTAAACCCGGCCATGGCGAATATTGTGAGTCCCACCGAGGTCGTGGTGATCAGCTCGTTCCACATTGAACTTGATGGGGGGGGCGGTGATTTCCACGTGTCACTGCCGTACTCGATGCTGGAACCCATCCGTGAATTGCTTGACGCGGGTGTACAAAGCGACAAGGAAGACACCGACTTACGCTGGAGTAAAGCACTGCGCGACGAAATCATGGATGTCAAAGTGGCACTTACCACCCATATGCTGGATTTTGAGATACCTTTACGCGACGTGATGGACTTTAAAGCCGGCGACATTATTCCGGTGGAAATGCCGGAGTACATCACGGTGTTAATTGAAGAATTACCTTCGTTCAGGGCGAAGTTAGGGCGCTCCAGAGAACATTTGGCGCTGAAGATCACTGAGAAAATAGCACGGCCGACTTCCGTGAAGTCGGAATTACAGTTACTTACCCGCGGCGGACGCATTATCGACAATGATGCAGAGCTGCAGGTGTTAGAAGAAGATTTATAATCCTAAGCGATAGAAAGAGGCAGGATCATGAGTGAAGAAGACGGTATGGACGATTGGGCCGCAGCCATGGCTGAACAGGCTGAAGCAGAGGCTGACGAAGGCGGCGCCGATGATGATGTTCAAGTCGCAGAACTGGACGAGCTCTCTGACGATGCACCCATTACTCAGGAAGAAAAGAAAAAACTAGATACGATTCTGGATATTCCCGTGACCATTTCAATGGAAGTGGGCCGTAGCCAGATCAGCATCCGAAACTTACTGCAACTTAATCAGGGTTCCGTGGTTGAGTTGGACCGAGTTGCCGGTGAACCACTGGACGTGCTTGTAAATGGCACGTTGATTGCTCATGGAGAAGTAGTAGTGGTCAACGATAAATTTGGTATTCGGTTAACGGATGTTATTAGTCAAATCGAAAGAATTAAAAAGCTCAGGTAAAAACCTATTAAAATCAGTGGGGTATTTCTTTACCCCGCTGGCAATCCTCCTTTCACCTACGGCAAACGCCGCTGCCAGTATCACCAACCCGACCTCGGTACTGTCAATTTTTCTATCACTTTTGCTGATAGTCGGCATCATTTTTTCGCTGGCGTATGTAATGCGTCGGTTTAATGTCACTCCCGGTAACAGCCAGCACTTAAAAGTCGTTGCGAGCCTTTCTGCAGGGGCCAGAGAACGGGTGATGGTCATTCAGGTTGGCGAAGAGCAACATCTGATAGGCGTTACCGCACAGAACATTAATCACCTGAGCAAACTAGACACCCCGATTGTTACGCAACAAGACAATCAGGGCGGCGCGATGTTCAAACAAAAACTGGTGCAGGCGATGGCGCAAAAAATGAATCCATCGCTTAAGGAGAGTGGCGATGACAAGTAAACTTATGAAATGGTTGGGGGTAGCCCTGCCAATTTACTTGCTGGCTGCGCCAGTATTGGCTCAGCAGGGGATTCCAGCAGTCACGGTAACCACCAACAACGACGGTAGTCAGGATTACACCATGACGCTGCAAGCGCTGTTTATTATGACAGCGCTGAGCTTGCTGCCTGCGTTTATTATGATGATGACGTCATTCACCCGAATTATTGTGGTGTTGTCTATTCTGCGTCAGGCGATTGGTTTACAGCAGTCTCCGTCGAACCAGATCCTGATTGGGGTCAGTTTGTTTTTGTCGATGTTCATCATGGCTCCGGTATTTGACGAGATTAATGAACGGGCATTGCAACCGTATCTGGAAGAAGAAATGACCTCAATGGAAGCCATTGAGCAAGCAAAAGGGCCAATGCGGGCTTTCATGTTGTCGCAAACCCGAGTGAAGGATTTAGAAACGTTCGTATCGATTGCCGGAGACGAGGACAAATATCAGGATCCTGCTGATGTGCCATTGAATATTCTGATCCCCGCGTTTGTCACCAGTGAACTAAAAACCGCGTTTCAGATTGGCTTCATGTTGTTTATTCCCTTTCTGATCATCGATTTGGTCGTTGCTTCCATTCTAATGGCCATGGGTATGATGATGCTGTCACCCATGATTGTGTCATTGCCGTTTAAACTTATGTTGTTTGTGCTGGTGGACGGTTGGAACCTGATATTCGGCACGCTCGCAACCAGTTTTGGTATGGGTGTGTAGGAGAGCGTCATGTCACCAGAAGTGTTTGTTGAAATCCTGCGCGAATCCATGTTCATGGTTATTCTGCTGGTGTCTGCGGTCATTGTCCCCAGCCTGATCGTTGGTCTTATTGTTGCCGTATTTCAGGCGGCAACCTCTATCAACGAACAAACCATGAGTTTTTTGCCTCGTTTAATCGTCACGTTGCTGGCGTTGAGTTGGGGCGGAAACTGGCTGGTGCAAAAGCTGATGGACTTTACCTTCCATATGGTCGATCAAATTCCTCAGGTGATTGGCTAAATGGATGTTTCATTGGTTGCCATTAATCAGTTTCTGGCTGATTTAATGCTGCCCTTTATGCGCATCAGCGGCATGTTTGCCGCCATGATTGGCATTAGTGCTAAATCGATTCCAACACCTGTTCGCGCGTTACTAGCTATTTTTTTGTCACTGGTGATCATGCCGGTAGTGCCGCCATCACCGGTCACTAATCTTGTTGATGTCGGTGTGTTTTTACTGGGTATTCAGCAATTACTTATCGGTATTGCCATCGGCTTTATTTCCATGATGGTGCTGAATACGTTCGTACTGGCCGGTCAGGTGATAGCCATGCAAACTGGTTTGGGTTTTGCCAGCATTGTCGACCCCGTGAATGGGATTAACGTGCCGGCCGTAGGTCAGTTCTACCTGATTCTGGCAACGTTATTGTTTTGGCAATTAGATGGCCACCTATCGATGATTCAGATGATGGTGATGAGCTTCGATGCGTTTCCTATTGGTGAAAGTTGGTTTGCACCCGAGCAACTTCGCGATATCGCCCATTGGGCAGGGTGGATGTTTGTCGCGTCTTTGACTCTGGCGTTAGCGCCGATTATTTCATTGCTTATTGTTAACCTGGCCTTTGGTGTGATGACCAAAGCGGCACCACAGTTAAATATTTTCAGTATCGGTTTTTCGATTGCGCAAATAATGGGCCTGATCATTATCTGGCTCACGCTGGACAATTTTACCAGCCACTTCGAAAACCAATGGCAGCGTGCCTTGCAGTTTATGTGTGAACTGCTGGCAGTGTGTCCGACCTAAATGGGGGTAGGCCAGTATGGCTGATACGAGTGATAAAACAGAAGACGCGACGTCGAAACGGTTGGGCGATGCCCGTAAAAAAGGGCAGATTGCCCGCTCCCGTGAACTCTCTACCGCATTAGTGCTTGTTGTCAGCAGTGTAATGTTTCTGCTGATGGGGGGGTATATTGCCGATGCGTTATTTGCTGTCATGCAGCGTGTTTTCACACTGTCTCGTGATGAAACCTACGATCCTACTCACATGTTCTCGGCCTGGGGAGAGGCATTAACCGCGGTCAGTATTCCCGTACTTGGTTATATGATTGTCGCTATGATCGCCGGGGTATATGGGTCGATTGCGCTGGGTGGTTACAACTTTACCTGGTATTCCGCCCAACCACGCTGGAATAAGCTTAGCCCGATGGCTGGTTTTAAACGTATGTTTGGTATGAATGGCCTGGTAGAACTACTCAAAGCCATTGCTAAATTTTTTGTTATTGGCGGTATGGCACTATTGTCATTGTCTTTTTTCCAGGACGAGGCGTTACATCTTGATCAGGAGATCTTCCCGCTTAATGTGTTTCACGCGCTGGACATGATTGAATGGGCGTTTTTCTTCCTTACGCTGGGTATGATTCCCATTGCGTTGATTGATGTGCCATACCAGTCGCATAAGCACAAAGAAGAAATGAAGATGACCAAGCAGGAGGTCAAAGACGAGCGGAAAAACGCTGATGGTGACCCTCAGGTTAAAGGGCGCATTCGTCGCTTGCAGTATCAGGCTGCCGCTCGCCGAATGATGCAGGAAGTGCCGAAGGCCGACGTGGTTGTGACTAACCCGACACACTATTCAGTGGCATTAAAATATGACCAGAATGGTAACCGAGCGCCTGTGGTGGTTGCCAAAGGAGGCGATGAGCTGGCTATGCATATTCGAAAAATTGCTAACGCTCATGGTGTGCCACTGGTTGCGACACCTATGCTCACCCGGGCAATTTATTACACGACCGAAGTCGATGAGGAAATTCCTCACAAGCTCTTTATGGCTGTCGCTCAGGTGTTGGCCTATGTATTCCAGCTTAAAGCCTTTAAAGCAGGTAAGGGCAAACGGCCTAAGCCAATTTCAAATAATCTGCCGATCCCACCGGATATGCGCTATTAAATTGACATTAAACGGCCTGCTTATGCGGGCTGTTGTGTTTTTGTGATGGATTAATAATCAGTTAGCACCACAGCAGTAAAAGCTGGCACGTAGATTGATATACCTACAGAAAGAAACGTTATTGCGTCAAAAATCTGTTGGTAAGAATTTAACTTATGGTGCTATCTGATTATCTACAACGCTTTGATAAAGCGCAGTTGCAAAGACTGTCCCAGGGAATGGGTGTACCTTTAGTTTTACTGGCAATAATGGGCATGGTTATCCTGCCTATGCCACCCCTCTTACTGGACGTGCTCTTCAGTTTTAATATTGCGCTTTCATTAGTCATTATCCTGGTAGCTGTTCTCACGCAACGGCCTGTCGACTTTGGTATTTTTCCTCTGGTTTTACTTATCGCCACGGTTTTGCGTTTGGCGTTGAATGTAGCCTCTACCCGAGTGGTATTGCTATACGGACACGAAGGTGGAGATGCCGCAGGCCGCGTAATTGAAGCATTTGGTGAAGTGGTCATCGGTGGCAACTATGCAGTCGGTGTGGTCGTCTTTGCTATTTTGCTGATCATTAATTTTAAGGTTGTTACCGCGGGTGCAGGTCGTATCTCGGAAGTCAGCGCACGTTTTACCTTAGATGCCATGCCCGGCAAACAAATGGCCATTGATGCCGACCTTAATGCCGGCTATATCGACCAGGATGAAGCCCGTCGCCGCCGTGAAGACATTACCGCTGAAGCGGATTTCTACGGTTCAATGGACGGTGCGTCAAAGTTCGTAAAAGGCGATGCAATCGCCGGTTTGTTCATTATGTTAATCAACATCGTGGGTGGGTTGTTCATCGGTATGATCCAGCACGATTTGAGTTTCGGCAACGCGCTCGAAGTGTATACCATCCTGACCATTGGTGATGGCCTGGTCGCGCAGATCCCATCTTTATTGCTGTCAGTTGCGACAGCAATAATCGTTACGCGTGAAAACGAGACCCAGGAAATGGGTTCTGAAATTCAGCAGCAATTGGGGAACAAACAGGCCTTGTACATTGCAGCGGTGATTTTATTTGTGATGGGCATTGTGCCTGGCATGCCACACCTGGCTTTCCTGACATTCGCTGCGCTTGCAGGCGGGTATGCTTATTATCAGACGTATCAGGAGAAAAAACGTGCCATGGAACCGGCTAAACCCGTTGTCACTAATGATCAGGATGCAGCGCCGGTTGAAGTAAAAGAACTGGGCTGGGATGACGTACAACACGTTGACACCATTGGACTGGAAGTGGGCTATCGGTTAATTCCTTTAGTAGATAAAGCCCAAGGGGGCGAACTGCTGAGCCGGATCAAAGGGGTGCGTAAAAAGCTGTCCCAGGAATTGGGCTTTTTGGTGCCCCCCGTGCATATTCGCGACAACCTCGACTTAGACCCCAATGCTTATCATATCTCAATGCTGGGCGTCACCATTGGTGATGCGCAGGTGAGCCACGATGAAGAACTGGCTATTAATCCGGGTCAGGTATTCGGCAAACTGGAAGGTCGTGTTACCAAGGATCCTGCGTTCGGACTGGATGCGGTGTGGATTAAGCCTAATCAGCGTGAACACGCGCAAACACTGGGTTACACCGTAGTCGATGCGGCAACGGTTATTGCCACTCACCTCAGTCAGCTACTGACCACCAACGCTTATCAGTTACTCGGATTCGAAGAAGTACAGCAACTGCTGGATATGCTGGCTAAGCATAGTCCTAAGCTGGTTGAAGGTCTGGTTCCGGATCTGGTGTCGCTGTCTACCGTGGTGAAAGTGTTGCAAACCCTGCTGTATGAAGGCGTGCCTATTCGTGACATGCGCACCATTGTGCAGACGCTGACAGAGTACGCGCCGAAGAGTCAGGATCCTGACGTACTTGTATCAGCGGTGCGGATTTCTCTGAAGCGTCTCATTGTGCAGGAAATCAATAACGGCGGTCGGGAATTGCCTGTCATTACGTTGGCGCCAGAGTTGGAGCAAATGTTGCATCAGTCGTTGCAGGCAGGCGGGGACGATGGCGCAGGTATTGAGCCTGGTTTAGCTGAGCGCTTACAACAATCGTTGCAGCAAGCAGGGCAGCAGCAGGAATTAGCGGGTGAGCCCGCAGTATTACTGACATCGGGCATGTTGCGTCCGGTGTTATCCCGCTTCCTTAAGAATGCGGTAACCGGGCTTCATGTGTTGTCTTATCAGGAAATCCCCGACGACAAGCAGGTAAAAATTGTGGCATCGGTGGGTCAATAAACTGACGCACCCGATTTAACGAGGTCATTATGAAAATCAGACGTTTTTTTGGTAAAGACATGCGCGAAGCGCTTAATCAGGTAAAGCATGAATTAGGTGCTGATGCCGTGATCATGTCAAATCGCAAGGTGGCCGATGGCATTGAATTGGTAGCAGCCTACGACAAAGAGCCTGCTGCTAAACTGGACATGCAAGCTGGCAAAGCACAGCAGGGCAAGCCAGGGCATCCGGGTGAAAAACCGTTACCAACCCTCAGTGAGATCATTGGTGATGACGGCCCGGACAGCCTACGAGAGTTACTGGAAAAACAAGCGGGCAAACAACATGCAGGCAGGCAGCAAGCGCAGTCTATTGCCAAAGCCATGCAAACCTCAGCGCCTGCGGCACCTGCTCAGCCAGCTCAGCAACAAACACAGTCAGCGGCTAAGCCTGCAATGGGGGGCTTTGACGATGAGTTTGATACGCCGTCTCAGCAGTCAGGTTCTGCTGCATCTCAGGGTAATCTGGAAGATATCCGCGCTGAATTGGCCTCGTTGCGCAATGTCTTGCAGTTCCAACTGTCGGATATGCAGCAACAGCATCAGTCACGCATGAAGCCACAGCAGCGTTTCTTGAATCAGCAGATGATTGATATGGGGATCTCCGCACCGCTGGCGCGACAGTTGGTTAGCTACGCGCCTGCACAGGCCAATGAGCGCGAGTCCTGGTTGTACTTACTCAAACTTCTGTCTAATCGATTAATGACCAACGATGATGATATCTTATCCCAGAAGGGCGTAGTTGCACTGGTTGGGCCAACTGGTACAGGTAAAACTACCACGATTGCCAAACTGGCTGCCAAATACGCACAAAAGTATGGCGCTGACCAGGTTGCATTGATTACCATCGATACTTACCGCATCGCGGCATACGAGCAATTGGCAACCTACGGTAAGATCATTGGTTGCCCGGTACGCAAAGCGCAGTCGGGTGAACAACTTGCTGATTTGCTGTTTCAGTTCCGCAGCAAGCGCCTGGTGTTGGTTGACACTGCGGGCTTCAGTCAGCGGGATAGCCGTTTAATCAGTCAGTTAGCTACGTTCCAGCAAGCTGGCGGTCAAACAATAAAAAATTATTTAGTTGTGCAGGGTAATACGCAACAGGCTACACTAAAACATATCATTGGTGCTTACAGCAGTATTGATATGCAAGGTTGTATCATCACTAAGTTAGATGAGTGCTATAGTTTAGGGGAGGTGATCAGCAGCGTCATCGAAGCGCAGCTTCCGGTGAGTTATGTGGCTGATGGACAGCAGGTGCCAGAGGATATTCATGTGGCAAATGCAAAATCTATAATCTCTTTAGCAGCAAAGCTTTATAAAAAGTATGGATTGAATCATACTAATGGGAATACAGCAGTAAATTCAGCACAGGCAGTATGATTGAAGACCAAGCGAGTAGCTTAAGAAAGATGAATCAATCTCGATTAATCAAAGTTATCGCCGTAACCGGCGGTAAAGGTGGCGTAGGGAAAACCAACATTACCCTGAATACCGCTATTGCAATGGCAAAGCAGGGCAAACGGGTAATGGTATTGGATGCCGACCTCGGCCTGGCTAACGTCGACGTGATGTTAGGGTTAAGGGTAGAGAAAAACCTGTCCCACGTATTGTCTGGCGAATGTACTTTAGACGAAGTGCTGGTAACCGGGCCTCATGGTATTAAAATTGCGCCGGCAACGTCAGGCACGCAGTCAATGACTGAGTTATCTCCCACGCAGCACGCGGGATTAATTCGCGCGTTTAGTGAATTGCGCTCTCAGGTTGACGTGTTGATTGTGGACACAGCGGCGGGTATCTCAGACATGGTACTGAGCTTTGCCCGGGCGTCACAGGATATCCTGGTGGTTGTGTGCGACGAGCCTACCTCGTTAACAGATGCCTACGCGTTGATCAAAATTCTCAACCGGGACTACGGCGTATTCCGCTTTAAAATTGTGGCCAATATGGTGCGCGATGTGCGGGAAGGGCAAGAATTATTCAGTAAATTGTCGAAAGTAACCGGGCGTTTTCTGGATGTTGCATTAGAATTAGTGGCGACCGTGCCGTTCGACGAGAATATCCGGCGTGCGGTTCGCAAGCAAAGTGCCATTGTTGATGCGTTCCCGGCATCACCGGCAGCAGTAGCAATCAGCCAGTTAGCGACCAAAGCTGCGGGATGGCCAATCCCGGCACAGCCAGGTGGCCATTTAGAGTTTTTCGTAGAACAACTGGTTGCAGGTAAGGTGGCAGGTAACTGAGTGTGAATAGCAGAGCAGCAGCGTATCAACAACAAATAGATAAAGCGCAGCTGGTTGAGCGACACGCTTCATTAGTTAAACGTATCGCCCATCATTTAATGGCGCGCTTGCCATCCAGTGTTATTGTTGATGATTTAATTCAGGCAGGCATGATTGGCCTGCTGGAAGCCGCCAAGAATTTTGACGGCAGCAAAGGCGCCAGTTTTGAAACCTTTGCAGGGATTCGCATTCGTGGAGCAATGCTCGACGAAATTAGAAAAGGCGACTGGACGCCGCGTTCAGTACACAAAAACGGCCGGGCGATTTCTGAGGCGATAGCTCAGGTAGAAAAAGAAACTGGCCGTGATGCCCGGGATGTGGACATTGCAGAAAAACTCAATGTCAGCCTGGCGGAATACCATCAGATGTTGTCTGAAGTAAACGCAGGCAAATTGGTCGGTATCGAAGATTTAGGTGTGTCGGAAGATGTTATTACCACGGAAGATTCGCGTGGCTCCGATGCGCCGTTAGATGATTTAATGCAAGGCGCATTTCAAAAAGCGCTGGCGCATGCTATTACTACATTACCGGAACGTGAAGCTATAGTGTTGTCTCTGTACTACGATGAAGAACTTAACCTGCGCGAGATAGGTGAAGTTCTCGAAGTCAGTGAGTCCAGAGTGAGCCAGATTCACAGTCAGGCGATGTTAAAATTAAAAGCTCGTATGAAGTCCTGGCGGACTGGTGAGTAACATCTATACGGATTCGTATAACTATACTAACAATATGACTATCCTCACTGGAGGCAATTTTGGATAAGAATATGAAAATTCTTGTTGTAGATGATTTTTCTACAATGAGACGAATTATCAAAAACTTACTCAAAGACCTGGGCTTTTCCAATATTCAGGAAGCCGACGATGGCAGCACGGCGCTGCCTATGTTACAGCAAGGCGATTTTGACTTCGTAGTCACTGATTGGAACATGCCCGGGATGCAGGGAATCGATTTGTTGCGCGCTATTCGCGCCGACGACAAATTGAAGCATTTACCTGTTTTAATGGTTACCGCAGAAGCGAAGAAAGAACAGATTGTTGCCGCCGCACAGGCCGGTGTTAACGGGTATGTCGTTAAGCCATTCACTGCAGCAACACTAAAAGAAAAACTAGAAAAGATCTTTGAACGCTTGGGTTAATCCAGTTAAGTGTTTAACCGCCTGAGGATAACTGGATGACAGAAAACAGAAAAGTTCCGATGACTCTGGAAGAAGCAAAGCAGTTGGTCGTATTTCTGGAGAACGGAGATGACGAATCAGCCAATGCATTGCTTGATGCCGTGGCAATGAAAGAGTCTGTCGAGTTATTTGCCGAAGTAGGCAAGCTTACCCGCCAATTACACAATGCGCTGAATAATTTCCAATTAGACGAGCGTATTGCTGGCCTCGCTAACGAAGACATCCCTGACGCACAAAGCCGATTGACTTACGTTATTGAAGAAACTGAAAAAGCGGCTAATACTACAATGGACGCTGTTGAAAACAGCATGCCAATTGTGGAAACCATGAAAGCGCAAATCGACGGTGTTTTGCCTGAATGGAAAAAGCTGATGAATCGTGAAATCGAGCTCGGAGAATTCAAATCGTTGTGCCTGGACCTGGATTCTTTTCTGGAAAATTCGTCCAAAAATGCAGATCGCCTCATGTCGTTACTCACTGAGGTGCTTATGGCACAGGGTTACCAGGACCTGACTGGTCAGGTTATTCGCCGGGTTATCGAGTTGGTCAAAGAAGTTGAAGATAGTCTGGTTCACATGCTGACAGTGTTTGGTGGTTCAGAAGTGACGAAAAACGTCAAAGCTTCCACTAAACAAGCCGATAACGATGAAATCAAAGCTGAAGGACCGATTATTGATGCAGAGACCCGTGATGACGTGGTGTCTGGTCAGGATGATGTTGACGACCTTTTGTCCAGCTTAGGGTTCTAGGGGAGCGGGTGCATGTCTTTTGATGTCGATGAAGATATTTTGCAGGATTTTCTGGTTGAAGCCGGAGAGATCCTCGAACAATTACAAGAGCAACTGGTAGATCTGGAAAATAACCCAGAAGACAAAGATCTGCTCAATGCCATATTCCGTGGTTATCACACGGTGAAAGGTGGCGCTGGTTTCTTGTCACTAACCGAGTTAGTTGAAATTTGTCACGGCGCTGAAAATGTCTTTGACGTCATGCGAAACGGACAGCGCTCGCTGACACCAGAATTAATGGACGTGATTCTGCAGGCAACGGATGTTGTCGTAGAGATGTTCGAAAAAGTAAAACTGCGTGAGCCGCTAGAGCCGGCAGACGCCAACCTGGTAGATATCCTCCACAAGCTGAGCCATCCCGAAACGGCCGACGAAAATATTTTTGACGGTGCCGCCTCTGAAGCGCCTGCTGCTGAGGAAGTTGTTGAGGAAACCTTCGAGCTGGAAGAAGAGCCCGAGGAAACCGAGAGTGCAACAAGCGACACGTCTGGTGTTATCGACGATATCACCGAAGACGAATTTGAAGCACTGTTAGACGAACTTCACGGTACGGGTGGCGCGCCGGGTAAGAACGAAACCAAAGAAACGCCAGCCGCAAAACCTGCGCCTGCAGCTAGTGCTGCACCTGCTGGTGACGATGATATAACCGACGACGAATTCGAAGCGCTGCTGGACGAACTTCACGGCAAAGGTAAGTTTAGCGGTGAAGCTGAAGCGCCTAGCGCGCCAGCGCCTGCTGCAGCACCAGCGGCTACGCCAGCTGGCGGTGATGATGAAATTACCGACGATGAGTTTGAAGCGTTACTTGATCAGTTACACGGACAGGGCAAAGGCCCGGGCGAGACAAAAGCCGCTGAAGCCGCAAAACCTGCACCTGCCGAAAAACCTCGGGTTAAGGTAGAAAACGAAGCGAAGCCGACGCCTGCGCCAAAAGCGCCTGAAAAGCCTGCTCCCGCAGCTAAGCCTGCTGCACCTGCAGCGCAGAGCAAGCCCGCTGCGGCACCCGCTACAGCTAAAAAAGACGAAAAGAAAGCCACACCTGCGCCACCACCAGCTGAAACGACCGTTCGGGTAGATACCCGACGTCTGGACCAGATCATGAATATGGTGGGCGAGTTGGTATTGGTGCGTAACCGCTTGTTAAGTCTGGGCATAAACATCAATGATGAATCAATGTCCAAAGCCATCGCCAACCTCGATGTGGTGACCGGTGACTTGCAGGGTGCGGTAATGCAGACCCGCATGCAGCCAATCAAAAAGGTATTTGGTCGTTTTCCTCGCGTTGTCAGGGATTTGGCGCGAAGCCTGAAAAAAGAAATTACCCTAGAGCTGGAAGGTGAAGAAACCGATCTGGATAAGAATCTGGTTGAAGCCCTGGCCGATCCATTGGTTCACCTGGTTCGAAACTCAGTTGACCACGGTATTGAAATGCCGGATGACCGGGCGGCAGCTGGGAAGCCCCGAATGGGTAAAGTTAAATTGTCGGCGTCTCAGGAAGGCGACCACATCCTGCTCGTCATTGAAGATGACGGTAAAGGGATGGACCCGGACAAACTCAAAGACATCGCGATTTCCCGCGGTGTGTTGGATGCCGATGCGGCAGCCCGTATGTCTGACGTCGAAGCGTTTAATTTGATTTTTGCACCAGGTTTTTCAACCAAGACCGAGATCAGTGATATTTCTGGTCGTGGGGTTGGTATGGACGTGGTGAAAACCAAAATTAACCAGCTCAACGGTACCGTTAATATCGACTCGCAACTGGGCCGGGGCACCCGCCTTGAAATCAAAGTGCCGCTCACCCTGGCTATCCTGCCTACATTAATGATTGTGGTAGGCAAACAAACCTTTGCACTGCCATTGGGTGCGGTGAACGAAATTATCAATATGGACATCAAGAAAACCAATACGGTTGATGGCCAGCTAACCATGATTGTGCGTTCAAAAGCTATCCCGTTATTCTTCCTTGGAGAATGGTTGATACGCGGACCCAAAAACATTGACCGTCACAAAGGGCATGTTGTTGTGGTACAAATTGGTACTCAGCAAGTCGGGTTTGTGGTTGACGCACTGATAGGACAGGAAGAAGTAGTTATCAAGCCGTTGGATGCGCTGTTACAGGGCACGCCGGGTATGGCGGGAGCAACGATAACCTCCGATGGTGGTATTGCCTTGATTCTGGATATCCCAAGTCTGCTGAAACGCTACGCACGAAAAGCATTAAAATAATAATAGAGGATTCTTGTTAAATGGCCTTCAAAGTCCTGGTGGTCGACGATTCGAGCTTTTATCGCCGCCGGGTTAAAGATATTCTGAATGAAGACCGTTCACTGGATGTGGTTGGCGAAGCAAAAAATGGGCGCGAAGCGATTGAATTAATCAAAAAGCTGCGCCCTGACGTTGTCACCATGGACGTAGAAATGCCTGTCATGGACGGTATCTCTGCAGTGCGACGGATTATGGATGAATGTCCTGTTCCCGTAATCATGTTTTCTTCTCTCACGCATCAGGGAGCCAAAGCGACATTGGACGCGCTGGACGCGGGTGCTGTCGACTTTTTGCCCAAGCGATTTGAAGAAATAGCCAAAGACCGCAGCGATGCGGCAACTATTCTGAGAACGAAAGTCAGGCTTCTCGCAAGACGGACACCACTGTCTACACAGCGCAGACCGCTGACGACACCCTCGAGTATTACCTCACGTCGCCCAGCACCTTCTGCACCGACCAGAACGTTACCCACTAATGCGCCTAAAGCGTCTTTTTTAAGAAGCTCTTCGCTGTTAGCTGGTCGGAGTGAACAGGTAGAACCACAGGTCGTCTCGCAGGTACGCCGCAGCGGAAAGCGCTATCGTTGTCTTGCTATAGGCGCTTCGACAGGCGGTCCGGTGGCATTACAAAAAGTACTTAGCGTATTGCCTGAAGGCTTTGCGTATCCGATTTTTCTGGTACAGCACATGCCAGGCACGTTCACGAAAGCGTTTGCCGAGCGGCTGAATCAGCACTGTAATATCCGCATCAAAGAAGCAGAACACGGTGATGTTGTGCAGAATGGCTGGGCGTATCTTGCCCCCGGCGGCAAGCAGATGACAGTGGATAAGTCGTCAGGACAGCCTAAAATTGTAATAACTGAATCTGACGCGTCGGATATTGGTTATAAGCCCAGTGTCGACACTACCTTCAACAGTCTGTCAAAAATCTACGGCGGTGATACGCTAGCCATTATTTTAACCGGAATGGGCGCTGATGGACGTGAGGGATGCAGAACATTGAAAGGCCTGGGGGCTAAAGTATGGGCGCAAGACCAGGCAAGCAGTGTGGTTTATGGCATGCCACAAGCGGTTACCGTCGATAAACTGGCGGAAGTGAATATTAATATAGATGATATAGGTAGCTGCATTATCACCGAGATGTAACCGGTGAGCCAATATTAGCGCTGTTGGGAGAGTAGCGGTGAAAATCTGGACCATTGCCAATCAAAAAGGCGGGGTAGGGAAAACAACCACAACGGTCACACTGGGTGGGCTGCTGGCAAAGCAGGGCCACAATGTGTTGCTAGTTGATATGGACCCGCACGCTTCATTGAGCTACTACTTCGGCATTGATTCTGAAGAGCTATCACATTCAATTTACGATATTTTTGCTAATCCTTCCGGATTAAGCGACGATAAAGTCCTAGACTGTTTGTGTTCAAGTAAGCTGGACAGCTTATTTATTTTGCCGTCGACAATGGCATTGGCCACCTTAGATCGCTCAATGGGCAATCAGATGGGCATGGGCCTGGTACTAAAAAAGGCCTTGAAGCAAATCGAATCACAGTTTGATTATGTGCTGATTGACTGTCCGCCAGTGCTTGGCGTGTTAATGGTGAATGCGTTAGCAGCCTGCGAAAAAGTGGTTGTGCCGGTGCAAACTGAATTCCTTGCACTCAAAGGCCTGGACAGAATGATGCATACCATGGCGATTATGGGCAAAATGCTAGGACGTGAATTTGACACCATTATTGTGCCTACCATGTTTGACCGGAGAATAAACGCGGCCATCGCAGCCCACAAACAGTTATTGTTAGATTACAAAGAGCAAACCTGGATGGGCATGATTCCGGTAGACACCCGGTTCCGTGATGCCAGCCAGATGCAGGCCCCCGCTTCGATTGTTTATCCGAAAGCTCGTGGGGTGTTTGCGTATCAGAAATTATTGAATACATTGGACAGTGACGACTAGTAATGAGTAAAAACACGCCGTTCGCCAAAGAGGAGGTAATGGAAGAGTACCTCAGCAGTTTACTGCGGGATGTCGAGGATCCTGCGGAGGCGACTGCGCGTACGGCAAAATTACTCGAGCAAGCTACCGTTGAAGTGCCTGATGTTACGCCTGTCGTACCGCTGCCTGTTGTAGAAAAACCAGTTGTAGAGAAGCCCCGGGAACGGGTCGTCGCCAAGGTGTCATCGCCCGACGAGCAGGTGATAAAAGACGTAGAAGAGCAGGTTGCGGTCGTTGCACAACAGCAAAATGCTGCGCCGCCAAATGCGCCTGCACTACCACTTGAAAAAAGACTTGATGATAAGTTTCAGGCGTTGTTCTTTGAAGTGGCGGGGTTAACCCTGGCAGTGCCTTTGATAACGTTGGGCGGTATTCACCAGCTTACCAAGCTCGGTCCGCTTTTCGGTAAACCCAAATGGTTTATGGGGATCATGCTGCATCGGGAAGAAAAATTGAGTGTTGTTGATACTGCACAATGGGTTATGCCCGAAAAATACGATCAAAATCTGGCAGATCAGCTAAACTATCAATATCTTATTATGTTAGGCGATAGTTCGTGGGGACTCGCCAGTGAAAAACTAGTCAATACTGTATCGTTGACAAAAGCTGATGTGAAGTGGCGTGAAGCGTCCAGCAAACGGCCTTGGTTGGCGGGTATGGTGAAAGATAAAATGTGTGCATTGCTTGACGTTGATGAACTAATTGCAATGCTAGATAATGGCTTGGGCAGTAAAGACCAGGTGCCATAGTCAATTGGAGCCAAGTACATGAGTGATGATAGAAATAATAACGCTGCAAATGTAGACGATCAGGTGTTGCAATGGGTCACCTATCGTTTGGGTGATGAAACCTATGGCATTAATGTAATGCAGGTTCAGGAAGTGCTGCGTTACACCGAAATTGCGCCTGTGCCTGGTGCACCGGACTATGTTCTGGGGATTATCAACTTACGGGGCAATGTTGTTACCGTTATTGATACCCGTGCCCGGTTCGGTTTGCCGCCAGAAGACGTCACTGACAATACCCGTATCGTTATCATTGAATCTGACGAGCAAGTCGTTGGTATTCTGGTAGACAGTGTTGCTGAGGTCGTTTACCTGCGCTCTTCAGAAATCGACAGTGCGCCTAACGTAGGTACCGAGGAAAGTGCGAAGTTCATTCAGGGCGTAAGCAACCGCGATGGTGAACTGCTTATTCTGGTAGATCTGAACAAGTTATTAAGCGATGAAGAGTGGGACGAACTGAGCAGCCTGTAACGGCCTGACGAACACATGGAAGTATCAAAACCACTTCTTATTGCCGTATTCGCTTGCCTCCTGGCGACAGGAGGCTTTTTAGTTAATTGGCTGAATACGCGCAAACAAATCCGCTTACTCAAGCTGGAGCTCGACGATCATAAAAAGCTGATAGCGCAATTGACCCGATCGCAGCAAAATTTTTACAATACGATTGAAGAAGGGCAGGCCCGCAGTATGGCGGTGGCGCGCTCAGTAACGTCATTGGAAAATGATATAGCAGCACTGGCAAAGCAAATTAAAACGGTTAGTGAACAGGATCCCGATAGCCGCCTCTATCAGCGTGCTGCTGAGATGCTGCAAGCAGGCGCCAGTATGGATGAAGTCATGCATAGCTGCGACCTACCTGCCGCTGAAGTCCAGTTGCTAATGAATATTCACAAACCCGCGTAGCCCGAGGCGACTTAACTTTAAAACAGGTCGCACAATCAGCTATTCAATCCGCACATTGTGTACGTGCTCGTGTAGAAAAGCGTCTCCGGACAAAGCACTCACTGCAAGATTAGACAACTGCACGCCATTTACTGGTAATTCTGCCTGACCTGATATCTGACTGATGAAAGCGGCATTATTCACAGTAATATCGGCTATTTGTATATTCTCAATGGCTGTCAGGCGTCGCTCATAGGTTGGAACCAGGGTTCGCCACTGATAAAGCACATCTGTGTCAATGGCCAGTACACCACCGCCAATAGTATCGGCGTTTACGCGTTCAACAATGATATTTCGCACGAAGCCTCCGCGACGTTCATTGGTTTTGATAAACACGATGTTGCCCGTTCCGCGGTATTTGTGTTCATCAGAGGTGAACGCTTCCCCGCCGTCAAAGTGGCAATCATGTACCCATATATTTTCTATGCCGCCGGACAGCTCACTGCCAATGGCGAGTAATTGGTGTGCGCGTTTAATTCGACAATGGCGCATAACAATATTCCGGCACGGGGTATGTAAGCGCCAGGCATCCTGGTTGCGCCCGGCTTTTACCGCTATGGCATCATCGCCCTGATCAAATGTGCAATGCTCTATAAGCATATTTTGCGTCATTTCGGGGTCGACACCGTCATTGTTGTGGCCATGGGCTGATACGCTTACATGGCGTAATACAACATCTCTGCACATATAGGGGTGCAATACCCAAAACGGACTGTCCTGAATATGTATCCCTTCGACTAACACATGCTGGCAACGGTTAAACTGAATAAAGTGAGGGCGAAGGTTTGCACCTTCATAAGCCATTTGCCGTTCTTCAACGGCGATATCCTTCGACGCCATGTGATAAAGGCTGGCAATGGCGTCCATATGGGCTTTGGGGCGCGCGTACCAGTCTTGCCAAATATCTAACTTAGCCCGAAGTGTTCCTGTACCGCTAATGGCTACATTGCTGCATTCATAAGCATAAATAAGTGGCGAATAGTTATAGCACTCCATGCCTTCCCAACTGGTTTTCACTTCAGGCAGGTAATCGTTGGGGTTTTCAGAAAACAACAGAGTGGCACCGGCTGTCAGGTGCAGGTTTACATTGCTACGCAAGTGTATGGGCCCGCATAGCCATTCACCAGGTGGAATTATGACGGTGCCCGCACCCGCACGATTGGCTGCAGCTATCGCGCTGCGTAGTGCACTATCGTTTGCGGATTTGTCCTGCGCGACTGCACCGAAATCGCGGATATCAAACTTTATAGCCTGACTAAAATCGGGAACAGTGATTCCCGGCATTGCAAAAGGCGCGTTCACCTTGATGGTTTCTGTTGCTGGCAGTGAAGTCTGCCCGGGTAATTGCTTCATTGTTGAACATCCTGATAAAGCAGCACAGGCAAGGCTGCCCTGAATAAACTGCCTGCGAGACAACGCCAGTTTGTATAGTTGGTCAGGCATTTTTAATCGTCCTTATCACTCTTATTTTCGTTTAGCTACTCTCGTTAGCTACTTTCAAACTGAACGTTGTTGTTTAGTGTGGGTAAAGCAACAGGCTAAGGTCTGAGGATTATCATTACAGAGCAGTGTGGGTGTTGTCTGCGTTGCGTTACTCATAATGTGTTTTTCTTTCCGAATGCGAAACGCTAGGAGTCACGTCATGGTAAATGCCCGTATAAACATTTAGACGTCTAGACGTAAAGATGTTGACATTGCCTGCGCTTTAGCGACAATAGCACAACGAGATTTATGCCCGGAGTGACTATGCCTATCAGGATCCCAGAAAATTTGCCTGCACAAAATGTGTTGTTGGGTGAGAATATTTTCACCATGGATAGCCAGCGTGCTGCGAGTCAGGATATCCGCCCTATGGAGGTGGCTATTCTTAATCTGATGCCAAATAAGATTGAGACCGAAGTGCAACTGTTGAGACTGTTGTCCAATACGCCATTGCAGATCAATGTCGATTTAATTCGCATTAATGATCTCGCGCCAAAGCACACTCCACAATCGCATATGGATGCGTTTTATCATGACTTCAACGATGTGGCAGATAAACGCTATGATGGCCTGATTGTAACCGGCGCGCCTTTGGCGCTGCTCGATTACGAAGACGTCAACTATTGGGACACCATGAAAACCATTCTGGAGTGGGCAAATCGCAACGTGCAGTCAACATTGTATCTGTGTTGGGCGGCGCATGCGGCCATGTATCATTTTTATGGTATCCAGCGAAAACTCCGGGATGTAAAGCTGTCCGGGGTATACCATCATCAGGTAAAAGACCCGCATAACGAGTTGTTGCGAGGGTTTGACCCGGAGTTCTACGCGCCACATTCGCGTTACGGCTATATCAATACCGATGAATACGAGAGCATTGAGGGCGTTAAAGTGATTGCCGAATCTGAAGAGGCCGGGGCTTATGTGGTGGCATCTGATGACAAGCGCATGGTGTTTATTACCGGGCACCCAGAATACGATCCTGAAACACTGGCAGACGAATATCAACGTGATGTTCAGGCTGGTCTGAATCCCAATATTCCATGTAATTACTTCCCCGGGGATGACCCGACACAGTCTCCTCTAGTAAGATGGCGCTCTCACGGCAGCCTTCTTTTCACTAACTGGATAAACTACTATGTTTACCAGACAACGCCGTACGATTTGAATCAGCTGGTAGAAAAGAACCAGCATAAGAGGTAACACGTGACCAGGTTAACAGACGAGCAATTTTATGCCCTGGCGGCTCAGCGCATTCTCATTTTGGATGGCGCAATGGGCACCATGATCCAGCGGCACAAACTGGAAGAGGAAGATTACCGGGGCAAGGAATTCGCCGACTGGCATTGCGATATCAAGGGCAATAACGATCTGTTGTCCATTACTCAGCCAAATATCATTTACGACATCCATTGTCAGTACCTGGCTGCGGGTGCAGATATTATCGAGACAAACTCCTTCAATGCGACCACCATTGCCATGGCTGACTATGACATGGAAGCGCAATCGAGGGATATCAATGTGGCTGCCGCTAAGCTGGCGCGCAAAGCCGCAGACGAATTCACGGCGAAAACACCGGATAAACCGCGCTTTGTCGCCGGAGTACTGGGCCCGACAAACCGCACGGCGTCCATATCGCCAGATGTGAATGATCCGGGAAAGCGCAACGTGACCTTTGACCAACTCGTAGAGGCTTATACTGAGTCCTGTGAAGCTTTAATTGAAGGCGGTTCCGATATCATTCTTATTGAAACCATCTTTGATACGTTAAACGCCAAAGCTGCCGCATTTGCGGTGGAAACCGTCTTTGAGGCGCAAGGGTTCAGATTGCCGGTTATGATTTCCGGGACAGTTACCGATGCATCAGGTCGCACGCTGTCTGGCCAAACCGCCGAAGCGTTTTATTATTCACTGCGTCACATTAAGCCCGTTTCTTTCGGTCTAAACTGTGCACTGGGGCCGGATTTGTTACGTCAGTATGTAGACGAAATTGCTTCTGTATCAGAATGCCTGGTGTCTGCTCACCCCAATGCCGGTTTACCAAACGAATTTGGTGAATACGACATGGAAGGGCCTGAAATGGCTGAACATATTAAAGAGTGGGCCGGTTCAGGTTTGGTCAACATCGTCGGCGGCTGTTGTGGCAGCACTCCCGAGCATATCCAGGATTTGGTCAACGCCGTTGCCGGTGTTGCACCTCGCGCCGTTCCTGCATTTGAACCCAAAATGCGGTTGTCTGGCTTAGAACCCTTCGTGCATTAAGGTATTGACGTGTCTGCAGAATTTTCAAGTTTTATTAATATCGGTGAACGCACTAACGTGACGGGTTCAGCCGTGTTTAAACGCCTTATCTTAAATGGCGATTACGAAACCGCATTAGACGTAGCCCGCCAGCAGGTTGAAAACGGTGCCCAAATCATCGATATCAACATGGACGAAGCCATGTTGGATTCGGTGAACGCGATGACGACCTTTTTGAACCTGATCGCGTCAGAGCCCGACATTAGCCGTGTGCCTATCATGATTGACTCCTCTAAGTGGGAAGTCATCGAGGCCGGCCTTAAGTGTGTGCAGGGCAAAGCGATTGTGAACTCAATTAGCTTAAAAGAAGGTGAAGCACCGTTCTTGCATCAGGCGCGCCTTATCAAGCGCTACGGTGCCGCTACTGTGGTAATGGCATTTGACGAAACCGGACAGGCCGATACGCAGGCGCGTAAGGTTGAGATTTGTCAGCGCAGTTACAAATTACTGGTGGAAGAAGTTGGCTTCCCGCCGGAAGATATCATTTTTGACCCCAATATTTTCGCCGTCGCGACGGGGATCGAAGAGCACAACAACTACGCCGTCGACTTCATTGAAGCAACCAGAGTCATTCGTCAGACCTGTCCTTATGCACACGTATCGGGTGGTTTGTCGAACATTTCATTCTCGTTCCGGGGCAATAACCCGGTTCGTGAAGCGATGCACTCAGTTTTCCTGTATCACGCCATTCGCGCGGGCCTGGATATGGCGATTGTGAATGCCGGGCAGTTGGAAGTGTACGACGAGATCCCGCAAGAACTGCGCGATGCCGTTGAAGACGTGATTTTAAATCGTCATGAAGACGCAACCGACAAGTTGCTTGAGCTGGCTCCTAAGTATCAGGGCGACGGTAAAACTGTTGTTAAGGAAGATTTGGCCTGGCGCGAGTTGCCGGTGAATAAGCGTTTGGAACACGCGCTGGTAAAAGGCATTACGGATTATATTGAAGACGACACGGAGGCAGCACGACAGGCTGCAGAAAAGCCGCTGAACGTAATCGAAGGCCCGCTGATGGACGGCATGAACGTAGTGGGCGACTTGTTTGGCGAAGGAAAAATGTTCCTGCCGCAGGTTGTGAAATCCGCGCGTGTCATGAAAAAGGCCGTTGCCTACCTACAGCCTTATATTGAAGCAGAAAAATCAGAAGGTCAGAAGAGCAACGGCAAAATCCTGCTCGCGACCGTGAAAGGCGATGTTCATGACATTGGTAAAAACATTGTGGGTGTGGTTCTGCAGTGTAATAACTTTGAAGTTATCGACATGGGCGTGATGGTGCCGTGTGCCAGTATCCTGCAAAAAGCCAAAGAAGAAGACGTCGACATGATTGGGCTGTCCGGGCTCATTACCCCGTCTCTTGATGAAATGGTGCACGTGGCGAAGGAAATGGAGCGGTTGGAGTTCGACTTGCCTCTGCTTATTGGCGGCGCGACCACCTCTAAAGCGCATACTGCTGTAAAAATTGAACAGCACTACCATGCGCCCGTGGTGTATGTACCCAACGCAAGTCGTGCAGTGGGTGTGTGTCAGAAGCTGCTGAATGCACAATCCCGCGCTGAGTTTGCTGAGCAGCTCAGCAAAGAATACGACATTGTGCGTGATCAGCATGCGCGTAAGCAACCGCGCAGTAAGCCGGTAAGCTTGCAGCAAGCGCGCGACAATGCGCATGTACCAGACTTCAGCACTGCGCCGGTCACACCCAATAAATTAGGCGTAACGCCCGTAACGGTGCCGCTTGAAACTCTGCGCAATTACATTGACTGGACGCCGTTTTTCCTGACCTGGTCACTGGCCGGCAAGTATCCGCGCATCCTGACCGATGACGTTGTTGGCGAGCAGGCTCAAAGCTTGTTTGACGATGCCAATGCCATGCTGGACACCGTGATTGCCAATCAAAGCCTGCAGGCTAAAGGTGTCATCGGACTGTTTCCTGCCAATCGCCAGGATGACGATGTGGTGATTTATGCCGATGAAAGTCGTCAGGAAACCCTGGGCGTGGCGCACCATTTACGTCAACAAACCGACAAGCCAAAGGGCGCGAACTACTGCTTAAGTGATTTTGTGGCACCAGTAGGCTCTGGCATTAATGACTATGTCGGCGCGTTTGCAGTGACAGGCGGCATTGGCGAAGATGAGCTGGCAGCGTCTTATGAAGAAAAAGGCGATGACTACAATGCCATTATGGTAAAAGCGGTTGCAGACCGACTCGCAGAAGCCTTTGCTGAATATCTGCACGAACAGGTTCGTAAGCAATACTGGGGCTATGCTCCGGACGAATCGCTGAGCAATGACGACCTGATCCGCGAGAAGTATCAAGGCATTCGACCGGCACCTGGTTATGCGGCATGTCCTGAGCATACTGAAAAGCAATTGATCTGGGACTTGTTGAACGCGGAAGAACACACCGGCATGAAGCTCACCGAAAGCTATGCAATGTGGCCTGGCGCGTCAGTGTCGGGCTGGTACTTTGCGCATCCGGAAGCCCGTTATTTTGCGGTAGCGAAAATCCAACAGGATCAGGTTGAAGATTATGCTACGCGCAAAGGGTGGGATATCGAAACTGCTCAGCGCTGGTTGGGTCCCAATCTGAATGACTAAGCCTTTTAGCCAGGCCTGCGAAAACAACAAACAGCCGATACTGGCTGAGTTGTCGCAGGCATTTGCTAACAGCAAAACGGTGCTGGAGATAGGCAGTGGTACCGGGCAACATGCGGTGCATTTTGCGCGTAACCTGCCTCATCTCAGCTGGCACACCAGCGATGTTGAAGACAATCACGCTGGCATTCAGGCCTGGATACATGAAGCCGGGTTAGTGAATCTGTTTGACCCCATCACGTTGAAAATTGGTGAACATCCGTTCCCTGCTATCCCCTTCGACGCCGTATATTCTGCCAATACTGCTCACATTATGTTTGCTGATGAAGTGGCGTTAATGATGCGTAGCATTGCCCAACAATTGCCTGCACAGGGGATATTTTGTCAATATGGTCCTTTCACGCTGAATGGCCAGTTTTCATCACTGAGTAACGAGCAGTTCCACGACAGTTTGCTAAGCCGCGGATATGGCGGCTACAAAGACATTAACAGCCTGAAGGTCTGGGCGGGAGAGGGGTTACAACTCACCGAGATTCGTCCAATGCCGGCCAATAATTTGTTGCTTATCTGGCAAAAAAAAGCCACCGATTAACGGTGGCTTGATTTACGTTTTAGCAAATTATTACCAGATACGTACACGCTCTTCTGGCGCCAGGTAAAGTGCATCACCTGGCTGCACGTCAAAAGCTTTGTACCAAGCGTCGTGGTTACGCGGTGCTAACGCACGGAATTGACCCGGAGCGTGAGTACCTGCACGCAACTGACTCAGCATGCTTTGTTCTGTGCGCTTTTCTTTCCATACCTGAGCCCAGGCCAGGAAGAAACGCTGGTCGCCAGTCAGGCCATCAATGACAGGCGCTTCTTTGCCATTCAGGCTTAGTTGATAGGCGTGATATGCCATTGCCAGACCACCTACATCACCAATGTTTTCACCCAGGCTGTTGCGGCCATTTACGAAGTTACCTTCGATAGGCTCGTATGCGCTGTACTGCGCAGCAAGGGCATCGGCTTTAGCTTCAAACGCGGCGCGGTCTTCATCGGTCCACCAGTTTTGCTGAATACCGTTCGCATCTGACTTAGAACCCTGGTCGTCAAAGCCGTGACCCATTTCGTGGCCAATTACCGCACCAATGGCACCGTAGTTTACCGCTGGATCCGCATTTGGATCGAAGAACGGAGGCTGAAGAATCGCAGCAGGGAACACAATTTCATTGAATGAACTGTTGTAATAGGCGTTCACTCGCTGTGGTGTCATACCCCATCTCTCACGATTTGTGGGTTTTAATTCTTCTTCCAGTTCCTGCGCTCTGAAGAACTTACGCAGATTGTGTTCATTTGTCAGCAAATCATCGGCTGTGATCGACAAGCCTTCATAAGAAATCCACTCATCGGGGTAGCCAATTTTAGGACGGAATGCAGCCAGCTTGGCCTTGGCGTTGACTTTGGTTTCTTCGCCCATCCAATCCAGGCCGTCAATGCGTTCGCCAAGTGCAGCGCGAAGATTTTCAACCAGTTCGGCCATTTGCGTTTTTGAACTTTCCGGGAAGAAGCGATTGACATAGCTCTTACCAATAGCGAAGCCGAGGGACTCAGTCCCTGACATTGCGCCTATTGCACGTTTCCAACGTGGACGAGGCTCTTGCTGTCCGTACAATGTTTTCCCGAAGAAATCAAAATTCGCCATGTAAATATCGTCTGACAACATAGACGCGTTGTTAGATATCGCATGGTAAGTCAGGTAGGTTTTCCAATCTGTCAGCGATGTGTCATTTACAATTTCAATGACCGCGTTAACCGGCTCGGGTTGTGAAATGTTAAGTTCCGGCGCTTTGTAGCCCTGCGCATTTAACCAAGCGTTCCAGTTGAAGTTAGGGTAAGCATCGCTCAGTTCTTCACGCGCGATCTGGTTCAGGGTCAGGTCGCGGTTTCTACGCTTTTCTCTTGGCCATTGAATCTCTGCAATGCGGGTTTCCAGTGCAAGAATTGTCTGCGCTTTCTGCTCTGTGTCGGTCTCACCCGCAAAACTCAGCATAGTTTCAATGTGCTTGAGGTAGGCACTGCGGATATCTACGAATCGTTCTGCATCACTCAGGTAATAGTCACGATCTGGCAGGCCAAGACCACCTACACCAACAGACACCTGATATTCATTCGGGTCCAGTCGGTTATAGCCTAAACCACCCCAAAGTGGCGAGTTAGTGCCGTGTAGCCAACTCTTACCAAAGAAGGTTGTTAGTGCGTCAACCGAGTTGATGTTGTTGATTTCCTCAATGGTTGGCTTCAATGGTGCAATGCCTTTTGCATTGATGGTGTCTGTATCCATGTAGGCCGTGTAGAAGTCGTGCACTAACTGTTCGTCAGGTGTTAAATCATCCGATGCCATAATGTCATCAATAATTTGTTTGACCTGTTCTTCGCTGCGATCCGCTAGCTGAGAGAATGCACCATAGCGGGTTTTATCTGCAGGCAGTTCATAGTTTTTGTACCAGGTACCGCTGGCATACATAAAGAAATCATCGCCAGGTTTAACGCTCATATCACGGGCAGTTAAATCGACGCCAAAAGACCCAATCTGAGCGCTGGCTTGCGCTTCGGTCTGAGTTTGTTGTGTGGTTTGGTTCTCAGGTTTGCTACAAGCCGTTAGGGCTAGTGTAGCTGCAACAGATGCTGCAATTAACGTGTACTTCATTTTGATACTCTGTGTTAGATGTCGTCAGAAGACGGTTTATTGTTGATGTTAATGTATTTTGTTATAAAAGTGTTGTTGAAAGGTAATACATCCTGCGCCTGATTGAAATACTGTTCAATAACTGGCGATTCCTGCTGTAAAAAGTTGTCTACAGCCTGATGAAAATCTGGGTGCCGCATGGCGTGTTGGGAATAACAAAATATGGGTTCGAATCCGCGCAGAATTTTGTGTTCTCCCTGAGTCCCCGGGTTAAAGACAGGCAATTGCTTCTCAATGGCGAAATCAATTCCCCGAAAATAACAGCACTCAAAGTGCAATGAATCAATATCCTGCAAGCAGCCCCAGTAGCGACCGTATAAGCCGGTTTTATCATAGAGGAACAACGCGGAAGCAATGGGTTGCTCATCCAGGCTGGCCATTACCAAACACACGTTATCTGCCATGATTTCCTGCAATCCATAGAAAAACGCCGGTGTCAGATACCCAGTGTGCCCACTGCGTTTTAGATAGGTATCTTGGTAGCAATCAATAAAAGTGGTCATGTGCGCAGTGGTGAGCTGCTCCCCGGTTAACGTTTGAATGACGAGCCCGTTACCCGCGAGGCGTTGACGTGTTTTTCTGATATCCCGGCGCTTGCGCGATGTTAACACCGCAAGGAAATCGTCAAAGCTTGAATAATTGCGGTTGACCCATTGGAACTGCACACTTCTGCGAGTGGGGAGAGCCAGCTGTTCAAACGCAGCGCAATTGTGATCGTGAAATAACCAGTGAAAAGACGAAATACCTGACTGGTTGGCCCAGGCTTCCTGAGCTTGTTTTAAGGTGCTGAGGCAATCGTTAAGCTGTATGCCAGGCCGCAATAGCAGGCGAGGCCCTGTAACCGGAGTGAACGGTATCGCTGCAATCCACTTTGGGTAATATGCAAACCCATGCTGGTGATAAGCATTGGCCCAGCTGTGATCAAAAACGTATTCACCATAGCTGTCGGTTTTAATGTAACCCGGCACCAGTGCGACCAGCACATCGTCCTTGTAGATAACCCAATGGGCAGGTTGCCAACCGGTATCCTGACCTACGCAGCCAGTGTCCTCCAGCAGTGCAAGCCAGTTATACTGCACGAAGGGGCCGCCCGTTGCTGCATGAACAGCCAGTGAGTCCCATTGGTCCTGAGCGATTTCTGAAATGGCATCAAGGCATCGCACGCGGTACCCTTGGATATTTACTTCGTACGCCATTTCGTTAGTATGCCCCGGTAATGAAAAAAGTTGATTTAAACATGACAGATAGCGACCGCAAAATCATTATGGATTCGATTACACGCATGTTGTCACGACGAGAACATGCGTATGCTGAGCTCATACGAAAATTACAGCAAAAAGGCTTTCAGACAAACGCGTTTGTGCCGGTGTTAGAAGAATATCGCGAAGCCGGTATCCAAAGCGATGCCCGTTTTGCCGAAATGAAGGTGCGCGCAGGCGCCGCGAAAGGACAGGGCCCGGGTCGGGTAAAAATGGACTGTCAGCAGTGGCAGGTCGATGAACACTTAGTAGAACAAGCCATTCAGGAAAACGAAATCGACTGGTTTGAACTTGCTTTGCAAGTACGGGCAAAAAAATACGGCATTGAACGCATCTCAGACCGAGAGCTACGCTACAAACAAATGCGTTTTTTACAGTATCGTGGATTTTATCAGGACCACATTGAATACGCGCTTTCAGTAACAGAAGAATAAATACTGTGGTTTAATCGAAACAATCAATCTGCCTGATAGTAATTATTTCTGCCCTCTGACCACGCCATTGCTTAACAAAGCGCCATCATCCATGATATTGTTGCGACCCTCAAGAACATGCGGTTTTTGTGCAGCCAGACCAATTAATCAGCGACAATAAAACCGCATACAGGCTTTATAAACAACAAAGGATTTCAGGTTCTCAATGACTCTATCAACTGCCGATATTCGCCGTAAATTCATCGAGTATTTTAGTCGTAATGGCCACCAGGCCGTTGCCAGTTCTTCTCTGGTACCGGCAGATGATCCTACCTTGTTGTTCACCAACGCCGGTATGAACCAGTTTAAAGACGTGTTTCTTGGCTCTGAGAAACGAAGCTACACCCGCGCAGTCTCGTCACAGCGCTGTGTTCGTGCAGGGGGTAAACACAACGATCTGGAAAACGTTGGTTATACCGCGCGTCACCATACCTTTTTCGAAATGCTGGGTAACTTCAGCTTTGGCGATTACTTCAAACAAGAAGCCATTCAGTTTGCCTGGTCGTTTCTGACTGAAGAATTAAAACTACCCAAAGACAAGCTGCTGGTGACCGTGTACGCCGAAGACGATGAAGCCTTCGATATCTGGGAAAACCAGATTGGCGTGCCGAAAGAAAAAATTATTCGCATCGCGACATCAGACAACTTCTGGTCGATGGGCGACACGGGTCCTTGCGGCCCTTGTTCTGAAATATTCTACGATCACGGCGAACATATCTGGGGTGGTCCTCCGGGCACATCAGAAGAAGACGGTGACCGTTTTATTGAAATCTGGAACCTGGTATTCATGCAGTTCAATCGTCAGGCAGATGGCACTATGGAGCCGTTACCTAAGCCGTCGATTGACACCGGTATGGGCCTGGAACGTATTTCTGCGATCATGCAGCACGTACACAGTAACTACGAGATAGACCTGTTTGATAACCTGATCAAAGCCGCTGCGACGATTGTCGGTACCGAAGATCTGTCGAACAAGTCATTGCGCGTTATTGCCGACCACATTCGCTCTTGTGCCTTCCTGGTTTGCGATGGTGTTATGCCTAGCAATGAAGGTCGTGGTTATGTATTGCGACGTATTATTCGTCGTGCTGTGCGCCACGGCTATCAGTTAGGTGCCAGCGATATCTTCTTCTACAAGCTGGTTGAAGCGCTGATCAAAGAGATGGGTGAAGCATACCCTGAACTGAAAGATCAGAAGCCGGTTATTGAAAAAGTACTTCGAGTTGAAGAAGAGCAGTTCAGTAAGACACTGTCTCGCGGGATGAACATCCTTAACGAAGCCCTTGAAGCACTGGAAGGTACGGTGATTCCGGGTGAATTGGTCTTTAAGCTGTATGACACCTATGGCTTCCCAACCGATTTAACGGCTGACGTTGCCCGTGAGCACGATTACACCATCGACGAAGACGGTTTCCAGGCTGCGATGCAAGCTCAGCGCAAACGCGCGCAGGAAGCCAGTCAGTTTGGTGCAGATTACAACGATACGCTCAGAGTGGAGCAGGAGACTGCGTTTACTGGTTATGACAAAGGTGAACAAGAGTCTAATGTCGTTGAGTTAATTTGTGGCAACGACTTCTGTGAACAGCTGACTGATGGACAAGAAGGTGTCGTGGTGTTAGACAGCACCCCATTCTACGCTGAGTCTGGTGGTCAGGTGGGTGACACGGGTGTCCTCAAAGTGGCCAACGGCGAATTCCTGGTAACAGATACCCAAAAACTGGGTAATGCTTTTGCTCACAAAGGCATTGTAAAAGGTGTTATTCAGAAAGGCGATAAAGCCGCTGCAAAAATTGATGATACAAAACGCACATCGATTCGTAAGAATCACAGTGCAACTCACTTATTACACGCAGCACTGCGTGAAGTGCTGGGCGATCACGTTACTCAGAAAGGCTCATTGGTGAACGCCGAACGTTTGCGTTTCGACTTTTCGCATTTTGAGAGTGTAACGGCGGAGCAATTGCAAACCATTGAGCAGCGTGTGAATGAAGAAATTCAGGCTAACCATGCATTGACGACACAGTTAATGGATTTGGATGAAGCCAAAGCGTCTGGTGCAATGGCATTGTTCGGCGAGAAGTACGATGAAAAAGTACGCGTTGTGTCCATGGGACCCTTCTCGACGGAACTGTGTGGTGGAACGCATGTCAAACAAACCGGTGATATTGGTTTGTTTAAGATTATCTCTGAAGGGGGGATTGCGTCGGGTGTTCGCCGTATTGAAGCGGTTTCCGGTATGGGGGCACTGGCGTTTGTACAACAACAACAAGCGGTGCTGCAACAAGCTGCAAGTTTGTTGAAAACTGACGCACTGGGCGTTGCCGAGAAAGTGGCGCAAACCCAAACACAGCAGAAAGAACTGGAAAAAACAGTGACTGCCCTGAAGCAGAAGCTGGCCAGCCAGCAGGGTGCAGACGTATTGTCTAACATTGTTGAAATTAATGGCGTTAAAGCGCTTATTGCTGAGCTTGAGGGTGTTGAAGCCAAGTCGTTGCGCGGTATGGTCGACGACCTGAAAAACCGTATTGGCGAAGGGGTGATTGTGCTGGGCGTTCCCGCTGATGGAAAAGTCAGTTTAATCGCCGGCGTGACCAAAGGCCTGACCAATAAAGTGAAAGCGGGTGAACTGATTAATTTCATCGCTGCTCAGGTTGGCGGTAAAGGCGGTGGTCGTCCGGATATGGCACAGGCCGGCGGCAGTCAGCCAGAAAATTTATCAGAAGCGTTACAGTCAGTTAACGCATGGCTAAAAGATAAGCTATAATGCAAGTATCGATGGAGAAACCCTGTCGTGACACCAGGGTTTCAGCATCCATCACCGCGTCTGTACGGACGGAGACGTCAGATTGGCCAGGAAGGCGCCGTATTAAAGGAACAGGAGCAAAAGAATGCTTATTTTAACTCGTCGTGTGGGTGAAACACTGATGGTTGGTGACGATGTCACAGTAACCGTCTTAGGTGTAAAAGGTAATCAGGTACGAATCGGTGTGAATGCGCCTAAAGAAGTATCAGTGCATCGCGAAGAAATATATATGAGAATTCAGGCTGAAAAAGGGTCGCAACCCTCAGACGCAGAATAATCATACTAAGGTCGGTTTATCCGGCCTTTTTTGTACGCGAGAGAAAAATCTCAACGGTTTGTGGGAAATGGGACTAAAAACGGGATTTGCGCTATATTTAACCAGGAACAGGGTTTGTTTTGTCTGCTTTTTAGGCAAAAAAACCGGATTGCACAAAATCCCGGCATACGGTTTGTTTTTCCTTAAAAAAGCATTGACTTCTACCCGTTAGTCATTAGAATGCAGCCCCACATGACGGAGAGGTGGGTGAGTGGCTGAAACCAGTTCCCTGCTAAGGAACCATACGTATTACACGTATCGAGGGTTCGAATCCCTCCCTCTCCGCCATTAATTTTAGTGATATTGCGCGTGTGTAGCTCAGCTGGATAGAGTACCTGGCTACGAACCAGGCGGTCGGAGGTTCGAATCCTTCCACACGCGCCACTCACTAAAATGCACCACGCGTGTGTAGCTCAGCTGGATAGAGTACCTGGCTACGAACCAGGCGGTCGGAGGTTCGAATCCTTCCACACGCGCCACATTACGAAAGCCCGTTCAATGCGAACGGGCTTTTTTGTTTTTGGCCTGCGTCAGAACGGGCTGAGTATATTACTTCGCAAATGACCTGATTACATTGCTACACACTTTCTAGTATTTAACTCACGCCATTCTCAGTTTGCCACGCAGCGCCTTGGTTTGCGCTACAGGCCTAAACGTAAATATCAATTTCATAACTCACACCCTTTTCCCCGTTTAAACTAATAAGACGTTGGGCATGATGCCGTGTCATAACAAACTTGTCTGCGAGACAATTTAAGCGCCGCATACTGACCTGGATCAGTACCGTTATTATTAACCTGGCTACACTCTGATATATCAACTCCGACACATTCACTAACAATTGCTATGTTAAAAATTTTTGACATCAAACTGAGCTGAGTAAATACTAACCATGTTAAAAATAGTTAACATGGGTGAACAAAATGTCATTTCAGGAAAAATCAGCGTGGGTCATGGCGCTGGCACTAACAGTAATATCTATTATGTGCGGGTGGTCCGTGTATAAAGCATCAGTTGCGGCGGGTGGCTTAGTGTCACCGTCTATTGGATTGATTTCATCCTACACCCTGGTATTGGTAGTCATTGTGGTGGCTGGGCAGGTTGTGATCAGTATCTGCTCGCCCAAACAGGCATCAACACCAGCCGATGAACGGGAAATACATATTGAGCGGAAGGCTGGCTATACGTCGGGCTGGATCATGGGGGTAGGCGCTGTTGTATCGATGTCGCACTATCTGCATTGGAACAACGGAGACATGCTGTTTTATATGGTGCTGGGCAGTATGGCATTAGCAGCCATTGTCGATTACGTATATCGCATTGTATTGCACCGGAGCGCGATTATTTAATGGCAAAGCAGTTACTGATCACTAATTCAATAAAAGCGCTCAGAGAAGCACATGGAGAGATGACGCAATCCCAATTGGGGGAAGCCGTAGGGGTAACGCGTCAAACCGTGGCGGCCATCGAGCAACGGCGCTATTCGCCCTCGCTGGAAACGGCGTTTCGCATAGCGCGGGTATTTGACGTTAGCGTGAATGATGTCTTCGAGTGGGATGATAAATAGTGCTAAAGCACTATTTATCATTGTTGTTTATGGGATGTATAAATTTAAATGATATTCTGATGGGTGGCAGTGAGCACCGTTTTTAGTTGGTTTGATATATTCATCAAATCTATGTGACCCATCACCAAATGAATATATTATTCACAAAAACGAATAATTATTTCAGTTAAAACGCCTATATTGACTTTTTATGCAATTCAAACGGGTGTTTGTATTGTGTTTTATATACCGACATGGTACTTATTCGTTTCCAAAATTTTGGCCGGGAAAATCTATGTCCGCACAATCTATAAACGATTTATTGTTCGAAGCTGCTACCTTGCTCATGGTAGGGATGGGTTTCGTGTTCGTATTTCTTACCATATTGATCGCGGCGGTGAACCTTCTGAAGGCGTTCTGTGAACGCTTTCCAGGCCAGGAGCCTCAGGCGCCAACCAGAGCGTCGTCAAAGGCTGCACGTCCAGCACAGGCAAATGAAGATAAAAATATCGTTGCTGCTATTACTGCTGCCGTACATGCACACCGTCAAGCTAACCGTTAACACACTTTAGGAGCTCACATGTCAAAGCCACTGGCCATTACCGAACTGGTGCTTCGGGATGCACACCAATCCCTGCTCGCCACCAGAATGCGCATAGAGGATATGCTGCCAATCGCTGAAAAACTGGATAAGGCCGGATACTGGTCAATTGAGTCCTGGGGTGGGGCAACGTTTGATGCCTGTATTCGTTATCTGGGTGAAGATCCCTGGGAGCGTATTCGCTTGTTGAAGCAGGCCATGCCAAACACACCGCAGCAAATGTTACTGCGTGGCCAAAACCTGCTGGGCTATCGCCATTATGCCGACGACGTGGTAACGCGTTTTGTTGAGCGCGCGCACGACAACGGTGTAGACGTATTCCGTATTTTCGATGCAATGAACGACGTTCGTAACCTGGAAACGGCGGTAAAAGCTGCAGTCAACTGTGGTGCTCATGCTCAGGGAACGATTTCGTATACCGTAAGCCCGGTACACAACCTGCAGTTGTGGCTGGACATGGCCAAGCAGCTTGAAGACATGGGTGTACACTCCATCTGCATTAAAGACATGGCTGGCCTGTTAAAGCCTTACGAGTGTGAAACGCTCATAACGCAACTTAAGCAAACGGTAGATGTACCGATTGCCATGCAGTGTCACGCAACCACAGGTTTGAGTACGGCCACTTATCAGAAAGCTATTGATGCCGGCATTGATATCCTCGACACCGCGATTTCGTCGATGAGCATGACCTATGGTCACTCTGCGACCGAAACGATGGTGTCTATTCTGGAAGGCACCGAGCGTGATACCGGATTGTCATTGCCGGATTTAAGCGAAATTGCCGCTTATTTCCGCGAAGTTCGCAAAAAATACGCGAAGTTTGAAGGTAGCCTGAAAGGCGTGGACGCCCGTATTCTGCTTGCTCAGGTACCAGGTGGCATGCTGACAAACATGGAAAATCAGCTTAAAGAGCAGGGCGCAGAAGAAAAGTTCGACGACGTACTGTTAGAAATCCCGCGCGTTCGTGAAGATTTAGGCTTTATTCCGCTGGTAACACCCACATCACAAATTGTCGGCACTCAATCAGTACTGAACGTGCTGACCGGTGAGCGCTACAAGAGCATTACCAAAGAAACCGCTGGCGTGTTGAAAGGTGAGTACGGTGCCACAGCGGCGCCAGTAAACGCCGAATTACAACAGCGCGTATTGGATGGCGGTGAAGCCATTACATGTCGCCCGGCGGATCTGATCGACCCTGAACTGGAAAAACTGGAAACAGAACTGGATTCACTGGCATCGGAGAAGTCAATTACTTTGGCGGAGCAAAAAATTGACGACGTACTGACGTATGCATTGTTCCCTCAAATTGGCCTTAAATTCCTGGAAAACCGCGGTAATCCGGATGCCTTTGAGCCGGCTCCTTCTGAACAAACAGCCGCTGCGCCTGCTGCTCCTGTAGCCACTGCGAGTGCAGATGCGCCAAGCAGTTACGACGTTCGTGTCGACGGCAAAGTGTATAGTGTGGAAGTGGCTGCGTCTGGCCAGTTGGGGGCGATTACACCGGTTGCTTCTGCTGCGCCAGCACAAGCCGCTGCGCCAGCACCATCGGCAGGTGGTCAGGCAATCAATGCACCGTTAGCCGGTAACGTGTTTAAAGTACTGGTAGGCCCTGGCGATCAGGTGAGTAATGGTGATGTTGTTATTATTTTGGAAGCCATGAAAATGGAAACCGAAATCCGCAGCGCATTCGATGGCACAGTCTCGTCTGTGTTGGTGAAAGAAGGCGACAGCGTTACCAACGGTCAGCCGTTAATTGAATTAGGGTAAGCCCATGGAACAGTTAGCAATTTTATGGGACAGCACCGCCTTAGCTCACTTTGAGCTGGGGCAGGTGATCATGATGGCGGTAGGGGCGCTATTGCTTTACCTTGCCATTGTGCGTGGTTTTGAACCTCTACTGTTATTTCCAATTGGCTTTGGTGCTATTCTGACCAACATTCCATTGGCAGGTTTTACCGATCCGGGCGGATTGTTGTATTACATCTATGAGGTCGGTATTCACTCAGGCGTCTTCCCCCTGCTCATATTTATGGGCGTAGGGGCTATGACTGACTTCGGTGCGTTAATCGCAAACCCCAAGATGTTATTACTCGGTGCAGCCGCGCAGTTTGGTATTTTTGCCACCTTGTTTGGTGCGATTGCGCTGAATTTCATTCCTGGGTTCGACTTTACCCTTAAAGATGCCTCTGCGATTGCCATTATCGGCGGGGCGGATGGTCCGACAGCTATTTTCCTGGCTTCGCGCCTTTCACCTGATTTACTGGGGGCAATTGCGGTAGCAGCGTATTCTTACATGGCGCTGGTGCCAATTATTCAGCCGCCAATCATGAAAGCGTTAACGACGCCGGAAGAGCGCAAAATTGAAATGGCGCAATTGCGTCATGTCAGTAAGAAAGAGAAAACCCTGTTCCCATTGGGCGTACTGCTGCTTACTATTTTGTTCCTGCCGTCGGCTACGCCGTTGGTGGGCATGTTTTGCTTCGGTAACCTTATGAAAGAATGTGGTGTGGTTGACCGTTTAAGCAAAACCGCGCAAAACGAGCTGATCAACATTGTGACTATCTTCCTGGGTCTGGCGGTTGGTTCAAAGCTGTCTGCCGATAAATTCCTGACGGTGGAAACCTTAGGTATTTTAGGACTGGGTGCGGTTGCGTTTGGTATCGGTACGGCGGCAGGGGTATTAATGGCGAAGTTGATGAGCCGCTTAACAGGTGGTTCTATTAACCCATTAATTGGCGCTGCCGGTGTGTCTGCCGTGCCAATGGCTGCACGGGTAGTGAATAAAGTCGGTCTGGAAGCAAACCAGCACAATTTCCTGTTGATGCATGCGATGGGCCCGAATGTAGCCGGGGTATTGGGATCTGCTGTGGCTGCCGGTGTATTACTGGCGCTGGTAGGCTAGTCTATTAACTGCTGATCACCGCAGCGTTTGCTGCGGGATCAGTGACTGATAAGACAACACCAGTTTCTTGGTTGTTTCATGCTGAGGCCATCGAAAGATGGTCTCTGTTTTTCCACTCTCTATAATCTGACCACCATCCATCACAATCACCCGGTCGGCGATATGTCGAACGATCCCCAGGTTGTGAGAAATAAATATAAAAGCCAGCCCCATCTCTTGTTGCAGCTTTAAGATCAGGTTCACGGTTTGTGATCGTATCGTCGGGTCTAATGCCGCGAATGGTTCATCGGCAATTAATACTTTGGGCTCGGGCAGAATGGCACGGGCCAGGGCGACACGTTGTTGCTGTCCGTCAGACAGCATATGCCGATAAAAGTAGATGTGCTCACGCAGTAACCCTACCTTCACCAGGGTATCGGCAATCAGGGCCTTGCGTTCAGCATCTGACAGGCCCGTATTCAAACGCAGAGGTTCATCGAGTATCTGGCCAACGGTAATGCCAGGGTTCATGGACTCGCTGCTGTGTTGAAAGATCATACGAATACCGGTGATATCGGCATTTTTGCGCGCTGCGCGATGTCGAACAGACCAGTACTTCTCTTCCATGAGGTGAATATTACCCTCATCAGGCTCTACCGCGCCGGCCAGCATTTTTGCCAGCAGTGATTTCCCCGAGCGGTTCTGGCCAATGATAGCAATGGTTTCGCCTTTGGTTACCTGCATATCAATTGGGCCTAGCGAAAAAATCTCAGGTTTCTTCAACCAACGTTTTTTACTGCTGTGCCTGAACGTCAGGCCACTGACATCCAATACCTGCTTCATAATTTCTCCATATGCAGCGGGAAGTGGCAGCTGTAACTGTGATCGTGGATTTTACGCACCGCCGGAACGTTTACGCAGGCGCGCTGTGCTCTTGGACAGCGCGGCCCTAAACGACAGCCAATAGGCAAGTGCTGTAGCGTTGGGATCGTCCCCGCCAGTGTGGGTAACTGGGACTTGGGCGGCAAATCTTTACTGAAACTGGGCGCGCTGTCTAATAGCGCCTTGGTATAAGGATGCAATGGACGCTTGCGTATGTGTTTCATTTTGCCGGACTCAACGGTTTGCCCGCAATACAATACCGTCATGGTATGCGACATACTGGCAATCGCCAGCAGGTCGTGGCTGACGAATAAAATGCCAAGTGAGCGTGTTTGGTTCAACCGCGAGAGCAATTTCAGTACCTGCACCTTGGTGGTGGTTTCCATGCCTCGGGTCGGGTCATCGGCTATCAGCATTTTAGGCTGATTCACCAACGCCATGGCCAGCATCAGCTTTTGCCCGATATCGGTTGGAATTTGGTGGGGATAAGCACGCAGGTAGTGGTTGTGATCTTTTATTCCGACTTTGTGCACGGTACTAATGACTTCCCTGCGCCGTTGTTGAGCGCGTTGCCAGAACCACTTACCTTCAATTAATTCATCCGGTACGGCTTCCTCAAGCTGTTCTCCCAACGTCACGGAAGGGTCGAGCGAGGCAATGGCGTGTTGAAACACCACGCCGATGTCTTTGCGCAATACCTGACGGCGTTGCTCAACAGACATCGACAACAAGTTTTCACCGTTCCAACTCATGCGGTCGGCGGTAAGATGCCAATTGCCGGGCGTAGCACCAGCGATGGCTTGTACAATCAGGCTTTTCCCTGAACCCGATTCGCCAACCAGCGCGCGAATTTCGCCGGAGTTCACCGTTAAGTTAATTTTATCCAGCGCTTTAATGGACTGGGAGCCGGTATTGATTTCAAGGGTAAGGTTTTTAATGTCTAACAATGGCATTAGCGATTTACCCTTTTTCTCAATGCTGAACGAAGGCCATCACCTACCACGGTGATCGACAGTACCATCAGGAATATGGCGATCCCCGGAATGGCAATATTCCACGGCGACAAATACCCGACATCCAGACCTGCTGCCAGAATAGCGCCAAGCTCGGGTAATGGCGGCTGTGCGCCTAAATTCAGGAAGCCCAGGGCGCTTATATCAATAACGGCAATAGACAAGGCCAGGGTACCTTGCACGACCAGCATTTCAATCATGTTGGGTAAAATTGAATAGTAAAAAATCTGCAGGCGATTTGCGCCGTCCAATGTCGACGCCTGAATGTAGTCTTTTTTCATTTCGGCGCGCACAAAGGTACGGGTGTGATGAATAAACTGCGGGATAAGCGCCAGTGTGATGGCCCACATACTGTTGACCAGACCACTGCCTAAAATACCAACGATGATAATGGCAATCAGCAGGGTAGGGATGGCCATTAACGCATCCAGTAAGTGATTGACGACGCTTGAGCGCACTCCGCTTAACATGCCCGCAATGGTGCCTATAGACACGCCCACCGCCATGGCGATGATGACCACCAGAAGACTGGTACCAAAGGTTACCCGGCAGCCATACATAATCCGTGAAAATAGATCCCGGCCCAGTGCATCGGTGCCAAATAAATGGGTAATCGAGCCATTCGGGTGCCAGCTTGGGGCCACTAAAATGGACTCCGTATTCTGGAATAAAGGATCATAAGGCGTAACCAACGGAGCGAAGAATGCAAAGAAGACAAACAGCAGCAGAATCGCTAACCCCACCAGAGCTACGTGACTGGATTTAAACTCGCGCCATGTGTGCTGCCACGGTGACGGGCGAATTTCATCTTCGTAGAGACTAAATCGTGACACTTTCGAATTTTTCCCTGCTGGGGTCAATTAACCGGTTAAACAAATCTATCGAAATGGTAATAATGACTACCAGAGTCGATACCGCCAGCATGCCAATCCGCAGTGCTGAATAATCACGCTGATAAATTGCCTGAATAAGCCAGTTGCCAATACCTGGCCAGGAAAACAAGGTTTCTACAATCATAGCGTTCGTGATCAGGGTTGTAATCTGCATGGCCATGAGCGGCAATATTGGCAGCAGCGCGTTGCGCAATACGTGCCGGAAAAATATCTGGCGATTTGATAGTCCGCGCGCTTTAGCTGCTGTGATATAGGGCTTATTGAGTACATCAATAATAGAGCGACGGGTGATACGAATAATCGCCGCCGTTGAAATACAGGCTATCGACAACGTCGGCAGAATCAGATGCAAGAATGCATCCCGCATGGCCAGAGAGGTATCAACGTCATCTGCAAGCAGAATATCAATGAACAAAAAGCCGGTCTGACTGGGTATATCGAACAATAAGTTCAGTCTGCCAGATAAAGGCAACCAGCCAAATTGCAGACTAAACGTCAGTATAAACAACACGGCAAGCCAAAATACCGGTACCGAATAGACGGTGACGCTGAGCGAGTTAATGGTGAAATCGGCATTCGTGTAGGCGCGTAAACCGCTATAACAGCCAATGGGAATACCCACCAATATCACAATCATCATCGCGTATGTACTAAGTTCTACGGTAGCGGGGAGCGCGGTAAGTACTTCTTCCTTGAGTGGTTGACCCGAGATCAGGCTGTAGCCCCAGTTGCCGCTGAATAGCTGCTCCAGGTAGTGCCAAAACTGAATTAAATAGGCACTGTCCAGCCGGTATTGGCGAACAAGGGCATCGTGTTGAATACTATTCTGCGGGGTGATACCAGTGAGATTGATGATCGGCTCTGCAGGGAACAGGTATATCAATGTAAAAGACAAAGCTGACAAAGCCAGCAATGTCAGCACAAACAAAATAGTGTAGCGCAGTAGGATATTAATCACGGGGTTTGGTTACCCCGCCAAGTCGAACGCCACCGAATGGATTGATGATCATGCCATTGAGTTCTTTCCGGTAGGCCTGATAGCGGTATGCATGCGCAATAGGCACCAGTGGAAGTTTTTCAAAAATTAATTGATTAGCTTGCAAATATAGCGCTTTTCGCACTTCAATGTCTTCGGTTTGCAGCGCCTTGTCGAGAATTTCATCGTAGGCAGGCTCACACCAACGTGCGCGATTGGTGCCGGAAGGGATCGCATCGCAACTTAGCAGCGGCCGATAGAAGTTATCCGGGTCGCCATTGTCAGCAGACCAGCCAATTAACACTGAATCGTGATTGCCTTCTCTTAGCAAGCGTCTGAATGTGGTCCAGTCGTAGCTCACAATGTTCACGTTTACTTCGATTTCCGCCAGGTAATTCTGAATGAGTTCTGCCATTTTTTTCGCATTGGGGTTATAGGCACGCTCTACCGGAATGGCCCATACATTCATAGTGAACCCGGGTGGTACACCGGCATTGTCCAGTAACTTACGCGCCAGTACCGGATTATAGCCAGTGTCATCGGCGTCAGCCTGATACGCCCAGCTCGCAGCTGGTAGCAAGGACCTGGCGCGGGTCGCGCTGTCGAAATACACGGCTTCCAACAAGGTGTTTTTATCGATGGCATAGGCCAGCGCCTTGCGAACATCCGGATTGTCGAACGGCGGACGCTCGGTATTAAAGGCCCAGAAGCCAATATTCAAACCGGCTTTCTCAGCCAGGACCAAATCGTCGCGTTCACGAATAATTTCATGGTCGACTCGGGCCGGGAATGCAATCGCATCACACTCACCGGTCATGAGTTTTGCCAGTCGCAGGGAGCTCTTGGGCGTGATATCAAAAATCAATGTGTTACTGTCGGGTTGTCCCCGCCAGTAAGAAGGGTTGGCGTTGTAGCGTATATAGTGGTCTTTTTTATAGCTCTGGTATTGATAAGGGCCGGTACCGATCGGGAATTCGTCCAGCTCTTCGGGCGTTCCCATGGACATCAGATAGTCAGCGTATTCAGCCGACAATATGACCGAGAAGTCACTGGCGATATTGGCCAAAAAAGAGCTGTCTCGCTCGAACAACGCTATTTCTACCTCGTTCGAAGATATTTGACGAATATCAGCAATGTTTGACGCCAGGCCCAGACTTTCAAAATACGGGTAATAGCCACCGGAAACACGGTGAAACGGGTGTTCAGTTAAACGCCAGCGATTGAACGAAAACACCACATCTGATGCATTAAACGGTCGGGTAGGCGTGAAATAGGCGGTACTGTGAAACACCACATCTGGCCGCAGCGTAAATCGGTAAATCAGGCCGTCTTCACTGACTGACCATTCGCTGGCCAAAGACGGTTGAATACGGCCGGTTTCGGTATCGAACTCTAACAGGCGGTCATAGATTTGGTGTGCGGTAGCATCGGCCGTGGTGGTTGATGTATCCAATTGTGGATTCATCGATAACGGATCGCTCTCAGAGCAATACACCAGCCCTTCCTGAAATTTTTCACTGTATTTTTGCGGCGAACAACCAGCCAGGCTAAAAAAACAAATAACCGTAAGCAAATGACTGGCTGACGGATAGCGCATGATCAGTTTTCCTCGGCCGTGGAATCAAGCAGGTTGTATTTCTTCAGATAACCACGCAGTTGATGGTAAGTCAGACTGAGCTTTTCAGCGGTCTTTTTCTGATTGTACTGACTGTCAGCTAATGCCTGTTGGATCATATTGATCTCGTAATCCTGGCTGAGCTGCTTTAAATCCAACGGATAGTCTGCAATAGCCGGCATAAGTGTTGGAGGTTCAGCTGCCGCTGGCTGAGCTGTTGGCGCCGAGGCAACCGGCTGAGTATCTGTCGGTGCGGTTGACGGCGATTGTGCAATCCTATCCTGGGTTTTGACTCTGGCCTGTGGACGAAATGCAGATTCAAACGGGTCGAGGATAATCTCGTGCACCGGTAGGTTTGGATTATTACAACGGTACACGGCCCGCTCTACCACGTTCTTCAATTCACGGATGTTACCGGGCCAGTCATATTCAAGCAGGGTCCGCTTGGCTTTTTCGGTAAAGCCACTGAACAGTTCCATTTCCAGTTCCCGCGCCATGTTGATGGCAAAGTTCTCTGCCAGCAATAAAATGTCGTCTTTGCGTTCGCGAAGCGGGGGGATGGTAATAACATCAAAAGCAAGTCGGTCGAGTAAGTCGGCTCTGAATTCGCCTGAGTCTGCCAGCGAAGGTAAATCTTCGTTGGTTGCGGCAATGAGTCGAACATCGACTTTTAACGTTCGGCTGCCACCTACGCGCTCAAATTCACCGTATTCTATAACACGCAGTAGTTTTTCCTGAATCAATCCCGAGGTGTTGGCCAGCTCATCCAGAAACAAGGTACCGTTGTGAGCAACCTCAAAACGACCTTCCCGGCGTTTGGCTGCGCCGGTAAATGCCCCGGCTTCATACCCGAACAATTCACTTTCCAGTAAATTTTCGTTCAGCGCGGCACAGTTGAGCTTCACATAGTTTTGATCCCAGCGTTTTGACAGGAAGTGTAAACGCGCTGCGATGAGTTCTTTACCGGTTCCACGTTCACCGATAATCAATACGGGTTTATTTAGCGGCGCAATTTGAGAAACCTGTTCCAGAATCTCTAAAAAACTGTTCGCTTGCCCGAGCAAATTGTCCTGTTGGCGAAACCGACTCATTAATTCCCTCAAAAAGTAGCCAAATCGACCAATTAATAGTGTAGATTAAAAAAGATGCCGATTCGAGTATTTCTTTTTTTCTATTTAAACTGTTTAAAAACAGTGTGTTAAAATATTTTTTGAAGTTGGCAGGGTATTTGTATGGTTAGTACCAAGATTAACCATTCGTTTTCAACACGAGCCAGAGGTAAGTAATTATGGGTATCTTCTCGCGTTTCACTGACATTGTGAACTCAAATATTAATGCATTACTCGATAAGGCTGAAGATCCGGAGAAAATGGTTCGCCTGATCATCCAGGAAATGGAAGACACGCTGGTAGAAGTACGTTCAGCGTCAGCCAAAACCATTGCCAGTAAAAAGGACATCGTGGCACAAATTAGTAAAACGGAAGCGGATGCCGCAGACTGGCAGGCCAAAGCGGAGTTTGCACTGAGCAAAGACCGTGAGGACCTGGCACGCGCAGCGCTTCAGGAAAAGAAAAAGAGTAACGAAGCGGCTGAGTCACTCAGCAAAGAGCTACAGATTGTTGAAGAACAAATCGGTAAGCTTCAAACTGAAACCGCACAGCTGCAGGAAAAACTGGCCGATGCCAAGGCACGTCAGAAAACCATTATCATGCGTCAGAAAACCGCGACTTCGCGACTGGAAGTTCGCAAAACACTGGATAGCGGTAAAATCGACGAAGCAATGGGACGTTTTGAGCAATACGAGCGCAAAATTGACGACATTGAATCGCAAGTCGAAGCGTATGACCTGGGTAAAAAATCGTTACACGATGAATTTGCAGAGTTAGAAGCCGGCGATAAAATTAATGATGAGCTGGAAGCATTGAAAGCCAAAATGAAGCAGTCTGCAAAGCCTGCTGGCAAATCAGCCAAAGCGAAATAAGTTAATAACGTATTCGGCTGATTGATTTCAGCGCTTCATATCGGAGGTATATTATGGATGAAGGCACGGTTGCACTAATACTTGCACCATTGATTATCTTTTTGATCTTTGTTGCACCTATCTGGTTGATTCTGCACTATCGCAGTAAGAAGCAGGTCAACCAGGGCTTAACGGCTGAAGATCAGATTGCACTACAGGAACTGGCTGGCAAAGCCGAAATGATGGCAGACAGAATTAAAACCCTGGAAGCAATTCTTGATTCAGAAGCACCTGAGTGGAGAAATCGCGCATGACTAAGAAAACGATTTATCGTGACACCAAGCACGGCCGGATTGCCGGTGTGTGCGCCGGCATCGCCGAGTACTTCGGACTTGAAGTCTGGTTGGTACGTATCCTGACGGTCACGGCGTTTTTCTTACTTGCAGGGCCGTTTGTTTTCGTTACCTACATTGCGTGCTGGTTTATTTTTGACAAGCGCCCGGCGAACGTGGAGCAAGTGCCCACCTACCGCGATGGCAGCGACACCAGCAAGGGATGGCGGAACAGTGATGCCGGTGGAGCCGACGACAACGAGCGCGTAGAAGTGAAAACCAAGGTGTGGCAGGCCGGTGAGCCGCCAAGACAAGCTTTTCACGATATTGCGAACCGTTTCCAGGGAATCGAAAAACGTTTGCGCAAAATTGAAACTTACGTAACGTCCAGAGAGTATCAGTTAAACCGCGAAATCAGCCGTTTATAGCACTGCACTCAACCAACATAAACAAGCCCGCTAGTCTCTGATTTAGCGGGCTTTTTTAATGCCTTTTATAAATTTCCGGCAGTGTCATTAAGTCGTATTTTGTAAATTTAATGTTACATCGAATGAGCAGGTGTGAAGCGCTCGGGAGTGTTGCTGAGCGCCAAAATCATTACACTTTAGTCAATAAATTGTTAACTAAATTCGGTGTATGGCTAAGCAATTAAAATATCATTCAAAAACTCCCGGCCCAGGCGGAATTATTCAGTGGTCAGCGGAAGAGAACCGCGTGTGGAAGGCATTGTATGACCAACAAATGGCGTTGCTACCAGGCAGAGCCTGTGATGAGTATTTTCACGGCCTGGAGTTACTGGGCTTGCAGCCTGACGTTATTCCCCAGCTCCCTGATATAGACCGGGCGCTGCAGGCAGCTACCGGATGGCAAACCGCTGCGGTGCCGGCGTTGATCAGCTTTGCCGAGTTTTTTGAATTGCTGGCGAACAAGCGTTTCCCGGTTGCCACCTTTATTCGTAGCGAAGAAGACTTTCATTACTTACAAGAGCCGGACATTTTCCACGAGGTTATGGGACATTGTCCGCTGTTGACCAATCCGGCCTTTGCCAAATTTACAGAAACATACGGCAAACTGGGTCTGGCTGCGAGTAAAGAAGACCGTGTCTTTTTGGCTCGTTTGTACTGGTTCACCGTTGAGTTTGGTTTGGTAAAACAGCACGACGGCCTGCGCATTGTCGGTGGTGGAATACTGTCTTCGCCGAAAGAAACGCAATACGCGCTGGAAAGTGACGTACCGGTTCGTCGCGACATTATGGTAACTGATGTACTCAGAACGCCATATCGCATCGATATTCTGCAACCGCTTTACTACATTCTGGAAAACTTCGACCAGTTGCTGGACATTTCAGAAATGGATCTGATGGCACTTGTTCAGGAAGCCAAAGAGCTGGGGTTGTTTGAACCTCTCTTCGAACCCAAGAAAAAAGCAAGCTAACTATACTAAAATTAGCAACCGTGCATGCCTGTCATGCACGGTTTTTTGCATTTTTATGGAAAAATGAACATTTCAGTTGCTAATTGCGTATTACGCTAGAATAGTTATTAAATTGTGATATTCTGTAAAATATAGTTTACAGCTGCCAGGTGTTTGGATGCGTTTAGAAATCAGTTGTCAGGACAGACTCGGGATCGCCCAGGATGTGCTGGATATTTTAGTTACCCATAACATTGACCTCCGCGGTATAGAAATCGACGAAGTCGGTAAAATCTTCCTCAACTTTCCTAATATCAAATTCGAAGATTTTCAGCATTTGATGCCGAAAATTCGCCGTATTCCTGGGATTGAAGACGTAAAAACCACGCTGTTTATGCCAGGTGAGCGGGAGCGTAATCAATTATTTGCGATTGTCCAAACGTTGCCTGATCCGGTTTTTTCCATTGATAACCGCGGCAAACTGTTGTTGTGCAACGATGCAGTGACCAGCGGCCTCGAGATGGATGAAAACGACCTGTTGCTCACTGAGATTGGCGAGTATGTTAAGGGATTTAATTTCAGCCGTTGGCTGGAAAGTAAAAATCCAACGCCACACAGCACTAAGGTGAAGTTTATACAACAAGATTTTGTTGCAGATATTTTACCCATTACCGTCGATGATTCCGACGACAAAACCGTGTTGGCGGGGGCGGTTGTAATGTTGAAGTCAGAAGTACGTCTGGGTCAGCAAATTACTGTGTTTCAACAACACGATACCGGTAGCTTTGACAAATTGATCACGCAGTCGCCGACCATGCAGCAGACTATCGACGAGGCAAAACGCATTGCTGATCTCGATGCCCCTATTCTTATTTTTGGTGAAACCGGTACGGGCAAAGAAATGCTGGCAAAAGCATGTCATCAGAGCAGTCGCCGAGCCGACAAACCTTTTCTTGCACTAAATTGCGGTGCTATACCCGATAACGTGGCTGAAACTGAACTGTTTGGCTATGCGGCAGGTACATTCAACCAAACCCAGGCCAAAGTGGGGCTGATTGAACAGGCCGCAGGTGGTACTTTACTACTCGATGAAATCGCCGACATGTCAACCCAACTCCAGGCAAAGTTGTTGCGAGTACTGGAAGATGGTGAGTTTCGTCGCATTGGTGACGTAAACCCGGTCGGCGTTGACGTGCGATTTATTTGCACCACCTGTCAGGACTTGGGGCAATTGGTAGAAGAAGGTAAATTCCGTAAAGAGCTGTATTACCGGTTAAACGTATTGGGTCTGGTCGTGCCGTCGCTTCGCGAACGTCGCTCAGACATTGTGCCTTTGTCTGAGGCATTTATTCTTCAACATAGTGCCAAGCTTGGACGACGCCCAGCCAAACTCAGTAAGTCGTGTGTGGACTTCCTACAGCATTACCCTTGGCCTGGTAACGTAAGGCAATTACAAAATGCTTTGTTTCGCGCCTTGTCGTTACTGGACGGAAACGAAATAACCAAAGAAGACATTCAACTGCCCAGTTGTACACCCAGCATGACCTACGTCGATGAAAACTTCGAAGGTACGCTCGATGAGGAAGTGAAGAAGTTTGAGCGTGATTTGCTCAAGAAACTTTATCCGTCGTATCCAAGTACTCGTCAACTGGCGAAAAAGCTGGGGTTAAGTCATACGGCGATCGCCAATAAACTCCGTGAATATGGCATAAACAAAGCCACTGTAAAGCTATAGTTACATTGTTGAAATGCCGACAAAGCCGCGCTGACGGGCTCTGCGCGGCTTTTTTGTGTCTTAAAAAAGGTTTATATCAACCTGTTACTTTATGTTTACAAAAGATGTAAATACAGCTTGCTAATTGTCTGATTGCTAAAGCTTCTGTCGCAGGCTGTTCTCTGATTATATTGTTGCAAACATGTTAATCGGAGACATCAATGACAACGCATTCTAATAACTACAATCCTCTGGGCACTGACGGCTTCGAATTTGTCGAATACACGGCAGCGAATGATGAGGGCATCGAGGTGCTAAAAGCGCTGTTCACTTCACTGGGCTTCGCTGAAGTCGCTGTTCACAAATCCAAGCGTGTATGGTTGTTTCGCCAGGGTGATATCAATTTTATTATCAACGCAGAACCCGCATCACAAGCTGAAGAATTTGCGCGCTTGCGCGGGCCGAGCGTGTGCGGCATGGCATTCAGAGTGAAAGACGCCGGGGTAGCCATTGAACATGCCCTGGCCAATGGTGGCAAGCTGTTCCGCGGCAACTTGGGGCCCATGGAGCTGAATATTCCGGCGATTTACGGTATCGGTGAAAGCACGCTTTATTTTGTCGACCGCTATGGCTCAGACAGCATCTACGACGTTGACTTCTCGTTCTATCCCGACTGGCAGGAGCGTGTTGCAAAAGCGGATGCCGGCCTGCAGTTAATCGACCATCTCACACACAACGTGAAACGCGGAAATATGGCGGTATGGGCTGAATTTTACGAGAACATCGGTAACTTCCGTGAAATACGCTACTTCGATATCGAAGGAAAGCTCACCGGATTGGTAAGTAAAGCCATGACATCACCTTGTGGCCGTATTCGCATCCCAATTAACGAGTCGGTTGATGATCACTCTCAGATTGAGGAGTTTATAAAAGCCTACAACGGTGAGGGCATTCAGCACATTGCCTTATCTACCGACGATATCTATAAAACAGTATCAGAGCTGAAAGGGCGCGGGCTGGCCTTTATGGATACTCCAGACACTTATTATGATGCTGTGAACACCCGTATTCCGGGTCACGGTGAATCGATTGATGTGCTAAGGGATTTGCGGATCCTGATTGATGGTGCGCCAGAGCAGGATGGCATTTTGCTACAAATTTTCACCGACACGGTAATTGGTCCTGTGTTCTTCGAAATCATTCAGCGCAAAGGCAATGAAGGGTTTGGTGAAGGCAATTTTAAAGCCTTGTTCGAGAGCATTGAGCAAGACCAAATCCGTCGCGGTGTATTGAATGCCGAGGGTGACAATGCGTAATCCAGCGCGCTTTCCCATAAAGCAAGGCCTGCATTCCCGTCAGGCCCATGCTGATTTACCTGAGCAGGCACTGTATGAACGCGAAGTAGGACGGGACGGCTTTTTTGGCCCGGCATCTCATATTCATCATAAGCATGCGCCAACAGGTTGGACTGAGTGGGAAGGGGAGCTGCGTCCACGTGCGTTCGACCTGATGCAGCTTAATCAGCTAGCTGAAGGCAACTCGCCGTTTTCGGCTCCGGTTATTTTGCATAACGCCCATTGTCAGTATCGTTTCTGGCATTGTAATGAGCCGATGCAAAAGCTGGCTCGTAACGCAGATGGAGACGATTTGCTCTTCGTGCACAAGGGAGAAGGTGACTTATACTGTGATTACGGTCACTTTGTGGTAACAGAAGGGGATTACGTTGTGATCCCTCGCTCTACTATGTGGCGACTGGCGCCTCGCGTGCCAATGCAGTTGCTGATGATCGAAGCAACGGACGATAGTTACCAGTTGCCCGAAAAAGGCCTGGTAGGTAATCACGCCATCTTCGATCCGGCTATGCTTCGTTATCCCGAGATTAACGACCAGTTTTTGGCACAGCAGGATGAAAATACCTGGCAGGTTGAGGTGAAGCGACATCAACGTTTGTCGCGGATAACTTACCCGTTTAATCCACTGGATGCTCAGGGCTGGCATGGTGACCTGACAGTAATGAAAATTAACTGGCGGGATATTCGTCCGTTAATGAGCCATCGCTATCATTTGCCGCCGTCAGCGCATACGACGTTCGTCGCTAAGCGTTTTGTGGTTTGCACATTTGTACCGCGCCCTATTGAAAGCGATCCTGGCGCGCTCAAGGTGCCTTTCTATCACAGTAACGACGATTTTGATGAAGTGTTGTTTTATCACGCGGGTGACTTTTTCAGTCGAGACAACATTGAGGCGGGCATGGTGACGTTCCACCCGGCAGGCTTTACCCACGGGCCTCATCCAAAAGCGTTTGCTGCCGGTCAGGCACATAAGAAAACCTTTACCGACGAAGTTGCTGTCATGCTCGATACCCGCGATGCGCTTGAGATCACGGCAGCAAGTCAGGCTGTAGAAAACGCGGAATACGTGTACAGCTGGAAAGGTTAACAGGAGAACAGAATGAAGTTTGCTACTTATAAGAATGCGCAGCGTGATGGTGAGTTAATGATGGTAAGCCGCGATTTGACACGCGCAGTGTCGGCGGCGCCGGTTGCGCAAACTCTGCAACAGTTTATTGATAACTGGGATGCGCTTGAGGCGCAAATGCAGTCGCGCTATGAAAAGCTCAACAGTGGTGAAATTGAATGCGAGGCGTTTGACCCGAAACGCTGTCACTCGCCTTTACCACGCGCTTATCATTGGGCCGATGGCAGTGCCTATGTCAATCACGTAGAGCTGGTACGCCGAGCCCGAGGCGCAGAAATTCCAGAATCATTCTGGACAGATCCGCTGATGTACCAGGGCGGTAGTGACGATTTCATTGGTCCTTACGACGATGTGGTTGTGCCAGATGTTGCAATGGGAATCGATTTTGAGGCTGAAATAGCGGTTATCACTAACGATGTACCAATGTGCGTTACAGCAGAACAGGCTGGTAATCACATCAAACTACTGATGCTGGTAAATGACGTTTCATTGCGCGGATTGATTCCCGGTGAACTTGCTAAAGGGTTTGGATTTTATCAATCCAAGCCGGCCAGTGCTTTTTCGCCGGTAGCTGTGACGCCTGACGAGCTGGGTGACAGCTGGACCGATACTAAGGTAAATCTGCCGCTACAGACCCATTATAACAATGAACTGTTTGGTAAACCTAATGCCGGTGTGGACATGACATTTAACTTTGCTCAGTTAGTTGCGCATGCGGCTCGCACCCGGAATCTGGGCGCGGGAACGATAATTGGTTCAGGTACAGTGTCAAATAAACAGGGCACTGATTATGGATCTGCTATAGTTCAGGGAGGGGTAGGTTACTCCTGTATTGCCGAAGTTCGCATGATTGAAACCATCCGTGATGGCAAACCGTCGACCAGTTTTATGGCCAACGGTGACACTGTGCGTATTGAAATGCTCGATGACCAGCAACAAAGTATTTTTGGTGCCATTGAGCAACGCGTAAGTGTGCTGAACTAACGGCTACGTGCTAACCGGTACCTGCGATTGGCGGGTACCGCACAATTAGGAAATCCATGATGAGTTTGAAGTTATATGGATACTGGCGTTCTTCGGCTACCTACCGGGTCCGCATTGCGCTGAACCTGAAAGGGTTGGAGTATGAATACGTGCCGGTGCACTTAGTTAAAGACGGTGGCGAACAACACCAGGCCGCTTACGATTCCCTGAATCCCTCACATCTAGTCCCCACGTTTGTTGATGATGACGAAGACATTATTCTGAACCAATCACTGAGTATTATTGAGTACCTTGATGAACGTTACCCTGAGCCCTATTCGCTTATGCCGGCTCATGCGGTTGAGCGGGCCAGAGTGAGAGGACTGGCGCAAGATATTGCTTGTGATATTCAGCCGCTGGCGAACCTGCGTGTTTTGCAGTCACTGTCTAATCAGTATGAGTTGTCCAGTGACCAGACTAACGGTTGGTGCAAACACTGGATTGAAAAAGGTTTCGATGGTATCGAGCGTCGACTACAGACTCAGGCAGGACGATTCTGTTTTGATTTTGATGTCACCATGGCTGACATTTGTTTGGTGCCACAAGTTTATAACGCGAAGCGATTTGGTGTTGATATGACACGCTACCCACTCATATTGCGTATATACGATAATTGCCAGGCGTTAGAAGCGTTTCAGCAGGCAGAACCGGAAAATCAACCCGACGCGCAATAGCGTCGGGATGTCATGTTATAGAAATCGAATTTGCTACTGACTTTTAATAGGTAGCGCCGTTGTGTTCTTCACCTGTTTCAACGCAAAGGTGGAACTTAAGTGATCGACGCAGGGGAGATGCGTGAGCTTGGTTTTGAGAATGTGTTCGTACTCTTCAATACTTTCCACTATCACTTTCAACAGATAGTCTTTCTCGCCGCTGGTGGTGTGGCACTCTACAATTTCGTCGATGGACTGAACGGCTTTTTCAAAGTCGGTAAGTGAATCGCCATCGTGATTTTTCAGCGAGACATAAATAAATACCGACACCCCTAAATTGAGTTTTTTGCCGTTGAGTAAGGTCACTTTGCGAAGGATGATCCCTTCGGCTTCCAGGCGCTTAACCCGACGCCAGCAAGGGGTGTGCGACAAGCCAACCTGTTGGCTGAGATCTGCCATGGAAATCGTGGCATCTTGCTGCAACACACGTAGGATTTCGCGGTCGAATTTATCCAGTTTCATTAAGGTACTCGTGATTTCGCTATTATGATAGTTATTGTGCGTACATTATAATACTAGGATATACATCCTACAAAGCACTGACGAAAAAAATTGCCGTTCTACGCTGTAAATTAAACGGCATAAACTCGCAAAACCTGTCCTCAGTGGTGTGCGCTAGTATAGCGTTTTCTTGTCCAGGAACGGTTTACCCTATGTCTGTTTTTGATCACCCGGAATTTGATAAACATGAACACGTGGCATTTTGCCATGACGAAGCCAGTGGCTTAAAAGCCATTATTGCCATTCACAATACGAACCTTGGCCCGTCATTGGGTGGGTGTCGCATGTGGCCATATCTGAACAGCGCTGAAGCGCTGACTGATGTACTTCGTCTCTCTAAAGGAATGACGTACAAAGCAGCCATGGCAAACCTGAAACAGGGTGGTGGCAAGTCAGTAATCATCGGTGATCCGCGCAAGCATAAAACGGAAGACATGATGAAGGCCATGGGACGTTTTGTTGAAAGTCTCAATGGTCGTTACATCACTGCAGAAGACTCAGGGATTAGCGTTGAAAACCTGCAGGCTATGGCGACACAGTCATCACACATTGCAGGCACGTCGGCGCAGTATAATGCTCTGGGCGAAACGCCAACCGGCAACCCGGCTCCGTCAACGGCATACGGTGTGTTTGTGGGATTAAAAGCCACGGTACAACACGTACTTAAAAGTGACTTAAACGGTGTAAAAGTCGCCATTCAGGGCATGGGACACGTAGGCTATCGTCTGGCAAAGCAATTACATGCCGAAGGGGCCAAGCTTTACGTGGCAGATATTTATCCTGAAGGATTAGCTAAAGCCGAAGCAGAGCTGGGTGCAACGATTGTAGCGCCAGAAGAGATTCTGACTTTACCACTGGACGTAATAGCACCTTGTGCAATGGGTTCATCCATTAACGATGAGTCGTTGCCTGACATTCAGGCAAAAATTATTGCCGGTGCTGCAAACAACCAGCTCGCAAGGGAGTCACTGGGTACCGCATTAAAAGAAAAAGGCATTGTGTATGCGCCGGATTACGTCATAAATGCGGGTGGTATCATCGATATCTATCACCAGAAGCTGGATGACTCTTCAGACGACGCTATGCGAGCACATATTGCCAAAATTGGCGAAACCCTGGTAGAGGTTTACGAGCGCGCAGAAGCAGAAAATCGCGCGACGAACCTGGTTGCAAATCAAATTGCTGAGGAACGTTTTACAACTCAGGGTTGAACTTTGCGACACAAGTCGTCATAATGCGCCGCGCTCCTGCAAAGGAGCGCAGGTTTCTATGGTGGGCTCTTGGTCCTCTCGCAATGATACTCTGTGAACCCGGTCAGGCCCGGAAGGGAGCAGCCGCAGCAGACGACTCATGTGCCGGGATGTGGCTGAGAGCCTGCCACCCAAATTCCCAATCCAGCTTTTACTATTCTTCGTCTTTCTTTACGACCTGATCCAGAAACTTAATCGCTTTTTCCACCGCATATTCCACGTTCATCTCCATTTGTTGGCGTTCGCTTTGCGGCAAATAAAATGCCATGTCCACTTCGTATCGAATGTAGCGTGGCGGCACCTGATTTAATGCCAGGCAACACAAATCAGCCAGGTAGTCTGCAGATTTTGTTCGGTCTAGTCCCAGATGTGCAATGCGTTCTAAAACCAGATGCTCGTAATAATTATGGATGTCGTCATCTAACTTCACAGTGTTTTCCTTGTTGTTATGTTCTCTTCATTTATAGCTTGTCTGCAGGGTATGTCGAGTTGATTCCTATAAATCTGAAAAAAATGACATTGAGAATTAATGCGGCACGGGTAAACAGAATATCTTTACAATCAAATGTCACAAGCACCTAACTCCTATATTCATGCCTAAAAAGACAGCCCCGAAGGACAGCTATTGTGACAAAAGCGGCGAAATTCAGAACACTTCAAGAAATAAAATACCAATATATGCGATAAGTGACATTTATGTGAGTTAAGTGGTAATAAATAAGTAATAATTAATTCGTATATTTACGTTTTATTTGCAATAAAATATTTAATTTTAATGTGTATTATTATATGTATTTTCTGATTTATTTTATGTTTTATATTTGTCTATAATTTTGCTTTCCCCTTTTATAGTATGGATGGTGACTTGCTGAGTTAGCGTTGTTAGCGCTGAAGGATGCTTAACTTTTTACATTTTGTAAATATATGTGTACAAAATTTGGAGGTGGTTGATTCATCATTTTGTATAATTGCTATTGAATAATTTATCGCTATTGACCCCAAACTTATCATGCAGTTATTATCTTGGTGGGGTTCCCCAGTCTAAAAGTCGAGATAAAACGACTTAGTTATTCCAATATTGTGGTCCAGGGAGACAACACATGATAAATATGAAAAAGAGCCTTACTGCGATTAGTATCGCGGTTGGCCTAGGCTTATCTGTTCCAGTATATGCAGATGGCACGACAGGATATATTCAAGGTAATGCGGTTGAAACTTCAGGTGCGAAGTTGAGTAATGCCAGTGTTTCAATTACTAATCTGGAAACCGGTCTGACCCGCTCAGTTGTGACTGATGAAAATGGCGTTTTCCGTTTTCCATTACTACCTCCAGGTAATTATAAAATTGTTGCCGAAAAGGGCGGGTACAAAACAACCATTCAAGAAAGTGTAGCGGTTGGTATCAGTGGTAAAACTAACATCAATATCTCTCTGGCAAGTGAAGATGTTGAAACAATTGAAGTTGTTGGTTCTTCAATTGCAATGGTAGACATTACCAGTTCGACTACAGGTATTGTTGTAGACACGCTTACTTTAGATAAAGTTCCGGTGCCTCGTAATTTGACGTCAGTTGCTTTATTGGCGCCAGGCACAACGCGTGGTGACTCTGCATTCGGTGATTTACCTTCTATCGGTGGTGCATCTGTAGGTGAGAATGCTTATTATGTAAACGGCCTGAACATCACTAACTTCCGTACTGGTGTTGGTTCTAGTGAACCACCATTCGATATGTACGACATGTTTGAAGTAAAAACAGGTGGTTATTCAGCAGAGTTTGGTCGCGTAACTGGTGGTGTTATTAACGCCAAAATTAAGAGCGGTACAAACGAATTCAAGTGGGGCGTAAACGCTTACTATGAGCCTGATTCATTACGCGAAGATCGTCCTTCGTCTTTTTCTCCAGCCAATGATCTTTACAGAATCAACAACGACTTCGATAAAAGCGACTCACTGGATTATAACATCTGGTCAAGCGGCGCATTAATCGAAGATAAATTATTCTACTATGTATTGGTAAACCCGCGTGATGTTGAACAATCGTACCGTGGTCAACAGTCTATCGTTGAAGGTGGGGTATTCGAAAACCGTTACACAGAAAAAGACGACGATACATTTTGGGTTGCAAAGGTAGACTGGTATGTAACCGAAAACAACATTCTTGAACTTACCGCCTTTTCTGATGAAAGAACAACGAAAGTAACTAAGGGGTTCTATAGTGACGGCGTTGAGGACGACGAGCCTACAGTTACCGAAGAAAACGACGGTGGCTTAAACGCCAGCGTGAAATGGACCAGTATTCTGACAGACGATTTCTCAGTATCTGCTATGTATGGTATCAACAAGCAAGACCGTACTGTTGGTAGTGCATTGGATGCGAACCCAGCTGTTTATTATCGTTATGACAGTACTGCTGCCTTTGTTCCGGCAAGTACGTTTGCTAACTTCACTGTAGAACAAGGTGAAGATGAGCGAGAAGTTTTCCGTGTAGATGCTGACTGGTTTGTTGGTGATCACTCTATTCGTTTTGGTGTGGATTACGAAAAACTAACGGCTACTTCGAGTACAATTAACTCTGGTGGCGCTTATTACTTGTACTACGTCGATGACAGTACTGATGCAAATGAAATCTACCAGGTTCGTCATCGTACTTATGAAGTTGGTGGTGATTTTGAATCTGAAAACTTTGCATTCTATGTGAATGATCAGTGGCAAGTAACGGATGACCTTGTACTTAACATGGGTATCCGTAACGACTCATTCGAAAACTTCAATGCCAACGGCGAAACCTTTGTGAAGCTTGATAACCAATGGGCATTACGCTTAGGTGCTGTTTATGATGTGATGGGCGATGGCGAGTCTAAATTATGGGCGAGCTACGGTCGTTATTATTTGCCTGTTGCAGCAAATACAAACATCCGTTTGGCCGGCGCAGAAACATACATCCAGGAGTACTATGAGTTTGAAGGTTTTGCCGATGAAGCTCTAGGTATTCCAAATCTAACTGGTGCTCAAACGCGTCCAGACGAAGTTTTTGCTAACGGTCAGGCCGCTGCTCCTGATGCTATTGTGGCTGGTAATCTTGATTCCATGTATTCAGATGAATTTATTGCTGGTTATCAGTTCCAGCTAAGTGACGACTGGAGTATGGCAATTCAAGGTACTTACCGTGAACTGTCTACAACCATTGAAGATGCTGCAATCGATGCTGCAGTTATTGATTGGGCGGCAGAAAATGGATACGGTGATGTTACTGACATTTGGACGGGTTTCCACCAGTATGTACTAATTAATCCTGGCAAAGACATAACTGTTGGTACAAATGAGCTGCCTGGAACTGACGGTGAAATGATTTACATGGACCTGTCTGCAGAAGATCTAGGCTATCCAGAGTCAATTCGTAAATATGCGTCAGTAGATGTTACTTTTGAAAAAGCATGGGACGGTGTTTGGTTGTTAAACGCAGCATATACTTGGTCACACAGCTGGGGTAACAACGAAGGTTATGTGCGTTCAGACAACGGTCAGGACGATGCGGGTTTGACGACCTTGTTCGACCAACCGGGATTACTTGACGGGGCTTATGGCGATCTGCCTAATGACAGACGTCATCAGTTCAAAGTATTTGGTTCTTATGCTGTAACTGAAAACTTTAACCTTGGTGCAAACCTTCAGTTCTGGACTGGTCGTCCGAAAAATGCATTCGGTTACCACCCTACAGACGTGTTTGCTCAGGCGTACGGTTCTGAGTCATTCTACAAAAACGGTGTTCTGGCTCCACGTGGCTCAGAAGGTCGCACTAACAGCTATTGGAACTTAGATCTTACCGCTTCTTATAATGTAGAAATTGGTGAAGATTACGATCTGACACTCCGTGCAGATATCTTTAACGTTCTTAATAACGACACCGTTACTGAAGTTAATGAAATCTATGATGACGAAGGTGATGTAGCTGGTTCTGGTGCAGTTAACCCGAACTTCGGTTTGCCAACTGCTTGGCAGTCACCTCGTTACGTTCGATTCAGTGTAAACTTCAGATACTAAGAAGTTTGTTAAATTCTGATTAGCGTAAAACAAAAAACCCTCACATCGTGAGGGTTTTTTTTCGTCTTTCAACAATGCAAGTCATCAGTCGTTATTCGTAAATTTAACTCGACTAGCGTGCTTGAATTAAATTATTGAGGTTGTGTTCTATATTAGCCTTTGCCAAACATCATGAAGACTGAACTTCGGCTACAAAACAGTCAACGTGACTTAAAGTTCCGTCTTAGATAAAAATAACTCCTTTATATGTGTAAATATATGGTTACACTTCCGTGCAGAATGGCTGACGCCCTATTATAACCTTCATCTATAACGGATATTGAGTCGAACCTAGCTTGGCCAATAGCTTTAGTACCTTGTAAATAAAGGCCCGAGGGTGTTTATGTATTGCAATAATCATTACTTTTTAAATCTAAAATAAACTTGACTATCTAATTTATTTGTGGTCGAAAATTGCTAGGTGCAAGGTCGTTTTGTTGGTTTTTTGTTCCATTTATGTGTTTTTTTGTAAAAGTCAAGTAAGTATTTGTGCTTAACGTCTCTTGATAAGCGTAAAAGTAAAAATGCCACTCCGACCACCCAATTAATTGATTGGTTCAAATTTATTTGCTAAAAGAATATGAGCGTACGGTTGGCAAAGATTGTGTAAATGTTTGTAAATCGATGTAACGCTGTTTTTTATATATAAAAAAATTACATTAATCCAGGGGATTACAATGAATAAAAATAACATGTCTAAGCTATCAAAAAGCGTTAGACTGGCACTACTTTTCGGTACAGTTACGGCGGCGACGCCAGCATTTGCACAAGATGCCGAAAATACTGACGAGACAGAAGGCAAACTTGTAGAGAAAATTGAAGTCACCGGCTCACGTATTTCTCGCATCGACATGGAGCCGACTCAGCTTGTAGATGCTATCGACGACAGCTATATCCGCGACCGCGGTATGACTAATGCAATTACCGCGCTCTTAGACCTGCCTGGCGTTGCTGCGGGTACAACGCCTGAAATTGGTGGTAACACAGCGGCAAGCTCTCAAGGCTTAGGTCAAAACACGATCAGTCTGTACGGTTTGGGATCTCAACGTACGCTGACACTGATTAACGGCAAACGTTTTATTTCCAGTAACTCACCTGTTGGTGGCGGCAGTGCGCCGGGAGCGCAGGTTGACGTTAACAATATTCCTGTATCATTGATTGACCGCGTTGAAGTCATGAAGGTAGGTGGTGCACCTGTATACGGCGCCGATGCCGTCGCCGGTGTAGTTAACTATATTCTGAAGCGCGATTATGAAGGTTTTGAAATTTCCTACGACTACACTTATCAGGATGGTATTTCAAGCGACCAGTCTGTACGTACTTTATTAGGCGGAAACTTCGACGGTGGCCGTGGTAACGTAACGGTAGCCTTCGAATATAACGAACAAGACAATATTGCAGCATTCAGAGTTCCAAGTCTCGCCAATGACTGGAGTAGCTTCACTCCATTCCCTGAAAATGGTGTACCAAATGCAGACGGTGAAATCCCTGTAAACCAGGTACGTTTGGTTCCAAACCCTCGAGCAGGCATTCTGTCAAATTCAGGTTTGATCACTCCGGGTTCACTGGGGCTGACAAACTATGGAATTGGCGCATGGGATGGGAACTTCATTCAGTTTAATCCTGATGGCTCCGGTACAATCGTTCCTTACGATCCGGGTATCGCACAAGATAATGCTGTTTGGGCTTCAGGCGGTGATGGCCTAAATCTGGGCGAAGCAAATACAGCTCGTGAAGGCTTCGAGCGATATAACCTGACTGTACTCGGTAGCTATAAAATTACCGATGACGTGAATTTAGACGTTTCATTTTTTGCGAACCGTTCAGATGCGTCTAACCAAGGTTATCAAGCAGTTCAGTACAGCTCCGGTGCTTTCCAGTATGACGGGGCCGCACTAAAATTTTCTACAGACAACCCATTCCTTGTGGACAGTGCTCGTGAAACGCTGGAAGGTTATCTGGGTGGACCTGGTGAATTCTACATGCACAAAGCATGGGTAAATTTGGGTCAACGTCAAATCATTAACGAATCTAATGTTTACAGTGCAAACGCCGAGTTAAATGGTGAATTTGAGCTGGACGATAAATTCTTTGATTGGTCGGTTGGGTACCAGAAAGGTATCAGCACTATCTATTCGCAAAGACAGAGTCTTGATACAGCTAAGTGGCTTAATGCTATGGACGTAGGTATCAACCCCGAAACTGGTGAAGTTGATTGTCGTTACAATTATGATCCGGATTTCGAAGGTGGATTTGTTCCATCAGGTAGTGGTGTAGCAGCGTTTGAAAATGTGCTTGGCCCTGTTGGAGACTGTGCGCCTTTGAACCCTTTCGGTTCGATTACCGATGCAGCAGCTTCTTACGTATTGTATAACGACCAAGGCCAAAGCCGAGTAGAACAGTCAATGTTCTATGCGTACCTTTCTGGTGAAATCGCTGAACTTCCAGCTGGTCCTTTAGCCTTTGCAACTGGTTACGAGCGTCGTATTGAATCTGCCGAGTTCCGTCCTGACGGTACAGCAACAATTTTAGGTTTTGCACCAAATGCGACTGCGGGTTCATATAAGACTGAAGATACTTATGCAGAGATCAGCGTTCCTGTTTTCTCTGAAGACATGGATATTCCTGTATTCTACTCTCTGAGTCTTGATGCATCTTATCGTAAAATTGATAATTCTCGCTCTGGCTCGGATGATGTTTGGGCATTAGGTTTGAATTGGCGTCCAATTGAAGACGTTATGATTCGTGGTAATATCGCTGAAACAGTCCGTGCACCAGCTGTAACTGAGTTGTTCCTGCCAGTAGTAGAAACAAGCTCATTTGCTACAGACCCTTGTGATAACCGTAACATTGGTGATGGGCCTAACCCTTCAGTACGTGAAGCTAACTGTCGCGCAGACGGTATTCCTGAAGGCTTCCTGAGTGAGATACAAAATGCGTCTCGTCGGGGCTTTACAGGTGGAAATGCAACGCTGAATAACGAACAGGCAGAAAGTGTTAACTACGGTATCGTTTATACGCCAAGTTGGGCTGAAGGTCTTGATTTGTCAATCGACTTTATCAAAATTGATATTTCTGATGCGATTGTTGAATTCTCGATTACAGACATTCTGAATGCCTGTTACGATGCGACTGACTTCCCGAATTCTTTCTGTAGTCAGTTTAACCGTATGGAAAATGGCCAGTTCCCTGGTGTTAACGCATTTACATCTGGTTATGTGAACGCAGCATTACGTAATTTCGAAGGTATCGAATACGCTGTTAACTATCGCAATGAACTTTCAGACTATCCGCTGGTGGGAAGTTTCTTCGGTGAAGGCAGTGGTGATCTGAACTGGTCATTACGTGCATTCAAGCAGCGTAAAAACGAAATTTCAAACACTGGTTTCGACTTTACAGACGATACTGGTCAGTGGAATGATCCAGACCTGACAGCTAACCTACAAGTTTCTTATTCTGTAGGTGACTTGTTCGCGTTTGTTGACTTCAACTATACCGCAGAAACAGAGCGTAACGTTGAGCAGACTGAACCGCTACAGTATATTGATCAAAATGGTAATCCGTACACTAAAGTGCCTTCTCGCATGTTAATTGATGTGGGTGCGACTTATCAGTTAACGGAAAATATTTTGATGCGTGCAAGTGTTCAAAATGCAACAGACTGGTATCCAAACCCAATTGAAATTTCAATTGGACGCTATACCTATGGAAGAACTTACAATGTAGGTTTCACCGCCAACTTCTAACGTACTGTTATTAAGTGATAAACGGGCTTCTTTATGAAGCCCTTTTTTTTCGGAGCAAATATGTATCAGACCCTTGTGGTTATTGACGACTTTTTGGACATTGCGGACGAGATTCGTTCCAGAGCATTGGCTATGGATTATCCGGTACTACCAGGAGAACAGTATTTTCCAGGTAGAAACTCAGCCGAATCATTACGTATCCAGGGGATGGACGAGTTAATTAGCAGAATTGTAGGAGAACCCTTGCAGCCTGCGGAAGGTACCAGCCATGGAAAATTCAGATTGGCGCTAGAGGGGGAAAGAGGCAAAGGCGGTGTGCATATCGACAACTGTGATTGGTCAGGTATTCTGTATCTGTCAAAAGACAAAGATTGTCAGGGAGGGACAGATTTTTATCGGCACAATCAGTTGAACAGTGATAGAGCTCCTTTAACGAAGCAAGATCTAGTAAAAATGGGATTGGATAACTTCGAATCTTTCTGGAAAAACATAATGCAACGAGACAATGTTGATTATGCAAAGTGGACATTAACGACACATATACCTATGCGCTATAATCGTTTAATTCTATTCAGGCCATGGCTGTTTCACGATGCAGGTAAAAGTTTCGGTAATACGCCTGAAAATGGTCGTTTGATTTATCCGCTATTTTATCGAAGAGCTAATTAGCACAGAGAAACATCTGGGTAATATTACAAAATTGTGATGAACCGGTATAAGCCTCATCTATCCACGGCTATACACTTCTATGTAGTTACTTATAAATAGGTTAACTAGAAAACGAGAGTATTGATCAATAACATACGCATGACATAGGTGAAGTTCGTTAAGTGAAAAATGTAACGTGATCAGCAACACCCGAACAACCGTGTATCTTTTGTCGCTATTTTATGACTGTGGTCATATTTTCGCTGAATTAACTCTCCCTTAGATATTTTATAGAATCTGCGTTGTATTCAATTAAATTAAAGACAGAATGCATCCTATAAAACTCTGTGCTGTGCAAATATGGTTCGGTGAAAGTCTGTTTTTCATACTTTTTACAGTGCGATAGTGAAAAGGAAAGTCATTCCGCGTTCGATTGCACAAGTGTCTGGTCCGATGATTCAGTAACTGAGAATGACTTGTATTGTTAAGGTTATGTAATTTATTTACAATTTCATGACTGACTAGACACAATAAAACAATCTGTTTGTATATTCACTGAGCAATTAACCTGTCATTGGGCTTGTGTAAAGAGCTTGTTACTTGACTCTTTCCACAATCTCGTGTGACTATAAGAAGTTCGTAGTACTACCGTCTCGACGGCTAATACTACCTTCCTAAATATAGAAATTTATACGCCCCTTGCGTGACAGTACTTTTATTACAAACGCAAGGATTCAAATAAGAAATTGGTTGGGAACTATGTCCAAAATGAGCAAGAGAACTCTTATTGCTTCTACTGTGATGGGTGCATTCGCACTGACTGGTAGCGCATTCGTCTCTGCAACTACTCTGAGCGATCTTCATAAAGAAGAAGCAAAGATGCATGCGGCTGCAGCGAAATCTCAGGAAAAAATCAACTCACTTTTCGAACAGTCACAGGAGTTGTTGGTTGAATACCGTGCGGTTGTTGACGAAACGGAAAACCTGAAAATTTATAACGATTACCTTGCAAGCCTGGTTGCTGACCAGCAGCGTGGTATTGATTCTTTACAGAGCCAAATCGACAGCATCGAAGATACTAAGAAAGGTATCGTTCCTCTGATGTTCCGTATGATCGATAGCCTGGAAAAATTTGTAGAGCTTGACGTTCCTATTCGTCTGGCTGAGCGTCAAGCGCGTATCGAGAGACTTCGCGATCTGATGGCTAACTCTAACGTAACTGTTTCTGAGCAGTTCCGTCAGGTACTTGATGCATACCTTATCGAAACTGAATACGGTACTCGTATCGCGTCTTATCAAGGTACACTTGATAACGCAGGTACTCAGGTAACCGTTGATTTCTTTAACTTAGGCCGTGCGGCAATGCTAGCGCTGTCTTTGGACCAAAAACACGCTTGGGTTTGGAACAATGACACGCGTTCATGGGAAACTTTGGGTGACGAATATCTTGGTTCAGTAAACGACGCTGTGAAAATGGCGAAAGGTCTGACCCCACCTGAGTTGATTAAACTTCCTATCAAAGCGGCGGAGTAAGCGTTAATGAAACCAGTATTTAAATCTCTAATTGCCGCAGCTACAGTCGCGGTTATGTCTTCTACAGCAGTTCAGGCTCAGGAGCCTGCATCTTTAGAAGACCTGTTAAATTCTGTTAAGGCTTCTCGTGCATCTGAGCAAAAAATCAATGCACAACGTGAAGCTGAATTCACATCAGCACGTGCTGACAAGCAAGCACTGCTGCGCAAAGCTGAAGCTGACCTGAAAGCAGAGCAAGCACGCGGTGATCGTCTGCAGAAACAATTCTCTGATAACGAAGTAACGTTAAACGAGAAAGCTGCTGAATTAGATCAAGCTACAGGTACGCTGGGTGAGATGTTCGGTGTTGTACGTCAGGCGTCTTCTGAAGCGTTTGGTCGTATTGCTACTTCAATCGTTAGCGCACAATACCCAGGTCGTGATGAATTCCTGGCTCGCATGTCAGAAGAATCAAAAGGTCTGCCTAACATCAACGAGCTGGAAGAACTGTGGTTCTCTCTGCAAACTGAAATGACTGAACAGGGTCAGGTTGTTCGATTCTCTGCGGACGTAATCGACCTTGACGGTGGTACAAACACACAAGAAGTTGTTCGTGTTGGTACATTCAACCTGATTGGTGACGAAGGTTACCTGACTTACGACAGCGAAAACAAAGTAATCCAACCACTTGGTCGTCAGCCTGACAGCCACTTAGTTGCTTCTGCTGAAGCGCTGCGTAATGCTACTTCAGGTATCGTTCCTTTCTATGCTGACCCTTCACAAGGCCAAATCCTGGGCCTGTTGAAGCAAAAAGCGACTATGTCTGAGCGTTATCACGCTGGTGGTGTAGTAGGTTACGTTATCACTGGTATGTTGATCTTGGGTCTGTTGATTGGTCTGTATAAATTGATCACTCTGACTCTGGTTGGTGGCAAAATCCGTTCACAGCTTAAAAACCCAGGTTCACCTTCAGAATCTAACCCTCTGGGCCGCATCCTGAAAGTGTATGCTGAGAACAAAGGCACTGACGCTGAAAACATCGAGTTGAAACTGGACGAAGCAATTCTGAAAGAACTGCCACGTATCGAAGCGGGTATCAACATCATTAAAATCTTCTCTGCAATTGCACCGTTACTGGGTCTGTTAGGTACAGTACTTGGTATGATTGCAACCTTCCAAACTATCACACTGTTCGGTACTGGTGACCCACGTATGATGGCAGGAAGTATCTCAATGGCACTTGTAACTACCGCTCAAGGTATTATTGCAGCACTGCCGTTGATCTTAACGCACAGCATTGTTGCTTCTAAGAGCAAGTCAATCGTTCACATCCTGGACGAGCAGACTGCGGGTATCATTGCTGCTCACGCAGAGTCGGAGAAAGCATAATATGGTTTACCTGATTGGATTATGGGAATCGGTCAGGGACTTTATCGCTACCGGCGGTGACGTACTTTACTTCGTTGCTGCCGCGCTCTTTCTCATGTGGGTATTAATGATTGAGCGCTACTGGTTTGTGACAGCAGTGTTTCCAAAAATGAGAAATCAAATTATTCATAATTGGAAAGCACGGTCAGATACCAAGTCTTGGTATGCGCATAGAATCCGTGAAGCGTGGATCTCTGAAGCATCTGATGAACTGAATGCCAGAATGCTGATTATACGTACGTTAGTTGCCATGTGTCCGCTTATCGGTCTGCTTGGTACGGTTACCGGTATGATCAACGTATTCGAAACAATGGCAACGCAGGGCACGAGTAACGCACGTCTTATGGCGGGCGGTATCTCGATGGCAACTATTCCAACTATGGCTGGAATGGTAGCAGCGCTCTCAGGTCTGTTTATCAGTACGCGTATAGAGGCCAAAGTTAAGATCGCGCGGGAAAAGCTAGTCGATAGCCTGCCGTTTGAGTAGAGAGAGAGATTATGGCTCGAAAAGTCAGAACCGAAGAAGAAGATGCTCAGGTTGACATGACGCCCATGTTGGACATCGTGTTCATCATGCTTATCTTCTTTATCGTGACAACGGTTTTCGTAAAAGAAGCCGGTATTGAAGTTAACAAGCCCGATGCGAGCCAAGCGTTCCTACACAAAAATGCCAACGTCTTCATTGCTATTACAGAAGATGGAGATGTGTGGTTGGATAAACGTGAGGTTGCGCTAGACAGCGTAAGGGCAAATTTAGAGCGTCTGCTAACTGAACAGCCAACGGACTATGTTTTTATTCAAGCTGATATAAAAGCAAAGCACGGTGTAGTGGTGAAAGTTATGGACCAGGTTAAAGCTGCAGGCATTGACCGTATTGCGGTAGCAGCGAGGAATTAACATGGGACGATTGATTGCTTCTATTTTAGTAGGTGCAGCGGTTGCATTCGGACTGTTTGTGGTAATGGCGAAGTTGATTGAAAACTCCGCTCGCCCGGCAGACGAAGTACCACCTGCGCCGGTAATTGATATTGTGATGCAAGCTCCGGATGAGGATGTGCAGACGCGTACTCGTGTTCCACCCCCTCCACCGCCGCCGCCTCAACAGCCTCCTAAAATGGAGCCAGTAGAGCCGGAAGATGCGGAGCCGGATGCGGATGGATTTAGTTTGGATATCCCAAATGTTGACACCGGCGGTGTTGGTGTAAACATTGGTGGTGTTGGCGCGATGCAAAGCGATGGTGACGCTACACCAATTGTACGTATCGATCCTAAATATCCTCCGCAAGCTGCACGCGATGGTAAAGAAGGCTGGGTTAAACTACAGTTTACAATCAACGAAGACGGTTCAGTGGGCGATATTGAAGTAATGGATGCTGACCCAAAACGTATTTTCGACCGCGAAGCACGTCGTGCTTTGGCAAAGTGGAAATACAAGCCTAAGATCGTTGACGGCAAACCTGTAAAACAACCTAACATGTTCGTACAACTTGACTTTAAACTGGAGCAATAATGATGATGAAATCAGCAATGTTCAAAAAGTCACTTGTAGCCGTTGCTTTCACACTGGGTGCTGCTGTATCAGCACCTGTTCTGGCGCAGTCTAATCCGCCAGTTGTGTGTCCGGGCTACGAAAAGGGTACAACTAATCTGGTTGGCGAACGCGTCGGTAAGAAAGTACAGAAAGCGTATGAAGCGTATGGCGAAGATCTAGTTGATGAAGCGATTGCCCAGTTAATGGACATCGATGCGTCAGAAGACTTCGACAAAGCTTATGTAAATCGCTTATTGGGTAACATGTTGGCGACTAAAGATGGGCAAGGGCCGAAAGCTCTTGGTTATCTGGCGTCTTCTGTTAACCCCAAAGTACTGAATGATCTTGAACATGCTCAAACGTTAAAGCTGATTGCTGATTTGAGCCTTCAGGAGAAGAAGTACACCGATGCGGTTAAGTATTATCAGGCGTGGTTGGATTTTACCTGTAAGGAAGATCCAGAAGTTTATACACGTATGGCAAACGCATATTACGAGCTTAAGCAGTTCGATAAGCTTATCGCTCCTGCTGACAAAGCCATTGCGTTGTACGAGAAGCCGAATAAGAATCCTTATGTTCTGAAACTGTCATCTTACTATGAGCGTAAGATGTATCCTGAAACGGTTAAGGTTGCAGAAGATATCGTAAACACCTTCCCTGAAGAAGGTAAATGGTGGGTTCAGTTAGGTCAATTCTATTTGATGGTAGAAGATTTTAAAAAGTCTCTGTCAACTTTGGAAATTGCCTACAACAACGGTTTTCTGACTAAGCCAAACCTGATCAAGATGTTGTCGCAGTTATACTCTACCAACAACATGCCTTTCAAATCAGCTGAAGTACTGGCTGAAAATGTAAATAAAGGCGTAGTTGAGAAAACTGCAGATAACCTTGCGGCGATTGCGAACAGCTATCACCAGGCAATGGAATACAAGGAAGCAGCAAAGTATTACGAGCAAGCTGCTGAACTGTCTTCTGACCCTGAATTCTATCGTAAGCAAGGCGTATTATTACTGGTTGCTGAAGACTACAAAGGTGCAATTAAAGCGTTAAACAACGCCCTAGCACGTGGTACTGAAGACGCAGGTAAAGTACACTTCAGTTTGATGGAAGCTAACTTCTACGCAGGCAATTTTAAACAAGCCTACGAGCACGTGAAGGAAGCGAAAAAGGATTCATCTATGCGTCGTAACGCGAATGCATGGGAACCTTACATTAAGCAAAAAGCGAAGAATCGCGGCATCAATATCTAATCAAAAAAGCGCCTCAGGGCGCTTTTTTATTACCTGCTTGCGCAACATGTTTCATTCAACCATATTTGCCATGTGACACTAATGGCGTTAGCTGTCTAGTTGCAAATTCATAAGCCTGTTTTTTACCGGTTAAGCCATATTGCTTAATAAACGGAAACAAGTCGTCAAAACAAGCTACAAAATTGTTAAGTACGTCTAAAGAGTGAGTCATCTTATTATTCATATCTGATGCTGTCGCGTTACAACGTGCCAATAACCAAACCACACTGCCTCTTGCATGTTGAATTTGTCGGTGCCCATTTATTACTTGTTTCAGAATGTCAGTATTGCAGGTTACAAAATCGTCATTCTCTGCCGCTAAGCAAGTCTCCGAAGCCCCGTCTTGTTTTATCACTGCGTTGAAAAACTCGGGGGTAGGGTGAACAGAGAGCTCCTGATAAAACCGTTGTGCAACCAGATTCCGTTTACTACGTGCTGTTGCTGTGAAGGGTTTCCACATTAACAAACTGTATTCGGCACTTGAGGCATCGCGTTTCAAGCCGGCTTTCACCGCTTCAAACCCACATGATTGCCAAAATCTCATCAGCGATTCGGTGGCGCCGAAGGAGGTCGTAAGCGCGTCTATCGACTGTTCGTTCAGCCAATGTATCAGAGCATGTATAAGGTTAGTTGCAATGCCTTTACGGCGATAGGCTTCAGACACGGCAATTCGATTAATCCGGCAATAGCGTTGAGTTGCCATTGCAGGGTCGGCGAGATACAAGCTAAGCGCCTGAGCCGATAAATGGCCATTGACCCGCCGTGTTCCGCTAGCTATATCGTTGGCCACTGGTTGTAGAATTGTACCGCCTTCTATCTGGATATTGATGACGCCCATCACGTCATCCTGATGCGTTGCAACCAGCGTATAGTTCTCTGGTGAATCACAGAGTCTGATTAATTCGTCTACCGTCGTTTGATAGTGAGCGGTCATTAGTAAAGACAGCACTTTGTTAAACGACTCTGGCGATTCAGCAGACAGAAAGGTGTACCGAACCTCTTCGGTATCTTTCCCTTTTGTTGATGTTGGGAGAGTCACTGAGTCGCCTTGCGAAGGTTCATCATCCAATTGCAGAGCCTGGTATAACGTCTCTTCAACAGGATCATCAGGCGCCCATCTGCATGGCATTGAAAGCGATACACGCTCATACGTTTTAAATTGTTGTTTAAGCCAGGGAATAAAGCGCGTTAGAAAGCCTCTGCCGGTACCTTCATAACCGCGCATTGTTGTGCTTAGTACAACGCGCTTAAAGTGAAGACAAAGAGATTGTAATGTGGGAATAGGCAAATTGGCTGCTTCATCAATGATCAGAACCGCTTCAGCGTCTTTATACAGTTCAGGGTGATCAACAGGTAGCCAGCGAATGCAATGTTCACCTTGTTGTATTTGTCGGGCTGACGTTTCGGGTATATCGGGGGCGATGTGTCTGACTCCCTTAAATATGGCGTTTACTGAGTCAGGGAAACGGCTGCAAATGATCACTGATTTACCGAACTTTAACCAGTGAGCCGCTAACATACCTAATAACGTCGATTTACCGCGGCCTCTGTCGGCAGTTAAAACACACATACCGGACTCTCTGACGGGACTAAGCTGGTCGAATGCCTGTTGCTGGTCTAATGATGCAAACGGGGCAGGGGCGAGCAGACTTAGATTTTGTGCTACAGGCTCTGGCTTGGGAAGTCGGCATATACCACCGTCCTCTATCAGGGCAATGTCTTGTCGGGAACAAAATAACTGGGCCATATAAGCTCTGAATAGGCTGTTTTCGCACGTTTGACCATAGCTCAAATAATGGTTAGTTGTGTGCTCAGTGTAGTAAGACCACTCAGCAGTTGGAGGGACGCAAAGTAACAGTATCCCGTTATCTGCTACTGTCCCTGCTAACGACAATAGGGCGCTGGGTCTGAATGCCTCGAAAGCATCGTATATGCCCAGTTTGCAGGATTGTCCGAGTAGTTGTGTAGCTTGCTTGAGGGGCAGGGCGCCCGGGACGCTAACCTGTGAACGCCCCAATGCAAGAACCGACTCAGTGCTGAAATGGCTAACAAACGGTAACAGCTGCTGTTTACAAAATGCCGGGCTACCGCTAATAACAACGAGTTGCCGGTGACAGCAACGCTGTTTTCTGGCAAGCAACCAATCTGATATTTGTTGTGAGTCTACACCGCTCATGTTACTGACCGTTATCGCTACCGTGTTGTCAGCGTCTGTGGGTAATTGTTGTGTGAATGAGCAACTAAGCACCACAGAGACTGGTAATTAAACTGTCGTGTCTGAGTTTATCATTTTCAACTGCGAAGACACATGGGCTTGCGCATCCTGATAAGGTAAAATAAAGCCACAGCAACAAATTACAGAGATTACTATGCGATTTTTAACGCGCAGGCTGGTCATGCCGAATGACCTCAATTATGCCTTTTCTTTATTCGGTGGTCGTTTATTGCAGTGGATAGACGAAGAAGCCGCTATTTATGCCATTTGTCAGTTGGAAACCAATTGTCTGGTAACAAAACACATTGGTGAAATTTCATTTGAATCACCGGCTTTACAGGGTGACATTGTCGAGTTCGGACTGGCGACGAAAGCCGTTGGGAGAACCTCAATTAGCGTTTCCTGCCTGGTGCGAAACAAGGCAACCAAGAAAACCATCTGTCTGGCAGATGATATTGTGTTTGTAAAAGTAGATCCTGAAACCCGCTTGCCTGTGCCGCATGGAAAGACCATGGAAGTATTGGAGCAGCAGACGGCCGAAGAGATTGGCAAACTCAATATTGATGTGTAGCGTTGAGTAATAGTCTGGCGGCAACAGCGTTAGCCGCCAGCCTGTAAAACTACCACTTTTCCAACACGGCTTGCATCGCAGAAAGCTGAGCAGCACTCAATCCTTGTTCCTGACTGATATCTGACAGCGTGCTGACGTCACTATCGAAAAACAAACTGTTAAACGCCATTTGATGACAAAGCAAGATGCGCTGCTGCATCAGCGACTCTCCCCCACGACATAACTGCCACAGCATTTGATTCACTTCACTGGTAATGCCCCAGTTAATCAATAGCAGTGAAGAGGCGCCGTACAAACACACATTAAATTCTGCGTCGAGCTGCTGCACAAACGCTTCAAAGCTGACTGATTGGCTCCACTGTGCATAGAGCGTCTCACTGGAAATGTGTTCAGCGTGAAAAATAAGCAGTAACGATAAGGGGCCAAACATCACCACCTGATTCAGGATGTCGTTCTGGGCCTCACTGTATTCGTTGGCGAATAGTGCCTGAAACAGCGTATGGCTCAATAACATTGCATCAATCAGCTTGGCCACGTCCGGATGTACGCTCTGAACGGTCAGGAATTGTTGTGCTGCGAATAATACCGCCAGATGACGCACCTGACTGACACCGAGGTTGCGCCCGATAGCCTGTTGCAGTGATACCGGCGTGGTTCCGTAAACGGCGCGACTGGCTTTGCCCATAATATGTGCCTGGAACACCGGGTCGGACGCAATAAGCGCCACAAGTTTGCCCACAGTCTGTTGTTCCTCGGGTAACTGGATGATCTGATTAATTGTCTCCGGCAACGGCGGCAGGTTATCTGACACCTCCAGCAAGGCCTGGTTACCCCGTTGAAAACGCAGGCGACTGCCTATCTGACGCAGTTGCCCCGGACTAACACCAGTAAACTCCTTAAAGCTGCGGTCAAATGCCCGTCTGTCAGAAAAGCCCAGCAAGTCTGTGACGTCATCGACTTTTTTTCCGCTCAACAAGTAGTGCACGCTTTTCTCGTGAATATATCCCTTCAGCACCGCACTAAATGAAATATCGTCGTTGCGCAGGGTGCGCCTGAACGTCGACATATTCATATTGAGTTTTTCAGCAATGCCCTCGGCGCGGATCCGGGCTGGTTGGTGATAGGTATCGAAGGCTTTTAACAGGGTGACCAGCAGTGAGTTTTCGCTATCCTGGTGTGCATATTGCTGAAAGTTTCGGGCCAGTACCTGCTGCAGATTAGGACTATGGAAAAAAGACTGCCTGTCCAGCCAGTCTGCGTTGAAAGACAACCGCAATTCGGTTTGCTGTTCTGTTACCGATATTGGCGCCCGGCTGATGGGTGTCAGCAACGCCAGGTTGTCATTTGTTGGTACGTCGATCGCGGTAAATTCGAAATCGCGCCCGGCTAAATGTCTGAACAGCAGGAGAAAGAAAGCAATCTGAAAGGGGACGAGTGAAACCGGAAGTGTATGCTTCAATACGAGTGTCGCCACGTTATCATCAGTACACAACTGCAGGGTTTCTTCGGGTTGAAACCAGGCCTGAGTGATGTTCTCACTGGCACTCAATGCCGACCGGATATCTTTGCTAAGAGAGGCGTAGCAATGTACGGCGCCCATTTTGTTGAAATCCAGGTAGCCAAGCAAAGACTGCCCTGTGAGCGCGGTATTCTCAGCCACTAACATATCGCAAAGCTGAGCTAATTGTTGCGCCGTTACTTCATTGGACTCTACCCGAGGTAGCAAAGCAACAACCTGTTCATCATCCTTGGTGTTTAGCTGTTTGTCGCGACGCAGGCTTAGTAAAGCACGCAATACGGCGGACCAAAACGTTCCTGTGTAGGTCAATCGAAAGCTCCTTGTCGTTTATATGAGCTAATCATTGCACATAACTGTCAGATTTCGAAGGAAGTTGAACAAAATTGTCCTAAAGTTTTGTATTAAATGTCCTACTCTGATTTTCCCCGCAACTTTATAGTTAACTCATACACAATCCGGTTTAAGTAGTACGGATTGCGTTACCGGCACTAGTGAGTATGCGATGCCAACCGCGAAGTTACTCCGAGTAGTTAGTGCAGGTAATGTCCGGTGACGTCACCACCGGAATCTGTCCGGTCCGGACAGCGATAACCGTCATGCCCGCCACGTCACAGGCGGGCATTTTATTTTCTGAATACAGAATCACTTGCATTCACGGTGCGTATTGGTAGACTTCCCTCGCGCTGACATACCTGTCTTTATTTTCTAGGTTCAGCGCGTACCAAGGGGTGCCGAATGAGGCTGAGATCCACCACGTGGGAACCCTTTTACCTGATCCGGATAATACCGGCGTAGGGATGGTTAACAAAACAGCCTATTCACCTGCCGTAAAAGCCGGATCTTTTGGTCACTATTGCACAAGAGATCCTGTATGAAAGTTTCTAAAACACTGTTTCCATTGTCGTTGTTAAGCGTTGCATTCAGCGCTGCAGCAGAACCAGAATCCGATATCGAGCGCGTCACCGTTTACGGTGATTTTTACCAGCAAACCTTGTCTCAGCTAAGCGCCAGTGCGTCGGTTATCGATGATACTCGCGTATTATCACGTCAGGCCGACCACTTGGATGGCTTGTTGCGTGTTGCCCCTAACGTTAATTTTAGTGCCGGCGCGTCGCGTGGTCGTTTTGTTCAAATTCGTGGTATCGGTGAGCGTTCACAGTTTGCAGAGCCCATTAATCCGTCTGTAGCCTTAATGGTAGATGACTTCGATTTCTCCGGGCTGGGCGCTTCGGGCATTTTGTTTGACACCCAACAAGTCGAGGTGTTCAGAGGGCCACAAGCCACGGTATTTGGTACTGGCGCTCTGGCCGGCGCGGTGTTAATAAAGTCGAATGACGCTGATGCCACTGACAATAATTTCGTAAGCGCACGCGTAGCTACGAAAGACAGCTATCGCGTTGAGCTGGCTAACAGTGTCGCGGTGAGCGACGATCTTGCAGTCAGGGCTGCGGTGTACCATAACCGCAGTGACGGCTTCGTAAAAAATGCGCACCTTAATCGCGAAGACACCAATAACATTGATGAGTCGGCGGTAAAATTGGCGGCAAAATGGCAAATCGATACCGCAACGACGCTGAACCTGGCTTATCGCTGGTACGACATTGACAATGGCTACGATGCGTTCTCGCTGGATAACGACAACATTACCCAGTCTGATGAACCAGGCTTCGATCGTCAGCAAACACACGCGGTAAGTGCCAACATGGCAACCAAACTACAGGCGGGTGAATTACTATTAATCGTAACCCATGCCAGCCACAATATCGGCTATGGTTACGATGAAGACTGGACCTACACCGGTTTCCACCCGTGGGGCTATACGTCCACCGACCATTACTACCGCGAAGTGGATACCAATACTGCCGAAATTCGTTTTGTTGGCAGCGAGGCAGTGTCCCTGTTCAATGATACAACCCGCTGGGTCGTCGGTGCGCGCCTCGAAGGTACAGAGGAGGACCTGTTGCGTGAATATACTTATGCCGATGGTGATTTCGCCAGTCAGTACAAGCCAGTAACGATTGCATTTTACGGTCAGCTCGACAGTCAACTCGCAGACAACCTGAGTTTGTCATTTGGATTGCGTGCAGAAAACTACAATTTCTCTTATGCAGACAATGAAGGGCTGGCCCGTGAGCATGACGAAACCATGTTAGGCGGCAAGCTGGCGTTGAATTACCTGATGGGCGATCAATTGTGGTACGCGAGTATTTCACGTGGTTTCAAAGGGGCAGGTATTAACCCTGACCAAAACGTCCAGGAAGTGAATCGCTTTTTCGATGCTGAATACAACTGGAACTATGAAATCGGGGTGAAGGCACCCTTAGCCGACAGCGTTAATCTGCGTGCTGCGGTATTTGTCATGAAGCGTGAAGATACTCAGGTGAGCGATTTCGACCTGCAGTACCGCGAGGACAACTCGGCTGAATTCTTCAGCATTATTACCAACGCCGACCTAGGCACCAATCAGGGCGCGGAAGTTGAACTGAGCTGGCAGGCAAATGATCGCTGGTCCCTGAATGCATCTGTTGGTTATCTTGATGCGTATTTTGAAAACTACACGCGTGTGGACGACAGTTTCATTGCAAAGCAAACGCTGGCGCAATCGCCATCTGTAACTGCTAACGCATTCAGTCAGTACAGCTTCACTGACAGCCTGACGTGGAACCTTGAGGTCGATTATACGGCCAGCTACCGTTTCTCAGATGGTCACGATGTGAAATCGCCAGCCGCGACCCTGGTGCACACGCAGTTGGTATGGCAACAAAACGATTTGGAAACCACGCTGTGGGTTAACAACCTGTTCGACGAGACCTATTACACGCGCGGTTTCGGCGGATTCAGTAACGACCCGCGGGATTATTACGAGTTTGAAGAACCTTATTATCAGTTCGGCAATGGTCGTCAGGTCGGTGTCACGGTTCGATATCAGTTTTAGGAGAATATCTGATGCAAGTCATGGTTGAGTTGTCGCTTTATCCTTTGGTGAACGAGTTTATTCCGCCCATTAAAGCCTTTATTGAACGGCTGAATAGTCATCAGGCACTGACAGTGACAACCTGTTCTACCAGCACGCAGGTAACCGGCGATTACCAGACCGTAATGCAAATCCTGGGAACGGAAATGCAGCGCGTTCATGAGGAAGTGGGCCAGGCAATCTTTGTGGCCAAATTCCTGAATTTTGACGCGATGCAGAGCAGGTAACTCACCATGGAACAGTTGGCTACACAGTTTGTGTCACAATTTCTGCAGACCTCGGTGTTGGAATGGTTGGCAGTAATACTGGCTATAGCGTATGTGTGGCTGGCTGCTCGTCAGAACGTATGGTGCTGGGCTGCTGCATTTACCAGCACCGCACTGTATACCTGGATTTTCTGGCAGGTGTCCCTGCCATTCCAATCTGCCTTAAATGTCTTTTATATGGTGATGGCCGTTTACGGCTATTGGCAATGGCATCACAAAGCAACGGATAACAACCAGGTGGTAAGTTGGCCCTTCTGGCTCCACGCGTTGCTGGTAATGGTGTTGGCAGGCGTTGTTGTGCTGTTGGGAAAACTGGCGGCCTCGCAGTTTAATCACGAGCATTTATGGCTGGATGCGGCGGTCAACGTGTTCAGTGTGGTGACTACCTTTATGGTTGCCCATAAAGTGCTGCAGAACTGGGTGTATTGGTTTTTCATTAATTGTGCAGCAGTGTACTTGTACTGGCAGAGCGGACTGGCGTTGTCTGCTTGCCTGTTTGTTGGGTATGTGGGATTCTCTTTGTACGGATATATACAATGGAAAAAAGAATGGGTGAGTCATTCCCCAGTGATGAATTAGTACGGACACTGGTACCCATCTTACCTAATGCATCAGCGTTTGACTGGCAGTTAGTGCGTCAAGGGCCGGCAAACAGGGTATTCAAAGTCTCTGATGGTCATCAGGCCTGGGCGGTCAAAGTACTTGGTCCGGACACCTTCAGCGCCGTTGATTATACAAACGTGTACGGTTTGCAGAAACAGTTGAGCGAGCAGGGCGTTGCTCCGTCTCTCTGCGGTTTTGACAAGCACGCCAGAATTTGGGTGGAAAGCTGGATTGAAACGCCGGAACAAACTCACCTTGATACCAGGTTACTGGCCAACGCGTTATGGCGGGTACATCAGTGTGACGTAAACGCACCGACCTTAGCCCTTGTTCCAGTATGGCAGCATTACCTGGAACAGCTTTCCTCACGGGAAGCCAGGCCATTTGTTGCACAGCGAGACAAGCTGACTCAGTTACTTGCTCGCTACAGTCACTATGACGATTACTGTTTTTGCCATAATGACCTGTCGTTTGCCCATTTGGTGGGTGCGCAGCGAGACCTGATTATTGATTGGGAATACGCGGCAATTGGCAATCGCTATTTCGATTTAGCCGCGTGTGTCGTGATCAATGAAATGGATAGTGCACAGCAACAGGCTTTATGTGAAGCCTATGCGGATGTCTCTGCCATTTCGCTTCATACCGTAAAGCAGCAAACCGACATATTTCTACCCATTGTTCAATTTACCAACGACTTATGGATGGCGGCATTACCATAAGGTTTACCGATATGGTTATTTATTGCCCGGTTGGCTCAATTTTGACGATTTTCCGTTAAAAGTGCTTTACCTTTGATCGGGCATACGTATAATTCACAGCGCGCTAGGGGTGTAGTTCGAATTGGTAGAACAGCGGTCTCCAAAACCGATGGTTGGGGGTTCGAGTCCCTCCACCCCTGCCACTTCTCTCTTTAATCTGATACACTTTTCCTACTTCGTTTTTTCCATCAGGTGTCGTAAATGACGACAGGATTGTCTGATTATCAAATTGCTGTATTGCAAGCCATGAACATTCCGGTATTCCAACGCCAGGATGCACAAAAGGTAACGCAGTCAGCAGAACAGGTTGCCAGCCCGGTACCTGCAGATAAGCCCAAGCGCACACCCGTTTCAAAGTCTGATGCACAATCTCGTCTAGCCAGTCTCAAAGCAGCCATGTCGTCAGAGGGTAAAGCCGATAAAAATCAAACTACCGCTGCTGTTTCTGTAACCAATTCAGCACCTGCAAAGCAGCCGGTTGGCGAACAGTTCAGCGCATTTACTGATGATGTCTCTAACGCCTTAGCATCTCTCAAGCTTAATGAGAAAGCAGCCGTCTGGATAGGTAAAGAACTAAGCGTAAACCAGCAAGAGTTGGTACTACCTGCCCAACCTGACAAACTAACAGCAGAGCACAAACGTGCGTTATGGCAAGCGTTGGTTGCGCTGTCAGCAAGCTGAACCCTGTTATGACATTACTCCCTCTGTTAGCGGCCGATGCAGAGCAAGCCCACGCCATACACACCGCTGTTCAATACAAGCCATGGTCGAGAAAAACCTTTGAAGATTGCCTGACCCAGCCCTATGAAGGTTGGATGCTTAAGCAAGATGGCAGCATTAACGGTTTTTGTATTTTACTGTACGTACTGGACGAAGTAACGCTAATGGAAATCGCGGTCGCGCCGGAGCAACAGGGCAAAGGACTGGGCAGAGAGATGCTGACATTTGTACTGTCTCATTGTAAAGCGAAAGGCATGCACAGCTGTTGGCTTGAAGTGAGAGCGTCTAACGCACCTGCTATTCACCTTTATACCAAACAGGGATTTGAAACCGTAGAAACGCGAAAAGGTTATTACCCGACGTCATCGGGGCGAGAAGATGCGATTGTAATGAAGCGCGATCTACTCAGGTAGCTTTCCCGATACTTTTTGACGTTCTATGAACATGTTTATCCGATACTTAAGGTTTCTCATCAAAGAACTGTGATTGGAATGTCGCCCTTTATTTACCCGCTCAATATCACTCTCAAACTCGCGGTTCACTTTGATTTTGTAGGGTTTTATTCCAATTACATTTAATTGAATTTCTGAATGAAATTGAATATCTATATCCACAGGACGGAAAAAAGGCTTTCTGGCCAAGAGTTTCTTTGCGCCAGTTAAACTAACTGCATATGCCTGACAACCGTTGGGTACAGTTTTGTAGTTTCCCACTGAGAATTCATTGTCTATGGGCGTTGAATGATAAAATGGAGTGGGTCTGCCATCATAGAGTTTTATGAGATCCCAACTTTTAGGCAGTGTTTCTATTGTCTCGATAGCAGACGTAAAACCAGGATCAACATTTAAGTCGTCTTCCAGCACGATACAGGCAGAAATATTGTCTTCTACAATCTTTTCCCAGGCCCGGTAATGGCTTATGTAACAGCCAATTTCACCATCCGTGAGATTGCGGTGATGTTGCTTGCGATTTTTTTTGTGATTCGCCCATATTGACTTGTCCTGTTCGCTTAGAGCGCACCCCAAGGTGCCGGCAAGTCTGATAGGATTGAGTCCGATATTAGAGAGTTGCTTACTCAGACTTTCCCATCGCTCAATGCTGTCATCTAAATTTATTATTATTATTGGAATCAAAATTTAAACCATTGGATTTTAGAAAGAGATTGAGTTGCTGTCGTTATTGTTAAGAAAATTACAACAACTCTCACACCGAATAGTAAATAGTTACGACCTCCAAGGCAACATAACGTGATTAATTAAGACTGTTGGTTTAAAAATCCATACTGGCGAATAACACAAATGATCGTTTCGATGCCGGTTTTACATCAAACGAGTCATTTTCAGGGTAAAGCGACAGACCCGTTACGGCTTCAACATACCGCACGTCAGCATAGCGTACTTGCCCACTGCCATGTTTCGCATACATGCCGATTGTCAGCGGGTAACTCATGATATGCGTTTCAAATGCCACACTGACGCCGGTTGTATCGATGGCTTCTTCGCGCTGGAACGGTTGAGTCAGGTCAATCACACTGTTGCTGTTATCAGTGAATACACCGAAGGTGACTGCCGAAGTGTTGCTAACCGGAATTTTTACGCCAAGGGCGTAGTTGGTCACTTGCTTTAATTCCCGGTTTAGTGGCACGCTGTCGGTGGTTTTGTTGGCTAAATCTACTTTAGTGAAATAGTTAACCTGCCCGGTAATCAGCCAGCCATTGCTTTCATAGGCAGCACCGGCAGACAATTTAAGCGGTTGCTTTTGGTCTTTGTCGGTGTTGATTTCATCGCGGAAGGTGGTGTTTGGGGAACCGGTGAGTAAAGTCACCATCGGCGCCACTATGACACTGTTTGAACGATAGCTTCGATTTAATGATGCCGTATAGGTAGCAGAAGCACCCAGGCGCCAACCGTTTTCTTTGTAGAGCACACTGAGCTGAGGAGAAATAAAAAACTGCTTTTCCGTAATACGTCGCCGCGCATCAAAACCGGTATAAATCTCCCCCATTGGGGAATCGATCACAATAGCCGCACCTGATGACTGATTAAGTACTGTCTCGGCATATTGTAGGTTCATACCAAAGCCAAGTGAAAACGTTGAATTTATTTTATAGGCAGCGACACCACCTAAGCGGTAGGCCGCATTGTCGAAATCGTAAACGACCGATTCTGTTACCTGCTGCTGTGCACTTACCTCAGTAGCGGGGAGGGTATAGTCGGAGCGACTGTCGACCCGTTCCTGAGAAAAGTCGGTAACGGTAAAGTAGCTACCGATGTGCCAGTTTTCCAGTTCTGTGCTGATCCCTAGGAAACCGGGTACAACAGCAAATGAGGCGCGCTCAAAATCGTCGCCGTTTGAATAAACCTGTTCGAAACGGGTGCGTTCGAATGCCATGGTGTTTACAGAGGCTGATTTGGCTCCCGACTGAAAACTGAGACCTGCAGGGTTGTAATACATTGCAGACTGGTCATCAGCTACTGCGATAAAAGCGCCGCCATAACCGATGGCACGGCCGCCGACTAACAAATTACCGTAGTGGTATTGATCGGCCATCAGGGAGGGAGAAATTGCGAATAAGCACGACAGCATTCCGGTTTTAAGTCGGTTCATGTAGCCACTCCTTTGCGAGTTTTATTGTTATTTATTGTATGTTTTCTATACGTTACGCACACAGCCTGTGAATCGCAAGATGTAACCTGTGCATTTGTGGAAATAAAAAAGAGGTGCATAAAGCACCTCTTGTAGAAAGTTAAATTGTGACTACTGGATTTGCCCTCGAAGCTCACCTGCAGTGTAAGCTGGTGTGTGGACATTGACATAATGACCACCTGAGGCCAGTACCGCAAAGATGGCCGCGTCTAGCATTGCACCACTTGGTGCCATCCAACGATTTACATCACTAGCGTCTTGTTCAAGTGCCAACAGTACCGGGCCGTCTACACCTGCTGCACCGGTATGGATATGCGCAGCCGTTGCATCTGCTACGCCACTGGTAACCACTTGCAGTTCTAGACTGTAATCGTCGGTGTTGACCAACGCATAGCCGCTGCCCGTTGCAGTTGTTGTCACTGCGTGAGTTTCCTGTTCACCGCTCAGCCCGAACGCTACCATTACGTAATTGTCGGTAAGGATTTGACCGCGTAATTCGCCGCTCGTATTGGCTGGCGTATGTACATTGACATAGTGTCCACCTGAAGCCAGTACCGCAAAGATTTCAGCCGTTAGCATTGTGCCTTCCGCTGTCATCCACATGCCCGGATCGTCCATAGATTGTTCAAGGGCAGCCAGCACATCACCGTTCATGCCGATACGACCAGTGTGAATGTGAGCAGCCGTTGCGTCATCAACGCCTTCGGTGTGCACAACAAGATCTAATGCGTAAGTCATTGTATTCACTAATGCATAGCCATTGCCTGACGCCATAGTCGTTACAGCTGGCACTTCCTGAGCGCCGCTCAGTCCAAAGGTCGCAATAACATATTCTGGCGTTACGATCTGACCACGGATTTCACCACCCGGGAATGCTGGCGTATGCACGTTCACATAATGGCCGCCTGAGGCCAACACTGCCAGAATATCAGCGTTAATCGCTGTATCCGCCGGTGTCATCCACATGCCTGGATCGCTCATTGACTGTTCCAATCCCACCAGAACATCACCGTTCATGCCAATACCGCCGGTGTGAATATGGGCAGCTGTTGCATCGTCTACGCCAGTGGTATGAACAACGAGTTCTAAATCATATGTCGACGTGTTCACAACGGCATAACCATTTCCCATCGCAGATGTCGAGGCTACGGGTACCTGTTGGTCGCCGTTAAGTTCGAACGTTGCCAGCGCATAGTCGTTGGTTAGGATCTGGCCTCTTAGTTCTCCGCTGCCGTTGGCCGGGGTGTGCACATTCACATAGTGACCGCCTGAAATGAGCACGTCGACAATTGACGCTTCGATGGCGAGATTTTCTGGCGTTACCCATTTGCCCATGTCATCGGCCGACTGTTCAAGCGCGACCAGCACATCACCGTTCATACCCACACGACCAGTATGAATGTGTGCCGCAGTAGCATCGTCTACGCCCTCAGTCACTACCGTAACCTCGACGGCATATGTGGAAGTGTTAATTAGTGCATACCCACTACCATATGCATCGGTATCAACTGCGGGTACTTCTTGAGCGCCACTAAGCGCAAACGTCGCCAGTTGATAATCGTCGGTCAGGATTTGACCGCGAATTTCACCGCTTGGCTGGCTGGTGGTATGTACGTTGACATAATGGCCGCCTGACGCCAGTACTGCGAAGATATCTTCGTCAATCATGGTACCTTCAGGCGTCATCCACATGGTCATGTCGTCCATTGATTGCTCGAGAGCCACCAACACATCGCCGTTGTTACCAGCGCGACCGGTATGAATATGAGCCGCTGTTGCGTCATCAATGCCGTCGGTATAAACAACTAAATCGAGATCGTAGGTTGCGGTGGATACCAATGCGTAACCATAACCGTCGGCGAGGGTGGAGACGGCCGGTACTTCTTGTTCGCCATCCAGCATGAAGGTTACGATCGCCATGTCATCAGACACTATCTGACCACGGAGTTCACCGTCTGAAAAGGTCTCAGTATGCACGTTTACATACCATTCGCCTCCCAGCAAGTCTTCAATCAGGTCTGCGTCAACACTGGTTTCATCTAGAGTGTAGGTGCCGTCGCCAGCACTTTCAAAACCAAATGCTACATCACCATTTCGACCAATATCTCCATCATGAATGTGGACAGCCTGTACCCCTTCAACATTGCTCACGTCAACTGAGGCACGAATTAGTCCGAGGGATTCGTCCAGCTCAATGGTGGCGGTGCCCATTTGCATCGACATGTTGGCAGGGACTTGCTGCTTACCACTCAGATCGATATCGAATGTTGCGCTCGCGCTGAAGGTGGGGGCAGGAGGTGGAGTGACCACTTCCTCTTTTTTATCATCGTCATGCATACAAGCAGCGAGGAATGCCGCGCACCCCACGACTGCAAACTTGTGTAACTTCATGGTGTTCTCCAGTGTCGTTTACATTGTTAACAACTATTTAACGCTGGAGGTAACCTAAAAGATCATAGGATTTTATAAATTCAAATTTACAAACAATTGAAATTCGTTAATGTGTTGAATTTGTTCAAATTAGCGTTTGGCAATTTTTACGGTTGTGTCTGATAACGAGATCAGAGAGTCACCATACAGTGAAAAACGATTCAGGCGGACTAACCTACCAACACCGGCCAAATACCTATATAATCGCGGCCAATAAATTATTGGAGCAACAGCTTCAATCTGCAGTTCTTTAACCGAAAAGCATTGGATTAATGAGTACAGTTCAACAAGAAATTAGTCGTCGCCGCACGTTTGCGATTATTTCGCACCCCGACGCCGGTAAAACCACCATCACAGAAAAAGTGCTGTTGTACGGAAATGCCTTGCAAACAGCGGGTACCGTGAAAGGCAAAAAGTCAGGTCAGCATGCTAAATCTGACTGGATGGAAATGGAAAAGGAACGTGGGATTTCCGTAACCACCTCGGTGATGCAGTTTCCCTACGCCGATAATCTTGTGAACTTACTCGATACCCCCGGACACGAAGACTTTTCGGAAGACACCTACCGTACACTGACTGCGGTTGATTCCTGTTTAATGGTTATCGACGCGGCAAAAGGGGTAGAGGACCGCACTCGCAAACTAATGGAAGTTACCCGTCTGCGCGATACGCCAATCATTACTTTTATGAACAAGCTTGACCGCGATATCCGTGACCCTATGGAGTTGCTGGATGAAGTGGAAACCGAGCTGAATATTGCCTGTGCCCCTGTTACCTGGCCCATTGGCTGCGGTAAACAATTCAAAGGTGTGTACCATATTCACCGCGATGAAACGATCCTGTATCAGTCTGGCCAAGGCCATACCATCCAGGACGTGCGAATTATCAAAGGGTTAGACAACCCGGAGTTAGATGAAGCCGTAGGCAACGGATTAGCAGCAGAGTTTCGTGATGAGCTTGAGCTGGTGATGGGCGCATCCAATGAATTTGATCAGGAGTTATTCCTGGCCGGTGAAATTACACCGGTATTCTTTGGTACGGCATTGGGTAACTTTGGTGTTGACCATATGCTGGATGGGCTGGTGGCTTGGGCGCCTGAGCCTCAGGGACGCGAAACCGACAGCGGCGCAGTCGAAGCGACTGATCCGAAATTCAGTGGCTTTGTGTTTAAGATCCAGGCCAACATGGACCCGAAACACCGTGACCGTATTGCATTCTGCCGTATTGTGTCAGGCAAGTACGAAAAAGGCATGAAAATGCGCCACACGCGGATTGGCAAGGATGTACGAATTTCCGATGCACTGACGTTTCTTGCTGGCGACCGTGCACTGCTTGAAGAAGCGTACGCAGGCGACATCATTGGTTTGCATAACCACGGCTCTATTCGCATTGGCGATACGTTTTCTTCCGGCGAGGATTACCGTTTTACCGGTATCCCTAACTTCGCGCCTGAATTGTTTAAGCGTATCCGCCTGAAAGATCCTCTTAAACAGAAGCAACTGCAAAAAGGCCTGATTCAGCTATCAGAAGAAGGGGCTGTGCAGGTGTTCCGCCCGTTAATCAATAACGATTTAATTGTAGGCGCAGTGGGTGTGCTGCAGTTTGATGTGGTGGTTGCCCGCTTGAAAGCGGAATACAACGTTGACGCGATATATGAGCACGTTAGCGTGGCAACAGCGCGTTGGGTTTACAGCAAAGACGCCAAAAAACTTGACGAATTCCAGCGTAAGGCCGAGCAAAACCTAGCTCTGGATGGCGGTGATAACTTGACCTATATCGCCCCGACTATGGTAAACCTGCAGTTAGCGCAGGAGCGTTACCCGGATATTGAATTTACAACAACACGCGAGCACTAATCACCGATATGAATATTCACGCTTTACTAATATCACGTTTTTCCGAGGCATTAACCTCAATGGGTATTTCTGACGCACCAGTACCGGTTGCGCGCAGTGGTCGCCCGGAATTTGGTGAGTATCAGTTCAACGGTGCTATGGCGCTGGCAAAAACGCTGAAGCAAAAACCTCGCGATATCGCACAGCAAATTTTAGAACAGGTAAAACTGGACGACGTTGCCAGCAAGCTGGAAATTGCCGGTCCGGGTTTTATTAACATTCACCTGCGCGATGACTGGTTAGCAGAACAATGTAATGCGGCACTGGATGATGCGCGGGTAGGCATTCCAGCTCAACAACCGCAAACTGTTGTAGTCGATTACTCTTCGCCCAACCTGGCCAAGGAAATGCACGTTGGCCATTTACGCACAACCATTATTGGTGATGCGGTTGTTAAGTTGTTGGAATTTCTTGGCCACAAGGTGATTCGTCAGAATCACATGGGTGACTGGGGCACGCAGTTTGGCATGTTGCTGGCACACTTAAGCGACAAACTCAGCCACAACGAAGTTGCAGAAACGGCGCTGTCTGATCTGGAAGATTTCTATCGTGAAGCCAAGGTCCGCTTCGACGAAGAAGACGGCTTTGCCGACCGCGCCCGTGAGTATGTTGTAAAACTTCAGGGCGGTGATGCACAGTGTCTGGCATTGTGGAAACAGTTTATCGACGTCTCGATTTCACACAGTGAAGAAGTGTACGACAAGCTGAACGTTAGCCTGACCCGAAAAGACATTATGGGCGAGTCAGCCTATAACGACGATTTGGCTAACGTGGTTGCTGAGTTAAAAGAAAAAGGCATTGCGGTAGAAGATCAGGGCGCACAGGTCGTGTTTATTCCTGAACTGGCCGACAAAGAAGGTAATCCAGCGGTGTACATCGTACAAAAATCCGGTGGCGGTTACTTGTATGCCACCACGGATTTAGCCGCAATCCGCTATCGCAGCGGTACACTGAACGCCGACAGAACCCTGATTCTGACGGATGCGCGTCAGGCTCTGCACTTCAAGCAAACCGAAATTGTAGGCCGTAAGGCGGGCTTTATGAAGCCAGAGCAAAGCTACGAGCATTGCCCGTTTGGTATGATGCTGGGCAGCGACGGCAAACCGTTTAAAACCCGTTCTGGCGGCACTGTAAAACTGGTTGAGCTACTGGACGAGGCGGTTGAACGCGCGGCGAAATTACTTGCTCAACGTGATACGGAATTGTCAGAAGATGAACTGAACGCGGTAGCCCGTAAAGTGGGCATCGGTGCGGTGAAATACGCAGACCTGAGTAAAAACCGTACCACAGACTATATGTTTAACTGGGACACCATGTTGAGCTTTGAAGGAAATACGGCACCGTATTTACAGTATGCGTTTACCCGTGTGCAAAGCTTGTTCCGCAAGGCAGATGTTGCGCCAACACAGTTGTCTCAGGCTATTCATATCGAACACCCTCAGGAACATGCGTTGGCTGTTCAGCTATTGCAGTTTGAAGAACAATTGGCTGTAGTTGCCCGTGATGCAACGCCACACGTGCTGTGTAGCTATCTTTACGACTTAGCTAGCCACTTCATGAGTTTCTATGAAGCCTGTCCGATTCTCAAGGACGACGTAGACAGTAACACGCGTCAAAGCCGTTTGGCGTTGTCTGCATTGGTCGCAAAACAGCTGAAGCTGGGCTTAGACCTGCTGGGCATCGAAACGCTGGATAAAATGTAGCGGCTCAGAGAAGCCGCACTCTCACCCTAATTACAGATAACAGACCTAGGAAGGCTTATACCATGACTAAGATTCTTGCGTTTTCAGGCAGTACCCGGCGAAACTCTTACAACCAGGCCGTGGTTGAATGTGCGGCGCAGGCTGCTAAAGATGCCGGTGCGGAAGTAACCGTGATCAACCTGGCTGACTATGCGATGCCGATCTTTAACGAAGATGAAGAGGCTGAGTACGGTATTCCGGAGCGCGCTCAGGCTTTTAAACAGCTTATGATTGAGCACGATGGTATCCTTATCGCCAGTCCGGAATACAACAGCAGCTATCCTGCGGTACTGAAAAACGCCATTGACTGGGCATCGCGTAAAGCGGGAGATGAGCCTGTACTTGCGGCGTATAAGCAAAAAGTGGTTGGCTTAATGGCGGCTTCGCCAGGTGCGCTGGGCGGCATGCGTGTGCTGGTGGTATTGCGCATGCTAATGCAGAACCTGAGCTGTATTGTTGCCCCAGCCCAGGTCGCAGTAGGTAATGTCGCCGACAAGCTTGATGAGTCGGGTGCTATCAGCGACGAGAAAACGAAAAAGCAACTGGCGAATCTGGCGAAACAGGTTGTCGACCTGGCCACTAAGCTGAAAAGCGAATAATCCATAACGCGCGGTACTGACAAACGGCTGTTAAATATCGGCTAAATTCGGTAATATCGCGCGTCTTATCTACAACACCAACGTATTAAGGTTACCCATGTTTGAAGTTAACCCAGTGCAAAATGCGATTCGGGATATCCGGGCGCGTAGTGAAGCGCTTAGGGGGTATCTTTGACTTCGATGTTAAGTCGGAGCGTCTAGAAGAAGTTAACCGCGAGCTGGAAAGTCCGGATGTCTGGAATGAGCCAGAGCGCGCGCAGGCCCTTGGTAAAGAAAAAGTCGCACTAGAACAGGTTGTCGAAACCATTCAGCGACTGGAGCAAGGTGCCGAAGACGTCGAAGGTCTGCTTGAATTAGCTGTAGAAGCCGAAGACGAAGACACCTTCAACGAAGCGAAAAGTGAGCTCGATGAACTGATAGAGCAACTGGAAGTGCTGGAATTCCGCCGCATGTTCGCCGGCCCGAACGACAGCTGCGATTGCTACCTCGACATACAGTCTGGTTCTGGCGGCACCGAAGCGCAGGACTGGGCCAATATGCTGCTCAGAATGTACTTGCGCTGGGGTGAGGAGCACGGCTTTAAAACTGAACTGATTGAAGTGTCAGACGGTGACGTTGCCGGTATTAAGAGTGCGACGATTCGCTTTGAAGGCGAGTATGCCTTTGGCTGGCTACGCACGGAAACCGGCGTGCATCGCCTGGTACGTAAATCGCCCTTTGACTCAGGCAATCGCCGTCATACGTCATTTGCATCGGCCTTCGTTTATCCGGAAATTGACGACGATATCGAAATCGAAATCAACCCGGCGGATTTGCGCATCGACACCTACCGCGCGTCAGGCGCTGGTGGTCAGCACGTTAACCGGACTGACTCCGCGGTGCGGATCACGCACGTACCTACCAATATCGTAGTGCAGTGCCAGAATGACCGCTCGCAACACAAGAATAAAGATCAGGCAATGAAGCAATTGAAAGCCAAACTCTATGAGTATGAGCTGCAAAAGCAAACTGCCGAAAAACAAGCGATGGAAGACAACAAATCTGATATCGGCTGGGGTAGCCAAATCCGCTCTTACGTACTGGACGATTCCCGTATTAAGGATTTGCGCACCGGCGTTGAAACCCGCAACACACAAGCGGTTCTTGACGGCGGATTAGACAAGTTTATTCAGGCCAGCCTTAAGTCAGGTCTTTAAGCCATTTAACAGAAAGTGAACAGATTATGAGCGACCAACAACTCGACGAAAACAAATTGATTGCCGAGCGCCGCGCGAAACTGAGCGCGATTCGGGAAACCTGCCGTGCCAATGGCTTTCCTAACAGCTTTCGTCGTGAAAATTACGCCGACGAATTGCAGCAGCAATTTGGTGAACTGGACAAAGAAACCCTGATTGAACAAGACAATCAGGTGAGCATTGCCGGCCGTATTATGGCTAAACGTGGCCCATTCCTGTTATTACAGGACATGACTGGCCGTATTCAGGCCTATGCCGACAAAGACACGCAAAAAGACATCAAGGCGCGCTACGGCTCGCTGGATATCGGTGACATCATCGGTGTGGCTGGTGCGCTGCACAAGTCGGGTAAAGGCGATCTTTATGTCAACATGAGTCAGTATGAACTGCTGACTAAGTCTCTGCGTCCGCTACCTGAGAAATTCCACGGCCTGACTGACCAGGAAACCAAGTATCGCCAGCGTTATGTTGACCTGATCACCAGCGAAAAAACCCGTGAAACGTTTGTGGTTCGAAGCAAAATTGTTAACGGTATCCGCAACTTCCTGACTACCCGTAACTACATTGAAGTGGAAACGCCAATGTTGCAGGTGATCCCAGGCGGTGCGACTGCAAAACCGTTCGTTACGCACCACAATTCACTGGATATCGATATGTATTTGCGTATCGCCCCTGAACTGTATTTGAAGCGCCTTGTAGTAGGTGGTTTTGAGCGCGTGTTCGAAATCAACCGTAACTTCCGTAACGAAGGTCTGTCTACGCGCCACAACCCTGAATTCACCATGCTGGAGTTCTACCAGGCGTACGCGGATTACAATGACCTGATGAACCTGACAGAAGACATGCTGCGTACACTGGCAGAAGATATTCTGGGCACAGCGATCATTACAAACACCACCAAAGACGCCGAAGGCAATGTGCTGAGCGAAGTGAAGTACGATTTTGGTAAGCCGTTTGATCGTCTGAGCATGGGTGAAGCTATCCTGAAATACTGGCCGGAAGCGAACGAAGTGGCAATCCGCGATCCGGAAGCGCATCTGGACGAGCTGAAAGCAATGGCTAAACAACTGCATATCAAGGAGCCGGAAGTTGACGGTATCTGGGGTGCAGGTAAATACCTTTGCGAAATTTTTGAAGCGACGGCGGAAGAGAAGCTGGAACAGCCTACGTTCATTACTGAATACCCGTGGGAAGTATCACCGCTGGCGCGTCGTAACGACAACAACCCGTTTATTACTGACCGTTTCGAGTTCTTCGTTGGCGGCCGTGAACTGGCAAACGGCTTCAGCGAGTTGAATGACCCGGAAGACCAGGCCGAACGTTTCCGCAAACAAGTGGAAGAGAAAGACGCGGGTGATGACGAAGCCATGCACTACGATGAAGATTATATCCGCGCACTGGAATTCGGTTTACCGCCTACGGCCGGTGAAGGCATTGGTATTGACCGTCTGACCATGTTGTTTACAGACAGCCCGACCATTAAAGACGTGATCCTGTTCCCGCACATGAAGCCAGAGAGCCAGGATCAGTAAGCGACGTTTATAACGCTTTAATCGCGAGTAACATCTGGGTATTGACGGGAACGTCAATACCCTTTTTTTGTGCCTGTTTTACCACATAGCCATTGATTGCATCGATTTCAGTGGGACGCTTATGGGCGATATCCTGGTGCATGCTGGAATAATTCTCAGCGGTATTTTCGATGACGTTTAAGACCTGCTCCAATGCTGATTTGGCATCGATGAAAATGCCGCAAGCTTGCGCAGTGAGGCATACCTCTTCACATATAGCCTGAAGGGTAGGGCGATACGAGGCCTGAGCGAGCTCACCGTTGTTAACATTGGCCAATGCGGTCAGCGGATTAATGGCACAGTTAATAAGCAGCTTTTGCCACAGTGCGTTGTGCATGTCATCACGCCAGGTAACCGGACCGATACAGGCCTCCATAATTGGGGTGAGCTGATGTTGCAGCGAAATTGCCTTAGGGTGGTGAAAAGCCATACCCAGCATGGTAGCGCCCAAACCGGTGTGTTTCACGGTATCTGCATTCAGCTTTAATGCACCGTGACTTGTAGTAGCCAGCAATACCGGGTTGTCAGGAATGATATCTCTGGCTAATTCAACGCCACCCATGCCATTGTGCAGCAGTAAAACAGGCGTATTCAGACTGATTTTCCCCTGCCACTGACGCAACGCGTCTTCAAGCTGAAAGGCTTTCAGTGGCATGATCAGCAAGTCAGTGTCACCCAATGGGTAGCTGTCATTTGACGCATATTCCAGCGTTGTTATCTGGCCGTCCAGGCCCTCTGCATAGCGCAGGGGATTGCGATCCTGGCGTACAAAACACCGATAAGTCAGTTTAGCCTTGTGGGCCCCGGCTGCGCAAAGACCACCGATGGCACCACTGCCGAGTATATTAATACGCCAGGACATCCATTTTTCCTTTTTATTAAGCGTTGGGTTTTCCTGGCGCGCTTGGCCAGGCAAGTAGGGCCGGGTCTGACTGGCTGTTGAGCCAGGTTGAAAATACCGGATTGATGAACGCTTCCCCCTGCTGTGGACAGCTAAACACAGCAATTGATTCTCCATACCATTGGAAAGCCACGCACCATGCATGTAAATAAAGCCTATCCGAATGCGTCCCACCATACAATGCGTCGCCCAAAATCGGACTGCCGAGACTTTTCAGGGCCACGCGAATTTGATGTGTCTTGCCGCTTAATGGGCGAACGACAAACGTTCGGGGAGCCCCGTCAAACCCATAACTGAAGAATTGTGTAATGGCCGGATTATGCCGGCTTTTCAGCAGTATATGCTGGCCCTGACGGCGATTTTTCATGTCACCAAGGATGGTGCCTTGTTTCTTCTTCGGCTTTTTGTCACTTAGCGCAAGGTAGTATTTTTGCACCTGGTGAGTGCGGAAAAGCAGCTCAAAGTGAGCGGCTGCTGCTCGGTTTGTTGCCAGAATCAGACAGCCCGATGTACCGTCGTCAAGCCGGTGTACCAAATGAAGATCAGACAGGCCAAACGCCATTTCAGCCTGATGAACCACACCTTCTTGTGGATCATGCATAGTTGTTCCCGGCGGTTTATCAATTACGATAAAGTCGGGATGAGAAAACAGAATGTTCAACCTGATTGCCCGCGATTAGGCTAATTCTGACAACAGCGCTTTAGCGGCATCGTAATCCAGTTCGTCGATGGCGTTGGTAATTTGCTGTCGCTGCATCGGTGAAGCGGGCATGGCGTCTAACCAGCTATTAAGCTTGTCGTTGCTGATAAACTCATGGTTGTTTAGCGCGACAGTCAGTGCCTGCAGCGCAATTTTACTTTCAGGCTTTTCTTCACTGGTACTATTCGTTGCGTCATCGCCGCTGGGCAACGCGTCTATAAGGGCAATAGTCTGGTTGACCTGCTGCAATAAATCGGCAATATCATTGTTATTCACGTCAGATGCTTTGAGTTGCTGATTGATCGAGCGACTTGCTTCGAACACGGCATTGCAACCCAGGTTTCCGGAAACGCCTTTTAATGTGTGCACAAGAATTTCAGCGCCAGCAATATCCTGAGCGCTTAACAGTGCAGGAAGCCGGGTGCCGATGTCTCTGTATTCATCGGCGAACTTTCGCAACAGGCGATGGAGTAGCGCTTCGTTGCCGTTGAGTTGTCTGAGTCCAAACTCGAAATCAATAGGTTCGTTTGTTGTTGTCATAGCGCCTTTCGTTTCAACTGTGGAGTTTTGTGTAATGTATTTGTATATGGTATTCGTATTTGCTGTACACTTTTAGTTATATTTATTGTTAAAGTGCTCAACTTTAGTTTAACGTTTTCCTATCTTCAGCTACTGGCGATCATTTTCCTGGAATTACTTCATGTTGTTTAGATTCATTTTAGTCGGTTTGTGTATTTTTGTGGTGTCAGCTTGCCAGTATGCGAATAACACAACCGATTCTGCCCTTGTTGCTGTATCAAAGGCGTCGTCTGACAGTGTAGCACAGCCAGTTCACATCAATTATGAAAAATATAAACTGGCCAACGGGTTAACTGTTATTTTGCATCAGGATAAGTCTGATCCACTGGTGCACGTTGATATGACGTATCACGTTGGCTCTGCCAGAGAGTTACCGGGCAAAACCGGTTTTGCCCACTTCTTTGAACATATGATGTTTCAGGGCTCAGAAAATGTGGCCGATGAGCAGCACTTTAAAATAGTGACGGACGCAGGTGGCACCCTGAACGGCACAACCAACCGCGATCGCACGAATTACTTCCAGACCGTACCCGCGAATCAGCTGGAAAAAGTACTTTGGCTGGAAGCCGACCGAATGGGTTTTTTATTGCCTGCGGTAACGCAGGAAAAGTTTGAAATACAGCGTGAAACCGTAAAAAACGAGCGGGCCGAGCGGGTAGACAATCAACCTTATGGACGTCGCCATGAAAAAATTGCCGAGGCCCTGTATCCCGAGGGCCATCCTTATGGGTGGCTGACTATTGGTTATGTTGAAGATCTGGACAGAGTTAATGTAAACGATTTAAAAGCGTTTTTTCAGCGCTGGTATGGGCCTAACAATGCCGTACTTACCATCGGCGGCGACATCGATATAGCACAAACAAAAGCCTGGATTTCCCGGTACTTTAGTGAAATACCTGCAGGACCCGATATTCCGGCCCAAGCGCCTGGGATAGCGCAATTATCTGACAATCGCTTTGTCACGCTGGAAGACAATATTCATTTACCGTTGTTGCAAATTGTGCTGCCAACAGTACATGCCCGACATGAAGATGAAGCTGCGCTGGACGTACTGTCGAATATTCTGGGCAGTGGTAAAACGTCACTGTTTTACGAGTCGTTAGTGAAAACCGGTAAAGCCGTTCAAGCGGGCGTGTCGCACCCCTGTAGCGAGCTGGCCTGCGAATTTAATCTGATGGCACTAATTTCTCCGGAGTCCGGAGAAAGTCTGGCCGGCATGTACGATACCATTCAAACCATGCTGGATACGTTTGAGTCGCGTCCGTTTGACGACGACGCACTCCTGCGGGTAAAAGCGAGTATTAAGGCGTCTACCATCTATGGATTGCAGAGCGTGAGTGGGAAGGTGTCAACAATGGCTTATAACGAAACCTTCTTTGGCAATCCGAACCTGATTAACGAGGACATTGCCCGTTATAATAACGTCACCAAAGAAGATGTTTACCGCGTGTTCCGAAAATACATCAAAGGTCAGAAAGCGGTTGTATTGAGTGTAGTGCCTCACGGTCAGTCTGCACTGGCAGCTGCGCCACAAACCTTTCAATCAGCCCCGCGTGAATTCGCAATTCAACAAGAAACCACTTCAATTGACGTTGCCAGACAAACGTCCCGGACGTCGTCCGCCGGCTTTGACCGCTCCGTGGTACCAGAAGCCGGACCTGCGCCATCCGTTACCGTACCTGAGTACTGGCGCGACCGTTTAGACAACGGTATGCAAATTATCGGTGTGACCAGCGATGAGACGCCTACAGTCAGTTTTACCCTGGACATGGAAGGCGGCATGTTACTGGATCCAATGGAAAAAGCCGGGCTGTCACAAATGACAGCTATGATGATGAACGAAACGACTCAGGGCTACAGCAACGAAGCCATGTCTAATGAGTTGGCTAAACTTGGGTCCTCTATTAGCTTCACCAGTAATGGACGATACACCCAGGTATTTGTATCCAGCCTGACAGAAAACCTCGACGCCACTCTGGCTTTACTGAAAGAGAAATTGTTTCGCCCTGCATTTCTTGAGTCAGATTTCGACCGATTGAAAAAGCAAGTGATTGATGGCATCAATTCCCAGGCTAAAAATCCTTCTGCGCTTGCCGAGAGAGCCACGTCGTTAGTGTTATGGGGTAAACAAAACCGTATTAGCTTGTCGCAAACCGGAACAGCAGAAACCATACAAAACATCACACTCGACGATGTTAAACGATTTTATGCAAACTATTATGTGCCGGCTAAAAGCACCCTAGTGATGGTGGGGGATATATCGCAGGCGGCGCTGATTGACCGTTTGGCTTTTTTATCTGACTGGCAGGGCAGTGATTATACCATTCCGGGCTATGCCAGCTTCCCGGAGTATCAGTCTAACCAGATTTATCTGGTCGATGTGCCCGGGGCGACACAAAGTACGGTAAGAATGGTCTCGCGTTCTCTGCCTTATGACGCCACGGGTGACTATTTTCACGCCCAATTAATGAACTTCCCGTTGGGTGACGACTTTAACAGTCGCATCAACCAAAACCTGAGGGAAGACAAAGGATACACCTACGGCGCTTATTCTTCGTTTAACGGTGGCAAATCATTAGGGTGGTTTGAAGCGGGCGCCGAGCTTAAACAGCAATATACCGAAGCGGGTATTGTTGAGCTAATGAAAGAAATTAACCAGTATAAACAACAAGGGATAACCGAAGCAGAGCTAGCGTTTATGCAGAACGCGTTTACGTTAAGTGAAGCGCTGGAGTATGAAACGCCAATGGATAAAGCGGCTTTTCTACGCCGTTTGGTGGCGTATGATTTGCCCAGTGATTACAAGCAAACACAAAAGTCGATAATTCGAGGCATTGCCAAGCCTGAGCTCGACAAAGTGGCTAGCCGCCTGTTAAATACGCAGGATTTACAAATTATTATTGTCGGTGACAAACAAGCGTTGCAACCGCAGCTGGAAGCATTGGCGATGCCAGTTTACGATATTTCCTTTGCTGGTGGTTAGCCACACCAGGCATTCGTCAAAGCAAGTGATCCAGTGACTTGTTTGAGATAACCACAGACCCACGTGAAATTCAGACAATCAGGCATTAACACTGGTGATTTATTTGATAAGATACCCGCAGAACTAACCACTCCGCAGCACGTACGCTGCGGGGGTACACCTGGATATTGACATTGCTTCCATTGACTTCAGATTTTACCTACGACCTAAACGCGTTAAGTCATTCCTCTGCCATTAATAGTATTCAAGGCATTAAACGCGGCGTAGAAAGAGAATGTCTCAGAATCAACCCCACAGGCTCGTTGGCACAAACACCCCACCCGGTGTCACTTGGCGCGGCGCTGACGCACGATAGTATTACAACTGACTACTCAGAATCCTTATTGGAATTTATTACGCCGCCAGAAACCGACGCGAATAAAACCCTGGCGCAATTGGCTGACGTACACAAGTTTACCCTGGACAATCTGGGTGAAGAGCGCCTTTGGCCGCTTAGCATGCCGTGCTTTATTAAAAGCGAAGCTGAAATCCCGATTGCGTACTTTGGTGAGTCAAATGTCGGTAAAATGAAAAAAGCGTATCGGGTTGGTTTGCGCAACCGCTATGGCAGCATGATGCAGGTCATCGCGGGTGTGCATTTTAACTTTTCGGTACCTGACAGCCTGTGGCAATACCTGGCGGAAAAGCAAAACGTTGAACCGACTCAGGATTGGATCTCTGCACAGTATTTCAGCCTGATTAGGAATTACCGCAGAACCTGTTGGTTAATTCCTTTTTTGTTTGGTGCGTCGCCGGCACTGTGCAGTTCGTTTGTCGCCGGGCGCGAACACGGTCTTGATTTTAAGCAACTGGGCAAAGGTACCTTGTATTTGCCCTATGCGACGTCACTGCGTATGAGCGGACTGGGCTACACCAGCACCGAACAGTCATCGCTGCGGATTTGTTACAACGAGCTGGATAATTACATCCGCGTGCTCAGAGAGGCGATGTATCAGCCATCGCAGCGCTATGCGGGATTTGCAGCCGGTGAGGGGGGGAACTTCCAGCAGCTCAGTAAAAACGTGCTACAAATTGAAAACGAATTCTATTCTCCGATACGCCCCAAGCAGCCAACCCGTTCCATGGAAAAGCCAACCGATGCGCTGGCTACCCGTGGGGTTAGTTATATAGAAGTACGTGCGCTGGATGTTAATCCTTTCAGTGCGACAGGCATTTCCCGGGAACAAATCGATTTTCTTGACGTGTTTTTGATCAGTTGTTTGCTTATGGACAGCCCGGAGTTCACCGCAGATCGTTACAAAGAAACGGAAGTGAACTTAAACCGCATTGTATTGGAAGGACGTAAGCCTGGATTAACCTTGCTGCACAACCAACAGGAAGTCAGCATGCAGGTGTGGGCTGAGCAATTGTTTGCCAGGTTCGGCGACGTAGCGCAGTTCATGGATAACGCCTATGATGACAATCGCTATAGCCTGGCAGTTGAACGAGAGTGGCAAAAAATCACTGACCCCGATAAGACTTTTTCAGGTCGCTGGTTAAATAAATTATTAAGTGAAGGCGACAACGCGGTGGTAGGGCGAGAGTTGGCAAATAGCTATCGCAATGACATTAAAGCCTTTGAATACCGTTATAAGACGGCAGCGGACTTTGTTGAAGAGGCCACGCGTTCTCACGCTGCCCAGCAAGACATTGAGGCTGCTGACAAGGTGTCATTTGACGCGTTTATCCAGGAATACTTTGCCCGTCCGCCACAAAATTAGGGCAAAAAAAATGCCTGACACGGGTCAGGCATAAAGAATTCGTTCCAGGGAAACACACATTCGGAACACTAGGTTGGACAATGTATGTACAAAAAGTTCAAACAATTTTGTATTTTTTTTTCGGGTTGGGTGGTGTTAATGCCGCTGATGCTTGTGGGGTGTGCCACAACACCGCCAAAAGACATCAGTAACCTGTGTGAAATCTTCTACGAAAAAGAAGACTGGTACGATGCCGCTGCAGAGATGCGTGACAAATGGGGCGTACCCATTCATGTACCTATGGCCATGATGTATCAGGAAAGCTCATTCCGGCACGATGCGTTACCTCCTCGCGATTATATTCTGTTCGGCTTAATTCCCTGGGGCCGGGTGAGTTCAGCTTATGGATATTCTCAGGCTAAAACACCCACCTGGAGCGACTATATTCGTGAAACGGGTAACAGTGGTGCGGACCGCGATGATTTTGAAGACGCCATGGACTTTATGGGCTGGTTCATTAGTAAAACACACACGGTAAATGGCATTTCGAAGTGGGACGCTTATGCGCAATACCTGAATTATCACGAAGGTTGGGGCGGCTACCGCAAGAAAACATACAACAGAAAGGCCTGGTTAAAACAAGTGGCTAAACGCGTTAAAGACCGCTCACTGCGTTATGCGAGTCAGTTGAAAACCTGCGAAGCGGACTTGCAAAAAAGCTGGTTCTGGAAATTGTTTGATTGAGCTACAAGCGCTTGCAATATAAATTATGTTAGCCAACATGTTGGCGACATAGATGATTTCGGCAAAATTGGCTTCGGTATAAAGGCAGAGTATAGAAAAAGAGTAAAGAAAAATCGGGCAGGCAAAATGCCTGCCCAAAGAAATGGGTATCTGCCCAAGACCGTCAATCATCAGATACCCAACAGGCATAACTACGGTAATCTAAATGATAATTATTATCAAGTTGTGATTTGGTTTTTTTTCGTCGTGAAATAACATAGCGATATCACAACGTGATAGTTAAACGTGTTTCATACGACTCAGTTGCCCCAAATCTCGCTATTCACTCGACATCATCAAACCATAGAAATTCGAAAGAGAATTCAATTAAGTTATTGTTTAAAATGGTTTTTTAGGTTCAGGCATAAACGAAACCACAACCAAAAGTGAATGTTGTTTTCCAGGTAGTGATATGTAAGAGGATGAGTATGTCAAATACATTCAGTAACAAAGCGTCGACAGGCAAATACCGTGTGGTTGGTTACGATCAATACGACTACAGCGAATATTTCATCGATGAGCTACCTAACCTGGAGCAAGCCCTTCAGTTACTTAAGACAAAATGCGCAGCACCTAACGCTACCCCTACCTCGTTTTCAGATGTCTACTTTATTTATAATGATAAAGAGGAAATGCTGTATAAGGGGACGTTTGATAACGGCATTGAACAGCCGGGGCGGTAAATCAAAGAACGATCACATTCACCAAGTTCCCATCACAAGTATTACCTCCTAGTTACCGCGTATATGGGGCTAATATTCTTCGAATAGTCTGTGCTAACAAGGCTTCCTTCACACTAGGCTATCAAGATTTACCACAACCTTTGATCTACATCATATTGCACGCGAGGGCAGCTCGGGGGGATTGATTTGGATCAGCATTTTTGGAAGGGAATGAGGGCAAACTTAACCCATAGAAATTGCAAAAAAGGTGAACGTTATGTGGAGCATGTTATTTAAAGATCCAGTGGTATGGGGCTCTCTGTTAGGTATTTTTATTATCTGCGTGATGATGGCGTATTACGCCTATATGTTTATTCACAACAGTGCCGATGACCACAAATAACCCTCAGTGATACTAACGCGGTTACTGTTAATTACGGTTGGCTTAGCGCTTTTTGGCGAAAGGCGAGTCAACCGTCAGTAATACCAATAGTGCCCCCTGGCCACCGTATTCCAGCGGGGCCTGGTGGAATGCACGTACTTGCGGGTGCTGAATCAGGTAGTGGGGCAGTGCTTGTTTTAGCACGCCGGTACCGTGACCGTGTACCAGGCAAACACAGTCGACGTGTTCCTGTTTGGCTGTATGGAGCAGACTGGCCAGTTCCATCTTGGCTTGTTGCCGGGTCATGCCGTGTAAATCCAGAATATACTCCGGGCTGTAGTCGCCCCGTCTTAGCTGTTTTAGTTCGTAAGCAGGGACGTCTTCCCTGCAGTAACGCAGTGCACCCTGCGGGGCAATAAAGCCTTCAAAGGCATCGGAGAATTCGAAGCTGGCATGGGCGTTGCGCTCTGCCTTTTGTTGGCGCTTTACGGCGATTTTCCTGGCCGGTTGCGGGGGCACATAGGTATCCTGCGTGAGCGGCTTAACCCCTTTTACTTCTGACTGAAAAAGAGACAGGTCGTCCGGTTCTTCTGCGGACGGTGCCGAATACTTTTTCACGCTCAACATTCCTCTGGTTACGAACTGCATATATTGGACAAATTAAGCATGTCCGAAATGGTCAACATTATGTATCATACCACCTTTCTTAAAGCCGGGCATATTAAGCAACATGACAGACAAATTTTACCTCGACGAGGCCATTGCCGATTTGCACTCTATTTTAGATATGGTGCGCTGGGCGGTGAGTCGGTTTAACGACGCAGATTTGTTTTTTGGACACGGTACCGACAACGCTTGGGATGAAGCCGTCAGTCTGGTGTTTCAGGCGCTGCATTTACCCCATGGGTTAACGCAACAAACCGGTGACGGTCTGTTTGCTGCCAGGCTAACGCAAAGTGAGCGCAGTAAAGTGGCTGAGCTGGTGTTGCAGCGCGTGCAAACCCGCTTGCCGTTGCCATACATTACCAACGAAGCCTGGTTTTGCGGGTTGCCATTTTACGTCGACGAGCGCGTATTGATTCCTCGCTCACCGTTTGCCGAACTCATCGAGAACAAATTTGCTCAGTGGTTGAGTGAGCCACCGTCACGCATTCTGGATTTGTGTACCGGCGGCGGCTGTATTGCTATTGCCCTGGCGTACGCGTTTGACGAAGCCGAGGTTGATGCGGTGGACATCAGCGAAGATGCGTTAACCGTGGCTGAAATGAATATTCAGGAACACGGGTTATCGCATCGTGTGTTCCCGCTGTATTCAGATTTGTTCAACCAGCTTGAAGGACAGCAATACGACCTGATTGTGTCTAATCCGCCTTATGTGGATGCACAGGACATGGCTGATTTGCCAAACGAATTCCAACACGAGCCTGAGCTGGCACTCGCCGCAGGCGACGATGGTCTTGATCTGGTTGAGACTATATTACAACAGGCCCCACAACACTTGTCTGATAATGGTGTGTTGTTAGTGGAAGTGGGTAATTCACTGGTGCATATGGACAACCGTTTCCCGGGGTTAGAACTGGAATGGGTTGAGCTGGCACAAGGGGGCCATGGGATTTTTGCCGTAACCAAAGCGGCACTTGAACGATTTAACAACAGGAATAGTGTGTAAATGGCCGGAAATACATTCGGAAAGTTTTTTACCGTTAGCACCTTTGGTGAAAGTCATGGTATCGCTTTAGGTGGCGTGGTTGATGGTTGCCCGCCAGGATTAGCGTTATGTGAAGAAGATTTACAAGTCGACCTGGACCGCAGAAAACCGGGTACCTCGCGGTATACCACGGCGCGTCGTGAAGACGATGAAGTACAAATTCTGTCGGGCGTGTTTGAAGGTAAAACCACGGGTACCAGCATTGGTTTACTGATCAAAAACAAAGATCAGCGCAGTCAGGATTACTCCAATATCGCCAACCGTTTTCGCCCGGGGCATGCGGATTATACCTACCAGCAAAAATACGGTATGCGAGACTACCGCGGTGGCGGCCGCTCATCGGCCCGCGAGACTGCGATTCGGGTTGCTGCGGGGGGAATTGCTAAAAAATTCCTCAAGCAGGTGTACGGTATCGAAATCCACGGTTTCTTGTCGCAATTAGGACCGATTGGCATCGACAGCGTTGATTACGATGTGATCAATACGAACCCGTTTTTCTGCCCCGATGAAAGCAAGCTGGAAGCGCTGGATGAGTACATGCGTGACCTCAAGAAATCCGGTGATTCAATTGGTGCCAAAGTGTCGGTAGTGGCAACCAACATGCCGGTTGGCTTAGGCGAACCCGTCTTCGATCGTCTGGATGCAGATATTGCCGGTGCAATGATGGGCATTAACGCAGTGAAAGGCGTGGAAGTGGGTGACGGCTTTGAAGTGATCACACAAAAAGGCAGCGAGCATCGCGATACGCTGACACCGGAAGGTTTTACCTCAAATCACTCAGGTGGTGTATTGGGTGGTATTTCTACCGGACAGGATCTGGTGGTACACATGGCACTTAAGCCGACCTCGAGTATCTCGGTACCGGGTAAAACCATCGATACCGAAGGCAATGCCATTGATATCGTTACTAAAGGTCGTCACGACCCGTGTGTGGGCATTCGGGCAGTGCCAATTGCTGAAGCCATGCTGGCATTGGTATTAATGGATCACTGCCTGCGTCATCGTGCGCAGAATGCCGATGTAATGAGTCAAACCCCCGTGATCCCTGGCAACGCAGCCAAGTGATTCGACCTGCAATATTAAATCTGTCATGACAACGGTAAATCGCTTTACCGTTGTCGCACTCAGCCTTACCTACGCGCTGTATTTCGGCCAACTTGGTGTTATTACCCCTTATCTTGGCGTCTTCTTAGACGGACGAGGGTTCACCTCTGCCGAAATTGGCGAATTGTTCGCTGTAATTACCCTGGCGCGCATTATCGGGCCTTCGCTGTGGGCAGGGATAGCCGACAAGACCGGTAAAATCCTGTTTATTCTTCGCCTTGGTTGTGCACTCACGGTGTTTAGCTTCATTGGTGTGTTCTGGGCGTTTTCATTCTGGTACCTCACATTGACCATGGGGTTGATGATGATGTTCTGGACTGCCGTGTTACCGCAGCTGGAAGTGTTGACCCTTCATACCGTGGATGGTGACTCAAAGCGCTATGGCAGAGTGCGGCTTTGGGGAAGTGTTGGTTTTATTGTGCTGACCGTGTTGGTGGGGCAGGCACTGGACTTTTTTTCTACAGAAACACCGATTTATGCCTCTATGCTGGTTCTCAGCGCGTTGTTTGTCAGTACACTGGCACTCAGGCAGCCTGACACTATGCAGCGTAATCACAGTCAGTCTGGCAGTATCTGGGGCTATTTGCGCAATAAGGTTGTGATTGTATTTCTTATCGTCAATGGTTTGCTGCAGGTGAGTTTTGGGGCCTATTACGGCTTCTTTGCCTTGTATATGCGCGATTTGGGGTATACGGGAATGGAGACCGGCCTGTTGATTGCGCTGGGCGTGTTGGTCGAAGTGGGTATCTTCCTTATCGCACAAAAACTGATCGCCCGATTCGGCGTGTGGCGACTGCTTATGCTGTGTTTGCTGGCTACCGGACTGCGCTGGTGGGTGTTAGGAACGCTGGCTGAGCATTTCTGGCTGGTATTCTTCAGCCAGTTTATTCATGCATTGAGTTTTGGCTTGAATCATTCGACTTCGATGCAGTTTATTCATCACTATTTTCCGTCACACATTCACGGGCGTATTCAGGCTGCCTACATTGGCCTGGCTTTCGGCTTGGGGGGCGCTATCGGCAATTACGCAGCCGGACAAATATGGCAACAGGGCAGTGGGGCATTCGAAACGTTTGCCGCGGCATCGCTATGTGCTGTTGCTGGTGGGCTACTGTTACTGTTGATTAAGCCTGCTCAAATGAGTCAACGACACCCTCTGCACAGTTAAAGGCCACTGCGCATGCATTGCATTAAAGCGTTGGTGGCAGTGAAATTGTAGGTAAAGTGTAAGCCGGGCAACGTGACATGCCCGGCTGAGATGACTTTCGTTCAGGCCGCGCCATTGACCCTCAGACAACTGGCGAGGACCTTACTGTCCCCGTTTTCGTCAGCTTGCTCAAGTTTTACATCAAATTTCCACAAGCGGTGCAGGTGACGCATGACTTCGTCTTTGCTGTCCGCCAGCGGAATACCGTTTTGTGGCACATAGCGTAACGTCAGCGAGCGATCGCCACGCACATCAACGTTGTAGATTTGAATATTAGGCTCAAGGTTGCTGAGGTTGTACTGGGCCGACAGTTTTTCTCTTATTGCGTGATAACCCTGTTCATCGTGAATAGCCGATACGCTGACATAGGGTTTGCTATCGTCGTCTTCAACCGCAAACAGCTTAAAGTCCCGCATTACTTTGGGCGACAGAAACTGACTGATAAAGCTTTCATCCTTAAAGTTATGCATGGCAAAATGCACCGTGTCCAACCAGTCTTTACCGGCGATGTCAGGGAACCAGTAGCGGTCTTCTTCCGTTGGCTCCTGACAGATGCGTTTAATATCCATAAACATATTGAACCCGAGAGCGTAGGGGTTAATCCCACTGTAATACGGGCTGTTATAGTCGGGTTGGGTGACCACGCTGGTGTGGCTGTGCAGAAACTCCAGCATAAAGCGGTCGGTAACCAGGCCTTCGTCATACAGTGTGTTTAGAATATGGTAGTGCCAGAAACAGGCCCAGCCTTCGTTCATTACCTGCGTTTGTTTTTGCGGGTAAAAGTACTGTGAGACTTTGCGAACTATCCTGACGAGTTCCCGTTGCCAGGGCTCAAGTAGCGGGGCGTTTTTCTCAATAAAGTACAGCAAGTTTTCCTGAGGCTCTGCGGGGAAGCGAGGGGCTTCTTTACTGGATTCGTGTTTTACCTCAGGCAAGGTACGCCATAATTCATTTACCTGCGACTGCAAATATTTTGCCCGTTGCTTCTGGCGGCTTTTTTCTTCCTGAAGAGACAACTTCTGTGGGCGCTTGTAACGGTCAACGCCGTAATTCATTAATGCGTGGCAGGAGTCGAGGGTTTGTTCAACTTCCTCATAGCCGTATTTTTGCTCACATTTGGCGATGTAATTTTTGGCAAATACCAGGTAATCGATAATGGAACTGGCATCTGTCCAGGTTTGGAACAGGTAGTTGCCTTTGAAAAACGAGTTATGCCCATAGCAGGCGTGTGCCATTACCAGCGCCTGCATGGTGATAGTATTTTCTTCCATCAGATAAGCAATACACGGATTGGAATTGATCACTATCTCGTAGGCCAGCCCCATATGGCCACGACGGTATTGTTGCTCAGTTTGAATAAACTTTTTGCCGAAGGACCAGTGCGTGTAATTGATGGGCATGCCTATGCTCGCATAGGCGTCCATCATTTGCTCAGCGGTGATCACTTCTATTTGGTTGGGGTAAATATCCAGTCGAAAGGCTTTAGCAATGCGGTCGATTTCGGCTTCGTATTGCTCCAGCATGTCGAAGGTCCAGTCCGGACCGTCACTCAAAGGCTGTGTTTTTACAGCAGAATTTGCAGCCATTAACTTCCTCCCGAAGCAGTCGATGAATTGGTCTTTTCAAACAACTCCCGGAATACCGGATAGATGTCATTCACCGACGTAATATGTTTACACACAAAGTTTTCGCAGCCTTCCTCCACGGTTTGGTATTCACGCCACAAGCTTTGATGCTGGCGCTCGGTGATTTCGATATAAGCAAAATACCGCGTTACCGGAAGTAGCTTTTTCGTCAGGAGCTCACGGCACTGGGGCGAGTCGTCAGCCCAGTTGTCGCCATCGGATGCCTGTGCGGCGTAAATGTTCCAATCGCTGTCCTGGTAGCGGGCCTGAATAATTTCATCCATTAGCTTGAGTGCACTGGACACAATCGTTCCGCCGGTTTCCTGGGAGTAGAAAAACTCCTGTTCGTCGACTTCTTTGGCCTGAGTGTGATGGCGTATGTAGACCACCTCAACGTTTTCATAGGTGCGGGTTAAGAACAAATACAGCAAAATATAAAACCGTTTTGCCATGTCTTTGGTGGCCTGATCCATTGAACCAGAGACATCCATGAGGCAAAACATAACGGCTTTACTGGTGGGAACCGGCTTCTTGGCGTAGTTTTTAAACCGCAGATCGAAGGTGTCGATGAACGGCACCCCGGCAATTTTGGCTTTCAACTTCGCGATGGTCTGTTCCAGTTCCAGTATGGCAACCGTGTTGTCGTGCTTGTCGTTGCGAAGCGCTTCGAGTTTTTCTTCACACTCGCGCAATTTACGACGATCACCGGCGGTTAATGCGATTCGGCGGGCCATAGAGCCTTTCAATGAACGCACTATATCCAGATTGCTGGGCACCCCGTCGGTTTGAAAACCAGCCCGATAAGTTTCGTATTGCACCACCTGATCAAACTGACTGTTTTTCAGGTTGGGTAGGGCGAGGTCTTCGAACAGCAGGTCCAAATATTCGTCTTTTGAAATTGAAAAACTAAAATCATCCTGACCTTCGCCTGAATCACTGGCGTCGCCCTGACCACTGCCACCACCGCCTTGTTGAGGCGGACGGTCGATTCGGTCTCCGGCAGTAAACTGGTCGTTGCCAGGATGTACCGCTGTGCGCTTTCCGCCCTTGCCGGTATGAAATACCGGCTCGGAAATATCGCGCTTTGGAATACTAATTTGTTCGCCAGAATCAACGTCGGTCACTGAGCGTTCGCCCACGGCGTCAGAAACGGCGCGTTTAATTTGTTGCTTATAGCGTTTTAAGAAACGCTGCCGGTTAAGCGTACTCTTTCCCTTACTGTTTAACCGGCGGTCGATAAAATGTGCCATACAACCCCTTCATTCAAGCTTTACTCGCGGAATGCTACTGGCTTACGATGCTTTGCGGACGCGAAGGTACCACTCGCATAATAAACGCACTTGTTTTTGGGTATAGCCTTTCTCCACCATACGATTGACGAAGTCATCGTGTTTCTTCTTGTCTTCCGCGCTGCCTTTGGTGTTAAACGAAATAACAGGCAGCAGGTCTTCGGTATTCGAGAACATTTTCTTCTCAATGACCGTGCGCAGTTTTTCGTAGCTGGTCCAGGTTGGGTTTTTACCGCCGTTATTGGCTCTGGCACGCAGTACAAAATTCACAATTTCGTTGCGGAAGTCTTTCGGATTACTGATACCGGCTGGCTTTTCAGTTTTTTCCAGTTCGGCATTCAGTGAAGCCCGGTCAAACAACTGGCCGGTTTCCGGATCGCGGTATTCCTGATCCTGTATCCAGAAGTCAGCATAAGTGACATAGCGGTCGAACAGGTTTTGACCGTACTCTGAATAAGACTCCAGGTACGCGGTTTGAATTTCTTTGCCAATGAACTCCACGTAGTGGGGGATCAGGTAGCCTTTCAGGAATTCTTTGTAGCGGTCAGCGGTTTCCTGTGGGAATTGCTCGCGCTCGATTTGACGCTCCAATACATAGAACAGGTGCACCGGGTTGGCCGCCACTTCGGTGTGGTCGAAGTTAAATACCCGTGACAAGATCTTGAATGCAAAACGCGTGGACAGACCTTCCATACCTTCATCGACACCCGCGTAATCACGGTATTCCTGGTATGATTTGGCTTTTGGATCGGTGTCTTTCAGACTTTCACCGTCGTAAACCCGCATTTTCGAATAAATACTGGAGTTTTCTGGGGCCTTCAAACGTGACAACACAATGAATTGCGCCAGGCTTTTCAATGTGTCCGGTGCACAAGGCGCGCCCGATAATTCACTGTTCTCCAATAGTTTGTTGTAGATCCGCATTTCTTCTGAAACGCGTAAGCAATAAGGCACCTTCACAATATACACACGATCCAGGAAGGCTTCGTTGTTTTTGTTGTTGCGGAAGGATTGCCATTCCGACTCGTTAGAGTGGGCCAGAATTAAGCCGTCAAAAGGCAGCGCTGAGAAACCTTCGGTAGGGTTGTAGTTGCCTTCTTGTGTCGCGGTCAGCAGTGGATGCAGCACTTTAATGGGCGCTTTGAACATTTCCACGAATTCCATCAGCCCTTGGTTTGCTTTACACAGTGAACCAGAGTAGCTGTATGCATCCGGGTCGTTTTGGGCAAACTGCTCAAGACGACGAATATCGACTTTACCCACCAGTGACGAAATATCCTGATTGTTTTCGTCGCCCGGTTCGGTTTTCGCAATCCCAATTTGGTCGAGAATAGACGGAAAGGTTTTAACCACTTTAAATTTGGTGATGTCGCCATTGAATTCGTGCAGGCGTTTGCGTGCCCAGGGCGACATGATGGTTTTCAGATAGCGCTTCGGAATGCCGTATTCCTGTTCAAGTATGTTGCCGTCTTCGTTAACGTCGAACAAACAGAACGGATGGTCGTTTACCGGTGAGCCCTGCAGGGTGTAAATAGGCACCATTTGCATAAGCTCTTTGAGACGTTCAGCCAAAGACGACTTACCGCCACCCACTGGCCCCAGTAAATATAAAATTTGTTTTTTCTCTTCCAGGCCCTGAGCGGCATGCTTGAGGTAAGAAACGATTTGCTCTATTGCTTCTTCCATGCCGAAGAACTCGTGAAAAGCCGGATAACGCGAGATGATACGATTTGAAAAAATACGACTGAGCGCTGGATCGGTCGAAGTGTCTATCATCTCGGGTTCACCAATGGCCTGTAGCAGTCTCTCCGCAGAGTTTGCGTAGGCCATCGGGTCGTTTTTACAGATGTCTAAGAACTCCTGGATGGTGAACTCTTCTTGCTTATGTTTTTCATAGCGCTCTTGGTAATGCTCGAAAATACCCATAAATACCCCTGTATAAAAAACGGTCTCCCGTAGTTCCAGCATAGACCTTAAATACGAGAAAACAAAGGGGGGCGATCGGTTATTTATCGTTTATTTTTGCAACAAAAATGTTAATAAAATCATGGAGGCCACAGATTTATTGGGCTGTGATATCAGATGGAGTTCATGAATTTTAGCGGTATTTTAGTGAATGTTCGGCGACATTGTTCGCGGAGTTGTTTATGCTGAAAAGCTGATGAAACGATGAATTATCAGACAAAAAAATACCCGGCCATGGCCGGGTATTTTTACACTAATTGTTTAGTTTTTTGCAATTAAGCTGCGAAGTTTGCAGAAGCAAATTCCCAGTTAACCAGTGCCCAGAAACCTTCCAGGTACTTAGGACGCACGTTGCGGTAATCGATATAGTACGCGTGCTCCCACAAATCTACAGTCATCAGCGGAGTCAGGCTCTCGTCAGTTAACGGAGTAGCTGCGTTGCTGGTGTTTACGATATCAAGGCCGCCGTCAGCAGTCTTAACTAACCAGGTCCAGCTTGAACCGAAGTTGTTCACTGCTTTGTCATTAAACGCCGCTTTGAAGTCGTCAAATGAACCCCATTTCGCGTTGATCGCGTCTGCTAACGCACCTGTTGGCTCGCCGCCGCCATTCGGGCTCAGGCTGTGCCAGTAAAACGTGTGGTTCCAGATCTGTGCTGCGTTGTTGAATACGCCGCCTTCAGAAGATTTAACGATCTCTTCCAGGCTTTTTGATGCCAGGTCTGTTCCTTCGATTAGACCATTTAGCTTGGTCACATAAGTGGCGTGGTGCTTGCCGTAGTGAAAATCAAGCGTTTCTGCTGAAATATGTGGCTCCAGTGCATCTTTTTCATAAGGTAACGCTGGTAATTCAAAAGCCATATGAGTCTCCATTTTCGTGGTTGATTGTACGTAGTCTGTTGTCAGAGTAAGTGTTGTTATACATGGGGGTTACCCCGACTGTTTTGATATATAGGGACGAATCTCACTAACCCAATGACAAATTTCGGATTTTTCGATGGGTTGGTGTTTTTTCAGGTTAATTCGTCGACAGCGACTGCTAAGAATCATCAGACTATATGATGATTTGCGCAAATGCCAATAAATGTTAAGTGTAAACATAATACCGCGAACACGACGGATCTGATCAATCCAAAAGAGAATGGCATAGAGTGATGTGATCTAAGCATAAACCGGATTGCTGTCAGTGCACGCATAGGGATAAAGCACAAAAGATGATAAAGTGCTCGCCATTACAAGCTGTCGCAGTTTAACATTTAACGATGACAGCTTGAAAAAGCGTAAACCATGACCATATTGGTCATTCAGAATCAGATTTAACGAGGCACTCATGGAAAACAATGGTGAACTGAGCACAGTAGAACGTATTCAACAGCAAATCGCGGAAAACCCGATTCTGTTATACATGAAGGGCTCACCCAAACTCCCAAGCTGCGGATTTTCTGCGCAAGCGTCACAGGCGCTGATGTCATGCGGAGAACCGTTCGCATATGTTGATATTCTGCAGAACCCGGATATTCGCGCCGAATTGCCAAAATACGCGAACTGGCCAACGTTTCCTCAGTTGTGGGTAGATGGTGAATTGGTGGGTGGTTGTGACATCGTGTTAGAAATGTTCCAGCAAGGTGAGTTACAAACGCTAATCAAAGAAACTGCTGAGAAAAATAAAGCAGAATAAGCGTTGAAAAGTGTGCTGGCACACATATCGATTTCGAAAAAGCGGCTTTTTATAAGCCGTTTTTTTATGAGTGCTATTTAGTCGTTTTTTAATCAAAATTACGCTAAAAACACGTGATTTTTACCCCGCCTAAAAGTACATAGACAAGTCACAATTCACGATCCTCCATCATAAAAAAATATATTTTTAATTTAGTATATTTTGTTTGTTTTCTAATGGTTTAGCGACTATAACGCAAGGGCTATTTCGAATCTACGAGATGGTGTTGAAGGTTAAATTTACAGATAAAAGGCCGGTGATTTTTGCACAGCAAATGTCACCCAAAAAATGGCCTGACAAAAAACCGGGAAACCATTATGAACACAAGTTTGACGAAACTAACTTCTCAGCTAAGGCTGATTCTGGCAGCGTCGGTTGCTGCTGGTAGTGTGGTAGCAACGCCTGCACTAGCTCAAGAAGAAAGCAACGCAAAAGACGTTGAAAAAATCGCTGTTGTTGGTACGCGTGCTGCACCTCGCTCTATAGGCGACTCAGCAGTACCTATCGATATCATTTCAGAAGAAGAGTTTGTTAACCAAGGCTCTACCGACATGGTATCCATGTTACAAACAGTTGTGCCTTCACTGAACGTTAACGACCAGCCTATTAACGACGCCTCAACCCTGGTTCGTCCTGCGAACTTACGTGGTATGGCTTCTGACCATACTCTGGTACTGGTAAATGGTAAGCGTCGCCATCGCTCTGCAGTTATCACCTTCCTGGGTGGTGGTTTGTCAGACGGTGCACAGGGCCCTGACATTTCTACCATTCCGGCTGCTGCGTTGAAGCAGGTTGAAGTACTGCGTGACGGTGCTGCTGCACAGTACGGTTCTGACGCGATTGCTGGGGTTGTGAACTTCGTGCTGAAAGACGACGCTGAAGGCGGTATGTTCGAAGCGCGCACTGGTTCTTACTACGAAGGCGACGGCGACATGCTTCAGCTCACTGGTAACGTGGGCATGCCTTTAGGTGATGACGGTTTCGCAAACTTCACTGCGGAATACCGCACTTCTGACGCAACCTCTCGTAGCGTTCAGCGTGACGATGCTGCAGCACTGATTTCCGCAGGTAACACCTTCGTTGCTAACCCGTCGCAAATCTGGGGTAGTCCTGAAATCAAAGACGACGTGAAACTATTTGCTAACCTCGGTATGGACCTGGGTTCTGATTCACGCGTGTACTTGTTCGGTAACTACGCTGAGCGTGAAGTAGAAGGTGGTTTTTATTTCCGTAACCCGCACACCCGTGGTGGTGTATACGACGGTGGTACTGACGACAACGATACGCCACTGTTGCTGGTAGGTGACCTGGATGGCGTAGGTATGGGGCTTGAATGTCCTACGGTGCGTATTACCGACGGTAACGTACTTGACGACGCTGATTATGCTCTTATCGCAGATAACTCAACGCCGATTGGCGCAAACTGTTTTGCTTTCAATGAACTGTTCCCGGGTGGTTTCACACCACGTTTCGGTGGTACCGTACAAGACATGTCATTGATTTTGGGAACCAGTGGCGAATTTGGCAATGAAATCGGCTACGACGTTAGCCTGAACTTTGGTCAGAACGAAGTTGATTTCGCTATCAGCAACACCATCAACCCGTCTTTGGGCCCAGATACGCCGACATCTTTCAAGCCGGGTAAATATATCCAGACTGAAAAATCATTCGACGTTGATCTGAACAAGCCAATTGAAGTGGGTTTGTCTGAGCCATTGTACTTAGCCGGTGGTTTCCAGTACCGTCATGAAACGTATGAAAGCATCGCTGGTGATGATGCGTCTTGGGCGATTGGTCCATTGGCATCTCAGGGCTTTGGTATTGGTTCAAACGGCTTCCCTGGGTTGTCTGCGCGTAGTGCGGGTGAAGCATCTCGTCACAACATTGCATTGTATGTTGATGCAGAAGCGTATCTGACTGACGATTTGTTGCTGACTGCGGCAATCCGTTACGAAGATTTCTCTGACTTTGGTGATACCACTAAAGGTAAAGTGTCGTTGCGCTATCAGGCTACTGACAGCATCGCATTCCGTGGTGCCTACAGCACAGGCTTTAAAGCACCTACAATTGGTCAAAGCAACGTACGTAACGTAACGACTGCGTTTGGTACTGATGGTAAGCTAATCGACCGTGCAACGTTACCACCAACAGACCCGATTTCTGTACAAAAAGGCGGTACGCAGCTCACGCCTGAAGAGTCAGAAAGCATGAGCGTTGGTATGGTTGCTGAATTCGATAGCGGCCTGTTCCTGACCGTTGACTACTACCACATCGAAGTGACTGACCGTATTAGTACTACGTCAGGTATCAAGTTAACTGAAGAAGACATCGCAGCGCTGCTAGCACAAGGTGTTGATGACGCGTCAAGCTTCTCAGAAGTTAGCTTCTTCACCAATGACTTCGACACCACGACTGAAGGTGTGGACATTGTTGCTAACTACTCAATGGACATGTTAGGCGGTGATACCAAGTTCTCACTGGCCTATAACTGGACATCCACCACTGTAGATGAAGCATCAGATAACATCTCAGCAGAGCGTGTTCGCATGTTGGAAAACAACCTGCCTGCTACACGTTACAGCTTCACTGCGAACCACACCAATGGTGACTGGCGCGTACTGGGCCGCTTGAACTTCGCGGGTAGTATCTACGAAGATCACTTGGATTCAGGCCTGCCAATCGGTCAGGTTAGCTCTGAATACACATTCGATTTAGAAGTGGGTTATCACTTCACAGACAACCTGCAGTTGGTTGCTGGTGCGAAAAACCTGTTCGACGAGCGTCCTGACGAAAACGTACTGTACGACAATGAAATTGCCGGTTCTCAGTACCCAACAACGTCACCAATCGGTATTAACGGTGGCTTCTATTACCTAAGGGGTATTTACACTTTCTAAGGTAATTGTTTTTCCCTGTGACCTGGCCGACCGGTATAATGCCGGCCGGCCATTTTGGTCACGACTATACTTAGCAGTAAAAACGAGTTTATAAGACCTGGCAATGAGCGAAAAATCGAAGATCGCCTCCACTTACATGAAATATCGCAGCAAACTGATGCGCGCGATAAGCTCAATTGTGGATGCTAACGATATAGAAGACATTGTGCAGGATGCTTTTGTAAAAAGTTACGAAGCAGAATTAAAGCAAGAGATACAATACGAACGCACTTACATGCTCAGAACAGTGCGGAATCTGGCGCTGAATCACGTCAACCGAGCAGCACATCAGCTCAATGATCAAATTGAGAATATGGATGTACTTGCTACCGACTTTAGTGACGAAATGATTGAGCGGCAGGTTGAGAGCAAACAGCGATTTATTCATTTTTGTCAGGCTACTGAAAACCTGTCAGCTGAAGTAAAACGCGTATTTTTGTTAAAGAAAGTGTACGATATGAGCCAGAGGGACATTGCAGAGCTTTTGCAAATCAGTGAAAGCACTGTTGAAAAGCATGTCGCTAAAGGTTTGATGCAGTGTGCACAGTTTTTAGCGCGGCAGCAGCAACCCCATAACAGGGACGAAAGCCAGTCTAATCTGGGGTAGAGCAGAGCAGTAGTCATGAATAACGTTAGTCAATTCAACAGCAAAGAAACCATTCAGGCTAAAGCCTGTGAGTGGATAGCGGCCATCGACCGCGGTCTGTCAGCGGAAGAAAGCGCTGCGCTTCAAGAGTGGATGGCGGCCAATCCGTCGCATCAGAAAATGCTGTTCGAAATGGCCCGTCTTTGGGACGATATGAGCGTAATGCACGCCTTACAAGGACTGGTGACCTATCAACCTCACAAAACACCCCGACGTGTTAACAAGTGGCTGGCGGCCGCTGCGGTGCTCGCAGTCTCTGTCACCGGCGCGCTGAGCTGGAACATGTTGTCTGCTATCGAGCCTACTGAAACCGTTGCCAGCGTTACACAAGAATCAGCAACCGAGATCGGTGAGCAAAAAACGGTGCTATTGGCCGACGGCTCCAAAGTATTTCTGAATACGGATACACAAATCCGTGTTAATTTTTATCCGGGTTTCAGACAAATTGAGTTACTGAAAGGGGAAGCGCATTTTGACGTTGCCCACGACCCGGCCAGACCTTTTACCGTGTTCGCGGGCGAGAATGCGGTTACAGCGGTAGGTACCGCTTTCAATATGGAATTCACCCGGGACAATGCGTTTGAATTGGTGGTGACCGAAGGAAAAGTCCGTGTATCGCAACAATCGGTCTCTGACAGCACTACAACAGCAGAACGCAATCGGGCGCCACTACCTATTGAGCTGGAAGGTGTGATGGTGTTTGCTGGTGAACAGGCGCTGGTGAAAGAGAGCGTGTCAGCCAGAACGGCTTTAACCCAGTCAGAAATTGCCCAGAGTCTGGCCTGGCAAGACGGACAGATCGTTTTTACCGGTCAACAGCTTAACAAAGCGCTGGATGAAATCAGCCGGTACACCCAGGTGAAATTTGTGATTGATGACGATCGCATTATTGATACCCGTATTGCTGGCTACTTCCGCGTGGGCGACATCAATGGCTTATTAGCGGCACTGGAAAACAGTTTTGACATTCAGTCTTATCAGGACGCCGAGCAAAATATCCATTTACACCGGGCAGATAGCTCGATTTAACTGCATACAAACAGCTATTTACAGAGAATGGGTGCACTGCGGTTGAGTTTATGTAAATATTAGCGGAATTTTACGCGGCATTTTTATTTTTCATTGTACGTTAGGCATTGGACAAACGCTTCTCTCATTCTGTTACTGGCTTCAGGCGGCCTCGCCACGCCAGCATCTGTGCATGCCCAGTCAACAGAACACGCAAATAGCCAGCTAACAGCGCAGCGATATCACTTTTCGATACACCCTCAAACGGCTGACAAAACGCTCATTGAGGTTGCCACCCAGGCTAAAACCACACTGTTATTTCCTTTTGAACTTGCTCAACAGGTCGCACTGCCCGGCGTAGAGGGGGTTTATACGCTCGAAGAGGTGTTACAACATTTGCTTGTTAACACGCCACTGGCAATCAATACGGATGAAAACGGCTTCCTTACTATTGTTCAGCGACAAGCATTACCGCCGCCATCCAATAACGATGAACTACCTGACGCGGTTCGCTTAGCGGCAACAGAAGAAACGTTGCCACAATTTGAGCGGATCTCGGTACTTGGCACCCGGGCATCGGCACGCGGCGCATACGACTCAGCAGTGCCACTGGATATTATTGCCCTGGATCAGCCGTTTTTTCAGGGTAGCCAGAATATGCTGGATGCCCTGACGCAGACGGTACCTTCGCTAAACGTTAATGCTCAAACAACCAACGATGCCGCCATGCTGGTGCGCCCTGCCAATTTGCGTGGTCTCGCATCGGACCATACTTTAACCTTGTTAAACGGCAAACGTCGGCATCGCTCAGCGGTGATCACGTTTCTCGGCGGTGGATTGTCCGACGGTGCGCAAGGACCGGATATTTCCGTGTTACCCGTGAGTGCCATTGAGCAGGTGGAAGTACTACGAGATGGCGCTGCAGCTCAATATGGTTCAGACGCCATCGCCGGTGTTATGAATTTTAAGTTGAAGAGTGCCCCGGAGAGCGGCTCATTTACCCTGACCATTGGTCAGCACAGCGCGGGTGACGGTGAGATGATTGGCGTGCAATACAGCCAGGGTATGGGATTTGAAGGCGGCGGCTTTTTACATATCAGTACCGAATTTCAACAGCAACAACCAACCTCAAGAAGTGTGCAGCGAAGTGACGCTCAAAGTCTCATAGAGGCTGGGAATTCATTTATTGCAAACCCTGCTCAACAGTGGGGCAGTGCCGATATGGACAGTGATTTGAAGTTAGCTGTAAATACTGCGGTTCCTTTATCGAATGGCACTGAATGGTATAGCTTCGCGTTAGGTACACTACGGGAAATGGAAGGGGAGTTTTATTTCCGCAATCCGCAAACCCGCCAGGGGGTGTTTGTAACCGATAATACAACCGGCCCCCGGCAACTGCTAATTGCAGATTTGGATGGCTTAGGGCAGGGGATAGCGTGCCCCGTTATTACACTCGGTAATGAAAACGTACTGACCAACCCGGCTTTTCTGCAAATAAATGACCCCTCTAGCGATGTTGGGCGCAATTGTTTTGCCTTCAACGAATGGTTCCCCGGCGGGTTTACTCCCCGTTTCGGTGGCAAGGTGAAAGACGGCAGTTGGTACACAGGCGTACGTGGTGACCTGGGCAATGATTGGTTTTTCGATGTCAGTGCCGGAGTGGGGTATTCGGGAATTCAGTATTATATCGACAATACGGTCAATCCCTCTTTAGGGCCGGATTCGCCTACTTCCTTTAACCCCGGTGGCGCTGCGCAGTTGGAGAAAAACGCCAGCGTGGATCTGGTGAAAGAAGTGGATGCACAGATGTTTCAGCCAGTTACGCTGGCCATGGGCATTGAATGGCGAAGCGAGTTGTACAAACAGGTTAAAGGTGAGGAAGCGTCATACGTAGTAGGTCCCTTTGCGCAGAATGTGACGGGTGTTCATTCAGGGTTTTCGGTAGGCGCCAATGGCTTTCCGGGATATCGCCCGGAAACATCCGGTCAATGGCAGCGAAGTAATCGTGCTGTGTACGTTGATGCGTCTATTCCCTTTTCGGCTGAATGGCTGTTTGGCGCAGCCATTCGTGCTGAAGATTTTTCGGATTTCGGTACCCACCTGGATGGAAAATTCAGTGCGCGCTGGCAATTTACCTCGTCGATGGCTCTGCGTAGCTCAGTGAGTACGGGGTACAAAGCGCCAACAGTTGGCCAGAGCAATATCATTAATATTAGTACCAAGTTCGGCTTGAACGGGTTAGAAGACCAGGTGACATTGCCGCCCTCTAATCCGGTAGCGAAGCAATTGGGTGCATCGGCACTGGCCCCAGAAGAGTCAACTAACATCAGTGTCGGTCTGGTAGCAAAAGTAAAATCTGTCGCCCAACTGACTTTGGATTTTTACCAGATTCGATTGTCTGACCGGATTAGCACAACCTCTGCGATTCCGCTGTCTGAGGATACTATTGATTTGCTGTTGGCACAGGGTTTCAAAGAAGCCGAAACCTATCGCAGCGCCAAGTATTTCACCAATGATTTTGACACCCTGACCCGGGGCATGGATCTTATTTTCCACTGGCGTTTTGCGTCTGGTGACTGGCAGAACGATCTGCTGGCCAGTGTGAACTGGACGGATACGCAGGTTACCCGAGTTACCTTGAATGACACCGGTGCCAGCGAGGATACTAATCTGACGCGTCAACGCATTCGAATGCTGGAAGATAACTTACCAGCCTGGCGTGCGAATGTGACGTTGAATCAGCAATTCGGACCGAATGAATTAAGTTGGCGGCTCAACTACTACGGCAGCTTCTATGAAGATCATCTCGATGCTGCTGCAGGATTGGATATAGAGTCAGGCGGGCGTTTCACGCTGGATGCGCGCTGGCAATATGCCTTTACCCCGGTGTGGGGGGTGACGTTTGGGGTAAATAACCTGTTTAACACCCAACCCGATATCAACCCTTATCAGTTTGTTGCAGGCGCGAAATATCCTTCAACCAGTCCGGGTGGCATTGACGGAAGCTATTATTTTGCGGCAATCAATGCCAAGTGGTAACTGTGATTGTAAAGCGCAGTACTACCGGGGCGGGTACTAGCCCACGTCTTTGAATAAAGACTCGTCGATGATAGTAGAATCAATTATTTGCTGGGCCATTTGGATACAACGCCCGCATTGTGAACCCACTTGCAGTTGCTCTTTTAACTGACGCATGTTGCCCACACCGTCTTCAGTGACAGCGCGTTTAATAGCAGTATCGGTAATGCCGTAGCACATACACACGTACATAAAAAAACCTCTAACTAGTGTTGCAAATGATAATAATTGTTATTTGTTATCTTTGCAAATGCTTTTCCGCAAATTTAGCCAAAAGTTAGCTATGTGCTTTTATCAGGCTGTAGTGATTTTTGAACAGCCCCTAGGCAAATGCCATAGGGGAAAACCCGGATTTGCTTTTATGCGTCATCAATCACAAAAAAACTGGTCGGATTATTTGAAAGTTTTAATCAGATGCTGTTGTTTTATAAAAAAGCGCACCAATAATAGACATGGCTGGTACAACAGTGTCAGCGCCCATGGCAATACTGCCATTAGGAATAATCACAAACACAAGTGGAGCAAATTATGAGCGTACTGGTAGGCCGTCCGGCCCCGGACTTTACTGCTGCTGCAGTGCTAGGTAGCGGTGAAATTGTTGATAGCTTTTCTTTAAGCGAAGCCATTAAGGGTAAAAAAGCCGTTGTTTTCTTTTATCCATTAGACTTTACCTTTGTATGTCCTTCAGAGCTGATCGCTTTCGACAAACGTTATGACGAGTTTGCCAAGCGCGGTGTGGAAGTGATTGGTGTGTCTATCGATTCTCAGTTCTCTCACAATGCATGGCGTAATACGCCGGTTAACCAAGGCGGTATTGGTCCGGTTAAGTACACTCTGGTTGCAGACGTGAAGCACGAAATCTGCCAGGCCTATGACGTAGAGCACCCTGAAGCAGGTGTAGCGTTCCGTGGCTCATTCCTGATCGACGAAGCTGGTCAGGTACGTCACCAGGTAGTTAACGATCTGCCTCTGGGCCGTAATATCGACGAAATGCTGCGCATGGTTGACGCACTGGCGTTCCACGAAGAGCACGGTGAAGTATGTCCGGCTGGCTGGACTGAAGGAAAATCTGGTATGGACGCGAGCCCTGAAGGTGTTGCTAAGTACCTGGCTGAAAAATCAGAAGAGCTCTAAGCTTGAACGATATTTAAGTGAAAGGCGCCGGTTGGCGCCTTTTTCGTTGGTGTTAGCGGCTGTCTGAGAGTGACATACCCAGTTCCTCAATGGATTTGCCACGGGTTTCAGGAAACAACCACAGCACGCATATTAGCTGCAGGACCATCATCACGGTAAAGAAGCCAAAGATGACAGTGGGCGTAAAGCTGCCTAACACAGCTGGCATCACAAGCGTAATCAAAGCCGCCAGAACCCAATGGGTACCGCAGCCCAGGCTTTGCCCCTTGGTGCGCACCGAGTTGGGGAATATTTCAGAAATAAACACCCAGATCACCGCACCCTGGCCCACCGCGTGTGACGCGATAAACATGAATATAAAGGCAACCACTAAATTACCCGCTAACGACAACTGAAACGCTATCGTGAGTGCGGCTAAAGACAGAATGTAGCCTATTGAACCTATGACGAGCAGGGTTTTACGGCCAGCCTTGTCAATAAGCACCATCCCCAACACGGTAAATAACAGGTTGACCAGGCCAATGCCCGCACTCGACAACAACGCGGCACTGCTGTCCAGCCCCGCCAGACTGAAGATGCGTGGGGCAAAGTAAATCACAAAGTTAATACCCGAGAGCTGGTTAAAGAAAGCCAGTAAAAACGCCAGCAGTATTGGCCAGCGATACGCATGACTGAACAGGTTCTCGCTAGCGCGTTGCTGATGTTCACTTTCAATTTGGGTTATCAGGTGTTGCGGCGAAGGTTCCCCTACAGCATGCAGAATCTGACTGGCTGCCTGGTGATCCTGTTTGTGTAGCAGCAGCCACCGGGGACTTTCTGGTACAAAGAAAACCAACAGCAGGTAGATAGCTGCAGGAAGGGCTTCTATGCCCAGCATCCAGCGCCAACTGAGCAGAAATGTATCTGCCAGCAGATAGTTCGATAAAAACGCGATTAATATGCCAAACACAATTTGGAACTGGTAAAGCGCAACCAGTCGACCACGCTGAGCCGCTGGTGCTATTTCAGCAATGTAGGCGGGCACCGCTATCGAGGAGACACCGACGCCGATACCGCCAATAAAGCGCATTACACTGAAAGTAACAGGATCTGTTGCCAGCGCTGAACCCAATGCAGACAGCAGATATAGCACCCCAATAGCAATCAGTGTGGTTTTGCGGCCAAACCGGTCACAGGGAATGTTAGCGCCTAATGCCCCCAGTACTGTGCCCCATAGGGCCGATGACATGATAAACAAACCATGGGTCAGATCAGAGGTTTGCCACAAGGCTTGGATGGGTTGATCTGCTCCGGATATTACAGCTGTATCAAAGCCAAATAAGAACCCGGCACAGGCGACGGTAATACTCCAAAGCAGTAATTTATTGTTCAGCATAATAGGATCTTAATCGTTTAAGTTTGTTAAGTGTACAACTCAACGACGAAGTTACAATGCTTTTTTACAATTATTTAACGAAGTGGGGAGAGATGGTCTGCTAAGGAAGCGGCCATCCGCCTAACGAGGCATACCGATTGACGATGTAGCAAAACAGCTCGGCAGTTTTCTGTGCATCGTACAACGCGGAATGGGCTTCTTTCTGATCGAAGGCAATTCCCGCAGCCTGGCAGGCTTTTACCAGCACGGTTTGACCGACCGCCAGACCTGACAGGGTTGTGGTATCGAAAGAAACAAAAGGGTGAAACGGCGTGCGTTTGATGTTGCAACGCTCAATGGCAGCATTAACGAAGCCTTGATCAAAAGTAGCATTATGCGCAACGATGACAGAACGTTGGCATTCTGCGGCCTTTTGTTGTTTCCGAATCGTTTTACACAGCTCTTTCATGGCTTCATCTTCGTCGATGGCACCGCGCAATGCGCAGTTCGGATCAATGCCATTAAATTCCAGCGCGGCTGGCTCGAGGTTCGCGCCTTCAAACGGCGTAACATGGGCGTGATACGTCTGATCCGGGTGCAGCATACCTTCTTCGTCCATATGAAGGGTTACGGCGGCAATTTCTAACAAGGCATCGGTATTAGCGTTAAAGCCGGCGGTTTCAACGTCGATAATAACGGGAAAGTAGCCTCTGAAACGGTGTGCAAGCTGAGGTTTGGTGTCGGACATATCACTCAAAAAAACGTTGTGGACGAATCGAATAACGCGGAAGTCGCGAATTAAACGTAAAGTCAGTTCTCATTCAGGGGCAAATTATGTCAACATTAGGCAAGAGTATCTACCTGGAACTAAACTTTTCTCGGCAATTGTCGATAAGTTAACGAGGCATATTCAGAGGCTAGTATGGTTAAATCCATTTTGCATAGTTCAATTGTGTTGGCATTGGGTCTGACAACATGCGCTGCTAACGGCGCCATGCGTCAGTATCACGCCACGGTAGAATCGTCGGATTGGCAGGTCAGCGAACCATCAAGGTTAAGCTGCACGCTGTCGCATGCGTTGCCGGGTTACGGTGAGGCTCAGTTTACCAGTGTCGCATCAAAGCAGCTCAACATGGAGTTTGTGCTGGATATGCAACGCTTGCCGAAACGTTTTGATACTGCTGCTGTGTATTCAGTGCCGCCGGCCTGGATGCCAGGACAGCGCGCCCGTCAGATAGCGGATATGACCATTCGCACTCAGTACGATGGCGATTTGCCGGAAGACACCGCCTGGACCATGCTCAGTGAACTCGAAAAAGGTTTCTGGCCAACCATTTACTATCAGGATTGGTACAACCCCGCAGACAAGGTAGCGGTTGGCCTGAATGCCAGTAATTTCATGCCGGTGTATCAGGAATTTGTAAGCTGTGTGTCAAACCTGTTGCCTTACAGTTTTGAAGATATCAGCTATACGGTGTTGAGTTACGAGAAAAACAGCGTCGAGCTGTCTAAATACTCTAAGAAACGTCTGGCCATGATTGGCGATTACCTGCGAGAAGACAACGACCTGGAGTTGGTGTTGTTAGACGGCTATACCGACAGCTACGGCGGTTCGTGGAACAACCAGCAGCTTTCCGTGCGTCGCGCCAATGAGGTAAAAAGTTATCTGACAGACCTAGGCGTCAATCCGGATCGCATCGAATTAACTGGTCACGGTGAGAAGCGCCATATCTCACCGAATACTACCAGTCATTCCCGAGCGGCTAACCGTCGCGTAGTCGTCAGGCTGGCGAAGTCATAGATTTAAACTGATTTGAACGAAAACGGCCGCATCATGATGCGGCCGTTTTGCTATTCAATACACAACACGCCTAGTGTGCTGTTTGTTCAATGTGCTCAATAAAGGCTTTTACCGGCGGCACCTGATCGGTAAATACGCCATCAAATTTCCATTTACCCACAATAAGCTGAAGCAATTGCTCTGCGGTAATACCCGGCGGTAAAGCGTCGAGCCTGAATGTATATGGGTGAATTTGCAGACCTTCAGCTTGCGCTGTTTGCACCCAGTCCGCCAATTCAAATGAAGGTGGGTTAGTGGATTGCGTGACGTGACCTAGCCAGGGGCCAATGCCTTGCACATATTGCGCAGCCTCTCGCATGCCCGCTGGTGTTTTTAGCATTGCGTAATTGGTGGGGGACTCACCCCAGTCATTATCCGCAATCAGTTGCACCATATTCACTTTGGCCCCCAATTCGTTACGGATACGCTTCACTTCTTCAAAGTCAAAGCACTGCAAATAAATATTCGCGTCCGGGGTATCCAAGTTATGCGCTCTCAGCGTGTCCAGCACGATTTTGCTGATGTCATAGCCCTCAGCCCGATGCCAGGCCGGTGACTTGATTTCCGGGTAATACCCGATGTTGGCACCAGTGAGGCGATTCAATTCAGCAATAGAGGTCAGCTGTTCCTCAAAGGTGGCAACAGTAAAATGGCTTTTGCCCTGGTAGCGATTGGGGAATACCGGCGTACCGTCAGCGTTTTCACGTTCATGGACCTGCAGGGTTTTTAGCTCTGCCAGGGTAAAGTCGAGGGCGTAAAAACGGCCGTCTTCACGGGCTCGATTTGGGAATTTCTGCTCGACGTCTGTTACGGTTTCCAGATGAATATCGTGCAATACCACCAGTGCGTTGTCGCGCGTGAGTACCAGATCCTGTTCAATAAAGGCCGGGCCCTGAGCGTGCGCAAGCGCCATAGCTTCCAGCGTGTGTTCAGGGAGATAACCCGAAGCGCCGCGGTGAGCAACAATATCGAAAGCCTGACTGGCAAACGACATCGCGCTCGTTGATAACAATAAAACAAAAGATAAGGGGACTACACGCATAACAAATTATTCCGGTTGAATGAGTTCGATGGCGTAACCGTCCGGGTCGCGCACGAACGCGATGACCGTTTTGCCACCTTTGACAGGCCCAGGCTTGCGATATACATCTGCGCCTTTCGATTCCAATTGCTCGCAAAAAGCATAAATATCGTCAACTGCAAACGCAACGTGACCATAAGCAGTACCCATATCGTACTCGTTGTCGCCCCAGTTATAGGTTAACTCCAGCACGGCTTGTTCTGACTCGTCGGCATACCCCACGAAAGCCAGTGTGTATTCGTATTCTTCGTTTACGCTTTTGCGCAGCAATTTCATGCCCATGGTATCGACGTAAAACGCCAGTGACGTATCAAGATCTTTGACGCGTAACATGGTGTGAAGCATTCGCATTGTGATTCTCCTCTTTCAGACAGTCTGGTTGGTGTTCATGTCACTGTAATGACAGCGTCTTTTCTTTTGTATTTATATGTTGAAACAGTGTGTCATGAACATGGGTAAAGTTACCACGAATTGGATTTAAAATAGCGCTTCTTCGCTAAGATCCTTACACAATGCGCTAAATATCGGACGCGAGTTGATTATTTAAACAGAACTCATCCGATGGTTTTATACATTCATATGACTTGGCTTGCTTACCTGAGAGTAAAAGGGATACTGTGAGACCAGTTAGAAGGATTCACTATGTCTCAATATAAGAAATTACTCAGCATTGCTATTGCATTTGCGTGTGTGTTGTTGGCTCTGAACTTTGGTCTGCGCTCTTCGATGGGCTTCTTTATGGCACCGGTGTCTGCCGAATTTGGTTATGGCAGAGAAGTGTTTGCCTTTGCGTTAGCACTACAAAATTTGTGGTGGGGATTATTCCAGCCTGTTGCTGGTGCGTTTGCCGATCGATTCGGTACAGTCAAAACCGTTGTTGCTGGTACATTGCTGTACGCACTGGGTCTTTATGTAACAGCGACGACAGATTCTGTGTTGGGCCTCAACACAGGGGCAGGGCTGTTAATGGGAATGGGGATTGCGGCCACCGGATTCGGCGTGGTATTGCCCGCCATGGCGCGAATGGTTTCGCCAGAGAAACGGTCTTTTGCATTAGGTCTGGGCAGTGCGGCGGGTTCAGCCGGACAATTGCTTGTAGTACCGGTTGCCCAGTCGTTTATCGCAGGTTATGGCTGGAGTACTGCATTATTACTCATGGCAGCCTGTGCGTTGCTGATGATGTTGTTAGCGTCTCCGTTACGCGATGCATCGGTGCCTGATTCAGGGGGCAATGTGTCGGCAAAAAAGCAATCTATGCAAGAAGCGCTGAAAGAAGCGTGTGTTTATCCACATTACTGGCTGCTGGTGGCAGGTTTCTTTGTATGTGGATTTCAACTGGCGTTTATTACCGTGCACATGCCGGCATTTTTGAGTGACCGGGGCTTTGAGTCTGATGTCGCAGTGGCCAGTCTGGCGTTAATTGGTCTGTTTAATATATTCGGTTGTTTACTGTCAGGTTCCTGGGCGGGGAAATATTCCAAAGCCAAGCTGCTTACCTGGATTTACGCGTTACGCGCTGTGTCGATAGCCGCATTTATGTATTTCCCGATGTCGGCCACGTCGGTGTACGCTTTTTCGATAGTTACAGGCCTGTTGTGGTTGGCAACGGTGCCGCCGACGTCAGGTCTGGTTGCGCAAATGTTCGGTTTGCCTTACATGGGATTGCTTTACGGCATCGTGTTTTTAAGCCATCAGCTTGGTTCGTTCAGCGGCGTGTGGTTAGGTGGTTATCTGTTTGACGTAACCGGCTCTTACGACGTGGTGTGGTGGGCCGCATGCGGCATCGCTATCATTACTGCGCTGTTACATTTGTGGATAGATGAACGGCCAGTTGAACGCTTGCGTGTCGCAGCTGCTTCTTAACAGTCTACGGCGTCTTAAAGACAAATGAGACTGAAACCAGCCATATGGCTGGTTTCAGGAATTAGGAACTAGTGCTTGCGACTGGCTTTATCCAGCGAGCCCATGGCATAAGCCGAGACAACAAAGGTAAGGTGAATAAGCACATACCACATGAGTTTGTCGTTATCGATATTCTTGGCATTCATGAACACTTTGAGTAAATGAATGGACGAAATAGCGACGATCGAAGCGGCAACTTTGCTTTTCAGTGAGCTGGTGTCCAGTGTGCCCAGCCAGGCCAGCTTTTCTGTGCCTTCTTTTAAATCAATTTGCGAGACAAAATTCTCATAGCTGGTGAACATCACCATAATGATCAGGCCAGACACTAACGCGATGTCTATAAGTGACAACACCACCAGTACAATGTCAGCCTCGCTGATTTCCAGTACATGGGGTAACAGGTGAAAGAGCTCCTGAAAGAACTTAATACCCAACGCCACCAGGGCCAGACTTAATCCAATGTAAATGGGCGCAAGTAACCATCGCGATGCATACATAACGCGCTCAACCCATGCTTCCAAATTGCATTCTCCTTGAAAAAATGATGATTATACTGGGGTAATATGTCAGAAAATGGGGCGTATCCGTCAATACGCCTTTGGTACTTATTTCAGGCTCTGCCTATTTTTTTGGCTTTTTGACGGCTTTCTTTTGCTTTGCCTGTAGCTTTTTTTCCTGCTCTTTCAGTACTTCGTTTATAAAACTTTTGCGGCCAAATTGGCGAGTAATTATGCATTTGTCCAGCGAGAAACCCCGTGCAGGGCAATACTCTCGGCCGTAATAAATGATTTGCAAATGCAGGTCATTCCAGCGTTCTCGTGGGAACAGGCGTTTTGCATCGCGCTCGGTTTGCTCCACACTCTTACCGTTCGACAACCCCCAGCGATACATAAGTCGGTGAATATGGGTATCAACCGGAAAGGCGGGAACACCAAATGCCTGGGACATTACCACAGATGCGGTCTTGTGACCGACACCGGGCATGGCTTCCAACGCCTCAAAGTCTTGTGGTACTTCACCGCCATGTTGCTTGATGATCATATCAGACAGATGCCAAATCCCTTTTGATTTCATGGGTGACAATCCGCAGGGTTTGATGATCTCTTTGATTTCATCGATGCTCATGAGCACCATGTCAAAGGGGTTATCGGCGCGGGCAAACAATTTAGGGGTGATCTGGTTTACCCTTTCATCGGTGCATTGCGCAGACAGCAGCACCGCTATCAGGAGTGTGTAAGGGTCTTTGTGATCCAATGGAATGGGAATTTCCGGATAAAGCTCATCCAGAATGTCCATAATGGCTTGCACTTTTTGTTGTTTGGTCAACGAACTGCTCATAAAAGGTACCGGTTCAACGCTATCGCTGGCTAGCTTTCTGCAGTGACACGCGCGCGCACGACTTTCTTCGGGGCGTTTGCGGCTGCTTTGTCGGCCAGTTTTTTATCAATAATATTTTTAACGGCAATCAGGAAGCCAAGCCCTAAAAAGGCGCCGGGCGGCAGGATTGCCAGTAAGAAAGGATTCTCCGGGCTAAACAGAGTAACGGACCAGTCTGATGCGATAGGGCCAAACAGACGATCAGCGCCGTGAAGCAGCGTGCCATTACCCAATACTTCGCGAAGTCCTCCCAGGATGACCAGAACCAGTGTAAAACCGACGCCCATCATTAAGCCGTCAAAAGCTGAGGTGCCTAACGGGTTTTTGGAAGCAAAGGCTTCGGCACGGCCGATAATGGCACAATTGGTCACAATAAGCGGAATAAAGATACCCAATGCCAGGTACAGTTCATACGTGTAGGCATTCATGAGTAGCTGGATCACGGTAACAAAGGCGGCAATGATCATCACAAATACCGGGATCCGTATGGCTGACGTAACGTAGTGCCGAATCAGTGACACAGTCGCGTTGGAGCCTACAAGAACCAGTGTGGTGGCAATCCCCAATCCAAGTCCGTTAATGACGCTGGAGGTGACTGCCAGCAATGGGCACAGGCCCAATAGCTGCACTAAGGCAGGGTTATTTTTCCAGAGGCCCTCGAGTGTGAGTTGTTGATACATACGCACTTACTCCTGAGATTCTGCCGGGGCAGGGCAGTTAGCGGGTTGACTAAACAGCGTGGCTTGCTGTTGGTTCAGGTAGGCCAGTGTTTTCGCCACAGCACCAACGACAGCGCGGGGCGTAATGGTTGCGCCGGTAAACTGGTCAAACTGCCCGCCATCTTTCTTTACTTGCCAGCGTTTGGCGTCTTCTGCTTTGTAGACTTTACCGTTAAATGAAAGCATCCAGTCACTGACTGCCATTTCGATTTTGTCACCCAGTCCGGGCGTTTCGGCATGGTCGAGTGCTCGAACGCCCAGTACTTCGCCCTGTGTGTTAACACCCAAAATTAAGTGAATGTTACCACTGTAGCCATCGGGGGCCGTAAACTCAGCGGCTAAAGCCTGATTTTCACCGTCTAGCCGGGCACGGTAAATAGCATGAGAACCTCGTCCCAGGGCTGCATCATCAATCTGTAAACAGTCCAGAGCTAATTGATTATTGTAAAGTGTTGGTGGCACTACTTCGTTCAGGGTAGTGAGCAAACGCTTAGCCCTTTGCTCCGCAATCTTTTGTTCCGTACCGGCAAAAGTAAACGCAATTAATGCCGTTGTAACCACAGCAAATAAGGCTAGCAGGGCACCGTTTTTAATTATGCTATTTGGCATCAGGCGTCTCCTTCCCGCTGCTTTTGTTTAGCACGCTGCCCATACACCCTTGGTTGGGTGTAATAGTCAATCAGCGGTACTGCCATATTCATGATAACAACAGCAAAAGCGATGGCGTCCGGATAGCCGCCGAAAGTGCGAATAATAACGATCCAAAAACCAATGGCTGCACCAAAGACTAAACGCCCTTTAGGTGTAGTCGAGGCCGAAACCGGGTCGGTAGCAATAAAGAATGCGCCAAAGAGCACCGCACCATTGGTCCAGTGGAAAAGGGCCGAACCATACAAGTCGCCATTAATGAGCTGTAAAAAGGTCGCGGTAATTGCAACGCCTGCAATCAGAGATACCGGAATATGCCAGCTTATGATGCGTTGCTGGAGCAGCACGAGACCGCCGGCAAGGTAAGCTATTGCAACCCAGCCCCAGCCAGCGCCGGCTGCTTCTGTTATGCCTTGTCCAAACAACGGGTGTGAGAGCGCTTCCGTGTAGGTGTACCCCTGGCTCAACTGGGTTTTTACGTAGTCCAGCGGTGTGGCCATAGTAAAACCATCGGCCCCGGCGCGTAACTGGGTTAAGTCGTACCCGGCCTGACTGAAGCCGGTAAAGATAACTGATACAGCGTCGCCAAACGAAATGTCGTGTAGGGCGAGCGAAGAGGGAGGCAACCAGCCACTCATTGCTGCCGGAAAGGAGATAAGTAGCATGACATAGGCTGCCATTGCCGGATTAAACAGGTTAAAACCCAAGCCGCCATAAAGTTGTTTTACGATAGCGATAGCAAACCAGGTACCCAGTACGGTCATCCACCATGGCAGAAAGGGAGGAAGGCTGACTGCCAGCAACAGGCCGGTAACAATGGCGCTGTAGTCGCCAAGGGCCTGGCCAATCTCACGCTTACGTAGGGCGACAATGGTGGCTTCTGTTACAAGCGCTGTGATTGCCGCCAATAACATTTGGATAATGACGCCCCAGCCAAAGAAGATGACCTGAGCAATAATGCCAGGCACCATTGCGTACAGGACCCAGCGCATAACCTGATCGGTAGTGCGTCTGACATGCTGGTGGGGAGAACTCGATAAGGTTAACTTCATGCGTTATCTTGCTCCTGATCCTCACTGTTTTCTCGTGCTGCTTTTTTGGCTTTGGCACGAGCAACAGCGGCGGCAATTTTTGCTTTGCGCTGAGCTTCAGGGCTCAGTTCTTCGGCGTCTGCATCAGCCGTGTCT
>NZ_FQWD01000005.1:137940-502855 GCF_900129565.1 Marisediminitalea aggregata | reverse complement strand
CGAACTTCCATTTCTACCAGCTCAAGCAGCTCTTCATCGTCAACCATGTCACATTTGTTCATGAATACGATGATGTAAGGTACACCTACCTGACGACCTAACAGGATGTGCTCACGAGTCTGAGGCATTGGGCCGTCAGTCGCAGCTACTACCAGGATCGCGCCGTCCATCTGAGCAGCACCAGTGATCATGTTTTTAACATAGTCAGCGTGTCCAGGACAGTCTACGTGTGCGTAGTGACGAGTAGGAGTGTCATACTCTACGTGTGAAGTAGAGATGGTGATACCACGTGCTTTTTCTTCTGGCGCGTTATCGATTTGATCGAACGCTTGAGCAGAACCACCGTAAGTCTTTGCAAGAACAGTAGTGATTGCTGCAGTCAGAGTGGTTTTACCGTGGTCAACGTGGCCGATTGTACCCACGTTTACGTGGGGTTTCGTACGTTCAAACTTTTCTTTTGCCATTTTTCTAGTATCCCAGCAAAGTTACGTTAAAAATTAAAAAACATTCAAACTTAAACATGAGCTGGGGAGAAAATGGTGCTGATAGGCAGATTTGAACTGCCGACCTCACCCTTACCAAGGGTGCGCTCTACCAACTGAGCTATATCAGCACGGGACTGGAGCGGGCAGCGGGAATCGAACCCGCATCATCAGCTTGGAAGGCTGAGGTAATAGCCATTATACGATGCCCGCGTTCCTAATTCTCTGGCCACCTCATAGAAGAAAGTGGTGGAGGGGGCAGGATTCGAACCTGCGAAGGCTGAGCCGGCAGATTTACAGTCTGCTCCCGTTGACCGCTTGGGTACCCCTCCAGAGTTGATGAATGGTGCCGACTGCCGGAATCGAACTGGCGACCTACTGATTACAAGTCAGTTGCTCTACCAACTGAGCTAAGTCGGCTCCTCATCAAGTGGGTGCGAATTCTAGAGTAATGAATCACTCGGTGCAATAGGCTTTTGCGAAAAAATTTCTTTTTTTGTTCAAGTGGTCATTTATTTACCACTTAGACGTTTAATTGAACGTTTTCAATCAAAAGAAGCTTTTTCAGCGTAGCGGGCAAGGCCATCTATCACCAAATTCGCGGCGCTGAGGTTAACACTCCCCTGAACGCTTGTCAGCAGATTTTTGTCTCCGCCGGTGCAAATGACCAAATAATCATCAAATCGTTCAGCTAAATACCGGTTAGCCGCAAAAACCGCCCCTTGAACAGCCGCCAAACACCCCATTGCAACACATTCTTCGGTATCGGTGCCAGCATCCAGGCGCGTTGGCACCTGTTTGTCCTGGGTAACGCGCTTGGTCGCACCCACCAGGGCATTTTTCATAGTGTGGTAACCAGGCAAAATCCAACCACCTAAATGTTGGCCGCCTGCTACAAAGTCCACCGTTATCGCGGTGCCCGCATCAATCACCGCAAAGGGCAACTCAGTTTTACCCGCTGCACCCACCATAGCCAACCAACGGTCAACGCCCATTTTGTTTGGATTGGCATAACTGTTGGTGATCCCAAACGCACTATGAGGCGTGGTAATGACCTGTAGTGCTATGTTGTTGGACTGACAAAAAAGCTGCAGTTGTGTTTCGGCGTCGTCATTGCCCACGTTTGATAAATAGATCTTCAACACGGGGGCTTTGCTCAAACGATTAACGAGGACATCAATCGTGTCTGCTACCTGTACTTGCTCACTGGTATCTGACAGCCACCGGTACTTTATGCAGGTATTCCCGGTATCTACCAATAAAACCTTATCAGCCTGCACGCAAACTTACCTCGCCGCCGTGAAACCGGGTTATCCCATCGCTGGTTTCCAGTAATAGCGCGCCGCTTGCGTCAATACCACGATTAACCCCGCTAATGCGTTTGTTGCCCGCTTTTATGACCACAGTGCGATCGGCAAACCAGTCCAGCTCTTGCCAGGTTGCTACATAGGGTTCAAAGCCGTGCTGAGTAAAAGCAGGTAATAATTCCCACAGTTGCTCAATAATCCTTGCCGCGATGTCGTTGCGGTTTAGATCCGGTCCTAACTCATGACTCATATCGATATGGGGTTGTCCCACATCATATTCGTGTTCCGGCACGGTCACATTCAGTCCAATACCGATAATACTGTCTGCCGGCGCGCCCAGTTGGCCCTCAACCTCAATGAGTACGCCAGCAAGTTTTTTCCCGTACAAATACACGTCGTTGGGCCATTTCAGGCGCGCTTCGTCAAGACCGCACTGTTTTAGGGCCTGGCAAACAGCAATGCCCACCAGCAGCGACAGCCCAGCCATACTTTGATAGCCGTCGTTAAATCGCCAGTACATCGACATAGTCAGGCTCCCCCCGACAGGTGCCAGCCATTGTCTGCCATGCCGGCCCCGGCCTGCGGTTTGTATTTCAGCCAGTATCACATCTCCATTAGCGCGCTTGGAGGCAGCGTCTTTTAATTCCGTGTTGGTGGACTCAATAACCTGTGCCACGCGGATGTTACCTTTATGCGGCATAGTGATTTGCTGCCCAATGGTTTGCTCATCCAGCAGGATTAAAGGCCGGTTAAGCTTGTAACCTTTGCCTTTTACTTTAAATACATCCAGCCCCCAATCGGTAAGCTGAGATATGTGACCCGCTATTGCTGTGCGCGATAGCCCGAGCGTTTGGGCCAGGGTTTCACCCGAGTGAAACTCGCCATCGGCCAGGGTACACAATAGCGTTTGACGTACTTCCCGCGCTTTCGGTTTCATAATGTTACGAGTCCTGTTTTACCCACCAGTCTGACCTCTGGCTCCAAACGGATACCAAACGTCGTCTCAACGCTTTCTATTATAGCCTGTGCAAACTCAACGACTGCTTTACCTGATACCGCGTTTTGATTGACCAGCACCAATGGCTGATGCTGATAACTACAGACCCCGTTTTTGCACTGCCCTTTAAAACCTGCTGTATCAATTAACCAGGCAGCAGGGACTTTCGTTTGCGTCGCATTCACTTCATAGCCCGGCATGGACGGATATTGCTGCCTGAGTTTGTCAAAGTGCGATGTTAAAATGACCGGGTTCTTAAAGAAACTGCCAGCGTTACCCAATCGAGCGGGGTCAGGTAACTTTCGCTGTCTGACGGCAATAACCGTATTGAATATGTCTTCGACTGTAGGGTCGCTGAGTGCATCCAGCTCGGCATACTGAGTGACAGGCGCAATATCAGATGGCAGGAAAAAATGAACATGCGTCACAATCCAACGGCTGTGTTCTGGGCGCTTAAAAATACTGTCACGATAGCCGAATTCACATTCCTGTTGCGACAAACTGAACTGTTCACCCGTGTCCAGTGACACTACGTCAACTTGTTCAATCCGCTCACCGACTTCCAGGCCGTATGCACCGATATTCTGAATCGGCGCCGCCCCTACTGAGCCGGGGATAAGTGCCAGGTTTTCCAGGCCGCGCCACCCTTTTTTCACGGTATAGGCCACCAGCGCATGCCAGTTTTCGCCTCCTCCAACGGTGAGTCGCACCCCATCTTCTCCGAGCTTGACGTCAATGCCTTTAATGTCGTTCAACAGTACCAGACCGTCGAAGTCTTCAATGAAAATACTGTTGCTTCCACCACCCAAAATATACACAGGCACATCGGTACGATAAGCCGACAGCAGCGAGCTGACCGAGTCGAACGTCTGCAATTGCTTACAATGACTGGGCAAAGCGAAGGTATGGCGATGAGTTAGTTCTGGCATAAGGAGATATATGATGAAAACGAGCCGCTAGTATGCCTTAACGGTCGGGGTGAAGGCCAGTCATTAGGCTGGCCTTCCGGTACACATGTTTTAATCTAACACGATAATGACACCGGCTTCACCGAAGAAGCCACTTTCATTGAGCTGTTGAATGCGCTGGGCATATTCGGTTGCCAGTACAATCTCGGTTCTCGTATCGCCATAAGTCCGCAATGCTTTCACCAGTAACGGGCGACTGCCAACCACTGGGTGTTGAACAGCGAAATCAACGTCCCTTGCAAACAGGGAAACCAGTTGTCCGCGTTCAAGCAATCGCTCGCTTTTTTCTACGGCGGAATCAGGATACACAACGCCACCGCGAAGTTGACGGATCTTGGGGCTTAATGACGGTATAAAGTTGCTGCCGCGCGCATCCACAACCAGCCCGGTAGGCTGAGTGTCTTTTTTAGCAACGGGCGTAGCATCGTCGCGCTTTTGTGCAGCAAGCTGCTGCTCAAGTACTGATAGACGACGATTAAGTTTCTCTACATCATCCAGCCAGGGGACCGGCTGCAGCGTCACGTCATCCTGAGCATGCGCATTGGGAATCAACGCCATCGCTAACCATTCCAGGGGTTGCTTCACCCAGCTCTGTAGGCCGGCAGTCTGATAGAGTTCGTTGTACACAGCTTTAGAGGCAGGACCGCCAAGGCTGATCGCCATCTCGATTTTACAACTGCCATCTGGCGCGGGTGTGCGACTCAGAATGCGCGCGTTGCGGATCACGCCTTCAACCTGACTTTTGACTTCGTCATTATTCAGCATGTAATTGTCGATCACCGTGGTCGCGGTAACGCGCACCCCCTGCGTAGCTTCCAGCAAATTACGCTGCGCATCGACCACCGCTGCACGACATGCCAGCAACGGGCCTGCTTTACCCATCGCATTGGCAGGCGGCAGACCATACCCTTCCGCCGCAATTTGCCCGGTTGTCCAGTTTACCTTACCGCCCGCGGCGGTCCATTCTTCATAATGTGCATTGGCCGCCACACCTGAAAAACTGGCTAACGTTAGTGCCAGTGCTATACACGCCTTTTTCATTATTCTGTCCTTATTTTTCCAAGCAGGTTAGTCGCTGAGGCCGCTGGGTCCCAAGTATTGCCTGTTGCATCAATTTCATAACTGGATGCATTCTGAATATGGAATGGGAAGTTGTTCCGTATGGTGCAGTCATTGACTTTCAGCTTCGCGAAATCACTCACTACCACACCTGATGTATTACTGCCGTCAATAAGGCAATGACGAAGCGTCACATTCGCCTCCCCTTCAATCATAACAGCGGTGAATTTACTGCCAATTATCTCAATGGCCTCCAGCAATGGCTGGCCTGATTTAATGGCTATACCAATACCACCGCTGTGCATTTGCACACCACTGATTTGAGTAGCCTTGTTGTTTTCCAGAATCAGATAAGGTGCGCGTCGTTCAGCATCGGCTACCGGACCAATCTTGATGGCCTGCTTAAGCCCCCAGAAATAGGCTTCACCGCGGATCACCATCGTGGCCTGTGGGTCGAACTGGAGTTCAACGCCGGGCTCAACATAAATTTCACTGTCTTCATTAAAGACCACCTGCCCCTTCACCTGATAGGGGCTGAAGGTTTTGGTTAACGCCATAACGCCTGAGTAATCGCCCTGTAAGGGGCCACTCAAATAGGTTTGCTGACCGACTTCCTTCACATACGTAGTCAGCGTAATGGACTTGGTGTCACTGCTGTTGCCTGCTCGGTCCACGGCCAGTACCTGATATTCATTCAGGCTGAAGGCTTCGGTAGCGACCGCTACATTAGCAAAGCTATCTGCGCCTGAATAAACCAGCGTTTTTTCCCCTTCAACAACCCGAAACACGCTAAAGCTACTTGCGTCATCGTCGGCCTGCCACGATAACTTCAGGGTTGACTCGGTTTGGCTACCAACCAGATTTTTCACCGTTGCGGGTGGCTTATTATCGAAATTAACCAATCCGGTAATACTCAGCATAGTGGTCGTGCTGCCGTCTTTCCCCTGCAGAATACCCGTAACCGGCACGCGTACCTGATCCCAGTCGGGCTGAACCGGTATCTTCGCGATGTACACCCCTGGCTCAACTTCATTTAATTGCGTACGCACTAAATTGCCAAGTTCAGCAAAGGCCTGCACCCCGGGCTCGCCTTTAACGCCCACCTCCAGTACATCGGAATAGCGCAGCCACTGATCGGCCTTATCGTGAATAACCGATTCAATTAACGGTCCACCGTCGCCGGCATAAACCGCCGGTTGCGGGAAGTCAAAAGCCACTTTGCGCCCCAGTTCATCAGCTGCGGCTAACAGATTTTCATCATCCAGATTCATTGCTGCTATCGCCGCATTCAATAGCAGCCCCCAGGCTGTGGTAGAAACACCACCAGCGCGCTGTGTGACTTCGTGTTCACCGCTCCACACGACGTCGCCTTTGGTGTTGTATAGTGACAGGGCAACCTCAAGACGAATCTCTGAGTAAATCCCAGCAAAGAACCGTTCAAAGTCCACCACTTCACCCACTAACACACCTTCGACGCCAAGGTAGGAGGCCATTTTGGAGTGGTCCAGCGGGCCTGAAGGCAGCCGTTTGTCGACTTCCGCGGGATGCACTAATGAGAAATTCCGCCCGGCTAACTGACTGTTAATCACCTGACGTAACAGCGGCCCCGCCACCTGCTCTTCCGTGTTGTTGCTGAATGGTAAGATGGCGATACTGGTTGGAATTTCCCGTTTGTCACCGCTGGTCCCGGTATTGTTCTCAACAGAACTACTGGCAGAGCGCTGCGGCTGACCAATTGAGATAGAGTCCTTGGTACTGACAGAACAGCCTGCCAGCAGAGTAATCACTGCACCGAACGTAAGGCGCGTTAACAGCTTATTCATGATTCAGGTTCTCCTTGTGATTCACCACGCTCAGACGGGTAAAGTGATTCGTCGGGTGGAAACAGGCCGTTACCTTGTGGGCGTTTGCCCGACTTGTCACTGGCAGGCTGACCGCCTTGTAGTAACCAGTGTTGACGTAACTGCTGAGTGAGCCCATTTACTTCAAATAGTAAATTATTCAGCAGAGCCTGTGTTTCAGGTAGCTCGCTCACTGTAGGTTCAATGTTGCTGGCTATCTTGTCGATACTTTTAATTAGCGCACTGGACTGTTCAGCAACATCGGTAAACGCGCCCATGTTGTCGGTCAGTGTCGTTTGCCCGTTTTGCAACGTGGACTCCATGACTTTCATGGTCTGCTGCATCTGCGCCAGCACCGCGGGTAATTGCTGACTGGCGTCATTCATACTTTCAGTCAGTGTGGCAACGTTTTCCAGACTCCGTGTCAGGCTGTCCTGATTATTGCTGACATTGCTCACTATCGCATCGAGATTGATCAGAATGTCTGCCACCTTCTGCGACAGGGCCTGAATGTCCCACTCTTCCATCAGTGTTTTAAGGGATTTTGGCTCAGAGGCCGTAAGCGTGGCGCCATTACCAAGCGGAGCGCCCGTGCCGGGAATAAACGCGATGCCGGCTCCGGACAGAACATTGTCTATATCCAGTGTTGAGTCGATTTTAAGCTGACTGCCTTCGCGATACAGCGACTGATATTCAGTTTGCATGGACAGTGTTAAGGCAACATCGCCCTGGGCAGTCAGCCCGATTGACTCAATTCGCCCCACATTGACGCCATTAAGTCTGACGGGTGAGCCTTTGCTTAATCCATAGGACGAAGACAGCACTGCCTCAAAAGACAACTGCTTGCCTTGCGCTTGCCGCGTATCTTCAAAAAACAGCCAGCCGCCCAGTACAATAGCGACCACCACAAATAAACCAAGCACAGTATCCTGAGCGCGGGAAGACAGTGATTGTGATGGCGCAAAACTCATTGTATTGGCTCCAATTTACCCCCGGTAATGGCCAGGGTACGGTCAGCAAAGTCCGTGCGGTCGCCGACCGTCGTCGTCATTAATACGGAGTACCCCTGCGACTGCTGCTCTGTCAGCAATACGTTCAACATGTTCTCACGCATTTCAAATGACATCCCGCTTTGCACTTCATCCAATAATAACAGTTTGGGGCGAAATACCATTGCCCGCAACAAATTCATCATACGGGTTTGTACATCATTTAGCTGATGCGGCTCTAACTGCAACAGCGACTGGATTTGCAGCGCCTCTGCCAGCGGTTCAATGCGCTGCGCAATGGCTTTTTTAGACATGTCAGTATGGTACAACAGCGGAAACGCAATATTGTTGTAATTGGTAAAAATACTGAGCAAGCCGCCTGCTTCAAACGCCATACAGGTCGCACCGAAACGCGCTTGCTCGGTCATGTCCTTCATAGCCAGCCCGTCCACCACAACATGTCCGCGGTCAGGAGTCAGTAAACCCGCAGCGAGTTTTAACAGGCTTGAGCCGCCATCCAAAACGCCGGTTTGCACACAGACAATTTCTGCCGGTTTCAGATGCAGATTCAGCCCTTGGAAAATGGCTTTATCGGCAAACTGCAAGGTGATGTCGTCGAGCTTTAATCGCATCATAAGTACACCAAATACGACAAGCCGATGTTCAGCACAAAAAAGGCAAACAACTGAAACGTGTTGGAATTAGAGATCGCGCGGGATACATCGGTAAACCGGTCTTCGACATGGTAGCCAAAATACAAACTCGCCAGACCGATCAAGCATCCGCCCACCATGGCTTTCGCCATACTTACCGCCACTTCTACAACCGTAAGTTGCTGTAACAGCGCACGAATATAATCCACTAGCGTAATACCACCCTCGTGATACAACTCGATCATGGCAAACGACGTTAATACACAAATCATGTTGAAGTAGAAAAACATCAGCATTAGCGATACCGGAAAGGCAAAGAACACTGGCAACAGAAACACCAGCGCCGGGCTCATATGTACCGCAGAAAGTGCATCGAACTGACGGTATAACTGCATTTGCCCGACTTCCGCGGTGACCGCAGATGCCGAACGGGCAATAAGGATAATGCCAGAAATCAATGGGCCAATTTCACGGTTCACCACGATATTAAAAAACTGCGCGTAGTAATCGATAAACTGTGTGTTGTTGGGGATCACCGCATAGGCTTTCGACATTACAAAAATGCCCAGCAGCATTGCAATAATCGTATTAATAGACGCGGCTCTTAGCCCTGAATTATACAGTTGACGTTTGAACAGCAACCAAAAAATACGACGCCGTTGCGGTTTGAGCAACTGAGGACAGGTATTGATAGCCAGTCCAAGCAAGCCAATGATGCCGATAAATACACTGCCAGAACGTCGGGCGCGCAGGCCGATTTTACTGAGCATGCAGCACATCCTGACGCCACTGACGAACCTGACGGGCTTTCTGCGCTTCACCAAGCTGACTTAACAGCAATGAAGCTCTGGCGGCGAGCATCTCTGCCTGTGCTGTTTGCCCCTTGTCTGCCGCAATCCGGGCGAGCAAATAGTAGGTATCTGCCACATTGTGTTGTGCGCCGTACTGTTCAAACAGCGTTAACGCTTTTTTCAAAGCCGCCTCGTGGCTGAAATGCTTGCCACTGACATAACACTGGAGCGCTAATGGCTCGCTTGCTTCAGTGACATTCAGGCAATCTTCCAATCGGGCCGACAGCAACTGCTGATAATACGGCTTGTCATCCGGCAATAGTGCTTTTGCTTTGTCGTGATAGGCCGTGTCGCGGGTCAGAAAATACAGTGCCATATTCGCCTGAGCCTGGTCGGAGGCATTGTTCTGAATCAGCGCAACATCGAGGTAATCTTCACAATCTATTGTGTTACCACCAACAGCGACACTGCGCTGACACAATCGCCACAGTGCCGAAGACATCAGTTCCAAATCACCGCTTTCGAAGGCTTTGCTCGCAACAGCTCGCATGGCATAAGGTGAAAAATTCGGATCAGCGGCGAGCGCATTAAAAGACTGCGCCGTAGTGAGTGGCGGAGGTGCACTGGCGCAACTGGCTAATAACACCAACGCGCACAGCAAACTAGTCTTTGTGGTAGCCCGCTTCATAACTTAGCCTCACCATACGTGTCAGGGTATGCAGGTTGTCCTCAGTATTCACATAGCGGTTTAGCATGCGGTTAATCTCTTCATGCGCCATGTGCTGCTGCATAAACTCGATACTTTTACGCAACGGCTTCAGCTCGTTGGTTGAAAGCTGGATTTCCAGCAAATCCACGAAGTCGTCGTAATCGCCTTTCAAAAAGAGTTTGCGGCTGCGGCGCATAAAGTTCCAGTCGGAAAACTTACGCAGGTACTTGGACATAACCGTACCTAACGCAAAAGCCAGAGCCATTGCCAACAAATCAAACAGCTTATCCAGAGTAAGCTCTTCCAGTTGCTGGGCTTTTTCGCTCACTGAAGCGTTCGATATGGCGCGAATTACTTCAATTCGCTTGGCGGCGGTGGGGCTGAGCGGATTAATTTCCAATGCTTGCATGTAAGCTTGTTCCGCTAATGCCATTTGCTTATTTTCGTAAAGCGCATCACCGTACAGAATGAGCAGAATATCGTTACCGGGAAATTGTTGATTTGCATTCTTGAGCAGCTCAATGGCGTTAACAATTTCCCCTTTGTCGATAAGGATCTGTGCTTCAACAATGGCGACTTTGGGTGAGGCCAGCTCCTGAGCCATTGCCATCGCTGGCAGGCTCAGTACGCAAATGACTAACCAAACGCAAAGCCGTCTGATCACCTGGCCACCACTATCATTACTTCGGCATTACCCAATGCTTTCAGCAAGGTTTGCTGGGACTTGAGTAACGCGACAGCCTGGTCAGAAATCACCAGATCAGAATTACGAGATTTGTATATACCTTCGGCCGGAATGATAAATGGCTTAACGGCTATACGCGCATTGCGAACCGCATCACCTACATCAAAGTCGTAGGAAACCGGTCGGCTACTGATATTTCCCTCAGCCAAATCGTTTGAGTTGGGGTAAATAATGTCACCTTTTGCGTTGCGGATACGCGGAATTGTCGCCAGTTCAAAAGCACTAATCTGGCTTGCATCAATCAGTACACCGGTAAAGTTGCTGTTGCTTTCATAAAACTCAATTTGCTGTTCGAGCTGTGTAATCACCTGTTGTTGAGGCTGAGCTTTTAGCAATTTCGTGATGTTTTTTACCAGTTCCAGCTGATTTGGATTATCGATAACCAGGACCTGCTGCGTACTATCGCTGGCCATTGCCTGAGGAAACAGGGTCAATCGCGGCATACGGATATTGGCTGTCGTTGCCAATACCCAGTCAACGGGCGCCTGATACCAGGCTGTTGTGTTCATGCCCGTTTTCGCTGCATGCGGGGCGATCATTTGAATAAAACGGCCATCCATCGACATGGTCATTGTGACGGTAGCAATGTCATTTTGATAGTGATCTGCAGTCATAGCTGCGCCTTTGATCATCGCCTCCAGACTGGTTTTCACCGTGTCGCTCTGTGTTACCATCTGCTCAACAACGGTTTCCGATGTTACGCGCACACCGCGGATCATCTCGGCAAGGTTCCGATAAGCGTCAAGCTGCGCAGCGCGGCGGGCTAGTAACCGCTGCTTCACCAGCGGTACATCGTCAGGCGCGACGCCGTAACCATACGCAGAAATTACCCCTGTTGACCAGTTTATCTGGCCGCCAGGCTGCTGTTGTACGACCTCGTCGGCTTGTGCAGCATTGAAAAAGATGGCACTGCACAGTGCAAATAGATAAAGAGCGGCGCTTGAAGATTTTTTCATGTTGTTGACTCGCTATGCGTCAAATTGCTTGTATTTTTCCATCCGGGTCACCACCTTCTTCAGGTAGTTCCGGGTTTCTTGTGCGGGTAAATGTGTCAGCAGGAAATCGTACACCTCGTTAGGGGCCATTTGGTTTATTGCTTTGACTGCTGCACTGATACTTTTCTTACCGGTAAAGGTTTTGGCCACATTGCCCACACCCGTGTTGTAGCTGGCAACAGCGCAATAAAACCGCACCGTTGGATCACTGATTTTGCGTAAATACCGGTGCGTTAATAAGTGAAAATACGCTGAGCCGAGTTTGAGATTATTTTCTTCGTTAAACAGGTAGTCTGCGCTGACAATTTTCTTTTCGCCGTGCACAAACAAGTGCGCATCTAAGCCGGCTGTTTTCGGTACCAACTGCATTAATCCGAACGCAGGTATTGGTGAAACTGCTCTGGGATTAAAGCTCGATTCGGTTTCAATGATGGCCATGATCACGGACACCGGTACGTCATATTGTTTGGCGTACGCTTTTATTTCATTGAAGTACTGGCCAAACAACTTTTCCTGATAATCATTAACAAACGCAATGCGCAGTTGCAGACGCGTCTGACCGTCTTCTTCCACCACATCTACAACGGGCATAACTGCAGCTGGCGCGGCTTGCTCAACGGTTTCAGCTGGCGCTTGCTGACTACTAATTACAGCTGTCTGTGTTTGCCGAGATGACGGTTGTTCGGGCTTCGCAGGATCTGACTCCATGGTCGGCGCAACCGCGTCGCGTTTAACTCTATCGGGCTTTTTGCCCCCACCCACTGACTTAACCGGACCAGCAATGGCGGTGATTGCACTGAGCTGCTTCGTTTTTGTTTCTGGCTCGGGAGCAGCAAGGGCCTGCTGCTCTGCTTCGACTTCTGCCATCCTGACCGCCAACTGCTCATTCAGGTCGGCCAGTTGAGTATCGATTTTAATGGGGAGAACGGTTTGGATGGAAGACTCTGTAGACGGAATCACTTCACTGGACGCTTCTGTGACTTCCGCCACTTCTTTGATGACAGCTTCGCGCAGCACATCCTGGGCATCCAGCTGCTCGGGAGTCGCCGTCGCAATTGAACTGGACATCGCCATAAGTTCGGCGAGCTTTTCCTGAATGTCAGCACCAGGTTCAATGATCGTTTCTACAACCAGCTCGCCTTTGTCAAAGTCCGCAATCGCGCGGCTCGACATCGAAGCATTGTAAGTAACCCAGCGATGGCGGTCAGGCAGAGCACCATCGGGCCACTTTACCTCGATGCGTTTTGTAAGACCTTTAAACGCGCGGTTAATAGCTTGGTCAACGGCATCGTAAATGTCGTCTATGCGTTGGGCCTGAGTATTGAATTCCAGATCCATTTGGGCGCTGATGTCGTCAAAGTCATCAACCGACTGTGCCGAAACCGGACTTGTGAACGCAAGTACCAGGAAAAATAACGAAACGAGGCGTTTAGTATTGTTTAGCCGCATTGCTAATGGCCTCTAAACTTTCCCTTTGTTTACAGACGTCCGCTTCATTGGTTAAACAAATCCCCAATGTCACTTCGGCTACCCAGGTTCCTTCTGATTCATAGACTTTTTCGTCGACGACCACCGTACCCTGCAACCAGGTTTTCACCCGGGTAGCGATGATATCGCTGCGCACCTCGTATTCTTCTACGGTTGATCCTGCGCGAATCTCTATGCCTTTAACCTGTTCAGATAATTGTCGCTGTGCGTCCAGCTGCGCGGCACGTTTGGCCAACATGCGGGCCTGGGCATTGGTTTTCGCCATGGCCGGATCAATCGTTCCAAAACCCAGTGCGGTGACAACGCCAGGAGGTGTGTCTGCCTGAGCCATACCACAACACGCGAGTACAGCAACAAGCGCTAACAATTTACGCTTCATTGTTTAATACCTTTCTGTTTAAGTACTTCGTCATAAACGCTGTTTACCAGGTCAATTTCGACCCCTTCACGCACCGAATCCATGAGTTGATCAACGACATCTACTTTAAACGCCCCCGACAATAAAAACTGACGAATACTGAGCAGTTCACGTTTACAGGCGATAGGTGCATGAGCGATGGTTGAATCGATAGAATTGACCTTTAAGTACAGCTTCGCTTTCGCAACGACACAGGCTCTGTAATTGTCGCGTAATGAGCCTAGTTCTTTTGATTCACTGACTTTTTTGATGGCCGATAACTCGTTGGCAGTAGTCGATGCACTGCTCACACATAACATGCCCAGTAACACAGCGGTGGCAATGCCAGGATATTTCCTTGGAGCATTCATTTATTGGCCTCCTTCGGGCACAGCTGTGGTGGAGATTTCCACCGATGAAGAGGTAGTACCTTCTAATTCGTCTGTATCAACAGCACTGATGCGGTAACAATAACTACGGCCGCCAGAGACATCCGCATCCACGTAGGATGTGTTTTTCACGCTGGCCAGTTTTCTGACGCTGCTACAACTGGAACCTCGGTAAACCTGATAATAATCAATGTCAGACTCGGGATTTGCTTGCCATTGCAATACGACATTCGGCACAGATTCAGACGCTACGACGTTTTCAACCCGCGTCGGAACAGGCTTGGTTTCAGCAACAACGGAATCTGACGTTGGACCGATAGCATCATAACGATTATAGGCCACGATTCGATATTCGTACTGTGTACCGTCTTTTAACTTCTTAAAGAAATTACCTTCATCTACAAACCTGCCACTGGTACGACTGTCGATGGTTTCCAGTAAATCAAAGTCATTGCCGTCTTTGCGGTAAATTTTATACCCCTTCACATCAGCATCCGTTAACGGCACCCAGCTCAAAGTGACTTTTTTGACTTCACCGCTGGCGGCCTGAAATTGCGATGGAGGTTGAGGAACAGGTTTTGTTGTTGCACTCACGATGTTTGATTGCTCTGTTTCGGTATCGCCATCGAGCGCAGTAAGGGCATATTCGTAGGTAACACCGTCGGCCAGATTGCGTCGGTCATCATCACTGAACTGTGTAATAGAAGGCGTAGTAATGTTTTTAACCAGCTTCCAGCCATTGCTGCCTTGCAAGCGACGATAAAGTCGATAGCCATCTATATTGCGGTGCTGACTCCACGATAAATCCGTGCGACGCAACTCCCCGTCTCTCGCGACTTGCAGCGCAATGGCATCGGGACTTTTTGCTACGGCGTAATCAGAAGGATCACTTAGCAGGCCATCTTTGTCTTCGGCAACAACGTAATAAGCGGTTTGCGCATAGGGTTTTAAATCGCTGTCGATAAACGCTGATTCACTGGCAGGCACCGACGCAATTTGCAGCCAGTTGCCATTATTCCAGCGACGATATAAACGGTATTGCTTAATATCGACCTCATTGGATGGTTGCCAGCTAACGGTAATCTGGCTGTCTTCTACGGTCAATGTCGGACTGCTTGCCTGATCCGGTCTCGGTTTGGTTTTTGCGGTTTGTGTCTGAGAAACCACGCCGACACCGCCGAACTTATTGGTCGCTACAACGAGATAGTGGTATTCCTCACCGTCCAGTAGCGGCTTACTATTATCGACACCATCTACAAACTGGGTTTTGCTCTTACCGCTAACATCTGCCAACTCTTCCAGCATGGTATCAGGGGTCAATGCGTCCTGAGTTCTGAAAATCCGATAACCCGTCACATCATTATCAGGCACTTCTGACCAGTACAGATGCACAGATTTCACTCCACCGGATACCGTAAATTCGGCCGGGGCTGGTAGCTTTTTAGTGGTCTTTTGCACCGTGTTGGTGTACGCCGACTCTGATAACCTGTCGAATAAGGTAATCGCGTATTCGTAAGACACGCCGTCGCTGAGTGCCTTCGTATCGGTATACTGGCCACCGTGACCTGAGGCGGCTTCGCCAACGACACGCCAGTCATCGGCGCCTGTTTCGCGGCGGTAAACCTTAATACCGTATTCATTGGCAACTGGCTGCCACGATAGACGGACTTCACGAGTTAACACTACGTCGTCAACACTCAGCGTAACAGACGGCGCACTCGTTATTTGAACCGGTGACGACTTAGCACTTTCTTTACCGCTGGCGGTTACCGTTGTGACCGCAAATTCATACTGCGTATCGGCTTCAAGGATATTAACAGCAGTAACGGAATAATTAATTTTGCCCGTGTCTTCAACCTTTACCGCCAGTTGCCAACTGCCGCCGGTTTCGCGGTAATAAACCTGATAGGCTGCGGTTTTTTCTTTGTTCGCTATCGAGGGTACAAAGTCCAGAGAGACGCCATTTACAAATACCTGATGAGACAAAATAGCCGGTGCAGTAACGTCCGTTGCAACTTCCGTTTTAGAGATACTGGCCCTGGCCAACATGCCGCCGTCCACTTCTTCACCCGTTTCAAGGATAATGTCCAGACGATAAAAATATGTGCCGCTTTGTGGCACACGTGTATCAACGTATTTGGGCTCTGTGGTGCTTTCCACAAATTCAAAAGGACCCGTAGCAGACTCGCCGCGATAAAGGTTGTAGTAAAAAACAGGTCCTAACTCATTGGTTTTCCACTCAAGTACCACCTGTTCACCTTGCGCGGTTCCGCGGAATTCAGTTAATGCTGATGCAGCGCTTGACGATTCAGGCTTAAGAGATTGCGCTTTGCGAATACGTCGCTCCAGTGACGCGACGATCTCCGAGGCTCTTGAAACCAGTTCACCCTGGGTCAGGAAACTTTCCTGCCAGATGGCAGCTTCCCGGGAATTACTGACATCGACGAGTTTAAAGTCGACGATAATGGTGGCACGCTTAATATCGATTGTGCCGGTAAGAATGAAATTGACCCCTAAGTCATTGCCGTAGCTAATAACCTGATCGGTATCAGCGACTTGCGCACCGCCAATTCTGTAGAGGCCATCTTCCATTTGACGACGGGATAACAGCTGGTAGGTTTGCGTTCTTTCCAGCTCTTTACGCATCGAAAATAACAGGTCACCGTCCAGCCCGATAGCATCGATACTGGCTGGCGTTAGATTAAACAACGCCAGGCTGGTTTTTCCCTGAACCACCGCTGGTATGCATAGCATAACCAGCACAAGTAACCTGTTAACTACTCCGCGCATATCCCTCGCCTACTACTTAGTTTTTAAACTGATAGGTATCGATAATTTGCTCAACATACCCGTCAATTTTCGATGAAATCGGTGAATTGATATTAGACTTCACTTTTTCATCAAACATGGCATTGATAAATTGCTCTAATGCAGCGATCGGTTCTTTACGTCTTAACAGGAACTCTTCGCCTTGTTCAAAGTAACCCACTTCGCGGTTACGCAAGGGCTGCAGCACTTTACGCGACAGGTCCTCAACTACCTGGTCTGCCATCAGCTGCAACATTTCAGTATCGGTTGCAATTTCCAGCGGATCATAAGGTACGTTCGCATCTTTCACGCCGTCGTTACCTTCATCTTCTTTCACCAGACGTGAGCGGATGGTGTCAACGCTAACGTTCTGGCCTGTAGAGACATCAACGATACGGTAGGAAATTTCGATGAAGCCCACTTTTTTGGCTTTCGTAACGGTGTACTCTTTCTCTGCATATACCGGCACCATGATTTTTGCTTGTGGTGCAGATTGCAGTTCGTCTTTCTTCGGATTCGGATTCAGTGCTTTCCAGTTCAGGAAGTCAATGTTGTCCTGGATTTCCTGGCCCACCTGATAACGCACGGTTTCAGCACTCTCAGAACGAGTCTGATCGACTTTAAATAACAGTACAGAACCCATGATAGCAACGTCGATACCGTATAAGCGGCCCATTTCCTTGGCAGTGTCCTCGGAAACTACACCAATCTGGCCCAACTTCATCTCTTCCAAAATCGACTTCAGGTTTTCACGCTCAAGGATATTGATGTCTTTACTTGCGTTGTTGAACAGGTTTGAGATCAACTTACCGGCAATCAAGCCACCCGCATCCATGTTGTAAGACGGGCTCTTAAAGTCGAACACCGCAATGGATTTAATAACACGCTCACGTATCTTGTCCTGCACGTCACGGGATTTTTCGAACAAACCTTCCATTAATGGATCAAGCTTGCCGATTAACTCATACATGTACCAGGCAACGCCGTAGTTACCGTTATCCATGTACTCAATAGCAATATCCTCGGCGCGCGATACAACCGCATTACGAAGGGCTGCTGCGCGAGGCGGTAGCGCACCACCCGTTGCTTCATCAATTTCAATTGACAGTTTAACGGCACGGGCAATGTAACCTTGCTGTAGCAGACGTGTGCCTTCCAACACTTTTTCGTCGACTTGCTTCTCGACTGCAGTCACTTTCCAGGTGCGGCAGTCCTGGTCATCACCAGACATAGCCAGTACCTTGTCACACGCAAATTCAACCAGCGACCAATTTTGAATATCGACAGACTCAGCGGCTAAGTTCTTGAAGAACACAGGGGTGTTTTTCGAGTCCGCATCGGCAGCCATTTTCTTGGCAATCGCATTAGTCGGATCCAGCATACTGGCCTTACGCGCTGCCAACTTTGCATCTTCGAACTCGTAATTAACAAAGGCTTTTTTAGCCTGTAACAGATAGTCGCGGGTACCTTCTGTCTTGATTCTTGAGGCTAAAGGCACGGAGGCTTCAAAGTTTGGATACAGCTTTTGTACTTGTTGCAGTGTCAGATTGGCGCGTACCCAGTCCTGCCGGTCAATTAACGCCAGCGCTTCAGAGTATTTTTCTTTTACTTCATCAATCAGCGCTGTGCGTGACGTACTAATTTTGGCTTCTAGCTCACCAATAGCCGGTAAGGTTGGCGAAAACTGCTTAGCTTCGTTTACCAGTGACTCGGCTTTATCAATGGCGTTAATGTCAACGCTCGCCGCATTCAACAGTGCCTGTGCCTGACCCAATAAGTCCTGAGAGGCTTTTAAGCGCATGTTGCTCAGCTGTGCAGCATACTGCTTATTGTCAGGCTCTTTGGCGATGGCTTGTTGCAAGTACGCAATGGCTTCTGCGTAATTGCCAGCTGCCGCCAGTTGTTGAGATACGTCAAACTCTTTCTTTCCCTTGCCCGTTGATTGACACCCTGCTAGGGCTGACAATACCAGAGCGGCCAGTACATACCGTCTCATTGTTTATCCTCAAACTTTGGTTGCGGTGATTTTATTTCCAGACACGCCAAGAATTGTCATTTTGTGACGCTGGGCTACCTGACTCGCCAACAGCTCTTCATAAAGCTGCTCGGTCCACCCTTTGTAACTAATAACCAGGTGGGCTACACCATTGGCGATTGTTGATACTTCAATTTGTTGCACTGCCGGCATGGCATCCTGGAGCGCCGCTTTCATTTGATTGGCGATATCCAGTGACTCTACACCTTCAATGTCTAAGAAAATGTTGCGCGCCTGAACCTGTTCCAGGTGCCAGAACTTGATGAGCTGCTTGCGAAGCTGTGGCCATTCCTTGCGAATAATATCGGCTGACAACTTGCTGAAAATACTGTTTGATTTTACGCCGGGTTTGCTCGCGCTTTTTACGCCAGCGGCCAATACCTGGTTGTCACCAACGCGCGTCACCTTCATGCCCAGCGTCAGCTCATTGGCGTTAATTTTCATACCCTGGAATTCATCAGGTTTGATCTGCGCATCAACGGTCAGATTTACTGCGAAACCAGCATAGACAGGCTCAGATTCGTCGAATACCTGAAAGCCATCGCGCAACAAGCGCTCCACCATTTCATTACGCACGTTTTGCGCGACCACGAGGTTTTCCGATGCGTCATCAATGACCACGGTAATACGTGGCATTTTTGTCCAGCCCATTGAAGCCTGAATCTGAGCGACTTTATCGACAAGCGCATTAACCCGAACGTCTGCCTGGATAACCACTTCGTACACCCCGTTATCGCCAGGGCCGTCGTACATGATTTTATATTCGTCGATTTGACCAGCTGTGCTGGAATAGATTTGGTCTTTACCGAGGAGGTAATTGTTAACGTCGGTGCGAGAGCGAACAAAAGTACCAACGACTTGTTCAACCGCCGCCCGCTTGGCGTTTTCCAGCGCGACTTTCCGCGCTTCCACCATATTGTCTTCAGTTAACTCACTGATTCCCTTTGCTTCAACCAGCTTTGCAACTGCTGATGAGCTTACCCCGACACTGATTAAAGCGCAGAGCGTGAATGCGATGCGAAATATACGTCTTACGCTTCCATTGCACACTGACATGGTGTCTCCAAATACCAACTATACGACAACAAGTATTAAATATAATCCAATTGCCGAGTTATTGCACTAATGCATCCCGTTCATCGCAGTTTATCCAGATTTCACCTGCAATGTCTTCTGTTAAAGTGGTTTTTTTTGCGTTTTTACGGATTTTTAACCCTCTTTGTAGAAAATCATTTACACCTGCAGGCATATAATTTGGTTTAACTGTTCCTACCTGTTGCCGAATTGCGTCGCTTATCCACAAAACACCAAAATTTTACGTGTATAAATCCAACAAAGGTTTATTATCATTATTGAATATAATAATTTCTTGGAAACGGTTGCAGTCTGGCGCTTCCGGCCAGCACTTATAGTTACCGCTTAACACACAGAAAGGAAACAGGCATGCAAAGTGATTCCACTGGCATCTGGTATTTTGAATGTCCGGCAGCCGAACTGGAAAGCTACTTATTGTCATTGCAACGTCGGTCGGTTATTTACCCCGATGAATGCGAGTTTCTGATTCAGCATCTGAATGAGCTTGAAGAAAAATCCGAGCAGAATACGCACGGCGTAGCGCCGTTGTGCCACCGTTGTGTCACGCTGATTCAAAAAGGTGACCTGGTGGAAATCGTGGTCAACCGGAAGCAGGAAAAAATCGATCACGTAACCCAATTGCCATTGCGTGTGTCTCTTTTGAGACAGATCGAAATCTGGTACCAGAAGCGCCCCGATGCCATCACTGGAATCTGTCTGGTTGAACTTGATGGATTCAGCAACATCAACGATACCGTTGGCCATGCCACCGGCGACTCTATTTTATTTGAAATCGCCCGTCGTCTTGAGCGCTACGAAGCCCACAGATTTAAATTGGTCAGATTACATGGTGATGAATTCGCTTTAGCAGTTACCAAGATGGAAAGTCACGAAGAAATCTGGGACGTATCCAAATGGATTGGCGACCAATTCGAAGCGCCGTTCAATACGCAAAAAGGCGCGGTATTTCTTACCCCGTCAATCGGCATGTCGCTGAATATAAATACTACCGGCGATCCGGTATCGCTGCTGGAATCTGCCTATATAGCTTTGAATCACGCCAAAAGCGACCCGCTAGCAAAGGAAAAATTGTTTAACCCACAGCAGGAAAAAAACCTGACTCGCCAGGTGTTGCTTGAATCACAGTTAAACCAGGCACTGGATGATGAAACCGACCTCGAAATTTGGTATCAGCCCAAACAAAACCTGCATTCGATGGAGATCAACGGCTTAGAGGCACTTATACGCTGGCGACACCCGGTTGATGGCTTGATCTCACCGGCAGAATTTATTCCACTTGCCGAGCGCACCGGGTTAATTTGTGAAGTAACCGACTTTGTGGTCAAACAAGTGTGCCAGGACCTTCCAGTTCTTCGCAAACAGGGCTTTGAAGGGAAAATTTCAATCAATATTTCGGCCAACGATTTTTTACGGCCAAATCTGGTTCAGGCGCTGTTGGATATCATTGCAGAATCTGAGGTCAGCACGTCAGATATCGAACTGGAGATTACAGAAGGCGCGTTCATCAGTGACTTCAATCACTGCATTTTACTGCTAAATTCTCTACGAGAAGCCGGTTTCGCCCTTTCCATAGATGATTTCGGCACCGGTTACAGCTCGCTAAGCTATCTCACCCGCTTACCCGTCGACACCGTTAAGATCGACATGAGCTTTGTTCGCGAACTTGCGCATTCCCCGCAGGCAGAGAAAATCTATAAAGGCATGATCGATATCTGCAAGGCGCTGAAGTTCAAGGTACTCGCGGAAGGGGTTGACCAAGACGAACAACGCACCATTCTCCAGCAAATTGGTTGCGACAGTATTCAGGGGTATTTACTTAGCAAGCCCCTCGCACTGGACAAACTGCTTGGCTATTTGAACACCGCAGAATAACCGGCGACCGCGCCGCATTTTCACAAATAAAATACATTGGCATTACAGTCTTACTACAATGCGTAAAGCTGCCGTACCAATAATATTTCTCCTCCGGGGCCGAACCGGTTGCCCCCGTGTTTTCGCCCCTAGGTGGCAGTATAATACCCGCGTATTTAACGCGGTCTTATTCATGGCGAGTCTTCTTTCAGCACCAGAATTTGACCGGCCACCGTGATTTTGACTTCAGTAACTATACGCATTAGGCCTATGAAAAACGCATCACACAGTGTTTTCGAAGATGTTTTCGCATTACTTTGCGCAGGATTGTTCGTCGCGTTTGGTATCTTTTTGTTTCAATCTCAGGAACTGATGGTTGGCGGTGCCGCTGGACTGGCATTACTCAGTACCTATGTATTTCCGGTCGAATTCGGCTTGTTGTTTTTTCTCATCAACCTGCCCTTTTACTATCTTGCGTGGCGCCAAATCAGCAAGCGCTTCATGGTGAATACCTTCATTTCGGTAACCACGGTGTCACTGTTTTCTGAATGGGTGCCTCAGTTTGTTGACCTGTCTCGCATAGACCCCATTTTTGCCGCTGTGTTTGGTGGTATTCTGATAGGGGTGGGCATGCTTATTATGTTCCGGCACAGCTCTAGCCTTGGCGGCCTTGGAATACTGGCTTTTTACCTGCAAAGTCGCTTCAACATTCGCGCAGGCACATTTCAGCTGTGCGTTGATACGGTAATTCTGAGCATCTCATTTTTGTTTATCGACGCCTATCTGGTACTGATTTCTATCCTGGCCGCACTCTGTCTTAATATGGTGATTTCACTGAATCATCGGCCTGAGCGCTACTCCTTGCCACAGTCTGTAAAACCGGTGGAGTCCAGCGCCGATATCGACACCAACGCAGATGATGTTGACCATCTGCACCCTCAAAACGGTTAGGTATTCGCTGCTATATGGCCGACGGATGTTATTTTAATACCGCGGCCTGTTCAGCCTGAACGCACACCTGAAACGCATTTTTTGCGCGAGCGTAGTGCATTGCGCCCCATTCAGCAGACTGTGCTGGTTCCACTAGACGCTGTTGCACGGAATCAGAAAGAAATGGCGTCCATTTGTTCGCCAATCCACCCAAGCACACCAGATAAATCGACGGATTCGTCAGCGCCTTATGTGCCAGTGCATCAAGATACTCTGCGCCAGTCTGTACGATGTGTTTTGCCGCAGTGTCGTGTTGCGCCAGTGCAAACATCGACGGTGCCAGCTGCGCAAATTCCCCCGGCTGAGCCTGATTGAGCCGTTCGACAATGTCGGTAGCAGACTGGCACTGATAAAACCCAGTCACCATGTCATAAATCCCTTTCGCGTCGGCAATACCATCTGCATGTAATAAAGCCTGCTGAACCGCCTGGCGGCCCAACCACGCCCCACTCCCCTGATCACCTAACTGAAAACCATAGCCACCAATTTGATGCACTGCATACCCGTTGGCTAACGTGGAAAGCGTCGCAGCACATGACCCAGTTCCTGTGATCATTACAGCGCCGTCTTTGCCAGCATGCGCCCCCAGTAAAGCAATTTGCAAATCCGAGGTAAATACGAAATCACCAAACGGATGCCGCCACTGCGTTAACAATGTTTGTGAGGAAGGCAGAAACGCACCGGCCAAACCAGCGCAAACGGTAAGTGACTGGCACACATCATCAAACACCAACCCTGCCTGAGCGACTGCGGCCTTAACCGCATCCAGCATGGACTCGAGCGCGAGGTGCTGGTAGCGGGCAATGTTAGCTGGCCCGCCTAACCCGTCGGCTAGCGCTTCGCCCTGTGCATCATACAAAACAGCCCGGCATTTCGTGCCGCCACCATCAATACCTACCCAAAAGAGTTGTTTACTTTTGTTCATGCTGTTAACCCAACACGATGTCCAATAACATCATTACAACGAAGCCTATAATCAAACTGAATGTGGCAATATTCTGATTGCCGTTTTGGTGCGTCTCGGGAATGATTTCATCTGAAATGATGAACAACATTGCGCCCGCAGAAAATGCCAGCGCCCAAGGCATAAACACCTCTGCGCCCGATACAGCAACCGCGCCCAACAATCCGCCAACAGGCTCAACCAACCCACTGGCGATACCAATCGTCGCAGATTTAGTTCGGCTATACCCTACCGACATTAAGGCTACCGACACCGCCAGGCCTTCCGGCACATTTTGAATACCGATCCCCAACGCAAGCGACAAGCCATTAGCCATTTCCCCGCCGGCAAATCCCACCCCAACCGCAAGACCTTCCGGAAAATTGTGTAAGGTGATGGCTATAACGAACAGCCAAATACGGGCTAACTGCTTGTCTGACGCACCATCGCGCCCTGATACAAAATGTTCGTGCGGCACGGTCTGGTGAATAAAGAATAATAAAAACGCCCCCACCAACACACCCGCGCCAGCGACCAAAGCACCGGCAATGTCACTTGCATACAAAGCCGTTCCGTACTCTATTGACGGTAACAACAACGAAAAAAACGTCGCTGCCAGCATGATGCCCGCGGCCAGGCTCAACAACCCGTCTTCCAGCCGCCTCGACAGCGACTGAATAAAAAATACACCCAGGCTGCCCAGCGCGGTTCCCACACTGGCGCATGCACTGGCGATAAACCCGGCTAAGACAATACTGGACGAGTCCATGCTCAGGGGTTATCCCTTGCAGCCTGTTCCACCGTCCTCGGCACCCGGGTCGATACACGTGTCGTTAACTCATAGCTTATGGTGCCTGCACATTGCGCGACTTCATCCACTGGTAATTGTCGGCCCCACAGCTCAACTGTGTCTTGTAACGCTACGTCCGGGATATCGGTCACATCGATAGTGATCATGTCCATCGACACACGTCCCACCAACGGGGCCCGATGCCCTCTAATAACGACCGGCGTGCCCGTTGGGCAGTGGCGCGGATAACCGTCTGCATAACCAATTCCCACTGTGGCAATAACGCTGTCCCGCGGCGCTTTCCAAGACTGACTGTAGCCCACCGACTCACCTTTTTTGACATTATGCAGTCCGATCACTTCAGCTTGTAACGTCATTGCAGCCTGCAGTTCTAATTGCGCAGCGGTTTTGTTCGCCAGTGGCGAGGCACCATACATCCCAATCCCCAGGCGACACCACGCCCCCCATTGATCCGGATGCGTAAGCGTAGCTGCAGAATTGGCAACACATACAGGCAAATTGGTCGCAGCCGCAATTCGATTAAACGCGTCGAACTGTGCCGTGTTAAATGGATTATCCGGCTCATCGGCACAGGCGAAGTGCGTAACCAACACACAGGGCTGTTCCGTTAACCACTCATGCGAGGCCAGTAGCGCAATAGCATCATCGACCGAAAAACCCAGTCTGTGCATGCCAGAGTCAACTTTCAACCAGACTTCTGGTCTTTGCGACGCCGGCAGTGTAGTTAGCCAGTCGAGCTGAACTGTATTGTGTACCACCAAAATGCTGTTTGACGCTTTCGCCATCTGGCAGTCCTGCATATCATGTGGCCCCTCAAGCACCACCACAGGCTGGGTGATCCCGGCATCTCGCAGCGGACGCACCTCATCGCAAATTGCCACAGCAAAACATGTACACAAATCACTTAACGCCGTGGCGACTGTTACCGCACCATGACCATAGGCGTCCGCTTTGATCACGGCTATCGCCCGGCTTGGCAACGACGGTTGCAGCCTGGCAAAGTTATGCTGTAATGCCTGTGGATGAATAATGGCGCGGGTTTGTCTGCTCAACGACGTCGCTCTCAGTAATGAACACAAATCCTACAATACACTGACTGAATTAATTAATAAATTCTTAATTTGAAATGTTCGCAGAATAATATATTCTAGACTTATATTCTGGGAAATATACACATGAAATATTTCCCGCTGAAGGATTAACACCGGTGCAGAAAACGCGGTTTGCTGCATCCTAACTTAGCTTGCCCATGGCCACAAAGTGATTACATGCTAACCCAATATACCAGCATCGATTTATTGCTCTTTGCCCTCTACGGCTTATTGCTCGCAGTAAGCGGCTGGTATTTTAATCGAAAAGCCGCCACAACGAGCGATTATTTTCTGGGTGGCAACGCCATGCCCATCTGGATGGTAGCCATATCGGTGCTGGCAACATCCCAGTCGGCGGCAACCTTTTTAGGTGGGCCCGACCAGGGATACCGGGGAAATCTGACCTATCTGGCCACCAACCTGGGCGCTTTCATTGCCGCGTTTTTTGTTGCCCGGTTTCTTATTCCCCGTTTTTACGCGCTAAACGTCTATACCGTTTACGAACTGCTCGAAAATCGCTTTGGTGAATCAGCCAAACAGCAGGCCGGACTCATGTATTTATTCGGCCGCGTGTTTGCCAGTGGCGCCCGGTTGTATATGGCAGCCCTGGCGGTTGCCATGATCCTGTTTGGCAATATCGACGCATCGAGTGTGATATCTGCCACATTGCTCATCAGCATCATAGGCTTAGTATATAGCGTCTACGGCGGGATTCGCACCGTAATTTACAGTGATGTAATGCAAGCGATCACTTATGTCAGTGCGGCTGTTGCCGTGATTATCGCGCTTTGGTTAGCCATTCCTGCCGATTTCAACACGGTGATTCAGGCGCTGCAATCTCCTGCAGATGGCCCATCAAAGCTTTTACTATTCGACGCTCGTACTGACTTTAGCCCAAGCGGTGTCTTTACCCTGCTGTCGGTATTTACCGGTTTCGTACTGCTGAATATAGCGGCCTTTGGCCTGGACCAGGACATGACGCAACGCGTATTAACCTGCAAGAATGCACAAGAAGGTGCGAAAGCCATGCTGCTCTCGGTCGTGATGGTGATACCCGTGATGCTATTATTTATCATCATTGGTTTGCTGCTGTACGTTTACTATCAGCGGCCGGATATCATGAGCATGAGCAGTGGTGCGCCTGTACCTGAGTTTGCCGGCGAGCCGGTTACCATATTCATGTATTATGTTCTGACCGATTTACCCGCAGGTCTCAAGGGGTTAGTCACTATAGGTATTCTGGCTGCTGCGCTGTCTACATTGAATTCTGGTCTGAATTCGATGTCCAGCGTATTGATTCAGGATTTATACCGGCCGTGGAAATTGAAACGGCACGCATCTTGTGCAGAAGAGCACTTTGTTAGCGCAGGCCGCATCGCAATGGCCTTTGTTGCGCTGGCATTAGCGCTCATGGCTTGTTTGTGCTATTACTGGCAACAGTATTCAGATACGCCCCTGCTGCAGTTTGCGCTAGGCGTAATGGTTTTCTCATACAGCGGACTACTTGGCGTGTACTTCGTCACGCTATTTACCCAACGGGGAAGCCCGGCCTCGGTACTGGCAGCACTGATTGTTGGTTTTATCATCCCACTGCTGCTACAACCTTATATAATGGAATGGTATTTGCCTGAATCTTTACAGTTTTCACTGGGATTCACGTGGCAACTCGTTATTGGCACACTGATTGCCGGTGCAGTGTGTGCCGTCGGACAGCAGACGTCCGGTAAAACCTGGCAGGAGGCCAGCGTACAATGTTAAGTACGAACGGTATTTTTTGTTTCGGACAGGCGCAAGCAAGCGTTAAAAATTATGCTCATGACTAAAAACAATTCAGCAACCCTACTGGAACAACTCAATAAGATTGTCTCTGAAGGTCGCAATCCGACAACAATGGATATTGACCTGTTGCCCACAATATCCATTCTGGAAAAGATCAATCAGGAAGATGCAGGCGTAGCAGACGCTGTCCGCAAAACCATCCCCCATATTGCCAAAGCGGTTGATGCCATTGTGCCTCGTCTACAGGAAGGCGGACGCTTGATTTATTTGGGCGCGGGGACCAGTGGCCGTCTCGGTATTTTAGACGCAGTAGAATGCAGACCAACGTTCAGCGTTTCCGAATCAGTTGTGATTGGCATTATTGCAGGTGGCGACGGTGCAATTAAGAATGCCATAGAGGGTGCTGAGGACGATAGCGCTCAGGGTGTGGCCGACCTGAAGGCCATTCAATTTAACCATAACGATGTGCTCGTGGCACTGTCTGCCAGCGGCCGAACGCCTTATGCCATTGCCGCGCTCGAATATGCCAATGAATTAGGGGCCGTCTCAGTTACCGTTACCTGTAACCCCGGCTCACCCATGATGGACTGCGCGCAAATAGGCATCTGCCCCGTCGTCGGCCCGGAGTGCATTACCGGTTCAACGCGAATGAAATCAGGAACAGCACAAAAGCTGGTGCTGAATATGCTCAGCACGGCCAGTATGATTCGCTTGGGCAAAACCTATGAGAACCTGATGGTCGATGTAAATGCGACCAATCAGAAATTAAAAGCGCGTGCCATTCGCATAGTGATGCAAGCCACGGATTGCGCTGAACAGGAAGCCAGCGAAGCACTGACAGCCGCGAATAATCACGCCAAATTAGCAATTTTAATGATCCTGACAGGTCTGGACGCAAAGCGAGCAGAAGCGATATTGACGGAAAATAACGGTTTCTTACGTCAAGCGGTTCAGGCTCAGAGCTAGTTTTTACAGACCATGAGGGAAGCATGAAAGGACGAGTGCAGTTAATTGTCGTCACACTACTGACTGTACTGGTTAGTTTTAGTTCTCAGGCTATCATCGTCGGCGCAGAGCAACCTGCAGCCTATCTGCCACTATTACAAGGCAAGCAGGTTGGTCTGGTGGTCAATCAAACCAGCCGGGTCAGAGACCAGCACCTGGTAGATTTTTTGCTCTCACAGCATATAACCATTACATCGGTATTCGCGCCGGAGCATGGCTTTCGCGGCAACGCGGGGGCAGGTGAAACCATTAGCGACGGGAGCGATGCCAAAACTGGCCTGCCTATACGTTCTTTGTACGGCAAAACCAAGAAGCCAACACCAGCGATGTTGGCCGGCATTGATATACTGGTTTTTGATATTCAGGATGTCGGCGCCCGTTTTTATACCTACATCAGCACCTTACACTATGTAATGGAAGCAGCCGCTGAACAGGGTATTGCCGTATTGGTACTAGACAGACCAAACCCGAACGGGCGCTTTGTTGACGGCCCCGTACTGGATTTAGCATTTCAGTCTTTTGTGGGCATGCACCCTATCCCGCTGTTACACGGCATGACGGTAGGAGAACTGGCACTGATGATCCGTGGCGAACAGTGGATAAACAGCGCACAGGCCTTGTCGTTAACCATAGTGCCTGTCTTTGATTACCGCAAAACCGACCGCTACGTATTGCCCGTTCCCCCCAGCCCGAATTTACCCAACGAGCAGGCAATCCGGCTATATCCCTCTTTATGCTTGTTTGAAGCCACCGAGATCAGCGTAGGGCGTGGCACTCCCTGGCCGTTCCAGGTTATAGGACATCCGGATGTCGCACTCGGGGAATTTGCCTTTACGCCAGTATCCATGCCCGAAAGCGCCCCAAATCCCAAGCACCAGGACATGCAGTTACAAGGTCTGGACTTAACGGGCAGTACTATGGAAGGCTTTGATATTTCGCTGTTACTTACCGCGATTCAGGCTTTTAAAGAAAGCGATACACCACTGATCGACCGCGCGCGATTTTTCGATTTACTAAGCGGTACCGATTCACTGAGAAAACAGTTAAGCAAAGGCGATTCCCTGCAAGCCATCCGCGCTGGCTGGCAGCCTGCATTAGCCGAGTATCAACAACGCCGGCAGCCTTACTTGCTGTACCCCCTTACCTAACGCTTTTTGTCATAGACTCTATGAGCAAATCTACCCGCCTGTTAATTGCCGGTTTATGTTCGTTGTTACTGGCGAGCGCCTGGCTGTGGCATTTGTTTGCAACCAGCCCTTATTTTTCGGCAAAACACGCACCAACTGTGCAGCAAGATTCGCAGCCAATTACACCAGAGGCAAAGTCAGGTGCACCCACAGAAAACAACACCACAGCTGGCGACTATGAACAGCCGCAACATAATGCCGTGGAAGGGGGCGGCTCATTTGTCTTACTCACTGCGCCTGTCTGGCAGTTTTCAGATAATTTCAGCTCTCATGTTACGGCACTCTTTACTGCCGCATCCGAAGGTGACATTAACGCCTTATACGTGCTGGGAATGAATCTGCAGTTTTGTTACTACGCGCCCAGCACACCGAAGCAGCTCGATGAGGCATTACAACAAGCGTCATCATTTAGTGACGTGTCAGCGGCTACAGCCCGTATAGAACATCGCTACGCCTACTGCGAAGGCACACATCATCAGGTGAATAAGGGTTACTATGACTATCTGGACGAGGCGGCTGACAAAGGGCATGTGTTTGCTCAGCATGCGATAAGCAGGCTTACCGTCGACAGGTATATGGATTCGCAAGGGTTTACCTCTTTGCCCAGAGACGACTTTATTGAGAAGCGCGATGCGTTTGTTGCCCGACAACGCGCTTTCCTTGAACAGGCCGTTGCTCAGGGGAGTTTTCCGGCCATGAAGAGGCTGGCCGGCCTTCACCATGCACAACAAACAGGCAGCGGCGGCTATGTAAACGCCTTTGCGCTTAATCAGGTCATTCTGACACTCACCGACGATAATGAGTTATACAATCGCTACAACTGGCTGCAGCAACGACTACAGCAAACATTGAGCGACGCTGAGCTGACTCGGGGATATGCTCAGGCTGAGACCTGGCTTCACCTTATACGCAGTCATGGCACGCTTGTTACAGACGAAAACTAACTTCCGGAAACAGACGGATTACCCTGGCGAAACTGGGATACCACTTCATTCGTTCGTTCGAGTAATTTACGGCCGGGACGAGAGGCCTGTGTCAGCGCGATAAAGAGCATATCAATAATTAGCTCCTGTGCAGTTCGCGCCAGAATAGACGACAACCGGGCCGAAGCTTCCTCCGCCACCGAGTACAATTTGACGTCAGCAGGTTCAGAGACCGGCGTGTTGCCGTATTTGGTAATCGATATTACCTTGGCGTGATTGTCTTTAGCCTGTTGCACAACGTTAACGATTTCACGGGTGGAACCTGACTCAGAAATGGCAATCACCACATCGGCTTCACCAAACGTTGCTGCCACAGCCAACTGAATATGGCCATCGGCCTCCGCAATCGCCACCATCCCCAGCTTCTGCAATTTAAATGAAAAGTCTTTGCTCACCAGGGCAGACCCCCCAACACCACAAATAAGAATACGCTTGGCGTTTTTGATGATCTCTACGGCTTTTTCGAATTCGACGATTTCGTTCAGATTTCGGGTTTCATTTAATACGCTGATTTTACTGCTGAGCAGCTTGTCGGCCATCTGTTCAAACCCGTCATTCAGCGTTATTTTGCCATGCAACTGGGTATTCGGTGTTTCGCGATTGAGGGCATCGATGACTGCCAGTTTAAACGCAGGGTATCCTTTGTATCCCAATTTCTGGGCAAATTTAACCACACTGGACTGACTGACTCCTACCACATTCGCCAATTCCTGTGACGACAGATCACGCACAGCATTGGGTGAATCCAGCGTAAACGTCGCTAATTTTGATTCACTCGCAGACAGCGAATGTTTAATGGCTTTGATTTTAACAAAGGCAGACATGACTGATTACTTCCTACTCACCGGTTACACCGCCGTGGCGACAACTTCAACCTTGCTTAATGAATTTTTTATTCAAATATAAACTAGTTGATACGAATATCAAAATCTCTTTAAATAAAGGCTAGCGAGCAACACGCCTTTAAATTATTCCAAACAGGTTACCGTAAATTATGCACACTGCCCATCCCCATGTACCAGCGAATGCCATTGCCTCTTTGTGGGATAAACACCATACGGACAATTTGAATCGTGCTCACCTGCGCTTTTCAGACATCAGTCAGGTGGTTGAACAGTTAGCCCAACACGACGCGATAACCTCTTCGGTTGTCGGGCACGCCTGCTCCGGCACGCCCATAACGCGCTTAACGGTGGGGCGTGGGCCGCTCATTCTACTGGCGTGGACACAAATGCATGGCGACGAGCCTACCGCGACGGCAGCGGTGCTGGATTGGCTGCACATCTTATTAACCCAGAAATTACCTTCCCTCGACACGAACTGGCAATCACTGGTAACACTGCATGTCATTCCTATGCTAAACCCGGATGGGGCAGAGAATCGAACCAGAGTGAACGCTCAGGGTATCGACATTAACCGCGACGCTAAGGCACTGCAGACACCCGAGGGCAGAGTGTTATGGGAGCAGGTTCAAAGCTTGAAGCCCGATGTGGCCTTTAACCTGCACGACCAGAACCCTTACTACACTGCCGGGGAGGCCGGTGAAACGGCGACTATTGCATTTCTGGCACCGGCGTTTCATGTCGATAAGCATGTGGACGCTGCACGTTTGCGCGCCAAACAGCTTATCGCGTGTATGGCCGACGCAATTCAACACTGGTTACCCCGTCATATTGGACGATATGACGATACCTATTCCCAGCGTTCTTTTGGCGACAATATAGCCGCAACAGGTGCCAGCACGATATTAATTGAATCGGGCGCATACCCGGGCGACCCACACCGACAGACAGCCAGAAAAATGAATGTAGTTGCCTTGCAAGCTGCACTCGAGGCTTTGCTCAGTAATCAGTACATGCATAAGTCGCTGGCTGACTACTACCGGATCCCGGATAACGTGGAGGACGGCTTGGTTGACATCAAATTCAGCCAGTTGCAACTACGCTGTTTCGACACCGCATTTAATGCGGATGTAAACGTGAATGTGTGCCGTAAATCCGGCAAGGCCACCATTAAGCACATTGGCGACATGTCTGTTCAACAGGCTTTCCACACCCCCGATACCGCTGGCATGCGCGTGTTACCACTGAAAGGATACGTTGTGAATGAACCGCTCTCGCTCACCAGGGAGCTGTACCTGCAGCGACTAGCTGAGGGATGGGTTTATTTTATTGGCGACGATGGACACATTACCAATGAGTCAGGACTGCCAGTGTTGTGTGTGCCTGAAGCGCTGCCACAACCCTGGCTTCAGCCCGATACCCCGGCGTACTGGCTAATGCAGCACGACAACGGCCACATAGTTGCCGTACTGAACGGGGAAGTGGTTTGGGGCTGTTGACCTTTGTTATTACGAAATAATAATGCGTTTGTACGCCAGTAACGAGCCGTCGGCATTTTGCTGGAGATCGAACAGATAATCGTCGTCGCTGCTGCGAAAGACGGTGTCACCAGACAAATGTGTATCCGGCTCCCCGCGTGCAGCGTAATCGCTGTGTGACGTGCAGATAGCATCCACAAACTCGTCGCTGAAGGCAAATTGCGAAATCACTTCGTCGTTATTATTGTTCTTCACCCTGAAGTGAATATGAATAACGCGGCTGGAATACCAGCCTGGGAAACACGACGCGAAATCCACTCGTCCTGCACTGTCCGTGACTTTAATGCCGCGAAACCATTTTGCCGCTAAGGCTGCCTGGTCATTTCCGGTACAAAATCCAGAGCTAAAACCATTCGCATCACTGCTGTCGCTGGTATCGCCGGAATAAATGCCTTCAACGTCGCAATGCCAAACTTCGATTTCATAGCCAGAGAGCGGATTACAATTTGCGTCCACCAGCTGTAAACACAGCATCATCGGCAAACCGGTTTGCCCTTCTGATATGTCGTCGCGGTACTCGCTGTCGAAATAACAAGGCCCCTCGGTCAGCGCTTCAGTTAACTCAACCGAGCAGGTGCTGCTGCTCTCAAACAAGCTGTCATCCGGGAAATTTTCTGTGATCGATGACGTCCCGCCTGTGGCCCAGTCTGTGGTAGTCGTCACACCGCCGTTCGCCGTGCTGCTCCCCGACGAAGAAGACCCGCTGCTGCCGGCAGAACTCCCCGTACCCGAGGAGGAAGATGAGGAAGACGATGCGGCTGAAGTGGCCGTAGTACCAGACCCTCCGCATCCAATAAGCCCTAAAACGGGCGTTGCCAGGGCTGCGCCCAGCAAAGAACGAATGACACGGCGACGCTGCACTGTATGATTTAATTTAACGGGTGGTTGACGGTCCACAACGATTTACTCCAAAAATACCAGATAACAGTTTGGCAGTGCTGAGGTCCGTTAATTCAGGTCTTTACTGAAGTTTTACATTCTCGTCGAGTTGGTGTTTGAGTGCGGTATTAAAGCGTTGCATAAAGTCAGCATCCACACGCTGCCGACTAAACATAAAATGCACCGGAGTTTGATTAATGATCGCATCACTGATGTGCAAGTCGGTTACCTCTAATTCCTGTCCGGCAGCCTGAATGACGTCGATATCACCTACCACCGCCGACACTCTGCCCAGCTTCAGCAACTGCATTCTGCGAAGGGTACCTTCAGCATGGACAAGCTGAGACGGATACGTCTCACGTACATGATACCGGAACCATTCACCAAACCAGCCGCTTTTGTTTACAGCAACCAGAGCGCCTTGCTGCAATATTTGCTCAAGATCCTGTTCATGCCAGTCAGGATGTTCAGACCCCAGATAAGCAAACACAATGGTTTCAAGTCGATATGGAATAGAGAAAAGGTTTTGTTCGCGGCGTTGTGGAGTCGATACCGCGCCCAGCGTAACGTCAACATGACCGCGGGAGATATCCCGACCCATCCGTTGTTCGGGCAGGCCTACCGCCAGAAGTTCATGCCCAAGACTAGAGAGTGTTCGTTGCAACAACGCATAGTCTTCACCTGCCACATTGCCTGTTGCATCAACATACACATAAGGCTTCCAGTCTTCAGACATAGCAAGGTACAAGGTTTCACCCTGCGCGCCCCCGGCAACGGCCAGCAAAAGCCAGATCGTACTCAGAATGTACCTTAAGCGGTTGGCTATCATTTTGAAATCCTTTTACTTTCAATGGCCCATCCCCACCTTCTTACTTATTTTGCCCTTGACCTGATGGTCAGGTGGACAAACCAGCGCACTAACACACCGTTGATTCAACACCAGTTGAAAAAGATGTGATTATACCCGCCAAAAAATACCGCGCCGGTACATCCACAATAGCGGTAAATAACAAATTAAGCAGAAAAGCAGCGCAAAACACAATGAGGCCAGTTTGGGGTCGCCGATGAATTGGGTGATAGGTTGATAGAGCCAATACTTCACCGTCGCACCGTCAACGCGAATCATTAATAGCAAGCGGGCCAACACGCCTGCAATCATGTACAGCGCAATGCTGTTAGTGCCCGCCACCAATAGAGGATGCCCGGGTTTGAACAATGAAACACGGGAATCCAGGGCCATAAAGGCCCATAACAGACACACCAAAATCCCGCTGGTTACCAACACAAATGTAGGCGTCCACAATACCTTGTTCACAGGAACCCAGGCGGACAAAGCAACCCCTATTACAATGCCAGCAAGCGCTACAATCAATACTTGCACTGTACGGCGTTTCTCAGTAATTAAGTAGCGACCTGCAACCACGCCCAACAAGCAACTGCTCACCGCCGGTACGGTCGATAACAACCCTTCCGGATCAAAAGCAAAAGGGCTGGCATCGGCATAATAAAGATGCGATGCGCCCAGTATCAGGTTGTCGAGGTACGCAGACAGACTATTACCGTGCAACCATAACCCCTGATACGTTTGTCCATCCGCAGCACTATAAGGCACAAAACGCATAAGCAGCCAGTAGGCAACTAATAGCCCGATGGCAACGGTAAGGTACCGTTGCGGTGGGATTGTGCACATTAGCAGCACGGAAAGCAGATAGACTATTCCCAGTCGCTGCAACACACCCAGATAGCGCAGGGTTGCTAACCGGTCGTTGATCCAGTCGAAATCGGGTACTGCGAAATTAAACCAGAACAAGTACAGAAACCAGCCGAGCAGCACGAGGGTGGCACCTCGTTTTAACGCTGTCAGGCACACCCGCTTACTGCCTGATGCAGCGAGTGCTTTGGGCAACTGAATCGCGAGGGTAACGCCCATGACAAAGACAAAGCCGGGGAATACCAGATCGGTGGGTGTCAGACCATGCCAATTAGCATGAAGCAGAGGCGCATAAACGTGCTGCCAGGAGCCGGGATTATTCACCAGTAACATGGCGAAGATAGCCAGCCCTCGCAGTGCATCAAGCGCCTGAACACGATGTGTCATTCAATGGTAACCGGTGATTCACCAGGCATAGGAATGTGCCCTAACAAGCCCGCTGCCAGTGCGGAAAAGACCGCGCCTTCAGCAACCTCGCCTCTTGGCGTTTGACTGATTGTGACGTTGTAGCCAAAGGTGGCTATGCCGGCATCGACGACATTGCGGTATTCACTCAACATATAAGGTGTGCGCAGGGCAACCATCACTGTTTTAACCTGGTTCGCTTTTGCCTGTTCGGTCAGGCTCTTCACCCAGCGGTCTATCGCGGCTTTGTCGGGCCTTGCTCTCCAACTGGCTAAGTCATCCATGCCACCCATTTCAGCCATACTGTGCTGCGGCGTAATATCACCAATTATCAGTGCATCAGCGCTGAGTAACGGCGATAAATCAGGTTGAGTAGCAATGCGATTGAGTGACATACACACCGTCGTTATGCCTTTACCGTACTGTTTGAGCGCATTCGACAGCGCGTCGCAACGCGCTTCGTCGGGCATGACCAGAGCGAAGTGTTTACCCTTCAGCGGCAGTACGCCCTTATCGAAGACCTTGGTCAGTGCCGCTTCTGCCAACTCGAGCTCCAATTGCTGATTATCAGCCATCGGCAGTGCCGCCGTCGCCTCTTCCAGACGCTGAGCAAGTGGCCGGGCAATAAAGTCGTCGAGTTTATACGCTTGTTTCGCTGCCAGAATACGCAGCAGCGATTCATCCATCTCTGCCGCATTCAACTCGCCGTGTTCACGGGCCTGAATCCACTGTTTATACAAAGCGCGAAATTGCTTAATCCCCTCAGGATTACGGATAGCGAATGGCATTAACGCAATATCGGCCCCCGCATTGAAGGTTTTGATTACCGCATCGCGATGATCAACATATTGAGCGATACCGGCCATATCCAGAGCGTCAGTCACAATGAGGCCGTTGTAGCCCAAGTCGTCGCGTAGCAGGCCAGTCAGGATTTTCTTCGACAACGTAGCGGGTAACACTTTTTGCTCGCCGTCGCGGGTAATGAATGTTGTGTCATCCAACGCGGGATACTGAATATGCGCAGTCATGATCATGGCCGGGTAGTCTGCTTGCTCAATGGCATGCTTGAATGGCAATAGATCCACGGCATTAATGGTCGCTGCGTCGTGTTCAACCTTTGGCAGGCCGGTGTGGCTGTCTACATGAGTATCGCCATGACCCGGGAAATGCTTGAGCGCACTCATTACGCCATGCTGTTGTAAAGCTGATACCGCTGCCGCGCCCATTTCAGCCACCTGCTCAGGCGACTCGCTATAAGAACGAACGTTAATAACCGGGTTGTCTGCATTGAGATTAACATCGACTGTGGGGGCAAAATTGACGTTAAAGCCTAATAATCGAATAGATTTTGCAATACCCGCGTTCACACTCGTCGAGAAAGCGGTGCCGTGGGTGGGATACGTTGCGCCAATTGCCATGTTGCCTACAAACCGGGTAGCGACGGCGTCGGGTAATCTCGCTACTCTGCCACCTTCCTGGTCAATCGCCACAAACAGTGGCGGCAATCCCGCCTCTTTCGCAATGCTTTGCAACTGATAATTCAGCCGGACCACCTGCCCGGTCTCTTCCAGGTTCTCTGCAAACAGAATAACGCCACCGATTTTGCCCTCGCGAATGACAGCTTCCAGTTCTGGCGAGATGGCGGTTACCGGTGTTTTACAGTGTTTCTCGTCTGTGCCGTCTTCGCAGTAATAGCGCAAATCCAGCATGAGCTTTTGACCCAGCCATAACGTGGACTCACTGGATGACGAACAACTCGCCGTTACGCTCAGCATAGCCAGTACTCCCAATACCCCATAAAATCCTCGCAACATCATACCCGCTTTCCGATTGGCAGTTTCATTATTCATGCAGCTTACCCGATTCACACTAAAAAATAAATTATTCCAACAATCGCAATTTCCTCCCAAGATCTCAGAAAAAAGCAACCTGAACTCAATTAACCTGCGTCAACTATGCACACGCCAAACTGCCGAATAAATGAGACATAATCAGGAAGACGCCTTATACCTAATACGAAACACAGCCTGGGCTTAACTTGGAATATTTTATTATTTACTTTCGGTTTCGGTATTGCTAATTTGGGGTAAATACCGACCACTTACCTAGGATGCACACTGCTTATGCGCGCATTACGCCACTCGTTAACGTTAATTTTCTGCGTTTTGCTGGTTATCAGTTGTAGCAGCCGTAACGTTATTCAAATGCCGTCCAGTAACTACGGCGAAAGGGTGAAGTCTCTGGTTATCCACTTTACTGCCATCGATTACGCAAAGTCGGTTGATGCACTGGTGAAAGAAGGTGGCCTAAGCGCACATTACCTGGTACCTGAATCAAACGACCCATCAGATCCGATAGGTAAGCCGCGGGTCATTCAACTGGTCGATGAAAATAAGCGCGCATGGCATGCCGGTAAGAGTTACTGGCAGGGCCGTACTGGTTTGAACGACCATTCCATTGGTATTGAAATTGTTAATGTACCTACTTGCGAGCGTGATGGTCAGCTAGGTCCCTCGCTGGCTGAACATGGCAATAATCGCCTTTGCCTTTTCCCCGACTATGACCACAAACAAATTGAAGTGGTCATTGAACTGGCAAAGGACATCCTGGCGCGCAACCCCGACATTCACCCTACCGCCGTTGTAGGGCACTCTGATATTGCCTTCGACAGAAAAAATGATCCTGGCCCGCGCTTCCCCTGGTACCAGCTTTATCAACAAGGTATTGGCGCCTGGTACGACAACGACACACTGGCCCACTACTGGAAACAATTTAACGAACAGCCGGCTTCGGTCGGACTCATTCAGGCTGCATTCCGCGCCTATGGTTACGGTGTGGTCGAAACGGGCATTAAAGACAGCAGCACACTGAATGCGGTATCGGCTTTTCAAATGCACTTTTTACCCTGGCATGTCACAGGCGAACCTGACAGCCGCACCGCGGCGGCCTTATTCGCCCTGCTGGAGAAGTATTTTCCGGCCAGCGCAGAAAATCTCCTGGCCCGTTATGACAAGGAACTACAACCGTCTGAAGCCCAGGTATACGAGCCGAAACACGGCCAAATCGATACCCTTGTGCCGGATACAGAGCCAACCAAGCGCGCCTTTGTGACTGACCGGTTTGCATTCAAAAGTTATCAGGGGCGCGGGGAGTTGATTGTCGAAGCAACAGAACCCACCCGCGCCGAGATTAAAGTCAATGGTGAGACCCTGACGCTGGACCAGCCTTTCTTACCAGGTACGCCCTACCATTACTCTCTGGCCCGACGAACCCGTAATGGCCTGAATACGCTGTCTGTGAGTCAGGTTGAGCCCAGCACCGCTGAATTGCGAGTAACGGTGCCTTTTCCAACGCTCAAAGATGAAACAGCCAAGTACCAACAACGATTCAGTGCAGTAGATACCCTGATCAATCAGGAAGTGGAAGCAGGCTTTCCCGGTGCGGTCCTGCTGGTAGTTAAAGATGGCGCCATCATTAAACGAAGCGCCTACGGGTTTGCCAGGCGCTATGATGAAAATGGTCAGCCTTTGGCCATGCCTCAGCCAATGCAAACCAACACCGGCTTTGACCTGGCGTCTAATACCAAAATGTTTGCAACGACCTTCGCGCTGATGCGGTTGGTTGAAACCGGCCAGCTCGATGTAACCAAACCCATCCAGTATTACCTGCCAGAATACCAGGGCGATGGACGTGAAGCCCGCAGAGTGAGCGACTTACTTTCACACAAATCCGGATATGCCCCGGAGATCCCGTTCCATAAACCGGACAATCCACTGGGCCCGGCATTCTACTCTCAGGACAAACAGCGCACATCCGAGTTATTGATTACGCAGGTGCCGTTCAACATCGGCAATGGGCTCACCACGGCCTATAGCGACACCAATTTTATGCTACTTGGGTTGTTAGTTGAGCGCATCACCGGCTTGCCTCTCGACCAGTTTTGCGAAGAACAACTGTATACCCCACTGGGTTTGACCCACACGCGTTTCAACCCATTGCTTAAAGGCCACCAGCACGAAGAATTTGCTGCTACAGAACTGATGGGCAATACGCGTGGTGGCCGGCTCGATTTCCCCAACATTCGCACCTACACCTTGCAAGGTGAAGTACACGATGAAAAAGCATTCCACGCCATGCAAGGTGTAGCAGGCCATGCCGGGCTGTTTTCTACAGCGGATGATCTGGCCGTCATGACACAGCTGCTGTTAAACGGCGGTGGCTACGGCAATGTTCAGTTATTTGAAAACAGCGTTCTCAATGCGTTTATTAAGCCGGATAACCGCTTTTGGAGTTACGGGTTGGGTTGGCGTCGCGCCGCGAATGGCCAGAACCGCTGGCACTTTGGGCCATATGCCAGCGAACAGGCTTTTGGCCATACCGGATGGACAGGCACGGCGACAGTAATCGACCCTGCTCTGGATTTGGCCGTCATCCTATTGACCAACGCCCGACATTCGCCCATTGTGGAAGACGACGACGGCAATCTGCAATTTACCGGGAAAACCTTTGAAACCGGTAAATATGGCAGTATTGTATCGCTGGTTTACGAGGCGGTCCTCAACCGCTGATCCCAGGCATTAATGCCACGCTAAAAGAACAACAACAGGGCTTTACACTATGGAATGGGTTTCCATTATTCCACCGCTGGTTGCGATATTGATTGTTTTCTGGAAGAAAGAAGTCATTATGGCGCTGCTCATGGCGGTATTATGCGCTGAAGCGCTTATTCTTCTTACTTCCGAAGACGGGCTCCTATTACTGGCTCCCATTACCTCTATTGAACGGGTTGTCGATGTTGCCACCAGTGCGGGAAATACCCGCATACTGCTGTTCAGTGTACTGGTAGGCGCGTTACTGGCGTATATTCGCGATTCCGGTGGCGTCACCGCAACTGTTAACTGGCTCACCCAGCGCGGCGTTGCCCGCAGTCGTCGTCAGGTAGGCGGATTAACCATGGCCACCGGTATTGTGGTATTTATCGAATCGAACCTTAGCGTGCTGACTGCGGGTATTTTTGCCCGGGGCCTGTTCGACAAGTTTGGCATGAGCCGGGCACGGTTGGCTTATCTCATCGACAGCACCAGTGCGCCTGTGTGTATTCTCATTCTGTTAAACGGCTGGGGTGCCTTTGTGCTAGGCATGCTGGACACTTATGATTTACCTGAATCGTCGGCCAGTATTCTGTGGGGCTCTGTACCCTTCAATTTCTACGCTATTATTGCGCTGGCGATTGCGGCTTACACGGTTTTTGCCGACAAGGTTCATGGCCCAATGGCAAAAGCTGAGCAACAGCTTAGCAGCAACCAGCAGTCACTAGAGGCGGCGCCTGCCACCAAAGCCAGCTACATGGTTGTACCTATTGTAACCATGGTAGTCAGTATGGTGGGCTTTATGCTGTGGACTGGTAATGGTGTGCTTGCACAGGGTAGCGGCAGTAAATCCGTGCTGTACGCTACTATTCTGGCAACGGCTGTCGCCTATCTTATGCTGGTATTTGGCAAGCGATTTACCCACCACGAAGCGGTAGAAACCGGCTTCAAAGGCATGGGGGAAATTCTGCCGCTGGTCACGATTGTGCTGCTTTCACTCACATTGGGCAGCAGCCTGAAGGTGCTGGGCACAGGGGTTTTCGTAGCCGGATTAGTTGGTGAGTACTTACCTGTTGTTCTCGTGGTGCCCATGTTGTTTATCGCCGGTGCGATCATGTCATTCACTACGGGGACGTCCTGGGGCACCTTTGCTATTCTGATCCCCATTGGGGTGCCGCTCATTCAACAACTGGGACTCCCCCCTTCGCTGGTCATTGGTGCCATTCTGGGTGGCGGGGTATTTGGTGACCATTGTTCACCCATATCAGATACAACGGCAGTTTCATCCATCGCTTCCGGCTGTGATTTACTTGAACACGTTAGAACTCAACTGCCCTACGCCCTGGTTGGCGGCGGGTTAACACTCATCGCTTACCTGATCACAAGTATTATAATGGTGGGATAACAATGCGCATTTTATTAATTACATTAGGGCTGCTTGGCTTAGTCGCCTGTTCAAACCAACCTACAGAACAAACCACATCCGATTACGCAGTAGCCATGCCCGACAAGTTCGGCGCCCAGGTTGCCATAGACGTGCTGGAACAAGGCGGCAATGCGGTTGATGCCGCCATTGCTGCGCAATTTACGCTGGCGGTCACCTATCCGGAAGCCGGCAACATCGGCGGCGGCGGCTTTATGACTATCTACATCGACGGTCAGCCTGACTTTCTGGACTACCGAGAAATGGCACCAGAAGCCGCATCTCGCGATATGTACCTGGACGAAGACGGCAATGTTCACCCTACCGACTCTTTGTTTGGCGCGAAAGCCTCTGGTATTCCCGGCACCGTTGCAGGAATGTGGGAAGCACACCAAAAATACGGCAAACTGCCCTGGGCAAGACTGGTTCAGCCCGCGGTAACACTGGCCAAAGACGGCTTTCATGTTCCCCCGAAATTAGCCGGACGTGTTAGCCGGTATATTAAACGCCTGCGTGACAATGAACGTGACAGCAACTTCGAACACTATTTTGGCGCAGCCACGGAAGCAGACGTCTTATTTACACAACCTGAATTGGCGGCAACGCTGGCGCGTATTCGTGACCAGGGACCTGATGGCTTCTACAAAGGTGACACTGCTGACGCTATCGTTGCCTACATGCAAAAAACCAATGGCCTGATGACCCACGATGACCTTGCCAACTACCACGCAAAATGGCGCACGCCACTGGCATTCGATTGGCGTGGTTACAAAGTGGTTACGGCTCCACCGCCAAGTTCAGGGGGGATAGCGGTAGCACAGTGGCTGGGTATGGTTGATACGGTGCTAAAGACCAATATTATGCCTGCGCACAATTCTGCACCTTACCTGCATATGGTTTCGGAAGCAGGAAAACGTGTATTTGCAGATCGTGCCGAGTATCTGGGCGATCCGGATTTCTTTGATGTGCCGCAGAGTGAACTCATGCAACCTGCCTATATCGAAAGCAGAGCAAAAGACATTAATCTGACAGCCATTTCACCCACAGAAGGTATTGCACCCGGCTTACATGAAAGTGAAGACACCACGCATTTCTCTATCGTCGACAAGTGGGGTAATGCCGTTTCCAACACCACCACCATTAACCTGAGTTTTGGGGCAGGTGTGGTTGCAGAAGGGGCGGGCTTCTTGCTGAACGACGAAATGGATGATTTCAGTGCTAAACCCGGCGTGCCAAATTTCTTTGGTGCAATCGGTGGTGAAGCCAATGCCATTGAACCCTACAAGCGTATGCTGTCTTCCATGACCCCGACCATTGTGCTTGAGGACGACAGCGTGAAGCTCGTTACCGGGTCACCAGGCGGCACCACGATTATTTCTTCTGTGACACTGTCGATTTTTAATACCCTGCTGTACGGCATGACGGCGGAAGAGGCAGTGAACAGTCCGCGTTTCCACCATCAGTTATGGCCCAAAGACACAATCCGCGTACACGATGGGTTTAACAAAGCCACACTGACGGCGTTAGAAGCCATGGGCTATACCATCGACGACCGCCGCTTTGGTGACCTGCACCTTATTCTCAATGAAAACGGCAAGCTGTCTGCTGCTTCAGAGAAAAACGGCCGCGGTAAGGCCATTGTTCGCAACACCCAATAACACAGTCAGGTGAGGGAGTTTTGCGACAAGCAGCTCCCTCATTAAACGCACTCGTCCTGCTCTTTTAAGTAATCCGACAGCGCCTTGCCCTTTTCATCCCGAAACCGTTGTGGCGATACTGAAAAGTCCGAAATCCGATCCAGCCGGAAATTCCTGAAGTTCTGACGCATTTCACACCACCCGGCCAACAGCCAGATTGGGCTAAATGAAATCAATGCCAAAGGGCGAATTGTCCGCTCGGTAACCTGGTCACTCAGGTCAAGGTAACTGAATGTGACAAATTGCTTTCGCCTGATACATTCGCGCACCTCGGTAAAATTCACTTTCCAGGGAATTTTATAGCGACTAGGTGCTGAAAACGTGCTGATTTGGGTGAGCTCGTGGATCATAGGCGCAGTGAGCGTTGCCTGTATTTTCTCATAAGCACTTTTCGCTTTGCGGGCAAAGGCAGCGTCCGTCCAGTTACTTACCATACCAATGCCCAGTGCTATGGCTTCTATTTCATCGGCATCAAACATAATTGGCGGCAAGTGGTACTGTTTATCAATTACATACCCAACCCCCGCCTCACCAGTGATGGGAATGCCGCTGTCCATTAAATCCTGAATATCCCGATAAATAGTTCGCGGGCTGACCTCAAATAATGCTGCCAGGGTGTCGGCAGTGACAGCCTGATGCATCCTTCTCAGGTGATGCACAATTTCGTTGAGTCTTTCCGCCTTTCGCATGTGTTTGTCGTCCGTTGTTAAGGGAGATCCAAGAATAGAAAAACTCTACTGACACTTACTGTCAGGAGTCAACGAATACTATGAAAGCGTCTGTTAACCAACAACCACAAAGGAGACGAAGATGATTGGTTATATACTGGTAGGCACGGCTGATTTGGCACGAGCAGGCGCATACTACGACGCGCTACTGGGTACGATTGGCGCTGAGCGTTTTATGGAACAGGACAATTACTTTATTGCCTGGGCGCGAAACCAAGGAGAAGTCTCGTTTGGCGTCACCCTGCCATTTAACAAAGCGCCAGCAAGCGCAGGCAATGGCAATATGGCGGCCTTTGCGCTGGACACACCAGAACAGGTGAACGCCTTTTACCAAAAAGCCTTAGCACTGGGTGGCACCTGTGAAGGTGCGCCAGGCTTCAGGCCAGAAGATGCAGAGAGAGGCTTTTACGCCGGCTATTTTCGCGATTTGGACGGCAACAAGCTGAACGCATTCTGTATGGTACAGTAAGCTGGCAGCACCGGGTTTTGCGGTTTGCCTCACCTGGCATGCCGCACTATTCCTTTAAGAAACGAGAGGGTTATTTAAGCGTTAACGGGGGCAGATAGCCACTATAAAACCCGGCTGCAGCAATGATAATCCCCAGGCCGATCATGGCACAGGTAAATCCGGTATGAGCCCGGCGCTGGCTGAAAATAGCGCGTTCGTGAGATTTGGATTGTGGGTAAAACCCAAGAGTGAAGACCTTACAGACGGGCCAGCCTACGGCATAACACACACCCCAGAATAACCAGTCAACCAGCACCTTTGTGAGGGAACGGGAACGTCCCCGATGACCATCAGATATAAGCTCTTCACGCATGTCTTCGCTCCTTTATTTTTATTATTAGTGGCGATCAAGTTAGTTGGACATTGTTAATTCAATTTAGTTTCTGTCGATTCATACTGACTGTTGTGCAGTAATTGCGCCTGGGCAATCTTCTGCTCTGACTCCGCCTGGGTCATGACGTCTTGTTCCACCAGCCACTGGAACTTTCTAATTTCATTTTCCAATTCGTTGTCAGGATTAACGTCACCATACCAGTCCAGCAACTGCGCTTTGCGGCGGGCATGCAGTGTTTCAACAATCTGTTGGTGTTGCTTATTTTGCATTACCAGCACGTTACCACGCTCTGTTCTGAATACCGAATAGCGGGTTTTAGAAAAGTGGGCCCATAATACGCAGGCCATGCCCACCATCAACCAGAACCCCTTTCCAGACAGGCTCAGGTCATTAAAAATCGCCCAGCCTATTTGCGCTACGCCCAATGCAATCCAAAGCAAGCCGACATTGCGTAACCACTCGTTCTGCTCAATGGATACCGAGGACTTTTGCGGTAAATCGACATAGTTGAGATCTATATCCCCGGAACCGGATTTATCTTCGTAAGCAAAATTGAAATGGTCGTCCCTGAGCGTAAACGTTTGTTTTACGCCGCGCTTCTTTTGGATAAACTCCATTTATCTCTTTCCCGTTATCAAGACTACACGAGCTTTACAGCATCGAACTACAATATACCCATACTAACAATAAGTTAGCAAAAAAGGCCAGCATCAATTTGTGTATTTTTTAATCTACCGCAAATAGCTGCCCCATGTCTTTGAATGCCTTGAATTCAAGTGCATTCCCAGCCGGGTCCTTAAAAAACAATGTGGCCTGCTCCCCAGCCTGACCTTTGAAGCGGATATAAGGCTCAATCACAAACTCTACCTTCGCGGCAACCAATCGGTCGGCTAACTGTTGCCAGTCAGCCATAGTAAGTACGACACCAAAGTGCGGTACAGGTACATTGTGCCCATCCACGCTATTGTACTCAGGAGGCGTTGGCATACGCTTAACGCAATGCGTGACTAACTGATGTCCATACATATCCCAGTCAATCCATTGGGTATCGCTGCGGCCTTGCTTAAAGCCCAACAAGTCGCCATAAAACGCCCGAGCTTTGTCTAAATCATCTACAGGTATGGCTAGGTGAAACGGTTGCGTCATGACTAAACCTTAAATCGACGAATAAAAATTACTACATGTCTTCGCGTAAGCAGAAAATTACTGCCAAGTGCGAACCATATTAAGAAATAAAGCACGAAACGCAAAGCGCAGTAAGATAGTTTGAGGTGGTTAGCCGCTTCGCGTAGGCAAGGCGGCTTTTCAGTGATTAAGCCCCGTTGCTAAAGCAGTTTTTTCAACAGATAGCGTTTTCGTGCGCTGGAGGGTGCGTAACGAATGGCTGCGTCAAACCAGAAGCTGCGCTTCATAACGCTTTTTTGATGTGAGAACGTATCGAATCCAAACTTACCGTGATACCGCCCCATGCCGCTGTAGCCGGTTCCGCCGAATGGCAGTTCCGGGTTTGCCATGAACATCATTACGTCATTAATGCACACACTGCCTGCACTGACTTCGTCAATCATTTGCTGCTGCACTGACTGGCGCTGACTAAACAAATAACCAGCCAGAGGCTTGGGTCTGCGCTTCACAAAATCAAAGGCTTCCTGGACACTGCTCACTTCAAGCAATGGCATCACCGGGCCAAAAATCTCTTCCTGCATTACCGGACTGTCAATATCCGGGTTGAGTACAACGGTGGGTGCAATACGCAAGGCGGCCTCGTCTACCTGCCCGCCAATAACAACGTCCTGTTGCTGCATGTATCCACGGATGCGGTCAAAATGAGTCCGGTTAACAACGCGTCCGTAATCCGGGCTGGTCAGGGGTTGTGCACCATACTGCCGGTTGATTTCCTGCTCCAGCAGTGTCAGAAATTCCTTTGTTACACTGCGCTCAACCAGCAAATAGTCCGGCGCAATACACGTTTGGCCAGCATTGGTCCACTTGCCCCACACGACACGTCGGGCACTGGTAGCCAGATCGGTGTCGCTGTCGATAATACACGGGCTTTTGCCGCCAAGTTCCAGTGTTACCGGGGTCAGGTGTTTAGCTGCGGCCTGCATGACGATTTTGCCGACTCGGTCGCCTCCGGTATAGAAAATATGGTCGAAAGGTAATTCCAGTAATGAAGCCGCTTCATCTTTTCCGCCTTCGACGACCGAAATCGCATCGCCATCCAGATAACGTGGGATCAGAGTGGCCATGAGCGCTGAGCTGGCCGGCGACAACTCGGAAGGTTTTAAGATAGCGCAGTTCCCTGCCGCCAGCGCCGCAACATACGGAGCCAGGGTAAGTTGTATGGGGTAATTCCAGGCACCAATTATTAACACCGTGCCCAAGGGCTCAGGCTGGATAAAGCTGCGACCAGGCTGAGCAACGATTGGCGTACTCACGCGGGACGGCTTCATCCATTGCTTTAAATGCTTTTTGGTGTGTTTGATGTCGCTGAGCAGGAAGCCGACTTCAGTGGTCCAGGCCTCAGTTTGGCTTTTACCCAAATCTTCTGCAAGCGCCTCACACAGTGCCTTTTCGTTTTCTGTGAGCAGGCGCTGTAACGCATCCAGCTGCGCTTTTCGCCACGCATAAGTACGTGTTTTGCCGAGCTGAAATGTTTGCTGTAACCGCTCAAACGTGTGTGCGATTGAATGAGTTTGCGACATCTGAAATCCACTCCACCTTAACTGGACCGACCTATCGTAACACTAATTAATACCAATCCGCATAGAAGATTGATTGTCGCCACAGAAGCTTTGGGTAATGATGGTATTACAGGCATAAAAAAGCCCCGATGAACGGGGCCTTCAAACTCAGAGACTGTGTACGACTCAGGCGTCGTATGGGTGACGCATAACGATAGTTTCGTTACGGTCCGGCCCTGTAGAGATAATGTCTACCGGCACACCGGTCAGCGCTTCAAGGCGTGCGATGTAGTTCTTCGCGGCCTGAGGCAGTTTCTCGTAGTCGGTTACGCCAAACGTGGTTTCGCTCCAGCCAGGCATCTCTTCGTACACTGGCGTGACCAAATCATAGCCATCAGCTGCCATTGGCGGCACATCTTTGATGTTGCCATCAGCGTCTTTGTAGCCCACACAAATTTGCAGGGTTTCCAGACCGTCCAGTACGTCCAGCTTGGTTAAGCAGAAACCGGTGATCGAGTTAATTTGTACTGCGCGCTTCATGGCAACCGCATCAAACCAACCAGTTCGACGCTTACGACCGGTAGTCGCGCCAAATTCGTGGCCTTTAACACCAAGGTGTTCGCCTACTGCACAGTCCAGTTCAGTTGGAAACGGGCCAGAACCAACGCGAGTAGTATAAGCCTTAACGATACCCAGCACATAGTCGAGGTTCAGCGGACCAAAACCCGCACCTGTTGCCACGCCACCTACTGTGGTGTTTGAAGACGTTACATAAGGGTATGTACCGTGGTCGATATCCAACAACGTACCTTGTGCACCTTCAAACATGATTGGCAGACCGGCTTTTTGCGCTTTGTCCAGTTCGTCAGTTACGTCGACAACCATGGCACGCAGAATGTCTGCTACAGCCAGTGCATCCGCTAAGGTTTTGTCGAAATCAACCGCTTCTTCACCGTAATACTGAGTCAGTGTGAAGTTGTGAATATCCAGTACTTCTTTCAGCTTAGCGGCAAAGTCTTCCGCGTTAAACAAGTCGCCGACGCGCAGACCACGACGAGACACTTTGTCTTCATAAGCCGGACCAATACCACGACCCGTGGTACCAATGGCTTTGTTGCCACGCGCTTTTTCACGCGCCACATCCAACGCGATGTGATAAGGAAGAATAAGCGGGCAGGCTTCACTGATTTTCAGGCGATCGCGAACCGGTACACCACGCTCTTCGAGCATAGTCACTTCGGCCATCAGTGCATCCGGGCTCAATACCACACCGTTACCGATAATACAGGTTACGTTGTCGCGCAGGATACCAGATGGAATTAAGTGCAGAACGGTTTTCTCACCGTCGATTACCAGGGTGTGGCCAGCATTGTGTCCGCCCTGATAGCGCACAACATACTTTGCCCGGTCAGTGAGTAGGTCTACTACTTTACCTTTACCCTCGTCACCCCATTGAGTGCCGAGGACTACAATATTTTTAGCCATGAGTCGAGTATGTGTAAAAAATTAGGCGTGGATTCTATCAAAATTACCCTGCCCTGATCATCTGTTTTATGCACAAATATTCAGCACGAAGGGATTTAATAAGTAATATCTTACATTTAATAGCAATAACAACACCGAAGTACTGCTTGCAGGGGAATGAGATAACGCGTTTAAGCTGTCAACCAGCAAAGCAGGATCGCCCCCGCAGCAACAGTAATCCCACCAACCTGCCTCAGTTGGCTGGCAGACAGTCTGCTCAGCTCCTGAATATAGGCTTTCCACCGATTGGGAAAACACAAAGGGCCCAGCCCTTCCAGAATCACGACCATTGCCACTGCAGGCCAGAACCACTCAGGCATTTTTTGTTTTCCTTCAATTTTTTATGTTGCAATACAGCATTTCCCACTATACTCAGCGTACACTTGTTAACTGAAAATGCCATGCTATTTCCTAATTTAGGTCAGTTTAGCCTGACAGTGTCCAACAATATACTTGAAGTTTATGTGACCGGCGCCTGGGATCTTGCCATGGCGAACTTGCTGGTGGATGAAATGCTGCCGATATCAGAAGAGTTTAATAACGTTCACTGGGCAGCCATTATAGATTGTCGTCGATGGGTACTGAGTACACCTGAGTCACAGGTGAAAGTGCGTGAAGGGATCGCCCGAAATATTGAGAAAGGCCTGCGCCGCGCCGCCTACGTAGTCGATACTAACCACATTAAGCACGTTCAGTTGGAGCGCACCAATCCACAATTGACAGACTCCAGTCCAACATTGCAGGCGTATGAACGCCAGTATTTCAGCAGCTACCTGGAAGCGCTGAAATGGCTTCAAAGCGAAGGATACACACCCTGAGTGGCAAGCGCACTCAGGGTTCAGCTTAGTACATCAGGCTGTATACTTTGCGTCGATAGGTCGACTTGAGCGCATCGCCATCCGGCAGTGCATTAATGACATCCAGCATAAACTTCTTCGCTTCCCCAAACCCAAAGTCTTTTAACAACACGCTGTACAACAATTCCAGTGCCTCTTCTGAGCGCTGAACCTGATAAAGCGCAACCGCCAAATCGACTTTCACCTGCAGATTGTCCGGTTCTGCTTCGGCCTGTTCGAACAAGGCACGGATTTCGGGTGTGTCTGCCGCTTGCTCAGCCAGCTCAATTTTGCCCTGTAATGTTTGATAACGCTGGTCCTGATCGACCATCTTAATTTCGCCGAGTAAGGTTTTGGCCTGAGGCAGCGCACCGGTTTCAATCAAACAATCGATGTACAAGTATTTACTGTCGATGTTGTCCGGGTTAATTTCGTAGGCTTGCTTGGCAAACGGAAATGCCCCTGCATAATCACCTTCAGACAAGCATTCCGAAGCCTTCTGCAGATATTCATCTTCAGGCGCTGGCAGGTATTTCGCCAACATTGCGCGTATTTCTGACTCGGGTTGCACACCGGCAAACCCGTCAATGGGTTGCGCGTCTTTTACAACCATCACGGTAGGTAAGTTGCGAATGCCAAACTGGGCAGCCACTTCCTGCTGACGCTCGCAGTCAACTTTCGCCAACAGCAAAGTGTCTGGGTAATCGCCGGCGATTTTTTCCAGGATCGGCATCAAATCTTTACATGGCTCACACCACTCGGCCCAAAAATCAATCAGGACCAGTTTCTCTCTGGAGGTTTCCAGAATAACCTGTTGGAAATTCTCGACGGTCAGGTCAACAATATTGTTCGACATCATCTGCTGTTTGCTCATTTGTCTGTAATTTGCTTTGTTTAACAATATGGGCATCCTGAACACAAAAACAAGTACAAGTTTGGGCTTTGTCCTAAACTAACGAAAACAATAACAACGAGGCAGTCATGACAGAAAAAACCAACGGCCCATTTACTAGCTTTGCGGCATTTTACCCTTACTATCTTGACGAGCACCGCGACCCTCGCTGCCGCCTTATGCATTTCATCGGCTCTACGCTGGTAATAGCCTTATTGATATTGTCTGTTGTCACGCAGCATTGGATGCTGCTGTGGTGCCTGCCTGTAGCGGGCTATGGCTTTGCCTGGTTGGGTCACTTCGCGTTTGAACACAATAAACCAGCAACGTTTCGTTACCCTTTTTACAGCCTGATGGGTGATTGGGTAATGTATAAAGATATCTGGACAGGAAAGCTTTCTCTGACAACGACAGAAAAACGGGACAACAAATAATATGAAATACCCTATTAAAACCCTGGCACTGGCCTCTTCATTGATTTGTGCAGGAAGCTGGGCGAGCGCAACTGAGCAATCCACTTACTTTGACTACGCACATATATTCGAGCTGGAATATGCCGCTTCTCCGGTATTTACGCCAGACGGCAAGCAGGTTATCTACGAGCGACGCAGTAATGACATTATGCACGACCGTACGCATGTCAGCCTTTGGCGGTACGATCTGAAAAAAGGCTCGCATCGTCCACTGATCTCTGAAAGTGCGAATGTACGAAGTCCGGTTATCTCACCGGATGGCAAAAAGCTGGCTTATCTGTCAGACAGAGACGGCAGTCAGCAACTTTATGTACGCTACCTGGACACCGGCGATGAAGCCAAACTGACGAACCTCAGCTACTCCCCGGGCAATGTTGTATGGTCACCAGACAGCAAACATTTGGCCTTCACAATGTTTACGCCGGCATCAGAAAAGCCGCTGTTTACCGGCATGCCCGCCAAACCCGCAAAAGCAGAATGGGCCCCATCTGGCAATTATATTGAAAAGATGAATTACCGCTTTGACGGCGCAGGCTATGCACCGAGTGGATTTTCACAAATCTACGTATTGCCCGCCGAGGGCGGCACACCTCGCCAGTTAACGTTTAATCCGTACCCCAATAATGGCGATATAGTCTGGAATAAAGCCGGTACCCATTTGTACTTCTCCATGAACCCTAGCGATAACTACGCCATGGAAGTCATGAGCAGCGACATTTATCAGATTGATGTAAAAACAGCGAAGGTAACGCAGGTTACTGACATGCCGGGGCCTGAATCTTCCCCCATGCTGAGCCCGGATGGTAAATACCTTGCCTTTCGTTACGTGAACGATCGCAAGCTGAGCCACCAACAGTCAGATATTTGGGTGATGAAGCTGGCTAATGGTGACATGCAGAACATCACTGAAAAGCTCGACCGTCAGGTTGGTCAGGTAGAGTGGGCTTCCGACAGTGACGGGCTATATATCAGCTACCAGGATCACGGTGAAGTAAAACTGTCACTGTTCGAACTGGATGGCGACGAGGAATCGCTGAATATTAGCTTGTCAGGACAGTCACTTGGTCGCCCTTATACCTCAGGGCAATTTGCGGTATCAGACAATGACGAGATAGCCTACACCTATTCCACCGGTACCCGACCTGCAGATTTATATCTTCGCAGTAAGCGCGGCAAAACCAGTGCGATTTCTGATTTAAACGAAGATGTGCTTGGGCATCTGACCATGCCAGAGATCCAGCCATTAACGGTTGAATCATCGGTAGACGGCAAAACCATTGAAGCCTGGATGCTGTTACCACCGGACTTTGATGCCAGCAAGTCTTACCCGTTGATTCTGGAAATCCACGGCGGACCGCATACGGCCTATGGCCCTAACTTCAGCGCTGAAATTCAGCTGATGGCTGCGAAAGGCTACATTGTTGTGTGGTCGAACCCACGCGGCAGTACTTCATACGGTGAAGATTTTGCGAACCTGATTCATCACAACTACCCATCACAAGATTACAACGACCTGATGGACGTGGTTGATGGGGTGATTGCAAAAGGCAACGTAGACACCAACAACCTGTTCATTACCGGTGGCTCTGGCGGTGGTGTGCTAACAGCCTGGTCTATTGGTAAAACAGACCGCTTTGCCGCAGCCGTGGTCGCTAAGCCGGTTATCAACTGGATGAGTTTTGCACTCACCGCTGATGCTTACCCCTATTTCAGCCAGTACTGGATGCCAGGTATGCCCTGGGATATTCCTGAGCACCTTTGGAAGCATTCTCCATTGTCGCTGGTCGGCAATGTGACGACCCCGACCATGTTGCTAACCGGTGAAGCGGATTACCGCACACCCATCAGTGAATCTGAGCAGTTTTATCAGGCCTTGAAGCTCCAGGGGGTTGATGCAGCCATGCTGCGTTTGCCAGGCGCGTCACATGGTATTGCGTCCAAGCCTTCCCGATTAATTCAGAAGGTAGGCAATATTTTGGCGTGGTTTGAACGGTATCGCACCAGCGAAGAGACTAAGACTGCCGCAGGTTCAGAATAAACCGGCTCGTCAGAAGCTTTGACCAGGTTATCGCAACCATGCGGTAACCTGGTCGTCGATATAAGCGTTGTGAAATATTAGAAAGCGCGCGACCCGATGTGGGTAGCGCGCTTTTTAGTTTATAGCTTTGGCATCACTTGCAGCAATTTGCCGTTGTCTTCGTCGGTTAACACATAGATAAACCCGTTCGGGCCAACTTCAACATCGCGGACCCGCTCGTTGCGATCTTTCAGGTATTCCGTTTGTGACTCCGGCTCGCCTTTGTCGTTAAAGCTGATTCGACGTAAATGACGGAACTTCAGCGCACCAACCAACAAATCACCCTGCCAGGCTTTAAATACGTCGCCTTTGTAGAACGTCATGCCGCTGGGCGCAATCGAAGGATTCCAGTACAACACGGGCTGTTCCATGCCTTCCTGATGGGTTTTATCAGAAATGATATCGCCATTGTAATCAATACCATAGGTGATTACTGGCCAGCCATAGTTGTTGCCGGCTTCGATCAGGTTGATCTCGTCTCCCCCTTTGGGGCCGTGTTCCATTGCCCAGACCTCACCGGTATCGGGGTGAACAGTCAGGCCCTGAATATTGCGGTGGCCATAGCTGTATACCTCGGGTGCTTTGCCGTCGGTAAAGGGGTTGTCTTTCGGCACACTGCCGTCTTTTTCTATACGCACAATCTTGCCGAAGTGGTTATCGGTGTTCTGCGCTTCTTTCATGTATTTATAGCGATCACCTAACGCAACATACAGGTCGTTTTCTGTATCAAACGCTAGGCGGCAGCCGAAGTGAAAGCCGTTGTCGACTACGGAGTCAGCAATGAAAATGTCTTTCACATTCTTAAGTTCACCCGCGGTGTAGGTTGCACTGGCAACAGAAGAGCTGCTGCCGCCCTCGGTTGGACGTGAATAGCAAAAGTAAATGGTCTGATTGCTGGTAAAATCCGGGTCAGCAATGACGTCCAGTAAGCCACCCTGGTTGTTTGCCACTACCTTGGGCACGCCTTTTAATGGCGCACTCAATCCTGAACCAAATTGAAAAGCCCGCATCTGGCCACTTCTCTCGGTAATCAAGACCTCACCGGTGGGCAAAAAAGTCATCCCCCAAGGATGGTCCAGACCGCTCGCTAATTCGTTAACGGTTACGTCTTCTGTCGCTTGGCTGCTAAACGCAACAGCACCGGCCAGGGCCAGTGCTGTGAGTTTTGCAACCTGTTTAATAGGCTGCTTCATGATTGTTTTTCTCGTTATTCGATTAACAGATTTTAATTACTGTACCATAGCGCGTAGCATCCAAGCCGTTTTTTCGTGGACTCGCATGCGATCTGAGACCAGCGCCGCGGTAGATTCATCGTCAGCGTCTTGCGCAATACTCAGTACACTGCGACAGGTTTTTACCACCTGCTCATGACCATGGGTCAGCAAACGGACCATCTCAGACGCTTCCGGTACGCCATCAACTTCTTCAATCGAACTTAACTCTGCGAAAGCCCGATAAGTACCTGGTGCAGAAAACCCAATGGTACGAATACGTTCTGCAATATCGTCTACCGCCACGGCGAGCTCCGTGTAGTGCTCTTCAAACATCAGGTGTAATTCGCGGAATTGCGGACCCGTGACATTCCAGTGAAAGTTGTGGGTTTGCAAATACAGGGTGTATGAATCTGCCAGTACTTTTTTGAGGCCGTCGGCGATCGCTTCGCGATCGGCTTCTGAAATACCAATATCAATCTTGCTCATCATTAACTCCTTAGCGTTAATTTATTGCATTGTTTATAGAGGGAAAACGCCCAATTGGATTCGTTTCCTCGAAAAGCATTACTCGTGGTGGTGATGAGAGTGCTCACCAGCGCCCGCGCCAACAGTAACCGTGGTAGTCATGGACGGCTGATTTGCAAAGGTGAGGGTCAGGTCAAATGACGCTCCCTCCACTAACGGCTTTACCAGGCCCATAAGCATGACATGGTAACTACCCGACTTGAATTCAACCATTGCGCCGGGCGCTACGTCGATGCCATCGGTGATTTGTCGCATCTTCATCATGTCGCCGTCCATCACCGTGGTGTGAAGCTGGGCATCTGCAGCAATGGATTCATCCACGCTCACGCCGGTGAGCGTAACCGCTTTGTCACTGTGGTTCATAACCGTGAAATACACCGCAGCGGTTGTTGCCATGGCAAACGTGGCCCGGGCTTTGACATTATGAACCATAACGCCTTGCATGGCATTTACCCATTGGAGTCCCATCAGGCTAAATACACACAGGCACACCGCAAAAGCGCGTTTAAACGTTGACATTCCAGACACCAGCCTTGTTTTTCGTCATCAGTTGATGACTATCAATGTAGACGATAAAAGCCTGTTAAAACAAGCAAGAAATAGCTGAATGTTGATCTTGAACAGGCGATTCGCCTGATTGGAAAAAACGATTTGAGAAAAGGGGGAAATGGTGCCGACTGCCGGAATCGAACTGGCGACCTACTGATTACAAGTCAGTTGCTCTACCAACTGAGCTAAGTCGGCCCATTAATTTTGTGCGCCTACCTTCTCGGTAAGCGCGCTGCATTTTATGCTGGACGGCGTGAATGTCAAGCTTACTTTTGCAAGCGAGCGGCTTCATCCACTAATTCGGGGAAATGATCAGCAGACAAATAGCCGGAAAGTTGCTCCAGTTTACTCCCCAATGCCTTATAGCCCGACGCTGTTACGTTGATATGACCCATTTTGCGCTTGTTGCGTACCGTTTTGCCATACCAATTAAAATGTACGCCTGGCAGACCCAACAGCGCCAAATCGTGGTCGTCGCAACCAATGATATTCACCATGGCACTTACCGCAGCATCGCCGCCGATGTTCGTAGTATCACCCAACGGCAAATCCAGCACAGCACGTAAATGATTCTCAAACTGACTGGTATCGGCACCGGCCTGGGTCCAGTGACCGGAGTTGTGTACCCGCGGAGCCAGTTCGTTAACCAGTAATGTGTCGCCACACTGGAACAATTCAACCGCCAGCACACCGACATAATCCATGCCTTCCACCAGCTTACTGAAAATCTCCAGCGCTTTGGCGGTAAGCGCATCATCGCTATTTGTTGCTGGTGCAACAGATACATGTAACTGGCCCTGGTAGTGCAGGTTTTCTGCCAGTGGGTACACTTTGATATCGCCGCTCACGTTGCGAGCACCAATCAGTGACACTTCACGGTCGAACTTCAGCATTTGCTCTACTACCAGTGGTACGCGAACCAGATCCAGCCCTTCAAGCTGTTTCTTTAGTGCCGGTAAATCGGCTTTTTGGCTCAAGCGCCACTGACCGTAGCCGTCGTACCCGTCGCGACTGGCTTTTATAATCAGACGTTCGCCCAGTGCTTCAACACACTCATCGAGTTGCGTTAAATCGGTCACAATGCGGTGAGCACAATTCGGAATATTCAAGCGTTCAAGCAATGCTTTTTCACGCACCCGATCTGCGCCAACCAAAATGGCGTCTTTATTCGGATGCAGCTTGCCGGATTGCTCAGCGGTCTCGAGCAACGCCTCAGGCACGTGCTCAAATTCGACGGTGAGGACATCTGCGCGTTCAATAGCTTGTTCCAGTGAGCAATCCAGAGGTTGTTTACTCACCGGATGCACAACCGTGTTATTGCTAACATCAACTGCCTGTACATCAATCCCTAACGCAGCACCGTCCAAATACATCATTTGTGCCAACTGTCCGGCACCGTATACCAGCACTTGCATGTTTATAACTCCAGTTTACCGCTTGCTAACACCGTGTCGGTCTGTGCTTTTCTAAACGCAATCACAGCGTCACGAACATCGGCATCCTGAAGTGCAACCACTTGCGCAGCCAACAAGCCCGCGTTTGCTGCACCCGCCTCGCCGATCGCCAGCGTGCCTACTGCGACGCCTTTAGGCATCTGCACAATAGAAAGCAGTGAATCGAGGCCGTTTAACGCCTTCGACTTTACCGGACAACCAAAGACTGGCAGGTGTGTGTGTGCGGCAATCATACCCGGTAGATGCGCAGCACCACCGGCGCCGGCAATAATGGCACAAAAGCCTTTCTCTTCCGCCGTTTCGGCAAACTCTACCAGCAGATTCGGAGTACGGTGAGCCGATACAACCTGGGCTTCAAACTCAACGCCAAATTGCTTTAACATTAACGCGGCATTCTGCATGGTAGGCCAATCTGATGTAGACCCCATAACGATCGCGACTTTTGCCATGATGCTGTCCTCACTGGCTAGCTGTATTCAACAGGTGCTGGAATAATACACAGCGCTCGAAAAGCGGCCGATATTAGCGTATTTTCGCTCGTTTGCCCATAGCCAGCCTGGCCCAATGTCTATATTTCTGTGTATTTCACTGGCAAGCAGAAACTGCAACAGAGCCCGGGAATTACTGGCTTTAACCCATAGCGGTTGCCCCTCATAGACACGTCCGACAAAATATAGATAGAAATAAATGCATTTTTGTTCTATTTTTATATCAATATTTTCAGAGTGAGCCGTTCATGAATACCCTGACGTTTCGTTTACTAGAAGTTTTTCAACAGGTCGTAGACAGTGGATCCGTCACCGCCGCATCAAATGCATTATCACTGTCTCAGCCAACGGTGTCACTGCAGTTAAAAAAGCTAACCAGTATTGTTGGCTTGCCGCTGGTAGAACACTATCAAGGCAAAATTCAGTTAACCGAGGCGGGGGAAGCGGTGTATCGCTGCGCTCAGGAAGTCCTTACTTCGCAGGAAAAGCTCAACAGTCAAATCAGTGCTTTACAGGGCGTTGAGGTTGGTTCACTTAAACTCGCAGTGGTGACCACTGCCAAGTACATCATTCCGCCCTTTTTGAGCCCGTTTTGTAATCAGCACCCCAATATTGATGTGCGCTTTACCGTTGGGAACCGCGCGCAAATTATAGAGCGTCTGTCACAAAACCGGGACGACCTGTACATCTTCACATATCCGCCTGAAGACGAAGATCTGGAATGTGTGCCCTTCATGTCAAACCCGTTAGTGATTATTGCCCCGGCTAATTATGATGGCCCTGACGACTGTTTGCTGAGTGAGCTGGTTGATCAGAAGTTTCTGCTACGGGAAAAAGGCAGCGGCACGCGTCGTACCCTCGACGAGTACTGCGATTTAAAACGCGTGTCGTTGAACAACACCATGATAATAGAAAGTAATGAGGCCATTCGATTAGCGGTGTCAGCGGGAATGGGATTAGCCGTATTGTCACAGCACACACTGGCTCAGGCATCGACTGACAACGTCAAAATCCTTAAGGTTCGCGACTTCCCGCTGCACAGTAACTGGCAGGTTGTCACTAACAAGCGCCGACCTATCAGCTTGTCCGCTCAAGCTTTCAGACAATCTCTGATTGAGCAAAAATAGCGCGCTGTTACTTACCGCTGGTATATTGAATAATTAACTGAAACAAGTCGGCACGGCGCACCGGCTTGGCAAGATAATCATTCATACCAGCTGCGAGACAGGCCTTTCTGTCATCCTCGAACGCATTTGCAGTCAGTGCAACAATCGGTATCGTTGCTTTGTCATCGTCCATTTCCCGAATCTCCCGGGTGGCCGTAAAACCGTCCATAATGGGCATTTGGCAATCCATAAGCACCAAATCAAACGCGACCCGTGCAATCACGTCGAGGGCTTCCTTACCATTTTTTGCCCTTATGCATTTGGTCTTGGCGTCTTTGAGCATGTCGATAATAATTTCAGCATTAATATCGTTGTCTTCAACTATCAGCACTTTCAGCCCTGCTGGCAAAACTAAACGCGTTTCGTCGAATATCGGCTCTACAAAGTCGGTTGCCGCCATCGGCAAAGACACGGTAAATGTGGTGCCCAATCCCAGCTCGCTGTCGAGTTTGATGTTACCCGACATCAACTCTACCAGCTTGCTGGTAATCGCCAGTCCCAATCCGGTGCCACTGAACTGACGTGAGGTAGTGGCATCGGCCTGAACAAACTGATCAAAGACTTTAAATTGCTCTGACTTGTCGATACCTATCCCCGTGTCCTGTATGGTGATTTTCAATTGACCGTCTATATAGTCCAACTGCACTGTAACGCCGCCAATAGCGGTAAACTTCACCGCGTTACTCAGCAAGTTATTCAATATCTGACTAATCTTCACAGCATCGCCTTTAAGCATGTCTGGTACCGAGTCAGACCATTTTACGTCTAAGCGGATCTGTTTACGGGTTGCTGCCTGACGATGGATTTCAATACAGGCGTTGATCACTTTCTTGGGCGACATAGGATGCAGGGTAACCTTCATCTTGCCCGCTTCAATTTTCGACCAGTCCAGAATACTGTCGAGGATCAACAGCAAGTTAGAAGCGGACTGCATAATCACCTGCAGACGGTTTCCAATATGGGGCTCTAGTGGCTTTTCGAGTAAATTTTCACAGGTGCCTAGTATGCCATTCATGGGGGTGCGAATTTCGTGTGACATATTGGCCAGGAACTGTGACTTGGCGACACTTGCTGCCTCTGCCTGAGCTAACGCTTTGACCAAAGAGGCGGTCTTTTCTTCTACCCGCTCGGTCAGCGTTCGGTTGAGTTCTTCCAGCTCCTGATTCAACACGCCTTGTCGTTTCCTGGATTCATTCAGGTCGCTAAATGCTCTCAGTAGTCGCTCGCCAAGCTCGTGAAACTCATTACCCAGCCCGGAAATTTCAGTGAGCTGCATGGTATCGTTGGCAAACGTTTGGCGTGGTACTTGTTTCTCGGGCGAATAACCGGCAAACGTCAACATCAGCTCCCTGATAGGATTAGCAAATATCCTTGCCACTTTCCCCCCCAGGAAAATCCCAAGGAGTGTCAGGCAACAGAGCAAAATCAGCGCCCACCTGAGATAACTGGTACTCATTGCCACAAAACTACCCTGCTCAAACAGAATCGTAATCGACCAGCCATAGGTCGACTCCAGTGACTGAGACACAAACCAATTCCGGTCCAGGAAATCCACACGCTCCTGACATTCATAGTCAGCACAAAAATCCATGTCAGGCTTATCCAGTGGATTGATCTGCAATTCCGGCGACGCATAGACAACCGTGCCGGCATTGTCTCTGTATATAGCCCAGAACAGCGCCAGGTTACGACTGTCGTACTCCATGAAACTACTCAGGTTCAAAGACCCTTCAATGATGCCCACAATTGCACCTTCTGCGTCGCGAATTGGGCTGGAAATAGCCACGATGGGGTCATCACCGAAGCCTCGTCCCTGAATAGCTGAAGAGACATAGGTACTGCCAGTAGCAACAGCTTCCGTAAAATAAGCGCGCGTGGAAACGTCTGCTCGCCCAAGCTGTCTGGCTCTGAATAACAAGTTAGTTGGATAAGAATGCGTGACCTCTCCTTCGATATTGGCGACCAGGAAAGTCAGGAAGTCAGGGTGGTTTCTTGCCAAACCAGCCAGAGTAGCCGGTGCAGCCTGGTCGAGCGTCGCGCCATATTGTGTGGCGATTTGAATTGACTGCGCAGCACTGGTTATTGCCATGGCATGGCGCTCCAAAAACGAAGACAGCTCTTCGGCCATCACCTGAGACCGGTGCACCATATAACTGTTGACTTGTGCCGCCTGTTGACGCTGAAGCTGGCCGACGTAGACATACGTCATGGAAAGGATGACGAAAAAGAAGGACGCCGAGAACATATATCGAAACAGGACTTCGACATTGAATTTCAGCTTATAGCCTATGTCAATTCGACGAACCGCAAACAAGAATAACAAGTGCCCAAACAAACAGGAAAACGCCCCGCTTAGCCACGTCACAATATAGGCGGTAAATGCAGTGTCCGGACGACCATTGAAATGCAAGATGATAAGCACAGCAAAAATGGGGACGGTAAACGCGCTCCACCACCCAAGACCGACTTTGAGTGGGTTCAGCGTGTCCTGGCGTTCATAGAGCAGATTCATCAGCAAAGGCTGACCGGCCAGAAACAGTACTAAGGTCCAGTCATGCCCTTTCAAAAACAATACGCCATAAACCACAGCAATTGCCAGCAGTGTCAATCTTGTCGAGCACAACAGCGCAACAGTGACGGCAAAACCACCACCGAAAAAGATGACGCCCTGACTGTCTATTGGCTCAGGTAATAGATTTACACAGGCTCCAATGGCAATCAGAACCCATGGACTTAGCAAGTATTTCCCCATGTTCGCTCTTGATGCTAGTGTGAATTACTCGCCGTGTTGCGCCATGTAATCGAGGGTTAGGTTAGCCATCACTCGAACGCCCAGTTTCATACCTGAATCGTCTACGTAAAATTCTGGCGTATGGTGTGCTGGTGAATCTGCTACAGGCACATCAAGCGGTTTGCCGCCGAGCCACATAAATAAGCCAGGCACCTGCTCCTGATAGAAGGAAAAATCCTCTGCGCCTGTTACCGGCTTGGCCAGAATGGTATTTTCTTTTCCGGCTGTACGCTCAACAGTAGGCAGCATTTTTGCCGTCAGTGCCGGGTCATTGAAAGTGATTGGATAGTTGTAATCCAATGGCAGTGTGAGCTCCGCTGTGGCGCCCATGCTATCTGCAATACCTTTCACTTTTCTTGCCATGGCTTCGTATACATGCTCACGAGCAGCATGGTTCAGCGTTCGAATTGTGCCCACCATTTCGACTTCATTCGGGATGATGTTAGACCGGTTGCCACCGTGAATTGAACCAATGGTAACGACTGCAGCGTCATCGATAAGCTTGAGTTCACGGCTCACAATGGTTTGTAATGACATGATCATTTGCGCCGCGGTGGTGATGGGGTCCACGCTCTTCCAGGGATAGGCGCCATGCGCTTGTTTGCCATGAATAACGATCTTAAAGGGATCCACAGCGGCCATGGTGCCGCCCGGATTATAACTCACAGTACCCACGTCGGCGTTTGCGCTGATATGTAAACCAAAAATCACATCCACATCCGGATTCTTTAATACGCCTTCCTGCACCATCACTTCAGCTCCGCCCTTCTCACCCGGAGGTGCACCTTCTTCGGCAGGCTGGAATATAAACTTCACTTTGCCTTTTAGCTGATCCTTCATTGCAGTTAATACGCTGGCAGTCCCCATGAGCATGGCCATGTGCGTATCGTGACCGCAAGCATGCATTACCGGCACATCCTGGCCTTTAAATTCGCCGCGCTGGGTTGAGCGCCATGCAAGGTCGTTTTGCTCAGGAACAGGCAGGCCGTCCATATCGGCACGTAAGGCCACTACCGGGCCGGGCTTGCCACTGTCCAACACGGCAACCACACCGGTTTTTGCCACACCAGTAGTGACTTCAAGATCCAGTGAACGCAAAAATTTAGCGACGTATTCTGCTGTTTTGAATTCCCGGTTAGACAGTTCCGGATACTGATGCAAGTGATGACGCCAGGCTATAACATCAGCTTCTACCGAGTCGGCAAGGCGGTCTACGTCAGCGGATTGGGCTGCGGCAGCAACAGAGAAAACAAGAGGGGCGAATAACATCGATAACTTTCGCATACAATTTCCGAATTTTCAGGACAGAGTACATTCCACTATACCTGAACAGCTCAGGTATTACAGAAAAAAAAACCGCTGAAATTTCAGCGGCTTTAATATTTGTTTACGTGGAAAAGTGGATTAACTTTTCTGACGCTTCATCGCATCGAAGAACTCGTCGTTGGTCTTCGTCATTGACAGTTTATTGATTAAAAACTCCATGGCGTCAATTTCAGACATCTCATGAACTATCTTGCGCAGGATCCACATTTTCTGCAGTTCATCCTGACCGGTCAGCAATTCTTCGCGACGCGTGCCTGAACGGTTGAAGTCGATTGCAGGGAAGACACGCTTCTCGGCTATCTTACGGTTCAGGTGCAGTTCCATGTTACCAGTACCTTTAAACTCTTCGTAGATAACTTCATCCATTTTAGAGCCGGTATCAATCAGTGCAGTTGCTATAATGGTTAAGCTACCGCCTTCCTCAACGTTACGCGCAGCACCAAAGAAACGCTTTGGCTTGTGCAGAGCGTTAGCGTCAACACCACCGGTCAGTACTTTACCTGATGATGGGATGACGGTGTTGTATGCGCGTGCAAGACGCGTGATTGAGTCTAACAGGATAACCACGTCTTTCTTATGCTCAACTAAACGCTTGGCTTTTTCGATTACCATCTCAGCAACCTGAACGTGGCGGCTAGCCGGCTCATCGAAGGTCGAAGCCACAACTTCACCGCGAACCAAACGGTGCATTTCCGTTACTTCTTCAGGACGCTCGTCGATCAGCAATACCATCAGTTCACAATCAGGATGATTCGCCGCAATGGATTGCGCGATATTCTGCAGCAGCAAAGTTTTACCGGCTTTAGGCGGCGCAACAATCAGACCACGCTGACCTTTACCAATTGGCGATGCCAAATCCAAAACTCGAGCAGTGATATCTTCAGATGAACCATTACCACGCTCCATACGCAGACGTGAGTTTGCGTGCAGCGGCGTTAAGTTTTCAAACAGAATCTTGTTACGTGAGTTTTCAGGCTTGTCGAAGTTAACTTCGCGGATCTTTAACAGGGCAAAGTATCGCTCGCTGTCTTTCGGCGGGCGAATCTTACCGGAAATGGTGTCACCAGTACGCAGGTTGAAACGGCGAATCTGGCTTGGCGATACATAGATGTCATCCGGACCAGCCAGGTAAGATGAATCGGCTGAACGTAAAAATCCGAAGCCGTCTTGAAGGATTTCAAGGACGCCGTCGCCGAAGATGTCTTCGCCGCCTTTGGCGTGCGTTTTGAGGATCGAGAAAATGATGTCTTGTTTTCTCGCACGGGCCATGTTTTCCAGGCCCATTTCTTCGGCAAGGGCTACCAATTCGCTAATTGGTTTATTCTTTAGTTCAGTTAGATTCATACTGGTGGGTCTTTGTGTATTTTGAACGTCTTGTTGGGAAATTCGTTAAATTGTATAGAAAAGGGTTCGTTGCCCGGGTATGGGCCAGCCGGGTAAAGGCTTGTAAGGATGCTAGTAAACCGCACGGTTTGCCTAGTCCTTGTAACGTTAGCACCATAACTTTAACTCGTCCAGCCTTTCACGAGTAATTGTTAAAAAAACTTTGCGATAGCCATAGATCCGGCTAAATAAGGCGTCGACCATGGCTTCACAGGTGTTGTTAAGTCAGAAGACCTAGCCGGTACAACGCAACAATATGGCATGGGATGATGCCAATCCATCTGGCTTTGGAATACGAACCCGATAACCACTGCCAGGCGCTACTAGCACAGGTTCCCCCGTTGCAGACTGCAATGTCGTTAAGTGCACAATCTGGTTTCCAGTCGGCGTCATGATTTCAATCAGGTCATCGGCAGCAAAGTGATTCTTTACATCTATATACCACCATTCGCCCGCTTCGCTGATGACTTCGCCAACTAATTGCCGGGAAGTACTTACCGAACTGCCCCGCTCGTATTGCTGATAATCCTGATGATTGTGGCGTTGCAGAAATCCATCGGTGTAACCCCGGTTGGCCAGATGCGCTAATTCGTTATACCAATCAGGGTCAAAAGGCTGTCCGGCTACTGCAGCATCAATGGCTTTACGGTAGACCTGAGCAGTGCGGGCACAGTAATAAAAGGACTTGGTACGCCCTTCTATTTTCAGTGAATCTACGCCGATTTCGGTGAGACGGTGAACGTGCTGCACGGCACGCAAATCCCGCGAGTTCATAATATAAGTGCCGTGCTCATCTTCAAACGCGGCCATAGGTTCTTCGGGTCGTTGCGGTTCCGTAATCAAAAACGGCTGGGACACCGGGGTACCTTTACCCAGCGTCGGTTCCACGGCTTCATCACTTGGAATAAACTGCCCTACCTCATCGGTTGTTGCCGGTTTTACATCGTATTGCCATCGACAAGCATTGGTGCAGGCCCCCTGATTCGGATCCCGTTTATTAATGTAGCCCGACAATAAGCAGCGGCCAGAATACGCCATGCAAAGCGCACCGTGCACAAAGACTTCCAGTTCAATATCCGGGCAGCGCTGGCGGATTTCTTCGATCTCGTTAAGGCTCAACTCGCGGGACAATATCACCCGTTTAATACCTTGTTGCTGCCAGAACTTCACAGCGGCCCAGTTTACGGCATTCGCCTGCACAGACAGATGTATTGGCAAGTCGGGAAAATGTTCGCGCGTCAGCATAATAATGCCCGGGTCAGACATGATCATCGCATCGGGCCGCAGCGCAGCAACCGGCCCAAGGTCACTGACAAAGGTTTTCAGCTTACTGTTATGCGGCGCAATATTGTTCACCACATACAGCTTTTTACCCATTTCCCATGTGTAAGCACGGGCTTCTGCCAGCTTTTCCAGGGTAAATTCGTTGTTTCGTACTCGCAGAGAATAGCGAGGCTGGCCGGCATAGACCGCATCGGCGCCATACGCCAAAGCGTATTCCAGGTTTTTCATTGAACCGGCTGGCGAGAGCAACTCAGGTGTTCGCATAATGTGTCGTCGTTTCTTTTAGCAGTAGAAGCGCGACAGCATAGCGAGATTGTTAAACCGGTTATTAACCGAGATCAAACAGACACAAAAAAACCGCCCGGAGGCGGTTCTTTTACGTCGATTAACGCTTAAAGATTCGCGTTAAGGAATTCAGTTAACTGTGCTTTAGACAATGCGCCTACTTTTGTCGCTGCAACGTTACCGCCTTTAAACAGCAACAGGGTAGGAATACCACGGATGCCGTATTTAGGTGGAGTTTCATTATTTTCATCGACATTCAGCTTGCCAACTGTTAACTTGCCTTCAAAATCGGTTGCAATTTCTTCAAGAATAGGTGCAATCATTTTACAAGGGCCACACCACTCGGCCCAGAAGTCAACCAGCACAGGACCTTCAGCATTGATAACATCTGCTTCGAACTTATCGTCAGTCAACTGGATAATTTTGTCGCTCATTCTTTTCTCCGTAATTGGTCTGTCGCTGATTTGTTCAGCTCTACCATAAGTGTTATATAGAAACTGTTTTTTAATGCAAGCACTGATAAGCTATAAGCTATGCAAACAACTCATTTAACCGAAACTCATTTTTCCGATTTGCCTATCAATGGCAAAGTGATTGATGCCTTAAATGCGGCTAATTTTACGCATTGTACACCAATTCAGGCGTTGAGCTTACCTCCTTTATTAGAAGGTAACGATATCGCTGGTCAGGCACAAACCGGAACAGGTAAAACCATGGCATTTCTTGTCGCGACTTTCCATCACATTTTAAGTCGTGAACAGTCACCTGAAGATAAAAATGCCGGTCCCAGAGCCATTATTATGGCACCAACCCGCGAACTTGCTGTGCAAATATATAATGATGCAGAGCTACTCGGTAAACACACCGGACTTTCACTTGGCCTCATTTATGGGGGCGAAGGTTACCAAAGTCAACGAGAAACATTGCAGGATGGGGTAGATATCGTTATTGGTACGACCGGCCGCATTGTAGATTACTACAAGCAGGGCGTCTTTAGTCTGAAAAATATTCAGGTGGCCGTCCTGGATGAAGCCGATCGTATGTTTGATTTAGGCTTCATTAAAGACATACGCTTCTTATTCCGACGCATGCCTGCTGCGACTGAGCGCTTGAGCATGTTGTTCTCTGCCACGCTGAGCTACCGCGTGCAGGAACTGGCTTACGAGCATATGAACAACCCGACTCATGTTCAGGTTGAAGCTCAGCAAATGACTGCAAGTCGTGTATCAGAAGAATTGTTTTACCCATCTGATGACGACAAGATGCGCTTGCTACTGACACTTATTGAAGAAGAGTGGCCAGACAAAGCCATTGTGTTTGCCAACACCAAACACAGCTGTGAGCGCGTAGCTGACTGGCTGGAAGCCGACGGCCACCGCGTTGGCTTGTTAAGCGGCGATGTGCCCCAGAAGAAACGTCTGGGCATTTTAGATGCCTTCACCAAAGGTGGTCTGGACATTCTGGTTGCAACTGATGTGGCTGCGCGAGGCTTGCACATTGAAGCTGTAACGCACGTATTTAACTACGATTTGCCTGACGACGCAGAAGATTATGTTCATCGAATCGGTCGAACAGGACGTGCAGGTAAGAGTGGTGTTGCGATCAGTTTTGCCTGTGAAAAATACGCATTAAACCTGCCAGCAATTGAAAGTTATATTAGTCATGCTATTCCAGTCACTGACTATGTGCACGATGCGCTTTTGGATGACATTACGCCGCCGAAGCAGCGTCAACGCAGACAGAACCGACGTCCAACCAACCGTCGGGGTAAAGGCAGACCACCGCAGAAGAAATAATACGGCGTTAGTTTATGCAGCCTCAAACACAATATGACGCCGAGACACTCGGCGAGTACTATGCGGCCGTTGACCTGGGCTCAAACAGCTTCCACATGGTGGTAGTGCATGTGGTTAACGGCAGCGTGCAAATCATTGGCAAGGTAAAACAAAAAGTTCGACTGGCTGCAGGTCTCGACAAGGACATGGTCCTCAGCGAAGAGAGTATGCAGCGTGGCTGGCAGTGTCTGGAGACCTTTGCCGAACGACTGCAGGACATCCCCTCGTCAAATATTCGTGTTGTTGCCACAGCCACATTGAGGTTGGCACAAAACGCCCAGGACTTTATTGAGAAAGCTGAGCGGATTCTGAAGCACCCGTTACAGGTGATTTCAGGTGAAGAGGAAGCCCGTCAAATTTATCTGGGGGTGGCTTACACTTCCGCTAATCAGGGTAATTCGCTGGTTATCGATATTGGCGGTGCCAGTACTGAAATCATTATTGGCAACGACATGCAACCTATTCATATGGTTAGCCTGGACATGGGTTGCGTGACCTTTATGGAGCGTTACTTCCTGGATGGCGAATTGTCTGAGGCCAACTTTGACCGCGCTATGGAAGCAGCCAATGCCTTGCTTGACCCGGTCGTTGATAGCTTTCTTTGCTTCGACTGGCACAATTGCCTGGGCGCATCTGGCACACCACAAGCCATTACTGAAATACTGGTAAAACAGGAAATCAGCGACGCTATTCGTCTGGATTACCTGTACAACCTGAAGCAACAGTGTATTGACTGTGGCAATCTGTCCAACCTCGTCATAGATGGCCTGGAGCCTAATCGCCAGCCTATTTTTCCAAGCGGTCTCACCATCCTGCTTGCGTTATTTGAACGCCTGAAAATAGCGACCATGAACATTTCCGGCGGCGCGCTGCGGGAAGGCCTGATCTACGGCATGCTCGACAATGTAAAACACAACGACCGCCGGACACAGACCATCAATACGGTTATCAGACGCTATCATATCGACAAACCCCACGCGGTGAATGTGAGAAAGCTTGCACTCAATCTCTGCAAGCAGCTGTGCAATCAAACGGATTTCTGTCACCTCGATACCGAAGCGGTACTCGATGCGGCGGCGATGTTGCATGAACTGGGCTTGCATATTGAGTACAAAAAACACCATGATCACGGTGCCTACATTCTCAATTATATCGACTTACCCGGTTATACCCGTCTGCAACGTGCGGCCATTCGCGACTTAGTGAAGTGTCACCGACAAACTATCGACATTGCGCCGTTTAACTTGTACCACGATGACGTGCGTACCATGTTAATGGGCCTGCTGCGCATTTTGCGTATTGCCGTGGTTGTGTGCCTGCGCCGTCATCAGCAGCATATTCCGGAGATCACGCTGGCAGTGAATGAACACGACTGGACACTTACTTTCCCGGAAGGCTGGTTAAAAGAACACCCGTTAATTAATGCTGAACTGGTCAATGAAGCCTGGCTTCAACACCGGGCAGGCTGGCACCTGACCTGCGTTTAATACCCATTCACTCACTAATCACCAGTGACACAAAAAAGCGAAGAACCGGGTTCTTCGCTTTTTTATTTGTTATCCGAGCTTTTGCTGACAGGTTCTAACCCTGCTTCAGAAGTTTTGCCGCTTCTGGGGCAAAATACGTCAGGATACCGTCGGCGCCGGCGCGTTTAAACGCCAATAGCGACTCCAGAATGACCTGCTCGCGGTTAAGCCAGCCATTTTCAAATGCCGCCATGTGCATGGCATATTCCCCACTCACCTGGTAAGCAAAAGTGGGTACTGCCAGTTCAGATTTACAGCGGCGAATGATATCCAGATAAGGCATACCCGGCTTAACCATGACCATATCTGCACCTTCTTCCAAATCCAGTGCAATTTCTGCAATGGCTTCGTCACTGTTGGCAGGGTCCATTTGATATGTCTTTTTATTCCCGCCTTTAATGTTGGCCGCTGAGCCGACTGCGTCGCGGAAAGGGCCGTAGTAGCTGGAGGCGTACTTGGCGGAATACGCCATAATACAGGTGTGTACGAAGCCCGCTTCTTCCAGAGCATCGCGAATGGCACCAATGCGTCCATCCATCATGTCTGACGGCGCGACGATGTCCACACCCGCCTCAGCATGAGACAGCGCCTGCTTGATCAGAATTTCTACGGTTTCATCGTTTACCACATACCCGTCTTCATCAATGAGCCCATCCTGTCCGTGTGACGTGAAGGGATCCAATGCCACGTCTGAAATCAGCATCATGTCAGGCACGTGTTTCTTCAACTCGCGAATGGCCGTTTGCGCAATACCGTTGGGATTAAAGGCCTCACTGGCGCACAGTGATTTTGCTTCCATGGGTGTAACCGGAAATAACGCAAGACTGCGAATACCCAAATCGTAAGCGGCCTGCGCCTCCTTAACTAACAAGTCAATGGACAAGCGTTCAACGCCTGGCATCGACGGCACGGCCTCACGTTGATTCGCTCCGGGTAATACAAAGACCGGGTAGATCAAATCTGCTGCGCTCAACTGATTTTCAGCCACCATGGCACGCAGTCCATCCGTGCGACGTAATCTGCGCATTCTGCGCGGTAAGTATTGAGAATAAGACATGGATAAACCTTTACTGTTCTGCCACAACCCGGTTTCGGCCGGCTTGCTTGGCTTGATATAATCGTTCATCGGCCGTTTTTAGCAGGCTGGTTTCTTCATCGCCGAAAGCAATGACACCAGAGGCCACTCCTGCACTGATCGTCAGTGAAATCGAGGTACCATCAAACTGGCAGGGGTTTGCTTCGATCTCGGCGCGCATCGCTTCTAATAACTGCTGCGCCCCCGCCGTGTCGGTATTAGGCAAAATAAGGCCAAATTCCTCTCCGCCATAACGGCACACATCGTCAGACAGACGTTTTAATTGTTGTTGTAAGATGGTCGCCACGTGCTGAATACAGGCATCCCCTGCGCTGTGGCCATGCTGGTCGTTCACCGACTTGAAGTGGTCAATGTCGACCATAGCCAACGCCAATGGCGTTTGTTCACGACGGCTGCGTCGTCCCTCTGCCTGCAAACGTTTGTCAAAATGACGACGGTTGCGTATGCCTGTTAACGGGTCAATAGTGTTGAGTTTTTCAAGCTCGCGATTCGCTTCGGAGAGTTCTCTCAACGCAATTTCCAACTCCAGGGTGCGCTCGCCCACTTTATACTCTAATTCATCCTGAGTAGTTTGTTGCAGATCAATCAGCGCCTGCTTTGCCCTGACAGCCTCGCGTTCTTTTTCCAGCGCATCTTCTTTGGCAGACAGCATAAAATCGCGTTGACGGCTGTAACTGATGGCCAGAATAAAGGCCAGCATCAGCACTTCGATGGTTGCACCGTATAACAACAGCACCTGAGACGGGATACTAATAGCCACAATGTCCAGGTTATCCAGACTCGCGGTAAACGCACTCACCAGTAATGCGCCCCAGGCCAGCGCATAATATCCGGCTACCGAGACTTTCTTACGCGCCAGCCATATTGCTACGCCCATGATTAAAAAGACGGTAATCGTAAGTAACACCAGGAAGATGCGAATGGACACTGCATAATCGAGAAACAGCGCGCTGGCAGCAATCAGACCAAATGCGCCGGCAAGGGCATTGAACACCGTTGATAATCGTTTGCTGTACGTGCGAATTTCCAGCAGGGACGCTGAAAATACCACTGCAAAAATCAGCGTTGTACTGGCAAAAAGTGAAATGGCTTTAGACTGAAACCAAGGCTGCGCTGGCCACAAGTATTTGTAGGCAAAACCATGCAATGTGGCTAATGTTAATCCCAGGCAAATGACATAGCCGGTATAGAAAATAAATGTCAGTGTGCGGGTGGTGAAAAAGAAAAATAAATTACTTAGCGCGATGGCCAGCAACAAACCAAAAAACAGCCCCATGACCAGATTTGTGTTACTGATGTGCTCCCAAAACGCCTTCTGCTGCCAAATTTTCACTGGCACTTTTACCACACTGGTAGACTGCACTCGCATGATAACGGAGACCGCACTGCCATAGTCAGGCACAGGGAACAAAAAGCCGTGATACTTATTATCGCGCTGCGCGAATGGCTGTGCGTCGCCGGCATGATAATGGGTTGTTTCGCTACCATGTTGAATCCAGACATCGATGCTATCGAGTAATGGATACCCGATGTCGATATAGGTCCCATGCTGGTCTATCTGCGTTACAGGCAATGTGAATCGCAACCATATTGGTTCATCGGATAGCCCGGCATTAATAGGATTTACCGCTTCCTGCCAGGCTGAATCTGGCCCGGCTAGAATAGACTCATACGAAGCTTGATTCTGCTCACTGACCCACTCGGTTACCGCCGGCCAGAAGTATTGTCTGGGTTGATTCAGTGCATTGTTGGTAAATAAAACCAATAAGGCCACCACAAAGACTACCGTCATGGCAAATAACCATTTGTCGGTAATTCGAGTAGTGGGCGCACTAAACTGCATTTGTCTACCTACAAATTGAACAGGGTCAGGCTGTTGGTATAACTTGCCTGCTCTATAATCTCAAGCTCTTGCTTTACAAGGGTCGCCAGCGCTTGTCCAATGTGCGGCAAATTAGCAGGCGTGTTGTTTCGGCGCCGCGGCTTAAGAGTTTTAGGGTACAAGTACGGCGCATCGGTTTCCAGAATCAAACGCTCCAACGGCAGTTGCTGTACCGCGTCACGCAGGCTGCTACCGCGTCTTTCGTCACATAACCAGCCAGTCACGCCAATATATAATCCTAATGCCAGATACGACTTCATTTGCACAGCATCACCCGTAAAACAGTGTGCAATTCCGCCGGGCAATGCCGGTAAATATTGCGCTAATAACTGATGCTGATGATCAAACGCATCACGTTCATGCAAGTACACTGGCTTTTTCAATTCAGTGGCAATCGATAGCTGTCGTTCAAATACACTGCGTTGGACCTCTCTTGGAGAGAAGTCCCGGTTGTAGTCCAAACCACACTCTCCGATGGCGACTACACCAGCTAGTGTCGCCTTTTCAATGAGTATGTCCCAATGCTCAGGTCTGGCATCTTTCGCGTGATGAGGATGAATACCGAGGGTGTAACAAAGCTTGTCGGGGTGCTGAAGATATAACTGTTCAGCCACTTCCCACTCGTCGGGGTGAGTGGTGATCAAACACAACCGATCTACCCCGGCTTGCGCCGCCAATGTGATTGTTTGTTCGGCAGGCATTCTGTCGTCAAACAAGTTAACCCCAGCATCAAACCACGGCATTTATTTGATCCGTTTAACTTTTATTCGACCGTTAACCCCGTCATGCCCCAGGTAAAAAGAACCCAATGAACCGCGTTCAATATACACGTCCATGTCTTTTTTAAGCTTGAAGTATCTTGAGTCCACTTGCTGCCAGACAGCACCTGACACCATGTGGATGACTTGTTTACCGCGAATGGTTTTTGTGATGTCTGCGATTGTGTCTGAAATATCTTCTATTTCATCCACTTCAGATTTAACCTGCAAACCAAACTGACTCTCAGGTTTTGGTTTTACAGCCGGCTCAACGGGCTGTGTTGGTGCGGGCGCTGGAGCTGGTTGTACTGGCTTCACTTGCTGACGTCTTTCTTCAGCAATTTCCGTCACGGATTTGTCCATACGCTCAGGCATTGGCTTTTTATTGGCAAGCGGTGAAAGGTCAATAGCATCGTAGCAGGCAAGGCGTTCAATGACATTATCCTTGGCCCGGCATTCTGTCAGTGCCTGTTCCAGCGTCGTGGCCTGAGCAGCAGATATAGCGGAGAAGAATAAACCCAGTGGCAATAGCAGCTTAGTACGTAAACTCATGTTTCTGTCCTGTTATGCCGGTAATGTGGATGTAAATCCTAACCGGTCAGTTAGCCTGAATAAGCCCATTAACAGGCTTATTCAGCAGACGCGTCTTCGTCGTCTTTCTTTGAATAGATTCCGCCTACAATGACACCAAACTCAAACAAAATCCACATTGGCACTGCCAGTAGTGTTTGTGAAATGACATCCGGAGGCGTTAGCAGCATTCCAACAATAAACGCCGCTACGACGACATAAGGACGTTTCTGGCGCAAACTGTCTGCATCGGTAATGCCGGTCCAGCACAACAACACGATAGCTACCGGGATTTCAAAAGACATACCGAATGCGAAAAACAGCTTGAGGACAAAATTCAGGTAGCTGTTTATATCGGTGGCCACGGTTACGCCTTCAGGTGCAACCGACGTAAAAAACGCAAACGCGATGGGAAACACAACGAAGTACGCAAACGCCATTCCTGCATAAAACAGCAAGGTGCTGGACAGCAACAGCGGTGCCACCAGCTTTTTTTCATTGCGGTACAAGCCCGGTGCGACAAAGCCCCAAACCTGATACAACACGAAAGGAATAGCAATAAAGAAGGACAACACCAAGGTGAGTTTAAACGGTGCGAAGAAAGGTGAGGCAACGTCAGTTGCTATCATGGAAGCGTTGTCTGGCAACGTCTTTAGCAACGGCTCTGCCAACAATTGATACAGGTCATTGGCAAAATAGGCCAAACACAAAAACACAAGCATTACACTAAGCAGTGCCCGTAGAATTCGGGTACGCAGCTCAATGAGGTGCGAAATTAAACTGTTTTCTTCAGACATCTAAGGCTTTTTATACGGTTCTTGAACAGACTCAGCGGCTTTCTTCAATTCATCAACACTGTCTTGTAATTCCGGTGTTAAGTCCTTCAGGCCTTGCTGCTCCGCTTTTTTCAAATTCTCATGTAACTCATGTACACGAAGCTGGTGTTCCACCTCCTGTTTAAACCCTGAGGCCATATTGCGCACACTACGCACTGTTTTCAGCGTAGAGCGAATAGCCCCGGGTAAACGTTCCGGCCCCAGCACTAACAGTGCCAGTACACCTATCACCAGGATTTCAAAAAACCCAATATCAAACATTATTGCTTTTCTTTAACGTCACTTTCAGTTTTAGTTGACGCCGTTGCGGCAGGTTTTTCTTCTACCTTGGCCTGGCTGTCTTTGAAGTCAGCATCTGCTTCTTCATCGGTCACTGCTTTCTTAAAGCCTTTTACCGCACCACCCAGATCAGAGCCAATGCTCTTTAACCGCTTAGTTCCAAACAGCAACACAACAATCAACAAAACGATCAGCAGTTGCCACAAACTTATTCCACCCATAAAAACCTCTAACTTACTTCTGTTTACACAGTATGCCACCGACAGCGTGGCCGGGCAGTACTTTTATCCCTGAATCACTACATTCTACCGAGCCTGCACGGATAAGCCAGCATTTGTTAGCTGGTCTAACCGAATAATTTCACCTTTGTTGACCACGCTAATGACATGAGCTGTAACGAAAAATCATTTGCAGGTACCGTATTTATCGCGCAAGCTTAATAGTAGCGATTCAGCACTGTATTAGGACCGGGCCGCCAATGATTCGTTCCCTACTCGCACAGCATCCCACAACTAAAAGGATTTAGTATTTGAAAGCACCGTTCAGACGTAAGGGGCGTTGGTATGTATTTATTCTACTGATTACCATTTCAACACCAGTCAACGCCGACGAGCAGGCGGAGAACACCCCCCTGCCAGCCGCCGATGATGCCTGGCTGGACGTCTGGCACAGTAAGTTCAGTAATTCTATGGACTATACTGCGCAACAACTCGACGAGTTTTTTGCCCTGGAAGGCAGCGACAATCACAAGGATGCGCAAGCTGAAGGACGTGTGAGATTCGGGCTTGAGCCCAGAACACGTGATTTGATGGCAACCGACTTTCGCTTTCGGATCAGGGTAAAATTACCCGCGCTAAAAAACCGGGTCGAACTGCTCTTGTCTGACGATGACGACTACACCCGACGCGATAATATCCGAGCGGCCAGAGACTCCGTTGATCACTTACAGGACTCTGCCAGTCTTGCCTTACGCTACCAGAAAAATGACAACTCAAAATTGTCGCATCGCATTGGTGCGGGACGCGGAGACCAACTGTTTGCCCGCAGTCGTTACGAGGATGACATTTGGTTCGCGGAAGATTTTAAGCTCGACTACGATGGAGAAATTTACTATTACACCCGGGACCAGTTTGGTGCAGAACTGGGCCTTAACTTTACCCAAATGCTAGAGGATGATCAGTTTGTCCGACTCCAAAACCGCTACTATTACAGAGACAGGAGCACTGATTGGTTATGGCGCCACGAGCTACAGTACCTGCGGCCGCTGACTGACCAAAGCGCCTTGCTTTACACCTTTTTTGTAAAGGGCCTGACCAAACCAAACCATCACGTCACTGAGGTTTACACCAGTGTAAGGTGGCGCACAAATTATCGTCGCAGCTGGTTGTTCTTCGAATTAGAGCCCTTTGTTATCTGGCTGAAACAAGAGCACTTTTCCCCTTCTTACGGACTCGCCGTGCGGTTTGAATTCTACTATGGCAGCAACTGACACTCGATAACTGTTTACTTTTTACTCAATACGTGATTAGCTTAATGTTCACTCGAACGATGCGTAAATCATTGGGTTTATGTTGCGTGCATCGAAAGAATTGGGTTTAATATTCGCCCGATTTTATTACTAATGGATTGCTGAACAGGGAGATACTTTCGCATGTGTATCAAGAATGCCATTCGCTGTGCGCTTTTCTTGGTGTTGTCTTTACCTGCGTTTGCCCTTCAGCCAGAACATGATGATTTACTCACGTTTTTTCGAGCTAATGTTCATACCAGCGGACCTCAGGTGTCCATGTTGCCTCCTCAAAAGCGAACTTCAGTGGTAAATGAAGAGGCCATTCAGTTAATGTTTTCTGCTTTCACCGCATTCATGGTCGTCGTTGCTATTCGCAGTCAGCAACGTCAGGACTACACGCAGTTTCGCCAGTGTAGTCAACAGGATTAGAATTCGTTTACCCATTCCGTAAGAGACGTCGCAGTACATACAAAAAACCCCGGTAATTACCGGGGTTTTTTGTTTAATTAGCTGTGCAAGCTAGGGTCTCAGTGCACGCTCACCGCGCGCTAATCCACACACACCGGTGCGAGAAGATTCAATGATCTCCGTACACTGGGCCATAGTGGTAGCGAACGCATCAAGCTTGTCAGTGGTGCCCGTCACTTCCATAGTGTAGTTGTTTACTGATACATCCAGGATATTGGCCCGGAAAATATCTGCATTGCGCTTAACTTCAGCACGGATAGCTTCGGTGCGCGTGGCGACTTTAATCAGCATCATTTCACGCTCAATGTGCGCATTTTCTGTTAAATCAACGACTTTGAGCACGTCGACTAATTTGTTTACCTGCTTGGTAATCTGTTCGATTACTTTGTCATCGCCATGCGTAATAATAGTCAGGCGAGACAGGCTAGGATCTTCTGTCGGTGCTACACATAAAGAATCAACGTTATAACCGCGTTGTGAAAACACGCCAACAATTCTCGACAAAGCACCTGGTGCGTTTTCCATTAATACCGATATGATTCTTTTCATCAGGTTCTCTCCGTCTTGCTTAAACGCATGTCGTCCATTGCGCCGTACTTAATTTGCATGGGGTATACGTGTTCGTTTTGGTCAACTGCAATGTCCATGAACACCAGACGATCGGTTAAGCTAAAACACTTCTCCATCGCGGCATCGAGTTGGTCCAGTGAATCGACTTTGATACCAACGTGACCGTAAGCCTCAGCCAGTTTGACGAAGTCAGGTAAAGAATCCATATAAGAATGAGAGTGACGCCCTTTATAAATCATATCCTGCCACTGACGCACCATACCTAACGCACGGTTGTTCAGTGAAATAATTTTAATTGGCAGGTTGTACTGTAAACAGGTCGCCAGTTCCTGGATGTTCATCTGGATACTGCCGTCGCCCGTAACAACCACAGACGTTGCTTCCGGATGCGCAAACTGCACACCCATCGCGGCTGGTAAACCAAAGCCCATGGTGCCAAGGCCACCTGAGTTAATCCACTGACGAGGTTTGGCGTACGGGTAATAAAGCGCAGCAAACATCTGGTGCTGACCTACGTCTGAGCTGACGTACGCTTTGCCGTCGGTATATTTGTACAACGCTTCAATAACACGTTGTGGCTTGATCACGGTGTCGCCCTGATCATAGGTCAGACACTGACGTGAACGCCACTGTTCAATTTGCTGCCACCAGTCCGCAAGTTTTTCTGACTGCCCGGACAATTCTTCGGGCTTAAGCAGTTCCAGAATTTGCTCGACAACCACGTCGACTGAACCCACAACCGGAATATGTGCATTGACGGTTTTAGAGATCGACGCCGGGTCGATATCAACATGAATAATTTCTGCGTGCGGGCAGAACTTCGCTACGTTGTTGGTCACCCGGTCATCAAAACGTGCACCCAGCGCAAGAATGCAGTCTGCGTTGTGCATGGTTTTGTTTGCTTCCATGGTACCGTGCATACCCAGCATACCCACAAATTGTGGATGTGTTCCCGGAAACGCACCGAGTCCCATGAGGGTACAGGTTACCGGCGAATTGAGCAGTTCAGCCAGTTTCGTAACCAGGCCAGACGCTTCTGCGGTAACAGCACCACCGCCTACGTATAGTACCGGACGCTCAGCTTTCTTAAGCGACGCTACTGCTTTCTTAACCTGCTTGGTATGGCCGCGAACGGTTGGGTTGTATGAACGCATCTCAACGCTGCTTGGATACACATACGGGTGTTCTTCCATCACGTTAACGATGTCTTTAGGTAAATCAACTACCACCGGGCCAGGGCGCCCTGTGTTAGCAATATAGTAAGCTTTGGCAATTGCCTCAGGAATATCTACAGCGCGCTTCACCAGGAAGCTGTGCTTCACAATTGGGCGGGAACAACCCACCATGTCTGTTTCCTGAAACGCGTCCTCGCCGATGTGCATTGACGGCACCTGGCCAGACAATACAACCATCGGAATTGAATCCATATACGCTGTTGCGATACCGGTCAGGGTATTTGTTGCCCCTGGGCCAGAGGTGACCAGGACCGTACCCGTTTTGCCGGTCGAACGCGCATAACCGTCTGCCATATGAGCAGCCGCTTGTTCGTGACGTACGAGGACATGTTTGACATCATCCTGAGCAAATAATGCATCATAAATGTCAAGTACGGCACCACCCGGGTAACCGAATACATGTGTAACTCCTACATCTTTTAGCGCTTCCACCACCATGGCGGCGCCCGACATCATCTTCACGGTGTTATCTCCTATTGGATAATTGTGCCTGTTACAGCGTAAAAATTAACCGTAACAAGTGAAAAACACAGTTCGTCGAACGAGAAAAATGGCAAAATCTGTTTCTCACCTCATTACGGTACGCGGACTATAACGAAGCAGTTAGGAAGATAAAACAGTTTTATGAATAAAAGTGAGACATATATCCCAATAATGGAAATAATTAGGATAAATCTTTCGATTTTTTGAATTTTTCATCAATAATCGAAATAACTATTCACATTAAATTAACACTAAAGTTGTATAAAAAACACTCCAACCCCGCTTAAACATTGGCCCGCAGAGCAACTTGACAAAATTACAACAATTTTCAATAACGGCAAAAATTAGGATAAACATTTCGATTGGCGTGTAATTTGAGTAATAGTGATGACTTTTATGCACTCTGAAAAAGGCCCTAATCTAAAACGAATACTGCGGTCAGGCTGTACAGATATTGTGTTATGGCCTATAAGTAAGGCCTACTCATCGTAACGTTTGTTCCGGTTGAAGAACCGGCGTTTATCTGTTCAGGGGGGTACAGTGAATTACGTTCTATCATCGGCCGATAAAGCAGATCTTATCGCCTCACTAGCCAGACTCACCGCTTGTGGTGGTTTGTTTTATCGCACGTTTTACGAAGAGTTCATCGCCGCTGATCGACGTATTAAACAATTAATGAGTGACACTGACTCCAGCCGCAGACAGCGGATACTGGCTCAGTCACTCACGTTTACGGTGTTAGGCGCAGATGGTGTTACCGCGCCACAGGAATTAAGAAAACTTATCGACTCACATGGCCCAAATGGTTTGAACATTTCCGCCGATATGATGATGAAATGGCGCGGCGCGCTATTAAGAGCTGTAGAAAAACACGACCCTGAATACAACAACAACGTGGAACATATTTGGGGCACTGCAGCGCTACGTTTGATTGAACACTTCCAACCACCAGACGCATGACGCCTTGTACCGCCGGTTGTGTGCAGAGGACATTAAGCTAAAGATAGAGCCAAAGTCGGATTTGGCTCACCTTACTAAACACAGGCAAGAAACACTGCCTGACGTTATTTCTTTTTCGGCACCCAGGCCCAAATCATTTCACACAGAATGGGTTCAATGTTTTGTGCGTCGGTAACTTTAACCTGCACGGTGACTTCACCCTTTTCCTGCTCCTGCATCATCGCGATTTGCTCGTCCGTGAGTGACGCAACCGCCAGCATATCACCCTGAGCACGCTTTACGTACTGCAGGTTCATGGATTTAATAAGCGGTAGCTTATCACCGGGTAAATTTACACCCACTATAAACCCCGTAGCAGATTCTGCCAGCAAGGCCATTGCAGCGGCGTGCACACTACCTATGTGATTTTGTACTTTCTTGTAGTTTTTCTGGCGGAATGTTACCTGCTTTAGGTTCGTCCCCAGAATATCGACTTTTGCTGTGCCAGCCAGCTTGACTTTGTATCTGAACATCCAGGTCAGCAAGCGCTGGCGTAGCCACAATGGATACTGATTAGCTTTTTGCGCAAATGCGCGAAGTGGATTGTGCTTCATAGCTTTATTTTCATTACTGGTCATACCAGAAGAGTAGTCGGTTCTAACCCGCTATTCAAGCACGTTGCTTTGTTTTGCTATTATTACTGCCTAAACCCAACAACCGAAAAGACACTTGAATAAACATTTCAACTGGCAATCGCTGAGCGACATGCACGTCATCGCTGGCCCCTTGGGGTCGCGAATCGCTTTGTTTTTCTTTGTTTGGATGTCCTGTAATTTCTGAAGAGAAATTGGAGCGGGAAACGAGGCTCAACTGGCAATCGCTGAGCGACATGCACATCGTCGCTGGCCCCTTGGGGTCGCGATTCGCTTTGATTTTTATTTGCTTGGATTTTCTGTAATTTCTGAAGAGAAATTGGAGCGGGAAACGAGACTCGAACTCGCGACCCCAACCTTGGCAAGGTTGTGCTCTACCAACTGAGCTATTCCCGCTTAAGAGTGGTACTTCGTTTGAAGTGGTGCGCATTTTACAAAAATATTTTTCGAACGCAATACCTATTTTCAATTTTTTTGTAATATGCGCACTGAATGCCTAAATACTAAACACTTTTTCGCGATAGAACTGTAATTCGGCGATGGATTCCCGAATATCGTCCAACGCCTGATGCGTGCCTTTTTTGGTAAACCCTTCCAATGCCGCTGGTTGCCAACGTCGAACAAGCTCCTTAATGGTGCTCACGTCAACACTGCGATAATGGAAGTATTCCTCCAGCTCTGCCATGTACTTCACCATAAAGCGGCGATCCTGACCAATAGTGTTTCCGCACAGAGGCGATTTGCCAGCCGGTACATACTGTTCTAAAAACGCGATGGTCTGCTTCGCCGCTGTTGCCTCATCAATACTACTTTCCCGACAGCGTTGGGTTAACCCACTTTCGCCGTGCACACGGGTACACCATTCATCCATGCCATCAAGAACGGCATCAGGTTGGTGAACCGCGATTACCGGCCCTTCCGCCAGCACATTGAGTTGTGAGTCCGTCACAATAGTGGCGATTTCCAGAACGACACACGTTTCCGGATCCAACCCCGTCATTTCCATATCGATCCAAACCAGGTTATCAGGTGAATACGCAGCAGATGTTGTCATGAAGAGCACCTATTTGAGTTGAAGTGGTGACACATAAAGTGCACAAAAGGTATCATGCATAGCTTAAAACGCAATAAAAGAGAGTGGCGTGGCCAAGAAACCCAAATTATCCCAGCGACAGAAGCGTCAGGTAGCAGCAAATCGCGAGAAGCGACTGGCACACCGACAGTCGAAATCTTCACCTGATTTATCTTCGTTAATTACGGGGCGCGTCGTCGGGCGATTTGGTAAGCAGGCTGACGTACAGGACAACACCGGCGAGGTTGTGCGTTGCCACATACGCCGCACTATTGAATCGGTGGTATGCGGCGACAACGTCTTGTTTGCCCGCTCCGAAGTACCGGATGAAAACCTGGGTGGAGTCATTGAACTGGTGCAAGACCGTCATTCGGTTTTAACGCGCCCGGATTTCTACGACGGCGTAAAACCCATTGCAGCCAACATCGATCAGATTATTGTGGTGTCTTCGGTCAAGCCCGACTTGTCGCTTAACATCATTGACCGCTATCTGGTCGCGTGTGAAGACACAGGTATCGCCCCACTGCTGGTACTCAACAAAGTCGAATTGCTGAGTCCGGAAGAACGCGAAGCGGTAGAGGCCTCTTTGCAAATCTATACCAAACTCGGTTATCGCTTTATGTACACGAGCTGTAAAAGCGGCGAAGGCATCGACACCCTGCACGACATACTGCGCGACAAAACCAGCGTGTTTGTGGGTCAATCCGGTGTAGGCAAATCCAGTATTATTAATCAGGTTCTGCCCGACGCCGATGAACTGGTTGGTGAAATCTCGGAAAACTCAGGGCTGGGTCAGCACACCACCACAGCCGCAAAATTACTGCCTATTCCCACGGGTGGTGATTTGATTGACTCACCCGGCGTGCGGGAGTTCGCCCTCTGGCACCTGCCGGAAGAGCGTATTACCTGGGGCTTTAAGGAATTTCGAGATTATCTTGGTGGGTGTAAATTTCGCGACTGTAAGCACCTGAATGATCCCGGTTGTATTATTCGTCAGGCGGTCGAGGACGGCGAAATCGATGCGCAACGCTACGAAAATTATCACAAAATTATTGCAGCAATGGATGAGCAGCGGCCGTCTTATATCAAACCCTGATGGACCATAACCGTAAATTGCTATGTTTGATGGCAGGATACGGTACAATGCGCAGCATAACAGGGTCGCCTCCGGCATTTTACTGAGTGAGCAGGCAGACACCGCAGAATAAATAAGGAGATCCCCTTTGCTGGATTGGTTTAAAGTTAACGTACAGTATATTTTACCTAAGCACCCTATTTCGCGTTTGGTTGGCAAACTTGCCGCAGCCGAAGCCGGTGCATTAACCACGTGGCTAATCAAGCTGTTTGTAAAGCAGTTTAAAGTAAACATGGACGAAGCCATGTACTCACAGCCGGAAGATTACCGCACTTTCAACGCTTTTTTTACCCGCCCATTAAAGCCTGGTATTCGACCTATCGACGACAACGAAAAGGGCTTATGCCATGCCGTTGATGGCACAGTAAGCCAGTTTGGCGATATTGTTGGTGAAGATCTGATTCAGGCCAAGGGCCACAAATTTACCTTAAGCGCACTGTTGGGAGGCAACCCGGACCTTGCTGCGCACTTTAAAGGCGGTAAATTTGCGACTATCTATCTGTCCCCCAAAGACTATCACCGCATTCATATGCCGATCGAAGGCACGCTCACCGACATGGTTTATGTTCCCGGAGAATTGTTTTCGGTGAACCCGCTTACCGCAGAAAATGTGCCGGGCTTGTTTGCCCGTAACGAGCGCGTGGTGACATTATTCGACACCCCGGTTGGCAAAATGGCTATCGTATTGGTCGGCGCAACCATCGTAGCCAGTATTGATACCGTATGGGCTGGCACAGTAACGCCACCAGCGGGTAAACACGTCACGCACTGGCGTTATGACGCGGACGGTGACGACGCTATTACCATTGGTAAAGGCGAGGAAATGGGTCAGTTTAAACTTGGCTCTACCATTGTTGTATGCTTCGAAGCCGACAAGATTGATTTTGCCGACCTTGCTGCTGAGCAAGTGACCCGTCTGGGTACACCTTTCGCCACTTTCGCGGACAATCAAACCCAACCAGACTAATTCATGGAACCGGTTAAAAAGAGTCTAATCTCCCTGCATATTGCGGTTATTTTGCTGGGGGGCACAGGACTCTTTTCACATATTATTCCGCTTTCTGCGACCGACATTACGCTGGGTCGCAGCCTATTCGCCTGCATAGCACTTTTTTGCGTGGTATTGATCGGCAAAGAAGGGTTAGCCCTGGGGCGCCGCCGCGATTATGGCATTGCCATTGGGCTGGGTGTGTTAATGGCAGTGCACTGGATCACGTATTTCGCCTCAATGCAGTATGCAGGCGTTTCCGTTGGCATGATTGCCATGTTCACCTTTCCGGTAATAACCGTATTGCTGGAGCCCTTTTTTGAAGGCACCAGGCTGGTGTGGCAGGATGTTATCAGTACCCTGGTGGTGGTACTGGGAATTGTATTGATAGTACCCGAGATTTCACTGGCTAACGACGTAACCTTAGGCGTTGGACTGGGTATTGCGTCCGCGGTACTTTACGCTATTCGAAACCTGTCTCACCGCAAGTATTTTTCGCACTACAGCGGCGCGAAAGCCATGGCGTGGCAAACCCTCATCATTGCGCTGTGTATTCTGCCCTTCAGTGGCGTAGCTTTAGTCAATGCCAACCTGAATGTCTGGTTGTTACTGCTAGCCCTGGGGACTTTTTTCACCGCCTTGCCACACGCTATGGTCGCTAGCTCACTGGCACACCTGCGTGCTAAGACATTTTCACTTATAGCCTGCATGCAACCCTTTTACGGGGTTGCCTTTGCGATTGTCTTACTGCACGAAAGCCCCGGATGGAATACCCTGATAGGTGGAATTTTAGTGACCTCTGCGTCAATTTATGAAACAGTAAACACCCATAAATCGGTTGCGTCGAAAAAGAGTTAATCTATGTGGATATTGGGGCACCGTGGTGCCAGTAAAGCCGCCCCGGAAAACACCCTTGCGGCCTTTGCACTGGCCATGGCCCAACAGGCTCACGGCATAGAAATCGATACCTACCAGGTTGATGGGAAAATTGTCGTTATCCACGACCGTTGGTTAAATCGCACCACCAATGGTGACGGCATGGTCACCAGCCATTCCCTCGACTATTTACGCAGCCTCGACGCCGGACACGGCGAGCGCATCCCCCTGATGCAAGAAGTGTTCGACACACTGCCTCATGACGCGCTGTTGAACATCGAAATTAAACACCTATCTAACATTGAATCCTGGATAGCCGACGTAAAATCCGGATTGCGAATATCCGGATTTCCGCAACAAAACCTGATTATTTCGTCGTTCAATCATCGTTGGCTCCGCAGCATTAAGCATGCCTGGCCAGAAGTGAAGATTGGTGCACTAACAGCAACCTACCCTGAAAACGGGCTGGGGTTTGCTGATGACCTCAGTGCTTATTCGTTACATATGGCCCTGGACGTCGTTGACGAAGGATATGTAACAGAGGCTAAACAAGCGGGCCTGAAGGTGCTGGTTTACACAGTAGACCACCCGCAGGATATGAAAATGCTAAAAAGCTGGGATGTTGACGGTATTTTTACCAATGTGCCAGACATAGCACGAGATGTGCTGGCTTAGTTATTATCAGCCAAATGCTGTGAGGTAAGCTTGCCCTGGCAACAACGGCACTTTCTGCAAAGTCGCATATTGATCCAGTGTCCAACAATGATGAGCATGGCTCCAACCGCAATAGTAAACGGTTCTCCCGATTCGCCGAACATGTCTTTAAACCAGTAAATAGCGCCGCCGGTGAGCAGAAGAATAAGAGGATAAACCTGACCGTGATAGCGCACTGCACCTGCAATTAGCGCAACACTGCCAATCAGAATCGACAAACTTAAGATGGTGCGTTCAAACCACACTTCGCCGAATACACTGGAGGCCAGAAGTGGCAGCACAGGGATGGCCAGACAATGCAACGCACACAAGCCAGAGATCCAGATCCCTAGCCGGTCGAGAATAGTCGGATTGTCGATGGGTGATTGCATATCAAACCTTAGCGCTGCATACGGATGTTATAATATAACAAACCTGTTTTTTTTCAAGTCAATTTTCACACTATTGGGCCCTCTCTCCGATAAATACCTGTCCCTTGAAGCAATAAAAATTAGCTGTTAGTCTTTTCGACCTTGGCTTTCCGCTCGGATTTAATGCATGTCGTTCCCCTCTCAACCCCAGTTATTCGAGCAAGCGCAAACGCTGGCGCAATCAGGAAAGCAAGCTGATGCAATTAAAATACTCTATCAGGGGGTCAGGCATTACCCGGATTTCTATGCCGGCTGGCTGCTCTTTAGCCGCTGTTTGTTCGAAACGGGTCACATCAAAGAAGCCGTTCAGGTTGCACAACATGCTGACAACGTAGACCCCTGTGAACGGGAATTTCAGCGCATTCAGGCGTTGATGCAACAAAGCAAACCCACAGACGCGGCGGAGGTTGCCCGTAACATGCTGGTGCAAGGCTGTCTGCATCCCAAAGCGCTATTTACACTGGGTAGTATTGCACTGCAGCAGCAACAGCCAGAATATGCCATTGAGTTACTGGCACCCGGCATAGCGCAATACCCTGCCAACATGACACTACAAAGACTCATCGGCGACGCTTATTTGCAAAGCGGGCAATATGCCAATGCCATTCACTCGGCTGAAGCGCTGGTTAGACTCGATACGCGTTTCGATAACCTCTGGCGCTTACTCGGTTTACTATTTAAATATGGTCAGTACGAGGCATTTCTGACTTATTGCCAGCAGGCAGAATCTCTTGCAGAACCGCTTCAGGCGGATATTAAAAGCCAACTGGCATTGCTAAAAGGCCAGGTTCTCAGAATAACCGGCAAGCGAGATGACAGCATATCCGCATTAAAGCTCAGCCTGCACTACAACGCCAAAAATGCCGATGCATGGCTGGCACTGGCAGACTTTAAAGATTACCTGTTCAGTGCTGCTGAGGCTGAGCAACTAGGCGCGCTAATCAGCAGTCACCTCAGTGAACAACAACGTTGTACTGCCGCTTTTGCCTATGCCAGATTGCAGGAACAGCTCTCTACGCCTAAGGAGAGTTTCAAGCACTATGCTGCGGCGAATAAGTTATATGCCGCGAGCCAGGTGCAAATCAATGCCATCGCACAGGAATTTAAGCATATAGAACGTAGCTACACCGCGCCTGCGCTGTCAATTCAGGCAGAAGTTAACACTGCGTTGCCCGTACCGGTTTTTATTGTTGGCCTGCCCCGTTCGGGATCGACACTGGTTGATCAAATGCTGGCAAGTCACAGTCAGGTTGAAGGAACAATGGAACAACCCACCTTGCTCGCTGTTGAGCAATGGGCAAACCGCTTTGCACAGCAGCAGTATAAACAACCATTGCTATCTGTCATCGATCAGCTAACGCCGGCTGACCTTGCAAAAATAGGAAACCGCTATTTAGAAGAAAGTGCGCTGTTCAGGCCTACCGGAAGCCGCTTCTTCACCGATAAACAACCTTTTAATTTTCGCTTAGTCGGCTTAATACACAAAATATTACCCCAGGCCATCATCATTGACGTAGTCCGAAATCCAATGGATTGTGGCCTTAGTTTGTATAAACAATATTTTCATTCCGGTGTGAGCTTTAGCTACGACCAAAACCACATCGGCGAAATCTACAATGCTTACACTGACTTAATGACGTATTGGCAAAAGGCCCTTCCCGGCAAGGTTTACCGCCTTGAATATGAATCACTGGTATCAAATCCGAAGTTACAACTCACCCAGCTATTGAACCATATTGGCCTGGCATTCGAACCAGCTTGTTTAGCCTTTCACAACTCGCCACGCCCGGTGCACACAGCAAGCAGTGAGCAGGTCAGGCAACCCATCAATCGCAACGGTCTGGGCAGTTGGCTTCCTGTCGCCGACGAGCTAGAGACACTGAAACACAGTTTGAGATCGGACTTATATGCCCAGTCAGTAAAGAGCAACCAATAACTGCACCAGTAACAATTGTAGAGATAGCAAGTTGCACTATCTTTAAGCATTTCTCTTCTACTTTAGTGCAATTTAACGCACTCTCATGGTGCTTTTTGTCAGTGAGCTTTTACAATAACGATTGTGTAGCAATGTCCAGCAAGGTTTGTAATTACTGGTACGAGATATGCTAGGCATTCTGTTTATTATAAAAACATCAGAGAACTCTGAGGAAACCATCATGAGCACACCTTTTAAAATTAACGACAAAAAGCGCTCAGCGATATCACTCTGTATCGCTACTGCGTTAGGTCTGGGTTATTCAGCGAATACCCTGGCCCAGGAAACAGAAGAAGAATTGAAATCGGTAGAAGTGATCAACATCACCGGTTCACGAATTCCGACCGACCCTAATGTACTGTCCTCTGTACCCGTACAATCAGTAGACAGCAAAGATATTGCCATGTCTGGTGAGTTAAACCTGGCAGATATCGTTAACGATATTCCCGCGCTTATCTCCTCTTCAACCGCAGAAAATACCGATACAGGTTCTAACTCTTTGAACCTGCGCGGGTTAGGTTCAGAGAGAACACTTACCCTGGTAAACGGCCGTCGACACGTTGCCGGTTTCCGTGGAACCTCAGCGGTAGATATCGGTACCATTCCAAGAGCTTTGGTTGAGCGTGTAGAAGTAACCACTGGTGGTGCATCAGCTGTATATGGTGCTGACGCGGTAACCGGTGTGGTTAACTTCATCCTAAAAGATGACTTTGATGGTTTCCAAATTAACGCGACGGGCGCTTTGCCTGAAGAATCAGGTGGTGGCTCATTTGCCATCGATAGTATCTACGGTAAAAACTTCGACGATGACAAAGGTAACGTTGTTTTCACTTTATCTTATGAAACTGAAGAAGAACTGCTTCACGGCGACCGCGACTGGTCTCGTAACAACGGCATCTCCTCTGTAGTTCCCATTCCAGGCACAGATGGTCAGCGCCAGTTGGCCTCAGACGTTCGTTACTGGTTAACGTCAAATGAAGGGTCGATTGCACCTACCTTTGGTGGTCGTGATGTTACCTATGTTGATATTAACAACAACGGCATTGCCGACTGTCAGGAGTCTGAGGGCGGACGCGTGGGCTACCTTGCGGGTTGTTGGTTAACAAATCCGGACGGTACTGTGCGTGTAAATAGTGACGGCCCTATTTACAACGGTTTGTTAAGTAGTGGCGGTGACGGTGCGAGGTTCAACTTTGACAATGACACCCTGATGCCAAATACCGACAAGTTCATTGTTAACCTGAACGGTAACTATCAAATCAATGAAGAGCTGAATGCATTCTTCGAAGCCAAATACGTAAAAGCAGAAACCAACTTCTACGCAGAATATGACTCGTACTACGACACGCTGTTCATCCTGCCAGACAACCCGTATATCCCTGAGCAGTTGCTGCCGGTTGTAGACCAGACGGGCGGCTTGTTAATCACCCAGGATGCGATTGCCTGGGACGACGATGACACGAATTATGTTCGCGAAACTACGCGCTTTGTAGGTGGATTTACCTGGGATTATTCCTACGACCACAGTTTGGAATTTGCGGTAAACCACGGTCAGTTTAAAAACCAAACCACCTACACAGAGCAATTCATAGACCGTATTTTTGCTGCAATGGACGCCGTAACCGGCCCTGATGGCAGCCCGGTTTGTCGTTCCGACATCGACCCAACTGCTGCATACGAAATTGACTATTTTGCGTTTAACGAAAATTACGCAAACGGACAATTCTATAGCGACCAATACTACACTTTCACACCTGGCGATGGTCAATGTGCGCCGCTAAATCCATTTGGTACGGATGCACTTAGCGATGAAGCAAAAGCATTCATTTCTAACCGTATGCAAGACAACTTAACCATCGAACAAACTGTATTTACGCTAACAGCAGTAGGTCAGTTTGATGACTTATTGGATGGCGTAATTGACGGCGCGTTGGGTTATGCGACCGGTTTAGAGTACCGTGAGGAATCCAGTGATAACCGCCTAGATCCTGTTGCTCTCGGCCAGTTACCTGCCGGAACACCTCACACCGAAGGTCAGCTCGTAAGTGAAGTGTCACCATGGTTAAACTTCCTGACTGGCATAGATAACGTCCAGCAGTTTAATACGAAAGGTGAATATGACGTATTAGATGCCTTTTTGGAAGTACGTTTACCCATATTCCTTGATCGTGAGTTCGCATATGAATTTACCGTTGACGGTGCAGTGCGTGTGGCGGATTACTCTACGCTAGGTAATGCTACTACCTGGAAGCTGGGCTTCTCTTACAGTCCTATCGAAGAATTAAACTTCCGTGGAACCGTGTCAGAAGCGGTACGTGCGCCAAACATTACCGAATTATTTGATCCGCAATTACCAATCACAGTAAACCTAGACACTGATCCATGTGACCCAGCAAATATCGCTGCAGGCACATCATCTCGTCAAGCTAACTGTGTGGCTGGTTTACAAGCAGCCGGTGTAGATTTGGCAGATATTTTAGATGCTGATGGTAATTACATTTGGGAAAACCCATTGACGGCTCGATTCTCTGGAACGTCTGGTGGTAACCCTGAACTTGAGGTTGAAACAGCGGAAACCATTACATTTGGAACCGTTTATCAACCAAGCTTTATTGAGGGTTTAATTCTAACCGTTGACTACTGGAGCGTTGAAATTGAAGATGCGATCTCAGCTGTTAGTGCCAGTGACATTCTTGAGGGCTGTTATGATTCAGATAACTTCCCATCATTAGACTTCTGCAACCAGTTTAATCGCCGTGCAGATGGTGGTTTAAATGACATTACCACCATAGAAATTAACTTCGCACGTATCGAAGCAGAAGGTATCGATTTCTCAGCAAGCTATTCGTTTAATGTTGATGAAAACGAGTTTGGAATCAACGTAGTTGGTACACGTCAGAAAACACTGAACAGATACTTCAACCCTGCTGATTCCTCTGACGTAGATATTGGCCTTGAAGAAATCCAGACTCCGAAAACAGCTGCGAATCTAGAATTGAGCTGGAGCCGCGGTGAGATCAGTATGGCACTACAAACTACCTATCAGAGCCGCCAGGCATACCAAGAGGTGGAAAACTCACTAGGATTGGGTGATAGCCAAGCTTTATTCGGCGAAGGCGGTGGCTTCTTTGGCAGCACCGTTATTCATGACTTCAACGCGAGCTACCAGTTGAACGAAAGCGTTTCAGTCTTCGGTGGTGTGAATAACATTACGGATGAAATTCCATTCGCTACTCAGGAAGCATGGCCTGTAGGTCCTCGCGGACGCACATTCTTCATGGGTGTTAACTACACGATGGAATAATAGTCCCCCCTGGCGGCAGACGCTGGCTATAGTCAGCTTTCCGCTAGGCGTAGCTATGTTGAAAACTATTTAAAAACGGTTGATTACTAAGTGATCAACCGTTTTTTTATGGTTGTTATATTTCCAATGACGATGCTAACAGACAGCGTTTTCTGTTGGTCCAAATTTGTGGTAGGTACCACACAGGCAACGCCGTATCGTTGCAATATAGTTGGGCTAATGATGTATAGACATCTCGTAAAGAATTGCCGATTACCTTGCTGATACAGGGGGATTTATTGATTCTGGTACTTCTGATGCAAACACAGCAGGGCGATTGTTTTGAAAATAATGACTAATCGGCCGCAGTTCAACCTGCTCTGATTCCAGATTGTTAAGTTGCTGCTGCAGGAATGCAATAGACTCGGGATGAGGGTGTGCAATAGCAATTGCACGACCATGGCGCTTCGCCAGACGAAGCAGCCGTTGCCATTGCGTTTGCATGAAAGGCTCAGTTTGTTCATGGTCTAAAAAGACATGGCGACGAGCATTGGGAACATGCTGTTGTTGTGCCACTTGTTGCGCAACGGTTTTAGACGTCGTCCGGCTATCGACAAAGAACAAATTTCGCTGCTTTATTTGCTGCATCACCACTGCCATCGCATCTTCAGAAGCGGTTAATTCACTGCCCATGTGGTTGTTCACGCCGATCGCAAACGGCACGGAACTTAATGCACTATCGAACGTATGGCTAATTTCCTCAGGCACCATGTGCGGTGTAATTGCTCCGGGCCCGAGTGACTTATCTGAATTTGCCGCCATAGGCAGATGCAACATGATCTCGCGGGACTGGCCATGCGCTCTGTATGCCAGCGCTTCACCCAGTGGAGTATGAGGTAAAATAGAAAACGTCACTTCGCTCGGCAACACCAACGCCTGATCATCGGTATAGCGATAGCCGATATCATCGATAATGACGTAAATGGTGGCTTTGTTTTCCGGCGCAGCCAAACAGTCCGAATTGACACCTGCAAGCAGCCCTGCAAGGCAACACAGTTTGATGAGCCAATGTTGTTTAAACACTACCAAGCGCACTTCGTTTTTGTTGTTGTGGCCTAAGCATACCAGCCAACCCCATCAACACCAAGAAGGGATTACCCCCTGTCGATTGACTTACAGGTCGAGCCAGTCTGCAGGATTAACTGCTTTGCCCTTGTGGCGAATTTCGAAGTACAAATTAGGCGAGTTTTGACCGCCACTTTGCCCAAGAAGTGCAACAGTTTCTCCTTTAGCAACCGACTCGCCCGCTTGACGAAGTAATGCCTGATTATGGCCATACACAGTCATAAACCCATCGCCGTGTTCGATGATTGTCACCAGTCCAAAGCCACGTAACCAATCCGAATACACCACACGGCCATGGGCAATAGCCTTAACCGCACTGCCTTCACGGCCGTCGATCATGATGCCTTTCCAACGCACCTGACCCTGTCGGCGCTTACCGAACAGCTTTCTGACTGAGCCGTCGGCCGGTTTTAAGAGTCGTCCTTTATCTGACGCCAGACCGGTCAGCTCCTGCGGAATCTGACTCATCCGTTGTGCCCGCTCAATGGCTTCAACTAACGCCTGTTCCGCTTCGCGAAGTTGGGCAATACGCGTTTCTTCACCGGCAATTTTGGCGTTGAGTTGCTTGAGGGTTTGCTGACGGTCCTGCTGACGGGCAACCAGCTCATTTTGCTGCTGCTGTTGGTCAGCCTGCAACTGATTCAGTTCACTGGCTTTTTGTTGTAACGAAGCAGTGACCGACTCCAATTCAGTGACTGTTGCAGTAAATTGGGTAATATTGGCCTGTCGGGCCTGATTCAAATACTTGTAGTAGGTGATGATTCGCTCAAAACGGGCTGCGTCCTGCTGATAAAATATCATTTTGGCGTAGTCGTAGTGCCCAGCTATAAAGGCACTTTTGAGCTGGCCTGCCAGCATGGACTGCTGTTGACCAATGGCTTCGCGTAGTTCTGCCTGACGGCGAGTTAGCGATGCTTGTTGCTGTTTATTTTCAGCCAGTGCTTTGCGCGTTGTATTTAGCTTTCCCGCTACCGCACCAATTTGTTTTTCGGACTCTGCCAGTACTGCCTGTAACTCTTCGGCTGACGCCCGGCTGTTAAGCAAGGCCTGCTGCCGTGCTTTTAACTCTTCCTGAAGCGCAGCCAGTTCTTTCTCGGCATCGTCGCTGTCCTGTGCCTGCGCGACGGTAGACAACAGCAGCAACATGCAGCCAGCCACTACCGCGCGGGTAATGGCCTTCAACCACACATTGCTTACTGCCAGTGACATGCTTAAAAATTACGACTTAAGCGTCATAATGGTTTTACCTGTCATTTCTTTTGGCTGTTCCATGCCAATTAAGTGCAGAATGGTTGGTGCGACGTCGCTCAGCGTACCGCCTTTGCGAGCCACAGCATCCCGACCGAAGTAAATAAATGGTACTGGCTCACTGGTGTGAGCTGTGTGCGCCTGACCGCTGTTTTTATCGACCATTTGCTCAGCATTACCGTGGTCCGCTGTAATCAAACATTCGCCACCCACTTTCTTCAGCGATTCAATGACCCGGCCGATTGAGTGGTCAACCGCTTCACAGGCTTTTACTGCCGCATTGAAATCACCGGTATGGCCCACCATGTCGCCATTCGGGTAGTTACAAATAATCACGTCGAACTTGCCTGATTCAATGGCGCCAGTCAGTTCATCAGTGAGCTTTTCTGAGTTCATTTCTGGTTGCAGATCGTAAGTCGCTACATCCGGAGAAGGGATCAGAATGCGCTCTTCACCTTCGTACTCTTTTTCAACGCCGCCGCTGAAGAAGAAAGTAACGTGGGCGTATTTTTCAGTTTCTGAAATACGCAGTTGGGTCTTGTTGTGTTTTGCCAGCCATTCACCTAATACGTTAACCAATTTTTCTGGTGGATACGCAACAGGTGCTTTCAGATCGGCTGAATATTCAGTCAACATAACAAACGCCGATAACTCAGGCGCCACTGTTTTGGTGAAGCCATCAAAGCCTGGGTCAAGGAAAACCTGGCTAATTTGACGCGCGCGGTCAGCACGGAAGTTCATGAACAACAAGGTGTCGCCATCTTCCATTGCGACGCTATCGCCAATTACTGTTGGTGGAACAAACTCATCGTTTTTACCCGCCTCATAAGAGGCTTTCAGGCCCTCAACCGCAGAAGCAGCTTGCGCTTCGCCCTTACCCTGGGTAATTAGGTCATAGGCCTTTTGCACACGGTCCCAACGCTTGTCGCGATCCATTGCAAAATAGCGACCAATAATGCTGGCGGTTTTACCTACACCCAGTTCTTCAAACAGCGCATCGGCTTTTTCCAGGGATGCCTGTGCGCTCTGAGGAGGTGTATCACGTCCGTCCAGGAACGCGTGTAAGTAGACTTTCTTTGCGCCGCGGCTCACTGCCATTTTCACAGCAGCAAAAATATGGTCTTCATGGCTGTGTACACCACCTGGCGACATCAAACCCATAATGTGAACGGCTTTGCCTTTGTTGACGGCCTCGTCAACGGCTTTCGTCAGTGCCGGATTGTGTTCAAACTCACCGTCGTCGATAGCTTTAGTGATTTTGGTGAAATCCTGATACACCACGCGACCTGCGCCCAGGTTCACGTGACCCACTTCAGAGTTACCCATTTGTCCGTCAGGTAATCCAACATCCAGACCTGAACCACTGACCAAGGTGCTGGGGTAGTTTGCAAACAATGCATCCAGATTTGGCGTGTTTGCCGCCAGAATTGCATTGTTTTCTGGATCTTCACGATAACCCCAGCCGTCGAGTATGATTAACGCCAGTGTTTTCTTGGATTCAGTCATGAGTTCTCCTATCAAAATTCTATGCCTCCGGGCAGGCTGTCCTGCTCAGACGATACTTGTTACCAAAGGGGTATAGTGGGTACTCAACGGTACTCTTGTTTGATCGCTTTGGTTCGTTAAGACGCTTTATAACGTTCCGTAGGGTGAGGCTTGATTGTTATATTACCAAACCTTACAAGGGATTGAAGTGTATAAGTCAAAATTTCAGCAAATCTGTTCCATAGTTTTTTTCGATTAAACCTGCTGAGTACAATCTACACTGCCTGTTATCCCCTTGTCTGTTTCCATTAGCATGCGTCAGGCAAGGTGCCGGAAAAGCAACGGCACAATCCGGCTCCCGTACAATTTTCAGCCGCAATCCAGGCGCTACCCTAGCTTCTGTCGGTTTTTTCTATATACTTTGCTCTCTTTTTTTAAAACGATGCATTGGGAAGACGTAATGGATCAAATCATCGAATTTGCTGGCAATAACTTTATGCTGGCAGGCATATGGCTGGCGTTGGTTGGCATGCTGGTATACAGCTACGTTAGCGGCTTGATCTCCCCGGTTAAGGAAGTCAGTGTGCATGAGATGACGCTGCTGATAAACCGCGAAGATGCGGTTGTGCTGGATACCCGTTCAGCCAACGACTATAAAGCAGGTCATGTAACAGGTGCTCGCCAGATAAAACCTGAAGAATTACGCGAGCGTAACTTCAGCAAACTTGAAAAACACAAAGACACACCCATTATAGTGGTTTGCGCCATGGGCAATAGTGCCCGTAGTGTCGCAGCGGCTATGACCAAAGCAGGCTTCGCGAAAGTGAATGTGCTGCGCGGTGGTATGAACGCCTGGACTCAGGCCGGACTGCCCGTCGCTAAATAACCAGCAATTGGGGTAACACTGTGAGTAAAGTAGAAATCTACACCAAGGGCTATTGCCCGTATTGTCACCGCGCTAAAGCACTGCTTCAGCAAAAAGGCGTCGAATACACTGAATTTGCCGTGGATGCAGAGCCTGCACTTCGCGACGAGATGATTCAGCGCGCTAACGGTGGTTACACAGTGCCTCAGATTTTTATAAACGGGCAACACATTGGCGGCTGCGACGATATGTACGCGTTAGAGCGACAACAAAAGCTGGACCCGCTGTTGGCCCAATAATTTAATAACGATTATATAAATTCCATAGGTAATATCATGTCTGACGAAAATCAAACAAATCAAGAGAACGCAGCAGCAGGCGCACAAGGCCAGGCTCCACAATTCAACATTCAGCGCATTTACACCAAAGACATCTCTTTTGAGTCGCCAAATGCACCAGGCATCTTTACCAAAGAATGGAAGCCAGAAATTAAACTGGATATCGATACGGCAACCAACAAGCTGGACGGCAACCTGTTTGAAGTTATCCTGTCTGTTACCGTAACTGCCAGCATGGGCGAAGAAACTGCGTTCCTGTGTGAAGTTCAGCAAGCCGGTATTTTCATGATTGGCGAGATGCCAGAAGCGAACAAAGCACACATGCTGGGTTCATTCTGCCCAACTACGCTGTTCCCATACGCGCGTGAAACTATTTCAAACCTGGTTAACCGTGGCACCTTCCCTCCACTGAACCTTGCACCGGTTAACTTCGACGCAATCTTTGCCGCTTACATGCAAAAGCGTGCTCAGGAAGCACAACAAGCGTCACCACAGCTAGACGCTTAATCTCATCGCATGAATCAAGCATCGGTTACGGTACTCGGAGCGGGGTCTTATGGCACCGCTCTGGCGATTTGCCTTGCCCGCAATGGCACTCCCACGCTGCTGTGGGGGCGCGACACACATCAGCTCAGCGATATGGCTGCTGGCCGCCAAAACCAGCGCTATTTGCCCGACATCCCCCTGCCAGACAGTTTACTTATTGAACCCGATCTGACTAAGGCGATTGCAGCTAGCAGAGATATTCTGGTAGTGGTGCCCAGCCATGCGTTTAAAGGCATGCTGGAAACCATAGCGCCCATGTTAACGCCATCGCAACGCATTATATGGGCGACTAAAGGGCTTGAGCCGGGCACAGGCAGGCTGCTTAAAGATGTAGCGCAAGATGTGCTGGGCGAGGGTTACCCGTTAGCCGTGCTGTCTGGCCCCACATTTGCCAAAGAAATGGCAGCGGGCTTGCCAACAGCAATATCCCTGTCGTCTACTGACGATGCGTTTATTGACGATATGGCCGCTAAGCTCCACTGTACCAAGTCATTTCGGGTGTATAAAAACCCGGATTTCACAGGTGTTCAATTAGGCGGCGCAGTTAAGAATGTGATTGCCATTGGCGCAGGACTGGCCGACGGTCTGGGCTTTGGTGCAAACGCAAGAACGGCATTGATTACCCGAGGCTTAGCTGAATTAACGCGCTTGGGTGTTAAAGCCGGCGCACAGCCAGAAACATTTATGGGCATGGCCGGGTTAGGTGACTTAGTGCTGACCTGTACCGACAATCAATCGCGGAACCGCCGTTTCGGATTAGCGCTGGGTAAAGGCGTGTCGGTTGAGCAAGCGATGACCGATATTGGTCAGGTAGTAGAAGGCTACCGCAACACAGAAGAAGTCAAAGCATTGGCAGAACACCTTGATGTAGAAATGCCTATTTGTGAGCAAATCTACGCGGTACTGTATCAGGGTAAGTCACCCAAAGACGCAGCACTGGCCTTATTGGGACGCTCACTAAAAAGCGAATAAATTCCGATGCAGGCTATCTGGCCTGCTCGTATCCAAACTGACGCCAGGATTCATAGACGAAAACCGAGACGGCGTTCGACAAATTCATACTGCGACTGTCTGGTAACATGGGAATGCGAACCCGTTGTGCCGGTGGCAGTGATTCAATGATGTCGTCGGGTAATCCGCGGGTCTCGGGCCCAAACAATAACGCATCGCCTGCCTGATATTGCACGTCAGAATGAAAAGCCTTACCTTTGGTGGTACACGCAAACACCCGCTTGGGATTTCGCTCCGCTAAATAGGCGTCGAAGTTTGCGTAGCGTTTCACTTCTGCAAATTCGTGATAATCCAATCCAGCCCTGCGCACGCGCTTGTCGTCCCAGTCAAAGCCAAGAGGTTCAATTAAGTGCAGCGCATAGCCCGTGTTCGCACATAAGCGAATAATGTTACCCGTGTTGGGCGGAATTTCCGGTTGATAAAGCACAATATCGAGCATGACTTAATTCCTGACAGGTTGCGGCAGAGGGCCCGCATTATCCGAGTTTTCAGGCGTGGCGTCAAAGTACGGTAACAGGGCTAGAGGTCGGAGTTAAAAAAGCTCACTATCTGACGCATAACCGGCGTGCGGATAGCATCCTGCTCAATAAGTATTTCGTGCTTCGCACCAGCCACCGATACCCAATTAGCATTGGGCATATTGCTGACCACGCGCTGCTGTCTTTGGTTATCGACCACCCCATCCCGCTCAGCGCTAAAAACAGTCACAGGTAGTGTGAGTTCACTGGCGTGTTGTTCAATCTGCCACATTGCTGCACTGGCTGCCGCCAACCACTCAGGCGTAACACCGCCGAGCTGAATTTCCGGCTGCAGAGTATACAGTTCCCGAAACAACTTATAACGCGCCTCACTGCCAGTTAACCGGTTTGTTGCAAAAGGCTCTTCGTGATAGTTACGCTGACCAAAAAAATAACCACTGGCCCCTGGCACACAGGCGTTATACAGGCGATTTACTGTAATGAGTGTAGACGCCAACCACTGTGGCATTGCAGGCCGAATACCAAACATGGGCGCACAAAATACCACCCTCGAAAACACTTTAGGCATAGACAATACCGTAAGCGCGCCAATGGCCGAGCCCATGGAATGACACAACAGATTCAGGCTGCCTTGCTGATTGGGGATCACTACCTCATTTAAAAAGTGCTGCATGTCGGCAACGTATTCGTCGAAATGATTTACGAAGCCCAGGTGAGGATTGTCGCGCATTCTGCCAGATAACCCCTGACCGCGGTGATCGAGTATAAAAACCGCAAAGCCCTGATGGTAGAGGTCATATATGACCTCCTGATACTTCAGCAACGACTCTATACGGCCCGAACTGATAACCACCGACGCATGCGCACTTTCAGGTACACAATAGGCATAGTGCACCTGTATGTCCCCCTGCCCGGTAAAACGGCCTTGCGACACGCACTGTTGCCAAAACGGCGTTATAGATTGCGCGTAATCCTGCTGCAGGGTAGGTTCGGTAAAATACGAATAATTATTCTCGCTCATTCCCTAAGGGTACGGTAATTGTGACAACCAGACCACCAGAATCTGCCGGTTTAGCGCTTATGGTGCCCCGGTGTAAGGCTATAGCCGCCTGCGCGATGGCCAGTCCAAGACCCACGCCCCCTGATTTGCGCTCCCTCGATGCCGAAGGTCGGTAGAATGGCCTGAAGATCTCTTCGCATTCCTGTGGCGTTAGCCCAGGTCCGTCGTCCTGAACAACCAGCGTAACCTGATCATCCTTCACGGTAAATGCTACCTCAACCTGCGTATCTGCATAACGAATGGCATTGCGCAGGACGTTTTCTACTGCGCTGTTTAACTGCGTAGCATCTGCTCTCAGAACAATGTCCGGAATCTCATCACAATTGAAATGTTTACTGTTGGTGCTTGCCTCAAAGGCCGCATCCTGAAACAACTCGCGCATAGTTTCCCGCAAATTCACTTTACCTAACGCCGGCTTGCCAGCTTCTGCGCGTGTCAGTTGCAACAGTTGATTGATCAGTGCTTCCATACGAATCGCTTCACGCTCGATCCGGTCAAGCGTTGGTGTATCCACCTCCTGCTGATGAGCCAGACCAATCGCCATTTGCATTCGAGCTAGTGGTGAACGCAGCTCGTGAGAAATATCAGCCAGCAACCGCTTCTGTCCTGACCACATCGTTGATAACTGCTCAGCCATTAAATTAAAGTCCGCTGCCAGCTCACCGATTTCATCGCGTCTGAATGCCTTGATATCAGTCCGTGCCTGCCAATCGCCCTCGGCTAACTTTCGGCCAGTGTGCTGCAAATGCCGAATGGGGCGGACAATAGACTTAGCAAACAACCAGCAGAACAATGCGGAAATAATCACGGCAGTCGGAATTAACCAGGTGAACAAGCGCTCCGGACCACCTTTGCCGTCTGGATGACGCCAGAATACGGCATGAGATGTGCCGTTGAAGTCTACCAGCACAGGTCCCACCGCAACCATTGGCCCTAACTGCACCGAAATATAATTAGACTGACGGGCAAATTGTGCCAGCAGGTTTTCTTCATCCTGACGCAGTGGCGGCCCACCGTCACTCATCACCCTGCCAGAGTCCAGGTTAACCGAAATGAACGAACGCCGTTTTCGAATACTTAAGTCGCGCAAAAGCGGTCTGAAACGGTCGTAATCAGCTTTACGCATTTCCAACTCATTCACCATAGACACTAATTCCTGAATATCGGTATTACTGGGCTGCTCAATCTGAAATGGCTGATAGAACATTCTGGCCAACCAGGCCGACGTGACAGCCGTTAATACCAGCGTTACCCAGAACCAAAGAAAAAGGCGCCCAACAAGGCGCCGCGTAGGATTAATAAACGCTAAAAATTTCATGATTGCTGCCGCAATAAGTAGCCAGAGCCACGTATGGTTTTGATTTTTTCATCATTGCAACAGGCTGATATTTTCTTGCGTAAGTTACTCACATGCATATCTATGCTTCTGTCGAATGCCATGAGTTTGCGGCCCAGCACCTGCTGACTGATATCTTCTTTGGACACCAGTTCGCCGGCATTCACCATTAACAAGCGCAGGATAGAGAACTCTGTGCCGGTCAACGTTAACGGTACGCCTTTCACTGATGCTTCCTGTTTACTGACACTCAACTCAATGCCATTGATTACCAAGTCCTGTTGTTGCTTTACCTGAGAACCGAGGTCCAGGCGGCGGAAGATAGCTTTAATACGCGCCACCAACTCACGGTGATTAAAGGGTTTTGGCAGGTAGTCATCGGCGCCCAGTTCAAGGCCCAGAATGCGGTCGTAGTCGTCACCTTTGGCGGTTAGCATTAGTACTGGTGTTAAATGCGTCTGGCGCAGTTTTTTCAGAACGTCAAAACCATCCATTTTCGGCATCATCACGTCTAACAGGATCAGGTCGAAATTCCCGATTCCGGTGGCCAGCTTTAAGCCCGCCTCGCCGTCAGGCGCCAGGGTTACCTCATAGCCCATGGTTTCCAGGTAACTTTTCAGCATGTCACTCAGCTCATCGTCGTCATCAATCAACAAAATAGACTGATAAGCCGTAAACGACGGCTTGCTCATATTACTCACGTCGATTTCCTTTTTTTGCCATACGTGATTAATTACATTAACGGTAGATATAGCACGGGCTTTCATGGTGGTCATAATTTTTCCATTAATGTGGAAGACAATTCTGACCGCAAGATTACTGATTGCTTATTACACAAGCAAAACGAATACCCGTGATTTACGCAACTTTTACATTACCGAACGATCGCACCTGACAAATAAACATCTCCCCCCTGCTGAGGCCGTTACTCCGCTAAAAAGCCCAGATTATGCTGATTAAAGTTGTTCAGGTTCGGCAATATCTCAGTCAGCTCGTTATCGGCTAAGCCAAACCATTGGGCCAGGGTAGCCGCATATTGGTCTACCGACAATGTGGGAATGATACGCCCATCGCCCAAGTCATCGTCACTGCCGAGCGACATTTGAGGAAGCTGTCCATATATATCGGCGCCCTGCACGGCCCCTCCCAGCACGATATGATTGCCACCCCAGCCGTGATCGGTGCCATCCCCATTGCTCGTTAATGTGCGTCCGAAATCCGATGCCGTAAAAGCAGTAACCTGCTCACTTACGCCCAATTCGGCCGTAGCGTTATAAAATGCAGCCATACCATTAGCCAGCTCACTCAATAAAGTCGGATGATCGGCTAACTGATTATCGTGGGTGTCCCATCCGCCCATAGCAACAAAGTATATTTGCCTGGGTTGATTTAAGTGCTGTTGAACACTGATCATGTTAGCCACCAGCCGCATCTGCTCTGCAAAACGGGTAGCCGGGAACGCGGTTGATAGCTCAGGCCCCAATGCCAACGCACTGTTCACCAGTCCACCGGTTGTGCGAGTGCGGTCGACCATAGCCGCAAACTGAGAGGCAAACAGGCCTTCGGTGTTGGCGTGAATACGGTCTAAAAACGCAGCATTTGGCCGCTGCCACTCTTCATCAGGGTTTATCCCCTCGAGGATTTCGGCGCCCTGACTACTTAAGGCAAAAGGCAATACCTGACTGCCGGTCTGCCATAGATTATTGCCTGCCATAGACAAGTTCATCGACAGCGGTTCTGTGCCGTCTGACAACATATCAGCCATTCGACCTGCCCAGCCAGTTAATGCGGCTTGCTGTGGGTGAGCGGTTTGCCAATGATTTTGTTGGTCTGAATGTGAGAACAACTGTGGCGGCAGCATGACGCGGCCCGTCAAGATATCCGCTTTAGACGCAGGCTCAATCATAGGTCCTACGTTTGCAACCAGCGCCATATTGCCCTGTTCATAAATCGTATGAAGTGCAGCCAAAGAAGGATGTAACCCGACGCTTGAGTATTGCGTATTGGTGACGTTTATTGGTAGCGCTACATTGCGCGCGACGGCAAGATTTTGTCGGGTAGCAGCGTATTGGTCGTAGGCACGCTGATCTGTAGGAATAAGCATGTTCAGAGAATCATTCCCGCCTAGCAAAAATACGCACACCAGTGCTTTGTAGTCGGTAAAACTGTTCGCCGAGGTCGCAGCGTTTACCAGATTAAATTGCGATGTGGTTGCCCACAGAGAGCTTGCCCCACCCAAGCCAACCAGGCTGCGCTTTAAAAAATCACGTCGTTGCATGGCTGGCTCCTATTGCTGCGCCGCAAACTGCGGTGAAATAGTTATCAAATAGACCACATTGGCCAATTTGACCCAGTCGGCCTCGCCCTGTGACCAGTAATCCAGTGCGTCCATCAGCACGGTGCGCATAGTGTCGTTCATTTGCCCGTCCATCAACATCAGGTTCAGGTAATCCAATAATGCGTCGTGGTCGTCAGAGAGTGCTGCCAGTTGGTCGAAATTCACGATCCCTGCATCATCTTCAACAATGTCGTCACCGCGCAGGTTGTTAAACCACGCCATGTAGAACATGTAATTGACGTATCGGGTGATACTAATTTCGTTGGTAATTTGAAATTCTGGTGACACCAGTCCCGCTTCGCGAATAGCGCCCGGCGCACTGTAATCCGGGCGGTAAAAGTTAAATACACTGGGTGAATCCAACGGTGCGACACCAATATTCAGGCCCACAAATTCATGGCCCATACCGCCGTCGCGTGCCCGGGATTGAAACACACGCATAACATGCGCAATCCGCAACAGTGGATTTCTTAGCTTGCCGGTACTGGTTGAGTTAATGTCTCGCGCTTCGTCGTCCAGTAAAATAGCTTCGATAACCGCTCGCATATCACCACGCACACCCTCGCCATTGTCGTTAAATGCGGCAGCCACACGAGACACATAACCGGCACTGGGATTGCTCGTAACCAGGCGCTGAATCAGCTGTTTACCAATAAACGGCCCGACATTGGGATGATTGAACAGATTATCCAGTGCCATGGCAAGGTCAGCTCTGGCATTTTGACCGGCTGGCACCACAGTGCCGTTCAGCAGAATTTTTTCACCCCGATCATGAAAAGCCTCATAGGGCTCCATGGGAGACTGTCCATCGTAATTATCATCCCACCAGCTTGCCCTGCCAGCGTAATGCCAGCCAGTAAACACATGAGCGAAGCCCTTTATTGTTTCTTGATCATAGGTGGCGACTGGATTGCCCTGACTATCGGTTACCACACTCCCATCCTGATTGAGTTCCACCAATCCAATAGTAAACAGTTGCATAACCTCTCGCGCAAAGTTCTCATCCGGGCGAATGTTTCTTTCGGCATCCGGCTTTTCATTGCCGAGCATGCTCAAATACATGCCCATCATCGGGTGTAAAGTCACCGCTTCGAGTAAGTCCCTGAAGTTGCCAAAGCTATGCGTGAGTAAAGTATCGTAGTAAGACGTAACGCCTCTGGGATCAACCAACAACCGTGCATCTTTGGTAGACACTACAAAAATCTGTGACAGCGAGAAGGCCACACGCTGTCGAAGTTGGTCATCCGCGTAAATAGAACGCTGCCACCAGATCTCAACCCAATGATGGCTGTAAATTTCATCACCGGGAAAGGTACTGTTCAACAACGGCAGATGTTCAGTAACCGGCGAAGCAAACTGCGCTTCTAACCAGGCTTCAGCACCAATTTCCGCCACGTTTTCCACACTGCCATCGGTGGGGCCAAATGACGCCTGCAACAGCAAACGCACTGCTTCTTGGTCTGTCATTGCCCGGTCTGGAGGCGTTGGTTGGGGCTGGGGAGACGGTGTTGGTTCAGGTGCTGGCGTAGCAGCATCTTCGCCACCACATGCCGGGAGCAAAGCGACTAAAAAAAAGCAGAAAATGAAACGAGTGAACATAGTGTCCCGCCCGAGTGTTGACCGAAGAATTTTCAGTATGACACAGGCGGCACCGTTTTGCGGGTATACCCATCGACTAATGCGTATATTTATTCTACAGCAGGAACCCTTCCGTCCCCCCCGGAATAATAGCAATTAGCTGGCAGATTACTGCGTTTCTCCTGTTTACTTGCCGTAGTTAGGTACTTTCCGCAGGTGTGAAGGGTCACTGAACAATGGTGACGTGACGATTAAATCCGCGGTAGCCGGCGAACATGCAACAGGCACATTCCAAACCGAGCACAAGCGCAGCAGCGCTTTTACGTCCGGGTCATGCGGCGCGGGGTTCAACGGGTCCCAGAAGAAAAACAACCCATCCAGATTGCCGTCGGCAATGAGTGCACCGATTTGCTGATCGCCGCCTAGCGGACCGCTTTTAAACCGGTGTACTTCAAGGCCGGTATTGTCGTGAATCAGGGCCCCGGTTGTGCCGGTTGCAACAATGCGAAACGGGCGCAGGGTGTCAATGTGCTGTTTTACCCACTCGAGCAGTTCGGCTTTTTTATGGTCGTGAGCAACCAACGCAATGGTACGGCTAGACATGGCAATTCCTTTCTTTATTGTATGATTATTCGCTTTTTGTACCATTTATCAGCGGGTAATGAAACGGTAACCCTAAACTGAAAAAATGGATAGTTTGTCGCCAGACAGGGGTAAAACTGAATTTTACCTGGCAATCGTAAATATTTATACATTTTTATTGCATAAATATTCCAATATTGTATGATGGCAAGCGGTAATAGTTTTCGGCCCTGCTTTTTGCCTGATTAACGTGCAGGGTATCGGGAAAACATAACAGGATTAGGACATGAATATGACAATCAACCGGTTTGCCAAGCCGGTTGCTAACGCCCAGTTTAGCTCTCCCCTGGCTGGCTACAATATGCAGTGTGAATGGCGACGACGTATAGTCAGGTCGCCGAAGCAGTAGAACACTCGCTGTAGCACACTTTTTACCTTTGTGCTTTATCGGTCGGCCTGCTCACAAGCCCCACGCAAAGGTAAAAAGTGTTTTTTTATTTGTAACTACCCAAACTCTACGAACGAACTATGTTTAATATTGCAGTGATTGGTGCCAGCGGATACACCGGGGCACAGCTAGTTAATTTAATTGTTGGTCATCCTCAAATGACCCTGAAGCATGTACTGGTATCTGAAAACAGTGCAGACGCGGGTAAAACCATGGCACAAGTGCATGGTAACCTGGCGCATCTTTCTCAATATGTACTTACTCCATTAAACAGTGATCTGCTGGCCGAATTAGCCGCCACGATGGACGGCATTTTCCTGGCTACGCCTCACGAAGCCAGTCATGACTGGATGGAAGCACTGTCTGCCGGGAAAGCAAAAGTATTCGATTTATCGGGCGCATTCCGTCTTAAAGATACAGAAGTATTCGCTAAACATTACGGTTTTGCGCACACGTCTGTCGATTGCCTTGATAAAGCCGTTTATGGTCTGGCTGAGTATCAGGCTGATGCGCTGAAAAGCGCCAATATTGTTGCGGTGCCGGGTTGCTACCCAACGGCATCATTGCTGGCGTTAAAGCCGCTGTTTAACGCAGGCCTGCTGGACACCAGCATGCGCCCTATTATTAATGCCGTTTCAGGCGTGAGTGGCGCGGGCAGAAAAGCCAGCCTTACCACCAGCTTTTACGAAGTCAGCCTGCAAGCCTATGGCGTGCTGGGGCATCGCCACACCCCTGAAATTGAAGCTCACCTGGGTACGCAGGTTATCTTTACCCCGCACCTGGGCAATTTCAAACGCGGTATTCTGGCAACCGTCACCGTTAAGCTAAAAGCAGGCACAACCCAAAGTGATCTGGATAGCCTGTATGAGTCCGTGTATGCTGACCAGCCTATCGTAAGATTACGCGAAAGCTTCCCTAAAGTTGACGATGTAGCACACACCCCGTTTTGTGATCTGCATTGGAAGGTTGATGCCGAATCTGGTTACGCCGTAGTAGCCAGTGCTATCGACAACGTTATGAAGGGCGCCGCGTCTCAAGCCATGCAATGTGCCAACCTGGCGCTTGGCTTGTCTGCTACACAGGGATTGATTCATGGCTACGAGTAACACGCCAGTCGTTATTAAAGTCGGCGGCGCATTATTGGAAAATCCGGCAATAGCCGCACAATTGTTAACTGAGATCAAAGCGTTAATGGCCACACGCTCGGTAATATTGGTACATGGTGGCGGCGCAATGGTGGACACCCTGTTAGGTGCCATGCAGTTAACCAGTACCAAAATTGATGGACTACGGGTTACGCCCGATGAGCACATGCCTGTGGTTAGCGGTGCATTGGCGGGCACGGCAAACAAAATGTTGTGTGGCCTGGCAATTGGTGCAGGCGTTACCCCTGTGGGAATTAGTTTACTCGATGGCGGCTTAACACAATGCACTGTACTGAACGAAAAATACGGCGCGGTAGGCATTCCGTCTCCGGGTAGTTCAGCCTTGCTGGATCACTTGCTGGCAAGCGGTTGTTTGCCCGTAATCAGTTCTATTGGCAGTAATGCCGATGGCCGTTTGCTGAATGTAAACGCCGATCAGGCCGCAACCGTTATCGCCGAGTTAACTGGCGGTGACCTATTGCTGCTCAGCAATGTTGAAGGCGTACTTGACGGCGATAAAGTGCTAATTCACGCCCTGGATGAAGCCCGCCTGAAAGACGAAGTAAATAAAGGCGTTATTAAAGACGGCATGCTGGTAAAAGTAGAAGCCGCTATGCAAGCCGCAACTCAATTAAGTAAGCCGGTAACGATTGCCAGTTGGTCGCAGTCGTTAGCCGCTATTTTAACTAACCAAACCGGAACCAGAGTGATTCCGGCAGCCCAGATTTCTGGAGAGTAGCATGAAGCAGGATTTATTAACCTTTGCCAACTGGACACCCGACCAAATGCAGGAACTTCTTGCACTGGCTGTTCAGATTAAACAGTCGCCGGCGGCCTATGCCAACGTACTGGCAGGTAAATCAGTGGTTGCGCTGTTTGAGAAGCCTTCTCTGCGTACCCGCGTAAGCTTCGACATCGGTATTAACCGCCTGGGCGGTCATATGGTGTATTTGGACAGCCAGTCAAACAAGCTAGCCGGACGTGAAGATGCCGTTGACGTAGCCGCTAACCTTGCGTGCTGGGCCGATGCCATTGTAGCTCGAGTATTCTCGCACGAGACACTGGTTACTTTTTCAGAAGCCGCCAACGTGCCGGTTATTAACGCGCTGTGCGACAAGTATCACCCTTGTCAGGGTTTGGCTGACTATCTTACTCTGTTCGAGAAATTCGGCAGCACCGAAGGCCTGACCATGGCCTATGTGGGCGACGGTAACAATGTCACACACTCACTGTTGATTGTGGGCGCATTGCTGGGATGCCATCAGGTAGTAGTTACGCCTGAAGGCCACGAAGCCGACCCTACCATTGTGGCCCAGGCCAAAGCCATTGCAGAGCAAACTGGCGTAAAAATCACAGAGTCTCATGACGTTGCTGCCGCGAAAGGCGCGAATGTCATTTATACCGACACCTGGTTATCAATGGGCGACGACACGCCACTTGAAACCATTAAAGACAAGTTTATGCCGTATCAGGTTAACGAGGCACTGATGGAGCTGACAGGTGCAACACACGTACTGCACTGCCAGCCCGCTCACCGCGACCTGGAAATTACCGGAAGCCTGATGGACAGCGACGCGTCGCTGCTAATGCAACAGGCAGAAAACCGGATGCACGGCCAAAATGCTATTTTAACCCATTTGTTAGGAGCCTAATCAGGACACCCATTATGCGCAAAGTAAACAAAGTTGTGCTCGCCTACTCAGGCGGTTTAGATACCTCAGCGATCATTCCATGGTTAAAAGAAAACTATGACTGCGAAGTTGTCGCGTTTGCGGCCGATGTGGGTCAGGGTGACGAAGAACTGGAAGGCCTGAAGGAAAAAGCCATTGCGACGGGTGCAAGCGAATGCTACATCGTCGATCTGAAAGAAGAATTCGTTAAAGAATATATCTTCCCAACCATCACTACCGGTGCCGTTTACGAAGGCGAATACCTGTTAGGTACGTCTATGGCACGCCCGGTAATTGCCAAAGCGCAGGTTGAAATTGCCCGTAAAGTAGGTGCTGACGCGCTATGCCACGGTTGTACCGGTAAAGGTAACGACCAGGTTCGTTTTGAAGGAGCATTTAACGCACTGGCACCAGATCTGGCGGTTATTGCGCCATGGCGTGAGTGGGACATGGTATCGCGTGAAGACCTGCTGGCTTACCTGGCAGAGCGCAATATCAAAACCACGGCATCTGCCACCAAGATCTACAGCCGTGATGCAAACGCATGGCACATTTCACACGAAGGTGGAGAACTGGAAGATCCATGGTGCGAGCCTAGCAAGCAGGTCTGGACCATGACCGTTGATCCAGAAGAAGCTCCTGATCAGGCAGAGCGTGTAAACCTTAAATTCTTCGAAGGTGCACTGACGCACGTAAACGGTAAAGAAGTGTCTCCATACGAAGGTTTGGTTGAACTGAACAAACTGGCTGCTGCCCACGGTGTGGGTCGTATCGACATCGTTGAAAACCGTCTGGTTGGCATGAAGTCACGTGGCTGTTATGAAACGCCAGGAGGCACCGTACTACTTAAAGCGTACAAAGCGCTTGAAACCATGGTACTGGACAAAGCGTCTCTGAAGCACCGTGAACAGCTTGCCCTTGAATTCTCACACGTTATGTATGACGGCCGTTGGTTCACCCCGCTGAGCGACGCCCTTATTGCAGGTGCTGCCTCGTTTGCTAAATACGTAACCGGCGAAATCGTAGTGAAACTCTACAAAGGTCAGGCAACCGTGACACAGCGTCAGTCGCCTAATAGCTTGTACTCTGAAGACTTCGCAACCTTCGGTGCAGACGACGTTTACGACCAGAAACACGCAGAAGGCTTTATCCGTCTGTTTAGCTTATCAAGCCGTATCGCGGCACTGAAAAAGCAGGGAGAGTAAGCATGGCATTGTGGGGAGGCCGGTTCGCTGCCGGCAGTAGTAATATGTTCCGTCAGGTCAATGATTCCTTGCCCTTCGACCAGGCCATGGCCGCGCAGGATATGGAAGGCTCGATCGTGTGGTCTCGTGCACTGGCAAAAGCCGGTGTACTAACCGCAGAAGAACAGCAGCAGTTAGAATCTGCACTCAGCGAACTGAAAGCCCAGGCGGAAGCGGGTGAGATTGACTTTGGTGCCAGTGGCGAAGAAGACATTCACAGCTTTGTCGAAGCCGCATTGATTGAAAAGCTGGGCGATGTGGGGCGTAAGCTGCACACCGGCCGCAGCCGTAATGATCAGGTTGCGACCGATTTCCGTTTGTGGTGCCGCACCCACATTGAATCGCTGAAAACCGACGTGCTTGGGGTTATTCGCAGCTTGCTGAATACCGCGAGCCGCCACCAGCAGGCCATTATTCCTGGCTATACCCACCTGCAGCGTGCGCAGCCTATTCGCTTCCCGCACTGGTGTTTAGCCTATGTGGAAATGTTCAAACGCGACTTAAGTCGTCTTGAAGATTTACACGCGCGCATGAACCAGTGTCCACTGGGCTCAGGCGCACTGGCCGGCACTACCTACCCGGTAGACCGTCATGAAATCGCCAGCCAGCTGGGCTTTACCAGCCCATGCCTGAACAGCCTGGATGCCGTTTCTGACCGCGACTTCGTACTGGAGCTGCTGTTTACTGCCAGCACCAGCATGATGCACCTGTCTCGTCTGGCAGAGGATTTGATCTTCTACAACTCCGGCGAAGCTGGCTTCCTGCAGTTGGGCGACAGCGTGACGTCAGGCTCATCGCTGATGCCGCAGAAGAAAAACCCGGATGCGCTGGAGTTACTGCGTGGTAAATGTGGCCGTGTATTTGGTCACTTGCAGGCTTTGTTAGTCACCATGAAAGGCTTGCCGTTGGCGTATAACAAAGACATGCAGGAAGACAAAGAAGGCGCATTCGACGCGGTTAACCAATGGCATTGCTGCCTGTGTATCGCCAGCGAAGTACTGGACACACTGGCACTGAACGAAGAACGTTGCCGCGTGGCAGCCGCTCAGGGCTACTCAAACGCCACTGAGCTTGCTGACTATCTGGTAGGCAAAGGCATTCCGTTCAGAACCGCGCACGATATTTCCGGACAGATTGTATTACTGGCCATTGAAAACAATGCCGCCATTGAAGAACTGTCGTTAGCACAACTGCAATCTGTGTGTGCTGACATTACCGATGATGTGTACCCGGTTCTGCAGTTGGAATTCGGTGTAGACAAACGCAACATCCTGGGCGGCACCAGTGCCGAAACAGTGACCAAAGCACTGTACCAGGAATTAGAAAATCTGGATAAGTTGGGATAACAACACATGGTGCTATCGCATCACGAAAGTATTGGCCTGTTTCGCAGCTCTGCGCCTTACATTAATGCACACCGGGGTAAAACCTTTGTCATTATGTTTGGCGGAGAGGCGATCGAAGACGACAACTTTGCCAACATCATTCAGGATATCGCCCTGCTTAACAGCCTGGGCGTTCGCCTGGTGCTGGTACATGGTGCTCGCCCGCAAATCGATCAGCGCGTAGCGCTGCGTCAAATTGAAGGGCGCTTCAGCCACGGCGTGCGCATTACCGACAAGCAAACCCTGGAATGCGTGAAAGACGCCGCCGGCTCGGTGCGCTGTCATGTAGAAGCGCTGCTCACCATGGGGCTACCAAACTCTCCTATGCACGGTGCGCAAATTCGCGTGTGTACGGGTAACCTGGTGGTCGCCAAACCGATGGGCGTGCTGGACGGTATCGACTTTGAAAATACCGGCGTTGTACGCCGTATTGATACCACCGGTATTAACGACCACCTGAATGATGGCTCAATTGTACTGCTGTCGCCCATGGGCTATTCATCGACCGGTGAGGTGTTTAACCTGTCTCACGAAGATGTAGCCACTCAGGCAGCCATTGCACTGAAAGCTGACAAGCTGATTGTATTTTCCAACTACTCAGGTATTTTCCGCAAAGACGGTAAATTGGTCCGCACTATCGAGCGCACGCAGCTAGAGCAGTTACACAAAGATCAGGAAATCATGACCGAAGACACGGTGATTCGTGCCCTGGTAACCAGTGTAAAAGCTGGCACACCCCGTGCTCACTGTGTAAGCTACGAAACCGACGGCGCCCTGTTGCAGGAACTGTTCACCCGCGATGGTGCAGGCTCACTGGTAATGGAAAACCATTACGAGCAGATCCGCGAAGCCACCATTGACGACGTAGGCGGCATTCTCAATCTCATCAAGCCATTGGAAGAAAGCGGTGTGCTGGTTAAACGTTCCCGGGAGCGCCTGGAAAACGAAATTCACCAGTTCATTGTAATTGTTCGCGACGGCATGATCATCGCCTGTGCAGCGTTGTACTTGTACCCAGAAGACGGTTCGGCCGAGCTGGCATGTGTTGCTACGCACTCAGAGTATCGCGGTAAAAACCGCGGAGAACGTATTCTGGCAGAAGTGCGGGAAAGAGCCATTGCCGCCGGTATTCACCGCTTGTTTGTATTAACAACAGTAACCGCACACTGGTTCCTGGATCACGGATTCAAGCCAGCTACCGTAGATGCCCTGCCTGCATCGAAAAAAGAGCTGTATAACTTCCAGCGTAACTCAAAAGTATTCACGCTGGAGCTGTAAATTCTTCGGGCAGCCTAACCCCCTGCCCGACACTTTCCAACAAAGAACATCCTGGCATGTCATGTGTAATCACCTAAAACACATCGCTATACAATGACGTGATGCACCACAACCCAACTCTCACCTCACATAAGTGCCTTTCCAAGAAGGAAACATTGAGATAGCCTGAAAATTCAACATCACAAATACACCATGTAGGTGTTTATTCAGTTGTTATGTGGCAAAGGAACATGCAGAGATATAAGGTAAACCTCAAGCTCAAAAATTCTCACGGCGACAGAAACTTTGAATTTCTGGGTACATGGATTGGGTTTGCAGGAATGCTCTTTGTCATCGGTTGCATATCTTTTTATGAATATCCTAAAGTCGCATTAGCTGACACTGTTCCGGTAGTTACTGTCGCTTTTGCATTCTATTGGTTTGCTAGTCAAATTCGTTGGTTAATAATAGTCTTTTGTGTTTTTTCCTTACTCGCTTCATGTCTATTTTTAGCTTATTCAATTTTCTCAAATATCGACTGCGCTCAACTAGTAAACCCACGCCAGCAAGTACATTGCGTACAGGCCAATCTTTATCCAAGGGTAGCTTTTGGTTATGTTCTTAGTTTGTTTTTAGTCAGTTTGTATTACTGTGTAGGTTATTTTAAACGTGCCACATAACAACAAATTATGGTGCCCGCCAAAGCGGGCTGGGACATTATGTGCTTGGAGGGAGTCGGTGTGATAAAAGTATCAAAGGAAAATGAGGGATATTTTGCTCATTACTCACTATTAAATGATGGCGATAGCGTTCACTCTTTAGGTCCGAACTCTGAGTCTGATATTAAGCAACAACTCTATAGCCTAGGTTTTGCTCAAAGAGATATTGAAGAAGCTTTTACCAAGTCCGACAAAACCTATTTTGGAGTTGGTAAGTGCTAATCATCAAAAATGTCGCATATAACTAAAAACACCTTCACCCGTAGGCGGGCTGTTTTTAACCGTTAGCTTATTACCAGGTGCATTTTGAAGACAGAAAAGGAAATCCTTTGCGAATTTGTTGGGCTGGTTTTTCAATCTGAAAATACAGACAGTAAGGATGTGTATTCCAACATAAATCTAATGAAAGGCTCATTAACTTCAGTGCGTATGGCAGCCAACGACGCATTGGAAATTTGTTCATATATGTCAAAGTCAGAACAAGAGCGCTTAAACAGCAAAATGTTAGAAGCAGGCTTACCTTCTCTTTTCTCACTGCAACATAAAGCGTTTAAGGAGTTTTTAAAAATTTCTAACCGTGGCAGCATAAGAAATGAGAAAGAGTTTTACCTTGTAAGCTCATTGTCGGAAAACAGTATTCTAAACAAAGAGCACCAAAACACTGCGTATAGTTTACTGGAAAGTTATGAATTGCCTCGCACCTAGCAAGGCGTTCAATAGAGAAAAATATGCGCAGCGACTTCACCATTTTCGCCATCCAATAAAGACGTATGAATTCCAGCACTATGAACCGCAAAAAGTAAAACACACATGAGATAAAAGATGCTTGGCGCACTCCCCTTCAGGAACTGTTTATTTTTTGTGCGCAATGGTGCATGGGATACTATACTTAAGTCATTTTAGTTTGGGCCTAATAGAACTCATGGCATCAACACACAGTGAAGACCAACTAACTCAACTTATTTATGTCAGTGAACGTAAAAGTGACGTGGATGACGCCGACGTGCAATCGATCCTAGAAACTGCCCGCAAAAACAATGACCAAAGCGGAATAAAAGGCGTACTACTGGTACTTCCCGATTATTTTTTTCAAGTGTTAGAAGGCCCATCGAACAACATAGAAAAACTTATATCACGGGTAAAAAATGACACGAGACACTGCAACATAAGGATCCTTTCAGAAAAGGTCTTATGTGATTACGAGTTTGGTAATTGGTCTATGGTTAATATTGATATCAATGCAGAAAACTCTGACTGTTTCGTTGTGCTCGATAGATTTGCAAAAGCAAAGTGTCCCGCTGACGATCAACTAAAAGGGGTGTTTCTTATTTTCAAAGGTCTTTCTCAACCAATTCACTAATTATTGAACAAATAGGCGAAGCGTACCGTCTGCAAACCCGTTATGTGAATTAACACAAGACGTATTAGTTTTCAGTAAATGCCACACCTTTGAGTGAAATTCGTCGCACATATCCATTGGACTAAAAATCATGCTATGTTTATTCATGCTTGTCTGCAATTCGTTTGGAAGTGGACACACCATGCGTGACTGCTACGGAGAGCGAACCCTGGACGTCGCGATGGTTAGCCAATAACAAGGAGGCCATTATGGGGTCAGTGGTAGAATTTTTAATTTATTTCGGCTTAGCTATTTTTGTCATTTTCGTAGTTGGGATAATCGCCCACAAGAGTCTTACCAATGACAAAAAATAGCGGTTTAATTATGTGAATATAACGCTTTTCAACCTTATTCAGCGGGCGTTACCAGGAGAGCGCAAAGCGCATACTGGAAATTAAAAAAAGGAATTTTAATGAATCAACCCAGCAAAGGATTTCATCCAATCACCAGAGCGTTTGCTTATGTCGGCGCGTTTATCTGCGCTTTCTTCTCACTCACGATATTTATTTCTAGTCTATTTGCATTCACTGACTTCTTTAACTTACTGGCAAACTTTGGCATGACCATTCTCACATCTATGTTGGCGTGGGCGTTTTGGTATGCCGGTAAAGCCGGTAAAAACCCGTTTATCGTCAGGCCTTTTAGCTCACCGGAATAGCGAGTGCAAATGTGGCCGTTTAATGTAGTCCTGAGAACGGTGGTTTCTGTTACTACCATTGTCGCCCTTAGCAGTTTAAATGCATATGCATTTAAGGTCCGCAACTGCGAAGGAGTGGAAGTTGAATACATTAAACAACTGCACCAAAAGAGTGCTTTCATTGAGGATAACGCCTCAGACCGAGTGTTTGGAAAAGAAGCTTTGAGCACTGCGGAAACGTGCCAATTGCAGAGTAAAATAATCTCAGATGGTTTGGGGTTTACATTGTATCGACTCAATAGTGAATCAACGAATTATATATTGTTACACAACGCCTTTGATGGCAGTTCTCAATTATATGGTCCATTTGCTGCGCATCTCGCGTTACAAAGTGGAGCAGCCTCAGAAGTAAAAAATTAACCTGTTTATTAAAGTCAGGCCCAACTGCCCCACTTGTGTCTTAAGCCTCAATCACACTGATCGCTTTTGTCATATCCACCTGATATTGTTCAATAACACACTAAATTCATTCAGGGATGAAGCACTATGTACTTCTGGGACACGGATCGCCTGGCGGCATTATTAGCCAATGAGGAACTCGGTCAAGGCCAAAAAATCAGGTACTACATCGCCTGCTTCTATTTGCAAACGGCCAGCACGGTATTACCCATGTACTTGTTTGGTTTATCGTATTCATTGGATGTGATCACACTCGCGTCATACGTTGCATCGTTGGTGGTATTCCACCTTGGTGCACTCAAAGTTTACAAAGCCTGTGCGCACTACCAGAAGGCCGGCGTACTAGACACGGTGATTGTGCTGAGTCTGCCTGTTTGTATCAAAGTGCATTCCGTATACTGGCTTGTATACGCAGTTGTCGTATACGCCCTTACCGCTGTCGAAGGGAGCTGGTACCTTTGGGTCATTTACAGTTTTAGTGCAATGCCGATTATGGTCTGGTTTCAATTCAATTTTATCAGGAATGCCGTAGTAAGAAACTATGGTTAACTGGCATAGAATTACTACCCCCCGACGCTGTCTTGCCAGTATGTCATACGCCCGTTCAGAGTATCATTCAGTGCCCTGTTTCATATCCAGTAGCCGCTGTAATTCGTCAGAGCCGTTACGTTTAGCCACATCGATTGCTTGGTTTAACGCAGCACCTGCCAATGTTTTATTGCCTGTTTCCTCATAGGCAAGATACAGGCCTTCAAGTGATGCAATGGATTCCGGATATAAGCTCACCGTGTATTTGAAGGTCTCAATGGCATGCTCGATATCAATGTGTTCAGAAAACAGCGCGTGGTAGCCGTAATCCAACAAGCTTTCCTCAGCAACTTTCTGTTTCGCGCCAATCCGACCAGACAAGGACTCAACATACGACTTCATGGCTTCCAGCCCTTTATACACAATGGCTTCTGGGATCCTGTAGCCTTCATAGAGGGCTCGCAGAGCGTGAACGCTGCCCACCAATGGTATAGTGGCATGGCTTTCATTACTCAGATTTTGATAAACCCAACGCAATGACTGAGTGGAATTGGCTTTCAGCACAGCCTTTACGTGATCAACAAATCGAAACTCGTCTGGTATATCCTCAAGCAGATAACTGTTATTGAAATAGAGAAACTGCTTGGGGTGCGTGTCTTTTTGCAGGTACTGCCGCAGGCTATCAACCACCACACCATTGTCCCAATCCAGTGAGCCGTCATTAACCAGATACGCATCAAACGTGGTTGGAGAAGTATACAAGTGGTACATCACGTACAGCCCAGCCGCCGAATGCCCCCAGATAACCTTGTGCCCACCAATGCGATAGTCCGCCTTTAGCGCGCTGAGCAGTTCGTTGTTAATGAAGTTTGAAAAGGCCTCAGCGCCGCCATCACCATGCCAATCTGGCGAGTCTGTAGGCGTAAAATCCCGCAATCGGTTTACTGAAGACAGCGCAACGATCACATGTTCGGGTATATCACCGGCTTCCGCCAAAAACTGAGCGTTATTAGCGACAAGATCGCCATAGTGGTCGCCATCCAGCACTAGTAACAACGGATATTGCCGGGAAAATTGCTCATAGTTTTCAGGTAACGACACACGATAAGCGCGCTGTTCCTTTAGGATCTGTGATTTTATGTGTTGCTGGGGCAGCCAGTCTACTCCGGCAGTGGCCAGCGGTGATAATAAAAAACACAGGCAAAGTAGTAACATTAATCCCTTATTCACACCAACTCCGTTTGGATTGTAGTTAGAAAGATATTGGGGCCTGAACAGATTTTACAAGTACCAGGGGCTGTTGACCTTTGTATCCGCCCAGAGTTCACTGCCCCGATAAAGTAGCACTTCAGGCACTGCTCCGCTATACTGCCAACTGGTTAGACCAGAATCGTATTACTGCATCTCTTATGACAATCCCTAAACCGCTCACGATTACCTGTACAGATGGCGTAAAGTTAGCTGCGACACTATACCCAGCGAAGAAGCTCGCCACCGGGGCAATTATGCTTGCGCCTGCAACGGGTATTGGTCAGCGTTTTTACCAACATTTCGCCAAGTTTTTGAGTGAGCAGGGCTTCGCTGTACTGACCTACGATAACCGGGGCATCGGCGAATCTGACAAACATAAACACATCATGCGCAATGCATCACTGCAGTGTTGGGGCGAGCTGGATATGCCAGCGGTTTTGGATACGTTAAAGTCGTTGTACCCTGATATACCGCTACATTTAATTGGCCACAGTGCTGGCGGGCAGTTAGTTGGCCTCATGCCTAACAGCCACCAGCTTCATAGCTTTGTTACGTTTGGGAGCTCTTCAGGTAGCTTGCGTAACTTCGACTGGCCCTACAAATTCAAAGCCCATTTCTACATGAACTGTTTTATACCGCTTACTAACCTGTTGTTTGGGCAAACTCAATCTCAATGGGTGGGAATGGGAGAGCCATTACCAAAACGCGTGGCTGCTCAATGGCAGAAGTGGTGTAACGGTCAGGGTTATGTGAAAACCGAATTTGGCAAAGGTGTAACCCGGCATTATTACGATGACCTGACTCAGCCTTCGTTGTGGCTGACGGCCACCGACGATGAAATTGCACGTCCTCAGAACGTCGATGAAATGCTGGCTGTTTACAGCCGCATTAAAGCACAGAAGAAGTCTCTCAACCCCACTACGTACGGCCTAAGTCATATTGGCCATATGCGCTTTTTCTCGCGCCAGTGTTTGCCGTTGTGGTCTATCGCCAGTCAGTGGCTGCAAAAACAAACCGCATAAAAAAGTGGGCAGTCCCTTGCCCACTAAGGGTTAAAGTGCCAATACGGTCTCGTTACCTGCAGTAATACTGGTTTCAGTTACCGCCTGGAAGGTAAATCCATCTTCCGCGTTTTCATCTGATTCTGGTTCGTCAACGTCAGCCAAACAACTAAATGCAACCGTGTAGTCACCAGCAGGTAAGTAGCCCGCTACATAGCTGTATGAGTCAGAAGCTTCATCGTAATTCACCGTGGCAATAGCGTAGGGCGACACCTCTTGCGTATCGCTTGGGTTGTCCGCATCATCGCCCAGAACGGCCGCGTCCAGGTTTACATCGCCGTAAATATACACGGCGTTTCCTACATCGCTGTCGGCTTTAACGCTGCAATCCGGATGCGTAATCAAGTCAGAGGAGACGGTACCGCTCAGCGTACCGACATCGCTATTTGCAACCAGGCGCACACCGCGAGGCTTCAGGAAGTAAGTCGTAGTTTGTCCTACCGGGTCGACGACACTTTTACGCAGGTCAAACTCGACAGTGTAAGCCGCCTCAACATTAGGCAACGCAACAAAGCCATCCAGCTTTAGTTCGCCGCTTGGGACAGCAAGATCAAATGTGCCTATGTCAGTAGAAATGTAAGAGTCGTCTGTTACAACCAATCGAAGCTGCGAGTAAGTACCTAGCGGGATTTCTGTAGCAGAAACAATTTCAACAAAGGCATCGCCCTGATATTGCAGCAAGTCGATTGCCATCGGATCGCCATTGCCATCGCGTACATCAAACGTTTGATTGCCTTCTTCGCCAATCAACTCCACCGTATCGAAATACACCACCACTTCATTGGCTTGATCAACAGGGGCGTCAGAAACGGCTAATGAAAACGACGTACTATCAGGCTCGTTACCGGCGTTATTTGGGTTGCTGTCGGAACCCGAGCCCCCGCACGCAGCTAATGTACTGACCACGGCACTAATCAGGACCGCTTGGGTAATGGGTTTTAAATTGAATTGACGTAGAGACATCATAACTACTCCGGAATGCTTTTATTTATCATTACAGAGAAGTTAGTATCAAAGCGTATGCCAACTACAACAAACGTCTAATTTTCAGAACGTTAGGGTGTATTTTAACTGTTACAAGATAAAGGACAGTGTGAAAGTGTTGCAAGATGGCAACAGAAATTACACGGTAGCGGGAAACGAAAAGGGCAACCAGATGTTGCCCTTGAAATCACCTTCGCGGTTAAATGCTGACGCGCTTGTATGGCCGGTATTCGGCCCGCCAGAAATTGCGTTCAATGCTGGCTAGCAGGTGCTCGTCGGTTTGCTCTAACGCCAGACCTTGCTGCATGGCAACTTTGGCAACAGCAAAAGCAATATCCCGACTTAGCTGGGATATTTTACGTAGCGGTGGCAACAACTCACCTTCACCCGTATTGGCTAATGGCGATGCGTCTGCCAGCGCATTACTGGCCGCCATCAGCATTTCATCACTGATCAGGCGGGCTTTAGCGGCAATTACACCAAGGCCAATACCAGGGAAGATATAGCTGTTGTTGCACTGCGCAATCGGATAGGTTTTACCATTGTACTCAACGGGTTTGAACGGGCTGCCTGTGGCGATAATCACTTCACCTTCGGTCCACTCGATGACCTGCTCAGGACGCGCTTCGACCTGACGCGAGGGGTTACTCAACGGGAAGATAATCGGCATATCACTGTTGCGCTTCATGGCGTGAATTACTTGCTCTGTGAACAAGCCTGGCTGACCAGATACGCCAATTAACACGTCGGGCTGGGCACAATTCACCACGTCCAGTAACGACGGGTATTCGCCACTAAATGACCAGTCTTTTACTTCATCAGCGCTGTGCTGTAAGCGTTGCTGGAAGTCGCGTAACCCTTCCTGCCCTTCCATAACCAGACCGTAACGGTCGATCATAAAGATTTTCTTACGCGCTTCCGCGTCAGACAACCCTTCCTGCACCATTTGCTGGATCAGCATCTCTGCAATACCACAACCAGCAGAGCCCGCCCCGACAAACACAATATTCATCGCAGACAGTTTGGCTTTGCGCATTCTGCATGCGGCCAGAATAGTTCCCAACGTCACTGCCGCTGTACCCTGAATATCGTCGTTAAAACAACATACGCGGTCGCGATAACGCTTCAGAAGTGGCATGGCATTAGGCTGAGCGAAGTCTTCGAACTGGATCATGGCTTCCGGCCAGCGCTTACTTACCGCGCGCATGAACATATCAAGGAACTCGTCGTACTCTTCCTGACTGATACGCGGATGACGCGCGCCCATGTACATAGGGTCGTTCAGCAGCTTTTCGTTGTTGGTACCCACGTCAAGCATTACCGGCAGCGTGTAAGCAGGAGAAATCCCGCCACACGCGGTGTATAGCGAAAGCTTACCGATAGGAATACCCATACCGCCAATTCCCTGGTCGCCAAGACCAAGAATACGTTCACCGTCGGTTACCACAATGACCTTTACTTTGCGCTTAGTCGCATTGCGGACGATATCATCGATTTGATGGCGCTCTTCCCAGCTGATGAACAAGCCGCGCGAGCTGCGATAAATATCAGAAAACTGCTCACAGGCGTCCCCCACCGTTGGGGTATAGATGATAGGCATCATCTCTTCAATGTGACGCTGAATAAGACGGTAGAATAGAGTTTCGTTGGTATCCTGAATGGCACGCAAGTAAATGTGTTTATTCAGCGGCTCGTCAAACGAGCTGTATTGCATGTAAGCACGTTCGACTTGTTCTTCGATGGTTTCGTAACGGGGCGGTAATAAACCGGTAAGGTTAAAGGCGGTTCGTTCGCGCGCAGTGAACGCACTGCCTTTGTTCAGCAGCGGGGTCTCCAGTAGCGAGGGCCCCGCATGAGGGATATACAGATAGCGCTTATCGTCATCAGACATTGTAGTTAACCATTTATTTTTTTAGCATTGTCGTTTGGCGCAAACGTTAGAAAATTTCCTCTACGTCTACACTTTCTTCATCCTGCTGAGCCGGATCGTCGATGTCATCTTCAAGCACATAAACGGTTGGCTCAGTGCCCCGCAGGAAATATTCGAATAGTGTGGTATGGTCAGTGCGCCGGGTCAACTTTCCACTGGTACGATCAATGCGTACGCGCACAATGTCATCAGGTACTGGCATGGGCGCTTCAGGCTCTCCATCCAGGGCAACCTGCATAAATCGTATCCAGGCAGGTTGTGCCGCATTGGCACCACTTTCTGCCCCAACCAGCGCATTACCTATCCAGCCGAAGCGCTCCGGATTGCGGGCGGCAAGGGGGCGGTTATACGCTGCACGCCCCAACTGGCGGCTCATATCATCAAAACCAACCCAGGCAGTTGCCACCAGATTACGGTTGAAACCACTGAACCAGGCATCTCGTGAATCATTGGTTGTACCGGTTTTACCGGCTAAGTCTTCGCGCCCAAGGATATTGCTGGCTCGCCAACCGGTGCCTTGCCAACCGGTTTTTTTACTGTAGCTACCATTGTAGCGCACAGCGGTTCGCATCATTTCGGCAACCAGGAAGGCATTTTGCGAAGAGATCACCTGAGGAGCAGGAATCACCTCCTCCTCTTCGCCCTGCGGTGCCATTTGCTGATTTAACTCAGCAGCCAGCAAGGCTTCAATATCAATATCCTCTTCGTTGACCGGGGTGGTTGTCTCAGTGTCTTTGTTGCACTCACCGCAGGCAACAACCGGATTGTGCTTCCACAATACTTCGCCAAATTCGTTCGACACACGGTCAATAAAATAGGGTTCAATTAAATAACCGCCGTTAGCTATCACTGCCATGCCACGCACTATTTCAAGCGGAGTATGTGAGCTTGAACCTAATGACACGGTTTCGTCGCGGTGAATATCAGCGCGGTCGAGACCAAATCGGGTCAGGTGCTCTATGGTGTTGTCGAGCCCGACGCCTCGCAGCAACCTTACTGACACAACGTTTTTCGATTTACCCAGTGCAACGCGCATTCGAATTGGGCCATCGTATTCCGCTGGCGAGTTTTGTGGTCGCCATGCGACGCCTGTAGCTTGATCCCATTCGTTGATAGGCGCATCATTAATAACGCTGGCTACGGTATAACCGTGCTCCAATGCACCAGAATAGACAAAGGGTTTAATGTTCGAACCCACCTGACGTTTGGCCTGGGTGGCGCGGTTGAACTGACTCTGATAGAAACTGTATCCGCCCACAATGGCTTGCACCGCGCCATTTTTTGGATCCAATGCTACAAACGCGCCTGCCACATCCGGCAATTGCGCGAGTCGCCATTGTCCGTCCATTTCACGGATATACACAACGTCGCCTGGTGACACTATGTCGCTGGCAGTTTTGGGTGGCTCGCCCTGACGACTGTCACTGATGTAAGGTCTGGCCCAATCCATCCCTTCCCACTCAATGGCTCGTTCAATGCCAGTCACATCACGAGTAACAAAACGCTGCTCTTCGACTGCAGTAACCGCTACCGGGAACACAAACCCATACGCACCCGCGTTGTCCAGCGCCATCATTACCTGTTCTTCGGTGATATCACAGGGCCAGTCCGCATACATCGCCGGTGTATCACAGAGTGTTACTGATGAATCGGTTAGTTCGGTAGTAGCATTGCCTGATGCAGATTTACCGTCTTCCTCAGGCCATAACCTGGCTACCGGTCCGCGATAACCGTGACGCTCATCATAGTCATGCAGGTTTTGCTTCACCGCGCGCTGAGCCGCTTGCTGCATGTGTGAATCTGCCGTCGCATACACCTGGTAGCCACCGGTTTCGGCCTCTTCTTTGCCGTATAGCTCAACCATTTCGTTGTAAATAAGGTCAGCTAAATACGGGGCATCCAGTTCAATTTCGGCGCCGTGTTTTTTAGCGGTTACCGGTGAATTTAACGCCTCGTCGAATTGCTGGCGGGTGATGTACCCCTCATCCAGCATACGCAGTAATACAATTCTGCGACGTTCCAGGGAACGGTCCGGGCGACTGATTGGATTTAACACAGACGGCGCTTGCGGTAACCCGGCCAGCGTTGCAATTTGGGCCAGATTGAGTTCGTTCAGCTTTTTGCCGTAATACACTTGTGCTGCCGCACCAAACCCGAACGAACGGTGACCCAGCTCAATTTTATTCAGATAGAGTTCAAAAATTTCGTCTTTGGAGAGCTCTGCTTCCATGTGCAAAGCAATGAACACTTCTTTGATTTTACGGATGTAGGTTTTTTCGCGGGTCAGGAAGAATCCGCGCGCTAACTGCTGCGTAAGCGTACTGGCCCCCTGACTTTTCTCACCGGTGATTACCAGGTTAATGAAAGCCCGGGTGATGCCGATAGGATCAATACCAAAGTGGTCATAAAAACGGTTGTCTTCAGTGGCCAATATGGCTTTTTTCAGTAAATCTGGCGTTTCGTCCAGTGTTACCGGAATCCGTCTTTTGACACCGTATTGGGATATCAGTTTACCGTCGTGGGTGTAGATACGCATAGGCGTCTGCAACCGCACGTCCTTCAGGATAGCAACGCTGGGCAGATCAGGTTTGATATAGAAATAGATACCCGTTAGTACAATGCTTCCGAGCAATCCGGCAATAATGCCAAGTTTTAATAAGGTTTTAATGTACTTCACGATACGATATTTCAGGGCTTTTTTGCCAAAATGACTTATATTTTATACCTAAGTGTATTTATTAGAACCATTTAATAGAAAAAAATTAAGTAACATCATATGGTAGAAATTTACGCAGGCACGCAAAGGCACGGTTTATATGTTGAAATCGCTGTTTAAAAAGAAGCAACCACCCATTGTCGGTCTCGACATCGGGACGCGTTGTATAAAAGCAGTGGTGCTGGAAGGCAGTGAGGGTGATTACACCTTAACGGCTTTTGCTTGCGAACCCATTATTAAAGACGCGTTTAAAGAACGCGAAATCACAGACATGGAAGCGGTCAGTCTGGCATTGCGCAAAGTGCGTAAAGCGATGAAGAGCAAACTGAAGCCCGCGGCCATTGCTGTTGCTGGTGCGTCAGTGATCAGTAAAGTGGTCCATATGGAGCCAGACCAAACTGACTTTGAACTGGAAGGCCAAATTGAAGTCGAGGCCGACAGCCTTATTCCCTACCCCCTTGAAGAAGTCTACCTGGATTTTGAAGAGCTTGGCATGAGTGAAACCCATGCTGGCAAAGTAAATGTGCTGCTAACCGCTGCCCATAAAGACGTAGTCATGCTGCGCTCTACCTTGGTCCGCGAGCAGGGGTTTGAACCGCTAGTGGTCGATGTAGAAGGGTATGCACTGGGCAACGCCATTGACCACTTCTACCCGAACAAAGGGGAAGATGAGCGCGTTTGCTGTATCAATATCGGCGCCTCATTGTTGCAAATGTGTGTGTGGCAATCTGGTGAAGTGATGTACAGCAAGGAGCATAACTTTGGGGTCGACATGCTGATTCAGGACCTGGCACTGATCCACATGCAGGACCGCAAAGACACCGAAGAACAATTGATTACCCAGCAACTCCCGGCAAATTGGGAAACAGATACGCTGCCGGTGTTCGCCGCTAACTTACAGCAGCAAATTAACCGCGCGTTGCAGATGTACATGAGTACCGTGCACGCCGACCGCCCGGATCGTATTTTAATATGTGGTGCGGGTGCTGTTATGCCAGCACTGGTTGACACACTGCAACAAGACCTGGGTATTGATGTCGACATTTTTAACCCGTTTACGCAAATCAAACTGGGTGACAAAGTCAACGAAGAGCAGGTTAATCAACTGGCGCCTATGATGGTCATTGCAGCCGGGCTTGCTAGCAGAGGGTTTTCGTCGTGGCACATGTAAACCTCTTGCCCTGGCGTGAACAGCGCCGTCAGAAACAGAAGCAACAGTTTTTAGTGACACTGGCGCTAGTCGCCGTGTTCTGCGGCCTGATTTTTTGGTTAATTGGCCAGTTCATTGAAACGCAAATCAGTAACCAGAATACCCGTAATCAGTATCTGCAAACCGAAATTACAGCACTGGAAAGCCAAATTGCAGAAATTAAGCGCATCAAAGACAGTAAAGCTGCTATCGAACAGCGTATGGCCCTGATTGAACAACTGCAAAGCAGCAGAAACATCACGCCCAACATTCTGGATGAACTTGCCCGATTAGTCCCACCCGGTGTGAGCTTTAAATCGATGATCCGCAAAGGCGCGCAAATTGAAGTTCGCGGCACCAGCGAGTCGAACAACCGTCTGGCTGAGTTTATGCGACAGCTGGAAAAGTCCAAAGTCTTCACTGCCGGTGATTTGTCTTCCATTGTGGCCGACACCAGCGCCAGTGACGCTGTCAGTGAATTCACGCTGACCTTTTCAATTAGCCAGGTACTTGCCAACGCCCAGCGCGAGGCAGAGCAGAAAGCGAAGGGAGGCAAAAAATGAAGTTTGACGTGTCTCGCCTGAAAGAAATGAACGATCTGGATTTTGAACAGGTTGCGGTATGGCCTTTTGAAATCAAAGTTGTAGTGTCGCTGTTTGTTGCCGTTGTAATTTGTGGCATCAGTTACTTTGCCATTGTCAGCCCTAAATTACCTTTGCTCGACGCCGCGGAAAAAAAGGAAGCCGAGCTTAAACTGCAATTTGAGGCCAAGTATCGACTGGCAGTTAACTTAACCGCGTACAAACAACAATTGGCTAAAATCGAGGAAGACTTCTCCTCCATGCTCAAGTCGTTGCCAACACGTAACGAAACACCCGGCTTACTGGATGATATTACATACGTAGGTACCAGCGCCGGACTCACTTTCCGGTTAATTAACTGGGAAAATGAAATCCCTAAAGAGTTTTATACTGAGCTGCCGATAAAAATCGAAGTCAGCGGTGGTTACCACAATATTGGGGAGTTTGTCTCAAAGGTAGCCGGCCTGCCGCGCATTGTTACGATGCACGATTTTGAGTTAAAGGCTGAACAGGAAGGCCTGAAGCTAAGTCTATTGGCGAAAACCTATCGGGCAGCGAATACCAAGAACGAAGGGGACAAGAAATGACACCCTTACGCGTATTGGTAACACTGGCTTTGTTAGGCTTAACAGCGGGTTGCGCTCCGCAAATGGATGATTTAGTTGCTTACACCAATCAGGTAAAGCAAACTACACAGTCTCGCATTGAGCCCTACCCGGAATTTACGCAGCAACCGGCATTTGTGTACAGCGCTTCTGAATTCAGAAGTCCGTTCATGCGACCCCAGCGCGATCAGGCGCCTGTTGTAACCCAGGTCAAAGCGAACTGCACGCAACCCGATTTGACCCGGGCAAAAGAGCCTTTGGAGTCTTATGGCATTGATGCGCTGCAATTGACCGGTAGTTTCCGCTCTAATGGCGCTGACTGGGTATTGTTTAAGACCAATGACGGTAATTTGTACCAGGCTAAAGCCGGGAATCGAATTGGATTGTTTTTTGGCAAGATTATTAATGTAAAAAACAACAGCGTGATCATTGAAGAGTTAGTGCCTGATGGCACCGGATGCTGGCAGCGCAAAGAAACAACGCTCGCGATGGGTTCGTGAGCAGGAGAAGAACAAGATGTCTAAGCGATATATCTTTAACGAAAGACTCAACAAGCGTAGCAGACGCCGCTCCTGGTTTGTGGGATTAGCGGTAACATTGTTGCTGGCGAATGTCGTTGCCTCTGAGTTAAATGCGCAGGAATCTCCGCAATTACTGAACCCAAACGCCGCTGAACAAACCGTATTTCAGTCTACCCTGAAGGATATTGCTTTCACTCGCAGTGCCAATCAAAGCGCTGTGACCACCTTCACATTTTCAAACAGCAAAGGCCAGCCACAGCTCATTGAAGCAAAAGGTAAGTTAGTACTTACCCTTCCTAAAACTGAACTGGGTAAAGACCAACTGGTAGAGTTAGATGTCACCGAATTTGGCACACCTGTTACCACCATTGAAACGTTTCAGGAAAAAGAGTCCTCTCGCGTGGTGTTTAACTACGAAGGAAAAGTAGTTGCCAACACAGAGCAGGACGGAAAAACACTGCGCGTCTCTATTTCGCCAATGAGCGAAGAGCAGGTAGCAAATCTTGAACGCAGTCAGTACGAAGGTGAGCCCATTTCACTGGATTTTCAGGATGTGCCGGTCCGTCAGGTATTGCAAATTATCGCCAAGGTAAATGGCTTTAACCTGGTCACCACCGATACGGTAAGTGGCAATGTGACCATTAGCTTAACAGGCGTGCCGTGGGATCAGGCGCTGGATATGATTCTGAAGATCAAAGGCCTGGACAAGCGCCGCGAAGGCAATATTTTGCTGATTGCGCCTAGCGAAGAACTATCGCAAAGGGAAACTCAAAAGCTGCAAAGCGACCAGCAGGTAGCACAACTGGCGCCATTATCCTCTGCCAGCATTACCGTTAATTACGCTAAGGCCGCTGAACTGGCGAATATCCTCAAAGCCAACGAAGGCAGCGGCGGCATTCTTACCGAGCGCGGTACGGTAACGGTTGATGAGCGTACTAACACCCTGCTCGTGCGCGATACCATTGAGTCAATTGATGAAGCGCGCAAAGTGATTGCTTCACTGGATATTCCGGTTAAACAGGTGTTGATTGAGTCGCGCATGGTGACAGTACGCGACAATGTAGGCGAAGACTTCGGTGTACGTTGGGGCTTCTCCGATCGCCAGGACGACAACGGCGTGTCGGGCTCACTTGAAGGTGCTGAAACGATTTCTGGCGGTGTAGTGCCGGATTTAGGTGACCGCCTGAACGTAAATCTGCCGGTTACCAGTGCAGCCGGTGCGATTGGCTTTCAAATAGCCAGCCTGGCAGACGGTACAATTCTGGACCTGGAATTATCAGCGCTGGAAACCGAAAACAAAGGTGAGATCATCGCCAGCCCGCGCATCACCGTTGCAAACCAACAGGAAGCTTATATTGAACAGGGTACTGAAATCCCCTATTCACAGGCCACTTCAAGCGGTGCGACATCGGTAGAATTCAAAAAGGCGGTATTAAGCCTGAAAGTAACCCCGCACATTACCCCCGACAATCGTATTATTCTCGATTTGGTAGTCACTCAGGATACGCGTGGCGAAACCGTTGCGACTGCAACCGGTGATGCCGTAGCGATTGATACGCAGGAAATCAAAACCCAGGTGCTGGTCGAAAATGGCGAAACCATTGTATTGGGTGGTATTTTCCAGCAAGTGAACAGCAACGATGTCAGCAAGGTGCCCTTGTTTGGTGATTTACCTGTCGTTGGCGCGCTATTCAGAAACAGTTCAACGGTGTATCAGAAACGCGAACTGCTCATTTTCGTTACGCCCAAAATTGTAACGGAAGACTTTTGATCGCGAACAGGCCGGGCAAAACGCCTGTTCAAACAACCTGACAAGCCGTACATACCTGCCATTTCAGGTCGCTACGGCTTTGATTTCCCCGATATATTCAAAACATCTGCCCCAATGTTGCAACAAAACTTGCATAGAGGTCTGAGAAACTGAGATAATCCCGCCCTCGAAATTTTTACGAGGTTTTATGTATGTGCTTATTAGCGACAAAATAAGCACGTGTGAATGGGTGGTTGAGGAACTCAGGCAACGCTGCCCTTAACATTGATAAGTTGTGAAATAAGCAAATATGGCTGAAAAACGTAATATCTTTTTGGTTGGTCCAATGGGCGCAGGTAAAAGTACCATTGGTCGTCACTTAGCAGATGAACTACATCTGGAATTCTACGATTCTGATCAGGAGATTGAACGTCGCACTGGCGCTGATATTACCTGGATTTTCGATTTAGAAGGCGAAGAAGGTTTCCGTAAGCGCGAAGAGAACGTCATTAACGACCTTACCGATAAGCAAGGTATTGTGTTGGCTACCGGTGGTGGCTCGATCATGACGAAAGCGGTGCGTAACCGTTTATCAGCTCGCGGTATCGTAGTGTATTTACAAACAACTATCGACAAGCAGGTCGCAAGAACACAACGCGATAAGCGTCGTCCATTGTTACAAAAGGACGATCCAGAGCAAGTATTAAGAGATCTTGCTGAAAAGCGTAATCCACTTTACGAAGAAGTCGCTGATTACGTAGTCGATACCGATGATCAGTCTGCACGCGCAGTCGCAAATCAAATCATCAGCAAAATTGGATTATAAATTTCTTTAGGAGCTACTTCGATGTCAATCTTAACTGTAGAACTTGACGATCGTAGCTACCCCATCCAAATAGAAGCCGGCTTATTAAATCAAGCCGGCTTTTTTGTGCCTTATATTAAAGGACCGCGGGCAGTTATCGTCACCAACGAAACCATTGCACCGCTGTATTTGGAGAAGGTAATTGCAGCCTGTGGCGATAAAAACGTCGACGTTGTCACGTTGCCCGACGGCGAACAATACAAAACACTGGAACAATATGAAGTGGTCATGACCCGCCTGCTAGAAATGAATGCAGCGCGAGACACCACACTCATTGCGCTTGGTGGCGGTGTTATTGGCGACCTGTGTGGCTTTGTGGCTGCTACCTACCAGCGCGGCGTGCCATTTATTCAGGTGCCCACCACATTGCTCTCTCAGGTAGATTCTTCTGTGGGCGGCAAAACTGCCGTTAACCACCCTCTGGGCAAGAACATGATTGGTGCCTTCTACCAACCTATTCTTGTCGCTATCGACATCGATACATTGAGCACCCTGCCTGCACGTGAATTCTCGGCTGGCATGGCAGAAGTCATTAAGTACGGCATTATCTATGACAGCGCCTTTTTTGAATGGCTGGAAGCCAACCAACAAGGCCTGAAGGATCTGCAGCAAGCTGAGCTTGCCCATGCAATCTTCCGCTGCTGCCAAATCAAAGCTGAAGTAGTTGCACAAGACGAGCGTGAAGGCGGTATTCGTGCGCTGCTCAACTTAGGGCACACATTTGGTCATGCCATCGAGGCCGAGCAAGGCTATGGTAACTGGCTGCACGGCGAGGCAGTTGCGGCTGGTATTATCCTTGCTTGTAAGACAGCAGAGAAGCTGGATTGGCTAACACCGTCAGAAACCCGTCGTGTGGCGGAGCTGCAACAGGCATTTGCATTGCCCGTTGAAGGCCCGGATACCATGACATACAGCGATTACATGCGTCACATGGCCCGCGACAAAAAGGTCGAAGCCGGACACATTCGCTTTGTCATCCCACAAGGCATCGGTCATGCGGTGGTTACCAAAGAAGTCAGTGAAGCCATACTCACTGAACTACTGAGCCAACCTGCTGGTTAATAACGGGCTTTAAAGGGTGAATCCGTGTCGTCTGAACTGCATGACAGACTTGAATATCTGGTCAATTATTCGTCTCAGCTAATTTTTGTTAGCGGAGACTCTATTGCAGAGCAGCAACGCACGCTGGAGTCGTTTGTATTTCAGCAGGCCGACAATACCGAGCTGGCATTCATAACCGCGAATGACGACATGCAGGTCACCGATTACCGTCGGGATGTGTGTCGTCAGTTACTCGGTCAGGTCATTGGCAGCTATGTGCGCCCGCTCAACGAACTATTAGCTGACCTGAATCACCACAACGGCCCGGTCCTGATCACCATTACCAATGCGCAGTTCCTGCCAAACCAATTCCTGCAAGAGCTGTGGGAGTTGGTTCTGCAAAGCCGCTTTGCCAACAACAAGCAACACCTGAACGTGCTGCTGTTTGGTGAGTCAGAATGGGCAGAGCAAGCCAAACAATGGCTGCCGGCTAAAAATACCGACACCCCCTTACTTATCAGCAGTCAGTCTGTGACTCGCGACAACTACGGTAGCGACGTAGACAAACTGCTGGCTCAGCGCCGCGCAGCCTTTGACCGCTACCGCCAGGCCAAAGGTCAGGCACATATTGCAACCCGGCCCAACAGACTGCGCTCCCCCTGGTTGTGGCTGGCAGTGGTACTGGTGTTCCTGTCCAGCTTTGTTGCGTTACTGGGCTGGCAATACGGCGCAACGTTAAGCACGTTGTTTAACCCTATTGAACAAACCACACAATCCGTCGCTGAGGAAGTGCAAGCCAACAACACTGAAGACAGTACGCCCACGCAAACAATCAGTGTGCCTAAACAGACTGACACGGTGATTGAAGAGCCGGTGCAGCAGCCCTCTGAGAATGCCCGCGTGGTAACCAGCTTTACTGACGCACTAAAAACTATACCAGAGCCGGAGGTGCGCACTTCTGAGTCAGGGGAAGCCACTCAGCAGTCAATTGCGATACCAACTGCAAGTTCTGTTGAAACGACTGTCGCTGAAACAGCAACCGAACAGCCTGCTATAGCTGGAGAAACTGAATCTGAGTCCGCAAATAACGTTGGGCAAGCAAGCGAAAGTCAGGGAGTTGCTACTGAGCTGAATTCCGAGCAACCCGCTATTGCACCAGCGACAGTCGACGCAACCACACTCATGACCGAGGCAGACCCCGCCGCCTACTACATTCAAATTGCAGGCATGAAAGACCTACCGCTTGCTAAAGACTTCCTGCGGGACCACAACCTTACCGACAAGGTTACCATGTACAAAACTGCACGTTACGGCGGCGATTGGTACGTTCTGCTGTGGCATACAAGTGCAGCCACCCTTCTCGATGCCAGAGCAATGGTGTCGTCTTTGCCGCCGTTCCCAGGCAAAGACGCTGTTTTTGTAAAATCCGGCCGTCAAATCCAAGGCGAACTGAACCCGGCACGCTAATATTTTACCGATTCTGGAAATTGCTGGTTGTCGGGATCCGCTGTGGTCGCTACAATCAGGGTTTCTCTGGGTTGAACATGTTTTACAGCTTCATTTTCTGAATGTGCGCTGTCATGGCTATGCTTTCCACGAAGACAAATAACCAATAAATAGTCAGTGAGTAGTTACCAACATAATGGCAGTCAATAAAAACCGGGCATTCCTCAAGTGGGCAGGAGGCAAATACAGCCTGGTAGAAAAGATAAACGCGCAATTGCCAGTTGCGAACAAACTCATTGAACCCTTCGTCGGTGCAGGGTCTGTTTTTCTGAATTCAGACTACCCGCATTACGTCCTCAACGATATCAATCCAGACCTGATCAGCTTGTACAATCTGTTGAAGCAGCAGCCCGATGTACTCATTAATGATTTAAAAGCGTTCTTTACACCAGAGCACAATGAAGAAGCCACGTATTACGCCCTGCGGGAAGAGTTTAATCAGACCACTGACGAGCATTATCGCGCGCTGTTATTCGTTTACTTGAATCGCCATGGCTACAATGGCTTATGCCGTTATAGCCTGAGCGGACGCTTTAATGTGCCATTCGGCCGTTACAAACGCCCCTACTTCCCCGAGCGTGAAATGTATGTGTTCGCGGAAAAGTCCCAACACGCGAAATTTACCTGCCTTCCTTTCGAAAAAGTCTTCCAACGCGCCCGTAAAGGCAGTGTTATTTACTGTGATCCACCTTATGCACCAATAAGCAAAACCGCATTGTTTACCAGTTATGCAGCCAAGCAGTTTAGTCTTGCATGCCAAAACAAGCTTGCAACACTGGCAAAACGAGCTGCTTATAAAAGAGGGATCCCCGTACTCATATCGAACCACGATCTACCACTGACACGCCAGCTATACAACGGCGCCCATATCTCGACCTTAAATGTAAAACGGTCAATCAGTCAGAAGGGCCACAAACGTAAACCAGTCAGTGAACTACTGGCGTTTTTCGACGATACGCCGGTTATGCCAATTACCGACGAGCACAACGCTAAGGCAGTATAAACTGCACTAACGCTATCAGAGACAAGACAAACAGAACGACAAATACAACACCAACCGTGATGTACACTTTTACGTCGGGTTGAGAGAAGTCTTTTTGGTAGTTTTTATGGCTTTGCACGCCAAAGGCGCTCGCCAACACGCTTTGAATCACTTGCAGTAAACCGGGTTTACTGGCCATTGCGACTATTCGCTGTCCGTGCCTTTCTGGCGCGACAATAATTCCAGCAAATCGAGATAATGAAAGCGATAAGACGTAGAACGACCGGTTAACCAGCTCGACCAGCTTACTTCTTCGGCATGCTGCTGTGCGTTCGCACAAGGGGGCTGACAGTCATTTGAGGCTATTTCGCGGCTATCCGTTGCCAAATGAAATGTTCCTACCAGCAAGCCAACAGTTAACACTGTGCCAGATGCCCGCCATTTTAGGTTTCTGTTAAACATTCACTTATCTACCCAGTAGATTCCATTGGTTTAATTATAACCAGTTCGAACCGTCTGGCAACGAAAATTTCCGCCTAAAGTACAAAGGCCACGCATTTCTGCATGGCCCCGTACGCACAACAAATAATTTTTAAGCGACTATCGCTTACAGCTCGAAGTCTACACCGTAAGAAACAGTGAACTTCACGCTATCGTTGTCTAACGCGTCCGGACCAGCGTCGTCCAGGTCAGTACCACTGATCATGAAGCCGAAACCGTCTTTAGACAGCGTCAGTGCGTAATCCATGTAGTCACCAGGTACGCCGTTGAATGACTCAGAGAAGTCGCCCTGGTGAGAACCAAGGTGAACACCAACTTCAGTGCCGCTTTCCAGTGCGTAAGCATAGTCAAGTGACAGGTAAGTCGTTGAACCAAAACCGAAGTCTTGATTTGGACCTTCATCTGGTTCTGCGTTCGCCAGAACGTATAAAGTCGCGCTAAAGTTACCGTAACCTACTGTACCGTAGATTTCGCCGAAATCGTAACCGGCTTCAGTGTCGTAGTTGTAGTACAGGTAACCAACATCATATGAAATGTCGCCAGCTTCGCCCGCGTAACCGAAGTAGATGTCGTGCTCGTAAGAGTAAACATCGTCTGCACCATACTTAACGTTAGATGCCCAAGTTCCCGCGTAGAAACCGCTGTCGCTTGCGTAGTCGATACCACCTTGTACAGCTGCTTCGTTCATGGTTTGAGTCAGACCACGCCAGATGTAGTTGTTGGTAACGCTAACGTTAGCAGATACGCTGTCAGCAAGGGCAGCAGTAGAAGTCAGGCAAGAGCCAACAACAGCTAAAGTTACCAAAGTTTTATTAAATTTCATGTGTGTTCTCCGTAAATTAACTTTGCATAAGTGTTTTAAAATCACTTTCTGTCTATTGTTCTTGTTATTGTGCTCACGACATACGCAAACTTGATGCCCAATTAATAATCTTCGTCAAAATCAAAGAAAAAACACATAAACATATGATTTTATTTATATTTTATTTAGGGTGTTTTTTAACCGGAAGATTTCATACGCGCACTCGCACAAGCCCGTCGCACCATATAAGTGCACACTCACCAATAAAGGGCGGTATTTTGCCTTTTGCCTGCTCACAGAATCCGGTAAAATTTAATCAATAAAAGCGTTATCAAAAAACGTGTTAAAAAGACGTACTCTGCAAATCCATAAAGCCAGTTGCTGGCTTGACTAACCCGAAGGTAAGGTATGAAAGATTTTCTGATAGCCCCGTCCATTCTGTCCGCCGACTTTGCCCGGCTAGGCGAGGATGTTGAGAAGGTACTGGCGGCCGGTGCCGATGTCGTTCACTTTGATGTCATGGATAACCACTATGTGCCTAACCTGACTTTCGGACCTATGATCTGTAAGGCGCTGCGTGACTACGGCATTACGGCCCCTATTGATGTGCACCTGATGGTTTCACCGGTAGACGACCTTATTGAGCAGTTTGCAGACGCCGGTGCCAGCATGATCAGTTTTCACCCCGAGGCAAGTCAGCACGTTGACCGCAGTCTGCAGTTGATTATTGATAAGGGCTGCCAGCCCGGCCTGGTATTTAACCCGGCGACATCGCTCTCTCACCTTGATTACGTCATGGATAAGCTGCATCACATACTATTGATGTCGGTTAACCCCGGCTTCGGCGGTCAGTCTTTTATTCCAAATACGCTGGACAAGCTGCGTGAAGTAAAACAAAGAATAGAAGAATCAGGCCGAAATATACGTTTGGAAGTTGACGGCGGGGTGAAAGTCGATAATATCGCAGCCATTGCTGACGCAGGCGCAGACATGTTTGTTGCCGGCTCAGCTATTTTTAACCAGCCTGATTACGCCACCGTGATTCAGCAAATGCGCAACGAACTCGCTTCAGTTGGCGCCCGGTAATAACAGTAGGTATAAATTCATGAGTGTAAAACCAATCGTACTAAGCGGCTGTCAGCCGTCCGGTCAATTAACCCTTGGCAACTATATGGGTGCACTGAAGCAATGGGTGAGCATGCAGGACGACCACGACTGTTTGTACATGTTGGTAGACTTACACGCCATCACTGTTCGTCAGGAGCCTGAAAAGCTGAAGCAGGCCTGTCTTGATGGTTTGGCTTTATACCTTGCCTGTGGCATTGACCCACAAAAAAGTACGCTGTTCGTACAGTCTCACGTACCTGAGCACGCGCAACTGGCGTGGGTACTGAACTGCTACACGCAAATGGGCGAGCTTAACCGCATGACCCAGTTTAAAGACAAGTCTGCAAAGAATGCCTCTAACATAAATGTAGGTTTGTACAGCTACCCGGTACTGCAGGCAGCAGATATTTTGCTGTACCAGGCAGACAAGGTACCGGTTGGTGAAGATCAAAAGCAGCACCTTGAACTGACCCGCGATGTAGCAACGCGCTTTAACAATATCTATGGCGATACCTTCCGCCTGCCCGATCCGTACATTCCGGAATTTGGTGCGCGTATCATGAGCTTGCAAGAGCCTGACAAAAAAATGTCGAAGTCTGACAACAACCCGAAAAACTACATCGGGCTGCTGGAAGAGCCGAAGAAACTGGCGAAGAAGATCAAGAGTGCCGTCACCGATTCAGACGAGCAGGCGCGCATTTATTACGATCCAGCAGAAAAAGCCGGCGTCAGCAACCTGCTTACCCTGCTCTCATTGGCGACGGGTAAATCGGTTGAATCACTGGTACCGGATTACGAAGACAAAATGTACGGCCACCTGAAAGGCGACGTAGCCGATGCCGTGGTAGCACTGCTTGAGCCCATTCAACAACGTTACCACCAGCTTCGCGAAGATCAGGCGTACCTGAATGAAGTCATGCGTGAAGGTGCGGCCAAGGCACAGGCAAAAGCCAGCAAAACCCTGGCAGCGACCTATGACGCCCTAGGGTTTATTGCCAAACCTTAATTGGGTAGCGGGTACCACTTGTTATTGCTCATCGACAACTATGATTCGTTCAGCCACAACCTGGCGCGTTACTTTATTGAGTTAGGTTGTGAGCTGAAAGTCGTCAGAAATGACGAGGTCAGTCTGGCAGACATCGCTGCCATGCCGTTACAAGGCATCGTGATTTCGCCGGGGCCTTGCACGCCTGATGACGCCGGAATCAGTCTGGCAGCAATCAAACACTTTGCTGGCACCTTACCCATTCTTGGCGTATGCCTGGGACATCAGGCTATAGGTCAGGTATTTGGTGCCACAGTCTGCGGTGCCCACCATATTCGTCATGGAAAGCTTTCACCGGTTCTACATAACGGAAGCCCTCTGTTCAATGGCATCCCTGAACGCTTTACCGTAACACGCTACCACTCATTGGTTTTATCGCCAGAGCAGTTACCCGACTGTCTGCAGGCAATTGCCTGGAGTCAGGATGGCGACGAGCCAGAGATCATGGCGATAGCGCACCGCTCTTTACCCATTTGGGGCCTGCAGTATCATCCGGAATCTTTGTTAACCGAGTATGGTCATCAGGTACTGGCCAACTTTTTAACCTTAGCCGGTATTTCAGCCCCTTATACGCCGCGGCTTTCAACGGAACAAGCGTAAACACATTCGCTCTGAATTCGCGAAACAACAACACTACGGTGTGTTTTTTAGCACTATTTCCGAGCTGGGGTTAATTAAGTTGCAGCGTATTGGGAATCGGCCGATACTATTTGAATATCACGCTATTTTTATCGATCTGCAGTACAAACGGAGTCACTACATCGCTTATGGCTGAGCAATTACTAACGCCCCCCTCCATTGCCGAACGTTTTGATTATTGGCTGATTGCGCCTGAGCGCGTCAGCGTCATGATTGGCAAACGTGCGCCGGGCGAAGTAAGTTATGAGGAATCGGAACAGAGTTTTACCCGTCGCCAACTGCTTAAAGTCGAAAAAACTGCGATTCGCGATAAGCTGCAAACCGCCAAAGTCCGCGCAGAATATCTGGCTCAAATTAACCAGCAACTGCATACACTGGTTAAGAAAAAGCTGGCACAAGCTATCAGTGACACGCCCGCGATCCTAGACAAACAACTAAACTGGCAAGACGAGTCAACAGATCTTATCGACCTGCTCACCACACCATCAGCAACCATTTCAAAAGTGGAGGCTGTTGCGGCAGGCATGCCCTGGCTGTATGACGAACTGCTGAAGTTAGTTAATGCCCCCCAAAATCGTCGGCGCGATGCGCGGGGCATGGTGATTGGTGTCGACACGCTGAAGACCGCGTTGAGTTTTATGGGCATCGACAACGTAAAGCTGGTATTACCGGCTTTAATGTTCCGTCAGTCAATCCCCTTGATTACCGATCCTTTTCCGCAAGTAAAGCACAAGACCATGGAATACGCGGTAACCTGTGCCAGAACCGCTGAAGCCATTGCACCTCAATTTAAAGCCCAGCCCTACCCGGCTTACCTGCTTGCCCTGCTGAGTCAGTTAGGCCGCAGTGTGATCCTAAAACTCTATTTTAAACTGTTCGAACAAGTGCATTTTGATTTTCTGCAACACGCGCAGAAAGCCAAATTGCGCGATTTGCACAGTGCACTTACGCAGTTAGTACCAGACCCGGCGCAGTGTATTCAGTTGATTAACCAGCACGGCGATAAACTGTCTCTGCACCTGTTTGAGCAAATGGTATTCAAGCGAGTGGACTTGCACACCCCCATGCAACAGTTCCTGCAAGAGCCTGATGATGAGGATGCCTTGCCGTTAACCCGCACACTTCAACAAAGCCGGTATTACGCTAAATTCAGAATGCTCAGTGATGCCAAATTATTTCTGGAAGACGAAGCCCCGGTGTTTCGTTCTGGCAGTGCGATATCCGCAGACACTTTTACTGCACTGCAAAAACAATCTCTGTCACAACTTCCCGTTGTTGCCGAGCTGTAAAACAGCTGAACCCAGACGCGTAATTACCTGTTGACCGCGCGGAATTGCGACATGTTCTGAGCTGAAAACGTAAAAATGCGTGTTTTTTTCGCTTTCATAATCATTCAGCCGTAAACCCTGGTGTACATCTACACGCGTTCAGCCCGCTCGCGTGGCGCAAGATACAAACTCTCTATTGTTTATTTTTCCGCCTATTCACTTCTATGGATAGTTATTCACTAATTATGCAAGTTAAGCCACACCCCTTGATTTTACTGTGTTTACAGCCAATGAATTGACGAGACAAAGGCGCGTTATGCTGGCATACTGAAGCGCTTTGAAACACATTATTCCACTGTATTTCGTTGCTCATTTGTGGCAACGAGCAAGCAGTAAATCGACAGTTAGAGGTGAAGAGATGAATGTAACCCGGAGTTTATTTGATGAAGTCATGGTGCCGAACTACAACCCTGCCAGTATGGTACCGGTTCGCGGTGTGGGTTCGCGAGTCTGGGATCAGGACGGCAACGAATTCATCGACTTTGCCGGTGGTATTGCTGTAAACGCACTGGGTCACTGTCACCCTGAGTTGGTAAAAGCCCTTACCGAGCAAGGTAACAAGTTGTGGCACTTAAGCAACGTATTCACCAACGAACCTGCGTTGCGTTTAGCCAAAAAACTAACCGACCACACCTTTGCTGAGCGCGTTTATTTTGCCAACTCGGGTGCTGAAGCGAACGAAGCAGCGTTGAAACTAGCGCGTCGCTATGCATTGGAAAAGTTCGGTGAACACAAACAACAAATCATTGCGTTTAACCAAGGTTTCCACGGCCGTACTTTCTTTACGGTGACGGTAGGCGGTCAGGCTGCGTATTCAGATGGTTTTGGTCCAAAGCCTGGCGCTGTAGAGCATTGTGCTTACAACGACCTGGCTGCTTTTGAAGCGCTGATTTCGGACAATACCTGTGCGGTAATGATGGAACCTCTGCAGGGTGAAGGCGGTATTATTTCGCCTGATCCGGCCTTCGTAAAAGGCGTTCGCGAGCTGTGCGACAAGCACAATGCGCTGTTGATTTTCGATGAAGTGCAATCGGGTGTAGGCCGAACTGGTCACCTGTATGCGTACATGGGTCTGGACGTAACGCCAGATATTCTGACCACTGCAAAATCGCTGGGCGGTGGCTTCCCTGTAGGCGCAATGCTAACCACAACTGACATTGCTGCACACTTCAAACCTGGTACGCATGGCAGCACTTACGGTGGTAACCCACTGGCGTGTGCCGTGGCAGAACGCACGTTCGATATCATTAACGATCCAGCGGTACTGGAAGGCGTTAAGCGCAAAGAGCAGCTGTTCCGTGACACCCTTGCAACCATTAACGATAAGCACAAAGTGTTTAGCGAAATCCGCGGTAAAGGCATGCTGTTAGGTTGTGCGTTAACCGAAGACTTCGCCGGCCAGTCACGCGCGTTCCTGGATGCATCAACACAACAACAACTGATGTGTCTGGTTGCAGGCGCTAACGTAGTGCGTTTCGCACCGTCGCTGATCATTCCTGACGAAGATATTGCGGAAGGTTTGGTACGCTTCGAGAAAGCCGTAGCCAGCGTCGTGGCAGCGAAGTAGCTATAAGAGAGCTAACCATGTACATCATTCGCCCAATACAACAAAGCGATTACGCAGCGCTGTATGCAATAGCTGAGGAATCTGGCATTGGCTTTACGTCTTTGCCAGTGAACGAGGAACTGTTGCAGCGTAAAATTAACAGATCCACCGACTCTTTCGGCAGTGAGGTTACCGCGCCAGGCAGTGAATCGTATCTGTTTGTAATGGAAGACGCGACAACTGGTGATGTGGTAGGGACAACCGGTATCGAAGCGGCTGTGGGTACGGACGACGCGTTCTATCATTATCACGTAGGCAAAGTCGTCCACGCTTCACGCGAACTGAATATCCACAACACGGTGGAAATCCTGACGTTTTGCAACGACTACACCGGTGTAAGCGAGATTTGTACGTTGTTCTTGCGGGAAAGTGCCCGTAAGGGCCTTAACGGCCGCTTTTTGTCTAAAGTCCGTTTTCTGTTTATGCAGGAACACCAGGAACGCTTCGCCGAAACCGTAATAGCCGAAATGCGTGGCGTGAGTGATGAAAATGGCCGTTCGCCGTTCTGGGAATGGCTGGAAGCCCATTTCTTTTCAATGGACTTCCCCACCGCCGATTACCTGACCGGGATCGGCAACAAGGTGTTCATTGCCGAGTTGATGCCCAAGTATCCCATTTACGTCAACCTGTTAAGTCAGGAAGCACAAAACGTGATTGGTAAGGTGCACAAGAAAACCGAACCCGCGTTGCGCTTGCTACAGGAAGAGGGCTTTAGTTGTCGCGGCTACGTAGACATTTTTGATGGCGGCCCTACTGTTGAGGCAAACCTCAGTAATATTCGTACCGCACAGCGCAGTAAACGCGCTGCGGCACACATTGACGACCAGTCAGCCGCACAAGATGGCGAGTTGTGCTACATCATCAACACCTCGGTGAAAGATTTCCGCGCCGTCATGGCTGATGTCCGTTACGACAATCAAACCGACACCGCAGTGATTTCACATAAGGCGGCGGCAGCGCTTGCCATAGAAGAAGGTGATGCCATTCGCTTTGCTTCGGTAACACCCCGAGATTAAATCAATTACAAGCATCAGGACAGAATTATGCCAACCACACATTTTATAAATGGACAGTGGATTGAAGGCCAAGGTGCCTCTATCGCGTCAACTGATCCAGCGAAAAACCACGTATTCTGGCAAGGCAATGCAGCCTCTGCTGAGCAGGTAAATGACGCGGTAAATGCCGCCAGAACAGCATTGCCAGCCTGGTCTGCACTGACAGTTGAAGCACGCCTGGCCATTATCAAACAGTACGGTGAATTACTGGCGGCTAACAAACCGGAACTGGCTGCGTTAATTGCGCAGGAGACCGGTAAGCCATTATGGGAAACCGCTACCGAAGTCGCCGCCATGATCGGTAAAATCGGGATTTCAGAAAAAGCGTATTTTGAGCGCACCGGTACCGTTGAAAATGCCATGCCGGTAGGCAAAGCGTTTATTCGTCATAAACCCCATGGTGTGGTTGCCGTATTTGGCCCTTACAACTTCCCGGGTCACTTACCTAATGGTCACATTGTGCCAGCACTGATTGCAGGCAACACCATTGTGTTCAAGCCCAGCGATTTAACACCAGCCGTTGCAGAAGCGATGGTGAAACTGTGGGAACAGGCCGGGTTACCTAAAGGCGTGCTGAACCTGGTTCAGGGCGAGGTGGAAACCGGCAAGGCGTTAGCCAGCCACCATCAGTTAGATGGCTTGTTCTTCACCGGTAGCTCACGCACGGGTAAAATCCTGCACGAACAATTCGCAGGTCACCCGGGCAAAATTCTGGCCCTGGAAATGGGCGGCAATAACCCTCTCATCGTTACCGACGTTGCCGACACCAAAGCAGCCGTACACGACATCATTCAGTCAGCCTTTGTTACGTCAGGCCAGCGCTGCACTTGCGCACGCCGTCTGTTCATACCGGCAAATGCACAGGGTGATGCGTTAATGGCCGCGTTAGTTGACGCGACTAAAGCCATTCAGGTAGGACATTACGACGCTGAAGAGCAGCCATTCATGGGCGCCATGGTCAGTGCTGCTGCAGCCAAAGGAATGGTTGCTGCTCAGCAGGAATTACTTGATCTGGGCGCCAAAGCGTTACTGACATTAACGCACACCGACGAAAATACCGGCTTTGTTACCCCGGGTATTCTGGACGTCACTGACATCGTTGATGAAATGCCGGATGAGGAACACTTTGGCCCGCTGCTCAAAGTAATTCGTTATTCTGACTTCGACACCGCCATTGCACAGGCTAACAACACGCGTTTCGGCTTGTCTGCGGGTTTACTGAGCGACTCTGAGGCTGACTACCAGCACTTTTTCCAGCATATTCGTGCAGGTATTGTTAACTGGAACCGTCCTATTACCGGCGCCAGCAGTGCAGCACCGTTCGGTGGCATAGGCGAAAGCGGAAACCACAGAGCCAGCGCGTATTACGCGGCAGACTACTGTGCGTACCCGGTGGCTTCAGTAGAACTGGATAAAGTAGCCCTACCTGGTACGTTAAGCCCCGGCTTAACGCTGTAACAGACTATAAGGAACGACAGAATACTATGCACAACAATATCAGTACCCTGTTTGCCAATATGTGGCAGGATTATGTGCAAATCACCCCAAGCGCCAAGCGTATTCACGAACTACTGGCGGGTGAAGAGAACAGCCCTGAAATCGTTAATGATCATGTCGCGTTCCGTACGTTTAATCTGGAAAAAACCAATCTGGATAAGCTGGCGGCGCACTTCTTAGCATTGGGTTACGAAGAGAAAGGCCAGTACAATTTCAAGGCCAAAAAGCTGGATGCGAAACACTTCGAGCACCCGGACACAACCAAGCCGAAGGTGTTCATAAGCCAACTGCGCGTTGAAGAGCTGTCAGAAGGAGCTCAGAAGATCATTCAGGGTCTGGTAGAGCAGATGTCCGAAGAAGTCGTAACGGCAGACAACTTCCTGTACTCAGGACGTCAATGGCAGTTGTCGAGCGAGGAGTATCAGGCACTTATCAGTGAGTCTGAATACGCCGGCTGGCTTGCAGCCTGGGGATTCCGTGCGAATCACTTTACCGTGAGTGTAAACCACCTGAACAACAGCGACAGTCTCGAACAGGTGAATACCCTGTTGAAAGAAGCCGGTTTTGTACTGAACACCGTTGGTGGTGAAATCAAAGGCGGCGAGTCGGTCTTCCTGGCTCAGTCTTCAACAATGGCCGACAAAATCGCACTGGCGTTCAGTGATACGTCGTTAACAATCCCCAGCTGTTTCTACGAATTTGCCCAGCGTTACGCTATGCCTGACGGTGAGTTGTATCAGGGGTTTGTTGAAGCGTCAGCAGATAAGATTTTCGAAAGCACCAACGCCAAGTAAATCCTGCATAGAATCAGCATAGTGACATTTTGGGTGTCACTATGCTGCGCTTTCTTTATCGATTTTCACGTTAGTCTTCTAGCGGAATTGAACTGTGTACGTGCTTGTAGATGAACTGGTCATAAGGAATGGGCTTTTCAAACAGGAATCCCTGATAAGCCGAAATGCCCATATCTTCCATGAGCGGGATGTAAGCCAGGTTATCCACCCCTTCCACCAGCACTTTGTACTGCAGACTGTTAAGCATTTTTACTAACCCTGACAGCAGTGATAGCGCTTTAGTTGAGCAATGAATATCTTTTGCCAGAGAACGGTCGATCTTAATAACGTCAAACTGGAAGGTACGCAGATAGCTCAACGACGAAAATCCGCTGCCGAAATCATCTAAAGACAGCACAAACCCGGCATTACGCAGTTCGGTTAATGCGCGTAGTGCACTCGACTCGTCCTGAATAAAAATAGACTCGGTGATCTCTATTTCTATCATTTGTGGCGCAACTACATGCTCATCGCAAATCGACAAGGCAATGTTGGCAAATCCTGGTTCGAGTAACTGATTGGCACTGATATTCACTGACATGGGCACACTCAACCCTTCCGCTTCCATCATAGCAATGTACTCACAGGCCGACTCCAGCGCCATCAGTCCGATTTCACCGTCAAGCCCATGTGCTTCTGCCAGAGGAATAAACGTTCCGGGGCTCACCATGCCATGCAGTGGCGAAAACCAGCGACACAAAAGTTCTGCCCCAATCAGTTTGCCCGTCGAACTGAATTTACCCTGTAAGTAAAAATCCAACGAGCGAGTGCGAATAGCGCGGTGTAAGTCGGTGAGCAAGGTCACCTGCTCTTTCATACTTTCAATAAGGCCATGGCGGTAGACAAACACCTGTCCTTTACCGAGGGTTTTAGCCTGATACATCGCTGCGTCGGCGTTTTGAATCAAGGCTTCAACACAATTTCCGTGTGCCGGGAAATAGGCAACCCCGATACTTGCAGACAACCGAACGTCATTGCCACTAACGCCGAAGCTCAGCGCTTCCAACGCCTCAATTAACGCCTGGCTTTGATCTACGCATTGTTGCTCATCCTCTACGGGGATCGCTATCAGGAATTCATCGCCTCCCCAACGGGTAACTTCGGCATCACCGTTGAATACCGTTCTTAAAGTATTCGCGACGGCAACCAGACAATTGTCTCCGGAATCGTGCCCCGCCAAATCATTAACGGTTTTAAACCCATCCAGATCGATAAATGCCAGTGCAAACGGTTCTTCGCGTTCTGTCATTGCTTTCAGGGCTGCATTCAGGCCCAGCCTGTTTTTCAACCCTGTCAGGTCGTCATGGGTAGCTAGCTCGCGAAGGCGCTCTTCGTTTTGTTTGCGCTCACTAATGTCTCTGATAGTAGCTATCAGGTAAGTCGAGCCTTGCTGCCTTGATTCGAACATGGCTAACGACAGTTCGACCGGAATAGTAGTACCAGAGACGGTGATCAAGTGGGTATCGAACTGCAACTGCCCCAATTTGGGCAACTGTTGGAGTTTCTCTTTAGCGCCTTGTAAAAATGCAGTGAGGGACTGGTGCTCGCATTCATGCTTGGCATTGAGCTGTGCCAGCGACAGAAAAGCTTCATTTGACTCAGTAATAGTAAAGTCGTCAGACAATACCAGCATTGGTTCGCGCGAACTGGAAAACGCCGACGCCATGAGTTGGAAAGACTGTTCCGCTTTTTGCTGACGCGTGATGTCCTTGCTAGTGCCAACAATATACACCGCCGTGCCATTATCGTCCCGCCGCAATACTCTGCCACGAGAGCGCATCCATTGGTCGCCGCGCACGCTCTTAACCCGAAAGGTAAGCTCTATGTCGTCACAGCGACTGTGTACGGCAAGGGACCACTGAAATTGTATGGTAGGTAAGTCATCCTCATGCACTATTGCCATCAGGGCAATCGCACTGTGCTTAGACTCCTTCACCTGCTTCTTTCTCAACCCAAATGATTTCACCAGAAAAGCGTCATCCGTTGCGTGCCACTCCCAATACGACTCCTGGGTCGCCCATAAGGCAAGCTCCAGCTTTTCCTGGTTAGTCTGACTTTGTTGCAAAGCCTCAAACAACTCCCGGCTTTTTTCGGTAAGCAGTGTTTCGGCTTGCTGACGCGCCGCTTTTTCCCGCTTTAGACGGCGAGTAAGCGACGCGACATCAGGCGTAATATCGTGTTGAGAAAGGGTCACAACTACTCCATATCCACGCGAATAATGTACGTGTGCGGTTCATTGGTACTTTGGACATGGTGCGTGACGACGTTACCAAGGTGTTTTGCCGCGCCATCAATTAACCCTTCAGCCAGTTTGAACAAATCGCGCTGAGAATGATATTCAAGCTCTATCGAGTTTTGCGTACGAGACATCACCTTAAATGAGGGGAGGTCCGCGTCTGGATAAAGCTTTCTGACCTGCACGTGAATATCGTTATCCAGGCTCTCCAGCACATCTAAAATGGTAATTTTTCCGGTCATTACCTCGCCGTGAGCTTTCGCCAACACGCCAAATAAATATTCGCCGAACCCGTACAGAAGCTCGTCCGCTGACTGACCTGTTTTGTTAACCAGTACCGTCAGAATCTTCTCCATTTCGGAAAACGGATAATAGCCCACCGCTGTGAATGCCCCTTCGTTTTTAAGCTCGGCCTCCACCAACACTTCATCGGCAAACTCCGGTGAAATTTTCTCTTCGAGCATGTCCACCAGAGTAGTAAAAACTATCCCAAGCACGTGTGTCTCCTAACTAAAACTTGTTCATATTAAATGGCCGAACCCCATAAACAAAGTGTAGAAGAGCCAGACAAAAGCACAAAAAAAATGCGCCTAAATGGCGCATTTTTATCAGAAAGTAGATATCTATTCCGGTATTAAACCGAGTTATTCGATCTCGATAGCGTCTACACGTTGCAGGCCTCTTGGCAATTTATTACCCCGGCGACCCCGCTCTCCCTGATAGTGAGTTAAGTCATCAGCACTAAGCGTCATGCTACGCTTGCCAGCAGACAGTTTCACCGCCTTGCCATCGGGTACCACTGCCAGCACTTTCACATACTCTTCGTGAATTTGCGCTTTCGCAGACGGAATACTGATGATCTTATTGCCCTTACCTTTGCCCAGGCTGGGCAGGTCTCGCAATGGGAACATCAGCATTCTGCCCTCGTTGGAAATCGCAAGGCACCAGTCAGATTCGAGATTTTCCACTGTTTGCGGCGCGATGACTTTCGCTCCGGTCGGCAGGTTTATGTAGGCTTTACCGGCTTTGTTTTTGCTGACCATGTCATTGAACGTGCCTACAAAACCATAACCCGCATCTGACGCAATCAGGTACTTGCTGTCGTCATTACCCATAACAACGTGGGCAAATTGCTCACCTGCAACCATGCTAAAACGGCCGGTTAGTGGTTCGCCCTGGCTCCGTGCCGACGGTAATCCGTGCGCATCGCAAGAGAATGCCCGCCCTGAGGTGTCGAGGAACACCACGGGTTGGTTACTGCGGCCCATGGCGCTGGCCAGGTAGCTGTCTCCGGCTTTATAGCTAAGTGCTTCGGCATCAATGTCATGCCCTTTCGCACAGCGCGCCCAGCCTTTTTCAGACAGTACAACAGTTACTGGTTCACTGGGTACCAGTTCTTTTTCACTCAATGCTTTGGCTTCAGAACGTTGCACTATGGGAGAGCGACGATCATCGCCATACTTTTCTGCGTCTGCCAGCAACTCTTTTTTGATCAAGGTTTTCAAACGGCGGTCAGAGCCCAGCAGTTGTTGCAGATGGTCGCGTTCAGCGGCCAGCTCTTCCTGCTCGCCCTTAATTTTCATTTCTTCGAGTTTCGCCAGATGACGTAACTTCAACTCCAGGATCGCCTCGGCCTGTTTGTCGCTTAAACTAAAGCGACGCATTAATTCGGCTTTGGGTTCATCGTGGAAACGAATGATTTCAATCACTTCATCGATATTCAAAAAGGCGATCATCAAACCTTCAAGAATATGCAAGCGTGCCAGTACCTTATCCAAACGGTATTGCAAGCGGCGTGTGACGGTGTCTTTGCGGAATACCAGCCATTCCGACAGGATTGTACGAAGGTCTTTGACCTGAGGGCGCCCGTCCAGACCAATCATGTTCAGATTGACCCGGTAGCTCTTCTCTAAATCCGTGGTGGCGAACAGGTGCTGCATAAGCTGTTCAACATTTACGCGGTTGGAGCGCGGCACAATAACCAGTCTGGTCGGATTTTCGTGATCAGACTCATCGCGCAGGTCACTGACCATAGGCAGCTTTTTGGCCTGCATTTGGCCAGCAATTTGCTCCAGGATTTTTGCGCCAGAGGCCTGATGCGGTAACGCAGTAATCACCACATCGCCATTTTCTTCCTGGTATACCGCGCGCATTTTTACGCTGCCACGTCCGGTCTCATACAGCTTCTGAATATCGCTTCGCGGCGTGATGATTTCAGCTTCGGTTGGAAAATCCGGGCCTTGTATGTCTTCCAGCAGTTCGTGTAATTCGGTTTTGCTGTTGTCCAGCAATCGCGCACACGCATTGGCCACTTCACGCACATTATGAGGCGGAATGTCAGTTGCCATACCAACCGCGATTCCCGTTACGCCATTTAACAATATATGAGGTAAACGAGACGGTAATACCTTGGGTTCATTCAGGGTGCCGTCAAAGTTAGGTACCCAGTCTGTTGTGCCCTGACCGAGCTCTGACAACAGTACTTCACTGAACTTAGACAGTCGCGCTTCAGTATAACGCATTGCCGCAAACGACTTCGGATCGTCCGGCGCCCCCCAGTTACCTTGTCCATCAACCAGTGGGTAACGGTAAGAAAACGGCTGAGCCATTAAGACCATAGCTTCGTAGCATGCTGAGTCACCATGAGGGTGGAACTTACCCAACACATCACCCACGGTACGCGCAGACTTCTTATATTTAGCCGTCGCGCTCAAGCCCAGGTCAGACATAGCGTAAATAATCCGTCGCTGAACCGGCTTTAAGCCATCGCCAATATTCGGCAGGGCCCGGTCCATAATGACGTACATGGAATAATTCAGGTAGGCATCTTCGGTAAACTTGCGTATTGGAAGTTGTTCTACACCGTCTTGATTAATGGTGATTTCGTCGCTCATGGGTCGTTATTATTCTCGTCGTAATGCTAACGCAGGCGCGGCTGCTTCAACGTAGGTATTCTTTGACCCATTGTGAGATAAACAAGACGTAATCGCAATAGATAGCTCGCTCAGGATTTGTGCTAATTCACTGTTTTTGCAGACAAGTGAAAGTTAGGGTTTAATAGACGTGTCTTTCTATGGCGGTATTATCAAGGATCAGAAAAGTTTATGCGTAGTTTCCCGGTTAGATGGTGGTGTTTTCTGCTTCTGTGCGCCATGGGAATGCCAGTGCAAAGTGCTGTTCATCTGTATGACGATGAGCAAATGCAGTTACTGGCCGACAACTTCTCTGTGTACCGCGAAAACCGTGAACAGTTGACCATTGGCGAAGTCCTGAAGCTGCGTCACGAGTTTATTTATCAGGCCGACAACAACCCCAATTACGGCTTCAGTGAAAACGGCCTCTGGCTGCATGCCGACATATCCAATGTGTCACACACCGATGAGTGGGTGTTTTCACTTAACTTTAGTCAGCTCGACAAAGTTGATTTTTACGTTGTGGTTGATAACCAGGTGATTGATCAGAGCCATCAAGGTAAATTTCAGCCTGAGCAACATTTTCGCATTCCGGTTTTCAAAACCGCTTTACCGATAGGCGTAGAGGCGGAACTCTTCATTCGGGTTCAAAGCAGTTCCTCTGCACTCATTGCGCCTGTGTATGTAACATCGCAAACCAAACAAATCATTATTAGCCAGGTCGACAATTTACTGTGGGGCTTTTTCTACGGTGGGTTGATGATCCTGGCACTGTATAATTTCGTGCTGTTTTTAGGCTCGCGAGAATTAAGTCTGGTAGGGTATGTCACCTATATTTCGGCGGTGCTGATTTGGCAATTTGTATGGGGTGGTCACTTACACTTCTTCTTTCCCGATACCCTGTCGCCCATTTTTTCCCCTTATACTTCGCTGATATTCGTCATTATCGGGATTTGTTCCGGGATATTCTCGCTGATATTCCTGGAGACCAAAGAGAACGCGCCCTCTACCCACCCGGTGGTTATTGCCTTTTTATGGTTACAGGGCGCAATGGGGCTTGTCGCTCTACTGGGAATTCTGCCGCCGACCTGGGAGCACAACCTGATTTACGGCATTTCAATGCTGTCTATTTGTAGCTATATCGCAGCGGGTTTCGAGGCTTACATTAAAAAATATAAGCCAGCCCGGTACTTTATATTCGCCTGGAGCATTCTGGCTACCGGTGCACTCATTGGTATGCTGAGCCTGATTGGCGTAGTGCCATCCAACATGTTTACCACCTATTGTTTTCAGGTGGCGGTGTTCTGCGAAGCCGGATTATTCTCAATTGCATTGATGGAGAAAAGCCGCAGCCGTCTGGAAAACGATGTGTCTGAAGCGACAGATGAATTACGCCATAATATGGAGCTGATTGAGGAACAAAACGCGCGCCTCGATATTGCCCGCAAGGATGCCATTAAGGCCAGTAATGTTAAATCACAATTCCTGGCCAATATGAGTCACGAAATCCGCACGCCGCTCAACGCGATTCTGGGTTTCAGTAAGGAATTAACCAACCTGCCACTGCCCGCCGACAAAATGGAGCAGGTGCATATTATTAATGCGGCTGCCGACAACCTGCTGACCATCGTGAACGACGTGCTGGATTTCTCTAAAATTGAAGCCGGGAAACTCAACGTCAATAACCAACCATTCTCGCCCAATTCGCTGTTCGAAGAAATGGTAACCATGATGAGCAAGTCCGCGCACATGAAAGGGTTGGAGTTTGTGTTCGAGCTGGCGCCGTTGCCTGAAAAACTCATTGGTGATTTGTTTCGGATCCGCCAGGTACTCAACAACTTGTTGAGCAATGCGCTTAAATTCACCTCTGAAGGTTACATTAAACTCTCGGTAGATGGCTGCTCCAAACCCCACGGTATCCATGAACTGGAAATAAAGATCGAAGACACGGGGATTGGTATAAGCCGCAAGGACCGCAATAAACTGTTTAATGCGTTTTCCCAGTTGGACGATTCACTCAATCGAAGTTATCAGGGCACCGGGCTCGGGCTGGTGATTTGTCAGGAACTGGTGAAACTCATGCGCGGTTCTTTGCATTTACAGAGTATTCCGGGTCAGGGCAGCCTGTTCACAGTTACCATAAGAACGAACCAGCTTAGTCAGCGATATACACTGACAGGCAACACTGAATGGCAGGATAAGCGCGTATTGTTATTCGACCCTCACCCGGTTAGCAGACGCGCCAGCGCCAAAATGCTCACCAGCCTTGGCGCGCGGGTACACAGTGCTGAGTCTCTCGACTATTTACGCCGGGCGACAGGCAAATTTGACTACCTGTTTGCAACGTTACCCAACTACAAGCAGTCTTCCTGGGAAATGATGCTTGAAACGTTAATCGACATCCCTACGGGCAAGCGCATTCTGTGGTTTGCAGGAGAAGAACCTCTGACCGAATATACCGCCTATATCGACGATTTTGAGGCGCAAATACGACTGCCGTTAACCCCGACTAAGCTGGACGGCATTCTGCACGGTGACCACCTGATTACACAGTCACCCTCACAGCCGAAAGCCAGCTCTTTGCCTGCCGCCCGCATTCTCGCTGTCGACGACATGGATATGAACCTGAAACTGCTGGATACCTGGCTGGCAGACTCTGCGGTTACGTTGACACTCTCCGGCAGTGGTCAGGACGCAGTAAAACAATGTCAGAACAATGCCTATGATCTCATTCTCATGGACGTACAAATGCCAGGGATCGACGGCCTACAGGCATCACGCCTGATCAGAAAAACCGAACTCAATAAAGGCACACCTATCATTGCCGTTACCGCCCATGCGTTTAAGGAGGAGCAGGAACGACTGCTGGCAGCCGGTATGGAAGACTATCTTCCAAAACCCATTGAATACGCCACCCTGATCAACCTGATAAAACGCTGGTGCCAAAGCAATGCTAACCCCACATTGGCTCTCCCCACTCTTGACTGGCAACTGGCAGTCAAACGCGCCAACCAGAATCGGGAAGTTGCCCTGGAGTTGTTGGGTGACTTTGTTAGCCACCTACCCAAAACAGTAGAAATGATCCGCACAGAATGGAACGCGCGACACTTTAAAGGCGTACAGGACGAAATACACCGTTTACATGGCGCCTGTTGCTACACCGGTGTGCCTAAACTTCAGGCCCTGACCAATCAAATCGAAAGTAACTTAAAGCTCGGCAAGCACGCGGAGATGAGTGAACAATTGCCAGCCATTATTCTTGAGTGCGAAATCGTCGCCGCCCAAGCCAACAAGTTTATTCAGGAAAACAGCAGCGGCTAATGACGAGACTGCTGGCAATCCCGAAGTAGGTTAACAAAGGCTTCGGGTGAACGGTCAAGCTCACTGGCTGACAAAAACACATCGTAGCCGAGGCTGTTTCTCAACGCTGTCATACGGTTGGCCAATATGGCTTTGATACCCGTTACCGTTTGTCCATTGGCTAGCTGATAAGGCTTGTCTTCGAATAAGCTATTGCTGTAGCAGCCGCCCGTTGTACAGGACTTATCTTCGCTGTGCATTAATAACGGCCGCTGCTCCATTATCAGGTGCGAGGCAAGGCGAGGCGAGATGGCAGTAATAAACGCGTCGTAGTGTTTGAGTTTGATGCCAACCACATCAAGTGTGGTATGATTTAACCCCTGCTGAATACGCGGGCAATCGATGCGCTGAATGTCTTCCCAGGCAATGCGCCACTGCCCGCAGCGGTGCTGATAGCTGATTTGCTCACGATCCATCGACAAACTGTGTTCCGGCTCCCGCACTTTGAACCAGCCAATAAGCAGCGTCACGATGGAGCCACTCACCATAAAGATCCCAACCAGAAATAGCCAATCGGGTAACAACACCAGCAGTGAGGATGAAATAAGCAAAGCAACAGCGCCTATGATCAGTGTTGTGAGACCATTTCGCTTGGCCGTCGATTTAATCAGGATTGTGTCATTTGTCGAAGACATAAAAATACACCACCAGCATAATTACCGTCCATACCACATACAAACGCATACGCATGCACACCGGGCAGTCAGTTGCCCACCAGCGTTTCCTTTTCTGCTGCGACGCGTTTCTCTGTGATGAAGGCTGTTCAGACATAGACTTCCTTTAAACGTTTTCCAACTGAAAACGGATGAATTATTGTGCCCGGTTGATGATGACAAAAGCCATACGGTTTGGCTTGGCAATTGGGATACACATCGCTATGATCCCGCGCAAAGAATATCCGCACGTCTGCCCGCTGTTTTTGCTACAATTGCTGGTGTTTAAAGCACAGTGCCTGTAGCAGGCGATGTATGCCAGGCAGACTTGTTCCGTTCACCAACTTAGGCCATTCGCATCAACTATGTCTAGTTTCACCGGAAATCACATCCTTTCAGTTACACAGTTTAATCGTGAAGCCATCGATTTGGTATTTAATGTTGCCGAATCCATGGAACCCTATGCCAAACGGAAAAAAAGAACAACAGTTCTTGATGGCGCGATATTAGGTAATTTGTTTTTCGAGCCCAGTACCCGCACACGAGTGAGTTTTGGTACCGCCTTTAACCTGTTAGGGGGTGAAGTCCGTGAGACCACCGGCATGGCAAACTCCGCTCTGGCCAAAGGCGAATCGCTATACGATACGGCCCGGGTACTCAGCGGTTATTCCGATATCATCGCTATGCGCCACCCCGCGGCAGGGTCTGTATCAGAATTTGCGGAAGGCAGCCGGGTACCGGTAATTAACGGCGGAGACGGGGCTAACGAGCACCCTACTCAGGCACTGCTCGATTTGTTTACCATTAAACGCGAACTGCAGTACAACAACAAAACCATCGATGGACTGCACATCGCTATGATTGGTGATTTGCGCTACGGGCGGACAGTTCACTCACTGTCAAAACTGCTGTGTTTATTCAAGAACATTCGTTTTACTTTGATTTCGCCAAAAGAATTGGCCATGCCACAGAATATTCTGGATGCCATTACCGACGCGGGCCATTCGCTGCACATTACCGAACAGCTGGAAGGCAATATGGATGCGGATATCTGTTATCAGACGCGCATTCAGGAAGAGCGCTTTCCTTCGCAAGATGAAGCCAATAAATACCGTGGTAAATTCCGCCTGAATCAGAGTATTTACACTCGCCACTTCCAATCAAAAACCGTGATCATGCATCCATTACCGCGCGATTCACGTACCGAAGCCAATGAATTAGACAACGACCTCAACCTGAACCCGAATCTGGCGATTTTCCGTCAAACCGATAACGGCGTGTTAGTCCGGATGGCCTTGTTTGCCCTTACCCTCGGGGTAGAGAATCTGGTCTCTCAATACGAGCGGGATGTGGTGTGGTACACCAATAAGTAAGAGTTAGTATTTATGCAAAAATCAGAACAGTTATTTGAACGTGCGCAGAAAACCATCCCCGGCGGAGTGAATTCGCCGGTTCGCGCATTTAAAGCCGTTGGCGGTACGCCGCGCTTTATCACCAAAGCAGACGGCCCGTATATCGTCGACGCTGACGGTAAGCAGTATATCGACTATGTACAGTCATGGGGCCCAATGGTGTTGGGTCATAACAACGAAAAAATTCGCAATGCCGTGGTTGCTGCGGCACAAAATGGCCTGAGTTTTGGTGCGCCGACCGAAGCCGAAATCATTATGGCCGAAAAGGTTAAAGAACTGGTACCTTCAATGGAAATGGTACGGATGGTGAACTCGGGTACCGAAGCTACCATGTCCGCTATTCGCCTTGCCCGTGGTTACACCGGTAAAAACAAGCTGGTTAAGTTTGAAGGCTGTTACCACGGTCACGCTGACTCGTTGTTGGTAAAAGCGGGCTCGGGTGCGCTAACACTGGGTGTGCCCAGTTCACCGGGTGTGCCTGCCGATGTGGCTCAGCACACGTTAACCGTTGAATTTAACAACCTGGACAGCGTAAAAGCGATTTTCGCCGAATGTGGAGACGATATCGCCTGTATTATCGTTGAACCAGTTGCCGGTAACATGAACTGTATTCCACCGGTAGACGGGTTTCTTGAAGGCCTGCGCGCAATTTGTGACGAATACGGTGCCGTGCTGATTTTCGACGAAGTGATGACCGGCTTTCGGGTTAGCCGTGGCGGAGCCCAAGAGCGTTACGGCATTACCCCTGACCTGACCTGCTTAGGCAAAGTCATTGGCGGCGGTATGCCGGTCGGCGCGTTCGGCGGAAAACGTGATATCCTCACTCATATCGCCCCCACCGGCCCTATTTATCAGGCCGGTACACTGTCGGGCAACCCCATTGCCATGGCCGCAGGTCTGGCTGCGCTGGATCAGTTAGCAGAGCCTGGCTTGTATGACAGCATCTTCGCCAGCACACAAAAATTGGTTGAAGGCTTCCAGACTATTGCCAATGAGTTCAGCATCCCGCTTACAACAAACTCAGCTGGTAGCATGTTCGGTATTTTCTTTACCGACGTGGAAAAAGTCGTTAACTACCAGCAGGCCATTAATTGCAATCAGGCGCAATTTAAGCAGTTTTATCATGGCATGCTCGACGAGGGTGTATACTTAGCACCTGCATCTTACGAAGCGGGTTTTGTGTCGAAATTGCACGATGACGCTATCATCACGGCAACACTGGACGCTGCACGTAAGGTATTTGCGAACTTGTAATCACTTCGCGGAGTCCTGAGCACGATGATATTAGGCATAATATGTACAGGCTTGGGACTTTATGCATTCGTTGTGACGCTGCTCTTAGTGCGGCAGCGTCGCGTCACCCGCCATATCGTTAAATCCGCGTCCAGGGTAATTCCTAACCCGGCCGGGCGTATTGACGACAATGAGCAGCGCTTCCTCGAAAAAGCCGATGAAGCTATGCGCCTGACTCAGACTTTTCAGAAATTCGTTCCCAAACAGTTCGTGGCTCACTTTGCCAAACACGGCGATGACTCGCTGGAATTGGGCCGTGCAGCCGAAGACGAAGTGGCGATACTACTTTGCGATATCCGCGGTTTCAGTGGCTTGTCTGAACAGATGACCCCACAGCAGCTAATGAACTTTCTCAATTCCTATTTTTTGCGCATGAATGACCCCATTCATCAAAACGGTGGATTCATTGATAAGTTCATCGGCGATGCCATTATGGCGCTATTCGATCATCCAGGCGGAGAAGCAAGTGCCAAAGCAAAGGATGCGGTAAACGCTGCTATCGATTTGCAGAAAGCGCTCAAAATCTACAACTCTCATCGCGCCAAAGTAGGTTATGCAGGCATTGGTGTGGGTGTAGGGATTCATTTTGGCCCGGTTATTCTGGGAACAGTCGGCTCCGATGACCGCATGGACACAACGGTGATTGGCGATAGCGTAAACGTAGCATTCAGACTGGAAGGTTTAGCTCCCAAGTACCACGCGGATATCGTAGTCAGTGCCCAAACCATTGCGGCTATGGGCGAAACCGCCGATGTTCGCTACCGGGTATTAGACTGGGTAAGGGTAAAAGGCCGACAGGCGCCAGTCCGGGTCTATGAGGTGCTCAACCACCTCGATGAAGACATACTACAAGACAAAATTAAGGTACAGCCCTACATCGAGCAGGGACTTGCCTGCAGAATAGCGCAGGACTTCAGTGCCGCACTGGACCACTTCCACCAGGCACTGAACTTACTACCCGGCGATCCATTAATCAGCTATCATATCGACACATGCAAACAATTGATGCAACTCACCATTCCGGCTGACTGGGATGGTTCGGTGTCGATTTAATAAACGCAAGGAAAAGACGTTGAACATCAATTTGACCCTGGTAGGCGAAATCATCGTGCTTGCCGCCATTGCGATGGGCTTTATTGGCTACCATCTGGGCAAGCGAAAAACACACTCTCCCATGCTAACGGCCATTTCTCTGGCAGTCTCATGCATTATTCCATTAGTCGCGCTGATTTATTTGATTGTATTAATAAACAAACCGGATTTACCCGCTACTGCGAGCAGCTAAAGCGAAAACTGTCGGCCAGCGTCAGGGGCAAAATCAATGTGCTCAAGCCCATTGTGCTGGCTTGGTCGCAGAGGGTTGCGCGTGCGTTAGCGTCGTTAAGCCAGCCGCTGTGGTACTCGGCATTAAACACCGCTTTATTATTTTCAGTAAACGGCTGCAGAGCGTTACACTCGTTGTATTCAAAGCACTGTTCGTTAACCGCAAAGTCAAAGTACGGCTCGAGTTCCATGACTTGGTCCAGGTCGTTTTTCAAACCGATGCCCAGCCCGTGACTGTGCGCTGCCGTCGATAGGGCCAGATTAAACGCAAGCTGATCTTCGTGAGATAAATTGAATCCGGTTTGGTTGGTATAACCATCCACGTTGTCCGGCTCTACTGCATCGCAGCCTTTTTCACTGGCCAATGCGATGCGGGTTTCCATGATGGCAAGAATGCTTTGTTCACGGATATCCAACCAGCGTTCGTCTTCCCAGCCATCCAGGGTGTCGCCAAGTGCGCTGGCAGGAAACTGCGAGGCATCGTCACGCCAGGCTTCATAGGAGCCAGCCGAGAAATAGCAGATCACCCGAATACCTTTATCCTGTAACTCACTAATCTGCGCCTTGCTGACATCAAACAGATCAACGTCATACACATCAACCGTGTACTGGGTGTTCAACTCACCACTCAATTGCCATTGCCATGTTGTACCTGATGAAGGAGAGTACCAGGCACCGTTAACCTGTGTGGGAATAGGAAACGGCGATGAGGACTGCGGGACTTCCTGACTGTTACCCCCGCATCCACTGAGCAATGTAAGCACAACAACATAAAGCAAACTGCGATAGGATAACAACACACTACAATCCTCAAGGCCTGAAAATAGAAAAAGCCGGACGGGAAGTGGACACCCGTCCGGCCTGGTCACCAATTATCCATGCAGAGTAGTGCGAAGTGCCTGAATCCGCTTTTCAAGCGGGGGGTGACTCATAAACAATTCTGACATCGCCGGCTTGTTGGCAATACCAAAGGCCATCATAGTGCCTTCTAGCTGGCTTTCGCGATTAGACTTCAGTCGCTCAAGCGCCGCTACCATTTTATGGCTGCCAACCAGTTTGGCTGAGCCAGCATCGGCTCGGTATTCACGTTGACGTGAGAACCAAAACACAATGATGCTCGCCAACACACCGAATATCATCTCAAGAATAAACACGGTGATCATATAGGCAAATCCCCCCATGGATTCCCCTTCTTCATCATTTCCGCGCATCACGTTGCTAATGAGGCCTGCAACGACCCGCGCAAGGAAGATAACAAAGGTATTCACCACACCCTGCACCAGGGCCAGTGTGACCATGTCGCCATTGGCTACGTGAGACACCTCGTGCGCCAACACGGCCTCGGCTTCATCCTGCGTCATGCCTTGTAGCAACCCTGTACTGACTGCGACCAGCGCATTGTTCTTACTCGCACCGGTTGCAAACGCATTGATTTCCGGTGAGTCGTAAATTGCCACTTCCGGCATACCAATACCGGCTTTTTCAGACTGGCGGCGCACCGTATCCAATAACCAACGCTCTGTTGCGTTGCGGGGTTCTGTGATCACCACAGCGCCGGTTGAGCGCTTCGCCATCCATTTCGAAATCGCCAATGAAATAAACGAACCGCCAAATCCAAAAATGGCAGCAAAAACCAATAACCCACCCATGCTCTGGCTGTTGATACCCAGAACGCTGAAAACAACGCTCATAACAACGCCCAGCACCAGCACCACAGCCAGGTTGGTGATAAGGAACAGCACTATACGTTTCATAAAATCCTCGACTAAAAAAAGAAACCTGTTTCTGAGATTTCCCAGACATAGAGTATATAGGGTCATTACTTATAAGTTAAAATCGAATATAACTTATAAATAATCAGAAAATACCTGATTATTTGCGGAGCGCTTTAACAAGTGTGACTACCGCGGGATGTGAGAGCTTTCGCTCTGGGGAAATGGCATACAACTGTTCGGTAACCCGATTAATAGTGCCGACTTTAATGAGGTTGTACTGTGTTTTCAGGTGTTCAGAGAGGAGTTCCGGTGCCGCAAAAGCCCCTAATCCCTGCTGGGCGAATGCCAGCATCAACGCGCTGTCGTCAAACTCAGCGTGAATATCGGGTTGAATGTCCATTTCACTGAACCAGCCAAGCAGTTTCTGCCTGATCAGCGATTTCTTTCCCTGAAGCAGAAACCGTTTGCCAGTGAGGGATTCTGGAAAGCCGTTTGTCAGTTCGATGGCCAATTGTTCGGTAGCAAATACCGCCATTGAGGATTCAGTCACCAGGTGACTGTACGCTTTCACGTGACTGCCGGTTTGAATGGGTTGGTCAGCCAGCACCATATCCAGCTTATTCACCGCAAGCTCCCCCAACAAGCTGGTTAACTCACCTTCCCGACATACCAGTTTTACCGGCAGTTCCAGGACAGGCTTCAGCATTTCGTAAACCAGTGTTTTCGGCAACACGTCTGTTATGCCTACCGTAAAGCTCTGCCACTGGCTATGCTGCTGGGTAAGGACGGCTTTTAACTCGTCCCCCAGCTGAAATATATCGGTTGCATAACGCTGCACCAAGTGGCCCAGCTCTGTTGGCACCAGTCGACGTGATTGCCGGGTAAATAGTGGAGCGCCAATGGTATCCTCCAGTGCACTGATCTGACCGCTGATGGTCTGAGGCGTGATATGCAGCAACTCGCTGACTCTGGCAATACTGCCGTGCTCGGCCACCATATGGAAATAATACAACTGGTTAAAATTAACGGGCGTCATGGGTGCTTGTGAATATGATTGCCGTTCTAAAGCTTGGCTTGCTGCTTAATAAAATTAATCGAAGGCGCAAAATACGCGCCGCCGGACTCAGCGCTGGTAAAATCCAGCCAGCGGTCATAGTCACCATCACCGGTACCAAATATCTGGCTATCTAACATCCGCTTAAATGGCTGTGAACTTGAAGAGCAGGTGACCGAAAACATCCCCTGCACAAGCATATCGCCATAGGGCATGCCTTGCTTTAATAACTCTGGGACACCGTTTTCGTGAGACGTTAAGTTCGCACGCACCGAATGCGAAGACGGGTTACATTCGACACTGGCAAGGTTATGTTCTTTGGTTGTGCCCATCACTTGCTCTTGCTGACGTTGAGACAAGCTCTGCCAGCGGCGTAAATCATGACGAAAACGCTGCACATGCACATAACTACCGCCGACAAACTCCTCATCAGCGCCGAGCACGGCAACGTTCATTCGCTGCATACCTCTGGGATTGTCCGGTGCATATAAATAGCCATTTAAGTCACGGCCGTCGAGATAGCGGAACCCCTGTACGTGCTCGACTAACTCTACGTGAATACGCAGCAACTCCATGACTTCCAGACCAATGGCGTAACAAATATCCCAACGGTCGGCACGGATTTGAATAAACAGATCGGTTGGTGTACTCGGCGCAACCCTGTCTTCACACTGCATATCGGGAAAAGGGGTTAGCTCAACCGGGATGGGGCCAGGGAAGAGTTCGCTCCAGTAGTTATTGCCAACAGCAATGACACCCGACACCATGGCTTCATAGTGTTCGTTGTCGTAGTGGTCCAGTACTTCCAGCACTCTTCCCAGTTTGGCACGCACGGCCTGACTGTCCTCGTCAACCACGTTGAACAATAAATATTGTGCGTGCAGGTTTGGCTCAGCACAGATACCTTTTTGTGGTTGCGACATAAAACTCCTAATACCCTGCGGCTTGCCCGTCTTTGCGGCTTTCCGATGCACCAAAATATACTTGTTTATCGGCATCATACAGAATGGCTTGATAGCCACCGTATATTCCCAGCTTATCAGACAACTGATGCCCCCGCTCGTATAACGTACGACGCACTTCTGTTGCAAAACCGGTTTCCATACTCAATTCGCCACCGTCTTTCATCAGTGCTCCGGTCGGGCTGCTCGACCCCACGTGAATAAAGCGCGGTGCATCGCCGGCTTCCTGCAGGTTCATGCCGAAATCGATCAGGTTCACCACAATTTGCGCATGCATCTGTGGCTGTGTTGCACCGCCCATCACCCCAAAACTTAGCCAGGGTTTGTTATTGCGCGTCACCATAGCGGGAATGATCGTGTGGAAGGGGCGTTTCTTAGGTTCGTAAGTATTGAAGTGATTCGGGGCCAGCGTAAACAACTCACCGCGATTTTGTAAAATGAAACCCAGCTCCGGTGGCGTCATACCTGAACCCATTCCCCGGTAGTTGCTTTGTATCAGTGACACCATATTGCCGTCTTTGTCGGCAACGGTAAGGTAAATGGTGTCCCCTTCAACCACACCTGCATCGTAGCGTTTAGCCGCTTTATCAGGGTTGATCAGAGCACGGCGCTTTTGTGCATAGTCTTTTGAAATTAATGCGCTGACAGGGATATCGTTAAACGCTGGGTCAGCGTAATACTTGGCGCGGTCTTCAAAGGCGAGCTTTTTCGCTTCCACGAAGGTATGGATATAGTCCGCCGACCCAAAACCCATGCCTTCAATATCGTACTGTTCAAGTATGTTCAGGATCTGTAACGCCGCGATACCCTGACCATTTGGCGGTAACTCCCAAACATCGTAGCCCCGATAGTTGGTGGATACCGGCTCAACCCATTCAGAAGTATGGGCAGCGAGATCTTCGTAACTTAAAAAGCCGCCCTGCTCTTTCATGTAAGCACCAATTACGCGGGCGATGTCACCTTTGTAAAAGGCATCACGGCCGCCTGTTGCTATTTTTTCATAAGTCGCTGCCAGTGATGGGTTTTTGAAGATTTGTCCGGTAGTGGGCGCTTTACCGTTAGGCATGAAAACGTCAGCAAAACCTTCATATTCACCGATGCGGTCGACATTCATTTGCCAGTAATAGGCCACAACCTCGCTAACCGGATACCCTCTGCGAGCATATTCAATCGCGGGAGACAAGATACTGGTCATCGGCAGTCGACCAAACTTTTCGTGCAGACTGAACCAACCGTCAACCGCACCTGGCACAGATACCGGTAAGGGCCCGAAAGACGGGATGGTGGTTAACCCTTGTTCGGTAAAATATTCGGCCTTTAACGCCGCAGGCGAGCGACCTGAAGCATTCAGGCCATGCAGCTGTTTTGTTTCGGCATCCCACACGATGGCAAATAGATCGCCACCGATTCCACAACCCGTGGGTTCCACCAGGCCTAGCATGGCATTCGCTGCAATAGCAGCGTCAACCGCGCTACCGCCTTGTTTAAGAATATCGAGTGCAACTTGGGTGGCAAGTGGCTGACTGGTCGCCGCCATTCCCTGTTGTGCAATCACTTCAGAGCGGCTGGCAAAAGGCGCGCCTGTTACGCGATCATAAGCGTGGGTGACAAAGGAAAAGGTAAGTAATATCAACAGCCGGCTAATTATTTTCATCGTCGTTATAAGCGTTGGCTAAATAACCAAAGCATACCTGCTATTTCTCACTTAGAGAAGGCCACTTACATAAGAAAAAACCCCGCAAATGCGGGGTTAGAGTTGAAGTGATATAGGCTTATTAATATTGTTTTAGATGCCCAATCTTAAATTGCTCAGTGCGCTATTAGCGACCGCTTGTGAAGTCTGGGTATGCTTCCAGACCACATTCGCTGATATCCACACCTTCGAACTCTTCTTCTTCGCTAACACGTACACCGATGATAGCTTTGATGATTAACCATGCTACCAGGCTGGTTACGAATACCCATACGAAGATAGTCAGAGCACCAATCAGCTGACCGCTCATAGAAGAACCGTCGTTTGTGAAAGGAACCAGGATAAGACCTAACAGACCTACAACACCGTGAACAGAGATAGCACCTACTGGATCATCAATTTTCAGTTTGTCCAGAGTCACAATGCTGAATACTACCAGTACGCCACCTAGTGCACCGAACAGAGTTGCAGTAAGAGGAGTAGGCGTAGAAGGCTCAGCAGTAATAGCTACCAGACCAGCCAGTGCACCGTTCAGTGCCATAGTCAGGTCAGCTTTACCGAACATGATGCGGGCAACAATCAGTGCAGCAATACAGCCACCAGCAGCCGCTGCGTTAGTGTTCATGAATACAACCGCAACCGCGTTTGCACTTTCCACAGTAGCAGTAGCCAGTACTGAACCACCGTTGAAGCCGAACCAACCCATCCACAGGATGAATGTACCTAAGGTAGCAAGAGGCAGGTTTGCGCCAGGGATAGCGTTAACTTTACCGTCTGCAGTGTATTTACCTTTACGAGCACCCAGTACCAGTACACCCGCTAGTGCTGCAGCAGCACCTGCCATGTGAACGATACCTGAGCCGGCGAAGTCAGAGAAACCTAAGTCACCCAGAGTATACATACCGAATACAGATACGCCGCCCCAAGTCCATGCACCTTCCATTGGGTAGATGAAACCAGTCATTACCACTGAGAAAGTCAGGAAAGCCCAAAGTTTCATACGCTCAGCAACCGCACCAGATACAATAGACATAGCAGTCGCTACGAATACTACCTGGAAGAAGAAGTCTGCTGAAGGCGCGTAAGTGGCTGGATCTTCAGCTACATCAGTAGCACCGTCACTAACGATACCGCTCAGGAACAGGCTCCAGTCGTCGCCGCCGTACATGATGCCGTAACCGCAAATCATGTACATAGTACAAGCAATCGCAAACAGCGCGATGTTTTTAGTCAGAATTTCAGTTGTGTTCTTTGCACGTACAAGGCCAGCTTCCAGCATGGCAAAGCCCGCGGCCATCCACATTACTAATGCGCCACAGATCAAAAAGTAAAAGGTATCTAACGCGTACCCTAATTCAAAAGTTGTTTCCATTATGCTTATCTCCGCAAAATTCTCGTAGACGGCGCTTACAGGGCGTCTGAGTCTGTTTCGCCAGTACGAATCCGAACGGCACCTTCAAGGTCGTAAACAAATACCTTGCCATCGCCGATTTTACCGGTCTTCGCTGCGCCAACGATCGCTTCTACCAGACGATCTACCTGGTCATCCTGTACCGCAATTTCCAGTTTTACCTTTGGCAGGAAATCGACCTGATATTCCGCTCCGCGGTATAATTCAGTGTGTCCTTTTTGACGTCCGAAACCTTTCACTTCGGTCACGGTTAACCCGTCGATACCGATTTCTGAAATGGCTTCACGAACATCATCCAGCTTGAAAGGCTTGATGATTGCTGTGACTAGTTTCATGTGTTGCTCCCAAATGTTGGATTGCTTTGCAATATTGATTGTTGTGCAAGAGCTAATAAGACAAGTCCTATGCCACAAATTTTAATTATTAAAAATCAATAACTAACGTCAAAATAACACAGAAACTTACGCTTTTTTTGCACCATTTGAAAGCAAGCAGCCAGAATTGCACCATTTTAGTGCTATGGATTTTCATCCCTCTATTCACACCATTTATCGCAGGGAACTATCGCACACTTAACAGGTCGAATTGCCCATGCAAATCATCGATATATCTCTGGTTGACGACAGCCCGGGCCCTTCCCCAAGGCCAGTTGCACAGTCCAAGGCACTGTGGGGGATCCTGTTGCTTTCAGTTCTGGTACATGCGGCAATTATCTGTTCGCTGTCGTGGACAACGCCTGTTCCACCAGAAGTTTCAGAGCCAACCATAAAGGCAGTACTCATTCGTTTACCTCCGTCTCCGCCCGAGACAGCGCCTGTAGAGCCAGAACCTGTATTGCCTGATGTCGAGCCCAAAAACGAAGTTCCTGTCACGACAACCGAAGTTGCCCAAGAGCCAATCGCACCGGCTGAGCCAACGCCTGCCCCTGACGTCTCTGAACCTCCGCTTGAGCCCGAAACACAGCCCGACGCTCAACCACCTGCAGAACAGCCTGCTAACGGAGAAATCCTGACACAGTCTGCAGACAGCCCGGCTCCTGCTAGTCGCAGTATTCGTCAATCGATTGGTCAGACGCTGCAACAACAACAGATGCAAATGCAGCAAGACATGGCTGAAGCCGCTGCGCGCGCTTACCGGCAACAGAAAAACTCACCGGACCTTCGTATTGGAGAATACGATCCCAAACCAGAGCCGACACCAGGCGAACATCAGATTAATTGTGACAAAGGCGTGAATAGTTCGCTGGCAGTAGTTGCAGGACTATTCGGTGGCAATGTAAAGTGCACCCAACGAAACGACTTTCAGCAGTTTATTGATAAACGGCTGAATAAAACCCATCTCGACAAGGACAACTAAACGTGGCTGCAGCAAACTTACTTGCCTTACTGGACGACATCGCCACCATGCTTGATGACATCGCAGTGATGTCAAAAATGGCCGCTAAAAAAACAGCCGGCGTGCTAGGCGACGATTTAGCCCTAAACGCCAACCAGGTGCAGGGGGTAAAGCCAGATCGCGAAATCCCGGTCGTCATGGCCGTAGCCAAAGGCTCGTTCATCAACAAATTAATACTAGTGCCCGCAGCATTGTTAATTAGCGCATTTGTACCTGTGCTTATTACCGTATTACTGGTGATTGGCGGGTTGTATTTGTGCTTTGAAGGCGCAGAAAAGTTGCTCCACAAATGGTTTTTCTCTCACGACGACGAAGACAACGCGGAAACCCGGCTTAATAAGCTGTCAGACAGCAGCGTTGACCTGGTTGCCATGGAAAAAGACAAAATCAAAGGCGCTATCCGCACCGATTTTATCTTGTCTGCGGAAATCGTGGTCATCACACTAGGGAGTATTCAGGAAGCCGATTTGATGTCGCAAATCTTGATCCTAAGCGGACTGAGTGTTGCGTTTACGGTTGGCGTATACGGATTAGTCGCTGCCATTGTGAAAATGGATGACTTTGGCCTTTACCTGTTGCGTAAGTCGTTAACGGGCTCTTTTAATACGGCGCAACGACTGGGCGGCCGCTTCATGCTGACTGCGGCACCGGCACTCATGAAATTTTTATCGGTTGCCGGAACCATCGCCATGTTCCTGGTTGGTGGTGGTATTCTGACCCACAGTATTGGCTTTTTGCACCACATTGCCGAAGCCTTTATTGCGCTGGCGCCGACTTTCAGTTTACTGCTGAGTATAACATTTGACGGCATTACCGGCGTAGTTGCCGGCGCAATAATTGCGCTGGCATTGCAAGCCTGGACTAAGATCAGGGCAGCATAACCAACTCGCCTTTCATCATGACCCAATGCCCCGGTGCCGCGCAAAAGAATACATAGCGCTGTGCCGGATCTAACAGCCCAGTAGCAAACGATACCCAGGTTGATTCACCGCCGCCAATAACATCAGATGCCGCAATCACCCGTTTATCGCCAGGCGTAACAAAACGATTTGCGACACCGGCTTTAAAGCTATCAGCTGCGATACCCTGCATATCACTTTCCAATGCAACAACCACGTTGTGACCCATTGCTGCCACTGGCAACTTACCGCTGTGCTTCAGCAAAATAGACACGGTTTCACACGTCGAATCCACCATCAGTTGCTTTTGCACAAACTGCATGCGGTCATTGGCTTCAAGCTGCAATTCACAGCCACTACCTTCGTTATTTGCCCATACATTGAACGACAATCCAGTGACAAACAATACGCCAATAGCGCGTAGAACGTTTTGCATAACTGCTTCCCTTGTAAAACTAAGTCAGGTGGCAGTAAATCATGAGTCTGGGAAATGAAGCCAACCGGAATATTCCATCGACTTTATCGTTTTTTCTCATTATCCCCCTGAACTTACCTACATTTATAGTGTGATTAACCAGTTATAGAGAGTGGCGTGATTGACGAATAATGTGTGATTTTCACCGATCCTTGGTAAAAGCGTGTTAGCAAATTAATACTGATGAAAATTAAATAGCTTTGTAAATCAGCCATTTAAAATTTTTATGAGCATTGGCACAACTATCGCAATAGTTGCTGCGACTTACAGGTTAGCAGGACATGGAACAGCGAGGTGCAGGATATGATCACTTACAGCTTTATTTTATGGTTGGTGTTAGGCCCGGTACTGGCCTATGTGGTAGCGCTGGGTATTTTTAACGGTATTCGTTATTTGTTTACCTCAGATACGGTTGCGCACTAACTCCCCTTTTTTGACAGAACCGAACTACTCCCGTAGTGCCACTTCTCAGGAATTGCATACGCATTGCAATTTCCTGAGTTTTTTTCCTGTGGCAGTGCAGTTGAGGCTACAGGCCAAGCAAACGTTCCCACCAGGACTTTTTAGTAGCCTTTGTCTTCGATTTTTTCGGTGCAACAGGTTTACCAAAGCAGTCTTGCTGCGCTGGCGGCAATACATCCAGCACGGCAGGCACACTCATGCTATTGGGGCATCCTGCCACCACCACTTCACCGGTATTGGGATCGAAATGCGCAATTCCCAGGCCGTCAGGGAACCTGCGCGACAAAGATTTGGGTTCCTGTAACTGCTGATACGCAATAAACACAGGCAAAGCCCCGCTGGCCCCGGTTAAACCAATCGAATTGTTGTCGTCGTTGCCCACCCAAACGGTGGTCAGGTGATTGCGATCGAAACCGGCAAACCAGCTATCGCGGTAGTCATCCGTTGTACCGGTTTTACCCGCCATGTTTACATTCGGAAAGGTCCGTCCCAGCGATTTAGCCGTGCCGTCGGTAGTCACTTTATACAGTGCATAGTTAAGCAGATAGGCTGCTTCCTCTTCTACGCGTTGCTCGCCGTATTCAGAATGACGCCACATAAGGTGATCATTCGCACTGACAATTGCACTCACCGCATGCAGTGGTCGATATGCGCCGTTGTTAGACAGCGTTTGATACATTTGTGTGGTATCAAAAGGCGTAAGCGCTACTGCCCCCAATGTTAACGATGGCACCATTGGGAAGTCGCGTTTTACACCAAGCTGCCTGAGCATAGTTGCGACTTTGTCGATGCCAAGTTCCAGCCCAAGATTCACCGTGGGCACGTTGAGCGATCTCGCCAGTGCATACAGCAATGGTACCGAGCCACTAAAGGTTTTATCAAAGTTCTGAGGCTGCCACGGCTCCCCGTGCTCGTCTTCAATGGTGAGTGGATTGTCTTCCAGTGGCGTCGCCAGATGATACCTTGCAGGCTCTGACAGCGCAGCCACGTACACCGCTGGTTTTGCCAGCGAGCCAATGGGGCGCACCGCATCCAGAGCCCGATTAAAGCCCGCGTAGCCAGCGTTTTTCCCACCAACAATAGCCCGCAGTTGTCCACTGGCAATATCCGTCACCAGCATCGCGCCTTCAAGGGGTACATCGCGGCCTGATTGCAACTTATTCAGTGTCGACGTCAGGGCTGTTTCCGCTCGCCGCTGAGCATGAATGTCCAATGTAGTGAAGACTTTTACTCCCGACTCCCGAATGTTCGGGTCGGCCAGTATAGACTGTAATTCGCGTTTGACCTGTGACATAAAAGCAGGGTGTTTGCCGGTTGCCAGGCTATCTCCACTGGCTATATTCAGAGGCCTGGACACCGCCATTTCGTATTCCTGCGGCGTAATTTCATTCGCTTCCATAAGTAACCGAAGTACCAGGTTGCGGCGCTCAATGGCGCGATCAGGGTATTTGCGTGGATTGTAAAATGATGGCCCCTTGATCATCGCCACCATCAACGCGATTTCGGTTTCGTCCAGTTCATTGATTGGCCGGTCGAAGAAGAAATAGCTGGCCAGTCCGAACCCGTGCACCGCCATACTGCCACTTTGGCCCAGGAAGACTTCATTTAAGTAGGCCTGAATGATGGCATCCTTGCTGTATCTCGCATCAATGATGAGCGCCATCAGGGCTTCTTTTACTTTGCGCTCAATCGACCGCTCACGGCTTAAATACAGGTTTTTAACCAGTTGCTGGGTCAGCGTACTGCCACCCTGTACCGTTTTACCTGCAGCGATGTTAGCGATTAAGGCTCGTAGAATAGACAGGGGCGCCACACCGTGGTGAGAATAAAAATCCCGGTCTTCCACCAGCGTCAGCGCCTTGACCAGTAAAGGTGGTACCTCGTCGAGCTTTACTAGCATCCGGTCTTCGCTACTGCCACTTGCCAGACGCGTAACCAGCCAGGGTTCCAGTTGCATGGAAGTCAGAGCCTGACCTGAATCGACATTGCGAATTGCACCAATACGCGCACCGTCCCAACTGATCAACACACGCTGTAACGGTTGATACCCTCCCGGAAAGTGAAACGCGCGTCTGAACACTTCAATTGCGCTTCTGGCGACACTGTATTCACCACTCCCCGATGGCTGCGCGACTTTGCGATAACCGAGCAGCTTGAGCTCATCGGTAATTTCTTTACGCGTGATTTCCTCACCCACTTCAATTTGCAAAGGGCGCGCATAGATTTGAGCAGGCACCTGCCATTTGTTGCCGGAAAAGTGATGTTTAATTTGCGCGTCGAGATAGAACAGGTAAGCCCCGAACAAAACGCTAAGTAACAACAGTAATTTCCAGGTGATCCCCCACCAGCGGCGTTTTTTAACGGTAGGTTCGGCTGTTTTTTTCGTTCGTGTTGTCACAAATCTTCCACTAATTCTAAACGTTAAGCTGTGTAAACTGAGATTACGGTGTTGTCAGTGCTGACCTGGATAACAATATATTTGTGCGCTGTATCATACTTTTGGCTCATCAGACTAGACAAGCGAATGTACACTTTTTACTCTGTAACGAGCTAAGCATTCAGGATCGTATTTTAAGAATGCCCGCTGTTCAGCACGCGTTTTGCACAACAACTGTTAGTAAATGCGTGTGTCATTGCGTGTCGCCACGCAATAGCCAGCCAGAAAAAGGAGTGTACCATGAAAATCTCTATCGACATTGATCTGTCGCCGTCTGAAGCACGCGAGTTATTGGGCTGGCCAGATATGACCAAAATTCACGAAGCGTCTATTGCTATGTTTACCGAACAAATGAAAAACGGTAATCAGGAAGCCATGATGACCATGCTGAAGCCCTACCTGGACGGCAGTCAGCAGGCATTTAGTTTTTATCAAAAAATGATGGAAGGTATCGCCACTGGCGCTGCCACTACAAAGAAATAGCCCACACAAGGAGTGCTTGTGCAGCAACAGGACCACAACGAAATTTTGGACACGCTGAATCAATATGCCGAGCAGTTTAATAGCATGGTTCAGAAAATTCTGACGCGTCAGGCTGGCAGTACCGATACCGCCGCTATGTTTGACCCCGAACACCTGCAGACCTTACTCACCAGTAAACTGGCTGAAAACGTGCAGGTCGACACCTCAAAGTTAATCGAAAACCAAATGGCGTTTATGCGCCAGCAAACTGAGCTGTGGCAACAAGCCACCAAAGCGATGTTTGGTGAAAAGGCTGAAACCGTTGCAGCTGAAGAACGCGGCGACCGCCGCTTTAGTCACAGTGACTGGTCAGAAAACCCGGTTTTCAATTACCTGAAACAAGCGTACCTGATCAATTCAAAAATGCTACAGGGCATGATGGACTCCATGACGTTTGCTGACCCGAAGTCAGCAGAGCAGGTAAAGTTCTATACCCGTCAGTACATTAATTCCGTTGCACCGACGAACTACCTGTTTTCTAACCCGGAAGTATGCGAAGAAATTCTGAAAAGCAAAGGCCAGAGCATGCTGAAAGGCATAGAAAACTTCATGCGGGACTTAGAACACAGCCCGCTGGAAGCCTTTAAGATCACGCAAACCGACATGTCTGCGTTTGAATTAGGTGGCAATCTGGCAACCACCCCCGGCGACATTGTGTATCAAAACGACCTGATCCAACTGATTCACTACACGCCGAAGAAAGCGAAAACCTACGCACCGCCCATTCTGTTCGTACCACCGTTCATCAATAAGTACTACATTCTGGATCTGGACGAGAAAAAATCGGCGGTAAAAGGTCTGTTGGATGCCGGCTTCAGTGTGTTTATGATTTCCTGGGTAAACCCCGACAAGTCTCTCGCAGACCATGACTTTGTGAGCTACATGAAACACGGTCCTATCGCAGCGCTGGACGTTGTATGCGACATTACCGGTCAACCCAAAGTGAACATGGTCGGCTTTTGTGTGGGCGGCACCTTGTCGGCAATGACCTCGGCGTACTTACGGGCACAGGGGGACGAACGGATTTTGTCGCTCACACTCCTAACGACACTACTGGACTTTAGTGAGCCCGGTGAAATAGGCAACTATCTCACGGAAGAAAGCCTGAATGCCATGGAACAAAACGCCGATATTAAAGGCGTTTATGACGGCCGGATACTCGGCTTGAGCTTCAGCTTGCTGAGAGAAAACAACCTGTTCTGGTCTTACTTTATTAACAACTATCTGAAAGGTCAGGACCCGGCCGCCTTCGACATTTTGTACTGGAACAGTGATGCAACCAACATCACGTCAGCCTGTTTCAAACAGTACGTGCGCACCATGTACTGGGAAAACAAACTCAAAACGCCCGGCGCGATTGTGATCGATGGCGTGCCCATTGATTTAGGCAACATCGATATGCCAGTGTATTTCCTGTCTACTATAGCCGACCACATTGTGTTGTGGCAGGCAGCCTATCAGGGCACCCAGCTGGTCGGCGGCGATACGCGCTTTGTTCTGGCGGGCTCCGGTCACCTTGCCGGTGTTATCAACCCTCCAGACAAAGGTAAATATCCGCATTGGGTAAATACCGAACTGCCCGATACAGCCGCCAGTTGGTTCGACGGTGCGGAGCAAGTTGAAGGCTCATGGTGGCCAGACTGGCATCAGTGGTTGGCAACGCATGACAGCACCAAAGTTACCGCACCCAAGCCAGGCAAGCACAAAGCCTACCCGGCTGTGGAAGCAGCGCCAGGCAGTTACGTTAAAAAACGGCTCGATTAGTTGTAATCACGCCGCTATCGGCTTCCGGTAGCGGCTTATATTTGCTCTTTTGCCAGCTTTTACGCTACATTGCGCACATCAACTGCAAAGAGTAATCACCATGATCACGATCAAGAAGTACCCCAACCGCCGACTCTACGACACCGCTCAGAGTCAGTACGTGAACATGGATTACATTAAAGCCTTGGTTAAAGCCCGCACCGAGTTTAACGTTGTCGATTCCAAGTCTGGCGAAGACGTTACCAAAACCATCCTGCTGCAGATCATCAGTGAATCTGAAACTAACGAACAACAATCCATTCTCACCAACAAGCTGTTAATGCAGCTTATTCGGTTTTACGACTCCGACATGCAGGTATTTTTACGCGAATACCTTGAGCAAAGCCTGGTGAACTTTATGGAACAACAGGACCAGCTCCAGGGCATGATGAAAAACATGGTCGACACCTCACCACTAGGCTTGTTTAGCAAAATGATGGAGCAAAACCTGGACGTTTGGACCAAGTCACAAAAGCCGCCTAAGAAGTAATAGCCCGTCATTCAGGTACCTTTCCTGGCCACAACTGCTGCAATGCAGCATAAAAAATTACATGTATATTCTATAATGTTCTAGCGTTTTGCTGCATTGCAACAAAAATACCCTTGACCATTTCCAGCCAAGCTGTCTAATATATAACCAACTCATGCTGCAGCGCAGCAAGTATAGACTTCGGATGGGAGTGTTATATGTTTGGCAAATTTTCAGAACAGTTAAAGAAATCATCAAAGCCGATCAATTCGCTGATGGCGATGAATGCAAAGGCAATGGAAGACCTGTCGCAAAATCAAACTGAGCTATTTACCGGTTTACTCACCGACAGCGTGAAATTTATTGAAAGCGTGACGGTACAGACCGAGGTAAAAGGGGTGGTTGCCGCTGGTTCTGAATATGCCGAATCCATGCGCGACCGTTTCGCTATGGCATCGAAAGGGGCGTACTCAACGCTCAGCCACATGCAGGCCGAACTAAAAGACGTAATGAAAACCTCGTTGGACGAAGGGGTTGAGGCAGCAAAAACACCCGTAGCTGAAGCACCTAAAGCGCCAGCTGCGCCGAAGAAGGCAACGCCTAAACCCGCAGCGAAAGCGACGCCAAAGCCAAAAGCACCGGCCAAGCCGAAAGCGGAGCCTGCTGCAGTAAAGGCAGAAGCACCTAAGCCAGCGCCAGAAAAGGCTGTTGAAGCACCAGTTGCAACGCCGGCCCCGGCTGCAGAAGCAAAGCCCGCTGAGGCTCCAAAGCCAGCAGCAAAGAAAACAACGCGTACACGTAAAACCACGACTACCAGGAAAGCGCCGGCCAAAGCAGCGCCTTCTACCAAATCAGAAAGTTAACTAACGACTCTTTTTAAGGAGAGACACCATGATCGAGCAAATGACAGAGAAGTTCCAAACTGCAATGAAGCCTGTTACAGATTTAGCGACGCTGAACATGAACACCATGCAAGAATTAGCAGAGAAGCAAAACAGCTTGTTTTCTACTCTGTTGTCTGACGGCATGTCATTCGTTGAAACAGCGAGCCAGCAGAAAGACCTGATGAGCCTTGCTGAAACGCAAAAAGCGTATCTGGAAGGTGTTCAGGAAAAAATGACTGAATCTGCTAAGAGCAGCTACACCTTAATCACTGAAGCACAAACCAAAGCGGGTGAAATGCTGAAAGGTATGAGCGAAGAATTTACGTCTAAATTCGCTGCTAAGTAAGACTAAAGAACAAGTAAGAGGGCTGTAGGTATCTATGGCCCTCTTTTGCGTCTTGTGTTACATTTTTTTTACAAAAAATGAACTGATGTAAACCCTAGTTGTCCTACTCAGCGCTCGTTCTTGTTGTATTGTTAGGAGTGACCGAATGAACTACCAAGCCTATGATTACATGGCCCGCAGTGCACAAATTATGCACGAAGGCTTTAGCTTGATGAATGATATTGCGAGTCATCCGTCGAACCCCTTTTCCCATACGTTTCCCGGTCGTATGACTAAAGCTTCCCTGGAAACCGCAATGCGCCTGACTCGTCGCTATGAAAAACTGGGGTTTAATATCGACGAAATCACCATTGATGGTAAATACCATCAGGTAAAAGAAGAAGTGGCTTACAGCAAGCCGTTTTGTGACCTGATTCACTTCAATCGCGTTGGCGTAAGAGACGACCACAAAGTGTTGTTGGTGGCCCCTTTGTCAGGGCATTTTGCCACCCTGTTAAAAGGTACAGTAGAAGCACTGCTACCCGATCACGAAGTATACATTACCGACTGGGCCGATGCTCGGGAAGTACCGCTAGACGAAGGCCCGTTTAGTTTTGACTGTTACGTCGGATACCTCATTGAATTCTTAGAGTTCCTTGGACCAGGTACTCACGTTATTGCCATTTGCCAGCCAACCGTTCAGGCGCTGATTGCTACAGCCGTAATGGCTGAGAAGAAGAATGAATGCGTCCCTCGTTCATTAACGCTGATGGCAGGCCCAATCGACACCAGTAAAAACCCGACGCGGGTAAATGAGTTTTCTACCAAACACCCAATGTCATGGTTTCGAAACGTGGCGATTATGACGGTGCCTCATGGTTACCCTGGTGAAGGCCGAAAGGTGTATCCGGGATTCATGCAACTGGGTGGGTTCATTAGTATGAATCAGAAAACCCACATGAAGAAGTACGTTAACTTCTACCAAAATCTGATCTTTGGTGAAGAAGAAGACGCTGATCGTTTCCGCGCTTTTTACGATGAATATCTGGCGGTGCTCGACATGCCAGCTGAGTTCTATCTGGAAACCATTGAACGCGTTTTCAAAAATAATGAACTGGCACGCGGCGCGATTACCTATCAGGGTGAGCCTGTTAGTTTCGAAGCCATCGAAAACACACCGTTGATGACAGTTGAAGGTGCTGACGACGACATCTGCGGGTTAGGGCAAACGGAAGCCGCACAAAACTTGTGTAAAAATATTCCGCACTCGATGCGTAAACACCATGTGCAGCCCGGTGCTGGCCACTACGGCATTTTTAGTGGCTCTAAGTTCCGTCAGCATATCCGTCCGTTAATCACCGATTTTATTCACAAATACGCCTGATACAGACTCGCCCATGTCAGCGCTTTGCGTTAGCATGGGCTCTCATTATTTCAGGGAGTATTGCATGCGCCGTACCATTTCAGGAACCCTTCGCCTTCTGCTTCGCGCATCCACCACAGGTCTTATTTTTAGCGGACTGACGCTGAGCCATGTCGCAAACGCACAGACAGCTCAGGACGACTTTGATAGCTGCAAAGCCGGACTTCAACAACGTGCTGTTGAGGGCGGTGTCAGTGAGCCCATCGCCCAACAGGTGTTCAGCAAAATAAAATATCAACCAAGGGTAATTGAACTCGACAGAAGTCAGCCTGAGTTCGTACAAACCTTCCCAGGTTATTTCAGTAAACGTGTCAACGACTGGCGAATTAACAAAGGCCGTGAGCTGGCAGCTAAGCACAAAGAGCTATTAGCCGACCTGACAAAAAAATACGGTATCCCTGCCCATTATCTGCTCGCTTTCTGGGGGCTTGAAACAAACTTTGGCGGCTACAAAGGCAAAATGCCTGTACTTGATTCACTGGCAACACTGGCTTGTGATCCGCGCCGTAGCACGTTCTTCAGCAAAGAACTGATTACCGCCGTAAAACTGCTGGAAGCGCAATCGCTGGATCAGGAACGCATGGTAGGCTCCTGGGCGGGCGCAATGGGTCACACCCAGTTTATGCCATCAGCTTACGCCGCCTACGCCGTTGACGGTGACAATGACGGCCAGATCAATTTATGGGATAGTGAAGCAGATGCGTTGACGTCTGCGGCAAACTTCCTGGCACAGCTCGGCTGGCAGCCGGGGTTCCGGTGGGGACGCGAAGTCATGCTACCTGAGAGTTTTGATTATCGCCTGTTGGGTTACAGTAACCGTAAATCTGTCACAGAATGGAATGACATGGGTGTCACCAAAGCTAAAGGTGATGCATTAGGCGAGAGCGATATTGCCAGCTATCTTGTCATGCCAGCGGGTCATGAAGGACCTACTTTTCTGGCCTACCCTAATTTCAGAGTGATCATGCGCTGGAATAATTCAGAGTTCTACGCGATTGCCGTAGGGCGACTCGCAGATCGAATTGCAGGTGACGGGAAAATGATTGCTTCTTTACCGGATCTGCCTGCGTATAGCCGGAATCATATAATTGCCTTGCAGCAAAGTCTTAATGCACGTGGTATTGATGTGGGTGGCGCTGACGGTATTCTTGGCCCTGCGACCCGTGAAGGTATAAGACAGTTCCAGTTAAGTCAGGACATGGTAGCCGATGGTTTTCCGTCCTTGTCGGTTATGGAAGCGTTGGGCGTAACGATTACCCCTAACTCCTGAGCCGTTGTGTTTCAAAGTGCCTGAGAACAGCAAAAATCAGGCACTTGAACCTCCGTTAACTCATGTACGTTATTATTGTAAGCAAATTAATACATGTGTTGGCCGCCGTTAATCGACAGCGTTGAGCCGGTAATAAAGCTGGACTCATCCCGGATCAAGAACAATACACCTTCGGCAATATCTTCTGGTTTGCCTAAACGACCCACCGGAATTTTTGCAACGATTTTAGCCAGTACATCTTCAGGTACAGCGCGTACCATATCAGTATCGATGTAACCTGGTGCAATGGCATTAACAGTTATGCCTTTGCCTGCCCCTTCCTGAGCCAGTGCCTTGGTAAAACCGTGGATACCGGATTTTGCCGCAGCATAGTTTACTTGCCCATACTGGCCGGCCTGTCCGTTGATTGAGCCGATGTTCACAATGCGACCAAAGCTACGCTCACGCATACCTTCAATCACCGCGCGACATGTGTTGAAACACGACGCAAGGTTCGTTTGAATCACCGCATTCCATTGCTCAAAGGTCATTCGATGCATTGTGCCATCTCGGGTAATCCCCGCATTGTTCACGAGCACATCCACTGGTCCAAAGTCTGCTTCAATTTGCGAAATTGCTTCTTTGGTTTTTTCGAAGTCTGACACATCAAACTTCATTGCTGCGATCCCCGTACGCTCGGTAAATTCCTGCGCGGCTTGATCATTCCCACCATAGTTAGCAACTACCGTATAGCCTGCGGCTTTTAACGTAGTACAAATTGCTTCACCAATCCCTCGTGTCCCACCTGTGACGAGTGCTACTCTGCTCATGCTGTTTCCTCTTTTGCTATTGCTTACCAAATAACCGTTTACTATATAACCATCTATAAACCTAATCTGACAATGGGAAAATCAGACCTTGGTCGGGGTTTCATTGATCGATGTCAATTAGCCAAAAGAACAAAGTAGCAAATAAATATGACGAATCAGTTACTTAGGCTTTGTAGTTCGAATCGTCGCTTGAGCAGTGGTCGGATCTTCCGGCCAGATGTGTTTGGGGTAACGGCCTTTCATTTCCTTGCGCACCTCGACATAGCTGCCTTTCCAAAAGCCTGGCAGGTCATCAGTGGTTTGAATGGGCCGGTTAGCGGGTGAGAGTAATTCAACGGTAACAGTCTGACGCCCGTTGGCAATGCATACCGGTTCACTGCTGCCATATACTTCCTGCATTTTCACTGACAACACAACTCGGGTCGGGCTGTCGTAGCGTAGCGCGCGGCGGGTTCCGCTGGGTACGGTTATTGCGTCTGGCAACTGGCTGTTTAGCGCTTCCTGCAATGGCCAGGGCATTGATTGAAACAGAAGTTTGTCCCAGGGAAGTTGTTTCAGTTGTGCCACGGACTGGCAGTGTTGTAATGCACTGTGTACGGCTTCACAGGCTAGTATCCAACCAACGGTAGGTTCCGGCCAGGTGTGTGTTTCGCCGTAGTGCTTGTATTCAAGATTAAGCGTTCTTGCCATGCACAAGCGGTGTATTGTTGGCATAAGTACCGCGTTATTTGGCCAGTCTTTCAGAGGCTTTCCTGACAACCATTCCCGCCAGAAATCACCTCGAGACGAGACACCGGCTTTTGCCAGTGGCTGACGACTTAGCACAATTTCACCAAAGCACTGCTGAGATTCTGCGCGCAGGGAATCGGCAGTTGCATCGTAAAAAAGGGCTTCTTTTTCACTAAATCCATTTGCGAAATGCGTTTTTAATACCGCAATGTCGATAGGCTGGGCTAAACGAATTTGCATGGATGCGCCCCGACGTTGTCCCGACAGAACTGCCAGCCAGTCGCCATTGAAATAGGCGTCCGCTGAGAGCTCAGCACCTACACCCTGGGCCAGTTTAAAGGTGCCATTGGATTGCTTACACGCTAGCCAATCGGGATTGAGTAACCCAATGGCCACTGCCAATTTAGTCTCATCCACCTTGAAAAATGATGACTTGTCTACCTTGCCTCGCAAGAGATTCACCAAGCGCAGCGCTTGTTCTGTCACCCTTTGTCTCGCCTGACCTTGCAACTGCTTGAGGCAAAGATGTACATCCCACCCTGAATACTTGGGCGGGTCTTCACTGAGCGCTGCTATTACCCCACCAGCCACCAGCCAATCACTGTCGCCGGTTTCATCCGTCAGGGCTTTCACCTTCAGTAGCATGCTGGCTGTGCGGGGTTGCACGGGAAGTTGCGCAGCCTGACGTCCTAACGATGTAATATCGCCCTGTTTTGAGAAGGCACCAAGTTGCACCAAAGTGTGAACGGCCGATTGAAGCTGTGCTGCCGACGGCATATCCAGCAAGGCCAATTCACTAACCGGCGTCCCCCACGCTGCAGATTGCAACACTAATCCAGTGATGTCCTGGGTGTGGATATCAGGCTGACTATACTTACGCAGGCGCCCCTGCACGTCTTCGCTCCATAGTCGATAACACTTACCTGCTGCGAGACGACCTGCCCGGCCTTTTCGCTGCTCGGCAGAAGCCTGAGAAATCATTTGCAGCGAAAGCTCTGTCATCTGACTCTTCGGGTGGTATTCGGCAACCAATTCACGACCACTGTCGATGACCACACTGATCCCTTCAATAGTTAAACTGGTTTCCGCTATATTGGTTGCAAGAATGATCTTTCTTCTTCCTTGCTTCAAGGGTCTGAGTGCGCGCTGTTGCTCAGCCAGCGGTAGATTCCCGTACAGCAGCATAACGTCCACATTGTCTGGTAAAGAGGCATTTAACTGCTGTTGAAGCTGTAAGATATGCTTCACCGTCGGCAGAAAAACCAATATATCGCCTGATTCACGTTCTGCTGTTAGGCGTACGTGTTTTGCCAGACTATTTACCAACTCATGATGTTGACATTCGCCCAGATAATTGACCTCAACGGGAAACTGACGCCCATCGCTGTGCAGCACTTCGGCCTCGGGAAGCAACGCCTGTATAGGAGAGACATCGAGTGTAGCCGACATGACCAGTAACCGAAGATCGTCACGCAACGCCTGCTTAACCTCAATGGCCAATGCCAAACCAAAATCACTATGCAGATTCCGCTCGTGAAACTCATCGAATAGGATGATATCGACGCCGTCGAGCTCCGGATCCTGCTGGATGCGACGACTTAGAATACCTTCTGTGATAATTTCCAACCGGGTGTTCTGACTGACCGCTTGCTCGCCTTTTATGCGATACCCCACGGTTTGCCCCACAGTTTCACCCAACTGCTCAGCCAAAAAGGCGGCGAGTTGTTTAACCACGACACGCCTGGGCTGCAGCATAACAATACGTTGGTTGCTCCGGACTAACAACGCTAATGGGATTGCCGTTGATTTACCCGCACCCGGCGGTGCACTCAATAAAACATCATGTGTATTCAGCGCATCACACAGCGGCGCCAGCAAAGATTCTACAGGAAGCGTCATACCGGAACGGGTCTCACAACATCAGAGTCTACTAATACAGGTGCGTTGTTGGCTGCCCCACAGAGCAAAGTAACACACCGGGCTTATACTTGAATAAGCAGGTATAGTAGCATTGTGCCCTTGCACAGTTCACCCTTAACCATGACTCAATACTGCAGGTCGTCACGTTATGCGAAGCTTTATCGGATTGGATTTATCGGCACAGGACAAACTCGCGTTGGAAAACTGGCGTGAGAAAAGCCTGCCGGGTCTGCCCTCATCCAATGCCAGAACCGCAAATCAACCCAAAGTGCCGGTACGCCAGCCAAAGCCCGTCCCAGCCGCAAACTTTCACATTACGCTGTGTTTCTTAGGCAACATTAATGACCGCCAGCACGAAACGGTCATTGCCAACCTCGACGACGTCACGGCAACGCCATTCGAGGTAACGCTGGATATGACCGCGTTTTGGCAAGGCCCGAAGATACTGTTGGCGGCACCAACAGCGCCGCCCGCCTCGCTGATGTCACTGGCAGCAAGTGTAAATAGCGCTGCCAGGCAGGCAGGAATAGACGTTGAGCGAAGAGAATACCGGCCTCACGTTACGCTTATCCGTAATACCAAAGAGGATTATCCGCCACCGCTGTTCGCACCGCAGCTAACCTGTCAGTTTAGTCAATTCCATTTATTTGAATCGGTGTCGACACCCAGTGGCGTTCGCTACCCGGTGAAACAATCCTGGCCATTCAGAAGCAGCCATTCTGTAAGGGAAAAGCTACAAAGAGGTCATTTTTAGGGCATTTCCTCTTTACAGCACGCCTGTCGCTCGGTAAAAAGGGAGCACTATTTATCACCATATATAACCATGCATCACACCTTTAGACTCATCATCGATTGCCCGGACCAGGTTGGCCTGGTGGCTGGCGTTTCTCAGTTTCTTGCCGATCACAATGCTTCTATCCTTGAAGCCAGCCATCATACTGATCTGCAAACCGGTCGCTTTTTTATGCGCCACGAAATCAGCACAGACTCAATCAATCTGTCTTACGACCGTTTTATTGAAGAATTCACGCCATTGGCGAATCACTTCCAAATGGAATGGAAACTAACCGACTCCAGCAAAAAGCAGCGCGTAGCGTTACTGGCGAGCCTGGAATCACATTGTTTAGTTGATATTTTACATCGCTGGCACACAGGCGAGCTGCATTGCGATATTCCTTGTATTATTGGTAACCACCCGCAATTAAAGCAGTTTGCAGACTGGTATAAAGTCCCATTCCACTGGGTAGACTTTAAGACCCTAGGTAAAGAGGCTGCGTTCAAACAAATCGAAGTACTGTTGGATGAATACAAGATTGATCTGACGGTGCTCGCCCGCTTTATGCAAATTTTGCCAGACAGCCTTTGTAAGAAGCTGGCAGGTAAAGTGATCAATATTCACCATAGCTTCCTGCCGTCATTTGCTGGTGCAAAACCCTACCAGCAGGCTTATGAACGCGGCGTAAAACTGATTGGCGCAACCTGTCACTACGTTACCAGTGATTTGGATGAAGGTCCGATCATTGAACAAAGCGTCAAGCGCATCAGCCACAGTGATTCTGCGACTGACATGGTACGCAAAGGGAAAGACTGCGAAGTAAACGCGCTGGCCCATGGCGTCCGCTATCACCTTGAGGACCGCGTTATTATTCACCACAATAAAACCGTCGTTTTCGCGTAGCCACGCATATCAACCTTTGCGCCAGACTCATTGTAAAAGCGGTCTGGTGCAAATCATCGCGTTAAAATACCTTTCACAATCTGTTACCTGCACATACACTGATAAGTTGATGCACGCAGGGTCCCAAAGCTGGACTCCTGTTGAAGAAATAAGAACGACAGAGAAGTTGAAGTAAATCCTATGATAAAACTCACCCATACCCTAACGGCTGCTGCGATTGTCATGGCACTGGCCGGATGTTCACAAGCACCTGAAACGCAATCAACCAACAGCGCCGCACCTGCCCAGGCTGAAACGACAGTAGCAGATAACGTATTGCTTCAGGACTACAAAGGCCCTTATGGCGGCGTACCGGCGTTTGACAAAATGGACCTCAGTGATGTTATGCCTGCCATGGAAGCTGCTATGGCTGAGCACCTGGCAGAAATTGATGCCATTGCTAACAATCCTGAAGCACCGACGTTTGAAAATACCATTGTCGCAATGGAAAGAGCCGGCAGCGCAATTAGCAATGTATACACCTACTACGGCATCTGGAGCTCAAACAAGTCCAGCCCGGAGTTTCGTGAGATTCAGCGTGAGTTATCGCCGAAGCTGTCTGATTACCGCTCTAAGATCAATCAGAACGAGAAGCTATTCAACCGCATTAAAGCCGTTTACGAAAGTGATGAGTTGGCGACCTTAACCGACGAAGAGCAACGCATTACCTGGTTGATCTACAATGGCTTTGCCCGGAACGGCGCGACGCTTGAAGGCGAAGCAAAAGCCAGATACGCGGCAATTAATAAAGAATTAGCCAGCTTGCACACCAAATTCTCCAACAATGTGCTGGCTGACGAAGAAAACTACGTTACCTACATAACCGAAGACCAACTGGACGGTTTACCAGAGTCCTTTGTAAAAGCAGCCGCAGCGGCAGCAACTGAACGCGGAAAAGAAGGGCAATACGCCATTACCAATACCCGTTCTTCCATGGATCCCTTTCTGACCTATTCAACTCACCGCGATTTACGCGAAAAGGTTTGGACAACCTACTATAGCCGTGGTGATAACGGCGATGAGTTCGACAATAATGCGCTGGTTAAACGCATTCTGGAACTGCGTCACGAACGCATTAAATTACTGGGCTACGAAAACTATGCCCAATGGCGTTTGGAAGACCGCATGGCGAAAACGCCTGAAAATGCCATGGACCTGATGATGAAGGTATGGCCAGCCGCCATTGCCCGCGTTGAAGAAGAAGTTGCCGATATGCAGGCTATTGCCGACGAGCTGGGTGACGACATTACCATTAAGCCCTGGGACTATCGCTATTACGCCGAGAAAGTGCGTAAAGCCAAGTACGACCTGGACTCCAACGAAGTAAAACAATATCTGCAGTTGGATAAACTTCGCGAGGCGATGTTCTACGTAGCCGGCCGCTTGTTCAATTTTGACTTTAAACCTGTGCCAGAAGGCTCTGTGCCGGTGTTCCACCCGGACGTAAAAGTATGGGAAGTCACCGACAAAGACTCTGGCAAGTTAATTGGATTGTGGTACCTGGATCCCTTCGCCCGTAAAGGCAAACGCTCTGGCGCATGGGCGACGACCTATCGAAGCCATACCACGTATGACGGTGCTAAAACCGTATTGTCTTCTAACAACTCAAACTTCGTGAAAGGGCCGGAAGGCGAGCCAACGTTAATTTCATGGGACGATGCTGAAACCTACTTCCACGAGTTTGGCCACGCCTTGCACTTCTTATCGGCAACCGTGAAGTACCCAACGTCTCACTCTGGTGTGCGTGACTACACGGAATTCCAGTCACAGCTGCTTGAGCGCTGGTTAACCACCGACGAAGTCGTTGATCAATACCTGGTGCATTACAAAACAGGCGAGCCCATTCCAGACAGCCTGATTGAAAAAATCAACAACGCAGCCACCTTCAATGAAGGCTTCAAAACCACCGAGTACATGGCTTCGGCTATTATGGACTTGCTATACCATACAACCGATCCAGCTAAGATTGACCCGGACAGTTTCGAACGCGAGCAATTGAAAGCCATTGGTATGCCGGAAGAAATCGTGATGCGCCACCGCACTACGCAGTTTGGTCATATTTTCTCGGGTGAAGGTTATTCGTCTGGCTACTACGGTTATATGTGGGCTGAAGTTCTAACTGCAGATGCGGCCGAAGCGTTTGAAGAAGCGCCTGGCGGTTATTACGATGAAGAAGTGTCTGACCGCCTGGTGAAATACTTGTTCTCAATCCGCAACGCCATGGACCCGGCTGAAGCGTACCGTAAATTCCGCGGTCGCGATGCTAACGTGGAAGCGCTCATGCGCGACAGGGGCTTCCCGGTAAAGTCTGACAAATAAACCCAAAATGCAAAAGCCCTCTGATGAGGGCTTTTTTGTGCTTATTACACCTGTATTTCCACAACGTCTGCATCGGGTAGCAATGCACATAGCTGCTCGAAGACAGCATCGACATCGCGGTCATGTAGCCAGATATCCGTAGCGTTATCGGAATGGTTAAACACCGTGAGAGAGCCGGCCTTTTGAATCTTCGCTATCGATGATTTTGGGAACGTTTTACCGCCTCTTTTCCAATAGCGTTCATAGGGCGAACAGCGTAGGCGTATTGTGTCACCTTCGTCCTGCACACATTCGTGAGGTCGGTCGAATACGTTTTTATAACTCAGCCACCACGACACTGCGCTGATAGCAAAACAAATAACACCAAGCGGTAAAATATCCATTTCATACTTCCTGCGTCCTTATTGAGGTATAATCATACGGATTCAATTTTCAAAAACAAATCAGTTCAGGGTAAGAGAGAAGTACCATGTGCGAGCTTTTAGGCATGAGCGCTAATACGCCAACCGATTTATGCTTCAGTTTTACCGGCCTCACGCGTCGCGGTGGCGAAACCGGGCCGCACAAAGACGGCTGGGGCGTAGCGTTTTACGAGGGTAAAGGCGTTCGCTTATTCCACGATCCTGAACCCTGCGCAACATCGAAAATTGCCGAGTTCGTCAGTAAACTTCCGATCAAAAGTAAAACCGCAGTTTGTCATATTCGCCAGGCAAATGTGGGCAATATCAACTTATCGAACACGCACCCTTTTACCCGGGAACTCTGGGGCCGGTACTGGGTGTTCGCGCACAACGGTCAGATTCCGGGCTTTACCCGTCGGGTAGGCACCTATGAGGCCGTAGGCGATACCGATAGCGAAGAGTTGTTCTGCGATCTGATGAATCAGATTCGCCAAAGCCTGCCGCGCGATGCCATGCCTCAACAGTTAGCCGACGCTTTGGTTACACTTGCTCAGGAATATGCACAACAAGGTGTATTTAACTGTTTGCTCAGCAATGGGGACTGGCTGTTTAGCTTTTGCAGCACCAAGATGGCCAGTATCACCCGCCGTGCTCCTTTTGGCCCGGCCTGCTTAAAAGATGTTGAGGTCGAAATTGACTTTGCGGCCGAAACCACACCCAACGATGTCGTCAGTATTATCGCAACAGAACCGCTGACACACGACGAACAATGGGACATTTACGAGCGGGGTGAGTGGAAGCTATGGCAACAAGGCGAAGTAATAGCGTGCGGCAAAGTGGATGTACCTGTGCATAAAACCGAAACCGATATGGTCAGTCCTGCCAATATGCCCAGAGACTGCGAGTAACCGCGCCGGTGGAGCCGGAAGATGGTTTTGAAGCGCGTTTGGCTCAGCTACTGCTTGCTGATCCAACACGCATGCAAATTTTAAAAGCCGTTGCGGCGTTGTCGGTCGGCAGCGCTTTTATTGCCGCTGGCTTTTTGCGGAATTTGGTATGGGATGCATTACACGCCATTCATCCTCCTACCCCACTTAACGATGTCGATGTGATTTACTTCGACAACACAGACCCATGCCCGCATGCCGCTAGTGACTATCAGGCTCAACTGGCCACCCAGTTACCCAACGTTCGTTGGCAAGTTAAGAATCAGGCCGTCATGCACAAACGAAATGGCGATGCTCCCTATGAAGGCATTGTCGATGCCATGCAGCATTGGCCAGAAAAGGAAACGGCAGTTGCCGTACAGTTACACCAGGGTAGTTTGACGTTTGTTTCCGGATTTGGGTTTGAATCCCTGTTCAATGGCAGACTCTCCTGGAACCCGGCACGTGATCAGCGCACTTTTTTACACCGCGTCGAACAAAAGCAGTGGCTGTCTCGCTGGCCGAAGCTGCAAATAACAATGCGTTAGCCTTTTTCATCGAGCCACATCTCGCGCTCGGTTAACCCCCTGGATTTTTTACCCTGGTTTCACCCTTCTGCCCTCACACTGCTCGCATTCCTGTTAAGGCGAAAACGAAGAAGCTGTGCCTTTGTGCTTCAGGATAACGCTTACAACCCACTTATTCATAGGCTCAAACACGGAGGTCTATTATGCGAGGCAATATTTCTATAACGTGCGCAGTGTTTAGCGCATTACTATTAACCGCTTGTGGCAGCAATAACAGCAAAGAACAAGCGAATCAGAATAATGGTGGAAACCCATCTGGCTCAACCATTTCAGCCGCTTACCAGGGTGTTTGGGTAGCCAGTGGCTACGCCGATGTGCTGGAAGTCACCCACAACAGTGTTAACTATTACAAGTACTCCAGTGACTACTGTGTGTTGCAGGCCAGTTTCGACGGCATTACAACGGCAGAACTGAACCGCAGTGTGTCGCTGAATGAAGATGAAACTGCATTGCGCTGGATTGCGGGCTATGGCACCGACACCTTTGGCGCACCCGCTCGGGAACTGAGTAAAGAGAGCGCTATTCCTGCGTCATGTCAGAGCGGTGTGCTGACCGAGTCATCATCGCTGAGCAATCAGGATCTCTTTGCACTGTACAGTCAAATCATGCAGGAATACTACGTTGATTTTGACCGAATGGACGTCGACTGGCCGCAACTTACTTACAACCTGAGCTTGCCGGTAACCAATGATATTAACACGTTGTACGAAGCCATTTATTCGTCGTACGTCGTCCTGCAGGATGGGCATAATTCAATGACCGCTGCCGACGGTACACTCATTAAAGTCCTTGGTAAGCAAACCCATACAATGGACTTGATTGAAGAGTATGCAATGGACAATAGCCTCAGCTACCCTTTGCAGGCAAACGAGCTTTCCGCAAGCCAGATTGCTGCAATAGAAGCCTACATCGAGAACAATCTAAACATCGAACAAGCTATTGTTTTGGATTATGCCACCACTGAGGTAAAACAAGACGACAGCGAACAAATCACCTGGTTCGGCATTGATAACATCGGCTATGTCCGGATTGATTCAATGACCAATTACAGCTCAGTTTCTGATGACGAAGATGACCTGGCGCACACCACGTCAGCGCTGGAAAATCTGAATAACACCTTAGATCAAGTGCTAACAGATTTAAGCGACACTCAGGGCCTGATTATCGATATTCGTGGCAACGGTGGAGGCAATGACTATATCAGCCTTGCTATTGCTGGCCGTTTCGCTGCTACCGACTATGTGGGCTACAAAAAATATGCGCGCAACGGTAACGGTGTAACCGACACACGGGAAGCGATTATTCAGCCTACATCTATGGTCAGCTATACCAATAAGCCTCTGGTATTGCTAGTGAGCGCCGAAACGGCTTCAGCAGCCGAAGCATTTACCCTGGCCATGCTTCCAAACGACCAGGTTACCGTAATCGGTACTGCCACTCAGGGCATTTTCTCGGATGTACTGGAATGGGTGTTACCCGGTGGACATGCTTTAGGGCTTTCCAATGAAGTGTATTTATCTGCCGATGATGTGTGGTATGAAGGCTCAGGCATTCCGGTTGATATTGAAGTGCCGAACTTTTCGAAGAATGATCGTGAAAGTGGTCAGGACTCGGGCATAGAGGCCGCATTAACCACGCTGATGTAGATGCAGAAAAGCAGGCAGGTTCTTTGTGGACCTGCCTGCTAAGCTAGTGTCACACTTTATTGAGCTGTAGTGCGCATAGTACTCATTGGAATATTGGAGTATTGAAAGGGCGAAAGATGAGTTACGACCGCCACAACCTCACCCACTAAAACGTCAGCGTTCGCCATTGAATGCGCAGTGGGAACAGCGGTTTTTGAACGAGCTGGAACAACGGGATACAACACGCCTGGGCTCGGTGTTTAACCAACCGCACATTTCCGAGCAGTTAACGCTATGGCAGCGCGGTCTGCTAAAATTACGTCGAATCGTTAAATAGCGTATAACGCGCTATTTAACGAGATTGAATTAGTCTTCGTCTTCTTCCAGCGTGGCAAGGCGGATCTTAATTAGCTTAGCAATACTGAACGGTGAGTTTTCCTGCGTCAGCCAAATCTCATCCTTGTTCTTCACGCACAAGCCTTCAACCTGCCCATATCCTGCAAGAGTGAAACTGTTCATTAGAGTGTAATCTTCTGACAGGAAGGCGACAAAGGGGTCGACGATACCAAAGGCGTTGCTACTGTAGCCAACAACAACATAGCGGTTGTGGAATCTGTCCCAATCTGCGCCGGTGACAACACCCGGAAGCCCCTCAATGGTGGTTACCGGCGAAATATGCTGCTCTTCGTCTTTTTTATTCAGGTGGTACACCCGCAGGGTTTTAGTGAGCCAACTTTTTGAAAACAGTACCAGCTTATCGTGACGAGCGACCATGGCCTCAGCATCAAAGTCATGCGCATACAACTCGTTCTTCTTCGGCTCATAATTATCATATGTGAAAGTTAGACGGGCCTCACTGGATAAATCATCCCGACTCACTTTGTGAATAACCAACTTTCTGCGTTTACCCGCGTTGTTACCGAAATCGCCAATGTAAAAGAATTTGTCATCGGCCGTCACCGATTCCCAGTCATTGTTCTTCTTAGCGACATCAACGCCTTCAATGATCACACCTTCGTCGTCAATGCGATACAAAGTGGGACTGTTGCCCGAATCGGCAATGGTGTACTGGGCATCGGCACTGCAGATCAGACCGGATGTTTCACCCAGTTCCGCCATTAGGCCATGTTCAGCGATAACGGTGAGTTGACCGGAATTTGCAGTGGTAGTGGTACTGCAAGCCATAGGAAATAATAAAACGAACAGCGCAAAAGAGCGCGACATACGACGCGACAACCTGGATATCTCCGTGCGGGTAAGGATGTGATGGCGGTCAAGCATAGCGGCTTGCCACCCAACACTGCAAACGGTTTTTTCGCATTAATTCGACGTTTAACATTCCACTGTATTACGCTGGTAACGGTTAATTGAGTCCGTGTTACAACTTCGAACCGGTTAATAATCTACATTTTTAGTGTCGGCAAAACGGCTGAATTTTGCCGAAAACGTTTATTTGCGCACTCGCATAATTGCCAATGCCATTACCATAAAGCCAAGGCCCCATGGTGCAGGCACAGGGTCGGTACCGCCGCCCACACAGGCAGGATCGTTCGGATTCGCTACACAGTAATCCAGCGTTTCCTGCAATTTTACCTGAGCAAAATTGGTGACAAAGGTGGTGAGTGCATTCGTGTCTGACGTATTCAGTTCATTCAGATCGAAGCCATGGCCGCCATTGTTAGCCGCCAGCGTTAACAAATCGCTGAAGGTTCCACCCAATACCACGTTGAATAACGCTGAGCTTTGTTGCAATAAGCCATCCAACGAGTTGGCATCGTATTCTGTATCACTGTTACTGGCTTCATCAGCAAACAGGATCAGGTTTTTAACGGCATCAGCACGATAACTTAGTCCGGCACTCTCGGCCGTCAGCCCATCCAACGCATAAGCCGTTGCGTCGTAAGCTGGCTCATTCGAACCAATCGAATACAAATCGCCGGTAAAGCCCGCAAACGTAGTTGCATCAACAAAATCGGTAAGCAGTCGAATGTTATCGCCAGCAAAACCATAGCCGATTAACGCGAATTGCGCGTCTAATCCGCCCGCCTGTAAAATACTGGCAAACAAGCCAATGCTGTTTCCCAGGTTTGAATGAACGTTGCTCATAGAGCCACTTTCATCCACGATCATGACAATATCAGTCTTTACAATGCCAGCCTGCGCCGGTATTGACATCCCTGCCACAATAACCACAAGCATGCAAAGTATCGCTTTGAAACGTCGGTTATTAATTTTGAACATCTTTACATCCACCGCGATAATACTTTGTTAAACAAAGAAAAATGCAATATTTATTCCATTAAAAAAAACAACAAAAGATCATCAGCTTAGCTTTGTCCGTATAATTTATCGCCACAAATATGTAAAAATGTTCGACACTAGTACCAACTGGCCCTGTTAGGTATGGTGAGGACGTTTATAATAGAAAGTCTGTAACGTAAGGCAGGTAATTCAGTGTTACCTGAACTGCAGTGATGTCACTGTCATAACAATAAAGGAAAATTCTGTGTCAGATCCCACTTTAGCTTTGGTCACTGTTGGACTGTTATCAATCGGTTGCCAGTATCTGGCCTACCGCATCCGGTTGCCAGCCATTCTGCCACTTTTGGTAATAGGTATACTGGTTGGGCCCGTTTTTGGCGTGCTCAATGCCGACCAGCTGTTTGGCGACCTGTTGTTTCCTGTCGTGTCGCTGTCTGTTGCCATTATTCTGTTTGAAGGGGCGTTGACACTGAAATACCAGGACATTGCCGGACACGGCAAAATGGTACGTAACCTGTGTTCTGTGGGTGTGCTGGTTACCTGGGTGATAGCCACCGTTGTTGCCCATTACGCTTTGGAGGTGACCTGGCAGCTGTCATTTTTATTTGGGGCCATCGTGACAGTTACCGGCCCAACGGTCATTGTTCCCATGCTGCGCACGGTGAGACCTCAAACGAACCTCGGCAACATACTGCGCTGGGAGGGGATTGTTATCGACCCGATTGGCGCATTACTCGCCGTGATTGTTTATGAATATATCATCTCCTCTCAGGGCGCCATGTCGCACACGCTATATGCATTCAGTAAAACCATTGGCATTGGATTGCTCAGCGGACTGACAGTGGGTTACTTTCTGGGAGTGACATTGCGCAATCACTGGGTGCCACACTACCTGCGCAACACCGCGGTGCTGACTATTATTTTGGGTGCTTTTGCAGGGTCTAATTTTTTTGCACACGAATCCGGCCTGTTAACCGTTACTATCGCTGGCATCATGCTGGCCAATATGCGTGATGTCGATGTTGACGATATCCTGGAATTCAAGGAAACCCTGAGCGTCCTGTTGATTTCCGGCTTATTTATTCTGCTGGCAACCCGCCTGGATCTCGGTGCAGTAGCAGAAGTTGGCTGGGCAGCCGCCATCGTATTGATATCGATTATCTTTGTGGCTCGTCCTCTGTCAGTATTCATTTCCTCCTTTGGTACAGGACTTAATTGGCGCGAACTGGCTCTATTGAGCTGGGTGGCACCTCGTGGGATTGTCGCCGCTGCCGTTTCTGCTTTATTCTCACTAAAACTGGAAGCCCTCGGCTATGCCGGCGTTGAAGTGATTGTTCCTCTTGTATTTCTGGTCATCATTACCACGGTTGTACTGCAGGGGCTAACCGCCAAACCTGTAGCAAGACTACTGGGAGTGCGCGCCCCCGTGCCTAACGGCTTCCTGTTGTTTGGTGCCAGCCAATTTAGCCGGTTACTGGCTAAAGAGTTAATCAAGCACAAGGTCTCAGTGCGGGTTGCCGACACTAACTGGGACGCCATTCGGGAAGCTCGCATGCAGGATATTCCCGTTTATTTCGGTAATCCTATGTCTGAGCATGCGGCACTGCATCTGGATTTAAACAGCATTGGTACCGTACTGATCTTATCGCCTTATAAACAGCTCAACCCAATGATTGCCTATCACTTTGAATATTCGATGGGTAAGGACAAGGTATGGGGGCTAACCACCAATCAAGCGAGTACGCGTCCAAGTCATCAGGTGTCAGAAGACTATGCTAAGAAGCTCTCACTGTTCGGGGAAGGTGTAACTTACGGTTATCTGGCAAGCACAGTGAGTCGCGGTGGCAGAATTAAAACCACGTCGATAACGCCAGAATTTACTTATCAGGATTATTTGCGCACCTATGCCGACAAAGCGACGCCGCTGATTGCCATTGATGAAAATAAGCGGTTACACGTAATGCTAAGTTCGGACGAAATGATTCCAAAAGCCGGGTGGAAGCTAATTAGTTTAGTGGAAGCTGAAGCATTGCCGAAGGAAGAAGTGGCCGTAGCCGCAGCGGCTAGTGAAGAAAAGTAGTCAGAATAGCACCCTGTCTGAAGACAGGGTGCCTCTCCCTGGAAAAAACGAGCAATTAAGTGGTGCGTTAGGTGCAACCGTTAGTGTTTTTGCTTTACTCAATTACAACGTCGACTATTAATAGCAATGCACGCGCCAATATGCCAAAAATAATTAAGTTATTAAAATTCAAAATCTTGCACAAACAAGCAAGATATTAAACATTCTATATTATACGATTTTACACCAAAACAGGGCATTGTTATGGCGTTATGCCCAATTTTGGTGATCGTTTTTTGGACGCTTTTTTTTCACCATTAGTTAGGCCGGGCTTTAGCTTTTTGAAAACCCGAAAATCAACACATCAGCAGGGATTGATTTTTCTGGCTCGAAAAGCAAGCGTATTGCTATGACATCTTAACGGCTGTATCTGCGTGCACCTTTATACTGTGAATGGTAATCCAGTAATCTCACTATTTATTTTTAGCTAAAAACAAACAACTTATGAGTGCGGTATGCTATTCACAACTACCAGTGTCTTATCCAGTGCGCCGCTGTTTTTAGTGACGGTGTGGTAACCCGCTAAACCAGCCTGTTTTCGTTCTTCAGTGTGGTTAAGCCAATACGCAACCTGATTGCAAAGTTCAGCTTCATCGCTAACAATTTTCAGGCCGCCAGACTCCGCTAATTTACTGCAAATTTCAGGGTTGTTATGCGTACTGGTTCCCATAATTACAGGCAACTGCTTGGCGGCCGGTTCAAGCGCATTGTGACCGCCGCGCTGGGCAATACTGCCCCCCACAAATGCAATATCAGCCACATCATAAGCGGCATTTAGTCGGCCCATTTCATTTACCAGTAACACATCACAGTCGTCATTGATAACCGGGTTGTCGGCGCTTTTAACGAGAGTAAGTTCTGCTTTTTCAATTAGTTTCGATACGGCCTCAAAACGATCTGGGTGACGTGGTACCAATATCAGTAACAGCGAGGGGTTTGCTTCTTTGAGTGCCTTATAGACACCGAGTAATATTGACTCTTCCGGCTCATGTGTACTGCCGCCAATCAGTATGTACCGTTCTGCATTTGCCAACCCCAGAAAATCACTTTTCGCCGCCGTCAGGGCCGCGGCCTGATCAAACTTAATATTTTGCGTCAGCGTAAGCTTTTCTTTTTCCATACCGAGGAAAAGATAGTTTGTATAGTCTCGGTCTCCCTGCGCACAAACATGAGTAAGCTTTCGAAGCAATGGCTCAAACAGTATCGGGAATTTTTTATATCGCCGCGATGAACGATCTGTCATCCGTGCATTAATAACAACAACCGGGATACCTTGTTTCCAGCACGTGTGGATTAAATTCGGCCATAGCTCTACTTCAGTAATTAATACCTGTCGTGGTTGAACACGTTTCAGCATGGCGCTCATGGCTACAGGTAAGTCATAGGGTAAGTAAAAGTGGTGAACAGTATCACCGAACATATCCGTTACGCGGGCAGAGCCGGTTGCAGTAGTCGTGGTAACGGTAATTTGAACATCCGGCTGCTCCTGCATAATACGTTTTATAAGGCAGGATGCGGCAACCACCTCACCTACCGACACGCAATGAAATAAATACCCGTGTTTCTTGGGAACAGGGGCAACCAGACCAAATCGTTCAAAGCGCGTCCGCCCGGACTGTTTCCTTTGCTCCTTGCCTTTGAGTAAAAAATTAACGAACGCGAAGGGAATCGCCATTAACAGCAATAGTGAATAGAACCAGCGAAAGGCTTCCTGAGCGAGGGTAGGCTTGTAGGTAGGCGTGTCGTTATTCATTGTTAGTTATAATCACTGCAATCATTATTAGTGTGGTTTACTGCGCCGACTAAATGGCGAAGCCAAGGCTGATATTATAACGCCTTCTTACCAATGATATTGCAAAACCTTTTGCGCATGCCCTAAAAGTAACTGGTTAGTTTTGATCGTAGCCCTTCTTTTTCGAGTAACAACAACATCAAAGCCTGCGGCGATATAACCGCGTACTTCACAGGAATGACTTACAACATTTGCCTTTAGTTTTATAGGATTGTGCAAACACTGGAGAGTATCGTGGCTGAATTCAAAGCGGCTATCCGTCAAAATTAAACGACTCAAAGAAGGAGGAATTATGACGACAGTAAAAGCTTACGGTGCTACTGCACCAGACTCGGGAGTTCACCCGCTCGATATAGAACGTCGTGATCTGCGTGATACCGATGTCGCGATTTCCATAGACTATTGTGGTGTGTGTCACTCAGACCTTCATACCGTAGAGAATGATTGGGGCGGCACCAGCTACCCAATTGTACCTGGTCATGAAATTGTTGGTACTGTTACCGCTGTCGGGCCTGACGTCACTAAGTTTAGTGTAGGTGATAAAGTAGGTGTGGGCTGTCTGGTCGATTCGTGTGGCCATTGCGGTGCCTGTGAGCACGACGAGGAACAGTTCTGCGAAGAAGGTATTCATGGTACGTACGGTGGTGTAGATCGCATAGATGGTACACCAAATCACGGCGGTTACTCAGAGGCTATCGTAGTAAAGGAATCCTTTGTGCTTTCAATTCCCGAAGCACTTGATCCAGCCGCCGCAGCGCCGATTCTGTGCGCAGGTATTACAACCTACTCTCCGCTGAAACACGTTGGTGTTAAAAAGGGTGACAAAGTAGGTGTACTCGGCATGGGTGGACTTGGTCATATGGGCGTTAAGTTTGCCAAAGCGATGGGGGCTGAAGTGACTATTTTTACGCGCTCAGTCAGCAAAGTCGAAGAAGCACTCAGCCAGGGGGCAGATCATGTGATTATATCGACAGATGAAGCACAGATGACCGCTGCTGCAGAACAATTCGATTATTTGCTAGATACCATTCCGGTAGAACACGACTTTAATCCATATCTGAATTGCCTGAAGTATGACGGCGTTCACATTGTGGTTGGTCAGTTAACGCCTCTTGAACCTGCGCTTAATACCGCAGCCTTGGTATTAAAGCGTCGTTCTATCATGGGGTCATTGATTGGCGGACTAGCCGAAACGCAGGAAGTGTTAGATTTCTGTGCTGAGCACAATATAGCCTGCGACATTGAAATGCTGGATATGCAGGACATAAACACTGCTTACGAACGCATGAAAAAAGGCGATGTTAAATATCGTTTTGTCATTGATATGGCATCTCTGAAAAACGCGTAATGCCATATATCGGCCAACAGCATTGTTGTTGGCCGACAGTATTCACTCCCGCCTAACCAGCCAAAGCAATCAACCGGTAAATAATTCAACTTAAGTTGCAAATTGATCAGCTGTTTATTTTTGAACCACTTTCAAATTACTGCTAAAACGTCATTTTAAAACAATATAATCATGCACTTATATATATCGAAGAATGCGTCTTTGTATTTAACACACCACATAAGCAAAAATAACTCGCCCTCGACCCAACGCTTTCCTTAAAACATTTAAATCTATGCTTTCTAAGCAGCACATATGGCTGTAGAGGCTATTCATAAAATCAAGAATACCTTTATGTTATTTATCTATATCAGTAGTTTAACTATGAATTCTATAGTTTTTGCAGCTTGTATTATCAATGTCGAACAAAAAGCTATTTATTAAGATTTATATTAATTTGATTTATAAAGTAACCTGACTGAATAGTCAGGAAAAATATCTTGGAGATTTGGCAGGTTTTGACCACAAATAACAAGCACAAAAAAGCCGCTCAAAGAGCGGCTTTTTTAAGCTTTGACAAAAGTCAGCGATTAAACGCCAGCTTTCTCAACAACGTCAACTAACATCCAAGTTTTCTTCTTAGAGATAGGTGCACATTCGCGAATAGTTACTGTATCGCCTTCGTTGCACACGTTGCTTTCGTCGTGAGCGTGCAGTTTAGTAGTACGCTTAATGAACTTCCCATAGATAGGGTGTTTAACGAAACGTTCTACAACAACAACAATAGACTTGTCCATTTTGTTGCTAACCACACGACCTTGTACTGTACGAATTTTTTGTTCAGTCATTACGCATCAGCCTTTTGAGTCAGAATGGTTTTAACACGCGCGATGCTACGACGCACTTTCTTCAACTGGTCGGTTTTTTCAAGCTGGCCAGTTGAATGCTGCATGCGTAAGTTGAACTGTTCGCGTAGCAGGTTTAATAACTCTGCATTCAGCTCTTCTACGCTTTTATCTTTCAGTTCAGCTGCTTTCATTACATCACCGTCCGAGTTACAAAGGTTGTCTTAAATGGCAGTTTAGCCGCTGCCAATTCAAACGCTTCGCGTGCCAGAGACTCAGGAACACCTTCCATCTCATACAGTACGCGGCCTGGTTGAATTTGGCATACCCAGTACTCAACGTTACCCTTACCTTTACCTTGACGAACCTCAAGAGGCTTCTCAGTAATTGGCTTGTCAGGGAAAACTCGAATCCAAATTTTACCTTGACGTTTAACGTGACGAGTCATGGCACGACGAGCAGCCTCAATTTGGCGTGCAGTCATACGACCACGGCCAGTCGCTTTAAGTCCGAAAGTACCAAAGGCAACAGAGTTACCAGCGGCCAAACCACGGTTACGGCCTTTGTGCATCTTACGGAATTTCATGCGTTTTGGTTGTAACATGATTAGCCCTCTCGCTTAGCGTTGCGGCCTTTCTTCTTAGGTTGAGCTGGCGCAGCCGGCTCTTGAGTTGTAGGTAAACCACCTAGAACTTCACCCTTGAAGATCCATACTTTAACGCCGATGATACCGTAAGTAGTTGACGCTTCAGAGGTTGCGTAATCGATGTCCGCACGGAAAGTGTGCAGAGGTACGCGACCTTCACGGTACCATTCAGAACGTGCAATCTCTGCACCGCCCAAACGGCCGCTAACTTCAACTTTGATACCTTTGGCGCCTAGACGCATCGCGTTTTGCACTGCGCGTTTCATAGCACGACGGAACATAACACGACGTTCCAGCTGGCTTGAGATGCTGTCAGCTACTAGCTGTGCATCAAGCTCAGGCTTACGTACTTCTGCAATGTTGATCTGAGCAGGCACACCGGCCAGCTTAGAAACATAGTTACGCAGCTTTTCAACGTCTTCACCTTTCTTACCGATTACAACGCCTGGACGAGCAGTGTGAATAGTCACACGGATGCTCTTAGCAGGACGCTCGATCACGATTTTAGAAAGTGAAGCGTTCTTCAATTGTTTAGTCAGGTACTGACGTACCTGATGATCGTTATACAGGTTGTCTGCATAATCCGCAGTATTAGCGTACCAGGTAGAAGTCCATGGTTTGCTGATACCCAGGCGTATGCCCGTAGGATGTACCTTCTGTCCCATTATCTACTCCTAGTTATCCGCTACAACCACAGTGATGTGACTGCTGCGCTTAAAGATACGGTCAGCACGGCCTTTGGCACGTGGCTTGATACGTTTCATTGTTGGACCTTCGTCAACGAAGATTTTCGAAACGCGCAGTTCATCAATGTCTGCACCTTCGTTATGTTCTGCGTTGGCGATGGCTGATTCCAATACTTTCTTAATCAGCGCTGCGCTTTTCTTAGGGCTGTACGTTAAAAGCTCAAGAGCCTTTTCAACGTGCAGTCCGCGAACTTGATCCGCAACCAAGCGTGCTTTTTGAGCCGACGTGCGGGCAAAACGGTGTTTAGCTAAAGCTTCCATTTCCTACCCCTTAACGTTTGCTTTTCTTGTCCGCGACATGGCCGCGGTAAGTACGCGTTGGCGCAAATTCGCCCAACTTGTGGCCGACCATTTCGTCACTTACGATGACAGGTACATGTTGGCGACCGTTATGGACCGCAATGGTCAACCCAATCATATCTGGGATGATCATCGAACGACGTGACCAAGTTTTAATTGGTTTACGGTCGTTCGCTTCCACTGCAGCCTCTACCTTCTTCAGCAAGTGAAGGTCGATAAATGGACCTTTCTTGAGAGAACGTGGCATGGTGAATCCTCGCTATTACTTGTTACGACGACGTACGATAAGCTTATCAGTACGCTTGTTGCTTCGGGTTTTCTTACCTTTAGTAGGAACACCCCAAGGAGTTACTGGGTGACGGCCACCAGAAGTACGACCTTCACCACCACCGTGTGGGTGGTCTACCGGGTTCATGGCAACACCACGAACGGTAGGACGAACACCGCGCCAACGGTTGGCACCTGCTTTACCCAGTGAACGAAGCATATGTTCTGCATTGCCTACTTCACCAATAGTGGCGCGGCAATCAGACAATACTTTACGCATTTCGCCAGAACGCAGACGTAAAGTAACGTAGTTACCGTCGCGTGCCAGGATTTGAGCGTTAGCACCAGCAGAACGTGCAATTTGTGCACCTTTGCCAGGCTTCATTTCAATTGCGTGAACAACAGTACCCACTGGCATGTTGCGCATAGGCATAGCGTTACCCGCTTTAATTGGTGCGTTAGAACCTGACTGAACTGTGTCACCAGCCTGGATGCCTTTAGGCGCCAGGATGTACTTACGCTCACCATCTGCATACAGAACCAAAGCAATGTTTGCAGAGCGGTTTGGATCATATTCTAAACGCTCAACTTTCGCTGGAATGCCGTCTTTATTACGCTTGAAGTCAATTACACGATAGTGACTTTTGTGACCACCACCGATGTGACGTACGGTAATACGACCATTGTTGTTACGGCCGCCAGACTTGCTGTTTTTTTCCAGCAGAGGTGCATAAGGTGCACCTTTGTGCAGATCAGGGTTGATTACCTGAACTACGTGACGACGACCGGCAGAAGTTGGCTTAGCTTTCAATAATGGCATTTCTAATCCCCTTCTTACTCAGCGCCACCGACAAAGTCGATGTCCTGACCTTCTTTAAGCACTACGTAGGCTTTTTTCCAGTCGCTGCGTTTACCGAAAGACATACCGTGACGCTTGGTTTTACCCTTAACGTTTACAGTACGAACACCTTCAACCTCAACTTCAAACAGTTTTTCAACTGCTGCTTTGATTTCAGCTTTGTTCGCGTCTTTAGCTACTTTGAATACTACAGTGTTGTTCGCTTCAGCAGCCATAGTAGACTTTTCTGAAACGTGAGGTGCACGAAGCACCTTCAGTAGACGTTCTTCGTTCATGCTAACGCCTCCTCAAGCTGTTTAACTGCATCTGCAGTAATCAGCACTTTTTCAAACGCGATTAGGCTTACTGGGTCGATGCCTGCAACGTCACGTACGTCAACTTTGTACAAGTTGCGTGCCGCTAAGAACAGGTTCTCATCTACCTCTGGAGTCACGATTAATACATCGTTCAGTTCCAGTTCGTTAAGCTTAGCAAGAAGAGCTTTAGTCTTAGGTGCTTCAACACCAAACTTCTCAACTACAACCAGACGCTCTTGGCGAACCAGTTCAGACAAGATGCTCTTGATCGCACCGCGATACATTTTCTTGTTAACTTTTTGCTCGAAGCTACGAGGCTTAGCAGCAAACGCACGGCCTCCGCCAACCCAGATTGGGCTACGGATAGTACCAGCACGTGCACGGCCAGTACCTTTTTGACGCCATGGCTTCTTACCACCACCACGTACTTCAGAACGTGTCTTCTGCGCTTTAGAACCCTGACGAGCACCGTTGCCGTAAGCTACAACAACCTGGTGAACCAGAGCTTCGTTGAATTCACGTCCAAAGGTCGCTTCGGATACTTCAAGAGCGCTTTGCGCGTCTTTCAATGTTAATTCCATCAGTTCAACTCCCAGACGTTACGCTTTAACAGCTGGCTTAACGATCAAGTCGCCGCCAGTTGCGCCAGGTACGGCACCTTTAACCAGTAACAGGTTATTTTCTACGTCTACACGTACTACTTCCAAAGACTGAGTAGTCACTTGCTTGTTACCAAGCTGACCAGCCATTTTCTTGCCTTTGAATACGCGACCTGGAGTTTGGTTTTGACCAATTGAACCAGGAGCACGGTGTGACAAAGAGTTACCGTGAGTCATACGCTGTGAACTGAAGTTCCAACGCTTGATTGCACCAGCAAAACCTTTACCTTTAGACGTACCAGTTACGTCAATTTTCTTGGTGTCATTGAAGATTTCTACAGTGATTTCACTGCCAACTTCAATGTCTGCACCTTCGTTATCTTCCAGGCGGAATTCCCAAAGACCACGACCAGCTTCAACGCCAGCTTTTGCAAAGTGACCTGCAGAAGCTTTGTTTACGCGGTTCGCTTTTTTGGTGCCTGCAGTAACTTGCAGTGCGCGATAACCGTCAGTTTCCTCAGAACGAACCTGAGTAACACGGTTTGGGGTCGCTTCAATAACAGTCACAGGGATAGACGTGCCATCTTCAGTGAAGATGCGAGTCATACCCACTTTACGACCGATTAGACCAATCGCCATTGTTATAACCCTCTTCTATTAGCCCAGGCTGATTTGAACATCAACGCCGGCTGCCAAGTCCAGACGCATCAGAGCATCAACAGTCTTGTCAGTTGGCTCGATGATGTCTACCAAACGCTTATGAGTACGGATTTCATATTGATCACGCGCGTCTTTGTTAACGTGCGGAGAAATCAGAACTGTGTAGCGTTCTTTGCGAGTAGGCAGTGGAATTGGACCGCTGACCTGAGCACCAGTACGTTTCGCCGTTTCAACGATTTCAGCCGTAGACTGATCGATCAACTTGTGATCAAACGCTTTTAAACGAATACGAATTCTTTGATTTGGCATCGATTAAGCTCCAATCGAAAGAACAAAAAAATCATCTCCTCACTCCCCTTCGTACGGGATGAAAAGATGTGCGTATAAACCAGTGATTCCCAATTGGAACCTTGTTCTTTGTTTCTGACACGCCCGCTTCGTCTTGCGACGTTGCTTTGGCACCCACCCTAAAAGCAGTGTGGCTGCGGCCGAAACCATGCCCAAATTGTGTTGAACACAGGGCAAGTGGGCGCGAATTATACAGATTGATGTGATTAATGCAACAACGAATCTAATTTTATTTGCGTAATTACAGGATTTATAACCGTACTTCTGCCCAGCTGTTTATTTCCAATAGCTTCACTATTCTGCAAATGCATTTCATTGGAAATGATATTTTGTAAAACGGAAAAGGAAAATGACTTATGAATTCAACTTCAAACCACATCACCGTCTTAGACGATGAAGTTACTACAAGTGTATCAGGGGGCGTACCTTTAATAGCAATAATTATTGGTATCGATATTGGCTTAAACCTAGCAACTGCTGCTTTTGCAGCCGGCGCGGGGGCTTCTTATGACTGAGTTTGGGCATGTTGACTCTCGTACAGATAATATAACTGATCTAACTTTCACTGAAATGGAATCAGTTAATGGTGGATTTGTTATTGTCCCATTTCTTATTGGACTAGGAAAAGGCATCGGGTATGGAGTGGCAATTGGCGCAGGCTTATACGGCATAGCGATGGCAGCTCACTCTATTCGTAATTAATGAGAAAAAAGGGACGGGACTCCCCCATCCCTTTTACATTTAACTAGGTAAATTTATGTTCCGATTTCTTTGGCTAGTCCTAGCAGTCATTGTCGTAATCCTCGCTTTTGTTATCTTGCTTCTGGTCTTCACTAGCGAACCGAATCCAAGTCTTGTTTCAGCTCTATGCTTAGTATTGTTCACAGGTATTGCTTACTTACTCATGAATATACATTGGCTTAAAAATAGAATTTAACGGATAGCTGTGACTCGAAACATGGCAATGAACCAAAGCAAGAATAATTTTATAAGGATGTCTCGATGTTGGTAATCAGTTCCTCCGACAGAAGAAAGCTGGATAGGTTTCAGAATTGTCTTAATCACCGTAATCACTTTTGGTTTGCTTGACATGACCTATAGCTGTTTCACTGCAGGGTTAAGCATATATGCAAACCCCACCACTAATACCACCCTTCTATTTATTATTAATGGTTTACTTTCAAATTCTGCGAAATCAAAAGAATACACGAATAAATAGAATGGTTACCCGATTCAGCTGTTATGCACGCTTGTTCACTATCGCTTGCTGGCTACTCTGGCTTGCAGCTAGCCTTATTACTTTTGCGAGTGGTCACCCCGTAGATTGGTCGGCACCTGAAAGTAAGCTGCTTTTAATAGCACCGATACCCATGCTGTTTACCAGCATTCGCTTTTACCGGAAGCATTCTGGCAATTAATCGGCATCCAGATACGTGGTCATTTCCTCGTGTATGCTGTTACGCATTTCCATGAGTTTAACCGCTGACTCGTGCTGACGTTTGTCCTGCTCGGTCTCTGGTATCCATTCTGGTACTTGCGCTGGTTTGCCGTTTTCGTCCATTGCGACCATCACCGCAATACAATGGGTGCACAATTCGCGCTCTGTGCTTTTGGGATCACCTGCTCGTACGTGAATACGCAAATGCATAGAGGTTCTGCCGGTGTAAATAACCTTGGCATCTACCTCCACCATACTGCCAACCAGTATAGGTTTTACAAAGTGCATGCCACCGACATAAGCTGTTATACAGTATTTACCACTCCATCCTGCTGCGCATCCGTAGGCACACAGATCTATCCATTTCATTACTGCGCCGCCGTGAACCTTTCCACCAAAGTTCACATCTGCAGGTTCTGCTAAAAAGCGCAGGGTAAGCGTTCGTTGTTGTCCGGGCATTTACTGAGTCCTGTTTTTGTTTTTTGCCTGTGAAGTTGACAGGCTTTCTTTGTACTACCAACTTACTGTACATTGGAATGCATTACAATTCAGGATGATACCGTATGGATACGTCGCGCTACCCCACATTAATAATGCTGTTAGTTGCATTAGTGCAGGGCTTTTGCCTACTCATTCTGCACGAATCTATTGAGTTTGGTTTTTGGCCGGCCACCTCACCTACTGCACTATATTCGCTCTACGCCTTTGTACTGATATGCCCTACGCTCTTCTTGTTAGCGGTCAATGAACACAACATTAAACGACTTACGCTGGGGGCTGTTGGCTTCTCTTTGCTCTGTTCTTCACTGGCTTACTACACCGGCCTGCAGGTTATTCCGCTGCCCTTTGCTGACGTAGAAGACTTGTTGTTTCCGTTTTGTTTTTCCACTGCGTTGCTAACATTCAAGGTACTGATGTACTTGCAAGTCTGGGCCAATAAAGAGGCATTTGCATACCCAAAGCTGTTTAGCTATTCCTGGCGAAACCTGCTTACTTTCGGGCTGGCGCTGGTGTTCACGTTGGTTACCTGGGGCGTGTTGATGCTTTGGGCCGGGCTATTCAAGGTCATTAACGTCGACTTCTTTTATGAATTGTTTACTGAAGAATGGTTTTACTATCCTATTTTGTCGATGGCGCTCGCCTTTGGCATCATTCTTATTCGAAGCCTTACATTTATTGTCGATACCATTAAGCGGCTCCAACAAGCGTTGCTCAAATACCTGTTAGTGCTATTGGTGTTTATCTCTCTGCTCTTTCTCATTGCTTTGCCATTCACCGGGCTGGCGCCGATTTGGGAAAATGGGCCGGGTAGCTATTTAATTCTGTGGATGCAGGCATGCATTCTATTTGCTCTTAACAGCGTGTATCAGAACGACGCTGAAGAGCGTCCCTATGGCCTGCTATTACATCGCTTTATCTATCTGGGTATTCTTCTGCTTCCCTGCTACAGCGCACTGGTATTTTATGGTCTCACCGCGCGTATCGATCAATATGGCTGGTCGCTAAGCCGTTATTGGGGAATGATTGTCTGGGCCTTATTGGCGTTGTTTGCTCTTGGCTATGTGGCTGGGATAATACGCCAACGCGATGCATGGATTAGCTCGCTGGGTAAAGTCAATGTCTCGATGGGTTGCGTGTTTATGCTGGTACTTATAGCCATCAACAGCCCGGCTCTCGATCTCAGAAAGCTCACTGTTCAGGACCAGGTAGCCCGGCTTTCATCGGGCGATATAACCCTGGAAGAGATCGATATTCAATACTTTGAGCGTCACCTTGCTAAGCCCGGCTATGACGTTATTCAGCAATGGAAGTCAGATTACAAAACCACGAACCCAAACTTCGTTGTGCGACTGAATCGGCTGTATATGAGTAATGAGCTGTTAAACAGTGAAGATGACAAGCTGTTGGTGTTAAGCAACATTGAGTGTCTTAATGGGTGCAATGCTCCAACCGAACTATTGGATCAAATTTACACAGACCGTAGCCAAAACCGCTGGTGCTTAATGAACAACAAACACATGTACCTGCTGGAAGCCGACCCCAATGAGGATGGCGAAATGGAGTACCTGCTGATACAAGAGAATATTAACGGATTTCGTTCATTTTACCTATACGCCCGCGTCCAGCAGGCCTGGCAATCTTTGACAATTCAAACGCTTCATCCTGCTGAAAACCAGCCCGAAGTCCCGTTGATTGAATCGCTGGGTGACCTCAGTATCGAATACAAGACGCCCAAATATAAGCAAATGCATATTGGCGAATGGACAATAGACGTGTCTCTCCGACACAACGTAAAAGACGACGATTAGCGCATGTGCATCCAAATGGTAGCGTTGGACGTAACGCTTAATACCAGGCCTAGCCGTCCGGCCTGACGCTTTACGTCGTCTTTGCCCTATAGACTATTGCCCGGCGTGTACTTAGGGTATATGGTGCTAAACTAAAGCAAACGTTAGTAATTTGGGCTACTTGTACGAATAAATACGAAGCCCGCACAGCCAGTCAGTTGTGGCGTTGCCACCCACTGAGTGTTTTGAACTCTGTTTCCAGTTAAATGTTGTAGTGTATGTCTGAACAAAATAATCATCAGCAGGTGTTTAACGATATCAACACCATCCTAGCGAACAATCCTACGCTTATGGATGCCTATAAAGATCTCGAGCCGCTGATACTGGGTTTGTTTAATGCTCAGCGCATGAGTATTTTCCAGCGTCGCCGCCAACATCAGGATTTGGTCGCCAGGTTTAAAACGGGTAAAGAAACTCTCGAAATCAAAGTGCCGATCAGTCCGTTGTCGATTGCAGGCTATGTGGCGTTGTCGCAGCGTTCGCTAATTATATCTAACCCTTACGACACCGAAGAATTGTCGGCTATTCACCCCCGCCTTCGATTTGCCGATCGCTTTGACAAAAGCAGCGATTTCAAAACCCGAAATATTCTGTGCATGCCCATTTTAAACGCCGGTGTGATGATGGGCGTAATGCAAATTATCAACAAAGAACAGGGGCCATTTACCAACCGCGACATGGCGATTGCTAAAGCGCTAACTGAAGTCCTTGGCAACAAATTCCGCTATGAACTGGGTGGAACGAAAAACCCCTTCGACCTGCTGCTGCACGAAGAACTGATCAGTGAAAAGGCGTTGAAAGACCTGCAAGAATCCAGTGCAGACATGCGTCAGACGGTTCAGCGCTTAATGTCGGAATATCGCATAAATGAAGGCAAGCTTGGGAATTCGCTGTCTATTCATTATCAGGTGCCATTTATTCCGTTCGACCCGGACAAGTTTCATCTGTTTCAGAGTGAAAGCAAACTCAACAGCTCATACCTGAAGCGCAATTTTGTAGCAGTTATTGCTGACGCCCGGGATAAGCCCACGGTATTAATGGCTGAGCCTAATAATGCTTCGCTGTTGATGGAAATCGAAAGCGCGCTGGGTATAGACAGCTACGATATCGCGGTAGGACTGCCTAACCATATTTTACAGTATTTAGGGGATTCTGTAGGCGGTGGCGCGCCAGGCGAAATGAGTGAAATCCTCGACGAAATCGGCACGTCTGCCGAGGAGTCGGACGAACACATCGACGAATTATCCGACGACGCACCTGCAGTTGTTCGTCTGGTAAGCCGGATTCTGCATGACGCCAAACGACTCAATGCTTCAGATATTCACATAGACCCTGAGAAAAACGGGCCCACTAGAGTGCGTATGCGTATCGACGGTGTATGTCGTGACATAAACCAGGTACCCGCCTCGCACCACAGTGCCGTAATCGCCCGTATTAAAATCATGTCTAACCTGAATATCGCCGAAAAACGTGTTCCTCAGGATGGTAAGCTGGCATTTCGTATGAGTGGTCAGCTGGTTGAAGTGCGGGTAGCTACCATTCCAACCGTTGCAGGTGAAGGCGTAGTAATGCGTATCCTGGCATCGGGGGGCGCTATGCCCATCGATAAAATGAACCTGGCACCGGCCAATATGCAGCGCCTCGAGGAAATGATTAAAAAACCTCACGGTATTTTATTGGTGGTGGGCCCCACCGGTTCAGGTAAAACCACCACGCTGCATGCCATTCTCGGCTACTTAAACACCCCTGAGAAGAAAATTTGGACAGCAGAAGATCCGGTTGAGATCACCCAACCCGGACTACAGCAGGTCCAGGTAAGTCCAAAGATTGGCTTTACCTTCGCGAATGCATTACGCGCTTTCCTGCGGGCCGACCCCGATATTATTCTTATCGGTGAGATGCGTGACAAGGAAACCGCGCATGCGGGCATTGAAGCCTCACTAACAGGCCACCTTGTATTGTCTACCCTGCACACAAACTCAGCGCCTGAAACCATTACCCGTCTGCTGGATTTGGGTCTGGACCCGGTTAACTTTTCTGATGCCTGTGTGGGTATTCTGGCTCAGCGTCTGATCAGAACCTTATGTTCAAACTGCAAAGAAAAATATATCGCCACCGACACCGATATGGCCTTTATTAAACGCCAGTATGGCGAGCAATTGCTGGCGGAACTGAACCTACCGGAACCGCTTGAGCTATACAAAGCGAAAGGCTGTGAAGAGTGCGGTGATACCGGATACCGCGGCCGGACCGGGGTGCACGAATTACTTGGTATGACGCCAGCTCTGCGCTCAATGGTATACAAAGAAGCCTCTGTGGCAGAGATGAAGCAACAAGCAATGCAAGACGGCATGCGTACTCTGGTGCAGGATGCCATCTTTAAGGTAATAAAAGGTGATACCGATTTGGCCCAGGTGCAAATTGTTGGGGGAGATTAACTCCCGACACACGCCTCGTTGCTCACCTGGCTTTTCGCTGTTCCGCTGAGTTAAATGGTCGTAAGATAGTATAAATCTGCGACCTGCTCTTTCAACTTTAGTCTATAAATCGTAACATAGTCCTTTGTATATTCTTAAATTCATGGACGAAAGATGTACAGAGTGTTGTTGCGTTTTCTACTCTGCTTATTGTGCTGCGCGCCGGGTTATACCCTGGCAGATTGTATTGTTACTCAACCAACCCGCCAGGCAATAAATACCCCCATAAACCTGAGTATTGGCATTGTTGATATTCAGGTGCATTGTTACCTCGATCGCCCACGCGCACTCAGTTTTCCCTTAGACATTGTTAATAATCCAAGAATTTTTACAGCTTCCGATGTCGATATTGTGCCGTTAAGCAGTGCCAGAGCCGCGTATTTGCTTCCGGCGGGCAATTTCACTTTCACACTCACAGTAGATGCAGAGCGAGACAGGCAATTACTATTGCAATTGGCTCCTTTAGCGCAATTTCAGCAATACAATAATATGCATTTGCTGACAATTAGCGGGTTTGCCGGATTGTGTATTGCCCTCAGTTTATATGTTGGCGTGTTAGGCAGAAGCCTGCGAAACGAAGGCTTTTACGCCTACAGCGCATACATTCTAAGCGCTGGTTTCTTTTTTGTCCTTCAAGAAGGCGTATTGAAAGTGCTGCTGCCGCAAGCAGCCTGGTTACACAGTGTTGGCCTGAAACTGATTTTCGCCGGACTCACTGTTTATACCGCACAGCGTTTTATTAGCAAGCTGCTTGAATTCCAGTTGATACTGCGGCAGTGGGAACACATGTTAATTCGCTACGCGGGTCTACTGGTGCTGTTTTTGGGCGCGATAACCGTACTACTGCCCTCTCCCTACAACCACTTTACCAGTCTCGCAATGGGCAGTTTAACGGTGCTCAGCATGGTGGCAATTATTGTGGCGACTATCTATGCCATGATTCGAAAAATTCACTGTTCAGGTTTGGTATTTGTGTCGCTGCTGCTGTTGCTCGCGGCAATGATATTTAGAGTCTACCTCCCTCATTTCAGTGAATTCCTGCATCGCTACGCCTTAATCATTGCAGTCACCATTGAGGCATTTTTACTGGCGGTCGCCGCCTCAGAAAAAGTCAAACGGCTGCAGAAAGACAAAATTGCGGCTTATTTAAATGCCGCCAGCGATACCTTGTGTCCGGTGTTGAATCGACGTGGATGGGAAGATGCCGCCAATCAGTTACTGAAACAGCATCGTCATGAAGGAGGCTTCCTGGTGATGATGTTTATAGACATGAACAACTTCAAGCAGGTAAACGATATTCATGGTCACGCAGTAGGCGACGACGCATTGGTAATATTAGCTAAGATCTTGAATGCGCAATGCCGCCCGCAAGATATTGTTGGGCGACTTGGCGGCGATGAGTTTGTGATCATGAGTCATTGTCATAGCCGGGCGATTGGCGAGCGTATGATAGAGCGTATTAAACAGCGGCTGATGCATCTGGATTTGCGCATCGGTGCACTCAGTTTGCCTGTGTCAGCCAGTGTGGGTGCTCAGATTATAGATGTGCCCCACACAGATTTATCAACGTTGCTGCATCAAACCGACATGCTCATGTACGAGCAAAAGCAACAGCAAAAAGCTATGGCTTAAGAACGATTTTGCCGAAAACCGAAGCATCAATATAGCCCAGGTTTTTGCTGCCGTTTACCGCTTCGACGGCGTGAGAGCCAACAAAGTGCTCACGCTCAACGCTGCCATCGTTATCGCAATACGCCAGCATAAAGCCTATCACTTGCTCTGCGCTTAATGCTAACGGCTCTCCGGGTTTAGCCTCGGTAAACGTGTCGGGGAATATTTTAATGCTGACTTCCCAGGTTATTGCAAATGGCGCTTTATCGGAACGGGTCCAACGACTCTTGGCATGGTCATTCAAAATAACGTAGTTTTGTTCTTCCCCTTTGTCCGGACCAATGTCCAGCACATTACCATCCAGCGCAATGTGGTAGGCGAACGCGTTGTAGCTGGTTAAGTGGTTACCGCCGGACGCATCGGCATCGATAAAGATTTCAAGGCAGTCGTCGTCCCAGTATTTGTCGGTCGGGTCCGGGTGGTTGTCCCACAATACATCATCGACAATTTCAGCCATAAGATACAACTGTTCGTTGTCCCACAATAATTTGTATCGGCCCGAGAAATCCTCTGGCGTCGGCATGTCACCAACCATTAACTCTGTCATTGGCAACCATTCAGCCTGCTGCCAGGCAGCTTCACTAGCCACACCATCTATGGTGATAGGGCTTGCTGCTTTTGTTACCTCAATGTCTTTGGCAAATACCGGCATGGTAGCCAATGCACCCACAACCGTACCTTTGGTCAGCCATTTAGATACCGTTTTGGTCACGCTGGCTATCTTGTTTTTTTGGATAGTTTTGTTCAACACCTGCTACCGCTCCTTCACGCTTCGGCCCCTACAGGGCATCCAGGCCTTTTTCACCCGTACGGATGCGAATGGCTTTCTCAGCATCCGCTACAAATATCTTTCCGTCACCGACTTTACCGGTTCGGGCAGCCGTTATAATGGCTTCACAAACCCGGTCAAGCAGGTCATCAGATATCACAATTTCCAGTCGCAATTTGGGCACGTAATCTATTTCGTACTCCGCACCGCGATACAATTCGCTGTGCCCTTTTTGGCGACCAAAACCATGCACTTCGCCAATAGTCAGTCCATTAATGCCGACTTGCGCCAAAGCCTCACGGACTTCCTCTAATCGAAAGGGTTTAATAATTGCTGTGACTTTTTTCATAACCGAGTGATACTGGTACTAAATATGCCCAGTCTGTACTATTTATCACTGATTTACCAACGAATTTACCTTAACGGCAAGTTCGGTGCTTGTGATTTAAGTTATTAATCGCCATATCGGGTTTACGAAAATAATCAATTTTGTTTGAGGATGATTATGAACAAAGCGTTGTTGTGTGCAGCAGGTATTGCAACCTTGCTAACTGGGTGTACTACCTTGCCAACCGAGAAAGAAATTGACGAAGCAGATTATGGCAGTTACCCCACAGACTACGAGAATATCGTAAAAACGTATTACGGTTATCATCTGACTCACCCTGACTCTATTGACTATGCTGCAATCAGTAAACCGCGTCGGTACTGGTTGGGCAACGAATTAGATAATGTGTATTACGGCTACCTGGTGTGTGCCACCGTCAATTACCGAAATATGGTGGGCAAGGACACCGGTTATAACTCCCATGCGTTACTGATTCACAATGGCTTAGTCGTAAAATACGTAGAAGACGGTGACTGGTGGGGCAAGCCTTTGTGCGAATAATATTGTCCATGGAATAATTCATCCGCCCTGTTGCCAGCATGTTGATAGGTTATTTGCAAGTCAGGGCGGCTACCGTATGATGAGATATTCGTTCGCAAAGGAACCTGTTCATTATGCGGTATTGGGTGTTGCTTTTTGGCATAGTGTCATGGGGAGTATACGGCAATGATGTATTACGCTCGGCCGTTTCGACCAACTTTCCTGACGGATTGCATACGCAATATTTAACCTACTTTGCAGACAAACTGCATGTGCCCAGTGAGATTGGCACTATGCCCTATGCCAGAAGGCTACGTTCTATAGACAATGGAACACTGGACATTATGGTTGGGGTGTCAAGCGTCGCGCCTATTGGTAGCAACACCGAACGTCTGAACCCAGCCTATGAGTCACTCAGTCTGGCTATTTTTGTGTTAGCGGGGAACGAGTCGACAATTCAATCCATCGACAGCTTCGATCACCTCACAATCGGCGTTACCCGGAATGCCAGTCGACAAAGCCTGTTAAAACACATTCCCGAAGAGCACATTGTGCCGGCTGTGTCGCTGGAGCAAAAAATTGACCTGCTGTTCAAAAGGCGTATTGATGCGTTTCTTCACGTTAGGCAAAGTACTTTTTCCAGGCTGATCACCGAAAACTTGTGCAGTCGTATTCGACCAGCTGATTTTCAGCCTCCGAAGGAGCTCGAGCAGCACGTTGCTATAAATAAAGACTCCTGGTTGTATTTACACAAAGCAGAATTGGAGAAAATTCTTCGCGATGGCGTGGCCAATAGTGACTTTGCTCATATTCGGCATCGTTTTTACCTGGCGCAGCAAGAGCCACAACATTAATTGGCATTTTACTCATTAGTGTTAGCTTTCATCGCCTTTTAACTTAACACCGTGCTGTGTAAATTCCATTTGGGTAGGCAAGCATCCGTATTCCGCTTTAAAACAGCGACTAAAATAACCCGGCGATCCGAACCCTACTTCCAATGCTATGTGAGTAACCTGCAGTCCATTTGCCAGCATAGGTAAACACTTTTCCAACCGGTAACGCTTTAAGAATAATGTAAAGTTGTCTGGCATGAGTTTGGCCATAGTGCGATTCAATTGCCTTTCGCTCATCGCTAAGGCAGACGCCGCCTCCTTACGACTGAAGTTTTCTTTCTGATAATTCTGTTCAACGACAGTCAGTAATTTAAGTATAAATGCTCGGTCCTTGTCTGTAGCCGATTCAGGGATAATAGATTTTACATAGTCAGACTGAATATCGGCGAAGCCATCCTTTGGCTCTGCAGCCTGTTGCTGACCGAGCGCAGAAATAGCGAGCTGATTTTGCAGCCGCAGAACCAGCTCTTCACGCTCTATTGGTTTGGTGAGATAGTCATTTGCCGTTGCCTTGAAGCTCTCAATTTGCATGGCTTTGTCGGTCTCTGCCGTCAGCAAAATAATGGGCGTGTCCTCAAACTCCGGCAATGCTCGTACCGCTCGGGTAAGCTCAATACCGTTCATGCCCGGCATTTTCAAATCCGATAAAATAAGATCTGGTTTTAGTACACCTAACATTGCAAGCGCCTGCTCCGCACTGTGCACGTCGTAACACTTGAACGTGTCGCTTAGCATACCGGTTATATACGTTGCCGAAGGTTCATTGTCGTCGACAACCAGTATTAACGGCAGCTTATTCGATTGATATTCACTCTCAGGCTCAGTTACCTGCTTCGCCTCTCCTGTTTCTGCATCATGGTTTATTTCATCCATGGCCTCAGTATGCTCTGCCGTCTCATCAGGTGCTTGTGTTCGCTTTATCGGAATGTGTATTGTGCAGGTAGTACCTACAGACGGTTCGCTGTGTATTTCTAACCAACCATAGTTAGCCAGTACAAGCTCATTGACCAGATTCAGGCCAATGCCCATATGGGGCAGCCCGCGGTTGTTTGCGCCCTCACCAAACCGCTCAGTTAGCACTCTTTGCTCTTCCGGTGTGAGGCCCACACCATTGTCAGTTACCGACAGGTGCATTTGGTTTTCTGACTCTGACACTACCACTTTTATAAACCCGCCCTCCTGGGTAAAAGCGATAGCGTTTTCGATAAGTTGATGTGTGATCTTCTCCAGCGAGTCTTCAACGAGTAATAGCGGGTGCTTTATTTTGTTTTCAAATGACAAGACTTGTTGCTTGGCCGTGGCTTTTGGCCTCAATGACTCAATAACATATTGCACCGATTTGCCCACATCATAAACGGCTAGCTCGTGTTGCGTAATCGAGTCTACCCGTTCAACTTCTGCGAATTGGTCCACTATAGAGCGTATTCGACTGGTGTGCTGATAGAGTGAATCCAGCGTATCAGCTTCTTCATTTGTCCCGGCTTTTTGCTTCAGCTCCAGCAACGGCTCCATCATCAACATAACAGGCGTCCTAAGCTCATGCGCCAGATTTCTGAATAACCGATCTTTCTTTGCAAGCAACTCCGACATGGACACATTCATTTCACGCAGTGCTGATTGCTTTTGCCGAATAATTTCCGCTAATACCCGGCTTTTTTCCTCTGCGTACTGTTTAACTAAGTACACCATGCCAATGACTAAAAGCGCAGCTAATACTACGTAGCAACATATCGCTTGCCAGGTGAGCCAGATGGGCTTGGCAATATTCAGGGAGAATGAAGTGATAGGTTGTTCTGCTGCACTTTTCTTGTCTACTACCCTTATTTCCAGTTTGAACTCGCCATAGGGAAGGCCCGAGTATGTGATCGTGCCGTAGTTCGTAGGCAAGGCGCTCCATTCATTGTGGAAGCCTGATAAACGGTACTCCAGGTGCTGCAGATGCGCGTAGTGAAAGTCGGCAGAAGCGAATGCAAAGGTAATTTCTTCCGGCGCTTTGTCGAAAGCCACGTCTTTCGCTGAACTGTCCAAAATTGCCAACTTACCCAGTCTGGTTCTGGTCTGTAAATCCACCACCTGTGCGTAGGCAAGATGGCTACGGCGCTTTTCTACATACTCGATCATTTGGACAGTGTCGATTACGTAGCTCAGTTGGTCGCCGACAAGCAGGATTTTTGTGTTCCCTACCGGTAATATTCCCCGATAATTGAAATCAGTGTCGATAACCCCGTCGCTGCTATCAAACTCAAACGCAAAATGCTGATTGACCAGCATTAAGCCTTTATTTGTCGCTAGCCAATGATTGCCGTCTTTATCGATATGGCCGTCGCGGATAAACCGGGGTATACCACTATTTGGGAACGCTTCTGCTAACGTTTTATCAGTCAGGGAAAATTGTTTTAAGCCGGTACCGGACGTACACAAGTACATCTGATTTGTGCGACTGTCTTCATAAAGACAATACACAAACAGTCCCTTTAGGGCGTCGATATCGTGTTTAATCCATACCCCAATGGAATCGCTAACGAATAACGCGTTGCTTTTATCCATCAATACCAAACTGCCGTCGGTATTGAGGGTTGCCAGCTTTATATTTTTTGGCGCGTTGGTAAAAAGCGCAAACGTTCCATTTTGGATTGAAATGAATCCCGCATGGCTCTCTTTCTGAAAATAGAAATAGGTTTGGTTGTTTAAGGTGAACGAAAGAGGATGGATGTTGGGGCAGTACTGGTTGGGGTCGAGTAGTTTTTTGCGAAGCTGAAAATGGTTGTTTTCAAATTGGTACACAGCGCATGAGGCTGGATCGAATAACTCTCCTGAAACCAGCGGTATCGGCTCTGCATCAAACGCACCGCTCGATAACGCCGAAAGCTTGCCGGATTCTCCCTCTAACACATGCCAGTTGTCTGCTGTTTTAGCCAGATATCGCTCGTCTCCAACAGGCGCAATGGCATAAATATCTTTCCGGAACGGAAAATCTGTTTCATGCACATAGTCCATCGCCAAATCTGCCGGATTAACGCTTGTTAGGCCGAGTTGACTCGAAGCTATCAAGACCCGACCTTCATCGGTTTCGATAATATCCCCTACCGACCTTATTTGCTCAAAGGAATATCTGGGCCGTCCATAATTTACTAACTCGAAATTACTAGCACCGGGCTTGGCGTAAAATAGACCACCAGCAGCAACCCAAAGAGAGTTGTCTGAGAGCTTAATGACTCGATCTACATCGCGACCGACAGCCTTCGGATAGGAAAGCTTTATAAAGCTGCTATCTTCAACACCTGCCCAGCGATAAACACCACCCACGCCGCCAACAAGGATCTCTTCCGAATACAGTTTTATGTAAGTAATTCGTTGTAGTTCCGGGAAAACTGACTCTCTGCTAATACTTCTAAATGATTTGTTTGTATGGTCGTAAAAATGCACGCCGTCACTGTCTGATAATACAAAGCCGTGTATCTCTGAATATTCCACGCTGTAAATTTGTTTAAAGCTTCTGCTGTCATTAGGTTTATCAAACATTTCATAAGACTTATCTCTCAGATCATATACTAAGATATGAGAGATAAGGCTTATCACAGCTATATCTTCGTTAACCGCAATTGCCCAGGCAAATTTCGAAATTTTGTGGGGTAATTCTATTTTGGTTAGTTTTTTATCTTGGCGCGAGTATACAAATACGCCTGTTCCAAATTGTGTCATCCAAATATTTTGATGTGGTCCTATGGCTAAGTTTGAAATATAACCATCACCCAATATAGAGTTTTGCCGATTTAGCGTAATTGAGGATCCTCCTACGATATCGATAAATCCATTTTCGGCCCCTACGAAAATATGTCCCTCATCTAAAATCAAAGATCGTATGACACCACTTGGCTCTTCATTAAATTTGCCTTTACCAACCCAGGAAGGCTCTACCGCGTAGCTCTTGATGTGTGAAAACAGTCCGATTAGGACCAGAATAATACTTGTCCCGAATTTACGCATCCCTGTCCTTATCATCGATCCTTCTCTTAATTATTCGCAGTACATTTGCTTTCGACATCCATTCACAAGCAAAAGAAAGGTAATAGATATGACTATAGAACACAATTTAAGCAACTTCGAGATAAGTGAGCAAGACTGTCTTTTGGTACAGGGGGGTACACAAGCCCCCTCCAGCGAGCTGTTTTTACTTCTCGAACTAGGTAAAGAGAATCTAACGAATGAGATTGAGAAGCCAACAACAGGTATCTCAACAAATATCTAACCTGTATCAATCACCAGTTTGTAGCGCATACTCCTTTAAGTGCGTGGTTGTCTGGTGTTTACCCTAAAACCCAAGTCTGTCTCAAATACCATTGTTTATCATATAGATAACTTTCACTGTCATATCGCTGTCACCCTGTCGTCACAGCCCTGTCGTCACTATTTTTTCTCTGTTGCGGTTAAATACCTCCCAACACGGCAAACCTAAATGATTTGCATAATTCATAGGTAAGAGGACATATTTATGGCAAGATTATCAACAGCTTCACATACAAAACAGGCAACTATGGCAACTGCATCTTTAGTAAATGGATATTGGTTTTATTTTAATGACAATGATACAGAAATTGCGGTGCATGGCTCTGCCTGGTCAGGTCGAGAGACGGTGTATGTTAACGACAACCCGGTCTCTGACAAACGCGAGTTGTTCAAATTTTCCAGTAACCATGAGTTTACTCACAACGGGTTTAATTACCGGGTTAACTACCACCTGACTAACGTACTAACGGGTTCACTTGAATGCTCACTTTACCGCGACAATAAACTGCTAGCCTCACAAACCAAGGGCTTTTTAGGCAAGTCTAAAGGCTCGTGGTTGTTTGTAGTGGGTATGTTTCTGGCAGGCGTAGGTTTTGGCGCCGCCACTGCTGCTTTGTTTAAATATTTCACCGCATAAGGAGAGTTCGGTGGAAATTAACGCATCGCGCATCAAAGCGATTCGACAACAGCATCAGTGGACACAGCAGCAGCTTGCGGATATGTGCGGGGTTAGCCTGCGTACAATCCAGCGCGTTGAGAAAGAAGGCAACGCAGCGTCTGAAACCATAATGAGTTTGTGTGCAGTGTTTGAGGTACCGCGTGAAGACCTGCTAGTGGTGCCCAAACTCGATGAGTCTGAATGGCAGACCATTAAAATTGGTAATCAGTTTGTGATGATCATTGGCGCCGCCGTTAGCGGGCTCGTTACTGGCGCAGCGATTATGTACTGGATGTTGGGTGGCTGATTCAGTCATAACATGTGCCTTGCTGTCGGACTAGAGAAGGTAAGTCGTTTCCTTGTGTCCGTCAGACACCTGAGCGTTGAACTTGATTCAGTAGTGGTAACGGCACGAAATGATTGTTATCGCGGGCTCGTCGACTGCATAAACAAGCCTATTGGTATCATCAATTCGACGAGACCAAAAGCCAGATAGGCTTTCTTTTAAGGGCACTGGTTTACCTATACCCTCAAACGGAGAGCGCTTATCATCATTGATCAGATTATTGATGCGCTTAAGTGTTTTTTTATCTTGAGTTTGCCAATATAAGTAGTCCTTCCACGCGTCATCAGTCCACGTCGGCAAACGTTGACTACTACTCATCAATTAACTCTCGTGATGTTGTTTTACCTGCACAGTACTGCGCTATCGAACGGTTTAGATGCTCAGCGTTTTGAGGAGAACGCAGTAAGTGAACAGTCTCCATTAGGCTATTGTAGTAATCTAAAGACATAACCACTGCATCTTCAGAATCGCGACGCGTGATAACTGTTGTATCAGCATCATTAACTACACCATCTAAACGGCTTTGAGACTATTTCTAGCTTCAGTAAAAGATACGATTTTCATAAAAGCCTCAACATGTACAACAAGTTGAACATGAAATATTGATTTGCTCATTCAGCAATAGAAACATTGTTTGGTGGCGTAATTTTATCTAGTCATACAGAAGCCTTGCTTTACTGGCAGGGTCAATCTGCGCAGCTTACGTGGCCTCATCATAAAACAGGCATACCTGTCTTTGTACTAATGCTAGTTCCCAAAGGGCTAATTCCCGTTTTTTCGACACTTTAAAAGACAGACAAATTCACATAGTTACCGGTACGTACATTATCCTGCAATCCAATCCACGTGGATCTTGGCAGATCATCCAAGCTCTTCTCAGAAGCGTCTATCCAACACAGATCCCCCGACTCATAATTAGCATTGCACACATGTTTTCACGTGAAATGAATCACCAAGAATGCAAGTGCTTACTTACCACATAAAACAAAAAAATAAATATATCACATGCACTGTCATATTGATTGGCATATGACAGGCATTGCTCGGTCATATCGCTGTCGTCACCGTTGTTCCTATTTTCTGGTGTACTTGATGCCACTTCAGCACGGCGCTGATGCAATGACCTTCAACGACCTGTTCAATATGTAAAGGACCAACACGATGACCACTCAAACACAACCAGTGCAGTTTAATATTCCCACACCGGCCAAAGCGTCTGCGTTCACCGGATACCACTTTGAATTTACAGACCAAGACACAAACATCGAGGTTCAAGCCTCATCCTGGTCAGGGAAAGAGTCTGTAGTGATTAACGGCGAACTGATCTCAGATAAGCGCGTGCTCACAAGCACCAGTAGTGAGCACATTATTACCCATGATGGTCGTGAATACCGTGTAGGTCTCCACATCACCAATATCCTTACTGGCAATGTGGAGTGTAAGTTATACCGTAACGACTTACTCATTGGCTCTCAGCACAAAGCCGTTATCGAGAAGCCCTACACGTCCTTGCCGAGTATCCTCAAGATATCAGTCGCAATAGCCTGGACAGTGGCTTGTGCCTTATGGGTCACTTCTGTATTGCCACTTTAATGTTTGGTTAGGCAGCCACGCCTAACGCTGCATTGTTCTAGCAGGCAATTTTAGGCAAGTGCTGCCAATTGGTGGTGTACTGCGGTGACAAGTACTCCCGTTTCATCTTCCAATCCGGATGAATGCCTTTGGCAGCAGCACCAATTGTCTGGCTGCCATAGCGGGTATTAATGGCGTCCATGCACTGCATAAGCTTTGGGTTATGCGTTAGTTGTGCAAACATATCTGTCTGCTCTTGTTCTGTATCGACGATCTCTATCGCACCCACACCGCATTTATGTAACAGGATCCCCGCTTTGAATAAATCGACAGACGCTCTGCTGGCGGCTTCTACCAACGCCCTCGTGTCGTTGGTAGGCTGGGCAAACCTATGCTGTACGGCCTTGTGATACTGACGGGTATTGGCAAACGGATTGGCATGCGTAAACAACGTCAGTAAACTCGCTTTACTCCCCTGCCGCCGCAACTTTTCAGCGACTTTTTCAGCATGCCAACAGAGGCTTTCACGCAACGCCTGTTGCATAGTAACCGGATGTCCAAATGCGCGGGTTGAGTAGATTTGCTTTTTATTGGCTCGTTCTGCGTCCCACTGTATGCAAGTAACACCATTGAGCTCGCGCACGGTGCGTTCCAGCTCAACAGAGAATTGCTTTCGCAGTGCTTTCGGGCAGCTGTTTGCAAGCTCCCATGCGCTGTGAATCCCCTGATTCTCCAATCGGGCAGCGATGCGTTTTCCTACTCCCCACACGTCCTGTACGTGCATGGCACGCAATACTTCTTCTACTTTCTGGGGTGAGTCCAACACGGCAATGCCGTTTTGGTCGCCAAGTCGTTTTCCTGCAAAGCTGGCTACCTTTGCCAATGTAGGAGTAGCGGCGATTCCTACGCCGACTGGCAAACGCAATTGCTGCCAAACCGCCTGTTGTATTGCGGCAGCATGAGCCTTCCACCCGGCTTCTGGTTGCCAGGTATCGAAATGCAAAAAGCATTCGTCGATGGAGTAAACGTGCTGGTCGGGCGCATACTCGCCTATCACTTGCATCATCTTGTTCGACAAATAATCGTACAGCTCATAGTTTGACGAACGGATAACCGCATTGTGTCGTGCTAGCAACCCTTTCACTTTGTAGTAAGGGCCAAACTTCTTCACGCCCAGCTGTTTGGCATTTTCGCACAGCGCACAAATACAGCCGTCGTTGTTGGTAAGCACAACAACAGGGCGCTGGCGTATTGCCGGGTCAAAAACCTTTTCCGCCGAGGCATAAAAGCTGTTGGCATCGACTAGCGCATACATTGACTCAACCACCTAACGTAGCGGTGCATCCGCACAGATCGTACAACAATGCCTTCTATCTCAAAAATATCGCCCTCACCCAACGCGTAGGGCTGGTGATCGAGCCCTGGTGACAATAAAACCTGAGAATTTCTGTCGTAGAGCTTACAAACAAAACTGCCGTTCAGGTTCGCCACAATCACATCCAGTGAGGTAGCCGCGGCGGCGCGATCTACAATGAGCAGATCTCCGTCGAAGATCCCAACCCCTGTCATAGAGTCTCCCTTGGCCTGCCCAATGAAGGTGGCATTGGGGTGTTCGATTAACAGTTCATCTAAGTCCAACGCGAGTTGCTTGTATTCAGCTGCAGGCGACTCGAACCCACTAATCCCTGCCTGTGCTGCGACTGGAATAATTTGAAGCATGAATGGATACCATTTCACTGTTTAAAAAATACTGTTTATTTATACAGTATTTTGCGATACAGTGACAAGGTATTTCACAACAACGGAGTTTTACCATGGCTATCACAACACAATATGTGGTCTCGCACAAAGGGGTAGAAAAGTTGGTTACTACCGATAAAAAAGAAGCCGATCAGTACGATAAGATGCTGGACGTTGCCGACAACCTGGCGGTATATATTCAGGCGAAAGGCATAAAATTAAGTGACGACATTGCCGAAGATTTGTCGATCATGCTGGCAAAGAACAAAGACAACCTTGCCAAGCTACTCAAAGGCACAACCGCAGACAGCATTTTGTCCCAGGAAGGCGCTGATGTAGTAAAGCTAAAGGCTAACGGCTAGTTTATAAAAGGCGCTAGCCGCGCAGCAAGATTAGTCATTGAGAGTCAGGCTCGGCACTGTGGAAACAGTGCCGCCTTCTACTCTTTGAATTACTAACAATAGCGTATAGCGACTGCTAGCCTATTTCGCCTTTGAAGTTAAAGCGTTTAATAACGCCGTTTACATCACCAATTGTCGCGTGCAGGCGTTCACTGGCGGCAAGAGAAGCTTCGGAACTACGCTGCGTGTCGGCTGCACCGTCAGCAATTTCAACAACCTGTTGGTTGATATGCTCAGCCACAGAGCTCTGCTCTTCTACTGCCGCAGACATTTCCATAGTCATTTCACTGATGCCTTTAACGGCCGTGTTAATTTCAGACAAGGCGCGCCGTGTCTCTTCGACAATTTCAGCACCTTGTTGTGCTGACTCAAGGCCTCGTGTAGACACCGTAACAGCGCGTTCACTGCGACTTGCCAATACCTGGATAATGTCGTGAATCTTGTCGGTTGATTCGCGGGTTTTAGATGCCAGAGCCCGAACTTCGTCGGCAACCACAGCGAACCCTCGCCCTTGCTCGCCTGCACGAGCAGCTTCAATAGCGGCATTCAGGGCCAACAAATTAGTTTGGTCGGCAATGGAAGAAATAATACTTGCAGCTTCCCCAATATCACTGGTTGACTGCGCTAATTCCGTAACCGTCTTTGAAATAGATTCGACCACTTCTTTCAATTCAACGATGGCCGCGGCGGCAGACTCTGCTTTCTGATTCCCGGTATTTACATTGCTGGCTGCTGTTTTTGCGCTTTCCGCATTGTTTTCTACCCGTTCTGCCACTTCCTGAATAGACTGCGACATTTGTGTCACCGCAGAGGCAATCTGTTGCGTGGCCTGATTCTGCTGCACCACCGCAGAACTGGTGCGCTCCGCTTGTTGATGGGTCGTATTGGCAATTTCCTCCAACCCGCTGGCCGAATCTTTTATCCGGGTCAACGCGGTGCGGCTTCTTGCTAATTCGCAGCCTAGCACCAATTTGCCTCTGGCTACGGCCCCAAAATCACTAAAATAAGTTTGTGACACCACGGGGCTGTCATAGGAGTCCGGGCTAAGTGAAATTAATGCTTCCCAGTCACTCTCCGTCGCTTTGAACTGCCAGAATGCCATTATGACAAGTACAACAGCGGTCGCGACCGCTGGCATCCACCCCGCCATAAAAGCAAGAAACGCGACCAGTGGAATGCCAGGGACCCAGTACATACTGAATTTCTTGATGAAGTAGCTATACAGCTCCGATGCAGGGGCAGCAGATTTACCTTCCAGAATACGGGCGTAACGCGAACTGGCTCGGGCAATTTCATGTTCCAGAGCTGGCACACGCACAGACTCATACCCTGCAATTCGATCTCCCTCATAAACCGGTGTTACGAAAGCGGATACCCAGTAATGGTCACCATTCTTACGACGGTTTTTCACCAGGCCCATCCAGATGCGACCCGCTTGCAGCGTTTGCCACATTTCTTTAAACACGCCCGGTGGCATATCCGGGTGCCGCACCAAATTGTGGTTCTTACCAATCAGCTCTTCTCGCGAATAGCCACTGACTTCGACAAATTCCTCATTGCAGTGAGTAATAATCCCGCGCTCGTCCGTGGCGGAAATCAATCTGTACTCTTTTGGAAATTTATACTCCCGTTGCGTGACGGGCTGATTATTACGCATACTGTACTTGCTCCATTTCAATCCAAAGCACCAGAGTGCTCTATTTCACAGAATGGTTTTCACCGAAAATCTGTGCACCGCAAAGATAGGCAATGAGCGGAATTATCATATGTTTATACTAAAGTAGACCAAGCTTTAAGATTTCGGCAACTTCTGTGGGGATATTTAAGAGTAAATTCGTAATAAATCGGATAAGCAGGAAATTAAAAGGTCTACGACGCAAAACAGCACCTTGAAGGTGCCGTTTTAAGTCCGAATCACGAAGGGTTACAGGATCATTTCTGCATTATTTCATGCAGACGCCCTCAGACCATGAAGATTATTATTCTAGTTACTCAGCTCAGTCCCAATTTGGTCGAGCAAAGTCGCAACCTGGCGACTCGCCTCTTCCATAGAAGCCAGCGCACTTTCACATGCCTGAGTATCCTGTTGTAATGAAGCCCGCACAGCTTGCACACCGAAGCGATGAACGGAAGCATGCGGTGCATCCAGGCGTTTAAAAGCATCGAGTTTGCCAGCAGGCAAGTGATTGTTTTCGCTGTACCATTTACCCAGGCGGCAACTGGTATGGTCGGAAAAGTCCTCAGCAGACTTAGACGTGCGTCCACAAATCACGGCATACACTTCCGACTTCCACACTACATGATCCAGCTTAACGGTCTGAATAAATGTTTGTGCACTGGCACCACGAATAGCAGCTTCCATGACGTCACAATGCGACACCATTTCATCGTAGTTGCCGTTTAAGCGGGTAACACCTTCGGCCAGATGTGTATTGTTTTGCTGAAGTTCAGACACCGACGATACAGCCTTCTGAGTAGACTGAATGATACTCTTCACCAGCTCTGACACTTCATTGGCAGACTGATTAGTTTCATTTGCCAGCGACCGTACTTCATCGGCAACAACACTGAAACCTCGTCCGGCATCACCTGCACGTGCAGCTTCAATTGCGGCGTTCAGTGCCAGAAGGTTTGTTTGATCAGAAATACTGGTAATCGTAGATACAAACTTATTAATGTTGTCAGCGGTTTCCGACAAGCCCTCAATGCTGGTACTCATCGTATTCATCATCTCATTCAATCCGGCCATATCGTCAATGATTTGCTGCAATGATTCTGATGACTCAGAGAACAAACGCTGGTTATCGGCAAGACTGTCTGTTTGCGCGGAAACCTGATGGTAAGACGCCAATACGGTTTCGCGGATCCCTTCGACCTGACACAACGAATCCAACAGGCTACCGATAACGCCTTGTTCGCTGTTGTCTGCTTCCTGAGCAGCGGCCAGCTCTTGTCTTAACTGGTGGTTTTCAGCTTCCAGTGCGGCAACACGTTCTGCTAACTGAGACTGTTCTTTTTGTAGCGCTGAGACTTTCTGCAAAGCGCTGTCGTGAGTTGAGCGGGATACAAACACAGAGTAGGCTCCTTCTGTGGGGGCATATTATTATTAATGTGTATTACTGACCTTATCGGCAGCAATCCCGGTTAGCATAGCGCTATTAGGTGAAAAAAAGCCAGTCACTATTCAGGGCTACTTGTCGTACCTCTCAGAATTAACCGTGGCTCTACAACGTGAGTGAACTCATGACTACCTTTTCCATAAACCCGGTCAAGCACCCAATGTGCAGCCATAGTGCCAATTTGCGTCACCGGATAATCAATCGTAGTTAGCCCAGGCGACAAATAGCTCGCAAAGTCCACGTTATCGAAACCGATTACCGAGACGTCTTCAGGCACTCGTTTACCCATTTCGCGCAGCGCGTTCATAGCGCCCGACGCCATTTCATCGTTTGCGCAGGCAACGGCTGAAAACGGTTTTCCCCGCGCCATTAACGCCCGAATGCCTTCTGCACCTGATTTGGCCTGGAAATTCCCTTCATACATAAGAGACTCGTCGTACTCAATACCGGCACTTCCCAGAGCCTGCTTGTGGCCCGTCAGTCGATTTATACCATCAGCTTTAAATAACGACCCCGCAATATAAGCAATGTCGGTATGACCAATATCCAGTAAATGCCGTGCGGCCAGGTAGCCCCCTTTAACGTTTTCCAAACTAATACAATTGTCGTCAATTTCAGCGATATAGCGGTTTACCACGACAAGTTTTACACCCTGTTGAACCAGGTTTACAAGGTAGTCATCGCTTACGGCTTCAACATGAAGAATTAATGCATCGCAGCGGCGGCTTAACAAAGCCTCTATCTGGGCTTTCTCGATGGTTTCGTCTGAGTGTCCGGTAGCAATCAGCATGTGTTTGCGCGCAGCCCGTAAGGCCTGCTCGGTCCCTCCCATCATTGCGCCAAAAAAGGAGCCGTGTAACTCTGGCACCACATAACCAATGGTGTTGGTTTTATTGGAAGCTAAAGATGCTGCAACCACATTATGCCGATAACCCAACTCTTCCATGGCCGCGACCACAAGTTTACGGGTCTTTTCTTTTACGGTGCCGGTATCATTAATGACACGCGAGACGGTTGCAGACGATACCCCTGCTTTTTCACTTACCTGTTTTATGGTTACCATGTTTGTTCACTGTTTCTAATGTGTTGCGCTCAGGCGCGCTGCCTGAATTTGTTGCTGTGCTGCTTCTACTCGTTGTGTGTCTAATGTATACCAGCGCATAATTATGACAACCAAAACTGACATTAGCGCGGGTAAAATACAAAATGAGAAGGCTATCCCGTTGCTGACCTGCTCAGTAACAGAACCTGCTTCATAACCGTAGAACGCCAGTAGCCAACCGGACATTGCACTCCCCAAAGCCACACCAACTTTGATGAAGAACACGATAGTAGAAAAGGTGACACCGGTTAATCTCACCCCCGTTTGTGCTTCGCCATAATCGGTCACATCGGCCATTTTCGCCCACAAAAGCGGTGACGACATTTGCAATAAGAACCCCCATACGAAATGCACCGCTAAAGCCACTAGCCACAGATTCACAGGGATAAAGAAATTTACCAGACAGGCCGCACCGGCGCCGAGTTGAAGCAGAATATACAGACGGATTTTACCCAGTCGTTTGGCAAGGGGATGCGCAAACGCACAACCAATCAGGCCACCCACCATGCCAATGGTAACAAACAGGGTGACATCTTCAGGGCGATTCAGCACGTATTTGACGTAGTAAATTGTCAGAGAGTTTCGCAGCAGGATACCGGTCAGTAATACCACGCTCACCAAGCACAATATTCTGCACTGATCGTTACGCCAGACCGACTTCAGTTGTGCAATCAACGGCATGGACAAGGGTTTTTCTGGCTTGAGGCGTTCCTGAGTGCCAGCAAAGCAAAGTAAAAACAAACACATGCCAACCACGCCCATCACCAGCATAGTCAGCTGATAACCTTTGGCGTCGTCACCTTCGCCTAAATAGCCAACCAACGGCAATGTAAATGACGACACGATAAGACCGCCAATCATAGCGAAAATGAATCGGTAAGATTGCACTGAAACCCGTTCGTCGGGATCAGACGTTATTACGCCGCCCAGTGCGGAATAGGGAATATTAATGGCGGTATACATCAACATGAGGGCAATGTAGCTTGTAACGGCGTACATAAGCTTACCCTGGTAGTCGGTGTCAGGTGTGGTAAACGCCAGCACGCTGATAATAGCAAACGGCAGGGCCAGCCAAAGCAGGTAGGGGCGGTATGACCCCCAACGGGTTCGGGTGCGATCTGCCAGTGAGCCCATGAGCGGATCGGTAACAGCGTCTATTAAACGAACCAGCAGGAACATACTGCCTACTGTTGCCGGGTTCAAGCCAACGATATCGGTGTAGTAATAGGTCAGAAAGAGCATCACCGTCTGAAAGATAAAGTTACTCGCCGTATCACCCAGTCCATAAGCAACTTTTTCTTTCACACTGATCATACTAGTCACATTTCCCCGTTTGACGCTTTACGCCGCGTTAACCATCGCTGAAGCGCCAAAGCGCTGCGTTTAGGAATACGCTGTTGCGTGTCGTAGTCGACATACACAATACCGAACCGCTTAAGATAGCCCTCAGCCCATTCGAAATTGTCCAGTAAACTCCACACAAAATACGCGGTCACATCAACCCCAGCTTCCATTGCTTCAGCCACCGCGTTCATATGATCCTGCAGATACTGAACGCGAACAGGGTCGTCTACCTCGCCGTTTATAAGTGCGTCATCACAGGCCATGCCATTTTCGGTGATTTGCACTGGTGGTAAATCATAATCACGGTGCAGCTGTAATAGCAAGTCCCTTAAAGCATTAGGAAAAATTTCCCAACCCATGGCAGAAACCGGGGCGTCTGCTGCGGGAGGGAGGATTCTGAAACCGTCATGACTACAAGCTGCTACGAATGAACGGGTATAATAGTTTACGCCCAGGTAATCCAGCGGCGCATTGATTAACGCCAGGTCGCCATCGTGAATGTCTGGTTTCTCATTCTCGGGCAGGGTATGCAGAATATCGGGATAGCAACCTGTAAGTACCGGTTTCACATACCAGTCGTTGTGATGGTCATGTGCCAGTTTAGCCGCAGCCGCGTCGGCTTCAGAGGCCGTAGACGCATAGTAAGGCGTAAAGTTTAGTACAATACCGCTTGTCACATCCGGTGCATTCCTACGCAACACCTGCATGGCCATGCCGTGTGCGAGCAGTAAGTGATGAGCCGCTTTTTTTCCAAACTGTTTGCCCACCTTGCCTGGCGCATGCACACCAATTTCATACCCCAAATACGCACTGCAAAATGGTTCGTTTAGGGTTGCGTAACAATCCACATAACCGTTAAATGCCTTGCTGACTACATCTACATACTCGGCGAATGCCAGAGCCGTTTCACGGTTAAGCCACCCGCCTTTATCTTCAAGATACTGCGGTAAATCCCAGTGGTATAGGGTTACGTAGGCTTTTAGTCCTTTGTCTTTCAGCGCTTTCAACAAATCCACATAGAACGCAAGCCCCGTCTGATTGACACTGCCGCACGCTTTCATTATTCGCGGCCAGCTGACAGAAAACCGGTAAGCGTCAAACCCCAGTGAAGACACCAACTCAATATCGTCCTGCCAACGATGAATATGGTCACAAGCAACATTGCCATCCGAGCCATCCTTCACCGCCCCCGGCGTGGCACAGAATGTATCCCAAATACTCGCTTCCCGGCCGTCTCTGGCGCCTTCTATCTGAAATGAAGACGTCGCTACACCGACAGGAAACAGATTGGAGTTTAGCCGTTGATTTATAGTAAGATTTTTAGTCATTGAGGAGCGCCTTACACACCAGTCTGGCATTCTTTCGAAGCAACTGAGAGTCAAAAAACGAAGTAAACTAATCGTGTCACAAGACCAATTGTAAGCGCTTTCATTAAATATACAAGTTATTTACAATTCACTGTAGCCTGAATACTGAAGTAGAGAATGCGAACTGCTAAGGCTTTATTAATTTCAACCAAAATGCCAACTCGAGTCCCACGCCAATACCGATAACAATATAAGAACCCTCACTAAATCCGAGGGTATAGCAAGCCAACGCACCAAACAGGCACGCAAACAAGACAATCCACCGTTTCATGCTCAAAACCAACGTAACTATTAACGTAAATGGAGTATGAAACGATTGATAATGTCTGTCTTTGACATTTTGTAACAGCACGTTACTTTTGCACTCGTTTGATCGAAAAATTTCCATACATATCAATACTGTAAGCGCTATCATTAAAGACAACACCGGCAAGCCAAAATAGCTGCACCACTTTTTATAAAGCACTCGTAAAAATTAAAAAATAAATTAAAAATCAGTATATTAAAAAAATATCAATCAGAAAGCGGTACCGGTTGAGCAACATAAAAATGCGAGGCTATTTCAATTTGAAGGGAAATTTCACACACAAAATGTAAGCGCTTGCATTTTTATAAAATCGCCCTATACTCAACCAACAAAATATTAACATTCCATCTCACCACCCCAAGAGATCGGGCTTCGTAAGTTGCAAACAAGGCGCACAATTATGTCTATGCCATCGGCGTCAGCCACAACCGGAACATCTGCTCCGCTCACTATGTCAACGCTTGTGAGTCTCACATCATTGTTTTTTATGTGGGGGTTCATTACCGCCATGAACGATATTTTGATCCCACACCTTAAAGCCCTGTTCGAACTCAATTTTACTCAGGCTATGTTGGTGCAATTTTGCTTTTTCGGCGCATACTTTCTGGTGTCTGTTCCCGCAGGCAAACTGGTTAGCAAAGTAGGTTACAAGCAAGGCATTATCACCGGTTTATTAGCCGCCGCGGTGGGCTGCCTCATGTTTATTCCCTCAGCGAAACTGGCGCAATACTGGATGTTTTTGCTGGCATTATTTGTACTGGCAGGTGGCATAACGATACTGCAAGTCGCGGCGAACCCATTGGTCACTATTATGGGTAACCCCAATACCGCTTCCAGCCGTCTAACCATGACCCAGGCGTTTAATTCTTTGGGAACCACCATCGCGCCGATTATCGGTGGGGTTCTGATCTTCTCAGCTCACACCGCCACCAATGCTCAGGCCGATGCAGAGTCTGTAATCGTGCCCTACCTGGCACTGGCTATCGTGTTGGCTGTAATGGCATTGCTCACGCGTCGCCTGGCGTTACCCGCAGAAGCCCAACCCGCTCAGTTAGAAGACAGGCAGGCCAGCTCTGTACTGCATCACCGCCACCTGAAGTTTGGTGTTATTGGCATTTTTGTGTATGTGGGTGCGGAAGTGTCGATTGGCAGCTTCCTGGTAAACTATTTTGGTTCTGCCCATGTGCTCTCCATGCCGGAAAGTCAGGCAGCCGCTTACATTGCTTATTACTGGGGTGGTGCAATGGTAGGCCGATTTATTGGCGCAGCGTTAATGCAGCGAATTCAACCCGGTGTTTTACTCGGCTTTAACAGCCTGGCTTCTGTTGTTCTCATTGTGACGTCCGTGCTCACAAATGGCGATATCGCAATGTGGTCAATGCTGGCCGTCGGTTTGTGTAACTCGATCATGTTCCCAACAATCTTTAGTCTTGCACTGAAAGGATTGGGTGAACAAACCGCAAAAGCATCGGGCTTGTTGTGTCTGGCTATCGTTGGCGGTGCGCTAATTCCTTTGTTGCAGGGTGTCCTGGCTGACACACTGGGATTAACTCTGTCATTTTTACTACCTGCTATTTGCTATCTGTACATCGGATTTTATGGCCTGAAAGGCGCTAAGCCCGACTTACAGACTGGAGAATAACCATGCAATACCGATTAGCTACTTCAGTTGCAGCAGCCCTGGGGGCCTTATTGTTGGGGGCTTGTTCAAGTAACCCTGAAGCAACATCAACGACAAACAACGCAGCCGTACCAGATTACTGGCCAAGCATTCAGTCACCCATCGCTAAATCAGACGAGGTTGAGAAGAAAGTCTCTGAGATGTTGGCCACTATGACGGTTAAGCAGAAGGTGGCGCAAATCGTCCAGCCGGAAATTCGCGACGTCACCGTAGAAGATATGCGTGAGTATGGGTTTGGCTCGTATCTCAACGGCGGTGGTTCTTTTCCAAACAACAATAAACATGCTACGCCCGATGAATGGATTGCATTAGCAGAAGCGATGTACCAAGCATCAATAGACGATAGCCTGGATGGCAGCACCATTCCGACCATGTGGGGAACCGACGCAGTTCACGGCCACAATAACGTCATTGGCGCCACGTTGTTCCCTCATAATATCGGTCTTGGGGCAATGCGAGACCCGGCACTGATTGAAAAAATCGCAACCGCGACAGCAAAGGAAGTACGCGTAACGGGGATAGACTGGATATTCGCCCCCACCGTGGCAGCGGCGCGCGACGACCGTTGGGGTCGTACCTACGAGAGTTATTCTGAAGATCCAGAAGTAGTTGGCGCCTATGCAAGAGCGATTGTTACTGGTCTGCAAGGCGATATTAGCGATGGCAACATCGACGACCAGCACGTTGTCTCAACGGTTAAACACTTTGTCGGCGACGGTGGAACCGAACACGGTGACGATCAGGGCAACAACATCGCCGACGAAGAGACGCTGTTTCGCATTCATGCTCAAGGCTATGTCGAAGGTCTTGGTGCAGGCTCGCAGTCAGTAATGGCATCGTTCAATAGCTGGCATGGTGAAAAACTTCACGGCAATAAGTACTTACTCACCGACGTGCTCAAAGACAAAATGGGTTTCGATGGTTTCGTAGTAGGTGACTGGAACGGGCATGGTCAGATTGAAGGCTGCTCTAACGATAACTGTCCGCAGGCGCTGCTTGCTGGCCTGGATGTGTACATGGCACCAACGCCGACCTGGAAGCCCTTGTTCCACAACCTCGTTGCCCAGGTAGAAAGTGGCGAAATCCCGATGTCACGCCTCGACGATGCCGTGCGCCGTGTATTGCGGGTTAAGGTTCGCGTAGGTCTGTTTGATCTTCCTTCACCGGCGAACCGCAGCTTGTCCGGTGACAAATCGATTATCGGGCATCCTGAGCACCGCGCCATCGCGCGCGAAGCGGTGCGTAAATCGCTGGTCATGCTGAAAAATAATGACCACCTGCTGCCACTTGAACCAAACAGCAAGGTACTGGTTGCCGGCGATGGCGCGCATAACATCGGCAAACAATCGGGCGGGTGGACAATCACCTGGCAAGGCACAGGCAATGAAAACAGCGACTTCCCAGGCGCATCGTCTATTTATCAGGGAATCCGGCAGGCAGTGAGTGCAGCCGGCGGTAGCGCAGTGCTTAGCGTTGACGGTAGCTACGATGAGAAGCCTGACGTCGCTATTGTTGTATTCGGAGAGAACCCTTACGCAGAGGGGAATGGTGACATTGCCAATGTTGAGTATCAACGCGGTGAGAAGTCGGACTTAGCGTTACTTAAAAAGCTAAAAGCTGACGGTATTCCGGTTGTAGGCGTGTTCATCACCGGCAGACCTCTATGGGTGAACCCGGAAATTAATGCAACCGACGCGTTTGTTGTTGCATGGCTGCCTGGCTCTGAAGGACAAGGTGTCGCCGACGTTTTGTTCACCAATGAAAACGGTGAAATTGCTTACCCTATGCAGGGCAAGTTGTCGTTTACCTGGCCAGCAACACCTTACCAGAACCCCATTAATCGAGGCGACGGCAAAACGCCACAATTCGAATATGGTTATGGTCTGACTTACGCCGACAACACAAACTTACCCATGCTGAACGAAACCGTTGAGGCAGACAGTAGCGAAGCCGCCGACCATGTAATTTTCCAACAGAGTGTACAGCCACCTTGGCAGCTCGTGGCCCGTGTCAATGATGAAACCGGTACTATGAACAGCAGTGTGCTTACCGTTGGTGACATGGCTATCCGTACTGCCGACAGGCATGTTCAGGAAGATACCCTGTTAATGCAGTTTGGGGAAACACCTGCAACGGTAGCGTTCTTCGCTCCTTTCCCGGTGGATTTACTCGACTTCACGACTCCAAATTCAGCACTGGCATTTGATGTTAAATTGCAATCTGGTACCGGCATTCAGGCCGGGATTGCATGTGGCGATAACTGTGCAGGCATGGTGCAACTGGGCGACTTTATGGTCGATTCTAACGAATGGCAGGCCGTGGAGATCCCAACCAAATGCCTCATTGAAGCAGGTGCAAACTTAAAAGAAGTGTATGCGTCCCTGCAGCTTAGCGTGAAAGGCCAGGCTCAACTATCGGTTTCAAACCTGCGCTTAACACAGCACGGTAAGCCGACCACGCACTGCCCTTAGGTTTTCATGTGCCCGGTGGCTTGAGCAACGATTGCCTGGCCACCCTCCAAACGTAGCGGCAGTCTTTTTCAGGCTGCCGCTTTTTTATTATTCAATGGTTCACAGTTTGCCAGCAAGGGAGCCACATCAATGCCTGCCTGAACCAATTGCTGTTGCAACCACACCTTATTCACCCCGGCTTTGCATTTAGCCAATGCCCATAAATGCGCCGCCCTGGTTCCTGTGCGACACAGGCCATGAACAGCGCCATCACAGGAAGCCAGCACACTGGCAAAGGCCGCAATTTTATCGTCTGGGTAGTCACCGCTTGTTACCGGAATAAAGGCATAGGTAAGCCCCGCTTTTTCAGCCATTGCCGCCAATGCTGTATCGTTAGTTTGCCCGGCACATTCGTTATCTGGCCGCACATTAATAAGCAGTGTTGCGCCCTTAGCAGCCAGGTTGTTAATTGCGTTTTGGTCCAGTGGTCCTGAGACGCTGAACTCTGCGGTGATTGTATTAACCGGCATTAGATACCTCCAATAGCTGAAAAGAAAATGCTGAGTCCCATCACTACCAACAACGCGCCGAAACCGCGTTTAAGCTGATGTTGAGGAAGTGCAGCAGCCAAACGTACGCCAAATACAGACCCGACTGCGCCTACCCCAGCCATCACCGCTATCAGCAGCCAGTCGTAAGGAAGCTCACTCGATTGCCAAAACAACCAGGAGTATTTGCTAAAGCCGACGATAGATTGCATAACAATAATTGCCAGGCTGGTGCCTATTGCCTGTCGCATTGATACACCCGCCGTCGCCAACAGAGCTGGCACAATTAGGAATCCGCCGCCCACCCCAACAAACCCGGCAACGCTGCCAACACAGATAGCGACGACACTGAGCTTAAACACGCTAATACCTGTGATTGTATTGGGCTTGTAGGGGCGCAACATAAAACCGCTGGCCAACAGCATAACAACAGCAAACACAGCGAGTTGGGTTGTACCGGAGACATACTGCGATGTCATTGCGCCCAGATAGGTACCCGCCATACTCGGTAACCCGAACCACCCTACTTTTGGCCAGTCGATTAGTCCCTCACGGTGCAACCTCATTGCGCCTGTCGCTGCAATGCAGCCAACGATCAGCAGGGACTCGGCAATCGCCACTTTCGGTGGCCGACCTATGACGTAAGTCAGTAGTGGCACTGTCAGAATGGAACCGCCCGAGCCCAGAATGCCAAGGCTAAGGCCAATCACACTGGCCCCAAGTAAGATCGCTAGCATCGCTACTTACTCACAGTCAGCGGTATTTTCAGATAGTGTTTGCCGTTGTCTTCTGCTGGCGGAAGCTGCCCTGCGCGAATATTTACCTGTATGGCCGGCAGCAGCAATTTTGGGACTGCCAGACCAGCATCACGCTTTTCACGCATAGTCACATAATCAGCCTGACTCACGCCGTCTTTCACATGAATGTTGCTTCTGCGCTGTTCAAACACGGAGGTTTCCCACTTGAACGCGTCACGGTTAGGGCTTTTGTAATCATGCCCTACAAACATGCGAGTTGACTCTGGTAGCGCCAGTATCTTGCGAATCGACTGATACAGGGTATTGGCACTGCCGTTGGGAAAATCCGCTCGTGCGGTGCCGTAGTCCGGCATAAACAGGGTGTCGCCAACAAACACGGCATCTTCTATGTAATAGGAAACGCAAGCCGGTGTGTGACCGGGCGTGTGTAACACTTCAATATCCAAATGGCCGAGACTGATTACCTCACCGTCACCAAATAGCTGATCAAATTGGCTGCCGTCCGAAGGAAAGGTGTCCTCGAGGTTGTAAATGGATTTAAACGTAGACTGAACCCGGCGTATATGTTCACCGATACCAATCAAGCCACCTAATTTTGCTTTTAGGTAAGGTGCTGCGGTCAGGTGATCAGCGTGGGCATGGGTTTCCAGGATCCATTCTGTATTCAAGCCATTTTTGTCAATGAAGCTGACAATTTTGTCAGCAAATTCGCTGGATAATGTGCCCGACGCTGCATCGTAGTCCATCACCGGATCAATGATAGCACAGGCGCTTGTCGCCGGGTCTGCAACCACGTAAGTCACGGTAAACGTGGGTTCGTGAAAAAAAGACGTGATTTGTATTTTACTCATGCTTCACTCTTGCCTGTCAGAAAATAGGGATTTTGCGAATAATCTAAGGCAGGAAGAGCAAGAGGTTTGCCACATTGCTGGCAACGTATTTAAAAAGCAGGTAAGAAACCAGGGCCTGTTTGACTAACAGGCCCTAAGTTACCTGCTGTTTGCGTTAGCGGTTTACCACACGCCCCGTTTGACTCACGGGCTCCTCTCCATCCTGTCGATGGTTCGGGTGGTAAGGTCCAACAGGGAGTTGGCGAATAGCTGCGCCATTTATATCGTGAGCTAAATCGATATATTTCGTAAACGCCGTATTCAGCGCTGTCGCAATAATACTGACTAATAAGTCGTTGGAATTCCCCGATGTTTCGACATTCAGCGTTTGAGCCTGCGACCAGATAGTTTGTGAGGTGGTGGTAGATACCAGTGTAAAATCCAACCCTACAGAGACATTCCCGCCGGTCACATAGTAGCTGGTGTCCCAGCGTACAATCGTCACAAACAATACCGCGTCAGCACCAAACAAATTTTTGAATTGCCCGGTATCAACCTCGCGAAGTTGCGAGCCGTCGGTGATACCCTGCTGCTGAAACAGCTGCTCTACAACCGGAATGGGCATAACATAATATCCTGCTTCCGCTAGCGGAGGTAATACGGTAGTGGCGTACAATACCGGCGCGTCGGCTGCTGTCGTCTGGTTTACTGCGGGCACAACGAGAATACTTTTGACGGCCTCTTCGTACATCAAAGGATAAGCGTCTCGTTTGGAGTATGAGCGCGAAGTCGACTCACATCCTTGCAACACCAGCAATACCAGTACGCCAATGAAGGGGTAAAATTTCTTCATTCCTCACCATCCTTGGGCGCCATCTGTGCACTAAGCCGATTAACCAACGTCGCGGATTCAGGGTACAAAGCAAGCTCTGAGGCCAGATACTGATTCCCCCGACCGGGACGATCATCTTCAAACTCCATTATTGCCAGTTCAATATAAATTCCGGGCGGCACCCGTTTTTCTCGTCGTTCCGATTCTATAATAATGGTCAGTAAACTTTGTTTGAGTTCTGCGCGGGTTTCCGCAGTAGGCGTGCGTTTGTAAGCGTAGGATGCTGCTGAGTAATTGCCAAAATAGTATAGTGAGTGGGTATTCACACACCCACTCAGAACGATTATTGCAATTACCAGAACGGACGATGTTCTGGCTAAGTTCACGGTATGCGCACCTCAAAAACGTTGCCGTTGGAAACGTAAATCTTACGTTTCACCAGAGTTTGCCCGCCTTTGCGCAACTCAACAACATGGGTGCCGCTGCCGACAGAAAATTGTGTGGCCGTCTCGCCATTCAGGCTAAAAGACTCAACGTTATCCAGAGGAATAGGCTGATCATTAATACTCAGACTGTATCCATCCAAATCACCAATGAACTGGATCACAGCCTGGTCATCTACTTGTGTGGCCTGTTGAAACTGACTGCTACAACCCGACAACAAAACAAGCGCTACAATAACGCTAACAAAGAAGTTAAATTTCATAGCGCTGACTCCTCTTCGCGTACGCGATAATCCGTTAATCGTTCGCTGTTCACATTGCCGTTTACCAGGCTGCACAGCGACATCTCATTGTTTCCACTTCCCATAAAGCCAACCACTTCGATAGTGGCAACTTCAGAGGCAGGCAGTTCCATATTCATGCCGGTTTGTGGGTTTTTTACAAGCTTGCCCGGTGTGACTACCGTAAAACGCTGGCCTTTTTCAATGCCCTGAGACTTACCACCGGTCATTAACCACTGGCCATTGTGCTGCCCAACCAAATACGCTTGCCATGGCGCGTCTAACAGGTTTTCCATCACATTGCTTACCAGCTTCGAAATCGCAGCAGATATTGCCCGGTCATCCAGACTGGTGTCGTATCCAGCAGTTTGCCCCACGCCCAGTACCTGGTTAGCTTCGCTCTGCGCCTGGCCTGTCGCCTCCTCGGCATAAACAATTTCACCAGTACGGGTATTGATTAATCGTACATTGACGGTCGCAGTTGCGACCTGAATGCGGTTGCGGCTGAAAACACCCACTTCACTTTCATTGCTGCGGCCAAATTCGGACACGGAGCCCACGATAATATAATCAGCACCCACCTCGTCCAGCGGCTCGCCATCGAGTTTGGCTTCTTTCATTACGTCTTCCATCGCATCGCGTTCTAACATAATGAATTTCTGCGTTGCGGTAAGGCGGCTGGCCAGAATATCAGAAGCCTGTTTACCCAATCGGTTACCTTGTTTGTCGACCAGAAAGTTATTCGCTCTGGTTGTTTCGTCAGAAAACCGCGCAATGGCCACTACGCGCTTCAAACCTAATTGTTCTTCCTGCAATACCGGGCTAATTTGCGGCGCGGGAGCCGGAGTCGGGTTCACAACACCGCGAGTAGCACTGGTACAACCGCCTAATGTTGTTGCAGTTAGCAGACCGGCAATGAACAGCTTATTGGATAACATCCTCATGTCATTTTTCCTATTATTACCAAGTGGATACGTCAATCACGTTAGCACACAGGCGCTAAAGCTAAGAATCGTAATTTGTAAAAAAGTTTAACCTAACGTATATATTTTTTTGCAGCAGTGAGTACTTTACGATGACTATAGTGAAATAAGGGTGAACGGAAGATGAACAATCCCATTGGTTGGTTTGAAATTTATGTCGACGACATGTCACGCGCAAAAACCTTTTATGAAACCGTATTGAACATTAGCCTGACCAGCATGGTCGATCCGGTAGACGGGTTTTCAATGTATGGATTCCCGTCGGATATGGAAAGCTACGGCAGCTCAGGAGCGCTGGTATCGTCCCCAGCAGTAAAAGCCGGCAACAACAGCACTGTGGTGTATTTTTCCTGTGAAGATTGCGCGACAGAAGCGTCACGAGTAGTTGAGGCCGGCGGTGTACTGGAACGCGAAAAATTCGCCATCGGTGAATATGGTTTTGTCAGTCTGGCTAAAGACACCGAAGGCAACCTGATTGGGTTGCACTCATTAAAATAAAACATTGTTATTATTGATTTTATTTTAATTTCCAGAGATCAAATCAGATGGCATAATCCGCTTTTTTACCGTCTTTGGTAGCAACGGAGGAACTATGTTGTCTTGCGTGAATTGTGGCGCTTGTTGCGCAAGTTTTCGCGTGTCTTTTTACTGGTCAGAAGCCGACCCTTTCACGGGCGGAACAGTACCAACTGAGTTAACAGAAAAAATTTCACCTACCCGGGTTGCCATGAAAGGCACCAACCGACCGCAACCGCGTTGCGACGCCCTGCAGGGAGATATTGGGCAACAAGTAGCCTGTGGTATCTATGCCCAGCGTTCTTCAACATGCCGGGAGTTCGAGGCTGGCTCGGCACAGTGCCTGAAAGCCCGTTTTAAACACGGTATAACAACCGACCAGATCCCCATTGTGGCAGCTTGAACGCTGCCACTCTGCTACAGCCTGAGGGTAAGCGCTGGCCTAGTGTGTTCTGGGATCACATGACTGGCAATCACCACGAGTCTGTCTTTAGCACTCGTTTGCAGCACTGACATGATGAGTGAAGCAGCCTCCGAGTCGAGGCCTTCAAACGGCTCATCTACCAGCCACACTGGTCCACCGTGCAACAGTGCTCGCGCAATATTCAGTCGCTTTCGCTCGCCACCCGATAACTGCCTGCCCCCCGGACCTAACCATTCGCCAGGTTCGGATAAGTACGACAACCCCACCGTCACCAATGCATGCTCAAGCTCTGTGTGTCTGAAAGACTGCCCCAAACACAAGTTGTGTTTCAGCGTGGCCGCCATCACCAATGGCTGTTGCTCCAGATACAACCAACCGCTCACCAGCCCAGGGGATAGCACCTGACCCGCGTATGCACGACTTCCACGGCTCGCTTCCAGCCCGGCAATGGCTTGCAATAATTGTGATTTACCTTTGCCGCTGGGACCGGTGACCCACACAAGCCCACGCTCGGGTAACTCTGCACTGATAGCCTGCTCAGGCACGTTAACCGAACCAAACCCAGTTAATACAAGCGACCCGGTACTGGTAGGCAAGGGCAACGTTGCGAGTGAAGAGGCTGGTAAGGCATTTAGCACTTTATGCCCCTGCACCGCTTTGTTCAGAGCAGGTTGGGAATGAAAACTTCGTCCCAGCCAATCTCCGGCACTTAGCAACAGCATTGGCACAATCAGTAACAGAGGCTCTGCAAGTTCAGTGGTTGTAGAGAAGTGCACCAATCCCAGCAAACTAGCTAATAAAAGCAGCCATGCTCCGCCCTGAAACACCCATTGCGCTTGCAAGACGCGTTGCTGTAATAACAAATTCGAGCGCCAGAGTGACGTTGCTTTTGGCAACGCTTGCAGGAATGAATCGCCCGACTTTAAATGCCAGATAGGCGCACTTGAGAGCTGCGCATCAGATTGCGTTCGAAACTTCGCTTCCTGACTGGCAATCTCTACTGCGTAAGTAAGTCCCAACACACATAAAATAACTATTACGCTTAGCCAGATAACAGCCAGAGCAATCGCCCAACCACCCAGTGGCACATGCAACCACCACAAGCTAATACAGGAAACCAACAGCATCATTACTGCTGACGCTTGCTGGGAGACCCAACCCACCCACAGCGCGGCGATGGCCTCGGTGTGGGTTGCCAGCGCCTCAACTTCCTCGCCACGCGAGTTGATTTTTTGCGAGTGCAACCGGGCGAAAAGTGAAATTCGTAATCGTGCCGTTAATCCCAACAGGTGTTTGTGACCCACCCACATATGGGCATAGCCGCTGCCAATGCGCAGCAACGCCAATGCTCTGATCACCACGGCAGGCAACATGTAATTAAACCCGGGCGCAGCAATCGCGCACGCAGCAATAAACCAGGACGATACAATCAGAATAGCCAGACCAGCCAGGCCATGTACCACCGCCAGTAACACCGTAGCAAAGGCCATCATTGCACCGTTACCTCGCCCTCTTTTACTTGCCAATAACGCGTAAACCACGCCGTTGGCAAAGGCTTGTGCGACACCCACAACACAGTTTTTTGTTCAGATAAACGCTGAATGAGCTCACTTATCTGGGAATGTTGCTCGGTAGGCAAATGCGCTGTGGGTTCATCTAGCAGCCACACGGGCGCCTCACTCAACAGCACTCTTGCCAGCGCCAGACGTTGCGCCTGGCCACCGGAAATTGCTGGTGTTTCATGTAAGGGGGTATCCAGTTGCTGTGGCAGTGTGCGTCCCCAATCATCCAGTTCTACTTGCGCCAACACCTGCCAGAGAGCAGAAGTGGTATGGGCTTGTTGATATTCCAGGTTGGCACGCACGCTCATCGGCAACAAAACGGGCTGCTGCGTTAGCAGGGCTACCCTACAAGGCAGCGAATAGCCAGCTTGATACTGGCCTGCCAGGGCTTGTAACAGTATCGTTTTACCACTCCCCGACGGTCCGCTGACAGCAACCTTGTCACCAGGGCGCAGTACTAAATTCGTCGCCGATATCAGCGGTTGTTCATGTCGAAGTGTGAATTGCTGGGGCTCATCAAATACCCTGGCTTTGTTCAAAGCGGCATCCAGAGCCTCATTGGGAATAGCCTCCACCCAGTGCCCCAGGCTGGACTGGGCCGATTCGGCTTCGGCTTTTTGATGATAGTACTGCCCCAGCGCTTTCAGCTCGGAAAACAGCAAAGGTGCAGTAAGCAATAACCAGAGCCCATGGTGCAGGTTGATCACCGGTCCAACTGCGAATTCGCCCAGTAAGGTAAAACCAATAAACACTGCTACCAGCGCAACAGCCACCGTTGAAAAGAAGTCCAATACGGTATTTGATAAAAACGCTACCCCCACGACGCTCATCGTGCGGTCATTTAAGTCGTCACTGGCTTGTTTAAGCAGCGCCAGTTCGCTGTCATGGGCACGGTATGTGGCCAGTAGAGGAAGTGCTTTTAACCTGTCGGTAAACAAACTACCCAGACGGGTCAAGGCGGTAAAATGTTTGCGCTGCTGGGCCGCGGCCCCTTTACCAACCAGCACCATGAACAGCGGAACAATCGGTAGGGTGATCAGCAAACTCAGGCCAATCAGCCAATTCACCATAGACAACCCAGCCAGTGCGATTGTCGGTGCCAGTACCGCTACATATTGCTGTACCTGGTAGTCGTAACGCCAATTCGCCAGGGCGGGTATATGATGCAACCACAAGGATTGCCAGTAATAAGGGCTCTGCTGACTCACCATGGCTAGCTGCCCGATTGCCAGATGGCGTGCAAAACGCACCTCAAGATCTTGCAATAACTGTGTTTTAGCGTCCAGCGTTCGCCGATTCGCTTCGCCCTGAAGCAACCAGGCCAGTAACAATGCAACCGACAAGCCTATCCAGTCAGCCATAGACGGTGCATGGGCCAATACCACCAGCGAGTGCATCATGTGCGCAAACAGCCAGAAGCCAGCAATCATGATCACAATGCGGCAGGTTTTTAACCCCACCAACGTATACAGGGTGCTGCGCGAGGCAACACCCTGTGTTTCTACCGTGGTGCGAAACCAGGTTGCAAGTGTAGGCGTTTCGGTCACGAGTCTTCTTCAGGACGGTCCATGTTTTCAGTTGATTCTAACCACATGGCATTGATGATGCCAAAGGAACAGGCCAGTAAAACCCCTAATATCCAAGTGAAATACCACATAAAAGTACTCCTTAATAAATGGCGTGAGACGAATCAAGGTCGCTGTTTTTCACACGACCGCGCATAACGTAAAACCCATAGGCGGTGTATCCGAGCACAATGGGAACAAAGATACAGGCTACGCCGAACATGATTTTCAGCGTCAGTAAGCTGGATGTCGCATCCCAAACTGTCAGGCTGGCTGCAGGCATAGTCACGCTAGGCATCAGGAACGGGAACATGGAGAACCCGGCTGTCAGAATCACACCAGCCAGCATGACTGAACTGCTAACAAACGCCCAGCCGCCTTTACCGGCTTTTGAGAAGTATGCACAGGCTAATCCACCCAAAATGCCCAGCACCGGTGCGACAGCCATCCACGGATACTTGCCATAATTGTTCATCCAGGCACCCGCTTCCATCACCACTTCTTTCTTAAGCGGGTTAGAGGTTGCGGCGGTATCAACCACAGACGTGATCACGAAGCCGTCTAAACCAAATGCCACCCAGACTCCTGCCAGTGCGAACAATGCAACAGTCGCTAACGATAGGATCACCGATACCGCTCTGGCGCGTACCTGAATGAAGCTGTCGGTTTTCATTTGCAGCCAGGTAGCGCCATGATTAAGCAGCATGGCCACCGACACTAACCCGGTCAACAAAGCAAACGGGGTTAACAAGCCAAAGAAAGACCCGGTATACGTAGCTTTAAGCGTGGGTTCCAGTTCAAAAGGTACACCTAACAGCAGGTTGCCGAACGCCACCCCAAAAATCAGCGACGGGACGACACCTGACACAAATAGCGCCCAGTCCCAGCTAGAACGCCAGCGTTTATCAGGTAGCTTACTGCGGAAATCAAACCCTAACGGGCGCATCCACAGGGCAATCAGCGTTAACGCAAGGGCTAAATAAAACCCGGAAAACGCGGTAGCGTAAATCATCGGCCAGGCCGCAAAAATAGCGCCACCCGCGGTAATAAACCACACCTGGTTGCCATCCCAGTGCGGACCAATGGTGTTAATCATCACCCGGCGTTCGTCGTCGGTTTTACCAATCAGAGTAAGCAGTGCACCTACTCCCAAGTCAAAGCCATCGGTGATGGCAAAGCCAATTAGCAGTACACCAACCAGTACCCACCAAATTACCCGTAGTACTTCATAATCAATCATGCTTTTGCTCCTTCGATATCAAGGCCCATTTCACTGTCCAGAGCAGCTTTGTCTTCCGGCGGTACCGGCCCTTGTTTGGCGTATTTCTTCATTAGATAGAACCCAATAATGAACATGGCGATGTAGAACAGGGTATACGCAACCAATGTTGTCACGACGTCTGACACACTCAAATTTGAGACCGCGGTGTGCACTGGCAGTACTTCGGCAATCGACCAGGGCTGACGACCATACTCAGCCACAAACCAACCAGCTTCTGAGGCAATCCAGGGTAAGGGCAAGCTCCACAACGCGGCCTTTAGCAACCAGCGAGGCTTAGTGATCTGGTGTTTAGTGCTGTAATAGAATGCACAGATAAACAGGGCCAGCATTAAGAAACCGGAAACAACCATCAGGCGGAAGCTGTAAAACAATGGCGCTACCGGCGGAATGCTGTAGTCTACGGCTTTTTCCAGCGCTTCCGGTGTAGGTTGGGTAATGTCATCTGTGAAGGGCTCCAGTAACAAGGCATAACCCAGGTCACCTTTGTTTTGTTCAAACATCGCCAGTTCAGCGTCGCTTGCCGTACCTTCTCGTACCTTGTCTAACTGTTTGTAAGCCTGGACACCAGACAGGATACGCACCCTATGGATCTCTTTTAGATCTTTAAGACCGGTGACTTCTTCATCCAGCGAGCGAGTGGCAATAATACCCATGGCCCAAGGGATCTGGATTGCATAATCCGTGTGCTCGGTGTCATCGTTGGGAATACCAAACAAGGTAAAAGCTGCCGGCGCCTCATGAGTCTCATACTCAGCCTCAACTGCCGCTAGTTTCACTTTCTGTACATCACCCAACTCATAGCCACTCTCGTCGCCCAGCACAATAACCGACAGCACCGACGCCAAACCGAAACTGGCTGCAATAGCGAATGAGCGTCGCGCGAAGGCAATATGTTTGTGTTTTAACAGGTAGTAGCTGGAAATGGCCAGTACGAAAATAGCGCCGGTTACATAACCAGCAGACACGGTATGTACAAACTTAACCTGAGCAACAGGGTTAAAAATCACCTCTGAAAAGCTGGTCATTTCCATGCGCATCGCTTCGGTATTGAACTCGGCACCTATCGGATGTTGCATCCAGCCGTTGGCAATCAGGATCCACAGCGCGGAGAAATTAGACCCTAATGCCACCAGCCAGGTCGCCATCAGGTGCTTCACTTTGGACATCTTGTCCCAGCCAAAGAAAAACAAACCCACGAAGGTCGACTCAAGGAAAAAAGCCATTAGGCCTTCGATAGCCAGCGGTGCACCAAAGATGTCGCCCACGTAATGCGAATAATAAGACCAGTTCATGCCGAACTGGAATTCCATGGTCAGGCCGGTAGCCACACCGATGGCGAAGTTAATACCAAACAGCTTTCCCCAGAACTGGGTCATTTGTTTGTAGATCTCTTTGCCAGTCATCACATACACAGACTCCATGATGGCAAGCAGAAAGGTCATCCCCAGCGTGAGGGGTACAAATATAAAGTGGAACATTGCTGTCAAAGCAAATTGTAACCGCGATAGTTCTATTAACGTATCGCTCATGGGACTCTCTCCTTCGGAAAATTAAAAACGCTTTCTTTACCCGTACAAAGCGCCTGTTAAGGCCGGGGTATCTCGAACAATCGACGTTTCCTCACCAACTGCTCGTACAACATCTAACTCAATACACCACCGCTTTGCATAACCTGCGCCAACCATTAATGAATCTATAAGACCCTGAAAAAGTTAATAAAAAGATGAATGGCGCGCTAAACTTCAGGCACAAACCAGAGATTGCGTTTACCGCAATGACAAAAATGACAATGCGTTGTCAGATGTGTCGTTGCGGTACGCTGCCAGGCAGTGAGAAGAGACTAACCAAGATTGGCGAAGGTGATGTTGACCGTAATCAAAGAGAGCGTGGTAAGTAGGGAGTGATAAGTACTGTGCAGTAAGGCCGATGCTGAACAAGGGCCAGGCTTGCCTGCCCCTTGTTCATAACAAATGCATAGTCAATTGCGCTCAAAGCGCACGGTAAAGGCCCCTCGAAGTTGCCCTGCGTCAAACCCGGTCGCTTGATCCTGGGGGTACTGTGCTTGTAGGGCCTGTTTCACCGCTGGCGTTAAAGAAACGCCATGGCAGTTCAGACAAACAGCTTGGGTTACAATAGGTTGCATGTAGCGCCACTCCGCATACGCTGAACCAGTCTGTGCATGCACGAGTTGTGCAGGAGGCATGCCGCTGTCCAGTGCTTTTTCCATTGCTTTTAGCGCATCCGTTTCCCAGGCATCAGGGGCATTTTCAGGGTTGCGCACTTTTAACGATGTTCGACCAACCTGCCAGCCGTCGACACTGTATTTAGCAGCCAACTCAGGGGCCAGATCTTTACACACCGTAATTCCTTCGGTAAGACCGCCTTGTTTAATTGCCGCCTGTAACGCCTGTTTCAGTTCACCACCCAGTGCCATGGATTTCGATTTGGCCTGGCTGACGAACTCGGCTTCATTCAGTGTATCGGCAAAAGCCATACTCATAATGTTAGAAACGCCTAGGGTGGCGGCGAACACCCATAATTTTGTTGTCTTATTTGTCATGTCCATCCTGCTCCAATCGTTCAATGCCGAGGGCTTTCAACACATACTTTTCGTAGACGGGCTCACTGGTACCGGTTTTCATTTTTCGCATGAAGTATTTCTCGAAGGCAATTTTAGCCAGATGTACCCATTTTCCTTGTTTAAACCAGGTTACATTACGCGGCGGGATCTGCGGCATCGCGACAAATGCTGCGCCAGTGTCTCCCATGTCTGCCAGGCAGATGGCATGCCAGGTCCCCTTGGCCGTGGGAGCCTGATTATCGACAATAATGCGCTTCAGGTTATGCGCAATGGCCGTCATCATGGTTTCAATCATGTAGCCGGTTTTTGGCGTGCCTGTGGGTACCGGCGTGGTTTCAACCGGCGGTATCGCAACGCAAACACCACCTGAAAAAATATTGGGGTATTTCGGTGAGCGCTGGTGCTCATCCGTGATCACAAACCCTTTGGGGTTACACAACCCTTCAACGTTGGCAACTGCAGGAACGCCGCCAAAAGGTGGAATTAGCATGGAATGCCTGAACGCTTCCTCGTAGGTAAAGTCCACTTCGCCTTTGCGATTCAATTCGCTAATGTGCATAACGCCATCTGTGACCTTGTCGACCTGAGCATTGCATATCCACTTTATGTTGCGATTGCGCAGCTCCGATTCCAGCATGGATTTAGAATCGCCCACGCCTCCCAACCCCAAATGGCCAATATAGGGTTCACTGGTAACATAGGTAATCGGCACTTTATGGCGAATTTTCGCGTCGCGCAGGGCTTTGTCCAGAATGAAGGCATATTCGTACGCCGGACCAAAACAACTGGCGCCCTGAAACGCACCAACAATAGCCGGCCCAGGGTTAGCTACCAATTTTTCAAAGTCGCTGTAGCAGTGCTGAGCATGGTCAAGCGTACAAACAGACTGTGTGAAGCCGTCCGGTCCTGCACCTTCAATGGCGTCGAAAGCCAGTCTTGGCCCTGTGGCAATGATTAGATAGTCGTAACTAATTTCTTCGCCTTCCGACGAAATCAGCAGATTAGCTTCTGCATCAATCTTGTCTATTCGTGCGCATTTAAAGCCGATGTGTTTCTTCGACAGGTACTTTTCAATGGGCATGGTTACCGCACTGCTCTCTCGCCAGCCTACCGCCACCCAGGGGTTTGATGGCACAAACCGAAACTCTTCACGCTCATTGACCATCAGTACGTCATGATCTTTACCCAGGGCTTCCTTTACTTCATAGGCTGCGGGCATGCCTCCTGTCCCGGCACCTAACACCACTACTTTTGCCATAGTCGTTCTCTTTGTTTTGTAGGGCCGTGTATGTCTGTTCAGCGTTAACGGCCGGTTAGTTGTTAACACTGTGTTACCAATTATCGTGCCAAACCCGGATTTACTTGCTACACTGCTGTTTATATTAGATTTATATTATATCTTTAATCGTAAGTGGTTGAGATTGAGAAATAGCTGTGCCAAATTTGACAGCGCTCAACTGCTTAACTTTGCCAAAAATGTCGTACCGGGAGGGGCCATGAACGCATCACTGATCCAATCGATGATCAATGCCATCGACAAGCCCGCCATTTTTATTACACCCGACTATGTCATTCAGGCTGTCAACGAAGCTTACCGGGAAACCTACGATACGGAGGTCACTGTTGGTACCAGCACGTGTTACGCCGTGTCACACAACAACCCCGGGCCTTGTGATAACCACGGCGAAGATTGCCCGCTGACCCAGAGTAAACAAACCCTTCGCCCCAGCAGTGTTGTGCATATTCACAATACCGCTGCAGGTCGCACTTACTGCGATATTCTGATGAAACCGGTACGCGATGAGGATGGCATGACCGTGGGGTTTCTGGAAATTCTCGACCGTATTAGTTACGCGTCAGCTGATTCAAAGACCAACAAAATGATTGGCCAGTCTGATGCCTTTAAAGCCATGCTGAATCGAATCAACCGCGCCTCCCAGTCTGAAATTGCGGTGCTGCTTCAGGGCGAAACCGGCAGTGGTAAAGAACTGGTCGCGCAGGCTGTCCATGAATCCAGTCGACGCAAAGACAAACCCTTTGTGGTTATTGAATGTACCGGACTAAACGAAAGCTTGTTTGAGTCAGAACTCTTCGGCTACGAAAAAGGCGCGTTCACCGGGGCAACAAATGCCAAAAAAGGGCTCATTGAAGTCGCTAATGGTGGCACGGTATTTTTCGACGAAATTGGTGACGTGCCGCTCAATATGCAGGTTAAATTACTGCGGTTACTGGAAACCCAGTGCTATCGGCCAGTAGGAGGCCTAAAACAGAAAAAAGCCGACTTTCGGCTGGTATGTGCCAGTCACAAAAACCTGCTGTCTATGGTGGAGAAAGGCGAATTCAGACAAGACCTCTACTATCGCATTGCCGGGTTTCCGATTCACCTCCCGGCACTCCGTGAACGCCAGTCTGATATAGCGATGCTGTGCAAACACTTTCTGTCTGCCGGAGAGCACCGCCACAAACACTTTTCTAAACAGGCCATCGATGCGCTCTGCCGCTATGCTTTCCCCGGCAACATACGCGAGTTGATCAGCGTGGTAGAACAATCAGCGTTGATGGCGAATGATGATGAAATACTGGTCAGCGATTTACCACCGCAAATCCTTGGCAAGAGCGAGATCAGTGTTGCAGATGGTGAAAACGTCAGCCAACAGATATTGCCCCTTGATCAGGCTGAACAAGTCTACCTTGAGCGTATTTGCAAAACCTACGAAGGCACACCAGATGAGCTGGCTAAACAGCTTGATGTCAGCACACGTACACTCTACCGCAAGCTTCAGCGTTACAACATTCGCTTGGGCAATTAGTCTCTGTATCCTTACCATAGCTAGTTATTTGAAATGATCCTATCTGGTGTCTATGTTTGTATTGATTAAACCCGTTTTGCTGGGCCCGTGGTATGAAGGTGATGTAAATGACAGTACTCAGGCAACTTGTTTACCGAAGTCGTTCGACCCATTCGGATGCATTCCAGCAAATTTCGCAAATCGAAACAGACTCACTGCGATTTAATACTGACAATTCCATTACCGGTCTACTGCTAACCGACGGCGAGTACTTTTTTCAGGTTATTGAAGGACCAGGTGAGCACGTACAGGCGCTTTTCGAAAAGATAAAGGCCGACGCCCGTCACAACAATATCGTTAAGATTTGTGAACATCCAATATCACAACGTGACTTCGGCGAGTGGAACTTAAGAACCCTCACTCTCAAAAGTGACCGTTCCTGTTATTGGCTACCTGATGATATTTATCTCAAGCGTGACAGCCAGGTGTACGGCCTTATCAACAGTTTCGCCAACGGCCGCTGGCGAGGCTGCTTACCAGAAGCACACCGGGCAGATTTACATAGAGCGATTAATACATCGCCATTAGCTGCAAAGTTAGACGAACAAAGTGAGTATCAATTCGCCTTCCAACCCATCATAGACACCCATTTAGGCCGTATTTCTTCAATAGAAGCGCTGTTACGAGACAACAGTGGACGTTACCCGGAGCAAATATTAGCGGATTTAGACAAGTCAAAACGCTACGAATTTGACCTGACGTCCAAACAATACGCCATCGCTATGGCGAGTGAAATGCTACAACCCAGTCAGTCGGTTTCCATCAACCTCATGCCTGGCGCCCTTACCCAGTTTCCAGACGCCGGCGACTACCTGCTGTCTTACTTAAAAACTTACGGACTCAGACCGCAACAACTTATTGTGGAAGTCACAGAAAACGAAATCCTCAATGAAGGCGATGCCTTTATGAGTGCCATAGAAGCCCTGAGAGCAAAAGGCATCCGGGTTGCTATGGACGACTTTGGCTCCGGCTATGCCGGATTATCTGTTCTGGCCGATTTTCTGCCCGACAAAATCAAACTGGACCGGGCCATTGCCTGCAATATTCACGAGCACGGCCCCAGGCAAGCCATTGTGAACGCAGTCATGGAGTTCGCAACGACACTGGGCATTCCGCTTATCGTAGAAGGCATAGAAAAAATGGACGAATGGCTATGGCTGCAACATATAGGCATTCAGAAATTCCAGGGCTTTTTATTTGCCAAACCGAAATTGGGTGGTGTTGAGGCAATTCGTTTTCAAACCTGACTGTGACTATTCAGATATTCACAACAGACTCAATACAGCCTGATACAACAAACGCAGCGCAAGTACCGTCAGAATAATTTTAAACAGCAGCTTGAATTTCTCTACCGGGATTTTGTTGAGCAGTTTTAGCCCCAGCCAGGTGCCGACAGCGCCGCTGGCAATCATAGCCACCACCAGTGGTAACCATTGCCAGAAAGCAAAACCAACGAACGTAAATACCACCGCCTTCAAACTGTGCTGAAAGGTCATGCAGGTTGCAAAGGTAGCAGTATGCGTAAGCTTGTCGTAGCCGTTGCGAAAAACCACGGAGGCCACCATAGGACCACTGGCCCCCACAAACATCGAAAGAAACGTGGTGAACGCGCCCGCGACCACACTGCCCGATGGCGAGGTTTCCCGTTGTTTCGGCTTAACGCCCCACACCACCAGCAACAAAAATACCGCAATCGCCAGTTGAATAAGCAGCAATGGCAGTTGCACCACCACTAATGACGCGACTAGTGCACCAATGACAGTACCAACCGCAAAGTACTTAAACATGGTGCGATCCAGGTGTCGGAAAGTCATTACCGAGCGACTGGCATTGGACCCTAATTGCACCAGGCCGTGCACCGGAATCAATGCAGCAATGGGCAGAGTGGACGCCATTACCACCAGTAACAACATACCGCCTCCCAGACCCATTGCACCGGTAACAAACGAAGTGAAGCCCGCTAACAAAATAAGGCCCAGCGCAGTAACCGGCTCTAACACGCCGGCGGTGAGTAAATCGAACATGCTATCCATAACAAAAATGGGAGGTTGTCGTAATTTTCGCCTTCACTCCCGCAGTTTGCAACTGGTTACGATTTACCGGTCAACAACCTTTGCAGCGTTTATACAGATACGCTATGTTGTACCCTCTTCAATAAAGCATGCCTCGTGGCAAGGGACAATAATGAAAAGAACACTGCTTACGCTTAGCATCGGCCTCATGCTCGCCGGTTGCTCCGATAAACAAGCATCGACAGAACAGATCAACGCAAAAGAGCCAATGAATTTAACCACATCAGTAGCCCCACCCGTAGCGAAAAAAGTGCCTCACGAAATGACCGCTCACGGTGACACCCGCAATGATGAATATTACTGGATGCGCGACGACGAGCGCGAAGATCCCGAGGTACTTGGCCACCTGGAGAAAGAGAACAGTTACGCAGAAGCCGTACTCAAACCGCTGGAAAAACAACAAGCAGCGCTTTACGAAGAATTTGTGGCACGCATTCCTAAAGACGACGCGTCTGTGCCGGTAAAAGAGAACGGCTACTGGTATCAGCGACTGTACGAAGGTGATGGCGAATACCCTATTTATGTTCGCCGGGCAACATTGGATGGCACCAATGAAATCCTGTTAAACGGCAATGAAATGGCCAAGGGTCATGACTATTTTAGTATTGGCAGCTACGAAGCCTCACCAGACAATACACTGCTGGCTTACACCGTTGATACCGTGAGCCGCCGCATGTATACGCTAAAGGTTAAAAACCTGGAAACCGGTGAACTGTTAAGCGACGAAATTACCAATACCACCGGACAGGTGTACTGGGCGAAAGACAATAAAACCCTGTATTACATAGACCGCGACCCACAAACATTACTGGGCTCTAAGGTGTATCGCCACGTATTGGGTACCCCGCAAACCGACGATGAACTGATTTACGAAGAGACAGACACCACCTTCTACACCTCTCTGGGCATGAGTAAAGATGGTGAAGTCATCTATATTCGTCATGACAATACCGAGAAAACCGGTATGACCCTGATCGCCACCAGCAATCCTAAAGCAGCCCCCACGCCTTTCTATCCTATTGAAGAAGGTCTGGAATATTCTGTTGCTAAGCACGGTGATGACTACTACATCCTGACCAACGACAATGCAAAGAACTTCCGTATTATGAAAGTGGATGCCGCCAATACCTCAGATAAGAGTAAGTGGCAGGAAGTCATCGCACATGATCCGGACGTATTCATTCAGGACATTGAACTACTACAGGATTTCCTGGTTTATAAAGCGAAGAAAGACGGCATACTCAGCCTGAACGCGGTGTCTTTGAAGACCGGCGAAAGCTATGTGATCCCCACTGAAGATCCCATCTACACGGCTTACTTTTCAGGTAATACCCAGGTAGACACCAATACAGTACGCATTTACTACGCGTCGCTTACCACGCCGCCAAGTACGTTCGATATCAACCTGGAAACCATGGAAAGTACGCTGTTAAAACAAAACAAGGTGGGGGATGCGTTTGTTGCATCCAACTACCAGTCTGAGCGTGTGATGTTGCCGGCTCGCGATGGCAAACAGGTTCCGGTGTCACTGGTTTATCGCAAAGATAAATTCAATAAAAACGGCACGAATCCGCTGTTTCAATACGGTTATGGTTCATATGGCTCGACCATTGATCCCACCTTTGTGTCTCATTGGATTTCGTTAATGGACCGTGGCTTTGTGGTAGCTATCGCACATATCCGCGGTAGTCAGATGCTCGGTCGCGAATGGTACGAAGACGGTAAAATGGGTAACAAGATGAACACCTTTACCGACTTTATCGACGTTACCAAAGGTCTGATTGAGCAGAAATACGTTGATCCGAATCGCATTTTTGCTGAAGGCGGTAGTGCAGGCGGACTGCTAATGGGCGCTATTGCTAACATGGCGCCGGAACTCTACACCGGTATAGCTGCGCACGTGCCCTTTGTCGATGTTGTTACAACAATGAGCGATGCCAGCATTCCACTCACCACCGGTGAGTATACTGAATGGGGTAATCCTGCGAATAAAGAAGAATACGAGTACATGCTGTCTTATTCACCTTACGATCAGGTGAAAGCGCAGAAGTATCCGCACCTATTTGTCACCACCGGCCTGCACGACTCACAGGTTCAGTATTTTGAACCTATGAAATGGGTAGCCCGTTTACGTGACAAGAAAACCGACAACAATCTGCTGTTGTTCATTACCAATATGGAAGCAGGTCACGGCGGTGCGTCCGGACGCTTTAAGCGTTATGAACAAACTGCGAAAGAGTACGCGTTTTTCTTCCATTTAGCAGGGATAGAGAAGTAGACTAATGGCCCCGGCAGACACCTGCCGGGGTTTGTTTTCATTGCTATGCGGTAACCATGACTAACCCAAACGATCCTTTTCAGGCCATTCGCGCCTACCACGACGACGAAATCCCGGCCGCAATCCAGCGTCTGGTCAATGATCCCGAATTCATCTCTGCCATCGTGAACCATCGCTTCAGACAAAGCAGCCGATGGGTTAAAGCGCTGTTGAGCCCAGTGGTGAAACTGCTACTGAAACGCAAATGGGGCAGACTCAATACGGTTGAGCAGGTACAACAAGAAGTTGAAGTGTATTTAAGCCGCGTGCTGCATGAGACCACTGACGGTGTCACCATAAAGGGCGTTGAACAGCTTTCCAAAGACACACCTTATTTGTTTGTATCTAACCACCGTGACATTGCCATGGATCCCGCGCTGGTGAATTATGCACTTCACCAATCTGGCTTCCCGACTGCCCGCATTGCATTTGGTGACAACCTGCTGAAAAAGCCCAGCGTCACGGAGCTAATGAAGCTCAATAAAGGCTTTATTGTGAACCGTTCAGCGAAAGCCCCAAGACAACTGCTAAAAGCCCTTACCACCCTGTCGGGTTATATCAAGCACTCGCTGGATGACGGCCACTCAATTTGGATTGCACAGCGCGAGGGGCGCGCTAAAGATGGACTGGACAAGACCGATCCGGCTATTTTGAAGATGTTCTATATGCACGGTAAATCCCAGCAGCAATCGTTCAGCGATTACATGCAATCACTGCGCATTGTGCCAGTTGCTATCTCATACGAGAACGACCCTTGCGATATCGCTAAAGCCACGGAGTTGTATCACCGCGAACACCTTGGCGGCTATGAAAAAGCTGAAATGGAAGACATCGCCAGTATTATTCAGGGGATCACCGGGTACAAAGGTCGCGTTACCGTTAATTTTTCAGCCCCGATTAGCGACGTGCCAGACACACCTGCTGGACTGGCTGAATGTATCGACCAGCACATCCATACTCACTATCAGTTGTACCCAATTAATTATCTGGCCGCAGAACGCAGCGATAAAAAAATCCCCGAACAGTGCAAACAAACGTTGAAACAAAAACTAGCAGAATTACCGGAAGAAGCGCGTGATTACCTGATTGCCAACTACGCCAACCCGGTTAAAAACGCCATGCAACAGTAAGTAGCTACACAATGAAAGTGCATACCCTGGCGGGCTACATTCAACATATCTACCTGGTAGAAACACCGGGTGGCTTGTTGCTGCTCGATGGCTGTAGTCGGGCCGATGCACACAATGTTTGTACGTTTATTACTGACACACTCAACCGGCCCCTCACTGATTTAACACTGATTGTCGTCACGCATATGCACCCGGACCACGCCGGCGGCGCGCACAAGCTACGCAAACTCACCGGTGCAAAAATAGCGGCTCATCCAAAAGCGGCGAAATGGTACTCAGGAGTGATGGGGCGCGCGGCCCATTTAATTGATGTCAGCCTAACGTGGTGGGTGGCTGGTCGGTTGGGCAAACCGAAAAAGCATATCTGGTACAGCCCAATATTGAAGCCCGATATTATTCTGCTGGACGAACAAACACTGCCGGGCTTTGAAGACTGGCAGGTGTTATTCACCCCCGGGCATACCGACCACGACATCACCTTGTATCACGGTGAGACCAGTCAGGCTTACGTTGCCGATTTAATGGTCTCAGTGAAACGCCAGCTTACCCCGCCTTACCCTATCTGCCACCCCAATCAGTACAAGCAATCGCTGAAGCGCATTCAAACTCTGCAGCCACAAACCGTGTTCTGCGCACACGTCCCGCCGCTGTCGATTAACGACATCGACTTTGAGGCCATTATTCAACAGGCTCCGGTGCTACCGAAGAATCACTGGCATTCAGCAAAAAACCGCATTGCCCACGCGCTAGGCGGGCAGAATGCGGCGCATTGAAGCCAGCGCTTTCTCCTGGGTCTATAATATTCCCTTTAGTGCGTTTACCATTGCCTGATTAAACCTCTGTGCCAGTTCAGTCTCCGGCGCAATGGATTCAAACGCGTGAAAAGCCCCCGGCACGTCATTCAGAATGACGGGTACTCCTGATACCTGAAGGGCGTTGGCATATTCCAGGTTTTCGTCATAAAACAAATCCAGGTCGCCTACGGCGATATAGGTGGCAGGCAAACTTGCCGATAGAGGCTGTCTGGCCGGTACAGTAAAGGGCTTTATGCTGTCTTTACCCGGTGTATGACCCAGTGCCGCTTGCCAGCCATACTGATTTTGTTCTGCTGACCACAAGTACTTGCCCTTTGGAAGTTCAGGGAAAATGGTACTGCCCGTTCTGTCATCCAGCATAGGGTAAATCAACGCCTGGCACTTAACGGCATACTCATTTCGGTGCGCGGCATATTGCGCCAGCAACGCAGCGTGTCCGCCCCCCGCGCTAAAGCCAAGTAACCCTATCCGGGTGTTATCTATCCCGAGGGATTTGCTTTGTTGATGTGTCCAGGTCAGCGCCGCATGGCTTTGCTTTACTACCTCACCGATACGCATTTCCGGTGCCAACCCATAATCCACACTCACGACCACGCAATCCAAATCCAGCGCTAATTGCTGCATGCGGGAAAAGCCATTCTGGCAACTGCCCATCACAAACCCACCGCCGTGAAAGTGCAGCAACGCTGGCTTTTTCGCATTCTCAGAAGCGTTTATCACCCATACCCGCACGCCGGGCGCCTCAGTGCTTAGCCCAATGTCATAAGGCTGCATCGCGGGAATATCACTAACGGGAGATACGTTGAACTTGTTGCGTTTGCGATAGAAACCAAGGGTTTTACCACTTAATGGTGGATTGGAGGCGGTCGCGTCCAGCAGTGCTGTTAGTGGTTCGACTAATTCAGGGGCAACAGCCGGATGGATAGGCGTCATGATTTACCTGTGTAAACTGCAGTGAGAAGACGAGTATATCGACAATAAAAAAACCCCGCAAAGCGGGGCGAGAACAGGATGGAACATCCCTGATGAGTGAAAGGGTACGTTGCGCGTTACTGGCCGGTCGCCAGCTCTTTTTCGGTTTTAAAGCCAAATACTTTGCGCAGTACAATCGTGGCCGGGCAAAAACCGGTAAAACTCTGTTGAAACAAGTTTGCGCCAATGAACACGGTGAACCACAGGAAATTTTCATGTACAAACCAGGTCAGTGCCACCGACAGTAACACCATAAATCCGGCAAACGCCGTTAACGCTCTTTCTGCAGACATCGCATTAGCTCCTAATAAAAATATCTAAAAGACGCATACACATTGCTGGCGTCTTCGAATTGTGAGTAGAAAGTATGTGGCTCCTCGCCATAAAACAGATTAAAGCCGCCGTTGACCTGCCAGTCATCTACGGGCGAGTAGGTTGCACGAAACTTCATATACCCGTCGCTATCGGTAGGCGAATAAAAGTTAAACCAGTTAAGCGTTAGAGTTTGGCGTAGCGCGCGGTACATGAGCTGGGTTGTTACCACGTGACGATTGGCTTCCTGTTCATACTGTGGCCAGTATGAATTGGCTATCAACGCATCGTGATCCACCGTTTTCTCCACATACCACTGCACGCTGCCGGTAAGATTCGCCACCAGTTCCTGTTCGTAGCCCACCAAAAAGCGGTGCTGGCTGTTAGGCACCAGCGGGTTATTGCCATCGGAATCCTCAACAGCATCATGGTAAGCGTACTCCGCTTTTGCCAGGCCCGGACCTAATGGTTTAACTGCACTGGCTCCCCACACATTTAAACGGCTGTAACGTGGTAAGCCTTGTTCGTCGGCGGCCATGGGGGTTTTGTTAAACCCGCGGTAACCATAGAATGCAAGCTCGGTCTGGCCGAAGGTTTTGTAAATACGCAACGCCCACTCAGCGCTATCCGGCTCATTCTTATCCAGCACACGAAAGCCCGGTGCCACGTTAATTTGGGCCTGGGGGCTGAAAAACGAAAAATACTCGCCGGTTATGCCATTATCCGGTTCAAATTGAGGCGTTACCACCACATCAATGTTTGCTACATCAAAGTAACCCGACAGCTTGGCAGATAGGCTTGGTGCTTTAAGGTATTCATCGTCACGACCCGCAAAAAACGACTGGTAGTCTTTGGGAAACATATCGTTCAAAAACACATAGTCACCCGTTCCCCAGGTCAGTACCTGCTGGCCCAGCTTAGCGTCGAATTTACGCCCCATCTCACCCAAAAAGCCCAGGTTACCTTGCCACGCCAGTTCGCGTATTTGGGTTTCAACACTGTTTAATACGCCGTCGTAATACAGGTCGCCACGAAAAGCTAATGTTGACGCGCTAAGCGCGTAATCGGCCTGCAGTTGCACGCGAGCATCCTGCAACGTAGTGTTTCTTGCTACGGCGGTGTCGTTGTTTAAACGTGTACCTGCCGCCAGCTCCACAAAGCCAGCCCAGGTGAGTGGTGATGCTTCTTCGGGTTCCTCAAAGTCGCCCCAGTCCGCCCATTCATCCGCGGTAGATTGAGAATCTGTACTTTCTTGTGCCCACACTGAGGTTTGGCTAGCGATACCAACCAATATCAGTCCACTCAAAAGCAGTGTTTTCAAAGAGATTGGCATCGTATTATTTCAACCACTGCACTGGCGGTGTACGCAGGCTGCGTTCACTGAACACATCTTCTGGCAGACCAATGTTGTATTCGGTACCGCGGAACTCCATAAGGGTGTAGCCGCCGTTTGTCAGATCTGACACTTTGGAGCGAAGCACGGTTGGGAAGCCCTGAACGGTATCAACCTGTACAGACTCTACGCGACGATAATTCGTCCCGTCAGCCTGATAAAAGTTAATCAGTACCGGTAGTGACGTCGCTTTGTCGATTTCAACGACATAGTGAGCAAACTCAACGGTGTCAGGCTGTTTTGGCACCGCCTTCAATACGTACCGGTCAGCCGCTTCCTCTACCAGAGTAAAATCGTCCTGTGAGACCGCTCGCCCTGAAACGTCTTCATAAAAGAAGTGAGAACCGACAAACGAGGTGCGCTTGTCACCTGCAGAAATACGCTTCACTAAATCCAGCGCTGGCAAATACAACCAACGGTCGTCATCCACATTGGTTTTTGCATGTTTTTCAACGCGAAACACCGTGTCTTTGACATCAGTAGGACGCGAGAAAAACACCATCATTTTTTGATCGCCGTTGTCTTCCACATCTTTGCGCAAGATGGTGAACTGGCGCATTTGCTTACGCCCCTGGCTATCGACAATCATCATGCGCGCGTCAGCACGGCCGTCATCACCCGCGTAATAGGCCGCTTTCTCAGCTTGCTTTATAAGTGCGTCAACATCTACCTCTGCCTGTACGCCAGACATAAACGCCATTGCTGCCAACAAACCTAAAGTAACTAAACTACGTTTCATACCGACTCCTTATTTCGCCGATTTAAAGACTATCTTGTGACCCAGGCTCATTACTGCAGGAAGCAGCAGCAGAGTCACCAGCGCAGATACCGCCATGATGCTGGCCAGGAACACGCCAACTGTGATGTAAGGTACCAGCGGCGCAAACAATAACGGAGTGAAGCCCAAAGCAATAACCAGTGCATTGCGAGAGATTGCCGTGGCTGGTTCTTCAAACATTAACGCCATGGTTTGCTTCACACTTTGTGTGTCATTAAAGGTGGCGCGGGCCCGTTCAAGGAAGTGAATAGCAAAGTCCACTGACAAGCCAAGCGTCAGCGCAGACAACACCGCTATTGGCATATCGTAGTCTTTACCCACTATTCCTATCAGCCCATATATAAAGGTTATAGTGATAGTAAGTGGTAACATCGCGAGTATGCCGTACACCAATGAGCGAAACAGTACTACCATCATAATGAAGACCATAACGAACGCGCCCAGCAAGCTGTCGAGCATGCCTGCCACCATATTTTCCTGCCACACAACATTCAGATAAGCTTTACCTGCCCAATCCGCTTCAATACCGGCTGGCATTGGATGGCTGGCAATATACGAATCGACCAGTTCAATGACCGCAGTCATATCCTGATTATCACCACTGGTTAACTGTAGCCAAACCAGCGCAGAACGGTAATCCGGCGTCACAAAGTGCCACAGGTCATTTGGACGGTGAGAAGACTGGTACTGCAACAGCGTCTGGGCTACCGCGTTACCCGAATCAGGAAGCTGGTAGTCTTGTGCTTCGCCTGAGCGCAATTCTCGGTTTACCACTTTCACCACATCGGGTAAGGCGTTGGATTTACCCACCAAACCAGACGCTGTCAGTGCCTCTTGCAATGACTCGATATAAGCGAGTACTTCCGGATTCTGGAATGTTTTGCTCTGGCTATTTGCCTGTTCAGCCGATACCATGACGTTATCCAAATAAGTCATTTCCTCGTCGCTAAGGTCGCTAAACAACTTATCGTCAATCGCTACAATTAGGTTTTGCAACTGTTCTTCAGGTGCACCACTGCCTATGGCGGCTAGGGTTTCACTCTTCCAGCCTGCTAGCGAATCCGGCATGTCACCACTCTCCAGCAGAGATGCAGCAGTCGGAAGTTCTGAACGGTCAGTCAGCACCAGATACGCATTGTAGGTTCCGGCGAAGTTTTCGTTTAATACCCGGTCGGCCACGCGAATTTCGTGATCAGACTTAAACCAGCGTACCGGGTTGTCGTTGATTTGAATCTGCGTGACGCCCCAGGCAGAGACCACAAACACCGCACCAAATGCAGCCAGCAACAGACCTTGCCGACCCGTGGCCAACTTGCCCAAACCTCTAGCCATGCGAGCAATATTCGAACCCTGTCCAGCGCCATCCTCGTGCATGGCGGCCTGGAGTTTTTCCAGTGCCGATTCACTCATACGCGATAAGTAAGCCGGGATAAACGTAATCGTCACCACAAAGGCAAACAGAATGCCGAAACCAACAAACGCACCAAAGATCTGCACTGGTGGAATTGGTGTCAGCATTAACGAGAAGAAGCCGACCGATGAGGTAACCGAGGTATACAACATCGGCGTGAAAAGGTGACCCACAACCTCTTCAACAACGGCTTTTAAATCTTCACCCGGCTTATACCGGTCAGAAAATTCAGACAGGATGTGTACTGAATCCACTACCGCGATGGGCATCAGAAAAATGGCTATCATCGAAGACATAATGTGCACGGTAAAGCCAAAGCCAATCAGCAGGCCCATGGTGACGATCACCGTCGCCATCGCCACAATCATGGGCGCCGTAATCAGCGGAATATTGCGGAAGAAAATAAACAATAAGATGAAGATGGTCAGGCCCGCCAGTGGCGCTGAAATGCCCATTTGTACAAACATCTCAAAACCGAACTGATCTTCAGCTACCGGTAGCCCGGTGATATACCACTGTTCGGTGCCGTCGAATGTATCAATCGTGGCGCGAATGTCTTCTGCTATCCGATAGCTTTCGTTTTTATCAATAATTGGGACGTAAATCGCCGCCGCTTTACCGTTTTGTGAAACCAGCGTGTCGTACAGTAGCGGCAGTCTCTCAATGTTAGTTTGAATTTGCTGAGCGGCAGCATCTGATACCGGCGCTTCTGGCATCATCCATTCAAAACGAATAGTCCCAGGCCCGGCCTGAGAAATATTATCAACCGTAGAGATCGACATGAGATCGGCATCCACAACGCCATCGATTGCCAAAATTGACTGAGTTAAGTCAAAAATGTCAGACAAAGATGTCGTGTTGTACACACCATTGGCATCGGTTTCGTTCACTACACCCACCACAATGGCATCGTGCATGGCGAAATTTGCCTTGGTCTGATTGTGAAATGTGCGTGCCGGATGATCAGCCGCCAGCATATTCTCCGGGTCTGTATCTATTGTAATCCGTGGGATCTGGCTGCCAATGCCGAGTGTCAGCAATAGCAACACGGCATAAATCCATAGAGGTTTATGCGTACTGATTGCAACAAGTTTACCTGACAGGGTGTTCATAATACGTTTCACTGTTACCGCTTGAGATAATGTCTTACAGCAATATATGCGCCATTTCTAATATATCAAGTTTTTGCTATTCGTTTAGCGGTACTTTTGTATCGCTAAAGCTCCGCTGGACGCCCGCAAATCATGCTAGAATCACTGCTTCTCTTTACGATTGTTGCGTTTTCATGACCTTCCGTTTGTTGTTTTTTGCACTGCTCGCTACTGCAATGGGTCAATCTGTTGTTATGACAACCTTGCCGCCTCTTGGCAGGGAGGCGGGTTTAACCGAGTTTCAGGTTGCCTTTTTGATGTCGAGTTCTGCGCTGATGTATGCCGCGGGCAATGCATTGTGGTCCAGAGTAGGAAAGCGCAAAGGCTATCGCCGCGTGCTGATCACCGGGCTGACCGGCTACACCATTGGCACGCTGGTTTTTGCTACTGTGTGGTTGAGTGGGTTTCAGGGCTGGCTGGTAGGTACGGCGTTGTTCCTTGCGCTGACAGCGGCCCGGTCTGGTCAGGCGACAATTATGTCAGCGACACCGCCTTCGGTGGTCGGATACGCGATATCAATCAGCGCAGACCACGAGCGCGTGAAGGCCATCAGCAAAGTCTCATCGGCCCACAGCCTGGGCCAGATTCTTGGCCCGACACTGGCGGGTCTATTGGTTGGCTTTCATTTGTTGACCCCGTTGTACGCCATTTCTCTCATGACACTAACGGCACTTATTCTGGTGTGGCGATTCCTGCCAGATAATCAGAGCACGCCGACCACACCCCAAACACAAAAAACCGGCGTGGCTGTCACGCATAGTATTCAGCCCTACGTGCCGCTCGTGATCGGCATGAATGCCTGCGTATTTCTCGCGGTTGCCATGATGCAACAATCGCTGGCGTTCTTTTTAATTGATCATCACGGTGCTTCTACCACCGAAGCCGCGCAGGGTGTAGGGCTTGCCATGATGATCAGCGCAGTATGCGCACTGGTTGTGCAGTTTACACTGGTCCAACGCACCAGTATGCACCCGGCAAACCTTATTAAACTGGCCTTTCCACTATTGTCACTGGGCTACCTGATCCTGTATTTACACCATGACCAGAGTCAGTTGTATTTTGCCATGGTGTTCCTGGGCAGCGGCCTGGGTATCAGCTATCCGGCTGTCGCGGCACTGGCTACGTCCAGCTGTAAGCCGGAAAACCAGGCCACCGTGACCGGCTTTATTACAGCGTCACCCGCTATGGGCTATATTATCGGGCCTCCCATCGCGGCATCCTTGTACCAGCTCAGTCACCGCGCCCCCTTTTTAGCCGCCTCGGTTATGCTGGCGACGGTAACATTGATTGCAGTGGGCCATTTACGGGTTAAACCCAATCCCAGCGAGGATAAATTGTAACAAGGCGCTTATTGAGACCGGTTATTCTTGCCAAAAATAACCGAGCATGTTGAACTTTCCAGGCTCTGAGTACAAGAAACAAGGACTGTTGATGAGAAAAGTAACCCGCTACCGATTAGCATTTTTGCTGCTAGCCATTGGCTTGTATGTGCTGGGTATTCACCTCACCCCCGATGAATTCAACCCAGATGAAAACTGGCCGGTGTTTGCGGGTTTGTTCACTCTGTACTTCGCAGTTATCCCGCTACTACATTTATTATTGGTTGTCATTGGCAGTAAGCAGAAGCTCTGGAAAATACTGATCCCGTTTTCGACCTCCTCACTGGTGTGCCGCTACTCAATGCCGGCAGCGCTAGCCAGTTATTTTGAATTCATTGCTTATCTGCGTTATCCCATCATAGCCGTGCTACTCATAATTGAGTTGGCCATTGTGTATCACGTAGTGCGTATGCTTTGGCAATGCCGCACTATGCAGGGCGATCCGCGTGCCTCTGCAATTAAGAAAATGGGTGACGAAGACGAGAAAAAACGCACCACTGCCGTACTATTCGCCTATGAGCCTGCCACCTGGTACTACTTATTTCCGTTCCTTAGTCGTAACCATGCCCCCTCACTGGCTCATCTCCGACTGGTTTCATCGTCCTGGATCACACTTGTCGTTTTACAAATAGTCCTGTTCGTTGTTACCGGCGCTTTGTATTACGCACTGGCATTGTGGTCACAGCTAGCGGCCATCATTGTCGGTACGTTAGTGGGTTATACGTTTATTTACCTGATTGCCAATTACCGGATCAGCAAACATCATTCCGCCTACGTCTTAGATGGCCATTTGGTGCTGAACAACAATTATTTAAACCTGCTAGTTATTCCCTTAACAGCCATTTCCAGCATTGAAACAGACAAGGTTGCTTCGCCGGACGAGCACGCGTTATGCCTGGGTAATGGATCTCCAAATGTAAAACTCACACTTTCAACACCCTGTTGTTACTACAACCTTATGGCCACGCTGACCGACTATGTCGAGGAAGTTTATTTGTCTGTAGATACGCCAGAGGCATTTAAAACCCTACAAACTCAGAAATAGACCACTCTGTACAACACCTACTATTGATAAAGCCTGCAGGGGTAATTAATAAAACATTGCGAACCTCAAAATTACTATATAGACTAGTCTGTATATTTTGAGCGAGGCGCAATCATGGCAATAGTACCTGCAAGAAAAAAACTGCCTGCAAGAGAAAAATTGTTAAAAGCCGCTGGAGAATTGTTTTACGACCACGGTATAACCGCGACCGGCATCGATGCCGTTATAGCCCGGGCCGGGGTTGCGAAAATGTCGTTGTACAACAACTTTAAATCCAAGTCTGAATTGGTTGCCGCCTACATTGATGCCCGACATCAGGAATGGCTGGACCTATACGCAAAGCGTTCAACAGACCTATCCAATGGCTGGGAACGGGTTCTGGCGGTATTCGATGCGTATCAGGACCACGCGGAATTTGATTATGAAAATGGCTTTCGGGGCTGCGGCTTACTCAATGCAGCAGCAGAAATGCCAGCCAACAGCGCTGAGCGTGCAGCAGTCAATCGACACAAACAGGAAGTAAAGGCCATCGTTAAACGCGAACTGTCTGAGCTGCCTATAATCGAACCGGGTCGCATTGAACAACTCACAGAACATGTGTGCTTTTTGCTGGAAGGTTCGATTTCTTTAGCGGGACTCGCCGCAGACACCCAGGCTATAGAACGCGCACGTACCATGGCCGACCAACTCATCGAGCAATCATTATGACCCACTCGTCTTCACACTATTATCTCGGTGTGCTCGCCGTAGTTGTTGCGTCAGTACTCTGGGGCACAACCGGCACCGCAGCCACCTTTGCACCAGACGTTAGCTCACTCGGCATTGCTGCCGTTTCAATGGGGTGTGGCGGACTGTTGCAGGCGCTCATTGCCTGGCGTTTTATTGCCAGACAGTGGACGGAACTGAAGCAGCATCGTAGCCTGGTTCTGTGGGGTGCTTTGAATGTAGCGATATACCCACTGGCGTTCTACAGTTCTATGCGGCTGTCTGGCGTCACCATCGGTACGGTCGTCTCCATTGGTATGGCACCCGTTGCAGCTGCAATAATCGAGCGTCTGTTCGACAAGCAACGGCTCAATACACGTTGGATAGTGAGTATCTTTCTGGGCGTTCTGGGCGTGATATTGCTGGCAAGTGCAAAACCACAGCACAGTGCAGCACCGCAAAATAGCGAGCTTTCGCAATGGTATAACTTTTTCGGTATCGCACTCGGACTGATTGCTGCATTTACCTACGCCATGTATTCGTGGGTCGCTCACCGCTTAATCCAGCGCCAGGTCCATTCACGCGCAGCCATGGGCAGTATGTTTGGCGTCGGCGGACTCTGCTTATTGCCTGTGCTGCTTTTAACCGGCGCGGAACTGCTCGCTAGCACCAATAATTTCATGGTGGGCGCATACATGGCTGCCGTGCCCATGTTTATGGGTTACCTGCTTTTCGGTTACGGCTTACGCTCAATTCGCGCTAGTCTGGCGACAATCATCACTCTGTTAGAACCTGTGGTTGCAGCCATTCTGGCCATGTGGATAGTGGGCGAGTCGTTATCCTGGGTTGGATGGAGCGGCATTGGTTTGATCAGCTCCTGTTTGTTGATCGCCACCATTAAACGCAAAGCTTCCCCGTCGCCTGTCGCAACATCGGCAGAAACCGCAGCGAGTGCCTGACCAGGTAACACTCGCTGTAATTTGTAGTAGAAAACGGTACACTGCCCGCTCACTCAGGAGCCGTTGTTGTGAAAATTGAAACCTATCACATCCCCTTTTTTAATGCCGACTCATGCAGTGCTGACTGCCTGGTCGCATTTGTCGACTTCGCATGGCTTTTTGATGCAACCTCACAGAGCCAAGCCGGTGAAATACCGAAGCCAAGCTGGTTAGCCCATATACTTAACGTTACACCATCACTCAGCGCCAGCTGTTCAGAAAGTAAACACTTACTTATTTCAGAAGTTCCAAATTTAAAAGCCAGCCGACTTTTGTTAGTAAACACTAACAAATCAAACAGTATTGCAAATTGTACGCCTGACGAAGCGCATAAAACCCGCAATATGCTTGCCCGACAGGCGACGTTTATTTGTTCACAGCTAGACGAATTAAACGTTAAAAGTGCCTGCGTAATGTCGCCTTTCGCAAACTGTCAGGCGTACATGCAAGCGCTGCTCGACGCCCTACTTTTTGCCAGTTACCGCTTCAAAGCGTTTAAAACTTCGCCCAACGCGCAAAAGCCAACAAGCATCAAACGCTTATCAATTGCGGTTGAGCAGGATGAACTCAAGCCCGACATAGCGCGAGCGCTGGCTGTTCATGAAGGAAAATCACTGACTCGTGACCTGGCCAACTTACCAGGAAATATATGTACACCCAGCTGTTTCGCAGAATGTGCTGAAGCGTTAGCCTCCGACTCTTCGTTATTAACCACAGAAGTATTGGATGAAGCTACGCTCAAAGAAATGGGGATGGGTGCGTATGTCGCGGTAGGCCAGGGTTCGGAACAGCCCACCTGCATGCCCGTAATGCATTACAAGGGCGCAGCAGACTCCGACTTACCGAGTATTGTTCTGATAGGAAAAGGCATCACCTTTGATACTGGCGGTATTACTCTGAAGAAACCGCCCGGCATGCAAAACATGATATACGACATGTGTGGCGGCGCTACCGTTATGGGTATTATGAAAACCCTCACCGCATTGCGTTTACCTGTTAACGTGACAGGTATTATTGCTACCGCTGAAAACATGCCCGACGGTAAGGCTTTTCGCCCCGGCGACATTTTAACCACACTGTCTGGACAAACCGTTGAAATTATAAGCACCGACGCAGAAGGCCGTTTAGTACTATGTGATGCAATGACCTATGCACAGCAATTCAACCCTGCCGCTATCATTGACATCGCTACGCTCACTGGCGCACATATTGTGAGCCTGGGTAGCCAGGCTAGCGGGTTGATGAGTAATAGCCAGGCATTATCATCAGCTTTAGTAGAAGCAGGAGAGAGCAGTAGCGACCGTGCCTGGGCCATGCCCATCTGGGACGACTATCAGGAACCACTGGACTCGTTCGCCGCCGATATGCGCAACAGCGGCAGTAATTCACCCGGCATGATCACGGCTGGCTGCTTTTTATCGCGGTTTGCCGGCAACACACCGTGGGCACACCTTGACATAGCGGGTACCAGCTTCCAGTATGGCAAAGGTAACTCAGCTACCGCGCGGCCTTTCTCTCTGTTGCTGGCCTTTTTAACCCAATACAGTGAGAAGCCCGATAGCACATGGCCGGTATCGCCTGTGTTATACTAGGACTCGGAGTGGATTAACCTTTTAGCAGAGTTGGCAGAGCGCTTGCCAACCTGCACCAAAGGTTAACCCTCTCTAGTTCCAAAGTAGGATTTTTTTTTGCCAGGGCCGGTCCTACAATCAGTAAAGTGTTAAAACAAAGTTAATAAGGAGTTCCATTATGTGGACAAAACCTCAGTACACTGAAATGCGTTTAGGTTTCGAAGTAACGCTGTATATCAGCAACCGTTAATTTCACCCCTCTTCGAGGTGTGTTCTCAACAAGTATTCAAAAGGCTGCACCATGCGCAGCCTTTTTTATTCCCGCCTGTTTATAAAACGGGCAACGCTTTTAGCTAACAACAGGATTACTGAGCATGAAAGTACTGATCCTGGGCGCAGGTGCCGGCGGCGGCTTCCCTCAATGGAACTGTCACTGTGACAACTGTCGCGGCGTAAGAGACGGCTCAATAAAAGCCAGTCCGCGCACCCAATCCAGTATTGCAGTAAGTGCAAATGGCACTGACTGGGTATTAATTAACGCGTCTCCTGATTTGCGTCACCAGATCAACCACACCCACGAGTTGTGGCCTGCTGACAAATCCCAACAACGCGGTACCAGCATACGTTCGATTATTCTGACCGACAGTCAAATTGACCATACCACCGGGTTACTGACTCTGCGTGAAGGTTTGCCGCTTCCGGTTTATTGCACCGATGTCGTGTATGAAGATCTCACCACCGCCTTTCCGCTGTTTCCCATGCTGAAGCATTGGCACGGTGGCCTGCAACGTCACGCCATTGACACGGATTACGACAAAAGCTTTACGCCCGAAGGCATAGAAGGACTAACCTTTAATCCCGTTGTACTGGAATCGAATGCACCGCCTTATTCCAGCTATCGCGACAAAGTGGTACCCGGCAATAACATTGGTTTGCAAATCACCGATACCGCCTCGGGTAAATCGCTGTTTTACGCACCCGGCTGCGTACAGGCCAGTCCGCTAGTGGAATCCATGCTGGAACAAGCCAGTTGCGTGTTGTTCGACGGCACCTTGTGGCTGGACGATGAAATGATTCAAAAGGGATTCAGCAATCGCCTGGGCACACAAATGGGCCATATGCCTGTAAACGGACCAGACGGCACGGTCGCGCTATTAAACCGCTACCCGATTGATCGCAAAATCCTGATCCATATTAACAATACCAACCCGGTGCTGAACGAAGACTCGTCAGCCCATCAGTACCTGCTCGACAACGACATCGAGCTGGCCTACGACGGTATGAAAATTTCCCTATAGAGAGGTACAAGGTGAGTCAACAACCCTGGAGCCGAGAAGAATTCGAACAAAAGCTGCGCGACAAAGGGCAGTACTACCATATTCATCACCCGTTTCATCAGGCCATGAATAAAGGCGAATGCACGAAAGAACAAATTCAGGGTTGGGTTGCCAACCGCTTCTTTTATCAAATGTGCATTCCTATTAAAGATGCGGCCATACTGGCCAATTGCCCGGACATGGAAACCCGCCGTAAGTGGATCCAGCGCATTCTGGATCACGATGGCGAGGAAGGCGATCCGCGATTGGGCGGCATTGAAGCCTGGCTGAGACTGGGCGAAGCGGTTGGTTTGGATCGTCAGGATATTCTGGACGAAAAACTCCTGCTGCCCGGCGTAAAATTCGCTGTAGGTGCTTATGTAAACTTCGCCCGTCGTGCGACGTGGGAAGAAGCAGCCTGTTCATCACTCACCGAAATGTTTGCACCCGAGATCCACCAGAGTCGTTTAGACACCTGGCCTGAGCACTACCCCTGGATCAACCAAGAAGGCTTTTCTTATTTCCAAATGCGCCTGAGTCAGGCACGTCGCGACGTAGAGCACGGTCTGGCGATCACCCTGGACCACTTCAACACCCGCGAACTACAGGAAAAAGCCCTGAATATTTTGCAGTTCAAACTGGACGTACTCTGGTCACTGGCCGATGCTATTACTCTGGCCTTTGAATTTAATCGCAAACCTTTCCACGGGCTGGCCGACCAGCAAATTTGCCACAAGGGGTTAATGTAATGAGTGAACAGCCTGACGCGCTTTCGAGCAAAGTCCCTAAACTCAACCGCTTGTTTAAATTTCAGTTCGAGCCGGCGCAGGACTGTTATGTGTTGTTGTTTCCGGAAGGTATGGTGAAGCTGAACCCCAGTGCCTCGGAAATTCTGTTGCAGGTAAACGGAGAGCGCACAATCAGCGACATCATCGACGCCTTACTGGCCAAATTCCCTGATGCAGAAGGCCTCAGGGAAGACGTTTTTGCGTTCTTTGAACACGCGGACGAAAAGCGCTGGATAAACTATGTCTGAAGCAAAGCAAAACCAGCCGGGACCACCACTGTGGTTGTTAGCGGAACTCACCTATGAGTGCCCGCTACACTGCCCGTACTGCTCAAACCCGGTTAATTTGGGTAGCCGAGAGCAGGAATGTGATACCGACACCTGGCTGCGAGTACTTAGCGAAGCACGTGCCATGGGCGCGGTGCAACTGGGCTTCTCCGGTGGCGAGCCGCTGTTGCGAAAGGACCTCGAAGTACTGGTAAAGCATGCCTCTGACCTGGGTTTCTACACCAATTTAATTACCTCAGGCATCGGCCTGACCGAAAAGCGTATTGCTGCGCTGCGTGAGGCTGGTCTCGACCATATTCAGCTGAGCTTCCAGGCTGCTAATGCCGATGCTAACGACCTGATTGGAAATAAGCGTCACTCCTTCGAGCAAAAGCTGAAAGTAGCGAAGCTGGTAAAACAGTACGAATACCCCATGGTACTGAATTTCTGCCTGACCGCGCAGAACATCGATCAAATCGATGATGTCATGGCCCTGTCCTGCGAGCTGGACGGCGACTATGTAGAACTGGCCACCGTGCAGTATTACGGCTGGGCGTACCTGAATCGGGACCATCTGCTACCCGCAAAAGCGCAGCTGGAAGAAGCCGAAGCCAGGGTGAATGCGTTTCGCGCTAAACAGCAGGGTAAAGGCCCACACTTTATTTTTGTTACACCAGACTATTACGAGGATCGCCCCAAAGCCTGTATGAATGGCTGGGGTACGACCTTCCTGACAGTTACCCCGGACGGTAGCGCGCTGCCCTGCCATAGCGCGAAAATTCTGCCGTTGACGTTCCCGAACGTACGGGAAAAGTCCATTCAGTCGATTTGGCAGGAAGACTTTTCATTCAACCATTTTCGCGGTACCGACTGGCTGCCCAGCCCCTGTAAAACTTGTGACGAAAAAGACAAAGACTTTGGCGGCTGCCGCTGCCAGGCCTACATGCTGACCGGTGACATGTATAAAACCGATCCAGTTTGCAGTAAATCACCCGACCACGGTTTAATGGCCCAGGCAGTGAAAAATTCTGAGTCACCGAGTCGCGAATTAGTGTATCGTGATCCCAAGGTAAGTATCCCTATCACTGAGATATAACTATCATGGCGCACCAGGAGCAGCTGTCTAACGGACTCAATGTGGTTAGCTTTAAGCAGGCCGCAGAAGACTACGGTGCGGTGTTTGTGGTGCCTACCCCTGCGGTAGACAGCTCTGGTATCGCCCATCTCGTTGAGCATCTGGTGTTTCGCACTTCTGATCGTTACCCGGCACGGCAAACACTTTTCGCTGCAAACAGTTTGTTGCCGCTTAAAATGAATGCCTCCAGCCACAACGGGTTCAGTTACTTCTATGCGGTATCGCCTAGCAAATCGGTATTGATACAGGCTATCGACTACCTGCTGGCCGGACTCCAGCAATGTGAATATTCAGACGATGACATTCGCCGTGAACGGGACGGTGTCATCGCCCGTGAATTGGCGATGTACGAGGCCACAGCCGACTATCAGCAACAAATGGCGGTGTGGCGCGGCGACCGTTCGCCGGATTGCTATCACCACTGGGGCGGCTATTGCGACACGATTTCGCAACTAAAAGCGAACGACGTAGCCGATTACAAAGCCCAGTATTATCAGGCTTCACGCATCACCCTGTTGCTATCGGGCGTTACTAAGGACGAATTGCTAACCGCCAGCCACTCGCCTTTTTACACAAGCTCGGCGTGTTACACGCCGCGCCAGCATCGTTTTACAGCGCAGACTCTGGAAGACGATTGCATATTCAGTTGGTGGCTCCCCGAGTGTTATCTGGACGGACTATTGTCGGCAAAAACCAGACTCAAAGCGCTGCTGAATAAGTACAACATGCAAGTCATTGTTGAAGACTCCCCCAACTACCAGCAAAAATTTGTGTTCCGTATGATCGGTCGTCCGGGCCAGCTCATGGCTGCCCAACAAGCCCTAATCGACGAGATCAAATTCCTGCGGATCGTCCCTAAACAGCACCTGTTCTTTGAATCAAAATACCCGGAATCGATTAACAGCCTGCTCGCCTGGTACCACGGCCAGCAACCGCTGAATCGCAAAGTAGTCGCACTCACCCAGGCTCTATCAGTTACGCCCACGATTACCAGCCTGAAGCCACTGCCCAAGCCCATCGTGCGTTTGGTAAGTCGCACAGAGCCTCAACACGCCAAGTGTGAATTGGTACAAGCAGCGTTGGCACATACCTCTCCAGTACTCCCTGATAAGCTTCCCTCGCGGGTTGCCACGCTGGCTGAACAACGACAAACAGGGCAAACCTTCCTGTGTAACCAGCACGACTGGATATACTGGCTGTCGCTGGAAATTCCCGGGCAATCTGCAGCAGACATTGCGCGCTCTTTGCTGGAAAATGAACAGTTCTGGCTCCCCAGAATGAGTGGCCAGTGTTATGCCATGGGCGTAAAACTCGAAGGTACCACGCTGATTTGTTACGGAGTGATGGATGATGAACCCCATCGCCGCGAGCAGGAAATTCAGCGACTGTTCAATACACTCAATGCCAACGACTAATTCGATTTCCCGAAACAAAGCGTTCTAAACAATCCATTATTTTTGCAAATAATTCTCATTTACAATATAGATAACGGTAGGCGAGATGTTTTAGTACACTGCGTTTATTGTGCGCCCGCTGCGTTTGCAAGGGCACAGATATAAGGAAAATAAATGAAGAAAAGACAATACTATCAGGTTCAGGTGCAATCCAGTCAACGCCTGACACCGACTATGCAAAGACTGATATTAGCCGGCGAAGACTTACACAAGTTCCCCGATACCCCCGCAGGCAGCTACATTAAACTGCTGTTTAACCAATACGGTGAACCCTTTACACAGTCGCCAACTCCTGAAGATACCGTACTCATGCGTACCTACACAGTGCGAGATGCAGATCCTGGCGCAGGTACCCTTACCGTTGACTTTATGTTGCACGGCGAAGGCGTAGAAAGTGGACCGGCGTCGCACTGGGCAGTCACGGCTCAACCCGGCGATACCATCTATTTTGGTGGCCCAGGATCATCAAAAGGCCTGGCGGAAGAACGGGACTGGGTTTTGCTCATGGGTGACATGACAGCATTGCCTGCCATTAGTGCGCAACTTGCAGCATTACCGGCTGACACAAAAGGCTACGCCGTGATCAGTATGGAACACCAAGACGATAAGCAAGTGCTTACTCACCCAGAAGGCATTGATATAATATGGGTTGACAACACCGGCACCGACACGCTTGCCGGGTATTTGAACAAACTTGAGTGGCTAGCTGGCACACCTGCAATTTGGGCGGCGTGTGAGTTTTCCAGTATGCGCGCCATCCGCAGCACTCTGGATGAACAATTCGATGTGCCACGTAGCCAGGTGTATGTCACAAGCTACTGGCGTAAAGGGCGTTCTGAGGACCAACATAAAATCGATAAGCGGGAGGATTTAGCCAAGTACAATGGCTAACACCCACACTTCGCTGTAGCGTTAACGCACTATGCGGCTCAGCACCCTGTATGCCTCGGTAATCTGTTGCGATGCTTCAGTACTGCCGCCTTTGTCCGGGTGATGAGTCTGCAGTAATTTCCGATACTGTCGTTTCAGATCTGTCGCCGTGACAGGCGTGCCCTCATCCAGCTCCAGGATAGACCTGGCTTTGTTCACGTCATCATCGGTAAAGCCTGAGCCCACAAAACGCTCCCAAAAGCCATTTAACAGCTTTTCTACGCCATCGCGGTCTGTGTCTTTCAGATTAGACCAATCCAGATAGTACGCCCTGAGCGGGTCATCTGATTCCAGCTCGGTTGAACCCGACTGTGAGACCTTGGCAGACTGTGAATTGCGGATAATCTTCAGGGTGTGAATATCTAATCCGGCCTCGCCGTTACTTTGCCATTCGTCGCTTAGCGTGTACAAGGCGTTGAACAACACGAAATGCGTTTGAAACATGGCCAGCGAGTCGCTGAGGTTTACCCCTTCAAACAGGTGCCAAGGAGAGGCTTGCAGCGATTGCAGTAAAGTATATTCTGAAATGCCGTCGTCAAACGAATCAGCCATGCCATGCAAAGCTTCCATTAACAGTGGGTCGGGGGAATATTCAGCAGTAATAACGTATCCTTGATTTCGTTTAGCCTGTAAAGAGCCAGCCGCTGCTAGGTCCACATTACCAGAATCGCAGCCAGGCCGATAAGTACCAGCCCTAACGTTTCGTGTTTGCGCACAGGTTGTTTAAGCCAGACAATTGAAATAAGCATAGTTGTAAATACTTCCAACTGACCAACTGTTTTCACATAAGCCACGTGTTGTAGCGCCATGGCAGTAAACCAACCGATCGAGCCCAAGCAGCTCGTCACACTGGCTGCCAGGGTTTTACCCGGTTGTGCAGCCAGCTTGGAAAACGTTGCCGGTTGCTGAAACCCAATGTAAGCACACAACATAATAGTTTGTACCAGCAATACCCAAAACAGCACCCAGCCCGCCGCCAATTCAAACGACACCGACAGGGTGTGACTCGCCTCGCGTACATACAGTGAAGTAAGCGCAAAACACGTACCGCAAGCCAATCCGATTAGCGCCGTTTTCAGGGTTAAATCACCGCCTTTACGCCAGCCACTCAGCACAAACACCGCCATTGCACCAATGATGATCCCAACCCAACCTAACAAGCTTAGGGTGCTGCCGAAAAACAACATTCCCAGCACACCTGCCACCAGTGCTTCACTTTTTGCCAGGCCTGCGCCCACTGCAAAGTTCTTCTGCTTAAACAGGATTACCATTAAGGACGTCGCGGCGATTTGCAAGCAGGCAGCGAGCCCGACAAACATCCAGAACCGGGCAGAAAAATCAGGGACGCCCTCGCCACGCCAAACCGACAATGCATAAACATAAGCACCGGCAATAGGTGCGGCAAATAAAAAACGGGAAAGCGTGACGCCCAGCGTGGGCACGGTTGCACTGAGTTTGCTTTGAATAGCGTTGCGGAATGTTTGGAAAAACACCGCCATTAAGGTAAATAGGATCCAGCTCACTTTGCTTCCTGCTATCTGACACTACGAGTAACGGCACAATAACCTCTACGGCTTGCGACAAATACCTGAGCGACATAGAAAATCGGGCACCGACCAGTGCCCAATACGATATGAAAAAACGAAGTGATACTTTAGCAGCTTTGTATCGGAAACCGAACAAACGGCTTTAAAATCTGGCTATAGCGGCGTTCAGTCCTGCTGGTCTGACGCTTCAACTTCCTGAACAGGCTGGCTTGGGTCGGTTTGCTCACTTACAGCAAGCAGCAAATCGATATAAAAATAAAGCATGGGTGACTCCGATGAATGGTGGACACCCTTAAATAATTAACCAAAACGCAACATATTGTCAACATAGTCAAAAGGCGCAATTACGCCTTTAACACATAAAGCCAAACCAATAGTGATGTGTTATCTGCCAAACTAACCTCCGCTTCTACCCGCAGGTATTCCTCGCCCTCAAAGCGATCAAGTTCATCCCAATGCTTGTCCAGGTTAGCTGAGCTGAAAACTTCACCGGGAATTGCTTTGCCATCGTCATTTAAAACCAAACCAGGACAGCCCATTGCCGCTCCCCAACCTGACTCAACGAGCTCGCCATAGACAGTGGCCGCTTGTCGCGTTCCGCCAATAGCGTCGAGCACATGCTGGTTTGGGTAACCTGAACGCAGGGTGCCGTATACAAATAAATGAGCGGTAGTTGGTTTCACTCTGTATTTTACCTTCTTGAATGATCTAGGTTTTGCGTTTAATAACAAGCACGCCAGCTATAACTAACGCGGTGCCGGTAAGTTGTGCGGCTGAAGTAGGCTCACTGAGTATTACCCAACCCAGCGCGATGGTAATGACCGGCCCTAAAGTGCCAATCAGTGCAGTATCTGCGGCACCAATGTGACGGATCGCTGTTGCCTGCAGAAAGACAGGTATTACCGTTGCGAACAGCGCCATTGCCAATGCATAACCATAAACCGGGGCGGGTTGCACAAGTCCGGAGACAGGACTGGACAATAAAAAATGCAGTTGCACGGCGGCAATCGACACCAACATAGCCAGCAATGACACTTTACGCGGCCCAAGCTTGTTTACAGCCACTTCAGAAAAAGCATTGTAGCAGGCATAAGAGAGCGCCGAACCAAACACCAACCCTACGCCAAGCCAGACTTGCCCGTGTGAATCACTGAATTGCAAATCCCCCACACTGGCAATCATTACACCGGCGGAGCAAAGTACCAACGACAAAACCAGTCGCCCGTGAAGTTGCTTCCCTAAAAACATCACAGCCAGCAGTACGGTCATCGCCGGGTAAGTAAAGAGTATCAGTCGTTCCAGGCCAGCACTAATGTACTTAAGCCCCATGAAGTCCAAAATTGACGCGCCATAGTAGCCCGCCAGCCCCACTACGGTAACCAGGGCCCAATCTTTTTTGCTAAGCGCAGGTCCCTGTTTTAAGGCGCTGGCACCGACAATCAAAAACAGAGGGAGTGAAAACGCCATGCGCAATGCCAGCAAGGTGATAGCATCAACATCACCTGCGGCATAAGCCAGCTTCACAAAGATGGCCTTTAAGGAAAAACCGAAAGCGGCCAATACAGCCAAAAAGAAACCCTGTTGATAAGACGTCACGGTATTATTGCAGTTAGTATTCGATAATCCCCATAGTACGTCAGTTTCATAACGCATAGAATTGGGTTATTTTCAATTAAGCATTCGAAAATATGGAACGCTATGCAATATACCCTCTCTGATTTGCGTTTATTCCTAGCCATTGCTGAAACTGGAAACCTGACTAAAGGTGCTGAAAAAGTGTGCCTGGCACCGTCTACCGCCAGCCACAAAATCAAAACGCTGGAATCAAACATTGGCACGTTGCTGCTCAGCCGTCACGCAAGAGGGATAAGCCTGACGACAGCGGGAGAGATCTTCCTGCGACACGCCAGACACACCCTGGCTAACCTCGAACAAATGCACGCTGATTTGATGCCGTTTGCAAAAGGGCTGCAGGGGCATATTCGTCTGTGGGCGAACACCCATGCCATACATAGCTATTTACCGGCCGATTTAGCCGTCTTCTTGGGGAAGCACCCTACTGTAAGTATTGCGCTGGAAGAACATACCAGTGCAGACATTTTAGATGCGGTGCAGAAGGGTGATATCGACGCAGGCATTGTGGCTGAGCCCAATGATTCCCGTCCATTGACGTTACTGGATTATCGCGATGACCGGTTAGTGTTGATAACGCCGCACGCTCACCCGCTGGCAAAGAACCAGCGTGTCGCTTTTGCCAATGTGTTACATCACCCTTTTGTGATGTTACACAACGGCTCAGCTATTCATACGTTTACAATGAACATCGCTTCGCAACTCGGGCAGCACCTGAATGTCAGGGTTCAGGTTAAAAGTTTTGAAGCAGTATGCAGAATGGTGAGCGCAGGTGTAGGGATCGGACTGGTGCCTTTTGATGCTGTTGCGCAACAGCCTCACTTACCGGTGTCGGTAATAGATTTAGATGAGGCATGGGCACAACGTTCGCTTAAGGTATGTGTGCGCTCACAAACATCCCTGAGTACTTTTACTCAATTACTGGTTGATCAGCTAACCACTAAAAACAATAGAACGTAATTAACCTGCGCTATTTTGCGCGCAACCAAAACAGCGCGCCATAGCAATGTATTTACTCCTCTGACACAGCAGGATTCAGCGTCCAGTCGAATTCCATTTGCCGCGCCGTTTGCTCGGCGAGTGATTGCTCGTAAAGTAACGCCACTAAGGCCAGGCTCATATCAATACCCGCGGAAATGCCTGCCGATGTGATCAATGGATCGCTTTGTACCCACCTCACGTTCCGCTTCACGTTTAGCGCCGGATAAGCTTGCTGCAAGTCATCACAGTCTTCCCAGTGTGTTGTGACATCCCGCCCTGCTAACAGGCCGGCTTCCGCTAACAAAAATGCGCCCGTACACACTGAAGCGACGCGCCTCGCTGACCGCGCTACGTCGGCAATCCATGCTGTAACGATTGTCTTTTTCACTTCTTCGGTATGCACGCCGCCTACCACTACCAATACGTCGATTGGCGGATGTTCGCTGATGGAAAAATCAGGCATCACCCGAAAACCTCCGCGGGCATGCACAGGAGACGCCTTTTCTGCTATCAATGATACTTTGTGTTGCTTGTCTTTTTCCAGAAAGCGGTTCGCGGTTGAAAACACTTCAAATGGCCCCGCAAAGTCCAGCACTTCGGCATTGTCGTAAATGTAAATTCCTATATGCATCACTCTCTCCTTCATCGCTTATGGCCAAATATTACACGGGTACACCACGGCTGTCGCACTGGAATGCTCCCATAGATTCGTTTCAAATACGGAAACAAACTATCAATAATTGGTCAGATAGTTTTATTGAATATAAATATACTGTAAGTTTTGGCCTTACCAATTAACAAAGCAGATACATTATGAAGTCAGTTATCGTTGCCTTAAGCGTGTTGTTCTTCGCGAGCCAGTCCCTCGCACTGGACCTGTTACAAAATGCACCAGGACGCCAGCAAACCTCTTTGAATGGTCAGTGGAACGCCATTGTTGATCCCTTCGATGTGGGTGATAAACGCAAATTTCAGAATTTTGATGGCACGCCACCCGCAGACAAGCTGCAAGAGTTTAACTTCGACTCTGCCATGAAGCTCAGCGTACCGGGCGACTGGAATACACAGGACGATAAGCTGTTTTGGTACGAAGGGAGTGTGTGGTACGAAAAGTCATTTGAACACCAGGCTAAACCCGGCAAAGAGTACATGCTTTACTTTGACGCCGTGAATTATCTGGCAAGTGTTTATTTAAACGGCACCCTACTAGGTAAGCACGAAGGTGGCTTTACACCCTTCCAATTCAAGGCAACAGACGCCCTGAAAGACGGTAAAAACGTACTGGTTGTAAAAGTGAATAACCGCCGCGAGCCAGACTTTATTCCCACTATGAGCACCGACTGGTGGAACTATGGCGGCATTACCCGCCCGGTTCGACTCATTGAACTTTCTCCTACTTACATCCAGGACTACAGTTTTACCTATAAAAAAGGCGGTACAATAGCGGTTTCTGTAACCGTTGCCGGAGAGTCACCAGCAAAACAGAAAGTTGATATTGCGCTACCACAGCTTGGCATCTCTAAGCGCCTGACCACTGACGCTACAGGCAAAGCCAGCTTAACATTCAAAGCCAAACCTGAGTTATGGACACCCGAAAGTCCTACTTTATATAGCGCATCGTTGACCCTCGGCGATCAAACGCTCACCGATAAAACTGGCTTCAGAACCATTGAAGTCGATGGCGACAAAATGCTGCTAAACGGTAAACCCGTCTTTCTGCGCGGCATTGCCATTCACGAGGAAAAGCCCTTTAGCGACGGCAGAGCCTGGAGCGAAGAAGAAGCGCGAGTATTGCTTGGCTGGGCGAAAGAGCTAGGCAGTAACTATGTGCGCTTTGCACATTACCCTCACAACGAAAACATGCTCAGAGTTGCTGACGAACTTGGCCTGATGGTATGGGCAGAAATTCCGGTTTACTGGGACATTCAGTTCGATAACCCAGAGGTATTAGCTAAAGCCAAACAGCAATTCGGTGAGATGTTATTTCGAGACAAAAACCGGGCCGCCGTGATTCTATGGTCTATCGCCAACGAAACCCCAAATACCGAAGTACGAACTAGCTTCTTAACAGAATTAGCCAATACCGTTCGCACCACTGACCCTACCCGACTGGTGACCGCGGCCATTAATACACAAACAACGACTGACAGCGGCCGCATTATCGACGAAGCCTTCGCCGGGGTGGTAGATGTGATTGGCATTAACAGTTACTGCGGTTGGTACTACGACAAACCTGAAACCTGCGCCCAGTACAAGTGGCAGTCAGCATACAACAAGCCCATTATAATCAGTGAATTTGGCGCCGGTGCGCTACAGGGTTGGGAGGGTGACGAAAACACCTTCTTCTCAGAGGCTTATCAACTGCGAGTGTTCAAACAAAACCTGATCATGCTGGACAATATGCCGCATTTGGCCGGCGTATCCCCCTGGTTGCTCAAGGACTTTCGTGCCGCACGTCGACCGCTTGCCGGTGTTCAGGATTACTGGAACAGAAAGGGGCTTCTCAGCGATCAGGGTATCAAAAAACAAGTGTGGTACCTCATGCAAGACTGGTATGCCAAAAAAGAGCGAGAGCACCAACGGTAGGGTGGCTTGACACCCTCCCCAATCGCGGTAAGCTCAACAGATTGTCGTGATTGGAATACCCAAATGAAAGTTGAAGCCGTGAAGGTACGTCGCTTATACCTGGAAGTTGCCGGGCAAATAGAAACACTGATCCGCAGTGGGGAAATCAAACCCGGCGAGCGATTGCCTTCTGAGCGGGATCTTGCTGCTAGTTTTGAGGTTAGCCGCCCCACTATCCGCGAAGCCATGATTGCGCTGGAAATTGCCGGACTGGTAGAAATTCGCACCGGCTCAGGCATTTACGCCTTGCCGCTAAAGCAGAGCCCGGAAGCCATTACCATTGACGACGTGCCAGGCCCTTTTGAGGTACTGGAAGCTCGCCTGCTTATTGAAACTGAGGCCGTGAGTCTGGCAGCAGCGCGCATTACCAAAGAACAAATCAAAACCCTTGAACAAGCACTAAAGACCATGGAAAGTGCTGACGCCGGTGAACAGGAGCAGGAACAAGCCGATCAGCTGTTTCACTGCACCATTGCAGAAGCTACCAATAACAGCGCACTCACTTCCACCATAAAATGGCTGTGGGAACTCAGAAATAAATCTGCATTAAGCTCCACTTTCCACCAGCGCGTACGGGACCTAGGTGTTCACCCCTATGTTGAAGAACACCGCAAGATTTTAAATGCATTAAAGCTTCGCGACCCGAACAGAGCCAAAGCTGCCATGCAGAATCATATCTCACACGCTATTGAACAGGACATTTCTGTGCTGGAGCTGGATGCCGAATAAAAAAAGCCCTATCGAACATCCGCATTTGGGTCGCTAGGGCAATTGGTAACACTTAAAGTGGCGCTATGGCTATAGCTGATACTTTTGGCTCACCTCTAAGGGCTTCAAAATCAAGTGATAGCTTACCTTCTTTCACTATAACCGTCCCCTCCTTGATTACTGCAGTTAAGCCTTCCTTAGTTACTTTGTCAGTACCCAGATTAGCCAACATCACCGAGCCATTGGCCAACACGTTGAAATCAGCAGGCGCATCGCTTTTGCTTACAACATAGTAGATAGCAACACGGTAGGCGCCGTTATCTAAAGGTAAACGATAGCTGAATTCTCCTTTTCTGTAGGTGGCAAAAAGCCCTCTATCGTCAGTACCGTGAATTTCGGCAAGCACCGGCGGTCGCCCCCACCTTCCTGGCGTATCGTAGGATGCGGCCTGACCACCTTTGAAAAAATGATCTGAGCCGAAATGCTGTTGCTGCGTTGTAGCAGCCATTTGCGCGCCCGCATCAATATAGTACGCATTGGATTGCGTGCTATTGAGCTGCCACGTTACGGTATCAGACACCAATTGCTCGCCGTTTTTGTTGTGTCCAATTGCGGTAACTCTGTTATCGCCTGCAACCAAGCGAACGTTTTCCCATACACATGTTTGTTGCACACAACCAGACTTACGCCCTAAAGCTTCGCCATTCAGTCTTAATTCAACAGAAAATGAGTTCGAGAACACTTTAATATCCGTTACCTGATAAGCGCGGTTCTTATATCGGCGAGACGCAATATGTACCATCGGCTCAACCGTCCAATTGGCCTGATAGAAAAAGTAAGCGTCTTTTTTAATTGCCCGGTCATAAGTCACCAAACCTTTCGTATTAATGTCTTGCGAATCACCTTCACGACGAGTTGTAGTAGCAAAATCAAACGCATTCCAAATCCAGCTCGCCCACAAGTAAGGACGCTCGTTGATTGCCTTCCAATTTACCTCATGCACGAAGGTCATATATTCTTCTGGTTGATTGCGCCCTGTAGCAGCAACCGGTCCACCCAGCACGTTGTCAGTGTGAAAAGTAGGTGCTCCACCAGCACCGTATTCGGTCACTGCGTAAGGTTGTTCTGGGTATTGTTTATTGAGGTCATCGAGGTGAGGCCCCAAATCACTTGCTTTTCCGTAGTACCATCCAAAATACCTGTTAGCCCCGGTCGTTTGAGTAATAGTAGACGTATTAGGCACATTGGCTCGCTGCCAGCTAGCGACACTAGCGCAACAGTTAGCCAGCGTCGACGGGCGACTTACATCAAGTGATTCAACTTCTGCAGCTAATCGCTTAAGCAGCGGAACCGGATCGGGATTAGAGCCAGGTTCACTTTGAACAAACATCGGCACTACAGCGCCAAAATCCACTTCGTTTGCAATCCCCCATACTGCAACAGACGGATGGTTGTAGTTCTGTTTCACCATTTCAATAAGCTGTAGGCTTGCGTTGTCGGCAATAGCCGCATTAACGTCCTGATGCTGTTCACCATATCGCCACGCCGAAACAAGTGGAATTTCGTCCCATAGCAACAAACCTAGCCGGTTTGCGATGTTGTGAACAGGTTGTCCGTGGGGATAATGTGCCAAGCGAATTGTATTGGCGCCCATCGCCGCCATGATTGCAACGTCTTCTTCTATATCCTGCTCACTAACGGCCCAACCCCGGCCTTCTCTGTCTTGGTGATAAGCGACGCCTTTCAATCGCAATGGCTGTCCATTGAGCAGCACACCGTCCGATGCCGTAATCGCAATAGTGCGAATGCCGTATTCATGGCTGACCTTATCCAGCACAGTGCCATCCGGCCGCTTTATAACCACTTCCAACTGATAAAGGTAAGGATCATCCGTGCCTTGCCACAACCTGGGCTGTTGCACGTCCAGCACATGATTCAGCTCAACGGTGTTGCTATTTGATACCGATGTGACCTGAGATGTTGTCGCAGCAAGTTCACCACTGTCGTTCCGTAAGTTAACTTCAACTTCTACCACAGACTCCGAAAGCAAGTGACTCGTTACGCGGCTATTTACCTCAATGCGAGCCTCTTTATCGTTTGCGGAGACGGTTGTACCATACACGCCAGGACCACCAAAATCCTGCATATCAATGTGAACATCATTGGTAGAAATGAGTCTTACCGGCCGGTAAATACCGCCGTGCACAAAGAAATCCCCAGCAATTGGCAATGTATCTGCGGTATTGGACTCTGCTGTAGGTTTACTGTTATCGACCCGCACCACTAAGATATTCGGTGCGTTATAGGTTACCGCGTCGGTTGCATTCAACCGAAACCGGTTAAAACTGCCGCGGTGTTCACCAAGATATTGGCCGTTTAACCAAACTTCCGCTACCCGACTTACCGCATCAAATTCCAGCCAGTGTTGCTTGCCCTGCAGGGAGGCATCCAATGAAAAAGCCGTTCTGTATATACCAACACCTTGTTCAACATTGATGTTTTGTTTTGTATGGATATGTCGGCTGTTATCGTCCAGATAGTACCCCACCCTATTCCAAGAGTGAGGAACAGACACTTGTTGCCATTGTGAGGAATCAAAGCCCGTTGAATAGATACCGGCAGGCATTTCAGCAGAAAATTGAAAACTCCAAGGTTGCTCCAGCTCTACTTTATTTCTAATTGAGTGATTACTTACACTTTCTGACACCTGATGGTTGTCTGTACTACAACCAAACATCAAAATGACGGCTAAATACAAGCTCGCCCGAATTCGTTGTCTCATTTATCCCCCAAACAAAAAATGCAGCAGTATTATTACACTGCTGCATGATCGCTAATTGAATTGATTAAAACTGGTAAGACACATTTACACCAACATAACGAAGTGCACCACGCGACCAGCGTTTTGCCAATGCAGTTTCTCCCTGGAAACGTTCTTCGAAGTTGCTGTATCCCATTGAATAATGCTCATCGAAAAGGTTGTTAGCAAAAACAGTAACTTTGTATTTGTCCTGGTTATCAACAATACCGAAGCCCAGATTACCAATGCCATAGGCGTCTTGTTTATTCAGAGGATCACCATATAAATCAAAGCTTACATCGTCTTGCCATTGGTAGTTGGCTTGTGCGAACCAACTAAAATCAAAGCTATCTGCCGGTTGTTCCCAGTACATCGCCAGATTGTATTTTAAATCTGGTGAATTATTCAGATCGTTCCCGGTAAGGTCCTGAACGTCCAGCCCACCCGGGCCAGCGCCAACCATACAACCGGCTTCTTCAGTTTGCCCGCCATAACACGGCGCATTTACGAATGATTTAATCGTGGCACGCGTATAAGCAACCGACGCATCAATACGCAACGCATCGGTAGCCTGATACGAAAACTCAGCCTCAATTCCTTTTGTTTGTAATTCCCCCACATTATTCAGAGCAAAAATTGGCGTACCATTTTCGTCTGTGCGAGCGCCCTGTGCCTGGTAATCATCGAAGTTCGTTAAAAAGGCAACGATGTCATAGCTGAAATTTCTGGAATCAGTGAAGCCTTTTATTCCAATTTCGTAAGATACTGATGTTTCCTCGCCGACCGGCTGATCGGCATCATTTTGCGAGAAGCCGGATGCAACATCATAGGCCTGGCCTTTGTAGCCCGTACTTACTGCCCCGTACACCATGGTGCCGTTTTGAAGAAAGTGACGCAGCGAGATCTTTCCGGTGACTGCATTTTGCGAGTCATCCCCCTGATATCTAGCCGGATTCGTGGGATTCAGAGTAAAACCGTTACCGTAGTAATCGGTAAAATCGACGCTGATTTTTTCGTGATTGAAACGAAGCCCTATATCAACAAAAGTATCGGAAGCAATTTCAACAGAGCCTTGTCCAAACAGCGCAGTACTAGTAGATTCTGCCTCAGCTTCCCATTTGTTTAACACAAACAACAACGGTTTTCTGTCAAAGTCCCTGAAAATTGACTGATCACTGAAAAACAAACCAACAATATACTCCAGACTTTCAGAGGGTGTCCCTGTAAGACGAATTTCCTGTGTAAAAGCTTCTGCGTCAATATACGCATCCTGCACAACCTGCGGCCCACCTAGCCCTAGTGGGTCAAACCTATCCAGCAAAAATGGCGGAAATGCATCTTCCAATGGCACGTCGGTTAGGTCTTCATCTGACACAGATAATTGTTCAAACTGCTGAAAACTCGATACCGAAGTCAGTACTAAATCGTCACTTAGCAAATAGTTAAACTTTGCAACAGCTAGTGTTTGGTCTGTTTCATATTCATTATCAGTATCTCTGCGTACTTTCCGGTTATCTTCTGATGCACTCTCACCTTCGCCAGATACTCCATTTCCTGTTTCTACCCAAACAGGTACGTTACTGCCGGTTTGGTGAGATGTATCGTAAATAAATGTGGCGTCGAGGTTATCTGTAAGATACCAGTCAAGTTTACCTCTTATGCCATAGCTTTCATCGCCGTTGAGTTTATTACCCGTGGTTAGGTTCGTTATATACCCTTCACGATCTTTGTAGTAACTATTAATGCGGTAATTAACATCCTCAGAGACTGGGCCAGACAACATGATCTGTCCTTTGCGTTCATTATCGCTCGTAGCACCAACCTCAATGCGCCCTTCAAAATCAGGCGATGCAGCCTTTGTTAATACGTTTACGACACCGGCAGAGGCATTCTTGCCAAACAAGGTGCCCTGAGGGCCTCGTAATACCTCAACCTGCTGTATATCTGACAGATTATTAAACGCCTGCGCCGCCATCATCAAAGGCACTTCATCTACGACGACCGCAACGCTGGACTCTACACCAATACTGTATGCTGCAGTTCCAACACCACGCATACGAATGGCATTTACCTGGGGCTCACCACCATGCTCTACTGTCAGCGATGGGGAAACACGGGTAACGTCATCAAAGTTTTTAACGTCTAGTCGCTCTAACGCGTTTTCGCCTAAAACGGATACCGCGACGGGGATGTCCTGCTGTGCTTGAGCGCGTTTCTGGGCCTTTACTTCAATCACTTCAAGCTCTTGAGCTGTTGCTTGGCCTAAGGACGCGATCCCGGTAGCAATCGATATAGCTAAAAGCGTTAGTTTATTTTTGTGTAGGGTCATCATAGGTGTTGTCTCACTCAGTACTCATAATGTGGAATATTGAGCAACTGGCTTTACCAGCAGCAATTTGGTAAGGCCAATATACGGAAATAAAAAATTGGTTCAACGTCTTGTTAACAAGTTTTTAAACAGCCGAATTGAAAGGCAACCAAAAACAAAGAAAAATACTTTAAAAACAATAACTAAATTATAAATCTAATATATTGATGCCAGTCATCTATACAATTGATAGTTCACTTCTGAATCAATCCTATTTAAGAAACCGTAAATATCTTGATCCATCCAACGTAATGTGCAAACATTTTGGCCTTACCAATATACCAACCGTTCAAGGTGAACAGTATGCAGGAAACATGGCGCTGGTTTGGTCCAGGCGACACCATTACGTTACGGCAGATTCGTCAGGCAGGCGCAACAGGTATCGTAACCTCGTTACATGAAATCCCGACCGGCGAAGTGTGGCCGCTCAGTTTAATTCAATCGCGCAAAGCTGAAATTGAAGCGGCGGGAATGAACTGGTCGGTGGTAGAAAGTGTGCCATTACATAATGATATTAAAACCCGAACGGGCGATTACCTGCGTTATATCGCAAATTACCAGGAGACACTGCGAAACCTTGGCGCAGCAGGAATTGATACGGTCTGTTATAACTTTATGCCGGTGGTGGACTGGACACGCACTAACCTGAGTTACCAGTTGCCCAACGCCTCACAAGCACTGCGTTTTGAAATGACCGATTTCATTGCCTATGACGTGTTCATGTTGGAACGCGAAAATGCAGAGCAAGACTACAACCAAGAGCAACTTGATGTTGCCAAAGCGCGCTTTGAGGCGCTATCGCCCGCCGAACGTGAGCTTCTGGAGAAGAACATTATTGCAGGGTTACCGGGTGGCGAAGGCTCATACGACCGGGAAGGCATTCGCAAAGCCATTGCCCAGTTTATTGCACTGGGCACCGAGGGCTACCGTCAGCATCTGTTTGCCTTCCTGCGAGAGATTATCCCGGTCGCCGAAGAAGCCGGCGTGAAAATGTGTATTCACCCGGATGATCCACCGTTCTCGCTGTTTGGCTTGCCACGCGTAGTCTCCACCGCCGACGATGCCCGTGCCATTCTTGAAGCGGTAGAAAGCCCAGCTAACGGATTAACCCTGTGTGCAGGTTCGTTTGGCGCGCGTGCAGACAATGACCTGGTAGACATGGTGCGCGCCTTTGGACCCAGCATTTTCTTTGTACATTTACGCAATGTAAAACGCGAACCAGACGGCTCTTTTTATGAATCAGACCACTTAGATGGCGACAATGACATGATTGGCCTGATCAACGCGCTGCTGGACGAAGAGACCAATAGAGGTAAGCGCAACAGTATTCCCATGCGCCCCGACCACGGTCATTTGATGGACGAGGAGATGAATAAACCCGGCGTACGCCCCGGCTACTCCTATGCAGGCAGAATGAAATCGCTGGCGGAGTTACGCGGCGTGATTCATGTATTGGAGCGCCTGCGCGCAGCAGGTTAACAGCTCATTTTGGGCCGACAAAGTGCAACACTTGCGGCCCTTTTCTATTTTTTTATTTCCTACATTTAAACTATTCCGGATTTGTTCTCGACATAGCAGGTATTCAAGAGTGAAAAGGAAACCTGTTCATGCACATCGCCGATACCAGCGGTCAGGACACCCTCATCCAAAAAAAATCCCGTCCACTAAAGTGGTATGCGTTAGCCGGCGTAGCCGTTATTGGCCTGCTTCTGTTTTATGTTGTACCTGCTGTATCCAGCTGGCAGGCCTCTGACGCATCGGTTTCAGCCGCCCGGTTGCGACTCGCCAGTGTGAATTATGGCGACCTGGTGCGCGACTTATCCATTGAAGGTCGTGTGGTTGCGGCGGTCAGTCCTCGCCTGTACAGCCCCGCGCAAGGCACTATTACCTTTGCGGTCGATGCCGGAGATGAAGTCGCTAAAGATCAGGTACTGGCTACAATTGACAGTCCCGACCTCACCAATCAACTCGAGCAAGAAAACGCCGCCCTCGAAGAACTGCAAACTGCACTGTCTCGTCAGCGTATCCAGGCAAAAAAAGCCATGTTGGACGACCAGAAAGCGGTAGATCTTGCGCAGATTACCCTCACCGCGGCGTCACGGGAAAAGCGCCGGGCCGACAAAGCCTACGAAACCAAAACCATCAGCAATATCGACTTTGAAAAGGCCCAGGACGATCTGCGCAATGCCGAGTTAGTCCACCAGCACGCCATTAGCGATGCCGAGCTCAACAAAGAAAGCCTGCTGTTCGAAATTAAAAGTAAAGAGCATCAACTGACCCGCCAGGAGCTGAAAGTCGCTGAACTTCAGCGTCAGGTTGACTCGCTGGAGTTACGCTCACCGGTAAGCGGTATTGTTGGCAACCTCGCCGTAGAGCAAAAAAATCAGGTTGCGAAAAACCAGGCCATTTTAAGCGTGGTAGACCTGAGTGAGTTTGAACTGGAAGTGGGCATTCCGGAAAGCTACGCCGACGACTTAGCCCTTGGCATGCAGGCTCAGGTGAACGTTAACGGCCAGATGTACCCGGCCAAACTGGTCACCATATCCCCCGAAATTGAGAACAATCAGGTAACAGGTCGCGTGCGCTTTGTGGCCGATGACAGCAACGCCTCGCCGGTTGGACTTCGTCAAAACCAGCGACTGACCACCCGCATTCTGATGGAAAACAAACCCAATGTACTCATGGTGCAACGCGGGCAATTTCTGGATAACGGCGGTGGCAGAGTTGCCTATGTTGTGCGCGACAACATCGCCTATCGCACGCCTATTGCCACCGGCGCCAGAAGCCTGGCCGCTGTAGAAATCACGTCGGGCCTGAATGAGCACGACACCATCATTGTTTCAGGTATTGCGCAGTTCAACAACGCCGAAACGGTGCTGATCACACAATAAAACGACAGGGAATCAACATGCTATCAATGAACAATATCAACAAGGTATTTCGCACCGACCTGGTAGAAACCACCGCACTGCGCGACTTTAACCTCACTATCGACGAAGGTGACTTTGTGTCAGTCACCGGTCCATCGGGTTCTGGTAAAACGACGTTTTTGAACATTGCAGGGTTACTGGAAACCTACACCAGCGGCCAGTATGTGCTGGACGGCACCGATGTCAGCAACCTGTCTGATCGGCAGCGCAGTCAGCTCCGCAACGAAAAAATCGGCTTTATCTTTCAGAGCTTCAACCTGATCCCGGATTTGAACCTGTATGACAATGTCGACGTGCCTTTGCGCTATCGCGGCTTCAGTAAACAAGAACGCCACAAGCGTATTACCCAGAGCCTTGAGCGCGTTGGACTCGCAAACCGCATGAAGCACTTACCCGCGCAACTTTCGGGCGGACAACAACAGCGTGTCGCCATAGCCCGCGCGTTAGCCGGTGAGCCTCGTTTCCTGTTAGCTGACGAACCAACCGGGAACCTGGACAGCCAAATGGCAAAAAGCGTGATGGCCTTATTGCAGGAAATAAACCAGCAAGGTACCACCATTGTGATGGTCACCCACGACCCGGAACTGGCCATGCAAACCGGTAAGAATGTGTTTGTTCGCGACGGTCAGATCAGCGAACACGAAACCCTGGTGCCTGTGGCACTGGCCAGCAACCAATAGTCAGCGCAGGACGCCATTATGTTCTACTACTACTTAAAACTGGCCAGCAAAAGCATTAAGCGCACGCCCTGGCTCAGCGGGTTAATGATGCTGGCCATTGCACTGGGTATTGGTGCTTGTATGACCACCATTACGGTAAATTACCTGATGTCGGCCAACCCGATTCCAGAAAAAAGCGATCAGCTTTATTACGTTCAGCTCGACAGCTGGAGCCCGCATTTCGCAGCCCGAGAGCCCAATGAGCCACCCGACCAGCTAACCTGGACCGACGCCACTAACCTGATGCAGGCACAGCAGGCATTCCGTCAGTCAGCGATGGCAAGCTCTGGCGGCGTAGTGCAGCCAGACAACCCTGATGTAAAGACCTTTATGGCCAGCTTGCGTCTGAACTTTGCCGACTTTTTCCCCATGTTCAATGCGCCGTTTTTATACGGCAGTGGCTGGCAATACAGCGACGATGTTGCCCGTAAGCAAGTAGCCGTGATCAGCAAAGAAACCAACGACCGTGTATTTGGCGGTGAAAACTCGGTGGGTAAATCCATTACCATCGCAGGTGAAATGTTTACAGTAGTAGGCGTGCTCGATGAATGGGTCCTGGTACCGCGCTTCTACGATGTCACCACAGGTGCGTTCAGCGAGACCGAAGATGTATTTATACCTTTCTACATGAAGCAGGTTATGCAGCTGTCTAATGGCGGCAACACTAACTGCTGGAAATCCCCTGAGGGCGAAGGCTTTGAGGCCTTCCTGATGTCGGAGTGTATTAACTATCAGATGTGGGTTGAATTACCTACCGATGCCGACCGAGATGCTTACATGACCTTCCTCAATGCCTATGTGGACGAGCAAAAAGCATTGGGCCGTTTTCCGCGCCCCCACAACAATCGTTTGTCGGACGTCATGACCTGGATGGAAACCGAAGAAGTGGTGGCTGACGATGCGCAAATCATGATGTATATGGCCTTCCTGTTTTTGTTTGTTTGCATTCTTAATACCGTTGGCCTGTTACTTTCTAAATTCGCCACCCGCAATGGCGACGTTGCCCTACGTCGGGCTATTGGGGCCACCAAAGGCGCGATTTTCGCGCAGTATATTACCGAAACCGCACTCATAGGCTTAATAGGTGGTGTACTCGGGCTGGCCCTGGCCTCACTGGGATTACAGGCCATCGAGTCTTTGTATGGTGACTTCATCAGTGAATTAGTGCATCTGGATGCCACTATGGTGGTGCTGTCGTTTGGCATTGCCATTACCGCCAGTGTACTGGCCGGTTGTTACCCTGCATGGCGTGTGTGCAGCATTCCGCCAGCAAGTCAGCTGAAAACCCAATAAGGAGCCAACCATGAAAACCAATTTAGAGTTTGGCCCTATTTGCCGCGCTCTGCTTCGCAACAAAGTGGGTGCCGTACTCATTGCCCTGCAAATCGCATTAACCATGACCATAGTGGTAAACGCGATATTTATTATTGTAGAGCGTCAGGCATTAATGCAGCGAGAAAGTGGCATTGACGAAGCCAACAGCTTCTACTTAACCAGCACCGGTTTTGGCAACGACTTCGAGCCTAAACGGGTTATCGAGCAGGACCTGGATGTAATTCGAAACACCCCAGGGGTTATCGACGCTATTCAGATCAATGCTATTCCCATTAGTGGCGGTGGCTGGTCGATGAGCCTGACTACCGAACCGGGTGACGACCAGGAAGATGTGAGTACCGCCAATTACTTCGTAGACGCCCATGGCATTAACGCGCTTGATTTGGAAGTGATCGCCGGCCGTAACTTTACTGCAACCGATATTCGCTGGCGCGAACGCAACCAGCCGGACTGGCCGGATAACGCCATGATCACCAAGGCACTGGCTGAAAAGCTGTTCCCGGATATTCCATGGCAAAGTGTCGTTGGCAAAACCGTGTACATTGGCGATGATGAACCGGTTATCGTTACCGGCATTGTAGATAAACTGCAAGCGCCCTGGATAGGTTGGAGCGAACTGGAAAACGCCATGCTGTCGCCCGAAAAAATGGTCTCTGAGTCTACCCGCTACTTTATTCGTATCGAACCGGGTGAACGCGACCGTTTAATGGCAGAACTGGAAGACACCCTGGCCAACGCCTACGGCAATCGCCTTATTCGCAATGTCACCACGGTCACGGAAACCCGCGAGCGAAGCTATCGTCAGCACAGCGCCATGATTAAGATTCTGTCTACGGTAATGGTGCTGCTCACGCTGATCACAGCCATGGGTATCATTGGCTTAACCAGCTTCAATGTGAATCGTCGCCGCAAGCAAATCGGCACACGCCGTGCACTGGGCGCAAGCAAGCAGGCCATCGTGCGCTATTTCATGCTGGAAAACGTGATCATCAGTACCACTGGCATACTATTAGGGGTTGCCATGACTATTGGTTTAAATATGCTACTGATCGAATGGTTCGCGATGACGGCACTTGATTGGTATTACATTCCAGCCGGCATGGTTGTGTTGTTTGTGGTGGGTCAGTTAGCCGTGCTGGGGCCAGCGCTTAAAGCCGCCGCCACGCCCCCCGCTATTGCCACACGCACGGTGTAAATAGTTTTACTCATTTGATACACACAAACAGCCAACGCTGGTTGGCTGTTTGTGTAGACCGCGCTACTTGTCAGTTAACGCCGCATCCTTTGCGCGGAACCCAACTAAATCCAATTGCTCAAACTGTTTACGGAACATGGCCATTTCACTGTCAGAGAAGCGCGTGTAAATAGCCCCGATGTCTTCTTCCAGATGATGCAATTTAGTGGTGCCAGGAATTGGCACAATGAAGGGTTTTACCGACAACAACCAGGCAATGGCAAACTGCGCAGGCGACATGCCACGCTCTGCCCCCCACTCTCGCACCAGATTAAGGATCGCCATGTTCTTTTCAATGGCCTCCGGCGTGAAATACGGCACTGATGCGAAACGCGATGGCTCGCTGAAGCGGCTGTACTCGTTAAATTTGTCGGCTAAGAAGCCCCGACACACAGAACCCCATGGCACAAAGCCAACCCCCAGTTCTTCACAGGTTGCCAGTACCTGATTCTCCACCGAACGTTCCATAATGGAATATTCACTTTGTACCGCGGTAACCGGATACTCTGCATGGGCTTTGCGCAACGTGGTTGGTGACACTTCGGATAAGCCAAAATAGCGGGCTTTACCTTCTTTAATTAACTCCCCTACCGCACCGGCAACCTCTTCTACTGGTACATTCGGATCGACTCTGTGCAAGTACAACAAATCAATGCGGTCTGTGCGCAAACGCTTTAACATGCTCTCTACAGCCGTGCGAATAGCTTCAGGACGCGAATCACGCCCTGCACGCTGGCCATTTTCAAACTTAAAGCCAAATTTGCTGGCCAGTACAACGTCATTTCTCACCGGTTGCAGCGCTTCACCAACGATCGCTTCGTTGGTGAACGGGCCATACACTTCGGCGGTATCGAAAAACGTGACGCCACGCTCTACTGCACCGCGAATGACCGGCACCATGTCTTTTGCACTGCGTGGCGGGTTATAACTGCCACTGGACATACTCATACAACCCAGGCCAATTGGCGATACTGTTAATGCGCCGAGCTTGCGGGTGTTGTTACCTACTACCGCAGTGGAACAACCCTGTGCTGAATCAGACCCGGCAACGGCAGATGTGCCGGCAAGCGATGCTGCGATACCCGAACCGGCAATAGCCATATTGCGGATAAACTGTCTTCTACTGGATTGGGTTTCAGAATTACCTGTTTTGATTGTGTCTGAATCATTCGCCACGCGCTGTCTCCTCTGTTATTCGGGTACTGGCATGACGTACCATCAGCGGTATGTACATGCGTTGAGTACTACCTTACTGCGGTTGATTCATTAATATTAGTGAAGGATCGCGAATGGCTTCATGAAATAATCGCATTAATCCAGTACGATTATTTCAATTCACTCACAAACATTACAGAAAAGCGCCTAGTCGACGTAGAACGGAATATTCGCATTGGCTATTTTTCCGCTGCCGCCGAGCACATAAGCGAATAACCGGTAGCCGCCGGGTGTAGAGGGAACGGTGAAACGCATCGTTCCTTTATTGTCATCAGAGACAATTAACCCCTGTACTGGCTTTGGCCGGGATTCAGGATCGCCACCCGATTTAATATCAGTACTTTCCGGCAATACCTCCCAGCGAATGGTGTAACCGTCTGCTTGATGTGTGCCGACATGCAAATCAACGTCAATGGTATCGCCTTGCTTCACATGGATGTTATCCAGCGCCACTTTGTTGTTTAACGTAAAGCTTTTTATGTAAGGCGCGCGCGATGCAGGCCAAGATCCCTGCCAGTTGTAATGCAGCGAATCGACCACTTCATTGGGGTATCCCGCTTCGGTGAACACACCGTACCAGGTTGGTGTGGTCTCCTGCTTCTGGCCCCACAGGAAGGCATAAGAGCCCAATGCTCTGCCTGGTGCAGCTAACACACCCGCCGCATAACGTTCCCGGTAAGACTGGGCTTTTTGTGTGCTGGTTTGCTCAATGGGTACGCCCCAATCGGTTTTGGGTACCTGCCAGTGCCCGGTTGGCCCCCATTCAGTGACTACATACGGACCGCTATACCCCATCTCCAATAAGGCATTAGGCAGCGTTTCCAGACCGCCATAAATATTGATACTCAGGTAATCAATATCAGGTACCCGCTCCAGGATCAGGTCGAGCTTGGTTTTATCCATGCCCGCAGTGACCGTGGTTATCAAATGATTCGGATCGAGTACTTTGATCATGGCCGCAATATCTTGTACGGCATACCACACCTTGGTGTTGGTATAGAACAAATCAACCTCGTTACCAATACCCCAGGCTAACAAGGCAGGATGATCTTTAAACGCCAGAATTTGCGTTTTCACCCATTCTTTTTGCTTGGCAACCGCTGCTTCGTCATTGTAATCAAACCCATGACGCTCATGGCCAATGCGCAGACCCAGCATTACGGTTAAACCGTGTTTGTGGGCTTCGTCCAATATGGCTTTTGCGTTATTCGTGCCCCAGGTGCGAATGGAATTACCGCCACTTTGCGCCAGTAACGCCATATTACTGCTGCCGCCTGCCCCCTTGATAAAATAGGGATCGCCATTTCGATGGATCACATAGCCGGATTCGGTATGAACAAGTTCAGATTTGATGGGTGACTGAGACACCGGGCTAGTGGTATTAGCCCAGGCCGGCGACAATGCAATAGTTTGCACTATCAGAATGAGTAGCAGCGTCCTTATTGTAGCGATGATTGCTCTCCCCCACTGTCCTTGTATTTGCTGCAAAACTTTTGAGCGCGTCATTACACTGTATCCCTGCGACACATGTATGCGCTTCCATTCATCTACTATACTGTTCTGCTTAGATTTTATTCAACCTTTTTTTTACAATTATTTGAAACAAACAAATCAGAATTTAAATTACATTAAAGCAATAGTTCTAAATACAGCTTTCTAATCAGCAGCTACGGCATAACAATCATTGAATTGACTTTTTCTGTTTGAAGCTCGCCACTACCCTTAAGCATAAATTCAGCTAACCTTAAGATTAAGACGATAACCTGTCAGAAATAATTGTAAGGTACACATGCTTGAAAGTTTTAATCATCGAAGACTCTATATCCCTCAGAAGAAGTTTAAAGGTTGGCCTATCAAACCTGGGGTTCACTATTGATGATACCGGAGATGGTTCTGAAGGGTTAAGTATGGCTTTGTCTGGGGATTACTCACTCTTAATTCTTGATTTAATGCTTCCCTCTGTAGACGGCACGTCAATTCTTAAAGCAATTAGACAAGCGGGTAAAGATATTCGGATACTGATCTTATCAGCGAAAGACCTGACAGAAGATAAAGTAGATGGCTTACTCAACGGCGCTGATGACTACCTAACAAAACCCTTTTCCTTTGACGAACTTCATGTACGGCTGCTTTGTTTAATGCGAAGAGGAAGCTTGAATGTAAATGACAGCAGTATCAATATTGGGCCAATATCATTAGATTTGCATTTAAAACAACTAAAATGCGCTGGCACTGATGCCCTACTTACACCAAATGAATACAAAGTAGTTGAATGCTTGTTTACAAATCAGGGGAAAGTCATATCAGCTGAGAAGCTCAGCGAGTATCTTGCTGGACAGTATGATGCTATTGCAAAAAACTCTATAGAAGCGCACCTCTCTTCTGCTCGAAAGAAAGTTAAAGCCATTGGATACGAACTTCCAATCAAAACCAAGCGCGGCTTCGGTTATTTTGTTGAGAGTCAGTAGTGAACTCAATTCATAAAAAGCTAAGCCGTTATTTATCCATCTCTATCTCAATACTAATGTTAGTTATCTTATTGATCACTGATATAAGTGTCGACACTTGGATTAGTGGAGAGTTTGATCGGGCGATGCTCAATAAAGTCGGATTACTCGAAACTTTGGTAGAGGAAGATAACGTCGAAGTTGAATTTGATTTTGCCGGTGAATTTATGCCTGAGTTTGAAGGCCTTGAAAACCCTGAGTATTTTCAACTATGGCATAAAAATCAGGTATTTGAGCGTTCAGACACTTTAACGTTCTTTGAAATAAGCGACTTGCCAAGACTGAATGTAGAATTAGATGAATTCATAATTCAAGATATTACTTTGCCGGATGGAAGAGATGGCAGAATGGTTTTTACTAAATTTTTGCCACAAGTAGACTCAGACGTTCGCGAAAAAATGGGAATAAACCGGGAAGAATTCTCAAAAAGTCAAACACCCATGGAGTTTGCCTATGCACTTAGTAAAGAGGAGTTGAATTACATACTTTGGTTTGTAGATGTCATCTTTATTATTACTTCAATTCTAGCTGTTCTAGCCGTAAGAAAAATCGTCAAGATTGTGGTCTACAATAGCTTAAAACCAATAGATGATTTCAATAAACAGCTTAGTAATATTAGTTTAAATTCCAATCAACTTGAGGTGTCTGTCAAAACGTTACCAGAAGAACTTGTCCCTATTGCTAACGGTGTTAACCAGTTTATAAAAGATAACCACAGCCTATATGTACGGGAACAAAGACTCACCTCTGATATTGCCCATGAGTTAAAAACCCCAATTGCAGAACTCATAAGTTTGAGCGAAGTAGCCCTAAAGTTCCCTCACGAGAAACAAATAACAGATAACTTAACCAAAGATGTTCATGAAATCTCCTCCCGCTTGAAAAACATAGTTAATAACATTTTGCTATTACAAAAAAGCGGCAGCACACAAAAATTACCCACATGCGAAGTTAATCTGCGCGAAATGTTAAATAACATTCTTACTAGAGAAAACATAGATAAAAGGGAAATAAATATAGACTTTAGTGACTCGACTCTATTGGTAAATAGTAATAAATTCGCTTTAGAAACTGTGTTTTCGAATTTAATTAATAACGCAATATTTTACAGCCCAAATAATACAGCTATAGAAATAGCAGTATCGAAAACGTCTGAAAGAAAAGTCCTGATTAAGATCTCAAATATTTGTCATGAAGAGACTCAAGAAAATGATTTGAAACTATTTTTCGATCCTTTGTGGCAAAAAGACAGTTCCAGAACATCTACGGAGAGGTTTGGATTAGGATTAGCAATAGTAAAGTCTTATTGTGAAAGAATTAATGCAACTATTTCAGCCTCATTAATTAACAGAAGAATAACATTTACAGTATCGCTATAATGAAGAAACTCTTTAGCTTTACTCTAACAGTTCTTTATCTTTACATATCTAACACTGCATCCGCATCAGAACCAGTTATTGATGGTGTACTCAATGAGGAATCCTGGCAAGGTATAACGCCAAATACTGTCAACTTTCAGGTTATTCCACAAACACTAACAAAACTCGAGGGTAACTTTTCTTACCAGTTTATTACTTCAGGCCATGGTATATATATTGGTATTTCGGCAAGTACCATTTCACCCTTGAGAGTACGAACACAAGAAAACGATACTCTATTCACCAACGATCATATCCAACTAATGATTGATATGAATAATACACAGCAAATAGGCTATGTATTTGCCGTAAATCATCAAGGCTATTTCTACGATGGGATATACAAACAAAATAAAGAGTTTGATTTAGATTGGGATAGTCAGTGGCACTATAAAACCAAAGTTCTAACTGGTTCGTGGAACGCCGAAATCTTTATTCCCTGGAGCGCCATGCCTTTTTCAATTCAAGACAAGAATGAATTCGGTTTTTCTATTACCCGCTATGATGAATCCACGAATGCAACATATTCATCAATACCTGCAAACGCTTCAATGAATAGCTTCCTTACAAACTTCACTAGACAAACAGTTGAAGTGAAAGACCAGTCAAGCTTGGATATATTCCCTTATATCTCTCTCAATCGAGATTTTACAAATAGCAAAGACAAGGCGAATATAGGTGCTGAAATCTTTTGGAAGCCAACTAAAAATCAACAATTTAGTGCCACAATCAACCCTGACTTTGGTCAGGTGGAGTCAAATGAATTAGTCGTAAATTTCTCCGCTATAGAAAACTTTTTTTCCGAAAATCGCCCTTTTTTCAATGACAATAGCAGTCTATTCGACGTGGTAGGGCCAGAATCGCTCAGGGTAGTGCACACACCGAGAATTGGCGGAAATTCATATTATGATAATGACTATGAAGGAGAATTGAACTCTGCAATAAAGTACACACTTAGCAATGAAAGATTGGATTTGGGGGTATTAACAGCTTTTGAAAACGCAGATCAAGGCAAACCGGGTAGAGAGTTTTGGCTGTTGAGAGGCCAGTACAGGTTTGGTGCAAATAAAATTGGTATGTCACTCAATCGAGTTGACACACCAAGTATCGAAAGAACAGCTACTATTATAGAATCAGATTTCAATTATGCTTACTCAGATAACGCCGAGCTAAATTTCGGTGCAATAAAAAGCGTTATTGAACAAAGCCTTTCAACAACAAATGATTTCGGTTGGTGGGTTACCGGAAGTATACAACCAACCGCGCAGCAAAATCATGAATTTAGTTTGTTTAGCTATGGTGACAATTTACAATTAAATGACATTGGGTATGTCAAACGTGTAAACCGAAAACAAGCAGAATATGAGTATCAATATCAAATACCTGATTTCAATCACTGGTCAATCAGAGACACTTTGTTTTCCTTCGAGGCCGAACTAAAGACAAACCATCAAAATGAAACCTTGCCTAGTATTGCAGGAGTCGGTATTGAAATAGTGACACAAGCTGAATTTGAATATCAGTTGTCCGTGGAAGTTGGTACTCCTGGTTATGATGATCTACTCACCAGAGGAAACAATTCCGTACGTCTACCGTCTTTTTATATTGCGGAGTTTGAACTTGATACACCTGAATATGATTGGGGCAGTATCGACCTATCGGCTGAATTTGGCACAGAAGGCCTATCTGGTAAGTTTTACAGCACAGAACTTACGGTAGACTTGCAAGTTAGTAAACCGATGAACATTGGATTCACTTTCTCACAGTACAATAGCGAGAGCTGGCTTGAGTGGGAAAGAGACAATTACATCGGGGAATTTGATTTCACAGAGCAAGCCATTGAAATAAACCTTGACTATCAAATAAGCGAAACTCAAGAATTAAGAATTAAACTTGAATCTGTTATTGGTAAAGCCAATCTGCTAAATAGTTATCTTATTGACCCGCAGGGACAACTTGTAGACGCGAGCGGACATGATGACTTTTCATTTTCTGAAAGTGCATTCCAACTACGCTATAAATACTCCTTAAGTAAGATAACCGCATTTTATTTAAGTTACAGTTTTGGAGGTGAGTTCGAAGACGAACTTGCTAAGTTTGGGAAAAGAAATCTCTACAAAAAATCTATAGAAACCAAAGATGCTCATAATTTATTTGCAAAAATCAGAATTCATTTTTAATTAACCTCCACCTTTATATATTACCCTTAACAATCGAGCATGTTTTATAACTAAGAATAAATAGCTGCTTTATCATTCAGACTAAAATCAGCAAATCTTCAGGAGTATTCATTACAGTTTTAATAAGCTAACTCCTCGGGATTAAAAAGAGTGAAGGATTCAAATTACGACTTTCTTTCCAGGCATTACAGCCTCTTTAACATGCTCGATAAAGTCAGATTCTATAAAGCTATCTGGTCAAACAACGATGAATTATTGAATGCCAAGCTTGAAGATACGTTTCTGACACTGGCGGATGCAGTGAAAAATAAACACATTGCAGTTGTCGGAAATGCCAGGTCGTTATGCACTACAAGTTACGGTCGCGCAATAGATTCCAAGGACATAGTTATAAGAATCAACAGAGCTCCTATGTTTTCTGAGTTCAGCCATGGTACGAAAACTGATTGGTTAGCTCTCGCCACGACTATTGAAAAAAGGCATTTTGAAAGTCTGTCAACCAAAAAGTTGATTTGGATGTCGCACAAACGAAAGCGTTTGAAACAATGGATGATGGAAAAACCTCTTTATCTATTTCCTCAAGAACTATATGCGGAAATAAAGCAAAGCATAGGCGCACCTCCATCAACAGGATTGATGATGTTGTACTGGCTATCCAAGACTTCGTTTGCAAGTTTAAACATCTATGGCTTCGATTTCTTTAAATCTCTGTCTTTAACTGGTAGCAGAACAGAGGACCAGGTACCTCACGATTTTAAGGCTGAGCAGGATTGGTTTAATTCGATAAAGAATTCCAGAAATAACATATACTTTTATAATTAATATTTTTTTGATGCCTTAAAACATCGACTAAAGAGGCCAGTCATCACCATGAAAATCTGCTTTTTCAGACTGTCTGCTATTGGCGATTGCGTACTGGCAACACCTGCTTTAAACGCAATCACTAAACATTTTCCCGATGCTGAGATTACATGGGTAACTACCGAAGCCATTGCCACGTTATTATCCGGAATGCCTAACACTAAATTTATGGCTATCAAAAAGCCAACGTCATTCCGGGATTACTTTAGATTAAAAAAACTATTTGAAGATAAGCAGTTCGACATACTTCTAGCCGCACAAGCAAGCTTTAGGGCAAACTTGGTTTATCCATTTATAAAAGCGGAAAGAAAAATCGGTTTCGACGCTATTCGCTCAAAGGATTTTCATAGCTGGTTTATTAACGAATCCATTAGCTACGACAATGAACACTTGGCCGAGGGCTTCATGAAGTTTGCTACTCATATTGGGGTCAATGATAAAAAATTCAGATGGTTCATTGGTAAACTGAAATCAAAAAGTACACCTTCAGAAGGAAATCCGCAGCGAACCATAGTGTTAAACGTTGCTGCAAGTAAAAAAGAGCGCTCGTGGGCTGCCGTAAACTACGCAAAATTGGTGAACAAAATCGAGCAGTTTTATGATGGTCGAATATTGCTGGTAGGTGGAAATACTGATTTTGACAGGGAGCAAGAAAGAACCATCAAATCTCTGGTCAATCAATCAAACTGTCAAAGCCTTGTAGGAAAAACATCACTATTGGAATTGGTTGATATTTTGAAAAACTGCGATGCACTCATCAGCCCGGACAGTGGGCCCGTTCATATAGCAACAGCGCTGGATATTCCTGTTGTAGGTTTATACGCGGTAGCCAGGCCGGAACTGTCAGGCCCATTTGCATCTTTGCAATACACTGTGGATAAATACCCTGAAGCAGTTCGCTTGTTTTTAGGCAAAAATGTTAAAGAAGCAAAATGGCATGAAAGAGTTCACGATCCTAGGGCGATGGATCTAATAAGCGTAGAGGAAGTAGCTCAAGCTACGCTGAGAGCACTTAAAATCCAACAACAATAGAATAATTCAATTCAAATAACATTACGTTACTCTAACGCTTTCTATTATTGCGTTCTGCCTGCTTCAAATCATCTGACTTTTAGCACATCAACTCCCCTATCAAAAGAAAGAGGATCTAATAACCAATTGATTTTACGATCACTTTTTCTAACATCCTTCAGTGTTAGTCTCAAGAAATCCGGAATGCTTGCTAAAAGTCAGACAGGAAAATGCATCTACTTCCATCTGCTATCGAGATACTCCATGACATATAAGTTAACAACTCTAGCATCAAACCGTTTCTTAGCAACTACATACGTTAAAAGGGTCAATTCGAAGTTTAAGTTTCTACTAAGCGAAACTTAAGTTTAGGTTTGTAGCATGAGTCACCAATACTGAGGTGATTCTATGTCCACAAAATTAATTATTGATCAAACGTATCCGAAATCTACCCTTCCACTCTGGAAGCTCATTAGTTTCATATGTTTAGTTACTATTTCAATGATAAGTATGGCAATGGATAAGGACATCTACTTAGCCGACCAAAAAGATATCTTTTTAATTACTAATAAGGCTCTACAAACTATTCCAAATATAGTCTGGCTCAATATAACCTACTTGGGCGATGCTCTGATTCTAATCCCACTAATTTCGTTTGTTAGCATTATAAATACAAGAATATGGGCTGCCATGTTTGGAGCTATTCCATTGGCCTTTTCGCTTAGTCATTTAGGAAAGAACTTCTTTGCGATACCTAGGCCCGCTGCCGTTCTAGACAGTCAGCAATTTCATATCATCGGTGAGAGACTAACCGCGTTTACGAGCTTCCCATCCGGCCATACTATAACTATTTTTGCTGCTGCATCTGCGATCCTATTTGTCGTATTGGCAAAAAGAAAAAATAGCCCTAATGCTCAAATCAGATCTTTTGGAATTATCTTGATACTAGCTGTTGCGACAATAGTTGGAATTTCCAGAGTAGCGGTTGGAGCTCACTGGCCCGCGGACGTAGTTTTCGGTGCGGTACTTGGCGTAATTTCCGGAATGAGTGGAGAGTACCTGTCAAGGCGCTATATTAAATGGTGGAGCTGGATGAATGATTACCCAGTTTACCTGAGTGTTTTTATTTTTATGTTCAGCTTTATCTTAATTGTTTGCTCAGTCAATGGCTTAGTGCATTCACTATTTGTAACTTGGTTAGCGATCGCGGTCGGTGCTACTACCGGCACTTACATCACACTAAAATCAATTCTCCTAAATGAAAATAGAAACCCATTATAAATTGCTAACAATGAAAGCAAGTAGTTTCACTATCTGGGCGAGCGTTTTAATGACGTTCGCTTTTAACGTTATGCTACTTAAGTATGTGATACTAAACACGGATATCAGTAGTGCTAGTGGTATTGGAGTATTACTATCAATAATAGTAATCACGTTTATTATCACATTCACATCGTTTTCTTTTCTAGCACTGATTTCACCCGTAATACTAAAAACATTTTTAATAGTTGTAACAATACTGAATTCTGCAGCAATCCATTTCATGGGTAATTATCAAGTCGTACTAGATAGGACTATGATTGGGAATATACTCAATACACAAAAATCTGAATCAATTGAGTTAATTTCGAAAGATTTAGTATTTACGATACTCATACTTGGTTTAGGGGTATCCTGTATTGTTTTAATATTTAAAATCAGCAGGATCGATAGAAGGGTAATAATACGCAATATGTTTATTGCTTTTACATCTTCAGTCATATTTTTGTATGCTAACGCAAGTAGTTGGTTGTGGATTGATAAGCATGCAAGTGTGTTAGGTGGAAAAATATTGCCATGGTCATACATAATTAATACAGCACGACATTTTTCTTCTATTAATAAAACAACTAATGGACAGAAGCCTTTGGCAAATGGCCATTTCCTGGATAACAATAAAACGGTGGTTGTATTAGTTATCGGTGAAACAGCCAGGTCAGCAAATTTCTCATTATATGGGTACTCCAAATTAACCAACCCAAAATTAGAGAAAGAATCTAACTTATTGATTTTGAAAAACACAAAATCTTGCACCACTTATACAACGGGATCTCTAAAGTGTATATTGTCTCCCAATGAAGCGTCTGTAAATGAAGAATCATTACCAACTTATTTAACAAGACACGGTGTAGATGTGCAATGGCGAACAAATAATTGGGGAGAGCCGCCAATAAAAGTGAGCAAATATATTAATGCAAATGAGCTTAGTTCGGATTGCGAAGGTAAAGGCTGCAAGCTTGACGAGGTCCTTCTAACAAATTTAATAGATGCAATTCGCTCATCTGAGAAACAGAAGGTATTTGTTATTTTACATACAAAGGGAAGCCATGGACCGAGCTATTACTCTCGATACACGCAGGATTTTAACCAATTCACACCGGTTTGTCGCGATGAAGAGATTAGTAAATGCAGTCCAGAAGAACTAATTAATGCTTATGACAATACACTGCTTTATGCAGATCATTTCCTATCAACACTTATCGGAGAATTAAAAAGTCTGAGTGATGCATCTACAGCAATGATTTATATATCTGACCATGGTGAATCACTTGGAGAATATGGTCTGTATCTTCATGGTACCCCCTATGCATTTGCACCCGACTATCAAAAAGACATTCCATTTTTGTTATGGGCTTCCGATGCGTTTTTAGCCTACAAACAGATTAATATAAGTGATATTTCTCAAGCACCTGAACATTCGCAGTTTAATATATTTCACACGGTAATGGGGGCATTCGGTCTCTCCGCTCCAATTTATGACCGCGAAAGAGATATTCTGCAAAATGCTCCCAGCGAAAATGAATGAGTTCAGACTAACTTGAGCTCAATATCAGTTTTAGCTAAGAGAATCTTAAGTTTACATAAATAGAATAAGGCCATTCTCAGATGAGGTGGCTGCATGAAGACGCACTTTATATTTAGCATATTTGTTTTTTATTCAATTTTCACATCAAATAAAGCAATTGCGTCAGCCAATACTAGTGAAAGTTGCGATCAGAAAGATAATTTAGCGTTAGTAATAAATGATATTTTTGACTTAGACGATCCCAACACTCTATTCCTGCATCGTTGGGCAAATTTTTTTCATATCAAAACGAAAGAAAAAACAATATACAACGAAGTCGCTTTTTTCATCAAAAAATGTGATGTAAGTCAGGACGACATTGAGGAACTTGAACGCCACTTAAGAAACAAGAAATATATTCGGGACGCTAGAGTCACACGTTTAATTAACTCAGGCAAGATATCTGTAGAGACCTGGGATAACTGGTCACTTATGCCCACTGTTGATTTTGGTCGTAAAGGAGGGGTGAATAAATATGCTATCGGCATAAAGGACAGAAACTTCCTAGGATTAGGCATAGATGCTGAGCTTGAATCCTTTACCAATGATCAACGAAGTGGCTATCAGTTCAAGTTAAACTTTCCTTTATTTCTTAAAAACAATATTAACGTAAGTGCAAAGTTTACTAGCAGCAATGATGGTACTTCGGAATCGGTTTTTTTTCAGAAGGACTTTGTAAGCTTCGATACACCCAACGCATTTAGCATTGGATTCGATAACTTTAGCCAAATCGACACTCAATATAAACTCGGTGAAATTTATAATCAGTTCAACCATCGTAAGGTATATTCGACAGCTACTTGGAAATGGCTTGATAGTGACACTGATGAAGCAACCTTAAGGTTTGGAATTGGCTTTACCAATGAACGACATGAATTTTCGCAAATAGATGAATCGCAAAACCCTTTTCCAATTTCGTTAGTACCTTCTAACAGGGATTTTTCATATCCTTCCTTAAATATCGAATATTTAAAAAAAGAGTTCAGGAAGCTCACAAATCTCTATCTAATTAATCAAATTGAAGACTTCAATCTAGGTTGGAATTTTAGTGCCCAAATTGGTTCTGATATTGGTAACAACCAAGCCTCTCCAACAATACTTTGGCGCTCTTACCTTTCTAAAGGAATAGAATTTTTTGATGACTCTTTCTGGTTTATGACCGCAAATTTTGAAGGAGAAATATACAGTAACTCGATTATTCCAACCAGAGCAGTGTTAAGTCTTACAAATGAGTACTTTCACAAAATTAGTGATAGCTGGGGCGGTTATTTCAAAAACAACAGTCAATTCAGTCAAAATCAGTTTCAAGATTACCCTATCGTATTAGGCGGTGAATCGGGTCTACGGGGATACCCTTTACAGTATCGACATGGAGACCATAGCACGCAGTTTACTGCCGAAGCTCGATATTACCCTCATATCAATATCTATAAGCTCGTAGAGTTAGGCGGTGCGATCTTTGTCGATTCAGGCAGAGTTTTCAGCAGTTCAGACCCCACTACCCATCAAGATTCCTGGATGACTTCAGTAGGCATCGGCGCGCGTTTTTATTCGAATCAAACTAGTGAAGCGCGTGTAATACATGTGGATATCATCAAACCAGTTACGTCCGTTCCGGGCGTCAATGGCATCGAATTTCGCATAAGTTCTAAGCATTCATTTTAAGGTTGAATAATGAATAAGACTTTCGATTTTATAAAAACGTACACTCTCTCAACTAATCAACTTATTGTTATTACCTGCGTATATATAGTATTTGTACTGAACGCTCCATTTTTATTTAAAGCTTTTTCAGCGATACTTTCGCTTAGCGAATACAACCCCTTTTTTTTGTTATCGGTCCCGATATTTATTCTTTCTCTAGCTATCTTTATTCAATGCTTCTTTGCCTGGAGGTGGATAACCAAGCCAATATTAATTTTACTGGTAATAATGTCTTCGCTAGTCTTCTATAGCACCGTTAATTACGGCGTTATTTTTGATTATGGAATGATACAAAACACAGTTGAAACAGATAGTGCTGAAGCGTTTTCATATATAAATCTAACTGCTTTATTATTCTTAGCAACTTTCGGTATTATTCCAGCAATACTGATCGCCAAAGTCAAACTGACTTATTCGACATTTTGGGGAGAGCTTATAACTAGAATTAAATTGATGATTGCAAGCTTGGCGTTCACTTTATTGATAGCAATCTTCTTCTATTCTAGTTATGCATCCATCGGCAGAAATAATCGAGATTTAATTGGTTACTTAATACCTTATGCGTTAATTGATTCGACGATTAAGTTCGCAAACAATAATTATATCCACCCACCTTTAAAATTTAGAATGTTAGACATTTCACCAACAGTCTACGATGAAAGTGATACTAAAAATATTACTGTAGTGGTGCTTGGTGAAACAGCTCGGTCTCAAAATTTTTCTTTAAATGGTTATGAAGTTCCTACTAACTACTTGACGAGTAAATTGGGCGTAGTGTCATTCAAGAATGTTACGTCTTGCGGAACTTCTACGGCAGTATCTGTGCCATGTATGTTTTCCAGATTGGACAAAGAAAACTATGAGAAGCGAGTCGCTATCGCCCAGCAAAATGCAATTGATTTAATTCACCTGGCAGGGGCCGATGTATTTTGGATTAGCAACAACAGTGGCGGTTGTAAAGGAGTTTGCTCTCGAGTTGCGAGCCATCAGATTTCTACAGACAGTAATAACCCTTTATGTGATGGTGACTACTGTTTTGATGAAGTTTTATTTGATGCTTTACGAGAAAGACTCTATTCACTATCTAGCGACAATACATTGATTGTATTACACATGATTGGTTCTCATGGGCCAACTTATTATCGGCGCTATCCAAAGGATAAAAGAATATTTACGCCAGACTGTCAACGCAGTGACATTCAAAATTGTAGCTCAGTAGAACTGTTAAATACTTACAATAACACTATTGCATACACCGACTTTGTCTTATCAAAGATCATCACGGAACTTGCTTCATATAGCGATAAAACTAAGAGCAGGGCATCAATGATCTATATATCCGACCACGGTGAGTCGTTAGGCGAAGGTGGAGTCTATTTACATGGCTTGCCTTATGCTTTTGCACCATCAGAACAGACACAAGTGCCATTTGTTTATTGGGCGGATCAAGAGCATCAACAGGCTAAATTGGATTGTTTGAATAACATCAGCACAGAACCCATGTCACACGACAACCTCTTTGATATTTTACTATCAGAAATGAAAGTAGATTCAGTTACTTACAGCAACTCCAATAATCCGTTTAGCAAATGCAATATTGAAAACTCAACACCTAACTCTGTAACAATAGTACAAGGAGAAATATAGCCTGTGTTTGATAGTCAAAATAAACCTCAAGGCCTTAAACGAATTTATCTCGCAACTTTAAATTCTAATAGAGCGCTAAGATGGCTCATAAAAAATGAAGCAGCATTTAGACAAGAGGCTCTACTACTTATAGTTTCGGTTGCCGTTTCATTTTTTTTCAATGTTTCATTAAAAGAGCAGTTAGTACTCATCATTGCCATCCTGTTTATTATTTTCACAGAAATCTTAAATACTGCAATAGAAGTGGTAGTTGATCGTATCGGCCTTGAAATACACCCGTTATCAGGTCTGGCAAAAGATTTAGGATCTGCTGCTGTGTTGATAAGCATAGCAATCGCTTTATGTACCTGGGCGATTATTCTCATTTGATGTCACGCGTAATAACTCCAGCTGAATACAACATGATGAAAGAAATTAATATATCTCTAGTAAAAGTTCCTCAAGTCACAATTGGTTTTTGGGTTATAAAAATACTGGCTACAACGATGGGTGAAACCGGCGGCGATGCAGTAACAATGTCTATGAGTTTGGGCTATGCATTAGGGACTGTTATTTTTATGTCCATTTTTATAGCTGCGGTAATGATGCAAACAAAGGCATTAAAGTTTAGCCCTTTCATCTATTGGTTTGCCATAATCGCTTCAACGACGGTAGGTACAACACTTGCTGATTTTGCCGACAGATCGCTTGGCGTGGGATATTTAGGGGGGGCCGCTCTATTAGCTACTTTATTGATTATCACATTAATTATTTGGTATCGAACACTTGGGAATATTGAGGTAGCCTCAGTTGACAACCCAAAAGCCGAGTCATTTTATTGGCTAACTATTATGTTTTCACAAACTCTGGGAACCGCACTGGGTGATTGGACAGCTGATTCCGCAGGTCTAGGTTATATTGGAGCTTCTTATATTTTCAGTTTGGGTTTATGTGCTGTATTAGCTCTCTATTTATTCAGCCAAATATCAAGAACGCTATTATTTTGGGTAGCCTTCGTCTTAACCCGACCATTAGGAGCTGTTGTAGGAGACTTCTTGGACAAGCCAGTCGCTCAAGGCGGACTTGAACTAAGTAGATACTCCGCAACAGCCGTACTGTTATTTGTAATAGTAATTCTTGTCATGTTTTTACCTCAAAGGCCCGCAAAAAAGCTCCATTAGAGGTCAACTGTCAGTTTTTTTTCAGCAAACCTTAAGCTTGGCTCAATAGGATAAGCATCGTTTTAATATTCAGTCTATTAGCGATGCTTACCGCAATTTACGCCCTTATTCGGCCCATTATTTTATTTTCAATTTCAACTTTAGCTTTCCTAACCATTACGCGTATCGGTCTCGCGTTTTGGCAGCTAGATAGGTTTGCCGATACGGAAAGCTTTATAAGGCTTGTCTGGAGTGGATTTCGGATTGATCTAAGTAGCATTGCATACTTGTCCGCAATCCCTGCACTTTTTCAGCCTTTTTTATCAAGGACGCGGTTTTATAGTTATTGGTCATCACTACTGAAACTCTGGTTTTTTGCATGCTATTTGACAATTTTATTTTTCGAGTTGGCGACACCAGCATTTATCAACGAATACGGTTTCAGGCCAAACAGGCTATTTATTGAATATTTATCTTACCCGGATGAAGTGACGAAGTTGTTGATTAATGGTCACTTGGTAACACTCATCACCGTGTTTGCGTTGTTGCTGATATCTGGTGCAAAATTGTGGGGTGTTAGTAATTCCTTTGTATCTGAGAAAGAAAACAATATTGACATTGGACTTGGAAGCAGACTGGCCGCATTTTCAATACTTATTGTTGTAGTTTTTTCTTCTGCAAGAGGCACTTTCGGGCATAGGCCAATCAATCCTGCATTAGTGTACTTTTCAACAGACCCACTAGTTAATTCCCTCACATTAAATTCAACTTACAGTGTTGCTTATGCGCTTAATCAATTCGGTGATGAAAAAAATGCAGCAAAGTTATACGGCAAGATGGAGGATGACCAAGTTATTGAGCTAGTTCGGCAAGAATCGAAACAACATCCGGACAGCTTTAAAAGCGACAACCACCCTACTTTGAGTAAGCGTACTCCAAGCTTTATTGGACAACCCAAAAACTTGGTAATAATCCTTGAAGAAAGCTTAGGTGCTCAATATGTCTCATCTCTCGGAGGATTAGATCTGACACCTGAATTTGATAAACTAAATCAAGAAGGCTGGGCTTTTCAACGATTGTACGCAACGGGTACTCGTTCGGTTAGGGGTATCGAAGCTGTAATCACAGGATTTACCCCAACACCATCTAGAGCAGTTGTAAAGTTAGATAAATCTCAAAAGGACTTTTTTACCATTGCATCTTTACTCAGTAAGAATGGTTTCGAAACCCAATTCATTTATGGCGGAGAAAGTCATTTTGACAATATGAAAAGCTTCTTTCTGGGAAACGGCTTTAATGACATTGTTGATTTTAATGATATCAAAAACCCACAATTTGTAGCCTCATGGGGCGTAAGTGATGAAGATTTGTTTAACCAAGCTAACATTGAATTGACGAAACTTCATAACGAAGGCAAACCGTTCTTCAGTTTTATATTTACGTCAAGTAACCATGATCCCTTTGAAATTCCAGACGGAATCGTTACCCCTATCCATTATACAGATCAGCAACTTAATCAGTATGACAATAAAGAATTAATGCGTCATAGAGCCATTCAATACGCTGATTATGCTCTGGGACAATTTATTTCAAAAGCAAAGATTCAACCATATTGGGAGAATACGATATTCCTCGTAGTAGCAGATCATGATGCCAGAGCAATGGGAAAAGATCTTGTTCCCATAAACAATTTCCATATTCCTGGTGTAATTCTGAATTCAGGCAAGGATGCCATCTTAGACCAACGAATTGTTAGTCAAATTGATTTGGCCCCCACACTTTTATCTTTAATAGGCATAGAAAACTTCTCACCTATGTTGGGACAAGATCTAACAAATCCAAAAGCTTCTAACAGAGCAATGATGCAGTATGCAGAGAACTTCGCTTACCTGGTTAACGATGAAGTTACAATCCTTCAGCCAAGTAAACCGCCTCTGAACTTTAAATATGACTATAAACTCAACAAGCTGTTCCCTGTAGACGTTAATCGTGACCTGGCAGATATTGCCTTAGCGCATGTCTTATGGGGGAGTTTGGCATATGAAAACCACTGGTACTCTATTCCCACAGACAAAACAAAATGAAACATGCAATCAATCTATTGAGCATTTTCCATTCGCTATAACTGTCAGACTCAAAGTTAATCATACATACTGCGCAGCGGCCCAGCCGCTGCTCCAGGCCCACTGGAAGTTGTAACCGCCGAGCCAGCCGGTTACGTCTACGACTTCGCCGATAAAGAATAATTGTTCTACTTTCTTACTCATCATGGTTTTAGACGATAACTCGTCGGTATCCACGCCACCCAGTGTCACCTCAGCGGTGCGGTAACCTTCTGTCCCATTTGGCTTTATTTGCCAGTCGGTGAGTTTGTCGACGATATTGTCGATGTCTCTGGTATTGAGTTGTTTTAGTGGTTTGTTATCCCAGCCATGTAATTCACACAGCGTGCTGGCCACGCGTTTCGGGTAGTGTTTTGCCAACCAGGTCGTTAATAAAGAATCAGGGTTCTTTAATTGTGATTCAGTGAGATCCTCACTCACGTCCAGGCTAGGCGCAGCATTCAAATGCAAGGTATCGCCCGGCTGCCAAAAGCTGGATATCTGCAGCATGGCAGGGCCACTCAACCCCCTATGGGTAAATAAGGTAGCCTCTTTAAAGGTGGTGTCGTTGCAGCTGGCGTAGGTATCTATAGCGATGCCGCTTAACTGGGCGAGCAGTGTTTTCTCCTGCTCGTGCAGGGTAAAAGGCACCAATCCGGCACGAGTGGGCAACACGTTTAAACCAAACTGTTCAGCAATTTGATAGCCAAATGGCGTTGCGCCCAGCTTGGGTAAACTCAGGCCGCCTGTTGCGATTACCAGCGACTCACACTGGTAATCACCTTGTGACGTGGCTAGCGCAAATCCCTCATCGGTTTTTGTGACGCCGCCAATTTCGCATCGCGTGGTAATGGTTACCCCAGATTTGCTGCATTCTTTCATCAGCATATCTACGATGTCCGACGCGGAGTTGTCGCAGAACAGCTGGCCTAAAGTCTTTTCGTGATAGGGAATGCCGTATTCGGCCACCAGTCCAATGAAGTCCCACTGGGTATAGCGGCTCAACGCAGACTTACAGAAATGCGGGTTTTCGCACAGATAGTTTTCGGCACTGGCGTACATGTTGGTGAAGTTACAGCGACCGCCGCCAGACATCAGAATTTTACGGCCAATCTTTTTGGCGTGATCCAGTACCAGTACCTTCCGGCCCCGTTTACCCGCCTCTGCCGCACAGAATAAGCCTGCTGCACCGGCGCCAATCACTACCACGTCGAACTGTTTCACTACACGCTCCTCTTTCAAGGAGCGTAGTATAAGTCAGTTCAGGTAAATTAGGTATGCCTCCGCTATCGGCTTGCTGCCTTAGCCACCACATCCAGACGCGCTTTCCATGGGTCGACAGCATGACTGCCCTCACCGGCCCGATTGAAGTCCATCATATTAGACACGGCCGGGTCAAACGCTTCCCAGGTTGCGAGCCCTTCGCCATTCGGGTTACCGGTTTTGGCGAAGTTTGCTACGTACTGATGGATCATAGCCGACGTCTCGGCGTCTTTTGGCGTTAACGCAGCGCCGTATTTCGCATCCACCGTTTTGAAGAAAAACGGAATATCCGATGCATGTGCCGCACCGGGTTCGTTACTCAGTGAGTCCGCCACATACCCAAACCGGTAATAGTAGGCTTGCTGGCCTGATTGGGTCATTTGTGTTGCGACAAATCTTGCCGGTTCCTGCATCATCCGATCCTGACCGGCCATGTAGCCCACTAGCTGCAGCGGTGCATCACCGGTTGGATCGTAAGCGGCTTCTGCGGCCTCAGCAAACTCGCCGTAAGAAGCAAACAAACTGGCTTTGTCGGGGAACGCGTTAAAGCCAATGTCCATGCTGGTTGCGCCAACCATGACATCAACGTCGGCTACCGTGTCATTCTCCAGAGCAGACTGAATGCTACCGGTGATCAGCTCACCGTCCTGCACCGGCCCGCCTACATAGGTGGTCTTGCCGCCTGCCGGCGGTGCAAACATGGTTGCCAGGTTATAACCGTCAACCACACTCTCACCACTTAACTCCCGCAGCGCTGCCAGTGCCTCAGCACCTGATGCACTAATACCCTTAGCTTCAGCAAAGTTCTCACCAATAGCCTCAGCCGATTGCTCTCCCGATTCTGCTTTACTGAGCACTCTGCGCTGGGTAAGCGAGCGACCGCCGCCCGACATAATAACGGCGCGTTGAAACAGCCCATTGGCCGGTGCGGTTTGCATCATGGTTAGAACAGAATCCCCACCAGCTGACTCACCAATAATCGTGACTTGCGACGGGTCACCGCCAAAAGCAGCAATGTTGTTTTTCACCCAGTGCAGTGCGGTCACCTGGTCCATCACCGCAAAATTAGCCGTCGGCTCATTGTTCGCTTTCGCTTCTTCGGTGAGTGCAGGGTGCGCAAAGAAGCCAAAACGTCCCAAACGGTAATTAAAGCTCACAAAAATGACGCCGCTCTCGGCGAAGTGCTCGCCATTGTAAACTGCTGGTGACGCGCCGCCATTCACATAACCACCGCCGTAAAACCACACTAAGACCGGCGTATTTTCATTGGCATCAGCGGGTTTCCAAACGTTAACGTAGAGACAGTCTTCTGCGGGTGTTTTGCCTAATGGCGCGGCGTCGCTGGGAAACGGAAGCTGCATGCAGTCATTGCCATAGTCGTTGGCTTCTAGTACACCTTCCCAGGGCTGCACAGCCTGAGGGGCCCGCCAACGCAAGTCACCAACCGGCGGCGCTGCAAACGGAATGCCTTTGAATGCGATAACGTTATTGTTTTTTACGCCTTGTACGACACCGCCCGTTACGGCTACCTGGGTGGGATCGGTGCTTTCGCCACACCCCGTTAGAGACAGTGCCATGACACACCCCAACACGAGTTTTCGCCCTGATACCTTAAGCTTCATACTGATTCCTTTTTTATGGCAACGTTTTTTATTTGTTATGTGAGTTAACTTTTTAAACTGACACAATTTTGCGCAAAACGGAATACACAAAACGCTTAAGATAAATTGCAATTTAGCGGCACGGCGCTAATCAGGTAGAGCGTTGCCTGTTTAAAGCAAGCACAGGAATTGGAAATGGTGAAACAGGAAGGGAATGCTAAGAAGACAGATGCCTTCTTAGCAACAGCAGACTATTACAGGTTTTTCAGCATGGTTTCGGCATCGCTCACTTCAAAGCGGCCTGGATCTTCTACGAAAATCTTAACGACTTCGCCATCTTCCACCAGCATAGAGTAACGAACAGAACGGGTACCACCAAAATCACTGGTGTTCATGTCCATGCCAATACTTTTGGTAAAGAACCCGTTGCCATCAGCCAGCATCATAATTTCTTCTGCGTTCGAGGCTTTACCCCAGGCATCCATTACGTAGGCGTCATTCACGCTCAGGCACACAATAGTGTCCACGCCTTTGGCTTTAATTTTATCGGCCAATGCAACGTAGCCAGGCAGATGCGCCTGTGAACAAGTTGGTGTAAATGCACCCGGAACGGCAAACACAACAACGCGTTTATCGCCAAAAATTTCGTTAGTGCGCGGATCGGTCATTTTGCCATCTTTGATATAGCCAAACGATACTTCAGGTAAGGTACTACCAACTTCTAACATGCTCGTCTCCCAAGTGTAAAAGTGTATAACGCGGCGCGTTCTTAACCGCTTTAGATTGTTTTAAGTACTATAACAGCATAGTTAAACATTGATATATACATCAAATCGATGTTTTTTGCTGCTGATTGCCATGGAAGGTTTAGTTTGCGCCAAAAACGGCGCACTGTTCGGGCGCTTAACAACAACGCGTTTTAAAGCAATAGCTTGCGCTGCGGGTAACAATGCATCGGCATCAACATCCGGGCCCAGCAAAGCCTGAAAAACACGCATTTCTTTTTTTACCAAGGCGGACTTTTTCTTATGCGGAAACATGGGGTCCAGATAAACGGCTTCCACGCTACCAGCCGGCTGAGTTTGCATGTACTCAGCACTATTAGCGTGCACCAGACTAAAACGGGATGCTAATTCGGGCTCTTGCATTGCCAGCCTGCGCAAACCATCTGCCAGCAGTGCATACACCACCGGTGAGCGCTCAACCATGGTGACATTAGCGCCCAGTGCTGCTAATACAAATGCATCGCGACCTAGCCCCGGCGTGGCATCCACAACCGACATCTGGTTGCCTTGTTTTAATCCAATGGCTTTTGCGATGGGCTCTTTGTTGCCTCCGCCATGGGCCCGTCGGTACTGACTCTGGCCGGATAAAAAGTCTACTTTCACGCCCTGACTTTTCGCGTCGCTGGCGTCGTTTAACACCAGGCAGTCGTCCACAATGTGCAACTGTAAAATTGCGTCGCTTTCCGCGGCTATTGCCAGGCCAGCTTGCTGTGCAATATCAAGCACGGCTTGTTGAGCGGCGGTGGGCGCAGTTTGATTGTCGAAAATAACGGGCACCGAATCAGGCATGACCATATTGCTCCTTGTGACCAATCCAGCGGTTAATGATGGCCTGAGCATGGGATGGATACTCCTGCCAGAGCTTTACTGCTATATGCTGTACCTGTGGAATAAGCTGAGCGTCGCGCACTAAGTCGGCAATTTTAAGTTCAGCCATACCGGTCTGGCGGGTGCCCATCAACTCGCCTGGCCCTCGAATTTCTAAGTCCCGCTGAGCGATGTAAAAGCCGTCATTAGATTCGCGTAGCACCGCCAAACGCTTGGTCGCGGTTTTCGACAGCGGGCTTTGATACATCAGCACGCAGTGGCTCTCGACAGCGCCCCGCCCAACACGGCCGCGCAGCTGGTGTAGCTGGGCTAACCCGAGGCGTTCAGGGTTTTCGATGATCATAAGGCTGGCATTGGGCACGTCCACACCAACTTCAATTACCGTGGTGGCTACCAGCAAATCCAGTTCACCGGCTTTAAACGCATCCATTACCGCCAGTTTTTCAGCGGCTTTTAAACGGCCATGAACCAACCCCACATTTAAGTCGGGCAGGGCGGTTTTGAGTATTACTGCTGTGTCTTCTGCTGCCTGACACTGCAGCACTTCGGATTCGTCAATCAACGTACACACCCAATACGCCTGACGGCCCTGCTCACCACAGGCTTCGCGCACCCGTTCAATTACATCACCACGCCGGGTATCGGGCAGAGCCACGGTTTTAACCGGCGTACGGCCCGGCGGTAATTCATCAATCACCGAGGTGTCCAAGTCAGCGTAGGCAGTCATAGCCAGTGTGCGGGGGATGGGGGTGGCGGTCATAATTAGCTGATGCGGGAAGCGCCCCTGGGCCTCGCCTTTTTCACGCAGCGCCAGTCGCTGATGCACACCAAAACGGTGTTGCTCATCAACAATCACCAGCGCTAGTTGACTGTAAGTTACCTGCTCCTGAAAAATCGCATGGGTTCCCACCAGCATTTGAATGGTGCCATTAGCCAGGTTTTCCAATACCTGCTCACGGGCCTTGCCTTTTAGCTTGCCGGCCAGCCAGCCTACCTGAATCCCTAATGGCTCCAGCCACTGGCTGAAGTTATTGGCATGTTGCTCTGCCAACAGCTCCGTTGGCGCCATCAACGCAACCTGATAACCCGCCCCAATCGCTGATAACGCAGCCAGTGCAGCTACCAGGGTTTTACCTGAGCCTACATCGCCCTGCACCAGACGCATCATTGGTCGTGGCTGCCGCATATCCTGCTGAATATCAGCTACCACACGCTGCTGAGCGCCGGTAGGTGAAAATGGCAAATTCCCTAGCAGCTTTTCAATTAAACCGTTGTCTACGTCAATAGCTATACCCGGCTGCGCATCGCTTTGCTGCCTGATTTTTAGCACGCTTAAATGCTGAGCCAGCAGCTCTTCCAGAATTAAACGCATTTGCGCCGGATGTTTACCGTCTTCCAACTGCTCTACGGCTACGCTGGGTGGCGGACGATGAACCAGCTTTAACGCATCAGCCAGACTCACCTGCTGGCTGTACATGCCGTCGGGTAACAAGTCATTCAGCGCGCCTTTATCCAGCATGGCTAATGCCTGTTCGGTTAGGTTGCGCAGGGTAAGTTGTTTGACGCCTTCGGTGGTGGGATACACCGGAGTCAGGGTTTCTTCCAGTTCTTCGGTATCGGCCTCAATGAGTTTGAATTCGGGGTGCATCATTTCCAGCCCCCACTTACCCGTGCGAATTTCACCGAAACAACGCAGTTCATTGCCGGGCGTCATCATATTGCGTTGTAGTGTGCCGAAGTGAAAAAAGCGCAGGGTAATGGTGCCGGTGCCGTCACTGAGTTTCACCACCAGCATGCGCTTTTTACCGTACTGAATATCTGCCGACATGACCTCGCCCAAAATGCTGACGTGGGTAAACGGCCGGCAGTCACCAATGGTGTAGATGCGCGTGCGATCTTCGTAGCGGGATGGCAAATGAAACAGCACATCCTGCACGGTGTTTAAGCCTATTTTCGCGAGTTTTTCTGCGACTTTTGCGCCCACGCCTTTAAGTTGTGTAATAGGTAGCGTGGCAAGCGACTCTTCCGCTCGCATAATAATGAATATTCCTTCCTGTATTTATACACAGCAGTGTAATTCAAGCCTTAGTGCATTGCGAGCCTGAATGCGCGGTTAAGCCGGACTGCGAGAATCAATCACCCTAGTGTCGCCTGCATTGCAACCAACAAGGAGGACATAAAACGTACTAAAGTACCCTTTCGATAACGCTGCAAACACCTATAGTTTTTTAAACGAATAAAAGAACATGTTGTTGTGCTCATGTACCAGATTTCACGATTCACACTAACAGCCTGTATTTGCCTGTTGCTATTGGCTTGTGTAAGTACCGATGACCAACCTACGGGCCCACTTGCCGGTAAAAAAACCATTGTATTGATGGGCAACAAAGGGGAACAGCTGGCCATCGGCACAGTTTTATTTACGCCGACTGATAACAGCGACAGGGTCAGTTACACCATCGATATCGACTACGCGCTTTTTACCGATTACTTTCTGTCGATGAAAGAAATGAAGTGCCTGGAAGGGCCGGAGCTATGGTGTCACCTGCGTTACCCTTATGAGCAACCTCGCACAGTAACAGCAACCGATCTGAGCTGGTTATCGCACGACCTGTTGTTTATGTTCAAGAAGAAGGGCGAGTTCGGCGCGAATTTCTGGAATGGTATTTACTACGAGTTCGACGTGCGCGATGGCGCAATTTACGGCAAGGCTCAGGCGGTTGATTTAAATATGCTTGCTGCACCACCGGATGATTTAGCTACCCCGCCATTTAATGAGTTTGAACGCAGCGAAACCGAGTCAGCCCCGCGATTCCTGCCATTTGTAGAAATTCGTTAGTACCGCCACGCAAATTATGGTCAACTGTGGTTTTCGTGTTGGCTTTTGAGAATTGCTATGTTTGTCCCCGCGCCCTTTGCTTTTAAAGAGAAAACTGAACAGCTTGCGTTTATCGATGAATACGCCTTTGCGGTGCTGGTAAGCCAGAATCTGCAGGCAACGCATATTCCTTTACTGGCAAGACAAGACGGCGACGACCTGGTTCTGGAAGGACACGTGGCCCGTGGGAACCCACACTGGAAAAAACTGGATAATACCGAATCGCTAGCTGTCTTTGCCGGGCCACACGCATATATTTCGCCTGGCTGGTACGCAAGTTCGCCCAATGTTCCCACCTGGAACTATGTTGCTGTACACGCCAAGGGGCACTTGAACGCACTGGACGATACTGCCACCCTGGAGGTCATTGACCGCATCATGGACAAGTTCGAGCCTGACATGGCACGTCCTGAATCTGGCAGTGCACAAGCCGACTACCAACAAAAATTACTCAGGGGTATTGTGGGCATTCAACTGCGCGTTACCTCGCTGGAAGGGGTCAGGAAGTTGGGTCAGCACAAGTCAGCTGCCGACAAAACCGGCGTCTACAATGGCTTGGTCAATACCGGCAGACACGATGCCCTAGACCTGATTGATTACATGCAACGCCACCAGATTGCATGCCCGGAAGGCTAGTCGGGCACGCCGGCCCGACTCGATAGCGATTATTTCGCCAGTACTTTTGCGACGTTTAAAATTAGCTCTGCCGAAGGGCGTACTTTAAAGTCCGGGTTTACATAGCTGAATTCCACCTGACCTTTCTGATTCACAATAAAGACACCTGGCGCTGGTAATACCGCTTTGCCGTCAGCGTCTTTAGCCAGATTAATGTTATTGGCGGCGTATCGCATCTGCGTAACCTTGTCGACGTGAAAGCCCAATCCAAACTCGCGAATAGCGTTCAGGTCGGTATCCGACAACTGCGTTACTTTCATTTCTGTTTTCAGTGCCTGCTTTTGCAGGTTTTCTGGTGTTTCCGGCGAGATAGCCAGAATTTGGTAACCGAGGTCGATAATATCCTGCTCAACAGTTTGCAGTTCAGCAAACTGGCGATTGCAATACGGGCACCAGCCGCCGCGATAAAACAGAATCACCGTTGGCTTTTGCATGGTTAGCGCAGCCAGACTTACTGGTGAACCGTCGGCCAGTTTTACCGTAACATTGGGAATGGTCATGCCATTAAGTAATGGACGAACAGCGGATGCTTCTGGTGCAATCTCGCGCGGTTGTGCCATGGAAAGTGGTGCAACAAGAACACTTACAAACAGTGCTAATACTAAAATAGAACGCATAGGGTTTCTCACAGTCATTCAGGAATATAAAAAGACCTGCAAAGCGGTCTTTTTCTTTCCTGTATTGCTGCGTTTAGCGCAAAAAACGGGATTTATGCGTTGAGTGACGCCAATGCGCGGGTAGATAACTGCATTTGCTGCCACCAACTGTCGTCAGCAGCGATTTGCCCCTGTTCGTCAATGGGCGGGTATGGGATGCCTTTGCGCTTACACACCTTAGTGAGAACCGGGTAGCCCCCCTCGAACAGCATACGCTGACACTCTTCCTCTGAAAGATGCTGCACATCATACATACCGGCTATCTGGCGCTGTCGTTGTGCTTCATACAGCACCAGTGCGGCTGCTACCGATACATTGAGCGACTGCACCATGCCTACCATGGGGATTACGATATCCTGATCGCACATAGCGATGGCTTCGTCAGTCACACCGTACTTCTCCTGCCCAAACAAAATAGCCGTGGGCTTGGTGTAATCGATGTCGCGAAAATCTACCGCTTTATCGGATAAGTGAGTAACCAGCACCTGCATATTTTGTGCTTTGAGCGCGCCAATGGCGTCGGTCACATTTTCATGTGTATCCACGTTTACCCATTGTTGACTGCCCATTGCTGTGCCGGAACGCACGCGGTACTGGTTTTCCCACACCGCGTGAACCTTGTGAATACCAATGGCATCACAGGTGCGTACCACAGCCGACACATTGTGCGGCTTGTGGACGTTCTCCAGACATACGGTCAAATCCGTCTGACGTTTAGCCAGCATATCCCTAATACGCTGGTAACGTTCAGGGGTCATGACTTACTCCGGCAGTTCCATCACGCCATCGATCTCGATCAGCGCATCTTTAGGCAGCGCTTTAATACCAATTGCAGCGCGAGCCGGGTAGGGCTTAGTAAAGTACTTTGCCATGATTTCATTCACGGTAGCGAAGTTACCAAGATCAAGTAAGTAAATGTTTACTTTCACCAAATCATTAGTAGTACCGCCAGCCGCTTCACACACTGCTTTGATGTTTTCGAACACCTGAGTGGCTTGTTCTGCAAAATCATCAGACACCAGTTGCATGGTTTCCGGCACCAAAGGGATCTGACCCGACAAATACACTGTCGTGCCTGCTTTCACAGCCTGGCTGTAAGTACCAATCGCTGCAGGCGCGTTATCGGTTTGAATGATTGACTTAGACATAATGAGTCCTGTGGGTAATAAAGTTATTGATGGCGCGACTGGCTGTGTCGCGACACTTTTTGTACTTCGGGCATGGTGCGAATTTTACGCATGACATTGGCCAAATGCACCCGATTATAAGTGGTCAGCTCAATGTCCACGAAGTAAACATTGCTCTCTTTTTCTTCCGTTTGCAGGCCAATAATATTGGAATCGCAGGCGGCGATATTATTGGTCAGGTTCGCCAGCGTGCCCTGGTGATTAAACAGTTCAATACGCAGCGAGGCTTTAAATTCACCCTGTGGTTCTTCGTCCCACTGCATGCGCAATACTCGCTGCGGCTCCTCTTTAGCCAGCTTGCGAATATTCGGGCAACCGTTTTGGTGAATGGTCATGCCTTTACCCGGGCTCAGTACCGATACAATTTCGTCGTCCGGAATAGGGTGGCAACAACGGGCATACGTCACCAACAGGCCTTCGGTGCCGCGAATGGCCACATTGCCTTTCTTCTCGATATCTTCGCTTTCGCCCAATAAACGGCGCGCAACAATGGCGCTAAGCTCGTTACCCAGCCCAATGTCTACCAACAAATCATCGAACGTTTCGTGCTTGGTTTCAGCCACGACGCGATCGATATCTTCCTGAGAAATATCATCCAGTTTTACCGCACCCAATGCATGACGCAACAGGCGGTTACCCATGTTAATGGCTTCTTGCGACTGTTGCTTTCTCAGGTACTGACGAATGCGAGTACGCGCCCGGGCACTCACCACAAAGTTCAGCCAATTCGCATTCGGCTTCGCTTTGGGCGACGTAATAATTTCTACCGTCTGGCCATTTTCCAACGGCTTGCTCAGGCTGAAGTTGCGACGCTCAACCCGCACACCTACGCAGGTATTACCGATATCGGAGTGCACCGCATAAGCGAAGTCCACCGCGGTTGCGCCCGCCGGTAACTCAATAATTCTGCCATCCGGTGTGAATACGTAAATCTCATCCGGGAATAAATCGGTCTTTACGCTTTCAATAAATTCAAATGACGAGCTGGCGCTTTGCTGTAATTCCAGCAGCGACTGCATCCATTTGCGTGCGCGCAGCTGTGCGGTTGTGCCGTCGCCAGACTCTTTGTACAGCCAGTGCGCTGCAACGCCTTTGTCGGCCATTTGGTCCATGGCTACGGTACGAATTTGTACTTCAACCGGAATACCGTGCGGACCCACTAACGACGTGTGCAACGACTGATAGCCGTTGGTGCGCGGTATCGCAATGTAATCTTTAAAACGGGTCTCAATTGGCTTGTACAACCCGTGCATCGCACCCAGCGAGCGATAACAGTCATCCACTGAATGCACCACAATACGAAACGCATAGATGTCCATGACTTCGTTGAACATCTTTTCTTTGTTTTTCATTTTGCGGTAAATGGAATACAGGTGTTTTTCGCGCCCCAGTACGGTGGCGTCGATTTTGTATTCCGCTAAACGGGTAGATAATTCCTGACGAATATTTTCGATGATTTCTTTGCGATTGCCCCGGGCCTGTTTAACGGCAGACTTTAATGCGCGGTGGCGCATGGGATACATCGCCTGAAAGCCGAGGTCTTCCAGTTCGTTTTTAATATCGTGAATACCCAGGCGGTGTGCAATGGGCGAGTAGATTTCCAGCGTTTCCAGTGCAATGCGGCGGCGCTTGTCCGGGCGTAAGGAACCCAGTGTACGCATGTTGTGCGTGCGGTCGGCCAGCTTGATCAGAATAACCCGAATATCCTGCACCATGGCCATCATCATCTTACGAAAGTTTTCAGCCTGGGCTTCTTGTTTGCTGCTAAACGCAATTTTGTCCAGCTTACTCACCCCTTCCACCAGATCAGCAACGGTATCGCCAAAGGCGTCCGCTAAATCTTCCTGGCTGTAGTGGGTGTCTTCGATAACGTCGTGCAGCAAGGCAGCCATGAGGGTTTCATGGTCCATGTGCATATCGGCCAAAATACTGGCAACTGCGACCGGGTGAGTGATATAGGGATCGCCACTCGAGCGCATCTGCCCATCGTGCGCTTCGTGAGCCAATACAAAAGAGTCCTGTACGAGTTTCACTCGTTCAGGCGGCAAGTATTCGGCGATTTTTTGCTTTAACCCTTCAAACAGATACACGTTTGTTACGCATTTCCAATAATATCAAGCGTTAAGAATACGGTGAAATGAGCTTCTTTCCAACGAAAAACGCCAGTGTTTCTTAAACAAGAATCACTGGCGCTGTCAAAAAGTGCTTCCAGAGGCCGATCGGCTTACTGGTCAGACAGAATATTTGCTACTGAAGCAAACTCTACGTGGTCCTGACTTTGTTGGTCACGCAGCTCATCCTGTTCGATGGTTTCTGCTGTTACCAGACCTTCTTCGATTTCGCGCAATGCAGTAACGGTAGGTTTGTCGTTACTAACATCAACCATAGGCTCTTTGCCTTCTGTAGCGATTTGGCGAGCACGACGCGCAGCAACCAGCACCAGGTCAAAACGGTTACCAACTTTATCTACTGCATCTTCGACTGTAACGCGAGCCATGTATATCTCCGAACTGAACAATACTATTACTAAAAATGGCCGCGTAGTATACAACAACACGGCGTAAAAAGGGTAGTACTAAATTTGTGCTTAGGCCAATAACGCCTTGACCAGCGCATCATGCCGCAGCTGTTGTTTATGCGTTCTGAGTCGCTGTGCCTGCACAATGTTGTTTAATTCGGCCAGCGTGGTGTCAAAATCGTCGTTGATCAGCACGTAATCGAACTCATTGTAGTGCGACATTTCAGACACCGCTTCCGCCATGCGCTTAGCAATCACACTCTCATCATCCTGACCACGGCCTTCAAGGCGTTGGCGCAGCGTCTCAACAGACGGTGGCAAAATAAATACGCCGCAGGTGTCGGGCATCAGCTTTTTAACCTGGCGCGCGCCCTGCCAGTCGATATCCAGAAACACATCGATACCCTGATGCAGGGTTTCTTCAATGGTGATCCGCGACGTGCCATAGTAATTACCGAACACTTCGGCGTACTCAAAAAACGCGTTTTGCGCGATCAGCGCTTCAAATTCAGCGTGCGACACAAAATGATAGTGCTCACCATTCACTTCGCCCGGACGCGGCTTACGGGTAGTATGTGATACCGACACCTGCAGCGGATTCGCGCCGGTTGGCGGCGTTTTCGCCAGCAACGCTTTAATCAAGCTCGATTTGCCCGCACCCGACGGCGCCGCCAAAATAAACAAGTTGCCCAGTAATGTACTCATAACACCTAATATTTATCGCAAAGGGAAGTAAAACCCAGAGTGTAGCACAGCCCAACACAGTGATTCACAAGCTTTGTTACAAATTACCGTTTCACGCGGGTATTGTAGACAAAGTTGGCGATTGCTCACCTTCATTCTAGATGATAGGTTTGCATAGCAATATTCCAGAATAATAATTCCGGCGTAAAAACAACAAAACCAAGGACATTGTTACAATGAGTCAGCCGCTACCTTTTGTCGACATTAATCCCGCTACTGAAGTAAAAGCGACCGTGATTTGGTTGCACGGCCTCGGAGACTCAGGCCATGGATTCGCGCCAATTGTACCTGAATTAAGACTGCCAGAGTCGCTTGCCATTCGCTTTGTATTTCCCCATGCACCGGAACGCCCGGTTACCATTAACGGCGGCATGAGAATGCGTGCCTGGTATGACATTAAGTCCATGGATTTCGACAAACGCGCCGATTTAGGTGGTGTCAAAGAATCCGCTGCGCTGGTTGAACAGCTCATTGAAGATGAAATTGCCAAAGGCATGCCCGCCAACCGCATTATTCTGGCCGGATTTTCCCAGGGCGGCGTTATTGCCCTGCACCTGGGTACACGCTACAGCAAAACCCTGGCAGGCATTCTGGCGTTATCGACCTATATGTGCGAACCCAGTCTGTTGGCAGAAGAAGCGCACGACGCCAACAAACAAACGCCGATCCAGTTCGGACACGGCACCCACGATGACGTAGTGCCTGTCGCCATGGGGCAAGCCGCCTACCAAACACTGAAAGACGCGGGCTATCAGGCCAAATGGAAGACCTACGCCATGCAACACAATGTGTGTATGGACGAAATAAATGACATCAGCGCGTGGATTCAGGCACGCCTGACTTAGTCGTGCTCAGATAGAGGCAGATCAAGCTAATTTCGTCGCGCGTTCAGGCAATTTCAGTTACACTGTGATGATTGAAATAGTTTCTGAAATACAAGAATTTTCCCTATGGCGAATAACGCAGTGAAGCCTCAACGCACCATCAGAATTGCCACGCGTAAAAGCGCACTGGCAATGTGGCAAGCCGAGTACGTGCAAGCCCAGCTCTTGCACCATCACCCCCATGTTGATGTTGAATTAGTCCCCATGTCCACGCAGGGTGACCGCATTCTGGATACCCCTTTGGCAAAAATTGGCGGCAAAGGACTGTTCATTAAAGAACTGGAAGTGGCCATGCTGGAAGGGCGTGCCGATATCGCCGTACACTCTATGAAAGACGTACCCGTCGACTTTCCTGACGGATTTGGTTTGCATGCCATTTGCCCACGCGAAAATCCCTTCGATGCGTTTGTGTCGAACCGCTACGACTCACTGCAAGCGCTACCTGAGGGCGCGGTAGTGGGCACCAGCAGCCTGCGTCGTCAATGCCAGTTAAGACACCACCGTCCGGATTTGGTCATCAAGGATTTACGCGGCAATGTGAATACCCGCCTGGCAAAACTCGACGCCAATGAATATGACGCCATTATTCTGGCCTGTGCCGGACTTATTCGTCTGGGCATGGAAGATCGCATCACGCAACCTATCGCACACACAGACTCGCTGCCCGCCGTTGGGCAAGGCGCAGTGGGCATCGAATGTCGCAATGACGATAGCGAGTTAATCGAATTACTTGCCGCCTTAAACCATGCAGACACCGCCAGTCGCGTTACCGCAGAACGTGCGATGAATGCGCGCCTGGAAGGCGGCTGTCAGGTACCTATCGGCAGCTACGCTACGCTTCAGGATGACACCATCCACCTGACCGGGCTGGTAGGCACCGCCGATGGTGCAACCATTTTGTACGCCAATGCCCAGGGACATCGCGACACTGCTGAGCAAATTGGTATTGAAGTAGCAGAGTCGTTGCTGGCGCAGGGCGCGGGCGATATTCTGGCTGCACTTCACAACGACTAACGAGTCATTTGTCGTGTATTTGGTTACCCGACCTGAGCCCAAGCAGGCAGCAAGTGCAAACGCATTTGCCCAGGCCGGACTCAATGCGTCTGTTGTTGCCTTACAGCGTATACAGCATGATCCTCATGCTGCGGCAAACGTGACGGAGTGGGTAAACCAACACAGCACTGGCATATTGATCGTAACGAGCACCGCAGCGGTAGAGGCATTACGCAACACAAGTGAACACACCAATATACAGCTTCCCGCATCGCTACACGTGGTCGCGGTAGGCAAAAGTACAGCAAAGGCACTTGGCGTATTTACCAACGCGGTGATAACGCCTGAACAGGAAAATTCAGACGGCGTATTGTCATTACCACGCTTGCGTGATTGCGCCGACCAGCGCATTTTGCTATTAAAAGGCAAGGGTGGTCGGACCCGTATTCAGGACGAGCTGTTATCTCGCGGTGCCCGACTGACTATTTTTGATGTTTACGAGCGTAAACCACTGGCAGCACCGGTGCTCAGTCAGCCAATTGACTGGGAAGCCATAAGCGGCATTGTTGCAACCAGTGGCGAACAGGCTCAGTGCCTGATTAACGAATATAAAGCGCAACCGTTAAGTCAGTTTCGATGGCTAACGGTAAGCGAAAGAATTGCAGAGCAATTGCGTCAGCAGGGCATACAACAGGTAGGTATCTGTCCGCAGGCCAACGACCCGTCGCTCATTGCATGGATAAAGGACAACTGGGAGTAACCTATGGCTGATAATCAGCAACCACAAGACAATGCCAAAGCCAGCATGCCTAAAACCATCGAGGCCAAGGCGTCCGGCAAGACCGAGCCAACTGCGAATGCCAAACCGGCCGGGAAAGCATCGTCGGGCAATGGGTTGTTGTGGTTTTTCGTGCTGCTTAACCTGATTTTGCTGGCAGCCGCGGCTTATGGTGGTTACTGGTTCATCAATGAACGTACTGTCACCCAAACCAAGCTGGACGCGCTCCAGACATCGGTCTCTCAAACCCTAACCGAACAGCGCAGCCGCGTTGCCGCTGACAGCAACATCATCAAAACAGACCTGACTAAACAGGAAGCCACCGACAAAGCCCTGGCAGAAAACCAACAGGCCATGGAAGCCAAAGTCAATGAACTGGCCATGGCATTAGAGGCGGCTGAAGCGCAGTTGCAAGAAATGAACGGTCGCCGCCCAACAGACTGGTTAGTTGCAGAAGCCGACTACCTGGTACGTATGGCTGGCCGCAAGATGTGGCTGGAGCAGGACGTGCGCACAGCCATCATGTTACTGGGCAATGCCGACAAGCGCTTACAATCTTTGTCAGATTCTTCTGTGCTGCCAGTAAGAGCGCTGATTGCCCAGGACATTCAGGCACTGCAACAGGTTAATCCTACATCTCAAGTCTCGGTTGCGCTGGCATTGGACGGTATGTTCAAACAGATTAACAAATTGCCACTCGATGCGCCGGAAGAAAACTACTCGGCGCCAGAGACAGCAGTAACCGACTCCGCCGCTGACTGGAAGCAAAACCTGCTTAATGTCTGGCATTCACTGGTCGACGACTTTATTAGCGTTGATTTTCGCGATGAACCCGTTGAGCCACTGATGACAGCCAAGCAAAAATGGCTGGCCCAGGAACAGCTGAAACTGGCGCTACAACAGGCGCAAGCCGCAGCGCTGGCCAGTGAGCAAGCGCTCTTTGTGGCTTCCCTCGAACAGGCCATGGCTATCCTCAGCGATAATTTTTTAACCGACAGCCCGGAAGTTGCTGGTTTTGAGACCGCGCTGAACCATTTAAAAGCCACGGATATCAGTAAAGCCATTCCAACTGAACTGAGCTCACAAGCGGCGCTGGAAGCCCTGTTAGACAGCCGCGTAAAACGCGTGTTCGGTGAAGGAGTCAGCGCCTTATGAAAAAGCTGATATTCAAGCTGCTGTTCATTGTTGTCGTTCTGATTGCACTGATAGCCGCCCCGGCGATGGTAGACAATAAAGGCTACGTGCTGATTTCCATGGGCAACCTGGTTGTAGAAACCAGTGTGGTTGCCCTTGGCATTATGCTGCTGGGTGCCATTGTGATATGGATGCTGGCAAGCATGCTGTTTGGCAGAGTTATTCGCTTTACCCGTTTTTCGGGCAGCTGGTTTGGCGGTCGTGCAGAGCGCAAAAAACAGCGCGCGTTTTACCGCAGTATTCAGGCATTAGCAGAAGGTGAGTGGGATGCCGCCACCAAAGCCGCAGAGATCGCTGAGCAAGGCGAGTTTGAGGGAGTAAACTATCTGGTTTCCGCTCAGGCTGCTGTCGCTCGAGGCAGGCAGGATACTGCTACGCGCAAGCTTAACGAGGCCGCTGAGTACCCATCGTCTTCGCTGGCAGCACGTGTGACGCTGGCCCGTATGGCACTGGCTGCACATCAGCCCAAAGACGCACTGGCCGAGCTGGACAAACTGGACGACAAACAAAAAGCAACCCGCCCGGCTATTACGCTGCGAGTACAAGCCTTGGCTGAGAGCAACCAGTGGGCCACACTGGAAAGCGAGCTCGACGGCTACAAAAAAGTGCTGGGCGAACAGTACACCGTATGGTCCAAACAAATTGCTAAAGGCCGTTTGGCCGAAGTAGCCAGCAAACAAGGTGCGATCCAGTTAAAAACCTTCTGGGAGTCACTGCCGCGAAAACAGCGCAACGATGTGGGCTACCAGGCTGCCTATGCCGAACAATTGCTTGCTCAGGGTATGCATCAGGAAGCCCAGAGCGTATTACTTGGCTGGCAAAAACGCGGGCCGCAAGCCGCCTTTCTGCCATTGCTTAAACAACTGGCACTGCCTAATCCGGCCCCCACTATTCAGGCATTGGAGAAGTGGATTAAGGCAGATGAGGAAAACGCCGAGCTTTACCGTATTCTGGGTCAGGTAGCGTATCGCGCTAACGACCTGGCGCTGGCCAATAAGGCACTACAGAAAGCCATGAAGCTTCAGCCTACACAGGAAGGCTTGTTGTTGCTGGCGGAAATTAACGAAAAGACCCGCGATCACGAATCAGCGCTGGCTTATTACAAGCAAAGCATTGCTCTGAAAAGCAAGTAATCCTGCTGTATAAGAAAGGGCGCTGTTTAGCGCCCTTTGTCTTAGGTTTTCTGTGCAAGGTGAGGCAAACCGTCAGGCAAAAACAAACCCCAAGCACTGATTCACCACCACGGCAATCACGTAAGCCAATAAGCCGTAAGCCACATAAAGCCCCCACGCCAATTTGCTACTGCCACTTTCACCTTTCAGCATAGCCACGGTTGCCACGCACTGCAGCGCGACCACATAGAACAATACCAGACCCAAACCCGCCTCTGGGGTTAGCCCTTCAGCTTGAACGCGCTCGGCCAGACCAGCGACGTCTTCATCGGCACTTTCCATACCAAACAAGGTACCCAATGCGCCAACAAACACTTCGCGAGCCAGAAACGACATCAGAATCGCCACGCCGTAACGCCAGTCCAGTCCCATGGGGGCAAAGATAGGTTCGATGTAATGACCAATTTGACCTAACCAGGAGTCTTCGAGAGACGCGTTCAACGGGAAATAGCCCAATACCCAAATACCCACCGACACCACAAAAATAATCGGTCCGGCGCGGCGAATAAATTGCAATCCACTGTTTAACACACGCTGAAACAGCGGCTTCCAGTGCGGCAACCGATAGCTGGGTAACTCCAGAATAAACGGCATATCGGTCTTTTCCAGATCGCGCGGTAAGAAGCGATTTAACACCTGACTGATCACTAGCGCCATGATGATCCCAAAGAAGTACAACCCGAAAAATGCTGCGCCTTGCAGATTGAACACGCCCATAAACGTGCCATCGGCAGGAACGAGCACCGCAATGAGTAACGCATACACGGGTAAGCGCGCTGAGCAGGACATCAGAGGGATCGTGAGCATGGTGATGAGGCGCTTGTGGGGCGACTCGATAGTTCGCGCCGCCATAATGGCTGGAATAGCACAGGCATGACCCGACAGATACGGAATAAAACTGCGGCCTGATAACCCAAAGAAGCTCAGTGGACGGTGGCACATTAATGCTGCGCGCGCCAAATATCCCGAATCTTCCAGTAGCCCGATAATGAGCGTTAGCACCATAATTTGCGGCACAAACACCAGAAACGATCCGACTCCACCAAACAGGGCGTCATTCACAAAATCGTGGAAAATCCCTCTCTGGGTCAGGCTACCAACACCACTGGCAGCTTGTTCAATAAAGCCTTCGACCCCGTCCATTAAAGGCGCAGCGAGGGTAAAAATACTCTGGAACAGCACGAACATGACGGCGATAAAAATCAGCCCGCCAGTCCAGTTATTCAACATAAAGCTGTCGATGCGGTTCTGGTTCTTCAGCACAATGTCATGCTGAATACCAAACTCACTGGCCAGCGCCTGACTGCGTGCGGCAACATCGGAGTAGTCCACAGGAGGTTGTTGCTTGTTGTCATGCACGTTCGGCCAGTCGGCCATAGACAGCAGCGCGTGTTTAAATTCGTGTAAGCCATCCAGTGAACGGGCCGACAACGGCATAACCGGGCTACCCAATGCATTCGATAGCCCTTCAGAATCAATATGTTCACCGACGCGTTTTACTTCATCTATAAAATTCAGCGCAAACATCACCGGCTTGCCCTGCGCGGCTGCCAACTGTTTCACCTGCAAGCCGAGGATCAGGCTTTGTGCTAATCGCGTCGCGTCCAGTACCACCAGCACGACGCGGGTATCTTCATCGGCCAGCGAGCGTTTGATTTCCTCAACGGCTATGACTTCATCGCGCGTCAGGCCATTCAATGAATAGGCACCGGGTAAATCCACCAGTTCGAACTTGTCGAACTTACCTCGCGTGACCTCTACGGTGATCCCCGGGTAGTTAGCTACCTTTTGTCGCAATCCGGTAAGTTGGTTGAACAACAAGCTTTTACCACAGTTGGGTTTGCCGACCATTAATATGCGTTGCATAACGACTACTGTTCCTGAATGTGCGGGTTAAGGCTGAAGAGAAATATGAATGCGGCTTGCCAGATCCTGTTCTATAGCGAACACGCTGCCACTGAGCTGCAGGACCATTGGGCCACCTAGCGGGCCGCGACGCACACACTGCACGATGCGCCCGTCAGCAAGCCCCATTTCAGCCAGTCTCGCAGTGATTTGCTCACCTAAACCGGTATCAATTCGGGTAACCACCGCCGACTGTGATTTGCCCAACCCCCAGAGCGTCAGTGTCTGATTTGCATTGTGCTGGTTCAATACATTTGTCACTTATGGTTTTTAACAGGGGGAGTAGTGTACGACACACGACGGCGCTTATCAGTAAAGTGGTCTTATTTTTTGCGGCGTTGTGCTTATTTGCGTGATTTTAGACAAGCGTTGATACAACACAGCCTGCCGGGACACCTGCAATTAAGCAGAAGCCTGCAGGTTGTTCGCTGCAGGCACGCTGATTTTGTAGTTAACTACTAGATTCGGCGGGGAATACGGCAGGCGACTCGTTTGCGTTGAACGCAACCTGGACGTTATCTCCGGGTTTGAACACTACTTCGTGGTTGGCGCGCAACTTAATACTCTCGCCAGAATGCAGGGTAATGCCAAACAACCGCGTTTCGCCTTCATACCGGCTGTAATCAATTGTGCCATTCGGCTTGTCACCTGACTCAACAAACAACACATCGTCGGGCCTTACCAGGATCTGCACTTCACCGTCTGACACAGACTCCGGACGCTTGTTGATAACACCAAGCGCAGAATTGATACCGTCGGGCTGAACCTGACCGCGCAAGAAGCTCGCTTCACCCAAAAAGCGCGCTACAAACGGGTTGCTGGGCGCGCTGAAACAGCGTTCAGGGGTATCGAGCTGCTGCAAAATGCCGTCTTTCAAAACGCCAACCCGGTCGCCCACGGACAAGGCTTCACTTTGGTCATGAGTTACCCAGATTGCAGGTACCTGTGCCCGCTTTAACGCATCGCGAATATCCCAGCGCAAACTGTCTTTTAACGCCGCGTCCAAGTTTGAAAGGGGTTCATCCAGCAACACCACCGACGGTTGGTGCGCCAGTGTTCTTGCCAGCGCAACACGCTGCTTTTGACCACCCGACAAGTTGCCGGGTTTAACGTGGCGTTTGTCGTTCAGGCCCAGTAATTCAAGCCACTGATCCGCAAGGGTGCTATCTTTTACCCTGAAACACACATTCTGTTCTACAGTCAGGTGCGGAAACAAAGCAAAGTCCTGAAACACCATACCCAGATTGCGCTTTTCTGGCGGAATGTGCTTTTGAGAGGTACTGCGCCAATTTGTGAATGCAACTTCACCTGCGCTTTGCGGGACCAAACCCGCAACACACTGCAATATTGTGGTTTTACCGCAGCCAGTCGGACCGACTAACATCAGGATCTCATCGCTGCTGAGCGTAAAGCTAATGTCGTTAATTATGCGCTTATCGCCATAGTGGACCGAGAGGTTATTCACTTGCAGCATTGCGGTTACTTTTCCTTATCTCCAACGATGTCGGCATGACGTTCGCCAGACAACATGATAATCAAGCCCAGGCCGGACAGCAAAATTAACAGAAGTCCGGGTACGGCTGCTCTGCCAAAATAGCCTGCTTCATAAACACGCCACAAATAGGTAGCCAATGTTTCAAAACCGGTCGGCCCTAGCATCAGGGTGGCGGGCAATTCGCGCATGGCTTCCAGAAAGACCAACGCAGCCCCGGCCACGATGCCTCGGGTGGTCAGCGGAACGCTAACACGCCAAAACGCCTCAAAGTTACTGGCACCCAGCACTTTTGCCGCTTTGGTTAAGCTGCCATCGAGGCTTTCTGCCGTTGCCCGCACTGTACCCACCGCCAGTGGCAGGAAACGCAGTACATAAGCAAGCACCAGTAAGCCCAGGCTCTGGTACAAAAACGGGAGCTTCAGCCCCAGGTAAACTAACGCCGTGCCCATGACGATGCCTGGCACACCAAACCCTAAAAAGGTAACACGCTCCATGATTCGCCCGGCTCGCCCGGCAAGTGCCGCATAAGCAACAGGAAGCGCCAGCACCACAGCAGCAATGGCCGCCAGCATAGATGCGTAGGCAGAGTTCCACGCAAAGGACAAGTCGAAACCAGAGACACCTTCGCGAAGCAGCCACACAACAAAAATGCCAAGTGGTAACACTATGGACAGCAGAATAACCGGCAGGAAAAGCACGAGTACAGCACTGACGGTAGTTTTGCTAAGCCATATCGAGAGGGGTTTGCCCGGCCGCTCTTTGTGCGCTTTTACCCGTGCTTCCAGAAACAAGACCAGTCCCACCAACACCATAAGCTGTAAAGACAACATTGCCGCCTGACTTAAGCCAAACGCGTTGTATTCCACAAAGATAACCCGGGTAAAGGTATCGAAGCCCATGATGGCCGGCGTACCAAAATCAGATAACGCATACAGCACAGCAAGCAGGGCACCTGCAGCAATGCTGTTAACGACCCTCGGCAACACCAGACGCCAAAGGCAGGTCATTACCGGCAAGCCAAGGGTGCGCGCCGCATTGATCATACTGGTATCTACGCTCAGCAAGGCCGAGCGTGTTGTCATGAGAACAAAAGGGTAGGTGTACAGAGACATAACCAGCGCAGCACCGGTAAGCCCTCCCAGAGCTGGAAATGACACCCCGAACAAGGTTTCGAGTTCACCGCCCTGACCAAATGAAAAATACATCGTAAAGGCGCCGAGATAACTGGGTAACGCCAGCGGCGCCGAGAACAACACCAGCCAGAATCGTTTGAATGGCACATTCACAAAAGCCAATAAAACGGCAAGCGGCACACCGATTAGCACAGCGCCCACACCGGTGAGCACCATTAACAACAGCGTGTTAATTAATACCTGAATATTGTGACTGTCAAACCAAGGCCCGCCATCGGCAGCAAGCTCTACCAGCACTGCAAAAGGTAACAGTGCAAATACGGCAATTAACAGAGCAATGGGATACGATGCGGGCAGTTTTCTCACAACAACCCAATACTGCGCATCATGTTGATGGTAGGCCGTAAGTCAGCCAGTTTTCTGAGATCGAGTTCCGGCGGATTTAAAGTAGACAAATCCTGTAATCCCGGCGGCGATGCCACGTCACTGACTAACGGAATCTCATACGCTTCACTCGCCAGGTACGACTGAACTTCCTTCGTTAGCAGATACCGGATAAAGTTGACCGGCAACTCACCGTCACTCAGTGCCACTATACCCGAGGCATTCACCAGACAACCCGCATCGTTGTTTGTGTAGGCTAGCGATACTGAGGCATCTGGCTTACCGGCTTTCAAACGCAGCGTGTAGTAATGATTCGCAAAGCCAATATCCACTTCGCCGCGTTCAACGCCCATGACCACACCCAGTTCGCCTGCGTATTTCTTGGCTTTGCCGTTAATCGCTTTCAACCAGTCTTTGGTTACCTTGTCGCCTTCGAGTAAACGCATTGCAGTAACAAAAGACTGGAACGACGCATAAGCCGGTGCCCAGCCAATTTTCACATCACTGTCTGCCAGTGCGAGTATACTGTCTGGGATCTCAGCAGCGGTCAGCCTGTCGGTATTGTAAGGCAAGGTGCGGATACGACCAGTTACCGGCGACCATAAGGGATACTGAAATCCCGGGCTGAGTTGCTGGATCAAATCCTGAGGAAGTGGCTTAGCCAGCCCGGCGTCGGTTACGACACCAATAGAACCGGTATCCACTGCCCAGAATAAATCCGCGCGCTTTACACCTGCTTTAGCTTCAGCAATCAGTGTATTTGCCAGCGCTGCTGTTGCGCCACGACGAATATTCAGCTTAAAACCCGGATTGCGGTCCTGAATGGCCTGCAACACATTTTCGTACAAACCGCCTTCGCCACGCCCTAAATACAGCGTGAGTTCGCCGGTTAATTTTGGTAATTGATCAACAGAGATTGAATTGGCAGCGTTTGCGATTCGCGCAAACCCACTTAAACCAAAACCGCTACCGATAATACCGGTAGCGGCCAAACCACGTATAAACGCTCTACGCTGCATGCGAGTCCTTAAAATACACTTTTGCGGCTTTCTTCCGCTTTCACCAGTAAGCTTCTGGCTTTATCGAGTTTCACCTGCATGGTTTCTACCACTGCACGAACGTTGTCAACGCTGGTGTCTTTGCTAATGGCCTGAGGCAGAGTCACGTTAAAATCTTTTTCCAGATCTTCCACTAATTCCGCATCCAGTTCAATGAGCGCACCTTCAATGCCTTCAAAGCGTTGCAGGTAGGTATCGTGAACCAACGTTGTTGCAACTTCGGTTAACTTCTCTGCATATTTTGCCACAACGCGATGCAGTTTCTTTTTGATATCATCGATGACTTCAGGGCCCGTCGTTGGCTCTTGTTCCGTCGTCATGACTTTCGGTACCAGGCCTTTTTGCTGATACTGTGCAGCCAGTTTTACGGCACCCAGACCTTGCCACAGCGCTTGTTTCAGCTTCAATAACTCAGCTTCAACCACCGCCGCTTTTTCGCCGCTGTCGATGGCAACCTTGACGCCGTAAATACCCTGCCAAATGGTGGCATAAACCGGAACGTACTGGGTTTCGATAGCCGAGTGAAAATCAACTTCTTCCCAGAATTCGATCAGTTGATCAGAATCCGCCTTACCCTTTTTACTGTATTCGTTTACTACGCCACTGAATTTGTCTGACAGCCAGGTGACTTCTTCAGCATATTCGGTCAGGTGCGCACTGAGGTTATTCACGTGCTCACTGATTTCGCCATTTGCATTGGCTTTCATGCTTATTGTCGCACTGAATACGGCGAGTAAAACTACGACTTTCTTACTAATTTTGTTCATTGATATATCCCAGGATGTCCATACTGTGAAAATGATACTTATTATCATTTAACAAGTAAAGATTGAACTCTATGCCCAGTAGATAGTATTACTGGGTACTATAATACGATTCAGCCATGAATTTAAGGAACTTATATGATTGCCTACACCATTTTTGGAACCAATGATTTACCCCGCGCAGCTGCTTTTTACGACGAATTACTGGCCGTAATGGGTGCTCAGCGCGCCATTGATGCGCCACGCATGATTGCCTGGGGAAATAACCCGGCAGCCCCCATGTTCGCAGTGGCAACGCCTTACGACGAGCAACCGGCAACAGTAGGCAATGGCAGTATGGTGGCACTGGCCGCCGCAAATTCACAGCAAGTCGATGCGTTATACGCAAAAGCGATGGAATTAGGTGCAAAAGACGAGGGTGCACCCGGCCCACGCATGGATGTTTACTACTGTGCGTACTTCCGGGATCTGGACGGCAACAAAATTAATTGTTTTTGTATGGCCTGATTTTCAATAGCGGACATAAAAAAGCCACCCCAAAATGAGGTGGCTAAACCATCGTGAGTCAACGAGGTTGTACGGAGCTTAGAATTTAATACCCACCGCCAGTTGCACGCGACGCGGGTTGTAGTATTGACGTGGAGTCCCAAACAGATCCGAAGTCACATACGGGTTATAAGAATACCCGGTTTGTTTATCGAATACGTTGAAGATATCTGCACGGAATCTTGCGGTATAGCCTTCCATGAACTCCCAGTTTTGGGTGTAGTTCAGGTCAACCTGCCAGTGACTTGCACCGCGGCGGCTTCCCGCAGGCTCTGCAAAACGGCTGGTACCAGACGAGTATCCATAAGGCGTGCCATCCCAGGCAGTCCATGCTTCACCCGACTGGAACACGAAGTACGCACCAAATACGCCTTCCCAATCAGCCGTGTAAGTACTGATAACTTTCACTTTATGAGGCTTGTCGCCAATCATGTTACCGTATCGATTATCCCAAACCATGCGGCCACGGCCATCACCGTAATAAGATGAACCGATGAAGGTGTTAGCGTCGTTACCTGCGGTAGTATTGTCCTGGTCGAAGTTACCGTAGTAGTGGCTCCACACATAAGAGGCATTTACATACCACTTATCGTTTTGGTACTCACCCTCAATACTCCATTCCCAATACTTGGTCTGGCCGCCATCTACTTCTGCAATAACATAAGATGAACCACCGACAGCGTCGGAGCCGTCACCAATCACGCCATAGCGCCAATCGTTCAGGTCAGGAATGTACAGGCCTTTCGCCGCAATGTTGTCAGGCACACCACCAAAGTCTCCGTAGTCGCCATACAAACGCGCATCGTTAGGCATATCTTCCCAGAAATGACTTGCGTAGCGATAACGCAGATGTGAACGTACGAACAATTCGTTGGTCACCATTTTGGTGGTACCCAAGGTAATCTCATCAATACGACGAGGCTTCATATTGTCGGCGAAAAACTTACCAGAAGAACCCGGCGCACCGCCTGCATCAATAAAGTCACCGTTTTCATCGAAGCGAACCAACAAGGTACGTTGCGTATTACGATCCCAGGACGCCGCCCGTGCCAATGAACTCGCATTGGGATTGTAGCTGGCGTAATTCGCAAATACCGTTGCAGCTTCTTCATATTCCCAGGTCACACCCAGACGCGGCTGAATCATGTCTTTCCAACCAGTTTTATACATTTCGTATTTTTCGCCTGGCGCAAGCTCATAGCCTGACGGATTAGCGCTGTTTTTACGCAAACCCTGGCCAAAATACGTATCCTGACTGATCACAACACCGATGTTATAGGTAAAATCACCGTGTTCAATTTCGTCGTTAACCTCCAGATCAATCGACTCAGCAAACGATCGAATAGATGAAACCGCTGAGCCATTCTGAACAAAACTCATTTGTTCAATGGAGGCTTCGTAGTAGACATTGGATAGGTCGGTGTCACCACCATCTGCCCCCAATCCACCAACATAGCTGATTCGTCCCCAACCATTCGACAGACGTGACAGATCCTCTTCCAGTTCAGACCAACGCGCACCGAAGTGCAGGAAGTGAGTCATGTTGTCAGTGTAGATTTCGGTATCGTAGCCCAGTTGGAAGGATTCACGGGCAAAATCCTGATTGTTGATTGTCGGATAGGCACCAATACCGCCACCGCCACTCAGCTCGCCATCGTCGCCAATGAAGCCAAATTGTGCAATAAGCGGCGCAGCCGTTGCATTAAATGCATCAATAGCCGCCATTTCTTCTGCCGTTGCACCATCTGGGTAATCTCGCAAGCTCGGCACACCGAAATAGCCCATTTGATCGATATTGTTTACGTCCAGAGAATCACCCAGCGCAGGTGTGAAGCCTAACAATACGTCAGGTCTGGAACTGCTGTCTTCCGAGTATTTCGCATATTTGAAGGTCAGACTGGATGCATCACCCAGCAACCAGGAACCATCTACAGAAGTAATTCTAAGCTTGCTGTCGCTACCTACAGAGACGTCATCGGTTTCAAATTCACCAATCGAGGAACCTCTTGTACTGCGGTCAGAGATGCGCTGACTGACGTTCAGCAAGATGTCATCAGTCGGTGCCCAGGTGAGCTTGCCGTAATATTCATCGCGAACACTTTTGTAAGGTTTAGCCGGGCCGTAAGCCGTCACCTTGTCTTCACCCGTTACTTCAGGACGGAAATAAGACGCATAGAAGAATAATTGGTCTTCTATAATTGGACCGCTAACAGACGCCGTCACCCAGCTGCGATCTATGTCACTGATTTCACCACCGACCGGTGTCGAAGTAAAACCGGCGTTTTGCAGACGGTATTCCAGACTACCGTGAAATTCATTGGTACCGGATTTCGTTGCTGAGTTCACACTGAAACCACCGGCGCGGTTAAAGCCAATGGCCTTCGCACCACCGCGGTCAACAGAGACATAAGCAATGTCGTGGGTAGCCGGTTCTGAAGACAGATTACCAAACATAGGCAATGACAAGTCAACGCCATCCAAGGCATAGCTGTTATCCACGCCCGAACCACCAGCAGAGGGGCCAAGTACGCCGTTCTCACTGTATTCCACACCCGGCAGAATTTTCAGCATATCCCGGAAAGACTGACCAATGGGCAGGTTGGCAATTACATCTTCACCAAAGGAATTTGTCAGCGCCGAATCACCTTCTGTCACAATTACACTGCCATACACGGCAATACGTTCTGTTTGAGCTTGCTCGAATGCCAGATTCACCACCGATGCTTGTTCCAACAACACCGTAGTATTGGTCTTGCGAACCGAGCCATCAGCAAAGGTAAACGTAATTTCGTAATTACCGGGGATCAGATAAGGCAATGAAAACGTGCCGTCCGCGCGGGTCGTTGCCGAGCGCGGTTTTGGCATTACGTCACTGGTTGCTACAACCTGCACACCGCTTACGGCGACATCACCACCTGGTGCGGTTACGGTACCTTTGATACTACCCGTGATTTGCTGTGCTTGCGCTGGAGCGCAAATGCCAGCAGCAACGGCACCCGCAAACATTATGGCGGCGGTTGAGGTTGAGCGATTTTGCCAGGATTGACGAACCGCCCGGCGAATGGAATGCGCTAGATAGCGCCCCGCTGAACGCGTCTTGATCGACGTGAGTTCCTTTTTCATGTGTGAGACCCCTGTAACTGTTTTTGTAGTACGGCTTACACCGCTTATGCTCAACTTTTAACCTACAGTTACCCCAAAGGTCAAGAATAATTTTTTCTTAATTTTATTTTTTTAAGAAATATTTTATCTCAAATTATTTCAATTTATGACTATGAAAATGGAATTATTCCAAACCAATACAAAAGTTTAAGTTTTCGTTGATTCCGATGAATGGCGCCAAATAAAGAAAGCTGCCAACAAAAAAACCTAAAACACTGTTAAGTATAAATTATTTGACATCACAACCAATGAAACAACATATAACTATTTTCCATAACAGCCCGACGTTTTATGCAGCCGCCTGGCGTATTATTACAAAATAATTTTTATTCGAAAAAGAATACGGAATAAAAATTATTCACATGAATAATAATTATTCTGGTTATTCAGGAGGAAAAACACAGTGCTATTTGGGATTAAATCAATCCAAATAGCACAGGTTTATAGCGGAAGGGTTCAGCAAAGTACCAGGGTTAACTCAAATGCTTCCAAGGGCCCCTGATCGCCAACGTCTGAGCGGGCGAATAGACATTGACAAACAAGGTAGAGCCATCCGGAGAAAAGCACGCACCGGCCAGTTCAGTCTGTACCGCTAGCTGTGCGAATGGATAGACTTCGCCGTCTGGCGTGATCCCACGCAGGTGATTATCCACCACTGCCGTGTACTGGTCTTCACACACAATCAAATGCCCGTTCGGTGCCACGGTCAGGTTGTCTCCGAAATTAAACACTTGCGCGTCACTGCTCTCAACGAAGAGTTGCAGGCGTCCGGGCTGGTCGTGTTCGCTTGGTGTGCCTTCGTAAGGTGAAGGCTGATAGCGCATAACCTGGCCGAGCTTTTTATTCCCGCCGTTGGTACAGCAGAAGTAAAATTCACCCTGCCCCCAGTGCACACCCTCGCCGCGTGCGAATAGCGCTGCGCCAGACTGATAGCCCTGCTTGCGCAAGTCATCCTCTGCACTATCCGGATTTTCGATATCGACCCATTCACAATCGACCCACGACGATACTGGCATTTCCTGCTTCTGCCAGTTACGAGTATCGAATTTGGGGTAGCCTTTCACGGCCAGGGCCTGCAGTTGACCGCCCGCATGCAAGTTGCCGTACTCATTCGGCACCAGTCGGTATAACAAACTGTCACCGCGATCTTCGGTTAAATAAACAATCCCTGTGTCAGGGTCGACACACACAGCCTCGTGGTTAAAGCGCCCCAGCGCCTTAATAGGTTTCGGCTCCACCAGCCCTTCTGCATTGCCAGCTACTTCAAATACGTAACCGTGGTATTGGCTATTCGTCGAAGACGGTTTATCTACGCTCTCTTCACAGGTTAGCCAACTGCCCCAGGGGGTAATACCGCCAGAGCAATTGCGAATCGTGCCGGTTAAACTCAGGTATTCTTTTACCTTCTTGCCGGTTTTGGTATTCACGACAATGGTAGAGGTCCCTCCCGGCAGGGCTTCGCCCTTGTCGTTGCTGTCATAAGCTTTGGGTGTTTTCAGCGGTGATGGCTGTCCCGGGCCAAACTCGGCGACATGCTTTGGTTGCAACTCGTGATTTCGAACTAACGCCACGTGCTCATCGTCCAGAGCAATGCAGCCCATGCCGTCTGCGCGGTCCGGTACGCGATTACCGTCGTTCATGAGTTCGCCAAACGAAGAGAGCACATCGTAGGTGAATCCCTTGGGCAAAGACAGTATGCCTTTGGGGTCGTCGATTAGCGGGCCATAGCCCGTCGTAGTTTTGGTCGCCATAGGCTCAGCCCAGGCTTTGGGATGTCGAAAAAGCCCACCGGTCACACCTGCTGCTGCAAGCGTACCAAGGGCTACAGTAAACTGTCGTCTTGTTATCATGGTTTTTCTCTTTTTATTATCCTTGTCCCTTGCGGGGCGCCTGCCTGTTCGTTTAATGACGCATATACGGACACTATGAGTTCATCATGGCGGCGAGGTTCCTTATCACAATAGCCGATACGATTAATGTGTCAGTTTTACCGATAGTCTCCCAGTTTTTTATCTTCACTGGGGTCGTCCAGTAATTTCACCAGCGCTTTACCTAATCGCACGTTCAGTGCACTGGCAGCCACAGCCTCAGCGGAATTCTCCACCAGCTTGGCAGCCAGAGAGCCACTCAACTGATTCGTCATTTCATCGGTGGCCAAATCAAACAAGCTTTGCGCAGCAAGATTTTGTGCCAGTATCTTCATCAACTTCCAGTTCCCGGTCGTTGCCGGTCGCAGCCCGTAAACCTGAGAGACGCGCTTAATCGTGCGCACGCTGATCCACAACAGTAACAAGGTCTGAATCAGGTGATTCGGGCTAATAAACGCCATGCTGCCACTGGCCATTGCCTCTTTTTTAATGACCTCGTTCGCCTTTTTCCGAACCGGCACTACCACGTACTGCTGATACAAATTGAGTAAGTCGTCAACGGAATGGTCGGCCTGCCGCATAGATTTAAACCGGCGATAGCAGCGCTCGGCATAGCTGCCCGCGCTGAAATACGCGGCATAGTTATCGAGCTGTTTTATAACCTGTTCGGGTTGGCTCAGTCCAACCAGCTCCGCTTTTACCGGGCGCTTTTCCAGAAAGGTGTTAACCCGTCGATAGCCGCGGTATTCACTGCCCGTTAACCAACACAGACTACCCACGAAAGCACTTAGTAACACCGCCAGTATTGATGTAGAAACAGGGGCAGTCGCAAAATGGGTATCAATAAAGGCAATCGCCTCAAAAACACTGAATCCGACAAAACAAGCGGCCCCAGACAGTAGCACCCACCACTTGGCCGACAACCCGGTTTGCTGCGCATGCGCCGGTTGCCAGTCGTCCTGCTCTTGTTTTACCGGCATGGCGTGGTCCGGTCGCTGGGTCTTGATCTCAGTTTGCTGAATCTTCGCCCGGTAGGGAGAGTCGTCGGTGGTCTTCATGGCTACTTCTCCAATAAGAATTGCAATAAACGGTCGAGCCCCTTGCCATTGAGCATACGCGCCAGATAATCAGGGGGTACCGCAGCCGGTAACACCGGGTAATGTTCGTCTTCGGGCATGGATTTTAAGTCAGGCGGCAGCGCTTCAAATTCAGCTTCCATGTAACGCCCTTCGTCATTCATATAGCGCAGGGCGTTGTCGTGACTGCCTTCATCGGTAGCCTGAATGGCCGATACCAGAAAATGCTCAAACTGAACTTCGCCGTCTTTAAATCGGGCCGTTGCACCGCGGGTCACGTCTTTTAATAATGACAATAAAGCGTCACGTTGCCCAACAGGCACCAGGTCCGCCTTGGTTGCCACAAAGGCCACTTTGGCAATGCCTTGCTGCTGCAGCACGTGGCGCTTAAACCAGTTTTCGTTGCCATACACAAAGGTGTCGGCCAAATGGCTAAGGGTTTCGCGCAGCTGATAAAGGTGGCTGCGACTGTGATTCAAGCCTTCAAACAAGTCCACCAGAATGATTTGCTTATCAGTCTGGCGAAAGGTGTCTTTCTTTAACTTTTCGAGCCATTGGTGTTTAAATGCCTCGAAATGTTGCGTAAAACATTGGGTCCACGGGCTCGCCACATCACTACTGATACGTGAAGGCAGCGGTGTAAAGCCCTGTTGGGTGAAATCAAAACCAGAACCAGGAATCAAAAAGCTGCCTGGCTGCAGCATGGAAATTCCCTTCGACTTGGCTTCCTGCAAATAACGTCGATAGGCATTCACCAGTTGCTGAACGTTTCCTGGGGTAGGCGGCTGCTCAAAGTCAAAGGCATTCACACAGTCATGCCAGCTTTTTGCATACCGCTGCTGAGGCGCATTCATTTGTTGCGCCCACGCCGAATCTGACCACTGCGTGTAGGTTTTGCCCAGCATAGGCAAATCACTCAGCCACTCTCCCGGATAGTCAATAAACTCAAACACCACATCGGTATAGGGCAACAGGTATCTTTTTAGTTGGTGCGCCTGACGCAGACGCACTATCAGTTTAAACCCGGCCACCGACTCCGTGGCAGGCGGCCACTGCCCTGCCGCAAGATCTTCAATGTGTTGCTCAACCGGAAACATGGGCAGGTCGTTCAGCGGCTCCAGCCACATTTGGTCAACCAGCTCCATGGGCAAGTAACGCAGTAACGGCAAGCACTGGTACTGTTCTTCGCTGCGGTATTTCAGCACGGTCATCAGGCTGGTAAACAGCATGGACTTGCCGCTGCGACTCAATCCGGTGATGGTAAAGCGATGCTCTGATTGCAAGAACCAGCGCTGCCATTGGTTGGCACCCAGCGTCCTGGCCTGTTTGGCCGGGGTGAGAATGGCGTCGATTAATTTACGCATAGCGGTTCAGCAGTGAGCCCATTATTAACAAGAATACTGCTAACATGGGCTGTTACTGCATTAACTTCAAGGGTTTGCCACAATTTGTTACAGCTTATTCTGCGGCAGGTTCCGGCGTTTCGCTGTCGGAGGCGTGTTCTTCCTTCAGCTTCAGTTCGGTTATTTCGGCTTTAATGTTGTTTCTGAGCGCGTCATGCTGCGCCTTGGTCAACGGGTATATTTTGTTAATAAAACACTTAAATGGCAGTGAGTCCGGCACATACACATAGTCCAATCCTTCACTCAGGGTGTTGCCAAAACGCCTGTGTAGCACCAGCCCCATGGAAAAGCTCAGCTCGGAACAGCGCGGCGCCAGCTTAATCAGATAGTGGCGCATGGGCGCACTGCGAAAAATCACATACTCGTCATTTAACTCACCGTAGCTGTCCAGCGTGAAGGCAGACACCGAATGTCGGTTCTCAATTTGCTCAGAAGCGATAAAGTCTTCAATTAAAGTCCCCATGGCCTCATCACTGAGTCGCGTTGTTGTACAGGCAGACAACAGCAATATGCTGAAAGCCACTAACAGCGATTTTTTCATACTCCCTCCGGTAGTCTTAGCTGACGTTATAAGGTTTTAGGCGCTTATTTACGGTAAAGGTTCCGCTCTATTGCCCACCATGGTAATTTAGCCCCTCGTCAGCCAGTCTATCTTAAAGCAGAGTTAACCGTTGGATACCAAAGAATTTATTCAAATCCGCCGTTTCATATTGAAACTGGGAAAAATGCTGCACAAATACGGTACTCCAGCGTTTCGCCTTGAAGCCTATCTGAATGAGGTAGCGCGCTACTTAGGCGTACATGCCTCATTTATTTCAACACCCACATCCCTGTCGGTGGTTATCTGGAGCGACCGTCACGAAGACGAATACAGTCATGCGGCACGACTTGATCCTGGCGAGCTGGATTTAAATTCTCTGTCCCGCACCGATGAGCTTGCCAATCAGTTGCTCACCGGCCAGCTGACCCTGTCAGAAGCCGACAAGCAGCTCAGCGAAATCGATGCCATGCCGAGCCCCTATGGCAAGTGGGTTACCGGTTTTTCTTACGGTATCTCAACCGGTGCGTTCTCCTTGTTGATGGGCGGCAGCTGGTCTGAAATGTACTGGTCGGCCATTCTGGGTCTGGTGGTGTATTTTTGGGTGCTGTGGTCTGAACGCTCCAAGCGCGTTGCGCTGATGATGGAGCCTGTGGCGGCCTATTTCGTCGCCTTTTTGGCCTGTGCGTTTAGCCGGCATTTCGACCCGGGGATGAATATTCCGCTAACCATATTATCCTCGGTTATCATCTTTGTGCCCGGCCTCGCGCTTACCATGGGCCTAGCCGAATTGTCGTCGCGTAACATGGTATCGGGCACGGCCCGGGTCATGGACGCATTAATGCAGTTATTTAAATTGTATTTTGGTGCTTACCTGGGGGTGGCGACCGGCTTTAGTGTGTTTGGCGAAAACACCTATAACCCTGCCGCCTCACTGCCCTACTGGTCGACCTGGCTGGCGGTCATTGTGCTGTGTTTTGGCCTGGTGGCAATATTTAAAACCCGTCCCAAACACATTCCATGGGCGCTGGCTTCTGCCCTGCTGGCCTACAGCAGCACAGCCCTGGCGTCTGACTATCTGCCTCAAAGCATAGGTAGTTTCGTAGGCGCATTCTCGCTGGGTATTCTGGCGAATGCCTTTACCCGCATCGCTAATCAGCCAGCCACCATTGTCGCCATGCACGGCCTGATTGTTCTGGTACCAGGCTCGAAAACCTACATTGGCCTGAATTCGTTTATTTCCGGGCAGGACTTTGTGAATGTCGATCATTTGGGCCAGGACGTATTTTTGATTTTTATGTCACTGGTGGCGGGTCTGATTTTTGCGAATGTGGTATTCCCAACCAAGAAAGCCCTGTAGCGCCAGGATGTGCACATACGCCAGCTGCTCGTTACATGAGCGCTGGCAGCACGTGTAATACCACATCAACACTAAAATGCGCCGTAATGGCAGATAACAAACCGTAACGCCAGTAACACCAGCCGTATAGCACCGCAACCGCGACATTCCCGCCAATGGTAGCCCATACCGCAAATGAGGTATTAGCACCGTACGCAACTACGCTGGGGATATGCGCCAGACCAAATCCGAATCCAACCACCAGAATAATAATGATCGGTATTGTGTGGGTGTCCAGCGCAGAGTGGCGCATTTTGCTTGCGATATATAACAGCAGGGTCATCAAGCCAAAACGGAACCAAATCTCTTCGCCTACCGCCGCGCCGACGCTAACCAGTAGTCCGCCCACCGGGCCTCGAAATCCATACGCGGGCAACTCTGCGGGTAAGCTATCAGCCAGCAACCAACGTAATGCAAGCATACAGAATCCCAATGGAATTGCCGCTATTACCGCGAATCGCAAACCGCCGCCGATACGACCCTCTTCAAGGGTTTTACGGTTAATGAGCCCAAGCCCGACTTTACGGCCTAACGTCAGGCCAATGAACAAGGCCGGTAATGTGAGTACCGACAGAAAAAGCAGACCCGGCAAAACCGTTGGCAAAAACGGTTCATTGTTAGCAAGCTTCTGAAACGCAATGTTGCTCATTTGAGTCACAACCGTTAGCGCAAACAACGCCAGCAACTGATGCCAAATCGGTGCGGGGCTGTCGTCTCGTATTAACTGGTTCATAGTCCGTATGCTTTTACCATTCAGAGGAGTCAATCAACGTTAACGGCACATTCCAACGACTACAATGCCCAATGTGTAAGCAAAGGTGTGTCTGACTTATTTAGGTGTTATCCGAGGGCTATTAAGGCAGTAAGCTGCCTGAATGGAACTGCACATTAAACAGAATAAACCGATGACGCTGAATGTATTTAGCAAGTCGATAGAAGTGGTAGCTTATGTCGCAGATCTTTGCCATGAGTGGGCTACATCAGCCCACCCGGTCAATGTGATCAATTAAAGATTGCTATACGGCGACGGACCGCCTTCTGCAATAAAGCGCTCAATACGAGCTTCCAACACTGACAACGGCACAGAACCGAGTTGCAGCACAGTATCGTGGAAAGCGCGAATATCGAATTTGCTTCCAAGCGCCTTCTCAGCCTTGGCTCGCAGCGCCTCAATTTTCATTTGTCCCAAATAGTAGGACAGTGCCTGCCCTGGCCAGGCAATGTAGCGATCCACTTCGGTGGTCACTTCATGCACTGACAGCGCGGTATTATTCTTCATAAAATCCTGCGCCTGTTTGCGGCTCCAGCCTTTGGCGTGAATACCCGTATCCACCACCAGTCGCGCTGCCCGCCACATTTGATAGCTCAGCATGCCGAAGATTTCATAAGGCGTGTGGTACATGCCCATTTCTTCACCCAGTTTTTCAGAGTAAAGCGCCCAGCCTTCACCATAAGCTGAGATATAAGTGTTGCGTCGGAACGCCGGTATGTCTTCATTCTCTGCTGCCAGCGGCATCTGGAATGCATGACCAGGCGCTGATTCGTGTAGGGTCAGCGCAGGCAGCGAATACAACGGGCGCGATGGCAAATCATAGATATTGACCAGATACATACCCGGACCACCGCGACCGGCAGTGTAATAGGGAGCGATATCGTCGGGTACCGGAATAATGGCGAACCGGCTGCGAGGCAAGCGACCGAACCAGTTTTTGGCTACCGCATCAAATTCCTTCGCAGTCCAGGCCGCACGGTCCAGCAGGGCCTGTGGCGTGGTGACATAGAATTGCGGGTCAGTGCGCAGAAACGTCAGAAAGGCCGACAAATCTCCGTCGAATTCGACTTCTCGCATAATGTCGTGCATTCGCGCTTTTATTTTTCGCACTTCGCCCAGGCCAATCTCATGAATCTCTTCTGGCGACAGGGTTAACGTAGTGTACTTAAAAATTTGCGACTGATAAAAATCGCGTCCGTTGGGCAACGAGAAGGCATCCAGCTCGGTCACGGCTCCCGGAATATACGTGTCGGCAAGGAAAGTAAGCAGTTGCTGATAAGCCGGGATTACCGACGACCGAATCACCTTTTCGGCCTCTGCCGACAGAGTTTGTTTTAGTTCATCAGAGAACGTCGCCGGAAACGCGGAAAACGGCTTAAAGTAGATGGTGTCTTTGGGTGCCGCATTCGCAACAGAAGCGGCTGTCGCATCCCGGCCTACCAGCGCAATTGCCGGTGGCGTAAAGCCTCGGGCCAGACCCGCTCGCATATTCGCGATCTGTTCTTCAAAGTAACGCGGCATATCGGCCAGCCACAACAGGTAGTTTTCGTAATCCTGCTGACTGAGAAACTGCCCTTTTGGCATGTAGGTCAAATCGCCCCAGAAAGAGGTATCGCCGGTCAGCGGCTTTTCATAGAGTTTGAATTTCTGGTCGTTGATCAGGCTTTGAATCTGAAATTTAAATACCCGGTAGTTGATTTGGTTTTCGTCGGTCAGATCGTTCAGCGAAATCCCATCGAGCTTGCTTAGCACCGACTCCCAGTAGGCTAACCGTTCAGCTTGAGCTTGTGCATGCACGGTGGGTAGCTTCACCGGTATGCGACTCACGTCGGCATTTTCATCTACCGCATATTGCAGCTGTCGTTTTTGCCACTCTTCCTTGTAGAGCGATTCAAATGCCTGGTCTGCTTCGCTGGCCAGGGCGTGGTGGGTAAAAAGAAGTCCCGCCAATAGTGTGAGGTGTACGAATCCCTGTCGCATACGACCCAGTTGCCGGGTAAACAAAGTCTGCATGAGGCTACCTTTCTGTCTTATTGTTTATTTATCGTTTTTGTTGGATTTGTTTGTATAGCACAGGGCCTGGTTACACTGTCAACCCGCTATCGGCAGACACGTTGCCGCGCAAGACAGGCTAACGCTTTGCGCTAGCTGTCGGCGATCAGGTCGTGCAGGAATTGTATTGATGGCAACTGATGTTCCGGTTGATAAAACAGCCGGTTCAGACGCCCGAGGAAATTCACTTTGCGATTGGGGTCCTGGCTTTTAACCCGGTGCTCACTACTGGTTTGCAGGAACTCCCACGGACGCAGATTCAACCGCTGGATGTCCTCTGGCCTGGCACCATGCGCTTCAATAGTACTGAGGATACGCTCGGTCTTGCTTTCCATAATCGGAATGATGTCATTGGCATACAGAGTATTGAGCGGCTCACCAATCGCTTCAAGCGTGTGGTTAATAGCAGCCCACAGGGTGTCATGGTCGAAATGCGCGCCAATCGGGGCATAGTAGCCCATGATCTCCCATTCCAGTTCGGCGTTACTGACGGCGATAGAACTGTCTGCCTCTGGCGAAAACGACAAATCGGGGCGTGCACCAATGTTATAGGCGTCTACCGACATGCCCACACACAACAGCAAATCCCCCATTGCCGCTGGTGGCCGGAATAACGCTTCAAACGCAGCGCGTTTCACCCCCATCCAACCGTGAATTAACGCCGGTTGCTGAGCAAAGTGACGGACATCGTCCGGCAAGTCCTCACCGTATTGATTCACTAGCAACGGGGCCGGATCTTCCTCTAGTAATTCTTCGGGCACCCAGACTTCATACTCCTGGCGGTTATCGGCCTTGCCCCGGCTTTTAATGCCAAACGACAAATTCACCGGACGGCAGATACTGCGATCTTCGTCGACCCGGTGGAAGTACTCCGAACGCAGTCGTTTGATGAACGGCGCGTCTTTACCGGCCAGTGCTGCTGTGGGGTAGCGATAGCCACAGTCGCTGTGCGGCACAATGGAAAATCCGTCAATGGCACGAACTAGTTTTGACTTCACACCCCGCAACAGGTCGGTAGTGGGCAAAATAATACTGCGCTCAGGTTCAATGGTGAGCCGTTCGCCCGTGCTGCTAATGAATTTCGGGGTTTTGTGAAATTCGTAGTTTGTCAGTCCCAGTTCACCCACTGCGCGGTCACGCAAGCGGGCAATTTCCAGGAACAGTGCTTTGTGATCGCGAATATGCCTGAGTAATGGACGTTGCGTCATACTGCCTGTCACCTATCCGTTTGTTCTTCTTAACTCGCCTCAGGCTAGTCTGCCAGATAAACAGCCGGGTTGTCTCTAGGCGGCGGTCACTTTTTTACCCTCGCATACACGTTGAGTCTGATCACTTTTTCCATTTCGAGTACGATCAACATTACGATACCCGTTAACACAATCAGTAAGTTGTCGGTGATATCTGGCGCGCGAGTGCCAAACACCGTTTGCAATACAGGAATGTAGCAAATAGCCAGTTGAGCAATGACCACAAATCCAACCGCTGACCATACGACCCTGGTTCCTCGGATACCCGACAAACTAATGGACCTGCGGTGCATGGTACGAATGAAAAACAGGTAGAAGATTTCGAGTCCCACCAGCATGTTCATTGCCTGAGTGCGCGCGTATTCCACTTCATGTCCGGCCTCAATGGCGTACTGATAAATACTGAACACCGCCAGGAAAAACAGGCTGCCAACCAGCATAATCTGCCACACCAGCGCGGGCTGAATCAGTGCCTGCCCTCGCGGACGCGGTGGTTTTTTCATGGTGTCCTTGTCGGTGGGCTCAAACGCTAGCGCCATACCCAATGTGACCGCTGTGATCATATTGACCCACAAAATCTGCACCGGCGTGATGGGGTACGGCAAGCCAGCCAGCATGGCAACAATAATCGTCAGTGCTTCACCGGCGTTGGTAGGCAGCGTCCAGCTCACGACCTTTTTGATATTGGCGTAAACCGTTCTGCCCTGTTCAACTGCCGCCGCAATAGAGGCAAAGTTATCGTCGGCCAGCACCACTTCCGCCGCTTCCTTGGCCGCCTCACTGCCCTTCAGCCCCATGGCAACACCGGCATCAGCCCGTTTCAGCGAAGGCGCGTCGTTTACACCGTCACCGGTCATGGATACGGTTAACCCAAGAGATTGCAGAGCCATCACCAGACGCAACTTGTGCTCTGGCGTAGTGCGGGCAAAGATATCCGTGCTTTGCACGGCCTGTTTCAGCTCATCGTCAGACAGCGCATCCAGTTGCGTGCCGGTTAATACACTGCCGTGCGCCAGCCCGAGCTGCTTGCCTATAGCCTGCGCGGTTACAGCGTGGTCACCGGTGATCATCTTGACCTGAATCCGCGCAGCGCGACAGGTTTTCACTGCCTCAATCGCTTCCTGCCGCGGCGGGTCAATTAACCCCACTAAACCCAGTAAGCACAGTCCATTATCGACATCTTGCGCCGCCAGCACAGTATGCTCCGCCGACACCAGTTTACCGGCCAATGCAAGTACGCGCTGCCCTTGTCTGGCCAACGCCTCAGCTTTGTCCAGCCAGGCCTCAGGTACTAAATCACTGTGGCTGCCATCGCCGCTGAGCACCGACCCACAGCGTTTGAGGATCACCTCTGGAGCGCCTTTTACAAGTACTAACCCGGTGCCATTGTGGTTGTGATTCAACGTTGCCATAAACTGCCTGGCAGAATCAAAAGGCAAGACATCAGTACGCGGCCAGTCGTGACGAAAATCACCGCCATCCGGCATCGTTACCTTTCCCGCAAACGACAGCAAGGCCGCTTCCATGGGATCGCCTTCTATGCCCCACTGGCCTGATTTAGAGTGTATTTCCGCGTCGTTACACAAGGCACTTAATCGGGCCATATCGCGCAGTACCGAATGCTGTTGTGGCGCCGTAGGTTCACCGTCTAACAGGATGTCACCAACCGGCGCATACCCTTCACCATCAACCTCAAAATGCGCATCTTGGGTCACCGCGCTGACCACCATCATTTCATTGCGGGTAAAAGTGCCGGTTTTGTCTGAGCAAATAACCGACACAGAGCCCAGTGTTTCAATAGCAGGTAACACCCGCACAATCGCATTGCGTTTTGCCATCGACTGCACACCTACTGCCAGGGTAATGGTCAGTACGGCAGGTAAACCCTCAGGAATAGCAGCGACCGACAAGCCCACCACTGCCAGGAACAACTCGGTAAAAGGTTGTTCCAGAATCCAGGTCCCCACCAGTAACAACACCACAGCAATGGCCAGAATAATGCCGGTGATCCACTTTGCCAGTACGTCCATTTGTTCCACCAGCGGCGTTGTCAGCTTTTGCACATCCGACAGCAAGCCGCCAATACGACCGATTTCGGTAGTAGCGCCGGTGGCAATTACCACACCCATGCCCTGCCCGGCTGTAACGCTGGTGCCACTGAATGCGAGGCATTCCCGGTCCCCCAGTCCGGCGTCTTCCGATACCGCCTTGGTGTGTTTTTCAACCGGTAACGACTCGCCGGTTAGCAGGCTTTCCTGGATGGCCAGTCCATGGCTGCGCAGCAGGCGCAAATCTGCGGGCACTTTGTCACCCGCTTCCAGCAACACAATGTCACCCGGTACCAGGCTGTCGCCTTCCAGTGTGCGGCGCTTGCCGTTTCGAATTACCGCGGCCTTCAGTGCCAACATGTTGCGAATGGAGTCCATAGCTTTTTCCGCTTTGCCCTCCTGAATCACACCAATAATGGCATTAACAATGACCACGCCAAAGATGACAAACGAGTCTATCCAGTGCTGCAGTAATGCAGTCAGGACACCGGCTACAATAAGTACAATAACCAGCAGATTAGCGAATTGTTTAATAAACCGGGTGAACGTGCCGGTTTGCGGGGCCTGGGGCAGTTTATTGGGTCCGTACTGCTGCAGACGTGCTGAGACTTCGTCGTCGGTTAAGCCCGATGAACGCGACGACAATGCCTGGAGGACCTCGTCGCCGGATTGTGCATGATATGACGCATTGGTTTTACTCATTACAGTGCTCCCGGGGAAGGTGCATAAAAAGTAAGTGGTAAAATGCAAAGCAGAAAAACGAAAAGCCTTCCCTGAGTACTACGCTATCAGGCCCGTGCGACCCGGGCACTGATTTACATCAAAAGGAAGCCAACACAACCCGCAAGGCAGGCTGCTGTGCTATTGGTTAAGACTCTTTCTGCCTGGCCATCGCCAGATACTTGTAGAGTGTGGATTCACCAATGTTAAGTGTGGATGCAACGTCTTTTTTCTTCATGCCCTTGGCAATTAACGACTGGGCTTTTTTAACCAGCTTCGCCGGTATCGCCTTGCGGCCTTTGTATTTGCCTGCCGCCCTGGCCTTGGCAATACCAATGGCCTGACGGTCTTTTAGCAGGTCGCGGTCCATTTGTGCCGCACATTCAATCAATGTGAACACACTGAGCGTAGGGTTGCACAGCGACTCGAGGTTGTCGACCACCAGCAACACACCGCGGGCTTTCAGATCCATTGCTACCCTGGCAGCCTGAATAATACTTCGCCCCAGGCGCGATACGTCTTTTATGATTAGCCGGTCACCTTGTCGCAACCGCTTCAACAAGCGGTCCAGCTTGGGTTTGGCTCCCGGGTCTGCATTAGGTTCTCGCACCATGATGTCGTAGGGGTATACCCTGGCCAGTCGCTCAGCCTGTTGCTCAACATCCTGCTTTTCTGTGCTACTTCCAATATAAAGATAGGTCGTCACGGCGAATTCTGAATACCTGAAACACTACTTAAAAGCGTAGAATACCCTTTTATAAATACAAGGTCAGAGACCACTTTGTGCGCGCTTTTTTATATCGCTCGCAACCGCTTCACCCTGATTTCACCCTATCTCGCTTACACTTTTCACCTTGTTCACTATGCCGAGGTTTGATAGCGTCAGCCTGGCAGGGACCACGTAAGGGCAAACAGCATGAATAAGTCGATAAGCGTATTGTTGGTAGAGGATAATCTGGCCATTGCCAAACAGGTTGTGGGCTTTCTGGAAGGGCTGAAGTGGCAGGTTGATTTTGCCGCCACCGGCCAGCAAGGTATCGATCTCGCTCTGTCACAACAGGTCGACGTGATCATTCTCGACTTAAATCTGCCTGATATGGATGGTCTGGATGTGTGTCAGCACATAAAACAACACGCTACCCGGATTACTCCCGTGCTCATGCTTACTGCCCGCGATGCGTTTACCGATAAGGCAAAAGGCTTTGGCCAGGGCGCCGACGACTACCTCACCAAGCCGTTTGATTTTCGCGAACTGGCACTACGGGTCGAAGCCCTGGCGAGGCGTCCACAGTTACACACCAACACCCAGGTGAGCGAAGGACACCTTACTCTGGATACGCGCGCCAAAACCGTACAATGGCAACAGCAGCCGGTAACGGTAACCGGCGTGGGTTTTAGTATTCTGCACAAGTTGCTGATGGAGTACCCTTACCCGGTCAGCCGCAGCGACCTAATCACCCATATCTGGGGCGATGAGCCGCCGGAAAGTAACGCCCTGAAATCGCACATGTACAGCCTGCGAAAAGCCCTCGAAAAAGCCAGCGGCCAGCCGCTACTCGCCACCATTAGTAATATCGGCTACAAATTAACAGGGCTCGACCATGAAGCTTAGTGGTATTCAGGCGCAGTTGTTTATTGCGTTTGGCAGCCTGGTGCTGGTGATCAATCTGTTCTATACCCGCCTGAGCGTATTGTTTGTAAACGTTACCGAAGACATTGTGGCGTCGCACCTGTTGGATCAGGAAATACAGCGCTTGGAGCAACACTGGCTCAGCCAGAAAACCGTCACAGCGCTGTCTTCTTCGGCGTTTTCATTAAGTGATATTCCCAACGAAAAAAACTGGGGGCCGGCTGCTATCGACAACAACATGATGGTGAGCCGACAAGCCGACGATGCCGCGTATTTCAAAGCCTTTGTTACCGAAGGATTACCTGCCGGTGGCGTGCGTATGCAAGCCTCCGCACTGACTCCGTTATCGAGTTTTACCGACGTGTTTAGCGTCTTTTTATTCAGCGCCTCTGCAGCAGCTATGATACTGGCTATTTTAAGTACCTGGTTTCTGGCATCCCGGCTGGCGAAACCGCTGCAAGCGCTGGCCGAGTCAGTGAAAACCCAGGCGCCTGACGCACCTTGCACCATTGCCGGTACCGAACGCCAGGATGAAATCGGCACCCTGGCCACCACGTTTACCACTACCTACTCGGCGTTGCAGGACGCCTGGCAGCGGGAGCGTGATTTTACGCACGACGTCAGTCATGAGCTGCGTACGCCTATTACACTGTTAAAAAATACCCTGGCTATTCATCCTGAAACTGTTGCCAATGATACCGAGCGCCAGTTGTTAGAGCAGGCGACTAACACCCTGCAACAAACCGTGGAAGTGCTGCTGGCGCTGGCCAGAAAAGAAAACCTGCAATTCGGTGCCGTTGCCGTCATGCCGGTGCTCGAACGGGTATTGTTAGCCATTCACCATGTCCACCCGGAACTCATATTCGAAGCCGAGTTGAAGGTTGATGACAACGCAAAGGTAATAGGTAACGCCTATCTGATGACCTTGCTGTGTCAGAACCTGGTAAACAACGGGGTGTATCACGGCGGTGGCAGAGGTATGACCATTAGCCTGGCAGACGGCCAATGGGTATTTGAAAACCCCCTCGCCGATGCCCAGGACCGCCCCTACTACCAGGGCTTGGGGCACGGCCAGTATCTGGTTAAGCGGATTGCCAATGTGATGCAGTGGGATATCGATTTTCAGCAGACCGAAGCGTGCTATCGGGTGGTGTTAACCCCGCGCATGGCTGAAGACGAGGCGGTAGAAGCAGAGTGACTCTGTAACTTACCTCGCAACAACAGACTGCCAAGCCAGCAGAACCAGACAATTTGCAGTAAGCCAAATAGCAGTCCGGCGATGGCGAGTGCCGGTACCAGGGTCAGCGCGCCAATCGCGCCTACCATCATACCAAAACGCACGACCATTTTAGGCGCCATGTTATAGCGCTGCATGCTCATATTCACCATGAGCATCCAAATGCCGCCGACCCATTCGACGCCGTCGCCAAGCCCCATCTGAATGGCAAAAATAGCCGGCCAGATTCGCTCGACCTGCTCAGCCGGTTGCATGATTAAGTATTGAATTGTGAGCACAGCAATCAGACCACTGGCAAACACATAGGCCGCCCACATATAACCCAGTAAAGCGCCCAGTAGCTGAAAATGCCCGGATTGCTGATACGCGGGCTGATACAGGCTGCGGTTAAGCACTAACAGCGCGATGCCGAACAGCACAAAAATAATCAGGTACCACAACTGGATCAACCGACTATGTCCCAGAATGGCGTTCAGGCGTTCATCGGCATCAGTATTGATATCCGGCATTACCGCCATGATCATCACCAACCCCACCACATAGCACAACGCACACACAAAGGCTGCCAGTCCACCGGCGCGTTGACGCGTTAAGGGTATGGATGAATTCACCATTATGTACCGTATTCCTTTATCTTCTTGTTGCTATTTCACCCCCGCTTTACCGCAGCGGGTGCAAACTGATTTCAACGTATCACTTTAGAAGGAACATCACATGAAGAAATCAGTATTGAGCTGTTGTTTATTCCTGCTTGTGCCCGGCGCAATGGCAGAACAGGTTTACAGCGATCCTAACCCGGTCACTCGTTCATTGGTATTACAGCATGAAGAGGCCGTAGTAACTGCGGGTGCAGGCTATGGTGAGTCGCACAATGGTGAGAGTATCACAACGCCGCTGTTGGCGTTTGCTTATGGTGTAACAGATGATGTCACCATTGGCCCACTCGGTGTGCGCTATCGGTTTAACGCGTTTGACAGCGGTAATCAGCCCAACCTGGAACTGGTAGCAGAAGGCGGCCTAATGGGCTTCTACGAGTCTGAAGAATTTGGCGATAGCTTTGCTGTTGGCGCGGGATTCGCCGGCAAGTACAGCCTCTCTTCTCAGTTCGCCTTCACCTTTGGCGCGCATTACGTGTCATGGATAGAAGACGAGCGCGACAATCGCAGCGAAGTGCGCGCCAATGGCGGCATGTTGTACCAGGTACATCCGAAACTCACATTGTTTGCTCAGGCAGAGTACCGCGAGTTGAAAGGCTTTGCTCAGGACAATGCGGTAAATGCATCGGTTGGCGGTATCTGGAATGTATCACGCCGCTCTGAAGTGACATTTGCGGTTAATTATGATGATTTTGAACCGGCCAAAGACGGCTATGAAGATGACTCACTGGCGGAGTGTATGATGGGGATCAGCTATACCTATCGTTATTAAGCTGACAAACCCAAAGGGCGCAGCGACGGGGAAAGGGCACTTTTCCCCGCCGCTACTTTTATACGCGGTTTCGTTTCACAATGGCCGCATATTCATGAGCGCTCGGCTTAGCCTTACGCTCAAAGGTGTTGCGATCGACGGTGTGCAAGCCAAAGTGCTCGTCATAACCGCTGATCCATTCGTAATTGTCCAGCAGCGTCCAGTGAATATACCCTTTCACCGGCACACCACCTTCGATAGTGTGTTGCAGGTTGCGCAGAGACTCGCGAATAAACCAGGCTCGCTGTTTGTCGTCTTCCGTGCCAATACCGTGCTCTGTTACCACAATCGGCTTTTTGGTTTTGTCGTAGGTGTACTGCACACAGTTCGCCAGCGACGTGGGTTCTACCCAATGGCCAGAGTGATTGAGCTGCGCTGTCGCAGGAATGGGTAATTTGCCATCAGGCCCCCACTCGACGCGTTCGTAGTTTTGCACCCCGATAAAATCGGTTTCATCAACCGCTAACCAGGCGCCGTAATTGTAGTCGCGCATTTTATCGCGCATAGCGTCACCGCCTTTGGACTGGTCATCCAGCATTGCCAAAGTAAAGCCGACATCCAGATTACTGCGCTGCGCCTTAATGGCCTCACGAGCCAGCTTATGACCTATTAGCAATTGCTCATTGATGGTGTCCAGGTCGCCTAATCGCGCCGAATTCAAGCCACAAAAATACTCGCTGTTTACCGCTTTCGCAGCGGCTGTCAGCATCTTGTCCTGCATATCCCAAACAAAATCAGGCACACCCAGCACTTTTAATAACCGCAACAGGTTCGGCTCATTGAACGTGACCGCATAGCCAATGCCATCGGCCAGTTGCGCTGCGACTTTGGAACAGTAATCGGCAAACAATGCCGGTGCCTGCTTGTTCGTCCAGCCCCCCTGGGCGGCGAACCATACCGGACTGGCAAAGTGGTTAAAGCTGACCAGTGGAATGAGATTGCGTTTGTGACAGCCTTCGATAATGCGTTTGTAATGGTCGATCATGGCCTGGGAGTACAGGCCGGGCTCTGGCTGGATACGCGCCCATTCAATGGAAAAGCGATATGCGCTGAATCCCAGCGCCTTACACAAGTCGAGGTCCTGTTCCCACAACATAAAGCTGTTACAGGCGTCACCAGACGGCTCTTTGAATAAGGTAGGCTTTACATGTTCCAGCAACCAAATGTCTGAATTGACATTGTTACCCTCAACCTGGTGACCCGCACTGGCTGCTCCCCAGAAAAAGTTGTCCGGAAACGGCTTCCCGGCTTCACTTGCCGAACTACCGCTTTTTGCGAACAACGGTGCACTCACCGTTGCAGAGGCCATGGCCAGAAATTGACGTCGATTAATCATACTGCGCTCGAATTCATTACTTTTTGATAGCGTGATTGTAAAAATATCGTGAATAACGTGACAAATAAAATAATAATTTTTATTGTTAATATAGTTTCAGACTATACAAAGAGAATTCAGGTAATGAGAATCGACCCCCGCACCCTACGTTTATTCTTAGCTGTTTGCCGCGAAGGCACCATTAGCGGAGCGGCTCGCGCCGAGCACCTCTCGCAGCCTTCCGTGTCGGTTGCCATTAATCAGTTGGAGCGGGTGCTGCAAACCACGCTGTTTACCCGTAACCGCCAGGGCATTGAGTTAACCCAGGCGGGGATTGCGCTGGAAATGAAAGCCCGCGCAGTGGAAAGCCTGTTACACAGCGCTCAGGAAGAAATTCAGCTGCTCGCCGAAGACATTGGCGGGCCATTAACCATTGGCGGCACGCCGGGGGCACTGTCTACCACCATGGGCCGCTTTATTGGCGGCTTTTCCGCTGAACATCCACGTTTCAAGCTGCGCATTCTCGAACGCCCCGACGCCGTTGTGCAAAACATGTTACGCAGCTATGAAATAGATTTAGCCATCGTTACGTCGGGTATGCGTGAGTCGAACGAAGAGTTTCGGGAGCAACCCGTGCTCAGCGACCCGTTTTCAGTCATTGTTGGGCCAGGTAATGAGCACCTGGGGGACGCCGTTCAGCTGAGCAACCTCACCGATATGCATTGGGTACTTCCCGACGCGGTAGGCGGCTTTCGCAAACAAATCGATGCCTTGTTCATAAACAGTGACGCCCGACTCCCCGCCAATGTCATTTTGTCTGACTCCATTTTGTCGACCAAAGCCATTGTTAAGCACAGCCAGTACATCACCATTCTGCCAAACGAACTCGTGAGTACCGAAATCCATGCCGGGTCGCTGCGCGCAGTGCGCATAGAAGGGATCAACTTCCAGCGAAAAGTCGGTTTATTGTGGATGGCAGAACGACAGCTACCGCCTATCGCTCAGGCGTTCGTCGATTTTGTGGTCAGTCATACCAATCCATAGTTTTTACCTATACTTAACAAAAAAATAAATATTTGATCAAATATATCCTGCGGCCAAAAATAGCGATAGCCCAGACGTAAACAGGGACAATCTCATGCGAACTATCATAAAAAATGCCCGTATTTTCGACGGTACCGGCCGCAAACCTTTTCCCGGCTCAGTCGCGGTTGAAGGCAACCGTATCACCGATGTCAGTGAATCCGACATCACTGCAGCCAGTGGCGACCGCATTATCAATGCCGATGGCCGGGTGCTTATGCCTGGCCTGGTGGAAGCTCACGCTCACCTGACCTGGCCGACCTCGGTAGAAAAATTTGTACCGGGTATGTACTTACCGCCAGAAGAGCTGGCGCTGACAGCTGCGCGCAATGCCCGCATTCTGCTGGATCACGGTTTTACCAGTGCCTATTCCGCTGGAGCGCTCAGCAAGAAGCTCGAAATTAGCCTGAACGAACATTTAACCACCGGCGGTTTGCCGGGTCCGCGTCTTATTCCTTCCTCTGTTGAACGCGAGCCGCCCAATGATTCAGAACTGGATCCGGGCCAAGCCGACAAGCACGAGCACGGCCCGGAGGGCGTAAAAGCCTTTGTGAAAGAATGTGCAGACATAGGCGCGAAAGCCGTTAAATTCCTGATATCCGGCGAAAACGCATTAAAACCGGGCGCATCTCACGAATTGCTGTACTCGGAAGAAGAAATTCTCGCCGCAGGCGAACAAGCCAAAGCCAGTGATGTCTGGTTAACCGGTCACGCACACGCGGCGGAAGCCGTTAAGCTGGGTGTTCGCGCCGGATTCCGCGTGCTGTATCACTGCACCTATGCAGATGACGAAGCTATCGACATGCTGCTCGCCAATAAAGAAAACATGTTTGTTGCACCTACCATCGGTATTGTTCAGGCCACGCTGGATGCAACTCCGCCGCCGCACATGGACATGACATACATGAAGAAAGACGCCGCAGATGTAATGGCCCATCAGATTAAACTGGTGGCAAAACTCAAAGCCGGTGGCATGAAACTGCTACCCGGTGGCGACTACGGCTTCCCATTCAATCCGAATGGCCGCAATGCCCGGGATTTGGAATTGTGGGTTCAGCACTTCAACTACACACCAGAAGAAGTCCTGCACGCAGCGACCCAACTGGGTGGTGAAATCATGGGCATGGGTGACGAGCTGGGACTGGTTAAAACCGGTTATCTGGCAGACCTGCTGCTGATTGATGGCGATCCTACTGAAGACGTCACCATCCTGCAGAACAAAGCGAATATCAGCCTGATTATGAAAGACGGCGACGCTTACAAACTGCCGCTGTCACTGCTGACTACCGCCGCTTAGGAGCCACACATATGTATGATATTGCAATTATCGGCTGCGGGCCGGTAGGGGCACTTGCGGCCAATTTTCTGGGTAAGCAAGGCTGGAAAGTGCTGGTTGTCGAGCGCGAAGCGAACCCGTATCCACTACCCAGAGCGGTGCATTTAGATCACGAAATGGTCCGACTGTTCCAGGACATCGACCTGCATCACACCATTCTGCCAGACATGCGCGACACCGAAGGTCACCTTCATGTTGGGGCCGACCACGGCGTACTGCGCTATATGGGAACGTCGGGTAAACCGCGTCCGTTTGGCTGGTCTAACGATTATTTTTTCTATCAGCCTGAACTGGAAGATCACCTGCGCAGTGCCCTTTCTCGTTTCGAGAATGTCGACGTAAAACTGGGTACCGAACTGATTGATCTGCACAGCACTCAGTCTAGCGTAACGCTGACTCTCGTATGTGACGGCGACAAATACACAGCGGGCGCTAAGTATGTCATTGCCTGTGATGGCGCGCGCAGTCAGGTGCGCAAAGCACTGGGTGTCAAACTGGATGACCTGCAGTTTGAAGAACCCTGGCTCGTGGTTGACGCAGAAGTGGATGGGCCGGTTACGTTTCCACCTATCGCGAACTTGCCGGATGACTGTGACATTCAACAGCTGTCGGTAATGATGTGTGACCCCAACCGTCCGGCTACCGTAGTGCCCGGCCGGGGCAACCACCGCCGCTGGGAGCTTATGCTCAAACCCGGCGAAGACGATGATGCCATGATGGAGCCAGACAACGTAGCCGCGCTGCTGAAGCCCTGGCTGCAGGATGTGCCACACAAGATTGTACGCGCTGCGACGTACCGATTCCACGGCCTGGTTGCTGAACAATGGCGGGTGGGTAATGTCTTTCTGGCTGGCGATGCCGCGCACCAGACCCCACCGTTTTTCGGTCAGGGCATGTGCCACGGTTTCCGCGATGCAGTAAACCTCAGTTGGAAGCTGGATCTGGTATTAAAAGGCCTGTCCCCTGACAGCCTGCTGGATACTTATCAAACTGAACGCGACCCCCATGTGCGGGCAGTCATCAATGCCGCTGTCGATGCCGGCCGCTATATTTGTATGCTCGACCCGGAACAAGCAGCCCAGCGCGATGCCATGATCCGCGAAAAAGTGAAACGCAACGAGCTGCCAACCACGGCTGCCGATTTGATTCCCCCAGTGCGCAATGGCTTAGTTGCCAGTGGCACGACCAAAGCCGGTGCACGATTCATTCAGCCTTGGGTGGAACTGGATGGCGAGCGCAAACTGCTGGATGACGTCACCGACGGACAATGGCGATTATTGGTAAACAGCCAGCGTTTGTCGAAGAGCAATCAGACACTACTGTCTGCCTTACAACAACAAATCGATATTCAGGCCACCCTGCTAACCGACCTGGAATGCGATGCGCTGTCGACCTGGCTGGCAGATGCCGATGCGCAAGCCGTATTGCTGCGTCCCGACCACTATGTGTTTGGCACCGCCACTGAATCATCACTGGGAGAATTACTGAGCACGCTGGCCAACCAGCTGTTTTCTTCCTCTCCGTTAACGTCACAGGAAGCCGCGCAATGACTCTGACCCTACAACAAGCAGAATGCGTAGCAAACGCGACGCTGGCCTATGCCAGCGAAAACAATGTAAAGCCACTTGCCGTGGCGGTACTGGATGCGGGCGGCCATGCCGTGGTGTTTAAACGCCAGGACGGCGCCAGCCTGTATCGCGGCGATATTGCAAACGCGAAGGCCAAAGGCGCTCTCGGCATGGGCTTTAACACCCGGGGCATTGCCGAAAAAGCCAAAAACAACCCGGTATTCTTCAACAGCCTGACCGCCATACCCGGTATTGAAATCGCCTTATCACCGGGAGGCAATTTAATCAAAGCGCCCGACGGCACACTGCTCGGTGCCATTGGCATCAGTGGTGACACCGGTGATGTTGACGAACAATGCGCAATAGCAGGTATCGCAGCGCTGCAATTTAGCGAGGACAAATAATCATGCGATTACGCAGTATTGAACTAGTACTCCCGAAAGCCGCCGATGCTGCGGACTTTCTGGTCAATGTATGGCATACCAAGCTGGCGGCCAGTCCGGCCGACGCGCGTACGGATGCCAAAGCCAATACCCATTACATTCGCGGTTCGGGTAGCTTCCCGTATCTGGTTGCACTGGAAGAAGGCGAGGAGTCATTCGTTCGCAGTGTGACCTTTGTGTGCGAGCAAGCCGACATCGACCGTATTGAACAAAACGCTCGCGCCAAAGCACTCAATGTAACCCCTGAGACCTCAGCCGACTTAGGCGGCGGTCACGGGATCATCGTAGAGATGCCAGAGGGCGAACTATTTCGGTTCTTAACCGGCAGTGAAGAAGTGGCCCCCATCGACGATCCGGATTTACCGGTCAAGCTCACCCACGTTGTGTGCAACGCCGTCGATGCAGAACAATCCGGCTTAGCGGTAGAAGAGATCCTGAATTTCACCGTATCTGACCGCACCAAAGGCATGGTGTTTGTGCGTTGTAACGCGTCGCACCACAGCACCGCATTCGCACGCGCAGGATTCAATTCACTCAATCATATCGCGTTTGAAATGGCTGATATGGACGCCGTTATGCGTGGCGTTGGCCGACTGCGTGATTACGAATATGCCCCAGCCTGGGGACCCGGTCGCCACGGGCCCGGCGACAATGTATTTGCCTATTTTATTGCGCCGTTTGGCGCGGTTGTTGAGTTTTCAACGGCGGTTGAAATTGTGCCCGACGATTATCAAGCCGGTGCACCAGAAGACTGGACCTGGCCTGAAAACCGAATCGACCAATGGGGTATGTCTGACAAAGATTTCGCCGGCCTGAAGGACGCTGAAGCCAACTTCAAATTTAAACGCACCTGGCAGCCAGCCTGAACAGTAAGTGAGCAGAGATAATGAAATACGTAAGTTTTACCCTTAGCGATGGCAGTGCCGGATTTGGCCGCCTGCACGGTGACACTATTGAAGTACTGAGCAGCCACGCTGCTGACTTAAAAGCCGCTATTGATGCGGGCACACTGGCAACGCTTGGCAGCGAAGAGCAACTTGCTCTAGACAGCGTAACGCTGGCGCCCGTCATCCCAAATCCGGGCAAAGTATTTTGTGTGGGCCACAACTACGAAACCCACCGCCAGGAAACCGGCCGCGCCGCAACGGAATACCCGTCTATTTTTGTGCGCTTTGCCGATTCGTTAGGCGCACACAATCAGCCAATCGTCATGCCGAAAGTATCAACCGACCTCGATTACGAAGGCGAACTGGCGGTTATTATTGGCAAAGGCGGACGCTATATCAGCGAAGAAGACGCCATGTCACATGTAGCGGGTTACGCCTGTTTTAACGATGCCTCTGTGCGCGACTGGCAATGGCATAGCCGTCAGTTTACGCCCGGTAAAAACTTCCCAACCACCGGCCCGTTCGGCCCGTTCATGGTAACACCGGACGAAGCCGGCGATCTCTCCGAAGTGAACGTCACCACCAAACTGAACGATCAAATCGTTCAGCAACAGCCTATTGGTGATATGATTTTCCCTATCGCCACGGTTATTGCCTACATCTCCAGCTTTACCCCGCTTAAGCCCGGCGATGTGATTGCCAGCGGTACGCCGGGTGGTGTTGGTGCGAAACGCACTCCTCCACTGTGGATGAAACCAGGCGATACCGTAACCGTAGAGATTGGCCCTATGGGCACGCTTAGCAACACTATTGTGGCGGAGTAATACCATGAAACAGTCTGAGTCAGCGCGTAAGGGCATCGCCGCATTAGGCACCGAAATGGGGCCGGCCATGATGGAAGGTATGCTTGCCTTATTTGCAGAAGAGCAAACCGCCCTGGTTGCCCGCCAACCAGCCCTCGCCACTGACATTGCTTACGGTGAACACCCGCGGCACAGACTGGATATTTACGGTCCAACCGCTTTGCACACTGACCTTGCCGCGCGTAAAACCTCGTCGCGCCCGGTGCTGGTTTTTGTGCATGGCGGTGGCTTCCTGAAAGGTGACAAAGGCGATACCACCCGCTGGTACAACGCCTGCGTGGGTCGCATGGCCGCCGAACAGGGCATGCTGGGCGTCGTAATTAACTATCGGTTGGCACCTGAACATACCTGGCCTGCCGGTGCAGACGATCTGGCCGCTGCGGTAACCTGGCTTAAGCAGCACATTGCTGAGTACGGCGGTAACCCCGATGCGTTGTTTTTAATGGGCACCTCAGCAGGCGCAAATCACGTTGCAACCTACCATCAGCAATACAACGCACAACATGCGGTTAAAGGCCTGCTGTTGCTGTCTGGTCTTTACGGTGCCACTCCACTGGATGACCGGGACACGCTCTACTACGGCGACCACAGTTTATATGATTCCCGTATGGCCTTACCCAGTATAAGTAAGTGCCCACTACCGCTATTTATTGCTTGTAGCGAATACGACCCTCCGCGCTTCCAACAGGAATGGCTGGGCCTGGTGCATCAGCGATTCGCCCACAATCAACGCCTTGACCGAGCGCTGGTCTTGTCGGGACATAACCACTATTCCATTGCCGGCCATCTCGGTACCAGTGACACACGCCTGGCCGATGAAATCGTGTACTTTATCAACGACATTCTCAAACCCAACGGCTAAACCACGCCGCTGAACACTGTTTGTAAGGCTATCGAAAACCGTTATAGCAGGTATGCATAAATTCCGGTGTTGCTGTGCTATCTGCTCGCTTACTGTTAACAAAATAATTACATGGAGCAAGCTATGAACTCACCTACCCTACAAAGCTACGTGCGCACGGAAACCCTGATCGGTGCAGTAATTAATGCCCTATTCAGCGTGCTATTTGTGTTTTTGATTTTTTCCGGCCAATCACAAATAGGCATGACTGGAGAAGGCGGCCTGTTGATTGACTCAATTCCACAGGGACTCGCCATTGGCCTGATGGGCGCATTTTTCCCTTCATTTCTGACTCGCAAGCGCATAAAGGGCGGTCAGGTCAGCGTGGAAGCATCCGAACACGCTGCGTCTAAATTGCCAGCACATCCTTTTGTGCGGGCGTTATTGTTCGCCGTTGCCGGTGCAATTGCCTCTCTACTTTTGTTTGTGTTGCTATCAGCCCTGATTGGCAGCGTATCATTCACCCAGGCGCTGGCACTAAAAACAGTGTGGGGGGCATTATTAGGCGGCGTGGTGTCATACATTGCATTGCAATTCGCCTTACGGGATTACGCCGAATAGCTTGAGCTACTGAAGGGGTCTGGCGGCTCCAAGCGTAGGCGCATTCAAAGCCTTCGACCAATTGTGGTATGGTTATGGTGTCGCCAACTAAGCCTGTTTTTTCCCATCATTTTATGACCCAACTGTTCCGTTATATTTTGCTGTCACTGCTATTCCTTGCCGCTTGCACTGACAGCCCGCAGCAGGCCGACCCGAATTTCACTCCACAATTTCGTATCCAGACATATCAACCAACCAATAGCCCGGTAGTATTGGTCGACGAGGCGCATCATAACTTTCTGACGATAGATGGCCGATTCGCCCCATTTAAACAGGTCTTGCGGAGTGACGGCTTTTCTGTAAAAGCCAACACAACGCCCTTTACCGGTACCCAATTAGCAAAAGCGGATATTCTGGTGATTGCGAACGCACTGGATAAAGACCGAAGCGACTGGCAACCGCCTTACGAGTTAGCGTTAACACAACAGGAAGTTGATCAGGTCGTATTCTGGGTAAAGCACGGTGGAGCCCTGCTACTGATAGCGGATCACGCACCTTTCCCGGCAGTCATAGATAACCTCGCAAAGGCTTTTGGTGTTATTTTCACTAACGGCCATGTGAGTGCCTATACCTTTAAACGCAGCACTCATAGCCTTGCCGTTCACGCCATCACGTCGGGGCGTTCCGATGAAGACAAGACCACTGAAACCCCGATATTCATGCAGCCTGTGCCTGATGCCTCGATTACGCAGATCAAAACCTTCGGCGGATCTGCGTTTCAGCCACCAGAACAGGCGACGTCGTTGCTAACACTGGGCACAGGGACGGTTTCTCACGAGCCGACTATTCCTTTTCAGATTTCTGCTGACTCAAGAACGATATCAACCAGTGGCTGGAGTCAGGGAGCAGTTCTTGAATATGGCAAAGGCCGCGTTGCAGTGTTTGCCGAAGGCATGATGTTTTCATCACAGTTAGATACTAAAACCGGGCAAACTTATGGTTTACGTTCACAGGGCGCAGAGCAAAACGAACAGTTTATGTTGAATGTGATGCATTGGTTGGCTGTCGATTAGTTCGCAAGGTTAGTTGTAGTTGTAGTTGTAGTTGTAGTTGAAAAAATTACACCTATATTTAAAACCAAGTCGCCGGCTTGCAAACTTGTGGGCCTATATTCGTTTTGTTAGGTTAGATCAGACTGCGTATTCGTTTTCTCAAGCTAAGTTTGGTCTTGGAACCTCAGCGAGGAAGTGATTACAGCATATATGGATATCTGGTAGTCAAAAAAGGATTTATAAAGGAATTACCATGAACAGGAAAAGCTTATTCTTTGGGCTAGTCGCGATTACTTTCACTCAACCAGTCCTCGCAGCACTTACTGAGTCTTACATTTGTAGTTCATGCGATTACAACGATGCCAAGGAAGCGGTAAAACAGTTTTATGAGACACCTAATTGTTCCTGGAATAATGATGGTGGTTTTTCCCATGACATGACGTTCAGTTGCAATACATCGGCAAAAGATGTCATTGTTGCCAATCCGGTTACTCAAACAGCGTATAAATTTAATGTCACTGCGACTAATGCCAATAGCGACAGTGAAGCGCTATCTATTACTGCGACGGATGCGTCACTGACGTCAATTGAAATCGATTCCCTCGAAACGTTTTACCATATACACGCTGAATTTTTAAAAGCAGCCAATACCGTTGTTTATGCAAATAATTTCTATTCTGCATCAAGCCTTAAAGCTGCTAGTGCGTCATCATCTGCGCCTGGTATAAATGAGTCTAACCTATCACCACTCAGCTCAAATCAGCAGGGTGGAGATTGTTCTAATCACCCATCTCATTACATGACCGGACCGGGAGCTCAAAGGCGTATTCATAGAGAGATGAGAGAACAAATTGCCAGTAAAATTGGCAATGCTGACTGGGCGGATTTTAATGAAGATTATGATTTTACAGGCTTAGGCTTTAGCGTCAGTAAAGATGGTGGCGGAGTCAACCTGGGTTGGTCCATCGAAAAGCAGGGAGTTTATGCCATAAAATACTATGGTGTAGACAATGTCTTATCTTTCAACGTCAGATATAAAGGAGAGTATAAAGAAAATGGTGAAAGAAACCTTTTACTAGACTTTAGTTTAGAAAGAGGCGCATCTTTAGTCGATGGCATACCATATGCGACGTTTTCAAGTGGTAACTTCGCAGATTTGGTGGACGTACTAGTCTCTTCTTGTTTGTTAGAAAACTTGGCAGGTATGGCCAATAGTATCGAAATTAACCTGGGTGATGGT
>NZ_FQWD01000005.1:0-137720 GCF_900129565.1 Marisediminitalea aggregata | reverse complement strand
GCGATTACTTTCACTCAACCAGTCCTCGCAGCACTTACTGAGTCTTACATTTGTAGTTCATGCGATTACAACGATGCCAAGGAAGCGGTAAAACAATTTTATGAAACACCTAATTGTTCCTGGAATAATGGTGGTGGTTTTTCCCATGACATGACGTTCAGTTGCAATACATCGGCAAAAGATGTCATTGTTGCCAATCCGGTTACTCAAACAGCGTATAAATTTAATGTCACTGCGACTAATGCCAATAGCGACAGTGAAGCGCTATCTATTACTGCGACGGATGCGTCACTGACGTCAATTGAAATCGATTCCCTCGAAACGTTTTACCATATACACGCTGAATTTTTAAAAGCAGCCAATACCGTTGTTTATGCAAATAATTTCTATTCTGCATCAAGCCTTAAAGCTGCTAGTGCGTCATCATCTGCGCCTGGTATAAATGAGTCCAACCTATCACCACTCAGCTCAAATCAGCAGGGTGGAGATTGTTCTAATCACCCATCTGATTACATGACCGGACCGGGAGCTCAAAGGCGTATTCATAGAGAGATGAGAGAACAAATTGCCAGTAAAATTGGCAATACTGACTGGGCGGATTTTAATGAAGATTATGATTTTACAGGCTTAGGCTTTCGCGTCAGTAAAGATGGTGGCGGAGTCAACCTGGGTTGGTGCATCGAAAAGCAGGGCGTTTTTGCCATAAAATACTATGGTGTTGGCAATGTCTTATTTTTCGCTGTCGGATATGAAGGTGAGTCTGAAGTAGCTGGTGATAGAGATCTTTTCCTTGATTTTAGTTTCGGACGAGGCTCATCTTTAGTCGATGGCATACCATATGCGACGTTTTCAAGTGGTAACTTCGCAGATTTGGTGGACGTACTAGTCTCTTCTTGTTTGTTGGAAAACTTGGCAGGTATGGCCGATAGTATCGAAATTAACCTGGGTGATGGTAGTGGCTGGATTCCCAAAGAACGCTATGATGCTCAGTATCCCGGGGCAACCCTGCCACGTGGTGGTAGTTGCGCTATTAGGTATAAGACTTGTTGGTCGAGTCAAGGAGAGCAGCAGTGCACTTCTAATGTCGCATACACAGGTGGTTGTTAATTAAAGAATATCACTGATATCACGGCCATTGCTTAAAGAAGCTCTTCATTCATATTTCTTTAGGCGATGCCCGCTTTTACTTCTAGATGAATACTTTTTCGTTATTGATATCCGAGAATGAGTAACGAAACATTACTGAGCTCCCCCCTTTCTAAGCCTATGCATTGGCTGGCGGGGTCACGCCTTTTTCCGTTTAAGTAACTCCATCTGCAGCAGCACACTGCCACGCATAATGACGCTGGCGCCATTTAATACCAACAGCGGCCAGCTTTGGCTGAGCGGCATGGTTAAGCCAAATAGCAGCGTACTGACATCTTTTATTAAGATACTGCGAAACAAGCCGAAGGACAGTGCGCCTATCTCACCGTAGCGACGCAGAATCAGCCATTGATGTGCTGTTCCCTGGATCAGAATAGCTGTCACCACCAGCATTAGCCCGTTGGCCCCTATTTGTGCAAAGGCGGGAAACGGGCGATAACCCATGGAGATAAATCCACCGCACAGGGCTAAACCTGAGACAAGCAACGTCAAAAAGGTGGTTGATGTGCGCCTTTCCTGCCAGATGCGCCAAAGAATAACCAGCGTAAGTAATAGCGCGCCACAGCGAGTCCACACCAGATAATGATTGAATGGCTCGACGGCAATGCCGAACATAAAATTAGCGTAGAAAGCAAAAAAGCTTGAGCCAAACTGATTGAGCGACAAACTTTGGGTACCATGCGCATTGCTTTGGCGGTGAAGATGAATACGCCTGTTCTGAGCCCATAATCCAAGCCAGGTGAGTATAAACAGAACTGCACTGAGTATGCCGAGTACGTGGTACAACATATCGAAATGGATTGATGACGAAGTATGCTGATGATATCACGATTGGCTCACTAATATCGCGACGCAAGTTCCCTGATATCGCGGCACTATTCAGCGATGACGGGCCTTTGTGCTACCGCTTCGCAAGTTCCCTGATATCGCTTCGCGATTCAGGGACGACGGTTTGCTTGCGATATCGCTTAGCAACTAGGAATGCTTGAGCGCGAGTTCAACAGGCTCAAGTGTGTGCATTTGCTCAAAATACGCTGCTACATGCTGGTATGCATCCAGCTGAAATCCTGCCCCCGTCAGGCGGCGTATCACCCAAAACCAGTAAGCGTCCATGGCAGACCAGCTATCGCCGTACCAATAAGCTTGGTTACTTAGCATGGTATTGAGCTGGTTAAATATTCCCGCAATTGCACTTTCTGCGCGTGCTTTCACTTCATTTACGTCACCGTCCCCAGCAATAAGATCGGGGCGACAATAGCGGGTTACCAGCGGATGTACGCCGGAGGCTAAATAGCTTAAATCACTGATGCGTTGAATACTGTCTACGCTTTCAGGAAACAATCGCGCTTGTGGCCAAGTGCTATTCAGGGCGATAAGAATGGCCGGTGTTTCCGTGATCACCCGCCCGTTCAGATTCAGTGCTGGCACCTTACCTTTGGGGTTAACAGCCAGGTATTCCGGGCGCTTGTGTTCGCCCTTAGCCAGTATCACATTGTTCAATGTGTAGGGTATCTGAGCATGCTCAAGGGCAATCATACTCACCAGCGAACAAGCGCCTGGCGAGCCATACAAGGTAACGGTGTGCATGGTTAACTCCGAATTAAAGCGGTGTAGAGTGCAGGAGATTACGAGGGGCAAGCTGCCCCTCATGTTGTCGTGTTTATTTCGTCAGGATCTTAACCGGCCCTAACAAACCCGATTCACGCAGTGGTGCGTCAGGAATATAAGTAGGGACAGTAGTGAATGTGAAGGTTTCTTCGGCATCGGGCTGCACATCGCCAATCAAACGATTCACCCACAGGTTTGTCACCTTCAATGTGATGGTGTTACTGCCTGATGTCAGGAAATCCGTCACATCGGTTTGATACGGCGGCTTCCACAAGGTGTCTACTACCTTGCCGTTTACGCTCACTTCCACCAGCTCCCGCACATCCCCTAAGTCCAGCACCAGCGACTTGCCTTTGGGCAGGCGTTTTAGTTCTACGGTTTGCTGATAGGTTGCCGTTCCCGAAAAGTACTTAATACGCTCGTCGTTACTGTTTGCCCAGTTACCGGCTTGCATAGTCATTGGCGTTTCAGGTGCACCACGACCAGACTGGAACGTCACCGACCAATTGTCGTCCAGCGACGCAAATGTACGGCCTTTGGCAGGTTTCTTCGCGTTTACCCGCTCGTCATCTGCAAACACAATATAGCCCGATTCAAACGGTGCGAGGTTGCGCTTGATTTCAGTGACACCGCGTTTTTGCTTGTAATCGACAGCCGTAATTTCGCCTGTTACCGCATTGTAGTGATACGGCGTTTTGCCAGTAACGGCAAAGCGCAGGGTGACCGGCTCACTGCGGTTTTGGCGATGGGTATAAAAGTAAATCTCTTCGCTGTCGGTATGACGGTGCACAAAGAATAGCTCGGTATCATCACGTTTAGCGTTATAAGCAAAATCAGCGTTAACACCGGCTTTTTTCAGGCCTGAAGATATATCACTGGCTTCAATTATGCGGCCTTTACCCGTGTTGCCACCCCAGAGTGAATCGGCCAGCGCTGCGAATTCAGTTGGGTCATCCTGCAGTGAGGGTGAAGCCATCGGCTTGGCGCCAATTACCGTCGCACCGTCTTTTACCAGTTCAGCCAGTTTTTGCAGTACAGATAGACTCATGTACTCGCTGGTACCGCCCAAATACAGCACCTGATAGCGCTGACCGCTGGGCGTAACCAACTGACCGTTGTCTACCCGCAGCAAATCGCGAATGATATCGGCATTCACATAATCGAAACCGTTTTCACGCGGCACGTCTTGCGACGGCTTGTCGTTATACAACGCAGTAAGCGGTGTTTCTTCACCATAGAAGTAAGCCACATCGGCGTAGAAACGCCCTTGCTGCAACATGTAGGTATTGCGGCTGATGTAAGTTACCCAGGGCTTGGCAAACTCAGCCCAGGTTTCTAACCGATTAAAGTACTGACCAAAAATAAACAGGCTCAGTCCCGGGCCGTTGTCCAGCGGTTGATGCACCGAGGTATGAATGATCGGCCGGTTTACACCCAGCGCAAACTCCATGTCGATCATGGGCTGAAGATCCCGTGGCGAGAACGCCCAGGGAGATGCAGCAGCGGTGAGTGACTCAGCGGCTACTTTGTTTTGCCCGTAGATGTGCGCGACCGACGCAGCTTCGCGAATGTCCGACCAATACTGGGGTGCAGGACCAATTTTGTTGTTGGTGTCGAATGACCACATGGCCGCCATCGGAATATCCGCAGTGCGACGCATCCGCATACCGTCGCCTAATGAAGGGCGGCCGTTTTCCAACGCTTCAGAATAATGAATCATGTTGTACTCATCGAGTACCTTGCTGATCACGCCGTAGTGATTGTCGGCAATCATTTCAGCCAGGGTCTGGCGGAAGTCATACAGAAACTTGTCACTGTCTTGGGCGTTGTTCACCACCACACCGGTGAGCGCAGGCAACCAAGGGCGTAAATCATAACCGCGGCGCTGTTTAAACTCTGCAAACATAGCCGGCGTCCAGTTTGATGGTCCCACCTCAATGCTGTCGTTCAGCAAGGCTTTTACGCCTTCCCCAAGCTTGTTGTTGCCACTGGCTTTGGCGTAGTTACCCAGGTAATGCTCGATGTAATTACGCACGGCAACAGGGTCGTATTTATCCACTTCCAACCCGGTAGATTCTGGCGTGGCCGGGTGGTTTTCTTTACCAGTCAATGAATACCCTACCCGCAGGATTTTCCAGTTGCCCTCAATCGGGGACCAGGCCAGGGTACCGTCGGCTTGCAAGGCGTCGGTGACATCAATGATGTCACTTGCTGGTACGCCGTTCGCGTTATGCTGGTAAGACAGCGGGTAGTAATCTTCAACAATACCGAACCCGGCTTTGTCCTCGAAACGGTGTACGCGAGGCTGTGCATAAAATGCCACTTCCAGCAGGTTGACCGGTGATGCCTGGGGCTCTCCCGTTGGTAACTTAAACCCCGGTGGTGGTGCGGAACCAGGCGCAGAAGACGAAGGCAATTCAAACTTGCCATTCGGGTTAGCTCGCATGACTAAACGCATATAGCGTGCTTGCACCGGTGCGAACGACACGGTTTTTTGTACGCTGGTTTCAACCACAAAGTCAGCTACGTCAGTAAAGTGCTTTCCATCGGCGCTGGCCTGCACCACAGGGGCAAACGCAGCTGGCAGGAACATCCCCGGAATAGGCATGGCGAACGACGCGCTTTGTATCGTTTGTACGTCGCCAAAATCAAAGGTAATGGCCAGGGCTTCATCCGGGCCAGACACAGACGTGGCACCGGTGGTATACGAACCATCCTGCATTAACGTCAGCGACAGTGGCTCACCATAACTGGTAGCTACGCTTTTAATCTCTACCGGTGCTGCAGAGAGCGGGATCGCATACACAGCGATATCTTCGTAATAATGCGGCACGTGATCTTTGGCGTGACTGTCGTCCTGGAACATCTCGGTGCCCTGGGCGTAGTCCTGAAACACACCGGTTGTTTGCGGTGGCAATGCCAACGTAATGGGCTTGGTACTGCCGCCCGTTACGTAAGTCTCACTCCAGCTGATTTTCTTCATGCCGTCTTTGGGTGTCACCCAGGGACCACCGGTTTCACTCCACCCTGGTGAGGCCGCAATACCAAATTCAAAGTCGTATTGCTGCGCCTGAGTCAGCGCAAACTGAAACTTTTGCTGCCAGTCTTCGCTCATGTACTGCACTGGCGTATCCACGATTTTTGGCGTCATCAGGTGCGCATCAAAGTTTTGCACGCCACCAATACCCACGCGGTTCATCCAGGCTAGGTCTTTGGCAATGCCGTCTTCGGTTACATTGCCGCTCATCCAGTGCCACCACACCAAAGGCTTTGCATATTGTGGTGGCTGCTGGAATTCAGCGTCGCTCATAGAACCCGCGACTACTGACAATGACGTCATAGCACTGCCCACCAGCAGTGTGCGAATAGTCCGGCTTACCGGCAGAAAAGAAAATCGCATACAGCATCCTTTACGTCGAAATTGAAAAACAAAAAGGCCGGCCCCTATGGCCAGCCTTTATCAGTGCAAGGCGCTTAGAACTTGGTTCTTAAGCTAACCGACATAAACCGGCCCATGCTCTTATAGGCCACGCCTTCGTCAATCAGACGAAATGGCGGGTCCTGATCCAGCACGTTATCAATGTTGAACGACACCTGGGTGTCCATGTTGATATCGTAGCTGGCAAACAACGAGAGCGTCGTATACGAATCGATGGTTTCAGCGCCAACTTCGGCTTTACCGCGGTAGAACACGGTGCCTGAAACATAGAAATCGCCGTTGCGAAGCCCCACTGTTGCTACACTGTTTAAGGCTGAAATCGGGCTGTTAAAGTCACCTTGAGTCAGGGTGTCGTTAAAGCCTGCGCCTTTCACGTTCTCTTTGTCGCGGTTCATAATGTATGTACCGCTGAAGTTTACATCTAACTCACCAAGCGCTACGTCGGTGAAGTACTGGACAGAGTAATCCAGGCCGTCAACCTCGTAGGCACCCATGTTTGCTTTACGTTGGTCAGAAACCACATAGGGCGCACCAAATACAGCAAACATCGTTTCCAGGCTATCGAATCCGGCAACCGGTAAATCGCCGAATTTCGCAATTACTTCGTCAGCCGATGTCGGGCCCAGAATAAAGTAGTCCTGGTTCACTTCTTCGTCGTAGTATGACGGGCCGAAGAAGAAACCTGCGTTCTGATCCAAACGGTCTTCGTACTTCACGCTCCAGTAAGTTAACGACACTCTCAGTTCGTCGGTCGCATACCAGTCAGTACCCAAAGACATGGTCTCTGCGTTTTCAGGCTTAATGCCTTCAGACGCACCGCCAACCAGGAAGCTTGGCTTAAAGAAGTCCGGTACAAACGGGCTGTCTGAGGCACGGAACGGGCTGAACGGTAAGAACAGTTCATACTGTAATGGAGCCGCTAAGTCAGCCAGCGCCGGGGCGTGGAACGAGGTTCCCCAGGTACCGCGTACGGTAACGTCTTCGCTTGGATTCCAGGTTACCGCGACTTTTGGGTTGGTTGATGAACCTACATCGTTGTAACGATCGTGACGTGCCGACAGTGACACATCCAAATGCTGCACCAGTGGCAAGGCATTGTCGTCGCCTACCAGTGGGATATACAACTCACCAAATACCGACTTCACACTGCGGTCGATGTCGCGTACAGAAGACGTTGAAGGCGAACCAATCATGCCGGTATCGACGACCTGATAGAATGACTCTTCACGGTACTCGGTACCAACCGCAGCACGCAGCGTTCCGCCGGTAATATCAAACAGCTCACCATTGGCAATCAGTTTCACTTCGGCCAGGTCCTGTTTAGACAGCGTATATTCCTGCCAGTCAGCAATCGACGCTAATACTGAGGCGCTGGTCTGACTGACATCGTACGGATTCAGCGCCTGGTCAGCAGACGTTGCGCTCAATGCCGCCGCCTGAGCTTCGGAATTGATTTTGTAATCGTTGTACGTTGATTCACTCTTACCGTAGTTCAGTGTTCCTTTTAACTTCCAGGAATCCGTTAACTGATAGGTCAGGGTTGGTGTGACTTGCCACTGTTCATACACAGATGGATTCTTACCCGCTTTACCCCAAACATCTTCATAGCTAAACGCCACGGTATTGGCTGTTTCGTCACCTACGGCAACGAAATACGGGTTATCAGAAGTAATCTCTCCGGAAGTGCGTACGTCAGCCGGGTCATAGTCAACGGCATCACGGCGCGAATAATACGCCAGCACATCCAGCGTTAAACCTTTTGCTAACTCCTGATTCAGGTTAGTAAATAATGAGTAGCGCTCTTCTTCCGGATAGTACGACTGGTTGTCGTAACTTGAACAATAGTTAGGGTTGCCAGCATCCACACCCGGCAAGCCGTATAGCGTGTTGTCCAACAGGATATTGCCAGGGCTACAGCCCGTCGCGCGGTAGTCAGCGCCGCCCTGAGCAGTTAAATCTTCTTTGATGTAGTCCAGGTCTTTACCAAACATGGCGCTGCGGTCGCCATATGAGAACGCAGCAACCAGGTTACCGCTGTCCCAGCTGTGGCCAAAGCCGCCAGATACGTCGATACGGTCGTAGTCACCATGACCCATGCCGTACTGAACACTGATCTCACCGCCTTCCATGTCTTTCTTAGGAATAAAGTTAATCACCCCGGCAACCGCGTCAGAACCATAAATGGATGAGCCGCCATCAGGAATGACTTCTACGCGCTCCAGCAAGCTGGCTGGGATCATCGACGAATCGACCCAGTTTAGTGGACCCACCGGCACCAAACGGTTTCCGTTTAGCAGAACCAGGGTTGCCATACCACTTAATCCACCAATACCTCGAATTTGCGGTGGCTCGAAGGGAATCGAAGAGCTCAGGGTATTTTCCGGTACTTCGTTGAACGCATCCATTTGAGGAATTCGACGCAGTACGTCCGTGGCAGAGGTAACGCCCTGCTCAATAATTTTCTCCTGATTAAGGCCAATGACGTTTGACCCTACCGGGTTAACGCCTTCAATGAGGGTACCGGTAACAGAGATGACTTCCACTTCCTGTTCAGTTTGCGGCTCTTCCTGAGCAATAGCAGTTGACGTTGCTAAATAGCCAAGGCCGGTACAAACCGCCAGGGCAAGTTTTTTCAAGGGTATGTGCTTTGGTTTCATTATTGTGTCCTTCAGTACGGCAAGCTTTTGGTTCACACTTACCGCACTAAGATTTTACAATTCATCAACAAAAGTAAAATATTAAATTTTCGCATTTCCATAGTTTCAATTTATACATCCTCTGCACACGCTGATTTTTAAAGAGCGAGTTTGATTGAAGTTGGAAGATAAACAAGAAAAATAATCGTCATACGCGCGTAACCACCGAAATAAACGGCTCGCGCTTACAAAGAGTGACTCCCACTGCCAATTGGTTTACCTTGTAGCAGTAACGAGTTAACGAGGACAACATGGCCACGATCAGAGATGTCGCAAAGGAAGCCGGCCTTTCCACAGGCACGGTATCAAAGGCGCTAAGCACGCCTGAGAAAGTGTCTGCCAAGAACCGTCTCAAAGTCGAAGCGGCCATTAAAAAACTCAAGTATAAGCCCAATTTGCTCGCCCGACGATTCCGTAGCAGTCGGGCTAACACCATTGTGGTGATGGTGCCGGATATTGCCAATTTGTTCTTTGCCAAGCTCATTAGCGGTATAGAAAATGTCGCACAACAAGCCGGATTTAACGTGTTATTAGGCGACACCAAAGACACCTTTGAACGCGAAGAAGCCTTCGTAAGAATGGTAGAAACACGCCTGGCTGATGGCCTCATTAACCTGCGCCCCAGTCGCTCCTGTGAGCCACTTTTAGCCCGGGAAGGCGTTTTGTCGGTAACTGCCAGCAGCTGCGAAAACACCCCCGGCGTGTCGGTGCGTATCGACAACGCCGCCGCGGCAGAAAAGGCCGTCTCTTACCTGGTAAAACTGGGGCATCGTCGAATTGGTCTGGTGACCGGGTTAAAAGACAACCCGCATACCGCAGATCGCCAAAAAGGCTATTGCCAGGCCTTGCAGGCAGCGGGTATCGAATTTGATCCGGCACTGGTTATTGAAGGGGATTTTAATTTTTGGTCTGGTATCAGTGCGGCTGAACAATTCAGCCAACTTGCAGACCGCCCCACCGCCGTTTTTTGCATGAGTGATGAAATGGCCATTGCCGCCATTAAGGGCTTTGCAGATCGTGGACTGAAAGTACCAGAAGATGTATCGGTGATTGGCTTTGATGACATGGAAGTAGCGAGGTACGTGACCCCTACTCTCACCACCATTGCGCAGCCCGCAGAAAAAATCGGTGAGCGTGCCGCCAGCCTGCTGATCGAACAGATCAACGGCCACACGCCTGCTATTCGTGAGCACGTGTTGCCATACGAATTCATTATTCGCGACAGCGTCGGACCCGTAAATCGAATGTAAACCGGAGTCAGCTTTGTTTTCTCACTGCCCTAAGTGTACTGCCACCACGGTAACCAGCAACCGTCATCGTTACTTCTGCGAAACCTGCAAGTTTGAGTATTTTCACAATACCGCATCCGCCGTCGCGGCGTTTGTAGTTTGGGAAGATAAGCTTTTACTGACGCGCCGGGCCCGGGACCCGGGTAAAGGCCAGCTTGATTTGCCGGGCGGCTTTGTGGATCACGATGAATCGCTGGAACAGGCACTGACCCGTGAGTTAGAAGAAGAACTCGCGCTGACCCTTCACGATTGGCGCTACTTCTGCTCGCAACCCAATACTTACGAGTACAATGGTGTGACCTACAAAACCTGTGATTGTGCGTTTGAAACCACCCTCAGCGCATTGCCAGTCATGACGGTAGCGGAAGATGAGATAAGCGAACTCATCTGGGTGTCACCGAGCGACATCCAGTTGGACGACATTGCCTTTCCGTCTATTCGAACGCTTGTCGCTATGTGGATTGCGAAGCAGCAATCCACATAGCCATCCTTGAAAAGGCGTTCGATTAATTACCCGCGGTAATAATGCTGTCGAATCCCTGTTTGGTCGCCGCAACCGCTTCCAATGGCGTTAGGCCATTGGGATATTGTTCCTGTTCAAGCACAACCCACTTCGCGCCGCCAACAGCGGCAGTAGCCTGGTAAATCGGTAACCAGTTAATGCCGTCCTGACCCACAATGGGCGTCCCCTTGGGCGTCTCATATTCAGGGGCTTTGAAATGCGTTGTCAGGGTTCTGCCCGGATACGCTTTTACCATCGCAACCGGGTCTTTTTCAGCCACCAGCGTCCAGCCCACGTCCTGCTGCAAGACTACGGATTCCGGCGTGTTGCTGGCAATATACTGCCAGAAGGTAATATCACCATAGTCGGCCATTTCCTGCGCATGGTTGTGATACCCTACGCGCAACCCGTAAGGTGCCAGACGCTCGGCAATCACGGTTAATTCCTTTGCTACCAGGTCAACGGTGTCGGCGGCAAAAGCGCGCTCATCCCAGGGCACAATCACATAGGGCGTGCCGAGCTGCTGATGAAATAACGCCGTTGCTACCAGCTTATCACCGCGTAGCGCGTCAAAACCGACATGGGCGCCGCTAACCGCCAAACCTAATTCGGCCAACTTGGCTTTTAGCCCGGTTGGGTTGTTCTGATACGGACCAAAGTCGCCGGCAAACTCAACGCCGTCAAAACCCATGTCAGCCAGGGCCTGCAGGGTGCCTACGAAATCCGCTTTCACATCGTCTTTTACCGACCACAACTGCACGCTGATCCCCGGTTTTTCGAACGCCGGATACGCCGTTTCGGCTGTGGCAGTTGGCTGCGCCGATTGTGAGCTTCCGGATTGCGGCTCTGCGCACCCGGTCAACATTAGCGTCATGGCGAGTGCCGCCCATACAGGCGCAAAAGGCATTACTGATCGTTTTGTCATTATAATCTTCCTGCTTTAAATTCCTTCACCGCATAGTCTACGGCGCGTGCTGTTAAGGCCATAAAGGTAATCGATGGATTGCCCACCCCTGTCGAACAATAGCTTGCGCCATCGGTTACAAACAGATTCGGTACATCATGCGCCTGATTGTAACCATTTAACACTGAGTCTTTCGGGTCACGCCCCATTCTGGCCGACCCAACTTCGTGGATCGCCAGCCCGGGCGGCGAGTAGTTCACGTTGGCTTTTATGTCGCCAAATCCGGCATCCTGTAGCATTTTCACCGACACGTCAGCAGCGTGCTCCATCATAATGGTTTCGTTTTCTGACCACTTGCAGTTGATACTCAGCTGAGGCATGCCCCACTTGTCTTTTTTGGTGGGGTGCAACTGCACCTGATTGTCGCGATTCGGCAGCATTTCCCCCTGGGCGCCTAAGCCGATGCCCCACTTACCCGGGTTGTGCAGCTTATTCTTAAAGCTCACACCAAAGCCGTCTGACATTCCCAGGCCCTGCCAGTCGGAACGGGCGGCACTGCCTGCCAGCGCATAACCGCGCTTGAATGCTTTGTGGTATCGCTTAGGCTCGTAATGGAAGTTGGGAATGTATAGCGACGAAGGTCGCCGGCCAATGTAATACTCGTCCTCGTAACCCTCTATGGAAGCTGTCACAAAGGCATTGTAGTTGTGGTCCATCAGGTAATGCCCTAACACCCCGGAGCTGTTAGCGATGCCGGTCGGGAAGCGTTTACTCGTGCTGTTTAGCATAATTTGCGTGCTGCCCAGTGTCGACGCACACAGAAACACCATCTTGCCGTAATACTCACGTTGTTCGAGGGTGTCATTGTCGATTACCCGCACCCCAACGGCCTTTTGGGTCTGGTCACTGTAAATCACGCTCTCTACCACACTGTTAGGTGCAATATACAAATTGCCGGTGCGGGCCGCAGCTGGCAATGTGGCGCTTTGGGTTGAGAAATACGCACCAAATGAACACCCTTTCTGACATTCGTTGCGCGCCATACATTGCATACGGCCCAGCTCCACCTGTATTTTTTGTGGTGCGGTTAAGTGCGCACAGCGACTCATGATCACCGGTTTATCCGGGTGTTTCTCTTTCATCAGCGCGGTAAAGTCGCGCTCTGGTGCCGTCATCTCAAACGGCGGTTGAAATATACCGTCGGGCAGTTGTGGCAACCCGTCGGCATTGCCGCTGATCCCCACAAAACGCTCCACATAGTCATACCAAGGCGCCAGGTCTTCATAGCGAATAGGCCAGTCATTGCCATGACCGTCTTTGGCATTGGCTTCAAAATCAAACGGGCTCATCCGATAAGACTGGCGATGCCACAATAAGGATTTGCCGCCAAGCTGGTTAGCGCGGATCCAACTAAAAGGCGCATCTGGCTCGGTGTGATACGGGTAGTCCTTGTCGCTGGAGAAAAAGTGTTTTGTACCATCGTGAAAGGCGTAGCACTGCTGCTGAATCGGGTATTCTTCATCTATCAGCTTCTTAGCGACTTTCATGCGATTGGGGTATTCCCAGGGCGGCTTGGCTTCGGTGGTGTAGTCCTTACGGTGTTCTACCACGCGGCCGCGCTCTACCATCAGCGTTTTCAGGCCTTTTTCGCAGAGCTCTTTAGCTGCCCAGCCACCGGTAATGCCCGATCCAACCACAATGGCGTCGTAGACTTCCGCTGACTCGTTTACGTAACGATGTTGTGTCATGTTAATAATTCCTACTGCGAACGCGGCTTAATAGTAATCTTTAGAACTGTACGCACTGCCAATATCGGCAAGGGGTACAGAGCCAACGAAACGCCCGGGGACGGCCAGATAGGTGAGCTCCTGTGTCGCTCCCGGCATTGAGGTGTAATAACCAAACACAATCAGGTTTTTCAATTGCTTAAACGGCCCGTATTCAAGGTGTGTAAACGGGGGCTGCATGGCCTCGACTTTTTCCAGCAATGCGATTTGTTCAGCAATAGAACGTGACGCAAACGGTTTGCCCTGCTCGTTTGTGCTTACCTGATGGATAGTTTGCAGTACCCCCTGACACGCCTGTTGGGTGTCGGAAGCAAACACCACCAATAACTGGTGTTCAACAAATTCTGCGCAGCCTACCTCAGCGGCACCCGGTGTATCAGTGCGCGGGATTACGCACTCGCAAATGGCGTTTAACACAGCGCGTTGTTGCGGTGTAAACAGGCCTGATTGTGACGACGATGCGTCATACGACAAGGCCGCAGCAACCGCATTGTTTAGCAACGCACCTTCGGCTGCACACACTCCCAGCCCCATTGCCATGCGTTTCAACAAGTCCCGACGAGACGAATTATGGCTTTGCATTTTTTCCTCAAACGGCATATTTTCATCGATTTGTTAATTAACTTAACATACTATAAACAGATATCACTATGACTAATTAACGAAAGCTGTTAAATCCAGTAAAAATGTGACACTACATAAATGAACCGGTTCATTTTTATTATGATTTCAGCTTTTTGATTTATTAAAAATGCCGGGCTAATGCCATTGCATTGCACTATTTTCATACCGTAGGATAACCGCTGGATTCCTGCGCAATAAGGAGCAGATCATGACAGACCAACATCGTCGCCAGTTTATTTCAGCCGCCGGCACCCTGGCCGCAGCAGCCTCGCTCACCAGTACTTCTGCGTTAGCATCCGACTCGGGCTGCAACACACTCGGTCCCGTTGTGCACATGGTGTATTTCTGGCTGAAAAACCCGGATTCCAGCGCCGATCGCGACGCCTTGATAGCCGGGCTTAACAGCCTGAAAGCCATTCCTCAGATTCAGGGGTTGCACGTTGGTGTGCCTGCATCGACACTGGAACGAGACGTCATCGACAGCAGTTATCAGGTGTCGGAACTGATGCTGTTCAACAGCACGGAAGATCAGGATGCGTACCAAACGCACCCATTACACGTAGAATTTATAGAAAAGTGTGCTCACCTTTGGAGCAAAGTAGTCGTGTACGACTCTGTGTCGGCGTAAACACTTAAGGCCCGCGAGCAGTAACGCCCCGGGCCTTTTTCTTTTGAGCTATTTAGCGGTAAAAACCAGGTGAGCCGGTTTCAGGCCCTGGCCAGTCACTGTTATTTTTACCTCTCCAGCGTCACCCGTCGATTGCACCACGGCCATGAGTTTGCCTCGGAAGGTGTGGCGGCTGGACTGCTGAAAGCTTTCCGCCGATTGGGGATTGGCATTCCCAAGCGCAATGAGCTTCGCAGCCCCTTCCACTGTCACTGTCACAGTTTTGTCTTGTTCCCAGCGGTATACAGGGTTACCGGCTTCATCCAGTAACTGCATAGCCAGGTAGTTAATGTCCGAGCCATCGGCCATGAGTTCAGTATCTTCGCGCACTATATCAACACTCTGTGCAGTACCGGCAGTAGTTAACTGCCACTCTTCCTGCACATTTCCTTCCATATCCAGTCCTTTTGCTACCAGCGTACCCGGCGCATAGGTAACAGAAAATTCGGCGGTAAACTGGTTGGCCTTGCCTGTTGCAGCCGTGTTAATTCGGGTGCCGTTAAGCCATAACTCAACGATGGGGTATACGCTGTACACTGTTACAGCAAGCGATTGACCTTCCTGCCCCGGCCAGCTCCAGCTAGGGTGAATGTCCGGGTACGTCCAATAGTCGTACCAGGTCGGATCCGGCGTAGGTGAAAGAGAAGGCGACGGCGATTGCACGAATGCAGATATACCCTGATTGCCGGTATTCCACAGCACCTGACGATAGTAAGCGGCAGGCCGCCATTGGCCCAACACGTCGATTTCTCCCGTGTAGGCTAACGTCCATGGGAATGGCGCAAGACCCGCCCATTCCGGCGCGTAGCCGGTCCAGCCAATGGAGGCTTCGCCCAGATAGTCCCAACCGGTCCATACAAAATCACCAATGACAAATGGATGGGCTTCTACTAACTCCCAATAGTCAAAGGCGTCTTTTGAATAGGTTTCCGATCCATACATCACTGCTGAAATACCAGCTTCGAAATCATGCACGTAATTGTCAGGCTCGTAGTTGTACCCCGACACATCGAATGCCGACAGGTAGGCCCGCGCGTGTTCACCTGACATGTTCGCCCCAACGGTCAGCGGACGACTGCTGTCGAGCGTTCGTAGATAGTCAGCCAACTGCTTTGCTGTATCGGCACCCAGTTTCTCGCCCTGCTCAGGTATTTCATTGCCCAGACTCCACATAATGATACTGGGGTGGTTAATATCGCGGGCGACAAAGTCGGTTAAATCACGCTGCCAGTCGCGCTTGAATACCGACGAATAATCGTTTCTGTTATCCCATTTACGGGTATTCCAGGCGTCGAAGGCTTCGCTGATCACCAGCAGTCCCAACTCATCGGCGGCCTGCAAGAAAGCACTCGAGGGTGGGTTATGTGCGCTGCGCACCGCATTGTACCCAGCTTCCAATATTAGCCTCACTTTACGCCGCTCTGCCTTAGGATGAGCCGCTGCGCCAAGCAAATAGTTGTCGTGGTGAATATTCATGCCTTTTAGCAACAGTGGTGTGCCGTTCAACAAAAAGCCTTGCGTTGACGAGAGCTCAACGGTGCGAATGCCAAATTGGGTAACCAGCGTGTCGATTACCTGATCGCCTTTCAGCAGTCGCTGAGTCAGGGTATACAGTACTGGCGACGATGGCTGCCACCAGTGCGGATTGGCGACAGGGGTAACGCGCTGCACCGAATTCCCGCTTACCAGTGTACGCCATACGACAGGCTTTTCCCCATCAACGGCAATAGTTTGCTCAAGCTCCAGGCCTGTAGGAATATCACCGCCCGCCAGGTTTAGCTTCGTTGAAATAGACAGTGTCGCGCTGTCACCACCGTTACCCGATGACGTCACCACCGACGTTCCCCACCGCACAATATGCGTTGCAGGCAGCTCATGTAACGTGACCTCCCGGTAAATGCCGGAGCCACTGTACCAGCGACTGTTCTTTTCGTTGTTGTGCACCCGAACCGCGACAACATTGCCCTCGCCTGCTTGCAGGAACGGGGTCAGATCCACCTGAAAGCCGGTATAGCCGTAATAGTGTTGCGCAGCTTCCTGGCCGTTCACATACACGGTGGCATTCATATACACACCGTCGAACTCAAGCAGATACTGCTTTGCAGGGTCTGTATGCGGTAGCGACTTTCGATACCAACCAATGCCACCCACGGCATACCCTGTATTGTAGGCGTCGCTCGCCTCTGCACTGAACGGACTCTGCGTGCCGGGAATGTCTTCTATAGACCAGTCATGCGGCAGCGACACCGTTCGCCAGGTACCGTCATTAAAGTCGGTTTGCTTATAGTCCGGGTTGTCGCCGCGTATAAAACGCCAACCCAGATTGATGTGTTCAGGTTCAATGGCAGGCGTAGGGGTCGATTCATCACTGTGGCATTGCGTAAAACCGCAGAGGGTCAGTATGGCAAGGACTACCAGCCAGCGTGCATGTTGTGTTTTCATAGCGTTAAATTTAAGTAAACGTTTTCCCTCATATTTCACTAAAATAGCGCAAATTACAAGGTAGATCACGCTAGCCGGTTGATTGGCACTTCTGTGAGCCCGGAGACCAAATCAGATAAAAAATAATAATTACAGACAATTAAAGGACAAAAACAATAAACAACCAGTGTTGCCGTTCACATCAAATACGACGTGCCATTTAGAACAACAAGGGAAAACCTTTCCCGCAACACCCGATTCAAATGAAAAACATAAGGGAAATATCAGGGAAAGCGCTTTGACTTATTTGGTAAATGGCATTTACTATTGCGGGATTAAATGAAAGCGAAGGATTCAGAGTGGTCACTATCAATGATGTTGCCCGGGTGGCAGGCGTTTCTCCCGCTACAGTATCACGGGTCGTCAACGGCAAAGGCAAAGTGGGCGATGCCTGTCGTGCACGGGTGCAAAAGATCATTCAGGAGTTGGGTTACAAGCCAAATGTCTCTGCCCAGTCGCTGGTAAATCGCCACACCACAAATGTAGGGCTGATCACACCGAAAATCTCTATGGAGTTCTTTGGCAACCTGGCAGCCGGTGCCGAAGTGTCAGCCAGAGATGTCGGCTACAGCCTGTTGATTTGCAACTCCCTTTACGAAGAAGAATCTGAGATTGCGGCTATCGAGAGCCTGCATGCTAAAGGCTGTGAATCCATCATTCTGCACAGCGACTACCTGACCGACAAGCAGCTTATTGAGTTAAGCGAGCGTTACAAAGGTCTGGTCATCATTAACCGCTACATTCCCAAGATAGCCAGTCGCTGTGTGTGGTTCGACAATGTGGCGTCCACGGCGCAAATAGTTGACTTGCTCGCTAGCAAAGGGCACGAAGCCATTGCAGTGGCGACCAGTATTTATCAGAATCGTGACCCTCAGCAGCGCCTGCTGGGCGTGCGCCAGGGCTTTATGATGCAAGGCCTTACCTTCAACGACAATTTGTTGGTGGAATCCACGGCGAATCTGGAAGGCGGCAAAGCCTGCGCGCAGGAACTCATCCAGCGCGGTGAGCCCTTTACCGCCGTGATTGCCTATAACGATCTGATGGCCGTAGGCGTGATCCACGAACTGGTTAAAAATGGCTACAAAGTACCGGAGCAGGTGTCGGTAGTGGGGTTTGATGACTCGGCTATGTGCCGCGCCTGTATTCCAACCATCACCACCATTAAATACCCGATTGAGGAAATGGCGGAGTACGCGGTAAAACTGGCTATTGATCTGGCGAAAGACGCCGCCACGCCAGAGAACAAGACCCACCTGTTTACGTCGTCAATGATCGAACGTGAGAGCGTGGTCGAGATTCCCCACAGCTAACGTCTGGCTATCAGTCGTTAGCGATTTTGCATGCTTTAATCAGGCGGTAGGCTCGGTTCGCTCGAAAGTGAACCGCGATAATACCGCCATCGCACACAGGCTGATCAGCAAACTGCCGCCCACCAGAATCCATTGCATGGCAACCAATACATCCTTGCCCTGCTCACCCGGCGCGTCGGCATCAAAACCAATTACATTGAGCATCCAGCCTGACAGCACAAACGACAGGACCAACCCGAAGTTTAAAAAGCGATTGTGCCGCCCTACGACATAGCTGTCGCTAAGCACGCCGGTTTTCTGCTGGTTTTCGTAACACACATCTGCCAACAACGCCGGCACGAGGGTCGAATGGGCAGTCCAAATCCACGCGCCCAGCAACGCATCGAAAATTAACCAGTGATCCATACCGGGTTGATAAAGCCCCCATTTCGATAGCGCATTAATGCAGTTGAGGGCATAGATAGCAAACAGGGTTTGCTTCTTTCCAAACCGATTACCGGCTTTCACGATCACCGGAATAGTTGCAAGCCCAATAACTGCATAAGCGGTAGACAAATACCCTTTCCAGAAAGCGCCCTGGGCAATATCACCGCCCTCTACAAAATACACCAGCAGGTAAAAATCAAAATTGACGCAGGCGCCAATTAACCCGAACTGCAACACAGTGACGACAAACAGCAGATTGATTTGTTTGAGCAATGCCGTGTTGAACGGCACAGAAGTGCCTGCTTTAAATGCACCAGCGGCAATGGCTGCCGCATTGCGCGACTTTCCCAGTACACCGGCCACCGTTGATAGCAAACCAATCAACAACACTGCGACCCAGAGGCCGATGGTTTTCATGCCTACCGCCAGCGACACAAAAAACTTTGACTGGGCCAGAGGAAACAGCCAGAAATATAGAATTGAACCGAGCTTTTCAAAGATCGACGTAAAGCCCATGACTGAAGTAATACCATGGGTGTCCGATGTCGCCTCCATGGCCTGACAGCGCATGATCACGGTCATAAAGGTGGCAAAGAAGTAGAAAATAAGCGAACACGCCAGCAAATAGGCAATGCTCTGATCAACACTCCAGGTTGTGGGTACGGCCCACATCGCGGCATAAGCCGCCGCGCAAATCCAACCTGAGGTAATGAGCAACACACGCTGACTGTGAGGCACACTGGCGAGCTTGTCGATGACACTGGCAACCCACGGGCTGATCAGTGCAGACACAAAAACAGGAATGGTTAATACCAATCCCAATAACAGCGGGTCGACACCTAAGGTCATCTGGTAGAAAGGAATAGCTAACGTACCAATGCCATGGCTCACAAAGAAAATTGCAAAGTACCCACACCCCAGGGCTACGTTGTACCTTGTCACTGTATTTTACATCCTCGTGAAACGGCTCGACCTGATAAGCATCCCTTTTGAAGTGAACTTACCCTTGTCATGCAATTCGCTGCACAACACCCGCAGAATAACAGTATTTTGACTAACCAGCGAGGTGGGTTGAGGGTAAAACAGGTTGCAACTCACCATAAAGGGAAAGCGATTACCCCTATAAACGCATAATCTCAATCCATCCGAAGGTTTGCAATACCCATCCAAAATGTCATTGATTCGCCTGAGTGTTTACAACGTGAATTCGCCAGCGTTTCATTTCCTCACAAAATACAACAAATCATAATATTTACAACAACATAAAATTTATAAAAAGACACAATACGTGCTCATTTCAGCAACCTGACATTGAGGTAACAAACCCGAATTCCGGGTGCTTATCAGCTCGTAATTACGTCGCCCTTTCGAAATCCACAAAGGGAAAACATGAGGAAATTTTAGGAAATTATATGGAAAACGTTTTCCTTGCGTGTTATAAAATTATTAACATCTTAGGCAAACTTGTTAACGAGCAGTAACGAAACGGGTTTATTACGCCAGATGGAACGCGGGAAATAGCGCGGTAAACAACACCTGAACAGTGACAGATAACAAGGTGAATGCCGACTTTTCCACTGAGATTGGACACACTCAGCGCGCTGAGATTGCACACAATTGCCGCAGCAACGACTGGAAAACCGTTAGAAGAGATCAACATGATTAAAAGTAAAGTTTCTCTTGCCGTACTCACTGCATTAACAACATGCGCTCTTAGCACAACTGCAGCGGCACAAACTCAACCCGGCGAAGACAACGTCGAACTGATTCAGGTGCGCGGTATTCAGGGCAGCTTGCGTCAGGCTGCGTTTCAAAAGCAAACATCTGATGTGATTCAGGACAGTATTGTCGCTGAAGACATCGGTAAGTTCCCCGACCAGAACGTTGCAGAGTCGCTCCAACGTATTACCGGCGTCTCCATTTCACGAGTAAACGGCGAAGGATCACAGATCAGTGTGCGCAGCTTCGGTCCCGAATTTAACGTGGTAAAACTGAACGACCGCACGCTGGCCACCACAACCGGCAGCCGCAGCTTTGACTTTCAGGTACTGCCTTCACAACTGATCAGTGGCGCAGATGTCATGAAGTCCCCCACCGCAGACTTGTCTGCAGGTAGCATTGGTGCATATGTCAACATCAAAACCGCTAAGCCCCTGAAACAGCCCGGCTTTCACGCTTCGGCCACCGCCAAAACCAATTACCACAGCCTGGTAAAAGACGCCACGCCGGAGCTGGCAGGCATTATTAGCAATACCTTCGACGATGACACCTGGGGCGTATTGGTGGGTGTGTCGTTCAAAGAAAACGCCAACCGCATTGACGCGTACCGCACCTCGCACTGGAACCAATACGCCGGAAACGGCAGCGGTTACGGCTTCCCAATGGATGCCGCTGACGTGTTAGGTGAAGACGGCAACCCCACTACACTGGCAGGCAGTCGCGGGCCCGGCCGCTCTATTTTTAATATGATCGACGAAGACCGCGAGCGTTTTGGTGCTAACGTTGCCGTGCAATGGGCGCCTAATGACAGCTTTGAATCAACCTTTGATGGTTTGTATACCCGTTTAGACCGAGAATACCTTGGTTCGGGTCTGCAAGTACCCAACCAGACACCGCGCTATACCCGCGCCGTGATCAGTGAAGAAGGCACCTTACTGGAAGCGACCATTGCCGATACCGATTTAGAAATGAACGTGGTCTACGGGTTACAGGAATCCACCACCACTGCATTTGGTTACAACGGTGTATACACAGGCGATCGCCTGGTACTCGAATTTGACGCTTCGTATTCAAAAGCAGAAACCAGTTTTGAAGGCGACGATACTACCGCCCTGCACTACACCATGTTCGACGCTGACGGCGTACGCCAACCCAGCGAGATCCTGATTGATTACCACAATGACATTCCAAGCCTGTCTACCACCGGCGCACTGGACGTTACCGACATTTCCAAAGTCCGCGCGGCATGGCAACGCTACGCTGCCGAAGAAGCGGAAGACACCGTAAAAGAAGTGAAGCTGGATGCCTTGTACGACATCGACGCCGGCCCACTGGTCTCAGTGAAAGCAGGCGCGGCCTACACCAAACGCAACATTGCGTTTTCGCGATTTGGCACCGAGTTTGACCCAACCAGCGGCGGTGAAACCTGGAACGGCGCCGGTATGTGGATTGGCGATGGCAGTACCTGGGGAGACAACCCGGCAACCGGCGCATTACCGGCCAGTGTGTTGGAGCTGAGTGCAAATAACTTCATGGACGGCACCGGCAGCGGCTTCCCACGTCAGTGGGTTCAGATTGCAAACCATAAAGCGTACCGCGAGGCGACACAGGCTTATTTAGAGCATGCGGTCGCAAACGGTGACGGTTGGCGCGGTGATATTGTCAATGCCGGTTGGGATACCGTGTATCCGAGCCCGGGTGGCAGCTATGCAAACGACGAAACCATGATTGCATTGTATTCGCGCTTCAACTTTGAAGGCGAACTGGGTGACTACACCTGGCGCGGTAATCTGGGTGCCCGTTATGTTGATATCGACAATACTGCACGCGGTACGGCATCAACCATCGACATGCTGATGATCAATCAGGAATCGTCTAACCTGCCAGAGTCCGTCGACAACACCGCCACCACATCGGCGAAGTCATCGACGGTAGATACCTCTGAGTCTCACTTTTTGCCCAGCGCTAACTTTATGCTGAATTTTGAAAACGGGTATATCGTTCGCCTGGCAGCCGCACAAACCATTACCCGGCCATCGCTGGCTGACGCCGGTGTAAACGTGCAGGAAACGGCTGGTGTAGATAGCCCCACGGTAACCATTGCAGGCGGCAACCCGTACCTGAAATCCTACGAGGTAAACCAGTTAGATGCCTCGGTAGAATACTACGCCGACAATGGCAACGCGTATTCACTGGCGTTCTTCTATAAAGACATTTCTAACTTCATTTCAACCATCACCACGGTTGGTCCCTGGGAAGGAAATATCTCGCCAGAGCTTGCTGCGGCTTACGCCAACCTGGGTCAAACGGTAACCTACAACTCCACGCGTAAAGAAAACCGCGATGGCGGCTCGGTGACCGGCCTGGAAGTGGGTGTACTACACAACTTTGACTTCCTGCCGGGCTTCGGTGTGCAGGCTAACTACACCTATGCTGACAGTAAAGACGACAGCGCATTGCCAATCAACCTGCCATCGGTAGTTGAACCCGGTAGCGGTTTAGAAGGCTTCGCCAAAAACTCGTACAACCTGATCGCGTTCTACGACAAAGACGCATTCCAGGCGCGGGTTGCATACAACTGGCGCGACTCGTTCCTGAGCAGCCGTTCGGGTGATGGTATTCAGCCTGAATACAACGATGCCTATGGCCAGCTGGATGCCAGTGCGTCATACGACATCAACGAAACCTTCACGGTATCGCTGGAAGCGGTGAACCTGACTAACGAAACGCGCTTGCAATACTATGGTCAGCGCGACCGCGTAAGCCTGGTTGAAATGACCGGAACCCGATACTACCTGGGTGTCAGAGCGACGTTCTAATCAAGGCAACGAACGTTGTTCGGGCATGGCCACCGGCACTTGTTTATGAAGTAAATAAACAAGGGTTGGTGGCTTTCTACGTTAGGCTCTAGACTCAAACCGGAGGATCAGTGCACACCTCAGCTATACACCATTACGTTATTGCAGGCGGTGGCACCGCAGGCTGGATGACAGCCGCACTGCTCGGCAAATTGCTTAACGGTACGGGCGCCCGCATTACGCTGGTAGAGTCTCCGGACCAACCCGGTGTAGGCGTAGGTGAAGCTACCGTGCCCAGTTTTGTCGACTTTATAAAACTGCTTGGTATAGACGAACAAACCTTCGTAAAAGCAACCCAGGCCACTTTTAAACTGGGTATTCAGTTTAGCCATTGGCAAACTACGGGTCACAGTTACTGGCACCCTTTCGGGCATGTAGGTGCCCGCATCGACGGCAAACCGTTCTTCCAGCAATGGTTACACGCTCACCGAAGCGGCCTGACTCAAACCTATACCGACTTTTCGGCATCCGCGCGCATGGCGCAGGAAAATAAGTTTTATATACCCAATCCACAGCAGCCCAATAATTTAAGCCAGATGGGGTACGCCTACCATTTTGATGCACAGCAGGTTGCGGTATTTTTACGGGACTTTGCTGTGAGCAAAGGCGTTGTGCATAAACAAGCGCATATTGAACACGTTCAGATGTGCCCCGACAATAGCGCCATTCAGCGCCTTATTACCCGCACAGGTGAGCACATCGACGGCGATTTTTTTATCGACTGCACGGGCACACAGGCACGGCTGATGGGCCAGGCACTGAACACCGGATTTACCGATTGGCAGCGCTATCTGCCGGTAGATCGCGCCTGGGTTGTACAAACGGAAAATACCGAGGAGCCCGTTCCCTACACCAAAGCCATTGCTGAGCCCATGGGTTGGCGCTGGCAGATTCCGCTGCAGCACCGCACCGGCAACGGTCTGGTGTTTTGTAGCCAGTACACCAGCCCCGACGAGGCAAAGCGTTACCTGCAAACCCAGTTAACCACGCCATTGCTGAACGAACCCAGACTTTTGACGTTTAAAACCGGCCACCTCGAACAGTTCTGGCGCAGTAATTGTGTGGCAATTGGTTTGTCGGCAGGCTTTTTGGAGCCGCTGGAGTCCACGGGAATTTACCTGATCATGCGCGGCATCCTGAACCTGGCCAAACTACTGCCATCGAGCCCGCCTTGTAAGGCAACCATTCACGAATACAATCAGCTGATGCTGGCAGAGTACCAGCACATCCGCGACTTTATTGTGTTGCACTATTGCGTGTCCCTGCGCAACGACACCTGTTTCTGGCAAAGCTGGCAGCAGCGCGAAATACCAACCACCCTTGCGCATAAACTCGCACTCTATCGCACCCGCGGTGTGGTGTCCCACGGGCAGTCTGACCTGTTTGCCGATCACAGCTGGCATGCCGTCGCCACCGGAATGAATGTATTGCCTCGCGATGTCGACCCGATCGTGGCCACTACTGATATTAAGCCTTTGCATGACCTGCTGGCTCGCATAGATCACGCGCTTGCCCACTCAGTGGGGCAGCTTATGCCACATGGCGAATACCTTAAGGCGTGGTAAGCAAGAGGTTCAGGCTTGAGAATATTTCGCGGATGCTCTGGCCAGCAAGGCGGCGACGAATAGCAAGCCTGCACTGGCTACAAAAGTCACGGCGTACCCTTTCGTATCAAACAGCAATCCGCCAAGCGTTGACCCCAGAGCTATAGACAGCTGGATCACAGCCACCATCAGGCCACCACCTGCTTCCGCGTCGTTGGGTAAGTTATTGGTTAGCCAGGCCCACCAGCCAACGGGGGCAGCGGTGGCTATAAACCCCCATAGCGCCAGCAATATTGCTACGGGCAGTAAGGCGCTTTGCAGGCTAACAATCAATAAGGCGATAAACGCCATGAGTATGGGAATAACAATAAGCGTTTTATTTACGCTAATGCTGAGCACGCGGTTAACCAACGATGTCCCCACAAACCCCGCAATTCCAATAACCAATAGCACTGACGATACCGTTTGGACATCGGCTGCCAGAGCGCTTTCTAAAAATGGGCGAACATAGGTGTACAGCGTAAACTGCCCCATAAAAAAGGTGCCGACGGCTAACGAGCCAATTAGCACGTAGCGCCGGGCGAGTAACCCGACTACCTGCAGCGCTGGGGTTCCCTTGTTAGCTGACGGTGTCACCGGCATAAGCGGCAGACTCCGCCATTGCCAGACAAAAGTCACAACCGACAGGGGCACGAGACAAAAGAATGCGCCTCGCCAGCCCATCACTGCGCCCAGATAGGCGCCGAGTGGTGCGGCAATGATCATAGCAAGGGCATTTCCGCCGTTAAAAATAGCCAGCGCACGGGGCACTTTGTGCGCTGGCACCAAACGCATAGCGGCTGCAGCCGACATTGACCAGAAGCCGCCAACCACGACGCCAATCAATATCCGCCCCAACATATACGTAAAATAGTTAGCCGACAGCGCGATCACTGCGCCTGATGTACCCATTAGTGCGGTCATACCCAACAACAGGTATTTGCGATCCAACCCACCGGCAATAACAGGAATGAACAAACTGGTGAGCACCGCAAATGCGCCAGAAATGGCGATACCCTGACCGACCATGCCTTCTGAAACTCCAAACGACGATGCGATGGGCGTCAGCAGACTCACTGGCATAAATTCAGAGGCAATCAACGCAAATATGCACAACGACATGGCGAACACGCCACTCCAGTAAGCAGCGTCCTGCTGTGCTGGCGAGTTTAACGTGGTATCTGGATGGTCCGGCTTGGCTTGCATACTACTCTCACTGAAAGGGGTTATTGAGTGACCCGGCGCATTTGTGCCATGTCGGCTCTTGGTGGAACGCCAAACAGACGCCGGTATTCACGACTAAATTGCGATGGGCTTTCATATCCCACCTCAAACGCTGCCGTAGACGCATCGCACTGGTTATTCAACATCAGGCGTTTTGCTTCGTTGAGCCGCAGCCACTTTTGATATTGAAGCGGGCTCATGCCGGTGAGCTGACGAAAGTGCAAATGGAAAGTAGGCTGGCTCATGTTAGCCATGCCCGCCAACGTTTCGACCCGCACCACGGCATTGAAATGTTGTCTCAGCCAGTTAATGGCTTTGGATACCCGAAACGCCTGACTGTCGAACGAGGCAATGTGCATGAGCATGGCGGCTTTGTCGGTTTGAAGCAGGCGAAAGTGAATCTCGCGCTTCAACATGGGTGCCAATACCTCAATAGCATCCGGCTCTTCCAACAGCTCCACTAGGCGCGTGAGGGGTGAAAATAATTTTGGTGTCATTGCGCCCAGACTGGCACTGATCCCTTTTACTTCACCATCGCCGGGATTCGGATTGTTAATCTGCGCCGCGAGGTCGGCGAGTAACCTGAAATCCAGCTTTAACACCAATCCCACACAAGGCGAGTCAGGGCTGGCCTCAATGACCTGTGAACTCGCCGGCAAATCAACTGAATTGACTAAAAACGAGCTGGTATCGTAAGGGTACGCGGCGCCGCCCGCGACCATTTGCTTGCGCCCCTGCGCCACCAGCACAATACTTGGCTCGACTAAACAAAATGCCGGCTCGCTGGGCTGATTGCGTCGAAACAGCAGTAAACCAGGGATATCGGTTTCCATATCCCCTTCGTCAGCTTGCAGCCGCGTTAGTGTTGCGGCCATGGATTGTTGCAACTGTTGCAATGCCATCGTTCTGCCCTAGCGGTTACTGCGCAATCAACGCAAAATGCATATTAATCACTATGATGAACGGCAGTTACTGGCGTGCGGTAATCTGTGTCGGACACCTTTTCTTTCCACACTACGTTTTCACCGTCTTTCACACCGGTAAGTACCAGATGTTTCATCTCAGCATCGGGTGTCGCACCATGCCAGTGGTCAATACCCGGCGGGCACCATACCGCCTCACCCGGGCCAAACTCCAGTACCTTGCCATCCCGTGTCCCGGTGCGGGCTGTGCCTGATATAACAAGTATATGCTGACCTGCGGGATGTGCATGCCAGGCAGAACGCGCCCCGGCAGCAAAAGTAACATAAGCGCCTGAATACGCAGCCGTATCGTTAGCCGGGAACAACACTTCTACCTCAGCAGTACCGGTGAAATATTGCTCAGGCCCGGTAAAAAAGCGATGCTCACTGACAGGATAATGCACCTGAGACACCGGCTTTTCCTGTGCCATTAACAATCCGGGCAGCAGAAAAACCAAACTGCACAGCCACCGTTTTTTGCCTAACCGAAGTTGCTTAATCATATTGCTCCCGTTTTGCCTGTTCACTGCTGTAAATCAGTGTTTTCAATAGCAACCTAACAGACATAAAGGCTAGCGCGGATAGCGCCAACAACGTTAGAACGATTATCTCAACTACTTGCCTATTTCTATGGTAGGCGACGCAAAACAGCTAACGCTGTCGCTCGCTAAAATGTTTTTTTACCGGCTATGGCAGTACAAGCTGTGCGCAATCATACGTTGGTAATCCAGTAATTGTACGCAAATGCACAATCTTCGCCGGAGCAAATCCCGTAGCATCGAATGCATAGAATTTAATTCAGATTGACACAAAGCAAGTCAGCAGAGCCTGTACTAACCGCCTTTGTGTGAACCTCAACTATGTGCAGGAGCCGCTATGAGCCCGTTTTTTTTGAACGATGATTTTTTTGACAGCTTAGAAAGCTCAATACAAGAAATAGAACACGCCAACACGCTACCACCGCTGTGCTATACCGATGCCGGCTTTTTTGATTTCGAGAAGCGCGCCTTATTCGATCACGAATGGCTGTGTGTTGGCCGGGTCGACTGGCTGCCAAATCCGGGCGACTTTTACACTACCACTGTTGTTAACGAGCCCATTGTTGTTGTTCATGATCGCGACGGTACAATCCGCGCCATGTCTTCGGTGTGTCAGCACCGTGCTATGCTGGTTGCCGAAGGCGCTGGGAATACCCGTACTTTCACCTGTCCGTATCACCACTGGGTGTACAATTTAAAAGGCGATTTAATTAATGCGCCGGCCATGGAGAAGACCTGTAATTTTCACAAGGAAACATCGGGCCTGCCAAACTTTAAGCTGGAGATCTGGCATGGCTTTATCTTCATTAACTTCGACGATGATGCTAAACCATTAGCGCCAAGATTAACTGCGCTTGAGCCAATACTTGCCAATTACGAGATTGCCAGTGCCGAAGGCCCGGCACCGGATCGCGATATTCAATATCCGTTCAGCTGGAAAGTCATGTTTGAAAACAACAACGACGGCTATCACGCAAACCGCCTGCACCAGGGTGAATTTCACGATTACATTCCGTCGGAACTGGCCGAATTCCCGGAGTTCCTGCCAGAAGAAACAGCCGGCTTTTACCGTACCAATGGCACGTTGCACAAGGACGCCAGCTTTAATCCAACGCAGAAAGCGCTGATGCCGGTTTTCCCCAAGCTGAATGACGAAGAGCGCAATCGCATGGCGTTTGCCAATCTGCCGCCCAGTTTGTCGCTGGTACTGACTTGTGATGCGGTTATTTACTTAATCCTCAGAGCTGACGGCCCGGAAAGCCACCAACTGGACTTAGGCGTCTTGTTCGCCAAAGGCGCCATGGATGACCCGGAGTTCGACAAGAAAATGGAAATGGTGGTTGAGCGTGCGCTGGATATTAATGCCCAGGACATCCATGTTGATGAACTCGTACAAAAAGGCCTGCGCTCTCGTTATGCCCCGCGCGGTCGTTATTCCTGGCAGGAAGGCGCGCAGCGTCAGTTCAACACCTGGCTGGTGCCGCGTTATCGGGCGCAATGGAAACAAATGAAACGCAAATCACAGTAATACTAAGACGGTGAATGTATGCAACAAACCACTTTTTCACTGTTGGTGCACGCCATTCGATACGACGGCGAAAACACGCGCATCATCGAACTGCGTCCAGCTGCAGGAACCCACTTGCCGCCAGTGGAAGCCGGTGCGCACATCGATGTCCATATTAGCGCAGACCTGATCCGCCAGTATTCATTGTGCAACACACCGGGCGAAACCCATCGGTATGTGATTGGTGTCGCCCTTGACCCAAACAGTCGAGGCGGCTCGCGCTGGTTACACGACAATCTGCAGGCGGGCGATACGCTAACCGTTGGCGCACCGCGCAATCATTTTGGCTTGGCGAATACCGATGCACACACGGTGCTGATTGGCGGCGGTATTGGCGTTACGCCGTTGCTGTCGATGGCGTTGCAATTGGAAGCCCAGCAGCGCAGCTGGTCGTTACATTTCGCAGCAAAGTGCACTGAACAGGCTCCTCTGCTCCAGGCTATCAATACCTTGGCAAAGCAAGCCAGATACGGACAAGTTAACTGCTATTTCAGTGAGTCCTCTGCCAGCCGCATGGATGTAGCGCAAGTCATGGAAGAGGCACCCAAAGGCAGTCATTTTTATTGCTGCGGCCCGGTACGCCTGCTGGATACCTTCGACAAATGCAGTGAAAGCTATCCGCCTGAGCATTGCCATAGCGAACGCTTTATCGCTGAGTTAGAAGTAGCAAAAGGCGGGTACACCATCGTGCTCGCCCGCTCCGGTAAAACCCTCTATATCAGTGAAGAGCAGACTATTCTGGATGCCCTGAAAGCAGAGAAAATAGCGGTGCCCTATGCCTGCGCTGAAGGCATATGCGGTAGCTGCGAAGTGAAAGTACTGGAGGGCGAACCGGATCATCGCGATGATGTACTCAGCGACGCGGAAAAAGCCCGCAACGACACAATCATGGTGTGCTGCTCTGGCGCGTTTTCCAAACAGCTGGTGCTGGACCTGTAAAAGCCAGTGAGATGCTGACTTCCGGCGAAACAAATCTAAGTGTGTAGCCAAGCCGCTTATTGTAAGCGGCTTGTTTTTTATGCTCTGCTAATTGGTTACGGCGCTTTGGCTGTGCTGACGTCGGTATTCCCGTGGCGTAATATCAAATTCACTGCGAAACACCCGGCTAAAGTGACCGGCGTCGTTAAACCCCCAACGAAAACAAATGTCCGACACCGACAAATGCCGGTACTCCGGATGCCCCAGTTCATAACGGCAGCGTTCAAGACGGCGGGCTCTGACGTAATTCACAAAGCTGGTACCGCTGGATTCAAACAGCTTTTGTATATACCGCTGTGACACGTGATTCTGTACCGCTACCATATTCAGCGACAGCTCCGGATCGGCCAGGTTGGCATCAATCATGTTGCACACGCGCTTAAACTGGTCAATTTTGGCGGTACTGCCAAAATCCAGCACGCCACTTTGATGGATAAGGTTGCTGATCAGAAACTCAGACAGCGCAATTTCAATGGGGCGCAAATCGGCACTTTCCAGCTCGTCCATGTTGTCGCACAACGACGCCAGCATGGTCGCAAACACCTTGTTAAGGCCAGACTCACATGGCAAATAGCCAACGTTGAGTAAATTCAGATTCAACAGCCTTTTGTGGATCAGGTTTTCCGGCACTTTCATGTACAGGATTTTGAAATCAGAATGCACCGACAGGGTCATATCCAGCCCGGTAGGCGCGTAGATAATGGAATTAACCTGTGCGGGATACTGCGCTCCCTTGTACTTAAGCGAAAAATCGCCGTCCAGTAGCAGCGCCAGCCAAAAGGAAAATGGCTGTTCTGTGCACTTCCCGGAGATCTCCATCGGCGAGCCGGACAAAATAGAGAACTCGATGCCTAAAGGGGTATCAATGGTATTGATGTTACCCCGGAACTTCGCGTTACCTGTTCGAAATTGACAGGGCGGCATACACACTTTATGCATCGCTTGTTGCCAAACATTAGAGCGTTCAACCATTGGACAATTATCGGTAGATACCTTCCAAGAGCTCATTACTGCACCTCCTTCGTATGCAACGTTTAAAGAACACGGCCAGTCAGTACGTACCCGATAAAATGCTTTAAACAAAAAACGTGAAGGCTGGCCTATTTGGCCCAATGGAAGTGATTACGCGTAATCTGGATTTACCTTGCCTGTAAAATCACACTGTCGTCGACGCCGGTTATTTTGTTTTATGGCGCTCTTAAAGTTACATCGTCAGCGTGGTTGGCAGTCTGTTACACTGCCGTCTTGTTAAGATTTATACCGTATACCAACTAGCCATAATACTCAGCATAAAACGTACCATTGCTATAATATTGATTTAAAACAAATAAATTAATTTACGTTGGCATGGTGCACCAAACTTGTACATTTTAGCAGCACCGTTTTGATCCAATTGCGCGATTGAGGGGCAATTATTCCTGTCCAATAATGCCAAATGCCGTCCAGTTGTATTTTTTATGTGAACAATTAAACAAATTATTAACATTTCGCAGGTTTTCTGTTTGCCTGCTGGTACGCTCATTCCCTAAAAGTCATACAGATTTGAACAATTATCGCCAAAAAAACTGCAGTAGTATGAAGCTGAACCTAAGCAATTTGCGGAATTTTCGAAGCAAGTTTGCCGATATTCAAGTGAAGAGATTGGCGAGGAAAACGAAATAAATATGTGTGTCATTGCTTGCGTTATCCATTAACGACTCACAGCGTATTTATGGGACTCCTATAACAAAACAACCGGCTGATGTGACATGACTTACGTGTAGTAGGTCAGTTCATACGACCGCCTTAGCTGTCGCTTCTGCACTCTTTTCAACAAGAGTAATCATCTCCCTGCGGGGCAAGATTACCAATTTTTGAGGAAACATCATGCAGGAACTACGTTTTAGAAAGACCCTGATCCACAGTGCAATACTTTCCGTTTTCTGTTCGCTGCCCGCAGCCTATGCCGCCGAGCCGGCAGCCGATCCAGACACACCAGAAGACATTGAAACCGTCACCATTACGGTCGACCAGCGCCAGGTAAATCTACAGGAAGCGGCGTTGTCGGTAACGGCGGTCAACAGCGACCTGATGGAACAGGCCAACATTACCGATGCCACCGACCTGAACGGCTACGTGCCCGGCCTGCAAATTAACAAAAGCGGCGGTTCCGAGCGCATGGTGAGTATTCGCGGTGTTGGCTCACAAACCCCTGAGAACTTCTTCAGTCACCCCGGCGTGTCGTTCCACATGGACGGTGCCTACATCACCAACAACATCGCCCTGAATATGGGCTTTTTAGACGTGGAGCATATTGAGGTGCAGCGCGGTCCGCAAGGAACGGCGTTTGGTGCAGCCTCTACCGGCGGTACATTGAATGTGATCAGCAAAAAGCCGGTGCTGGACGAGTTCTTCGGCGAAGTGCAGGCCAGCTTCGGGAATTACAACTATAACCAGGGTCAGGCCGCAGTAAACCTGCCTATTGGCGATGAGTTTGCAATTCGCGCCGTGGCACAAACCACCAGCCATGATGGTTACGCCGTGTCTAACGGTATCCCTGGCGGCTATGAACTGGACGATGCCAACAACGACAACAGCCGTATTTCGGCAAAATGGCAGCCCAGCGACGATCTGAGCATCACCTTTATTGCTCAGCACTACGACGCCCACAATAACGGTGCCGCCCTGAAAGCCATCGACGATCCTAATCCCGACCCGCGGGTGGTGTCGCAGGACTTCCCTGCTAAATTTGATATGACCATGGACGTGGCCTCAACCATTGTCAGTTGGCAATTGTCTGGCATGACCTTCAAGTCGATCACCAGTTATCAGAACATGGACCACGCTCAGTCGTTCGACGCCGACCGCAGCACCTTTGAACTGTTTAACGGCTACGACCACGTCGCTACCTGGGCAACATCTGCCGAAACCGTGATGCAGGAGTTTTCACTTTCCTCTGCTCCGGGCGGTACCTTTGACTGGGTCATCGGCGGGTTTTATCTGAACTCAAACAGTCGCCAGTACGTTAACGAATTTGCCGGTACAGACCCTGATGACCTGACCGACATCTTGCCGATCGATACCGATCCAGCGACCCTGCCCGCTAACCTGTCATATGCCGAAAACACCACAGTTGAACGCACGTCCTGGGCGCCTTTCCTGCAAGGTACACTAAACCTCACAGACGACTTCCAGATCACCGCAGGTATTCGCTATAACGACGATGGCTTTGATGCCATGTCATCAACCTATTACGCGACGCCGTCTCCCCGTACCTTCGATACAGACGAAGTAACCGGGAAGTTTGCGATGAATTACCAGCTAAGCAAAGACAACATGGTATACACCAGCTGGTCCCGCGGGTACAAACCTGGCGGCATCAACGGCGGTGCAGTCAACGCCATGGTAGTGAGCACCACCATTGAACCGGAAATTGTCGACGCCTTCGAAATTGGCAGTAAAAACCAACTACTCGACAACAAATTGAAGCTCAATGTCTCTGCGTTTTACTACAACTACAAAGACATGCAATACATTCAGGAAGATCCTATTCCGTATTCAGGCGGTTTAGGCAATATTCCTGAGGCAAACATCTGGGGCATCGAGGCAGAAGCCTCCTGGTGGCTGCTTGATGACAGCCTGCAGCTTGGTATCAATGCCACCACCCTGCACGGCGAATACCCTATGGAATACTACGCACTGGACCGTCGTGAAGCCGATGCCGCGGGCGCAGCCGCCATTGCAAACGGCGATGCGCCTTACCCCTGGAGCTATGAATGGTTCCTGGCGCGTGGTTCTGCCACGGTCAACGTGGAAGGCAATACGCCGCCAAACCTGCCTAAACTGGCCGGCGGAATTAACGCGACCTGGTTTGGCGAAATGGAAAGCGGCCTGATCACCGCGCGTGTCGAGTACCTGTACCGCGGCGACTACAGCGCCCGTATTTTTGGTACCGATGTTGATCAGGTTAACAGCTATGGCTTGCTGAATATGTTTGTGCAATACGTACCCGATGATGCCAACTGGAAGGTGTGGCTGACAGCCACCAACCTGACCGATAAAGCCGCCGTTGCCGGCCGGTTTGTCGACCCGTACGGCAGTGGTGTGGTGAGTGACGAATATGTCGCGCCACGTCAAATCATCGCTAATTTCAGCTACGCATTTTAATGCAACTTCAGCCGGGTGCAGCGACGCCCGGCGAACGTCACACTTCCTTTATTCACCCTTATTCAGCCCAACGCTTGCGTTGGGTTGTTGTTAACCAGCGAACAGGTAATACCATGACAAAACCCAATACACTTATTTTTGTTGATCTAACCGCCGATGACCCTGCCGCGGCCGGCGAATTCTACGCCGACGTATTTGGCTGGGAAAACGACCCGCGCCCTTATGGCGTCTTTCACCGTATGGTGCCGGGCGGCAACATGTTCGACAGCGACGGTAATGAAACGACTATCGGCAATTTCCACCTGGGCATTCACAAGGCTGCTAACGCCCGCCCACACCCTGACAGCGAAGGTGTTGCGCCTCGGGAAATGGCCGGCCCGGGCCGCAAAGCCCGCGTTTGGATCCTGGTCAGTGACGACGACAGTATGGAAGCCATTCTGGCCCGCGCCGAAGCCAAAGGCGCCAAATTACTGTGGAAAGACCATTTCTGGCATGAGTTCAATGGCTTTAACGCCGCATTCGAAGACCCATGGGGCAATGAAATTATTCTGTGGGGTAAAGGCGGCGCCGAACCACAAATTCCGTCTCACTTTACCCAAGAGTAACGTGAGCACGCAGCAGCCCACAGGCATCTAACCTCAAAGCCCCTTGCAAAAAGCACAGGGGCTTTTTTATGGCTCGCAGATGACGTCAGCACAGGTTTAATGTTTGCCATACGGCTGTGGGTCGAAATCGAAAAGAGGGGGTAGAACGACAGTCATAAAAAAGCCACTGCGAACGCAGTGGCAAGCAGTAAACAGCGACAATATGCAAGTGGTCATACTGCCACCGCTGCTGCGTAGTGTTTACGGAGAATGAAACACTTGAAACAGGATTTACGACGCTTTTCGCGCGTCTTCAGACGCATCCCACACCGCAATTGGGCGCTCGCCTTTTACCCACAAACGGTGGGCCATACGCTGGTATTTAACGTCGTCATAGCGAGTGCCGGTATGCAAGGTACAACGGTTGTCCCACATTAACAGGTCGCCTTTCTGCCATTTGTGCTGATACACGTATTTAGGCTGCGTAGTGTAAGCGACCAAGCGTTCTATTAACGCCATGGCTTCTTCGTCTTCCATACCCAGAATGTGTTTTACGGTGCCGGTGCTAACCCACAGGGCTTTGCGTCCGTCCGCCGGATGCACGCGCACCAACGGGTGGATCACGTCGGGGTTCTCACGGCGAAGTTCGTCGGTAATTTCGTAGCTGTTGAAGTCGCGGTTCTGAATAAAATGCACCAGAGAATGATGGATTTTAAGCGTATCCAGCACGGCTTTTTCATCGTCAGGTAAGTCATTGTAAGCCGCGACCTGGTCGGCAAGCAGCGTGTCGCCGCCCTCTTCCGGCACGGTTACGGCATACAGCATGGTGCACATGACCGGCTCTTCTTTGTAGGAATAATCGGTGTGCCAGCCCAGGCCGTCGTTGTGCGCGCCAATCGGCTCACCGTTTTCGTCGACCATATTAGAAATTTTGAAAATGTGCGGATAACCCGGTAAGCAAAACTTGGTCTGGGTGTGCAGCTCTGGCTCACCGAAAGCCTGAATAAAGCGCATAAGATCATCCGGCTCCATGGTTTGATTGCGCAACACAATTGCACCGTGGGCGTGGAAGGTTTCAACCACTTTTTGCAGCAGCGCATCGTCTGCCGTCTGCAAATCCACATCAAAAATCTGCGCGCCAAAATCGTCCTTCAACGGCGCAACGTTTAATCCCGTTGCCGGGCTTTTACTTGCTTGTTGCATAACAAACCTCTTGGTATTCATTGTTGCTAGGTCGCGCGCCCGCATACGGCAAGCGCAGTCAGTGCGTAAATAAGCGCACTGTCGGTTAAGTCTTGAGGGGTGGGTTGAAAACGCGGCATGCCCGAAGTCACTGCAGGGATCCGCTGCATGTTAAACACGTTGTGGTCGCGCCACATGCTGGAATAGGCCGGATGTGCCAGTTCGATTTCATGCCCTTTTACCGCCGCAGTGGCATTGCTTAGCGATTTCACTAACGGCGCCACCTCGTTTTCGTTTGCTGAAAAGCCATGACGCACGACTACCGGCTCAATGTTGTAGCCTTGCAATCCCAGGCCAGACAGTAATTTGTTGAGTTCATGGTAAGGCTGTGCCGCGGTCTGCCTGGCGGTAAGCCCGACTTCCACATACACAGAGCACACATCGGTGCCAGCGCCGAAGGTCAGCGGCGAGCCCGCTTTAATGGCATCAATTTGCACTTTGGGAACCGATTCCCCACCGCGACTTTTATAGGCATTTGCCTGCTCGTATGTTTGCGCCCACTGATGTACAGCATCAATGACCTTGCCCAACTGATAAATGGGATTCGGGTGTGCGTTAGGGGCCGGGGAGTTATCCAGAATCGGAGTAAAAACCCCCTCACCTAACAGCTGAATGCGAAACAGCGCATAGCCGTTGCCCTGCCAGGTTACGCCCCAGTCACAGCCTTCTGCCGCAATAGCATAGTCAGCAACAACACCGCCGTGATGAAACAAATAATTAGCGCCGATGTCCTTACCCAGGTAATCCACACCTTGCCACTCTTCCATGGGTTCAGGGCCGATTTCACCCGGACAAGCCGTGACATACAGTTTGCCCGACAGCTCAATGCCTGCGCTTTTCAGCGCCTTTGCCGCCATTAAAAAACAGCTCATGGGCCCACGGTCGTTGCTGATGGGATACCCCCGGAAACTGCCGTCTTCCAGCCAGCATTGCTGCCACTCCGGATTCGCCAGTGTTTCAGGCCGGTATTTATGGCGGTTGATGTGCTCGTCGGCACTGGGGCTTTCTGTATCAAGGTGAGCAGTAAACAACAGGTTTTGCCCGAGGCCTTTGCCGCCGTATTCGCCAATGATATTTTGTCGGTGTGGCACCGCGCCGGTAGTCCGGGTTACAAAGCCCTGCTCGTCCAGCCAACTGCGCACAAACTCGCCTGCCTCGGCTTCTTCGCCGGAGCGGCTGGGAATGTTCCCCAGTGTTAGAGCCAAGGTGGTTAACTCTTCGGTGTCGATAGCGCTGGCAATCGCCTCGCGCTCTTCATCGGTAACCTGATAAGGCGTTTGGGTATCCGGATTAAACAGTGTTGTCATTGTGTTCCCCATATTGCAGTAACACTCTGAGTGTCGGTGAGTAACGCAAAGCTCAGTGCCATGGCGCGTAAACTGGCTGTGTGAAGGTCTTCCTCGTAGGCCGCGCACGCGTCGCTGACCACCAGCACCTGATAGTCGTGATGAAACGCATCGCGCACAGTCGATTCCACGCAGCACTCTGTCGTAATACCGGTGACCACCAGCGTATCGATGCCCTGCGTTTGCAGCCACTCATTGAGATCGGTTTGCCAGAATGCGCTGTAGCGTGTCTTCATAACAATCTTGTCGCTGGATTCGGGCAAGACGGCATAAAACGCCTCGCCGGGTGTGTCCTTTCTGCAAATAGCCTGTTCGGCTTCAGGGTCTTTACCCTGGCGGGCCATCCATTCGCTCCAGGCCGCAGAATCGGTCTCCGGCGCCGTTTGCAAACCAACAAAAACCACCGGCACACCGGCGCGTCGAGCGTGTTGCACCAGTACATTCATCTTTTCAATCGCCGGCGTTAACCGCGTCATATCCAGGCCATACTGACCAAGTAAACCGTCAGGGCTGGCAAAATCCCGCTGTACGTCGATCACGCACAGCGCAGCGCGTTCCGCGCTCAGCCAGTCGGATTTTAGCGGTGTTAACGCAACAGCATTACTCGCCATAATGGGCCCGCAACACCGGTAAGATTTCTTCGCCGAACAAGGTCAGGCCCTGGTCGTAATCATCAAAGTTCAGCATCACACCGTCCATCGCGGTATTGTCGAGCATGCTAATCAGCTGATCGGCCACTGTTGTTGGGTCACCCACCAGTTCCCGACTCATAAATGCGCCCTGCGCACGGATCACCATGGCGTTGTCTTTTAACGCCGGGTCAATACCGTATGAGCGCATCATGCCCTCTACCGCACCGGCGTCTTTGCCATCGCGATACGCCTGCGCTTTGGCCTGTGCCTTGGCATTGTCTTTATCTAACACCAGGGTTGCCATGCAGTAGCACTTAATGGACTCGTCGTATTCTTTGGCTATGTCTCGTGCCATTTGCGTAATTGAGCGTGTTTCAGCGTCGTCTTTTCCGCCCACGAAACAGGCGTCAGCATTGCGCACCGTAAAACGCAAGCCGCGTTCAGACTGACCCGCGCACACGGTAAACGGCTTTTTAGAGGGCTTGGGCTCAGACACACAGTCTTCGAATTTGAAATACTTGCCTTCAAAGTCGACGCGTTCCTCACTCCACAGGCGGTTAACTATCGTGCTCCACTCCTGTGCGTAGGTGTAACGCTCATCGTGGTCGATGTCGTCGCGCCAGGCGCCCATTTGGTTCAGCTCATCGCGAAAAGAACCCGACACAATGTTCAGACCGGCCCGGCCATTGGAAATCTGGTCAAGGGTAGCGACCATTTTGGCAACCGCGCCCGGGTTCATTAGCAGGGTGTGCACGGTTGCAATGATTTTGGCGTTTTGCGTGGCTTCTGCCAGACCCGCCATCATGGTCATCGACTCCAGCGAACAGCCCCAATGATTGGTTTCACCGCCATAGCCGCGCCATTTGGCCATGGACATAATGAAGTCCATACCATAGCCGTCGGCCAACATGGCAGCGCGTTTGTTTTGTGCATAGGACGCATCCAGGGTGGGTGTCGCGCTAGACACGATCCAGCCACCGTTAGCAATTGGCAAAAATACGCCGAATTCTTTTTTAGACATGTTAAAGCTCCTTAGCTGCAGTGAGCTGGGTATCATTATGAACAGTGGCGGGGGTTACTGCGTCGGCGGTGTCATTTACCAGACGAGGCGGACGCATAAACGTCACCACTACAAACACCACCATAGGCATGGCGCCGACCAGTAAGAAAGGCGACACAAAAGAGCCGCTTATATCTCGCATAGTGCCGCAAATATAAGGCGCACTGGCGGCCACTGTGGCGAACAGGTTCAGGGTGGAAAATAGTTGCAGATACGGGCCTGAGCCAAAGTAGCGCAGGATCAGTACCGTACAAGACAAGAAGGTCAGGCCAAAGCCAAATCCAATGGCAACGGCATACAGAATTTGCACCATCAGGCTATGACCAAAACTGAGTGCTACCATGCCGCCGGCCAGCATCAGCAACGCTGCCTGCAACATGGTTTTAGGTTCAAAAAACTCGGCAATAAAACCGCCTATTACCCGCGACATAGCGTTACAAAACGCCTCCAGCGACAGCATGGCACTGGCAACCGCAAAGGTGACGCCAATTTGCGTTAAGTGCGAGACGGAAAAGCTGTTTACGGTTGTCCCCACCAGCAACACGCTGGTGTAAGCCGCACAAATAGCCCAGTACTGGGGCGTGCGCAGCGCGTCACGGAAAGTCCAGGTTTCACGGGTTTCGTACACGTTGCTTTGAGTGGTTTTCTGCTCGTCTTTTGGCGGCAGCTTTAAGCGGGTGGCGTCGGTAAATGCCAGAGACAGCCACATGAGTGCAACCGAGGTAGCAATGAGCGTAAGGGTAATAATCCAGTGCAAGCGCCAGTTGCCCAGCGCGTCGTTTGCCAACCACACAATCAAGGGCCCGGCAACGCCGCCCAGACCACCCATGGTGTAGTAAAACCCAAAGGCCGTAGAGCGCTTCACAAAAAAGTGCGTAATTATGTACGTGCCGGGAATAGCACCCACAAAGGTGTATCCCATGCCCACCAGAATACAGCCCAGAAAATACGTGGCAGGGGTAATGGTGGCGTATAGGGTAAGAAACCCGGCCGTCAGCAAACACAACCCGACAAACAGGGTTTTGGCAATCCCCCAGTTTTTAATGGTAATGGATGGCAGGTAACCACTGATACCACACGCCATCGCCAGGAAGGTGAAGCCCAGCCCTGCTGTGGTCCAGGTCCATTCCATTTCGCTTACCATAAATGGGATCACGACCCCGAGTGAAGAAAACGTGGAAGCACTGATAACAAAGAAGCACCAACTGAATGTCAGCAGAATAAACCACGATTGTTTTTGGGCACTGATGTTAGGCATACGCACTTTCCTCGTTAGCCTGATTAACGCAGCGAAACTGCGGTTCAGGCCCTTGTTGCTAAAAAATGGCAACGGGGTTGCCGGTGCCATGTATGGCAGGGTATGTCTCTACGGTATCACTTCGCGCTCTACAACTTTTGTCTATACCCGACCAACTTTTTGGCTATTTATGCAAATCTGCTGAATTCCTGCACGTTCAGGGATTTTTTGGGCTATTCGCCGTCAGGTTCGCCCTTGTTCATGACACTTCTGGGTATTTTCACGTGTACGCCCTGCACCGTGTCGACCACCTGAGTAACGGTAAAGTCGCCGCCGACACTCATCAGTGAATACGCATCGTCTTTGCTGAGCCCGCGGTGCTCGCTGAGCAACTCCAGCATGTCAATCGAGGCGTTCTTCATGGCAATGTTTAAGTCTTCATCAAAACCGTGAACAATGAAGTAGTTCGGGGTTTCCAGCAGGGGCGACGGGAACGCAAAGTCTTTGCGCAGAATGATTTGCATAGTGACATCCAGCGATGCCTCAATGGCGGTACCACTGATTTCACCGTCACCTTGTGACACGTGCGGATCGCCAATCGAAAACAAACCACCTTCGACCTGCACCGGATAGTACATAGTGGACCCAGCCCCAATGCGCCAGTTGTCGATATTGCCGCCGTGTTTGCCCGGTGGAATAGTGCTAACCCGCCCGGATTTGTCGGGGGCAACACCGGCTGTTCCCAAATGAGGGCGTACTGGTACCCGCACGCCATGTAACGCTTTATGGCGCTCACATTCAGGGCAGTGTGTTACCGTGCCCGGCGTTTCGTATTTACCATTAAAATCATAAGCGTAGTGGCCATGGGCCTGCATGCTGGCCATGTCCAGGCGATAAATGGTAACCCGCTCTTTTTCACCGAACTCTTTGTACAAATGCCCCCAGTTCGCGGCCAGGTTTGAACCGTAAGAAAAGCGAGGTCGCATAGACAAGTAACGTACTTCCAGCATATCGCCTGGTTGGGCTCCTTCCACATAAATTGGGCCGGTCATAAGGTGAACACCGGGGTTACGGTCTTCTTCGGGGATCCCCGCCCATACCGCTTTTAATGCGTCATCCATCATCAGGTCAGGCGCATCGCCCGCGTGATGCGTAACGGCTTCGGCCTGAATAAGATCGCCGCTTTTCACTTTAATGGCGGGGGCCTGTGTGGCAGAGAAATAGCCCCAGTGACAGTTTTCCACGGTAGCTTTTAACGTGTGCAGTGCCGAAGGCTGTTTGCGATCAGCATTGGTTAAATCGTCGGTTTTCAGTAATGCCATGAGGCTCTCCGGTAACAAAAAATAATAAGTATTAAGCGGGTGTTTCTTTCGTTCAGTCGCTACAGGTTAATGGCGTGAAGTCCGGACTTCTTGATTGGATACGCCCGGAAAGTTGGCCAAAATCCCCTTCACGCCACCCAGCCACAGTCCGGTGTTAACTGAGCACAATGGTGGTCATGTCCAGCGAGCCGTATTCACAATACTGAGATTTAAAAGCCACCTTGTCGGCGGGTTTGCGGGCACCTAAGACATACAACAGCGGCAGGTAGTGGTCGGGGCTTGGTACAGACTGCTGGGCCTCTGGCCCAAATGCCAGATAGTTAATGGCGTGCTCCGGGGTGTCGTTAATAACCGCGTCGCGGATGTAGTCGCCAAAGCGCTGCGCCCAGGGGTAAGTGGTGCCGCGGGCTCCCCAGTTCATTACCCCCAGGTTGTGCACGATATTGCCGCTGCCCAGAATCAGGTAACCCTGTTCGCGCAAGGCTGACAGCTTCTTACCCACATTAAAGTGATACTCGTTGCTTTGGGTGCGATCGATAGACAACTGCACTACGGGAATATCGGCGTTCGGGTAGACCTTCGACAGCACACACCAGGTCCCGTGATCAAAGCCCCAACTGGAATCTAACCGCGCGTCCTCTTCTTCGAGCAGCGCCACAATATGGTTTGCCAGCGCCTGACTACCCGGTGCCGGGTACTGCATTTCGTACATGATTTGCGGAAAACCACCAAAGTCATGAATAGTGCGAGGGTTTTCGTTCGCGGTGACAGCGGTGCCTTTGATGTACCAGTGCGCCGACACGCAGACGATGCCTTTGGGCGTATCGAACTCACTGGCCAGGCTTTCCCACATGCGCGTGGCCGGATTGTCTTCAAGAATATTACCTGGACTGCCGTGCCCAATAAAAATGGCAGGCATGACAGATTGTTGTTCACTCATGGTTGTGTACTCACAGCGTTGAATCAGATGTGATTACGCTACCTCAGCAGCGCGAACCGGGTCTTGTATAAACCTGCTTGAATAGTTGATGAAAAACGCCTGTCCGTGACACGCGCTGCAGACGGCATGCGTAAATGCCCCGGTTCTTCGGGCGCAATCAGACAAGATTTCCCGCCCTTGCTGGCTTAACGTTGAGGTATTGTTTGTCACAGTTAACGGAAAGATTTATGAAAATAGCAGTCATTTGCGGTAGTCAGCGCAAGTCGTCACAAACGGCCAAGGTAGGTCAGTATGCAGTGAACCACCTGACCGGGCTGGGACACGAGACGTTCTTTCTGGACTTAGCCGTGACGCCACTGACCAACTTCGATGATTCATTCTGGTCGGAGCCGACCGGTGAGCTGCAAACACAATGGCAACCCATCTCGAGTCAACTTCAAGCCTGTGACGCCCTCATTGTGATCACGCCAGACTGGCACGGCATGGTCCCAAGCTGCCTGAAAAACTTCTTTTTGTATTGCGGCGTAAAAGAAACTGCCAACAAGCCGGGTTTGATTATTGCGCTGTCTGCATCGACCGGTGGTTACCTGCCCGTGGCTGAGCTGCGTATCAGCAGCAGTAAAAACAATCGCATTTGCTGGATCCCCGACCACTTAATTATTCGCAATGTTAAGGCCTGCTTTAACACCCCGACGCCGTCGGACGACAAGGACGATACCTATATTCAGGCCAGATTTTCACACTCACTGGGCCTGCTCCTGCAATATGCAGTGGGGTTAAGTGGCGTTCGCGAAAGCGCGGTCGCTGACTACAAAACATATCCGTTTGGCATGTAGCTCAAGCCTGGCGTATCACATTACCGGAGTTAATCATGGCATCTGACACTATTACCATTACCCCGCTGACCCGCAATATTGGCGCAGAGATCGGCAATATCGACTTAACTAAGCCAATCACGGCTGAAGTAGAAGAGCAACTGAAGGCAGCGATTGCTGAACACCAGGTTATCTTTTTTCGCGATCAGCAGATCACGCATGAACAACACATGGCTGTTGGTCAGATTTTCGGTGACCTCATTGTTCACCCCGGCGCAAAGGGTATTGATGGCTATGAAAAGATTGTCGCCATTCACGCCGACAAAGACTCAAAGTACATCGCGGGCGACAACTGGCATTCAGACCTCAGTTGCAACGAACTGCCGCCGATGGGCTCCATGTTGTATATTCACACTCTACCAGACGTAGGTGGCGACACCTTGTTTTCTTCGATGTATGCCGCCTATGATGCCTTGTCGCCTGCCATGCAACAGTATTTGGAAGGTCTGCAGGCAGAGCACGACGCCAACCACGTGTACCACGCCATTTACGGTGACTACGGAACCGCCTACCCATGTAATGTGCACCCCGTAGTACGCACACACCCGGTAACCGGCAAGAAAGCAATATTTGTGAATGCCTCGTACACCACACGCATTCTGGGTGTGTCTAAAAACGAAAGTGATGGCATTTTAGCCATGCTCTACGAACTGGCTAAAGACCCGAATTTTCAGGTGCGCTTTAGCTGGCAGCCTCACTCAATTGCCATATGGGATAACCGCTGTACCCAGCACTTTGCAGTTTGGGATTACTTCCCGGATACCCGTTCTGGCTACCGGGTTACCATTGGCGGCGATAAACCCTACTAGCCGCCCGACTGGGCAGCGGCGGTCCGCCTTCGCGCAAATGTAAAATAACCGCGCAAGCCATTGGCTGGTTGAAAAAATAGGCTATGATACAAGCTCCCCAACAAGGAGAGGGCAAGCACATGGAACAAGGAAAAGCAGTCTCCAGTATCATCATTCTCAGCCTATTTTCAGCGGCGATATTCGCTACCCGGTTTTTGCAGCCGCAAATAACCGCCCCCTATGTAAAGTATGCTGTGCCTTACCTCTGCTGGTCGCTGGCAATATTGCTGGCCGGCGTTCTGTTAAGGCGAAAAGGCCCGTTACTCAAGGCTGTAGGGATAACCCACCAGCCGCTGAGTGGCGTAGCGGCAGCCTTGTTGTTTTCATTACCTATGCTGATTGGATTTAGCGTATTTTTTGAGTTTGCCACCCCGTCAGTGACGACATTGTTGACCAAAAGCCTGATCCCCGGCTTCTTTGAAGAGCTGTTTTTCCGAGGCTTTCTGGTAGGCTCACTGATGGCTATAGCCGGTTGGCGCTTCCTGCCTGCTGCACTCATTGGTGCGGTCATTTTTGGCATGGGCCACTGGTTTCAGGGTGCCACCCTTGTTCAGGCCGCCACCGCGGCATTGTTTACCGCCATTGGCGGCCTTTGGTTTGCCTGGTTGTTTTACCGCTGGGGCCATAATCTGTGGATAGTGATCACCCTGCACACGCTGATGAACGGCTATTGGGTATTGTGGCAGGTAGACAGTACCGCTATTGGTGGTCAAGCGGCCAACCTGTGCAGAATGGCCACCATAGTCCTGAGTATTGCCGGCACAGAATGGTGGGTAAGGCGAAGTCGCAAACGCTCCCTTACCCCGGCCGATTCACCTGAAACCTAACGCCAGCCAGTGACCTGTTGTATGGCTTGGGTTAACAGCTCAGCATTGCTGGTGTGTTGATTCACTCTGGGGTGCTGGCCGTAGCCATTGAACGGAAATACCACGGTGGAAAGCTTGCTGTCGCCCTCGTTGGTTAAGTTCGCTACAGCGGTTTCAACATAACCTGGCCAGGGTGACCCCGCCTTGGTGGCATCCATACTGCCCAGCGCACATATAATTTGGGCATTGGGGTACTCCGCTCTCACTGATTTCACAAAAGCCTGATACGCCGCAATGATTTGTGGTTCGGTGGGTGTAGGCGAAATTCGCTTGGGATCGGGTACCAGCCAGCTGTCGTTCTGCATGAGGTTAATGACCACCACCTGGGGTGTCCAGGTATTGAAGTCCCACTGTGAATCGTTGTTACCCACAGCGCTCAGCTGGTCGTAAAACTGCGGCATAATAAAGTTAAACCAGCTCACCATAATACCGATACCGCTTTGCGAGATCGTATGTAGCTCTGCGCCTATCGTTCTGGCAGCAATAGCGCCGTAACTGAGATAGTGGTTTTTGTCTCGGGGTAAGTTGTCTGGGCCATTGTAAGGCGCTACATTGCCCATACCACTGGAAATGGAATCACCGTAAATTTCGATACGGCGTGTTGGTCTGCCCGGAGGAGCCAACAATGCCGCATCGTCATCAATGCTAATACCCAGAAAATGCGTACCGCCTTCTTCGCCTTCGGTGCGCTTGTAGATTTCTACCGTGTGCTCGCCAGCGCCTAGCGTGTTACTTATCCAGTATGTGAGCTCACCTTGCTTAGCTTCAATCACAAAGGGAAAGGCGTCGTTCCCATCGACAATCACATTGTAGTAATTCTTGCCGTTGTCGTCTTTTAACGTTACCGACAAAGACTCACCAGAAAAACGCGCTTTCACCGATGAACCGGGCCAGGTTAAATAAGGCGCACTGGCATTCGCAAAGTCGATACGACCGGTATACACATACCCTGCATCAGTTGCCGGTACCACTTTGGCGTAAGCTGCAACACTGACGTGCAAACACACCAGTGCGCATAGCGTAATAAACCTGTTTAACATCCTTGCCTCGATTACTTCTTCATACGGTTGATATGACTCGAAATACTATACGGTTGCACAGCCTGAGTACACTGTTCGACGCCGATACAGCAACGCCGAACAGTGCGTGACACACTCTTTACGGCTGTCTGCCTGCTAGTTTAAGTGCAGCATTCACAGTAAACAGATAAGACGCGCCCAGGTCGATAACATACTCGTTTTCACCCCACAGGAACGGCCAGTTTTCCATATTTTCCGGCAGATCAGGTTTCAGGATGAGAACGCCCGGCACAATGGCACCGCTGATAAACGAATAGTCAGCGCGGTTCATACCGTACGCCACTTTCTTCGATACCGTGCCTACGTTTGACACAAATGAGATATCGGAGTCCGGGTGCGTTCCATACAAATAATCCAGCGAGCGGTAAATAAGGTCACTGCTATAGAGATCTGGGTAAGCCTGATGCAGATAGTACTGAGTCACCGCCATGTCCAGCACGGTACCATTACCCGCCCAACCGTATTCGGTGATCACCACGCCAAACGGATTTTTGCTGGTTGCCGCCTCAAGCTTGGGTTTATAGGCCTCAGCCGCGGCGCGAATACGTTTTTTATAAGCGTTGTCCATGAAGGGTAGCGCGCGGACGGCCAATACAGCACTGCGACCAAAGTGCTCCTCGATATGCGGCAGTAATGCCGTAACTGCATGCTTATACTGCGTATCGCCGGTGGTGACCAATAACTCCACCGCAGCTTTGAGCTTTTCTTCTTCCAGACCACCGCCTGTCGTGTTACCCACGCGGAACAAGTCGGGCTGTTTGTCGGCTTCGCTTGCCCATGCCGCAATGGCGGTATCCAGGCTTTCTTTGGCCAACACCGGCTTGTAGCCCTGCAAGGTACGACTGGCTGCGGCCAGTGCCGCCATTGAACCGTAATTAAGCGGCGTAGATTTAGACGTAAATGCCCAGCGGTCGTCGAATACGCCGCTTTCAATGCCATTGGATTCAGTGTCTGCCATCGACGCGTTGTAAATCAGGTTATCGGTCATGGTCAGGCCGTCACCCAGGTGGGTGTACTGGCTGATATCCGGCACAATAATACCCGGAATGGCATGCCCTACCGCCTTGAACTGCGCCAGCAATGCCAGCGTGCCATGCTCAATTTGTTGCAGCAAATCAGGTTTGCCATCGGGCACGTGAATATCGACATATTTGCGGTCGTAATCCACCAGCGTGGTGTCGCGGTCGATGCCGAACTCCTCAAACGCCTGCACTAAAAAACGCACCGTGCGATATTGAGTTTGGGTACGAATGTCGTAGTCACCCGCGTCGTACCAACCGCCTACGTTTAATCCGGGAATGTGTTCGCCAGGCTTGTACTGGGTGTCCGTCGTCGGCCCCTGGGCATACAGGTCGAAATGCTCATGATTCACCGGCGCTTGCAGTGCATCATCTAAATGCGAGGCACCGTGCCATACGCGATACGCCTCGTTAACCAACACGTGATCCATTTGTACCGGGAAATAATGGTCCAGCGTGGGGTACCAGGCGGCATCAAGTGCATGCTCAGCAATGGGGAACGACGCCGTGGTAGTCCCCTTATAACGCAACTGGTACAGGCCCGGCTCAGTGACATCGGTAAAATCAAACGTGGCGTATTGGTAGCGCGTGTAGTCCTCAACCTTGCCGGGCGCGGCTTTCTTCACTACCGCTTTCGAGCCGTCGGCATTCACTTTTAGCAGCTCTGCCATGCCATTTACCGGTGCGTGTTTGTCTAGCTCAATGACCGCGCGTTTAGTTTGCCCGGGCAAATACCCCACCTGCGAATGAGCAATCATAGGGTCGCGCAACCAGGCATCATCGGTACTGGCGGTAATACGCCAGGTCAGCAATTCACCCTGTTTATTTTCGGGCAACACACCGCGCACCACATACCAGCCGTTTTGTGCTTTTGCCCTGCCGTCGTAAAGTGTTAGCGGCGCTGAAGACTCGATCATCACACGCTTGGTGTCACTTTCAGGGGCCAGTACCAATTGTTTCGCAGACGCCAGCGGTACCGGTTCATGCTGACCAATGATCTCTTTTACCCCGGTAGGATACAGCGGAAACGCGCCGGGTTTGCCGTCGGCCAGAAAGCTGGTTTCCATGTAATTAGCAGGCAAAAACTCCATGTTGAAACCCGCTTTACCCACCAGCTCAGCTGGAACCGGACGCGGTGACGACAGGGTAATTTCCACGCCATTTTCGATGGGGCTGGCGCTAATGGTGTAAGTAAAGTCGAATTCCGGATACGACAAGGTAGCGCTGATCGTATTGGTGTTGTTGTCTACTTTGCGTTCCACAAAGGTGGGAATGGGATCCCATTGCTCGGGTGTGGCACTCAGGCGTACATCGCCGTTAGTCGCAATACGCTCACCAAAGTGAACCAGCTCTACCCCACTGATTTTAGAATCGCCAAACAACCCGTTGTACCAGTTGCTGAACACCACAATGTCGAGACTGGGTTGAGAAAAATAGGCTTTATCGTTCAGTTCAGGCACAGCCGCAGAGGTAACAATAGGCGCGGCTAAGAGCGCACTGGCAATCGCAGAATACAGAACAGACTTAATCACACAAACACTCCTGTCATTTTGTTAATAGAAGGTTATCAACTCAATGCCCGAAAGAAATTACGTTATTAATTTATGGGGTTGTTGTTTTGGGTGGGAGCCCTTTTTCAGATAAAAAATCATCTTGCGGGCATCCAAGAAAGAAAAAAACAACAATAAAACATTAGGTTAAATTTTAATGCGCTTTTTTCACTTCAAAAAAGGGTTCTAAAACACCTATCAGGCAGTAGTGGGTAAAACTGTTTAACAGGAGAAGTAATGACTCCGACAACACCCCAAGTGGGTATTTTTTGGTGTTATAGATGGCAGGTTATTGCCAAATCTATACCAGTTACAGACGCAACATGCGATAGCCTCGGCAGAGTAGATTCCGCATTCAGTCATTTAACCGAATGGGAAACAAATAGGATTTATTTACCCAGGCACAAAATGCTACTTGGCACCGAATATCAGCAATTTCCTCGAGGTAGGGTTATTTATGACACACACCAAGAGACATTCAGCCTATTCGCCGACAAGTCCATAATTACCGATACACCGCTTAGATTAAAGGTGTTGGAACAGTTTAGACTATTGAATTACAGTCACATTTGGAGGTCAGATCCGCACTACGCAACTTATTAGTCACCGATTAAACCCCAGACATACAGCCGAATGAACCGGAAAAGGAAGTAGTACATGAAGTATCAAAAGCAGTTAGATCGCCTTAACTCAGGCACAATGAGCAGACACGAATTAGCCGTTATGAAAAAGAACGCTAAAGCACTGGTAGAAAAAGGCGACTCTGATGCCGTTGCCATTCTGGATGCAATAGATTATTCAAAACCCGCTGATGACTATATTCTGTTCATGGGCTTTTGCCCGGGGGCTGACTTTTCACAACGTTTGGATATTGAGTGGAAAAAACACGGTATTTGCCGGTTCGACTATTTAGAAAGTGAGTCTCAGCTCAACAGGTGGAATACGCTTTGCGCCGGTGATTTGGTTATTCTGAAAAAACGAGAAAAGTTCGGCGAATCAATGAAACTTTATGGTTACGGCAGAATAAAACGTATCGCTTACGACGAAGAAAATACGCGCTATTTCGAGATGGACTGGTCTGCTCAGGAACAAGAAATTGAAGTTCCGCTTATGGGCTGTAATAGCACCGTGGATGTTAAGTCGATGCTGGAGGTAGAAAAGCAAATGCCAGACAATTTCTGGCAATGGCTTAACAAAGAATGAGCTTTGTTAAACCACATGGTCCCTATGCATAGTCGGCAAGCTCGGCCCCTTTGAAAAGCAACGAGCTGTCTTCACATTACGCTCCTGAACGATTAATGCACGTGTGTCGTGTATGCGTTCAGGGGCGTTTTGGTGAAACGTGTATTGAGCGCCGGCGCCCGACAAACCTTAATTACAGTCGTGTTTTCCGACCAAAGCGCCCCTGTCTTCGCCGCCAGCTTAAAGCGACTATTGCAGTAGCAAAAGCCACGAAGGCGCCGGGCTCAGGCACTGTGGCCGTTCGTACCAGCATGGTCGAATAATTTTCGTGCGCGAGGCCTAAAAAGAAATCGGAATATGCCCCGTCGTCTCTCAGCGCTACTTCATCCTTGTGTGTAAACGCGGGGAATCCGACTTTATCTATAGCATCATGAAACTTTACACTCGCCAAGCCGTGATGCCCCATGAAAAAGCCAATGGCTGAGCTTCTTTCCATATAATTAGTACCGGAAGCGGAATTGAACCCCATAATATTGAAGATATTGTCCCATACTGAGTCGTCGCCACCGACCACACGCGAATTGTAATCCCAAGCGTATAATTGCCCTGCCCCATAGTAATCAGGGCTCTCGAAATCGGCCTCAACCTCATCAAGGTTGGCAACGTGATCCCACAACATGTAAACCTCTTCCGCAGAAGGCAAACGCCACCCAGAATAATCTCCACCAGCGCCAAGTTGAGAGCTGACGTGATTGTAAGACTGACCATTGTTAATGCCAAAGTCCATCCACACCAAACCTGTTGATGTGTCTTTAAAACCGGCCTGGGCAAAACTGTTGTCATTAATGAGTACAGCGTTTGCGGTCATACTGGCCAACGTCAGCAACACACCCAGTCCCTTTACTACATTGTTCATAATGCTCTCCATTAATACAAAAACAACTGATGGGCAAAGTAACAATGAACCGGGACAAAAGCTGACCCAAACCAGAAAAAATAAAACATGAATAACGCGGCGAGGTTTCCATACTCTGGCAGGCATTCCACGCATTGTAAGTATTAAGGTGGCTATAATGTCGCTGAGCCAACATTGAAACGCGGTTGCCTTTAGCAAGAAAAAAACCTAGATTTAGTCTGGTCTTATTAATGACTTAAGAACAATAAGCTGCAAAGCATGCATTACCGAAAAGACAGGATGTCGTTCAATCTTTGATTGGAGTTGAGGCAGGAAAGTACAGCGCGAGCTGAGGCCTACCTGCAATTTAGTAGGAGACTGAACTCAACAACAAAGGTAGGCAATAATGAAAAAAGTGATTAGTACGTCTGTCGTTAAAAGCGCCGGTGACAGGGTGATTCGCTGTTTTTTATTAGAAACTCTCATTCCGAGATACCCGAAATATAAAACGGTTGCTCAGTTACAGGAAGAGCTGATCACTCATGGGTTTGAGTGCTCCAAAAAAACGATATACAGAGACATGGACTTGTTATCTTGCTTTAAACCCATCGTGTGCGCAGAAGAAACCCATCCCAGGGGCTATTCAATGTATACCGATTAAATGCAAAAACGCCGCCTTGCGCGGCTTTTTTTATGTAAACGATAAGAACGTTTGTTCGCGGCAATGGACGTTCCGGCCCTCATTACGAGCAAGTCACTGCCGCAGATTCATGCGACAGTGCTTAACCTGCAACAACTGAGTTTTAGCGCCCTGCACATAAAGGTAACGCACTGTCGAAGGACGATGAATTCCTTACCCGGATCCGTCCTTGCTCATGTTTCGCTATCCAGTGCTTATCTTTTATGAAGGGTGTCTTGGCATCCTCGCTAACCGCGACGCTGACAAAGTCCACTGTGACTTTTCCCTGCCGTAAAGCGCGCCTCATTTGTGCAACGTTGGCAGGGGTAAGCCCTTTACTTGTACAGTAATTGTAAGCCTCAGTAGTGGTTGATACGAGTTGATCACCTAGCAAATAGCGTTGACCCTGGGCATCTTCTATCCAGGTCTGGGCAGACAAGTGAGCAGAGAAAAATAACGGTGCCAGAATAGCAGTACGTTTAAGCATTTATACATCCTTGGATTTTTATTATATTTCGATGGCGCTCAAAGAGCCCGCATCATTCACTTCAGACAGTGTCCAAACGGCCTAAAGAGCGAGTTAAAGGTGTTGGCTAATATAGGCCAGCGCGGTTTCAAACGCTGACTTCTGAAAACCTTTCAAGCCGGTATCGCCAAACTCTATGAACATGTGATTTTCTTTTAACGCCGCTTTGATCTCGGTAGGCGGCATTACAATAACCTGCACGCCGTTTAGCAACTCCAGCGCCGCTTCTAATTTAAACCCAATCGCACCACCCGCAAATTTGCCCTTCATAGGGCGCTGGCGAATAACGATAGTTTCTATTTTGTAGTCCTGCACTAGCTGCGCGAAGGATTTCTGAAAATACTTAAGCTCATGGGCGGTAGCGGCTTTTTGCAAGCTCAGTTTACGGGTACGGCAATCCGGAATCTGAATCAGGTCATTTTCCAAATTCAGTAAGGCAATGTTGGCATCATTCCCCGCCAGTTCTACACCACATACACGCATTGCAAAGCTCCACCTTTTAAAAAACAGCCTGGAGTATATAGGATTTAGCGGCGCTGCGGGTTGTTTTTTGTGGTCACCATCGCTTTACCTTAAGCTTTAGTTAGTTTGGTCACCATTTCTTTAATGCAGTTGTAATATATCTCTTTAATCATTCTAATTTCACCGCCCTTGCCTGGGTGTGCTGGCGCATCTTGCACCTGTTGCATCAAAGGAATTGCTTCCTGTTCAATTTTGCCAATAAGACGGTCAAGCTCACGTTTTGCTAACTTAGTTGGCAATTGCAATTCTTCGGCAAAAGCCAGGATGTTTGGTACGGTAAGTTGGCCAAGATATTGTGCGTCACCCATTTGTTGAGACAATTGATGGTCCATATGTTTATGTGGCGCTTCATAAATCGCGGTAGACAATAAGTCATAGTGCGGCGTCATTACCACACCCTCTTTGTTGATAAAGAATGATAGATTTTTAAGGTGAGCGTCGCCGTTACCTACCAGCGCATTAAACAGTGCCCATCGAAATATATCTATTTTGGTTCGAGCCTTCATTCGCGTGAGCTCAGCCAACTTGTTCAAACTCCCGGCATTACTGTTGGGATATTTCAATCTTATTTATGCGTTCGCGGTTAAATTGATATTCACCCGACAAAACAACCCAAAATTTATGCGTTCGCGGCTATTTCTACTTCTGGCATCTTACTGTAGTTCTTCCTGATCCGTTCAGAACTCTGCTCAGATAGGTGATGATCGACTGCTGCATCCCGGACTTGGAGCCCCGGATGAAGTGAATATTTTTTGTTATGTGAAGTTAACAATGGCAGGCGGCACAGCTCATATTTATACCCGAACAGGCACTATTGAGACACGTTTTAGCCTGGCACATTGTTAAAGTATTCTTTTAACAATGTGCCAGTTTAGCGTCACTTACAAGCGCAATCTCAAACATTAGTCGCTATGAAACATAGCCTTAAGCCGGTGTTTCATAACCTTGCCTCCGCCATTGCGAGGCAGCGAATCTACGAATTGAATATACTTAGGAAGCTTATATTTTGCCAAACACTGCTCGAGTACATCCATAATTTCTTGCTGCTCTATGGTTGAGTGCTTCGACTTAGCAACGACAAATAAACACCCCACTTCCCCCCAACGGTCGTCGGGCACTCCTACCAATGCACATTCCAGAACACTATCAAGCTTTAACACCACGCTTTCAATTTCAGTCGGATACACATTCTCGCCACCAGAGATAAACATGTCTTTGATCCTGTCGACAATGAAATAGAAGCCGTCGTTGTCTCTGATTGCCACATCTCCGGTTTTAAACCAGCCATCGTCGGTAAAGCAGGACTCGAACAACGCTGGCTGTCGCCAAATCCCGATGAATAGATTCAAACCTTTCAGCTGAATTTCGCCTGCCACACCATCTGCCACGAGCTGCCCCTCAGGATCAGCTAACCGGACCTCGAGGCGGTGGGTTGGTATCCCAACACAACCTGCTTTTGCGTCAATAGTTGCAATATCAAAAGGCATACCAAACACAGTGCCCGCTTCACTCATTCCATATCCATCTACAATCGGAATATCGTCATTTAACCATTGCCTAATTTGTACTGCCGGATGGGGAGCACCACCGGTTAACAAGGCCTTGAGATTGTAAAGCGAGGAAGGATTGAATTTGGGTTCCTGCCGCAGCGAATTTGCCATTTGCGGGACACAAAAATAATGAGTAATGAGTAAGTTTTTGTCCGTCAGACGCGCCAATGTTCTGGATGGCTTGAAGCCATCCGATATCAATATTTTTCCGCCCTGGTACAGCGCCGGGCGCACGCAGGATATTAATCCAATCACATGAAACATTGGGGTTTCACACAAAAAGGTACTGTATTCGTCGACCTGTCCCAGTAACGCCATATTCAGCGTTGTTTCCATGATGGTGTCGTGACTGTGCATGACACCTTTGGGCTTTCCGGTAGTACCTGATGTATAAAGAATCAACGACGGCAGCGCACGATGATTTCGCGGTTGTATTTCTCCGTTCAGTTCAGCAACCGCGTTATTGAGTGTCTTTAGTTCAAAATAAGCCAGTTCTAATTGGTTGGCCATCTCGTCGCCAACGATTAATTGGGGGGTGCAGTCAGCAATCAGGGTGTGCAATTCATCTGATGATAAACGCCAATTCAAGGGCACGAAAATCACCCCGGACTGCTCGCACGCAAAATGCAGTGCCACTAGTTCGGCACAGTTTTTTGCTATACAAACAAGTCTGTCGCCACAGGCCAACCCCTGTAGCGACAACCACTGACTGCACTTATTAACAAACGTGTCCCATTCCGAATACGTCCATGAACGACCGGATGTAAGGTCACGTACTGCCTGTTTGAAAGGCCTTAACTTAGCTTGTACTGAAAGAAAGCTCATCGTGACGCAACTAACTCTTTTGTTTCGATTTATCGTAAGCGCCTAATCCAGGCTTGTAAGTTTTGTCATCAATAAACTGCTTGATGCCCTCTTTTCTTCCATGGTTGTCAAAGCTATTCGCCGCCTCCTGCGCTCGAACCAAATAGTCTTCAGCGTTGTCGTAGGTCATTTCCTTCACCCGACGCACTGCATCTTTTGTCGCTTTTAATGCCACTTGATTCTTCTGTAGCAATACGTTTGCAACGTCTGTGACTCGGGCTCTTAATTGCTCTGCCGGGACAGCTTCGTTCACCAGTCCCCACTCTTCTGCGGTCTTGCCATCAATGTTTTCACCCATCATGGCGTGATACATGGCTTTGCGTAAAGGCATTAACTCAGCAACCACTTTGGCAGCACCGCCACCGGGCAGGATCCCCCAATTAATCTCGCTAAGTCCAAACTGTGCTTCTTCAGCCGCAAACGCGAGATCACAGGCAAATAAAGGTCCATAACCTCCACCAAAGCACCAGCCATTTACCATTGCTATCGTGGCCTTCTGATACCAGCGCAGGCGTCTCCACCAGCCATAAGATTCACGCTGAGCTTGACGTGTTCCGCCTAACCCCTGTGCTTCGGTTTCCCGGAAATATTCTTTTAAATCCATTCCCGCTGACCAGGCTGAGCCTTCACCAGTCAATACCAACACGCTCACATCTTCTCGGAATTCGAGATCATCCAGTACGCGCATCATTTGGCGATTTAATTTAGGACTCATGCAGTTGCGTTTTTCCGGGCGATTAAAACTCACCCAGGCAATTTGATTTTCTACCTTGACCGCTACCGTATCTTCTTCGCGTTCAGCACTCATTAACATTACCTCTTAAAATTTGCATCATTCGTTTACTTAAATGGGGAAGTGACCCTTTTCGGTCTCAATAGTGATCCAACGCAACTCCGTAAACTGGTCAATGCCAGCCTTTCCGCCAAAACGACCGTACCCAGAAGCACCGACACCACCAAAAGGCATCTGCGCTTCATCATGAACAGTGGAGCCATTTACATGACAGATACCAGACTGAATTTGTCGGGCGACTCTCAAGCCTCTAGCACTGTCTTTGGTAAATACAGCAGCGCTGAGCCCATATTCACTGTCATTGGCAATACGAATCGCATCGGCTTCATCTTTGGCTCTAATAATGGCAACCACGGGGCCAAAGCTTTCCTCCCGATAGATCTTCATATCGTCAGTGACATGGTCAATTACTGTTGCTGCCATTAGTACCGAATCACTTTTTTGCCCAGCGATAATCTTTGCACCTTTAGCAACAGCATCGTCGATAAGTGCGTTCACTTTACTTACTGTTTTTTGGTCGACAACTGCCCCCAGAGGTGTATTGCCCTCACGCGGATCACCCGTTGCCATACCCGATACTTTCTGGGCGAATTTGGCTGCGAAGCTATCTGCTACAGACTCATCTACAACCAATCGCTCTGTAGACATGCATATCTGGCCCTGATTCATAAATGCGCCAAATGCAGCCGCTTTTACTGCTTCATCTAAATCGGCGTCATCCAGAACCAACATGGGGGCCTTACCACCCAGCTCCAGAAGAACAGGCTTGAGGTTGGCACCTGCGCGCTGCGCAATGATGCGCCCGACTTCAGTTGAGCCAGTAAAGTTAATACGTTTTACCAGCGGTTGATCAATCAAAGCCCCCACCACTTCACCGGCATCAGCAGGGGAATTGGTTACAATATTGACCGTGCCGTCAGGAAAGCCAGCCGTCTCCAACGCTTCTATAATCAGACTATGTGTTCTTGGACACAGCTCAGACGCTTTCAGAATTACAGCATTACCACAGGCAAGTGCAGTGGATATAGCTCTAACACCTAAGATTATTGGTGCATTCCATGGTGCAATTCCCAGCACCACACCAACCGGTTGTCGAATCGCCATAGCGAGACAACCAGGCTTGTCTGACGGAATGGTTTCACCACCTATTTGCGTAGTTAACGATGCCGCTTCACGCATCATTGATACTGCCAGCCCCAGATTAAACATAGCCCAGCCCGCTGTAGCACCCACCTCCGTCATCATGGCCTCGACAAAGTCGTTTTGACGAGATTCCAGTGCGGCTGCCGCTTTATTCAAGATAGCTCTGCGAGCGTTTGGACCATAAGCAGACCACTGTTCAAAGCCTTGTTGTGCTCGTTCAGCAATTCCCGCCATTTCATGCGCCTGCATGGCAATAGATTGACTGGCCACTTCACCGGTTAATGGATTTTTGCGCTCGAAATTCATTTTTACCTCGCACTGATTAATAGCTGTGTATATTTATGTAGTTAAACCTGAGAGCTGAGTTGGTACTTTTTCAAAACGGGTCCAAGAGAAAAAATAGCGATCGCGGCAACTACCGCACCAAAGCCCATCGCAACGGAGACATCAAACAAACCATACCCAGACTGGAATAAATAGCCTGCGACTATGGGTCCTAGCGCCGCTCCGCCTCGTCCAATTCCTATAACCACACCCGTTCCGCTGGCGCGAACTTCGGCTGGGAACGATTGCGCCATCAACGCATACAATCCCACCACCGCTGAGTTTGTAAAAAAGCCTGTTGCAGCTGAAACAACCGAGAGTTGTAATAAGGTTTGTGGTCCAAGACCAAATACAGACACCATCACAAAGGCACATAACATGATTGCTATAAGTAAAGGGCGTAGTTTTAAACGGCTGGCAATGACACCAAATATGAGTGAACCCACTGCACCGCCCACATTTGCCCACACCAAAACCGTGCCAGCGCTGGTAGGTTCATACCCCATGTCCACAACGATCTTAGGGATCCATTTAAGGATGTAATAGAAAGTCATAATTTGTGCGAAATAGGCGATAACCAGTAAGCCTGTAACCGCTCTGAGATTATTCGTAATCAGCGTACTAAAACCTGATGATGCTTGTTGATTTTCCAGTTTGGGCAACGAGGCAATCGGGTTGTGTCCAATACGCTGCAGTATCTTATTAATTCTTTGCAACGCATTTTGGGGTCGTCGACTAGCCAGAAAGTCAATTGACTCTGGAAGTAACAGCCAGCAAATCACTAAAAACGAACCGGTTACAGCGCCGCCGAAAACAAAAATCACTTTCCAGTTATAGAGCGCTAACAATTCGGTGGATATATAGCCACCAACTATTGCACCAATTGGGTAACCCGTGGCCATGAGTATGACGGCAAGGTTTCTGTATTTTGCATTGGCAAATTCGGCCACCAAGGCATTGGTGGAGGCTAACATTCCACCCACACCTAACCCTGTTAAAAACCGAAAAACCAATAAGTAATTCAGTGAATTAACAAAGGCACACGCCCCCATACCAATGGTCATTAAACTAAGACAGAGCAATATGGTTGGTCGCCTGCCTAAGCGGTCTGCCAGATTGCCTAACGAGATTGAGCCAATGGCCATCCCAACCAGCTCCATTGACAAAACAATCCCTAATGCTCCGCGACTAACATTCCAGTCACTGGCGATCCCAGGTGATGCAAAGCTGATTGCCAATACATCAAATCCATCAAGTGCATTGAGTAAAATACACATCAGAATCACAAATAGCTGAAAACCTTTGATTTCCGACTGATCGATCTGCTGTTTTGGATTCGTGGACATTATTGAGTTACCTCACGGAACAATAAGTACGCCAAGCAATTGGAAAACACTATTATTCCAATCGGGTTGTAGCGAATATGTGAGGTGATGTTAACGAAGTGTTACTGCCACTTAAATTGCATAAAGTGACTATTTAATTGATATTTAGTGACACACCAGGCTTTTTTGCAAAGAAATCGTGAAGAAGCTAGTCTTCTACAGCATTTTTCTCACGAAAATGACTGGGACTGTCCCCGGTCCAGTTAAGAAAAGCACGGGTAAATACTGCAGGCTCAGAAAACCCAACACTTTCTGATATCTGGTTGATGGGCAAGTTGTATTTCGTTAGCAACGTAACGGCCTTATCCAATCTGACCTGATCTTTCAATTGTTGGTAAGAAGTGCCTTCCGACTTTAGTTTTCGCATCATGGTTCTTTTCGTCATATTCATCATCGCCGCTGCCGCTTCAATAGATGGCACCCCTCCCTTTAGGTTTTTCCAAAGTAACCTTTGCAATTCCGTTGTCAGACTGTAGTCGGCTTCATAGCGCTGAAAAATTTCCTGGGGACAACGTTTCATGAATAATTTTAACGAGGCGTCGTTTTGCTTTACGTCACGTTTTAAGTATCTCGCCGGAAATGCAAAACCTAGCTTATCACTTTCAAATGTATGGCCACCCGGAAATAAATAGGAGTACTCTGAGATATGTGCAGGAGTTGGGTAGTCAAAATAACACTCAATGAGAGGTAAACTGTCGGCAATTAACCATGAAGCATACCGGTGCATTGCCAATAAAAGTATCTCGGCAAACATATGCTGGGGGTCTCGCTCCGGACTATGTAATTTAAAGCCAAGAAATGCGGTATCACCGTCTACAGTCAGATTAATGGTAAAGGCTTTAGTTACCATGCCATAAAATCGCACTGCCAAATTTAACGCCTTATGCAGGGTGGGTTGATTAACGGTTAATCGCCCCATCATAAAATAGGAACCTGCGGGTACTGGGGAAGCACCAAGTCCCATACTTTCGTCTTGCATCGCTTGCCAAATTAGATTTTGAAACGTGGCGAGTTTTTCGGTCTTCACACGCAATTCAGGCTTATCAAAAACCTCCTCGGTGAGACCAAGTGTATTGAGCATGCTTGTGACATCGAGTTTGTTTTTGAGTGCCTCGTGGTAAAGCTGACTAATATAGTGATTTGCCGCTGTACCCACTTCATATTTACCAGGCATACAATTAAACCTATTAACAAACTATTAACCAAGTATACTATTTTTCATACTGCACCAGATCTAGCAGCTTTGCAAAAAGGATATCGATGTCACCATTTATCAATTTGCTTGTCATTACTGTCCATGTGCTTTTGTGTTACGCAATTAAACTGCGTTCTTCAGGCCTATTTCGACAGGTAATCACTATTGTTGAAAACACCCCTACTCTTCAACAATACCGAATAAATATCAGCCACTTAAATTTCTCATCCTTGCCCTAACCCTATTGCAAACTCAGTCTTTTTTCAGGCTCCCTTCCCCCTGTTTAGAAATAAATGTTAACCGCTGTTGAGTGCACCAACTTTGACTATGCATAAAGTTCCGTTTGGCACAAATTGTCAATTTTTTCGTCACTTTTCGCAATTTTAAGTGAAAACAGGATTGTTACTATACATGGAATTGTTAACCAATAATTATATAAATGTGTGCGAAGTTAACATTTGAATTTCACTTATAGTATCCGCTACTGATGCCAATAAGTCAGTTATTCAAGTGCAGATGCACCTATAACCTGGAGCAAACCATGTGCTTTTTTACACCTTACTTGTTCACTAAATCTGCATTTCAAATATTCAAAGATCAAACGTTCAACAATACGCAAGGTGATCGCAAGTCGGCTAATTTTTTCAAAAGAAGTCTGGTTGCAACATCCATTGGATTATCTTTCCTGAGCTCAACCGCAATAGCACAGCAAACAGACACGGCACCTGAAGCAGAGAGCGAAGCCCAACTGGAAGTTATCACTGTTAATGCAAGGCGACGTGCCGAAAGCATGCAGGAAACGCCTATTGCAGTCTCTGCATTCTCAGTAAAGGAGCTTGAACGCCGTGGGATTGAGAATACCCAGGACTTAGACCGCGTGACGCCAAGTTTACAATTTGCTACCAGTGGTCAATTGTCGGGTAACAACTCAGCGGCAGTGGTATTTATTCGAGGTGTGGGTCAGTTAGATCCAACGTCATCGGTTGACCCCGGCGTAGGTATTTATGTAGATGACGTATACATGGGTCGGTCTGCTGGCGGCGCGATGGATTTCAAAGATATTCAGAGTGTTGAAGTACTGCGTGGTCCGCAGGGCACGTTGTTTGGTCGCAATACTATAGGGGGCGCGGTATTAGTGAAAACCGCTGAGCCGTCTGATGTCTTTGGTGGCAAAGCAAGGTTGCGTATTGGAGATGATAATCTACGCGAAGCCTTTGTTGCCGTTGATTTACCAATTACGACAGATTTACTGAGCCGTTTTTCATTAGGCACCAGAAAGCGCGATGGTTACGTTACGCGCGTATATGATGGTCAGGATTTAGGTAATGATGACACCTATTCGGTAAATGGAACGATTCAGTATACGCCGTCAGATACATTTAAAATAACGCTGAAAGGGGACTTCACAAAAGAGGATGAAAATGGCTCACCTTTTGTTTTTGCCGGCGTTAACGAGTCGGCGCCTGTTGCAGCCATAGTCAGTGTTGCAGCCGGTTGTCCAGGTGCAACCATTCCCTTTGCTCCACTGGCGCCTGGCGATGCAGGTTTCGGTGCGCCCAATGTACCGAACATAGACGATGAACGATGTGCCAATGACTTTCAACACAAAGGCGAATTTACCAATGGTGGCACTGCGCCGGTTGAGAGCACACTGAAAGGATGGGGCCTTTCTGCTGCTATGGAGTGGGAATACAGCAAGACTATTACACTGAAGTCCATTACCGCGTTCCGCTCAACAGAATGGACCGGTATTCGTGATGCCGACAATACACCGTTCGATATGCTAACCACAGATGTAACCAGTGATTCAGAGCAGTTTTCTCAAGAGTTTCAACTGATCTACGATAATGACAAAGTCTCCGGTATTACTGGGTTGTACTATTTTGATGAAACCAGTGACGACAAGCTATCCATTTTATTAGCGTTTCCTCCTTCGCCACCTGTCATAGGCTCGTTACTCAATGGCGGTCCCGGCACTCGTGACTATCAGGTCATTAACTTAGAAACCGAAAGCTTCGCGGTATTTTCCGAGTGGGCTTATGAGTTAAGCAATGACTGGAGTATTTCTGCAGGTTTGCGCTATACCGAAGATGATAAAGGGTTCCAGGGAACCATAATGAATTTGTTCCCTGCCACCCAGCCCGACCCAACCACCTTGCCAACAAAGGCAACCAGTGAGGGCGGCCCATTGTTTATCTTCAATACCCCCTTTGCAGATACCTATTCAGCTACTACCGGCTCTGCGTCAGTACGCTATAAAGTGCAAGAGAACATTAACACCTATTTAAGTTACAGCAGCAGTTTCAAATCTGGTGGATTTAACAGCCGTTACAATGCACCTACACCAGGGAACCTGCCCATCTCATTCGGAGAAGAAGAAGTGAGCTCCTGGGAAATAGGCGTTAAGGCCGATATCACCAACGACTTCCGAGTGAACGCGGCCGCTTTTATGTCTGAATACAGTGATATACAACTTATATTCCGTCAGGGCGTAGTGCCACTGCTGTTTAATGCTGGCTCAGCATCTATTGATGGTGTAGAGCTGGAGTTTACTTATATACCTACGAACAGTTTGTTAATTGAAGGTGGCTTTAGTTACCTGAGAGACAAAATTGACAGTATTACTGAAGTGAATGGTGCTCAGGCAACGATTACGCCAGACAATTCATTACCCCTGACACCCGAGTGGCAAGGTAGTCTTGGTGCTTCATACAGCACGGAACTGGGCAACAACTACGAGTTAACTACCCGCCTTGACGTGTCATACACAGCAAGCCAGTACTTTGATTCTTCCAACACTGACATCGTGGCCCAAAATGACGGCGTTACTTACGTAACCGCATCGGTAAAGCTGGATGATTTGGTGAATTATTGGGATCTCACTTTCGGTGTTAATAACTTAACCGATGAGCGCTATATAGAGCAGGGTAATGCATCATTAGCCACGCTGGGCTACGCAGAAGTCATTTATGCCAGACCCAGAAACTGGTTCTTGTCTTTCTCTACTGAATTTTAGCGTTTTTTGGAACGTATCGGGCTCAGTTTACGCTGAGCCCGGCTTCGTTTATCAACTCACTATTTGGACAACATGTGCCACAAACATCCTCTCTATTGGCGGTATTGTTGATGTAAGCAAGCACAAACTTACATTAGGATAATAAAATGACTAAGCATAATATTTTTCATGCATTTACGCTAGCCGCACTGTCTTCGACACTATTGGCTTGTAATTCTTCAAACAACGATATCTCCCCCGTAGAAATACCCCAACTTTCGCCTGCAACCGCGGCTAATTTATCTGGCAATTGTAACGACCTCGCAGCAAGTATGAGTGCACTTGCCAATACCACGATCACCTCAAGCAGCGAAGTAGCAGCGGGGGAACTAATGGTGGCCGGCAATGACATTCCCGCCCATTGTTTGGTAACAGGTAGCATGTTTGAACGCGTTAGTGATATAGACGGGAACGTATATGCTATTCGCTTTGAAATGCGCTTGCCTCTTCACTGGAACGGTCGCTTTTATCATCAAGGCAATGGCGGTATCGATGGCTCGGTTGTAACCGCGGTGGGCGATGCCGGGCCAGGTAACTTGAGCAATGCACTGTATCAGGGGTTTGCGGTGCTAAGCTCTGACGCTGGACACAGCGGAGCGTTAGGGCCGGCTTTTGGTGTGGATCCGATTGCCCGATTGGATTATGGCTATAAAGCAGTTGAGAAATTAACGCCAATGGCTAAGGAGCTGATCTCCATTGCATATGGCAAAGGGCCTGATCGTTCCTATTTTGGCGGCTGTTCAAATGGTGGGCGTCATACTTTTAATACATTTGCTCGCATGCCAGATGAATATGACGGATATCTTGCGGGTGCCCCTGGTTTCAGACTGCCTTATGCTGCTATTGCCAATATCTTCGGCGCGCAGCGTTACCTTTCAGTCGCCACTGACCCGAGTGATATTTCTACCGGGTTCACAGCCGAAGAGCGCAATATGGTTGCGACCGCTGCACTAGTGAAATGTGATGACCTGGATGGTATAAACGACGGCTTGATCGGCGACGTTGAAGCTTGCCAACGTGTCTTTTCATTGGATGATGTCCCATCTTGTTCATCTGAACGCGACGGCACATGCTTGTCATCGCAACAAAAGGAAGCCCTTTCACCTATATTTTCCGGGGCCGTTACGGCGTCCGGTGAAGCTTTCTATGCGCCCTTTCCATTTGATACGGGTATTGCAAGCCCAGACTATAATTTCTGGGATTTCTTCGCCCCATTGGTACTCGATTCCGGCGGCGTTGGATTGATTTGGGGAGTGCCCGTTGCCGATCCGGCGACATTCAACGGCCCGGAATTCGCACTTACTGGCTCAATCGACGATATGCTCACCAGTATTGAATCGACCGACGACGTATACACAGAAGCAGCTAGCAGCTTTATGATCCCGCCAAACAATGCAGAAGCCCTATCCGCAGTGCGCGATAGAGGTGCCAAAATTATGGTTTATCATGGTGTAAGTGATGCCATTTTCTCAGCACTGGATACGATTAACTGGTACAACAATCTCACAGCAAACCACAATGACGACGCGTCTGATTTCGCTCGATTGTACCTGATGCCAGGTATGGGACATTGTTCCGGTGGTGCGGCGGTAGACCAGGTTGATTTATTAACGCCATTAGTTGCATGGGTAGAATCTGGTATTGAGCCTGAAGGTCTTGTTGCAACAGCGCGGGGAGCAGGAAATCCGGGAGGTGAAAACCCTGCCATACCCGCTTCATGGGCCGCAGACCGAACTCGCCCGTTATGTGCCTATCCGACGGTAGCCCGATACAATGCGGATGCCGGAAATGGGGATGTAGAATCTGCTGAGAGTTTTAGTTGCCAATAATCAACGATTATTAAGAAGAAGCAGGCTTGCAGCACAAGCCTGCTTATTATGATTTGGAAGAACACAGATTCACTGCTTATATAGACCTGGCTAATTACAAATCCAATACCAGCCGTTTGCTTTTTGCACGGGAACAGCACGGCGTAATCTGATTCATTTTCTGTTTTTCATCTGCACTCAAAAACACGTCTTTATGGTCGGCTTCACCCTCGAGCAGACCGGTAAGGCAGGTACCACAAACGCCTTCTTCACAAGCCACCGGAATAAACATACCGTTGTCTTCCAAAACATTCAAAATAGAGACGTCTTCAGCAACCTGCAAAACCTGCCCGGTGCTATTAATAACTACCTCGAAACGTTGATCCTGACTATGGTCTATTGCTTCAGCCGCAAAAAATTCCCGATGGATATTTTCTGTTGGCCAGCCATGTTGCTCAGCAGCACTGATAACGTCCTGAATAAAGAGATTCGGCCCACAGATATATAACTGAGTATCTTGGTTGTAGTCAGCCAACAACCGATACGGATTAAGCCGGTTTTGGCTGTTACCTAAACTAAAATGAAAATGACAATTGCGCGCATAATCTGAGTTTGAAATACGATCGTAGTAGGCAGCATGTTGCTGTTCCCGGGCACAATAATGTAACTCAAAAGGTGTGTCTTCAGCATGCAGTTGCTCGGCCATAGCCAACATCGGAGTGATTCCAATGCCAGCCGCAATCAATAACGTTTTATGGGTGCCTTGTACTAGTGGAAACAAGTTTTTAGGCGCACTAATGGTTAACACATCGCCTTGTTGAAGTTGATCATGGATGTATTTTGAACCACCCCGGCTATTAGGCTCATTTAAGATAGCGATTTCATAATGCTTGGTATCTACCCCACCACATAATGAATATTGGCGAATAATGCCATTTGGTAAATGTACGTCGATATGAGCCCCGGCTTGCCAGGCAGGCAAAGCACTGCCATCGACCGCCGCCAGTTGTAAACGGCACACAGACGCCGTAAGTGGCTGTTTGTTGGTGACGATCACTTCGAACATTGTTTTTCTCCGGCGTTCGTGGATGCGGAAGCCGCTTGCTCTTGCTTTATAACACGCTCAATCATTCTGCGTGCCTGTACGCCACCGGCGTCAATATCCAGCTTCAAAAGAGCCCGGTCAGGGTAATCCAATAAGTTTCGTTGCTGACGCTCCAATACTTCCAGGTCTTCCGCAAAAATGGCGCCTTGACCTTGTTGAATGGTTTGCGTCAGTGCCTGATCTTCTGGTTTAAAATCACGCGCCATCCCCCAGAAATACCAAATTGAATGCTCAGTTTCCGGCGTAATAAAGTCCACAACGATACTACTGGCTTTATGTGACTTAGGTGCGTCATATCCGCCCTTTCTGGCATGAGCAACACCCACTTCAATCATAATGTGGCTGGGAAGTGAAAAACGGCATATTTGCCAGCGATCTACTGCTACATCGTCTGCTAAGTCATTGGCACGCAGAGCAGCTTGCCAAAAAGGTGGGGCCATTACGTTGTCCATAAATCGGCTTGTAACCACCGTTTGGCCTTCCATTTTGGTGGAAACCGGTGACTCATCTATTTCTTTTTGTCCAATACTGCTAGCGTGAACATAGGTTTCATGCGTTAAATCCATTAAGTTGTCGATCATCAGCCGATAATCACACTTAATATGATAAAGGCCGCCCCCATATCCCCAATCAGGGTTATTAGCCCAATGTAATTCAGGGATTAGACTGTCATCGGCCAAGGTTTGATCGCCCGGCCATATCCACACAAAACCATGACGCTCAATCACCGCAAAATGCTTTATACAGGGAAAGTGCGCAACCCGTTGATTGGGCATGGATTGGGTTTTGCCATCATCTCCCATGCGCAAACCGTGATACCCACACACCAGCTGCCCGTTTTCTACAAACCCCAACGACAAGGGCGCACCACGATGAGGACAGAAATCTTCTACCGCTACAATTTTTTGCTGTGGATTTCGAAAGAAAACAAGCTTGATACTGCAGATCTGGCGAGCAAACGGTTTGTCTGAAATTTCGTCTGGTGTTGCAGCTACGTACCAAGTATTCAATGGGTAACTTTGTGGATGCATGAGTTTAACCTTTTATTAACTATTGGATCCACTTTATGATCTTTTTTACGCATTAACAACATAAAACCCCAATTTTTGGATCCAATAATTAATCACTCATATATATCAGAAAACGCAAAACGCAGCCTCTTTGCTCACTATCACTCATGTGAGCTGCCTATAAATACGCTATTTCAATATGTTGACCAAACCAGCATAATATAAATTATTGGATCCAATTAACTCTCAGAATGCGGTAGCGTATTGCCCTTTTTGTAATGGAGGTGTTATGCCACGTGAAGGTCAGGCAGTAATTAGTATTTTGCGCGATAAGATTGTCTCCGGTGTCTTTCCGGCAGGTGAGCGCCTGGCTGAGATTCCGACGGCAGAACTATTGGGCGTGTCACGAACTCCGGTTCGCATTGCATTCAGAGCCCTTGCACAAGAAGGCCTGCTAATTAAGTTACCGCGACGCGGATACCAGGTCAGAAAGGTAACCAATGACGAAATATTGGGTGCGGTTGAAGTACGTGGTGTGTTGGAAGGTCTGGCAGCAAGGCAAGCAGCAGAAAAAGGATTAACCGAAGATACCCGGGTGCAACTTGCAGAGTGCTTAAAAAATGCCGACGCTATATTCGAAAAGGGCTATTTAACTGAAGAGGATATTGAACAATACAACGTAATCAACAAGCAGTTTCATGATTTGATTGTCAACGCCAGTGGCAATCCGGCAATCCAATCGGCAATGCAACTAAGTGAACATTTACCTTTCGCATCAGTAAACGCATTAGTATTTAACCCTAAACAATTAGATCGAGAGTTCAGACGGTTCAATTTTGCCAACATGCAACATCATGTTGTATTTGACGCTCTGTTAAAACGGCAAGGGGCCCGAGCTGAAGCCGTAATGAAAGAGCATGCACATGCTACGTTAAGTCAGGTAGATTTGTGCGAGAGCCCTGATTCTCGTACGTGTAATCCTTCGAAGTAAGAACAACATCCAGAATAAACGAAATAAATCGTTATGGATCACCGTGAAAGTTTTAGCCTTGAATAGAGTGATGAGCAAAAGTGTTCATGAATAAAAATTTCACTTCAATGCCCTATGAGGGAACTGCTCATTGCTTCCAAAAGTAAGAAACAATTATACCAGCACCGAAGCATATCAAGCTAAAAGCAGTCATACGAATCAATTTCATTCTAGATGCCAGCTCTTCTAATACCTTTCCTTCAGCCAGCTTATTGACTAGGTAATCCTGCCCTTGAACAGAGACCACAATAGAAATAGCAAAACACGACAAAGCGGCATACACATGCTTTCCTATAGTAATTTGGTCGAGCTGAAGTAAAATTACGATGCCGCCAATTATCGCTGAACCCAACCAAGCAAACTGCTTTAAAAGCTCAAATTGAAGTTCAACCGCGGTTGCTGTGTAATCAGGATGTATAGCAGTAACCGGTTTTTTGGGCATACTTTTTTTATTACTCACATTCTGACCTATTGGTAGTTTTTAAGTAAGTTCTAGTCAGCTTTCACTGACGACTGGTTAGAGCATTATACTTCACGTCATTCTTTGCAAGCCTATTTTACCAACCAGGACTGTGAAACTATCCCATCAACTTAGTGGCAGCTATACCTTTTACAAAATGTCTGTCATTACAAAACGTTTACACGGGTCACACGGCTGACACGAGTGGCAACCACAGCAAAATAATTAGCAAAATATTTTTGCTGCCACATAGTCGATATAGACTTTAAAATAGCCAATGAATTTCGTTATTCCGGTGACAATCATGGATGAACAAGTAGAAACGGCAAGAAATGAATGCATGCGACGTATTGGCAGAAATATGCTCATGTTTCAGCGCATGGAGCAGCTTCTTAAGTCTTTACTGGCAAACAGCTCTCTGGAGGGCTATGAGAAAGAGCTAGAGAGCATAAAAGCTAAACGGGCATCCGATATCTCGTCGATGACAATGGGCCAGTTATCGAACGAATATTTCAACACGATCTTCGATACATCAGAAAATGAATTACCTCCTCATGAAGATCCATCTCAACACTATCTATCTTTCAAATATTCTGTGCAGCGCTCCGAAGAAAGAATCAATGCAGAGAAACAGTATTTTTCTGAGTTGGTAAAGGAGCGTAATGAGTTAGTCCATCATTTACTCCCCAAATACGACCCGACCTCACTGCAAAGTATTGAGGAACTCAGCGAATCACTCGAAAAGCAACGAGAGAGATTCTTACCGGCTCTGAAAAACCTAACCACTCTTTGCGAAACACAGCAAAACATTCGTCAGCAAATAGCTGACTTTTTTCAGTCCGAGGCGGGCGGCAGGTTTCTTGTAGAAGGTATCTACCCCGGTGAAACCCGATTAGACAAATTACTGAGAGATGCCGCATCATTTTCAACCCGGGACGATGGTTGGTCATCACTCAACCTCGCAGGTCAATTTATAAAAAATCAGCCTGAAGATATCATTGAAAAAGTATGTGAGGAGCTAGCGTTTTCAACACTTCCTGCATTAAAAACGCTTATTGAAAAATCACCAATTTTTGAGCTTAAAACTCAGCCGACTAAAAACGGCTTTATTTGGTTATATCGGTTAAAACCACATCCTGATGAGCACCAGTAACTATTGTTATGTGGAGCCAGAAAAATACTCCAATCGCGTTAAATGCAAAGGATTATTCCCTCCGAAATAGGGATTCGGGAAACGACAAGGCTTTAACCTGTAGGTTGCTTCAACACGTTCTATTGTCTGCTGACAGAACTGCTGGGCTTTGTGATTTAAACGAGATCGCGATTCTTTCAGTACAACCCGGCTAAAATATGCATCCAACAAATCTAACTGCCCTTCCGAATCAAAAATTGTCGAAAAAACAGATAATCGCTCCGCCTGACTGGCTCTGGATTCGATGTACTCAGTTTCAGATTCGAAACCCAGGATTGCATGCAAATAGTAAACGGCACCTTCCCAGTAAGCACCGTGGACAAACAAATCGTTTGAATGCGATGGATACTTTGGAAACCTTGGAACCCGGCTATCTTTCAAAGCGTTTATGATGGGTTGATAGGCAGTATGCCAATCATTCTTTAACGATGGTTCTTCTGCCCATAAAAAGCGGATTTTTCCAGAAGACATAATAACCGGATAAGGCGGAGCGGGTAACTGCAGGTCAGACACAGAAGTAAAGACCATCCCACCAGCAAGCCCTCCAAATTCACTTGAAAATACCGGTAATGCGCCCCTTTCAGCTACACCAAGCATATGAGTGAACCAACCAACGAAAGCGTAATTCTCCCCAACACTTGCGGCTATTAATTCTGGGAAACGCTCTTTAATTCGTTCGGCGAGCTCTTTGGCTGTTAAATCTTTTGCGTCCACCCAGCCGAAATAACAATTTCCCTCTTTAGCTGAAGAATGGTTTGCTCGTTCATGCTTAAGCATTTTTGTGCTTTGAACAAAGCCATCTTCATCAAAATATAAGTTTTGAAATGGATGTAAACGGATACGCCAGTCCGTACCTGACGGACTCATTACACAGATGCAGGCCAAATTATGAAACCCTTGCTTGTGCAGTTCTTGCACGGCATGTAATAACCTAACACTGCGTCTGATGATTGGGTTATTTTTCTCTGTTGTCATTTACTTGGTGTAGTAGATTCTTCTTTCATTAAAACAGCCACTGTTTTATGGCATCGATGTTCTCTATCACAATTTGCTGGGCTTTGGGATCAGCCGATACCGTATTCTGGTCGACATTCATCATCTGTAGAAGATACTGCACCATGGAGCCTCTAACCGGTATGTCACATTCAGAGGAGGAACATGATCCCAATGCAGCGCAAGACTTTGACTCGCACATCTTCCACAATAGTGACAAAAGCCCTCATCGTCATCCAATGACATTGGATATATTTTTTTATACCCCACATTATTGACGATCCGGTGATTCGACATAAAAACCTCATAGCATTTATTGTGAAAAATAACAATTATACATCTTGATAAAATGAGACTATCTTGCTATGTCACTTTTCTCAAGTAAATGCTATGTTATGCCCATGGAAAAGGCATAATTTAATCAAAGACTTGAAGTTTTAATAACCTTAAGATCGTATGGAGTGGTAGTTGTATATGGATAAATTGAATCTTGGCGGGGATTATTACCAACATTTTTTGAACTCGGCTCAGTATCCTTACACAAATGAAGAACGGCATTGTATTGAATCCACTGTTTCGAAATTAAACAGTTTCAAAACAAAAGGGGATCATCCTGGCATGCTGCTTGGAAAGATCCAAAGTGGAAAAACCAAGACCTTCATGGCAATTATAGGGCTAGCTTTCGACAACAATTATGATGTCTCCGTCATCCTGACTAAGGGCACCAAAGCGCTTTCAAAGCAAACTTTTCAACGTGTTCATCAAGAATTCAAACCCTTCTGTGATGCAGATGATGTATTGGTTTACGACATCATGCAGATGCCACAAACTCTTGTCGGCTATGAACTCAAGAAAAAAATCATCTTAATCGTTAAAAAGCAAAAGGATAACTTAGATCGCTTAGTCGAACTGTTTTCTAAAAAATATCCCACACTGGCTCAGAAGAAAGTACTTCTTATCGATGATGAGGCTGATTATGCGAGTGTCGGCTTTAAAAGGAATAATGGCGAAATTGACGCCAACCTAACAGCTGTAAAGTTAGAAAACCTTCGCAGTTTTGTTCCCTCAGCCGCTTTTCTACAAGTAACCGCCACACCTTATTCACTATACTTACAGCCGGAGAACACAGAGATTCGTGGCGAGGAGTTTAAGCCTGTAAAGCCTGCCTTTACCGAACTGGTACCGGTTAATGATGCTTATGTGGGGAGCAGCTATTACTTTGACGATGCCGAAGAAAACTCTGCAGCGAGCCATTTATATCAACCTCTGACTTTGGCTGAGCTCACCGCATTAAAAAAACCAGACGGCCGCCGCTTCAAAATCGATGATGTACTTACCTCCAGCGCTATTACAGGGCTTCGGAGCGCTTTCGTTAGTTTTATTGTAGGTGGTGCTATCCGCCAGCTACAAGCGCTTAAAGCCGGAGAGGGTAATCAGAAGTTTAGTTTTCTCATACATACTGAGGTAGCCAAGGCAACACACCAATGGCAAGAACAAGTTGTACTGCGTTTAGGCGAAGAAGTTACCAAAGCGGCGAATGACAATACCAGCCTATTTAACTCGTTGGTAAAAGAAGCGTACGACAACTTAGCGAAGTCAGTAGCCCTATCGGGATACTTTATGCCGCCAATTTCTCAAGTTATTGAACGCTGTCGCCAAGCCCTGGTCGATGGGGAATTGTTGGTAACAACCGTTAATTCAGAAAAAGAGATAGAGTCTCTATTAGATGAAACTGGTCAGTTAAAATTGAGAACTCCCCTAAATATCTTCATCGGAGGTCAAATTCTTGATCGAGGCATTACTATTGGCCGTTTAATCGGCTTTTACTACGGAAGAAGACCTGGTCGATACCAGCAAGATACTGTTCTGCAGCATTCTCGTATGTACGGTTATCGCCCTAAAGAAGACCTAGCGGTTACGCGCTTTTATACCGAGCCTGCAATTTACGCAGCGATGCGAAGCATGCATGAAAGCGATGTAGCGCTACGAGAGGCTATAGAGAAGAACCCCGAGCAATCTGTGGTATTCATTCAAAGGGCCCAAGATGGCTCAGTCATTCCATGTAGCCCAAATAAGATCCTATTAACTGACACCACTACTCTCAGACCACACAAACGCCTGCTTCCGGTTGGCTTCCAGACAGAGAAGAAAACCAAAACGCTTACCGTAACAAAAGAAATAGATACGTTATTAGCTACCTTCCAGCCTAGCGGTGCAGGAAAGGATCCGTTTAAAATTCCCACATCAGCAGCTCATCAGCTGCTCTCACTTTGTGAGCGCGTAATTAAGATGGAAGAAAGCGAAGGTTATACGTTTGATTGGCAAAGTGTTCATTCGGCCATTGATTATCTTGATAAGCGCTCTTCCACGCCAGGTGAGATTTGGTGTTTATGGTTAACCAACAGAAACAACCGACGGTTAGCTAGTATTGGCAGCCACACTAAATATGTTGCCACACCAGATACGGCAACAACCGAGGGCCGAACTGCGAGAGATACCGCTAAAGACACGCCAATGCTAATGCTGTTTAGACAAAACGGCGAAGAAGAAAAAGGATGGCAAGGTGCTCCTTTTTACTGGCCGTTAGTCTGGGCACCGGCAAATACGCCAGTTGCAATTTATGCAAATCAAACTAATGACCAGCAAAACTAGGTATAATCCATGCCATGTTTTAAAGTCACTCAAGTAGAAAGCCTTCAATCTACAATTGAAGAAAAGATGGCTTATGTTGCGCTTCAAAGTCATCAAATGCTGATTTTGGCTGGAGCTAGCTGCGAACAAATACATTCTCTGGCTCGAGTACCAAGGCTTCCCCTGTCAGAAAGGCTCTGTGAAAAACTGTTGCCCCTTTCACATAAACGTCGAATAGATGAAGCAGAGCAACAGTTGGAAGCATTAATTATGTTGGAACCAGGCGGCCCTATTTTGCTTGACCGGATTCAAGTTTTGTTCGAGCCAACACTACAACTTGACGTGTTGCGATGCCTAAAAGCCATATCGAAATATAGAATGCTAATTGTGAATTGGCCTGGTGATTATGACGGCAATAACCTCTTTTTTTCTATGCCAGGCAAAGCCGATTACGTTAATTATTCAGAGTCAGATTTAAATAGTGTGCCCGTACTGTGGTTAGCGGGCAACGGAGAACCAAAATGAAAAAATACGGCGAGCTCATCCAGTTTGAGCCAGTAAACACTATTGTAAAGTTACAAGAGGCGGCGGAAGAAACAAGAGCCCAGCAACTTGTAGCAAGCTACGTTATTTCAGACAAAATGTCTGTGAAAATTGCAGATGTGATCATCCCACAATTGCAGTTTACTGAGTCACTGGATAACAAGTCGCTTTGGATTGTAGGTAATTACGGTTCAGGTAAGTCGCACCTTATGTCTGTGTTATCAGCAGTCGCCGAGTTCCCTGGATTAGCGCAATACATTTCAAACGAAGCCGTACGCACTGCCGCTGATAAAATCGCTGGAAAATTTAAGGTTATCCGCTTTGAGATAGGTGCATCCAAGAAAGCTTTCGCCGACATCATCACCGACAACCTCACCAAGGGTTTAGCGGATTTTGGAATCGATTTTCACTTCCCAGAAATGACCCAGATTTCGTCAAATCATAAACCTTATTTTGAACAGATGATGGGGGCATTTCACGAGAAGTACCCAGACCAAGGATTGCTTCTAATCTGCGACGAAATGCTGGACTACCTACGCTCTCGTAATACCCAGGAATTGCCACTAGATATCGCGATGATGCGAGTATTAGGTGAAGTGATTGACGGAACCCGTTTTCGCTTTATTTGCGGCGTGCAAGAAGCAATATTTGATAGCGCGCAACTGTCCTTCGCTTCGCAAGAAGTAAAACGAATCCGCGATAGAGCAGAGCAAGTACTCATTACACGTGACGATATAAAATACGTTGTCGCAGAACGACTGCTTAAAAAGAACGCGCAGCAAATGGCGTGGATACGAGAGTACCTTCAAAAATTCACCCACTGCTTTGATCGCATGAGTGAGCGATTAGACGAATTCGTGCGCATGTTCCCAGTACATCCTGACTACATCACCATGTTCGAACGGGTTCGTGGTGCAGGCATTGAACAACGCCAGGTGCTACGAAGCTTATCACGTCAAATGCAGGCCTTAATGGAACTAGAGGTTCCAGAAACAATACCTGGCGTATTTTCGTACGATACCTATTGGGAAGAACTTCGAAACGATCCCAGCGCAAAAACAAATCCCGAAATCGGCCAAGTTATTGAAGTCGGCGAAACACTCTTTACGCGGATTGATCAGGCCTACCCGGCCCCACACGAAGTTGATTTTGCAAAGCGCTTAGTTGCAGCCCTTGCAATCCATCGTATGTCCGTGGGCGACATTTTTAATGAAATGGGGGCCACAGCAGCCGAATTACGCGATTCGCTCTGCTTGTACTTACCGCTCATCGAGCAGCTACCAGGTGAAAAAAGTAAGAACCTGGAAAATCAGATTGTCGCCGTCCTTACAAAAATCCGGCAAACCGTAAACGGTCAGTTTTTCTCTAAAAACAAAGCCAATGACCAGTTCTATCTGGATTTGAAAAAAACCGAAGATTTCGATGCCTATATCGAAAACAAAGTTCCATTGCTTGCCGACGATCAGCTCAATAATGCCTACCGCACGGCAATGCTAGAAATCTTACAAGAAACCGATGTAGCCAGACCTAACATTGAAATGTGGGAACACGAGCTAAAGTGGCTAAAACGAAATGTTAATCGCCCAGGCTGGCTATTTTTAGGCTCGCCGAACCAACGCGAGACCGCCAAGCCACCTCTCGATTATTATATGTACTTTGTTCAGCCGATTAATCCGCCAAAGATGAAAAAGGAATATATCCGCTCAGACGAAGTACTTTTTGTCCTCGACAAGCCTTCAGCAGAATTCGATCGCAACTTAAAATTTTATGCTGCCGCTATAGAACTGCAAGCCATGGCGACAGGTAATGCAAAAAATATCTATCAACTTAAAGCCAGAGCATTTTTGCAGGAGATGCAAAGCTGGCTTAAAGCCCATTACAAAGAGGCCTACTTGGCTCAATATAATGGTCAATCCAAGCCAATGATGGAGTGGTTAAAAGGCACCAATGTACGAGGTGTTACCAATTTACCAGACAATCAAGCTGGTAGCCTGCGTGATATTTTTGAAACTGTCGCCAGCGTTATTTTAGGTGATCACTTTGAGTCACTAGCCCCTGAATATCCGACTTTTAGTCAGGCAATTACCTACAGCAACATTCAAAGTGCCGCTACCGACGCGCTAGGATTTATCGCCGGTGGCGCAGCAACCAAACGAGCCAATGCGGTATTAGATGCTCTGGAATTACTAGACGGCGAGCAACTTAAGCCCGCTAAATCTCGTTATGCCCAAGCAGTGCTCGACGTGTTGTCGACTAAAGAGCAAGGGCAAGTCGTTAATAAAACTGAGCTGTTAGAACAAATACACTCGCGTTTATATTTCAAGCCAACGAGCTATAGGTTAGAGCCTGAGTGGTTACTGGTTATTCTGGCTAGCTTGGTTCATAGCGGTGAACTAGAACTCTCAGTAGTTGGCCATCACATTAACGCCAGTGATGTAATGAAATTCCGCAGCGTATCTTTTGATGTGCTAAAGGACTTCAAACACATTCAAGCGCCTAAAGACTTTAATGTCGCCGCGATAAAAGCGTTACTTAACCTGCTAGAGATGAATGAAGGCTTAGCCACTTCTATTCAGCAAGGAGATGAGAGCGTAGTACGAGATATGATGTCGCGTTGCGAAAAGCTGGTACAAGAACTCGTGCTCGGGCAACAGAGTATTAAAGGGCGCTTACCATTATGGGGGAACTATGTTGTCGAAGAGTCAGAAGCCAGTACCCTGACTCAACAAGTCAGCGCCCTTAAAGAGTTTTTAGAAGTCACCAACCGGTTTAATACACCAGGAAAACTCAAGAACTTTAAATCCACGACGGCAGACATTGGCGAACAAGCTAATAATCTTAGTGCGTGGAAAAACTATGTTGCCCTTCGAAACTTGGTGGACGAATTTAAAGACTACGCTGACTATCTATCACAAGCAGAAAATATTTTAACCGCAGACGATACATGGCAAACGGAACTTGTAGCTGTGCGCAAGGCACTGCGTGATGGCCTCACTGAGGCCAGTGTACGCCATACCACCACGTTTAAAACTCAACAACTGCAAGCGCTACAAAAGCTCAAAGTAGCCTATCAGCAACGCTTTATAGCTCTATATAACAAAGCGCGACTATCGCAATCGGAAGAAAAGCAGAAACAAGCACTACTAAAAGATGCCCGTTTACAGCAATTAGAAATGTTATCTGGCATTCATTTGTTGCCCGCAGTGCAGCTACAAGATTGGCGTAATCAAATAGCTAAGTTAAAAGAAGCCGAAGCGATCGATTCAAGTGTGTTCGAGCTCAACCCTCAACCTGTTGACTATTCACCGCGTTTGGAGACTGTGCTTGTAGCATCCCAGTTACTTAAACAACTTGACGACAAGCTCGATAGTCTGCTCACCGATTGGGCGTCAAACTTAAAAAGCCTGCTGGATGACCCTTTCATTAAGCTAGATCTATTAAAAGATGAAGATGCAAGTGAAATCCAGGCGTTTATTAGCAGTGGTACTTTGCCGGAACCACTATCCGCAAGCTTTATTGCAGCAGTCAATCAAGTGTTAGATGGACTTGAAGAAGTACGAATCAATCAAGAGCAGCTTCTCACCCAGTTAGGTCAGGGTTTACCGCAAACGGTAGAGGAAGTGACCGAGCGTTTCAAAAAGTTATTAGCAGAAAAATGCCAAGGTAAAGAGCTAAGCAAAGTTCGTATCATCATTGATTAACCGCTTTTAATGGGCAGGACTCACCTGCCCTACACAAATATATTGAGATTAGCGATGCAGCAAGACCCATTATTTACCGAACAAACCGAATCAAAAAAAGCAGAAGGGCCTGTCACTTGCCTGGGTAAAACCTTTAGCAACGATGTAGAGCGCAGAGCCTATTTTACCGAATTGCTGGCCGAAAAATTAAAAGACCCAGAATTTCGTAAGATTGAAGGTTTCCCCATTGGCAATGATGAGGATATTTTAAACCTGAGCGATCCACCTTATTACACTGCTTGCCCAAATCCTTGGATCGCCGATTTCATTGCACAGTGGGAAGACGAAAAGCCAGCTCAGCCGGAAGGTTATCATTATCATCGAGAGCCCTTTGCGGCAGATGTAAGCGAAGGTAAAAACGATCCTATATATAATGCGCATTCCTATCACACAAAAGTGCCGCACAAGGCAATCATGCGCTACATCCTACATTACACCAATCCTGGTGATATCGTGTTTGACGGGTTTTGTGGTACTGGGATGACAGGGGTTGCAGCACAGATGTGTGGCGATCGAGAAGTAATTGTATCTCTAGGCTATCAAGTCAGAACTGATGGAGCCATTCTTCGAGAGGAATACGATAAAGATGGCAAAGTAAAGTGGGTGCACTTTTCAGATTTAGGGGCTCGAAAAGTTATATTAAATGATCTCTCACCAGCAGCTAGCTTTATAGCTTACAACTATAATATGCCTGTTGATATAGAGGCGTTTATTGACAAGTCTCTCGCACTTATCAACGATGTTGAGCAAGAATGCGGATGGATGTATGAAACAACGCATCAAGACGGGGTCAGTAAAGGTAAGATAAATTACACGATATGGTCAGATGTTTTTTTATGCCCAGAGTGCTTAGAAGAAATTGTATATTGGGATAACGCTCTTGATCGAGAAGCAGGAAAGATGTTGGATGCCTTTCACTGCCCTCATTGCTCTACTCTTGTAAGTAAAAAAAGTCTAAAGCGATCTTGGATAAAAGTTTTTGATAAGGCTTTGAACAAAGTAATTGAACAAGCTAAGCAAACACCTGTTCTAATTAATTATTCTTTTCAAAAGAAAAAATTTGAAAAAAAACCAGATGAAGAAGATCTAGCCTTAATAAAAAAAATTGAAGAAAGTGAAATTCCTTATTGGCATCCTAAATTTGCCTTATCTGATGGTGTGAACACAAGGCAGCCAATTTCATCTCATGGTTTTGACCATGCCCATCACTTCTATACCAAAAGAAATTTATGGATTCTTTCTGCTTGCTGGAAACGTTTAATAAATGCTGGTATCAGATTTCCATTTTTATTTACTGCTAGTCAAAGAGCGCTGTCAAAAATGGCTAGCATTGCGTTCTCATACTTTTTTCATGGAGGTGGAGGTTTTATAAATGCGGGAACAAAAGGCACCTTATATATATCAAGTACAAATCCAGAAGTTTCAGTTTTTAATAGCTTAAGGTCCAGACTCAAGTCACTTAAGTTTACTTATAACGCGGCAAGTTCAAACTTCGCGATCGAAACAAAAAGTACAACGAAAAAATATAAATTGCCCGCCAATTCTATCGATTATTTATTTATCGACCCACCTTTTGGCTCCAATATTAATTACTCTGAATTAAACACACTTTGGGAGCCTTGGCTAGGTGCAGTAACGAACTCTGGTTCAGAAGCAATTGAAAACACAGTTCAGAAAAAAGGCGCAAACGAATACAGAATATTGATGCTTAGGGCATTTAGGGAGGCTTACAGGATATTGAAGCCCGGTCATTGGATGACAGTGGAGTTCTCAAATACAAAAGCATCTGTTTGGAACAACATCCAAACAGCGTTAACCGAAGCAGGATTTGTTGTTGCAAATGTTTCAGCGCTTGATAAGAAGCAAGGCAGTTTTAAAGCTTACACAACACCAACCGCGGTTAAACAAGACTTAGTTATTTCAGCTTATAAGCCAAATGGCGGCTTCGAAGAGCGATTCGAGAAAGAAGCAGAAACGGAAGCTGGTGTTTGGGACTTTATACGTACTCACTTGAAATACATACCAGTAACAAAGGCACAAGGTAATTCCCTAGCACAAATCCCAGAGCGAGATCCTAGAATATTATTTGACCAAGTAGTGGCATATTACGTTCGAAAAGGCTATCAATTACCGGTCTCTAGCCAAGAATTCCAGCTAGGTTTAGCTCAACGCTTCAAAGAACGCGATGGCATGTACTTCTTGGATGAACAAGCCGCTGAGTATGATAAGAAGAAAGCGTTAGTAGGAGAGCTAGTGCAAACTTCGCTATTTGTTAGTGACGAAGCGAGTGCTATTCAATGGCTACGCCAACTACTAAAACTTAAGCCTCAAGTCTTCTCGGATATTAACCCACAGTTTATGCAACAACTCAGTGGTTGGAGTAAAAACGAAGTTCAGCTTGATTTGCGCGATTTGCTAACCCAGAACTTCCTTTGTTATGACGGAGAAGATGATGTGCCAGAGCAAATCCACAGTTATCTGTCGACCAACTGGAAAGAATACAGAAATCTGACGAAAGACAGTGCACTGTTGCAAGCAAAGGCGAAAGATCGTTGGTATGTCCCTGATCCTAATAAAGCGGGTGACTTGGAAAAACTCCGTGAACGCTCACTGTTAAAAGAGTTTGAAGAATATAAATCGGCCAAGAAGAAGCTGAAAGTATTCCGGATTGAGGCAGTACGCGTTGGCTTTAAAAAACTATGGGAAGCGCAAGAGTTTACTAGCATCCTCGATATTTCCAGCAAGTTGCCTAATGACGTCATAGCAGGTGATCCCGTATTACTGATGTATTACGACCAAGCAATGATGCTCTCTCAAGCCAACTCAGACGAGGATTGGTAAAATCCAACAATCCAATTTCGGAATTAATGAATGAAACAACAAGAACTACTTGATGGCAGCAGTGCACTCACTGAAAACCAAAAGAACCAGCAAGTTATTTGTTTAGGTAAAGCCTTTAGCTGTGATGCAGAGCGCAGAGCGTATTTTACCAAATTACTGGCCGAAAAATTAAAAGACCCAGAATTTCGTAAGATTGAGGGATTTCCAATAGGCAATGATGAGGATATTCTAAACCTGAGCGATCCACCGTATTACACTGCTTGTCCAAACCCTTGGGTCGCCGATTTCATTGCACAGTGGGAAGACGAAAAGCCTGCTCAGCCAGAGGGCTACCATTACCATCGAGAGCCTTTTGCTGCGGATGTTAGCGAAGGTAAAAACGACCCTATTTATAACGCTCATCCGTATCATACAAAAGTGCCACCGAACGCAATTCTTAACTATATCGATCATTATACCAACCCAGGGGATGTAATTTTAGATTTTACATGCGGAACAGGTATGGTTGGTGTTGCATCAAATTCAAAAAAAGACCGAAATGTAATTTTATGTGATCTGTCCCCTGTTGCTTCATGGATATCATATGGAACTAATATTTTATTAAAAAAAAATGAAATCCATGATCTCAACGGCATTTTGAATGTTTTTAATGAAAAATTTAGTGATTTATATAAAGTAAACGTTGATGGTGTAGATAAGACAGTCTTATACACCGTTTGGTCAGACGTCTTTGTTTGTTCTAATTGCAATTCTTCATACACATATTGGGATGCAGCTCTAGATACTGAAATTGGTAATATCCAAGATACTTATAGCTGTCCATCATGTAAAAGCGTAATTAGTAAACGTGATTCTGCAGTCGTTAAGAAGACTGTTTTTAACCAAAAGAATCAAAAAAATGAAGAGTGCGCAGTAAGAGAGCCTGTTTTAGTTGTATTTCAGAACGGTTCGAGAAATGAAAGATATATAATTCCAAAGGATGAAAGAGAGCTATATCTAAAGTTTTCGGATGTTGATGCCAAAGAATATCCAGATGAACGAATAGATTTAGACTATGACATATGGTGGGACAGAGATTATAGTAAGTATAGTATCTTCACTATCGACAAATTTTTTACTAAGAGAGCGCTTTTAGCTCTTTCTGAGCTTAAAAAGTACTCGAAGACATTAGAGTACCCATATAACCACCTCTTAATGTGGTTACTAACTGCAGTTATGAGAGATTGCTCTCTAATGACTGGTTTAGATATAAAGAAGTACTTTCATGGGGGAGGAGGTCCTTTCTCTGGTGGGGTTAAAGGTACTTTCTTTATTCCGTCGCTAAGTGTTGAAAAAAATGTCCTTTTTGCATTAAGTAATCGAGTTAAGAGCGTTGTTGGAATTTTCTCCGATCAAAAACACAAAGGTAAAGGTAAGTCGGTAATTTCAACTCAGTCTGCTACAGATTTACTAAATATTCCAGACAAAACAATCGACTATATATTTGTTGATCCGCCATTTGGAAGTAATTTTATATATTCCGAGCTCAATATGATATCCGAAGCTTGGCTTTCAGTTAAAACCAATGAAAAAGAAGAAGCTGTTATCCATAGGCGTAGAAAGAAAGCCAAAAAGCTAAACGAATATCAAATTTTAATGCAATCACTGTTTACTGAGGCCTATCGAGTTTTGAAGCCGGGACATTGGATGACAGTTGAGTTTTCAAATACAAAAGCATCTGTATGGAACAGCATACAGTCAGCTTTAAGTGATGCGGGTTTCATCGTTGCTAATGTGTCAGCTTTAGATAAAAAACAAGGTAGTTTTAAGGCTGTAACGACTACGACCGCGGTAAAACAAGATTTGGTCATTTCTGCATACAAACCTAATGGTGGGTTCGAAGACCGATTTAAAGATGAAGCTACCACTGAAGCCGGAGTTTGGGACTTTATTCGTACGCATTTACAATATCTTCCGGTAGTTAAGGCGCAAGGCAATTCACTTCTACAGATACCTGAGCGAGATCCCAGAATATTATTTGACCAATTAGTGGCATTTTACGTTCGAAAAGGCTATCCGTTGCCAGTCTCTAGCCAAGAGTTCCAACTAGGTTTAGCTCAACGTTTCAAAGAACGCGATGGCATGTACTTCTTGGATGAACAAGCCGCTGAGTATGATAAGAAGAAAGCTTTAGCGGGTGAACTGGTTCAAACTTCGTTATTTGTTAGCGACGAGGCGAGTGCAATTCAATGGCTTCGCCAATTACTAAAACTTAAGCCGCAAGTTTTCTCTGATATTAATCCACAATTTATGCAACAACTCAGTGGCTGGAGTAAGAACGAAGTACAGCTTGATTTGCGAGATTTGCTGACCCAGAACTTCCTTTGTTATGACGGCGAAGATGATGTTCCCGAACAGATTCACAGCTACCTGTCGACCAACTGGAAAGAATACAGAAACCTGCCGAAAGACAGTGCACTGTTGCAAGCAAAAGCAAAAGACCGTTGGTATGTACCTGATCCGAATAAAGCAGGTGACTTGGAAAAACTCCGTGAACGCTCACTGTTAAAAGAGTTTGAAGAATACAAATCGGCCAAGAAGAAGCTGAAAGTATTCCGTATTGAGGCAGTGCGCGTTGGTTTTAAAAAGCTATGGGAAGCGCAAGAGTTTACCAGCATTCTCGATATTTCGAGTAAGTTGCCTAACGACGTCATTGCAGGTGATCCTGTGTTACTGATGTACTACGACCAAGCAATGATGCTCTCTCAAGCCAACTCAGGCGAGGACTGGTAAACCATGGCATGGCAAGCAGGATGCTGGCTGTGGAGTAAAAGCCAAGAATGTTATGTTCAGTTAGTTGAAGAGCACGACTTATGGCAAATACCATACTGTACGGTTCTCGGCTCAAACGAGCCGGATACCTTCTGTTTGCCAAAGCATGATTTAGCTGAAACTGGCCCAAACTGGCACAAGACACCGTTTGGGCTAAGCTACATCGCGACTGCCGCTCGCATTGCCAATGCGCAGTCGGAAGGCGACTTGCTCTCCCCTTTAGAAGCTAACGTTATTCCCTTACCCCACCAGCTAAAGGCGTTACGAAAAGCCTTTAGCCACTCGCAAATTCGTTATTTATTTGCTGATGAGGTGGGGTTAGGTAAAACCATAGAGGCTGGCCTGGTTATTCGAGAGTTAAAACTTCGAAGAATGGCTAAGCGCATATTAGTGTGCGCACCAAAAGGCTTAGTCAGCCAGTGGTTAAGTGAAATGCTGCAGCATTTTAATGAGACCTTTCATCTCGTGCAGCCAGGCGACTACAAATCTATCGATTCCCATGAAAATATATGGACTCGCTACGACCAAGTAGTGTGCTCAATCGACAGCATTAAACCCATTGAATATCGCAAAGGCTGGACTACGAAACAATTACACGCCTACAACAAAACTCGTTTTGATGATGTGCTAGCGGCCGGCTGGGACCTGATAATCATCGATGAAGCTCATCGCTTAGGCGGCAGCACAGACCAAGTAGCCAGATTTAAACTGGGACAAGGGCTTGCTGATGCTGCACCCTATTTATTGCTATTGTCGGCTACGCCGCATCAGGGTAAAACAGATGCCTTTCACCGCCTTCTGAGTTTATTGGATGAAAAGGCATTTCCCGATGTTAGCAGTGTAACCAAAGAACGCGTTCAACCTTATGTGGTTCGTACTGAAAAAAGCCATGCAATAAACGCTGAAGGTGCACGGCTTTTCAACCAGAGACAAACAGAATTAATCCCTGTCTCTTGGGGTGAGCATCATAAGCTCCAACGCCAACTGTATGAGGCAGTTACCGACTATATCCGCGACGGATACAACCAAGCCAAGGCGAAACGCCAAAATGCCATCGGCTTTTTAATGATATTAATGCAACGCTTAGTGAGTTCCAGTAGCCGTGCTATTGCTAAGACCTTATCAAAACGCCTAGAAGCGCTAGAAGCTAATCAATTGCAGGCAGAAATAGAGTTCTCTGATGACTGGGATGATTTAGATGGGCAAAGCCAAATAGACGACCTCGTTCAAAACAGTAGTTCCGGCTTAGCGAATGAAAAACAAGAAGTCTCCTTTTTGCTGTCATTAGCTGAACAATGCATTGCCCAAGAAGTCGATGCAAAAGCCGAAGCCTTATTGAGTTGGATTTATCGTCTTCAACAATCTGAGCAAGATCCAAACCTTAAAGTATTAGTTTTTACAGAGTTTGTGCCTACCCAGCAGATGTTAGCGCAATACCTCTCTGAGCGCGGTATAAGCGTAGTTTGCTTAAATGGCTCGATGGATTTACAAGAACGCAAGCAGGTTCAACAAGACTTTGCAGGGCAAACTCGCGTGCTTATTTCAACTGATGCCGGTGGTGAAGGCTTGAACTTGCAGTTTTGCCATGTTGTGGTGAACTACGATATGCCATGGAACCCTATGCGGGTTGAGCAGCGCATTGGACGCGTAGACCGTATAGGCCAGCCCTTCGTAGTAAAAGCATTAAACTTTGTGCTTGAAAATACCGCTGAACATCGTGTGCGCGATGTGCTTGAAGATAAGCTACAAATTATTCTTGATGAGTTTGGGGTAGATAAAACGAGTGATGTGTTGGATTCCTCAGCCAGTAATCATGTGTTTGATGAATTATTTATGACTCAGGTGCTGGATCCTGCGAAGCTCGACCATGAGCTAGCTAAGGCACTTGAAATACTGCGCGATAATGCACAAGAAAAACGTCAACAGGATGCATTATTCGGTGGTGACATTCCGCTACAACTTGATGAATATAAAAATGCCTTAAACCATCCTATGCCCTATTGGGTAGAACAAATGGTTTCGTCTTTTTTGCATTGGCAGAAAGCATTAGGAAAGCCAGCCTCTATAAATCGCAATGCAAAAGGCTTCTTGGATATAACCTGGCCTGACGGTAGCACTTCTAACAATGTTACCTTTAGTGGCAAGCAGGCTCAGCAAACAACTAATGTGAATCTTCTAACCCTGGAAGAACCGAAAGTAAGCGAGCTATTGCAGAAACTAGCTCCATGGGTACCATCAATGCCCATTCCACAAATTCGGCTAACGCAACTTCCTTCAGGCACTAGCGGATTCTGGTCACTTTGGCGTATTTCGCTTACTTCTAACCAAAATAATGCATCACGCTATTTACCATTATATTGCAACTCTGATGGGCGCTACTTCGCCGCTGCATCATCTAGGATTTGGGAGGCGATTTGCCAGCTAGAGTTTGATGTACTCCAAGGTGCAATTTCAGACGATATTACGGGCCCTTCTGTCATTCCGATGTTAGAAAGTATCGCCCAACGAGAGGGAGAAGCCCTGTTTAACACACTACACAATGAATATCTGATTGAGTTAGAACGTGAAGTATCCAAAGCCGAGTTCTCTTTTGAAGCAAGACGGAGAGCGATAGAGCGAATCGGTTTATCTGAGGTTAAACAATACCGATTAAGGCAACTCGAACTTGAGCAAATAGCCTGGAACGATAATATCTCAAATCAACGCCAGGTATTTCCTCAACTACAGTTAATGTTAGCGGTTGAGATAGTAGGATGAGTAGTTGGTCTGATAGTTTACTAAATAAGCTGAACTTAGACGGTGCGTTTGTCTATATCGTAGATGATGCAGATGGGCTTTGTTTTGAGCCACTAATATCAAACGCCTTTGAAAACAAGCATGCGCTATTAATTGATGAGCAGGATCCTCTGGCGATACGGTTGAGCTTTGAACAGTGGCGAGATAAAAAAGCCACAACACCATTGCTAATTCGAATTTCTGATGACCAAGTGCTGGATATTCCCTATGACATTTCAGTGCACGCCAAACGGATAAGTTTTCACTTGGGAGACATTTGTCCGGAGCTTGACACTCAAGCATTACGACATATACCACCGTCGGCATTTCAATTAGTAATAGATGCTTTAAAGGCTTATCGTCCTGGGAAATTAGCCCCTCAAGCCAGCACAGATTTTATCTTGAGGCATGTTTATAAAATCGCGCCGGAAGTGATTCAGAGTAATGCCGATGTCGTACGCTTACTTATCAGAAAGCATTACATTGGTATTGCAATGCCTGCGTTCTTTGAACAACGTTTAGTGACGCTCTTAGAACTTAATCCAAAACTTAAAGACTGGAATTTTGTAGCGTTAATTCCTAGCAAATCACAGTTTTTTGAGTTCTTGCAACAGCAGTGGTCTAGATACATTGCTTCTTTACGACCAAACCAAGCGACTGAAAACCCACTCTACTCCCGAAAAGATCTAGTCGTGCCATTTGACGATGCGGATATACGCATACTCATCGACAACTTATTTGCTGATGGCGTGTTATTACCCGTCACTTTAGACCATAACGACCTGCCAGAAGGCCACTGGGCGGCAGTTGGAATTCAAACGCCTTACATTAACGTTGAATATGAACGCTGCAAACGTCTATATGAGCAATCTACTCGTGATTTTGATGCGTTAGATGATAGCGCCATGTGCCATGAGTTCTGGAGAGAGCAATCGCATGGTTTAGGTATACTCAATGCACTGAGTTACAAACTAACCGAAGATGATATTGACCCGATTAAACTGAAGTTGCTCAAAGATAAAATAGCAGCGCTGAACTCAAAAGCAGACACGTTATTTGAAAGCTGGTTGATTAAGCACTTCGCCGCATTACAAACGTTACCCACTGTTAATGTGCCTTTGATGCTCCACAAAATACCAAACTGGCTAGCAAGCAAAGTCGCATGCGATAAAAAAGTGTGTCTGCTAGTGATGGATGGATTAGGCGCAAGGCAATGGCCATTACTGAGGAAACTGCTGCAGGAGAAGGCATCTTTACAAGTAGAGGAACATAGCTGTTTTGCATGGGTGCCAACGATCACCTCTATCTCTCGCCAAGCGCTTTTTTCTGGTAAACGCCCCTTTGCGTTTGCAGATTCTCTTTTAACAACGAGCAAAGAAGGAAGTTTGTGGCGTGATTTCTGGACAGATCACGGGTTAACCCCGAATCAGGTGCTATTCACGAAAAAAGCGGAAAACCTAAATCAGGAAGCGTGGCAAAACCTTATCTATCCATCTGACATAAAAGCCGCCGGCATTGTTATTAACTTCGTTGACGAGCAAATGCATGGTATGAAGGCTGGCATGGCTGGCTTGAATTCTGTGGTCGAGCTTTGGCTCAAACAATGGGGCTTTATTGATAAGATAGCAGCATTAATCAATCAGGGCTTTGAGATTGTATTAACAGCTGATCATGGTAGCCAAGAAACTAAAGGCATTGGCAGTATCAGTGACGGCGTAAAAGCTGAAACTAAAGGTGAACGAGTCAGAATTTACAACACAACTCACACGCAACTTAGTACAGCAGAATCGATGGATGAATCTGTGGTAGCATGGCCGGGCCCTAGTTTTGGGTTACCGCAGAATTGCTTTCCCGTTTTGGCTAAAAGTGCTTATGCATTTAAACCGAAAGGTGACAGCGTAGTAGGACACGGCGGTATTAGCTTACATGAAGTAGTCGTTCCACTAGCAGTCATAACTTCAAAGCCAATTAGATATGAGTAAATTTACTAGTTTTAGCCGTCACTTAGATAAAGATTGGCTTGATCAAACCCTTTATTGGGTAGCGAAGGGAGTTGATAATTCAACACTAAACCAATCAATCGAAAACATGCTAACTAACACGGTCAAAACACCAGAAAATCGACGTAAAGCGAGGAACTTGCTGGTTTCGATTTGGGGCCCGGACAAAAATCCGGGCTCGCGTGACTTTGATGAAACAGCATTGTCGCTTTACCGTAAGACAGAGCAATCAGAATTGGTTTTACAATGGGGCAAGCTAGTTGCTCGTAAGCCATTTTTTGCCGATATAGCTCGATTCATTGGGCGATACAGTAGACTCAATCCTAGCTTCCAATATGCGCAAGTTAAAAAACGCATGTGTGAACTATATGGAGATACAGAGTCTACTGCTCGCTCTACACGCGCCGTACTAAAAACAATGCAAGAGCTAGGTGCGTTGCTAAAAGACGAGGCAGGGGTAATTACAATTGCACCATCGATACTTATCAATGATGCAGATACTATCAATTGGTTACTCAAAGGTGTATTAGAAGCTGACGAACAGACCAGTCGAGCATTAGATGAAGCACTGCATGATCCTATCTGGTTTCCCTTCCAGTTTGGTTTCAATGCAAATCATATAGACAGCAAATGGTTTGAGCTGCATCAGCAAGGCAATAACTTATATTTATTTCTTAAACAGGATGTTCAATGAAACCTGCAATAGGCTTTAATCGCCATTTGGAGATGGCTTGGCTCACGCAAACTGCCACATTTGCTGCCAGTGAGATAAAAGGAGCTGAGCTCAAAACACGCATAAGCTCATTGCTTGAACCGGCTTTCACAAGCCAAGTAGCGATGGATAAAACACGTAATTTGCTATTTGGTATTTGGAATACGCAAACTAAGAGTGTGCCAGAACGTTTCCAAACAAAGGCCTGTCAATTACTCCTAAGTCACAGTGAGCAAAGTTTGATACTGCACTGGGGCCTAATGATCGCTAAATACCCATTCTTCTATTTTGTTGTAGGGCAGATTGGCCGTATCGCTCGCCATGACGGCGTGTTTGTTTACAGTCAGCTGGAACAGAGAGTAACTGAAGCCCACGGCGACACATCCACGATAAAGCGTTCTATGCAATTCGTTGTTCGAACATTAATGAACTTAGAGGTTTTATCTAACCCTAAAACCGGGATGTATCAACTTCGCAAACCTTTAATTGTGCATGCAGATGAGCTTATAGCTTGGCTCGCAGAAGCTGTTATCCATGCGAATGATGAAAAGAGCAGAAGCTTAGATAAAATTAATAATGAGCCCGCATTTTTCCCGTTTGAAGTGGTATTTAATGAAGGCAATCTTATCAATGCCACAATGTTAGATTTGCACCATCAGGCCTCTGACACAGTCGTGTTTGTTAGCTAATTTGAAGCGCAGCACTTATTGCCAATGTGCTGGGATCTTAATTTCAAAGCTGGACTCAACATAGCGTAACGTAGCAAGAATTTCTTGGTGTCGGCGCTGGTTGTAATTTACCCCGGCTTTGCGTGCTTCAACAATTTGTTTTAACTCCGCTAGATTAAACATACCCAACGCATAAAAATTGCCCCAGGTCGGTTGGCCAAAAAGGTTATAAATAACCACTGTACTGTCCCGCTCGCTTGCTAAACGATTTTCACCGGTAATTTTTAGAGCTGCGGCTTCAGCTTCTTCACGATCTTCGTATGTGTTTAGTAGTTTCAATTACTATCGGTTTCCATTCAATCTCTATTAATAGGTGCGACTTTACCAGCCAAAAACGCCAACGCTTGTTTCCGCTCTTCAAATAATCATTTAGGTTATCATCCTACTCAACACATTACAGCTTAAGGTTGAAGCAGCATCAGATTAATCCAATCTAGCGTTAGCGTCAGCCCTGCTTGCCCGTAAGCCTGAGCACTGCTACTGACAGCCGTGATAAATTACCCAAATGTTATTAACCTTTCCACAAGCAATAGAGCTTTGCTCTGGCCCTTGTCATTCCTACGTAGTACAGAGCTTTATTTGCCTCGAGATTCATCACAGATGGATGGGCTAGATCAATGAGAATAACTACATCATTCTCCAGGCCTTTGAAGTCTTTAATTTGGGAAAAAGTAACACCGTCGAAGGGTAATTTCCTAACTTTGTAGTCATCTAGCTCAGAGATTAATTTACGTGTCGCTTCAGGCAACTCAGCTACTAGGGATTTTCTGATATTTACTGGCGAAAGTATGGTGATTGAACCTGGCAGTAACTCCGAGCTGGTTAATTCACTTACCAACCTGTTTAATTCGCTCACTAATTGCTCTTTACTTCCTCGATATTCTTCAACGTCAGGGCCATCGGCAAGAGTAGGAGAACCAACATCGCAAACAAGCTCCCTTTGAACAGCTTCTAATATTTTCGAAGTATTTCTGCAATTCACACTAAGTGGAAGTACTGTAGGGTTATTTCTGTTCTTCAACCACTCTAGGGCAGTTAAATCCAGTTCATCTAATAAGTTGGATTGGTTATTAGAATCATGAAAGAAGTACCATTGGCCATCATCGAATCCACCAGCGAGTAACGAATCCAAAAACTGTAAATCCCGGAAATTCAGTAAGTCCTGCCCTTCATCGACAATTAATGCATCGAATGTTTCAAGGCCCGAGCGTCGTAACACGTTGTTAACGGAAGATATTGTTGCTATCGCTAAATGCTCGTTTTGAATCCTCGTGGTCAGGTAATGCCTTAACCAAGAAGACTTGCAAACTAAAAGCGTATTCAGGCCGTTAGCTACTAGCCTCCTCGCAAGTTCTGCGGCCAGAAACGTTTTACCCGTGCCCGCACCACCCTGGCAAATCACGCGTTTATTTAATTCAGCGATATCGACAAATTTGTATTGCTCTTCAGTTAGCCGAACGGATGATTGGTCTACCTGGCGTACTTGATCAAATAGTGGCTGTATAGTTTCAAAGTCTGGACGTAAGTAACTCGCTAACGCATCGACATCCTCTTGGCTTAGCAGATGATCATTATTGGGCCTTTCTAAAGTCCAGTATTCGAACAACGCCTTTAGCCATTGATTAAAATTTCGAAAATCACGGCTGTCACAGATCATTTCTCTATCCCACTCTCCACCATCACAGTGCCATTGGGTGTCTGGGCAAACGACTGCATAACCTATTGGATATCTAACCTTGTTAGGGCTCAGAAAGTCGTTAATTTTATTAGCGATAGCATGTACTGCTGTATTAGCTTGGTGGAAGGGATCCTGTATTTGATCAGTTCCATTTCTACCCGATGTTGTCCATTTTCCATCTGAGTACTTTATAGTGCCGCCTTTTACTTCTAAAACGTAAATACCATAAATTGAAACAACAACGAAATCAGCCTCACCAACCCTTTTGCTGTCATGTTTAGTGAGCAGGAGGGAATGAAATGCCTTAGGGTGATGATCGGCAAATTCAGAGGCGGCAAGCATATCAAACACTTTAAGCTCCGCATTACTTTTCGTTTTATGGGGCTTCCCTGGAATTAGCTTCACCAATCACGCCTTATTTGAATATGCTTAGTACTTTGTTGAAATTGAAGAGTTCTTTCGCATCTTTTATCGTGGCAATTTGCATCATGTGTTCGAGGTTTTCATAGTCAACCTGTGCAGTTAGTTTTGGCCGAGATGAAAACTTAATCGCGTTTCCTTTAACAATATATTCATCTTTTGTGTTCAGAACCCATGATAGAACGTCTCCCTCATCTAAACCGATATAAGAAACAAATTGCTGTAGGTTATCTTGCGCTTTTGGATTAATTGAATCTTTGATGAATTTGTCAAATAACAACGGAGGCTGACCCGGCCCCTTTATTAACTCAAGTCTGTCACCTGTTCTTCTATGTAATAACGATACCATCTGATGGGAGACCCATTCTCTAAGACCTGAAACGGAACGAATTACCTGGGGGGTTCTTTTAACGCCTCTGAACAATCCATAAAAAGTAGCGATCAAGAAATAGTCTTCCTCAGAAAAATCTTCATGATAAAACTTTAACGCTGTTTCTATATGGTCTCTGATAAACACCATAGAAATTAATAGATATGGCTTTGAGCTACCAGCTTCTTCATTTTCATAATGACTAATAAGTTTAGCAAAATAAGTATCCAGGTCATCTTCGTAGGTCCGTTCAACTATTTGCCGTAGCCTTTTTGCTAGTCCTGACACTTTTAAATATGCTTCTGGTATACCCTCTTTGTGTTCGAATGCATTCAGTAAATCATGCTGGATAGTCCCAAAATCCCCTTCACTTGCTGTAATATCGAGAATCCTATTGAAGAATATGTCCAAATCATTCAGGCACTCTGAACCGGTTGCCCAGCACTTTAAAGCTGAAAGATGCTTGTTATTGGATTCACCATAGTCATAATCAATTAACTGTTTAAACAAATGACAAGATAATCGTCCATTCTTTGTTTGGTAGTAAGCTAGCGATAACGCTCCCCCGAAGGCGAAGGCCTTTTGATAGTCAATCGTTATTTCTGAAATGCCCTGGAGATTGTTCCCGCTGACATACATGTCAGATACAAACCCCGCTGACGTAATAGGCTGCTTTTTTTGGTTAAACAGTTTTGAGTTATTAAGGAAAAACTTTGTTGGAAATTCGCCAAATTGGCGTTCAAATTCACTTTTCAATCGGCCACTAGTTTTCGAATCCTTTAATATAACATTCTTGATAGCGCCAATTGGCAAAGGCGCAGGCAGCAAAATTTCGTCTATATCGTAATCATCTATCTGGTCGAGACTAGGTAATTCATATAACCCATGACTGTTTCGTACATGAACAGCGTTCGAAGAAAGTAACTTCAATTCTATCTCTGCAATGCATGCATCAAGATTTGAATCCTCCGACACTGCCAGCTCTAATGCTTCAGACAAATTGCTTTGAGAACAGATTGTGATATAGCCCTTGGGTCTTTGAAATTGGATATCACAAAGGTAAGAGTTTCCTGTAAATGCTTGCCTTTCTACAATCATATTACAGTCAAAGTAATATTTAAGATTCTCTGTATTGGTTATCAGGAACCACTTGGTTGCACTCATATTTTAATTCTCTTCAGAAGTTCGTACTCTTCAATTGTGTTATTGCGCTCAATTTGAAACGTCTCACCTTCTGGCGGAAGGATGTCTTCAATGACACTGTTTTGAACCTCGCTTTTCACTAAAAACAATCGTTCACGCGCCCGGGAAGCCATGACATACATTCGCTTCTTTAAGGACTCAATATCGCCACCAACCGCCTTAAATCCATCAATAATGATGAAAACCTCGTCAAACTCGATACCTTTTACGGACTTGTCGTTCAGAACAACAATTCCGCCCTGTGAAAAATCAATGTTCACGTTACCTTTTTGTTGATAGTAATAAGTACTGACTACAGGAGGTGCTTCTCTCCTCTGTTTCTTATCATTTTTGAGATCTCGAGCCCAGTGCTCTCTCTTAGTTTCATTGGCTACAAATAACCCTATTAATTTAGAAGGATCATTATCGTATGAACTTAATATCAGTTCTTTTACACTTTCGAGTTTCTCGTATTCATAGAGTATTGGTACATGGGCTGATGGTTTATTTGGTAATTCAGGCTTTGGGCTAGACTTATCTGTATAGAAGTAATTCGCAAACGCTGATATTGGCGTCGTATTTCGCCAATTCTCCTTTAAATGGATTATTTCGTTTTTATCTAAACCTAATACATCCGCAAGTTCATCTTGAGATGAATTTTCTTCGGTGATTTGCTGATTTTGGTCTGCTACGATAAAAAAGTTTTCTACATTTAAAGACTCTACCGCTTCGTACCAACCTTGAGGTAAATCCTGCCCTTCATCAATGATAAAGCTTGTTGTAGAGCAATTTGCGTTTAATGCTTCAAAGCGCTCTATTAGAGCAGGATAGTCAGGCTTGTGGTTGTCCTCTTCTGGCATTTTCGCTTCATGATAATTAGCTGCTGATCCACCTGAAGCCTTCCACTGAAATTCATAGAGCCACGATATCGCGGTACTCATATAGGCTTCGTTTGAACCAGCAAGCTCCTTATTTGCATGGTTTAACACATGGTTAAATGACAAAAAGACTATATCGTTGTCGGAAGCATATTTTCTGAGTCGCCAAAGTGCGACCACAGACTTTCCTGTTCCTGGCGCTCCTACAACCAGGTACTGTCCATCTACGGGCTTGCGAATTGCCATTCGCTGATCTTTTGTTAATTCATGCTCTTTAGGCAGCTCAAAAATACGTTTTGCCATTATTTACTCACAAATTCCCTTAGTGGTGGGATCCCTTCTTCTGGTTTTCCCTTAATAAACACTCTATCCAAAAATACATTGTTATAACTGCATGACGTATCAGGTATGAGCACGCATCCATGACAAGCCGCTCGATTTAACCAAGAAGGCCCTTGTCCTTCGATGTCATTACAGACCGGGTCCATGGAGCACCACTCAATCTGTCGAAAAACGGCATCCAGAAGGCGCATAAAACGACTTGGCTTTGCCTGCCCGACTATCCCTCCCAGAGAGCCTGCAATATCAGGTACTGCAGTATAAATAAGTATTCCGGCCATTTTTCCCTCTGAAGAACTATAAATACGCTCTTGAAGGGAGGCTGCAGGATATCCTGCTAATGTTTCTAACTCTCTAATGAAAGCGTGAGCTATTGTATGAAGAAGAATGAACCGGGAGGTAGGAGTAGCTTCATCTGGTAAAGCAATTTCTGAATCCTGATACCTGGTTTCGATTTCTGATGCACGCAATCTTATGAGAGCTTGCTCCTCCCATTTTTCCAAACATGTGTGATTTAGGGTGAAGAATATCCCTTCTCCAAATAACTCAACTGCTGGCAGCCAACCAATTGAACCTGTGAAATCAGGGTTTACTGTAGGGATTGGGTCAAACTCATCTACATCGCTAGCAGCTCTTTGAAAACCTTTGTAAACTTCAATAACCCTTAATCGATTTACTGCAACTAACTTATCAACAAGATTCGATTCGATTCTAATTCCATCACTTTCAGCTATTGATTGTAAGTAGCTCTGCCACTCGCCAGTTAAGTGTGTCGTGATAAAATCCGCATTGCTGCTAAATTCCTGTTCTGTAGTCAGTGCTTCAAATTCATCTGAGATCATGTCTGCGGAAGTAATATCGTCGAAACTAATATTATTAGCAGACTTGTCTCGATCGATTTCGTTAAGTGCAGCAAAAAGTTCTTCTTCTGTGCACTTTAGTTCTCTCATTGCTTTCTTTTTTTCGCGTTGTTTCTGGAGATTTCTTTTTGCCCCTTTGATCGCTGCAACCAACTGAGATTGCTGCATCAACTTATACACGAGAGATTCTTTATCAACGTTTGATTCGGGCGGTATAACTAATGCCCGCTCGCTCATTGCTGAAAAAACACGCGGATCATTAACTTCCATTACAGTATATGTTATTTGATCGACGCCAACCGGCTTGCGTTCAGTTAAGCCTGGTTGTTTATGGGTATTGTGGTGGAAATCAGTGCCATCTATCTGCTCAGTAGCTTTGCACTTCTTGCAATGAATTTCCCAACGACCTCGCTCATTTAATTCCAGCTTGAGATAAGCTTCATGTGTGTTATGCCTACACTGTTGCTGAGCAGCTGTATTAGATTTTCGATGACAGATGTAGTGCCAAGGTACATCCATAAGATCGCCGTGACTGCTTACTGCGCACCATGTCACTTGGCTGAGACTTCCTTTAGAGCAGGACGAGCATGTTATTTTTTGACTTATGTCGGCATTAGTATTGGCCCAAGGCTTAAAGTACAAAACATTACAGTTGTCGCACCTGGTCCAATTCGGAAACCGTAAAGTAGGAATTGTCCCACCTTTTATTTTCAGATTGGAGTCTCCATCAATTGAAGCTTGAGGAGGAAGCATCAGATCACTGGTAATTTCTAAGTGGCGCTTGACTCGCTCTACTGCATGAAGCTTAGTAAGGTATTTTAATGGCCACGTTGACGTATCTTTTACGAAGATCAATAGATCATTTTGATCACGTACGACAGCACCGACTCCTGCATGCTTAGTTAGATGAGAAAATCTTACCGGCGTAAACCATTGCTTACTCTTCAATTCGTGTACCTCCATCCACTTCAAAAAGTCCTGTTTTTTCAACGTTACGCATTGAATTTAAGGTAGTCCATAGACCAGATTTAGCTTTTTTCTCCTCAAAAGAAACCAGCAAACTACTTGCAGACTTATCTTTAGAGTGGAATCGTAGGTTAGTCGACGATTCCACTTCGCGCTGCCAGTCTTCGACTAATTTGGCAAGGTGTTTTTTACACTCCTCAAATAAGACAGTTCTTTCAGACTTGTCTCCAATCAAAGCACATCTAATCCTGTTTTCTAATAATTTAATAATTTTACCAACCAACATATCTTCAGAACGAAAATTCTCTGCATCTGAATTTTTTAATAAGCCACCTTCGCCATGGCGAAGTGCTGATACTAATGCTGCATGAAGTGCTCGCTTTCGAACCTGGGTAGTAAAAGGAGTAATACTCGAAGGTTCGACAAAGCGATAAAATGACCGATGGTAAGCTCTAAAATTTTCATAATGAGACAGACTTCTAGCTTGTGTTTTATAGTAATTAGTAAAGACAACACCTGGTGTAGATCCTCGCCCAACACGACTGCTAGCTTGGATGTATTCTGCTGTTGTTAGTGGCTGCCCGTTTATGACCATCAATGCGAGTCTGGGCTCATCAAGTCCAACAGACACCATATTTGTTGCCAAAACAGAATCTATCGAATTAGCATCGTTAGTAAAGGGGGCCTTTAGCCCTTTGAAAACAGCAGCATTTTCCTCTGCAGACTGATTGCTTGTTAAAGACTTAATTTTTAATCTTCGAACAGGAAAAAAGCGCTTATAGAGTCGCTCATACTCGGTATTGCCTCTTAAAATATCGGGAATGATACCGCTGAAAAAGCCTCCTTGAACTGTACTTTTGTCCTCTCTTATATGCTGCGCAAGTCCAAAATCGATTGATTCGAGCCGTTTCATAAACTCAGCAAACATTAAATTGCGCTGAACTTTTGGCACGCCACTTTGAAAGTTTGTTCTACTATTACCTACACCTTTCAAACTGCCGTGGTAAACCATTTGAGTCCACCATGCATCTTTTAGTGCTTTGTCTTCAAAGCAAGCCTGCGGGGCTGAAGCCAACGCACCAGCCAAATGCTCTAAACAGTTTGTTCTTTTTTGGCCAAACGCCATATAACCAACATATAAGCGACCAGGCTTTACGCTTGTAGGTACTTCTTTCGCAAAATAAGAGTCTTTTTGCCTTAATCCAACTGGCGGAAATACTGCTGATTTCTCTCTCCCAAATAGCGCCTGGACCTGCTCTTTCGCCTGCCTAATGGTAGCAGTAGATGCAATAAATTTGGGGTAAACGCCGCGAGAGACCAGAATTGATTCAAATCCAACTTCATACAGGCCGACAATTGAACCTAATGCCCCGGATATAAGGTGTAGCTCATCCTGTATTATTAATTCAGGAGGTCGATTTATTGCCCCACCAAAGAACGAAACAGCCCTGTCTTCCCAAGGTAACCGAGCAAATTTATCTACCGTTGCAATAAGTAAAGTGGGGGGGCATGCGTAAAGCGCCTCGTCAACAACATTAAACGGCAAGTTCCCGCTATTTAGGTTCCCTAATTTGCATTGATTATTGTGACATTCAAGTGAAAAACTACTTTCACTTGCACAATAATTATGAATAGTAAAAGGTGTTGAGCACCATGGGCACTCGTGCAACACAAATTTACTTAAATTTCGATTATTAATAGCTTCTAGAGATTGCCGAAAAGTATTTGGAGAAGAGTCACTACCAAGCCATAGTCCAACACTAAATGGCTCATCACCTAAATCATCTGAATCACTACGTATAATTTCAAGAGCCGAGACCACTTTACACGCTCTAATAAACTGTTGTGATGTTAACAACCGCAATGTATAGCGCATGATCGCGGCAGTACCACCGCCACTACTTTTATACTTCAGACGTCGATAGACAAATACTAAAGCCATCACACCTAGATAAGCTTCCGTTTTACCACCGCCTGTTGGGAACCATATTAAGTCGACACAATCTCGGAAGTCGTTATCTTCATCAATTGAAGATTCTAGCGCTAAAAGTAAAAACGCTAGCTGAAAGGGCCGCCATGAGTAGGGGGTTGAATCAGGAGTCGGACCATTCAATTCCATCTGCATCAACATGGCCTGATTAGCTATGGCGAATGCTCTCTTTGCCAATTCGTCGTGCCTTAATCGAGAGATACTGCTCCTCATGCGATGTTTGGCCTCTTCCATGCGCCCGACTATTCGCTTAGCTACCGTTATTTCATCACCCGTTTCAGATTCAGCATACTCAGCCTGCTGGTCTATCCAATCTTCATATCCATCTACAAAACGCTCTAACTCATTAATAACACATTCAGCAGATTCAATTGATTTTAGAAATCTAAAACTCAACACTTGATCTGCTTTACCAGTGTTAGCAGTTACTTGAGGCACTTCAACTGCAGGCATGAAGTCACTGAAAAACTCTACGTATTCATCACTAACTTCCCAATCGACAGCCACACCATGGCCTATGGCATATACACGCTCGTCTTTGTAACGTAATTCTAGTTCCTGTTCTTCTTCGCTTAATAATGAATGACTAACTCTTGGGTAGTTTTGCAGTGTATCTTTTAGGACAAAGCACTTAAGCTCGGCTTGAAATATTGAATTTTTTGCTGTGGCATCTCGTTCAGACTCTTTTTCACGCTTTTTCTGAGAGCTAATGTTACTTAGTGATACGGTTACAATATTGCCTTTACCATGTTGCCTGACCTTTACATCTATTCGAGCTCTGCCATGCATCACTATAAATTGGGAAGATTGCGCAAGAGAAACTTCGACTTCTTCTCCGTCGTCAGAGACAAGAGGTTCTCTACTCCAACTGATGCGATTGTTTGTTTTTTCCATCTTGGAGTAGGAGAAACCACTGAAAAAAACCCGGATAGAATCTAAGGATTGATCTACATAAAAGGAAAAACCCATTGATGAAGGGGGCTGGTAACGGACTTTCCTAGCATTATTTACTATGGATGGTTCTTCATCGCTAGCTTCGTCTTCTTCATCATCATTCATTTCATAGTCAGTACCACCAAATGGGTATAAAATACCTGTTGTATAACAGTTAAATGGATTGGACTCCCAAAGGATATCATCGTTTAAATAACCTCCAGTTAAAGAGGTTTTAATCCAGTTAACTAATTCTCTTCTTGCCTTACTATAGTCCGTCATAAAACTTGATCGATTCCTTAACTTCATACACATTTTCTATTTAAAATATGTAAATAAGCTCTTCTATTTGTGGATCGAAGCAATTAAATAAACTAATCCATGCCCGTTAGAATTGGCGCGCTGTGCTAACCACAAATATAACATCGATTATGCGCAATAGTCTTTATATAACAATCAGATACAAGATACAATACCACTACATATCACATCTTAAATAAGAATGCTTTTTAGGTAAGTTTCTGAACTTGAGTAAAATTGTGAACATGTGTAAATTTTATAACTACTGGATACCGTTTATAAATGTCTTGATGCACTCTATTAGATAGAAAACAAAGTTCCAGATTAGTCGAAAAACACCAAAAACCATTAGATTACCAAACGATGCAACCTGTAAAGCTTGAGCGTCGCTTATGGATTAAACGTCGCGGCAAAAAACCTATTTTTATTGTTGCTCATGACCTACTCATTGTAGATGCAAATGCATTAACAAATAGGCTCTTACTGAAAATGCCTTTACCGGATTTAATGAATGAGCACATTTCAAAGCCCCATGACGGGATTTACCTATTTCCGTTTAGCGTGCACTGGTTAATCTTAGACAACCCTATTTTTGCGTCATGTCGTCCAAAAGAAACTGTTGAAGATTTTTTAAAAACGCTTAGACCAGAAGAATATCTGTTATGTGAACAAGATTCTTTCCAGAATAAAGCAACATATTGTCCTACAGGTCAATTACCTGATATTGAGTTATTCATTGAAGAAAAAAAAGAAAATAATTTGACTGTTATACGCCCAGCCTTTTCTAAGCCTGTGTAGACATAGTAATGCATGCAACTATCGCCAAAACTCACCGACACAACCAAAACTTCGAATAACGATAGTAAATACTGACCACATATTCCGGAAGCATCTGAAGAGCGCTTTTTGAAAATTGGGAATTGGTGTAACTGATTGATTTGAATGGCGCACCCGATAGGATTCGAACCTATGACCTTTGCCTCCGGAGGGCAACGCTCTATCCAGCTGAGCTACGGGTGCGTAATGAGTGGCGCATTATAAGAGGTCGGCTGCAAGAATTACAGTAAAAATTAAAACTGCCTTTTGAGTTGGTTGGTTTTTGGTCGGTTTAATCAGGTTTTGCTTATTCCATTTGAATACCCTAGGCTGGTTAACTCGTTCAATGTTGGGCCTTTTTTATGCGTGAATTCTGCGGTTCTCTCTGGTTACTTTTTGCCTGTTCTGTGGCGAGTATTGGCGTGTGTTTTGCCGATGAACAAAGTGATTTGGCCTTTTATGAAGACGTGTTTAGCGCGGCGCCTTATGAACCGGCTGATACCTCGCATTATTTGCCGTCTTGTGCGCGAACATTGGATTCAGATGCCTATAAAACCGTCGCCGAGTCCGGGTTGGGCACTGGCTGGCAGAATCGTATTGCCCACGACTGGACCTTTTTTGATGTGCCCGCCACACAAAGCAAAATTACCGTTATCGACTACGCGCAAACGCCTTCGGGGCTGGGGTATCGCTACCTGGCCAATGCCAATACGCAGTCTGTGGTGTATGAGCCGTGGAGTTCGTCTAAGGTGATGGCCATTGTGGGAGCGCTTAGCAAGTTCGAGCCAAATGTGGCTGCAGACACCCTGGTTGGCAATGCTCGCCTAGCCGATTTAGTTACTAGTGTGCACAGTTATGCCGAGGCCGGGCTGGCCGATGGCAATTCCAACGCCATTGCGACTTACTTTGCCAATGTCGCGAGTCGCGATTACATAACGCAGTTGTTTCACGCTGGCTGGATACACACAGCCAATGCCAACGTGCGTTTTCGCGGGGCGTATGGGCCGACTGCGTTTATGCCGGAGTCTAATCTATGGACTTCTGCCTCGCTAGGCTACAGCCAAGCCGTTGCGCACTATGCGGAAGGGCCAGACGATCCGGGTTATCAAACCTATCGCTGTGAGCAATGTGGGTTAACTGGTAACAAACCTATGTCTACGCTGGCAGAGGCGGAGTTTTTAAAGCGCCTGGTATCGGGCGAGCGCGAACCGCTTACGCAGTTACCAGGGTTTGATAACAGCGATCTCACCATGTTGTTGTATGCGCCGGGCCATAGCAGCACGGCTGGCAACGTGGGCGGTATGATGTCGGGCATTGGGCTTATGCTGGCACGTTCAATTGCTACAGCCCTTGCGCCAAATGATAAACGTGAACCTAATGTGGTATTGGATGAGCTCACATCGGGCAAGTGGCGCTTATTCCAGAAAATTGGGGCAGGCCCCAGCGAAACCCGCCAGCAGGGTGAAACCGTATTGCTGGCGCACGTTTGCCTGCCGAACGTTCAGGGTGGTCGTGAATTTACCCTGGCTGTGCAATCAGAGGTACCGGGTAACAACGACGCTGCTGTGGGCAGAGCCGCCAAGGCCATGCAAGCCACATTGAATACCAGTATGGCGCAACTGCTTGCGCATTAGTGTTTACAGTGAGGGTTATTCGCTGAGTGGAGATTACAGCCGCGGTGATCTAAATTGCAGTGTGAGCAATAAAAAATAACAGTTTTCTACTTATTTTGATGTAGTTTGGCTAATCAATTAGTCTCAAACAGTTGTCGCCGCACAATTAACCATTATAATCATGCGGATTAATATTCCTAAGACCGTAATGCCTGGAGACAAAAAGTGAAATTAAAAACTTTGTTAGCTATGGGCGCTGCTTTTTTTGCAGTTTTCGCAGTAAATGCACAACAAATGTCAAACGACGCGATTAAAGATCGCATTAAGCCAGTTGGCGCAGTTCACATTGCTGGCGCGGCTGCCGCTGCCCCTGCAGGCGCACTGTCTGGTGAAGACGTATACAACAAAGCCTGTGTAGCGTGTCACGGCGCGGGTGTACTGGGTGCGCCTCGTTTACAAAACGCCGCAGACTGGAAACCGCGTCTGGAACAAGGTTTCGACACCGTATTGTCTCACGCTATTAACGGCTTCAACGCAATGCCTCCTCGTGGTACATGCGGCGCCTGTAGCGATGACGATATTAAAGCCGCCATCGAATACATGATCGAAGGCGTTTAAGCTGATTCTGCCTGCCTGAGCAGCCACGCTGTTCAGGTAAGCGCTTCTCTCCGCTTCAAAATTTACCGTTTTGCCAAAATTCTGGTGCTTTAATAAGCGCTAGAATTTTTGCTGCGAATAAGGTAGGTTAATCGTTTATCGTGTGCAGGAGCGCTGGCAGCAAATTTCATGTCGACCGATTCGTCAAAATACGAGTTGTCCGAAGAGGAATTAAGGGAGCTTATTCCGCAACTTCAGCAACTTACAGATAAATATAAACGTGCCGAACGCGTTCAAAAGGCACTGTTTAATATTTCAGAATTAGCCAGCTCGGTTAGCAACCTCTCCCACCTGTATCCGGCTATTCACGAGATTATCGGCGACTTTATGGAAGCCGAGAACTTCTTTGTTGCGTTTTGTGACGCCGACAGTGAATTCGTGAACATGGCTTATTTTGTTGACGAATTCGACGAGCAGGTTATTAAGCAACTGCCTGCAGAAAAGCTCAAACAAGGCCTCACCGGTTATATCCTCAATTCCGGCAATCACATTTTCTACCGCTCCGAAGACAAAGAAGAATTCAACAAAAACGTAAAGGTTGAGCTCATTGGCAGTCAGCCCCACGAGTTATTGGGCGTACCGCTGAAGCGCGGGAATCAGGTGATTGGTGCCATGGTTGTACAAACGTACGACCCGAATGTGGCCTATACCCATGAAGATTTAGAAGTGTTGCTGTTCGTGTCGCAGCACATTGTTACCACGGTAGACCGGGTGAAAAACCGCGAGTTAACCGAACGCACTATTCGCGAACGCACACGTCAGTTACGCCAGATCAACGACGACCTGCAAGAAGAAATTCTGGAGCGTCAGAAAGTTGAGTCATTACAGCAGGCGCTGTTTGAAATCTCTGAATTGTCGGCCACCGCCGGCAAAGACATGGACTCATTCTACGCGGCGCTGCACGACATTCTGGCCCGCCTGATCAGCGCTCCGAACTGTTATATTGCCACGCTTGATGAAAGCCGCGAGTATTTGGACTTTCCCTACTTCAGCGACACCCATGCAGACACCCCAAACAGACGTGCGTTAGGCCTGGGTTTAACGGAATTTGTTATTCGCCGCGGCCAGGCAGAGCTGATTGACCCGTCGCGGATATTGTCGCTCACTGAATCGGGCGAAATTGATGTGTCGGTTGCGCAGGAAATCCTGCAGCAGGCTAACTCCTGGCTGGGTTCGCCGCTGATCATCGACGGCGAGGTGTACGGGGTTATTGCGGTGCAAACCTACGGTAAATCTGCCAAGTACACGCCGCGCGATCTGGAATTGCTTCGTTTTGTGTCGCACCACATTGCGGTAGCACTGGAGCGTAAGTTTCGGGCCGATGCCATTCAGGCCTATAACGAGCAGTTGGAAGAACGCGTTGAGGCCCGTACTCAGGAGCTCAACGAGGCCAACGAGGTGCTACGCCAGCAAATTGAAGAGCGTAAAGAGATAGAGCGCAAGTTAATACACGACGCGCACCACGACGCCCTTACCGACTTACCCAACCGTTCTATGTTTACCAGCCGCCTTGAGCTAGCCATCGCTAACAAGCAGCGCCACCCGGAAAACATGTTTGCGGTGCTGTTTATCGACTTAGACCGCTTTAAAATTATTAACGACACCCTCGGCCACCATGCCGGCGACGAATTCCTGATCGAAGTATCGAAGCGCATTGCGCAGTGTATTCGTGGGCACGACCTGCTGGCACGTCTGGGTGGCGACGAGTTTGTGTTATTGCTGGATGCCTTTGCCGATTCAGCCGATGTAGAAGAGGTCTCCGCACGCATAATCGAGTCTATTTCTGAGCCGTTTATTTTAGACGGCAAAGAAATGTATTCGGGTGCGAGTATTGGTATTGCTCACCTTGAAACTTACTACCGCACTGCCGACGAAGTCATTCGCGATGCCGATGCCGCCATGTATCAGGCCAAGTCACTGGGCCGCGGCCGGTTTGTTATGTTTGATAAAAGCATGCGCGAACGGTTACTGGAAGAGCTGGAGCTGGAAAACGAGTTTCGCCGGTCGCTACGTGAGTCAGAATTTGAGTGCTACCTGCAGCCCATTTTTGACCTGCGTACACAGCAACCGCTGTACCATGAGATATATGTTCGGTGGGTGCATCCAACCCTGGGTAAAGTGGCGCGCGAACAGTTCCGTCAGGTGGCCGAACACAGTGGCTTAACCCTGGACCTGGATTTGTATCAGTTGCGCTCTGCCTGTCAGTTGTTGGCAAGCTGGCCCAAGGTCGACAACCTTGAGTACGAACCGCGCATTGGCGTCAACGTGTCTATAAATCACTTGTTGCAGGCGTCGCTGGTTAATAAGATTCTGGACATCATTAACGAGTCTGGCGTGAAGCCCTCACAGCTCATATTCGAGTTTGATGAGAACGATCTGAATCGCCGCTCTCAGTACATATTGCCAGCCATTAAGAAGTTGAAACGCGCCGGAGTGACGCTGGTGCTGGATAACTTTGGTAGCGGGTTGGCTTCACTCAGCTACTTGTTCTCGTATCCTTTCGACTTCATTAAAATTGACCACCGCTTCATTAAATCACTGCCGCGTTCGCTGCGTAACCTGAAGCTGATTCAGTCGGTGATGTTAATTTCAGGTCACCTGAAATTTGAAGTGATTGCCGAGGGGATTGATTCCAATTCACAGCTGGAATCGCTGAAAGAGATTGAATGTATCTATGGGCAAGGCCGCTTCCTGGAGCCACCTCAGTTATTGCCCAGCATGCAAATAAACACCGAAACAGACAGCGCAGAAGCCGAATAACCTACCTGCGCTGAACCGGCTATTTGTTAGCTCTTCGACTGCCCTAACATACTGCGTAAATTGGCAATACTGGCCTGCCCTTTTTGCTGACGCTCTTCGGCTGTTGCCTTTTTCTTCTTTTCTTCCCATTGCAGGTCATCGGGTGGCAGTTCGTATAAGAACCGGCTGGGCTCGGGCTGGATGACTTCACCAAACTGGCGGCGTTCTTTCGACAGCGTAAAAATCAGCTCGCGCTGCGCCCGGGTAATACCTACGTAAGCGAGCCTGCGTTCTTCTTCTACGTTGTCTTCGTCTATGCTGCTTTGGTGAGGCAACAGGCCTTCTTCCATGCCCACCAGAAACACAATGGGGAATTCCAGTCCTTTAGACGCGTGCAGGGTCATTAGCTGAACCTGATCGGCTTCGCCATCTTCCTCGCCGCGCTCCATCATGTCACGCAGTATTAAGCGGTTTACCACTTCCTGCAGCGTCATTGGGGCGTCCAGCTCGTTGCCTTCCAGCATGTCGGTTACCCAGCCAAACAAGGTACTGACGTTAGCCATGGCCATTTCAGCGGCTTTCGGGCTGGGGCTGTGTTCGTACAACCATTCTTCGTAACCCATTGCGCGGATCATGCTTCTAAGCGTGGCGGCCGTGTCGCCGCGCACGGCTTCGTCTGACAGCGTCACAATCCAGCGCGCAAAGTTGTGCACGGCCAAATAGCCTTTACCGGTTAATACGCTGCTTAAGCTGTCGTGACAAGCGGCCTCGAACATCGACACGCCAAGCTGGTTAGCAAAATTACCCAGCTTTTCCAGGGTGGCACGGCCAATACCCCGGCTTGGGGTGTTAATGATCCGCAGCAGTGCGTTGTCGTCGTCCTGATTCACCAGCAGGCGCAGGTAAGACATAATGTCTTTGATTTCAGCACGCCCGAAGAACGACATACCGCCACTGATTTTGTAGGGAATACGGTTACTCATAAGCAGCTTTTCAAACAAGCGGCTTTGGTGATTCCCCCGGTACAAAATAGCGTAATCTTTAAATTGGGTGCGATTGGTAAACTTGTGTGCCAGCAGCTCTGCCACTACCCGTTCGGCTTCGTGTTCTTCGTTTTTCGCCACCAGCACACGCAGGTGATCACCGTACCCCAATGCCGAGAACAGGGTTTTGTCGAAGATATGCGGGTTATTCTGAATCAGGATGTTGGCGCAATGCAGAATGCGCCCCGATGAGCGGTAGTTTTGTTCCAGCTTAATGACTTTCAGGCGAGGAAAGTCTTCCTGCAACAGGTTCAGGTTTTGCGGTCGGGCGCCCCGCCACGAGTAAATGGACTGATCGTCGTCGCCTACCACGGTAAAGCGTGCACGCTCACCTACTAATAGTTTTACCAGCTCGTACTGACTGGTGTTGGTGTCCTGATACTCATCCACCAGTAAATAGCGAATGCGCGACTGCCACTTGGTGCGCGCTGCCTCATTTGCTTTCAGCAACAAGGTGGGCAACATGATCAGGTCATCAAAGTCCAGCGCATTGTATGCTTTCAGGTGATTCTGGTATTGCTGGTAGAAGCCGGCAAATTCCTTTTCGCCCTGGCTGGTTGCGGTTTTTAACAGCATGTCAGGCGTTAGCAGGTCGTTCTTCCAGTTAGAAATACACGACTGCAGCAGTTTTAGCTGGTCTTTGTCGCCGTCTAACGTCTGTTCGGTTAAGTCGTTTAACAGCGCCATGGTGTCTTTGTCGTCGAACAACGAGAATCCCGATTTCAGCCCCAGCGCCTTCACTTCGGACTTAATAATATTTAAGCCAAGGGTGTGAAAGGTAGACACTTTCAGGCCTTTGGCTTCTGGCTTGCCCAGCGTTTGTGCCACACGCTCTTTCATTTCCCGCGCGGCTTTGTTGGTAAAGGTTACCGCGGCAATATAGCGCGCCGGCATATCGCAATTTCGCACCAGGTGAGCAATTTTGTTGGTGATCACCCGGGTTTTACCACTGCCCGCACCGGCCAGCACCAGACAGGGGCCAGACACATAAGTTACAGCGGATTCTTGGGCAGGATTTAATTTCATGTACGCTATTGGCTCGTTAAAGGCTTGGTGTATTCAGGATTCGTGTTCATCGCACTCACCATTGTTGCAGGTGAATACGCAGGGGCGCTATTGTAATCGACCGCGCGACATAATCCGAGTGTTGATTGTATTGCATCGCGGGGTAATCAATTTAGAATAGCGTTAAACCTAACTGCGATATCAGGACACCCACATGTTAGATCCGAAGAAACTGGAAGAGATTGCCCGTCAAATTGCCGATTCAGTGCCGCCAGGCGTAAAAAACATGGCGGAAGAAGCGGAAGGGAAAATCAAACAAGTCCTTCAGGCACAGCTGTCTAAGCTGGATCTGGTGACTCGTGAAGAGTTCGACATTCAAACCCAGGTGTTAATTCGCACCCGTGAAAAGCTGGAAGCCATGGAAAGCCGTATAGCCGCTCTGGAAGCCCAGCAAGCCGACAAGTAAGCGTAGCTGCTATAGCGCGAAGGCGTAATCGGCCGCTAAGCCTAAGGCAACCACCATGCCTACATAGTGGTTGTCGAGGAAGGCTTTAAAACACGCGTCCCGGTCGCGGAAGCGAATGTTGTAGTGCTGGTGCATAAACAGTACTGCAGCAGCTGCTAGCCCAACATAAGCGAGCATTCCTCGCCCTGTTAACTCAAACACCACTGCCAGCATTGCCAGCACAATCACTTCCAACGTACCCACAATAAGCTTGTCGAAGCGGCCAAACAAAATGGCGCTGGATTTAATACCAATGATCACGTCGTCGTCTCGGTCGACCATGGCGTACAACGTATCGTAAGCAATGGTCCATAACAGGTTAGCGATGAACAGCAGCCAGCCCCAGGCGGGGATATCGCCGTATACCGCCATGATGGCCATGGGAATAGACCAGCCGTAGGCTGCGCCCAGTACCGCTTGAGGCAAATAGGTATAGCGCTTCATGAAGGGGTAACAGGCCGCCAACCCTAGCGCCACTACTGACAGCAGAATGGTTTGCCAGCTAAGCTGCAGAACCAGCACAAACGCCACGCCAACCAGCAACGCAAACAGCTGCAACGCTTCTTTCTCGGTCACATCCCCAGCCACCAACGGACGCGAGTTGGTGCGCTTTACACTGCCGTCGAAATGCCTGTCTGCGTAGTCGTTTATTACGCAGCCAGCCGAGCGCATCACAACAACGCCGAGGGTAAAGACAATCAATTCGAGCACCGGCGGCATACCTTGCGCAGCCAGCATCAGCGCCCATAACGTGGGCCAGAACAACAGGTAAATTCCAATGGGCTTATCCAGCCGCATCAGACGCTTGTAATGAGGAATGTTTTGTAGCGACAACTGCATTTTGGGTAAAGGCATTACTCTGTCAGTAAGCGGTCAAGGGGCTGGCCCGTGCCGGTTACCAAATCAAAATCCGAAAAAAACGCAGTGTAACACCCTTTCTGCCCTACGACATTAATCTAAAGTAGGTTGTGCGGGCTGGCTCTCTCAACTAGAATTTAAGCAATTAAATTTTCTGGAAATCTTCTTGATGAAGCAATTCGTTCTGCTGGTCATGTTATTGGGTACCGGACTCTTCGCTGCCCCAACGCTTGCCCAAGACAAGCCGTCTTATGCCTACATTGGTATTGAGCCTGAAATTGTAACCAACTACCTGGGCACCAGTGCGATTAAACTCGGTTACGTACGGGTAATGATTGAAGTCATGGTAAGCGATGTCGATCAATTGGAATTAGTTGAGCACCATATGCCATTGCTGCGCTCTACTGCGATTGAAATTTTTGGCCGTCAGCCTGAAGAAAAAGTGAAGTCGCTGACCGGACGTGAAGATATTCGCCGCGCTATTTTAGCCGCTTTTCAGGATTTAATGTCGAAGGAAACCGGCGCGCCGGTCATCAAAGAAATTATCTTTACCAAATACCTGCACCAAAGCTAACAACGCAGTTGGCAATGTGCAGTATGCGAAATAGCAAAACGGCAATACCAGGTATTGCCGTTTTTTTATTGTCTACTCGCGGTGACGGTCTTTTGAACCTGCCCCCAGATGCAGGAACCAGGCTATCGCACACCCACTCACCAAACCAGCGGTATGCGCGGCGTTGGCCATGTTCACCCAGAGAATGTCGGCGTAGCCCAATATCAGCCACAACAACATAAAACCAATCACCGGCTTAGGCAGGTCTATTCCCCAGCTTGGGCGCAGCCAGCCAATAAACCATACAAAACCCAGTACACCGTACACTACGCCCGAAAGCCCGCCAAAGTTCGGGCCGGCCGCAATCAGTTGCGCCAGGTTACTGACCACCGCAGTGATCACAAACAGTAAAATGAGAAAGCTGGTGCCCAGCTTATGCTCAATTCGCCCGCCTAACATACACCACCACAGCAGGTTAAACACAAAGTGCACCATGCTGAAATGAATGAGCGCCGGGCCTAGCAAACGCCACCACTGGTTATTGTCGAGCAATTGGCCTAGCGGCTGGATCATCAGTTGCTCGGCAATGGGTTGAAATAAGCCGACTAGCGACAGCAGAAAAACCAGCGTACAGGTAAACAAAATGGCGCCGCAAAACGGCGCGCGACGCAACCAGATCAGCCAGCGCTTCACGTCCAGATTCGGCTTTGAAGGCGATTTAATGTCGGTGCGTTCGGAATGCTGCCATGCGGCCTGTTGGTACTTGGGATCATTCGGCGACTGCACAAACGCCTGACAAATGGGTAATGCCTTATCGAAGTCTGCTTCATTGTTTAGCTGCACAATGTACTGATCTTGCGCAGCATCGTGAACAACACTGACATCGATATGTTGAGAGGTTAAATAGCTCGCCAGCAGGTCGGCATACCGCAACTGGCGAATCGCTATCAGGGGTTTGGCCACTGTTAGTCATTAACCACCGGCTGACCTAACCGCCAGCCTTCAAATCCACCGTCCATGCTGTAGACCTGCTCATAGCCCTGGCCCACTAAAAACTGTGCGGCTTGCTGGCTGCTTACGCCGTGATAACACACCACAACCACCGGCTTGGCTTTTGGGGTGTTTTCCATAAACTCAGCCAGGTTGTCGTTAGACAGGTTGACTGCCCCTTCGATGTGGCCAGCCTGAAATGAGCCGGCATCACGGATATCAGCGACCACGACGTCGCCGAGTTGTTCGGCAACTTGTGCCACAGAGATATGTTCAAACGCTTGCATAATATGTGCTACTGCCAGTTAAGAATAACTTTTCCGGAATGTCCTGAGCCCATAGTATCAAATCCCTGTTGGAATTCATCTATTGAAAACTGGTGCGTGATAATAGGCGAAATATCCAGACCGCTTTGGATCAGGCTGGCCATTTTGTACCAGGTTTCAAACATTTCGCGGCCGTAAATGCCTTTGATCACCAGGCCTTTGAAAATAACCTGGTTCCAGTCGATTGCGACATCCTGAGGCGGAATACCCAACATGGCGATTTTGCCGCCGTTGTTCATGTTGTTTAGCATGTCGCGGAACGCTACCGGTACGCCCGACATTTCCAAGCCAATATCGAACCCTTCGGTCATGCCCAATTGGTTCATCACGTCTTTCAGGTTTTCTTCGGCAACGTTAACTGCGCGGGTTACGCCCATTTTCTCGGCAAGCGCCAGGCGGTATGGGTTAACGTCGGTGATCACCACATGACGCGCGCCTACGTGGCGTGCTACGGCAGCGGCCATAATGCCAATAGGGCCAGCACCGGTGATCAGTACGTCTTCACCGACTAAATCGAACGACAGCGCCGTGTGAACCGCATTACCAAACGGGTCAAAGATAGACGCCAGGTCGTCGCTGATGTTGTCAGGAATTTTAAAAGCATTGAACGCAGGAATAACCAGGTACTCGGCAAACGCACCGGCGCGGTTAACCCCCACACCTTCGGTATTACGGCACAAGTGGCGGCGTCCGGCACGACAGTTACGGCAGTGTCCACAGGTAATGTGGCCTTCGCCCGATACCCGGTCGCCGACGTTAAAGCCCTGCACTTCCTGGCCCATATCAACCACTTCGCCCACGTACTCGTGGCCAACAACCATAGGCACAGGAATGGTTTTCTGAGCCCAGTCGTCCCAGTTGTAAATGTGCATGTCGGTACCGCATATAGCGGTTTTGCGAATTTTGATCAGCAGGTCGTTGTGGCCCACTTCCGGCTTGGCGGTATCTTCCAGCCAAATGCCCTGCTGCGAGTGGCTTTTTACCAGCGACTTCATGCAATCACTCCTAACTCACGGCCCACTTCAATAAAGGCATCAACCGCTTTGTCGACGTGTTCAATGGTATGCGCCGCTGACATCTGGGTACGAATACGCGCCTGGCCTTTAGGTACCACCGGGTACGAGAAGCCAATAACGTATACGCCTTTGGACATCAGTTTATTTGCCATGTCGTTGGCCAGTTTGGCGTCGCCCAGCATAACCGGAATAATCGGGTGGTCTTTACCAGCAAGGGTAAAGCCCGCATCTTCCATACGCGAACGGAAGTGCGCAGCGTTACGCCATAGTTGCTCGCGCAGCTCGTGGCCGTTGGCCATCATGTCGAACACTTTCAGAGACGCTGCCACAATCGGTGGCGCAACAGAGTTTGAGAACAAATACGGACGTGAGCGCTGACGCAGCCAGTCGATCACCGCCTTTTTACCTGAAGTGTAACCGCCAGACGCCCCGCCTAAGGCTTTACCCAGCGTGCCGGTAATGATGTCTACACGACCCATTACGTCGCAGTATTCATGGCTTCCGCGGCCATTGTCGCCCAGAAAGCCCGTAGCGTGGCAGTCGTCTACCATGACCATGGCGTCATATTTGTCGGCCAGATCACACACGCCTTTCAGGTTGGCAATAATGCCGTCCATGGAGAATACGCCGTCGGTAGCGATCAGAATGAAGCGTGCGCCGTCGGCTCTGGCTTGCTTAAGCTGCTCTTCCAGTGCTTGCATATCGTTGTTGGCATAACGGTAGCGTTTGGCTTTGCTCAGACGCACACCGTCGATAATGCTGGCGTGATTCAACGCGTCAGACACAATCGCATCTTCCGGCCCCAAAATAGTTTCAAACAGGCCGCCGTTGGCATCGAAACAAGACGGATACAAAATGGTGTCTTCTGTACCCAGGAAATCACTGATTTTGGTTTCCAGAGATTTATGGATGTCCTGCGTACCACAGATAAAGCGAACTGACGCCATGCCGAAACCGTGACTGTCCAAACCGCTTTTGGCCGCTTCGATGAGGTCCGGATGATTCGCCAGACCCAGGTAGTTATTGGCGCAGAAGTTAATTACGTGCGAGCCGTCCTGCGTTTCAATATCGGCCTGCTGTTGCGATGAAATGACACGCTCAACCTTGTACAGCCCTTCTTCTTTTGTGGCCGTAAGTTGTGCTTCGATATGAGAAATAAATGACGCAGACATAGCGCGACTCCCAACGATTAAAATATGCGGCGTATTGTACCTAAGTGCCTGAGGTTATGCCCTAAGGCGACTGGTTTGAGTACTTTACGTAAACGGTAAGGGTGTAAACTTTTTAGCACGCATTATAAAGTTGCTGAACGGTATTGCGTATTCAGCCTAGGGGGAGCCATTTGTTTGTAACAGCACCCAGCGCCCGTTTACTACCTGTGATTTTAGCACCTGCCAGAGAACATGCTGCTCGATGGGTTTACTGATGAAGTATCCCTGGCCGTACTGACATTGCATATTGCGAAGTTGATTGAGCTGATCGCCGGTTTCTATGCCTTCGGCAATCACTTGCTGACCCATGTTGCGCACCATGGATATGGTTGAATCAACAATGTTTCGGTCGGAGTCGGTTTCCATCATGCCGTTTATAAAAGAACGGTCAATCTTAATAATATCGCTGGGGATCGTACGCAGGTAGGTTAACGAAGAGTAGCCCGTACCAAAATCATCCACTGCAATCTGACAGCCCAGCGATCGAATTTGATGGATCGTTTCTACCGCGCGTTCGGTATCCGCTACCAGTACGGTTTCGGTCAACTCCAGTTCAACCAGACTCGCGTCTACGGAATACTTGGTGATGAGTTCGGTTAAGTAAGGCTGTAGCGACTCGTTGGCAAATTGCGCCGCCGACAGATTGATCGCCATTTTCACCCCGGGGTAGCCCTGATTACGCATTTCAGATAACAGCATAATGGCCTGCTCCATTACCCAAAAGTCCAGTTCGGCCATCATAGGGGTATTCTCCAGCAGCGGCAGGAATTCACCCGGAGACACCAGACCCCGCTCTGGATGACGCCAGCGTAGCAAGGCTTCAAATCCCACCAGCTTAAGGGTTTCAAGGGATATCTGTGGTTGTAACGCAAGGAAGAACTGTTGTTCTTTTATGGCAATGCGTGCTTCACTTTCTAACTCCACCTGACGAACGACTTTTTGGTTCATGGTGGAGTCAAAGAACCGATAACTGGAACCCCGCTGCAGCTTGGCTTCGTACATGGCCGTGTCGGCCTGGCGCATCATCTCAAGGGTGCTGCTCTTCGCGTCAGCGGTGAAGGCAATACCAATACTGATGGTGATATAGAATGTTTGCTCGGTGATACGCATAGGCTCAATGAACTCTGCAGTGAGCTTTTGCGCTACGTTTTCAACCTGGTCGGTCGTTTCGACATGATTTAGCAGGATAACAAATTCGTCGCCCCCAAAGCGGGCGATCAGGTCGGTTTCCCGTAGTACGCCAGACAGGCGTTCACTGGCTACTTTGACAACCTCATCGCCGAAGTGGTGACCGTGGCTGTCGTTCACCTTTTTAAAGTTGTCCAAATCGATGAACATTAAGGCAATGCCGCCTTTTTCGCGATTAACCGAAGCCAGTAGCTTGTTTAGCTGGAAGGTCATCATATTGCGATTCGGCAAGCCGGTCAGGTTATCGAACATGGCCATTTTTTCTAATTTGGCCGTGTTCACGCTCATCTGGCGATCTAACGTTTCCAGCTTTTCGGCTAATTCTTCTGCCGCACTGCCCAGTACATCCAGTTCGTCTGACAACCACTGGTTTCGAAAGAAGCTGCGTTTGTTCTGCTCTTTAAACTCATCAAAGCGCTGTTGAGCCAGCAGTGGGAGCATATTCGACAATGCATTCAGCTTTTGTGCGTAGCGCCTGAGCAATACAAACATACTCATCACAAACGTCAGTACCAACCCCAGGCCGCCCAGGAAAATAATTAATTTCTGAATCTGAAAGGTGCGCTTGCGGTCGTCGATATCATGCACGAACATCACGTAGTGTCCGTTGGCACTGTTGTTAAATAAGGGCAGGAGCATGACGTAGTAAGCGTTGTCGCTGCTGGTAACTTCCACACCGCGGGTTATCAGGCGCTTTATGGTGGTTTGCTGTGGAATGTCGCCCAGAATACTGCGCATCATTGTAGCCTGCTTCTCGCTTAACGAGCTATTCAAATACAGTCGGCTGGATTGGTGTTTCACTTCCGTATCGGGCTGACGAACCAACACCAGTTCCGCCTGTGAAGCTTCGCTTAGCAAGGCCAGTACTTCCTGTAACGAGGTGGTCATCACCACCGCATAGGTCTTCCCGCCGGGTAACATAACCGGTGTGCTGACTACCATTTCGCAATAGGTCTGGCAGTGCACACCTTGTTGCGGACGGCCCTGCTGCAGGGTTTGCGCCACCATAGGCTGCAGAGCGTCAGGCAGCACAACCCCGTCGCTGAACGTCACTTCCCCCTGGTGGTCGATAAGCCAGACGCTGGAAACATCCCATTGCAGCAACAGAAAATCACCACTGAGCTTAAGGCGTTCAAGCAATTGCGCTTCGGTTAACGTTGCGCCCTCACTTTGATGTTTCAGGCTCTCAACCCATACCGAGAGCCTGTCCCCCAGTAACGAGGTGATTTGGTGATAGCGGGTCACGTCCCGGGCGAATAAAGCCTGGTTTAGCTCGGTTTCCTGGGAAGCGGATTGTTTTAACAGTAGCCCAACCACCACAGTACACACCACGCTGACCATGATCAGCATGACAAACAGCACTTTGTAGCTTATGGACAGGTGTCGCATACTTAAAACCAGTACATCAATTGCACCGACCAGGTATTCCAGTACGGAGCAGCCTGAATCAATGAATTTGGAAATAGTACCGCAGACAATCGCCCTGCACCGTGGGTGCGGGAGAATTCGCCGCTAAGACGCATTTGTTTAGCAAAATCCCAGCTGACACCAACGGTGGCGGTGTCCATAAAGCCGTAATACCGGGGAATAGGCCCTAAGGGGTTTAAATCCAGCAACGTACCTTCGCGGTCATCGCGATCTACGTCGTAGGTGTCAATGCGAACCAGACCGGTAACAGTATCTGACAGGAAATAGCGAAACTGGGCGTAACCGCCCTCGCCGGTTTTGTCGATGTCCAACGTGACGCCCTGTGTAAAGTCGCCTTTGTAGCGCAAGCGGTCGCGAAGCAATTCGGAGCTAAACTCCCAGTTTTCGCTGTCGTAACGGATCGCCAGAGTCAGGCGGTCTACTGAAGACGAACCGTTTAGCAGAATATCCTGCTCGGCTGGCTTGTAAGAAAAGTCGGATTGCAGCAGGCTAAACCCCAGCTCCCACTGCGAAAAATCGGGTTGCCAGTAGGTGCTGAACTGATGCACGAAGTCCTGCTTTACCCGTCCCTGCGCCAACGGGCTCAGGAATTTCTTTGTTTCTTCTTTGGCTAACGGTGAACGCCCCAGGCTCCAGCGCACTTCCCAGGTACCGGTATCACCGACTTTAATACTTTGCAGTGCTATACCGTCGCTGCTGAGCGCCATATCGCGGTTACCATCGTAATACACCGACTGCGGCAAAATAATGGAAGGCCGGGTTTGCGGCACATCCTGGGTGGCGGAATACAGCCAGTGACGGTTTTTATAGCGTCCAATGTGCAGATTCATTTGCCAGTCAAAATACTGGGCAACCCGCCAGTCCAGGAATAAGTAGTCCACCCGTGAGCCCTGACGATAGCGATTTCCGCCGTCCAGATACACCAGTTGGCCGGCAACACTTAACGATGAATTCACCGTGTATTTGGCATTGATGCCGATTTCGGTTAGTTCACGGCTAAAGGCATTGTCGTCGGTAATAAAAGCACTGTCCTGAGAACGCGTTAGCCCTTGGGCAATGAATCCATGCCAGGACAAATTGTCGTCTGCATAAACACCGGATGCCATTACCACCAGTGAAGCGAAAAAGCCTTTTACTGCGTGCTTCTGCATTATTCCCGCTCCCCAATATTCAGTAAATAGGTTCCTTCTGGAGGGGTCTCTGTGTTCACATAACCAATAGACCCGGGGGTGGCGGCAACCTTTGCCACCATGTCTTCAATTGAATTGACGATGGTAGGCGCATCGCCCTGACCGGAATAGGTGATCCGCTGCCAGATGCGCTCTAACTGATAAGGGTAGATCTGTAATACGTTGCGGCAAAACTCGGTGTGAATCGGGTTTGATGCGTGTAGCACGAACACTTTTACCCGTTCGCCATTGGGCCAGAACTGGGTTCTGCCAGCAAAAATCAAACGCACCTGTGCCGGCGAGAGAGTCTGCGTTTTTACCGCTTCATTCGCCAGAATATGTATTGCCGCCTCGGCGGCCCTTAGCGGGCAAAACACCAGGATAAACAATACGATTAATAGCGTTCGACTCACTCCGCTTTGCAATGTTGCTCCTTAACAAACAGACCTCTGAGTTAGCCTGGAAAATCCCCCGTTCGGCTTTCGGATCATGCTGAAGATGAATGACTTTCCTAAGTGTAGAAAAGAACAGCAATAATTAAAGCGTTCGCCTTCGAAATTCTACTTATTAAGTACTTTTACAAGTACGTTTTCTACTTGTTCAGGTTGAATTCGCGCCATCAGTGATTCTCCTTTGGCACGCGTTCCCCAAGGCAGCGACTGCCACGGTTTACCGTGTTGTTCCGCTACGCAATCGGCGTAAACAGACACGACCTCGTCGCGATTCAAATACGGCCCGGTACGAATAGGGTTCGAGTGGGCATACAAACCCACTACTGGCGTGCCCACCGTCGTTGCCATGTGCGCAGGCCCGGTGTCAGGGGCAACCACCACTTTTGCCCGGGCCAACACACCCGCCAGCTCTTTCAGTGTGGTTTTACCAATCAGGTCCTGCTCTACTGTCGCACCTGCGGCCAGTATCGCGTCGCCGATTTGCCTGTCTAAAGGTGCAGGTCCTCCGCACAATAATACCTTAAGGCCTTGGTTTACAAGCCAGTTAGCTATACTTGCGTATCCTTCTGCAGTCCAATTGCGTTCTGCTTTAGACGCCGCTGGACAGATAACCGCATAGTCCCCAAGGTTATCGGCCAATGCCACACCGACTTGAAGGTCATCGGATGACAATGGCAATGACCACTGTAGCTCAGCAGCCGGCGGAATACCCATGGCGTCGGCAAAGGCCATAAAGCCCTCCAGCACATGGGGCTGATGTTGCGCAGCTATGCGTTTATTAATGAATAAACTGTGTCCTTCCTTGCTGCGTGCTTTGTCGAAACCCAACCGAACTTTAGCCCGAATTGCCCGTGACAATAAATTCGCTCTCAGTGCAATTTGCATGATGCAAAGCACATCAAAGCGCGTGTCTTTGAACTGTGCCTTGATGGCTTTCATGCCCTGGCGGCCGGTTTTTTTGTCGTATACCACAAAGTCCACCCCGTCCATGCCCTTGAGTAACTGGTATTCGATTTTGCCAATGATCCAGGTTATTCGAATATCCGGGCGATGCGTTCTGATGCGATGCACCATGGCGGCCGCATGACAGACATCACCTATGGCAGAAAGCCGTAGCAGGCATAACGACCCGTTTGTCGGGATGGTAATTTTACTGAGGGTAGACAAATAAACTTCCACATAACACTGATAAACCACCGTAATTTGATTACAATCAGGGGCAAGAAACAAGTCTAATGTCTGAGAAAAACCCGTTTGATTGATCTGGCACCCACACAACAAGGCCGCGATGTCGTACTTTACAACCTGCAGGCATGCGAGGTAATGGGTATATCGCCACCTGAAGCGCAGTGGCTGCATACTGACTTCTGGACACAACGTGCTCATGGTAAGCCCGACAGCGGACGCGGCGAGGCGGTCATTATTAACGAACCGGCTCCCATGGTGCTTCGCACCTATTGCCGAGGCGGGCTTGTCAGGCATTTTTCTCAACGCCGGTTTATGTATAACGGCTTAGACGCGACCCGCCCGTTCCGCGAACTGCAACTGCTGCACACCATGCACAAGGCGGGATTACCCGTGCCATTGGGATTAGCTGGCAGAGTCAGTCGTTTTGGACTGGCATATGAAGCCGCCATCCTGATGCAACAGATCCCGCGCTGTCAGGAAGTCCACCAGCGCATTCAGCGCAATGCAATGCCCAATACACTGTGGCAGGGTATGGGTGAGGTCATCCGCCGCATGCACGATATTCAGGTGTATCACCATGACTTGAATATCCATAACATTCTCATTGATGACGAAGACGCCCTCTGGCTAATTGACTTCGATAAGTGCGGTCAGAAAAGTGGTCATCAGTGGAAGCCTGGCAACCTGGAGCGTCTGCAGCGCTCATTGCTAAAAGAACAGGCAAAATCAGCCTCAACCTATTACTTTAACGACGACAACTGGCAGGCGCTTTTGAACGGCTATCAGCAGCCAATTGCAAGTTCGCCGAATTCCCGCTAGTGTCGGCTCTCTACCCTACATATTCATTTGGTAATCACTATGCAAACACGAGCTATTTATCCCGGAACCTTTGACCCGATCACCAATGGCCACGCCGACTTAATTGAGCGTGCTGCCCGTATGTTTGATGAAGTGATTGTGGCCATTGCGGCCAACCCCAGTAAACAGCCCTTGTTTACGCTGGACGAGCGCGTACGGTTAATTACCACCGTCACCCAGGATCTGGACAATGTTACCGTGGTAGGCTTTACCGGCCTGCTGGCAGAATTCGCTCGCCAGCAGCAAGCGACTATTTTGATCAGGGGGTTGCGGGCAGTTGCGGATTTTGAATACGAGTTTCAGTTGGCCAACATGAACCGCAGACTTAACCCCGATTTGGAAAGTGTGTTTTTAACGCCGTCGGAAGAAAACTCGTTTATTTCTTCAACTCTGGTGAAGGAAGTGGCGTTACACCATGGCGATGTCGGGCAGTTTTGCGATCCGGTAGTAAAAGACGCGTTAGAGCAAAAGCTCCACAAACGTTAGATCAGCACTATCCGAGCGCTCAGGACTGGCAGGTTGGGCAGTAAAAGGTATTTCGTTGCCCAATCACCACACTTTTAATGGGTGTCTCACAAGTTAAGCAAGGCTCACCGGTGCGACCATATACATTTAATGACTGGGCAAAGTACCCGGGGTTGCCATCGCTTTGAGTGAAGTCTTTGAGCGTGGTGCCGCCTTGGCGGATGGCCTTCGCCAGCACCTGCTTAATGGCTTCCGTAAGCACTTCATAGCGCTTAGCGCTCACTCTTCCGGCCTTGCGACGCGGATCAATGCCAGACATGAATAGCGCTTCGTTGGCGTAGATATTCCCTACCCCCACCACCACGGCGTTGTCCATAATGAAATTCTTCACTGCCACCTGCTTGCCTTTTGACAGCGTGATCAAGCGCTGGGCATCGAAGTCTTCGGTGAGGGGCTCTGGCCCCAGATTCGCCAGTAGTTTACTTGGTGCGTCACCGGGCTGCTGATACAGACAGGCGCCAAAGCGACGTGGATCGTTGAGGCGCAAGCAAATACCGTTAGCCAGAACAATATCGATGTGATCGTGTTTCACCGGCGGCGTAGTTGCTGGTAGTACGCGTAGTTTGCCCGACATGCCCAAATGAAGCACGATGACGGCCTGATTACTCAACTGAATGAGCAGGTATTTTGCACGGCGATTAACCGCCAGGATTTCACTGCCCGAGGCTTGTTGAATAGTCTCTGGCACCGGCCAGCGCAATCGGGCGTCACGTACAATAACCCGACTAATGGTTTGCCCTTCCAGGTGCGGTGCGATGCCCAGGCGGGAGACTTCGACTTCTGGTAACTCAGGCACTACATTTCCTCCGAATCACCTAACCAGGGTAGCAACTCATCGATAGTAACCTGATTGAGCATGTACCAATCGCTGTCAAACTGGATCCACACTTTGTTGGCCGCGGGCACAATAGCGTACACCCGGCCCTGTGTTGCACCAGCCAGCCATACAACCGTAATAAGGGGTTCGGTTTGCAAAACGCTTCTGGGCGGCTTTGCCATGTCCATGGTGGCCTGTCGCCACACGTCGATATGTTGCTCGGGGGTACTGGCCAGGGTTTGTCTTACCCCGCTCCAACGCCATTGCTGGCCCACCCGCTCAAGTTTATGGCTGCCTTGTTCAATTTTCAGAACATAGCCGTCTTTTGGCAGCAGTGGAATTGAGGCCGGCGCAGTCGCCGACGGCAGAAAGCTGTTAATATTAAACAAAAAAATCATGCCCAACATGGCAAAAATTACCACGTTATTAAATGCTCGCTTCGACATTCTGGCCATGTTCGCTACCTACCGCATTGAATTCTGTTCACGCAAAAAACCCGGCTCAAGCCGGGTTTTCGTGGAGACAAAAGCAAGTTTTGTTACTTGATTTTGGCTTCTTTGAACATAACGTGCTTACGAACAACTGGATCATACTTTTTGATTTCCATTTTGCCCGGCATGTTACGCTTGTTTTTGTCAGTGGTGTAGAAGAAACCAGTACCAGCTGAAGAAACTAATTTAATTTTATCACGCATGAGTTGGCTTCCTTAGATCTTTTCACCACGGGCACGGATGTCTGCTAATACAGCATCGATGCCTTTCTTATCGATAATACGCATACCTTTTGGAGTAAGGCGTAATTTCACAAAACGGTTTTCGCTTTCAACCCAAAAACGGTGAGTTTGAAGGTTAGGTAAAAAACGACGACGAGTCGCATTGCGAGCGTGAGAGCGGTTGTTACCTACCGCAGGACGCTTACCTGTTACTTGACATACTCTTGACATTATTTGTCTCCAGAACAACGAATTTTGTCGTGTCAGTCGTTTTTGCGCATTTTTAATGGCAATGCAACTGACGATATAACCTTAATAAAGAGGGCGCATTTTATACAGCAAATGCGCGACAAATTCAACTTAAAAAGCGAAAAAAGTCGCGCAAACCCGATCACGGCCTGACTTTGCGGCCGGTTCTAGTCAAAAAATGGCGACCGTTTTTCCGTGGTGCTGATCAGGTTAACCGGGCGATTCAGCATTTGTCCACCGTCCCGCGCAATCGGGATCCAGGGGAAAGTGCCACGGCCCGTAGCCGGTTTCAACACAAATAAATCAAACGGTACCGAGATAAAGAATCCCTTGGTAAAACTACCTTCGCCGTATTCTTCTGCTGACACATTGGTAAACGACGCAAACGCACCTACCACAATGCCGCTGTCGAAACGCTTGGCGAATTCGATATTCACCCCTTTGTCGCGCGCCAGGAATTGACCTGCGCTCAGGCGAATGCGCGCATCAGGCAAAATCTCAGGTTGCCAGTACACACTGGCGAAACCGGTAAAAGCTTTGTAATCCAGTAAACCGAATTCGTTTTCGAAATCGCGCTGCTGAACATAGTTCGCGTCGATACCGAATGCCCAGCGACTGTCGAGCGGCCGGTACATCACTTCAGCGCCCACCCCGGCATACATGGTTTCAAGGTACCCAGCATACCCGGCGTAGTACCAGTCATCGCCGTAGGTGTCGAACCAGTTGCCGTACAGCGAGTTCATCGACATAACGCCGTTGGTCACGTATTCGCGGGTTTGTGTGCGCACACGCGGCAATGCAGACTCTTCATTATCCACTTTGAAGTTGAATTTATCGAAGTTCTCCAACAGCGTCGCGCTCACCGTACCATACACACCGAAGTTACGATTAAACTGGTAACCGCCGGTGAACATCAGGCCAGCCTGATACATGTAAAAGGCTTCCGGGTTACCAATGGATTGCGTCCAGAAGAACTCAGCGCCATACAACATGCCCGACTCGGTTTTGGGGGTAAAGTTTTCCCGGGTTTCAGCATCAGGCGACGTGCGGTAATAGGTCGATGGCAAATCGGTTTCAGGCACTTCGTACTTCGCGTGCTGCTTGAATTCGTCCGCATCCACTACCGTGTCGACCATCAGGTGGTTACCCGTATGCTCGACAATGTGGTATTCCTTCACGGACTCTGGCATTTCAGATGCCAGAATGCGCCCCACACGCTCTATGGCTTCTTCGTCATCGCGATACGAGGTTTGCACCCCGTAAATGGTCGCGCTGGTTTCATCGATATCCAGGTCGTTCGGCACGAACCCGGCGTTTGTCACGAGATTGCTGACCAGCCGTAGCTTGTTAATGGACTCAACGTCTGCAGCGGGCTCCTTGTCGGTAATATCCATTGGCGGACGGACAACTTTTTGCTGTTTGACGGTGTGCATATTCAACCGGTAGCTCACCCCAAACCCAACCGTGTTGCCGCGCTGATAGTTGAGGGTAAAGTCAAACCCCTTCCAGCGATACAACGCCCCTACGTTCCAGCGAGTGTCCTGTTGCAAAGCACCTGCGCGGTCATCTACGTAGTTATTCCCTTCGTATTCCGCTTTTAACGTCAGCCCGTCTATGGGAGTGCGGTATTCTACCCCCCCAAAGAACGCCATAGGCCCCTTGAAGAAGTTTTGGTAATCCACCTTACCGCCACGGCCCGAGAACCCGGTAGGTCGCTCACAGTAGCTGTCGCGCAGTTTACAGAAAGGACTGGTTACATCGTCATGGGTTCCCATGTATCCCCAGCCTACACCGGCGTGAAAATCAAAGGGGCCGACAGACTTACTCATATTGACAAATTCGCTGTCGAAGAAGCCCGTGCCCCCAAAGTCGCGGAATCCTAACGATATGTCGGGCAGATAGTAACTTTCTTCCCACAAGCGAAATTTTACGTCGAGTCCTTTGTCTTTGAGTGTTTGGTCGCCACTAAAGCTGTCTACGTTACTGTAAAGCCGGGTACGGGTATCGGTATAACGCGCGGTAGCTTCCATCCAGGGGAAGAGCTGCAGGCTCACCGACCAAAAGCGGTATTCCTGATTGTCTGTGTAATTAAGAGATAACGACCCTTCGGGCATCATTCGAGCCGTTGGGGTTTGCCACAGACCTACCCCTCCCTGCACCATCTGCGAGGGCGATACACTGTAAGGATTATCTGCAGCCGGCACTTCATCTGCTACCGCTACACCACTCATTAATGCCGTTGCCACGGCAAGCCTTAAATTCAAAGCAGTCACGGTTACATCCTGTGTTGTAGCAATCTGGCGATATGATCATTGAGCTGCTCAATGTCGTCGCTGAATAAATCAGTTTGAAGCGGCAGGTAAATCACACTGCCAGGCATTGGCTTGTAGTGTGTATTGTTCCAATAGGCGATACCCTGCTTGGACACCTTGCCATCAGGCTCTATAACGTACACATAATCCTTGTCGGAGGAGTCCGCTGGCGTTGCTTGTTCCAGGTAGTCGCGCACGGTCGAGGCATTGTTAAATGTCAGTGTCTGTTGCGCACCAATTGGCCCAACCAGCGACACACTCTGCATGCTGGGCTTCGCTTTTATGTAATAGCGGCCCGACACAAAGCCGGGATTGCGTTTGGGGTTTAATCTGGCCTGATCGAAATCGACATCAATGTTGAGCCGACGCATAAGATGCCAGTCGCTGATGTCACGGTAAAGATCGCTCAACAGAGTATGGCGAGCTGAACCCGAGGATTGTCGGCGGATCAGATTTGCCAGTAGCTGCATGACGTCAGCACGCTGCGCTTCTGCTTTCGGGCTGTCCAGCTCATACACTTCGGCCCCGGCCCAGTAAACCGAATGCGGGTCGGGCAGTGTTGCCAGCACCTCGGCCAGCTTAACGGGTTTGTCGAAGGTAATAATGGTATTTTGCGCATTAAACGACAATTGGGCTGCGGTTACAGCTTGGCTCAACAGGCATAACGCGAGTAAGCACCCTAAATGCCTCTTCATACTATAAGCCCCCACTGTTTTTGATGTGGCGTGCAATGCGGCTAACGTAAGTGATCACCATGGCTTCAGTAAAAGGTGAGGCGGTTTGCTCACTGTAAAAGACGTTGCCCGAGACAGGCTCTACCAGGTAGCTGTTTTCCCAGTCGTAAGCGCTGTCCCAATATGGCGTAGAAGGCTCTGTACGCACAGTTTCCACCCATTTGTCGAGTGTGAAAGTTTGACCGTAGAACGATTTGGTTACCGTGCCATCTTTTTTAAATGTTGATTCAACAGGTAAGCCGTATTCATGATTGGCAATATCGATGGTGTATTGCCAGGTCGTTGTGTTGGCTGATGCGATATCCACCAGCGGATTCGTGTCGAGATGACTGGTACTCAGAACGTCTTTGGCAAACCCCGACGTCTGTACCAACTTGTCGTGATGGAACACGAAAACGGCATGGTCGGCAGACACCCACTTATGCTGGTCGTTCTCAAGGTAAGCCAGGGCGAGAAATGCCGGATTTCTGTCGCCTAGCTCAAGTTGCATCAAATCAATTTTACTTTGTTGGATGTCAGCAAGGCTCTTCTCTGGACCTGAGCGAAATGCAAGGCGCAAAGACTCCATATATAAACGATGTGTGGAAGAGCAACTTACAAGGAAAGCGGTAACCACTGCCAAACAGGCAAGGTTACGAAAAGATCTAACGGTCATGCAGCAATTTTGGCCTTAAGATGAACTGATTCCATGTTACACAATAAAAAAGCCGCCTTGAAGGCGGCTTTTTTAAAAATCGTTAACGCTTACTGTTCGCCAGGAGCGTAGATGTAAGTCACAGTTACCGGTACAGTGATAGTTTGTGTACCAGATACAGTTACTGTGTTGGTTACAGTTGTGCCGATGCATACGCCGTCAACCAGTTCGTCGTCGCCGTTACAATCGCCGTCGCCGTCACCATCGCCATCACCGTCTCCATCGCCGTCACCAACAACAGATTTGCCTCGGTTATTAGCAATAATTGATGCAGCCAGAGAGGTTACGATAGCACCAGCCGCAACAGCAGCAGATACAACGCTTCCACTCGCAGCACCAGCAGCACCTGCGCCGCCAGTACCTTCTTGGGCATAAGTACCCGCTGACAGGATGGTCGACGCACCTATCAACGTAGCAAGTAATGTTTTCTTCATGATTAGTCCTTTCTTTGGATATCCGCCAGTAAGGCATATTAGTGCATTTTGCACCAGATGACTATAGGCTAAGAAAAATTAATCAAACATTAATATTTCCGCCCAGTGTCTAAAAACCATCCATGTTTTATGCCAAAAAATCAGTAAAATAGAAATATCCTGGCTAAAATTTCTACAGCAATCCTTGCTGAGCGAGTGAGCATACCTGATTGTCGGCGACAATAAAATGATCAAGCACCTGAATATCTACCAGTTCCATCGCTTTTTTTACGTCCCGGGTTAACGTAATGTCGGCCGGGCTGGGCTTGGGGTTACCGGAAGGGTGGTTATGGACCAGAATAACAGCCGCGGCGTTATCTGCTAGCGCCTGCTTTACCAGCTCTCTGGGATAAACAGCCGCAGCGTTAATAGTACCGGTAAACATTTTCCTGAATGCCAGTAAATGATGCTGGCTATTGAGTAACATGAGAGCAAAGACTTCCTGGTTCAGATCCCGCAACTGTGCGCGTAGATAGAGTTTGGCATCTTCTGCGCTGTGAAACATCGAGCGTTCGTGCAGCGGTTCAGCCAAATGACGCCGGCATATTTCCATGGCGGCCTGAAACTCACAAAACTTGGTTTCTCCAATGCCGGTAACTTTGCACAAATGGCTTTTTGGCGCCGTCATTACGCCGCGCAGCGAACCAAATGTCTGCAATAAGCAACGGGCAATATCCAGCGCGGACAGTCCCTGATTGCCACTGCGGATCAGCACCGCCAGTAACTCGGTATCCGATAGCTGAGCAACGCCCTGCGCTAACAGCTTCTCACGCGGGCGGGACTGTTCGGGTAACCTCAGTAATGTCATGGGATCTCTCGCTTAGTAAATACAGCAATAGCTTAATTAACCGGGTTGTTCATGCCTACTGCACTTCTGCCGTGTTTTCATGCACTAATTTGGTGCGTGAATAACGCCTTCAACGCCATCACTTTTTGATCAATAGCTACACAGCTGAGCCCTTGCATGGTAGTCTTTCGGCGTTTATTCAGTCAGGTGAATATAAATGTCATTAGCAGGAAAAAAGGTGGTTCTGGGGATCACTGGCGGCATTGCAGCTTACAAAACCCCGGATCTGGTAAGAAAACTCACCGCACAAGGTGCCATTGTCAGAGTCGTATTAACCGATTCTGCTACCCATTTTGTTAGTGAGCTGTCATTACAGGCTGTATCGGGTCACCCGGTAAGCACCGACTTATTGGATCCAACAGCCGAAGCCGCCATGGGCCACATTGAACTGGCCAAATGGGCTGATATATTGCTGATCGCGCCTGCCACCGCCAATACCCTTGCCAAACTGGCAAATGGGATTGCCGATGACTTACTTACCACATTATTCCTGGCAACGACGGCCCAGGTAGTCATTGCGCCAGCAATGAATCAGCAAATGTGGAAAGCCATGCCTACGCAGGCAAATATTAACCGCGTTCAGCAGTATGGTGCTTTCCTGGTTGGTCCGGCCGACGGCGAACAGGCCTGTGGTGATGTTGGTCCCGGTCGCATGCTGGAACCAGAAGCCATCGTTGAAAGCCTGATGACCTATATAAGCCGCGAGCAGCCGCTTGCGGGCAAATCCCTGGTTATTACTGCGGGCCCTACGCGTGAAAGCCTGGACCCGGTGCGCTTTATTTCTAATCACAGCTCGGGAAAAATGGGTTTTGCGATTGCCCAACAGGCGCTGGCTTTAGGCGCCAAAGTAACCCTGGTTGCGGGACCGGTGAATTTGCCCACGCCTGTTGGTGCCAGTCGAATCAATGTTGAAAGCGCCGACCAAATGCTCGAGGCCGTTATGAGTCAGGTAGCAAACAGCGACATTTTTATTGCTACCGCCGCTGTGGCGGACTACCGCGCGTCTGATATTGCCGACAACAAAATAAAGAAGAATGCGGATACGTTAACACTTACTTTTGTAAAAAACCCTGATATCCTAAAAACGGTTGCCGGATTGCCTAATCCTCCCTTTTGTGTAGGGTTTGCGGCAGAGAGCCAGAATGTTGAAGCTTATGCTCAAAAGAAACTGGCCGATAAAAAGCTGGATATGATTGCTGCCAACGACATTACTCGGGCAGGATTAGGGTTTAATAGTGACGCCAATGCGCTACATGTATTTTGGAAAGACGGCAGTGTCGAGCTACCGCCTCAACCCAAAACCGAATTAGCACTGGCATTATTGAACCTGATAAACGAACGATACCAATTACAACACAGTTAAATTTTTACTGAACGCATTATTCGGTGATCAGTAGGTACGCCGACAATGGAGGAAGCACGCTCATTATGCCTGCCGCAAAAAAAACCAATCGCAGAGCACAGATTCTACAGGCGCTGGCCGGAATGCTCGAAACCAGTCCGGGTCAACGCATTACTACCGCAAAGCTAGCGGAGAAAGTTGGCGTTTCTGAAGCTGCGCTTTACCGCCACTTTCCCAGCAAAGCGCGGATGTTTGAAGGCCTGATTGAATTCATTGAAGAGACGTTGTTTTCTCGCATTAATAAAATCATTAATGAAGAAAAAGATTCTGCGGCACGTTGCCAGTTGATCCTACATTTGATTTTAGGTTTTGCCGAAAAGAACCCTGGCATTACCCGAATCTTAAACGGCGACGCCTTGTTGGGTGAACAAGAGCGCTTACGCTTGCGAATAGCCAAATTATTTGAGCGGTTGGAAACACAACTCAAACAGATTTTGCGTGAACGCAGACTGCGCGAAGGTAAGCAACTGACTGCCGACGAAGCCTTAATTGCCAATACCCTGATTTGTTTTACTGACGGACGTATTAATCAATTCATTCGCACTGGCTTCCAACGCAAGCCAACCGAGCACTTCAACGAACACTGGGCTTGTTTCAAGCAGTCTTTCTTCTGCTAGCCCCCAAACAGCGATGCGGCTGCATCGCTGTTTGCATTTTCCTTAATGCCTACTACATTTAGAACGTTTATTCTTTTAAAAATCAGAGCGTGAGTTATGCCACGAAAATCACTGTATGACGTCAATGCCATTATGGAGCAGGCGGTTGATATTTTCCTGGAGCACAGTTTTCACGGCGCCGTAATGGAAGAAATCATTGCCCGTACTGAATTTAACCGACGAGGCTTTTATTTAGAATTTGGCAGTAAACAACAGTTTTTATACGACACCCTGTCTTATTATCATGAGCACACTCTGGCCCCTATTGTTCAACACCTTGAAAACCACCATGGTATTGCGTCTATTGAAGCCTTCTTCGATGCGTATATTTCTGCCATGTTTGGCAGAGGGTGTCTATTGATCAATATGGTCACAGAACTTGGCCATGACGATACGACCATTCAGTCAATTGGCCGGCATTATTTAGACCGCTTACAGCTTGGTTTTATTGGTTGTCTGGAGCAAGCACAGCGCCAGGGGACGGTAAAGGCCGAGATTAACGTAGAAGCCGTTGCGCTGCAGCTCACCTGCTTTGTACAAGGCTTTGCCGTGAACAGTATTCTGGCAGAAACCAAAGAAGAACTGCACATTGCAACGCAAGCGTTACTGAACCCGATTATTACCGCATAAACAACGTTCTCGCCCTCTGGCACCCTGGCACGAAATCATTATAATCCGTGAGGGCTGATACTCTCCCCTCTTAACTGAATGGCATTCGAAATGAAGCCAGAGAGGGCAGCCTTCCATTCGGATTGGTGTGGCGATACCCAATTCCTATATTTTTTTCACGCGCAACGTTGGTGTTTTTAGCGAGATATTATGACCGATAAGCAAGTTCTGTATCGTATTCAGTTTGTCAGTAATGGCGAGCGGTATGAATTGTACGTAAGAGAATTATCTCAGGGTGGGCTTTTTGGCTTTGTTGAAATTGGCGATTTTGTGTGGGACAACCACACGCATTTAGTGGTAGATCCGACGCACGAAAAGCTCAAAGATGAGTTTGCCGACGTTACTCGCACGTATATCCCCATGCACAATGTATTGCGTATCGACACAGTAAAAAAACAAGGGACTGCCAAAATCACTCAACTATCTGATAAAGTAACTGCTTTCCCAAGTCCAATTTACACACCGAAGAAAGACTAACCGTGTAAAAGCAGTAACGAAGAGGATTGTAAAACCCATGGTGATATTTGCTTCAATTGCAGCGCTGGTCCTGTTGTTGGTGTACTTTGTAATGCGTGTTCAAAGCTTGCAAAAAGAGCTGGTGCTATCCCAGTCAAACCTCAAAGCCAGCAATCGTCGCATCAGTGATTCAACCAGCGGCATGGTCATGCTGGCAAAGCAAATCCAGCACTTTTTGGTGGAACGCCTGGAGTCGTCCCACAAGCGTGGTTTAATTGACACGGGTGCGTTTGAAGTATTTCAGTTTGTTTTTCACAATATCAGTACCATTGCGGTGTTATGCATGGATAAGGGTATGACCGTAGAAGAAGCGCTGAAGTCGGTACTGCAGGAATCAGAGCTCACCATGGAGTCCATCCGGGAAAAGGTGAAACTGCAACCCAGTGAAATTAGAGTAGCCTGGAGCCAGAACACGTTAGAAGGCTTTGTTATTGCCTGTAAAGGAATTAGCTTCCCGGTAACCAAAACTGAATCAGCCAGTTCGTAAACGCTTTTTGAGTACACCATTTAACGCTTCGCAGTTTGTTTCGGGCTCAGCGTTAACGCAATAATTTGAATGCCTCTTGCAGAGGCATTTTTTTGCGCTACAATACTGTATATAAATACAGTATTTTTTGATTATGAAAAGCGCCATTCACACGTTAACCCAACACCCGGATATCTATTTGGGTAATGCAGCCGACGCCGCTCAATCTCCGATTGAGCGATTGCCTTTGGGTGTAAAAGCACTGGATACGGCGCTGGCAGGAGGGATACCCAGCGCAGGGTTATCCCGTATTCGCTGCCATCAGGGCAGTGGTGAATTTCAGTTATTGCACCCGGTGTTTGCTGCACAACGCAATACTGGCAAAAAGGTGATTTGGTTATACCGCCATCAAAGTATTAACCCAGTCTGGTTGGCGAAACACAAGTTACTCACGGACAGCTGGTTACTCTCACCTGCGAATGAACAAGATGCGCTATGGGCCTGCGAGCAGTGCATTAGAAGCCAGGCATGCAGTTTAATTGTGTACAGTTACGCTTCGCTAAATGCGAAAGCTGCGCGTAGGCTGCAGGTACTAAGCAAACAGTACCAATGCCTGTTGCTGAATATTGACTACAACCTGCAGACGTTTATGTCATTGCCCGTTAATGTGGATTGCGAGCTGTATTACAAAGATACGCAATGGTATATCACGCTTCACAGGGTAGTTGGCAGTTGGCCGAAATCTGACATCCCTATTTGTAACCCGTTACCGGCAAGCAACGATGCCATTATTACTGCCATGCGCGAAACACAATCGGCTTCGGTATCGACGCTCACCGGCAGTTAGCGGGTTTCCCCAATGCAGTGGCTCTATGCGCACTTTCCTTCGTTGCAACTTGATCACTTTGTGCTTGAACAAGCCGAGGATAAACAAGCTGCGCTTGTGGTGTTTTGCCCTCAACACAATGAAATTTTGCAGGTATCTCAATGTGCCTCAACTGCCGGCATTAAACGGGGAATGGGACTTGCCCAGGCTTGCGCTTTGTTAAACCGAATCCAACTTATTCCCTATTCAGCTGAAGTGGAATGCCAACAGCTACACCTTCTGGCAAATCAACTTTATCGCATTGCATCGGATATTGTTTTACTCGAACCTCAGGGCATCGCCATAAAGCTGGACCCCATTATCCACTACTACCACTCGGTTGATAATTTTGTGGCGTTGTTTCACCACGTTCTGCAAAGCACGGCGCTGCGCTACCACTTCGCGAGTGGCCCTAGCGTCGAGGCAGCTCAGGTATTGGCGTTAGCCGGCGCTGATACGGTTTACCTTTCCAATGCTCAGGCATTGATAGCTCTGCAAAACGTATCGCTGAAATACACCCAGTTTACCTCAAAGCAAGTCAGTCAGTTTGACCGCATGGGGATCAGAACACTACAGGCGGTTTTTCAAATCCCGCTAGAGGAAGTGGGGAAGCGATTTGATAACGCCCTGATCAGTTACCTGCTGGCTTTAAAGGGCAATAAGGCCGTTCCCAGGGCAACCTTTCATCCAAAACAACATTTCCGCTACCAGTGTGAACTTCCCTATGAGTTAGAAGACAGCGTGAAACTGCTCAGGTTTTTAACTCAACCTGTTGAGCAGTGTTGTGAGTATCTGGTAAGCCAAAACCTGACCACTGATTCATTGCAGCTTACCCTGCATATGGCGGACTCGCCTAAGCAACATGTAGAAGTACGCGCAGGTGCGCCTATGCACAACGCGAAAGACTGGCTCAGCTTAATTACGTTAAAACTGGAACAGCTTGCACTGACATCTGCTATTCGCGGTTTTCAACTACGCTGTGAACACACGGTTGTATTTCATGCCACGAGTGAACATTTGTTTGCCGTGCGATTTAATCAGCATGCCGAAAACATGCTGATGGGCACACTGTTAGCTAAATTGGGTTCAGACGCAGTTATCACTCCAAGAGTATGTCACGATCATCGTCAGGACTTGCACATTCGTCATGGTTTACCCCATTCCGGGGCGGCCTGTGAACAGCTTCCCTCTGGTCAGCATCCGTGCTGGTTGCTAATCGACCCCCAGCCTTTGTCGACACAAACCAAGATTGTGTATGGCCCGGAACGCATTCAAACCGGATGGTGGGATGATAGTGCGGTAAAGCGCGATTATTTTATTGCGCTCAGTTCAACGGGGCAGCGGCTGTGGATATTCCGCGATCACCAGTCTAACTGGTTTGTTCACGGGTACTTTAGTTAATATGTTTGCTGAGTTAGTTTGCCAGAGTAATTTTTCTTTTCTCGAAGGTGCCTCTCACCCGGAAGAGCTTGTCAGTACCGCCGCGTTTTACGGTTACGAGGCGATTGCCATAACCGATGAATGTTCTGTTGCCGGCATAGTTAGAGCCTGGCAGGAGATCCAGTCCAATCGCTTACCGGTAAAACTGATCACAGGCAGCCTGTTTACCTTTTCAGATTCACTTCGTATTGTCTTAATTTGCCCGAACAAAAGGGCTTACTCCGAGCTGTGCCGTATTATTACGAACGCCCGACGTCGCTCTGCAAAGGGTCAGTATTCGTTGGCTGAATGGGATTTAAAATCGATTCGAGATTGTTTTATTGTTTGGCTACCTAAAGGAAATGAGCATGATGAACACTGGGGTGCCTGGTTGGCAAAACACCACCCTAAGCGGTGCTGGATTGGCGCATCACGCTTACTGGATGGGAGCGATCACGAGACTTTCGCGCATACCCGCAAGCTGCATCAGACATATCATTTTCCGGTAGTTGCCACCAATCAGACGCTTTGTCATCACCCTGACCGACAACCGTTACAACATGTGTTGCACGCAATACGTGAAGGAAAGAAAATTAGTGAGTTAGGGTTTGACGCAATGAAAAACCAGGAGCGCAGCCTCAAGCCACTGACCACCCTCACCCGCTTGTACCCCAAAGCCTGGATAGATGAAAGCATTGCCCTGGCCCACCAGTGCGAATTTTGCCTCAGTGAACTCAAGTACCAGTACCCCTGCGAACTGGTACCTGACGGCTTTAACGCTACCACTTACCTGCGACATTGCGTTGAGCAAGGTATTAAACGGCGCTTTCCTGAAGGGGTTACAGACAGCATTCGCGGAATCATTGAAAAGGAACTCGCACTAATTCATTCCGAGGGATACGAATACTTTTTCCTCACTATTTACGACATTGTTCAGTTCGCTAAATCACAGGGTATTTTGTACCAGGGCAGAGGCTCCGCGGCTAATTCCGTGGTGTGCTACTGCCTTGAAATTACGGCCGTAGATCCGAGGCAAATCAATGTGCTGTTTGAACGATTCATTTCTAAAGAACGCAACGAGCCGCCGGATATCGACGTCGATTTCGAACATGAACGCCGTGAAGAAGTCATTCAGTATATCTACATCAAGTACGGACGTGAACGCACGGCACTTGCGGCAACGGTGATCACCTTTCGCTTTAAAAGTGCATTCAGAGAAGTGGGCAAGGTGCTAGGGTTCGACGAGTCGCAGTTGGGTTACTGGTTAAAGCAAATTAATCTCAGAGACAGAACTCTTGGCTGGAAAGCGCAATTAGCCAGCCTAGGTCTCGACAATACAAATAAAAATCTCGCTCACCTGTTCAGTATTACCGAAACGTTACTGGGCTTTCCTCGACACCTTTCACAACACGTAGGGGGATTCGTTATTTCAGCAGGTCCCTTATACGAATTAGTGCCTGTAGAAAATGCCGCTATGGCAGAACGAACGGTGATCCAGTGGGACAAAGACGATTTAGAGTCACTTGGCTTACTGAAAGTCGATGTTCTCGCTCTGGGTATGTTAACCGCCATCAGAAAGATCTTTGCGCTTATTGAGCAGCGTTATGATTTACCGGTTAGTATTCCGTTTATCAGTAAACATGCTGATGACAAGCAGGTTTATGATGCAATTTGCAACGCTGACACTGTTGGCGTATTTCAAATTGAGTCACGTGCGCAAATGTCGATGCTTCCCAGATTAAGACCGCGCTGCTATTACGACCTCGTTGTGCAGATAGCCATTGTCAGGCCAGGCCCTATTCAGGGTGACATGGTCCACCCCTATTTATTACGGCGACATGGTGACATGCCAGTCACCTACCCTTCAGAGGAAGTAAGGTCGGTGTTAAGCAGAACAATGGGCGTGCCTATTTTTCAGGAACAGGTAATTCAGCTGGCTATGGTGGCAGCAGGGTTTACTGGCGGCGAAGCAGACCAGTTACGACGTGCAATGGCAAGCTGGAAGAAAACCGGCAAGTTGCTTCAATTCCGAAGTAAGCTAATAGATGGGATGACAGAAAGAGGCTACAAAAGTGAATTCGCTGAGCAGTTATTTGAGCAAATTTGTGGATTTGGTGAATATGGATTTCCCGAGTCTCACTCGGCGTCATTCGCTGTCCTGGCCTATGTTTCATCATGGCTTAAGTACTATTTTCCTGCCGAGTTTTACACCGGATTAATGAACAGCTGGCCAATGGGGTTTTACTCTCCTGCTCAGCTTGTAAAAGACGCACAACTTCACCAGATTCGGGTATTGCCTGTCTGTATTAATCATAGTGAATACGATCACAGCTTAACTGCTGCAGGGGAATTACGTCTGGGGTTACGTCAGGTGAAAGGGCTGTCAGAGGAAGGTGCACGCGGACTTGTTACAAATCGACCTCCATCCGGCTTTACGCAGCTCTCATCAATACAGCAATGTGGATTATCTCAGGGAGATATTGCAGCGCTTGCCAGTGCGAATGCACTCACTGATATTTCAGCTCACCGCTTTGATGCCCGCTGGAAAGTAGCAGATACCCAGCAGTCGTTACCCTTATTCAGCGAGGAAAGCAGCGATACATACCAGGTATCAGCCCCTTCGCCTGCTGAAGATATGATTGAAGACTATGCTTCACTGGCCTTGTCGGTAGATAAACACCCCATTGCGCTTTTAAACGCTTCAGGCAAGCTTAAACACATTACTTTTGCCAATCAGTTGGCTCATAAAGCACACAAAACGCCGGTCAGAATTATAGGTAATGTCGTTGGCAGACAAGCACCTGGAACGGCAGGCGGCGTAACCTTTGTTACATTAGAAGACCATACGGGCAATATCAATGTAATCGTCTGGCAGAATACCGCGAGGGCCCAAAAACAACCTTTCCTAAGTGCCACTATTCTCGAGGTACATGGCATTCTGGAACGTTCAAAGGAAGGAGTGTGTCATGTTATCGCAGGCAAACTGATCAACAGAAATGACATGTTTTCATCATTAACCGTTAAATCCAGAGATTTTCATTGAGCGTAATTAGTAGTAAGTACCTACATACGAAAAAACACCTATTCTTAGTCTTTATGGCAAACATTGTTAGAACTACTTGTAATATAGTTCAGTGTTGCTAGGTTTATACTATCTGAGCAGCGGCAATATATTTATGCGTGTAGTCTATCTTCTGTTTTCCATCACATGTCTTCTATTATCTTTGTCTGTCAGAGCGGAAACCTACGTTGTTGCATCTCAAAATATTCCTTACTACCCTCACTACGAGTTTTCTTCGGAAGTAGATAAAGGTTTTGCCTGGGCACTCTTAGAAGCCTACTCAAAACACACAGGCGTGAGTTTTGAATATGTAGCTATGCCGGTACTGAGACTTCAGGTTGAGTTAGAAAAGGGGAATGTCGATCTGGTTTATCCTGACCACCCAACGTGGACAAACCCAGTGAACGATAACAAAACAAAGCATTACAGTGCACCGTTAACCGACAGCCTGGTTGGTACGTTTGTTAAAGCACCTCGTTATGGTCAGGATATAAGCCGGATAAGAAAACTCGCCATAGTGCTTGGTTTTTCTCCTCTATATTGGCAGGACAGAATAGATAGCGGCAAGACCAAACTCATTTCCGTTGCGGATAACAAGGCAGCACTTTACCTTGCACAGCTGGATCGGGCGGATGCTGTTGATATGGATTATTACGTTGCCAATTATTTACTGAGCACGCTGTCTGATGTTGACGACTTTGTCCTTGATCCCAACCTACCGGTAACAACGGTTGAGTTTTGTTTATCGACGCTGAATAACCCGGAGCTAGTTGCCGATATCAGTGAATTCATTGCACAGCATCCTGATGTTGTTGCAAAGCTAAAAGCGCAATATGGATTAGACGATCCAACGGAAAGACTGAAAAAATTGCGAAATCAAAAAGGTCCCGGATAAGCGCTTCGCGCTTTCCGGGGTGACGGTGGTGGTGTTCGTAAATTCAGAGAGTACGTCAGTCCATACTTTTCCCAAAATACAACTCCCCGTGCTTGCGCCCCATCCGTCGTCCCGACCATATGCCCCATCCGCCGTCCCGACCATATGCCCCATCCGTCATCGCGGCCTTGTGCTCCACCCGTCGTCCCGGCCTTGTGCCGGGATCTTATGAACAGTCTGTTTAGCTTAATCTGGTTTGCTCTAAGTTCCCGGATAAGCACTTCGCGCATTCCGGGATGACGGTGGTGGTATTCGTGCTATGAGAGAGTTCGTAGTCCCGGCCTTGTGCCCCATCCGTCGTCCCGGCCTTGTGCCGGGATCTTATGAACAGTCTATTTAGCTTAATATGGTTTGCTCTAAGTTCCCGGATAAGCGCTTCGCGCATTCCGGGATGACGGTGGTGGTATTCGTGCTATGAGAGAGGTCGTAGTCCCGGCCTTGTGCCCCACCCGTCGTCCCGGCCTTGTGCCCCACCCGTCGTCCCGGCCTTGTGCCCCACCCGTCGTCCCGGCCTTGCGCCGGGATCTTATAAACAGTCTGTTTAACTTAATCAGCTTTGCTTTAAGGTCCCGGATAAATGCTGCGCATTTTCCGGGATGACGGTGGTGTTGTTTGCACTTTGCGGGATGACTGTAGCGCGCTTCGCGCTTTTCGGGATGACGGTACGGGGAATGCCAGAGTTGACATGTTTATCACGCGCGCATACGAAAAAGGCCCACTCAATCGAGTGGGCCTTCTTCTTAATTGGGAGCCTGGCGGTGTTCTACTCTCACATGGGGAAGCCCCACACTACCATCGACGCTAACGTGTTTCACTTCTGAGTTCGGAATGGATTCAGGTGGGACCACGTCGCTATTGCCGCCAGGCATTAACTTTTTATAACAACTTGGGAAAGCTTTGATATCAGTGTCAATCAGAGTAACTTCACTACTCTAACTTCTATTAATTAGTCAGTCTTACCAACAACTTCTAAGTAAAAGCTACTTAGGCGTTGTATGGTTAAGCCTCTCGGGCAATTAGTACAGGTTAGCTTAACGCCTCACAACGCTTCCACACCCTGCCTATCAACGTCATAGTCTATAACAACCCTTCCAGACCTTAAAGGTCAGGGATGACTCATCTTGGGGCTCGCTTCCCGCTTAGATGCTTTCAGCGGTTATCGATTCCGAACTTGGCTACCGGGCAATGCCTTTGGCAAAACAACCCGAACACCAGCGGTTCGTCCACTCCGGTCCTCTCGTACTAGGAGCAGCTCCCCTCAATCATCCAACGCCCACACCAGATAGGGACC
>NZ_FQWD01000011.1:31064-33400 GCF_900129565.1 Marisediminitalea aggregata | reverse complement strand
GGCATAGTCACACTGAAGGTACCGTCGGATTGCACGGTGGCTGACACGGTGTGGGTGGTGCCGTCGCCATCGACGACGCTGATATTCACGGTCGCGCCGATTTCATCGCACGTACCGCTGATCACCGGCGTATCGTTGTTAATGTCACCGATACTCGTCAGTGACAAGGTCGGTAACGTCAGGTCGATAAGACCTGACGTACTGGCGGTCGCCAGGTTACCCGCATCATCCAGTACCGTGGCGTTGACCGTCAACAGCCCTTCCGGCAATGCGCTGGGCATGGTCACGCTGAAGGTACCATCGGATTGCACGGTGGCCGAGACGGTGTGCGTCGTACCATCGCCGTCGACGACGCTGATATTCACGGTCGCGCCGATTTCATCGCACGTCCCGCTGATCACCGGCGTATCGTTGTTGATGTCACCGATACTGGCCAGCGACAAGGTCGGTAACGTCAGGTCGATGAGACCGGACGTGCTGGCCGTGGCCAGGTTACCCGCATCATCCAGCACGGTGGCGTTCACGGTTAACAGCCCTTCTGGCAATGCGCTGGGCATGGTCACACTGAAGGTACCGTCGGGTTGCACGGTGGCCGAAACGGTGTGCGTCGTACCATCGCCGTCCACCACACTGATATTCACGGTCGCGCCGATTTCATCACAGGTACCGCTGATCACCGGCGTATCGTTGTTGATGTCACCGATACTCGCTAGTGATAACGTCGGTAACGTCAGGTCGATGAGACCGGATGTGCTGGCTGTCGCCAGGTTACCCGCATCATCCAGTACGGTGGCGTTTACCGTGAGTAACCCTTCCGGCAATGCATTTGGCATAGTCACACTGAAGGTACCGTCGGGTTGCACGGTGGCCGAAACGGTGTGCGTCGTACCATCGCCGTCGACCACACTGATATTCACCGTCGCGCCGATTTCATCACAGGTTCCGCTGATCACCGGCGTATCGTTGTTAATGTCACCGATACTCGCCAGTGACAAGGTCGGTAACGTCAGGTCGATAAGACCTGACGTACTGGCGGTCGCCAGGTTACCGGCATCGTCCAGCACGGTGGCGTTCACAGTAAGTAACCCTTCCGGCAATGCGCTCGGCATAGTAACACTGAAGGTACCATCGGATTGCACGGTGGCCGAAACGGTGTGCGTCGTACCATCGCCGTCGACCACACTGATATTCACGGTCGCGCCGATTTCATCACACGTACCGCTGATCACCGGTGTATCTACATTTGTTGTTCCAACCACATCCAGGCTAATAACCGGGTCAACTGTATCAATAGTTCCTGATGTCGATACAGACGCCGTGACACCAACACCGTTTGTGACAGATACAGCGATATTAAACCCTCCCTCTGCCAAAATCGCCGGGACAGAAGCGCTATATGTCAAATCAGCTTGCACGGTAGTGAAAAATGTTTGGCTTACACCCAAGGCATCGGTCACAACTATAGTCACCGTCGTACCAACTGCAACATCCGTTGTACCTGAGATTAATGGCGTAGCATCTCCCAGAATACCGGGCGGGTCGATAGTGAGTAATGGGGCATTACTGTTAACTTCGCCGGTGGCTGATGCCGAAGCACTATTGCCAGCACTATCAGAAACCGTTGCGGAAACGGTATAGTTTCCTTCGGCTAAGTCACTGGGTACATCTGCACTGTAGGTGCCATCACTCGCAACCGTTGCTGAGAAGTTCTGTGTTACTCCATTATCATCAGTTACCGATAACGATACGGTTGAACCAGCGCTTGCATCTGTACTTCCTGTAATAGTAGGGGTTGCATCACTGCCAACGCCGGGATCATTAATTGAAATAACCGGTGCGGTGGTATCGATGTTACCGGTACCGGATACAGAGGCGGTATTGCCTGCGTCATCCGATGTAGTCGCGCTGACCGTGAAATTACCTTCCGCCAAATCGGTGGGGACATCCACACTAAAGTTGCCTGAACCGTCCACGGTAGTCGTGACGGTTTGCGTGGCGCCATTAGCATCGGTGATCGTTAACGTCACTGTGGCACCTGCTTCACCCGTGCCGGTTAAGGTTGGCGTGGTATCGTTGGTCTCACCAGGGTCAGTTAGGGTGAGTACCGGTGCAGTGGTATCAATGTTGCCAGTGCCAGACGCAGAGGCGGTATTGCCCGCATCATCCGACGTAGTCGCACTAACAGTAAAGCTGCCCTCGGCTAAATCAGTAGGCACATCCACGCTGAAGTTACCTGAACCGTCCACGGTGGTCGTCACGGTTTGTGTGGTGCCATTGGCATCGGTGATCGTTAACGTCACGGTCGCGCCCGCTTCACCCGTGCCGGTTAAGGTTGG
>NZ_FQWD01000011.1:28310-29323 GCF_900129565.1 Marisediminitalea aggregata | reverse complement strand
CCATCTACGGTGGTCGTCACGGTTTGCGTGGATCCATTAGCATCCGTGATCGTCAACGTCACGGTCGCGCCCGCTTCACCGGTGCCGGTTAAGGTGGGCGTCGTGTCGTTGGTCTCCCCGGGGTTAGTCAGGGTGAGGACCGGTGGAGTCGTATCAATGTTGCCAGTACCTGACGCTGAAGCAGAATTACCCGCGTCATCCGTGGTAGTCGCACTGACAGTGAAGTTACCTTCGGCTAAATCGGTGGGCACGTCCACACTGAAGTTGCCACTGCCATCCACGGTGGTCGTGACGGTTTGCGTAGCGCCATTGGCATCCGTGATCGTCAAGGTCACGGTCGCGCCCGCTTCACCCGTACCGGTCAGCGTTGGCGTGGTGTCGTTGGTCTCTCCAGGGTTAGTCAGGGTTAGTACTGGGGCGGTGGTATCAATGTTGCCGGTACCGGACGCCGAGGCGGTATTGCCTGCGGTATCCGACGTAGTGGCACTGACCGTGAAGCTGCCTTCGGCCAGATCATTAGGCACATCGACACTGAAGTTACCTGAACCGTCCACGGTGGTCGTGACGGTTTGCGTAGCACCATTAGCGTCGGTTATGGTGAGCGTCACGGTCGCACCCGCTTCACCGTTGCCGGTCAAGGTTGGTGTCGTGTCGTTAGTCTCCCCGGGGTTAGTCAGGGTCAGCACTGGGGCAGTGGTATCAATGTTGCCAGTGCCAGACGCAGAGGCAGTATTGCCTGCGTTATCCGACGTAGTGGCACTGACCGTGAAGCTGCCCTCGGCTAAATCGGTGGGCACATCCACACTAAAGTTGCCTGAACCGTCCACGGTAGTCGTGACCGTTTGCGTAGTGCCATTAGCATCGGTGATCGTTAAGGTTACGTTCGCGCCCGCTTCACCGGTGCCGGTTAAGGTTGGGGTGGTGTCGTTGGTATCCCCTGGATTATTCAGTGTCAGTACCGGTGCAGTGGTATCAATGTTACCGGTACCGGACGCAGAGGCGGTATTGCCTGC
>NZ_FQWD01000011.1:0-27120 GCF_900129565.1 Marisediminitalea aggregata | reverse complement strand
GTCAGTACCGGTGCAGTGGTATCAATGTTACCGGTACCGGACGCAGAGGCGGTATTGCCTGCGTCATCCGACGTAGTCGCACTGACCGTAAAGCTGCCCTCGGCTAAATCAGTAGGCACATCCACACTAAAGTTACCTGCACCATCTACGGTGGTCGTGACGGTTTGCGAAGTGCCATTGGCATCCGTGATAGTTAACGTCACTGTGGCACCTGCCTCACCCGTGCCGGTTAAGGTTGGGGTGGTGTCGTTGGTATCATTTAGGGTATTCAATGACAGCACTGGGGCGGTGGTATCGACGTTACCGGTGCCCGACGCCGAGGCGGTATTGCCCGCGTCATCCGATGTAGTCGCGCTGACCGTGAAATTACCTTCCGCCAAATCGGTGGGGACATCCACACTGAAGTTGCCTGAACCGTCCACGGTGGTCGTGACGGTTTGCGTAGCACCATTAGCGTCGGTTATGGTGAGCGTCACGGTCGCACCCGCTTCACCGGTGCCGGTCAAGGTTGGTGTCGCATCACTACCGAGACCCGGTGGATCAAGTGTCAATGTAGGCGCAGCACTGTTAACCTCTGCAGTGACTGTTTGGGTAGACGTATTGCCGGCAACGTCTTCTGCAGTGACCGTCACTGTATACTCGCCATCAGCCAACGCATCGGGTACATCAATGCTGTAATTACCGTCAGCATCGACGACTGTTTCAATGGTTTGTGTATTACCCAATGAATCAGTCACTACCACAGTGACAACTGCGCCCACTTCGCCCGAACCAGTAATGGTTGGCGTGTTGTCGTTTCCTGTGCCGGGGTCATTCACAGTTAGTAATGGGGCAATAGTATCAATGCTACCAGAGCCGGATACAGAGGCACTGTTACCAGAGCCGTCAGAACTTGCTGCGTCAACGGTAAAGCTTCCCTCAGCTAGATCGATGGGTACATCCACACTGAAGTTGCCCGAACCATCTACGGTCGTCGTGACCGTTTGTACAGTGCCATTGGCATCAGTAATGGTCAGAGTGACAGTCGCGCCCGCCTCACCGGTGCCGGTGAATGTAGGTGTCGCATCATTTCCGAGACCCGATGGATCAAGTGTTAATGTAGGCGCAGCACTATTAACCTCTGCAGTGACAGTTTGGGTAGACGTATTGCCAGCACCGTCTTCTGCTATGACCGTTACTGTATACTCGCCATCAGCCAACGCATCGGGTACATCAATGCTGTAATTACCGTCAGTATCGACGACTGTCTCAATGGTTTGTGTATTGCCCAATGAATCTGTCACGGTCACTGTGACAACTGCGCCCACTTCGCCCGAACCAGTAATGGTTGGCGTGCTGTCGTTTCCTGTGCCAAGGTCATTTACTATTAACGTTGGCGCGGTGGTATCTACCGTGCCGCTTTGTGTAGAGGTAGTGGTATTGCCCGCCGCATCTACTACGGTGACGTCAACCGTGTAATCACCTTCCGGTAACTCAGGAGCAGTGACCGTAAAGGTGCCGTCGTCGGTAACTTCACCGGTGACAACCTGTGTATCGCCGTTGGCATCGGTAATGGTTACCGTTACATCACTGCCCGGCGGTTGATCGGTTTGGCCGCTGATCACCGGTGTGTTTCCGGTTCCGCTGTCGACCGGGGTCACGTTTAAGGTTGGCGCAGTGGTGTCTACCGTGCCGCTTTGTGTAGAGGTAGTGGTATTGCCCGCTGCATCGACTACGGTGACGTCAACCGTGTAATCACCTTCCGGTAACTCAGGGGCGGTGACCGTAAAGGAGCCGTCGTCAGCGACTTCGCCAGTAACGACCTGCGTATCGCCGTTAGCATCGGTAATGGTTACCGTAACGTCACTGCCCGGCGGTTGATCAGTTTGACCACTGATCACCGGTGTGTTTCCGGTTCCGCTGTCGACCGGGGTCACGTTTAAGGTTGGCGCAGTGGTATCTACCGTGCCGCTTTGTGTAGAGGTAGTGGTATTGCCCGCCGCATCTACTACGGTGACGTCAACCGTGTAATCACCTTCCGGTAACTCAGGAGCAGTGACCGTAAAGGTGCCGTCGTCGGCAACTTCGCCAGTAACAACCTGCGTGTCGCCGTTGGCATCGGTAATGGTTACCGTTACATCACTGCCCGGTGGTTGATCGGTTTGGCCGCTGATCACTGGCGTGTTGCCGGTTCCGCTGTCAACCGGGGTCACGTCAAAGGTTGGTGCAGTCGTATCTACCGTGCCGCTTTGTGTAGAGGTTGTAGTATTGCCCGCCGCATCGACTACGGTGACTTCAACCGTGTAATCGCCTTCCGGTAACTCAGGAGCGGTCACTGTAAAGGAGCCGTCGTCGGCGACTTCACCGGTGACAACCTGCGTATCGCCGTTTGCATCGGTAATAGTCACAGTAACGTCGCTACCCGGCGGTTGATCGGTTTGACCGCTGATCACCGGTGTGTTTCCGGTTCCGCTGTCAGCTGGCGTTACAGCTAACTCAGGCGCAGTAACATCGATATTTCCAGACTGCTCCGCTGTAACAGGGTTGCCCAGACCGTCTGCCAATTCTGCCTCAACGGTAAACCCACCTTCACTTAACTCATCTGGTGCTGTTGCGCTGAAGTTTCCGTTGTCATCTACAATAACCTCAAGCGATGAGACATTGCCCGACTCATCACTGAATGTCACGGTTACCGGCGTCCCTGCGGGTTGATTGGTCTCTCCAGTCACCGTAGGTTGAGTAGTAGCTGAAAATTCAGCTACAGAGACTGTTAATTCAGGTTCTTCAGCTAATGCGTTGTTTTCTCCCACCCCGTCAAGTGGTTCAAATGAATCGTTCTGATTGTCCTGAGTGGTTTGTGAAAATTCAAACGCCGCCGGATTCGTTTCCTCTGCGATTCTCGCTACGCGAACAAAATTATTGCCGCCCTCTGCACCACCGCCACCATCGCTAATACCGGCCGCGGTTGCTTCTAAGTTTTCAAGTAAATCCCCATCACCAGCAAGCGCTTCAGCAAATGAGTCGGTTGATGTTGGCGTGTCGGCCTCCCCAAACTCTGCGAGCAAATCATCTATCGAGTCTTCAGCAATCGAAGATTCACTTTCAAAAAATGGGGCAGGTTCATCAGATTGAGAAGACAGGAAATTGCTGATAGCCAGGCTTTGACCAGACGTTAATGTAACCAGGTTTCCGTCTAGCAATAAGGTGACCTCACCGTTATCAGCGACTTGAATAACACTGTTTGTGTCAATGTCGGTCACTTGATCCAGTGGGTATACCGAACCATCCGGCAACACAACGTTTGCGATGCCATCTAAAGAAACTACGTCAATTTTAATATTAGCCATTGTCGACTCCTTGCTTGATACTAAAAAGCCTAGAAAAGACCTCTCAACCCTGCGCCTGTACTCAGGTACAGCCCCACCAGCAAGTCATTAAATTTTCGTCAATTTATGCTGAATATAAATCTATATATGTAAAAAAATGCCGATTGCATTTGATAAAGCGAGGTTTGCCGTCTAGCTTTATTACATGTGACATATGTGACACTTAACGCCTTAAACTAAAGTTAATCAAAGGATTATACTAAAGTATAACTAAGGTGAATGAATGAGATCGGTAGTTCTGATCAGTGTAATTACATTAATTGGCATGTCAGTTGAAGCCACTGCCCAACGGCTCACAATTACGGAAGTCATACAGCATACGCTCGATACCAACCCCGACATTCAGGCGAGCTGGCGCGAGTTTTTGATCAGTCAAAAAGATGTAACTGTAGCTCGAAGCGACTATATGCCCAGTGTTGATGTGAACGCCTCTTCGTTTTTTGTCGACAGAAACTACGGACTTGACCAATCCTTTGTGGAAAACCAGGCCCGCATATCCGTATCACAATTAATTTATGATGGTTTTTTGAGCCGTTCGGAAACTCAAAGCCTGGAACAGGCCCAGGTTGTTCGATTCTATGAGTTTTACAGTCAGGCTGAGCAGGTCTCACTGGAAACCACGCTTGCTTATCTCGATATGGTGATGTTTCGGGAATTGCTTCAGATCTCGGAGAGCAATTTAAAAACGCACATTGACGTTTACAAGCAAATTGAACAGAGCGCGCAAGCCGGTGTCGCCAGAGGTGCAGACTTAGAACAAATCAACGGCCGTTTGTCGCTGGCAGAATCTAACATTATTACCGAGCAATCCAACCTGCATGACGTTACCGCCAGGTTTATGCGCCTTACCGGATTGCAATCACCGAATGACATTGCGCCTGTTGATGTGAACCTTTTGCCAGTTCAGCAACACAGTATCGTGCAGTTACTTCACAAGGCCTATGCCAGCAACCCTGACCTTCTGGCGGCGGTATACAACATTGATTCACAAGCATTTCGCATAGAAAGTGCAGAAGCCAGATATCACCCCAGAGTAGCGTTTAACGCGTCTTACGGCTTTCAATCACGGGATCAGGTTGGCCTGAATAACACCATCACAGAAGCACGGGTGGGCATCCAATTAGACTACAACCTTTATCGTGCGGGTGCAGATGAAGCACAAATCGAGCAGGCCATCGAGCAACAGGTTCAGGCAAAAGACATTCGTCTGAAAGCCTGTCGTGATATACAACAAACACTGCATATAGCATTCAATGACATCATTAATTTAGAACGCCAGTTGCCAGCACTGAACGATCATATGCTTGCTTCGGCAAGAGTCAGAACAGCCTATTTGGGTCAGTTTCGTTTAGGCCAGCGCACCTTGTTGGATTTACTCGATGCAGAAAATGAAGCATACGAGTCCAGCCGGGCATATACGCAAGCCAAAATCACCCAACTTAAGTCATTCTTCAGGTTGCTCGTATCACAAGGCGAATTACTCAACTACTTAAATGTAAGCCGCCAGAGTATGCCTGTGCCTGCTGATATCGCAGCCCGACCAGTAGAATATGACCCAACTTTTATTTGCCCTGCAAATACCGTGGATTATTTGGTGTCGTCTGGCAACGCGCTAACGCGAGATACAGATGGCGATGGTGTAACCGATTTATGGGATGATTGCCCTGACACCACAGCGGGTGTCGATATTGACCAGTACGGCTGCGAACTGGCGAAAAAAGAAACTCTCAACTATGCTCCTATAAACACAGCAGAATTTGAACGCCTGGATGTAGTAAAAACAATGAACGTGTCAGTAGAGTTCGGACACGATTCTGCAGACTATAGCAGCAACATAAGTGAATTAATGACACCGCTGCTGGAGACATTATCTGAAAACCCAGCCTATGGCGTCATCATTGAAGGCCATGCATCACTGCAGGGTAATGCAGACTACAACAAACAACTTTCACTGCGCAGAGCCAAGGCCATTGCTATGTGGCTGATTAATCAACAAGGAATAGACAAAGGCAGAGTGTTTGAAGTGGGCTATGGTGAAGAGCGTCCGGTCATCGATGCTCAAACCGAACAAGCTAACCGAGCGAACAGACGTATAGTCGCCAGAATAGTCATGTTGCCTCAGGAACAGGACTCCGAAACACCGTAAGGTTGCTATGACAATAAATACCGCATACAGCGTCACAGAGGACGTCAGTGCTGTAGGTGGGCCGTTGATGGATTGCTTTGAAGCCATCTGCCAACATCACCACCAGCCCTGTCCACGGCCATCTCTTCTATCAGGCCAACCCATGAAAAATGGGTTGTTGTCGCCATCTGCTATTAGCAGCGTTGCCAAGCGTGCTGGATTTGTAAGCAGAACAGTGAAACGCCCGCTGGAACAAATTAACCCTGCGTTGTTACCCGCTATTCTGATACTGCATCACGAGCAATGCTGCGTAGTGCACGCCTATGACAGTGCGAAAAACACGCTCACGGTGACTTACCCCGAACTGCAACAGCATCTCGAGACTGTGCCATTGTCCTCCGTGGATGAACAGTACACGGGTTACGTGATTTTTCTGCGACCTAAAATTCAGCAACCGGATACGGACTCGCAACACGCGCCGACCGAGCAGAACAACTGGTTTTGGAATACCATTGCAAAAGCGCGCCCTTTATATCGCGACGTGTTAATCGCTTCTGCATTTATTAGTTTATTGTCTGTGGCCATGCCACTGTTTGTCATGAACGTCTATGACCGTGTTGTACCCAATGCGGCACTCGAAACACTGTGGATGATGGCAATAGGGGTATTGATCGCGCTCTTATCTGATTTACTGTTGCGCTTCCTTCGCTATTACTTTGTCGAATTGGCCGCCAGCCGTGTAGATGTGCACCTGTCTTCCACTTTATTGCAGAAAGTGTTGGCCATTAGTTTCTCCGAAAAACCACGCTCTACCGGTTCGTTTGTGAACAGCATTCAATCGTTTGATGCAATACGGACATTTTTAAACTCTGTCACTATTGTGGCGCTTATCGACCTCCCCTTTGCATGCCTGTTTATGGCTATCATTATATTCATCGACTGGCACCTTATACTCCCCATTCTGGTAGGCGGCATTGTGGTAATAGGATATGGATTCTATTGCCAGTCGGTCATGAAACAACTTGCCGATGACAGTATGAAGATCGGAGCGCGTAAAAATGCCCTTATTACCGAATCGCTCACCAATTTCGACGATGTGCGTTTTTTTAATACGCAGAATCACTTTCAATATGAATTCGAAAAACAGAGTATTTTTCTTGCCAAGACCAACGCGAAACTCAGACTGGTGGGAGCCTCTGTCAGCAATCTGGCATCCTTGGTGCAGCAATTGGTTGGCGTTTGTATTGTCATAGCCGGCGTGTATTTAATTGTTGAAGGCGAACTGACACAAGGCGCATTAATCGCAGCCTATCTGCTGTCTGGCAGAGCAATGGGGCCACTTGGCTCAACCGCCAGCCTGGCAGCACAATTTCATCATGCGAAAACCAGCCTGACCATGCTCAATGACATTATGGCAATGCAGGTTGATAAACCAGCCAGTAAGCAATGGACGGAACATGAAGCAGTAAAAGGCGAGATAAAATTCGAAGACGTGACATTTCACTACCCCGACCACAATCAATTTGTCGTCAATAAAGTCAGCTTCAATATCAAGGCTGGAGAAAAGGTTGCTATTTTGGGGAAAAATGGCAGTGGAAAGAGCACGATAAACAAGCTGCTTATGCGTGCTTATGCGCCGTCCAAAGGCCTTATCAGTGTCGATGGCATCAACATATTGCAATATGAGCCCAGCGCTCTGCGTCGTCATATTGGCTATGTGCCGCAAGACTTATCCTTGTTCGCCGGTTCTCTGAAAGACAACATTACCCGTTTCGATGACAGCATAGATGAAGATGAAATATGGCAGGTGCTTGAGCAATGTGAACTGGCCGCCCTGGTCAATAACCATCCTGATGGACTGAACCTCAATGTTGGCGAGAAAGGCGCATTGCTCTCCGGCGGTAAACGTCAAGCCGTCGCCATTGCCAGAGCCCTCATTCATTCGCCGGACATTTTTATTCTGGATGAACCGACAGCCGCGATGGACTCTAACACGGAGGCGCGTCTGAAAGCAGTGCTAAAAGCGCGTACACAAGACAAAACCCTGATCCTGAACACTCACAGAACCACGTTGTTGGATCTGGTAGACAGGATCATTGTTGTTGACCACGGCAAGGTACTCATAGACGGCCCCAAACAGCATGTGTTGAATCAACTACAGGCGGTTCTAAGCCAGCAACCCGGAGTGCGCCCCGCATGACTTTACCTGTACTTCCGCGCAGCATGCTGAGTCAACGCCTACACAAATGGCTTGCCACCCCCGCCGAACAAGACTGGGTGCTCGAGGCAGAGTGGGCAAGGGTTCAGCAAGCCCCCGTCAAGGCTCAACGCCTGCTATATGCCATCATTCTGAGTATTGTCTGCCTGCTCATGTGGGCAAACATAGCGGTTATCGACGAGGTGGCCCGAGGCACAGGTAAAGTGGTGCCATCGCAAAAACTGCAAATTGTGCAATCACTGGACGGCGGTATCGTACAGGCCATTTTTGTCTCTGAAGGTGAAGCGGTTCAACCCAACCAGAAACTGTTAGAAATTGACCCGACTCGTTTTATCTCAACCCTACAGGAAAACAGCACTGAAGCCCTGGCCCTGAAGGCCAAAGTGCAGCGTTTGAATGCACTAACGAATAACCTGCCAATTCAGTTTTCGGAAGAGCTCAGGAACCAAGCCGAGGTACTGGTAAACAATGAAACTCAACTCTACAACTCTAACCTGGAAGAACTAAGCCAGCTTGCCAGCGGGTTTGATAATCGCATAAGCCAGCGCGAACAGGATTTAAATGCCTTCACGGCCGAGCGTTCTCAGTATTTGCGATCGCTGGAACTCGCCGAGAAAGAACTCTCGGTAACCCGACCGTTGCTGGCAAGTGGCGCCGTTTCAGAAATCGATATTCTGCGCCTGGACCGGGAAATAGTGGAGCTTAGGGGAGCACTGGAGCGTACCGAAGCCGCGATTATTCGCAGTCGTTCTGCCATTGAGGAAGAGAAGATCAAAAAACGGGAAGCCCGCTTGAAAATGATCAATCAATGGCATCGTGAATTAACAGAAAGCGCGTCGCGACTGGCTGTACTGGAGCAGTCCAAAGCCGGACTGGAGGATGTGGTGAGCCAGTCTGTTTTGCGCTCCCCCGTGAAAGGCACCATACAACGATTACTGTTTAACAACGAGGGCGCGGTAGTAACACCGGGTAGTCCGGTTGCTGAGATCATTCCCATCGATGATCAACTCATTATCGAAGCGAAAATTGCGCCCAAAGACATTGCGTTTATTACCATGGGGCAAGCTGCTGTAGTGCGTTTTAGCGCCTACGACTTTTCCATTTACGGCGGCATGCGCGCAGAGGTGACACATATCAGCGCCGACTCCATTACCGACGACAAGGACAACACCTATTACATTGTCAGACTGCAAACCATTTCAACCATTGGGGAGTCGCCATTGGAAATACTACCCGGCATGACCGCTGAGGTGGACATTATTACCGGAGAGAGATCGATTATTGATTTCATTTTGAAGCCGCTGAAAAAAGCAGCTTCCACGGCGTTTACCGAGAGATGATGATGCAACAGTATTTTTTGTCTAGTCAGTTAACACTCCCCGAAAACTGGAGCAGACACATTCACTGCATTCAAAGTGATATTGCCATTCAAACGCAGTCCGCTTTTTGCTGGTTGTACTGCGAGGGGAAAGGCTGGAAAGAGCAGGCTCGGCGGCTTGCAATGAGAAACATTCCTACGGTTGTCGTCACCTCATCTGTTCAAATGAGTGAAATGCAGCTGGCCTTTGTGTTAGGCGCTAAAGGTTATTGTCATTTGTCTACGAACACTGACACTGCAAACGCCATTGTTGCCACCGTTTTACAATCCGGTATTTGGATCCCACAAACTCTACTGTCCGGCATAATTAACTCGCTCGCTAACCACCCACAATATCACTTGCACCCGCAATTTAGCAGCGACCTAACGGAACGTGAATGCAGCGTTACCAACTACATACTGGAAGGAAAATCCAATTTACAAATTGCTGAAGCCTTGGGTATCACCGAACGAACAGTAAAAGAACACGTCACCTCTATTCTCAGGAAATACGGCGTAAAAGACCGCGTGGGCTTACTACTGCAATTGGGCGAATTTCACCCCATGCAGCCTCGTAACGCGGCCGGGGGACAAGCGGGAGGGCAATCAGGATGACACTAACACGGCAGCTTTGGATTGCCATTATTGCCATTGTTCTACTGAATGGGTCGGTCAGCTTTTGGCTGTTGTTTACCACTACGCACCGCACCTTTGAGGAACAGCTTTATCTAAAGAACATTGACGACGCAAACGTGCTGGCACTGCTACTTACTCAGTCGGAGAAAAGCCAGACCAACATGGAACTGTTAATTGCCGCTAAGTTCAACGCTGGTAATTATGCGTCTATCCGGTTAATCGATATGGACGGCAATATGATCTCCGGGTTCAGCTACACCGAAGAAGAACTGGATACCGTGCCACAATGGTTTGCCGGCATTGTACATTTTGCCATACCGGCTGGCGTGTCTCAGGTTAGCGAAGGATGGGGGCAATACGGTACCTTATACGTAGAAAACCAGACAACCTATGCACTGGAACTATTTTGGCTTAAGTTCCGCCGGTTTATCTTGAGCCTGACGCTCGTGACGGTGTTAGTAGGCATGATTGGGTCAATGTTACTTCGCTCCATTCTGAAACCACTGGGTAAAATTGTTCAGCAAGCCAATAGTTTCTCTCAACGTCGATTCGTCACTCTCGACCGACCATGGACAGAAGACTTCGCCCGGGTAGTTGACGCAATGAACTCCCTGGCAGAACGCTTTAAAACCATAGTGCTTGAAAATAATGCCAGACTGGAACTAGGTAGATTCAAAAGCCAGCATGATCCGGTCACCACCCTGCCTAATATCAGCGCTTTTTTCACCCTGCTGGAGTCCCAGTTGCGTTACCGCGACAAAGACGGACAAAACACCCTGATAGTCCACAGCGTCGCCTGTGAACATTACGATATTCAGTCTGTACTCGCCGGCAGTTTTAATGAGTTTTTCAAAGAGTTTTCGGCTCGGGTCATCGCTTTTTATGAGCAACATCAGACGCTGTACACGGATTTCCGGGCGGCCCGTATTAACGAAACCGACATCGCAATTATCCTGACAGACTCGACACCGTTAGAACATTTACAGCAGAAAATCGCCGAATTTGCTTCATTCTCAATTGCCATCGTCGAGCTAAAGCAAACCGCCACCCTGGCAACAGCCGGTGTCTACATTAAAGGCAATGAAGCCAGCCACGAACTGATGTTCCGGGTAGACGATATGCTGGAACAGGCACAACAAATGACTGGCCAATTCACGTTTTGTTTTGAGCCCTTGCCAGGCGATAAGCTTCAATTAAAACCCTCTGACTGGCCAAATTTCTTTGCCCAGATAGAGCATGCATTTTCGTTACATACTGTACCGGTTCTTACAACAGATGAGACCGTTCGTCACTTCCAGTCTTTCTTCAATGTAAAAATAAATGACGTACTGCGCAGTTGCAGTTATTTCACAAGAAGCGCCAGGGAAAGCTCAGCCATTCCCAGTATAGATTTAAAGCTCGTCAATCTCGTGATTGCCCACCTTGAGTCTCACCCAGACCAAAAGGTCTCGTTATTGCTGTATCAGGAAACCATACAGGACAGTGACGCTATCAATAAAATTGAGGCCATTATCAAACAGTTCCCGGCTGCCTCAAAACGCCTCGCGTTGGAGTTACGGGAATCGACCGCTCGCCTGTGTCACGATGAATATAAACACTTTTGTACATTAATGAAGCATTATCAGGTAGGATTGGGACTTAAGCGTGTAGGTGAGAGTTTTTCTCAGGTGGCCAATGTCCACGAGTTCGGTTTGGATTACATCAAAGTCGACAGCGCCTATGTGTACGACGTTAAAAATAATCAGGTAAATCAAATTTATCTTCGGGGACTTTCAGATCTTGCCCATTCCCTGGGGATGAAAGTGTATGCTGATGGCGTTTTAACAGAGAGTGATAAAGAAGTACTCTTCTCTTTAGGGTTTGACGGCGTAATTCGCATGCAGCAATGATGTCAACGTCTCACCTCATTAATGAAGTATACGGGGGCAACTTGTTTGCAATAAACCAATCGTTTAAAGCATCGAACACTGTATCTGTGCTTTTGTTGTTATGTTTTGGTTTGAGTATGGCGTTTGCCTCAGTTGATCGTCTTACCTTTGACCCGGCGCAATTCTGGATTGCGGTTAAACAATACGGTGGGCAGTCCAGCACAAAGCAACAGTCGGAACTCTCCACATTGTTGGCAACGCCTTATCAGGATATGAATATTGATGCGCTGACAAAAGTTAACCGCTATTTCAACGAATCGTTATTGTATCAAACCGATGATGCAGTCTGGTTGCAAAAAGATTATTGGGCCAGCCCAGCTGAATCCATCGCTAAAGGTGCCGGAGACTGTGAAGACTACGCCATTGCGAAATACTTCTTTTTATTGCATTTAGGCGTCCCGCCCAGCCAACTTCGCTTAGTCTATGTTAAAGCTAAAATAGGCGGAAGACGCAGTACTGTTACCCAGGCTCATATGGTGTTGGGGTTTTACCCGTCAGGCAGATCGGAGCCGTTAATTTTAGACAACCTGATAGGCGATATACTGCCCGCTTCTCAACGCACAGACCTGTCGCCTGTTTTCAGCTTTAACAGTGAGGGTATTTTTCAGCCAGGCCAGACAGCCTCAGTTGGCCAACCCTCTGCAAGACTCTCGCAATGGCGGAATGTGATGGTAAAACTCAAGCAGGAAGGATTCGATATTAACGAGTAGGTTTTTACAACGCTACCCGTTAATCAACAAAGTATTACGCAGAACGTTGCAAGGTAACGAAGCGGTAACCATACTGGTTTTTATCATCCGGTGTATGCACCTGTTCTTCTGACATATCCCAGTCGCCACTCGCTTCATAATCAGGAAACTGTGTGTCCCCTGCCACATCTAAATCAATGAACGTCAAATACAAGGTTGAAGCCTGTGGCAGGAATTGTTGATAGATATTCCCACCACCAATAATCATGACCTCCGGGGTATCCTGCTCATTCGCCAAAGCAAGCGCCTCTTCAGGACTGTGCACAACTGTAGCGTCCTCGAGTGAGTACTGGTCGTCACGGGTAATAACAATATTCAATCGGCCTGGTAGAGCTCTGCCTATGGACTCATAGGTTTTGCGCCCCATGATCACAGGCTTACCCAGTGTTGTACGCTTAAAATGCGCCAAATCAGCCGGAAGATGCCAGGGCATTGCATTGTCAGCGCCGATAACCCGATTGTTTGCCATGGCTGCTATCATTGCTATTTTCACGTTCGCCATTACTGCTCCTTACTTTCTGTAAATGACCTCAACGTCGTAATCATCGTCGTCTTCGTCATCCCAGTCATCATCGTCGTAATCGAGATCATCAGCAGGGTCTTTGCGATGTGTGTCCCATGAAAACTCAACATCCTGCTTATCGTCTTCGGCTTCAACATCGTCAGGCAGGTTTTCGAGATAATTCATGATTTCATGACATAACGGGTCCAGATTCAAACGCTGGAAAGCAGAAATCTGGTACGTCGGGCCATCCCACTCCAACGCCTCTTTGATATCGTTACAAAGCGCTTCGGCTTCGTCTTCCAATAACAAATCGATTTTGTTAAACACCAACCAGCGTGGTTTTGAAGCCAGTTTTGGACTGTACTTCTCAAGCTCATTAATAATGGTTTTCGCATTTTCTACCGGATCTGATTGATCCGCTGGCATCAGGTCAACCAGGTGCAACAATATGCGGCAACGCTCAAGGTGCTTGAGGAACCGGATACCCAGGCCTGCACCTTCTGCCGCGCCTTCAATCAAACCAGGAATATCGGCAATAACGAAGCTGCGCTGAGAGTCCTGGCGTACAACACCTAAATTCGGCACCAGCGTAGTAAACGGATAGTCCGCTACCTTAGGTTTTGCAGCCGATACCGAACGAATAAAGGTAGATTTACCGGCATTCGGTAAGCCTAGCAAACCGACGTCTGCCAGCAGCATGAGCTCTAATTTTAAGTTACGAATTTCACCCGGTGTGCCATTGCTTTTCTGACGCGGCGCCCGGTTTACACTGCTTTTAAAGCGCGCGTTACCTAATCCGTGATAACCGCCTTGGGCAACTTTCAACTTTTGACCATGTTTGGTTAAGTCGCCTAACACCTCTAGGGTATCAGCATCTGTTGCACGGGTACCTACAGGCACGCTTAGGGTTAAATCCTTACCGCCTTTACCGTTACAGTTACTCCCCTGGCCGTTTTGACCACGTTCAGCACGGTGAAAGCGCTCAAAGCGATAATCAATCAGCGTGTTGAGGTTTTCGTCAGCAACCAGGTATACACTGCCTCCGTCACCACCATCACCGCCGTCAGGTCCACCGCGTGGAACATATTTCTCGCGACGAAAGCTGATGGTGCCGTTACCACCGTCTCCTGCTTCTACCCGAATTTCAGCTTCATCTACAAATTTCATGTTTTTCCCCGGAACGAACCCTAGACGTTAAAGTGTACTGCATTTTACATGATAGGACTAAATACCGCCTATCTGGTCCAGGCATTTGCCTGAGACCTACAACAAAAAACCCCGCAAGCGCGGGGTTTTTTAAATCGAGAATCGATTGCGCTTATTCAGCAACAATGCTCACAAACTTACGGTTTTTAGGTCCTTTAACTTCGAACTTAACTTTACCGTCTGATAATGCGAACAGAGTATGGTCTTTACCGATACCCATGTTGTCACCAGCGTGGAATTTTGTGCCGCGTTGTCTAACAATAATGTTGCCAGCTAACACAGACTCACCACCGAAACGCTTAACACCTAAACGTTTGCTTTCTGAATCACGACCGTTTTTGGTACTACCACCAGCTTTTTTGTGTGCCATGTGTCTATGCTCCTACTATGCGTTAATACCAGTGATTTTCACTTCAGTGAACCACTGACGGTGACCCGCTTGCTTACGCGAGTGCTTACGACGACGGAACTTAACGATTTTTACTTTATCGCCACGACCGTGTGTAACCACTTCAGCAGTCACTTTACCACCAGCTACATATGGTGTGCCGATTTTAACGTCGTCACCATTGCTAACCATTAATACGTTGTCAAATTCTACAGTTTCACCTGCAGCAACTTCGATCTTCTCAAGACGAACGGTCTGACCTTCGGCCACACGGTGTTGTTTACCACCACTTTGGAAAACCGCGTACATAACTTTCTCCGCTCTGCGCCAATGTGCGCTTCATCATTTCTAAAACAGGGCGCGAATTGTACGTGAATCGATACGTGATCACAACCCCACAAATGCGAAAAAAAGATTATTTTTCGAGCTAATTGATTTGAGGGAATCAAAACCCTTGATTTTCGTAGCAATGAGGGCGATTTACGAACTTCTTATTTGATGAATAATGCGTGAATTCAACAAGCTAACCAGTTTTCTTGAAATCTTTGCTACAATAAAAAACGCCAGAAAATTGTAACCTATTGCAGCATTGCCAAGCGTCATGGGTTCGGTAATACGCGAAAGGATCGGAAGGATCCCGCAAATCTCGCTCGCAGTGGCCACTTTACAGCATTATCTCCACTGGTGGGCGTAATTATACCGTTATTCACTGGATACGCGCGTTTATTTATGTACAATCTGCTGCCAGTTGAGGATGAGTCCCGGACGGCTACACACCATTATGAATATTGAGCAAATCAAAGTACTTGCTGAGTCTGACATGCAGTCAGTTAACCAGTTAATTCAGCAACAGGTTGATTCAGATGTTGCCCTGATCAATCAACTGGGCTTTTATATAGTTAACAGCGGCGGCAAACGCCTGCGCCCGTTGCTTACCGTCTTAGCTGCCCGTGCACTCAATATTCAGTCTAAGCAACACCACACCCTCGCCGCCATTATTGAGTTTATTCACACGGCAACGTTACTTCATGACGACGTTGTGGATGAGTCAACCATGCGCCGTGGTCGCGAGACAGCCAATGCCCTGTTTGGCAATCAGGCCAGTGTGTTAGTCGGCGACTTCCTTTACACCCGCTCATTTCAGATGATGGTAAGCCTGAACAGCATGCGAGTGATGGAAATCCTGTCTGATTCTACTAATCGCATCGCCCAGGGCGAAGTGCAGCAGTTAATGAACTGCAACGATCCGAACACTACGGAAGAAAGCTACTTCGATGTAATTTATGGCAAAACTGCACGTTTGTTTGAAGCCGCCACCCAGCTTGCCGCAGTCATTACCGGACAAACAAAAGAAATAGAAGTGGCCATGCAAGATTATGGAAAGCACCTGGGTACAGCTTTCCAATTAGCCGATGACTTACTCGACTATGAATCAGATGCTGACGCTATGGGTAAAAATGCGGGCGACGACCTGGCAGAGGGTAAGCCAACTCTGCCACTACTTTATGCCATGTGGCACGCTAGCGAAGAAGACGCGGCTCTGATCAGAGAGGCCATCGAAAAAGCCAACGGGCTGCCCCACTTGGAGCGCATATTGGGCATGATGAAGGAAACCGGTGCGTTGGACTACACTCGCCAGAAGGCGAACGAAGAAGCAGATAAAGCCATTACGGCGTTATCAGCCATTCCAGATAGTGATTACAAACAAGCGCTAATTGCACTGGCGCATATTGCAGTAGATCGTAACAACTAACTGCTGCTCTCCAGCATATAGCCGAGCAATCCAATCAAAAATCCAAGGACGCCACCTAGCGGCGGCGCCCAGTGGTTATCCATTTTTACCTGTGGTGCAATGTCTTGCAGCAGGGAATATAAAATCCCACCGGCAGCAAACAACATAATGGCCGATATAATGGCCGGATAGTCGGCAAGCCAGTAAAAGCCAATTAATGCCATTACGGGTCCGCTAAATGCCATCAGCGTAAAAAGACTAATGATTTTACGCTCGCTAAAATGGCCTTGTTCCTTTAATTCCCGAAACGCGTTGAAGCCCTCCGGGAAATTTTGAACCGCAACGAGCAATCCGAGTAACACGCTTCCACTGCCAATAGCCGCAGCCGTTCCCAGTGCAATTGACTCAGGTATAAAATCAATGAGCATTGATACCAACTGGCTGGCAGAAAACTGATGTTTCGCCAGCCAAATATCCAACCCCATAAAAGCCAGAGAACCGGTAAGAAAACTCGCACTTGCCGCGGTCACGCTGAGCGCTTTTACACCTTCAGGTACCAATACCAGTGCGACAGCTGACATTAACGCACCTGCGCCCATGGCGAGAATACCGTGGCGAAGCTCTTCGTCTAGCCAGGCAGGAAATACTCGCTCAACACACCCCAACAAAGCGCCGGCTGGCATTGCCAGGCCAGCACACAGTGCAATGATCAATAGCGTGTATATAGCAGGATCGGTCATTACAGGATATCAGGCCTAGTTAAGGCCTGCTTCACGGGTCATGTTCTCGTTGCGGTCGCGATGCACAATGACATTGTCTTCAATGCGGATACCGCCAAACGGTTTAAATGCTGCAACGGTGTCCCAGTTAATAAACTTCGACTGCTCACTGGCTTTTAAATCTGCCAGCAAAGACTCGATGAAATACAGACCGGGCTCCACGGTGAATACTTGCTGTGCTTCGACAGTGCGAGTACAGCGAAGGAATGGATGGTCATCGGGTGCAGCACAAGGGGTACCGCGATCGTCAGACACCAGTCCACCGACATCATGTACCTGAAGGCCAAGGAAATGCCCTATGCCATGTGGGAAGAAGGTTTTAGTAATTCCCTCAGCCACACAATCTTCAGCCGACATATTCACAATACCCGCTTGCTGTAATATACGCCCGATACCTTCATGAGCTTTAGTTTGCAGCACAGGATACGGCACACCAGGCTTGAGCTCGTCGATTAATGCGAGTGTCAGTGCATCGACTTCTGTGATTAAGTCAGCGAATGCACCGGTCTGCTTCGCGTAAGTACGGGTAATATCTGACGCATAGCCATGACAGCTGGCGCCGGCATCAATAAGGAAAGAGCGATGTTCATCGGGAATCGCGGTGTCGTAAATCATGTAATGCAAAATTGAAGCATGTTCATTCAGCGCCACAATGCCGGTGTAAGGCACGTCATTCTCACCCTGTTGCGCCGCTAAATTGTAAGCCAGGTTAATGCCAAATTCGCTTTCTCCTGCCAGAAACGCGTCGGCCGCCGCTTTGTGGGCTCTAACCGCTATTTGATTTGCTTCGCGCATACACGCCAATTCGTAATCTGTTTTGAAAGACCTATGGTAGTGTAAATAGTGTAATACCCGATCCGGATTTACATTTTCAAAGCCCAGCGCTTTAGCCACTTCGATATATTCGCCGACATACGCGTAGCGGGACTTGTCAAACGGCAGGTATTTTTCAACCATGTCGGCTTGCTTTAACATCACGATGTCAAAGCAATCAGTCCAAAATTCATTTGGCTCCGGCGGGACCTTATGCCAAAAGTCCAATGGACGATAGAAAATCAGTTTAGGCTTGTCCGTGCCGTTCACCACTAACCAGCAATTCGGGTTGTCCACAACCGGCAACCAGGCCTTAAATTGTGGATTCACTTTGAACGGGTAGTGATTATCATCCAAAAACAATCGCTTGCCCTGACCTGAATGAATGACCAGGCCATCAATGCCCTCGCGCTCTATAGCTTGTCGGGTGCGTTTTTGGAGGGTTTCGATATGCGCTGCATACCGATCAACTTGAACTGTCATAGTGCCTCTGTATTTTGATTATTTTTACCGGCTAACACTATCACGGTGTCAGGGTAAAGTCAGGCTGTCCGCCGACACTTTCATGCGACTCAAAGTATCGAATACATTTGCGTCTTGCCCCAATTGTTTTTGATATATGTAGCGGTACGCCATTACCGCTTTTACGTAATGCCGCGTCTCGCGATAGGGGATGTTTTCAATCCATACATCGAGTGGCTGTTCGCCTTCATCGGGCAACCATTCCTGTACACGTTTCCAACCTGCGTTGTAAGACGCGGTTACCAACACCGGATTTTCACCCAGCTTGTCATTCAGGTACTTCAGGTACTGAATTCCGAAAGCCAGGTTCTTGTCGGGCTCAAAAAGTGTCTTTCTGCTTACCCGCGATGAAGTAATGAAATTCACCGTGCCCGGCATTAGTTGCATCAACCCTCGTGCGCCGGCGGGCGACACCGCATCCACCATAAACGAACTCTCCCGCCGGGCAATGGCCATCGCCATGGCAGGATCCACCTGATGCTGTGTCGCTTGCTGCTGAAACTGCTCTGCAAAAGCCAGAGGAAAACGTCGCTCCACGTCGTCAAAATGTCCCGTTCTGGCAAAACCAAAGATAGCCTGATCATGCCATCCCCAATTGCTGGCAAGTAACGTCGCTGCCTGCTTCTCCTCACTGTTAAGCTTTTTGTTCAGGTAATACCACTCCCGGCGAGCCTCTACAAACCGGCCCAATTCAAACCATTCCCTGGCGCGCTTAACGGAGGGATACAGCCCCACCTTAGCCAATAAGGCATCGCTCACCTGAAGTGGCTGATTAGTCAACGCAGGCTGTTTAGCTAAACGGGCGCTGGCCAGAAAGCCGTAGTAATGGCGCTCACCCGACAATTCACTCAACAACTGGTTTTGCATTGCATCTGCGTCCAGTTCTCCCAACCCCCTTGCCCGCCAGTAGCGGAATGCCTCATCAAGCTGCTCCCGCTCGGGTGCGCTGTCAATCACCTCCAGAGCACCTTGCCAGTCTTGCTGGCGCAACATGTAGGCTAAATGCCAGTGTCTCACATCTGCCTCGGCGGCGGGCACATTCGCTTTCGCCAGCCATTCCATGGCTTTCTCGTCGTTATCTATGGCCAGACTAATTGCGATGGCGCGGTGAATTTGCTGTAACTGCCCTTCGCTAAAGTCGATTTTTTTTTGCCAGTTTGTAAATGCGCGAATGGCCTTATCTGGATTTTGCCAGGCAAGGCGGGTTAAACCGAAATAAATAACGGGTATCTCGTACTGAGCATATTTCAAGGGAAAGTCAGCATAGCGCGTGACCGTTGTCGGGTTGCGTTTAATTTGTCGCCACAGGGTGATGATGTAGTGATGTGTGGGTGGTAAACGTCGCTGCAAATAGCTTAGCATACGGGTATTACCCGCTTTAGCCACAAGTTCAGCCCGGCCAATAACCCTATCTATGGTCATTAACCCTGCGCGTTGCCAGAGCTTAAAAACAGGGTCGCACTCGTCTGGCCTGGACTGCCCGGATAACCAGATATCGTTAACTTGCTCCAGCCAAAAGGCAGGATTGTCTGTCACAGACAGTTGGAAATTCAGGTAGTCACAGGTGTAACGTGTGCCCAGATGGGGTTGATAAGCCTCAATATAGGGCTCCGCCAGCGATTGGTTAGCCAACTCTGACAACCAACGTTTGCGCAATGTCGTTTCCAGAGGCGTACCCGCATAGCGGGTTAAGAAACTGTCTACCTCAGATACCGGTAAGCTTTTCAGACGCTCACTCAGCGCCTGCAGCCTGAGATACGGCAGTAAAGGATAATCTTTGAGAGGCTTTAACGCGTCTTCGATACGCTTGGTATCCGGTTGACGCCAAATTTGATTATCCTTTTCAAGCGACAAAAATTGCTCACGCTGCGCAGCTAACCGCTCATCCGGCATGCTCCCGGCCTGGGCGGTTATCGCAAAAATGCAAAATAACACGCAATAGCGCCAACTTTTCATACGCACAACGCTTCCTTCGTCACCTGACCGCAACCTTCAATACATATATTGGATGTCACTTCCTTCATTATTCCATCATACCGTGTTACGCACTATCACAAAGGCAAAAATGCCAACACTACTAAAATTGTAGACAAGTAAGCCGAGAGTGCGATGTTAGTCTGGATATATCTTTCTGAATTGATCGTGCTATACATATCTATAAATAAATTAAATGTCAGCCTAACAGCTTGAAACTTGGGCACTTGACACCATATCTATCGATAAATTGAAACGCTTGTTTGAATTTTAGTTGAAATTTTTCTCTGCTTTGGAAAGAATCAGGGTCTATAACTAGTACGCGCCTCCCTACAATTTTATTTCATGCGTTACGCGGAAAGGAGACAATAATGATCTATGAAGGCCAAAATCTAACGGTATCACTGTTAGATAACGGTTTTGCTGAACTCGTATTTGATGCGGCCGGTTCAGTCAATAAATTTGACCGTCAAACAATTAATGAACTTGATGAAGCCACCCAGGCTATTGCAGGAAACAGCGATGTTAAGGGTGTCATCGTTCGTAGTGGTAAACCTGCCTTTATCGTGGGTGCTGATATCACTGAATTCACCGGTATGTTCGCCCAGCCAGAAGAAGAAGTGCTGGAATGGGTAAGCAAAACATCTCAAGTCTTCGATCGCTTTGAAGATCTGCCTGTACCCACTATTGCTGCCATCAACGGATTCGCACTGGGCGGAGGTTGTGAAATGGCACTGGCTTGTGATTTGCGTGTTGCAGATACCACTGCCGCTATTGGTTTACCTGAAGTAAAACTGGGCCTGATGCCTGGTTTTGGTGGTACCGTTCGCCTTCCACGTGTGATTGGTTCAGATAACGCGCTGGAATGGATGACAACCGGTAAAGATCGTAAAGGCCAGCAAGCACTCAACGAAGGTGCCGTTGATGCGGTTGTCGCGCCAGAAAAACTGGTTGAAGCAGCATTAAGCATGGTTGCTGACGCAGCCGAAGGTAAAATTGACTGGCAGGCACGTCGCAAAGCGAAGACCTCTCCGTTAAAACTGAATAAAAACGAAGCCATGATGAGCTTCTCTACTGCGCAGGCATTCGTTGCTGCTAAAGCGGGTAAACACTACCCCGCTCCTCACATGATGGTAGAAACCGTTAAGAATGCCTCTGTGCTGGATCGCGCTGGAGCGTTAGCGCTAGAAAATCAGGGTTTTGTGAAGCTGGCGAAAACCGATGCAGCGAAAGCGCAAATCGGTATCTTCCTTGCTGACCAGCTTGTGAAAGGCAAAGGTAAGAAGCTGGCTAAGTCTTCTACCAAAGCGATTAAACAAAACGCAGTATTAGGCGCAGGTATCATGGGCGGCGGTATTGCCTATCAAAGCGCGGTAAAAGGCACGCCGGTTGTAATGAAAGACATCGCTCAACCCGCACTTGATTTGGGCTTATCTGAAGCTGCCAAGATCCTGGGCAAAGGCATGCAGCGCGGCAAAGTTACGCCAGACGTCATGGCGAAGACACTCAATGCCATCACGCCGACGCTTGAATACAATGCCATTAAGGATGCTGACCTGGTCATTGAAGCCGTTGTTGAGAATCCAAAAGTGAAAGGCATTGTTCTGGCTGAGACCGAGCAACATGTTAGCGACGATGCAATCATCTGTTCGAACACCTCAACCATCTCGATTAACCAATTGGCAGAAAGCCTTAAAAAGCCAGAGCGCTTCTGTGGGATGCACTTCTTCAACCCAGTGCACCGTATGCCACTGGTAGAAATCATTCGTGGCGAAAAAACCACAGATGACACCATCGCAGCCGTTGTTGCCGCAACGCTGCAAATGGGGAAAACCCCCATTGTGGTAAACGATTGTCCGGGATTCCTGGTTAACCGTGTACTGTTCCCTTACTTTGCGGGCTTCTCGAAGTTGTTGCTTGACGGCGCTGACTTTGTAGCGGTAGACAAAGTCATGGAAAAACAATTTGGTTGGCCAATGGGTCCGGCGTACCTGCTTGATGTAGTAGGTATGGATACAGCTGACCACGCAGCGTCAGTTATGGCTGATGGCATTCCGGAGCGCATGCAGAAAATCGACAACGACCCGGTTACAGTCTTGTTCAATGCACAGCGGTTGGGTCAGAAAAACGGCAAAGGCTTCTACAACTTTGGCACCGACAAGCGCGGCCGTCCATCTAAAGAAGCAGCCGCAGAAGCTTACGAGCTTATTACGCCAAACGCCGCTGCAAAACAGGACTTTAGCAGTGAAGAGATCATTGCTCGTCTTATGATTCCAATGGCAAACGAAGCGATTCGTTGTTTGGAAGAAGGCATTGTAGCGAGTGCTGCTGAAGCGGACATGGCCTTACTGTATGGCCTGGGCTTCCCGCCATTCCGCGGTGGTATTTTCCGTTATATTGAAACTATGGGATTAGCGAACTTCGTTGAACTTGCAGACAAGTACGCTCACCTTGGTCCGATTTACCAAATTACAGACGGCGTGCGTCAAATGGCCGCTGACGGTAAATCTTACTTCGCTTAATCACCTTAGGAGAATAGAACATGAAAGAAGTTGTAGTTATCGACTGTATTCGTACCCCGATGGGTCGCTCAAAAGGTGGCGTATTTCGTAACGTTCGCGCTGAGACATTATCGGCGCATCTGATGAATGCCTTGCTGGTTAGAAACCCGGGTGTTGATCCTAGTGAGATCGAAGACATCATTTGGGGTTGTGTACAGCAAACGAAAGAACAGGGTTTCAACGTTGCACGTAACGCACAGTTACTCACAGATATCCCACGTAGCACCGCGGCCGTAACGGTTAACCGTTTATGCGGCTCGTCGATGCAGGCGCTGCATGATGCCACTAAAGGCATTATGACGGGTCAAGGCGATGTGTACATGATTGGTGGTGTTGAGCACATGGGTCACGTACCTATGACATTCAACGTGGATTTCCATCCGGGTCTTGCGAAGTACACGGCTAAAGCCTCTGGTAACATGGGTATGACGGCAGAGCTGCTGGGCCGTCAGAATGGTATTACCCGTGAGATGCAGGACGCGTTTGGTGCACGTTCACATCAACGTGCGCATCAGGCACACCTGGAAGGCCGCTGGGCCAATGAGATAGTTGCCACTGAAGGTCACGATGCTGACGGTGTATTAAAACTCATCGACCACGATGAAGTGATTCGCCCGGAAACAACTGTTGAGACCCTGGCAGGCCTGCGTCCGGTATTTGACCCGGTAAACGGGACTGTTACCGCAGGTACATCATCAGCTATCTCTGACGGTGCATCGGCTATGTTACTGATGTCAGCAGAACGTGCGAAAGCACTGGGCCTGACACCACGAGCTCGTATTAAGTCGATGGGTGTTGCAGGTTGTGACGCCGCGATCATGGGCTTCGGGCCAGTACCTGCGACGCAGAAAGCGTTAAAGCGTGCCGGTATGACAATGGACGATATTGAACTTGCTGAATTCAACGAAGCGTTCGCTGCACAGGCACTTAGTTGTATTAAGCAACTTGGCTGGTTGGAACAATACGACGAGAAAGTTAACCTGAATGGTGGTGCCATTGCACTTGGTCACCCGCTGGGTTGTTCAGGCTCGCGTATCAGCACAACGTTGCTTAACCTAATGGAAGCGAATGACAAATCTGTTGGTCTGGCTACCATGTGTATCGGGTTAGGTCAGGGTATTGCGACCATTTTCGAACGCGTTTAATCATCGATAGATTGTTTATCAGGGGGTCTTAATGGCCCCCTTTTTTACACGTTGAAATCACTACTTTGCGTATTTATACTCTCTCGCACCTGACATCTGGTTTTTAATTTTAAAACTTTATCTACGCACATAGATCAGCTCTATTAAGCATACTCCACGTAACAAATTGCAGGTAAAATAAGCAAGTAATATTTACTTACAAATCAAGTCAGCGAATCACTTTGCCAGCCAGGTATTTTTAATATAAAACATAGACTTATCAGTTCATAAATACGCTTTAATGAACTGTTTCACGTATTATAAAAGAGAAAGGATACCCAATGAAAAAAACACTTTTAGCTTGCCTGCTTGCGGTTGCATCAACCACCGCCAATGCAGATTGGAATGCCGGTCTGTCTTACATCAACCTGTCTGACAGCGATGACGGAATGGATATGTCGTTAGGCGGTATAGTAGGCCATGCCAGCTACGACTATGCAATCTCAGACAAATTTACTCTGGTGCCGGAATTTCGCCTGGGTGTAGGCGTTACCGACGACGAAATGGTGGTATTCGCGACACCTGTCGAGGTGGAACTCGATTTATTCTCTGCCTTTTCGGTAAGAGCCCAATATGAAGTAACAGAGCAATTATACGTATTTGCTAACCCTTCCTACGGATATGCTAAATTCAAAATTACCATTCCAGCATTCTCTGAATCAGACTCTGATGGTGATTGGGAATTCGGTTATGGTGCAGGTGCAGGATATCAGGTAAGCGATAGCACGGCGTTGGAAGTGCGTTACGAATCTTTTGATGGTACCGGCGCACTATCTGCTGGTGTAAGTTTCAGCTTCTAAGTAACAAAAAAAAAGAGGCACGTGCATACGTGCCTCTTTACTTTCCTATGACATGTCGTACAGCAGAGAGCAATGAGTCTGTTACCGTAACACCTTCAAGTTGTTGCACCTCATGATAGTCTGAACTGATTAGGTAGCCTGTTCGCACACCAGCACTTTTTCCGGCTTCCATATCGGACACTTTATCACCGACTATTACCGAGTTTGCCATATCAATATCAAAAGCCTCTTTTGCTTTTAACAGCATACCGGGCTTAGGCTTCCGACAATCACAGTCAAGTAGGTAATGCCCCTGACCATTCTTTGCGTGATGCGGGCAGTAATAAACCTTGTCTATGTTAATACCCTTTTGAGCAAACTGTGCAAGCATCCAATTATTCAATTGGAGGAATGCCTGCTCAGAAAAATACCCTCTAGCGATACCGGACTGGTTAGTCACAATAATAATAGCGTAACCGGCATCCTTTATAAGCTTACAGGCATCGAAGACACCCGGGTTGAAATCGAACTGCTCAGGCTTTGAAAGGTAACCGTGATCGATGTTTATTACACCGTCGCGATCCAGGAAAAATGCTTTCACTAGGTACATACACCGCTATATAAGTTATCGCTAGAGTATATCGCACTTCCCGTTATTTTCGGACAATGACATTTCGCCATGAATTCGCACCAATGCCGCTAAACATATATAATGAATAAAAAACTATATACCAACGTTGCCCATGTTAGACATTATTAAATCTAAAATTAACGACTCTATTTCGGCCAAAAAAGCATTGCTGGATGACGAAGTGCTTCTGAATGAATTCAATGCCCTGATCGATGCCTGTCTGGCTTCATTGAAGCAAGGCGGGAAAGTCATTTTTTGTGGAAACGGCGGCAGCTTTGCAGATGCGCAACACTTGTCAGCGGAATTTACTGCACGATTCGAAAAAGAGCGACGTTCATTGCCCTCTTTAGCACTGGGTACTAACAGTTCAACACTCAGCGCCATTGGTAACGATTATGGCTTTGAATACATATTCTCTCGTGAACTAGACAGTATCGCGACTGATAAAGACGTGTTTATTGCCATTTCCACCAGTGGAAACAGTAAAAACGTTGTAGAGGCAGTAAAAGTTGCTAACGAGAAAGGCATCAAAACCTGGGGTTGGACTGGAAAAGGGGCAGGCAAAATGGGAAGCCTCTGCGCTACCATTCAAATACCTTCAAACAATACGGCGCGAATTCAGGAATGCCATATACTGCTTGGTCATATTCTTTGTGGGCAAGTAGAAGAGCGTTATTTTAGCTAGACTCAGCATCCCGATAGAGATCGACAGGAAACCATTCGGTGATCTCTATCGCGGGCTTATCCTCTATGTGAATCACATAAGTTCTGTATGCGACTTCTTTCTCTGTGTCCCAAAACGTTTCATCGGCTGTTTCGACACCCAAATCGAGTATTTCCCGGTAAGATTCTACACCTTCATCTCTTAATAATTCACCAATGCCGATCTTGTTTTCTACCAATCGCTGAGCAGTTGTTTCGGGTAACACGTTAAGGTGTATATAAGAATCCGCAGACGCGTAGGTACGTCTACTCTGCTGTCCTGATAGTGTCACTTTTCTATGAAGATACTGGCTATCAGGGCTTTTCTTTAAGCAAGTTTGACGAGCAGGCTTATCAACGAGTTGTTGAAGCTGGCTTTCTACCAGAACGGGTTCCCAATAATAAGCTTCAATTGACTTGGTCACTGTTCCATCTGTTACCAGCAATGTACGTAAAAATGGAGGTAATGCAGACAAATCGACATCATGCCCTTTAGCATTTACAACAATATTGCCTTGAACAAAGCCTTTTGTTTTAAAGTGTTTCTGAATCAAAACTACTGAACCCACATGCAGATATCCCCCAGTAATATAACACTTTAACTAATTGAGCGCTGTTGTAGCAGTGATATTAATAACGAGTATTGCGATTTTTCCGGGTTTTCTTAAATATTTAATCGGGATTGATCAGGGGCTTATTTAAGTTCCCGGATAAGCGCTTCGCGCTTTCCGGGATGACGGTGATGTGGTTGTGTTTACGGGATATAAGCGGTGTGATTCTTGTTATAAGAATTATGTATAAGTACTCAGCATCATTTTACGAGGGATAGACGTCTTCGCCCTCAATCCGTCGTCCCGGCCTTGTGCCCTATCCTTCGTCCCTGCCTCGTGCCCCATCCGTCGTCCTGGCCTCGTGCCCCATCCGTCGTCCCGGCCTTGTGCCGGGATCTTATGAACAGTCTGTTTA
>NZ_FQWD01000001.1 GCF_900129565.1 Marisediminitalea aggregata | reverse complement strand
TGTTGACACTCTTAATGAGTGCCCACACAGATTGTCTTGTTATAAATTGTTAAAGAACAGTGCAAACTCAGTTGTTTGCTGCTTCAGCGTTCTTTCAGAACCTGCCGAAGCGGGGTGCGTATAATACGCTGTTTGTTTTTGCTGTCAACGTTTTTTTGAAATTTATTTTCTCAAACCGTTTGAGCAAATCACTTCATGTTTTGTCTCTAGACTCCCTTGAAGTGAGGCGCGCATTCTACGCTGTTTGTTTTCTTCGTCAACCTTTTTTTGAATTATTTTTCAAAGTCCGGATTGTCTGAAAACCGCTTGACACCTGGGCTTGAGGAGTTTTTAACCACTCATCATTTTGCCTTTCCTGCCGAAGCGGAGGCGCATTATAGAGAGTTCATTTACAGCGTCAACCCTTTTTTTAAAAGTTATCTGTTTTTTCTTAAATGTAGTACAGTGAGCGCTCAATTAGGTAATAAGTAATAGATAGATACACTATGATATGTGCTGCACAGCAATGCGTCTTTGTTCATGTCCCCAAAACCGGTGGTCAGAGTGTTGAACAGTTTTTCCTTGAGTTAAATGGCCTGACGCTGAAACAAAAGCAACAGCTTTTAATTTCCCGTAACGATGATCCGGCTAAAGGCCCCTCCCGTCTTGCTCATATGCGTGCCCATGAATATGTGGACTGCGGACATATGTCGCAGGATGATTATAACCGTTACTTCTCTTTTGCATTTGTCAGGAATCCCTGGAGTCGACTTGTCTCTGAGTATTTGCATAAGAAACTGGATAATAAGTACAGCTTTAAACAGTGGGTATTCGAAGCAATGCCTGAAGCTGATGACTTTAGTGATGCATACCGGCATGTTATTCCGCAAACAGATTACCTGGTAAATAGTCAGGGTGACGTCATCGTAGACTTTGTTGGTCGCTTCGAGAATCTGCAAAATGACTTTAATAAAGTATGTGAGAAGTTAAACATTGCTAACAGTACGCTGCCACATGCTAATTCAACGTCCAGCTTCCGTCGTTCACTAGAGCGCAAGATTCGTCACTTGTTTATTAAAGAGAAGCGTATTAAGCAACACTATACTGCCTACTACGACAATGAAACCATTGATAAGGTCGCAACCTTGTATGCCAGCGACATTGCCATGTTTAATTACACGTTTGATGAGTAAACCATGACGACACTCAGTACTTATAAAGGTATCAGCCCTACCCTTGGTAACAAGGTATATATTGCTGACTCCTGCCGTTTGGTCGGTGACATTCGCATCGGGGCGGACAGCAGCATTTGGCATATGGTTGCAGCACGCGGCGATGTGAACCACATTGTTATAGGTGAGCGCACCAATGTGCAGGACGGTACCGTGCTCCATGTTACCCGCAAATCTGCATCCAACCCGGAAGGGTTCCCTCTCCTTATTGGCGACGATGTCACAATAGGTCACATGTGCATGCTGCATGGTTGTCAGCTTGGCAATCGTATCTTAGTGGGTATGGGCGCGATTATTATGGATGGCGCCGTCGTACAGGATGATGTATTTATTGGCGCTGGCACACTTGTTCCGCCCAACAAGACACTGGAGAGTGGCTACCTGTATGTCGGTAATCCCATGGTGCAGAAGCGACCGCTATCTGATGGTGAGCGCGCTTTTCTCAAACAGTCCGCTATTAACTACGTGGAACTGAAAGACGAATACCTTCAAGAAGCCGGAGAGGAATAGTCTTACCGGCTTATTTCTGGGTTAATCAGGACGTCTTTTTTAATTCACGTAAATAATGTTCGACGTCCTGTGTTTCCGGTTGCTTGCCTGTCCAGATGGTAAAAGCAGCAGCCGCTTGCTGAACGAGCATACCCAATCCATCAACCTGTGCCGTCGCACCGTGTTCTTTAGCAAACTCCATAAAGACGGTGGGCTCACTGCCGTACACCATGTCATAAGCAATATTGCAATGCTTAAACACAGATACCGGTACCTCAGGCAATGTGCCCTGTAAGCTGGCAGACGTTGAGTTAATTACCACCTCGTAGTCTGGAGCGAGTGATTCTGCAGTAATGGCTACGACACGGTCGCTACCACTGTCTTTTTCAATAACCTGCGCCTTACTTAGTGTACGGTTAAGAATGTGTAACGTCTTTACACCGGCTTCCAGTAGTGGCTGAACAACCCCTTTAGCCGCGCCACCCGCACCAAGCAACAACACATTGGCGCGATCGAGCTTCGCACCTTTTGCTGTGAGGTCAGTCACTAATCCAATTCCATCGGTATTGTAGGCGTGCAGCGTACCGCTTTCATCACGCTTCAGGGTATTTGCTGCTTTTGCCATGTCAGCAGCGGCATTGCGATAATCGGCCAGCGAAAATGCCTCTTCTTTAAAGGGCATAGTTACATTACAGCCAACGCCGCCATCTTCAAAAAAAGACTCAAGTGAAGCAGCAAACCCGTCTACCGGCGCGAGTATTTTAGTGTACTCCAGTTCGATGCCGCAGGATTTTGCAAACATCGTATGAATAGTTGGTGATAAACTCTGGGCAATTGGATTTCCAAAAACGGCGTATTTTTTCATGGGATTGTTATCTAAATTAGGAATGGGCAAGAAATCGACTGCCAACTCTACTGATGTTGTTACCCCCTATCAAGCAATAGGCGGTGAAAAAGTAGCGCATGCCATTGCCAACCGCTTTTATGACATCATGGAAACCGATCCGATTGCAGCAGAGCTGCTTGCGATCCACCCGCAACCGCTGGACAGAATAAGGCATGTCTTTGGCCTTTACCTGACTATGTGGCTCGGCGGCCCAAATGAGTACGAACAACAACGCGGCCACCCGCGCTTGCGTGCTCGCCACCTGCCTTTTACGGTAACCCCTGCATTAAAAGTACAGTGGATGTACTGCATAAAGAAAGCCATGTATGAAAATGTATCGGATATCGCTTTGGCAAATCAATTGTTAGCGGCTTTGGACCAGCTTGCTGATCACATGGTTAACACCGAGGCATAAAAAAAGCCCTTCCGAAGAAGGGCAACAGGCAGTGCAAAAACACAAGGTGAAACCGATAAACGCGTTTATTAGAATTTGTAACCCAAAGACAGGGTATAGACGAACGGATCGATATCCACATCAACGCTGCCTTTTACATCCGCAACCGTAAACGTGGCGGTTGTATCGATGGCAATGTAGCGCGCTGACGCATTGATTAACCATTTGTCGTCAATTTGGTAGTCGAAGCCCAATTGTGCTGACAGACCAAATGATGAATCCAGCGATAAGTCCTGAAAGGTTTGGTCTTCACGTGCATTGGTAAATTCTTCATCGAAGAAAATAGTGTAGTTAACACCCACCCCGACATAAGGTGTGAAGGCACTTTGTGTATCGAAGAAATAGACCGCGCTAACGGTAGGCGGTAGGTGCGTCACTTCAGCCAGTTTGCCATCACCCAGGCCAAGGCCATTGTCGGCAGTATCGATCAGCGTAACATCATGGGTAAACGGGGTTGCAGCAAGTACTTCAACACCCCAGTTTGAATTCAGCATGTACACTAAGTTCAGGCCTATCTGGGTATTAGAGTCGACTTCCACGCCCATTCCCACATTACCGCCTAACGCATCGACATTGACGTTGCTGGAGTCATCATTAGGCGCCACGGTAGTCAGACCGGCACGTACCAGAATATCGCCTGCTTCATAGGCAAACGCAGAAGGCGCTGAGATTAACGCGGCCAGTACCATTGTGGCTAAGGTTGATTTTTTCATTGTACTTTCTCACTTGTTTTAACTTGATGAGGCGTACTTTACGCTTCACCAAAATCAAAATGTTGATCTAAAACAAGTTTGAAAATACGTTTTAGTATCAGTGATTTCGAGTTGATCTGTATCAACCCGAATCACCGAACAGGGTTGATTTTACCAGTCGATAGGTTTCAACCAATCCTGCAGTTTTGCTTCAGGAGAGCCCGCTGGTGCTTCGTAGCAATATTCCCACCGGGCTAAAGGTGGCATGGACATAAGGATAGATTCGGTGCGACCACCGGTTTGCAATCCAAATAAGGTTCCGCGGTCAAACACCAGATTAAATTCTACGTAACGTCCGCGACGATATAGCTGGAACTGACGCTCGCGTTCTCCGTAAGGCATGGCCTTGCGCTTTTCTACAATCGGTACGTACGCGTCAAGATAGCCATTGCCTACAGCTTGCATAAAGGCAAAGCACTTCTCGAATTCCCAGTGGTTCAGGTCATCAAAGAACAAGCCGCCTACGCCTCGCGTTTCATTGCGGTGTTTCAGAAAGAAGTAATCATCACACCATTTTTTATATTCCGGGTAGACCTGATCGCCAAACGGCTGACAGATATTTTTAGCCACCTGATGCCAATGCTGGACATCTTCCCTGAACGGGTAGAAAGGCGTGAGATCAAAGCCTCCACCAAACCACCAGATAGGCGCTTCGCCGGGTTTATCAGCAATAAAGAACCGGACATTCGCGTGCGAGGTGGGAATATAAGGATTATGCGGATGGATGACTAACGACACGCCCATGGCCTGAAAGCTCCGGCCGGCCAACTCAGGACGCGATGCGGTTGCAGAAGCAGGCATTTGAGTGCCAAACACGTGAGAAAAGTTTACCCCGCCCTGCTCTATAACAGCGCCGTGGCGCATAACGCGGGAACGGCCACCGCCGCCTTCTTCGCGCTCCCAGCTGTCCTCAATGAATTGCCCCTTGCCATCAGCCAGTTCAAGCGTATGACAAATATTGTCTTGTAGCGCGAGTAGAAATTGCTTTACTGACGCAATAACAGACTCTGTGTTAATGGCTTCATTTTGCATTAGGCATTCCGGATAATGGCGCCAGTCATGGCGTCTTTGATCATAGAGGGTTGTGCTGCCCCGCCCACTTCTGAAGGCACGTAATGTACACTGTTTCCGAAGTATGCTTTGGCTTGTTCGATTGTGCGTGCGGGTTCGTCGCCACTTGGATTAGCGCTGGTAGAGACTATAGGTCCATTGAGTTTATCGCACAGGGCTTTTACCCCTTCGTGTGCAGACACGCGCACTGCGATTTTGTCGTGCTCACCGGTTACCCACTGTGGTGCGGTAGCAGACTTTGGCAATAGCCAAGTTACCGGCCCCGGCCAACAGGAAAATATAGCAAAGCGGCGGTCCTGTGGGATCGCGTTATCATCAACAAAAGGTAATAGCTGCGAATAATTGCTGGCCACCAGAATAAGCCCTTTTTCTACCGGGCGTTGCTTAATGGCGAGCAGTTTTTTCACGGCAGCTTCATTATTGGGATCACAACCAATGCCCATCACTGCTTCTGTTGCGTAAATTAATAATTCGCCTTGTTCAAACGCTGAGACATCAGGATCCACTGGGGTCGACACCTGATTCATATCACCACCTCTAATCTTCGCGTTGTTGTTTGAATCCACACAGGGGCTGTGGGCAAACCAACTGCCCCTTTTTGTCTACCATAATTGCCCAGCCGCATGCCGGACAGGGTTCTGGTACGGGGGCGAAATTTACCACATATCGGCATTGAGGATAACGATTACAGGCAAAAAACCGTTTGCCGTATTTATTGGTTCGGTCGATTAAATGACCTTCTTTGCATTTAGGACAGTCTACCAGCGTATCCTGCTGGGCTTTGGTCCCTTCAATATGATGGCACTCAGGAAAGTTTGTGCAGCCAATAAACATGCCGTAACGGCCTTTTTTAATGGCCATGGTAGAACCACATTCCGGGCAATGACTGTCTTCAATGACTTTTAAAACGGTGGTTTGTGTGTCGTGCAGAGGCTTGGCGTAGTGGCATTCAGGATAGCCACTACACCCAATAAACGGGCCATTCTTACTATTTCGAACGTGCAGATCTTTTCCGCAGTCCGGACATTGGCCGTACTGTTGTTCCAGTGCGTGTTCGTGCGCACTGAATAACGAATGATCAATTTTCGACACGGCGTCTCAACACTTAACCCTGAATGGAATTAGTGCAGTATACCGTCATACTCTTCGAATAACAGATCTTCCATTTGCGCGTAGGCATTTTCTTTGCCTGGCACATTAAACAATACCATGAGGACTACCCATTTGAGATCTTCCAAACAGAACTCGACAGAGTCGATTTCCATAACGCGGTCGATTACCATTTCCCGGGTAGACGCGTCAAGTACACCCACCTGCTCAAGGAATAACAAGAATCCCTGGCACTCTGTGTCTAAACGCATTTGTTCCTGTTGGGTATAAATGCGGCTCAAGCCACTGCTTATCCCTTTACAGAAATAGGGGTTAATATCGGTTTCCTGCAGCGCAGCCAGTTTTTCCAGCCATGCCAGTGCTTTGTAGATTTCATCATGATGGAATCCCGCCCGAATGAGCTCATCGGTGAGTTCATCCTGATCGACGCGAATTTCCGTCTCACTGTGGACGAAGTTCTCGAACAGATACATGAGGATATCGAACATTATATTTTCCCCCTCAAGTTGATGTAGCAACCAGACAGTTACTACGATAACCTCGCAACTTATGTTCACTACGCGGCCTGCTTAGCGAATAGGCCACAGCGTTGCGTTCGGCATTAACACTATTAAGCATAGTGCTTAATCTCAACTTATCTAAAATTTCTGTCGCTGCCAAGCATTCCGGGTGATTTTTTTTCATTAAATGATGTCTTTGAATGTGTTTAATGCACTTTGGTTAAATTACCGTCAAACGCCGCGCTGTTTACGCTTAGCTAACACGTACATAGCCACCAGGCACCGCAGAGACTTTGCCGACCAATTCATACTCGAGCATATCAGCCATAACCTGAGAGACAGACAATCCCGAACGCGCAGCCAGGTCATCCACGCTGGTGAACTCCGTATCGACATGAGCAAGCAGGCCACTTGCTGACTCAAACGCCAGCCCCTGCTGCCTTGCAGCCTCTTCATAACAAGCGTCAGCCAGCTCTATACCAAGCTCCTCCAGCATATCGGCTACGCACGTCGTTAGCTTTGCGCCCTGCTGAATCAGGTAATGTGGCCCTTCAGTGAGCGGATGCTTGATGTTCCCGGGTATCGCAAATACCTCTTTGCCCGCATCAGCTGCCAGGTTGGCCGTGATCATAGAACCACTCTTTATTTTCGCTTCTACTACCAGCACGCCATCAGACAGGGCAGCAATTATGCGGTTTCTTCGCGGGAAATGATAAGGCCTGGGGCTAACCCCGGGCGCGAATTCACTCACCAGGCAGCCTCCGTTATCCACCAACTGTCTGGCGAGTTTGGCATGACTTTTAGGGTGAATGTGCTGAAGCCCCGCGCCCATTACAGCAAGTGTATTTCCCGGTGTAGCACAGGCGCCTTTATGCGCAGCGCCGTCTATTCCTAACGCGAGACCACTGGTAACGGTTAATCCAACAGAACCCAATTCAGCAGCGAAGTCCCTCGCAAGTCCAACGCCTTGCAGAGTTGCTTTGCGACTACCCACAATGGCAATTTGGCGTTGACGCAGTAACGCCGCATTGCCCTCACAGTACAATACCAGAGGCGGCGATGTCAGTTGTCTGAGACTCTTGGGGTAAAACGCACTCTCTATATCAATAATGACGCGACTATCCGGCGGAGAATACCAACTTACGGCCTGAGTGACCTCCTTGCGGTCCAGCTTGAAGGCTGTACAGTCGGATTCCGTTAAGCCCGTATCCAACAGCGCCTGACGTGGCAAATTGAATGCCTCTTCCACACTAAACTGATTGTGTGTCAGCCATGTTAACCAGAATTCAGGGGAGCGCTTTTCAAACAAGCTTAACGACAGCCAGCGCAAGCAAGAGTCAGAGATGGTGGTGTGTTGCATGAACGCTCCCGGTTGTTCCCGGGAGCCACTTATTCACTATGGATGAGCGACAATATTCCCGGTTTTTACAATGTCGGCAGCACGTGTAATGATGCCGTAACTGGCATGCGTAAACGTACTGAAAATAATTAACTCACCCACTTTTAGCGCAGGCTGCTCAACGGTAGAGCCGTCATCAAACGTACTCATAACCACTTTGCTTTCGCTAAGGTACTTAGGCTCATCGCCATCGATAATGGTCGGCCCCTGCTGGTAAATCCCCATCACGGTACCCGGCTCGATGTCCTCTTCGCCTAAATCAACAATCACCACATCGTACTTGCCCAACAACTGATGCTGGTGAAGGTTGCCCACTATAAAACCGCGCTGGGATTTGCTGGCGGCCTGTAATGTCATATCACCTGCGGTTTTTGGCTCACCGTACAAGAGCTTGTCACCGCGTTTGGCTTCCGAGTTGGCGTCTTCAATTTTCACCAGCCATTCTCCGGCTGCGCGATCTTCTACCATGGTAGCGTCGGCGATATGGTGCACCTGTACCCCGAGCGTATTGCCGTCGAGGTCTTCGATCTTAGATTGTTTACGAATTACCCGATACTGATCTCTGGCACGGCCGCTGCGCCGGCTCATCACCAAATCATCATCAACAAACCGCATAGAGGCGTTTTTGTCGCCTAACAGGTGCGGCAGGATCTTGTACTTGCCCGGGTCGAGGATTTCATGATGTTGAATATAAGGCTCAATTACCGACCAGGGTAATAAGCTAATGGGAGAAGGTTTAGTTGCGCGGGCAACATTGGGCGACAGTGTAATGCGAGGCTTGTCTCTTACCACTTCCATCACGGGTTCACCGTCAACGTAACGCAATACCAATACGTCCCCGGGATAAATCAGGTGCGGGTTCATAATTTGTGTGTTGTTGCGCCACAATTCCGGCCACAGCCAGGGCTTGTCTAAAAACAACCGGGCAATGTCCCACAGGGTGTCGTTTTTCTTTACTGTGTAGGTAGTTGGCGCGTTGTCTTTCACATCTAACGCCATCGCCGTACCGGCAATACACCACAGTAAACTCGCAGTGAATATCGCGATCAGCGTTTTCGATTTATTTACCATTGTTCATCCTCGCCCTGCTCAGGGTGGCTGCACTACCTTGTATTATTAGATCATAATCCCCAATTATTCAGTAGTGTAATGATTATATACTGCATGAAAACCTGCTTTAGGCTAGAATAAAGGCAGTTAGCACCTTGTAAATAGTCCTATCGGACGGTGCGTATATTTCTTAATACAGAATAGAGTGTAAATAGCGACAGATGGCAATTTTAGACGTTTTACGATTCCCCGACGAAAGACTTCGCACCGTGGCCAAGCCCATTGCAGAAGTAAATGCTGAGGTTAAACAGTTAATCGCCGATATGTTCGAAACCATGCGTGACGAACAGGGCATTGGCTTGGCAGCAACACAAGTTGACCGCCACGTACGTCTGGTTGTTATGGATGTCTCCGAAGAACAAAATGAACCCCGGGTATTCATTAACCCCGAGATCATTGCCAAAGAAGGCTCAACCATCAGCGAAGAAGGCTGCTTGTCGGTACCCGGCAATTACGCCAAAGTAGATCGCGCTGAAAAGGTCACGGTAAAAGCCCTTGACGGCGAAGGTGTTGAGTTTGAATTGGAAGCTGAAGGTTTACTGGCTATCTGTATTCAACACGAACTCGACCACCTTCAAGGCAAACTGTTTGTCGATTACCTGTCTCCTCTGAAGCGTCAGCGTATTCGCAAAAAACTGGAGAAAGATGCTCGCCTGGCAGCAAAGGCATAAGCGCATCCCCTATGACTACTCCATTACGTATTATTTTTGCAGGTACCCCTGAATTTGCCGCCGATCACCTGGCGGCTTTGTTGTCCAGCCAACACGATGTGATAGCCGTTTACACGCAGCCCGACCGACCCGCCGGACGCGGTAAGAAGCTCATGCCCAGTGCCACTAAACAACTGGCAGTGGAACACGATATCCCCGTGTATCAGCCTGAAAGTCTGAAAACAGAAGACGCACAACAGCAATTGGCTGAGCTGAACGCCGATATTATGGTGGTAGTCGCTTACGGTCTGCTGTTACCCAAGGTCGTGCTGGATACACCGAGACTCGGCTGTATTAACGTGCACGGCTCAATACTGCCACGCTGGCGCGGTGCGGCCCCTATACAACGCAGTATCTGGGCAGGCGATAAAGAAACTGGCGTAACCATTATGCAAATGGATGTTGGTCTGGATACGGGTGACATGCTGCATATTGAAACCCTGCCTATCGAAGCGGATGACACCAGTGCCAGTCTCTACAGCAAACTTGCCAATATTGGCCCGACAGCGCTGGTCCACACACTAAACAATATCACTGCGTTGTCGGCTACCGTGCAAGATGACGCTCAGGCAACTTATGCCAAAAAGCTGTCCAAAGAAGAAGCCTTTATGGACTGGCAACAAAGTGCTGAACAATTGGCCCGCAACATTCGCGCATTTAACCCGTGGCCGGTGTGCTGGACGCAGGTTGGCGACAAGCAAATCAAGGTATGGCAAGGTCAGGTAGCCCAGGATAGTACCGGCAAAGCCGCACCAGGCACCATACTGCGAGCCGATAAACAGGGCATAGTCATTGCCACCAGCGATGGCGCACTTTGTCTCACACAAATACAAATACCCGGTAAAAAGCCTATGGCCGTACAGGATGTCTTAAACGGACGCCAGGACTGGTTCGAAGTAGGCACCGTACTGCCCTGCCAACCCGAGTAACGATCATGAAATTACCGCCTTATGCCAACCTCAGAGCAGACACTGCCTGGGTCATTTACAGTGTGCTTGAACTGGGCAAATCATCCCGGGACTGCCTGGCCAAAGCGCAGGCCAGACATAGCAAACAAGACAGCGCCTGGTTACAGGAAATGGCCATGGGTGTGTTCCGCCATGTGCCCCAATTACAAATTTGGCTGCGCCAGTTGTTAGACCAACCACTAAAAGGCAACAAGAAGATTCTGGAGCACCTGTTGCTGCTTGGGTTTTACCAGCAAGCATACAGTCGCGTCTCTGATCACGCAGCGGTATCTGCCACTGTGGACGCCGCAGAAGTGCTCGGCGGGATGCGGTTAAAAGGGCTGATCAACGCAGTACTGCGTAATTTTCAGCGTCAGGGATTAGCAGAGCAAACCAGTAGCGACCCGATTGTTGCATCCGGCCTGCCCAAATGGATCTACAAACGCATTGCAGCTGCCTACCCGGACCAGTTGACTGATATCGTTGATGCCATGAATAAACCGGCTCCGGTGTGGCTCCGCGTTAACACGCGCCAGTGTAGCCACGAAAAATACTGCAAAGCACTCACCGATGCTGGTATTCACTTTGAACTGAGTGAACAGCACCCGGATGCAGTTATTCTGTTGGACCGTTTACCGATCACCACACTACCTGGCTATCCACAAGGATGGTTTAGCGTGCAGGATGGCGCCGCGCAGTTAGCTGCGCCACTGTTAGCGCCAGAGGCAAATGAACGAGTGCTCGACTGCTGTGCTGCACCGGGGGGCAAAACAGCTCACCTGCTTGAAAAGCAGCCGGCAATGGCAACCTGCATTGCGCTGGATTCAGAGTCACTGCGTCTTGAACGCCTGAACGAAAACTTAGACCGCCTGCAACTGGAGGCGGAAGTCATTTGCGCTGATGCGAGCGACCCCGACAGCTGGTGGGATGGTAATCAGTTCGACCGTATCCTGTTAGATGCCCCCTGCTCTGCAACGGGTGTTATTCGTAGACATCCTGATATTCGCTGGTTGCGAAAGCCAGCAGATATAGAAGCACTACAAGCCCTTCAGCAACGTATTCTTGATGCTCTTTGGCCAACATTAAAGCCCGGCGGTACGCTGCTGTACGCAACCTGTTCTATTCTGCCCGACGAAAACAGCGCACAAATACAACAATTTCTGGCACGCCAGCAGGATGCGACTTTAGCCCCCGTTTCCGACAGCGAAACTAACGACCAGCCGGGCAGACAAATTTTACCCGGTGAGCAACAAATGGATGGTTTCTATTATGCGAGACTGCTAAAGTCCGTATAACCAAGCATAAAACAGCCTTTTAATAACGACGATGAAAATAATCATCCTTGGCGCCGGACAGGTTGGCGGAACCCTTGCCGAAAACCTGGTTGGCGAAAAAAATGAGATCACCGTAATTGATTCAGATCCCACTATTCTGCGCGCATTGCAGGACAGGTTAGATCTTCAGGTAGTTACGGGCGTGGGCTCTCATCCCGACGTGTTAAAAAAGGCAGGCGCCGAAGACGCTGACATGTTGATTGCAGTAACCAACAGTGACGAAAGTAACATGCTCGCCTGTCAGGTTGCTTACAGCTTGTTTAAAACCCCTACTAAAATCGCCCGGGTCCGCTCTGAGCAATACATCATTTATCAGGAGCAGTTGTACAAACAACAGGATATCCCGGTTGATCACATCATCGCGCCCGAACAATTAGTTACCCAGGCCATTAAGCGTCTAATTGACTATCCTGGTGCGTTACAGGTGGTGGAATTTGCCGACGGCAAAGCGAGCCTGGTAGCAGTAAAAGCCTATTACGGTGGCTTGCTAGTTGGACATGCCCTGTCTGCGTTAAAAGAGCACATGCCAAACGTGGAAACACGGGTTGCGGCTATTTATCGTCGTGGGCGCCCTATCCGGCCCTTAGGCACCACGGTTATCGAAGCGGACGATGAAGTATTCTTTATTGCCGCGACCAAGCATATCCGTGCCGTGATGAGCGAACTGCAAAAGCTGGAGTCCAGCTATAAGCGCATAATGATTGCCGGTGGTGGTTTAATTGGTGCCGGTCTGGCGAAGCGCCTGGAACACAACCACAACGTCAAACTCATCGAGTACAGTCAGGAACGGGCACAATATTTGTCTGCACACTTAGACAAGACTATTGTATTTTGTGGTGATGCCTCTGACTCAGAGCTCTTGAGCGAAGAAGGCGTTGAGCAAGTCGATGCTTTTATTGCGGTAACCAATGACGACGAAGCAAACATCATGTCTGCCATGCTGGCTAAACGCATGGGAGCGCAAAAAGCCATGGTGCTTATTCAGCGCAGTGCTTACGTCGATTTAGTCCAGGGCGGTGAAATCGACATTGCCTTTTCCCCGCAGCAAGCCACTATTTCAGCCTTGCTTACTCACGTCCGTCGCGGCGATATAGTTAATGTGTACTCACTTCGCCGTGGGGCCGCAGAAGCTATAGAGGCGATCGCCCATGGTGATGAAAACACCTCTAAGGTAGTCGGCCGCCAAATCGGCGAGATTAAGCTCCCGCCGGGCACCACTATCGGGGCTGTTGTGCGCGAAGATCAGGTGATCATTGCACACAGTGATACCGTTATTGAAGCCAACGACCACGTGATCCTGTTTCTGGTCGATAAAAAATACATCAACGACGTTGAAAAACTGTTCCAGCCCAGCGCGTTCTTTTTCGGCTAAGGTTACTGCAGCCACCATGTCCAGAGGTACGAGAGTATCTCGCCACGATGCGACAAAACACAGAAAAATCTTCTTTTGATCTCCATTAGCGTGTGCTAATTTAGACTAAATGTTCAAAAAACACTCAGCTTTGATACGGGCAGTATAGGAAGTACGCAGCAAAGTTAGGTGAGTACATCGCATGCAGGGAAGTCAATGGCAGATGTAGCAGACGATTCGCACGAGGAGCAGGTAGAGGCTTCTCGTCGCGCCACTATCTATCGGGTTATCGTGAGTGTCACACTTACGCTCATTTCTATTGGCCAATTTAACGATACCAAAGAGCTTGTATTAGCCACCTACGAAGACATTCAGGCCAACTTTACGCATCACGTTGAATATGAGCGTCTGTCGCTGCTGAATATTGGCCGAACCATTCCTTACATCGAAAATCAATTTGGTCCGCCGGAAGTCATCAAACGTTCGAAGGTTAATCCGGAAGTCAGCTTTCAGTACTACAGTATTGAGAAAGCAATCGTTACGCTCTTCAACCACCACGAGCGGGTTGCCGGCTTCGTTGTTATACCGATTGCCAGTGACTTTTACCCTGAACAACCTTATGCCCCCTTTAGCATGGATGCCAGCCCACTATCGGCCATCAATAGTGGCGATGGCGGATTCTATTTAGACGCTAACAATCTGGTGTACTACGCCGAATCCGAAGATCTCGGTAAGCAATTCCTGTTTTTACAACGCGTCACCGGTTTTGTTGAGTACGGTGGCCTTGAGCGCACGCTTAACAGTACGGTTATTGAACCGGCCACAACCATCGAAGACATTGACGCATTGAATGACTTGTTGGTAGCAGGACTGGAAGAAGAGCTGGTAGACACCATCTTGCAATTCAGAGCATCGCAAACCGCTAACTTTTATGGTTACACCGAGCTGGATCCAGCACTGGTCACAGAATCGCTATTAACCCGCATTGAATTTGACACGTACTTTGGAGGGATTTATGACTAACCTTCAGCGCATTCTGATTTGCTTGTTGTTGTGTTGCGAGGCTGCTCACGCCGAGTTACCAGAATGGATTTTATTTCCGCCTTCAAGTGACACTGCCCTGTTTGCCATAGGCGAAGGCACTACCCTCCAACAAGCTAATGATGTTGCACTAAAAAACATACTGGGGCAGCTTAGAACCCACATCAGCGGCGGATTCAGTCAGCGCCAGAGCCTGGTTAACGATGCCTTTGCAGAATACATCAACCAGTCCGTATCCAGCTCCATTGAATCCCTGCCAATCAGCCAGTACAACAAACTGAAAAATCACCAGGAAGGCGACACCTTTTTCTCTTTGGTGTCTGTCGATAAGAAGCAACTGGCAGATACATTTCGCAGCGAACTCACCAGTAACTTTTATCAGTTACAAAAATCGCTTAAAACCACCAACACAGCGGCTTCAAAACTAGAATGGTGGGTTGCAAACCGCGCGACGTTGCTGGAACAGTTTGGTACCAATGTGCGGTATATCGAAATTCTTGATCTGCTGTCTCAGCCCACCAGCAAATATACCGAGCTACTGAATACAACCGAAGGTCAACTTGCAGACATTCAGCAATCCGTTTGTCTGTATGTCTTACCGCATGAAAACGAGAACCTTCGTTTAGCCTTCCGTCGACAGATTGTGGACATGGGGCTCAGCGCCGACAACGCTCAATGTGAATATACCCTGGCGCTGCAAGACCAACTCCAGCAAAGAGAGCTATTTGGTCAGCATGTTGCGAGCCTGGCTTTAGACATCAGGCTACAGCAGCGCAAACAGTCAATTGCCTCCGAGATCGTCAATGAAACCGGACGTTCTATGCAAAACAAAGGAAATGCCAGCATCGCTGCCTATCAGCGACTAATTGCAAAAATAGAAGCCGATAACGGCTCAATACTCACTAACTTGCTTACGCAGTAACCAAATGAAAGTAGGTATATTATGAAAACACCATTGAAACACGGACTTGTTATAGCTTCATTGTCTTCTGCGTTATTAGCAGGATGCATGAGCACGACGAAAGTCAGTAACCCAATAGAAATTATTACGAACGACAATTACATCGTGAATATTCCCGATGCTGAATTTGTACCGTCGAAGGCTGAGCTGATGGGCGGCAAAATGGCCGTTGTCGTGCTGCCGGTAAAAATCGATAGCAATGCCACATTCGAAACCGGCGCAGTTCGTCAAATATCATCCGAGTTAGAATCCGGACTGATAACGGCCGGCGCGGATATTGTTGATCGCAATCTGGCCAGCAAGCTGGGCGATGAAATTCTGGCCTATGAAGCGACAGGACAGTTTTCGGGGGCGGGCATAGACGTTGCGGATGTCGCCATCCTACCCGCCATCCACAATGTGGATATCGCAAAGCGTTTTTCAGCGGCTCGCAACTGGACTGATGATGACGGTGACCGCCACTACACCCCACCAAGCTGTTTTTATGAAGCGACGGTGTCAGGTAACGTGAAGTTCTTTGAATTGCCCGATCTCAACGAGACCGAAGCGCTGACCTTTAAAGGCACAGCGTCGAATACCATGTCGATCAATAACTCATCCTGTCCGGTGAGTCAGGATCTGGCCTACAGCCTTGCATCACAAGCGTCGGGTAATGGTGTTTACAACATATTGCCGGAGATACAGCAAAACTTTAGTCAAAGTGGCTTTGTGATTGAATACCGCAAACGCGACAACGAACACTTGGTGAACATTAATCTGGGTTCAAATCACAAGTTGAAACCGGGTCAAAAAATCAAATTTGCCCGCAAGGTGTCGCGCTACAACCGGTTAACAGAAAAAACCAAGATTTCTACTCTTCCTTATGACTTTACCGGCGTGGTGTCTGATCTGATTGAACCAGACAACGCCTGGGTAATTGTTGATGAAGAAGCAGAAACGCAACTGAAGTACGGCGATATAGCCAAAACGTATTTTGAGCAAACAATTTGGGACTCCATGACGAAGGGCGGCAATATCATGGACAACCTGAAAAACTCTTTTAACTAACCTGACTGTGTTTAAGGATTAACCATGAAAAAGCTTATTTTATTACTCCCTGTATTAGCGGCAGTGACCGCTTGTGGCTCTACCTCAAGCGGTATTTCTACCAAAAAGGAAACGCTATTAACGCCTGACTGTGTGTATCAGGATGCGCCTGATAAAGCAGCGCCACTATGGATTTGTGGTGTACCCGTTGAAGGCTTTGCACTTTCTCAGGTTGGTTTCTCCGAGAAAAAACCCTCGGCTACCATGACAACAGCAGCAGCCACTGCCGATGCCCGTGCAAAGATGTCATCTTACTTTGCCACCATGGTGTCTGATCTGTTCTCTCAGTATCAGAAATCCATCGAAACCGAAGAGTCAGCAAAGAATATTATTGATACGGATATGGTGCGCGAAACCGTATCTTCAATGACGCTGTTCGGAACCCGTACCGTACGCACAATGACCAGCCCAAGTGGTGGTCAGTATGTGTTACTGGCCATGGATGAAATGACGTACAAAGCCAATCAGGAAAAAGTGTTCGCGGCGTTAAAAGATGCCGATGCTGAAATTAAGCAATTGTTTGAGAACGAACAGGCACGTGAACGCTTAATGTCAATGATAAAAGTGCAGTAAATCAACCAATTGGTGATGCTATGAAGACAGGGAAATCAAGTTTAATTAGGCAGTTACCTCTTTTTGCTGGTGCGTTTATCTGGTTGGCTTCGGTGTGGATCCCCACCGAAGCTCAGACCCCATTAACCGCTCAGCAGCAAGCATTTAAGGAACGTCGACAACAGGAGTTTGAGGCGTTCCAACTTCAACGTATGCAAAAGTTTGCGGCGTTTAAAGCAAAGCGCAATGCTGAGCTGGCGGCCTTTAGACAGCGCATATTAGAACAATGGGGTGAAGTCGACGTTAGTGATCAGGAGAAAATCGTAAATTACCCTGAGCCCGAGGTAAAAACCATAGTCGATTTTGAAAACAAAGAAATTGTCGTAAACGTCTTGCATGACGTTAACACCAAAGTAGAGAGTAGCCGGGTTGTTGCAGCCCTTGAAGCATTACAACACGTGACACCCGAAGATACCTCCGGGCAGGGCGTGGCGGTGAACATTCTGAAGGCGTATGCGGCAAATGATACCTTTGACGACCTGCCCGCTTTAGTTGATACGGCCAGTGTAGAAGTCAGTGAGCCGGCGATTACTGAAGAAGATCTCGCCAAGGAAAAAACGTTGTTTGAACGTCAGCAACAGCAAGATACCATTGCGCTGGACATGATGGCAGACCGACTTTCTCAACCCTCCCCTGAAGTCTCAAAACTGCAGGGCAGACTGAATAAGATGACCGAGCGGACAGCGTCGATTTCCATTAATCAAATAAAGCGAAATCAAAGCAACCAGCCCGAGCAATTGAAAAATAAACGGATTACGCGGCTAACTATTTCTATTAAGCCCAAAGAGCTGGCCCAGCGCATTGAGGAAATTAAACCCTATGCCAAGCAATACGCCGAGACATGGCAATTGCCCATGCCACTCATAGTCGCGGTGATTCATACAGAAAGTAGTTTTAACCCCCTTGCCGTGTCACATATCCCGGCGTACGGGCTAATGCAGGTCGTGCCCTCATCCGCAGGTATCGACGTCAATGATTTCCTGCACAATCAGCGCGCCCCGCTGGAAAAAGAATACCTGTTTGTGTCTCAGCAAAACGTAGAGGCGGGCTCCGCCTACCTGCACATTTTAAACAGCCGGTACCTGCGAAAAATTGACGACCCCATGAGCCGCCTGTATTGTGCCATTGCCGCTTACAATACCGGTGTGGGCAATGTTGCAAAGGCATTTAATAATGGTCAGTCCGTCGGTATGTCAGATGCCGTGGTGGCTAAGATTAATGCGATGAGCCCGGATGCTGTGTACGATTTCCTCAAGGTGAATTTGCCTTACGAGGAAACCAGGCGCTACCTGGTAAAAGTAAAATCCCGAATGGAAAAATATCAGAACATATAGAGGCTTGAGTTATGGGTCAGCGTCAATTTACGCAGTGGTGCCTAGTGTCCTTATTAATGGTACCGGTGGTGTCGCCAGCAGCAACAACCGTAAGTGCCACCAATAAAGGAAGCAATGGCAACGTCAGTCAGCATGGCTCTTTTGTTATGCAAAAGCTGCTGGAAGACATGGGTCTGACACTAAAAAGTGAAGATAAAGAAGACGCGATAGAAGAGGAAAAGCGCAAGCCAGCGCCTATACCTGAACCTCTTCCTGATCCCGAGCCACAACCTGAGCCCGACCCACAACCTGAGCCCGAACCGCAGCCTGAACCCGAACCACAGCCTGAACCCGAACCACAGCCTGAACCCGAACCACAGCCTGAACCCGAACCACAGCCTGAGCCCGAACCGCAACCTGAGCCCGAGCCACAACCTGAGCCTGAGCCACAACCTGAGCCTGAACCACAACCTGAGCCTGAACCACAACCTGAGCCTGAGCCGGAGCCTAAGAAAAAAGGCTATGCCGACGATGTTTATTCAGATATGAAAGGCATGATGGATGGGTTTAAGCAATCATACCGGGACACGGTAGATCAGTGGACCGACGAATATAACAAAGTCGTGCGCAAATGGGGGATCGCTAAACGCGAGTATCGGCGCAAGGAAGAGCAATACTTTAAGACCACATTTGACTTAGCCGCTACTCAACAGCCTCTTGCATCACCGATTATCGTCAGTGGTGCTAAACCTGCTTACAAACATCCACTGGACGGTATGGAGCCGGGTGATTTTTACGTTATTCCATCGGCCATGGACGTACCGGTTCGCAATCAGGAACGCCGCGGTACCTGTGCCGCCTTCACCGGTATTCGAGCAATCGAAACGGTACTGGCCCAACATCCAAAATACTTACAGTATCAACTTGATTTGTCGGAACAGCATTTCTATTGGCTGAGTCGCCCAGAGTGCATTAAAGATGCCTGTACGACAGACAACAGCTCCGATGGGTCAAACTTTGACGTAGGCTTTATAAACACCTCGATAAAAGAATTTTTCACCGCCGTACGTCGTGAACAAGCGTGCCCTTACATCCCGGTTAGCGACAATAGCAATCTGACTTACACGCCCCTGAACAACACCTGTTTGCAGGAAGATCAGGGCTTATTGCGTGTCTCATCGATGGCAAGAAATTTAAATGAAGACGATATACTCGGGGAAATCCGTCAGAATCACCCGGTTGCAGCAGGATTCACACTGACTAAAAGCTATATGCAAACAAATGGCTTAGTTCGCAGTAACGATCCGGTCAATCGCAGTGCCGCCAGCGGCATGCATGCAGCAGGTCACGCTATGCTGCTCATAGGTTACATTAAGTTGCCTGAATCAATGTTAGAAGACGAAGGCCGGTATTGTGCAATTATGGCAAATAGCTGGGGTGAAGGTTTTGGTGCGGGTGGCTATGCCTGCCTCACCGAGCAATGGATGAAAGACAACCTGATACGCAGTGAGCAAGATCCCAGCATTGGTATGCTGACAGCAATCCGTTCTGTATCCTTTGTGGACTAACCTCCGGTTTATACGAGGCAACGCTGGCAATAGACGCCAGTTTAGCCTCGCCAGAAAGTAGGTGAAAACAGAACTAGCAACGAGAATATTTCCAAACGCCCAAACAGCATTGCTACCACTAACAGCCACTTTCCACCGTCACTGACATCAGCAAAAGTACCTGCAACAGAGCCCAACCCTGGCCCCAGGTTATTCAGGGTAGCGGCAGTTGCCGTAAAGGCCGTAATGTTATCTAAGCCGGTGGCAATCAGCCCAATCATGATCACAACAAACACAATGGCGTAAGCCGAAAAGAACCCCCACACCGCCTCTACAACGCGGTCTGGCATAGCCCTTTCGCCTAATTTCACAGAGTACACCGCTTTGGGATGAATAAGCCGGTCAATTTCACGTTTACCCTGTAGGAACAACAAGTACACCCGGATGACTTTTAAACCCCCGCCGGTTGAGCCTGCACACCCCCCAATAAAGCTTGAGAAAATCAACAAGATAGGCAGGAACGAAGGCCAGTTAGCAAAATCGGTTGTCGCAAACCCTGCCGTGGTGCTAATAGACACCGCTTGTATTACTGCCTGATCCAATGCCTCTTCAGCGGTACTAAACTGATTGTGCATAACCAGCACCATAAAGCACACCAGGATCAGCGCAGCCTGAATAAACAAAAACGCTTTGAGTTCAGGGTCCTGCCAGTAACCTTTTATATTGCGCCCACTTGCAGCGGCATAGTGGAGCGAGAAGTTAAGGGCAGCAATTAATAAAAACACCGCACAAATGGCATTCACCATGGGACTGTTAAAGTACCCCAAACTGGCGTCATGTGTTGAGAATCCGCCAATTGCAATGGTAGAAAAGGAGTGGCAAATGGCGTCAAACCAATTCATGCCTGCCAACCAATAAGCGACGGTGCAGGCCGTGGTTAAAGACAAATAGATGTACCATAGGTGCTTTGCCGTATCAGCAATTCTGGGGGTCATTTTTGAGTCTTTTACCGGCCCGGGTGTTTCAGCCCGATACAACTGCATCCCCCCTACCCCTAATATAGGCAGAATGGCAACGGCAAGTACAATGATACCCATACCACCGAGCCACTGCAGTTGCTGGCGGTAAAACTGCACGGAGTGCGGCAGGAAATCGATTCCTTCAATCACCGTTGCCCCAGTGGTGGTCAGCCCCGAGAACGACTCAAAAAATGCATCTGTCACACTCATGGATGGCTGTTCAAGCAGGATAAATGGGATGGCACCAAAACTGGCCAGTACCGACCAGAACAACACAACGATTAAGAAGCCTTCTTTGGCACGCAGATCTTTTCTGTGCATGCGGTTGGGGTACCAAAACGCACACCCTGTCAGAATACAAAGTATAAACGCCAGGAAGAATGGCAGACCACTACCGTCTTGATAGATCAGTGACACAATGGCAGGTGGGATCATGGTCACAGAAAACAGGGCAACTAACAGCCCCAGGATCCGAATGATAGCGCGGTAGTGCATTATTATCGCTTTTTCAGAGTGGTTTATGATTGCTGCCTACACTATATAGTGAAAGCAACAATCAACCAAATTTTGCTACTTTAATGCCAGTACAGACTGCACCATCTTGTCCAGACCAATGCTGACTTCGAGCATATTCTGCCCCAACATGTAAGCCGGTGTGGTAACCAGTTTCGCGTCCTGATCAATAATGACGTCTTCTACGCCGCATAGTTGATGTTTAGCGCCAAACGCTTCTAAGCCTGCAGCAGTATCTTTATCATTGCCAATAGTCACATTGGTGTTATTGCCGTACACCTTAGCCGCCAGTGCCGGTGCAATACAAGCGTAAGCCGCGGGTTTGCCTGCTGCGGCAAATTGCTTACACACCGCCAGTACGTCTTCGTTAAAGGAACAATCAGGACCATCAACCGCAAACGTACAAAGATTCTTTGCAGCACCAAACCCGCCGGGTAACACCAGCAAATCAAACTCTTCTGCCTGACATTCAGTGACGGGTTTAACATTGCCGCGGGCAATGCGCGCAGCTTCTACCAGCACATTGCGTGATTCACCTTCAGCGACTTCGCCGGTTAAATGATTAACGACGTGGAGCTGGTCAACATCCGGAGCAAAACACTGATAACTTGCGCCGTGTTTTTCCAAGCTAAGTAACGTAAGTACGGCTTCATGAATTTCCGCACCGTCGAATACACCGCACCCACTTAAAATTACTGCTGCCTTTTTCATCTACTCGCCTCCAGACCAGACAATCATTGCCTTATGCTATTTACTTTTATTTATCTCTATAAACTAATAAAAATTTTATCAACCAATGCTAGGAATTCTGTTTAAGTATGCTAGATTAGTTGTTGACCTACACGTTGAGCAATTCTTGTACAGGTCTGTTATCCACAATAATATATGGAAATAACAAAGCAGGGTAGCTTCAAGTCTCTTTTTTATTTTTCCTTATTTTTCAATAAACTCTTCCGAAAATTCGGTGGAGGTAAGATCGTGGCCTGCGATCAAAGATCACATTAGATCACAAACTTATCCACAACCTGATCCAGACTCAAGGTAGCGCAATTGCCTGTGCTGTGGCATGCTTCCGTTCATTGCATAAATGAGAAGAAAATTGCCATGTCATCGTCTGAAAAACCGCCATTTATTCTGGTAGATGGTTCGTCATATTTATTTCGTGCTTTCCACGGCATGCCCCCGCTTACCAATTCCAAGGGGCAGGATACCGGAGCCATCTATGGCGTGATTAACATGCTGAAAAGCCTGATCAAACAATATCAACCCACCCACATTGGTGTGGTATTTGATGCCAAAGGCAAAACCTTTCGCGATGATATTTACCCTGAGTACAAAGCCAATCGCCCACCTATGCCAGAGGAATTGCGATCGCAGATCGCGCCACTGCACGAGATTATTCGGGCCATGGGGTTGCCTATAATTATTGAAGAAGGCGTTGAAGCAGACGACGTTATCGGTACACTGGCGCGTCAGGCTTCTGAACAGGGTATCGACACCCTGATCAGCACAGGCGACAAGGACATGGCTCAGTTGGTTAACGAGCATGTTACTTTGATCAACACCATGACGAATCAGCTTATGGATGTTGAAGGGGTAAAAGACAAATTTGGTATTCCGCCAGAACTGATCATCGACTTCCTTGCGCTGAAAGGCGACAAAGTCGACAACATTCCGGGCGTGCCGGGTGTGGGTGACAAAAGTGCACAGGGTTTGCTAAACGGCATCGGTGGCATCGACGCGATTTATGAGAACCTCGACAAAATCGCAGAGCTTTCCTTCCGCGGCGCAAAAACGCTGGGCAAGAAAATGGCAGAGTACGAGGAACAGGCCCGTTTATCGTATCAACTTGCGACCATCGATATTAATCTGGAGTTGGATTACTCCCCTACTTCACTGGCACCTACCCCGAGCAATGACGACGCGTTGGCAACCTTATTCAGCGAATACGAATTTAAGCGTTGGTACGCGGAGGTAACGTCTGGTCAGGTAGCAACGGCGCTCGAATCGGCCGGAAGTCAGTCTGAAGACGCGCCCACCGATTCAGAACCGCAAAACAGCGAATCCATTGAAACCCAGTACACAACCGTACTGGACGAGGAAACGTTCGAACATTGGTTAGCCCTCATTCAAGAAGCGCCGCTGGTGGCATTTGACACCGAAACAACCAGTCTCGACTACATGGAGGCTGAACTGGTTGGTGTATCTGTATCGGCTGAACCAGGCGTTGCCGCTTATATTCCGGTTGCACACGATTACCCAGGTGCGCCGGAACAGCTGAACCGCGACTGGGTATTAGATAAGTTAAAGCCCTGGCTTGAAAGCGCAGAACACAAGAAGGTTGGACAGCATTTAAAGTACGACAAAAATGTACTGGCCAATTATGGGATCACGCTGCAAGGCATCGCTTTTGACACCATGCTTGAGTCTTATGTACTCAACAGTACCGCATCACGACATGACATGGACTCTTTAGCGCAGAATTATTTAGGTGTGCGCACCGTCCACTTTGAAGAGATTGCCGGTAAAGGCGCTAAACAGCTGACCTTTAATCAAATTGAATTAGACAAAGCCGCTCACTATGCAGCCGAAGATGCCGACATTACGCTTCGTTTGCATCAGGCTCTCTGGCCGAAGCTACAAAATGAAACCAGTCTGGTGAGCATTTTGAGTGATATTGAAGTTCCTCTGGCGTCGGTGCTGGCCAGGATGGAACAACGCGGCGTGTTGATCGATTCACAGCAGCTATTACAACAAAGCCAACAGCTGGCTAACCGCATTATTGAACTGGAAAAAGAAGTTCACGATATGGCGGGCGAAACATTTAACCTAGGCTCAACCAAACAACTTCAGCAGATTTTATTCGAGAAACTCGAACTGCCGATTATTAAGAAGACCCCTAAAGGTGCCCCGTCGACATCGGAAGAGGTATTACAGGAACTCGCGCTGGATTACCCGCTGCCCAAGTTAATTATGGAGTACCGTGGCTTAACCAAGTTAAAAAGCACTTACACAGACAAGCTGCCGAAGATGATGAACCACCGCACAGGCCGGGTTCATACCTCTTACCATCAGGCCGTTGCCGCAACAGGCAGATTGTCTTCTACCGATCCGAACTTACAAAACATTCCGATCAGAACCGAAGAAGGTCGACGGGTAAGAAAAGCGTTTATTGCCCGGGAAGGCTATCAAATCGTTGCCGCCGACTACTCGCAAATCGAATTGCGAATTATGGCGCACCTGTCGGGTGACAAAGGGTTACTGGACGCCTTTGCCCATGGAAAAGACATTCACCGCGCCACCGCGGCCGAGGTGTTTAATGTGGCTGAAGCAGACGTAACCGACAACCAACGTCGCAGCGCTAAGGCCATTAACTTTGGCTTAATTTATGGCATGTCCGCGTTTGGCCTGGCTAAACAATTGAATGTCAGTCGTCAGGAAGCACAGGAATACATGAACCTGTATTTTGCCCGCTACCCCGGCGTTCTGTCTTACATGGACACCACCCGCGAGTTTGCAAAAGAGCACGGCTATGTAGAAACCGTCTTTGGCCGCCGCTTGTATTTGCCCGACATTAAGGCCAGTAATGGTGCTCGCCGTAAGGGTGCCGAACGCGCAGCAATCAACGCCCCCATGCAGGGTACAGCCGCTGATATTATCAAAATGGCCATGTTGCAGGTGGATGATTGGATCCAGAAGAGTCAGTCAGATGACGTAATCATGATCATGCAGGTGCACGATGAACTGGTGTTTGAAATAAAACGCGACGCCATCGACGACAACGTTGCTCAAATCAACGCCATTATGGAGCAAGCCGCGACGTTAAACGTGCCATTGAAAGTAGAAGCCGGTAAAGGCGAAAACTGGGAAGAAGCGCACTAAAATTGGTAAGTATATTACGGAAAAACGCTTTCTATTTGTTAAAATTTGTTTAAATTCTGCCTTATTCGGTAATTTTATTACACTTTTGACTTGCAATTTTCGCTGTCTTCGGTACTCTTAGTTATGTAGGGTACAGAGGTGAGAAATCGTTTTTCAAACCTTTGATTTAAGCTCCAGCCATTGCTGGAGCTTTTTTTTGCCCAAAATTCGATACCGCAGAATCTTAACCATGGAGCTTCCCACTTTGATAATGGGTAAGCAAGACGAGAAGAAGACAGCTTGGTTTTGGCTGTCGTAAGAAGACATCAGTACAAACTGGCCCCTGTTGTCGAATAGAGTGGAACTACAGAATTGCGACGCGGGAAGATTAGTTCATTGGGAAGGTTCGTGTTTTTCGGCTTTTTTATAAAAATCTCAGCCCGCAACACATTGTTTTAAATACTGTTTTAAAAAAGTTTAAAAAAAGATACAAATAATCTGAACTTTCAGGAGTTTTACGTACTCTTATTATCGGTTTTTTTATGTGTTTTCTCTCAGTCCTTAACCCCATTCATTGAATGGGGTTTCTTTTTTTCAGGACACAACACACTCACGCAAACACCTTCGAGTACTATGCTTCCGAGTCCGCTTCAGGGGCTTCAATACGACCAAACCAGTTGTCCAGAATTGACTCCAACTCCGGCAGGCCTTGTCGATTTAACGCAGAGAACGTATGCACCGTAACGTCTCCCATAAAGGCAAGTGACGCATCACGGGCCATTAGTAGCTGGGCTTTGCGTTTACCCGATTTGAGTTTGTCAGATTTGGTTAACAGTGCCAGCACCGGCAGACCTGCGTCCACAGCCCATTGGATTAAATCCTGATCGAGATCTTTAAAAGGGTGGCGGATATCCATCAACACAACAATCCCCTTCAGGCTTTTGCGTTTTTGTAAATATTCGCCCAGTGAACGTTGCCATTTCAGCTTCATGGCCATCGGTACTTTGGCGTAGCCGTATCCCGGTAAATCCACCAATCGGCGGTTTTCTTCCAGTTCAAACACGTTAATGAGCTGGGTTCGCCCCGGCGTTTTACTGGTACGAGCGAGGTTTTTCTGACGAGTCAGGGTATTTAATGCACTGGATTTTCCGGCATTCGAACGCCCGGCGAACGCGACTTCAATGCCGGTATCGTCTTTCAGGTGCGAAATATCAGGTGCGCTGGTAAAAAAGGTTGCTTGGCTGTAATAACTCATTGCGTTACTCAAAAGTCAGTTCATCTGCTACATTGGTCTTAGTTCAATAGTAAACCGATGTAATTCCATAGTTTTAGCATGGAATAGGTTTTTCTGACGCGTTAAATGTGTAAAATACGCATGATATCACGTATATCAATAAGACCGTCGGATCCTTGTAAGAGAATTATTATGAAAAAACTGTGTTTGTTGGTTTGTTTAACCTTTGGGCTTACCGCAGCTGCTCAGGCAGAAGGTAACCCGGATGCTGGTAAAGCCAAATCAGCTGTCTGTGCTGCCTGTCACGGACCTGATGGAAACAGCATGATCGAACTTAACCCTAAGATTGCAGGACAACACGAGAATTATCTTGTTAAGCAGTTAACTGAATTCCGCCTGGCGTCAAGCACCGGTGGAGCAGAAGGCCGTAACAACGCGGTAATGAACGGAATGGCTGCTGCATTGAGTGATCAGGATATTGCCGACCTGGCAGCGTACTTCTCCAGCCAGGAAGCCAAACCAGGTGCAACACCTGAAAACTTCGTAGCGCCGGGTGAAGCATTGTACCGCGGTGGCGATGCCGCTCGTGGTGTGACAGCGTGTATCGCCTGTCACGGTCCTCAGGGTAACGGCATGCAATTAGCCGGCTTCCCGGACATCAGTGGTCAACACGCCTCATACACGGCTGCGCAACTTAAAGCGTTCCGTGCGGGCGAACGTCATAACGACATGAACGGCATGATGCGCGACATCGCTTCTAAACTGACCGATGAAGACATTGAGATCCTGTCTAATTACGTTGCAGGTCTACACTAAGTTATTGATAAACGGCGAATGTTAATTTTTTGTAACATTCGCTGTTGTAATCTTAGACGAATGGTGTATTCTAGTTGGCGTCGTGAAACCTGTTGTGAAACAGTCCGACTCTAATAACAACAATATTAAATACATTACAGGACGACTCATAAAGCGTCAGGAAGACCCAAAACAAAAATTAGCTCTGTGAAAAAGAAAAATAAGGGGAGCACACTGCAGGACGCCAGCCGCACAGAGAAGTGCACTAACGGGAGAGGTGTCATCTGACACTCATTTTTGAAGGCGATGGTGTGATACCATCGCCTTTTTTATTGGTTGTCGAGAATGAAGTTATCTTGCCCACTCTGTAACAGTCAGCATATTTACGCCTTTCACAAAGACAAGCGTCGCGACTACTACCGTTGTCAGCCCTGCGCGCTGGTGTTTGTCGATCCACTCAGTCTGCCCGATAAGTCACAAGAGCTGGCTGAATATCAGTTACATGAAAACACATTGGAAGACGACGGCTATCTGGCGTATTTGCGCCGTTTATTCGATTGCCTTGCCCCTCACTTACGTACCGACATGACCATGCTGGATTATGGCTCAGGCCCCTGCCCGGCCCTCGCTCACCTGTTTCAGGAAGCCGGTTTCAGCATGGACTGTTATGATCCCTTTTTCGGTCCGAAGGCTATTGAAAAAGACCAATACGATATTATAACGGCGACGGAATCTATTGAGCATTTTCACAGCCCGGCCAAAGAATGGGCGCACTGGATGACGTTGCTCAAACCCGGAGGCTGGCTGGGAATAATGACCAAGCGCGTGCTGGATGTACAACGTTTTGCCAACTGGCATTACAAGAATGATCCCACTCATGTTAGTTTTTTCTCGGTTGAGACATTCAGCTGGCTGGCCAAGACTCACAACCTAAATGTGATATTTCCCGCTAACGACATCGTATTGATGCAGAAGCCTGAGTGATATCAGGGTATAATGCATACATTCACGCTTAAAGACGAATACAAAGTGTATGGCTAAACAAAGAAAATCGCGCAAAGTAGGTTTGATCGGTGTCAGAAAAGACCCGGACTACGTACATGAGAAATCTTCCGGTCGCGTTAAAAAGCACAAGGGCAAGCCGCCAGGCAGTCGCCACAATGTAGAGACGACGAAGTCTCAAACCAGTAGCGGCGCAGTATCAAAAGATCCTCGCCACGGCAGTAAAAAACCGGTGCAGCTGGTTAAGAGTCCGGTTAAACCCGCGCAACGCAAATATGCAACACCCGCTGAAGAATTAGCTGCGTTGGAAGCTGATGGCCGCTTGTCGGCGTTGCTAGACAAACTGGACGAAGGCAAGACGCTGACCGCAGAACAGCAACGCTATGTCGATGAAAAGATGGCTCGCCATCGCATCTTATGTGACCTCATGGGTATCCGTGATGACGAAGATGAAGACGACGATGATCTGGACGACTTCGATAAGCTCGATTCAATCAACATAGACGACTACACCAGGTAACGCTTAATGATGATGTGGTATGTGCTGGCCTCAATAGGTCTGTTAATTATTGCGGCACTGGGTGTCTACGCCGGCAAATTGTTATTCCAGTTACAAGCACAGACTAAGAAGCAACAGGCAGCGCGAGCGCAGCGTATGGAAACCATTTTCGAAAGTATCCATACCATTTCACGCGCTATGCAGCAGCAACAGTGTAATGTGTCTGAAGGCGCTATTCGTATTTGCCGGTTGTTTGCGGCCCTGCCCGAAACAACACCGGTAGACTACAAGGCGAAATTCCCGGCGATGCACGCATTGTTTGTTGAAGTCAGTGGTTTTGCTATTCTGGACGACCGCAAAGCGCTATCCAAAAAGCAGCGATTTGCCGAAGACAAAGCGCGGGAAATCATTGAAGAACAACACGAGTCAGTCGTGTTGCGTGAACTTCCCGCCATCATACAATATTGTGAAGAGCGTCAGCCCTCTCTGGCCAACTCGCAAATTTTGTTATAGCAATGACAGTCGATGGTGTGGTCGTTGACCATGCCGACGGCTTGCATAAAGGCATAACAAATCGTTTCCCCCACAAACTTAAAGCCCGCCTTTTTTAGCGCTTTCGCCATGGCTTTTGATTCCGATGTGGACGTGGGCGCAGTGCGGTAGTCCTCCCATCGATTCACGATGGTTTTATAGTCGGTAAACTGCCAAATGAAATCACTAAATGACTGTGTTTCTGTAAGGGTCAGATAGGCCCTGGCATTCTGAATAATAGCCTTAATCTTAGCTCTGCTACGAATAATGCCTTTATTGGTCATTAACCTTTCCACATCGTCGTCAGTCATTGCTGCGACCTTCGCCGGGTCAAACTGATGAAAAGCCTGTTCAAAGGCAGGCTGTTTTTTCAGTATGGTAATCCAGCTTAGTCCGGCTTGCTGACCATCTAAACACAACTTCGCAAACAGTTGCTGGTCGTTTAATTCAGGTCGCCCCCACACTTCATCGTGGTATTGTTGATAGATTGGATCATCCGATACCCAACCACAGCGTGTAATTGTCATAAAGCCCTCCCAGGCCATATCAAACTGACGAAGATGTTTTGTGTAACGGCAGAATAACAAGCCAGTACTAAAAAAGCCCTAAAAATGGGCAATTCAGCCGATTAAATCCACCCTTAGGCCTACATTCACAGGCCTTCAGACTGTATACTAACCCACCTTTTAGTCATCAGTCAGTTATAGTCGTTAATGTATGCACAAGTACGATATTAAAACATTTCAGGGTTTGATCCTTGCCTTACAGGATTATTGGGCCAGACAAGGCTGCGTTATTATTCAACCACTGGATATGGAAGTGGGTGCGGGTACATTCCACCCCATGACGTTTTTGCGTTCTTTGGGCCCGGAGCCAATTAGCAGCGCTTACGTACAACCGTGCAGACGTCCGACTGATGGCCGCTACGGCGAAAACCCAAACCGCCTGCAACACTATTATCAGTTCCAGGTAATGCTGAAGCCATCGCCTGACAACATTCAGGAACTGTACCTGGGCTCGCTGAAAGAGCTGGGTTTTGATCCGCTTGTACACGATATTCGCTTCGTAGAAGACAACTGGGAATCACCGACACTGGGAGCCTGGGGTCTGGGCTGGGAAGTGTGGCTGAACGGAATGGAAGTGACTCAGTTCACCTACTTCCAGCAAGTTGGTGGTATTGAATGCAAGCCCGTTACCGGTGAAATTACCTACGGTCTGGAACGTCTTGCTATGTATATTCAGGGCGTAAACAGTATTTACGATCTGGTGTGGACTAACGGCCCTATGGGAACTGTAACTTACGGTGATGTTTTCCATCAGAACGAGGTTGAGCAGTCAGCTTACAACTTTGAACACGCAAACGTAGACGCGTTATTCAACACGTTTGACGAATGCGAAGCGGCCAGCCAGCATCTGATTGAGCAAAACCTGCCTTTGCCTGCCTATGAGCAGGTTATGAAAGCATCCCATGCATTTAACCTGTTAGATGCACGTCACGCCATTTCAGTGACAGAAAGACAACGCTACATTTTAAGAGTCAGAACCCTGGCGAAAGCCTGTGCAGAAGCCTATTACCAGGCTCGTGAAGCACTTGGATTCCCGCTTTGCCAGAAGGAGCAGTAACGGTGCGTACCGAGAATTTATTAGTAGAATTAGGCACAGAAGAACTACCACCAAAAGCCCTGATGCAACTGGGCAGTAGTTTTGCCAATAATATCGAAGAAGCGCTTACTCAGGCAGAACTGTCGTTTAACAGTGTGGTCTGGTACGCCGCTCCACGCCGTTTAGCCGTGCGTGTTGAAGCATTAGTAGACAGTCAACAAGACAAAGTCGTCGAAAAACGTGGCCCGGCTGTTGCCGCTGCATTCGATGCGGAAGGCCAGCCGACTAAAGCCGCATTAGGCTGGGCACGCGGTAACGGTATTGCCGTTGAAGACGCAGAGCGACTGACAACCGACAAAGGTGAATGGTTACTCTACAAAGCGTCGGTAAAGGGTAAAGGCATTGCAGAACTGCTGGAGGGTATAGTTACGCAAGCCGTCTCCAAGCTGCCTATTCCCAAGCCAATGCGTTGGGGTAATTACACTACGCAGTTTATTCGTCCGGTTCACACATTGTGTGCACTTTATGGCGACGAGTTAATTGATATTGCCGTGCTGGGATTGAGCAGCGGGCGTACCTTGCAAGGTCACCGTTTCCATGGTGAGCCGCGTTTTGAACTGGATCACGCCGATAATTATTTATCAGCCATGCAGGATCATTTTGTGGTTGCCGACTTTGCAGCCCGAGCCAGTGCTATTGAAGCGTCGCTAAACGAACGCGCAGCATCACTGTCGCTTACTGCTGACTACGATGAAGACCTACTCAACGAAATTGCCGCACTGGTAGAATGGCCGGTTGTTATGCAGGCCAGCTTTGACGAAACCTTCCTGGATGTGCCGAAAGAAGCACTTATTTACACCATGAAGGATGACCAGAAGTATGTGCCCTTGCTAAACAGCGATGGTAGCCTTTCCAACCAGTTCCTGTTTGTCAGCAACATCGACAGTCAGGATCCTAGTCAGGTAATTGGTGGTAACGAACGGGTTATCCGCCCTCGCCTGGCCGACGCTGAGTTTTTCTTTAACACCGACAAAAAGCAAACTCTGGCGTCGCGTTTGGACTCGCTGGATACCGTGTTATTCCAGAAACAACTGGGCACATTGAAAGACAAATCTGATCGCATTGCGTCTTTGTCTGGGTACATTGCGAGCGTTATAGGCGGTGATGAGCAGCAAGCAAACCGTGCGGGTCTATTGTCTAAAACCGATCTGATGACCAACATGGTTATGGAATTCCCTGACGTACAGGGTGTGATGGGTAAATATTACGCTCTGCATGACGGTGAATCAGAAGTCGTTGCTAACGCTTTGTATGAACAGTATATGCCGCGCTTTGCCGGTGACGTGTTACCGTCGTCATTAGAGAGTGCTGCTGTCGCGTTGGCCGACAAGTTTGACACCCTGGTAGGTATATTTGGTATTGGCCAGTTGCCTAAAGGCGACAAAGATCCATTTGCCCTGCGCCGTGCCGCAATTGGTGTCCTTCGTATCATTACCGAGAAATCTCTGGTCATCGATTTGGAAGATATCATTGCCCGCGCTGTCAGCATCTACGGTGATAAGTTGACGAATACTGACACTCAAACACAGGTTGTTGATTTTATTCTGGGCCGCTTCAATGCGTTGCTGCAAGACCAGAACATCGAGATTGATGTGATTCAGGCGGTATCAGCGCGTCGTCCGACTCAACCTACTGACTACCTGGCGCGTGTTAAAGCTGTTGCTGAATTCAAGTCCAATGACGCTGCTGAAGCCTTGGCCGCTGCTAATAAGCGTGTTGCCAATATCCTTGCCAAGAACAATGTGGAAGGTGATGCCAGTGTGAACAACGCATTGCTTCAGGAAGCTGCAGAGCAGCAACTTGCAAGTGATATTGAAGCGATCAGTGACGGTATTTATAAAGCCGCTGGTGAACGTGATTACGGCTATGTACTAAACACGCTGGCCACCTTACGTCCAAGTATTGATGCGTTTTTTGACAACGTGATGGTAATGGCTGATGACGAAGCCGTAAGAGCAAATCGACTGGCGTTATTACTAGCCTTGCGAGAACTGTTCTTAACCACCGCTGACGTATCTTTGCTGGCAAAGTAAGTCACGGCTTAAACGCGTAATTTTAAGTAAGCCCGGTAGTTATATACCATCGGGCTTACTCAACACAGTTTCGGAGTTGTAATGCAGAAACGTTGGTTATTACTCTCACCCTTGATGATTCTCTCGGCGTGTTCCCAAACCTCTCAATACCCTATTTTTACGCCACAGAAGCCTGAAATTGTTTTCAGCGACTGGTATCTGCGCGGTGTATTTAACTGGTGGGAGGCCCAGCCTCGCTATCAACTCACCGCGTCAGCAAAGGGTTGGTATGTAGATGTAGAATTAATTGCGGACCAACAGCCTTATGACTTTAAGTTCTCAAATGCAACCTGGACTACCGAACAGACTTGCGGCAGCAGTTACAAAGGTTATGCCGTTGCAGTCAATGAAGAAGTGATCCTCACTTGCGGCGAGTATGCTGAAAATCTGCAATTCACGCCGGGTAAAACGGGCACATACCGTTTTGCCGTAGAGGGCCAACGCTCAAGTGGAATTGCGCTAACGGTATCAAAATTACCCTGAGGCCAGCCGGCTTTTTGGAATGTGAAATTAACTGAAATATAAAAAAGCAGGCCTGTTGGTTACCCAACGGCCTGCTTTTATTTTTTCTGTCTCGTACTTTTAGCGCTAACCTATCTCACCGGATTCGCGTGCGCAGCTCCCCGAAAGATAGTGTTCAGGAACATCACATTGAGTCCATCAAGATAAGCACGTGATGTCGGCTCCTGGGTAAATGAGATGACCATCCCTCTTCCGTGCGGCTGATGAATTAAAAACGGTTTATAAGCCAGTTGGGGTTTATTTTCTTCCCATAAGTAACCACTGGCTAATACATTGTCTTTCGACGCAAACCAAGCGACGTTTTTGCCGCTTTCGAGCTTCACCGGTGCGTAGATGTCATTGCCATACACCATGCCCACAACACGCGGATTCACGCCCGCGGTTAACCAGTGTTCCTGATCAACGTCTACATTGGCCAGCACACCCGCCACGCTATCTGGCATGTCCTTGTCATTTTCAATGGCATCAATTAAACCGTCTTTTGATTCAATATGTGTCCCTTCAACCAGACTACCGTCTTTAGCTGATTTGCTCTTTTCTTCACTGTACGCATATTCCCGCTTCGCATCGAGAAGACCAGCGGATTCACTGGCAGCCCACTGCGTTGCATTTGAAAGCGTAATTAACACGCCACCACGGCTTACCCAACTACCAATATTGTCGGCGCCTGCTTTTCCTAAATCACGACTGTAGTTACCCGATGGTAGAATAAGTACCTGATACTGACTCAAATCAGCCCAGCGTAACCTGTCAGCACGTATGGCCGTAACCGGGTAGTTGAACTGCTGCTCAATGACAAAGCGCGTATTACCCGCACTGAGAGAACTGGTAGGCTCATCCCATGCCATAGCAATTTTCGGGGCAGTCATCTGGATAGTCTTATCGCTACCGAAGCTCGGCCCTTTGGTTACCCAACTGGTATCAACGCCTTCAATCCTTGCGCCGGTTTGTTCAGCAAGTGTTTGCATCAGCCCTGGCAACGTTGATTCGTTTGCGTGGCGCTCAATAACCAAGGTACCTGCCGGGTAATGTTTATCTCCCATGCTAAACGCTTCATCCGCGCTTTTAAGAGAGATACCTGCTTGCAATGCAGCGGTTAAAAATCGCCCCGCCGCCATGTCTCCCCAGGGAACGAGATAAGCTACTTTTGCGTCCGGATTGGTAAACGGCTGTGTCAGTTTATCGTCGGCAGAAACAATACGGCTCTCTACCTCTACGCTTCTTCCACAGCGTGCTGTGTCGATATTAAACATCAGAGGCAATGACCATCCCGTTACGTCGTAAATCTCGTCTCTGAGCTTTCTGGCGCGTCTACGCTCCTGCTCATCAATAAACGCTTTGGGCATGTCAACCTGTTGGGTAAATGTAGTCTTAACGAAACGACCTCTGGGTTGAGCGGTATCGATAATATACGCACCGGCCTGATAGCGTTCACCACAGGCTTTGAAAGCCTCGGTAGCCTGTTGCACCTTAACACCATGCTGGGCCATTAATGTTGCCAGGCGATGTGTTCCCGCTACGTCACGGGTATTTGGTAGGATAAAGGTACGCTCCTTCTTGTCCTTTTTACCCGCTTCAACGGCGTCGACCTGATAGTCATAAAAGTCGTTTAGGATTTTTTCTCTGTTTACCGCCGTTGCCTCTGCCGTGCTTATTGCGGCAACGAAATGACGTTGTACTGTATCGCGATAGTGCCTGATTTCGCCGGTACGGGTTTTGAAGATTTCACCTCGGGTAGACGCAACTTCATACGTTGCCGCCGACGCGCCATAGAATGTTGGCCAACTATCGCCATAGCCCGGATAAAAACCATCGTAGACTTCACGGGTAAAATAGCTAAACCCAAAATCATCAAAATGCTTAGCATTGTTCTTCCCAATAAGCACATTATTGGCTAGTTGATCAGGCTGCATATGCGGATTAATAGGTTGGGCCGCAGGAACAAAGAAATAGCTGTCATCACCACCCATTTCATGCAGGTCAATAACAACGGTAGGCTTATAGTGATTTATTACTTTTACCCGCCCTGCTGTCTCTGGCTGTGTGATGGCTAGCCAGTCGCGGTTCATATCGAACAGGTAATGATTGCTTCGGCCTCGTGGCCAGGGTTCATTGTGCTCCGCACTCAACCTATCATCACTGGGGCTCAAACCAACAGTCGAATAGTAACGGCTAACAAATCTCGCGCGACCATCGGGGTTTTGCAGTGGGTCGATAAACACCAGGGTGTTTTCAAGAATAGTCTTATTCACCGGATCTTGCGGTGCGGCCAACAAATGATAAGCAGTTTGCATTGCTGCATCGGTACTGCTGATTTCGTTTCCATGCACACCGTGCTCTAACCACACGGAACTGGGTAACGAACTGATGAGTGACTTCGCTTCATTTTTACTAATCGAGTCTGGTGACGTCAGCTTTTGCATTTTCTCAGCAAAGCTATCTAAGTTGGCGATGTTTTCTTTACTGCCTATTACTGCATAGATGAGTGTTCGCCCTTCCCAGGTTTCAGCATAATTAAATAGTTTTATGCGATCAGGGGCGGCTTTGGCCAAGGCTTCAAAATACTTAACCATGTCGCTATGGCGTGAAATTCGTTCTCCAATCTGGTATCCCAACACAGCCTCTGTTGTTGGAATTTGTTGGCTGTATTGCGTACCCGGCCAGTATTCAAATTTCCCCGTAATGTGTGTAGACGATGTTGTATTTTCTGCGTGTGTGTCTAATGACACACCCATTGTTACAGCGGTTAAACAGGCTGCAACCACAGCCTTATTTAAAGCACTTAATGTAGCCATAAAAGTTCCAAGTCGTTTTGTTTTTGATTATTTGAGTTATTTAAGCACGCTTAGGGGGAGATGACTATGTCAGTAAAAGGCGCATTTAGTGATGTGGTCGACAAAAAAAGCCCGACTTACTAGCCGGGCTTTGATTTACATTGTTTATTAGGTTGTGCTGATGCTAATCGCTTTGCTAGACATCCAGGTTTTCAACGTTAAGTGCGTTGGCTTCAATGAAGGCACGGCGTGGTTCAACCTGGTCGCCCATTAAGGTTGTAAATAATTGGTCACAGCCAATTGCATCCTCAATGGTTACCTGCAGCATACGACGGCTTTCCGGGTCCATTGTCGTTTCCCAAAGCTGGTCAGGGTTCATTTCACCCAGACCTTTATAGCGCTGAATATACTGCCCCCGCTTCGCTTCGTTCATTAACCAATCCAGTGCCTGTTTAAATTGGCTCACAGGCTCTGTACGCTCGTTACGCTTAACATAGGCCCCCTCTTCCATCATGTTATTGATGGCGTCGTTGAGTTCGCGTATACGCTTATATTCAGCGGATTCGATAAAGTCACGACCTAAGTTGTACTCATAGTCGATACCGTGCATGCGCATAATGATGGAGATATAGAATTCACTGCGCTCCTGGTCGCGTTTGATTTCGAATTTGTACAGGGCACCATCTGTTTCCTGTGTAGCCAGTGCGTCTGTAAACTCGGTTGCGAACGCGCTCAGTGCCTCTTCATTATTCAAGTCACTGGTAGACAATGTTTTGGTGTAAATCAGTTTGTACCACAAGCTTGGTGGCATTACACGATGCATGCGCGCAATCATCTTCTCAATGCCCTGGTACTGATTTACCAGACTTTCCAGTGCAACGCCTTTAATAGCTGGAGCACCTTCCGCTGTGTACAGTTCAGCGCCATCTACCGCTATGGACGTCAGGTAATTAGTAAGCGCATCATCGTCTTTCAGATACTGCTCTTGTTTACCCTTTTTCACTTTATACAAAGGTGGCTGAGCGATATAAACATAACCACGTTCGATAATCTCAGGCATTTGACGATAGAAGAACGTTAACAGTAGCGTACGGATGTGAGAACCGTCCACGTCAGCATCGGTCATGATAATGATGCTGTGATAGCGTAGTTTCTCTGGGTCGTATTCATCACGTCCGATACCACAGCCTAACGCTGTGATCAGCGTTGCGACTTCTTGCGACGACAGCATTTTATCGAATCGTGCTTTTTCTACGTTCAGGATCTTACCTTTCAACGGTAAGATAGCTTGGTTCTTACGGTTGCGGCCCTGCTTTGCTGAACCGCCTGCAGAGTCACCCTCCACTATGTACAGTTCGCTAAGGGCTGGGTCTTTTTCCTGACAGTCAGCGAGCTTACCGGGTAAGCCAGCCAAATCCAGCGCACCTTTACGGCGAGTCATCTCACGGGCTTTACGCGCCGCTTCACGAGCACGGGCCGCGTCGATGATCTTACCCGCAATGATTTTACTCTCTGTTGGGTTCTCCAACAGAAACTCTGCCAGCTTCTCATTCATCGCGGTTTCAACTGCAGGACGCACTTCTGATGAAACGAGCTTATCTTTAGTCTGTGAAGAGAACTTTGGATCGGGCACTTTTACCGATACAACTGCGGTCAAACCTTCCCGGGCATCATCACCACTGGTTGATGCTTTTGCTTTCTTGTTTAAGCCTTCATTTTCCATGTAACTATTCAGGGTACGCGTTAAAGCACCACGGAAACCAGCTAAGTGAGTACCACCGTCTCGCTGAGGAATGTTGTTGGTAAAGCAGTAGATATTTTCTTGGAAGCCATCGTTCCATTGCATAGAAACTTCAACAGAAATACCGTCTTCTCTCTCACTGGAGAAATGAAATACTTTTTGATGAATTGGTGTTTTGTTTCGGTTCAGGTATTCAACGAAAGCCTGAATACCGCCTTCATAATGGAAGTGATCTTCCTTACCATCACGCTCATCGCGCAATTTAATTGATACGCCTGAGTTAAGGAAAGACAGCTCACGCAGTCTTTTTGCCAAAATATCATAGTGAAACAAGGTGTCTGAGAACGTATCGCTGCTTGGCCAAAATCTAACACTGGTTCCGGTTTTATCGGTATCACCAATAACAGCTAATGGCTGTTGCGGTACACCATGCTGGTATTCTTGCTCGTGAGTTTTGCCTGCTCTGCGAATAGTCAGCTTCAATTTGCTAGACAGCGCATTTACAACCGATACACCTACTCCGTGCAAACCACCCGATACTTTATAAGAGTTATCGTCAAATTTACCACCGGCGTGCAGTACAGTCATAATAACTTCAGCAGCAGATACACCCTCTTCTGGGTGGATTTCGGTTGGTATTCCACGACCGTTATCAGAAACAGAGACAGAACCGTCTGTATGAATCTGCACGTTTATTTCGGAACAGTGACCTGCTAACGCCTCATCGATAGAGTTATCTACAACCTCGAACACCATGTGATGCAAGCCTGTACCATCATCGGTATCACCAATATACATACCAGGGCGCTTTCTTACGGCATCCAGTCCTTTCAGAACTTTAATACTGGAAGAATCATAACTGTTCTGTTCTGACATTTAGTTCTTACTCCTCGCTCACGTTACCATGTTCCACGTGAAACATCTTTTTGTCTTTATATTTATTCACAAATTCAAGTTGCTCTTGCTCAATGGCGGTAACAAATACTTGTGTTCCCGTCTCGATTAAGCCATCAATGAATCTTTCTCTTTTGTCTGCATCAAGTTCAGCGCCTATGTCATCCAATAGGAATATCCCATGGCGTTGCGTCTCTTGAGTAAACAGTTTTGTTTGCGACAACTGTAAAGCTGCTACGGCCATTCGCAATTGTCCTCGGGACAACAACTCCTGGGCCTGCACACTATTCACTTTAAACCTTAGGTCGGCTTTGTGAGGACCAACCGAAGTATGTCCAATTTTTAAATCATAAGCCATTTTATTCAACAGGCTTTCGTTTAAACTGCGGTCTTTTTCCCACCCCTTATAATACGAAATTTCTACGGAAAACTCAGGTAGAAATTGCTCACAAGTGCGGTTAAATAGCGGAATTAAACGTTCCACATAGGATTTCCGCAGTAAATCGATGCGATCTCCCAATATACACAACTGCTGGTCCCAGTACGCAATCTGTTCCTTATCGTTAGATTGAGTGATTCCTACCTTTAACAATGCATTTCTATTTTTTAATACTTTTGCATATTGCTTCATGAGACCAGCATAAGATTGTTCCACGTGGAACAATCCCCAATCACAGAAACGACGACGTTCAGACGGAGAGCCAATCACCAGGTCTGTACTCTGTGGTGTAAATAGCTGAACAGGCAACAAGCTAACTAAATCACTCAGTCGATTAGAATGTTCGCCATTTATGCTGCACTGAAACTGTTCAGACAAACTTCGGGTTAGTCCAATCTTAGACACGTCCCCTTCTTCATTTTCACACTGAGCAAAAATTGTAAAGGCATTGGACTCGCGTTGAATCACAGATTGATGCTTGTTGGTTCTGAAAGATCGTCCAAATCCAAGATAATGGATAGACTCGAGTAAGGAAGATTTCCCACTGCCATTCTTGCCGACAATAATGCTCAACGATGGCGAAGGCGTCAAAGAAGCTGAATTGAAATTGCGAAAAGTCGTTAAAGCTAGAGAAGTCAGTAACACAAACCACTCCGGCTAAATACATTTGATAAAAAGAATATAGTGGGATTCACTAAACAAAAAATGCCCGTTGTCATTGAATAACTCATTTCAAATCACAATGGGCATTTTGATATAGGATAAATGTGGCCTGAATTACAGACGCATAGGCATGATGACATACAACGCTGCATCGTCTGCAGCATCTTCAATTAACGCACTGGAATTAGCATCAGTCAGGTTAATTTTAACGTCATTCGATACCAGAGAATTCAGTACATCGATTAAGTAAGCAACGTTAAAACCAATTTCTAACGAATCACCATCATAATCGATATCTACAATCTCTTCGGCTTCTTCTTGCTCTGGATTGTTAGCAGTAATCTTTAACTCGCCAGAAGATATGTTCAAACGAACGCCACGAAACTTCTCGTTAGACAAAATAGCGGCACGAGAAAACGCGTCTTTCAGTACGTCCTTTTTCGCAATAATGACTTTATCACCGTCTTTAGGTAGCACTCTGCGATAGTCAGGGAAGCGACCGTCTACTAGCTTACTGGTAAAAATAAATTCAGACGAAAACAAACGAATGTGGTTTGCACCTATCTGAATCTTCAGCAGCTTATCGTCGTCTTCGATCAAACGTGATATTTCGAGCACACCTTTACGCGGGATGATAACCTGACGTGCTGACAGTGTCGCTTCAGTGTATTCCATGCGGCATAACGCTAGACGGTGACCGTCTGTTGCAACCGTGCGAACCAGATGCTCTTCTGTTTCCAAAGACATACCGTTCAGGTAATAGCGAACGTCTTGCTGAGCCATCGAGAACTGAACACTGTCGATAAGGCGTTTCAGGTTTGCACCGGAGACTTCAAATTCTAATTCACCTTCCCAGTCTTCCAGATTTGGATAGTCACTGGCAGATAAGGTGGATAACGTGTAACGACCACGACCCGCTCGAATTAGGGCTTTGTTACCATCAAGCGAAAAATTGATCTCTGTGCCTTCAGATAAACCACGGCAAATATCAAATAACTTCTTAGCCGGTACCGTAATTTCACCTTCGGCAAAATCACCCTCTAATTTAACACTAGAGATGAGCTCCACCTCTAAATCTGTACCGGTTAACCATAGTGCGCCTTCACTAACCTTAATAAGTACATTAGACAGTATCGGCAGTGTATGACGTCTTTCAACCGCACCAGACACTAGTTGCAGTGGTTGTAAGAAATTTTCCCGGCTGATGGTAAAGTTCATCGAATTCTTATCTCGCCTTTGTTAGTGATAGATTTAAGAAGACAGTGTTCTGATTAAGTTTTTATAGTCTTCTTTTATATCATGACTTTCTTCTTTTAGCTGCTCTATTTTACGGCAGGCATGCAGTACCGTTGTGTGATCCCTGCCACCAAACAAATTACCCAATTCAGGCAAGCTATGGTTTGTTAGCTCTTTGGCCAACGCCATTGCCACTTGTCTTGGGCGAGCAACGCTACGACTACGTCGTTTAGACAGGATATCAGATACTTTGATTTTATAATAATCAGCCACCGTTTTCTGAATATTATCAACCGTAACCAGCTTTTCTTGCAGCGCGAGTAAATCGCGTAGCGCTTCACGAACAAAGTCGATAGTAATCGGGCGACCAGTAAAGTTTGCATTAGCAATAACCCGGTTTAGTGCCCCTTCCAGTTCACGAACATTTGAACGCAAACGTTTAGCAATAAAGAATGCGACTTCGTTAGGTAAATGAATATTATTTTCTGCCGCCTTGCGCATCAAAATCGCAACGCGCGTTTCCAGCTCGGGTGGCTCGATTGCAATCGTGAGACCCCAGCCGAAGCGAGATTTTAATCTGTCCTCTACCCCATCTATTTCTTTCGGGTAGCGGTCTGATGTCAGTATGATTTGCTGGTTGCCTTCCAATAAGGCATTAAAGGTATGGAAAAACTCTTCCTGAGACCGTTCTTTATTAGCGAAAAACTGAATGTCATCGATCAACAACGCATCGACAGACCGGTAAAACCGCTTGAAGTCCTCAATGGCGTTGTTCTGCAACGCTTTAACCATGTCCTGTACAAAACGTTCTGAATGCATGTACACAATTTTGGCATCTGTGCGATTGTTCATGATGCCATTGCCTACCGCATGCAATAAGTGCGTCTTACCTAAACCCGTACCACCATAAATAAACAGAGGATTATAAGAACCGCCTGGGTTATTCGCTACCTGACTGGCTGCTGCTCTCGCCAACTGGTTACTTTTACCCTCAACAAAGTTATCAAACTGGTAGTTCGGGTTAATGTTGCTCTTATGACTCACCCCTTCCGGAATCGGCACCACTTTTGCGGCTGTCGGTTGCTTGTTAACGACAGGCTTAAGCTGACTTGGTGGTGTAGTAACAACGTGTTGAGGATGAGGTGGTGGTGACTGTTGTTGAACAGGCTGACCTAATGACGGAGCAGGCTGTATATTATTCGCATTAGTCACCGACGATCTGGGGATCGCTGGCGTCGCACCAGAAGAAGGTTGTGCTGACTGCGCTGCGCTTACAGGACCGGAAGCCGTAGCCGGACGACGCTGAACAACTTCAAAACGCAACTGTGGCGCATCGCTGCCTGCGAATTCATTAAACAGTTGATTAATCTTGTCACGGTACTTTTCGCGCACCCAATCAAGGATGAACCGATTCGGAGCATACAAGGTAACAGCAGTGTGGTCCTGTTCCGATGTGAGTGGTCTTATCCACATCACAAATTGCTGAGTCGGCAGTTCCTGGCGCAAACGCTCCAGACACTGATTCCATAAAGACATATTATTATTATGCTCCGTTCTAGCTGAGGGCTTTAATTTTATTGATTTTCAGAGTTTATTCTGTGTAAGGGATCACGTGACAAGCAGATGTCTTTTATTACTGCTTATTGGCAAAATTCGCGATCTTTGCGTACAGCCTGTGGATTATCTTACTTATTCGATCCAATGTAAATCCGGATCGTGAATTAATTCTATACCAAAATCGCTAATCTTATGTTTAATAAAGAAAAAACAAAATACCCAATCTGGATCGCATAAATTAGATCCATGATCCTGTATAGGCGATCAGTACAGGATCCACATTAGATCAACCTCAAAATCAAGCAAAATAATAATAAATCTGTGGATAATTTTACTTGACTAATGAGTTATTCACAGAAACCAGATTCCAGGACTCGCCGCCACATAAAAATAAACTGCATATTTGGTTAATTTAACTGCGGTTGGCATTGACATAAGCCCTTTAGATCTCTAGAATTCAGCGTCCTTTTGCAGTGCGGTAGATTTTTATCGTGATGCATTAAGTATGTTTAACCACGATAAGTGAGACTTTGGTCATGAAAAGAACATTTCAACCGAGCAACCTAAAGCGTAAACGCTCTCACGGTTTCCGTGCACGTATGGCGACTAAAAATGGTCGTAAAGTACTTGCAGCCCGCCGTGCTAAGGGTCGTGCTCGCCTTTCTGCTTAATGGTATTTACCAAAAGTGGGCGAAAATCAGTTTTCCAGGGAGTTAAGGCTTCTTACTCCCTCCCACTTTAAATTTGTCTTCGACAACGCTACTCCCGCTGTTTCTCCAACATTTACCGTCCTTGGTAGAGTTAATCAATTAGGTCACCCCCGCATTGGCATTACCTTAGCCAAAAAGCGTATTCGCAAAGCAAATCAGCGAAATAGAATCAAACGACTTATTCGAGAAAGTTTTCGTCATCGCACCCAACAGCTGCCCAATATTGATATAGTGGTGGTTGGCAAAACCGGTGCAGACAATTTAACCAATGATGAAATCTATGCGGTACTGGACAAGTTATGGAAAAAGCTCGCAAAGCGCTGCAATTCGCATTAATTGCGATTCCACTACTTATCATTTATTTCTATCGGTGGTTTATTTCTCCACTGCTAGGACAGCGATGTCGGTTTCATCCCAGTTGCTCGGTTTATGCCTTAGGCGCATTAAAAACACACGGATTGTTAATTGGCGGTTGGTTATCTATCAAACGCATATTAAAATGCCACCCTTTGCACCCAGGTGGATACGACCCAGTACCCCACAACGAACATAACAAACACTCAAAATAAAGAGCCCAGTATGGAATCGCAACGAAGTATTCTCATTATTGCACTCGCGTTTGTCAGCTTTTTACTCTGGCAACAATGGCACGAAGACTACGGTCCTAAGCCCATTGAACCGATTGCTCAAGACACCACACAAGTAGCAGCCGGCGTGCCTTCAGCCAGTACCTCTGTTCCTTCAACCGGAAGCGAAGATGTGCCACTGGCGCTGAGCGATGATGTACCTGCGGTGCAGGCTTCAGCAAGTGCCTCGCAAAGCACTATCACAGTAACAACAGATACTCTGGACCTCACCATCAACCTGGTTGGCGGTGATGTAGTAGAAGCTGATTTGTTGAAATTCCCGGTTACTCAGGACTCTGACGAGCCTTACAGCTTACTTCGCCCAGCAAACGGACTGTATGTAGCGCAAAGTGGATTGGTTGGACGCGATGGTCCGGACGGTAACGCTTCAGGCCGCCCGTTGTATCAGGCAGCGTCGTCGCATTACGATCTGGAAGGTGATTCACTGTCTGTTCCATTAACCTGGTCAAGCAATGCCGGTATCAGCGTAACCAAAACCTTTACGTTTTATCGCGACCGCAATGACGTGAAGGTTGAATACACCATTACCAATAATTCTGGTCAGCCTGCTCAGTTCGAACAATACGCACAGCTAAAACAAACCACCGCCGAACAGAAAGGCGGAAACATGTTTATGCCAACGTATCGTGGTGCTGCCTATTCAACTCAGGACGACCGCTACAACAAATACGGCTTCGACGATATTGAAGACGAAAGGCTACGTGAAACCACGGTAGGTGGCTGGGTTGGTATGCTGGAGCACTATTTTGTGTCAGCCTGGGTGCCGCCACAAGATGAAACAAACACCTTGTACAGCCTTATGGTGAATGGCCAATACGCCATTATTGGTTACAAAGGCGCTTCTTCCACTGTTGAATCTGGTCAGGCTCTTACACTGAGCAGCACCTTGTACCTGGGTCCGAAAGATCAGGACAGACTGGCAGAACTTGCCCGAGGCCTGGATTTAACCGTGGACTACGGCCCACTGTGGATGATTTCCAAGTACCTGTTCAAATTACTCCAGATTCTGCATGACCTGGTTGGTAACTGGGGTGTTGCTATTATCCTGATCACTATCATCGTAAAAGGCGCCATGTACTGGCTCACCAAGAAGCAATATGAGTCGATGGCGAAAATGCGCAACCTGGCGCCTAAGATGCAACAGCTTAAAGACCGATTTGGCGATGACCGCCAAAAGATGTCTCAGGCGATGATGGAACTGTACCGCAAGGAAAAAGTTAACCCGATGGGTGGTTGCTTCCCACTGCTGTTACAAATGCCTATTTTCCTGGCGCTGTACTGGGTATTGCTAGAGAGTGTGGAATTGCGTCACGCTGGCTTTATTCTGTGGATCACTGACTTGTCGGTAATGGACCCTTACTTTGTACTACCGGTATTAACGGGTGCAAGTATGTGGATGCTGCAAAAGCTGCAACCCACTACCATGACCGACCCTATGCAGCAAAAAATCATGCAATGGATGCCTGTGATGATGAGTATCTTCTTCATCTGGTTCCCGGCGGGTCTGGTACTTTACTGGTTGATCAGTAACGTGATCACGCTGATACAGGCTAAAATGATTTATGCCTCTATGGAAAAACGCGGTATTAATAAATAAGTACGCCAGCGTCATCCATTTATCCACAGTATCTGTACGTATAACAGATACTGTGAACGAGCCCGCCTTTGCGGGCTTTGTTTAATAAGAAGGAAACCCTCATGCCATCATTTGATATTGTGTCAGAAATCAATATGGAAGAAGTCAGAAACGCTACCGAAAACGCAAACCGCGAATTGTCGACGCGCTTTGATTTTCGTGGTGTAGAAGCTGAGTTCGAATACAAAGACAAACAAGTCACCATGCATGCACAAGCCGAATTCCAGTTGCAACAAATGGAATCCATGTTCCGTAATGCATGTGCAAAGCGCGGTCTGGATACAGCCTCAATCGATTGCAAACCTCACACGCAAACCGGTAAGAACTGCCGTCAGGTAATTGCGTTTAAAGAAGGCATTGAACAGCCAGTTGCCAAGCAAATCGTTAAGCTGATCAAAGACGCGAAAGTAAAAGTACAAACGGCCATTCAGGGCGACCAGTTGCGCGTGACCGGCAAAAAACGTGATGACCTGCAGGAAGCCATTGCGTTGGTAAAAGGGGCCGACCTCGGCCAACCATTCCAGTTTAATAACTTCCGCGATTAATTCAGTATGCAGACTACTCACACCGACACCATTGTTGCCCAGGCTACGCCGCCAGGCCGTGGCGGCGTGGGTATTATCCGCGTATCCGGTCCTAAGGCCCTCGACGTGGCAAAAGCGTTGCTGAATGTAGAGCTCACGCCGCGTGTTGCGACTTACACCGGCTTTCACGATGCCAACCAGGAAGTCATCGACCAGGGCATTGCCCTGTACTTCAAAGCCCCAAATTCCTTTACCGGTGAAGACGTCGTGGAATTTCAGGGCCATGGCGGTCCGGTTATTATGGACATGCTGCTGGAAGCCATACTGCAAATTAAGTCGGTCAGACTGGCACGCCCCGGTGAATTCAGTGAACAGGCATTTTTAAATGACAAACTGGATCTGGCTCAGGCAGAAGCGATTGCGGATCTCATTGACGCCAGTTCCAAGCAAGCTGCGAGAAGCGCAGTGCGGTCGTTACAGGGTGATTTTTCAAAACACATACACACACTGTCTGAAGCCATCATCCACCTTCGTATGTACGTTGAAGCAGCCATTGATTTTCCAGACGAAGAAATCGATTTCCTGTCTGATGGCAAGGTCACCCAGGATTTGGCCGATATTATTCGCGACGTCAACCACATTCGCGAACAAGCCAAACAAGGTACCCTGCTCCGCGAAGGTATGCAGGTGGTCATTGCAGGTCGTCCAAACGCCGGTAAATCGAGTCTGCTCAATGCCCTGGCGGGCCGGGAAAGCGCCATTGTGACTGACATTGCCGGCACCACTCGCGATGTGTTGAAAGAACACATCAACGTAAACGGTATGCCTTTGCATGTTATCGATACGGCAGGGTTACGCGATAGCCCCGACAAGGTCGAACAAATTGGCATAGCCCGGGCCTGGGAAGCCATAAACGATGCGGATCGCGTATTGTTTGTCGTGGACAGCACCACATCGAGTGATATCGACCCATACCAGATTTGGCCAGAGTTCATGCAACGATTGCCAGCAGGCATGCCGGTGACAGTGATCCGCAATAAGGCGGATATTTCCGGCGACAACGTTACGTTGCAGCAGGTAGATACCCCGCACGGCCCTTTCAGTGTTATTTCGCTATCAGCCAATACCGGACAAGGCGTGGAACTGTTACGCGATCATTTATCGCAAAGCATGGGTCTAGACACCACCACCGAAGGTCAGTTTATTGCGCGACGCCGTCACATCGATGCCATCGACAATACCCTTGAACATCTGCAAATCGGTGAACAACAGTTGCACGACAACCTGGCTGGCGAGTTGCTGGCAGAAGAATTGCGACTAGCGCATCAACACCTCAGCGAAATTACCGGCGAGTTTAGCTCCGACGATTTATTGGGGCGTATTTTCTCATCGTTTTGTATCGGCAAATAATCGCCTCATTCACAAAGCCTGCTAAACAAAATAGCAGGCTATTGATATACTCCCGCCATTATCTAAGACGACAAACTTGTTTATCAGGAGTTCTATGGATCGTCATTTCACCCTGCTGGTTGGCTCTGTATTAGGCGCCAGTGAATACGTTGCCGACGCAATAGCAAATCTTATCCGCGAACGCGGCAACAAAGTCAGTGTGCTGCTGGAGCCGAATATCGATGATATCGACGAAGACACCACCTGGATTATTTGTACCTCAACACACGGTGCCGGCGATTTACCCGAAAACATTCAGCCTTTTGCTAAACAACTGGAAGATGAAGATCTGTCAGATGTGGAAGCGTTCGTCATTGGCCTGGGTGACAGCAGCTACGATACGTTCTGTCACGGCGCTATGGCAATGGAAAAACTGCTGAATGACGGTGGAGCAAAAATCATGTCTGAACCCCTGTTAATTGACGTGCTGCATCACCCGATTCCTGAAGACAAAGCTATTGAATGGTTCGAACCTATTCTGGATACCCTGGACTGATGTACACCCAGGCCGAGCTCAACGCATTAACATCACCGCTGTCAAACGACGCACGTGTACTGTATTGCCTCGGCTTAAGACCTACGGTAAACACCAATACGATGGTCAGCGCCCCACTCCAGTACAAATCGCTGCTAACGCTGGTAAATGGCAATTCGAACGACGGTCCCTTTACCCGGGGACGTGATATCAATCAGCTTATTGAACAATTGGCACAAGCAGGACTGGTTTCTCTTCCAGAATCGCTGTCTTTTGAGGCATCACTGAACGGCGAGCGATTGCTGTTACCCCTTACGCATGAGCAACCAGAGTACGCCTCACTGCATCAGCAACGACATGCTATGCACGCTAACTGGCAGCCTCAGACAAACGTATTTAATGAGTTAGCCAACCTGATTGGCCTCATCGATACCCACTACGAACAGGAAGACACCGGCGAGTTTGTCGCGTACTGGTTAGGACGACCAGAAGTGGTATTGAGTGCCTATCAATGGACCCAAAAGTTCGTGCATTCACTAAAAACCCGTCGCACTGCCAAAGGCTATCAGGCAGTGAAGAAAGTCGGGAATCAGATAGTGAAAGTTGAAGCAGGCATTGAAGCCGACGATAATGCGCGTAAACTGGTGGCTAAATATGCCAATAAATCTAACAATCGTTGATCGCTATGGATTCATTTAAAGACAGATTAAATTCACTCGCTAAAGCACTGGGTAAACCCGTGCCCAATGAATCTGAATACATTGATTACAAGACCTTACGCAAAGACTACGAAGCAAAAGCGAATCAGGAGATAAATCAGCTTCAACAGCAAAGTAAGCGACAGCGTATCGACGCCCTGCACGGCCGTTCTGACCTGAACCCGCGCTGGACTTTCAACAATCTGATTGAAGACAGCGACGACGTTATAGAGGCTGTGAGCATTGCACAGTCGTTTATTGCCGCACACGAAGACAGAGCCTGGCGGGAAGCGGGCTCGCATATGATGATCTTTTATGGTGACTACGGACGAGGCAAATCCCATATTGCAGGGGCCATTGCGCATCAGCTTATTGAACAGTTTGAGATCACGGTGTTGTACCGACAGTTATCCAGTTTGCTGGAAATGCGCTATGCAGCATATGATTTCAGCGCTCAGGACAATATCGGCCAGAAATTCCGTGAAGCCAATCAGGAACTGCTTGATGTAGACATGCTGATCCTCGACGAAGTGTGCGTAAATGAAACCGTTTTAAAGAAGAACGCACAAAGCTGGCTGGGTAATCTTCTTAGGCAGCGCTTGGTTAACAAGAAAAATTGTATCTTGATCACCAACCACTCTCTGGGCGATCTGGAACATGCACTTGGCCGTTACTGCTTTGAATCGATCAAAGAATACGACACCTACAAGGTCAAATTTTCAGGCCCAAGCCGTCGCACTGGCCTAACGCTGGACGAAGAAGACCTCAGTCCCAAACAGCAGTATCAGCCAAACCAGGTACGCTAAGCTAATATTAACTGCGTTAAGTCAATCTCCAGGCCCCTAACACTCTCCTGAGCGTCTTGTGGGCCTCAGTTCCATTTCCCCATTTCCACCAAACAACGTGCTAGCCCCTTGTTTACAAGGCCTGTCAGCCATTGAGCAAGCAATACTGTTGTATAAATCAATATCTGCCTTTACTTATCTACCTAGCTACAACTATTACGTAAATCACCGTGAATTCAGGGTCTACCGCAATAAAATAATGACTATCAGGCAATAAAACAGCGATAAAAACGTCATTATTTGCAATACAACATCACCGTTCTCAAAAATAGTGTCGAACCAAAGACGATCTGATCTCGCGATCATTAACGTCTGATCTGAATAACTCTTTTCCACACTCAGATCGCGCTACACACCGCGTAATATCAATATTGGTGCGATCTGATCACTGATCTATTCAACAACTTATCCCCAACTAGATCAAAGCTAGATCACTGCTGTGCATAACCTCTGCAGACTAGTTGTGTACAAGCTTTGATCTCAATTTTGATAAGATCGAGGAGTAATCTGATTGTGGATAAAAGCGCCCCTTATACACAGGATCACACTGTACTTGTGATCGGGGTATTCCAGATCTTATTGATCGCGTAACAATATGTAATTAAATGGGAAAAGGCGGTTATACACAGATCTGGTCTTGCTATATAAATATAAAAATAAAAGATCTATACAGATCCTTTCTAATAGATAGCCGATCGTGTTCTTGCATCACACAGAAAAAATGAAGAAAATTTAACCGTTTTCTTTATGCAATAACTCAGCTAAAATACGCGCCCTTTTTTCCCACGCTATGTTACGTAATTAGTGAGGTTACAATGTTTTATCAACAAGATTATGACGTCATCGTTGTTGGTGGTGGTCATGCAGGTACAGAAGCCGCATTGGCAGCTGCACGCATGGGCGTTAATACCTTGCTGCTTACACACAACATAGAAACGATTGGCCAAATGTCATGTAATCCTGCCATTGGTGGGATCGGTAAAGGTCATTTGGTTAAAGAGATCGATGCATTAGGTGGCGCTATGGCACTGGCGATCGATCAGGGTGGGATCCAATTTCGTACACTGAATTCAAGCAAAGGCCCAGCCGTTCGCGCAACCCGTGCCCAGGCTGACCGTACCCTGTATCGTCAGGCAATCAGAACCATCGTTGAAAACCAACCGAATCTGACGTTGTTCCAACAAAGTTGTGACGATCTGATCGTAGAAAACGATCGCGTATGCGGTGTGGTAACCCAAATGGGGCTAAAATTCCGTGCTAAAACCGTGGTATTAACGGTGGGTACGTTTTTGGGTGGTACGATCCACATTGGTCTGGAAAACTACAAAGGCGGTCGCGCAGGTGATCCGCCATCCATTGCCCTGGCTGACCGTTTACGCGCTCTGCCGTTCCGTGTGGACCGACTGAAAACCGGTACGCCTGCACGACTAGATATTCGTACACTGGACTTCAGTGTGATGCAGCCGCAGCCAGGTGACGATCCTGCACCGGTGTTCTCATTCATGGGTAACCGTGACATGCATCCACGTCAGATCCCGTGTTACATAACGCACACCAATGAACAAACCCACGAGATCATTCGCGGTGGTCTGGACCGCTCGCCCATGTATACCGGTGTTATTGAAGGCATTGGACCGCGTTATTGTCCGAGTATTGAAGACAAAATTAATCGCTTTGCCGACAAGTCATCGCATCAGATCTTTGTCGAACCGGAAGGACTTAACAGCGTTGAGGTATACCCAAATGGTATTTCAACCAGTTTACCGTTCGACGTGCAAATGGCATTGGTCCGCTCTATTCGCGGCTTTGAGAACGCGCATATCATTCGACCTGGCTATGCCATTGAATACGACTTCTTCGATCCGCGAGACCTCAAGCAAACGCTGGAAACCAAGTACATTGACGGGTTGTTCTTTGCCGGACAAATCAACGGTACCACCGGTTATGAAGAAGCCGGTGCGCAAGGGCTTATCGCCGGTGCTAACGCTGCGCTACAGGTACAAGACAAAGATCCCATGATCCTGCGCCGCGATCAGGCCTACATGGGTGTATTGATTGACGATCTGGCTACCATGGGGACTAAAGAACCCTACCGTATGTTCACCAGTCGTGCTGAATATCGTTTGTTGCTGCGTGAAGACAATGCTGACATGCGCTTAACCGCCCTTGGCCGTGAAGCCGGGCTGGTGGATGACGCACGTTGGGCGTCATTCAATGCCAAGGTCGAAGCCGTTGAGCAAGAGCAACAGCGTTTGCGCGGTCAATGGGTGCACCCGGATCACAAAGCAGTGCCCGCGCTAAATACCTTGTTGAAAAACCCGGTAAGCCGTGAACATTCGCTGGAAGAATTGATTCGTCGTCCTGAAATGACGTATGCCGCACTGATGGACATTGAAGGCATTGGACCAGGTCTGGAAGACCCGATTGCGGCAGAACAGGTTGAGATTCAAATCAAATACGCAGGGTATATCGCACGCCAGCAGGATGAAATTGCCAAGACCCAGCGACACGAAAATACCTTGTTGCCCGCTGACTTTGACTACAGCAAGATTTCAGGTTTATCCAATGAAGTGGTGGCTAAGCTTACTGACGCTCGACCGGAAACGATTGGCAAAGCGGCGCGTATTTCCGGCATTACACCAGCAGCCATTTCATTATTGCTGGTGTACTTGAAGAAGCACGGTTTGTTACGCAAACACGAAAAGCAGTCCGCATAAATGAGTATTGATCATCAGGTTTTACATCAGATCCTGTCTGACGGTTTGTCGACAATGGATCTCACGCTTACCAGCGAACAACAGCAAAAATTAATTGATTACGTTGCGCGTATACACAAGTGGAATAAGGCGTTCAATCTGACCTCTGTGCGCGATCCCGAGCAGATGATGGTGAAGCATATCCTGGATTCCCTCGCTGTAGCGCCGCACATTGACGGTGAAAACCTGATCGACGTGGGTACCGGACCCGGTTTACCCGGTATTCCGTTGTCGATTGTGTATCCGGAAAAGCACTTCACGTTACTCGATAGCCTCGGCAAGCGCGTGCGTTTCATGAAGCAATGTGCGTTCGAGATGAAGCTGGATAACATTACGCCAATTCAAAGCCGGGTTGAAGCGCATCAGCCCGAGCAGTACTATGATGCAGTGTTGAGCCGTGCCTTTGCGTCGTTAAAAGATATGTTGCACTGGTGTCAGCATCTGGTAGATTCAGAGGGTAAGTTTCTGGCTCTCAAAGGCCAGTATCCGGCAGAAGAAATTGCAGAGCTGGGCGATAATTTTGCTGTTACACACTCTGTAAAGCTTACCGTTCCTGGTCTGGAGGGTGAGCGTCACCTGCTAACCGTGCAAAAATCATAACTGGGATTAACCGTGGCTAAAGTCATTGCGATTGCAAATCAGAAAGGTGGTGTTGGTAAAACCACCACAGCGGTCAACGTTTCCGCGTCAATGGCGGCGACCAAGCGCAAGGTATTGTTGATTGACCTGGATCCTCAGGGCAACGCTACGATGGGAAGTGGCGTAGACAAATACGATGTGGATGCCACCAGTTATGAGCTCTTGATTGAAGATAAGCCGGTTGACGAAGTCATTATCAAGCAAACATCAGGCAAATATGATCTGATTGCTGCCAACGGAGATGTGACCGCAGCTGAAATCAAGCTCATGGAGCAGTTTGCTCGCGAAGTTCGTTTGCGCAATGCGCTGGCTTCAGTGCGCGACTACTACGATTTTATTTTTATCGATTGCCCACCGTCGCTTAACCTGCTTACGGTGAACGCGCTGGCTGCAGCCGATTCGATTCTGGTTCCCATGCAGTGCGAATACTACGCACTTGAAGGATTAACGGCGTTAATGGACACCATTCAAAAGCTGGCGTCTGTGGTAAATCCGGAACTGAAGATAGAAGGCGTGCTCAGAACCATGTATGATCCACGCAATCGATTAGCCAATGACGTTTCTGAGCAATTAAAACGCCACTTTGGTGAACAGGTATACCGCACCGTGATCCCTCGTAATGTTCGCTTGGCGGAAGCGCCTTCATTTGGTGCCCCGGCGATGTACTATGACAAGTCGTCTACAGGCGCAAAAGCCTACCTGGCCCTGGCCGGTGAAATTCTAAGACGACGCGATAAACACAGTGATATGCCTGCTAAGGCCAGTTAGTAAACACATACTCAGGCATTGAGGAAATTATGTCAGCAAAAAGAAGAGGACTCGGACGCGGTCTGGACGCATTACTTGCAACCAGTCAGTCAACATCCCGCCAGGACGAAGAAGCCGGCAACGCGCAAAAAAGCGAACTGCGTAAACTCCCCATTGAATTTTTGCAGCCTGGCAAGTACCAGCCGCGTAAAGATATGTCGCCGGAAGCGCTCGAAGAGCTGGCGTCATCTATCCGTTCACAAGGGGTTATTCAACCCATTGTGGTTCGCACCGTAGGCGAAAACAAATACGAAATCATTGCCGGTGAGCGTCGCTGGCGTGCTGCGCAACTTGCGCAATTGGATGTAGTACCGTGTTTGATTAAAGATGTCGCTGATGAAGCGGCTGTGGCTATAGCGTTAATTGAGAATATCCAGCGTGAAGATCTCAACGCCATGGAAGAAGCTCAGGCGCTGGAACGGTTAATGAACGAATTTGAGCTTACGCACTCTGAGGTCGCTGAAGCGGTAGGGAAATCACGTACCACCATTACGAACCTGCTACGCCTGAACAACCTAAACGATGACGTTAAATTGCTGGTTGAGCATGGCGATATCGAAATGGGACATGCGCGCGCCCTGCTGGCCCTCGATGGCGAAGCACAGTCTGATGCTGCACAGGTCGTTTCAGGGAAAGGGTTAACCGTCCGCGACACTGAAAAACTGGTGCGCAAGTTACTTGAACCCACGCCGCCCAAGCCCGAAAAGAAAATCGACCCTGACGTACAAAGTTTAATAGTGGAACTTTCTGAAAAAATGGGTGCGCAGGTGTCAATTGATCACAATGCCAAAGGAAAAGGCAAACTCACCATCAATTTCAATGATCTCGACCAGCTGGACGGCATTTTATCGCGCATCAAGTAGGTTGATACAGGCCTTACCAGATGCGCTTTTAAGACAATAGTCTTAGGTCCCCCCTGTTATATTTCTGATATTGGGCTGGTAAATTTTCAGAATAACCTTCAGAATGCCTTTTACAGTTGAATTTAATCGCCAAAACAGTATACTTCTGACGCTTTTTATTCAGTGATGGCGAGCGGGTTTTGCAAGCAGCTAAACGTATCGGTACTAAAGGTCAACATTTGGCACTCAAAGTACTACTCTTGCAGAGTTGCGCTGGTGTGGTTGCCTCTGGCATTGTTGCCATCCTGATGAGCCTGGACAGCGGCCTCGATGCGCTGGTAGGCGTTGTAGCGAATATTGTACCGGCTGGCATTTTTGCCTTTTTTGCATTCAGATTCGCCGGTGCATCCAAGAACGACTTGGTCGTGCGGAGTTTTCGCAAAGGAATAGCACTTAAGTTGTTGTTCACCTTTTTGATATTTGCTTGGGTATTTAAGCACACAAATGTGCAGGTGTTACCCTTGTTTATCGGCTACATTGTGACATTAGTCGCGCAATGGCCCGGAATGATTTATTTACATCGCGCGTAAGCAAACAACAAATAATTAATTACAACGCGATGATTGCCTGACCAACTGAACAGACGTTTTTTCGTCGGGCAGAGCACAGCATTTTTTAACTTTAGATAATTTGGGAAAAAAAATGGCAGCATCTGGTGGCGAACAAACCGTTAGCGGTTACATTCAACACCACTTGACCAATGCTACTGTTGGCGAAGGCTTTATGGCCGTTCACGTCGACACGCTGGCCTGGTCTGTGGGGTTAGGGATACTCTTCCTTTATCTTTTCCGTAAAGCAGCTAAGTCTATGACAGCTGGTGTACCTGGTAAGTTCCAGGCTGCGGTTGAGATCATCGTTGAGTTTGTGGATGACACAGTAAAAGGGACTTACCACGGTAAGAGCCCACTCATCGCACCATTAGCACTTACCATCTTTGTATGGGTATTGCTGATGAACCTGATGGACTTAGTTCCGGTTGACTTCCTGCCTTGGGCAGCGCAGCAAATTGGCGCAGCAATGGGCTATGATCCACATCACGTCTACATGAAAGTGGTACCTACCACTGACGTTAACATGACCTTCGCACTGTCGCTGGGCGTGTTCATTCTGATGATTTTCTACAGTATCAAAATCAAAGGTGTAGGTGGCTTCTTAAAAGAACTGTATGCCCACCCATTCAACACACCTTGGTTGTACTGGTTCAACTTTGTTTTGGAATTGGTATCGCTGCTGGCTAAGCCACTGTCGTTATCACTTCGTCTATTCGGTAACTTGTACGCAGGTGAACTTATCTTCATCCTGATTGCAGGCACGATGGGTCTGTGGCAGCTACCTCTGCACTTTATCTGGGCGGCATTCCACTTACTGGTTATTCCTTTGCAGGCGTTCATTTTCATGATGTTGACCATCGTGTATCTGAGCTTGGCCAGCGAAGAACATTAATTTTTGATTGACTAACTTTTTAATATTTAACTTCCAAACTTAAAGGTGAAAAAACTATGGAAATTTTAGGTAATCTGTACATTGCAGTTGGCATCCTGATCGGCCTGTGTGCATTAGGTCCTGCGATCGGTTTCGGTCTGCTGGGTGGTAAATTCCTTGAGTCTGCTGCTCGTCAACCAGAACTAGCACCAACACTGCAAGTTAAGATGTTCATCGTAGCGGGTCTGATCGATGCGATCGCGATGATCGGTGTTGCTATTGCCTTGTTCCTATTGTTCGTTGAAAGCGCAAAGTTTGCTGTTTAAGCACCGAATAACTTTTATCAACGAATAGAGGGGGAGCGGTTGTGAATATCAACCTTACTCTGATCGGCGAATTAATTGCGTTCATCGTTTTCGTGTGGTTCTGTATGGCGAAAGTCTGGCCACCGATCATGGCAGCAATTGAAGAGCGTCAGAAGAAAATAGCCGATGGGCTTGAAGCTTCTGAGCGTGCCGAGAAAGATTTAGAACTTGCTCAGGCGAAAGCCACTGAGCAATTGAAAGATGCGAAAGCACAAGCAGCGGAAATTGTCGAGCAGGCCAAAAAGCGCGCCAATCAACTTGTTGATGAGGAAACGCAACGTGGTCATGCTGAGCGCGAAAAAATTATCACGCAAGGTTATGCCGAAATCGAAGCTGAACGCAATCGTGCCAAAGAGGAACTGCGTAAGCAGGTAGCAGCTCTGGCTGTTGCTGGTGCACAGCAGATCCTTCAACGTGAAATCGACGCCAGCGCGCAAAGCGACATTGTTGAAAAACTTGTCGCCGAGCTTTGAGATAGGAGATGAGCCATGTCTGAATTGACAACCGTAGCTCGTCCTTATGCTAAAGCGGCTTTTGATTTTGCTGTTGAGCATAACGCCATTGCACAATGGCAGGAAATGCTGGGCTTCGCCGCAGCGGTAGCGAGCAACGAGACAGTCAGCGAACTGTCTGGTGGTTCAATGGCCGCTGACAAGCTGGCAGACCTGTACATTAATGTCTGTGGCGAGTCGCTCGACACACATGGTCAGAACCTGATTAAAGTTCTGGCAGAGAATAAACGTTTAACTGCCTTGCCAGAGATTTCTGCGCTGTTTGACCTGCTGAAAGCAGAGTACGACAAAGAAATCGAAGTAGTTGTGACGTCGGCGTCTGAACTGACCGACACACAAACCACTAATCTGAGTGCATCGTTAGAAAAACGTTTGGCACGTAAAGTGAAGCTTATTTGTAACGTGGACCCTGCCCTTGTTGCCGGTATGGTAATTAAAGCCGGTGACACAGTCATCGATGGTTCCGTGAAATCTAAATTGAACCGTCTCGCAGACGCGTTGCAAGCATAACGGGGATAAGAGCATGCAACTTAATTCCACTGAAATTGCAGAACTGATCAAGAAAAGAATTGAACAGTTTGATGTAACCAGTGAAGCACGCAATGAAGGTACTATCGTCGCAGTAACCGACGGTATCATCCGCATTCACGGCCTGGCCGATGTCATGCAGGGTGAAATGATTGAGCTTCCTGGTGGTCGTTACGCGATTGCACTAAACCTTGAGCGAGACTCAGTTGGTGCAGTTGTTATGGGTCCTTACGCGGACCTGCAAGAAGGACAAAAAGTCCAGTCTACCGGCCGTATTCTTGAAGTACCGGTAGGTCGTTCACTGTTGGGTCGTGTTGTAAACACCCTGGGTGAGCCAATTGATGGTAAAGGTGCTATTGAAACCGACACTTATGAGCCGGTAGAGAAAATCGCACCAGGCGTTATCGAACGTCAATCAGTAGACCAGCCAGTGCAAACTGGTTATAAGTCTGTTGACGCGATGATTCCAATCGGCCGTGGCCAGCGTGAGCTGATCATCGGTGACCGTCAGACTGGTAAAACTGCGATGGCAATCGATGCCATCATCAACCAGAAAGGTACTGGCGTTAAATGTGTATACGTAGCGGTTGGTCAAAAAGCCTCTACTATCGCAAACGTAGTACGCAAGCTGGAAGAGCACGGCGCACTGGCTCACACCATTGTTGTTGCCGCTTCTGCTTCTGAGTCTGCTGCCCTGCAATACCTGGCGCCATACTCTGGTTGTACAATGGGTGAATACTTCCGTGACCGCGGTGAAGACGCCCTTATCGTATATGATGATTTGTCTAAGCAAGCTGTTGCTTACCGTCAAATCTCACTGCTACTGAAACGTCCTCCTGGCCGTGAAGCTTACCCAGGTGACGTATTCTACTTGCACTCACGTCTGCTAGAGCGTGCTGCACGTGTAAACGAGCAGTATGTTGAGCGTTTCACTAACGGCGAAGTTAAGGGCCAGACTGGTTCATTAACTGCACTGCCGATTATCGAAACGCAAGCGGGTGACGTTTCTGCATTCGTACCTACTAACGTAATCTCGATTACAGATGGTCAGATCTTCCTAGAAACTGACTTGTTCAACGCAGGTATCCGTCCGGCGGTTAACGCTGGTATCTCGGTATCTCGTGTTGGTGGTGCGGCACAAACGAAAATCGTTAAGAAGCTGGGTGGCGGTATCCGTCTTGCCCTGGCTCAGTATCGTGAATTGGCGGCATTCTCGCAGTTCGCATCTGACCTTGACGAAGCTACTCGTGCACAGCTTGAGCACGGTGAGCGCGTTACCGAACTAATGAAACAGAAGCAGTACACGCCACTGTCAGTGGGTGAGACTGGTGTTTCCCTGTTCGCGGTAGAAAAAGGCTTCCTGAAAGACGTGGAACTGAACAAGATCCTGGATTTCGAAGCGGCCTTACATTCATTCATGAACAGCGAATACGCTGATCTGATGAAGACTATCAACGAAACAGGTAACTACAACGCTGACATTGAGTCACAGTTGAATGACGCTTTAACAAAGTTTAAAGCGACACAAACTTGGTAATCAATGGTGCTGACTGAAAGGTCAGCACATTCACGTTGAGTAATCGGAGAGATAGTCATGGCCAGCGGTAAAGAGATAAAAGGTAAGATTGGGAGTATCAAGAATACTCAAAAGATTACCAGTGCGATGGAAATGGTTGCTGCGTCCAAAATGAAAAAGGCGCAGGAGCGCATGGCCTCCGGTCGTCCATATGCACAAAATATGCTTAAAGTGATTGGTCACATTGCTAACGGTAACCTTGAGTACCGCCATCCATATTTGGAAGAGCGTGAAGTCAAGCGTGTCGGTTACATTGTGATATCCACCGACCGTGGCTTGTGTGGTGGTTTGAACACCAACGAGTTTAAATTGGTTACCAAGGAAGTAAAAGCTTGGAAAGACCAAGGTGTCGAAGTGGACTTTGCAGCGCTAGGTTCAAAAGCATGTGCGTTCTTTAACCGATTTGGCGGTACTTTGCTTGCCGCAGAATCAGGTTTAGGTGACGCGCCTAAAATCAGCGACATTGTTGGCGTAGTACGCGTCATGCTGAAAGCCTTTGATGAAGGAAAACTGGATAAAGTATTTCTGGTTTTCAACGACTTCGTTAACACGATGTCACAACAGCCTGTAAGCAATCAATTATTGCCTTTGCCAAAGTCTGAAGACGAAGAGTTGAAGCATCGTTGGGATTACATCTACGAGCCGGATCCAAAACCCATTTTGGAAGCATTAATGGTTCGTTACATTGAATCCCAGGTGTACCAGGGTGTTGTAGAAAACGCCGCGTCCGAGCAAGCTGCTCGAATGGTTGCTATGAAAGCCGCAACCGATAACGCAGGCAATCTGATTGATGATCTTCAATTGGTATACAACAAAGCCCGTCAGGCCGCAATCACACAAGAAATTAGTGAGATTGTTGGTGGTGCAGCAGCGGTGTAGGCAAAGGTTTAGAAAAGATAATGAGGACAAATTATGAGTCAAGGTAAGGTCGTCCAAGTCATTGGCGCCGTTGTGGACATCGAGTTTCCACAAGACGCGGTTCCAAGGGTATATGACGCACTTAAAGTTACCGAAGGTGACTTGTCCGGGCTAACCCTGGAAGTGCAACAGCAATTAGGTGGCGGTGTCGTTCGTGGTATCGCTTTGGGTTCTACTGACGGTCTGCGTCGTGGTCTTACAGTTGAAAACTCTGGCAACCCCATCATGGTTCCAGTAGGTACAGCTACCCTGGGCCGCATCATGGATGTACTGGGTAACCCAATTGATGAAGCGGGCCCAATCGGTGAAGAAGAGCGTATGTCTATTCACCGTGAAGCGCCTAGCTATGAAGATCAATCAAGCTCGGTTGAACTGCTTGAAACGGGTATCAAGGTAATCGACCTGGTTTGCCCATTCGCTAAGGGTGGTAAAGTTGGTCTGTTCGGTGGTGCCGGTGTTGGTAAAACCGTAAACATGATGGAGCTTATCCGTAACATCGCTATCGAGCACAGCGGCTACTCAGTATTCGCAGGTGTTGGTGAGCGTACTCGTGAGGGTAACGACTTCTATCATGAAATGAACGAATCAAACGTACTAGATAAAGTATCGCTGGTTTACGGTCAGATGAATGAACCACCAGGTAACCGTCTTCGTGTTGCTCTGACTGGTCTGACGATGGCAGAGAAATTCCGTGACGAAGGTCGTGACGTACTGTTCTTCGTAGATAACATCTACCGTTACACACTGGCCGGTACTGAGGTATCAGCACTGTTAGGCCGTATGCCTTCAGCGGTAGGTTATCAGCCTACACTGGCTGAAGAAATGGGTGTGCTTCAGGAGCGTATCGCGTCTACTAAGACTGGTTCAATCACGTCAATCCAGGCGGTATACGTACCAGCCGATGACTTGACTGACCCGTCTCCGGCAACCACCTTTGCTCACTTGGATGCAACGGTAGTACTGTCACGTGATATCGCGTCTCTGGGTATTTACCCTGCGGTAGACCCACTGGATTCAACTTCACGTCAGTTGGACCCTCTGGTAATCGGTCAGGAACACTACGAAACTGCTCGTGGCGTTCAAACCGTACTACAGCGCTATAAAGAGCTGAAAGATATCATTGCGATTCTGGGTATGGACGAACTGTCTGACGAAGATAAGCTGGTTGTAACTCGTGCGCGTAAGATTCAGCGCTTCCTGTCTCAGCCGTTCTTCGTAGCAGAAGTATTCACTGGTTCTCCAGGTAAATACGTTTCTCTGAAAGATACCATCAGTGGCTTTAAAGGCATCCTGGAAGGTGAATATGATCATCTGCCAGAGCAAGCCTTCTACATGGTTGGTTCAATCGACGAAGCGCTGGAAAAAGCCAAGAAAGCTTAATGGCCCGGGGCTGTGTTAACAGCCCCTGACTTAAGCTAGCGTACCTATTAGGAGGTTTACATGGCAGCAATGACAGTTCACTTAGATGTAGTAAGCGCAGAAGAGCAAATTTTCTCTGGTCGCGTTGAAACCATCCAGGTGACAGGTAGCGAAGGTGAACTGGGTATTTACCCTGGCCACGCGCCGCTCATCACTCCAATTAAACCTGGTATGGTGCGTTTGGTTAAACAGCACGGTGAAGAAGAAGTTATTTATGTTGCTGGTGGCGTACTCGAAGTACAACCTGGCAATGTAACTGTTCTGGCCGATACTGCGGTAAGAGCAGAAGATTTGGATGCACAGGCTGCTGAAGAAGCTAAACGACGTGCAGAAGAGCACATCGCCAATCCAGGTGCTGACTTTAATTATGCAGAAGCCGCTCACGAGCTGGCAGAAGCTATTGCCCAGTTGCGATTAATTCAAAAACTGCGCAAGTAATTAGATTCAAACGATATTAAAAACCCAGGTTCGCCTGGGTTTTTTTATGCCTGCAATAAATAGAAAAAAAGCGTGCATTTCAACCTGAACTGTATAAATATACATGCAATAAGCTCTGGCATTGAGCTTAAAACGAAGTGAATGGAGTTAGGTAAAAGGCGCAACTGCCCGCATATCAAGTGATGTTTAGTTTGGCGGGAAACATCACCTTACCTATAGACACTTTGGTGTTGATAACTTTAAGCAAGGAACGTATATGGACACCCCAACCCCACTTTCGGCATCGTGTTTATGTGGTGCCGTTAAAATTAACGCCATCATAAAGTCACTGGAAATAGGCGTTTGTCACTGCGGCATGTGCAGACAATGGGCCGGTAGCCCCTACTTCGCCTTAGAGAGCGACAATGTCACTTTATCCGGTGACAGCGTGAAAGCCTATGATTCGTCCGAGTGGGCAGAACGCGGTTTTTGTGGAAACTGCGGTACTCACCTGTTCTACCGAATGAAAGGCAGTGAAACCTATTATCTCCCGGTAGGCTTGTTCCCAACGCATCAGGCTATGACGATGTCACACCAAATTTTTATAGACAGTAAACCCGAATATTACAGCTTTGAACAAAAAACAGTGTGTATGACAGGTGAGGAAGTGATGGCCCAATTTGCCGGAGATAACCAATCATGAGTACAGATACGCTTATTAATTATGTCGAATTGCCGTGCAGGGATATCCCCGCCACCAAAGCGTTCTTTGCTTCTGTTTTTAACTGGACTTACACCGATTACGGTGAGGAGTATTGTGAATTTCGTGACAAGGGAATAACAGGCGGCCTGTATAAAGCCGACATGGCTTCTCTCACGGCTACAGGCGCAACGTTATTAGTGTTCTACACTCCTGCCCTTGAAGAGACGCTAAACGCGGTAACGACTGCGGGAGGCATCATCATCAAGCCTATCTTTGCATTTCCCGGCGGTCGGCGGTTTCACTTTACTGAACCCAGTGGCAATGAATTCGCTGTGTGGTCAGATAAATAGCAAGTGTGCTTATGGGCGCACTCAGGCAATTCACATTCGTTAACAAACCAGTCGATGTCTGGTTTGTGCCAATGAATGTTTGACGTGTATAATTAGCGTTGCTTTATACACACAACCAACGTAATGAATAATAAAAATGTATTAATACATGTTTGGTTGCCGCCTTTACTATTTGTAATAGTTTGCCTAAGCCTCAACTACCTGGCTGGATCATTGGATTTAGCATACGTAGTGGATGAGCGTTCACAAAGGGATTTTAATGCTGCGCTGGGTATGCCGCTGATAATCGGCTATTTATGGCTGGCAATACGCATTATGCACCGACGTGCAGGTCGACGTATAGCTGACTTTCTGGTCAGCGTTAGACGCGTTGATGAGTATCCACAACACATTAAAAAGCTGGAGAAAAAGCTAATTACTCAGGTGGTGATTGCCAGTGCGCTGGCGATATCGATCACCATGATATACCTGACAACGGAAGGTTTGCTGGCACTGGATTTAAAGCCCGCCATTATATTGCTGAATGCAATCGCCGTCCCATTCTGGTTTTTTTTGTTTTTATTCATAATGCAGTCGGCGTCATTTACACGGTACATGTACCGGCATTTGGTGTTGCCCAGCATCACTCGAGAAACAAACTTTAGTCATTGTAAGGCGCTGTGCGATCTCGGGCTCAGTAACGTGAGTCTGGCACTCATGATGTTAATGCTGGTACCCATTTTTTGGCTGGGTAAACCTATTCCAGTGATCGATCTGCTGATTTTAATGGTAATGGTAGTGTTTATGCTGGCGTTACTGTTTTTGCCTGTGCTTAAAACGCTATGGTTAATGCGGACCTATCGGGCAAAAAATATTGCCTCAATAGAAACTGCTATAGAGGCCATTTTGGTAAAAAGGCGCAGCGGGCTCAACAATGAGCGCACTGCAGCACAACTTTATCGATTGAATCAACAGCTGGAAGATATGCGTCAATTCAGTTGCTGGCCAAGAGATATTGTGCAGAATATTAAGATATTTATTGTGTCGGCCGGTGTACCGACCAGCTGGTTGTTAATGGCCTGGTTTGTAAAGTAAAGGAGTACTCATGAAAGTCTATGGAGACAGCCGTTCAGGCAACTGTTACAAGATCCAACTGGTACTGGCATTGCTCGGAAAGCATTGCGAGTGGGTTGATGTGGATATCCTGAAAGGAGAAACACATACGGATGCGTTTATTGCTAAGAACCCGGTAGCCAAAATTCCATTGCTTGAACTCAGTGATGGACGATGTCTGAGTGAGTCGAATGCCATTATTAATTATCTCGCCGCAGGATCGACGCTGATCCCATCCAAGGCGTTTGACTACGCCAAAATGTTGCAGTGGCAATTCTTTGAACAGTACAGTCATGAGCCCGCGATTGCGGTTGCCAGATACATCAATGTGTTTCTTGGGCTTCCCGACGACAGAAAAGCCGAATTCGACGCTAAGCAGGAAGCCGGGCATAAAGCGCTTGCGGTTATGGAAACCCAACTCAACGAAACCCCATATTTGGTGGGGGACCACATCTCTCTTGCAGACATTTCCTTATATGCTTACACGCATGTCGCCCACGAAGGTGGCTTTGACCTTTCTGCATATCCTGGCATTCGTCGCTGGTTGGCTTTAATTGAAGAGCAGCGTGGCTACATGCCAATAGCACAGCGTCGTTAGTTGCCAGAAAACCGATACCACTGCTGCTTGAACGCATCTAGTAGCTGATACAATGGCGCCGTGTCGGTACTCTCAATACATTGTAAGGTGAAGGCGACCGCCTCAAGAGTCGACAAGCCGTTCGATACCTGGGTTTTTCGGATTCCATACTGGCCATCTATATTGTCCGGTAGGCGATAAAACGGGTATTTATCTAACCATGGATTGCGTTTCCAAAGTCCGTAAGCCTGCTTCCAGCTTCCATCAATAACTATTAATCTTTTTATTTTACTGCAATTTTGCAGTTTGTAAGTACTCGTTAACTCGGTTGATTCCGGAGAAGGATAGAGTACGACTGTTGCGTCATCACATTCACTTAACGCTTCTCTGAGTGATTTAAAATCTTCTGCTACTTTGCCGGTGTAACAGTGAATATTTTGCAAAGACAGCTGCAGGAGTTTAACTGTATTTTTGGCGTGAACGGCTTCTTTGGAATGCTGCAGTACGACGACCTCTGTCTGATTGTGAACAGGTTTAATATGTTCACACAGGCAGGTTTTTAAAGGATAGTGACAACGGTGGCACTTTGCGCGCATACTACACCAGGTTATGGATCGAAATGTAGATTTTACCCCAACAGAACGTATATGGCATACCATCCGGCTGATTCCAGCTGGACGAGTTGCCGCATATGGGCAAGTAGCCGATTTAGCAGGCTTACCAGGACGGGCTCGCATGGTTGGGCGCAGTTTAAAAGCAGTGCCACCGCATGAAATCGTGCCCTGGTTCAGAGTACTGCGCAGTAATGGACAAATTGCTTTTCCGGTTGCCAGCGAGCACGCCAATGAGCAAATTGCCAGATTGCAGGAAGAAGGGGTGCTGGTGGTTAATCATCGCGTCGATATGAAACGTTACCAGTGGCAACCAGATTTACCAACGTTACTTTACCAGCTAGACTTTTAATATGAGGCTGTGCTGAAGGCACGCAGACTCAGGAAAGGAATCAATCAACGCTACTGTTCGAAACAGAAAAAGAAGATCTGTGAAACGGGTCCAATAATACACAAAGCCAGACAACAAGAAGTAGAACACATGTCAGTGATAACGATTGGAATTGAACAACTAGAAGTAGGGATGTACGTCCTTGAGATTGCAGAGCAACGCGCAGGTACAGTCCATATTAAAAGCCGTGGTCGCGTCACCAGTGAAGCTGCAATCAAAGAGTTAAAACGCAAAGGCATTACGCGTGTCGTTATTGAAACCGATGTTGAGTCCAATCCAACTGCCGGCGGTCAGCCGTTGCCTGCAAATCAGCACCTGGAAACCGCAGTCCCTGTAGAAAGAGAGTTGGTACGCGCAGAGAAGTTATATCAACAGGGCATAAAAATTCAGAAGAACCTCTACAAGGCAATTCAGAGTGGAACTGTTTTTGACGATTATGTGCCCAGAGAGTTTTCGACCGCGCTGGTTGGGTCGCTGGACCGCAATCCTGATGCTCTCTTGTTAATGACAAAAATCCGCGAAAAGGATTCTTACCTGCTAGAGCATTCACTAAATGTGGGTATTCTGCTGGCCAATTTCGGCCGTTTCTTAGGGCTGGAAGAACAGGAAGTTGAACAGTTGGCGTATAGCGGTCTGTTGCACGATCTCGGAAAAATTAAAATCGACGATGCAATCCTACATAAACCGGGTCGTTTAACTACCGAAGAAATGGAAGAAATGAAAAAACACGTGAATTATGGCGTGGAGTTTCTTCATCAAATGAAAATAGCGCCTTCTTTGATTAAATGGGTCAGTGAGCATCATGAGCGGTTAGACGGATTGGGCTATCCCGCACAGCTAAAAGCGGAAGATATTACCCAGCAAGGCCGTATGTTGGCCATCGTTGATATGTACGATGCGCTTACTGCAGATCGTTGTTACAAAGCCGGTATGTCGAGCCAGAAGGCATTACAGATATTACTCAAAGACAGTAAAAACAAACTGGACCCTGCTCTGCTTCAACAATTTATACGCTGCATGGGGATCTATCCCGTGGGCAGTTTGGTTGAATTATCAAACAGCAAAGTGGCGTTGGTTATGAAGCAAAATGAAAAGCAGCCACTGAAACCCCTGGTTCGCGTTTTCTATTCTACGGTTGGGAATCATTATCTGACACCAAAAGAGGTGAACCTGGCCACAGACGACAGAGTAAAAATTGAAAAAGCGGTCGTAGCATCTGACTATGGTATCGATATTAATCGCTTTTTTAATGAATCGGTGCTGCCTTAACGTCGTCTCTGCCTGTTAGTACAAATGTAGTGTCGCAAATAAATTACAGAGTGAGTGTAAAACTTTCCGCGTAGCGACACTACTCTCCTTTAAAACACTGTCTGGTGAATTAACGATATTCGCTTCAAACGCCTGTCTAGTCAGCTTTTATTCAGCTACTCAACACTAAATTACCCGTAACCAAAGCAGTTGGAACACAGCTTGCTGTAGGAATGAGTACGAATCAAAAGAATCGAGGTTTAAATGAAAAAGGTGATGATTGCAGGGGTAGTGGCTACTGCTCTGTTCGCAGGGGGTTGTGCAAACAGCAACAATACACAAAAAGGTGCTGCAATTGGCGCAGTTGCGGGCGCATTACTCGGTAAAGCAACGGGTGACAACGACAAAAGCCGTTACGCCTGGGGCGCAGTGGTAGGTGCTATTGCTGGTGGTGCGATCGGGAACTACATGGACAAGCAGGAAGAGGAATTACGCGCTGAGTTGGCTGACACGGGTGTGGATATCGTTCGGGAAGGTGATACTTTGCATTTGATCATGCCTGGCGATATTACGTTTGCAACAAACAGTGCTGCCATTAGCCCTAATTTTAATCCGGTGCTCAATGATGTCGCTACCGTACTGAACAACTACGAGAAAACTGTACTGATGATAAAGGGCCACACTGACGATACGGGGTCTGAAACCTATAACCAGGCGTTATCTGAACGTCGTGCCAATGCAGTAAAAAACCTGCTTGTTGCTTATAACGTCAACGCCCAACGGGTGACCACTGTTGGTATGGGGGAGTTTCAACCTAAGGTAGCAAATACCAGTGAGGCAAATCGACAGGCAAACCGCCGTGTGGAACTGTCGATTCAGCCAATCACAAACTAATGTTCTTTATCGGTGGCGGCCATTGATTCAATTTGCGCTGCCACCGATTTAGCCATCGCGTTTGGGATGGGAATAGTTAAGTGGTACTGCGCGATTTTCCATTCTCCGTCAACGTTTTCTAACACACCTGTGCCCCGGGTTGTGCCATAAGACGCGTTAGACAAAATTTCCATAAACCAGGCCACCTTGTGGTCATTAGAATAAAAAACTTCACGGGAAACAGGTGTATATGTCCAGCCTTTACCCTTGGAAAAATACGGCATAGCGTACTGTTTAAACTCATCAATAGACCAGTTCTCTCCCGCATCGGTACCAATAAATTTCGCATTCTTGGTATACAAATCGAAGTAGACCTCAGCATTCGCGGTTGCAGCTGAAGCATGGAGTGCATCAAGTGTTTGTTCAACACTGCGTGCTCCAGCCCATACAGTATTCGTAATACATAAAGCACATAAATATATGATAATTCGCATAAGTAATTTTTGAATTCACTAAGAATCTTAAATAATACCCTACCACACTCACAAAGTAGCAGTTAGCGTGTCAATGCCAAGTATTCCTGTCCTTTTTAAACTCATAGACCCTTGCGGCACATCAATAGTCGCTCAATTCTGCGGTCCGAATACTTGCAAAAATACATATATAAACTAATTTTTTAGATCAGGTGGTTGTTGCTACGTACATTTAAATTGCTTGTCTATTAAGGAGTTCTGTTCTCAATGAACTTTCTACTGAAGCTATCTGTTGCTCAGAAAATTTTTCTTATCCCCATTATTGGCGCGGTAAGTTTCATTACTTTTGTGGTTATCAACAGTATCGTCTCGTCTCAGAATGCCAGTCAGTTACAGGTGGCTAAAAATGTCGATTACCCAGCGCTTCAACTAAGTACCTCCGTGTTAACTAACATGGAAAAAGTCCGGGATACGTTGGCTTCATCGGTTACTACAGGCGATGTGGATGCCATTGATGTGGCAAGAGAAAAGGTTGATGCCGTGCTGGATGATTTACAGGCTATACGTCGCATTGACCCAAGCTTGTCGTCAGGGGTAACAACACTGCAGTCAACTTTCAGCGCGTACAGCGAGCAGGCGATAGAGGTGACTGCATCGATACTCAATGAAACTGCCGACTTCGCTACACTGGGTGACAAGTTGGAAGAGATGAATGCCAATTACGACAACGCCATCAGTCTTGTTAATCAGTTTATTGCAGCGCGGCAAAGTGCGTTTGAACAAGCGTTTTCTGAATACAACAGCGCTCAGGATTTCCTATTCTGGCTGGGTATTATTATGGGGGTTGTGACGACATTAATCCTGTTTGGTACAGCCTATCCGATAACCAGCGAAATCCGTGGCAATCTGACCCGAGTTGTTAAGTCATTACGGGATATTGCGCAGGAAGATGGTGATCTAACAATCAGAATCGAATCAAACGCTCAGGATGAAGTGGGCGACCTGGTACGCTACTTCAATCTATTCATGGAGAAACTGCAGAAGGTTGTTAAAGACATCGTACAAACCACCCTGCCACTATCGGATTTGGCTCAAAACCTGAGTCAGTTAACCGAGACAACGAATCGAAATATTGCCGATCAACAAGGCGCTGCAACGCAAGCTAAAAATGCGGTAGATGACATGAATCATTCCGTGGTTGCAGTTGCTGAAAGTGCTGCAGAAGCCGCACGGGCTGCCGACGAAGCAACGAATGCGTCAAATGAAGGTCAGTCAGTGGTAAATAGCACAGTACGTAGTATTCAGTCGTTGGCTAAAAATGTTGATGACAGCGCCCAGGTTATTCGCAAACTGGAGAATGACTCTAATCAGGTTGGTGTAGTGCTGGATGTTATTAAAGGCATTGCTGAGCAAACCAACTTACTGGCATTGAATGCCGCGATTGAAGCCGCTCGCGCAGGTGAGCAAGGCCGAGGGTTTGCAGTGGTTGCAGATGAAGTCCGGACGCTGGCTTCTAAAACTCAAAAATCGACCGAAGAAATCCAAACGACCATTGAGCAATTACAAAGTGCAGCAAGATCGGCTGTACAGGTAATGAGCTCAGGCACTGAACAAGCGGAAAGCAGTGTGAATGAAGCCAATAAAGCAGGCGAGAGCCTTAACGTCATTGCCGACACCATTGGCCGAATCAGCGCAATGAACGGTCAAATTGCCAGTACAACCGATAATCAGCAAGCCGTAGCAGAACAAATTGTTGGGTTCGTTGATGAGATTTATGCAAGAACCGATGAGACATCCAAAAACTCCGTACGACTTGCGTCTGCAAGTAGTGAACTCGCCAACCTGGCTAAAAATTTAGAAGGCATTGCGCGGCAGTTCAAAGTGTAGTCGAGCGAAAAATTCAACAGCCCGGGGATAACGGGTGAGCATAACAAAAGCGTTCGTTTAGACATCAAATCTACCTATATTTACGCGGGATTAAACTATGAAAAAATTGCTTATTGCCTCACTTTTAGCGGGGGGATTGCCAATTCACGCTAATGCAGAAGTGAACCTCAGTGGTTTTGCCAGCATTGTTGGCGGAACGTCAACTGACAGTGATGCTATCGTCAGAGGCTATGAAGACAGTATCGACTTTAAAGAACACTCGTTCTTTGCGCTGCAGGCATATTCCGATTTGGGTGATGGGTTGAGCGCCACTGCACAAATTCGCTCACGAGGGCGGGACGATTGGGAGCCGGAATTCACCTGGGCTTTCCTGTCTTACGAGATTTCGCCTTCCTGGCGTATACAGGCTGGTCGACAGCGTATCCCAATGTATCTGTATTCAGACTACCTTGATGTGTCTTATGCCTACCATTGGATAGCGCCGCCTGCTGAAGTGTACAAGGCGCCATTTGATTCAATTGACGGAATTTCTACTATTCACGATTTTACTGTCGGTGATGCCATGGTGAACTTCCGGTTGTACTACGGAAAAGAGGATTTCTCTACTGATACTGGTTCGTTTGAAATAGAAGATATTTTTAGTGCTGTAGCCAGCGTGAATTACGGCTGGTGGACATTCAGAACCAGTTATTTACAGTTTGATATCAGTGGTGATATTGGCGTTGGTGACTTAGTAACTGCGTGGCAGGCAACGCCTTATGCTGCTGTAGGCAATGAGCTGGATATCAATAATGATAGTTCAACTGCTTTCGAGATTGGGGTGATTTATGATAACCAGGACTGGTTATTTCTGGCCGAATATATCCCGTCTACTGTAGATGAAAGCATCGTTGGTGACTATAAACCCTGGATGGTGTCGGTAGGTAAACGTTTTGGCAGCTACATGGTTCATGCTACTGTGGGCGAAGATGTCAACGAGCCGTACCGTAAAGCCATTAATTCAGTGCCACTCGGTGTCGACCCGGGCCTTGATTTCTTATACCAGACAACCACTGCAGTATTGGACGAACGCGATTTTGAACTGCCATTCTACTCTGTCGGTCTGCGTTGGGATTTCCATGATTCTGCGGCGTTTAAATTTGAGTATACCGTATCAGAACAGTTGGACGGCAGTAATGCCGGTGCTGCCGAGATGGCGTTGGTAACAGTCTTTTAGGAGTTGATAATGGCTAAATATTCAATAAAAAACACGGTTACTGGCTTGGTGCTGTGCTGTGCAGCCATGTTGAGTTTTTCAACCAATGCGGCTGTTGCTGTTGTAGTTAACCCTGGGTTTGCAGACTCCCTAGATCAGGCCACGGTTGCGCAAATTTACCTGGGTAAAGATAAAACCCTTACGCCTTACATGCAAAGTGGCGGTACCGCTGACGAATTTATCGATAAAGTGCTTTCCCGTAATGCGAGTCAGTACAAAGCCTATTGGGCAAAGCTTGCTTTTACCGGCGGCGGACGACCACCTAAAGAGCTTGGCAGTGATGCTGAAGTGTTGAAAAAAGTAGCATCTTCCTCAGATGCTATTGGTTTCGTAGATGCCGGAGCAGTTGACGGTTCCGTGAAGGTACTGTTCAACCTCTGATACCGGCGTATGACAGGGGGAAGCCCCTGTCATATACGTTAAGTTACGCCTTATGAAATATCGTCGATTCACGCATGATCAGTTTGGGGTCAAACAGGGTTTTGACTGCTAACGACTGACCATAGACGGCGTTGAGTATATGGCGTGCCGACATTTCGCCCATTTGGTAAATGGGGTTCTTCACCGTGGTTAACCGCGGGTACACATGGTGGGCGAAAACGGCATCGTCGAAGCCGATAATCGACAAATCATAGGGGAGATTCATTCCAAGGTCCCTGGCACAACTCATAGCTCCTGAGGCCATCCAGTCGTTTGCACATACCAAGGCAGTAAACGGTTTATTCCGGGAGAGTAAGGTTTGCAAACCTTGTTTGCCGTCTTCTTCCTGATACCGGCCTTCGTAGTATAGTTGTTCTGACCAGGGAATGCCTGCTTCAGCCAGTGCTCGCCGATGCCCGGCAAGACGCAAGCGCGCATCGCGTGCCTTTGAGGGACCTGATATGCAGGCGATATTGGTATGGCCAAGCTCAATAAGATGCTGGGTTGCCAGGTAGCCACCGCGTTCGTTATCTAAGCAGACACAAGCACTTTCCAGCCCTTCAACTTGTCGGTTAACTACTGAAATCGGTACCCGGTTGGCATTAATGTCTCGCAGGTAATCATCGCTCATGGCTTCAACGTGCATGATCAGGGCATCACAGTTTCGACTGATCAAGAACTCAACGGCGTCTTTTTCTGTTTCCAGGTTATTGTGACCAACCGTGATGATAACGTGCTTATCCGCCTCACGCAGGGTAGATTCAACCGCCTGCATTAAGTCGCCAAAGAACGGAGAGTTTAATTCTGAAACCAGCACTCCAACACTGTCTGTGCGGCTGGTGGCCAGAGAACGAGCGACAGAGCTTGGACGGTAATTTAGCTCCTGCATGGCTTGTTCTACTTTTGCCCGTAGGTTTTCATTAACGGTCTTACGTCCGTTTAACACCCGGGATACAGTGGAAAGCGAAACACCGGCACGTTCCGCTACTTGGTATATTGTCGCCACGCTGACTCTCTGTTCTTTGTATTATTGGGCAGTTTACGGTCTCCACTGCGATTGTAAAGCGCCCGCATTCAGGTTTAATCTTTAGGCGAAAGGGCGACTTTTATACCGTCGCCGCATTTTCATCAGCCGCTCGTCGTTGCTGCAGGGTTTCTGTCAGTTCCTTTTGGCTGCTGTCGGTGAGTGGATAAAATAGGATCAATCCGGCGCCGGCAAATCCAAAGCAGGCAGGGATCCAACTCATCAATGACTGCATCCCGGGCAGCGAATTGCTAATGGTCGAGGCGTCCATACCGTCATATCCGTAGGCGCCGAGCACCAATAAAACTAAAGCGCCTGCGAATCCACCACCGGTTTTCTGTACAAAGGAACCCGCAGAATAGGTTAATCCGGTTGCCCGACGCCCGGTGCGCCATTCGTTGTAATCCGCAGAATCTCCTAACATAGAGAAAAACAGGGTGGGCATAATGGCTGCAAAAAATTCCGCGGCCCCACCCAAAAGAAACAGCGGTAATACGCCTTGTTCACCCATGGGTACCCAGTAGATTCCGGTGGTGATAATGCTACTTATCAATAACGACGCAATGAATAATTGTTTCCGGCCAAAACGCTTAGCCAGCCAAGGGGTAGCAAATGCCCCGGCGATAGACACCACCAGCAGCACAATAAAATACTGTCCGGTGAGCGATGCGTCGTTCAGGAAGTACTTGAAGTAATAAGCAATAACCCCGTATCGGATACCGTTAAACATCATGGTTAAAAAGCCCATGCCCAGCAATATCAACCAGGGTTTATTGGTCAGCAAGTCTATGATGTCTTGTTGAGAACGCGAATTCTGAGATTCCGGGCGCGCCACTAACTTTTTGACGAACCACCAGCTAAGAAGCATCACAATGACAAACGCTGCCCCGGTCATTAAGTCCCGGTAATAAAAGAATGCGGTAATGGCAGACAGGGGTATTAAGATAAACGGCAGTTGTTTTGACAGATCCCCTAATTCTTTACCGAGGCTGGTCTTGGCTTGCTGGTGCGGGGTAATCCGCTCTTTGGTCGTAAATACCGTGATCAGCATAAGCGCAACCAGGAGTGCGGCAAATACGTACATGGTGTACTGGTAACCTATTGCGTCGTTTTCCCCGTCGCCGCCGAAAAAGGCAACCAGCATAGGCAGAAAGCCCATAACCAGTAATCCGCCAAGAAACGCGCCAGCAAACCGGAAACCAGATAACTTGGTACGTTCGTGGTCATCTTCGGTCATTACCCCCATAAGGGCTGAATAAGGTACGTTGTTTGCGGTGTACGCCAGGGTCAGGCCAATGTAGGTGATGTATGCGTATACCAGTTTACCCGTGTCTGAAAACGACGGGGTGGTAAAACACAGGATCATGAATAATCCCAGAAACGGGGTAGACGCTAATATCCAGGGCCGAAACTTACCCATTGCAGTATTTGTGCGGTCCGCAATCATGCCCATAATGATATCGGTTACGCCGTCAGACAGCCGCACCACCAGGAACAACATGGCTGCTGCCGCCGCACTTATGCCGAAGGTGTCGGTGTAAAATACGGCAAGGTACGCCAGCGCGCCACGCCATACTAAATTTGCTGCAGCATCCCCCAGCCCATAACCAATCTTTTCTTTTACACTAAGTGACTGAGACATGCTCTTACTCCTTTATGAACGCTGTGCTAACAACAACTTATAAGCGTGTGCGCTGTGCTTAAACAGACGGGTCTGGGTTTCAAAATCAACATAAACCAATCCAAACCGCTTCACGTAGCCTTCTGCCCATTCAAAGTTGTCCATCAGGCTCCAGGCAAAATAACCAGCGACATTAACACCCGCATCTATGGCATCGGACAATGCACACAAATGCGCTTCATAGTAATCGATTCTGTCGTTGTCGGCGACTTCGCCATTGACGAGCTTGTCAGCCATTGCCGCACCATTTTCTGTTATGTAGATGGGCGGTAAATCATAGCGGGCATTCAGCGACGTCAGTAGATCGTAAAATGCCTGGGGATAAATTTCCCAGCCAATATCGGTTTTGGGCTCCCGATGCGCATGCTCTGTGTATAGCTCGCCCTTTGTTTCGGCTGCGGAATAGGTCAGTCGGGTATAAAAGTTGACGCCCAGAAAATCCAGTGGCTGGCAGATGATTTCCATGTCACCCGGCTGAATGTCGGGCTTGTCTTCAGGGGCGAGTTTTTCTAACACAGGTGGGTAACTGCCTTCCATGACGGGCTGCATGTACCATTGATTAATGTATTCGTCGGCGTAAATAGTGGCAAGCTGATCTGCAGGGGTTTCCGACACCGGATAGCAAGGCGTGAAGTTAAGCACGATACCGTTTTTCGCATGTGGAGCGTGTTCGCGAAGTGCCTGCATGCCAAGTCCATGAGCCAGCAGGATATGATGTGCTGCGGTCCTGCCCTGCTTTCGACCCGTTTTGCCCGGTGCATGCACACCAATCTCATACCCTAAATAGGCAGAGCAGAAAGGCTCATTAAATGTAGCGTAGGCCTGAACCCGGGTGCCTAATGCCTGTGTGATTTTTTCCACATATTGTTGAAATGCATAGGCGGTATCGCGGTTTAACCAACCGCCCAGGTCTTCCAGGTATTGTGGTAAGTCCCAGTGATAAAGCGTAGCAAAAGCCTGAATCCCCCGGCTGGCCAGCTCGTCCAATAAATCGATATAAAATTGCACGCCCTGTGGGTTGAGTTCGCCATTTTGTTGCATCACTCTTGGCCACGAGATGGAAAACCGATAGGCATCAACTCCCATTTCCTGTAGAAGGTCGACATCCTCTTTAAATCGAGCGACATGCTCACAGGCGATCAAACCATCACTTTTGTCAGCTATTTTGCCTTCCTGTTCGCAAAAGGTATCCCAAATCGATTTCAGTCGGCTGTCTGCCGCACCTTCGATCTGAAACGACGACGTTGCGGTGCCAAATAAAAAAGAACGGTCGCGAAGTGCGCTGTCCAGTGGAAGATTAATTGTTTTCATGATGTTGAGCGTTCCTAAGAGCCAGGTTGGACATCCGTTATTCACCTGAACGGTTAGTTGTGATGCTGCCCGTAAAACTGACAAAAAAGAACGGCAGCGTAAAATGTGTTTGGTTTATAGCATAATTTGAAGATTACGAGAAAGCGCTTTCTTTAAATTATCGTAAATTATTTAACCAGTGAAAATTTTTTTAAATAAACGTAAATTTCAAATCACTTGAGTTATGCAACGCTATATATCTGTATTTGAACTATAAAATTCTTACTTTGTCATGTGTTTTGTTAACTAATCGCATTATGAAATTTTGGTAATGTAAAAAATATGTTGATCTTTATTGGGTGATCTTATAGCTTGAGAAAGCGCTTTCTTGTTGGGTGTGCCTATTTGTGCACAGGGCTGAGAAAGCCCTTTCTTGAAAGCGCTAATTTCAAGCACAACAAATGAAGAGAGAAAGACGGTGACACACACAATTCTTAAGAAAACCAAAATTGCGACCAGTCTGTCTTTAATACTGGGATCAGGTTTACTGTTCCCGGTACATGCACAGGACGCAAAGGATGACGTTGAAGTTATTCAGGTAACCGGTATTCGCGGCAGTGTTCAGGAATCAATGGGCATCAAACGTGATTCAGCCGGGGTAGTTGATGCTATCTCTGCGGTTGATATTGGTAAGTTCCCCGATACCAACCTGGCAGAATCATTACAACGTATTACAGGTATCTCTATTAGCCGTAATAACGGCGAAGGTAATCAGGTTACGGCCCGTGGTTTCGGACCCGACTTCAACATGGTTACTCTGAATGGCAGAACCATGCCAGGCTCTGCGTTGCCGGGCGGCGGTGGTGCACCGAACTCTCGTGCATTTGATTTCTCTGATTTGGCGTCAGAAAGTGTTCGCGCGGTTGAAGTATACAAAACTGGCCGTGCAAGTATTGCGACAGGTGGTATTGGTGCATCAATTAACATCCGTACTTCGCGTCCGTTTGATGCCGCTGAAACCGGTTTTACCGCAAGTGTGGGTGCTAAAGCACTAACTGATACAACCAACCGCGTTGGCGATGATGTTACACCTGAAGTCTCAGGCATGATCAACTTCGTCAGCGATGATGAAACCTTTGGTTTTACCTTTACAGGTTCATTCCAGCAACGTGACAGCGCGTCACAAGGTGCTTTCGTAAACCAATGGCGTGTTAATCCATTTGACGGCTCTATTCCGCAATCTCCGGATCCATCTAATCCGGACAGTGGCGACCCGGTTGTACTGAACAATGCACCAGCAATGGGTCAGCTTTTCGCTATCCCGTCTGATCTACGTTACTTCATGGCTGACCGAGAGCGTGAAAGAACCAACGCTCAGCTGACATTCCAGTATGCACCAAGCGACAATATGGTAGCGACGCTGGACTACACCTATTCAAAACAAGATCTGTTCGAAGCGCGTGCTGAACAGTCTATCTGGATGGACGACCGTTATTTCACCGAGCTAACGTTTGACGATGAAACGGTAAAAACGCCTATCCACATTACGCAGGAACGTCGTGACTTACTGCCTCGTGACTTAGGTCTGGCTATGCAGGAACTCAATCAGGTTAATGAAAACAAATCGATTGGCCTGAACATCGAGTACTTTGTCAATGACGATTTAACCCTGGAATTTGACTTCCACAACTCATCAGCAGAAGGTCGTCCGGATGCACCTTACGGTACCTGGACAAACTTAGGCTTGGGTGCAAACGTAGTGCGCGGTCAGGGTGCTGACTTCAGCGGTGACTTCCCCATCATGCTGGTGGATTACGACGATGTTGCTCGTGGCAACCTGAACCCCAATGGTGTGCTTGATCAGGACGACGTAGGTACGTCTATCCTGGATATGAACTACTCGCTACAAGATACTGAAATCACCCAGGCTCGCCTGGACGGTTCATATGCAATGGACTCTGGCAGCATTAACTTCGGTATCGAGTCTCGTTCTATGGAGAGCACCTCGCTGCAATCCCTGACTCGTCACACTATGGGTAACTGGGGTATCGAAAACCCAGGTGAATTACCAGCAGGTATCCTGACGCCACTGGATTTGGCGAAGGAGTTCAGCGACTTTAATACCACCGGTATTTTTTCTCAGGGCTTTACCGGTAGCGTGGCTGAACTGGGTGCATTTGCTGCATCTGAGTACGGCTTTAACTTAGTTGCTGACAACCCGTTTGCCACCAACCGTACTATCAAAGAAGACATTACCGCTGTGTATTTCGAGTTTGATTTAGACGGTGAACTTAATGGCATGCCGTATAACCTGTTAACCGGTGTACGATATGAAAATACCGATGTGACCTCAATTGCGAACATCAGTCTGCCAAGTGGTATTGCCTGGGAAGGTAATAACGACTTCAACGTGCGCTTTGGTAGCGACATGGAAGACGTAAGCGTGGATTCAAGCTACGACCACATCTTGCCTGCGTTGGACTTCGATATCGAAGTGGCAGAGAACATGATTGCCCGTTTCTCTTACAGCAAAACCATTGCTCGCCCAACGTATAACAATCTGAGTGCAGCAGCGACGGTATCACCACCTAGCGGTCCGACGCTGTTAACGGGCGGTGCTACTGCAACGGCAAGTTCTGGTAACCCTGCGCTGGTGCCTCTGGAATCAGATAACCTTGATCTGTCGTTCGAGTACTACTTCGACGAAACCAGCTATGTGTCATTAGGTTTCTACGACAAGCGCGTGAAAAACTTCATTGGTAACGAACAGGTTGAAGAGAACATCTTTGGTCTGCGCGACGCGACTGCCGGCCCTCGTGCACAGGCTGCTGCTGCTGAACTGGAGCGCTTAGGCATTCCATTAAGTGACACCACCTTGTTCAACATGGTGGCTGCAATGGAAAATGGCGTCGACTATGACTCAATGACCGACGAGCAGTTTGAAGCTGCTTACGATGTACTGCCAAATGCCGATGATCCGTTAATGACCTTCATTAACTCTAAGCCGGTTAACAACCGCGCGGCCAACATCTATGGTTTCGAGTTGGCGGCACAGCACTTCTTTGGCGAGAGTGGTTTTGGCGTAATGGGTAACTACACCACCGTTACGGGTGATATCGGCTTTGACAACAACGCTGATCCGTCGGTAACCCAGTTTGCCCTCGTTGGTTTGAGTGATACCGCTAACCTGATCCTGATGTACGAAAAAGAAGGTATTCAGGCGCGTATCGCCTATAACTGGCGTGACAAGTTCCTGGACACAACATCGCAATATGTGAACGAGCCGGGTTACACCGAAGCTTATTCGCAAATCGACTTCAGCGTGTCTTATGACTTCAGCGAAGACCTGACTGTGTCGCTGGAAGGGATCAACATTACTGAAGAAAATGCCCGCCGTCATGGCAGAACGAGTGCCATGCTATGGAGACTGGATGAACTGGGTGCACGCTATGCCGTTGGCGTACGCTACAAGTTCTAACACGTACTCATAGCAATAAGTGGAATGACGCAGGGAAGTGACCCCCCTGCGTCATTTTTGCGTTAAAGTAGGTCACGTTTATACAGAATTTACGTGAAGGGGATGCAGTTGTGAATGCACCTATTCAACAAGTTGTGATTGTCGGTGGCGGCACCGCGGGCTGGCTATGTGCCGGTATGCTGGCAGCCAAACTCGGCAAACAGGGCGAACGTCATCGGGGCGTTGAAATCACCCTGATTGAGTCGCCTGATGTGAGTACCATTGGCGTAGGCGAAGGTTCCTGGCCTTCACTTCGTGACACACTCCGCGAAATTGGCTTGTCGGAATCGGCATTCATCACCCATTGCCAGGCGTCGTTTAAGCAAGGCTCCACCTTTGTGGGCTGGCGCGATGGCAGTGAGCACGACCGTTATCATCACCCCTTCACCAATCCGGCAGGTTACACCGAAATTGATGTACACGCCTGCTGGCAAGCGCTTCACAGCAATAAGCCATACGATCGCGCTTTCAGTGTCCAGCCTGAGCTGTGCGAACAGCACAAAGCGCCCAAGCAGTTGGCCACGCCAGACTATGCCTACGTACTGAACTACGGGTATCACTTCGACGCCACCAGGTTGGCCGAAATGGTGTCAGATCATTGCGTTAACCAGTTAGGCGTTCGTCATGTACAAGCACACATCGACCAGGTGGTTAGTCATCACAATGGCGATATCAAGGCACTAACCACCCAATGCGGGCAAATCCTTGAGGGAGATTTGTTTATTGACTGTAGCGGGCAGTCGGCGTTGCTGGCAGGCAAGCATTACAATGTGCCCTGGCACTCGGTAAAAGACATTTTGCTGAACGATTCGGCTATGGCTGTACAGGTGCCCTACCATGAGCAGGACAACACCATTGCCTCCACTACCCTTGCCACCGCGCACCCACAGGGGTGGAGCTGGGATATTGGCCTGCAACACCGCCGGGGTGTGGGCATGGTATACAGCAGTGACTTTGCGTCTGCAGAGGACATTGAACAGTCTTTAAAACAGTATTTAACTAAGCGACTCCCACACGATGTGGTGGAACAGGCTACGTGCAGACAGCTGAAGTTTTCACCCGGCTATCGCAGTGAGTTCTGGACCCACAATTGCCTGTCGCTGGGAATGGCCAGCGGGTTTATTGAGCCGCTTGAAGCCTCGGCTGTTGCCATGGTGGAACTGGGTGTGCGCATGTTATGCGAGCAATTTCCGCAAAATCGCGATCACATGCGTATTCTGGCAGCTCGCTATAACGAACGCTTTGCCTACCGCTGGGCGCGGGTCATTGACTTTGTAAAACTCCACTATGCCATTAACCAACGCACCAACGATGCCTACTGGAATGCCCATCGCGATCCGGCAACCTGGCCAGATTCACTGAAAAGCTTGCTCTCGCTGTGGCAATATCAGCCGCCGTCACGCTACGACGTAGTGCAAAACGAAGAAATATTTCCCTCTGCCAGCTATCAGTTTGTGCTGTACGGCATGGGCTTTAAAACCGAGTCACCTGCGCTAGCCGATTCCAGCGATATGCTAAAACGCGCTGGTGCGATTTCTCAAAAATTACAGGCTACACTAATGCAATTTGGTCAGGGGTTACCCGATAACCGGGCGTTACTCAACGCTATCCGTGAACGCCATAAACACTCATCCGGAGCGACGTTATGAACAAGCCTGGCAACTCTTCAAACAACGTGAACAACGTCATCATAGCCGGTGGCGGAACGGCTGGCTGGATGGCCGCCGCAGCCCTGTCTCGATTAATTGGCAAGTCTGTCAACGTAACGCTGGTGGAGTCGAAAGACATCGGTATTGTCGGTGTGGGGGAAGCAACGATTCCGCCTATTCGCACTTTCCACAAACTGCTGGGCATAGACGAAAAAGCCTTTATGCGCGCTACCAATGCCACCTTTAAACTGGGTATTGAATTCGCAAACTGGCGCGAACCTGATTATGCCTATATCCACTCCTTTGGCGTTACCGGCCGCGAATGCTGGGCAGGTGAATTTCACCATTTCTGGATGCGCGCGCAGCAGGAAGGCCTGGGCTCAGCATTTGGCGACTACTGCTTTGAATTGAAGGCTGCACAGCAATACAAGTTTGGCATGAGCGAACGCATGCCGATTAACTTTGCGTACCATTTCGACGCAGTGGCCTACGGTAAATTCCTGCGGCAGTTTGCTGAAAAGCTTGGCGTTACTCATGTAGAGGGCGACATCGACAAGGTCAATGTGAATGTCACGTCAGGTGATATTGAGTCGTTAACCCTAAAAGACGGGCGTAATCTGGCTGGCGACTTGTTTATCGACTGCACCGGGTTTAAGGGCTTGTTGATCGAGCAGGCACTGCATACCGGATATGAAAACTGGTCACACTGGTTACCCTGCGACCGCGCGGTTGCCATGCAAACTGAAAGCGTTGAAGCGCCCGCCCCCTTTACCCGTTCTGTTGCCCATGAAGCCGGTTGGCGCTGGCAAATCCCGCTACAAAACCGCGTGGGCAATGGGCTGGTGTATTGTAGTCGCTATATGAGTGATGAGCAGGCCAAGCAAACCCTCATGGATCAGGTAACCGGCAACCCAATTAACGACCCCCGGGTGATTCAGTTTACTCCGGGCAAACGCCGCCTGGGCTGGAATAAAAACTGTGTGGCACTGGGGTTAGCCAGTGGCTTTATTGAACCGCTGGAGTCCACCAGCATTCACCTGATCATGACTGGTATCATTCGTCTGCTGCGTTTGTTCCCGTTCGATGGTGTAACCCAAAGCGCTATCGATGAATACAACAACAAGTACAACAGTGAAATGGCCGCGATCCTCGATTTCATTGTTATGCACTACAAAGTTACCAACCGGGACGACTCACTATTCTGGCAACACTGCCAGCGCATGGCGATCCCCGACTCCCTGACCCACAAAATCAATTTGTTTAAAGAAACCGGCCGGGTGTTTTTGGATGATGGGGATATCTTCCGGGTCGATTCCTGGACGCAGGTGATGTTGGGGCAAGGACTAATGCCTGAACAGTATCACCGGGTGGCAGACGAAATGAGCATTGAAGAACTCACCCGTTTTATTAATGGCCTGCATCAGCATGTGTCTCAGCAAGTTCAAGCGCTACCTGCTCACGGCGATTTCTTAAAACAGTACCTCGGCATGTGACCGGTAACGCAGTGATTGCCTGAAGGCCGGTAAGTTTGCTTTAATCGGCCTTTTAGTTTTTGCCTGTCTGTTTTGCCTTTATGGGGGATACATCATGATCACCTGGACGTTACTGCCGTTTTCATCGCTTACTACCCATCAGCTATATGCGCTGTTAAAGCTGCGCACCAATGTGTTTGTGGTTGAACAAAACTGCCCGTATCCGGAACTGGACGACAAAGACACCAAGCAAGATGTGTATCACCTACTGGGTTATCAGCAATTGGATGATAGTCAGTCTGAGCCAGAGCTGGTGGCCTATGCGCGTTTACTACCGCCGGGAGTGAGCTATCCCCAGGTCAGTATCGGCCGGGTTGCTGTTGCTGAGTCTGCAAGAGGCCAGAAGCTGGGCCATGCCCTGGTTGCCGAAGCGCTGAAGGGCTGTGAGCAAGCCTGGCCCGGACAAGATATTCAGATAGGCGCGCAGGTGTATCTGGAAGCCTTTTATAAGAGCTTCGGATTTACCCGCCAGTCAGAGGACTACCTGGAAGACGGTATTCCGCACGTAGATATGTTGCTGTCAAAAGCTTGAAGTCAGCATCCCAAAAAACTGGTTTGTAAAAGGGATTAGACAGGCTCAGGTTCGTTTTTCTGCATCTTCTGGAACAGCCAGCCAATCCCGACCAAGCAAAGTCCCAGGCCAATAAACGACAGTGCGCGGAATAGCCCTTCCAGATGTGCCATGTCTACCACAAACGCTTTCAGCAACACTACCGCAAGCCCAATAAAACCGGCTTTGACAAGCGTACTGTTTTCACGAAGCTGGGCCAGGTAAATAGTAAGGGTTGAGATAGCCAGCCACACTACGGAATAGGTATATAGCTCTGCTTGCTGCATGGGAGGTCCTAGGCGCAGGTAGCCAAGGTTAAACAGGGCCCTGATTTCTCCATTAATAAACAGGAAGCCAAGCACGGCAATCACGCCCAGTATGGCGTTGTTGTATTGTTTTGGGAGCAACTTGAATTTCATCACAATAGCCAGCACCACAGCGGGCATTAGCCATTGTAACCACAGCCAGTTCACCCAACCTTCACCTACAAATTGTTGGGTGATAAAGGGCGAATGCACCAGTGAGATGTCCAACTGAAGCAAGATTGCCAGGGCCATGAGGGCAAAGCCCGCTTTTTGATACAAACCGCTTAGCGAGCCAGACAAGTGGCTTCGCCAAAAATATACGGCAGAGAGCACCAGCCAGTTCAGCGAAAGCAATATCGTTTCTGCGTAGCTCAGATTTACAAAATCCGGGTAATCGCCGGTTAGCAGGTAGCTGGTTTCGGTGGTCAACAGCAACGCCACAATATGCAGTATGACGCCTTGTAGCCATGCGCGCATCGAAGTCGATGGGTTGTATTTGATCGCAAAACCAATGAGGGCCAGTGCCAGTGGGTACACAACCAGGGTCCAGTGGATTCCCAGAATGGTTTCGTGTTTGTAGTGCGCTATCCAGGGAGACAGGGTCAACCGGCAAATCACTACCAGCAAGGCGGCTTTGTACAACCAGTCCGGGATCCTCACTTTGAATTTCCAGCTCAGATAGCTCATCGACGCTACCTGCATGGTAATAGCCAATGTTAACGTACTGGCAGACAACAGCATGGTAAAGCACAGTGCCAGCATAGAGTTGGCGAGTATCAGATAAGTGACCTGCCTTATAGGCACATGGGATTTCACAGCGGCTATCGATGCGCCAGCTCCAATGAGTGCCATATACAACGCCCAAAGCGGGTACAAATAGGTTTCAGCCTCAATTGGCGCGGTAACATAGCTTACCCCCAACATACTTACCGGCGTAAGTACCAACAGGAGCAAATATGCCGGGCGATCGGCAAAGCGCAATAGCATGAACATACTAAAGGCAATGCCTGATAAGGTAACCAACTGCGCGAATAAATAACGCCCGCTAAAGGGGAATAAACCATCCTCGAAAGAAGCCAGGTCGTGCATATTTTCATAGGAAAGCAGTGCAAATAAGAGCATTAAGAACGGCCAGGTATCCAGAGCACTGTGTCTGAAAGCTGCTACCAGCATAACGCCTGCAAGCAACAAGTTAACCCACCCCAGTACATCATTGGGGTTACTCAGCATAATAAACACGTACAGCAACCAGAGTGACAACACGACACCTGCTTGCTCCTTTCTGGGCATCAGTAAGTCTTTCACGGACAGCGCAGCAGTCATAGTGCCTTTTAATGCCCAGCCTAATACGCCAGATAAAACAAACAAATAAAGCGAAACCAGGGTGAATACAAACAGGATCCACACGTCGCTGGTGGAGGCCATTACCGTTGCAATAGCAAACCAGATAAAGTGCCCCGCAAAACCCTGCCACCACACCCAGCGCTGTTTAACATATTCAGCTACCCAAACCGCAGAAAGCGAAACAAATGCTACATACAGCAACAAGGCAAATACGTTATTGGAACCAGTGGAAACCAGAGCCGGTACCGCATAGGCACCTATGATCCCTACCCCAGCCAGCACCGGGCCAAAGCGCAGTGCTAAATAGGTTGAAGCCAGCGAGATAATGGCTAACACACCAAACGCTACATTGGCCGAAATAAATTGGTAAAAATCGAATGCGACCAATGCCATGGCAAAGCAGGTGATCACCCCGCCGCTGGCCAGTGCTGCGGAAATATAAGGCGTGTTAATACGAAGGCGTGTTTTGAAGTGATTGGCCAGCTCTGCTGCGGCCACTAAAGCGCAGCCAAACAATGCGCCCAGTATTACTCTGACCGATGGTGGCATCAGGCCAGCTTCAATAGAGTACTTAGCCAAAAAGATCCCGCCAATGGCCAGCACCGCTGCGCCCAACCAAAAAATGCCATTCCCCCTTAGCCAGGCTTCAAAATCAAAGGTGCTCACCGTCCTAGGCGGTTGCTTAGCAGACTTTGCTGAAGAAGTGGGTGATGCAACGGGTGCAGTAGGTTTAGCGGATACCTTCGGTGGGGGATTCACCGTAACCGCTCTTTGTGGCGTTGACACGACAGGCTTCGCCATATCGTTAACTGGTTCATGCGGCTGAGACTTGATATGCCGTTTTAATTCCTCGATTTGCCGGGATTGTAATTCAACGGTTTTCTGTAGCAAACCAATTTGATGTAGTAAGGCGCTGATTTGCTGACGACTTTTAAAAGCAATCAACACTCCAATAAGCAAAAACACATTAAACAGAATTGAAATAAGTTCGGTTTCCATACCTAGACCAGGTCCCTGCTTTTCTTCTTTTTATGAGGTATCACTGTGCGCGATATTTCAGCAATATGCAATGGTGGAATGCGGCTGGTTATTTGGTTATGAGCTAAGAAGCGGATACAAAAAAGCCCTGTATTACAGAGTAAACAACAGGGCTATTCGCGTAAACGGAGTTACGATGTCTTATTCAATATTCTGGATCTGCTCACGCATCTGCTCAATTAACACTTTAAGCTCTACCGCTGATTGGGTGATCTCAGTGCTGATGGATTTGGAACCCAGCGTGTTTGATTCGCGGTTGAACTCCTGCATCATGAAATCGAGACGTCGGCCACAAGCGCCGCCTTTTTTCAGAATTTTGCGGGTTTCTGCTACGTGTGAGTTCAAACGGTCGAGTTCTTCAGCTACATCGACTTTTTGTGCCAACAGAATCATCTCTTGTTCCACACGAGCGGCATCCAGTTCCAGTTTGGCTTCTTCAAAACGGGCCTGAATTTTCTCGCGTTGCCAGGTCAGGATTTCCGGCATGCGCTGCGCCACTTTCTCTGCTTCTACCTCAATGGCGTCGAGTCGTTGTTCAATTAGCGACTTCAGGGTTTCACCCTCGGCACCACGAGCGGCAATGAAGTCGTTCATGGCTTTGTCTAAGCCTTCCAGCATATCGGCCTGAATAGCATCCATATCGGCTTCTTCAGAGGCGATCACGCCCGGCCATTTTAATACGTCCAATGGATTAACCCCGGTAGACTGACCGTGAGACTGCACCCAATCGGCAGCGTGAAGGACTTGTTTAGCCAACTGTTCATTGAGGTTCAATTTCGTTACAGCAGAGTCATTAGCAGTGAAGCGAAGTGCGCACTCAACTTTTCCGCGTTGCAGACGCTTGCGAAAACGCTCGCGTAATACCGGCTCTAAGCTGCGAAACTGCTCTGGTAGACGAAAATACGTTTCCAGGTAGCGCTGGTTAACCGAGCGAATTTCCCATACTGCGGTTCCCCACTCTTTTTTTACTTCGCTGCGCGCGAATGCCGTCATGCTGTAAATCATGTTGTATCCAATTGGCATAATGAAGATTTTTACTGTGGTTAATCATACTACAGTGCGCACATTAACCCTAACCTTTGGTAGAAATGCTGTGTTTCACATGAAACATCGGCGGTAGGTCGTTCATTTTCCAGTACCATTTACGCTATACTATGCGCGTTTAAACATTCAACGCACCCATACCGGTAACTTCAGGAGATCACCATGCGCCCAAGCGGCAGAACCGCCAGTCAAATTCGCCCTGTCACTATCACTCGACACTACACCTGCCACGCAGAAGGGTCAGTGCTGGTTGAATTCGGCAATACCAAGGTGTTGTGTAATGCAACGGTAGAAGAAGGCGTTCCGCGCTTTATGAAAGGTCAGGGGAAAGGTTGGATCACGGCTGAATACAGCATGTTGCCACGCGCTACCCATACTCGCTCACAACGTGAAGCTGCACGCGGTAAGCAAGGTGGTCGTACGCTGGAAATTCAGCGTCTGATTGCGCGCTCTTTACGTGCCGCGGTAGATCTGAAGCTGTTGGGTGAAAACACCATAACCATCGACTGTGATGTTATCCAGGCCGACGGTGGTACCCGCACTGCATCTATTACCGGTGCTTGTGTAGCGCTGGTGGATGCCCTTACGCACATGCGCAACAAAGGGATCCTGAAAGCGAACCCGCTTAAGTTTATGGTTGCCGCATTGTCGGTGGGTATTTATGAAGGTGCGCCAGTAGCCGATCTTGAGTATGTAGAAGACTCTGCGGCAGAGACAGACATGAATGTGGTAATGACCGAAACCGGTAAGCTGATCGAAGTACAAGGCACCGCTGAAGGCGAGCCCTTCTCTTTCGACGAGTTACAGGAACTTCTCGACATTGCTAAGCATGGATTGCGCGAATTATTCGACATTCAAAAAGCAGCATTAAATTAAGGCAGGCTGGTTTAATGAAAGCATTCCAACAAGAATTTATAGAGTTCGCCATTGCCCGTGGCGTGCTTAAATTTGGTGAATTTACCTTAAAGTCTGGCCGTAAAAGCCCGTATTTCTTTAATGCAGGCTTGTTTAATCGCGGCGGTGATCTGGCAAAACTGGGTCGTTATTATGCGGCGGCGTTAACCGATGCAGGCATTGAATTCGATGTATTGTTTGGGCCTGCGTATAAAGGTATTCCTATTGCCACAACAACAGCCGTGGCATTGGCTGATCATCATGACGCCGATGTACCTTACTGCTTCAACCGCAAAGAAGCCAAAGCTCACGGTGAAGGCGGCACGCTGGTAGGTAGCCCGCTTGAAGGCAAAATCATGCTGGTGGACGACGTGATCACTGCTGGTACTGCCATTCGTGAATCAATGACTCTGATTGAAGCGAGTGGTGCCACACTGGCTGGCGTATTGATTGCGCTGGATCGTCAGGAAAAGGGCAAAGGCGAGTTGTCTGCTATTCAGGAAGTTGAGCGTGACTATGGCACTAAAGTAGTTTCAATTGTTACGCTGGCTGACGTTGTTGCTTATCTGCAGCAATCCGGTGGTCATGACGACAGCATTGCCGCTATTAAGGCGTATCGCGAAGCCTATGGCATCTAGTACCGACTATAGCAACGCCGATCAGCAGCTCGATGCACTGGGCTTGCGTTGTCCCGAGCCCGTAATGATGCTGCGCATGACCATGCGTAAGCTGGAGGACGGACAAACGCTGTGCGTTACTGCCGATGATCCTGCCACTGTGCGGGACATTCCCAGTTTCTGCCGGTTTATGCAGCATACCTTGCTGGCTTCAGACACCGAATCACTGCCCTATCGTTATCTGATCAAAAAAGGCGTGTAGTCGCTATTTTGATTCCGACACTGCCTGTAGTAACAATTGCTGCAGGCACTGTTTCTGCTTAGCCGACGTACCGTGCACGTCACACAAATGGATGTTGTGACCTTGCAATAAGCGTTTCAGCACACTCACCCGCATTTTTACGCTAACAAACTCCTGTTCTACTGTGTTCATAAACGTCCCCTTTTAATGGTCAATTAATGTAAAACTGGCGGTGTTTTAGCGGTAGCGCCTAATTTCAACCAATGCATCAATTCCTGAATAATGTGCATCAGCCTGGGTTCACTGGCGTACATGGGCATGAGTGCCGCTAGCTGTTGTTGTGTATCGGTAATCACTGTTTGTGCGGTAGCATTCGTGCTTGTTGTCGTTTCTGCACAATTCGCTCGTGCACAGCGATCAACCGCGATGGCGGAGGCTGCAAAAAACACCAGGTCTTTTTGACTTTCGGCCGAATACTGATCCACGGGTCGCAATGCCAACAGTACCGACTGAGCCACTTCCCAGACCAGCTGATTAAAGGTAAATGCTTTTTGCAGATCGCCACTGCGTTGGTACGCACGAGCCTGTTTGCGAAGTGCTTGTCGCTCCTCTCGCGCATGTTCAGGGTGAAGTTGAAGCCATTTACGGTAAACCGGGCAGAGTAATTGTGTACGCATGCAGACCTCCTATGCTGTGATTCGCTGCGTGGTACAATTAATCTAATCTAAATGATAATTATTATCAATTGGCAATTTGAGATAATTGCTGTCCTGAATCGAATTGCGTCTTTGATAAATGACTTGAAGGTTAGCTAAGCACCAGCCACAGGCCGGCGCACAAAACGGTAATACCCACCATGGCTTTGGTGCGGTACCGACGTATGAATTGCTCTGCCTGGTTGCCGAGCAGTTTTACCGCCAGCGCTAATCCGAAGTAACGGATAGACCGGGCAATAATGGTGGCTAGTAAGAACAGCGCTAAAGAATACTTGGTGGCCCCAGCGGCGAGCATGGCAATCTGAAACGGGATGGGCACAATGCCCAACGTCAGCACGAACCAAAACCCCTGAGACGCCATTTTCTGCTCTACACGCTCAAACTGAGCTTCGGTGCCAAACAGGTCTATCAATGCACTGCCTATGGCATCAAACAGAAAATAGCCCAGTGCATAGCCGAACAGGGCTCCGATAATGCAGCCAACGGTGGCCATTAACGCGATATGCCAGAGTTTATCGCGTTTGGCCTGCATTAATGGAATCAACACCGCTTCCAGAGGAATAGGCACAATGGTTGATTCTAAAAACGACGCGATGGTAATGCCCCGTAACATATGACGAGACTCCACCATGGCTTTGGTTTTTTGCTTTAATACCCGTTTGGCTTTTTTCACCGGAACAATCTACCTATTGTTTGTAAATCTTGCCGTCTTTCATTACAAACTGTACGTGCTCAAGCACGGAGATATCGGTCAGTGGATTACCTTTAACAGCAATAATATCAGCCAGTTTACCGGCTTCCAGTGTCCCGAGGGTCTCTTCAACGTCTAACAGTTTGGCAGTATTGACGGTTGCACTTAAGATAGCTTCTGCAGGCGGCATACCAGCTTCTACCATCAGCGCAAATTCCTGCGCGTTGTCACCGTGAGCAGACACTCCGCTGTCTGTACCAAAGGCGATATTCACGCCTGCTTTATAGGCTTTACCAAACGTCGCCTGAATGAGTGGGCCGATAGCCGCGGCTTTCGGACGAACGATGTCGGGGAAATAGCCATCGATTTTGGCTTTTTCTGCCACGAAGTTGCCAGCAAGAATAGTCGGCACATAATAAGTACCGTGCTTCTTCATTAGCTTCATGACTTCTTTGTCCATGTAGGTGCCGTGTTCAATGGAGGCGACACCGGCCTTAATCGCGCGGATCATGCCTTCTTTGCCATGGGCATGCACAGCGACCTTCATACCGTAATCTCTCGCTGTCTCTACAATGGCGGTTAATTCGTCGTCCATAAACTGCGGGTTCTGCCCGCTTTTCGCCACACTTAACACCCCGCCTGTTGCCGTGATTTTAATGGTATCGGCGCCGTCCTTGTATCGCTGTCTGATTGCCTGACGGGCTTCGTCAACGCCATTAATGACCCCTTGCTCGGGACCAACGTGTGGGCTGATTCGTTTGGCCATACCATTTGTCGGATCCGCGTGACCGCCGGTGGTGGCAATCGATTTTGCTGCAGTATAAATGCGAGGTCCGGTGGCTATTCCGCGATTAATTGCATTACGCAACGCGACGGTTTCGTTGTAGCTGTCGCCCAGATTGCGCACCGTGGTAAAGCCCGCCATCAGTGTTTTCTCGGCATAGTGTGATGCCATTAGTGCGTAGTCCGCTTCGTTCTGGGTAAAGCGTTTAAGGTACGACGACGTACCGCCTTGCTGAAAGCTCAGGTGGACGTGCATGTCCATTAAGCCCGGTAATACCACGGAGTCAGACAAATCGACCAGGGTGTCGCCCTCGCCTACTGTGATATGCCCTTTTTCAACCCGGGTAATAGTATTGCCGTCTACCACAATGGAAATCGGGCCTGTCAGCTTTTCGCTGGTGCTGGTAAAGGCTTGTCCGGCATGAATGATCGTGGCTGCCTGAAGTAAGCTAACGGGCAGTAGCGCCGTCGTCAGGGCGAGTGTTTTTAACCAAGTTTTCATTATTGTTCTCGTTTGTTGTAGGTGGATACGTCTGCCTTTACCGATGTATTGCAATGACCATCAGGCAGGGATTAGAAATAACTCTATGTGAACTTCTGCAGATAGGCAAAACAGCCGGGCTAGTTTTCGGCGGAATTAAGGCTTTCTAAGGTGAAATTGGTTATAAAAAGTACAACATAGCATGGTCTTTCTTATTGAATTCAGCAATACTGGAATGACTCAATGAGAATAAGGAAGTAGTAATCATGGAAACGTCTGTTAAGCGCTTATCACCACACTCTTTTGCGCTCCACACTGCGCTGGTCTTTGCCATTATAGCGTTGCTGTTCATACTGCCCATGACGTTGTTTATGAATGCCATGACGCCAAATATGCCAGACGGTTCAATGCCGGCTGCCATGTTTGGGGTCATGACCTTTGTTATGCCGGTAATGTATTTTGTATTTACCTATATTTTCGGTTTCCTGGGCGCGCTTATTTACAACCTGATCGCGAAGAAAACCGGCGGGATCCGTTGCCAGTTGGAAATGCTACCTGTCACTAGAACAGATGCCACCGAAGAGATATAACCTAAGTCATTACTGGTTGCGTTTAAGGATTGAATTGCAAGGAGGCAAATATGTCTGCACGTCGTACATTAATAAATATACCCATGCTCCTGAGCATGCTTTGGTTTGGTTTCGTGGGCGTTGCTCAGGCGAAATTACCCGATTGGGTTGAGTCTCCCACTCCCGATACCGATACGCATCTATACAGTGTCGGGTCGTCGGCTACATTGGATTTAGCAAAAAAAGCCGCGTTGGTCGAACTCGCCGGAAAAGTGAATAGCCGGGTGCAGCAGCTCTATCAATCGAAAGAGCGCGCGGTGAACGACCAGTATACCAGTTGGACTTCAGTCGACACCGAAGTAGAGATTGGGGAAACTGACCTTCGCTACTTTTATGTGAATCAAACTGAGCAAATTGGCAATGTATATTGGGTAGAACTGGTGCTCGATAAAACCAAGATGGCGCAGGATTTGGCCGCTCGTCTGACTTTAGAACATGACACCCTGCAAACCCAGATGAACGCATTAATGCAACAGTCGGTGTTTGTGCAGTTTCTGCAGGCAAAAGTCGCCACCGGCAACATTGCATCAGTGAAACAGCTCATTATTCAGCTGCAGTTTTTTCAGCAAGGCTTCGATGCCAACGCATACAGCGAACAATACAACGTCTATTTACAAACCATACAGCAAGCCGTGGCGGGCAATCAGGTGTACCTGGATGCCAGTCAGGCACAACCTCAAGTCGCTGCCCTTGTTCGAAATTGGTTAGCAGAGCAAGGCGTTAATCTGGCATCAACGAAGACACCTGAAACTGACGTACTCGTGGTATCTACAGAGGTCAGTGAATTTCAGGATAAACGCGATGCCTACAACGCAGAGATTGTCACTACCATCAGGGTCGACTCAGCCAAACAAGGGCAAATAGGCCATGCAACCCTGCAAACCAAAGGACGAGACTATAAACGAGCGGAGCAGGCAATTGGCAAAGCGGTAAAAGCGTTAAAACTGCGAATTCAAAAACAGCATCCTGTCGAACTTTTAAATATTGTGGTGATGTAAACCGCGCCGCTTGTTAGCGTCTTATCTATTTCCCGGACTACCCATTAGACAGCCGGGCACTCAAGTCTTGCTTGTTATTTGGGGAACGTTAAACATGGCGAGATTGTCTATCTCGTCTACTATTACACCGTGTTCATTAGCAATATCTGCAACGTTAACTTCAGCGCAAAAGAGGAATGACTATGAATAACGCGACTATCGGTGAGACAAATGATTCGATAAAGAAATGCCCGGTAATGCACGGTGGGATGACCGCAACCGGGTCGACAGTCATGGACTGGTGGCCTGAAGCGCTGAATTTGGACATTCTTCATCAGCACGATACGAAAACAAACCCAATGGGGGAAGAGTTCAACTATCGGGAAGAAGTCAAAAAGCTGGATTTTAAAACCCTGAAAGCAGATCTAATCGCGTTTATGACCGATTCTCAGTCATGGTGGCCTGCTGATTGGGGGCACTATGGCGGTTTAATGATCCGCATGTCGTGGCATGCTGCAGGTTCTTATCGGATTGCAGATGGACGTGGTGGGGCGTCAACAGGAAACCAGCGATTTGCACCACTCAACTCTTGGCCTGACAACGCCAACCTCGACAAAGCCAGGCGTTTACTGTGGCCTATCAAGAGAAAGTATGGCAACAGATTAAGTTGGGCTGACTTGTTTGTTTTAGCCGGAACGGTTGCTTATGAAAGTATGGGGCTCAAAACTTACGGTTTCGCATTTGGGCGTGAAGATATCTGGCATCCGGAAAAAGACGTGTACTGGGGAGCAGAAAAAGAGTGGCTGGCGCCCAGTGATGAACGCTATGAAAATGTTGACGAAGCCGAATCCATGGAAAACCCCCTCGCTGCGGTTCAAATGGGCCTGATTTACGTGAATCCGGAAGGCGTTAATGGCAAGCCTGACCCGTTGAAAACGGCAGCGCACGTGCGGGAGACCTTTGCCCGGATGGCGATGAATGACGAAGAAACCGTGGCACTGGCGGCGGGCGGTCACACGGTTGGTAAATGTCACGGTAATGGCAGCGCTGAGGCGTTAGGTCCAGAGCCTGAGGCTGCAGGCATTGAAGAGCAAGGTCTAGGCTGGATGAACCACGATAGCCGGAGTGTTGGGCGTGATACTGTTACCAGTGGAATCGAAGGAGCCTGGACCACACATCCGACAAAGTGGGACAACGGTTACTTCCACCTGTTACTCAATTATGAATGGGAACTAACCACATCCCCGGCGGGGGCAGAACAATGGCAGCCAATAGGTATCAAAGAAGAAGATATGCCAGTGGATGTTGAAGACCCGTCGAAGCGCACTATGCCAGTTATGACAGATGCGGATATGGCGATGAAGATGGATCCGCAATACCGTGAAATTTCTGAACGATTCTATCGGGATCATGAATACTTCAGCGACGTATTTGCGCGAGCCTGGTTTAAGCTTACCCATCGTGACTTAGGCCCAAAGGTGAGGTATATCGGGCCTGAGGTGCCGGAAGAGTCTTTGATTTGGCAAGACCCAATTCCTGCTGGCACCACAGACTATGATGTTGATGCCCTGAAATCTAAAATTGCCAACGCCGGACTGTCGGTAGGTGAAATGGTCGCGACGGCCTGGGATAGTGCCCGTACGTTTCGAGGATCTGATTTACGCGGTGGCGCAAACGGCGCCAGAATTCGGCTGGCGCCGCAAAAAGACTGGCATGGAAACGAGCCTGAACGTCTTAACAAAGTCTTGAACGTACTGACTCCTCTAGCACAGGATGCAGGCGCCAGCCTGGCCGATACAATAGTATTGGCGGGTAACGTTGGTATAGAAAAAGCCATTGCTGCGGCTGGGTTTGATGTGCCAGTGACGTTCTCTCCCGGACGTGGTGATGCAACGGATGACATGACAGATGCGGAGTCATTTAAACCGCTCGAGCCACTGGCTGACGGCTATCGCAATTATTGGCAGAAAACGTATGCGGTGAAGCCTGAAGAGATGATGCTGGACAAAACGCAGTTGCTTGGACTAACGGCAAAAGAAATGACGGTATTAGTGGGCGGTATGCGAATGCTGGGAACCAATTTTGCCGGCACACAACATGGCGTTTTTACCAATAACGTCGGCGCATTAACAACGGACTTTTTTGTAACAGTGACCGACATGGCGTTAAGTTGGAAACCCGTTAGCGACAATCTTTATTCCGTGAGAAGCAGAGACACCGGGCAAGAAGTATTTACGGCTACGCGATTTGATCTTGTGTTTGGCTCAAATTCAGTATTACGTGCATACGCAGAGCTTTACGCACAGGACGATAATCGCGAGAAATTTGTCAAAGACTTCGTTGCGGCCTGGGTGAAAGTGATGGAAGCCGATCGCTTCGATTTAACCTGCTGAAGATACTGTGCGTTGAACTTGTAGTCCGCGGTGTTGCGGACTACATACTTCAGCGGTCTGACACCTTAACCCCAATCACTCACAGAGTTAAATTCTTCCGTTGCGTCTTTGTCCAATTCTAAATCCTGGCTGTTGGCGTACTCAATAAAAAACTGAGCGGTCGTCACCAGTTTCGGTAAGTGTTTTGGCATGCCTTTTAATACCAGGTTCAGCGTGTTTGTTGCTTCAACGTAGTCACCGCCTTTAGTGGCCATGTCCAGCGCGCCGCCGAGGCTGAATCCGCTGGATTTCGCGCCCTTGGCGTCTTTCTCTACCACCTCAATCAGGGTTTCACCGTCTTCTTTGATTTGATATGTCTTGTAGGTACCAAACAGGTAGGTTGATGCGCCCAGAATAAACGCTTTTTGTTGGTCCGGCCCAATTTGCTGTGATGCCAATGTCTTTTTACGAATTTCTTCGCTGGCGCCGGCGGCATACTGGCGGTGCTTCTTAATTTCTTTCTTACTCATGCTGGTGCCGCTTTTTAGGATTTCACGCTCTTTCAGCAGGCTTTCCTTCGCTGATTTTAAATCCAGTGATTCTGCCAGACAGATATTAGCCTGGTTAATCGCCAGCGCTGCCAGCACGTAGGACGTCATCACCTGATCCGACGCGGCCTTAACCTGCTTACTGGCGGCTCGTTCGGGTGTGTATCTGCCAATAAAATCGCGAATAACCGTGAGATCCAGGTCCGAGCAGGACGTGTTGGTAAGAAAGCTGTCTTTTGCCCATGGTGCAGGTTTTTTGTCACTTGAAAACAAACCTGCTTGAGCCGATGAAGCTGTAAATACAGAGGCGAATAACAACGATGCAATTAAATAACGGGACTTGTGCGTAAACATACTATTTCCTTCTAGATAGATTTAGAGCTAAGTTGACCAATTAAGCCGGCTGCCATTTCCTGCGCGGCGAGTTTGAGAGCGTTATTTTTGGCGACTATTGGGGTGGGACCAAGGCCGAGATACTGAACGGGGCCAATCGAAGCCATTGTGGCGCCCCGGCGTTTAACAGAAAGAATTTTCGCGGTAACCGACACTGGGACTTTGTATAATCCCGTTACGTCATCCGTTACATGTTCGTCCACGTCCAGGGTGCCAATTGCGAGATATTGAACGGGATCTTCTAGGCTCTTTAACCCGCGAATCGCGTCGCGCTTGGTTCCGGGCGTCAGATCGTCGCCTTGCTCGTAGTCCATCAGAAAGTTATTCACGTCCAATTGTCCGGCGGTATCTTCTTCCAGAAGTGCGGCTTCGATCACATAGTAATTTGCATCGGCAAAGACTTCGCCTACGGCAATATCAATCTCGCTGGTGGTAGTGGCTTGCCAGAGCGTTTTCGCGCGCTTGAAATCACCCGACGCGGTGTCTTTCGCTTCTGTTCGTGAAGCGAGTTCCCTGGCTACAAAAACAAACGTAATATACTGGTCTTCATCGTCCATGCTACCGTCTTTGGCTCTGCCAACGGCCGTCAGGTAATTCAGTAGTTTGGTGTCATTGATATCAACCCGAACAACCACCCGATACTGCTTAATGTCTTTGTTGTTGTCTTTTGAAACAACCGCGCTGCTAAGCAGATACTCATCTATGTTTTCAGTAATGTCGTCTTTCGCCAGGGAAAAGTTACGCTCCTGGTACGGCTGAGAGGTTGCAATCCAGGTTTCAATGGCTTTTACCTTCGCCTGCAGAATGGCGTCTGCTTTTTCTTCGCTGTCCAGCCTGCCGGAATAGGTGTAGGTAAATGTGCTTTTGCTTTCAACGGCATGCGTTGGAAGTGCACAACAGAGCGCTGCAAGTAACAGCATGAAAGAGGATTTGCGCAGTGATTTAAAGGCCATTTATGTGTTCACTCCATTTCCGAAAAGTATTGTAGGTGCGGCGCTTAAGTTGTGAGTGGTTGTCGAACCATTTTTTCTCTGGCGCAGAAAGTTGTTGGGCAAGTTCGGATAAAACGGTTTCCAATGCGTCCTCATACGCCGCCCAGTCATCGATGTAGGTTTGCTTGTCGCTGACTAATTTAGCAACGGCCGCATGAAAATAATCATCCAGCATAGCGTCACTGCGGGTGGCTTCTTTCGCGGTGAATTTCACCCGGCTGGCAAACAAGTGCTTATTCGGCTGTGCAATGTGTTTGAAATTGCTGATATCTACCGTAAATACATAATCCGCCTCGGGTAACGTGAGTGTGTATACGTCGCCGTTGGCCATACGACCGGCCATTTTATTGCCAATGGCATAGCCTTTTGTGTAGGGGATCATATTCAGCCCACCAAGGTGCGTTAACTGGGCTGTAAAGTACTGGCCGAATACCTGAGCTAGAGCATCGTGTTGGACGCGCTCCGGTACCAGAGGGCTGGCTTTTTCGCCAATATTCACAGCATGTACTTTAAAGCGCAGCACGCCTTCTTTAGGTAGACCGAACTGTCTAATGTGGCCGGAGGCAACGGACAGCAGGCTATTATCCGCATTACTGGTGGGCTGATATAACGCCGTGAGGTTGTCAGTTCTTGCCTTATCGAGGGAGGCGTTGAGATTGATCACATCGTTGCGGGCAATATCAACGGGTATGCTGGCAATGAGACGCATGGCCTGAAAGTCGAAAAACAGGACCTGGGCGCTAATTTCGGCAACGACTTTCCGGTAGTCCTCGAACGTCTCGATACTGATGGACTCACGTTCAATTGCCAGTGTCATAGCAATCGCCGGTCCGGATTTGTAGTTGGCCAGGTTTCGCGACAACAATAAAGGCAGTGTCGCTGATTGTGCTGATAACAGCTCAAAGAACGCTTTATCGAGCGCAGCTTGAGGCTGTTCAGGGGTCGCTTTATTTAGCGCTGTGGCAACCGGGTAATTGGTGTCTATGAATCGGTGATCGCCCAGAAACGATACACCGGCAAAATACACCACGGGCTTACTGGCATAAGCCGGTGAGGCTATAAACCAGAAGGCAGCCAGCAATAACAAAAGTATGTTCTGTATTCTGGTCCGGCGTTGAAAATAATCCGGGAAGGACACGAATCCCTGTGTATACCGCACGTAACGCTCCCTGTACTTTGGCGGTGATCAGAGTTCTACTATGGCAAAGTCTGTACTTTAGTACAATATTTGATCAGTGTTTGGCGGGAAAATAAGCAAAAAAAAGCAGGTCTGATAACCTGCTTTTCGCTATTAGGGTAAACCGTGTTTACAGCGAGGAAAGTGCCTCACGCAATTCACGTAGTTTCGCTTTTATACGGCGCATGTTGTCAGGGCCTGTTCTAAGCAGCTGCTTTTGTGGCGAAGAAAGGCTTTCCAGGCGCTCATCGGCATACTTGTACATGACTGAGTCTGTATATACTTCCACAGGCATTTTCACTTCAGGCGTATCTAACAGCGTATCGATAGCGGTGATCATAACTTCGGTGAAAGACTGGTCCGGATCGCCAATTTCTGCATACTTGACCTGAATTTCATCCAGATACGTGGTGTACAGCTCAATGAGGTCGTCGTTACTCATGGACTCGAGCACGTCTACATACGGGGTGTAACGCTTGTAGCTTGCTGCATCAATCCACTCACGATCGGCCTGGGTGTATACCCGGAATTCCTGATCCGGCGGCGTTAACAGGCGGTGATTCGGTGCCATGTCGTCGTCGGCCAGATTGGTTGTTGTAACAACAAAGCGTTGCAGCAACCCGTCGTTTACCATCAGTCGGCTCAGCATGGGAGAGCTGGCAATGGTTTCTAAAGCCGCTTTCACTGCGGTGTCGCTGATGTCCAGAGGTTCTGGCTCTGGCGCAGCTTCTGGCATTGGTTCGACTTCCTGGTTTGGATCGATTTCAACCGGCTCAGGTTGCGGTGCCGCTTCAAATACATCAGCCGGTTCAGGCTCAATCGTTTCTGGCTGAGCGATAGCCGGTGGCTCAATGGGTTTGGCTGGCTCTGGTGCTGGCTCGCTGGAAGGCCACAATAATACCGCCAGTAACACAATCACAACCACGCCAATGATGACGTAGGGTAACCAAGACTTTTGCTCGGAATTCTCGCTCATAGATATCTACCTTGATTTGATGGCTGCTAAAATCATACTACCAGAGTTATTGGCAATCCGCTGAAATTCAATGTCGTTTTTTTATTCTTTTTTCAAATCTCAACAATTACTGTTTTATTCAATAGCAGGCCCAGTCTCAAGAGTAAACCGTTAACAGGTACGATTTTTCAGACCATTTTGTATTTCATCCATTTGTAGTGCGTTGTCGTATTCAGTCTGGTAACTAGCGGGGAGTACCAACAATGTATAAGTTTTGGCGAAAAGATCTTGAGACTAACGAATGGGACATCGATGTACTGGAAGTCCAGTCGTTCGAAATGAATGTGTATTTGGTCCAGTTAACCAGTGGCAATAAAACCGGGTTGGTTTACGACGATTCCGACAAACCCATGCGGTTTTACAGCGCGGGTCATATCAGAGAGTTTTTTGCACATTGCACGGTAGCAAAGTCTTACATGAAACATGAAACGCCTTACGACGAAATGATAGGCAATCCGCCAAAAGCCGAACACGCTATGGCGCTACCGTTTAGTATGGATATGCCTTATTAGTGCGCGTCACAGCCATTTTTGAGCGGCCTGGCGCAAGTCCACTTGTGTGTCGAGCTGCTTAGCCAACAAATACAGGCCGCCTAGTTTTCTATGAATGAAAATGGCGTCGACGGGGGGGATATGCCAGAAATCTTCGTCGAAACTGAGCTGCATACCCATCGCCTGAACCCGGGTGAGCAAATCGGTGTTGCCAAAGTCATAGGGGCCATCGTGGTACAGAGACTCACAGGCCAGTTTTCCTAACGCAACAACCGTGGCTTGTTGCGATTCGCTGTGGTTGGACTGCATTAAGCCGATATCTAAAGCCGCTTGTGCAACGCCTGCCATGTCGTCATTTGCCATGGCCTGCAGCAATGCCTGGTAGCCTTTTGATATCGCGTCCGGAATTTCACGACAAGCACCAAAGTCCAGCAAGGCCACCGTTTCGTCTTCTGCGATATAGCGGTAATTTGCCATGTTCGGGTCGCTTTGAATCAGGCGAAACGAGAAGACCTCCTCAAAAAACAAACTGAACAGTGCTGTCATAAGCTTATTGCGAACGGCCTGTGGTGCCTGCGCAAGCTCAGTAATAGGTTCGCTTTTAATGTGGGTCATCGCCAGCGTTGTTGCGGTGGTGAATTCATCGAAAACCTCGGGGACAACAAAGTCCGGATGTTCGCCCAATGCACTGCGGTAGCGTTTCAGCATGTCGGCTTCACGCAGGTAGTTGGCCTCATCGTGCAACTGCGCTTTGGCCTGACCTAATAAAGGCTTAATATCCAGTGAGCCGGGCAGCAACCCAGACAACTTTATAATACTCGCCACATTGTCTACATCGCTGTTAATGCTGTCACCTATGCCGGGGTATTGCACTTTCATTGCCAGTGTCTCGCCGTCAAAAGTGATGGCTTTGTGAACCTGACCAATGGACGCCGCTGCAATGGGTGCGTAGGAAAAGTAGAGGAGTTTGTCTTGCCAGCCCTGTCCCAGGGCGCTATCTAACACAGCCTGAAGCTGCGCTTTGGGCATCGGGTCTGCGTCTTCGCGCAGTCGCGCCAGAATGGCACTGAGTTCCGGCGGCAGCAACTCTCCGCCGTCCATTGAAATGAGCTGACCCAACTTCATGGCGGCGCCGCGCAGGGTCGCCAGTTGGTCGGTAATGCGTTGAATATTTTTAGGCGTGAGGACTAAGTCTGAAAGTGCCGGGCGTTGGCCCGACAACAATTTTGCTGCACCTTGCGACACCACACTACCGGCAATTTTTCCCGCCAGCGAGCCAATTCGCGTCATGCGCGAAAGTCGGGAGCTGGGAATAGGCCGGGACTTCGGTGTGTCGTTCATGTCCTTCTAAACGAATTGCGAGATCATTTGGATCAGCATACCGATGCCGCTGCCGATTGCAAAGCCTATCCAGCCGTTGCGTTCGTTATATCGGGCCAGTGCGGCAGCAAATATCCCGCACCACAACATGGGGCCGTAAATGGCAATTACAGAGCCGCCCATGCCAGAATTGGGTAAGAACATCATTACCACAATGGTTAGCGCCATAGCGCCAGAGAGGTACACCCACAATACATTCTTTTTCTTGTTTTCAGGTGCGTCGGCGGGTTGTTGGGTATCAGTCATTATTTCGTGCCCTTTTTTAACCAGCATAATGACGTAATCAAGGGGACGGGGTCAATTGCGACCTTGGTCTGAATCGTAAAAGTGTGCGTGAATGCGGTGAATTCGTGTTAGGAAAGTCTGCTGCGTAGCCGGTGTGAACACCCGCTGCGCAGCAATAAGCAATGAAATGCGTAGTTAAAAGTGCACTTCCAGTAGGGCGACGTTGTCGGTAAAGGTTAAGGTTTTCAGATTGCCCTTCCCTTCAACGTTTAACGTGTTTACCTGACTTGGCCAGATATCCCGCAGTGCGTCATGGCGAACCTTGAGCCCTTCCAATGACGGTGGCTGGTCGGTTTCCTGATACACCCAAAAGTACTTGCCTTCTGTTTCGAATCCAATCAGCGAGAGCCCTAAGGAGTCGCCGGCGGCATTCAACAGTGAGAAGCGCTCAGACACGTAAGCGGCGAATTCCGCCTGAGTAGACTGGTCGTCCAGTATGTCAGCGGTTTTCTTAAACAGCATTTTAACGGCGTGTTCAGCATCGTGCAGGTTAAACCGGTGCATCACCTCAATGTTTTCTGTTCTCGGGTTGAACAGCACTGTCGTGATGGCCGCTTTTTGCTGGTGCGCCGTAGCTTGTGCACTTATTACGCATAACAGCAGGGCACAAAGCCCTGCTTTAACAACCTCGGTAACGCGCGAGAGGTTAGTTGTCATCGCCTTCCTTCTTATCGTCTTCACTGTCTTTGTCAGTCTTCAGCTCGGTTTTGATGTCGTGCATGATATCACGACGCACTTTCGCTGAGCTTGGCTTAGACTTATACGCTTCAATACGTGAAGGGATGATTTGACGAGGGTAGTGGTTGTTTTCCACGTCAACATCAGCGGTTTCCCAATACGGGTCAACGGTTACACTGACCAGTTCTTTGTCTTTGTCAGTCACTACCAGCTTGCTAACCGCTTTAGGCGTACGACGCCAGATTTCTGCCGGAATACGCAGTTCTTCGGTGGTACCGTCGGCGTAAGTCATTTCCAGAATGATCGGCATAACCAGACCGCCCAGATTTGAGAACTCCATTACGTAGTAATTTTTGTCTTCTTTCACCGCGCGCTCGAACGCTTTACGCTCCCAAGGATCCAGTTTGTCTAACCAGCTCTTGTAGCTGTTGCGCTCTTTGTTAGTAACGGTGAACTGATCGTTCTCGTCGTAGAAGTCGGTAATGTCAGGATAACGGTCTACCCACAGTTCTTTACCTTCTGCTTTGTTGCGCTCAACTGTCAGTGACTTAGGCTTGTCCTGTTCAACCTGACGTTCGCGGGCGAAATCGATATCTGGGTCTTTAGTATCTAAACGCAGTTTGTACACTTTGTCGATTGATATATCTACGTGGTCAGTGGTGTAGAACCAGCCACGCCAGAACCAGTCCAGATCAACCCCTGAGGCTTCTTCCATAGTGCGGAAGAAATCAGCAGGCGTAGGACGTTTAAACTTCCAACGCTGCGCGTATTCTTTGAATGCAAAGTCAAACAGCTCACGGCCCAGAATGGTTTCACGCAGAATATTCAGTGCTACCGCTGGCTTGGTGTAGGCATTCGGGCCTAGACGCAGTACCGAGTCAGATTGGGTCATAATTGGCACCTGAGTCTGTGACTTCATGTAGCCAACAACGTCACGCGGCTCGACACCCCATGGAATGTCCGGATCCCATTCACGACCAGCAACACCGTCCAGGAAGCTGTTCAGACCTTCGTCCATCCAGGTCCACTGACGCTCGTCAGAGTTTACGGTCATTGGGAAGTAGATGTGACCTACTTCGTGAATGACAACGCCAATCAGGAAGCGTTTTTCTGCCAATGAATAAGTACGAGAACCGTCATCACGCAATTCTGTACGCGGGCCGTTGAAGGTGATCATGGGGTATTCCATGCCGCCTACCGGACCGTTAACCGATTGTGCAACCGGATAAGGGTAATCAAACGAGAAACGCGAATACACTTCCATGGTGTGAATGATCGACTCGGTTGAGTACTTCTTCCATAGGTCGCCACCTTCTTTCGGATAGAAAGACATCGCCATAACCAAAGGCTGTTCTTTACCGCCCTGGTGATAGCCACGCGCATCCCACATAAATTTACGTGAAGAGGCCCAGGCAAAGTCACGCACATTTTCTGCTTCGAAATGCCAGGTCTTGGTTTTATCCGTGCCTTCTTTTTCGTTTTCCAGTGCTTCTTCTTCCGTCACGATGAACACAGTACGCTCTGCGTCTTTCGCTTCTTCCAGACGTTTGCGTTGTTCGCTGGTCAGTACGGATTTCGGGTTTTGTAGTACACCGGTAGACGACACAATGTGGTCGGCAGGTACGGTGATTTCAACGTCGTAGTTACCAAATTCAAGAGTAAACTCACCACGGCCAATGAACTCTTTGTTGGTCCATGCTTCGTAGTCGGTGTAAGCAGCTAAACGAGGGAACCACTGCGCTAACAAGAAGATGTCGTTGCCGCCTTCGCGCTCGTCATCCGGGAAGTGCTCGTAACCTGCACGGGCAGATACCGCATCTTCTTCAACAATGTTAAAGCCAAAGTCGATATTCAGTTCGGTCTTTTTACCCGGCTTCAGTGGTGATGCCAGGTCTACACGCATCAGGGTGCCAACGATCACATAGTGCAGGTCTTTGCCGCTGCCATCAGTGACTTTCTTGATTTGATAGCCCAGCTCGTGATCTTCAACAAACTGTTGACGACGGATAGCGCCCATAGACAGTTTCGCGGGTGAGCTAGCGCTTGGCGCTGACGTTGCAGGGCCTCGGTTACCAATACCACCAAAGTTTTCGCTCAGCGCCGACAGTGAGTCAGGACGGAATTTGTTTTGATCCAGCTGAATCCACAAATATTTTAGCGTATCCGGGGAGTTGTTCTGGTAAGTGATTTCTTCAGAAGCGTCAATACGGCGTTTGGCTTCGTCCAGGGTTACGTCAATCTCGTAATCGACTTTTTGCTGCCAGTACTGGTGGCCCGGCTCGCCTGCTGCGTTACGGTATACGTTTGGAGTCGGTAATACTTCATCCAACTGGCGGAATTTGTCTTCGAAGTCCCCTTTCGTCTGTTTAATGGCAGCATAGGCTGACACTGAGCAAGTCAGCATAGACAGTACCGGCATTAACCAGATCAACTTGGGCATACGATTGCTCATGTGTGATCCTTAGTCGTTATGACGCTTAGTTATTATGATAAACAAGTAGTGTAATTCTAATGTGTTAAAAATTGCCAGCCGTTTGCCGTAAAATGCATCAGCCTTAACGCAAAGCCTGCTATACAAGGCATTACGATACTGTTTTTTTGTTTGTTTTATGGGCGCTTTGTAATATTCTTGAAAGCCCGTTAATTTCTTTGTCTTCATGCTAATGAGTGGGTTTTCCTGGCAGCGTGCCGTAATTAAAATTGGCAGTGCGCTGATCGCGCCCGATGGCCAGCAATGCAGTGGCCGTTATATTCTTCCTATCGCGCGTTTTATTACTTCTGCCCGTGAGGCAGGGAAAGAGGTTATTTTAGTGTCTTCCGGCAGTGTCGCTGCGGGCAGAGCGAAAGTACCAATTCAGCACCCGGCGTCTATTTCAGAGAAGCAGGCTATGGCCGCGATTGGCCAGATGTACATGATGGCCAATTGGCAGCGTTTTTTCGATTTCCCGTGCGCTCAGGTATTGCTTACCTATGACGATCTGCACGACCGTACCCGTTACGTAAATATCAAGAACACCATCCGTGAATTGTTGAATCACCAGGCTTTGCCGGTAGTGAATGAAAACGACACGGTCGCGGTGAATGAATTAAAAGTAGGCGACAACGACAATCTGGCCGCATATACCGCACTGGTAGCAGGCGCAGATACGCTAATCATTTGTTCTGACATAGACGGACTTTACACCGCAGATCCACGCAAAGACACGACTGCTACGCTTATCCCCGTAGTAGAAGAAATCACCGCGCACACCTACAGCATTGCCGGCGGCGCTGGCACATCGGTAGGTACCGGCGGCATGCGAACCAAAATTGAGGCCGCTGATAAGTGTGCCCGCAGTGGCATTCAGACCCTGATCGTAAACGGACGCAACGGCCATGTTTTTGATGATCTACAGGAAGGGAACATCCCCGGTACGTTGTTCAAAGCCAAACAGTCACCGAAAACCGCACGGCGACTTTGGTTGGAACACACCCTGAAAACCCGTGGGAAAATTTTTGTTGATCAGGGTGCAGAAAAAGCCTTGGTGTCTAAAGGCGCCTCTTTATTGCCATCGGGTATAACCGAAGTAAGTGGTCACTTTGAGTCTGGTGATGCAATTGAAATAGTGAGTCAGGATAAGTCCCTGGCCAAGGGCCTGGCGCTATACAGTGCCCAGGAACTGAAAATGATCAAAGGTGAGAAAAGCCAGCGTATCCGGGACATTCTTGGCTACGATAACGGCGAAGTTGTGGTCCACCGCGACGATCTGGTGTTATTGAAATAAGGAGCACACCATGAGCTTTTCGATACGACGAGCTGCCAAAGACGCTAAACATGCCGCCCGTCAGGTTGCTCGCCTGAGCCCGGAGCAAAAGCGTGAAGTGCTGCATGAAATCAGCCAGCACCTGATTCAGCAAACCCAGAATATTCTGTCGGCGAACCAGCTGGATCTGGAACACGCCAAAGACATTCATTTAGATGCCGCTATGGTCGACAGATTAACTCTGACAGAAGACCGGGTAATGGCCATTGCCAATGCCGTGGCATCGATTGCCGAGCAGGATGATCCAGTGGGTGAAATCAGTCAGATGAAGACTATGCCGAGTGGTATTCAGGTTGGCAAAATGCGTATCCCATTGGGCGTAGTGGCGATGATCTACGAATCGCGTCCAAACGTGACGGTAGATGCCGCTGCTCTGTGTTTTAAAGCCGGTAATGCGGTCATTTTGCGCGGCGGTAAAGAAGCGCTGCACTCTAACCTGGCGTTAGCGGCGTGCTTGCATCACGTGCTGCGCAAACATGACATCGACGCTGCAGCCGTGACGGTTGTCCCTGACCCGGACCGTGCCATTATGAATACCCTCATGACCCTGAAAGACGACGTGGATCTGATTATTCCGCGCGGTGGTGAAGGCCTGATTCAGTACGTGAGTGAGCGCAGTCAAATTCCTGTTATTCAGCACTACAAAGGCGTGTGCCACTTGTATGTCGACCAGTATGCCGATATCGAACAGGCGCTGGCCTTGTTGGAAAATGGCAAAACTCAGCGTACTGGCGTGTGTAATGCGTTGGAAACCTGTTTGGTTCATAAAGCCGTCGCAGACGAATTTTTGCCACGTGCCGCCGCCATGCTAAAAAGCCACAACACCATGATCCACGCCTGTGACTCTTCAATCAGTCATTTTAGTGATGCGGTAAGTGCAACGAATGCCGACTGGCAGGCTGAATACCTGGCAATGGAGATAGCCGTACGTGTGGTAGACAGCTACGACGATGCGGTGGACCACATCACGCAATATGGCTCGGGTCATACCGAAGTGATTGCCACGCAGCACTACGCGACGGCCAATGCCTTTATACGCGATGTAAATTCAGCGGTTGTCATGGTAAATGCGTCTTCGCGCTTCTCTGATGGCGGTGAACTGGGTCTGGGCGCAGAAATTGGGATCTCCACCAGCAAGCTGCACGCCTATGGCCCTATGGGCGCTGAGTCACTGACTACCGAGAAATTTGTGGTGCTGGGTAACGGACAAACCCGAAAATAAGTATTGATTACACTTTGCCCGTAGCGACCGCGTGTACAACGCGGTAAGCTGTAACCATCATTGAAGGATGAGACGAAAAATGACGGATATAACCCCTTCGCTGAATGACTATCCCTATGCGGTAACCCTGCCGACACGCTGGCAGGACAATGATGTCTATGGCAATGTGAATAACGTGGTGTTCTACAGCTTTTTTGACACCGCCGTAAACCGTTTTCTGGCTGATGAAGCGGGTATGGATTTCAGACACAGCCCGGTGATTGCGCATGTAGTGAGTTCGCAGTGCCAGTTTATTTCAAATATTTCCTACCCGGAAGATGTCGAAGTGGGCGTACGCGTTGCCAAAATTGGCCGCAGCTCGGTGACTTATGGTGTGTCGATTTACGCCGGTACTAATCAGCGTCGTGTGGCTCACGGGCAGTTTGTTCAGGTATTTGTCGATCGCACGACGAATCGTGTTGTACAAATTCCACCGCGCATCAAGAGCGCATTAGAACGGATCATCGAAGCCCTGTGATGCAGGTTGTTATATTAGATGGCGATTCGTTAGGCCGGGACGCCGATTTGACGGCGTTACACGCGTTACCCGTGTCTGTTACCTATTACCCCTCAACTACGGCAGGAGAAACAGCTTCGCGGATAGCGAATGCCGATATTATTCTGGTTAACAAGGTTGTACTCAGCGCTGAGCTCCTAGAGCAGGCTCCTCGCTGCCGCTACATCGGTATTCTGGCAACCGGCATGAATAATGTCGATTTGGACTACTGCAAACAACGTGGGATTACCGTCAATAATGTGTCTGGTTACGGTACCGACTCGGTGGCCCAGCATACATTAATGCTGATGTTGAACCTGGCCACGTCAGCGTTAGCGACTATGCGTCAGGTACAACAGGGCGAATGGTCGCAATCGCCGTTTTTCTGTTTACTCGACAACCCGGTTATCGAATTGGCTGGAAAGCATCTGGTCATCGTGGGTTACGGCACACTTGGGCAACGTGTAGCCGAACTGGCAAAGGCATTTGGTATGCGGGTGTCTGTTGCCGCGAGGCCTGGCACACAGCACACTTCGCGTAGACCATTAGATGAATTATTGCCCGAGGCCGATGTAGTGAGTTTGCACTGTCAGCTTAGCGACGACACAGCAGAAATGATCAACGCCGAACGGCTTGCGCTAATGAAGCCCGGTGCGTTTCTGATTAATACCGCCAGGGGTGGTTTGATTGATGAACAGGCATTGCTGACCGCACTTACCCAAAATCAGATTGGCGGCGCAGCCCTGGATACCCTGAGTGTCGAGCCTCCACCAGCAGACCATCCACTGCTTAATGCGCAGCTTCCGAACTTGTTGATCACCCCACACAGTGCCTGGGCGGCAAAAGAAGCCCGCCAGCGCTTAATTACGCTGGCCGTGAACAAACTCTCTGCATTTCTGGACAGCGAATAAGCCTGATGCAGCTTGCGTAACGCTACTGGCGACTGAGTTTCTTCAACTCTTCGTTCAGGTCGTAAGCAGGTTCAGTCACTATGGCTTCCAGTACTGCAATACGCTCCTTTAACGCAGCAATTTCAGCGTCTTTCGCATCGCCGTTTGTTGTTTCTGATGCTGCCGACTGGTGTTTAAATGGATTCACGCTCTCGTCTGAAAGCCAAGCGCTTAACTGCCAGCGGTACTTCGCATCGAGGTAATGGCAAAGCAGGCTGAGTAAGACTAAAGCAGACACAAGTACAACAATGTGAAATGGGGTCATGGTCGTTTCCTTTAAAATGGCCTATGCAGTTCACTAGTCGTCGAAGAAATAAAAAAATTACAACGAACTGTAATTTTTTTTGCGTAGGCGTGACTATAAGCAATACCTAGACTCATCAACGAACACTCAGGACGGTTAGTGCAAGCGGATTTTAAGGACATCCTCAACCAGCATCAGGCTTTGTTAAGTCGAGTTGCAGCGAGCTATGAGGCGAATGAAGCCTTGCAGCAGGAATTGTTGCAGGAGATCGCACTGGCCGTTTGGCAAGGACTGACGCGTTTCAACGGCGAGGCTTCACTGAAAACCTATATCCTGAAAATTGCCCATAACCGGGCCGTTACCCATGTCTGTAAAGAGGTCAAAAAGCAGGAAGAGTCTGGCCACGACAATATGGCGTGGGAATTTGCCCGGGGTAACGAAAGCGCTGAGCCACATGTGGTTGCGGAACAGCAAGGTAATATCGAGCAATTACTGATTGCCGTGCGTGCGTTACCCGTGGCCATGCGTCAGGTGTTAACACTTACGCTGGAAGGCCTTAGTTATCTGGAAATCGCTGAAGTATGCGGGATAACCAAAAATCATGTAGGGGTGTTATTGCAGCGTGCCAAAACACAACTACAACAGGAGCTTAAACATGTCTGATACGTCAGCAGATTTATCGGCACTGTGGCAACAGCAGCCTACCAATCACATTGATATGCAGGATCTCACCCGCCGATTAAAGCGCCAGCAGCGCGTTCAGCGGCTCTATTTGGTGTTGGATATGTTGGGCTTTGTGCCGGCAATTTGGGTGCTGATAGCAACCTGGGATGAGCTGTCGTCTTTGCTGGCTGGCTGTGTGATCACCTTAGTGGCGGTGACGTTTGTGTTTTATTTGTATATCGCCTGGTTGCGACGCCATGCTGCTTTGGCAACGTTTGGGGATACGTCTCACTATGTGGATACGCTAAAAAAACAGCTGCTGAACAACCATAAAATTGCCCGCCTGACCTTCCACTCCTGCTGGATGTCTGGTGTCGCGCTTGTCGCTATTCTGGGCATGATGGCGATGTTTGAAGATTACACACTGGACAATCTTAGACGCAGTGTGTGGGTGCTGGTATTAATTGTTGCCGGCTTGGTTGGCACTGGCGTGTGGGCGCACAAGCGCGCGAAACGGTTCCATCGTGAATACTTACACCTCGCTGATTTAGGCAACAAGGGGAATACGGCTGGATAGCCGTACCCTGCCCAACGCCCTGAGCGTACCGTTCGGATATTACTCTGATGACGGTGGGTCTTCGTCTTCTTTGCCGCGCTTACCGAGCGTAAACTGATAGTACAAATCCACCGCGGTGTGCAGACTTCTTACCACCTCGAGGTACAGGTTATTCATGATCTGATAGCGCAACGCCACTTCCTGGCCGCCACTGTCTTCGCTGGAGAACATACCTACACCGTATCGTACCGTAAGGTTGGGTGCGATTTTGCCAGAAATTGCCAGTTTGGTATTGTCGCCCTGTCCGGTGGTCGATACGGTCAAGTCTTCAATGCCGAGCGCTTCACCCACACCGCTGGTCAACCCTTCTGAGCTGGACAAACCGAAGCCAATCAGCAAGCTGGCGTAGGCGTTCTGGTCCATTTCGCTATTGCTGCCGCCCAGTCCACCGCTGCCGCTTAACAAGTAAGCCAGGTTTTGCGCCTGATCCATGGTCGGCTCTGAAAACAAATTCACACTGGGTTGCGACGCTGGCCCTTCAATACGCACACCGGCAATGACGTCATCTTCAGTTAGTTCGGGATCGCGAATGGCTTCAACCAGCAACATAGGCTGGTCGATAGGGCCGTTAAACTGCACTTCACCGGTTCGGATAATCAGGTTTTGACCATAGGCTTCGTAGCGGCCGTTTAATATCTGCAGGTCACCAAAGCCCGTTAACGCAGACTGAGTTTGAACCTTGATGCCGCCACTTAACGAGGCGGTGAGGCCAAATGCGTCGAGTTTCACTTCCTGGGTTTTTGCATCGTCAATTGTCACCATTACATTGGCGTTGATTTGATCAATCAGCGCATCGCTGGGGGGCTCGCCGCGTAGGTGCACGTCTTTTGACGGGGCAATGGCACTGGGCGGCAGGTCATTCACTTTGATTCTGGCATAAGGAATGTCGACCTCGCCCTGAATATCGATTTTTTGCGGCGTAATATGGGCAGTCAAATCCGGTGATACTTTTACCTTGCTGTCGTCGTATTGCACGGTGAATGCTTCACCGGCAAGTGTGAAGTTGACCTCAGGTACATCGCGCCAGCTCACATCACCACTCAAGGTGCCTGCGCCGTCGCCCAGCATATATTCGCCGTTGAAGTCGGCATTATCGCCATTCAGCGCGATGGTTTGCTGCCATTGGCTCACTTTCACCGGCAGGTCGTCGCTGTCGATATGGCCGTCGCGGATCGTGAGCGAACCGTTAACAAGTGGCAACGTCATAGGGCCACTGAGAGCCAGCTCGCCATCTATCTGGCCGTCCAGCGCATTCATGTTGGGAAGCAAAGGCTGAAACGGAGCCAGTCGCCAACGATTGATATTGACCGTGCCATCCAGTGTTGGTGTGTCGGCTAAGGGTAAGAGCGAGAGATTAGCAATGATATCGCCAACCTGTGGGCTGCGCACCTCAGAGGTAAACGTTAATTGGTTATCTGCCCAGTTGCCGTTTAACGAGAAGGTGTCAACGGCGAGTACCACTTCGCCTTTCGGGCCGACCCGCCAGTCGTCGGCGGTTATATCGGCACTAACCTTGGCCTGGGCCTGTTGCGACGCAAGATCCAATTGGCCCTGGCTGGAAAACGACAGGGTTGCCTGATTGCGTTCAAACAGCACCTCTGGCGCGAGTTCAAAGGCCCATAGTCCGAGCGGCAATTCAGTTGCGCTGATATCCCACAAAACCTGTTGCGGCGTATAGCTCGCTTCGTTAATGCACAGCTCGCCGTGCTCTCGTGACTCCCAGCAATGCGCCGACACATCGAGCTGTTGCGGCGACTGCACAAAAGACAGATTTACGTCGGTGTTGAGCGCCCAGCGCGTGTTGATCACAGCCAGTTGGGTATCACTCAGAACGCCCTGCCAGCGCCCATTTTGCCAGTTTCCGCTTAAATGCAATTCACTGGTGTAGTCGGGCAACTGCAACGAGGTTGTCAGCGTGTGTTCAGCCAGGCTACCTGCAACATCAACCGTGCCATTGAGCGGGCCTTGTTTAGCCATTGCTTCACTCAGTGCAGGGCTAAGTGTAATGTCGCGAAGCGCAATGGCAGATTGTACGGTTGGGTTATTCCAGTCGCCCTCAATATTCACCGAGCCATCTATGCCGCCTTTTACATCGGGGTACAAATAGCTCAGGTGTGGCAGCTTCAGAGAAATCAGTGCATCGATGTACTGTTGATTAAAAACTTGCCCGATTGCGGAGACTTCATTGTCTTCCAGTTGCGCAGTCAGGTTACCCACCATAATGTCGCTATTGGCTGAATAGACAGCGTCTCCCTGCAACAGAAAATCCCTGTCGTACTGCACACCAGACAGCTGAATATCTGACACCAGAAGGTTTGGACCGCGAGCCGTCATACTGAGCTGCGTTTTAAGCAAGCCGTCGACCATAGTCGGCGCTTGCGGACTCAGCTTTGCTAAGTCGAGTGTTTGAAGATGGGTAAGCCCTTCCCAGCTAATCGCATCGCTGAAATACAGCACGCCGCTGTTTGTGATGGTGCCGTCGAGTAGGTCTGCATTCATGGCACTGACCGCCAGTGAGCGCTCGCCTAATACGGCCTGAATATCGATGGCGGTCGAGGGAATGGCTTCACCCGACACCCCGGTCTGGGCGCTAAGGGCATATTGACCCATTTTTCCCTGTGCAGACAGCACGCCCGCTGCAAGCTGAATGTCCTGAATAGGTTTCAGGCTTTGTTCCGGCCAGTTAAGTTGCAACGACAAGGGCAACTGACTGTCGAGCAGGTTGGCTTTAGCCTGTGCATTGGCCGATACGGTGCCGCTCGCTGCCAACGTCATTGAAAGATCGCTTAGATCGCCTTTTACGGCCAGGTTTGCTGACTGAGGAAAGTCTTCCAGCAAGGAGCTGGCATCCAGCGACAGCGTCACCGGGTAATTGCCGGTAAACGCTACCTGGCCAGACACACTTGTTTTGCCTTGCGGTGCTTCAACACTCAGTTGCTTCCACTCAATCTGTCGTTTTTTCACCGCCGCCTTTTGCAATGCGATGTTTAACTGCGTTAACAGGGCGTCGCCCTGATAGAGCTGAAGTTGATTAATGGCAATATCATTGAGGCTGACCAGTAACGGCATGGTAATAACCGGCAGCGCTGGTGGCTGATAGCTTAAAACGACAGGCGCTGAAGCTGGCGTAGGTTGCGCTTCGGCTTCAGGTAGTGACACCCGAATATCATCAGTATGAAAATGCGCTACTTTGAGCGTATTTACCCACTCGGCCCTGGCGCTTAGCTGCGCAATGCTGATATCTGCCGCAAAGGTTGAGACGTCGATACCAGTAACCGTGAGGTTATCCAGATGAATGGCTATGGGTAATTCAATGGCTTCGACTGGCTCGTCATTGTCTGGCGTTTCTGGCCCTTCGGCCAATTGCTTTACAACAGGCTGATTAACCGTCAGGGTGTTTATGCACGCCGACGATTGCAATAAGCAGGTCCACTCGTGATCCAGTTCGATACGCGCTACGTCGACTTGCCATTGCGCGTTTTGAAAGCGCAATTGTTCTACGGTCAGGGTTGACCACAAACTGCCGGATAGCGACGATACCGAAAGGCCCGGCACGCTGTGATTGGCGGCGTATTGAATGACTGGCATGCCCAGTGGCGATAGCAGCACGCCGGCGAGCGTAGCCACACTCACCACCGAATATAAAAATACTTTTGCGAGGCGATTAATACTCATAGTTCAGGCCCCAGCGTAAAGTGGAAGCGCCAGGTATTTTCGAATTCGCTATGCCCCCGTGCAATGTAGAATCGCACCGGGCCAATTAGCGTAAGCCAATGGGCACCAATGCCGTAACCGGTGGTCAGCGGGTCTGAAAAATCATTGGTTGCTGTACCAACATCGGCAAAGACCGCCGCGCGCCAGGAATCAGTGACAGGGTAGGCGTATTCCGCACTGGCCGTTGCCAGGTACTTACCCCCAGTTAGCACGCGTTGGCCCTCGTCGTTTAATACTGAGGGCGCGATTTCCTGATAGCTAAAACCACGGATACTTTGGTCACCACCGGTAAAGAATCGCAAACTTGACGGCACGCGGTCGAAATCTTCGGTTTCGATGGCGCCGGCTTCGGCGCGTAAAAATAGCCGGTGTGTGTTGTTGAGCGTGGCAATATACTTGGCTTTGGCGGTCATTTTCAGCAGTGAAATGTCACTGCCGGCGTTTTCATGTGCGCCCTGCATGGCAACCACAAAGAATTTGCCCTGGTTAATGCTCAGCGCATTGTCGGATTCACTGTAGCCAATAGAATACCCGGGCATAAGCAAACTGATGGTTTGCGGGTCGCTGATACCCTGGGTAAACATTTCACGTTCGTAAGACAGGGAAATACTGCGCTGCCAGGGCGAATCGGCTTCTTTCCAGAACCGGTGACCGGAAATACTCAGTTTTTCACTTTTGGTGTCGCTGGTGGTGTTGTCTTCAAATTCATAACTGGTTTTGATGCTGGCGTAATCGTTGTTCACGTCTTCCAGCGGAATCCGATAGTCCAGACTGGCGGCCTGCTCGGGTTTCGAGATGTATACTTCACCGGTAATAGAGTGCCCTCGGGAGTTTACCCAGGGGCGCTCCCAGCGGCCACGTACCCGGGGGCCGGTGTCTGAGCTGGCTCCCCCACCCACGTTAAATATGTCTCTGGGTAAGTGAGACAGGGTTATTTCAATCGGTACGTTTACACCGTCGGCCTGACTTACCAGAGGACGGGCAATGGCGCGTTGGAAGTAGCCGGTTTCATTCAGGCGGCGATTAAACGTAGTGAGTTTTGCAGCGCTATAAGGATCGCCGGATTTGAAGGGTTGCAGACGGCCAATGATCGCTTTGGCTCTGTCATCGCCGACTAACCTGACTTCGCCGAAGGCATACTGCCGGCCACTTTGCGCGATTAGCAGCACGTTTGCTTCGTTTTCCTCTCTCACCAAATCGAGCCGGGTTGCCTGCCAGTAAAAATCAAAGTAGCCATTCGACAATGCATAGTTAAACATGTCTGACTTAAACTTTTCGTAGGTTGGCTGATGTAATACATCGCCTTTTTTGATGGCCAGTGCGTTAAATCTCTCGCGAAAAGCCGGGTCATCCCTGCCCTCGCCGATAATCTCCCGGTTCACGTTGGCCACAATAAGCGGATCGCCTAAAACAACGTTAATAATGACGTCTTCGTTTTCAATGGAAACTGCTACGTCAGCGTTGTAGTAACCAAATGGCTGAAGCGCAGTATTGACTGTCTTTATGATACGTTCCTGGGTTGCTTCGTCGGGTACCGTACCGGAAAAAGAGATGTTGGCCAGGTACAAACCGATATTCTTTTTTAATTCACTTTTTTCTACGCCCGTGAGTTCGTAATCCAGCGTTGTGGCTGCCTGCAAAACAGGCGCAGTGGCAGTCACAATAAGTAGGCTAAGGGCGATGATTAACGTGCGAAGCGACATGGGTTAACGTGTGGTTCCTTACACCGGGTATGGCAAGTAGCTATTTGAGTGATGACAGGTAAATCGAGACGTCAGTTTACCGTTATCACACGTATTGCTACAGCAATTTCGTTGAAACGTGGCGTATTTACGACACAGCGTGTAACAACTACAGAGCCAACAGAGGCTGATTTGATTGCCTCGACTGCTGCGATTAATTATATTACTGATCATAATATCCTATAAATACAAGGAATGTTGCCATGAAGCGCTTTGCAAAAGGCGTGATTATGCTGTGTTTGTGCATAGTCTCTGCTGCCCCTGTTTCTCTCGCCACTGCTAATGAAGAAGCAAAATTAACGCCAATTGAAGTCTTTAGCCGATTGCCCCAGTTCTATTCTGTTGCATTATCGCCGAGCGGGAATCGCATTGCGATGGAACGCAACTCCGAGAGTGAAGACCTGGCGGCACTGATGACGCTGGATATAGAAACCGGCAAGGTTTTTTACCTGCTAAGAGCTGACAACAAGAAAGTTAAAATTAACTGGTACCGCTGGGCTAACGATGAAGATCTGTTGGTAAGCGCAAAATATGAGATATCGGAAGCGGGCACCAAGTACTTCAAAACCCGACTGTATGTCATGAAGTATAACGAGCAGGGCGGCGATCCCGAGCAAGTTATCGACTGGCGTCATATCAAACGATATCAGGAAAATTCAAAACGCGCGCCGCAGTTCCAGGACGAAATCATCGATATGCTGCCGGATGATCCTGACCACATTTTAATGGCTATCGATATTGCGCGCCCTCTTGAACCGTCTGTGTTCAAAGTGAATGTTAAAACCCGCAAGATCAGCCGTTTGGAAAAAGGCAAGAAACGCATCCGCGACTGGATGACTGATCGCCAGGGCAATCTGCGTATTGGTATTACACTGAACTACGAAACCGGCGACCGTGATATCTATCTGCTGAATGAAGAAGACGAATACGAAAAGCTGTTCTCTTACAATGTGTCTGACGACAAACCGATAAGCATTGCAGGGTTTGCGGCCGATCCGAATATCCTGTATTTCAAGAGATACCTGGGCGACTACCGGGCCTTGTACAAAATGGATTTAACTACCCGCGAAGAAACCTTGGTTTACGCTGATGACGAGTACGATGTGGACGGCAGCCTGATTTATTCGCCTGTCACCAAAGACGCAATTGGTGTACGTCACGCTAACGCCAAAGGCGGACGTTACTATTGGGAGCCTCGCTATGAAGCGTTGCAGGAGAACCTGAATAACGTACTCAAAGATCGCAAAAACTACCTGGTTAAGTTCAGTCAGAATGAGGATGTGTACCTGTTGTATTCTGAAAGTGACACCCACCCGGGCCGTTATTACGTTGGTAACCAGCGCGAAGGAACCTTGAAATTCCTGTTCGACCAGTATCCCGATATTGTGCCGGAGTCGTTGAGTGACCACACACGGGTTGATATTACCATGCGTGATAAAGCGACCATTGAGGGTTACTTAACGTTACCTAAACACGGCGAAGCGCCTTACCCTACGGTTATTTTCCCACACGGTGGCCCTGGTGGCCGTGACTACGCGGGATTCGATTACTGGACTGCGTATTTCAACAGCCGTGGTTACGCCGTTATGCGCCCGAATTTCAGAGGCTCGACAGGGTATGGTTACTCGTTCAGTGAAGCACAGATGCAAAGCTGGGGCATGGCCATGCAGGACGACATAGCCGATGCAACGCAATGGATGATTGACCAAGGCTATACCGATAAAACCAAAGTCTGCATTGTGGGCGCCAGTTACGGTGGTTTCGCTGCGTTGGCCGCTACGGTTAAAAGCCCTGAAATGTATACCTGTGCAGTGAGCTTTGCAGGGGTGAGTGATTTAGACAGACTGGTATTTCGCGCCCGTGCCTTTGTGAATAAAAAGCTGGTGAAAAAGCAAATTGGGGAAGACCAAGATGATCGTGAACGTCGCTCACCGATTAACTTTGTGGAGAATATCAAAACGCCTATTCTGCTAATCCATGGCGAGGAAGATCGCGTTGTGCACGTAGAGCAAAGTCGCAATATGGCCGAGGAGCTGGAAGATCATGATAAGGTCTTCGAGTATGTGGAATTGCCTTTTGGTAATCACCATCTGTCTATTCAATCCAATCGTATGAAAACCTTCGAAGCGATGGACAAATTCCTCAGCAAATACCTGCAATAAAAGGAAAGGCTACCTGGCGTTGATCTGGATCAGCGCCAGTGGCTTTAACACCTTATTCCGCAACGGTTTGGGCGTACACTAAGATCATCAACAGGAGATCTTACCGTGACAAACAGCCAAACCACTCAAACCGAAAACCCACAGCCGCAAGCCGCTATTCCGGTAGTAGCTGAAGTACCCACAGCGCCCCACAGTATTGGTGAAAAACGCCACGACGAACAGTACATTGCTGAATCGTTTCGTTCCGGGGAATATCCATATAAACGCAAAATCACCCGGCAGTTTTACGAACAACACAAACGCCAGTTGCAGGTTGAGTTGCTAAAAGTACAGAAATGGGTAAAAGACACCGGCGAGCGTGTGGTAATGATCTTCGAAGGGCGTGACGCGGCGGGTAAAGGGGGCACGATAAAGCGCTTTATGGAGCACCTTAATCCTCGTGGTGCCCGGGTGGTTGCACTGGAAAAGCCGTCTGACGAAGAAAAAGGCCAGTGGTATTTTCAGCGTTATATAAAACACCTGCCAACGGCCGGGGAGATCGTGCTGTTTGACCGGTCCTGGTACAACCGTGCCGGTGTAGAGCGAGTCATGGGCTTTTGCGAGCCCAACGAATACCTGGAATTTATGCGTCAAACGCCAGAGCTGGAACGCATGCTGGTGAATAGTGGCATTCGCGTCTTCAAGTTCTGGTTTTCGGTAACCCAGGAAGAGCAGACTCGTCGGTTCCAACGTCGCGAGACTGATCCGCTGAAGCAATGGAAGCTCAGCCCGATTGACAAACTGGCTCAGCAAAAGTGGGACGATTATACTGAAGCAAAAGAAGCCATGTTCTTCTACACCGACACGGCTGATGCGCCTTGGGTCGTGATCAAGTCAGACGATAAAAAGCGGGCCCGTCTGAACTGTATGCAGTACTTCCTGCATGAACTGCCCTATCCGAACAAAGACAAGCACATAGCCAAAGCGCCCGATCCGTTAATTGTAGGCAGAGCGGCTACTGTAATTGAGCGCGACAACCACATCCTGGGTAAAACCCTTCATCCTGAACAACAAAAAGCCTGATTGTCGACGACTGCCCAGATCCGGTAAAAGTGTCTGTTACGACAGACACTTTTACTGGGTTGTGTCGGAAGCGTTTCTTGTTTTTTTGTAACTCATTGTTAATTAATAAAAATAAAAGTTGGCATGCTTTTCGCTATATCTATGTCACTAGACAATTCTCGTGATGAAGTTAATTACAAACCGCGCCCGACACGTACAAGCCGCATTGGCTCAAATACCGTGATTCGGTGAGGTTTGAGAAAGGAGAACGCCAATGTTGTTGATAATTGTGCTAATGACAGTGCTAACCGGTGTCGTAATAAAACGCCTGGGGGTATCGCACAGTATGCAAGGCATGGGTAAGCTGGTTCTGCTTACCAGTATTTATCTGGTATTTTTGTACAAGGTAGTACTTGGCTTAATCACGCGCAGATAACGCATTAAGAAACAAGAGAAACGGAGACACACATGACACACGTAAAACAAGTATTCACCCTCATCTTTGTTGGACTATTCACTATTACCCTGGCGGCGTGTAGCGATGACAGTGCCGAACAGGCAGAAGACAAGCTGGACAGCCTGAAAGAGAGCACCAGTAATGTGTTTAAAGACGCGAAGGAAGCGGCTGCCGACGCGACTGATAAGGCTAAGGAAATGGCTGAAGACGCTGCGGACAAAGCAGAAGAACTAGCCGAAGACACAGCCGATGCTATTGAAGATACCTGCGAAAAAGCGAAAGACAAGTTAGACATGGAAGACAAAGACTGTTAACTATTCAAACACGCCGGGTAACCTTATGTTACCCGGTTGTGTTAATTGCCTATGGCGTATTAGGTTTATAGTCAAACCACGTGTAACGCGCTTCGCTGTTGCTGGCTTTGCCATTCCCGGTTGCATAAGGGCCTACATAGACACCGGTGAAGCCGCCTATGGTTTCTGAACTCAGGTAACGGGCACTGACACTGTCTAATACGGTGGCCTTACCTTGCTGTTCAAACCCAAAATGGAAGTCACTTCCTGTTCCTTCTACCGTTAAGACTACCGGACCCGGTGCTAAAGTACGCTTTTCCGAAGTGTAGTTAATCTCGCCAAACTGGAAGGTGGCCTGGATATATCGGGTGCCATTGTCTGTACCGACCATGATATCGAAATGCGTACCGTTGTTGAGCAGCGTTAATCCGGCTTTTTCATGACTCGCGGCCGGCTCAAAATGTAACTCCGTGCTGGCTTTGAAGTGAGTGTGTTGCAAGCGGCGACCAACGAAACTCACGCCTTTTTGATGTGGATTACCCAACGTGTGGGCCGAGCCGGTCAGCACCAGGGCTTTTTTGTTGGTGTTTATACTGACACCCGCTGGTGGTGGCGACTGAATATAATTCCATGCAAGTCCCAGCGGCTTGTCAAAAGTAGTGCGCACCGGCTCTGGGGCAACAGGCACTAAGGGCAACGTGGGAACACGCATTTCTGGCGTAATCGTGCCGTTACCGTTCACTTGGGGCCAGCCAAATTCCGGCCAGCTGACCGGCGACAGGCAGGTTTCTCTGCCCAGAGTATGGTGAACGCCGCCTTCAATAACGCTTCGGTAACCGTGAAACACCATCCAGTGGCTGCCATCGTCAGCCTGAATCATGTCGCCGTGGCCGAGGCCCTGAATGGGGTTTTGCTGACCGGCACGATTTACATGTGTCACAATAGGATTGGCCGGATTACTGTAATACGGACCAGCAATGTTGTGGCTGCGCGCAATGGTTATGGAATGTGCTTCTTCTGTGCCTCCCTCGGCCGCCATCAAATAATACCAGCCGTCCTTTTTGTAAATGTGTGGGCCTTCTGCATAGCGCCCGCCTTCGGTCGCCCAAACAGGGCCAGTCTCATTCAGCACTTTTCCGGTTTTAATATCGATTTCATACAAGGTGAAAGCAGAGTTGATCACGTACACTTTGCCGTCGTCATCGAAGAACAGGTCAGGGTCAATATGAGGTATGTCTATCCAGATAGGATCAGACCAGGGGCCGGCCGGGTCATCTGCTGTCATGATAAAATTCCAACCGTAGCCCACGTTGGTGGTAACAATATAAAACGTACCGTCGTGGTAGCGCAGGGTAACGGCGAAGATGTTCACGCCATCGGGTAACTGTTCAGGCCGGTCAATGACATGGCCAATCTGTTCCCAGTTAACCAGGTCTTTACTGCGGAACACCGGAATGCCTGGAAAATACTCAAAGGTGCTGGATACCAGATAATAGTACTCCCCCGCTTTTGTTATGCTCGGGTCTGAGTAAAAACCGGGAAGAACCGGGTTAGTGTAAGTAACAGGTTTTGACGTATCAATTGATGCATTGAAAGGTGTGCTAGCTGGTTGTGCAGCGATTGCCGGCATAGCTAACAAGAGTAAAAAGACCGGCCTCAAATGGCGTGTGGCGTGAGCAATAAAGTCAGTGAACATGGCGGAATCAGGTTAATTTCAATTGTTAATAGAATGTAGTTGACCGTACACGCTGTTAAGTCGCCTAACTATTATCAAAATGGGTTTTGCTGTTATTAAATTCGAGATCCATAGTCAGGGTTTATAGGGCAATAGGCCGTTCAAATAATATGCGGTTCTGCACGATGGTTTTTGACTGATTTTATGGTCAAATCCACGTATTCTGGCCCCTCTTAATGCGCATTTAGCGTATACTGGACGGCTTGGTGATTTCTGCCAGGCGACTGATAGTGAGCAGCACTTACTCACTCATGAAGACAAGATTAAAGAGATTATGACCCAGTCTACAGTAAATGCTAAACCCGTATTAGGTATGGCCGAATTTGTAATGCTTATGGCGTTTATGACGTCGCTGGTGGCGTTAAGCATTGACGCCATGTTGCCTGCGCTCGACGTTATTGGGCATCACCTGGGTGCGAAGGACATTCACGAAAGCCACCTTATTGTGTCACTGTTTTTTGGTGGCATGGCGTTCGGACAGCTGTTTTTTGGACCCTATTGTGATGCACGTGGACGACGCGAAGCCATTATGCTGGGCCTGGGTATTTTCGTAATGGGTACGTTGGTTTGTATGATAGCCGACGATATGACAACTATGTTAATCGGCCGCTTGATACAGGCTTTTGGCGTCTCAGGCCCGCGTATTGCGTCGATGGCGGTGATTCGCGATCAGTTCGCTGGGGAAGCCATGGCACGGGTCATGTCGTTCATTATGATGGTGTTTATATTGGTGCCCATGATTGCGCCAATGGTTGGCCAGTGGGTGATCAGTGTGGCGTCGTGGACGCACATTTTCACGTTATTCCTGGTGGTTTCCAGCGGTGTTGGCTTGTGGTACTTCATACGTCAGCCTGAAACCCTGCCGGTGGAAGACCGCGTGCCCTTTTCCTGGGCGCAGTTCTTTCGTTCGTCAAAATTCATTCTCACACACCGTGATGTGATTGGCCCAACCGTGGCCATGGGCTGCGTGTTTGGTGCGTTTTTATCCTATATCAGCGCTTCGCAAACCATTTTTGTGGGCTTTTATGATGTCGGTGATATGTTCGCGTATGTGTTTGCATTTCTGGCTTTCTCCATTGGTCTGGCATCTTACATGAACAGCCGTATCGTGATGCGTTGGGGCATGAAAAAGGTCACCAGCATGGCATTGTACGGGGTGCTTGTATTTTCTGCGGTGCTGGTGGTTGAAATGGTGATTTTCTCAGGGCTTCCACCGTTGCCGCTGGCGCTCATCACTTTGTTTATTGGCTTTTTCTTTGTCGGTTTGTTATTTGGTAATTTGAATGCAATTGCCATGCAGCCACTGGGTAAATTAGCGGGAATTGGCGCAGCCATTATTGGGTCGCTGTCGAGCATTATTTCAGTGCCGGTTGCTATGGGCATAGACGCCTTCTTAACAGACAACCTGTACCCGATTGCAATCGGCTTTCTGATCTTTTTCTCGTTGGCTAAGCTGGTTATTACGCCAACGTTAAAAGCCGAGCCCGAACCTACAGAAAGCTAAAAACGGATGGCAGCCTGGTTTGACGCTCGTGATACCAGGCTGCGTGATTTGCTATTTCACTCTCGCAAGGTGGACCTGGGCACGCGGACGCTGATTTTCTACGATTTCCACTATACGGCTTTGGCGCTCGCCGTTACGCAGCTTGTCGTACTGAATCTGTTTCATTTCCAATTGGCGGGCAAACTCGTAAAAGGCCATGCAGTCTTCCCTGCTCAGTTCATTGTGCTGGCGTGTTAGCTGTGTATCGATATACAGATTGTCACCATTTGCGGTAAGTGTGGAAACCGCATCATAAGGTTGCCCGTATTTTTCTACCCGCAGTGCCCGTACCATTTTAACTTCAAAAATCCAGTCGCCCACCTGTGTGAACCTGGTAATACCTGACTGCATGTGTAACTCCTAGCGCTCTATCTGCTGCTTTCGAAACAGCTTTCATTATGTGATCAGTGAACTTGTGCAAACAGATCGCTACTACAATATGCGTGCCAGAATAAATGGGTTTTAAAAACAGCAAGTTGTGAAAATGGTACGAAAGGAAGCCTGTGAAATTCGTTGCCAAACTGCAACACAATGGCCGTAGTCGACGATATAACCCTTGGCTTGTCATGCCTGAACTGCGAAGCGATATCAGGGGTCTTCAAACACGCTGATTCTCTACACATAGTCATTATTAACGCAGCCCATTAATTTCAAAATTGCGTAGTGCATTTGTCGGAAAGTAAGGTGCTGTGGTACGGTCAAATCTTGGTAATAAGGCCTTGTGCAGTTTAATGAAATTAAAACATTGGATGTTGATAAGAAAATGTTGCTTGGGCTACATCGCGCTTGTCGGTGTTTTATTTGCCTTTGACCTAATGGTAATGGCTGTCAGCGAATTTGGAAGTAAACCTGCAGATTACGCTGGCTGTTATGTTCACGATGCTCTGTTGGTCGCTATCAAGTGTTCAGGGTTTCAAGCGTCAGAATTAGTTGCTTTTGCATTAAATTACCCGCTTTATCATTTATACATGCCATTCTTTGTTATTTGGAATCCATTATTAATTTTCGTCGTGATACCTATGTACAGCCCTTTGATAGTGTTATTAATTTCAAATGGTAAGGTGGTATCAGTACGTGTGTAAAAAAATAATGTTGGGCGGCTATCAAGTCCGTGTAGCGACTTTCGAATGTAATTAGCGGCCCTTATCGGGGCAATGGGCATTTTATAATGAGACTGAATGTAACTTTCAAAACAGATTGGGAATTTGATGAATCAAAACATCCTGTTGGTGAAGAGGTTGCTGAGAAGTTATCAAAACTGATGTCAGATAACGGCATAGTAATTTCAAACATAGATAACTATGAAGATTTTGCGTGGGCACTCGATACAAGGGTTGGAGAAAAAGAGCTATTTCTTTTACTTGGCCACGTTGGAGATGACCCGGAACAATGGCTAATACAAGTAGCATCTTATCAAACTAAATTTTTGCACATGTTTAATAAAAAGCATGCTATTGCGCAAATGCGTTCTTTAGCCCCTAAAGTCAATGCGGTTTTAACTGCATGCGAAAAAATCAGCAACATACTTTGGCATCATGGAGATTTTGCAGATGGTACCCCGTCAAGCGTGCCAAACCATGACATACAATAAATTTAATCCGCGAACCTTATGGCTGTTTATGTCAAAAAGTGTTTGGTGTTTTGTATAAGAAGGGTTTGGCTTGGTAAATGTAGAAAGTATCTCAGTGATTATCTCAACAGTAGCGTTATTGGTTCTGTTTATGTTCTTTGCTGCTAATTTCGCAATGATCGCCTTAGAAAGTAAAATTACCACATCCAGCCTACAGGCAGTTGGCTCAGGTTTGGTGAAAATTCTCAACAAATCTGACAATCCTACTAGTTATAAGCAAGCCAGGATATATTTGGTTGGCAGCGTTTTATCACTGCTATCACTCATGGTTCTTTTGGAGTTTGGTTATGCATAAGACGATGATAAAGAGTCAATCCGCAAGGGCGCGACGGGACAAGCAGTAATTTATGTACTTTCTTAAAAACGGCTCTATTTCCCTTCTTGTACTTGCCATCGTCACCACTGCAATGCTGATGACGCAGGGTAAAGATGCTGAAATTTATCTGATTGCATTTTCAAATGTTATTGATAAAGACGATACCTATGGTGGTGGCCTAAACCCCCAAAAAATATATGTTTCAAAACAGATATACCCAGACATATATTCTAATGAAACCAGTGCTTTACTTCCAAAAGACGCTGAGGCAGCCATAAAAACGTACTGCGACGATAACGGACTAGAGTTGATTTTTTATGATGAAACGACACCGTTGCAGCTCAATGAAATCGGTGAAGTTGTCGGTGGTGGCGTCAGGGTTGAATTCGGGGAATTAACAAAGTCCTTTATTGTTTCAGAAATTGACGTCAGTATTTATATAGCCAACATGGCCTCGGGTGGCACAACGTATACACTTTACCGTTGGTTCGGTGGTTGGAAACTGTGGTCTTCCAGAATGGCATGGATAAGTTAATGCACTTAAAACTTACTCAAAAGGGTGCAAACTTAGCTTGAGGTCCGGGCTTTTAATTCTAGCGCAACATTACAAGGAAAATGTATGTTCATTGTGTCGTTGACCTATTTGGTACCTTTAGAGCAAGTGGATGCGTTTATTCCAGAACATGTTTCTTACCTCAATGAGCAATATGCAAAAGGTCGCTTTATTTTATCCGGGCGAAAAGAGCCTAGAACGGGCGGTGTCATTATTTCTGCTATTGCCGATCGAAAAAAGCTCAATGATGTATTGGCGGAAGATCCTTTTCATCGAGAAGGCTTAGCTAGCTATGAAGTAACAGAAATAGTGCCAACTAAGGCGTCGGAAAAGTTAGCATTTCTACTCTAGATTGTGGCAAGTAAGATACAGCTGTAGGAAGTGTTGTGGATATACCGGCAAATCCCAGACATAAAAAAGCCCGACCAAATTGGTCGGGCAAAAGGGCTTGGTTAAGCACCTAACGACAGAAACTGTCTACGCTTCAATGATGGCTTTCATATCCGTCATGTAACCGCGTAATTCTTTACCGATTGACTCAACGCCGTGGTTGCGAATCGCTTCGTTAATTTCTACCAGGCGCTTGTTTTCTACCTGGTTAGACGTCACGTCAAGACCGGTGCCAATCACATCAGTTTTGATGTTTGGCATAAACTTCTCACGTAGCAATGGCACTGCTGCGTTGGCAAACAAGTAGTTACCGTACTCTGCAGTGTCAGAGATAACCACGTTCATTTCGTACAGACGCTTACGGGCAATCGTGTTCGAAATCAGTGGTGTTTCGTGCAGTGATTCGTAGTATGCAGACTCAGGTAAGATACCCGCTTCAACCATTACGTCGAAGGCTACTTCAACACCACACTTAATCATTGCTACTAATAGAATTCCTTTGTCAAAGAACTCTTGTTCGCTAATAGTACCGTCATACTTTGGCGCATTCTCGAAACCAGATTGGCCAGTTTCTTCACGCCATTTCAGCAGGTTAGCATCGCCATTCGCCCAGTCTTCCATCATAGTGCGAGAGAACTCACCACTGATGATGTCATCCTGATGCTTCTCGAACAGTGGACGAAGCAATGCAGTTAATTCTTCAGACAGCTCGTAAGCCTTAACCTTTGCAGGGTTAGACAAACGGTCCATCATGTTAGTTACGCCACCGATTTTCAGTGCTTCAGTAATGGCTTCTAAACCGTACTGAATCAATGCAGCTGCATAACCCGGGTCGATACCGTCAGCAGTCATTTTCTCGTAAGCAAGAATTGCTGCGGCTTGTTGCATACCACACAGAATGGTTTGCTCACCCATCAAATCAGATTTTACTTCAGCAACAAATGATGATTCCAGAACACCTGCACGGTCACCGCCAGTTGCGCTTGCCAGAGCTTTAGCGATATCCCAGCCTTCACCTTTCGGATCGTTCTCAGGGTGAACCGCAATCAGTGTAGGTACACCAAAGCCGCGCTTATATTCTTCACGTACTTCAGTACCAGGACACTTAGGCGCACACATTACAACAGTAATGTCGCTACGAATCTGCTGGCCTTCTTCAACAATGTTGAAGCCGTGTGAGTAACCTAATGCAGCGCCGTCTTTCATCAGAGGCATCACTGCTTCTACTACACTGGCGTGTTGCTTGTCTGGCGTTAAGTTGTAAACCAGATCAGCAGTAGGGATCAGATCCTGATACGTACCTACTGTAAAACCGTTGCTGGTTGCGCGTTGATAAGAATCACGCTTTTCATCAATTGCTGCCTGACGCAGAGCATATGCTACGTCTAACCCGGAGTCACGCATGTTAAGACCCTGGTTAAGGCCTTGTGCACCGCAGCCAACGATGACAATTTTCTTACCTTTCAGGAACTCACAGCCATCAGCAAATTCTTCGCGCTTCATAAAGCGACAGCGACCCAGTTGGTCTAACTGCTGACGTAAAGACAGGGTGTTAAAATAATTAGCCATAAATATAATAATTCCGAACTTCTTTCTGTCGTAATCCCTCGCTTCACTCAGCAGGGATGACCTCGTCAATGACGACTTGCAGCAAACAATACGCTACCCCATTCGTTTTGAAAAATGATATATTTGCAAAACAGTATTGCAAAAAGTGAAATACTCATGGATTTTCGCAGTCTACAACTGTTCAATCATCTCGCAAAAAGCTTACATTTTGGTGACACTGCCGAATCAATGTATGTCTCACCTTCCACGCTAAGCCGCGTAATACAAAGGCTGGAGGAAGAGTGTGGGTGTGTGCTTTTCAAACGCGACAACCGTTCGGTTGCGTTGACTCACGGCGGCCACAAGTTGCTCAACTTTAGTGAGACGGTGCTAAAAGAATGGCAACAGGTCAGACAAGAACTCAGCGCTGATGAGCAATCGCTGAAAGGAGAATTGAGTCTGTATTGCTCTGTTACGGCCAGTCAGAGCCATCTTCCTGCGTTGCTATCGCGCTATCGCCAACACTATCCGGGGGTTGATATTCGACTGGTCACCGGTGATCCCGGGTTAGCCATCGACAACGTCAAACAGCAAAAATGTGATGTCGCAATAGCCATAAATAGCCCGGGTTTTCCCACTGACTTGTGTTTTTCCGGTATGGACCACGTGCCGCTGGTGCTTATAGCGCCGCGGGACTGGCGACTAACCCAGTTGAGCCAGGTTGACTGGCGCAAGCTGCAAGTGGTGCTGCCTGAACAAGGCCCGAGTCGCCGCATTGTGTATCACTGGTTTGCTGAACATGGCATTCGGCCCAATGTCTATGCCTCGGTAGGCGGTAACGAGGCTATTGTGTCTATGGTTGCGCTGGGCTGCGGTGTCGGGTTTGTGCCACAGGTTGTATTGGACCACAGTGGTATGGCAGGCAGCGTGTCACGCATACTGGTTGAAGATATTGGCTCCTATGAGCTGGGTCTGGCCTGTTTGGAGTCGCGCCGGCATGAGCCTCTGGTCGATGCCCTGTTTCAACTGGTATTAAACTGACGTATAAGTGTATCCAGCGCCCGGTATCCCAGTGCTTCTGCAATATGTCGATGGGTTATGTGTTCGGCTTCTTCCAGATCGGCAATGGTGCGTGAGACTTTAATAGTACGGTGAAATACCCGCATCGATAAATTCAGCTTGGTGGCAGCCCGCCGAAGGAAGGTGAAGCTGTCTTCATCCAGTTTGCAAAATTCCGTTAATTCGGCGACGCTCAGTTCCGCATTGGCCTTACGTTGGCGCTTGAACTGGCGTTCCATTGCGCGTTCCACCAACGCTTGTGCCTCGATGGCACTGTCTTCACCGGTGGGCGATGTAGCCAGTTCATACTGGTCTGGTTTACGCACCTCTATTTGCAAATCAATTCTGTCTAACAATGGCCCTGAAAGCCGGCTCAGGTAGCGCTGAACCTGTTGCGGCGTGCTGCGGCCATCATTGATATCACCCGTTGGGCTGGGATTCATTGCCGCTAAAAACTGGAAGTTTGCCGGATACCTTGCCTGACCGGATACGCGCGATAAGCATATGTCGCCGGTTTCCAACGGCTCGCGCAGTACGTCCAGGGCCTGACGACCAAATTCTGGTAATTCATCGAGAAACAATACGCCATTGTGGGCGAGTGATACTTCTCCAGGCGACGGATGCGTACCGCCGCCTGTTAATGCTATTGCCGATGACGTGTGATGAGGTGAACGAAAGGGTGGCGTATACCAGTTGGCGCTGTCGCGTGACTCGCCTTTTATCGAATACAGTGCGGCTGCCTCCAGCGCCTGTTCATGTGTAAGGGCTGGAAGCAACTGCACAAGTCGGCTCGCAAGCAGGCTCTTGCCTGTCCCAGCGGGCCCTACCATCAAAAGATTATGCTTTCCGGCTGCGGCAATAGTGAGTGCGCGCTTAGCTTGTTGCTGACCAATAATGTCATCCCATTTGGGGGACACGCGCGTAAAAGCGACGTCACACTGTGCAATACTAACCTGAAGAGGCTTTTGTTTGCTGAAATGCAGGAACGCCTGCATCAGCGACTCAACCGCAATATATTTCAGACCATCAACAAGCTGGATGTTGTCGCGGTTGCCTTCAGGTAACAACATCAATTGCTCGTCTTCGGCGCAGCGCATAGCGGCGGGCAGCAGGCCCGATACGGTGCGCAGCTGACCATTTAATCCCAGTTCGCCGATGACTTCGTAGTTGTCTACGGCTTGCTGGGGCAATAATCCAAGGGCAATCAGTAATCCCAGAGCGATAGCCAGGTCATAGCGGCCACCGGTTTTGGGAATGTCGGCGGGCGCGAGATTAACCGTAATGCGCCGCCCGGGAAATTCAAAGCCGCAGTTTATTAATGCACTGCGCACGCGTTCGCGCGCTTCCTGAACCGCTGTTTCGGCAAGGCCGACTAGCTTAAACGACGGCAAACCGTTCGACAGGTGCACTTCCACCTTGATACGTGGAGAGTCAATGCCCGTTGCGGCGCGGGTGTACACTATACCTAACCCCATAGGGTATGTTCCTGTTAAAGCCGTTAGTCCATATGCGCAGTGTAAAATGCTCTGCATGGTGAACCTACTGCGCCAAAGGCCAGTTATTCGTGTTTGCGAGCGTTTCAACATAACGCTTTGACACACCGACAGTTAGCCTTCGACATCAGTATAAAATTGCATCGCCCGGCCTGATTTGGCTTGATCATGCACGTCGATCCGTGATATTTCTTACGCCTCGCAGCAATTGTGTTCCTTAGCCAGACGCCTTTGTTGCCTTCAGCCAATACTTTCCGAACTCGCGTCACCTCGCCAATGCATTGCACCCTGATTCGGTGCTTGTAACGTATTTGCGTGCTCCAAAAACAATTTATTCGCGCACCTTGCCGACTTTACACAGAAATTGTGTGAAAAACGGCTTATCGCATTGGGTCAATTGCTGTGCTCATGTATCATTTGACGCGGTATTAATTTGAGCGGTTTGCCCCGTGCAGGCTGCGCTTACAGAGTGAAGACAACACTCGTATTTTTTTAAGGAAACGTCATGGCTAAGCAACTTGCTGAACTTATTTGGTTTAACGGTAAACTCATTCCGTGGAAAGAAGCTACTGTGCATGTAATGTCACATGCAATCCACTACGGCTCATCGGTATTTGAAGGTATTCGTGCCTACAACACGCCGGATCAGGGTACCTGTGTTTTCCGTCTGAACGAGCACAACCAGCGTCTGTTTGATTCAGCAAAAATCTATCGCATGACGATCCCGTTTACCCTTGATGAAATCAATCAGGCGACCATCGACACCATTGCTAAGAACAACCTGAAGTCTGCCTATATCCGTCCTATCGCGTTTTATGGCGATATTGGTATGGGGTTGCAGGTGCCATTTGGTCAGGAAACTGAAGTCACTATCGCGGCGTTTGAGTGGGGTGCGTACCTGGGTGAAGAAGCACTGAAAAACGGTGTGAACGCGGGTATCTCTTCATGGAACCGTTTGGCAGCCAACACCATGCCTACTGGTGCGAAAGCCGGTGGTAACTACCTGTCTTCGCAGCTGATTTCAATGGAAGCGCGTCGTCACGGCTACGGTGAAGGTATTGCACTGGACCGCAACGGTTACATCAGTGAAGGTGCGGGTGAAAATATCTTTGTTATCCGCAATGGCGTGATCAGCACCACACCGAAAACAGCGGCTATTTTGCCGGGTATCACGCGTGACACCGTGATCACACTGGCGAAAGATCTGGGTTATGAAATCCGCGAAGAAAACATTCCGCGTGAAGCCATGTACCTGGCCGACGAAATCTTAATGTGCGGTACAGCCGCGGAAGTGACCCCTGTGAGCAGTGTAGACGGCATCACAGTGGGCAAAGGCGGTCGTGGGCCAATCACGAAAGAAATCCAGGACATGTTCTTTGGTCTGTTCAACGGAACTACCGAAGACAAATGGAACTGGTTAACACCGGTTTATAAATAATTACCCCAACGGGACGAAACGCTATGCCTAAATTACGATCTGCAACCACAACTCAAGGCCGCAACATGGCGGGTGCGCGCGCGCTTTGGCGTGCTACCGGCATGAAAGATGGAGACTTTGGTAAGCCTATTATTGCCATTGCGAACTCTTTCACTCAGTTTGTGCCTGGCCACGTTCACCTTAAAGACATGGGTCAACTGGTCGCTCGCAGTGTCGAAGCTGCCGGGGGCGTTGCAAAAGAATTTAATACTATTGCGGTCGATGACGGTATCGCAATGGGGCATAGCGGTATGCTTTACAGCCTGCCGTCCCGTGAAATTATTGCTGACTCGGTTGAGTACATGGTAAATGCCCACTGCGCAGATGCGATTGTGTGTATTTCTAACTGCGACAAGATCACCCCGGGAATGCTAATGGCGTCAATGCGCCTGAATATTCCGGTGGTGTTTGTGTCGGGTGGTCCCATGGAAGCCGGTAAAACCAAGCTGTCAGATCAGCTAATCAAACTGGATCTGGTCGATGCCATGGTGGCGGCAGCCGACGACAAAGTGTCTGACGCCGATACCGACGAAATTGAACGCTCTGCGTGCCCTACCTGTGGTTCATGTTCAGGTATGTTTACTGCCAACTCCATGAACTGCTTAACGGAAGCGCTGGGCTTGTCACTACCGGGCAATGGCTCAATGCTGGCCACGCACGCTGATCGTGAGCAACTGTTCAAGAAAGCCGGTGAGCTGGTAGTGGAACTGTGTGAGCGTTGGTATAAAAACGACGACGCCAGTGCGTTGCCGCGCAACATTGCGAATTTCAGCGCGTTTGAAAATGCCATGAGCCTGGACATTGCCATGGGCGGCTCTACCAATACCATTCTGCACTTACTGGCTGCAGCAATGGAAGGCGAAGTGCCATTCACGATGGACGACATTGATCGCTTGTCTCGAAAAGTACCGCACTTGTGTAAAGTGGCCCCTTCAACGCAGAAGTACCACATGGAAGACGTTCACCGTGCCGGTGGCGTACTGGGTATTTTGGGTGAACTGAATAAAGCGGGCTTATTGCACGGCGACTGTTCTCACGTGTTAGGTAAAACTATTAGTGAAGTGATCAGTGACTGGGATATAACGAACCCTGAAAACGCCGATGCGATTAAGTTTTATCGCGCAGGCCCAGCGGGTATCCGCACTACCAAAGCGTTTAGTCAGGATTGCCGTTGGGATGAAGCTGACGCCGATCGCAGTGAAGGCTGTATTCGTGATTTAGAACACGCTTACAGTAAAGACGGTGGACTGGCTGTACTGTATGGCAACCTGGCAGAAAATGGCTGTATCGTGAAAACGGCGGGGGTCGATGAGTCCATTCTGAAATTCACCGGTCGCGCGCGTATTTTTGAAAGCCAGGACGATGCGGTTGCGGGTATTCTGAATGATCAAATTGAAGCGGGTGATGCGGTCATCATTCGCTACGAAGGGCCGAAGGGTGGCCCGGGTATGCAGGAAATGCTGTATCCCACTTCCTACTTAAAGTCTAAGGGCTTAGGTAAAGCTTGTGCGTTGATCACCGATGGCCGTTTCTCTGGCGGTACGTCAGGCCTATCGATTGGCCACTGTTCGCCGGAAGCAGCGAGTGGCGGAGGTATTGGTTTGGTGCAAGAAGGCGATACCATTGAAATTGATATCCCTAATCGCACTATCAACATTGCCATTACCGATGTTGAGCTGGATGCGCGAAGAGCCGCAATGGAAGCCAGCGAGCGTCCATGGCGCCCTGTGAGCCGTCAGCGTGAAGTGTCCCTGTCGCTGAAAACCTTTGCTATGTTAGCCACCAGTGCCGATAAAGGCGCGGTGCGCGACCCGTCGAAACTGGAAGATCTATGACCGTCAGTGATATCGACTATCTGAAAAAGATCCTGCTGGCACCGGTATACGATGTCGCGGTAAACAGCGATCTGGTGTTGTTGTCGCGATTAACCGCCGAACTGGGCAACGAGGTATTCCTGAAGCGGGAAGATCAGCAACCGGTTAAGTCGTTTAAATTGCGCGGTGCTTATAATCGTATCGCCAATTTAACCGAAGCGCAGTTGAACGCCGGCGTGGTAGCGGCCTCCGCAGGTAACCATGCCCAGGGCGTGGCGTACTCGGCGAACATGAAAGGCGTTAAGGCAACGATTGTCATGCCGGAAACTACACCGGATATTAAAATTGAGGCGGTGCGCCGTTTTGGTGGTCAGCACGTTAATATCGTACTGCACGGTACTAACTTCGACACCGCCAGCCAACATGCTCGTACGCTAAGTGCTGAGCATGGCTACACGCTTATCCCGCCTTTCGATGACCCGGATGTGATAGCGGGACAGGGCACAGTTGCCAGAGAGTTGCTTGAGCAAAACCCTAACATCGATACCTTGTTTATCGCTGTTGGTGGTGGTGGTCTGGCAGCCGGCATTGCGGTGTACCTGAAGCAACTAAAACCAGACATTAAATTGATTGCGGTCGAGTCAGAAGAGTCGGCGTGTTTTGCTGCAGCAAAAGCAGCAGGCGAGCCGGTCAGTTTACCTACGGTGGGTATTTTTGCCGACGGTGTCGCGGTAAAACTCATGGGCAGCGAAACCTTCCGCCTGTGTAATCAGTACATCGACGAAGTGATGACGGTCACCAATGACGAAATCTGTGCGGCGATCAAAGATATTTTTGATGACACCCGTGTGATTGCAGAACCTGCTGGCGCAATGTCGATTGCAGCTATTCGCAAATACGTGAATGAGCACAATATTTCCGGCCAGAAGCTGGGCGGTATCCTGTGTGGTGCTAATACTAATTTCCATACGCTGCGTTATGTGTCAGAACGGTGTGAATTAGGTGAACAAAAAGAAGCGGTGTTTGCAGTCAAAATCCCGGAACGTCAGGGCGCGTTTAAGCAGTTCTGCGAATACCTGGGCGGCCGTACGATCACCGAATTCAACTACCGATATGCCAGCGAAACGGAAGCGCATATTTTTGTGGGTATTAAGTTGCGCGGTGGCCGCAAAGAATTCGAAGCACTTTCTGCTGACTTAACCAGCAAGGGCTACGAGTGTTTTGATCTGTCAGACAACGAACTGGCAAAACTGCACGTACGTCACATGGTGGGTGGTCGTCCGCCTACGATCCTGAACGAGGTTGTATTCAGCTTTGAGTTCCCGGAATACCCTGGTGCCCTGCTTAACTTCCTGAATACGCTGGGTGAGCGCTGGAACATTACCTTGTTCCATTATCGCAATCACGGTGCGGCTGAAGGCTTGGTGTTAGCAGGATTCGATATTCCACCAGAGAGCCGCGAAGCGTTCGACGAACATGTTGCGGCACTCAACTACGAGTATCAGGACGTCACCGCTAACCCCGCATACCGGTTTTTCTTGTCTGAGCCTGAGAAAGCATAATCAGGACGGGCGTGGTAAATCATGCGCCTATCTTTATTACCGAACAGTGAAGTATTGCTTCCTGTTCGGTAACTTCAATCAACATTCACGCTGCTTATAGTCAACTTAAATCATATCTGTTCATTTCTGAAACAAACTTATTATTAGTTTTGACAACTTTGTTAAATACGTAAAAATATTGCTATATTTAATTGTATTACAAATTGTTCAGGGACAGGTATGTGGCGCGGTTGTAATAGCGGTTGTATTAAAGGAATCAGTAAGTTACCTGGCATAGGCCTGGCTATGCTGTGTTGGTGCTTGTTAACAGCTTGCGGTTCGTCCGACAAACACACGGTCAGTTCCACCGATGACGAGGTACTGATATTTGCGTCCTTTCGCGGTAATGGTCAGGACGGTCTGCATCTGGCTGTGAGCGAAGATGGTCTGAATTGGCAGGCTCTCAATCAGGACGAAAGCGTCCTGACGCCCACGGTTGGCACGAAACTGATGCGCGATCCTGTCATTATTCAAGGCCCGGATGAACAGTACCATATGGTATGGACCTCAGGGTGGGAAGACCCAGGCATTGGCATTGCGCATTCTGCTGATTTAAAAAACTGGAGTGAGCAACAATTCTTGCCTGTTATGGCGGATTTCCCGTCGGCAAAGAACGCCTGGGCACCTGAAATATTCTACGACGAGCCAACCCAACGTTATTGGATCTACTGGGCTTCAACGCTGCCAGGTCAATATCCCGATACAGAGAAACAAGCAGACAAAGGCTGGGATCATCGCATTTACGCAACCAGCACCAAAGACTTCAAAACCTATACTCCTACTCAGTTGTTTTATGAACCCGGCTTCAATGTAATCGATGCGGCAGTAGTAAAAACGGCTCACCACTACGTCATGATCGCCAAAGAGGAAACCCGTTATCCGCCAGCGAAGAATCTGTTTGTGACCCGAGCCGATGACATAGAAGGTCCATGGCAACCCCGCTCTGCGCCTTTTACGCCGGACGGCGTATGGGTGGAAGGGCCTGCCATTGTGTTTTGGCAGGGCTGGTTTTACGTGTACTTCGACCAATACATTGATCACAGCTTTGGTGTCATGCGAACTCAGGATTTTTCAGAGTGGGAGAACCTGACACCTCAACTCAATTTGCCAACGGGTACCCGTCACGGATCCGTGCTGGTGGTACCCCGACGTTTGGTAAACAACCTGTAACCCCACAGGTACGCTTTCAGTTTGTTTCAAATACGGGACATTTTTTTGATATATGGAGCTTAACGCTGTGACGGTATTTGAGGGTTTTCGCTCGGGTGTTAAGGTTTTTACATCTTGTTAATTAGGGTTTTACATGATGTGGCGAAAACCGCTTCAATATTCAGCTTCTTTGGTCGCAATTGTCAGCAGTCTTACGGCATGCAGCACGGGAACCAAAGCGCCTTCTGAGCTAACAATGAATTACAATGCCGCTGAGTTGAAGGCTATGTGTTTGCCTGCGTCGGGTGATACACCCCTGGCATGCCATTTTCCGGAATCGGGGACTGACAATGCACCACTCCACTACGCGTTTAAAATTACCCACAGCAACGTGAACGATTTATCGGTGTACGCGGAATCACGTCGTCTAATGTTCGATAGTGAACTTAGCGGTGCAGCAGTGAACAGCGGGTCACAGGTACTTAGCTTTACAGTCAACACGCGCCAGCCTGACGGTCAGCCTATCCAGCATGACACCTACGAAGGCTTGCCGGGTGCCACGTTGTGGCTACCCAATGGGCTGGATGGCATCGAAAACATTGAGGTTACTCCGGTCACCCCCATTCAACAGGTGTTTGTAATTGGCGATTCTACGGTGTGTGACCAAAACCCTCAGTGGGACAAGCCTGCCATGAATCGCTTTAGCGGTTGGGGACAAGTACTGCCAGCGTATTTCAACGACACGGTATCGATTGTTAATTATGCCGATTCTGGTGAAGGCACTGAAGCGTTCAATACCCTTGATGGCGAGTTACTCAAGCCAATTGCTAATCAGCTAACCCGCAACGATGTGGTACTGATACAGCTGGGTCACAACGACAAGAAAACACCCCAAAACGTGTATGAGCAGCGCCTTGAAGACCTTATACACTTCATTCGTTCAAGGGATGCGCAGCCGATACTGATTTCGCCAATGATCCGCAATCATGGGATTGCCCTGGAAAAACAGCATCAGTGGCCTCAACTGGATATTCCCGCCGCGCTGGCTGGTATAGCGAAGCGGGAAAATGTGCCCTACATCGATTTGCTTACCCTGTCCAACCGCTGGGCAGCGCCACTGGGCCAGGCGAAGGCGCAGGCCTATTTCGTTTCCAAAGACCGCACGCATACCAACGAAGCAGGTGCGCGGGTGTTTGCTGATCTAATCATTGATGCAATTAAGCAACAGGACTTACCGCTTGCGCAGGCGTTGCGCTAGAGCGGCAGGAAAAAGGACAACAATCATTATGAAGTCAATGTTAATTAAGGCGCTGTTTCTGCCTTTGTTATTCATCAGTGGCGTAAGCGTGGCAAAAGAACACGCAGAACTGAAGCCTGCCACTATTTTCATCGCGGGAGACTCCACAGCCGCCAGCTATAGCAACGCCGATCATCAGGGTTGGGGTGAACCCTTTAAAGCTTACTTTGACAGCAAAACGGTAACGGTAGATAACCGCGCTCGTGGCGGACGAAGTACACGTACGTTCATGGCGGAAGGTTTGTGGCAGGCGTTGATTGACGATGTGCGCGCAGGGGATGTGGTAATTATTCAGTTTGGCCATAACGATGGCAGTCCGGTAAACGACAACCGCCGTGCGCGAGGCACGCTGCCGGGTATTGGTGACGACTTCGTTGATATCGTTAATCAGCTAACAGGTAAGCAGGAACGTGTATTCTCTTTTGGTCATTACATTCGTCAAATGGTGGCTGAAGTACAGGCGAAACAAGCGATACCCGTGTTAGCGTCTCTGACAGTGCGAAACCTGTGGCAGGGTCACAGAATTGAGCGTGGCTCGGGCCAGTACGGGTATTGGACATATCAATTGGCCTGGGAACTGGGTACACCCTTTATCGATTTAACCAATGCAGCTGCAGACGAACTGGAGTTACTCGGTAAAACGGCAGCAGCGGCATTGTATCCCAAAGATCATACTCACTATCACAATGAGGGGGCTGACTTGCACGCCCGTTTGGTCGTGGCTGCACTCAAAGGCATGCGCCCTACACTTGCAGACGACTTGTATTCAGACAAAGGCAAGGCGGTTACGGCCTATGACTGGACGTTTGTGCGCTTGCCGGTGGTACCTGATGCCCGTCGCCGCAGCGTATTTATGGTCGGGGATTCCACCGTACGCAACGGCTGGGGCGATGGTCGCGATGGCCAATGGGGCTGGGGCGATTTTGTTGCCGACTGGCTGGGTCATCCGCCTGTTAATTTTGTAAATCGCGCGGTCGGTGGGTTGTCCAGCCGCACCTTCATTACCCAAGGGCATTGGCAACGGGCCCTGAATATGATGAATCCCGGCGACATCGTGTTAATTCAGTTTGGTCACAACGACGCAGGGGCATTAAATGACGACAGTCGCGCCCGCGGCACAATTAAAGGTATTGGTCACGAGCAGCAAACCATCGACAACATGCTGACGGGCCAACGTGAAACCGTTTATTCCTACGGTGCTTACCTACGCAAAATGGTTGGAGAAGCCCGAGCCAGAGGCGTTATCCCGGTTATTTGCTCTCCGGTTCCCCGCAAGGTTTGGCTGGACGATAGCAAGCGCATTGCAAGGGCTGAAAACAGCTACCCCCAATGGGCCGCGCAGGTAGCCCGACAAAGTCAGACTCCATTCATTGATTTACATGCGCTGGTTGCAGCGCGCTATGACGAACTCGGTCCGGAAGCAGTGGATGAAATGTTTGGCGATGCACGCACACATACCAGCAAAGCCGGTGCGATAGACACGGCTGGCATTGTTGCGCGTCAACTGGCGCCCATGCTTGGCCTTGATGTTGTAGAAGCTGTATCGGTGGAGGCAAAATGAGTCAGATCAATATTGGGGTGCGCGCCCATGACTACGGCCAAGGCAGCGTGAAAGAGATAGCAGAGCGCATTGGTCAATACCCGGTGAACTGTGTGCAGTTGGCGCTGCCAAAATCTTTTCCGTTCATTTTAGAGCAGCCCGGTCAAATCAGTCCGGGATTCGGCAACTATGTTCGTGATGTGTTCGCCGAGCAGGACATTAATATTGCCGTACTGGGGTGCTATATCAACCCTATTCATCCTGACCCGGTAGAGCGCGAGTTGTCTCTTCAACGTTTTGAAGAACATCTCCAGTTTGCGCGGGACTTTGGTTGCGCCATCGTTGGTACCGAAACCGGTTCGCGCAATGCTGATTGCACCTATCATCCTGACAATCACACCCAGGCCGCATTCGACGAATTGGTCGTTAGCGTAAAGCGTCTGGCAAGCGTTGCTGAGCGTCATGGCGTATTTGTCGGCATCGAAGGCGTAGCGCATCACCATACCATTAACACTTATGAGCGCATGACCGCCTTGCTGGATGCGGTTGACTCCCCGAATGTCAAAGTCATTTATGACCCGGTGAATTTCTTTCCACTTACGGAATGCGATGAACAACAGCGGTTAATGGACGATGCCTTCGACGCGTTTGGCGACCGTATTGTTGCCATTCATTGTAAGGACTTTGTTAAAGAAGACGGCCAAAAAGCCGGCGATCTTCCGTCTGGTACCGGCGAGATGGATCACGTGCATTTATTCAGTCTGTTGAAGCAAAAAAAGCCTCATGTGCATGTGATTTTAGAGAGTACTAATCAGCAAAATGTGGGGCAAATTCTGCACTTTATCGCAGAGGCAGAGATCCAAACTGACTAATCATGCGCACAAGCCATTGGAGAAAGGTTTGTGCGTACTTCACCTGAAATGTGGCAATGGATGAAGGTAAAAATCCCCGTTTTATAAGGGGTATAGCAATATAACCATAATGATTTTATGGAAATGCAGGAAAGCGAAATAGAACAAAAACAAGGACGAGATCAACAAATTTTACGATGGATTTACGGTTTTATCGAAGCGATAAATTCAAATATGAAATTTTTTGATTATAGGTGCTGAATCGTGACTGAATTTGAAGGTTTTCGTGTTGACGGAATACACCCCCAGTCACTAGCATGCAAAACAGATGTAAACAAAAGATTAAAAATATGTTTACTCGGGTTGGTGCAAACCAGTCTTTGAATAGAGAACGAGGTCACAATGAAAAACGTCACGGAACGCAACATCACATACACGCAAGGTTCACTACCTGCAACGCGTAAGCTTATCGCGAATAGCATTTCTACTATCCTGCTTACCGGCGCTTGTTTTGCAAGCGCGCCTGTTTGGGCTCAGGAAGCGTCAACGGCTACCAAACCTGCCGCGCAAGCAGCAGAGCAGCAAGAGAATGCAGAAGAAACGACAGAAGTTATCGAGGTTAAAGGTATTCGATTCAGTCAGCGTAGCGCTCTGGATCGTAAAAAAATGGCCGGTACTATCACTGACTCGCTGGTAGCAGAAGACATTGGTATGTTCCCAGACAAAAACGTCGGTGAAGCCTTGCAGCGTATCCCTGGTGTTCAGCTGGACCGTGATTTTGGCGAAGGTCAGCAAATCAGTATTCGTGGTGTAGAGCCAGGCCTGCTTCGCGTAGAAGTAAACAACGTCACTGCACAAGGTTTTGGTGGTAGTCGTGCGGTAGACTTCCGTGACATGGCCGCTGAGCTAATTAAATCACTGGACGTAATCAAAGGTTCAGAAGCCCGCCTTACAGAAGGGGGTATCGGTGGTACGGTTCAGGTAAATACCCGTAAGCCAAACGAATTCAAAGAAAACTTCCTGTCAGCTTCTGCTGAAGGTCAGTTTAACGATTTGATTGATGATCCAAGCAACAAATTTAACGTTACTGGCGTGTATAAATTCAACGATGATCTGGGTGTACTGGTAAACGTCACAAAGTCGACTAAAAACACAATGATCCATGCGTTGAGAAACACGGAATGGGCGAGATTTGCAGACTACGATAATTCTCCAGAGAAGACTTATAACGACGCCGCATTTGCAGATATTACCGATCAGGCAGATTGCGTTAACTCATCTGATCAAACAGCATGTGAAAGACAGTGGTATGACTTTTCTCCTCGGTTACCTCGATATGGTATATGGGGTCGTGAAGAGGACCGCCTGAGTAGCAATGTTGTTGTTCAGTATCGATTCACCGACAACCTACAGGTTCATGCTGGTTACACTTACAATACGCGTGATAAGGAAGCCAGAGACTTAAACTTGCACCTCGAATCTCAATCTGCTGCTCGGGTCGATCCTGATTCAGTAATTGTAGATGATCAACATAATGTCACTTATTTTGAGACACGCGCTGCAGGCGTTACCAACCGTACTTTGCAGTTTGGCTGGGACCAGACGACACAAATGTACGAAACAGGTTTTGAATACGATGGTGATGCATGGCGTCTTGAAGGCCTGGTTGCGCACTCGAGTTCAGAGCAGGATATCGATTCAAAAGATACACACGTAACAGCAAGCGGTATAGCAGGTGTTCAAGTTGATCTAAATGCGAAAGGTTTGCCGGAGTGGGATTTCAACACCGGTTATTTCTATAACCCAGATGACCCGACTGATACGTCTGACAAATTCGACGTTAATGATCCGGCCAGTTATCGCTCACGTGCTCGCTATAAGTATGCACCGTCACATGACGAATCCGAAGAAACCATGGCTAAACTCGATTTCAGCTACATTCCGGATTCAGATTTTGTAACCATGATTAGAGCTGGTGTGCAGGTTCGCTCACAAGGCTATGAAAACGCAAATTATCAGTACAACATCATTCGTGATGTAGGCCGTACTTATACTAACCCGGAAACGGGTGAGAGCATGGAATGGACCATGGATGACCAAATTGCCCTTATCACGGGTAATACCTTTCAGTCTCCTCAATTGTTCGACGGCTATAGCCTGGGTGTAAATACCATTGGTACGTATCAGGCAATCAATACCTATCCGTTCATTGAAGATATTCAGGCGGTAGCAAACGACTTTACTACCCGTGAAGATTTGGATGTTCGCTCCGGTAACTACGATGTTCAGGTAGACACACAAGCGGTTTATCTGCAGGCAAACTTTGAGACTGAACTGGCTGGCATGCGTTTATGGGGTAACATAGGTGCCCGTTATATCGAAACGCAAACGGCAGCGAACGGTGATGTTTTTGAACGTATTATTGTTGACCAGGTAGATGAAGACGGCAACGTCTTGGTTGATGAAGTAACTGGCGAGCCATTGCCAGGCGTGGAAGATACCGATCACCCTGATACGTTCAACGGCCGTAAAACCGTTGAGGAAGACTACAATGACTTCCTGCCAAGTTTGAACCTGAACTTAGGCATTATTGAGGATGAATTAGTACTATACATGGGTACTGCCAAAGTAATGTCGCGTCCTAAAATCACCGACCTGAACGTGAATGCGAGCTGTACTATTTACCGCACATCGCGTAACGAGCTGGACGATTTACGCGATTACTGTACAGCAGGCAACCCTGCACTGCAGCCATACCGTGCAAATCAGTTCGACGTAGCATTGAACTGGTACCCGGATGAAAACTCCATTATCTCTGGCGCGTACTTCATAAAAGACATCACCAGTTGGGTAATTAACGCGGAAACCCGCTTTGACATTGATTTCTTTAACGACGGTCGCAACTTCGACGTTCGTCAGAAAATCAATGGCTCAGGGGTCACCACTAAAGGGATTGAGCTGCAAGCGTCAACCATCTTCACCTGGTTACCAGAGCCATTCAATGGTCTGGGTGGTGCAATCAACTATACCCGCATGAGTGCAGATGATGTTGGCCTATTCAACGCGTTAACTGGCGAAGAGTTGCCGTTCCCGTCGCAGTCTGAAAACAGTTATAACCTGACTGCGTTCTACGAAACTGACGACTGGAGTTTCCGTATGGCTTACAACTACCGCGACGAGTATCTGGTTCGCGCAGCGGATAACTCGGGTAACCCGGTATTTGTAGAAGACTCAGGTTATTTGGATGCCAAGTTTATCTATAACTTCAACGAAAACTTCCGTGCCTATGTAGATGGTCGCAACCTGACAGGTGAAGTGAAAGCTTACACCGCTGGACCGCGCCGTCTGTCTGACCTGCAATGGTCTGGCCGTGAGTACTCAGTGGGTGTGATTTACCAGTTCTAACAAGTAAATCCGATACCAACGATTTGTCGGCAACGACTACTTAGTAAGCAGGGGTGCGATGTCGGCACCCCTTTTGTTTTTGAAAGGATATCTTCATGTCATCAATTTCCCGACGAGGGCTATTTTCTTTAGCAGGTAAAAGTGCTGCGCTGGGAGCAGTCAGCCTGCCTCTTGGCAGTCTTGCCGGGCCAGTAAATGCCGCTGAGCCTGCGCCTTATTATCGTCAGAACAAACTGATTCACGGTGTCGCCTATTATCCTGAACTCTGGCCTGACGCCGATATTGACGCCGACATTGCAGAAATGCAGTCACTGGGCATTAATGTGGTGCGCATGGCCGAATTTGCCTGGTCCACCATGGAGCCTACACAAGGCAATTTTGATTTCTCGGTGTTCAAAAACGTCATGGACAAAATGCATGCCGCGGGTATTCAGGTTGTGTTGTGCACCCCAACCGCTACCCCGCCTGTCTGGCTAACTCACGGGCATCCGGAACGATGTCATAAGAACGACAAAGGGGAAATCATGAGTCATGGCGCGCGTCAGCATGCCAGCTATGAACATCCGGCCGTGCGCAAAGCCTGTTTTACCATTATTGAACGAATGTCGCGCGAATTAGGGCGTCATCCGTCGGTGATTGCCTGGCAGCTCGATAACGAAATGAAAGCGCATGTTAGTGAAGACTACAGCGATGCAGCCATTGCTAACTGGCATAAGTGGTTGAAGAAGCGGTTTAAGCATATCGACGCGTTGAATAAAGCCTGGGGCACGCATATCTGGAGTCAGTACTACACGGCGTTTGAACAAGTCCCTGCGTCAGTCACTACACCGTTTTTGCACAACGCATCGCTTATCACCGCGTACAAAATGTTCTGCCGGGAAAGCGTGGCTGACTTTATGGTGGCCCAACGTGATTCTATCCGAAAATACTCAGATTTACCCATCACTCACAACGACAATCCGGCGTTTAATATCCATCATGAGCGCTCTATGTTGGCTCAGGACTTTGCGTCTTATGATGCTTATCCTACGGCGGCACAGTGGTCTGCTCTGGCCTTTCGTTCAGACTTATACCGCGCGGCTATTCCGGGTAAACCCTTTTGGCTAATGGAAACCAGTGTCGCCCACAACGGTTGGCTGGGCAACCATCAACCCATGCACCCGGAAGGCTTCCTGGCAGCGGAAGCAAGCCTGATCTACGCGTTGGGCGGTGAAGGCTTCTGTTATTGGTTGTGGCGACAACAGCGCACCGGTGCTGAGCTGCCCCACAGTGCAGTAAAAAGTGCCTGGAATGCGCCTTCTATTGGCTACGGTGAAGTGAAAAAAGTCGCCGCTGCCAAAGATCGCCTTGAGCCTATTTTACTGGACACAACCCTGGATGCGCCGCCAATTGCCATTACCTATTCAGATCACGCCAGGGCCATGATTGAAACTGAAGGATTGGATAAACGCAGTGGTTTTCCGTCACGCTATCGAGGTGTGATTGAAATGTGGCACAAACAGGTGCTGGATTTGGGCTATCACCGCGAGGTGCGCTTTGAAAACGCTGAGTTGGACGGCCTGAAGTTATTGATAACCCCTGCTATGCCCTATGTTAGCGATAGCTTTCTGCTAAGGGCAAAGGACTTTATCGAGCAAGGCGGTGTATGGATAGCCGGACCGGTTACCGGTACGCGGGGCAAAGAACATACGGTGCCTACCGATGCTGGATTGGGCTTACTGGAAAAACTGGCCGGTGTAACCACACAGTATGTCATGCCGCTCACGGGCACCGGCGCAACAGGCGAATTGTTAGGTGTAAGCAGTGAATTAAGTGGCTGGTGTGCCGCTATGACTGCCCACGAAGGTACACAAGTAGTAGGAACCCTTACCGCAGGTCGCGGCAAAGGGCTGGCTTTTGTCACCGAGCGCAGAATTGGCAAGGGTAAGCTGGTATTGCTAGGCGCAATGCCACACGGCGACAACAAAGACGGCATGCTCAATACCCTGATTCACCATTATGCCGGCGAGGCTGGTATTTCGCGTCTTGCAGATACGCCGTCAGGCGTAGTGATTGTGCCGCGCACGAATAATCGGGGGCAAAAGATCTGGATCGTTCTGAATATGCTGGCAGACAAACGCAGCGTATCGCTACCAAAGGAGGCCATTGATGTGTTCACGGGCAAGTCACTTGGCGGAACATTGAGTTTGGACGGTTATACACAGCATGTCATTCAGGTAACAGGAGTCTGATAATGGAAAAAATCGCGTTTGTAATGCAGTTAAATCCCGGTTGTGAAGCCGAGTACGAAAAACGCCATGATGAAATTTGGCCAGAGCTGGTAGATGAGCTAAAAAAAGCGGGTATCGAAGACTATTCTATTTTCCTGCATCCAGACACATTACAGCTCTTCGCCGTACTGTGGCGCAAAGATGATCACACTATGGATGCGCTGCCCGCTACAGCGGTAATGCAAAAATGGTGGGCTTATATGGGCGACATTATGGCGCACAACCCGGATAACAGCCCGGTGGTAACACCACTCACAAAGGTTTTTCATCTCGAATAACCCTTGTATAAATAATAAACAGTATGCGCTACAATCCGGGTATAACCCATATGGAGTGTGGCGCATGAAAAGTCTGACTAACCCTTTTTCGTTTAATCCGTTTATCTGGCACTGGCCACTCAGTGGCGATGTAAAAGACATCTCTCCAACAACGACCTGGTTTTCCCCGCAATACGAAATTAACCTGGCTGGCGACTCTGCAATTGAGAAAGCCGTGGTTACCCAGGTGGCCAGCTATGGCAGGCAACTGGGTAAGATCACACAGGCGGTACTGGAGCTGGCCGACGGTGAGTCGGGCGACGCGATTGCATCATTGCGTAAAATGGCTGACGACATCAATGCCATCAAGCAGCACACCCTGGCCGAGAAAATTGAAGCTGACTTGATGCGATTAAAGCAGCAGGACAACGCCGCTTACGAGGCGCTGCTTAAGCGTCTGTAAGCGTCCAGATGCGGAGTGACCGATACTGAAAGTCAGTCCATTTCATTTGCCTGAATCCAAGCCAGCCGTTGGTTAAGGCGGGGCCGGTATCAACCCCGTCAACAACCGGTTGATTGTCTGTGTAATCGATTACCAGGCGGTCATCAACGTACAGCTGAATATGGGCCTGACGCTTAATCAAACGAATCTGATGTACTTTCGTTGAGTCGGTTGGGATCCCTACCTGCCCCTGCTGTAGCAGGCTAAACGTATTGTTTTTACGCAGGTTAGCATGTCCCCTATCCGGGTTGTGCGCCGCATTGGCGTAATAGGAAATGTGGTAGCTGCGTATAGCGCCCTCGGTGTACTGGGTAAACGTCCCATCTCTGGCAGGCAAAGCCGGGTCGAAGATGTTTTCCCCGTTCTCTCCTTTTGCCGCAAAGAACACAATCACCAGCCCGGCTTCGTCATTGAGTGACTGTGCCTGCCACTCGGCAACAAAGCTGTCTGGTAGTTGCACTGGCGCCCAAAAAACGTGATGCATGGCCTGATCAGGCGAATACATACGCATCCAGCCATCACTAAACGTAACTTCACCCGGCCCTTCCATTATCCAGTCGGCAACGGCCTCAGGTGCATTCATTGGGTTGTGATATATCAACCTGCCTTTGTGCGGATTGTTCTCAGTGCTGGCCATTGCATTGGTCGACGCAGACTGACAACCAGCCAGGCTACCGATTAATAAAAATGCAGAAAATAGACGGCTAATAGGTTGTCGCATTTGGAATATCCCGTTGTTGTTTTTGGGCACTGTGAGCCAGTTTCATATCTGAATCAATCAAACCAATTTATTCATCGCAAAATACCGTTGTTTGATTCTTTTATGGTACAAATTAATCATAAATTAACAAATATTTAAAAAGTCGCTCAACTTCATTCATAGTGTCAATCACAGAATGACGATTTAAGTCGATAACCAAGAACAAGCAGTTGGAGAACAAATATGGATAGACGTGCCTTTTTGAAGCAAAGCGGTATTGCTGCGTCTTTGCCGTTGGCGTTATCGGCCACAGGGTGTGCGGTAACCTCTGTAAATGACATGCCACTGCCAACAGTTAAGCGTATACCTGGCACACTGAGTTGGGTAGACGGCAACGCGCCGGATTATCAAGGCGGTGCCACCTGGGGTCATCCCTGGGCAGAAGGTGAATTGAAAAAGGGCGAACCTTTAACGCTAATTAGCGAACAGGGGACTCCCATTCCGCTGCAGAGCTGGCCGACGGCATATTGGCCGGATGGCAGTATTAAGTGGACGGCCCACGCTATACCCGCTGGCAGTCAGCCAGGGGAACAGTTCAAAATTATTAAAGGCAAGCCGGCTAGCCCAAAAGCCGCAGTGAGTGTTGTAGAGCAGGCTGGTAACGTCGTGGTGAATACCGGTGTGATTAGCCTGCACATCGCCAAATCCGGCCAGGACATCATTAGCGAGATGCACCGCAATGGCAGCGTCATAGGCCGGTCTGCCCGACTGGTTGGCCTGGTACAGGACGCACCGGAAAATACACCGGAATCACCAGCCAGTGTAACGGCGTTTACGTCTTCTGTTGATGCCGTCACGATTGAACAGCAAGGCCCAGTGCGCTCAGTCATTAAAATCGAAGGTAAGCAAACTACCGAGTCAGGCCGAAGCTGGTTGCCGTTTACGTTACGTATTTATGCATATGCCGGCGCGGAAACCGTAAAAATCAGCCACACGTTTATTTACGATGGCGATGATCAGAAAGACTTTATTCGCGGCCTGGGCCTGCGTTTTAACGTGGTACAGCGCGATGAATTGTATAACCGCCACATTCGTTTTGTGGGTCAGAATGATGGCTTGTGGGGCGAAGGTGTAAAAGGCATCACTGGTCTGCGTCGTGATCCGGGGCAATCAGTACGCGATGCGCAAATTGCGGGTGTAGCTACCCCGCCGCTCAGCGAATGGGATGAACGGGTTAGCAGTCGAATGCACTACATTCCGGTGTGGAACGACTTTACGCTCTCGCAACTGTCGGCCAATGGTTTTGCCATTCGTAAACGCACTAAACCTGGTCATGCCTGGATTGATTCCGATCAGGGGCAACGTGCCAATGGCACAACTTATATTGGCGGTACCTCTGGTGGCGTATTATTTGGTATGCGAGATTTTTGGCAGCTTCACCCGGTACAGGTGGATGTGCGTAACGCGGGCTCCGACCTGGCTGAAGCGACCCTGTGGTTCTGGTCGCCGGAAGCCCCTGCAATGGATGTGCGTTTCTACCACGATGGCATGGGCCAGGATACTTACGACAAGCAGCTTGATGCCCTGAACATTATTTATGAAGACTATGAGCCGGGTTTTGGTTCGGCTTACGGGGTAGCGCGCACAACTGACTTCACGCTTGGCATCATGGATAGTACGCCTTCTCGCGAGCAAACCGTTGCCATGGCAAGGTATATCAGCCAGGCGCCTCAGGTGGTTGCGGCGCCGCAAGATTACCTGAATGCCGGTGTGTTTGGCGGCCTTTGGACCCTACCCGACCGCTCGTCACCAGCGAAAGCAGCCATTGAAGACCGCTTGGATTTTCAGGTGAAGTATTATTGCTCGCAGGTTGACCAACGTCATTGGTACGGCTTCTGGAATTTCGGCGATGTCATGCACACTTACGATACTGACCGTCACGTGTGGCGCTATGACATAGGGGGTTATGCCTGGGACAACTCCGAGCTATCGCCTGATTTATGGCTGTGGTATTCGTTCTTGCGTACCGGCGACCCAACCACCTTCCACCTGGCAGAAAATATGACCCGTCACAATCGTGACGTGGATATTTATCACGCGGGGGAATTCAAAGGGTTAGGGACACGCCACAACGTACAGCATTGGGGTTGTAGCGCCAAACAGTTGCGTATTAGTACCGCTGCATACCGCCGCTTCCACTACTACATTACCGGTGATGATCGCACCGGGGATGTGTTAAATGAAGTCATTAATGCAGACAAGGCGCTGGGCGTATTAAATCCTACCCGTAAGGTAGCCCGGGAAAATCCTATGCCGGGTATGGCCAAGATTGGTGTGGGTACCGACTGGGGATCAACGGCAGCAAACTGGCTGACAGCCTGGGAGCGCACCGGTGATACGCAGTATCGCGATCGTCTGGTGGCCGCTATGAAGGAAATCGGTGAACACCCGCTAGGCTTCTTTGCCGGGGCTTTTGGCTATGATGTCGATGCGCAAAAACTGCTGTCCTACGACCTGGATAAACCGTCTATATCGCACTTGAGCTCGGTATTCGGACTCATGGAAATAAACACTGAACTCAATCAGCTCATTGATATGCCTGCTTACAAACAAGCCTGGATGGAGTATGGCCGTTTGTACAACGCCGATGCGCAAACTCAGGAAGCAGAGTTGGGCATGTCCAAGCGACCTAACCTCAAAGCGGCGCATTCCCGCTTGACGGCTTACACCGCGTACCATTCTGGGGATAAGCAACTCGCGAAGCGCGCCTGGAAAGAGTTTGACGCCAAGCAGGAGTTTGCAGGAAAAACGGGTATTTCCAGCCGCTTGCAAACAGCTCACGTAAAAGGGCCGGATGTACTCAATCCCATCGATGAGGCGCCATGGATTTCTACCAATGATGCATCACAATGGGGGCTGGCTGCCATTCAGAACTTAGCCCTGGTTGGCGATGCACTGGACTAGCGTTGTGCCCGCTGCAGGCGCTGTTCTGCACGAACAGTTAGCCTGTGGCTTCCCTGCGTTTTGCAGGGCTTACGCAGTCACTACGTTTATCGAAAAGTTCAATCACGAAAAAGAATTTCGCATATGAAACAAAAACGTTAAACGACGTTAACAATATGTGAATTCGTGTAGAGTTAACTTATTGAAACAGATTCACCCTATTTGAAACTTTTAGGTGACGTGTCGCGTGTTCTCTCTTTTTCCGACACTGACCCTGATACGCATTAACACTTTGTAAGGTAAAGGATTCAACATGCCAGCAACAGCCCACGATATTGCCTACGCAACGGTTCGTCAAAGCATAGATAAACTCATCGACAACCTGGTAAATATTACCGATGAAACCGGTGAATTTCTGTTAAAACTGGAAGACGGTCGGGTTATCGATACCAAAGGCTGGAACGACTGGGAATGGACCCATGGCGTTGGTTTATACGGCCTTTTAAAGTACTGGGATATCACCGGTGACGACAAGGCCCGCGAGATCATTGAAGAATGGTTCAAGAACCGTTTCGCAGAAGGTACTCCAACCAAAAATGTGAACACCATGTCGCCGTTTTTAACCCTGGCTTACATGCAGGAACGCAGCGGTAACCGCAGCTATTTGCCGTACCTTGACGTGTGGGCTGAGTGGATCATGGACGGTATTCCGCGTACCGAAGAAAACGGTATTCAACATATCGTGTTCAACTCTGAAAATTATCAGCAAATGTGGGATGACACGCTAATGATGAGCGTGCTGCCGCTGGCCAAAATTGGCTTGTTGTTAGACCGCCCTCACTATGTTGAAGAAGCTAAACGCCAGTTCATGCTGCACATCAAATATCTGGCCGATCGCAAAACGGGCCTGTGGTTCCATGGCTGGACCTTTGATGGCCGCCATAACTTCGCCGACGCTTTGTGGGCGCGAGGTAACTGCTGGGTCACTATCGCTATCCCTGAATTTATTGAATTGCTGGATCTGCCAGAGACAGACGGTCTGCGTATGTTCCTGATTGAAACGCTGGAAGCCCAGGTTAAAGCGCTGGTGGAAACACAACACGAGGGCGGCCTTTGGCACACATTGCTGGACGACCCGGACTCGTATCTGGAGGCGTCAGCGGCAGCCGGTTTTGCCTACGGCATTTTGAAAGCGGTTCGCAAGGGCTACATTAGCGACGAGTACGCCCCATGTGCCATAAAAGCCATTAAAGCGGTATTGGAAAACATCGACGAAACCGGTGAATTACAGCAGGTGTCATTTGGTACTCCGGTGTTTGATGATCTGCAGGGTTACCGCGATATTCCGCTGACTTCCATGCCGTATGGCCAGTCCATGGCGATCCTCGCCCTGGTTGAATTTATGAACGCCTACATTTAAAGACCGATCAGGGAGGAGCAGTCATGACCCGACGTCAGCTTAAACCGGTAAACTACGTAGCCTATGGCCTGAATGATATTTTGGGCGCCGGCTCAATGGCCGTGATCAGTGGGTGGATTTTATTTTTCTACACCACGTTTTGTGGCTTGTCAGCCGTACAGGCCGCGTCGATTTTTGCCATTGCTCGAATTTTAGATGCCGTTGCCAGCCCGTTGATTGGCCATATCTCAGATGGTCTGGGCAGCACTAAAATCGGTCGTAAATTTGGACGTCGCCGGGTCTTTTTGATTGGCTCCATTCCCCTGTTGCCCAGCTTTGCCCTGATGTGGGTAAGTGGGCAGGAATATTGGTATTACCTGGTCACCTACGTGTTCTTTGAACTGGTGTATGCGTCGGTAATTATCCCTTATGAAACCCTTGCGGCTGAAATGACCGATGACTACAAGCAAAAAGCCAAACTGGCGGGTGCGCGTATTCTTACCGGTCAAATCTCTGCGATTTTTGCCGGTATCCTGCCAAGCTGGATTGTCACGGTAGTGGGCGGTAAAGAGTCTGCTGAAACTTTCCTGATCATGGGTTCTATTTTCTCTGCTGTGTTTATGCTGGTGGTCTTCACCGTGTGGTTCTTCACCTGGGAACGCGATATTAGCGAACTCAGTGAAGAAGAGGTCAAACGCGACGACAACTGGTCAGTGGCAGGCACACTAAAAACCCTGTTTAAAAATCTGTCCTCTACGCTGCGTATTCGCGCTTTCCGACTGCATTTAGGCATGTATCTGGGAGGGTATATCAGCCAGGACGTGTTTAACGCTGTCTTCACTTACTTTGTTGTCTTCGCCATTGGTGGTTCGGTTGTGATTGCGTCTGAGATGATGGCGATCACCTATATCGCCCAGTTAGTTGCTGTTGCCGCTGCTATTCCTCTGGTGATGCGCTTTGGCCCGGCATCTATGTATCGCATTGCAATTTTGCTGTATATCGCCGGTATTATCGCGCTACTCACCTTGTACCTGACCACAGAAAGCTTCAGTGCACTGTGGCTGGCTGTCGGGGTCATTGTGGCCGGACTGGGTCGTGGCGCACTTAACTATATTCCCTGGAATACCTATAACTACATGGCCGATGTCGACCAAATCGTAACTGCGCGTCGTCGTGAAGGTAGCTTCGCCGGTGTAATGACCTTTATTCGTAAGGCCACACAAGCGGTTGCGGTTATGTCTGTGGGTATCATTCTGGAGGCCGGAGGCTTTGTTTCAGGGGCAGATGTACAGGACCCGCAGGCTATCACCACCATTATGGTCATGTTGGTAGCAGGTCCGCTGGTAGTGCTGCTATTCGGATTCTACGTGTCGACCAAGTTTAAGCTGAACAAAGAAACTCATGAAGTACTGATGACCGAGATTGAACGCTTTAAGTGTGGTCAGGAAACACCGCCAACGGCTGAACACAAAGCCATTGTTGAAGATCTCTCAGGTTGGTCTTACGACCAGCTGTGGGGCAAAAACCCGGTGGGCCGTTAAGATGAAGCCAGCACGTATGAAGTATTCCTGGTTAGCTGCGCTGGTAGCAGGAGTTGCACTGGCAGGTTGCCAGCCAGCGGCTGAAACGACTGTCGCTTCCACGGTTACCGCGGAAAAAGCCACACTGGAAGGCGAAACGACGCCTATTCCCAAAGACTGGGTTGACCCTGATACCGGGCACCGCATTGTGCGCCTGTCAGAAGAGCCGGGCTCTCGTTCGCTGTATTTTCACCAGAACGCCTATACGGCGGAAGGCGATAAAATGGTGATCTCGGTAGACAACCCTCGCGGTGTGGCCGTGGTGGATTTAACCGACCTGTCAGTAAAGCGTATTTATGAGCACCCGGATGCAGGCATTCTGTTTGTAGGTAAACGAACCCGCAGTGTCTACCTGACCCAAATTGCCCGTCAAAACGGCGAAGTGGTGCACCCTAAAAATGAGTTACAGACGCCAACGCAGTTGTTGCGCGTGAGTCTGGATACCGGCGAAGTCACTGAGTTGGGGGCCATTCCAAAAGGCAAAATTCACTCTATCAATAGTGATGAAACACTACTGATTGGGGCATTTGCAGAACACGCCTACAACATGGAGGCGGGCCCACGCGACAGCCGTTTTGAAGCCCGCTACGAAGCCGTAGGCCCTGATGGTAAGCCGCTGACCTTTGCTGAGGCAAAAGAAGTGCGTATCAACGAGCGCCTGGAAGCCCGTATTCCCATGGAAATGTTTACCTTTAACATTGAAACCGGTGAGCAGAAAACCATTCACAAAGCCACAGACTGGCTGAATCATATTCAGTTTTCGCCCAATGACCCGGAACAAATCATGTATTGCCATGAAGGGCCCTGGCACAAAGTTGATCGCATCTGGACTATTCGCGCAGATGGTACGGGTCAGCAAAAAGTCCATCACCGCAGCATGAATATGGAAATTGCCGGGCACGAGTTCTTTGATGCCAGCGGCGAGCGTATTTTTTATGACTTACAAACGCCTCGCGGTGAAGTGTTCTGGCTGGCGAGTTACGACCTAAAAACCGGTGAGCGCGTATGGCGTCATATGCCCCGCGATTATTGGTCGGTGCACTTCAATATTTCACCAGACGGCAGCGTATTTGCCGGTGACGGTGGCGATCATGAAATGGTCGCCCGCGCTGAAGACGGTAAGTGGATTTACCTGTTTCGCGATGAACCTATCAACGATGTTGCGGGCATTAGTGCGCCCAATGCCGCGGAGTTAATTAAGCCTGCGGTGTTAAAAGCAGAGCGCTTGGTGAATATGCAGCAGCACGATTATCGATTAGAGCCCAATGTCACCTTTACGCCAGATGGAAAATGGGTGGTATTCCGTTCGAATATGCATGGGCCGGTACACGTGTACGCGGTAGAAGTTGGCGTGGCAAATTAAGTTTCACATTTGAACATTATTGCCGGTTTTGGCGTGTTCAATAGCGGTTTTCTTGCTTCACATTTGGAGCAGCGACCACACTATCACCACTCACAATACGGTAAAGAAAGGAGTGTGCATCAATGAGTAAGCCAGACTTTGGTTTAGTCGACAAGGTAGCCCTGGTAACAGGAGCCAGCCGAGGTATTGGACAAGCATTAGCGATGGGACTGGCAGCCGCCGGTGCCAAAGTAGTATGTGCAGCCAGCCGTGTTGGAGGGTGTCAGGAAACAGTGAGTAAGATTGAGCAGGCAGGTGGCACTGCAACCGAGTTGGCGGCTGATTTGTCAGACGCCAGTGCAGTGGTTGCCCTGGCTGAACAGGCACAAGCGGCCTTTGGTGAGATTGATATTTTGGTAAACAATGGCGGCACAATATACCGTAGCCCGGCCGTAGAGTATCCGCTGGAAGCCTGGCAAAACGTATTACAGGTAAACCTGGATGCGACCTTCATTTTATGCCAGCAAATTGGCAAATCCATGGTCGCGCGCCAGCAAGGAAAGATCATCAATATTGCGTCTATGCTGAGTTACAGCGGCGGTATTACCGTACCGGCTTACACAGCCAGTAAACACGCAGTAGCAGGACTCACCAAGGCGTTGGCGAATGAGTGGGGACAGCACAATGTGCAGGTCAACGCGATTGCGCCTGGCTATATCCGAACCGACAACACCCAGGCCCTGCAGGACGATCCTGAGCGTAGCACGGAGATTCTGAAGCGAATCCCGGCCGCACGTTGGGGAGAGACTGCGGATTTGCAAGGGGCTGCTGTATTCCTGGCAAGCAGTGCAAGTAATTACATCAATGGCCATATTCTCGCCGTAGACGGCGGATTCCTGGCCCGATAAACCATTTGAGGAACCGACATTATGTCAAACAAAACTGAGTACGAAGTCAGGTATGCAGTAGGACAGCGTGAAGTAAAAGGCTATGACACCACTGAACTACGCGATACCTTTCTGGCCGACAAACTCATGCAGCCAGGTAAAGTGTATTGGATCTACAGTCACTATGAGCGTTTTATGGTAGGCAGTGCCGTACCTACAGACAGCCCGCTGGCGCTGGAAACACTGGATGCATTGAAAGCTGAACATTTCCTGGATCGTCGCGAGCTGGGTATCATTAACGTGGGTGGCGACGGCACCGTGGTAGCCGATGGCGAAGAGTTTGCGTTAGCTGCTGAAGAAGCCTTGTACCTGGCAAAAGGCAATAAGTCAGTCACGTTTTACTCCAATGACCCGGCTAAGCCTGCGAAGTTCTACCTGAACTCGGCACCGGCACATCATGCCTTTACCAATAAAAAGATTGGTCGTGAAGACGCTAAGGTCCTTCACTTAGGCAGTCAGGAAACCTCTAACGAGCGTGATATAAACCAGCTGATGATCAACACCGTGGTTGAAACCTGTCAGCTGCAAATGGGCCTGACCCGTCTGAATCCGGGCAGTGTGTGGAACACCATGCCGGCTCACCAGCACGATCGTCGCAATGAAGTATACTTTTACTTTGACTTAGATGACGGTCAGGCGGTGTGTCACTTTATGGGTGAGCCTCAAGAGACCCGTCATATTTTTGTACAAAACGAACAGGCTGTGCTGTCTCCACCGTGGTCAATCCACTGTGGTGTAGGCACGTCGAACTACGCATTTATTTGGGGAATGGCTGGGGAAAACCTGGACTATGGCGACATGGATAGCTTCCCGCCGAATGAATTGCGATAGTGAAACTGTTAAAAATATAATACAATATTAACAATTGTGTAACCCTGGAAGTGATTATGGAACGTTACCTGATACCGAGTGTTAACCATGCCTGTCAGATTTTCCGCTTGCTGGCCAACAGCGAAAACGGAATGACAATGCATGACCTGGAAGTGGCACTGGATTTACCGCGTACAACGCTTTTCAGGCTATTGCGAACCCTGTGTAACGAGCAAATGCTGGAAAAGCGTGGAAAGCGTTACTACTGTGGTACCGACCTCATGAAACTGGGGTTACACATTATTAATTCTGATCGTATGCACCAGCTTGCGATCCCTCACATTCAGCGCCTGGCGTTGAAAAGTGGCCATACTGCTCACCTCGCTGTACCCAACAATGGCAGTATTTTAATTGTAGAAGTCGTCGACAGCCCTAATCCCCTGATGGTGTCAAAGCGGCCAGGCGTGCAGGCACAACTGCACTGCTCCGCCGGCGGTAAAGTGTTCCTGGCTTTCCTGTATTACGACAATCTTGAATTGTTATTGCAGGAACACCCAATGGAAAAACACACTGAATACACCATTACCGACATTGATGATTTACGCGAAGAACTCAAGCGGGTTGAAGCGCTTGGGTACGCGGTAGACGAACGCGAATACAATAAAGATGTGCGTTGTCTTGCTGTGCCGGTTCGCGACAATCGCGGTGTGGTGGTGGCGTCCGTGGGAGTAACTGCGCCCGCAGTGACCTTCCCTAAATCACAAATTCCGGTGGTTGCTGAGTTTGCGAAAGAGGCTGCTCGCGGCATTTATCGCGATACCTATCAGCTCAAAGAAAGTCGACTGAAAGCCTAAGCGGAAACCCGTTATGCCAAGTTGTTTAATCATTGGTGAGTGCATGGTAGAGCTCTCGCCACTGGATGCGAATACCCTGAATAAACGCTTTGCCGGTGATACCTTTAATACCGCGGTGTATTTGAAGCGTAATCTGCCCGACTGTGTGGTGACCTATGTCACTGCGGTGGGTGCCGATGCCTTGAGTCAGCAAATGCTCGATGTCATGCAACTGGAAGGACTGGATACCCGCTATGTGGCAAAGAGTCAGACGCATACGGTTGGTATGTATCTGGTGACTACCGATGCCAGTGGCGAACGCAGCTTTGCTTACTGGCGCAATAATTCTGCAGCCCGTAACGTGATGGCGTTGGTGACGCTGCCGGAAACCTGTTTTGATGTAGTGTATGTATCGGGGATCACGGTTGCGATTCTGGATGTGCCGCAACGCGAGCAATTGTTAAGGGCGTTAGCGAGCTATCGGGAACGTGGGGCGACTATCGTGTTTGACCCAAATTACCGCCCGTTATTGTGGTCATCGATACAGGAAGCAAGGGACTGGACTACGCGGTTTTACGCTGCCTGTGACATTGCGTTCCCCGGGGGTGACGACCATGCAGCACTCTACTTGCACAAAGACGAAGGCGCGATTGTTGGTTTTCTGCAGTCAATGAATATAGGCGAAATTGTACTGAAGCGCGGCGCCGACAATGTTGAGATTTACCGCAATAACGAGCACGTCAGTGTAGCAGTCACGCCGGTGCAGACCGTGGTAGATACCACCTCAGCAGGTGATGCGTTTATTGGTGGGTATCTGGCGGCAAAGCTGGCGGGTTTCACGAGTGCCGATGCGGCTGCAATGGGCGCTGAAGTGGCCGGTGTGGTAATCGGCGCAAAGGGCGCCATTGTGCCGGCCGACTATTATCAATCCCGTCTGGCAAACCGCACTCACCGCAATGCGCTGGGGGAAGTGTTACCTGTAGAGTAACCGTTCAGGCTTGCTGAGCGAGAGTAGACATACGCTCTCCCGGGCGCAATAGCTTAAGCTCAGCTAAAAACGCAGGTACCTCGTTGGTGTTTTCTGCCGGTGCCCATTGAGCAAAATCCTTATCATCACTGATTTCGTATGGGCCTTGCTTCACTTCTACGAACGTTACTGGCGCATGACACACTGTGGCGTGCCAGGTATTCGGTGGAATTTCGACGCCGAAACAATCGCTATTCGGGCTCAACGCTATACGTTCAGTGAGTTCGCCCTGCTCATCAAAAAATAGCAGCTCTAACATGCCGTCGATTACCAGAAAGAATTCCCATTTGGTTGGCTGGCTGTGACGGTGCGGGCGCACATAGGAGTCTGGCAGCATACTGACAAACAGTCTCTGAACAGGTTGTTGGTAATCAGAATGAATATTCTTGTGTGCTCGGCGGCGCGGGCTGGCTTCTGCCTGGGCCCGCATTTCGGCGATCATTTCCTGATCAAAGCGCTGAACTGTCATTGTCTGCCTCCTTGGCATCGGCGTGCAAAATGTCCTTCTCTAAATGCTGAGCAATCTCTGGCCACACTAACGCAATAATATCGCGTCGCAGTGCCGATGCTTCTTCCGAATACTTCAGGCTACCGCCGTCGCCACTGTCCAGCCAGTGATTGTCGCGTAGTGCGCTAATGAAGCTCGACAGTACGTTTTTGTCGTAAAATTCCGGTGAGTGCATGCCATAGAGTTTAGACAAGCGCTCAGCCACCGTTTTGCTTTCGCGTTCCAGTTCGCCCCGGCTAATGACCTTTTCGCGTTTAAGTAGTGTGAGCACCACCGCATAACGCTGGAAAGTTTCCTGCATGCAGCGGCTTAACAACCAGCTTGAATGGAAATGATCGCTGTTGGCATCGGGTGGCGTTAAATAGCGACCGCCTTGCACCAGCATACCGGACTGTTTAAACGCATCAATGAGTGTTGAAGTGTAAGCCAGGGCTTCGTCTTGCGAGAAATGCAGAAACAGCTCGCGCTGCAGCAATGGGTAAAGCGCAGCCATTAATTGAAGAATAGCTGTTCTTTCCATTTTTTGGTTCGCGAAGACGGCGGTCATGATCACGCCGGGTAGTGCAAACAAATGAATAATGTTGTTGCGGTAGTAAGTCAGGTATACCGCGTTACCCGGCTGGGGACCAATTAGCGTGCCATAGCTGTCTTCAGTGACCTGCAAACGGTCGAGTTTTAAGGTATTGGCGAGCAGGGCTGTAGCGTCTTCTTCCGGCAAGGTTGCATCGCTGCTGTACGGTGCGTTGGCTAACAGCGTCAGGTAGTCCCGCATGGCTTGTTCCAGCTCTTGTTTGCTCATAGTCTGGGTTTTTGAGGCCAGTAAGCATAGCGCAGTCAGTGTCATTCCGTTAATCGCCGCAGCGCTGTTGATCCGGGTCATTAATTCTGATGCTAAACCATTCACGGTTGGGGTTAACCAGGCTGGCTTTTTGTCCGGGTTATCCAGCTGGCTTTTACGCCATTCCGGGGCCTGGGAATCCAGAAACTGAGTCAGGCTCAGGGGCTCCCCAAAGTTCACAAAGCCGTGGCCGTAGTTTTTCAGCTTACGGATGGCTGAAAACACCTGCAGGTTGGACTCTTTCTTCTTAGAGCTACCCTTTAATTCATTCAGATAACTCTTCACCTCCATGACGTTTTCGTAGCCGATATACACAGGTACCAGACTAACCGGGCGATTTACGCCTTTTACCGCGGCCTGAATGGTCATGGCCAGCATGCCGGTTTTAGGCGGGATCAACCGACCCGTTCGGCTACGACCGCCTTCCGGGTAGTATTTCACGGCATAGCCTTTTTTAAACAGCAACTCCAAATATTCACGGAAGACGGCTGTGTAGAGTTTGTTGCCGGCAAAGCTGCGTCGTAAAAAGAATGCGCCGCCGCGACGGAAAATCCCGCCAACCGGCCAGAAGTTCAGGTTGATACCTGCCGCAATGTGCGGTGTCACCAACCCTTCGTGATAAATCACGTAAGTCAGTAGCAAATAATCCATGTGGCTGCGGTGACACGGCACGTAAATGATTTCGTGGCCATTATTCGCTAGCTCCCGAATACGATTGGCGTGGCCGACGTTAATCCCGTTGTATATCTTATTCCAGATACGGGTGAGCAGGCGGTCACCAAAACGAATTAAGCCTTCTCGGTAATCCGCGGCAATTTCCTGTACGTAGCCACTGGCCAGTGACTTTGATTGGTCGGCAGACAGGTTTTTACCGCGACACTCTTCAGCCATCGCTCGCTTAACGCTTTCTGAACCCAGTATGGCGTTGTTCAGCTGCTGACGGTCCAGCAGGGTCGGCCCGGTCATCGACTGTCGCTTGCGTTGGAAATGCGTGCTGGCGACGCGAACCAGTTTGTGGGCGACGGATTCGTCACTGCCATGCTGATTCGCCATAACACGAGAGGACACGGCTTTGCTGTAGCTGATAAAGTTGTCGCGACCCAAAAACAGTACGATGAAGAACTTTCTGAACCAGCTCGGGGCAGCGACATGCGTGATCAGGTCGGCAAAGCCCGGTTTGCCTTTGTCTGGCGCACGGCCCCAGGACACAAACACTGGCACTACCTGAACGTCTATCTCGTCGTGTTCCCGGTGTATATGAAACAATTCAGCAAACACATGCTCGATGTCCGTTTCTTTGGCGTGCTTGCGGAACAAAGGATCGGTGCGGCGCAAAAATAAACTGGCGGGGTAGTCCTTGCCAGCAAGCGTGACTTGCCCCATTGGATTGGGCAGCCCTAATTTTTCCGCCGACATTTGCAGCGCCAACTGATCGGTAATGGAATTCGTTGGCAGTAAGTAAATGATTGGCCGTGATTTGTCTATGCCCAGCTCCGCTTCAACATTGGCGGGGGTACTTTTTGTGCTAACCAGCCATTTTACCGGTAAGCGAAACACGTTAAGCAAAGCCTGACGCATCCAAGACATGAACAATTAATCCTGTGCAATAAAAAACCGAATTATTGTATCACGAATTCATTCGGCAATGCGCCACCGGTTCGCTTACCGGTCAGGCGGGCATTTGAACTGTAAGCCCTGTGCTCAACAGGCAGCTGGATCACCACGTGGGCAGAGTGCAGTGAAGAACGGGTTGATGGATTTTTGAACTAATTTATTGATTTATTTGACTATGATGAAGGGGCTCGATAACAATGACGCCTTGCTTTAAGTGGTCCGCCCACTAAGGGCAGCGTGTTAACAGGCGCCAGTTTGACTAACAAGGAGGTGTATCCAGAAGACGTTAATTTCAATTTTCTCGGAGCAGGACTGCCCGATATGCTTAATTTTTGGATTTAAAAAAGTAGTAATGGACCAACAATGAAAAAATATATCCCACTCTTACTCTGCGCAATCAGCTTCCATACAATGGCCCTCGGCGGGTTTGAGTCATTGACAGAAACCCAACAGAACGTCACTAAGTCAATTGTAAATCAGCTGGGTGTGGACGACCCGGATAACACCATCAAAAAAGAAATTTACGACACGTCTTCCTGGGCGTTTGATGGCCAGTGGGGCTCTTACTGGACAGGTTTGAATGAGCTGGCTTCTTCGAAGTACAAAGATGGCAAAGAGAAAGGCGTCATTGAGATCTCGTTGAACAATGCGAAAAGCGGCACTATTTTTCTGACCTACGTCTATAAACCAGAGGCGCGCCAAATTGTGATCTTCCAAAAGCAGATCCGCCATGGCAGCAAAAAGCTTCTGTTAGATGAGTTTGCCAAACGCAAGGCAGACAAAGAAAAATATGAATTGCGTCACGAGGAAGACAACTACGGTTTGCTACAGGAAACAGGCAAGGTAGAGTTTGAGTTTTACCATGTCTCAGGTGATACAGGGTCACTGGTGTATTCAAACCAGCGAATCATCAACTTGTAAAGCGATTCAAACAAGTGGGTGCGGGTTGTGTGAGCCGGCACCGCTTATCTTTCTTTACTAAAAGCTAACTTTAGCGATGAAGGGTCGGCGCGCGAACGCTATCTGTCAGGAGTCAGTGTAGCGAAATGTCATGGCGCCGGATATGCTTACCAGGGCTGTTGCCGTTGTACCCCACATCCAGTCAATCAGCGTAATGGGCATTGGCCAGTCGGCGATAATTGAATAGCAGGTAAGGTTGTACGCCCCGTAAGCCGCGGCCCCTAGTACTGCACCACGAACAAAAGCGGTCAAGCGGTAACGCTGGCTAGGGATCACTGCCAGATACAGAATGGCGCCGCAATACCCCAAGTAAAACAGAACCCATGGCCAGACTATAAACTGGTCTCTCAGCAGGCCAGATAAGCTATACGTGTACAGGTTTTTTGCAACCAAACCGAGCCAAATTCCATCTAAAACAGCAAAGGTCAGTAACATTACGCCATACGCCATTAAAAAGCGCTGAGAAGGCTTGTTCATCCAACATTCCTTATTTGAGCCGAGGCAAGATTGTGTAGAAAGTATTCACTGAGTGAATTGACTGGCAAATCTTTATCAGAATATAGCCAAAATACCTGATTATTGGGAGATTTTAAACGGTTAGTGTCGTTGAATGTTCGGTAAATGTAAATTATTATCGTTACTGTTTTTGTCTGGTGAGTCAAGGTGTGTATGGCTGGTGTAAGTAAACTACGCGCTCTCCGATTTTGAGCTGGCACCAGTTGGCCAGTGTTACCGATGTACATCACGCCACCACCGTATTGTGTTCACAGGTCTATAGAGAATTTATGACTACAACGATTATCATATCCAGCGCGCTCACCGTGCTGGCGTGCTATGCCATTTATCTTGGTTGGGCAACACAAAAACGGCGCTGGGCCTATGCGGGCTGGACGGGAATACTGCTCAGCATCGTGACCTGGTGTTTAGCGCTAGGGGTTGAGTTTGGCGCGTTGATTGGATTGTCTTTACCCGCCATCGCAGTGTGGATTGGCATTGCCCGGCATGCTAAGTCTGAAAAAGTAAAATCAGTGATCATCAAGCCGCAACATATATGGCGCTGGCAGGGCAAGACCGTTGTACAGCAAGTCTGGCACATACTGTTTGTTCTGCTAATCCAACTGTTTGCATTCAGTGTGATTGTGGTTGCAGCGATGTATCAACTGCCGGTCTCGGAGCCCAAGCAAATGGCAACGGGGGCTATTTTGTTGCCGTTGGTTTGGGGCGTCTTTGCGTATTGGTACATGATGTCTGAACGCAAAGTTTGGCATGTGGTTGCGCTGGTTGCCTCGGCAGCGATTGCCGGACTGTATTTATTTGGAGTAACCCATGGCTAAATCCCCTGTCTCGCAAAGTCTGAGTAAACGTTCGCTGGCTTCTCATGCCTGGTTGGGGTTGGTAGTCAGCGGGTTTATGTACCTGATCTGTTTGTCTGGCACCATTGCCGTGCTGCACCTTGAATTTGAACGTTGGGAGCAGCCGTATGTTGAAGAGACCACTGCGTTTTCAATTGAACAAGTAGAAAAAGCCTACACGCAGTTTACCGAGCAGTATGATAATGACACGCATCACTACTACTTTGTGTTCCCCGGCTCAGGTATTCCCCGGTTAGTAATGGAGGACGACAACAACGCACACTTTGTGGATGCGGAAGGGAATCTGGGGGCAAAAGAATCGGTAACCTGGACCCGCATGCTGGGCGACCTGCATATGTTTCTGCACTTGCCCATGTCGTTTGGCATGATTGTAGTGAGTGCCTTTGGCGCATTGCTGTGCGCACTCATTGTGTCTGGCCTGTTGGCGCATCCGCGTATTGTAAAAGATGCATTTCGTTTCAGAGCCGGCGGTGATGGCCTGAAAAGCAATATTGATTTACACAACCGACTGAGTGTTTGGGGTACGCCTTTTCACCTAATGATTGCCATAACGGGTGCGTACTTCGGCTTAGCCGGCATTTTGGTAACTATTATTTCCCAGGCATTTTACGACGGGGATGATCAGGCGGTTTACGACAAGGTATTTGCCCCCGAGCCCGTACTGGAACAAGCGGTTGTTCGGCCTGAAATTGGCAAAGCAATGACGGACTTGTTTACCCGGATTGATCCGGAAAATCTGATATTTTTCACGATCCACGAACCAGATTCGCCCCAACAGTTCATTGAGTTTTACGTGAGGACCCCCGCCCATTTTACGTATTCTGAAAATTACCGCTACAACACGTCCGGCGAATTTCTGGAAACCGCAGGCTATTTAGGAGACGATGGTGGCAAGCAGATCCTATGGTCTGTATACCGGCTTCACTTCGGTGATTTTCTTGGCATGCCAGGTAAAGTCCTGTTTGTTGTGCTGGGCATGATGCTCACCATCATTTCAGCAACCGGTATGAATATTTGGCTGAAAAAGCGTAAAACACAGGATGCCCTGAACCGCCTCTGGCCCGGATTAGTATGGGGAACACCGAATGCACTGGTTGTCAGTGCCATGGGGTATTTCGCCTTTGGGTTGTCGCCAACAGTGTGTTTTTGGGTCGCGTTATTGGGGATTACCGTGGCAGCGCTGAAAGCCACAACGCAGGAACGGGTTACCCGTTACTTGAAGTATGTCTTTACCCTGGTAACCTGCGCCTTCCTCATTGTGTACTTTGTTGAATTCGGGCCTGCAGCGCTGAACTTTGCGGCACTACAAATTAACGTGCCTTTGTTACTCGTTGCGATATGGACTGGTTATTCTGCTCGCAAGCAGCAAGATTAATAACATACTGCCTGCGCGATAGCGCAGGCAACTTTCCATCATTCAGCAGAATTGGTTTCCTGCGAATTTGACAAACTTTCAACGTTAGGCAAGAGTTACCCGATAATCGTTTTTTGTTTAAGGTTGGCAAATACACATTTTTCGTGTGTTTGTTTATTGTCAAAATATGAATGATCAACCGTCGCATCGCACAGATAAAACCTACTCCTTTGGTCTGTACCGCTTTCTGATTGTATCCACTCTCAGTGCCATTGCTGCTTTGTTAGGTCATCAGTTACTGCCGGAAAAAACGCTACAGCTACTTCCTTATTATATCCATGACAGTTATGTTTTTTATGACGGGCAGGCTGGCGGCGCAACGCGAGCAAACTGGCAGTCACAGCAGGACCTGAGCTTCTTTTGCGATGCTCCCTCGGTTAGCAACAATAGTTATTGTGGTGCGAGCTTAAAAGTTAAGCCACCTGAAGCTGCCAAAGACTATGCTGATTACAGGACCGCAACGTTTAGTCTGCGTTACAGTGGGCCAAATGAAAGGCTGCGGGTCAAGCTGCACGCATATGTACCGCCACAAAACCCCGAAAGCGCAAACGAGATACTAACGGGGCTTGATTACATAGTCGCAAAACAGACGCTGGACGAGCAATTCACTATTCCTGTTAATGCATGGCACGTGTCAGATCCGGATTTGTATTCGGGAGAACATGGTGCTGTGCAACTTGACGTGGTATTCGATATTGTCCCACCGCTACAGACTGGGCAACATGCCTTGCAAGTCAGCCAGATTACGCTGCGCGGAGACTGGTTGCCCGTAACCTACTGGTATGGTGTGGTGGGTGTTGTCTGGCTGATGTTCAACATCGTGTTTCTCGGTAAGCTGCTAAAAGTCCAGCAAGCCCGTATTATGAATGATGCTAACAGGCTTTCTCAGCTCACGCACTTTTCCAGTCATTTAAAAGAAGAGTCTGAACACTATAAAACGTTATCGAGTCATGACCCACTCACGGGGGCGCTGAATCGAAGCGGTTTTGCACAGGAGTTTCGGCATTTGTTTCCGGACAATCGTTTGAAGATGAACTCCGCTTTACTCGTGATAGACTTAGACCACTTCAAGCAGGTAAATGATACACACGGGCATGATGTGGGTGACAAAGTGTTGCAGTGTTGTGCCGAAACCTTGTTTAAAAATGTACGTCTGAATGATCGTTTGGTGCGCTGGGGAGGAGAAGAGTTTATTCTATTGTGTGTGGATACCAGTCTTCAGCAAGCGCAGCTCATTGCCGAGAAAATCAGAGCAATGATCGAAGAGATGAAGATTGATGCCGAGCAACAGTCTCTGTCGGTGACGGCAAGCATTGGCGTTGCAGTTTCTCATCATTTAGAAGATTTTGATGGGCTGTTTCAACGTGCAGACAAAGCCTTGTATAGTGCTAAGGAACTTGGCCGTAATTGTGTGGTGTTGGCAGATAATACGTAATTCAAAGGGAAGTGAAGATGTACATCGTGATGTTTGAATTTGTGGTCAAGCCGGGTAAAACCGAGGCCTTTCTGGCGGCATGGCCAAAAGTAACCCAGGGGATTTACCTGTTTAAGGGTAGTCTGGGCTCACGGCTGCATAAATCCGATGAGGGTAAGTGGATTGCTTACGCACAATGGCCCAGTAAGCAAGTCTACGAACAGGCTGCCAGTATCTCTATGAGTGAAGATTACGAAGCACAGCGTGCAGCGATGCACGATGCCCTGAATCTGGAGGACACCAAGACCCTCTATCAAATGGACGTTGAGGTCGATTACCTTCAGCGCAGACCTTTCGCCGTAGCATAGCCACAAAATACCCGGCAAATTTGCTGAATCGGCGCTACAATTCAAAGCGCTGATACAGTGAAACTCAACATAACCAGGCAAGGATGTCATACCTTATTTGCAGTGGTATAGCGCCTGATACAACAGTACCAAGGAGGCGACTATGCTTTTTGCAACCAACCGCACCCCGAAGGGGTCATCCCGCACCAAAGTAAACCGTAAAATTGCGTTTGACCGTCAGGTTACCCGACCAGGCTCTGATATGTATTTTTGTGAGCGCTTGGGGAAAAATGACTACCGGGAAGTAGGCAGCAAAACGTTTTTTCAACGGTTAAAAGAACTGGATAGTGACACTCAAATACTGCTTTATATTCATGGTTTTAATAACAATATGGAACCGGAAATTTTCGAGCGGGCTGAGGATCTACAGCGCCTGATCAATCAAGGCAAAAACAAAAAACTGGCTTTGGTTGTGCCGTTGATCTGGCCGTGTGACGACGACCCAATTATCAGTGTGCTCGACGACTACTGGGACGACCAGAAGGCCGCAGATTTCAGTGCTAATGCGTTTTCGAGAATGTTGTCGAAATTCGATACCTGGCGCAAAGCCGAGGCTGCCAGACCAGAGCCGTGCATGCGGCGCATTAACGTGCTGGCTCATTCCATGGGTAACCGGGTGCTGCGCAATGCCATCCACTACTGGGGCCGCAATGATCACGCCGGAATGGTGCCGCTCCTGTTCAGAAATGTATTCATGGTGGCTGCAGATGTGGTGAATCACTGCCTTGAACCTGGACGAAGCGGTGCATTGTTACCCAGAGTCACCAGAAACTTAGTGGTGTATTTCGCGAATGATGATCTCGCGATGCCGGCCAGCAAAGTGGCCAATCTGAAAAACCGCCAGCTATCCAAACGTCTTGGTATGACGGGGGTAGAAGAACTGAGTAAGGTGCCCAGGAACGTTTACGAGGTAGACTGCGACAACTTCAACAACACGTTTGATAAGCCGAAAGGACACAGTTATTTTACTGAAGTCAAAGGGGTTATCAGTCCGGCATTACAGCATATGATGGAGGCCATGGACGGAGGTCGGGTACAGCCGGCATTACGCACGCATGTACTGGACAACCCTTTCAAAAAACAATAACAATGCAATGAGCAGGTATGCCTGGAGGATAACCCCAGGTATAACCTAATCGCAATTTGCGCAGTAGGAGGCGGCATGCAGCATGCGTTTTGGCACGACAAATGGGAGCGGGGGGAAATTGGTTTCCACCAAAAAGACATCAATGCGTTTTTAGTTCGATTTGCTGAAACTGCTGGTCTAACCGACGGCAAGCGCGTGTTAGTGCCATTGTGCGGTAAATCTCAGGATATGACCTGGTTGTTGCAACGGGGTTGTGAGGTGATAGGCGTTGAGCTGAATGAATCTGCTGTTCAACAGTACTTTGCTGAATTGGGTATTACGCCTACGGTGTCTGACGTTGATGATTTTACTTGTTACCAGGCCCCCGATATTACACTGTATTGTGGCGACATCTTATCGATAACCCCCAAATTACTGGGTGACATAGACGGAGTTTATGATCGTGCTGCGCTGGTGGCCTTGCCCGAGGACATGCGCCGTGCCTACGTTAAGACGTTGAAAGCCGCGGCCCCAAAAGCACAACACCTGCTAATCACATTTGAGTATGATCAGGCACTGCACAGCGGCCCGCCTTTTTCGGTAACAGAAGCCGAATTAATTGAGCTCTATGGCAGTGAAAGGCTGCAGCCAGGACTGGCGAGTGAACCACTTGAAGGCGGCTTGAAAGGCAAAGTACCGGCAGTAGAGTCGGCGTGGCTGGTGAATAAATGACAGCGCGTATTTCTACCATAGAAACCTTTATTACGCGTGCGGACTTGGTGAGATTCAATGTATGGTTTCTTGCCACGGCGCCGTTTACCTACAAATACATGCTGTGTATCGCCCTGGGCGTTCTGAGTTACCTGGTGTATGACCGCGGCATGCCGGATGATGTCGTTGTCTGGATGGTGATGGTTACAGGGTCATTATTGACCGGATTTGTGGCAACACTGGTCTATTTTCTCTGGTGTATTGCGACAGTACTCATGGTATCCAAAGTATCGAATGGGATATTGGGAAAGCACGAATACCAGTGCCAGCAAGACGGCCTGTTTGAAAAAACCATAGCCAATGAAACACTGCATAAGTGGGGCGCGCTGGGGCATGTTCGGCAGGTCGGATCGCTTTTATTGCTGCAGGTGTCAGGCTATCAGTATCACGTATTTCCCCGCCATAGCTTCGAGAATCAAGCACAGATGGATGCGTTCAGGCAACAGTTGCTCAATCAGGTGAACCAAGCAAAGCAACTGGCATAAACTGCCGTCTAACGCAGAATTTATACAAAACCCGGTTGTCATTTGTGTAAACCTGTATATACTCACAGTTAACTGTATGGAAAAACAGGCTGTTTATGCGTCCATTAACTCCCCGACAACAAGAAGTACTCGACCTCATTAAGTCAACCATGACGGATACCGGCATGCCGCCAACGCGTGCTGAGATTGCCCGTGAACTGGGATTCCGCTCCGCAAACGCAGCGGAGGAGCACTTAAAAGCGCTGGCCAAAAAGGGTGTGATCGATATTCTGCCGGGCACATCCCGCGGGATTAAATTAAATATTCCGTTGGACGATGAAGCCGAAGAAGAAGGCCTGCCGTTGATTGGCCGGGTTGCTGCGGGTGAACCCATTCTTGCGCAGGAACACGTTGAAATGCATTACAAAGTGGATCCCGCTTTGTTTCATCCAAAAGCCGACTTCTTGCTGCGCGTTAATGGCATGAGTATGAAGGATATTGGCATTTTGGACGGTGACTTGCTGGCCGTTCATCGCACAACCGATGTGCACAATGGTCAGGTGGTTGTCGCGCGTGTCGACGAAGACGTTACCGTAAAGCGCCTTGAAAAGCGTGGGCGTGAAGTGTTGCTACACGCTGAAAATGAAGAGTTTTCACCTATTAAGGTCGATCTTGCTAATCAGCCCTTCAACATCGAAGGTATCGCGGTAGGTGTCATTCGGAACGCAGACTGGATGTAAAGAACTGCACCATAATAACGCATTTAAAAACCGGCTTAGCGCCGGTTTTTTTGTATTTGAAGGGCATAATCCTATCAAACCGCTCTTTTACCTTGCTAAATCTCTCTCATCGCCATCAATTTTAGTTAATAAACACTCACTCACATGAATGCAGTATTTTTTGCCTGATTGGACGAAAAATAGCCAGTAATCCAGATTTTAGCGAAAAAGGACTGGACGCAAAACACACAATGAGTAATTCTTATACAGTGCTTAACAAATAAATAACATAAGAAGCACAAAATATTAAAAGGCTAGTTCAAAAAACAACCATAAAGGGCCTGGAAGCTTATTCTCGCAATGGGGCGTTCTGTGAGACGCTGGCGGGCCTTAACGGAGGTGTTGAGTGAAGCAACTCGAGAGATGCGTACTGAAAGCCTGTACTGCATTGGTTCTGTTAGTAGTCGGAACGACAGCGATTGCTGCGGGAAGTAACGACGTATCGTCATTAAATTTACGACGCGGCGCGACGGAAATCAGTGGACAGGTATACGATCTCCACATGCTGATGTTCTCTATTTGCGTAGGGATAGCAGTAGTGGTGTTCGGAGTCATGTTTGTTTCTATGTACCTGCACAGAAAATCCCGCGGTGCCAAACCCGCGAATTTTCATGAAAACGTGAAGGTGGAAATTGCCTGGACGGTAATTCCTTTTCTCATTCTTATATTCATGGCAGTGCCTGCCGCGAAAACCCTGATAGCCATGGAAGATACCACGGAAGCGGATCTTACGGTGCTGGTTACCGGGTCGCAGTGGAAGTGGCACTACAAGTACATGGATCGTGAGGTGGAGTATTACTCCCTGCTCGCCACACAGCGTGAACAAATCAATAACCGCTACAACAAAGGCGAAAACTATTTGCTCGAGGTTGACCGTCCACTGGTGATCCCAACCGGGCAAAAAGTCCGTTTCCTGATCACTTCTGACGACGTTATCCACTCCTGGTGGGTTCCTGATTTTGCGGTGAAGAAAGACGCAAACCCCGGTTTTATTAATGAAGCCTGGACCAAGGTTGACGAGCCGGGCATTTACCGCGGCCAGTGCGCTGAGCTATGCGGTAAGGACCACGGATTTATGCCTGTGGTCGTTATAGCCAAAGAGCCTGCTGACTACGAGGCGTGGGTGAGTGAGCAAGAATCTATTCAGCGCCAAGCACGCGAGGAAGAGCAACGTTTGCTGGCGATGAGCATGAGCAAAGAAGAGCTCATGTCTGAAGGCGAGCGCGTCTACAACGCCGCGTGTGCCGCCTGTCATATGCCAAACGGTGAAGGTTTACCCGGTGTGTTCCCTGCCCTCAAAGGAAGCGTGCTGGCTACCCAGAATGACCCCACCGCACATATCGAGATTGTGTTAAACGGTAAAACCGGTACCGCAATGCAAGCGTTCGGCAAAATGCTCAGTCTGAAAGAAATTGCAGCAGTAGTGACTTACGAGCGTAACGCCTGGGGTAATAACACGGGCCAGTTAATTCAACCCAAAGACGTCAATGCCGTCGCAACGGGTCAATAGGAGCGGATCATGAGTAAAGCAACCGACATTGTCAGCCCTGATCACGCAGCGGCAGACCATGATGATCATCACGATCATCACATACCCAAAGGCTTAATGCGTTGGGTTCTTACCACTAACCACAAAGACATTGGTACTTTGTACCTGTGGTTCGCCTTCATCATGTTTTTAACCGGTGGTGCAATGGCGATGGTGATTCGGGCTGAATTGTTCCAGCCAGGATTACAAATTGTCGACCCTAACTTCTTCAACCAGATGACCACGGTTCACGGGTTAATCATGGTATTCGGTGCAGTGATGCCCGCCTTTACCGGGCTGGCCAACTGGCTGGTGCCAATGATGATTGGTGCACCGGATATGGCGCTGCCACGCATGAACAACTGGAGCTTCTGGATCCTGCCATTTGCCTTCAGCATTTTGTTGGCATCACTGTTCCTTGAAGGCGGCGGTCCGGCTTTCGGCTGGACCTTCTACGCGCCGCTTTCAACGACCTACAGTGGTGACAGTACCGCATTGTTTGTGTTCTCGGTGCACATCATGGGTATCTCTTCCATTATGGGGGCCATTAACGTGATTGTGACCATCTTCAACATGCGTGCGCCTGGCATGACATGGATGAAGATGCCGCTGTTTGTGTGGACCTGGCTGATCACGGCGTTCTTGTTGATTGCCGTTATGCCGGTGCTCGCAGGGGCCGTTACCATGGTGTTAACCGACAAGTTCTTTGGTACCAGTTTCTTCGACGCCGCAGGCGGTGGTGATCCGGTAATGTTCCAGCACATCTTCTGGTTCTTCGGACACCCTGAGGTGTACATCATGATACTGCCCGCGTTTGGTATTATTTCGCAGATTGTACCTACCTTTGCGCGTAAGCCGCTGTTTGGTTATGCCTCCATGGTCTATGCCACAGCTTCAATTGCACTGCTGAGCTTTATTGTGTGGGCCCACCACATGTTCACAACTGGTATGCCGGTGGCCGCTGAAATGTTCTTTATGTTCGCCACCATGCTTATATCGGTGCCAACCGGGGTAAAAGTCTTTAACTGGGTGGCCACGATGTGGCGAGGGTCCATGACCTTTGAAATCCCCATGATGTTCGCACTTGCCTTTATTGTGCTGTTTACCATTGGCGGGCTTTCGGGATTAATGCTGGCCATCACGCCGGTAGATTTCCAGTACCACGATACTTACTTTGTGGTGGCGCACTTCCATTACGTGTTAGTAACGGGGGCGGTGTTCTCCATTATGGCGGCGGTGTATTACTGGCTACCGAAATGGACTGGCCGCATGTTTGATATCACGCTCGCCAAATGGCACTTCTGGTGTTCGCTGATCTCGGTCAATCTGCTGTTCTTCCCCATGCACTTTGTTGGATTGGCGGGTATGCCGCGTCGTATTCCGGACTATGCGTTGCAGTTTGCCGACTTCAACAAGTGGATCAGTATCGGCGGTTTTGCGTTTGGGTTGTCTCAGCTGATCTTCCTGTGGGTGATGATCAAAGCTTGCCGTAAACAGGGTGAGCCGGTCAGCAGTCAGGTGTGGGAAGGCGCTGAAGGTCTGGAGTGGGAAATTCCGTCGCCAGCACCTTACCATTCGTTTGAAACACCACCTGTAGTGAAATAGGCAGAACGTTATGGCAACGACTTCCCACACCGCACTGGTAGGAAAGTTAGTCCTGGTCGTGGTGGCTATGTTTGGATTTGGTTTTGCACTTGTGCCGTTGTATGACGTGTTTTGCGACATTACCGGCATCAACGGCAAAACCAACGAAACCGCCGCCACGGTATATGCTGGTGAGGTTGAAGAATCCCGCACGGTAACGGTGGAATTCATTACCCGCACACATACAGGTATGCCATGGGAGTTTCGGGCTCAGACGCACAGGGTAAAAGTACACCCTGGCGAACTAAACACCGTGGAGTTTTATGTCAGGAATCCGGCTTCAAAAGGCATGGTGGCACAGGCAATTCCGTCTGTGACACCGGGTCAGGCTGCGCTGTTTCTGAATAAAACAGAGTGTTTTTGCTTTAACAGTCAACCGCTCAATGCGGGGGCGGAAGCACTCATGCCCATGCGGTTTTACGTTGACCCGCAAATTCCGGACGACATTCATTTTTTCACTGTGCAGTACACGCTATTTGACGTGACCGGCGGCAACGACGGTGACAAAAAAACTAACCCTTTCCTGACCTCGTTTGTTGAGAACTGAGGTCGAAGGAGAACACTATGCAACATCAAGAGTATCAAAAGTACTATGTTCCTGCGCAAAGCGTGTGGCCCATTGTGGGCGCGGTTGCGCTGTTTTTGATTGCCGTCGGTGCCGGCAACTTTGTCATTGAAACTACGCGCGGCGAGAGTGGCTACGGCGACAACATTCTGGCTGTGGGGATTGTGGTGTTACTGGTCATGCTATTTGGCTGGTTCCGCGATCAAATCAATGAATCGATGAGCGGACTTTACAGCGACCAGCTGGGTCGTTCCTACCGTCAGGGGATGAGCTGGTTTATCTTCTCTGAAGTCATGTTCTTCGCGGCCTTTTTTGGCGCGTTGTTTTACGCCAGAGTAATTGCGCTGCCCTGGCTATCGGGGGAGTCAAACAACGCCATGACCAACGAAGTGTTGTGGCCGGGCTTTGAGGCTATGTGGCCATTGATTGAAACGCCGGGAGGCGTAAGCACGACCGCTATGAGTTGGTCTGGTCTGCCTACCATCAATACAGTGATCCTGCTTATTTCGTCAGTCACCCTGCACTTCGCGCATGTGGGTCTGGAACAAGGCAAACGCAAGCAGCTCACCGCCATGTTAGGGATAACTATCCTGCTGGGATGTGGCTTCCTGTTTTTACAGGTTGAAGAATATGTGCACGCTTATCGGGATCTGGGCCTGACCCTGCAATCCGGTATCTATGGCAACACTTTCTTCTTGTTAACCGGTTTCCACGGCATGCACGTAACGCTGGGGACCATCATACTGATGGTGCTGTTCCTGCGCGTGCTGAAGGGGCACTTTACCCACGACAACCACTTCGCCTTTCAGGCCGGCAGCTGGTACTGGCATTTCGTAGACGTGGTGTGGGTCATGCTCTACGTGTTTGTTTACGTCCTGTAAGCGTTAATACGGGCGCGGGTTAGGTGTAATGAGACCGGTAGAAATTGCCAGCAAAATGATCACCACAATGAGTGCTGACGTCATTACCCTGCGCCCAATGTATTTGCTCATGGGTTGGTGTTTCGGGCTGTTGCCTAACATGGCTTTCATCGCCAGGAACAGGTTAAACACCATAAACAGCAACAATCCAACAATGACGATTTTGACTAACATGCAACTTACTCCTGCCAACGACAAATCCGAGCGCGTATCAGGGTCATCCTGGCCGGTTTTGGCAACCCTCATTACCCTGGTGGCGGTAGCCGTCATGGTGTCATTGGGTTGTTGGCAGCTTGCGCGTATGGATCAGAAACAACAACGTTTACACAGCATAGCGCAAAAAGAGGCACAGGCGCCAATGCAGGTGTTTGAGGCGTTACAATCGTTTAGTGAAGTCCGGGATGTGCCGGTGCGGTTTGTGGGTCAGGTCGATGCTACGCGAGTCATTTTGCTAGATAACCAAATTTACCAGGGAAAACCCGGTTACGGTGTTATTGTGCCGGTTCGCTCGGAAGGCCAACAGTTCCTAACCAACCTCGGGTGGGTTGCAGCACCCAGCCAACGAGACCAACTCCCGGTTATTCAGCTTCCTTCACAGCCCGTTACGGTTGATGGGGTCATTTCTGTACCGGGCAACAACCGATTAATTTCCGAAACCGCAACGCAGTTCAATACATTTCCGTTGCGACTGCAGCAAATTGATATAGCAAAGCTCAATCTTCAATGGGGCACATCCATGCCCAATATTCTCGTACAGCGAATAGCGTCCACGCCGGACCTAGCCGGGTTCACACCCAACTGGCAGGCGGTGGTAATGCCACCTGAAAAGCATCTTGGTTATGCGATTCAATGGTTTGGCCTGGCACTTGCCGCTGTCGTTATCTTTTTTTCAGTGTTACTGCGGAGAGTAAAAAATAATGACAACCATGGTACAAACACAAGAAAGACCTAAGCGCTCCCTTCTAATTATTTTTGCGGTATTTGTATTGCCTGTTGTGCTTGCCAAACTGGCGCTTGACGGGAACTGGTTTGAACGCGGTGCAACTAACCGGGGTGAATTATTACAACCGGTCGTGTCATTAACTAGCATGTTGGACCAACAGGCGCCGAGCTGGCGAGTGATGTATGTCGTCCCCGCTACCTGCAACGCCGAATGTGAAAATGCATTGTATGCCATTCAACAGGTGTGGATTGCGTTGGGTAAAGAGTCTGATCGAGCCAGGCCTGCCGTATTTATGGCACCTGACAGCGACCCCGGTGCCGCAGCGGTACTGGCTGAATACACCCATATCGAAGCGCTGGCTGTGTCGGAAGAGCAGGCAAGCACGTTAAACAAAAGCGCATTGGCTAACCATCTATTTATTGTGGATACTCAGGGCAATGCCATGCTGCGTTACCCGGTTTATGCCTTACGCCAGGATGCCGTGATGGGCAGCCGGGATGTACTGGCTGATCTACGTAAGCTCCTGAAACTCTCACGTATTGGTTAAGGAGTGGTTATGCGAAAACTGGTTGGTTTCAGCATCATACTTGCCGTTGTGGTGATTGTACTGGGCGCATACACACGATTGACCGACGCGGGCCTGGGTTGCCCGGACTGGCCGGGTTGTTACGGGCACTTAACTGTTCCGGAAGCCGAGCATCACGTTGAGGCGGCTAACGAAGCATACCCAGAGCGTCCGGTTGAGGCACACAAAGCCTGGAATGAAATGATTCACCGCTACTTTGCGGGATCCCTGGGGCTTTGTATTCTGGCGATTGCCATTATTGCCCTGATTAAACGTGAGCCAGACAGACCGCTCAAGTTACCCATGTTGTTACTGGGGCTGGTAATTTTTCAGGCGTTACTGGGCATGTGGACAGTGACACTGAACTTATTGCCAGTGGTGGTCATGGGGCACCTGCTGGGGGGCTTTAGCGTGCTCACCTGTTTGTTTCTGCTATACCTCAGGCTGTCGGCATTCCGCATTGGCTATGTTAATGAACGCGTGAAGCGCTACGCAGGCTTTGCGGCCCTTGGCGTTGTAGTACTGGTTACTCAAATTGCGCTGGGCGGCTGGACGTCAGCAAACTACGCCGCCCTGGCTTGTACTCAGTTCCCGGTTTGCGAGGGCGACTGGATGACCAATATCGACCTCAATGGTGCTTATAGTGTGCCTGAAGCCGACAACTACGAATTTGGCGCTCACAGTTATCCTGAACGCATGACCATGCATATAGTGCATCGCTTCGGGGCTATTGTAACCCTGCTGTACCTGAGCTGGCTTGCATTTACGTTGTACCGCCGTTCTGGTTCACGTGTGATCAGACAAGCGGTTACTGTAATGAGTCTGGTACTGGCGTTACAGGTAGGGCTTGGCGTGAGCAATGTGGTTTTCAGTCTGCCACTGAGTGTTGCGGTGTTGCACAACGCAATTGCCGCCTGTCTGTTAATGGTGTTGGTGATGATCACCTATACCTTGTATCGAAAAGTGTAGGAGGCTGTTATGGCTAAATCCACAACTCTGTCCAACAGTAGTTCATCTGTAAAGCCTGCCTCTACCGGGTGGCGCGCATCCTGGCGTAACTATTATGAAATGACCAAACCCAGAGTCGTTATGCTGTTACTACTCACCGCATTGGTGGGAATGTGTCTGGCTACGCCCGGATGGGTGCCGCTGAGCACGCTAATCGCCGGCCTGGGAGGTATTGGGCTGTTGGCGAGCGCTGCGGCGGTCATTAATCACGTGGTCGACCATAAAATAGACAGCCAGATGGCGCGCACGTTTAATCGCCCTGTGGCGAAAGGCAAAGTCAGTGTCAACAATGCCCTGTTGTTCTCATTCGTACTCGCTGCGGTGGGTTATGTTGCGTTGGAACTATGGGTTAACCGCTTAACTGCCCTGCTTACCCTGGCTAGTCTCGTTGGTTACGCAGTGGTGTATACCATGTTTCTTAAACGCGCCACGCCACAAAATATTGTGATTGGCGGCCTGGCAGGCGCAGCACCGCCCTTATTGGGGTGGACAGCGGTAACCGGACAAGTCGATGCCTATGCATTATTGCTGGTGCTGATTGTATTTACCTGGACGCCGCCTCATTTCTGGGCGCTGGCAATACACCGGGAAAAGGACTACGCCAAAGCCAAAGTGCCTATGTTGCCAGTGACTCACGGCGTAGAATTCACCAAAACATGTGTGCTGCTATATACGGTATTGCTGTGCCTGGTGTGTTTGTTGCCGTATCTGATTGGTGAAGCGCAATTGTTGTACCTTGTTGGTTCATCGGCGCTGAATGCGGGCTTTATGTATTATGCACTTAAGCTGAAATACGCGGCGGATCAACACACTGCAATGGCAACATTTAAGTTTTCAATTATTCATCTCATGGTATTGTTTGTGGTATTACTGGCTGATCACTACATACCGCTAACACTATGAGTCAAAAAATTTGGATCGTGCTTGCAGGCATCGTTGCCTTGTCTGCAGGTGCGTTTGTTGCTGTTGTAAAACCCTTTCAACCTTCCACCCCCACCCCGGAATACTTTCAGTATTTCCCTGAACCACGGAACCTCGCGGATATAAGCCTGGTTGATCAAACAAATACGTCAGTTGATAACACAGTATTCAATGGGCGCTGGAGTTTGCTGTTTTTAGGCTATACTTACTGTCCGGATATCTGTCCTACAACCATGGCGTCGCTTGGCAGGGTTTATCCGGAATTAAAAAAAATTGGTTCTGATAATGCAGTTCAGGTAGTGTTTGTGTCAGTGGATCCGAATCGGGATACACCCGAACGACTGGCTTCTTACGTTGAGTATTTTAACGCTGAGTTTGTGGCCCTGACCGGTGAGCACGCTCAGTTGTTTCCGTTTGTACGTTCCCTTGGCCTTATGTATGCCATTGCCGAAAGTACAGACAATCCTAATTACCTGGTAGACCACAGTGCATCTGTGGTGGTCGTTGATCCACAGGGGCGGGCTTTGGGACGATTTAAACCAAAGTATACTCCCGGTGAGCTTGCTGTCAGTGATAGCATGCAAATTGCTAAAGATTTGCCTTTAATAATAGGTAATTACAAGAACAATTAATGCCATGTCATAGTGTAGTACGTAACGCCAGATTGGATGATGGCGGCGTTACCGTCCCACTTCTGTTTGCTGCAGGTAAGCGCTTACTCACAGAGGTATTTGGTCTGGGTGACCCCCAAGTCGCTCTGGATTACCTTGCTTTTGCCTGGCAAAAAGGCGGGGGACAGTACGGTTGTGACAATCACTGGGTAGCAGAAACTGATGGCGAAGTGACCGGTCTCATAAGCTGTTGGCACAGCCACCTTCCCGAAGAGTTTGACCGTGTTACCCTCCAGTCTATAGTCGACTTCTACGGTATTGATACCGCGTTGGATGTCGTCCTGAAATCGCAGATGTACATGGCTGTTATCGAACCTCCAATGTTTTTAGAGATGGGGGTGGGCCACATTGCTGTCGTTGAATCCGCGCGGCGTAAAGGCGTTGGCGCGGCGTTGATTAAATTTATGGAAGAAAAGGCCCGTGAATTGAAAAAGAATGCCGTGGTACTCAACTGCGAGCTTGATAATCATGGCGCTATTCAGTTTTACCAGAAACTGGGATATGCGGAGCATCGCGTTAACGACAGCTTCATGCAAATGATCCGCGCTATCCCTCTCAACCGCTCTTCGTTGTAATCCTGCTCATCAATCCGGGTATTTACCGTTTTTGTCAGCTCTGAAAAATGGAATTGAATACCAAAAGTAACGGCCAGCCATTGTTTTCGAAGGCGCTGTACAATTCACTCTGGAACGGCCTACCGGCAAGGCTTTATTCAAATCCACACTAAACTGACTGCCGTTTACCTCGACCGGCAATGTGTCACCCTGGTAATAGCAGGTTACCTGGTTGATGCGCAGCTGATTTGCCACGGTCGCATCCAGTGTCACTGTAATGGGTGCCGATAGGCTTGGGCTGGATAACTCGGGATTGGACAACGACATGTTTACCACCGGCATGGCAAAACTGGCCATTTTGGTTTTCAGTGTAGAGAGTTTTGCATAAGGGCCTGCAGCAGGAAAGCGCGGAATAGCAGCCAGATTTGAAAACGGCCCAACGGCACCAGAGTGCTGACCGAATCCGATATAGCCTTGCTCTTGCAGCTTGTTAGCCAGTACTTCGTTGTACTCGCCAAAAGGGTATGCAAGGTACTTTAATGATTCACCTACCTGGGCGGAAATTTGCGCCTCGGCGTCGGTGACGTTTTGCCACACCCGGTTTAGCCACTGCTTCTCGCTTTCGCCATCACGTTTTTCCAACATATGAAGGTGATCCAGCGTGTGGTTGGCAAACGTCACCCCTTCGTTGTGCATGGCCTTCACCGTGTCCCAACTTAGCTGGTTAGACTGAACGCCAATCACCGACGGATTGATAAACACGGTATAAGGAAAGCCGTATTCTTTTAGTAAAGGATGGGCGTTTTCATAAATATTGTTGTAACCATCATCGAATGTGATCGCAAGCGCATTGTCGGGCAACGGCGTATTGTGTTTGGCGGCCTCTACGATGTCTTTTAGCGGAAAGACAACATAGTTTGCTTTGATAAAAGCAAGGTGCTCAGCAAACTCATCCGGTGTAACAGACGTGCTGCGCGGCGTATTTTCTGCGACGTGATGGTAAAGCAGTATCACAGCACCGACATTCTTCATTTCTTTTGCCGGTGCTACGTTGAGAGCGGCGGTAAAACCCCATATCAACATCGAGATAACCAAGGCTCTCATGATAGACTGCATGTATTCTCCTTACTATTGTGGACTGTCGTGACCCGCGCAGCGTATTTACAACGGGGCTTGCCCGCACATTTCACTCTGCTGACCTTAGCGGTGCCGATGATTTTGGCTAACATTACCACGCCCTTGTTGGGTTTGGTAGACACGGCCGTAATGGGGCATATGGCGGTGTCTGCGCCGCTGGCCGGGGCCGCAATAGGAGGCTTGATTCTCACTCAAATCTACTGGGTTTGCGGTTTTTTGCGCATGTCTGCGACAGGGCTGAGTGCACAGGCAAGAGGCAAGCAAAGCAGTGAAGAAATCGCAAAAACCTTTTACCAGACGGCGTTTGTCGGCTTGGCGATTGGCCTGCTATTGCTGATTTTGCAGCAACCTGTATTGTGGGCTGGGCTGACACTCACCGCCCCCTCTGAGGTGGTTTCCAGGTTCGCGGAAACCTATTTTAACGTGCGTGTTTGGGGCGCACCGGCGGCGTTGAGCAATATTGCATTAATTGGCTGGTTGGTAGGGCAGCAGAAAACCCGTGCAGTGCTGTTCATTCAGGTAGTTGGCAACCTGCTCAATGCCGGGCTGGACCTGCTGTTTGTCTGGTCATTTGGTATGGGCGTTGAAGGGGTGGCACTGGCCAGCGTGATAGCAGAATATACCATGGTTGTAATGGGGCTCTGTGTCGCTATTCAACATGTTGATGGGGTGAAGCCAGTCTGGCAATGGTTTAGTCGCAGTGCCCAAAAAGTACTGATGAAGCTAAACGGCGACATGTTGCTACGCAATCTCGCATTGCAGGGTTGCCTTGCGTTCCTGACCATACAGGGTGCGCGTTATGGAGAGACCGCCACGGCAGTTAACGCCATACTCATGCAATTTTTTGTATTAATTGCGCTGGGGTTGGACGGCATTGCTTATGCGGTAGAGGCCACAGTGGGCGAAGCGGCGGGTGCAAATAGCAAGCAAGGCGTTGTGATACAAACGCACCGGGGGTTGATTTGGTCGAGTGTTGTTGCCATTGGCTACGCCCTGGCGTTTTACGGGTTGGGCGACAACATTGTGTGGATGCTAACCGATATTAACGCCTTGCAGACCGCCGCGATGCCCTACTTGCCACTGATGGTATTACTGCCATTATTGGCGCACTGGTGTTTTCTTTTTGATGGCGTATTTGTAGGGCTCACCAAGGCAAAATCAATGCGTAACACCATGATAATCAGTGCTTTGGTAGTGTATTTCCCGGTGTGGTTTGTACTGCGTGAGGCGGGTAATGAAGCCCTGTGGTGGGCGCTACTGGCTTTCCTGCTGGCACGAGGCGTTACGCTGGGAGGCAGTTTTTATCTGTACTATGTCAGGGCCGCCGACCAGGGTTAATGTTTTTTGTCAGTCTGAACCATAACAGTGCCAGGTAGCCTGACATGGCCCAGATAAAACCGCACAGCAGCGTGGCGATACCAACATAGTATAGTGGCAGCCACCACCAGGCACCGATTAGCATCATGCCAAACCCCAGAGCGAATATGAGTAAACCCCGGGTAAATCGGTGCCAACCTTTGGGTGGCGTTACCGTATCCATTGCCCAGCTATCACTGATGCATTAGTAGTATGAGTGCTCGCCCGCAGTGTGCTCAGTGGCATCGCGCACGCCTTTGATTTCTCCTGCAAACTGGTCGAGCATTTGCTTTTCGATACCCTCTTTCAAGGTAACGTCTACCATTGAGCAACCGTTACAACCGCCACCGAATTGCAGAATAACATACCCTTCTTCAGTGACTTCCAGCAGCACGACTTTTCCGCCGTGATTGGCAAGCTGAGGATTGATTTCTGATTCGATCATGTAATTGATACGTTCAACCAATGGGGCGTCATCGGCGACCTTACGTGCTTTTGCGTTCGGTGCCTTTAGCGTGAGTTGCGAGCCCATCTGATCCGTGACATAGTCAATTTCGGCCTCTTCCAGGTACGGTGCGCTTTCTTCGTCAACCACGGCATCAAAGCCATCGAAGGGTAAACGCATGTCAGTAGGTTCAACAGCATCTGGTGGGCAGTAAGATACGCCACACTCTGCGGTAGACGTACCTGGATTGACCACAAACACCCGAATATTTGTGCCAGACTCCTGGTTAGCCAGTAGCTTAACAAAGTGAGCCTGTGCCTCTGTAGATATTGAGATCATGATAGAGTCCTGCATAATCATAGAATTGACGGTATGATAACAAATTTACCTGAGTAAAACACTCGGGTATTAAAATAATCAGCCCAAATACACGACAGATAGTACAAGGCTAAGTATTACAATGATGAAAGTCTTTCGAACCGGTTTCTGGATGGGTATTCAGAAGGCAGTCCGGTGTGTAGTCACTCGTGATCGCGCACAGGATACATACGTTTTAACAGGCAAAACGTCTCTAAAACAGCATAGTTCCCAACGCCTGGCGCTGGCCATGCTGTTAATTTGCAGTAGCCCGTTTAGCTTCGCAGCGGGTAAGCCCGCGACGGATTACCTGCCGGTAAACAGTGCCCTTAATCCGGATATCCCCACGCCTGAGTCAGTGTTAGGTTACGATGTGGGTACCTGGCATGTCCGTCATGATCAGCTTGTGCGATACATGCAGGTGTTAGCGGAGTCGTCTGACCGTATCAGCCTCGAGGTGACTGGCTACACCCATGAACAGCGCCCGTTATTGTTGTTGACGATTACCGCTCCCCAGAATCGTGACAAATTGCCGCAGTGGCAAAAAGCCCACGTCGAGAATGTAACCCAAGGCACACGCGCAGAAGATGGCGCGCCATTGGTGCTATACATGGGATACAGTGTGCATGGTAATGAGCCTTCCGGGGCGAATGCATCGCTGTTGGTCGCCTACTACCTGGCGGCGTCGAACGACGCTCGGGTTACCTCGTTGTTAAGCGATAATGTAGTTTTGCTGGACCCGTCGTTCAATCCGGACGGGCTGTCACGCTTTGCGCAATGGGCCAATATGCATAAAGGCCAGGTGCTGTCCTCTGATCCTGAACACCGTGAACACAATGAGGGCTGGCCTAATGGTCGTACAAACCATTATTGGTTCGACTTGAACCGGGACTGGCTGATGCTGATCCACCCAGAGTCCCGGGCCCGAATTAAACAATTTCAAAAGTGGCGTCCTCATGTATTGACCGATTTTCATGAAATGGGGACCGACAGCACGTACTTTTTCCAGCCTGGCGTACCCAGCCGTAAAAACCCTTTCACACCAGAAGGGAATGTACGTTTAACCGAAGCCCTGGCAGACAGTTTTATTCAGGCCTTCGATGATCAAAAAAATCTTTACTTCAGTGAAGAAGGCTTTGACGATTTTTACTACGGCAAAGGTTCTACTTACCCGGATGCACAAGGCAGTATCGGAATTTTATTTGAGCAAGCCAGTAGCCGCGGGCATCTGCAGGATTCCATTAATGGGCCGGTGGCGTTCGCGCAAACCATTCAAAATCAATTTACGATGTCGTTGGCCGTGTTCGACGGTGCGTTAAAGAACAAAGCGGCACTTACAGAGTACCCCCGCCGCTTTTACAACGAAACGCAGTCGCTCATTAAAGACGACGATATTGCGGCTTATGTGCTACACGAGCCTAAAGATGCCTGGCGCTTAAAGCGGGCGAAATGGGTATTTGAACAGCACGGCATTGATTTTATTGTGCCTGAAAACGATGTATCGGCAGACGATAAAACGTTTGCTGCGGCGCATACGCTGGTTGTGCCACTGAACCAGCAAAAATACCGACTGATCAAATCGCTGTTCTCAACGCAGCAGCAATTCCCGGACAATACGTTTTACGACGTGTCCAACTGGAATTTACCGCTGGCGTTTGATCTTGGGTTTAGCTCGCTTACTGCACGTGAGTTGAAACGGGTAAAACGCGGTGAATTGCATCAGAACGAATTGCCTGCAGTTGCCAGCGACGCCTATGGATATGCGTTTGAATGGCATCACTTTACATCACCGGCGTTATTACAAGCGTTGCTCTCTGCGGGTGTCGATGCGCGCATTGCCACTACGTCGTTCAACGCCATGACAACCCAAGGCGAGAGAGCGTTTGAATTGGGCAGCATCGTGGTGCCAGCTGGCGTTGTGCAGCCTGAAAATGTTGGTGCCCTGATTGCTTCGGCCAGTGCTAAGCATCAGGTGCCTGTGTATTCCATTACCAGTGGTTCAACGTCGGTAGGCAGTGATTTAGGTAGCCGCAGCATGGTGCCCGCCAGAGCGCCCAAAGTACTGGTAATAGGCGGCGAAGGTACTAACCCTTATCAGGTGGGAGAAATCTGGCATCATCTGGATACCCAAATCGGTATGCCTGTGACACTGATTGAGCAGGAACGCCTTGGGCGAATTACCCTGGCGGACTATTCTCACATCGTATTCGCCTCCGGCCGTTATGATCTTAACGACAAACAAAGTAACGCGATCAGTGAGTGGGTGAAAGCTGGCGGTACCCTGATAGGACAGATGTCGGCCCTTTCTTTGTTTAGTAAGGAAAAGTGGCTGTCTGTGCAGGTATCCGACCGGAATGATGTTGACAGGCTGTTTGATGAGTCTGGGTTAACGTATGCAGATCGCTCTGCGCTTGCGGCTAAAAAGCTTATTGCTGGCGCGGTATACATAGCGAATATCGATGTCACACACCCGCTGTTTTACGGGTTTGATGAACCCTACTTGCATGTGTTTAAAACAGCCAACACGGTAGTTAGCAGCTCTCAGTCTCCATTTAATGTGCCTGCCCGTTATACGCGATCGCCGCTGGTGGCGGGGTACAGTGCCGATGTCTTGGCTGAAAAAATTGCCGGCAGTGCCGCTGTTGTGGCGCAACCAATGGGACGTGGCCGGGTAATTGGTTTTACCGATAACCCACAGTTTCGTGGCTATTGGTATGGCACCAGTAAGCTAATGAGCAATGCATTACTGCTGTCCGAAGCAATCCGTTAATCACCCTTCAGCACTGCGCTTTACCACCCTGGGTGAGGCGCAGCGTCATTTATCCCAAAGCATACACACGGTCCTAAAAATAGGGACTAATATTGCTGCAGCAACACACGTTGCTGACGGATCTGGCCGGATACCAGCGCACCAGGGTCGGCTTTGGCTGGTGTAATGGCAAGGGCCCACAGTGCTACTGAGGTTTCGGGGTAGGCTGAATAGATCATATTGCTTAATGCAGCGGCAGTTGCCCCGGTTGTCACTACATCATCCAGAATCGCCACTCGCGAGGGCAAAGGGTCCTTACTCAGGGCGAAAGCCCGTTTCAAATTGTTAAGTCGTTCCCGCCTTCCCAATGATTGCTGTTTACGTTGAAAGCTGCGTCTGGACGCCCAGTTGGCATGCACCGGAATGGATAAACGGCGTCCTATTGCATTCGCTAACAATAAGGTCTGGTGGTAGCGCCGTCTGGCAAAGCGCCAGGAAGAGGTGGGTACTGGCAGTATGCAGTCCGGCAGGAATGGGTCCGAGGGCAGTGCATAAGCGACAAACCAGTCAGCCAGCGTCTGGGTTAGCTGCGGGTGACCGTTTTTATACTGGTTGATAAGATGATCCATTGGCCACTGATAGTAACTACAGGCATGCACTGAAGTGTAGCGCCCTGATACCAAGCCTTTTTTGATTGGCGGCCAGAGCAGCAAATTATCAGGGAGTACCGGCGTATTAAAGAACAAACAGTCTTGTTCGCATACTTCACATATCAGCCTTTGTGTGGGCTGCTGGCACAGATAGCAATGGCTGTCCGGCAAGCACTGCGGAATGCGCTGAACCGATGAAGTGAAATCTTTTATTCCGCTTTTTAATTTGCTCAGGTACACTTTTCTAAACCTTCAAGAGGAAGCCATTGCGTGGTTGAGAATAACACTAATGTGAGGCTTGAAAGCCTGTCCCAGGGATCGGGAAAAGAACTGGTTTTTATACACGGTTGGGGTATGAACAGTGCCGTATTTACGGAGTTCTTGCCCTATTTCGAAAATCAATTTCGTATTACCCGTATCTGTCTACCGGGCTTTGGTACGAATGCCAACACATTGCCCAGTGAGTACACCCTGGAGCAGCTAGCAGATGCCGTGGCCCCTGCACTTCCTGACGATGCCGTTGTCGTGGGTTGGTCGCTCGGTGGGCTAGTAGCGCAACAACTTGCACTCCATCACAGTGAACGGGTAGCCGGACTTGTGACGCTAGCCTCTACCCCTTATTTTGTTGCTGATAAGTGCTGGCCAGGTATAGCGCCTGAGGTACTGGCGATGTTTCGTCAACAGCTGGCCAGAGATTACGACAAGACCCTTGATCGCTTTCTGGCGATCCAGGCCATGGGCAGCGCCACCGCAAAACAGGATGTAAAAACCATTCGTCAGCAGGTTAAAACACTGCCGAATCCGTCGGTGGAAGCGCTGGAGGCTGGTCTTCAGCTCCTGCAAAGCGTTGACTTGCGCGCCGATATTGGGCGCATCAGCCAGCCTACCTTGCGCCTGTATGGTCGGTTGGACAGTTTGGTACCCACAAGTGGTATTGATCGTATCCACGAGCTACAACCTTCTGCAGATACCGTTGTTATGCCGCATGCTGCACATGCCCCGTTTATTAGTCATCCCACGCAAACTGCAGATATTATTAGTAATTTTGTACATAACCTGGCGAGAATAGACAAACGCTGCAGTTAGCGCAGATCATCGGGGCTGCAATGTTGTAAAGAATACGCTGCATTCAGTGCAGTTTTACGCTCGATAAACAGACATAAAACTTTTCAAATGGCCAAAATTGATTAATAATTAGCCATGAGAGTGTAGAGGTAGTGTATGTCTGGGGTAATTGCGAATAATATTAATTCGGCCATCATTTCTGGTCAGTTTGGATTGCAGCGGTCGTTTGACGGCATGACGCAGTCTGCGCTTAATATTGCCCAGCGTTCGGCTCAGCAGGATGTGGCCGCCAACGGTCCTACTGAATTATTAGCCAATGCGGCAGTGCAGAGTCTGTCGAATACATCCCGCTTGTTGCCTTCTGGCGGCGATAGCCTCACCTCTGATTTATTGTCGATGCAGTTGTACAGTAAAAATGCGTTGGCGTCAGCCAAGGTGATTGATGTTGCAAACGACACCGTGGGTAAAATTATCGACACGCTGGCCTGATTATCATGAATATTGTCACGCCAATTCCTTCTACCTTTGCCATTCCTACGGCAAATCTGAATACCGAGGCAGCCCGGCGGGATAATCTCACCCGCGAGACCATTCCTCAGGCGTCTGATTCGAAACAAGGCAGTGCTGAGCAGGGCCTCGGCTCTGAGTCGGATAAATTAAAATCGTCGGTAAAAATAGCGCAGCCGCTCACGTATGAAAGACCGCAGCCTAATCAGGCTGCGCAAAGCCAAAACACGGCAGAGCAACAATTCGACAATGCGGATGATGAGAGTGCTGGTAAGGACGATGCACGCGATCGTCAGCAGCAACAAGCTGAACAACGCGAAATTGAATCACTCAAGCAGCGCGACCAGGAAGTGCGTGCGCACGAGCAGGCTCATGCCACCACTGGTGGCCAGTATGCGGGTTCACCGCAATACGAATTTCAACGAGGCCCAGATGGACAGCGCTACGCGGTAGAAGGTCAGGTTTCTATTGATATTTCTGCCGAATCAACACCAGAACAAACGATCCGCAAAATGCAGCAGGTGCGTGCTGCGGCATTAGCGCCAGCTGAGCCGTCACCGCAGGACTTACAGGTTGCTGCTGAAGCATCGCGACTGGCGTTTGAAGCCCGGGCTGAAGCGGCAAAAGAGCGCAATGACGAGGTTAGCAGTGATAGCGATGCTGCAATGGAGCCCCCCAGCCTTGAGGACATTGTGGATGTTGCTCCGGCTGACATTCCGACCCGTAAGCTGGATGAATTAGCGGTCGATAACGACATCGATCCGCGCAGTGCCGGCGGCAGACGTTCCTTAGACATAGAAAGTGTGAACGTGTCGCAGATGCAGCAACGCAATCAGGTTATCGCCGGTTTCTATAAATCGGTGTCTTCACCGATGACTGAAGGCTTCTCTGCCACAGCGTAATAGTGAATTTTGAACATAAAAAAACGGGCCGTATTTACGGCCCGTTTTTGGTTTATGTGTAACTATTTTTGTTTTGCTTTGGCAAACGCATCGGCAAAAGCATTACCCATCGCACTATTACCTTGCGAGGACGGTTTGCCCTGTCCGCGGTTGTTACTGGCTCTTGGCTTAGCGCCTGATTTGGCTGGTTTGCCACCTGGCTTGTTGCCTTTTGCCTGTGGGGCCGGCGTGTCATCCATTCGCATGGTAAAAGAAATACGCTTGCGCTGCGTGTCGACTTCCAGCACCTTCACTTTAACAATGTCACCCGCTTTCACCACTTCTCGCGGATCCGAGATAAACTTGTTGGTCAGCGCAGATATGTGTACCAGACCGTCCTGATGCACACCAACATCAACGAACGCACCAAAGTTTGCAACGTTGCTTACTACACCTTCCAGAATCATACCGGGCTTCAGGTCGGCGATGGTTTCTACACCTTCTTTAAAGGCTGCGGTTTTGAACTCGGGACGAGGGTCGCGCCCAGGCTTATCCAGTTCTTTGAAAATGTCTTTCACTGTAGGGACACCAAAGGCGTCGCTGACGAACTCTTCAGGGTTGAGCTTGCGCAGTAAGTCCGTATTACCAATCAGGTCATTTACCGCTACGGCAGCTGTGTTTACGATAGCATCAACCACAGGGTAGGCTTCCGGGTGCACCGCTGACGCATCCAACGGGTTCGTGCCGTTCACAATACGCAGGAATCCCGCGGCTTGTTCAAAGGCTTTGGGTCCCAGGCGCTCTACAGATTTCAGGTCTTTACGGCTGGCAAATGCGCCGTTGGCGTCGCGGAAATTAACAATGTTCTGAGCCAGAGTTTTGTTCAGGCCTGATACGTAGCTGAGCAGTGCTGGAGAGGCGGTATTCACATCGACACCTACCGCGTTTACGCAGTCCTCAATAACCTGATCCAGCGATTTGCCCAACATGCTTTGGCTTACGTCGTGCTGGTACTGACCGACCCCAATGGCTTTCGGCTCAATCTTAACCAGTTCTGCCAGTGGATCCTGCAGACGACGAGCGATAGATACCGCACCACGAAGCGACACGTCCAGCCCGGGTAATTCTTTTGATGCCAGTTCAGACGCTGAGTAAACCGAAGCCCCTGCTTCGCTCACCATGATCTTTTGCGCGCCCAGTTCCGGGTTTGCTTTTAGCATTTCGGCTACCAGCTTATCGGTTTCCCGTGAACCGGTACCGTTACCGATACTGATTAATTCCACTTTGTGTTGTCTGCACAGATTTGCCAGCGTGCGTTGGGACTTATCCCACTGGTTTTGCGGCGCATGCGGGAAGATAGTGGTGGTACCTACTACTTTACCTGTGGCATCCACAATGGCGACTTTCACGCCGGTACGCAGACCCGGATCCAGCCCCATAGTGACTTTTGCACCGGCGGGTGCAGCCATCAGCAGATCGTTGAGGTTCTTGGCAAAGACGTTGATGGCCTCTTCCTCGGCTTTTTCGCGCAGCTGACCAAACAATTCGGTTTCCATGTGCAGCGCGATTTTAATTTTCCAGGTCCATTGCACAACCTGTGCAAGCCAGCTATCTGCCGGGCGGCCCTGGTTACGGATATTGTAGTGCTCAGCAATTAAGTGTTCACAGTGTGAGGTTTGCCCTGGTGCTTCTTCCTGTCCCGGGTCGGCAACCAGTTGAATGTGGAGCATGCTTTCGTTGCGTCCGCGGAACATCGCCAATGCGCGATGCGACGGTACATTTGCCAGCTTTTCACTGTGATCAAAATAATCACTGTATTTTACGGCGGCGGTTTCCTGCCCTTCCACAACACGACTGCGGATATGCGCATTGTCGTTAAGATAACGGCGGATTTTCGCCAGCAACGCAGCGTCTTCAGCGAAGCGCTCCATCAGGATATAACGTGCGCCTTCGAGTGCTGCTTTGGTATCTGCTACACCGTTGTCGGCAGTGACGTAAGTTTCAGCGGTGCTCTCAGGGTTTAATGTAGGATCGTTGAACAACGCATCTGCCAGTGGCTCCAGACCAGCCTCGATGGCGATTTGGCCTTTAGTCCGGCGACGCGGCTTATACGGCAGATACAAGTCTTCAAGTGTTGTTTTGTTGTCTGCTTGCTGGATCTGTGCGGCTAACTCGTCGGTAAGCTTACCCTGCTCGGAAATGGACTTTATGATGACCTGGCGACGGTCTTCCAAATCACGCAGGTATGTCAGGCGCTGTTCCAGCGTTCTCAACTGGGTGTCGTCCAGTCCTTGCGTAACTTCTTTACGGTAACGGGCTATGAACGGTACGGTAGCCCCTTCATCCAATAGTTTTACTGCGGCTTCAACCTGTTTAGGGTTAACGGCAAGTTCGTTGGCAATGGTATTTGTTATCATCATGGAATTCAGGCGGTAGTCGATAGTTATGGAAAGTGACCCTTTCCTACCTTAATGCGATCGTTGTGAGACTGAGCAACACGCTGCTAATTCTAACTGCTTCATAGGCGAATCAACAGGCTATGCCCGTTATATTTGGGCCTGAGTATAGCATCGAATACTCGGGTGTCACATCGGTTTGCCCTATATCTTGTCAGTGGTGTCGTACCATATTTTATTGATCCACCAATCAAAACGGCCCGCTTCAGTCACCACCGTTACCTCGTCATCTGCTTCTTTGCCAATCAGGGCTCTGGCCATGGGTGCATCCACTGAGATCACATCCTTGCGATCAAAGATTTCGTCGTAACCTACAATGCGTATTGTCAGTACTTTACCGTCGTCATTTTCCAGCTCTACAAATGCGCCGAAAAATACCTTTCCTTCCTGTTGAGGGTGATAGTCAACCACTTTAAGGTTTTCCAGACACTTGCGAAGGTATCTGACACGCCGGTCGATTTCTCGTAGCTTCTTTTTGTTGTACTGGTAGTCAGCGTTCTCACTGCGGTCGCCCAAACTGGCGGCCCAGGTCACCTTACGGGTGATCTCCGGACGCTCTACGCGCCACAGGTAATCCAACTCATCACGGAGTTTTTGATAGCCCTTTCGGGTAATTAACGGTGTTTTTGCCATAAGTTGTTATAAAAAGTTAAAAAAATACCGGAAACAGACGATAACTTGTGTAGCATATTAGCGACAAATGCTGTAGCTTTGGTGAATAAATCACATTAATGACTACAATCTATACTAAAGGTCCATGGTGGCTCGCTGCTAAGTCGATTAATGTAACTAAAATGTAAATTAACTGAACGATGTCACATTTGAAGTGACTAATGAATTACTGGCATCGACTTTACCTGAACTGAAGAGATTATGCGTCAACCAACTGAAAATGAGCAACCAAACAATGCAGAGTCATCGCTTCGGCATGCGTCTGCGGGTGTGCTTGGCCTGGCGTTAATGGGATTCGTATTGCTGATTACCGGTGTATTGATGTTTGCTCTGACAACTATCGAAGCACTGACACAACACGAGGACACCAAAACCATTATTTCCATACTGGTGGGTCTTGGTATGTACCGCTTAGGCAAGCTGGTTCTTCAAAAAGTGGGTAAATTCAAACTGCCTCCTGACCGCCGCCGTAGCGTCCTGTCTTAACGACATTATTGTCGTTATAAACACGTCGTTTTTAGAACGAATCATTCCTAAACAATGACCACTTTTCGCTGGATAAGTCAGCGCCTTGTACTATCTTTATAGAGACAAACAAACACTGTCTGACAAACATTGCCCGAATAACTATTTGGGCGCATCCATTGGCCTAAACGTTAAGGCTGTAATGGTGCAGAAAAGTAGGGACTCACAGACAAGCAGGGACTGGTGCTGTAAAAAAGCCGACATATTACTGTCGGCTTTTTCCATTTTTTCGGTACTGGTGACGCCAGGCTTATTACTCGCCCTCTGCCTCAGCTTCCGGTTTCACCACTTCTAACAACTCTACTTCAAATACCAATGTAGAGTTTGGTGTGATGTTACCTGTAGCACGTTCGCCGTAAGCCAGTTCAGAAGGAATAAAGAAGCGGGTTTTACCGCCTTCTTTCATGGTTTGAACACCTTCCGTCCAACCAGGGATAACACGGTTCAGTGGGAATACCGCAGGTTCGCCGCGAGAGTAAGAAGAATCGAACTCAGTGCCGTCCAGTAAAGTACCTTTGTAGTGTACTTTTACCGTATCAGTTGCAACCGGGCTGGCGCCTTCACCGGCAACCATTACTTCGTACTGTAGGCCAGATTCAGTGGTGACAACACCGTCTTTCTTGCCATTTTCAGCCAGGAATTCTGCACCTTTTACCAGGTTTTCCTCTGCAAGCTGTGTTGCCATTTCCTGTTGCTTGGCGCGCATAGCTTGCTCGCCAGCTTGGGCCAATTGCTGAATTTCGTCAGTTTCGAACAATAACGTGTCGTTCATACCGTCTTTCATGCCTTGCATGATCGCCGCGGTATCCAGACCTTCGCCAAACTGCTCCATTTGCTTGTTACGTGTGAACACGAACATACCCATGCTTGCACCCATCGCGTAGGCTTGCTTTTGGGCGTCAGTCATTTCTTCTTTTTTAATGGCAGGGGCAGCTGCTTGTTCAGTTGCACTTTGCTGAGGCTGACATGCCGCCAGACCCAATGTTGCGATTAGCGAAAGGGCAACAATCGACTTTTGCATAAACTTCTCCGTTATAAATTTAATCCGGCAATTCGCATAGCCCACAATAGCCCGCATCAACTGCCGTATGTAAAGGTAATTTTTTCGCGTCCGATAATATACTCAGGTACTGTAACACGCTTGGTATAAAAAACGAGTCCCCACCGATGAATTACCGGTTACAACCGGCTAGTGAATCACATTGCACTACGTGTGCGGTGTTTTACAATGGGGGTATACCTTTATATTTGTGACCTGGGCTGATTAAACTGATCGGTTAAACAGGTCAGCCAGGGTAACAACAAAACGCTTATGACCACGATAACTGCAAAATCGTTCCTTCAATTTTTACCAGGTTGTCTGCTGATGCTGGGCTTGTATGGCTGCACGGTGCCGGGCACAGAGCCTGATAACAGCTGGAGGCTGGTTGAAGAAGGAGCTTATGCCGCCGATATTTCGCCAGACGGTCAACTCAGTGTGGTGTCGGGTATCAACAATGGTATTCATGTATGGCGCTATGGCGAGGCACAGCCCTTGTTTCAGTGGAGTCATCAGGGGGAAGGTAATAATCTGGTTGCCAGTGTGCACATAGGCGCAGACAGCCAGTACGCAGTAACGTCAGATCGAGAAGCCTTTGCATTGTGGAGTTTAACCAGCGGGGAACCAGTAGGGTTCTGGCGAATTGATGAGTCCACTATTCGCGATATTGCGGTGTCTAATCAAGGGCGTGGGGTTTTAGTCGGGCGTTCGAATGGCAAAGTGATGTACTTCGAACCGGTATCTGGCCGTCGAATTGAATTTTTAGGGCATCAGGAACGCGTTAACAGTGTGGATATCACCCCGAATGGCAACTATGCCTTAACGGGAGGCAATGATTATGTGGCGTATTTGTGGAGTACGCAGACCGGGCAGGTAATCCACACATTTACGCATCCAAGCAGAGTGACTCTGGTAGCACTGGATGATGCAGGACGCTATGCCTTTACCGCAGATAGTCAGCAAAAATCCCAGATTTGGAATGTACAAACAGGTGAACCTGTCAGTCAATTGCAGTATATTGCGCGCCAGAAAATCTTTACCGATGCGGTGTTTTCTGAAGATGGTAAGTACTTGCTAACCGGTGCGCCGTCCCGACGAGTTTATGTGTGGGATGTGCAAACGGGTGAGCAAGTGGCTGAATGGAAAGTGGCGCCGCGAGAAAATATGACCCCGCCGTCTGCGGTGGTTTATGCCGTAGGCTTTATTGACCCCCAACATGTGTTGTCAGTGAGCAGCAGCGGATTAGCCGAACTTTGGAGTAATTCATCACTATGACTTCTGAATCACAACAACTTGCCGACGAGCTTGCGGTCGCAAATCAAGCCATAGAAGAACTGCAAACCAAACTGGCGTTTCAGGAACATACCATCGATGCGCTGAATGATGCCTTGTCTTCTCAGCAGCGTCAGCTTGAAAAGATGGAATTTCAGTTGAAGCACGTCATCGACAAAGTAAAAGGCATGGAGCCGTCAAACATTGCCAAAATGTCGGAAGAAACGCCGCCACCGCACTATTAGCGCGGTGAAAAATATTATTTTTTCTCTGCATGTGCGGGCAAATAACTTCATCCAAAGTAGGATTTAGCCGCTCTTTACTTTTCAGCGAAGAGTGGCGCATAATCGTTCAACAAAAGGCAGAATGGACTCGCGTCTGCAACATCAACACACTGTCCTACCTTGCTTTTTAGCGAAAATTCCTATCTACCAACGGATTGTAATTTACATGAAAAAAATAGCAGTTGTACTCATATCCCTCATCCTGTTGGGGTGTGAAGCCACGCCTGTACAAAATGCGTCACAGGTAAAAACGAAAAGTAAACTCAACCCGGACATTCAACTCCCATTAGATGTGTCTGTTGCTTACTACGTTGATAAAAGCAAACCTGATAGAAAAATTAACTTTTATGGAAAACTGGAAGAAGCAGCAGAACTGGTTGTTAAAGACTTTTTCTCGAACAGCGAAAAGTTGTCTTCCACCAGTGATTTTGATTACTTAATTCAACTGGGAGCTGTGAGCGACTGGGACTTTGTCTGGGGCGGTTACGAGTCTGATCTTGAGCTTGTGATCAAAAACCGCAACGGCGATACCGTATTTAAGCGCCAGGTACAGAGCAGTGCCAGCGGAACGGGCGGGGTGTACGATTTTAACGCGGTGTATAACGCCTTTGTGAAAAGCATTAAAGAAAACCTCATTGATTTCCTGAACAGTCAGGATCGCAATTTGGTTGCTACAGCATCTGAAGCTGACCAACCCGTTTCAATTAAGGATTTCTTTGACGACATTAACCCTGAAGGCTCGGGTACCGGGTTTTACATTGATAAAAACGGTACGCTGGTGACCGCTGCTCATGTAGTAAGCGAGTGTATTCTAGTTGAGGTGAAACACAAAGGCCAAACTCACGCTGCAACCATTGCCAAGTCAAGTGAGTTACTGGATTTAGCCGTACTGACGACGGAATATCAGAACCCGGAAAGCATCTCGATCAGTGAAGAACTCGATGTAAGCTTAGGTAAGCCTTTGTTTGCGACAGGCTTCCCATTGTCTAACTTGCTGTCTGATTATCCTTCGCTTACCGTGGGTAACGTTACCTCACAAGGCGGATTAAAGGGAGCAAAAGGCAGTTTTCAGTTTTCTGCGCCAGTACAGCCGGGTAACAGCGGTGGTGCTGTGGTCGACTACAGCGGTCAGCTTCTGGGGGTCGTTTCTGGCTCTCTGAACCAACGCATGATGCTGACTAACGCCGGTACGACATCGCAAAATGTGAACTTTGCCATTGGTACCTCACTGCTTGCGAAGTTCCTGAACAAAGGGGGCTTCTCGTACAGCACCAATGCGCCGGCAGCGAGTTTTGAAGAGGCATCAAAACAAGCCGTTGAATATACCAATCAAGTTTTATGCTACCAATAAGGGAGTCTCGAACAATGAAAATGTACCGATTTGCCGTAGCATCGTGTTTATTGAGTGTCGCCGCCGTATCTCATTCATTCGCGCAGGACACTGAAGCGGCTATCTTCAACTACACCCACGAGGGAAAGGCGTACCCGCCGGTGTTTTTTGTTACCAATGTTGAAGACAAGTTGATTAAGGAAAAACTAGAAGAATACAAAGCGTTTACTGCATTGGATGACAAGGCTGTGGGCCTGCCTATTGGCGTGCGTGTGCTGAAAGGACACCGCACGAAACAGGATGGCACCCAGTTTTCGTCACTGATGCTGTCAGCCAGTACCCTTGGTATTATCCCGGTTGTATCGAACAAAGAGTTCAAAGTTCGCTATGACGTGTTTGTTCAGGGACGGTCAATTGAGAGTTTTGAGTACATGATGGACTCCACGGACGTGAATAACTTTTGGACATCGGCGTACAAAGAGCATCAGACCACGCCAACGGAAGAGCAGTTCTTGCTGGATACCCTGCCGCAGTTCCTGAATGAGTTAAGTAAATCTGATATTTCTCAGGAAACCTTTGCTGAATACTGGGAGTATTTCGGCGAGTAACAAGCATTGAATTTGCAGGGGCTGGAAGTATCACGGCCCCTGTTAGTTACGCCTTATTTGTGGGCAGGGGCTATTTCCCTGCCAACAAAACCTGTAGCCAACGAATGTCCTCTGGCCCCAGTTTTGCCTTAGCGTGCTTTTCTGGATCGGCCAATATCTCTTTATACACGTGGCTTATAGCCACTTCCGTCAGATGCCGCCAATCACAATGCTCAAGCGCAGGTAAACTGGCGTTTGCCAGATTAGGGTCATGCAGCGGATCGTGCTCCTGCTCATTGGTGCGCAGTGCAAATTCCAGTTCGTTGAGGATAGGGTTAGTCACTTTGAGCGTGGTGGCAGCAGCAAACTGGGCGAGTACGTGCTCTTCGGCCTGTTTCGCCTTGTGCTCAATCTGCGCCCGCGTGGCTTTTTCTCCAAGTGGTTTTAATCCATGACGAGATAACATGCCTGAAATACTCGGGAGCACTGCTTTCAGTGCTATGCCGGCGCCGATGAGAGGATTAAAAATTGCTGCTAATGCGCCCACCGCCAACATGCCGTAAGTGAGCTTGCTGTCCATGGCGTCAATATCGTCGGCCAGTTTTTCCAGGGTGCTTTGCGTATTGCTATTGGTATCAAAAGCCATGCTGCGGGCAGTTTCCACCATATGCAAACGCAGTGCGCCCTCGTAATGCTCGTTAGGAAAATGAAATACGCGCCGTTTTGGCAGGTCATTTATCTCCGGCGAGCCTGATGGCAATGTACGCATGGTGTGCAATGAAAAGCCAATATCACAGGTGTGATTAGGAATAACAAAGTAATGCTTTTCATCGTACTGTACGTCCTGTGGCTCGCTGCGTTCAAGGGACACAATAACCGGTAAAGCGCCTATATGCTCTTTTACCATCCCTAGCTTGGTATCCAGCTCCGCTTTCGCCGCATCCCAGCTTTTACTAACTCGGTTGAGCCAATCCTTCATGTAACGCTATTTCCATTTGTGTTGTAAGCAAAGTGTACGCTTATAAAACAACCAGGCACTTACTTTCTGTTTGGGAGTACAGCAATGAGTATTCGTAAAGAAAGGCACTGACTGCTAAATCGAATGTAGCAGCGACTGCCCTGACTCGGTAAACACATAACTCAGCGCAGCAAGATTAAGTGCCACCATGCACCAAAATGTGACCTTAAATGTGGTTTTGCTGGATTTATGACGTAGGGTGCGCTGCGCTACATACGCACCAGGCCAGCCGCCGAGCAAGGCAATGAGCTGTAGGTGGGCTTCAGGGGTTCGCCATCGGCCGTGTTGCGCCGCTGACTTGTCCCAGGCATACATCAGAAATGCCAGCAAACTGGCGCCTGCATAAATGAACATCAATTCAACCGGTATTGTGCGAAGTACAGTCAGTGCAACCAGAGCAATGCAAAACGCCAACGTGCCCAAAATAGCGGGTTTACTGCTGCCTGAGGAGCGCTGCGATTTTGATTTACGGGTATGGCCGGATTTATGATCTGCCAGCAACATGACGTTAACTGCTTTTGCCTTGCCGTCTGTCTGCTGAGCTACTTCATACACGATGATGTCACCGTCAACAGGGCGTCTGGAACGACGCGAAAAGGCGCTGATGTGCACAAACGCCCGCAGGCCGCCGCCATTGGGCTGCACAAAGCCAAATCCTTTGGCATCGTTCCAGTTACTTAGCTTTCCCTGGTGTTTCAAACTCTGAAACCCTAGACTTAACTGGCTTTCGGTGTTTCAGTTGTTTCTTCCGTCGCCGAGGCATCGTCAGTGGCGTTCGCCGGCGTTAAATTCCCATCGATAATGGCATTGCCGTGTAACAGGTCTTCCAGCGTCCCTTTTTCTTTGTCTACCAGACCTACTTCACGAAGTAATGAGTCCACCAATGGTGCGTTAGCGCGGTAGTTCAGTGCTGCTCGGGTCACCTGATCAGACAGGCTACCGCCTTCGTTGTGCGTGCTGCCTACGCCACCCGCGCCGGCGTTATACCCTTGCAGGATTTTAATGCCATCGATGTTTTCCAATGGCTTAACGGCACTTGCAATGATCTCTGGTAGAACTTTGAGTACAGCCAATGAACGCTGCAGGTCGATTTGCTCTTCTTTCAGGGTATTTTCGGCGTCATATAACGCTTTCTTACCCGCGGCTTCTACCGCAAAGACTTTTTCATCGGCTTCTGCTTGCAGTTTCTTGGCGTCGGCAGAGGCTTTAGCTTCGGTTAGAATGGCTTCTGATGTATTGATGGCCGCTTCGCGTTTGGCTTCGGCTTCTACGGTAATGTTAACCGCTTCACGCTCTGCCTCTTTACGGGCATCTATCACTTCGATTTCCATTCTACGGTTTGCTTCCGCGACCTGACGTGCCGTGATAACCGCTTCTTCTTTCTCTACTTTCAGCTTCTCGGCTTCCGCGGCTTTCGCGCGGGCTGCAGATTCTTCTTCCGACTTGTTCGCAATGGCGATTTGCTTGTTTTGCTCAGCCACTTCTAACTGTTGCAGTTGCTGAATACGCGCTTCTTCAATAGCCCGGCGCTTTTCAATTTCGCGGGCTTCGATGTCACGGTCTTTTTCAATTTGTGAGGCAGCAATGGCTTTGTCTTTAGCAATCTCGGCCTGGCGCTCTTCCCGCTCTTTCTCTTCGCGCTGCTTGGAAATTTCTGCTTTTTGCTCCTGGCGTTTGAATGCCAGTGCTTGTTCTTGCAGAATTTTAGCTTCTTCTTCGTCACGCTTGATGTTTAACGATAGCTTTTCCGCTTCCAGGTTACGCTGTTCAATCTGAATGCGGTTTTCCTGCTGGATGTCGTTGGTTTCTTTGCGCTTTTCTTCAATGATTTTGGCCAGGCGAGCACGACCTTCGGCATCGAACGCATTGTTTTCATTGAAGAACTGCAAGTCGGTCTGGTCGAAGCCGGTTAAGCTTACCGATTCCAGCTCTAACCCGTTTTTCTCCAAATCGTTCGCTACACTTTGCTGAACTTTTTGTACAAAGTCGGCGCGCTGTTCGTGCATTTCGGTCATGGTCATTTCAGCTGCAACGGCACGAAGCACGTCAACAAACTTCGATTCCATCAGCTTTTTCACTTCTTCGGCACGGGTGGTGCGTGTGCCAAGTGTTTGCGCGGCCATCGAAATGCCACTGGCATTCGGCGCTACGCGCAAATAGAAGTCGGCTTTCACGTCAACCCGCATGCGATCTTTAGTGATCAAAGCGTCTTTCTGTGTTTTTTCCACTTCAATACGCAGGGTATTCATGTTGACCGGAATGATTTCGTGTACCACCGGCAGTACAATGGCGCCACCGTCTTTAATGACTTTCTCGCCACCTAAACCGGTTCGCACGAACGCAGTTTCTTTAGTGGCACGCGTATACAAGCGCGCAAATAAAAAGCCAACTGTGATAGCGGCAATAAGGGCTGCACCGGCCGTAAACAGAATAGCGGGGAGGTTACTCAGATCTGTCGAATCCATGCTTACTACTTCCTTTGAGGTTTAAAGTTCTATATAGCGGGTGGCCAGCCAGCTGTGGTGTTGCTTTTTCACCAGCACCACCTTGTCGCCTTGTTGAAATATGTCTTTGGGCTCAATGGGTTCAACCAGCAAATAGTGGGGCTGTTCAAACGCATCTAAAAATTTGGCTTCTGCCGGGCTGGCGGCTCTTGCCGTGCCCACTGTGATATGACCTACGGAACCGACTAATTGTTCCGAGCTGGTGGCAGACGACTCGTGTTTCGGCAATAAACGGGCAATTACCCCGCCTAAACGCGCAGTAATGATCAGTGCGGCAATAACCGAAATGGTAACAACAATAAATACCGGGAAGTGTCCGCCAATCGCAGACTGAGAAACCATATTGGTGAGAATGCCAATGATACCGAAAGAGGTAAGTAGAATAACCAGCCACACCATGAGTGGCAGGCGGTCGAGTGACAACCAGCTGGCAAGTGCGGTCAGACTGCCTGCTGATGCGACGGCATCGGCGTCGAAATCAACCTGGTCGTCGGCAAGGCCAAGCAGGCTAATGCCCATAAGCGTCCCGACGACTTCCATAACAAACAGTGCTGCAACAATACCGAGCGCACAGCTAAACCAAAAATTGGCGTCGCTAAGAAAAAATGACAGCATTTCCACCGTCCCTGATGGTCTTAACAGGCAATCAGTGTAGTCATTTTTTTAGGCTGGGGCAAAAATTTTAACGCCGGTTAATTAGTTGGTTATCTGGGCTTTTTTAAGGATATACAGTCGCCAGATGGTAAAGCTGTTTACCATCAACAAAGTAGCTTCCAGCATGGTGCCACCAATCGACCCGACAATAATGTTATTGGTGAGCCAGCACAGTGCGCCGCATAAAAACGCCAGGCGCATTTTTATGCCCGATAGACAATACAGCGCATAAGTGCCAATGCAGGTACCAATGATAGGAAATAAGTCATACCACACATCGGCGAAATACAATCCGATAGCCAGTGTCATGACGATAAAGATATACGCCACCGTGCGGGAGCGGGTTTTAATCGACAACCCGGTTCGAACCACCGACAGCAAGGCACTCAGGCACGCAGTAAACGCACCCAGCAACGCAAAATGCAGGGCGTGATTTAAGTTCATCACCACCATCATAATGCGCAGGCGCTGATCGTTTTTTTGGTAAAAGCACAAAATGCCAAGCACAAAGCTTAGCAAGCCAAATGCTTGAGCCAGATTAAATTCAGGCATAACTAGAATTACCAGACTGTAAGTAAATACTTACTCTTTAAAAAACTGGATGTTAGTCGGGCTTAAATACGCCAATGACGTTTTCGGTACCACGACTTGCAGACTGCACATTTGCCTGTGGCTGGGATTCCGTGTAATCACATTCCACACAAGCCAGTTTCTCAACGTTGTTTTCAAAGTACAGCATAATGGTGTCTGTGGCTTTGCAATTCGGGCAGGTTGCACCGGCAACAAACCGTTTTCGCTGACGTTTACTCATAATACACACCACAATTATTCATTAATGAAATACGCCCTCACGACAAAGAAGATCGCCGCGTTGGGTTCTGCTATTATACCGCGCTTAATAGCGATATCACAGGCAATCAACGTTTTATGATCCAGTTATCACAGATCACCTTCATGCGCGGCAGCAAAGTACTGCTGGACGAAGCGTCAGCGCAGGTGTTCCCCGGACACAAAGTCGCCCTCATTGGCAGTAATGGCTGCGGTAAGTCGAGCCTGTTTGCGTTGCTACGCGGCGAACTAACGTTGGATGCAGGCGACGCCAGTGTGCCAAGCGACTGGCGGATCGTCAGTGTTGCACAGGAAACGCCAGCGGTATCGCGCAGTGCCATTGAATACGTCATCGACGGCGATAAGGTTTTACGCAATCTGCAACAACAGTTGGCGCAAGCAGAAGAGGCTGGCGACGGCGAGGCTATTGCAAAGTATCACGACCTGTTGGCTCAGGCTGGAGCCTATGACGTAGAGGCGCGGGCAGCGACCATCTTAGACGGTTTAGGTTTTTCGACTGCGCAGCTCAGTGCGCCGGTCACTGATTTTTCAGGTGGTTGGCGAATGCGTCTTAATTTGGCGCAGGCACTGTTGTGTCCGTCTGATTTATTGCTGCTCGACGAACCGACCAACCACCTGGATTTAGACGCGGTGATTTGGTTAGAGCGTTGGTTACAGCGTTATCAGGGTACATTACTGCTCATTTCCCACGACAAAGCCTTTATCGATAACTGCGTGGCGCAGATAATCAGCGTAGAGCACCAAAAACTGGTGACCTATACGGGCAACTATTCCAGTTATGAAACTCAGCGCGCAGAGCGTATTCGCTTGCAGGACATCGAATATCGCAAGCAGCAGGACAAGATTGCCCACCTGGAATCCTTTATTAACCGCTTTAAGGCCAAAGCCAGTAAAGCGAAGCAGGCACAAAGCCGGATCAAGCAGTTAGAGCGCATGGAAACCCTGTTACCTGCGCACCACGCCAGCCAGTTTAGTTTTGAATTTAAAACGCCAACGGCATTACCTAATCCCTTAGTGCAAATGGAACAGATCACGTTGGGATACGACGACCATATCGTGTTGCAACAGGTAAAGTTAAACCTGGTACCGGGGAGTCGCATCGGGTTACTGGGCCGCAATGGTCAGGGTAAATCTACCCTCATCAAGTTGCTTGCACAGGTACACGAACCCAAAACTGGGGTGTTTACCACCGCCAAAGGTCTGAATGTGGGCTACTTTGCTCAGCATCAGTTGGAAACACTGGACCCGGCTGCATCGGCGTTATTACATCTGCAGCGGCTGGACAAAATCACTACCGAGCAACAGTTACGTGATTACCTCGGAGGCTTTGGTTTCCATGGCGATGAGGCAACCGCGCCGGTGGCGCCAATGTCTGGTGGTGAAAAAGCTCGACTGGTATTAGCGCTTATTGTTTATCAGAAACCGAACCTGCTGTTGCTCGACGAACCCACCAACCACCTGGATTTGGAAATGCGCCATGCGCTTAATCTGGCGCTGCAAGGATTTGAAGGCGCGATGGTGCTGGTATCGCACGACCGTTTCTTATTGTCTGCGGTGTGTGAGGATTTCTATTTGGTAGACAGAGGCGAAGTGGCACCATTTGACGGTGATCTGGACGACTACCGGGATTGGATCTTAGCGCAACAGCAAGAAGACAAGCCGGTTTCAGAGAAGCCAAAAGTGGATCGCAAAGCTGAAAAGCGGCGTGAAGCCGAGTTTCGCCAGGCAACGGCCCCGCTTCGCAAACAAATTCAGCAAGCCGAACAGCAAATGGAAAAGCTTAATAAATCACTGGCAGACGTCGAGTCGTCCCTGTCAGACACCGCGTTATATGAAGCTGACCAAAAGCCACAGCTCATGAAGCTGCTCGACGAGCAAACCAGCATCAAAAATAAGTTAGACGATGCAGAAGCGTTGTGGCTGGAAGCCCAGGAAGCATTAGAAGATGCAAAAGCCGAGTATGATGTTAACGCCTGAGGATTTTTGGCAATTCAGCGTTAGCAGATACGGTAAACCCGGTGTGGCCGACGCCTGTCTGACGCTGCAGGACCAGTTTGGTATTAACGTGAATCTGGTGCTGCTGTATTGCTGGTGTATTGAGCATAACTATCAACCTTCATCTGCAGCGCGAGAGGCGATGCAGGACGCGGTGGCGCAAATCAATCCGGCTATTGAGTTGCATCGGCAAAAACGACGGTTGGCAAAAAGTTCACCGAATTACGAAGCTATGAAGCAAGCTGAGCTGGAACTGGAAGCAGAACAACAACGTGCGTTAGTGGCAGCATTGTGTTTTTTTGAAAGTGAAACAGAAACCACGGACATCAATGATCCAATTGAGCGTCTGGCGCACTATTTACACGTAGCAACGCAACCTGACATTAACCCCTACTTACAAGCAGTACTATGATTCGCGCACTTTCTTCACACGGACGGATATTACAAAGTAGCTTTCAGGCCCCCAAATGGGCTCGAAACCGCCACATACAAACCATATGGCCCCGCTTTATTCAAAAACGCATGCCGCTTCGCTACACCATGGAGCGAGTGAAATTACCCGACAGCGATTTTGTCGACCTGGCCTGGGGGCCTGCTCCGCCATCGCCAAGCGGAATGGTGGTCATGTTTCACGGCCTGGAAGGGTCGATCAACTCGCATTACGCCAACGACATGATGGCCTTTTTGACCAAAGCGGGTTGGCAGGTTGTGCTAATGCACTTCAGAGGTTGTAGCGGCGAAATTAATCAGGCACCCAGGGCATATCACTCGGGTGAAACCAGCGATCCGGCGTTTATTCTGTCATTGCTGAATGAGCGCTATCCTGCCCTGCCAAAAGTGGCAATGGGATTTTCTCTTGGCGCCAATATGTTACTCAAGTTATTGGGGGAGAACCCTCAGGCACTAGGCTTAAAAGCCGCCATTGCTATTTCAGCGCCGCTAAAGCTGGATGAGTGTGCTGCCAGTGTGAATCAGGGATTTTCCAAGGTTTATCAGAAGTACCTGCTGAACAGCATGAAGCATAACCTGCTGCAGAAAATGCAAAAGATTGATTACCGCGGTATTTTGCAAATCAGTCAGCACGATATTCAGGGTATTCATACGTTTCGGGATTTCGACGACAAAGTTACTGCACCGCTGCACGGTTACCAGGATGCCGACGATTATTACGAAAAATGCAGTGCGTTCTATTTTCTAAAAGGCATACACTGCCCTACGCTAATTTTACACGCGCTGGACGATCCTTTCATGAATGAAAACGTGGTGCCGGGAGAGCAAGATCTGTCGTCTGCAGTGACGCTGGAACTGAGTGAGCACGGTGGTCATGTCGGCTTTATGCAGGGCACGCCAGTTAAACCGGTCATTTGGATGCATGAACGTGTAAAGCGATTTTTTGCTGATTACTTACCGTTACAGGCGGCGTTATGATCATCCCCATTAGTGAGTTGTCTGCCGACACATTGGAAAATATTGCCAAAGAGTTCGTGCTGCGCGAAGGCACCGATTACGGCGAAATGGAATTTGATCTCTCAACTAAAGTGGAGCAAGTGCTGGCGCAGTTGCGCAGTGGCAAGGCGGTATTGGTCTATTCGGAATTACATGAAACGGTAGATATTCAGCAAGCAGATCGCTACCAGGGAGAGGAGTAACACAGCGTATTCAATGAACACGCTGCGTTGAATCGATGAGTGTTTAGAAAGCGTAACGCGCTGTAACTTGCAGCACATCGGCATCGTCGATGAATTTGTAGCTCGCACCTACCGCAAACTGTGGATTGAAGTAATAGTTCGCGCCTACTTTCAGCGTAATGTCGCCTTCGTCGACGTCGAAGTAACCCAGCTCACCGTTTAATTCCAGTTCTGGCGAAATCATTGAGCGCACACCGGTCACCAGGCTGTATCCATTGTCGTCGTAGTTGTCCGCGTCAATGCGTTCGAAGTTTGCGCCTACATAGGCATCGGTGGTGTTATTCACCGATAGACGGTAGCCACCACCCAATGTGAGTGTAGTAAAGTCAAAGCCTGACTCGTCCAGCCAGCCAAATTCACCGTTGGCGTAAAAATTACCATCGAGTAAATATTTCCCGGCAACGTGTAAACCATCAGGTTCAATGTTGCTGTTGTCAAAACCATAGCGGGTGTAACCCCCTTCTACATAGCGCCAGTCCGGCGTGTCCGCCAACGCAGGAAGAGAAACAGAAAGCAGGGTGCTGCCGGCTAACATCAGTTTTGTGATTAATTTCATACAAAATTCCTTATCAACAAATGAATCTCCCTGACTATCGCAAACACCGGGCCAACCCAGCTATCTGTTGCTATTAAATTTAAATAAATACAATTAAATCAATGTCTTGATTGTAATTTTTTGCTCTGCCTTGCTTTTATATAGCTTCCCGGCGGGAAAGACACACAACGATCTCATGGCATAGTGTTGCAAATTCCCTACACTTTCTTGGCCTAAAGTATAAGTTACACGGTCTTGGGTGTTATGGGTTGCGACAAAAAGTGAATGTTTACGTTTTTTAACCTAATGAATTTTATGGATTTTGTTTATTTTTTCTGTGTTGGGAACAGGGTTGGATCGGGAATTGCTCTATGACATTACAGGTGCAAGGAATTCATAACATTGGAGATCAACATGGCGCTTTTTCTAACAGCCGATTCCCGACCGGCGCGCTATTTGGCACAAACAGGTTCACAGTATAGTAAGGTCGCAATCGCTGGCCTATGCTTGCTTATGGCAAGTTTCGCGGCGATTGCTGAGCCGGCACCCGCTTATCAGGGTGTGCCGCCACAGGCCAAAATTTTACAAAGCGTCATTGAGTCTGCTGAGCACGCTGCTTCGCAAGACTTTGAGACGAGCGATCACGATCTGGATGACGCTTTGAAAAATATGGATTATCAAACATACCGGGCCATTCGCTTTAATGCTGACAGTAGCTTATGGCGCGGCGAAAACGACTACGAAGTACAGTTTTTTCACCCGGGGTTCTTATATCAGCAGCCCGTGACGGTTTATACGGTAGGCAGCGACAACCAGCCAGTTCGTTTGCCGTTTCAGCGTGATGCATTCAAGTACGATGCTACAGCGGCACCGCTGGCCGGTGTTACCAAAGAAAATAACGGCTATGCCGGTTTCCGTGTGCACTACCCAATAAAGAACCAACAATACAAAGACGAGTTCGCGGTGTTCCTGGGCGCGTCGTATTTTCGCCTGGTAGGTGAGTCGCATGTTTACGGTATTTCTGCACGCGGCCTGGCGATCGATACTGGCTTACCAGAAGGTGAGGAATTCCCGCACTTTACCGAATTCTGGCTGATCGAACCCAAGGACGGCGAGCCGATTACTGTGTACGCCCGCCTGGAAAGCCCGTCGGTAAGTGGTGCGTATAAGTTCGTTATTACACCGGGAAGTGAGTCAGCTATGCAGGTAGAAAGCTGGTTGTTTGCCCGCGAAGACGTGAATAAATTAGGTGTTGCGCCGTTTACCAGCATGTTCCTGTACGGTGAAAACAGCAGTAAGACGCCGGATGACTATCGGCCTGAGGTGCACGATAGCGATGGCATGTTGCTGCACATTCAGTCGGGTGAACAAATCTGGCGTCCGCTGACGAATCCTTCACAGCTGCAAATAACGTCTATGCGCGACACCGCGCCAAAGGGCTTTGGTGTATTGCAGCGCGATACGGCCTTCGACAATTACCTGGACAGCGAAGCGAACTATCACATTCGCCCTGGTTTCTGGGTAACCCCTCAGCAAGGTTTTGAGGCGGGTCGATTGGAGCTGGTGGAGATCCCAACGAACTCGGAAACCCACGACAATATCGTCGCGTACTGGGTGCCGGAAGCACCGTTTAAAGCGGGCGAGCACCGCTACTTTGCTTACACCCTGTCAACCGTGACCGGATTGGGTGAAGGCGTTATCGACGGCGAATCAGAAGCAACTATTGCCCGCGTGATCAGAACACGACAAGGGGCGGCGGTGTTGCCTGGTGAGCAGGACAACGCCGTGGCGACCCGACGCTTTGTTGTGGACTTTGCAGTGCCTGAGGACATGACTTTCGACCCGGCCAAGCTGGAAGTCAAAGCCGGTGTTGCACAGGGTACGATTCGTCAGGTAAGGGTGTTTCCTGTCGACGGTGGCAAAACGCTGAGAGCCACGTTCCTTGTTACTCCACAAGGGAATAAAGCGACCGATATGCGAATTTTCATTCATCAAAATAACCAACGTGTCAGTGAGGTATGGAACTATGTCTACCAAGCAAAATAATCCCCACTCGCACGCTACTCACCGTGCGCCTAATGCAGCTTCTCTGCGTACCTGGGGCGAGGGTGTGCGACTATCCATCATGGCGTTACTGGTGTTGCCAACGGCCTCGTTGGCGACCTGGAGCCTGTACGAAATTTTTAAACCGAATCAGTTAACCGGGTTGGAAATTGCCCAACTAGTGCTGAGCACGGTACTGTTTTTATGGTTGTCCATGTCGTTCTGGACGGCCGCAATCGGGTTTGTTTTGAAGCTGTTTAACATTGACCCGTTAAGTATGCAAAAAGCACAGCCGAGCCCGAATGCCAACACCCCGCTAACGCAGCGTCACGCTGTGGTTATGCCGGTGTACAACGAAGACACACGCCGCATTATGGTGGGTTTCGAAGCTTGTGTGCGTGAGCTACTAAACAGCAAACAAGGTGCACAGTTCGACTTCTACATGTTGTCTGACACCACGAAACCAGAGATGGCTCAGGCGGAACTGGCTGCATGGGAAGCGCTACAGCAACGTCTTGGTGCTGCGGCTGGTCAGGTTTTTTACCGTCGTCGTGAAAAGAACGTTGGTCGCAAAGTTGGCAACCTGGCTGACTTCTGTCAGCGTTGGGGCAGTCAGTACGAGTCGATGATAGTGCTCGACGCCGACAGTATTATGTCAGCTGAACGCATGTTGGATTTGGCGCAGCGTATTGAACAAAACCCGGACACCGCACTGGTACAAACCATTCCGATGCCGGTGCGCCAGCACACCTTTTTTGCGCGCTTTGTGCAATTTGCCGCGCACTTGTACAGCCCGATGCTGGCTACCGGCTTGTCATTCTGGCAAACCGACAGCGCCAATTACTGGGGCCATAACGCAATTATTCGTATCGCGCCTTTTATGCAACATTGTGGCTTGCCTACCCTGCCCGGGAAAGAACCGTTTGGCGGTGATATTTTAAGTCACGACTTTGTTGAGGCTGCATTGCTGCGACGCGCTGGCTGGCAGGCGTATCTGCTAACAGAGACTACCGGCAGCTATGAAGAAGTCCCGTCGAATATGATTGAATACGCTACCCGTGACCGTCGCTGGGTACAAGGCAATATTCAACACCTGGGTTTGTTGGGCGTAAAAGGCCTGAAGACCACCAGTCGCCTGCACTTTTCGTTCGGCGCCTTTGCCTATATTTCGTCGTTGCTGCTGTTGATGGTGCTGGCGTTTGGCACCGCTGACGCGCTGATCAAAGCGTTGACTCCGGTTCAGTTTTTCAGTTCGCCGTATCAGTTGTTCCCGGATTGGCAGATTGCCCGTCAGGGTCTGATGTTTGCCACCATGTGGGGCACCATGGCGATGCTGTTTATGCCTAAAATTCTGGGCTTGGTGCTTGCACTTATTCAGCGCCGTGATGAATTTGGTGGCGCATGGCGTTTGCTTAAAGGCGGTGTAATGGAACTGGTGATGGCCATTATTATTGCGCCGCTGATGATGTTCTATCACAGCTACTTTGTGCTCAGTGTGTTTATGGGCACCTCTGTTAAGTGGGAAGCACAGGCCCGTGAGGGCAGTATGGTGCCGTGGAGTGTGGCGTTCAAGCGTTCACACGTGGCTACTCTCACCGCTTTAGTCTGGGGTTCAGTAACGGCGTATTACACGCCGGCGTTATTTGCCTGGTTGTCACCTGTGCTGGTGGGCCTGCTGCTGGCAGCACCAATTATTCGCCTTACGTCCAGTTTGAGTCTGGGTAAAGCCAGCTTCCGCAGTGGCATCTTTGTGATCCATGACGAGTTAAAAGAATGTCAGGCGCTTAAGCGTGTACGTTTGGGCATGGCAAATTACCGCGAACCAGTGTTGGCAGAAGCCGGTGCGTTGCCTGTACCGGCGTTACCGGAAACCCATTGGGTGCCCATGACCATTCAGGACTTCAAAGAAAAGCCTGCTCCACGGGCATTGCCTCAGGCTGCTGCTTAACAGGGAGTGAAAGCGACAAGTTAATCAAAGGCGGGTGCAGACAATTCTCCTCAGGCTGCCCCGCCTTTTCTATTTCTGAAGGGGTTATTTCTCGAAAGTCACGCTAAAGGTGACTGGGGCGTTAAAGGTAATGCTCTTCAGACCCGCTATGTTTTGCAATGCTTCAACGCCGCCTTTCAGACCAAAGGTGTCGGCGCCGATCAAGGTGGGTGAAATCGTCGATGCCTGAATCGTATCGTCAGACAGCTTGCTTACCATTACGTTAAAGCTGACTGGTGCAGTCATACCGTGCAGGCTCAGTTCGCCTTCAACCACACTTGCTTTACTGGTGCCGGCTGCCATATCCAATAGCGCTGACGGCAGTGTGGCACTGAAGGTTGCGGTAGGGTATTTAGCTACTTCAAACAGCATTTCCTGCATGCGGGTGTTGCGAATGGGAATATTGGTGTTCACTGAATCCAGAGGCACTTCGATGGTTAAGGTGCCAGAGTCAGACAGTTTGCCGGAAAAATGGTCAAAGCTGTGGACTTCAGTAACCTGCGCGTTTTTGGTGGACATGAAGTGCAAAGCAGAATTGTCCTGATCCAACGTCCATTGGGCAAACGCTGACGCTGAAAGTAAACCAGAAAGTAACACTACAGATTGTTTAAACATAAACTCGCTCCTTAATATTGGATGATGTCCTGCCAGGGGACGTTTTGGTCGCCCAATACAACAAAGTCCGGGTTTTCCAGAGAATGACGCTGGTTATAGCTCAGCGGTTCGAAGTCAGCCGCAAAAATGGCTCCGCCTGCTTCTGAAACAATGCATTGCGAAGCGCCGGTATCCCACTCGCCGGTCACGCCGATGCGCATAAAGGCATCTGCTTTTCCTTCAGCTATAAAGCATGCTTTTAACGAACAGCTGCCCAGTGGCAGTGTCTGATACACCCGTTTTGCACACATTTTACCGATCACACGTTCGCGTGGCTGGCGTCTGCTAATTGCCAGAATCACCACGCTGTTATGCGGGTCGTCCAGCTTGCGCACACTAATTGGGCCGGAAGATTCAGGTGACTCTTTAAATGCACCATGCCCCTTAATAGCATAATAGAGACTTTGCCCTGGCGGCCAGAAAATCACCCCTATCTTAGGTTGATTGTTTTCAATCAGCGCGATATTAACGGCAAAGTCGCCACTGCGTGCGATAAATTCCTGGGTGCCGTCAATGGGGTCGATTAACCAGTAGCGGTCCCATTGACTTCGTTCTTCAAGGCTGGCGTGTTTGGTTTCTTCCGACAGGATCGGGATATCAGGCGTATTGAGCTTGAGGTGCTGACAAATGATTTCGTTGGCTTTGTAATCGGCGCTGGTCACGGGTGACTCATCGGCTTTCTGATAACTCTCAAAATCGCCTTCGTCGTACAGAGTCATAATGGCTTCACCGGCGGCGATAGCGGCTTCTTTGGCTATATTTAACAGCGCTTCATCGGTGTGTTCAGGCATAGTCGGGGTGCTCCTTTAACCACTTTTGAGCAAGGAAAAGCGCCGCGACGCAGCGGGCTTCAATAAAGTCGTCGCGGGCGAGTAATTCATCGGCACGGTCGATAGGCCAGCGCACCACTTCCAGTGGTTCAGGCTCATCGCCGGGTAATTGTTGGGGATACAGATCATGAGCAATTACGATGGTCATTTGCGCGTTAAAAAACGTCGGTGCCATATTTACTTTATGCACTTCCTGCAGGTCATGAGCACCAAATCCGGCTTCTTCCTTTAATTCGCGGTTGGCTGCTTCCAGTGCGGTTTCGCCCTGGTCAATGAGCCCCTTGGGGAATCCCAGTTCATACGAGTGGGTGCCTGCGGCATATTCTCTGACTAACAGGAAATGTCCATCCTGGACGGCGACGATCATTACTGCGCCACGGCTGTAACCTGCCATTCTCTCAAACTGGCGGGTTGCGCCATTGGAAAACTCCAGGTCTACTCGTTCAACGCGAAAAAAGCGGCTCTCGGCTACGATTTTGCGTTCATGGATCCGCGGTAACGTTTTGTCCTTTTCAATATTGCTCATGTTGTTCAGGTCAGTCTTTCGTTATCATAGTGTCAGTCTTAAGATTAACGTATTTAAAGGAAAAGCGCTTGCCATTTCTGCCTTGGAAAGAAATCAAAACGGTTCTGCTGGATATGGACGGTACGCTGCTGGATTTGCATTTCGATAATCACTTCTGGCTGGAGCATTTGCCGCAAAAACTGGCCGAGAAAACCGGCCAGTCACTGGCAGTGTGTCGGGCCGATATGCTGGCTCACTACGAACGCGTAAGCGGCAAAATCGAATGGTACTGTCTGGACTACTGGGCAAAGTATCTGGATATGGACATAGTGGCTGCCAAACGCGATATCGAGCATCTTATTGCCATGCGTGATGACACCCTCCCGTTTCTGGATGCGCTGCACGAAAGCGGGCGCGAAGTGGTGCTGGTGACCAATGCACACCCGGGGAGTTTGTCGCTGAAAGTCGAACATACTCAGCTCGACGCGCACATTGATACGCTGATATCTACCCATGAGTTCGGGGTAACGAAGGAATCCCAGGACCTGTGGCGAGCATTGCAGCAGCGTTTGGGGTTTGATCCGGCTACAACGCTATTTGTGGACGACAGCCTGACGATTCTTGAAGCGGCTAAAACATTTGGCATTAAACACTTACTCGCTGTTAGTAACCCCGATAGCAAGCAACCGGCAAGAGAGATAACCACGTTTCCTGCCGTGACTGACTATCGCGATATTCTCGACGATATTCGCAATAATCCGCCAACAAATTAACAGGAGTCAGGGAATGAAACTGATTGTAGGCTCAAAGAACCCGGTAAAAGTGAACGCAGCACAGATTGCGATGAATCAGGTGCTGGGTAACATTGGTGAACAGGATGTGTTGGGCATGCATGCCCCGAGTCTGGTGGCTGAACAGCCCATGACGGAAGCAGAAACCCGCTTAGGTGCGGTCAACCGGGTAAAAGCGTGTATGCAGGCTGAAAAGGCTGACTGGTATATTGCCATAGAAGGTGGCGTGGATAACTTTGAGGATGGCCCGGCAACGTTTGCCTATGTGGCGATTTGCAATGGTGAACAGTGGTCTGTCGGCCGCAGTGCAAATTTGCCTCTGCCAAACAGTGTCTACCAGGCGTTGGTTAATGGCGAAGAGTTGGGACCGGTCATGGACCGCACGTTCAATACCGTAAACGTAAAACAAAAAGGTGGGGCAATTGGCCTGCTCACCAATAATCTGGCCACCCGGCAAAGCGTGTATGAACTGGCTGTGATTTTAGCAATGTCGCCGTTTAATCATACGACCCTGTTTTCAAAATAACCGTCACTGGCCAGCTCAGCCCGGCCAGTGTCGCTATCATAGCTTACGAACAGACAACGAGACCCTCACCAACAGGGACTAATGTAAAGGAATTACCATGCAGGAACACAACACTAACAACGTTGCTGATGCCCCCTCTCAACCCGAGCAGAAGAAACGCGGTTTTTGGTTATCGACATTTCTTATTCTGATGTTTATCGCCAACCCGCTCACTGCATTTATGTATTTTTCGGCGCCGGACCTCATCGTTTCGACCCAACCGAAGGCAACAATCGGGATTGTCTATGCCCTTGGCGTAATGAGTGTCATTAATTTTGCCATTGCCGTAGGGATCTGGAGCTGGAAAAAGTACGCGGTGTACGGCATGTACGCCTCTGTCGCCATTGCATTTGTGATTAATATTTACCTGGGTATTGGCATTGTTGGTGCGTTATTTGGTTTACTTGGTGGTTTACTTATCTTTCTGACAACCCGCAACCGCTGGCAGTGGTTTAGCTGATACGCCATATCTCATTCAGGCCTCAGTTGAGGGCCTGAATGAGTAGACAGTATTAGCGAATGTCGTAGTGGATATAGCCCTGGCTGTCTGGCTGACCAAAAAACTGGGCAGCGTCGTGAACTTCCTGAGGAAGTGACGGGTCCGGCTTAAATTTCGATGTTGCGGTAAATGTGGAAAAGTCGGTGGCAGCCTGAGCGTCCAGCGTTAATCCAAATGCGTTGGGCTCTGCCACGGAAATAATATATTGCTTATTGTCGCAGCGTAAGGTCGCAGAAAAATTACCCAGTTCAATAGGCCCTTGCGTGCCTGCTACTGACGCGTTCAGCCAATCGCCATAGGCCATCATCTGCGAGCAGATACCCGCTTCCAGCGTCAGGGATTCAACATTGACGCGAAACCGGCCACCGGCATCGACTGGCAGCGGCAATTGCACTTCTGCCAGTACAAGGTCAACCGGTAAATACAACAGAAAGTCGCTGGCGGTGAGATTCCCTTCAGACAATAAATCGACCTCCAGAGGCCCTTTAAACGCAATGGCATTGGCTGATCGCATATTGCCTGCGTCTAAATCTACCGACAAGGTGCCCATGAACAGCGGTAAGGCAGACAACGTCCAGTTGACCTGTTGAATGGGCATGTTGTTCACTACTACGCGATCGATGTGACCCTGCCAGAGGGTACCAGACACCTTGCCGAGTTTTACCGTATTCGGCAAAGGCAGGCGGTATGCCACTTGCGCTGCAGGTAAATACGCTACTAATAATACGAGATACAGGAAAAGGGCGGCGAGGATCCATCGCCAATACTGTTTTATCATTTACTCAGCACCAATCGTCTGACTTTAATCATGCCCGAGGCGTCGGCTTCGGTAACATCCAGTTGGTCAATTTGTACACCGCGAGATTCGAGGTGATCAAGCCAGGCTAACAAGTCGTTAAATACCGCCTCATCAATCCACACCTGCAGGTTGTCGTTTTGCGGTTGCATACGCGAAATCACCAGCGAAAACTGATTGCTGGAAGACGTTACGGCTTGCTGTAATGAGCCGTTGAAAGTGCGGTTGCCAGACTGGCTGCGACGTAAAATAGCGGCGCGTGCTGACTGCTCTTCTACCCAGCTGAGTAGTTTTTGGTTATTACTCAGTTGTTTGGTTTGCTGGTCGATGCCCTGGTTTAACGGCGCCCAAATCCCCCAGTAGAACAGGCCGATCAGTACAACGATTGCCGATAGTAGTACCAGTCGCTGTTCGCGCTCGGTCAGGGCCGCGTATTTCTGCTTTAAAAACTCCATTACGCCCCCTTAATTGCCATGGTACCGATGACTTTGTCATCGCGGTTATTAATGGCGCCTTCTTCCACACTAAAGCCTGCCGCTTCCGCACCGCGTTTGAATGCTTGCAGCGCATTAAAGTCCTTGCCTTCCGCTTGCATGCGAATTTCGGTGCGATTGGCATCAAAGCGAATGGTTTGTGGCGTGACCTGAGAGCTGGCAAAGGCGTTGTTGAGTTGTGCCAGCATGACCAGCAGTGAGCTGCCACTGCCGCCTTGTTCTAATTCACGCATTTCACGTTCTATACGTGTTCGCGCGTTTCGATAGGTGCCGAGATCCGGAAAGCCCTGCTTAATGACAGCATCGATTTGGGCAGAAAGCTCGTCGTTTTGCTGTTCTAACTGCTGCAAATGCAGTACTTTTTCGCCAATCGTTAGCACCAGTACCAACCCCAGTAAAATTGCGGGTGTACGCCAGAACTGCCAGACCTGATTGTGTTGCTTTTTAACTTTGTATTGACCCTGCAACAGGTTAAACGACGCAGACAATGCGGCTTTTGCCAGCTTACCCGCTGGCGGCAATCCGGAGTCGTCAGCCTCTACCGTAATATTGGGTACAGCGTGTAAATCCATGTCTGAAAGCGCGGTTACGGTAACGCCTTCCGGTATTTGCTTGGCCTGAAAGGCCAGTACGCTGGTCATAAAGTCGGTTTCGCCCTGCATGCCCTGCCAGCTTCCCTGACGCACAATGAGTTGTTCGCCCAGTGCAATGGCCGACCAATGCTGGTCGTCAGGTTGCGGCAATGCCAGCGTGTCAGGCAGCATAGTGTCGCAGCTAAATCCTGCGTCTTCTATCCATTGGCGCCACTGAGCTACAGCCTCGTGGCTCACAATAGCTACCGCTTGCTGATTACCGGTCTTCGGACCAAATGCGAAGAACAGCTCACTGATATCGTCAGCCAGCTCATCTTCCAGCATAAACGGAATGGCATTCAGGATTTTGCGATTGGCTTTGGGTGGCAGGTCTACCTGACACAAACGCACGTCTGCGCCGGGCACCAGTACCAGCGCTTTACGCAGCCGGGTACGTTCGGTGAGGCTGGCCAGTGCGCTGGCGTCAGGCAGTTCGCCACTGGCGATTACATCCTGGTCCTGCGTTGACCAAACAACCCAGTGAACCGGATCGGACATAGTGGTGCCAAGTCTGACAACTAACTGTTCCATTATTTCAAGACTCCAAATTCGCGCCGTAACACATTCACGTCACCTGCTGAGGTGGCATTAAACACCGAACTCATGGCAAAAGTTGCCTCATTGTAACGGCTCTTGGTATGTAAAATAAAATACTCTGTGGTTACGGCGAACCATTCTGTTTGGGTAGTGGTTAATTGCAGGGCGGTAATATCGGGCTCTGCTAGAAAATCGTTTACGTCATCCCAGCCATCCTGGGGCCTGGCGCTAATGACGCTGTTTGCCTGTTCGGTGCTCAAGCCGGTTAAGGCTGCTAACAGGGGAGCGTGGTCTTCCGACAGGGTATTCACGTTAATCGACATCAGGTTGCTGCTCGGGATGACACAAACCATGGGCAGTAAACTGTCCAGCCACTGAGGCTCAACCCCGTTGATTAGACGCAGCTCTGACTGACTTGCCAGCATGCTGTTTGCGGCCAGGTAAGGAAACTCCCGCGACGCGTATTCGCTTTCTTCTGCACCATATACCCGCATTTGGTCGTCGGCATCAATCCAGTCTCCCAGTGAATCGCGAATGGTATCGACGGTGTAACTGTCGATGTCTTCATTAACTAGTTTGATCAACCGGGCAAAGGCAGTCAGGGCTTCTGACGGTTCGGTGGCTGAGACATTTTGTTGGTTGGCGTCGGGCAGGGCGTTCAGATTAAAACAGCTCTGCATGTCTTCCAATCTTGCGCTGATTCCACCGTTGTCCATGGGGTACTCGAACTCTTCTGCCCATGGCTGGTTTAAATGAATCTTGTCGCCGGTTTCCTGCATTAACGTGCCGATAGATTTGCGGGCAAATTCCTCGGCGCTAACGGCGTACCAATACGCCTGATTATTGTCTTTAATATTGATCGCGCGTTGCACCTGCAGTTGAAGTCGGGCGCCCATTTCTGTGGCGATGATGGCAACTAAAGCCACAATCATTAGCACAATCAAAAGCGCGGCGCCTTGTTGGCGATGTGGGTTAACCATTGCTGGCTACTCCGCCAATGGCAAAGGTGCGAATAAATTCACCGCCTTTTTTGGTGGTTACCGTTACCCGGATGCCGTCGGGTAGCCGTTCACCGGTAAAGCTGTCGTGCCAGCCGTCATTTCTACCGTCTTTCTCGCCGGTATTAAATTCCAGCTGAAAGTCAGTCACGTCGCTGAGTACAACCCGGACTTTAGGCTCATAACCCAGAACGTTATCAATATAGACGGTATTGAGACGTTCAATATTGCCGTTCTTCAGGCGATAAGCCACGCCTTGCAGGGTGCTGCGGGGCAACATGAGTTTGGGGTTGTGCCAGCCGCCACGCACAAAAGCCATGCCGTCGGCATCGCTATCGTCCAGCTCGCCGCCGCGAAAGACGGTTTTATTCTCTTCGCCTTCTACGCGAACCGGCCGGTCGACGACCTGTAATACGTCGCGTTCAAGGGTAAGCATAAAGCGCTGCAGTTGTTGTAGTTCTGCAAACTTTTCAGTGGAAGCTTCGTCACTATCGATCACGGTGGTCAGCAACGCCGTGGAAGCTAGGCCGATCATGGTGAAAATGGCCATCGCAATCAATATTTCAATCAGGGTAAAGCCACGCGCTGTCATTGGGTCGCCTCGCTTGGCTTGGCAAGGTAAGCCACCACGGTGGTAATATTATCTGCGCGGCTCTCTTTTAAGCTCACACTGATTTCAACGGCTTTAAAGTCACTGTCATTAGTGGCTTTTACCACCTGAGTCCAGTACCAGGTGCGGCCGGCCATATCCTGCTGGCCTTTTTGATTGTTCTTCAATGGCCAGGGGCGTTCCATCAGGATCTCGTTCAGACGATTATTTGCCACCCAGGTTGCAACGGCGACTTCTTCAATCTGACCCACGCCATTTAAGTGTTCGGAAGCGGCCTTCATTATGGCAGTGCCGGTTACTGCGAAAATGAATAATGCCACCATGACTTCAAGCAGGGTCAAGCCAGACTGGCGCACAAGCGGCTTCACGGTAACTGCTCCAACGGGCCAACGACCTCTAGTGGTGGCATATCGTGATTGTTCAGCAGAAAGTAAGCGGGTACGTCGTTGCTGAAATCCGGCTCAAAATAGAAGGTCAGGCTAAAAGGGGTAATTTCCCCGCTCGACAGAATCAGAATTTGCGGCGGAGGTGGTGGCGGCGCTTCTTCGCCAATGTTCATTTCTTTGTCGTTAACACTGAGCGTGGCATCAAACAGCTCACGGTCGAACAGGCTGTCATCGGTTTGCCAAGGTAAATCGTCCAGCGCCAGGGTGAAATAAAAGGGTTCGGTGAGCGTGACAGGCTCATATACCTTGTTGCCCTCTATAGGCAGCCAGTTGTCTTCTTCATCCAACTGCATAAATGTGTAGCTGCGCGCTTCGGTGTCAAAGTAGATGCCGAGTTGCTGCTGGTTCAGTACGGCAAAATCGCTGGCCATATCAATGACCACCTGTAATCGACGTACTTCGCGTTCAAGTTGTTCTGACGGGTCGCTGCCAAAGGCGTTAAATACCACATAACCGGCGGTTAAGCCCATCAACAGCAGGACCAGCATTACCTCAAGCAGGGTAAAGCCGCCCTGAGCGCGTGGCAAACTGTGTAAAGCAGAAACGGAGCTACGCACGCGCATGGAGGTAAATTCGGTTAGTTCAGGTATTCGTTAATATTCCAGTTACCAATGTCGTCATCGGTGCCTGGCTCGCCATCCGGGCCGTTAGAGAAAATATCAATTGTGCCCATTTCTCCCGGGCTGATTAACGCATAAGGATTGCCCCATGGATCATCAGGTAAACGTTTGATGAAGCCGGCTTCCGGGTAATTACGTGGGATAGGATCAATCGTCGGGGCTGTCACCAGCGCGTCAAGACCTTGTTCTGTAGTCGGGAAGCGGTTGTTCTTCAGTTTGTACATTTCAAGCGCACTTTCCAGTTGCTGAATATCGACAGCGGCCTTTTTAAGCTGCGCTTCTTCCTGGTTACCCAGAATTTGTGGTGCGACCATAGAAGCCAGAATACCGATGATCAGCAGTACCACCATGATTTCAATTAAGCTGAAACCCGATTGTCTGTTTAAGTTTTTCATTACACGTTCACCATATTATTAAGCGCAAGTATCGGTTGAATAATTGCCATGACTATAAATAACACCACTGCTGCCATCGATACGATCAGCACAGGCTCGAAGACTTTTAATGAGACACCAATGAGTGCTTCAAATTCCCTGTCCTGATTGTCGGCCGAGCGGCTTAACATTTGTTGTAGCTCACCTGAGCGTTCACCCGATGCAATCATGTGCATCATCATGGGCGGGAAAATTTTGGTGTTGTCGAGTGCCGCGCGCAGGCTGCTACCTTCTTTTACATTGACAGCGGCTTCGCTAATTCGTTCTTTAATATACACATTTTGCAGTACATCCGTAGATATCCGCATGGACTCAAGCAATGGCACAGCACTGGCCGTTAAAATACTCAGTGTGCGTGCAAAACGGGCCGTGTTTAAGCCTCGGGCCACTTTGCCTACCAAAGGTAAATTAAGCATAAAACGGTGATAACGCAGTTTGATTGCGGGCTGCTGAACCAGTCGCTGAAACAGCACAATTGACAGCATAATGGCCACTAACAAATACAGGCCGTATTGCTGCATCCATTCACTCACGCTAATCAACACAGTGGTAATGGTGGGCAGATCCTGACCCATGTGGTCAAACTGACCGACAATTTTTGGCACCACGACCGTGAGCAGTACGACTACAATCATCATGGCAAAAAACATCATGATAGCCGGGTAAATCAGCGCCTGTATAATCTGGCTTCGGGTTTGCTGACGGCGCTCGGTGTAGTCGGCTAAACGGTTGAGTACGGTGTCGAGGTGCCCTGACTTTTCGCCCGCCGCCACCATGGCGCGAAAGAGGTCATCAAATACGCTGGGGAATTCCGCCAGTGCGTCGGCCAGGGTATGCCCTTCCACGACTTTACTGCGCACTGCCATCATCATGTTTTTCTGGCGGGTCTTTTCGCTTTGCTCCGCCACAGCCAGTAACGCTTCTTCGATGGGCAAAGCCGATTCAATCAGCGTCGCTAACTGACGGGTAAGCAGCGCCAAATCACTGGCAGAAATACGCGGCTTAAATAACTGAAAGCCGCTACTACTGCTGCCGCTGCTCTTTTCAGCCACTTGTTCAACTTCCATGGGCACAAGACCCTTTTCGCGAAGTTGTTGGCGAATCTGGCGGGCGTTGTCACCTTCCAGTACACCGCTTGTATTCTTGCCTTTGGCATTAATGGCTTTATAAGCAAACGCCGCCATTAGTCCTCCCGGGTCACACGTAACACTTCTTCAAGCGCAGTGTGTCCGCTCAGGACTTTGCGGCAGCCATCTTCGCGAATACTGGGCGTAGATTTTCGCACGTATTTCTCAATGGCCTGTTCGCCCTTCCCTTCGTGCATCATGGTGCGAATGGTTTCATCCACGATCAACAGTTCGTGAATACCCGTTCGGCCACGATAGCCAGTTTGGTTACAGGCGGCGCAGCCTTTAGGCGAATAAATAACACAGGAATGACCGTTCTCCAGTCCTAATATTTCCGCTTCCTGCTCACTCGGTGCATGTGCAGTTTTGCACTCCGGACAGAGGGTTCTTACCAAGCGCTGTGACAGCACAGCCAGTAAGCTCGACGACAGTAAGAAGGGTTCAATACCCATGTCTTCCAGACGCGTAATCGCGCCAGCTGCGGTATTGGTGTGCAGGGTTGAGAGCACAAGGTGACCGGTTAAACTGGCCTGTACGGCGATTTGCCCGGTTTCAATATCACGAATCTCACCGACCATCACCACATCGGGGTCCTGACGCAGTATGGCGCGCAGGCCTCGGGCAAACGTCATGTCTACCCGCGGGTTAACCTGGGTTTGTCCAATACCCTGTAAATCGAATTCAATAGGGTCTTCAACGGTTAAGATGTTGCGGTCTTTGGAATTGATTTCGGTCAGGCCGGCATACAGGGTGGTACTTTTACCAGAGCCGGTTGGGCCGGTAACCAGAATAATGCCGTGAGGTTTGCGAATGAGTGACGAAAAGTGGCCGCGGTTTTGTTCGGTCATGCCTAAATCAGCTAGGTTCAGGCGCGCATTGTTCTTGTCGAGCAAACGCAATACGACCCGCTCGCCGTGGCTCGATGGCATGGTCGATACCCGCACGTCTACCGCACGGCCTGCGATACGCAGCGTAATCCGGCCATCCTGGGGCACGCGCTTTTCGGCAATGTCGAGCTTGGCCATTACCTTAATCCGCGAAACCAACATAGATGACAGTTTACGATTTGGGCGCAGGATTTCGCGCAGCACACCGTCGACGCGGAAGCGCACGATAAGTTGATTTTCAAAGGTCTCGATATGGATATCGGACGCGCCTTCTTTAATCGCTTCGCCCAACATAGCGTTAATGAGTTTGATGATAGGTGCATCATCTTCACTGTCGAGCAGGTCCTCGGTGTCGGGCAGTTCTTCTGCCAGCGAAAACAAGTCACTCTCGTTGCCAAGATCTTCCATTAACTGTTTGGCAGCAGAGGAGTCGCGCTGATAAGCCTGGGTCAGTAACGGCTCAAACTGTTCCTGAGCCAGCTCTTTCAGTACTAGCGGCGCGGCATAGTAGCGGCGTACTTCGGCGAATACCTCCAGTGGCGTTTCACTGGTGTGATAAAGCAACGCCGGCTCCTGATTAACTTCCAGCAGGACTTTATGGCGCTTGGCAAAGCCAAACGGCAACTGACGTTCGGTCTGGATAACCTGTTCGTCGTCGGGTTGCTCAGGCTGCCCGGCAGTTTGCGTGTCGAGTAGCTCGCTCATTAGTTGCCGTCCTGTTCAGCCTGTGCCTTTTTCTCTTCTTCGCGACGCTTCAGGTACTCTTCATAGGAAGGCGGTAGCGCCAGGCTTTCATCCCAGTCCGGCAATACCGGAGTATCGGTTTGCGGCATCAGGGTTACACCCTGAGACTGGCGCTGAAGCTGTTCTGCGCGAATAAAGTTATATTTCTGCTTGCTGATCTCGTTCATGGTCACGCCGTCACGTACGATCTTAGGACGCAGGAACACCATGAGGTTACGCTTGCGCTTACTCGACGTAGTCGACTTGAACAAGTGACCCAAAATCGGAATGTCGCCCAGCAGAGGCACTTTTGACACACTTTCCTGTACGTCTTCATCAATCAGACCGCCCAACACAATGGTGCCGCCATCATCCACAATAACCGTGGTTTTGATTTGGCGCTTGTTGATGGATATATCGACAGCTGTGGCACCCGATACGCTGGATACTTCCTGTTCGATAGTCAGCTGTACCGCGTTACCTTCGTTGATTTGCGGTGTAACCTGTAACTTGATACCGACTTCCTGACGGTCTACCGTCTGGAATGGATTAGAGTTGTTAGCGCCCGTGGTAGTACCGGTAATAATCGGCACTTCCTGACCCACAATGAAGAACGCTTCTTCGTTATCCATGGTGGTTAGGTGTGGGGTTGCCAGAACGTTGGAATTGGTGTCGTTGCTTACGGCCTGTACCACCGCGCCCCATCCATTCTGGATAACGCCGGCAATCAATCCGTTAGCACCGCCAAGTAGTGACGCCAGAGAGGTAAAGTCGCCTTCTGTAACATCGGTCGTGGTGACTACTTCACCATTGGCAGTAACGTAAGTTGAATTTGTTGTCTGGTCTTCGGCTTGTCTTAATGCAACTGCCAAAGAACCGACCGGGATCACGCCGTTGTTAAACTGGGTACCGCCGCCCTCTTCCGAAACCAGTTGCACACCCAGTGACGTACCGTCACCTTCGTACATTTCTACGATAATAGCTTCAACCTGTACCTGAGCACGGCGCACGTCCAACTGACGAATTACCGCTTCCAGTGAGCGCATCATATCCGGCTCGGCGGTTATGACCAGTGCATTTGAATCCTCGTGGGCGTCAATGCTGACATCGCGATTGCTGCCTGTAGAACGTCGGGCATTGTTACCCGTGCCTTTCTCTTCGGCCTGAATACTGTCACTGACGCCCTGGAGCACTTTAACCAAATCATCGGCTTTAGCGTAATTTAAGAAGATAACCCGGGTATTACCGTTGGTTTCCAGCTCCTGGTCCATGCGCTGGATCAAATTGATCAGTCGCTGACGGGCTTTGGCGTCACCACTGACAATTACGCTGTTGGTGCGGTCATCGGCTACGACGCGAGGCTCTGACTTGGTACCCGTATTTTGCTTGCCCTGGGACTTGTTGATGCTTTCTACAATGCGCACCATTTCCGAGGCTGAAGCGAATTGCAGTTTGATGATATCGACTTCTTCGTCACCGGCGCGGTCAACCCGCTCAATGATTTCAACCAAGCGGTTTACTACCGCTGCACGGCCGGTCAGCATCATTACGTTTGAAGGGTCGTGACTGACTACGTTACCGCCACCGGCCTGGTCATTCAACTGGCGCAGAATAGGCGCAAGCTCTCGCACAGGCACGTTGTATACCGGAATAACCCGGGTAATCATTTCGTCACCGTCCAGTGTGGCGTCTTCTACTACCGGAATATTTGAGGTTTTGGCGTCTTTAGAACGCACGACCTTTAAAATGCCGTTTGGCATTTCCACAACGGCGAAGTCATAAACCTGCAACACGTTCAGAAAAAACTGGTAATACTGCTCTTCGTTCAGCATGTCATAGCTAATGACGCTGATTTTGCCGCGAACGTTAGGATCAACAATGATGGTTTTCTGCAAGTTTTTACCGACGATGGTAATAAACTCGTTGATGTCGGTATCCTGAAATTTGGGCATACGTTCGATGGCCGCGGCTTGCACACACATAACGGTTGCACATACCGCAATACTAATCCGGGTCAACCAGGTTCGACCAACTTGCCTCATAGTTTGTATCCTGTTCACTGTTGCGTTCATTACTGCTCTGGCATGTCTAAGTACAGTGTAATGTATTCCCCATCCCGGGTTACTGTAAGTTCAATAGACTGCGCATCTCTAAGCTCACCCATGGCATCTCGGGCCTGGGCGGGGTCTGTTAAGTCCAGACCGTTTATCTGAATAACGACATCGTCGTTTATTAACCCTACCGACTCAAACAAGCTGGCGTCTTTGCCCGGTTTTACGCGGTAGCCAATCATCTGACCGTTTTCCAGTGCGGGTGTAACACTGATGAAATCGGTGAAGCTAGCCGGCTTCTCTCGCAGCGCTTCAGTTGCTGCAACGGCGTCTTCGCTAAGCTCGCGCGCCCGGCGTGCTGGTTGGGCACCTGCTCTGGCCGGTTGGCGATTGCGAGCGGCGTTATTGGCCGCGTTTTGCTTGCTAAAATCGAGCCCGGCCAGCATGAGTGTTTCATGTTGACCGCCATTTTTAATGATGACTCTGTCTATATGGACCTGACTCAGTATGGCATTCGTTCCGTCAATTTTATCGCCAATAGCGTAAGTGGCTTGTTTTCCTCGGTTTTCTATTACTGCCGTACCGGCTTCTTCATCGGTACTGGCCACTAAACCGGACAACACCAGGTTCAATCGGGTTTCTGGTGCGTCGGTGATGGTTTCCTGAACCGGTGGTGGCGCACTTTTATTTACTTCGCCAAACAAATTCAACTGTTGTATTTGGCCAATATCGACCCCACGTTGAGAGCTGGCGACTGAACCGGTATAACGGGGTGTTGAAGCCGCAGGTGCGTTTGATGACGGCGTGGGAATGAGTTTCCAGGTCATGTCCGCTGCATAGGCGATCAGATAAATACTTAATAATACAAGCACAACCACGCGAATACGTGTTTGATGTGTAGTCAGCAACGCTGGGATATTTTGCAAGCTGGTTTGATTAATTATCATCTGAAAACAACAAATTGGTGGAACATAAGCCGCTATATAACAGTCACATCATAGCCTAGTCTGAGCGGGGGCAACAACCTTAATGCAGGCAGGTTAAATAAATATGACAATTTTGTATGTAAAATGCCCATGGTAAACGACAACAATGCAGCCTTAAAAGTACGACTGGACAAATGGATCTGGGCGGCGCGTCTTACAAAAACACGTGCTCTGGCTAGAGACCTGATTCAGGCCGGAAAAGTTCACTATAATGGACAAAAGAGTAAGCCGGGTAAAATTGTAGAGTTAGGTGCGCTGATTAAAGTACCTGCCGGCTGGGACGTAAAAGAAGTGGAAGTCACTGGGATTGAAGAGAAGCGTCAGCCAGCGAAACTGGCTGAACTGATGTATCAGGAAACGGCCGATAGCGTGGCTAAACGCGAGCAAAATCAGCTGGCCAGAAAGATGCAGACCTTCCACAGTCCGAAGCCGGAAAACCGCCCCGATAAAAAACAGCGTCGCGAATTAATTAAGTTTAAGCATCAATAGGGCGAATGCCCGGACAGGAATTGAGATGAATCAGTTTGATCAACTACATCGTTATTTATTTGAAAAAGCCAGTGTGCGTGGCGAGTTGGTGCGACTTCAGGACGCACTGAAGCCTATCGTTCACAGCACGGACTACCCCCAGCCAATTCAGCAACTGTTAGCTGAAATGGCTGCAGCCACGAGTTTACTGACCGCTACGTTAAAGTTTGAAGGCGAAGTTGGCTTACAAATTCAGAGTCAGGGCAAAGTGCGCTACGCCGTTATTAATGCAACACACGAGCAGCAGCTGCGCGGCGTGGCACGTTGGGATGAAGAGGCGGATTTGTCTGAAGCCACTTTTAGTGAGTTGGTTGAAAACGCGGTACTGGTGATCACAATTACGCCCGAAGAGGGTGAGCGTTATCAGGGCGTCGTGGCGCTGGACAAAGGATCGCTGGCCGGTTGTCTGGAAGACTACTTCGAGCGCTCAGAACAGTTGGCCACCCGCGTGTTCATTCATACCGACTTTTCAGACAATACACTGCCAAAAGCATCGGGTATGTTCCTGCAGGTGGTTCCGCAGTCAGCTGAATCTACCAAAGTAACCAGTGACAGCGAATTTGAGCACTTGTGCGCGCTAACCGAAACCATGACAGCAGAAGAGTTGTTCTCATTACCCGCAGAAGACGTGCTGTATCGCTTGTACCACGAACAGGAAGTACAGCTTTACACACCAAAACCTGTATCGTTTGCCTGTACATGCTCTCGTCAACGCAGTGCCGAAGCCCTGAGAAACCTGGATAAGCAGGAATTACTGGATATCATCAGGGAAGAAGGTGCGATTGCCATGAACTGTCAGTATTGCCACACCGAATATCGCTTTGATGAAATCGATATTGAAGCATTACAGACTGGTTACAACGACGGTTCATCTACCCCACAATAAGTTCTTCAAAGGCAGCACAACCTCTCTGAGCGTTGTGCTTGCCGCTCCCCTTGACCTGCGTCAATATCCCTTTTTCCAAATAATATAGAGTAAATACGTAGCCTGTAGAGGATGCTTTACATGGTGTTAGTGGTGCTTTACACCATATTCAGGCTTTGTAATTCCAGCCTGAACAGACCCTGGTACGGCAAAATTGAGGGTGTTTTTTGTAGTGACTTTCAGAAAAATTATGAAAATTGCACAAAATTAATACCCAGTATTGTTCAGTTTGATGTTGTTGAATGCCTTTATTGCTATACAATGGTTGGGCTTTTAGTAAATTCTGAAAGTCTGGGTGAAAGTTTACAGTTTTGAGGGTGAAGTGATATGACCGCGGCAGCAGCGATTCAATCAGCAGCAAAGGAATGGGCAAATTTATCGGCAGCGGTGCTCGTAGAGCATGCGCTGAGTAAGGGTGAAGGGCAGCTAGCCGCAAATGGTGCGTTGGTTGTAGAGACAGGCAAGCGAACAGGGCGTTCGCCGCTTGATCGGTTTATTGTGAAAGAGCCGACAACAGAGCAGGATATCGACTGGGGCAAGGTAAATCGCCCGTTCGATGCCGGCAAGTTTGATGCGTTGTGGAAACGTGTGGAAGCACACCTTATGGGGCTGGAAGAATATTACAGCTCTCAGTTACAGGTTGGTGCGGACCCTGAGCATGCGTTACCTATTGTCGTGCGTACACAAACAGCGTGGCAGCATATCTTCGCCAAAAACATGTTTATTACGCCGGACCACTGGAACAGCGAGAACAAGCCGGTGTGGCAAGTACTCAACGTTCCCGGCTTTGTGTGTGAGCCTGAGCGCGATGGCACAAACAGTGACGGTACTGTGATCATTAACTTCGCAGAGCGCAAGGTACTGATTGCCGGTATGCGATATGCCGGTGAAATGAAAAAAGCCATGTTCTCTGTACAAAACTTCCTGCTACCTGCCAAAGAAGTATTGCCGATGCACTGCTCTGCAAACGTGGGTGCTGAAGGTGATGTAACCTTGTTCTTCGGGTTGTCAGGCACAGGTAAAACAACACTGTCAGCGGATCCTAAGCGCTTCCTGATCGGTGATGATGAGCACGGCTGGGCGCCGGGATCAGTCTTTAATTTCGAAGGCGGGTGCTACGCAAAATGTATTGACCTGTCGCAAAAGAACGAGCCAGTGATTTGGGATGCCATCAAGTTTGGCACCATTCTGGAAAACGTGGTGTTAGACGACGCCCGCACGCCTGATTACGCTGATGTATCTCTGACACAAAATTCACGTGCGGCCTACCCGCTTGATCACGTTGAAAAACGTGTAGTGGAAAACATGGCTGGCGAGCCGCGTTCAGTGGTGTTTTTAACCTGTGACGTATCAGGCGTATTGCCGCCGGTATCAGTGTTAACCGAAGAAGCTGCAGCGTATCACTTCCTGAGCGGTTACACGGCCAAGGTCGGTTCAACGGAGATTGGTTCAACGTCAGACATTGAGTCCACGTTCTCTACCTGTTTCGGCGCACCCTTCTTCCCGCGTCCGGCAGGCGTATACGCAGAGCTGTTAATTAAACGTGTGAAGGAATTCAACGCCAAGGTGTACCTGGTTAACACGGGTTGGACCGGTGGTCCATACGGTACGGGCAAGCGCTTCGATATTCCTACTACCCGTGCGGTCATCGACGCGATTGTGAATGGCGATCTGGCGAATGTTGAAACAACGCACATTGACGGTCTGAACCTTGACGTGCCGGTAGCTGTGCCTGGTGTAGACAGCAAGCTACTGGTACCCAAAGAGACCTGGGAAGATAAAGCGGCCTACGAAGAGTATGTTGCTAAGCTGGTAACAGACTTCCAGGACAACTTTGAACGTTACGATGTGTCTGATGCTATTAAGCAGGCAGGTCCGGGTAACTAAGCCATAGGCTTACCGATTTTTATCACGTCCTCAAAGTGATAAATTAGCCCGTTTGCGCGAGTAAACGGGCTTTTTTATTTATTCTACCGGTGTCACAACCTGAATCCTGGTGTCTGACTCAGGCCAGTGCACGATAACGTTATGTAATACCCACACATCCATGTCTTTATATGCCTGGACGTACGCTTCAGCCTCACCTTTGGGGCCGGATAGGGAATATTGCAAATAGGCTTCTCCATTTGATCCTGATGTTCGAATGCTCCCCGTAACAAAGTAGCCTGCTTCAATCGGTTCGCCGATCACGTCAACAACGTCAGCATGTTGCGATATTGCCGTCAAAGATTGCTCGAAAGCATCACCTTTCAGCATGTTGCCAATCAGCGTGAAGAACAGAGGGAAAACAACGAGCCAGAGAATAAATCCAGCGTTTCGCCATGATTTTTGTGTTTGTTTAAAGTGTTCTACATCGCGCCATGTTCTGTTTTTCCAAGCCCATTCATTGCCTTTGGCGCCGAGTATGAAAAACATAAAAATATTGACCAGGGGCACGAACATTAACAGCGCTATGTAAGTGCTATTGCCAATGCCCCAAATCCAGTTAAGTAAAAATGCGCCCCAGTTCCAGCCTTTCACTTCCGGTGGTACTACTGACTGTTTTCCTAATCCTGAGGTGTATTGTTGTTGATTCATGTTTAGGTTTGCTCCCATCCCTGCCTCTATGCAAAGCACTTTAATTAACATCGTCACAGTAACACGGCTTGCGCGGTTTTATGTAGGTAAAAGAGCGGTATCCCTGCTATCGCTTCGCGATTCAGGGACGACGAAATGGGAATGTTCAGGGATGACGGAATGGGAAAATTCAGGAGTGCCAGAGTCGCGCTCTACAACCCTTCACTGGGCAGCCAGAATTCAGCAATGAGTCCGCCGTGGGGGTGATTTCTTAAGCTGATTTGCCCGCCGTGCATTTCAATGATGCGTTTGGTAATTGCCAGGCCGAGCCCTGAGCCACCTGAACCTCGGGCGGTGTCGCCCTGAGAAAACGGCCGAAACATGGATTCCAGACAGTCTTCCGGAATGCCCGGGCCAAAGTCACGGATCGCACATACCACACGATGGTGCTTTTCTTCGTAATAGCTGGTGACTTCAATTTTATTGCTGCCGTAGCGGAACGCGTTTTCAATGAGGTTTTCCATCACCCGTTTAACCGCGACTTTGCGCAGCGGAATGGGCGGCAATGGGTTTAGCTCGGTGTGAATATGTTTGGCTTCCTGACCATCAGCCTGACTGGACGCATTGGCCTGACGATTGTGTACCAGTTCGTTGATCAGGGCGTTCAGGTTAAGGACTTCTTGTTTTTCCTGCTGCTCCTGACGGGCATACTCAATAAACTGGTCGATGATGGCGTTCATGTCTTCGATGTCGCTGACAATGCCTTCTTTTATCCAGTCCTGATCGTCTGGCAGCATTTCAGTTGCCAGGCGAATACGGGTAAGCGGCGTACGCAGGTCGTGGGAAATACCCGCGGTCATTACCATACGGTCGTGCTCAAGCTGTTTAATGCCCTGGTTCATGCGGTTAAACGCGCGGGTTACTTCGATCATCTCGCTGCTGCCTTCTTCAGGCAGAGGCGGTGGGAACTGCCCGCGACCAACCTTCATTGCGGCGCGTTGTAAGGCACTTAACGGGCGGTTCAGCCGCAGTACAAATAGCCAGCCGCCACCCACACTCAGAATACCAATAAGCAGCAAATACAAAGTAAGTGGGAAGATATTGGCGTCGCTGAGTCCGTACACTGGCATGCGGATCCACATGTCCGGCAGGCTTTCTATATTCAGCCATACATAATAAGGGGTGTCCTGTTCGGTAAGTAACGGCGTACTGATGCGCACTTCGGCTTTTTCACCCAGTTGCTGACTTACCTGATCAGACATAAATTTGTAGAAGGTGGCCTGCCCCAGTTCTTCTGTTTGCGCTTGCTGAAAGCTGAAAAACTCAATGCCCGTGTTGGCACTGAGCTTGTCGATGTAGCCCGGGTCGGTCACCAGTGCACGCTGGGTTTTTAGCGTCGCTGCCTGGGTTGCTATCAGGCTGTTGATTTGCTCATAGCTGGGGCGAATAAAATACAGGGTAACCGACAGATACGAGACTACCTGGTTGATTAGCAATAGTACGCCAATCAACATCACCGTTTGCCCGAAGGCACTTTTAGGAAGTAGTCTCACTGGGTAGGTAACTTATACCGCTTCGCCATCAGGCACGAACACATAGCCCAGACCCCAAACGGTCTGAATATACCGTGGGCTGGCAGGGTCTTTCTCTAACATGCGGCGCAGGCGCGAAACCTGCACGTCGATGCTGCGCTCCAGCGCACTGTAATCACGGCCACGCGCGAGGTTCATGAGTTTGTCGCGCGACAAGGGTTCGCGTGGGTGAGTAACCAGCGATTTCAGTACAGCAAACTCGCCACTGGTCAGCGACAGCGGTTTGCCATCGGCGGTCATTTCACGGGTGGCCAGATTCAGGCGGTATTCGCCAAACTCCACGATCTGTTCTTCCAGCGAGGGCGCGCCGGGTGCCTCAATGGTTTGGCGACGCAGCACTGCACGTGCTCTGGCTAACAATTCACGGGGGTTAAAAGGTTTTGGCAGGTAGTCATCGGCGCCCATTTCAAGACCAATGATTCGGTCTACCTCGTCGCCCTTGGCGGTCAGCATAATAATGGGCATCTTACTTTCGGCCTGTCGCAGGCGTCGGCATATGGATAAGCCGTCTTCACCCGGTAACATGAGATCCAGAACCATCAGGTGAAAGTTCTCGCGCTCTAACAGACGGTCCATCTGTTCAGAGTTGGCGGCACTGCGAACCTGAAATCCCTGTTCTACCAAATAGCGTTCCAACAGACTGCGCAAGCGCATGTCGTCGTCGACAACCAATATTTTTGATGTTTCCTGACCCATTGCCGGCCCCAATTACTAATGTACTCGTTGCAACTATAACCCTAAGTGCAGCAAGACAAAAGTGCCCAGATGTTTCAGCGAAATGTGGATTGTTACAAAGCGTGTCAGGCAACCGGCATAATATAAGTGGCCACCCCGTACACCAGGGCGTAACCCAGAGAGTAAGCAACCAGTAGCAGTACAAAGTACTTGCCATAACGCGCGAAGCTCAAGCCCTGTACTTTGCTCATGGCAACAATACCTGCTGCTGAGCCGATGATCAGCAGGGAACCGCCCACACCTACAGCATAGGTCAGCAGCATCCATTCGCTCACGGTCATGGTGATATTGGCTTTCAGCAATGCGGCGGTCAGCGGCACGTTGTCTATCAACGCTGACAATGCGCCCATGATGTAGTTGGCCACCGTAGGCGGAAACATCTCGTAAAGATAAAGCAAGGAATGTAATGCTTCGATGTGCTCCAGCATACCTACCAGTAATAACACCCCCAGGAAGAACAGCAGGGTGTCGAACTCGATGTAGCGAATATAGTCCAGGATCGGGTCCTGGTCGTCGTCATCGCCCAGTGAATTCGCCACCAGAAACATAATGGCCATGCCAGCCAGAAAACTCAGCATAGGGGGAATAGAAAACAAGACGTTCAGGATTAGGGTGAACAGGATTGTGGCCAGGAAAATACCGGCAATCACATAGTCGATACGGCTGGTGTCGTGCTGCGTTTTACGAATTTTAACCACACCGCTCATGCCGGTACTCAACAAGGTGGCCAGCAGCATGACTGCCAAAAACGACGGGACGAGTAACCAGAACAGTTGAGTAATAGTGACCTTGTGCTGCATAAATATCATCAGCGTGGTGACATCGCCGGTGATCAGCGAAACCCCGCCGGAATTAACCGAAAAAACCACCAGTACGGCAAAACGCAGTGTTTGATTGAGCGGTAAGCCCAGAGACAGCACCATGGCAATTGATACCAGGGTAGCAGTTATGTTGTCGGCCAGAGACGAGAAGCAAAAGCTGAACAGCGCAGTGATAAACATCAGCTTTTTGAGTGATATTTGCGATGGCATCACCAAATTGAGCATGTTGGCAATCAAGCCTTTGCGGTTGAGGTAGGCCACAAACGTCATGGCCGCTACCAGGAACAGCCAGAGCGTTGAGATTTCCGTAATGTTATGCAGCAGCCCTTCGTTAATGTGTTCAGTTTGCTCGGGGCCAGAGGACGACATAAACAGCAGCATCCAGGCAAGGGTGCCAAAAAACAGCGTAATTTTGGCTTTGTTGACGTGTAAAACTTCTTCGAACATAACGCCTAGCAGAGCCAGGGCGGCGAGGAGAATGAGGACAGTATCGAGCATAACGATTTCACCACAATAACAGTGGCGATATTGTAGGGTTGTGGTGTGTTGAGTAAAGTGAAAACACGCCCAACCGGACGTGTTTTGAGGTATATCAGCTATTCATTTAACGAATGCACGACCTTGGTCTTAATACTAAAGAAAGCCAATGTAATCAGCGTGTTAAATATATGTTTGAACTGTTACTGAACCCAGTCCATTTGATAGCCACGCTTCTGCTTACGCTTCATGAGATCTTCGATTAACGGGGTTAATATTAACTCCATAGCCAGACCCATTTTGCCACCCGGCACAACCAGCGTATTAATCCGCGACATGAACGAGCCGTCGATCATTTGCAGTAAATACGGGAAGTTGACGTTTTTCATTTCGCGGCGAAAACGAACTACCACAAAGCTTTCGTCTTGCGTTGGGATTTCCCGCGCGCTGAATGGGTTCGATGTGTCAACGGTAGGTACGCGCTGGAAATTCACGTGAGTACGAGAAAACTGCGGTGTGATGTAATGGAAGTAGTCGTCCAGACCTCGCACAATGCTGCTCATTACGGCTTCGCGTGAATGCCCGCGGTCGGTGGTGTCCCGTACAATCTTCTGAATCCACTCCAGGTTTACGATGGGTACCATGCCAACCAGCAGGTCCACGTGTTTGGCTACATCAATATCTTCGGTTTTTACCCCGCCGTGCAGCCCTTCGTAGAACAATAAATCGGTGTTGGCCGGTAATTCCTGCCAGGGCGTAAACGTGCCTGGCATTTGGTTAAACGGGACCGCATCGTCGAAGGTGTGCAGGTATTGTCGAAACTTGCCACTACCGTCGTCACCGTATTGCTGGAACAGGGTTTCCAGTAATGCAAAGTCGTTTGCTTTCGGGCCAAAGTAGCTAATGTGCCGGCCCTGCTCCTGAGCTTTGCGAATTTCAACTTCCATTTCAGGGCGGGTGAAGCGGTGAAAGCTGTCTCCGCCTACGTAGGCGGCATCAATGTTTAAATTGCGAAAAATGTGGCGAATGGCATTGGTGGTGGTAGTCGTACCCGCACCGGAAGAACCTGTTATCGCTATAATGGGATGTTTAACCGACATGACAATTCTTTGTTAAGTGGACACACTGCAACCGGGTTGCTAACCAGGGAGTGCTGTCTCAGCGCGAGAAAACCAGACCCTAGTTATATGCTGTGCGAGCAGAATAATCAAGCGTCATCCTTTTTTGGTGTCTGGTGTGAAACAAGGGACTTACCACAGTGGGGGCAGAAGTTTACGCCCTGCGCTCCCCCGGTTTGACGGGTGTTTTCCACCGCCAGATCAATGAGCAGGTTGGCCTGTTCATCGTCTAAATCCAGTGCTTCGCGCAGCTGATTTAAACGGCCCAACTCGTGCGGCGACAGGCTGCCATCTTCCATGACTTCCAGTACGTGTTTGCGGAAAGTATCTCTGCGCACCCGGCTAAGTTCTGACAACCTGGCGGCTAAAATACCGGCCGGAAGTGCAAAGATACCGACACCTAAAATAGTAATAATGCCAGAAAATAGTTTGCCCAGCGGCGTGATGGGCGTCACATCACCGTAACCTACCGTGGTCAGCGTGTTGATGGCCCACCACAGTGCAGCAGGGATGCTACCAAATGCATTGGGTTGTGCGTGCTGTTCAATGTAATACATTCCGGTAGCAGACAGGACCATCACAATGATCAGCACGGATACTGCTGCGAATAATACCCGGGCCTCTTTGCGAATAACGGTAAGCAACAGGTTTACTGACCGGGAATAACGGCCCAGTTTAATTAAACGGGTTAAACGCAGCAGTCGTAAAATCCGCAAATCAATGACAAAGAACATACCCAGGTAGAATGGCAAAATGGCAAGTAAATCGATTAGCGCCATCGGGGTAAACAGGTAGCGCAGCCGTTGTTGCCACGGCTCGGTGTAGGGAGCCTGCCGGTACACTTTGGTGTGTGGCGCATGCACACAGCTCCACACCCGGCATACATATTCCAGGGTAAATACCCCAACCGAGAACACTTCAAACCAATACAAGGGCTCGGCCCATTGCTGATGAAAGCTGTGCACCGTAGACATCATCACTGCAAATGCATTCAGCAGAATTAGCGCTATCAACAGCAGGTCGAACACGCGACTGGGCGTATCGCCTTTTGGGGCGGGCTCCAGTATGTGGTATAGGCGTGCCGTCGGTGAGTATTGAGTCATAGTACTTCCTGTTTGAATGACTACCTTAGCTCTCGAAGTAGCGTGAAGGCAAGACATCAACATGCAAACCTTGATTTGCATTAAGGTTTGAAATAGTCAGAAACGATCTTTACAGGAGTTGCCGAAGGCAGCGATATACAAAATTAAATGCGCTTTTTTTGTAATCTTTTCTTCAATACCAAGACTGTATACCTGAATGTATCGCTTAAAGGACAGGTAAATGGACGCGCTATCGCAATTTTTTGCGACCACCGACCCCATGTTGTTAATGGTAGTGGGAGCATTGGTTTTATTGACGTGGTTTCTCCCCGCGTTAGTGGCATTGGTGTTTAATCGAAAACAATTTAAATTGATTCTCCTTGCCTGTGTACCCGCGGGCTTTTCCCTTATCGCTTGGTCTGGCGTAATGGTATGGGCGTTAACGGGGAATATGGTTAACCGGTTCCGCAAGAAGGCTGTTGAACCGGTTTAGGCTATTGTTTGGCAGATATGCCTTGGTTTGCTTACCTGCCTTATTGGTTGTTAGAAACGGTAGCTGGTTGTCAGCGTTACTGTTGCCAGGCCGTCGTCATCCCCGCCTATGCGAGCACCGGCGCCAACCTGCAATGAAAAGTTGCGTGTAAACCAGTAATCTAATGTGAGTTCTGCAATATCACCGTCGTCGTAAAGGTAGTTGGATTCATCCTCATCCATCAGGTAGGTGAAATTAAGACTGATACCAGGATTAAAGAAGTATCGAACATCCAATGTGGTATTTAGCGCACCAGAAAAGATAACCTCAGTACCTATATCCCAGCCACTGCCATTCGTAATATTGGTGTAGCGTGCGAACGCTTTCAGGTTATTTTGATTGTTGGAATAGGTGCGAGCAGACACATAGTCATCTCCATAGTAATAAACGGGTCTGCTTTCCCGGTATTGATAATAGTTGCCTATACCTACCTGCCATTGTGGAGTAATGAAATAGCCCACATCGATGTCGGCGGTTGCGTAAGTTGTCGTGGATGTCCTGTCGTAGTCAACGTAACGTAAATCCGCGTTAACCACCCATTTGTCGTCGATAAACCATTCGCCGCCAGCCTGGTAGAAGTCATATATGTCGGTGGTGAAGTAGCGTCCGTAGGCGCTGTTGATTTTGTTCAGGTAGGGCGAAATCAGATGTGGCTGATTTTCTGTGGGAACATCACTGAAGTAGCGTTTGTATTGCAAGCCGATAAACGGCGAGGTGTAATCCTGTAAATCGCCAATGCCGAAAGTCACTTCGTTTTGTGCCGCGACGCTGGAAAAAGACAAGAGTAGGGGGCTACTGAATAAGAGCGTTTTTAATCGCATAACCATTCCTTGATTAAAGACTAACTGATACAGGAAAGCTGATACTTCAGTTGCGAGTGCACCAATCCATGCTTTATATAATTACTGTAGTAAGTCTGTGCAACTTAACTAAAAGTTCCAAATAACAAAAAACGGGTCACTGTGGTGGTGAAAAACGTTGGTCAAATATGGCTATTAAGAAGTGATAGAAACAACCAACCCTACTCATTGGCAGGGTTGGCGTTTAAGTACGATTAGCTGTTTTCGCGGGCAATGGCGCGGTAAGCAATATCGTTGCGGTAGTATACGTCTTCCCAGTCAATCGCCTTGGTTAACACATAGGCTTGTTGTTGGGCTTCGGTCACGCTGTTCCCTAATGCAGTAGCGCACAAAACACGTCCGCCGCTGGTTACAACGTCGTCACCGTTTAATGCAGTACCTGCGTGGAATACTTTACCGTCAAGTTTGGCGGCATCATCCAGACCATTGATGACTTTGCCTTTGGCATAATCACCCGGGTAACCACCTGCGGCCAATACCACGCCAACAGACGCACGTGGGTCGAAGTCGATATTTGTACCGGCCAATTCGCCTTTACAGGCTTTCAGGCACAGTGCCACCAGGTCAGACTGTAAACGCAACATGATCGGCTGTGTTTCCGGATCGCCAAAGCGGCAGTTGTATTCAATTACCTTAGGCGTGCCGTCTTCCATGATCATCAGGCCTGCATACAAGAAGCCGACATAGGGGTAGCCTTCTGCAGCCATACCGGCAACAGTAGGGTTGATCACTTCATCCATAATGCGCTGGTGGATGTCAGGCGTCACTACCGGGGCAGGTGAATATGCGCCCATGCCGCCGGTGTTGGGGCCTGAGTCGCCGTCGCCGGCACGTTTGTGGTCCTGACTGGTTGCGAAGGCCGCTACGTCTTTACCGTCTACCATGACGATGAAAGAGGCTTCTTCGCCGTCCAGGAACTCTTCAATAACAACACGGCTGCCTGCGTCGCCAAAGGCGTTGCCAGCCAGCATATCGCGAATAGCGTCTTCCGCTTCCTGCAAGGTCATCGCCACGATGACGCCTTTACCAGCCGCCAAGCCGTCGGCTTTAACCACGATCGGCGCACCTTTTTCACGAACGTAGGCCAAAGCAGGTTCGATCTCGGTGAAGTTTTGGTACTCAGCAGTTGGAATGTTGTGACGGGCGAGGAAGTCTTTGGTAAACGCTTTTGAGCCTTCCAGCTGCGCTGCGCCTTTGCTAGGGCCAAAGATAGTCAGACCTTCGGCCTGGAACGCATCAACCACACCAATAACCAGCGGCGCTTCGGGGCCGACAATGGTTAAATCAATCTGGTTGTCTTTGGCAAACGCGACCAAAGCGCTTACGTCAGTGGCAGAGATATCCACGTTAGTCAGCTTGTCTTCAATGGCTGTGCCTGCGTTACCCGGTGCCACAAAGACATCGGTTACACCAGCAGATTGAGACGCTTTCCAGGCTAACGCATGTTCGCGGCCACCGCCGCCAATCACAAGTACCTTCATTGAGTAGATTCCGTTAGTTAATCAGGTTTAACAAATTTCAGGGTCATGCGGTCACTCTCACCAATGGCCAGATAGTGGGCCTGGTTTTCTTCCCCTAAACGCAGTGATGGAGGTAATGTCCATACGCCGCGAGGGTGTGCCGCAGTATCAAGTGGGTTCGCATTTACTTCGCTGCTGGCGACCAGTTTGAAACCAGCTTTTTCAGCCATTTTAATTACGTACGATTGCTTCATGTAGCCTGAGGACTCCATGGTGTCATCGCTGGCGGTTTCCGGTAAACGGTGATCCACCACGCCCAGCATGCCGCCGGGTTTCAATGCGTTGTAAAATGCGGTCATGGCATTCAGCACGCCGTCATCTTTGGCGGCCATATACCAGTTGTGTACGTTTCTGAACGTCAGCACGCGATCGGCTGAGCCTGCTTCTGCCACTGTTAAGGCTTTAACCGGGTGAAAAGCAGTCAGTTCAATGTTGCTGTAGGGGGCGTGGTTCGCCATTTTGTCTTTGAACGCAGCCAGCGAACGCTGGTAGTAACCCGGACTGTCGGCGTCTACAAAGAAGTGCGCAGCAACCAGCTTGCCGTTGTCTTTTAACAACGGTGCCAGGATGTCGGTATACCAACCGCCGCCCGGGCTGATTTCTACTACAGTCATCGTAGGTTGAACGTCAAAGAATCGCAGAGTTTGCTGAGGGTGACGATACTCGTCACGCAGTTTAGCCTTGGCGGAGCGGTGCTCGCTGGCCGCCGCATCGGCAACAGCATCAGCCTGCACGGTAAGCACAGGTGACGATAACAAACTCGCTAGTAACAACAACGCTGATTTACGCATGGGATTTCCTTTCTGTCGTGATTATGCCGTTAGCCTAACACAGAATATTAACATTCGTGATGTCAGGCTAACGCAAATCATCGCTTAGTGGCGGAAATGACGCATGCCAGTAAATACCATCGCAATGCCGTGCTCGTCAGCTGCGGCAATCACTTCGTCGTCGCGCATTGAGCCGCCCGGCTGGATAACGGCTTTGATACCCGCTTCAGCAGCGGCATCAATACCGTCACGGAATGGGAAGAAAGCGTCAGAGGCCATAACAGAACCCGCTACTTCCAGGCCTTCGTCTGCGGCTTTAATACCGGCGATCTTCGCTGAGTAAACGCGGCTCATCTGGCCTGCGCCCACGCCAATAGTCATACTGTCTTTGCAGTACACAATAGCGTTAGATTTCACGTATTTCGCTACTTTCCAGCAGAACATCAGATCGCGCAGTTGCGCTTCGGTAGGCTGAACTTTCGTCACCACCTGCAGGTCTTCCATGTCGACCATGCCGAAGTCGCGCTCTTGCACCAGCAAGCCGCCATTAACGCGTTTGAAGTCGTAGCCGTCAGTCAGCTGACCTTGCCAGTCGCCGCAAGCAAGCAGACGTACGTTTTTCTTAGTTGCAACAATCTCAGCCGCCTGATCAGACACGCTTGGGGCTATGATCACTTCAACAAACTGACGGTCAATGATGGCTTGGGCAGTCGTGGCATCCAGCTCGCGGTTAAACGCGATAATGCCGCCGAACGCTGACGTTGGGTCAGTTTTGAAAGCGCGGTCGTATGCTTCCAGGATGTTTTCACCCAGCGCTACACCACATGGGTTGGCGTGCTTAACAATAACACAAGCCGGTTCCACGAACTCTTTTACGCACTCGAGAGCGGCGTCAGTATCAGCAATATTGTTGAACGACAGTTCTTTACCGTTTAACTGCGTGGCCGTAGCAACAGACGCTTCCTGTACGTTGTTTTCAACATAAAACGCCGCAGACTGGTGGCTGTTTTCGCCGTAACGCAGGTCTTGTTTCTTGGTCATTTGTACGTTGTAAGTGCGCGGGAACTCACTGTGATCGTGGCCGCAGTCTTCTGCACAATCGGTTGATTCAAGACGTGCACCGAAGTAGTTGGCAATCATGCCGTCGTACTCAGCAGTGTGCTCAAAGGCTTTAATCGCCAGGTCGAAACGGGTGTTGTAGGTCAGAGAGCCCGCATTGCTTTCCATTTCTGACAATACGCGGGCGTAATCGCCTGCGTTCACAACAATGGTCACGTCTTTGTGGTTTTTCGCTGCTGCACGCACCATCGTCGGACCGCCGATATCGATATTCTCGATGGCGTCTTCCAGCGTACAGTCTTCTTTAGCAACTGTAGCCGCAAACGGATACAGGTTAACGGCGACCAGGTCGATTGGGCCGATGTTGTTTTCGGCCATAACCGCTTCGTCGGTGCCGCGGCGTGCCAAAATACCACCGTGGATTTTCGGGTGAAGGGTTTTCACGCGTCCGTCCATGATTTCCGGGTGACCGGTGTAGTTTGATACTTCAATAACAGGCAGGCCCTGTTCGGCCAGCAGTTTGGCGGTGCCGCCAGTAGACAACAGTTCTACGCCTGCATCGTGAAGAGCTTTGGCGAACTCAACAATGCCGGTCTTGTCTGACACACTTAACAGTGCGCGTTTAATCGGTTTTGGTGTATCCATAGTGGTATCTTGCTTCGACGGAGGTTAATCAAAAGGGTTGTTCTGTTGCCTGACATCTATCCTTGTAGATAACGCAGTAAGTGTAATAAACCGCCAGGACTTTGGCTCACTGCGTGAAAACAAAAAGAGCACCAGAAGGTGCTCTTTGTTGGGCTAAGCCCAGTGCAGTCTTAGTTCATACCATACTGCTTTAATTTCTTGCGCAGCGTGCCGCGGTTGATGCCCATCATGATGGCAGCGCGAGTCTGGTTACCGCGGGTGAAAGTCATAACTTCTTCCAATAAAGGGGCTTCGACTTCCGCTAACACCAATTCATACAGATTGTCGATGTTAGTGTTGTCCAGTTGCTTCAGGTATTTGTTTACCGCTTGCTTAACTGAATCGCGCAGAGGCTTTTGTGCCTGAGTTTGCGACGGTGTTGTTACTGTAGTAGTAAAAGGAGAAGTTACATTTTGATCGAACATAATACTTTCTTGCTCTTTTGTTAATCAGTCTTAAGCTGCCGGGGAGATCTGTCGGCTCTCACCAGATTGCAGCGCGCTAAAATAGTCGTCAATGGCACTAAGCTGTTCACAGGTTAGCTCCAGTGCATTAAACGTTTTGCGGAATTGACGTTCCTTATCGTGTTCCGATAAATACCACCCCACGTGTTTGCGGGCGATACGGACACCTTGCTCATCACCATAAAAGTCATGAACAGCTGCCACGTGTTCCTTTAATACCGCATGTTGCTCCTGCAACGACGGCGGTGCCAGGAGGTCACCGGTTTTCAGGAAGTGGTCAACTTCTCTGAAAATCCAAGGGTTACCTTGTGCACCACGGCCAATCATTAATGCATCGGCCCCGGTATAATTCAGTACGTCCCTGGCTTTTTGTGGTGAAGTAATGTCGCCATTGGCCACAACCGGAATAGACACGGCCTGCTTAATTGCGCGGATCGTGTTGTATTCGGCTTCACCTTTATACATACAAGCTCTGGTGCGTCCATGTACGGCCAGAGACTGTATGCCGTTTTCTTGTGCAATGCGGGCGATGTCGACCCCATTGCGATTATCTGTGTTCCAACCGGTTCTTATTTTTAATGTGACCGGTACATCCACGGCGTCTACCACGGCTTTAACAATCGACTCCACTAAATCAGGGTACTGTAACAGTGCTGATCCAGCGTGTTTCTTATTGACCTTTTTGGCCGGGCATCCCATGTTGATATCGATGATTTGTGCACCGTTATCGACATTGAGTCGGGCTGCGTCAGCCATTAATGCAGGATCTGCCCCTGCAATTTGTACCGAACGTACCCCGGTCTCACCGCTGTGATCCATGCGTAACATGGATTTGGCGGTATGCCATACCCGTGGATTACTGCTGAGCATTTCTGACACAGCAAGTCCCGCACCCAGCCGTCGACACAGTTGCCTGAACGGCCTGTCCGTGACACCAGCCATAGGCGCAAGCATTAAGTTGTTGTCTAGCGTGTACTGACCAATTCGCATAAATAACACTCAAACTCTGCGCAGAAAATAACCACCTGTCCGAAACGGGGCGCTAAGTGTACGCGTTTTCTTTGGGCTTGAAAAGGCTAAAAATCACACAAAATTTGTGTTCTTAGTCTTGACAAAAAGATTTCAATTTTGTGTCAACGGGGTTACGGCGCGATTACACCGAACTGCTTGCATTAATTTTACAGAATCTTAAAGATTATGACTGTCGTTGCCCTGAAACCCGCGCCCATTCTTGATCTGTTACACTTTCGTCTAAATTGAAGTCGCGGCCGTAGGCGGCCTCGATGCGTGGAATTTGTTCAGCCAATATACCAGAAAGCACTAATAAACCACCGGGCTTACAGTAGCCGGTAATCACATTCTGTAGTTCAATAAGTGGTCCGGAGAGGATATTGGCCATCACGATATCGGCTTGCAGTGTGGGTTGGTTTTCCGGTAAATACACTGACAATCGGTCGTCTACCTGGTTGCGTTGGGCATTATCCATAGACGCTTGCAAAGCCTGAGGGTCAATGTCGATACCAATGACCTTTTTTGCGCCCAGCTTTAATGCTGCAATGGCCAGAATGCCGGAGCCACAGCCAAAATCGACCACGGTTTTGCCTTCCACATCGATACCGTCGAGCCAACGTAAACACATGGCGGTGGTAGGGTGCGTGCCGGTACCAAACGCCAGACCCGGATCAAGCAATACGTTTACCGCGTTTGGATCGGGGATATCCCGCCAGCTTGGGCAGATCCACAACCGGTTGCCAAACTGCATAGGGTGGAAATTATCCATCCATTCGCGTTCCCAATCTTTATCTTCCAGTGGCTCAAGACGATATTTAAAGCCTTCGCCCAAGATCCTGGCTTTTTCAAGACGTTTAATAATAGCGGGCATATCGTCACTGGCATCGTATAAACCGACAACCTGGGTATCCGGCCACAACATGACTTCCCCCGGCTTGGGTTCGTACATGGGCGTATCTTTGGCGTCAACAAAGGTTACGGCCTGAGCGCCATTGGCATCGAGCATGTTGCCAACCTGTTCAGCCAGTTCTGCAGAAGTATCAATTCGAAGTTGTAGCCAGGGCATATTGTTTCTCATTTGGGCCGGATAGTGAGGAAATAGTAATCCACTCCATAGAAAACTATCTATAAAACAGGTCGCCACCCGGCGACAGGCGTTAGTCTACCAATAAACCCTCATCATCCCAATAAGGATTGCGCGTTTGAGGGGATGGTATAAGATAAATTTCCGTACAAGAAAAGAGAAAGACAATGAGAATAAGCGGGCTAATTTTAGTGGTGAGTATGCTTTCAGCATGCGCCACATCGACAGAAAAAAAAGAAGAGCCGCAGTGGCTGTCTGCTACGGCAACTGAACAACTGCAGCTCATGGAAGAGGGAGCTCTGACGTCCGAAGCGTTAGTTGCCGGGTACCTCGACCGTATTGCGTCAATTGATAAAAGCGGACCAGGGATTAACAGTGTTTTGTCTGTAAACCCCAATGCGCTTGAGGAAGCCAGAGCGCTTGATGCGAAACGGGCACGCGGTGAAATCCTCGGCCCTCTGCACGGTCTTGCGGTACTGCTTAAAGACAATATTGAGTCAAAGGAGTTACCCACGACGGCCGGGTCGGTCGCATTACTGAAAAATGAGACGTTCCGGGATTCTCCGCTAGCCGAGAATCTGCGCAATGCTGGTGCTGTTATTTTGGGTAAAACCAATTTGTCGGAATGGGCAAACTTTCGTTCTGAACAATCTACCAGTGGCTGGAGTGCGGTGGGTGGACTGACTAGAAATCCACATATTTTGAGTCGTACAGCCTGTGGCTCGTCCTCGGGATCTGGTGCGGCTATTGCTGCAGGGCTTGCTTCGTTGGCGGTGGGCACTGAAACCAACGGTTCTATTATTTGCCCGTCTTCCATGAACGGTATTGTTGGCTTTAAGCCAACGGTTGGGCTGGTGTCCCGTCGCCATATTGTGCCAATTTCGCATACGCAGGATACGGCTGGCCCTATGGTAAGAAGTGTTGAGGATGCGGCACTGATGGTATCTGTGATGGCCAGTGAAGATAAAGGTGATGACGCAACTGTGTTTGCAGATCGCCCCAGCTCCGCCTCGCTTGCAGAGACTGAAGTTAGCTTGTCTGGTCTTCGGGTGGGTGTGGTCAGATGGCGTCAAGGCGACGACCAACAAGTGATTGCAGTGTTTGATGATACCCTCGACAAGTTGGCGTCCGCGGGTGCTGAATTAGTGGAAATTAACGAGCATTCACAGCCCGACGGGTTTTGGTCTCAGGCGTATTTAGTGTTACTTGCTGAGTTTAAAACGTCGTTGAATCACTATCTGTTGTCTAGTCCGGCGAATCTGCCTGTATCAAACTTAACGGAGTTAATTGGGTTTAACCGTTCATCCAAGCGGGAAATGGCACTGTTTGACCAGTCTATTTTCATAGCGGCGGAAGAAACCGGCGGCATTGAAGACGAACGCTATGCTGCTGCGCTAAACACGGTCAGAACCGCAACGCGAGACGAGGGCATAGATAAACTCCTGTCTCAGTACAATGTGGATGTGCTGATCGCACCGTCAAATAATCCTGCCTTTATTATCGACCCTGTTTATGGCGACAATGCGCCTAACGGCTTTGCGGGCATCGGCTTTATGGCGGCGATTGCGGGATACCCTCACTTAACTATCCCTATGGGGGCAGTAAGGGATTTGCCGGTGGGTATTAGCATTATTGGAGGTCAGTGGGACGACGCCATTGTGCTGGGCGTCGGTAAAGCCGTTGAAACTGCTGCTCCTTTCCGTTTAACGCCGGGTTTTTACTCCACTCGCTTTGACGCACCATCGCTTAGTGGTGTGACATCACCACAGTAACAATTAAACATAAAAAAAGCGGCTGGATAGCCGCTTTTTCGTTGTTCATCGCCTTTAGCCAGGCTTTTTCACCCACGCACTACACCAGCCATTGGTGTTAACTTGTTTGCCTGGGAAAATTGCACAAGGGCGCCACTCAGCGGCTGCATCACCTTGCACGTACATACAATTACCACACTGTGAACCTTCTACAGTAGATTGACTGACATATTTTAACGCTTTCGCGGTTGCGTCATCTTCACTTAGGTGTTCCTGAGCATTGGCGCGCAGTGCAACGCCACCTAATGTCATTCCAATGAGAGTCGTGCCTGACAGCTTAAGAAAGTCGCGACGGTTGACAGATTTCATAAAAACTTACTCCAGCTTGTAAACGAGAATGATTCTTTTTTATTCAGTGCCTAAAACGACAAAACCTGCCAGCGGCAGGTTTTAGGGTACAAAAGCACGGGTCAGTTCATTGTTATTATTTTAACTATTATTACTTATACGCGTCTTTTTTGGATCTACCAAGGACAAAACTGCCAACTATTGATCTGTATTAAACAATTTCAGCGCGGTTGGCGCTTTATCAGGTTTTGCATACGCCATTTTTGCTATGCCAGAAGCCTGGTGATACGTATCTAAGCCGCTGACGCAGGCTAACGATAACTGACTGATGTCTATTGTCCCGTCTTCCTCAACGGCTTGTTCGCGCAGTAAGACGCGCTCTATCCGACCGATTACCAGTTCTGTCTGGTTGGCCTCAATTTTTTGGATAGTTTCTAATCGCAACCCAATCGCCATGGGACTCTCTGCCACAAAAGGTGCAGCAAAATCATCTTGCCAATGCGAGGTGAAGCCGCAGTGATCAAATTCGCTTTGTTCGGGCGTATACCTTGCTGAAGTCTGATGCGCTTGTGCGTAAAGGTTTACTGGTACTGCATTTATTGTGAAATAACCCTGTTCCTTGATATTTTCCAGGGTGTCGCGAGTGACTGTGTGGGGTCGCATCAGCATACCCATAAGTGGCGGGTTGGCACCCACGTGAAAAACCGAGGTCACAATGGCCAGGTTGGTGTGACGACTGCCATTACAGGTACCAATGAGATTAGCACTTTTGTAGCCCGACAGACTGTTAATGAAGTTTGCACGATAACGCTGCGGCATATCGTTAATGGTTTCGCTGGTATAAATCTGGTTCAAAATTGCGCCTTATGGTTTATTCATTCTCAACGTCGGCTTGCACAGAAATCTCACCGTCAACTTTGGAGACGGTGACGACAATAGGCTGACAGCAAATTTGGCAGTCTACAATTTGGGTTTGATCGATGTCGTACATTTCGTCAACTTCCAAATCGTTAATCGTCATGCAATATGGGCATTCAAAGGTGGTGGCGTTGGTTAAACTCATGCTGACCCCCGTAACGTGTTTATTCGTAGTGTAATTACGTCTCAGCAAAAAGGTTGGATTGCAAAAAAGTGAAGAAACAAAAAGCCGATACCTGTGCCTGTTGTGGAAGAACCACATATCTGACGTTCCATCACCTTATTCCGCGTAAAATGCACAGGCGGCCTCACTTTAAAAAGCACTACAGCAAAGCGGAGTTAGCGGCAGGTGTGATGGTTTGCCGGCAGTGCCACAATGGCATTCACAAGTTCTACAATGAAATGGTATTGGCAAAGCAATTAAATACCCTTCCACTGTTGCTTAGCGACCCAACTTTGTCTGCGCATTTTGCCTGGGTAAGCCGCCAAAAAGTCAGGGTTTGTCGCTAACCATAAACTGCTGTATATTTATACATGTTAGTAGCTAGCGGACACAACAATGCGTAAAACACTGCCAGAGCGGTACTATCTGGATCATTTTCACGAATTTCTGAGCTTTTTTGACGGTGCGAATCGGGTGTTATTAACCGATGAGGCCCTCGATTTTATTGATCGCTTTAAGGCCTTGGATGATAACGCGCAGTGCATTGTTGCAAGAGCGGCCAGTCGAAAATATGCCGTTGTGGTGGTGAAAACCTTTCAGTATCAGGAAATCCAGGCGCCTATCGATACGTTGTTTTTACTGCAACAACTAAACTGGTTTAGCGGTGTTTTAAACGGCGGTGCTTACGCTATTTCGCAGGTACTCACGAAGCCTCATTTGCATCAGTTATTGTTAGAAAATGGCATAAAGATGCCCGCCTCTGCGTCGAAAAATGTGCTGGTGGACACCTTTACTGAGGCTTATTCAAAGGGCGCTATCACCGAGTCCGGCGAGCTGGATTCGCAATACCTGTTTTGCGAGTTTGATGCTGTTCTGCGGTTCTTGTTATTTTTGTATTTTGGCCATACCCGAGGACGACTGAATCAGTTCTCCATGCGTGATCTGGGCGTAATGCGAACCCGGCAGGATGCCATCACCGACAGCGCGCGTTTTGAGCATCGCGAAGCTGCTGTGAACGCGTATCACTACGCCAATGCCTTACAGCAGTTCAAGTCGATGAACACCGAACAAAAACGCAACTTTGATCCGGTTGTCGATAAGCCGGTCTACTGTGCTATTGGTCATGATTACCGTGACAGATTGTTATTTGCAATGGGCCAGTTCTGGCTTTCCGAAGATAACCACAAAGCGCTCGGGTATCTGAAGCTGGCAGGCAGCGACAATGCCAGGGAAAAGTGGATACGAGAAACCTATAAAGCTGGCAATAAAGACGCCGCAAAGGAGGCTCTTGAAGCGATTATCGATGATCCGTCGTCCGACACATTGCTGGCCTTTGCTGAAGATTTTTACCAGCGCAAGTTTGGCAGTAAACGCACGTCGGTACTCACCGATATGCTTCGCGAGGCAACCCGGGTAATTTCTCTGGATGAATCTTATATTCAGGATGTCGAGAATGGCGTAGTAGAAACACACCTCAGGGAGAATAAACAAGCGTTTCGTACCGAAAACACGCTATGGCGAACCTTGTTCGGATTATTCTTTTGGGACTGGTTACATGGAGAGTTTGGACTGGTCAGCGAATTTGACCGCCGTCCGCAGGTGTTGAGGCATAACGATTTTTACGCGCGTTGTGGTGAACACATCGATGCGCATTTAGCTGAGTACTGTAATAGCCCTGACACGCTTTACCCGTATTTGCTGAAACAAGCCACCACACATTACGGCAAGGTAAACAGTGTGTTTATGTGGCGTCAGGGGTTGCTGGATACTATACATACCTTTTTGCAATACGTTGATATTCAGGGGCTGGCGAACTTCCTGCGCATGATGACCCAGGATTACGCCAATCTTCGTGATGGTTTTCCGGATATCATGGTGATTGAAAACGATACCCTGTGGTTTGAGGAAATAAAGGCGCCGGGGGATCAGCTTCGTCGCAATCAACTGGTGACGATACAGCGCTTAAAACAAACAGGCTTCAATGTAGGCATAACCCAGGTGAACTGGTATCAGGATCCTATGCAGCCCTATGTTGTGGTCGATATTGAAACCACGGGCGGTCAGGGGCCACAGCACCGTATTACCGAAGTGGGCATGGTAAAGATGATCAACGGCGAAGAAGTCGCCCGTTGGCAGAGCTTGATCAATCCTATGCGTCATATTCCGTATCGCATTACTCAGTTAACAGGCATCAGTGATGATATGGTCGTCGACGCACCCCCGTTTGAAGCCGTTGCTGACGATATTGATGCGTTTACTCGCGGCTGTGTGTTTGTTGCCCACAATGTGAATTTTGACTATGGGTTTATTAAACAAGAGTTCGCGCGTTTAGCTCGACCTTTCCGCAGACCCAAACTGTGTACGTGTGCAAGAATGCGACAACACCAATCCGGTTTGGCGTCTTATTCGTTAAAAGCGTTAACTCGGCATTTCGGTATACGGCTGGATAATCACCACAGAGCATTAGACGATGCACTTGCCGCCGCAGAATTACTGAAAATCATTCAGGGAGAAGGCTAACAAAGCCGGTGAATGTTCGATAATACGAGTTATTCTGATTTGCAACATTGCGAATAATACATACAAACTAAAAAATTATTATAATAAGTAAATTATTTTTTGATCTATTTGTACTCCCTGACCATACTAAGTATGCACTGTTGAAAGTGTGTACGCGTTCTTGCTGTTTGGCCCACATCTTTGTGGGCCTTTTTTTTGGGTGTTCCGCCCTAGACATTCCTCTTTAACTTTCTTCACTTGTCCCTCGTGAAATGCCAATGCTAAATTTTGGTCAAATTAGCCATTTTTTGGTTTTGATCTGTTTTTGTTCAACGCCGTCTTCTTTGTATTTTTGTTTAAATAGTTGATAACTAACATTAATAAAAGTTGGCACTGTGGTTGCTCTGGCTAAAGGGACTCCCCCGTTAAATGGATATAAAGGAAAAAACGATGAAAGCTATTGCAAAAGTATTAATGATTGTTGGTGTTAGTGTTGCTGGTATGGGCTTCGCACAGGCTGAAACCAAATTGGTTGCTGCTGATGACGCGGTAACCAGTGAAATATGTGTTGTGGCAGCATCAGGAAAGAAATTGAAGTTACACAAAACCATTAAAGATTTTGGCCTGACGCGTAACTATGTAGCTCGTAACGTGGAATGTAACGGTATGCCGATTGTTGAGTTTGTAGAACAATACGGTGACAACGTCACTAGCATTAATCGCTACATCACGAGTGGTGAGTACACTGGTCAGTTGATTACGCAAGTCACTGCGAAGTAATTCTGAATGACTCTGCACAAGGTCCCGCATTTGAGCAGTATGTGGGACCATTGTCATAGATACGTCTCTATTTATTCGCCGTTGTGTCTTCGAAAACCTGTATGGCCACTTCAGGCTCTCTGATAAAAAAGACCCCTTTCTGCGGAATGTAGTCGAAAGCGGGTACATCGGAGTCACTGGACGCTTTTGTTAAGTAGACTGTCCAATACTCCACATGTGGCGCGTTGTTATCCTTAAAGAACCCTACCCCGATATATTATTATTCCCGATAAAAATCCAATTCACCAAGTAAGTGTTGGCGATGTGCCGTGGACTGTTTGAACGCTTTCCTTACAGAGCTGGGAGTTGAATAGCCTCCGGCAACGGCTTCAACCTAAATTGTGCCGTACCATACCGTAGTCCGCCATGATCCTAGCCTTGTCTTCAGCTGCTTGTGCCAGTAGAGGATGACATTGAATTTGTGCACGCTGTTGGGCTTCATCTTCAATTATAAGCGATGCCAGCGCCCAGGCGGCTTCACTGAAACCACAAGTGTTGTTAGGCGTTTCATTGGCCTGAGCCTGCTGGTAAAAGCTCATTAGCAAACACAACAATATTCCTTTACCTGCATCACTCAACACCATACGAAAACGTCCTTATTAAAACTTCCTTTTGAGCCCAACAAGCAAGCGTTTGGTGCTATCCACTACATCAATCCGAGAAAACCAGTCCAAATCGGCTAAACCGATATCGCCACTTATGGCCAGTGAACCACCGTGTCCGGTGCCTAAATAATCTTCAGTAAGTTCTGCCCGGAAACCAAACTCTTCACTAACGTAGGCATAGTAAGCATAGATATCCAGGTTGTAGCCGTTAATTGCGAGTTCCGTTTCTGTGCCAACGACCACTTTATTTTGTGCATCATCCAGCCTGCGTACGTATTCGAAATTCCAGGTTTGTGTGTCGCTTGAGGAATACCGCCACTCTGCACGAGCGTAATTGCCAGCAGTGATGCGTTCAATGCCAAATTCAACGGCATGTTGCTTGGTGAGTGAAGCTGAATATTCCAGTTCGAAATAGTCTGAGCTGTCCCTTAGAGACAGAGCACGATTCGGGTCGGTGTCATTGAGGCTGCCAGCCACGAACTCCAGCTGATGGCCTGGCCTAACACTGGTTACGTAGCGAAGTCCCTGGATCCAACCGTCTTTCGATAATCCGGTTGCTGATACGCGTCCTTTGTAAGTGGGTATAACGCCAAGCTCTACTTTTCCCTGCTGCAAAGTACGGCGTAAATACAGTCGGCGAACTGCGAATTCCTGTGAGTCTGACTCACCAAAGGTATTGTGACTGGAAGCAAAGTCATCGCCAGTAACAATAAAACTATTCAGGCTCCACTTATCACTAAACGTGATTTGGGGGTAATACCTCACTCGGTACTGTACTCTATCGTCGCGGTTCGACCGATTGTCATACCGCACCTGAACATCAATTCGGTGATCGTAAACCGGATTCGACTGCAATGGCCAACTGGTCAGTACAATACAAATATACAAACATTTTTGTGCGGTTTGCCTGAAAGTCGCTGTGTTCAAACTGGGTGTACACATAAGGGCTGAATGACATGAGTGTACGTAAAAACAAAGGGCTGCGCAAAAGTTACAGCAAGAAAAAAGCCGGCAATGTGCCGGCCAAACAAGTGGAGAAGTACCTTTGGATAAAGGTATTCAGTCGCGTCCGAGCATGGGTCACATAATGCAATTAGCGCCTGAATGAGAGATTAGACTTAAGTTTAATCTCTTGGTTCAAATATAGTGAGAAAAAAATCGAAGTGATAATTAATATTATTAATCAGCCTGATTGGAAAAATAGAATAAAAGCCGTTTGTGTTATCTACAGACATAAAAAAAGGGCCTGAACAGGCCCTTAAATCTTTGACGCAGAGAGTGCTAGCTTAAACCCAGCTTCTTCTCGAGGTAGTGGATATTTGTTCCACCCGCGTAGAAGTTCTCATCTGCCATAATACGCTGCTGAAGTGGCACGTTGGTTTTGATGCCATCTACGACCAGTTCGTCCAGTGCGTGACGCATACGCGCAATCGCCTCATCACGGCTTTCGCCATAAGTGATCAGCTTGCCAATCATGGAGTCGTAATACGGCGGCACAGTATAGCCAGCGTAAATATGCGAATCCCAACGTACACCCAGTCCACCCGGCGAGTGGAACATATTGATCTTACCCGGGCTTGGAATGAAGTTGTTTGGATCTTCTGCGTTAATACGACATTCAATGGCGTGGCCGCGGATTTGGATTTGTGACTGGTCAATCGACAAAGGCTGGCCAGCGGCAATACGCAGTTGCTCTTTTACCAAATCCACACCGGTGATCATTTCTGAAACCGGGTGTTCAACCTGAATACGGGTGTTCATTTCAATGAAATAGAATTCGCCGTTTTCATACAGGAACTCAAAGGTTCCCGCGCCGCGATAGCCAATTTCAATACAGGCTTTGCGGCAGCGATCACCGATCTTGTTACGCATTTGCTCAGAGATACCTGGTGCAGGTGCTTCTTCTACCACTTTCTGGTGACGACGTTGCATAGAGCAGTCGCGCTCACCCAAGTGAATAGCGTTACCCTGACCATCGGCCAGAACCTGAATCTCTACGTGGCGTGGGTTTTCGAGGAATTTTTCCATGTAAACCACGTCGTTGCCAAACGCTGCGCCCGCTTCTGCTTTAGTGGTTTCAATAGACTTAACTAATTCCGCTTCGCTGCGAACTACGCGCATACCACGACCACCACCGCCACCGGCAGCTTTTACAATGATCGGATAGCCAATGCGTTTAGCAATCGCTTTATTGCGTTCTTCATCCGCAGTCAGCGGGCCATCTGAACCGGGTACACAAGGTACGCCGGCTTTCTTCATGGCGTTGATTGCCGATACCTTGTCACCCATCAGGTTAATGGTATCCGCTTTGGGTCCAATGAAGATAAACCCGCTTTTTTCTACCGCGTCTGCGAATTCGGCATTCTCTGCCAGGAACCCGTAACCCGGGTGAATCGCAATGGCGTTGGTGACTTCTGCGGCTGCGATGATGCGAGGTATGTTCAGGTAACTTTCTGTTGCCGAAGCACCACCAATACAGATTGACTCGTCAGCCAGCAGTACGTGTTTAAGGTTTCTGTCTGCCGTGGAGTGCACGGCAACCGTCTTGATCCCGAGCTCTTTACACGCTCGTAGGATCCGTAGCGCAATTTCGCCACGGTTAGCTATGAGTACTTTATCCATGCCTGACTACCGCTTATTCGATAATGAAAAGTGGCTGATCAAATTCTACCGCTTCCTGGTTTTCTACCAGAATGGCTTTAACAACACCGGCTTTGTCAGACTCAATTTGGTTCATCATCTTCATGGCTTCAACGATACACAGGGTATCGCCAACGTTAACGCTCTGACCTACTTGTACGAATTCTTTCGCAGTAGGTGAGGATGCGCGGTAGAAAGTACCTACCATAGGCGATTTTACCGTGTGGCCAGCTGGTGCAGCAGGCTCAGCTTCCGCCGCCGGAGCAGGTGCAGCCGCGGCTGGAGCAACAGGCGCTGCTGGTGCCGCAACAGGTGCACTGTAATGAATAGGCGCAGCAGCTTGTGAGCTACCACGGTGGATGCGTACAGACTCTTCACCTTCGGTGATTTCCAGTTCGGCAATACCTGATTCTTCGACCAGCTCGATCAGTTTTTTAATCTTTCTAATATCCATAATCTGTCTCTTTAGTTTTGTTTGTTCAGCATATCGACTGCCGCGTCCACAGCGAAATAATAGCCTTTGGCACCAAAGCCTACTATTACGCCCGCAGCGATATCGGAGAAATATGAATGGTGTCGGAAAGCCTCTCTGGCATGCACGTTCGACAAGTGCACTTCAATGAAAGGAATGTTGACGCCCAGCAGTGCATCACGCAAAGCGACACTGGTATGGGTGTAAGCTGCAGGATTAATAATGATGGCATCCACATCGCCCATTGCGCTGTGAATACGCTCAATCAGTTCGCCTTCTGCGTTTGATTGAAAGTGTAACAGCTCAACGTTTTTTGATTTGGCATACCCGGTAAGTGACGACACAATCTCTGACAGCGTCGTGTAACCGTAAGTTTCTGGTTCCCGCTTACCTAACAAATTCAGGTTCGGGCCATTTATTAATAGTATTTTCATTAAACTTGCAGCAATCTTGCGTCTATTTTCGGTGTACTTGCTAGTTATACAGAAAAAGCAAAAAAATTAACACCTAAAACGCGTTCAAATCCGACTTTTACTAAGTTAGTCAGCAATTATAGAGAATAATCATTATTTAGCAGCAAAATACTGGTCTAATCAGGGGAAATCGGCGCAAACTTGCCTTCACAAATAGGGCGAAGCACAGGGTTTGCGTCGTGGTTTACTCGATTTTTAGTAGCGGTTGCCTTTTGCTTTTGCCCGAATCGCGTCAGTTAACGCGTTGGCAATGTCGGGGATAGGTAAGGATTGGTCCACCCCGCCGCGCTTCACGGCCTCTTTTGGCATACCGTATACAACGCAACTTTGCTCATCCTGGGCAAAGGTTTTGGCGCCTTGTTCGTGCATTGCCTGCATGCCTTCTGCCCCGTCTCTGCCCATGCCGGTTAGTATGACGCCAAATGCATTCTGACCGACGGCTTTGGCCAGACTGTGAAATAACACATCAACAGATGGCTTATGCCCGCTTACGCGTTCGCCGTCACTCAGTTGTGTGCGGTAGTCTGCACCGTACTTAATAACACTCAAGTGTTGGTCACCAGGTGCAAGGTAAGCATGGCCGGGTAGCAGACGTTCGTTATGCTGCGCTTCTTTTACGGTTAACGCGCACATGCCGTTTAGGCGTTTAGCAAAGCTGCTGGTAAACCCGGGTGGCATGTGTTGTGTCATTACTATGGCTGGGTAGGACGCGGGCAGACGGATCAAAAGATCTTTAATGGCTTCGGTTCCGCCTGTACTAGCTCCAACACCCACAATGAGCTCTGTACCTGTGTAGCTCAGTTGAGTCTGACTCACCGCTTCATTGGCCGTGCGTTTGGTTACCTTGGCACTGGCCGCAGCAATAATTTTGCTGGTCACCGTTTCCTGAAATGCCATGAACTTTGCCTGTACATCAATTTTAGGCTTGGGAATAAAATCGATAGCCCCTAACTCTAACGCCAACATGGTGGCGTCGGCGCCTTTTTCTGTCAGCGTTGAAATCATCACAACCGGAGTGGGTTTGGCCTTCATAAGGCGGTCCAGGAACGTGAGCCCGTCTACTTTGGGCATTTCGATATCCAGCGTAATGACATCTGGATTAAATTTCTTCACCATCTCTTTCGCTACGTAGGCGTCGGGCGCGGTGCCAACCAGCCGTAGTTGAGGATGAGACGAAATAATTTGCGTCATCAGTGAACGGATCAGGGCGGAGTCATCTACAACTAAAACGGATATACTCATAGTACTTACTCAAAAAAATCGACATCACCCGCAACGGGACTGTCCTTGATACGCATGCGGTACTCACTCTCACGATCAAGTATAGTGTTGTTATGCATAATTTTGATTTTTCTTACTCTTACTTCGCCGGTATCGGGGAAGAAGTACACTTTTCTGGGGTAAGGACCGAGTAAATCCCTGGCCAGAATTGGGATCTTTTCAATTTGCAAATAATCCAACACAAACTCGCTATTGCGCTCGCCTACATTATTGATGGTAATGCCCTGTAACACATTGCCACCACCAAACACTTTCGCTTCTAAACGGCTCTTCGATGCTCCCAGCTTTAAGAGTTCGTTAATCAACAGCTCCATGGCGAAAGAACCATAACGGGCCGACGCATTCAAATTGCCGGCGGGGGCCATGTCTTCACTGGGTAACAAAAAGTGATTCATGCCACCGATGTTGGTTACCGGGTCACGCAAACACACGGAAACACAGGAACCCAGCACGGTTACAATCATCGTAGGCTCACGGGTTGCGAAGTATTCACCCGGCAGTATTTTGACCGCGTCACGGTCAAAATGGCGATCAAAATACCGATTGGGAATGGGCAATACAGGCAGTGTTGACAAAGTGAGCCCCTTACACGACCTGATAGATGGTTTTACCCATCGGACGCATCAGATGTGCCAGGTGTGAAAAATTTTCGGAGTGCCCTGCTATATACCAGCCGTTTGGCTTGAGTAGTGCCAGCATGCGTTTCAGAATCACTTCCTGTGTGGGTTTGTCGAAGTAAATCATGACATTGCGGCAGAAAATGATATCGACACCTGCCTTTACTTTGTAGTGATTATGCAACAGGTTTTGCTGAAAAAACCGGACAGCATGTCGCAGTTCAGGGATCACTCTGGCCTGTCCTGCGTTTGCTGCTTTACCTTTGTGGAAAAATTGTTTGCGTCTTGCCAGGCTCAGCTTCTCTACCTGCGCCAGAGGGTAGACACCCGCAGTGGCTTTATCCAGCATTTTACTGTCGATATCAGAAGCCAGAATGGTGATATTGTGTTTCAGCGAACCACGTGCCTCAGCACAGGTCATGGCAATGGAATAGGGCTCCTCACCACTGCTGGAGGCGGCGCACCAAATAGTTAACGATTCCGGGTGCGTCTCGAGAAACGACGCCAGCGCGTCGAAGTGATGGGCTTCTCTGAAAAATGAGGTCAGATTAGTGGTAAGGGCGTTTATAAAGTGCTCGGTTTCCGCCTTATTGGTATCCAGAAATGCCAGGTATTGCTGGAACGACTGGTGTCCAAGGGCACGCAGCCGCCGGGATAGGCGGCTGTACACCATGCTGTCTTTGCTATCGGCCAGATTAATGCCCGTCAACTGACGTATTTTCTGGCGAACAGCCTCGAACTCTTTATTACTGTACGCGAAAGGCCTGTCCATGCGTTTCTCCCGCAGTCAGTGCTTAAAAGCTCTCCCACTCGTCATCGTCTGGGTGCGATGCCTGCAGTGACTTCTTAGGGGCGGCGGCCAGTGCTTTAGCCGAGACCTTTGGCTTTGCAGGCGGTGTTGCCGGGGCCATGGGTGGCGCAGGCGCTATCTCCTGAACATGACCCAATTCAAAGAAGTTAACCCGTGAAATCAATTGCGACGCCTGCGAGCTCATACTTTCGGCGGCTGCTGCGGCTTCCTCTACCAACGCGGCATTCTGCTGGGTCATTTCATCCATTTGCGTTACTGCTTTGTTGATCTCGTCAATACCACTGGCCTGCTCTGCTGACGCGGATGCGATTTCAGACATGATGTCATTTACCCGCTGAATAGCAGTTACAATTTCCTGCATGGTTTTGCCTGACTCGTTCACCAGCTCGTTACCGCTTTCTACCTTAGTTACAGAGTCTGATATCAAATCTTTAATGTCTTTGGCGGCGTTTGCTGAGCGCTGGGCGAGGGTTCTTACCTCAGACGCTACAACTGCAAATCCGCGGCCCTGCTCCCCTGCTCTGGCAGCCTCTACGGCGGCGTTAAGTGCCAGAATATTGGTTTGGAACGCAATGCCGTCGATAACGCCAATGATGTCTTCAATTTTCTTGGCAGACTGATTAATGTCGGCCATGGTACCAACGACCTGCTCAATCAACTTACCGCCGTCAATAGCCACTCTGGACGCTTCTGATGCCAGTCCATTTGCCTGTTTGGCATTGTCGGCATTCAACTGAACAGTACTGGTGAGCTCTTCCATACTCGACGCAGTTTCTTCCAGACTCGAGGCCTGTTGTTCAGTGCGGGTTGAAAGGTCTGTATTACCTTTGGCAATTTCAGCTGACGCATTGTTGATCGTTTCTGAGCCAGAGCGGATCTCGTGAATGATGTTTGTCAGGTTTGACACGAACTCATTCACTGACTCTGCCAATTGTTTAAATTCGCCCTCGTATTCACGCTCTAGTTTGGAGGTGAGGTTACCCTTCGACAGCGATAACATGATTTCGCAAATATCATTCACCGCCATCTTACGCCCGGTGATATCCGTGGCGTATTTAACCACTTTGAATACTCTGCCATTGTGGTCGAAGATGGGGTTGTACGTGGCTTGAATCCACACTTCCTTACCGCCGTTGCCGATTCGGTGGAATTCACCAGACTGAAACTGTCCTTCGGCCAGTTGTTCCCAGAACAAACGGTATTCACTGCTGGAACGTTGGGCCGGATCCACAAACATACTGTGATGCTTGCCCTGAATTTCCTTCAGGGTGTAACCCACGGTATTCAGAAAGTTGTCGTTGGCCTGCAGGATTTTTCCAGAAGGTTCGAATTCAATAACGGCCTGAGACTGGTTGATCGCATCGATTTGACCAGAGAAATAGGCGTTTTTCATTTTTTCTGCGGTAATGTCGACGGCGTATTTTACTACCCGGGTGACTTTGCCGTTACTCGCTGTAACCGGGTTGTAGGATGCCTGAATCCACACCTCGTTACCCGCTTTGTCGTAACGCAGGTATTCGCCGCTTTCAAATTCACCTTTGGCCAGTTTAGCCCAGAAGTCTTTGTATTCGGGAGACTGTGCGTAGTCGGGGGCGACAAACATTCTGTGGTGTTTACCCGCGATTTCGCTTAAATCGTAGCCCATGAGGGTCAGGAAGTTGTCGTTAGCACTGACAATTTCGCCGGTGGGGCGAAATTCTATAACGCCCTGGCTGCGGTCGAGCGCTGCCAGTTTATTCGACGACAGATTAAACTCGGTTTTATCTACCCATTCTACGATGGCGCCGTCGGCATTGCCTTGTGCGTCCAGCAGGGGAGTGAGCTTTAAGTCAAAGTTAACATCGCCCACCACGATCGATGACTCCATCGGGGCGGTAAGTTCGGCAAGAATTCTGCGCTGGTGGCCAGGGTTCTTGTGGAACTGGTCAATGTTCTGGCCCACCAGGTTGTCTGCCGAAAAGTGGGGCAGCACGGTGCGGATCTCTTCTTCGTAATGTTTCAGCAGATTGTAAACCGCAGGGTTGGCGTAAATAATGTTCCGGTTTTTATCGGCGACCATTACACCTGAGGTAATAGCATCCAGGGCGATTTCATAAAACGCCGGTGCTTTGGGTTCCGGGGTGCTGCTGCCCCCAAATAGTTCACGTAAGTTCATACAGAGCCCTCGTTCTGCTGATTCATGCTGTCGAATATGCCGATTTCCTCACTGGTAATCAGGCGCTCGATGTTGACCAGAATAACTAAACCATCATCCACACTGGCCAAGCCGTCCAAATAACGGCTGTCAAAGGCAACCCCAAACTCAGGTGGCGGATGTACTTCCTCTTCTGTGACATTGATAACGTCAGAAACGCTATCGACTACTATGCCAACAATGCGATCCTGTACATTGAGCATGATGACAATAGTAAATTCATTGTAGGTCGCTTCGCTGACCTTAAACTTGACGCGCAAGTCGACGATGGGAACGATGTCGCCGCGCAAATTAATCACGCCTTTAATAAAGTCTGGCGCATTGGCTATTTTGGTAACGGGCTCGTAGCCGCGAATTTCTTTCACCTGGATAATGGCGAGTCCGTACTGCTCTTCGCCGAGCATGAAGGTCAGGTATTCCTTGCTTTCACCGACGGAGGCGGCGAGTAATTTTTCCTGTGATGAGACTGATTCCATCCGGATTACCCCACTTGGCTCAATTGTTCAGTTTTTGCGAGATTATCGACATCGATAATCATAGCGACCTTGCCATCACCCATAATGGTGGCGCCCGATATTCCGTCGACTTTGCGGTAGTGACGCTCAAGGCTTTTGATGACGACCTGTTGTTTGCCTAGCAGTTGGTCAACGATAATGCCGTAACGTTTCTTACCTACTTCCACCAACACAATAATCGACTCGGAGAGCGGTTTGGGCTTACCGGGGATACACATCTGCTGGTGCAGGGATACGAGCGGCCAGTAGGCATCCCGGCTCCACAAGACATTGTCGTTTGCCAGCGTTTTGATTTGTTCGGTGGTAGGTTGCAAAGACTCAATGATGTTGAGTAGCGGAATAATGTAGGTTTCATCGGCAACCGACACACACAGACCGTCGATAATGGCCAGCGTTAAGGGCAGTTTTATCGTGAAGGTCGAACCTTGTCCGGCCGTTGAGCTTATTTCGATTGACCCCTGGATTGCTTCGATATTCTTGCGAACCACGTCCATTCCTACCCCGCGACCGGATACGTCGGTGACAGCATCAGCGGTAGAGAAGCCCGGTGCGAAAATAAGTTGCCAAACTGCTTCGTCAGGCATGGATTCATCGACGTCTAAGCCATTACTGATGGCTTTTTCCAGGATCTTGTCGCGGTTCAGGCCACCGCCGTCATCCTGAATACTGATCACAATGCTGCCGCCGCGTTGTTCTGCTTTGAGGATCACGGTGCCGACTTCAGGTTTTCCTGCCGCCAGGCGTTTTTCTAACGGCTCAATGCCGTGATCGAGGCTGTTTCTGACCAGGTGCGTAAGCGGATCGGCGAGCTTCTCAATCATGCTCTTGTCGACTTCTGTTTCGCCGCCTTCAATAACAAGGTCAATTTTCTTATTCAGTGTTTTCGCCAGGTCGCGCACCAAACGGGGGAAGCGGTTGAACACAAAGGATACGTGAATCATACGCATCGACATGGTGGCTTCCTGGATTTCCCGAATATTTCTGGATAACTCTTCCAGCGTAGCGTTGAGCTTTTCACCTGAGTTGCCGTCTACTTCCTGGCCTATCATCGACAAAATAGACTGGGTGATAACCATTTCACCAACTAAATTTACGACGTTGTCTATTTTCACCGTGTCGACCCGAATAGAACCGGTGTCTTTTGCTGCGCTTTGTTTGGCAGCGGGTTTAACTGGTTTCTTGGTTACCGGTTTCGCTTTTGCGGGTGGGGCTTTGGGTTCGTCGGTAAAAAAGCCAAATGCCTCGTCATCCGGGATGGCTTGCGCAGTTGTTGGTTCAGTAAAAAAGCCAAAACCATCATCGTCAGTCGACGCCTCTTTTGACTCAACAGTAGCGGTATTTGTTACTTCCTCGCTGCCTGGCGCATCGTCGAAGAAGCCAAAGCTGTCGTCGTCACTGCTTTCTGTGGTTTCTGCGCTATTGGCGCTTGCAGCAGATACCTGCTCTGACGGTTCGTCATCGAAAAATCCGAACCCATCCTCTTCTTCTGTAGTGGCTGCCGGCGTGTCATCAGAACCGCCAGTATCTTCATTTAATATGGCTTCTAAATTGGCTTTACCCTCTTCGATTTGCTGCCAGTCTATGTCGCTTTCGTCCTGGTAACACTGGATAATGACACCCAGCGTATCGGTAGTAGCGAGTAACACATCAACAATGTCTGTCGTCAGGTCCAGTTCGTTGTTTCGCGCTTTATCCAGAATCGTTTCCATGACATGAGTGAGCCCGGTCAGAGCGTCAAACCCGAAAATGCCACTACCACCTTTAATAGAATGCGCGGCACGGAAAATACTGTTTAAATCTTCTGGATCAGGAGCGTCAGTAGAGATATTCAGCAATAACTCTTCCATGGTTTGAAGATGCTCAGTACTCTCTTCAAAAAACACGGTATGAAATTGATTCATATCCACTGACATGACGATTACCCCAGCACTTTGGACGCGATTGCGAGTAACTTGGAAGGATCAAAAGGCTTAACCATCCAGCCCGTTGCGCCTGCTGCCTTACCCTGCGCCTTTAAGGCATCACCTGCTTCGGTTGTAAGGACAATAATTGGTACGGCTTTATAGCTCGCCATGCCCCGCAGAGATTTAATTAACGTGATGCCGTCCATATTCGGCATGTTCTGGTCTGTCAGCACAAAGTCGTAACGGTTGGTTTGGCACTTATCGAGCGCGATCTTGCCATCTGCAGCGGTTTCTACATCGTAGCCCGCCCCTTTCAGTGTTACTTCAACCATTTGCCGAATCGACATCGAATCATCAACAATTAGTATCTTTTTACCCATAATCTATTAATTCCTAACTAATGAGATAGTCGTGAGATTGCCTTTCGCGTTTCTTTCTACTGATTCACACAATGCATCAAGCAATGCGAGCCCTCTGCCACTCAGGGTCTGTTGTTGTTCTGAAACGTCAGTCCGGCAAAAGCCGGGTCCCGAGTCCTCTACGGTCACTTCTATAAACGTAGTAGAGTTTGTGTAAATGTGAATATTTATTTGATCATTTTCCTGTAATTGCGCTATCCGCTCATCTCTAAGACTTAAATAGGCAGAAAAGCCCTCGATATCGTTTTTTAAAGACGAGTCAATCTGAAGTATGCCGTGGTCTACAGCGTTATTAACTAACTCAGCAAGCACCGTAAACGTCTTCTGACACAGCGACTTTGGTAGCTCTGCATTTTGTAAAATGAACATCACCTGGCTGAGTACATCAACCCGCACAATGGCCTGGCCATTTAACTGAAAACGGTAGTCCAGTTCACCAAAATTCTCGCTAACGGATACTTCATTTGAGGCCAGTTCTTCCCGGAGTGTCTGGCCGTCGATGACACACAATGTGATGTCGTCTTCAATTGGTCTTCCCTGGGCATGTGAAACACAGATATCCATTAGCTGAATCAGACTCTGGCCTTCGCTGGCGAGTGCTTCTGCCTGCTCAATGAGGCGGTTTAGCGTTAAGGCTTGCCCTTCGGCATTTGTTTGCTCAATCAAGCCGTCAGAAAACAGGGCGATCTGACTGACGGTTGGCAAACTGATTTGTTCAGCGGTCACGCTGAAGTCCTCCGGGCTCATTATCCCCAATGGCATTGAGCGTGACTTGAATCGCAACAGATCACCGCTTTGCATACTGCACAGTATGTCGGGTAACCCAGCGTTGATGACGTGCACTGTTTCAGTGTAGGGGCAAATTTCCAGTCCCAATACGGCAATGAAGCGGTCATCGGGTATTTCAAAATAGAGCTTGCGATTGATTTCGTGAAAAATTTCATCCAGCGCTTTGCCTTTTGACGCCATTGCCCTGGCTATGGAAATCAATGGCAAAATACAAATGGCCGCTGCCAGTCCGTGCCCCATGGCATCGGCGAGAAAAATCTGTACTTTACCCGTCGGGGTTGAGGGGCAAAAAATCGTGTCACCACTGAAAGTGGTCATGGGTTCGCTTTTTACATCAACGTATCCTGGCAGGCTGTTTTGGGCAGTCGCCATGTTGTCATAAACGTGCTGAGCGAGCGCTTCTTCCTGTGATTTTTCATCGATAAACTGGGTGAGTAAACGGTTCTTGTTTGCCAGTTCAATGTTGGCTTTTTTGAACGACATCAGGTTGCGAATTTTTTCCCACAGCATACTGATGCTGACTGGCTTAACCAGGTAGTCATGAACACCAGAGGCGAAACTTTTGGCTATGCTGCTAACGTCTTCGTCGGCAGAAACCATTAAAATATAGGGTTTAAGCCCTGCTCGTTGCAGAAAGGGGATCAGAGCGGCGCCTTCACCGTCGGGCAGGTGGTTATCGATAATCGTGATATCGAAATGGTGCCTGGATACGGCTTCTTTTGCATCCTCCAGCGTATGGCAGGCAACCACCGTGAGGTGTTTGCTAACCAGATCAGCTAGAACCAGGTCACAAAATATCGCGTCATCATCAACAACCAGTATGGAAAACGCGCCCGGTGGAAAGGGCATGTCTGTCATGGCATAACACCTGTTATCGGATTTTTACCATTTTGTCGAAGTTGGCAATTTCCAGTATTTCTAACGCAGTGCCATTGGCACTAACGATTTCTACGTCACTATTACTCGCTTTTGCACGTTTCTGCAGTAAGACAATCATGCCCAGCGCAGCACTGTCTAAATACATTACGCGGGAGAAATCCAGCGTGATGGTGGCGCCAGCATTTTCCTCGAGTAACTTGTTGTACTGGTCGGTAAAAGCTTTGTGAAAACTGAAATCGAATCGTTCCGGTATTGCTATCGTTGTGCTCATACGTGTTCCTTAAAATAACTCAATCTCGCCTGCATCCACTGTAGAGGATGAAACGGGGTTGTGGAGTCCTGCCCATTCTGATTTGATTTTTTGTATGAAAGCGTCAGGTTGTTGCATTGCTTGAGCGCGTTTCTGGTCGTCAAGCAAGTCATCCAGGTGCATGGAAAGCACCGAGATAACGTTTATGGTGTATTCGATGTACTGGCGATTAATATCACCAAACTGAAGGCTTCGAGTTGCATCGCTCAGCGCGATGTCGAGCTGCATGGCGAGGTCGTGTAGTCCGGACGTCACTTTTTGATCATGTTCTGCTTTGGTGATTATCCGTTCCAACTCGGTATTGATATCTTTCTTGGCTTCGATGACATAACTCACGTCATAGGCGGCTAACTGGCCGATGCGGTCACTCAGCGAGGAGATTTTGCTGTTGATGCCATTAATTTGCGTTTGTATTGACTCGCTGAACTCCGCAGAGCGGTTAGACAGGGTTCGTACTTCGTCTGCCACTACAGCAAAACCTCTGCCGTGTTCGCCTGCACGGGCCGCTTCTATTGCTGCATTCAGCGCCAGAAGGTTGGTTTGTCCGGCAATGCTATCGATGTCTTTTAACGCTTGAATAACGGATGGTACGGTTTCATTGATGGCGGTGATTTGCTCAAGGATTTCCATGATCCCGGCTGACATGTCGACCGTGCTTTGGATAAATCGGTCCAATGTGACGGCTGTTCGTTCGGCAAAATTACGCATCTGGTCACTGTGCAGCTCCTCGCTGCCTTCATCCGCGGTGATCAAACTGTGGATCGTATTACTTTGTTGATCAACCAGGCCCCGTAAACCCACGAAGCTACTACTCAGTGTGTCTACCGCATCGTTGTGCGTAGATAGAATGTTATTCAGGTTGTCAGTGCAATCTGTCAAAACCTCAGAACAGGTTGATGTAATCTGCTCGTATGCTGGGTTATCGGTAACAGGGGGGGGAGACATGCCTTTTGATGCAGCTGCCGGTGACGATGCCGTTGTGTTCGGCGGACTGTTCTTCGAGAAATACGCTTCAGCGCCTATCGCTGCAGCGGCAACTACTAACACCGCGATTATGCCTGAACTGATCCAGGCAACGCCCAAAGCAATGAGTGTGGCAATCCCTAACACCATTAACTTATTTGTATTCATCCGCTTCACCGGCCCTTATTTGCGTTTTAAAATTTGCTGCAGAGACGAATTGCGACTTGGCCAACTTGTTGATTATCTGAAATTTATTGCTATTCCTTGCGGAAAAGTCCAGTACGTGACCTCTTGTCCCAGTCCTAAATGTAGGCAAGGATCTGAGGTCTTGCAAATTGTCAGACCAAAAAGAATATTGTTTTTGTATCAGGTGTTTAAAGAGGGCGAGATGCAGATTATGATGTCAATTAATCGTCGGTTAGCGACGGTAAAATGACAGGGATGAATGCGCCTCCGGCAATGCCGAAGGCGTGAAATTCTGGCTGTTGTTAACCTTTGTTCAGTGCCGCGCGCACATGCTGGGCAAAAGGCTCTGCTCGCATAAATCCGGTGACTCGCGCCTGACTCAATTCGGTGCCCTGAGCATCGAACAGCAGAATGGTGGGCAGTCCGAGAATATTGAAGGACTCCTGAAACGCCAGGTTGGTAGGCGTGTTATCCGTCAGGTCGATTTGCATCCATACCGTATTGCTAAGCGCATCGATTACCGCGGGATCCGGGAAGGTGTATTTTTCGAATTCTTTACAGGCAACGCACCAGTCAGCATAGAGATCAACCATCACAGATTTTCCCTGTGCGTTGGCGTCGGCCAGTTTTTGTTGGAAGTCCTGCAGATTTTTGACGACCAAAAATTCCGGGTGTGAAACAGCCCTTTGCTTATATTGCACGCTTGTATTTGTATTGGTTTGCACATCGTTGAATATGGTCTGGTAGCCCAGCATGGCACTGCCAAATAAGCCTAGGAAAATCACAATACTGCGTACGCCTTTCCAGAAACTGCTGGCAGACGACTGATTGATGACCTGGAAATAACCAAACGTCGCTAAACCGAGTCCGGACCATAGCAGCCAGGTGTACTCTGAATTCCACAGCCGTTCTACAAAGATGATAGCCACGGATAGCAACATAAAGCCAAATGTTGTTTTTACGACATTCATCCAATTGCCCGCTTTAGGCAGTAATTTACCGCCGGTCATGGCGAAGATAATCAGTGGAATACCCATCCCCAGACTGAGCGCGTAGAGGGCCAGGAACCCTAGCAGCAAGTCGCCGCTTTGGGCAATAAATAGCAATATGCCCGTGAGTGGCGCAGTCGTGCAGGGGGAAGCAATTAGCCCGGAAAGTACGCCCATTACAAACACGCCAGTCAGGCTGCCGCGCTGTTGCGCGTTACTGACCCCGGTGAGTTTTTCCTGCCATTTTCCAGGCAGCTGAATTTCATAAGCCCCAAACATGGCAGCAGCAAGTGCAACAAACAAAACAATGAACGTAATCAGAATGGCTGGATGCTGCAGTGCGGCCTGGAACTGAACACCGGCAGACGCCACGACAAGCCCGAGTAATGAGTACGTGATCGCCATGCCTTGTACGTACACGAAAGACAACGAGAACGCTCTGGACGCTTTGATTTCTTTGCCCTGACCAATGACGATACCGCTCACAATGGGGTACATGGGGAATACGCAGGGAGTAAACGCAAGGCCAACCCCCAACAGCAGAAACAGCGCCAGGGTAATGGGCAGGCTTTCCTGTTGCAGTTTGTCGGCTAAATCGAATTGCTGACTCACTACAGGGGCAGTCTCCGGCTGACTGGTCGCTGGCGCTGACAACGGCGCACTGATGGTGTTGTCAGTCTCGCCAACAGCATTCAGGTAGATAACTTTGGTGGTAGGTGGGTAACACAAACCGGCACTCGCGCAGCCCTGGTAGCGCAGTTTTACTACGCCATCCTTAATGCTGCTTTCTATTGGGTAAGTAAATGCAACACGGTCAAAGAAAACGTCTGATATCCCGAAGAACTCGTCTTCTATTTGCTGGGCTGGTGGAAACGTTGGCTCACCCAGCGTAGCGTTTTTGGTGACGACCTTGAACTGCTTTTTGTAAAGGTAGTAACCGTCTGCAATATCAAATTGCACGACCAGTTTGTCACCCGTTTGGGCGAAGTCGAATTGAAACGCATCATCAACAGGCAGAAACTGGGGTTCATCACTGAACAAATCCTGCATATCATTATTGCTTAACTGCGCTGATGTCATGGTGCTCAGCAAACTGCTCATTAACAGCAGTAGCACGACTAGCATGGGATTGCGTTTCACTACATTTAGTCCTTCTTACATCTGATTCGTAACTTGTTGTGCCCAGCGCAAATAGTCTTCGCTGGCCACCACGGAATTTAATACGACCCATTCCGGCACATTATAGGGGTGAAGACGTTTCACAACCTCATATGCCTCGTCGATAACAGGCGATGTTGATTTGATGATCAACTGTATTTCCTGGTCACTCGCGATCTTGCCTTCCCACCGGTAAAGTGACGTAATGCCGGGAAGGATTTGTACACATGCTGCCAGTTTACGCTCCAGTAACGCACTGGCAATGGTATTGGCCGACGCAACCGAATTGGTCGTTGTCAGCACCACACAAAGTGAATTCATACCTGCCTCTTTAGACCGTTCAAGCACGAAAAAACATTCAATTTTCTATGCTGCGGCACTTTTTCTGTAGACCCGCGCTCTAACCTTTACGATAGGGTACGCGAAATCGATGACTTGGATTTATCCAAACGTACCCCATTTTAATTAAAATAACCTTAAGGTGACCAGCAGCGTCTGCGTTCATCTTTCTTTTTCACTAACCGGGACAGCATTTTGCAAATTTTATTACTGCTTTTTATTTTAATGCCCATCGCTGAGATAGCACTACTTCTTCAGGTAGGTGACATGATTGGCGGCTGGAATACGGTTGGGCTGATTATTGTTACCGCATTTGTCGGTGCTTATCTGGTGCGTCAGGAAGGCTTGTCCACGCTACAGAAGGCTCAACAGAAAATGGCTAATAACGAAGTGCCAGGCAAGGAAATGATGGAAGGGTTGATGTTAGTGATTGCCGGCGTGTTGTTAGTTACCCCCGGTTTCATTACCGACATTATTGGTTTTTTGTTTGTGTTGCCATTTAGTCGCCAGCTCATGGCCGGCCAATTGGCAAAGCACATGACAGTGCGTGCCGTGCAAGGCGGGAATCAATCGTTTTACTATTCCAACACACAACAGCGTCCGGGTAATGAGGGCGATCCCATTGAAGGTGAATACACCGACACTACCCGCACGGATGAGTCTAAACGCCTCGACCGCTAGTGGCCTGTAGAGGCGTCGAGTCGCTGTAGTTTCTGTTCCATAAAGGCCTCAAACTCCTGTTGGGTCTGAGGCTGTTCAGGATGCCCCTGCCAGGTGGCAAAAAAGCCATATTCATAAGACGTTTGCGGAACAAACTTAAACAGGTAGTCGTGTGGCCCTTCAAATTGCTCGGCGATTTGACTGTTTTTCACAAACAAAGCCAGCCCTAAGTCCCACTCGTCACCCAATACATTTTGTTTGCCATAAGTGGCAATCATCGTCCAGTGCTCGCTGCGCTTTTCAATGTAGTTGACGTTGTCGTGTTTCACTAAACCTGTAACCAGGTTATCCATTGGTGTAGACGAGGTGACCGTAACCAACGTTGATGGGTCACCTGCACTTATTTGATAGTGAGTGGTCACGTCAGCTTTGACACCGGCAACGTCCCAACCTTCATAGCGCACTTCAAATTCGCTGGTGTCGCCACCGTCTTTTAACAGGTTCCAATGAGTTTTATCGACCTGTCTAAAGTGTTCAACGCCATTGTCGACCCAACGACCCAGCGCGCCCAGGCCAACAGATTTACCTACTTTCAGTGCGTCACCGCCCCAATCGGATAGTTCGTGGTAGCTGTCGTAGCCATCCTGACCTACCAGGGGTAACACCATCTCGCTGGTGGTTTTTACAAACACGTCAATGCCGTTTCGCCAGTCCAGATACAAGCGATAACCAACCAGATCGTTTTCCCAGCCCGGACCTTCGTAACGCAAATAATAAGAATGGTCTGTTAGTTGGTCAGGAGAAGTGAACGACGTGACCGGTTCAAATGTAAAACCGTCGGCAACATATTTTTGCCCCTCCCACGCACCGCCCTGGCGTACGGAAAGCTCGGCGTGCGTCTTGACTGTAGTTTCTGCGGAAGCGGCTGAATCTGTTACTGTTTCTGGTGATTCATTACATGCGGTCAGACAAAAGCTGGCGGCAATTAGGGTGGCTAAAGTCCTGTGATTCATGGCTGTCTCCGAGGGTTAAATTCAACAAATTTTTTACCTATCATATTGACAATTGCCACCGGTGGCAATTATTTTAAATATTATTAACAATTGACTGGGTGTGATATACCAACACAAGTTGCACATGCGACTGTGAAGGATCGTGCCTCAATCGCGTTTGCCAATGTGGCCTTTTTTGCCAACAGAGGTTAGCGCAGCAGAGAAATAAAGGGTTGTGATGCCGAACTTTAGTTTAGCGGGAAAACGTGCGCTGGTGACCGGAGCCAGCCGGGGAATTGGGCAAGCTATGGCAATAGCGTTAGCCGAAGCAGGCGCAGATGTTATTTGTGCCAGTTCTAGTGAGCAGGGGTGTAACAACACGGTCGAGCAGATCCGCGCGCTCGGTACAGTAAATGTAGCTCAGGTAAACGCTGATTTGTCGGACATGCAGGCGGTAGAAGCCATGGCTGAGCAAGCATTAACCCTGTGGGGCGGCATAGATATTCTGGTGAACAACGGTGGCACTATTTATCGCGAGCCGGCCGTAAGCTTTCCATTGGATGCCTGGCAAAAGGTACTCACCGTGAATCTGGATGCTGCGTTTTTGCTGAGCCAGAAAATCGGCAAAGCCATGATTGACCAAGGCGGTGGCAAAATTATCAATACCGCGTCGATGCTAAGCTACAGCGGTGGTATTACGGTGCCTGCCTATACCGCCAGTAAACACGCTATTGCCGGATTAACCAAAGCCCTGGCAAATGAATGGGGTGCGTCGAACGTGCAGGTGAATGCCATTGCACCGGGTTACATTCGCACCGACAACACCCAAGCCCTTCAGGATGATGAAAAACGCAGCACAGAGATTTGTGCGCGTATTCCCGCCGGACGCTGGGGAGAAACAGAAGACTTGAAAGGGGCCGTGGTGTTTTTAGCCAGCCCAGCCAGTCAGTATATCAACGGCCACGTATTGGCCGTTGATGGTGGATTTTTAGCCCGATAGCCCGGCGGATAAAGTAATGACTACAGAATACGAAACCCGATACGCCATTGGTCAACGTGAGGCCAAACAATACGATACGCAGGAATTACGCGATGCATTCCTGGCCGACAAACTTATGCAGCCAGGCAAAGTGTATTGGATATACAGCCACTATGAACGTTTTATGGTAGGAGGCGCTGTGCCATTAGAGCAGGGCCTGCCTCTGGAGACATTGGACGCCCTCAAATCCAATTGCTTTAGCGCCCGTCGCGAAGTAGGTGTCATTAACGTCGGTGGCCCGGGTAAGGTCACGGTTAATGATACGGAATACGCCCTCGATAAAGGCGAAGCCCTTTACATCGGTGCAGGTGACTACGCGGTTACGTTTTATTCAGATAACGCCGATACCCCGGCGCATTTTTACCTTAATTCCGCGCCTGCACATGCCAGTTACCCTTGCAAGAAAGTGGGTAAAGACGATGCCAATGTGCTGCATCTTGGGTCGCCTGAAACGGCCAACGAGCGCGATATTCATCAACTTATTATCAACAGTGTGGTGCAAACCTGTCAGTTACAAATGGGCCTGACCCGACTGTATCCGGGTAGCGTGTGGAATACTATGCCAGCACACCAGCACGACCGCCGCAATGAAGTGTATTTCTACTTTGATATCGCCGAGCAACAAGCGGTGTGTCACTTTATGGGTGAGCCAAAAGAAACCCGCCACTTGTTTGTTCAAAACGAGCAGGCCGTGTTGTCACCGCCCTGGTCGATTCACTGTGGTTGCGGCACGTCGAGCTACGCGTTTATTTGGGGCATGGCCGGAGAAAATCTGGACTATGACGACATGGACAAGTTTCCCGCCAGTGAGTTGCGCTAGGAGTCGGCTATGAAGTTGCTGAAGACCTTACCGCTTGTTGTATTAACCGGTTTATTCCTACTTGCCGGTTGCAGTGACAACGCGGCGTCTGATGACAAAGTGGTGTTAAGGCTGGGTCATACACTCGATACCCAGCACTCGGTGCACAAAGCCATGGTGTTTTTTGGCGAACGCCTGGCAGTGTTGTCGAATGGCGAGATGGACGTGAAGATTTATCCTGGCAGTCAGTTAGGTACCGAGCGCGAGATGATCGAGCTGCTGCAAATTGGCTCGCTTTCGATGACCAAAGTGTCAGCCAGTCCGCTGGAAGGCTTTGCGCCGGCCATGAAAATTTTTAGTATCCCTTACATTTTTCGTGACAACGATCATTACTGGACAGTGTTAAACAGCAGTGTGGGTAAAGATCTGTTAACCGGTGTTGAAGACTTTAAGTTAAAAGGCCTCGCTTACTACGATGCGGGCAGCCGAAGCTTTTATACCAACGACAAGCCGATTCATTCGCCGGCAGACCTGGCGGGTATGAAAATACGTGTGTTGAACAGCCCAACTGCGGTGCAAACCGTTCGTGAGCTGGGAGCCGCGGCAACGCCGGTGTCGTGGGGTGAGCTGTATACCGCCCTGCAGCAAGGTGTGGTTGATGGCGCTGAAAACAATCCGCCAAGTTATTACCTGTCTCGTCACTATGAAATTGCGCGTTACTACTCACTGGATGAACACACCTCTGTGCCCGATGTCATGCTGATGTCTTTGCGCACCTGGGAAAACCTGAACCCACAGCAACAGCAGTGGGTGGCAACAGCCATGGCTGAATCTGTAGTGTTTCAGCGTGAAGCCTGGCAGGCCTCGACGAAAGAATCACTCGAAAAAGTGATTGCCGACGGTGTTGAAGTCATTTATCCCGACAAAGGGCCGTTTGTGGAAGCGGTGAAACCCTTCCATGACAGTCTGCGCGGCACCGAGATTGGTGCGTTAATTGAACAAATTAAGGCTATGTAATATGCGCTCTATTATTGCATTCATCGACCGCGCCGTTGCCGGTACCCTTATCCTTGCTATGTCCGGCATCTTGCTGGCTGTGGTGTGGCAAGTTATCTCCCGCTATGTATTAAAAGATCCGGCCTCGGTTACCGAAGAATTATCACGTTTTTTCCTGATTTGGATCGGCCTGTTGGGCGCTGCGTACGCGTACCGCCAAAAGGTGCACTTGGGATTCAACCTGATTGTCGAAAAGCAGCCAGCTGAACTTCGCCGACTGATCCTGACGTTTGTTGAACTGCTGGTATTTGGTTTCTGTGCTACGGCGCTGCTGTTTGGCGGCAGCCAGTTGGTTAGCCTGACCCTGCAACTTGAACAGATTTCGGCGGCACTGGGCGTGAAAATAGGCTACGTGTACACCGTCCTGCCCATTACAGGCTCGCTTATCATGTTGTATTGTCTGATTAATATTCGCAACCTGTGGGTTGCCGATGACGTGGAGGCGCTGTAATGGATATGACCGCTATTGTACTGGTAGTCGCGTTCTTCACACTGCTGCTATTGAACGTACCGATTTCGTTTAGCATTGGTATTGCCACCCTGATTGCCATGCTGATGAACATTGATTTTACGCCGGCTGTGACGACGATCGCACAGCGCATGGCAGGCGGCCTGGACAGCTTTGCGTTGCTGGCCATTCCCTTTTTCGTGCTGTCTGGCATGATCATGGGGCGTGGCGGTATTGCCAAACGCCTGATCAACTGTGCGTTAGCTCTGATTGGCTCACTGCCCGGCGGATTAGCCTTGGTGAACGTCGTGTCCTGTATGCTGTTTGGCGCGATATCGGGCTCGGCGGTGGCGACTACCTCTGCGATTGGTAGCTTTATGCTGCCTGAAATGAAAAAGCAGGGTTACGACGAAAACTTCAGCGCTGCTGTTACCGCTGCTGCTTCCACCACCGGCATGTTGATCCCACCGAGTAATATTCTGATTGTTTATGCGATTGCCAGCGGCGGTGTGTCAATTGCAGCACTCTTTATGGCAGGGTACTTGCCCGGGATCATGGTGGGCCTGAGCCTGATGACCGTGTGTTATTTCCACGCCAAACGCAAAGGCTATGCAACGACCGATCGTTTGCCATTAAACGTTGTGGTAAAGCAGGTGGCGGCGGCCATTCCCAGCTTGTTCCTGATTGTGCTGGTGATCGGCGGTATCGTTGGCGGAATTTTTACCGCGACAGAAGCGGGCGCAATAGCGGTGGTGTATTCACTGGTGCTGGCCGTTGGCGTGTATCGGGAAGTTGAAGTTAAACAGCTGCCGGATATTTTGCTCAAGTCAGCGGAAACCACGGCAATCGTGATGCTACTGATTGGCGCCTCTACCGCCATGTCGTGGATGTTGTCTTTTGAGAATATCCCACAGAACATCAGTGCGTTCTTGCTGGAAATCAGCGATAACCCCATTGTGATCCTGCTACTGATTAACTTGCTGCTGATTGTGGTAGGTGCGTTCCTGGACATGACACCTGCGGTGTTAATTTTCACACCTATTTTCCTGCCAGTGGCCATGCAGTTAGGCATGTCGCCCTTGCAGTTTGGTATCATGATCGTACTTAACCTGTCGATTGGGTTGTGTTCTCCACCTGTTGGTGCAGTCTTGTTTATCACCTGCGCGATTGCGAAAACCCGTCTCGATAAGATTATAAAGCCGTTATTGCCTTTGTACGTCGCCATGTTTGTGGTGCTGATGCTGGTGACTTACGTGGCCTGGTTCAGCGAAGCCTTACCTGCTGCGTTTGGCTTATAGACAGGGTCGGTCAATAACGGTATAAACGCTTGTGGTCTGGCCTTGTGGCACTTTGCTGACACTCGGGGTAGACTCACAGGCGCACAATAACAAGAAAATGAGAATTGCCAGATGGAAAAGAAACCTACCATTAATGATGTAGCCAGACTCTCTGGCGTGTCGAAGCGGACGGTATCAAGAGTGATCAACGGCGCCACCAATGTTGGTGCTGCAACCCGTGAACGCATTCAAAAAGTCATTGATGAACTGGGTTTTTCTCCTGACAAGCAGGCTCGTGGTCTTGCTGCCAGCCGGTCTTATTTAATCGGATTAATCTACGACAACCCGGATGCCCTGTATATCGATCAGGTGCAACGTGGTGTGCTGAGTGTCTGCTCAGAAAAAGGCTACGAACTGGTTGTGCATCCTTGTCACTATCGCAGTGACGACTTCATCAGCAACTGTATTAATTTCGTCCGCCGCTCTAACATCGACGGCGTGATTGTATTGCCCCCTGCCTCAGAAGCAAACGAACTGGCGAAAGCGCTTCAAAACCACGGCATTAACTACGTACGTATGGCGTCGGTTAAAATTGACGAGCAGGAAAACATTGTCGTGTCAGATGACCGGGCTGCGCTCAGCGACATGGCGCGCTACCTGGTTTCATTGGGACACAAGGACATTGCGATTATCAGCGGTCCAAAGCATTACTATTCAACCGTAGAACGTTTGGAAGGGATCACGCATACTCTGGCGGAATTGGGTATGACAGTACCGCCAGAGCGTATCATTGAAGGTAAAAACAGTTACGAAAGCGGTATTGAGTGTGCCAGAACCTTACTGATTCAAACGCCTCGTCCGCAAGTGATTGTTGCCAACAATGACGAAATGGCCGCCGGTGTATTAAAAGTCGCGCATGAAATGGGCATTGATGTACCTGGCGAATTGTCTGTCGCCGGATTCGATGACAACTTGTTTGCATCACGGGTAATCCCGTCATTAACCACGGTGCAGCGCCCGGTTGTGGCCATGGCAGGGCTGGCAGCGAAAAAAATTGTTGCATTAATTGAAAACAAGCCCACCGAAGACGTTGATGATTACATTGTAAAGCCGCATTTAATCATTCGGGAATCCACCCGCAAAGTCACAAAATAAAAAGTTTTTACTTGAAAGGGCATTCATTTTTGTCATAAAATGCCACCGGTGGCACACATGTTAAAAATGTGCTACCTTAAAACCAGTAACATTGCATTGCACAAACGTGAGAAATGGTTCGCTATGACAACTCAGACACAGCTGATTAAAGTTCATCCAAACGACAACGTCGCAGTTGCCACCATGCCGCTGTCGGCGGGCGAGCACATTGCGTCACCAGCACTGGATTTGTTGGATGACATCCCGGCTGGACACAAGGTTGCATTGCAACCCATTAGTGCAGGTCAGGCCATTGTGAAATACGGTTTCACTATTGGAATTGCGCAGGCCGACATCGCGCAAGGGCAGCATATTCACAGTCACAATTTAAAAACGGCATTGAGTGGTCAGGAGTCGTATACCTATGCACCAAAGTCAGTGCCAGCTCCCATTACCCGCCCCAGTGTGGCGTCGTTTATGGGATATCGTCGCGATAACGGCAAAGTAGGTATTCGAAACGAAATCTGGATTATCAATACAGTAGGTTGTGTCAATCGCACCGCAGAGCGCATCGCCGCTGAATGCGATCGCCGTTTCTTTGGCGAGTGTGATGGTTTCAGGGCGTTTACCCACCCGTTTGGTTGTTCTCAGTTGGGTGATGATCTTAACGATACACAAACTATCCTTGCCTCTCTGGCTTCACACCCTAATGCCGGTGCGGTCCTTATTGTGGGCCTGGGTTGTGAAAACAACCAGTTGTCAGCACTACTTGAAAAAGTTGACCGTCCGGCGAATCGCATTCGCTATTTCAACTCACAACAAGTGGGCAATGAAATCGAAGAAGGTATTCGCCTGGTTCACGAAATGCTGGGTGAAGTTGGCAAAGACAAGCGCGAACCAATCCCTGCTACAGAACTGGTGCTGGGCATGAAGTGCGGTGGTAGTGACGCGTTCAGTGGGATTACCGCTAACCCGTTGGTTGGCCGCATGACTGACCTGATGTGCGAACAAGGCGGCTCTGTGTTGTTAACGGAAACGCCTGAAATGTTCGGTGCAGAGCAGTTACTCATGAATCGCGCTACCAGCGAGCCGGTATTTGAACAAATCGTAAGTCTGGTAAACGAGTTCAAGCAGTACTTTCTCGACAATAACCAGCCAGTCTATGAAAACCCGTCTCCCGGCAACAAAGCGGGTGGGTTAACCACACTGGAAGAAAAATCCCTGGGCGCCGTGCAAAAAGGCGGTCAGGCCGCAGTAAATGGCGTGCTTCACTATGGTGAACCCATGAAGCACAAAGGCCTTAATCTGTTGCAAGCCCCTGGTAACGATGCGGTGAGTTCTACCGCACTGGCTGCCAGTGGTGCACACATCGTGCTCTTTACAACCGGGCGTGGTACACCGCTTGGTTTCCCTGTACCCACAATAAAAATCTCATCAAACAGTGATATTGCTCAGAAGAAGCCACACTGGATTGATTTTAACGCAGGTCAGGTGTTGCAAGGCGTCAGTATTGACGACTGTGCAGCACAGTTGTACCAGCAGTGCCTGAATATAGCGTCGGGCCAGCAAACCTGTAACGAAAAGAACGGCAGTCACGAGATCGCGATCTGGAAACGTGGCGTAACCTTGTAAATAAGAGATTGATATGAAACCAATATTATTACACGAAGACAGACTGTTTCCGGCGGACGAAAAGACACGCGGTATTGCGCGTTCGCTGTATCAGACTGTTAAGGACTTGCCTATTATCAGTCCACACGGCCACACCGATCCTCGTTGGTTTGCTTACGATGAAAATTTTGGCAACGCGACTGAGCTTTTCATTCTGCCCGACCACTACGTATTCAGAATGCTCTACAGCCAGGGAATTTCCCTGCAGGACCTTGGCATTCGCCGTTGGGATGGCGGTGAAACAGAAAGTGATCCGAAGAAAATTTGGCAAATATTTGCTGACCACTATCACTTGTTTGCTGGCACGCCTTCACGTATGTGGCTGGACACTGTATTTAAGAACGTCTTTGGTCTGACCGACATGCTGTGTAGTGCCAATGCCATGAACTACTACGAGTTCATCACCGCTGAATTAACCAAAGCGGAATACAAGCCTCGTGCGCTAATGGACCGTTTCAACATTGAACTGATCGCTACAACGGAAGGTGCGTTGGACTCTTTGCAACATCACAGCGTGCTAAAAGGCACGGGTTGGGACAAGCGCGTTATCACGTCTTTCCGTCCTGATGACGTGGTTGATGCTTCACGCGAAGACTTCGTGGATAACATCAATAAACTGGGTGAAATTACCGGTTCAAACACCACAACCTGGACCGGATACTTGGAAGCCATTCGTCAGCGTCGCGCATTTTTCCGTGACCACGGTGCTACTGCAACCGACCATGGACATCCTACCGCACTGACTGCCGACTTGTCGGTGTCTGAGTGTGAAGCCTTGTTCGACAAGTGTTTAACCGGTAAGTCCAGCGCCGCTGAACAGGAGTTATTCCGTGGTCAGATGCTGACAGAGCTGGCAGGAATGAGTATTGAAGATGGCATGGTAATGCAAATCCACCCTGGCGCATTCCGCAACCACAACGAAGATGTATTCCAAAAGTTCGGCCGCGATAAAGGCGCCGATATTCCTATGCAAACCGAGTACGTTAACGCGCTTAAGCCATTGCTCGACAAATACGGCAATGACCCGCGATTGAGCATCATTCTGTTTACGCTGGACGAAACCGTGTATTCCCGTGAGCTGGCACCGCTTGCTGGCCATTACCCTTGCCTTAAATTAGGTCCGGCCTGGTGGTTCCACGACAGCCCGGAAGGCATGCTGCGTTATCGTCATCAGGTGACCGAAACCGCTGGTTTGTTCAATACAGTTGGCTTTAACGATGATACACGAGCGTTCTTATCGATCCCTGCCCGTCACGATGTGGCGCGCCGTATCGATTGCCGCTTCCTGGCATCGATGGTCGCTGAACACCGCGTGAGCGAAGAAGAAGCTGCAGACTTAATTAAGAAGCTGTCTTACGACTTCGCCAAGCAAGCATACAAATTAGGAAACGCATAATGACTACCCCGTTAACTGAGCAGTCGCTGGCTGGATTACCGGCTGATATTAAAAAGCCCGGATACGTGCGTGCAGAGCGCACCAGAGGCATTGTGCATATTGGCCCGGGCGCGTTTCACCGTGCTCACCAGGCCGTATACACCGATATGGCAATGGCACATGGCGGCAATTGGCGGATAACGGGTGTTTCAATGCGCAGCGCGACATTGAAGCGCAAACTGGCAGAGCAGGACAATCTGTACTCACTGGTCGTGCTAGACAATGAACCTTATGTACAGGTTATCGGCGCGTTCGATGAAGTGTTGGTACTGGATGAAGACCGCGATGCAATACTGGCTGCGCTGACTGATGCCAACACACACATCATCTCTTTAACCATTACTGAAAAAGGCTATTGCCTGACCAGCAGTGGTGAATTGGATACGTCGCACCCTGACATTATCAATGACCTGGTAAATCCGGATCAGCCGGTGTCAGCCGTTGGTCTGATTGTGTGTGCCCTTAAAGAGCGCTACGAAAGTGGTGTGGCAGACATGACCGTGATCAGCTGTGACAATTTGGCCGACAACGGCAAAAAGCTGGAAAAAGCCGTGTACCAATTTGCTCAGAAACTGGACCCGGCCATGGCGGACTGGATCAAAGCCAATATCTGCTTCCCATGTACTATGGTAGACAGTATTACCCCAGCTACCGATGAGGCACTCATTGAATTAGCTGCCGAAAAATTAGGTGTAAGCGATGCCTGGCCAATTCAACGTGAAGCCTTCACGCAATGGGTAGTTGAAGATACGTTCAGCGGCCCGCGCCCGGCCTGGGACAAAGTGGGTGTCACGTTTACTGACGACGTAGCGGCATTCGAAAATGCCAAGCTACGCATTTTGAACGGTACACACTCAACCCTGGCTTACGTAGGCACGTTAGCAGGCAAAGAAACGGTGTTCGAGGCCATTAGCGATGACACGTTGCACACGTTTATTCGCAAGCTGCTAACAAGCGAAATCATGCCGTCTATTGACGCTGAAGGTGTGATGGATTTGGCCAGCTATGCCGATGATATTGTGCGTCGCTATCAGAATCGCCACATTCGTCACTTGCTGTCACAAATTGCCTGGGATGGGTCGCAAAAACTGCCCTTCCGTATTCTGAATACCGTGCGCGACAACTACAAAAAAGGCAACCCGGTATCGTTACTGTGCGTGCCTATTGCGGCCTGGATCCTGTTTATTGCCAAACGTCACAATGATCAGGAGCAGTTAGTCGACCCACTGGCTGACACCCTGTTAGACCTTGCTGCACAGCATAAAGGTAGCGTCACAGACCTTGCCAATGCCGTACTGAATTTAACCCAGGTGTTCGACGAGTTAACGGTTAATAATAATTTTAAACAAACCGTACTCAAGCATGTTGAACAGCTGGCTGCGTTAAACAACGAGAACATCGCAGACACTCTGGAGACCCTACTATGAATGGATTTCGCGCGCTGATTCAAGGCACGCCGTTATTACCCATCCTGCAACCTGAAAGTGTAGAGCAGGCAATTAACATTGCCCGCGCTGTGCACAACAGCGGCTTACGCAGTATCGAAGTGGTTCGACGCACCCCGGCAGCCGCCGCTGCAGTCACCGCGATTCGCGAACAATTTCCGGACATGCTGGTGGGCATGGGTACGGTGCTTAATGCCGATCAGGTACAGGAAGCCAAAGATGCTGGCAGTCAGTTTATTATTACTCCCACACTCAGCGAAAAGCTGCTGGGGTATTTAAGTGACGCGCAGCTGCCATTTTTACCCGGTACTGCCACGCCATCTGATATTTTACTGGCTGTTGAAGCGGGTTTAACTGAAGCCAAATTTTTCCCGGCCACCTTGTGTGGTGGTGTGGGCATGCTGAAAAACTTCGGCGCTATTTTTCCGCAAGTGAGCTTTTGTCCGACCGGGGGCATTGCCGACCACAACCTGCATGAGTTCAGCGCGCTGCCAAACGTATTCGCGGTAGGCGGTTCATGGATGATCCCCAAAGACTGCGTAAAAGCGGGCAATTGGCAGGGAATTACCGATGCCTGTGTGGTAGCACAAGGTCAGTTTATTGAGGATGCCGCGTGAAAAAAGTCGTCATATTCGGTGAGTGCATGGTGGAGTTGGTGTCGAAAGGCGGCAACGACATGATTAAAAGTTTTGCGGGTGATACCTATAACACCGCAGTCTATTTAAAACGTTCTGCACCGAATGTGTCGGTGAGTTACCTGACCGCTATCGGCGAGGATTTTCTCAGTAATGAATTGCTGTTTGCCATGGGTGATGAGCAAATCAATACCGATCAGGTGTACCGCTGCAGTAAACGCAACTTGGGTTTGTACATGGTGAGAACCGACAAACAAGGCGAGCGTACGTTTGCCTACTGGCGCGACAACTCGGCGGCAACACAAACCCTGAACGTGATGACTCAACCGCCTCAGCAAATCGATATGTTTTATTTCTCTGGGATCTCCGTGGCGATCCTGGATGAAGTACAGCGCGAGAAGCTGTTCGATTTGATTGCGGAGCTCAAGCATCAGGGCTGCGAAATTGTCTTTGACCCAAACTACCGCCCGCGTTTATGGCCAGACAAAGACGTCGCGCAGGCTTGGATGGACCGCTGTTATTCCGTTGCTGATATTGCCTTCCCGGGCGGCGACGACCACCTGGCGCTTTATGGCCACACTGATGCCGACGATGTGTTTGGTCACCTTGCGCCGATGCGAATTGGTGAAACGGTAATGAAGAACGGCGCCGTGGGTGTTCGTATTAAAAACGCTCAGGGTCAGTTCATCGTGCCTGTTGAAAAGGTCAATGATGTAGTGGACACCACTGCAGCCGGTGATGCTTTCAACGGTGGCTATCTGGCTGCGCGTATCAGTGGTAAAGGCGTAACAGAATCCGCCAGTTACGGTGCAAAAGTAGCGGGTACCGTTATTCAACACCCGGGCGCAATCATTCCGGTAGAAGCACTGAAAAAGGCCGTAAACAGCCTTTAGGCACTATTGATACGCATCAAGCCTACCAACGTTAGCTGCACAGAATTCGTGCACTTACTGACGATTCCTTATAAACTGACCTGCGGGCGGTAACGCGAGTACCGAAATGCGTTACGCCTGTTTCAGTGTAACAGGAGTAGTCAGTGTGCGTAGCAGTTTGAATCCACACTATTCAAAGCCCGTTGAACGGCCAGATTTTCATGCCAGACAGTACAGGCATCGCGTTTGTTATTTTCAGGTTGAGTGCGCTTTAGCAAAATACCTCCCGGGAGCATGTTTGTCATGGGCCTGACATCATCAGGTGCCATGCGTCAATGTGTGTTACTTGTCCTCTGGTTGCTGTTGTGGCGGCTATCTGTGGTCATGGAGTATGCTCCTCACGCCAGTATCTGGTTCCCCCCGGTGGCACTTACCCTCACTGCGCTGCTGTTTTTAGGGTGGCGTGCGTGTATTACACTGACTGTGGCCTGCGTACTCTCTACGTTCTGGGAAGAGAGTATCTATATGACGGGGCGTAGCATTCAGGAGTTGCTTGTTTCGGGCAGCTTATTTGCCATGCTTCACGTGGGTGTTTATGGCGCTGGTGCTGTGGTGTTACGCAAGTCCTTAGCGCACATTACTTCCTATAATTTGTACAGCGTTGTGATGCGCTTTTTGTTGGTATGTGCAGCGTCAACCTTGTTGGTGTCTGTTGTAGGCACGCTGGTGCTTTACGACGGTCTTGCCTCAGCAACGCTAAAAGAAACCCTGATTGCCTGGTGGATAGGCGATATGTCTGGTTTGCTGGTGATGGCGCCACTTTTTGTTGCACTGTTTCAGCGCTGGTACCCTTCACGAAACTTTCTATCCGACATCGCTTTCGTGCCGATAGTCCACGCTAATGATTTTCCCTACAGCGTAAAACTACTGTTGACCATGCTGGGGTTGTTGTTTACGTCTTTCGCTGCCTACTACTTTGATTCGCCCGAGATAGCCTGTTTCGTGTTCTTTCTGGCGATGCCACAAATGTGGATTGTATACACTGAGTCGCCGTTTCATGCGGCGGTCAGCCTGGCGTTGTTTGGTTTTACTATGGCCGGGCTCGTGGCGTTTTGGGGCATAGATACCCAAGCGTATATTTTCCAGTTTGCTTTGTGCGTGATGGCCTGTAGTACCTATTTTTCCATGGCGGTACCGGCCTTGATCTCCGACAATCACAAGCTACATCAGCAGGCCCATTACGACGGACTCACCCAGGCGCATACGCGTCAGTCATTTTTTAATACCGCCGAGCAACTCACTAAACAGGCGGCGCGCTATCATGAGTCTTTGTCGTTGATTGTGTTTGATATCGATAAGTTTAAACACATAAACGACTCGCTTGGCCACATTGTGGGAGACGATGTGCTAAAGGCGGTAGCTCAAATAGCCCGTTCAGAATGCCGGGAAAGTGATTTGTTTGGCCGCTTTGGGGGTGACGAGTTTTTGATTCTGTTGCCGAATACGCCATTGGAATCCGGTGTGAAAGTGGCGGAGCAAATCAGGCTGGCAGTCAGTCAAGTGTCTGCACAGTTTGATGGTATAGAGGTGTCCTGTTCCTTTGGTGTTGCGCCCGTGCTGATTGCTGAAGGTGTAGAAAGTGCGTTTGAACTGGCAGACAGACAGTTGCTTATGGCCAAACGAGCCGGCCGTAATCAGGTGAAGTGGCCACAATTCTAGCATAAGGCAATGAACACACTGCCTTATGCCAAGTGGCTGCTACTACAACGAGTCGCGGTATACGTAGTTTGCCAGCGGGTGTTTTCTGCTACGCAGATCACGAATAAAGAACTGCGCGACTTTCGAAGCCCCCACGACGTTCAAGTGAGTGTTGTCGACTTTGCCATCCGGGTAGCGGGTGTAGAGATCGGGCGGTACCTGAATAAAATACTGCTGACTGGCTGGTTCACCTATCTCCTTTAAAAAGCCACAGGTCTGGTCATTCAGGTCAAAAAAGGCAACATCTTCTTGCTGAGCTACCTTTTTCGCTGCACTGGCGTAGTCGATGAGTTTGCGTTGTAAGTTACCTTCGTTGTCGAAGTGGCGACGGCAAATGGAGCTGGCGATCATGGGAATGGCATCCTTAGCGCGTACATCGGCGATGTACTGTTTAAGGAACGCCGGGTAGTCTTTGTCTACAGAGGCATACCGTGCCGGGTCGTCGACTTTCTGGTCGTTATGACCAAATTGAATCAATACATAATCGCCTGCTTTTAACTCAGAAAGCACTAATGCCCAGCGGCCTTCATTGATAAAGCGGCGGGTGCTGCGTCCATTTGCCGCGTGATTCACAATCTCAAGCTCTTCGTTCATGAACTCAGGTAGCAATTGCCCCCAGCCGCGTTCCGGATAGGCCAGGTTAGGTTTGTCGGCCATGGTAGAGTCACCCACCAGATGAAGCGCTACGCGCGTTGGATCCCAGGCACTGGCTGGTATACAAACGGATATCAGTGCGAAAACAGCGAAGAGTTTTTTCATTGTATTTCCTTAAAACGAAAAAAGGCCATTACGAATAATGGCCTTTGCTTAGGACACTAAAGATTACATTCTGTAGCTCGCGCCAATAAAGAACTGACGACCAGTTTGCGTCACGTTCCACACGCGGCCACCGATATTAGGAGATACCATTGCAACAATTGGCTCGTCGGTCAGGTTAATACCTTCAATTGAAATTTTCAGGTTTTCTGACACGTTGTAGCTCGCTGAGAAGTCAATGTGCGTAGTACCGTCAACATAACGTTGTTTGTTCGGGTTGCTATTGAACGACGTAGTGAACTCGCTGCGATTTGCCATTGAGATACGTGCGCTGAATACTTCATCTTCCCAGTAAACGGTGAAGTTTGAAGAGCGGTCAGACTGGCCCGTCAGGTTCACGTCTGCATCAACAAACGTCATGTTAGCCAGTACGCCGAAGTTTTGCACCCATTGTGGGCCCGGCAGGAAGTCCAGTTTTTGTTGATACTGTACTTCGTAACCGTCCAGCTTACCGCCACCGCCATTAATTGAGCGACGAACTTCAAAGTCAGAGTTGTTAACGATGTTAGCCTGGCCACCCAGTACGCTGTCTGGTAAGCCTACTTCCTGCCAGTTTAGTGTAACCGTTTCGCTGGTAGGGAAAGACTCGATGTCTTTAATGAAGTATGCAAGTGACAACAACGCGCCTTCGTCGAAGTAGTATTCAGCCGACAGGTCGTAGTTAGTTGCACGGAACGGGTCAATGAACGGGTTACCGTAGCTTACTGTCAGGTTGAATGGGTCAACACTACCACCTGGAGACAAGGTGCTTAGACCAGGGCGAGACATAACGTCCGCATAAGACGCACGTAACACTACATCTTCGGTTACGTCTAATGCGAGGTTAAGTGACGGCAGCGTGTCGCTGTAGTCGTTCTTCACTGAGGTTGGGTCGCCATTTACCAGGCCGGTAGATTCAACGTCGGTTGTAGCATAACGCACACCCGCGTTACCGCGCAGATCCATGTCGCCAATTGGGTAGAAGAAATCCGCTTGCAGGAAGTAGCTCAGGTTTTCTTCGCTAACGGCATAAGTATCGCCGCCGCGTGGTGCATAGCTCCAGCCACCGCTCGCCAGGAATTGGGGTAATTGCGCGTTGTCGGCCATAAAGAATGACTGACCGCCAAAGTTAACGACATTGCCGTCAGCAGCAGTAACTACGTTGCTGATACCAAAGGCTACGTTGTCAACGGTACCGTCTGCTGCGTCAGCTGATGCGAATGTGCCATCTGCGCGTGAGCCTGCAATTGAGTACAGGTAGTCTTTATAAGTTACACCGCCTTTCAGGGTAATCGCGTCATTCAGGATATACTCGAAGTCAGCGCGGGCGTTGTCGTAGCTTGATTTGGCATCATAAATACGGTCACGGTATTCAGACAGCTCCCAGTTTGCCGGGTTGGCCGTATCAAAGCTGTAGCTCATTGTCGGGCTCATCTGATTAGTAAAATCGTATGTTACCGCTGACGTGCTGTCTGCATAGTCCAGTGTGCGACGCGAGTCGTTCACGCTGAAGTGCTCGTAAATAATAGTGGTTTCACGGTTGTCCAGCACAGATTCAGACGTACCGACTAACAGGTTAACTTTTAAGTCATCGTTGAAGTGATGTTCAACATCCACGCTGAACTGGGTAAATTCAGATTCCCAGTTAGACTCGAAGTTTTCTGAACGAATGTCTACATCGTGGGCTGTTGCAGCAATAATGCTGTCGTTGCCATCAATAGTGTAGTCAGTCAGGTAAGTCTGGCCTACACCTGAAGAGTTGGTACGAGCCAACGAGATAGCCTGCATGAACGGCTCAAGACGCTGTGCTTCAATTTTTGAGTACAAGGCATCTACGGTAACCGTGGTGTCGTCGCTTGGCGCAAACTGTACAGACGCAGTGATACCGGTGCGATCCAGTTCATGCGTCTTGTCGGCAAAACGTGGGAAGCGTGGGTGCCAGTAGCTGCTTAAGTCTTCATCCTGGGTACCCAGGCACGAAGAATCTGTACAGAAGCCGTCGTCTTCCCAGCGGCCAGTATCTGAGCCAACGTTGCTGATTAACTGTGAAGAGAATGAGGCAGAAACCAAGACACCAAAAGAGCGATCGTCATTGGTGTAGCTGGTCAGTGCCGATAATCTTGGGTCCGCTTCTTCTGACTGGTCGTTATAAGTGCCCTGCACGTTAATGGCAGTCACATTGTCGTTAAAGTCGAAAGGGCGGCCTGTAGTGAGGTCCACTGTTGCACCTAACGTGCCTTCTTCAATTTCTGCTGATGACGTTTTGTGAACGGTTAACTGGCTGAATAATTCAGATGCAAACACGTTGAAGTCAAAAGCTCGGCTCTTACGCACGCCGCCAGGACCCGCAGAAAGTGATTGTGCTTGCATGCCGTTTAACTGCACACGTGTGAAGCTTGAGTTCAGACCACGAACGGTGATCTCACGACCTTGTCCGGCGTCACGGCTGATCGCAATACCTGGGATACGTTGCAGTGACTCGGCCAGGTTCTGGTCCGGGAAGTCAGCAATATCTTCTGCAAGAATAGTATCAACCGCGCCTGCTGAGGCTCTTTTAGTAATCAGTGCTTTCTGTAAGCTGTCGGCAAAGCTCGATGCGCGAACTTCGATTACTTCGACCATGTCATCATTGGTCTCAGCACTCTGGGCAAGTACAGCAGGAGTAAGCATGGCGCACGCGACAGCAATACTGACTGGTGCTTTTTTAAAGGACTTGGCAAAATTCATTCGTGGATCCTCACGTTTTTATTTGTGCCTGCATCAGTGGTTGGTTAACGTGCAGGCACATAGTGTGCATGGGTACTGATGCTTGTATCACCTGTTATTTTTATTGCTGTAGTTTACAAGCGATTAACAATATATGATTAAATGCTACCGGTGGCAAGCCTGTTTTTTCATTTTTTTAAAATTTTTGTACGTTATTTCACAAATCGATTTGATAAATAAGATGGATTTATAGGCAGTTGAATGGCGCATTTATTACGTCGAATGACTTTTTTGTGCTTTTAAAACAGTTATTTATACTATTGTTCCGTTTATGGTATTTTTTGCTCGAAAATCTATTTACAACTTGACAACATCAATCAAATTAACCAAAATGCTACCGGTAGCATTTAGCGTTTCAATTTTGTTAACACAGGGGTAAATAATGGCCAGAAAGCTAATCAAAGTTGTCCTTATGTCATTAGGTATGGCGGTAGGTAGCAGTATGGTTCAGGCAGAGCCACTCGATAATACCAAAGCCTGGTCTCAGCGTATGGTTGAGTCAGAAATGGTGCGTTTCCCGGAAGCCTGGATGATGGACTGGGACGAAAAACCGACCTGGGATTATGTTCACGGCTTAAACCTGCTTGGCTTTACCCGCGTGTATGAGCAAACCGGAGATCAACGGTATTTCGATTATCTGAAAGGATATTACGACACGCTGATTGACGATAAGGGCAATATTGCCACTTATAAGAAAGAGAAATTCAACATCGATATGATCAATGCAGGAAAGGTTCTGTTCTTTCTGTATGACCAAACCGGTGATAAAAAATACCTGTTAGCCGCTGACAAATTGCGTGCACAGTTCGATGAACATCCACGTACCAGTGAAGGTGGGTTCTGGCACAAAAAACGTTATCCGTACCAAATGTGGCTGGATGGCCTGTATATGGGCGCGCCGTTTTATGCAGAATACATCATGCGTGCTGGCAAGCCTGAACAGCTTGACGATGTTTTCCTGCAATTCGAGCTGATTGAAAAGCACTTATACGATCCGAACACCGGTCTGCCTCGTCATGGCTGGGACGAGTCTCGCGATCAAAAATGGGCAGACAACAGCACTGGTCTGTCACCTCATCACTGGTCTCGTGCTTTGGGATGGTATGCCATGGCAATGGCTGACGTACTGGACATTGTTCCGCCGCATTTATCCAAACGCGCCTGGTTGGCTTCGCGCTTCGAAAACCTAATGACGCAAGTGGTGAAATATCAGCACACCAGCGGTACCTGGTATCAGGTGACTGACCTGGGTGACCGCGACGGAAACTATCTTGAAGCGTCAGGCACAGCTATGCTGACCTATGCGATGGCGAAAGGCGTAAACCTCGGCGTATTACCCGCAGAGTTTAAAGGTTACGCGGAAAAAGGTTTTGCAGGGCTGCTTGATCAAATGATTTCCGTCGACCCTGAGTCAAATGTGATTACCCTTGAAAAAGTCTGTGCCGTAGCTGGCCTTGGTGGCAACCCTTACCGCGATGGCAGCTTTGAGTACTACATGAGCGAACCGATTCGCCCGAACGATGCGAAAGGCGTGGGTCCGTTTATTCTGGCTGCAGTAGAATTGGGTAAGTAAGCCATGTTTACCGGTAAGTTTTGGGGCCTGGGTATTTTGTTAACTGGCCTTTGTGGCTGCAGTGGCGCTCATTCACTGCAGTCACCTCCCCCTTCCGACGCTAGCATAATGCATCAGTCAGATCGTGGGGATGGGACTTACCGTAACCCAATTCTGCACATTGATTATTCCGACCCGGATGTCGTCGCCGTAGGTAATGACTACTACATGACCGCATCCAGCTTCAATTCTGCACCCGGTTTACCCGTATTACATTCTACCGATTTGGTTAACTGGACGCTGATCAACTACGCGTTGCCTGTGCAGGTGCCTGCAGACCACTATGCCCGACCGCAACATGGTAATGGCGTATGGGCACCCAACATTCGTTATCACAATGAGAAATTCTGGATCTTTTACCCCGATCCGGATTTTGGCATATACGTTGTGACTGCCGATGATCCAGCGGGAACCTGGAGCGAACCCAAACGCATTCTTGCTGGCAAAGGGTTAATTGACCCGACCCCGTTATGGGATGACGATGGTAACGCCTGGCTGTTACACGGTTGGGCGAAGAGTCGTGCGGGCTTCAATAACGTATTGAGTTTGCGAAAAATGGCAGCAGACACCAGTTGGGTGTCAGAAGAGTATCAACACATTGTTGACGGTCACGCGTTGCCGGGTTATCGCACCCTGGAAGGGCCCAAATTCTATAAGCGTAATGGCTATTACTACATATTTGCCCCTGCCGGTGGTGTTGAAACTGGCTGGCAGTCTGTGTTTCGGTCAAAAAACATCGCAGGCCCTTATGAAAGCAGAGTAGTTATGGCGCAGGGTAATACCTTGATCAACGGCCCGCATCAGGGCGCATGGATACACACCGCCCAGAATGAAGACTGGTTCATTCACTTTCAATCCCGAAAGGCCTATGGTCGCATTGTGCATTTACAGCCGCTTGCGTGGCAGGATGACTGGCCGGTTATTGGCAATGACGCAGATAAAGACGGCGTCGGCGAACCTGTGTATGTGCATCAGAAGCCTAAGAGCTCAAAACCAGGTGCAGTGAAGGCTCAGCCGACCACTGATGAATTTAATGACCAGCGATACGGTTTGCAATGGCAGTGGAATGCCAACCAGCAAGACAACTGGTTTAGCTGGGAAACAAAGTCGCACATTCGGTTGCATGCCCAAATGAAAATGCCTGAAACAGGCAATAACCTGTGGATGACGCCCAATCTGATGCTGCAGAAATTACCCGCCCAGCAATTTCAGGTGCGTATGCGCATGACGGTGCCTTCAAATATGTTTGCATTGGAGTCAGGTCTGCTGTTATTTGGCGAAGACTACGCCTGGGTTGGTGTGAAAGCGATTAACGGCGCGCCTCATCTTGTGTATGTGCAGTGCCGCAACGCCCGCACTGGGTGTGATGAAAGCGTTCATGACTATGGCCCTGTTAAGCACGAAACGATCGAATTTCGCTATATCATGGCATCCGACTCGACCGCAGTATTTGGCTATCGTTATGATGACACCGAACCCTTTACGGTGGTGGGTGAACAGTTTATTGCGCGACGCGGTCGCTGGGTAGGGGCGAAAACGGGTATTTTCGCGGTAACAAACCCTTTAATTAAAGTGGATGCTGGCTCGCAAAACTATGTATATGTGGACTATGTTCGCTTTATCCCGATGCACCGGAAATAATCACGTATGAACCTGAAACGCGTTTCCCTGTTTCTTTTACTTTGTTCCATGCTGAGTACAACGGCACTGGCAAAAGAAACGACTTTCCAGGTGGATGACGGCTATACGCCGGGTGAACGCTTTGCGCGCTATAAACCTAAACACCCTGAACTGAAATGGCCGGTATTGCAGTACCGGGAAGGGCAGGCCGCAGAATTTGAACGGCCCTACAAATCGCTGGGCAATCGCGATTTGCACATAGACACGTTTTTTCCTTCAGCTGAAAATCACAATGGTCAGGCGATTGTGCTGATTCACGGCGGTGGTTGGCGCGCAGGCAATAAGTCCCATTTTTATCCGTTGGCTAATAAACTGGCTCAGCTTGGCTACACCGTATTTACTCCGGAATATCGCCTGTCGATTGAAGCCCAATACCCGGCTGGCATGCTGGATATAGTAGATGCAGTGCTGTGGGTCAAAGTGAATAGCGAAACATTGATGATCAATCCAGACAGAGTCGCCATCGGTGGTGGTTCTTCCGGTGGTCAAATGGCCGCGTTGGCGGGCTTTACCGCACACTTGCCGCTTTTTAATCCGCATCAGGACGCTGACCCTCGTGTTAATGCCGTTATTGATTTGGACGGCGTGCTGGATTTCACTACACCACTGGCGCTGCAATTTGAAGACAAACGCAAAGCGACGTCTGCTGCTGCCTTGTGGCTGGGCGGCGACTATCAGTCTATGCCAGCGCGCTGGAAAGAAGCGTCTGCTGCTACCCATGTGCACAATAATGCCCCACCCACACTGGTGATCAGCAGTGGCCAGGTGCGCTTTACGGCAGGGCATGAAGCGGTAGGCAAAGCGCTTAACCAATACGGTATCGATTACGAATTTGTCATGCTACCGCCCACTATTCATACGTTTTGGTTGTTTGAGCCGTACCTGAGCCAGACAACACAAACCATTCATACCTTTTTACAGCGTGTCGCAACGCAAGGAGTACCGCAGTGACTATGTCGATGAACCGTCGGTCTTTATTAAAACTAATGGGTACAGGCTCAGCCGCCATGGGCGCGCTGACAATGTCGGGTTGTACAGGCAGTCCTTCTGCTAACAGTGATTTTGCCTGGAACGATCAGGCCAACGCCATCCGAGCGCGTATTGTGCCGCCAAGCTTTCCATCTCGCAGTGCGGTGATTACCGAATACGGCGCCAAAGCGGGCAGTGGCGAGAATGTCAGTGACGCCATTCACGCCGCGATTGATGCAATCGCAAAGCAAGGCGGTGGCCGTGTAGTCGTGCCGAAAGGCGAGTTTTACACTGGTCCGGTTCACCTCAAATCCAATATTAATTTGCATATTGAGGAAGGCGCTACGCTGCACTTCATCCCGGAACCAGAACTGTACAAACCCTACGTGTTCACCCGCTGGGAAGGCACGGAACTCATGGGATATTCGCCGCTTATTTATGCGTACGAACAAACCAATGTAGCCATTACAGGTAAAGGCACGCTGGAAGGTGGCGGTAGCCCAACCCAGTGGTGGCCCTGGAAAGGCAAATGGAAAGAGGCAGACTGGGGCGACCACCCGGTTGAAAACCAGAAGTTTACCCGCGATGTGTTACGCCAAATGGCAGAAGACCAGGTGCCGGTAGCCCAGCGTGTGTTCGATGAAAACTACCTGCGTCCGCCATTTATTCAGCCCTATAAATGCAAAAACGTGCTTATTGAAGGCGTTACCATCAAGAATTCACCGTTCTGGTTGGTCAACCCGGTGTTGTGTGAAAACGTAACGGTAACCGGCGTTCACTGTGACAGCCACGGACCAAACTCCGACGGGTGCGACCCGGAGAGTTGTAAAGACGTGCTCATAGAAAACTGTGTGTTCGATACTGGCGATGACTGCATTGCAATCAAGTCAGGCCGCAATGCCGATGGTCGCAGAGTGGGCGCGCCGTGTGAAAACATTCTGATCAATGCTTGCCAAATGAAAGCCGGACACGGCGGTGTGGTGATTGGCAGTGAGATCTCTGGCGGGGTAAAAAACCTGTATGCTCAGCACTGCGAAATGAGCAGCCCGGATCTAGACCGGGGAATTCGCATTAAAACCAATTCCATACGCGGCGGGCATTTACAAAACCTGAACTACCGTCATTTGCGCATTGGTAAGGTAAAAGATGCCATCGTGATCAACTTTTATTATGAAGAAGGCGATGTGGGCCAGTTTATGCCTGCCCTGGAAGCCATCTCCATTGAAAATCTGCATGTAGTGGAAGCTAAGCGTGCCTTCATGATGCGCGGGTATCCTCATACGCCTATCACCGGCGTGTCGCTGAAAAATATCACGATCGAGAAAGCGGAAAAGGACTCTGTGATTGAGAATGTCGCCGAGGTCACGCAGGAGAATATCGTTATCAACGGTAAAGCGGTGGTGATCTAACATGGGAGTACGGGGAAGACTGTTCAGGATACTGGCCTTATGCGCCACGCTTCTGGGCGGGTGCGCAACGCTACTGGGTGGGTGCGCAACGCCGCCCGGCCAACCGGTGGATCGCATTGACGCTCGCGTGCTAAGCGCACAGAGTGACAATGCATTTACATCGATACAAGCGGCTATCGACGCCGCCCCGGACGGGAAACCCTGGACGATATTCATCGGCCCCGGAGTATTTGAAGAGCGGGTCATTATTAATAAGCCGGGTATTCGACTTGTCGGCAGCGGTAAACGCAACACAACCATTGCTTACGCCCGTTATGCAGGTGAGCCTGTAGCACCGGGAAGTGAGGAAACCTGGGGAACGTTTCGAACGGCCGTGGTGGAGGTGTTGGCGCCCGACGTCAGTTTGTTTGATTTAACGATTGAAAATACCTACGACTATCCGGCAGACGATAAGCTGCCTAAGGGCCACCCGGATAAAATTCGAGGTACCCAGGCCGTCGCGCTTAAAATTGCAGAGCAAGCTGACCGCACTGTGCTGCAACGCGTAACCTTGCTGGGTTATCAGGATACACTTTACGCTCAATCGGGCAGAACCTATGTTCTGGACAGCGAAATTGCCGGGCATGTGGACTTTATATTTGGTGCAGGTAACATGCTGTTCGAATATACCGATGTGATTTCCCGACCAAGAGCGCATCCAATGACGTTTACCGGGTATGTGACCGCTCCCAGCACGCTGATTGAACAGGAGTATGGTTTTACCTTCCTGAACTGCCGATTGCTGCGAGAGATTGGTGTGCCCGACAACAGTGTGCCCCTGGGCCGCCCCTGGCACCCCACCACCACCTTTGATGACGGGCGTTATGCCAACCCCAATGCCATTGGTAAAAGCACCTTCATCAATACCTTTATGGATGGCCACATTGCGCAGGTTGGTTGGAGCAGTATGGGCGGCACCGCCAAAGACGGTTCTCGCAAACGCTTTATGCCGTTAACCGACGCGCGATTTAGTGAGTTTGGCAGTTATGGGCCTGGCGCACACAGCAATACCGACAGACCGCAAATATCCATGGCAGATCTGCCTCTGTATACAAAAGAAAAAGCACTGAATGACTGGACACCCACTACGTTGTCCAGACAAGCGCATCGCTTGTTAATTCAGTAATTCATATCGCTGGGGCCAGAGATTTCCAGCCCTGGCGTTATTTTCATCACATGCCACTCTCAGGCAAAAAAAAATTTTCAAATTTTTTTTAATAAACCCCTTGATCTTGTCTGGGTACTCCCCCATTTAACCACGCAGTAACAATTTTACGGCCCATCAGGGTCAAACTAGGCAAACGGCGTATGACCAATGTGTACGTCGGCTAATCACAAAAATTGAATAGTTAGATTATTCAGGAGATTTGAAAATGGCAATTCGTCCTTTACACGATCGCGTTATCGTCAAGCGCGCAGAGCAAGAAAGCAAATCTGCTGGCGGTATCGTATTGACCGGTTCTGCGGCAGAAAAATCGACTCGCGGTGAAATCGTCGCTGTGGGTAACGGTCGCATTCTGGAGAATGGCGAAGTGAAAGCGTTAGACGTAAAAGTCGGCGACACCGTTATTTTCAACGACGGTTACGGCGTAAAAACCGAGAAGCTGGATGGCGAAGAAGTGCTCATCATGAGCGAAAGCGACATTCTGGCAATCGTAGAGTAATAAACCGTTTAACCGAATTGAGAGGAATTTAAAATGGCAGCTAAAGAAGTACGTTTTGGTGATGACGCCCGCACAAAGATGCTGAAAGGCGTAAACATCCTGGCAAACGCAGTTAAAGTTACCTTAGGTCCTAAAGGCCGTAACGTAGTACTGGATAAGTCATTCGGTGCCCCAACCATTACTAAAGATGGTGTATCTGTAGCGAAAGAAATCGAGCTGGACGACAAGTTCGAAAACATGGGCGCGCAGATGGTTAAAGAAGTCGCGTCTAAAGCAAACGACGAAGCGGGTGACGGTACTACTACTGCAACTGTGCTTGCACAAGCGATTGTTACTGAAGGCCTGAAGTCTGTTGCTGCGGGCATGAACCCAATGGACCTGAAGCGCGGTATCGACAAAGCGGTACTGGCTGCAGTTGAAGAGCTGAAAGCCCTGTCTACTGACTGTGCGGACAGCAAGTCTATCGCTCAGGTAGGTACTATCTCTGCAAACTCTGATTCAGAAGTGGGCGACATCATTGCCAAAGCAATGGAAAAAGTAGGTAAAGAAGGCGTAATCACTGTAGAAGAAGGTCAGGCTCTGCAAAACGAACTTGACGTTGTTGAAGGTATGCAGTTCGACCGCGGTTACCTGTCTCCTTACTTCATCAACAACCAGGAAAGCGGTGCGGTTGAATTAGACAGCCCATTCATCCTGTTGGTTGACAAGAAAATCTCTAACATCCGTGAATTACTGCCTACACTAGAAGCAGTAGCAAAAGGCGGTAAGCCTCTGCTGATCATCGCTGAAGACGTAGAAGGTGAAGCGCTGGCCACTCTGGTTGTTAACAACATGCGTGGAATCGTTAAAGTTGCAGCGGTTAAAGCACCTGGTTTCGGCGACCGTCGTAAAGCTATGCTGCAAGACATCGCTATCCTGACTGGCGGTACTGTTATCTCTGAAGAGATTGGTCTGGAGCTGGAAAAAGTTCAGCTGGAAGACCTAGGTACAGCTAAGCGCGTCGTTATCAGCAAAGACAACACAACTGTCGTTGACGGTGCGGGTGAAGAAGCGGCGATTCAGGCACGTTGTGAGCAAATCCGCGCACAAATCGCTGACTCTACTTCTGACTACGACAAAGAAAAACTGCAAGAGCGTCTGGCTAAACTGTCTGGCGGTGTAGCAGTAATCAAAGTTGGCGCAGCGACTGAAGTTGAAATGAAAGAGAAGAAAGACCGCGTAGAAGATGCACTGCACGCTACTCGTGCTGCGGTTGAAGAAGGCGTAGTACCTGGTGGTGGTGTTGCTCTGGTTCGTGCGGCTGCTAAACTGGCTGACCTGACTGGCGAAAACGAAGACCAGACTCACGGTATCAAGCTGGCTCTGCGTGCGATGGAAGCGCCTTTGCGTCAAATCTCTATCAACTCAGGTGCAGAAGCGTCTGTTGTTGTTAACGAAGTGAAGAACGGCGAAGGTAACTACGGTTACAACGCGGGCAACGACACTTACGGCGACATGCTGGAAATGGGTATCCTTGACCCAACTAAAGTGACGCGTTCTGCACTGCAATTCGCTTCTTCAATTGCATCACTGATGATCACTACAGAAGCAATGGTAGCTGAACTGCCTAAAGAAGACGCACCTGCAATGCCTGACATGGGCGGCATGGGCGGAATGGGCGGCATGGGCGGCATGATGTAAGCCACCCACAAGCTTAACGCTTTAAAGAAAGGCACTCTTCGGAGTGCCTTTTTTATTTCGCGCCAAACAATGGCACTGCTGGATATGGCTGGAACATACAAACACTATTTGGTTGCTTACCCCAGAGCGGGACTACTCTTCGCTGATTGCCTCATTTATTTTGCTTTGCAGACGTTCTAAATTGACATTACCAAAAGCAAAAGGCCCTTCATGGGGAGAGGGACTATCGTGATGTGCCGTAAGCCAGTAGCCAGTTGCGTGACCTGTGGTACCAATTCTTAGCATCATTACACCAATCCACACTTCTTTATTGGGCTCGGCAATCATCTGATAATTGACCGCGGCATACCCGTTGAGGTAATCCCCACTGGCAACAAAGCGTGCGAAATAGCTAAGTGCAGGTTCAAACGTGCTATGCGTGTGAATGTCGGCGGTAATATTGATGTGGTCATCCTGAATGGCAACTTTAATGTTGTCGAATTCATAGTGGTACATTGCCACGTGAAAATCATTTATCCCATCCATGGCGGATAAACTGAAATCTACCCCCTGGCCATGAAATTCCGCAGTGTGCTCATTCAAAGGGAGTAGGCTGTACGCACCAAGACCCATTAGCGAAAAGCAGAAAACGACAAATAGCGCGACCTTGGCATTGCGTGTTTTGCTTTGCGAAGATGTGTTCTTTTGAGCATTAACATTCAGTGCGGTTGAGTCGGTAGGTTGGTCTGGCGCGTTTAATTCCAGAAGTTGTTCGATAGTGGGGATTGGCTGGCTGGAGTCCGGTTGATGTAATTGATAAACAGTTTCCACCGGGAGTTGTAAGAAGTCTGCTATCTTTTCAGCAATTTTTTCGTTCAGTGGGCCTTCGAATGTTCGGTAGTAGGCAGAGGATGACATTCCGAAATGCGCATATACCTCCTTTATCTTCATGCCTTTTTTATTGCCAATTTCTTTGATTAGCGTTTTTAGATTTGCGCTTTTTTGTTCTTCAGGCATACAACCAAACTCCTTGTCTGAATGTGTGTCCCATTACTAAACACAACCCCACAATCCATTTTAAAATTCGATAAACGAGCTATTACGACTAAGGTTGGGAATCGCAATTTACGGAAACGTAATTATTATTGTAAAAGTTAAAGTAACACACTATTCCCAAATTGTTCCCATAATATTCCCAAATCCCTACTTTAGTATAAAAGTATGATTTTTATGTTATTTTGCCGTTGAATGATGGCGGGATTTGTAGTCGTATAAAGAAGGAAATATTTAATGTAAGACTAACTACTTTGGGAAATACAGCGTTACTACGTCGGCTTCTTTGAGTAGATTATGGCGCAGTTAAATAGCTCTGAAAGCACAAAAGTAAAAGCACAAACGTGGTACGGAAGTGTTACAAGAACAAATACGGATATCTCAATGAAGTATAAAAATAGAATAAGAACAATGCTGGTGGTTGCGTCGTTTTCATTGATTTTGGCAGCCTGTGGGGGCGGCGGAGGCGACGGTGGAGCTACGCCTATTTCCCCCCCTTCGACTTTTCGAGTAACAGTCAGTGCCACCGAAGGCGGCACAGTGTCCTCTCTCAATGAGCAAGTAACTAAAGGTGAAACTGCCCAATTTGTTTTAACGCCGGATAGCGATTATTCAATAGAGTCCGTGGACGGTTGCGGAGGAAGCCTGGAAGGTAATACATATACAACGGGAACGATTACCGCTGATTGCAGTATTTCCGTTACCTTTGTTTATATAAATAAAGCGCCTGTTCTAAGCCTGCTGGGAGAAATATCAGTTGGTGAAAAAAACAGCGTTACTGTGACCGCTGACGCGTTAGATCCTGAAGATGAAAAACTCACTTATCAATGGACGCAAACATCTGGAGAAGAATTGGTTATAAGCGATGCTCAGACATCAGCAATTACCATAGATGCTCCTCTAGTAGACGAAGATACTGAGTACACTGTAGAGCTTGTTGTAACTGATATAAAAGGTGAAAGTGTTAGCGATGCACTTACGATAAAGGTCGTCAATGACGAGCAACCTCCCCTAAATGTTAAAATTGTCAGTGGAACAGGTGTATCCACTAATGAAGTTAGCCTTGATTGGTTAAGTACTACGGATAACTTCACCTCTCCAAATGATTTGAAGTATGAAATTTATGTGTCTGATAAACCAAATTTCACTCCCTCGCCAACGGATAAATATGCAGAAGTAACCGGCATTGCGAGCACCAACATTTCAGGATTATCGCCTGACACAACATACTACTTTGTCATCAAGGCTGAAGATGTAATAGGTAATGGTAGCTTTTCAAATAAGCTATCTGCCAAAACAATGGCAGCGGCGCCTGTACTTTCAACTATTAACACGGTCGTAGAAGTGAACGATGTAACGGCTACAACAGACACATTAATCTACGATGTTGAGCAAGAAGATGAAACGCCAGGCGTAGGTGACATTGTAGTGTCAGCTCAAGAAACCGGACTATTAAGAGAAGTAACAAGTGTCAGTAGAACCGGAAATAGCATCTCGGTCGAAACCACACCAGCTTCCCTGAATCAGGTTTATGAAGAGTTAGCATTAAGTACTTCCATAAAACTCATTGATGTGCCCGACGTAGACTCAGTCGATTCCAGTTATATCGACTCACTCAAAGCGCAAGGCTTAATCATAAAGCGACAAAAGAACGGTAAACTTAATCCGACACAGAAAAATGTAAGCCCAACAAATACGTTGGAGTGGGAGCAAAGCCAGCTTACGCTCTCACACACGACTCAAAACAATATAAACATCCGCACAACATCAGCAACTACGTTATCAACCGCTCCTGATGAGTTTCAAGAAGTCAAAGAGGGTAAGTTAATGCTCCGCGGAATGTACAAAGTACTATTCCGAGAAAACGTAACCAACACGTTTGAAGTAAGTGCAAGAGTCATCAATGATATCAATGATGAGTACGAAGTATCGAAGTTTGATTTAGAACGTATTTCCCATAATACCAAAGCAAACCCTGAAAATGACATCACTGTTTCTAATGTATCACAAGGGTCGGATAATAATAAAAAAGACCTGTTATTCATATGGAGCCCTACCGCCGATGATATTGATTTCGATCATGCTCAACCCTACATTGCAGTGTTTAAAGCAACTGTTCAAAAACGCGACTGCAAAATATTGTGTGATGCAAGTACTGCATTACTCAGCGTTAAAATTTATGTTGGTGAAACAGATATACCGAAAACTTCTTCATTAAGCATTGAAAAATCGGCAGACATAACTATTGCGGGAACAGGAAGCTATAAGTTCGAGCCTACTCTGGATGTTTCAGCAATTCTCAAAGGAGCAAAATTAAAAAGTGCGCACGCAAAAGTTAACGGTAATTTAAACGTTGAACTTACGCTCGACATCACCGCAAATGCTGCCGGAAAAGTCGACGGAGAAACCGAATTCGCACGTAAAAACTTTGTGAAAGTAATAGTTGTAGGTGGCGCGCCCATTATTGTACGAGGTGAATTTGGTCTAAGCGGTGAATTTCATGCAGATGCGAAAGCAAAATTAGCGATAAAACAAAAAGTAAGCTTTGACTACAATATTACTGCAGGCTTTGAATACGATGAGAATGGGCATCGTCATGTATTTAATGGTGAACCAACTAGCGCTAACATCAATCTACTTGGATCCGCCGAAGCCGAACTCTATGCCGAGTTACGTCTGGTCCCCGAATTACAGTTATATTTTTATGAGGTGGCTACCGCTCATGTGAAAGTTGAGCCTTATTTGTTTGGTGAAACAAAGGTACAAGGTGTATTTGAAGGCAACGCCGATCTATATACCGGTGGAGATTTTATTGCAGATTATGGGTTTGATTACTTACGCACTGGCGTAGGAATGGATTTAAACGTCAGAGCGGGGCTTGAAGTGATAGAGAAATCACTTATAGGCTGGCCTAGCGAAGATCAAAATCATTTTGAATTGTTTACTATTTTAGACAAGACCCCTCTCTATGGATTGCCTGAGATTTCAGTACTCGATAGCTATATTGCCTACCCAGAAAATAGTTGTGAGATTGAAGCCGTGGCCACCGTGACTCCTATTCCATTTCCATATAGCGATGAAATCGATACCTTCGTTGATTGGGATATGGAAAGCGCAAGCTGGGAACTATTCCCAATAGGGGATGATGATAGTGCAGTTAATTTTTACAATATTAACTCAAAGAGTTATGCAACGGTTACGGTAAGAGAGCCTGTTTTATACAAACTACGTTTTTCTGGGCATAGTGAGTTAGGGGCGTGGGCCAATCAATTTACAGATCAATACTTTGACTTCACGCTCAACGAGAATGGCTTGCCGAATTATTGGGCTTCAAAATATGGTTTGAATGACTCCACAGCTGATAAAGATAACGACGGGCTAAGTAATATCGAAGAATTTAACCATTGCACCTGGGCAAATGACAATGACAGTGATGATGATGGAATTCTTGATGGCTGGGAGGCGAATAATCAACTCGACCCGTTAACCGCTGGTGACAGTGAGCTTGACTCCGATGAGGATGGTCGAACAAACCTTCAGGAATATCATGATGGTACTGATCCTCATCAGGACGATCAAAATCCGCCACCTGTAGTTGACGCAGGAATAGATCAAGTCGTTTCCGAAGGATTCATTGATCTTTTAGGCTCGTTTACAGATGCCGGAGCCAAAGGTACGGAAGCCAGTTCAATAAAGTGGACACAAATTTCTGGGCCAGAGACCACAGTAATTGTTGATGATAAATTAGAAGGTACATTTGTTCCACCAGTCGTACAAAGCGACACAGTACTAACATACCAATTGGAAGTCGTTGACAGTGGTGGTGCGAAAGCGGTGGATACTGTTGACATCACGGTGCTGGCCACTAATGAGGCGCCTCTCGCTGACGCAGGGTCCGACCAAACCATAATTGCTAATGACGTTGTCACGTTGGATGGTTCATTAAGTACTGATCTGGAAGATGACTCAAATAACATTCCCTTACTCTATAAATGGAATCAAATTGATGCTTCCGACTATTCCGTTGTATTGAATGATGATTCTAGTACTACTCCCAGCTTTACAGCGCCCGATGTTGCTGAGGAAACGGTTTTGACTTTTGAGCTAACCGTAACTGATAGCCAACAATCGAGTAGCTCCAGCACTGTTGATATAACAGTGTCACCAGCCTCAATCGATTTGAACAGAGGTCTTATTGCGTATTACCCATTTGACGGCGATGCCAAAGATTATAGTGGTAATGGCAATGACGCAGTAACCACCCAAGACATTGGTTACGGTGCAGGATTGCAAGGGAAGGCTGTTACATTAAATGGTACCTCAGACACTATCGATGCCGGTAACATTCAAATCAACAACGAAGGGATAACCTTATCCATTTGGGTAAAACTCAATCCGGGAGAGATTAAAAGTAGTGGGCAAAGTACGGTGTTTTTTGACAAGCACCAGTCTTTTCACTTTGTTATTTATGACAACGAACTACAGTTTTCTATCGGCTCTGGAGAGGAAAACAAACTCAGAAGTGCTCAGTTGCCAAACGAAAATGTTTGGACTCATTTGGCAGCCAGTTATGACGGTAAACAAATGAGGCTTTTTATAAATGGTAGTCAAGTTGCAACCAAAGAAATTCAATCTGAAATTTCATTGAGTAATTACTCTCTCTATATCGCATCTGATGAAACTGCCAACTTTGTTTACCTGGGTGGAAATGTTGATAATGTAAGAATCTACGATAGAGCGTTACATTATTCTGAAATTCAAAATCTCTTTGATTTTGATCAGAAGAAAGAAGGGGCGGAATATATCTCTAAAATAGATAAAGAATTCTGGTTTGCCGCTAAAGATATGACGCCTAACACAGAAATGTGGGATACGATTGCAATTTCGGAAGAGAAAACCACAATGTGGGTGGATGATTACCAGAATGGCACCAACCTCTATTCAGTGGGTATGTATCCGGTAGAAAATAAATTTTTACAAATCACTAGAATAGTAAAACATCACTGGCGAACATCTAGCGCCAATCCTACCGCCTACCTTTTTCAAACAGATGATGCAAAGAGAAGAGGGTTTGATGAATCCAATGATGAATTGTATTGCGGTATTAGGTTCAAAGTAAAAACAAGTCATTATGGCAATAGCCATTGGATGCAGTTCGATAGAAATGATACAGGCGTACCACTTGAAACACGTTGCACACACTATGCTTATGTTGATTACGTTACTGAAACTATAACTTATGATCCATCCAATGGTGATTTTGTGTTCGAAGGGCCTGGTGCTTTTGAGCAATGGTCTTGTTTACCTCTCGAGAAAAACTTCATAAGAGTACGATTGAATACAGGCACCGGATATAGAATGGCCTCGGGTGGTTCAGTAGTTAAAAGCTCAACTGATATTTTTAATATCGAAATTAAATGGGTTGATGAGATGCCGAGCTTATAAACTTGGGTTTCTGAAAAGTACTTTCAAAGTCAGTTTACGCCAACTGATAGGTGCTGACACGTTACTTGGCCCCTAGAGTTTTGAGTATTCATTTGTTACACAAAGGGAGCTATATCTGCTCCCCTTTGTAACGCTACGCGCAAGTTACTTATCAACTCAATACTTACAAAACCATAAACCGAAACAGGTTGTTACTATAAACTACCGTCTGTTTTGGTTGCCTTATCCGGGCTTGCTGGGCAAAGTAATCAACCGTTGTTATATTGTGATCACTCTTACAATATTAACGACGACAATGAAAATTCCATATCGAGTCAATTTTCTGTTAGTGGCATTAAGTGCGGTTGCGCTAGCTGCTTGTACAAACAACGATCCCGCAACCGCGGCCGACAAACCTACCAGCACCGCACAATCGGCTTTCAGCATTAACTACGAAAAATTCGTGCTCGACAACGGTTTGGAAGTGGTCTTTCATCAGGACGATTCAGACCCGGTTACGGCGGTGGCATTAACTTTCCATGTGGGATCGGCACGAGAACTGGAAGGGCGCACCGGATTTGCTCACCTATTCGAACATTTGCTCTTTTTAGAGTCTGAAAATCTAGGTAAAGGCGGGTTGGACAAAATGAGTTCACGTATTGGCGGCTCTGGCGCCAATGGCTCAACCAGCCGTGACCGCACCAACTACTTTCAAACTGTGCCAAACGACGCACTGGAAAAAATGATCTGGGCTGAAGCCGACAAGCTGGGCTTTTTCATTAATACGGTCACCGAAGAGGTACTGGCGAAAGAAAAGCAGGTAGTGAAGAACGAAAAGCGCCAGGGCACAGACAACCGCCCCTATGGCCATGCAAATTACGTGGTAGGTAAAAACCTCTACCCTGCTGATCACCCTTACAACTGGCAGGTAATTGGCTCTCTGGAAGATTTGCAAAACGCCACACTGCAGGATGTAAAAGACTTCTACAACAAGTGGTATGTGCCCAATAACGCCACACTGGTGATTGCCGGTGATTTTGACGCGAAGCAGGCGAAAGCCTGGGTACATAAGTACTTCGACGAGATCCCTCGTGGTGAGGAAATCACGCCGCTAGCAGACAGACCCGCAACGCTCAACAAAACGGTTAAGCGATACTACGAAGACAACTTTGCGCAACTACCTGAGCTACGCCTTGTGTGGCCGGGTGTCGATTTGTATCACCCCGACGCCTATGCACTGGATATTCTGATGACATTGCTGTCTGAGGGGAAAAGCGCACCGCTCAACAAAGTGATTGTGGAAGACAAACAGCTCACGTCGGGGGTGAGCATGTATAACCGCAACTCTGAACTAGCCGGTGAAATTATGCTGATCACGCGTGCGTATCCGGGTACACCCCTTGATGATGTCTATGCAGGCGTCGAACAGGCTTTTGCGCAATTTGAACAAACTGGGATCAGCGATGAAGATCTGACGCGCATAAAAGCAGGTATTGAAACCGACTATTACGCGAATTTGTCGAGCGTACTTGGTAAGGCATTTCAGTTAGCTCAATACAACATTTTTGCTGATGATCCAGGCTATATAAACCGTGAATTGCAGCGCTATTTATCGGTAACAGACAAAGACATTCAACGGGTTTACCAGCAATACCTGAAAGGAAAGCCATTCATTGCGACCAGCTTTGTGCCAAAGGGGCAGAGCGAGTTGATGTTAGCCGGCTCAACTCCTGCCGAAGTGGTTGAAGAAAAAATTGTGGCGGAAGGTCGCGGCGAGTCGTTTGACCTGAGCGAAGGTGCTGGTTACACCAAAACGCCCACACGCTTTGATCGTACCATTGAGCCTCCTTACGGAGATTTGCCCGTGCCTGCTGTGCCAGCGGTGTGGCAGTCTGAACTAGACAATGGTCTGGGCATTTACGGTATCGAAACCCGAGAATTACCTCTGGTGGATTTTGAACTGACCTTTAAAGGCGGTTTGATGCTGGAGCAGAGCGACAAAGTCGGTGTATCCAGCTTGCTGGCGACCTTAATGCAAAAAGGCACGGCAACCAAAACGCCGGAAGCACTGGAGAAAGCCATTGAATTACTCGGTGCAGACATCAGTGTATACAGCGGAAAGCAGTCGATTACAATTTCCGGTACCACGTTAGCCAAACACTACAATGAGACCATTGCCCTGGTGTCAGAAATGTTGTTGGCACCGCGTTGGGACGAAAAAGAGTTTGAGCTGGCAAAACAGGAAGCGCTGAGTACGATTGCTCAGCAGCGTGCTAACCCTAGCAGTATTGCTGACAACCAGTATTACAAGCTGTTGTTTGGCGAGGATCACATCCTGTCGAATAATCCATTGGGCACTGTTGAGTCGGTTAACGCTATTACCCTTGACGACCTGAAGCAGTATTATGCGGCGTACCTGTCTCCTACTGTGGCCAGTTTTCATGTTGTGGGGGCGATCGACGCCGATACTGTTACTGCATCATTACAGCCGCTAAATGCTGCCTGGCCGGCAATAGCGGTGACGCTGCCGGCTTTTGAAAGCCCATCTCACCCTGAGCCTGCACTCTATTTCTACGATGTGCCTGGTGCCAAACAATCCGAATTACGCTTTGGTTATCTGGCATTGGCAGAAACCGATCCGGACTTTTACCCTGCTACATTAATGAACTATAAGCTGGGTGGCGGCGGCTTTGCCTCACGTCTTATGCAAACGCTTCGCGAGGGTAAAGGGTATACCTATGGTGTGCGTTCGGGCTTTAGTGGTACCGACATACCCGGGCCATTTACTATTTCGTCGGGTGTTCGCACTAACGTGACTTATGAGTCAGCGGCCTTGGTGAAGGAAATCCTGGCTGATTATGGCGATACGTTTACAGAGCAGGATCTGGAAAATACGAAAAGTTACTTTATAAAAAGTGCGGCGCGTCAGTTTGAAACCGGGAATGCTAAATTGGCCATGTTAGAGAAAGTGAGTCGTTATGGCTGGCAAGCTGATTATGTAAAACAACGCATGACGCTGGTTCAGAGCATAACCCAACAAGACATCGCCAAACTGGCCAGCAAGTATGCTGATCCCGATAAGCTTATCTGGTTAGTGGTAGGAGACGCTGAAACGCAAATGCCAAGACTCACCGAGCTTGGTTTAGGTAAACCCGTTTTGTTGAACCCGAAACACTAGTTCTCGGGGCTTCCCCCATATAGATAAAACTAAAGCGTCGCATTGAGCGGCGCTTTTTCGTTCTATACCCGCGAAGTACGACCAAGTTATGAAAAATATACTGCTAAGATGCAATGAAAGTTTCGCATTTGAACTGCTATGTTAGTTACTGAAGTACATCATTAAAATCTACTTTTATCGCTACGAGCTTGTCTTATACTGCGGCATAAAGTGCTATTTATCGTGTCCGCGCAACAATTTTCTTTCCACATCATATAAATATTAATTATAAGTAAAATGCATTCCATAAATGAAATATAAGGCCCGACCTTGCAATTTTTGCTTTCATTTTCGATTTTATTTATGCATTATTGGCGAAAGCCGTAGTCCTTTCCAATAAAAACCACAAGAACGGGAAGATTACATAATTGTTATTCATAAGTGAGCTTTATAGTAAGGTCGCTTTACAATTTTGTAGTTAATGGATTAAAGCATCTTGTGGCAGCAAATAAATACTGACTTAGCCGACGTACCTGTACGCGCGGTTAGGGACCTTTTTGCCCGGAGGAGAGGAGAATACCCTTGCAACTCTTAGTACTAAACGAAGCAAAGCACGCTGTGGATTCAGCGGTAGTGGAGCGCCGGTGTGCGGTAACACCAAACACCGTTATGCGACTTAGCCGAATGGGGCTGGACGTTGTGATTGAATCTGATGCCGGCGTGCGTTCCGGTTACACCAACGACGCCTATGCCGAGCAAGGCGCAACAATCATTGACGATGGTGTTGAAGCATTGTCGGGTGCAGACATTGTGCTCTATGTGAATCGCCCATCAGAAGCACATCTGGCCAAACTCAGTGAAAACACCCTGGTGATTGGCCATATTGATCCCTTCTTTCAACAGTCGCTGGTAGAGCAACTTGCCGCCAAGCAGGTATCTACGCTGTCGGTTGAAATGATCCCCCGCTCATCGCGTGCGCAGAAAATGGATGCCCTGAGTTCACAAGCCAGCTTAGCCGGCTATGTCATGATGCTGCAGGCTGCCAATAACCTTCCCAGCATTTTGCCGATGATGATGACGCCGTCCGGTACCATTAAACCGGCCAAGGTCTTTATTATTGGTGCAGGTGTGGCAGGTCTTCAGGCTATCGCTACCGCGAAGCGTATGGGCGCAAACGTGCTGGCGTATGACACTCGCCCGGTTGTCGCCGAGCAGGTAGAGTCGCTGGGCGGCAAGTTTCTGAAAATCGATATTGGCGAAACCGGCCAAACCAAAGACGGTTATGCCAAAGAGCTGACCGACGAACAAAAAGCCAAGCAACAGGAAGCACAGCGCGATGCGATTGCGGATTCCGATATTGTGATCACAACAGCACAGTTGTTCGGTCGCAAACCGCCGGTACTTATCCGCAAAGAAACACTGGCACTGATGAAACCTGGCAGCGTTGTGGTGGATATGGCCGCACAGTCTGGTGGTAACGTTGAAGGCTCAGTCGCAGGTGAAACTGTGCAGGTAGAAGGTGTAACGGTAATTGGTACCGGACACTGGAGCCAGCAAGTGGCCACCGACGCCACCGACATGTACGCCAACAACTTGTTCAATCTGATTGATGAGTTCTTTAACACCGAATCCAAACAGTTTGAACTGAATCTGGAAGACGAAATTCTGGCCCAAAGTGTGATCACACACGGCGGCGCAGTAATCAATGACATGCTGAAAAATGCTTACGGGGGGCAATAACTCATGGAAACTATTTACCTGATTTTTATTGTTTTACTGGCTGCATTCTTAGGCTTTGAACTGATTCGTAAAGTGCCAGCTACCTTGCACACCCCATTGATGTCGGGTTCTAACGCAATCTCTGGTATCACGCTGGTAGGTGCATTAGTAGCGTCTGGTGCAGAAAATGACACATTAACAACGGTTTTGGGCACTGCCGCGGTGGCGCTGGCAAGTATCAACGTAGTGGGGGGTTACATGGTAACCGACCGCATGTTGGGCATGTTCAAGAAAAAACAAGGCAAGTAAGGAGATTATGCTGTGAGTAATAATGCAATGATCATCAATCTTGCCTACATAGTGGCAACCACTCTGTTCATTCTGGGTTTAAAGCTGTTAAGTCATCCGGGCACGGCCCGTCGCGGTAACTTTGTGTCTGCCATTGGTATGTTTATCGCTGTTGTGGTTACTCTGATCGATCAGCAGATCATCAGCTACCACTGGATCCTATTCGGCTTCTTGCTGGGCGGCGCCTATGGTGCATGGAAAGCCAAGAAAGTCGAAATGACGCAAATGCCGGAAATGGTGTCGCTATTTAACGGTTTCGGTGGCTTAGCATCACTGTTGTTAGGTTGGGCAACCGTTAGTGGTATGAATCAGCTTTCCATGGCGACCACAGATGAACTGGTATTTGTCACTATTTTCCTGACAATCCTGATAGGTGGTGTCACGTTCTCGGGCTCAGTAATTGCCTGGGGTAAGTTGTCAGGCAAAATGTCATCGAAGGCATTCATCTTCACGGGTCTGCGCGAACTAAGCATTCTGCACCTACTTGGCTTTGTTGCGGTTGGCTATTTATTTGCTACCGAGCCCTCCAATGAATTGTGGCTGTATGTAGCAATTGGTCTGGCCTTGAGCTTTGGTGTGTGGGCAACCATTTCAATTGGTGGCGCGGACATGCCGGTTGTTATTGCACTGCTGAACTCGTATTCAGGGGTAGCAGCCTGTGCCGCAGGTCTGGCTGTAGCTAATACAATTCTGATTGTTACCGGTTTGCTGGTGGGCGCGTCTGGCTTGATCCTGACCAACATCATGTGTAAAGCCATGAACCGCTCGCTAATGAACGTATTATTGTCAGGCTTTGCCAAGCCGGTTGAGATGGGTGAAGCCATCGAAGGTGAAGTGAAAATCATGGCAGCGCAGGACGCATTCTATGTGCTGGAAGCTGCGCAATCTGTGTTGGTTGTTCCTGGCTACGGTATGGCTGTTGCTCAGGCGCAGCACGCTGTGCGTGAACTGCAATCGCTGCTGGAAGAAAACAATTGTACGGTTGAGTATGCTATTCACCCGGTTGCCGGTCGTATGCCGGGTCACATGAACGTATTGCTGGCTGAAGCTGACGTGCCTTATGATCTGCTGTGCGAAATGGACGATGTGAATCCGCGTATGGAAAACTACGACGTGGTAATTGTTATTGGTGCTAACGACGTAGTTAACCCGGCAGCGAAAGAAATGAAAGGCAGCCCGATTTACGGCATGCCGGTTATCGAGGTGTATCGCGCGAAAACGGTATTTGTGCTGAAACGTTCAGCCAATGCGGGCTTTGCCGGCGTCGACAACCCGCTGTTCTTCAAAGACAACACTCGTATGGTATTGGGTGATGCGAAAGATACTATTAACAGTATCATTCGTGAGTTCGGCGACGAATAGTAAATACTTACTTTCGCAAAAGAGCCATGCTATATGCATGGCTTTTTTATGCGTGTTGTGCCATCAGTAACGTGGCGGATACAGCCTGCTTCCATTGTGCCAATCGTTGCTGACGTTGTTCATCGTTACCTTCGGGGTTAAACGTGCACTCGGTAGGGTTCGCATTTTGAATTGCATCCAGTCCGCTTAATTGCCCGGCTTGTATAGCCGCCAACAGCGCAGCGCCCAGTGCGGTTGTTTCCATTACAACCGGCCGCACAACCTGTGTGCTCAGGGTGTTCGCCAGGTGTTGGCAAAACCAGGAGTTGGCCACCATGCCGCCATCCACTTTTAATACACTGGGACGAATATCGCCGCTGCTCATAGCCTCTAGCAGATCGTTAGTTTGATAACACACTGACTCCAGTGTCGCTCTTACAATGTGTGCCGCCGTTGTGGCCCGGCTAATGCCAAAAATAGCGCCCCGGGCAGAGGGCTCCCAATAAGGTGCGCCAAGTCCGGTAAAAGCGGGCACCACAACCAGTCCATGTTCATCGTCAACATCACTGGCAATCTGTTCAGAGTCGGCGGCGTGTGTGATCAACTGAATGCCGTCTCGCAACCACTGCACTGCTGCACCGGCAATAAAAATCGACCCTTCAACGGCGTAGTGGGTCTGTCCTTTAATGCGGTAAGCCAGTGTTGTGAGCAGGTTATGCTGATTAATATCACACTGTGTACCCGTATTTACCAGGGCAAAGCAGCCTGTGCCATAGGTAGCTTTTACGTTACCAGGCTGTACACAGCCCTGACCTATTAGCGCAGCCTGTTGATCGCCCGCTACACCGCTGATGTGAAGAGGGGCGTCAAAATGTGTGGTGATACCAAAGTCATCCGCACAGTCTTTTACGGTAGGTAACATGGAAGCGGGGACATTAAACAAAGACAGCAGTGCAGGATCCCAGTTTGTGGTGTTGATATTAAACAAGCAGGTACGGCTCGCGTTGGTGACGTCGGTAGCATGCACTCGCCCTTCTGTTAACCGCCAAATCAAAAAGCTGTCAACGGTGCCAAAGAGCAACTCGCCTTGCTCGGCCTGCTCTCTCGCGCCTGGCAGGTTATCGAGGATCCAGCTGATTTTGGTGGCCGAGAAATACGGGTCTAGCCGCAGCCCGGTTTTTGACTGAACCATCTGCTCGTGCGGTTTCAGACCTTTGCAGATATCCCGAGTGCGCCGGTCTTGCCATACAATGGCCGGGTAAACACATTTGCCGGTTTCACGGTGCCAGACCAGCGTAGTTTCGCGCTGGTTAACGATACCGATGTGCTTCACTTGCATTCCCTTAGAGTGCGCGGCGCTTAATGCCTCCTGCGTAACGGCTTGTACGGTTTGCCAAATGGCTTCCGGGTCGTGCTCAACCCAGCCGTTTTTGGGGTAATGTTGGTCAAAGGGCTGTTGCGCAATGTGAATGATTGCGAAGTGTACATCAAACAGGATAGCCCGCGAGGACGTGGTGCCCTGATCAATAGCTATGTACCCTGTTGCCGGATTGGTCGCAGTGTTAATAGACATAGTGATTGTGTCGTTATTGTTATTTTTTGAGTGTAGAAGGATTCGCGTTGCTATGCCAGTGGGCTAGTCTTCCAGCCACTTAAGCTTTTCCAGCGGATAGCCCAAATACCATTTCGTTCGCTCCAGAATCGGACGGATTTCTATACGCTTGATACCGAGTGAGTCATTGGCACTTAATGTATCGCAGGCATCCTTTAATGCGGTTAGGTTGGGGAAGCAGGTGAAGGATATATAATCCATGTCACCGCTAATTCGTAAGCAATCCATGAATTCAGGGATGCCCTGAATCGCTGATTCAAACGCGGATTTATAGGGCATGGTATTGCTATGGAGGTAAAATTCCACATAGGCCAGCACGTGCTCACAGATCCTGTCCAGGTCCATTTCGCAATGAAAATTAAAGAAATAACCTGCTTCTCTTAATGCCTTTTTACGTTGAAAGCAGGCGCTGGGAGACAGCCCCACCCGTTCAGCTAACTCCTGGTTCGACAGATCGGCTTCCTTATGGACGATAGCGAGAATCTTCTTGTTGTATTCGTCGAGTTTAATAATACGCTTAGCCACAATTGCCCTTTGCAAAACATTCTTTTGTCTGACGACTGTACTGAAAAAGCGAGTTTTTGCAATGCTACTGACTTCGCGAAGAAATTTTGATGCACTTTCCTTACACTGGTAACAACTAGTCATCACAGCAGGAATGTGCGTGGAGCCTCCTTACGATACTGATACACAGTCAGTGCAACCAGAACAAAAAGTGAATTGGCCCCGAGTGGCTTCCGTGTCGGCAATGGTCAGCTTTTCCATTCCCACCTTTGTTACCGGAATTGAGCTCTTTGGTGCGCTGAGCTGGCAGCATGCATTTATTGCTATGGGCATAGGCGCGGTGCTGCTTACGCTTATTGGCGGGCTAATGGGGGATATTGGGGCGGCCACCGGTAAAAATTCTTACATGTTAGTTCAGCGCGCTTTTGGTAAGCGCGGAGCAGCGATGCTGAATTTGTTGTTTGCCTTGTCATTAGTGGGTTGGTTTGGGGTAAATCTAGACTTGTTTTCAGCTTCGATTATGCAAGTCATCGGGGGCGATAACACCGACCCTGTTAGTGCTACCGTGATTGAGGCCATTGCTGGTATAGCCATGGTGGGAACAACCTTGTTTGGGTTTTCCATGATAAACCGGCTTTCTACCTGGCTGGTGCCTGTTATGGTGGCGTTTGGTATAGGTTTACTCTGGCTGGCGCTTGGCATGACCCCCGTTTCAGCGCTAACGGAAAGTCATTCGCACATCTCTCACACCATAAGCGACGGTGTAAATATGATAGTGGGCGTGATTATCATCGGCGCCATTATACTCCCTGACATCACGCGATTTTCCCGCCAACGCCGTGGTGGAGTATATACCGCTTTTTGGTCTTATTTTATTGCCCAGTCGGCGGTGCTGCTCATTGCAGCTTATGCTGCCGTGGCATTCGGTTCCCGGGATATTCTTAACATCATTATGGCGATGGGGCTGGGTAGTTGGGCATTGCTTATTGTTATTGCAGGCAGTTGGGTGCTTAACTCCCTCAATATTTATAGTGCTCAACTCGCAGTAAGCGTTAATTTACCAGCTGTGAGTGCGAATGTTATTTCAGTGGTATTGGGTTGCTTAGGGATGCTCGCCGCCTTCTTCAATATTCTTGACCACTTCATCACGTTTTTATCCATTCTTACGGCGTTGTTTATTCCGGTGGCCGGCATCGTTGCGTTGGATGTCCATAGAATCAGGTCACAAGCTTACAGCGCAGGTGCTCGCGTGGTTAACCTGAATCTGCCGGCAGTAGTGGCCTGGGTAGCGGGCGCAAGCTACGCGAATATGAGTTTGTTTTATGCATTGCCCGGCATTACGGAAATTACGGCTATAGATGCATTGTTACTGGCCACCCTATTGTATTGGGTGGGTAGCGTTATTAAACCAACCGGCACCGCTATTCTGGAGAACAACTAATGCGTATAGGTATTGATGTCGGCGGCACACATACTGATGCCGTGTTGTTAGATGCGTCAACGGTGTTGTCGTCAAATAAAACACTGACTACAGCGGATGTGACGTCGGGCATCGTAAATGCTATCAAAAAATTGCTCGAAGACAGTGGGTTGGAAGACAGCCACGGTATTGATGCCGTTATGATTGGCACCACGCAATTTACCAATGCTGTGGTAGAACGCAGAGAACTGTGCCCGGTGGCTGCCATCAGACTTGCGCTACCTAGTGGAAAGGGCTGTCCGCCGTTAACTGGCTGGCCTGGTGATATTGCTGATGCTGTTGGGCGCCATGTCTATACCTGCCACGGTGGTTTTCTTTATGACGGTAACACTCTCGCCAAGGTGAAGCTTGAGGAACTCGATAAGGTTATTGCAGATATTCAGCAGCGACAAATTCAGTGCGTGGCGATTTCGTCAGCCTTCTCGACCATGGACGCTACGCCTGAAAAGATGATGAAGGCCAGGTTGCAGAAGGCTCTGCCTCATGTTCGCGTTACGTTGTCACATGAGATGGGCAGTCTTGGCCTGTTGGAGCGTGAAAATGCAGCCATCCTGAATGCAGCACTATTGCCCTTTGCCGATCGGGTTGTTTCTGCCTTTCAACAAGCACTGCAAAAGCTGGGATTACGGTGCCCGATGTTCATAAGCCAGAACGACGGCACATTGATGAATACGGATTTTGTGAAGCGATTTCCTGCACTGACTTTTGCTTCCGGGCCAACGAATTCATTGCGCGGCGCTTACAAATTAACAGGCATTGAGAATGCGCTGGTGGTGGACATTGGCGGTACTACATCTGACATCGGTGTACTGCAGAACGGTTTTCCCCGTGAGTCCGGGCAGGTAGTGGATATTGGCGGTGTTCGCACCAACTTCCGCATGCCTGATGTTCGCGCTGTAGGTTTGGGCGGAGGGAGTATTGTTTCTGCGGACGGCAAGCAAATTGGCCCCCAGTCATGCGGTCATAAGCTGGTCACTGAAGCCAGAGTCTTTGGTGGTAACACCTTAACAACCACCGATATTGCAGTGGCTGCAGGTTTTGTTGCTATTGGGCCGCACGCTCACTCACTGGCGCTGCCTGATTCATTGGTTCAGCAGGCATTAAATACAATGAAAGCCCTGCTGGACCGTAATATCGATATGATGAAACCCAATGCCAAGCCCGTACCCGTTATTTTAGTGGGAGGAGGAGCAATACTGGTGAATGGAGATTTAGCGTCAGCGTCTGAGACAGTGCGACCTGAGTATGCGGGTGTTGCCAATGCCATTGGTGCTGCCATTGCGCAAGTAGGTGGTGAAGCAGAAAGCTTGATGTCGTATCGCAGCCTCGGCCGGGAGCCTGCCCTGGAGCAAGTGAAGTCACTGGCTATAAAACACGCGTGTAATGCTGGAGCCTGTCCTGACTCTATTCGGATCCTGGACATTGAGGAAACTGAAGTGCCGTATATGGACGGAGAAGTCACGAGAGTAAGGGTAAAAGTGGTCGGTGAGTTAAATGCGCTATCAGGGAGTCGGGAGGTGACCGCATGATACTGAATACAATCGGGGTCGAAGACATGGATGCACTGAGTCTGGGCTCTGTATTTTTAGCCACCGGCGGCGGTGGCGATCCGTATTTACCCATGCTGCTTACAAAGCAGGCGCTAGAGACATTTGGGCCGGTCAGGCTCATTCAGGTCGATGATCTTGACGATGACGCCAATATTGTGGCTTTAGGCGCCGTCGGAGCACCCACTGTCAGCCTCGAACTTTTGCCTTCCATTGATGAAGCAAGTGAGACACTCACTGCATTTGAGACACACACTCAAAAAGCGGTTGATGTGGTTGCTTCGTTTGAAGTAGGGGGTGGGAATTCGCTGTTGCCCATTATGGCTGCTGCCGGGAGAGGTTTACCGGTTGTTGATGGGGATGGCATGGGAAGAGCGCTGCCAGAAGCCCAAATGATGACGTATGCAATTGCAGGCGCAAAGCCCACGCCCGCAGTGGCAAGGGATTACGCTGGAAATACTGCTTCGTTTAACACATCAGACACGGCTACTTATGAACGCCATATTCGCGCGTTTGCGATGTCAGCCGGAGGTATGATCACGGCAGCTGAACACCCAATGACAGGCGCGTTTATAAAACAAGCGATTATTCCAGGCTCACTGAGTTTTGCCATACAACTTGGTCGCTTGTTAATGGAAAAACGAGGACCGGTAGAGCAGATCGTAGAACCATTACAGGCACTGTTCAGCGGTTCCGTGTACGGGCGTTGTGAGTTGCTTTTCACCGGTAAAGTGGTCGACAAATCTACGCGTATTACTGGGGGATATGATGTTGGTTCTGCGATCATAGAAGACTTCGATAATATCCACGCGCCATTAAATATAGCCATTAAGAATGAGTATCTGCTGGCGACGCAAAACGATAAAGTACTGGCGAGTGTGCCGGATTTAATTGTGGTAGTGGATTATGATACGTCTGAACCCATTAACGCAGAACGTTTGAAGTTTGGCCAACGTGTAGGCGTACTGGCGGTGGGCTGTCCGGCTTTTTATCGCACAGAGGCTGCGCTGAAAGTAGTGTCGCCGCGAGCTTTCGGTTTTGATATTGACTATGTGCCGCTGGACTAGCGGCAAGCACGGCTACTTTGCAAAGGCGTATTCGAAGTCGTAGAAGTGTTTTCCGTCGACATTCTGAATTTGCATATTGCCATACAATCCCGTTAATTCGCCGGTAGCGGAGTCAGGCACTACTACAATCGTCAGCTGTTGTTCGCCGCGGCTCATAATACCCGAGTGCTGCAGAGAGAACGTCCCGTTTTTGCCGGCCAATGAGCCGGTCACTGTCTCCATGGCTACATAGCCAGCAGAGCCAGGTTCATCCGTTCGCACACTCAACATTTGGCCAAAACTATTTCCACTTAGGTCGCCGCTATAGGCTTTGCTAAGTAACATGCGGCCCATGGCTTTTTCATCTTGCTGAGGAGTCAGTTCTACGGTGAACTCACCAATTATCCGCTGCATTGTCGTACTCCTTGTCGGTCAACTAACGTTCTGCATTGCCTGTGTACCGACTTCTATGCCAGATTCAAAGACTTATCGTTTGATCCATGTTACGGTGGCGGGTAAAAAATAGTCAATGACTTTCGGTTTATTTGCAAAAGTGAATCGATAACGGGCTTTTTTTCGTATTGAAAAACAGTGAAATTGTCATAGCACTGCAAGTAAAGGTCGTTATAATACGCGACAATTTTTAAGCAATATTCTGTACGCATTTTTTGCCCTGCGGACAGGCGATTTATATAAGGTACATCATGGTTGGACTCTCGTCAGACTGGTCGATCGAAGAAGCTGAACGCATCTACGGCGTATCGCGCTGGGGCGGTGGTTATTTTAAGATCGGTGACAACGGTAATGTGCACGTGGTGCCGAATCCTTCGGACCCGTCCGTGCGCATCGATTTTAAAGCGGTAATCGATGAAATTCTGCAAGAAGGTGTGCAGTTACCTGTGGTAGTGCGTTTCCACGACGTACTGCGTTCTCAGGTTGCTAACCTGAATACTATTTTTAAAAACACCATTGCCGAAGCGGAATATCAGGCTGAATACAACGGCGTGTATCCGGTTAAAGTAAACCAGATGCGCGAAGTGGTAGAAGAGATCGTTGATGCAGGTGAGCCCTTTAATTACGGGCTGGAAGCCGGTTCTAAAGCAGAACTGCTGACTGTGTTGGCTATGAACACCAACGAAGACTCACTCACCGTGCTCAACGGCTATAAAGACGAAGAGTTTATGCGCCTGGCGTTATTAGGTCGCAAGCTGGGTCGCCGCATGGTAGTGGTAGTTGAAAAGTACTCTGAACTCCTGTTGCTGGTGCGTATTGCCAAAGAATTGCAAATAGAGCCCATCATTGGTGTACGCGCCAAAATGACCGTGAAAGGCCGTGGTAAATGGGAAAGTTCAGGTGGCGAACGCGCCAAATTTGGTCTTACGATTTCTGAGATCATCAACACGGCGCGGTATCTGAAAGACGAAGGTATGGCCCATTGCCTGAAACTGCTTCACTTCCATATTGGCAGCCAGCTAACTGACATTCGTTCTGTTAAAGAGGCTATTTCTGAAGGTGCCCGCATTTATGCTGAACTGCATAAAATGGGTTTCCCGCTGGACTTCGTTGATGTGGGTGGTGGCCTGGGCATCGATTACGACGGGACGGCGTCTACCAGTGAATCGTCGCGTAACTATACCATGCAGGAATACGTGTCAGACGTTGTTTATGGCATGAAAGAAGTGTGTGATTTAGAAGGTGTACCGCACCCTAATCTGGTAAGCGAAAGTGGCCGTGCTATTACCGCACACCACAGCTGCGTAATCACCCAGATTGTGGGTGAAATCCGCTCTAACAGCTCGGAAGTCGACACCAGCGAAAACGAAGGTGAGCATATCTTCGTGAGCAACATGCGTGAAATGGCTGAGAGCTTTGATCAGCAAACCAATATGCAGGAAGTGTATAACGACGCATCGCAATATAAAGAACAGGCACTGGATGCCTTTAAACTGCGTGTCTTGTCGCTGGAAGAGCTGGCCAAAATAGAAACCCTGTACTGGCAGATTATCTCGCGTTTGCAGACCTATTATGCGAACGCAGAGTATGTGCCGGAAGAGTTACAGGAGCTGGATTACAGCTTGTCGTCGCAGTACCTGTGTAACTTCTCGGTATTCCAGTCGGCAGCTGATACCTGGGCTATTGACCAGTTATTGCCTGTGGTGCCGATTACACGCATGAACGAAAGACCGGAAGTAAACTGTGCGCTGGTGGATATTACCTGCGACAGTGACGGCAAAATCGATCAGTTTACAGTGGGACGTGAAATTACCGACATTCTGCCTATGCACAAGCTGAAGAAGGACGAGCCTTATTACATTGGGTTGTTCTTAACCGGCGCATATCAGGACGTGATGGGCGACATGCACAACCTGTTTGGTCGTTTGAACGAGGTACATATCTTTAGTTACGACGACGATCCGGAAGACTTCTACATTGAAGAAGTTGTTAAAGGCTCTTCGGTGGAAGACGTGTTGTCTATCATGCAATACAATCCTAAAGCGATGGCTTCTGACGTGAAGCGCCTGATTGACAAGCAAGTATCAGCAGGCAACATCAAGCCTCGCGAAGGCGTTCGCTGGACAGACTTTTACGAGAACTGCTTGAGCGGATACACTTACCTGAAGACCAAGTAAGTGGTTACTGGGGGAGTGGGCGACGAGCCCGCTTCCCGTTAATTTCCCACGCTGGTTGTTTGCTGTTGCTGGCGTTTCGCTTCCTGAAAATAGGTTCGCCAGAAGTCAGCTGTTGTGGTGTTAATGAGGTTGGATTCCGCGTTCATTAGCATGACATAACCCGCGCGATACTTAGGCGAAAACGACACGTCTGCGCGATACCCTTTCACCCAGCCACCATGATAGTTCAGCGTTTCACCTGCATAGTCATAAATACGCCAGCCAAATCCATAATGGGCATCGGTTAACTTGTCGCGCCAGCCGCGTCGGTAGACTTCACGCGTGGTTTTTACTCTTGGCGTAGTCACGTCGGCAATGACATCTTCAGGCACAACGGTGGGGAATTCCAACAGCATTGCCTGGAGCCAACGTGTCATGTCATTAATACTGGCGTTCACCCCTGCTGCCGGGCTGAATCGGTAGTAGTTACTCTCGACATGTCCTTCTCGCCAGCGGTTTCGCGCAATGGCAATATGGGGTCTGGCCCACTGTTCAGACGCCAAAAGGCCGCCCTTTCCGGCACTGGCGGTTTCCATACCCAGGGGATATAAAATCTGCTCTCTCAACTGGCGATGATACGACGTATTGTTGCCAACAAAGTACTCTTCAATCACACCAAACAGGGCATTCTGATAAGTGTAACACTCGCCCGGTTCGCACAGTGGTTTCAGTCCGGCAAGCTGATTCAGGACCCGTTTCAGCGGGTAGTTGGCTTCTATCAGATTGTCGTAGGCATTTGGCATGTAGCCGCTTGACTGACCGACAATGTGGCCCAGTGTAAGGTTCGGGTTCATGGTGCCCTGGGATTGCAGGGTAGTGCTCAGCGAGGCGACAGGTGTGGACCAGTCTAGCTGATGCTGCCTTACCAGCTTAGCCATCAGTACGGCGGTAAAGGTTTTTGAAACCGAGGCTAAACGAAATACGGTGTCAGGCGTCACGGCATCGCCGCCTTTGTGCGTGTTGCCATACACTTCGATTACCGGTGCTTTACCTTGCTGGTAGTACACCATGGCATAGCCCGGCACGCGGTATTTTCTGGCTTCTTGTTTGACGTGCTTTGCATAATCGGCAAACCACTGTTCTTCGCCCAGCGCATATTGCGAGGTCAGCATACTGACAGCAAAAAACAGCGCAAACGCCCGGTTTACGCAACGCGACAAACGAAAATACAAACAACACTCCGGTAATTAGTAACGCACGCACGTGCTTGTTATGCGGATAAGAACGACCATATTATGCGGTCACGGCTAAAAGTGATCAACTCGAGACGTAAAGTTCGTTTACCGCAAGTTTTTAATTGAGTGCGGATTTCATCGCATCCTTACCCAAAAAAGTCGTTACTATAGCCGGGTATTTTTAACCAACGGGTCACGCCATGATATCGTCAGCCCTACAACAGCAGTACGCTACCGCCCGGCTGTCGCGAGATGCGCGCTTTGACGGACGCTTTTACGTTGCCGTGCTGTCGACGGGGATTTTTTGTCGACCAATATGCCCGGCGCGGTTGCCGGCAGAACAGAATGTCAGGTATTTCCATTTTGCACAGCAGGCTTTGGAGCAAGGGTTTCGGCCTTGTCTACGATGCCGTCCCGACAGCGCACCGGGCTCCTGCGCCTGGCATGGGGTAGAAACGACCACTAAACGGGCATTGCAATTATTAGCCAGCGAACTGTCTTGTTCTATAGCCAGCATTGCTGAACGTATGGGAATTTCCGAACGGTATCTTAACCAACTGATCCAGGAAGCGGTGGGCATGCCGCCAAAACGCTATCAACTGCACAGCCGGCTGTTACAAGCCAAACGCTTGCTTCAGCAAACGGCGTTGCCGGTCGCAGAGGTGGCCGTGGCGTGTGGTTTTCAGTCTGCCAGGCGGTTGCAGGACAACATGCAGCGCTGGTGTAAGCTAAGTCCAAGTCAGCTTCGTGGCCGAAATGGTGCAATAACGTCGTCTCAGATTACGCTGTTTCTACCTGTGAATGCGCCCTACAACTGGCCACAAGTCCGTGACTTTCTGGCGGTGCGTGCGGTAAAACCTGTTGAACTGATAGAAACCAGCAGTTACACCAGACACGTTCAAGATGAATATGGCCCCTTGAGTGTAAGTGCTCACTTTAATAAAGCAGCAAACGGGTTTGACGTTACCATGCAGGTGTCTGATCCCAATCAAATACAGCCAGCCCTGGTGACATTGCGCCGAGTGCTGGACATGGACACAAACCCGCAATGGGTCGAGGAGGCATTGCTGGCGGCCGGACTTTCACCGTCCCAGTTGGTACCTGGTATCCGCTTACCGGGTGTCTGGAATATCTTTGAGGCAGGCTGCCGCGCTATTGTAGGGCAGCAGGTCAGTATTAAGGCGGCTATCACACAATTGCATTACCTCGTTGATGCATTGGGGAATACCCGCGAAGACCTGCGCTATTTTCCGTCACCAGATGCCGTTGCCAACAGTGAGCTGACCATGCTTAAAATGCCAGGTGCACGCAAGCAGGCACTGCGTGATTTTGCTGGTTTAATAAGAGATTGTGCACCGTCGGCTCCCACTGACCAGCAAATTCTTGCTATACGGGGTGTTGGCCCCTGGACATTGCAATATATACAACTGCGCGGAATGAGTGAGCCGGATCAGTTTTTAGCCGGAGATCTGATTGCCCGCAGACAAGCCGAATTACTCGGTGTAACACCTGAGTTAGCTGCGCCGTGGCGAAGCTATCTCACCTTGCAGCTGTGGCTGCTGGCATCGTCAGAACAATAACAGAGTGAACGGCAGATGATATTTTCACAAAGTCTAACGAGTCCGTTAGGACATATTTGGATTGAAGCAAACGAAGCAGGCGTGACGGTGGTGAAGTTCGTTGACGAAATTGACGCCATGGCTAACCCATCCGCACTAACAGAGCAGTGTTGTCGTGAGCTCAACGCTTATTTTGCCAGAGAGTTAACTACCTTTACTGTGCCCGTGGCAGCAATCGGCACCGCATTTCAGCAGCGAGTGTGGCAGCAACTCTGCACAATACCATTCGGACACGCACAGCACTACGGGCAAATAGCTAGCGCGTTGGGTCAGCCGACGGCGTCTCGCGCGGTAGGTATGGCAAACGGCAGGAATCCTGTAAGTATCATCGTGCCCTGCCATCGGGTGATTGGTAAAAATGGCACCTTAACCGGCTATGCAGGTGGCTTGTTGCGAAAACAGAAGTTGCTGGACCTTGAGGGGATCCCTTACCGATGAGTAATCGAGCACTGGCAGCATTACTGCTATTGGGGGCGATTTGGGGCGCGTCATTTATGTTTATGCGCGTAGCGGCGCCTGAATTTGGTATTTTTACTCTGGTTGAATTGCGCACTGTGCTGGCGACGCTGGTATTCCTACCGTTTTTAGTCAGCCAGTCTGCGCGAGCAATGTTAAAAGCGTATTGGCGCCCCATGGCGGTGCTAGGGCTTATCAATACTGGTGTGCCCTTTATTCTATTTAATTATGCCAGTTTGCATTTGCAGTCGGGGGTACTGGCTATTTTAAATGCCACGGCCCCGATGTTTGGCGCTTTGATAGCTATGTTGTGGTTAAACGACCGCCTTTCGCCCTCAGGGTTTGTTGGGTTGGTATGTGGCTTTTTAGGCGTTGTACTGATCAGCTTCGAGAAAGCGGTAGGAGCAAGTATAAGCCTAATTCCGATTCTGGCCGTGTTAGGTGCGACCTGTTGCTATGGGTTTGGAGCCTGTTTACTGAAAAAATCCCTCGCGGGCGTGAAGCCTGTCGTGGTTGCTGGCGGAAGCCAGGCGTGGGCGTCGTTGCTGCTTTGCCCCTTGTTGTTTGTCGATTTTCCGTCGGAACTACCGTCCGCTTTGGCCTGGATAAACGCGCTTGCGCTAGCGATCGGTGGCACTGGTATAGCGTATTTATTATATTTCTACGTGATAGCGATAGCCGGGCCAGCTAAGGCCATTATGGTGGGGTATTTAGTGCCTTTGTTCGGTATTGTGTGGGGATTCTTCTTTTTAGGCGAACGCCTTAGCTGGATGGACTTTAGCGGGGGTGGATTGATTCTGTTGGGGATTAGTTTGACGTCGGGTGTGGCCCAGCGGGGATATCGCTGGGCCATGGGTCAATCTTCAGTTCACTGAAAAAGACGCCGCATCAGGCGTCGATTAACTGCACTCGCACAAGGTTTCGGCCATCACGACGGGCTTGATAAAGCGCGTCTTCGGCGTGAGCGGTAACTTCATTCATGGAACGTTTCGTTGCGGTAAATGACACACCAAAGCTCGCTGTGAGTTGCAGATCCGGATGCTCAGCAGGTGGCGGCAAGATTGCGATACCATGGCGCAGTGTTTGCGCGAGGTCATGTGCCTCATGCGGCCCCATATCAGGCAGTAAAAGAATAAACTCTTCACTGCTCCAGCGACCCAGTATGTCTTTGTCGCGCAAATGGCTGCCGATCAGGTTGGATACCTTATCCAGCACATCGTCACCAGCATTGCGTCCGTATTGATCATTGATTGACATAAAGTCATCAATATCGACAAGAATAATGCTCAGTGAGGAGTGCTTATTGGTCAGTTCACCGTATGACTCTTCCAACTGTGTTCGGTCTGGTAAACGATGCGTGTTTCTGATGATCAGTTCCGGTTGCATGTCGCGGCGGAAGTAATACAACAAATTGTAGATCAACAAGAACAGCGCAAAAATAATAACCAGCAGCGTAACCACACTAAAGATAAAGCCTTGTGATATTTCCGCTTGACGCGCATCCAGTGGGCTTAACAAATACACTGTCCAGCCAAACTGGGGCAAGGCAACCTCGGCAATGAGGTGGTCGTTGCCATTAATGGTAATCAACTGATTGTTAAGCGCGTTTTCGGCGATCACCTTGTCGGGCAAGCTGGCGTACCAGGGTAATTCAGACAAGTTCGTGAAGTCGGCATTGGCTGCAATGAGCGACGCATCGGAAGACAACATGATGTCGCCTTTGCCGTCTACAAACAGGAAGTCATAGCCGTACTGACGTTTGTAGGTTTCGAATACTGACACAAAGCTCTTCAGGCTTTTTCCTACGCCAAAGAAGCCGAGAAATTTGCCTGCGTCATCGTAAATTTTAATGTCGATGTAGAAATGGGTGTCTTCCCATTTACCAATATCGGCAATAGCGTCAGCCTCGGAGTCCCGGTATTTGAAGTACCAGGATACTTCACCTTCTATTAAATCGAGTTTGCTACCATCTGAGTTGTACTGCACCCGGGCTTCTTCGGAAGCAATAAAAAAGGTGAGGCCGAATTCCTGCTCCATCCTCTCCAGCGCGGAAAAGATCTCTGCTTCGTCTAATTGGTTTTTTTCCATTAATGTCACCAGCTCTCGGGATTTGCCGAGTGCCTCAGACACATGCAATGGTTTCAGTATTTGCGAAACGATTAACGATATCGCGGGAGACAATGACTGTTGTTGTGCCCGGCTTTGCTCGGCAACAATTTTCGAGATGCTAAAATGCACCAGCGTGACAATCGCGATGACAACCACGGCGAACAACAGCAATATGCTTCGATGTAATGTCCTGAATGCGTTCACTGGCTTATGTTCACTCCTTGAAGCTGTGAGGTTTACTGCATGGGAAAACGCCAAAATACTTACCGACGTTTCCAATGTGCCTATGATACCCGCTGAACAAAAGATGCGCCACTGTCGCAGAATAATGACATCAAAGCTGGAGACATCAAAGCTGGACATCCACTAAATTTGGGACACCCACCTTTTTCAGGACACCCACACAGTTCAGCTCACCGATTCTTTTCATCAAATTTGTCATGAAATTGAACTGTAATTTCGAGAAAGAGTGGGTGTCCCAAAAAAGGTGGGTGTCCAAGAAATGTGAAGGAGGCACTGACTTGCTGTCATGAGTTGGTTACACTATCGCGCATCAATTGCGAAAAGGATTCAATATGGCATTTTCAGTAGTGGTATTGGCAGCCGGTAAAGGCACAAGAATGAAGTCTTCGTTGCCGAAAGTATTACATCCGGTCGGTGGTGTGCCTATGGTGCAACGCATCATCAATACGGTTGAATCATTAGATGCGACTGCGGTTCATCTGGTTTACGGTCACGGTGCGGAGCAACTCAAGGCCAACGTTGAAGGTAGACAGATCAATTGGTGCCTTCAGCAGGAACAATTGGGAACCGGGCACGCGGTAATGCAAGCGGTTGACTATATTGCCGATGATGAAGATGTCATGATTTTAGTTGGCGATGCGCCGCTCATCCAGGCGCAAACTCTGGAACGTCTGATTGCTGTGAAATCGGAATGTGACCTTGCCCTGCTTACTGTGCATTTGGATGACCCAACAGGGATGGGCCGAATTATTCGCGAGAACGACAATATTGTCGCGATCGTAGAGCATAAAGATGCCACTGAAGCCCAGCGCGCAATTACCGAAATTAATACCGGCATGATGGTAATGGGCGGCAAGGATTTGAAGCGCTGGTTGGCCGCGTTAACTAACGATAATGCCCAGGGCGAGTTCTATCTAACCGACGTCATTGCCATGGCTGCGGCAGAAGGTAAGCGTATTCAATCTGCGCATCCAGACTCCCCTATGGAAGTAGAGGGTGTGAACAATCGGGTGCAATTGGCCAGATTGGAGCGCACGCTGCAGAGCTGGCAGGCGGAAGCGCTGATGACGTCTGGCGCAACACTTGCCGATCCAGCCCGCATAGATGTGCGTGGTGAGCTGACAACAGGGCAGGACGTGTTTATCGACATTAACTGTGTGTTCTCTGGCAAAGTGACATTGGGTGACAATGTTGTTATTGGTCCAAACTGCATGCTAATTGACTGCGAGGTCGCATCGGGCGCGGTAATTGAAGCCAATAGCATTATCGAAAACGCAAACGTTGGCGCTGAATGTTCGGTTGGCCCCTACGCTAGGTTACGTCCGGGCGCTGTGATGGAACGAAAGTCAAAAGTTGGCAACTTTGTGGAAATGAAGAAGGCGACGCTGGGCGAGGGCGCAAAAGCCAATCACCTGACTTACCTGGGCGATGCAACCATTGGCGCAAACAGCAACATTGGTGCTGGCACCATCACCTGTAATTACGATGGCGTGAATAAGTATAAGACCTTAATCGGAGAAAATGCGTTTATCGGTTCCAATTCAGCCTTGGTGGCGCCTGTTCAAATTGGCGCAGGCGCGACAGTGGCGGCTGGTTCTATCGTAACGACTGATGTACCCGACAATAGCCTGGCGGTTGCGCGCAGCAAGCAGCGCAATATCAGTGGCTGGAAGCGACCGGTCAAAAAATCGTAGGCCGATAGATTGTCGAAATTAAACCACGACTAAATATACAAGACACCCACCTTAGTAACACGGAAACGCAGAGTTTATGACAATTTCAACGCTCGTGGTGGGTTTTGGCTATGCAGCCAAAACCTTTCACGTCCCTTTTCTTACGCATTTAGCTGATTTTGAAATCAATGCAGTGGTGTCATCTGATCCTGCAAAAGTGCATGACCAACTACCCGAAAGCGCTGTTTTTGCATCGCTGGAGCAAGCTCTGGCAGCGTCCCGTTTTGATTTGGTTGTGATCACCACGCCAAATCATCTGCATGCGCCACAAACAAAAGCGGCACTGGAAGCCGGTTGTCACGTATTAGTAGAAAAGCCCTTTACCTTAGACAGCGAAGAAGGTGAAAGCCTGGTGGCGTTGGCCAAGCAGGTCGGTAAACAACTGTGTGTGTTCCATAATCGTCGTTTTGATGGCGATTACCTTACAATCAAACAGCTTATTGCTGAGCAAGCTATTGGCAAAGTGAAGCGGTTTGAGAGCCGTTTTGACCGTTTCCGCCCACACCCAAGGCAGCGCTGGCGCGAACAAGAGGGCCCCGGCGCGGGTATTTTCTGGGATCTTGGACCTCACCTTATTGATCAATGCATTCAGCTTTGGGGTATGCCGAATGCCGTTAATGCGCATATTCTTACTCAGCGTGACGGCGGTGAAGCCAATGATGCGTTTGAGATCACCCTGTTCTACGGCACCCATTTTGCCCAGCTTGGCTCAACCCCTTTTGAAGCAGGTGCTACGCTAAGATTTGCTTTGCATGGCGATAAAGGAAGCTACAGAAAGCATGCTCTGGATCCGCAGGAAGACCAGTTGAAGGCCGGTCTGAATTTTGATGACCCTAAATGGGCGAAAACACCAGACACACAAGTAGGCACACTTTTTACGGAATCAGACAGCCGATTAATCAATACGCAATCCGGCGACTACATGGGTTTTTATCAACAGTTGGCCGATGCTATTCGCCTTGGTTCTCCTCTACCGGCTGATGCTGAGACGGTCGTGCCGGTCATTCGACTTATCGAACTGGCAATTAAATCGTCTCAGAAGCAGTGCACGGTGCCAGTTGTTTAATACGTATATGCGTCTCAGATGACTGACTTACGATCTACTGAAATTCAAGGCCTGGGAGACAGCGGTGCCCGGTTGCGCGTATACATTGCAAATCGACCGGCATTTAGTCTTCCACGCGTTGCCACTGGTGTTGTGCCTTTAATAACCGGTGATATAGCGGCAATCGGTAACGCATGCGGCAACGGCTGGCGCAAAGTATTTAATGTTTATGCAAAATTACTTTACGCCATGCCTGAGCAATGGCAGTTCAAACACGGCGACCGATGGCAAGCATTTCGAGACACCCACCTTTTGCAGGCGAACTCCAACACTGCGTTAATCTTCGATGAGCCTAAAAGCTTCGACGAAAATGCCTTGAATATCATTACGGGCCGCACGTATGCGCAGCAAATGCACATTGCTGAAAGTTTGTATTGGATAACGCCGGAGTTTGCGATTAATAAGCGGCTGAACCTGGTGGTATGCCCCTATTTTGATTATCGTCAGCTGTCTAACAGCAAAATTCTTTACCTCATCGATTTAATCCAAAATGAATTGGATGCACACAAAATAGCCAAATAAATCTTGCGATTCGAAATAATTAAGGTAAATTAATCTTTCATTTCGTAAATAATAAGTTTCTTTCTTGGCTAAACGAAACACGCAGGCACGACGGCAAGGGATCGTTGAACATGTAAATCAGCACGGCTTGACCGCGGTTGAGGCATTGGCGCAGCTGTTCGAGACGTCTTCTGTCACAATTCGCAAAGACTTGTCAGTGTTAGACTCCGAAGGCCAAATCGTTCGCCAGCACGGCGGTGCAGCGCCTTACCCTGCTGTTTCTATAATCTCAAAAGGTACTCAACAAGACACGCACTCACCGATTAAAGCTGCAATTGGCAAGTTGGCCGCTAGTCTGATTGGAGATAACCAGAAAGTGATCATCGATAGTGGTAGCACTACGGCTACGATGGTCGAGCACTTAAACCAGCCGAAAAACCTCGTCGTGATGACAAACGCCCTGTCAGTGGCGAACCAGCTGGTGGCGTTTAAAAATGAGCCAACCGTGCTTATGACCGGCGGAACCTGGGACCCGCGTTCGCAGTCGTTTCAGGGGAAGATGGCCGGCACTATGGTGCAAGCCTACAACTTTGATCTGGCATTCGTTGGAGCCGCAGGGTTGGATATTGCACGAGGTACAACAACTTACAATGAAATGACGCAGCTTAGCCAGGCAATGGCAAATGCGGCATCGAAGGTGATTGTTGTGGCAGAATCCGCTAAGTTAAGAAACAAAATGCCAAATGTAGAATTAGCCTGGCAGCAAGTCGCTGTTTTGGTAACCGATACCGGCCTTTCTGAAGAAGCAGAAAAGCAATTGTCAGAATATGGTGTGACGGTGCTGACCGCCTCACCCAACGGAGAATAGATATGTGCGGGATTGTGGGGGCAGTAGCCGAACGTAATGTAGTTGAAATCCTGTTAGAAGGACTGAAGCGACTTGAATACCGGGGGTATGATTCCGCTGGTGTGGCTTTGCTGCAGTCAGACGGCTCGCTGACGCGCGTACGTCGTACCGGTAAAGTGCAGGAATTGGTAGACGCTATCGGCGAGGACGAGGCGCTAGGCTCTACAGGTATCGCTCATACCCGCTGGGCAACACATGGGGGCGTAACGGAAGCGAATGCTCACCCTCATGTGTCAGATGAACGCATCGCCGTGGTTCACAATGGCATTATCGAAAATTATCAGACGTTGCGTGAAAACCTGTCTGCGAAAGGCTATCGCTTCACCAGCGACACAGACACCGAGACCATTGCGCATACGGTGAATGAAGCCATGAAAACCGCTGGCTCTTTGCTGGAAGCGGTGCAACAAGCTGTGACGCAATTCCACGGCGCTTATGGCACCGTTATTATGGACAAGCAAGACCCATCTCGCGTTGTAGTTGCGCGTTCTGGGAGCCCATTGGTGATTGGTTTGGGATTGGGTGAAAACTTCATTGCGTCTGACCAAATGGCGTTATTACCTGTGACTCGTCGATTCATCTTCCTGGAAGAAGGCGATGTGGCTGAAATTACCCGACGTAGCGTGACAATTTTTGACAAACAGGGCAATGAAGTTGAACGTGAAGTCATCGAATCAAACATTGAGCACGACGCTGGTGACAAAGGTGGTTACCGCCACTACATGCTTAAAGAAATTCATGAGCAACCCACTGTTGTGCGCAATGCATTGCAGCATCGTTTGGATGAAAAAGGCCTTGTTGCTGATGTGTTTGGAAGTGGTGCGGATGCCCTGTTTGAAAAAGTAAAACATGTGCAAATAATAGCTTGTGGAACCAGCTATCACGCGGGAATGACCGCGCGTTACTGGCTTGAGCAATATGCGAACGTATCGTGTAATGTCGAGATCGCTTCAGAATTCCGCTATCGCAAGTCAGTGGTGCATGAAAACAGCCTGTTAGTCACTATTTCTCAATCGGGAGAAACCGCGGATACACTGGCGGCGCTGCGTTTGGCAAAAGAGTTGGGCTACATGGCGAGTCTGACAATTTGTAATGTCCCCGGCTCGTCGCTGGTTCGTGAATCAGACTTGTCGTTCATGACGCGCGCTGGTGCTGAAATTGGCGTTGCATCAACCAAAGCCTTTACCACACAGTTAACTGCTTTCCTGATGCTGACACTGGCGTTAGGCAAATACAACAGTATGAGCGCAAGTGACGAAAATGCCATCGTTCAGGCATTGCACAGTTTGCCAGCCAAACTGGAAGAGACACTCACTATTACTCAAGGTATTGAAGATCTGGCGGAAGAGTTTGCCGATAAGCACCATTCTCTGTTCTTAGGGCGTGGTGATCAGTATCCAATTGCTATGGAAGGGGCTTTAAAGCTCAAAGAGATATCCTATATTCACGCAGAAGCCTATGCGTCTGGTGAGCTGAAGCATGGTCCGTTGGCGTTAATTGACGAAGAAATGCCGGTAATTGTGGTTGCGCCTAACAACGAATTGCTGGAAAAACTCAAATCAAACGTGGAAGAAGTGCGTGCCCGGGGAGGCATAATGTATGTGTTTGCAGATAAAGACACCGCATTTGCCAGCGACGACACAATGCGGGTTATTAATGTGCCCCATTGTGATGCCCCTATTGCGCCGATTATCTACACCATCCCGCTGCAGCTACTGTCTTATTATGTGGCATTGATTAAAGGCACCGACGTCGATCAGCCAAGGAATCTGGCCAAATCCGTTACCGTCGAATGATGCAGGGCCTCCGGGCCCTTTTTAATGCGGGAGAGTAATAAAGTTTCATACTAGAAAGCTACGAGATGTAGTTTGATTGTATTGCAGAATGTGCAACACGTAACGTTTTTATTGATGAATAAAGTGGAGCCCTATACGACATAGAGGATTTGGGCTGAGTTAGTATAACTGAGTAATTCAGCTGGTAGTCATAGCGTAAGATAATTCAATAAAGGTATCAATTTGGCTATCAGATTCATCCGTAACAGTAATGCGTGCCGGTGTTCTAGTCGTTCGCGCTGATAAAATTCCTGAGAGCATGGTTTGGAAGTTAGGATCATCTCTGATGAGATGGATCCAAAAGTCTCCTGTAGAAGATCTTCCATCAATATTATGCTTCTGCTCAGTATGTATCATTGTCACGCCATTTGTTCAGTCCATACCATTGCTTACACAATACTCGATTTGTAGGTTTCGAGAGCCGCAGCCAGAATAAATTGACCACAGGTATGAGCATTGTTGTCCGCTTCCCCCAAAACTGCGACAGACTTCATTGGAGTTTTCTGCAATGATTAATGCAGGTGACGACTATGAAAAAAATCCGCTCACGTATCTAAGTTGCAGGTCAAATTTGCACTTTCCCTAACTAAGAGGGACTGTTAACTCCCTGGGTAATTGAATAATATGCAAGCTATAGTGGCGAGATACATTATCCTTAATGAATTCTTTGCACGATTATAATATTCATTCGCTTTTTTAGATTTTAGAGGTAATAACGAGTTTTTTGATGAAGTAAATATTTCATTTTGGATAGCGTATAATATTGTCATTGATGAGGAGTTGGCCGAAATTACAGCTTTAAGTTCAGATGCAAATATAAAAGCTCTTATTCCTAAAACAATGTTGATAATTATAATGATAACAACAAAAAAACCACCAACCACTGTTTAATTCCTTTTCTATATATTGAACAATATGCCGCCAGGCCATATTAGATTAAGAATAATTTCAGATCTAAAAATGTTTTCGTGCTCTGTAATATCATATCTTCCCAAAGCACTGATTTAAAGACACTCACTGCTATTCCAACGTACAGCAGACCGCCATGTTGTTTTCATCCACAATGAAATCAATAAGGGAGGAATAGCTATGCCACAACCAAGAAAGCACCTGGTCTGCCTTTCGGACACACCGTTTTACCACTGTATCTCTCGCTGTGTTCGTCGTGCGTATTTGTGCGGCAAAGATAAACTAACGGGCCGCTCCTATGAGCATCGACGAAAATGGGTAGAAAACCGGTTGTTGCTGTTAGGTCAGGTTTTTGCCGTTGATATCTGTGCTTATGCGGTGATGCACAACCATACTCATGTAGTGCTGCATATCAATGAAAAGCAAGCGTCGTCCTGGACTGATGAAGAAGTGTTAGTACGCTGGCACAGATTGCATAAGGGTATGATTTGTTGCCAAAAATATCTCAATAACAAAGAGCGTAATTCGCTTAGCGATGCTGAATTGGACACCGTGTCCCGAATGGCAAAGGTTTATCGTAAACGGCTTTGCGACGTGAGTTGGTTTATGAGGCTACTTAACGAATTCATTGCAAGAAAAGCAAACCAGGAAGATGATTGCACCGGTCGCTTCTGGGAAGGACGGTTTAAGTCTCAAGCGCTGTTGGATGAAGCAGCGTTATTCGCATGTATGGCCTACGTTGACTTAAATCCGGTGCGGGCCGGTATAGCTAGTAGCCCTGCAAGTGCTGATTTTACGAGTCTCAAAAAGCGTATTCTGCTATCTCGCCAAGGTAAACCCCTAAAGCCACTTATGCCGTTCAGCCAATCAAATCTGAATAGACAAGAGAATACGCTGAATATCACGTTCTCAGATTATATTGAACTGATCAAAAGTACACTCGAAGCAAAGCGACGATCGGGAAACAATGGTTTTAGTGAGCTTCACTCTCAACTCAGTGGGTTCGACGTCAATGTCGAGAGTTGGCAATGCATGAGTTTTGAAATAGAAAAGCGGTTTGGTGCAAAAGTGAGTGTTGAGATCGCAAATAGGCGCCTAACTGTTGTATAGCACTGCAGAATGCCAACAGCGTTCTTCGACTAACAACGCGAGTTAACTGTCTTTGGAATCATTTTCCGCTTTTTGCGATTCTTTCAATTTATGACAAGCATCTTGCCATTCGCGGTATTTTTCGTAATAAACATCCCATACACACGGGCAGCAGGAACCGCCGCCACAGCAATCGCTATTCAGTGGTTTTTCTGGCTCTGGTGGTAATTCCAATTCCATCGTCGTCTCCTTTTTATCAACTAGTATGTTGTTGCCTCCTATCGAATTCAAATTGATTGAATGAATACTCTCTAAAACAAGACACCCACACAATTGTGTGGGTGTCTTGAAAAAGGTGGGTGTCCAAAAGAAAAGGCGCTAATTAGCGCCTTTGTCGTTTACTCGCCGAGTATAATGCGAAGCATTCTGCGCAGTGGCTCTGCCGCGCCCCACAACAACTGATCACCTACGGTGAAGGCTGAGATGTACTCTGGGCCCATAGTTAGCTTGCGAATGCGTCCTACTGGAATAGACAGGGTACCGGTAACCTTGGCAGGTGTTAGTTCTGCCATGGTTACATCGCGATCGTTAGGAATCACTTTTACCCAGTCGTTGTGCTCGGCCAGAATGGCTTCGATTTCTGAAACAGGTAAATCTTTCTTCAATTTCAGTGTGATAGCTTGGCTGTGACAGCGCATGGCGCCTACACGCACGCAAATACCGTCAACAGGGACTGGCGCTTCAGTGGTTCCCAGAATTTTGTTGGCTTCGGCTTCAGCCTTCCATTCTTCGCGGCTTTGGCCTGAAGGAAGCTGTGTGTCGATGTACGGAATAAGGCTACCAGCGAGTGGTACACCAAACTGTTCCTTCGGATAATCGTCTGAGCGAATATATTCCGCTACCTGACGGTCAATATCTAAGATAGCTGTCGACGGGTCGTCGACCATGTCTTTTACGTTGCCGTACACCGCGCCCATTTGCGTTAACAGTTCACGCATGTGCTTAGCACCTGAGCCGGATGCAGCCTGATAAGTCATCGGCGTAGCCCATTCAACCAGGTCTTTTTCGAATAACCCGCCCAGCGCCATAAGCATCAATGACACTGTACAGTTACCACCGACATAGGTTTTGACACCAGAGGCAATGCCTTTATCAATCTCGGCACGGTTCACAGGGTCAAGAACAATAACCGCATCGTCTTTCATGCGCAGAGCAGAGGCCGCGTCAATCCAGTAGCCGTTCCAGCCCGCTTCACGCAGCTTAGGATAGACGTCTTTGGTATAGTCACCGCCCTGGCAGGTAATAATAATGTCCTGAGTACCTAATGCTTCAATGTCGAAGGCGTCCTGAAGTAATCCGCAGTCTTTGCCTGCGAAATCTGGTGCGGCACTACCGGTTTGTGACGTGGTGAAAAAAGTTGGCTCAATCAGAGAAAAATCACTCTCTTCCTGCATGCGCTGCATCAGGACAGAGCCTACCATTCCGCGCCAACCTACTAAACCAACTTTATTTTGAGACATGTTAAGAACCCTTATATTTCTTCTTCGAGTGTTCTGTCGCGCAGCAAAACCTCTGATGGGCTCTTTGTAGTTTACTGCTGTGCACTCGAAACGTATTAGCAAAGCCCGCAGTCTATAAAGTATGCCGCAGGTTTACTAGTTTCTTTTGTAATTTTATATGCACAGGAGCCAGCATTGCCGGCTCCTCAGTGAATATGGCTAGAATAACAGTGCTTTCAGTTCTTGGGCACCGAACATGACAATTTCAAATGCGATCAGAATAATAATGATCCACTCCAGAAAAGAAGAGTGCTTATGCTTTAGTTCGTCAGCCAGCATTTCAAACAATTCGTGAATAACATTCAGCTTGTTCGACAAGAGCTCAACGCGAGGGCGGATATCCAAATATTTCGCGGTTGCATTGTAAGCCGACTCATACTCTGGGTATTCCCAGAAAAACTCTGGTGTATCCAATAGCCCATAGTGTAGGAAGATGTCACTTTTAGTGCTGAACAAATGACCACGAATACTCGCAATTTCATTGCGGCTAAGGTTTATCTTACCGGTTGATGCCAGCGCTTTCGGCAAGTGAGCATAGTCAACAATGGTTTCCTGCGCACGTTGCTCATAATCATTAAGCTTTAATGACTGTGCCAAAGCATGACTTACGGCTAAGCGTTGCAGCGGAGCGTCCATACCCAGTGTTATCAGGTCCTTTTGAAGCTTGATTTCGGTGCCATCTACGGAAAAACGAAAATGTTCCTGATGATCGCCGGCAATGACGTCGCTTTGGATTTTCAGGCGATGAAGTAAAGACAGCCTTTCGTCTTCGTCGACACCCCAAAACACGATGACGCCATAGTCAAATACCCAGGCTTCGCCACCGGGAATATTTAGTAATACTGCATCTCTGTATCGGGTACCAGCTTCGACAGATAGTACATTTTCGTATTCACATACGGGTAAAGCAAACACTGACACGCGGTCATTTGAAAATTGCATGGTAACAACCAGTTGTTTAAAAAATCGGCCGATTATGCACCTGTTTACGCTGGCAGACTATGCATTTCAGAGTGAGAAATAATGCTCTTTAAGATAAAACTTTTTGATGAAGCAATAGAGCATATTCTTACTGTTATTTCACGGTGTTAGCGGAATGAAAATAGTAGCAAAAGGCTTTGATAGTTTATTCAAAAAGGTGGGTGTCCAGAAAAAGCTACTAGGAATTCTTTAGAGTTGAGCTGCCTTTCTTATACTTTTGTTTAATTGCTAAGCGCTGTCAGCCCGCTAGGATTGAGAGTAAAGAATCATTTACAAAGCAATACTGATTCGGCGGTCTCAAACAAAAACAGCATATACGCGTACAGACAAGATGCACAAGATCGCCGCTGCTGGCGCAATTACGCCAGCAGCTTTCCTTTCTTCCAACGCGTCTTTAATTTAACGTTTTATTTCGACTGAGATACAGATATAAGCGAAAAATGCTTTTTGTTGTTCGCTACCATAGTTCCCAAGTAAGAAGAAATTAGACAATTGCGTCATGCCTCTATTACCAGGGAATTATAATTATGAATACTCCCCCTTTAACTACACCTGAAGTTATTCACAGTAAGCGAATTGCTTCAATCGATATATTGCGTGGCTTAGTGATGCTATTCATGTTAGTTGATCACGTTAGAGAACGCTTCTTCTATCATTTGAATGTGAGCGATCCGATGGATTTGGACGCGACCAGTCCACAGTTATTTTTTACGCGTATTTCTGCACACCTCTGCGCCCCTGTGTTTGTGTTTCTGACGGGGCTCTCGGCATGGTTATATGCCCATCCAGCGAACAAAGCGCCACGCTCAGCCACTCCTTTCTTGTTCAAACGAGGCCTTTTCATCATCTTTGTTGAGATCGCCATCATCAACTGGCTTTGGTTAGGTACGTACGACACCTTGTACCTTCAGGTAATGTGGGCGATAGGCATCAGCATGGTGTCTTTGTCTGTGCTAAGTAAACTTCCACCCAAACTTATCCTTGCTCTGGGGTTACTCATTGTTTGCGGTCACAACCTTTTGAGCCCAATCGCTTTCAATCCAGGTGAAGCGGGCTATAACATTTGGGCGGTACTACACGACAGAGGGATTATTTTCGAATCAGAGACGTTCCGCATAAAGGCGTCGTATCCGGTTTTACCCTGGATTGGTGTTATTCTGCTCGGATACAGTATGGGCCCAATTTATGCGCGGGATTACGACGGTGCAAAACGACGTAAGACGTTAACTACACTCGCGCTAAGCATGTGGGGCCTGTTAATTGTGTTGCGAAGCACAAATCTATACGGTGAAGTACTGCCGTTTGAGATACAGGACACCGCAGTACAAAGTGTAATGTCATTCATCAATTACACGAAGTATCCGCCGTCACTGGACTACGTGCTGTTTACACTGGGTGCTGCATTCTTGATTTTGGTAGGACTGGACAAAGTGAATAATCAGTACAGTAAAGTCATAGAAAACTTTGGTTCTGCGCCTATGTTCTTCTATATTCTACACCTCGCGGTACTGCTGGTGCTGTATCGAATCGCAATCAATGTGTGGGGGCCAAATCATGGTGATATGTTTGCGTTCGATGATGTATGGCAAATTTGGGCCGGCGCAGTTGTGCTGGGTGTAACATTGTATTTCCCCACCAAAGCCTTCTCGGCATTCAAGAAGAAGAGTGGTAATCCGCTGATAAAGTACTTCTAATTGATTCATCATTCGTAGTTAACATTGAGCCGCTGCCCTAACAGCGGCTTTTTTGTTTCAATGAATTTGAGACACCCACCTTTTGTGTGGGTGTCCACAAATTTTAGAAGGAAATGATTAGCTATTCAGCTGAATGGTGAAGCTTGAAAGAATCAAAGAAAACTGAGGAAAACTGAGACACCCATAAAATTATGTGGGTGTCTCAAAAAAGGTGGGTGTCCACAAATTTAGGGGAGGTTGCCTTCGCAGATGTAGCTGATTTGCAGGAAATCGTCCAGGCCGTAGTGTGAGCCTTCGCGGCCGTAGCCTGAAGCCTTAACGCCGCCGAAGGGAGCCACTTCACTGGCAACGGCACCTTCGTTCACGCCGATTACGCCAGCTTGCAATGCGCGGCGAACCCGGTGAATGCGATTGTGGTTCTGGGTATAGAAGTAGGCTGCTAAGCCATATTCCGTGTTATTGGCTTCCGCAATCGCTTCTTCTTCCGTGCTGAATTTAAATAGCGGCAGTACGGGGCCAAAGGTCTCTTCGCTAAACAACGCCATACTGTTATTCGCGTCTGCAATGACCACCGGTTCAAAGAACAGATCCTGTTTTGGCGTAGCACTGCCACACAGTAAAACGCCGCCTTGTTCTTCAGCATCTGCAACGTGGGCGCTGATTTTATCGATGGCTTTCTGATTGATCATCGGGCCTATCTGGGTATCTTCGTCGAAAGGGTCGCCCAGCGTTAATGCAGACACGCGGTCTACCAAACGGCTGGCAAATTCATCGTAAATGCCTTCCTGCACATAAATACGGTTGGGGCATACGCAGGTTTGCCCGCCATTACGCATTTTTGCTGCCATCAACCCCTGAATAGCAGCGTCGATATCGCAGTCATCAAACACAATAAATGGCGCGTTGCCACCCAATTCCAGCGACAGTTTTTTAAGCGTACTAGCAGAACGTTCGGCTAAATAGCGCCCAACCTGGGTGGAACCGGTAAAGCTCAGTTTCTTCACACTCGGGTCTTTTAGCCAGGCATCTACCGCAATGGCTGTTTGTTCTCGCGAGGCGACGAGTACGTTAATGGTACCTTCCGGGAAACCGGCTAATTCAGCCAGCTTCGCCATGGCTAATGCGGTTAGCGGAGTGTCTTCAGCGGGTTTAACGACCACGGTGCAACCTGCTGCAATGGCCGGGGAAATCTTTCTGGCCAACATCGCAAACGGAAAATTCCACGGCGTAATAACCGCGACTACACCCACCGGACGTTTTTCGACGGTTTGCTGGTAGTGTGGCTTTGAGCTAGGCAGGATATCGCCACGAAGCTGCATGGCTTGTTGTGCAAACCATTTCACATAAGAGGCGCCGTAGTCTATTTCGCCTTTTGCTTCGACCAGGGGTTTGCCTTGCTCAGAAGACATGATGGCCGCGAGATCATCCCGATGTTCAAGAATAAGCGCATGCCAGCGCTCCAGCAGGTCAGCGCGAGCCTTGTGAGTAGCGAGCTGCCATTGAGCAAACGCTTTTTGGGCACTTCGGGCAGCATGGGCAGCATCTATTGCGTCGCTGTTGGCGACTTCGGTAATTATCTCGCCATTGGCAGGATTAACTACCGGATAGGTTTGTCCCGATATCGCTTTCTGCCAGCGCCCATTGATGTAGTTCAACGTGTTAAACAGTGACGGCTCAGCAAGCCGTGACGTGAGATCCATGGTTTCTCCCGATGTTATTAGAGGTTAGCCAGTATGGCTTCACCCATTGCCTGCGTTGATGCTTCTCCCCCTAGATCTGGGGTTACAACGCTGCCTTTCAAGGTGTGTTCAATGGCGGTCACAATGGCATCGTGTGCCTCTTTGCCTGCCCCCGTGTCGTGAGTCAGAAAGCTAAGCATCAGCGCGCCAGACCAAATCATGCCGATGGGGTTGGCGATATTTTTACCATAAATATCCGGCGCGGAGCCGTGCACAGGCTCAAATAAAGACGGGAATTTACGTTCAGGGTTCAGGTTGGCCGACGGCGCTAAACCAATGGTACCAGTACAGGCCGGCCCCAAATCAGACAAAATGTCACCGAACAAATTCGACGCCACGACAACGTCGAAGCGCTCAGGCTGCATTACAAAACGTGCCGACAAAATATCGATATGCTGTTTGTCCCAGCTGATTTCCGGGTAGTCTTCTGAAACCGCTTCTGCGCGTGAATCCCACCAGGGCATGCTGATTGCCATGCCGTTGCTCTTGGTGGCAACGGTAAGGCTTTTGGCTTCCCGACGCTTGGCGGTTTCGAACGCATACCGCAACACACGGTCGGTGCCATAGCGGGTAAATACCGATTGCTGCATGACCACTTCGCGGTCGGTGCCTTCATACATTATGCCGCCAATGGCGGAATATTCGCCCTCGGTGTTTTCGCGCACGACCAGGAAGTCGATATCATCAGCTTTGGGAGTAGACAGCGCACATTTAACGCCTTCAAAGGTGCGAACAGGACGCATATTGATGTACTGATCGAACTCACGGCGGAAGGTTAAAATTGAGCCCCACAGTGAAATATGATCAGGTACGGACGCTGGCCAGCCAACTGCGCCAAAATAGATCGCATCCATGTCGGCAACCTGATCCTTCCAGTCGTCAGGCATCATTTTGCCATGGGTTTCGTAGTAGTCGCAGCCACCCCACTCAAAAGTGTGGAATTCAATGTTTAGTCCGAATTTGCCGGCAGCCGCTTTTACAATTTTTAGGCCTTCAGGCATGACTTCCTTGCCAATGCCATCTCCGGCGATGACCGCTACGTTATAGGTTTGACTCATGGGGGTTACAGCTCCTGTTGCATCTCGTTTTGAACAACGTCCAGTGCCAGCACATCGTCCAGCGTCAGTTGCAGGCGTTCAAATAAAGTATCGAAATCGCTCTCGGTGAAACACAATGCCGGGGCAAAGCCCAGAATGTTGTCGCCAAAGGCGCGGAAAATCAGTTTGTGTTGCCAGGCAATATCGGCAATGGTTTCATGCAGTTTTATCGCTGCAGGGAAGGGGCGCTTGGTGGCTTTATCGGCAACCAGTTCTATGGCACCTAACAGGCCTAAGCTGCGCGCATCTCCCACCAATGGGTGAGACAAGCAGGCTTGTAACTTCGCTTCAAAATACGGCGCAACAGCTTGCGCGTGAGCCAGCATGCCTTCTTCGTATATTTTGATGACTTCCAGTGCAACCGCAGCACTAACCGGATGCGCTGAATACGTCTGACCGTGTCCAACCACGGCAGCTTTGTTCGGACCATCAGCAATGCCATTGAAAATTTCATCAGACATTAACACCGCGCCCATGGGGGCGTAGCCCGACGTTAACCCTTTGGCAATTGTCATCAGGTCGGGTTCGACACCTTCATGTTCGCAGGCAAACATGGTGCCTGTGCGACCGAATCCGGTAATCACTTCGTCTGCTAAAAACAGAATGCCCAATCGCTTACAGGTATCGGCTATGGCTTTTAACCAGCCCTTTGGCGGCACAATTACGCCACCCGAGCCAATGACCGGCTCACAGAAAAAGGCGGCAACGTTATCGGCACCGATCTCTGCAACTTTGGCTTCCAGCTCAGCTACCGAAGCATCGATGAGCGCTTGTGCAGAGTCGTAGTTACTGCGATACAGATACGGGCAGCTAATATGGTGCTGATGGGCCAGCGGCAAATCAAAGTTTGCATGAAAAGCGGGTAAGCCGGTAATGCCCGCGCCAGTAGATGACGAGCCATGGTAGCCGCGTTGCAACGCAATAATGTGCTTTTTAGTGGGTTTGCCAATGGCATTGTAATAATGCGTTATGTAGCGAATCGCCGCGTCGACAGCGTCAGAGCCGCCGAGGGAAAAATACACATGCTGCAATGAAGACGGTGTTATCGATACCAGTTTTTCAGCCAGAACGATGGCCGGTTCGCTACCAAAACCAAAGTAGCCGGTGGCATAAGGCAATTGATTCATCTGAGCGGTGGCAGCGTCTACAATACGTTGCTGCCCATAGCCCACGTTAACGCACCATAGACCGGCGAAGGCGTCGAGATACGTATTACCATCTGCTGCGGTAAGCCAGGGGCCATCACCAGATTGGAGTACCTTTACTCCTTTTTCCTGATGTTGACGAAAATTTGATACCGGATGAACAAGATAGCGACTGTCCATTTCTGTCAAAGCAGGCGTTTGCATGATTGTTTTCCAATTTTTCTGTATGTCGCGAGGCATAGGAAGGCGCGCGATGCATACCTGTCAGCATGATGCACACACGCAACTGGCGCATGTACGATTTCTATCCAACATGGTAGCGGCGATCACCCGCGCGAATTGTTTGATAGCGGAACAAGAAAGGCAGTGAAATATTGTTTTTGGGCACTTCTCAGCAAAATCTGCTGTGGCGGATGGGGGAAGATAAGGGAAAGCCAGTCAACATAAGTAACACGGCTCGAGTGATTGACATTGCACCGGCTGCAGCAAGTAGGAAATGCCGGTTTGAAGAATAAAAAAGTGCGGTGTAAGCACAGCATAGTCTGCTGATTGACGAATAAAAAACACCTGTCACGTGGCGCTGAAGCGAATTATTTTGGCATTAAATAAAAAACGTCGCGTGGTGTAATAGAATTAATTGAGAACTGATAGTTGGAACCCCTAATGAGTGTATTTAAGCCTAAGTATATTTCCTTCGACTGCTACGGCACCCTGATCTTTTTTGAAATGGCCCCGATGGCGCAAAAGCTGTTTGCCGATCGCATCACACCTGAACAAATGCCGCAATTCGTAAAAGACTTTTCTGCTTATCGCTTAGATGAAGTGCTGGGCGCCTGGAAGCCTTATGCAGAAGTGGTACGCAATGCGGTTACCCGTTTATGTAAATTGTGGAACATTGAGTACCGCGACGAAGACAGTGTGGCGATTTACAACGCCGTACCTACCTGGGGTCCGCATCCGGATGTAGTGGAGCCGCTGAAAAAAGTGGCCAAAGAAATTCCACTGGTCATCTTGTCTAACGCCATGAATGAACAGATCCACCACAACGTGGCGAATCTGGAAGCGCCGTTCCACGCTGTTTACACCGCAGAACAAGCACAGGCTTATAAGCCGCGTTTACAAGCCTTTGAGTACATGCTGGATAACCTGGGTTGTAACCCGGAAGACATCCTGCACGTGTCTTCCAGTTTCCGTTACGACCTGATGTCAGCCCATGATATTGGCATTAAAAACAAGGTATGGGTAAACCGTGGTCACGAGCCCGCCAACCCGTTTTACGGCTACACAGAAATCAAAGACATTTCTGGCTTACCGGGCGTTGTAGGACTGTAAGGTACGTTATGAAAAGTGCGTCGTACTGGTTAGATACCGCGTCTAATGTCGATACCTCAGACCACACTCCGCCATCAGGTTGCGTGGATGTGGTCGTGATTGGTGGTGGCTTTACCGGCTTGTCTTCAGCGTTGGCATTAGCAAAGCGCGGTGCCAGCGTGGTGATTTGCGAAGCTGGCGTAGTGGGCGGCGAAGCGTCTGGTCGCAATGGCGGTCAGTGCAACAATGGTACGGCGCAGGATTACGCTGGTTTAGTTGCCAGCTACGGTGAAGAAAAAGCACAGTCGTTCTATCAGTTTTATAACCAGGCGGTGGATTCGGTAGAGCAGATTGTGAAGCTGCATGACATCGATTGTGATTTCCGCCGCGCCGGTAAAATTAAACTGGCAGCCAAGCCTGAGCATTTCGAAAAACTGAAACGCACCCATGAGGCACTGGTGAAGGTCGTTGATCCCGATGCCAAACTGTTGGATGCCGATGCACTTCGGCAGGAAATCGCGTCTGATCAATTCTACGGTGGCCTGCTCACGCCGAACGGCGCGCAGTTACACGTAGGTAAACTGGTTCATGGGTTAGCCTCTGCGTGTATCGAGAAAGGTGTAACCATACTGCAGCAAAACCCGGTAGTACGCACAGAAAAACTATCTAACGGTAATTGGGTCGTAGCGACCCCGCACAATGCGGTGGAAGCTAAATCTGTGCTTATTGCTACGGGTGGCAGTGGCCCGGGTCCATTTAGCTGGTTCCGCCGTCGCATCGTACCGGTAGGCAGCTTTGCAGTAACCACCGAGCCTTTGTCAGAGCAGCAGGTAGCCGACTTATTCCCGGGTAAGCGCTCTTACGTTACCAGTAAAAACATTGGTAACTACTTCCGTTTAACCGCTGACAATCGCTTGTTGTTCGGTGGTCGAGCGCGCTTTGCGGTGTCTAACCCACGCTCAGATCTGAAAAGTGGCGAGGTACTTCGCAAGGCATTGGACGACATGTTTCCGCAGCTTGCCAGTACCCGCATCGATTATTGTTGGGGCGGCACAGTAGACATGAGCGCCGACCGATTACCTAAGGTTGGTGAGCACAACGGCATGTTCTACGCTATGGGCTACAGCGGCCACGGTGTGCAAATGGCGGTGCATATGGGTGAAGTGATGGCCGACATGATTGAAGGCAAAGACACTGCCTGCCCTTGGGTTACCCGCCAATGGCCCGCCGTACCGGGACACTTTGGCAAGCCCTGGTTCTTACCCTTTGTCGGAATGTATTACAAAGTGCAGGACCTGTTGCACTAAGCCGTGTTAACCGTGCCTGCGAAAAGGATAGTGAACAAATGAAGCCTGAATATCGATTTTCTGATAGTCGCCGCGCCATGCTTAAAGCAATGGGCGCCGCAGGCTTAGTCACCGCAGCCAGTGGGCTGATGGTGCCGGGGCATGTACTGGCGCAAACCCCGGAAAATGCACAAACGCAAACACCGAAATACGGTGGTCGTATTCGGGTCGCCAGTACGTCTGTGTCAACTAAAGACACGCTGGATCCCGCCAAGGCGTCACTAAGCACCGACTACATGCGTATTTATATGCTGTACAGTGGGTTAACCCAGTTTAACCGGGAGTTGGGCGCCGATTTATCACTAGCCGAAGTACTCGAGTCTGACGACCAGCAAACCTGGCAGATCACGCTTCGCCAAGGCGTGACGTTTCACAATGGAAAGTCGCTAACACCGCAGGATGTGGTGTATTCCCTGATGCGCCATAAAGACCCGGCGACCACGTCGCGGGTTGCGCCAATTGCCGCCCAGTTTATTGACGCAAAGGTAACCGGACCAAATAGCCTGTCACTGACACTGGCGTCACCGAATGCTGATTTACCCATTATTCTGGCCTCAGCAAATTTTTGTGTAGTGGCTGAAGGTACAACTGACTTTACTCGAACTGCCAACGGTACGGGTCCTTATACACTGGCAGAATTCAGTCCGGGTGTGCGCACCATAGCGCGTAAAAACCCAGATTTCTTTAAGCCCGGTCGTCCCTATCTGGATGAAATTGAATTGGTGGGTATTGCCGATGAATCATCCAGGGTAAATGCCTTGCTGTCTGGAGATATTCAGATGGCACTGGCATTAAACCCGCGTTCGACCAAACGGGTGCGACGCTCTGGTAATTGTGATGTGATGCAAACTGAGTCGGGCTTGTACACGAACCTCATTATGCGTCAGGACGTTTATCCCACGAACAACCCTGATTTTGTGCTGGCGATCAAATATATGATGAACCGGCCGCTGATAAAACGCGCGCTGTTCCGCGGTTATGCCACCATTGCCAACGACCATCCGGTGCCGCCAAGTCATCGTTACTACAATGCGGATTTGCCCCAGCGCCCCTATGATTTGGATCGTGCCCGCTATCATCTGAAGAAAGCAGGTATGACCGGCGCTCGCGTGCCGGTGTTTGCGTCTCCGGCAGCGGAAGGCTCGACCGACATGGCGGCATTGTTGCAATTGGCCGGTATTGAAACTGATCTCAAGCTAGGCATAAACCGGGTACCGGCTGATGGCTATTGGTCGAATCACTGGATGAAGCACCCCTTAGGATTCGGCAATATTAACCCGAGAGCCAGTCTGGACGAGCTTTTCAGCTTGTTTTACAAATCTGATGCGCCCTGGAACGAATCCGGCTGGCAAAACCCACAGTTCGACCAACTGTTACTGGCCGCGCGCGGTGAAGGTAACGAACAGGTGCGCAAACAAATGTATGGTGATATGCAAACCCTCATTGCTGAGCAATGCGGCGTGAGCATACCGGTCTTTTTAAACATCATTGACGGTTACGACAAACGTATCAAAGGCTTCTACCCCATTCCGACTGGCGGTTTCATGGGCTACAGCTTTGCTGAACACGTTTGGCTGGACGCCTGATTTTCAAGGGAGTATTTACATGAAAGTCATCCTCCGGCTTATTGCCCAGCGCATTGGTGTGTCACTGATCACCTTGCTGATTGTATCTGCAGTGGTGTTCTTTATTGCTAACTTGTTGCCTGGCGATGCGGCACAGGAAATGTTGGGCCAAAGCGCTACGCCTGAAGCGGTCGCCGAATTGCGTGAGGCCTACGGCTTAAACGACCCGCCACCGGTGCGCTATGCCAAATGGTTGGGAGGCTTGCTCACCGGTGATGCGGGCGTCTCGCTAGCAAATGACCGTCCGGTTGATGCGCTGATTGGCGAGCGCCTGAGCAAGTCTTTACTGCTTGCCGGGTTTACCGCCGTGCTCGCCGTGCCATTTGCTATGGTACTGGGCATTGTATCGGCTATGTACAGTGGCAGCCGCATCGATAAAGCGGTGAATATTTTCACCTTGTCGATGGTTGCTGTTCCCGAGTTTCTGCTGGCCACCATCCTGGTACTGATCTTCGCCGTAGAACTTAACTGGTTGCCGTCGCTATCGTATATTCCCCGCGATGCCACGGCTTATGACTATTTCAGGGCCTTTGCCATGCCGGTTGTCACGCTTTGCATTGTGTTAAGTGCGCAAATGGCCCGTCTTACCCGTGCTGCGGTGGTAGAACAACTGTCGCAGCCCTATGTTGAAATGGCGCTGTTGAAAGGCGCGACTTTGTCGCGTGCCGTATTGCGCCATGCCCTGCCCAATGCTGTTGGCCCTATTGTGAATGCCATTGCCTTGAGTCTGTCCTATCTGCTGGGCGGGGTGGTCATTGTGGAAGTGATCTTTAACTATCCCGGTGTAGCAAGTTTAATGGTAGATGCAGTAACCAACCGCGATATGCCACTCCTTCAGGCCTGCGCCATGCTGTTTTGTGTGGGCTATCTCATTTTGGTACTGATTGCCGATATTTCTGCCATAGTGGCTAACCCCAAACTGCGTAAGGGAGGTTAATTATGCGGTCTCAACTCTCTGCGTTACCGGTGTCGGGGAAGATTGGTTTGTCGCTGGTGGTATTCTGGGTCGTGCTGGCTATTATAGGCCCATTTATTACGCCTTATTCTGCCAGCGAGCTGGTGGCCTATGATGTGTTTGAATCATTCAGCGGTAAATACTGGCTGGGTACCGACTACCTGGGGCGTGACGTATTAAGTCGCCTGCTAGACGGTGCGCGCTTTACTATTTTTATTCCCCTTGCCGCAGCCGGACTTGCTTGTGCAACAGGTACTTTTATTGCCCTGTTTGCGGCAGTGAGCCACCGGCGCACCGATGAAACCATCAGCCGTTTTATGGACGCGTTAATTTCTATTCCCAGCAAAATTTTTGCGTTGGTTATGATTGCTGCGTTTGGCTCGTCCGTGCCGATTCTGCTTACGATTACCGCTATTAGCTACATGCCCGGTTCGTTCCGTTTGGCGCGGTCGCTGGCGGTGAATGTCGCTAACATGGACTTTGTGACGGTGGCGCGCACACGCGGTGAAAGCCGCGCTTATCTGGCGGTAAAAGAAATCCTGCCGAATATTGTGCACCCTATGTTGGCTGACTTTGGTTTGCGGTTTGTGTTTGTGGTGTTGCTGTTAAGTAGCCTGAGCTTTCTTGGGCTGGGTGTACAGCCGCCTCAGGCCGATTTGGGCTCGTTGGTACGGGAAAATATCTCGGGTCTGGCCGAAGGAGCGCCCGCGGTAATTATACCTGCCATTGCTATCGCCACTATTACCATTGCTGTGAACTTGCTAATCGACAGCCTGCGCGGCGGCGCGACCTATTCAGCGGGGAGTAAATAATGACGAACCACGTAGAAGTGAATCAGTTACGCGTAGACGTTGGCCCGCTTGAGTCGCCCAAAACCATTGTTCACGATGTGAGCTTTACGCTGAAGCGCGGTGAAGTACTGGCGCTGATTGGTGAGTCTGGTTCGGGTAAAACCACCATTGCGTTATCGTTACTAGGCTATGCCCGTCCGGGGTGCCGCCTGAGCAGCGGTGCGGTAAATGTGGGCAATGACAACATGCTTGCACTCAATGAAAAGCAACTGGCAGATCTGCGTGGTCGCAAGGTGGCGTATGTTGCGCAAAGTGCGGCAGCTGCGTTTAATCCCTCGCGCCGTATTATGGATCAGGTTATAGAAAGTGCCTTGATGCATGGCGTGTTGAACCGCGAACAGGCGAAAGTAAAAGCTGTCGATTTGTTTAAGCAACTGGCATTGCCGGAGCCGGACACTATTGGTGCCCGTTATCCTCACGAAGTGTCTGGTGGACAGCTTCAGCGCTTAATGGCAGCAATGGCGCTGATTTGTGAGCCAGAACTGGTGATTTTTGATGAGCCTACCACTGCGCTGGACGTCACCACTCAGGTGGAAGTGCTAAAAGCATTTAAAGCGGCCGTGAAAGCTTATAACACCACCGCAGTGTACGTATCCCATGACCTGGCGGTGGTTGCGCAAATGGCAGATCGCATTCTGGTGCTACAGCATGGCAAGGTCATGGAAAACAATGTGACCAGCCAAATTCTGAATCACGCCGAGCACACATACACCCGCCAGCTACTGAGTGCGGTTCAGGACAGTGATGCGTTTCAGGATAACCCTAAGCACGACACCGTACTGGAAGTGGCCAACATTGAAGCGGGTTACGGAAAGATATTACGCGATGGCTCGGTAGAGATTCCGGTGCTGTCAGATATTTCGTTAAAAGTCAGGCAGGGGCAAACTGTTGGGATCATCGGTGAATCGGGGTCTGGTAAGTCGACCTTCGCCCGCGTAATTGCAGGCCTACTGCCTGCCGCAAAAGGCTATATGCTGCTGAACGGCAAAGAGCTTAAGCCTGCCATTGATGAACGCAGTAAAGCTGAGTGTCAGCACATTCAAATGGTGTTTCAGAACGCCGATACCGCGCTAAATCCCGCGCATAAAGTAGGTGATATTCTGGGCAGACCGTTAACCTTTTTTCATGGTTTGACTGGCCGGGCGCGCGCAGAACGCGTAGCAGAGTTATTAGAGTTGGTGAAATTGCCCGCTGATTTGGCCCATCGGAAATGCGGTGCGTTGTCGGGTGGGCAAAAACAACGGATTAACCTGGCCCGTGCCCTGGCGGCTGAGCCGACGGTAATCTTGTGTGACGAGGTAACATCGGCGCTGGATACCGTGGTGGCTGCCGCGATTCTGGACCTGCTCGAGGAGCTCCAACAAAAGCTCAATATTGCCATTGTGTTTATTAGCCATGACATTTCCACCGTGAAAAGTCTGTGTGATGAAGTGGTGGTGTTGTACAAAGGCAAAAAAGTGGAGCACGCCAGTGGCAAAGCGTTCAGAGCCGGGCCGTATCACCCGTATACTGAACTGCTGGTTAGCAGCGTGCCAACACTGGACCCATTATGGCTGGATACTAAACCCGACGGTCATGAGCAGACCGCGGTACGTATTGCGCAAAACGATGCGCTGTGTCGGTTCCGCAATCGCTGTTCGGTGAGTATTCAGGGGCAATGCGACAGCCTGCCGCCACCCGAGCACAAGCTGCCAGAAGGTAAGCGCATTCTGTGTCACAAGGACATGGCCCTGTAACGAGAATCTCGCTACAGGGTATCTACCCGGTTGACCTCAACGGTGAGATGGTCAATGTCCAGATGGCCAGACACAACAGCCCGGTAGCTCTCGGCGTCGCTATCCGTGGTCGTGGCTACCGTTAATACCCCCGCCACATGTTTGCCTGATAGCTGCCAGCAGTGAAAATCGGTGACTTTGGTGTCGCCGGTTTTTTCAATATGATCGGCAATCACTTCCAGCTTTTCGGTGTGTAACGACTTGTCGAGCAACATACCACTGCTGTCTGAAATCAGATGCCAGGCCCATTTTCCGATCACCACTGCGCCTACAATTCCCATGAGCGCATCTGCCCATAACCAGCCGTAATATTTACCCAGAATAAGCGCCGCAATGGCCAGTAATGAGGTGAGTGTGTCGGCCAGCACATGAAAATACGCGGCTTTCAGGTTGTGGTCGTGATGATGGTCATTATTTTCATGTGTGTGCTCATGCTGATGCTCATGCTCGTGGGCATGTGAATGCGCGGCGTGATTATGTGAGTGCCCATGACTGTGACCGTGAGAATGACCATGATGATGGTGGTCGTCATGCAGCAGAAATACGGAGGCTACGTTCACCACAAAACCAATAATTGCCACGATAATTGCTTCATTAAAACTAATTGATTCAGGTAAGAACAATCGTTCTGTAGACTCAATTAGCATCATCAGTGCAACCGTACCCAACGCGACCGCGCTGGCAAAGCCGCCCAACGCGTTTACTTTACCGGTACCAAACGTGAAGGCACTGCTGTTGCGGTGTTTACGTGAATACCAGTACACAAACATCGACACAGCGAACGCAGCGGAGTGGGTAAACATGTGCCAGCCATCGGCCAGCAAGGCCATAGAACCAAACCAGGTACCCGCCACAATTTCCACCACCATGGTGACCGTGGTCAGCAAAAACACCAGGTTTATCTTTTTCTCGGCAGCCTGGGTGTCTACATAATAGTTATGGGCATGACGCCAATCGCCAGTCGACGTGCTGTTGCAATCGTCATGTTCATGATGGTGTGTGTGGTGATGAGAAGTCATAGCGCTGTATTACCCTTTCGGTGTGAGAAAGCGACTGATATACTATACCCCAGTATACCATTGTGATATGTGAAAACCATGGCGCACATCAAAAATAACCAGCAGGCGTTGCTTACCCGGGTCAAGAAAATCCGCGGGCAGCTGAATGCTGTGGAAAAGTCGCTGACCGAAGACACCGAGTGCCTGGCTATTTTGCAACAGGTGACTGCCATTAAAGGCGCAGTGAACGGCCTGATGACGACCATTCTGGATGATCACATTCGAGCCCACCTGGGCAATCCTGAACTTACCGAAACACAGCGAAGTGAAGAAATTGACGCGCTGAGTAAGCTGCTTAAATCGTATTTGCGTTAGATAATTCACTTTGTGAGACCAAAAAGCTTAAAAACCGATTGATAGTCGGTTTTTAAGCTGTCATTATACTCACAAGTATGAGTGAGAGATCGTTATGCAGCTTGGTGAATTAGAAAAACAGGTCTTACAGTATCTTTGGGACAATGAAGAAGCAGACGCAAAACAAGTGCACAGTGTGCTTGGTAAAGCGCGCGGAAATTCACTGAATACCATTCAAAGCACCCTAGATCGCTTGTTCAAAAAGCAATTGTTAAGTCGAACAAAACAAGGGCATGCGTTTGTGTATCGTGCAGCGGTAGACAGAGACACGCTGATTGCAACGCTGATCACCAATGTTACCAGTGACTTTGTTGAATCCGGTGAGCATAGCTTAATTGCTGCCTTTAGTTCGGTATCTGAAAAATTGAATGACGATCAGCTCGATAAGTTAGAGAAACTTATTGAAGCACAGCGTCAGCTTAGAAATAAGTAACTATTCCTACCGAATTTAATTTGGATAATTAGAGAACGAGAATGAAGCTTTATCCACGTCGAAACGCAAGTGAAAAACCGATTATGGGTCGGTTTTTATGCACTTTAGTCGGAGGGCTGTTAGCCTTAAGTACAGCTTATGCAGCGGAAACTACCACACCGATAAATTTACAAGCTGCAATCTCCAATACGTTGTCTACCCATCCGGAATTAGCCGTATTTGCGAGTAGAGCTCAAGTTATCGCTGGCGAAATTCGCCAGGCAGGCATTGCAGACCGAGCCACCATCAACTTAACGGTAGAAGATGCGTTTGGTACGGGTGAGCAAGAACTCATTAAGTCTATGCAAACTACCTTTACTTATACCTGGGTGGTGCAGGATGAAATTTTAGACGCACGCGTTGCAGCGGCCACGAGTGGGCAAGCCATACTTAAAATTGAACAGCAAATTGCTGCGCTGGACCTGGCTGCGGATACGGCAGCAAAGTACATCGGCGTATTAATCGCTCAGGAAAGACTAAAACTACAAAAGTTGTCGGTGATTCAATCCGAGGAGGTCCTTGCCAATGTCACTGCTAAAGTAACTGCAGGGATCGCGCCCGTTACTGAGCAGTTTCTGGCGAAGGCGGAATTGCAGAGAAGATTGCTAGCCGTTGAAGATGCCCTACATGAAATAAAGGCCCGAAAATATGCCCTTACATCACTTTGGGGCCTTCAGCATCAAGAATTCACTTTTAGCGGTGACTTGCTTGATATTCCCGCCCGCCCTGATGTTGAAATGACGCTGGCGCGTATTAAAGATACGCCTCAGTTACAAAAGTTTGCCACTGAAGAGAGAGTGTTGGCGTCCAAAATAGCGCTCGCAGACACAGAGGCAACGCCACGCTGGCAGTTCTCGGCGGGCGTCCGTCGACTGGAAAGTACCGATGACTTCGGCCTGGTAGCAGGGGTAAGTATTCCCTGGGGTGAGAAGGCATCCAACGCGGGCACCATCATGGCATTAAAAGCGCAGCAAGATGGCTTGTTAAGTCAATACAAAGCGGCTGAACAGGCTCTGGATGCAAAGCTATATGTGCTCTTGTTGGAGCTTGAGCACTCTTACCATGTTATCGAGACCATCAAGACAGGCATTATCCCGGAACTGGAGAATGCCCTGACTGAGGCCAACCGCGCGTTTGAAAACGGGCAGTTAAATTACAGTGTGTGGAGCGACATTCGCAATCAGCATATTTCCGCTCAATTACAATTGCTGGATGCCTACGAAATGTTGCACCTCCAGCACATCGAAATTCAACGCTTAACCGGTACGTCACTATCATCATGAGCACAGTTATGAATATCAGAAAAAACCTACTAGTGTGGCTAACAATACTGCATGTGGCGCTGCTGGCACCGTTGGCATTGGCATCGTCCGGACCAGCAGAAGCAGAGGCTGAGCCTGAAAAAGGCCCGCATCGTGGCAGAATGCTCAGAGACGGTGAGTTTGCCGTTGAACTGTCGATTTTTGAAATCGGTGTACCACCTGAGTTCCGCGTTTGGGTAACTCATGAAGGAAAAGCGGTAGCGCCGAAAGACGTTAAACTGAACGTGAAACTTACCCGCCTGGGTAACGTGGTGGATGATATCAATTTTTATGCGCAGGGCGCGTTTTTGCGTGGCGACATGGAAATTTACGAGCCCCACTCCTTTCAGGTGTCAGTGTTCGCTAGCTATCAGGGCAAACGCTTTAAATGGCACTACGACAATTTTGAAGGCCGTACCACTATAGAAACGGCTGTGGCCGAGGCAATGGAAATCCAAACCGGTATCGCTGGCGGCGCAACGCTGCATCAAACCATTCCTTTGTACGGCAAATTGTTTTATCCACCGGGCGCATCTCGTACCGTAACAGCCAGATTTAATGGCGTGATCACTAAAAGCCATATCACCCTTGGCGATTCAGTGAAGAAAGGCCAGGTTCTGTATACCGTTGAAAGCAATGAAAGTTTGCGTCCGTATCAGGTGACGGCGCCGATGAAGGGTAGGTTAACCGCTGTCTTTGCTTATGAAGGTGAACAGGCCAACGGTCAGCCGTTGCTGGAAATAACCGATACGTCTACCCTCGCCGCGCAACTTCAGGTTTTTCCCAAAGACTATGCAAAAGTGGCTATTGGCGCACCTGTAACACTGTCGGTGTCGGGCAGTGACGAGACACTTTCAGGAGAGGTGACATACCTTGCGCCAGGCATTACCGACAATCAGGCCAGAACACTGTGGGTGAGCATTCAGAATGTGCCAGAGTCATTGACTGCGGGCAGTTTTGCAAAAGGACTGGTAGAGGTGGCCACCATTGATGTTGAACTCGCGGTAAAGAAAACCGGTTTACAGGGCTTCAGGGATTTCACCGTGGTGTATGCCAAAGTCGGTGAGGAATACGAAGTGAGAATGCTCGAATTGGGCAGAGAGGACGATACCTGGATTGAAGTTCTGGGCGGGCTCGAGCCTGGCACGGAATACGTAACCGAAAATAGTTACATCTTGAAAGCCGACATTGAAAAGTCCGGCGCTTCGCACGACCACTAGGAGCATAAGACATGTTGGAGTCTGTTTTACGCTTTGCCATTCAGCGCAGTGTCCTGATACTGGTGCTGGTATTAGGTGTGGCTGGTTTAGGTGTCTGGAACTTTACCAAGCTGCCTATTGATGCCGTACCCGACATTACTAATGTGCAGGTGATGATCAATACCGAGGCAAAAGGCTATACGCCCCTCGAAATCGAACAACGTGTCACCTTTCCTTTAGAAACGGCGTTGTCAGGACTGCCGGGGCTAACCTATACCCGTTCTGTCTCGCGCTATGGGCTGTCGCAAGTGGTTGCTATTTTTTCCGATGACACGGATATTTACTTCGCCCGGCAGTTGGTGAACGAGCGTTTGTCATCGGCTCGCTCAGCACTACCGGAAGGTTTACAGCCCGAACTTGGCCCCATTGCTACCGGTTTGGGCGAAATCTTCATGTTCACGGTGGACGCTGAACCTGGTGCGACCAATAGTGATGGTTCGCCCGTAACTCCAATGGATTTGCGTACCGTGCACGACTGGACTATCCGCCCACAACTCATGCGGGTACCTGGTGTAGTAGAAGTAAACCCAATTGGCGGCTACGAGAAAGAAATTCTGATTGCCATTGAGCCTGAGAAGCTACTGGCGTTCGGATTGACCCAAGCCGATGTAATGGCCGCATTGCAACGTAATAATCAAAATACTGGTGCGGGTTTTATTGAACAAAATGGTGCTCAGTGGTTGCTACGAGTGCCTGGGCAGGCCAGTACGTTGGAAGCCTTGGGGAATATCCCGTTAAACAGCGGGTCGGGAAATTCGATTTATGTAAAAGATGTGGCAAATATTGAACTCAGTGGCGGCCTGCGCACAGGTGCAGCAACGCAAAACGGCCGTGAAGTGGTAATGAGTACGGTATTTATGCTGATTGGGGAAAACAGCCGCACGGTAGCCAGTGGTGTAGCCGAAAAGCTAAAGGAAATTAATGCCACCCTGCCGGATGGGATTGTTGCGACCGCAGTGTATGACCGAACCAAACTGGTAAATAAAACCCTGGAAACGGTAAAGACCAACCTTACTGAAGGGGCAATATTGGTTATTGTGGTGCTGTTCCTGTTGCTCGGCAATATCCGGGCAGCATTGATTACGGCGCTGGTGATCCCCTTTGCTATGCTGATTACAATTACCGGAATGGTACAAACCAAAGTGAGTGCCAACCTGATGAGCTTAGGGGCGCTGGACTTTGGCTTGCTGGTAGACGGTGCCATTATTATTGTTGAGAACTGTTTGCGGCGACTGGGTGAACGTCATGGTGATAACCTTTCGCTTCAGCAGCGACTCGAACTAGTGTTTTCTGCCACCCGTGAAGTGATTCGCCCGGCCATGTTTGGGGTGTTCATTATTACCGCGGTGTACATTCCTATTTTTGCGCTGGAAGGGGTAGAGGGCAAAATGTTCCACCCTATGGCTATTACAGTGGTTATTGCACTGATCAGTGCCATGATACTGTCGGTTACTTTTGTGCCTGCCATGGTGGCATTGCTTTTCAAAAAGCCGGTTAAGGAAAAACACAATATTGTGATTTCGGCAGCAGAGTCCGCTTACAGGCCTGCGCTTAACTGGGTGTTAAAAGGGCGTTGGATTGTGTTGTCTGCTGCTATTGCCGTCGTTGCAGTGTGTGGTATGCAGGTGTCCAGACTGGGCAGTGAGTTTGCGCCAAATCTGGATGAAGGTGACATTGCCATGCACGCCCTACGCATTCCGGGTACGTCACTGAGTCAGGCTATTGCCCTGCAAAAAACGCTGGAAGAGAAAATTAAGCAATTGCCAGAAGTGCAAACGGTGTTTGCCAAAATCGGTACCGCGGATGTCGCTACCGATGCGGTGCCACCAAGTGTGGCAGACAACTTCATTATTCTTAAGCCTCGAGATGAATGGCCAGATCCGGCTAAGTCCAAGGATGAGGTGGTGGCAGAATTAGCCGCTTTGGTTGAGCCTATTCCGGGCAACCGCTATGAGTTCCTGCAGCCAATTCAAATGCGCTTTAACGAGCTGCTCGCTGGCGTGCGCGCGGAGTTAGCTATTAAAGTGTTTGGGGACGATTTTGACACGCTGGCTCAGATTGGCAGCGAAATCGAATCCGCCATCGCTGCAGTGCCAGGTATTGCCGACTTGCAGGTGGAACAAACTACCGGCTTACCCATGCTCAATATAGTACCAGATAGGGAAAAGCTGATGCTTTACGGCATCGATGCTGCGTCGTTGCAATCGCAACTGGCCACAGCGCTGGGTGGCAGAGTAGCGGGCAAGTTTTATCAGGGGGATGTGCGGTCAGACATTGTTGTTCGGTTATCTGAAAACGATCGTCAGAATCTGTCAGCACTTCAACATTTGCCAGTACAAGTAGCTAATGGACAAGCCGTGCCTTTACAGGAACTGGTGACAATGGAGCTGGTGAGTGGGGCCAATCAAATTAACCGGGAAAACGGCAAACGACGGGTTGTGGTAACCGCTAACGTGCGGGGAAGAGACTTAGGTAGCTTCGTCGGTGATATCCAGCAGGCGGTAACAGAGCGGGTTGAGTTACCAGCCGGGTATTGGGTGGAGTATGGTGGCACGTATCAGAAGCTGCAATCTGCCTCCGAGCGGTTGAGCATTGTGGTACCTGCTACGCTAATTATCATTGTGGGTCTGTTAATTCTGGCCTTGCACTCCGTGAAAGATGCGCTGGTGATTTTCAGTGGTGTGCCGCTGGCGCTGACTGGCGGTATTTTAGCGCTGCTGCTGCGTGACATTCCGTTTTCTATCTCAGCCGCCGTGGGGTTTATTGCGCTGTCGGGGATCGCCATATTAAATGGGCTGGTTATGGTGTCGTTCTTCACGGAATTGCGAAAACAGGGCGTTGCATTCACCAAAGCTATTATTGATGGTGCGGTAGTACGATTGCGTCCGGTGATTACTACGGCCCTAGTTGCTTCGCTGGGTTTTGTGCCGATGGCATTAAATACAGGTATTGGCTCAGAAGTACAGCGTCCGCTGGCAACGGTGGTCATTGGCGGGATCCTGTCATCAACATTGTTGACGTTGTTTGTTATTCCCGCGCTATACAGTGTACTTCACAGAGCGCGAGGCAATAACGATTAGCATGTAAGATTGGCAGGCAAACACTAACAGCAGAATCTGCTTCAAAGCGCGCTGAAAATAGCCATTGTTAGTGTGTCTTCTGTGAAAGACTACTAAAACTATAAACATATCGCAGCCACAATTTGCCATTGTGTCTGCGTCGGACTTCCCTGGTAACTAGCGTATTTTTTGCAAAAATGAGGAAGCCAAACGAATTGATATGTAACGCAGCGAATACTGCCTGGTTACACAATAATCGCGACAGCTTTGCTGACGTAATCGGGACATTGTAATCTGGTTATTAATAATAAGTACTGCAACTCGCGGTGCAACAGCCGAAGGCTACGGAGCAATCAAGTGTCAGTGTCAGCAGATATGCTTTTAAATATTCTAAACCTGGGCGTGGTGAGCGCCCTGTTTACCATTGCATTGCAGTCGTTGGTTGGCCGGGCTGTGATTCACTGGGTTACACAATGTCAGGTTGCATTGCAGAAATCACTACTTTGGATATGGGTATTAATGCCATTTTCAATCGCGGGTTTATGCTGCATGGTGTTTGTTACCAATACGTTTTCAGAAGCAATTTGGGAGCCGATTGGATTACTGTTGCACTGGCATCATTTATTCCAGTTTGAGTGGGTGTCATGGCACGGTGCTCTGTTAATAGCGTTCTTTGGTTTTACCTGTTGGTTAACGGCTAAGCACTTGAAGCCATTGAGCGACAATCAAAAGCGCTTAACGCTGGCCATCCAGCTAGCAGGGTATTCGCATATAACGCTACATGGCAAATCAGTAGTGTGTTTGCACAGTGATAATCCGATGGCGTTTTCTGCGGGGCTTATTACGCCGAAGATCTATTTGTCCAGCGGCATGGTAGACCGGTTATCAGAACAACAACTGGCATGTGTACTGGAGCATGAAGCCCAGCATTGCCGGAGTCTCGACCCGCTAATGAGCTGGGTGTTTTGTTTTGTCAGCGGCTTTCAAATTAAACCAGTCAGAAAGCGCTTAAGAACTGCTTACAACATCGCCTGTGAATTAACTGCTGATAAACGCGCTGCAGAACAATACGACCCGCTCAACGTGGCTCAAACACTGGTGTCGGTAAGTCGATTTAATTCGAATTGCCACATGAAATTTGGCACCGGGTTTGGTTATGAATTTGTTGAACAACGCGTAAATACCTTATTGCAAACCACCCCGGAAAGAACATCCGGTCTAGTGTGGGTGGGGGCACTTACCACTGCAATTGTTGGATTGAACCTGGTTTCAATCGACAGCTTGCATCATTACGTAGAACTCATTTTAAGTCTGTAGTTCAGTAATAAACCTGCTAGGGCTTTGGCTTAAAAAACCGATTGCCAATCGTTTTTTTGATGAATGAATTAATAATTACAACACTGCCTGATGGCAGTTAAAACACCAAGGAGTTACAAATGCGCAAATTACCCGTGATGTTATTACTCACCACCTTATTGGGTGGCTCGGTAGTCAGTTTACCTGCATTGGCACACGGCAATACCGAACCTCAGTTTGGCGGTATTGTGAAGATTGTTGGGGAGTATTCGTTCGAGCTGAAGCAAGAAGCAGACTCCGTAAAAGTATGGGTGTTTTATGACGGCGAACCGCTGAATGCCAGCGAACTAAAGTTGCATTTAAAAATAAAGGGTGACAACCGAAAAGAGTTGGTGGAAGTGACTGCGGCAAACGGCAATCTGTTTTCCGGCCCGGTTAAACTTCATACTGGTGAAAAAGTACTTGCGATGCTGACCTTGCAGGACGGTGTGTCCAAAATCGTCGGCAAGTATATGCTGTAGGCCATTGTGATGAGAACTGTTCAGTTACTTTTAATTGGCCTGTTGCTCTTGGTCGTCACGCCGTTGGCAATGGCACATGGTGTAGCCGATGGCGACCGCGCGTTTCTGGAAAACAGCACGGGACTACAGATCATTCCCTATATCTATTTGGGTGCCAAACACATGGTGACCGGGTATGACCATCTGCTGTTTTTATTCGGCGTGATTTTCTTTTTGTACCGTCTAAAAGACGTCGGTATTTACGTTACGTTGTTTGCAGTGGGCCACAGTGTCACCCTACTGTTTGGTGTACTGTCTGGTATTCATATTAACGCCTATATCATCGATGCCATTATCGGTCTGTCAGTTGTATACAAGGGGCTGGATAACATTGGTTTCTTCCCCAGGTTTTGTGGTTTCTCGATCAATAACAAGGCGGCGGTACTGGTATTCGGGTTATTTCACGGGTTTGGTTTAGCGACCAAATTGCAAGACTTTACCCTGTCTGATGATGGGCTGGTGGGCAATATAATTGCCTTCAATATTGGCGTTGAAATGGGGCAAATGATTGCGTTGTTCGGCATGTTAATGCTGGTCATTTTACTGCGAAAAAGTAACGCCTTTATGCGCTATGCCTTTGTTTCAAACCTGGCCCTGGTTTCTGCCGGCCTGATGCTGACAATCTTTCAACTTTCCGGATATATGTGGGGAACAGTATGACCACGCAACACGTCGAGATGACAAATAAACAAATTATAAAAGGGCTCGCCATTGCTTCTGTGGTTGCGGTGGTCCTGTCAGTAACGGTAATACTGCCTGCTGAGTACAACAAAGATCCTACCGGCGTAGGTGCACTGCTTGGCTTAACCGGTATGAGTAATACCGTGCAAGCCGAAGAAATGACCCTGGAACCACAAAATGACTTCACGTTCGCGCAAAGTGCGGGTGAGTGGCAAACCCATACGCTGACCGTCGAGATTCCTGACTATGAAGGCGTAGAAGTAAAAGCCTTAACAGAACAAGGTAACGGCTTTAGCTTTACCTGGGAAACAGACGGCGGCGAACTATACATGGATATGCATGGTGAAGTGGTGGGTGCCACCGACGAGTTCACCAGCTATAAAAAGTCCAACGCGATTTCGTCAGACAACGGTATTTTCAAAGCGCCTTTCCACGGTACCCATGGCTGGTACTGGCAAAACAATACCGACTCTCCAATCACCGTAACGATAACTGTCGCGGGATTTTATCAATCAGTTAAAACACTAAAATAGCGAATAAGGAAACAACAATGTTGAAGAAGATTACTGTTATGGCGCTCGCTGCGCTGATATCAGCACAGGCAAGTGCACATGGCATTTGGTTTGCTGAGCGTTCAAAGCAACTTGCGCTTATCTATGGTGTTGGTGCTGATGATTTAGACGCCGTACTGCGTTTACCTAAAATTGCCTCTGTTTCAGGTTTCGATGAAGATTGGGACAGCGTAGACGTTGAATTAACGCCTACCGGACCTTTGCTGTTGGTAACCAGTGATGATTACCCGGTTGCGGTATCGGCAGTGCTGAATAACGGCATTTGGAGTAATACCGGCGAAGGCCACTGGATTGGTAAAGGTCGCGACGAAGTACCCAATGCCATTTTGAGTGAAGAAACTATCAAGTACGCCGTACATTTGCGGGGGCCATTGCGTAAAGTGCCGGCTCTGCCAACACAGGTACTGCAAATTGTGCCGGTAGGTGATTCTTTCCCCATGCTGCGTGGTGAAATGCAGACTTATCAGGTATTGCACAAAGGCAAGCCAGTCGCAGGTGCGTTGGTGAAGAATGACTTTGTGAACGATCCGGATGCAGAGCCAGTTGTGTCTGGCAAAGACGGCAAAGTGACGTTTCCGATCCGCAATCAGGGGTTGAATGTGGTGGTAGCGGTATACGACGCTCCTACTGACCGCCCTAAAATCATCGATAAGTACGAGTACCTGGCAACGCTATCGTTTGTATTGCCTCACGCACCTGAGTGATTAGCAAAGTAGTGTATAGCCGGTTAGCTTATTGGGTTAACCGGCTTTTTACTGCGTGCTGTTTTATTGTGTATTTAACAGAGCGCTTAACGGCACTTTGGTAACCACAATATCTTCTTTGTTTTCTGCGTACGCAACGTAAAGTGCATCTTCGGTAACCCAGCTTTTAGGGTAACTAAATCCCACCCGCTTGTACTTGCCGTCATACCGCATGGGTACATTGGAAGCTTCGTTTCGCAACATAAAAAACCGGTTAAAGGAGCTGCCGTTGTCACTCAGGCTCAGTACCAGTGGCATTCGGGTTTTACTGCCGCTTGGGCAATTTACGATAAAGGCCACGCCATTGGGCAGATTTCCCGCACTTAATTTAGCTCTGGCGTCGGGCATATTGGTGATCTCGGGCTGGCTCCAATGCTCTCCGTCATCATTGCTGGTAGACGTTAGTACGCGAAAACTGGATGCCTGATCGCGAAACACCATGGTTAGCTGATTGTTCGTGCTGAACCAGGCAGGCTCAATTTCCCGGCTGGTTTTCCCTTCAAACGCTAGGTGCGGAAGTTCTCCAAACTGCCATTCGCCTGTCCCGCTGGGATTATCAGTGAACATGGGGGTTGCAATTAAACCCGGGTAACGATGCAGGGTAGTCAGTATTCTGCCGCTGGGCGTGGTGTGCAGGTCTTGCTCAATGATGCCGTTTACGTCAGTGCCATCGGTCATTTTAAGATGTTTAGCCGGTTGCCAGATTAGTCCATCGGTAGAGGTGGTGTAGAGAACATACCCGGGCGTTTGGAGCTGCTTGTTCGGCCAGACATTGAAGTAGGCTACCAGGGTATCGCCATCCGACCACCATCCGCCATTTGTGATCAAACTGCCATTGCCGGAACTTGCCATCACGCGCGGCTTATACCAATGTTCGCCGTCTTCACTTATGGCATACAAAACCTGGGTGTCGGGTGCATCTTCATCCTGAGCAGAACTTTGCCATTGCATGAAATAACGCCCTTTATGGGTGATCATTACTGCGCCATGATTGTATTGTGCGCCGGACTTACCCTTAAATACCGTATGGTGCGTCACCCTTGGTGCATGAGGTAAAGCGGCGAGCGCCTCAGCAGACAAACTGCCTTCAGGAATGAGTTGCACGTCCGCCGCGACAGCAGAAATAGTAAAAGGCAGTAAAGCAGCCAGTGCAAGCATGCGCCTGACCTTTCTGGAGCAATTTCTGGACACCCACCTTTTTAATGCAAACGAAAAGTGCCCTGCGATAAACCCATCCATGCCTAATACCTTGATTTTAAATCCGATTACGTTGGTATAACACAAATCGCCTGCCACATGCTACGGCTCTGAATTTGTGGACACCCACCTTTTTCATTGTTTTTCTAACTGTGAAAAAACATGGGTGTCTCAAAGAAAGTGGATGTCTCAAAAAAGGTGTGTGTCCCAAAAAGTGTGGGTGTCCACAAATTGGGGTGCAAAAAAAAAGCGGTCGGTGTCTTTTCAGAACACAGACCGCTTTGAGGAGAACACTTTGCTAGTGGCGGGCGCTTAGATGGCGCCGACTTCGATTTTAGAGCCGTCGTTCAGGCGCGACAGGTTGAATGGCGTGGCATCGATAAGTGGTGTGTTGTTAACCACTAAATCCGCCGCAACCTTGGCCAAACCCGGGCCTAAACCAAAACCATGGCCTGAGCAGCCTGCCGCCAAATAGAATCCCTCGACATCGTCAACAGCAGACATAACCGGCACGGCATCTGGCGTGCAGTCCACGTAGCTGCCCCAGCTTTCGGCAATTTCAATATCCTTAAGTGCCGGAAACAGGGTACGAACGGCGTGAAGTGTTTGCTTAATATTCTTACCGTGCGGATCAGGGTTTAATATCCGCATGGCTTCCATGGGCGAAGGGCCGGTATTCTTCCAGCGGTTAATGGCTTCCGGGCCTTTGAAGAACGAGCTTCCCAGGTTGACCTGTACCGCCTTAATGCGCTTCATAAACATCGGCATGAATTCTTTGGCAAAGCGAATACCCTGCGGGGTAAATTCCAGCAATGCTGTGCCACTTAGTGCTACGGTGTAGCTGCCGTCTAAACGGCGGGTGAGGGCAACGCCTGAGGTATAAATGGCCTCACCGATATTCTCAATAGGTTTGGAACGAAACGCGGTTTGTCTTACGCTAGCCTGAGGAAAGCGAATACCGTGATGGCTGCAGAATGTTGACGCCCAGGCGCCAGCTGCACACAACACGCGCTGGGTACGAATGGTGCCTTTTTCGGTGATCACAGCCTCAACTTTGCCATTGGTGATTTCCATGCCGCGCGCCGCGCATTGCTGATGAATGGTTGCGCCGTAACGGCGTGCACCTTCGGCAATCATGGGAGCGGCGATAGCGGGTTCACCTTTGCCATCATCGATGGAGTGAACTCCACCTAACCAGGTGCGGCCGTTGGCCGGGATCATCTCGTTGGCTTCTTTGGCGCTTAACATACGGGTGTTAACGTTGAATTGTTTGGCTACGTCGCGCCAGCTGTCCCATTCTGCTAATTGTTGTGGATCGTCTGTGGCATAGCGTAAACCACAGCGGCGAAAACCCAGGTCCTGACCCAGATCTTCGGTCATCTCGTCCCACAGGCGCATAGCCAGTCCCGAGGTGGGAAGCTCACGTGCGTCACGGTTTTGCTGTCGGCACCACCCCCAGTTTCGGCTTGACTGTTCAGCGCCAACCAGCCCTTTCTCGATCAAGGCAACCGAGTAGCCTTGTTTGGCCAGAAAATAGCTGGCACAGGCACCAATAATACCGCCACCAATAACAACGACATCGGCCTGTGAGGGCAATGTTTCATTGCTGGCAATTTTCTTTAACGTCGGGGTCATGCTGTACCTTCAACTATCAAACTAAACGTTTATGCTTCATCAAAGCCAACGATGGCTTTGGTTTCCAGATATTCTTCAAAGCCTTCCAGGCCAAACTCACGACCGCTACCAGACTGCTTGTAACCGCCGAATGGCGCGTGGGCATCCCAGGCCGGGTAGTTAATGTGCACCTGGCCACTGCGGAGTAAGCGCGCTACACGACGAGCTTCATTTAGATTCTTAGACTGTACATGGGCAGCGAGGCCGTAAACGGTGTCGTTAGCCATTGCGATAGCTTCGTCCACCGTGTCGTAAGGGAGCATACACAGCACGGGGCCAAAAATTTCGTCGCGAGCAATTGCCATGTCATTGGTTACGTCACTAAAAATGGTAGGGCGTACAAAGAAACCTGCCTCAAATCCATCCGGTCTGCCAACCCCGCCGGTAATGCATTTAGCGTCTTCCGAGAGTCCTTTTTCAATCATTAACTGCACTCGTTCGAACTGTGCTCGGTTGGCTAACGGGCCATGGGTGGCTGTCTCATTGTCTGAGCGGCCAATCACAATGGTATTTACTGCTTCAATTGCTAACTGTTCCGCTTCTGCCAGCTGTTCGCGTGGTACCAGCATGCGGGTTGGGGCGCTACACGACTGACCATTGTTGCGCATACAGGCTAATACGCCTGGCCCGATAGCGGCCTGCAGGTCCGCATCGGGAAGAATAATGTTCGGTGATTTACCGCCTAATTCTTGCGCAACACGTTTAACGGTGGGCGCTGCAGCCTGAGCCACCAATATGCCAGCACGGGTTGAACCGGTAATCGATACCATATCCACAAGCGGGTGGCTGGATAGCGCTGAGCCCACTTCTGGGCCATCACCGTTCAACAGATTAAATACGCCCGCTGGCACACCGGCATCATGCAGAATGTCGGCGAAAGCGAGCGCACTGAGTGGCGAAAGCTCACTGGGCTTTAGTACAACCGTGCAGCCCGTCGCTATCGCCGGGCCGACTTTAGCGGTGATCTGATACAGCGGCCAGTTCCAGGGCGTGATCAATCCGGCCACACCAATGGGTTCACGGGCAATGGCGGTTGTGCCGCGCATCTCAGTAAATTCGTAGCTGGCCAGATTATCCCGGGCAACCTGCAAATGAGCCAGGGCCAGCGGCACATGAGCGGTTCGTGCATAATTGATCGGCGCGCCCATTTCGGTAGACAGGATTTGAGCTAGTTGTTCAGCGCGGGCTTCGAAAAGTGCAATTACGCCGTCCAGTATTGCCAAACGCTCGTCAACCGACGTCTGACTCCAGGCTGGAAATGCCGCAGCCGCCGCTTGTATGGCTGTATCGGCATCGTCAGCATTGCCTAGCGTGAGTTCGCCAATCAGGCTCTCGTCCGAAGGGTTAACAATGTTGTGCGAGCGCGTTGAGCTGAGCGTTACCCATTGACCATTTATGTATGCTTGTTGCAGCCTGCCAAGGGTTTTTAACTCGTCTACCGGGTGCGTCATGGTATTCCTGTTTCCGTTGATTCTGAATGCAGCACAATCTACTGCGACAGCACATCTTACCGCGCTGCCGGGACCTACTGACCAATGCAGAACAGTATAGGGCGGCAACTGCAGCATGGGGTGCTGCTTTGCGTGGCTGAACAGCAAATTATATTAAAAGCCAGCGCGTAAAGCAGTCGATATCACTTTTTGAATGGCGCTAAAATGAGTTAACGTAAAGTGGCCGATGTAAAAGTCAGATTCGCCACAATGACAGCCACAAGGATACCTTTATGCCCTCCTGTACGCTTTCCGATATTGACGCGTTAATTAAGCCGCTCATCGATTTTCGACGCGATATTCACGCGCATCCGGAGTTGGCTTATAAAGAAGTCGCCACGGCAAGAAAAGTGGCAGAGGCCTTGACGGCAGCAGGGCTCAAGGTTACGACAGGCGTGGGCAAAACCGGTGTGGTTGCCAGCTTAAAAGTCGGTAACGGCTCACGCTCAATTGGCCTGCGTGCTGATATGGACGCCCTCCCTATTCAGGAAGAAACCGGACTGCCTTATACCAGTTGCCACGACGGCGTATTCCACGGCTGCGGGCATGACGGCCATACCACCATGTTACTTGGCGCTGCGCAATATCTGGCGCAAACGCAGCAGTTCGACGGCACGGTTCACTTTATTTTTCAGCCAGCAGAAGAGGGCGAAGCAGGCGCAAAAGCCATGATAGATGATGGGCTGTTTGAACGATTCCCCTGTGACCGTGTTTATGCGCTACACAACTGGCCGGATTTACCGGCCGGGACTATCGCAACAAGGCCTGGCCCAATTATGGCGGCAGCTGACAAATTCAGTATTCGCGTACAGGGCAAAGGGGGGCACGCCGCTGCGCCGCATCAAACGCCTGACGCTATTCTTGCCGCCAGTGAGTTAGTGTCTCAATTGCATACCATTGTCTCACGTCGGATTGCGCCCACTTCGACTGCAGTCTTGTCGGTAACCCAAATTTCAGGTGGCAGTTCGCACAATGTGTTGCCGGGTAGCGTTGGCTTAACCGGTACGGTTCGCACGTTTGATCCGGAAGTGCAAAATGCCGTTGAAAAGGCCATTCGGCAGGTGATTCTGGGCGTGGCACTGGCAACCGGTACGGATATTTCCCTGGACTACAATCGCTATTACCCGGCTACCATTAATCATGAATCGGCGGCATTACGAGCGCTGGACGTCGCAGCCAGTGTGGGCAATGCTCAATTAGCCCCAGAGCCCGCTTTTACCTCGGAAGACTTTGCGTTCATGTTGCAAGCTTGCGAGGGAGCCTACATTTGGTTAGGTCAGGGGACTGAACAACCCACCATTCCGCTGCATCATCCACACTATGATTTCAATGATGATGTACTCGCTACGGGCATTCAGTTGCTGGTTGCGCTGGCAGAAGATTATTTAAGCGAAAAAGAAGATCGTACCGAATAACGCGGATTTACAGCAGCATATGTTTGCGCTGCACCGTTACTATTTACCCATTAATACAGTTTAAAAGGCAGTTTTGTGAAGTCTGAGATGGCAATGTCGATTCGTAGCATGACCGAGGCCGATTTACCGGTGTGCTTGTCGTTTACCCAACAAGTCAAATGGCCCCACAGGTCAATTGACTGGCAATTGCACTTTGAACTGGGGCATGGCAGCGTTATTGAAGCGAACCTGGATTCAGACAACGCGCAATCTGCGCCTCAAATCGTGGGCTGTATTTTGTGGTGGGATTACCCAGCGCTGAACAACGCAACCGGCAAGGCCTCAACTACTTCCGATTTGGGCTGTGCAACAGTTGGTTTGGTAGTTGTGCCCGATGCGATGCAAGGCCGTGGACTAGGCCGTACATTAATGAATACCGTGATGGAACAAACCGGCGAGCGTAATTTGCAACTGGTAGCCACAGTCGCGGGCAAGCGTCTTTATGAACAATGTGGGTTTACCACAAGAAGTACCATTTATCAGGTTCAGGGTGAGCTAACTACACAGCCTGACGTTTCTGACGAATTCGAGATCACAGACATCGACGCGAGTTCACTGTCTACTGTTTTAGAATTGGACAATCAGGCTTTTCAGGCCAACCGCAGTGCATTACTTCAAGCACTAGTGGCGCGAGGCAAGTGTGTTATTGCCTCCCAAAATGGCCAACCACAGGGTTATGCCTTTATTCGCGAGAGTGGACGAGGTGAAACCATTGGACCAGTCGTCGCCAGTGATGCTGATGTGGCAAAGGCTTTGGCGGCAGCGTTACTTCAGCAAGCCAATGGCTTTGTACGTTTTGATCTTACCGAACACGCCAGTGACCTGAAAAGCTGGTTGACTGACCTTGGTTTGCAGCAGGTCGATGAGGTAAGCTTAATGGTCAAAGGCGAATGGCTAGCCGAGCAAGCCGCTGATTATCAGGTATATAGTCTGGCGTCTCAGGCTTTCGGTTAGCCGGAATCCTAATTAATGTGAGGAGACCGTTGTTGGTAACACGGGCAATGAAACACTGGGTATTGTGCATACTGTTGGCATTCGCCACGCAGGCATCCAGTGCTGCCTTTGATAACCATGCCTCACATCAGGCCGGTACCGAGCACGTCAGTTTCGAGCATCATGAGCACCAGTCCGAATCTGCGATTGACGTTGAATCACAGTCTGATGAAGCCGGGCAGTCTGAAGTAGTAACAGCGGGTACGTCTGCTGACTTCGATTGCCATCATTGCTGTCATTGTCATGGCGCGCATCACGTCTACCTGCCGGTTGTCCTTACTCACTCAGGACTGAGTGCCTTCAAAGGCTTACAGCCAGAGTTTTACGCTAACCTGCACACCGGTTACCAGCGCAATTTGTTACGCCCCCCAATCGTTTAACGCAACGGAATTTTTCGTAGCACTGCCACGAAGCAGTGATCCACAACGTTAAACGAGACATTACTATGTTGTACAAATACATTTGTGCGGCGTGTGTTATCACGCTGAGCACAGGCGCATACGCGCAGTCAAAGCAGTGGGCCAATTGGCTGCTGCAAAAAGTAGACACCCACCCTTCTATTCAGGCGTTACAGCACGATGTTCAGGCGAGCGGGTATCAGGCATCGGCCCTCGCCAGGCCACTTTATAACCCATCGCTGGATACCAGCCTGGAACGCGAAGGCAGCGAAATCAACTATCAGATTGGGCTATCCAGTCAGTTGGACTGGCACGATGTGCAGTCTTCACAAACCCGAGCCGGTGAGCTGCTGTCCGAACAAAGTCGCCTGGCTTTGGCGTTAGCCAGAACAGAAGTGGCTGCTAAAGGGCTTAGATCCCAAGTAGCGTTTTTATATGCCGACAAGCAATACACTATCGCCACGCAGCGTGTTGAGCAATCCATTGAATTGCTTCAGGTTATCGAGAAAAAAGTGGCGACAGGCGAAGTGCCGGCTATGTCGTTGGCTATTACGAAATCGGCCATTGCTGAGGCGATGGTTGCTGAAAGTGAGTGGCTGACCACCTGGCAACAGGCAAAACAAGACGTATTGGCCATACTGGGCCAAGCCGGCCTGGAAACACCTATCAGCCCCCATTTCTGGACACCCACTCTTTCTTTGCTGCCGCCCACGCAGATCCAGCAACTGCCTTCCCTGCGATACGCTCATATCAACTGGTTGATTGCGTCTAATGAGGTGGATGTCCAGCGCGTTAGCAACAAGCCGGCGCCCACGGTTGGGTTTGGGGTTGGACGGCAGGCAGGAGAGCCGCTGCTGTCATTGTCGATGTCGGTGCCTCTGAACGTTCGCAATGATTTTAGCGAAGTCACCGAAGCGGCAAAACAGCGAGCAATGGCCAGTGAACAGCAATTAAAAGCAGAGGTGGTGACTGTGCGTGAAGCCATCTCGTCAACCTACCAACAGATGTTGCAACTAGGCGAACGGCATCGTATCTGGCAGCAAATTGATAGCGGTGACTTTTCGGAGCAAACCAAGGTGCTCAGCGAACGGTTTGCAGCAGGCGATCTGGCTTTTGACGACTACCAGTCTCAGCTCAATCAGTTATTGAGTGGTCAGCAGGCCGCGCTAACCCTTACTTATCAGTTTCAACTGACTTACATCGACTATTTGCGCCAGAGCGCGGGGCTGGTGGCACATATTAGTGCGCTGGCCGACAAGGAGTAATCCATGACTTTTCTTTATTTCAATAAATACATTCTTTTGAGCGTGCTGTTGGCGTGGCAAGTGGAAGCTGCAGACGCAGCGAGCAATGAGCAGGCACATGAACACAATCACGATGTTCATGAAAAGCATGACGTGCAGACTAAACCTGAGCAACATACTGAAGAACACGAAGAACACGAAGAACACGAAGAACACGAAGAACACGAAGAACACGAAGAACACGAAGAACACGAAGAACACGAAGAACACGAAGAACACGAAGAACACGAAGAACATGGCGGCGTAAGTCTTTCCGGTGAGCAGGTGGCCATGGCTGATATTCATCTGGATACGCTGGAGCCACTTAGCCTAAGCGAGTCTGTGTATGCGCCGGGCGAAATCAAAGCCAACGGTTATCAAAGCTACATAGTGTCACCGCGCGTAAGCTCGGTGGTGGTGAAGCGTCACGCTGCGCTTGGTGAGCAGGTAAAACAAGATCAACCTTTGGTGTCGCTATTCAGCGAAGACATGATCACGGCACAAAGCGAGTTGCAAACCGCCGCCGTTGAATGGCAGCGCATCCGCAAATTGGGGCAAGCCGCTGTTGGCGAAAAGCGTTACGTAGCCGCGCGTAATGATTATCAGGCGGCGTCACGCCGCTTGCAGGCGTTTGGGTTATCCCTGAAAATCATTAATGAAATCGCTGAAACACCAGATTATCCGTTGGGCGAGTATACGCTGGTTGCACAGGCTGCCGGCGTGGTGATGACAGACGATTTCAATCAGGGTCAACAAATCGCACCTGGACAGGCACTTATGCTGGTCTCCGATGAATCGCAACTTTGGGTAGAAGCCAGACTGCCTGCGCACAACGATTTGCATCTGGCCGCTGGGCATACTGCCAGCGTGGTGGTGGGTGATATTGCCGCAACGGCAACGGTTACGCAGGAATCCCACACTATCGATCCGGTAAGTAGAACGCGAACTGTGCGATTGAATCTGAACAACGAGGCACACAAGTTTCACTCCGGCATGTTTGCCGACGTGTATTTCAGCGGTCCACAGGCGTCACGCGTGCTAGCGGTGCAGGAAAGCGCCCTGATGCGCGACGCCGATGGCGATTGGCAGTTGTTTGTTGTAGACGAAGACGGCGAACTGGTACCCAGAGTTGTGCAATTGGGTAATCGCTATGGCAAGTGGCAACAAATCAGCGGTGTTGAAGCAAACGTGCGGTATGTGAGCCGCGGCGCGTTTTTTGTGGCATCGGAAATTGCCAAAGGCGGATTCGATCCGCATAACCATTAATTGTCGGTCAGGAGATTACTATGTTTTCAAACCTGATTGAAGCCGCCGTACGGCTGCGATTTATGGTGCTCTGCGTGTTGGTCGGGCTTGGCGTATTTGCCGCATTGATGATCCCGAAACTCAACCTGGATGCGTTTCCTGATGTGACCAACATTCAGGTTGCGATCAACACCGAAGCGCCAGGCCTGGCCGCTGAAGAAGTGGAGCAATTGATTACCTACCCCATTGAGGCGGTGATGTACGCTCTGCCCGATGTTGAAGAAGTGCGCTCGATTTCCAAAACCGGTTTATCGGGCATTACTGTTGTGTTCAAGGAAGGCACTGACATCTATTTTGCTCGCCAACTGGTATTCGAGCGCCTGCAAGTAGCATCAGAGATGATCCCCGACGGTATCGGCATGCCCGAAATTGGCCCCAATACCTCTGGCCTTGGCCAGGTGTATCAGTATTTGCTAATCGCCGAACCGGATTCTGGTTACGACGCTATGGCATTGCGCAGCCTGAATGATTACCTGATTAAGTTGTTACTGATGCCGGTAGACGGGATCACCGATGTGCTCTCATTTGGCGGGCAGGTTAAGCAGTATCAGGTCAATCTGTACCCCAATCGACTGCTGTCGTACAACCTGACTCAGCAGGACGTGATGGATGCGCTGGCCCGCAACAATAACAATGCGGGTGGCTGGTATCTCGACCGCGGACCCGAACAGCTGGTGATCCGCGGTGCAGGCTGGCTGGCGTCCGGTGCAGAAGCACTCACGCAGATTAAGCAGATACCGCTGACTACTGAGGGCAGTGGCATCGTAACCATTGGTGATGTCGCCGCCGTTGAGCTGGGCGCAGAGATTCGTCAGGGCGCGGTGACGATGTCAGTGCGGGATGAAAACGGCTCTGTCGCATCCCGGGGTGAAGTGGTGTCTGGCGTGGTACTTAAACGCATGGGCGCCAACACAAACGCCACCATTGAAGGTATCAACGCGCGAATCGACCTAATCCAGCAGGCCTTGCCTAAAGGTGTTCACTTTGAACCCTACTACGATCAGGCGGCGCTGATAAAACAAGCGGTCAATACTGTGGTGCAGGCGCTGTTGCTGGCCTTTGTGTTTATTGTCATTGTGCTTGCGCTATTTTTAATGAGTGTCCGTGCTACTTTGTTGGTATTGCTGTCGATTCCGGTGTCGATTGGGTTAGCGCTGTCGGTACTTAGCATGCTGGGCATCTCAGCCAACCTCATGTCGTTAGGCGGCATCGCGGTAGCAATAGGCATGCTGGTGGATGGCTCTGTTGTGGTGGTAGAAAACATCTATCAAAAACTGCAACAGCGTGAACCAGAACACTCGTCGATTTCAGAATTAGTGGTGCAGGCCGCGCAGGAAGTGGCGAAGCCGGTGTTTTTCGCGACCCTGATTATCCTGGTGGTGTTCACACCGTTATTCAGTTTTGAAGGGGTAGAGGCCAAGCTCTTCCAGCCCATGGCGGTTGCCATTATGCTGGCGCTAGTGTGTGCGGTAGTCGTGGCGCTAATTTTTGTGCCAGTGCTGTCGGTATTGGTGCTGGGATTGCGCACGCCGAAAGTACGTGAAAACCGCGCATTACTCTATATAGAATTTAAATATCAAAATGTGCTCAGTGCATGTTTGAATCGTCCGAAGTACCTGCTGTTTTCGATTGCTGTGCTATTGGCTGGCAGCGCTATTGTCTTTCCGCAGTTGGGTACCGAATTCGCACCAGAACTTGAAGAGGGCACCATTAACTTAAGGGTAACACTGGCGCCTTCGGCAAGCTTAACAACCGCTCTCGACGTTGCGCCTAAGCTAGAGGCTATCCTGCTTGGCTTCCCGGAAGTCACCTACGCGGTAAGTAAAATAGGCCGGGCCGAAATTGGCGGCGACCCGGAGCCGGTGAACAACATTGAAATCTACCTGGGCTTAACGCCGGTAGATCAATGGACCTCCGCGTCGAATCGTCTGGCCTTGCAAACTGAAATGGAAAAGGCGCTGGAAGTGCACCCCGGGCTGTTGTTTAACTTCTCCCAACCCATTGCTACCCGGGTAGACGAGCTACTGTCTGGAGTGAAGGCCGAGTTAGCTATAAAACTGTTTGGGCCGGATTTGAATGCCCTGGCTGAGTATGGGCAGCAGATCACGTCTGCTGTGGCCACAATCAGTGGTACCCGCGATGTTGCCATGGAGCAAATCAGTGGTGAAGCGCAATTGGTGATAAGACCCGATCGCAATCAGTTAAGCCGGTATGGGCTGGATGTCGCCGGTGTGATGAATTTGGTGCAGCAGGGGCTTGGCGGACAAGCTGCGGGCCAAATCATTCAGGGCAATGAGCGTTACGACATTCTGGTGCGCATCGATTCCCAGTATCGGAATGACATTGCAGCATTAGCCGAATTACGCCTTCGCTCTGCCCAAGGCGCGTGGGTACGTTTGCAAGATGTTGCCACGATTGCCATTGAGTCCGGTCCGCCGCAAATTCGCCGTGATGATGTACAGCGACGTGTGGTGATCCAGGCGAACGTGGACGGCAGGGATATGGGCAGCGTAGTGAGTGATATTCGCGATGCCATTGATACCTCGGTCCAACTACCCGCCGGATACACCGTGCAAATAGGCGGGCAGTTTGAAAATCAGCAGCGCGCTATGCAGCGGCTGATGCTGGTGGTACCTGTATCATTGGCGCTTATTGCTGTGTTGCTGTACCTCGCATTTGGTGAGTTGAAACTGGTGATGCTGATTATGGTGAATGTTCCCCTTGCCGCAGTTGGCGGGATATTCTCGCTGTATGTAAGTGGTCACTATTTGTCAGTGCCCAGCTCGGTAGGATTCATCACTTTGTTTGGGGTGGCGGTGCTCAACGGTGTGGTGATGGTTGAGAGTATAAATCAGCGCTTGGCGAATCAAGAGGCTCGAGCCAATACACAAAACGCCATTGATGCCATCAAAGACGGCGCTCGCTCTCGGTTGCGACCTGTGCTTATGACCGCACTCACATCGGCACTGGGTTTACTGCCTATGCTAATGTCGAATGGCTTAGGCGCGGAAATCCAAAAGCCACTCGCGGCGGTGATCGTAGGCGGTTTGGTCACCTGCACGCTGCTAACGCTGGTTGTATTACCAGTGTTGTATGCGCGATTTGTGAGCCATACCCGTTCACAGTGAATTCCACTAAACCTCACCTGTGACTCAACAGGATCTGCCTGGCAGGCAAGGCGAATCAGCCTCACTTGCCGGGCATTCTCACTATACTGGCTTGCTAACACTGTTACTGATTAGGAAGCCGTTATGTCTCGTCTAAATACTGTAGTCCAGCATCCCGCTGACGCGCCTGAAGAAGGCTACATTAACCCAGCTATTTTGTTAGCGGGAAATCCACTGCTACAAAAATGGGCGCCAGATTGCATTGCCGATGACAAGATCAAAGTCGGCGTAATGGGCGGCGAACCGGGCACCAACCGCTCAATCAAAGACGGTGTGTTTGAGTTCTGCTATCTCATCGAAGGGGGGATTGAGCTAACTGAAGACGGCTGTGAACCCAAGCTGTATCACGCCGGCGATACCTTTTATATGGAGCCAGGCTACAAAGGGCAGTGGCGTACTATTGAGACCTATAAAAAAGTGTACGTGTGTGTCTATGGGTTAGATAACCCACAGTAATCCTGCAGGTTTTCGGGTTCTGTCGCTAACTCGAACGTTCGAAATAAGGCAGGCGCTGCACTTTCTCACCAATCGCTGATATGGTGTGCCTTACATATTTTGTAGCGGAAACAGAAAGTGAAGCAATTGATTGCAAAAGTTGTCCGTCTTGTCGTAACAACCTCAACTGCGTTCTCGATAGCGTTGGCGTTTGTAAGCAGTGCCAATGCTAATTCCAGTGCGGTTGAGGTGCGTATTGGTGAGTCAGTACTGTATGGTGAAGCTTATGGTTCTGTGCTGGCTTTCAAAGGAATACCCTACGCCGCCTCTCCAGAAGGCCAAAACCGATGGATGGCACCTCAACCCGTTACCTATGACGGTGATATTGATGCTTCCCGCTATGGCGCGCAGTGCCCTCAGCGCACCGATCAAATCACCAGTGAAGATTGCTTGTTTATTAATGTATTCACTTCTGCAAAAAACGATTCCAACACAGCTATTGAGCCCAAACCCGTTCTGGTGTGGATCCACGGTGGTGGCTACGTAGGCGGTTCCGGCAATCTTGATATGCGCGCCGTGTCTCACTGGCTTTCTCAAGACGTAGTGGTGGTGTCCTTTAATTACCGTTTGGGCGTACTCGGCATTTTTGCGCACCCAACACTTGATGCAAGTCAGGGCGCAAACTTCAGCGTACTAGACATGGTGGCCGCCCTTAAATGGGTGAAAAGCCATATCAGCGTATTTGGAGGGGATCCAAAAAACGTCACTATTGCTGGTGGGTCTGCAGGTGGCATGGCGGTACAAATGCTGATGGTAGCACCGCAAAGCGCGTCGTTATTTCACCATGCTATCTCACAAAGTGGCTACGGTGCCTGGCCCTTACCCAGAACCAATAATTTAAAGCCGTTACCACAGAGCCTGAATGCACAGGAATATGCGCAAGTGCTGGCATCCAGAGTGGTCAGCAAAGCGGCTTCAGCCGTGACTGCTGAGGATTTAATTAATGTATCAGCCAGCCAATGGGTGGAGGCCGTTGAAGGATTTCACTTACCTGTGGCTGACGGGGTAATTCTTCCAGATGAACCGGGTGTCGTGTTTATGCAAGGGCGTCAGCACGATGTGCCTTACATGAGCGGCGGAAACAGCTATGACGGCAGCGTTTACCCCTGGTCTGGTGTGCCGGCTGCACGCTTGATTGAGCTGGCTGGTGATGAAGCGCCTGGCATCAAAGGCGTTTATCAGCTTTCAGCACTTCCCGATGGCAATGGGTATCAGTCACTACCTTACCAACACGTGTTTGGTGATATGCGCTATGTGCTAGCGGGCTCGGTAACTACTGAGGCGATGCAAAATAAGCGTAGCCAAGGGTATCGTTATTTCTTTGATGTTACCCGTAGCGGCGAATCCGGTGCGCATCATGGGGCAGAGGTGAATGCCTTGTTCTCCCCTTCCTCACTGCCCGGTGTACAATACATGCAGCGCTACTGGTTGCAGTTCATCAAATACGGTAATCCCAACGCAGCAGGCTTACCTGAGTGGGAGCCGGTAGACGCCAGTGGCGCAAATTGGATGGTGTTTACGGTCAGCGGCGCCGCGCAAGTACCTCACATTCGCGGTGATAAGCTGAAACTGCTGAATAAAGCTTATAAGGCCAGGCTTAGTCCATTAGTCCGTTAGTTATGTAGTCAATTAGGGTTAATCGGCGCGTATAAACACATTTACGGTGAGTCGGCCAGTTGCAGGATTGGCCGATAAGTCCCGGGTTGGGTCAATCAGCCCGCTGTGCAGCAAGGTCCCAGGGTAGATAACCAGCCGATTGGCCCGGTAATCTATTTTGCCCAAACGCTCAAATTCATCGGTGGAATCCGAAAAGTAACCGGTAGATTTTGTTTTACTTAATGATTCAGAGCCGCGATGTATGGCGTCTGCTGCATCGCGCGATGCTTTAAATGTTGGCCAGCGTGCAGCGGTAATATTTTCGTATCCTGTGGGGCGATGTCGATAGAACCCGGTTCCCTGAAAATCCTGTTCATTGGTATACAGCATTACCGCAAAGTCACGCTGGGAGTGTGAATCAAAATGCGGAAGTTGCTGTAAAGGGTCTAAGGCTTCAGGTGGAGTATTGGCAATGCTCAGCCATGAACCCTGATCGCTAAAGGTTTGCTGTGGAGGCAAGTGATACGCCTGTCGAATGATATCGGCACTGGCTGCAATGATGGCTTGGCGTAACCGGTCTGGACAGCGGGCACGTACACCGGGGTAATAGGTGTGTGTCTCATTGGTGTAGGTTTGTTCGCAGGCTAGTTGCCTGACAGCATTTATGGATTGTATGGCATCGTCAATCAAGAGCACCCTGGTTTTCTCTGCACCAATTTGCAATACATGACGCCGCGCGTTGGGGTTAGGCGCAATGGCGGCGTGAGTATGAGTTTGTGTTGATGAAAAAAGGTGGGTGTCCATAATGTGCTTTCTGTTAACTCGCTGAAAATAAATGATTTAATTTTTAAGAAAAGTGGGTGTCCAGAAAAAGTGCAAAAGAGCGCCCAGAAATTGGGATTTGTGGACACCCACCTTTTTAGTGGGTGTCCAACAATTTGCTTCTCGACTTTATTACCACTTCACGGTGACTATGCTATTGGCGGGCAGCGTGAGCTGCCAGTAGGTTTTGTTTGCGCCAATGGTGATCACCTGTTCCAGGTCGTGAGGGTTACTCAGGACACTCACTGTACTGCCGTTGGGATTGGTAAACGCCACGGCCTCGATACGGTTTACTGTCTCAGGCGTGACTTCAATGCGTGTTGCCTCTTCGCGAATAAAGCGGGAAAACTGCCCCATTAGCCAGTATTCAGGGGTTTTGTACCAATTGGTGCTGCTGCCTTTTTCCTGAATGATCATGGTGGGCCCCACCACTCCCAGTTTGTTGTAGGGTCCCTTATTAGCTTCATCGACCTGCTGTGGCAGCATGGTGACCCACGACAAATAGGCTGTAGACCAATGACGCAAATGACGAATAATGGCCTGATAACCGCGATTCGGGTTGTCGTTGCCGGCCCCCCACACGCTGCCTTCAGAAAAAATGACGTCCTTGCTTGGATAGGCGGCGTGCACCGCAGCCATGGCTGACGAATCGCCGCCATAATGGTGGAATGCGGTACCGTCCACATAGTGGGCTTTGCCTATTTCGGTAAAAGAGTCTAGCTGCTCGATAGCTTGTTGCCAGTAGTCGAAGTTGTGATCCAGTGTCCAGATTTTTACCGGAAGATCCTTACCGTACTCGCCGCCGATGTTGTGGAAGTTTTCATAAACCGCAATCAGTAAATCGCGCTCTTGTTGCCAGCTTAGCACCATACCAGGGTAAGCGGGTGGCTCGAACTGCCGTTCGTTTTGAAGGGTTATGGCATAGACCGGGATGCCTTCATCGGCGTAGGCTTCAATGAAGTTACGTAAATACTGGGCATAGGCGGCGTAGAATTCTGGCAGCAGGGTGCCGCCTTGTACCATCGAGTTGTGCTCGCGCATCCAGGCGGGCGGGCTCCAGGGGCTGGCCACAAACCGCACCGGGTTATTACTCGCTGCACCCACGTCAAGCGCCATGTTCAGGGTGTCAATAATACCCAGTTCGCGATTGCGCTGAATACTGAACGGGCTGTCAGGACTATCCTGAAAGCTATACCAGCCATTGGGGTGGCTGGTGGGTGTCTTCGCCAGTGTACCGTCGGAAAAATCTGACGTGCCAATGCTAATTCGAAACAGATTCATGCCAATGCCGTTTACCGGATCAATAAGGGCGCTTAGCAGAGCCCGTTGCTGGGCTTTTGATTTGTTCTTGCGAATGGCATACACGGTTGAGTGTTCCAGTGACGCGCCTATCCCTAAAATAGTCTGAAATCTCTTCTCGGGTTGTAGGGTGAATACCGGTGCGTTGAATGCTGTAACTGCATTTACTTTAATGGGACTCAATGTGTGGCTGATGTCACTTTCAGACCAGGGCGAGGAATACCAGCGATGGTCATTGGGGTGAAGCTCGGTGGATGCCCAGGCCTGTGGAGTTGGGCCCTTCGATGAAGTATCGGGGGTTGCACAGGCAGAAAGGCCGGGCAGAAAACAGAGTAGTAAGCAGGAAATTCGAAAAATCATAGATGACTCGATAGGTGATTTACAAAGGCAAATAAAAAAGCAGCAGACTTACCAAAAGCGAAATAAATCTGCTGCCCAAGTTGCACTAGCGTGCGCGCTTAGTTTTTCTCAAACTGCATCCAGTTGAGGTTCCAGGCGCCGCCCAGTGCGGTGAGTTGCAGCTCTTGTTCACCGGCTGCTAGGGTCACGGTTGTTGAAATTGTCGTCCAGTTTTGCCAGTCGCCCGTGTCAGGCACTGAAATACTGCCAACATTTGTGCCGTTCATACTAAAGGCAATGCCTTCGGAGCCGCCCGAACTGGCAATACGCAATGAAACAGTGTATTCACCGGCCTCGGCGACCTCGACGTTATATGTCAGTGTATCGCCGGGATCGGTATAGCCAAGGTTCTGACCACCGCCCTCGTCCTGGGTGTCTTCCACCTGGAAGCCTGACTGACCACTGAAGTGCTCAGCCTCGATTAAACCGGGAATACTGGCGTAAAAAATTTCCGTGGCAACTTCGTTAGACGCGTAGCTCTCTTCTCCGTTGTCGGCGGTGACAATGTAGTAGTACGTCACGCCTTCTGCGGTAGTCGTATCCAGATACATCTCCGCTTCCAGCCCTTCGGCAACTAACTGATAGTTGCTGCCCGATGACGTGGTGCGATACACGTTGTAGGTCGCATCGCTTACGCCTGTCCAAACCAGGCTCATGCCTTCGGCTGTTTTTTCCAGCGTGAGGTCCTGGGGCGCGTTAGGGAAGTTAAATATATCGGCTGGTTCGCTGGCTGTTAGTGCAGATTTCACCGGCTCATTCACTTCGTATTCAATGGCAGACATACCGGCAAAGTAGGCTTCAATGTCTTCTAACGAATCGTTGTTCAGATCAATACGAGGCATGGCTGCTGCGCTGATATCTGTGCCATTTTCCGGGGCAGCAGGCAGCAGATAAATCTCAGCCCAGGTATCTGATGAACCGGCGTCTACGAAGGAGCCCGACAGCAAGTAAGATTCACCACCGGTGAGTTGTACCGCTTGATACACACCGCCGTTAGCAAAATTACCGTTAGCTGTGATGCGCAGAATGCCGTTGCCATCAGCCATGTACCCCACTTCCGGGGTCAGATTGTCATCAGCTGGTGACGCGTCGGTTGCACTCCATTCAATCCAGTCACTGGCAGTATCAAACGCACTGTTCTGCAATACATTTTCGCCGCTGGACTGCGCGACCAGTTCGAGGTCGTCAATACGGATATCCTGATTACCACCCAAAGATCCTGACTTCACAATCAGGTAGAAAGTTTGGTCAGTGTCGGTTGGCGTGACAACTTTTGACGGTGTCTCACATGCATCGGACAGCGTGGTATCCCAGCCTGAACAGCTCCATGTGCTGGCTTTCGCCAGCAAGCGTTCCCCTTTGTTGGTTACATAACCCCAGGTGCCATTGCCCTGGCCGCCGTTGATAGTCATTACTTTGTAGGACCAGGCAGTTGCCGCCCAGCTTAATTCGTTATAACGGTCGAAGGTGGCACGTGTAATGGCGCCGCCTTGCTCACCTAACCCGGTCCAGGGCTGCATTTCGCCTATAAGGAATGGGGTGTCCAGCTCGCGTATTTTCTCATCCCACTCGCACACACCCGTAGTGCCATTCTGGCCGCATGTCAGCCAGTCGCGATGGACGTCATAGCCGATTTCACCCCAGCCAAAAATACCCGGGTAGAAGTGCATTTCAAACGCGACATTAGTCATACCGGCGTCTTTCGGATCGCCGTACGCATCAATACCGCTGTTATGACCTGGCAAGATAACAATGTGGTCTGTGTCCACCTCACGAATGGCGTGATACAGCTCTGTTACGTTTTCGGCGAGTGTTTCTGCGTCTGTACCCCAGGGTTCATTAAGCACACCATACCCAGCTACAGCGGGTTCAGCTTTATAGCGCGTAGCAATTTGCTGCCATAGCCAGGCGGTCCTGGCCTGATTGTCGGCGGCGTTGTCGCCATCCCAGTATTCGTTTTTACCCGCACAGCCGCTGTGATGCTCCCAGCCTTGTGCACCAGCCGCGCCGTGTAAATCCAGCACCACCCACATGTTACGGGACTTGGCTTCGGCAATGGCTTGGTCAAGATATTGCCAGGCATCGTCGCGCAGTGTCATTGGATTATTAGCGTCTTCGATTAATTGGTAAGGGAAAGGCAGGCGGATCAGGTTAAAGCCTGCTTCCTGCATAATGTCCCAGTCACGGGTGGTAATGAAGTTGTCGCGGTATACATCCATCAGGCGGGCGCGTTCTTCGGCACCGAAGCGTTCCTCCAGTTTGCCTTCAAATGTACATTGGTCTTCTATACCTTCGCCAACCGGGTTGCCGCCGTTGTCGAACATCCACATTTCCAGCATTAACCAGTTGCCCAGGTTCACACCGCGTAATGACACGACTTCACCCTGCTCGTTCATCCAGCGCTCGCGGTCGTGGCTCAGCATACTGTATTGCTCACTGCCGGGGGCAGGTTTGGGCGGTGCGAAGTCATACACGGTCTCGCCGTTGTGTTTGTTAGCATCGCTGGCTTGATCCAAACTGCAGGCTGTCATGTTCAGGGCCAGGCCCCCTAACGCAAAAAGCTGTGCCAGTTTGGTTAGCGTAAACTTATTCTGTTTATTGGTTGTTTTCACCGGTTATCTCCGAGTTGCTCCATTGGTTTGTCGGCGTGCTTGAATCAACAAGTTTGCAACAATCAGTTAACCAAAATTTCTTTCAGGTGGATTCCGACTGCAAGCAAAATGGCTAATTAGAACGTTCGGATTAAGGTCAGAACGTCTGTTTTTTCTGGGCTAGCAGGGAATACGCGCAAATTGGCGAAAGAAAGGAGTGTGTGCAATTGCAGTTGACCACGCTGAAATGAACGGCGCTATCTGTTCAAAGATTGCAGCAACACACTGCGAATTCGTCGTGCCATGGCATCATTCATTTCCCCTAATGGTCCTCTGGCGTGCTCGGGTATATGCGCATTCGCGTCTGGCGTTGATTCAAAAACATAGTGGTTGAACATGTCTTGCCAAATCTGCTTTTCGTTGCCGGGCAAATGGGCTATCGCTAGCAAAGCGTGATAAAGCGCATTCACCGGTGCATCGACGTAATCGGGGGTGGTGCGCCACCAGTAATTCACCAATACGTTAAACGGTGCTAGCGCCGACACCTCATGCCACCACATGCTGGGAATAAAAAGTGCGTCGCCGGGCTCCAGTTCGGTTACCTGAGCATGTTGAAGTGCAGTTTTAAATTTCGGGTATTTTTGGTAGTCAATATTATGCAGATCGACCAGGCTGACGGGTTGACCCGACGGCGTCACATCCAAAGGACCTATATATAAATTGGCGGTTTGGTTGGGGGGAAATAACGTAAAGTGGCGAGAACCGGCAACACAGCAAGCTATGTTTAGCGGCAGGTCCTGATGAATCGCGACCCGTGTTTGGTTGCCAATCCACAAGCCATTGCGCGGTTGAGCGTGGGGTACCGGCACCGGCGGATTGTGTTGTTCAAAGCCGGGCAGATAGTGTTGCAGGTGGGTACCGCCAATAAACAGCGAATGGGGTTCTGCTGCGCTGGCTTCCTGATGCAGACGCTGCAGCACGGTATCCAGTGTGGCGGCGACTTTGTCAAAATTAAAACCGGTTAGCGTGTCGTTATAAAAAAATCGGCCTTGGATCTCGGGCTTGCCATAGAAGAATCCTAATGCCTCTCCTGTGTAGTAAGTAAGCATTTGCTTACTCAATGCTTCGCTACTTTCAATGCCTAACTGCACTGCTTGCCAGTGAGCAATATAGCCGGGTAGTTTCACCGGCACAGTCGATTCCAGAAGAGCGGCTGGTAACGCCTTTCCGGGGCTAAGCTGGAGGGTTTGGCAAGCAGGAATATCCAGTGTATTAACCACGGCTCGCCGCCTGCTTGCGATCGATAAGGCTACGAAAATTGCTGTGGCTGGCCAGCACGTAATAGAGCAATGGTAATACGTTTTGCTGGTGTAATTCGGCTATGGCCTCTTTGGGCAGAGTGCTTAACCGCTCTTCGTTAATGGTGTAGTAGCCAGTTAGGCGATGCTTTGTCTGGTTGTCCAGCGTGACATCAAGGAAAAAAGGCTCGAGTAACTCGTAGCGTGCCAGCAAATCATAAAATACCTGAGTTTCGCTCTCACGTTCACGAATGGTTGCCAGTATATCGGTGACCTGTTGCAGATATTCACTGTGGCCGCCATGCGGTAGAAACAAAGGTTCACCGTCGTGTTCGCTGACCTTAGGACTGTCCATGTCTATCAGCAATACCGGGTGTGCGGCGCTGTTGTCGGCAGCAGGCTGCATGCCGATTAAAAAGGGTTGGCGTTCGATCATGAGCGGGATGTAGCTGGCGTCCCAGCCTTGATCATTCAGATACAGGTTTTCCTGTTGTTCAAAACCGAGTAGCGCCACCGCCTGATAGGTGTGTGTGGTGTCATTCCGAATAAACACCAACGGGTATTCGTGCTGTAAGCTTCGAAATTCAAACGGCAGAGCCAGGGTCATATTCAATGGCTCATTGAGTGCAGGTGAGTGGCGGCGAACCACGCGGAGATCTTTGTGTGTCACATTGTTAAGGACGACAGCATTGGTCATAAATTGCTCCTGTATAAAAACGCAAAAAACGGCGCGACACCTACCCGCAGATAAGTGAGGCACCGTTAGCCTGGTTACAATCAGAAGGTGTAGCGCATACCCAGATTGTAACGAGGCGACGACTGACGCAGGTTGATCAGCATGCGCTCATGACGGCCATGTTGACGCTGATATTCGTTGGTCAGGTTGATACCTTCGGCGAAAATAGTCAGGTTCTCGGTAACGTCATAGCTGGCATTAAAATCCCACTGACCGTAGGCTTCGGTATACACCGGGTTGTCGCCAGAGCCGTCGCCAATCCAGGCGAGGAACTTGTCACGCCAGTTGTAGGCTATACGAATTGAGAACACGTCGTTTTCGTAGAAAGCGATCAGGTTGGCGGAATCACTCAGGCCGGTTAATGCATACTGAGGTGCCAGAGACGCGTTGTCGTAATACAGATCCCCGTCGACCAGCGTACCGTTCACGTTAATACCAAATCCGCTGTCCCAGAACATGTGCTGAACGGCCATTTCCCAGCCATGCACATTGTTGTCGCGCTGGTTGAATGGAATGGTGATCTCGAATACCGCCAGTTCATCTTCCGGGCTGGCGACAATGACGACGTCACCGTGTTCATTCAGATAGACGTTCGGATCGCTGTCCAGATAGTTTTCAAGAATGTACTGACGAATCTCGGCATTACCGGTAAAGCCTGCTGCCCGCGCCGCGTCGGCACGAGGGCCTTGTGCCGGGTTACGCAAATCAAACGCGTTTTCGGTGATGGTTTGGCGGCCAACAAAGTTCTTCACGTCTTTGTTAAACCAGCCAATGGCGGCGTAGCTGGCCTCGTCGTAATACCATTCCAGCGACAGGTCGTAGTTGGTCGATTCCAGCGGCAAGAGCGCCGGGTTACCACGTGAACCTGAACCCTGAATGGTTGTGATTTGACTGCCCAGGGTTTTACCCCCTTGCATGTCGCCGTAACTGGGGCGGGATATGGTTTTGCTGTATGACGCACGGGCAACCAGATCGTCAGTTAAATCCACTTTAAAGTCGATGCTGGGTAACAGGTTGTCATACTCGCCTGATTCGTCGGTAAAGACCGAGTCGCCGGTAGGCTGTAACACCAGTTCGTTGGTGCTGCTCCAGTGAATACCGTCGTAGCTGGGCACCAGTGCGGCGGCATGGGTTTCGGTTTCTTCATAGCGCAAACCGGTAACGACTGTGGCGGGCATATCACCGATATCAAACACCAGGTTCGCCTGCACATAGGCCGACAGCATTTTTTCGTCGGTGTAGCGGTCGGTAGTGTAGTTGGTGCCACCACAGAAGCGCGGACCACACGGCCATTCAATCGGATTTTCATTGTAGAAATTGGCCGCGGTGAATTCGGCAATTTGCACAAAGTCCCAGTCGATGAAATACGGTTCAAGATCCGGGTCAGCATGGCCCGGTATGTTATCGAACATATTTGGCAGTGAACGCTGAGTAAACCAGCTGTCTTCCCAGTCCTCCGGTTCGCCTACACCACTCCAGGTACCGCGCGTGGCGCTGGCGTATTTCGAGTGGTTATTGACTTCGGTTTGTGAGATACCAAAATCGACACTTTCTACAATACCTGCATCAAAGGTGTATTTACCCTTGGCCTGGATTTGTTCCAGGTCCGAACGCTCGCGGTTGTTACCAAAGTTGCTGCCCGCGCCAATCATGTCGGCTGGCTCGAAGCCGTCAACACCGTCCGGGTATTCAATGCTAAGTACCGGGAGGACTTGTGAGAAATCCACGGTTGTGCGGATACGGTTGGCAGATATCATTGCCAGTGAGCCCCAGCTGCCGTATGGGCTGTTAGGTGCGTGTTTGGCTCCTGCAGTATGATAGTCCAGTTCTAACAACAGATTGTCGTTTACCGCGTATTCCAGATTCAGGCCCAATGACTGATTGGTGTTCTTCGTGGCCGAGAAACCACGACCCGAGTTAATCCCGGTACCCTCACCGCGCATGGTGTCAGCGCTGTAGTTATCGGTATCCTGATACTGAATGGGATACGCGATGCCTTCGCTGTTAGGCTCCGACCATACCATGGTTGAGTTGTTGTAGTTGAACGAGAACCAGGTCGACATGTCGGTCAGCTCACGGTCGATACTGTTTTCTGAATAGGTGTAATCCAGACGGGCCTTCAGTTTGTCTGTGGCCTGATATTCCAGCGTGAGCTGGCCGTTTACACGGGTGCGGTATGCTTCGTTGAACTGATAAATCAGGTTTTGCGGCACGGCATAAGTCACGCCGTCGGCCGGCTTGTTCAGGTAGGAGTTGTCCGGGTCTTCACTGGGCAGGTTACCCCAGCTGCCTTCATCCTGACCGGATATAAACGAGCGCCAGCCTGAACCCACCGACGCATTGCTGTTGCCGCTGTCGCGTTTTTGGTAGCTGCCGGTTAGCGACACACCAAATTTATCGTCAAGGAAGGTCTCTGAATACAGACCAGACAGTTCCGGCGTCCAGGTGTCACCGCGCTGTGTGGAGTCATCATGTACGGCTTTAAAACCCACTGTGGCCTTGCGACCCGGTGTCGCCAGTGGACGCGGAGTAATAATGTTAACTGTGCCACCTAAGCCACCCGTCGCAATAGACGCTCGGCCGGTTTTATATACTTCAACAGCGCTTACGCCTTCTGATGCCAGGTCGGCAAAATCAAATGAACGTGTTGGTGTGGGCATTTGACGGCCATTCAGCAGCACCAGGTTGCGGTCTGAGCCAAACCCACGAATAGTAACGCGGCTGCCTTCGCCGTCTGAACGGTCAATAGATACGCCGGTGATCCGCTGCAGTGATTCCGCCAGGTTGGTGTCGGGGAACTTACCGATGTCTTCTGCTGAGATGGCTTCTACCACACCGTCGCCAGAACGCTTCATGTCCATGGCGCGAATCATACTGCCACGAATACCACTGACTTCAATGATCTCTACCACGTCGTCTGTGTTTGCTTCCTGTGCGTGTGCGCTGGTGAGCATCGCCGAACCTACCACCAGAGAAACCGACAGGGCTATCTGGCTTTTTTTAAAGGGGCGAGTTTTCATTATTTTCTCCCTTGCGATAACTTTATGTGTTGTGCTCGTGTTGCACGCATTTGGTCTACTTTTCATTAACAAATAGGAAAAGCAGGGCAAGCCTACGCCGCGTCATCAGAGAAGTCGTTTTACTGCTGAAAAAACCGCCCACTCGAACGTTCGAGTGCAGGAATAGAACGTGGGTATATTTATATTGCTATTAAAATCATGTTGTTATGATTTTTGTGCCATGGCTGATTTGGCTGGATTAACCCTTGGTGATCATCAAATTCAACCGGCACTATAAGGCTGTATGGCGGAATTTCTTCAGTGTAAGACGTCGAATCAGCGAGCAATGAACATATATTGTTGTTAACAAATGCACTACAGGTGTGGGCATCGACACACTGAAAAGCGTCAACAATGACCGTTTGGAATGAATATGGGTGTGCAAAAAGTGGCTTTACCGGATCTGTTACTCGATGCTTACTTTGATTCCCTCTTTATTCGTTGTGATTTGATGAGGTCTGGCACGGGTGGTGTTTTCAATTTTATAACATGCGAAAAATGAGTGACTTAGCACAATTGGGCCCCCTAATTCACCCGTGTTCAGGTTAGTAAAAGGCGCAACTCGAACGTTCGTTTCCCGGAAAGAACTTGTAACCTAATGAAATTTATATTGTTATTGGTTTGGAATTTAGTTCCGGCGAACAGTGTTTTGAACAACTGGCAATAGGCAAAAAGTCAAAATGGCGTATAAGAGAACGTTCGGCTAAGCGCCATTTTTAGGTTTAAGCAATTGATTTCGTTGTAGCGAGTGTTTAACATTCTTGTGATTCGTTAACATCATAATTACAACAAACGTGCGCAGAGGATCATGGATAAAACCCTCTTCAACTTACATGACCTGGTTCTCCTTATCATTGCTTTTGAATGTCTGGCTGTGGCTTTTTATTTGGGTCTTAATCGGGCAAAAGCCAGCTTACCAACCAGTTTACTCATTGCGTTTTTAGCCGTTCATGCGGGCATTGCTCTTCATGAGTTGGTGCTATGGGGCAGCACATTTCGTTACTGGGTATTGGACGCCTCGCCGAACTATTTCTTTGTTTTAAATTTTGCGTACTGGCTGGACGGTCCGCTGCTATTTTTGTTTGCTTGTTCGGTCACGCAGCAGCATTTTAAGCTGCAGCGATGGCATGGCTTGTTGTTGGTGCCGGTAGCGCTGTTTGCAGTGTTTATTTTTCAGCATTTTTACGCGTTGCCTCACGACGCCAAGGTTACGCTGGTTAAAGACTACAGTTTTGCTGACTTTGACTACGTGTTTATGGACTTGCTGGCGAAGGCTATCAGGGTGGTATTCAGCGTCTATGCCACACTGTTGATTCTGCGAGGTAACGAACAAACTAAAGCGACATTCAATGTACCGGAATGGTTGCCGAAAGTACTGATGTTACTCACTGCAGTGTTAGCCTGGGAAACCATGCTGAGCATGATCAAAGTCTATCATTCTCTGTATGTCTTTCCGTATTACGACGTGGTCGAGTTTATCGGGCTGGCGTCGTACTACATGCAGTTTGCGTTGTTTAACACGGTGATTTTTATGTCGGCGTCGCATTTTTTGCGCGCGCAGCCAGCTAAGCCCAAAGCAGTAGAAAGGGAGCCGGTTAGTCAGGCGTTGCTTGAGCAGCTGGAAACCACCATGGAACGGGAGCGGCCGTACCTGAATCAGAATTTGTCGTTTGAGCGCTTGGCAGAAAAGCTCGACATTCCTGTGAAGGAGCTATCGAACGCGATTAACCGGCACTATGAGGTGAATTTTTACGAGTTCATCAACAACTACCGCATTCAGGAAGCCAAGCGGCTATTGGAAGACCCGGCTTGTTTTGAAAAGAGTATTACCGACATTTTCTACGATGCCGGATTTAACAGCAAATCAGTGTACAACACGCTGTTTAAGAAGAAGTTTAATAAAACACCTAGCCAGTATCGCAACGATGTAAAACAAAAGCTGGCCAAGCAACAGACACAAGCCGGTCTGTCCTGACTAAAGGATCTCCGGCTTTTGCAAACAGCCGGAGAGTCAAATGCAACAATCAAACGCTATCACTCAGGTCATTGTAGTCGGTGGTGGTGCAGCGGGGTGGTTAACGGCAGGTATTCTGGCGGCGACGGCAGCACAGCCCTGTGCGGTCACCTTGGTTGAATCTCCGGATGTTGGTATTTTAGGCGTCGGTGAAGGCACCTGGCCTACCATGCGCGGTACCTTACAAACGCTGGGTATAGACGAAGCGGCGTTTCTGGCCCAATGCGATGGTGCTTTTAAGCAAGGTACCTTGTTTAAGCAATGGCAACACAATCAGGCCAGCGACCAGTATTATCACCCCTTTAGTCTGCCCGTTGGGTATGGAGACGGCGACTTATATGCCTGGCTACGATCATTGGGCGAGGGCCCGTCTTTCGCCCACGAAGTCAGCACCCAACCCTGGTTATGCGACAATCATCTGGCCCCTAAACAGATACAAACGCCTGCTTTTGCCGGTGTGACCAATTACGGCTATCACCTGGACGCCTACAAATTTGCGGCTTTACTGAAACAGCATGCAACTACCCGGCTTGGCGTAAAACACATTGTAGACCATGTTGAATCGGTCGACGGTGCTCCCGGCGAGGCAATACGAGCCATCGTGGGGAAGCAATACGGCGCAATTCACGGTGATCTGTTCGTTGATTGCAGCGGTTTTTCTGCGCGACTCATTGGTCAACACTACAACCAGCCACTTATATCCTGTGGTGAGCAGCTCGTTAATAACCGGGCTGTGGCTATTCAGGCACGCTACAAGTCGCCCGATACACCTATTGCATCAGTGACTCGCTCCACCGCACAGAAAAACGGTTGGATTTGGGACATTGCGCTGCCAGAGCGCAAGGGCACTGGCTACGTGTTCTGTAGCGACTATTGTGACGACGATACGGCTTTGGACACGTTACTGAAGTATTTAAATGACGATCCGATTATCGCTGATGTTGATAAAGCGTCGGCCCGTTTTTTCAGTTTCAAACCCGGCTACCGCGAATCTCCCTGGCAGGCTAATTGTGTCGCGATTGGCACATCAATGGGGTTCCTGGAGCCGCTAGAGGCGTCTGCGCTGGTAATGGTTGAATTGGCGGCGTCTCATCTGGCCCGGCATATGCCGTTTACTACCGAACAGTTGGGGCCTGCAGCGAGGCAGTTTAATCGCATCTTCAGTCAGCGCTGGTCGCGGGTGGTGGACTTTTTAAAGTTGCACTATGTGTTGAGCAAGCGCGATGACAGCGCATACTGGCGGTATATGCGCAACCCGGACAGCGGTTCTGAGCAGCTTCAGGACTGGTTGAGTATGTGGCGCAACCGAAGTCCTGACCCCCTCGACTTTAACTTGCGGGAAGAGATCTTTCCCACGGCTAGTTACCTCTATGTATTGCAGGGTATGGGATTTACACCAGCGCTCTCTGGCGGAGAGAAGAATGCCGCAGCTGACTTATCCAAAGTACGTCAACGCTTGCAGCAGCATCAGCAGAATGTGCACATGCAATTGAATGGTTTGCCAACGAATCGCGCACTGCTCAATCACCTCACCGGTGCTCACAATATCAATAAGGAATATTCATGAATCAGCCAGATCAACAACGCGTCGTAATAGCGGGTGGCGGCACCGCTGGTTGGATGGCTGCCGCTGCGATTTCCAGGCTTTTGCACGGCCGGGTTGAAGTGACTTTGGTGGAGAGCAGCGACATCGGCACGGTGGGAGTAGGAGAAGCTACAATTCCGACTTTGCTGTTCTTTCACAAGTTGCTGAAGATTGATGAACAAGCCTTTATGGCAGCCACTAATGCCACGTTTAAACTGGGGATTAACTTTGAAAACTGGCGTTCGCTGAACCACGCCTATTTGCACGCGTTTGGCGCGACCGGTAAAGATTGTTGGGCGGCGGGATTTCAGCACTTCTGGCGCCGTGGGCTGGACCTTGGGTTAAGTGAAGACTTTGGCCAGTACTGCCTGGAACGTGTAGCTGCCGAAGCGGAGAAGTTTGCCCATTTGCCAGGTAATGGCCTCAATTATGCGTTTCATATTGATGCTACGCGATATGCTGGGTTTCTGCGGGAGTTAGCAGGGCAGGCTGGCGTAACGCGTATTGACGCAACCATTGAGCGGGTAAACGTGCGCGAGCAGGATGGCTTTATTGAAAGCCTGACGCTAGATAATGGCCAGACACTTTCTGGCGATCTGTTCATCGACTGCACCGGTTTTCGGGGATTGTTGATTGAAAAGGCACTGCATACCGGTTACGAAGACTGGTCGCAGTGGTTGTTATGTGACAGCGCAGTGGCGATGCAAACAGAAAGTGTCGAAGCGCCGTTGCCTTATACGCGATGCATTGCCAGGGAGGCGGGCTGGCAATGGCGTATTCCGCTGCAGAGCAGAGTGGGAAATGGACTGGTGTATTGCAGCAACTACCTGTCAGACGAGCGAGCAACGGAAATACTGCAGCAAAACATTAACGGTAACCCGCTAAACAGCCCAAGGGTGATTAAATTCAGGCCGGGTCGCCGACTAAAACAATGGAATCGAAACTGTGTGGCCATTGGCTTATCCAGTGGCTTTATTGAGCCGCTGGAGTCCACCAGTATTCACTTAATCCAGCAGGGCATAGTGAGATTGCTGCGCATGTTCCCTCATGAGGGTATTGAGCAGGCAGTAGTAGACGAGTACAACAAGCAAACCGTGTTTGAAATGGAGCGCATTCGCGATTTTATTATTTTACATTACAAAGTGACCGAGCGAACGGATAGCCCGTTCTGGCAGCACTGCAAGCAAATGGACGTGCCTGATTCTCTGGCTCAGCGCCTGGCCCTATTCGAAAAGACCGGGCAAATTCACCGGGAAAACAATGAACTGTTTGACGACTCCTGGCAGCAGGTGATGATTGGGCAAGGGATGGTGCCCAAAGGTTACCATCCTATTGCAGATACCATGACGGAGCGGGAACTGGCGGACTTTCTGGGTCATATAAAGCATAACATTCACCAGACAGTCGCGCGTTTGCCGTTACATCAGCAGTACCTGAATAGCTATTGCCGCTAAATATGATCTGACCTAATACTTTTGTACGCCGTCGTAGATACCAAAAAAGTATACGACGGCAGCCTTGCGCCAGTCGCCGTTGCCTTCAAGGCGGCCGGAGTCTGAGCCGCCCATAATAATATCGCCATTGGTTTTGAAGGTGGCGACTTTGCGACCTCTCACCCATACATCGCCGTTTTCCTCGAGGGAGCCCAGGGTTTTGCCGTAACTCCACACCTGACCGTCTTCCTCAAAAGAACCAATAAAGTCCGACTTCAGATAAATGTCGCCATCGTCCTCGACCCAGCCGCCAGAGGTACCGCCAAACCAGACTTCGCCTTTTTTGGTGATCTCGCAAAACTTATTGCCATTCACAAACATGTGCAGGCTCTCTGGGTTCAGCTTTTTATCCTTCTTAGGTATTTTAGACAGCGCATTTTGATGCTCGGGCAATTTGGCAAGTAAGGCATCATAGTGAGCAATGGCATTGGTAAACTGTTCGCGTTGTTGAGTGCGAGTAGCGCTATTGTCTATTTGGCTAATACGGTCAAACGTGGCGGCAACTTCGACACTTTGCAGCCCCATCGCCAGCACTTGTCCGGCATCCTGATGGGTTTTATTGGTAATATTCACCACACCGGTCATATCGTTGGGCTGCACATACAGTACTTGCATCGCCGTGGCTGTTGCGGTGGCGATTCGGCCTTCAGCCTGAGCATAGGCCTGCTGAAATTGCTTGATGATTTGATTAAACCACATGGTGTTGACCCAGTGATCAAACCGATCGTATTCGGCTTTGCTTAGTCGTCCTTCGCTATAAGCCTGGTTCACGGTTTGCTGGTCGGCCATTCGCTGTTCTTTAATCAATGACAGCATTGCCGTCGCCCAGGTTTCCGCTTGCGCTGGGGTGGGGTTGTCACCCAGCACTGGACGGTTGTTTTTCTGATATTTCGCGATCAGCGAGTTATAGAGTGCCTGACCAGACAAACCAGATGGTTTTTGCGCTTGCGCTTCTGGTTGCTTCCACTCCTCAAAAGTGGCCAGTAAGGTGGTTCTTGCGCCTTTCCATTTTTCCACTGTTTCAGCAAAAGCCGGGTCGTCTTTTGAACCGGTACTGGTGAGTAAGTCTTTGGCGTTTTTCAGTTTATCGGTGAGCTTGTTGATGGTATTCACATCGTTGCGTTTGATGTGCTTCAAGCCGTTCTCGACTTGTTTTACCAGGGCTTTTGCACGAATTAAATCACTGTCCTGGGCAGCGAATGAGGCAGTTGAAAGGCACAACAGGCAACATAAAAGCAGGTATTTCATTGTTATTATCCTTAATAAGCAGACTGACATTCCTATTTGAGCTGATTACGTGCTCGTTCAGTCTTTGTGGTCGGATAATATACTAAATTGAACGAAATTTGTACTGCTGTGAATGGCTGCGCGGTATGGATTAATACCCGCGCTGTTTATCTACCTCACCCATCATTGGCTCACCCTGATGCCAGCGTAACAGGTTTTCTGCCAGGCGATCTCCGGCTGTGTCGTTTCGAGTAATGGACGCGATATGAGGCGTGATATGCACTCTGGGATGCGTCCAGTAAGGATGAGACTCAGACAAAGGCTCGTCTTTAAACACGTCCAGAATCGCATACTGAATATGGCCACTGTCGAGTGCTGCGAGTAGGTCTTCGTCTACAATTTGCTCGCCGCGTCCCGCATTGATTACCGATGCACCCTGCGGCAGCTGTGCCAGTGTATCAGCATTGATCATGCCTTTCGTTTCGTCGGTCAGCGGTAACAGACTAACCAGAATGTCAGTGAGTGCTAGCATATCTTGCAAGCCTTGCTGACCATGAAATGTGGATATGCCGTCGAGTTGTTTGGCGCTGCGGCTCCAGCCATTCACGTTGAAACCCAGAGCGCTAAGCTGACTGGCGACTGCTTTACCCAATTCGCCTAAGCCCAGAATACTGATTGTGCACTCATGGGGTAAAGCTACCTTGTGTTGTTGCCAGGTTTTTTGCGCCTTTTGGGCCTGATACAAAAAGTGATCGCGGTGGATCATCATCACCGATGACAGCACATAGGTTTGCATTTGCTGAGTAAGCGACGGGTCGATAAGCCGTACCAGCTTAATCGAGTCAGGGATCTTGTCGGGTTGTAATTGGTCAACCCCGGCTCCGACCGAGAAAATGGCCTTCACATTGGGATAGGTCTCCAGCGCATTGTCTGGCAGTGTCCAGGCAATAATGGCGTCGACGTTCTCCGGCGCGGGAATGTCAGGCCAGGTACACCAGGTTGCATCGGGTAAAGCGCTGGCGACTGCGCGTTGCCAGCTTTCGCCGCGTGCCTGGGGGCCTTTGTATAACAGGGTAAACGGCATGTTTATTTATCCGGCTTAAACAGCGTGGTCAGTGGATAGTGCAGTTTCTCAATCGGTGATTTCAGCACGATGTAGCTGAAGTATTTTGAAATACCGAAATCTTTTTCCAGAATTTCTTCCATGAGGGTCTGGTAGTGGGTAATACCGCGGGTTACAAATTTGAGCAGGTAGTCGTAGCCGCCACTGATCAGGTGGCATTCAATGACTTCGTCAATGGTACGAATGTTACGCTCAAATTTCGCAAAGTCTTCCATGTGGTGGTCGCTTAACGTGACCTCAGTAAATACGGTTGCGGTTTCACCCAGTTTTTCCAACGCAATTTTCGCGTTGTAGCTGGTAATGTAACCGGCTTTTTCCAGTCGCTTTACCCTCGCCAGGCAAGGGCTGGGAGATAATGCAACGGCATCGGCGAGATCAGTGTTAGTGATGCGCCCGTTTTTTTGCAGTTCGGCCAGAATGTTTATGTCGATTCTGTCTAATTTAATACCTGCCACAATGGTGTTCCTCATGTACTGCTTGATTCCGACACAGTATCGCTAATGGCTAAACCAGCGCAACTGTTTGTTCAGAGCGGCTTATTCAGAGCTGCTAATTCAAGAGCTAAGAAAACAGGCCGGGCGCGATGGCCCGGCAATCCAATTAGAACGCGTATTTTACGCTGATCTTAGCAGTACGGGGTGTACCTGGCATGGTCCACAGCGCAGAGTAGGAGCTGGCGTAGTATTCCTTGTCGAACAGGTTGTCGATGTCGGCATTGATAACAACATTGTCAGACAGGTTTACCGAGCCAAATAAGCGAACGGTGGTGTAGCTGGGAAGGATGTAATCTGGGTCAATGGTTTCACCCAGACGATCGCCAACATAGGTTACACTGGCGCCCACTTTTGATTCTTTACCTGCAATGTCCATGAAGTGCATGGCGGTGACATTCAGCTTGTGTTCCGGAATGTTAATCAAACGGCTTCCCGCTGGGATATTAACGCCCCAGTCAAAGTTAACAATGTCGTTTGACGTTTCTGCATCTACATACGCATAGGCGACGGTGACTGTCGTGTCGTCGGCAATCACAGCATTCAGGTCGACTTCGATACCCTGACTTTCCGCTTCACCCAAGGCAGCAGAGTAGCCAGAGTTAACCGGGTCCGCGCTCAGTACGTTAGACTTTTCAGCACGGAATATAGCAACCGTACCGGTCAGGCTTTCGTCACTGTTTGCGAATTTCACACCGGCTTCGTAGGACTTACTTTCTTCCGGGTCAAACGCCTCGCCATCGGCATCGGTGCCGGAGTTCGGGCGGAAGCCTTCAGAATAACTCAAATACAGGGTGTAAAGGTTAGAAGGCTCGTAGACCAGGCCGATGCGTGGGCTTGTCGCAGTCTGAGACTGACTGGATTCAGAATCCGCCAGGTAATTGTAGAAATCACGTGAATAGTCGTCGAAACGGAAACCGGCCAGGACCTTTAACGAGTCAGTTATGTCAATCTGGTCCTGCACATACAGACCTACAGTAGACTGGTCTTCACGGCGGTCCCACAAAGCCCCGGTCTCTGGCTGAGCCTGACCGTATTCCGGGTTAATCAGAGAAACCGAATAAGTGGTATCCCCTGCACCCCAAGCGGTTCTCCAGCGCTGTTGAATTTGATCAAGTTGGTAGTCGTAGGCGTCAGCACCAATCAGAATGTGGTGAACAATGTCGCCGGTTTCAACGGTACCGCTCAGTTCAATACGACCCGATAAATCCTCGGCATCGTAGTCGCGATAACGGCGCTGACGCGAGACCGTTTCACCGTCGGTGTAAAGTAACTGACGACCGCCAGATAGCTCAACTTCACTCGAGTAACCTTCGAATGACGACTCGCGGTAGCTCAGGCCTACCATGACGCTCCAGTCACTGTTCAGACCGTGTTGTAAAGTAAGCTGGTGGCCCAAAGCTTCGATACTCATGGGGCCATCGTTAGGCTCACCATAAAAAGTATCGATTGGCACGGTCCCAAATTGATAGTCTACCACTACGATACCACGGTCAAAGGGGGCTTCCTGATCAAGCACTTCCAGCTCATAGGTCAGAGAAGTGTCGTCGGTAATTTGATAAGTAAGTGAAGGGGTAAACGCTAGCTTATTGCTTTCCACAGTATTGCGGAAGCTACCTGCATCTTCGTATGCGCCATTCACGCGGAAGGCTAAATCGTCGTTGATTGCATTGGTGTAATCACCTTCAAGGCGGTAAAGGCTGTAGGTGCCCGCAGTTGCCTGAATATACCCTTCTTCGGTAAATTGCGGCTTTTTGGTAATGATGTTGATAGTACCGCCTGGCTCACTGCGGCCGTAAAGTGCAGAGCCCGGGCCTTTTAAGACTTCAATGGCCTGAACGTTCGATGTGTCGCGACGACCACTGAATCCACGTCCTGCACTAAAGCCGTTGACTACATAACCTGACGGCAGGTTTTCATCGCCGGCGAAACCGCGAATCGCAAAGCTGTCCCACAGGCCGCCGAAGCTGTTCTGGCGAGCGACGCCGCTGGCAAAGTCCAGCGCATTCTGAAAGTCATTCACGCCGACATCTTTTAATAATTCGGCGCTTACCACATCAATATTTTGCGGCAGTGACTTTAAAGGCACATCACCACGGTAAGGCTGGCGCTGTTTCACCACCTCAATTTGTTCCATCTCTTCCGGAGTTTCCTGAGCAATTGCGCTGGCACTGTTTGCCAACGCAACAGAAACTGCCGCCGTTAGCGCAGTTTTCATAAAAATACGGTTCTTCATCTTGTGCTATCTCCAATTGTTCTCAAATCAACGGCAAAAGGGGCTATCCGGTGGCTGGTGTTATTTATTTTGTTGCCACACTTATGGTGTATTGATGCTGGATATTCCTTCCACAATCAGTATAAGTGAGTCGGCACACTGTAAATGCGTCGAAAAAACGCACTCTGGCAGCGGAAAATTGCGACGCTGGGTCGGCAGCAGCAGAATATGCTAAGTCAAAATCACTTTCTTTTTCACAGGTTACTTCGGCAATAGGGCTTCTTCTTTTCTCCGACTTTAATAGTTTTAGGCGATATGTCAGTTATTTAGCGCGGTAACTAGCGTTTTCTCTTTGGTTGGCTCGCAATGGACTATTTAAACTATTGACTAATTGGCGTGCTATTTCAGCGTGGCTAGTATCGAATTGTAACAGATTGTTAACATTGACAGGTCATGGAGAAGAGCATGGTTACACATAAACCCGTGTTTACTAAGCACGCTAGCGAATTCCGTGTGAAAGGCTTACTTACAGATCCAAATTTATATTGTTTTCTCATTGGTGTCGGGTTGCTTGTTGGCATTGATGTGTTGTTTTCAGCGATATAAAGAGAAATAACTGGCAGCAAGAACGACCCACAACCTCCAGTGTTTTTATGTCGCTGTGTCGCTAGCCAGTATGGCTAGCGACATTTTTAGCTGCATTAAAACCGGTAAGTGATCCCGGCGCGAACGGCACGGGGTTCAATGGGGTGGTAATGGTTGTCTTCAACGCCATCCTCAGGTTCGCCAGATAAACGACTGGCGTACCAGTAATCAATGTCGTGATCGCGGCTGTCGAACAGGTTTAATAAGGTGAGTTCAGCCTTCCAGTTGTCCAGTTCGTAGGCCAGATTAGCGTTTACGACCGTGAACGTGTCTGATTGGCGGGATTTCGTGCTGTCTAATGTACGCTTTCCGAAATGACGCACACGGAGACCGGTTCTGATGGTGTCTGTAGCCTGCCAGTTCAGGCCCAGGCTGGCAACGAACGGCACGCTACCGTCGATGTAGTTGCCTTCTCCCTCTTCGTCCTGAGTGAACCGGCCTTGCGTCCAGGCAAGTTCAACATCGGCAGTCAGATTGCTGTTAAACCAGTAGTAACCAGAGAATTCCGCGCCCCACCGTTTTGACGCCCGACTTGCCTCGGTATTTCCCGCATCGCCTACAAAGACCAGCTCGGAATCGTTACGCAACTGCCAAACGGCGAAAGACGCATTGTAGTAACGGTATTTGGCTACCCGGATACCGACTTCACTGCCCACGCCGCGAACCAGTAAATCAACCGGCGTGGCCGGCTCCAGGGTGACCGGGTCGACACTGATCACAGCGCCCCGGACGTCATTGGAATGAAAGGACTGTCCGGCATTGGCATAGACCTGCCAGGCATCGTTAATAATGTAGCTCAGGCCACCTTTTACACTTAGCAGACTATCCCGTTCTGAGCCACTGTTGGCTGGGAGGTCGCTGTTTACATCTGCCCACAGCGTGTCGTGTCGCACACCGATATGCACAGGCAGGTTGTCGGTAATGTCCAGGTTGAGTTCGTAATACGCAGCTACAGACTGTTCGTTAATATCGTCCCGGCGCACAGTACCAAGTCGTTCGCGATTTGCGGTGTTGAACAGACCAATATCACTGATGTCATCCTGTCGGTATTCAACGCCGGCCATATGGTGTGCGTGCAGACTACCGATTTTAGTCGACTGGATATAGGTGACCGAGCCGCCGCTGAGAATGCGCTCGTCGAGTTGTTCAAACTGGTCTCCCTGTTCGGGGTTGTCCAGTAGGTAGGTAAAGTTTGAGAACAGGTTTAACTGACTTTTAATGCTGTAGGCGTTCACCACCCATTGGCTGTTCTGCCAGTTCATTGACAGGCTGTAGCGGGACGAGTCGCCGCCCAGGCCGTTATCCAGCGAACCAAATTCGTCAATGAGTCCGGATGCAACTGCGCGAGCCGGAATTTGGTCTGCAGAATTCCAGCTGTTGTCATAGCCCATGAAAGTAACGCGCAGCAGGCTGTCGTCATTAGTGTGCTGATAGCGAACAAGCAGATTCTTTTTGTTGATATCCTCGTTGATATCCGTCCAGGGACCGTCATAACCCTGCCACTCTGCGCCAACAGCCAGGTTGCTGTTGTCTTGGCTAAAATTGGTGGCCGCCACGGCGCGCTGATAGCCGTATTCACCCAGTTCAAATTTTACAAACGGTTGTTCGAATTTGGAGGTTAGCGCGAAGTTAGCACTGCCAGCCAATGAAAAATCGCCCTGAATAGCCCGGTACGGCCCTTTCTGATAATCAATACGTTGGATAAATTCCGGCGTAATAAAATTCAGGTCGCTGTAGCCCTGTCCATGCCCATGGCTGCGCATGTTAACCGGCATGCCGTCTACCAGAATGCTGAAATCGGTACCGTGGTCTAAATTAAACCCCCGTAAGAAATATTGATTCGCTTTACCTGAGCCACTGTGTTGCGTCACTACCATACCTGGCACAAATTCGAGGATTTCGCCGGCGCGGGCGATGGGTCTGATTTCAATATCGCCATAGCCAATCACGCCTTCTGACGCGGAAATAGAATCACCAATTAAATCACTTTGACGGCCATATACCACCATGCGCTCGAAGTCGGGGCCATCCGCAAAAACAGAAGGCGAAGAAAGGACAATCAGGCTAAAAAGGGCAGTACGTGTGTTATTCATTACTTTGATCATTCATTTTATCGGACTGCATATAATACGCTTAACTCAGGCGCGTGGATGCAGGTTTCGGTGGAGAGTAGGAATTACCCGATAAATTCGGGGGAACCGTCCACGTAACGCACAATCAGCGCGCTACGTGTACAGTGTATTATTCAGCCAGTTGTTTGGCGTGGAAACGAAGATGGTCTTCTATGAAGGAAGCAATGAAATAATAGCTGTGATCGTAGCCTTCGTGTTGGCGAAGCACCAGCGGGTAATCTGTCTGCGTCACTGCTTCAGCCAATGCCGACGGCATGAGCTGCTCTTTCAGGAAATTATCATCAAGACCTTGATCTACCAGCATAGGTACAGACTCACGGTTTTGTGAGATGAGGTGTACGGTGTCGTATTGCAGCCAGGTGCTCTGGTCTTCTCCGAGGTAAGCGGTAAACGCTTTTCGCCCCCACGGGCATTGGGTGGGGTGACAAATCGGGCTGAACGCACTGGCGCTGGCGAACAGTTGCGGGTTTTTCAGCGCAATAGTCAGTGCCCCGTGGCCCCCCATGGAATGGCCGCTAATGGCGCGTTGTTGGGTAACCGGAAAGTGGGCTTCAATTAACGCCGGAAGTTCATTCACCACATAATCATACATGTGGAAATGCGCAGACCAGGGGGCCTGTGTCGCGTTCAGGTAGAAGCCAGCACCTTGTCCCAGATCGTAGCCGTCATCATTAGCAACGTTCTCTCCTCGTGGTGAGGTGTCAGGCGCTACAATGGCAATCCCTAGCTCTGCAGCGATACGCTGAGCGCCGGCTTTTTGCATGAAGTTTTCGTCTGTGCAGGTGAGGCCGGACAGCCAGTATAAAACCGGGACTTTGGCGCCACTACTGCACTGCGGCGGTAGGTAAATGGCAAAACGCATATCACAATGCGTCGTCGTGGAAGCATGGGAGTATTGCTTGTGCCATCCACCAAAACTCTTATTACTGCTAACGTGTTCTATGGTCATATAAACAAGTTCCAGGAAAAACACGCCGCTATCGGGTGTGGGTCAATGTGATAGCGGCGCATAGTACTAACTGTTGTAGTGAATTACGCTGCGAATGCTTTTGCCTTCATGCATCAGGTCAAACGCTTCGTTGATGCTTTCAAGCGGCATGGTGTGGGTAATGAAGTCATCCAGTTCGAATTTACCTGCCAGGTAGTCTTCAACAATCTGTGGTAAGTCTGAACGGCCTTTTACGCCACCAAAGGCAGTGCCGCGCCATACGCGACCGGTAACCAGTTGGAATGGACGGGTGGAGATTTCCTGACCCGCTCCAGCTACACCGATGATAACCGACTCGCCCCAACCTTTGTGGCAGCATTCCAGAGCAGAACGCATCACATTGACGTTGCCGATACACTCGAACGAGTAATCAACACCACCGTCTGTCAGTTCAACAATGACGTCCTGAATAGGCTTGTCGAAATCTTTCGGGTTAATACAGTCGGTGGCACCAAACTTTTTAGCCAGTTCGAATTTGTCCGTGTTCAGGTCAACACCGATAATGCGAGATGCCCCCGCCATCTGCGCACCAATCACGGCTGCCAGACCAATGCCACCCAGTCCAAAAATAGCAACGGTACTGCCCGCTTCTACTTTTGCGGTGTTTTGCACGGCACCCATACCGGTGGTAACACCACAACCCAACAAGCAGATTTTCTCAAGCGGCGCGTCTTTGTTGACTTTGGCTACGGCGATTTCAGGCAATACTGTGTATTCAGCAAAGGTTGAGGTGCCCATGTAATGATAGATAGGTTGGCCGTTTACTGAAAAGCGCGTTGTGCCGTCTGGCATCAGGCCTTTGCCTTGTGTTGCACGGATTTTTTGACACAGGTTGGTTTTACCAGATTTACAGAACTTACACTCACCACATTCTGGTGTGTAAAGTGGGATCACGTGATCGCCAACCTGAAGTGACGTTACGCCTTCGCCGACTGACTCCACCACGCCGCCGCCTTCGTGGCCAAGAATGGCAGGAAAAATGCCTTCTGGATCTTCACCTGACAAGGTAAACGCATCGGTGTGACATACACCGGTTGCAAACAGTTTTACGCGTACTTCGCCTGCTTTAGGCGGCGCTACCTGTACATCTTCTATCGTTAGAGGCTTGCCGGCTTCCCAGGCAACCGCGGCTTTACAAGTGATCACGTCAGACATGCAAATTTATTCCTTGGTAAAAATGGTTTAACAAATAACACCTAATAGTGTAGTTGTGTTATTTTGAGTAACAATAGGTATATTTAGTAAATCACTTTTACTACATGGTAATAATACTGGCATGGCGAATTGGGAAGGTATCAACGAATTTGTTGCTGTGGCTGAATTGCAGAGCTTTTCGGCGGCGGCAAAACGCCTGGGCTTGTCGACCGCTCAGGTCTCCCGGCAGGTAGTGAAGCTGGAAAACCGGCTGGGTAGCAAGCTGCTAAACCGCACCACGCGAGTTGTGGCCTTAACGGACACCGGTGAGACGTTTTATCGCCACTGCCAGCCAATTCTAGAAGAGCTCAACGCCGCAGAGCGCGTGATCACTGATTTGCAGGCAAAGCCCACGGGTAAACTCATGATGACAGCGCCAGTTACCTACGGGGAACGGATAATCGCACCGGTGATCAACGACATCGCCAAGGCGCATCCCGAACTGGAAATTCACCTGCATCTCACCAATCAGCTGGTGGATTTAATTCACGATGGCTATGACCTGGCCATTCGCCTGGGGACGTTGGAAGACTCTTCCTATATAGCAAGGCGACTGAGCAGCCGGGCCTGGCACATGGCGGCGTCGCCGGACTATTTAGCCAGATTTGGTACGCCACACAGTATCTCTGAGCTTGCAAAGCACCAATGTATCTTGGGTACGTCGGACAGCTGGAAGTTTTCCCGTCAGGGTAAACCAGAACTGGTACGTGTTAAGGCGAGAATGCGCTGCAACAGTGGAGTGGCTGTTATTGATGCGGCGTTAAAGGGCCTGGGCATTGCGCAACTGCCAGACTATTACGTTAACCCTTATCTGGACTCTGGTGAGCTGGTTGAGGTTATGCCGGGCTACCAGATTGCCGATGAAGGCATCTGGGCGATCTATCCGTCTACCCGGCACCTTTCGCCCAAAGTTCGATTGGTTATCGATGCTTTGGTTGAGGCATTACAGTAAAAATACTCACTTATTTGCAAATGATAATAATTATTATTTGCAAATGGTTTGAGGTTGGGGTACATTGAGCCTGTACGTAGTTCTTAATAGAAGTCTCTTAACTCTACTAGGACTCTTTCAGCAGGCTCTCATCCACTAGCCTGCTTTTTTTTGCCTGCAGAAAAGTAAACCGGTTCGACAGCCCCTATTGTGCAGCCGGGTCTTTCCTGGTTAGCCAACTGCGTAAAATAGCCAGTGTAATTAACGGGCGATCGCCATAAAATCCATGGGCTCCGCCGGGCACCACCGCCAGTTCTGCGCCAGGCGCTAAAGCCAGATAATCCTGTACGGTATCGATGCGGGCTGAATCGTACTGACCTATCATAAACAGCGTTGTTAGCGGGTTGATCTCGGCCAGTAAGTGGGTTGCATCATAGGCTTTTAATACACCGGTAGAGGAAAATTCACTCGGGCCCCACATGGCATTGTAAATAACCGGGTTAAAGCCATTGCCGCCCACGTTTTCGTAGTAGTCGAGTCTGGCTTTGCTCGGTGTGCCCCGGGTGTAGTAAGCGGAATAGAGCTTGGTGTATGCCGCGCTGCAGACGTCGCCTTCTGGTGGTTCAGAAGATTCGCACAATCTAAGGGTGTCCTGAACCAATTGGGGCGCTGCTTTTACCAGCAGGTTGGCGTCCATAATCCAATGCGGTGTGGATATAAAAGTACCGCCCAACACAGTCGACACCGTATGCTGCGGGTATTTCGCAGTGTATTCCAGCGCCAGCGCGGAACCCCAACTGTGTCCAACAACATGCCATTTGCCAATGTTCAGGTGCTGCCGAATGGTTTCCAGTGATTCCACAAACCGTTCAACCCGCCAGTTTGCCGGGTCATTGGGTTGTTCAGACTTACCACTGTCGAGTTGGTCGTACATGATGACCATGCGGTCATCAGCCAGTTCAGTCATACCGGCAAAGCCGTTGTGTGTGCCGCCCGGTCCGCCGTGAACGAAGATCACAGGCACGGCGTCTTTGTGTTGCAAGCCATTGAGTCTGACATAGACCTTCCCGCCTTCAACCGGCACCATGAGTTCTTTTTCTGGCTGGGCATAAGCTGGTGTGCTGGCATTTGTGGTGGACGATACCAGGCAAACAATGAGCAGGCACATTGTGCCAAGCAGGATTCGAAAGAATGCGGGCATGAAACAAACCTTAACAGTGAAGTCGCAAATCGGGCAGTATAAGAGCCTTTGTGAAGAGGCACCAGTTTACGGTGTTGAGTGACTGGCTGGTGCGACTAATCTTCCGTTCTATTTATGCACAGCGAACTTTACAACCCCACAGGCTTATTTTAGTAAAACAGGTACATACCGAATATTACGTAGTATGCTTTTGTTGGGGTAAATACGACAGATAAACAGGCTGCCTACCGGCTTGTTAAGAATAACAGGATGCGGTTAAACGCACTGGATGAGGAAATACACAATGGAATTTAAAAGGAAGTCATCGATAGCATCGATAGTGTTGCTGACTTTACTGGGTTGCACGTCACAAGATGCCAGCGTAAACACAGCGCCAGCAACACAGCCTGTTGCTGAGGTGCGTCAGGCGGTAGCCGATGACCCTTACCTTTGGTTGGAAGAGGTTGAGGGCGAACAGGCACTGGCGTGGGTGAAAGGGCAAAACAGCCGCACTTTGGCACAACTGCAGGCTGATCCTGTTTACGCTGATTTGGAGGCAAAAGCGCTTGATATTGTGAATGCATCAGAGCGTATTCCCTACGGCAGTATTCGAAATGGCAAGGTGTACAATTTCTGGCAGGACGCGACGAATGTGCGTGGTTTGTGGCGAAGAACCACACTCGAAAGTTACGGCACTGATCAACCCGAATGGGAAACCATTGTCGATTTTGATGCCTTTGCTAAAGCAGAAGGTAAAAACTGGGTGTACAAAGGTGCAGATTGTTACACCGCAAAAGACATCTCGAACTACAAGTGTTTAGTTAGTTTGTCCGATGGCGGTAAAGATGCCGTGACCGTGCGAGAGTTTGACCTGTCCTCCAAGCAGTTTCTGGATGATGGCTTCACGCTGCCGGAAGCTAAATCCGGCGCGGAGTGGATAGATTATAATACGTTGCTGGTTACAACCGATTGGGGCGGTGACGGCTCCACGCTCACTGAATCCCGTTACCCGTCGGTAGTAAAGCGCTGGACCCGCGGAACGCCATTGGAAGAGGCTGAAACCCTGTTCTCCGCGAATAAAACCGACGTCGGCGCCTTCCCTTTTACTCTGGACAGGGACGATGGCACAAAGGTCGAGGGGGTGGTAGTCGCACCCACTTTCTTTACTCGTGAATACTATATTTTTTCCGGCGCAGATGTTGTTCAGCTGCCTTTGCCAGCGCAGTCTGATTTGGTCGGTTTGTATGAAGAACAGCTATTCTTTACCGTAAAACAGGATTGGACCGTAACGGTAGATGGGGTGGACACCACCTACAATACCGGCAGTCTGTTAGCCATGCCTTTTGTTGTGAGCAGCGAGATTACTCAGGCTACGTTACCGGAAGTGGTGTTTGAGCCGAATGCGCGCCAGGCCATTGAAGGTGTTTCTATGACCAAGGGCCAAATCCTCATGACCCTTAGTGATAATGTGGTGGGTAAAGTCTTTGCCATTACCAAAGGGCAAAGCGGTTGGGTCTCGAAGCAGCTGGACCTGCCCGCAAACGGCACTCTGTCGGTGTCTTTTGCCGACCCTGATGAAGATACCGTGTTTGTTAATTATGAAGGTTTTTTAACGCCTGACTCGCTAATGAGCTACTCAGCATCGACTGGCAAAGTGACTACGCTTAAAAGCCTGCCCAGCTGGTTTGATGCCGACGATCTGGTTGTTGAGCAAAAGCAGGTGGAATCCAAAGACGGCACCATGATCCCTTTCTTTGTGATTCATAAGAAAGGCATTAAACACGACGGTAAAACGCCGACTTTATTGTACGGCTACGGCGGTTTCCAAATTTCTATGCGTCCTAACTACAGCGGTTTACGTGGCAAACTCTGGCTGGAGCGAGGCGGTGCATTTGTGCTTGCCAATATTCGCGGTGGCGGTGAATTCGGACCCAAGTGGCACCAGGCAGGCCTGAAAACAAAACGCCAGGTTATCTACGATGACTTTATTGCTGTGGGCGAATGGCTGATTGACCACAAACTTACGTCGCCTGAGCATCTGGGCATACAAGGCGGCTCAAACGGCGGCTTGTTAATGGGTGTGATGCTGACGCAGCGTCCTGATCTCTGGAATGCGGTGATTGTGCAGGTCCCCCTGCTGGATATGCTGCGTTTTCATTTATTGCTAGCGGGTGCAAGCTGGGTAGGCGAATATGGTTCTCCCGATGTGCCTGAAGAGCGTGAATGGCTGGAAGCAATGTCGCCATACCATAACTTCGATGCCGGAACTGCGTATCCGGAGCCCTTCTTTGTGACTTCAACTAAAGATGACAGGGTGCACCCCGGCCATGCGCGTAAAATGGCCAAGCTGTTTGAAGCGTCAGGGAAGCCTTTCCTGTACTACGAAAACATTGATGGTGGACACTCCGCTGCAGCAAACCAGCAAGAAACGGCACGCCGGGTTGCGCTGGAATTTACCTACCTGACCGAAAAGTTAATGGCTAAATAAAGCGAGCTGAGACACTGGAGCGCCAGTGTCTCAAATCAAGCCTTAACTCAGGCAAAAAAAAACGGCGCTTAAAGCGCCGTTAAAGAGAGAAACACATGAAAACCAGGGAGTCGTAGATTATTCGTTATCGAATAATCGACTGCCTATTTCAATTTTACGAGGCTTCTTCGCTTCTGGGATCACTCTTTCCAGATCGACGTGAAGTAAGCCGTTTTCCAGGTCGGCGGTAAGTACTTTTACGTGGTCGCCCAATTGGAATTTACGTTCAAAGTTGCGCTCAGAGATGCCTTTGTGCAGGAATTTACGTTCCTGAGCGTCTTTCGCATCGACGGTTTTGTTGCTGTTGATCACCAGGGTGTTGTCTTCCACCACAATGTTGATGTCATCTTTGCTAAAACCGGCAATAGCCATAGTAATTCGGTATTTGTCTTCAGCCAGCAACTCAATGTTGTAGGGCGGATAAGAACTTTGTTTTTCCGCGCGGCTGGCAGCATCAACTAATGATGCAAGGTGGTCAGAACCAATGAATGAACGGTAAAGAGGAGATAGATCGATAGTACGCATAGTCATATCCTTGTATAAAGCAATATGTAAAAAGTTATGCCCCGAATTCGGCGGCGGTTGTATCGGCCTTACTGTTAAGCACCGATAATTCCTATATGTGACCGGCCAACGGCTTTTCAAGTAAAAAAGTGAAAATTTTTTTCGACCAGTGCACATTGAGTCACGAGTAATGCTAATTCACAGGCTCTGTGTATACCTGTTAAGCTAGGCTCAATAACGGTTCTAAGGTGGCAAAGAAAGAACCGTTCGCTTTTTCACATTCCTCAAAAATTAAATTAGAAAGAGACATTTATGGTTGCAGTAACTTCCCGTTCTTTACGCGTGCTTTGGCTGGGCGTGATGGTATTCGTTATATCGGCGTGTCAGTCAACAACCGCGCCTGTTTATGGCCCGCAGTTTGCTGACGTGACAGATACTGAAAACGGCTTTACAGCAGTTGTTGTGGCCTATGCACCAGAAATGGAAGGTATATTAGGCCGCATTGAGGCAGACCCGAATGCCAGTATTACCTCAACGGTGACTTACAAAGGCGTTAAATACCGCTTAGGGCAATATCATGAGCAGCCAATTTTAGTGTTTGCCACCGGGATGAGCATTGCCAATGCGTCGATGACTATGCAGATGGCGCTGGATTATTTCCCGGTGAAACAAGTGGTGTATATGGGCATTGCGGGTGCAGTTAATCCAGCCTGGCAACCGGGTGATGTGATTGTACCGGCACGTTGGTACTATCACGATGAAAGTGTGTATGCCAATCCGGACCCGGCTAATCCCGGTCAGTCAGTATTACCAGAATACTACGCGAAGTTCATGCAGGAACAGCCTGCACGCAAGGCCGCAGACCCACATTACCCGAACTACAAGCCGTTTGCCTTTATTCACCCTGACGAAGTGTTGATCATAAAAGACGGGATGGATAAACCGCAGGATACAGCGTATTTCTCTGCCAGCGCCAGACTGCTGGACGCGGCGGAAAAAGCAATGAATGCCATGCCTGCACAGATGATTCTTGAACAGCGCCAAGCCAAATTACATGTAGGCGGCAACGGCGTAACCGGTTCAGTCTTTTTAGATAACCGTGAATATCGCAAATGGACCCGCGAGGTATTCAACGCTGAGGTCACTGAAATGGAGTCAGCCGCAATTGGCCAGGTGTGTACCGTCAACGATGTCGACTGGGTGATCATTCGCGCAATCAGCGATCTGGCCGGTGGTCAGGAAGGCGTGAATGTAGAACATATTTACGATAAAGAAGTCTCTCGCGTCGGTGCAAACGTACTCTTTGCAGTGATGGATGAATTAGCCAAGGCCAATTAATGAATAACAGTGAGAGTCGGTTAACGTGCAGCATGAGTAATGGGGTCATTGCCTTAATGCTGATTGCTGGGTTGTTAGTACCAATACGGGCGATAGCGGAATCGGAACAACATGCTGTTGCCAGGAAATACGCTGCGCTGGTGGGGCGTCTTGCGCTTACTGAGTCGTTGTTCAGTGAAATGTCTCTGCGATGTGATGTGGATTTTGCATACACCACGCAACAATATTCCGCTATCGACTACCACCTCAGAATTCATACCGGCATGACGTTCAACCAATGGCAGGCGCAATTTGGCGATGCTGAACAGTCGAACGCCATGGTTGAGCAGGTGATGAATGACACGCTTCGCGATATAGGTGAATGTAACCCGGAAGGCTTACAGCAGTGGTTTGCGGGCATGCAGCAAAATCTGGTCGGTCCTTCAGTCGATGAACTCACTTCACTGCCTTTGGTTTTTGGTTTGCGCGCCCGTTCAGTGAGCGAGCAGGAGGCCGTGGCATTCTTTCGGTCTCAGGTGTTAGCTTATAAAACCTTGAGTACAGCAGAAATTGTCGGACTGGCGCATGGCTTAAGTACTGGCGGCTACCATTACGCGAAAATGGTGTATCTACCCAACATTCAGGTAGATCATCAAAAGGCGGTTACGCTGTATGAGTTTGCTTACCAACAGGAAGCCAGTGCCGAGAATCTCTTCGCGCTGGCACAGGGTAAAGCCAGAGTGGATCGCGATGCGAGTGTGCCGCTGTTTAAGCAAGCGGCCGAAGAAGGGCTATTTGAAGCCCAGCGCTGGTACGGTAACTATTTAGGGTGTCAGGGTAATAAACCCGATGCCCTGTTCTGGCTTCAACAAGCCAAAGAGACCAACCCTGAGCAAGCTGAATTCATTGATGACTTCATTATCGAGATTAACGAATTGGGTGAGCCTACCAACTGCCTCGATGGCTGGGTTCACTAGAGGAAAACACGATGTCAGACCGGTTTTATTCTTATCAGGTGGCGAATGGCCACGGACTTCCTCACGACCCGTTTAAAGCTATCATTGCGCCGCGCCCAATTGGTTGGATAGCCTCTAAAAGCCTAAACGGTGTAGCAAACCTGGCGCCCTACAGCTTTTTCAATGCATTCAACAACGCACCGCCTATCATCGGCTTCGCCAGCGTGGGTTATAAGGACAGCGTGAAGAACATCGAGGAAACCGGCGAATTTTGCTGGAGTATGGCGACACAGCCGTTGGCTGAAGCCATGAATAATACCAGTAAGCCGGTAGCAGAAGATGTCAGCGAGTTCGAATTAGCAGGACTTGAACAGGGAGTACCTCACCAGGTTAATGTGCCCTTCGTGGCGGCCAGTCCGGTGTCGATGGAATGCAAATTAACGCAAATAGTGCAGCTTACCAATACCGCACAACAGCCGTTGGATACCTGGGTTGTATTTGGGCAGGTAGTAGCGGTGCATATTGCCCATTCACATTTAAAGGACGGCGCGTTTCAACTGGTAGAAGCACAGCCGATCATGCGTGCTGGCGGGCCGGGTGACTACTTTTCAATTAGCGCGGAAAATGGCTTTTTTATGGGGCGGCCGACGTAGTCCGCCGTTATTCAGCGGGTTGAATAAGACGATAGCCCCTGCCGCGGATAGTCTCAATGACAGGTGTTTTTGCGGGTGATGAGGGGGAGGCGTTTTCAGCAAGCTTCTTGCGCAATCGATTGATATAGACATCTACAACATTGGTTAACGGGTCGTTTTGTGTGCTCCATACCTGACTCAGGATCCGCTCTCGCGACAAAACGGTTTCCGGGCGCTCTATAAAAAATTTAAGCAACAGGAATTCCAGTGTGGTGAGCTGAAGTTCTTGTGCTTGTAACCACACCCGTTGTTTTGCGGGCTCAAGTGTTAGCTGGTGATATTGCACTTTGTCGGTCTGGGACTGACTGGAAGGCCGTCTTCTCAATAACGCATCAATGCGGGCAAGCAGCTCGTCGAAGTCAAACGGCTTGGCAAGATAGTCATCGGCCCCGTGTCGCAGACCTTCAATTCGCTCTTCGGTATCGCCCAACGCCGTTAACATCAGAAATAGCAAGTCAGGGTGGCGTTTACGCCACGTTGGTAAGCTGTACAAGCTGTCATCGGCGCCTATCATGCGGTCGATGATAGCTAGATCCGGTGACACCGATTTTAATTTGTCGGCCATCTCAGTTAGGGTGGCGGCATGGTGGCACTGGTGCCCCTCAGCATTTAAACCACGGGTTAAAAAACTGGCCAGTTGAGGCTCATCTTCCAATATTAACAGCGTAGCCATTTACGACCTCGTATTGGGTAATTCGACGGTAAAACAACAGCCAGAAGGCTCGACATTGTGAGCGCTGATTGTTCCCTGATGGGCATCGGTAATTGCCTTGGCGATTGCTAATCCTAATCCGTTACCCTGGCCGGAACGTGAATCCGACGCACTGAAATATCGCTCAAACACGCGCTTGATGTGTTGCTCGTCCATGCCGGTGCCCTGATCAGTCACCGTAAAACGAATTGCTGCTGGGTTTGCGTAAACTGACAAGACGATTTCACCTTTGTCTGGTGAATGTCCAATGGCATTGTCGAGTAAAATGAGCAGGACCTGACGAATTCGCTCATCGTCAAACACCGCGGTTTCCGCTTGTAATTCTGCACTTACAGTCAGATAGACAGGTTTCCCCGTCACCATGCTGCTGGCACGTTTCTCAACATCGGAGACAAACGTTGATAAGTCTTGCGCGGCAGGCGCAATACGCAACTTACCGGCTTCGGTGCGCGCAATAAACAGTAAGTCGTCTACCAGCTTACTGAGCGCCAACGACTGCTCCAGCACTATGCTCAGCGTTTCCCGCAGTGTGTCATTGTCGGCCTTCTGCCGCAATGTGACCTGCGATTCTCCGCGAATAATGGTAATGGGAGTACGTAATTCATGGCTGATATCGGCCAGAAACTCCCGTCGTGCAGACTCGTTTTGACGAAGCTGATTGTTCGCCTCGGTTAACGCCGTGGTGCGCTGCCCCACTTCATACTCCAATTGTTGCTGATATTGCTTTTCTTGTTGCTGTTGGTTATTTAAAGCGTCGGCCATGGTGTTAAATGCACTGGCGATATCGTCAAACTCCTGGTCGAAGCCGCGAGGAATGCGATAATCGTAGTTGCCCTTTGCCACTGCTTCTGCCCCCAGCCGAATTGATTGCAGAGGTTGGTATAAAATACCGAGTAACCAGTAACAGCCGTAAATGACCACGGGCACAGACAGCGTAGCTAACAGAATGGAGTAACCCAGAATAGATTGGTTTGTCGCATCAATCCTGGCCTCCAGATAGGTGACGACCTTTGACTGACGATTCACCGCCGCATTGATTGCCTCGCGAAACTGGTTGTCTATGGTGACTTCGAGTAAATACTGAATTCGACTCTCTTTGCTCAGGTCACCCTGGCTGTACTGGGCAATAATGACACGAAAATCGCTGATGATGTTGTCGAGCAATTGTTCCAAAGCTTCGGTATCTTCCACCGAACCTTTGGTTACCTGCTCCCCCAGCGCCAGGCGTTGTTGCGCTTCCAGCGTTTTGATTTTCAGTAGCGAGGACTCAATGATTTTCCGCTTATTGCGGACTTCCGCCTGATTAGCGCCCTTGCCAAAAATAAGCTCATCGGTGAGTTGTTTAAACAAACGGTAGGACACGCTGGACAGCAACAAGTGCTCCTGTAGCAAAGACTGTGCAATGGCATTTTGTGTCAGATTTGCGCGGGTAGTGTACGACGATATGGCTACCAGCGCTGAAGTGGCAACTAACAGCGTTGCCATGACCATGGCGAATATCGTAAGCTTTTTCTTATACATACTTGGTATTCTGGCGACGGCATTGAAAAGCCGCCGCGCCTGCCAGTTTGAATGCTACCCGTTAAAAGGGAGTGATGAGTGATGCAGCACTATCTTCACATCGCCCGATTCGTCCAGTCGGTACCCAAAGGTGTACTCAACCTTCACTTCTTCATTATTGATTGTAGTAAAAAAGTAGTTACCCATAGCCAGAGCAATGTCATCCATTACCAGAATATCGTGGTTATCAAAACGCACATTGGTCCAGGGATTAATGGCAAAGCCATTATCTTCATTTACTACGCCTGTAACGAAATACGAATGGGCTTCCTCAAAAGTTTCACGAAACTGGTCTGATTTTGCTTTGGTTGGCTTAAACAGGACGCCGTACTTTTCGTAGTCGTACAATTCGCTGATCATTTTCTCAGCGTAGGCCGCGTAGTCTTGATCAGACAGTTTTGCCTCACCAATGGACACAATGCCCTGAGCCCAGCGCAACTGCGCGTCAGTGATCATGTCTTCTGTTATTTGATTTGCGCTAGCGTTGGCCGCTGTTAGTGCCAGTGTTACGAATGAAAGTGAACAAGCCATGCGTTTCATAATGATGTCTCCAATCTCAACGTTCGGGATCATCTTATGTCACGCACTGTGAAAAAAGCTTTTAAGTAACATTAACAGAACATGAAAAAGAGCGCGTTAACTGGTCTTAGTGCATAACTGATCGCGGCCGTTGCGCTTGGCTTTGTAAAGCAGTTCATCGGCTTGATTAATCAGGCTGGTTACGTCGGTTTGTCCGTCAGCCTGCACCGCCCCCATACTAAACGTGACGTTAAGGGTTTGAGTGCCAATGTCGATTTCAGCGACGGCCTTTCGAAGTCGTTCGAACAAGCCATTGGTGGCGGAAAGCTCGGTTGCGGGCAGCACAAAAAGCCACTCTTCACCGCCCCACCGGCCTACTGCGTCGTGCTGACGTATCAGTAATTTTGCGCGCTCAGCGAAGGTCGTAAGCACAATATCACCGGCATCATGGCCGTAGGTGTCATTCACCGATTTGAAATGGTCAATATCGGCCAGTGCCAGTACAAAGGGCTTATTAGTTTGAGCAAATTCGTTACGTACCTGCTCGGCGTATTCCTGCACGGCGCGGCGGTTCAACACCTGGGTTAGGCCGTCGGTGTTCGCCAGGTGTTCGAAGCGCTTTGCGTCTTTGTGTTTACGTACAAACAGCAGGACCAGAATGGCCAGACAGAGTAACGAACATACCAGAGCCAGCAAATAAATAAGCTGCTGTTGCGACTGTTTTTCAACCTTGAGGTTTTGTAGTACCGTTTGTTGTCTTGCCGACTCAAGCGCTTTGGCCTGTTCAATTAATTGGAAGCTGGCATATTCCCGTGCCAGCGCTTTGTTACGTGACACGGTTTGATTCAGTGCCTGCGCCTGTTCGTAAAACGCTGACGCTGCCTGCCAGTCGCCATTTTCATTTGCTCGATTGGCGTTTAACGTGGTCAGCGTTAGCTGATCGGCGCTGGCCATCGCGTTGATTGGTAACGTGCTTAACCTGGTCATTGCTGATTCACGCTGCGCGTTAGTGCCGTGCTGAGCGAGATAGAGTTGCAGTGAAAGAATAAGCGCATTATTGCCAGCCTGTTCGGCATGGGCGAGGGCCTGCTCTGCATAATCTGTAGCAACCTGAATCTGGTTGTCTTCGATTGCCTGTTTCGCCAATACAAAGGTGGCGCGGGCCTGAACGGAATGGCTCACCGATTGCGTTTTGGGGCTGCGTAACAGCGCCAGCACCTCGCTCAGTTGGGCTTCATCACGAGGGGTATGCCACAAGTGGACAGCGGCTTGAAGCGCCAGGCTGTTGTCATCGTGAACCAGTAACGGGGTGAGCAGGTCACGCACCGACTGAAAGAAACCGATCCTAAAATGAATGTCGGCGACCGCGAGTTGGGCGTCGGCCAGCGGTTTACCCGATAACTGTGGCAGGAGTTCACTGGTAAGCAGGTGTGTGAGTGCCAGCGCCTGTTTAACATCGTCGGTGCGCAGGGCGTACTTGGCTAGCAACTGGGTGTATAGGGCCAGTTGCGCAATATTGTCGTTTACCGATAGCTGGGTTAGCAGCCGCTGTGCAGACTCGGCGGGGGCGGAAAGAGTAACGTCCTGCAAATACAGGTAAATACGCAAGGCGTCGTACTGCTGCTTTTCTTCCGGTGTCATTTGGGTCATACATTCGGTAGCCGGCAGCGCTTGCTGAAGTTGCTGCAGTTCGTGGGCGTAAATCGCAGTGTAGAATGTATTTGGATTGAATACTGAGGAATTCGGGCAGTCTTGTTGGGCTTGCAGTGTCATACTGCAAATCAGGGTGAACAGCGCAATGAATACGGCAATAAGTCTGTTGGTGGGCACCCGGCATTCCCTCATGTTGTTTCTACCGCACGGTTCGGATCACGCGAATAGTGGCTGTGGCTAATTTTACTTCCAGTAAGAAGAGTAGCAGTGCAAAGATAAGTAGCAACATTGCCAGAATAAATAAGGTGATGACCAAGACATTGAGCTTTACCTGCCATAACTCACCGGCAAACAGGCTCATGATCACGCTGCACACCATAAATGCTGATGCGGTACAAAAGCCAATTGCCCAGTTGATTAACTTCACCCGCTTCCATAGCAAAATTATTTCAGTTTTCAGTCGCCCGCTTTCCTGTTCCGAGGATATTGTGACAATTTCTTTTTCTGCCGAGCGCACACGGTCGGTAATGCGTCCCAATCGCCCTGACATGACATTCAGAAAACCGGCTATACCCGCCAGTAAAAACACCGGGGCAACGGCAATTTCAATTAAGGTCGATAACGACGGGATCAACGCTTCCATGGGCAAAGTCAGATACTGAAAAGCTGAAGTAAATGGGTAATTTACCAAGCATAATCAATATTATGCTGCGATACCAGAATAGCGCTGCACAACATGACTAAAGGTGAATAGGCCTGGCAGGGATTTTACAGCTGCGCGTGCTTGCGGATCAGGTTGTGATAGACGTGATGCAAACTGTCCAACTGTGCTCTCTCCACGCTGTCATTGTTTGCCAGTTGCTGAATGTTCTGGTCCAGTTCGTACAGGATTTCCCGGATATGGGTGTCTGACACCAGGCTTTGCATCCAGGTAATTGCTGCAATGCGAACACCGCTGGTGACTGGTGTGACTTTGTGCAGACTACTCGACGGATAGGTTACCGCATCGCCAGCCTGAGGCTTTACGCGCTGCTCGCCAAACTCAGTTTGAATAACCAGTTCGCCACCTTCGTATTCATCGGGTTCTGACAAGAACAATGTCATCGACATATCGGAACGCAATACATCCGGGGAGTTGGGGATGCGCATAATGGCGCCATCTACGTGAAACCCATAGGTTTCGCCGTTTGTGTAGCGGTTAAAACAGGGAGGGAAGATTTTTTGCGGTAATACCGCAGACACCAGCTTGGGTGTCTCGCCGTATTTGGCCAATAACGCATTGGCCAGTTGTTTCACTGTGTCGTCGTTGGCATCGGCCTGGGCGTTGTCTTTTACGCTGGCAGACATACCCATGGCCGTGCCCTTACCATCCAGCCACGGTACTTGATCGAGGTGCTGACGAAAAGCGTTAACTTCATCTTTGGTTAGCAGTTGCTCGATCAAGACCATGTGGTAATCCTTAGAATTGGTAAGTAACGTTGGCGCGCAGTGACTGACGGTCACCGATGTACATAAACTTCGGCGCTCGGTAAGTGGAGGTATAGTATTCTTTGTCGAATACGTTGCCAAGGTTTACACGAACCGTCAGGTCTTCTGTCATGTTGTACAGCGCAAACAGGTTAACCAGGCTGTAAGACGGGACTTCCGGGCCGTTTGAACCTGTGTCAGGCTGGCCGCCGGTCATTTTGTCTTTGTAAGTGAAGTCACCACCGAAGGCGAAGTCTTCCGTCAACTGATAACGGGCCTGAGCGTAGAAGCTCTTGTTGGCGAACAAGGCCAGCGGCAAACCAACGCTGTCCGGGCTGGACGCAGATTCTAAAATTTCAGAATCCATTACGGCACCGTTGATCTGGATGCTCAGGTTTTCTGTTACCTGACCATTTACCGCTACCTCAACACCGGTCACTTCGTTCTTACCTGTGTTCAGTGCACCGGTTACGTCGTAGCCGCGGCCTGAACCTTCCATAACGTCATCTTTAGTCAGCTTGAATGCCGCAATCTGAACGAACAACGACTCATCGATCAGTGACATCTTTGTACCGATTTCGATGTTTTGTACATTTTCAGGATCCGCAGCTGCGTTGCCGTCTGAATCGGTACAAACACCACCGTAACCACAGTTTCCGCCCACATCTGACTCACCGCCATTGATGTTCGACGCTGTACCGTATGATGCGTAAAGGTTGATGTCATCGACGACTTCATACACAACACCTAAGTGGCCGTTAACCAGAGTGTCGTCGAAGGCATATAGAGTTTCGCCGTCGCGGCCATTCGTGTTGTTGCTGTAGTCATAGGAGTCGATACGAATACCAGCGAACACCATTAACTCTTCGGTTAACTGGATGGTATCCATGACTGACACAGCACTGACTTCGTAGCTGTAGTCTGCGGTAAAGTCGCCTTCGTAGGCTGCTGAGCGGTCGATAACAGTATTCAGACCTGCAACCGCACTACCGCTGGCATCAAGGCCACAGAAGGTATTGCTAACGCCGCCGCGGCCAGAAGCCCAACAGTTTGCGACCGACGCTGAACCAGTATCGGCATAGCGGCCGTTCAATACAGAGTAATCGGCGTATTCGGCACTGAATAACAGCTTGTGCTCAATATCACCGGTAGTGACATTACCGAACAGGTTTAACTGGGTTGCAAAGTGTTCGACGTCCTGCCAGTTAGAGTGTGTACCAAACGTGAAAGTGGTGTAACCATTGGTGCCGTTGGTGGCATCGTCCTCAGTGGCATAGCCGGTTGTCCCGCCAGCACTGGTAGCCAGATAACCGTTGTCGGTTTTACCGTAACGGGTAATGTTGTAGATTTTCCAGTCGTCATTGATTTCGTATTCAACGCGTACCGTGCCCGACAGTGCCTCAGAAGTCAGAAAGTCGCCTTTTTGCGCATACACCGGAATATCTTCAAATATTACGCCGTCTACTGCCGTTGATCCCAGGTCAGGTACGTCTTCAGCTTTCAGGTAATAAACGTCTGCCCACACTTTGGTTTTATGCAGATCATCATACAATCCGGATAATAAAATACCGGTACGGTCGCGCTCTGCACCGTCGCGCTTTGGCGCATCTTCAGTCGATGTCATGATGTTAATGCGCGTGGCGAAATTATCAGAAAGTGGTGTGTTAACATCGACTGTGCCGCGCAAATAGTTGTCGGTACCAAAGCCAACATCCACACGACCAAAATCATAACCCAGGTTCGCTTTCTTCGTGATGCTATTGATCGCACCACCAGACGAGCCACGGCCAGCAAACGTAGAGCTGGGGCCTTTGGTGATTTCGATTTGTTCTACAGAAAAGCTTTCACGTGTGTTCATGCCCGGATCGCGTAAGCCATCAACGAACACGTCAGAGCGGGCTTCGTGACCACGGATAATGTAGCGGTCACCAAAAGCGTTACCGTTCTCACCGGTACCCAGGGTAACACCCGCTTGCGTCGACAGGACTTCTTTCAGATCGCTGCGACCCATTTCTTCGATTTGGTCTTTGGTTAGAACGGTGATGGTGGCTGGCGTGTCAACCAGGTCTGCCAGACGGCGGGCGTCACCTGATTTTTTCACATTGTAAATTGAGTTTCTGACGCCGTGGATTTTGATTAATTCAACGGCTTGCTTTTCTTTTTCTGCGGCTGCGTCTTGCTTGTTTTCGTCTGCGTACGCGGATGAAACCGACAGTGCTAAGGTGGTGAGCAATGCGCCCGAGCCGAATTTGTCCATTTTAGACATGATAAGTGTTCCTTATGGGAGTGTGTGTGCGGGTGAGAAAGTAAATGATAATGATTATCATGTAAAGTTAAATGAATGTTAATTTACAAACGCGAGACCCTTATATTTTCTGGACTCAGCGCCATTTGAGGACTATTCATGTAAGAGAAGTCGCATATTCGTTGGCCAAATAGTGTGCGAGATTTGTAAAGAAAAGCAGGTAAAAAAGCGGCTGGTTTGGGCGGTACTAAGCGGCAGAAAGTGGCAAATAGCGACGCCATAAGCATCGCTTATTGGCGGGGCTCACCGACAACAGTTTCTTCAAATTATTAGCATAAATCCATTAAGTGAAGTGGTCAGGGTTTGTCTTTCCTAGCCCAATAGCTGGCAAACATGGCGCCTGACAGGTTGTGCCAAATACTGAACAAAGCGCCTGGAAGGGCACTGGTTGCGGAAAAGTATTTGAGTGCTAATGCTACACTCAACCCAGAGTTTTGCATCCCCACCTCTATTGCGACGGTGCGGGCAATAACGCTGTCATAACCCAATTTGCGGGCGGCCAGGTAACCGCATGCCATACCAATAAGGTTATGCAGCATAACCGCGCAGACCACTGGCCATACTAAAACACTCAGGTTGTGATTGTTGAGCGCTACAACAATGGCTACGATCAGTAAAATTGCCAGAATAGAGAAGCGTGAAAACCAAGGGGTAAGCCGTTTCAGGTGTGCTGAAAAGAAATGATTAAACAACATGCCGGCCAATACCGGTAAAACAATCACCTTCACCAGCATTGTTAGCATGGAAGCCGCGGGGACGTCGATGTTCTGGCCTAAATAGAGCCAGGTAAGCAGAGGCAGCATAAAAACTGCCACCAGCGTCGAAATCATCGTCATACTCACTGACAACGCCACATTGCCTCTGGCGAGGTAGGTCATCACATTCGAGGCAGTACCGCCGGCAGTGGCACCCACCAACATCATGCCTGTCATGAGTTCACTGCTCAGGCCAAGTAAAAGAGAGATAAGCCAGGCCGCAAGCGGCATAACCAGAAACTGAATAGCAACGCCGACCATAACGATGTTGCGATAAGACACAATTCTGGTGAAATCCTTCCAGGTTAATGTCAGGCCCATACTCAACATTACCATCACCAGCAGGGGGATTATCCACGACTTTAACTGCGTTAATAGCGCCGGAAACAAGTAGGCCAGTATACTGACCAGAACAGCCCACACCGGAAACAGAAAAATTGCCATGAATACACCTGCTATGAGATTGTGCTGCTCGCCATCTTAACATCACAAAGCAATGAAAAATAATTGCTTAGATTTAAGACTATACGTTCTTAAACGCCCCGAACGTAGCTTTGTATTCGCTCGGCGAAATCGACAGGTATTTTTTAAAGTTGTAGCGCAACGTAATGGCATTGTCGAAGCCTGCACGCTCAGCAATGTGTTCAAGGCCAAGCTGGGTGGTTTCAAGCAAGGATTTAGCAACTTCCAGCTTGCGGGCCTGCAGCCATTCCAGAGGGGTCATGTGATAGTGTTTTTTGAAATGCCTGTCGAAGGTACGTCGGGTCATACTGGCCTTGCTGGCAATGTCCTCAATGGTGAGTTCCGGCGACAAGTGTTTTACAGCCCAGTCCAGCGCCTGCGACACCGACGATTTAGTTTGCGGCAGTGGCTTTTCTATAAACTGAGACTGTCCGCCATTGCGATGGGCTGGCAGCACCAACCGGCGCGCGACGGTATTGGCGACATGGTAGCCATAATCCTGACGGATCACCTCAATACCCAAATCCAATCCGGCGGCACTGCCCGCTGAACAGCCAACGACGCCATCGTAGTGATACAGAATATCTTCCTGATAGGTAACCTGTGGAAATCGTTGTTTAAACGTTTGGGCGTAGCGCCAGTGTGTAGTTGCAATTCGGCCATTCAGTAGCCCCAGCTCAGCCAGCAGAAACGCACCGGAACAGAAACTGATCACACGGCCTCCGCCGTTGTAGTGCTGAAGCACTGCTTGCCTGAGTGCTGCGTCAACTTGGGTCACAGATACCGGGAAACTGGGTATTACCAGCAGGTCACACTCCGGAAGCTCAGAAACCTGTTTACAGACAAAGCCGGTCTCACATAGGCCCGGAAACGCTGTGCTACCGAATGCGACTACTTCGGTGGTGTACCAGTTGTCGAACTCTGGTCGCGGCAAGGCAAATAACTCAACAGCGCTGGCGAGCTCGAACAGTGAGACTTGTTCTGCAACAACAATGACCACCTTCATGTGATTTTCCTATGTGTTTCTGGCTGTCTAAATGTTATCGATAGTTGTCTAATTAGACAATGTTTGATCTGAGATATTCATTGCAGAATACATTCAACAACCAACAAGGAGTCACCGTTATGTATTCAACTGTTATTAGACCCAGACCAGCTCCGTCCGACGAAGCGTTAGCCCACTTTCAGCGTTTACTTACTTTTGAAACAGACTGTTGGGATGTGCACTATGCCATGAATAACGGCTTGCATGATTTTGTGTTACTCGATGTGCGGGGTATCGAGACGGCGAAGCAAGGCTACATTGACGGCGCCGTATTTTTACCTCACGCGAACATTAACGAGGCCGCGCTGAGCGAATACGCAGACGATACGGTTTTTGTGGTGTATTGCGCCGGCCCCCATTGTAATGCAACCGAAAAGGCGGCGATAAAACTGGCCCGGCTGGGTCGACCGGTTAAGAAAATGATTGGCGGTGTAACCGGGTGGCTCGACGAAGGCTTTACGTTGAAAGCCGATGTCTGAAAATGTACTTGTTGTTACCCCAGCAAATCAGGCCGACTTACCTGACGTACTGTTACTCATGCGGGATTTAGCCGAGTTTGAGGGATATCTACCGGACTTTGCAGTGACGCTCGATGCACTGGAGAGCCTGTATCTGCAGCAACGTGTGTTTGGCATTCTGGTAGCAAAGCATAAGGATTCTGGTTCTACTGAAAACGGCAGAGTCGCTGGCATATTGGTGTATTTTTTCCAGCCTTTTACTTACGACTTAACCCCTTGGTTAATCGTGAAAGAGCTGTTTGTGTCAGAGGCATTCCGTGGGCAGGGCGTCGGTGAGGCGCTGATGCTGGAAGCCAGGAATGTGTGCAAGGCACAGGGCGGCTCGCGGATGAAATGGGAAGTGCTTACGCAGAACACCGCTGCGCAGGCATTCTATAAACAGCTTGGGGCTAGCGTAGAAGAGAACTGGCGCACCATGAGCTTGCCATTAGTCCGCTAGCATTTCGAAGTCTTTTTCATCAAACCGATCGAGGATTTTAATCAGCGCCAATAAATTGTGCTGAATGTTATCCATACGGATTTCGTTGTTGTACACCCGGGAGCGCAAACCGCCCGCAGCCGCCTGCTTGTTGGCGATGTAAAACATATCGATATCGTCAGCAAACTCCAACTGCATGGCGTGTCGGATCCCTTTGATGATGGCCTGACGGTAGGCTTCCTGACGCTTGGTATCGTTTACGGCCTTTGCCAGCGCCCAGGCGTCAGCCAAGCCTTCAAGGTAAACGCCGGTTGCAGAAGCATGCGGCGGGCCATACCCGCCTTTTGGGTAGTAAAAACGACCCGCAAAATCCGGATAATCGTAGCCTTCCTGTTCTTCTATTGACTGCAGTTTTTCAATCAACCAGTCATTCATGGTAAAAATTGAAGACTGCAAGAAAGGGTCACTTGTTTGTTGCCAAACCTTGTAATACGCCTGTGTATGCCAGGGCACAAATGCCGGATTGCGGTGCGCGAAATGCCAATCCATGTAGTAGCGCGCACTGGTCAGAAATTGCTGCGTCAGCGCGTCATCAGGCTGCTGTTCTAACCAGTGAGCCCAGAAAAACATCGCCTCACCGGGGTAGAAATTATGCAGGTCATTCCGTTCCTGACGAATGAAGGTGCGAAATGCGCCGGTAGGCTGCCACTGTTCCTGAATGGCATTAACCAGCCCGTTGAACTGCGCTGTAAATTCGTCACCCTGCTGTGATGTGAATATCGACAGGGCTGCCAGTCCGGCTGCGCCCAGTTTGCGTTTCTTGCTGTACTCAATAAATCCAATTTCGCCGTCGGTTTTGTAGTAGGTGTTCAGATTGAACGTGAGATTTTTATGGGCAAGCTCAACCGCTTTGGGTTCTTGAGTCCTGTTTGCCCAGACCTGCATGGCGTAGCTCGCCATAAACTGGCGGATCATGTTGTTGGACGTCGAAAACTTAGCCGGGCCGGGCCAGTATTTATAGGCTGTTTCGCCGGTGGCGGGACTGGTGTTATTGAACAACCAGCCTGCGAGCCGCTCAGACATGGCATTCACGGAAGTTTTAGAAATGTCATCATACGTCACCAGTTGGTTACCGCGATACAATGGCGTGGCTTTACCTGTGTTTACGTCAAAGTAGAACTGATGATTGTCGTAGGTATAAAAAGGGATATCTGCGGTGTTTAGTTTGGCCAGGCTCACGTCAATGGCCTTAGCAAATAACGTTAAAATTCGCCACGGCGTTTGATTCTGACTTACTGATTTTAGCCCGCAATAGTTGATGGACTTGTCTTCATAGTGAAACTCAAATCCCTTAACGCCAATCGCCGTTTGATAACTGCTGGGTGATTTCAGTGGCATCCGGGTGAGTGTGTAGTTGTAACCAAAGCACAGTGTGAGCTGGTTATAGTCCTGGTCTGGCAGAGTGGCGAGGGCTTGTGTTACCAGATTACGCCAATCCGTGTTGTCTTTAATGGTGGTTTCAGCCAGCAACTCACCGTTACGGCGGCTATGTAACTGCAGGGAGGTAACCTTGGTAACCGCGCCGGGCCCTTGGGTGAAATACGGTTCCAGTGAAGTGACAACGCGTTGCTCCAGCGTCAGAGGTTTTTTCGGTATCGTGACACACCCACTGAGAGACAGTAGTAAGACACTGAAGAGTAAAGTAGAGCGGCAAAAAGCCCAGAATGTCATCATTGAATAACCGTTAACGTGCAGGTGTCTTATGACACGGGTTCCCTTGCGGCCCAGCATAGCTAAGGGCCACTCAGGATTCAACGCAAAACGCTATTTGGATGTGTTATTCACCAGCTTGTAAATTTCGCTACCGGCGGCTAAAAACGCCCCTACGCCGTATACTTCGGTTTTATCGGGCCAAGCTTCACCGGGTGCGGCCCCGATAGGTTGTACATAACCCAGCATGCCGGCCTCGGTAATATGCGAGGTCATATTTGCCCAGCCTTTTTCTACCGCGGGTAAGTAGCTGTTGCTGTCCAGGTACCCGTTGTTAATGCCCCAGGCCAAACCGAAAGTGAAGAAGCCCGTGCCGGACGTCTCTGGCGTGGTATACACGTCTCCGGCTTTTAAGCTCATAGGCCAGAAGCCGTCTGTTGACTGAAGCTTAACAAGTGCTGCTGCCATTTCCGTAAACAGGGTTTCAAAATAGGCTTTTTGCGGGCCATCGGGCATCTCTTCGAGAATCAAAGCCAGGCCAGCGAACACCCAGCCGTTGCCGCGTGACCAGAATATTTTGCGGCCATGCTCTTTTACGCCGATAAAATGTTCATCACGGTAAAAGAGGTGTTCTTCGGTGTCGTATAAATGATTGGTCGTGGCAACATATTCCGCAAACATGTAATCACGGTATTGCTTATTTCCCGTGATATTAGCGAGTTTCGCCCACAATGGCGGAGCCATAAATAATGCATCACACCAGGTCCAGCGCTCGGTGTACTTGTAGTTGTTTAGTCGCATAGGTTGCTGGCTGGGATTTTCCAGAATATGTGTAGTGCGTTTCAGCGTTTTTTCGAGCATATGCGGCGACTGAAACTTGTCGTACAGGGCAAGGTAAAGCTGGCCGATAGCCTGGTCGTCTGCATGGTATTCCGCTTTGGCTAAATCCCATTTGTTTTCATCGGCAACGCTCAGTAAAAAATCATAGTAGCGCTTGTCTGGTGCAATATCCGCCCAACGTTCCATACCAATGTACATGGCGGCGTAAGGCCATCCATTGATAGGGTTATCCCATTCATGTTTGCGCCCGTAATCATCCCGGAAATGGGTGATTTGCCAGTCGGCCATACTCGTTAGCGTGGTTTGTAAGGTCGATCTATCATGCAATGCGGCTTGAGTAAACAAAGCAGATATTCCCAGTGTGAACAGGAGTGGGCGAAGCAGTTTAGGCATAGTGATTTCCTTATAATTATTGCAAGCTGGCTTGCCAGCTCAGTACGCCAATGTGACTGGGCGCAACTTGCGCGCTTTCGGCATCGTTGCCGTCTCGTTGCTCGACGCGTTGCAGCAGCAGATCAGCCCTGCCATGCTGTATCCACTGCGTTGGGTCAATACTGGGCTCCCAGGCACCGACATTTTGTGGGTGCAGCACATGCGATTCCCAGTTTGCATCAATAATGTTGTGCATGGTCAGGCCCATCACCTGTCCGCTCTGAAAGTCATCCCGGTAAATTAAATGCAGCGACGTCACACCATTGTGCTGACGAGGTAGCACAATGGTTCGGGAGATGGGTGGCCGCTTGGTGCCGTGGCCACTGAGTTCGAAATTCTCTGCCGCTTTGGGCGCTTTAATAATCTGCCAGGTGTTGGGTTGGGGAAGAGGATATACCACCTGATAACGAGGAATATCAGTGGGGGAATCAGCCCAATAGCTGGCAATAAAAGGGCGGCTGCTATTGTCGCCCATTACAACAGGTGGATTCATTAACTTGTGGTGTTGAGGGATAGGGACAACAACATCGGACTCGGATTCGGTAATGGGCAGCGCATAAGGTGTGCCGTCGTATTGTTGCCAGGTATCACCTTGATCAAAGGAACGGGCATAGGCGAGATCGTGATTACTGGCTACGTCGGGGGGTTCCCGCCAAATCCAGGCCAGATGAACCACACCATTAATATCGACAGACATGTCCCAGTAAGCGCTGCGCTTACCTTCACCATCCAGCACAGAGCTGTGCAAACGCTGCCATTGTTGGGTGCGAAGGTCATAACGGTTGAGTACCAGGTTCCCACGGCCAGAACCTCCATCGCGGTAGGCAAACAGCAGGTCACCTGAAGGCAACGCATAAAATTGCGGGTAGGTAACACTGTTCTCTCCGGCCTCGTCTGGCGACTGTGGTTCGCCTAACATTGGCTTTCGCTCTAGTGTAAGCGCGCCTGGCGCAACAGAGCGCGCATAATTCAGCGGAGAGTTATGGTGATCCCAGGCAATATGAAGGTACCCGTCGGCATCGACCACCAGGCTAATATGATTGTGGGCATCGTCTACATTGCCGGTAAAAGGCGTTACTTGCGTCTGCCAGGTTTTGGAACCAGTTGGGCGTTTGGCAAGCACCAGGTGCCGATTCGCATTGTAGTAGGCGGCATATTGGAACTGGCCATGGGTAAAGAGGGTCTGTTTGACGCCCGCCAACACATTCACTGAACTGCCTGCGAACGCGTCATCGGCGATAATTGAGTAGCGACTATCTGCATCGGCAGACAGCGGATAACCACCGCCGCCACAGCTCATCAGCGAAAACAAACTCATTAACAGGAAAATCGTGCGCATAGTCCGGGCTCATTTATAATTTGTATGACGAATTAACATACCTGAAAGAAAAAGGTAATGCCCTTTTTTGTTTTCTACTTGTCGTTCTTTAATTGAAACGAATGCTTTGCTATCGGTTTTTGAATCGTCTGGGTCGGGGGCGGTGAAAGCAGATCTTAAGGCTAGCTGTTTGATGCCATTTAGTTAGGTAGTTTGGTGCAGATCAGCGCAGGAAATGCTACTTCCGGGGAAAACCTATGTTCCGAGATATCAAATCTATCGCAGCCTACGTGTGTTATTTAGTTATGCAGGTGATTACGTCTGTGGTCCTATTAAAGCTGCAGAAAAGCCTGTTTGCCTTGTCAGACAGCGAGGAGATGGCGCTGACATTCTGTACGCTGTTAGTTGTTACCTATGTGTTTACAACGATAGCAAGAAAGTGCGGCCTGTTTCGCAGCCAGCAGGAAGGTGCTGACAACGAAAAAGATGGTTAATCAGGCAATATCATTTAGGGCAACTCATGGCGGTAAACCTCTGACCTTGGGTAAGAGTATTTCGCCCGCCTCTGGAGCCGGGATTTTGAGGATCCATTAGATTGATAGGGTATGCCCGATCTTTTGCTTGCTTGTCGGTTTGGACATAAACCTCGTACCAACACTGACAATGTGCCATGGATTTCTTATTCGCCAGACACGTAGAGAAGAAGACGCTTTCGGGTAGTTTTTCATCGAGAGCTTCGGTCATTCCAAACAAAAAGGGCAATGTGATGTTTGCGTCACAGGCTTGGGCTTTCGCCCAGTTGGTGCCGTTCCCTTCAACGACTTTTAGTAAAATTTGTGAGAGTTCGAAATTTTTGAATAGTTTGTCGTGTTGTACTTTAAGTACTGCTTGCGCAGTATTGAGTGCATCACCGCCAATGGACTTGCAGGCGGCAATCAGATAGTTACTCGCCTGAATGACCTGATAAACCTCCTGAGGCGTGTACGTTCTGCGTTTCCCTTCGGATATATCCTCAACCAATTGGCTGGGCAAGCTGTCATTCAATTGAGAAAGCGTGCGCCAATCTTCAATTTGAAGCGCTCTGGCCATTGGTTTACAAGCTTTATGTTTGGACTCCTGCTTACAGGCTACGGCTAGTCCTCTCAAACGAGCAAACTTAGGACCTCCTGGACACGTGTTTTCATCTTTACAGATGTCATCGCAGCTTCCCCCTAATATCGCTGAGGTATAGCAAACCCTGTCCTTTTGAGCCATCGATTTTATCAATAGGGCATCCAACTGACGCCCTTGCTCCTCAATGCCCGCCTGTAAGGCTGACTTGGGCTTTAATTTGTAATTTTTCCAATATTGTTTGGCTGACATGGGCATGCCAACGCAGAATAAATTGGTGTGATCATTGATAATGCCGGCCTGTTCAAACGGAATGGAGATTGAGATTTCATCTTCGTGCAGCACATTTCTGATTTCAGTTGGGTGTTCAGAGAAATGTTTCAGTTGTTCCGGGGTGGCGACTTCCGCCGTTCTGACCGCAACGCATTTACAGTAGCCGTCCAGATTATCTCTTCCGCCTTTGCATTTCGAATAAAGCGCGAGGGTATCTTCATGTACATCTGCTGCGCAAAATAGGGGGAATGCGAGAGTTACCACAAAAAACAAAAGGAGTCTGTTCATCTGATGTCCTTATCAAGAGTAAACGAGGGAACAGCGTAACCTACTTTGTTTGTTTTTTATACGGTTAACTTCCGCTGTTTTAACGCACGCTAGTGCGTTAATCAGCGTTAACCCGGCATTAACCGTTGGTTTTGTATTCTGTGCCCATTGTGAATAAACAGGTATGGGTATGAGACATACACTTCTAGCCGTTTCTCTGACGTTGGTGCTTTCCGGCTGCGCCAGTCAGTACACGGGTGACTTCAGCGAAAACGCTCAGCTCAATACCGGGAAAGGTGTGAGTTGGCAGACAATGCCAGCAGAGGCCAACTCGGTTACGTCGCTAACCGAACTCGTTAGTGTGCCCGGTTTACCTGCGCTGATTGACGAGGCGTTAAGCGGCAATCCGGGCTTGCAGCAACAGCTAATTAGCTTAAAAACCGCTAAGGCGCAAAAACGCGTGACCAATGCATCGCGGTTGCCCGGTGTTAGCGCGGGCCTGAGCGGTACGCGCCAGCAAGACAGTGACGATAGCTATAACACAAGTCTCACTGTCAGCTGGGAAGCCGATATTTGGAATAAGCTGGGCAATCAGGTGTCAGCTGCACAATGGTCAGTGGCTGCCAGCGAGGCAGAGCTTACCTCGGTGACCAATACCCTGGTCGCTGAAGTGATGCGAGGTTATCTGGAAGTCGCTTATTACCAGCAGCTCATTGACAATGAGCAGGCCCGCCTGACACTGCTGAAAAACAATCAGGAGGTTATCCTCAAGCGCTATCGCACCGGATTAGGCGCATTGGAAGATCTCGACAACGCCCGTACATCGTCGGCTAGCAGCGAAGCCAATATTGCAGCGTATAAAGAAAACCTCGCGCAATCACTGCGCGCTTTGGCAGTATTACTTGGTCGTACTGACATGTCGGTGAGTGATCTGCCGGTTGCTGCCACCTTTCCGGATGTACTTTTGCCACTGACCAGTTTGCCTGAACAGGACCTGGCGAGACGCCCTGATTTAATGGCGGCTTATGCAAATATTCAGGCTCAGGAATTCAGTACCCGGGTGGCTTACAAGTCACTGTTACCTTCAATTAGTTTGAGTGCGGCCCTTTCCGATGCGGGTACTTCGCCCTCGCAGGCGTTGTTTACTAATCCTGTCTGGCAATTACTTGGTCAGTTAACAGCACCGCTGTTTCAGGGCGGAGAATTACGCGCAAATATCGACATTCAGGAACTGGCTGTAGAAAACAGCTGGTGGGGCTATCAAAGCACGTTGCTCACTGCGGTAAAAGAAGTACAGGACGGCATTGGGCAGGAGAAAAGCCTGGCCAGCCAGTATCAGGCTACGAGCGTCGCACTGGCGAATGCGAAGCGCAGCAGCGACACCTACACAAAACAATACCGTCAAGGGTTAGTCGACATTTTGGATTTACTGTCGGTATATCAGCAAACCTACGACCTGCAAGCGCAGTTATTGCAGCTGCAATTTAATCAATTATCGAATCGAATCAGTTTAGGCCTGGCACTGGGTCTGGGAGTATCAGCATGACTTCAACAGCAAAACGCGTCATCGGCACCGCAGGGGCGCTGGTAGTATTGGTACTGGTTACCATTAGTGTATTTGGTCAGTCTGGTCATGCAGGCCCGCCGGGAGGTCCTCAAGGAGCCCCTTCAGCGGCAAAAACCCAAGGGCGTCCCGCTGCTGAAGCAAGTACATCAGATACAAAGGTTCCGCCACTTGCCAGCCCTCAGAATCAGGAAGCCAGCTTACCTGCGATAGGCGTACTGGACGTAGTCGCAGGAACGTATCAGGCGAAAGTGAACGGCTATGGTGAAGTAACCGCTAAACACGTATTGTCGCTGACTGCGCAAGTGAGCGGCGAAGTCACGCGGTTGTCGCCGCATTTTGAGACTGGCGCGGTTTTTCGCAAAGGCGAAGTCATGGCTTACCTGAACGACACTGCCTATCAACAAGCCGTGGCGACCGCCAGAGCCGCCGTTGAAGCTGCAACCGTCGCGCTGGAAGAGGAACGACTGCAAGGCGTCCAGGCAAAAGATAACTGGGAACGTTCAGGGTTAGATGGCGAACCTGAATCGCCCCTGGTACTCAGAGAGCCCTACTTGCATGCCGCCCAGGCCAATCTGGACGAAGCCAAAGCCCAATTGAAAACCGCAGAGCGTGAACTTGCCCTGACGCAAATCGTGGCGCCTTTTGATGCCGTTGTGGTTACTCGTGATATCCAGCCCGGTAGCTTTGTTCAATCGGGTACCAGCATTGCGCAGCTATATTCAGCCTCAGAGGCCGAGATTGCTATTCCGCTGTCGGCCAGCCAGTGGCAAAACCTGCCAACCACGGCGTCGTCGGATGACCAGTCATGGCCGGTTGTCATTGAGGATATGGATGGGCTGAATCAATGGCACGGCACGGTAAAACGTATCGAACAGCACCTGGATACCAGTTCACGACAGCGTTCGCTGATTGTTGAGGTGCAACAGCCCCTTGCCGGAGACTCACCGTTGTATTTTGGCACCTATGTCACCGCGCATGTCGCCGGAAAAACCTATGATGCACTGTGGGAAATTCCCGCCAGTGCCATCTCGCAAAAGCAGGAAGTGTGGTATCTGGACGCTGGTAACAAGCTGAATAAATTTACCCCCAATGTGAAGTTTCAGGCCGACGGCAAAGCTTACATTATGCCTCTCGCTGGCATGACCGAAGCGCGCATTGTGGCCCGCCCGCTTAACAGTTATTTGGTGGGTACCCGTGTTAGTCCGCAAAGCACCGGAGGTAACGCATGAGTACGCAACACAGAGGGATTATTGCCTGGTTTGCCAACAACAGTGTGGCAGCCAACCTGTTAATGATGGCCGTGATTGTGGCGGGTGTACTGTCGGTAAACGAACTGCGTAAGGAAGCGTTTCCCAGCATGGAGCCTCGTTTTGTTACCGTATCCATGACCTATGACAGTGGTGATGCGAAACAAGCGGAAGAAGGGATTGCAATTAAAATTGAAAACGCGCTGGAGTCTGTGCCCGGGATCAAGCGTATTACGTCTAACTCCTCGGCTAATGGCAGCTCTGTGCAAGTCGAAAAACAAACCGACTACGACCTGGATACGCTGATGACCGACGTGAAAAACAAGGTCGATGCAATATTTAACTTCCCGTCTGACGCGGAGAAAGCGGTGATCTCCAAGGGCCGTCGTCAGGAGCACGTGATATGGGTGCAGCTATACGGCGATACCGATACCGCCACCTTACAGCAATTAGGTGAGCAGTTGGAACGAGAGCTGTTGGCCCGGGATGGCATTAGTCAGGTATCTCCCAGTTCTTATGTCGACCACATGATGTCGATCGAAATCGATGAAGCCAAACTGCAAGCCTATGGCCTGACTATCGACGATGTATCCAGTGCCATCAATGCCGAATCGGCCACGGCACTTACCACCAGTTTGCGCAACAAAGAAAAAGTCATTCGTTTGAAAGCCTCTGAGCAGGCCTATTACAAAGCTGACTTTGCCAGCATTCCCTTGTTAGCGAATGCCAATGGCACTTATCTGACCGTGGGCGATGTGACTAATATCTCCGACATGTTTGCCGACGATGCCTATGCCTTATCTCGCTACAACGGCGTGAATGGCTATGGCATTCAGGTGATCATGGATGAATACGGCGATGTGCAGAACATTGTAGAGCAGGCCAATCAGCTAGTAGCCGAGTGGCACGAACGCGGTATTTTGCCCGACGGCGTTGAGCTGGAAACCTGGTACGATCGCAGTACCCTGATCACTGAACGTCTGGATCTGCTTACCAAAAACGCATTAACCGGCATTGCCATGGTGTTTGTGGTACTGGCATTGTTCTTAAACCTGCGCGTGGCGTTTTGGGTCGCAGCGGGTTTGCCATTCATCCTGTTCGGCACCCTGTTCTTCATGACCGGCAACTTTGCGGCGCTCACCATTAATGAAATGACCACCTTTGGCTTCATTATGGCGCTGGGGATCGTGGTGGATGACGCGGTCGTAGTGGGTGAGTCCGTCTATGACACCCGCAAACGCGAAGGGGATACCTTGAACAGTACTATTCGCGGCACGCACAAAGTTGCCGTGCCAACCCTGTTTGGTGTGTTTACCACGGTAGCGGCATTCGCGGCGCTTTCCAACATCTCTGGAGGATTAGGAAATCTGTACGCTCAGTTCGGCATGGTGGTGACCATTTGTTTGTTGTTGTCGGTAGTGGAGTCCAAACTGATACTGCCTGCTCACCTGGCGCATTTACCCACCCATAAAAAGCCAACGCATGCATTGGCACGTGGCTGGGCTAAGATACAGGACGGTGCCGACGCGGGGTTACAGTGGTTTAGCCAACGGGTGTATATGCCGGTGCTGAAGTATGCATTACAGTTCCGTTATGCCGTGATCCTGTTGTTTGTGGCTGTGTTTATTGCGGTGATTGGTATGCCGATGAATGGCACGGTACGCGTGGGGTTCTTCCCCAGCATGCCAGGCGATACCGTTGAAGCCAGCATGACGCTGCAAAGTGACGCCAGCTTTGGCCAGACTGAGCGCAATATGCAGTGGCTGGAAGCGACACTTAATCAAGCGGATGCGCAGTTAATGTCGCAAAACGATGCCGACGGTTCAGGCATTAAGAGTCTGCAGGTAATGGCATCAGGCGATCAAAGTGGGTCTATTGTAGTGGAACTGGCGAAAGAAAAGCCCTATTCACTTGACGACCTGGCCCGAACCTGGCGTGAACTGGCCGGTACACCCGAAGGTGTGAAGCAACTTAAAATTCAATCGCGCCGGGAAATGGTAGATGCCTTCAAAGTAGAGCTGAAAAGCGTGAGCGACGAAACTCTGCTGATTGCTGAAGAAGCATTTCGTGAGGCATTGGATAGCATGGACGGGGTGACCAGTGTGGAGTCTTCCCTTACGCCGGGCGAAGCCATGATGCGCTTTGAGCTCACGCCTCAGGGCCGTGCATTAGGCATGGATACTGCCAGTTTGTCGAAGCAGCTGTTACAAGCCTTTGGTGGTGACATCGTGCAACGCTATCTGCGCAATAAAAACGAAGTGAAGGTGCGTGTACGCTACCCAGAGGAAAGCCGCAGCAACGCGACGGACATCCTCAATGCCCGCGTGCGCTTAACTGACGGCACGGTCGTTCCGCTAAGCGTGGTAGCGAATATTATTCAGGACAGCCAACAACAACAAATCACTCGCATCGATGGTTTGCGGGCACTTACTGTGTCTGCATCTGTTGATTCTGATGTGATCACCGCTACCGAGTTGGTGCAAACACTGAATCAGTCACTGGTACCTCAGCTAACCCGTCAGCACGCTGATTTGTCGATACATTTCGCCGGTGAAGCCGAGCAGCAGGAAGAAACGACCTCGTCGATGAAGACCCTCACGGTGATGGCACTAATTGCGATCTACGCACTACTGGCTATTCCGTTGAAGTCATACATTCAGCCGTTGATTATTATGTCCGCGATTCCATTTGGTATTGTTGGCGCCATTCTGGGCCACTGGAGTAACGGCCTGATGATGAGCATTTTGTCGCTGAACGGTATTCTGGCACTGAGCGGTGTGGTGGTGAATGACTCCCTGTTGCTAGTGTCTCGTTATAATGAAATGCGTCGCGCCGGTGGAGAAGTGTTCGATGCTATTCAGCAAGCCTGTCAGGGGCGCTTACGAGCCATATTGCTGACGTCGTTTACCACGTTCGCCGGGTTGTATCCGATTCTGGGTGAAACCTCAAAACAGGCGCAGTTCCTGATCCCTGCTGCGGTGTCGTTAGGTTATGGTATTCTGTTTGCCACGTTTATTACGCTGTTGCTTATTCCGGCGCTGATTCTGATTAACGAAGACGCCCGCCGGGGAGTAAAAAAGCTGCTGTCTGCGGTATCAGGCAGGGCACAAGGGTCAACACATCATGATCAAACTGCTGCTGGTTGAAGACGACCTGGATCTGGCCGGTAATGTAATGGATTACCTGGAACTGGAAGACATCGTGTGCGATCACGCCAGTAACGGCGTGGCCGCCCTGCAGCTCTTGGAAGAAAACCGTTATCAGGTGGTTGTACTGGATATTAATCTACCGCGATTGGATGGATTACAGGTCTGTGCCCGGGCCAGAGAGCAAGGTAACGATACGCCCATTATTATGCTGACCGCACGGGACCAGCTACAGGACAAAATCACCGGCTTTAAACAAGGTGCCGACGACTACCTGGTAAAACCCTTCGCCATGGAAGAGTTGGTTATGCGGGTGAAAGCCCTGGCAAAACGCCGCAGCGCGCAAAACAAACAGCTGGCGGTGTCCGGTTTAGTCATGGACTTATCCGGTAAGTCGGTCAGCTACAATGGCGTGGTTTTACACTGTTCACCCACCGGTTTTAAGCTGTTAGAGCAGTTGATGCGAGCCAGCCCAAACCCGATTGACCGTGATGAGCTGGTTGAGCTGGTTTGGGGCGAAGAAAGTCCCGACAGCAACAGCCTGAAAGTCCACATGCACAAGTTGCGCAAAGTGTTAAGCTCCGCCAGTGTGCCGATGGAAATTAATTTTAAAACCCAGGTTGGGTTCAGCCTGTCGCCAGTTCAGGAGTCGTAATATGGCCGCCATGAATATAAGTTTGCGCCGTTATGTGTTTATGTCGCTGTTTGTGCTGGCCAGTGTGATGATTGCGGCGTTTTCCTGGATGTCGGCCAATCAGTTTCTGGCAGGCATGGATGGCATGATGCGGGGTACTATGATCGATATAGCCCGTCGTACGCCGGTAGTCCAAGGCGCACCCGTGTCGGTGCTGAGCTATACCATTGCAGCCGATTGGCAGGACTTGCCCGATACCATTCAGCAGCAGTTTAACCCCAAAAAACTCAAACCATTTCGATTGTATAAACACGTAGAACGCAACTCCATCTTTCAGCGACCTACCGTGGCTGAATTTGTGCTGATGGCAAAGTTCGACAACGCCAGGCCCGTCTACGTAACCCAGATGTTTAAACCCCGGGATGGCGACGACGAGCCCCCTTTTCATATGACCCGGGAAGCCTGGATCATGATCATTGGCATTGTGACACTGTTGTTATTTAGCTTGCTGGTGGTATTAATGCAAAAGTCGGTGTCCCGCCCGGTTGAAAAGCTGCGAGAGTGGGCAGCGAGCCTGCAAAATGCGCCGCTCCCTACGGCCCCGCCAACGTTTAAATACGCCGAGTTGAACTCGTTAGCAGCACTGATATACCAGGCAATGCAGTCGGTGCACGACAGCCTTAAGCGTGAACAGAATTTTGTACGCCATGCCAGTCATGAATTGCGCACTCCTATTGCCGTCATTCGCAGTAGTACAGAGCTCATTAATCGCGTACGCCGCGATGCGCCCGAAGACAAGCTCAGCAAACCGCTGAAACGTATTGAGCATGCCTCTCACACAATGGAAGACCTAACTGAAACATTGTTATGGCTAGACAGACAGGACAATTCGTCGCTGTCGACATCGCCGGTAGCGTTGCACAGTCTGGTGACCACTATCAGCGATGAGCTCGCGTATCTGTTGCAAGGCAAAGAGGTAAGCGTTGCTGTTGAGACCAATGAGTACACCCTTGAAGCCAGCCCAATTGCAGTGCGAATAGTATTAGGTAACCTCATTCGCAACGCGTTTCAGCACACACAGGTTGGCTCGGTAACTATTAATCAAATTGGTGCCGGGGTTGAAATTATTAACCGAAATACCGACAAACCTGACTCTAAGGAAACGCAAACATCGCTAGGATTTGGGCTGGGTTTACAAATGGTAAGTCAACTAACGGCCGCAATGGGCTGGCAATACGAGTATAGTACGCGGGATAATGGCGTCCATTGTGTGCAAATAACATTTGAGGGTAACTAATGGCCACTGCAGCCGCCGTGCATATTCTGGTAAAAACCGAACAACAGGCGTTGGATATTTTAAAGCAACTCAAACAGGGTAAAAACTTTGCTGCGTTGGCGAAGAAGTACTCTATGTGCCCGTCGGGGAAGCGCGGCGGTGATCTGGGTGAGTTTCGTCGCGGGCAAATGGTTAAGCAGTTCGACGACGTAGTGTTTAAAAAAGAAGTGCTAACGGTACACGGCCCGGTTAAAACCAAATTTGGCTATCACCTTATTAAAACGCTCTATCGAAACGGCTAAGTCAGATTGTTTACTAAAAGCTGCGACCTTACTTTGGCTAATGCCGGGACAAGTTGATTAGCATTTATGTACATTACTCATACTTCTTCTTTTTGTCGTGCCTGAATACCGGTTGTATGCCAGTTGTTTTCATCACATTATTCAGGTGAGCTTCAATGGAGCCCCTTAACCCATCCATAGCACTTACTTCTTCCATATTGGATAGGGACACTGGGATGCATTCTGCCATTCTATCGACTATTTTACCGGCCGCCGACCGGCTGATACCTGCTGTATAGGCAAATTCCACCAGCTCATGCCGAGAGGGGAACGCCTTGCTTTTACGCATTTTGAGCGCCATATCATTGTCGATAGTGGGGTATATCAGAGTATGGGTGACATCGTATACAGGGCTGAGCTCAATTCGGGTGAGATCCGGAAGATACTGTAGAGAGAAATTTTTCAGGTGGGCGTCACCATTGCCAATCAGGCAATTAAAAGCGACCAACTTAAATGCCTCTTCAACTTGCTCCATCGAACCGGTATTCAGCTTGACCACTTTTAACACATTTTCATAAGTTCCCTGGTATTTTTGATCGCCGGTCCGGCCCATCAATGTGGCAAAGTCCTCAATTCCGATTTTATTTCCCAACTCATCAGTATCGAAACGCTCTACCACATAGTGTTGCAAATCATCGGATAGCCAGATTTTTGGTGTGTTGAGTCCACAATGCTCAGCACATTTCATACAGACGTATTCATTTACCGTGAGTAGCGGAAATTCTTCATCAAACGTTTTGACGATCACATCTTTCTGTAAAATCGCAGAACGGGAAATGACAACCTTGGGTTGTACTCCTGATGCCATGCCATTGAGGTAATATCGTTCCAGAAGTTGAGGAAATAGCTTTTCTCTGCCAGACCAATGAAGAATATCCTCTATTGCCACTGGCTCTGCTGCGGGTAAGTGGATCCCTGCATCGTAGGACAGGTGACCTATTCCTTTGGTACCCATTAAAGCCAACAGATACATATCGTCTATCTCAGCATGGCGGCGAAGCTTTTCTGAGATATAACGGCGCAAGTAGCCTTCGGGCAAATTCTGAGTAAATACAGGATGAAGCGCACCGCGATTGTAGGGATCGGGTTGATTTGGCATGGTTAGCGAAACTGCCATGGCATCCTGGGAGTACAAAAAACTGAAATGTGAAGAATGAGTGAGTAAACCAACTTGTTGGCGCGCGACGTTGACGGTAATCCGCTTTATTTGCGCTGGCAATCCTGCAAGGTTATCAGTCGTCATTGTAGACAGAGTCCAGTTCATCTAATGTTGGTCGTTTGGCCTGTTTGGGAGTGGCCGTAAGTTCGAACCCCATTATGTTCAGATATCGCTCCAGCAGTTGTAGTGAGCCTTGGTACCTGCCATTTTCAATATTGGAAATGCTGGGCCGGCTGCATTGCAATTTATCTGCAATATCAGATTGGCTTAGTTTCTGTCGCTTACGCTCGGCCTGTAATTGCTGACCAATACCTTCCCTACTCATTACACTCTCAAAATGTATTTATATAAGTACAATTATAGATAAAAAATCAAAATGTACAAATATAGATACAAAATGGGTGGTTGGGAGCCACAAATAAGACATTAATCAGGAAGCACATACCGGATATTGTGTCGACTTACTCCTCTTAAACAGTCGGAAGCGCTTTAAGGATGATCAAATACACAAAGTGGTAGGTCTGGAATTTACTTCTATTCACCTTACCTCCACAGCCAAAGAATCAGCCATATCGGGTTTTCTTTTGGGCCCTTTTTTCGCTTTTTTCAGGGGAGGGCACAGGTCGTCATTGTTGTAATACACAATGCATTCCAGGCACTGCACACACTCGTTGTAATCTACTTTGCCTTCCGGCGTGATCGCCTTAATATCGCACTTGTGATAGCACATGGTACATGGCTTTCCGCATTCTTTGCGACGTGTGAGCCACTCGAACTTGTGGAAGTAACCCAGTATGGCTAACCCTGCACCCAGCGGGCATACGTAGCGGCAGTAAAATTTATTAATAAACAGTCCCGCCGCGAGCAAGGCGACTGTGTAAAGCACAAACGGCCAGTAGCGCACAAAGTGCAATGTAATCGCAGTCTTGAAGGGTTCAACTTCCGACAGAACTTCGGCGTCTGACAGCGATATATAAGACGTAATGACTAAGCCGCCCAGAATGGCGTACTTAATCCACCATAGTTTGCGGTGTACGGCGAAGGGAATTTTACGTTGCCGGATTCGGAATTTTTTCGCAACCCAGCCCACCATTTCCTGTAAGGCACCGAACGGGCAAAGCCAGCCACAAAATATCCCGCGGCCGACAATAAACAGGCTAACAAATACATAGCTCCAGAGGATGAACAATACCGGGTCCATCAGATAAACCTGCAGGTCAAAGCCGGATTTAACACTTTGCAATATGGGGTAGATATTCACCACCGACAGCTGACCCTGCGCATACCAACCGATGAATATCAGGGTGTAAAACATAAAGCTCCAACGTATCCAACGAAAGCGCTTTTCATTGGCGGATAACTGATGTTGTAAAGCGAAGATGGCGGTGACCGCAATCAGGCTGAGCGCCAGTACGGTAATGACTGGCCAGCGCATTTTCCACACTCTTATCCAGGCCGGTTCCGGTTTGTATTCTTCAGTCGGCGCAGCGATATCGAACAAGTCCTTGGGCAAGGTGTAAGGGTGGGTGAGTTGGAGTTGTTGGCTAATTAAGTGGTTTTTAGCAATGTCGATGTTGAGGCTTAACTGCATAGGTAAGCTAGGGTTAAAACCTGACTGGGTATTTACTGCAAATATTTGAAGGTCGTTTGTGGCCTCCAAATTACCGGCAAGTTGCTGAGGTTCAAAGCTATAAAAATTCAGGTCACGCATACCAAATGGCAGGCCATTTTGCTGCAGGCTTACCCGGGTTGGTACCGTGCCGGGCTTAAATTCGGGTTCGAGGTAGCTGAAAAAGCCAGACGACATCACCATAAAGGCCTGCTCGTTGGGTTTTAACATCGCTTGCAGACGAGTAAAGTCGGCTTCGCCAAGCAGATTTTTGCCAATTAATGGGCTATTTAAATAGGCGAAGTAAACCGTAAACGTTTCGCCATCCTGCAGATAAAAGGTGCCATCAGGGTAATCGTCGAGGCTTGCGCCCAATTCGTCTTCAAAGACCTCCGGACTTATTTCCCAGCGTTGGAGTAAACCGCGCTCGAATAGTGTGTCGGTATTGAGCGGTTCATACAAGCCCGGTTTGGCTGTGGCAGCGGGGGCGCTGGCAAAACCAGTCAGTTTATTTTTTGCCACCTGTAATGCGGAAAGCAACACGGTATCGCTTATCACAATGACCGACACCGTGGCTTTGGTGACGCCATCTACGTGAACGGTATTGTCGTTAGGATTCGTGTCATTTGCAGCGCTATCAACAATCACGCGATTCGACACATTCTGACCAATATACTGGTCTATGAAGCGGTTCATAGGCTCCGGGCCTAAACCGTGTAAGAAAATGGGTTCGTGATGGTGCAGGACTTCAATACCCACAATATTGCCCTGCACGTCAATGCCAATGAGCAGGTTAATACGGTCACCGGAGAAACCGGGAAATTCAACTAAGTCATTGCTTTCGAATGCATAGCCAATGAGTTCCTGTAACTGATAAACCGGATAGACGGGGAAGTCGGAGGCTTTGTTGCCAATCACGGTCGCTTTGGGAAATAAGCGCTGAATTTGCTCCGGGCTGACGGATTCGCTGGCTTTACATTCCAGCACGATGAACAGGCTATTGAGAAAAATAACACAGATAATTAGAATAAAACGTTTCATCTGACTCCCTCAATAAAGCTGAAAAAGGGGCGAATGAACCACTACCTGCATTCACCCCCGAGGAGAGAAAAAAACGCGACGAAACGGTGGGACTAAAACGATTCGTCGCGTGGCCTCTTAGCTACGAGGCAATTTGAACGTCCAGACAGTACCGCCTTGGTTAATGTCTTTGACTTTCTTGGCAACTTCACCGCCCCACAGAGGAACAGCGCCACCCCATCCAGACACGATGCTCAGGTATTGCTCACCATCCTGTTCCCAGGTAATAGGTGAACCAACAATGCCTGAACCTGTGTTGAACTTGTATACGACTTCACCGGTTTTCGCATTGAAGCCATACAGGTAGCCTTCAGGTGTACCGGTAAATACCAGGTTACCCGCGGTGGCTAACACACCACCCCAAAGTGGCGCGTTGTTTTTGAATTCCCAAACAATCTCACCGGTTTTAGGATCAACGGCTTTCAGTGAACCAATGTGGTCGTACATTGACTTGATAGTGAAACCAGAACCTAAGTAGGCAGCCCCTTTCTTGTAGTTAACCGGCTCGTTCCAGATGTCCATGCCCCATTCGTTAGACGGTACATAGAACAGGCCTGTTTCCTGGCTAAACGCCATAGGCATCCAGTTTTTACCACCTAAGAATGAAGGTACGGCAAATACGGTTTTACCTTTTTTGCCATCTTCACTGTCTGACGGGTTACCTGGGCGCATGGCTTCGTCGTAAATTGGACGACCGTTTTTATCCAGTCCTTTCGCCCAGGTAATGCCGCTTACAAATGGGAAGCCGCGAATGAAGTCGCCGTTTTCACGGTTAAGGACATAGAAGAAGCCGTTACGGTCAGCAGTTGCTGCCGCTTTAACTGTTTTTCCACGATCTTTGTAGTCAAATGCGATGAGTTCGTTAACACCGTCGTAATCCCAGCCGTCGTGTGGGGTGGTTTGGAAGTGCCATACGATCTTACCGGTGTCTGGGTCGATAGCCAGACGAGAAGAAGAGTACAGGTTGTCGCCTGGACGTAAGTGAGAGTTCCATGGAGCCGGGTTACCCGTTCCCATGAAGATCAGGTCCTGATCCGGGTCGTACGTGCCGCCTAACCAAGTCGCTGCACCACCTGTTTTCCACAGGTCGCCGGTCCAGGTCTTGTTAGCTTCACCACCAGTGATGCCGTTGTCTTTACCGTTAAGCGTACCCATGTGGCCTTCAACCGTAGGGCGGCTCCATACCAGTTCACCGGTTTTTGCATCGCGGGCTTCAACTTTACCCACAATACCGAATTCACCACCAGAGATACCGGTTACAACCATGCCTTTAACAATCATAGGTGCTGCAGTGAATGAGTAACCTGCTTTGTAGTCACCCATACGCTTACGCCAGCGCACTTTACCGGTTTTTTGATCCAGGGCGACCAGAATCGCGTCCAGAGTACCGAAGATTACCAGGTCATCGTATATAGCTGCACCACGGTTAATCACGTCACAGCAAGGCATAATGCCATCAGGTAAACGTGCTTCGTATTGCCACAGCTCTTCACCACTTTCTACGTCGATTGCGTAAATACGTGAATAAGACGCTGTTACATACATAACACCATCTTTAACCAGCGGCTGTGATTCCTGACCACGTTGCTTTTCACCACCGAATGAGAATGCCCATACCGGGTGCATTTTCTTTACGTTTTTGGTGTTCAGTGTATCCAGTGGGCTAAAGCGCTGGCCACGAGGGCCTAAACCATAACTGACTACGTCATTGGTGGTGGCCTGGTCATTCAGGATGTCTTTGTCAGTCACGCCCGCTTGTACGGCGCCAGACAGTGTCCCTAAAGACAGCGTCAGACAAAACGCAGAGCTTAATAAGTGACCTGAAACTCTTTTACTTTTCATCAGATTTCTCCAGTGTTTCAACGGGTACTTAGGGCTTGTATTACCCCTTGTTCACAACGAGCGCGAATTGAATAGGTTCAGCATGCGACAGGTTGAGTATTGTTGTTGACCTTGTGGTGTGGGACTAACAGCCAACTCAACCACAAAAGGCATCAGAATCAGTATCTGACATCAATTTGTTAACAACCATTAAACCTTGGATTATCATTTTTAGTCCGATGGTAGTACTACTCTGCAATAAAACTTGGTAGTGAGGCTTACGGAAGGTTTTAGAGAAAGTAAACTGTTTACTGACGAGAAAAATGGTGATGTAGATAGCGTAGACTTGAATACAGATTAAGCCCTAGCGACATTTCTTGGGATCTCGGGGGGTGTCATTGAGGGAACCGATTATCACGTTTAACAGGCCATTGAAAAGGTTTGCTTTTTTTTCGTCTCTGTCGCTATTTACATTTCTGTGCAGCGTACCCTCTACAAAATCGCAACTTACCCGAGCCACCGTGGTGGTTGCACAGCCTGATATTAATGAAATAAAAAAGATGATTGCCGCACATTTTCTTTTCACGAATAGACAACCTTAACTTGTCATTATAGTCTCTCTACTTTAACACTCAGTAGCACTAATACTAGTGTTATGCTCATTCGGTGCGGAAATAGTCTGGGATTTCGTAGCTCAAGCCATACTCGAGGTATAGTTTTTCCATCTCGCCGCTGTTGACCATGGGCGTGATGATTCCTTCAATGGCATAGGTCAACTCGCGATAGTCCTGTTTTACCGCCATACCAATATCCCAGCTTTTAATGCTCATTGCGGCCAGACCGTCGGCGCTGATGTCGTACTGGCTGGTAAGCGGGCCCATTCCCCATTGTAATTGGCTTCTCATACCTGCAACTGCCGCCACTTCACCGGCTTTCAGTTTGTCGATACCAGTAAACACCGAGTCTACATGAACCAGCTTGTCACGCAGGCGGCCACCAATGGTTGCGCCTAAAAAGAAGCTGGGTAGCGAGTCCAGTTCAACGGCGACATTTTCATACTGGAAAATGGCCAGAGTACGTATATCGTTGGTTTTCTCGTGATCGCGAACCAGTGCCCAGCTTTCCCGCTGGTAGGGGGAAAACATCACGACCAGTTCGTTTTTCGGCAAACCATAGCCATCAATGGCATAAGCAAAGCGGCGGTCGTAAGGCACGCGCAACATCACATCGGCTTTCTGCCGCGTAATGATATGGCCTTTCCATATCGCGTTACGCAAATCGTCTTCGAGGTTTTCGTCGGCGTTTATCCAGAGCCATTCAACCGACACGCCAAGGCCCTTGGCAATGTGTTTGCCAATTTCGATGTCGACGCCAGCAGGCTCACCGTCTTGTAAAAAGGAATAGGGAGGGAAATCGTTGTAGACAGCAATGGTGATCTGACCTGACTCGATAATATCTTCGTAGCTTCGGGCGTTTGCGTAGCTGCTGAGCGCAACGCAAATCAGGAACAGAATTCGTACTACCATTACTGCCTCAACGGTTATTGTTTAGTTAACACTTACTCGGGTGTACCACGGGTTTCGATGTAAGATTTGATGGCCCACATCGCTTCCTGGCTCAGGATACCTTCGAACGGAGGCATGTAAACACGACCATCTACTACCGCGCCGTTACGAATACGCATCATAAACCAATCGTCCGCTTCTTCCTGGCTGAAAAATTCGTTCTCGTCATTCAGTTTACGCAGATCCGGCGTAATACCGCCAGAAATAACTTCCAGTCCATGGCAGCGTGCACAGTTCTGATTATAAGCAGAGTCGCCGATTTTAATCGCAAGCTCATTGCCGGTGTAAGGGTTGGTAGCCAGCCACTCATCGCCCAACTGGGGAAGTGCACTGGTGTCTACTGCCTGAGGCGTCACGTCACCGTGAGCCAGCGCTTGTGCAGATGTTAATGCCATCGAGGCAATCATCGCACTGCGCAAAAAGGTTAAATACTTCTTCATGATGTTTCTCCAAAAGCTGCCTGTGAGAATGCTTGTTTACGCTGCAGAAACGCCCTCGCTTTTTATTCTTTCGCTACTACAACAAAGCACACCGTGAAAGTTAGGAGATATGCACTAAGCTTCCAATTGTACTTAGGTAGTAAACCTTTCATCCTTTTTGCTCATTTCATCCGGGCATGATCATGCTCTACTATTGCAGCATAACGTTAATAAAGGGTTTTGTTTTTGAACATAAAAAATCCCGTTGATTACAAATTTTACACAGCTTTAACGTGGTTTATGCGATTTATCGCAACTACCACAAAAAGCCTGTGCTGGCTGTTTTTGCTGCAAAAAAGCGCGTTTGCCGCTGTGCAAAATATCGACATTTTGTACGTTAAACTGCACGCTGAAATGTCGGCAGAACCCTTGTTGTTGAAACAGCCTGCTGACAATAAAACCCTGGCAGGTGCAAAACTGGCCATTGAAGATAGCAATACAACAGGGCGCTTTTTAAAACAGCATTATCAGTTAACGGTAGTAGAAGATAACAATGCCGACGGGGTAATTAGTCAGCTCAAGCGCTTGCTGTCTGTACAGGAAGCGCCTGGCACTGTTTTAGTGGATGTGCCGGAAAATGCGTTTAATGCGGTAAGTGAAGTCATTCGGGGTAGTGGTGCGCTGGTTATGAATATCAGCAGCCGGGAGGATGCCCTCCGGCAATCACAATGTGCAGAAAAGGTGTTACACACGGTGCCTAGCCGGGCCATGCTGGCCGATGCCATGACCCAATATCTGATGTCGCGTCGCTGGCGTGAATGGTTCCTGGTATCGGGAAACAGCGACGGCGATAAAGCGTTTGCAAGTGCACTTCAACGCTCAGCAAAACGCTTTGGTGCAAATATCGTTGAACAAAAACAGTGGTCATTCGACACTGACTTACGCCGTGTGGCACAGAAGGAAATCCCGCTGTTTACTCAACACGATGACTACGATGTGGTCGTGGTGGCAGACGAGCAGCACCTGTTTGATAAGTACTTTCCGGGCAATACCTGGTTACCCCGCCCAGTGGTAGGTACTGAAGGTCTAGTGCCAACGGGCTGGCACTGGACATTGGAGCAATGGGGGGCAACCCAGTTGCAAAACCGCTTTTACAGTCAGTTTGCCCGGGAAATGACAGAGTCCGACTATGCCGCCTGGCTGGCAGTCAGGGCAATCAGTGAGGCCGTGACAAGAACCAAATCGACAGCGTCTGACGTGCTTTATGATTATTTGCTCAGCGATAGTTTTGAATTGGCAGCCTTTAAGGGGCGAAAGCTAAGTTTTCGGGCCTGGAACGGGCAGCTACGGCAGCCTATCCCTCTGGTCCATCCAAATGGTCTCACCGCACTGTTACCTCTTGAAGGCTACATGCATCCGGTTACTGATTTAGACACACTGGGGTACGACAAGCCCGAAGTGCGTTGCAACATGGCGAAGTAGTATGAATCTGTTCAATGTAAATCGTTTTGCTAAATTGACGATGGTCAGCTTGTTAGCCTTGCCGGCAGCGGTACAAGCTGAAACCGCTTATGTTTCAAACGAGAAAAGCGACACGCTGACGATAATCGATACGGACTCTCTGGAAGTCACTAACACCGTGGATGTGGGGATGCGCCCCAGGGGGATCATCTTCAGCCAGGACTACAAATACCTGTATATTTGCGCCAGTGAATCCGATGCCGTGCAGGTAATGGACGTTGCGACTAACCGTATTCTGCACAACTTGCCATCGGGCGAAGACCCTGAGCAATTTGCGCTACACCCCAACAATCGCCATTTGTACATCGCCAATGAAGACAGCGCGGTAGTGACGGTGGTAGATACCGAGTCCCGAACGGTCATTGCACAGATTGACGTGGGGATAGAGCCGGAAGGCATGGCGGTGAGCCCGGATGGTAAATGGGTTATTAATACCTCTGAAACCACCAATATGCTGCACTGGATCGACACCAGCACACATGAGCTGGTAGACAATACGCTGGTAGACCAGCGGCCGCGTCATGTTGAATTTAGCAAAGATGGCAGCCTGGTTTGGGCATCTGCTGAAATTGGCGGAACGGTAGCGATTGTAGACACGACTACGCGCCAGATTAACCATACCATTCGTTTCAAAATACCTGGCGTACACCGAGACAAAATTCAACCGGTCGGTATTAAGCTCACCGACGATGGTAAGTATGCCTTTATTGCCCTTGGCCCGGCTAACCATGTGGCTGTCGTCGACGCGAAAACCTACGAAGTTCTGGATTACCTACTGGTCGGTCGTCGTGTATGGCAGTTGGCCTTTGCCGACAATCATTCTAAGCTGCTGACAACCAATGGGGTGAGCGGTGATGTATCGGTGATAGATGTGAATAAACTCAAAGTAGTGAAAACCATTAAGGCCGGGCGTTATCCCTGGGGAGTGGTAGTCAAACCATGATTGATGAAGTGCTGGCTATCGACCAGCTAGGCTTTCAGTACGGCGAAAAACAGGTGTTGAGCGATATTTCGTTATCGCTTAATTCAGGTAAATACTATGCGCTGCTTGGTCCGAATGGGGCAGGTAAGAGTACGCTGTTTTCGTTGATTTGCCAGTTACTTCGTCCGGTGAGCGGCTCACTGAACCTGATGGGGAAAAATACCCAAAAACATACCCGCTTTGCGCTGAAGCAGTTGGGTATAGTGTTTCAGCAACCCACCCTGGATCTGGATTTAACAGTAACCCAAAACCTCCAGTACCACGCCAGTTTACAAGGCATGTCAGGCGCGTTAACTCGCCAGCGAATTGAAGAAGAGCTGGCGCGTTTTGGCCTGGCTGACAGAGCGAAAGACAAGGTCAGAGCATTAAATGGCGGGCATCGCCGACGTGTTGAAATTGCCCGGGCATTATTGCACAAGCCCAAGTTACTACTGCTGGATGAAGCCACAGTCGGCCTCGACCAGAACACCCGCGACGCGATGAATACGCACTTACGGGCATTGTGCGACAGCGAGGGGATTACAATTCTGTCGTCGACTCACCTGATTGACGAAGTCAAACCCAATGATGAACTCATTGTGTTGCTGAACGGGCAGGTAAAGTTACAGCAGCGCTGTGAAGAAGCAATGAAATCTCTGGGAGTCGAAACCGTGCAGCAGCTCTATCGCCAGATGCACATGAGTGGCGGGCAATAATGGCTTATTTTACGTGTTTTACCGGCATCCTTATTCGCGAGCTACTGCGCTTTTGGCAGCAGCGCTCACGCCTGATCAGTGCGCTGGTGCGCCCGCTATTATGGCTGGTGGTCTTTGCGGCAGGTTTTCGTGCGGCGCTGGGCGTGGCGATTATTCCCCCTTATGAGACTTACATTACTTACGAAGTGTATATCGTACCGGGATTAGCCGGTGTCATTATGCTCTTTAACGGTATGCAAAGTTCGCTGTCGATGGTGTATGACCGCGAGATGGGCAGTATGAAAGTGCTGCTGACCAGCCCAATGCCAAGATCATTTTTATTGGTGAGTAAACTGCTTGCGGGCGCGTTTATCTCAACATTGCAGGTTTACGCTTTTTTCGCCATTGCATGGTTGCTGGACGTACAGGCTGAGCCAATAGGCTACCTAGTAGTATTGCCTGCACTGGTGCTTACGGCGTTGATGCTGGGCGCACTGGGGCTGTTGCTGTCGTCATTTATAAAACAATTAGAGAATTTTGCCGGGGTGATGAATTTTGTGGTGTTTCCCATGTTCTTCCTCTCTTCGGCGCTTTACCCATTGTGGAAAATGCAGGAGTCGAGTGAGTGGTTGTATCAGCTTTGTCTGTTCAATCCATTCACGCACGCAGTAGAGTTGATTCGCTTTGCCATGTACAGCCAGTTTAACGCTCAGGCGTTAGCGGTAACCTTGGGTTGTACACTAGCGTTTATAGGACTGGCAATTTGGGGATACGACCCCAAGCGTGGCATGGTACGCCGCAAAGTAGGTGGCTGACGCCGCGCACACGGGTGTGGTAGATTCGCTAAACAGGCCCACATCCACTAAAATAACTAACAATATATAAGCAGGGTGACACACATGGTAGAAATATTAGTTGCAGACGACCATCCCTTGTTCCAGTACGCGATCACGGACTTTGTTGAGCGCAATATCCCTGATACCAAAACTATCAGTTGTACTGATCTGGAAGAAGCCCTCAACACTGCCGAAGAGAACCCTGATATCGACCTGGTGTTACTCGACCTCAACATGCCGGGCATGGACGGGCTAAACGGTATCGTTCGTTTTCGCAACCAGTACCCGGAAATTCCGATCGTTATTGTGTCTGCGGAAGAAGACAAAAACGTTGTGCTGCAAGCCTTTACTTATGGCGCTGTGGGTTTCATTACCAAGTCATCCAGCTGCGAACAGATTGTAGCGGCACTGCAGCAGGTGCTCTCTGGTCAGGTGTATTTGCCGCCCGACATTATTCGTAAAGGCGGAAATAATAAGCCTCGCGAAGAGCAGGCCTCGCAACAAATCGATCCTAAATTAATCGGCGCGCTGACCCGTCGTCAGTTACTGGTGTTTGAGTGTATTGCAAAAGGCAAATCCAATAAGCAAATTGCCTACGAACTCAATATTGCGGAGACCACGGTAAAAGCCCACGTGTCGGCTATTCTGACCAAGCTAAACGTTCACAACCGTATTCAGGCGGCGCTCTGTGCGGCCAGCATCGACTTTAACCAGTACTTAATGCGTAACTAAACACTGGTTTATTCCGTTCTATGTCCTCGGGACAGTTTTACTGTTCCGGGGGGTTTTGTATTTTTTTAGCTGTACCTCCTTTTCTGCGTTCGCCAGGGCCTTTATCGGATTATTTACGAAATAAGAGGTCAGGAGCTTATTGTTCAAGTAATAAAAGTGGGGCATGGGTCGAGCGTGTGCAAACTCACTTAAATTAACTACTGATTCAGAGGCTGGCTGCTTATACGCTTGTCCATTATGATAGAGCCATAAATTATCCATTTATTAAAGGACAAAGCCTAATGGGCCCTGAGACGTTGTCACTGGAGTGGCAAACACTGCAGAATCAGTTCGACAGTTACGAAAAATACAGTCTAATTATAAAGCTAGTGGCAGTGCTGCTGACAGCAATTGCATTACTTACCCAGTTGCCAGTGCTGTTCGCGATAGCATTAATTGGTGTGCTGTGGTTGCAGGATGGAATATGGAAAACATTCCAGGGGCGTTTTGAGCAGCGTTTACTTCAGATTGAAGCTGAAATAAGAGAATCCGGTACGCCGACAGACTGTCAGTTCAACTCTGCTTATCAGGCTCAGGCCAACTCAGGCGGCGCACTCATTGCCGAATACATTAAACAATCCCTTCGTCCGACAGTGATGTACCCATACGTTGTTTTAGAAGCGCTGGTCGTGGCCGCGGCGGTTTACCAGTCCTTCTACTGATTTGATAGCAGATTCGACAGGGCGAGTTTCATCTTGTGGGGCTTAACCGGTTTATTTAGCAGCGAATACCCCTGCTCTCGCACCTGCTGACGCAGTTCATTAGTGTAGTTGGCGGTGATCATGATAACCGGTGGATGGGGGGTTAAGTGCTCGCGGGTAATAGCAAGCGCGTCGAAACCGGTATCTCCGTCGTCCAGGTGGTAGTCAGCAATAATAAGTTGTGGGTCCAGCTCAGTTAAGAATTCAGGCTCGCTGAGTTCTTCCAATGTTTGCACCGACGTCACATTACAATTCCAGCTGCCCAGCACAGTTTCCATGCCTTTACAGATTTCTTCGTCGTTATCGATTAACAGAATGCGCGCGCCTTCCAGCTTGTCGTTGAAGCGATCTATGAGCGGTGCGGGCGCGGGTTTGGCTTTCTGATTTTTGATATCAGCATAAGGCAGCGTAATGCTAAAGCAGGAGCCCCTGCCTTCTACTGAGCTAACTGATATTGACAGGTTCATCACGCTGGCCAACCGTTCCACAATGGCCAGACCAAGCCCCAGGCCTTTGTCGTGTCGGCGCTTCTTCGCATCCAGTCGGTTAAACTCGCGAAATATGTCAGACAGTTTATCCTGAGGGATACCAATGCCGGTGTCGATTACCTGGATCTGAACGCCTTGCTTACGTCGGCGTACGCCCAGCAAAATGCCGCCTTCATTGGTGTATCGCAAGGCGTTACTCAACAAATTACGCAGTATGCGGGCCAGCAGATAGTTGTCGGAATGCACCAGCTTCTGCGTGGTTTTCACCTTGAATTTAAGGCCTTTCGATTTTGCTTGAGGGGCAAATTCGGCTGCCATGTTGTTAATCAGATCATCAATCTCAAAGTCATCAAGCACCGGCTCTATGAGTCCGGCTTCCAGCTTGGAGATATCAACCAACGCACTGATCAATGACTCCAGATTCTCCAGCGAATAACTCAAAGAGGTCATCAGTTTTTGTGCTTCATCACTCAGTGATAAATCGTTTAGCGCATCAGCGAATAATCGTGCCGAGTTCATTGGCTGCAACAAATCGTGGCTGGTTGCTGCAAGGAATTTGGATTTGGACTCGTTGGCCTGATCCGCTTCTCGCTTGGCTTCCAGCAGCTTCACTTCTGCTAACTGACGCTCTTCAATCTCGTTGCGTAACTGCAGGTTTATCTCGGAGATTTTCTTGGTGCGCTGGTTAACCCGCTGCTCCATGTAGTCATAGGCGTGTTTTAGGGCACGTGCGGTACGACGCTGTTCGGTAACGTCCTGTTCCAGTGCGAAGAAGCCTATGACATTGCGCTGCTCATCGAAATGTGGAATGTAGGTTTTATTTGAGATTCTCACATTGTCTGGGTCGCGACTGTGTTCAATTTCAAAATTCACCGCCTGACCCAACATGGCCCGGGCAATATGGATAGACAGGTTGTTGTACTCCTGTTCGCCTAGCACATCGCGCAAGTGGTGGTTGATGATTTCCTTGCGAGAACGGTTAAACCACTTTTCAAATTCGCGATTAACGAATTCATAGCAGTGCTCTTTGTTCACATAAGAAATCAGCGCCGGCATCGCATCAGTGATCAGGCGGATGCGCTGCTCACTTTCTTTTAACGCTTGCTGACTGCGACTGCGCTCAGTGATGTCGGCAAAGGTAAACAACATACCACCGGAGGGGATCAGGCTTCGGCGGTTCAACAACACCAGATCATCGCTGAGTACCGTCTCGACTTCCATAAATGGCGTGTCCTGTGACTGATCCAGAGCCAGTGCGTTATACAAGGTTTGCGCGGCAGGTGTTTGTGACATCAGGCGGGCGAATTCTTCGCCTCGGCTGACGTTGGAGTCAGGCATACCAATGAAAGACAGGAATGGCTGGTTCCAGGTTTCGAGAAGACCATCTGCGTTTATCAGCACGACGCCCTGCGACATGTTTTCCAGTGTGGCTTTTAGCAGTTCGGCCTGTTCAGTCATGGCGGTTTCATAGCGCAGTTCTTCAGCCAGTTTTATCGACGTGATGTCGGTATAAACCACCACCAGACCACCGTCGTGAGTAATGCGCTCCTGCATTTGAATCCAGGTGCCATCGCGCAGTTTGAAAATGGTTTGGGCGATGGGGTCGTGGTGCACGCCCACTTTTTTCTGGGCTTTGGCGTCTTTGTCCACCACCACCAGTGACGCGGCGGTGATCTCCTGGAACGTGGTAACTCCCAGTTCAAACTCGATATTGTGTTGTCGCCAGAAATCCGCACAGCGGCTGTTCACCATCACCATTTTTCGGTCTGAGTCGAACAAAGCGAATGCGTCAGAAATACTTTCAATCGCGTCGCGCAAGCGCTGTCGATCCTGCTCCGCCTGAATCTGGCTTTGCTCGGTATCGCGGCGTGCCTGTTCCAGTTCTTTGTTGGACTCTTCCAGACGATGCAGGGTTTGTTGTAAGCGATAGGTCCGCTCTTTTACTTTGTCTGCCAGCATGGCGGCGTCTTCGAAAGACTGGTAGGCGTCGGAGTGATTTCCCCAGCCCATTTCAACGCGTCGCATGAGTACGCGATTGATTTTTTGCAGTTTTTCGTTTTCGTAGCGCAGGCGCGCCAGTTCATCGGCGGGGTTTTCTGCTTCTATTGGTGGTGGCGTTGATGCGACCTCAGTGTTGGCAGGTTTGCTCAAGGCTGGCTCCGGTGAGGCGCTCCAATGGCAACACCCGTAAAGGTGTGATTCAGATGCAGTCCATTGATTTGCTCACCATAGGTGTTAAACCCAATCATATGGTGGTCCCGGTACAACGACGACATGGACTCACACAGGTCCAGCTTGTCGATTTCCGCGCGTCTGTGAATACAGTCAAACCCTATCAGTAAGTCAATATTGCCTAACCGTTGTTGCAGTTCGTTCAACACCATGGCGGTATGGGCATGCAGGCCGCTTGACTGCATGCGGGTAAGCACGATACCTGCATCAATGGCACAGAAGAATGTGAGGCTCAGGTCATCGTTAACCTGCTGGATGCTGCGAATATACAGCTGATCGCCAATTTGTACGGCTAAGGGGTTCATGGCGAATACTTCAGAGCTGAGTTCTTCCAGCTTTAGACCGTTAATTCTGCAGTATTCCAATGCCGCGGGTTCGGCGTTAAATTCTTCGACAACGCGTTGACCTGGTGCGGTTTGGGTCACCACCAGTTTTTCTTCTTCGGGGGCCAGATGGTGGTAACTGAACACTTCAAACTGACAGCTTGTGTTGACCAGCATAAACACCGCTGCATGGCTGTAAAAGCGTCCATTGCAAAAGACCTGGGTGTCTACAAAATGCTGATCATCACCGGCAGAGCCGCCAACTAACGGGATGTCCTGTAAACTTAGATTCAGGGCATTAATAACCAGTTCTTCGCGAATTGACAAGCCGTCAAGTAAGGTTAAACCAAAACAGTGTTGTTCGATGGGGCCGGCAGAGACGGTTCTCTTGCGTAAATTTTCCAGCATGCCGCTAACCAGTTCATCGGCATCGGTTTCTGAAAAGGTCGCCAGATTCTCGATCAGTGCAGTCTCTACTGAGAAATGTTGTTTGCTCAACGCAAAGGCACTAATGGAATGCTTTCTGCAGCCAAGAGGCGTAATTTCACCGGCAGATGTACAGCCTATAACGGTGATATCACCAAAATAGCGACTTAGCTCTTTTGACAATTGTTCCAGCGGGTAACGCGTACAGCAATAGAACACCACGCAAGTGGCTTCGCATTCAGCAAGTGACGTATAAATTTCTTTGGCTGCAACGACCGGATCCAGGCTTTCAGAGCCCGCACGGGCAACAGCTGGGGCGAAGGTATCGTTTACCGCGTGTTGAATTGAATGAGACAGCATAAAAACCCCCTGACAAGGCTTGATTTTATCTGCTTCACAATTGATTAACAAGTTCGGTAGCATGCTTTTACCCCGCCGTTTGCACGTTTGGTGGTATTTGGTTTTTCTCATCGGTCAGCCACGCGCGCAGTTGTTGGGTAATCGCTTGAATATCGGCGTTGTCGATGGGTCTCGGTCGTGGCTGGGGTATTTGCATTCGGTGCTTTATGCTCATGGGAGAACGGCCTGCAACCACGACTCTGTCTGCGAGTGCCACCGCTTCGTCAACATCATGAGTAACCAGTAATACCGACGTGCGCTGTTTCGCCCATAACAGTAACAAACGTTCTTTTATGTCCGACGCGGTTTGAATATCCAGTGAGGAGAAGGGTTCATCTAATAGCAGGATGTCCGGTTCATAAGCAAACGCCCGGGCCAGCGCGGCGCGTTTAAGCATGCCACCCGACAGTTGATTCGGAAAAAACTGTGCGTTGTCAGCCAGGCCCACTTCTTCGAGCCAGTATCTGGCGCCGTCGATTTTGGCTTTTCGCGAGCCATTGATAACCAGTGCAACATTGTCTTGTAACGTTAACCAGGGCATTAAGCGATGCTCCTGAAACATCAGTGCGACTTTGGCATTTTGTTGGGTATTCAGCGTGTTGTCGCCGTAGGTAATGGCACCGCTAAAATCCTTGTCGAGGCCGGCCATGATATTCAGCAGCGTGCTCTTTCCTGCCCCGGATGGCCCGGTTAAGGCTACAAATTCTCCCGGGTGTATAGTCAGGGAAAAGTCACGAATAACCGGTCTTGTTGCGTTATTTAAACTCTTAGAATCTAAGAATGCTTTATTGGCCACGCAGACCCCGTAACTTAACGCCATCGTAGACCCCTCCGTTCCCAAGGACGCAGAATCCCTGCTTCAACGGCAAAAATAATACAGGCAAATGCCAGGGTATAAGCCAGCACGCTGGTGATATCAAAAAACTGGAAAAACAGCGACAGTTGAAATCCTACGCCGCTACTGCAACCGAGCAGCTCTACAACCAGCACAATTTTCCAAACCAGCGCGAGTCCACTGCGGGCCGCGGCTAAAAAATACGGGTACAGTTGTGGCAAATATACGTGGGTAACCTGGCGCGTTAAGGGCAGTCGATACGCTTTACCTACCGCCAGTAACTGAGCGTCGACAGCGCGCGCTCCTTCGCGAAGGGTAACGGCGATGTTGGGTGTTTTGTTTACAATCACTGCGGTGAGTGCAGCTACTTCATTCAGACCAAACCAGATAAAACAAAGAATGATCGTTACCAAAGCCGGAATATTCAGCGCCAGGGTGGTAAGGCTGTCGAGCCATAAATCAAGGTACCGGAATTTCCCCATCAGAATACCAAGTACACTGCCCAGCACCATCGCGATACTAAAACTAATCGCAATGCGCCCCAGCGTAATACCTAAGTGGTGAGGTAATTCACCGGATTCCGAGTGCTGCCACAGACTGTTAATTACCTCCAGTGGAGACGGGAGCAGCGCAGGCTCGATGAGGCTTACAACAGATTGCCAAATTACAATCAGCCCTACAACAGAGCATACGCGAATTAGCGATGCATGGGGCTGTTTAGGATTATTCATGGGATCCTAACACGGTGTTTTGCCAGAATAGGGAAGTGGGAAGGGTGTCCAGTTGCCCGGTTAGCGTTTGGGCATCGTCGTATTGCTTGATTACCCTTAGGATTGTTTGCATGTCCTGCCAAGTCGCCGGTCCCCACCGGGTAGGAATGCCCGCACGATAGGCACTGATCAGCGCAGGTTGAACCGATGCCGGGTATTTACTTGTAAAAGAATTAATATTCTTCCACATGTCGTCCTGTTTGTTGAGCATGCTACGGATAGCATATGAGCGTTGCAGAAAAGCGTTTACCAACTCAGCATGTTGGTCGCCCCACTCACGTTTGAACAGCCACCCCAGCACAGGTACTTCTTTTTGAATACCAAAGCTGTTGAGTATGTCCTGCATGGTGAGCATGGGCGTGTAGTTGTCGTTGGTAAGCACAGCCGCGTAATGCCAGAAGGTGAGTACCGCATCAATATCACCGCGTTTCAGGAGTGAGTTCAGCATTGGCGGTGCCGCGAACTTGATGGTCGTAATGCTGGCAATATCAACATTAAATTGCTTGAGAGCATAGGCCCGGTACAGGATGTAGTTTTTATTGGCTTTGCCTCCGGCAATGCCCAGTGTTTTTCCGTCCAGTGCCTTGATTGACTGGTTGCTCAGCGCAGGGGATGCGATAAGGGTCCCTGCAGCGGTTGAATAGGGGTAAAAATAGAATTCACGCTGATGAAGATGTTGGCGAGCGGCCCATAGCCAGTCACCTATGATCATGTCCACCGCTCCGCCTTGCAGCGCAATAGTTAATGCTTGCGGCGAACCTAATGGAACCAGTTCAAGCTGATAGCCAACGTTTTCAGGTGCGTCTTGTTTGGCAATGTCGAGTTCCCAGTTAAGGGTACCGTAGGTCAATACACCAACGCGAAGTACGGGAAGCTGACTGGATGCATGTGCCGTGGGTAACAGCAGAAGAACGAGAAATGATGAGATAAGAACGGCGATTCTCATACGTTCACTTCTAACCTCAAAGTAAGTGTGAAACGGCAAGTGACTCGCGAAGGCCGTAAAAGATCTCCGCGCGAACGCGGAGATCGTTACTTACGCCAGTAATGGCAACGCTTTTAGAAAAAGCCCAATGGGTTGATGTCGTAGCTAGTCAGCAGGTTTTTGGTTTGCTGATAGTGGTCGAGCATCATTTTGTGGTTCTCACGGCCCACCCCAGATTTCTTATAGCCACCGAATGCTGCGTGAGCTGGGTAAGCGTGGTAGCAGTTCATCCACACACGACCCGCTTCAATGCCGCGACCCATACGGTAGGCAAGGTTTGTATCACGTGTCCAGACACCTGCACCTAAGCCAAACTCAGTGTTGTTGGCAATAGCCAGTGCTTCTGCTTCGTCTTTAAAGGTAGTTACACCTACAACCGGGCCGAAGATTTCTTCCTGGAACACACGCATGTCATTTGAACCTTTCAGCAGTGTTGGTTGTACATAGAAACCGTTGCTGAAACCTTCAACGTTGGCAGGGCCGCCACCGATAAGTACCTCGGCACCTTCTTTCTTACCGAGTTCCAGATAACCCAGAATTTTTTCGTACTGTTGTGCTGATGCCTGCGCACCAACCTGCGTATCGGTATCGAGCGGGTTACCACGTTTGATTTGCTGAGTACGGGCAATAACCAGAGAGATGAAATCATCGTACATATCTTCCTGGATCAGGGCACGTGAAGGACACGTACATACTTCACCCTGGTTGAAGAATGCCAGAACCGTACCTTCAACACATTTACTCAGGAACTCATCTTCGTGCTTCATGACATCGCTGAAGTAGATGTTTGGCGACTTACCGCCCAGTTCCACAGTAGAAGGAATAATGTTGTCTGCTGCACATTTTAAGATGTGGGCACCTACTGGGGTTGAACCAGTGAAAGCAATTTTTGCAATACGCTTGCTGGTTGCCAGCGCTTCACCCGCTTCTCTACCGAAGCCGTTTACAACGTTCAGTACGCCTGGTGGCAGTAGGTCACCAATGATTTCCATTAGAACCAGGATAGACGCAGGTGTCTGCTCAGCTGGCTTCAGTACGATACAGTTACCCGCAGCCAGCGCTGGCGCCAGTTTCCACGCAGCCATCAGTAGTGGGAAGTTCCATGGAATGATTTGGCCAACAACACCTAAAGGCTCGTGGAAGTGATACGCGATAGTGTTTTGGTCAATTTCGCTAATACCACCTTCCTGAGCGCGGATACAACCTGCGAAATAACGGAAGTGGTCAGCAGCTAAAGGAATATCAGCGTTCAATGTTTCGCGAACTGCTTTACCATTATCCCAGGTTTCGGCTACGGCCAGCGCTTCAAGGTTGGCTTCAATACGGTCAGCTATCTTTAAAATCAGATTAGAGCGTTCAGTGACTGAGGTTTTGCCCCAGGCTGCTTTTGCTTTGTGAGCGGCGTCCAGCGCCAGTTCAATATCTTCCGCTGAAGAGCGTGGGATTTCACAAAATACTTCGTTGTTAACAGGTGATACGTTGTCGAAATACTGACCTTTAACGGGAGCAACCCACTCGCCGCCAATGTAGTTTTCGTATCGTGATTTAAATGAGACGACAGAATTTTCTGTTCCAGGTGCTGCATAGATCATGTTGCTTACTCCGGTAATCAATTATAAAAGCGTTGCCAGATTGTCGATTGCGCGGGAGGTATTTTTTCCTCCCACAACGGCATCGACGGCCGTAATACAAAGCTGCTTTCTGGCAATCAAGCAGCCTTAAAAATTAACAATGGCACCAACGGCAACGGTGTCTGCTTCTTCGGCACCCAGGATGCCGCTGAATTCGCTGGTTGAATACTCAACTGCGAAGGTCACGTTGCTGTTGTACGAATGGAACCACGCGGCTTGCATTGCTTCATGAGCAATGTAGTCAGCGTTCTCAACTTCGTTTTCGCCGTAAGACAGGACAAAACGGTTGGCGTCCAGCGTGTAAGACGCTTGCAGTAAGTAGCCCTGACTGTCTAGTTCGTTGTAATCAGTGTCATACATAGTGACTTGAGCCAGGCCTAATGCGGCTTCGGTTGGGCCAAGCAAAATACCGATACCTTCACCGCTGTAGCCTGATGCATGCAACGACACGCCACCAAAGCCCACTTTCACACCGTAAGACGTGCCCGTTGAGTCAACGTCGCCCATGGATGATTCAGAAGACTGATTCAGGAAGCCAACCCAGGCTGTTACTGAACCGCCGTCAAATTCTGTGCTGTAAGTCACCTCACCTTCGATACGAGGTACAGATTCTTCGCGGTCGGCGGCACCATTTACTGGTGATGGATCAACTAAAGCCACCGCGACTTTAAGACCACCGGCGAAGGTTGGAGAGGTATAGCGAATTTGAGAAGCCGGGAAGGGGTAGGTGTAACCTGAACCGATGTTACCGAACGATACGCCCTGGCCGTCTACCAGACCCAGGGTGTCGTTGACGTTGCCGTAACCAAGCAGAATTTCGTCAAGGAAGATGTTACTGCGGTTAAACAGTGTAAAGTCTTTACCCAGCAAGACCTGACCCCAGTCAGCATCTAATGTGGCATAGAACTGACGTACGTCGATGCCGGTGCTGGTAACGCCTGTATTGGTGTCGTTAATGGTTACCCAAAACGATGAGCGGCCGCCGACTTTCATGTCGCCAACTTGTTTGCTGAAGCTCATACCCAGCCAGTTTGGCAGGAAGCCCATTTTTACGCGTGACTGTTCACGATCGCCATTTGGACCGCCATCAATCGATGAATTAACGTAAAATGTGTTAAAAGACGCGTCTACCGACACGGTTGCTACCTCTGCATCGTCATAAATGGTCACTGCGCCATTCGCTGAAGCCGCTGCAAGAGTAAGACAGGCAATGGATAGTGGTTTATACGCAAATTTCATGTTTTTCATGTGTAACCCTCGTTATATTTTTTTAAATTTTGCGCGGAGTAACACTTTTTTCTATCCCACTGTCACTCTCATCAAACGGTAGCGATTCGTTGCCGCCACTCTTTGGAATGAGTATTGTTTAGGCGAGGAAAATTGAGTACTCCACAAAGGAGCCTTTTGCGTCACACTTTAGTCGCCGATGAATGCTGGCCAAAAGAACTACTACCAAAGTGCTGGTTAAAACGGTGGGTTTTTAACTAGCTGTAAAGTGCTATTCTGAGCGCCCGTAAAGTCCTAAGAAAGGCACTGGCTTTTGCTGAGTTTGTTAACATAAAATGGTGACATCGCCAGAAACGACTAAGCCGGTTTATGAGTGTTGATTGATGTGTGCAGGACACCTGTGCAGACCAATTCACATTTATAAATAGGTCTATTATGAAAAAAATCGTTGTGGTTGGCGGCGGTGCGGGCGGTCTTGAGCTCGTAACCCGTTTAAGTAAAACCCTCGGCAAAAAGAAGCTGGCAGAGGTTATCCTGGTGGATCGCAGTCGCACTCACGTATGGAAGCCCCTGCTGCACGAAGTAGCTGCAGGCATCATCAACAAAGCGTCAGACGGCGTGGATTACCGCATGCACGCGGCTCAGCACCACTACCAGTTCCAACTTGGAAACATGAGTCTTATTGACCGTGAAAACCAAAGTATCTATTTGGACCCACTTTACGATGATGACGGCGAGGAAATCCTGCCAGAGCGTACGGTTGAGTACGACTATCTGGTGCTGGCATTTGGCAGTGTAACCAATGATTTTGGCACGTTAGGAGTAGCAGAGCATTGCTACTGCCTGGACTCGTTGGATCAGGCTGAGCGTTTCCACAGAGCCCTGTTAAATCAACTGCTTAAGATTAATCAGGATGGCGTGAACAAAGATAAAATTCACGTCGCTATTGTAGGCGCAGGGGCGACAGGTACGGAACTGGCTGCGCAGCTTCACCATGTGGCGAATCTCGCGCGTGCTTATGGTATGCCGGAGATGTCTGCTGAACGTTTGAAGGTATCGATCCTGGAAGCCGGACCACGTATTTTACCTGCGTTGCCAGAGCGCATTGCCGCGTCGGCTCGCAAGGCACTGACCAAATTAGGCATTGATGTGCTGGAAGGGACACGCGTTGCACGGGTTGAAAAAGCGGGGTTTATTACCGCCGAAGAAACGCTCATCGAGGCCGATTTGATGGTCTGGTCTGCAGGTGTAAAAGTGCCTGATTTTATAGCAGATTTGAATATTTTTGAGCTGAACAGAGCAAATCAAATCCTGGTGACGCCGGAATTACAGAGCACTGTCGACAACAAGATTTTTGCGGTGGGTGACTGCTGTGGTGTGTTGCAGGAAAATGGCAAATGGGTACCGCCACGGGCCCAGTCCGCCCACCAAATGGCCAGTTTGGTCGCCAAAAATCTGGTCAATCTGTTTATGCATAAACCGCTGCAAACCTACACTTACACCGACTACGGTTCGTTGGTGCACTTAAGTAAATACTCTACGGTGGGAAGCTTAATGGGCAAGCTGTCGAACAGCAGCATGTTTATTGAAGGAAGGCTCGCTAAAATGGTCTATATCTCTCTGTATAACATGCACTTATTTGCGGTGCATGGGTGGCTCAAAGGGGCGTTGATACTGCTTACCCGCAAGGTCAGTAACCTGGTAAGCCCGCGACTTAAGCTCCACTAAACTATAAGGCCCGGTGTATTCCGGGCCTGTTTGTTTTCTAGCCTGTTATCAATGCACTGGCGGCTGCTTTGTGGCGTGAAGTAAGGTCCGGTAAATCCAGGCCGTTGATTTGTCCATCGGTCACGCGCCATTCACCATTTACCATGACATGTTCTGCTCGCTCTGCACCGCATAACAGCAGGGCTGCGATGGGATCGTGGGAGCCACTGAAACGCAGTTCATCCAGTCGAAAACAGGCTAAATCCGCGGCTTTGCCTTCGGCTATTTGGCCAATATCGTCGCGGCCTAACACAGTGGCAGAGCCGACGGTTGCCCAACTGAGGACTTTCTCTGGGGTAATAGCCTGAGCGCCATATTTCAAACGTTGTAAATACAACGCCTGGCGCGCTTCATACATCAGGTTTGAAGCATCGTTAGACGCAGAACCATCTACGCCTAAGCCAATCGGCGCGCCGGCTTCAATGAGATCTAACGTGGGGCATATACCTGATGCCAGACGCATATTCGACACCGGACAATGGCAAATGCCAGTGCCGGCTGCACCTAAACGGCGTATTTCGTCGTCGTTAAAGTGAATGCCGTGAGCCAACCAGGTACGGTCGCTTAACCAACCCACACTCTCCAGATAATCAACCGTGCGCATGCCAAACATCTTCAGGCAAAACGCTTCCTCGTCGAGGGTTTCAGCCAGATGAGTATGCAAGCGAACGTCCTGCGCTTCGGCCAACTCTGCGCTTTGCTGCATGATTTCCCGTGTAACGGAGAATGGGGAACACGGGGCCAACGCAATTTGGATTTGCGCGTTTGGACCGCGTTCGTGGTATTGCTGAATCAGTCGTTCGCTGTCTTTTAGAATGGCTTCACCGGTCTGCACCGTATGTTGCGGCGGCAGGCCGCCATCGGCTTCTCCCAGACTCATCGAGCCGCGGGTGAGCATAGCCCGCATGCCCAGTTGCCTCACGACATCCACCTGAATATCAATGGCGTCGTTAAGGCCTTCCGGGAACAGGTAATGATGGTCGGCCGCCGTGGTACAGCCCGATAAGAGCAATTCAGCCATGGCGACCTGACTGGCCAAATGCAACGCTTCTGGCGTCAATCGAGCCCAGACCGGATACAGGGTCTGCAGCCACGGAAATAACGGCTGGTTTACTACCGGTGCCCAGGCACGGGTAAGGGTCTGATAAAAGTGGTGATGGGTGTTGATTAATCCGGGCAGAATAACCAGTCCTGAGGCATCAAATACCTCGTCACAGGCGGTTTGCGGCTGCTCGTTGTTGTATAACAGGGACTCAATGACACCACCGCTGATCACTAATCCGGTAACCGGTTCGGCTGATTCAGGGGCAAAAATACAAAGGGGATTTTTAATAAAAATGCGCTGAGTTGCAGGCATAACGATTCTCCATTCAATGTTGAGGTATGCCAGCTCAGTTATGCCCTGTCTGCTGATCCAGGGGAGTGTGTTGAACTCGGTAACAGTTTACTTGATTAGGCGCTAAATTAAACCCTGAAAAACGACTTTATGCGCGTTAATTAATTGTAAGTTTATTAACAATTTGGCGGTTGTCAGTGGCAATGTTTAAGCGCGTTTTGCGGTGGTTTTAAGCCGTAACACTGGAGCCGAAAACGGCTGTTTGTAACATCTGATTAGCAAGTGTATTTCACTTTTTTAATTCGCCTGTATGGCAATCTGTCGCCAATTGATACCAAAGTACAGGTGTGTGGATCAGGTGCCAAGGTTGTCAGAATGTGTTGATGGTGGGTTGGTGATTGCCAGCCAGACACCAACACTCAGAAACCAGATAATCATGCCGCTTAGGTACGTGAATTCCAAGTAGTGGAATGACGAATTGAACAGTACAAGCACCCCAAGCACACCTACAGCTATCCCCAGGATCTGCAGAATGGGGTGAAAACGTCGTTGGAATAGCAGGTAAACATTCATTAAGCACAACCAGACGTCAATGCCCCACTCAGTGCTGGCTCGCAATTTAATCAGTACCGAATAGATCGTCATGGTCTGCTGGGTAAGCTGTTGATGGGATTCGAAATGCTGCTGTAAAAACAGTTCGTTAGATAACGTCTCGATGGTAAACATAGCAATGTCGTGACACAAAGCCACATAGGCTACCAGCGTGCACAGTGTCGAGAATCCGCCCAGTGGCGGGGTAGTTTGCTTTACCAGCGTACGATTCAGAAATAAAACCGACAGACCCACTAACGGAAAGATAATAAAGTGCCATACGTGCAATAGCACGCCGTATTGCTCAATAACCCGCAACCGGCCTTCGGGAAACACATAGATATCCGGTGCAATCCATTTCAGTGTGACCGCGCCAATAATGAAGCACGCTGCGCAAGTGAAAGCCGCGATAGCACCCTGTAGCTGAATTCTTCCCTGTGTCATTAACTCTGTCGCCGTGTTTATTTTGCCAGCATTCAGTTTGCTCGCGGTTCATTTTCTGGCACATAATAAACCCAGACGCTCGTTTAGCCAAAAATAAGCAAGGAGTTAGCATGGCAGTTCAGGACATAAAAGCATTTGTTCCCTGCAAGAACTATGAGGTTTCAAAGGCGTTTTACGAGGAAATAGGCTTTTCATTGGCTTACGTAACCGATGATCTCACGCTTTGTGAAAGCGGTGAGTGTGCGCTGTTTCTGCAACGCTTCTATGAACCGGCGCTGGCGAATAATTTTATGCTGCAAATTTGTGTGGATAGTATTGAGCAGGCCTATGAGCGCTGTAGCAGGAGTCAGCACAAGACTAATCTCAAAGAAGTCAAACAAGAGTCGTGGGGAAAGGTGTTCTATGTATGGGGGCCGAGTGGCGAGCTACTTCACATCACTGAGCTAAACGAATACATCGGATAGAAAAAAGCCGGACGCTGAACGCATCCGGCTATTGTAATTAGCGTGGTTAATCACTCGATTACTGCTTCACGCCTTCCACGTGTAGAGACAGTTCAACGTGGGTCGATGCCGGGCCCAGGTTGTAGTCGATACCATAGTCTTTTAAAGCAATGGTCGTGGTGCCAGCGAAACCTGCGCGGTAACCGCCCCATGGATCTGCACCTTCACCAATTTTTTGTGCGTCGATAACGATAGCATTGGTTTTACCGTGCAGAGTAAAGTCACCATACACTTTTAGTTTATTGCCACCCAGGTCTTCTACCTTGGTGCTGACGAATTTGGCTTCCGGGTATTTCTTTACCGACAGGAAATCACCGCCGCGTAAATGCTTGTCACGCTCAGCATGGTTTGAGTCGATGCTGTTGGTGTCGATGGTCACGGTAATGGAAGACGCTTCTGGCTTGGCCGGGTCGTAGCTGAAATTACCGCTGAAATCGTTAAAACGGCCAGTTAACCAGGAATAACCTAAGTGTTGAATTTTAAAGTTAACCGATGCGTGTGCACCATTGGTATCAATGACGTAGTCAGCGGCATTGGCAGCCAAAGATGACAATCCCAGTAATGCACCTATTACTAATTTTTTCATTTCACTCTCCTGTATTCTCAATAAAAAAAGGTTTACCGGTGACGGCCCGTCATTTGCGACAAGGTGGCGTCCCGACTAATAAAATGGTGTTTGAATGCCGCCAGGGCGTGAATAACCACTAGCCCAATCAAACCGTATGCCGCGTATTCGTGAACTTCCCCGGCAATGTCTGATTGCTCGGCAAATAGCTCACCTGCGCCGGGCACAGTGAACCAGTTAAATACTTCTATACCCCTGCCGTCAGCGGTCGAGATCAAATATCCACTCACAAAAATAGTAATCAGCAGCGCGTATATACCTGCGTGACCCAGACTCGAAAGTATGCGTTCCACAGCGCTACCGAAACGCTCTGGACGCTGAGTGCGGGTGCGCATCAGCAATCTGGCAAGGGTTACCGCAGCCAGAATTAGGCCTGTGCTTTTGTGCCAGTGGGGGGCGGTTCGATACCATTCGCTGTAATACGTCAGGTCAACCATCCATATGCCAACGGCAAACATGCCTATCACCACGAGTGCCGTTACCCAATGAATAATAATCAGCCCGAAAGGCCAGTTCTTTGGTGTCGCCAAAACCATTTCCTTGCGTAGTTAGTCGTCGCATTGGGTAAATTACTTATCCGATGCGAACAGATTATCTAACCTGTTTCATTAAAAACAGTCCAATTATTAGAGTGAAAGATTCTAAAAAATAGGACGTAACTAAACTTATCATCGAAGTTTGTTTTGAAAAATAGGTAGAAAAAGCGAGTGTCACAGTCTCTGATATGCCACTTAACCAGTTTTTTCCGCTATTGGTCGGTATTCTACTTTATTCCGGAACTGTTCAGGTCCATCTTTACTCTTAACAACATCCCTTGTTTATTTTGGAATTGCTTCAGATGAAGGCTTGGTTACTGATACTCACACTGATAGCGCTGGCAGGTTTGCCTGGCTCAGGTGCTGCTGTGCAGTCAGGCTTACATGGTCAATGGAGTAGCGTTGATAGCAACCTGGCTGAGGCTGAGAGCGCCGAGGTTGAACAAGGCATTGAGTCTGACCAGCAGGACGATGGCCCCGGTGTAATCAGTAGTGCTAAAGGTATGCGGTTTGCGCCTCAGGCAAGCACGGTTCCCGGCCAGCTCCAGACGCAACTGTCAGGCTCATTTTATTCCGGATATGCCATCAGGGCCCCACCTGTATTTAGTTAATCAATCGACTCAGCGGCGCATTGCGCCACTTTCTTAATTTTTCGAGGATTAACTCATGCATCATTTAACACTTTGCCAAACTGAAGCTATTGATACGCTAGCGCACCCTGAAGTCTACGACCACGTTGAACTGGCGTCTTCGGCACTAAGCATTTTCACTGATTTTCATGAACACCAACCGCTGGTCATTGACGGTAATGTAAAAGCCATAGAACTGGAAAGACTAATGCGTCAGTCTCACGTAAAAATGAAGCTGGTATTAGACAAACACGAGCAATTCGTGGGTATCGTGACGCTGGCTGACATTACTGAACAAAAAATCCTGCAGCGCGTTGTGCAATTGGGGCTGCCCCGCTCTGAATTGCTGGTGGCTGATATGATGCAACCCAAAGCCGCATTGCAAGCCTTTGACTACCACGAACTGAAGGTCGCATCGGTAAAAGATGTGGTGGATACGCTGCAAGACAACGGCAAAATGCACTGTTTGGTTATCGACAAGCAACAGCACGAAATACGAGGCGTGATCAGCGTGAGTGACATAGCTCGCATCTTGCGGGTTCCACTGGATATTCAGTCACAGCCTTCATTTGCCGCACTGTCGCATATAATTGCAGCCTAAACTGAAGAGTCGGATCGGGGGCCTTATAGCCCCCGACGTTTAATTATGAACTAACAAGAACAGTAGTATCCAAAAATACGCTCGCTAACGGAATATTTGTTACACTTAATATACAGCACGCAGTGAGGACGAGAAGTGGCAACGTTTTACAATAAACAACACGGTGAGTTTAGCCTGATAATGAATCAGGATGTGGTATTAACCAATGCCGTGGGCCCATGGAACCTCGAGTGTATTGAGCAATTTGGTATCGATTACGCCACCAGTGTGTATTCAGCAAAAGTGTCCAGGTGGGCTGACATTATCATGCTGCAGGGAGAAAGCCTGCTGGTACCCGATGCAGAAAAAGATCTGCAGGTGCGCATTGCCCGCGCAGTAGAAACCGGCTTGAGTCACGTAGCGGTAGTGATGTGTAAGTCAGAAGTGAAGACCACCGCAAAACTGCAAATGAAGCGCCTCTATCGCAATCTACCCGCCGAGCTGGCATTTTTTGAGACGGTTCAAGAAGCCATTGACTGGATCACTGAGCATGGATATCGCTGTGAGGCCTCGGTCATTGAAGCATTTTTTGACGACACACCCTAGGGCCTATTTCCCGGCCAATGCAGCCGCATAAGCCTGACGCGCCCAATCGCAGGCGTCATCCGGATCATCATAAATTTCTTCCGGCGCTTCCATGTAACTAAGCGCGATGGTTTTGCCTTGTCGGACATAAGTAAACGGTGAATAGCCCCGTTCTTCAAGCGCCTGCTTCATTCCGGCGTCCACTTTTATATAAAGCTGATCGCTCACTACCAACGCAAACATTTTTCCCTGACTGAACACGCCATGGCCACCAAACATGCGCTTTAGATGAATAGGTCCAAACGTACTGAAGACATCATGCAGACTGTTAGCAAATTGGTTTGCGGACATGGGGTTAACTCCTTCAATGGGGCCGAAATATCAGTCTACTGCCCGGCTTTTTTTAACTCAATCTGCATTTTTTTCATTTTAGAGGGAATAAACCTCAGGTCCTCTCCGTTAACTCAATGTCAATGTGACATAACTGGAGATGATTATGAAAACTTTTACTTTTACTTCACTGATTCTGGCAATGGGTTTGGCACACGGTGCCGCGCAGGCACAGTCTGTTGAATCCGACGTCACGTTTAACCAATCTACCGCCGCTGATGCACAGACTTCAGCAAGTACCGACCCAACTACGGCTTCGTCTGTAACACTGTCGTTCGCAAACCAGTCTAATGTAAAGGCAAACAGCAACGCCAATGAGCAAGTAGCAGATGAGTCAGCAGCTCAATCAGAAGAAGCAACGACTGAGGTAGCAGAGTCTGCAGAAGGCACGGCAGAACAATCGACAGAAACGGTGAGCGAGTCTGAAGAGACTATGGCTGAAACCGGACAACAAGCAACCGCGTCAGCTGATACCGCACTTGAACAAAGCACTGATATCGTGACGGACTTGCCGGTTGCGGAGCTGTCTCAATCACTACAAGGTAGCCTGCAAGGAAGTCTGAATGTCGTCGCTGATGCCGGTGGCTCAATCAGTTCAACCCTGAATGGCTCGGGCGACGCAATCAACAGCGCGGTAAACGGCACTTTGCAAAACACCATTGATGCTGCAACGGCATTGCAAGTGGCGGACGCTGCTTCGGTTGAACAGGTGGTGTCGTCTGCCGTGTCAGCCACTGTTGCTCAAAATGTGTCTACCAGTGCGGTAACGCAAGTTAGCGATACCGTAAACAGTACAGTCACTAACAGCGTTTCCAGTGCGGTGGATGGCGCGGTTGAAGGTGCTGTTGAGGGCGCGGTAGAAGGTGCAGTATCCAGCACGGTTAACAATGCCGTGGCTGCCAATATCAGCTCGATTCTGGGCAACTAATCACATCAGTACGTAGAGGGAAGGCATGCGCCTTCTCTTTACTGTTTGTGCAACAAACCGATAATTGAAGGGGTCTTCCGATGAAAACGACACTGATTTTTGCTGCCATTACTGCCGTGAGCGTACCGGCTGTTGCGACGGTAACCTACAAAGGGGAGTTACAGGCTGGTGCGCAATACGACTCGAACGTCACAGTGACAGAGTTGGATCGTGCCAGTAATCAATCCGATTACGCGGGTTACCTGAAAGGCAAGCTCAGCGCAGATTGGCAAGCCACGGATGCGTTGTCCTTTAACGCCGGCGTGAACCATCAGCGCACGCAGTATCAGGACGCAACCGACTTCAACCTGGCTATTACAACTTGGAATGTGGGCGCAGGCTTAAAAACCCGTTTGGGTAAGTGGGGCGTGCATAGTTACCTGGCCGATGCGGCACTGGACGGCAATGACTTCATGCGTTATCAGCAGTCTGGGGTGAGCTGGCAAAACAGCATTACCGCGAAAACCTACTTGCACATAAGTGCTGACTATCTTCAAAAGCGCTTTGACACTGTGCCAGAACGCAACGCCAATGGTGGCCAACTATCTACACAATGGTTTTACATGCCAGACATGGAGGGGCAGATGATCAATGTGGGTTATACCTATCAGTATGAGGACGCCGACATCGACAGACTCGACTTTACTGGTCATGCCGGCCAGCTTAGCTGGACATATCCCACACAATGGTGGGGCACGCCAACATCACTGAAGGCACAATATCAGTTTGCGTATCGGGACTATCGGGAGGCTGAGGCCTTTTTGTCGGTAACCCAGCGCACTGACCGCCAGCATACGCTTGGTGTAAGCGCCAGCTATCAGTTTTCGAAGTATGTCGCATTCGATATTGGTGCGAAATACGCCGACTATCAGTCAAACCTGTCAATAGCTGACTATCAGGAGAACCAGGCGAATGTGGGTGTTACCGCGAAGTTTTAGCCAACGCATTCGGGGGACTATTTTGCAGGCAGCCAGGCGCCTTCGCCAAATACCGGATCCCAGCCTGGCTCGCCTTTATCCTGCAACTGTTGTCGCAATGCCGGCGGAATGGCGGTTTGCGTCGTGTCGCTTCCTGACTGGCATGTTCGCCACTGCGCTAACCATCCGGCCACGGCTGGTGAGGCAATAGACGTTCCGGTTTCTGGTCCGGTTTCTCCTTTAACCCGGGCTGTGAGTACACTTACACCGGGAGCCGATAGCGCCACTTGCTCCCCCTGATTTGCCCATCGATAAATATTGCCTTGTGCGTCGACCGCCGACACCCCAATAACGTCAGGATATGCCGCTGGAAACAAGGGCGGAGCCGCTGGTCCGGCATTGCCTACGGCTGCAATCAGCGTAACGCCTTTAGACGACAGCCCCGCAATGGCTTTTGCCAATAATGGGTTGTCAGGGCCGGTCAGACTCATGTTGATAACCGGTACCTGCTGACTCGCCAGCCAGTCCAGTCCACTCACTAAATCGAACAGACTGGCTCCTTGCGATACCTGGGTTCGGGCATAAAACACGGCCGCATTAACTACCTGACTGTTATGGGCCAGATGTTGCTGAAGAATACCCGCTACCGCGGTGCCATGGGCACGGCTAAGCGGCAATGACGCGTCAATGAATGTGTGCTCGCGAACCTGCAATGTGGACAGTAATGGGTGAGTATCTTCAATAGCTGAGTCCAGCATACCAATGCGCGCCGGTGTCTCACACAGGGGTTTAGTTTCAACCGAACTTGTTGTTGCGGCGCTCTCTTTTACTGCTGCACCTTCTTCGTTCGCTTCTGCCGGGTTGCTTTGAGTCAGGTACACATGGTTTCGGCCAAGCTGAGATTGCAAATGCGCAGGTAACGCCGCTTTTATTCGGTTAAGTGAATTAAAGGCATCGGGAACCTGAATATTAACAAGCCAGCTGTCGAGCAGTGACACATAACGTTGTTTGGTTACCGAAAACGGGGATTGTTCAAACCAGGCTAAATCGGCCTCTGACGCATACACTACCCATTCTCTCGCTATAGCAAGCTCGCCCTGTGGCGTGATCTCTTCCCGCAACACCGTGTGCTGTAGGGAATCTACGACACTGATGGCTTGTTTTACCGGTAACAGCGCATTGGAAAGGTCCGCTGTTAATGTGCTGGTAAGGGCCGGTAATAGTTCAGGCAATGCGGGCTTTTCAGGCCGGATCAGCCGCTCGGTTACACGGTTTGCAGGCAACCGACGAGTCAGATCTTCGATAGGTTGAGTCACCGAACGGGTTACGCTTGGCAGGACTTGTGCATTTACCAGTGAAATAGGACTCAGCACTACCGCAGCTGCGATAAGCGAACGTGATAGTAACTTAGTGGATAACGATAACTTCATAGTGACACCTTATTACAAAAGTGAGATTTGCGATAGCCGTCGTCCAGGATGCTTAAGTGAAGCTTCGCTGTCATTCTGGAAACAACATTACTGTCCGGGCGCCCTGTGCCTCGTGGATGACACTGAAGTTGCGTGCCAAAATGAGGAACAAGGCTCCCGCTTTGTTAGCTGGGATACTGAGTTAACGAAATAAATTAAAAAAAATTCCAATTAATGGGAATAAAATAAATCCTGTCTCGTTAACACTATAAAAGAGGCAAGTCAGGTGACGAAATATCACCTTTGCAGTGTAGGAAATGACAATGACAAAAACGCAATCAGAACAGCTTAAAGCAATGTTGCCGGTACTCAGACGGTTTGCCTATTCGTTGACAGGCAGCATGGCCGACGCTGACGATTTATTACAAAACACCGTGGAAAAATTACTGACTAAGCCAGTACCCGACGACGTTGAGTTGTTGGCATGGTCGTATCGCATCTGCCGGAATTTGTGGATTGATGAGTATCGGGCAAACAAGGTACGTCAGGCCGCGGTGCATAACCCTGAGTTACAGCAAGCCGAAGTGGATGCCACGGCGCAAATCACTTCTGATATTACGTTAAAGCAGGTAGAAAGCGCCATGGCAACCTTACCTGATGACCAGCGCGAAGTACTTTCGCTTGTCGCAGTGCAAGGGCTGTCGTATCAGGACACGGCCAACGTGTTGTCTGTTCCTTCGGGGACGGTAATGAGTCGGTTGGCACGTGCCAGGAGCAAATTGGCACAAATACTGTTTTTAGAAAAAGGCACCAAAGGCCCGAATGGCAATGAGGTAACGGCATGAAGATCACCGACGAACAACTCAGTGCGTTTTTAGATAACGAACTGGATGACGAGCAAATGGCGCTGGTACGTGATGCTATTGCCGCCGACGAAACCTTGTGTGACCGCATGGCAACCTTAAGTATGGTCGATCACGTTGTTAAACGTGCTGCAGAGCAAGCAACGACCGGCCCTGTGCCTGAGCACATTGTTGCGCTGTGCGATTCGGCATCTGAAAGTAATGTCGTGTCTTTTACTGATCGCAAGGCTGAGCAAACTGCACAACAACCAACGCCAAACTCGAACACACGTTGGCTTAGAGGAATGGCAATGGCTGCCAGTGTTGCGCTAGTGGGCTTGTTAGGCTGGCAGCAATTAATGGGTGACCAGCCGGGTGATGCAGGCCAGTGGCAGCAAATAGCCGCGGTACTGGATAGTCAGACCAGCGGCAGCCGCTATAGCGCGGGTGACGTCACCGTCATGCCTCAGTTGTCCTTTGTGCATCAGGACGGCGCGTTGTGCCGACAGTTTACTGTTTCAGGTCAGTCTCGTAACGATGCGGTGATCGCCTGCAAAAAAGACGGCTCATGGCAGCAACGGACGTTAGTGCCGATGACGCCAACCAACGGCCAGACAGGTGAGTATCAGACGGCGACCTCTGCCCATGAGTTAGACAAGGTGCTCGACACCATCATTAAAGGCGCTCCGTTAAATCGTGAGCAGGAACAACAAGCAATTCAATCAAACTGGCAGCAGTAACTGCCATTGGAGGTAATCATGAAAACATTAATGAAACTTGCCACATTAGTGATGGCTATGACACTGGCCGCCTGTGCCAGTCAACCTGCCTACCGTGCTGCTGAAAATGGTGGGTATGGATATTCGGAAACCAAACTGACCGATACTCAGTACCGGGTGTACTTTAAAGGGAAAGGCAGTGACAAAACCAAAGCGATGGACTACGCCATGCTTCGTGCAGCAGAGATCACGCTTGATCAGGGTTACGACTGGTTTGTAGTGGCTAATCGCGAAACCATGGTAGACCGTGAAAAAGTATCAATGGAACCGGAAATTGGCTTTTCTAAACGCTACACCCGCGTTACCGATTGTGGCCTGGTTACCTGTCGCACCAGCTACTACCCGGAATCGACGCTGTCTACAGGGATTTACGTCGGCGGCCGTGAGAAAAGCGTTATTGAAAGCGCACTGGATATTCAGTTAGGTCGCGGCACCCGCCCGGACTCCAGCGCTAGTTTCGATGCGCGTCAGGTGAAAGAAAACTTGTCGCCGAAAGACGAATAATCCGGGAAATCGTTACGATAAAGCCAGCATGAGAAGTGTCATCCCGGGCTCGCCCCGGGATCTATTCAAAAAGGCTGTGATTTCAAAACGACCACTGTTTGATGTGTCTAAGATCCCGGATATCGCTGCGCGATTCCGGGACGACGGATGGGGATATCGCTGCGCGCTTCCGGGAAGACAGATGGAGATAATCGCGTCACATTTTCCGAGACGACAACCACACCGTCATCCCGGGCTTGCCCCGGGATCTAATCGAAAAGGCCGTGATTTCAAAACGACTACTGTTTGATGTGTCTAAGATCCCGGATATCGCTGCGCGATTCCGGGACGACGGATGGGGATAATCGCGTCACATTTTCCGAGAAGACAACCACACCGTCTTCCCGGGCTTGCCCCGGGATCTATTCGAAAAGGCCGCGATTTTAAAACAACCTCACCGTCATCCCGGGCTTGCCCCGGGATCTATTCAAAAAGGCCGCGATTTTAAAACAACGAAGCTAGCGCCATTTTCCAAAGAACACGCCAAATAACTTGGGAGCCATTTCTTTTAATGAAAACTCGTCAGGGTTCTCCAGGTATTCAACGACAATCCCGCGGAAAAAGCAGTTCAGAGCCATGGTCAGCGTTTTGGGATCAAGGTCGGCAGACAAGGTGCCTTGCGCCTGAGCTTTGGCAAAGAATTTTTCTAGCGTGGCTTGTTTTTCTTCTTTGGCGAGTCGGGTCTTTTCCTGGCAAACCTGCAAGCTTCCGCTGTAGTCGCATTTAAGCAAAAACAGCGACAGTACTCGCTGTAAATGCGGGTCTTCTTCCAGCCTCACTGTGAGGTCACAACACACCTTTTCCAGCTGGCGGAGCGGGTCATCGTAGGATTTCTCTAACCCGTCTACCAGTTCTTGAATGAACGGCTTGTGCAGTTCATCGTAAAGGGCCATAAAGATGTCGGTTTTGTTCTTAAAGTGCCAGTAAACAGCCCCTCGGGTAACGTTTGCGGACTTTGCTATTTGCTCCAGGGTTGCACGCGCTACCCCTTGAGATGAAAAGACATCTACCGCGGCATCAAGGATAGCGGCCCGGGTTTGTTCGGCTTCTTCTTTAGTTCGTCGCATTTTTGACTTTTTTGGTCTGATTGACAACATACATACACGAATGTATTTTAAACTATATCTAAGTTGTCTATTTGTCCAGCTTTCCTGTCACAGCTGTCCTCAGGAATTTACTAAGTAAAGAATTTTATGATCAAAAAACTTGTACTTGCTGCACTGTCAGTGTCAGTTATAGCCGTTACCGGATGTTCTCAGGAGTCAGGCGGTCAACAAGCCGCTGGTGGCCAGGGCGCACCATCCGGCGTGCCCGTTAATGTGGTAACGGTGGAGCAGCAAAATGTGTCTACAACATTAGAGCTGCCAGGGCGCGTAAGTGCCTTTCGTCAATCCCATGTCCGTCCTCAGGTCACCGGCGTCATTACTCAGCGTTTGTTTGAGCAGGGTACCGTTGTGGAAAAGGGCCAGCAGCTATATCAAATTGATGATCTGCAATATAAAGCAGCACTCAACAGTGCCAAGGCCGATGTCGCTTCTGCTAATGCCAATGTGAAAACACTAAAGGCTAAGGCAGCGCGATATAAAGACCTGATGAAAGTCAACGCAATTAGCGGCCAGGAGTACGATGACGTCGTCGCGCAGCTCGACCAGGCTATGGCAGCAGTCAGTGTAGCTGAAGCGCAGGTGGCACTGGCTGAAGTGAATATGGATTACACCAAAGTGTATGCGCCAATTAGTGGGCGCATTAGCCGTTCTTTTTACACCGAAGGTGCATTGGTTACGGCGAACCAGACCGACCCGCTGGCAACGATTACCCAGTTAGATCCGGTTTATGTTGATGTGCAGGTATCAAGCGAACAGGCATTGGGCCTGCAAATGGCGCTTCGTGATAAAGGCAGCTTAACCGTTGACCTGACAATTCCTGGTTCGCATCAGTCGCTGGAAGGGCTGAAAGGTACTGTAGAGTTTTCGGAAGTCATCGTGAATGAATCTACCGGCTCGGTGACCATTCGTGCCCGTTTCCCGAACCCGGATAACATTCTGTTACCTGGCTTGTATGTTCGCGCCACTATTCATCTGTCGGATACGGCAGCCCTGGTTGTGCCGCAGCGAGCGACCATTCGTCAGCCGGATGGCAGTTTGTCGGTGTGGGTAGTCAATGGCGACAACCCAGAGCTGCGCAGTATTGGTGTGTTACAGGCATTCGATGGTAACTGGCAGGTGAGTAATGGCTTGTCTGCAGGTGAGCAGATCATAGTGGCGGGTTATCACAAACTGCGCCCTGGTGCCAAAGTCATGCCTATTCCATTGTCGAAAGACGCATAATTACAGGACCCATTCATGGCTAGATTTTTTATCGATCGCCCGGTTTTCGCTTGGGTACTGGCAATCATCACTATGCTGGCGGGTGTAATGGCGATAACCAGCCTGCCCATTCAGCAATATCCGACAGTTGCGCCGCCGTCTGTAACGATTTCTGCATCGTATCCGGGCGCGTCTGCGCAAACCGTCGAAAATGCGGTAACCCAGGTTATTGAGCAACGTTTGACCGCCATCGACAACCTGCGATATTTCCATTCGAGCAGCGCGAATGGACGAATGACCATTACCCTGACCTTTGAACCGGAAGCAGATCCGGACATTGCGCAGGTACAGACCCAGAACAAAGTGCAGGGCGCGGTATCTCAGTTGCCGTCGTCGGTACAGCAAATGGGCGTGACGGTCACTAAATCTAATAACAGCTTTATGATGGCTGTGGGTTTCTACTCTGAAGATGACAGCATCGACCAGTATGAGCTGGGTGACATTCTGTTGTCTAAATTCCGCGACCCGATTTCACGGGTAGACGGTGTTGGTAGCGTGCGCGCATTCGGTGCGCAAAAAGCCATGCGTATTTGGTTAGATCCGCAGCGTTTATACAGCTACAACCTGACGCCCCAGGACGTGCAAAGCGCCATTGCGGTGCAAAATACCGATGTATCTGCCGGTGAGTTAGGTGGCCTGCCTGCGATTTCCGGTCAGGAAATAAACGCGACTATTCAGGCGCAATCCCGACTGCAAACCGAAGACGACTTTGAGCGAATTTTGTTGCGGGTAAATGCCGACGGTTCGCAGGTACGACTGCGCGATGTGGCGCGTGTTGAACTGGGCTCAGAAAGCTACGGTGTGATTTCGCGATACAAACGTCACCCGGCTGCGGGTATGGCGTTGTCACTGGCATCAGGTGCCAATGCACTCGATACTATCGACCGGGTAAAAGCGCGTGTCGAGGAACTCAAGAGCAACCTGCCTGCTGGCGTGAAAGTGATTTACCCAATCGACAACGGCCCCTTTATCGAACTGTCTATTAAGTCGGTTGTACAAACGTTACTTGAAGCCATTGTACTGGTGTTCCTGGTCATGCTTCTGTTCCTGCAAAACTGGCGAGCTACGTTAATCCCAACCATTGCTGTACCGGTTGTACTGCTTGGCACGTTTGCTGTCCTTTACGCATTTGGCTTCAGCATAAACGTACTTACCATGTTTGGTTTAGTACTGGCTATCGGCTTGCTGGTAGATGACGCCATTGTTGTTGTGGAAAACGTGGAGCGGATTATTCATGAAGAAGGCCTGAGCCCGAAAGAAGCAACTAAGAAATCCATGACTCAAATCACCAGTGCGCTCGTGGGGATTGCCGCGGTACTGTCTACGGTGTTTATTCCAATGGCGTTTTTCTCGGGTTCTGCGGGGGCCATTTATCGTCAGTTCTCCATTACCATTGTATCTGCCATGGTGTTGTCGGTACTGGTAGCTATTATTCTTTCGCCGTCGCTGTGCGCCACTTTCCTGCGCGCGGCCGATGCAGAAGGCGAAGCAAAAACCGGGTTCTTTGGCTGGTTTAACCGTACCTTTAACAAAGGGCGCGACCGGTATCAGGGCGCAACCCGCTTTATGGCGAATCGCCTGGCGCGCTTTGTGGCACTGTATACCTTACTCGTTGCGGGTATGGTGGTGATTTTCATGCGTTTACCGGGCTCGTTTTTACCGAACGAAGATCAGGGCTTCCTGATGATGATGCTGAATACCCCGGCGGGCTCCAGCGCTGAGCGTACACTTGAGTCGGTAGCCAAAGTAGAAGATCACTTCCTCGAACAAGAAGGCGATTTGGTTGATCACATGTTTACCGTTACCGGCTTTAGCTTTGCAGGATCTGCTCAGTCATCGGCATTAGGCTTTATTCGCCTGAAAGACTGGTCTGAGCGGACCGAGCCGGGCACCAGTGTCGAAGCGGTAGCAGGACGTGCTTATCCGGCGCTTGCTCAAATCATTGATGCCAGTGCTTTTGCATTCTTCCCACCGCCTATTCGCGAACTGGGAAATGCGTCGGGCTTCGATATGCAGTTGCTGGATGTGGCGGGTCGCGGGCATGAAGCCTTAATGCAAGCGCGCAATCAACTGCTGGGTGCAGCAGCACAGAATCCAAAGCTGGTAGGCGTGCGTCCAAATGGGCTTAACGACGTCCCTCAGTACAAAATCGACATCGACAGCGAGAAAGCGACGGCGTTGGGTGTGTCATTAAGCGATATAAACAGCACCCTGCAAATTGCCTGGGGCTCATCGTATGTGAATGACTTTATTGATGACGGCCGCATTAAGAAAGTGTACCTTCAAGCCGATGCACCGCACCGCATGATGCCGGATGATCTGAACAAATGGTATTTGCGCAACAGTGCCGGTGAAATGGTGCCTTTCAGTGCGTTTGCCTCCTCGAAGTGGACCTATGGTTCACCGCAGCTAGAGCGTTTTGATGGCGTGTCTTCAGTCAATCTGCAAGGTTCAGCTGCCCCGGGAATTAGCTCGGGTGAAGCTATGCAGGAAATGGAAAAGCTGGTCGCTGAGATGTTACCTGAAGGTTTCGAGATAGCCTGGTCAGGCTTGTCGTATGAAGAACGAGCTGCGGGTTCACAGGCAGGCTTCCTGTATGCGATTTCGATTCTGGTTGTTTTCCTGTGCTTGGCCGCGTTGTACGAAAGCTGGGCAGTGCCGTTCTCGGTCATTCTGATTGTGCCGCTTGGTATTTTGGGTGCCGTGGTCGCCGCCTACCTGTTCAACCTGTCGAACGACGTTTACCTGCAGGTGGCGTTTTTAACCACTATCGGTCTGGCTGCGAAAAACGCCATTCTGATTGTCGAGTTTGCCAAGGTGCTGCAGGAAGAAGAAGGCAAAACCGTTATGGAGGCGGTGACCATGGCGGCTAAACAGCGTTTCCGCCCCATTCTGATGACCTCAATGGCGTTTATTCTGGGGGTAACCCCGCTGGCAATCGCAAACGGCCCGGGTGCAGCAAGTCAAAACGCGATAGGTATTACCGTAATCGGCGGGATGTTTGCAGCTACCTTCCTGGCTATCTTCTTCGTACCCATGTTCTACGTGTTGATATCCAAATTCTCAAGGCCAAAACAGAGCTAGAGAAGCCAATATTAAAAGCCCGCTCATTCGAAGCGGGCTTTTTTGTATGTGCTAAAGCAGTTTGTCTCGATCTCGGTATTAGTCCGACATTTTCCTTGAAAGGAAAAACACCCACGTTGCCAAACTTCCAGCAACAATCAAAGAAATGAAAAACGCATGTAGTGCTTTCAGATAATCTGTTTTCCATTCTATAAAATCAGAGAGGTTGCTTTTGTCAAAGCTGCTTGTAAATTCTAAGCCTGAACTGAGGAAATTTTTATATTCTCGGAGCCAGGATATGTTCTTTTTTACATATAAATTTAACATGAGCATGTCGGGCTGTTGATCTGTGCTCAAGTGTAATTGAAATAAGTGATTCAGCTCGTTACGAAGTTGTTCTGGGTCTTTGTTATTCGTATTTGAGTCGGATTCGACCATGTTCATTAAGCGTTTTGTTTGATCGGGATTTAGTGTGGAAATTCGAGGAAAAAATACACCGTTAGCATCTTTCACAGGCAATTGATTCAGTGGTAAATACGATGAAAAGGCGGTTAAAGGAAAGGATGCTGATAAATAATAAATGGGGCTAAACGTCATATAGATCAGAGTGGAGAGCAGTGCTGCTGTAATTGAAAACGGCAGTATTTTACGTAAAGCCAGTAACATATGCTTGCCTCTCAAACTTGGTATTAACCTGTCTATCAACATCTACTGTATCATTTCACTCTAAATTAGCAGCATTACACTGTAAAGATGATGATGCAATGCACACGAAGCAGTACAAGGTAGGGCAGTCCAATTGAATTTAAAAAGTAGTCTGGTGCACGAGTCCGACAATGTTTTTTGTGTGTCCGTCAATTAAATGACATGCAATGTCCGTTTTTTGACAATAAATGCTTGCTGGAGTGGCTCTGGTTGGTTAAATTGTAATCAGGTGTGAGGGCGGAGCGCTTCTCCAGCCACCAACATCTTAGTGAAAAGACTATTAATGGAGTATTTAGTTATGGATAAGAAAAAGGTTTTAAGCATTCTTTCGTTTATTGGTTTGTCTGGCAGTTTAATGTTCAGTGTGTCTGCGTTGTCCGCTGATTCCATTTCAGACACCAGCTTTGCCGGCGGATCTCCAATTAGCTTGACTGTTCCGGGTTGTGATAATGGCCAGGCAGTAGGTAATAAGCATTGTAACGACTCTAGCGACGACTAAGCTTGTTTGATTGATACTGACCATGACAATTAGTTTAGAACAAAAAGCACTACTGGGGTAGTGCTTTTTTATTGATGTTACAGCAATAGCCGAACTTTGATGTTGTGCAAGGGATTTTGTTTATGTTGAGTAGTATTAAACATATAAAATCAGAGAATGGTTCAGCAATATTTCTATTATTACTCCTAGCTTATTTAGCGATATTGCCATTGCCGTTAGGTGGACAGCTGGATTGGGCACGAAACGCCGGTCAATTAGCACTTTATATTATTACTTTGGTATATGGACTGACGTACTGGCCGCACATCCAGCGGGTTATTAGAACCCACTGGCTTCCGTTGGTACTCTTTTTTTCTGTTTTAGTGTGGATAGTGTTGCAGTGGTTGCCTTTGCCAATTCAGATCGTCAATGTACTGTCTCCTGAAACTGGAGAAGCATATGCTGATGCTGGTCTTAGTTTTGGGAGCCTTAGCCTGGATAAACCTGCGACTTTCGAAGCGCTTTTAAAAGCCACGTCTTACTTTTGTATATTTTTACTCGGCTTAGCTTTATTTCAAAACGAAAAAGCGTTGTTGGTAGCGCTTCTCTTCTTGGTTATAGCCGGCACTTACAATGCTTTTTACGGTGCGTTTGAAATTCTGTCCGGCCAGGATTTTAGTGTTGTGCACAATGAGGAAAATGGCCATCGAGCGAGCGGTACTTTTGTTTACCACAACCACTTCGCAAACTTTTTGTTGCTGTGTCTAAGCGCTGGGCTTGGTTATTTTATTGCAACTCTTTCTCATCGGGTATTTCCCAGTAAGCGTGCGTATATTAAGGCACTTTTCTTTTCTGTCTTAGAAACTAAAAGTACTGTCCGCCTGTGTTTAACCATAATGGTAATCGCGTTGGTCATGTCACACTCCAGAATGGGCAACACCGCTTTTTTTGTCAGCCTTTGCTCTGTTTCGATATTGTACATGCTATTTGGCAAAAATGTGCCAACGTCATTTAAAGTTCTGGTTGTCAGCATGCTCATTATTGACGTGTTTGTCGTAAGCGCATGGTTTGGTTTGGAGGAAGTAGCACAAAGGTTAGAAGCTACTAGTCTTGACACGGAAAACAGGGATGAGGTTTTAATTGATGGCCTGAAAATGCTGGAGAATTTTCCATTGACTGGGGCTGGTGCAGGTAGCTTCGAGTATGCTTGGACAACGTATTTGTCTGAAAATATTAGAGGACGGTATACTCAGGCGCACAATGATTATTTACAGTTTGCTATAGAGTATGGAATTCCGGTTTTAGTGTTATTAGGAGTATTTATTGTCCATGCTCTCTACACTACAACGACTGTTCTATTTAAAACCACCGATAAACGAATTGCAGGTGCAGCCGCTGCTTCTTTAATGGCAACACTCGGTATGTTAATGCACATGAGTGTTGATCTGCCTTTAGTTCTTCCAGCAATATCAAGCTATTTTGTACTACTTTTGGCTATCGGTTACGGCGCATTTTCTATTGAAAAGCAAAAAGCAATTCAGGCGCAGTGAAGCTTTTTTCTTGCTACTTTATTGTCGGCCATCCATTTACACATTTCGGCTTGAGCGGCATCTTGCTTTAATAACAATAATTGTAAGGACGAACTACTTTTACGATGAACTAAACCGTAACTTAGGTGGTGTACCAATAAATCGCGCTGCAGATCGGTTATCACCATGGAGTTATTGAGCATTGCCTGGCCAATAATCGCCATATTTACATGCACCATATAGTTATGTGGGCCATATTTGTGGGCTAACGTGAGATATCTGGCAAACTCTTCGTCATTCTGACCTAAATATATTTTTGCCTGCGCAATTAGTGCCCAGTAATTTCCATATGCGGGCTTCAGTTTCGTGGCCGCAAGGTAATAATTGATGGCCGTATGTAAGTACTTAGCCCGCTGGTTATTATCTTCAACGTATTGGTTCATCGATACATATATTGATGCAATTAAAGGGGCGTCGACGATGACGTTGTGACCAAGAAAGTTGCGGTAGTTTAAAAGCGAAATTGCTTTCAAGGCTTGTTGTTCATAGTTTTGCGCTGTGTTTGAACTTGCGTGCTGTATGATCTCTCTTGCCTTTTCTTCGCGAATCGCATTATTGAATTGTTGCCAGGCAGCAAAACAAAGGCAAAGCAATATTGTTGGCAAAAAAAGGCTCAGTAATTTCATAAAATACTCTTGTCCATAAGTAGTGCTTCGCCAGTCGTTCAATTTCTACCTTACAGCAGTGAGTTTGAGTGTAAATAGCTCTATTCATGTTTGTGTTACTGACGGTATTCTTTCCGGTATTTCCTAGCTAACGTCTTCCAACCTGTGTTCTACGTGTTGATATCCAAATTTCTCAAGGCCAAAACAGAGCTAGAGAATCCAATATTAAAAGCCCGCTCATTCGAAGCGGGCTTTTTGTGTGTTGGGATTGTGAACAATTCGCGAATGAAAGTATTAGTGAAGTCAGCTTTGAGCGAATAGCAGACATTCAGCATACTGCAAAAAAGTTTGGATCGAGATGCTATTTTTTCGATGTAGAGCAAGCTTGGGCGCCAATTAATATTCTGGTTAACGTTTAAACAGATACGTATTCATTTAGACATGAAAAAATTTGCTAGATTCACAAAGAGACAATGCTTACGATGCATGCGACGCCGTAAGAGATAGAGCAATAAAAGTTTGCCCTGGGGATTAACATATTCATGAGTTTGCAGAGATATAGAAAAGCTGCGTGTATTGCATTTGCCAGTATCGGGGTGTTAGTAGTTACACTTACTTATTTTTGGCAAAATAACAACAACGTTGATTTAGCGGTATCGACTTCTGAGAGTGGTGGTAATTCCGAAAGCATCACGTCTAAAAAGGTCACTGATGCTGGCTCGAATGGTGAAATTAATGACAGCTTTATCAGTAAAGAGGTTGCTTTGACACTTGATGACGAGTCTCAGCAGTATGTTATATCGAATAATCAAGATAGTGAATCCCGCGACACAGTTTTAACACTTGACGATAACTGGTGCGTTCCACGTGAACAATTGAGTAGTGAAGACGTAAGCTACTTGGCTAAAATTCAACAAGATTGGAATGAAATACAAGGGATTGCGCCGGCTTATACACCTGATGTTGGTTATGGGGACGAGCTCTACGACCAAAGTTCTGCCTATATTGACTCATATCTCGCTATGGAGATTGATAACTTGGAAGACTTGTCTCTTAGTGGTGATAAATGGGCGATGATTGCATATCTACAAAAGCCTAAGGCTTTGTCTAGAAGATCCCGAGAGCGAGAGGTGGCGAAAGAATTGTTAATTTCGGGCGCTACCTATCATGCGATTGAATTTTTGATACGGAACGAGTTCCTACAAGCGAAAACAAGCTTTCGAAACACAAAAAACGCAGAGGGTAGCAGAACACATTTGGTAAATGCAGCAGCATATACCATGCTTGGTTTAAAATACTACAACACTAGTGCTTTGACAGCTTATGCAAGCATGGTTGCGAATGATGAGATGTTTAAAAGTTTTTTAAACCCTTCATTAATTTTGAGCGAATCTAATGATGAAATAATCTCACGCTTTAGTGAGATAACCAAAGAGATTCGCTTGACAAGAAAATCACGAAATATACACGTTCCAGAAGTGCCTGACGAAATAAAGAAGTTGTTCTCATTGGACTTAGCTCATTTTGAGTTCCATCACAAAACAATTATGGCTCAGTTAAAATCATGGCAGGATGCTACGATTGGTGAACTGGGAATATCAGAATGCACTAACGAACACAAAGAAAGATTGGCGAAGATTTACAAAGGACGCAAATAGACATCCTAGGTAGTACATTTCACCAGTGTTTGGAGTCTATTAATCAATGTGGGTGTGTGTTCAATCAATTCACAATCTTCGCTGATGAAACACACTTCACTTATTTCAGACATAAAAAGCGATCTTAAAGTCGATGAAGTATTTTAACTGGGCAGAACGTATTTCGTTGTATTGGTTTACGACTATCCAGATGCAGAATCTAAAGCTTAACTTGCTCAAGTTTCTAAAGAAAAAAGTATAGATGACCGCAATTGACCTAAAGCTGCCATCCAAAAATGTCGACTATAGATTGTGTATCTAACCATTCTATTAGGTTCAATTTTCTGCTTTTCCCAGTCACCTAATCCATTGGTAGCAAATACCCTAAACCAGATCAATATTCCGCCAATTCTGTCTGTGCAGCGTCGTATTCTGTGGCATCATTAGTGTCACTTCATTTCAGGTGAATCGGTGTCAGGAAATACCGATAACAGGGAGCACAGCGATGACAGTAGCATTGCCCCCGCGACCAGACTGGTCGCAGCTAATTAAGTCCGGTTGCCGGGTGTTTGTTGGTGGTAACGCAGGCGTACCCTACGCACTAATTGACGACTTAATTGCCAACAGCAAGGCATACAGCGACATTGAGTTAGTTCATATGCTGGCGCTTGGCGATAACCGCTGGGCAAAAGAGGAATACCGCCAGCTGTTCAAGGTAAACACGTTTTTTATTCACGGTGACGAAGTACGCAGGGCGGTTGACGAAGGCCGCGCCGACTACACGCCGGTGTTTTTGTCTGAAATGTCGAGCTTATTCAGCGATGGCACGCTGCCACTGGATACGGCGCTGGTAATGGTAAGTCCGCCCGATGAATTCGGGTATTGTTCGTTGGGCGTGTCGGTAGACATTTGTATGTCGGCAGCCCGTCACGCCAACAAGGTAGTGGCGCAAATAAACCCACAAATGCCTCGTACAGCCGGGCACTCCTATTTGCATATCAGTGAGTTTGCCGCGGTAATTGAAGCCGACCAGCCGCTACAGGAAATCGAAGCCCCGCCAATCGACAGCGTGACTGAACGTATTGGTCAGTACGTGGCGATGCTGGTAGAAGATGGCGCAACGCTGCAATTTGGGGTTGGCAAAATCCCTAGTGCTACGTTGAAGTACCTGGAGCGCCACAAAGACCTGGGGATCCACAGTGAGATGCTGTCCGACAGCATTATGGAAATCATTGCCTCGGGCGCTATCAGCAACCGAAAGAAAACCTTTCACCCTGGCAAAGTTGTTACCAGTTTTTGTATTGGTAGTCGCAAGCTGTATGACTTTGTGAATAACAACCCGCATATTGAGTTTTACCCCAGTAGCTATGTGAATAAACCCACTAACATCGCTAAAAATGACAACATGATTGCCATTAACAGTGCGCTGGAAGTGGACTTAACCGGACAGGTGGTGGCCGATTCTCTAGGGTTTGATTTTTATAGTGGTATTGGTGGTCAGGTCGACTTTGTTTCCGGTGCGTCCATGAGCAAAGGCGGTAAGCCGATTATTGCCTTGCCCTCTACCGCTAAAAACGAAACCGTGTCGCGCATTGTACCATACATTACAGAGGGCTCAGGCGTTGTAACCTCTCGTGGTAATGTTCACTACATTGTTACCGAGTATGGTATTGCCTCGCTGCGCGGAAAAAGTATTCGCGAGCGAGCACTGGAACTGATTCGGGTGGCTCACCCTAAATTCCGCGCCAAGTTACTGGCAGAAGTGCGTCAGAACTACTGGGTGCCGCACTACCAACAGAAGTACCCCACCGATATTCCTGAGCTGGGCGCCATTCAGCTGCATAAAATGGTAGTGAACGGCGAGAAGTTCTATCTTCGCCCGCTCAATCCGGCGGATGAACGCCGTTTGCAGGAGTTCTTCTATTCGCATACCAAGGAAACACTGCGACTGCGTTACAACTACGATCCCAAACAGATGTCGCGGGAGAAATCCTGTAATTTGGTGAGTGTGGATCAAAGTTCAGATGCGGCCTTGTGCATTGTGCGTCAGGAAGGATCGCGAATTACCATTCACGCCGTTGGCCGGTTTTATTACAACGAGCACGACAATACTTGTGAAGCGGCCTTTGTAACCCGGGAAACCCAGCAGGGTAAAGGCATGGCCAGCAAGCTACTGACCACCCTCATTGATATCGCGCAAAAGCGCAATATCAACAAGATGCTGGCGTTCTGCCGTGCCGACAATAAACCCATGATAGCCATTTTTGAACACCACGGATTTAAACGACTGTTCAGCGGTGATCCGAGCGAAGTTGAACTGGCTCTACCCCTACAGGAAGCAAGCCAGGAGAAAAGCGCATGACCATCAAAATCTTTCGCGGCAAAGACTGTGTGCATCACGATGTGTCAGGAGAGCACCCGGAGCATCCCGACCGCTTGTACGCCATTGATGATCAATTGCTGTCGTCGGGGCTGGACATGGTGTGTCAGCACGCCGATGCAAAACCGGTTAAGCGTGAGAACCTGGCGCTTGCCCATGACCCTTACTACGTGGACAGTATTTTTCAGCGGGCACCTAAAACCGGCGTGATTTGGCTGGAACAGGATACCGGCATGACACCCATTACGCTGAGCGCAGCATTGTATGCCGCCGGCGCTGGTTGTGACGCTGTTGACTGGGTGATGGACGGTGAGAACCGTCAGGCATTTTGTGCAGTTAGACCGCCTGGTCACCACGCTGAATACGACAACGCAATGGGATTCTGCCTGTTTAACAACATTGCGGTAGCCGCGCGCTATGCGGTGAAGAAATACGACTTGTCACGCGTCGCGATAGTGGATTTCGATGTTCACCACGGTAATGGCACCGAGCATATCATAGCGGGTGATCAGAGAATTATGATGTGTTCCTCATTTCAGCACCCGTTTTACCCGCACAGTGGCTCGCCTGTATCTGCCAGTAATATTCTGTGTGCTCCGCTTGAGGCCGGCGCAAACGGCGAAGCCTTTCGCAAAGCCGTGAGTTACTGGTTCGACGCGCTGATTAACTACCAGCCTCAACTTATTCTGATCAGCGCCGGATTCGATGCTCATGCCGAAGATCATATGGGTCAATTACGCCTGCGTGAAGAAGACTACCATTGGGTCAGCCAGCAACTGCGCAAAGTCGCCGACAAGGTTTGTCATGGGCGCATTGTGAGTATGCTGGAAGGCGGTTATAACCTGAGTGCGCTGGGTCGTAGTGTGGTTGCGCATATCAAGGGGCTGCACGGAGACGATACCAGCCATTAGCTGAGTGTCTTGGCGTAGTCGTGCAGCCGTTGCTTATTTCATTGCAACGTTAGCTAACCAGGACGCAATCGGCCAGCCGGCAAGTAGACAATAGGTTATGCGGTTGGCGTTTCTTACTGCAAGTTTGACGTCTGACGTGGGGAGTAGGGTATTCAATTTCTTTGCTACCCAGAATTCTGACCACCAGGACGCAAAATAAAAAGGTACCAGCAGTACCAAGCCTGCAGCCGGTATCATCCAATGCAGATCGGTCTCGTAAGGGATCAACCAAGGGGCTTGCCAGGTAACCGCAAGCACTTTTTCAACGGGGGAGTCTATGCCGTAAGCCCTGCCTCCGCTTGTCGCTATTTGAACGCCGACCAGCAGTAACCAGGTAACAGGAATGCCAACCAGCGTTGAAGCAAGGTTGGATATGCTCACTGTTTTTAATGACTGTCCGAAGGACAAAGACAATCGCTGCGCACAATAAACGGACTCGATAAAGATAATGGGTAACAGCGACATGAGCAGGGCAGGCATCGCCAGAAATAGCATGGGCACGCCTGCGTTAGCGTTTGCCGCAAAGGGAAGCGCAAGGAAACACACCGGCAATACCAATATCCATGATTTTAACTTGCGCTGTCTATTTGGATGTCCGGGTAAGGAATCGGGATTGCGCTGCATAACGGGGAGCATTGGGTTGTCATCCTTGTTACACCAGTTGTTTACAAAGCTTTAGTGAATATTTTAATTGCAAAGTTCCCTTAAAATATCAGCGAGTGCTTTTGGACTATTGTTTGCCTCATTGGGGAGATGAAAGTCCAGAAAAAAGGAATTAGTGCCGATGTGGATTATTGTGCCCTGCAGACAGTAGCTATATAGAAAATTGGGTAAGGCTGATTAGTGAATCAATTTTTGACTATCTATTTTATGAAATAACTGCGTGTCTACACATTACAAAAACAACCGCGGGCCTCAGTGTTTACCGTAGCCCCGAAGTACTGCTCAGTGGTGGCGATTCGGGCAATATCGTCCACTAAGTCATTGCCCTTAAAGCAGCCAAAACCCGTTGCATAAGGGCCAACATAGCGCAGATTACCGTTGTTATCGATAACAGCAAGGGCGGGGAAGTGGCTGATGAGTTTGCTAATAGCCGGATTTTCAGACAGCGACAAGGTGTGAAACTCATAGCCTTTGTCGGCGAGTGATTGGGTTATATCGTATTGATGGCCCTTGCTAAGGTCATTGCAAAAGCAATTGCTGTCAGCGCTAAGATGCACAATAGAGCCGTTGCTCACACCTGCCTCTTGCAACATGCCTGTGAAGGCACTATCGAAGTCCTGCTGGCTGGCAGCTTGTGCCAGTGAGGCGTCTGGATCAAAGTCCTGCATCTGATTGCTGTTTGCTATGAGCAGGGCAACCAATATCGCGGTTGCCCAAACGCCAACCAGTATAGTTGTTTTACGGCTGCTCATTACACTACAAAACGTCTTACCATGGTTTGCAGTGTCTGACACAGAGTGGCCAACGATTGCGACTTTTGCTCCAGTTCCGCGGCGGTACGCGCTTCCTGGGTCGCCAGCTCGTAAATTTTTGCCGTGCTGGCCGCTATCGATGAGGACGCAGTTTCCTGTTCAACCGCCGAGGTTGCGACTTCCATCATGTTGTCCGAGGCCGCCTGGATTTTAGATTCGATGCCTTGCATGTGCGTGGCTGCGCGGTCTGATGCGCTTACTGCTTCGTCAACCAGTTCGATGCACTGATTCATCTGCGTCACTGACGACGCTGTGCTGGCCACCAATTGCTCGGTGATGGTAGAAATCTCGTCGGCACTTTCTTTAGAGCGTATTGCCAGGGTGCGGACTTCGTCAGCAACGACGGCGAAGCCCCGGCCGTGCTCGCCGGCACGGGCCGATTCAATGGCTGCGTTAAGCGCAAGCAGGTTAGTTTGTTCCGCTACGGCGGTAATTGAACGCATGGAATCAGAGATACTGGCGCATCGCTCGTTCAGCTCCTGGTTGGTTTGCGCGGCACTGTTTAATCTGTCGCGCAATGAGCTAATGGTGGTCTTGGTACTTTCAACGGACGTTCTCGACTCTGATGTGTTCGCTTTGGCTTCCTGAGTGATGTCATTGGCTGCGTTAGTGCGCTCAGATGTGTCTTGCATGGTGACCGCAATTTCTTCCGATGCGGCGGAAATACTTCCGATTTCCTGGTGACTCTGTTGGGCGTGCTCACTTAATTCCCGGGTAGCATTTTGCATGAAAGCACTAGTGTCAGCTACGTCATCTGCAAGCTTGGCGGCATTGCTCACCAATTGGCGTATAGCATCCAGTAGTTCGTCAAAGGTGCGCATTACGGGCACCGATTTGTCTATTTTCACCGCAAGGTTGAGACTTTCTTTGTCGCGAATGATGTCTGCAATGGCGGACTCCAGCAACGCGCCCCCTACACCGTCTTCATGACTGCGTTTGGTCATGTACATCAGGGTCAGGCCCTCTGCAAGGGCAAACGCGGCATGCAATAACAAAATGGAGAAGGTGATGTGGTTTTCTTCGAAAATGAATACCCCGGAACCGCCTGCTTGCATGAAAAAGAATAAAATGTGGTGCACCGCTACCGTCGCAGTTGACGTTGCAATGATGCGCCAGTTGCGGAAGTAAGCCAGCATGGCGAGCAGAACAAAAATCTCGAAATGAATTTCGATAAGCCCAAATGCCTGATGGATGTGCAGTGCCGTCATCAACTGAACGCCAATGCCAACAGCATGTCCGCTTATCTCTGATTCCGGGTTAGCATAGCTAAGGTACAAAGGGAGCGCGATAATCGGAATACCCAGCCAGAACGCTACCATTAGCTCGCCGGTAATCAATCCGATGACTACTGAGATAACCAACTGAACAATCAGAATAACTCTGAATATTTGATGGCCTTCTTTAACCCAAGAGAACATACAACACACTCCAATTTGCCCGTTACACGCTAATTGTAGGACAGCATTTACAACTCGCCAGTTAATTCACACAGCTTACGCACCGTCAGCAAAGGGAGCCTTGATTCGAATCAACTGACCATGAGAAAAAGTAAACGAGATTCAAAGACAGAAATAACGAAGTAAGTAATTATTAAATAAGGAAAAGGATCAGTCGATTAACCAAAAGTATGAAGGCGGGCATTGTTTGCCCGCTTTGAATGGTTTGTTTGCAATCTATAGCCAGCGTTTCCATAGCATGGCAATGAGCATGACAACGGCAATCCCGCCCATAGCCATCATGAGCGTTGTAAAGGCATCAGGGGCTTCGGTACCTGGCAGGCCGGCCACGTTCATACCAAATACACCGGTTAAAAAAGACAGTGGTAAAAATATGGCTGTGATCATCGACAGCACATACATGCGAATGCCTTGTTGATCAGCTATTTGGTTGCGTAATTCGTCCTGCAATACTAGTGAACGTTCCCTTGCCAGGTCGAGATCTTCAACGTAACGGGTCATGCGGTCGGCTTGGTCGCGCAATTCAAAAATCAAGCTGTCGTTGATCAGGTTTGGCAGTCGAATCAGCGTGTCCAGGGCATCGCGTTGCGGTGCCAGGTGGCGTCGAATAATCGCGGTTTGTCGACGTAACATAGCGAGCTGTTGTCGATCCTGTTTATTCAGGGCATCAGCTGTTTCGTATTGAGCAAGCTGTTCGTCAATATCTTCGATTTTGTCGTGTATGCGGTCGGCTATGCGGGTAAGCAAAGTGACTAGCAGCTCAGCAGTCGTCGCCGGGGCTTCGCCGCTTTCAATCATTTCCCGGGTGTCCTGCACACTCATCAGACGACGGTTCTGACGTCGCGCGGTCACCATCAGGGTTGGGGTTAACCACAAGCGCAATGACACCATATCATCAGGGTCGGCACCTGGATTTGCGTTAATGCCACGCAGGAAAATCAACGCGCCTTCTTTTATTGGTAGTACGCGCGGACGGGTCTGCAATGCCATCAGGCTATCGGCCACTGAAGACGGCAACGCGAGGGTATCTAATAGTTGCTCGGCATCAGACTCGTCAGACTGCAAATGAACCCATCGATAGGTGTTAGGCGCAATCGGTGTGGTGATGGCTGCTTTATCTACCGTGGCAATGGTGCCGTCAAAGCTAATATCGTACGCCCATAAAAAGGCCTGGTCTGCATTGCTCATGCATTTTCCTTAGGAGATTGAACAAGTTGTAACGTACCATCCAAATGCACATCGCGCTGCGGGTAGGCAATAACGATGTTGTGTTGGTTAAACAGTCCGTCGATGGTAAAGCGAATGTCACTGCGTATTTTGCGTAAATCGCGCTCTGCCGTAGCATTGATCCAAAAATACACCTCAAAAATTAGGGCGTTATCGCCAAAGTCATCAAAAATCACTATGGGTTTGGGCTCGGGCAGAATTTCAGTTTGTTCCAGTACTGCTTGTTCTATAAGACTGGCAACCAGCTTACAGTCTGAGCCATACGCCACGCCGACTTTTACGGTGGTTCGGGTAAGCAAGTCAATCAGCGTCCAGTTGATCACCGTGTTTTCCAACAATTTGCTGTTCGGAATAAGCATGTGTACACCGTCGACACGACGGATTCGTGTTGAACGTGTATTAATGGCTTCTACCACGCCGCGTGCACCGTCGACCTCCAGTACATCTCCGATGCGAATGGGGCGTTCCCACATGAGTATCCAGCCAGAGATGAAGTTATTGATAATGTTTTGCGCACCAAAACCCACACCAATCGCTACGGCACCCGACAAAAAGGCGAAGGCAGTCAGTGGCACATTCATCATATCCAGCGACGTAACGACCAGAATAGCCATGGCCAGGATATAGAAAATACGCTTAAACAGGTGAATGGTGTCGGGGCTGGCGCCCGACGAGCGCAGGCGATAGGTTGCCAGGTGCGCGAGTTTTCGAATCACCCAGATGCCAACCACATACAGCAGTGGCACGGCTATCAGCCCGCCAGTAGTAAACGTGATGTCGAACAGGGTAAATAACTCTGTAGATAAAAAGTTTTTAACTTGTTCAAATGTTTGCATGGTTAAAACCGTTGGATGTATTTGCGCCACATAATACTGGCGCAGCCTCTGGCGGGGCAATTCTTTTATACAAAAACATGTTAGAATGCGGCAAATTTACTGGTGTCTATAAATCTATGAAGTACCTCTTTGCCGGCGCATTGGCGCTTTGTTTGTGGGCCGTTGGCGGTATGCATCAGGCGCACGCATTTATGCTTACCTTGTCTGAGTCACAGCTAAACGCCATGGTGTCAGCTGTGTTTCCGCAAACCCGGGTGTACGAAGACACCCAGTTCACGTTTTCTAACCCTGCCGTCGACCTTGATCCGCTGGAAGATGAAATCAGTGTGAACGTGACCGTTCTGGCAGAACGGGATGGTTTACAGCTCAAAGCGACAGCGACATTGTCGGGTGAATTGTTCTATCACGCGCAATTGGGTCAGTTGCAAATCAAAGAGCCGACACTGGATGAACTCGAGTGGGCCGAACACGGTAATCTGGTACCCGAGTCGCTGTTAAACAGCCTGAAGCGAATGGAAGGCAAACGCTTCCCGTTAATCCTGTTGCTCGACTTCGAACAGTTAGACTTATCGGCCTGGGGTATCCGTCAGCCCAAGCGAGTCGAAATCACGCCAAACGGCCTGTTGATAGAAATCTGATCCCATGAAAAAAATCGCGTTTCTGTCGATGGATAGCCTGGAAGACTTTTTTGTGTACGATGACCTACTTATCGAGCCGTTTGCCAACAATGGCTATGACATCGAAACCGTGTCGTGGCGTAATAGCAGTTGGGATTACAGTGATTATGAGTCGGTTATTGTGCGCAGTCCGTGGGACTATCAGCAGGCACCAGAGGCCTTTATGGCTTGCCTGGAGCGGATTGCAGAGCAAACTCAGCTGATTAACCCGCTGGCGCTGATGCAATGGAATCTGGATAAACGCTATCTGCGAGACCTGGAAGCCAGTGCAGTGGCTGTACTACCGACTATTTGGCTTGATGACTACGATCATGATTTACTCGCGGGTGCTTTTGCCGATTTCGATTGCGATGAGATTGTCATCAAGCCGTGTATCAGTGCAAATGCCGACGATACTTACCGTTTAACCCGCGACACCTTAACGGCTCAACAAGACACACTGGCAGCTGTCTTTACCCGCCGTCCAGCTATGGTACAGCCGTTTGTGACCAGTGTTGTTGAACAGGGCGAAGTGTCGTTATTTTACTTTGCGGGTGAGTTAAGCCATGCCATTCTGAAAACGCCGAAACAAGGTGATTTTCGGGTGCAGGAAGAGCACGGTGGCAGTCTGGCAGTGATATCTCCTGATCAGGCAATGCTAAACAGTGCAGAGCTGGCTTTGCAGGCGATGCCAACTGAGTATTTGTATGCCCGGGTAGACTTGCTTCAACACAACGGACAGTGGTGCATTATTGAGTTAGAGCTCATTGAACCGTCGTTGTATTTTAATCTGGATACGCACTCTCCTCAGTGCTTTGTAAGTGCTTACTTGCGATATATGTCCAATAAAATAAAGTGACAAAAATAAGGCATACCGAGGTATGCCTTATTACTTTGCAGTTAGTGTTGCTTAGAGTGTTGCCTGTTAATATGCGACGCGCTTTGACGCTGAGACTGTTTTACCTGGCGTTGCTTAGACGCCTGACGTTGCTGCGACGGTTGACGGTGCGCTGTCGTTTCGCGCTTCACCTTTCGCTCGTGCTTTTCCTGTTTGTATTGCGGCTTAGCGGGTTTAGAATGTACCGGCTGCGTTGGTTTGTGTTGCTGCGCGACATTCGGGTGAGTACGTTGTGGGTTCACTGCCCGGTGCTCAGCGGCCTGGCGTTGAGGCTTATTGACCTGGGTATAACGCTTTTGCTGTTCGCGAGCGGTCGGTTTATGCGCTTGCAGTTTGAGTTTTTTCTCTATTCTTTGCTGGTGAACCACAGGGCGAACCAGGCTTCTGTCAGGCGCTTGTGCCGAATGATAACGCACGGTCTTGTGCTGCTTAATTACCGACGGCTTACGTTCAACCACGCGGTGCGAATAGCGGGCATGTCGGTTGGCACTATTGTGTTGCCAACGATGGTATTCCCGCACGTTGTAACGCTTACGGTAAGACACACTTGGGTAGTGATGAACGGTTCTGTGACTAACAACAATATGGCGGTCTGGCCAGAATATATGCCCGAAGTAAAAGCCCGCGCCAATGGTGACCCGACTTCCCCAGTAAAAGCCATGATGCAAGCGCACGTTCACATAGCCTGGCCAAATGACCGGGGCGATTGGATGGTGCCAGTGACCATAGGTGATCATTGGATCATAATAGGGCACATACACTACGCGAGGCTGACGCGGCTCTATAACAATGACCCTGTCTTCGTAGCTAACGCGCTGGTAGTCGTTAGTTTCCAGGTTACCGTGCTGCCAGGCTTGTAAACGCAGTGCCTGGACCCGGTCCAGTACCCAGTCCTCATCGGTGAGTACAGCATCACCTACTGATTCCAGCCAGTTCAGGTCCTGACTCATGCGCGACAGAATATCCGGAAATGGCACCAGGGCCTTCACGCTGGGATCCCAGGTTTTAGTTTCAAGCAGCTCGGCCAGCGTATCGTCACTGAGATTGTCATTGCTCTGCTGCCAGCGCTGGGCATCAATGACCTGCAGCGGGTAGGTACTGGCTATCAGAATATGGGTAACCACAGAATCAGGGTACAGGGCAATCGGGGCGAGCAGGGCGTCGAGCTCGGCTTCAGAGACGCGTTGGCTCTGCACCAGTTCGGTTGATTCAGGGGCGCTCATGGCCTGAACCTGTGTGCTTTCCAGCAGGGAAATCAAAATCAAAGACAGGATGCGTTTGTGCATACAGACTCCTCGCGCAAATGCGCTGTGTAATTGGTCTGTATACCGTTATACGCGTGGGTAAATTAACTTTACCTGAACCAAACACAACCCGTTGGTTCAGGTTTACACGCCGGTTAGCGGGGGTTAGTCACCGAGGACGTGCGGATCAAATGCATGACCCAGTTTTTCGGTTTTGGTGCGGATATAGTGTTTGTTGTCTTTGGTTACGCCGTGATCAATGGGTTTACGTGCGACCACATTAATTCCTAACGCTTCCAGCGCTGCCGTCTTGCGGGGATTGTTGGTCATAAGCTCAACGTTTTTGACCTTCAGGGTATCCAGCATCACTTTACACATGTCGTAGGTACGCATGTCGGCATCAAATCCGAGGTGTTCGTTTGCTTCTACCGTGTCCATGCCATTGTCCTGCAGGTGGTATGCGCGGATTTTGTTGATTAAACCAATGCCCCGACCTTCCTGGCGCAAGTACAGCAATACACCGTAACCACGCTCCACAATGTTTTCCATTGCCCGTTCCAACTGGAAGCCACAATCGCAACGCGTTGAAAATAAGGCGTCGCCGGTTAAACATTCTGAGTGGATACGAATCGGCACAACGTCGTCGGGTTGCCAGGAACCATAAGACAGAGCAACGTGTTCAGTGCCACCCTCTTCGACAAAACCATGAATGGTAAACTCGCCTTTGCGGGTGGGGAGTTTGGCTGCGCTAACAAAACGATACTGTGGGGATGTACTGGTCATGAAACTCAATGCCGGTTTAAATCTGACTGTGCTATATGGGGGTTGGGCAGCCCTTTGCAAGGCCTGTAACTGATTTAATATAGCACTTTTTTCATTCATTAGCCACGCGGCAGAGCAATGCTTGCAGCGCCTCAGTGGCGTTTTGGTAATCCTGTGTGTAACCCGACGGGGTGAGCCACATGGCCTCGCACAACCATTCGGCTTGCAGTAACAAATCCATATCGGGGAGTAAATATCGGGCCTGCGCCCGGTCTGCGCCCCATTCCAACTCCGTGGGCGGCTGGTCGAAAACCTTGCCGAGTCCTTCACATAAACGGGTAAATGCCAGCGGTGTGGCTGGCAAGGGAAGGTTAATCATCAGTTGGCCATTGTCGCTTAAGCTGAGTGCTTCAGTGAGGGATTGCGTGGTTAACTGCTGCATGACAAACTCACTGTTTCGCTGCTGTCATCCGGCTGTTCAAAAGGCTCGCTTGCTGTTGTCGACTGATACGGCGTCTGCAACGCTAGCAACAATTGCTTTGCAATCGAAAAATCGCCTTGTTCTGCCGCTGCAATGGCTTGCTGCAGGGTATGGGTACGGGCAATCACCGCAGGGTTTCTGGCTAGCATGCTTGCCTGGCTCTCAGTAGAAGACTGGCGGCGCTGACGATAGTCCTGCCACCATCCGTCAAAGGCATTGCGGTCGATAAAGTGATCGCGCAGCGCCGGTGTTAATGCGTCGTGGTCGGTACTGGCAAGCCATCTGAAGCTTTGCGTGTAGTCGATAGGGTTTTGAGCCAGCATCGCGAGCCACTGATTCAGACAAGCCTCGTGCTCTTTGTCGTTGTCTAAGCCGATACGCGCCAGCATGGTTTGGCGATACACAGCTAAAAAAGCAGGTTCAAACTGCGTCAGGCAGTCTTTGATATCATCAATACTCATGTAGCGAGAAAACGCGTACGCCATGGCATTTAAGTTCCACAGCGCAATTCCGGGCTGGCGATCAAAAGCATAGCGACCTTCGTGATCAGAATGATTAAACACCGCGTCCGATTTAAATTGCTCCATAAATGCATACGGGCCATAGTCGAAAGTAATGCCGTGAATCGACATGTTGTCGGTGTTCATCACCCCATGAACAAACCCATGTACCTGCCACAAGGCTACCATTCTGGCAGTGCGTAATGTAATTGCTTTCAACAAGGCTTTGTGGGGTTCTGCCTGCGACGCACAGTCCGGGAAATGGCGTGTCAGGGTGAAGTCCATGAGCTTGTCTAAAATGTCGAACTCTTTGCTGTGAAAGTAGTATTCGAAGTGCCCGAAGCGCAGGTGACTGGGCGCCATTCTAATCATCATGGCACCCGGCTCGGGTAGTTCCCGGTATACGCGTTCATTGCTTGTGAACATACACAACGAACGTGACGACGGAATGCCGAGATGATGTAAGGCTTCAGAACCAATGTATTCCCGTAACGTTGAGCGCAAGACGGCCCGGCCATCGGCATGACGGGAATAAGGCGTCTGCCCCGCACCTTTGAGATGCAGATCAAATTGCGCACCCTTGTCATCGGTCACTTCGCCAAGCAGTAACCCACGCCCATCACCCAGATACGGATTCCACTGACCAAACTGGTGTCCGCCATACTTTTGCGCCACCGCTTGTTTACCGAGGGCGCCCTGCTCAGAAAAAATCTGTTCAATGATCCCCTGGTCGGTAAACCAGTCGGTTGGTAAATTGAATTGCTCTGCCAGTGCCGTATTTGTCAGGCATAAAGTCAAATCGCTGAGCGGTTGTGGTGTGACCGCACTGACGGTTTCAGTCAGGTCGGTGGCGTAATGGTGACTTAGCTGCATAGAAAACCCAAATACTGATTATGTGCGTATCCTACCATTGAGATGTGCATTTCCGTAGTCAAACAATCTGTTGATCGGTTTGCAGTGCTTGGGCGTATACAATAGGTTTATATCTAAGGAGCCATCATGACAACTTCACCGGAAATCGTACTTCACCACCTTAATAACAGCCGCTCTCAGCGTATTCTTTGGCTTCTGGAAGAACTGGGACTTGCGTACACGGTGAAACACTATCAGCGCGATGCAAAAACGAATCTGGCTCCGGCTGCACTGAAAGACGTGCATGCATTAGGACGCTCGCCGGTACTGACCCATGGCGATCTGGTGTTGGCGGAATCCGGTGCCATCATTGAGTTTCTGGTAGACACCTATGCGCCTCATTTAAAACCGGCGTCTACGGCAGATTTAATCCAATATCGTTTCTGGATGCACTTTGCGGAAGGAAGCCTGATGCCGCCGTTAGTTGCCCGCCTCGTTCTCGGTAAGGCTAAGGAAAAAGCAGGACCGTTTTTCATTAAGCCTATTGTAAACAAGCTGGTCGACGGCATTATTGCTGCCTATTACGGCCCTAACCTTGAACAAAGCCTGAAATACGTGAACGACTACCTGTCTGATCACGAGTGGTTTGCCGGCGATGCACTGAGCGGCGCAGACTTCCAGATGAGCTTCCCGCTTGAGGCAATGCAAGGGCGTGTTGGAAAAGGTCTGTATCCGGGCATAGACGCATTTGTTCAACAAATACACGCGCGTGAAGCCTACCAGCGGGGGCTGGAAAAAGGCGGTGAATACGCTTACGCGTAGCCTTGTTCGCTTCGTATCAAATGGGACATTGTAAGGGGTTAAAAGCGCGGTGACTTAGTCGTCGCGTTCCAGATAGTCCTGAATCAGTTGTAAAAAGGCGTCGCCGTACCGCTGCAGTTTGGTTTTGCCCACGCCACTGACTTCAAGCAGTTGGGCTTCGCTGGTGGGTTTGGCGTCTGACATTTCAGCCAGGGTCGCATCACTGAAAATAACAAAAGGCGGTACATCGTGCTCCTGAGCAAGGACTTTTCGCAAATGTTTCAGACGAGCAAACAGGGCTTTGTCGTAGTTTTTCAGGGCGCCGCGCGCGGGCTTATCCTGTTTGATTTCCAATCGTGGTGTCGCCAGTTCCACTGGGACTTCGCCTTTTAATACTGCCCGGGCGGCTTCTGTCAAACGTAACACTGCATGGTTAGCAACATCGATACGTACATAGCCCCGGTGAATTAACTGGTTAATAATATTGTGCCAGTACTGGTCGCTTTGCGACTTACCAATCCCCCAGGTCGAGAGCTTTTCGTGGCCGGATTCCTGAATGCGTTTGTGTGATTTACCGCGCAGCACGTCAATGACGTATTGTGTGGCAAAGCGTTGCTCCAGTCGAAGAATACAGCTGAGCACCATCTGTGCCGTCACCAGTCCATCGAACGGACGGGGCGGATCCAAACAGATATCACAGTTACCACAGGCTTTGTCACTGAATTGCGAAAAGTAGTTCAGCAGTACCTGACGACGGCAGGTCTGTGCTTCCGAGAACGATTCCATGGCACTGAACTTCTGGAGTTCAATCGCATTGCGCTCGGCATTTTCGCCCTGGTCAATCCATTGCTTCACCCGTGCACTGTCTTTTTCGTCGAACAGCAACATGGCTTCCGCAGGCAAACCGTCACGCCCGGCCCGGCCGGTTTCCTGATAATAGCTCTCAATGCTACGCGGCACGTCATGGTGAACAACGTAGCGAACGTTGGATTTATTGATGCCCATACCAAAAGCGACCGTGGCGACCACAATGTCGATTTTATCGGTAATAAACTGCCGCTGAACAAAGGCGCGTTCATCTGCCTCCATACCCGCGTGATAGGCCGCGCAACGCATGCCCTGGCGGTGAAGCTTGGCGTTTAAATCATCCACCTTGGCGCGTGAATTACAGTAAATAATCCCGCTGCCATCCTGTTGCTTGATATAAGTAACAATCTGGTCGAATGCTTTGTATTTTGGTACCACCCTGTAGCGAATATTGGGTCTGTCGAAGCTTCCCCGATACACCAGTGGATCGATTAATCCTAACTGAAGCAGGATATCCTGCTGCGTGGTGGTGTCTGCCGTGGCGGTTAAACCAATGAGGGGCACATTTGGGAAGCGCTGCTTGAGTAAGCCTAAGCCCCTGTAATCCTGACGGAAATCGTGGCCCCAGTGGGACACACAATGCGCTTCGTCCACCGCGAATAAGGCAATCGGTAACGAAGCCAGCATATTCAGAAAATATGGTTGTAACAGACGTTCAGGTGATACATACACCATGTCGTATTCGCCGTCTTTCAACCCTTGCGTAGTACAGTGTAGTGTTTCCGGATCCAGGCTCGAATTGATATAAGCCGCTTTTACACCGGCTTCGCGTAGTTGTTCAACCTGATCCTGCATGAGAGAAATGAGAGGCGACACCACAATGCCCGTGCCATCGCGTACCATGGCCGGGATCTGGTAACACAGCGATTTTCCGCCACCAGTGGGTAACAATACCAACGCATCTGCGCCGTCAATCAGTTGTGCTATGACTTCAGCTTGCCCATCGCGGAACTCGCGATAGCCGAAGGTATCTTCCAATACTTGTTGGGCACGCGCGAGCGCCTCGGTGTTGTCCGAGGGGAAATCTGACTGTGGAGCAGGGGATGGGGATGTCGCTATCATTGGGCGAAGATTTTACGCGTTTTTGAGGAAATTATCAGGCCTTTTTAAGATCAGTTTTTCCCATTCGGAATTTAAGGAAAAGTGCTATAGTGACGCCCAGTTAACTTGTACCTAGGCGGAGTGCGCTATGGCCGAACCATTACCTAATCTGATTGAAGAAATTGTTGCCGACAACGGAAATGACGATCTGCAATCGGTGGCGGAATCGTTACTGCCCGCAGAACATGTAGAAATAGCAACGCTACTGGAATCACTGCCGGTTGAAGAGCGTTTGTCGTTGTGGGAAGCCCTGCCGGATGACCGCAAAATTGACGTGCTGGTAGAAATGCGGAGCGACCCTCGTGAAGTGCTGATTTCAGCCACCGAGGACGATCAGTGGAGCAAAATCCTCACTGGTATTGACGCCGAGGACTTACTCGAGCTGATGGATTCATTGCCTGCCAAGCTGATGGAGCTGGCATTTCAGGCACTGGACGACCAGCAACAGGGCTACTTCCGCGACGCGACACAGTTTCCCGACGAGCAAATTGGTCACTGGATTTCGCACGACGTACTGGCAATGCCATTAAATGCCAAAGTACGCGACGGTTTGCGCCGCATTCGCCGTAATGTGCCACAGCATTGTGATACGATCTTTTTGATCAACCGTTCCGGACAGTTTTCTGCCGCTGTGAAGCTAACCAAAGTGTTCGGTGCACCAGAGCATTTGCCGCTGGTGGAACTTACCGAGGAGTTTATTCCGGTAATTAAAGGCTCTGACGACAGTACTACCGCGTCTTTACAGGTGCAGCGCAGTGGCTTTGCTGCGTTGCCGGTGGTCGACGATACCAACAAACTGTTAGGCCGGGTCGACATTTTAAGTGCCAGTGAACTGGTCAATGAAAACTACGAGCGTCAGGTGATGGCCACCGCGGGTATGGATGAAGACGAGGATTTATTTGCGCCCGTCGCTAAAAGTGCCCGCAGTCGCGCGTTGTGGTTGGGGATCAACCTGCTCACCGCATTTCTGGCTTCCTGGTTTATTGGGTTGTTCGAAGCAACGTTACAGCAAGTTGTGGCGCTCGCTGTGCTGATGCCTGTGGTAGCAAGCATGGGCGGGATTGCAGGAAGCCAGACGCTAACGCTGATTGTACGGGGTCTGGCACTAGGCCAGGTTACAGGTGCGAACCTGAAAGCTCTGATGACCAAAGAACTGAAAGTCGGCGGGGTGAACGGCGTTATCTGGGCGTTAGTTATCGGCATTGTGGCGTTTTTCTGGTTTAGTGACCCGCTGCTGGGCTTGGTGATCTGCCTGGCTATTTTTATGAATATTCTGGCCGCTGCTCTGGCCGGTGTATTGCTGCCTGTGGTGTTGGATAAGTTGAAAATCGATCCTGCGCTTTCCGGGTCGGTTATTCTCACCACGGTTACCGATATTGTGGGATTTGTTGCATTCCTTGGCCTCGGCAGCCTGTTTTTATTGTAGGGAGATAGTGTGTCAGCCAAACCGGTTGCTTTTGCGGGTATGTTTTACGCTATCGCGGCGTATACCATGTGGGGTATTGCACCGCTGTATTTCAAGCAAATTACTGAGGTTCCGCCTACCGATATTTTAATGCACCGGGTGATATGGTCGGCGTTATTGCTGTGTGTATTGCTGGTGGCGTTAAAGCAAATCGGCAAAATGAAGGCGATTTTTGCCAGCAAAAAGCTGATGCTAAGCCTGGCCGCGGCCAGCGTATTGCTGGGTGCAAACTGGTTGCTATTCATCTGGGCCATTAACAGCAACTACATGCTGGAGGCCAGTTTAGGCTATTACATCAATCCCATTATTAACGTGTTTCTCGGGCGGTTGATTCTGCAAGAACGCCTGCGGCCATTGCAAAAGTTTGCTGTATTGCTGGCCATCGCCGGTGTGGTAAACATTATTGTTGCGCACGGTACGCTGCCCTGGATAGCGTTGACGCTGGCGTGTACCTTCAGTGTCTACGGCTTAATCCGCAAGCAGATCCCGGTAGAGCCTATGCCGGGCCTCTTTATGGAAACCCTGGTATTGTTACCCTTCGCAATACTGTACTGGGCAATGTTCGCGGGTGAGCAAAGCAATATGCTGACCAATGACTGGGAGCTCAATGGCTGGCTGCTTGCTGCCGGTGTTGTGACGACCATGCCATTACTTGCCTTTAACGCTGCGGCAAAACGCATCCTGTTCACTACCCTGGGCTTGTTTCAGTACATTGGCCCTACCCTGATGTTCATTCTGGCGGTATGGCTTTATCAGGAGCCACTTGAACCGGCTCGATTAACCACTTTCGCCCTGGTGTGGGTTGGTTTGCTGTTGTTTAGCATTGATGCCTGGCGCGGCTTTAGGAAGCAGCGCAAAGTGGTTGCCAGTGTGGTGACTGAAGAGTAAACACCAGAGCGATTTACTAAACATTCGCTCTGGCTTCTGATCAAAAGTGAGTCACTACGGTCACGCCAACAGATGTTGATGTGTCCATGTCTACCATTGCATCAATAGCGTCTTCCAGCGCAATGGTTTTGCCAAGTAGCTTTTCAGGTTGAAGTTTACCTGACAAGATTAGTGCCATCATGGCGGTGTAGCGAAAAGCCTGCATCCCATGACTACCAAGAATTTGCAGTTCGTTAGCAACGACATTATCCATCGGGATCGGCGGTGTAGCATGTTCAGCCAATAACAAGCCCACCTGAATATGTTTACCGAGTTTACGCAAACAGTTTATTGAATTCACACAGGTAACGGGATGTCCTAGCGCATCTAATGAAACATGTGCTCCGCCTTTTGTTACCTCTTTGATAGCGGCAGCAACGTCATCGGTAGTATTCGCATTTAACGTGATGACAGCACCCAGTGATTTAGCCAATGCCAGTTTGTCCTCGGCAATGTCCACGGCGATGACATTTGCACCTGCTGCGCTTGCGATCATGATTGCAGACAGCCCGACACCGCCACACCCGTGAACAGCAACCCATTGTCCGGCAGATACTCCGCCTTGGTCTACGACAGCTCTGAACGCAGTCACAAAACGGCATCCCAGGCTGGCTGCTGTAGTAAAATCCATGTGTTCAGGCAGTGTGACCAAATTAACGTCAGCGTGGTCGACAGTCGTATATTCCGCAAATGACCCCCAATGGGTAAAGCCTGGCTGAGTTTGATTTCCGCACACCTGATGATTGCCTGAATGGCACTCATTACAATTTCCACAGGCATTAATAAATGGCACGGTTACCCTGTCACCTACCTTGAATTTAGACACGTCTTTACCAACAGCTTCAACAATACCTGCAAATTCGTGACCCGGTACATGGGGAAGTACTACATCCGTGTCATGCCCTTGCCAGCAGTGCCAGTCACTTCGGCACACACCTGTTGCTTTTACACGAATAACAACTCCATGACTGTTAGGTGTAGGGTCAGCTACCTGTTGAATTGATGGACGTTGAGAAAATTGTTCTATGAGGACAGCTTTCATGGCGAGTCATACTCCCAATGGTCAAATTTTAGATGGGTTAAATGATAGACAGTTGTATTGAAATTACCTTGTTTTGTTGCGTTGAATTTTCATAGGTTGTGAAATAGTCTTTTAATAGTTGTTTATTTATAGGGGATTCTTGCTATGAGTGGTTTGGACGAAACAGATGTATCTATTTTGCATCATTTGCAGGAGGATGGCAGGCTGACTAATGCCAAGTTGTCTACGCGCCTTTCACTTAGTGAGACACCTTGCTGGCGCAGGCTAAAGCGGCTTGAGTCGGAGGGCTTTATTAACAGCTATCAGGCTAATCTGGATAGACGCAAGCTTGGGTTCGGGGTTCTCGCTTTCGTACAGCTCTCATGTACACATCATGATGAGGAAAGTACTCGGGCGTTTGAACAAATTATCACAAACTCCGAGAATGTATTGTCGTGCCATAATACAACGGGTGAGTCAGATTTCATGTTGCAAGTTGTTGCTAAAGACCTCGACGATTACAGCGTGTTTGTGGAAAAGGTGTTGCGTAAATTACCGGGTATTTCGGCAATTCGTTCAAACATTTCGTTGCGTGAAGTCAAAGCGTCCAACCGTTTGCCCTTGTTAGGTTAAAGGGCAGAGTAATCCACCAAGACTAATGAAAAGGGCTGGAAGTTAGTTCGATGCACGGCTTTAGTTCACGACGTTGCTGGTGACATGATTGGTAACAGTTCGCCAGTTTACAGCCCATACAATTACGTTTAGTTTTTTGGCTACTATTTCTGTGTGGAGAAAGGAAGCCAAATGATGAAGACTAAACGATGTGGTTTACTGGTATGGTTTGTAGCTGCGCTGTGGACGTCACTTGTACATGCCGCAGAACTGGATCCTGAACAGGCTAAAGCCCTGGTACAGCAACAAGTTGACGCGCAACTAGCGTTTGATGCCACTACGCTGCAACGTATATTGCACGATAGCTATCTTGAAGTCTCTCCGGTCGGTGAAATCGACACCAAAGCAAAGGTTGTGGCGTTTTACGATCCGGCAAAAAAACGCTCAGGGCCTGTTGCGACACTCAGCGATCTCAATGTGCGCATTTATCAGCAAACCGCGGTGGTGACCGGGCATGTCGTATTTGCGATGACGATGCCGGACGGTAACGAAAACCGCTTTACGATGACCGGCAGTTGGGTAATAGCAGAGCAAGAAGGTGCTGCTTCAATTGTATCGGCACACTATACGCCGGTACGAAAATAGCGAGCACCCTTGCCTCAGCTGGCGCTGGTCGGTATCGAACTGGTGTCAGGTTGGAGCGGACGCAAAACACGTCTCACTAAAAACAACGACAAGGCTGATTGCACACACACGGTCGTTACCGACAAATACCAGACTTGCTCAATATAAAAGTCGGGCTGTGCAGTTAGCCACATCAGCGGCACCGCAAAGGTGACCAGTCGTGTGGCAGAGCTCCACAGACTCGGCCAGGTATTACCAACCCCCTGAAAAATGCCCGAACAGCTAAAAATCACGCCGGATGGCACAAAGTTAAAGCACACAATGCCGAGGAAGCCTGCGCTGACAGCCAGCACCGCTGCATCGTTGGAGAATGCGTCCAGAAATACGCCGGGTTGCCAAACACAGAACAACGTGAGTGCGAGCATGAGTGCACAGCAGATACCGACTGCATGCCTGAAAGCATCTTTCACCCTGTGCGGCAATTGCGCACCAAAATTCTGACCGGCAACCGCGGGCAAAGCGAATGCCACCGCCATCGCGGGTAACAGAAGTGCCTGCATCATTCTGGAGCCGATCCCAAAGCCCGCTGTTGCGCTTGCGCCAAACCGCTGAATTGCCCAATACACCAATGCCATATAGGTGAACATAAGGAAAAACTCAGCACCCGCCGGAAAGCCAATTTTAAACAAGCGCTGCCAGGTTGACGGATGAGGAGCCAGGTGTTGTCTATTCACGCTGAGGTATTGTGTCATGCGGCTGAAATAGCGCCACAGCAACAGCGTGGCAAACAGCGCCGATAGCGTACTGGCAAGTCCTGCGCCCGCTACGCCCATGGCATAGCCCGTAAGCCAGCCGTGGATCAGAATTGGTGTCAGTACAATATTGACCAGCAATGACAGCATTTGCACCTGCATTGCCGGTTTTACAATGCCTGTGCCTCGCATGGCGGCGGTCATAGCAACAATGGCAAATTGCAACGCCAGGCCGGGCAGGAACCAGTATAGATAATTGGCCCCCAGTATTTGAACCTGCGGGTCAAGGCTCATGGTATTCATATAGGGTTGGGTCATCGCAATACCGGCAATCAGAACCAGAGCCGCCATAACTGCTGACAGCGTAAGGGACTGGTTAAACACCTTATTGGCGTCATGCTGATCTTTGCGGCCTACCGCATGGGAAATTAACGTTGCCGTACCTATATTCAGCATTTGCGTGAGTGCCAGTACAAACATCGAAATGTTAGCAGCGGCGCTGACACCAGCCAGTGCGTGTTCACCGAGTTGCCCTACAAAATACAGGTCTATCATGAGGTACAGTGTATGCACCAGCATGCCAATGGCCATGGGAACGGCAAGCTTAATAAGATGTTTGGGAATCGATCCCTGAGTCAGGTCTTCCATGTGTTTCTCTTTATTTCGCGGTTAGGAGAGTTGAGCAGCATCGATGGCTGACAGGTGCAAACTCGACAATAGCCCCATACATTGTTCCACCTGTTGCTGGTTCATCATATTGGTCACCCGGTTAGCGGCATGTTCGATACTGTTAGTTGCTTGTTGATACGCTTCCAGCCCTCCAGATGTAAGTCTTACCAGGCTAACCCGGGCATCTCTAGCATTAGTCACGCGTTCTACCCAGCCGACTTTTTCCATGGGCAATAGCAAACGCGTTACCCCGGAGGCCGTAACACCAATTGCGTCGGCCAACGAGACGCGTTTAATAGTGTGATCGCTGGACTGGTATAGGCGGTGCATAACCAGCCATTCGGTAAAACTGATGCCATGCACAGACAATGTACTTTCCAGAGGTTTGAGTACCTGACCCTGTGTTTTCACCAGCGTTAAAATTAACTGCATGGAGTGTGTGAGTGAAGACATAGTGGTTCCTTAACATTAAACTATTTGCATAATACTTGAGTAATCAAGTTTATTGCAAGTAATAATTGATCGTTTTTTGAACCGTGATGTTAAGCAAGTAGTATTGGTTGCTGGTTTGACAGAGCAGAAATAGGTAGAAGCTATTGATATTCGCAAAGAAAAAGGATTTCTTGTGAGGGACTAGTCGTGCGCCACCTGATTCCTTCCGCCGGTTTTCGCCTGATATAAGAGTTTGTCAGCACGGGTAAGCATCTCATGAACGTTAGTGGAAGATGCTGTCGTTAGCCCAATACTGGCGGTCACGGGTAACATCTGGTCCTTAAAGTTCACGGGGTTTGAGGCAATGTGTTGGCGCAGCGCTTCGATTCTCTCTATTGCTGCTTCAGAGGGGAGGTCGGGCAGATACACACAAAACTCTTCACCGCCAAAGCGCGACACTACCAGGTCGGCACAGTGACTCGCAATACGTCTGGCGACGGCTTTGAGCACAGCGTCCCCCGCATCGTGACCGTACGTATCGTTGATTCTTTTAAAGTGGTCCAGATCAATCAGTGCTACTGACTGGTGAGACAATGGGGCCTGTTGATATTGGTCTACGGTGTAAAAGAAATGCCGGCGATTCGGCAGTCCGGTAAGGTAATCGGTGTTTGCGGTTCGCCGAATCGTTTCGACTTTTTCAATCAGGTCTATGTTGAGCGTGATCCGGCATAGCAACTCTTCGTGACAGAACGGCTTTTTTACAAAATCATTGGCGCCGCTCTTTATGAAGCGAGCTGACAGCAAATTGTTCTCGTCGGCCGATAAGCCTAGTATTGCTAACGTTTCTTTGCTGTATGTTTTGCGCAGGTGGGCAACAAACTGCGTGGCCAGTTCGCCTTTTATTTCGCTGTCGATAAGTAAGAGCTTCACGTTTGGATGTTTGCCAAGAAGCGTTTCTACGTCTTCAGTTGTGGCGCATTCCAGCGTAATAAAGTTATGTCGGCGCAATAACGCGGCCATGGCAGTACGGTTTTGCCTTTTAGGGTCGGCCACAATGACTTCGATGCCTTTGTTTTTTTCCAAACGAGACAGCAGTCTCATCAGGTAGTCGAATACCTGGGCATTTTCCTTGGGTATGTAATCAACCACATCTTTTGCCAACACCCGGTTGCGGGTATCTGCATCGAGTTTACCCGTTGACACAATGGTGGGAATGAAACTTTCTATTGCGTAGTCGATGGCCTCGCCATTAGGCGCATCCGGCAAATGGTAATCTACAATGGCACACAAATAGTGTTCCGGATCACTGTGCAAAAAGATATGACGCGCTTCTGCCAGTGTCGTGGCGACAACCGGTTTAAGTCCTGCTCTCTCTACCAGTTTCTTTAGTAGAGCCAGACTGGTACTGCTGTCTTCGATTATCAGGACTTTTTGTTGCATTGAGGTTTCCTCATGCCGGTTCGAGTTTTGCGAAACTTAGTACCAGCCACTTACTGCCAAATTCGTCAAAATTCACCTGAACCCTGGCGTGATCACCGCTACCCTCATAGTTTAGCACAACACCTTCACCAAACTTTCTGTGTCGGACGCGTTGTCCCAATGTAAAGCCGCTTTGTTCAAAACTCTCGTGAGACACTGAGCGACTAAAGCGGTTCGGCACCGGGCGGGAAACGGTGGTCTTGAGTCTTATCTCTTCTACGCACTCAACCGGGATTTCGCGCAAAAAACGCGACGCAGTGTGGTATTTTTCTTGTCCGTACAGACGGCGCATTTCTGCATAGGTCATATACAGTTTCTTCATGGCGCGGGTCATGCCTACGTAGCAGAGTCGGCGTTCTTCTTCCATGCGACCCGGTTCTTCATTGGTCATTTGGCTTGGGAACATCCCTTCTTCCACGCCAGCCATAAAGACCAACGGAAACTCCAGACCTTTTGCGGTATGGATAGTCATCAACTGCACTGCGTCCTGCTCGCCGGTAGCCTGGGTTTCGCCTGCTTCCAATGAGGCATGAGCCAAGAATGCCGCCAATGGTGTCATCTCATCGGCTTCTTCCGGCACCACAAATTGCTTACAGGCGGTGACTAGTTCTTCTAAGTTTTCCAGTCGTGCCTGGGCTTTTTCGCCTTTCTCGGCCTGATACATCGCGTACAAACCAGACTGCCTGAAAGCGTATTCCGCTTGTTCTTCTAACGGCAGTTCTGCACAGGCCTCATCCATGGCAGTAATCAGGTTAATGAACTGCTCAAGGGCATTGGCAGCACGGCCTTTCAGACCTTTTTCCTGCAATAACTGCAAGCTGGCCTGCCACATTGAGCAGTTCTGAACGCGGGCGTGCTCACGGATAGTGGCCAGCGTACGTTCACCTAATCCGCGGCTTGGGGTATTAACGACTCGTTCAAACGCTGCGTCATCATGGGCATGGCTCACTAAACGCATATAGCCCAGCGCGTCTTTAATTTCCTGACGTTCGAAGAATCGCAAACCGCCGTAAATACGGTATGGCAGTCCTTGATGAAGCAAGGCCTCTTCCAGCACACGTGATTGTGCGTTGTTGCGGTATAAAATGGCACTTTCGCGCAATTGATTGCCCTGGTTCTGCCAGTCGGCAATTTGCGAAATAATAAACCGGGCTTCGTCGAGTTCGTTGAACCCGGCATAAATGGAAATGGGTTCACCATTGTCTCCGTCGGTCCACAACTCTTTACCCAAACGCCCCTGGTTGTGTTCAATGACCGCGTTGGCGGCTTTCAATATAGTGCCGGTTGAGCGGTAATTTTGTTCCAGACGAATTGTGGTGGCGTCGTTGAAGTCACGCAGAAAGTGCTGAATGTTATCGACATTTGCGCCACGCCATCCGTAAATAGACTGGTCGTCATCTCCCACAATCATAATGTTGTTATCGTGGCCGCATAGCAGACGTAGCCAGGCGTACTGTATGTTGTTGGTATCTTGGAATTCGTCTACCAGTACCGCGCGGAACCGGCGTTGATAGTGGCTCAGTAGTTCCGGGTTTTTGACCCACAGTTCGTGGGCACGCAGTAAGAGTTCTGCAAAGTCGACTAACCCCGAGCGGTCACAGGCATCCTGATACGCCTCATAAATATCGCGCATTTTCTGCTGGGTGTGATCGCCGTGGGTTTCAATGTGCTGCGGGCGAAGGCCTTCGTCTTTGTTGCCGTTGATGTACCACTGAATCTGACGCGGTGCCCAGTGTTTCTCATCCAGGTTCATGGCTTTTAATACGCGACGCACCAGCCGGTATTGATCGTCAGAATCCAGGATCTGGAAGTTTTCCGGTAAATTGGCCTCGGCGTAGTGTGCGCGCAGCAACCGGTGCGCTAAACCGTGGAATGTACCAATCCACATAGTGTTAAGCGGACGCCCCATCAAGCTTTCGATACGCCCGCGCATCTCTCTGGCGGCCTTGTTGGTAAAGGTTACTGCAAGAATGCTGTAGGGCGCGATGTTCTCGACCTGCATTAACCAAGCGATGCGGTGCACCAGAACACGGGTTTTACCACTGCCTGCACCAGCCAGGATCAGGCTGTTAGACAAAGGGGCGGCAACGGCTTCGCGTTGTTTATCGTTTAATTCGTCGAGTAACTCGGAGACATCCATAAGATCGAAAATGCCTGTATTTTTATTCAGGGGTTAGTTAATGGTGAGAGTATGCCATTAATGCGCAGTGCATTAAACCTTAAAGCCAAAGTGAATAAACCGCTTCATTCAACACGATGAAATTATAGTCATCTTTATGGTATGCTCTCGCGTATTCATTGCGGTTGACCTGTTAAGCATTCAAAACGATGTTGTCTTGTGCTTACGGGTTTTCTGCGCTTGAATTTTTTTGAACAGGCACTATCTCCTCGTCGTTATCAGGAACAGTCGTCCGCCTTACACATTGGGAAAGTCACATGCAAGCAATGACCGCTACAGCCGATTTTTGGCTAACGCTAAAGCACGAAGCAAAACGTATCGTTGAGCAAGAACCGCTACTGGCGAGCTTTATTCATGCCTGTATTCTCACGCACCATAATTTTGAGTCGTCGCTGAGCTTTATTCTGTCGAATAAAATGGCTGACGATATTATGCCGGCGTTGGCTATTCGTGAAGTGTTCGACGAAGCTTACCTGTTAGAGCCCGCCATTGTTGAAGCGGCCATCGAGGACATTCGCGCTATCTTTAATCGCGACCCAGCGGTAAAAGATTACATGACGGTGTTAATTCACTTCAAAGGGTTCCAGTCTGTTCAGGTCCATCGCCTTGCGCATTATCTGTGGCAGCAAAAGCGCTATCAGCTAGCGTTGTTCTTGCAGAGTCGCAATTCGGAAGCCTTTGCCGTGGATATTCACCCTGCAGCGACAATTGGGAAAGGCGTCATGTTCGATCACGCCACGGGTATCGTGGTGGGTGAAACTGCCGTCATCGAAGACAACGTTTCGATTCTGCAAAACGTTACCTTAGGTGGTACCGGGAATGAAAGCGGTGACCGCCATCCGAAGATTCGTCAGGGCGTTATGTTGGGCTCAGGCGCGAAAGTACTGGGCAACATTGAAATTGGCGAAGGCTCTAAAGTCGGCGCGGGTAGTGTGGTACTGAACGATGTACCTCCCCATGTTACGGTGGTGGGTGTACCTGCCAAAGTGGTGGGCCGTCCCTGTTGCAGCCGCCCATGCGACTCCATGCAACAAAACGTACTGGAAGACAATCAGCCGGTGGATTAAGCGGGGTTATTGAGGTCCCGAATTTTCCTCCCCTGTCATCCCGGCCTTGTGCCGGGACCCATTGACATCTTGTGTCGGGATCTAGTCAACCATCAGCAACAACTCGTCCAGTGAGGACAATTGCACCCCTGGCAGGACAGCCAGTTTTTCTGCGCCTAAATCCATTTCCCGGTTACAGGCGAGCCAGGCAGTTTGCATACCGACTTTGTGGGCACCCAGCACATCTTTGATCAGGTTATCGCCAACGTGCATGATGTGCTGTGGAGGCAGCGAAAGGTGCTCAATGGCTTCTTCAAACATGTCCGGGTAGGGTTTGCGAGGGCGGGTCACACTGGCGTGTAGCGTTAAGCTAAAAAATGGAGCAAGGCCAATTTTTCCGGTGTCTACGTTGCCATTTGTGATTGCGACTAGCGGGACTTTTTCAGCCAGCTTTTCCATTACCGCGATAATGTCCGGTGCGACCTGGAAATCACTACGAGCAGCATAGAAAAAATCGAACAACTCACTTGCCGCCTGAGCACGTTCAGTATCAGGTAGCTGTGCTTTACCTAACGCGGTAAATAACGTTTGCCAGCGCAATTTACCCATGTCTGATGCGAGTTTCGGGTTTTTGTTAATGAGGGCTTTTTTAATGGTAAACCAGTCGTCGTTGGTCATTGCGCTGAGTGCTGGATAATCGTTTCGAATCTTCTGATTCAGGGCGGCATCAGCGTGCCGAATAACAGGTTCGTTGTTGTATAGGGTGTCATCCAGGTCGAAGGTTAGGGCTTTAACCGGGTGCACCGGGCGATAACATTGCATAACAGACTCCTGAAGACGATGAATTACTTTTTACGGGCGCGAGGATGAGCGTTGTCGTACACTTTAGCCAAATGCTGAAAATCCAAATGGGTGTACACCTGAGTGGTAGACAAATTGGCGTGTCCAAGCAGTTCCTGCACTGCGCGCAAATCTCCGCTGGACTCTAGTACGTGCGTGGCAAAAGAATGGCGCAGTTTGTGTGGGTTTACGCCCTGACTCATGGCCTGGCGTTTGGCCATTTCGTTTAATCGGTTTGCTACCTGGCGATTCGAAATACGGTTTTGTCGCTTGCTGATGAACAGCGCAGATTCGCCTTCTTTGGTAACCCATTGCCGTCTTACCTCAAGCCATTTCGCAATGGCTTCGCGGGCCTTTTTGCCGACCGGCAGCAGCCGCTGTTTGTTGCCTTTACCGGTTACCCGGACCTGATGGTCCCGGGTGAAATCAAATACGTTCAGCGAGGTCAGCTCGTTCAGACGCAATCCACAGCCATACATCAATTCGAACATGGCCTGATCGCGGATCAGAATCTCTTCGTCGTCCTCGTCATTTAACAGCACCGCCATATCATCGACCGACAGTTGTTTGGGGAGCGGTTTGTCAGCCTTCGGTGCAGGTACGCCGTCCACGGGGTCGGTGTCTAATATCCCCTGCTGCATTAAATACTGCACAAACGTGCGCAGTGAAGACAGGCGCAGCGCAATACTGCGCGGATGTAGATTTTGTTTTCGGGCAATGGCTAATGCTTGCTTTACTTTGGTTTGCGTCAGGGCCCGCCAGTCCTGAATTTCCAGGGACAGTGCGACCTGAGTGAGCTGTCGCTCATAATTACTCAGAGTATGTGATGATAAGCCGCGTTCATAGCGCAAATGCCCTAGAAATTTTTGCAGCCAGTGCGCGCAATCGGGGGCAAGCTGCAGGTCGGTTTCTGCGGCTTTCTTTGGCATTAGTACGGCAGTTTTGTGGGGAGTATGTAGTTAAGCACTTCGCGCAACTGGTTTAAAAGCAGCGTATCCATGTCGGGAGTGAAGTGTTCTGCGTTGCGGCTGCCTACAGCCAGAATGCCTGCGTCTCGCAGGTTGCCCAGCAAAATAAGCGCAGCGGACTCCGCTACCTGTCCACCAAACATAAGCTGGCGTTCATGCTCGCTTAAACGACCAAAGAAGTAAGGCGAGTCTTTAAAGCGTTTTTCTAGAAACAGCCGGCGTTGTAATTCAGGTAAAGCGTTGGGGCCTTTGAACGGTTTAAATTCGACGGTGGCTAACCCCAGTTCTTCCTGCAGCGTCTCCTGGAGAGCCAGTAAAATATCGGCCATTGTGTCACAGGTAAGTAAACGCAGGTTCAAATCAGCATAGGCGCGGTAAATTTTTTCGTTTTGTTTGGCAATGCTGATCAGTTGGGTGAGCTTGTAGTTAAGCAGACGCACTTTTTTGCGAAGTTGCTCGCTTTGGATTTCAACCAGCGACACGCTGCCTTTCTGGGCATGGGGAATTTGTAGCTGTTCCAGGATACTGGGGTGTTGAATGAAGAAGTCAGGGTTTTCAATTAAGTACTGACTTACTTGTTCAGCCGTGACATCACCGACTTCCGGAAACTCGGTGTCGAACTGTAACGAAGTATTGCCCTGACCTGATAACTCATTCATATATTTATTGTTCCGTCGTATACATGCTCAGCAGGGCCTGTCATTTTTAACGGGCTTCCCGCACCCTGCCAGCGAATTCGTAAACTGCCGCCGGGCAGATCAACCCGGACGTCCTTGCTTAATTTACCCTGAATCTGGCCTATTGCAACTGCTGCGCACGCGCCGCTGCCACAAGCCAGAGTTTCGCCAGCACCGCGTTCAAACACGCGCAGGCGAATATGTTCTGCATTCACTACTTGCATAAAGCCCACATTGACGCCTTCAGGAAAACGTTCGTGGCGCTCAAGAGTCGGACCTATTGATTCCACCTCGGCTGTGTCTACATTGTCGACTTCCAGCACACAGTGAGGGTTGCCCATGGAAACCGCACCACAAAAGAAGGTGCTGTCATCGGCGCGAATCAGATAGGTTTTTTCTTCTTTGTTGGCTTTTAGTGGGATCTCTGCCGGCGTAAAGTTCGGCACGCCCATGTTCACCGTTACCTGACCGTCTTTCTCAAGATACAGGATCATTTTACCGGCTTTGGTGCTCACCACAATTTTATTGCGGTTGATCAGGCCTTTTAATTTCACAAAGCGGGCAAAACAGCGAGCGCCGTTCCCGCACTGCGACACTTCGGAGCCGTCCGCGTTAAAAATACGGTAGTGGAAATCCTGGTCCGGATCGTAAGGGGGTTCAACCATCAAAAGTTGGTCAAACCCAATGCCAAAGTTACGGTCGGCGAGCTGCTGGATTTTCTCTTTGGAAAAGAAAACATTCTGGGTAACGTTATCGATGACCATAAAGTCATTACCCAGACCGTGCATTTTAGAAAAATTTACCAGCATTTCAGCGCAACAAGAATTATTAGAATTCCCTCTAGTTTACGTAAGTTTATGCTCACCTTTCCAGAGATCTTTTAGATTTTCTCGTTCTCGTACAACATGAACGTCGCTTCCATCTACCATAAGTTCGGCCGGACGGCAGCGGCTGTTGTAGTTTGACGCCATAACAAAGCCATATGCGCCGGCACTTCGCACGGCCAGATAGTCGCCGCTTTCGATGCCTAGCTCCCGGTCTTTACCAATGAAATCACCGGTTTCGCATACCGGCCCTACAACATCGTAATTGTGTGTTTCACGGTCCAGCCCTTCGACTACCGGAATAATGCTCATCCAGGCGGAATACAAAGACGGGCGAATCAGGTCGTTCATGGCAGCGTCGACAATGGCGAAGTTCTTTTCTTCACCAGATTTAACGAATTCTACTTTAGTGACCATGATGCCCGCATTGGCGGCAATCGCGCGGCCAGGCTCCATAATCAGCGTCAGGTTTTCACGGCCTTTCATTTTTTCTGCAATGGCAGCGGCATATTCACGAGGATGAGGCGGTGTTTCGTCGCGGTAGGTTACGCCCAATCCGCCACCGACATCGAGGTGCTTAATGTGAATGCCTTTCGATGCCAGCTCGTCGATGAGTACTAACAACCGTTCCAATGCATCTACAAACGGACCGGTTTCAGTCAGTTGTGAACCAATATGGCAGTCCATACCGACGACGTTTAAGTTAGGTAAACTGTTGGCTAGCTCGTAAACCGCAATAGCACGCTCACGGGCAATACCGAATTTATTGGCTTTAAGGCCAGTAGAAATATACGGGTGCGTTTTAGCATCTACATCGGGGTTGATACGCAACGAAATAGGCGCTTGTTTGCCCACTTTGCCTGCAACTTCGTTGATGCGATGCAGTTCTGGCTCAGATTCAACGTTAAAACAGTGAATGCCTTCTTCCAGCGCAAATTCGATTTCTTCCGGGGTTTTGCCCACGCCGGAAAAGACGACTTTGCTCATGTCGCCGCCAGCGGCTTTTACACGGGCCAGTTCACCGCCTGATACGATATCAAAGCCCGAACCCAGTTTGGCCAGCACACTCAGCACGCCAATGTTCGAATTGGCTTTTACCGCATAACAAATCAGGTGTGGGTGGTCGCCTAAGGCTTCGTCAAACGCTTTCCAGTGGCGCTCTAACGTAGCGCGGGAATAGATGTACAGAGGTGTACCGTATTGACTGGCAAGGTCTTTGACACTGACATCTTCAGCGTGCAGCGTTTGATTTTGATAACTGAAGTGATCCACTAGCGAACATCTCCGGATGATGGGGGAGTAGCTTGTGCACCTTTATTGGCGGGTGTCGCAGGGGCTTCTTTGGGCAAATACAATGCACCTCGATACCCACAGGCGCTCAGCATAAATACCAGCGCCATTACCACACAAACACGTTTCGCCACGCGCCTACTCCCAGAGCAAAGAAAAAGGAGCCGATATCATCGCAGAGCGAAATTAAAATGCAAGCGACATCAACCGTTCGCGCGTCTTTGGACCAAATTTAACCTGCTTCCACAATGCGCTGCACAGTGGTTTTGTGTCAGACCAGTTCCCGGCCACTAACCAGTCAAGCATGGGCGTCGGGTCGTTGGGAAACTCAATGCCTTCGTTGTCGGGCTCGCTTAACCATTCTTCAACGGTATCGGTATCTAATTGATACAGTGGCTGACACAACCCCAGTGTGATCAGGGTTCGAAGGTTAGAGAGTTGCTCAAACTGGCCATGCAGCGGCTTTACCAGCAGCTTTTTGCCGAGTTGCAATGACTCACTGGCTAATTCAAATCCGCCGTTGCTGATCACCCCGGAACAGTGTTGCAATGCTTGTCTGAAGCCGGGCTTAGATGGCGGATTCCACTGAATATGGCCTTGTTTTGACGCAGTCTTTATTTTGGGGTGAAAACATACAAACTGCTGCTCGGTCAACGGCTCAAGCAATTGCTGAATATCCTGTAACTCTTCAAACGGCAAATACACCAGTGTGTGGGCTTTGCTGGGGTGTATGGCGGGTTTATCGATGATAAACGGCGGCACGATGGGTTGATCAAAATGGTACCAGTGCACGCCTAACTGAATATCGGTTGGTGCGAATGCACGCATAATTAAGCGGTCGCTCAGGCTTTCGCCTTCCCGCGGCACATCGTACGCAAACGCGGCCTGATGACTAACGGAAATCGAAGTCAGCCCCCGCCGTCTTGCAGCCCACGCAGTAATAGGCTCAAAATCGTTGAGCAGCACGTCGTAACCTGAGACATCAAACTGGTTAATATCGCGAAGCAGCGTAAGCGGTTTGGCCTGTTTCAGGGTCTGCCACTGGCTGACCTTGCCTTTTGCAGTAACAAAAGTGAGACCGTTGAATGTGCGATAGTTACCAAAACATTCCATGTCAAAATAGCCATCGGGCTCCCGTCCTGAGAACACAAAATCTACGTCTATGTCGTCACGCTTGGCCATTGCTTCGGCCATAATGCGAGCACGGGCAATGTGACCGTTGCCGGTACCCTGTACACCATATAAAACTTTCATGCTAAACCAGAATTGTCAGACTCAGTTGTGCGATTGTGATGCCAAGCAAGGTGCCGGCAATGACGTCGGTAGGGTAGTGCACGCCAAGTAAAATGCGTGACAAACCAATCAGTGTTGCCCAGGTATAAGCCAAGACAGCGAATGGAGGATAAAAATGCGCAATAATGGTGGCCATCAGCCAGGCGGCTGCAGTATGGCCCGAAGGAAGGCTAAATTTATCGGAAGGCGTAACATGTGCCGTCAGGTTACTAATAAAGTCACAGGGGCGAGGGCGTTTAAAGGCGCGTTTTAACACCACGTAAATTGGAAGTTCCAGACCATAGGCCATAAGTGCGGTGTAAAGGAAAAGCTCACCGTACTCCGGTTCAAACCACATCAGCGCCAGGCCAATGACCAAGTACAAATACCCGTCACCGGTGCGTGATAACCAAATAATCGCGCGGCAATCGCGATTCAGGGTTAATCCGTATAACCAGTGAAATAAAACAGTATCGTATTTGGTAACGCTTTTCAGGCCCATCCCGAAGGCTCCTGTTTTTCGACTGTTTCAGGTTAAAAAGCCTCTGTGAAGTCCGGGTTACACTTTTGCGAAACCTTTATGACAATGTCACTGAGTAAAATTAATCGCATAATTTGTTGATTTAGCGCATGCAGGCCCTAGCTGTTATGGTCGCACCAGTGCTATGCTTTACTCACACACGCTTGTTTCTTATGAAGGTATTACCATGGACTACAACACTTCTGAGTTATGTGATTTATTCGCCGATAATGTGGATGTGGTGGAGCCAATGTTCACCAGCTACGGTGGCCGCTATTCATTTGGCGGAGAGGTGACTACCGTTAAGTGTTTCGAAGACCGCGAATTGATCGACCGTATTCTAAGTGAGCCGGGCGACGGCAAAGTGTTATTGATTGACGGTGGCGGCTCGTTGCGTCGCGCATTAATTGACACTGAGTCTGCACAGCTTGCGGTTGAAAATAACTGGGAAGGTATCGTGTGTTACGGGTGTGTGCGTGAAGTCGATAACCTGGCTGATTTTGACATTGGCATCTTTGCTATCAACGCCATTCCGGTAAATGCTGACTGTCAGGGTATCGGTGAAGTAGACATTCCGGTGAATTTTGGTGGGGTGACCTTCCTGCCGGAAGATCACCTGTATGCCGACAGCACAGGCGTTATCTTGTCGCCTGAGCCGCTTGATATTGATTAATCCGCGAATACTGCGTTTAAGTAAGCTGCAATCCGGATACCTGCCTGCTGTAAGCGTTTTTTCGCAGTAGGCAAATGTTCGTACTGGTAGTCCCATGACATACGGTTAGCATCTTCAGGGTAGATCGTATCCCGAATCACGGTACTTTCTGTAATCCATACTTCCGGGTCTGTGGTTGACCAGTCCTTGATGTCCTGCTCTGTGATTTTGCGATCAAGCCAGTTACTCCATTCGGTATATGACAGGTCGCGTTGATCCAGCATTTGAGAATCCCATACGCGATGCAGGTTTGAGTCCTGCCAGAAAAAACGCACTTTTACGTCGTTTCCGCCTTTATCGGTGCCGTTACCTGCGTGCAGTGGTTGGTGTAAATCACCGATGATATGCACAATAAAGCGCAGCGCTAATTGCTTGTCGGCAACCGACGCTTTGGGATCTTTCAACGTTTTAGTGAATGACGCCAGCGCCGATGCCGCATCGCCTTGTTCCGGGGCACCAACTTCGTGATAGTGCTTGCCTGCTGGAACCGTAACATAGTGCCAGGGCCCGGCGGTTTTCTGCCAGAAGACATCCGGGTTGGATCGCATGTCATCGGCATAGGTCGAGGCCTCTGCCAATGATTCATTGGGAATGAGCGCTTCAATGTGTTCTTTTGCTGAAGGTGTCAGGTGACGCTCGGCAATTTCGCCGGTAACCCGGTGGCCGGTTTGCCCCCAGCCAAGCGCAGGTAAACTCATTACCATGGAAACGGCGCACACCAGTGAAGCTGATTTAGAAAAGGCGCGTTGGAACATTCTGTCTTCCTTTAATACTTGTTATTTTGAATCGGGTTGATATCCCCAGCGTGCCATTAATGATTGGTCCACGCCCAGGTGGTCGAGAATCCTGGCGACAACAAAATCAACCAAATCACTGATCTGTTGTGGTTGATGATAGAAACCGGGCGCTGCCGGCATAATGGTTGCGCCCATCTTCGACAGTTTTAGCATATTTTCTAAATGTATCGTCGACAGCGGCATTTCCCGAGGGACCAGTATAAGCTGCCCACGCTCTTTGAGCACTACGTCTGCACTGCGTTCTATCAGATTATCACAGGCACCTATCGAAATTGCCGACAAGGTGCCAGTGGAGCAAGGGCACACGACCATTTGTTTCGGCGCGGCAGACCCTGAGGCAACCGGGGCAAACCATTCCTCTTTGCCGCATACGCGTATCTGGCCCGGTTTGGCATTAAATCGATTAGTAAAAAACTCACTGGCCGCGTCGGGTTGCGCGGGGATTTTTACGTTTTCTTCAGTGGCAAACACCACTTTTGCGGCAGACGAAATCAGTACGAATATTTCCTGATAGTCTGCTGCTACTAACTGTTCCAGTAAGCGCAGGGCATAGGGCGCGCCGGACGCGCCTGTAATGGCAAGGGTGATAGACTTTTTCATAATGGCCTTTATTAAGCTTTACCGGCTAATACATCCAGCAGCTTCTGATGGATCCCACCAAAACCGCCGTTACTCATTATTAGCACGTGGTCGCCTGGCTGCAACTGGGTGGTTAGCTGATGAATAATCGCATCTACGCTTCTGAACACCTGACAAGGGGCCGTGCTTTGCTTGGCCAGCTGAGACAGCGACCAGCCCAGGTTGTCGGGTTCAAACAGAAGTACTTCATCGGCGGCTTGCCACGAGTCTACTAATTGCTGTTTGTGTACGCCCATTTTCATAGTGTTGGAGCGCGGCTCCAACACGGCAAAAATACGTGCGTCACCCACTTTTTTGCGCAGACCGTCAATGGTGGTATCGATGGCTGTGGGGTGATGGGCAAAGTCATCGTAAACCGTGATGTTCTTCACGCAGCCGCGAACTTCCATACGGCGCTTCACATTCACAAACTCGCCCAGAGCGGCAATGGCATCGGGTAAGGTTACCCCGGCATGATGTGCCGCAGCGATAGCCATTAGGGCGTTATCGACATTGTGCTGACCCAGCAACTGCCAGTGTACTTCACCTACTTTATCCTGTTGGTAAAACACTGAGAACGCAGAACCGTCCTGATTAATGAGTTCAGCGTGCCAGTGACGTCCCAGATACTGTTGTTCACTCCAGCAACCCCTGTCCAGAACGGTTTGCAAATTCTCATCTTTTTCCGGAGAAAGCACCAGGCCGGTTGCGGGCACGGTACGAACCAGATGATGAAACTGGGTTTGTATCGCCGCCAGATCTGCAAAAATATCGGCATGGTCGAATTCAAGGTTGTTCATTACCAGCGTGCGTGGACGGTAGTGCACGAATTTAGAGCGCTTGTCGAAGAATGCACTGTCGTACTCATCGGCTTCAATTACAAAGAAAGGGCTGGCGCCAACACGGGCTGAAATGCCAAAGTTTTGCGGAATACCGCCGATCAGAAAGCCGGGTTCGAGACCCGCGTATTCCAATATCCAGGCTACCATGGAAGAGGTGGTGGTTTTCCCGTGGGTACCGGAAACCCCTACCACCCAGCGGTCGGTGAGCAGGTTGTCCAGCAACCACTGGGGCCCACTGGTGTAGGGGAGGTTGCGGTCCAGTACATATTCTACAGCTGGGTTACCCCGCGACATGGCATTACCAATGATCACCATATCCGGTACCGGGTTAAACTGTGCCGGGTCGTAGCCTTCTGTTAGCGTAATACCTAACGATTCCAACTGTGTGCTCATAGGAGGATAAACATTGCGGTCGGAGCCGGTCACCGTGTGGCCTAGTGATTTAGCAATGGCGGCAATACCCCCCATAAAGCTACCGCAAATCCCCAAAATATGTACGTGCATTAACCTTCCTGCAGTAATTTCATATCCGGATACTTTAACAGAAGCCTGCGGTGTTGCCTAAACATCTGATTTCCTTTCGGGGCTCAGTCAGTTTACAATCTATACAGGCTCGATTGCTGGCAGGCAGCAACGGAGAGAGCCAGCATTATTCTCCCCGTTTAATGCGAAGTTACCCTACACAAATAAAGGCTTACACAAACCATGAAACGACTTAACTCTCAACTGCAAAAAGACGGCGCACCGCTGGAACTTATTTTGTTGATCAGAACTCTGCTGGCAGGCTGTAAGGAAATTTCCTTCCGGGTTAGCCAAGGCGCATTGGCAGGCGTGCTGGGCTCAACACTGAGTGAAAACGTACAAGGCGAAACACAAAAGAAGCTGGATGTGATTTCGAACCAGATTCTGAAAGACATTCTGAAAGAATCAGGCTATGTGAAAGCCATCTCCTCTGAAGAGGAAGACGACGTGGTGGCTTGCCACCCGGACGGAAAATACCTGGTGAGCTTTGACCCATTGGATGGCTCATCAAACACAGAAATTAACAGCCTGATTGGCACTATCTTCTCGATCTCACACGCGCCGCAGTGGATGGAGCCGGATGATCCTTCTGCGTTCCTGCAGCCTGGTACTCAGATGGTTGCAGCGGGTTACGTGCTGTACGGTCCGTCAACCATGCTGGCGATGACCACTGGCCGCGGCACGCATATTTATACGCTGGATAAAACCCACGGTGGTTTCCTGCTGACGCACCCTAACATTGAAGTGCCGACCGAAACGAAAGAGTTTGCGATAAATGCGTCAAATCAGCGTCATTGGGAAGCGCCAATGCAAAACTACATCACCGACTTGTTGGCTGGTGAAGACGGCCCACGCGGCAAAGACTACAACATGCGCTGGGTTGCGGCCATGGTCGGTGACATTCACCGCGTGCTTTGCCGTGGCGGTATCTTTATGTATCCCTTCGACAAGCGCAACCCGGCTAAGCCCGGTAAACTGCGTTTATTGTACGAAGCCAACCCTATGGCCTTCCTGATGGAACAAGCAGGTGGCCTGGCGTCTACCGGCGAATGCCGCATTATGGAAGTGATGCCCACCGAAATTCACCAACGCGTGCCCGTTATTCTTGGCTCTAAAGACGAGGTTGAAGCCTGTCTGAGTTATTACGACTAATTGGTTAGTGAAAATAGCCCATGAGTATGGCCGAATATGGCCTCATGGGTTTTTATTTTTGTTGTGTTGGCCTTATACTTGACGCACATTTTTTTTGATTAACGAAAGGACAATTAAGCATGAGCTTGAATGCCGTACCTGCAGGTAAGAAACTGCCTGATGAAGTAAACGTAATCATTGAGATCCCAGCACATGCTGATCCAGTGAAATACGAAGTAGACAAAGACACCGGCGCGATTTTCGTTGACCGCTTTATGGCGACTTGTATGCACTACCCTACTAACTACGGTTATGTGCCTAACACACTGTCTGAAGACGGTGACCCGGTAGACGTGCTGGTAATCACGCCTTTCCCTCTGCTGGCAGGTTCTGTGATCAAGTGTCGTCCAATCGGCGTACTGAACATGACCGACGAGTCTGGTAAAGATGCGAAAGTATTGGCTGTACCTATCGATAAACTGTCGACTTTGTACCGTGAAGTATTTGAAACGTCTGACGTGCAGCCGTTATTATTAAAGCAAATCGAGCACTTCTTCGAGCATTATAAAGATCTTGAAGCAGGTAAGTGGGTTAAAATCGACGGCTGGGCCGACGCTGCCGCTGCCAAAGCTGAAATCGTAAACAGCGTTAAGCGTTACGAAGAAGGCGAGTAAGTCGCTTAAGCGCATCAAAAAATTATGCATAAAGGCTCGTGAAAACGGGCCTTTTTTATTAGTGGAGAATTCATGATTAAGTTGTCGTCATTCCGCGTGTTATGGGCAGGTTTTCTTCTGTGTCTGACGGTCGGTGCTGCCAAAGCAAGCGAGCCGATTGAACTGTATTGGGAAGACTTAGTGCCACCGGACTTTAATGAACTGGCACCTCAATCAACCAATCACGACAATAAAATGGCTCAGCTTCAGCCAGACGCGCCGGTGGTGTCCTTGTATAACAACAAAAGGGTTAAGCTCCCCGGTTTTATTGTACCGCTGGAAGGCACTGCCGAACTGACTACCGAGTTTTTACTCGTTCCTTTCTTTGGCGCGTGTATTCATGTGCCACCGCCAGCGTCTAATCAGATTGTCTATGTCAAAATGGATGAAGGCGTACCGGTGGAAAGCCTGTACGATGCGGTGTGGGTCGAGGGCGTGTTTAATACCATGCGTTGGGAAGGCGATATCGCCGCCGCCGGTTACAGCATGCAAGGGAAAACTGTAACAGCGTATTAACTCTTGCTGCCCTTACATTGCAACTTTCTGGCGCGCATGAGATAACAGCAGACAACTTTTAGCGTTATCAAGGAGCGATTTCCATGTCTGAAAACGTGTTATTACGTGCTTCGTTTAACCCTGCCGTTAAAAAATACTGGCTGGTGAGCTGGTTAATTGTGTCGTTTTTTACCGTTATCGGTATACCGCTGCTTATCTTATCTATTCCTATCTTTTTGTTTATCAGCGGCAAAATGCTGAATGCCATGTCGGCGACGCTTACTGAGCGCAAGCTGGTAGTAAAGCGCGGTATTCTGTTTAAAGTGGAAAAATCTATCCCACTTGAAAAGATTACCGACGTGGCTATGAGCCAAGGGCCGCTCATGCGCGCCTTTAACTTACAGCGATTGAGTTTTGAAACGGCCGGGCAGTCTGGCCCGGGCGCGCTGGTGTCACTGATTGGAATAGAAGATGCCGCAGAGTTCAGAGAAAGCATTCTATCGCAGAAAGACAAAATGGGTGGTGATGCCAAACCTGTAAAGGCAAGCTCAGAGCCATCTGAAGGTGACCTTGCTGAGTTGACCGCCAGCGTAAAACGTATCGAAGTGTTGTTGGAAAAGCTGGTGGCGTCCAAGTAACACCACAGTTCAGACAACGCCACTATTCAGACAACGGCACAAACCAGACCAGGGTAATCAACGACATTGCTGTCGCCAGACAGAGAGCAACACCGCCTGCGAGTTTTTCACCCTGTAGAGATGAGAGTTAGGTATGCACAACACGCAACGTTCTGCGCATACCTGAATAGCTATATCTGAGGTTATTTTAAGTGCTCATTCAGAAAATCCAGCAGACCCTGATATAGCTCTTGTCGATTTTCCTCATCAAAGACACCATGGCCTGCCTGAGCATATTGGAGATATTCAGCAGGGTTGTTTGCCTGCTCTAGTTTTTCGGCGAGCACTTCCGAGTTGATCTCCGGTACACGTTTGTCTTTCGAACCATGGATAAGCATAACCTTTGCTTTGATGTCATTGACATGGTGAATCGGCGAATATTCTTTTAGCTGTTGCGCGTCTGTACCTAACACGCGTTTTAAGTAAGTTCGTCCGCCCCAGCTGTTAGGTATGTCACTTTCTGAGTACATGTACTGCAAGTCATAAACGCCAACATAACCGATAGTACAGCGATACAGGTCCGGTGCTCTAACCACTGACATTAATGCAGCATAGCCGCCATAGCTAGCTCCGTAAGCACAAATTCGCTGACTGTCTACCAGCCCTTGACTGGCCGTCCACCTTACTGCGTCGTTAATGTCTTTAATCATTGCGCCACCCCACTCCCGGTAACCCAGACGCTCAAAACGGGTACCATAGCCATCGCTACCCCGGAAGTTGACACGTAACACGGCAAACCCTCGGTTGGCGAGAAGTTGAGTTTCTGCATCATAGCGCCAGAAATCCCGGGTGCCCGGCTGATGAGGGCCACCGTGGATAAGCACAACCAGAGGTGGTTTAGCCGATTTGGATTGCCCGGCCGGAGGCAGGGTCAGATAGCCATGCAGCGTTTCACCATCTTCGGTGGGAACAGCAATAGGGTGCATGGGTTGCAGTGTTCTGGGGTCAATCCAGGAGCTGTTCGCCCATACAAAGCGCGCATTCAGGCTGTCACTGTCAAACAAGTAGTATTCGCCAGGATTAATATCACTGCTTACATGAACCAGTAGAGTTTTCCTATCCTTGGTGCTGCTGGTAATATTAACGGTTTGACCTTCAAAGGCTTGAGTCAGCTTTTTGTGTATGGTTTTAATTCTGCTGTTGGCCGCAGCATACTCATAAGCAGATTTATCAGGGTAAGTTATCCCGACTGCAGGCATACCATTGCCGTCAAGAATCACGCTTTCGATATCCGTTTTATGATCACCAAAGATTCTGGTGTACTCTCCTGATTGCAAGTCGAGGGAATAGAGCGTATGGATACCCTCCTCGGAATACCTGCCAGATAAGTAGAGTGATTTACTGTCTTCGCTAAGTCCTAATGGTGTGAGCCCCTGAGCTTGTTCAAATGCTTCACCCAGCGGAGTCCATGGTGCGTCATTATTGTCGCGAAAAGCAGAATGCAAATCACCTTTTTCATCCGTCCAGGTCATAAATTTAACCTGTCCATTTTTCGTAGCAAGAGCGCGACTGGAGCCGTGAGGTAGGGTGTCGATTTTACGCTTTCTTCCGGTGTGGATATTTAACTTACTGATTATCGGTTGTTTGACTCTGTCATCGTAATAGACATTCCCTCGCATAGTCCAAGGGTATTCAATAATCAGAATATGCTCATCATCGTTTTCAAGCAGGCTTAATACTTTCTGGCTGGCTTTGGCATTTTCTTTTGATGAGATTCGAGAACGCGTTGATTTGTCGCTGGCCCGATAGCCGTAGAGCATTTCGTTCTTTGAGCCATCCAGATTTACCGCAAACAGCTCGCCAGTAGGGACCGGACTATCGATATAGCTTTGTTTTTCGGCATATTCGTAAACTAGCCTTTCATTGTTAACCCAACTGACGTGGTGAATTATGTCATTGTTGAACGGCTTAACGCCTCCCACCATTTCCATCGTGTCACTGTCTAAAATAGCCAGGAACACTCTGCCGTCGTGTCTGACCCGGGCAGCTATATGTTTACCGTCGGGGGATAGTTTCAGGTTGAGGTAGTCACCGTGCTTTATAAAATATTCGAGGGGTAATTCTTGCGAAGCGTAAATACCAATACTAAACACCAGCATTAATGCCGTGAACAAAATCCTTTTCATGCGATTCCCTGTTAACAACTTATCATTGATTCAATGGTGAGATAATTTCACTAATGAAAATAGTAATATAGATGTTAAGGGTTTTGAAGGAGACTGTTTCTAGCTATGCCCTATTTCTTGTAAAGGGTGATTGGCAGCAAACGAACAACTGTACTCAGGTCGCGTATTTTCAGTGGCGTTTCAGGTGGATACTAAACAAGCATGAATAGTCATGCTTTGTTTCAACTTGTAAAGGAAAAATCACACGATGAATAATGACGTAAACGAGTTACTGCCACATGAGCTTGAGTCTGTTGTTGGAGGATACTGGTTAGATAACCCACAGTCTGAATTCGGCAAAACACTGAATGATTTAGGTAACCTGGGTGCCGATTTTGGCATTTGGCTTTATGACATTACCCACTAATATCAAAAGCTAATTCCAAGCGAAAATAACCAGGGAGGGGGTATGCTCAACGCCATGAAAGGAAACGTGTTTATCCGGTTACTCAGTTTCTACGTTTGTGTGACAGTCGGCATGTTTTTAACAGAGCTAACGCTTTCAAAACCGCTGGAGTATTATCTTTCACCTTTTTCAGGGTATGCTGTTCAGATTGCTTTTAGAATCTGTAATTTGTTGGTTTTACTGTTGTTTGTTCAGCAGTTTCATAAACACTGTGACGGCGTTTCTTTACGGCAAACGACCTTATTGAAACCAGTCAACGTTAGGCTGGTATTCGGCTTCGGACTACTTGGAGCAGGACTGCTTTCATTGGTCGCCTTGATCCTGTTTGCAGCGGGTATAACAACGCATTCGCTAACAACTGACGCTACATCAGAAATTTATCCCTTGGTTGTCCTTTTAACGCTCGCAGCGCTGTTTGAGCAAATACTACTGAATGGCGTGTTGCTTGTAAGCTTAGTGAGAAAAATACGGCCTGAGTTTGCCCTGTTAATAGCCGGAGGATTTTTCTCGTATCTCCACCTCAGTAACGACCATTTTTCTCTCGTAGGCGCGGTAAATACTTATCTTGCTGGCTGTTTATTTGGTGTGATTTTTCTTAAAACTCAAAGCTTATGGCCAGCGCTGGCTTTTCACTTGTGTTGGAACGTGTCACAAAGTCTGATTTGGGGTTTTAATGTGAGTGGTTACGCATTTATAAGCCTTGTTTCTACGCAATCTGCGGGGCATCCCTTATTGACCGGAGGAAACTACGGCCTTGAAGGTTCTCTGGTGACATTGGCAGTGAATGCCGCCCTTATCTGGTTTCTCTTTAAAAATACCAGTACACCCTGGTGGCGTCGGCGTAACGCCACCGTTTTAAATTAAAGTGTTTCTTCTATCGCCCGATACTGGAAATCCCGTAAAGTCACACTTCCCTCGCCAGTACAATAAAGCGCAACTTTAAGGCTTAAGAATCCACCGAACACGTTGTGATGCATGCCCGACACTTCCATTCTGGTGCCGTGCAGGTGCCAGGTTTTGCCGTTATCAAATGAATAATGATACGTCACTACATGGCGATTGTTGGTGAGTTTGAAGCGCACTTCCCGGTTGTTGATTGGACGCCCTGCCCACTTGAGTTCTTCAGAATATTGATACAGTTTTAGAACCTTTTGAGTAAAACCCAGTCCCACGTAGGCTTTATGGTTATAGAACAATAATATGCCTGCTTCCGTATTTGTGTTATCCGATAACGTCATGGCGACTTCTATTTCATAGGCTCTATCGCTTACCGGACAGGTTAATGGCGCGCTGTCTGCTGGGGAACTGCCATGGGCAGATAACAGCAATGCTTTGTCGCCATACCGTACCCGAGCCATCTCTTCAGGGCGTGGGTTGTGAAAACTCCACTGAATGCCAAATTTGTTTTGGCTGAAGTCGTCAGACAAGGCGAACCCAGATGTGGAAAGGGCTTTTCTTGTGGGTTTGGGTAACGGCTTCGACAAGTCACCCCCGGTTGCATAGAACCAACCATCTTCCCGCCATTCAATCGGTTCAAGCAGGGTCTGGCGACCGAGTGTTCTGAAGCCGTTTTCGTAGCCGTGGTAAACCATCCACCAGTCACCTTCCGGGCCTTGAACCACCGTAGCATGTCCTTTTGACCACCAGGGTTCTTGTTCAGACTGGGTGCGAACTAGAGGATTGTGTGGACAGTGTTCCCAGGGGCCGTGAATGGACTTTGAACGCGCCGCAATGACCATATGGCCTGTTACCGGGCCAGCCGTGCCACCCACTGCAGTCACCAAATAGAACCAGTCGTTATGGCGAAATAATTTAGGCCCTTCAGGCGCAAAGTTCTCTACTATCCAATCGCTGGGGTAGCGCCAGGGGTCGTAGGCCATTTCCAGTTCACCGTCGGTGGCCAGTCCATCGTCGGTGAGTCTGATCTTACGTATGCCGTTCACAAACAGATAGCGTTTACCGTTTTCACCAACGATATGACCCGGGTCGATACAGCCGTCGATGTGAAGGTTAACCGGCTCACTCCAAGGGCCTGCTATATCATCTGCCCAAATTGCGTAAATAGACCAGCCTTCGCCTTTCGGGTCAGCGGGAATATAAATGAAGTAGCGATCATCGTGCTTGCATAGATCCACTGCCCAGATAACCCCTAGCGACGTGGTTAGCGTTGGGCCAATTGGGGCCCAGTTAACCAAATCTTTCGAATGCCAGATAATCAGACCCGGATAGGAGTAAAACGACGAAAACGTCATGTAGTAGTCGTCACCGTCTTTTAAAATAGTGGGGTCCGGATGATCACCGCTCACAATCGGGTTTAAGAATGTACCGTTGCCTAAATCGGCTTTGCGTTGGCCTTCAACGCCTGGAGGCCAGACTTTTGCTGGCTTGTTGCATGCTGATTGCGTTGAGCTGGCGGCTAACAGTGAAAACGGTGCGGCAGTGGCACCGGCGACCATCGACTTTAAGAGGGTCCGTCTGCTGGTGGTCATAAGTTTCGTAATCCTGGGGTTATACCTTCAGACGAACAGGCGTCTGAAAAAACATCACAGCAGCTTAAAAAGTCACCAGTAATTCTCATTTACTTAATTTAATAGCGCCGTTGCGAAAATTAAGAAGCCACCTCATGCTGCAACATTTGGCGGCTATTTCACCAAAAATGCATAATGGTGAATAAATATGCATAAATTTAGACTTTTTAATAATACGTCTGTCAGGTATATTTTTGCTAAAAATACGCTTCGTAAAAATAATTCTAAAAACGCGCGGCACGGAACGAGGTTTTGATGTGTTTTCACTGAGAATGCCACGGCCCACAAAAATAAAATAAGCGCCAATAAGGCGTAAAAATCCAAAACTCATTTTTACAATTCAGGACAACAATATGCGTAACTGGCTTTTAGCTGTTGCTTTACTTTTGCCGTGCTCGGCATTTGCGCAGGAAACCGCAGACAGCGGCGACACTGCATGGATCCTTACCTCTACCGCACTCGTGTTATTTATGACGTTACCCGGCTTGTCGTTTTTTTACGGTGGCCTGGTTCGCAGTAAAAACGTGCTGTCGGTCCTTATGCAGTGTTTTGCTATTGCATGTGGTGCGTCACTCATTTGGCTGATTGCCGGTTACAGCCTGGCGTTTACCGAGGGCAATAGCTTTATTGGGGATCTGTCGAAGGTGTTCCTTGATGGCGTGACTAAAGAGAGCCTGTCGGGCACTATTCCTGAGCCACTGTTTTTTATGTTCCAACTGACCTTTGCCGTTATTACCCCGGCGTTAATGGTGGGCGGCTTTGCTGAACGCATGAAGTTCTCGTCTGTGTTGATTTTCGCCCTGGTTTGGCTTGTGCTTGTTTATTTACCTGTGTGTCACTGGGTGTGGGGCGGCGGCTGGCTGGCCGAAATGGGCCTGTTAGACTTTGCTGGTGGCACGGTGGTGCATATTACAGCCGGTGTGGGCGCCTTGGTCGCAGCGCTGGTGATTGGTAACCGCAATGGTTACGGCAGTGCGTCACTTATTCCACACAACCTTACGATGACGGTCGGTGGCGCGGGTATGCTATGGGTTGGCTGGTTTGGCTTTAATGGCGGCAGTGCTGTGGCAGCAAATGGTGATGCGTCTATGGCTATGCTGGTAACACACATCAGTGCGGCAACGGGTTCTCTTGCCTGGATGACGCTGGAATGGTTGAAATACGGCAAACCTTCGGTACTGGGTATTGTAACGGGTATGGTGGCGGGCTTGGGTACCATTACCCCTGCCTCAGGTTTTGTTAGCCCGGCAGCTGGCCTGGTCATTGGTTTATCTGCTGGTGTGATTTGCTTCTACTGTACCGTGCTAATTAAACAGAAGTGGAAAATCGACGACTCGCTGGACGTATTCCCGGTGCACGGTGTCGGCGGTATTTTAGGTACATTGCTGGCAGGCGTATTCTGTTCACCTGATTTGGGGCTGTTCAGCGGCTACGGCTTCGGTGGTGACAATGCCAGTATTGGTGATCAGGTAACCGTGCAAACCATCGGTATCGTTAGCGTATTTGTTTACACTGCGGTGGTCTCCTGGATTCTGCTTAAAGTGGTCTCTGTGTTAACCAAAGGCCTGCGTGTAGACACGGAAACTGAGCATCAGGGTCTGGATATTTCTAGCCACGATGAGCGTGGTTACAACTTGTAATTCAGTACAGGTTGAAGAGATAAAACAATGCACCGCTAGCCGGTGCATTGTTGTTTTAGAAGGGAGCTACTTGTTTTATGTGCTGAAGGCGCTCTAATCGTTAGCCATACAACTGCTCTGCGCGATTAAACAATACCCATGAAGTCAGAATATATTTGTCGTCAGAGACCGGGATTTGGCCCCTGTGGGTGTGGGTGAAATACGCGGGAGCAATGACCATGCGGCCGGCTTTGGGCTGAATGGACGCATCCTGGTAGTAAAAATCCGTGCTACCGCCTTCTTCCACGTCATTCAGATAAAACATGAACAGTAGAATACGGTGCAGCGCTTCATTGTGCTGGGCCTGCGGATACACTTCTGAATGCCAGTAAGGGTAACCGCCATTGCCTTTTTCATAGCGCTGGGCATTGATGTCACCCATTCGGAAAAGGTGCTGAATGAGCATGGGTAATTGTGGCAGGCCGAGGGTTTCAAAATTCTCTGCCGTGAGCTTAACCGGCTGGCCAGTGGTCGGTTCAGGAAGGGTTAAACCCAACGGGCCGACTATCGCAAAATAATACTTTTTCAGGTAATTAAAAATCCCGTTGCTGCAGGCTTCAAATACGGCCTGGTGATGGGCTTTGAATTCCGGGTTTTGTGAGAATGACACATCCATTGAGCGCTTTTTGTCGGTATCCACACCACCGCCGGTGCGTCCTGGTGCCAGTTTCTGACTGGTATCAAAGGTATCGATAATGTCCCTGCACAACTGTACAGGTAGGGCGTTATCAATCACTTCAATGAATGTTGTCATACTACTTACTCATGATCTTCCGGCAGCAGGTGTTCACTTAGCGCGGCTCGAATGTTGTCGGGGATTGCTGCTGTTTTCTGTGTCTCATAATTGTAGTGCACCATGGTGGTAGTGCCAGAATTACAGCGCTTACCGCTCTGCCATGCTTCCTGATAGGCCTCAAAAGAGCTGTTGCCGATACGCTTCACCCAGGTTTTGATTGTAACCGGCTCACCATAGAAAATTTGCGCATGAAAATCGACCTGATAGCTGGCCAGTATTAACGGCCAGCTGTCCAGCGCCAGGGTAGGGGTAAACATTTCGAATAATGGAGTGCGGGCTTCTTCAAACCACACCACCATTACAGTATTGCCCACGTGACCTGCGCCATCGGTTTCACTGAAGCGCACATTGGTTGTCATTTCAAACATACTACACCTGCTTTAATAGCGGTTTTAAGAAACGGCCGGTGTGCGATACCGCACTTTCTGCGATGTCTTCCGGGGTGCCTTCGGCAATGATTTGTCCACCACCAGAACCGCCTTCAGGGCCGAGATCCACTAAGTAATCCGCGGTCTTGATGACGTCTAGGTTATGCTCAATGACCACCACGGTATTGCCGTGATCGCGCAGGCGGTGCAGCATGGCCAGCAACTGTTTGATGTCGTGGAAGTGCAGGCCAGTGGTTGGCTCGTCCAGAATGTACAGAGTTTGGCCGGTATCGCGCTTAGACAGTTCTTTGGCTAGCTTCACGCGCTGTGCTTCACCACCTGATAACGTGGTGGCGGCCTGACCCAAGCGGATATAAGACAAACCGACATCCATGAGTGTTTGCAGTTTACGGGCAATGGCGGGAATCGGGTCGAAGAACTCGCGGGCGTCTTCAACGGTCATTTCCAGTACTTCGTGGATGTTTTTGTCTTTGTATTTTATTTCCAGTGTTTCGCGGTTGTAGCGCTTGCCTTTACACACGTCACACGGCACGTACACGTCGGGCAGGAAGTGCATCTCAACTTTGATAACGCCGTCACCCTGACAGGCTTCACAGCGTCCGCCTTTCACGTTGAAACTAAAGCGTCCTGGCTTGTAACCGCGTGAGCGGGCTTCCTGAGTGCCAGCAAACATTTCACGAATAGGCGTGAAAATGCCGGCATACGTGGCTGGGTTTGAGCGTGGGGTACGACCAATCGGGCTCTGATCGATATCGACCACTTTGTCGAGCTTATCCAGGCCGGTCATTGACTTGTACGGCGCGGGTTCGCTGGTAGTCGCATTGTTCAGTTCACGGTGCGCAATGCGGTAAAAGGTGTCGTTGATCAGGGTAGATTTACCCGAACCAGACACACCCGTAATACAGGTCATCACACCCACCGGGATACGCAAATTTACGTTTTTCAGGTTGTTGCCAGTGGCGCCTTTTAATTCCAGCCACTGATCGTCTTTGGCTTTATTACGTTCAGCAGGTACTTCAATTTTTTCGCGTCCGGACAGGTACTTTCCGGTTAACGAGTCTTCGTTACTGAGGATGTCATCCAGACTACCCTGCGCAATGATCTGACCGCCGTGAACACCGGCGCCCGGACCGATATCAATAATGTAATCCGCTTCTTTGATGGCGTCTTCGTCGTGTTCTACCACCAGTACCGTGTTACCCAGGTCGCGCAAATGGGTAAGGGTTTTTAACAGGCGTTCGTTATCACGCTGGTGCAATCCAATTGAGGGTTCGTCGAGTACATACATCACCCCAACAAGACCCGCACCAATCTGACTTGCCAGACGAATTCGCTGGGCTTCTCCACCAGAGAGGGTGTCGGCACTGCGGGACAGGGTCAGGTAGTTCAGACCGACGTTAACCAGGAAGCGTAAACGGTCGAGGATTTCTTTTAATATCTTGTCGGCGATTTGGGCGCGTTGCCCCGACAAATTCAAATGCTCGAAAAAGTCATAAGCGCCGGCAATCGACATTTCAGCAATGGCCGGCAAGTTGGTGTCTTCAATAAACACGTGGCGGGCTTCCGTACGCAAGCGGGTGCCGCCACAGCTATTACAGGGTTGCTGGCTTAAAAACTTAGAGAGTTCTTCGCGTACGGTATTCGATTCCGTTTCCCGGTAGCGGCGCTCCATGTTTGGAATGATGCCCTCGAACGGATGCTTGCGCTCCATGATGTCGCCGCGATCGTTGATATAGCGGAAACTAATGGATTTGCCTTTAGAGCCATAAAGTACGATGTTCCTGTGCTCGTCAGACAACTCACCCAATGGTACGGTAAGGCTGAAACCATAATGGTCGGCAACCGCCTGAAGCATCTGGAAATAATAGTAGCTGCGCTTGTCCCAACCACGGATTGCACCACCAGACAGGCTCAGTTCGTCATTGGTGACCACTTTAAACGGGTCGAAGAACTGGCGCGTGCCCAGACCATCACAGGTACCGCATGCACCAGCCGGGTTGTTGAACGAGAACAAACGCGGTTCAAGCTCACTGATGCTATAACCACAATGCGGGCAGGCAAAGTTAGCCGAGAAGATAATCTCAGGTGTATCCGGTTCGTCCATATACGCTACTTTGGCGTTACCTGCAGACAGCGCCAGCGCGGTTTCGAAACTTTCTGCCAGACGTAATTGTAGGTCGTCACGCACTTTGAAGCGGTCGATAACCACTTCAATAGTGTGCTTTTTATGCAAATCCAGTTCAGGTGGATCCGACAGGTCACACACGTCACCGTCAATACGCGCCCGAATATAGCCCTGGGCAGCTAATGACTGCAGGGTTTTAACGTGTTCACCCTTACGGTTTTGCACTACCGGCGCTAGCAGCATCAGCTTGGTGCCTTCCGGCAATTCCAATACCCGGTCGACCATTTGAGAAATGGTTTGTGCATCCAGTGCCACGTCGTGATCCGGGCAGCGAGGTGTGCCAACACGGGCAAACATCAAACGCAGATAATCGTATATCTCGGTAATCGTACCCACGGTTGAACGCGGGTTGTGCGAAGTGGATTTTTGCTCAATGGATATAGCGGGCGACAAGCCTTCGATGTGATCAACATCGGGCTTTTCCATCATCGACAAAAATTGGCGGGCGTAAGCCGACAGCGATTCAACGTAACGACGCTGACCTTCAGCATACAGCGTATCAAACGCCAGGGAAGATTTTCCTGAGCCTGACAGTCCGGTGATCACCACCAGTTTGTCACGAGGAATAGTGATATCGATGTTTTTCAGATTGTGGGTGCGGGCACCGCGAACTTCTATGTTATCCATTCGAACCTGATTGCGAGACAAAAGAAACAGTATGCCATAGTCGGCGACCTCTTGAATATGCCACTTTGCCGAAATCAGATCAGTCTGTGTATACAAAGGCCGGGTGGTAGGTACACTGCAGCAAAATGTGCTACACTGCGCGCCCCTTTTAATCGAGCAACAGAGAATCTACTGCCTTGAATGCCTTAGAAGTCCGGGCCGCTTGTACACTAGCGCTGGTTTACGTATTGCGTATGTTAGGGTTGTTTATGGTCATGCCTGTGCTGGCCGTTGCCGCAACGCAGTTCCCTGATTATTCCCCCATGATGGTAGGCATTGCCATTGGTGGGTACGGACTTACTCAGGCCGCGTTGCAAATTCCCATGGGGATGATGTCTGATCGCTGGGGACGCAAGCCTGTAATATTGCTCGGTCTTACGGTATTTGCCCTTGGCAGTATTGTTGCTGCGATGGCCGACACCATGGCCTGGATGATTGCCGGGCGCGTGCTTCAAGGCGCAGGCGCGATTGCCGGGGCTATCATGGCGCTGGCGACGGATGTGGCTCGCGAACAACAGCGCGCCAAAGTCATGGCGATCATCGGCATTGCTATCGGATTTTCTTTCTACATAGCTGTATTAATCGGCCCTGTCATTGCCGACAGTTGGGGTATTGCTGGCATCTTCTGGGTAACCGGCGTTCTGGCTTTGGCCTGCCTGCCTTTAGTGAAATGGGCCGTACCAAACAGCCCGCAGCGGGTAAGCGCTGAAACCCTCCCGCGTGGCGATCAGGTCTGGGCCATGTTTACCTCGTCACAGCTATGGCGGCTGAATGTCAGCGTGATGCTGCTGCATATGATGATCACCCTGTTGTTTGTACAGATTCCGCTGTCGCTGGTTTCGCTGGGTATGGCACTGGATAGCCACTGGTCGTTGTATTTACCCGTATTGTTGGTGTCTGTGGTACTGCTGGCGGGTATGATGCGCAGTAGTCGCGGCAAGGCGCCAAAAAGCATGCTAATGTCTGCCATTGTAATGCTGCTTATCGCGTTTGCTATGCTGGGAAGTGGAATGCTTAACTGGTGGCTAGTGGTTACAGCCATGGTGGTGTTTTTTACCGGTTTTAACTATTTAGAGGCAAATTTGCCTGCGTTAGTGTCCAGCATAGCTCCTGCGGGTCAGAAGGGCACTGCAATGGGTATTTATGCCAGCTTCCAGTTCTTTGGTGCTTTTCTGGGTGGTGTTGTATCGGGTTCTCTTGCCATAGCGTTTGGTTCTCAGGGCGCCTACATCAGCGGTATCATCGTGGCTGTTTTGTGGGGGGGCATTATGATGGGACTACGCACAACCGATAAGTTCAAACGCGTTACATTATCGCTGGATAAAGCCATTCAACCTACTTCTGATCAGGTGCATTCGTTGGAAGAACAGGCGGGTGTTATTGAATGCGCAGTCGATGCGCAACAGGGCCTGCTTTTCTTAAAAGTCGATGGTGACTTTAAAGAACTTGAGGCCCGCGCCCTTATTAAACAATGGGGCTAATGTAGTGTCAGGCGTTCGAAGCCGGCACAACGTAAAAGACGCCTACTTCTACATTAACCACTTCTACTTCGGTGCCGGCATCAATGGGTTGCGTGCTTTTTACCGTCCATTGAATACCTGAATAAGCATGGGTGGTTGTCGACGCCGGGCCGATGGCTTCTGTAATAACAAACCGAACACCGTTGAAGTCGCTGGTAACCGGTTTCTTTTCTACCTGCTTTTGCATTTGTTGTAGTGGGCGGTATAACACTGCAGCAGACAGCGCTGTAATCACTCCCACACTGATCATGGCATTCAGGTATGTCGCTGGCACAATATCCAGATAAAACAGCCCTGATGTAATCAGTGCAGCAATGCCCACAAACAGCAGTACAAACGTAGCGAAGCCCAATACGGCAATCTCGATAGCCAGCAGCAATAACCCTATTACTGCCAGTGTGGATGCCAGGTTGTCTGATAACCAGTCCATACCCGTTACTCTTTGTTCATTTTATTGATGATAGCCATGGCTTGTGTGACTAAGCTGGCCGCTTCGGTTGAACCATCGGGTAACAACACAATAGACGATTCCCGGGCAATTGCTTGTTTAGCTTCAATGGCTTTAGTGGCCAAATCCAGCTGAATGGCTTTTTGACCTTCTTCGGTATCGGCGGCTTCACCGACTTTGCGCAGTGCTTCTGCTTGTGCCTCAGCAACGGCAAGAATGGCCTGGGCTTCACCTTCGGCTTTTAATACCTGCTCCGCCTTGTCGGCTTCGGCGGCCAGTACTACAGACTGTTTGGCACCTTCTGCGCGGTTAATGGCTGCCTGACGATCACCCTCTGATTCCAAAATTTGCGCCCGCTTTACCCGCTCTGCTTTCATCTGGGCTTCCATGGCTTCCATTACAGAATTGGGCGGCACAATGTCCTTAATTTCATAGCGAAGTACCTGAATACCCCAGGGGCCGCTGGCTTCATTAATTGAGGTCACTATGTTGGTATTTAACTGGTCGCGCTCTTCAAAGGTTTTATCCAGCTCCATTTTACCCAGCTCTGAACGCATGGTGGTTTGCGCCAATTGAGTAACAGCAAATACATAGTCGTCTACGCCATAAGTGGCCTTGTACGGATCAAGTACGCGAAAATACAGTACGCCGTCTACATGCAGCGAAATGTTGTCTTTGGTAATGGCGCTCTGCTCAGGCACGTCTACGGCCTGTTCTTTCAATGAGCGATCGGCGGCTACTCGGTCGATAAACGGAAAGATAAAGTTTAAACCCGCTTCTTTGGTTGATTGGTATTTACCGAATCGTTCAATCACGTAGGCGCGGTTTTGTGGTACGAACTTGATGGAGATTTTCAGTAATATCACCACCAAAACCAGTACGAATAACTGGGGAGTAACAATGTAATCGAGTAATACTTCCATGCTCAACATCCTCTTGTTTTCTTAACCCTGGAACAGGGCAGGCAGTTGAAGCATATACGATATTGATTACTTTAAACAATCTCTACTGTACGAAATAAGCGTTTGAAAGTGGAAGGTGTGACCAACGGCGCGAACCGCCTATTCCTCGTCTTTTACCTGCAGTAAATCCCACTTGTTGCCATACAGGTCTTCGAAAATAGCAACGGTGCCATAATCCTCATCGCGCGGGGTTTCTATGAAGTTCACACCTTTGCTTTGCATGCTTTTGTAATCCCGCCAGAAATCATTGGTTTGCAGTACGAACAAAACCTGATCGCCTGCCTGTTTACCCACTACCATTTCGTCCAGTTTGGATTGCGCCAGATTTACCATGATGCCGGTATTGGATAAACCAGGTGGATGTAATAATACCCATCGGATGCCATTGTCATGGGCCTCATTAGCCAGTAAGTCGAAATTCAGCTTTTCAGTGAAGAATGCAATGGCTTCATCGTAGTCAGTGACCAGTATCCCTACGGCATTAATGCTTTGAATTCTTTCACTCATGCTTCGGTCTCCGCTGAAAATTAAAAGTAATATCGGCTAACGGTTTGACTAACATAGCGAATTAGCACAGCGGGTGAAAGTAGCCATTTACGGAAATATGCATAATTGGTAGTAATTTACCGGGTTTTGTCACTTAGCGGTTGTGTTTAACACACAGTTCACATTATTATTTGTACTATAATAGTAATTAAAGGTGAGTGACGCATGTCTACAATTCAACGCTCTGCCAATGCCATCCGCATGTTGGCAGTAGATGCAATTCAAAAAGCAAAATCCGGCCACCCTGGCGCGCCAATGGGAATGGCTGACATTGCCACTGTCTTATGGCAACAGTTTTATCAGCACAACCCGGGCAACCCGAAATGGGCAAACCGCGACCGTTTTGTCTTATCGAATGGGCATGCTTCCATGTTGCAGTATGCGCTGCTACATTTAAGTGGTTACGACTTGCCTGTAGAAGAACTTAAGCAATTCCGTCAGTTGCACTCAAAAACGCCGGGCCACCCTGAATATGGCTACACCGAAGGCGTTGAAACCACAACGGGTCCGTTAGGAGCGGGTATTGCCAATGCCGTGGGTATGGCAATTGCTGAGAAAACCCTGGCAGGGCAGTTTAACCGTGAAGGTTTCCCGCTTGTTGACCACTACACATATTGCTTCTTGGGCGATGGCTGCCTGATGGAAGGTATCTCCCACGAAGCCTGTTCACTGGCTGGTACGTTGGGCCTGGGTAAGTTGGTTGCTTTCTGGGATGACAACGGTATTTCTATTGATGGCCACGTTGAAGGCTGGTTTACCGACAACACGCCAGCGCGCTTTGAAGCCTACGGCTGGCACGTCATCAAAGATATCGATGGTCATGACGAAGCTGCATTGAAAGCGGCGATTGAGGTGGCGCAGTCGGTAACGGATAAACCCACACTGATTTGCTGTAAAACCCTGATTGGTTTTGGTTCACCGAATAAATCAGGTAGCCATGACTGTCACGGTTCGCCTTTAGGGGATGATGAAGTGGCGGAAGTACGCAAGCAACTGGATTGGCCATATGCGCCATTTGAAGTACCAGAAGACGTGTACGCTCAGTGGGATGCAAACGAGAAAGGTGCTGAAGCGGAAGCGCAATGGAACAAGCTGTTTGAGGAATACGCCGCTGCTTATCCTGATTTAGCCAAATCTTTCAAGCGCCGTGTTATTGAACAGGCACTACCTGCGGACTTTAACGAGAAAGCAGACGCTTTTGTGCGCCAGTGTCAGGCAGATATGCAGGATATGGCCACTCGTAAAGCGTCGCAAAATGCGATTGGATTCTTTGCTAATCAATTGCCAGAAATCATTGGTGGCTCTGCGGATCTGGCTGGCTCAAACTTAACACTGTGGCCACAAGCCAAAGGTCTTCAGGACGATGCAGCCGGTAACTACATATTCTATGGTGTGCGTGAATTCGGCATGAGTGCTATCATGAACGGCATTGCATTGCACGGTGGGTTTATCCCATTCGGCGCGACCTTCCTGATGTTTATGGAATACGCGCGCAACGCGGTACGTATGGCGGCGTTAATGAAAGCAAAGTCTATCTTTGTGTACACCCACGACTCCATCGGTCAGGGGGAAGACGGCCCAACGCACCAGCCTATCGAACAACTGGCTAACTTACGCTTAACGCCGAACCTGACTACCTGGCGTCCGTGTGACACGGTCGAAGCCGCAGAAGCCTGGCGCCAGGCTCTAGTCAAGCAGGATGGCCCAAGCGCGTTAGTCTTTACCCGTCAGGGTACCAAGACGCAGGCACGTAGCGAAAGCCAACTGGCTGACGTTGCAAAAGGCGGTTATGTATTAAAAGACTGCGCAGGCAAAGCTGACATTGTGTTGATTGCAACGGGTTCTGAAGTGTCACTGGCCGTCGATGCCGCAACGGCACTGGGTGAGCAAGGTGTGGGTGCACGAGTTGTCTCCATGCCAAGTACTGAGCAATTTGATGCGCAGTCAGCAGAGTATAAGCTAAGCGTATTGCCTGCGGGTACGGTTAAACTGGCTGTTGAAGCCGCGCATACCGACTTCTGGTACAAATACGTCGGCCTGGACGGTGATGTCGTTGGCATGCAAACCTTTGGTGAGTCTGCACCAGGTGGTGAATTGCTGAAACACTTCGGCTTTACCGTTGACAACGTAGTAGCAAAAGCCAAGGCGTTGCTTGCGTAAAATAACTAGTAATATTGAAAAGCCTGCGTGATGCAGGCTTTTTTTTATGGATGTTATTTATTGCCAGCCAGCTTCTCACGAAGAAGTGAAATTGCCGTCTCCAGCGCAACATCTTCACTAACCTGAATGTCGGGTGCAACGCCTACACCTTCCCAGTTGGAATGGGTTATCGGGTTTATCGCTTTTCTGGTGGGGATCCCAATCCTGTAATCGTATCCCGGAATAGTAAACCACCTCCAGGGATTGGCGCCGCCTTTGCTGGTTTCTCCAACAATAGTGGCGCGGTTCAGTTGTTGTAGATTGTAAGCAAATTCCTCGGCTGCTGAGAAGGTCTCGTGACTAGTCAGTATATAAAGCGGTATGGTTTCTAAATGATCGTTGTCTATATCTTCGCTGGTATAGAAGTGATGCCAGCTGTTTGATGTGCGGGTGTAAAATGAATTCATGTGGACACGGCCATTTAAAAAGTAGCTGCTCAGCCAACTTACCATTTCGCCACTACCGCCTCCATTTTGGCGTAAGTCAATAATCAGCCCTTCGGCATGTGTGAAGGTGTTCATGACGTTTTGTACTTTTAACCTGGACTCTCTCGTAAGCTGGGCAAAGCCCCAGAAGTTGACATAACCAATATTGGACTCGATAACGTCATAGTGAGTAAAGCCATACTCGTCCTGTTCCAGGCGTTCGAACCAACTAGGCGCTTTGGCTACATGTGCGGGCGTCTCAGGAGACAGATATTCAACGGTAAAATGTTTATCGAAGCGGGTTAAATACTCAGTGAGTATGTCTGCAACAGCAGCTTGGTCCTGTATATCTGATATGTCTGGAAAGTGAGATTTTAACTCGTTGGCTAAACCCGGTTCGATATAGTGTGTATCAATCTTGGTGAGAATCGCGTCCGACAAGGTGGTTGAATAACTGAAAGGCGAGAACAGCAATCCGGCTAGCAGACATTGTTTAAGATTTATTGCTATGCGTTGGGCTACAAAGCGTTTTTTTGGTGTAAAGGTCATTGTTTGGCACAATTAAGTTTCAATGTACCTTAATACATAATGCCAATCAGGTGAAATAGCGGTAAAAAGTGATGTAATTAAAAAGCCCCGGACGTTGAAAAACAACCGGGGGGTTTATTTATTAAACGCTGACGTTACGCCAAATCAGCCAGCATGGCTTCCAGGGTTACCTGGTCTTTAGCGAACTGGCGAATACCTTCTGCCAGTTTGTCGTTCGCCATTTGCTCTTCGTTCATATCCCAGCGGAACGCCTGCTCGGTTAATGCAGCAGGGGCGGGCTTAGGCGAATCAACCGGGTTCAGTTTACGTTCAAGCTTGCCTTCTGTATTGGCCAGTTCATCCAGCAGTGCAGGACTGATGGTTAAGCGATCACAACCTGCCAGTTCCTGAATTTCACTGATGTTGCGGAAGCTCGCGCCCATTACGATAGTGTCGTAACCGTGAGTCTTGAAGTAGTCGTAAATACGGCTAACCGACTTCACACCCGGATCATTGGCACCGGTAAAGTCCTCATCTGGCTGGTTGGCTTTGTACCAGTCCAGGATTCGGCCAACGAATGGCGAAATCAGAAATGCTCCCGCTTCGGCACTGGCGCGAGCCTGAGCAAATGAAAATACCAACGTAACGTTGGTTTTGATGCCCTGAGACTCAAGAATGCGCGCAGCCTGAATACCTTCCCAGGTCGCGGCGATTTTGATCAGTACGCGACTGGTATCGATGCCCTGGTCACGGTACAGCGCCAGCAGGTGATTGGCCTTTTCTACAGTCGCCATAGTGTCAAAAGACAAACGGGCATCCACCTCAGTAGATACATACCCTGGTACCTGTTCCATTAATTTACTACCGATTGACACTGCCAGCTTGTCTGCAGCTGCACCGGCAACATCTGTCACATTGTCCTGGGCTGCAGCCCATTGCACCGCTTCAGCTGCTAAAGGGCGATACTTTTCGATTTGTACTGCTTTTAAGAGCAGTGAAGGATTCGTTGTTGCGTCTTGTGGCTGATAGCGTTTGATGGCTTCAAAGTCACCGGTGTCAGCCACTACAGTCGTCATGGCCTTTAATTGATCGAGTTGGGTCGTCATAGCATTTTCCATTCAACGGTTAAAACAGACTGGCGCGGTATCACAGCTTTCCACTGGCAACATGAGCGCCAGCTATTGCATTAAGTGATGAAAAACTAGCCACCACACCATTAATATTAATTTTATATTACCTTTACATTTGCGTATTATTGATATTATCATACAATTAAATTTGGTGGCTAATTTTGTTAGCAGTTCGTGGAATAGAATTATTATGTCTCGTTATACATTAGGGCTCGATTATGGCTCTGATTCGGTCAGAGCACTTTTGGTTGATGTCACAACCGGTGCAGAGCTGGCCAGCCATATGGTCAATTATCCGCGCTGGGCGGAAGGTCGCTATTGCGTACCCGCCCGCGACCAATACCGTCAGCATCCTCTGGACTATATCGATAGTCTGGTAGAAGTGGTCAATGCGCTGTGGGAAAAAGTGCCCGCTGGTACGGCTGAAAATGTGGTGGGAATGAGCTTCGACACAACAGGCTCAACACCAGTAGCAGTGAATGCGGAAGGTGTGCCTTTAGCACTGACCGACGCGTTTGCAGAAAACCCGAATGCCATGTTTGTGCTTTGGAAAGATCATACCGCGGTAAAAGAAGCCAGCGAGATCACCAAAGCAGCCAACGAAAACGATGTGAACTACCTGTCTTATATGGGCGGTATCTATTCGTCTGAATGGTACTGGGCAAAAGCACTGCACATTTTCCGCAACGATCCGGAAGTGAAAGCGGCTACTTATAGCTGGGTAGAGCACTGTGACTGGATGACTGCGCTTATGTGTGGCACCACTCACCCATCGCAAATGCAAATGGGGCGCTGTGCTACCGGCCATAAATTAATGTGGAACGAAGCCTGGGACGGTTTCCCGCCAAACAGTTTCTTTGCCGGAATCGATCCATTGCTGGACGGTGTGGTAGACACCCTGAATCCAAACACACAGCCAAGTGACAAAGCTGCTGGTAACTTAACCGCAGAATGGGCTGACAAACTAGGTTTGCCTGCCGGTATCGTAGTGGGTTTTGGTGCGTTTGACTGTCACATGGGCGCGGTTGCGGCCAATGTACGCGAAGGCGTGCTGACTAAAGTAATGGGCACCTCCACCTGTGACATTACCGTCACAACGCCGCAAACACTGGGCGATACCTGTGTGAAAGGTATCTGCGGCCAGGTTGATGGCTCGGTTATCCCGGGTATGATTGGCCTGGAAGCTGGTCAGTCCGCCTTCGGCGATCTTTATGCGTGGTTTAAGAATCTGGTGTTATGGCCAACCCAAAATCTGCTGCACGAGCTGATGGAAACCGGCGCCAGTGAATTAGCCGATAAAATCGAAGCCATTACCTTACAGCGCTTATCTAATGAAGCCGCATTAATTCCGGCCAGTGCGCATGACATTACGGCGCTGGACTGGGTGAACGGACGTCGTACTCCCGACGCCGACCAAACGGTATCCATGGCGATCACCGGCATCAAAATGGGAGCCGATGCGCCAAAACTATTTAAAGCACTGGTTGAAGCCACTGCCTTTGGAGCGCGCGCAATTACCGAGCGCTTCCGTTCAGAGGGCGTGCCCATTGAATCAGTGGTGGTTATCGGTGGAATCTCGAAAAAATCCGACTACGTCATGCAGACCTGTGCCGATGTATGGAACTGCCCCATCGACGTATTAGAAAGTGAACAGAGTTGTGCCTTAGGCGCCGCTATCATGGCTGCTGTGGCTGCTGGCGAATACCCAACTGTCGCCGACGCTCAGGCCGTGATGGCGTCGCCTGTCTGCAAACAGTACCTGCCTAATCCTGAAAATGTAGGTGTGTACGACGAACTCTATCAAAAATACCAAACCCTTGGTGCCTATGTCAGCGGAGGCCAGCCATGAGTTATACCGAACTAAAACGCGAAGTGTATGAAGCCAATATGGAGCTTCAGCACCGCAATCTGGTGATTTATACCTTTGGTAACGTGTCGCAGGTCGACCGCGCCAAAGGTGTGGTTGCGATTAAGCCAAGTGGCGTATCGTACGACCAGATGAAGCCCGAAGACATTGTGATTGTTGATATGGAAAACAACATTGTCGAGGGCACTATGCGTCCGTCATCAGACACCAAAACGCATACGCATTTGTACCGTGCGTTTGACAACATTGGCGGCGTGACTCACACCCACTCAACCTATGCAACGGCATGGGCGCAGGCCAAGCAGAGCATTCCGTGTCTGGGGACCACCCACGCAGATTATGTGCATGGCGATATTACCTGTACACGCGAGTTAACCGATGAGCAGGTCAACGGTGACTACGAAGAAGAAACCGGCGTGCAAATTACCGATGCGTACACCGACCGCGATCCGCTTTCCGCCCCCATGGTGATTGTAGCCGGTCACGCGCCCTTTACCTGGGGTAAAGACGCGGCACAGTCTGTGTATCACGCTGCATTGCTCGAAGAAATTGCCCGTATGGCTTATTTAACCCGCACGCTGAGTCCGAATGCGGCGCCACTAAATCAGGCCATCCTGGATAAACACTATTTACGCAAGCACGGCAAAAACGCTTATTACGGTCAGGAATAAGCTGCCGTCAGGCACCTTTATCTATAGAGGACAGAATTATGACTACAGTACAAAAAGAAGTTTGGTTTATCACCGGTTCACAGCACCTTTACGGCCCTCGTGTACTGGAAGAAGTTGCGAACAACAGCCAGGCGCTGGCTGCTGGTCTGAATGAAAGCATTCAGCCGGTTAACGTGGTTTACAAAGACACCGTTAAAACCCCATCAGAAATCCACCAGGTTTGTCAGGCTGCCAACAGCGCACCGAACTGTATTGGTGTGATTTTATGGATGCACACCTTCTCGCCTGCGAAAATGTGGATTGCCGGCCTGAACGAGCTGAAAAAGCCATGGTTGCACCTGCATACCCAGTTTAATGCTGGTCTGCCTTGGAGCAGCATCGACATGAACTACATGAACACGCACCAGAGTGCTCACGGTGACCGCGAATTCGGTTTCATCGGCACGCGTATGCGCAAAGAGCGTAAAGTGGTTGTTGGTCATTGGCAGGATCCGAAAACCGTTAAACAAATCGACGGTTGGTGCCGTGCTGCATTAGGTTGGGCAGAAAGCCAGTCTATGAAGGTGGTACGCTTTGGTGACAACATGCGTCACGTTGCGGTAACCGAAGGTGACAAAGTTGCAGCACAAATTACCTTTGGCTACGAAGTACATGCGCATGGTCTGCAAGAATTGGCTGACGTAGTGGAAAGCATCAGCGATGGCGATGTAGCTGCACAGCTGGATGCGTACTATCAGGAATATGACGTAAGCAAAGAACTGCTGACCGATGATTACCAGCGTGACCGCTTAATGAAAGAAGCGCGTCTGGAACTGGGTATGGAAAAATTCTTCGTTGACGGTGGTTTTGGTGCATTCACCAACTGCTTTGAAAACCTGGCTGGCTTAACCGGCTTACCTGGTCTTGCAACACAGCGCCTGATGGCCAAAGGCTACGGTTACGGCGGTGAAGGAGACTGGAAAACTGCGGCCATGGTTCGCATCATGAAAGTCATGGCAAACGGCCTGGAAGGCGGTTGCTCGTTCATGGAAGACTACACCTACAACTTTACCGGCGGCACAGATCAGGTACTGGGTGCGCACATGCTGGAAGTGTGTCCGTCGATTGCCGGTAAGAAGCCTCGTCTGGAATTGCACCGCCACACCATTGGTGTGAAGTGCGATGTACCCCGTCTGTTATTCGCGGCTAAAGCGGGTCCGTCTATCAACGTATCGCCAATCGATATGGGTAACCGCTTCCGCATTCTGGTTAATGAGCTGGATACGGTTGATCAACCTGAAACGACACCTAACCTGCCAGTTGCATCTGCACTGTGGGAGCCTAAGCCTAGCCTGGAAGTGGCTGGTGCGGCCTGGATTTATGCTGGTGGTGCTCACCACTCTGCTTACAGCCAGGCCATTACCGCAAGCATGATCGAAGATTATGCTGATATGGCGGGTGTGGAAACGGTAGTTATCGACAGTGACACTAATCTGCGTACCTTTAAGTCTGAGCTGCGTTACAACGCCGCTTACTATCAGCTAAAGCAAGGTATTTAATCGACCTGTTGGTACACCTGTACGGTGAGCTGACATGATAATATTACGATTCATTGTAGTATGAATAAGACCGGTGCACTCAGCACCGGTCATTGTCTCTTGAACCGTAACGAAGGAGTTTTCATGGTCGATTTATCTGCCTACCAGGGCATTGTTTTCGATATGGATGGCACGCTGGTCGATTCTATGCCGTCGCACATGGTGGCCTGGGAGCGCGCATGTAACGCGTTTGGCTATCCGTTTGATGCAGACTATATGAACTCCCTGGGTGGAGTGCCCACGCAACAAACTGTCGTAATACTGAACGAAAAATTCGGCATGGATCACGATCCGAAGGCTGTGGCAAAGTTCAAGCGCGAGGCATGGGAAACCATGGATCTTGAGCCTGTACTGATCCCGTCTACCATGGCGGTGTTTGAGCATTATCGTCCAACCCTGTCGATTGGTATCGGGACCGGCGCAGAGCGACCTCACGCCGAACACCTGCTGGCAAAACACGGGCTGTTGGCGCGAATTGATTCACTGGTTACCGCCTCCGATGTAACACACGGAAAACCGCATCCTGAAACGTTTTTGACGGTTGCCGAACAAATGGGTGTAGCACCACAACATTGTGTTGTGTTTGAAGACACCGAGATTGGCTACCAGGCCGCCAGAGATGCGGGAATGGATTGTATTATGGTGAAACAGGGCGAAATTCAGCGCTAACTTCATGATTAACGCAGACGTGTTTTCCGTTCCAACAGCGGAACACGTCTGTCACTTAGCTGAATCATTACTTGCATTCCCTGTTATAATTGTAATATAAAAGTATAAAAATAATTATGGGAATGTTAACCATGTCTACGCTTTCGCTTACTTCAATACGTCCTGCACAACTATTTACTGCCTCCGGCAGCCGCGCTAAGTGGCTTCTGGCGGGTGTATTGTCACTTACCTTTGGCTGCAGCAGCCAGGTGATGGCGCAAAAAGGACAAACAATGACAACGACTCCCTCTGCAACAATCAGTGCTTATGGTGTGCTAAGCGACGCAACACCGGTTAAGCAAGTCACGCTTAAAAATAGCAATAACATCGAAATCGATGTCATCAGTTATGGTGGCATTATCACTCGCATGTCGGTACCCGACGCTAAGGGTCAGTCGGGTAATATCGTGTACGGTTTCGATTCACTGTCAGATTATGAAACCAAAAACCCGTACTTTGGTGCATTGATTGGCCGTTATGGCAACCGCATTAAAGACGCTAAGTTCTCGTTGTTTGGTACCGAGTATCAGTTGGCGACGAATGACGGCGACAATCACCTTCACGGCGGCGTACAGGGTTTCGACAAGAAAGTCTGGAGCATGGAGCCGTTTGCAACGAAAACCAGCGCTGGCGTGAAATTAACGCTGGTAAGCCCGGACGGCGACCAGGGTTACCCTGGCGAGTTGACCACAGTCGTCACTTACACGCTGACTGACGACAACACGCTGGACATGCAGTTTATTGCTACGACTGACGCGCCAACCATTGTTAATCTGACCCAGCATACGTATTTCAACCTTGCTGGCAAAGGCGACATTCTGGATCACAAATTAACCATTAACAGTGAAGCAATTACCCCGGTTGACAGTGGTTTGATCCCTACCGGTGAACTCATGCCTGTTGCAGGGACCGCATTTGATTTCACGTCAGCCAAAGCCATTGGTAAAGACATCGGCGATAGCCATAAGCAGTTAGCGTTAGGTAAAGGTTATGACCACAACTATGTGCTGAAAGACCAGCCTGACAATACCCTGATTGAAGCTGCTTCGGTATACGATCCAGCATCAGGCCGCGTATTGCGTGTTCTGACTGAAGAGCCTGCCGTGCAGTTTTACTCGGGTAACTTCCTGGACGGCAGTACCAGCGGCATGGGCCAGCAACATATCTTCCGCGGGGCGTTCTGCCTTGAACCTCAGCACTACCCGGATTCACCGAATCAACCGGCGTTCCCTAGTACAACCTTGTTACCGGGCGACGTGTACTCAACGCGTATTGTGTACGCATTCGACACTAAGTAAACCGGGCTGATTCAAATGTGGCAACGTACTGTTAAGCTGATACTGGCGGTGTTACTCACCGTCGGTACAACGGGGTCGGTTTGGGCTAAGGCTATCGTCAGTCTGCATAGCCCCAATCACGAGCTGAGTGTGCAGGTTTCCCTGAACAGCAAAGCAACACTGGTCTATCAGGTGAAGCGCAGAGGTGATGCTGTGATCCAGCCCTCTGCACTCGGTCTTACCCTGGCAAACAGTTCGTTTGCGGATAACCTGACGCTGAAAAATGTCAGTGAAGTCAGCGCCATCGCATCGGCTTATTCATTGGTTCATGGTAAGCAGCGAAATATTGAATATCAGGCCAATGAAGTTCTGGTCAGCGTGGAAAACACGCGCGGCGACATGCTGTCTGTGCGCTTCCGACTTAGCAACGATGGTCTGGCGTTTCGCTATGAGTTGATGGGTAAATCGACCGATACCCGGGTTGTCATCAGCGAACAAACCAGTGTGGGTATGTTTGCGGACACTCAGGGTTGGTTGCAGCCCAAGGCGGCAGCGCAGTCAGGTTGGATGAATACCAATCCATCCTATGAAGAAGAATATCAGCACGGCGTTGTGGGTAAGTTAACGCCGCAATTCGACAATGGATGGGTGTATCCGGCCTTGTTCCGACTCAGAGATACCTATCTGGTGATCAGTGAAGCTGGCATAACCGAAGGCTATGCCGCTTCCAACCTGCTAAGCAATGACGAAGGTGTCTTCACACTGACGTTCCCGCACCCGGCTGAAACCGTAACAAACGGCCAGCTTTTACCCGAACACACATTGCCCTTTACGTCGCCGTGGCGACTGTTGTTAGTGGGTGAACTGGACACCATTGCAGCCTCTACGCTGGGTACTGATGTCGCTAACGCTTCTGCGCTTAGCGAAACTGACTTTGTTGAACCGGGGCTTGCAGCCTGGAGCTGGGGATTGTTGAAAGACGAGTCTGTTAACACCGAAACGCAAACTGCGTTCATTGACTACGCTGCCGACATGCAATGGCCTTATGTGCTGGTGGACGTGAACTGGGACCAGAATATCGGCTATGACGGCATTGCCAAGCTAGCTAAATACGCCGGGTCTAAAAACGTGCGTTTGTGGTTGTGGTACAACTCTTCAGGACACTGGAACCAGACTGTATATAGCCCCAAAGGGCAACTGCTTACACAAGCTGACCGTCGCAAAGAGTTTGCTCGTCTCCAGGCAATGGGGATTGCCGGTGTAAAAATTGATTTCTTCCCCGGCGACGGCGCGTCCGTATGGGAATACTTCAAAGCCATACTGCAGGATGCTGCAGACTTTAAACTGATGGTGAACTTCCACGGGGTAACATTGCCGCGGGGGCTACAACGTGAATACCCAAATTTAATGACGGCTGAAGGCATAAAAGGCCAGGAAATGATTACGTTCTTCCAGGACTTTGCTGACCGTCAGGCTTATCACGCCACTTTACTGCCCTTTACCCGCAACTTATTTGACCCAATGGACTTTACGCCTACGGTGTTGGGGGATATCCCCAATATCGAGCGAAAAACCTCAAATGCGTTTGAACTGGCTGAAACCGTGTTGTTTTACTCTGGCGTGCAGCATGTCGTAACCACGCCTGAGCAAATGCAAAACGTTGAGCCTTACGTTAAACAGTTTCTGCAAACCGTACCTGCGAGCTGGGACGAGACTCAACTGATTGCTGCCAGTCCCGGCGAATACGTTGTGTTGGCGCGTAAATCACAGTGCCGCTGGTTTATTGCCGGGATTAACGCGCAAGCCACACCACAACAGATTGTGATCCCGTCGGACAGCTATGCATTAGCCGGCGCAACTTTATTAACGAAGGGCGAGGGCGCACGTCAGACCCGGATTCAAACCTTGCCAGCAGGCGATCTTCAATTAATGTTATCTACAAACGATGGGTTTGTGTTGACCACACAAAGAGAGAGTACCAATGATTGTAAAGTCGATTAAACGGCTGACTACCGCAGCGTTATTACTGGCTGCGTTAGGCGGATGTAGCAGCACCGCACCGGAGGCAGAAACAGCCGCTAAGCAACCAGATAATGTCGCTACGGAAGCATCGGGGATCTTTACTAATCCGTTATTTCCCAATGGCGCCGATCCGTGGCTGGAATACTGGGACGGTAACTACTACCTCACCACAACCACCTGGACATCACAGCTGGTCATGCGTAAATCGCCTACGTTGGCCGGCCTGGCAGACGCCACACCGGTTAATGTATGGTCGTCAACTGACCCGGAGCGTTGTTGTAACTTTTGGGCGTTTGAATTTCATCGTTTAAAAGGCCCGAACGGATTCCGCTGGTACATGATGTATACCGCAGGTCAGGATGGCACGTTGGACCATCAGCATCTGAATGTGCTGGAAAGCGTTGGTGACGACCCAATGGGCCCGTATCAGTACAAGGGCGCGTTAATGCCTGATGTATGGAATATCGACGGTAATTATTTAGAACACAACGGCAAGCTCTATGTGATTTACTCGCAGTGGCGTGGTGATACCCAGCTCAATATTATCGCCGAGATGGAAAACCCGTGGACGTTAAAGGCTGATCAACCTCACACCGTGCTGACCACGCCTGAACTGGATTGGGAAATCAGCGGCCGTAAAGTGACCGAAGGGGCCGAAATCCTTCAGCGCAATGGCCGTACTTTCATGACTTATTCTGCCAGTTTCTGTAATACGCCGGATTACAAACTGGGCTTGTTGGAGCTGGTGGGCGATGACCCCATGAACCGCGAACACTGGACTAAGTACCCAGAGCCCGTATTCAGCCGCACCGAAACTGTATTTGGCCCTGGTCACAATGGTTTCTTTACGTCGCCGGATGGCAAAGAAGACTGGTTGGTGTATCACGGCAATGACTCAGTTGAGCATGGCTGCAGTGCCACACGTTCTTTGCGCGCACAAAAATTTACCTGGAACGAAGACGGCACGCCGCAATTTGGTGAGCCTCTGACACCGGGTGTTGAAGTGGCCCCTCCTGGTGGCGAAAACGGCCCTCTGGTGACACGAGTGCAAGGTCAGCGTTATCACTTAGTCAATGCGACCAGCGAGTTGTGCCTGGACATCTCCTCTGATCCGCAGGACAACCGCGCTGTGCAACGCCAGTGTGCCGGTACCAACGGACAGTGGGTGCTCGACTCCACCACTGACGGTTTTGTGCGGTTAGCCAATCGCGAAGACAGTAAGTTTCTTGAAGTAGCTGCATGCAGCACCGCCGACAATGCACGCGTGCAGTCTGCGGCATGGCGAAACAATTACTGTCAGCAATGGCAGGTCGCGCCTGGTATTGATGGCAACGTGACTATTACCAATCGCTATTCTGGCAAGCCTCTAGCCGTTGCGGGATGTTCAGCATCCGCTAATCAGGCGGTATTACAGCAAAATACCGATAGCGCCTGTAATCAATGGCAGCTGCGCCCGGTAGGTGAGGTTGCACTCATGAGTCAGCAGAGCGGCAAAGCTATTACCGCTTATGAAGATAATGTCGTGCAACGCGCGTTTAACTACCTGGATGAGCAGACCTGGGTGTTCCAACCGACTGATACCGGATATCTACGCTTAAAAGTAGAAGCAGAAAGTGCTCAGTGCCTGGGTGTGGTGAATAATCAGGTCGTGCCAGGTGCCAATGTTGACATGGTGAACTGCGACAATAAAACCGCACAGTGGCGTTTAGCGCCGGTTGAGGGCGGCGGTATGATGCTGTTTAACCGTTATACCCGTTTACCGCTGGGATTAACCGACTGTGGTTTAGCTGAGCAAACCAACATTGCTCAGCAGCCTGATTTGGCTACCCGTTGTCAGGTGTTCCATTTGCGCGAACCTAAATAACATTTGAACAGGATGTCCGGCAACGGCTGGACATCGCCTGAGTTGTTCCGGGGGCGGCACCGAGTAGGGCGGTGTTGCCCCTTCTTTTTTCTGGTCGGTGTTGTCGTTATCACAGTGGGCAAGTGCTAAATTAATTGATAGGCTGATACTCAAAACTTCAAGTAGCCTCTATACTTATGGTATAGGCGTTCATTTTCAGCGGAATTCACTTTGGCAAGGACAAGCATGCCCAATCGCATTTATCTTTCTCTTTTTCTAGGCCTCTTACTTGTAGTGGTGTCTGGCTGCGTCATTAACGTAACCCCGCAAAACCTGATATATCAGTCTCCCAACGTCGAAAAGCTCGACCTCACGCATTTTCAGGGTAAAGCGTTTAAAGACGGTATCTCGGTGGCGGTAAAGCCGGTAACAATTACCGGTGTGCGAGGAAACCAGATACGCGGGGTTCAGGCTCTGTATCACGGTGCGAAAGCCAATATAGTTTTGTTCGGCGGCAACGCATCAACCATCAATAAATCTGCCAGTAAGCTGCACCGTTTAGGCAGTATTCCCGCTAATATTATCTGGTTTGACTACCCAGGCGCTGGGATTAGCGACAAGCCTAAAGACATGAACCCTGAATTTATGCTGCAGGATGCCTTGGCCATTTACGACTTTGCTGTAGATAAGCTGCGTAATGACAAGCCAATGTTGGTGCATGGGGTTGAGCTGGGCACAGCGGTTGCTACGCATATTGCACTGCAACGCAAACCCGATGGTTTGGTACTGGAAGGGCCGGTAGTGAATTTAACCCAGTTGATTTACGACAACTCACCTGGTTGGACGGCCTGGCTTACTCGCTATAAGCTGTCTGACAGCCTGAAGTCGGTAGATAATGCCTACCAGGTAGGCAGTTACAAAGGCCCGTTACTGTTAATTGTGGGTGAAAAAGATCGCAAAACACCACCTAAATACAGCGAGATCCTTTACCGGGTATCGCCCTCCGACAATAAAAACCTCGTTGTCGTGGAAGGGGCAGAGCATAATAACGTGCTGACCTCGCCTATTGCTGTAGAAGCCTATCAGGCATTCATCAAGAGTCTGTAAAAGCGTTATTAAAGGGCAATAATATTTGCCCTTTACATTTCACCTTCTTTTCACTCCCGTACACTATCATAGCGGTTTTCAACACCGGGTTACTCAGACCCCAATATCGGGATATAACATGAATAAAAAAGGAATCTGTGCGTTTGCACTGAGTGCTGCTGTACTCGTGCCTAACGCGCATGCTGATAACAATAATTGGTTCGTAGAAGGTGCTGCTTTTACCAGTGTGTATAACTACAACGAGAGCGATGCTCGCAAAGAATTGCCGGAGAGCGTGACCCAGTATCTCGGTGATCATGAGCTGACGGGCAGCGACAATGACCTGGTTAATTACCAACTGGCATTGGGTTATTACCTAACATCAGATACCAGTTTAAAACTCACATATGCGAGCGGCATTGAGTTGGGCTTTTTGGACGGATTAGATTGCTTATTCTGTTCACAGGATTCTGAACGCTATGATACCAACGCAGACCTGACTATCCTCACCGCAGAAGTGACCCACAGGTTCTATCAAATCAGTGAGTCTTTTCACGTCTATGGCAAAGCAGGCGTCGCCTATTATTCAATCGACAGTACTACCAGACAACGGCAATCCTCAGAATGGACGCCAATAGGCAGTGAGACTACTAATAAATGGGGAGTCGTGGGTGGCCTGGGTATCGCATGGGATATCACTGAAAACCTTTCATTGAACACAAGTGCAAGCTTGCATCAGTTCATGGCAATGAAACAATACAGCATGACGGTTGAATATCGTTTTTAGCACTGGCTTGACGACTGTCTCAGAGAATTTTGGATTTACAGAATGCTAACTTTTGTTTGCAAGCTATAAATGCAGGACTAAATTAGCCCTTTATTCACTGTATAAAGGGCTTTTATTTGCGTGATTTTGACGCATCTATTCTTTCGGAATAATCAATTCTAACCAATTCTTAACATTGGTTGAAATTAATAATAGTTCGCATTAACATTCTTTCCCGCGATCGCACTCAACAAAAATAAAAACCGCCTCGCAGCTAGGCTCCGGCCTTAAGAACGCACTCAAACAAATGGAGAATATGACTTGAAATTCCAACTATCTGCGATCACCGCAGCGTTGCTGTTTAGCAATGCCGCTGTGGCAAATACCCAGGACGATCCCGAACACATTGTTGTGGAAGGACAGTACTTGTCGTTTAATCAATCGAACTCGGTAAAAACCCCTACGCCAATCATTGATGTTCCTCAGAGTTTGTCCATCATGACTGCAGACGAGATCATTGCTCGTGGTATCACCAGCATTGGCGAGATTATTGATTATACGCCCGGTGTGAATACCTCAATGGGTGAAGGTCACCGTGACTCAGTGGTATTCCGTGGTGTGCGTTCAACTGCTGACTTCTATATCGACGGTAACCGCGATGACGTGCAGTATTTCCGTTCGTTGTACAATGTTGAGCAGGTAGAGATTTTACGCGGCCCTAACGCGCTGCTGTTTGGTCGTGGTGGTACTGGCGGTATCCTGAATCGCGTGTCTAAGAAGGCGCAACTGGATGACACCTTTACGGGTTACAAAGCGACGTTAAACACCTTTGGCGGTTACGGCGTGGAAGTGGATACAAACACTGATATCAGCAGCACGTCTGCGGTGCGCGTTAATGCAATGTATGAATCGCTTGAGAATCATCGAGATTTCTTCGACGGTGAGCGTATTGGCTTTAATCCTACAGCACGTTTTGAGTTAGCGACTGACACCGTACTGGATGTGTCTTACGAGTACATTAATCACGAGCGCTTTATCGATCGTGGTATTCCTACGGGTGACAACGGTAAGCCGGTTGAAGCCTTAAAAGACATCACCTTTGGTGATCCGGCTAATAACTATCACGAGCTGGAAGCGCACGTATTCCGCGCCAATGTGCAGCATCAGTTTGCTGACAATATTAAAGGTAACGTAAACGCGTTTTACGGCGATTACGACAAAGTCTATTCAAACTTCTACGCTAATGACTTTGATGCTGCCGCAAACACGGTTGAGCTTGACGGCTATATCGATAATACCCAACGTGACAATCTGATCCTGTCGGGCAACCTGATCGGTGAATTCCAGACCGGTGGTATTGGCCACACTGTAATAGCGGGTACCGAGTTTATTCAAACAAACTCAGATCAGAACCGCTTTAATCCCGTGTTCAGCACAACGGGAAATGACAAGGAAGTATTCACGCTGGCGCGTCCGTTAAATATTCGCAACATGGCGGGTGTTAACGCAGACGGCACACCATTTACGGTGGCATTCAGCGCGTTGAATGACGATACCCGTGTGTCGTTGGATGTGTTCTCTTTCTTCTTGCAGGACGAGATTGAGTTATCTGAACACTTTGACCTGGTATTGGGTGCGCGTTTTGACAGCTTCGATATCGAAGTGTTCAATGCTAAAGCAGATGAAAACCTCAGTCGTAAAGACGACCAGGTTTCTCCGCGTGCAGGCTTGATCTATAAGCCTCAGGAAAACATCTCAGTTTATGCCAGCTACAGCGAGTCATTCCTGCCTCGCAGCGGTGAACAGTACACTGATATCAATGGCAGTAAGAGTCAGTTAGACCCGGACACCTACAGCAACCAGGAAATTGGTCTGAAGTGGGACTTTGCCCAAGGACTTAGCTTTACGGCTGCGGTGTTTGAGAATGAACAGAAATCTCCCCAGGTCGCTGACGAAGACCCGGCAACACTGGACGTGATCAACTCTGAAATTTCCGGTTTTGAGCTGCAGTTAAGTGGTGCTCTGTCAGAAGACTGGCATGTATCGGTAAACTACAGCAACCTGGATGGCGAAATTGTTGAGCGCTCCGGTCCAACCGGCAGAACGCCGCGCGAATTACCAGAGAATACGTTCTCGGTATGGTCGACATACCAAATCAATGACCGATTCGGTATTGGCCTGGGCGCGACCTATCAGGACGAGAGCTTCATTAACAATAGCAACAGTGCTGTATTGCCAAGCTATACCCGTGTTGATGCGTCGGCCTACTACGATATTTCCGACGATCTGCGCGTGCAGTTAAATATTGAAAACCTGACTGACGAAGTGTATTTCCCGAATGCACACTCAACACATCAGGCTACAGTGGCTGCGCCAATCAATGCCATGCTGACATTGGTTGGACGTCTGTAAACAACGTCTGAACGCAAGTTTTCGCAGGCCCATCGGGCCTGCGTTTATTTCACACCGCATTGTGTACCCATTGTTTTAACTACTGCTATTCAGCAGGGACATCAGCTATACTCTCGTTTCCTTCATTGTTAAGTTCCTTGCATTGCACAACGCCATTTTAGCCTTACGTCAGAGAGAACTGGCGGCATCAACAAAACCCTTCATTGCTCGTGGCGGTAAAGTTAAGCGCTGCGAGGGTTGTCTGTTGCCGGTTAAGGACTGCATGTGCGATGCAGTACCATCGCCAACGGCTAACAGCGCGTTTCTGTTTTTAATGTTTAAAGGGGAATGCTATAAGCCGTCGAATACCGGGCGACTTATTGCCGATGTCGCGAAAGCGAATTTTGCGTTTACCTGGCACCGTACCGAGCCTCAGCAGGCGTTATTGGATTTACTGCAAGACCCGCGTTACTTGCCAATGATTATCTTCCCGCACGAGTACGCAGAAGCCGACAGGTGCATTAGCCGTGTTCCGTCGGGTCATAAGGGGAGAATACCTTTGTTTATTATGTTGGACGGCACCTGGCGAGAAGCCCGTAAGATGTTTAAAAAGAGTGCATATTTACAGCACTTGCCGGTGCTAGGTGTGACACCCAGTGAGCAGTCGGACTATTTGCTGCGTGAAGCAGCACACGACTATCAACTTTGCACTGCGGAAGTAGGTATAGAAGTGCTCAGATTAGCAGGAGAAGGACAGTCTGCAGATGCGCTAAGCCGCTATTTCAAGCACTTCAGACGTCAATATTTGAAGGGTAAGCCGCACCTGACAGATAAAAACGAACAGGCAGAAAACGGCCTGGATTAAGCCGTTTCTGCTCGAAACCAAAGTGTAGCCGATTACTGCAGGCGACCCACCAATACCGATTTTGCAGGTAGGGTTAAGTCACTTAGCGAGGCACTGAATGAAACAGGCTTTACGACCTCTTTGTGCTCAAAGGTGTTTTTGGCTGTCATCGCGTCATGGGTCAACAGTTCACCGGTTAACTTGCTGAAGTTAGCGTTGCTGAAGTTAAGTGCAATACTCGCTTCGTTCTCCGGATCCAAGTTCACCAGTGCCAAATACACATGGCCATCTGTGCCTTTCGCCAAAGACGCAGTTACTGCGGGAAGTTGCTTTTCGCCGTGCTGATACACATCACTGTCGATGGTAAACGGAATAGCGGTTGCATCCTGGAATACCTTGTACATACCAAACACGTGGTAGGTCGGGGTAACCAGCATATCTGCACCGTCAGTGAGCACCATGGCCTGCAATACGTTAACCATTTGCGCAATGTTGGTCATGTGGACGCGTTCGGCGTATTTGTTAAACAGGTTAAAGTTAACTGCAGTCACAACCGCGTCGCGCAAGGTATTTTGCTGATATAGAAAGCCGGGCTCACGACCAGGTTCCGGATCATACCAGGTGCCCCATTCATCCACGTAAAGACCAATTTTGCCTTCCGGGTCATTTTTATCCAGCTTTGCAATGTTAGCTTTCAGGTAGTCGTCCATGCGATAGGTGCGTTCCATTGTGGCAAACCAATCGTCATTGTTGAACTCAGTAGCATGACCTTTGTTCTGCCAGTCACTGTTAGGCAAGGTGTAGAAGTGGTAGCTGATACCGCTCATATTGCGTTCGATATTCGCACTCAGTACATCTGTCCATTCTGTGTCTTCAGTGTGACCGCCACTGCCAACCAACTTCGGTTTTTTACCCGGTGGTGTTTTGATGAATGTGGCGTACTGATTGTACAAATCGACATAGTACTCCGGGCTCATGTGACCGCCGCAGCCCCAGCTCTCATTACCGATGCCGAAATAGGCGATATCCCAGGGTTCTTCACGGCCGTTTTTACGGCGCTCATTGGCCAGTGTGGAGTTTTTGTCGGAGGTCATGTATTCGACCCACTCCGCCATCTCACGCACGCTGCCGCTGCCCAGATTGCCGTTGATGTAGGCATCTGCGCCCAGCAGTTCAATGAAATCGAAGATTTCGTGGGTGCCTACTGCGTTGGTTTCTTCCACACCGCCCCAGTGGGTATTTACTTTAACCGGGCGTTTATCTGGATCGCCGATGCCGTCGCGCCAGTGGTATTCGTCAGCAAAGCAGCCGCCGGGCCAGCGCACCAGCGGTACTTTTATTGCTCTTAATGCATTGAGTACATCATTGCGAAACCCCTTGGTGTTGGGAATATCAGAGTCGGGTCCTACATAAATCCCTTCATAAATACCCCGGCCAAGGTGCTCGGCAAATTGCCCGTAGATGTCTTTGTGTAACAGCGGGCCTGTTTCTTTCAGGTTCGCAGTGAGGGTGACGTCGTGTTGTTCCGACACGCAGCCGAATGACAAACCAACGCCGAATAACGTGGCTACCAGCAATTTGCTTTTCATGATGTAACTCCTTAAGGCTGAATACCTTCCGTTGTCATGACGACGCGTTTAAGCGTGCCATCTTCGTTGTAATAAAGCGGGTCTATGGCAACTGAACGGCGGAAGCGGCCGCCACTGGGTTTACCATCGATAGGCGGCACTGCACCTGTGTGATAGATGAAGTAATCTTTACCTTTAAACTCGATGATCGACTGGTGATTGGTTTCTGTGTTACCCGCGATCTCGTTCAGAATGCCTTTGTATTCCCATGGGCCATGAATACTCTTACTCATGGCATAACAAATCTTTTCCGGGAATTCACAGGCATAGCTGAGGTAATAATTATCGCCCTTTTTATGTACCCACGACGCTTCGGTGTAATTGGGTAAATCGAGTACCTTAATCTCACCGTCAAGCTCAATCATATTGTCTTTAAGCTTCACGTACTTGGGAACTAAATTACCAAAAAACATATAGGTATCACCATTTTCCTCAATGAAAATGGCGGGGTCGATGTCATCCCAGTCGTTTGGCGTATGCTTGGTCATATCATCGGTGATCAATGCCTTGCCGATGGCGTCTTTAAACGGACCGGTAGGCGAGTCTGACGTTGCGACACCAATGGCGAATCCTGGCTTGTCGTCTTTATGACGAACGGTGGTGTAGAAGTAAAAGGTACCGTCTTTTTCTACCATGTGTGCTGCCCAGGCATCACCTTTCGCCCATGCGAAATCGGTGGCCTTCATGATAGGGCCATGGGCTTCCCAGTTCACCATGTCGGTAGAGCTGAATACCAGCCAGTCATGCATTTGGAAGAACACGTCGTTGTTGGGCGCTTCATCGTGACCGGTATACAGATAGACTGTATCGTTATGTACTAACGCTGCAGGGTCGGCAGTAAAAACATCGGTAAACAGGGGGTTATTGGCTTCCAGCGCTGTAGTCGGGGCCGGGGTATTTACCTCAGATTCGCCCGAGCAGCCAGTCAAGGCAACCATGGCCAATGCTAAACTGATTTGTCGCATAATAATCCTTAAATTAAAAAACAGAGAAAACGAAAAAACCGGCACCGAAGTGCCGGTTAGGTTATTAGCGTAATGCGCGCCTATTCGGGCTTTTGCGCATTGTAAATTTGCATTACATCGGTGGCGGTCAGTGCATCGTCGAATACGTACACCTCATCCAGTTGGCCGTTAAACGCGGCATCCCAGAAGTTTGCACCTAACGAGAATGACGTTACTGACACTGGCGAGAATACATCCGGGAAGCCTGCGCCACTGAAGCCCTCTTCACCGTTGATGTAAATCGTCATGTCGCCCTGGTTGTTCACCATAACCATGTGATACCAGGAACCAGTCTCAAGTACCTGGTCAGTAAAGGCGTCATACCATGCTGTACCAGACCACACCATTGCGTTACTTGCACCGTGGTGACCACCTGGAATCATACTGATCCAGCTGTCGGTGTTGGCGTAGCCGAAGAACACGGGCGAATAAAGGGCCAGTGAATCCGGGTTAAACCACACGGAAATCGCATAAGTGTTGTCACCAATCAGGTTGTCTGGCAACTGCACACCGTACGTACCGTCCAAATCTAGCGCTTTACCAGCAATACCGTCTGCGTACACTGCTGCACCGCCAGCTTCCGTTAGCAATGCGCCTGTCGTTGTACCCGCGTCGAAGTTACCAGTAGCATCGGTTAAGTCTTCGTTATCGAAGCTGTAGTGAACCACTGGATCCGGCAGACCAAGTGCACGTACTGTTGCTTCAAACGTTTTGGTTACCGATGAACCTTCCAGTGTGATTGTTGCTGTTAATGTAACAACTGCATCGTCTTCACCGTTGGCCGGACGTGTCACCACACCCTTAGTACTTACCACAGCAGGGTTCGAGGACTCCCAGCTGATTGCAGAGGCATAAGGGCCTGATACCGTCATTGGCAGGTCAGAAACCACTGCGCTGATATCACCCAAATCGAGCAGTTCTTGTGCAGATGCCAGCAATTCCGAGGTACTTAGTGGGGTAACGTCCAGGTTCTTCACTTCACCTGCAGTTAATGCAGTGTCGTAGAACTTAACGTCGTCAATCATACCTACAAACGGGATATCAAATGGGTTCGTACCCAGGGTAAATGTCGCATTCTGGCCCGTAAAGATGTCCGGTAAGCCGCCAATTTCAGTAGTTTGCACACCGTCTACGAACACTTTAACAATGCCTTTGTTTACCGAGAACGCAACGTGGGTCCAGGTATTCAGTGGCATAGGAACGCCAGTAATACCATCAAACCATGGGTTAGCGCCTTTCAGTGCTGAGTTACTCCACAGCATGATGTTGCCATCCCAACTGTGCGGCGCCAGGTTGATCCAGCCATTCGCCCCGGCATCACCAAATAATGCCGGCGTAAAGATGGTAGTTTGCGAGGCGTTCAGCCACATGGACACTGTGTAATCATAGGAATCGATGATGCCGTCAGGCAAGCGAATACCGTTGGTTCCATCCAGTACGGCTGCCTGACCATTTTGGCCAGCGGCAAAGGTAACAGTGCCATCTGTGCTGTCCGGGCGGATACCCGTTTCAGTTGCAGCGCTGTAGTTACCGATGCCGTCGCTTAAGTCACTGTCGAAACTAAAGTGTGCCACGCGGTTGTACGCGACGCGAGCCGGTACCACTACTTCATAGCTTTGTGTCTGCGTAACACCGTTCAGTGTTGCGCTTGCAGTCAATGTAACGGTAGCGTCGTCGTTACCTACATTCGGACGTGATACCGTGCCAGTGTAGCTGGCATTAGGCTGTTCCGGCGTACCTTTTACTTCGATGTAATCAGGGTGACTTGAGGTCCAGGTAATGGCTGCGCCATTTGCGCCGACCGCTGGCAAGTCAAGGTTGAAGGTTGTCTGCTCCGGGAAGTTGATGGCTGCCAGCGTGTTGGTCAGCGCTGTGCCTTCATCTGTAGTCGAGGTTTTGCTGCCCCACAATGAAGAGCCATCTTCACCTACCGCAGTAAAGGTTGGAACAAACTGACCCATGTTATCGTTGTACTGCCAGGAAGAAACACCTTTATAGGTGCCCAATCCGTCGATGTACAAGCGAACGGTGTTGTCTGCTTCGTAGTACCATTTACCGCTGAAGTCGCCGCTTATGACGTTGTAATCTTCCAACGTCATGTAGCTGGAAATTTTGGCTTCGCGAGCAATGTCGGTTTCGTGGTTAATGACTCTAAATGTGCCGATCAGGTCGGTTTCGTCGGCGATATTGTCGCCTTCCTGAACCGGTACGTATCGATGCGGCGCAACCACCATCCAGCCGTCTTCGTTGACGAACATCTCGTGAACACGGACGTTATGGATTTCGCCAGTACCCGGGAAGCGGGTATGGAAAATCACAAAATACTGACCGGTTGATTCGTCGAAGTAAACCGAGTTGTGGCCAGGTGACATATAGCCGTGGTCTGAACCTGCTTCACCAGGGTTTACATCGTACAGGTGACCACCCATGATCTTGTTACCGTAACCTTCGATAGCTGACCATGCGCCTGCGGCACCGATCATATCCTGACCCTTGATGTCTTCAAACGGACCGTCCGGATTACGCGAGCGTGCGATACGCATGTTGTAACCATCAGCGTTATTGAAGCCACCAAACGAGGTAAACAGGTAATAATAATCAGACTCCGGGCTGTACAGCATATTTGGCCCTTCGATGGCGCTGTAGAAACCGCCCATCAACTTGGTGCCGTAACCCTGATCAGGTAATGCTTTACCGGTTTGAGGATCCATTTCCATGATCCAGATACCGCCGGAATAAGAGCCGTAAACCATCCACAAGCGGCCTTCTTTATCAAAGAATACGTCCGGGTCGATAGCATTCGGATGAATATTGCCATCGTAGTTTTCGCCGTTGATACCCGGGTTTTCATCACCTACATGACCACTGGTAACAATCAGACCTAAATCTTCATATGGGCCTTCAACATCATCTGATACCGCGACGCCTAAATAAGAACGGGATACACACTCACCATTTTCTGGTAACGCGCAATGGTTGTAATAAAAGTAGTAGCGGCCGTCTGCCAGCTGAATAACATCTGAGGCCCATGAGCCAACCCAACCGCCTACCCAGTCAATACCCTCAGCGACTTCTGAGCCGTAGGTATTAAAGAGCGGTGTGTCAGCCGCTGCGGCAGCATTGTCTGCTGCTGCGGGGTTTAACTGAGTCCAGTTGACCAGGTCGGTGGAACTGGCATAAGCCATGTGTGAACCGAAAACGTAAAAAGTACCGTCATCAAGACGAATAACAGAAGGGTCGTGTACGCCTGCATCAGTAAAAGTTACTTCTGTTGGGAATACAGGGTCAGCTATACTAACAGGCGCCGTGTTATCAGGTGCCTGTACAATACCTTCAACTTTTTGTTGTGTTCCGTCTCCGCATCCGCCCAATGCGGCAGAAATACTTACGGCTAACAACACTTTGTTCCATTTCATGGTTAAACCTCATCAAAGTAATATTGTATTATCAATATAACATATCACCTACATGGGACTATGTAAATCTGTTGTTAAATATAATATGCTGTAAAATATAAATAAAACACATAAATAACTGTTTTTAATGGTTATTTGTCAATTATAAATTCAATTTTTGTTAAACTATAAGCTGTGTTAAGTGGATTTGTTAAGAATTGTTAATAGTTTTAACAGACTTTGTTGACACCAATTAAATCATACAATAATATCTACCGATAATTTATCGTTCGGTTACGAAAAATAACAATCTTTTTATTTTGCAGTTAACGCACTTACTAGGTTACTGCCTGGAGTATTAACCGCTCCCAGTAATGGAGGTTTACCGTATGTTTAAGAGAACACATTTAGCAACCGCAGTTGTACTGGCACTTAACAGTACATTGCTGCAGGCTCAGGAAGCAGATACCACCCAGGAAGATGCCTCACAAGAAGTTGAGGTCATTGAGGTATCTGGTATTCGCGCCAGTTTAAATAAAGCTATTAATATTAAGCGTCAGAACATGCAAATTGTTGACGCTATTGTGGCTGAAGACATCGGTAAATTCCCAGACAATAACGTAGTAGAAGCGCTTCAGCGTGTTACGGGTGTACAGGTAACTGACCGTGCGTCTGGTGAGGTAAATACGGTATCAATCCGCGGTTTGACCGACGTAACAACCACGGTAAACGGGCGGAATATCTTTACGTCTACAGGTCGCTCCATTGCGTTAGCAGATATCCCAGCGGCATTACTGCAAAGTGCAAACGTTTATAAAACCCGCTCAGCGTCACAGTTGGGTAGCGGTCTGGCTGGGCAAATTGACGTTAAAACACAGCGTCCGTTTGACTTTGAAGACTCCAAGGTGGTGCTGGCTGCACGTGCGATTGAACAGGAACAGGCTGATTACTACGATCCGAACGTGAGCCTGTTAATGAGTGACCGCTGGGAAACTGACTTCGGTGAAGTCGGTGCGCTGGTGAACGTGGCTTATGCCAGAACGCGTTTCCGTGACCAGAGCATTACCGCGGGTGCCATGCTACCTTATTTCACGAAGAACCCCCCGGAAGGTTACGATATGCTGACGCGTATCTCTTCTGAGTTCTGGACGCCAGGTCTGGAAGAAGGCCTGCCCTTCGCCGCGGGTTCAACACTGGATATTAACGGTGTAGACGCAGAATATTACCTTTCCCGTGATGCTATTTTTGGTATCGACAAGTACGGTGATCGCGAGCGTCCGGCTGTGAGTGTGTCATTGCAATGGGCACCAAACGACTGGTCAGAATATCTGTTTGAAGCGTTTTACAACGGCTTCCGCACGGACGACCAAACCACTATGTTCTTCAAAAACGTTGAGCATACCTATTTACTGGATCCAAGCACACCGCTTTACTTGTTTGGCGGAACTAACATCGTAAAAGCTGGCTCAGCAATGGATTCGCAAAACATTGGAAATAACTTTACCAGTGGCGACTACTTCACCGGAAAAACAGACGGTTTCCTTTATGCATTGGGTGGAAGCTGGTATTTAACTGATGACATTCAGGTTAAATCTGAACTGATTTACCAAACCAGTGAATACTCAAATATGTTCTTCGCCATGCGTGGTGTACCTCAGCACCTGACGGGGACTCTGAACTTTGACTTTAACGCAGGCGGTGGCATTCCTTCACTGGAAGTGATTGATAATCCGAATACGGCCATTGACGAGTCAGATCTGACTAACCGTGCGCTATGGCAAACGGATGGGCTGTTTGACAACTCATACCGTGGTGAAGGTGATGCACTGACCTTTAAAGTGGATACTGAACAGTTTGTTAACTTGGGTCCAATTGAAAAGTTGAAATATGGTTTGCGCTACGACAAGCGCACAGCGGAAGATTACGATTACCTGGGTGCTGGTGGTAATGTTGCAATGTCGTTGACAGAGTTTGATGATGGCTTCACTTACATAAACAGCGACTTCTTTGACGGCCGTGCAAACTTCCCGGGTACCTGGGCAGCGGTGAACGCTAAATACATCGCACAGAATCGTCAGGAAATTCGTGCATTACACGGCTATGACGATGTAACCGACCAGGCCCCAGGCATTAATTTTGAAATTGAAGAAGTGTCTAAAGAAGCCTATGTAGAAGCAGACTTCGCTATGGAAGTCGGCGGTAAGATTCTTGACGGCCAGTTTGGTGTACGTGTAGAAAGAGCCGACCGCGAAATGACTTTCTACGATGGCGACCTTGTATCAGAGGGCGAAGGCTCAAGCACTTCAGTATTGCCAAGTTTTGTTGTGCGTTATCACCTGGCTGACGACATTATTACTCGCTTTGCGTATACCGAAACTGTGCGTCGTCCGGATTTCGCTGCTCTTAACCCGACGATTTCTTACGGTTCTAACCTGACAGGACTTGAGCTGAAAACGGCCGGTCAGGGTAACCCGGATCTGGGCCCGGTTGAATCAACCAACCTGGATATCTCGGTTGAGTGGTATTTCTCGCCACAGAGTTCAGTTTATGCAGCCTGGTTCCAACGTGATATCGAAGGTTTCGTTTTTGACTCCAAGCGCAAAGTAACGCTGCAAGGGCCTGAAGACGAAGAGCCAACGGGTTATGTTATTACTCAGCCGGGTAATGCGTCTGACGGTAAGCTGAACGGTTGGGAATTAGGTCTGGTTTACTTCCCGGAAGACTTGCCAGACGTGCTGGATGGCCTGGGTGTACAAGCTAGCTACACGTTACTTGATTCAGAGCAGGATATCCCGGAATTTGACGTAGATGAAAACGGCGACATTTTCGTGTCTCGCGTACTGTCTCGCAGCATGTTTGCAGTTTCTGACAAGTCTTATAGTGTGGTTGCTGTGTACGAAAAAGAAGATTTCGACATGCGTTTGTCTTATGTATGGCGTGATGACTTCCTGAATAACTACGAAGCAGCGATTTTTGCTAACCCGTTGGGCGTGTATCGTCGTCCGGAGCAGAGTCTGAACTTCCAGATGAGTTACGACGTGAGCGAAAACCTGATGCTGACGTTTGACGCAACGAACCTGACTGATGAGGTATATCAGAGTTATTACCAATACCCAACCACCAATAACTTTGGTAGTGCTATTATCAGCAGAACCTTTGCACTGGGTATGCGCTACAGCATGTAATTCAGTGTGAATAAATCGTGAAAGACAGCCCGGCTTGCCGGGCTTTTTCTATTTAAAAGTGCTTTAAAAATCAGCGGCCAGATGAGTATTTGCGACAAAATACTTGTTATTTTAAAAGTATGATAATAGTATATTTGCTATTAACATTTGGTTTGCAAATGTCGTTAACACAGGGCTAATGTACAGGCTCGGTATCCATTCATAATTACCTGCTTTGGCAGGTATTCAGTCGGAAGCGCGGTATGGTTTCGCAGAAGTTAACACGGTTAGAGAAAGTCGGATTTGGCGCCGGGGATATGGCAGTCAATGTGGTGATCTCCTCGATGATGTTGATCATCACCTTCTTTTACACAGATATATTCGGACTAAAGCCATCTGACATGGCTTTAATGTTTTTGTTGGTCCGCATCCTCGATGCCATCAGTGACCCTCTCATGGGTATGGTGACCGACCGCTACACCAGCCGATGGGGTAGATATCGTCCTTACTTCCTGTTTTTGTCGGTACCGTTTGGTATTTCCGTGTTCCTGACATTCAGCACGCCAGACGTCGACTACAACGCCAAGCTTGTCTGGGCGTACTCAACCTATATTTTTGTCACGCTGATGTTTACCGCGGTGACCATTCCTTATATATCACTGATTGGCGTTATGACCGCTGATCCGAAAGAAAAGCTATCGGCAAACGGTTATCGCTTGTTCTTCGCTAAAGTCGCGGCATTTCTGGTAACTATTATTGTGCCCTGGATGGCGGGCGCGGATATGTGGAACGGCGATCGGGCGGCCGGCTATCAGGCGGCTATGGGCCTAATGGCTGCGCTGGCTGTAGTGATGTTCCTGTTCTGCTTCTTTGCCACCACCGAGCGACTTGAGCACGAAGTTGAAGAAAAGCCATTAAAAGAGCAGCTCTCGTTATTGTTCAAGAACGACCAGTGGCTGATCCTATGTGGCGTGTGTGTACTGGGAACTATCGGTTATGTGGTTCGCGGTTCGGTAGCCTTGTATTACGCTAAATATTACCTGGGCGGCGACTCGGGCATGCAGTCATTGTTCTTATCAACTGGCGTGGGCGCGGCCATTCTCGCCATGATTGCCTCAACGTGGATCACGAAACGTTACTGCAAGGTAAAACTGTTCCGCTTTAGTCAGATGGCAGTCGGTCTGCTATCTGTGATCATGTATTTCGCGGTTGGTCCGCAAGATGTGGTGTTGGCATTTGTACTGTTCTTCCTCATCAGCTTTGTAGTGGATTTACACGCCCCTATTTTCTGGTCTGCCATTGCAGAAGTGGTTGACTATGGTGAAAGCAAAGAAGGTAAGCGCGTGGCCGGTCTGGCATTCGGTGGTATCTCATTCTGTCAAAAAGCCGGAATGGGTGTGGCTGGAGCCTTGGTTGGCTGGCTGCTGGCGTATTTTGAATACACGCCGGGCACAGAGCAAAGCGAATTCACGCTTACCGGTATTGTGCTGATGCTAACAGTGATTTCAGGCTTCTTCCATTATCTGGTGGGCTGGCTGATGAATCGCTATGTGATCACCGACGACGAATATGCAAAGCTTGCCAAAGTGGTTGCAGACAACCGTGCAGCAACGGCTAAGGCGGAATCAACCGCAAGCGACACCGTGCCTTCTACCTCTAACATGACACGTGGAGTTCAGTCATGATGAATACCAATGAGCCGTTGATCCCTCAACGCGCTGACCCGTTTATTTTCAAGCACACTGATGGTTTTTATTACTTTACTGCGTCAGTCCCTGCCTACGATGGAATTGAGTTACGCCGTGCAGAAACAATCGAAGGCCTGGCGCAAGCGCCGACGCGTATGGTTTGGACTAAGCCCGACACCGGCCCCTACAGTGAGCTTATCTGGGCACCCGAGATCCATTTCAACGAAGGCGCGTGGTATGTGTATTTCGCCGCCGCCCCGAGCCGTGAAATCAAGGATGATCTGTTCCAGCACCGGATGTACGCCATCAAGTGTGACGCCGCCAACCCGGTAGACGGCGAATGGGAATTCTGTGGTCAGATTGAAACGCCATGGGATACCTTCTGTCTTGACGCCACCACCTTCTATCACAACGACGAGTTGTACTATTGCTGGGCGCAGAAAGAGCCGGGTATCCGCGGCAACTCAAATCTGTATCTGGCGAAGATGGAAACCCCAACCAAAATTACCGGTGATATCGCACGATTAACTGTGCCTGAGTTGCCGTGGGAAATCATTGGTTTTTGGGTGAACGAAGGGCCGAACGTCATTAAGCGTAACGGCAAGATCTTCATGACCTATTCCGCCAGCGCCACCGACGAAAACTACGCCATGGGTTTGTTGTACGCCGACCTGGACAGCGATCTCATGGACCCTGCCAGCTGGACTAAGTCGCAGGAGCCTGTGTTCCTGACAAACGAGCCTAAAGAAATGTTCGGTCCGGGCCACAACAGCTTTACCGTTGATCAGGATGGCAATGACGTGCTGGTGTATCACTGCCGTCAGTACACTGAAATCGAAGGCGACCCGCTGTGGAACCCAGACCGCCATACGTTTGTGAAACACCTGAAGTGGGACGAGAACGGCATGCCGATTTTCGGAAAGCCCGGCCAGCCATAAACACACAACAATAAGCAAAACGCTATGATGAATCCTGTCTTTAAAAAATGGTGTCTGGCGTTTTGCGCCAGCGCCCTGCTGCCGACATTGTCGGCATGTACTGCTGATAGCGCCAATCCCCAAGCGCAAGTCACTGCTGAGCAGGCAAGCTCAGCTGCCGCCCACCATACTATGCCGGTAGGCAAATTATTCGACCTGTCTCAGGTACGCATAACCGATGGGCCTTTTGCCCATGCAATGCACACTAATGTCAGCTACTTGCTCGCCATGGAGCCAGACAGGTTGCTTGCGCCCTATTTACGTGAGGCAGGCCTGACACCGAAAGAAGATTCCTACGGCAACTGGGAAAATTCCGGGTTGGACGGCCATATCGGCGGTCACTATTTAAGTGCATTGAGTCTGGCGTATGCGTCAACGGGTGATGAAGCGCTGTTGCAGCGTTTGCAATATATGCTCAATGAACTGCACCGCGCCCAACAAGCGACGGGCGGGTATCTTGGCGGTATTCCAAACAGTCAGGCTATGTGGGCGCAAATTAAAGCCGGCGAAATCAAAGCGGATTTGTTCAGTCTGAACGACCGTTGGGTACCGCTATACAATATTGACAAGATTTTTCACGGATTACGCGATGCTTATGAGATAGCGCATCAGCCCTTGGCAAAAGCTATGTTAAGTTCGTTGGGTGAATGGATACTCGACACCACGGCTAATCTTACGGATGAGCAATTTCAGCAGATGCTGTACTCAGAGCACGGCGGACTCAATGAAGTGTTTGCCGATATGGCCGCTATTTTCAACGACCCGCGTTATCTGAAACTAGGCCAGCAGTTTACTCATCAGAAAATCATTCAACCGTTAATTGCAGGTCAGGATCAACTGACCGGTTTGCACGCCAACACACAAATTCCAAAAATCATTGGTGCCCTGCGTGTCGCAGAGCTGAACGATGACGCCGCCTGGGAAAAAGCAGCGACGTTCTTCTGGGATACCGTGAGTCAGCATCGCAGCGTGAGTATGGGGGGCAACAGTGTGCGTGAACACTTCCACGATGACAACGATTTCACCCCTATGGTGGAAGACATAGAAGGGCCGGAAACCTGTAACACCTACAACATGATGAAGCTCAGCAAAATGCTGTTTCTTCGCACGGGTGATGCTCGCTATCTGGACTTTTATGAGCGCGCCACATACAACCACATTCTATCTAGCCAGCACCCGCAGCACGGTGGCCTGGTGTACTTTACATCCATGCGTCCGGGTCATTACCGCATGTATTCCTCAGTACATGACTCTATGTGGTGTTGTGTCGGATCAGGTATTGAAAACCATAGTAAGTATGGAGAGTTAGCGTTTACTCACTCAAACGACGAGCTATGGGTAAACCTGTTTATGCCAGCCTCATTACACTGGCCGGAAACCGGCGTTACCGTTACTCAGCGAACCGCCTTCCCCGACAATAACGCGGTGATTTTAACGGTGAATACTGAACGCGATGACACGCCATTTACGCTTAACCTGCGTCAACCCGGCTGGTCAGAAGGCGAGTTAGCGATTAGCGTTAATGGCCAACCAGTGAGTGCTGTACTCACAAACGGTTACTGGCAAGTAACGCGAGACTGGAACATGGGTGACACAGTAACTTTCAAATTAAACCCAACGCTCACCACTGAGCAGTTACCGGATGGTCAGGACTACTATTCCGTAATGTATGGGCCCGTCGTCATGGCGACGCCTGTTACCGCATTTGAAAATGAAACGCTGAACTTTGTGGCTGACGACAGCCGCATGGGTCACATTGCCGCTGGACCTGTATGCCCGCCTGAGGCGTTGCCTATTATGCTGGGTGAGCCCGACGCATTCTTGCAACAGCTCCAACGCCCCGATCCAACGTCATTGTCTTTTGTTGCCAGTGGTAACGTGGCTATTGCGAATCCGGTTGATCAAAACGCCGTTACGCGCCTTATTCCCTTCTTCCGTTTGCACGACGCCCGTTATCAGGTGTACTGGCCGCAAATGCCGGAAACCGCGTTCGATGATTACGTAAAAAGTGCTAATGCAAAAGCGGCTGAACTGGCCGCACTAAAAGCCATGACAGTAGATGCCATTACGCCTGGAGAGCAACAGCCAGAAGTAGAGCATGACTTCCGTGGCGAACAAACACGTGCCGGGGTGAACAACGGCATGCACTGGCGCGACGCCACTGGCTTCTTTGAATACCGTTTAAGCAATAAAGCCCTTGAGGCTGGCGTATTGCGGATCACGTACTTCAAAGGTGACGTAGGCAGACAGTTCTCGATTTCACTGAACAACGAGCTATTAGCAGATGTATCGCTACCGGTTGGTGAACCTGAGACGGATTTTTACACGGTGGATTACCCGTTAAGTCCGGCCATGCGCAAGGCAAACGTGCTTACACTGCGCTTTAGTGCAGCCTCTGGCTCTGTTGCTGGTGGTATTTATGGGATACGCTTGCTGAAAGATCCAAACTAAAATAAGCAAATTTAATAGTAATGGCAAAACAAAAGAAACAAGCAAAAGGCTCCCGGGGAAGTAACCGTAATCTGACCCAGGAAGTGTTAGCGAAATACCGTCAACGCCCCGATACCACCGAAACCGCATCGGGGCTGATTTACCGCATTATTGACGATGCGCAAGGTGAACAGCCTGGTCCGCATCATCGGGTTAAGGTACATCAGCGCATTATGCTGGGCGACGGTACGGTTATCGACGACACCTACAAGAAGGGCTTACCCGAAGACTTTGCGATTAGCGAAGCCATTGAAGGGCTTCAGGAAGCCTTGCCGATGATGTCAGTAGGCGCGCGCTATGAGTTCGTGATCCCGCCGGAACTGGCTTGGGGTAAACGGGGTAACAGCGGCGCAATCGGGCCGAATGCAGTGATGATTGTCGACGTGCGGTTGGTCGATATAGAGTGATTCCAAAAACTGATTAGCATGATTGATATATATCGATATATCTAATTAGTGATTGTTGTTAGGATACTTCCATCAAATAAATGGTTTTTAATTCATAAAACCAATTGGAGGAACTATCATGACAAAACGTTGCCCATTAACTACCAGTTCAGGTGCGCCAGTTGCGCACGACAATCAAAGCCGCACAGCCGGTGCCCGTGGCCCGGTGACGTTCGACAATCATTACCTGTTTGAAAAGTTGGCTCACTTTAACCGTGAACGTATTCCAGAGCGTGTTGTGCATGCTCGCGGGAGTGCCGCGTACGGTACTTTCACGCTAACCAAAAGTCTGAGTGATTACACTATCGCTGATTTCCTGCAAACTGAAGGTCAGCAAACGCCGGTATTTTTGCGCTTTTCTACCGTCGGCGGTGGTCAGGACTCCAGCGACTACGCCCGTGATCCCAGAGGTTTTGCTGTGAAGTTTTATACCCAGCAAGGTAACTGGGACATGGTGGGCAACAACACGCCGGTGTTCTTCCTGCGTGATGGCATTAAATTCCCTGACTTCATTCATTCGCAAAAGAAAAACCCGCGTACCAACCTGCCGGATCCACAGGCCGTGTATGAGTTTTGGGCGAACAACCCACAGTCGCTGCATCAGGCCACTATTCTGATGTCGGACCGCGGCATTCCGGCCTCGTATCGCCACGTTAACGGCTATAGCTCACACACATTGAGCTTCTGGAACGATAACGGCGAACGTTACTGGGTTAAATGGCACTTTAAAACCAACCAGGGCATTCAAACTCTGACTAACGAAGAAGCGGCCACTAAGCCCGCCTTTGGTGCGCAGCAGGATCTGGTGGAAAGCATCGATAAGGGTGACTTCCCTAGCTGGACGGTGAAGGTGCAAATCATGACCGAAGCACAGGCGCAGGATTACTACATTAACCCGTTTGACGTTACCAAAGTGTGGCCGCACAGTGACTTCCCGCTGATTGAAATTGGCCAGCTTGAACTGAATCGCAACGTGGATAATTTCTTTGCGGAAAACGAACAGGCCGCATTCGCGCCGAGCAATTTGGTGCCGGGAATTGGCGCGTCGCCAGACCGTATGTTGCAAGCCCGGTTGATTGCATACCAGGATGCGCAGCGCTACCGCATGGGAGCGAACTATAATCAAATTCCGGTGAATGCGCCGCGTTGTCCGGTACATCACTACCAGCGTGATGGCGCGTTTGCAGGTATCAATCCGGCGGTTGCAGGAAGCGGGGCTAACTTCTATCCGAATGACCGTGCTGAACAGGGTGCCCCCGCAGAAGTGCCGGACGTGGCCGAGCCACCCATGCCGCTTGAACAGGACGCTTGGTTGGGTATTCACGACAACCGTGATGACGACAACTTCTCACAGGCGGGTGATTTGTTCAGGCTGATGAGCCCGTGTCAGAAAGGACAGTTGGTTCACAATATCGCAGCCGGGCTACACCAGTGTACCGACGATGTGCAGCAACGCATGCTGGCTCAGTACGAACAAGCAGATCCGCAGTATGCGGCCATGGTGAAGCAGGCCATTGCGACTTATGAAAAATAAGTGAGCATTAAATGAAACAAACAGCCCGGAACGGGCTGTTTGTTTATGGGTTTATGATATTTACGCCTGTTTCAATGATTCAATAATACGGCGGGCCCGGTTTGCGCCCACATCCACGTGAATATCAATCATCTTCTTGCCGTTAAAGCGCTTCATATTTTCGTACTGGGCTTCAATCACTACTTTGTCTTCGTCGAAGGTAAAGGCCGTTTGGTCGAACACCTTTTTCATGGTGTCTTCCACGTTTTGAGTAGGGTTGCTGGCCATGGTCCACAGGTAAAAGCAGCTTTCGTCGGTTTCAGGCGTTAGCCCGTGAAAACCGCGCATGTGAAAGCCGCCACGGTCCGGTGAATCAACCGGTTCGCTGCCTTGTTCCACCGCGCCTGTCCAGATTTCCAGATGTGAGGGGTGAAATACGATTTCCTGCCAGCGGTCTATCTTGCCACTGAACGGGTAAGCGGCACTGTATGTCGGTGGTGGCGTTGAATTCAGCATATGCCGCACGACTTTCACGCTGTTGCCATCCTGAGTGACATCCATTTGCGCATTCATGTGAATACTGGCATTACCACCAATGGTTTTAAGGTGCACGTAACCTAAATGGCTCAGATCCAATAAATTATCATGGACTAACTGATAGGGCGCGTTGTAGTGGAATACATCACCGCTGTAATGGTAAGCGGGATTATTGTGAACCGGGTAGTGCGGTGGTTCACAGGTGGGTTCGCTATTTACCTCGTTGCCAAACCAGATCCAGATCAGTGCGTCTTGTTCTTTAACGACATAGCGCTGTACTTTCGCTCGCGAAGGGACTTTTTCCTGTCCTGGGATTTCGATGACTTTACCGTCGCCGTTAAACAACAAACCATGGTAACCACAGCGTACGCCGTTGTCTTCCAGTGTACCTGCAGACAAGGGTAAAAACCGGTGACAGCAGCGGTCTTCTAACGCGTTTACCGCTCCGTCGGCAGTGCGAAATAGCACTACGGGCTCATTCAACAGCGTTCGGCCCAGTGGCTTGTCGGTCAATTCACTGCTTAACGCGGCAACATACCACATATCCAGAGGGAAGTTGTGGCGTGTGCCTGCTGTGCTTTTTGTCGGGGTTGGCGACGCTTCAGTTGGGGAAAATTGTTGTACGGTCATGGGTTATATCTCGGGTGTAGGGTTATAAATCCAGTGTCAGCGATGCCGAAACAGCACGTGAACAGCAGGGGGTAAACTGATTGTGTTGCGACTTTTCCTGTTCGGTGAGATAGCCATCGCGGTGGTCAACTTCACCATCCAGGACGTTCAGTAAACAGGTGCCACATACGCCCTGTTCACAGCTGGCATCGACCTCTATACCGGCGTCATCCAGTGCTTCAAGTGCGGTTTGGTCTGCTTTTACCGGTATGCTGACACCAGCGCGTTTTAGGATCAGCTCAAAGGGCTTGTCTCCATCGGTATCCGCTTGCTCCAGGCCGAAGCGCTCCTGATGCAATGCGTTTGCCGGCCAGTTAAGTTCATTGGCGATGGAAAAAACTATCTCCATAAAGCTGTTTGGGCCACAGGTATATAACCCGCTTAGCGCGGCATATTCACCGATGTTCTGTGCCAACCACGCTTTGACTTGTTCGCGGTTGTCTGGCTGAAGTATCCGTACGCGATCAGCAAAAAAACCATGTTGTAGTTCAGTGTCAAACGCAACGCGCTGGTCGGGCTTGTTGACATACAGCAAGGTAAATTCCTTGCCTTGTTCTGCCAAAGTATGTGCCATCGACATAATGGGGGTAATACCGATGCCGCCAGCTACCAACACGGTTTTTGCATCTTCCGGGTTCAGGGCAAACAGGTTTCTGGGCGCGGAGATTTGAACACGCTGACCAGGCTGAAAAGAAGCGTGGATTGCCGCAGAGCCACCGCGAGAATTCGGGTCTCGAAGCACGGCAACACTATACGCATAGCGCTCAGACGGAGAACTACACAGGGAATACTGGCGCGTAATGGCATCATTTACACGAACATCAATATGGGCGCCTGCTTCAAAGGCCGGCAAAGGCTGGTTTGCCGGATCTGTGAAGGTAAGCTTGAGCACCGATTCGGATAACGGCGTTATGGCCTGAAGATTAACATCGAGCATAAAGGCTTCTTGGTTTAACTAATCATTAACAAATATTAAATGTTAATATAGTTGATATGTCAACTATATTGGGGCTACTCAATAGCCAGAATTGCCGTTAAGATGAGTTTTTTAGCTTTCCAATACCCTTCATGTCTGAACAAAACCGAAATAAAAACAAACAGCTGGACTTAGAACGTTATGTACCCGCCTTGATTACGTATTTGGCCAATAAATTATCAAGCGGCGCGTCTCAGCACTATCGCAGTGAATTTGGTGTGGGGGTGGTCGAATGGCGGGTTATGGCGTTACTGGCGGTAGAGCCTGCAATTACCGCTAATCGGGTATGTAAGGTTATCGGACTGGACAAAGCGGCAGTGAGCCGCGCCATCAAAAGCCTGGATAGCGCAGCGTTGATCACGTTAGAAAAAAGCGACAAAGATGCCCGTCAGATTCTGATAAATCTATCGGCTGTCGGGCGAGAAAAACACGACGCTATTTTAGATGTCGCGCTCGCCAGAGAAGCAAGATTACTTGATGTGTTGTCCGTGGATGAACGAGAGCAACTCATTGTTATGCTGCAAAAGCTGAATGAGCAAATTCCCAAAGTAAACGGCTGAAATTACGAGCGGCTGAAATTAAGAGACACCCGGCTGAATTAACCGACGTTTTGCCACGTTCAGGGCATGGGCCCGTAAGCTCGCTAATAACGGGCTCTCGGTTTGCCAGTAATGCCAGTAAAGGGGGGTGTCGAGTGTGTAGTGAGGCGCTAAATCCACCATTTCTCCACGTGCTATGCCATCGCCGATTTGTAGCTCTGGCAACAATCCGTAACCTAACCCTGCTACTACTGACTGCCTGAATCCCTCCGAAGACGGGCACAGGTGTATGCGTTTTGGCGTGGCTTTAACGATATCGGTTAAAAACTCATGCTGAAGCTTGTCGTGCTCATCAAACACTAAACACGGGGCGTCTGCCAAATCTGCTACCGACTGAATGTCATGAGCTGCTACAAACGCCGGGCTGGCAACCGCGCGATATCGCAACGCGCCTAAATAACTCACTAACCCACCGTTTACCGGCTCTGCGGTAGAGGCTATACACACCATAACTTCACCGGATTTCATACGATTCAGTACAACCGTTTGGTCCTGCAGCACGATCTCAAATTGTAAACGTGCGTTGATTTCATTGTTGGCTGTTACCAGTGCTTCAGGCAACCAGGTGGCAATGGAGTCTGAGTTAGCTGCAAGCCGAACAATCAGTGGTTTTTGTGGATCGCTATCGAATTGCAATGCGTTAATACCCAGGCCGTATTCCAGTTGCAGTACCTGTTGCAGGTGATTCAGCAAGCGCGTGCCAGTGGCGGTAGGTTTGGGCGGTTGTTGTCTTAGCAAAACCGGCTCGCCCAACTGCGATTCTAACTGCTGAATGCGCCGGCTTACCGCAGATTGGGTAATAAACAGCTTGCGGGCGGCACGTTCAAATCCACCTTCGTTAATCACCGCAGACAGGGCGTGCAGTTGTGCGTAATCAATCATGAGTTTTGTGCATGTGTAAAGAATATTATTCATTAGATTAATAACACCTGATACGTAAAATGCAAACCAAATTACGACGGGGGTGGTCATGTCTTTTATAGCAGGTGTGTTGTTGGGGTTGAGTTTAATTGTGGCAATTGGCGCACAAAATGTGTGGGTGCTGAGCCAATGTATGGCGGGGGCAAATCGACTCGCCATCGCATTAACCTGCATGCTGTGCGATGCCGCGTTAATTGTCATTGGCGTGTTTGCGGCGAACCGACTTACCGAAGTTGCTCCTTTTCTGCTGCCCTGGCTAACCGGCGGCGGCGTGGCTATGTTGCTGTATCTGGCATGGCAGGCGGGTTACCGGGCCATAAAAAGTAAATCGGGTTTGCGTACTGAGCAGGTAAAGCCTCAGCATTGGTGGAGAACAGTAATGGCTGCGCTGGCAATCAGCTTGCTTAATCCACACGTATATTTGGATACCGTTGTGTTACTTGGTTCTATCGGCGCTCAGCAAACTAACCCGGCTTTGTTTGCAGTGGGAGCTTGTACTGCTTCCGTAATGTGGTTTGGTGCTTTGACAGCGTTTTCGCCAAAATTGAAAACCTTACTCAGTTCACCGTTTCGCTGGCGGGTTTTCGATAGTGCCATTGCGTTGATTCTCACCGGCATGGCCGTGAAGCTTTGCTTCGTGTGAGTAACGTATTGGCGTATTTTAGGCTGCGAAGTTAACCGTGTCCTTCAGGAAAAGGACTTGCCTCGGCAAGTCCTTTTTATTTATTCCCCATTTTACTGTTGGCGAAAAGTTAATTAATTGTTATTAATGGCGGTGGAAAGTTACTGGCATGCCGTTCAATGTCATTCAGTTAATCTAATCGAGGGACCACAGAATGCGAAGTCAAAGGGTAAAAACACGTCATTATTTAATCGGCTTAATGGCAGTCGGTACGCTATGTAGCGGGCCGCTATTTGCTGCTGTTCAGGACGATCCTCAAACCAATAATAACGATGAAGACATTGAAAATATCACTGTCACAGCCAGAGCCGGCGATGCAGCCATGCAGGCTTTTAATGCCGGTAATTTTGAATTGGCAGAAATTAAGTTTAAAGAAAATGAACGTTGTGCACTCAGAGTAGAGCGCAATCGACAGGCGTTTATTGAAGGGGTAAGAGAGTCTCAAATTAGCCAGGAAGTCAATGGGGGAGGTGTTAACACCGGAAGCTCCATGACTGACTCAAACGCAGCCAGAGTGGAAGGAAATTCCTCAATGAATGCAATTGCCGCTAAAACCCAAAAAGCCGAAGACAAAGTGCGTGAAAACACCTGCGAAAATCGCGCTTTTCAAATCTACATGGCTGGGATGTCTCAGTTGCAGCTTGGTCGGGCAGAAGACGCGGAAGCAAGCTTTGAGCGCGCTGTTGCTTTAAGTCAGATTCAATACGATGCCCATTATCGGCTGGCTTTAATGAAGCTGTTACGCCAGGACAAATCGGGCGCTGAAGGCCATTTAGAGGCAATCAACAGTATCTTAAAACGCTGCTACAACTGTGATGCCCGTGAAGAGATCGTGCGGATTTCTGATTTCTTGCAAAAAGCTGTGGATGGGAAGATAAAGCTCAATTAAGTGATTCTTTATCTTTGTATCAATCAGTTAGCGTAATTCAATCAAACAAAAATACTGGCTTTTATTAAAATAAAATTTGCTTGAAAAATAACCTTGAAAATAATATGGTAAAAAAATGTATAAAAATTGTTACATTGTTTTGTCAGTTTTATACATAAATATTTGCTTCGGAGTTGTGAGCGTCTAGCGCTTTTTTTTAGCACTGTTTTGAAAGCGCTTACATTGAAGTGAATTGCACGGAATAAAATAACAATAAGTTCAGCTCGGGTGCGTGTATGGAGATGAAAATGGATAAGAGACACACTCAACAAAAAAGTTCGGATGGAAAGTTTAAGAAAAGTTTAATTGCCATGGCAATTGTGGGATTCACACAACAGGCATACGCTCAGGAAGCGCCTGCAACACAAGAGGAAGAGACTGAACAATACGAAACGGAGGTCATTGAAGTTAAGGGTATAAGGGGCGCATTAGAAACTGCCGCTGATCTGAAACGCTCGTCAAAAACCTTCGTTGATTCAATTACTGCAACAGATGCAAACGTACTGCCGGATTTGTCCGTTGCAGAAGCACTAGCGCGTATACCGGGTATCACGGTTACGCGATTTACCGCAGGGGCCGACGATTTTCCTTCACCAGAAGGCTCAGGAAACCTGATCCGTGGTTTGGGTTTTGTCCGCTCTGAATTTAACGGCCGCGATGCATTCAGTGCAAATGGTGGTCGTGCACTGGATTGGTCTGCTATCCCGCCAGAGCTGATTGGCGGCGTTGATGTTTATAAAAACCAATCTGCAGACCTGATTGAAGGTGGTATCGGTGGCTCAATTAACTTAAGAACACTGGAACCGTTCGACCGTGAAGGTCGGATTCTGATTTTTAGTGCAGATACTACCTACACCGACTTACGCGAAGAGTGGAGCCCTTCATTCAGCGTTGTCGCGGGTGACAGATGGAAGAACTCTAAAGGTGAGTTCGGCTTGTTGGGATCATTCTCAACGTCTGATCTGGCTTCTGAAATTCATGGTTTCCAAACCGCTGCACCAAACCCGCGTGACAACATTCCTCAGGATGCGTTTACCGGGGATTATATTCCTGAAGCAGGCTCTGTCGTTGCTGTGCCTCAGGGTTTCCAGCTACGTACCAACCAGGTAGACAGAACACGAGACAGTTTTTACGTGGCTGGTCAGTGGCGCAGCCCTGACAACGATACCGAATTAACCGTAAAATATATCCGCGTAGAAAATGACAGCAACTCTGTTGAGCGTACGACAGAATCCTTTACCGATGCCAACAGCTGGAACCGGTTTGAATTAAGCGAGCTGGTTGTTAAGCCATTTACTTCAGACGGCATTGCGCGCTGTAACGGTAACAACGAAAGCCCGGTGGGTTTCTGTGATGAAACCGTGCCGGTTACCGGTGGCCTGATGGAACAAGGTATGCTGACCGATTCAGGCGACTCCTGGTATGGCGCATACGGTTTGCAGTTGAGTAACCTGGGAGTGGGTATTCAGCAAGAATCAATGACCGACGATTTAAGCTTTAACCTGAAAATGCGTCCAACGGACAACTGGATGGTCGAAGTTGACGCTCACCATACAACCGCTGACTCGAAACGTCGTGAGTTATGGGTTGGTTCGAATACCTTTGTGCAGGCGTTTTACCGCCCGGATCTCGACAACCCTTATCTGGAATTCTCGCATGATCCGCGCTTAGCGATTGGTGACTTCATTTTTGATGAGGGCAATAACCAAAATGCCTGGCAGTACCCAACCAGTACCGCGGACGCCGGCTCTACGTTTATGCCGTTTATCTCTGATGGCTTCCAGGATGGTGAAGGTGAGTTAACCGCAGTACGTGCTGATGCAACCTACCAGTTTGAAGGCGACTCGTGGTTTGAATCTGTGAAGTTTGGGGCGCGCTATTCTGAACGCGAGCAGGTCAATCGCGACGCAGGTATGAACTGGCAGGCCGCATCACAAGCGTGGAATGGCGGTATGGCTATGTACAATAACTTCGATACCGTTGCCCATGAAGTGGTGGATATGTCTAACTTCTACCGCGGCGGCGTGTTGGGTGGAGACAACACTTCCTTTGTCTTTGTGGATTCCAACTTGTTGCGCAATCCGCACCAGTTCTTCGATTTCTATCAGAACGAGCCTGACTTAGCGAATGGTGCCTGGAACCCTTACTCGGCCAATGGCATTGAAAGACGCACCCAGGATGGCAAATATACGCCAATTTATGAGCCAAATCAGATTTCCGATATTACGGAAGAAACACTGAACCTGTACGTGCGATTGGATTTCTATCATCAGTTGGGTGATGGCATGGATATCGAAGGTAACGTGGGTCTGCGATATACCCGCACCCAATCGATGTCTGATGGGGAGCTCAGATACAATCAGGTTTGGGAAGACACGGATGATGTTGACTTGCCTGATTACCCACAAAGCGCAGAAGATCGCGACCATCCGGCTGACTTTTTGCCGGAGTCCGTTGCGTATTTGGAGCAGGCGTCAAGTGACAGAACAGTTGACTTAACTGACGATCATTTCCTGCCTTCATTGAACGTGAAGTGGAACTTAAACGACGACATGTTACTGCGCTTTGGCGTGAGTAAAGCTGTGACGCGTCCGAATATCCAGGATCTGAGAGCCGCGCAAACGGTGTCTGGCGCATTCACAACTGTGCAGTTTGACCCGCTGCCTGAGGATGATCCGAACTTTGGTATTGCGCGCGGAGCGGAAGATATCTTCCTGCGCTCAATTAACGTAAACGGTGGTAACCCTGACCTTAAATCCACAGAAGCGGTAAATTGGGACTTGTCGTTTGAATGGTACTTCGAAGACGGTGAATATTTCAGCGCGGCTGTGTTTAATAAGGATCTCAAAAACATCATCACCTTTGGTGTTGATGTACAGGATACCATTACGCTGGATGGCGAGTCGGTTAACTATCAATACGTTGGGCCGGTTAACCAGGCTGATGCAGAAATTCGAGGTATAGAGTTCTCGTATCAGGACTTCTTCGACGACCTGCCGGGCATTTGGTCTAATTTAGGTGTGCAGGCTAACTATACCTATATCGATGCGTCGGCCACACCGCCGCCAGCATTTTTGGATGCCGATGATGACGGTCAGCCGGATGAAGGCTCATTTGCCAATAACCTGCGTTTCGGGCGTTCTGATCTGGTTGGGCAATCACGCCACACGGCAAACCTGATTGGTATTTATCAGGATGATAAGTTTGAGGTACGTATTGCGTACAACTACCGCTCACACTACCTGAATAACTACCGTGACTGGATTACGGGTGATCCTCTGTTCCAAAGACCAACGAGTTTTGTTGATGTGTCACTCCGCTATGATGTGACTGACAACGTTCAGCTAAGCTTCAACGGTGCAAACATCTTCGACGAGAAGAGCAGCTCCGAGGCGCAAATTGACCAAAGCGGTCAGCGTTACATGCGCTCAAGCTTCCTGAACGATCGTCGCTTTAAGTTTGGTATTCGCTATACCTACTAATACTGTGATAACGGTTGTAACTTAGTGTTCATATAAAAAGAGTGTGCATGTAAAAAGGCCAGGCAACTGGCCTTTTTTATTTGTTTATTGCTGTAAAGACGCCTTTGTCGTTTCTATTGAAAACAGATATACACCCAATGCGATGCAGGGAATATTGGTTGTAACCGGATTAAATGCTTCAACAAGCAACGAAGGCTGCAACACCGCGCTGACAAGAAGTAAGCCAGCTAACGCCAGGATATTCAGCATTAACAGGGGTTTTGACTGGTAGTATTTGATGAGCAGTAACCCGAAGATGACTTCACCTGCGCCTGCAAGCTTAATAAACCAAAATGTAGCGTCAGCAGAGAGCCCAATGCTGGATGATAGTTGCCACTCCAGTGGTGCTATTGTGAATAACTTTGGTACCAGCCCCTGATAAATCCACATTAAACCTAATGTGAACCTGGCTATATTAATGTGCTTTGTCATATCTGCTCGCTAATAATGAGAAATCAGTAAAATTCAATGAACGGGTCATGATTATTCTCGTTGAATTAATAGGGACAGAATTGCTAACGATATCTCACTCGGCCAGATTCCCCAAGCTTAAAACCTGCGTTACCATGCGCCCAATATTGAATAAATGAGAATAAGCATGACTGAGCAAATCCGAATTGAAGACGTTGTTGTGGGCGAGGGCTGTGAGGTGAAGAAAGGTGCGTTGATCACTGCGCATTATCGCGGGTTTTTGGATGACGGCACTGAGTTTGATTCATCCTATGAAAAAGGCCGTCCGTTTCAAACGGTATTATCAAAAAACAAGGTGATTCAAGGGTGGTTTCAGGGCTTACAGGGGATGCGGGTTGGCGGAACGCGTAAGTTGTGGGTACCGGCAGAGCTGGCATACGGCGAAAGGCAGGTGGGAAAGATCCCTCCGAACAGTAATCTGTACTTCGAGATTGAATTACTGGAAGCCCTTAATCGCGACGATTAACGGGTTTGTACAATCTCCTGCTTTTGCCGGGACAAATCGGTTAACCTGACGAACTGGCTTTGCAGTGCTGCGCAATAAAATCCTCGTGGCCAGGCATCACCTGCAGACACTTGCCTGTAACCGTATGAATTTCTTCCATACGGCGGTGTAGCTCATCATCCGGTAGCATATCGGCAATGGGGTGATAGCGCTCAGGGTGAATGCCCTGACCGTGCATGACCGCAAACCAACTGACGTGGTTAAACAGCTCATTGTCGTGGCGGTATAAGCGAGCATTTTGTTTGTAGATCTCAATGCGTTTATGCAGCGAGTCGGGAATATCCATGGTGCGGCAGTAATGCCAGAACGGGCTGTCGTTTCGACGTGTGGCTTTGTAGTGCAAAATCAAAAAGTCACGTACCTGCTCGTACTCAAGCCGGGTGCGCTCATTGTAATAATCAATATCGTGCTGATTAAACAGCTTGTCGGGGAAATTCGTCATTAACCGGGCAATGGCGGTTTGAATTAAGTGTATTGACGTGGATTCCAGTGGCTCTAAAAAGCCAGATGCTAATCCCAGCGACACCACATTCTTGTTCCAGGGCTTTTTGCGGATCCCGGCTTTAAAGCGCAGGTAATTGGGCTCGGAAATCGGTTCGCTGTTCAGGTCGGCGTACAGACTTTGCAATGCCGTGTCGTCGTCCATAAACTTGCTACAATACACGTGACCGTTGCCGGTGCGAGACTGCAACGGAATTCGCCATTGCCAGCCAGCTGATTTTGCCGTAGCACGGGTGAAAGGGGTCAACTCGTCGAGCTTGTTGCTGGCTACCGCAATGGCCCGGTCGCAAGGCAAATAATGGGACCAGTCTTCGTAGCCGCTATTTAAGGTTTGTTCGATGAGCAGGCCTTTGAAGCCCGAGCAGTCGATAAACAAATCCCCTTCAATGTGATGGCCGTTATCGGTATCCACACTGGCAATATGGCCGTTTTCCGGATGCTGATTTACCCGGGTGATTTTACCCTCGGTACGCACAACACCATTGGCTTCTGCTATGCCGCGTAAGTGCCTGGCGTACAGCATGGCATCGAATTGAAATGCGTAGGCAATGGTGCTCAGCGGTGAACCTTGCAGTTCAACCTGCGCGCGCTGAAACTTATTGGCCTGGGCTGCCAGGATTTGCAGGTTAAATTCATCGATGGGTTTAGCCTGACCCATTTTTTGCTGGCGGAGCCACATGTGATGAAAGTGGATGCCTTCCATGTCCATGCCGTAAGGGCCAAATGGGTGAATATAAGACTCACCGGTTTGCCCCCAGTCTACAAATTCGATCCCCAGCTTAAAAGTACCGTTGGTGAACTTAACGAAGTCGTTTTCGTTAATGCCCAGCAACCGATTAAAGTACAGAATGTGCGGAATGGTTGCTTCGCCCACGCCTACCGTGCCGATTTGTTCTGACTCGATAAGCTCAATAGTAATGCTGTCGTCATGCAATAGCTTTGACATGGCAGCGGCTGCCATCCATCCGGCAGTACCACCGCCTACAATGACAATCTTTTTAATACGGTGCTCTGACATTATTGTCTTCCCATTGAAAACGTTGGGTTTGGTTGCATGGCGGTGTATTTTTCAATAAACATTGCATGGTCGGGAAGGCGCGCAACAGATTGTTCCATGGCCTGCTTCATGGAGTTCAGACTACGCTGAATATCCGCCACCGGGATATTAGCCAGAATCGGGTCGAAGGTTTTGGGGAAAATGCCCTGACCAACCATTACCGCTACCCAACTGGAGCGGGTAAAGAGTTCATGATCGTCTCTGAATACGCGGCCGCCTTGCTGGAATAGCGTCATTTTGTGGGTTAGCGAGTCTGGTATCTCCATATCTCGCACATAGCGCCAGAACGGGCTGTCATCGCGGGTGGTGGCTTTGTAATGCAGAATAATGAAGTCGCGAACCTGCTCGAATTCCCGGGTCATTAAGCGGTTGTATTCGTTGCGGATCACAGGGTGTAGCCCGGCATCCGGGTACAGGGAAATAAAGCGGCTGATACCCTGCTGGATTAGAAACAACGAGGTAGATTCCAGCGGCTCCAGAAAACCGGCCGACAAGCCGATACCAATGCAGTTCTTCTCCCAGAAGGCTTCCTGACACCCTGTTTTAAACTGAATGGTACGCACCTCTGAAATGGGCTTGCTGTCGAGTCCATCGAGCAGAATCTGACGAGCCAGGTCGTGACCCATAAAACGGTCACAGTAGATGTGCCCATTACCGACGCGCTGCTGGGTAGGTATGCGCCATTGCCAGCCAGCGGTTTTTGCGGTTGAACGCGTGAAGGGGAGAACTTTGTCGGTTTGTTCTGTGGCAACGGTTTGCGCCGTGTTACACGGCAGCCAGTGGCTCCAGTCTCGGAATTTCACGCCCAGTGTGTCGCCGAGTAATAAAGATCGGAATCCGGAGCAATCGAAAAATAACTCACCGCCTACGGTGGTGCCATCTTCCAGTGTCAGGCCCGCAATATTGCCGGTGTCTGTGTGTTGCTGCACGCTGGCAATTTTGCCTTCAATGCGTTTTACGCCACGCTGTTCCGCGTATTTACGTAAATACGCGGCATAAGCAGTGGCATCAAAATGGTAGGCATAGCGCAAATGCGAGAGCACCGAGTTGGGGTTTTGCTCAGGCAGCACAAACTTGTTCTGCTTCGCGGCGACCGCACAGATACTGTAGTCTTCAAGATCACAGGTATTCCCGGCGGCCAGGGTGTGCAGCCAGTACTGATGAAAGTCGACGCCATTCATATCAACGCCGTGTCCGCCAAACGGGTGGAAGTAGCTGTCGCCTAATTTACCCCAGTCGTTAAACTCAATACCGAGTTTAAAGGTGCCGTTGGTGGCTTTAATAAATTCACTCTCGCTGATGCCCAGCAATTTATTAAAGTTGATCATATCGGGGATCGTGGCCTCCCCTACACCAATGGTGCCAATCTGTTCAGACTCCACCAGAGTAATCTTAACGTCGCCAGTGGGCAGCATGCGAGACAGCGCGGCGGCGGTCATCCAACCGGCGGAGCCGCCACCAACAATGGTTATCTGTTTTAGTATATTTGGCGTTGAGTCTTTCATTTTATTCTTCGTGACCTTACTGCGTTCTTATTGGTTGCGCTTTTGAGACAGATAAGCCATTAGCTTTTCCAAATAAATTCCGTGGGGTGGCATTTGGCTCACCACTTGCTGAATCACATTGCCCATGCCGTTTAATTGATTCGCCATCTCCGCGCGTGGCACCTGATCTGCCACTATGTCGTAAGTTTGTGGGCGGCGCTGCATGCCACTGTGCAGAATTAACCAGTCCTGCTCATTAAAAGGCTCTAAATCGTATTTCACCAGAATGCCCCGGTGATGATATTGAGTCAGCTTGCGGCTAAGCTTCTCACTTTGCACAAACTGCGCAGCCTGTTGCCAATAAGCTTGCTCTGGCAATGAGTCTGGCAGATGTTCAAGCGCAAACAGCGCACCTTGGAATAAACCGGTATGTTCGACGTCGGCAATAAAGCGGCGATTATATTCAGTTGCCTCCGCCGACATACTGTTGGTTACCGGAATGAGCTCCAGCAAGCGCTGAATATCGCGCATCAGCATCATCAGTGGGGCAGGTGTAAGTGGCTCTATCACGCTGGCTGCCTGACCGATAGCGACGCAGTTGCCTGTCCAGGCTTGTTGCCGGTGCCCGGCGCTAAACGCCATGGCAATACTTGCCTCAATGCCGTGAGCGTCTATCGCCTGTGACTTCTGTTCAGGTGTACACACGGTTAATCGTTGAATGCTGTCGCGCAGATAGGTGTCGGCTTGCCAGCCAAATTCACAAGCGCGAATGCGCCTGTGTGTAGGCAGTGCCTCGCCGCGTTGCAATGTGCTGTGAATCGCAAACAGGGTTCGTGCACTCTTTTGTTGGCTGTTGGCGTCCTGGCTGTTTTGTTCGAGAGCGGAATACACTTTGGCATTTGGCCCGGTGCAGTCGATGTATAAATCCGCTTCAATTCGCTGCCCGTTGTCGAGTTGCAAGCCGGTAATGTTTATATTTCCGGTGCTATCTGCTGCTGGGTTTGTAATCACGTCGGCAATGCTCGCATTGATCACCGTTACCTTGCTGCTGAGTTTACTTGCATACAGCGCGCTTAATGCGCTGGCATCAAATTGATAGCCGTATTCTGCTCTGGAAAGCGGATGGCGATTATCTTCAGGGGGGTGGGCAAACTTACCGGTTTTGTCGGCCTGTGTATTGATCAGATAAGATGCCAGCTCGGTTTCGCCATGGCGGGTAACAAAGTGATGTAAACCGACGCCGCGCATGGCGGGAAACGGTAAATGAAAGCCCTGTAACCATGAGCAGGGTGTCATGGCCCAGCGGTCAAAATAATTACCCCAGCAGAATGTACTGTTGGTGTTAAACAACAGGTCAGGCTCAGATACGTTTAGCATCAGATTAAACGCGTACATGTCTGGTGCGCTGGTGCTGCCATACAAACAATCCAGATCGGCATATTTTGCACTGTTAATCAGGGTCAAATTGATGTCAGGTGGCAACTGCTGCTGTAACGCAAGCGCGGTCATGTTTACTGCAAGGCCATTACCTGCAATGACGATGTGCTTTATGCCTGACATGCTAATTGCCCCCCGACGTTGTTGATGCCATCGCAGACTTAAGTGGCTTACTGTTTGACGCCGCGCCATAGCCGGTAAGGAATTCGCGGTGTAACGGCGTGTTATTTACGGAATTAAGGATGGCCTTGCGCATGCGCTCGCTGGTTTGGATAAATTCCGCATCTGAGGTGTTATTGACCCGCGGATCGAATCCTGTCGGCATCAAATTCTGCCCCAGTAAAACCGCTATCCAGCTGGGAGGCAGGAATACGCCAAACTCGTAACGCTGAATGTAGCCGCGACTCAGCCACAGTTCGATTTTAGTTTGCAGGCTGTCGGGCAGGGTAAGGTTCCGGAAGTATCGCCACATGTCACTGTCGTCGCGCTTCGTCGCAACATAGTGCAGTAACAGGAAGTCTCTTACGCGTTCGAAGTTAAGCGCCATTCGGCGGTTGTATTCGTCGGCATCCTGTTGCTGAACGCGTTGCTGCGGGAACAGCTCAATCAGGGTGGTGATCCCTTCCTGAATTAAGTGTATCGACGTGGACTCTAGCGGTTCTAAAAAGCCTGAAGACAGGCCAATGGCTACCACATTCTTTTCCCAGCATACATTGCGTCGACCGGCTTTAAAGTACAGCTGATTAGGCTCGGCCAGCGGCTTGCCATCCAGAGCACTCAGAAGCTGACTACAGGCCTCGTCGTCGGAGATATGCTCGCTCCAGTACACAAAGCCATTGCCGGTGCGGTGTTGCAGCGGAATTCGCCATTGCCACCCTGCCGCTTTAGCGGTTGCCCGGGTATAAGGCATCAGTGGGTTGGTACTTTCACAGGGGATCGCCACGGCGCGGTTACAGGGTAACCATTCAGACCAATCGTCGTAGCCCGCGTGTAAGGTTTGTTCTATTAATAAGCCTCTGAAGCCAGAGCAATCAACAAAGAAGTCGCCTTCAATAATCGCCTGGTTATCCAGCGCCAGTGAGACCACTTCGCCGGTATCGTTGTGTTGTTTAACCTCAACGATTTTGCCTTCAGTACGTATTACGCCTTTGGCCTGAGCATAGCGTCGTAGAAATTTCGCGTACAGTGAGGAGTCAAACTGATACGCGTAGCCGTAGTGTTGTTCGATGTTACTGGAAGACGGTTCGGGTATGCGGAATTTGTTGTGTTTTGCCGACATAACGCCCGCAGCATATTCGTGTAATGGTGTGGTGATGGCGCCGCTCTGAAAATGCTTTAGCCAGTGTTGGTAAAAATCGACATTGTTAATAGGCAGGCCAAAGTCGCCGAAGGGATGAATGTAGCTCTCGCCCACGTTGCCCCAGTCACAAAACTCGATACCCAGTTTTATAGTGGCTTCGGTTTCCCGCATAAATGCGGCTTCATCAATACCCAGCGCGGAATTAAAAAAGCGTATGTGGGGCAGCGTGGCCTCACCGACGCCTACAGTGCCGATACTGTCAGACTCGATGAGCTCGATATCAATAGCCAGCCCTTGTAGCTTGTTGGCCAGTGCTGCGGCGGTCATCCAACCGGCAGTACCTCCACCCACAATTACCACACGCTTAATGTCATTCCGGTTCACGTTGCTTATTCATTCCTTTTGGCGCAATGATGCAAATAAGCTCCCATCATTGCGCATGTTGCAGGCCCTCACAAGTCATTCGGGCCGACTTTTATTGTTGGCTACTGACAACTCAGCGTTGCGGCATCAGCCTTACCAGGTACGCTGGCAATGTTGGTGACACTCAGGTCGACATTACCTTCCATGCTTAAGGCAAATGGCACTACGATGTCGCCTAAGCGAATCCCTTGTGCGGTAAAACACGCTAAGTCGACGGACATCTCACCCCATTCGCCCTGAGGCAATTGCTGCAAGTATTCGGTGATATCCAGATAGGCTCTGCAAGATCCTTCAGGGTCCGCGGTGCCTTCGCAGTTCATGCCCAGCTTAATACTCGCGTTGTCGATGTCGTCTGCTTTTACTTCAAAGCTTAACGCTGCATTGGCTTGTAAATCAGACAACATGTCCTCGCGGAAATGACTCTTGCTGACAATGCGCAGTTCCGCTGGTTGCGTGCCGTCTACGGTTAATTTAACGGCATCTTCCTGCACCACTTTGTCTACGGTACGGAAGGTTAACGAGCCCAGCGTATGCACACTAGCGCTGACATTGACGTACTGACCGCCAGAGAGCAATGCCATTTCCCAAGGGGCGTGCATGGTACCGTCAAACATTTTACGTACCTGCACGTCATCCATATCGAGTTCAAAGCTTTCGTTCAGGTTGTCGGCCAGTACGTTCTCGTCGCCATACGTCAAACCAAAGCCATAAGGCAGCAGCGGTGCGTAGTCATCGTCTCCGCGGTTAAGCACTGCCTGCGTTGGGCTTTTCGGCCAGGAATAAGACAATTTCCCTTTGAAGTCGTGTTGCAATGATCCGTCTTTGTTTGCCAGTAGCACATCGGCAATGGCCAGCCCTTCAGAGCCAGGTAACCAGGCTGCCACAAACGCATCGGAACTGTTCAGTTCGGCATTTACCCACATAGGGCGTCCGCTGATGAACACCGAGACCACAGGAATGCCCTGGGACTTAAGCTTTTTCAGTAATGCTAAATCCGTTTTATTGCCGCGCTGGTATTCAAGATTTTCACGGTCGCCGTGCCCTTCTGCATAAGGCTCTTCACCAAACACCACAATGGCAACATCCGGCTTTTGCGAGAAGTTACCTTGTTCGCTGAGTGTTACTGTACCGCCTGCAGCTTCAACCTGTGCTTTGATGCCGTCGTAAATAGACGAACCGCCCGGGAAATCCGCATTGGTGTTATTGGTTCCCTGCCAGGTAATGGTCCAGCCGCCAGATTGCTTACCAATGTTATTGGCACCGTCACCCGCTACCAGAATCGTTTGGGTGGGATCGAGGGGCAACAGGTTTGCTTTATTTTTGAGTAGTACCAATGATTCGCGTACCGCCTGACGAGCCACTTCGCGGTGGGCGTCCTGACCAATAAGTTCCGTCTTACCCGAGAACTTGCGCTTGGCCGGGCTGGGCTTGTCAAACAACCCAGCACGCAATTTTACGCGCAGAATGCGCGTTACCGCATCATCAATACGTGATAGCGGAATCGTGCCGTCCTTAACCTGAGCGATGGTGTTTTCGTACAAGGGTTTCCAGGCTTGAGTGGGCACCATATACACATCCAGCCCTGCGTTAACTGCCTGTGGGCAGTTGTCGTTAGTACAGCCTGCAATCTGCCCATGGCCATTCCAGTCACCTACCACAAACCCATCGAAGCCCATACGGTCTTTCAATACATCTGTAAGCAGGTACTTACTACCGTGTATTTTCCTGCCATGCCAGCTGTTAAATGATGCCATAACGGTTTGCGCGCCAACGGTTAAGCCTTCCACGTAACCTTGCGCATGAATATCGAAGAGTTCTTGTTCGGATGCAACATTGTTACCCTGATCATCACCGCCTTCCGTGCCGCCATCGCCTAAGAAGTGCTTAACCGTGCTGATTACCCGGTTGTCACTCAGAAAGTCTTTATTTGCATGGCCCTGCAAGCCGTTAATAATGGCCTTGGCGTATTCACCCACAATAACAGGATCTTCTGAGTAACCTTCATAGGTACGCCCCCAGCGGTCATCCCGAACCGTTGCGACGGTAGGTGCGAATACCCAGTCGATACCGGTTACCATGACTTCCGTTGCAGTAACGTTGGCGATTTTCTCAATTAATTCAGGATTGTTTGCTGCGCCCAGGCCGATGTTGTGAGGAAATAGCGTTGCGCCAATCACATTGTTATGGCCGTGCACTGCGTCGGTACCCCACATGGTTGGGATGCTTGAACCATCAAGCGAATCATCAACTGATGCCTGGTACATGTCTTCGGCTAACTGAATCCAGTCGGCTGGCGTAGCGTGTTTATTATTGTTGGGGAAGGCGCCGCCGCCGTTAAGGTATGAACCAAATCCATATTTGCGCATGTCTTCAACAGTGATGTCGCGTATTTCAGGCTGGATCATCTGGGCGACTTTTTGTTCCAGCGTCATAGACCCAAGCAGTTCTGCGATTCTGGCTTCTATGGCAGGGTCCTGTTTTACCACGATATCCAGCTTGGGCCAGATATCTGCTGTCTGATTACTGTTATCGGGTTGGCTGCTTTCACCGGGCGTAGTGGGGTCGACAGTGTTGCTCTGTTCCTGATCTTTGGCGCACCCAGCCAGCAATAAAGTGGTAACGCTTGCTATTACTATTGATTTGATTTCCATTAGCAGTATTCCATGATTATTTTTGTATAACGTGCTCGTTGACTTTCAAGTCATCAAAAACAATGGGTAAGTAGCAGCTAATTCGCCGGAGAGATGAAAGAAGCACTTCATAGGTGTATTTGCACATCCCAACCACGAGTTATGGCAAGCACCTTTTGAAGTGTGTAATTGAGACAGCATTGTCCCGAACTTCCACGTTCCAACGTTACGTTTTTTATTATTAGACTTGCTCGACGGCCGATCAGACTATTTCTCTGATATTGTGCCGGTTTTTTCAAATTGAAAGCGCTTACAATATTATGTGTGTAATTTAAAATTACAACTAAATATTCTCCGTATTTGCTGAAATATCAGGCATTAAATGAGGGTTTTACGAGCACTTCATTGACAAGTGAAGTAACTGAGGATGTGTAAGGTATTGAATTTTATTGTGAAAATAAAAGTCCTTTCAGAGTATATAGGGTCTCTTTTTTGTTAACTTTTTCGAAATCTTTTTTTTACATATTGTGAGACCAAAGATGAAAAGGTTAGGCGGCAATGGGTATCATCGCCGCTATAACTTGTGGTTAATCGCTCCCCGATAGGCATCGATAGCAGGGACTAAACTGCAAATAAGCGTTGCGCCCAGAATGATCCCAATTACGAGCAGGTTGTGCAGGTTAAACACGTTTGCCGAGATAAACATACCGTACTCGCTGGCTAACCAGTCTGCCGTCAAGGTGAATAACGCGAACACCAGTAATAAGGCCGTCGCGCTGGCGGCTGCAGACAGCAACAAGGCTTCGGTTAATATGAGTCGAAATATCGTACCTGCACCGGCACCAATAATGCGCAGTACCGCAATTTCCTTCTCCCGCTGCTGCATGGAGGCCAGTAACATGGTGGACAGCCCGAACAGGGAAGACAACATGATCAACAGGCTGATAAACCGCAACAGGTTTTCAATGCTCGACATCATCTGCCACATTTCAGCCAGTGCAACGCCGGGCAGAATGGCCATGAGGCGGTCGTCCGGGTAATTGTTTAACTCTCGCTGTAAGGTAAACGTCGCAAATTTGCTGGTGAGCCCCAGCATGATGGCGGACACGCTGTCTACTTTCAGAAGCTGAGCGTCTGCTTCTTCAGGGTGTTCCAACAACTCGTGTAATTGCGCTGGTGGGAGGTGCATGGCTTCAATACCAGCCAGTGAAACGTGTACGGTTTTGTCTACCGGTGTGCCGGTTGGCGCCAGAATCCCGGTAATGGTAAAGGGGGATTCGTCGTGATTGTGAAAGCTCACCGCGCCCATACCATGTGCGATAACAATGTTATCGCCGACCTGGTAGTTGAGGGTGTTGGCAACATCTGCCCCAATTACGGTTCCGAAAGTGCCAGAAAACGTATTGCCTTCAGCGAAGGTCAGCGGTTGTTTATTACCATATTTATAGTGTTCGAAATAGGCTTGCGTAGTGCCTAGTACACGGTAGCCTTTGTGGGAATCACCCAGAGAAATTGGAATAGCCCAGCTCACCTGCGGGTGGTTTTGCAGCATGGTGTAGCTTGCATAATCAATATTGTTGGTAGGCGAACCCATTCGAAATACGGTGTACAACAACAGATTGAGCTGGCCACTGGGTGCACCCACTATCAGGTCGACGTCGGACACGGTGCGGTTGAAGCTGGCTTGGGCCTGTAATCGAACATGCTCTACACTGAGTAACACACTGACGCTGATCAGCAGAGACAAAAACGTCAACGCTAGCGATTTGCCCCGGCTTTTCAAGCTGCTGATGGCGAATGACATTAACATGAGCTGGTCTCCACGGAAGCGAACAAGTCTTCAACGGAAACACGGGTCGTCAGGTAATCACTCAACGCCGCATCATGGCTAACAAAAATAAGTGTGGTGCTATGCACTTCACATAATTCAATAAGCAGGGTCATGAAGGCGTCTCTGGCATCGGCGTCCAGGGCGGAGGTAGGTTCATCCACCAGCAAGATTTCTGGTTCGTTCACCAACGCGCGTGCAATAGCAACGCGCTGCTGTTGACCCACACTCAATTGTCGGGCTTTTTTATTCAGCACATCAAGTGGGAGCTGTAAAGCGATAAGCAGTGCCGTTAACCGTGCATTGTCGAGGTTTTTATTACCAGCAAAGTGCGCAGCTAACTGAATATTCTGTGCAACAGATAAATGCGATACCAAATTGAACTGCTGAAACACCACACCAATATGACGGGCGCGAAAGCGATCGCGTTTAGACTCTGATAATGCGGAAAATGGCTCGTCGAGAATCGTAATACTGCCCTGTTCTGGGGTGAGAATGCCCGACAGCAGATTCAACAGAGTGGTTTTGCCCGAGCCAGACTTTCCGTGTAAAAAAATACGCTCGCCTTGTTTTACCTGCCAGTCGTTGACCTGGATCTGCACTTTACTGTTGGGGTATGTAAAAGACACCGACTGCATGTGTATTGCAGTAGAAGCCGAATGTTCATGGGGAGTTTTAGTATTCACTACAAATAAGTCTGTGGGTTAAAAGTACGGGTATAGTCATATCGTTGCTGCTCACAGTGTAGAACTTTACGCTCGCTGATACAAAGCGTTGACGATACTATTCTTCTTATTGGTAAAATGTTATAACATAACTATAATTATCTGCCAATCGGATTGCATTTGTTATGGCTTTACACTGTGCTTACGCCCGTATTTCCTTGTTTTTACGAAACATAGCAGGCGTACTGTCGCTGATATTCATAGTAGCGTTCCCCAGTCTCTGCGCCGCGGTAGAGTATACCGAGGTGGAGTGGACAGATTTGATGCCAAAAGACGATCTGGACGCACTGCTGGCACCGCCAGAATACCTGAATGACATTGCCGATGGTTCACAGCAGGACTCCGTTGCGGCACTGAATCAAAAAGAGTCGGTTGACGCACAAACAAAACGGTACCGGGATGCCCTCAGTTCAACGCGGGTCATGCAGGAATTTAACGGGAAGCAAATTCGCATTCCCGGTTACATGGTGCCGCTAGAGCAAAATGACGAGCGTGAAGTCACTGCGTTCTTTATTGTGCCGTACTTCGGCGCTTGCCTGCATATGCCGCCGCCACCGCCAAATCAGATTTTGTATGTGCAATACGAGGATGGCATTGCACTGGAAGCCTTGCAGCAGCCGTTTTGGTTTGAGGGCACACTGAATGTGGCCCTGAACGAAAATGCATTAGGTACATCGGCTTACACGTTAAACATCGACGATTATCGACTTTATGAGTAATGATTATGGAGACCAGATTTGTTGTTTCAACGCTGACTGCTTTGCTTTGTATGGGGGCAATTTCAGCGTCAGCCTGTCAATTACATGCTAATGGTTTTGGGTCGTTTGCTGCCTACCATAGCAATATTATGGAGCGTGACCTGGCCGCCATGGCCGACAACTACCCAAGTGTCACACTTGCCCGGCGAACTGCGGTAAAGGTGGGTACTGAAAATTCGCGAAGCGTTCGAATTCATGTGCCGCTGAGCTATACCAATGTAACCTTGTCGGTGACTGGCGGCGATGGTATTGAGTTGTTGTCGAGCAGTGACCTTTCATTAAGCGCAGTGTCTAAAGACTACGACCTGGTCTTCACAACACTCTCGCCAGGTACGCATAAAATCACGGTAAACCTGAATGCGACCTATGAAGGTTCTGCTTTTTCCACCGAACATACCATGATTGTTGAGGCTGGATGACGCGATACGCATCGCGTCTGCTGCCGGTTGTTGTCATACTTGGGGCGGCGCTTATCGGCGTTGGTCTCGGCTGGCGGGTATTTGAGACCGGACCTGACTGGTTTAACCGTTTGTTTTCAGACAACGCTCAGGTGTTGTTTCTGACCCGGGATAGCGCATTGATTACCCGCGTGAATCAGGGGCCACTTCGCACAATCGGTTGGGCTGACTTGATGCCTGACACTGACAAGCAGAAGTTCAATCAGTATCAGCTCAACGCCGACGCCAGGTTGGAAGACCAATTGTTGAACGCTATCGAGGCCTCCTTCGATACGCAGTACAAATCTGTTTTGCAATCCACGGTCGGTGTGTCTTCACTGCACAATCAGCTAATACAGCTTCACGGGTTTATAGTGCCGCTGGAGGCGAACGATGAACGGCAGGTCACCGGCTTTTTTCTGGTGCCGTACTTTGGCGCATGTCTGCATTTTCCGCCGCCTCCGGCAAACCAAATGGTGTTTGTAAGAAGCCCGGAAGGTTTTACCCTGGCGAATATTAATGCCGCTTACACGGTGTCGGGGGTTATACAAACCGCTTTGTATGAAGATCCGGCAGGCACTGCCGCTTATGTTATGGATGCGGTACGTATAGAGACTTTTTACGGTCAGCCGGATGACGTAAGAGTGCACGAGGGCTAACCGGCCCTCGTTACATGGCATCCAGAGTGAGTAAGATGCGCGGCTGAAGCTCGGTCAAACATGGCGAGCGATGGACCAATGGCGTACTTTCGTTGCCGGGCCAGGCAGAACCTTTCAGTAACGCCACATCCCCAGCCCTGAGGGTGTGTGTGTCGTTATCATCAATCACCTGCAAACGTCCCGACTCATTGAGCTCGATAGCGTCATTTGGCAGCCATTGAGTGCCAGTACCCGAGTATGTTGTGACTAATCGACAGGGCACCCGGTCGTAATGAAACTTTGGGCACATTGCCGCATTTAATGTGCGTAATCTCAGCCCCACCATGTCGATGTCGAACAAACACCCAAACATCTCTACTATTTGAGCGATATCCTCGCGAAGCGCGGTTGGCCAGAGACTCAATGCATAGTTGTTGTTCAGGTTGTCCAGAACACCGTCTACCGGTACTTCTTGCGTGACGTTAAGTTGGAGGTTTTGAGTCAGGCCTTCTTTCACTGCTCGGGTAACTGATTCAGAAAGCTGTCGCTGCCATACCGCCATATTCACCGTTGGTTGATAAATCGTGGTAAATACATCTGCCTGCTCTGAAAACACCTGTTGGCAAGAGGCGGAGGTCATATTTTCAATTGCTGCTGTGCTGACCATCGACTATTGCTCCCACACAGGAAAAGGGTCCGGCAGCATCTGCCAGACTTCTCGGCCCTGGAGCAACATATCGTCATCCAGCAGGCAATCGTCCAGTGCTTTGGTCACCGCGCCTTCATCGAGGTTCTGACCAATGAATACCAGTTCCTGTCGCATATCGCCGAACGGTTCCTGCCATTGCTCCATGATCGACTTACGGTACTCCTCGTCTTCCGGCCAGTCTTTTGGGTCAACTGCTTTCCAGAACAAACCGCCGTAGCCATAACGCGCGATACCCCCGGCCTGACTCCATTGCCCGGCATAAAAAGGGCGACTGGCAAGCCAGAAGTAGCCTTTTGAGCGCAGCAGCTTACCGTAGCCCTCGCTATTGTGCAGGAAATCATAAAAGCGCTGCGGGTAAAACGGGCGTCTGGCGGTGTAGGTGAAACTGCTTATACCGTATTCTTCTGTTTCCGGTGTGTGTTCACCGCGCATTTCTTTTAACCAGCCCGGTGCTTGTTGCGCTTGCTCAAAATCAAACAGGTGGGTGCCTAGCACGTCTTTTACGTTCACATTGCCATTAGCGATAGGGATGATTCGCGCGCGGGTATTCAGCGTACGAAGAATCGCGGTTAACTGCTCGGCCTGCTGCTGGTTAATTAAATCGGTTTTACTAAGCAGTAGCACATCCGCAAATTCAATCTGATCAATGAGTAAATCCGCCACGCTACGCTCGTCTTCTTCACCCAGTGATTCTCCGGTTTCCTGCAGGTATTTTGCTTCTTCAAAGTCTTTTGCAAAATTCACCGCATCAACAACCGTTACCATGGTATCGAGCTGAGCAACATCGGCCAGAGTCACGCCATCTTCGTCTTCAAAGGTAAAGGTTTCGGCCACGGGTAAAGGCTCAGAGATACCGGTTGATTCAATTACCAGGTAATCAAATTTACCGCTGCTGGCCAGTGCGCGCACCTCAATCAGCAGGTCTTCCCGCAGTGTGCAGCAAATGCATCCGTTGCTCATCTCTACCAGTTTTTCCTCGCTGCGATTCAGCGATACTTCGTTTTTTAGTACGGCAGCATCGATGTTTATTTCGCTCATGTCGTTCACAATTACTGCGACTCTGAGGCCTTCACGGTTATTCAGAATATAGCTTAATACGGTGGTTTTTCCTGCGCCCAGAAAACCCGATAGCACGGTGACGGGAAGTCGCTTAAAGTTAGTCATGGTGACAGTCTCCTGTTGGCATTATTTGGTTTGATTGGAAGTTGCGCACATGGGCTGTGGCAATAATCAGTGATGCAAAAATGGTAAGCGCGGTTTCACCTGTTTCACCGAAGTAGTCATGTCCAAAGAATGCAGCAATTAAAAGCAGTCCCAGGCCAGCTAATCCAATCAATAAAATACTGAGATTGTGGTGATGGCGGTATCCGGCCCACAGTGCTAGTACCCCAACCGGGAGCACAAAAAACAGAATAACCTGATGAAACATCTCGTGGTTGTCGGCAACAAGTGCCCCCAACGACGGCAAAATAATGAGAATAAGTGGTGTCGCCAGACAGTGAATGACACAAAGGGAAGAAAGCGCGATGGCAATCTTGTCGCCTAAGCGTTGTGTGAGTTCCATTGTAGCTTCCTAAAAAACGTTAATTTGAAAAGGGATGAATGACCCATGTGGTTAATTTGACCAACAGACATGGCAGCCAGCTTTGGCATTACAGCGTTAGTTCTCGGATTGTGGGCGTTAATTCTGTCCGCCCCTGCCCATTAGCAGTGACCCATTGCACCTCCAGTTCATCCAGCGAGGGAGTCAGGTCAAATACAGAAATAGTCAGCTGGCGCAATGGCTCGCTGCACGTCAACCAGTAGGTCAGATTGATATCTTCATGTTGGTCTGAGTGATGAATATCTGGCAGCTCAAGGTCCGATTTGGCGGTTGTGCACTCACCTTCGGCAATGCTGAAGACAGCGGAGGGTGTTTTAAATTGTGAAGTGATTGTTGGCGTTTGCGAATCGTTTTCATGATTGTGAGCCGGGTGTTCAATATTTAATAGATCCTCTGCAGGAAATTTGAATACCAATTGCCAGTGACTGCCATCCTGAGCGATAAGCAATTGGCCATGACCATGTATATGGGCATGCTCGTTGGCAAGCGCAGAAGCCGGTAAAAATAAGTAACACGCGAAGACTAAGGCGCGTTTTGTGGCTGTAGTTAACCGGCATACGGTGATATTGCAGATTCTATGAATAACGCTATTTTTCAACATGGCTTCAGATTCTTTTTACGACAACAGGAATGTTATGTTATAACATTTCTGTTGTCGCGGCAATTTTAGCCGATACAATGCATTGCAGGACATAGACTGTTTCATGCAAACTGTCGTGGCTCGGCAGTAATTATCTGGTGCCGATGTGTGTTTTATTTAACAGGACTCTTATGAACTTAGCGCTTATTCAGGAATCGCATTTGTCGTCTTTGGCCAGGGTGGCTGCAGATGATCGCATTGCGCAGACAAGCGGTGTCCCGCTTAACTGTTCGGAAGACGATGCCAGACAGTGGATGAATACCAGTCTGGTGCAGCCAGTCAGGAGATGCACTATGTGCTGCTGGTAGAAGGTAAGCCAGCTGGCTGCTGTATTTTAAAGAAAATTGACTGGCAACAACGCGAAGCTGAGTTGTCGTACTGGCTCGGTGTTGAATACTGGGGGAAGGGGCTGGGTTCCCGGGCAGCCTGGTTAATGGCAGATGCCGCGTTTCGCATATTGGGCATGCGAACGTTAAATGCGCACTACTTAAAATTGGCCAATGCACCGTCTGGAAAAATTTTACACAAATTGGGTTTCACACCCGACAAGAGGCGTGGAGATCTCAAAGCAGAAGGGCGTTTTTTGCGCGAGAGTGGCGACGTGTGGACCTTTGTCGCCCTTGAACGTGAGGCATTCAGCTAGTGGTTCGCACAGTTCGTCGTGTCAACGGGCTTAGTGTTTATAATGTTCATGTATGATAATGGCTGTGTTTTTTGTTGGTATTCGATATGACGTCTTTTTCTTTGCAATGGAAAGATAAGCGAGCAGCGATCTGGTTGGCGTTTTTTGCTGTTTTTACACTATCTGCCTGCGCCAGTTCGCCGGCGCGGTTAAATCAAGGCGTCATGATTGAAGAAGTCACGACATTCAATCAGATTGCGCCGGTTGTGCAAACGCTCAATCAACAATACAAACCTGAAAATGTATTGATAGTGTCTGATATCGACAATACGCTGCTTACCAATAACGGCGGACTGGGCGGGGATATATGGTACCAGTGGCAGCGCGGAAAACTGGCAGTAAAGCCGTCGCCAGAACAAACCGTGAGTTGTTTGTTTGAGGATGTCATCGGCATGCTTTACGAGCTAAGTCCTATGGCGTTGACTGAGTCACAGGTTCCGGGTTTGATAGAGCAATGGCAGGCGCAAGGCAACCCCATGATGTTGCTGACATCGCGTTCACCTGATTATCGCTCACCGACGGAAAGAGAGCTGTACAACAAGGGCATTGATGCCAGCCTGAATGCACTTACACCAAATGGCGACACCGATGTGACATACCGGGAATTGCTGGCACGCGAAATGAGTTACAGCCGCGGGATTATGATGACGACGGGCATGCACAAAGGCGACATGCTGGCGTGGATACTGGCTAAAACCGGTCGTGAGTTCGACGCCATCGTGTTTATCGATGACTCGCAACACAACATCGACAATATGCATGAGCGGTGGCAGCATGAATCAGTCGACATGCGCGTGTTCCACTACACGCATGTCGAAGCTGAACGAGTAGAAACATTCGGACAGGTGTTAAGCGCAGAGCAAGCAAATGACCTGGCAAGTGACTATGATCAGCTTACGCATACGCTGAAAGCTATCTTTCCTGAGCGCTATAAAGAAGGCCAGTGCCTGAGTAAATAACGGCCTTCGCCTGAATCAGTTGTCACTGCTTGCTATTTGCTAACGAGAAAGCAGGCAGTTAACTGAGCTTCCAGTGAGTCAGGTATGTCAGTCGCAATCACTTCGACACGACTTTCCTCGCAATCGTCCAGTTGCATTTCAGTTAATCCATCGTCAGTCAGGTTATACCCAAATACCCCGTTGTTGGTAATAAAGACACCTTTCAACCGCTCGGCACGAAGCGCAGACAGGCATGTCTTCAACGCCGAATGGTCAAACACAATGTCATGGGAAAAACGCCATCCGGTGCTGACAAAACCCTCTCCTTTATTGTTCGCGCTAAACATGCCATTGGCCGGTAAATCCTGATCGGCAGCCAGTGTTTTGCTCGAATCATTGTCTGCATGTTCATGATTATGGTCATGAGCATGACTATGATCGTGTTGAGGCTGGTAGGATTGAGCATAGTTAGTCGCCCGACCTTCCAGGGTATCTAACGACAGTTGGCCGAATTGGGTTTGTACAATGGTGGTGTCAGGCTGGCAGTGTGCTGCTACGTACTGCTGTAGCCTGACTTTATCCTGATCCGAGTACAGGTCACATTTGTTGGCTACGATCACATCGGCAATACCAAGCTGCTGGTTAAACGTATCGTGCTGTGTATAACGTTCGTCACTTAATTTACGGGCATCGACCAGTGTCAGGGTCTTTTGTATCGACAGTACGGGTTGATAGTGCTCGGCGGTGAGAACCTGCATCACTTCTTTAGGATGGCCCAGGCCGGTGGGTTCAATCAACAAACGATGGGGGCGCGATGTTGCCAGCAATTGGTTCAGCGCAATTTGCATAGGCAGGCTGGCTGCACAGCACATGCACCCGCCGGGCACCTCGCGAATGAATACGCCATTTTCCGCTGTTAACTGTCCTTCAAACAGACTTTTATCAATACCAATTTCACCAAATTCATTCACCAGAATAGCCCAACGTTCATGGGCGGGCTTTTGGGTGAGTAAATGCAGAATTGCCGATGATTTACCCACGCCCAGAAAGCCGGTAATGATATTGGTCGGAACATTGTGAATAGGTTGCTGTGACATGGTTTTGCCTGCGAAATGGAGAGCCATTTGATCAAAGTATATCAGTAGATGCTAAGCGATTTTAATGGTGTATCAGGCCCGGTTTGAAACCGTTGCGAGAAAAAACGACCCGCAATGCGGATCGTTTCAAACCCTGGTAAGAACTGGCTGATTAGAACGCGTAGCGTATGCTTGCTCGCGCCATGCGTGGTCTGCCCGGCTGTGTCCACAGTGCAGAGTAAGAGTTGTCGTAGTAGGTTTTGTCGAACAGGTTGTCGATTACCAGACGCACGGTCAGGTCCGGGGTGATGTCTACTGTGCCAGACAAATCCACAATGGTGTAATTGGGAAGTTTGTATTCTGGTGCAACCGCATCACCTACTCGCTCACCAACGTGGGTAATACCAGCAGAAATACGCGTAGCGTAGCCGGCAAGCATCAGGCTATGCGTGGCGGTCAGGTTGAATGCATGTTCTGGCACGTTAACCAATGGCGTACCTGCTGCGATTTCCACCCCCCAATCCGGGTTGGTGACGGTGTTTTGGGTAGCCGCATCAATATAGGCGTAAGAAAAGGTCATTACCGTGGCGTCGGTGATAGCAGCATCAATATCTACCTCGATACCTGAGCTTTCCACTTCGCCAATGGCAATCGTGCCGCCATTTACAGGGTCTGCAGCCAGAATGTTGGATTTTTCTGCATGGAAGATCGCCAGCGTACCGTTGATAGCCTCATCGGCAGAGCTGAACTTCATGCCGCCTTCATAGGACTTACTTTCTTCCGGATCAAACGGATTGCCGTCGTTATCTACGCCGCTGTTCGGGCTGAAGCCTTCAGAGTAGCTGAGGTAAAACGAAAATTGTTCGTTGGGCAGGTATACCGCACCCAAACGCGGACTGGTTGCTGTCTGGTCGAGTGTGTTAACGCCATTGATTTCCTGCTCGAAGTCGTCAAAACGCAAGCCGAATAGCACTTTGAACTGGTCGTTGATATCAATCTGGTCCTGTACGTACAGACCAAAGGCTTGCTGCTGTTCATTAGAATCAATCAACGGCGCTACTTCGGGTTGTGCCTGACCATACTGAGGGTCCAGTAAATCCACTGAGTAGGTGGTGTCCCCCGCGCCCCAGGCGGTGCGCCAGCGCATCATTAACTGGTCGTACTCGTAGTCATAGGCATCTGCTCCAATCAGAATGTGGTGCGTCAAATCGCCGGTTGCCACTTCGCCACTTAACTCAACGCGGCCAGATAGGTCCGTGGTGTCGTAATCGCGATAGCGACGCTGACGCGATAGCGTTTCACCGTCGACGTAGAGTAGCTGTCGGCCCGAAGACAATTCTGGTTCTGTTGAGAAACCTTCAAATGACGAATCTCGGTAGCTGAGCCCACCGTTGATACTCCAGTTATCATTAAGCTTGGATTGTATCGATAGCTGGTGAGCAACGCCTTTGATTTCATTTGGGCCATCATTGGGCTCGCCGTAAAACGTATCAATAGGGACGACGCCAAACTGGCCATTCGGAATCGAAATTCCGCGGTCAAAGTTAGCTTCCTGATCAATGATTTCCAGCTCGTAGAAGAGTTTGGTGTCTTTGCTCAGTGCATAAACCAAAGAAGGGGTAATAAACAGCTTATTGCTTTCTACCTGATCTCTGAAGCTCTCTGCGTCTTCGTACGCGCCGTTAACGCGGAACGCCAGGTCGGCATTTATTGCGTTGGTATAGTCGCCTTCCAAACGGTACAAGCCATAACTACCCGCCGTGGCTTCAACATAGCCTTCTTCAGCAAACTGTGGCTTTTTGGTTATGATATTAATGGTACCGCCAGGCTCACCGCGACCGTAAAGTGCAGAACCCGGTCCTTTCAGAACCTCGATGGCCTGAATGCTGGACGCATCGCGCTTACCGGCAAAGCCCCGGCCAGTGTTGAAACCATTGATAAGATAGCCGGATGGGCGGTTGCCGTCGCCGGCAAAACCGCGGATAGCAAAGCTGTCCCACAGCCCACCAAAGTTATTTTGACTGGCAATGCCGCTGGTAAATTTCAACGCGGTTTGCAGGTCAAAGATACCCATGCTGTCGAGCAGTTCATCAGAGATAACGTCTACCGATTGGGGCAGTTGTTTAAGTGGTACATTGCCACGATAAGCCTGACGCTGCTCTACCACTGCAATGTGTTCCAGGTCGTCATCATCTGAACTGGTGTCTTGTGCCATGACCGGGGCATTCATGCCCATTAAAACGGCCAGTGAAAGCGCGTGTTTTAAAAAGTGCGTATGCTGTTGTTTCATTGAAAGATTTCCAGGTTAACGTTCTGTATTTTTATAAGGGGTGAAAACAGGGCGGTCTGCCAGCGACGCTTCGCTATACGGCGTACCATTAAATAAAAACGGGTAGTAGAACTGGCGCAATTCAGCGTGAAATGCCCTGACTTGTTGTTCGTAGTGCCAGGCCGCCGGTGCATCGGTGTGTGCCCAGTGCGTTAAAGCTCGCTTTAATAAGGTGGCTGGTGAAAGCAACGCAATATAGCCCGCCGCACGGTAGCGATCTTCTGCGGTTTGCTGATAAGCAATGGCCAGGGGCAGGGCTTTTTCGTCGCCAACTTGCTGAAACGCGAAGTACCATTTCCATTCGAATAAACTGGTGGTTTGGGTTTTGCCTTGCCACTGTGGATGCGTTTCAAGAAACGCGTCCATAGTGACCTGATGTGGCAGATCCCACGCATCGTTTACTGCTTCCCGCTGGGTCATCAGAATGTTACCCCCTTCTGGGCCGTGATAAGCCTCTTCAATAACGACATCGCCCACCGCAGGAATAATAAATGTGGTGAGTAGCCAACCGCCTAATAGGAGTGAGGCCAGCACCGGAGCAGGGAATGCAAGCCGGGCAACCAGGTAGCAAATGACTGACCAAAAAAGCAGATAAACCAACACGATGGCGCTGATCATGAAGACATCGACGATGCCTACGCCATTCACAGCGCAGCCCAACAAAAACGGTACTATTAGGGCAAGCCAGAGTGCGACCATAAGAATTGCGGTACGCAAAGGCCACAGGCTGTTACGGGTTCTGGCCGTGACCACCAGGAAGTCATGACGGCCAGCAGCGCGCTCAGATGCTCTGAGATCGTGTAACAACAAGATAAGTAGCAGCGGCGAAAATACAGCAATCACAAACGTGAAGTCTATTTTGCCTGCCAGTGCGAGCTCAGGGTTCGGTGTGTCAGACTCGTGGATCTGCCCTTCCAGAGCCAGCATCCTTACCCTGTGCTTCCACGGGTAAATATCACGTACTCCCAGTGCCGCAAATGCCAGCGGTGATGGCGGCGCATAGGTTAAATGAAATGTGTAGTAGGCAATGTAACCATAATCGTGATGTTTATGGGTGACCTCTTCACGGTCGACGCTGTCCCCAACCAGTAAACGCTCTATGGTTTGGTGCTGCTGGGCAACGTCCACCGAGCCTGTCCACACTGAAAACGAAGCCAGGAGGAAACCTGCAAGTAGCAGCAGGGCTATACTTTTTTTGCGCAGCAAAAACACCGTTTCGCGACGGACATCCAGAAAATTCATACTCGTCTACCTGCATAAAAAATGACGCCGAATACCACAGCAAGCGATATGACAAGTTGTGTCATAGCCAGCAAACTGTTGGCAAACCGCTGAGTTGGTGGTAGCGGGGTAAAGTGAAAATCGTTCAGTATTTGCCAGTTGTCGGCACTCACCGTCGCGGCTTTTTTGGCCGCCTGGCTTTTATATTTATTGGCATCCTGCTCAAGCGTCATACCTTCGGCGTGAAGCTTGTTTAACGATTGAACGAAGTCAAAGCGCACGTTCTCTGCTTCGCGCAGGAAGCGATGGTAGTTTTCCAGGTCGGTACCAGCCAGCTTCATGGAAGCGTTTTGAATCGCAATCATGGGGGAGAGCCATCCAAACTGCCTCGCAATAGCAGCCTGGTCTGCCTGTTGAGTCATTTGCTGTTCAGCGAAGTCGTTGAGTACCTTGGTTAAATCGGCCTCCGATTGTTGCGCAACAATCCCTCTGAAATTAATGGGCAGTGCCTCAACGCTGTCGACCTTGTATTTGGCCAGCAGGTTGTCTTTTAATGCCTTAAAAGCCGGATCGTTAGCATTGTGTCCGTCGCCCATTTCCCGGAGTTGTTTCAACACGGCGAAATCGGTTTCAAGCTTGCCGGGAGAATGGACTAGTACACCGGCGGTGTTGCTGGCGATTCGGGGCACAATAAGACAAAGTGCAATCCATACAACGACGAGACTGCCGAAACTGCTGCTGTTAGAGCTGGCAAGCGTAGAGACCAGCAACACAATGCCAATCCAGACCGCCATATATATAACGTAGCTCGCCAAAAACGCCAGAGCGGGTACTACAGCTGCGCCATCCAGTAAAGTCAGACAGACGCCAAGGAACAACGGAAGGAGTATCAGCATGCCAGCCCCGGCTAACGCAATACCTTTACCGGCTAACATAACGAAAGGTGAAACGCCCTGGACTTTAAGAAACTCCAAGGTGCCGGCTTCCCGTTCACGGGTCATAACACCAAAGCCTATGACTATCATCAACAACGGGGTTAATACCTGCATAACGAACGCGGGCGTGAGCTTAGCCAGCCAGGTTAAGCCACTGGCCTGTTTTCGATCCGCGAACGTGGCACCATTCTGACGATGCCCTTCCAGAAAAATCGCATTGCCGGTAAAGGCATCTATGCCGGGGTCCAACGAGCCCAGCGGCGGCGGTGAGCGGAACAGATAGTGCCCGTAATGCACCATTCTGTGTGGGTGACGGTCGGGCTGTGCTTCAAAAACGGCTTCTGATTCGGCTTGCTGATGCTGGCGTTGGTCAATGGAGTGACTTACCGAAGTATGGGTTACCCACACTGAGGCAATTGCCAGCAAAAAGGCCAGAATGACGACAGACTGTGCCAGACGGGAACGTTGCCAGTAACGCCATTCGTCACGGGCAACAGTGAGCACTGTGTTACTCATGCCTCGCTCCCTTGGGAAAACGCTTTGTGCACAACCTCGGAGTCAATATTGCCTTCGGCGGGAGCGTCGAACATGCCCACGAGTTCGCCATCGCGAAGTAGGCCAATACGGTTGGCAACATGACAAGCGCCGTAAACATCATGCGTCACCATAAGGATGGTCGCGCCCTGGCTAGCCAACTGATTAATCAGCCGGTTAAATTCATCGATGGCGACCGGATCCAAACCTGACGTGGGCTCGTCCAGAAATAGAATTGGTGCGTCCCGCAACAGCGCGAGCGCAATGGCTGTTTTTTGTCGCATGCCTTTTGAGTAGCCACTTAGTGGCTGATGCCACGACGACGATTGCAGTGCAACACGCTTAAGCGAAACAGCGATGTCTTCATCGCTTTTTTGCTTACCGGAAAGTGACAAAAAGTAACGGATATTTTCTATGGCAGTCAGGTGGCCGTAGAGCATTACCGACTCAGGTAAATAAGCGACCTGCTTACGCACTACATCCGGATTGGTTGGCACACTGACACCTACCAGAGAAACGTCCCCTGATGTGGGCTTCATTAGTCCCAAAAACGTTTTGATGGTCGTAGATTTACCTGCACCATTACCGCCCAATAGCGCCAGCACTTCGCCTTTAAGGACCTGGAAAGAAATGTTTTTAAGGATTTGTTTGGACTGAACATCAACGGATAAATTCGTTGCCTGAATAACAACGTCGGACATGTTTGCGTAATACCTGATTGTTTGTGTTATGTTATACTATAACAATATTGGTGCACATTGCTAGCTCGTTGTGGTTTTTCAGAATGACAAAAAAGTCGTGGGTGAGTTGATAAAGTCAGATTGTGTGCGAAATAGTGTGCGCTATTTCCCAGTCATTGTTTGCAGTGAGCCGCTTACTATACGGCTCGGGGTAATCGTTGTCAGTGTTGCTATTACACGCGAATTTTCAGGCTAACCAGTAACGCGATAATCATCAGGCCTACAACAGCGTGCAGAGATACAGGCAAGCTTGACACTTCTGCGCCAAAGCCAACCAGCGCAGGCCCAGCGAGCACACCGGCATAGCCTAATGTCGATACCGCTGTTACAGCCATCGATTCAGGCATAACATCCTGCTTGCCGGTCGCAGAAAACATAATAGGAACAATATTGGCGCAGCCAAAGCCAATCAATGCGTAACCGAAAAGCGCCAGCTGCCACATGTCTGTATGCAAGGTAATCAGAAATCCAGAGATAGCTGTCAGCGCCCCCGCGTTAATGACCTTTCTCGGACCCAGCGACGACACAATACTGTCTCCAGTCAAACGGCCTATTGTCATGGCTATCGAGAAACTGGCTACACCTAAACCGGCTTTCGACGTGTCTACATGCAGAAACTCAGCGAGGTAAATACCGCTCCAGTCCAATACCGTGCCTTCCGACAAGAACAGAATGCTGCAGACTACGCCAATCAGCACCACGACACTGCGGGGCATAATGATCAGCGGGCCAGATGTGCCTTGTGCATTACGTAGCAACCCACTTTGACTGTATAGCAATAATCCGAACACCAATGCCGAGGTAACAAGACAAGCTGTAAGTACCGGCACATCCATTGATAACTGCACAGTCATCACCAAGGCGCCAACCATTCCACCCAGACTATAAAATCCGTGAAACCCTGACATCAACGGTTTGTCTGACGCTTTTTCAACGACAACGGCTTGTAAATTCATTGCACAGTCTGTGAGCCCGATACTCATCCCAAACAGAAACAACACAAACGCTAAGGCTGGCACAGTCGTCATCAGTGGAATGAGAATAAACAGCAGTGCGAAGCTAATTACTGAGGTTATCAGAATTGGCTTACAACCAAATCGGTCTGAGCACACACCGGCCAACGGCATGCCTGCTAAAGCGCCTGCACCCAGGCATAGCAATAACCCACCAATCACGCCGTCGCTGATTTGCACGTTGTATTTAACGAAAGGAATGATTGAAGCCCATGCAGCAGTGATCATTCCCGCACTTAAAAACATGACGCGTGTGGCAGAGCGTGTTTTGGGGGTGTTATTTGAGACCGTATTGTCCATCAGGCACTGAACTTATTGTCAAAATTGTTATGGTAAACGATATCATAACGGTTATTTTTGCTTAAATAAACAAAAGCAGACAAAAATAAAAACAAATGAACATTTCATATTAGCTCGTGTAATATAGTGATTCACAATAATCCATAAAACACGAAAAGGCGTTGAGTGTGGAGAAGTATTCGCCCGAAGAAAGGCATCAATACATTATTGAGCAACTGCGAACCCAGAACAAAGTCATGGCCTCTGAGTTAGCGGAGTGTCTGGGCACAACCGAAGCGACCATTCGTCGCGATCTCAGGCATTTGGCTGAGCAAGGCTTCTGTAAACGCATTCACGGTGGGGCCATGTCCTATGCGCCACCGTCGGGGACTCAGCAGGAACGGTTACAGCGCAATAGCGATGAAAAACAGCAGCTCGCGACTAAAGCACTGTCTTTGATAAAAGAGAACCAACTGATTTTTCTTGATGCCTCGAGCACCAATTTGATTCTGGCTGGCATGTTACCCACTGATAAACAGCTTACTGTGGTGACCAATAGTCCGTTAATTGCTTTGCGTCTGCTGGAACAAAAGTCGATTCATACCATTCAAATTGGCGGAGAGCTGGACCCTATGGTCGGCGGCGCTGTCGATAACGTGGCTATTCAGTCGCTTAAACGCTTTCACTTTGACCTGTGTTTTCTGGGAATTTGTGCCTGGTCATCCAAGGACGGATTTTGTGCTAATCATTATCAGGACGCTGAATTTAAACAGGTGGTTGCGTCGCGCTCAAGCGAGTCAGTTGTACTCGCTACCCAAGACAAAATTGAAATATTCGGGCGTTATCCGTTTCTGGCATCTGCCGAACTGGGGTATTTGGTTTGCAGCGTGTATAACGCCGCATTGCGGGCGGTGTTTGAGGACGTACCCTGCCGGATCATCCCAACACAATACTAACCCTTCTCCAATAAATGCTGTTAAATTGTGAAAATGGTTAGCAGGTTGTAAAAACAATCATCATGGTGTATTTTTGATTGTAATGCTACCGGTGGCATAAATAATAATTTTACAATTAGTCTGCCGGTTTACGATGCAAATATTGGTAAGGTGGTTCATATGGCTAAGCCGGTCTCGTTTATTATTGCGTTTTTTTGTGGGCTACTTTTCTACTCCCAGGCGCATGGTGCAAGTCTCGAAAAAGCCTTTGAGGGTGCTGTTGGCTTTGGCCAATACACGCAAGGCGGGCGAGGTGGCATAACCTATGTTGTTACGTCGCTGGACGACAACCCTGAACATCCGGAGCCAGGTACACTACGCCATGCGGTAAAGCAGAAAGGTGCGCGCATTGTTGAGTTTGCTGTGTCGGGTGTGATTCATCTGAAGGATGTGCTGGAAATCACCCGGGACCACATCACAATTAACGGACAGACATCACCCTACGGGATTGTTATTGCCGGCGCTCAAACATCCATTAAAGCCAATCAGGTCATCATCCGTTATTTGCGCTTCAGACCTGGTGTTAAACAAGGCGAGGGCGATGCGCTGAATGCGCGCGGCAGACAGGACATCATTATCGATCATTGCTCTTTAAGTTGGGCAAATGACGAAGTAGCATCTTTTTATAATAATCAGCGATTTACCCTGCAAAACTCGATTATTTCTGAAAGCCTGAAGGAAGCCGGCCACCACAAAGGCAGTCATGGCTATGGTGGCATCTGGGGAGGTGCTAAAGCGAGCTTTATCCGCAATGTAATTGTTCATCACGACAGTCGAAACCCGCGCATTAATGGCTACAGGCTAAAGCCGCCGTACCCGCAATCTGAAACGCTGGTGGATATCCGCAATAACGTCTTTTACAACTGGGGCGACAACAGTGGTTATGGAGCAGAAGGCGGAAAATTCAACCTTATCAATAACTTTTACAAGCCAGGTCCGGCATCGGAGGCCAAACATTTTTTCCAATTCTGGGCAAAGCCCGAATTACCTGGCACCCAGGCGTTTATCGCAGGTAATGAAATAGACGGAAGACCTGATGCCACAGAGAATAATCGCTTGGGCTTGTCGGTGAAAAACCAGAAAAAACTGTCTGCCGAAGCGGTTGAAGCCGTGTATGCCTCAACCCTCGTAAATATACCTTTTGAACAGCCAGATAGCACTACGCTATCGCCTAAAGAGGCCTATGATTTGTTGATAATCAAAGGCGACGTAGGGGCTAACAGGAATGCCGGGGGCGAATTCCAGGACTCTGTCGATACACGTTTGTTAAGTGAGATTCGACGGGGTGAACCGACGTTTGGGAATGGTTTAATCAATACTGAGCTCACTGTACTGAGTGCCGGCGGTTGGGCAGATTATGCCAAGGAGTTTAGCGCTGGGGCACAATAATACGCTGATTACTCTGTTTAGCCGTTCAATCTCTGCAGAGTAACCGCAGCTACTTCATTTCTACGCTAATTCGCGAGCGTTTACCCTATCTTGTTCTACTGTTATGTTTTCTTTCCCCGCCAGTGTTATTTCTGTTAATAAAATGTTGATCTCGTGTTGGAATGGCGATATATTGCCACCGGTGGCACTGGTTTGGTGTGTTATACCTGTTGTACGTGCCATTAGAAAAAATTATATCGCCACTCATCAACACCAGCCCTGAGGCTCGTGTCTGGAGAAAGGATCATGAGAACATTTAAGTTAAACGCGGTAATGGCCTGTCTGGCATTCAGTTTGCCCGTTTACGCACAACAAGTTTCGACGCCAGCCGAACAAGAAAAAGCCAATGCCACTGCGCAACAACCAGCGCAAACCGATGCTGAAGCTCAACAAGCACAACAGAACAACGAGCAGCAGGATCTGGAAATTATTCAGGTTAAAGGTGTAAAAACAGCAGATCTGAAAGCCCGTGATTTGGAACGTATGAAGGATGGATTCAGCTCGGTGATTTCTACCGATGAATTGGGTAACTTTGTAGACCAGAACGTGGCAGAGTCTCTGCGTCGCCTGCCTGGCGTAACATTACAGCGAAGCGAAGGTGAAGGTAAGTTTGTAGCCGTGCGCGGGTTAGGCCCAAGCTTCGTTACCGTCAACATGAACGGTGCAGAAATGGCCGGCGCGGGTGAAGACCGGGCGGTCAGTCTGGATGCATTACCTGCAGATTTGCTGGGTACTATTGAAGTACTGAAGTCGTTAACACCCGATCAGAACCTCAATTCAATTGGTGGTACCGTTAACGTTAAAGCCATTTCGGCCTTTGACCGTGGTAAGGAAACGCTCAACCTGAAAATTCAGGATGCGTACAATGAGTTACGCGAGTCTCATTCTCCTCGTTTCAGCCTGAACGGGACTGAACTTCTGATGGGTGACAAAATTGGTATCGGCTACGCGTTCTCTTATGAAGACCGAGAAACGTTGATCGACGAAACTCGCCACCACAGCACTAACGAAATGAAATTCTATCGTGCGGACTTTCCACTAACCGACGAAGATATTGCAGCGGATAACCTTGGTCCGGAAATTCTGGGGCCTGCGCAACTTGAAATGCGCCGTGAAATTGCTGACCGTACCCGTACCGCAGGTGCATTGAACGTAGAATACAAGCCTTCAGATGATGCCTATTACTATGTAAAAGGCACCTATACGAAATACGAAGATGGTGACTTTGCACTGCGTGAGTTCTACGACTTCCAGGATGCGGGTTCATTTGGCAACGACGAAATCATTTACGTAAACGATCAGACAAAGGAATTTATTCTGTCTGACATCGATGTATTCCATCAGCACTTTATTCAGGAAAGTACCAACGAAACCACCACGTTCAGCGTGGGTGGAAGAAATACGTTCGATAAAACCTGGATCCTGGATTATGAATACGCGCGCTCAAAGTCTGAGGAAGACTCGCGAGGCGACCGCCGTGTGCAATTCCGTGAGCGGGATTTGATAGTTTATGGCCAGGGCTTGCGCAATACCATTAACGCGCGAGTAATGAGTCCTGAAGAAGCGGCTGCTTTCGCAGGACTGGACTACACCGACGACATGTTTGGTAGCTCAGGTCGAGGTGATGCCAGCGATCTAAGTAGCTTCGCCTTTGACAACCTGTTCCTTGAAGGCGGCGTACGCACTGATGATTTGGAAAGCTTCCAGTTCAATTTGCGCAAAGACGTGTACAGCGATTACATCAACTATGTCAAAGTAGGTGGCTTGTTCACGCAGCGATTCCACGAGCGCGACAAAAACCGTTGGAGCTTTGACCCATCAGCAGACGATTGTAATGACGATCAAGCGTGTATCGATGTGGTGAATTCCAGCCTGGCTGATTACCCCAGTGCCATTCCGGCTAACAGCGATTTCCAGTACCCGTTTGAGAGTGCTGCCACGGTAGATGCCATGGTAGATGTCACTCGTCAAACAGTGGAGAGCGCAACCAATGGTGAAGAGTCGATTGAAAGTACTAAAGGCGACTACACCATAAATGAAGACACCAAAGCGCTGTACGCCATGACCGAAATTCCATTGGGAATGGACGCCACATTGATTACCGGTGTGCGCTGGGTAGAAACCGAGTTTGCATCCACGGGTTTTATGTCGTTGGAAAACGATGACTTTGAGTTCAATGGTGCAGGGAACGGTAGCCTGGATATTGCAATTCCACTGCCAGAGGCTTCCATTAAATACAGTGAATTCTTCCCTAGTGCCCATATTCGCTATGAGCCTACTGAAAATATTCTGGTTCGTGGTGCAGTGTGGACCAGTTTCACTCGCCCATCGTTCAAGCAGGCGCGTGGCTATGCGACCTTCGATAGCGATATCGAACTTTGCCCACCGGCCAGTGATAATTGCGATGATTCACAAGGTGGCGCAAGCATCCGTCAGCTACAGGACTACATTCTTGCATCAGACAACGCGCTTGATGTGGGTAACCCTAACCTGACTGCCATGACGTCAATTAACTACGATGCGTCATTGAGCTGGTACGCCAGTGAAGACCTGTTTATGGAAATTGGCCTGTTCTACAAAGACATTGAAAACTTCATTGTTGATGTAAACGGTATTTCCATGTCGCTGGCTGACCTGCCAGTGCGCCTGCCGGTGAATCAGGTGACTGAATTCGTTATTCCACAGGACCTGGTAATGGACGAAATCAACATCACACTGAACGGCGACAAAGCCAAAGTGTATGGTGTTGAACTGAGCTACAACCAGTACTTTGAAAACGGCTTCTTTATTCAGTCGAATGCCACATTCCTGGATAGTGATGCGCGCTTAGACGGCACAGTACGTCAAGGCTCTGTGCCACTGCCTGATCAGGCTGACCAAACCTTTAACCTGACGCTGGGTTGGGAAAACGAAGTATTCTCGGCACGTTTAATTACCAACTACCGTTCCGACATTCTGGAACAAATTGGTTCGTGCCCGGTATCTGCAGATTTGGCTGACGCCAAGGCGTGTAAAGTCTGGGGAGACCAGTATCAGGCCGGTTATACCAGCGTAGACATGAAGCTGAAATACGATGTTAGTGAAAACGTACAGTTGTATTTCGATGCACTCAACCTGACGTCTGCCGAAGATTTACGCTACTTCGAGGGTAACGAATACAGCGGTGGCAACATCCTGTATCAGAAGGAAGTATACGGCCAGACCTATCAGCTGGGTGCCACGATCAAGTTCTATTAATGCAGGGATTGAGGCATTGCCTCAGAACAATTAATCGAATCGGGAACGTGGCACAGAATATCGGGTAACTGAGGTTCCCCGCTAGCTGCACTCCCGCTCTATCATCCTTGGGAGGGTGAACATGAAAAAGCTCAATCGCATAGCCGCCATTATGAGCGGCGCCGTGCTGGTGACCGGCTGCGGATTTGAACAAACCATAAATGTAAAAGAAGAGCCCGCGCCTGCACTGACCGGTCAGTTTGTCGATGCGCCGGTAGGTGGCATTAGCTACAGCTCAGAGTCTTTCCCCGACGGTACAACCAATGACAACGGGGAGTTTTCCTATTTCCGTGGAGACCAAATCACGTTTCATATCGGTGATTTCGCGTTTCCGAGCGCGCCGGCTTCAAGCTTGTTAACGCCGCTAGCGCTGTTTAAAACCGATAACCCATTCAACCCTGCGGTAGTAAATACGCTGCGTTTATTGCAGGCGCTGGACACCGATGCTGATCCGAGTAACGGCATCAGTATCTCTGCCAATGCAGCGGCGGCCGCACAAATGACCCTGGCCGACGGTGAAACGATAGAAACCTTCTTTGCCCAGGACCCGGACGACTTCGCAGCTGATGTTGAGCCTTGGCTGGCAACGGCAGGCGGTAGTGCGAACCTGGTGGGTTACGACGAAGCGGTTGAACACTTCGTCGATTATCTTGAAAGCGAATACGGTACCCTGCTTACCAATGCAATCAATGTAGAGTTGATCACAGGTACACTGTACAACACCTTTATTCGCGGCAGCAGTGCCGTAAAAAACAGCATTAATTTCCTGCCTGATGATGCCACTGGCATGACAGGTACGTTCACCATGGTGGAAGGCGAGTCAACAGTAACCGGTACTTACGGCTATGCGTTTGGTCGTCGTGCATTGGTGTTGACCACAGAAACCAGTACCCATTATTTGGTATCCCGCTCGTTTAACACCGTAAATCAGGTGTACAGCCTTTGCTGGTTCGACAATCCTACGCAAGCGGTAACCAGTTTGGTTCGTATGTGTGATGCCGATGAAGATACAAAAGACAACCTGCTGGTACTGACCGAAGAGCAGGCCGACCTGGAACTGATTGCGCTTGAAGAAGCGGCATCAGCCATTGAGCCTGCGCTGGCAGAGAGTTTCGATACCGATATCACCACCTTCTTTTCGTCGGGCTACAAACGCCTGACAGAAGATGAAAATGCAGGTGCGATGTATTTCAAAACCGGTGGAAGCCCGATCATTGACCCGGATCTTGGGCAATTAACCCTGGCGGGTGCGCGTTTTACCATTGGTAACGCCGCTGCCAGCCCGAGTACTGAAACAGCTGATTCAGATACAGTGGGCACCGGTATCTTCAATATTAGTCAGGGCTTTACCATTAGCTTTGACGTTGTTGATCACAATGGCTCAGGTAGCATGAACATCTACGTAGATAACAACACTACCAGCCAAAGCAAATCTATCCACGGTGCTGCCAGTAAGTTTATTGGCATGAGCATCAGTGAAGAGAACTTCCCGATTGGTCAGCGCTTTACTTATACCTATGTACCGGGTACCGACGTTACTGGTCTGCCAGTGGACGATCCGGACGCGCGTATTTTAAACCCTGATGTAACCAACTCGTTCTTCCAGCTTCGTACCGACAGCTCAGGTAGCATTACCATCGACAACCTGACTATTGAAACGGTTGCTGATGCGGTAGATGTGCCACAAGAACCTGAAGAGCCGGAGGAACCGGAAGAGCCGGAAACACCTGAACAACCCGTAATTCCACAGGTTGACCTGCCACTGGTTTACGACTTTGTGGGTGTAACTGAAGACATTTTCTCAGACGCTTTTGCCAGCCTGGTAAACAGTGCCGGTGAAACGCTGCCCATGTACACGCGCACCGGTGGTTCAGTCACCGTTGTCAGTGAAGGTCTGCAAATTGATTCTGGCCGCTTTACCATTGGTAACTCAACGCCAGACGTAGATACGTCAGGTGATGATGTCACTAACTCGGGTGTGCTGGATCTAAGCCGCCCTTATAAAGTCGTCATGGACATTGTATCGGTAAGCGACCCGGATGGTGACAACAACTTCCAGATTTATGTGGATAACAACACCAGTAGCAGCAGTAAATCTATACTCGGCGGTGCATCGAAATTCTACAGTGAACTGATCAATACCCTTACGCCAGGCACCACGCTGGAAGTGGAAGGCCCTATTGCCTCGGAAAATTCCTTCCTGCAACTTCGCACAGAAAGCGGCGGTACCGTAGTCATCAACAATCTGCGCATTGAATATCTTGACGATACCAGTGTGTTCTCGTGTGACGACCAGCCCGAGCTGTATTTCTGCGATGATTTCGCCAGCGGTACAACCGACAACTGGGAATTACTGGCGCAACCAGACAACGCAGAAGGCGCGGTAGGTAGCTTCGACGTCTTTAACGACAACGGTAACAAAATGCTGCGTTATACCGCAGGCAGTGCCGGCGGCGAAATCCTGCAGTTAACCGAAGCGGCCATGGCGCAAATTCCGGATACTGCAGATTACTTTGTAGAAGCACGTATTCGACCTCGTCAAAACAGCACCACTGCCAATAAGCAGCTTTACTTCACTGCCCGCTACGACAGCGAAGGTAACTGGTATGGCGGCGGTATGAACCTGCAAAACTCGTCCAGCAACACGCGTATTGAGATTGCTATTAGCACCGACGGTTCGATTAACCGCCCAGTGCAGGCAAAAACACCGTTGTTACTCGGTGAGAAAGACGGTACTGACGGCGTGTGGTACCGCGTGCGCTTCGACCTGGTTGGCGAAACGTTAACAGCGTATCTGGATGGCGAAGAAATGGGATCGGTAACGGACAGCACGTTTACCGCTAAAGGCCTGATCGGTATGTTCACCAACAACCGTTCGTTTGAAATGGACGACTTCAAAGTAGGTGACCCAACCGTTAAACCCGTGCAGTTAACGCTGGACTACAAAGACACCACCTGGGATACCACCACAACCAGTGACCCGCTGTACGTGTATGTCACTGCCGTGAAAAACGATGGTGTCACCGACGACACGTTTACCGTGACATCGTCTAAAGACAGTGTGGTAACGGCGACTGTTGATGGTCCGAACGTGACACTGACACCGGTGGGTGCTGGTAGTGCCACTATCACCTTCACTTCAGGCTCAGACGCGACGCTAACCCGCAGCATCGAGGTCATGGTAACCGAAGGTTTCGTCATGCCGTCGAGCGAGTATGGCGACCTTACCGGTAAGGTATCACCGGCCCTGGCATCAACCAGCGCGTACATTGATGGCAAGCTGATGCTGACCTTCGACAGCGCACCTACGCTGGGCGAAGTAGGCGAAGTGCGCATCTACAATGCGGCTGATGATACGGTTGCAGATGTGATTTCCCTCGGTGGTGAAATTAATGCGCTGGGCTACAGCGGCCAGGATCGCCTGCGTCGGGTGAACTACCGCGCGTTTAGTGTTGAAGGCAATACATTAACGATTGTGCCTCACAACAATGCGCTTGCGTATGACCAAACCTACTACGTCGCTATTGGTGACGGTGTGGTCACCAATACACAACTGAACGGTGTGGACTTTACCGGTATGGGTAAAAACGCAGGCTGGGAATTCTCGACCAAAGAGATTGGTCCGTCAGGCAATGACGTCACGGTCGACGACGACGGTCAGGCTGATTTCCGCACGGTACAAGGCGCACTGAACTACGTAATGGAAAATGTGGCAAAAGATACTGCCGCGACCATTACCGTGAAGTCAGGTATGTATAACGAACTGCTGTATGTTCGCAATAAAAACAACCTGACTATTCAGGGTGAAGACCGCGACGATACCGTTATTTACTACGACAACTACGAGTCGTACAACGGCGGTACAGGTGGCAGCGAACCACTGGGCACAGGGACTCCGAACGGCGGCCGCAGTGTGTTCCTGGTAGAAAGTGCTGACATGCTGGTGCTGAATAACTTCACACTGAAAAACAGCCATACGCGTAACAGTGTGGATTCAAACCAGGCGGAAACGATCTACTTCAACAGTAGTCACCGCTTAGTGGCCAACAACATGAACTTCATGAGTGAGCAGGATACCCTGCTGCTGAAAGGCTACAGCTGGTTCTACAACACGCTGGTGGCGGGTAACGTCGACTTCATCTGGGGTTATGCAAATGCAGCCTTGTTTGAAGACAGTGAAATCCGCACTATCGGTGATTCCAAGTACGGGGCAGATGCGACATCGCCAGGTGGCTATGTGCTGCAGGCGCGTGTACAGAACGAATCTGACAAAGGCTTTGTATTCCTGAACAGCGACTTTACCCATGGCCCTGGTCCCTTGGGTACGACAGTTGAAGCGGGTTCAACCTATATCGCACGTAGTGGTGGCAACAGCAACTACTTCGACAATATCACGTTGATCAACAATACCTTTGGTGAGCATATTGCGACGGTAGGCTGGGCCTACGATGGCATCAATGGTCAGCCTCAGCCTAACCCGGATCCGGCTACGGCCACAGCGGGCTGGCGTGAATACGGTAGTACAGACGCACAGGGTAACGCGCTGGATCTGAGTGCTCGCGTAGGTGGTTACGCGCTAACTGAAAGTGAAGCCGCGGATTACAGCTCACGTGCAAGTGTGTTCGCAGGCTACAACGACGGTGCAGGTTGGGATCCTCAACCGCTGGATGCCCCTGTGATTGTTGAAACCGAAATCGACAAAGGCTTTGCAGGTTACAACTTTGATATTACCGGCGGTGCAGGTGGTATGGTTGTAACTGTGGATACCGGCGCGAAATTAACGGCTGCGCTTGAGCAAGCCAAAGACGCGAATTCACCGATTATTATCTATGTCGACGGTGTGATCACCGACGCCAATAACGATGGCAGCGGTCGTTCCATTGAAATTAAAGACATGGACAATGTGTCAATCATAGGTGTGGCTGACCGAGGTGAGTTCGACGGTATCGGTATCTCGATTCGCCGTGCCAACAACATTATTGTGCAGAACCTGAAGATCCATCACGTATTGACGGGGGCGAAGGATGCCATTTCTATTGAAGGCGATGACGATGGCTCGACGACCAGCAATATCTGGATTGATCACAACGAGTTGTACAGCACGCTGGACGTAGACAAAGACTACTATGATGGCTTGATTGACTCTAAGTCGGGTGCCAAAAACATTACGATTTCGTATAACTACCTGCACGATCACTGGAAAGCGTCGCTGCATGGTCATACCGAGTCAGATACGGCCAGTGACAATACAGATCGTCTGATAACGTTCCACCACAACCGTTTTGAGAACATCGAGTCGCGCTTACCGCTGTTTCGCTACGGTCATGGCCATCTGTATAACAACTACTACAACAACATCAATTCAACGGCGATTAACTCGCGTATTGGTGCAGAGCTGCAAATCGAGAACAACGTGTTTGAAAACACCCAGAACCCGATTGTGTCGTTCTACTCTGATGTGATTGGTTACTGGAATACCTCGGGCAACCTGTTTGGTACCGGTGTCACCTGGACCACCCCATCGGGTACCGATGTGGTAGCGGGTCCGGACCAAACGCCAACCAGCAGTTATGAAGTGCCTTACGATTACAACCTGGATGACACCAGCATTGTGAAAAGCAAGGTCATCAACCACGCTGGCGTAGGCAAAATAGACCAATCCGGGCTTGATATCCCTGCGATAACAGACGGTGGAAGCGATGGTGGTTCTGGTACGGGTGAAGCAACGGATGTCACGCTGCCATACAGTGAGGACTTCAGTGCTGCCGATGCCAGTGCCTTCTTCAGCGCCGACTATAAGTCGATGCCGGATGACAGTGCAGCGCCGTTACACAACATCACAGGTGGTGGCAGTGGTATCACGGTTGCTGGCGGACAAATTACGCTGGACAGTGCGCGTTTCACCATTGGTGATACGCAACCTGGCACAGATACGGCCGATAGCGATACAGCGGGACGTGGTGTGTTCGATTTAAGCCGTCCATACAAGGTGTTGGTTGATATCGTCAGTGTGAGTGACCCGGATGGTGACAATAACTTCCAAATCTATGTGGATAACAATACCAGTAGTAGCAGTAAGTCTATGCATGGCGGTAGCTCGAAGTTCTTCGCCAAGCTAATCGGTGAGCTGACGATTGGTACCCTGGAAGTAGAAGGTCCGGTAGCCACAGCAAACTCGTTCATTCAGTTGCGAACTGAAAGTGGTGGCGTAGTGGTGCTGGATAACTTCAGATTGGAATACCTGGACTAGCGTTTATCCCTAGGGGAGGATGTACAACTTCCCTACTATGAACTCGAAAATCCGCGTACCTGAAAAGGACGCGGATTTTTTATTTTTATAAAAACAGGTATTGGTTACTGGCTCTATCAATGGCACTGATAATCAAAATATGATCCTTTTATAAAATTCATTAGTAATAAAATCAATAACTAACAGTATTTTTGTATACTATTAAAAAATTGTGCTGGCATTTATTACAGTATTGTCATATATTGAATAAGGCAACAAAGCGAAGGAGGATGTATGATGAAAGCACTTAAACGTTTCTTCAAGCGAGCGCATCCGTATACTGTTGCTTATTACCTAGGTAGAAAGAATACTCAGCGAATCTTAGACTGTAAGATCAAAAAGAAATCGAAACTACTGGCAGAGCAACATTAGCTAGTGCTTGAAGAGAAAAGGCTCCATTGTGGAGCCTTTTTGCATTTCAGGGAAAATTTCCTGTCGGCTTTTGTTTTATACCAATCCGCATAGAATATTGCCCTAGCAGAGTGATCCCTGAGGGCGAGTCGAAATCGACTTAGATCACGACGCGGTTACTGAGGCATAGTCATTCTACGTCCAGTAACCGCAACAAAGAGCTAAGTCGATTTGGCCACTCCCTTCGGGCGAGGCTGACAGGCTTTCTACCTTCGTTACATTTGCTTGATTTAGCACCATTAAACCTGTGCCAATAAGCTTCGCCACAAAAAAACCTGTCGGTCTCGCTGATAGGGTAATATTCTATGCGGATTGGTATTACCAAGGAAAGGCAATCGGAATCAGTACATAGCAACACGCAAACACCCACAGCAGCATTGGCGAACCTAGCCGAATAAAATCACTAAAGCGGTACTTTCCTGGCTCGACAATCAAAGTCACGATGGGAGAGGCGATGGGGGTCATAAAGGCAGCCGATGCCGCAAACAACACCGTAATAGCCAATGGGTAGGGCGACACGCCTAATTGTTGCGCAAGGCTAATGGCAATCGGCGCCATCAATACTGCTGATGCGGTGTTAGACAATATATTCGTCATTAATGCGGTGAGAAAAAACACCATTACCAGCACCGTTTGCGCAGAGGCGTTCTCGGCAATACCCAGTAATCCGTCTACAATCATGCCTGTTCCACCGGTTTGCTGTAATGCATCGGCTAGCGGGAGCATGCCCGCCAGTAATACCAGACTTTGCCAGTGAATGGCGCGGTAGGCGTCTGCGGCGTTCAGGCAGCGAGTCACAATAGCGGCAATAGCTGCAAGCAGCACCGAGGCGACTAACGGCAGCCAGTTGAATACAGAGCTGAGTACCATCAGTGTGGTAATGATCAGCGCCGCCGGCATTTTTTGAAATGCTGGTACAACATCCGAGGCTTCGGCCGGCGTTTCCAGTACGACAAAATCGTGGTTTTGCTGCTGTAAGTGCGTAATTCTGGCCCACGGACCGGTCACCAGTAAGCTGTCTGAGGGCTGTAATAGGAGATCCTGAAAATGTTCAATAGACTGACGGTTTCGCCTTACGCCAAATACATCCAACCCATAGCGGTCCCTGAATTGCGCCTCCCGAATCGATTTGCCAATCAGCTTTGAATCCGGATGGATTAATACACTGACTGCGCCGAACTCCCAACTGCGATACTGAGTTTCCAGTTGAGAGGGGTGGAAAACAAATAATTGATTGGCCTGTTTGGCTTCGTCTAATTGCGAGGCAGGTATGGCGACGTGCAGCACATCGTCACTGTGCAGGACGATATCGGGTGACACCCCCGCTTTTAACTCACGCCATCCGCGAACCCGTTGTGATAAATCCAGTACTCTTAATCCGTATCGCTTATAGAGCTCACTTTGTGCAATAGTTTTGCCATGCAGGGGGGAATCCGGGCCAATTTGCAGGTAAATCAGCTCTCTGTCTACCCGATATTCGTCCCACAAGGCTTGTATCGACCGCCGCATAGAAGCGGTATCAGTGGAGTCGGCTTTGGGTAACCAATGTTTACCTACCACAACCATATAGAACATCAATCCGGCTAAAACGACAATACCAATGGCGGAAAAGGAAAAGAACCCCAGTGGCTGAAAGCCCTGATTGCTCAATTCTCCGCTGATAACCAGATTGGGAGGTGTGGCAATGAGCGTTAACATGCCGCTGACCAGCGCAGCATATGACATAGGGAGCAAGAGTTGCCCTGCGCCGCCGTGACTACGCCGCGCGATGCGCATAACAATGGGAATAAAAATTGCGACAACGGCGGTGGAACTCATCACCGCACTCAGCAGCGCGCAGGCAAGCATCAACATGATCAGCAGACGGCTTTGTGAGCCCTGACTATGTTCCCCGATCCAGTCGCCTACGAATCTCGCTACCCCGGTACGGTCGAGCATTTCACCGACTATCAACAGACCTGCGATGAGGATGACGACAGGATTCCCAAAACCTGACAGTGCCGCATTGACGGGCAAAATGCCGGTCATCATTAACGCCAGAATAACGACCACGGCAATCAAATCGTAGCGGACGCGATTCGTCGTCATCAGCAAGGCTGCAACGGCGATGATTATAAATACACTCTGAGCATGCAAATGGACTGGAACTGAAAACACGACCAATATTTCCCGTAACGCTGACTAAAACATAAGATGAGACTGAAAACGCCAGATTAGCGTCAGTGGAAAAAAAGCGCCAGGATGTGGATCAATAGAGCGAAGGATAAATCGCGGATAGTCAGCAATAAATGCCCCCGCGCCGTGGGTCTGTTCCTGTCCTTGTGAACAGCACGGGAGCTTTCCTCTACCAAACCTGACGATGCAGATATGTCAGGTGGGTAGTAAACTTACTTTATCAAATTAGTCTTACGGCGGTTTAAATCAGCCGGATCGACTACGGGCCAATTGTCTTCCCAGGTAATGGGTAATATGCGTAGTTTTTGAAGGGCATTGTCGGCGCTTTCATAGGCGTGGAGCACCAGATAGTCTTTGCCGTCGAAGGTATAAGCTGCATTGTGGCCCAGTGCTACCCAGTCTTTGTTTCCTTCAATGACCATAGTGCCGCCACCGTCGAGCAGTGATACGCCATCTCTGTCGAAATAAGGGCCCATTACCGTTTTACTGCGTCCAACGCGAACGTTGTAAGTGCTATCCATGCCGCGACAACACTTGTCGAAAGACACAAACAGATAGTAATAGCCGTTTTGCTTAAAGATATAAGGCGCTTCAATAGCGCCTTCGCCTGGATCTGCGTCATCAGTGGTGTTGGCACCAGGGCGCTTAGCAATGGTGTACCACTCTTGTGGCTCGGCCAAACGCACCATATCGTCATCCAGTTTGACCAGTTTTAATCCTTCCCAGAATGACCCAAAGCTCATCCAGGCGTTGCCATCGTCGTCTTCAACAATCGCCGGATCAATGGCGTTCCAGTGATCGCGATTAGGCACAGAATCAATCACAATACCATAATCTACCCACTCGTAGTCGGGTGAGTCAGGATCCAGTGTGGTGTTAACGGTTACGCCAATACCGGAGGTATTTTTGCCAAATGCGGAAGCGGAGTAATACAGATAGAACTTACCGTTCTTTTGATAAATGTCCGGTGCCCAAAGGTGACCATTAAAACCCGGTGCTACGCGACGTGCCCAGCTTGGCTCGTCGGGAAATACACGGCCGGTCAGTTGCCAGTTCACCATGTCTTTCGATTCGTAATAGGTAATACCCGGACCGGTGCTGAAAACGTAATAAGTGTCGCCGGCTTTTGTCATTACCGGGTCGTGTACTTCAACCTGTTTGGCTTGTGCTCCACAGCCCGTCATTAGCAAGGCGCTAGCCAGTAAACCCGTGCCAGCTTTGATTAATCGGGTTGCCAGCGGGAAAGTTCGATATTGAATCATTTTTACCTCAATTCAAAAAGCATTTGCTAAGTGTAGCAGCGATCATGTTAAATATGTAATACAATATTAATAATTAGTTAGCAACTTGGCAACCGCTAAGTAGGGACAAGTGATGATATCTCAAACTATAAACAAAACACTGCGCGTAGGCGTCCAATTGGCAAGCCTAACCCTGATGGGCTTCAGTATGGCGTTAAATGCCACCTCCCTTGAGCCTATTGATAATCCTATTGTTATTCAACGGGCCGATCCCTGGATAGTCAGGCATGATGATACAGGGTGCTACACATTTATCGGTACCTCGCCCAAATTTGATGAAATAGAGTTACGCGAAGCGTGCCGGTTAAACGATTTGAAAATTGCTGAGCCAAAAGTAATTTGGAAAAAGAATACCAAGGGCCCGATGAGCGTAAATATTTGGGCCCCGGAGCTGCATGAAGTCGACGGTGACTGGTATATCTATTTCGCTGCAGGTGATATCGACCACCCGTGGAGTATTCGCATGTATGCCCTAAAAAACACTGCTGAAAACCCTATGGAGGGAAAATGGGTGGAAGCGGGGCGCATTGCGACACCTGTAGATTCCTTTTCGTTGGATGCGACGACGTTTGAGCATCGCGGAAAACGCTATTTGGTGTGGGCGCAGCAAGACGCCGAACGTACTTACAACTCTGCATTGTGGATAGCGGAAATGGACTCACCCACTTCGATTAAATTCGACACGGTTACCTTACTTAGCGAACCAAAACTCGATTGGGAAGTCTTGGGCTATAAGGTAAATGAAGGCGCCGCTGTCATTGTAAGACACGGGCGCGTGCTCATTACCTATTCAGCCAGTGCAACGGATCACCGCTATGCAATGGGCTTATTGTGGGCAGATGAAAATGCAGATTTACTGGACCCTACAAGCTGGCACAAGCGTGATAAGCCAATCTTTACTACCAATGCCGCAGCAGGGCGTTTTGGCCCGGGCCACAACGGATTCGTAAAAGCAGAAGACGGTGTGACAGACCTCATGATTTACCACAGCCGTGACTATGAAACACTGCGCGGTACGCCCCTGACCGACCCCAATCGTCACGCCAGAGCGCGGGTTATCTATTGGGATGCCGAGGGATTTCCCGTATTACAGCCTGAGTTAACTGATTAGCGAACGTAGGCTGCCGAAATGTGTCGCTGATTGGATTCTTCCATCCTGGCTTAATTTTTCCTCCTGTGGTCCCGGTTTAGTGAAGCGAAAACCGTGACCTCGGAGCATTGCAAAGCAATGGCATAACTTCTAAGATTAAATTTCATTCAATTGCACTATGGATAGGGAAATGAACATGGATGCAATCAGCTCAGCTCAGTTCAGCTTGTCATATTAGGTATTGTCGCCGTGACGTTAATGCTAGAACGAATCGCCATTATTAGTCCTGGCTCAGGCCAACCCATTTCTCTATTTGCCCTGTGGGGCCTGCCGATAGCGATAATTATTTACCGCAAGAAAGACTGGCATAAATTGAAGCGAGGCGTGCGGGGTTAGTATGGAAAAAGTCGTGTTTTTGTTAGTCGTACTTACAGGCTTTCTCTTTAATGTTTTACCCTGGCTTTGTGCATTGTGTTCCCGCAAAGCGTCAGGCGCTAAAAAATTGATTTGGTTTCTATTGTCTTTTTTTGGTTCCTGGTTAGGTTATGCCGTTTACTACTTTCTGATTGTAAAACCTGAATGGGAAGACAGCACTGCACGCCGCAATAAGCGTGTGCCGAGAAACGAAAACGGTATGCCGATTAAAATGGTAGAGCGCAACTAATTCCTGGCGCTGATTTCACAAATTTTAATGCGGCTGACTCCGGTATTTGTGATGATTGTGCATTAAAGCAGGATATGGGTTGACGCGACCCCATAAAAAACTTAGTACAATTCATAGATGAAAATAAAAAGCCCCGGATATCAGACATACCCGGGGCTTTTAAGCACACACACTTTCACTTAGAAGCTGACTGTAACGCCCGCCCATAAGTTACGGGCTTTGTCTTTCACGTTGTAGTCGTCAGTAAAGTTCACTTCACTGGTCACGCCCCGACCGGTCAGGTATTCAAACTGCCCGTCGTTGTTCAGATCGTCGTAAGTCACTGAGTAAGTTGTGAAGTCGCGATCCAACAGGTTGTTGATACGCAGGTTCACAACCACATAGTCATTCAGTGTCCAGCGCGCACCAAGATTCAGCAGCGAGTAGTTCTTGAAGTAAAGCTCACGTTCCAGTACCGAATCGTAACCGCGGTAGCGATCAGAGCGGAACTCACCTTGCAAATACACATTCAGGTCGGCGTTGATGTCCCAGGTAATGTTGACATTGGCCATGTGCTCAGCGGTATTGGTAAGCGGCAGGCCAGCTTGTGAACCACTTTTCTGCTCACTGTCAGTCCAGGTGTAGTTGGCGTAAATTGACCACTCAGTGGTAAAGGCGTAGCGCCCAGCCATTTCAATACCCTGTAATTCCACTTTATCGATATTGATACGCTGACTATATGTGTCGTAGCCCAGCTCGTCGTATTCACCCAGGTTTACACAAGGGCGAACGCCGCCTGTGGTGTTACAGCTTTGTACTGTATTACCGCGGGCAATTTTGTCTTCAAAATCGGTGCTGAAATAGGTGATATTAAAGTTGTGCTCGTCTTTGCTCCAGTACAGGGCAATTTCTGAGTTTACGCTTGTTTCCGGTTGCAGATCCGGGTTACCCGCAAATGGGCTGGTACCCTGACCGCCGAAACCAATGATGCCGTCGTACAGGTCGGTCGTTTGTGGCGTTTTATAACCCGTGCTTACACCGCCCTTTACTGTCCAGTAATCAGAGATGTTGTAAACAGCATATAGACGAGGAGAGGTCTGGCTGCCGAACACGTCGTGATGGTCATAACGGAAGCCCGCCGTTACCGTCATATTGTCCAGAATACCCCAGTTATCTTCAGCGAATAACGAGTACATTTTCTGTTCCTGTATTGCGCCTGCGTTACCCGATTCCAAACCAAATACACCATCCTGAAGTTCACCGTCAATGACCTGTGCACCTATCACGAAGTTGTGATCACCGGCCATATCTTCAACCGGAATGTCCATACGCAGGTCGAAAGTATACTGACTGCTGTCCAGTGGACGAGCTGGGCGCGGAAGGAACGTGGCTTCAGCCAGGTCACGGCGCTCGTCTTCGCTCATGTCTGCGTATTCGCCAGTGGCGTCATACATAGCCTGAAGCAATTGACGTTCACTTACGCTCAGCGGCAGAGTACGGCCATTATTTTGCGTGTCTACATAGGCGAGTGATGCGGCAATCACACCGAAGTCCAGCTTGCCGTCGTAGGTTAAGGACCACCACTCACGGTCAAATTCTTGCTCTGCAGCATAGCCTGCACGCGGGTTTACCTGACCACGACGTGCCTGCCACAGGCTTTCAATGCTGTCACGCGTACCCAGTGGATAAATAATTTCACCGGTTTCCAGATTGTATTCCGGGGTATTGTCGTATTCTTGGTGCGAGTTGTCGTAATCGAATCCGATTTCATGACCTTCGGCAGGCGTGTAGTTCAGGGTAAACCCGTAATGTTCGCTGTTGTTGTCTACGGTACGACCACCACTACCAAAACCCAAAGAGCGCACGTGAACTGTGCCGTTTGGATCAACCGCCGGGGCAAGTTGTGGGGTAGAGGCTTGTTGTTCGTATAAACTGCCGCGAATACCCAGGCTCAGAATGTTGTCAATTAGCGGACCGGTTACCGAGAAGTCTGTGGTAATGTCATTACCGAAATCGTCGTTAGTTTGCACGCTGCGACCGAAGGTAATGTTGCCACCCCAGTCATTGCGATGCTTTTTGGTGATCACGTTAATAACGCCGCCCAGTGCATCCGCACCATACAAAGTAGATGCCGGCCCACGAATCACTTCGATACGCTCAATGGTATCCAGCGGCGGCAGGTGGTTAAAGGCATTTCCGCCAAAGTTGTTCGGGTAAATATCGCCGTGGTTGTTCTGGCGACGACCGTCAATTAAAAGTAGGGTGTACTCACCAGTAAGGCCACGCATACTCACGCTACCCTGACCTGTTTTATCGCGGGTCGTACCAATATCGATACCTTCCTGATACTTAACGGCATCCAGCAAAGAGGTAAACGAACGGGTTTTTAAATCTTCTGCGGTGATCACGGAGATGCTGGCTGGCGCTTCGGTAATTTTTTGCTCAAAGCCAGTCGCGGTAACTACTAAATGCTCGATATCTTCGCTATCCGGGATACTGGACGCGATGGCATTCATAGAGAAACTTAATCCTACCGCTATGGCAAGGCGTGAAACAGTGAGTCGAGCTTTCATAGTTATCCTTTCTTCGTGAGTCATCAGACGCAATGTCTTCGTCTGTGTAAAGATATGTAAAGAAGTGTAAAGAAAGGCGCATATGATAAGTAGTCAGATGCAATAGTCAATAGTAATGATAACGGTTATCATTTATGCTTTTGTTGGGGTAGTGAGCTGGAACCCCAAGTGTTCCGACTAGTAATAGCTATTTTTTATAACTTAAACAGTGAGATAGAGAGATTTTTTGCTATTTCAGAGCATTGAGGTTGGCAGGCCTGGCTTAATTGATTTTCTTTTGGCATCTTTGAAAAAGGATGCCTGAAAGGCAGCCCTGAGAACCAAAATCAGTGCCGGTGTTAATGTCACTGGCACTGACTTGCACGGCGTACTTATTGTGCGGTACCACAGCCTTTTTCGAGCTTCCTAATGCTCTCGGCAAACGCTTTGCCCAAAGTAATGTAGTCCGCCGAATTATAATGCCAGCCATCATCCAAATGCTTAAACGTCTCCGTAACGGTAACTAAGTCCGCGCAAACATCTTCCTGCTCGAAGACACGCTGTGCCTGTTGCACTATGTGCCCCCAATTCATCCGTAAACCGTCTTCCGGGTCATTGTGAGAGTCGGTAATCTTACCCACAACAACCGGTAGGTCCGGCGCTCGCAGAGCAGCGCGCAGCAAGGCCATGATGTTTTTCAGGTTCTGCAAATACTGATTGGCAACTATTTCGCTGTCATAGGCGTCAGACTCTCCCTGCATCCAAATTATTCCCGCAGGGATCAAGGTGTCGGCCTCACCATCACCATCGATGTCACGCTCGGCAAAGGCTTGTCTTAACGTCGTCAGCGCATGATCGTACTGGTTAATTCCGTTGCCGCGACGATAGTCCGGGTACCAGTTGTTCCCTACGCCGTACCCCAGAGCAGAGCCGCCCAATGCGTATTTGATGATGGCAATGTTTTGGTCCGGATAGAGTTCCGCGATACGGTGTCCAAAGCCAACTTCCGGCCCGAAAAAAGCTGAGTGCATATTTTCCTTGCCCGATGACTTAAATTTTCTGCCGAAGCCAGGCTGTAGCGAGTCCCACATACCGCGGCCGCCACCCTTACTAAAATCGCCCGCCGGATTGCCGTTGAACATGCGTACTTCAGGCAAAGGTGCATTGTAGGGTGCGTTGAGCTCAGCATTATTGCCATATCCTGCCATATTGGATTGGCCTCCAAGATAATAAACCTGGTAGGTCTTCGCCTGTGTGGCGTGAGTTAACAGTAGCAGTAGTGCAGGTAATAAATATCGTGTCATAAGCAAGTGAATGTATTTGATGGTTGTGTTTTGGTGAGCCTAATGCAAGTAAGCATGCACTGGCTGGCTTTTTTTAAATTGGTTTCAAATACGAAAAAGCGGGCGACCACAAACTGCGTCATCGCCCGCTATCCAGGGTTATTGTTAACCGATCACTACCAGAAGCGAATATAGATAAATGCGGTGATACCTAAAATGCCTACGGTATGGATGTAATCCCATTTGTCTAAGCCGTCGATGACCTCACGCATGGTGCCCTTGCCCAAGGTTCTGAATGTCAGGCCTTTGAGTTTTTCTTCGCTCGCACGCTCGGTAAACATACTCACCACAATCATGATCACAGTGACAATGACGAACAGCAAAATACAGTAATACAGCCAGTTCATTTCAATGATCCAGGCTAAAGATGTGCTCTCTATGCTCTCCTTGAAAGGCAGGAGGACCAAACGAATCATGCCCAGTACAAAGCCTGATACCAGGCCAATATAACCGGCTGCCGGCGTAATGCGACGGCTTACCAGGCCCAGCAGGAACACAGCGGCAATGCCCGGTGCAATTAGCGACTGAACACTTTGCAGGTATTCATACAATACGTCAGCAATCAGGCTCATTACCGGAATCCACAGAATACCCAGGATAACGATCACAACCGTTGCGATACGGCCAACCTTCAGCAGGTGCTTCTCGCTGGATTCAGGTTTAAATTTCTTGTAGAAATCGATCGTGAACAGGGTGGCCGAAGAGTTAAACAGAGACGCCAATGAACTCATCAGGGCGGCGACCAAACCACCAATTACTATCCCTTTTACGCCAGAAGGCAGTAATTGTGCAACCAGGGTGGGGAAGGCCTGGTCGGCGCTGTCGTAGCTAATAATGCCTTTGGTTTTTAAGGCTACCGCAATCATGCCCGGGAACAGGAATATAAATACGGGCAGCAACTTAAGGTAACCGGCAAACATGGTACCGCGACGGGCTTCCTTAATGCCTTTGGCTGACAGTACGCGTTGTACAATGTATTGGTCGGTACACCAGTACCAGAAACCGATAATAAACGAGCCAAAGATGATGCCAGGCCAAGGGAATTCTGCGTCACTGGCCGAACGTATCAGGTGCAGGTTCGCTTCGTTGATTCGCTCAACTTCAGACCAGCCGCCAACCTGATCCAGCCCGACGACCAGAATCACGACTGAACCAATAATCAGCACAGGCGTTTGCAGAACAGACGTCCACATAATGGCTTTCATACCACCTAACACCGTATAAATTCCGGTGATGATGACCAGGCCCAATGCCGAAATCCAGAAGAAGTCGATACCCCAAATGCTGTCGATACCCAGAATGGTTTTGAACGCGATACCGCCGGCGTAAACCGTTACGGCGACCTTCGTTAACACATAGCTGACCAGTGAGATAACCGACAAAAAGGTGCGCGATTTTGAGTTGTAGCGGCGCTCCAGAAACTCGGGCATGGTGTAAACTTTGCTGCTCCAGTAAAAAGGCACAAAGAACCAACCCAGCAACAATATGATCCAGGATTGTAATTCCCAGTGTGCCAGCGCCATGCCAGACTGGGCACCAGAGCCAGATAAGCCTACCAGGTGCTCCGAACCGATGTTAGAGGCGAAAATGGAGGCACCAATCACCAGCCAGCTGGCGTTACGACCGGCCAGGAAATAGTCCGCGGTGTCTTCTTCCTTTTGACGCATCGACATCCCGACGACGCCGAGCAGAAGGACAAAAAATCCGGCCAGTACGAGCCAGTCGAGGGTACTTAATTCAACCATGAATGAACCTTGAAATGTACAGCATAAAAATTATTGGATAAAAATATTATATTACAAATGTGTTCATGGGAAGTGTTTTTGTTAATGCTGCGTTAACGCGTTGAGTGTGTGACGATGCCAATATCCGTGCAATTAAACGCCCGAAGTGCTTGCACAATGGGGCTTTAGATAATTATGATGGGTTCAGAATTTTAACAATAGCCTAGCGCAGCGCCGATCAAAAAGTATGATAGTATGTCGGTGTGAGCCAATAAGCAGAAAAGAATAAAATCCCATGGCGCGAATTGAGAATTTAAACCTATCTCAGCGAGTAACAAATGAGCTGGGCAAGTCAATCATTGCAGGCAAATACGGTGAAGGCAGTGGTTTGCCTACCGAAGCACAATTATGTGATGAATACGGCATTAGCCGTACCGCGGTACGCGAAGCCGTAAAAATGCTGGCGGCAAAAGGGCTGATTTCCTCCAGACCTCGCCAGGGGATCCGCGTAGAGCCGCCTGAAAACTGGAATCTGTACGATACCAGTGTGCTGGGCTGGATGCTGGAAAGCAGTCCGTCGCTGTTGGTCCTGAAAGAGTTTCTGCAAATGCGCCTGGCTATTGAGCCACAAGCTGCAGCGCTGGCGGCCCGTCATGGTTCACCTGAAGCGATTGCGCAAATCGAAAAGGCGTTGTTGGAAATGGACAATGCCGCGCAAACCCACGGTTCAATTCACGAGCCTGATTTGGCGTTTCACACCGCCATTCTACTGGCCAGCGGCAACCGCTTTTTCTATCAGTTACGCGACTTTATCACGACAGCACTGAACGTAAGTTTCCAGTACACCACCAATGCAAAAGACAGTTTGCAAACCATTGCCGATGAACATCGCAAGATTTATCTGGCAATTAAAAGTGGTGAAGCAGAGCGTGCGAAGAACATGATGGCATATTTAATTGACGAAGCGATGGCTTACATCGAGTTAAAAATCAGTGAATCTGCGACGGCAGAGTAAAGATCTTTAACCGCATTTCTGATATGGTATTTTTGTCGTTTACCGCTGGTAACATCTGGTTATGATCCAATCTTCTGATACAAACGCACAGTATCCTAGCCTGCGTGGCAAAAGTGTATTCATCACTGGTGGAGGCACCGGTATTGGTGAAGTCATGGTTGAGCAGTTCAGTGCTCAGGGCGCCAAAGTCTGCTTTGTCGACGTCAACCGCGAGAAAAGTCAGGCCCTTGTCGAACGTGTCTCTCAACGCTACGGTGCAGACGTGCTGTTTATTGAGTGTGACATACGCGATATCGCTTGCCTTGAAAGAGCCATAGCCAAAGCCGGTGAAGTCAATGGTGATGTTAGCGTATTGGTTAATAACGCTGCCGATGACACCCGCCACGAGCTGGAAGACGTGGATGAAGACTACTGGCAGGATCGCATTGACGTGAACCTGCGTCCGAGCTTCTTCGCTGCCAAAGCCGTGGTTGAACAAATGCGCCGTGGTGGCGGTGGCAGCATTATTAACGTGGGCTCTGTGAGCTGGCGTCAAAAGCAAACTTGCATGCCGGTATACACCACAGCCAAAGCGGCTATCGATGGGCTGACACGTACCCTGGCTGCCAAGTTAGGCGCAGATAAAATTCGCGTGAATACACTGGTTCCCGGATGGGTGATGACAGAGCGTCAGATGACCCGATGGGCGAGTCCCGATATTGTAGAAGAAGTACAACAAGCGCAATGTATCCATGAAACGCTGTTGCCTATTGATATTGCCCGAGCAGCGTTGTTTATGGCTTCTGATGACAGCAAAATGATGACTGCGCAAACCCTTATCATCGACGCAGGCTGGGTGTAATACCCGGCCTCGAGCGTATTTCAGCCTCACTTTTCTAAAAATTTCTTCACACTTTGCATCGGCTGGCTCGCCGGTTTTACTCTATTTATTTTGCCGGCTTTCAGCTGACAATAGCGTGCCGGCGAGTGTCAGAACGCGCTGATCAACATTCCGTAATCATACTATTAGCATCCGTAATCGTCAGTTGTTGCAAAATTGTGTAATTTCTGGCAATGTGCACCACATAAAAAGTAATATAATATGTAAATTGTGGTGAGTAACACACGCGTGTTGTGCTTACGAAAGGAATGTTTGCTTGACCGATTTTATGTTGGTGTATCTGGTCTTGATTGTGGGAGCCTGCCTGCAAAGCGTCATCGGCTTTGGTTTGGGGTTGTTAGGGGCGCCCTTGATCTACCTGCTCATGCCGGAGCTGGTGCCAGGGCCCATGATCCTGAATGCATTATTGTTAACAACCTTGTTGGCGGTGAAGCATCAATACGACATTGATTTAAAACAGACCGGCTTCTCCATTCTCGGTGGCACCGCAGGTGTGCTGGTGGCGGGCAGCGTATTGTTGTTTATAGATGCCCATCAGTACCAGATGCTTCTTGGCTTTTGTATTCTGGCTGCGGTTATTTTGTCGATGGTCGGTGTCAGGCCGCGCATCAGTGTGATCAGTAATCTTATCGCAGCCATGGTCTCGGGATTTATGGGTACCACAACGTCTGCGGGTGGTGCACCGATGGGCCTGCTCTATCAGTCGGAAGACAAAAACAAAATTAAAGCTAATCTCAGTGTGTTCTTCGTGTATATCAATATGTTTGGTATCGCGGTGCTCTGGTTTACCGGCGCGGCCGGACATAAAGACCTCGAGCTCTTTCTGCGCTGTATCCCGGCTATCCTGACTGGTTGGTTGCTGTCTTATTTTGTAAACCGCAGACTCAATGAACTCTTCATCCGCAAGCTTATTCTGGCCGTGGCTGCATTTGCAGGCATGGCGTTGATTCTGGCACACTAACCGCCGGTTATTGTTTCATTTAAGTCACTCTATTATGGCTGTTGCCTCGCTTCTCGCTACCTATCCAGTTGCCTGCACACTCGGTGAAGGTCTTCATTTCAGCGCTCGACTTAACCGTCTTTTTTGGGTCGATATTAAAGCCCCTGCGTTATTTGCTATGTGTTTGCAGTCACGTGACATCCAGCGAATTGCGATGCCAGAGCCGATTGGCTGGATTAAGGAAACCACAGAAGGCAGGTGGATCGCAGGGTTTCAAAGTGGTGTGTACTGGCTTAATGCACATTTTGAGCAAGCGGGAAAAGTGTGCGAGTTACCTAACGAACCTGCTACAAATCGTCTGAACGACGCCAAGTCTGATCGCGAAGGGCGATTGTATTTTGGTTCTATGGACAACAACGAACAACAGCCCAGTGGTAAACTTTACCGCTTATCCGCTGAGGGAGCCGCCGAGGTCGATCATGGCTATGTGGTGTCGAACGGCCCTGCGTTTAGCGTATCCGGTGAATATTTGTATACCGTAAGTTCTGCAGAAAGGGTCATTTATCGCGCCAGGGTAAATAACGCAGGCGGTCTGACAGACAAGCAGCCGTTTATTCAGTTCTCCGCTTCAGACGGCTATCCTGATGGCCTTACGGTGGATGCCAACGACCGAATTTGGGTGGCCTGTTGGCAAGGATACGGCATTCGGTGTTATGCGCCGACGGGGAAACTCATCCGTCATATTATGCTTCCCGCGCCGCAGGTAACTAACGTGCTGTTTGCAGGCAGTGCATTCGACACGTTATTCGTTACTACAGCCCGTATTGGATTGAATGATACGCTGCTGAACAGGTACCCGCTTTCCGGTGCTGTGTTCGCATTGGATGTCAAACAGCAGGGTATCGCAGAACAGCTAGTCGCGCTTACCCCATAAGGGTTATTTAACCCGGCTTACCGAGTCTCGTTTCACAATGGTAGGAGTATACTTAAACGTAGTGCCAGGCTCAGGAAACTCACCCTTCGCACAATCCAGTGCCAGTTTCGCAGCATGTGTCGCCATCATTTCTATGGGGTAGCGAAGCGTGGTTAATTTAGGGCGACAGTACTTTGCCAGTAGCACGTCATCGTAGCCAATTAGCGAGACTTTATCGGGTACTGCAATGTTGTGATCCAATAACATAGACAGGGCACCAGCCGCCATGGCATCGTTGTACGCCAGAATAGCGCTGAATTTCACGCCGCGAGACAGCAAATTCTGTACTGCAGCTTCACCACCTTCCTGATCAGGCGTAGCAAACTCAATGTGTGAATCCGGCAGACTTTTGCCCGCTTCACTTAGTGCCAGCTTAATGCCGTCTAAACGCTGAACCGGGTCGAGAATTTGGTAACGACTGCTAATAACGGCGATGTCTTCGTGGCCGTGATGTAAAATGTGTTCGGCCATTAACTTACCGCCTGCCTGGTTATCCAGCCACACGCAACGATTGCCGATAGCCTCTATATAGCGGTTGATTAGCACAAATCCCGGTACCTGATTGGCAAAGTGCACCAGTGTATCGTCGTCCAGAAATTTACTGTGCACAACCATGGCTTCACAGCGGTGCTCCATCAGGGTTTCTATTGCCCGCATTTCGGTTTCCGGGCTGGTGGAGCCGGCACTCATCAGAATCTGAATATTTCTGGTGCGACACAGGGTTTCAATACCATGAGCCAGACTGGCAAAGAAGGGGTCGTGCAATTCGGCAATCACCACGCCGATGGCGGGGTTGCGCTGGGTAACCAGTGCCCGGGCGTTGGCATTGGGCCGGTACCCCATTTCGTCCATAATCTTCTTTACGCGCTCCCGGGTGGCGTCGCCGACTTTAGGGCCATTGTTAATGACCCGGGAAACGGTGGCCAGTGACACACCTGCAGCGCTGGCTATATCTTTAATTGTTGCCATGTAGCTAAGAAATCCTGTAACACATCTTCATTGGTAGAGTAAAACATTTCCCACACTGGGTGTTATGTTTTTGTTCGTCAAAAAGGCTTGCTTGAACAAATTGTTAACAAGAGTTTACCACACTTATTGATTTATGAGGTAAAACGTATAACCTTTCTTGCAATACTCTTTAGAAAGGTTATGGCATGAAACACAATACGCCCGGAATAGCATCACGAGCCTTCGGCAAAGCTGGCGGCAAAGAAGTGGATTTATACACCCTCACCAATGAACAGGGAATGCAGGTACAGGTAAGTACACTGGGCGCGACATTGGTTGGGGTGTTTGTGCAAGACAAACACGGTGAATTCGACAATGTCGTGCTCAGTATGGCAAGTGCTGAAGATTACCTGGCTGATACCGCATTTTTAGGACGTACTGTTGGGCCGGTTGCTAATCGTATCGCGCAGGCGCAGTTTGAGTTAGACGGGGTTAGTTACCCGCTCGATAAAAACGATGGAGAGCACTGTCTGCACAGCGGCCCCAGCGGTTTACACAATAAGAACTGGGATGCATCCGGTACAGTAACAGCTGAAGGTTGTGAGCTACGTCTCGTTGCGAAACACGGCCACCTGGAAGGCGGTTTTCCGGGCAACAAACAGGTGGAAGTGCGCTATCTTCTCGGCCATGACAATACCCTTCGGATTGTATTCCACGCTGAGTCCGACCTCAAAACACCAATAAGCCTGACCAATCATGCGTATTTCAATCTGGCCGCCGGTGGCGATGTGCTGAGTCATCAGTTGCAGTTGCGTTCCGGCGCTATTACCCCGGTTACGGATACTCTGATCACAACGAAAGATTTCATGCCAGTGGTGAATACACCTTTTGATTTTGAGCCAGCTAAAACCATTGGTAAAGCGTTGGTAAGTGATCACAAACAAATGCAGATTGGCAGTGGATATGATCACAATTATGTATTGAATAGTGAAGGCGGGCCGTTCGCAGTAATTGCTGATCCACAAAGTGGGCGACGTATGACGGTCTCCACGGATATGCCGGGTGTGCAATTGTATTCAGCTAATTTTGTGCAAGGGACACAAAATGCAGCGGGTGAACAGCCTTTTCAACAATATGCAGGTGTGTGTCTGGAAGCACAAAACTATCCCGATACCCCTAACTGGCCCGACAGACCGGACTTTTGGGTCTCGCCAGAACGGCCTTATCAGGCATTTATTCAGTATGATTTCGATGTTTTGAGCGAAATATAAGCGCATTTTTATAAAGCCGCCATGCAGGCGGCTACGGTCTTATTCTGATTTTTTTCACACAAGCGCCCGTCGTCACTATATGAATATTTCGTTGCAAATTATTCGCTGAGACGGCGTAATTAATGCTTGTTTTCATTTTAGCCTGTCTAATTTAACCTTATGATAATTATAAAATTATTATAAGTTTCGCGAAAATCCTAATGCAGATGTTAAAAAATTACATACTTCGTTTGTTTACAAAAAGGAATTTTTATTTACAATAGGTAAAACGTTTTACCTCATCATAAACTCACGCTGAAAGATTGCTATTCAGACTCTGGTTTTAGCGAATTTCGGCGAGAGAACAGCTTAAAGGGCTTTGGAATGACAACTGCGTTCAATCCTTCTGATCATCCTCATCGTCGATACAACCCATTGATTGGTGAATGGGTGTTGGTATCTCCCCATCGTGCAAAACGTCCCTGGCAGGGACAGAGCGATGAACCCGACAATACTCCTCGTCCGTCCTACGATGAAACCTGTTACCTGTGTGCCGGCAACAAACGCATTAACGGCGAAATGAATCCGGTTTACGAGCAAACGTTTGTGTTCACCAATGATTTCGCCGCATTGCAGGAAGATACGCCAGACGCAGAGTCGAATGATCCTTTGTTTCGCTTTCAGGCTGAGCAAGGCTGTAGCCGGGTTATTTGTTTTTCGCCCGATCACAGTAAAACGCTACCTGAACTGACTAACTCGCAGCGCGAAGCTGTGGTTGCGACCTGGATGGAGCAAACTGCAGAGCTTAGCCAGTCCTACGGCTGGGTGCAGGTGTTTGAGAACAAGGGCGCAATGATGGGCTGCTCCAACCCGCACCCGCACGGACAGGTGTGGGCGCAAAAGCACATGCCTACCCTTGCCGCCAAGAAATCAGAACGCTTTACCGACTATTTCCAGGCGCACGGAAGCAGCTTGTTGCTGGACTATGCAAAGCGCGAACTTGAACAGGAAGAACGCGTGGTATGCAGTAACGAAGACTGGGTTGTTGTCGTTCCATACTGGGCTGCATGGCCATTTGAAACCCTGTTACTACCTCGGTTTGCCGTGTCTTCACTTGCCGATATCACCACTGAGCAAGCTGCATCACTGGCAGATATTGTAGGTGTGATCACGACCAAATATGACAACCTGTTCAACACATCATTTCCTTATTCAATGGGATGGCACAGCCAGCCATTTAATGGCGAAGCACGTCCTGACTGGGGCTTGCATGCCCACTTTTTCCCGCCGTTACTGCGTTCTGCAAGTGTGCGCAAATTTATGGTTGGCTACGAGATGATGGCTGAAGCACAGCGTGATATTACCCCTGAACAGGCTGCAGAACGCCTGCGTGCGCTTTCAAACGTGCATTACAAAGAGACGAAATAAGATGGCAAAAGACAATGCATTACTGGCTGTATTTGAAGAGTTTTTTCAACACAGCCCAACGATTGAAGTGCACGCACCTGGCAGGGTAAACCTGATCGGCGAGCATACTGATTACAACCAAGGATTTGTTTTTCCCGCGGCAATCAATTTTGGTACCCGCATTGTTGGTTCCCCGCGTGATGACCGGACTATTAGCGTAGTCGCCGTCGATTACGATTACGCCCAGTGTGAGTTTTCTCTCGATGATATCCAACACGTTGACTACCCCGGCTGGTCTAACTATGTCCGCGGCGTTTGCAAAGAATTATTGCAAGACTACCCGAATCTGCAGGGCGCAAACCTGGTGATTACCGGAAACGTTCCGCAAGGTGCAGGTCTCAGTTCTTCTGCGTCGTTTGAGGTTGCCATTGCCAGCGCCTTCAACCAATTGTATTCACTGGATCTCAACGGTGTAAATGCGGCGCTGATAGGCCAGCGCGCAGAGAACAATTTTGTCGGCTGTTCTTGCGGCATTATGGACCAGCTTATTTCAGCTATGGGTAAAAAAGATCAGGCGATGTTACTGGATTGTAGGGACCTGTCTCGTCAATACATAAGTCTGCCAGATGATTTTGCCATTATGATCATCAATTCAAACGTAAAACGTGGGCTGGTAGACAGTGAATACAACCTGCGTCGTCAGCAGTGCGAAGGCGCGGCAAACGCTATGAGCGTAGCCAGTTTGCGAGAGGCAGACTTAACCTTACTGGCAGCGAACCAGGCCAATATGAGCGATGAAGAGTTTCGTCGTGCGCGCCATATCATTACTGAAAACGCGCGTACAGAAGCCATGTTTGCCGCACTGAAGCAAAATGACATTGCGACAGTCAGTAAACTAATGGCGCAATCGCACGTGTCGATGCGCGATGATTTCGAAATCACCGTTCCGCCAATTGATTACCTGGTTGAAATCATTGGCGAGGAAATTGGCAGCCTGGGTGGCGTGCGAATGACGGGCGGTGGCTTCGGTGGTTGTGTTGTTGCTTTATTACCAAAAAATCTCACCGAAAAGGTGTCTAAACTGGTAGAAGCGAAGTATCATGCCCACACACAACTGAAACAAACGATTTACATTTGCACAGCGGAACAAGGCGCATTTGTTTAACAAATCGGCTGATTGCAGTAACAATGTAGTATTAAAACAACAAAAAGTGTATGGAAAATAGTATGAACATAGCAACGTTGGATATTGCGCTCTTTGTCCTTTACGTGGTTGCGCTTATCGGGATTGCCTGGTGGGTATCACGTGAAGAAAAGGGACACGAAAAAGACACCAATGATTACTTTCTTGCGGGCTCAAGTTTGCCATGGTGGGCCATTGGTGCCTCATTAATTGCGGCAAACATCTCTGCCGAGCAGATCATCGGTATGTCGGGATCTGGCTATATGGTGGGTTTGGCAATTGCCTCTTATGAGTGGATGGCTGCGATTACCCTGATCATTGTCGGTAAGTACTTCCTGCCTATTTTCCTGAAACACAAAATCTACACCATGCCGCAGTTCCTTGAGCAGCGTTATGACCACCGCGTACGTATGGTTATGGCCGTATTCTGGCTGGGTGTGTATGTCTTCGTTAATCTTACAGCGGTGTTGTGGTTGGGCGCATTAGCGATCAATACCATGGCAGGCGTGGACCTGATGTACGGGATGATTTTCCTGGGTGTATTCTCGCTGGCATACTCACTGTACGGTGGCCTGAAGGCGGTTGCGATGACCGATATTATTCAGGTTGTGCTGCTCGTTGCAGGTGGCTTGTTCCTGTCGTATACCGCATTAAATCTGATCGGCGATGGCCAGGGCGTACTGGCTGGTTTTGCTACGGTTACGGAGCAACTGCCTGGCAAGTTCGACATGATCCTAAGCGAAGACAACCCTCACTATATGGACCTGCCTGGCCTGTCGGTACTTATTGGTGGTCTGTGGATCATGAACCTGTCTTACTGGGGCTTTAACCAGTACATCATTCAGCGCACGCTGGCAGCCAAGAGTGTGAATGAAGCTCAGAAAGGTATTGTGTTCGCTGCTTTCCTTAAAGTATTGATGCCGTTGATTGTGGTGCTACCGGGTATTGCTGCTGTGCTGTTAGTGCCAGATCTGGAAAAAGCTGACCAGGCATACCCGTCGTTAATGACGCTAATGCCTGTAGGTTTGAAAGGGATTATTTTTGCTGCATTGGTGGCAGCTATCGTGTCGTCACTGGCATCTATGACCAACAGTGTTTCAACCATCTTCACCATGGATATCTACAAAGATCGCAACCCGGGTAAGTCTCAGCAACACTATGTAAAAGTAGGTCGTATCGTGAGTCTGGTTGCCTTGTTGATTGCAATGGTTGCTGCTAAGCCGTTGTTAGGTCAGTTCGACCAGGCATTCCAGTATATCCAGGAATTCACCGGCTTCTTCACACCGGGTATCGTTGCCTTGTTCGCATTAGGTATGTTCTGGAAGAAAACCACTGCAAATGGTGGTTTGGTGGCCGCTATCGGCTCTGCCGTGTTCAGTCTGAGCTTCAAGTTGTTGTTGCCTGAACTGCCATTTATGGACCGTGTTGGTATCGTATTCCTGCTGTGTGTCGGTCTGGCTGTGATTGTGAGCCTGATTGAAAGCAAAGGCGACCACGCAAATGCGGTTGAGCTAAATGACATCAACTTTAAAACGACCTCAGGCTTTAATCTGGCGTCACTGGCACTGACGATTGTCGTTGCCGCGTTCTATATTATTTGGTGGTAAACACCACTGTAGAAATCAAAAGCCCCTCTCGCAGGGGCTTTTTTTTACCTCTTATTCACCCTGGCTGCCCGATACTGTTCTCATCGTTATTTGGAGGACTTTATGCACCGTACACTTTCGTTATTATTGTTGTTATCTGGCCTGGGGTTATCAATTCTGGTCCCTGGCGGGCCAATAGAAACCCGCGATTTCTCGCATATCTCACCTATCATTCTTGCGCTGTTTAACAGCTACCTTACAGTACTTGGGGTAGGAAGTTTTATGCTCGCGTACTTTTGTTTTCAGCGCCAGCGCTGGGCTTTTAAGGCTACTGTTTTGGCTGGGCTGAGCTACTTGTGGGTCTATGCTATCGACCTGGCTCGCGTATTTCCAACTTCGCCTACGCCAATGCCAACGGCACTGGAAGTGGTCGAAATTCTTGGTGTTTTACTGGCGCTGCCCATGAGTATTATTGCTACCCGACTGGCATGTTCCCAACCGCTGTCGATGTCAACGGGCCGTGCTGCCGGCAGTGAACGCGCTTTGATTCTTGTGTCGGGCGCTCTGTTATTCGTGTTGTCGGCCTGCATTATCTTATTTGCTACACTGGCCGCTATGGGGCGGTTGTAATTATCTTTGAGGTCGCTGAGAACACGCAGAACCTGTTGAATAATTGAACGTTTAGCGCTATAACCAAGGATGGTTGTACTGCGTTTATCAGCGTTGTGCCCGGATACCGATTCAACGCATGGAGACGTTAGTGAGTTCAGCGCGGACAGCAAAATTGTACGATGTGTTTTACCAAGACAAATACGGTAGTGTGAAGTTACGCATTATTGGCAATGTGCTTGTGTCACAGTTCGAGGGGCCGTGTGGCGTCCGTCTGGCCAGGAACTTCAAACGTGATGTTATTGAATTTGTTTCGGTTCTGGAACATCAGCCTTGGGCCTACATGAGTATTTCCAATGGCTTTGAAGCCGCCACCGCTGACGCACTGACTATTCTTACCGAGTCCTTTATGGCCTGCGGAAGCCGGGGCTGCAGAGCCGAGGCTTATGTGATGCGCTCACCGATTGCCCGGCATCAGGTCAACGCTATGCGCAGTAAAGCCGGGTTGGAAATAAACGATGCCGTGTTTTTTCCGGATTATCGCAGTGCACGGCGACACCTCAACACTGCACTGGCTACATCAACTATCCCGCAAGCTTAATTCTGGTACTACAGACCCTGTGAGATTTGAGCCGACGGTTTTAATGTTCTTTTAATGTTCCTTTCAAGTCTTATTCAGACTGCTTCAATACACTTGTTCATGAAGATTCACACGGCGACATGTTAGTCGTTAGATTCATTTGGATAAGAGAGTATTGCTATGAGAAATGTTAAATTACCATCGTTAGTTGCTTTATCCCTGACCACCGTTTTTCTGACTGGTTGTGCGACAGCGCAATCTCAACAACTTCAAAATGAAGCAGGTAAAGTGGCTTCGCAGTCTGTCTCGCCAGCCGTAGTAGACAACCAATTGTTATATTCGGACGTATGCATTTCAGAACGGGAAGTGGTTGAAGCCCAGAAGATGTGGGGAGATGGCATTGTCCGCATTGGGTCAGTGTTTTCTGCCAAAGGAGATTACAAAACTGAGGCGGCAGACTTTATTCAGGATATGTATGGCTACGATTTAAGCAGTGTTCTGTTTAAACCGACACTGGCAGCCAAAGTACAGTTTCGATCGAGCTTCGACGCCGCACTGTCTTATTTTGTTGGCGACAACGCGTCTTACTCCGAGGACAAGGGCTTTGCCATTAAGCCTTACACCAACGTGAAATTTGAAAATGTAGGCATCATCAACAACAGTTGCAGCATGGCGGTTGCAATGGGAAATTACTATTTTTCTGATACCAAAGGGGGTGAAACAAAGGTTGAATATACATTCGCCTACGTGAAAGACAAGTCGGGCAAATTGAGAATTGTTGCGCACCAGTCTTCTCTGCCTTATTCACCGTCGTAAATACATTTTACAGAGGCCGAAATGACGAGGGGATGGTTGTTCCCTCGTACTTTCTTTTACCCTTGCGTTAATTATTTTCCGCGTTTCAATCCTCACCATTCATTGTTAATAATCAGAATTAAAACCGTTCTCGCACAGGCAATGTTGAATTGCCGAATACAAGGGAGTGCAGAGGATTCTGGTTTATGCGGCGTCACACAAGTTGTTGTAATGGTGTGTTGATGGCCTTACTATTTTAGTAACGAGGGAACGCCGGAGATACGACAGTTATGCCGTTTAGGAAAGTCAGCTTTTTAGGATTTACGCTGGGTATTACTGCCGACAAATACAGTGCGGGCATTAGTATTGCTTATAATGGTTCACTGTGGAAAGCGCTCACAACGTCTATTCAACGCAAACGCCGTAAACAGATGACGGACAAGCATGCCGCCGATGTTGAGAAATCCTCTGCCCAGCCGGCCCCGGTTGCACAAGGCTCCCTTCAGGAGCAGATAAACAGTACGTACTGGTATCACACGCTTCACTTTGACAATGGGCTCACTACCCCAGGGCAATTCGATCAAAATCCGATATTAGACCGTTACTGCTTGCCCGAGCGTTTGGAGGGAAAACGGGTTCTGGATGTGGCTACATTCGACGGATTCTGGGCCTTCGAATTAGAGAAGCGTGGCGCGAGTGAGGTGCTGGCGCTGGATGTAGAAGGGCCAGCCGACTGCGACTATTTGCCATCAAGAATGGCGCAAGCAACTGAGGAAGAGCTCAGTATTAAGTTCGGGCGTGGATTTGCTATTGCCAAAGCGGCCTATAACTCCAAGGTGGAACGGGTAATATGTAATGTCTATGACTTGTCACCAGACCAGTTCGGCATGTTTGACGTTGTTCATTCTGGTGATTTTCTTATTCATTTGAACAACCCTGTAAAAGCCTTACAGAATATTGCAAAAGTATGTCGTGAATACGCCATCATTTCGGATGTTTACGATCCGAGTCTGGAGGCCATGGGCGAGCGTAAATACCTGCAATATCATGGCGGTCACAATGACGTAACCTGGTGGAGTTTCAGTTTGTCGGGTCTGCGCGCGATGATCGAGGATGCTGGCTTCGTTCGAGTCGAACTTATTGCAGATTTTACTTATGGTCAGCGTGGCCATCCGGAGAATATGCATCACGCCGTCTTTAAAGCTTATAAATAGGGCAATAGTATATCGGATAGTAAAAAGGGACCTCATGCGGTCCCTTTTGCGTTTTATTCGCTTAACGCGACCAGTGCAACTTCGCCGAGTTCTATCCCCCGACGGTGCTTGTGATGGTTTGAACGTGACGCCGGTAATTGAAACTGCAAGCCACTGAGCTGCTGTAAATCCAACGCGCCGGCTGTGCTATTTGCTGGTAACGTGACAGGCATAAACATGGGGTAAGCCCTTGGCATAACCGTCGCAACCGGTTTCAGCGCATCCAGAGGTATGACAAGCGTATGCCATTCATTGGTTATGGCAACACTGGCGCCGAAGGCCAGGCCGTCATTGGCAATAACACCCAGTGCCAGGATGTCTTTGTGTGTAGTCGCTCTCACTCGCAGTGCCAATGCGTTATAGCCGGTTAAATCACGGCCCTGAATCGTCAGGTCTTTAGGCAGTTCGGTGCGCAGTAAAGACCCTCCCAAGGGATGATGAGGCTCAAATACCTCCAATCGCACGCTCTCTCCGTCCGCTGAGGCCGATGAGGCAGGCCATGCAATGGCTTGTTGAGGTGTGATCAGCGCCGCGCGATCCAGCGCCGGGTCGAAAATGACAACAGGGGAGAGCGCAGGCATTAATACCGTGTGGTACTGACCCGCTGTTACATGGTCCCAGTCCTGAGGACTACCGCTTACTTTGCCCGGAAACGTTATAGTTTTTCCGCTGTCATTTACCGTAAAGACATATTCCAGCTTTCCGGGCTGTTGCCAGGCGTCATCCTCAGGCAACGATGCTTCAAACACGCCCTGTCCGGCCGTTGTCATCGGGATAGTCAGGTAGTCGTTGTAGCCCTGATATTTCAATTGCAGGCTCACTTGTGCTTTGTTGCTAATCCCTTGTGCTATTACGCGGAATATCAGGGGCTCGCCAAGCGTGTGCTGCCGTGCAGCCTGATGAATTAACACTGGCTCTACAGTGGGGATAGTAGGTAAATAATAGCGGTTATCGATGGTGGAGGCAGGCTTCACGCTGGATTTTTCAGATAACACATAGATGCCGGGCTGCACGGTGATGCGCCCGCTCATTGCCTCCATGGTCTGCGCGGCGGACTCTGCTTCAGTGCCACTAATGCGCACTGCAGTAAAGCGGCTGCCCAGTTCAGGCAAATTTATCTGCATATCGCGATGCTGCGCGTATAACCGACTTACCTCGCGTTTCAAGCTGGAGGACTGATACGCATCCTGTAAGTTGATCACATCGGGAAAAACTTCTAAACGCCAGTCACCATTCTCCAGACGGTCCAGAAAGTAGGCACCGCTTCCGGTGTAACTAACCAGAGGTGAGCTACCGACACCGGCGATATGTTCCAGTGTATTTGCTTGTTTGGGTTTGGTAGTCGTACTGTTGGTATAATAAAACTGCTTACCATCGTCGAAAACCGCAAGGTTGTCGGTATAGCTGAGTTGCGTATGGCCAAACTGGTTGTTAGCCGGGTAGTCTGAAGCCTGGTAATCTAGCGGAAGCGCTCGAAACTCCTCACCCGCAATCATCAGGCTAATTGCCTTACCCGGTGTGTACAGCAAGTTTAAAAAGTGGGTGTTGTAGTCGGAGTTGGTGTTGGCAATCACCGCAGGATCGTAAGCAAATTGCGTGGCCCACTGAAAGCCGGCTTGTTTAAAGCTGCGTGCCATCGCGGGGTACATGACCGTATGCGCCACGTCCGCGGCGTCAAATTCGTACACCATTCGCGCTTTCGGCGCACAGGCTTCTATGCCTGCAAATGGATCGGTGTAGCGTGAAACCGCTGGCAGCATATTGGTGTTCATTGCGCTGTATTTCAGCAAGCCTGTGGGATACCACTGATAAGCAATACCGTCGATGTTGCTGTTACACAAGGCCTCAGCAAATTGCGGCTTGTTGCCCTGTTCAGCAATGTTGTAGAACAAGGGTTTAGTGACGCCGGCTGCACGCACGGCGTTAATCAGCCGGTTTACGTAAGCCTTTGCATCCTCTGGAGGTTGAGGATGCTTGGGTTCGTTGAACAGTTCAAAAGCAATAATATCGGGGTCGGTCGCGACTACCCGGTTGGTATAGCGGTTTTTATGCTGCAAAAACTGCGTAAGGTAGCGTTCCTGAGCGGCAATTAAGTGTTCTTTTTCATTCATGTCTGACTTGCTGAAGCCAACCGCAAAGCCGGGTTCCTCCGGATCGGGCTCCGGGTAACCTGAGCCCCACCACGCAATCGGCGTAATAATGGCCTTTATGCCACGTTCCTGTAAACGCAGCATCAGGTAGTCAAACAGTTCAAGGTTGTGGTTGTTCAGCAGATTGCCTTGCTTGTCGCTGATGACTTTGTCCCACACGTGAATGCGGTAGGCATCGAGTTTCAGGCGTGCAATGTGAGCCACATCCATGTCGATAGCGGCTTTGTGATCAATACCGCGGCGCTCGATGGCGCGATAGCCGTAGGCAAACGGCGCACTGTAATTCACACCAAACAGGGCGACAGGTTCGCCTGTGTCCTGCCAACGCATTTCGCCGTTTTCAACTGTGATATCCCGGGCATTCGCACTCAGGGCAATCGATAACAACAAGACACAACAAAACGGTATCGCGAAGCGAAGAAGTGAACGAGATAGCGACATTGTATTACTCCTTGTCACCCTGATAGCCATTAGGGTTGTTTGATTGCCAGTGCCAGCTTGAGGCCACCATGTCAGTTAAATCCCGTGTAGCCTGCCATCCCAGCAATGATTTGGCGCGATTGGCATTAGCATAGCATTTTGCTACGTCACCCGGGCGTCGTGGTGCAATTCTGTAGGGTACCGGTTGTTCACTGGCAGATTCATAGGCCTTGACCATTTCCAATACAGAGACACCCTGTCCGGTGCCCAGGTTAATGATATGCGAGCCTGGATTTGCCGCCAATTGTTCCAGCGCAGCAACGTGCCCTTCCGCGAGGTCACACACGTGAATGTAATCACGTACACCGGTACCGTCGGTGGTTGGGTAGTCATTACCAAACACCGACAGCTGTTCGCGCTTGCCACAGGCTACCTGAGCGATGAAGGGCATCAGGTTGTTCGGAATGCCATTGGGATCTTCCCCAATCAGGCCACTCGGGTGCGCGCCAACGGGGTTAAAGTAACGCAAAATAATGGCACTGAAACGTTCAAAGGCCACACAGGTATCCTGCATAATCAATTCAACCATGTACTTACTGCGGCCATAAGGGTTGGTTGGTGCTAATGGGAAAGACTCGTCAATGGGTACAGTATGCGGGTCGCCGTATACCGTTGCCGAAGAACTGAATACAAGCGCCTGTACATCGGCTTCAAGCATGCACTCAATCAAGGTTTGACTGGCAGTCACATTATTGCAGTAGTACATCAGTGGCTTTTCAACGGATTCACCTACCGCTTTGGAGCCTGCGAAGTGAATTACGCCATCGAATTCATATTGGCTGAAAATGCGTTGCAGCAGTGCCTTGTCGCCCACATCGCCTTCAAAGCAGGTAATGGACTGGCCGGTAATGGCTTCCACGCGCTTGAGAGCCTGTGGGTGACTATTGCTAAAGTTGTCGATAACGACGACTTGGTGACCTGCGTAAAGCAGAGCCACACAGGTGTGCGTGCCGATATAGCCCGCACCACCAGTGACCAGAATTTGCATGCCTTAAAATGCTCCTAAATCGTTAAAACGTGAGAGTGGCCGCGGCGAGTCCCGGGCCGGAAACGGTTACGGTTGCACCGCTCAACTGCTGACCTGCTTCAATTAACAGTGCAGCTTCACCGCGAGCAGTCATGATAGGGCTTTGATTTAATATAGTAATATCGCCAGTACTGCTGGCTGAAAGTTCGATGTTGTTGACGAAAGCCGGGTTGCCGTTGGCGTCCAACAGTTGAGCATACACGAATACCACGTCTTTCACGCCTGCTTGAACTGGCATGCCGCTTTCATCAATACGCAAGGCGATTTGGGTGGGGGCGGACGCCGTAGCAACACTGTGAGTCGCAACAACCTGGTCTTCTATGAGCGCTTCCGCGCGCAACGTACCCGCTTCAAAACCGGCCAACTTAAAAGTAAACGGCGGATGCGCTAGGTGTGAGCTGAGTGCGTCGGTATCCGGCGTCTGTTGTGCAATCAGGGTGTCGTTCAGATACAGCTTAACCTGTTCGGCGTTAGAGAATACCCGCACAGTTGGTCTGGAATCAGCTTGCCAGTCACTGGCAATGAATACCATTGGGCCACTGGTGTAGCGGTTATCGACTTCCTCGGGAGAACGTTGGCTCTGGAAAAAATAATAGCTGTACTTAGGCTGGCGGTAGAGGCTCATGATACCCGATGACTCAATGTCGTCAGCATAGCCACGGTTATAGTCGAACATCACCCAATAACCGTCAGCAAATGCAGGCACGGTAAAGTTATCGTTGTGCGCTTCCTGCAGGTTCAGAGCCTGTTGTAGCAAGCGCTTTTCACCGCTATTGAGCAACTGGCGACTGGTACGTTCTTCTTCTTTCAGGCCTTCCCACGCATCCTGGTTCAGACCCGCGTTCTGCGCATAGTATTCCCAGTCACCGTATTCAGACACAATGTAAGGCTGGTTTGGCGTGCTGTAGTGCTGTAAACGGTGTTGGCGGGCCTGCACAAAGATGTCGTAACCCTTTTCCCAACCCGCTGAAAACGCACCTGGGTATTCGGTTTTAACTGTGTTGTGCAGTGTTGCAATGAACTCGTCTGGCATATCAGACTCGTTTAACGAGCATTCCCAGGCGATCACGCTGGCGTGGTTGCGGTCACGGCGAATAAGGTCGGCGCAGCTGTCGATAATATGCGCTTCGAAGGCCGGATCGGCGTTATAAAACTGCCAGCCTAACACGGCGTTGAGCAGCACTAAGCCCAGTTCATCCGCAGCTTGCATAAAGGCAGGGGAGTGTGGGTAATGCGACAGGCGCACATAATCAAATCCGGCTGATTTAATTTTTACCGCGTCGCGGTAATCGGCCTGCGGAGAAATGGCATAACCTACAAAAGGGTATTCCTGATGGCGGTTAACGCCGCGCAGGAAGGTTTTCTCGCCGTTGATCAGCAATTCGTGGTTTTCATTGAAGGCAAATTCGCGAATACCGATTTTGCGCTGCTGACGCTCAACCAGTTCATTGTTACGGCGCAATTCGGTAGTCAGGGTATACAGGTTGGGTTGAGTCGGCGACCAGAGTCTGGCTTGTTCGACGGTAAGATGCTGCTCAAGGTGTTCAGCCTGTCCTGGCTCAAGGGTATACTGGGTTTGCTGAGAAATCGTTTGCCCTTTATTTTCCAGCGTTTGCACTAGGGTAAACGTAGCCGGCGTTGCTGATTGGTTGGCCACATGAGTTTTAATGTTGACGCGGGATACGTCTTCACTTACCTGAGGGTATGTTACAAAAATACCGCCGCCTGCAGGAATGTCGGCCAGAATCTCGTCAGTAATGTGCAGCGGATCTTTCACCATCACACTCACGCCGCGATACAAACCACCATAGGTATTAAAGTCCAATAGCCCCAGTGGTTTCGGGCCCGTCAGCGGATTGTCCTGATTGTCCAGTTTCACGGTTAGCGTGTTGCTGCCCGGTTGCAGGTAAGGGGTGAGATCCAGTGTGAAAGGCAGATAGCCCCCCATGTGCTCGCCTAACTGCTGGTCGTTGAGCCACACTGTTGCAACGTTCATTGCAGCTTCAAAGCGCAGTAGCACGGTTTTTTCATGCCAGCTCGCGGGCGCGTCGAAGGTTTTCTTGTACCACGCAATGCCTTGCCATTGATCGTTGACGACTTCGGGCTCGAGATTTGGCGTGTGGGGTAGCTGTACGGTTTGCCATGAATCAGCAGGCGGCTGGCCGTTTTCATCGGCTTTAGTGAACTGCCATTGTTGATTGAAATTAATGGTTTGGCTTATTGCAACCCCGGACGTGGTGCTGTCGATATCAGCGGTGTCCGAAGGCGGATTGGGTTGGCAGGCACTGAGCCAAAGTACATTGCTCAATAGCAATGCCGTACGAGCAAAATAGTTCACGAGGTAACCTCAGTTTGTTTAAACGTAGTAACTAAAAACAGAATGGGACTTGCTTTAAAGCGGGCAGAACCTGAACCAGGCACACACGTCAGGCTCTGCCAAAACTCGCTGCCCGTGGGTCTCAGGCAGCGATGTTCCTTACATGGAGTATTGGAAACCAATCAGGTAACGCTTGCCCCACTCAATGTAACTGCCGATGCGGCTTGGGTCGTTGTCGAAGTAGCTTTGCGACACTTCGTTAGTCAGGTTTTGACCCTGCAGCATGATCTTAAACTTGTCAGTCACGTCGTAAGAGATACTGGCATCAACGGTTGCTTCCCCACGCGTTGTGGTGATTTCCGTTGGATCCCAACTGCCAACACGCGTGTAGGCACTGCGGTAGTTGTAAGACACCTTGGCGTCAAACCCAGATTTGTAGTACCACAAGGTCAGGCTGCCAACGTTTTTCGACAATCCGCCTAATGGCAGTGGGTTGTCTTCTGGCACAAACTCAGTCACGTTGCTGTCGGTGTAGCTGTAGTTCGAGTAAATTCCAAGGCCGTCAAAGGGCTCTGGCAGCATGGTAAACGCTTGCTGATACATTACTTCGAAACCGCGAATTTGACCGCCATCACCGTTAACCGGGCCGCTGAACTGATATTCAACGCCGTTGAAGGTAATGGTGTCAGTGGCGCTACCAACGTGAGTTTTCAGGTCTTTAAAGAACAAAGAGAACGTCAGTGCAGCGTCTTCTGAGAAGAAGTATTCATAACCTAAGTCAATCTGATCAGCCACAAAGGGGTTCAGTTTGGGGTTACCACCTGAAGCCGTTTTCACTGGAGATTGGTTATCCAGCCAGAAACCCGTGCGCATTTCTACCAGCGGTGGGCGTGACATGGTGCGGGCCAGGCCAACACGAACTTGCGAATCTTCGGTTACCGACAAACGCAGGTTAAGTGAAGGCAGGATCTCGCTATAGCTGTGGTCTACTGAAGTCGGTTCAATGGTTACGCCGTCTTCGGTTTGGTAGCCGGCAGACGTGGACTCAGTGCGCACATAGCGGACACCAGCGTTACCTGTATACGGAATACCGAACAATTCACCATCGAGGTTAAGCATGAAATAAGCGGCAGAATTGGTTTCCTGAACATTCCACGAGTTCAACAGGTTTTGCGGCTGAGGATCGTTGTTGTTGCGGCTGTCGATACCACCAAATGCCTGATTAACCACTGATTGCCAATTGTTGATGGTGTATAAATCCGGTGACACAAAGCCGCCACCAAGTGCATAGCTGCTGCCATACCCGCTAACTGAACTGTCTGTTACGCCCTGCCACCAGGAGATAACGTTATTGTCTTTTTCGCGGTCTGACCAACGCACACCAAAGCTCAGCTGGGTGGCGTGTCCCCAGTCCACAAAGCGAGACATATCTGCTTTGATGGTCAGCATTTCGTCGTCGAGGATGCGGTCGTTGTCAACGGTCATGCCGTTCAGCGTGTAGTAGTCCGGATTGCCAATCTCTTCGCTGGCAACGACTTCCAGACGGTCGCCGCTTACATCCCAGCCAATATCAACGGGTGTTGGGCCGGTATAGGTTGAAGTGACATTTACCCAGCGTGATTCAATCGATGCGTTTGAGTAACCTACATCCAGCGCGGTTAGCCAAACATCACCCTGCCATTCCAGATTCAGACCGGTGCTTACCAGTTCGTTTTGCTGGAACCAGGTAGCGTTGTTGGCCGAGTGATTTGCCCAAATTAAGCCGCCAGCGGTGATTTGTTCGCCACCGTTTTCAGTCGTCACAATTTGCGTGTCATACTGAGAATTCTGGTAGTTCCATAGACTGGAGTTCTGCCAGTTGCCCCAGCCGTCGAACCAGAACTGGTCTTCACGTTCTTCGATATCAAACTTGGAATAGAAAAGGTTGTATTTAACCTGCAGGGCATCTGTAGGCAGCCACTGGATTACGGCCATGCTGCCCACACGTTCAGTGTTTCCGCCTTTGGTTGCGGATTTACCACCCCATGGCGCCGCTTCTTTGATGCCGTTTTCGTTTACGTCACCCATATCCCAGTCGTATTTGTTGTACGAGTAAGAAGAGGTCTCTCGCTGAACCGAAGGCTGATCCTGATACGCAATACCAAAGGCAAAACCAAAGGTGTCAGAGATAGGCTCGATGATACTGAAGCTACCGCGCTTGCCGCTGGCATCTGCGGTGGGGACATCGTCACCCAACACGTAATCCATGGCATGTGCAGTGACCGTTACCAGTCCTTCATCGCGAGACAAAGGTTCAACAAAATTCATGTTAACCAATCCAGAAATACCGCCTTCTGTTTGGTTTGCCATTGGGCTCTTGTAGACTTCTACCGAGCTGATCAGCTCAGCAGGAAATTGTTCGTAGCGCACGCTTCGGCTCGGTTCGCCACTCACGATTTCGCGGCCATTCATGGTCGCCAGGTTCAGACGAGGCCCCAGGCCGCGGATAGACAGAATACTAGGGTTACCGCGGTCACGGTCGGCGGCAACGCCAGGCAAACGGGCCAGTGCGTCAGTAATGGTTACATCGGGTAACTGGCCCAAATCGTCGGTCGAGATGATCTCAACGGTAGAGTCGGCCAGTTTTTTGTGTTGCAGTGAGCGGGTCAGCGTACTACCAAAGCCACGTACGGTAATGACTTCAGTTTCTTCTTCCTGTACCTGGGCGGTCGTGTCTTCCTGGGCATGTGCCACAGACAGTCCCAGTCCCTGAACTAATGCTAGTGCGGTAAGGCTCAGTTTAAATGGTGTTTTCATATATAACTCCCAAGGCAAGAGTGTCTCGTTTTTCAAATTCTGTGGACGTTATCTATTTATTAATTATTCGTATGCTTAGGTTAACGTCCACGCTAGCAATAACATATTTATAACATAGGAGGGAAAACGTTTTCCATAAAAAGTGTGTAAATTTATCGCGTATTTTTTAAATTTCATAAATAACAATGAGTTAAACGGTGAAACGATTTCCTGTTTTGCGTCGTGGTGATTCATATTTGAACGGATTGAGGAAAATGAGGTTTAGCATTCCCTGCTAGTGTTCAGGTATAAATGACCTTGAACACTGATATCATTGGCGTTAAACAGCGGTTAGCAATTTATCTTGTCCGCAAGCAGAAAAAGGGACTGAGCGCTTGGCAAATTTAAGATATACTGGCAAGCTTCGTTAGAATATATTAAGCACGACAGACGCTATAAAAGCGCGTAACAGATTTACAGGAGACATCCATGGCAACACGAGGCGTTAACAAAGTCATTCTGGTCGGTAATTTAGGTAACGACCCGGAAGTGCGTTACATGCCCAACGGCAACGCCGTTGCCAACTTAAGCCTGGCAACCAGTGAGAGCTGGAAAGATCAGCAAGGTCAGGTTCAGGAACGCACTGAATGGCACCGCCTGACTATGTATCGTCGTCTGGCGGAAATTGCAGGTGAGTACCTTAAAAAAGGCTCTCAGATTTACGTTGAAGGTAAATTGCAAACCCGCAAATGGCAGGATCAGCAAGGCCAGGATCGTTACACTACCGAGATTATCGTTGACCAGATGCAAATGCTGGGTGGACGTGAAGGTGGTCAGGGCGGCCAGGGCGGCGGTTACCAACAGCGTCCACAAGGTGGCGGCCAGCAAGGCGGTTACAGCAATAACAATAATCAACCTGCCTACGGCGGCAATCAGGGTGGTGGCAATCAAGGCGGAGGCTACCAGCAACAGCCTCAACAACGTCCTCAGGGCGGTCAGCAAACACCACCAATGGCCGAACCTGATTTTGATTTTGATGACGATATTCCGTTCTAGGATCTACCATAGACCTATTTTGCAAAATATATTGATTAAGCCCTTATTTTAAGGGCTTTTTTGTGCTTACTGACTCCCCTGTTTTTAAAGGTTCCTGGTATGAAAAGGCTTTTCTGTAGCTTTATGTTGTTCCTGATTTTGCCTGTAGGGAGTGTGAAAGCCTCTTCAGTTGACATTGCCGTTGTAAAGCAGAGCAATCAGCAATGGATACTCTCCTATCAGGCTTCCGAACCCGTTACTAAACTGGCCTTTGTGCGCAACCCCGATAAAACCCGAACTGAGCGTTGGGAGCCGGTTTCAGATGGTTTTCACCTTATTTATAAGGAAGGGCAGGAGTATCTGCTCAGAAAGGATGGTGCGGTATTTAGCGAAGTCAGTGTCAGGCTAACCCCAACCTACACGCATCTGGCAAAGGACTATGCGCCGTTTTCCCCGTTTTCAGATGGTGGGACGCTGATATACACAGGCAGACTGTTTGCTTGCGCAAACACCTGTGACGACAATAACAATCAATGGCAATTTTCTCTTCAAGTGCCAGACAACGAACATATCCTCATCGATAGTCAGATAGCAGGGGAGCAGGCTTCATGGACGGATAGTGACAATGGCATGAACGTATATGTTGGCTCACAGACACCACTGGAAACGCAAAATGTAGTGGCGATGGTTGACCCCGGATTACCGGAAAATATGAAGCATGCTTTGGATACAGATATACCTGAATTGATGCTGTACTTCGAACAGCAACTAGGGAAAATCAATGGGAAAAAGCCGGTTCTGTTTGCCTCCTATGCCAACGTTAATGGGCACTCATCGCAGGGCGGAACGCTGCCAAACCAAATATTCATGCATTGGAACGTGAATAATCTGCATCGAAAAACAAAAGACAGTAAGTTTTTGAATGACACCCTCTGGTTCTTCGCTCATGAAGTCGCTCATTTGTATCAATTTAGCGGCGATGTGGAGTTGGTCGGCAATGACAATGAAGCCTGGTTGCATGAAGGGCATGCCGATTGGTTAGCAGCCAAAGCGCTGTTAGTGCTCTACCCGGATACTGACTTATACGTTAAAAGCAAAGTTGAACGAGCGAAAACCAGGTGTATTGAGGGGCTGGATAAGATGACGCTAAGCCAAGCATCAACACAGGGGCGTTTTGACTTGTACTACACCTGTGGGTTAGTCATTCATCATGCAGTAGATAAGGCTTTGCAAAAACATGATTCGGGCGACAGTGCATCGGTTTGGCGAGCGTTTAGTCAACAGGCCGAGCAGCTGGGAACAGGAGGGATTGACGTATTTTTGGCTGTTGTTCAAGGGAACACGTCTGAATCCTTCGCGAAACAAATCCGCCTGTTCGTAGAAAAGCAGCAGGGTAACCCTGAACAGGCTATCGAAGCGTTAATGCGCGCAGCATTGCAACAGTGATCCACATGTACGCTCGAAACAGAATAAACAACACGATATATCGCTCGTAAAATCAGTGTATTAACACGAATTGATTGTTAACCGGTGATTTCTGGGCTATATCGAAAGACACGAAATCGTTTTTGATGACGCTAATTTACACAACCACAACGTCATCGTTTACTACAGGATATGCAATGAAAGGCAAACTGAGTTCCTCTGCAATAATGGCTGCAGTGCTGGTAACACTTCTTATTCTGGGTGTTCACTTCTGGCTTTCCAATGAGTACGGTGGATTGCCTGACATTGAAGCTACCGCTGAAGAGTCGGTGGATGCCCTGCCGGATTTTACCACTTACACTGACGTTAAAGAGAAGAAGGAAGCCTTTTTCGATACCCTGTACCCCATTATCCAGGAAGAAAATGCGCATGTGTTGCAAGTCAGGGAAGCGCTGATTTCGCTAAAAGAAGCGGAGTCGTTGTCTGACACGGATCAGCATTGGATTGCCGACCTGGCGCAGTATTACAAAGTGGTCGATGAAGAAGATTCGCCAGTCACCGTTGACGATGCATTATTGGATTCGCTGTTATTGCGAATAGACTACATTCCGCCATCGCTGGCGTTAACCCAGGCCGCGATTGAGTCAGGTTGGGGATCTTCGCGCTTTTCGCGTCAGGGCAACAATTTATTTGGTCATTGGTGCTTTGTGAAGGGCTGCGGGATTGTGCCCGGTGAGCGTCAGGATGGTCGTGTCCACGAGGTCGCTAAATTTGACACCGTTAATCACGCGGTGCGGGCCTACATTCGAAACCTGAACACCCATTATGCCTATGACGAGTTTCGGGGTTTAAGAGCGAAATTACGTGAATCAGGCAGCCCGATAACAGGCAAAGCGCTGGCCACCTCACTGGGGCAATATTCAGAAGAGGGAACGCATTACATTGAGAAGGTTTCGAAGTTCATCGACCACAACAAACTGCAGCGTTACACAAAGCAATTCGAAAAATCGCTGATGCCAGCGCCTTCGAGTAACGGATAATTACTATGATTAGTGACTGACACCAGTCTCCTTCTTCCGCTTGTCACCGCTTTTTCCAATTCGGGCACTTGTGTAATTGCAGGTGCCACTCTGATCCGTATTTACCGCCTTTTCGTTTTTAACCAGCCTGAGCGAGTTTACAGATTAATTTGTCGGGGGATTGGAAAAGCCTCTGAATGTTGTCTATAAAAAATGGACTTGTATCGGAGACTGTCATGAATTTTTTTAAGAAAAACGATGCGGCAGAGCAAGCACTTAAACAGTCAATTCTTGCCGTTGTTACTATCGACGAAAACAACAATATCACTTTCTATAACGATGCCGCACAAGCGCTTTGGGGGTACACGCCAAAGGAGGTGCTGGGGCGTAACATCCAGATGCTGGTGCCCTCAGAACACAAAGCGAATCATGACAGTTATGTCAATTCTCATCGCAAAACTGGCGAAAATAAAATTGTGAACAGCTCCCGGGAAGTAGAGCTTGAGAGAAAGGACGGCAAACGTATCTGGGTACAACTAGCCCTCTCGCAGGTCGTACTCAACGGCAAAAAGCACTATACCGCGTTCGTGCGCGACGTGACCCAGGAACGTGAATCAAGAGAAATAGTAGAACAAACCCTGGAGCAAGCACTGGATGCCGTAGTGTGTATCGACGAGCACAATAACGTCACCTTGTTCAATGCGTCCGCCGAAAAGTTGTGGGGTTACCAGCGGCAAGAGGTCATCGGACAGAATGTCAAAATGTTGGTGCCCCAGGCGATTCAACCCCAGCACGACGCTTATGTTAACGCGAACCGCGAAACCGGTGTCGATAAAATTGTTGGCACCAGCCGCGAAGTCAAAATAGAACGCCGCGACGGACAAACCTTGTGGGGCCGGCTGTCATTGTCGAAAGTGAAACTGAATGACCGGACTCTGTATACTGCTTTTATTAAAGATGTGACTGAAGAAGTCGAACAGCGTGAGCTGCAACGCATGCTGTCGCTGGTGGCCAATGAAACTGACAACGCGGTTATTATTTCTAATGCAGAGGGCTTGATAGAATACGTTAATACCGGATTCGAAAAGCTGACAGGCTGGAAGCTGGATGAAGTGAAAGGCAAAAAGCCGGGGTCATTCTTGCAGGGCACAGAGACCGACCCAAGAACCGTAGATGTCATTCGACAGCGTATCAAAAACCGTGAAGCGTTTTACGATGAGATTTTGAATTACCGCAAAGATGGCACCCCCTACTGGACGTCCCTGTCTATTAATCCGGTATTTGAAAACAGCAAACTGGTCAATTTTATTGCGGTACAGGCCGACATTACCCGCGTTAAGCAAATGGCACTTGATTTTACCAACAAGCTCCATGCCATTGGCAGCGCATTGGTGCTGCTGGAGATAGAGCCAAATGGCCGGGTTATTGAAGCCAATAAGCTGCTGAAAGATACCCTTAGCGGTGTCATTCAGGTCGAAGATTTCGCCCATCAACTTAATCAGCAGCTAACTGCAGAGGAAAAAGCTGAATTAGAGAGTTCTGGCTTTGTATCCAAAGTACTTGAGTTAAAACAAGAGGGACACTATCTGGCTTTCGACTCGCGGCTTTGCGCGTTGAAAAACTTTGCCGGTGAAGTTACGCGCTATGTGTTCTTTGCCATCGACGTAACCTCACGCAAACAGGCCGTCAATGAAACTCAGGATGCGATGCAGGAATTGCTAACGACCAGCCAGACAATCAGCACTATAGTTGGCACGATCAATTCTATATCGGAGCAAACAAACTTGCTTGCACTTAACGCAGCCATTGAAGCCGCCCGGGCGGGTGATCTGGGCCGTGGCTTTGCCGTGGTGGCCGATGAAGTCAGAACGCTGGCCGGTAACTCTCAGGTGTCGTCGAATGAAATCGACAATCTGGTGAGAACGACTGTGGGTAAAATCGAAGAGCTTGCCAGTTTGATAAGACGCATCGACAATTAGGCATCATCACAACAATAAGGAAGTGAGATGCAGTGTCCAAAATGTAGTGGTACGTTTGTGCATGTTCAAACCCCGCTCGGGGTGATTGAGCGTTGTCAGGACTGCGGAGGGCTATGGTTTGATGTGCTGGAACACCAAGACCTTAAATCCATAGCCAAATCCATCGACACCGGCGATAAAACCGTGGGTGTAAAATACAACGAGATAAAAAATATCTTGTGCCCTGTCTGTCCAAACACCCGCATGCTGAACATGGTGGACAGCCTCCAGACGCACATTCGCTTTGAAAGCTGCCCGGGTTGCCATGGCCGGTTTTATGATGCTGGTGAGTTTACTGATTTTGCCACTTTGCGCATTACTGACTTTCTCAAACGGTTTGGCTTGCTGAGAACGTGAAGCGCATAAATTCGACCTAGGCTTTTAAAAGCGTTCGCATATGCTGTGCAATTACCCACTCTTCGTTGGTGGGCAATACCCTGACGACAACCTTGCTATCCGCCGCCTGAATTTCTGCGGCGTGTTGCAGGTTAGCATTGGAATCAATGTTCACTCCCAACCAGCCTAACTGTGCGCATACGCGCTCACGAATAACCGCAGCATGCTCACCTACACCTGCTGTAAATACCAGTGTGTCGAGGCCCTGTAAATCTGCCGCCAGTGCCCCAATGGCCCTGACGATATACAGACAATACAAGGCGATGGCCTGTTCAACGGCAGGCTGAACAGCGTGTTCCAACAGTGCTCGCATATCAGCACTGAGGCCCGATACCCCTTTCAATCCGGCCTCTTTATATAACATGGATGTGAGCGTGGTGGCATCGATGCCCAGATGGGTTTGGCAGTGCAATACCAGCCCCGGGTCCAGGGTGCCGCAACGGGTTGCCATCATCAGGCCGTCCAGCGCGGTAAACCCCATGCTGGAACTGACGCTTTTTCCCTTCAGCATTGCGCAGGCACTGGCGCCACTGCCAAGATGCAAGGCAATACATTTTCCGCCCTGATCGGATGCGCAGGCATCCAATTGTTGACTGATGTATTCGTAAGATAAACCGTGAAAGCCGTAACGTCGCAAACCTTTGTCCCGCAGTGAAGCGGGCAGGGCATACAAAGTATGTAAAACCGGCTGGGTGTTATGAAATGCGGTGTCGAAGCAAGCTATTTGCGGCAGCTCGGGGTGGGCGTCACGCAACACGTCAATCGCGTGTAGATTATGCGGCTGATGCAATGGGGCCAGATCTGCCAGACTGTGCATCTCAGCAAGGTTGTCATCGTTAACGACAACGGGCGCAGTAAATCGCTCACCACCGTGCACAACCCGGTGCCCCACGGCAGCAACCTGGCCGGCATGGTGCAAAATGGCTTCCAGTGATTGGGCGAAGGTGTCGGGTGTAATATCGGTATTGCCACGCTCTGCTACACTCAGGTCACCGGCATTAAATACCGCGTATTTTAGTGTCGAAGACCCACTGTTTATCACCAGATACCTGGCCGCGTGTTGGGAGCTCATCGTGTTGCCCCTTCGCGTTTGCGTTGGAATACCAGCGCCATGGCACACGACGCTTTACGGGTCGCCGGACCGCCAGCCCGACTGGTGAGTATAATTGGCGCACGGGCCCCAAGCACAATACCGGCCCCTTCAATACCCGACAAGTAGCGCATTTGTTTGAACAGCATGTTGCCAGACTCAAGATCCGGTGCAACCAGTATGTCGGCGTCCCCCGCTACCTGAGACAAAATGCCTTTTGACTTCGCGGCTTCGCTGGAAATTGCGTTGTCCATGGCCAGCGGGCCATCCAGCAGGCCGCCGGTGATTTGTCCGCGTTCAGCCATTTTGCACAGTGCGGTCGCATCCAACGTAGAGGGGATTTTCTCTTCAACGGTTTCCACCGCCGACAAAATAGCAACTTTCGGCGTGTTGTTGGTAAGGGCGCTCACCAGGTCAATGGCATTTTGAATAATGTCTTTCTTAGCCGCCAAATTAGGGCGAATGTTTATCGCGGCGTCCGTCAAAAACAGCGATTTATGGTAGCTTGGCGCATCTAATGCGAAAATGTGGCTCATCACCCGGCCGGTGCGAAGGCCGTAATCTTTATTGAGCACTTCGTGCATTAACTCATCGGTGTGTAAATGGCCTTTCATCAGCGCCTCGGCTTCACCCGATGACACCATTTTTACCGCGGTTTCTGCTGCTGCGTGACTGTGCGGCGTGTCTACCAGTCTGATGCCTGAAATATCCAGTTGATTGTCGACAGCGACCTGCTCAATACGTGCTTTTGGGCCAACCAGAATAGGTACTATCAGGCTATCGCTGGCCGCTTCCAGAGCGCCGGCGAGTGAGTTGGCATCGACTGGGTGTACCACACAGGTTTTGAGCGGGCGCATGCCCTTTGCCATGGTCATAAACTGCTGATAGCGTGCGCTGGATTCTTCTTTTAGTTCCAGCGCCGGAAGAGACGCACGAGGGCGGGCAATAGCTTCAGCCGGGGCTTTTACCAGCGCCTGCCCTGAAATTACGGTTTCGTTTAATTGATTGACGCAAGTACAGTCGAGCACGACCCGGTGGTGTGCCTGTTTCTCGGTAACAGTGACCGTAACGATAAGGTTATCACCCAGTGAAACCGGCTTTAAAAACGTGAAGTCCTGTTTCAGGTAAATGGTTCCCGGGCCCGGAAGCTGTGTCCCCAGAACGGTGGATATCAGTGCACCTCCCCACATGCCGTGGGCAATAATGTGGTGAAACTGTGAACTGTTAGCGTACTCTTCGTCCACATGCGCGGGATTAACGTCGCCCGACATAATGGCGAACAGCTGAATATCCTTGCGGGATAAGGTACGGGTGAGAGACGCTGAATCACCAATCTGAATGTCGTTAAACGGTTTATTACGGATCATGTCCATGAAAGCTCCCCGTGGAAAAAGAATCAGAAACAGCAAAGCACCCGTGCAGCATAAACACTTTTAGGAAATCGTTATTGATACCCATCAAGATCAAGCTTTTTCTTTTTTTCTGGTGATAAATTGACCTTATTGGCCTTTGGTAAGGAATCACCATGATCAACCGTGAAAGTAACGTAATTGAATACACCTACGCTGACCGGCAATCTGCCCCGGACGATGTTAGCGAGCCTCTTAAACCTGACTACGCGATTAATCAGCTATTAAGCCAATTTACCGCCGGCATTGATCCGGTCGCTTACGGCCTGGCATTTACTGACTGGTTCATTCATTTGTTGTTGTCATTGGGTAAGCAGCAGGCTTTGCTGGATCTGTCTCTTACTCATGCCTGCGGTCAGAACGCAGAGTGTGAAGAGGCTGCTGAAGATAATCGCCTGGCCGGCGCAGAATGGATCCCCTGGCCCTATGCATTTTACCGTCAGTCCTACCTTGCAACGCGACAATGGTGGCAGTTGGCTACGCGCGACGTTCAGGGAGTGGAAAAGCACCATACTGACATGGTGAACTTTGCTGTGCGCCAATGGTTAGAAGCGTTGTCGCCAGCTAATTTTCCTATGACTAATCCAGCGGTAATACACGCTACGCTGGCGACCTCGGGAAACAATCTGGTGAAGGGGCTGGACAACTGGTTGCAGGACGTTGCGCAGCAGTATCTGGGTAGCAGTAAAGCCGCGCATAGCCCCTATCAGGTGGGTAAAAACCTGGCGGTTACACCGGGAAAAGTGGTGTTTAAAAACGCATTGCTGGAACTGATTCAGTATGCACCCTCGACCGATACAGTGAAAGCCGAGCCGGTGTTAATTACGCCTGCCTGGATCATGAAGTACTACATTCTCGATTTGTCTGAACACAACTCGCTAGTGAAATACCTGGTCTACAAAGGCCATACGGTATTTATGATTTCCTGGAAAAATCCGCAACAAGACGATCATGATGTCGGGCTGGTGGACTACCTGAAGCAGGGGCTGGGCGAGGCTATCGCTGCGGTCCAGTCCAGAATACCCGGGCAACGCATTCACGGGGTCGGGTATTGCCTAGGAGGCACCTTGCTGAGTATGGCTGCTGCCTGGCTGGAGCGAGAGAAACGCAGCCCGTTTTGCTCGTTGACCTTGCTGGCCGCGCAAACTGACTTCAGCGATGCCGGTGATCTTCGGTTGTTTATTGATGAGAGCCAGCTAGCCATGCTTGAAGCGGTCATGGCCAAACACGGTTATTTACCCAAAGAAAGTATGGCTGGCACCTTTGTGATACTGCGAGCGAATTACCTGTTGTGGGCAAAGTGGGTGAAAGAGTATTTATTAGGGGAGCGCCAACACGCCAACGACCTGCTTAGCTGGAATCAGGATGCGACCCGTATGCCCGCACGCATGCATTCTGAGTATCTGCGACAGTGTTATTTGAACAACGCGTTGGCCGGTGGTCAGATTATGGTAGATGACAAGCCTATCGCGTTGGCCGACATTCAGGTCCCGTTGTTTGTGGTGGGTACCGCAAAAGATCACGTCGCGCCCTGGCAGTCGGTTTACAAAGTCAACTTGCTCATAGACAAAGACATCACGTTTTTACTGACAAACGGCGGCCACAATGCGGGCATTATCAGTGAGCCGGGGCACCCGCATCGGGTTTATCAGGTGGCAACAAAAAAAGAAGACGGGCCTTACCTGCCACCGCAGGCCTGGCTGAAGGACGTTCCCATGCACGAAGGTTCATGGTGGCCGGTGTGGCAGCAATGGCTGGCTGACAATTCAACTGAAGACGTGACAGCAAGGCACGTTAACAGTGTTGAGGGCTTGCCGGATGCGCCCGGACAATACGTGCTACAAGAGTAGGGGGCTGTAATTGCCCCCAGAGTTTACTCGGTAGGTAACTTTGTGCGCACCAAGCGCAAGTAAACAGTACGATCCTTTTCTTTTATAGAGTGACTGGCATTGAAAAACGCAACAGTCCAGGCTCGCAGAGGGTCCATAATGGAGGGCGTGGAAGTCCAGAAGCTGTCTGGCGGCGTAGCCGGGAAAAACGTGCCGTTGATCGCCGGACGAACACAGTCACGCTCAGCCAGGCTGGCCAATTCTTTTAAATTGGGCACACGCCAGCCTTCGCGCAGATCGGCATCATAGGTATAGGCATACATAAGCGCCTCCTGCCAGGTCATTTGCTCGGCTTCACCGGTACAGGTGCTACCATCGAAAGTCTGACCCACGGCGCAGCGTTGCCAGATTAATCCGGTGGGCGTGTGCAGAACCGTACTGGTTGTGATGGTTGAGAAGTCATCATCTGGTGTGGTGTCGTCGGCGTTAGCCAAACAGGTTTGCGCCTGTGCGGCCTGAACCACGCTCAGTATAAGCAGACTCATTAATGTGAACAGTGATTTCATAATTATCGCCCTGCCCTAACCAGTCGAATACTGGCTGCCGAAGATTTGTTCAGGAAGTTGTCTACACCGGAAATAAAATCAATCGCCCAAGCGTTTTGTGCCGCGTCATTGCTGACACCATCTGCACTCGGTAAGCTCGTCCAGTACCACAGTGTGCCCGCGGTACCGTCGCCGGTGTAAGGGAAGTACTGGGTATCAATGCGCGGTGAGCTGCCTTTACCAAAATGCACCAGTGACAGCAGGTCACCATGGGTGGGCAGTCGCCAGTCATAAAATCCGCACAGTCCTGCAGTGTTAATGGCATCGATATAGGCTTCGGTATTACAGTTGGTGAGGGAGCACTGCGTTGACGTGCCATTCAAACTGCCTTCCGACCCACCATTGTTGTCGGTACTGTACCAGCTGTACAGATGGTCCTGATCGCGCAGCCCCCCGTCAGTGGTTTTTATTTCCCACACCAGTCCGGTTACATTGTCACGAACACAGCTAAACTGCGTCACGTCATCGTCTTGCTCATCGCCGTTGGCGTTGAGTTTTGTAAAATCAAAGCCGGCCTGGCCGCGACCGGCTTTGTCGAGAATACCCGCATTGGCCAGCGCGTCTGCGCCTTTATGGGAGTCCTGACCCGGCCAGGCGTTTTGCTGTGTGTTGCCATTCGCGGTGTCATTGGCTTGCTGAGACATACCTGTGTCATTGAGCACGCGAACCGGGAAGGGGCGAACGGTGACGCGTTTGGTTTCGGTGACCACATTGCCGTAGCTGTCTTCGACTGTCAGGTAAAACTCTAATTCGGTGGTGTCGGTTACCAGAGGAGCTACGGCATAGGTGTCGGCCTGGGTAGGCTGAACAATGACAGGCTCACTGTCACCGCTGTATGTCCATCTCGCACTCAAGGGGTAAGCAGCCTGCAGTGAACTGCTTGCGGTGCCGTCTAGCAGAATAGTTTCACCGCCAAAGACTGCCTGATTAAGGCCAACAGAGACTTGGGGCTGCGTTTCAAATGCCGACAGAATAGTAATGGAATAGGAGGTCGTATTGGTTGCTCCTTCCTGATCGGTTACCGTGAGTGAAAAAGTCAGAGTCTGGCGGCTGTCGGCGATGGGCGTTGAAATGACCAGCGTAGATTGATCCGCCTCAAGACCGGAAATAACATCGCTGCCAGCGGTTTGTTCCCACAACCACTTCGCAATCGCGTCACTGCTGGTATTGTCAGCATCAAAGCTGTTTCTTCCGTCCAGCGTTATAGTAACACCGGCAGGGTAAGTGCCGGGGTCAACATCTGGCCAGTCTGCTACAGTAATTGATGCGGTAGGCTCGCTGTTTTGCGGCGTCACCGTTAGTACAAAGCTATCGGTGGCGGTCTGGCTGCTCGCGTCGGTGGCAGTAACCGATATAGTAAATTGCGTTTCACTGGTAACTGCTGGCGCGGTAAGCGTAGCAGCAGAGCTGGTCGTGGCCTCTTGGGCAATCGTAATAGATGACGGGGCCGTCCAGCGGTATGTGACCTCGCCTGAAGGATAGGATACCTGTGCAGACAAAGAGATTGTGGCCTGCTCAGCCATACTGCGATCCCGGCCTGCATTTACCGCAAAGGTTTCATCTGCAGCGTCTTTGCTAAGACCTCCACAGGCAGCCAGTAAGCAGGCGGCGAAAGTCAGGAAAAATAGTCGGAGTTGCTTCATATTGAAATACGTCATGTCACCGAGTCGCTTTATGCGTCTGTCTTTATAGGACTGTTTCAACCATAGTTGGTTATCGGCAAACCTGCTTAATTCATTGAGGATTTTGCTGAATTTTTCGAATGCGAGCTGCTGGAATCCCGTAAGCTAATGTATTAGCAGGTAATGATTCGGTTACCAGGCTACCCGCGCCAATGACGCAGTTGTCTCCTATCGACACGCCAGCCGCGATGCGCACATTGGCGCCTACCCAAACCCGGTGCCCCAGCGTTACCGGATTTGCAACTTCGTGGTCCGTGTCGGGACCAGCAGTAAACCGCCCGACTACAGACGAAATGACGGTATTGGGGCCAATCAGCACCTGGTTGCCAATATGAACCGGACAAGCATCAATAATCGACACATTATGATTCAGAAAAGTCCCTTTGCCGATGTGAGTATGGCAGCCATATTCCGCGTAGATTGTAGACGCAACCTGCACCCCTTTTGATTTAGCTAATAGTGCTGACAGGATGGCTGATCGTTCAGCAAATGCCGAAGGTGACGTCGTGTTAAAGCGATGGTTGTATTCATTTGCCTGTACGCGTGCACATAGCAACGATTCATCGTTGGTATTGTGGGGCACGCCTGGTGTGATGCGCAGATCTTCATTCCGCGTGTTTATGGCATTCAATCAGTAATGGCCTATGATTAGGGGTATATCACTATTTACATTTTTGAACTTCCCTAATAAAAATGCAAACAAGAGACTGATATAACTAAACTAAAAGGTAATAGCATGGGCTGGTACTTTGTTGCAAACTCTGTTGTAATCGTCACATCTTTTAACGGACATCACTGAATTCCATGCGCATCGGTTGGCGTACATACCTAAAGCAAGCATTCAGAAAAAAATCGGCCTATCACGCTGTAGGCATAGCGATTTCCCTGGACACTGTGACATTTTGCGCCTTGCGAAAACAAGGTGATGCTTTGCATGTGGCGCATGAAGAAACCGTTAGCTTTGGTCAATGGGGAAAATCCCTGATTCGCTGGACCGAAAAACACAATCTGGCCGGCACACCCACCTACGTGGCCTTTTCTATCCACTGGTATCAAATTCTGCAAATTGACCGCCCCGCTGTCGAAGAAGACGAAATCATTGCGGCGATGTCATGGTCGGTCAAAGAACTGACCGGCAGCGAGCAGGACATGGTGATTGATTACATCGACTTACCGGTGCCTCTGGCTGGAGCGGCAAAAGTAAATGTGATTGCCCTGCCTAAGAAAGATGTGGCAGAAACCTGTGAAAAGATTTTTGAGTCCGGGTTGGCTATGCAGCAAATTACGGTAGAAGAGCTGGCTACCTGTGACCTTGTTGAAACTTCGTCTGATGCGGTACTGACGCTCGTACAGGAAGCCGGCGAAGAGATATGTCTGAACATCGTGAAAAACGGGCAGCTTTATCTGAGTCGCCGTCTAAAAGGCTTCGAAAATTTAGGGAGCTTTTCAAAGGACGAACTGCAGATGGGCATTGGTGAGTCGCTGAGTGTACAGGTTCAGCGTTCGATGGACTTTTACGAGAGCCAGCTCCGTCAAGGCCCCGTTCGCCGCATTCAACTGAGATTGGATACCCAGCACATTGACGCCCTGTCGTTGCAGATTAATCAGGTGGTAAATGCAGACGTTGAAGGGCTGGTTCCGGCTAATATAGTGTCGGATACCCAGTCACCGGTTCACCGTTTAAATTATATCAGCCTCGGCGCGGCCCTGGGAGCAGACAAAGCGCTGGTGGCTGAGAAAACGGAGGCCGCCGCGTGAAACAGCGCATAAACCTCTACACCGAAGAATTTACACCACGCCTGGATGTGTGGTCGCTAAGCAGTGTCGCGGTAATCTGGAGTGTCACTGCTGTATTACTTGCCATGGTGTGGGCCGGTGTCTCCTGGTACGGTGCTTCGCTACAGGACAACTTGATGGCCAAGCAACGTCAGCAACAACAATTGTTGAGTACCGTAAGTGCATTGCAGCAGGCACTGGAGCAACGCAAACCGGATGCAGGTCTGGAAAGGCAGTTAGCGCAACGCCGTCACGAATTGAGCAACCGGCAGTTACTGGTGAATGAGCTGAGTTTACGTGAACAAATAAAGCAACAGGGGTTTGCTGATTTACTGGACAACCTGGCTGCTAAGAATAGTCGTGATATCTGGTTAGAGACTATTCAGGTCAGCGAACACATGATGTTACTTGAGGGGCAATTGAGTAAACCGGAAGCTATGCCGCAATGGTTACAGCGCCTTGGGCAAACCTCCTCGTTTTCCGGGCGCACCTTTGACTCTGCGCGTTTGTTCCGCGATGAAGAGCAGCTTCGTTTTGAGCTCAGTATGTCCCGGTCTCCTGAGACTGATGTGCAGGCGCAAGGAGGTCAGAAATGAGTTACGCCAGTTATGATGCGCGTTTTGCAGCATTGAGCCAGCGCGAAAAAGTACTGATATTCGCTACCGGCCTAATCGTGATTATCTCGGTTATGGTGTTTTTATTGATAGACCCCGCATTAACCAAGAACACAAAAACATCGGATGCGCTATTGCCGTTGGAATCTGAAATCCTGTCTTTGCAGCAGCAATCGGTGATTTACGAGCAGGCCCTTGCTGAAGACCCGAATACAAAGCTGCGCGAACAAATTGCCAGCGTTAACGAGCGTATGACTGTGCTGCAGAATCAGTTTTCTGCACAACTATCCGATTTGATTTTACCCCGACAAATGCCAGTACTCATTGAGCAGGTGTTTTCCCAGGCGGAAGGCCTGACATTAATTGAGATGGCGTCAATTAAGCCGGTTAACATTTTTGCCGATAACGAGGCCATGGCCGAAGTGCCCTTGTATCAACATGGCGTGAAATTAACGTTTGAAGGGCGCTTTTTTGCCGTGCGTGATTTTCTGGCTAATCTTGAACGGTTAACGAATCAAATCTACTGGCGTTCAATGGCGTATGAAGTGTCGGAGTACCCGAATGCACAAGTGACACTGGAAGTGTATACGCTCAGTACAGAGAAGGCGTTTATAGGTGTTGAATAAGATAATTGTGTTACTTGCCGGCCTGAGTTTACCCGTGTTTGCACAAACGCTGGAGGATCCAACGCGTCCGTCTCAGTTCACTACGCAAACACAAAAAGCCACCAGTAGCTCAGCGTTAACGCTTGAGGTCAATGCCATTATGCGGGTTGGCCAGCAACGCCGTGCGGTAATTAACGGCAAGGTGGTAACGGAAGGGCAAAGTATTCAGGGAGCCACTGTAAAGGCCATTCACCCTTACAGTGTCGACATCGTTCAGGAGCTGGACGGTGAATGGGTTGAGAAAACCCTGTGGGTTGCCAAAAGCGGTAACGTAAAATCCAATGCAGCAGAGAATTATTAACATGGGACACGTGGGCAAACGGTTTATCTACGTTGCAATCGTCACTTTACTGGTGGGGTGTCAGTCTTCTGCTCCGCCGTCGGTTGTAGAGCAGTCGCTGAAAGAGCAGCTGGCCAGGCAGATTGCGCATGAACAGGCCAGTCAGAACTCACCAGCAACGGCAGAAGGCTCGCTGGAGTCGGTACCGAAAAACGTATCTGACTTACTCAGTGAAGTACCGGTAAGTGGGCAGCCCGCTTCTTTGTTCGGCCCAGAAAAATATGATATTGAAGCTGATGGTGTTGCGGTCAGAGCATTTTTCGCAGGTCTGATGGCAGATACGCCATACAGCGTTGCCATTCACCCTGAAGTCAGCGGTGAAATCTCGCTTAGCTTGAAACAGGTCAGCATGGAACAGGTCATGGAATTACTCGGTGACCTTTATGGCTATGATATCAGTCGCAAAAGCAATGTGTACCGTATCTTGCCAGCGGGTATGCGCACCGAAACATTTGCGGTGAATTACTTACTCATGACCCGTGATGGCTCTACTCAAACCAGTATTATCTCTGGTGGTGTTTCGCAAGCCGACGGTAATAACAGTAACGGTAGTTCAAACAGTAACTTTAATAACTTCAGCGGCAACTCTGCGAACAGCAATAACTTAGGCAATCAGTTTGGCAACAATGCCAACGGCACCTCTATTTCGACGCGCACCGAAACGAATTTCTGGGAAGACCTGAAAACGTCTCTGGAGCTCATGGTCGGTAATGAAAACGGCCGTGCGGTATTTGTCACGCCACAAGCGGGTTTGGTTACGGTACGCGCCATGCCAGACGAAATTCGCGACATTAAACGGTTCCTGAAAGTGTCTGAAGCGAGCTTGCAGCGTCAGGTTATACTGGAAGCACGGATACTGGAAGTCGCGCTGGATGATGGTTACCAGCAGGGCATTAACTGGTCTGAAGTAGTGGCGAATGTGGGCAGCACGGACATCACTTTTGCCAATACTGCAGCAACCATTGGCAATGAAATTTCTGCTTCGCTTGGCGCAGTGACCAGCCTGTCATTTTTGAATCAGGATTTTTCCGGGGTTATCTCCCTGCTGTCTACTCAGGGGAATGTGCAGGTGCTTTCCAGTCCTCGGGTTACGGCGATCAACAACCAGAAAGCGGTGATCAAAGTCGGTGACGACGAGTACTTCGTAACGGACGTTTCCAGTCAGAACACCATTACGTCCACCACTACGTCGGTAGTGCCCGACATTGAACTTACCCCTTTCTTTTCGGGCATCGCATTGGATGTGACCCCGCAAATCGACGAAAACGGTTCAGTACTGTTGCATGTGCATCCCTCGGTTATTGAAACTCAGGAGCAGGAAAAGGTGGTTAGCCTGAATCAGGAGCAAATCGTGTTGCCTTTGGCACAGAGCACCATTCGCGAATCTGACACCATTATCAAAGCGGCCTCGGGTGAGATTGTGGTGATCGGCGGATTGATGCAAACCAGCATCAGCGACAGCGAATCCAAAACACCGTTGCTGGGTGATATTCCGTTATTGGGTGAATTGTTTACCAACAAGAGCCAGCGCGAAACGAAGAAAGAGCTGATTATCCTGTTGAAACCTACTGTTGTTGGTAGTGGCACCTGGGCAGAACAAATTGAAATGAGCCGTGAGAAAATGGCTGACTGGTTGTATGTAGAGTAACTATGTACCTGTATCACTTCGGCATTCGAGAGCTTCCGTTTACGCTAACGCCAAACACCAGTTATTTTTTTGGTTTGCCGACGCACAACGAAGCCATGCAGGTGTTGGTAACGGCGCTGAAGACCGGTGAAGGTTTTATCAAGGTCACGGGCGAAGTCGGTACCGGAAAAACGCTGATTTGCCGGAAGTTGCTGAACGAATTGCCGGAGCACTTTGTTACGGCGTACATCCCCAATCCGCTGCTTTCGCCTACAGAACTTCGCAGGGCAGTGGCCAATGAATTGGGAGTAGAACTGTCGGCTGAATGTGACCAGCAGGAGTTTACTCAGCGTATACAGGAACGGCTAATTGCTATTCATCAGTCTCAGCAAAGTGCAGTACTCATTATCGACGAAGCGCAGGCATTACCAACAGAAAGTATTGAAGCACTGCGACTAATGACAAATCTGGAAACGGAATCCAGAAAGCTGCTTCAGGTTGTGTTGTTTGGTCAGCCGGAACTGGACGAAAAGCTGGCGTTGCCAGAGCTTCGTCAATTGCGACAGCGCATCACGTTTAGCTACAGCCTGTCGTTAATGGATGCCGACCAGGTGTTTCAGTATGTCAGACACCGTGTGTCTGTGGCTGGGTATCGCGGCGGTGATTTATTCAGTCGTCGCTGTTGTGAGCTGTTGTTTCAGGCCAGTGGGGGCACGCCAAGGGTTGTGAACGTATTGTCGCATAAGGCACTTATGCTCGCCTTCGGCGAAGGTAAATCCGTGGTCGAGCCTGAGCATATTGCCGTGGCCAGTGCCGACACCGAAGCGGCTAAAACAGTCAGTCATCAATGGTGGCAAACCGCCGCCATGAAGTGGGCTACGGCGGCAGTAAGTATTGTGTTTATTTGTGTGGTAGCAGGGTTAGTCATCATGGAGAAATCCGCTTGAGTGTCGTGAATAAAATGCTCAATGATCTGGAGCAACGCGAATCCAGCGAAGTCACGCAGGCCAATTATCAGCCGCCTGCGAAAAAGCCCGTGCCTGTTCGTTTGTTAATTATTATTCTGGTTGGCGCAATTGCCATCGGAGCCGCGTTGTTCTGGCCGGTTGAGTCCAGTCAGCCTGTTGTTCAATCTCCTGTGGTGCAGCCCATTAATCAGGCGGTCAACAATCAGGCGGCCAACAACAATAGCGCGGCAGTTGCGCAGCCTCAGGCTGTCCCCGCAGCGCAAGACAGCTCCTCACCCGTCGAACCTTCAAGGCTAAACCCAGTGCCTACCCCGGCGCAAAGCATGCAAGCAGCTAATAATGCACCTGCTGAATTACCAGATCCACGTCAGGCAGCGTCTCCGACGCAAACAGACGCAGTGCAGGCATCTGCTCAACAGGGTGAGATCACAGCGCCGCCCGAGAGTACCAAAATTCAGCCGGCAAAGCCCGCTGTGCCTGTGATCCGCAGCAGCACCGACCCAAATAAAATGGCATTGAAAGCACAAATCGCGGATGCCATTGAACGCAATAACAGCAATGAGGCCATCCGTCTGTTGCGCACGTTAATTTTACAACAGCCCGACAATATCAACGCAAAGAAACGCCTTGCGGCGCTGTATTTCAGTGAAGGGCGTAGTGAAGATGCTCAGCGATTACTGCAGGATACCCTGTCGCAAACACCTGCCGACAGTAGTGTCCGATTAATGTACGCGCGCTTAATGGCGCAAAAAAATGAACAGGAACTGGCGTACTACACACTCAAAGAGGCCGATGATTATCCTCCTGCGAATATAGAGCTGCTTGGATTCAGAGCGTCAATAGCCCAGCAGATGGGAAAACTCGATGCGGCGTTAAGCGATTATGCGCTGTTGGTTAGTCTTGATGCGCGTAACGCGAAATGGTGGCTCGGGCAAGCGGTTGTTGCCGACAAGCAAGGAGAGCGCAAACTGGCAATAGAAAGTTATCGTGAAGCGTATGCTCTGCAGAGCCTGGATGCCAATATCCAGCGCTTTATTGCCCAACGCCTGCAATCGCTGACGGGGGTTGCGCCATGAGTGTAAAAGTACGTCTGGGTGATCTGCTGGTTCAAAACGGCTTAATTGACGAACCCCAATTGATGGCGGCGCTGGCTGAACAGCGTCAAACCGGCCGCAAACTGGGGGCCACCCTGATTGCCATGGAACTGGTAACAGAACAGCAATTGCTGGAACTGTTGTCGACCCACTTGAATGTGCCACTTATCGATATAGACCAGTTTAACGTTAACCCTGCCGCAGTGAAATTGCTGCCAGAAGTTCAGGCTCGTCGGTATCGCGCCATTGTGCTGGAAGACAAAGGGGAATCATTGCTGGTAGGCATGAGTGACCCGGCTGACCTGACCGCTGTGGATAACCTTGGCGATCTGCTGCCAAAACGACTTGAAATTGCCGTAGTCAGTGAAGCGCAACTGTTTAATGCATACGACAGCTTTTATCGTCGGACCGATGAAATCGCCTCGTTTGCTCAGGAGCTGGCCAATGAGTACCGCGATGAAGAAGAGTTCGAATTAACAGCCGGTCTTGCCGATGAACAAGACACCGCCGTTGCGCGTCTGTTGCAGTCTATTTTTGAAGACGCAGTACAGGCAAAAGCCTCGGACATTCATATAGAGCCCGACGAGCAGCAACTGCGCATTCGCCAACGTGTAGACGGCATTTTGCAGGAAACTGTCATTCCGGAGCGCAATATCGCTGCGGCACTGGTATTGCGCCTCAAGCTGATGGCTGGTCTGGATATTTCAGAAAAGCGTTTACCTCAGGATGGTCGAACTCAGGTGAGGGTTAAAGGACACCGTATTGATGTGCGTTTGTCTACCATGCCGGTTCAGTCAGGTGAGGCCGTGGTCATGCGTTTGCTCGATCAGTCTGCGGGTTTGTTAACGCTCGACGAAACCGGCATGCCTAAGCCATTGCTGGATCGGATTCGCATCCTGTTGCAGCGACCACACGGCATGATTCTGGTTACTGGTCCAACGGGGTCAGGTAAAACAACCACGCTATACGGTGCGTTGAGTGAACTGAACAAGCCGCAACGTAAGATTATTACCGTAGAAGACCCGGTGGAATATCGCTTACCAAGGGTCAATCAGGTGCAGGTAAACAGCCGCATCGGACTTAACTTCTCAAGTGTGCTGCGCACCACCCTTCGTCAGGACCCCGACATCATCATGGTGGGTGAGATGCGCGATCAGGAAACCGTGGAAATTGGTTTGCGTGGTGCATTAACTGGTCACCTTGTGTTATCAACGCTGCACACCAACGATGCCGTGTCCAGCGCAATACGTTTACTGGATATGGGCGCGCCGGGTTATCTGGTAGCCAGTTCACTGAGAGGGATCATTGCTCAGCGTTTGGTGAGGCGTATTTGTGATAACTGCGAAACTCAGTATACCCCTACCCACGATGAATTATTCTGGCTGAGCCATATCGACCCCAATGTCGAGAACGTGGTATTTAAGCGCGGCGCAGGCTGTCAGAAGTGTAATCAGTCAGGCTACAGAGGCCGGATAGGTGTGTTTGAACTACTTGAACTTACTGACCCCATGATGGACGCACTGAAGTCAGCAGATACCGCCGCTTTTAGCACGCATGCGACTAATAGCCCCGGGTATAAACCGTTATCTCATGTGGCCTTAACCTATGCAAAAATGGGCCATACCACGGTTGAGGAAGTGCTCAAGCTGGTGGAAATGGTCGCAGAAATTCCCAAAACTGAGCAGGATGACGAGCAATCTGAGGCAGCGCCAACCCTGCAGCAGAATGCGCCTAATCAGGGTAAACCTGACGGCGGCCTGAGTCTGGAGGATATTCCGGATGCCTAGGTTTGAATACAAAGGGCGTGAAAGCAATGGTGAAATGCGTAGCGGCATGATTGACGCCATTGATGCGAATGCGGCGGCTAAAATGTTGTTAGCGCGCAGTGTTACGCCCATTTCTATTCATCCTGCTGCCGGTGGCGACGGCGAAGCTGCTGTTGAGACGGTGAACTTCCTGACTCCAAAAGTGACGCTGGATGAACTGGTGATTTTTTCCCGGCAAATGTATTCACTCACACACGCCGGCATTCCTATTTTGCGTGCAGTAAGCAGTCTGGCGGAGTCGACGAATTCACTCCGTCTGAAACTGGCACTCACCGATATTATTAGCTTGCTTGAGCGGGGGCGAACACTGTCGTCGGCAATGCACCAGCACGAGAAAATATTTTCTAAACTCTATGTATCGGTAATCCACGTGGGTGAAAACACCGGTAGATTAGATGAGTCATTCTTGCAGCTTGCCGGTTACCTGGAACGCGAGCAGGAGACCCGGCGACAAATCAAAGCCGCTACCCGCTACCCGATTTTTGTGGTGTTTGCACTGGTCGCTGCGTTGGTGATCATGAATGTATTCGTTATTCCGAAGTTTGCCGATATGTTCAGTAAGTTTGGCGCTGAATTGCCCATTATGACGCGGTTTCTGCTGGGTATGTCAGACTTCTTCGTCAATCAATGGCTGTTCCTGGTCGGCGGCGTGGTATTCATCATTGCGGCCGTGCGCCACTATTTGAGTACACCAGACGGGTTGTTGAACTGGGATAGGCGAAAATTGCGTATGCCTATCATTGGAAAGGTACTGGAGCGCTCATTGTTGGCGCGGTTTTGTCGCAGTTTTTCAATGATGCTGCAAGCCGGTTTACCCCTCACTACCGCTCTGAACCTGGTGGCTGAAGCGGTGGGGAACCGCCATATGGAGTTGCGCATTATTACTATGCGGCAAAGTATTGAAAAAGGGGAAAACCTGTCGCGTGTTGCTCAGGCAAGCGGATTGTTTACGCCTATGGTGTTACAAATGGTCAACGTTGGCGAAGAAACAGGGCGGGTCGATGAACTGCTGGCTGAAGTCGCCGGATTTTATGAACGGGAAGTCGACTATGATTTAAATAGTCTGACAGCGAAAATTGAGCCCATTTTGATTGGTATTGTAGCGGGTATGGTTCTGGTGCTGGCATTAGGTATATTTACACCTATGTGGGACATGATGAGCGCCATTAAGGGTAACTAAGGTGAAGCCAAGAGAAGAAGCCGATGACAATTTACGCCGGGTGATGATTAACCTGGTGGTTATTGCGGTGTTCACCATTTTGATGGGGACGGCGATTGTTTACATGTATGACGCCGAGCCCGACATTGAAGCCGAATTAATGGACGGCTATGCACGCCAGTTTGCTGGCAGTGCAACTAATGCACACTGGCAATGGCAGGCAGAGGGGCGGCCGGAAATGATTATGCTGGTGCACTACGATGGCAATGGTAAGGAAGTCGGGCGACGCCCGGTGCGAATGGCGCATTTTGGCTGGCCAAAGGTCGAGCCCAATTCAGAGGGGTGTACCCGGGTGTGGGAGCAACTGCTGAATATGCCGGCAAGAGTAGAAGGATTCAGAGTGCTTGGTGAGTACTATGCGAGCGATAACGACGACGCAAAAGTACCCAATGCGCGATGTCGGTTCCGGGTAAGTACCGGCCCGTTTTTTGATTACAGTATTTACACTGGCGTGGTTACCCGGGGCGAATGAGTCACGGGCAATAAAGGTTAGGAGATGAGAATGACAAACCGAAAGGCTGGAATAGCTACACCGCGAGGTTTTGCAACTACGCAAGGCTTTACCCTGATTGAGTTGGTAATTGTGGTGGTTCTGCTGGGTTTACTGGCTGCAGTGGCTATCCCCCGATTCCTCGATGTCACTGAACAGGCAGAAGATGCCACGGTTGAGGGCGTCGCCGGTGGCTTTGCTACCGGGGTGGGTTTGGTTCGGGCGGAATGGGAACTGGAAGCCCGCCCGCAGGAAAATCAAGCCACCAACCAGACCTTTGTTACGTTGGACGGCATTTTAGTCGCTATCGACAAGAACACCGGGTATCCAACCGGACAATTAAACAACGACGGGAGTACAGAAGACGACAGTATGACGAATCTGGACTGCGAGAGCATTTTCAATCTGATCATGCAAAGCGCACCAACCATCACGTCTGACTGGGCTAACCGACCGTTCGACAGATTCCGTTATTTTACGACTGCCAGCAATGGCACGGGGTCTGGTGGCAATGATTTGTGTTTTTATTATCTGAGTAAATCAGTGCAAAACCAATCGGTACAACCCACTGATGACACCACGGGGGACGGATTTATTTACGACCCGCGTATTGGTCAGGTGGTTGTGTTTAATAACATTTCGTCTAATTAACGGGTTTATACCTGTACTGTAGACTAAACTTGTGAATAATAGCGTTATCCATTTAAGGGGAATTAACATGCAGCAACGTGGTTTTACGTTAATCGAATTGATCATTGTGATCGTTATTCTTGGTATTCTTGCAGTCACAGCTGCACCTCGGTTTATTGATTTCCAGGGTGATGCCCGGGCGTCAACTGTAGAAGGTTTGCGAGGTGCGCTTTTAGGCGGTGCACAGCTTGTATATGCAAAATCAGCTATTGCTGGTGAGCAGGGAAATCCAACTGGTACTGCAAATAATGGTGCGCAGGTAACGCTAAACAACGTTGCAGTGGAAACGCATTACGGGTACCCGGAAGCAGAGCAAATGACCTTTGCAAACCTTGCAGGTTGGACTGATATCACCGATGCCGACTGGGATATAACCCTAAGTACTGACACTGGTGGCCCAAGCACAGGGTCGACAGCATTTACGCCTGAGGGCGTGGCTTACTCGACAACAGCAACAGCAGCTTGTTACGCCCTGTACACAGAAGCAACGGCCAATACTGCCGCCACTGTTACTTCTGTCACAACAGGCTGTTAAGCTGTATCTAACTGTCCATGCAGCATGGCATAACATCACTTCGCGGTAATCGTTTTAATTCGGGGTTCAGCTTAATTGAACTAATTACCGTGGTAGTGCTGATTGGCGTGCTGTCTGTCATTGCGGCAACGCGGTTTCAGTCTCGTGATGGGTACGTGGAATACGCTTATCAGGACAGACTGATCACAGCCCTGCGAAATATGCAAACCCGCGCGATGCAAGACACACGCAGCGGGTTTTGTTTTCGTATTAATCTGGCTTATGGTACCGCAAGCGCCTATGGCCCGCCTTCGTTGGATTATTCGCCGGGAAATGGCGCTGCCACTTGTGGCAGCAACATCAACAGCAGCGCACCCGCATTTTTAGCGGTACAGGCGCCGGAGTTATCCGATGAATCGGTTGTGCTCAGCAGCCGGGATGGCAACTTTACTAACTTCTCTTATCTGGCATTTGACTCCCTTGGCCGTCCATTGAACGGTGCAGCCAACTGCAATACAGGTACGCCTTGCCGCGTGACACTGACTGGCGAGTCCAGTGTGGATGTGTGTATTGAAAGTCAGGGGTACGTACATGCGTGCTAACGTCCGTGGCTTTACCCTGATTGAATTGATTATCGGTATCGTGGTGTTCACCATCATTATGCTGGTTATCATTGGTGTTATAGGTCCGCAATCTCGCCTCAGTATTGAGCCAATCTGGCAAATTCGCGCCAGTGAATTAGCGCAGTCTTTGTTAACGGAAATTAATGCCAAGTCGTTTGACGAGCAATCCGATCATTCCGGTGGCAACACACGTTGCAACGAAGGACAAAGCTGCACTGCGTCCGGGTCTTTGGGGCCAGACAGCGGCGAGAGTCGAGACAGTTACGACGATGTCGACGATTATCATGGATTGGATCAGCGTGATGGTAATATTCTGAACGTACAAGGTCAGGCAATGCTGAATAATGGCGAAAGCTTGTACCAGGGATTTCGAGCGCAGGTCTCGGTGTATTACGACAGTAATGAAGACGGCATTAATGACGACGATGCCGACCAGAACGGTGTGCCTGATACTGGCACGCTGGTGGCGAACGTGAAACGGATCACGATTACGGTAACCACGCCAGGCGGGGAGCCTCTGACTTTTGCCAGCTATCGGTGGAATTTCTGATGCGTAAGAGTCAGGGATTCTCGTTAATCGAGCTGATCACCGTTATTGTTATTCTGGGCATTGCCAGTGCCGGGATCGCCAGTTTTGTGCGTGGTTCCATGCAAACTTATATCGATGTCAGTACCCGGGAGCAATTGGTGACGGAAAGTCGCTTTGCTATTGAGCGATTAAAACGGGAGATTGCGAATGCCGTGCCAAACAGCGTACGCATTACCGGCAATACCAGTTACCACTGCTTGGAATTCGTACCCATAAACTGGGCGACTGTGTACACACGCCTTCCCGAACCCGGTAATCTCGAGATGGACGTGGTGGCGCTGCACGATATCAATAACGTGCCTTACACGCTGCCCACGGGCGACAACTTTGCCGTTGTTTACCCTACTCGTAGTGAAGATATCTATGACGCTTCGCGTAACCGTCGGGTAAACGTAACGGCGTGTACCGATGATGGTGACGGCGACTGCAGTACGCTGGACGACAGCGACGATATTGTGCAGCTGTCGGTTACCGGGCAGTTTGCGCAGAGCTCGCCGGCATCGAGAGTCTATTTAGTCGACCGGGCGGTGAGCTTTTGTGTGTATCAAAATGCACTCATTCGCTACGAGAACGACATCATTAACAATCAGCTTGGCGCGTTCCCTGGCTTACCCGTGATTGCGGAGCACGTTGTCAATGTGTTGTCGGCGAATCCGGCAAACAACCCGAGCGAAGACGACCCATTCAGAATTATTTCTACCCGGTTACAAAGCAACGCTATTGTTGAAGTAAGATTGCGTTTTTCTGACAACGGCGAGCAAATTGCTTATCAACAGGAGATCCACGTTGCCAATGTGCCATAGTAAAAAACAGCGCGGCAGTATGTTAGTGATCACCTTGTTTGTCATTTTGGTGCTGGCTTTTCTTGGAATTACCATGATCAATTTGTTATCCGGCACTAGTCAATCAGTGATTTATGAAGTGTTAGGGGCGCGCGCTAAATTCGCTGCCCAGAGCGGGTTACAACGCATTGCCGCTTCTGCATTTCCGCTTAACTCGCCGGTCGCAGCATGTAATGCCACCGTAAGTAGCAGTGCTGGTTTACCGCAGGGGGATGGATTGGAAAACTGTCAGTACCAGGCGGCCTGCACAACAACGGCTATTACAAAGCAAAACCAGCAATACAACTATTACCGGTTTGTGAGCACAGGCGTCTGTCAGGCCGGTGACATATGGGTCAGCCGGACACTGGAAATGGATGCGTTTGAAGAACAATAGTCTGGTATGCCTGTCTGTACCGTATATAGCCATATCGTGTACTAAAATATACAGATACCAGTATGAGGGTGTGAGTGTTGAAACAGTGGATTAAACAGGTTTTGTCGTTAGTTGCGGTCGTTTTTCCCGCCGCGGCCCATGCTGTTTCTTGTCAGTCGGTTTTCCCCGATCCTGCTGCCTCGCATTCTGCGTCTGGTTATATCCAGTTTCAACCTCAAAGCCGCCTGATAGGCAGTGACGGTACCCTTGATGTAGCCAGTATGCTGGACAACAGCGGTGGCACCAGCTGTGATTCTGTTGCATGTCAAATATCGGGCAATGCCAGCGGGGCATTGTCGCTTCCGTCTTATCAATATTCCTCCAGTGCAACCGATGTCAGAGTCAATGATTATTCAAGCAGCACCTTGCAGGCAGGAGATTATCGCACTGTGACGGTAGGCAATGGTGGCGCTTTAACTACCAATAGCAGTGCTCAGCCGTTCAGAATTAAATCCCTGAATGTGAACTTTAATGCCACCCTTACGTTGTCTGGCGGCGAGTATTGGATTGAACAACTCACATTGGGTCAGAATGCCCGAATAGACATTGCCAACAACGCCAGCGTGGTGATTTATACCCGGGCTATGTCTACCAATATCAACAACCCCATCAATGCGAATGGTCAGCCATCGCAGTTGGCGATTATTTCTGAAGGGTATGTCAGCATTGGACAATACTCGCAGGTAAAAGGGTTCATATACAGTGCTAGCAGCGTGACCTATAACACCGATATCACCCATACCGGTGCTTCCAATGCTCAGCAGATAATTTTGCACGACCGTAGCGTTGTAACTTACGACGAAGCTGCTTTATCGACGTTGGAAACTGACGGACTTTGCACGAAAACTGTGACTTTGCCCACCGCCGTCGCCCACTGGACACTGAATGTCTGTGCGCTAACCAACGCCAATGGCGAGGTGGTGGACAGTATCGCCGGGAACAATGGCCGGTCGGTAAACTCACCGAGTATCGACAGCAATGGACAATATTGTCAGGCCGCTTATTTCCGTGGGGACGAAGACTACTTGTTTCTGCCACACAGCAATAACTACGCTATTGCCGAAGGGGCCATTTCGTTCTGGATGAATACCGATAATCTGGCATATTTTAATTCCACCCAGGAAGGGGGGATGTCGCTGTTCTCCAAAGACGAAAGGTTCATTGGTTCAGGGGGGCAGGTGTCGATGTGGGTCACCAACAGCGGCGCCATCAAGGTCAATCAGCAGTCGTCCAGCACCACTTATCAATTGAATACGTCGCCGGTCATTATTGAAGGGCAATGGCATCACGTAGTCTACACCTTTGGCCCGGCAGGGATGCAGGTGTACGTAGATAATAATCTGGTGGGCAGCAACAGTAGCTATACCTCAGGCTGGCAAAGCAACAATAAACCGTTATTGGTGGCCGCTAATGCCAGTCAGCACGACCCGCAGAATACATCGTATTCAGATCTCGGTGATTTTTATCAGGGACGTATAGACGATATTCGTTTGTACAATCAGCAGTTATCAGCGCAACAAATCGCGCTGCTAAACGCGGAGTCTGAAGAAAGCTGTGTTAGCTGTGGATCCAACGCGACACTGGTTTCGCATTGGAAAATGGACGTGTGCAGTTTGTCTGGTACTGCGGGCGAAGTCGTCGATGTGGTAAGTGGCTACAATGGGCGCTCAATAAACGGTGCTTCAGCCATTATCAATGGACGTTTATGCCAGGCGTCGGGGTTTGATGGTGGCAATCAGCACATCAATATCGACCATGGTTCAGGGTTACAGCTTTCATCCGGTACACTAACCATGTGGTTCAAAGTGTCTGATTTAGATCATAACCGGGATAGCTATGGAAATAGCCTTCAGGCGCTTTTCTCGAAAGACTCCAGCGGCCGGGATTTTGGCGGGCAGTTCACTTTACTGGTGGACCAGGATGGCAAGCTGATATTTCGGCAAGAAACACAGTATCAATCTTACGAAATTTATACCGGTAGTGTTATTGACGAACGGGAGCAATGGTATCACCTGGCATACACTTGGGGCTCTGGCGGAATGAACGTTTACCTGGATGGTGTATACCTGGGCGGTTTTTTTCAGTCGGGATTTAGCTGGCGAAATAATCAGGAACCCATCATTTTAGGCGCAAATGCCGGTGCTTCCGGTAACTATCAGTCCAACTCCTGGGAGCTGAGAGACTTTTTACGTGGAGAAATTGACGACGTCAGAATATACGCAGGTGAACTGACCACTGCCGATGTACAGGCGCTTTATACGGCCTCAAACTACGCCTGTCCCACCTGTGCCGGCACAGGACCAAGACTACACTATAAGTTCGAAGAATTAGCCTGGCCGACGTTTAACACAGTGCTGGATTCAACCACAAATCTGAATAACGGCACGCCAATGGGGCGTGTGCAGCCCGTTGAACCGTCTAACGATATCTCGTGTCGAGCCCTGGATGTGCCATATAACACCAATACTTATCAGGATGCGGTGAACACTAACCTGGATCTCAATCAGGTAGGCGACCGAGGCACAATTACGTTCTGGTACCGCAGCGACCAGCCCTGGATTGGGGGGGGAAACCGACAACTATTTGATGCGTCAAATCGGTATTTCTTCTACATGTCATTGTCGAATAACGGTGAACTAGGCTTTGGTATGGAAGACGCCAGCGGTAACAATATGGATGTTATTACTCAACAGTTAGGCTATGGAGCCAACGAATGGGTGAACATCGCGCTGACATGGAATATGCCCGGCGAAGATATCGATTTGTACGTGAATGGCAGCCGGGTATTTATGTATGGTCGGTGGAATCTGACCAACCCGGCGTTAGGTGATTTAACCAGTATGAAGATTGGCGACAATTCTTCATCTAATTTTGTTGGTTATATGACCGACAACTCCGCAAATGGTCAGTTTGATGACGTGCGAATTTATGACTATGAACAATCCAGGCAGCAAATTCGCGACGATATGGACGATGTCGAGCGCTGTTTCTCGGTCCATCACTACGAAGTTACGCATCCTACCCAATCTCTTACCTGTAGTGCCGCCAGTGTAACTCTTAAAGCCTGTGCAAACGCCAGCTGTTCTGAGCTGGTGAGTGATCCTGTTAGCGTGAATTTGCCTGCTGGCAGTTGGTCTTCCTCTAACCCTGTAACGTTTACAGGATCTACAACGCTTAGCCTGGCAGAAACCACGGCCAGCCAGTACAATATCACGGTCAGTGCAGCAGACCAGGCTTCAGCACCGGACAATGCTACGCAGTGTACGAGCAACTGTGTGATTAATTTTGTGAATAGCGGTTTTGAGTTCTTTGACACCGCGAATCCTTATCAAACAACGTTGCCCGCCATTGTGGCTGAATCTGATTTGGGACGAGTGGGTCTGAGGGCCGTTCAGTCGAATGCCGGGGTTTGTCAGGCGCTTCTGATCGGGCAACAGTCGGTAACCCTGGGGTATGACTGTGTCTCGCCGGGCAACGCGTCCTATTCGCCTGATCAATGTTCTGTGCCGTTTGCCGGGGTCCCCGTCAGCGGCAATGGTCTCGGAGAAAACAGTGCACCGGTAAAGTTGACCTTCGACAGCAATGGGGAAACCAGTCTCGCCGGCAGAACTTATGCCGATGCAGGTCGATTAACGATTACGGCCACGGCAAACATCAACAACACCACTATTGAGTCGGGCAGTAGTCAGCTCGACAGTATTCCAGCACAGTTGCAAGCCAGCACTAATGCCAGTGCTGTGTCTGCAGCGGGAACCGGGCATACGTTATCCATTACGGCGCTTGGCGCGAATGGCAGTCCATTACCCGGCTATCAGCCTGGTGATCTGCAAATGGCCGTTACCCGTCAGGCACCCGCATCAGCCTCAGCGAGCGAAGGACAGTATTACGTTAGTGCAAATCAATCTGTGAGCAGTAGCGCTACTCAGAGCTGGCAATCTGTCAGCGTGCCGGCATTTAGCGTAGGGGCTTATTCATATTCTGAAGCCTATATGAGCGAAGTGGGTACTTACCAATTTGATCTGCAGGACAATGGGTATTTAGGACAGACGATTACCGCTACTGGGGTCAGTCTGGGGCGTTATACCCCCGCGTATTTCGATGTCGTTGCGGCAACTACCCCGCAAATTGAACCGAGTTGTAGTGCGGCGTTTACCTACCTTGGTCAGTCTTTTGCATTTGCAGCCGGAGCAGAACCTGCCCTGCAAATAACGGCCTACAATGCTAAAGGACAAGTCACAGCTAACTATTCCGATGCGTTATGGGCCCTGTCTCCTTCAGCAAGTTCACTGAGTGATATGTATTTTACCGATAACAGCGGTTATTCGGGAACTCTGAATACACTTAACGCTGGCTCTACTCCGGTGATCACCGACAGTGCCGATTACGACGGTGATGCTGTGATGACGGTGTACGACACCAGCCTTGAATACAGCAAGATCAGAACCCCGGCGACCGGTGCGGGTAACGGCTCGCCGTTTACCGCCGATGTCGACATTATTGTTGGCAGCAGTGTGCTTACTGACACCGACGGCATATGCTATCAATCCAGTTATCCAAACGGGTGTGAAAGCTTTACCATCGCTTCTGTTCAGGGCAGCGAAATGCGCTACGGCAGATTGCGCTTGGAAAACAGCTTTGGCCCGGAAACTGAAACACTGCGTTTACCGGTCATTGCTGAATACTTCAACAATGGAAACTGGCTGGTGAATACCGACGACAGTTGCACTGCAGTTGCTTTCACCCAAAGCAGTGGGCAAATCACGCTTGAAAATACCTCTACCGGCAATGATGAACAGGATTTAACAGGCTTACTGTCGGGCATTGCAGGAAGTGGCACCCTCACAAATGGCGAAAGCGCAAATGGTGTTATTGCGGTAGGCCCGGCTATGTCCAACGGTGTAGCCGTACGCGGTTCAGTGCGCATTAGACTGGACCCGGCTGCGCCAGGGGCTAATTGGGCGAATCACCTGAATATAGACTGGGACGGCGACGGCGACATCGATGCAGATGACAGTCCGTCGGCAGACTTATTCTTCGGCATCTACCGTGGCAACGACCGTACAATTCATATGCGCGAAGGCTTTTAATCCGGAAGTTTCGCGCTTACTCCTACGTATTTTCTCTTTCTGAGCAAGCTTCAATCGAAGAAATGAGAGCAAGACGCACTTAAAATGAACAAAAACCGTACTTTCATGGTCAACAACGCTTAAGATATTTTTTCTTTAATGGGGGCAGTTTACTTGCTCAAAATAGCCCCCATTGTTAAAGTGTGCGCAACGTTATCAGTTTACGTCTGACCGCCGTCTTCCCGCACCTTACGGTGTTAATTCAGGCGTATATTACAGGAAATACCACTACATGTTTAAGAAGCTGCGAGGCATGTTCTCTAACGATCTGTCCATCGACCTCGGAACAGCCAATACGCTGATCTATGTAAAGGATCAGGGGATCGTACTGAACGAACCTTCCGTTGTTGCCATTCGCCAGGAGCGAGCCGCAGGACCAAAAAGTGTCGCTGCCGTGGGCGCGGAAGCAAAACGTATGCTTGGTCGGACACCAGGTAACATCCGGGCTATCCGCCCAATGAAAGACGGTGTGATTGCCGACTTCTACGTTACCGAAAAAATGTTACAGCATTTTATCAAGCAAGTTCACGACAATAACTTTTTACGTCCCAGCCCTCGTGTGCTGGTATGTGTACCTTGTGGTTCAACCCAGGTTGAACGCCGGGCAATTAAAGAATCTGCGCTGGGCGCAGGTGCTCGCGAGGTATATTTGATCGACGAACCAATGGCAGCTGCAATTGGTGCCGGTTTGCCGGTATCGGAAGCAACCGGCTCCATGGTTGTTGATATCGGTGGTGGTACTACCGAAGTGGCAATTATCTCATTGAATGGCGTGGTGTATTCATCGTCAGTTCGCATTGGTGGTGATAAATTCGACGAAGCCATTATTAACTACATTCGCCGAAACTTCGGTTCATTGATTGGTGAAGCTACGGCTGAGCGCATTAAGCATGAAATCGGTGCAGCGTATCCGGGCGAAGAAGTTCGTGAAATCGAAGTGCGTGGTCGTAACCTGGCTGAAGGTGTGCCGCGTGGCTTTATTCTGAACTCCAATGAAATTCTGGAAGCCCTGCAAGAGCCGCTGACCGGTATCGTGTCTGCGGTAATGGTTGCACTGGAACAATCTCCACCAGAGTTGGCATCAGACATTTCAGAGCGCGGTATGGTACTCACCGGTGGTGGTGCATTGCTGAAAGATTTGGATCGCTTGTTAATGGAAGAAACCGGTATTCCGGTGGTCATTGCTGACGATCCGTTAACCTGCGTGGCACGTGGCGGGGGTAAAGCCTTCGACATGATTGACATGCACGGCGGCGACCTGTTTAGTTACGAATAAACGAACAAGGCAACCTCCACAGGTTGCCTTGCTGTTTTATGGATACCATATTTACCCGCGGTCCCTCACTGAATAACCGGCTGGCATTGGCGTTAACCATGTCGGTGGTTTTGATGTTTCTGGACTTCAGGCTCGACGCTTTTTCCTCTTCCCGCGTTTTTCTGAACTCGCTGATGAGCCCAATCCAGTACCTGGCGAATCTGCCGGGTCAATTACTCGATGTCAGCGCTCAGCGTTTAACCTCTCGTCAGGCTCTCATTGCCGAAAATGAGCAACTGACTAACCGTTTATTATTGATGAGTGAAAAACTCCAACGATTTGAAGTCCTGGAACGCGAAAATGCGCAGTTGCGCAGGCTGCTTGACGCGCCGGTAAGGCAAGACATGCGCAAAATGGTGGCGGAGCTGATGGCGGTAGACAATACCCCTTACAGTCAGCAAATCGTGATTAATAAAGGTGCTATCGACGGCGTGTTTTTAGGGCAGGCTATTCTGGACGAGCGCGGTATTGTGGGACAGGTCATGGAGGTCGGGACGACCAACAGCCGGGTATTGCTAATCAGCGATGTCACGCACTCTATTCCGGTACGCTCAGTGCGAAACAATGCACGATTTATTGCCAGCGGTGGTGGAGTTATTGACGAATTGTTCCTGGAGCACGTTGCGCACAGTACCGATGTGGAAGTAGGCGATGTATTGGTATCGTCCGGATTAGGTGATGTGTTTCCGGAGGGGTATCCCGTGGCAGAAGTGACTGAAGTGGTGCGCGACGAATCGCGTCCGTTTGCACAGGTAACGGTGTTGCCGCTGGCACGTTTGAACCGGCTGAAATACCTACTGATACTGTGGCCAAATGGTGTAGAAAACGAAGAGGATAGCAGCGCAGTGGAGAAGGCCAGTGATTAAGGTTCGCCACTACACTATTGCTATTAGCATTATTATTGCCATGGTGTGCCAGATTATTCCGGTGCCGATTCAGGTGGATATGTACCGTCCTGACTGGGTGCTCATCGTACTGGCCTACTGGGTAATGGCTTTGCCGCATCGGGCCAATGTGGGCGTGGCATTTATTAGCGGCCTGGCAATGGATATTCTGCTGGGCACGGCGTTAGGTGTACACAGTTTTGCTTTGAGCGTGTCTATTTACGTGTTGGCGGCAAATTACCAGCGCCTTCGAAATTACTCGGTTTGGCAACAGGCTGTGATCATTGGCGTAGTAAGCGGGCTGTACCATTCACTGCTATTTTGGTTATTGAGACTGCTCACCGATGTCACATTCCGGTTTGAGGAACTTTGGCCGGTGTTAACGTCAATGGCTCTGTGGCCCTGGATGTTCTGGCTACTGCGAAAAATAAGACGTCAGCTAAGGATTACCTGATGCAAACTAGAACCTTAATGCTTGCGTCGGCCTCGCCCCGACGCGCCGAACTATTGAGCCAGATTGGGGTCGAATTTATTCAGCAGCCCGTGGATTTGGACGAATCAGCCTTGACCAATGAGCCGCCAAAAGCACAGGTGTTGCGTTTAGCCGCGGAAAAAGCCAATGCAGCCTGGCTGCAAGTCGAAGGGACAGCGCAAGTGGTACTGGCTTCAGACACCATGGTGGTGCTGGATAATCAGGCGCTGGGCAAGCCCCGTAATGCAGAGCACGCGCGTAGCATGTTGCAATCCCTGAGTGGCCGGCAGCATGAGGTCATGACCTCTGTCAGTGTCAGAGATGCAACCCGTCAAAAGACACTGTGCGTGGTCACGCAAGTCGTATTCGGTCCTTTAACCGCGGTGCAAATCGACGATTACTGGGCCACGGGTGAACCAGTAGATAAAGCAGGCGCCTACGGTATTCAAGGAATTGGCGGGCAATTTGTTAAGTCAATCAACGGAAGTTATAGTGCGGTAGTAGGGTTGCCATTATATGAAACCGTACAATTGCTCAAAGAATTTGAGGTGATGTCATGAGTGCAGAATTATTGATTAACGTTACGCCGTCGGAGTCGCGGGTGGCGCTAATTGAAAATGGTATTCTGCAGGAAGTTCATGTTGAACGCCATACCAAGCGCGGGCTGGTGGGCAATATCTATCGCGGTAAAGTAAGCCGGGTGTTGCCTGGTATGCAGGCTGCATTTGTAGATATCGGACTAGAGAAAGCCGCGTTTTTGCATGCCTCAGATATCGTGATCCACAACGAAGTGGTAGGCGAAGTCTCTACCAGCCATATTGAAAAGCACGATATCCGTGATTTGGTCCGTGATGGGCAGGATATCGTAGTACAAGTCGTCAAGGATCCCATTGGAACCAAAGGCGCCAGGCTCACTACCGACATTACTATTCCGTCTCGTTATCTGGTCTTTATGCCCAGCGTGACCCACGTGGGTGTGTCTCAGCGCATCGAGGATGAAGCTGAGCGCGAGCGCCTAAAAGAGCTGGTTTCCGCGTTTTGTGATGAAGACGGCGGCTTTATACTCCGTACTGCGGCAGAAGGGGTGAGTCACCCTGAAGTGGCAGCAGATGCTGACTTTCTGCGCCGTTTGTGGAGCAAAATTCAGCAGCGCCTTAAGCGCCGTAAGTCTCATGTCCTGTACGAAGATTTGCCATTAGCTCGACGCGTGTTACGTGATTTCGTCGGCACTGAACTGGACCGTATTCGAATCGACTCCAAGCTGTCTTATCAGGAACTGTCGCAGTTCACCAAAGAATATGTGCCAGAGATGAACCGCAAGCTGGAGTATTACCCGGGCGACCGGCCTATCTTCGATTTGTACGACGTTGAAAACGAAGTGCAGCGCGCATTGGAGCGCAGGGTAGATCTTAAATCAGGTGGTTATCTGATCATCGACCAAACCGAAGCCATGACCACCATTGATATTAATACCGGGGCGTTTGTAGGCCATCGCAACCTGGAAGAGACCATCTTTAATACCAATGTGGAAGCGACTCAGGCTATCGCTCGTCAACTCAGATTGCGCAATCTGGGCGGGATGATCCTGATCGATTTTATCGACATGACGGACAACGATCACAAACGCCGGGTGCTGAATAGCCTGGAAACCGCCATGGCCAAAGACCGGGCTAAAGTGAATATTCACGGCTTTACGTCGTTGGGTCTGGTAGAAATGACGCGTAAGCGCACCCGTGAAAGCCTTGAGCATATTTTGTGTGGTGAATGCCCGGTGTGTAAAGGGCGCGGCTCCGTGAAAACGCTGGAAACCATCTGCTTTGAAATCATGCGTGAAATTGTGCGGGTCAACCGCGCCTACGACGCAGACAAGTTCGTTGTGTATGCGTCTCCCTCCGTGGCGGACTACTTGTTGGGAGAGGAATCTCACATGTTGGCAGAACTGGAAGTCTTTGTTTCAAAACAAATCAAAGTACAAACTGAAACAATGTACAACCAGGATAAGTACGATGTGGTAATGATGTGAACCGCGTCCTGTCTGTTTCCGCCTATCTTGTAAGGAAACTTTGGCTGTTATGCGCCATTGTACTGGTGCTGTTTGCTGTTTTGCTGAGTGTACTGCGTTACACCCTTCCCTATCTCGATGAAGAAAAGCATCTCATCGAGGATTACCTGAGCGCCCAATACGGCATCAATCTCACCATCGACAGTCTTTCCGCCGCCTGGCAGGGCACCGGCCCAAGTATTGTACTTAACGGCGTTGAGTTCACTCAGAACGACCTGTCACCGGTTGAACTGCGCGTCCAGCAAGTTTACGTAGAAGTGGATTTCTGGCAATCCATTCAGCAACGGGAGCTGTCATCCAAACGCTTTGATTTGGTGGGATTGGCAGCCAAAATTGATACCCAGCGCATGGAGTCCGGTGATGCCGGAGACTTCCCGATTGTTGAGGCTTTGCGCAGCCTGTTTTTAGATCAGTTGCAGAGCTTTTCGCTGCTGCACGGCGAGGTCAGGCTGGTCACAGCAAACGACGAACAAGTGGTCGAGCTTTCGCAGCTGGTGTGGGTTAACCGTGACGAGCGACACCAGGGACGCGGAGAAATTCGGGTTCAGGAGCTGGCGAACAACTCGGCGTCCTTCATACTCGATTTGTATGGCGATAAATCCTCACTGCAGGGCACCTTATACGCTAAGGGTGAAGCGCTGGACATTTCTCCATGGGTAAGCGCATTGTTACCCACGCGTTCGCCAGTTGAAGAAAGCCGCGGTAATTTTGAATTTTGGGCATCACTAAACGACAATCAGGTGACAGCGGTACAGGTTGACTTTGATGACAGCGATATTGCCTGGCGTATTGCTGAGGATGCGTCACTGCAAAGCCATATTCGCGGCGGCACTGTGCAGGCCGTCCCGGTCGATGACGGCTGGTCGATTCGGGTTGACCAACTGGTGCTGCAGTCCGGTAAACACACGCTGGTTACCGACCTGGTTGGCAAAGCCGACAATAACGGCAACGTGTTGATCAATACCGTGAAACCACTGACGTTGTCGCCATTGTTGTCGCTGGCACCGCTGTTTATTAGTGGTGACGGAGGTTCGCTAATCAACCGACTTCAGCCTGAAGCTGAGCTGGCCACATTGCAATTACAATGGCAGGACAAACAGTTTTCTGCCGCTGCCAAGGTATTTGATATGCAGTGGCAGCAAAGTGGACACGTACCCGGGCTCAATGCGCTGGATGCAGAGTTTTTCTGGTATCAGGACCACGGCGTACTGGAGCTTGATGCAGCAGATGTGGCCTTCTCCGTAGATAATTTACTGCCGCAGGACATAGATCTGGCGTCGGTGAAAGGGCGGGCTTATCTTTTTGCCGATAACAACAAAGACTGGCAGTTGTGGATAGACAAACTGGCCGTCGATGGCGAATTAGTGAGTTTCGAGCAGTCATTGCGCTACCAGTTTGCCAACAAACATTTATCTACCGTACTGAATGTCAGCAAAATGCCGCTCAGCAAAGTACCACAGTTATTCCCGGCTGATTATATGGGTAAAGGTACGGTTAGCTATCTGAATCGCGCCTTTAGCGGAGCCGGAGAAGTAGAACAGGCCACAGTGATATGGCATGGAGCGGTAGATGCTTTCCCGTTCAGGCAAAATGAGGGCATCTTTCAGGCTCAGGTTGCTATTAAAGACGCTGAATTTACGTTTTCGCGCCAGTGGCCCGCACTCACTGAATTAAGCATGGACTTGCTGTTCGAAAACGAGTCGCTCTACATGAGCAGTGACTCAAGCCAATTGCAAGCCATTCAACTGAGCAACCTGCAGGCGAAAATTCCCCGACTGGCCGGTTCGTCGGTATTGTCTATAGATGCTAACGGCGTAGGTACCGGCGAAGCCGTTGGAAAATTGATGCAGGCCTCCAGCATGCAAGACTCCCTGGGCAAAGTATTGACCCGGGATGTAGTGGTAGATGGTCCTCTGAGCGCTCGCTTGCATCTGGATATCCCGTTAAACGGCGAACAGGTGTCGGCGTCTGGTGTTGCAACCCTGAATAATAATCAGGTGACAGTAACAAGCCTGGATCTGGTGTTTGCAAACGTGCAAGGCGATATAGCGTTCGACAATGCCAATATTTCTTTGGAAGGGGTAACGGCAGACTTAACTGACCAACCTGTTACTATTCAGCTTACGGGCAGCCAGTTGAGCGATGAATACCTGCTGGATATGCATCTGGCCGGCAACTGGGCCACGCAACCCTTGATTGAGCGATTTAATCCCGCTTTTAACGCTTACCTCTCCGGGCGCAGTAACTGGCAAACCGATGTATCGGTTTCCCTCAAAAAAGACGGGTTCCAGTATCACGCCACCTTAAACAGTGATTTGCATGGCGTAGACTCTCGCCTGCCATTGCCGTTTAATAAATTATCGACCGATTTGATGCCACTGATGGTGCTGGCTGACGGTAACGAACAAGCGACCAATGTCAGTGTGAACATTGGCAGTGACGTGCGATTTAACGGTGTCCTCCCCCATGCTGAGAAACAGTTTTCCCGCGCGCATTTGGCGTTAGGCGACAGCGACTTTGTCGGGCTGGGCGTCGGCTTCAGTATCTCAGCCGATCTGGAAAAGGTGGAAGTCGCCGATTGGTACAAGGCCATTGAATTGTTGGTAGGCGGTTTTTCGCCGTCTTCGGACGAGGGGCAAACTGCACGCAAACCGTACTTCTCTGTGCCCGAACGCATTTTTATTGAAGCGGAAAATCTGGTGGTGTTCGACCAGACACTAACAGGTGTCGATATCACCGCAAAGCAGCAAAACAACAACTGGCTGCTGGATGTCTCTTCGTCACAAGCAAAAGCAGAAGTAAGACTTTATGACGCCTGGCTGGAGCAGGGTATAGATATAAACGCCGACTTTATTCGCCTGACAGAGTGGCAAGGTAAAAACACAGAAGAGACCGTTAAGCACAACTATAAACCCGCAGATTTGCCGCCCATTCGTTTTCATTGTGGTAACTGTGTGCTCCTCGACAAAGACTTTGGTGAAGTCGATGTTGAGGTGGTCAGGCTCGATGATGGTATGCGGATCAAGCAGTTAAGTGCCAAGAATACTTACGGCGCCATTCAGGCATCAGGTGCTTGGTTGACTCAGGGCAATGCCGAGAGCACCCGTATTGAAGGTAAAGTTAACAGCCGGGATGTGGGGGCCTTTCTGTCTTTGATGGGGGTAAATTCCGGCATCAAGGATTCAGCTGCCGATGTGACCTTTATTCTTGACTGGCAGGACTCACCGTTTAACTTTTCAATGGCATCGCTGAACGGCAATATTGAAACCCAGCTAACCGATGGTTATCTCACGCAGGTAAGCGACAAAGGCTCGCGGATTTTTACCTTGTTTAGCCTAAACTCACTGGTGCGTAAACTGAGTCTTGATTTTCGGGATGTGTTTGCTAAAGGGTTCTTTTACGACGACATTCAGGGTAGCTTCCAAATTGTCGACGGGGTGGCCAATACCAATGACACCGTCGTTGATGGCGGCGCCGGCGAAATCGAAATTACCGGTTATACCAATCTGGCTGAGCAGACCCTGAATTACAATGTCAGTTTTGCGCCAAACGTCACGGGTAACCTGCCGTTTTTAGTCTATTTTATGGTGAATCCGCCCACCGCATTGGCGGCGCTGGCATTAGATCAGGTATTGACCTCGGCGAAAGTGATCTCTAATGTTAATTATCATATCACTGGCACAATTGACGAGCCGGTGTTAGAGGAAGTTGGCCGCGACAGCAAAGATATTGCACTGCCAGCTCAGCAGGTGCCTGCCGAGCAGCAAGCGCCCACACCAACAGAATCTGATTCCCCGGCCATCGTACCCAAGGACATCAATGACGCAGACAGTTAATCTTGTTGCGCTGCAAATGACATCCGGCCCGGATGTAACGGAAAATTTAGACGTTGTGGCGACACAACTTGCTCAAGCCAGCTTGCCTGCAAACAGTCTGGTGGTACTGCCGGAGTGTTTTGCCTGTTTTGGTACCCGTGACGGACACTTACTGACGGTAGCTGAGTCGGAAGGAAAAGGCCCGATTCAGGCGCGGTTGAAGGCGCTGGCCAAAGAGTTCAACTGTTACATTGTGAGTGGCACGCTGCCCATACAATGTGACAATCCGCAAAAGTTTACCGCGTCCAGTTTGCTTATTAGCCCGGAAGGCGAGCTGTTGGCGCATTATCAGAAAATTCATTTGTTTGATGTGTCGGTAGCAGACAATACCCGTTCGTATCTGGAGTCCAAATACACACAAGCGGGCACGCAGGTAGTCGTGGCAGATACGCCAATTGGCCGCATTGGTATGGCAGTGTGTTACGACGTGCGTTTCCCCGGCTTATTCGATGCGATGGACGAGATTGACATTCTGGTGCTGCCTGCTGCGTTCACGCAGGTCACTGGCGCTGCGCACTGGCATACCCTGTTGGGAGCCAGAGCCGTAGAGAAACAGTGCTTCGTGGTGGCGGCTAACCAAACCGGCGTGCATCAAAACGGCCGGGAAACTTACGGGCACAGCCTTATTTTGTCGCCATGGGGCGAGCTTCTGGCACAACGTGCTACAATGCCAGGAGTAGTTCAGCAATCCGTGTCACTGGCCGAACTGGGTAAATATCGCCAGTCTATGCCACTGTCACAACACAATCGATTCAGGAGTCATTTTGACAAATCAAGTTGAAACGCATTTACTCGGTGATTCGGGACTGACCCGACAAAGCCTGGATTCAGCGCTGGCGTCTATTTACACGCATCAAACCGACTATGCCGATTTGTATTTTCAGTCCAGCCAGCACGAAAGCTGGGTGATGGAAGACGGCATCATTAAAGAAGGCAGTTTTAACGTTGAGCGCGGTGTTGGTGTGCGGGCGATTAGCGGTGAAAAAACCGGTTTTGCCTATTCAGATGAAATCAGCCAGGACGCTATTTTAAAAGCCTGTGGCGCGGCGCGAAGCATTGCGCCACAAGGTGGTACATTGAAAGTGGCGGCGTTAAACGACGTGGCAACCACGTCCCGCTATGCCAGCGATAACCCGATTCAGGCTATGGCTGAGGCAGAAAAAATTGCCCTGCTCAAAGCCGTCGATGCCTATATTCGTCAACAAGACACCAACATTAGCCAGGTCGTTGTCTCGCTGAGTGGTGTGTATGAAGAAGTACTGATCGCAGGCAGTGACGGTACCTTTGCAACCGATATTCGCCCACTTGTGCGTTTAAACTGCTCGGTATTGCTGGAAAAAGGCGACCGCAGAGAGCGCGGCAGTGCCGGGGCGGGTGGTCGTCATACTTATTCCTTCTTCACTCAACAGGAAGACGGTAGACCTTATTATGAAAAACTGGCCGATGAAGCACTTCACATGGCCAGAGTGAATATGGAAGCCATTGCTTCACCTGCCGGCTTAATGCCGGTGGTGTTAGGCAATGGTTGGCCAGGTGTACTGCTACACGAAGCGGTGGGACACGGTCTGGAAGGTGACTTTAACCGCAAAGGCGCGTCTACGTTTAGTGGTCGCATGGGTAAACAGGTTGCTGCGAAAGGCGTTACTGTTGTTGATGATGGCACGCTGGATAATCGTCGTGGTTCTCTGACTGTCGATGACGAAGGCACCCCAACTGCACATAACGTGTTAATTGAAGACGGTATCCTGACTGGCTACATGCAAGACAAAATGAATGCGCGCCTGATGGGGGTTAAACCTACCGGTAACGGGCGTCGCGAATCCTATGCGCATTTACCTATGCCGCGTATGACCAACACCTACATGTTAGGGGGCCAATACAGCCCGGAAGAGATCATTGCTACCATCGATAAAGGCATTTATGCACCTAACTTTGCCGGCGGTCAGGTCGACATTACCTCGGGTAAATTTGTGTTCTCCAGTGCCGAAGCCTATTTGATTGAAAATGGCAAAATAACCGCACCCATCAAAGGCGCTACGCTGATAGGTAATGGCCCTGAAGTCATGCAGAAAATCTCAATGATTGGCAACGACGTCGCGCTTGATCGCGGTGTTGGTGTGTGTGGTAAGGATGGGCAGAGCGTGCCGGTTGGCGTTGGGCAACCGACACTGAAAATTGATGAATTAACAGTGGGCGGCACGTCTTAACGTATCCGCCCGGCTAAGCCTGAATCACAGGTTTATTCAACAATTGCGCCTTTGAGGTACTGGAACAATTCCCGGTACGCCTTAGGCGGTTTATTGTTGCTGCGTTCTTTAACGATAGCACGATAAAAATGACGCAGTTTCTGACGCTCAAGCTGAGGGTAGTCACTGAGCAGAGGCTCAATGGCAGAGTCGCCCTGGTCGGCAATGGCATCACGGGCTTTTTCCAGTTTGTGGAACAACGCGTTGTGTTCATTTTGCTGATGTTGCAGTTTAGCCAGAGCGGTTTCAATTGGCTCCAGCTCGCGACTACGCATTAATTTGCCTATGAATTGTAGCTGGCGGCGAAAACCGTCTTTCTTGCGATTGATTCGGCGGGCCAGTGCTACGGCATCACCCAGCTCTTCATCCAGCGGGATGGTCTTGAGGTGGGCGTCAGACAAATTAACCAGTTGCTCACCAATTTCTTGTTGGTGAGCAGACTGACGTTTGAGTTCGGATTTACTGACGGGCTCGTCAAAATCAGGATAGTCGTCGTTGCTATCCCAGTTTTCGTCATCGTATTGACTCGGGTCGGTCATGGGACTCTCGTGTTAAACTGAATAATAGTAAATTGTAGCCCATGAACAATGGACATTTATAGCGAAACTTCTATGCAAATCGAACAACAACTCGCAGAAATTCAATCAAAAGTTGCTGACGTACTCAGTTTGGCACTAAAAAAAGGTGCCACACAGGCTGAAGCCAGTATGTCGAAGGTGGAAGGCATTGCAGTGTCGTCCCGTATGCGCGAAGTGGAAAATATTGAGTTCACCAACGATGGTGGACTGGGGATCAGCGTGTATGTGGGCAAACATAAAGGCAGCGCATCTACCGCTGACCTTAGTCCGTCTGCACTTGCACTGGCAGTGGAAAAAGCGGTAGATATTGCTCGCTATACCAGCGAAGACCCATGTACCGGTTTGGCCGACGCAGAGCTGATGGCAACGGAGTTCCCTGACCTGGAGTTGTACCATCCGATCCCGCTGGACCCTCAAAAAGCCATCGAAACCGCGGTACGTGCTGAATCAGCAGCACTGGATTACGATCCTCGGATAACCAATACCGACGGTGCCAGTTACAACGCGAATATCGGTATGCGCGTGTACGGCAATACGCATGGTATTAATGCTGGCTACACAAGTAGCCGGTACAGTCTGAGTTGTATGGTGATTGGCAGCGAAGGCGAAGATATGCAGCGTGACTACGCCTACACGGTGAGTCGTAACGCGAGCCTATTAGACAGCCCGGAGAGTGTGGGTCGCGAGGCGGCAAAAGCAACGGTTGAACGCCTTGGTGCACAGAAAATCAAGACGGCCACAGTGCCAGTACTTATCGATAAACAAATTGCAGCCGGCTTGTTCGGACATTATGTTGGTGCAATTAGCGGAGGGTCACTGTATCGCCGTTCCTCGTTTTTATTAGATAAACTGGGTAGTCAGGTTTTCCCTGAGTGGTTGAATATTGTTGAGCGGCCCCATTTAAAAGGCGGACTGGCAAGCAGCAACTTTGATAATGAGGGCGTGGCGACTCGCGATCTGAATGTGGTTGAACAAGGCCGCCTGTCTACGTATCTGTATACCAGTTACTCGGCGCGTAAACTCAATACGGTGTCGACCGGGCACGCTGGTGGTATCCACAACTGGGTGGTAGGTAATTCCGGACAAAGTGACGCTGAATTACTGAAAACCATGGGTACTGGCCTGTGGGTCACTGAACTCATGGGGCAGGGCGTGAACATCGTCACCGGAGATTACTCTCGCGGTGCTGCCGGGTTCTGGGTAGAAAACGGCATTGTGCAATATCCGGTTCACGAGATTACTATTGCAGGTTCGCTGCAGGATATGTATGCCAACATCGTCGCAATTGGTGCTGAACAGGATTGCCGCGGTAGCGTAAGCACGGGCTCGGTGTTGCTTGAAAAAATGATGATAGCTGGCGCGTAGTGAAATATCAGGTTTGACCTGTCAGGTTTTTTATCACTTTTGAGACGAAGACTTTACAGTCACCAAATTTCCTCATGTATTTCATGTGGTTATTTTTTTGGTTCGATCTTTGCTTGGATCGCGGTAAGAATGGAACAGGGTACAGAACATTGAAAAGGTTCAATCAATTAATTGCGTCGTTGGCCGTCTGCGTGTCTATGAGCGCAGTTGCGTCTGTTGAGAATGTAGGGACTTATAACCTCATTTTGAAAAACGACCTGAATACCAGCAGTGATATTGAAGGCCGCATTATGATCGGTGGTAACATCGACATGGCAGGCAAATCACTGGACGTAGCCAGCAGAATCGCTGCTGATCCGGTTGTAGACGCAGTAACGGTTGTTGGTGATATCACTGCAAACGATGTGAAAACGCAAAACGGCAACATTGTTTACGGTGGAAATATTGGTAGCACAAACCTGATTCTGAATGGCAGCGGCTCAGTGAGCCAGCAAAGCCAAAGCACCTTGCAAAATCAGTTTGATGCGATTTATCAAAGCGTTATCGACGACAGTAACTATTACAAAACCTTAGCTGCAAACGGTACTTTCAATACCTCAGACATGAACAATCTGAAGTTTGAATCTACCAGTAGCGACGACCTGTTGGTGTTCAACATCAATGGTACTGATTTGTTAAACGGCAGCTTTAGTTTTGGTTTTACACCTACGGTCCCCATTATCATTAACGTTGCGGGAACGGGTGCATTAAACCTGAACTCTAAAGCGTTTGGTAACTTTACCAAGCAGGTTGCGTCTTTGGTGCTGTGGAATTTCTTCGACTACACGTCGATTGGTTTTAACGGCGACGGTTGGAACGGTTCAGTGCTCGCACCGAACGCAGACATTACCAGTGGCACAGGTAGCCTGGACGGTGGTTTTGCTGCCTTGTCGTATACCGGCACGGTAGAGTTACACAATCAGCTGTTTACTTACGAACCGCCGGGTGAAACACCTGGAGTCGACGTGCCGGCACCCCCGGTATTTTTCCTGCTGTTTGGTGGGTTGATTGCAACAATGGCGCTTAGACGCCGCTCATAATGTTGTTATACACTTTGTAACGAAAAGGCTGGAATTCCAGCCTTTTTGCATTGTGCTAAACATAATATCATTGCAGCTACACTGCTTGCTTTACAGGATGTTAAATTGCCGTTTTATTCTCTCAATGCGCTATTCAGGCTGCAGGGCGCTTCGCCTGCGATAATGCTGTCCGTAATTTTGTTGGCGGCTGCCCTGCTGTGTGCTCCTGCTAAAGCCCAACAAAGTAATGAAACCTCATCTGTAGAATGTGAAAAAGCGGAATACAGTTATGAGCAGGGCGATCCTGATACGGCGTTAGTCCACTTAAAACGCTGTCAGCGGGCAATGCCTGACTTTTTGCCTGCCGTTGCATTGCTTGGGAAGATTCAGAGCAAACACGGTGCCTATTCACAGGCCGTGGTAACTTTCAATAGTGCGCGGAAACGCGGGGCAGATCCCTCTTTGTTTGCTCGGGAATGGGCTGATGCATTGTTGGCTACGCGCAATTACCAGACCATTTATGAATTTGATGAATATACGCAGTTCCCTGTAGACCAGCAGGCATATTGGTTATTAGCAAGGGCCGAGGCTTGTTCCGCGCTGGGAGAAGAGCGCTGCTCCAAAGAGAGTTACCTGCAACGTGGCGTGCTGGTTGATGATATCGAGCAACCTTTGGGGCTGGCGGGAATTGCGATTAAGGCCAGGAACTGGAAAGAAGCCAACCGCTATTTACAAAGAGCACGTTTGGTTGACGACAACGATATTCGGGTATGGCTGGCACTTGCACAGGCAAGTCAGGGGCAAAACAACAACGCTCAGGCACTGGAATATGCTAACCACGCACTTGCGATTAATCCTGAACATCCGTTGGTTCTGCGAATACTGGCCGATTTGTATTTGGCGGGCAACAACACCCAGCGTGCACTCACAATGGTTGAATCCATACTGGCGCAATCACCGCAAGATCCTTACGCGCTGTTAGTCAGCAATAGCCTGGTTGCTAACACTGAAAATGCGCTGGCCCTGCAGGCTGTAAAAGCACAAATTGAAAAGCTCAGCGTGAGCTTGACTGAATCGTCCTCAGAATTAGTGTTTCTGCGCGGACTGATTGCGTATCAGGAAGGCGCATTCGAAACAGCCCTGTCTGAGTTTTCACACTTATATAAACAGAAAGCCTATTTCCCGCAATCCATAGTGTTATTGGCAAAAGCTCAGCAGCAGTTGGGTCAGCGAGCTGAAGCGATAAAAGTGCTGGAAGCCAACCAGGAGTTGCTGCTGAACGAAGCGCCAACCGCCTACGCCATGATGATCGAACTGTTTATTGAGCAAGGCACCATGTTTAAAGCACTGGGCAGTTGGCAAACCTTTGTCTTCAGCTACCCTGAGCGGCTTGATGCCAAACTACTGGAAGTCAAAATTCTGCTCGGCAGAGGGTTGTTGGCCAGAGGCGCTGAAAAGCTGACTGCGCTGCGCGAACAATACCCCGAGTCAGTAGAGGTACAAACGGTTTTTGCTGTTGTCATGGCCCGCACCAATCAGCCTGAACAAGCACTACTGGCTGTAGACAGCTTATTGAAACGTGAGCCGGATAATGCCTATTTACTGAATTTTAAAGGGGCATTGCACCTAATGCTCAAGCAGTTTGAAGAAGCATCGCAGGCTCTGGATAAAGCACTCTCTATCTCAGACGAGCTAACGCCGGCAAAAGTGAATCGCATTTGGCTTACTCATCAGCAGGGTAATACCGAGCAGGCAGTGAACGATGCCAGGGAGTTGTCCAGCAAGTTTCCAAGGGATTTATCGGTAGGGCAGCTATACGCTGGATTGTTGCTGTCGTCCGGGCAGTCCGGACAAGCTTTGAACCAGTATCTACGGCTATTGAAACTCGACGACTCTCAGCAAAATGTGTTGGAAGCCCTGGTCGCGCTACGCATTCAGAGTAACAACATTAGCGCAGCAATACAGAGCCTGTCGCGCCTGATCGAACTCGAATACAACACTACGCAAAATCTATTGCGACGTGCGCAGTTGAACCATGCGTTAGGGGATGTGAAAAAAGCAGAGAACGACCTGAAAAAAGCCGCTTTGCTTGCTAACAATGAGCCCTTACTGTTGATAGCAACGGCGAACGCCGCTTTGCAAATTGGTAATCAACGACTCGCAATACAAAGTTTGCATCGGGCAAGAGAGCTCATGCCTGGTGATTTATTGGCAGGTGTTAAGCTTGCCGAGGTTTTCCTGAATACTGATCAACCTGGGGAGGCCGAAGTGGTGTTGGGGCAATTAGTCAGCGACCATCCTGGTCAGGCCGATGTCTGGCTACTTAAAGGTCGCCTGGCTGAGCAATCCGGTGATCTCAGGTTAGCCAGAACACACTATTACAAGGCGCTGTCGCTGAACAGTAGCTATGATCTGGTTTATGCCAAGCTCTACACGCTGACCCACTACGGCATCGGGGTCAAAGAGTTTGAGCAAACCCTGTCCCGTCGGGTGGCGGAGCAACCTGACCTGGTGTTTACACGGAATTTGTTGGCGCAGTTTTATTATTATCAACAGCAGTTCGAGTTGGCCGCCAAACACTATGTGTATTTATATGAGAACTTGCTGTCTGAAGATAAGAAACCGGCATTTGCACGCCGACTGGCACAAGCTTACTTTCACTTTGATATAACCAAAGGCATTGAGTATACCAATATAGCGGCTCAGAGCATGCCTGATGACCCTTATGTGAAATCATTGGCTGGTTGGTCGTTAACCTTGCAAAATCTCCCTCAGGACGCTGTGAAGCTGCTTAGAGAGGCGCATACTTTGGATGGAAACAACCTGGATACCGGGTATTTTCTGGCTTATACCCTGAGTCAGCTGGGACTTAACAACGAAGCGTTGCAGGTAGTGTCGCAATTATTAGACAAGCAAACCGGTTTCACCTACCAGAAAGAAGCAAGAGCCCTTGCAGCTCGTTTGAAGAACGCTTCCTGACAGAAACAAAAAACGCCGGGTAGCATTAATGCTGCCCGGCGTTAAACACATGCTTCGCCTGATTTTAGTTATCTACGGAACCGCAGAAACGGTAACCTTCACCGTGGATGGTTACAATCAACTCTTCTTCGCTTGGCTCAGATTCAAAGTGCTTACGAATACGACGAATCGTTACGTCAACAGTACGGTCATTCGGGCGTAACTCACGGCCTGTCATTTCCATAATCAGCTGCTCGCGAGTCAGGATTTTACCCGGGTTACTCAGGAACAAGTGTAACGCTCTGAATTCACTGCGCGGCAATCGGAACTCGTTACCACTTGGAGAGATCAGTGAACGGCTGTCGCCATCCAGCGTCCAGCCATTAAAGCTAACGCGGCTTGGTAAATCGTCATCTTCAGCGCTGCTGGTAGTACGACTCAGCAGGTTTCTTGCACGAATCGTTAGTTCGCGAGGATTAAATGGCTTGGTGAGGTAATCGTCGGCACCAATCTCTAACCCTAAAATTCGGTCAACATCGTTATCACGGCCAGTCAGGAAGATCAGGCCAACATTTTTACGGTCGCGTACTTCGCGAGCCAGAATCAGACCATTTTTACCTGGCAGGTTAATATCCATAATAACCAGGTTAATGGCGTGATTTTCAAAGAAATCATGCATTTGTTCGCCGTTTTCGGCTTCGAACACATTATACCCTTCGGCTTCAAACAAACTCTTTAACGTGGTACGAGTGACCACTTCATCTTCTACTATCAATATATTGGGCGTCTGCATGTTCACACTCTATTTACTATTGTTTTGTTTCTGTTCAAAGTTTAACAGATTTATATCGTTATTGGCGTATTTTGTCTTGCAATTTAACTGCCACTTTAGAATAAATTACTCGCTAGAGCAGGCATTGTTCAAGAAAAATATCTAAATTGCGTCTATTTTGTTTATTTTTTTACTGAAACCGGAAAAGACAATGTAAATTCCACGCCTTTGTCGGGTTCACTCTCAAGTTTGATGTTGCCATCCAGAGCCTGAGTCACTAAGTTAAACACTAAGTGCATACCTAATCCAGAGCCGCCTTGGCCTCTTTTTGTTGTAACAAAAGGATCAAAAATGCGCTTTTTAATGGAAGTTGGTATGCCACTTCCATTATCCCTGTAAATTATTTTCAGTTTTTTGTCATCCGTCAATGCTGCAATGATGTCAATTTGCCCATTTTCAACCCCTTCGAAGGCATGAATGAGTGAATTCATGATTAAATTTATTAAAATTTGATTTATTGGGCCTGCTTTTGACACTACGTTGAGTGATTCGTTGCATTCAATGTGGATTGTATGGGTCACTTTTTTCAATCTTGGGCGCAGCGACATCAGCGTTTCTTCGATTAATTGCTTCACGTTTATGTCGCGAGCTTCTTCACTGGATTGATCAACCGCGACTTGTTTAAAGCTCGAAATAAGGTCGGCTGCTCTGTTGAGATTACGGTAAATAATGTTCAGGTTTTCACGCCCTTCCTCTATAAACCGTTTCATGCTGCTTGCTTTGAGCGTTTTGTCGGAAAATTGCTGTTCTAATACCACCAGACGGTCGAGCATCATGGTTGATGCCGTGATACCCAGCCCTATTGGCGTATTTACTTCGTGGGCAACGCCGGCCACCATATCGCCCAACGACGCCATTTTTTCATTCTCTACAATCTGGCGCTGGAACTGGTGAAGTTTTTCTAAAGTCTGGATAAGCTCAGTATTGGCCTCCTTCAGGGCCACAGTGCGCTGACCCACTTCTTCTTCCAGTCGACTGTTTAGTTCCTGGTGCTGTTGTTCCGACTGTTGCTGTTTAACCACGTATTCCTGCATGCGGGCAAGCAATACATTAATGGCGTCTATAAGGATATTGTATTCCCTGACATCACAGTGCTTTGCGCGGCTTGCATAGTCACGCGAGCGTGCCACGCCCTGCAGAACCAACACCATGTCCTGTACCGGACTGCTGAGTACATGGCCAAAACGATAAGCCACCAAAAACGCGACAATGACGATTAATAGCAGCGTAGCTATCTGAACGGTGACGGAATAATTAACAAAGGCGTTGTAGGCTTCCGCGGTAGTTCGCACATACACATAGCCGTAAGTTTGATTTTCTGCGTTAATAGGACGAATGATCTCGAACACATCACCGTCAAACCTCGCAGTGTAGTACCTGGCCATGTCGTTGATTTTGCTTTCGACCGCAGTTGTACTCGACTTTGTATAAAGCGCCACCATTTCAGGGGTGGGGGTTTCATTAATGCTGTAGATATGAGCATTCAGTACATCGTTGTAGTTCTTCAGGCTGTTAAGCAACTGATTGAGCGTATCGGTTTGTGCCGCTTTTTGTTCGAAATCCAATGGGATAACTGACAGTGTAGGTAGTGAAGCGGCTGCAATCATGTCGGCGATGGCACGCACTTCACCTTCCAACTGGTCTTTCATTCTGGAATGTTGCGTGTAATTAGAAACGACTGATGAGATCAGCAATGCGCCGCCGGAAATAGACAAAACCAGCCATAACAAAATATTGCGAATAGAAAGCCTGGACGGCGACTGCAGCATGGGTTACGAAAATGTCCTGAGAAATAATTTAATATTGGATCATAAATGCTTAAAAAGAAAGAAATCGCCCGGATATTCTTTAATTAGCTCGAAGTAGTCGAAATGTTAGCTTAAAGCGTGCAGTTTTATTGTTTTGCCCAGTCGGGAACCGGAATTTCCAACAGCACAAAAAGATCAGTGACCGGCATTTGTAAATGTGTTGCCATGGCTTCGAATGCCTTGGGCTGGTCGACGGCAGGAAGGTCGGTAAGGTCTGAAAGACACAGACATACCATGCCGTTTTTGGGAATGTTGAGCCCCGGCACGGGGGCTTTGGCAATACGGAAAAGCGTGTGCGGGCACATACTGGTGCGCTGAGGTGCCTGAACACACTGCTCCGGCACCTCAGCTAAGGCAATACCGTTCACAAAGAACGATAACCAGACAATGCTGACTATCTTGCGACTAAGGCATCGCAGTATCATGCATGCATACTCTCATAAAGCGACAGGTAAGCAGTGGCAGCGGTTTCCCAGGTAAAGCGGGTACCCATACCTCGTTGCTGCATTTCACGGAAACGGGTAGAGCATTCGTGATAGGCCAGCAAGGCGCGTCTGATGCAGTTCAGCAGTGCGTCGGGTGTTGGTTCAAAGAAGACAAAGCCCGTCGCGTCCAGTGGGTTTTGCTCAGCGTCAATAACCGTGTCTTTCAAGCCGCCTACACCACGCACAATCGGCACTGTGCCATAAGCGAGACTGTACATCTGATTCAGGCCACAAGGCTCAAATTGAGAAGGCATCAGAAAAAAGTCTGAGCCAGCTTCAATAAGGTGAGCATGTTCGGTACTGAATCCATTGATAAATGCGAACTTGTCAGGGTGTTGTTCGGCAAACTCGCCTAGATCCTGACATACACTCGGATCACCTGTTCCTATAATAACCATTTGCAGTTTGTGCTGCATTAAGCGGTCCAGTATAGGCACCAGATACCCAAAACCTTTTTGTTCGGTCAGGCGACAGACCATGCCAAACACCGGTACACCCGGCTCTTTGGGCAGGTTTGAACGCTTTTGCAGATTCGCTTTGCATTCTGCTTTGCCAGACAAATCATCGGCATTAAAGTGAGCTGGAATATAGCCGTCTGTCATGGGGTTCCACTGACTGTAATCGCAACCGTTCAGAATGCCAGACAAGTCACCCGCGCGTTGCACCAGGCGGTCGTGGAGGCCGTGACTTCCCAGATTTGTAAGGAGCTCCGTGGCGTAGTTAGGGCTCACTGTAGTGATTTTATCTGCGCATTCGATGGCGGATTGTAAGTAGTTAATATAACCACCGTGAACCTGATTCAGAATGCTAGGGTGATGTCGCAGAAATGGAATGTCTTCTAATCGGTGCACGCCCTGAAAGGCCGCATTGTGAATAGTAAACACCGATTTGGTATTGGCGAAATAGCCAGACGGGTCCTGTTTTAACAGGAATGGCAACATGGCGCTGTGCCAGTCGTGACAGTGAATAATATCTGGCTGCTGATTCAGACTTTGCAAAGCGTGCAGGACTGCCCCGCTGAAAAAGGCAAAGCGCTCGCCGTTATCGCCATAGGCTTCATAGGCACTGTTGTAGAGGCCGTCGCGATCAAAATATTCAGGGTAGTCAACAAAGTACACGTTAACGCCGCGCCATTCCATATGACGTAACGTAAAGTGGTAAACCTTGCTTTCGGTAAACAGAGTCTGGGCCGGACAGGCTTCGGGCAAATTGTGCTGCTGTGCAATGGTTTTGTAGTAAGGTAAAAAGATACTCACTTCATGACCAGCGGCTTGTAGCGCCAAAGGTAACGCTTTGCCTACGTCAGCAAGCCCTCCCGTTTTTACTAAATCTTCAACTTCCGAGATAGCAAAGACAATCTTCAACCTGTTTCTCCTGCACAATCCATGATTTTCTTATGGAAGAACAAATTACCACATTAAAAATCAATTTTGTGCAAAATAAACCGAGAATCTGGTGTTTTGCGCCAGCGTGGCAGGTTGCTTAAATTGCTCGTCGAGCAATTCCGCGTAAGGTAAAAAGCGATTTGCTACCAAATACAACTTACCGTTACTGGTTAATCGCTGCTTTGCACCGGCGATAAACTCGCGGGTAATGCGGTAATCGGTTTTTACGCCAGTGTGAAAAGGCGGGTTCGTTACAATGGTCTGGAATCGGTGAGTAACACCATTCAGTGTGTCTGCGGCAATGATATTACCCTGACTGCCGTTTTGCTCCAGTGTATGTGCGCTGCACCATAGCGCCAGTGCACTGACATCCAGCAGCTCTGCCTGAATGCGGGCACCACCGCTCAATAAATAGCTGGCAATCACACCTGCGCCACAAGCAAAATCCAGCACCGAACCTGACATCGTCTTGGACAATTTAGACAGCAGTAGCTCTGTACCTGCGTCAAGCTCCCGGTGGCTGAATACACCCGGCAACGAACATACCTGCCATTCGTGTTCATTCAGCGTATAGGTATCGATGGCAGTCCAATCGTGCAGTGAAAAACTACCCGGGGCATGACTTACTTCACAGGTTACCCAGCTGCAGTGACGGGCTGAGTCGAGCTTTTGCACGGCGCCGAACTGCTGCATGGTTTTGCCTGCGCTTTTAATACCACCTTTGTTTTCGCCAACAACATGAACCCGGCCGTTGTTGCCGACCAGGTTGGCGGCCATTGCCATAAGCATGCTTAAATGCGCTTTGGCTTTTGGCAGGAACAACAGCACATCGGTCGCTTCTGCCTTGTTCAGATAGGGCGCAAATACGTGTTTGTGCTGCCCATTTTCGGCGGTGATGTGAATAGCCTGTGGCTCTTCGCAAATATCCCGGCTATCGAATTGTGCGGCGCCATTGCGCCCGGTTGCCTGGCAAAATACATCAAAGAACTGATGTAATGCGGTCAGACTAAATGCCTGCAAAGCGGGAAACAGCCCGGCATCATCGGCATTAATAACCAACCAGTTCCCTTCTTCGAACTGATCTATGTTGCGAATAACAAGTTGCGATGCCGGTGATAAACTCATTCAGTGCGCTCGTAAATTAAGTCCCAGACGCCATGGCCCAGTTTCTGGCCACGAACTTCAAACTTGGTAATAGGGCGGTAAGCCGGACGCTCAACGTAGTCACCGCCTTGTGCAGTATTGGTGTAACCCGGGGCTGCATTCATGACTTCTGCCATATATTCTGCATAAGGCTCCCAGTCAGTTGCCATATGAAATGTACCGCCCACTGCCAGCTTGGTTCTCACCAGCTCAGCAAATTCTGCCTGTACAATACGGCGCTTGTGATGGCGTTTCTTGTGCCATGGGTCCGGGAAAAACAGCTGTAAGCGATGCAAGCTTCCATCTGGGATCATATGCTTTAACACTTCAACTGCATCGTGTTCCATTACACGTAAGTTTTCCACGCCTAATTCGCCAGCATCTGCTAAACATGCGCCAACGCCTGGGCGATGTACTTCAATGCCCAAAAAATTCAGTTCAGGGGCTTCATGGGCCATGGTAACCAGTGACTTGCCCATACCAAAGCCGATTTCTACCACTACCGGCGCGCTGCGCCCAAAGGTGTCAGCCAGATCTAATGGCTGTTCCTGATATTCGATGCCTTTGGTTGGCCAGTAGGTTTCTAACGCGCGTGCCTGACCGTTAGTTAACCGGCCTTCGCGCTTAACGTAGCTTTTGACTTTGCTGACATATACACCAGCGGCTTCGGCTTCTGCCTGACTTTTAAATTGACCCATGCTGTTCTTTACCTCTTTTACGCTGCGGCATTATCCACTTAGTGTTCGTAAATGCAACGATTATAGCGTGAAATGGCCGGCTTTCGCGGGTTGTAGGCTAAAGTGATAAACCTTTGACGATCAAAGACGCTACCTTTTCCGGCTGTTCCAATAGCATCATATGACCGCTGTTTTGCACTATGCTAACCGTTGCTCCGGGTAATTTGCTGCCCGCCTGATGTATTGAAGCTACCGGTACCACCGCGTCTTTGTCGGCAGCAATAATATGCACAGGGCATTTCAGAGTGGTGAGCTTGGCACACAAATCTTTTCGCGGTGTGGTGCTGGACACCTGCGCCTGCAATGTGGCGCCGCCCAGGTCACTTGCCATATCAGTGATAAAGGGCAGCAAACTGTCCTGCTTGGCAGGAATGATCATATTGGCCAGATACTGGCTTTGGCGCGACGCAAACTTGCCTTGTTTTAACACAGCAAGCAGTTGCTTACGCCTGGCGGTCTCTTCGTTTGTCAGCCCGAGTGGTGAGTAACCCAGTAAGGTCAATGATGCAACACGTTCAGGGTAAGTCAGTGCCCACAATGCGGCAATGTAGCCTCCCATTGAGTAGCCAACCAGATGTACCTTTTCGCCCTGGGTGGCGCGGTCACTGGTTAACGCGAGCATATCCTGCAGCGTATTCGCCCATTGCAGAGGCACATAGGCACGCGCCATGGCCGGCAGTTTTTTCCATACAGGAAGCCAAACGCGTTCATCGCACAACGTGCCGGGAAGAAAAAGTACAGTCATAGAAGTAAACCTGATTCGGGTATGCAATCGTAACAGGCACTACGTTGGTCAGGCAATCACTGTTACACTTGCCGCCAATCAATCCGTCAACGCTTGCTATACCAATACGGGGAGTTCATGTCACAGCTGTTTTCAGATCGCATTTTAACCTGGTTCGACAAACACGGACGCAAACACCTGCCATGGCAACAAAACGTAAACCCTTACCGGGTGTGGGTGTCTGAGATCATGCTGCAGCAAACGCAGGTGACCACCGTGATCCCGTATTTCGAACGCTTTATGGCGCGTTTTCCTACGGTGGTTGAGTTGGCCAATGCACCTCAGGACGACGTGCTGCAGTTGTGGACAGGATTGGGGTATTACGCCCGGGCCAGAAATCTGCACAAAGCGGCAATGCAAGTGCGTGATGAGCACAACGGCGAATTCCCTGATACGCTCGAGGGTGTAATGGCATTGCCTGGTATTGGCCGCTCCACGGCGGGCGCCATTTTGTCAATTGCAGGCGGGCAGTCACACCCTATTCTGGACGGCAACGTTAAGCGCGTACTGGCGCGATATTTTGCTATTAGTGGTTGGCCGGGTACCAAAAGTGTAGAAAACGCCCTGTGGGAATACGCCACAGACTTAATGCCTCAGCAACGGGCCAATCATTACACCCAGGCCATGATGGATATGGGCGCAACGCTGTGCACGCGTAGTAAACCTAAGTGTGATGAATGCCCACTGCAAAGCGACTGCGTGGCTTATGCACAAGGCAAGCAAACGGATTATCCGGGCAAAAAGCCTAAAAAGACCCTACCTGAAAAACAAACCGTGATGAGCGTGATATTGTGTCAGCGTTCTGTGTTGCTTCAGCAAAGGCCGCAAACCGGCATTTGGGGTGGATTGTGGAGTTTCTTTGAGCGAGAGCCGGGTACACTGCTGTCGTCACAACTTTCTCAGCTTATTGGTTCGCACGAGACTCTGGATATTGTAGAGCCGTTTCGACATACCTTTTCTCACTATCATTTGGATATTGAACCAGAGGTAATTAACTGCGAACAATTTCCTCAGCAAGTGGCGGAATCCGGCTGGCGATGGGTGAGCCTGGACGAACCGTTAGAAGTGGGAGTGCCAACCCCAGTGAAAAGAATTCTGACGGCGCTGTCGAAACAGTTATAATCACCACATTGAATCAGGAGACAGACAGCTATGCCAAGAACTGTATTTTGTGCGCATTATAAAAAAGACGCAGATGGATTGGATTTTCAGCTTTATCCAGGCGAGTTAGGTAAACGTATTTTCGATAATATTTCGAAGGAAGCCTGGGCCGAATGGCAAAAGAAGCAAACCATGCTGATCAACGAGAAAAAACTGAATATGATGGAGCCCACTGACAGGCAATTCCTGGAAACGCAAATGGAAGCGTTTCTGTTTGAAGGCAAAGAGCCCACCATTGAAGGTTATGTTCCACCGAAAAAGCCGTGATTTTGTGCATATTGAGCAAAGAACGCGCAGTTAGAAAAAATTCTGACAAAAACGGTTGACTTAAAAGCTCGAAACTCGTTAAATACGCACCCACAGCAAGACAGGTACAAACACCTGGCAATGCTAACCAGTTTTCGCCTCGATAGCTCAGTTGGTAGAGCAGCGGATTGAAAATCCGCGTGTCCCTGGTTCGATCCCGGGTCGAGGCACCATTACACAGAAGCCCTGAACAGAAATGGTCAGGGCTTTTTTGTTTATATTAGTGCCTCGGAAACTTTTAGATATAACGGGTTATCAGAATTGTCCCGCTTCTAGCGCCATTCTTTCCTAGATGACTGAGTAACTAAATCGACCTTCGATACTATTTTTTGATTAGAATAATTGATATTCCTTCCTAATTCCCTCAAATAATTTAACTCTAATTCATGACCTTAACTTTACAGTTAAAGATGGACCAATATAATCTAACAAGGAGTGAATCAATGGATTGAGGTATATATAACATGATCCAAACAGAAATAGGCCCGATGGATGGAAACACTTGGGAAGGCCTATGCCAAATTGTCTATAAAAAAAGATACTCAACTTATCAGGAAATGGTTCCCTCTCCAGGAGATTGGGGAATTGAAGGTTTTATGTTAGGCCATGGTATTGCTATTCAATGTTATTGCCCTAAACAAGAATACGACACATCAACATTACATACCAAGCAAGTCGGTAAAATCACCAAAGACTTGAATAAATTAAAAGAATATCAAAATGAAATTGCGAGCCGTATTGGAGATGAGAAAATAAAACAGTGGATATTTATTACTCCAAGAATCGCAAAAAACCATATTTATAGCCATGTTAGAACTAAAGAAACTGAAGTTAGAGGTTGGAATTTAGATATTCTCGATGATGATTTTCAAATCTTAATCCATGATATTGGCCATTATTTATCAGAGTTTAGAGTAATTCAAACTCTAAGGGGTGAGCTACTTATTTTTTCAGAATCTCAAAAAGACAGTCTAGAGAAAACTGAGAATTCTACTGAGTATGAAGAAAATATAAACAGAAAAAATAAAATAAGAAGCATCAGAGGAGGAAACTACAATCTTAATACTCACAAAAGATTAAACAAAATAACAACCGATAAGTTTTTATTGGGTGATGAATTAATTAGAAAAATAGAGAAACAATCACCCAGTCTTTATAAATCTCTTAATAGAGTTATCAATCAGTATGAAAATGAGATAGAGGAGGTATCTCTCACTTGGGAGGGTACCGCATCTTCACTTTTGGAAAAAGTAAGCACGCAATTAAAAGAGAGATTGGAAAAAGACGATAATATAGGAGGAGTAATTGTTGACTCTGATTTGAATCAGATTGTCGATCATATAATTTCTAAATGGATAGCTCTATGTCCATTGGAGATAGATCAATGAGTATACTGCATTTTGAAAGAAAAGCGATGCCAGTAATTCCGGAACATCGCCCAATGTATAAAATTTGTCAAATTTTACTTATCTTAAATATAAGTTCTACCGGCGGTAAATCGTCACTTATCCGTTTGCACCTATTTAATTGGGCATTAAAAGATAAAAGCCGCCTAAAAATGCTTGTTAGTTCATCTCAGTCTGGCGCAATTTCTTTCGGAGTATGGGGCATTGATCCTGTGTTAAATATGGCTTTAAATTTTGGAGCAGCTGAAGGGTTGATAAAAAAAATAAATACAGGCTTTCAAATAACTCACACTGGAAAGAATTTTTTAAATAAAGGAAATATCCAAGGTTTATTTGGCGATGATGCTGAGCGCTTAACTTTGATTGGTAAGTCTATAACAGAGCAGATGGTCAAGGATGTAGCAAGGAGATGGAAGAATGAAGTTTAGGAAATTCAAGGTTAAGATTTTCAGTGGAGATACTGAATACGGGTTTGAGTATAAATTTAGTGACAGCCTAAATATTATTAGGGGAGATAACTCCTCAGGTAAAAGTACACTTGTCAATGCTCTTATCTATTCAATTGGTATGGAAGAAATTATTGGAGCGAAAGGTCCTAAAGTACTTCCCTATGCACTAAAGAGTCACTTTGAATTACAAAATAAGAAAATAAATATCGTTGAATCAAGCACAATTGTTGAAGTTGAGAACTCCAAAGGAGATATCAGGACATTTAAGCGTGCGATTACTTCAAATGATAAAAATACCAAATTAGTTGAAGTTATAGAAGGAGCTTTCCTAACAGCTAATGAATCAGGAAAATTTTCCTCCACATACACATTCTTACACGATTCTGGCTCTGCGCAAGATAAAGAATTAGGTTTTTTTGCTTTATTAGAAAAATTCATAGGCATAGAGCTACCATTTGTGTCGAATAATAATGGAGGTGAGTCAAAGCTATATCTTCAAACTATATTTAGCTCGATATTTATTGAGCAAAAGCGAGGCTGGACAAACTACATCGCGAACACTCCCTATTACCCTATTTCAGGACTCAGAGAAAAAATAGTGAGTTTTTTGATGGATTTAGATAATTTCAGAAATGAGAAAAAATTAGATGAGTTAAAGTCTGAAAGAAATAGGATTACATCAATTTGGAGTGAGATTTCAACTTCAATAAAAATGACGTTAAAACCTCTTTCTTTAAGCACGTTAGGATTAAGCGGAAAGCCTCTAATAGACTTTAATCCAGAGCTAGTTAATGTTGGAGAAGGTCAAGATAATGAGTTTAAACCAATTCAACGAATATTATTTGACCTCGTAGAAAAAATCCGAGCTATCGAAGAAAGGGAAAAGGGAAACATCACAGATCAAGGCCCGGAACTAGTTGATAACATCGAAAAAATAAGAAGCGACATTTCTGAGCTTATGCTTCTTCATAAGATGTGTGGTGATGAAGTACGTATTAGCTCTTCAAAGAAAAGGCAATATCAGCAAACTTTGGATAGTGTAAAAGCAGATCTAAAAAAGAATAAGCTTACTCAGAAAGTTAACGAATTTGGTGCAGAGATAAATCTTAAAATAGCTAGAAATCAATGCCCGGTTTGTCTGAACCCTCTAGATGGTACTTTAACCCCACCAGAAAATGAATCTATGCCTATGACTATTGAGGAAAATATAAGGCATTTAGAAAATCAAAAAATGATGATTGAATCATTACTTAATGGGTTGGACAAGCAAATTGCAAAGGAAGAAGCCGCTCAATTAAAGATTTCTGATGAGTTGAAAGCTAAGAGGATTGAGCTAACTTCGTTCAGAAAGGAGATGCTTTCCTTCACTACTACAAATGAAACAGACATTAGAAGAAAAGTTAGTTTAGAAAGTCGTTACTCTTCTCTCAATTAGGCAAAAAAAGAAGTTGAAAGTTATTTAGAACAGCTTGAATCATTGTCTAAAGAATATCAAATATGCCAAAGTGCAATTAATGAAATGAGCAAGTTCACTAATTCTTTTAACGATAATAAGAAAATCGAACTGTTGGAAAAGCACTTCCGTGAACTAGCTAGGAAATTTGACTATCGTTCTGCTCAAGTAAGAGATATTAGTATTCACCCAACAACTTTAATTCCTTACTTGGAAGGACTTGAATTAAGAGAGTATTCCACCGATATTAAATCTGATTCTTCTGCGAGTGATTTTGTTCGATTAATTTGGGCTTATTTAATTTCAATCTATAAAGTATCCTATGAAAAATCTGGTAATCAACCAGGAATTTTGCTGTTTGATGAACCAGCCCAACATTCAATGGGCCTTCATAGTGTAAATAAAATGCTGAAGGAATTGTCGAGCTTAGAAGGGTTGCAAAGTATAGTAGCTGCATCTTTTGACCAAAGCGACGCAGCCTTTAAAGAGTCAACCGAAGGCGTTCAATTTAATTTGATAAGACTTCCTAGGAAACTAATACAGCATATACAACCAGGCTAACTCAATACAACGTTACCTGTAAAAGTCACGTTGGCTGTATAAGGTTCGTTTTAACAATATTGAGGTTTAGTCGGTGAGTTGAAGTGAGAATGTATTCAATTCCTGCCAGTAATGCATAAAGTTACCCTCCCATATCTGGTAAATATCCAGAGCAACTTCAATCGGAAACAGGCCATGCAGGTTTTGAAACACACAGGCCTGAAAATCAAAATCGAGATCTTTAGCCAGTTCTGCAAACGGACCGATACCAACATAGGTAAAGTCGGTGATATAGCAAAATTGCCAAGTATCACTATGTTTCTCTAACCGTATTTCTACCGGGTGAAAACCGCCGCTTTCAGCTGAATAGTTCGGATCTCGAAAAATGATGGTGATGCTATCACCTGCTATTTGGTGTTATTTTGGGGGGAAAGGTCACCACCAAGCATGAATCGATACAGACGAACACGATTTTTCCTATCAATCAAAGGTGCTCGATAAGCAAATACTCCATCGTCTTGAACATGAGTTCTAAGTCGGAATAATGCAACATCAAACCACTCAGGAATATCCATTTCAGAATAGGCAATGCGCCTAACATCATCTTGAAAGCCATAAAGATTTATTTTGCCGTATTGTTCTTGGGTAATACTATATTTCCATAGAATACCGACACAGAACCTAGCTATTTTTTCTTTATCAACATCATCCATAATCTTGGGACCAAAACTTAGGCCTTTACTATTTTCCCTGATTGATTTGAGTATTCTTGCTGAATACTCCTCTAGTTGACCTAAAATACCATCGCAATCAGCACAAAGTATCCCTCTATCAAAGGTTCCTGATTGACTGAAATGGAAGGAACCATCTTCTTTTACAGCTGCCGCATGCCCTTTACAAACTTGAACCTCCTTACAAAAAACCTGAGGAATCAAATGAGCCTTGATGGTTTTATTCTCATTACAGCGAACACATGACATTTTAAGTACCTAAGACAAACCTAAAGAACCACCGAAAGTTCATAATTTTTTATTACGGAAATTTAATTGTAACACTCGCTTCCTTTGAAAAAACAGGGTCTGCTTTTCAAGGAATTTGAAGATACGTGACTCTGCGTGTTACTGTAATTTTTCCATAATGATACGTTAGAAGCAGGAATTTCTATAGATGCGTAGTGGAGTAACAATCAACAAATTATGGTGGGAACATTTAGCTCCGAAACCAATGATTTCTCGCCGCCGAGAAGTCGAACAGCTACTCAAAACTTTTATTAGTACATCCCCCTATGGCGCTGAGTGGATCAAGGTTGCGAAGAATCCTAATGATATATTTAGATTGAAGACAGGGCAGGTGATTCCTGTTATCCATTTAACCTTCCTTGGAAAAACGCCTGGCTTTGTAGCATCTTTTAAAAAAATAGAAGCTGGTCATCGTAATGTCGGAGTAGAGACTGGCTACAAATCAGGAAAGCGCCTCGAAGATGAAGAAATTGTGATTCAGCCGATTATTTCTATCGAGCTGGTGACAGACCCTTTATTTATTCAAGCTGCAAGGCAAGGCAAGGCAAAAAAACAATAGACGAAAGTCAGATAACTCAACCGAGCTTGCTCTTTTCTATTCCTGCACATTATCTGCTGTCATCGAAGCATTTTTCCAAAAGAGCATTTGTGCTTTATCAGCATATTTTTGGGGCAGGGGGCTCGTATCCGAATGATGGATTCTTTTATGTGGGGGTCACAACGCGTAGTTGGCAGAAACGGTGGTCAGAACATAAAAGAGCGATCGGCGCAGGGAGTCATCTTCTGTTCCATAAGAAATATCGAGAAGAAATGGAAAAAGGGCGGCTTACTTATGTTAATCACAAAGTTATGGCTATAACTGACGACATTGAAAAATTGTACGCTACTGAAGAATTTTTAGTAGAAGGTCATTGGGAAGATAAACGCCGCCTTAATATGATTCCAGGTGGAAAATCTGGTTTACGTTATCTTAGAGAAAATGGGTTGCTTCAAAAATCTGTTGTCCCGATGCCTGATGAACGTGACAGAATCATTAGTATATGGCTCAATGAGCATCCAAGGAAAGGTCTTCCTGCTCCTTGGGTAGCGGAAAAATGGCGAGATAATGATTGGGCTATTGCTCAAATTTGTGACCGTGAAGGCAGGTTATCGGTCGAGCAAGTAAGAGCGATACGTCAGCTTGCAGAGAAATATTCAGTCGAAGAAATTTTTGCTCGTATAGGTGCGAAAAACGTTGCTCAAGTGGTCCGAGTTTTAGAAGGGAAAACATACTCGAGAGTTGAATAGCATGAGTTTTAAGTTTGTTTCACTATCGACAAACACGCCGTGTATTGTCCGCTGAGACCAATAACTTTGATAGTTTCACACACGTCAATTAATAAAGGAAAACGATCTTCCGGAGAAAAGTTAAATAGGTCACGTTAATAAGCATTAACGTCACTTATTTAGAAGTGGAAACTGATTGCTTATCTATTTCTTAATTCTTTTAAATAGATTTATTAAAGGCAACGATTATATTTGTCGATAAACACTGGAACAACTGGGTGTCTTGGGCGATGTGAAGCCTACTAAAATCCGCAACCCAGTCCAAAAAGATCGGCATAACTTATGCTTTATCTTAGTCCTAGACGTATTGGTCAAATTTTACTTAATTCTGTCTAGGTTTTGCACCTTATTGATGCGTTTTCAAAGTGTTTAAGGTTCTGGTGGTGCAATGCATTGATTAAGTAGCACGCAAAGGGTAAGAGATTTGTATGCAATTATTGAGAAACTTTAAATCATTTGATTTTGGAGAAGCTACCTTCCGCTATTATGGTACGTATGGACCTGTAAATGGCCTCGTTATTCAGCTCGTACAATTGTTTGAAGGTGATTGTATTGTAAAAATAGATGAACAAGATTATATTCTGAGAAAAGGTGAAACGTCGTTAATCATAGCAAAACAAAAACTCGAATACATTTATCCTGCAGAAACAAGTCACAGAGTACGTTGGTGCAACGTTAAGTTACAAGGCCATTCTCAATTACCCTCATTAATATCATCACAATATACAATATCAACCACTGAAAAATTAGATTTTATTTTTCAGTCCGCATTAGAAGTTGAGTATACCGATTCGGTAAATGCATCGATTCTTCGGGACTCTTACGGTCAGACTTTGTTTAACGAGTTTGTGAATGAAATCGAAGAGGAAGAATTCAAGTCGCCTCTCCCTTTACCAGTAAGGGAGTGCCTTAAATATATCAACAGAAATCTAGTTTCGGATATTTCTGCTAAATCGGTGAGCGAAGATTTAAAGTATTCCTACGCATTTATGAATAGTATTTTTAAGAAAAATATAGGGTTAAGCATCGCGAAGTACATCTGGACAGAAAGAGTCAATAAGGCCTATCAACTTTTAACTGAAGAAGACTATTCAGTATTAGAAATATCAGAAATTTGCGGGTTTAAAAATCAACAACACTTTTCTAGAGCTATAAAAGAGCAATTCAAAAGAACTCCGACCGAGATAAGAAGGTTAACACGTAGATATAATTATACTCAAATTTGTAGCGAACAAACTTACAATAACGCTGCTGTATAAAGATATTTGCATGAAGCCTTTGCTCTTCTTTAGTAATGATTATGACTTCAATATGAATCTGTTAACTTTGGGTTTCGGAATATGATTCTGTCAAAAATGGCGGCAAAATAAATTAAGCCGCCTATCTTATCATAAACTTAATAATCAACGTTTCGGTGGCTATGTCTTACATGGTTGATATTCTGTAAACGTTACCATCAATGTCTTGTAAAACACTCTGATACCATCCGTAATAGGTATTGAATGGCGATTTTAGGAGTGTTGCACCGTTAGCAATGGATTTTTCAGTTAATTCGTCAACCTCTTGAATATTATTTGCTTCAAATGTAATTACGTGGTGGGTTTCCTTTACTTCATTTACCGGTTTCGGGATATCTAACAAATCGTAAGCGTCAAAACTACTAAACCCTAACTTCGATACACCAGTATCAAAGCCTATGAAATAATTTGATCTACTTTCTTCTATTTCTTTAAATCCAAAAACATCACAATAAAATTTACTAAGGCGTTCGATATCTTTCGAAAATATATTTAAATAAGACAAGGAGTTCATTTTTAATTCACTATATTATTTCAAAGACCATATGTTTTGCTATACATGTACGCAATGTGTTTACCAACGGTGGTTGGTTGATAATCTGGATTATTATCTTTTGGCATACACGTAGATACACAGGACACTTCATAAAAATAATCAGGGTCAAAAAATGTTGGGCATGAATAACGTGACCGGCCTGAATTATTGTTCAAAACCCTATGCATATTCGAGTGATAAAGACCATTAGTTAGTACTTTGATCATTTCTCCCAAATTAACTACAAATGTACCTGGTATAGGAGGAGCCGTTAGCCAGTCTCCAGCCGCATTTTGCACTTCCAGCCCACCAATATCGTCCTGTAACAAAACTGTGAGCATTCCCCAATCTGTATGTGCACCAGCTCCTAATTGATTCTTCTCTCCATGATTTAGCTGCTCAGGATAATGTAATAACCTAGAAAAAATCATTGGTTCGTCAAGTCCTTCAGCGAAATAGTCTCGGGGTAGGTTAAGAGACAAAGCGAGTATTTCTATCAGATCTTTAGCTAAGCCTGTAACGTGATGTAAATACTCATTATATTGTTCTTTAAAACCTGTTGGGCTGTGAGGCCATTGATTAGGCCCACAGTTGGGCACTTTTTTTGAGACGTAAGGGTGCGAAGGTGACAGGTCATTTCCGATAACAAAACCTTCTTTCAGGTCTGCGGGGGAGCCTTCATCTAAAACTTGCGCAGCTACAGGTTCATACCCACGTACAATTTCCCAATTTTTGGAGTAACATTCCATTTTCACATCATCTGGTTGAGAAAAATACTTCTTTGCCAAATCGAGTTGCGCATCCATTAATGCTAATGGGACTTTATGTCCTTCCACATAGAAAAATCCAGTTTCACGAGCCGCTTTATGTAGCTCCCACGCAATTGATTTTTGCTTTTCTAAATCATTAGAATAAAAGTCACTTATGTCAATTAAAGGAATTTTATTTGGTGCTTTTGGTGGTTCGTAAATAATCATATTATTCTCCAATCTCATTAAATTTTGATGTTTTGTTCATTTTGTTAATTTTTGACATTAGATGTTCATAAGCTGTCGTCGTAGGATATTTTGATGATTTCTCTAATCCTGGTATTGTTTCGATGACAGCATCAAAATTAGGTTGGTGAAAAAAGACTATTGATTGCCTATCGGAATTCGAGTCCTTTGTTTTAGGATTTATGACGCGATGAATATTGGAAACCCATTTACCTCCAGTCCAATAAGACATCAAGTCCCCCAGATTAACAATAAAACTATTGTCAACAATTGGCACGTCTTTCCATTCACCTAATTTGTTTTTAACTTGAAGTCCCGGCTTATTTTCTGCTTTAAGAATAGTAAGTGAACCATAATCAGTATGGGAGCCAGCTCGAATTTGAGACGGAGAATATGAGTTCTTCTGCTCTGGATAATTTGCAGCAACTAGATTTGTCATATGCTTATCAATTTTTGATGAAAACCAGAATTCGTCGACTCCTAAAGATAATGCAAACATTCTCATTATTCGTTCAGCAAGAGCTTCCATTTCTCGATAATATTCTAGTAATGCTATTTTAAATTCAGGTAATGTATTGTCGGGCCAAATATTCGGAATAAATATCTCTTGAGCCAAACCTGTTTTGTAATAATCGTCACAAGCGGGACCTAACTCCCTATTTAACGTGAAGTATTCTCGCAAGTCAGGTAAAGCCTCTTTATCGCCTAATGTAGCTCCAAGGTTTCCAGTCTCCATGCCAAAGTACCCCCGATAGTAGGATTTACTCTTAGGCGAGAATTCTTTCTTTTTATCAGTAGGGAGTGAAAAGAAGGCAGAAACCTGTTGTTGAGCTTTTTTAACTACATCTAGGTTTACACCATGGTTTGACAGTACTAAGAAACCAATGTTTGTAACAACATTTCCTATTTCTTCTGCTAACTTAAATCTTTCATTTATTTTTTCAGAATATGCATTTGAAAAGTCAATTACAGGTACATCTAAATAATCCATTTTTTCTTCCTTATTCAAAGCTGTATTTAAATTTTATTGATATATTTCGGGGCTTGTTGGGGACATGTGTCACTGAGCCAAATTCTATAAAATCAAAAGATTGAACTCTGTATTGTTCGTCCGTTAGGTTGTTGATAGAAATAGAGTATTTGTACTTTCCATCATTTCTGGTTGTTGATAGCGCAATATCAGATAAAAAATAAGAATCTGCTGTTAATAGAGGATTATTTCTAACATCGTGAAAGACGCGGTCAGTATAGCTAACGCGTAAATTGAGGTTTGTTTCCCAGTCAGAGAATAGATTCCACCAAGAGTCATATGAAATAACTACTTTCAATGGAGGCGCGAAAGGAACATCATTACCTGATAGGTTTTCGCCATTCGCACTTATAAAATCGGTATATTTCGCGTGTATAAATGATAACCCTAGGTTAATAGAGTTATAATCATTAAGATTTATATTTGCTCCTATTTCGCCTCCTTTATAAATTCCCTTACTAGCATTAGTTACTATAAAGTTCTGACCACCGAATTGATTGGATGTAACATCAAAAACGTGGATATCCCTATAATCGTAGTAGTAAAAAGCGGTATCTAAGACAACTCTTCCTGCAAACAATGATGACTTAAACCCTACTTCATAGGCCATTAAATCCTCTGGCTTGTAGCTATTAAATTCGCCAGGATCTCCGAATCCTGCTCCGGCACCACCACTCTTGTAACCATTGCTTACAGTAGAATAGAGCATTGTATTTTCAGAAATTTCTTGCTGAAGTCCAATGGTCCAGGAAATATCAGTAAAAGTCTGATCTGATATAGACCCTTCTACATCTCCGGGGGCAAAATCGAGTGCTGTAGGTCTAATACTGTAATGATCAAAGTAAACAGAATCATTTGTGTATCTAAGCCCAGATAGAAAATACAACCCTGATGTTAAAGGATATTTTAAGTTGCCGTATATGGCCTTGGATAGCTGTTTCTGATAAAACTCTTGGTCTGTTTCTAGGCCAAAGAAAACGTACTTATTGTCTGCGGACAGTTCATCAGATGATATATATAATCCGAGATCCCAATCAAACTCATCTTGTGCATTTGAAGTTATCTGAAATTCTGATGAAGCCGTTTTGAAATTAGATTTATAGTAATTATTAGAAAGCATATATGCGCCGCCATCGGCATCATACTGACTATCTCTTTTAAATCGGTCAAATGCGATAATATGTTTAACGCTGAATGCAGGAAAATCATAGTTTAATTTTCCGTAGAGGCCATATGAGTCAGAGTTTGCATCGCCGAAAAAGTCATGGTCACCAGCACTGGTATCCCCCCTCTCACCAACGCCGTCAGAATCTCGATAACCTAAGTAATCGATGCAATCAATTCTCGAACGAGGGTCACAAGTTGGCTCATAAGTTACGGGGTCTACTATACCTACATACTGAAATGTTCCGCCGTCAGCTCTACGACGCATAGAATGTATCATTAACTCGTAGTTAAATAGCGTTGACGGATTCCAATCAAGTAATAATCTCGTTGCAAGTAAATTTTCAGCGTTAAGGCTATTGTTTTTAAGTGTACCCGGAAAACCATCGCCCTTCGGTTCAGATGCCCGGCTTGAAGCCCACCCATCATCATTTACGTATTTGTAGGCAAATCGAAAGTTGGTTGTTTCTGATATAGGTCCAGTAATAGCTCCTGCACTTTTAATTTCATTGAAAGATCCAACACCTAAATCAAAATAGCCGGAGAAAGTATCTTCTGGCTTAGCGGTAACATATTTTATTAGTCCACCTGTTACATTCCGCCCATAGCGGGTACCTTGTGGGCCTTTCAATACTTCAATTCTTTCAAGATCGAAAATAGGAGCGGTATGTTGGAACGTATTTGGGAGATAAACATCGTCTATGTAAACACCTACAGTTGGATTGGTGTTTGACGCAAAATCTATACTGCCAGACCCTCTAATCCACGCTTTCGCCTGTTCAGATGAAGACACCGCTCGTATTTCTACTCCCGGAAAATATGAACTCAGATCATTAGTAGTGTCTACATCAAATGATTCAATTTTCCCCGCAGACAAAGTATCTATTGCTATTGGTACACTTAGTATAGATTCTGCTTTTCTAGTTGCTGTCACGACGATACTTTCTACCATCTCCTCAGCGTTCACTTGCTCTGGACTTAAAATGAAATTAGCCAAAAGCAGTGTTGTAAAAACTTTTAAGTTTGATTTGAATTTACTATTAGCATTTATATTTCGTTTAAAGTGATCAAATTGTCGTTCTGACTGTTCGACATATAGAATTTTCATTGATTATCCTTCCCAAGGTTGTGCCTTTAGTAAGATAATCGATGAGATCCGATATTTGCTTATCTCAAATCTCTATAATAGTTTTTGTTTAATAGATATTAAGTAAACGGAAATTATTACAGATAAGTTGTCGCGTAAGATTCTGATTTAAAATGTTTTTATTTTTTTATAATGATGAAAATAAGATAAATTAAACTGAATGAATCCTATGAAATTAAGAGGCGTGTTTATCTTTGACTGGCGAGTTATAGTTAAATACAACCACGTTTCTTGTACTCTGCCGCCCATTCTTTAAAACGTTTTTCGTCGCGTTCAGCACTCTTAGCTCGCCTTTCTAGTGTTTTGTTCGAAACGGGCTTTGGCTTAGTTTTATCGAAAGTTACACCTGATAATTCGTCGGCAAACATTTCAGGTCTTACATGACTGTAATGTTGTTCAATCATAGCAACACTAGTACCACACTGTTTAGCAATAACGTCCATGCTTGTGCCTGCCAGCAGTTGCCATGTAATGTATGTGTGGCGTAACGAGTATAGTGTCCTTGGTACATCTGAATGCGTTTTAAGGTTGTTATTCTGAAGAACCTTTTCAAATGCCTTGCCTAACTGTGGTGTTGTTTCACCGTTAGCCAATCGGAATAATTTTTGACTTGGTGTTCTATGTGGAAACCGTTCGCGGAGTCGGGATATCGCGCCAATGACATCTTTTTTGCAGACGATTTTTCGTGTGCCAGTGTGTTTAGTTGTTTTACCTTTGCGTACGTTGATAAAGAACTGTGCTTTACTTCCTTGGGCTTTTAGTTCTATATCACCCCAGGTGATGCTTTCCATCTCTGTGCCCGGACGGATGCCGGTATTTACTGCAATCTCACAGTAATCATAAAGCAGCTCTCTGATTTGCCTTGTCTTCTCGGTGTGAGCGTTACGTTCACTTTCGTAAATACCATCAATTACAGCATCATACTCTTCTTCTGAAAAAGCGGCTCGACGTGTTCCTGATTTACCTTTCGACGACAATACTGGCACTTGTATCGGAATCATCCATTTGTGTTCAATAGCTTCTTTAAACACTAAGTTAAGCGCAGCGTTGTGAGTTTTTAAGGTCGAGGATGCTGGCGTTCGACCGAATTGTTTCTCACGCCATAAATCAAACTGTTTAATGGCGTCTTGGTCTATCGATGTAACGTATGTTCTGTCAAAGTAGGGGATGTGATATTTGCGGAGAGCTAGGGAGTAGTCATGACGAAATTTCTTTTCGGTATTTTTGTTCCCTTCCTGGCTCTCTATAAAGTCAATCAAGGTCTCAGGGATTCGTTCCTTGGGTTTTTCAGGAGAGGTGACATTAAGCTCTCGTTCAAGTTTTTCAATAACTCTTTCCGCTACATACCGGAATCTTTTGCTTTGAACTAGCGTATTGGTTTCGATTCGGATTTCGTGGTCGAGAAATATTCGATGTGCCATAGCGATGGCTTCGTCTTTATCTTTCTTTTTAGTTGATTTGCAGTACCACGTATTGAACAGTACAAATCGCGCATACCAACGTTCGCTGTTATCTTGTTTGAAGATGTACAGCGTGTCGTTTATGTCATGTCTAGCAATCTGTTTAGCCATGCTGCTAGTAGAACAGGTTATATGTTGATTTGCAAAGAATTTGCAAAGCTATTTTATGTTTTAATTAGGTTTTTGATTTATATCATTTTTATGGCTAAGCTGTCTATTGAAAATCCGCGTGTCCCTGGTTCGATCCCGGGTCGAGGCACCATTCTTAGAAGCCTCGCACGAAAGTGCGAGGCTTTTTTGATCCAAGTGTCAAAAATTGTGATTATCGGGACACGCTAGCGTGTCACCTGCCGGTAACCGTGAGTTGCGACCCCGGGTCGAGGCACCATTACACAGAAGCCCTGATCAGAAATGGTCGGGGTTTTTTGTTTCAGCTTAAGAAAAATGAAAGAGCATATCCCTGCCGGTAACCGTGAGTTACGACCCCGGGTCGAGGCACCATTACACAGAAGCCCTGAACAGACATGATCGGGATTTTTAGAGCTAAAAGGTGCTGCAGGTAGCGATAGGGTGTGAGGTTGATTAGTCTTATGTTAATTAGTATTTATACGGGTATGCGCTGGTGGCATACCCGTTAAGCTGTTTGGCGCTAAATCAGCTATCAAAGCCTTCAAGCACAATTTTACCTATGGCCTTACCGGACTCCAACAAGCGATGTGCCTCGCGCAAATTGTGAGCATTAATACTTCCCATCGTTTGGTTTAAGGTCGACTTGATGATGCCCTGGTCAATGAGTTCGGCGGTCTCAGTGAGCAGTTGATGTTGCACTATCATGTCGTCAGTACTAAACATTGAGCGTGTGAACATAAACTCCCAATGTAGTGAGATACTTTTGGCTTTGAGCTTTTTAACGTCGAGCGTCTCTGGATCATCGATTAACGCGATTTTGCCCATGGGTTTTAGAACATCTACATAGGCTTCGAGGTATGAATTTGTATGTGTCAGGCTGGCAACGTGAGTCACCGGCCCGATTTCCAGTGCATTGATCTGTTCAACCAGGGATTGGCTGTGATCAATAACGAAATCTGCGCCCAATTCCTTCACCCATTTTTGTGTAGATGGGCGAGAAGCCGTCGCAATAACGACCGCGTTTGTCAGTGCCTTGGCATACTGGATTAAAATGGAGCCAACGCCACCAGATGCCCCAACTACCAACAGCACGTCCGGCGAGGTCGCTTTTGAGTTTGAGCTTCTGGGAATGGCCAGGCGTTCAAATAACAGTTCCCAGGCCGTGATGCTGGTTAGTGGCATGGCTGCGGCTTCGGCGTCAGAGATGGAAGCCGGTTTTTTAGCGACTAGCCGCTCGTCTACAAGCTGGTACTCAGCGTTGCTGCCAGGACGAGTCAGATCGCCGGCATAATAAACCTTGTCACCATGATTAAATAGATGAGCTTCTTCGCCGGTAGCGACAACTTCTCCTACTGCATCCCAGCCCAACACTTTAAACTCATCATCGGTTGGGGACACATTCTGACGAATTTTAAAATCAACAGGGTTTACGGCAATGGCTGATACCTTTACCAGAATATCCCTGCCCGTCGCTGTTGGCTTATCCAGTTCAATGTCCTCTAGTGCATTGGCTGCATCTATGGAGCCCGCAGTTTTATAACCTATCGCTTTCATAACGTTACCTTGTGGTGTTATCAGAATTGAATGCAGTGTAGATCTTGTTTTGTTAATTAAAAACAGCTTATTCTTTTGTTCAGTATCAAAAATAAATTGATAATATGAATGTAAACGATCTGAAAATTGTTCTAAAAGTAGCCGAGCAGAAAAGTATTAAGCAGGCAGCCGAGAGTATGGATTTGCTCGTGGCTACTGCCAGTGCGGCCGTAAAGCGGGTAGAAACATCGCTGGGCGTGACATTGTTTCAGCGTTCAACCCGAAAATTGAAAATCACCAGCGCTGGTGAACAAGCGCTGTCACAACTCGCACAGGCCGTTGCCTTACTAAATCAGGTTGAACAGCAATCTAAACATATGTTGGGTACTATTGAAGGCGAGATCAGGCTGTCGGCCCCATCGGATTTGGGCCGGAATATTCTGCTGGAATGGCTTGATGCGTTTATGGATAGCTATTCGAAGGTGTCGCTAAAACTGCACGTTAGTGACAGTAATGTCGACTTTTACCGCGCTCCTCTGGATGTCGCGTTACGTTACATACCCTACAACAACGAGAGCGTTTACGGTTTCAAAATCTGCGACGTACCAAGAGTCGTTTGTGCATCGCCCGCGTACCTGGCGCAATGCGGCAGACCAGAACACCCCTCTGATTTAACGTCGCATAATAGCTTGCTCTATGAGTTGAAAGGCACACTTCATCACGCTTGGACGTTTACTCGCAACGGAGAAAAATTTCCGGTTCGGGTAGGGGGAAACAGAGCGGCCAACGATGCTGACCTGGTGAGGCGATGGTGTGTATCGGGAAAGGGAATCGCCATGAAGTCAGCACTCGATATGTCAACGGATTTACTAAGCGGCCGCGTAGTACCGATATTGCAGGAGTTTACAGCTCCTCCAACCGAGCTATGGCTGATTTGCCCGAGCAGGCAGTTAATAACTCCTGCTATACGAAAGTTAAGAGAACATTTAACGCAGCATTGTCAGCATTTGCTTGATAGCATGCGAGTGCAAGGTCTCATCCGTTAGTTTGTTGAAGCCTGTTGTCATCGACAAATATCGCTATCCGCGTGGATAGCGATCAGTTCAAATCGATATCTACAAATCAGTCTCGCCACTTAATAGCAAGGCCCGCACCGCGTTTTGGTGTTCATCAGGTGCTCGCGCTAATAACGCATGAACAAAGTCCAGCGATGTGACGCTGTGGAATCCCGGTTGGTTTTTCGCAAACAGTTCATTCAATGTATCGACAATCACTTTGTCTCCCAGCCGTTCGCGTAATTCAGCGAACACTATGGTCGCTCTGGAATACACATCCGCAGAATGCGTGGCGTCAATAATGGCCTGCTGTGACGTTAACCTGCCACGAAGAGAATACTGATACCGTGTTTTTTCGTACTCAACGAGTGCCTGCATGGCCGATTTGCCAAATCGTTGTTCAATCAGCACCAACTCGGTGTATTTGGCCAATGACTCAATTAAAAATGACCCGTCTTCCTCTACGCCATACCCCAGCGTATGACCAAACCACTGGTGCGCTACCTCGTGCACTGTTCTTCGATAGCGCTGATCAAACCCGGCATCGTCCGCCGGCCTTGCCCTAACGGCGAGTCGGTGTGACATTAAGATAACTAGGGGCAGTGCATAGCCACTCGGGCCGATTTCGGGAATAAATACCAGCGACAAATCAGAGTACGGGTAGGGGATAAGAGTGTTGGAAAACCACTGCAGCGTATCACTTACTGCCAGCTTATGAATGGCATGAGCATCGGAAGACGGTGCGCCGGTTAGCGTGTCTCCCAGTCCAATATAATGCACGTTGACTGAGTGTGTACTGAGTTTAATGACACTGGACAGTGGTGTCTGAATCGATGTCAGCCATACCGGGATGTTGCGAATGGGGGTGACTGTTTTAAATTCCACATACCGACGGCCATCTTGCTGCCATTCGTGTACCTTGGTGCCTTGCGCTACCACACTGTGTGAAAGCGGAGCGGAAACCTTGCTGTGAAGCGTAATCGGACGCGACGAAGGTTTGGTTGTCGGTGGGTGATGGGCAAATGTACTTGGCTGCGCCATGTTGAGTTCGGGTAAGCCAAACTGGAGTCGGGTTTGCTCATCACGCAGCGTGTACTGCCGATTGAAGCCCACATATGGCAGCATTGGAATGGCGCGCAAATAGCTGAATTCTGGTAACAGCACCTGATGACCTGCGGGGAGCCACAGGCGTGCGCCGTCCACCAGTATAGAGGCGTGCAGTGTTATGCTGTCTTTCGGCATAAGCGGGGCTGCCACGGTAAATACGTATTGGTGTAATTGCGTATCCTGAAAAGACAGGTTAGCGCCGTCCAGCGTTAATGTTTGTGGGGTAAAACCCGGAAAGCTACCAATTAAGATCTCTGTAATGGGGCTGGTAGTTACGTTGGTTAATTGCATGTCCAAAGACAGTGACGCCTGACGAGCTTCAGGGTAAAAATCCACTTTGGCATCAATATGCGTAACAATAGGTTGCGGAACAGCGTCCCAGTGTGCGAATTGTTTTTCATAGTCGGCGCGCAGTGCGTAACGTGCATCGGCAGACATCTGCGGCTTTTCGCTTTTCAGTAGCAGGTGAAAGGCAGATACCGTGCATACCACCAGGCCCGCTATAAGAAAACCGGCAACCGGTAAATGTCGCCACTTCACCAGTGACAGGCCAGTGCCACGATGACTCATGATGATTGCTAATCCCAGCGCAGACAGCGTCAAAATGACCCACACCAAGGCGTAGGGGGCAAACGTGGATGCACTTCTTGAAAAGCCAATCAATGCATCAAGGGGTTGCAGTGGCGTACCGGCAAAGTCCAGAAGTGGGTGAGATATACCGGCTAGGTTAAGTACCGGCGTGAACTTCACGATCAGCAGCAGTAGTCCGACTACGCCAGCTGTCAGAGAGTGACGAAACAGATGATGTAGTGCCAGGCAAAACCAGCCAAACAACAAGACGGGAGCGCCTCCCATCAACAACACTAACCAGTAGGTACCAGCCTCAATTGCACTCGACGACAGCAACTGGCTGGTTGCGGTAGCCAATGCTGTAGTCACAAGCAGGATACACCAGGCAACGAACAACGTAGCTGCCTGCGCCAGGATAAGTTGAACATTGGTAACCGGCGCGGCGGCAATGAGTTCTGCGACGCGATGACGCTGGTTTTCCCAACCGAGCTGCCAGCTCCACAGCGCCATTAATACGCAGCCTGCGAAGGGCAGAATATCCCAGGCAACGCGATTCAGCGCATCGCTACTTTGCGGTGTAATAACCGCGCCAAACTCCGCGTAGTCAATGCCTGCCAGCACTTCTGAAAACACGGCGCCGCCATAAAACAGTATGATGAACACAAAGATACAGTTGTGAATAACAATACTGCACATCCCCGAAAACAGGGCCCCAAACGGGGAGTAACGCCATTGCTGCACTATGTCTGGAATCAGTGTGTTTGAAAGCACTTTGTCTGAGAACACAAGTCGGCGAACCTGTGTTAGCGCCGCTGAAAACAGGCTAAACACCTTGAATAGCCCTGTGCTTGAAGGCGCGGTAAACAATATTTGCGATGGGGCAGATAAAGTGCGGTGAATAACAAATGCGGATATGAAAAGCCAAATCAAACGGTTGGTGACTATTCCCATCGACATGGCCCACTGGGGGGCACCGGATTGGTACTGGTCGAAAACAGCCGTAAAGCCAAGCGGGTCAAATAGCAGCATAGCCTGATACAGGATGGGGTTGAGAATACTGCTACCTGCCAGCACAGGTGAGCCGGTAATTGAAGCGAGCATGACATAGCCTACCCAGCACAACGCAAACAGCGCATAAATCGTCAGCGGACTTTTGGCAGATTGTGCTGCGTACAGGGCGAGCGAACAGTAGAGAACGCAAGCGGGCAGAGTTAACACCAGCGCATTCTTTAAGCCGGTTAGCAGGAGTATGGCATCAAACGACCCATAAAAAGACAATACCAATAGTTGCAACGAGGCTGAAACAAAGCAAAGCAGGATAACCAGACTTAACAATCCCATGAGCTGATAATATCGCCGTTTACGTTCATTGGTGGGCGTCGCCGCTGTGAGTTCCTGCATCTGGTAGAGTTGCTCGCGCATGAGTATGGCAGGGGTGAGGGCGCCAATCACAATCGGCAGCGTCATCATGAGCACGGTAATATTTACCAGAGTGAGGCGTTTTGCCAGTTGTGCATCGTCTACCGACAAACCTTGCGTCAGTAGTACCGATAATCCGGGCAACCCAAGCAGACATAACCAAACCACTGGTTGGCGGCAGTACAGTCGCCATTCATTAATGAGCAACATGGCTTTTCACCTGTAGGGCTAATTTATAAAAATACCGATCTTGTAGGGTGGCGTTAACTAATACTGCATCCGGGGTGGGTTGTTCGTCATTAAACAATCGCCACACTGGCTGACCGCAATGATAATGCTCGCCCAGCAGCACACCTCTGTCGGGCTTGGAGGCGCTCTCCCACACTTTGTTTTCCATAGGCGAAATCAGTGAATGCATGGCACCGCTGTCAACAATGCGCCCTTGCATCATTAGTGTGGCGTGGGGGCAAAGGTGTTCAATGTCTTCCACAATGTGGGTAGACAGTAACACCAGCTTATTTTTGCTCAGCGAAATGAGCATACCGTGTAAACGTTGTCTTTCTTGTGGATCCAGTCCGGCGGTCGGTTCATCCATGATCAGAATGCGCGGGTCGCCCAACAGCGCCTGCGCGATGCCAAAGCGCTGACGCATACCGCCCGAGAATGTGCTTACCCGTTTGCCGGCATGCTGAGTCAGGTTTGTGATGCTGAGCAATTCATCTATTTGGGACCGAGCCTTCGATCGAGATATGTTTTTGAGCGCGGCTATGTGATGTAGCAAGGCTACACAGCTCATGTGAGGATACACCCCGAAAGACTGTGGTAAATACCCCAGTTGCTGGCGCAACAAGTGAGGCGATGCCAGCACACTTGTGCCGTTAAAAAGAATGTCGCCGCTGTCCGGCGTTTGCAGACAGGCAATAGTGCGCATCAGGCTTGATTTACCTGCACCGTTGGGGCCGAGTAAGCCCACCATACCTGACGGGAGTGTCAGTGACAGACTGTCGAGGGCGACTGTCCCGTCGGCATAGGTTTTACTAACTTGTTGTAATGAGAGCATCGTGTTTACGTCCCTGGTGTAAATTACCCGGTTACTTTAGAGCTAGCTTGCAGAAAGGGGGAGCAATGAATGACTAACGTGCGGAATGGGGTGACAACCGTATAGTTTGTTGTAATTATCCTTGCATGCAGGGGGATGGCTGGCGGAATTTTACTTTCGTCATCAAATTGCGTAGCTTCGTCATGCAAAGCGTGAGCTGATGGCCAACGTGCTGCAAACTACCAGGAAATGTATTGGCAACGTGTGGCATTGGGAGCGAATAATGACTGTTGAATTACGCAAAAACGGGTTGCTGTTATTACCTGTTTTGGCGGCCGTGCTACTTGAAGCCTCCATTCGTTTTGTGTCTTTCCGAACACCTGATCCGCTTTTGCTGCTGCATACACACGGCCAGCTTCTGTTAGAAATGCTGCCCTTTTTCATTGCTCATTATGCGGCATGGCACAGTCACAGAATAAAAGCACTGCTGTTTTGGCTGGCTGGTTTCGTAGGGTACCCTCTGGCGGCGACGGCATTCGCCCATCACAGTGCAACGTTTAATGACTGGCATTTATTGGGTGGACAGGGATATATGCTGGCTGCCGGAGCCAGTGGCATGTGGTTTTTACATCACCTGCTCGGACGGGTTACTCAGGGTGCCAGCAGCTGGCTGTCGACGCTGCTGTCTCTGGACACCATGGTGGCTGTTTGTCTGGTGATCTGGACATTTACCATGGCAGGTGTGTTTTTGCACAATGTGGACCCGATGATCAACCAACCTCTGGCAATGATCATTGACTTCGCTCAGATAGTAAACGAGTTGCCCTTGTTTACGCATTATTTCTGGCAGTTCGGTGTAATGGCCGGCGCTTTATTTTGTGTGTATTGGTTTAATCGTTACATCCTGATCCGGCAATTGCTGGCTGTGCATGGCATAGTGCCATTCCTGGCTGGTTGTGTGGTGTTTATTCTGGTTTTCAGTCCGCCCGTGTGTGCCTTGTTGCTATTAATGCCACTCAACAATGTCGCCGAATTTACCTTGATTCCGTCTGAAAATCACAACCCGTTCGACCCTTTTAACTACCAGCTGACATTTTGGTTACTGGTATTCAGCGCGCCGCTTATTCTGGCATTTGAGCGTCAGTCTCAAGGCGCTAAACTGGCGGCGATTGCTCAGCAACAAACCCGCACTGAGTTACAATTATTGCAACAACAGGTGAATCCCCATTTTCTTTTCAATACGCTAAACAATCTCTATGCGTTGTGTCTGGAGCAGTCTGAGCAGGCTCCGGAAATGGTAGAAAAGCTGGCAGGGCTACTGCGTTACACCGTGTACAAGGGGCAGTTGGAGCGGGTGTCTCTCAGCGAGGATATTGGCTACCTTCAGGACTATCTGGCGCTACAACGGATGCGTTATACCGCAGACTGCCAATTTAACTGTAGATGGCCTGAAAAGGCCGAAGACTGGTCGATACCACCACTCATGCTGATTATTGTATTGGAAAATGCCTTCAAACACGGCATTGAAAAAGCGCCTAAACCCTGTGAGCTTACGTTGTCTGTCACCCTGCGAGACAATACGCTGGTGGTTGAATGTATGAATCCGTTACCACCCGCATCCCAAGCTGCAATCGATACGCGTACTTCAGATGCGCAGGGTGACAGCGGGTTAGGGCTGGATAACCTGAAACGCCGCCTGGCCTTGCAGTTCCCGCAGAAGCATTTGTTGGTCAGTGAGGCGAAGGGAGACGTATGGCACACCCGTCTGGAAATGGAGCTGGCACCGTGTTAGATGTGTTAATCATAGACGATGAGCCACTGGCGCACCGGGTGCTGTTGCACCATCTGGCTAATCACGACGATATGCGAGTGGTAAAGCAATGCTATAACGCAACGGAAGCCTTAGCCTGGTTAGCATCAAATCAGGCCGATCTGATGCTGCTGGATATTAACATGCCCATGTTAAATGGAATGGCGATGTTAAAGGTGCTGGCTAACCGGCCGCAAGTCGTCATCGTTAGCGCCTATCAGGAATATGCGTTCGAAGGATTTGAACTGGATGTTACCGACTACCTGCTCAAACCGGTCAGTGGCGAACGACTATCAATGGCGCTGGACAAAGTTCGCCAGCGCGCGGCTTCCGACCAGGTACCTGCGGCCTCTCAAACGGTTTCTGAACTTATTCCCGATCACATTGTAGTAAAAGTCGAACGCGAGCAACGGCGTATTCTACTCAATGATATTTGCTACCTTGAGGCATACGGTAACTATGTGAAAGTGTGGCTGGGCGACTCAATGTTATTGGTAAACAGCACACTTAAAAAGCTGGTGGCTGCGCTTCCCGAAAGCGCGTTTACGCAAATTCATAAGTCCTACGTTGTGCATAACCATTGTGTAATAGGCAAAGATTCGGACTCAGTGCTGCTGGCCAATCAGGTCAGGCTTAAAGTCGGCAAATCCTTCAAACCCGTGTTGGGGCAATTGTTAACCGGCTCGCTATAGGGGGTAATAGTCCTTCGCGAAACCCGGTATTTAAGACCAGAAAAGGCGATTGCAAGTCGCCTTTCTATAACTTTCCGTTAATTCCCGTGTGGTGATGTCGTCAATATTGACGTGGGAAAACAGAAAAATGGATTGCACTTTATTGTTAGTCAGTCATGATCCCCCGCAACAATGACAAAGTACAAGCACGCACTCTCAAACAGAAACGCGTTAATCTAAGTAATAAAGGCAAATCATGGCGGCAATAGGTATTGATTACGGTACGTCTAATTCGGAAGTGGTCTTCTTTGACGGTAATCATCACTCTCATGTAAAACTCGATCCTCAGGTAAAAGACGGGAATAAAATTCGCTCGTCGATTTTTATATATTACCCGGACGAATTGCCCACGCCGCCAGATGAGATTGTTGAAGCCAAAGTGGCACAGCTACAGCGTACTATCGGTGAGCAAATCGAAAAAGAAAAGCAACGTTTCTATGAAGCTCAGGATCCCAACGAACAGCAGGTTTACAGCGACAGGATAGAAAGCCTGCGCGGTCAGTTTCACGACCGCCCGGGGCTACAAAAGCGCGCCATTCAATTACTGCTAAAAGACCTCACCGTTCAGGATTTGTCGCTTAAGCAGTTAGTGGAAACCGGTACCTTTGCCTTTGGTGAAGAAGGCTTCAGACGTTTTCTGGCTACACCGGAAAAGGGACGGTTAATCTATTCACCAAAGAACTTCCTGGGGGCTAGCCTGGACAGCCAGCAGCAGGAAGCGTTTGTTGGCATGATAGCCAAACAGCTTGGTTATTTTCGTGAATGTGCAGAAGCACAGCTTCAGCAAGCCGTCGATACGGCGGTCATTGGCAGGCCGGTAAAATTCCACGGAACACGTGGCGAGACCGGCAATGTGCAAGCGATCAATATCATGCAGCAAGCTGCAGCATTGGCCGGGTTCAAACATGTTAGCTTCCTTGAAGAGCCTATCGCTGCTGCCTACAGAATTGAGCGCACGTTAGCAACAGAAACCACTACGCTGGTGGTAGATGTGGGCGGCGGGACAACCGATATTTGCTGTATCCGATTAGGCCCTGAGTCAGCGCAGCCAGAACAGCACAACAACCCGGTACTGGGTGTAACGGGCAAACGTCTGGGCGGCATGGAGTGCGATAAAAACCTGGTGTTAAAAGCCATTGCGCCGCATCTGGGGCAAGGACTGTCGATGCAAAATGGATTACCTGTGCCACCCACCTATTTTTCTGATATGTGCGCCGTGGATGATATTCCCAAGCTCACTCGTTTCTTTTCAGACGAATACGGGCTGGAAATCATGCAAACCAAGTCGATTGTTAAAGAGCCTGAATTACTTGAGCGACTGCTGATCATTCAGGAAGAAAAGCTCTCGGCCAGAGTCGTGAACTCGGCGCGGATGGCTAAGGAACTACTGTCGTCGAAAGCGCAAATTACTTTGCCTTTGCCGTACATAGAACCAGACTTCAGTATTAGCATCGACAATCAAATGTTAGCTCTGTCCATGAAATCCTGGCTAAGTAAGGTGATTCGTTTAATAGAAGAATGTCTGGCTCAAACCGACATAAAACCAGAGGTAGTTATGATCACCGGCGGCATGAGTTTGTCTCCTATTCTGCGTGACACATTGTCTAACGGGCTACTGGCGGGGTTACCGCTGCTCGAAAATGACGCGTTTAACTCTGTGTGTGAGGGGCTGGCTATTCAGGCATGCAGAGTAAGTTGCGCTGATACGCCACGATAAAAGCCTGCTGGAGCAAATTAGTTACGCAACTTGTCAGTGATTTCCTGTTCATTTAACGGTTTGGACCAATGGTATCCCTGGCCCAACTGACAGCCCATTTCAATCAGCATCTGTTTGGTCGCTTCGTCTTCGATACCTTCGGCAATGGTGTGCATACCCAGGCTGGAGGCCATGGTGATCATGGCCTGAACAAGTGGCACATCATTGTCGTCACTGGTGAGAGGGTGAATGAATGAACGGTCAATTTTTAACGTAGAGGCGTTAAATTTACGCAAATAGGCCAAGTTTGAATAGCCTGTGCCAAAGTCATCAATGGAAATTGTGATACCCATATCGGTTAACGCGGATAGCTGTTGCAGAATGGCTGACGACTCATTTAAAAATAACGATTCTGTCAGTTCTAACTCTAATGCCTCGGGTGGCAGTTTTGCTGTAGCTAACGCTTCTTCCACATAGCTTTTCAGCATGCCATCATTAAATTGCAATGCCGAGATGTTCACGGCAATGCGTAAATCCGAGTGCCCTCTTTCTCGCTGAGAAGCACAAAATAAACAAGCTTGCGCAATTACCCAACTGCCCAGTGTATTTATTACGCCGGCACTTTCAGCCAAAGGAATAAACTTGTCCGGCCCTATCATACTGCCGTCGCTTTGTGGCCAGCGTAATAACGCTTCCACGGAAGCTGTGCGGCCGGTGTGGAGGTCAATGATGGGTTGGTAATACAGCTCGAAATCCTTATTGGCAACGGCACTGCGTAGCTTTTGGAGCAGCGTAAATCGCTCTTCGCTATGCGCATCCTGCTCGGGGGCGTAAAAACAATAGGTATTGCGGCCATCGCTTTTCGCTTTGTACATCGCGATATCTGCTTTGCGACAAAGTTCTTTAAAATGCTCACCGTGTTGCGGGGCAAGGGCAATGCCGATGGACGACGACACTACTACGCGGTTCTGCTGCACTTCAAATTCTTTGGCGCACTCCGCTAATAAAGTATTCACGAACTGGGTCAACGACAAGTGATTGTTCTGTTCGTTTGTGAACGGGGTCAGCACCAAAAACTCATCGCCGCCAAAGCGGATCAGGTACTGATCTTTACTCAGCAAATTGCTCAGCCGCGCAGCCAGTTCTTCCAATAATATGTCACCGGCAACATGCCCTAGTGCGTCGTTCACAGGCTTGAAGTTATCCAGGTCTAAAAACAACAGCGCCAGTTGTTTGTTGGCTTTACGCAAGTCCTTCAACAAGCGCTGAAACAACTGTTCTCCGTGCAAGCGGTTCGGCAACTGAGTGAGCGGGTCATGGTGGGCAAGATGCTGGATCTGTTTACGACTCAACTGCACCTCATCGTGTTCTTTTTGTAAGGACAGCATGAGCTGTTTGATATCGCGCACCAGCACATACACGCTGAACCCGGTAATAACAAAAATGACCTGCACAAATATCAGGTGCTCCCAGCTTAATTTGGGGGTACTTGGAACAACATGACCACTCAAATTAAGCCAAACCAGCACAGAGCATTGAACAATAGTGAGGGTCAGTAATGTGCCAAAAAGGCCGACGCCACCCAATATAGCGGCAAAAATTAACAGACAGGGATAGCCAATAATTGCTATATCAAACAGCCCGGCACCAACGAGGGCCAGCGCAAATAACATGGCCGACATAGCGCTTAATAATACGAAAGAGGAGGCCTGAACCTTGTGTCGGTAGGCCAGTAAAAATGCCACAAGAAGGGAGATTAATCCACTGGCAAAAATAGTAAACGCAACACCGCGGGCAACCAGCAAAGAAGCCACTAATCCCAGTGCGCTGACTGCACAAATTTGTAATAACCGATGCCGGCGAACCTGCGAGAGCGATTGTGCAGAGTTCACTTCAACGACATTGTACAGCTCATCGTTGTTGTCCATGTCCAAGGCCTGTCAATGTAGTCTGTGTACTATAGCACCTGAAAATACATGCCTCTATATGCGCTGGCATATCATTATGGTGCAACTGTATACCTAAAACGAAAGCTACAGCCCTGCCAGCGTAGAGGCGGTGAGTACAAGACCTGTCACTATTAGGGCAAACGACACCAACGCGCCGACTTTCATAGAGGTGATACCTGCGCCAATAACAGGCAGTAATGGTGGTGTTAGACCCCGTCGCCATTTGCGAATTCGATGGGCATACACAATGGTGCCGGTGACACACAGGCTGGTAAGTACCAGACCGAAAGCAAAGTACAGACTTTTGCTCCAGTACCCGCTCCAGGTACCGAAATGCAGCGGGTCCGCGGCTTCGGATATACGCGCATGCACGGACAGTTGGCTGCCTTCACGTGTTGACAACAGTGCACCGCTAACCGGGTCGATTATCAGGTTATTTGCCCGGTCGCGAACCAGAATATGGCCTGCCTGGCCGTCAATGCGAATTGGCTGGCCTGGCTTAACGGGCAGAAACACCGAGGTGATCCGCAAATCTGGTCTTATTGCATGAGCGTGATTGATGGCTTTTTCGAATACATCAGGCTGAACCCGCACGGCAGTCTCTTTTGCTTCCTCAGTGGTGACGGGGGCATTGTCTGGATAACTGGCAGCTAAGCCGTATTTCTCAACAAAATACCACAGCCCGGTTACGGCCATGATGGCCAGAAGCCAACTGCTCCACAAGCCGGTGAGTCTGTGTAAATCCCCCCAGAACACCCGTAGGTTATGTTGCCGGGGTAACCGCCATAGACCTCGCCACCACTGTGGGTGCAGCACGAGTCCGGAAATGAGGGACACACACAATAAAAAGGCCGTGGCAGACACTATAGTCAGCCCAATATTTAGCGGCAGCATAAGGTGGCGATGCAGGCGGCGTAACGTGGTTTGCCAGTTAAACCATGCGCCATTACCGGTGTATTCATAGGTATCGGGCTTGAAGAAAACGCGGTAGCGCTGTGCATGTTTGTCGATCAAGATCGCTTCGGCGGCAAAACCATTATGTAGCGGGGCCGACAGTTGATAGATGCGATCGCCATTGGCGACGTTCAGCACGTTGCGATAATACGCTGGCCAGTCTAGCGATTGGTTGGAAGCAGGCGCACGGATTGCCGGGTTGCTTAACCAGTCAAGCTCGTGTGACAACACCGCCAGAGTGCCGGTGAACATAATGAAACACAAAAACACAGCCAGCGGAAAACCCGCGTAGCTGTGCCATTTGTACCATGTCTGTTTATTCATTGACTGCTAACGTCCGTTTCAGCCAGCTAACAGGTTGCTGTTGCACGAAAAGTATCAGAAATCGTAGCTAAGCTGCACTACAACCTCGCGAGGCTCGCCAGGGAAGTGACCATTGCGTTCGCTAAAGCCGCTCACTGCATACACTTTGTCGAACAGATTTTTCACGTTTACGCTAAGGAGCAGGTCATCCCAACGGGTGGTCCAGCTGGCATCAAACACGGTGAAGGGCTTAACGCGCTGGCCATTAAGACTGATTTGCTCACTCACGTAATCCACACCCATTGCAAACGATGAATCAATTGCTGCAATGTCGTAACGCGCCCAGAAGCCAGCCTGATGGCGGGGGGAGTTAGCGAAACGGCGGCCATCGTAGGTGTTGCCGGTGCTGCCACTTACCACCAGGGTGTCGTTGTAAGCATAGTTTGCTGTAACACTGATGGTGTCGGTTACGTCACCTACCAGAGTAAACTCTGCACCATTACTTTCAACCAGACCAAAATTGATTAGTGCCGGCTCAACGTCGTCGTTAACACCTTCATCGTAGTCAGGGTTGTTAATCACCAGGTTTTCTTTGTCGATTTGATACACCGCCAGCGTTGTCATAATACGGCCATTCAGCCAGGCTTGCTTTATACCCAGCTCTACTTGTTCACCTGTTTCCGGGGCCAGCGGCTCTGCACCTGCGTTTTCAAAGTCTGCCGGCTCCACCGGGTTAAAGCTCTGCGAGAGATTCAGATATACCGTAGTAGCGGCAGATGGCGTGTAGATCAGGCCTGCGCGAGGCGAGATGTCTGTGTCTGAATACTGGGTGTCGGTATCCATGCTTTTTTCGTCAAAGTGGTCGAGTCTGGCCCCTAGCATAAGCGCCCATTCTGGCGAGAATTGCAGTTTATCCTGCAAGTAAAGACTGGCACGTTCACGCTTCAACCCATCGCGATTCATATTGGTCAGGTTGTATCTACTCGGATCGGTTTCGCCGTAGTTAGGGGTAAAGATATTCAGGTTTGCAACGCCGTCGGCTTCATAGCGAGCACGGTAGTAGTCGTAGTCAGTTTCGACATTATGATAGTCACCGCCAAACAGGAACTGGTGATCGATACCGGCTGTTTCAAAGTCGTAAACAAAATCAAGCGTCAGACTTAGCTCGTCATTTGCACGGTACTGTTTGCGGTATTCGCGGCGGATAGTCTGGTCATCAATATTGGCAACGCCATCACCATTTACGTCTACCCAGCTGCGCGACTCGTGATAGGCCTGCTCGCGCTCGTTATCCAGATAACGGAGGGTACCGTTGAAGGTAAAGTTGTCGCTAAAATCGTGTTGCAAATTAGCTTGTAATACCAGCGCTTCAAGGTCCTGATAATCTACTTTTTCATTGGCGTTGTAACTGCGACTCACCAAAAAGTTACCATTGTCGTCTACCGGCACACCACGCAACCGGTTGCCGCCCAGGTTTTGCACTATGTAGTCGTAAGTCGTTGTAAGTTGGGTACTGTCTCCCAGTACAAACAATGCACCGCCAGCTAACTCAATGTTTTCAGCGTCTGCATTGTTGCGAAAGCTATCCTGAGCTTCATAAAAAGCGCCGAATCGATACGCCACAGAGTCTGTAATTCCACCGGTAAACTCGGCAGAGGCGCCTGCCAGTGAAAAGTTACCGCCTGTCACTGTGACATTGCGTCGTTCGTTAAAGGTGGGTTGGCGACTCACGTAATTGATCATACCACCCGGTTCGCCACCCCCATAAAGTGCCGCAGCGGGTCCTTTGAGCACCTCGACGCGTTCTACGTTAAATAATTGTGGCACGCTAAAACCTGAGAAAGGGTCCCCCCGAACACCGTCATAAAAGACGTTGGCATCATCGCGAAAACCTCGGAACGTGATGCCGGAGTAGCTGAATTCACTGACACCTGCGATTGAGCGGTATAAATCGGTGATGTCTCGCGCCGCCTGGTCAGCGATAAGCTGGTGAGTAAGTACTTGCACTGACAGTGGAATGAGCATGATGTCCGAGTCGGTTTTTGTGCCCACCCGGGTGCTGCTGTCCAAATAAAACTGCTGAGCACGCCCGGTCACTTCTATGGTTTCAATATCAGATTCTGTTGATGTGTCATTAGCATAAGCGGGTTGAGCGGTGCTAAGCACAGAAAAAATAGCAATCGCGATGGCGGAATGGCGCATTGGTAGTCCTTGAAGAGTGATTTTTATACGATAATGATAACTATTATCATTATCGTATAAAATACGGGTGTCATTCAACCTATTAATACTGTTGTTCGCATGCCATTGTTGGCTTTTCAGACGAATTACGCGGCCTTTTGGGTTGGTGGTCAGAATGTAACAGTTGTAAAAGTACTGTCCTTTGTTTAGCAGTAAGATGAGAATGCTTCTTATTTGTAAGATGTAGAGTCAGAAGGACATTCCCTTGAAAAATTTAGTATTAGCTGGTGCTGTGTGTTCACTGGCGTCAGGTGCTGTCGCCGCAGAATTGGATACCAACGAAGAGCAAAAAGCCATTGAGCATATTGCTGTTGTGGGGGCATCTACCAATTTGAGTATCACTGCGCAGGATATCGAACAGTTTCAGGCCAATGATTTAGCCGATGTATTCCGAGAGTCTCCGTCTGTTAGCGTGGGTGGCTCTGTGGGCGTTGCCCAGAAAATCTATGTACGCGGTCTTGAAGACGCCTATCTGAATGTCACTGTTGATGGCGCACAGCAAACCTCCACACTGTTCCATCACATTGGTCGTGTAACTCTGGACCCAGACTTATTAAAGCAAATTGACGTGCAAGCCGGTGCTGGTGAGGCGACCAGCGGGCCCGGTGCAATTGGCGGCTCTATTCGGTTTAAAACCAAAGACGCGCAGGATTTATTGGCGGATGGTGAGCAGTTCGGTGGCAAGGTAAAAGCTAGCTACTTTTCCAATGACGGCACCCGTTACAGCGGGAGCCTTTACGGCAACCTTTCGGACACCTGGGGACTATTGGGTTACTACAGCACCGTCGACCGCGATGACATGGAAGACGGCAATGGTGATAAAGTTTACGGCACCGCCGCTGATCAGGACTTATTGTTTGTAAAAGCAAGCGGTGAACTTGCCAAGCATCACTACCTGTCTCTTAGCGTTGAGCAACGTGAAGAAGAGGGTGCGTTTTCGGCCCGCCCAAACTGGGTTGTGCTGGAAGGTGCACCGTTATACCCGAGTAAAGCATCACGTGACACCTATGTTGCGAATTACCGTTGGGAACACAGTGCGTTAGGGTTCATGGAAGCAACTGCCTACTCTACCAGTTCAGCATTTCGAGGCGGCCGATTCGACTGGCTGGCTGATATAGACACCGTGGGTTTTGACATCCGAAATACTCAAGAAACGACAGACCATACTTTTGTGTACGGGACCGACTATCGCAAAGATGAGGTTCAGAGTGGCCCGGCAGACGGCGCGGTACAAAATTCTGAAGAGAGCAGTGTAATTGGAATATATGCGCAGGCGCATAGCCAAATAACGCCTGCACTATTACTTAGCTACGGGCTGCGTTATGACAGCTATGACTTCCAGCAGCAGATTTTGTTAGAAGAGTACTACGGCACTCCCGTGACAGACACAGCCGCGGGCTTGGATGACAATGAAATTAGCCTGAATGCTGGCTTATCCTATCAGTTGTCTGACGCCTGGACACTTGGTCTTGGGTTTGCTCAGGCCACCAGAGGCAAGGAAATTGGCGATGGTTTTACTATTGATGAGTACCTTTACGATGGCGAAGATATTCCGGTTGTGGCGGGCGATCTTACACCTGAAAAAGTGACCAATATCGAAGCTTCTGCTGCATACAGTGCGAATAATCTGGAAGCCCGGTTTAGTGTGTATCAGTCTGTAATCGACGATGTGATCTTCAGCGGTTATCCAGGTAATGCGGTTTATAATAATATTGGCGAACTGGAATCGTCGGGCGTTGAGATCAACCTGGCATACCGTTGGGAGTCAGTTGATATTTATGCCGGTTTTTCCAGTGTCGATGTGGCGCTTTCACCACGTAGCGACTTATATAGCGTTCCTTACAAAACCATCCATGTAAACGGATATGAATTTGTTGGTCTTGGGAACAGCCGGGGTAATACCTGGGTACTGGGTGCCGACTATCAGGCTACGGCTGCAATCAGCGTGGGAGTCAATTTAACTTACGTAGATGATATCGACATAGATACCCTGCATCAGGCATTGGAAAACGGTTGGACAGATGCCTTATATACGTTGAATAAAGCGGGTTATACCTTGTTTGATATCTACGGCAGTTGGGAAGTGAGCCAGTCGTTACAGGTGAACCTGGCGGTAACGAACCTGTTTGATAAGCTTTATCTCGACCATTCCAGTGTGGGTGATTACAGTGAGGTCTTTGCCAGTGTCAGAGGGCCTTATGAAGCTGGCAGAGATATTCGCCTGTCGGTTAGCTATGCGTTCTAATTCACAGCTACCTGCACAGTGAAAACTATGTCCTTTAAAAAGTGGGTCTTCTCGACCCACCTGACGGTTGGGTTGGTAACCGCGATTTTTATTTTCCTGATGTCGGCAACCGGCGTGTTGTTAACGTATGAGCGTCAGTTTAAAGAACTCAGCGAAATGACTTATGGTGTCGACCCTGACTTAAACGCGGTTCGCCTGAGTACGGATGACGTGGTTGCTACGCTGCAACGTCTGCACCCTGATGAGCCTCATATATTTGTGCGCTGGGTTAACCGAGAGGGTGCTGCGATTCCGGCCTGGGCTGGCATGCACAGTTATTTACTGCACCCTTACACCGGTGAGGTATTAAGAGAAGGTGAAGGGATAGTCGGTGAGTTCTTTCATATCGTCACTGATTTACATCGGTATTTATTGCTCGAAGGCGAATACAAAGTCATCGGTAAAACAGTGAATGGTTATGCCAATCTCGTGTTTCTGTTTTTACTTATTTCGGGCATTTATTTGTGGTTGCCCAAACGCCTTTCTGTTACACACTTGAAAAAAGTAGCCTGGTTACCTAAGCAGTATATGAGTCGCCCTCACAAACACCGCCAATGGCACCTGGTGTTTGGCATTTGGAGCTTACCGGCACTGTTGGTGATTGCCTCTACCGCCACTTTGTTTCATTTTAAGTGGGCAAATGTGGCGCTGTATAGCGCGTTTGGTGAACAGGTACCAGCGAGAGAACGGCATCCTGAGCCTGAGAATCTGGCTGGTGATCTTGTGTCATACGAGCAATTATTTGGTTTGGCAAAAACACATGCAGACGAAAATGGCTATCAGGACTGGTACTCCATGTGGATGGAAATCGGTAAGCAGACCCATGTCGCGCGCTTCTATATCGACAAGAGTATTGGGCATCGACAAGAGCTGGCTTATTCACTGTACCTCGATACCCGCGATGCCAGCATAACCCGGGTACTGCGAAAATCAGACTGGTCTGCGGGCGGACAAGCATGGGGAACTGCGCGCTTTTTACATACCGGTGAATACTTCGGTTTTGTTGGCCAGACAGTGGCGGGGTTGGTTTCACTACTGGCCTGTATACTGGTGTATACCGGCACCGTGCTTGCCTACCGGCGTTTAGTGCCCTTGGCAAAAAAGCGCTAGACGGGTAGCAAAATTTGCATTTTCAGGCCTTGCTTGTTGCCGTGTGAATCTGTGGTGTTTGAGGCGTGAATGGTGCCGCCAACCGCGGTGATTTGACGTTGTGCCAACGCCAGACCGAGCCCGAACCCCGCTCTTTTTTCGCTATGCGTCGAGGGTGCATTAGACGAGGAACGGGCTTTATCCACCCGGAAAAACGGTTTAAAAATATCCGTTAGCATGTCGTCAGGCACGCCTTTCCCTTCATCACTAACAACAACCGAATAATGATCCAAGGTGCGCTTTAGCAGCACGCTTACTTCGCCCTCTGCAGGGGTATACCTGAGTGCATTGCGAATAATGTTTTCAATTGCCTGACCCAAAGCCAACTGACTACTGTTGGTTATCGGCGCAGTGTCGGGTAACTGACAACTGAGAGTATGATGGGGGTATTCAAAGCGCGCATCATCACAGATCACGTTTAATAGTTCTGTTAAATCGAAATTGTCAGAGCGTAAGCTCGGTAATTCGGTGTCCAACCAGGCGAAGGTCAGTGTATCTTCCGCCAGTTCCCGCATAGTCGCAGCTTCGTAACGCAATCGCTCTAATGCTTGCTCAGGGCTGATCCCTTGCTCAACAAAATCCAGCGCCATGTCGATTCGAGTCAGCGGTGTACGTAACTCATGAGACAAATCAGCCAGTAAACTTCGCTGGTTTACAATCAGGCTACTGGTTCGCTCTGCCATTTGGTCGAAGGTATTCGCCAGTCTGGTGAGCTCATCATTTCGTCCGGACAGTGCAGGCGTCACCCTGACATCGAGCATGCCTTTACTAAAATCATTGGTGGCTTTTTCAAGCTGCTTCAAAGGTCCCATTACATGTCGGTACAGTAAATAGCTGAGCGCACTTAGCAATATCAAAGGAAGAGCGATTTGCAGTAACAGGCGCACCGTCATAAGCATACCTCCGGGTCGCATTCGCTGAGGAAGCTGAATAAGGAAGTGAGTGGATTTGTCGACAAAAGGCACTTCCATCACCGGATTTTCTTCAAAATACAAATGAATCTTCCACTCCGGGCTGCGGCCATATTGAAACCGCTCAATAAAAGCCGGCAGCATAGTGGTGCCAGCAAATGGAGTAATATCTGAGCGGACAACCGCTACCCAGGTTTGCTCGGTTGCTTGAAGTGTTTCTATATACTTCGCTAGCGCCTCTTCGCCTTCGTTTATGAGGATGTCTTCTGCTTTCTTCCCATAATCGAACAGCTGTTGCTGATAGTGCTGATCGATAAAACTCATGCTGGTTTCGGTGTGGTTAGTGAGCCAGTCGATTGCCCAGAATAACAATACCGTACCCAGACCAATAAACGTGCATAAACGCCAGAACAGTTTATTTTTCATTGGAATCGATAGCCCTTGCCATGCACAGTCGCTAATCGATCAGCCAGCATACCAGCGTCTACGAGTTTCTTGCGTACGCGGCTTAAATGCATGTCCAGGCTACGGTCGTACCGACTGAACGGGCGGTCAAGGACGCTTTGATACAAGAACGCCTTGCTGAGCACTTCCTGTTGATTCTCGACCAATACCCAGAGCAATTTAAATTGAATCGGTGTTAATTCCACTTGTTGTTCATTAAAGGTCACACGTTGTTGCACACGGTTCAGCAGTAATTGATCAACTTGCAATACCGCACTTGATTGCGGTGGCGAAAGACTGGCTTTACTGCGTCGAAGCAATGCTTCAATGCGCAGCATCATTTCGGTAAAATTGAAGGGTTTCGGCAAGTAGTCATCAGCCCCTTTTCTGTACCCCTCTATTCGTTCCTGTTCGGCACCTGAAGCCGTAATCATCATCACCGGTGTTTGCTTGATTTGTCGAAGCTGATTGAGCAAAGACAGGCCATTTAACGAGGGCAGCAGGATATCCAGAAGGATTAAATCAAAGCGTTCGCGAAGGGCGGTAAGCAACCCCTTCTCACCGTCAAAACACTGCGAAGTGTGGAAGCCCTTTTCGGTGAGCAAACGGGAAACCTGATTACTGAGTGTTACGTCATCTTCGATTATGAGTATGCGGGTATTATTCATAGGAGTTCCATCACCGAATTTTTATTGATGATAATAATTGTTATTTGCGTTTGCAATGGTCGTCGAGGCAAATGGGCAAGAGATTTCAGGAATATTTCAGGTTTTTGAGAGGATTTTCATGCCGGGCTTTTTTACTTTTGCACTGTCATTTTTAGTAGTGAGTGACTGTGAACCTTAACAAAATCAAAGTAAGGAAAGACCATGAAAGGTAAATTTAACGCAATGCTCGTCATCATCTTTGGGCTGTGTTTTTGTGCATCGGCTCAGGCGGCAGATAAAGTCAGGGAAAATGTAGATTACGTGTACGTCAGCGCTTATTCGGTGAAGTCGGGGCATTACGAAGAAGTGAAAGACATCATTCTGAATAACCTGATACCTGCATATAAAGCTGCAAAGCTTCCCGTGCCCACCGTTTATTTCATGTTGACAGGTGGCGTCCAGCTTACGATTATTTTTCCCAACCCACGTGGGCCGATTACGCTGTCGTTTGAAGAGACTATGGAGCAACAGGCTTTTCGGTCAGCTTTGGTCGACATTGTTGGTAGCAAAGACGACGCAATGAAAATGCTAAAACGGATCTCAGAGCTGGTAACCGATGTTGAATATAACTTGGCTTTCAAACACAAATAAAGGTATTTGCAGGTCGCGAAAACCGGCAGAGTTCTCTGTCGGTTTCTGTTTTGTGAATAACTAAATATGACAACCAGGCCAATCATTTTTGTATTTAGCCCATTGATTGCATATTATTTTGCCTAAAAAATAAACGTCAATCGAATAAATGGACGATTCAAAACAGGCTTTGCAGCTCGGTAGTCTCTCAATTTGCCCGCTTTCCAATACCGTATCGAGCCGCGATAAAACAGTAAAAGTTACGCCAAAGGTCATGTCTGTAGTTGTATCATTAATTGATGCACAGGGAGAGGTACTAACCAGAGAGTACTTATTAGACAAACTATGGCCCAACCGAGTCGGCGCAGATGAAAGTCTGACAAGAGCGATATCTGACGTACGAAAGTGTCTGAAATCGTTAAGTTCTGATGCGGCTGAAGCCGTAGTGACTATTCCCAAGTGTGGTTATCAAATTGATTCTACACGTTTGGAAGCCGCTTTCCCGACTGACAAGCCTGTTGCTCCAAACCATAGAAATCGACACTTCGCAATACTGTCATTGTTGGCCGGTGTTGTTTTGATAGCGCTTGTAGCGTTATTTTTTATGGCAGATAAGCCTCAACCTCGGCCGTCAATTGCAGTGCTGCCTTTCGTGGATATAAGCCCGGCGCCTGACAGTCAGTTTCTTGGTGCAGGCATAGCTGAAGATGTCCTTAATAACCTGACTCGTATTGAAGAGATTCTGGTTGTGTCACGGACATCGTCGTTTGCTTTCAACACCGAGCAGAACGCCACGCAGGATATCGCTGAAAAACTCAATGTAGATTATGTGTTGGAAGGGACAATCAGGCGAGATCATTCTCGCGTTAGAGTGTCCGCCAAGCTCATTGATACCAGTAATGGACGCAGTGTCTGGGCTAATAGGTTTGAGCGGGAATATCAGGATTTGTTTGCCTTACAGGATGATCTGTCTGAGGCAATTACCCATGCTCTGAAAATCAACCTGCTGAGCTCGGATCGAGGGAAAAGGGTGGGGATGACTTCATATCCCAGAGCTTACGAATTATTTCTTGATGGACGGGCCCTGACTTATCAACGCAATTCGAGTTCGCTTCAACAAGCCGAAGCATTGCTTAGTCAGGCTACGCTGCTCGACCCGGAATTTCACATGGCCAATGCACAACGCTTCATTGTGTTTGAACTGGCAAAGACATATGGTGGTTTTTCTGCAAAGCGCATAAATGAGCAGCAGGCGCATTTATATTTTGAACTGCAAGCTGCGCCGGACTTTCCTTTGAAGAAGCTGGTGAACGCCCAATATGCAAGGGATAACCATCAACCAGAGCTGTCTAAGCAGCAGATCCGCGAAGCCTATATTGAAGCGCCCCATGACCCTTATATTCAAAACTTTGCGATTAATTACCTACTGCCTGACAGGTCGATTTCTGACTATTTGCATGAACGCATTGCGTTGCTCAGGCGTAACCCTCTGGATACGGTCAACATGCTTAATCTGGCTGAAACCGCGTATATGGCTGGCGAGAAGACACTTAGTCTGGACACGCTCAATCAAATTACCCGTGTCGAACCTGAGGGACTGATGAATTTGATTGGCACCGTTACAAAACACTACAGTTTCAACCACGATCCCCACAAAGCGCTGGAGGCGGCATTGCAATATAAAGGACCACCCAGTGTCATTGCAGAAGATTTTATTGTGAAGCTATTGCTGGTTACTGGCCGGGTTGAAGACGCACTGGCGCATCTTCAGCAACACGTGGCGGAACAAACTGCTCCTTCTCCTCAAATGAAAAACCAGCTGATGTTTCTGTATCATAAAAAGCGGCAAGGTGTTTTGTCACCGCGTGTATTGTCATTACTCGCTGAGTTGCCTTTGTCGCGAAATGTGGTTGCCGAAATAAATATGATGCTGGATATACAGTATGGTGACGCATCATCTTTTGAGCAGTTCTATGGGGTGAATGGTGAAGTCGATGTGTTCCGGTTTAAGCAACTAATGAACATACCCAACGATACCGTTTTGATGTATGCCGCCATAAAAAAACAACAGGGGTATCCTGAGTACGCCCGTTCATTGACGGATTACCCGGCTATTGAGGAACTTAAATGTGACGACAAGGCATTGCGGTACCCGAACATCATGTGTGTGCTGGTGAGTTATTTACGTGAATCGGGTGATGAAACCGAGGCTTTCAGAGAGTTTCAGCGTTCTTTAAAAGTGTTACATGTACGGCATATCGGTATGGAGATGTTTATACGGACTTCACCGATTTACTACGGCGTAAATCAGCACCCTCAATTCAATACCGTCGCAACAGATTTTCTGAATAATACCTTCGAGCAATGGGGCGGCGGAGTTGCAACGGTACGAAAAGACGATTTAGCGTTGTAACAGTTATGAATCAAAACTGTTATGCTGTTGGTCTTCTCTCACATGACGAAACACGATGGCCAAATACGAGCAGCTTGCCGAACAACTGGCAACACAGATCAAGCAGGGTGTCTGGCAACCTGGTGAGAAGCTGCCGTCTCTGAGAAAGCAATCGGCCATGACCGGGTTTAGCCTGATGACTGTGCTCCATGCCTATCAGTTGCTGGAAAGCCAGGGCATGCTTTGCGCGCGTGAACGTTCAGGCTATCGGGTTGCTGATGCTATTGAGACTACCGGCAATACCGGGGTAATGCAGTCTGCCGAATCTGTCAGTGTGAATGATTTCGTGTTTGATGTGCTGCAGGCGTCCCGCGATCCGCATATGTTCAGTCTGGGTTTCGCCTACCCGGATCCATCCCTTTACCCCCGACAACATCTGACCAAGTCGCTTTCTGCGGCAGCCAGGCAAACTACGGTAACCAGTGCGCTGGATAACCTTCCTCCGGGTAATCAGGCATTGCGTCAGCTGATTGCACAGCGTTATGCGGCGCGAGGGGTAAATATTTCTCCAGAGGAAATCGTCATCACCGCGGGCGCGCTGGAAGCGTTAAGCCTGAGCTTACAGGTGGTAACCCAACCCGGCGATTGGGTGCTCATTGAGTCGCCTGCTTTTTATGGCGCAATGCAGGCCTTGGAGCGGCTGGGGTTGCGTGCTATTACTGTAGAAGTTTCGCCAGACAGGCGTCTAAATCTGGCTGCTGTAGAGCGCGCACTGCAAAGTAAGCCGGTAAAGGCCTGTTGGTTAATGTCGGCATTTCAAAACCCAGTAGGGGTAAGCCTGTCCACAGAAGACAAGCAGGCTTTGGCAGAGCTATTTGACAAATACCAGGTAGCATTGGTGGAAGACGATGTATACGCGGAATTGTATGCAGGAAAGCAACCTCTGCTGCCGCTTAAGCACTACTGCCAACATGGCAATAGTTTGTTGTGTTCGTCGTTTTCAAAGTCGTTGGTAGCCGGATTTCGAATCGGCTGGATCGCAGCAGGTCAACATGCCAAAGCCATTCAAAAACAGCAATTGCTAAGCACTATCTCGACCAGCGTGCCCGTGCAACTTGCTTTGGTGGATTATTTAGAAACTAAAAACTACGAAAAGCACCTGCACCAGTTGCGTCGAACACTCGCGCGCCGTAAATGCGATATGTTTGAGTATTTGAAAACACACTGGTCATCATTTGCCACGGTGCATCATGTGCCTGGAGGCTATTTCCTGTGGGTCGAGTTTGCACCGCAGGTAGATACGCTGGCTATTTATCATCTGGCCTTGAAACTGCGAATAACCCTGGCACCCGGAAAATTGTTTTCACTAAACGGCGAATACAGCCACTGCTTACGCGTAAATGCCTCTTTTGAACTTACGCCTGCCAGGCGACAGCTTCTGGAAAAACTCACCACTCGGATTCAATTGTATTTAGCACAGTTTTGAGTTGAATCTGTTCTAGTTTTTCTTATTGCATCTGTACCTTTTCGCGTAGAGCCAAACGCTTAAAATCCGCTCGTCAATCATTGAAAGGGTGGGATAGCAAGTGAGCGTTAATCTTCCGGATGAAAGTGCGATTATTTTTAAAGTGCCGGTTGCACAAGACAAAATCTACATTCGGGAGCAGCAGGGCTACTATCAGCGCCTGCGTCGAACACTGAATATCCTGTTAGTCGCACTCTTTATAGGTTTACCGTGGATTTCCTGGCAGGGAGAGCAAGCGATTCTGTTCGATGTTGGGGCTCAAACTCTGCGCTTTTTTGCCTGGGTACTGTACCCACAGGATCTAATGGTGTTTGTTCTCCTGTTTTCCCTCGCGGCGTTTGTGTTGTTTTATGTGACCAAAAAATACGGCAGAGTATGGTGTGGATTCAGTTGCCCGCAAACCGTATGGACACTGCTATTTAATTGGGTTGAGCGGCGTATTGAGGGAACCCATCATCAAAGCCGCGCACTCGATAATCAGCCTTGGAGCTGGAAAAAAGCGGGCCTCAAAAGTGCTAAGCATCTTGCCTGGGCAGTGATTGCAGGCTTAACCGCAATGGTGTTCATGTCGTACTTTTATCCAGCTAAAGCGCTTTATTCAGATGTACTTACCTGGTCTGCCTCTGCGCTAATAAGCGGCTGGGTTGTGTTTTTTGCGGCTTGCACATACATAAACGCAGGGTGGATCAGAGAGAAGATGTGCTTGCACATGTGTCCGTATTCCCGCTTTCAGTCAGTTATGTTTGATGCACAAACGAAACTGGTGACCTATGACGTCGCGCGGGGAGAGCACCGTGGACCAAGAAAGCGCATAGCCAAACCCAGAGAGTTAGGTGACTGTGTTGATTGTAATTTATGCGTGCAGGTCTGTCCGGTGGGTATCGATATTCGCAACGGCTTACAGTATGAATGTATAAATTGCGGGTTGTGTGTGGATGCCTGTAATCAGGTCATGGACAAATTTCAGTATGCCCGTAATCTCATTAGCTTTGCTGCGCTGAAACCAGGCAGAACAGTAAATGCGGCGCTAATCCTTTACGGTGTCGCCATTATGGCAATGGTTGTTGGCATGGTGGTATGGGCAACGAACAGAGTTGATTTTGAAGTGAATGTTGCTCGAGATCGTCAGCAACTCTACCGGGAACATTATTCTGGCTTAATTGAAAATACGTTTCGTATAAGTGTGTTGAATAAGTCAAATCAGGTGGCTGATTACCGGGTTGACGTCTCAGGGATAAAGATTGACCAGCAATCGCAAACCGCAATAGAAGCCGTGGAACCTGGTGAAAAACGCGAAACGGTAATCACCTTGTCAGGTAAAAATACGGGCACTAACGAGCGGCAGCATTTTTACATTACAACGACCAATACCTTATCAGGTCAGACGGTGGAGCGTGACGTGGTGTTCATTTATCCTGCAGTGGAAAAATAAGTAAATAAATTAGAGGCTTATTTTTTGTATGAGCCAATTAGATAAAAAATGTAGCTATACGGTTTTTTAGTGAAATAAATGCCAGAAAAATTGCAAAAAAAGAATTCTGTGCAACACTTTCACTATTCTAATCGTGCCTGCAGCTAAGGGGCGACACTATGACTGATTTCAGTCAATACAAAGTCCGGGTGAAGTTTTCCTTCCCAATTATTGTTATCTCCACCTTGTTTCTGGTGGTGGCGGTTATCAGTTGGATCGCGTTATCCAGCCTTACCTCAGAGGCAAGAAACATTTCCACGCGTTATATGAACTCAGTGAGTTTAACGCTCAACGCTGATCGCGATTTGTATCAGGCTTACACAGCTCTACAAGACATGATCGTTACTGCGAGCCAGGGATCGTTAGATATTAGCGCCCAAATCGACGACTTTGAAGAGAATGCGAAGCAAGCGCTCGACCGCATGAATCAGGCAAAGCCTGTGATTGAAAATGACCCGGCTGTATCAAGGCAGATTTCCTCTTTCAAAGCAGATTTTGATACCTGGTACGCGCACTCCAAAAAGTTAATCGCACTTGTGCAGGCCAATGATATTGGTCAGGCGGTTGCCTTGCGTGACACTGAGGTGGCCGGGAGTTTCGACCAATTACGCAGTCACTACGATACGCTGGGCGAGGCGGTGAAAAACAAAGCGGATGCGCTGACGTCCAATATGAGCAGTGATGCCACCTTGTATCAGACTATTTTAGTGTTTGCCGCTGTTATTACAGCGCTAACCTGTGTCGTTTCTATTGTGTACGGCCCTCGTCTGATAACCGACCGACTCGATAAACTGATTCTGGTGATGCGTGACATCAGCCAAGGCGATGGAGACTTGCGAAGCCGCCTGGATGAAAAAGGCAAGGACGAGCTGTCCGACATTGCCCGGGCGTTTAATGTGTTTATGCAAAACCTGCAGCAGCTCATCCAGCTTGTTCAAGAAGACTCGACCAGCCTGAACGATGCCGCTGCAAAACTGAAGCAGTCGTCTTCAACAGTTACCAATGTGTTTCACCAGCAAAATGAAAATTTGAACCAAATTGCAACGGCAGTGAATCAGTTAAGCCACGCCGTGAATGACAATGCTGGCAACAGCCAGCAAGCGTCTGAGAATATGAAAGTGGCCTCTGAAGTGAGCACGTCATCAAAATTAGTGGTGAGTGACTCAGTGAAAAACGTTACCAATTTGTCTGACTCTATCACTAATGCAAAAGGGGTAATTAGCAGCCTGGCGAAAGAGTCGCAGAATATCATCGCAGTACTGGATGTTATTCGCGGAATCGCTGAGCAAACCAATCTGTTGGCGCTAAATGCTGCCATTGAAGCGGCTCGGGCTGGTGAGCAGGGCCGCGGCTTTGCAGTGGTTGCCGATGAGGTTCGAACTCTGGCCAGCAGAACGCAGCAATCCACGGAAAACATTAATGAAATGCTGGGCCGATTAGAGCACAGTGTGAATGATGCAGTTAATGCTATCGAACGAGGTTCCAATGAAGTAGAATCCGTCGTCGCCGTATCTAGCCAGTTAGTCTCGGCATTTGACCAGGTGAGCCAGGCGGTTGATCAGGCTAATGAAATCATTTATCAAATCGCGACAGCATCTGACGAACAACGTCAGGTCGTGGGCGAAATCAACGCTAACGTCTCTTCATTGCATTCGTTAGGCCAACAGAATCTATCAACAGTAGAAAGCAGCGGAAAAATCTCAGACAGTGTGAACGACACCGTTCAGCGCCTTAACCAGAAGATTGGCCGGTTTAAGACCTGATACAGGCCTCGCGCTTTTACTTTGAACGCACACAATTCTCCAGGGGACTTTTTATGAATTACATTAACCCATTTCGCGGCCGGGTTGCCGGGTGCAGTGCACGTCGTAACGGCGTAAAACGCCTGGCGGGTATTGCGCTGGCATCGTTAATACTGGGAGGGACCGCTCAGGTAAGCGCGGCAGAGAGCCCCAAATACGAGTGGTCCGGTGAATGGAACCTGCGCTTCGAAAACCTGGTTAACCCCTTATTTCCCACAACCTCTTCGGCCGTGCACCAGCACAACCAGCGATTGTCGTCCAAGTTCGAGCTAAAAGGCAGTGTTACCTGGTCGAATATTCAATTGGTGGGCGCGTTTGCTGACTCTCGGGTTTACCTCGATAACGATGATCCGACTTTAGGTCGCTCACAGGTAAACACCTTTGAGCCTGTGCAATTTCAGATTGGCTGGCTCGGCGATACCAAAGGTAACACCGACGAGCTGTATATGAAAAAGATCAGCGTAGGCCGGTTTGTACTGGATCACGGTAGTCGCCGTCTTTTGGGTAGTGGCTATTTCCGTAACGCGCTGAATTCATTCGACGGGATCGTCACCGACTGGCATTGGAGTGATTGGTCGGTAAGAGGTTTCTATCTGTTCCCGGTGTCAAGGTTACCGTCTGACGCCGCCAGCATTGACAACAACGAGCGAGCATTTGATAAGTCGGATACAGAGCGCCGTTTTTACGGTGTTTACGCCGAATCTGACGACAAAATGTGGCGTGTGCAGACCTATTGGTTTAACGAAGATGATGGCCCGGGCCTGAACACGCGCAACCGCGATTTATTTACCGTAAGTACGCAGTACACCAGCCCGAAAGGGAGTGAATGGCTTACCGATGTGGAAGTGGCGTTGCAAACGGGTACTCAACGCCAAACGACGGCCAGCGATGACGTAAACGACCTGGACCATTTTGCCTGGTTGCTGCATGCGTCCGTGGGCAAAATGATTGATAGCAAAACGTCGTTAAGTGCGGTTGTTGATCTTATTAGCGGTGATAACGACAGCAGCGATAACAAGAGTTCAGCGTTTGACGGGTTATATGGGGTAAGACGATTTGATTTTGGACCAACGGAAGTTTATCGCTCATTTGCTCGACGAAACCTGGTGGGCATTGGCGCTAAAGTAGTAAGCAAATTTACCAGCAAAGACAATTTGCTGCTGCACTATCGCGCTTACTGGTATCAGAAAACACCTAACGGCAGTGACAGTTTCCTGGGTAACCAGCTTGAAATGCGCTGGCGTCACCAGATTACCAAACCTCTGCGTCTTGAGTTTGGCAGCGCCTACATGTTTAAAGGTAAAGCGTTGGAGCAAGGCGATTACCCGGGCGACACAGCCTATGTGTATTCAGGTTTCCGCTACCGCTTCTAAACGCCGGATGCCAAATCCATTGCGCTGGGCAAGTGCTGCCCAGAGCAATGAGAACACCGGGCCGCCCAGGCAAAACAAGGCCCAGGGTAAATACTCTATGGTTGCCACACCCAGTGTGGTAGCCATAAACAGCCCTGACACCGTCCAGGGCAATACCGGATCCATCAAGGTCACAGAGTCTTCAATACTGCGCGACAAATTCACATTAGCCAGATTGCGTTCCGTGTAGGCTCGCTGATAAAGGTTACCTACAATCAGGCTGGTTACGCCGCCATGACTGGTGAGCGAAAGCAACGTGATGCCACTTATCATGGTACTGGCAATCAAGCTAAAGGTGCCCTTAACGGCTTTTAACATACCCTGAATAATCACATTCAATGCCCCCGTTGCCTGCATAGCGCCGGCCAGCAAAAACGCTGCGATAATAACAACCAGTGTTCCCACCATGGAATAAAGCCCGCCGCGTACTACCAGTTTTACAAACGCAGAGTTCGTTGCTGCGTCGTGCTGTAACTGGCCCGGCAACATGTCCAGAGAGAACCCATGCAAATACGCATTGACGCCATTTGCCAGTGAGAAGGGTTGTATGCTGACAGCGAGAGTTAGCGCCAGTAGAGTAGATAGCGTAATGCCCACTACCGGCGGCCATTTTTTAACGATGGCGGTGATAATTAACAAAGGGGGAAGTAGTTGCCACCATGCCGGTGCGAACGCCTGTTCAATTAAGTGACGCATTGCTTGCGTAGACTGATGCGCACTGTTTGTGGCACTGCTGGATTCTGCAGGAATGAGCGTAAATATTACCAGCGCAATAACAAACGATGGCAGCGCGGTGTATACCATATGCCGAATATGCGCATAGAGATCGGCCCGTGCAGCAATGGCACTGATATTCGTTGAGTCAGAAAGGGGTGACATCTTATCGCCAAAACAGGCACCTGAAATCACCGCCCCAGCGGTTACCGGTAACGAGGCATCCATCACGCTCGCCAGTCCCATCAAGGCAACGCCAATAGTACCTGCAGATGCCCATGAAGAGCCGGTAAACAGGCTCATTACCGACGCGGCCAAAAATGCCGAAACATATAGAAACTGCGGGTCGATTAGGGCAATGCCCAACCAGACAAACATGGGGATTGTGCCGCTAAGCATCCAGCTACCAATCAAACCGCCGATGGAAAGTAAAATCAGAACAACAGGGAATACATCGCCAAACTTTTCCACGGCCGCTGCTTCCATGGCCTGCCACTTCACACCACGCGCATAGCCAATCAAACCCGCGACAATAGCCGCCAGTAAAATAGCAACAACCACAAGTGTGCCGCCGAGTTCGGTAAATAGCGCACCGCCTAAAAATACGCCCAGTAGCGTGATCAGCGGCAGAACGGCCAGAGCAAAAGGCATGTCAGAATGGCTACTTCGCATGGCTAAGTGCCTGTGATAAATCGTTGATCAGTGTGTCTGCTGACTCCAGACCAACAGACAAACGGATAAGGCCTTGTGGCAGTCCGGCGTGCTTCAGTGCTTCTGCGTTATCAGGGCGCTGCGGAGAAATCGCCAGGCTTTCAAATCCGCCCCAGCTCACGCCCATACGGAAGTGCTTTAGGGCATTGAGTACGGCAGCCACGGTTGCATATTCGTTCTGCTTCAGGCTAAAACTGAATAAACCGGTATAGCCCTGTAGTTGTTCTTCTGGCACGGAGGCATCTTGCTGAAGAGCCGGATGAAACACCGTTTCTACCGTATTTTGTTCTTGTAGGAACTGCGCTACAGCCAGGCCATTGGCTTCGTGTTGAGCCAGTCTTACTGGTAGTGTTCGCAGTCCGCGTTCAATTAAATACGCATCCATGGGGCCGATGGCAGCGCCATTTAGCAAAAACGTTTTAAAGAAAATATCCTTAAGCAGCGCCTCACGGGTAATGAGGGCGCCTGCCACTACATCGCTGTGGCCGCCAATGTATTTGGTGAGTGAATGCGCCACAATATCCACCCCCATCGTGATGGGCTTTTGAAGCAGCGGTGTGGCCCATGTGTTATCGATGCCGGTCAGAATGCCTCTTGCTTGTGCAATGGCAACAAGTGCTCTGATATCCAACTGCGTAAACGTCATGGTACCAGGACTTTCAAACCATATGAGTTTGGTATTGGGTTGAATGGCCTGTTCAGCCTCGTTTAAATTCCCCGACGTGACACAGGTAAATGTCACCCCGAAGCGAGCCAGTTGCGTAGCAAGCTGTATGGTAGGGCCGTAGACCTGATTCACAAACAGGATATGATCTCCCTGACTGACCAGTGCACTGATTGCAGCGCTAATGGCTCCCATGCCTGAGGCAAACAACTTACAGGCTTCCCCTTGTTCAAGTGCTGCCAGCTTTTGTTCCACGCTGGTCATCGAGGGATTTCGTCCCCGGCTGTACACTGGTGTAGTGAACTCGTTGGCTAATCCATGGGATAAGTCTTCAAAGCGATCAAAGGAAAACAGTGAGGTTTGGTGAATTGGCGTGGAAATGGGCTGGCTGACCGAAGCAGCCTGGGCGGTTTCGTCTTTCAGATGGCCGCAGCAAATATCTAAATCCTGGGGGGATAATTTCATGGTCTGTCGTCGCGTTGTGTATTCTGGTTATTTTTTATCACCTTAGCGCGAACATCGAGAGAATGGCAATGCTGAAAAATAGAATGGGCTAAATCTAGGGTGAGCAGCCCCTAATAAAAAAGCCGATGAAACTGTGAAGTAACATCGGCTTTTGCGCTAATCCGCATGTTGATTAGCCAGGCCTGCTGACCTGTGTACTCGTTGAGTGTTGCTTTTTATTTTTGTGACGCGATCCAGTCGTCAACCATGCGCTCCAGAATATTCAGTGGTACTGCGCCGTTGCCAAGAATAACGTCGTGGAAGGCGCGGATATCAAACTTGTCGCCCAGTGCGTCTTCGGCTTTGGCGCGTAGCTCCAGAATTTTCAACATACCGATTTTGTATGACGTTGCCTGACCCGGCCAGACAAAATAGCGGCGAACTTCAGCCAGAATTTGCCCTTCAGACACCGGCGAGTTATCGCGGAAATACTGAATAGCTTGTTCTTCGGTCCAGCCCTTTGAGTGAATGCCCGTGTCGACCACCAGACGAATTGCACGCCACATTTCTGATACCAGACGGCCAAATTCAGAGGTCGGGTTTTGATAGCCACCCATCTCTTTTGCTACCGTTTCTGCATAGAGCGCCCAGCCTTCTACGTAGCTATTAAAGAACGAAGTGGTGCGGAATTTGGGTACGCCTTCCAGTTCCTGAGCAATGGATATTTGCATATGGTGACCAGGGTTGCCCTCGTGATACGCAATGGCTTCCATTTCGTTTTTGGGCATGGATGTCATGTCCAGCAAGTGTGCATAATAGGTGCCTGGTGTGCTGCCATCGGGCGAGCCCGGGAAGTAATGCTGCGGCGCACCGGCTTGTTCGCGATAAGGCTCAACGCGTTTCACTACCAAATCTGCTTTTGGCAAAATGCCGAAGAACTCTGGTAATTTTGCTTTGATGTTGTCTAAGTAAACCGTGGTGTCGTCGATATAACCCTGGCGACCCTCGTCGGTATTCGGATAGTAAAAACGTTCGTCAGTGACGTCAGACTTAATATAAGAGAAGAACTCATTCAGCGTGCCGTCGAAGCCGACTTCGTTTTTCACTTTTTCCATTTCTGCCAGCAAGCGGTCCACTTCGCTCAGACCAATATTGTGGATCTCATCAGCCGTTAAATCAGTGGTCGTACGCATAAACAACATGGCATTGTAATAGGCGTCACCATCTGGCAGCGATGACGCACCCTTTGCATCGCGTGGGATGTTAGGTAAGTCGTTTTTAAACCAGGTTATTAATTTTCCGTAAGCAGGCAATACGTTGTCTAACAGCGCTTGTTTTGCCTGCTCGATGTAAGCGGTAGCCTGTTCTTCGTCAATGACGCCACTTTCTTGCAGAGCTGCAATTTTCTTCTTTGCGTCAGCGAATAAGGCTGAATCAGTGTCGCTTTCTTCATCAAATGGCTGCCCTGAAATGACTTTCTCACTTTGGCCGATAACCCCTTCATAGGCAAAGTAGGGCGCTTTTACCCCTTCGTCAGCATTGATTGCTGCCTGGTTGGTAAGCTGTTCAACGGCTCTGGCGACACCTTTCAGGCGAGAGATGTAGGCGTCCATATCACTGCTTTCTTCCACTTTGTGGTAGTTGATCAGCATGGTAGGCAACATGGATTGTGCGCCGTTCATCTGCGTCAGTACGTAACCGCGGCGGCTGAATGGCTGCATCACTTTGGCTACTTCGTACTGATACATCCACAGGTCGTAAGAAATCTTAGCTGACTCATCCAGCTTGTTATAATCGAAGTTGTTTTTTAGCTCTTCAACGGTAGCAGCACGCCATGCAAGGCGTTTTTCCTGAGCTTGCTCAGACATGTCGTCGATTTGGTCGTATAAATCCTTGCGACCCAGGCGAGTCATCATGAGCGGCGAAAACTGCAGTTGCTCTTCGTATTTTGCATCAAACCAAGCGTTGAGGCGTTCAGACTCACTTTGCTGCGGGTGCTCGACAGCGGTTTGAGTGGTTGTTTCCGCATTGGGCGTGGGGGCCTCTGAACAAGCTGACAGCGCAAGGGCCAGCGTGCTTAAAATAAAGAGTCGTTTCATTGTTATAGTTCCCTGGATAAATGCTTTTTATTTTTGCAGCAGTAAACCGCGAGGCGCATTTTGAATCAAATTTTAAATGTTACCTGTTGTGTCTTGAGACAGAGACGCAGTGAACGACTGGATTCGCGCTAGCCCCTCGTGCAGGTTTTGTTCAGACGTGGCATAAGACAGCCGAACGTAACGATCTGCGTCCTTATCACCAAAGTCATTACCCGGTGTGAGCGCAACACCGGTGTCGCTGAGCAATTGTTCACAAAACGCCATTGACGACAAACCCGTACTGGCAACATCTATATAAACGTAGAAGGCGCCGGAAGGCGCTACGGGCACGGTCAATCCGGCTTTTTTAAGCCCGTTAAGAACGATGTTGCGGCGGGTGAGTAATGAGAGTCGCCTTTCTTCACACAGCGCCAGCGTATCAGGCGTAAAGCAGGCCAGCGCGGCAAGTTGCGCAGGTGTAGACGGGCAGATATACAGGTTTTGTGCTAGCCGTTCGATCACCGGTACCATGTCATCCGGCACAATCATCCAACCCAGTCGCCAGCCAGTCATACCGAAAAATTTTGAGAAACTATTGATAACAATAGCGCCATCATCTACAGCAAGAACGCTGCGTGCCGGCCCCGGCGTGTGGTCACTCAAATCCAGATAGATTTCGTCGATTATGCGCCAGGCCTGCTGTTCCCTTGCAAAAGCACACATCTTGTCCAGCTCATCCAGTGTTACGGCCGTGCCGGTCGGATTGGAAGGTGTGGCGATCATGAGGGCCTTGGTGTTGGCGTTCCAATGCGTCGATACCAGTTCATTGTTTAACTGAAACTGGCTGCTTGCGTCAGTGGCTACCAGATTAACCTTGCCGCCGAAGGTTTTTACAAACTGACGGTTACAGGGGTAAGACGGGTCGCCCATTAACACTTCATCACCGGGGTTGACCAGGGCCGCACAGGTCAGTAACAAAGCGGCAGAAGCGCCTGCCGTAACAATAACCCGGTTTGGGTTGATGCTGATATTGTGCTGAGTTTGATAAAAGCCGGCTATGGCCTCGCGAAGTCGCATGTCGCCCAACGCGCCTGTGTAAGGTAGTTGGTTTTCAGCAACAGCTTGTTGCATAGCTTGCTGAACCGCAGGCGGCGCCCCAAAGTCGGGTTCACCAATGTTCAGTCGAATAACGTTGTGGCCTTGATTTTCTAATGCGGTGGCCTTTTCTCCAAAGGCCATAGCGAAAAACGGGGCGATGGCATTCGCCCTGTCGGAATATTGCATGTTGAACTACTCAAAAATGGGGGGTTACTGTAACCAGCCTGCTTTCACGCCGCGCTGGCTCACTACCACCAGAAGAATGGATATGATCACTACCACAGCAGGCAGGATCACAACACTTGGCCCAAGCAGGGCTATCGAATCGATAATAACAAAATTATAAAATTGCTGTACCAGTACACCGGCCAGCGAAACAACCAGTAACGGAAACGCCAGCTTTTTGCCAAGCGCCAGCATCAAGCTGCCTAACAAGCCTCCGAATACCGCCAGTGCATAAGCCACCATCGACCAAGTTGGGATGTTTTTATAGGCTTCCTGCTGGGCTTCGGGTAACTGAGCAATCATTTCCGGGGTCATAAGTAACTGGCTAACGAATGCCAGGACGCCTATTGCATTCCATACCACCATTATCCAGGCAAATATCTTGGTACCTTTCGTCATTGTTATCGGTCCTCAGAAGGTGTTGTGTTCGATATCCACTATACGAGCAAACGGCGTGGGTTCGCAAAGCATTCTTGTTAATTTTGAATGCACCAAAGGTCAACAAACCCGAGACGGGTGAAGTTTGGTTTGTGTTGGTGCATTGGCTGAATTTTGCTCACCAACCCTGTGCGAAGTGGAAAATCTCATTGAAAACAGAATGTAAACTTTTTGTATTTTATAGAAAGTATACGATATTAAATTTGCAGGCTGCCGTCGTGAATAGTTTATTCGTCCCAAATTTCGGGGTGCTGTAAATGGTTGGTACGGACCTTGACTCTTGTTTGTCATCACCGCCCATGGAAGTCGCGGGATACAACAAAAAGGGTTCTCCCCGGAATTAGACTGAGACCTGAATAAATTATGATGAAGCAAGTAAAAAACAAATCGTTTTCCTTAACTGTATTGGCTGGCGTAATAGGCCAACTGTTATTTTCTGCGCAGGCAAATGCGCAAGCCGCCGATACTGAAGCCTCTGCTACTGAAGAAAAAATCGTGGTAGTGGGGCGACGCGTGTCGCAAACCGATATTGCTATTGGTACTGATGAAGCGACCAATACCATTGCTGTTACCCGGGAAGAGTTGCTGTCTGCGCCTTCCGGTATCTCCGGTCTTAAAATGCTGGAAAGTCTCCCCGGCTTTAACGTACAAACGGATGGTGCGTTGGGGCTTTATGAATTTGGTAACTCCGTACAGGTACGTGCTTTCCAGTTAAGCCAAATGGGCTTTGTGCTGGATGGTATCCCGATGGGCCGCTCCGATGCGTTTGGTGGTAGCCCTATTTTCCGCTACGTAGACAATGAAAACCTGGGCTCTGTTGTTGCGTCTCCCGGTGCGGGCGATGTTTCGGCTCCCAGCTATTCGTCACTTGGTCCGATAGCCTCCTACAATACCGTAAGACCATCAGAAGAAATGGGCGGTATGGTGGCGGTCACGGTGGGCGACTTTGACCTACAGCGTACATTTGTAAAACTGGAGACCGGTGATATTGACGGCTTCCGCGCTTATGTAAGCCGTTCTAAAACCGATAGCGATTTGTGGCGTGGCCCCGGCACTATCGATCGTGAACACATCGAAGCTAAAGCCCTTTATGAGTTTGGTGACAGCTACATTCAGGCCACCATGGTGTCGAATGACTTCTTTGATTATGACTCACCCTCAGCACCGGCTTCGACCTTTGCCAGCAATTATTACTATGGTTACCAGGCGTCTATTCCGGAAGGGTGCGTAAGCGCGGATCCGGGGGTTTATGACTTCAATGGCGACGGTACCATTGACGACAGTGATTTTACCCCTGTTTTTACCGGCTCTAACTGCACTTCTTACTACGAAGACCGCATCAACATCCGCGACGATAAGCTTTACTCGTTGGGTTTTGGTACTTATCTGTCGGAAGATATTCAGCTAACCGCAACAGCCTATTTTGAAGACAAAGACGGCTATGGGGTATCACCAGACAGCTACACCAACTCGTTGGGGATCTATGAAGATCAGGCCGCTGCAGGACTGGATGTTGTTCACCCTCGTGGTGTGCAATACGGCTTGTCTACTGTAGGCGGAGAACGCGAAGGCCTGGTAGCCGGTGTAAGCTGGTTTATGGGTGATCACAAAGTCGAATTTGGTGGCTGGGTAGAGCAGGATACTTACAACCGCACGCAGGCTCGACTGAATAAAACTGGCGGCAGTGCCGACGGCGATGTGATTTGGGACGAAGTGGTTTATTACCGTCGTGATTACACGGCAGTGCGCGATACTACGCAGCTCTATCTCAAAGATACCATTAGCTTGTTGGACGACGATTTAGTGCTCGAAGTCGGCATGAAGTCGCTATCCATTGATTACTCGCTGGACGGTTATCGCGACTACAATGATTATGAAATTGATGGCGAAGAAGGTTACGGGCCGCAACATGTTGAAGCGGACTACACCAATAACTTTCTGCCAATGGTGGGGGCGGTGTACCGCTTAAACGACACGGACCAGCTATTCGCCTCAATTGCTCAAAATTATGCGTTACCTGCGGGGACTGACGACATTTTTGACAACGCCATTGGTTTCGCCGCTGAAGCGCCTAAAGGCGAAGAGTCGGATAACATTGAGTTTGGTTACCGCACAAACAGCGAGAACTACAACGGTGCAGTAGCGGTATTTTACACTCGCTTCGACAATCGCTTGATTGCCAGCAGTGTATTGAACCCGGCCACGGGGCAGCCAGAAACATTCTATGTAAACGCAGGTGCATCAAAGGCCTACGGTATCGAATTCAGCGGTGTATTCCAGCCTGAAATGTTCGACCGGGAGCTGTATTTCAATGCCAACGTGTCTTACAAAAAAGCCACGCTGGTTGACGGCTTTGGCAGCAACCCTGCTGGAAGTCAGTTACCAGACAGCCCTGAATGGCTCGCGACAGGTGGCGTGACATACGAACCGACAGAATGGTTAGTCGCTAACTTCTCAGCTAAATACACAGACACCCGGTACACCGACTTTAACGAAACCTATGAGCTAAAGAGCTACCTGGTTGCTCAGGCTTATGTGGATATTGGTGGCCCCAACAGCTTTGGTATGCCTGAAAATATGCGCCTGCGTTTTAACGTAGACAACGTGTTCGACAAGCAGGTGATGTCGTTTGGTTTCACCGGGTCATCATTCGGCCGGCCGTTAAGTCCACGTACTTTCCAGGCAACGCTGACGGTGGATTTCTAATATGAAAAAGTTTGCAATAAGTGTGTGTGCAGGTGCGGTGGCTGCGTTAAGCAGCCCCGCATTCTCCGCTATCGATCAACGCACCAGTCATGCCATGCACGAAGAACTGATAGTCATGGATACGCACCTCGATACTCCAGCGCTGCTGGTGCAGCCTGGTTTCGACATCATGCATGAGCATACTTACGACAGTGACTTTTCTCAGGTCGATGTGCCGCGCATGAATGAAGGTGGCTTAGATGGCGGCTTCTGGGTTATTTACACCCCGCAAGGCCCGGTTACCGAAGACGGATTTAAGTCTGCTCGTGATACCGCGTTGCTGCGCGCTATGGCTATACACAACATGGTTGCCGCTAACCCGGATACCTTTGCACTGGCAACTGAGCCGGAAGATGCAGAAAAAATTGTGGCTGACGGCAAGAAGATTGTCTATGTCAGTATGGAGAATGCTTATCCGCTCGGTGAAGACTTAAGCTTACTGAATACGTTTTATAAAATGGGACTGCGAATGGTTGGGCCGGTCCATTTTAAAAATAACCAGTTTGGCGACAGCTCCACCGATCCGGATGGGCCTCAATTCGACGGTTTATCGCCGCTCGGAGAGGCCCTGGTAAAAAAAGCCAATGAACTTGGCATTATACTGGATGGCTCTCATTCCTCTGATGCATTGCTGGAGGATATGATTGAACTGTCGAAAACGCCGGTTATTCTTTCTCATTCCGGCACGAAGGCAGTGTATGACCATCCGCGTAACGTGGACGATGCCCTGCTGAAAAAGCTGGTGGCAAGCGGCGGTGTTATTCATGTAAACGCATATAGCTCTTACCTGACTGAACTGCCCAGTGATCCCGAACGCAGAAAAGCCTTTGGTGTGCTGATGAAGCAAATGGGCAGCCTGTCTGATATGACGCCAGAGCAAATAGCGGCGTTTAAAGCGCAGCGCAAACAGATTGAAATGGAACACCCGGCGGTGAAAGCCACCTTTGAGGACTACATGGCGCACTTCCTTCATATCCTGAAAGTAGCGGGGCCAAAGCACACAGGTGTTGGCGCTGACTGGGACGGTGGTGGTGGTGTCGAAACCATGATGGACGTCGCTGCGCTGCCTAAAATTACCGCGCGTTTGCTGGCTGAAGGCTATAGCAAAGAAGATTTAGCCGATATATGGGGCAACAATGTCCTGCGCTTATTACAGCAAGCCCAGGACTACGCAAATAGCCTGAAGGAAACAGCAAAAGAGTAGAAGTTTTAGCTTGTATATCTCCGTAAACATAGCAAGCATGGCACGTCATTTGGCGTGCCTTTTTCATTGCGTTGAAAAAATTTAAAAATAAATGTCAGGGTTTTGTCGTGCCTCTCGACTATAGGGGTAACTGACTTAAAAGGAGAGATTCATGACAACCCTAACCAACACCACTTCTAACGACGTAACAACCGCTAAACAAACTAACAAAGACAACTCGGCATTCGCTGTGCTGGGTGACTGGCTGGCACAAGGTGCTCGTGTATATCGAAATGCACCGATAAGCCTGACGCTGACTTCTCTGGTGCTGATGATTATCGGCGGACTCGTACAAGGATTGCCTGCGCCTTACGGCATGTTTGCCTCTAAATGGTTATCGGCCGGCTTAATAACACTACTTTGGCCGTTGACCTGGCATGTACTGCAAAACGGCAAATTCAGCCTGCGCAGTCTGAAGCAATACAGGGGTTATCGATATTTACCCGCGCTGGGCGTGTTAATGATGTTACCTTTTGCTTCACAAGTAGTCTTCGGTGCATTGGCGTTTGGTGCGCCGGGTGTGGACCTGGTGTTGTATCAGGATATGACGAACTTTAGCCGTATTCACGTAGCGAGTGTACTCATGGCCTCTGCACCACTGGGTTTACTGATGAGCTTTATCCCTGCTTATGTACTGATTAAACAGGCGTCACTGAAAACGGCTACGGTAGAAGGTATTAAACTGGCCTTTCGTGCAATCAAACCACTGTCGCTGTTAATGCTGCTGAATATGGCGCTGATGTTCAGTGTGCCTTACACCTTCGTACTGAGCGCCATCTTAGTAGGTCCGCTACTGTTCTGTGTGAATGTGGTTGCCTTTAACTATCTGATTGGCGAAGATACGCAAACTAAAAATAACAATAATTCAGCTAGTTAAGGATAGATGTGCTGACCGAAGCTCAATGCGACGAGGTAGTCAAAGAATACGCGCCCATGCTGGCGCGTATCGCCTCTTCATACGAAAATGACAAACATCTGCAACAGGATCTGTTGCAGGAAATCAGCTTAGCGGTATGGCGTGCCTGTGCCTCGTTTCGAGGCGATGCCAGCGTAAAAACCTTTGTGGCAAAGGTGGCCCACAACCGCTGTGTTGATTACGTAATAAAAGCCAGAAACCAGACTGACAACGTAGAATTGTCCGACGGCATGTTAATTAGCCAAAACAGTGATAACCAGGATAAGAGTCGGGATTTAATGTCGGCTATTAATCGTTTGTCGCTACCACTGCGGCAGGTAATTACCATGCAACTTGAGGGGTTTACTTACAGTGAGATTGCCAGCGTGCTGGGTACTTCTGAAGCGGCTGTAACTAAACGCGCCGGGCGGGCAAGAACGTTACTGGAACAACTATTGGGCAGCAATAACAATGGATAATCAGTTTGAACAATGGCAGGCCGCGTATCAGCAACAAACACCCAAGGTGGATACATCGGCACTGCTTAACGACGTAAAAGCAACCCATAGGAAAGAAACACAAAAAGCCTGGGTTGATCTTATTTCTGGTATCGCAGTCAGTATTTTTGTGTTGTACACGGCTATATTTTTAACCAGCAGTGCGCTGTCAGGCATGTTACTGGCAGCAGTCGTTCCGGTTCCCTTTGCATTTTCGCTATGGTCTTTCCTGTTAAGAAAGCAGAAATCCGAAGCAGACACGCAATCGGTGGCTGCATTGCTGGCAGAGAAAAAGCGTCAACTAATTAATAAAGTCACTTATTGGCGAGTCTCTGCAGTCGGGATTACCGTGCTTTGGAGTCTGCTTTCCGGCGTCTGTGCCTGGTTCTGGCTCGGCGGGGACGAGCAATCAATGTGGTTTGTATTGCCCGTCGTTCAGTTGGCGATAGTTGTTGTCACCTGGGTGAGATATAGCATGGTAAAGCGTCAGCTACCTGAACAGTTAAAGACGATCGAAGCGCTTTATTCACCCTCAGAAGAGTGAGTAAGCCCAGGGTCGTCGGCGTTAGTGGCGGTGAAGCTTTTTGCAGGGTAAAGCTGCCTCTGTTCTCGCTATTAAAAACTTGGCAAGGTATTTGAGTGTGATTTGGATATGACTTTCAAACCACAAAAAATTGACGCTCATGAGACTACCTACCAAAAGTTTAATTGCCAAAATCGAATCACTGTCAGCACAAATGAACCCGGAACAACTCAGAGACTTTCTGGATGTACTGGACTCAATGGCCGTTATGGTTGAAGAAGCCAAAGCGCTGCCACCGTCAAAAGAAACTCAAAATCTGGCGAAGTTGAAAGTAGAGTTGCATTAGCCGATATAAGGCTGGTCAGTGTGACTTAGGCTGCTAGGTTTTAATACAGTATTTGTTCATTCGCGACACCACCAGTTGGCAAACTTTGCTAATATCTGCCATCATATAGTCACGTCCAAGAATAGAGGAACAAATGATGGCAACACTGAATGTATCGCTCCCGGACGAGATGCGCACGTGGATAGATGAGCAAGTGAAAACGGGCAAGTATGCTAACGCCAGTGACTATATTCGTGATTTAGTTCGCCGCAATCAGAGTGAACGCGATGCTATTAACCTGGCTCTGATTGAAGGAGAACTGAGTGGTAGCAGTACGAAGAACGTGATGGATATTCTTAAGGAAAAGAGAAGCCGAGCCTGAATATGAGTCAATATACCCTCTCTAACAAAGCAGAGGATGATATATCCAGAATTTACGATTATTCTGTCAACACCCATGGTGTAAACCATGCTGAAGCCTATTTAGTTGCACTCCACGAAGCGTTAGTTATTTTAGCGGGCTCCCCCAACGCAGGCACTTCAGCCGAAGAGATCAGAAAAAACTATCTGAAGTTTCCAGTTAATAAACATATGGTCTTTTATAAAAAAGCGAGCGACGGTATTTTCGTTGTCAGAGTGCTTCATCAACACATGAAATATACGCTGCATATTGCCGATTGACACTCAGCATTAATGAGTAGTGTACAGCCAAATATTCAGGTTAAATCAGAATCCTCTGGGTCTGTATAGGCCTAGCAATCTGACAAGCAATATCTTCAATTCTTTTTTACTTTTTTCAAAAAAATTAGCTTTCCCCTCAAGCCTATAGCTCAAAAAATGCTCTTTTTATGACAAGTAAGCTTTACTTTTGTCTTTCATTGGTTACTATATGTAAAGTTCGTTTTACTTTTTGTAGGGTTTTAAAGATATGGGTAACGATACAGGCATGTCCTGGCAACAACGTAACGCCAGAAATGTACGCCGGTTAGGTATGTGGACAGCAGCCTGGCTTGTGAGTCTGGCCACGGTGTTTTTCGGGCATAAATACCTGTGGGATGGTAATCACGCCCTCACCGCTGCAGTTGTGGGAATTAACGTAGTGTTGGGTGGTTTTATGATTTGGGCCAACAAGCAGCACTTACTTGGTCTGGACGAATTGCAGCGAAAGATGCAGTTAGAGGCCATGGGGCTGTCTTTGGGGGTAGGTATGGTACTTGGCTTTGCCTATTCTGCGCTGGACTCGACAGGCGTTATTCCTTTTCGCGCTGAAATCTCCCATTTGGCGGTGATCATGTCATTGAGTTACCTGATTGGTTTGGCGATTGGAGTAAGGAAGTACCAATGAAAAACCGGTTAAAAGTATTGCGTGCAGAGCGCGACTGGACACAGGCGGATCTGGCTGAACGGTTGGACGTATCCAGGCAAACCATTAATGCCATTGAGAAGGGCAAGTTCGACCCGAGTTTGCCGCTTGCGTTCAAGGCTGCCAGATTATTTGAATTGGCTATCGAAGATATTTTTCAAGATGAAGAAACAACCTGAAGGAATTGACTATGAATTATTTAAAAAGCTTGTACACCAACCCCGAGTTATTTAGTGCCGTTATTTTTGCACTCAGTATACTGGCTATCAGCTATTTTGTGGGTGACCACGAAAATGCAGGAGTACTCATCTCGGTGTTGCTGGGGATTTACTTCGCGGTATTTCAGCGTGTTAAAGCACAACGCAAACACTGCTGTTAAGCAGGTTTGAAATAGCGAAAACAACGGAGGATTAAGGATGAATATTCTGACTAAATTGAAATGTAGTTCGCATTTGCTTGTTGCTTTAATCTTTGCATTTACCATGTTGCTTTCTGCATTTTTAGTTGGTGAGCATGAAAATGCCAGCACGTTGGTACTGATACAAATTTGCGCCTACGTTATCGTTGCAGGACAAATACCCAGAAGCAAAACGGGCCCGAAGCCATGTAAACCTTGCAATGCAAGCGGAGCCTGAGCAGTGTCGACATATGACAAGCAACACAAAGTTGGCCCTGACTATCAGCGTCAGGGCTTTGTTGTTATAGACGGCTTTCTGAGTGAGCAGGAGCGAGCCAACCTGTTGGCAGTAGTGAATGAGTTTCATCAGCAATGGCTGGACAAAAACGCCGAATTTTATGCCGAAAGAGCAATTAACTCAGCCTACCTCACAGCCAGCACGTTTTTAAATGATGTCCAGCGACAAGTGTTGTTTAACTTTATTGGTTCACAGCGGGTAATGACTTTGGCCTATGGGTTATTGGGCAAGCAACCGGCCTTTATGAATACTCAGTTGTTTTTTGACCCCGCTAACCCGAACCAGAAAAACTACTGGCATCGGGACGCACAATACCATTTGTCATTGGATGAACAGCGCGAAGCACTGAAAGGGTCACAGGTGTTACATTTTCGATTTGCACTAGTCGATGAGCCAGGCTTGGAGGTGATTCCCGCAAGCCATATCAACTGGGACACAGTTGAAGAACTGGATGTGCGAATGGGCAATAATGGCAAAGCGCCGCATCACGATCTGCCTAACCAGTATCGCGTGCCGTTAAAAGCAGGCGACCTGATGATCTTCAGTGCCAATCTTATCCACCGGGGGATCTATGGCATGGACAGACGCGCACTGGATGTCCTGTTTTGCGACCCGGAGCCGGACATTCTGAAATACGCTAACCCCGATTGTTTACCGCGAGGAAAACAGCTGGCAGCCATTGATGACCCCACAGCGTTTACGGTAACGCAGAACTGCCTGGATACAGCGAAGTAAAATTTGGCTTTTTCATTGCCCGAAACAGGCAGCCCGAAAACGAAAGAACAAAAGCGCCGGCCAGCTCTTTCCCATTGAGCAAAAATCATAGAGAATATCGCCTTCAACAAAAGCCGGGGCAACCAGCCTCCGGCCAGAAATTGCAGGATTATCCCATGCCAAAGGCAAGCGAAATTAAAAAGAACAACACCATCGTGTTTAACGGCAAAACCTGTATTGTGCGTGATATCGAACGCTCTGTACCTCAAGGTCGTGCCGGAGGCAGCATCTACCGTATGCGTATGTACGACGTAGTAAGTGGTGCTAAGTTTGACGAAACATTCAAAGATTCAGACATGCTGGACATGGCGGATTTGGTGCGTCGCCCTGCGATGTTCTCTTACATGGATGGCGATGAATATGTCTTTATGGACAAGGAAGACTACACGCCTTATCACCTGAATAAAGAGTCTATCGCAGACGAAGCGCTGTTCATTAACGAAGAGACCGACGGCATACAGGTTCTGATCGTAAGTGAAGTGCCAGTAGCACTGGATCTGCCTATGAGCGTAGAGTTGCAGGTTGTTGAAACCGACCCGTCAATCAAAGGCGCATCAGCTACTTCGCGCACTAAGCCTGCTACGCTGTCTACAGGCCTGGTTGTTCAGGTGCCTGAATACATCAGCACGGGCGAGTGGATCAAGGTGAACACCGAAGAGCGTAAATTCCAGAGCCGTGCCGACAAGCACTAATCTGTGATGGGCTTAGCCCCTGTTTATTAAATACAGGGGCTAAACATTAAAACGCGATGGTATCCCCTTCATTCAGAACATGAAGCGGCACGTCTGCATTGAGTTCCTCGTACATATGTAACAGCCGGAACAACGCTGAATGTGACGTTTTGTCGCCCATTCGCCAGCTGGCATTGCCGTATCCCCATGGCACCATTGCCTTACATCCCAATTCTTTTGCTGCAACCAGCGCATCTTCTGGCGTTGTGTGGACTTTACGGTAGAACTTTGGTGACTCTTCGCTAAAGTAAGAGGCAATGGGCAGCAGGCAAACGTCTATTGGTCCGAACCGCTTGGCGATATCTTTAAAATGCGGGGAATACCCGGTATCACCTGCAAAAAATAACGTCTTTCCCTTGTTTTCTAATACCCAGCCACCCCACAAAGACTTGTTGTTGTCTTCGTAAATATAGGGCACCCAAATTCGGTTGCTGAAGTGATGGGCTGGCACAAAGTGAACGGTGGTGTCACCAATCTGTTTATTGGCGTACCAGGCCATTTCGTTAATTGCATAACCTTGTTGAGCAAAGTGTTCAGCGAAGCCCATTGGCACTAAATAGTCCGGTGCGGTGCCTATTTTGCCAATGTCGCGCTTGTTGAAATGATCGTAATGAATGTGCGAGTACATAACGGCATCAACAGGCGTCGACGCCTCTATTGGCAGTGGTGCTGGTTTATTGCGGAAAAAGCCATCAGACAATCTGAAGGCCCAGTCTACCGGCCAGTCAAACTGGTCAAATACCGGGTCAATCAAAAAGCGTTGCCCTGCGGCAGTCTGAACGTAGAAGCTTGCATGGCCTAACCAGGTAACACTAAAGCCAGCGTCCGTGGTGACGTCGCGTTTTTCACCGGTGTACAGGCAATCCTGCATTGGCGAATCGCATTCAATGAGTGGCGAAGCTGGATAGCAATTTTCGCTGCACGTTACCGGATAATCAGAGAATTTAGCGTAAATATTCTGGAATCTGTCTTCATACCCTTCAACATCGGCATACACCAGCAGGGAAGATTCGGGGGCAATAACGTTCACCTGGTTTTTAACCGCACAGCCGGCCAGCATGGTCAGACCCAGAAGTAATAAAGCTCGGTACACAAGGTTGTCCTTTCTGTTTTTCACGGCAAAGTGTACCAAGTTTCGCCGAAGTAACGCACTGTTCCGCTTCAGGTTTGTGTAACCAAACGTATCTGTTGGCGCGTTTGTAAAAAAACGGTATGGTCTGGGTTTTCTCAGTGTGGGCCATAACCTTGGACAGATATCTTCGTTTAGCCGTTTTGCTGGTATCGGTTCAGTGCGTTGCCTGTACCCCTGAGCCTGAGCCCGTTAACGATATCGGGCGATGGCAAATCACCGACTCATTCATTCTGTCTGCAGCGCTGTCGAAGCAGGGACAGCATACAGCGCTGTTGTTCCCCCAAGGACGGCTCGCTGTTTGGGATAACGATACGCAAAAGCGGCTTGTTGACTGGCACGCGCCGGATGTCTTGCCTGATACCTCAATGATGCATATGGATGAGTCTGCTCGATACCTGTTGTCGGCGACGCGCACCGTCGTTCAGATTTGGGATGCCACGAGTGCTGAGCCCGCAGGATCTTTGGATCTGTCTGCTCAACTAGGCGACGCCAGCATCACCTCGCTGCGCTTTATTCTGGCTCCTCATTCGTTTGTGATAGGCACCAGTGGGGGCGACATCCTGTTTGCAGATACCCGCAGCGATGAGTATCACCTCGCTCATCAACACGATGCTGATGTTGTGAAGTTAATCGTGTCGCCAGATGGTGAGCTATACAGTGCGGGCAATGATGGCCTGGTTGTCAGGTGGGACAAGCAAAAAAAAGCGCCAGAACAAACGCTCACTGTGCCGCATCGTGTTACCAGTCTGGAAGTGGGACGGGATAACAACGTCTTTGTTTCTGACGCGCTGGAAACGCAAGTAATCTGGCAAAGTCAGTACAACGAAATTATCAGTGAGCTGGCGTATTGGGAGCGATTTCAATGGTTCCGTGTAGCGCGCTTTGCCCCTGTTAATCCGTGGTTGATTACCTCATCGCCAAAGACTGAGATGATTATCTGGCAGCTCCCGGAAGGTAATCCCATTGCACAGTGGTGGGCTGAAGCTCAGGGCTTTGGCTCAACTGTTTTGGACATGCGTTTTACCAACCCTGCAAGGTTGCGCACTGTTACATCTGACGGTGTTTTGCAGGATTGGGATATAGCAGACATCGCAGAACAGAGCGGCTCGTATTAATACCAATCCGCATAGAATATTACCCTATCAGCGAGACTGACAGGTTTTATGGCGAGGCTTATTTGCGCAGGTTTAGTGGTGCTAAATCAAGCAAATGTAACGAAGGCAGAAAGCCTGTCAGCCTCGCCCGAAGGGAGTGGCCAAATCGACTTAGCTCTGTGTTGCGGTTACTGGACGTAGAGTGACTATGCCTCAGTAACCGCGTCGTGATCTAAGTCGATTTGACTCACTCTGCTAGGGCAATATTCTATACGGATTGGTATAAGGCTATTGGCTAAAGCAGTCAGGCGACACGGGTTCGCCTGCGCTTTTGCAATGCAGTATTAGCTTGGGAACGCAAAGCTCACACCTTCTCTGACGCCAGTTGAGGGCCAGCGCTGAGTAATTGTTTTTCGTTTGGTGTAAAACTTTACGCCGTCTGGGCCATAGGCATGCAGGTCACCAAACAATGAGCGCTTCCAGCCGCCAAAGCTATGGTAGGCAACGGGCACGGGCAACGGAACGTTTATGCCTACCATACCCACCTGAATATGGTCGGAAAAATACCGGGCCGCTTCGCCATCGCGGGTGAATATGCAGGTGCCGTTACCGTATTCATGCTCGTCTATTAAGTCCATAGCCTGTTGCATTGTCTCAACGCGAAGTACCTGCATCACCGGGCCAAAAATCTCTGCCTGGTAGCTGTCCATACTGGCAGTCACTTTGTCGATTAGCGTGGCGCCAACGTAAAAGCCATTGGGGTAATCGGGAACCTGCGGGTTTCTGCCATCTACGACAATATCTGCGCCCTGTTGTTGTGCGCTGGTGATGTAGTCTTCTACCTTCGCTTTATGCGTCTGAGTGATCAGTGGGCCAAAATGGTTTGTGTCGTGTTCGTAGCTGCCAACCCGAAGGTCTTGCATGGCAACTTTCAGCTTTTCAACCAGTTGTTCTGCTACCGTATTGCCAACTGCTACCACTACTGACAATGCCATACAACGTTCACCAGAAGAGCCGAAAGCTGCGCCTAATAGTTGGTTTACGGCATTGTCCAGGTCGGCGTCAGGCATCACGATGGCGTGGTTTTTAGCGCCACCCAACGCCTGACAGCGCTTGCCGTTGGCATTGGCGGTAGTATAGATATATTCGGCAATCGACGTTGAGCCAACAAAACTGACTGCCTGCACGTTCTGGTCTGTGAGCAGGGTGTCTACTGCGGTTTTGTCGCCATTAACCACATTGAAGACGCCATCGGGTAATCCGGCTTCCTGCAGTAATTTTGCCATATAAAGTGCACAGCTGGGATCGCGTTCTGACGGCTTTAGTACGAATGTATTGCCGCAGGCAATGGCAAGCGGAAACATCCACAGGGGGACCATGGCGGGGAAATTAAACGGGGTGATGCCGGCCACTACGCCTAGTGGCTGAAACTCGCTCCAGGCATCAATGCCGGGGCCTACGCCTTTGCTGTATTCGCCTTTCAGCATTTGTGGGGCAGCACAGGCAAACTCGACATTTTCTATGCCGCGTTGTAACTCACCCGCGGCATCATGACTGATCTTGCCGTGCTCTTCGCCAATCAGTTTAATAATCGTATCGGCATGGGCTTCCAGAAGGGCTTTGAAGCGGAACATGACCTGAGCCCGCTTGTTTACCGGCGTATTGCGCCAGGCAGGATACGCCGCTTGCGCGCTGCTGATCGCTGCTTTTACGGTAGTGTCGGAGGCGAGCAATACCTGTTTGACAGCCTCGCCCGTTGAAGGGTTGTACACTGGCTGAGTGCGGCTTTCAGGGGTACACAGCTCACCGTTTATAAAGTGTCCTATTACGTCCATTTCTGTCTTTTTCCTACACATATCCGGCATGTTTAAACCTGAGCTGACAGTTGGCGATAGCCACGCTGGTGGTATAACAACGCGCCTGCCTCTGCAGCTTGCTTAATAGCCAGTACTTCACAAAACAGTACGTCATGTGTCGCGACGCTTTTACGGTCGGTGATAATACAGTCGAAAGACACTGCCGCGTCTGATAGCACAGGTGAACCGGTAAGTAAGGTTTGCCAGTGACCCTGTCCAAAGCGGTCGACCATTGCTGCTTTACCGCCAAAGATGTTCGACAAGTCCTGCTGGTCTTCGCGCAGCGTATTGATGGCCAGGTACTTACTGTGTTTAAACACTTCGTGTACCGAGGCGCTGCGATTAAGACAAACCAGCAGTGTTGCCGGGCTGTCGCTAACGCTGCATACCGCAGTTGCGGTAAAACCCGCCTGGCCCACGCCGTCGTTGAGACCAGGTGTCGTGACGATGTTTACGGCGCCGGCCAGGTTGGTCATACCCTGGCGAAACATCTCCGGCGTAACGCCATCTGACATTGAGAGTGAAGTACTTTCCATTACGGTAGTGGTCATGGCGAATTCCTTGTGATGATGAAAAATGATTGTGCAGGCTTAGCGCACCTGACAGGCCTCGTCGAATGACAGGCGTGGTAAACGCTTATGGACTTTTTTTCCGTCCCCATACCCTATGTTCAGGAGAAAATTGACCTTCCATGTGCTGTCGGCGAAAAAGGTCTCATTCAGCAATGTGGGGTTAAAGCCCGACATCGCGCCGGTATCGAGTCCAAGTGCTCTGGCGGCGTACATCAGATATGCTCCCTGTAACGAGCCGTTGCGCATGGCAGTCTCATAGGCGGCTTCCGGGCTGGATGTAAACCAGCTTCGTGCATCGGCGTAGGGAAACAGCGTGGGCAGTTGTTCGTAAAACTCTGCGTCGAATGCCACGATAACCGTGCAGGGCGCGGTCATAGTTTGTTCAAGATTACCGCTCGACAAACACGGCTTGAGCTTTTCTTTGCCTTCCTGTGATGTAACAAACACAAAGCGGGCGGGGCAGCAGTTTGCTGACGTTGGGCCGAACTTCGTGAGTTCATAAAGTTGTTTAATTAGCGTGTCGGGGACGGGCTTGTCCTGCCAGGTGGTATGCGTATGCGCTTCGGTAAATATCTGTGCAAGAGCCTCATTGCTAACGGAAGTTGCCATAGTGAATTAATCCTTTTACACAGCCTGTGCGGCTTGTTGTTGGGTAGATAAAAACGTGAGAAGTGTGTCGTTAAAGGTATCTGGCGTAGTGACTGAGGACGCGTGGCCGCCATAATCAAACGCTTGAAGCTGTGCGTTGGGCAACTTATTTGCCAGATTAAGTGACTGCTGCCAAGGCACTAATACATCGTCTTTGTTGGCATAAACCAGCGTACGCGTTTGTATTTGTCCCAGCGAGGCGTCGATATCAAACTGACTCAACGCCTCAATGCGTTTGAGTAAATTCGGCTGATTTGGGAAGTGTGCCAGCATGTGAGCTTCCTCCTGCCCAAGCTCGGTGATATGGCGGGTAATGTAATCCGGTGGATACAGGATCAGCGCCTGCATTTGCAAAAACATCTGCGGCTCACAGTTCGCTAGCAAAGCCTTACGAATAGCGAAGCATCTCAGAGTATGCGGGTTGGGCTGCGACCAGGCGTTCACCACGACCAGGTTGTTTATTAATGCTGGTTGGTTTTTTGCGAGCGCCATCCCAACCAAACCGCCCAGCGCATGGCCGACAAAATCACACCGGGTAACTGACAATGATGCTAACAGGGTCAATAGCTCATCGGCCATATGCTCAATACTGTAATTATCGGGAAGCTTAGCCGGACTGCGCCCTGTGCCTGCGTGATCGTAAAGTAATATGCGGTAGTCTTTACCTAGCGCGGCCAATTGTCCTTTCCAGAAATGTGCTGAGCCGCCCAGACCGGAAGAAAATACCAAAACAGGCGCTGAGTCTAACTGGCTGCCATGCCATTCATAGTGCATAGACGCTTATCCGATATGGGCAACGCTGGCTATTTCGATTAAGGCATCTGGCTTCACCAGTTCAACCTTAATGCAGTAACGCGCAGGTTTTTCGCCAGGGAAATACGACGCGTAAACTTCATTCACGGCTTTGTAGTTATCCCAGTCGGTAATGAAAATGGAGTTAAAGGTAATGTCGTCCATGGTGCCACCGGCTTCCTCTACCACACTTTTGATGGTTTCCAGAACATGCCGGGTTTGTGCAGCGGCATCGCCTACGTGCACAACATCGTTGTTCTCATCAAAGGGCAACGTGCCCGATACATACAGAATATTGTCTGCCATCGAACCGGGTACAAAAGGCGCAATGGGGGTACTGGTTCCCGCAGGAATAATGGCTTTTTTACTCATGACCTGTTTCCTTGGTGTTAACTATGCTTGCTCGGCAAATAAGTGACAGAAATCGCTGGTTTGAGACACCCAGCCAAAAAACGTTTCAATGTTATAAAGTGACGCAGTTTGAATCTCTGGTGGACCGGCCTGGTGAGTGGCATCTGCCAGCACCACACCAAAATATTCCAGAAAGAACCCATCTCTTAAGGTGGATTCAACACACACGTTGGTAGCAATACCGGTGAATACCAGATTGCGAATACCGCGACTGCGCAACATGCTGTCGAGATTCGTATTGTAAAAGCCGCTGTAGCGGGTTTTCGGGATCACAATATCACCAGCTTGAGGGGTTAACTCATCCACCAGGTCGTAATCCCAGGTACCCTTCGCCAACAGTGAACCCATGAGTTCTGGATTCTTACGCATGGTTTTTAGCGCGTTGGATTTATACCAGTTGGGAGAGCCCGGCCCGCCTGCTTCCTTGTACTCAGGATCCCAACCATTCTGAAAGAACACCACCGGCATACCAACGGCACGGGCGGTGTTAAGGACTTTAAGCGTATTTGCAATCACAGGTTCTGTGGTTGATACATCAAAGCCCGCTTTGTCCAGATAGCCCATTTTACTGGCATAGGCATTTTGCAAATCCACCACAATCACGGCGGTATTCGCCGGATCCAGCAACAGCGGCTCTGGCTTGGCATTAAGAACAGGCGCCGCCTTATCACCCTCATCTGCAGCAAAATAGCCTGATATTTCAATCGGCGCAGTCGTTACCATTATGCCGCTCCCGGTGTGGCGGTAACGTGCTGTCTTGACTTCATTAATGGCTGAATTTTGGTGCCAAAGTCATCCATGCCTATTAAGAAATCATCGAAAGTCAGTAAGACACCGCCACACCCTGGTACGGTGGCAATCTCATCTAACATGGCAGCAACGGAAGCATACGACCCTACCAAAGTACCCATGTTCAGGTTGACTGCTGAAGTGGGGTTGGTCATGTCTCTGACGTTAGTATCTTTACCTGAGGTTTTGTCTGCTGCGCCTTGTTCTGCCATCCAGTCCAGCGCACTTTGGTCCTTACCCTCTTTATATAATTCCCACTTCGCCATGGCCTTTTCGTCTGTTTCATCGGCGATCACCATAATAAGTACAGCGGAATCGACTTTGCGTTCCTCTTTGGCTGCCGCTTCAATTAATCGTTCAGCCGTTGGCGCAAAGGCGGTTGGGGTATTGACCCCCTTGCCAAAGCAAAAGTTGTAGTCGGCATGCTTGGCGGAAAATGCCATACCTGCTGCACTTTGCCCGGCACAGATAATCGGGATCGGGCGCTGTGGCTTCGGTAACATGCGGCAATCATCCATTTGAAAATGCTCGCCTTTGAAATCACTTTGCCCGGTTTCCCACAGCTCTTTGACCACCGTAATGTACTCTTCAAGGTATTCGTAACGGTTGCCAAAGAACTGATCGCCTGGCCACATGCCCATTTGAGAATATTCAGGGCGCTGCCAGCCAGTAACCAGATTGACACCAAATCGTCCGTTTGAAATGGAATCGATAGTAGTCGCCATTCTGGCCATGACCGCCGGTGGTAACACCAGGGTAGCGGCTGTGGCGTAGAGTTGAATTTTAGAAGTAACCGCGGCAAGACCCGCCATCAGCGTGAAAGATTCAAGGTTGTAATCCCAAAACTCGGTTTCACCACCAAAGCCCCTAAACTTGATCATGGATAACGCAAAATCTAACCCGTAGGCCTCGGCCTTCAGAACGATTTCTTTGTTTAAATCAAAGCTCGGTTTGTACTGGGGTGATGTTTTGGAAATAAGCCAGCCATTGTTGCCAATAGGAATAAATACGCCGATATCCATATTACTTCTCCCTTTTTAATAAAATGTCGTTAGATGCTTTTTTATTTACGGATAAACGGCTTGCGTTACCGCAAGGCCGTTCAAATAGTATTCAGCATAAAGTAGGCCAACTATTATTGTTGTTATTAATCAATGGTTTGTGATATTTGTGTGTTTGAAAGTGGACCTTTTGGTCCAATTTGGAGCGTTGAATTGTTTATCTTGTACTCAACTGGTGCAATGCGCAGCATCGTGTAGAATTGACATGCAGCACAATTAAAGGAATGTATGTACTGATGAAGTCTTCTTCTGCCGACCAGCCAGCGGCACCTCAAAAGCCGGCACGTGTGTTCAGACCGTCCACGCAAAAGCGACGGGAAAAAGCACTACAAGACAAACGCGAACGCGTTATGAAGGCCGCACTGGCCTTGTTCTCTCAACACGGTGTAAACGGCACCAGCGTCGAACAAATTGCCGCTAAGGCCAAAGTGTCTAAAACCAACCTGCTTTATTACTTCTCCAGCAAGGAACAGCTGTACCTGGATGTTATTAAGCATTTGCTGGATGTGTGGCTTAAGCCACTGCATCAATTCAGTGTTGAACAAAACGCCATTGATACTCTTACCAACTACATAAAGGTGAAGTTGGAAATGTCGCGAGACAATCCGGCTGAGTCCAAACTGTTCTGTATGGAAGTGGTACAAGGCGCACCGCTACTATTAAATGAGCTGGAATCGCCACTGTGTAAACTGGTAGAGGAAAAGGCCAAGGTAATTCGTGCCTGGATCAATCAAGGGCAACTGGATGAGGTGGATCCATACCACCTGATTTTCAGCATTTGGGCTATCACCCAGCACTACGCGGATTTTGGCGTACAGGTAAAAGCTGTTACCGGAAAAGACCTGAATGACCCGGACTTTTTTCAAAGCACACTGTCATCGGTTACGCATATTATTTTAGGTAGCATTCGGCCGGAATAGGGTTGTTTTTATATCGCGGCTTTTTTGGTTAAGTCCCGGGACAAGCTAAGGTCCCGGAACAAGCCAAGGTCCCGGAACAAGTCCGGGATGACGGGGAGGAGGTTGTATCCTCGCAGTTGTCGTCCCGAAGGTGCCGAGCGCTTATACCCATCCGTCGTCGTTGGAAAGTGCGGAGCGCTTATTCCCATCCGTCGTCCCGGAAAGTGCGGAGCACTTATTCCCATTCGTCGTCCCGGAAAGTGCGAAGCACTTATTCCCATCCGTCGTCCCGGGAAGTGCGAAGCACTTATTCCCATCCGTCGTCCCGGAAAGTGCGAAGCACTTATCCGGGATCTAAAGTAACAGAGAGGGTTGTTTAGAGAGCGCGGCCTTTTTTAGTAGGTCCTGGGGCAAGCACGGGATGACAGTGAAAGGATGTATCTACACCGTCGTCGTCCCGAAGGTGCGGTGCATTTATCTCCATCCGTCGTTCCGAAGGTGCGGAGTTCTTATCCCCATCCGTCGTCCCGGAAAATGCGAAGCACTTATCCGGGATCTTAGAACAGAAAGAGGGCTGTTTAGAGAGCGCGGCCTTTTTTAGTAGGTCCCGGGGCAAACCCGGGATGACGGAGAAAGGATGTATCTACACCGTCGTCGTCCCGAAGGTGCGGTGTATTTATTTCCATCCGTCGTTCCGAAGGTGCGGAGTTCTTATCCCCATCCGTCGTCCCGGAAAGTGCGAAGCACTTATCCGGGATCTAAAGCAACAAAACAGGGTTGTTTAAATATCGCGGCCTGTTTGAGTAGATCCCGGAACAAGCCCGGGATGACGGGGAGGTGGTTGTATCCACATAGTTGTCGTTCCGGAAAGTGCGAAGCACTTATCCGTGCTCTTACAGCTTAAACTTACTCACTTCGTCGTCGAGTTGTTCGGCTAGTTCCGCCATGGTTTTGCTGGTGGCGACCATTTGCTTGGCAGAGCGCAGGTTGTTGTCGCTGTTGTCGCTGATTGCGTGGATGTTGCGATTAATGTCTTCTACAACCACGCTTTGCTCATCCGTTGCGGTGGCGACCTGGGTATTGATGCCATGGATGATTTGAATATCATCGGCGATGTCTTTCAGCATAACGTCGATTTGTTGCGCGGCCTCAACCACTTGCGTCGTTTGTTTATTGCTAAGGCGCATCTGTTCTACCGCGGTTTGTGAGTCTTGCTTAAAACTGTCGATTTTGCTTTGAATTTCTTCGGTAGAAGACGCTGCGCGCTGCGCCAGCGTGCGTACCTCATCGGCAACTACTGAGAAGCCCCGGCCATGGTCACCTGCGCGTGCTGCTTCAATTGCCGCATTTAGCGCAAGCAAGTTAGTTTGATCTGATATGCCACGAATGGTTTCGAGAATGCTGACAATGTCATCGGTATGCGCGTCCAATGACTCGATAACGCTGGTAACACTGCTGATTTGCCCGGCTAGCTGGTGAATACTATCAACAGCTTGCTGAGTAAATGCCTGTCCATCGGCCGATGCTTTTGCGCTGTGATTTGCACTGCTGGCAGCATCGTGAGCTGATTGCGCAATTTCATTTACGGTGCTGCCCATTTGATTCAACGCGGTGGCTACGTGCATGGTGCTGTCACGCTGTGTTTCACTGTTGGACTCAGTCATCGCAGATTTTTCGGCTACCTGAGCAGCAGACTGGCGGATCTGAACGCTGGTAGCGGCTACGTTAGTCAAAATGCCGTGCAGGCTGGCAGTAAACTGATTAAATCCTTCCACCAGTTTGCGGGTTTCTTTCTGTTCGGGCAGTGGAATACGCGTCGTTAAGTCGCCCTGGCCATTACCCAACTGTGTAAACACACTGGCCAGGTTCTCCAGCGGCTTGCTTATACTGCCGGCGAACCAAACACCCAATAGGGCAAAACCGAGTGCAATGATAATAGACCAGGTGATCATCGACACACTGGCACTATTCATTTCGGTATACAGTTCGCTAACCGGTACCTGAGCAATCACATACCAACCTGCGCTCTTTACATAGGTGCTAGCGAACAGCATGTCTTCACCTTCCACTTCACCGCGTATCAGGTTGAAGTCTTGCTTGGTAAGTAAAGTGCTGGCAATAGCGCCGGAGGTAATGTCACGGAGATGCGATTTACCCAGTAAATTAGTATTGGCGTGGGCATTGATCGTGCCTTTTTCGTCGGCCATAAAAATGAAGCCACTTTCGGCAATTTTTACGCTGTTCAGTACGGCCATTAAATCATCAACGGATTTGGCTACACCCGACATACCACGACCATTTACCTGTTGGTAATTGGCAAACAACCGGTATCCCTGACCTGGCTCATTGTACAAGCTTAGTGAAACGGGTTGACCACTGTCTTTGTAGGCAAAAAACCAACCATCAAACTCATCATTTTTCAGTACGCGCAGGAAGCCGTCCTGATTCCAGTATTTATGGGTTTGGCGATCGACGAAAGAGGTAACGGTGAGATCGTTGAAATCCTTCAACTGACCAAGGTAGTTAACCAGCTGAGTTTCGCCCGCACGATTTGCACCAGCCTGAGACCAAGCAATGACGTCGGGGTTGTTTGCTATGGAATAGGCAACAGACTTCATTACTGTCACTTCTTTGTCGACCCGGTTAGCGACCTGCTTAACCATATTGGGCAACTGCACGGATTCCATGTTTTGCTCAACCAACTGCCGGGCAATGTACTGCTGGATTGTCCCGACCAACAGGGTAGATGCCAATACAGCAATGACCAGAATAAGAATTAATTTTTGTTTGATACTAAGGGATGCAAAACGCATGGATACAACTCTACTGTGCAACGTAAAAAAACCAGACCGAATGGTCCAATCTAAAAGGTCTGCTTAGCAGTTACAAGAGAATTGATTAAAAATTTGTCTTATATTTCAATGGTGTAAATGCGCTGTTAATCAGGTGTTTTAAAATGGCTGGCGAAAATAGAGATCGCCAGCCGAAGTGTGAGCATGTTAGTGCTATACAAGGCTACCAGGCACGTTTTTTATGGCCACCCAGCGCGTAATAACAAATAAAGGCATAGCATGGCAGCATTACCGCGTAAGCCGATTGCGCGTCGAGTGTGTCCGACAACCCGCCGTATACCAGTGGCAGAATAGCACCGCCGGCGATGCCCATAATCAGAATCGCCGAGCCTTTGGGGGTAAATTTGCCTAAATCAGCCAGTGCCAGCGGCCACACAGTAGGCCAAACCATGGCATTAGCCAGCCCCAGTAAGGCGATCAGGGCTACGGTATCAGGCAGGGTTTGAATGCCGGTCCAGCCCCACAGAATTGCAGAGATGCTGTGGGATTGGTCTGAACCCAGCATGATCCCCACTGTAAACACCAGTCCCAATACACCAGAGAGCAACATGGCTTTGGATTGGCTAATCAAGCGGGGAATACAAAATAGTCCCAGGAAGTAGCCAGCCACCATGGCGGTCATGGTAAATGAGGTAAGCGATGTCGCATTGGCAACGCCTAGTGACGAGCCATATAACCCGATAGTATCACCGGCAATCACCTCAACGCCCACGTAACAAAACAGGGTGATGGCGCCCAGTACCAAGTGCGGGAATTGCAATACGCCGCTGGCTTGTGTGCTGTCGTTGCTATCATCACTCTCAAATTGAATATCCGGCAGATTCACGCGCATCAGCCCCAGGGCCAGAATGCCCAGCGCGATAGCCATGCCAATATATGGCTGAATAAGCTGGCTGGACATTTCGTTTAATTGCGCAGCACGCTCGGCTTCCGGGAGTTGGGCCAGGCTTACCTGACTCACATCGCTGAAGTTACCCAGCACCAAGGCAGTGAATAACAGTGGCGCTAATACGCCCGCGAATTTGTTCAGTAAGCCCATAAAGGCAATGCGCGCTGCGGCACTGTCCTGTGACCCCAAGTGCACGATAAACGGGTTAGACGCGGTTTGCAGAATGGTGAGGCCGGAACCTACAACAAACTGGGCAATCAAAAACACCGCAAAGGTTTTACTAAGCGCAGCAGGCACAAACAACAGGCAGCCGATGGCAATCATGGCCAGCCCCAGCGACATGCCTTTCTTATAACCCGTGACTTCCAGAATCTTTGCCATGGGCAATGCCATTACCACGTAGGCAACATAAAAACAGAACGCAATGAATAGCGCTTCCATTTCACTGAGTTCACAGACCATTTGCAGGAAGGGAATAAGGGCCCCGTTTAACCAGGTCACAAAGCCAAAAATAAAGAACAGCAAGCCAATTGTGAGTATGGGCATCAGGCTTTGCATACCTGTGCGCGGTAGGGTTTGTGTTGTCATGCTGTCGCTTCCTGTTCTGTGGCTACCGGCTTACCGTGCAGCCAAATGCTGTCTATTGTTAAGTTATTATCCAGTAACAGTAAATTAGCTTGCTGACCAATGGCAATGCTACCCAGCGTATTCTGTAACGACATAAACTGTGCCGGAGTCTGGCTGGCCATTTGGCTGCACGCTGCCAGACTAAAGCCAAGATCGCGATGGGTATTCAATACGGCCTGATGCATGTCCAGGCACGAACCGGCCAGAGTGCCGTCTGGCGTGGTGAGCTTGCCGCCGTGGCGGGTAATGGTGGTATCAAAAAAGGCCAGTTCATTCAGATCGCAACCTACATGCGCCATGGCATCGGTAACCAACATAATGTGCTGTGGGCCCTTTGCTTTAATCGCGAGCGCCGCACTTTGCGGGTGCACGTGGTGATGATCGATTATCAGGCCACAATACGCGTCGCTATTTAATGCGGCGCCTACCATACCCGGCTCGCGTGATTGCAGGGCAGACATGGCATTGTATAAATGGGTAAAGCCGGTCGCTCCGGCATCAAGTGCCGCCTGAGTCTGTTCAAACGCGGCGTTACTGTGTCCTAGCGCGACTACCACGCCTTCAGCGGTTAATTCCTGTATAAAACTCAACGGCACATTGTCGGGCGCGACGGTCACGAGTACTCTGCCTAAATCCTTGCGGGTCAGAATAGCCAGCTCAGAGTCCTTTGGTGTGCGAATGTATTGTGCGTCATGCACGCCCTTTTTCTTTGTATGAATAAAGGGCCCTTCGTAGTGCACACCCACAATGGTAGGGTGTTTACGGTCAATGGCTTCGGCGATTGCATCGCCCGCTTTCGCCATCACTTGCTCGCAATCAGTAATGAGTGTGGGGAGTAATGACGTGGTACCAAATTGCAAATGGGCACGGGCTAATACATCCAGGCTTTCGTAGTCCAGATGCTGGTTAAACAGCACACCGCCGCCGCCATTGACCTGAGTATCAACATAGCCGGGTAGCAGCGTGCCTGGGGTCACTGGCGAATCGCCCGCTTCATCAATGTGCGTGATCACGCCCTGCTCAATGGTGATAGCGGCATTATTCAATATGCCAGCCGGGGTGATGACGCGTTCAACACATAGTTTCATGGTTATACCGTTTGAGTCACTTTGTTTAATCCAGGCGGTGCATCGGGGTTTAAGCCCATGTCGGCGGCCACTTGCTCGATATCCAGATAAAAGCGCTGCATTAACAGCAAGGGCAGTAATCTGGGGTGCAATGCCTTGTTGATATTTGCCAGCTTAACAACTTTTGCGCGTCGGCGGCTAATATCTTCGATCATTGAACGGTGAAACGAGTGTGACTCGTCCTCAATCTCTAAATCAATGATAGATAGCGGCTTTTCGGCCAGTGTAACCGGGCCGTGAATAAATTCAGCACTGCTGAAGGACTCGGCGTGAATGCCTAATACTTCCTTGAGTTTGAGCGCTACTTCGCGAGCAATGGCATAACCGAACGCCCGGCCAAGCACGATGCAGTTGTGCACGCCGGTAAGGTGCGCCTGAGTTACTTGCTGTGGTTCATTGCACACGGCTTCAAGTGCCTCGGGAAGCTGGTTCAGCGACGCTTTTAGCTCAGTATTGCCCGACCATTCAGCGCATAATTGCAGTAATGCAGACAAGCTGGCCAGATAGCTTTTTGTGGCAGCCACGGCTTTTTCTTCGCCCGCTCGCACGGGTAGCACTTCGTCGCATAGCTCTGCCAGTGGTGAGGTTTCGTCATTCACGACGGCGACAGTATAGGCTCCGCCAGCTTTGGCATCCTTGGCCTGACGCAGAATATCCGGGCTACGGCCCGACTGCGAAATCACGATCACCAGTGCATTGGCAAGGTTTAGCTGCTTATTGAAAATGCCTGACACCGAGGGCGCAGCGGCGCATACCGGCAAGCCCAGCTCTACTTCGAACAGATACTTACCGAATACACCGGCGTGATCGGAAGACCCGCGGGCAATCATCATGATCATGCCGGGTTTGCGTTGCTTTAAGGTATTTGCAAGGCGTTCACAGATCGCCTGATTGTGTGTTAACTGGCCGGCAATGGCGCTGGCGGCTTGCCTGGCTTCTTTCGCCATAATACTACTGGTCATTGAAAATCTCCTGCTTGTTTTGCCAGTAAAATTGCGCCTTCTTCAGGGCTGAGCTGGCAGGGTTGAATACGGTCTTTCACCGCATTGCTTAACATGGGGTGGTAAAGTTCTGTCAGGCCGCCTATCAGGCACAGGGCCATATCCGGCGTATTCAATACTTCGTCGGCGAGTCGTTGTAGGTAACCTAGCCCATCCTGAACGAATCCCTGAATAACACTGTCGCCTTTGCGGTAAAGGGGTAACAAAGGCAGCACGATGGCGGCATAGTCGTTGGAATTGAATCCTGCACATTCTCGAACGATATCTTCAGCGCTGTTTGCCTGTAGGTGCTCGCATACGGCGTTAAATGTCGCGTCTTTTGGGGCCAGGCCATCAAAGGCCAGTAGACTATGCTTAACGGCTTGTAGCCCAAGCCAGGCACCACTGGCTTTATCGCCGATGGGGAAGCCGTGTCCGCCAAAATCGGTAAAGCTGCCAGATGCATAGCGAGTGGCCGATGAGCCCGTGCCGCACACAATCACCGCGCCGTCGTGTCCTGCATGCGCGCCCGCACATGCTGCGTGAAGGTCACTTATCAGGTGTACGTGTTTGAATGGCAACTGCTTTGCCATCAAGGCCTGATGTGCAGAGGCTATGTTGGCGCCAGCTAATCCTGCGCATAATACAATCTGCTGCGTCGTGATGGATAGCTGTGCGGCCTCAATGGCTTTCGCTGTCGCATCCATAATGGAGGCGCAAGCTGTGTCCAGGCTGCGCATTACATTAGCCGGGCCGCTCTGGCCCTTTGCCAGCAAGGTGCCGTCTGCGGATTCAAGGCGGACCCTGCAGCGGCTGCCGCCGCCGTCAACGCCGATGAAATATAGTTCGCTATTCATGCTTACATTTACTCAATATCTCGGTTTGAACAGAGGTTCAAACTTACTAATTCAAAAGATTTACTGTGCTAGTGGTGAGTCTAGTTGCACCACTCTGCTGGTCTTGTCGGTATGCAGTACCCGGGCTCGGACCATCATGGCTTCACCTTTGCGCAGGGGCGCAGAGTAACGGTGCCAGTGGACGCCGTCCGGGCTGTATTCCAGTGCCAGGTTGGGGAGTAGGGCACGTAAAAACAGTTGTTCATTTTCTTGCTTCACGCCCGGTGGTGGCACACGAACATTGATATCGTGGGCTATCAGGCGTGGGTAATGCCGGGTCGCCATGGCATGGGCAAAAGACGCATAGTCGTTATTCACTTCGCTGGCAAAGTGTGGTTGAGTCACCTTGCCCTCCCAGTCCGCGTGATGCCAGGCGCGTTCGGCAAATGCCAGTAGTCGTGGGAAGAGCATGTATTCCACGCTGTCAGGCGTGCGGGTTACTTCGGTCCAAAGTTGAGACTGCATGCCTGCAATGGGGAAGTCGCCCGAAACCGGCTTATCGTCATAAGCTTTGCCCATTCTGTCAGTCCAAAGCTGTGCCATTTGATGCATATCTTCTGGCATAAACTCGAACACTTTTCGCAGAGAGACTGACTTAGCAGCCCAGTAATAACCCGGCTCCAGCGGGTTGTTCTGATACGGAAAATCAAAGTACAGCACGTCGGGTAAACTCAGTACGGTGGGTACCTTGGCATGCAGCCAGTGCGACACGGTTTTGGTGGCGCCCCAGAACAGGGTGTCCCATACGTTTACTTGTATCTGGCTGTTGGTAAGGGCTGGTAATGCTTTGTCCATGCCATCGCTCCAGCCTGCCATAGTCAGCCCATAGCGATTACCCAGTTTGACTACTCGCTCAATGAACATCCCGGTGAGGTTGTCCTGATCCACACCGCTTGCCAAACAGGCCGGAGATTGGGTCCAGGCCCCGGCGGTTTCATCTGCGCCCATGTGGTAAGTGCGCAGCGGTACGCCAGCGTCGGCATGCATGACTTTGAGTTCGTTAAGGACTTTATCTAAAAAGCGATAGGTACTGTCGATGCACGGATTCAGCGTATTGTCGTTGTAGAACTGTATCGAGCGGTATTGCGACGGGTCGCCCGGCTCGGTGAGCAGGTACATACGGGCCTGTTCGGGTTTGCCTTGTGCCATCAGTTTGTTGTACCGAACCTGCATGGACTTCACTGCCGCACGAACGTGTCCGGGCATATCCAAAGAAGGAATAACTTCGATGCCCAGGTTGTTTGCCTGTACCAACAGTTGCTGATAATCCGCAATCGTCAGGTAGCCATTGTTGGGGCTGTTGCGATGTGGTCCTCCACCTAATTGTGGTAGCAGACACTGTTGCTCGCTCAGATCATGGCAGCGATAAGCGCCAATGTCAGTTAACTCAGGTAGACCCGGAATTTCCAGTCGCCAGCCTTCGTCGTCGCTTATGTGAAGGTGTAGCTTATTGAGCTTGAGAATGGCCATTTGCTCGATAATGGTGGTAAGTACTTGCTTACCGTTGAAGTTCCTGGCGATGTCGATGTGCACGCCGCGATAATCAAATCGAGGTGCGTCTTCAATGTGCGTGTAATTTATACGCTTGGTTTGCGGGTCCACTAATTGCGCCAGGGTTACCAATGCATAACCCGCAGCATGTTCCGAAGCGGCATGAATGGCTATGCCGGTTTCGCTGACTGTTAAGCGGTAGGCGTCCAGGCTGTTAAAGTCGCTATCGTTAATACGCACATCAACAGGCGTGAAGTCAGTTTGCTCACCGACGGATAATCCAAATTGTGCCAGTAACGGCTGCCAAGCTAATAGTGCCGGCAGCTGTTGAGGCAGCCGAATACCTGTCAGGTTAACAAACCCTAATTGCTCTGACTGCGATACCACCTGCGGAATAACGCGATTGCGTGATTCTACTGTCCATTGCGCAGGCGCTTGATCATAGTCGTACCGTGCAGTTTCAAAGGGCAGAGCATCGTCTTTGTTTCTGCGGTATTGCTCTGGCTTTGTCCAGCTCAGAGCATGGCCTGCTACAGGCAACTGTGAGTCAGTCCTGTGTTGTAGTCGGGTGCTATCGATAACCACGGGTTCCAACTCACCTGAGACCAGATAATAATTGGGCATTACATCGGAGCGCGAGGCATGCCAGAACGGGGCTTTAATGTTGATTGCTATCGAGGTGTTGGTATTTACCTCTTCCAAAAAATCGATGCGGTGCAAGTCGCCATTTATATGGGAAACCGTAATGTTAGCGTTATTGGCTTCAACATCGGCAATGGGCGACATATGGCTAAAGTACAGTGATGTTCCCTGAGTTACCGGAATATCCTGTGTAGACAGCGTAAGCTGAGCAGTGAAACACTTGCCTTCCATGATGTCGGTGCTACAAGGCACCTGTGCAATGTTGTTTTGCACCTGGTAACTCACAATCAGTGTGCGTCCCAGTTGATTGAGTTCGGGCTGTGTGGTTGCCAGTGCTTGTGTGCTCGCCAGGCACAATAGCCATCCCAGATAGTTCTTCATCATACTCACTGCCAGGTAAAAGAGTGTCGTTGTAATTATGGGTGTAGATGGGGCAGCTTATCAGGGATACGACAAGCTGCCCATTAGCTGGTGGCTACCAGCGGTGGCCGGGCTTAGAAGCTCATGCTCGCGCCCACAAACAGTCTGCGGCCGTTGGCACTTTGCGTGCCGCCAAGGCGCAGTCCGTCACTTTCCCTTACGTAGTAGTTTTCCCAAATTTCATCGGTAAGGTTGAGTGCTTCTGCTTTGAAGGTCAGGTTTTCACTGTACTGCCAGCTAACCTGCGCATCTAACTGAGCTTGTTCGTCGCGGTAGCGAGGACCAATCTCGGTTTGCGCAATGAAATACTCTGAGCGGTAGTTGTAGTTTAAGCGCGCGCTGTACTCGTCTACTTCATAATAAACACCAATGTTGAACGAGTTCTTAGAGGTGTTCGGGAAGCTAACGGTGCGAGTAGACAGGGTGGCACCCACAATATTACCTGCATCGTCATACACAGCGGCGGCTTCATCAATTTCCGCATCTGCTACGTCGGTGTAGGTATAGTTGAAGTAACCACCAAAGCCGTTTTCAAACGCGTGCTGTAACTGGAATTCAAAGCCTTCAATGGCTGTAGTGCCACCGTTTTCAGGCGTGCTCAGCTGATTGATTTGCTGGCCGTTGATTTCTTTTGCCACGGTTTTGGTAAAGATGAAGTCGCTGATGTCTTTCTTAAATAATGTGAAAGAAACCAGTGACGCACTGTCGTAATACCATTCCACACCGGCTTCAAACTGGTTGGCCGTTAATGGATTCAGGCCTGGGTTACCCGCTGTACCTGAGCTGGTTTCTGGCGTGAGGTTAACCGCTGGTGCCAATTGGAACGGCGCCGGGCGAGTAATGACTCGTGATGCAGCAAAACGCAGAACAACATCTTCAGACAGATCGTAAGCGATGTTTGCGCTGGGCAACCACTCGTTGTAATCACCGTCGTAAGCAACGGCTTCGCCACTGTTCAGATCGAACCCTTTTGACGTTGAGTCGGTTTCAACATAGCGCAAGCCAATGTTTCCGCGCAGGCCATCAGTCGCGAATTTCGCCATGACATACAATGCAGTAATGTCTTCTTCGATATCAAATGACGCATCTTTCAGATATACATCTGAATTGCGGCACAGGCCGTCTGAGTTGCTGTCGTTACACTCTGCTACCGCATAAAGTGCATTATACATAGCGGTTTTGTCCGGCATGAAGTAGCTTGCTGCCACGCCGTTGGTTTGTGAATGGTCTACGTTCACCATAGCACCAGACCAGAAATCACTTGCCGGGCCCAGGCTGCCTTCGCCAGTAGGAGCAAGGTTTGCTAAATCGGTGCGGTAACGGTGCTGACCAAAACTGCGGTCGCGTACTTTTAAACCGGTTTTGATTTCGGTAATGGCACCCCACTCAACAAAGTGTGAGTAGTCCAGTTGCAGGTAGTTTTCTTCATCTTTGGTGCTGTTGACCTGATCGAAGATACCGCCTAACCACATTTCATCACCCGGATTCGCTAACCATGGGCTTGCTGTCGTGAAATCAATGTACGGGTTTGCACCGCCTGGATTGTAGAAGTCAAAGTTAGCGCGCTCGTCGTCAGGCGTTACCCAGAATTCAGTGAAGAAGTCACGGTTTGTGCCTTCACCAGTAGTGGTACCCAACTGGAAGTGAAGCTGGCCACTTGCCAGTGTGTAAGTACCTTCTACGTCGAGTAACTCGGTCGACATTTCTGAGCCGTCACGGAAGATATTGTCGTAAGCCATGTGGCGGGCCCAGCCCGGACGCTGCGCTAAACCGGTGACTGCCAGAGACTCCACTACGCCGTTGCTTACTGTACCGCTGTTGGTGTCTTCGCCCATGTAGGCAATACCGCGGAACGGAATACCAATCAGGTTAGAGTTGACGTTGTCGGCTTCCATGGTGGATGAAAGATAGTGAACAGAGATGTCCAAATCGTCAGTCGGCAACCATTGTGCGGTTACGTCGATACCCTGACGTTTACGATCCTGTTTGAACAATGCTGAACCCATACCCCATGGAATAGCGCCTTTGCTGCTGGTACCCTGAGGGGCTTCAATCAGTGGGTCAATACGCGGAATACTCGGACCAAACCAACCAAAATCTTCGTTAGTTTCACGGTGAACCGTACGTTGCTGATAGCTACCTGATACCAAAATACCAAACGTGCCGTCATCGTTTTTCCAGCTGTAAAGGCCTGAAAGCGATGGATCCGTTTCAGTAGAAATGTCGTTGTACTGGGCTTCTACTGACATTTGTGCGGTGTTAGCGTCCAGGTCCAGCGGCTTGCGGGTACGCAGAATAACAGTACCACCCAGTGCGCCTTCGTCCAGGTCGGCTTGTGAAGACTTGTACACTTCAAGACCGCCGACCATTTCAGAAGCCAGAATTTCAAAGTTGAAGTTACGCGTAGCGTCTGACAGCACGAACCACTGTGCAGTACCCACGGCCTGGCCGTTTACCAACGTCAGGTTTTGATCTGGCTGTACACCACGAATGGTCACGCCCTGACCTTCACCAAAGTCACGGTCAATGGTTACACCGGGAATACGCGATAAAGATTCCGCGACGTTTTTGTCGGGGAATTTACCAATGTCTTCCGCAGTAATCGCGTCAACGACCGCGTCAGAGAAGCGTTTTGTATTTATATTGGCTTTCTGGCTGGCGCGGATACCGCGAACTTCAATGATTTCTGTCGAGTCGGCACCCTCTTGCGCGATTGCGCAAGGTACTGCAGTGGCTGCCATTGCTCCGACGGTGAAGGCGAGACGTAGCCCGCGAGTTAATGTATTTATTCTATGTTGTTTCATCACTCAAGTCCTTGTTCTCAGAAGGAATGACAACGCTGTCATTTGACTCACAAATAAAATGACAGACGCGCCAGAATTCATAAAAAATGCATGACAACGCTGTCATTGAGTGTTAACGTTACAACAACAAATTTACGTTTGCAAACACAAAAATTAAAAATAGTTTTTAAATTTGTTGCAACTTAGTGAATTTAAAAGAATTATTTTTGGCTAAAATTTAATCTGGAGGCGTGATGTCTGCCACAATTAAAAGTGTTGCCGAACATGCTGGTGTATCTATCAAAACCGTTTCCCGTGTTATCAACAACGAGGGAACCGTAAAACCTGATACGCTGGCCAAGGTGCAGGCCGCCATTGATGAGCTCAATTACAAACCCAACAAGGCGGCCCGGGATTTAGCCGGACGCGATAATTTTGTGCTCGGTTACGTGTACGACAACCCGAATGCATATTACATCATCGATATGCAAAAAGGGATTTTGAATGAGTGCCGGGCGAACGGGTACGAATTGCTCATTCACCCTTGTGATGCCAGCAGCCGCGATATCATTCAGGAAATCCTCGGCATGGTGGATAGCGCCAGATTAGCCGGGCTGATCTTATCGCCGCCGTTATCAGAAATGCCTGAAGTGCTGTCTGCCCTCGACGAAAAAGGCGTGCGTTATGTACGCATTCTGTCGGGCAGTGAAGCGCTGGAGAACGGTCCGCCTTGTGTTCTGGTAAACGACTATCAGGCGGCTTACCAAATTACTGAGCACCTTATTCAGCAGGGTCATCGTGACATTGGCTTTATTGCCGGTGAAAAGCAGCACAACTCGACCATAGAACGTCAGAAAGGCTTTGCTGCCGCACTTGCTGCCCATGATCTTCCTCAGCATCCCGAATTTGTCATAGAAGGGACCTATTCATTTGGGACCGGGGTGGAAAGTATCGAAAAGCTGCTTACGTTACCCCACATTCCGACAGCGGTATTTGCCTGTAACGATGAGATTGCGGCGGGGGCCTTATTTGGTGCGCGTATGCGAGGGGTGGATGTGCCCGCAACGCTGGCGATTGCCGGATTCGAGAACAGCCCGTTCTCGCGGCAGACCTTTCCGCCATTGACGACGGCCTCACAGCCAACGGACCAGATTGCGCAACGTGCGACGTCCACTCTGATCCAGTCGTTGAAAGCCCGTAAACTGGGCAACGACAAACAGCCTATTCCGGCGCATGTGTTTGTGCCTGAACTGGTGGTTCGAGAATCCACTAACCGGTCTTAGTCATGAAGCAAACACATCCGGCATCAGTCATAATTGTGGGCGGCGGTACCGCAGGCTGGATGTGCGCTGCGTATTTGGCTAAACAATGGGGGGCAAAAAGCCACATTACCCTAATAGAATCTTCGCAAATTGGTACCGTTGGGGTAGGCGAAGGCTCTACGCCATTTCTCAAGCAGTTCTTCACCGATCTTGGTTGGCAGGAGCAAGACTGGATGCCCCACTGCGACGCCACCTATAAAACCGGCATCGAGTTCGCCAACTGGACGAACAGCCAGCGTTTTTCTCAGTATTTCCATCCGTTTTTCACACCACTTGATCAGCAAACCGGCGAACTGTTTTTTGATAGTTGCCAGACGTTGCGCAGCAGCCGGGGCAATGCCGATGTAAAACCTGAACACTATTTCTGTGCTGCTGAAATGGTACGTAAACGGGTTACGCCGCAAAGCACCAAATTGCCCGGCGATATCGACTACGCCTACCATTTCGATGCCAGCAAATTGGCCCTGAGTCTGAAGTCGTTTTCTACGCAACTTGGTGTGCAGCACAAGGAAGGAAAAGTCGCAGAGGTTTATACGGAAGAAGGCAATATCCGTGGTTTGCGCATGGAGCAGGGGGAAACGCTGAGCGCGGATTTATACGTGGATTGTTCGGGGTTTGTTGGCTTGCTGATGAAAAAAGCCCTGAATGCGCCGTTTAGAAGCTATCGCGAAACCTTGTTTAACGATGCCGCCGTGGCGTTACCAACACAACACAATAGTAATGAGCCTATTGCGCCGCAAACCCGATCAGTGGGCATGGATAACGGCTGGATGTGGCAAATTCCGCTGACATCCAGAATCGGTAACGGTTACGTGTACAGTTCTGATTTCTGTTCAGCAGATGAAGCCGAAGGGGCGTTGCGCAAGGCGTTGAATGTCGATGACTTGGTGCCCGCTCGCCACCTGAAAATGCAGGTTGGACGATTAGATGAGCACTGGCAAGGTAACTGTGTTGCCATTGGGTTAGCTCAAGGGTTTATTGAACCCTTGGAAGCCACCGCGCTTATGCTGGTGCAATATGCACTTTACCAATTGGTGGACGGCGTTGATTCTGCGAAGCCATTAGCGAGTGCGCAACAAGCCTACAACCGCGAAATGAACCGTATGTTCGACGGTATTCGCGATTACATTGCCGCGCATTATTACCTCAATACCCGCACCGATTCTGCCTATTGGCAGGCGTGTCGTCATGAAATGTGTGTGCCCGAAAACCTACAGTATTTACTGGATAAATGGGATAGCGGCGCCTGTTTTGAAACCGCGTTGGATCACCTGGATTCAGAACTCGTCTACCTGCGCCCTTCCTGGTACTGCATTCTGGCCGGCATGGGTCGTTTCAATTCCCCTGAAGCTCATCAGAAAGCCCCGGTTCATCAGGCGTCGTTGGCGCATTTAGCAAAGCTGACAGCGCATTATTTTTCTCAGCAACAGCGCCCGCGGTCTGGTGAATTAACCTGCGGAATGTAACGAATTGTTAATAATTTTAACAATTCACCGTGTGTCTTCTAAACTCTATCGACATTACATAGGAATTTAGCGGCCTTGTGGCATAGTCGCCCGCGGAATGAAGACAGTAGACACAACTATGATATTGCGATGTACAGGCTGGCTGTTGCTGGCTGCCCTATGCCTGAGTCCGGCGCTGGCCAATGATGTATTGATCAGCGAGTCTGAACAGCAACCGGTTACCCAAATTCCGTTTCTTGAAGGTGCGGTGACCATAGACGGTAATCTGAATGAGCCTCAGTGGCAACAAGCCAGGGCGATCTCATTGGACTACGTTACCCGCCCTTACAACAATACAAAGCCTCCCGTTTCTACACAGGTAAAGCTATTCGAAGACGGCGAAACACTGCACGTTGCTTTTATTGCTGAAGACCCTGACCCGGAGCAGATCCGCGCATTCTTTCGCGACCGCGATAAAGTGTGGAGCGACGACCTGGTTGGCATAAAACTGGATACTTTTAATAACGGCAGATTGGCATACCAGTTCTTTATAAATCCCCTGGGCGTGCAGGCAGACGCCATTCAAAACGAGATGACCGGTAATGAAAGCGATAGCTGGAATGCCATTTGGGAGTCTGCAGGGGTCATAAACGACAACGGCTACATTGTGGAAGTGGCTATTCCTCTGCGTATTATGAATTTTGAAGAAGGCGAGCGTACCAAATTGTGGGGGGCTGAATTTATTCGCTTCTACCCGCGTGAAGAGCGTTTGAGAATTGCCAATATTCCCTGGGACCGCAATGATGCCTGTACGCTTTGCCAGCTCGGTGATGTAAAAGGCTTCGAGCAAGCTACGCAGGGTAAAAACCTGGCGTTAGTGCCCACACTGGTGCTGGGGAAAGGTCGAAGTCGCGACCCTTTTTCGTCGAATGAATGGGACGACATCGAAGTAGTAGAACCGGGGCTGGATGTGAAATGGGGGATTACGCCGGAAATGTCGTTGCAGGCAACGTTGAACCCCGACTTCTCGCAGGTAGAAGCAGACGATGCACAGGTAAACATTAACAACACGTTTGCCCTGTTTTTTGACGAGCGACGCCCGTTTTTCGTTGAAAACGCCGATTACTTTTCGTCGAATCAACGCCTGGTATACACCCGGAATATTGGATCTCCTGATTATGGGTTAAAACTCACCGGTCAGAAAGAGCGTCACACCTTCGGCGTTTTTATGGCTGATGACGCCAATACCACATTTATTGTGCCGGGCAACCTGGGTTCAGGCATAGCGGTACTGGAAGACGAGTCGTTAAACGGTGCGCTGCGCTATCGGTTCGACTACGACAATGATTTATCCATTGGTTCGGTTACGACGTTCAGGCAAGCTGGCGACTACCATAACTTTGTAAATGGCCTGGACGTAAAATACCGGTTAACACAGCAGGATACCCTGCGAGCTCAGTATGTAGTGTCGAATACCCAGTATCCGGAAAACCTGTATACCAACTTTTGCGGAAATGATTGCAGTGAAGCCGACGACTTGTCGGAAACGGCTATCCGCACACGACAAACAGAGGCATTTAGCGGCACTGCCTGGCGGGTTAACTACCGCCATGAAGAGCAGGATTGGTTTTTCCGCGCCGACCGTTACGAAAACGACGCCGGTTTTCGCGCTGATTTAGGGTTTGAGACCAAAGCTGATTACAACAAAACCGTCGTGGGTGGTGGTTATTTTTGGTGGAACGAAAATAGCTGGTGGAATCGCATCAGGCTCAATGGTGACTGGGACCTAACTCACAATGACAACGGTGAAGTACTCGAACGTGAGCTGGAAGCGTATGTGAGCATTCGGGGTATGTGGCAGTCCTTCCTTGAACTGGGCACCGTCAGGCGCGAGCGGGTTGGGTTGCGTCATGATCCATCTACCCTGGCAGTAACCGGTAACACCGACCGGTTTGATGAGCAATCGGTGAGTGTGTATGCCGAAACCCGGCCAAATCCGACATTATTTGTGAGTACGTTTGTTCGCAAAGGTGACCAGATTGATTTTGCAAATAACCGGTTAGGCAAACAACTGTTCGTTGAGTCTATGGTTGATGTGAATCTGGGTAAGCACACCCAACTGCGTTTTACCCAGCTCTACAGTAATCTGGACGTGGCCAGTGCTTCATTGTTTACGGCGCGTATTTCCGACTTGCGTTTGACTTATCAACTTGATGCCCGGCAGTTTGTCAGGCTAATTGGCATTTATAACAATACTCACCGCAACCAGGACAACTACCAGTTTGATGTGAAGCCGGTTACCCGCACACTGGGCGGGCAACTGTTGTATTCCTACAAGCTCAATCCGCTTACGCGCTTTTTTGTTGGCGTATCAAGTGCTGCCATAGAGGAGAACCCGCTAACCGGGCTAACAACAACGAACAAATCGGTGTTCATGAAGTTTAGTTATGCTTGGCTGTACTAGTGTTTAAAAAAAGCAGATATGGAAAAGAAGCGGCCACAGTCCTCGCGCTGGTGAGGGGGCCGCTTATAGAAACTTGTTCAGGTGCGGGTGCGCCAGTTCTATCCATTGACGCAGACTAGGCTCATCAATAAAGCTGAAGTCAGCAAAATCAAAGCCTGGGGCAACAGAACACCCTACCAGAGAGTAATCACCGGTAGTTTCTGCTGCCTGGAAATGCCCGCCAGGCACTATTGCAGCCATATCATTATCTTCGCCGCCAATGCGCTTCTCGTGAAGTTGCTGTTGATGCAACTGATAAAGCGTTAAAGGGGCGCCGCTGTAATGATTCCAGATTTCGTCGTGCAAAACCCGGTGAAAACGGCTCACCTGACCCTTTAACAACAAAAAGTAAATATGTGTCACCGCTGGCCGAGCCAGTCCATGTTTAGGTGATTTAACTTCCGTTGTTGAGCGATAAATCTGCCGGTAATACCCACCTTCCGGGTGCGGTTCCAGCCTTAATTTCTCAATAAGAGGGTGCATGTTGTTCTCCGTCTTCAGGCAATCAGGGTGTCAATCCAACGGGTATTTGACCTATTGGACGAACTGTTGCTTGTTGCTGACGTCTTATAATTATTCCATGAGCATACCGAAGGGCGTTACCGAATGCACGATATTTATTAACAATTCATTAATCATTTGGCAGCGTCTATACGGCGTAATGTCACGATGAGAAGTGAACTTTTTCCCGTACTCGGTACGTAGGAATAGTGTGAAATTTCATTCATGCACGGCTTTTTGCACTCTGCCAGGTTAGTACCGCAGACAGGACCGGGTTGTTGGAAGCGGTCTGCAATCAGCATGTGCCAATATAAGGATGCAGCAACATGACACAATACCAATCGTTTTCATCGTTAACGGTGGGTGACCATCAATATCGCGCAGTGAATTTAAATGCGCTGTCTGAACGTTACGACTTATCACGCCTGCCTTTTTGTATAAAAATTTTATTAGAGAACCTACTGCGGCACGAAGACAGTGAGTTTGTTACCGCCAATGATATTGAAACGGTAGCAACTTGGGACACCGCAAAGCCAGTAGAGCATGAAATCGCGTTTGTGCCAGCCAGAGTCATTCTGCAGGATTTCACTGGCGTGCCTGCCATTGTTGATTTGGCTGCAATGCGCGACGCAGTAAATCGACTTGGCGGTGATGCTCAGGCCATTAATCCGCTCAATCCGGTTGAATTGGTTATTGACCATTCTGTGATGGTGGACCACTTTGCACAACCGGATGCGCTGGAGAAAAACACTGCCATTGAAGTACAGCGCAACAAAGAACGCTACCAGTTTTTAAAATGGGGCCAGTCGTCATTCGATAACTTTAAGGTAGTGCCGCCGGGGCGGGGGATCGTCCATCAGGTAAACCTGGAATACCTGGCGCGATGCGTATTTGCCAACGAGCAAGGGCAGGAAACCGTGGTCTATCCGGATACTCTGGTAGGCACTGACTCGCACACCACTATGATCAACGGCTTAGGTGTATTGGGCTGGGGTGTCGGAGGCATAGAGGCTGAAGCTGCAATGTTAGGGCAACCGGTTACTATGCTGTTACCGGAAGTCGTGGGTTTCAGATTAACGGGTAGCCTTAAACCCGGCGTGACAGCCACCGATATGGTTCTTACCATTACTGAACAACTTCGCAACCACGGCGTAGTGGGCAAGTTTGTAGAATTCTACGGCCCCGGTTTGTCGTCTCTCACAACCGCCGACCGAGCCACCATAGCTAACATGGCGCCTGAATACGGCGCGACCTGCGGGATTTTTCCCTTAGATCAGGTTGCCTTAAATTATCTTCAACTTACCGGACGTGATGAGCAGCAAATCAAACTGGTAGAGGCATACGCCAAACATGCCGGCTTGTGGCATGACGACACCAGTAAAGATGCTACTTACCATGAAACCCTGGAACTGGATTTAGGCGATGTGGTGCCCTCGGTTGCGGGCCCTAAACGGCCGCAGGACCGCATTGCATTAGCGCAAGCCGCCAGTGCCTACGAACGTTGGTTGTCAGAGCAAATTGACATCACTGATGTGACTCAGGCAAACGAGTTTGTCGCTGAGGGGGGCGCAGCGCCAGTCGTTGACGAGAACCATGCATCCTATGTGGAATTTGACGGTGAGTCATTCAATCTTGAAGACGGGGCAGTGGTCATTGCAGCAATTACAAGTTGTACCAACACCTCAAACCCGTCGGTATTGATTGGTGCAGGGCTGCTGGCGAAAAAAGCCAACGAGCTGGGGTTAACCCGTAAACCCTGGGTGAAAACATCTTTGGCTCCCGGGTCTCAGGTCGTAACCCAGTATCTGGACGACGCAGGCCTAATGCCGCATTTGGAAGCGCTTGGATTCAACCTGGTTGGATACGGCTGTACAACCTGTATCGGTAATTCTGGTCCACTGCCTGAACCCATTGAAAAAGCCATTCAAGGCGCGAAGCTCTCGGTTACCTCGGTGCTGTCGGGTAACCGCAATTTTGAAGGCCGTATACACCCTGAAGTCGCTGCTAACTACCTGGCGTCTCCGCCATTGGTGGTTGCCTATGCGCTGGCTGGCAACATGAAAATCGATATCACCAAGGCGCCTCTGGGTCAGGATAAAGACGGTAATCCGGTGTATTTGAAAGACCTGTGGCCGAGCAGCGAAGAAATTGCGGATTATATTGCTGAGCACGTGTCCGGAGAGATATTTAAGGCCAAATATGCTGATGTGTTCACGGGCAGCAGTGTTTGGACTGATTTGGACACCAGTGACACGGCCGTTTATGACTGGCCTGAGTCTACCTATATCAAGCATCCGCCATTTTTTGAATCCATGTCTGCCGAACCTGATGAAGTGGGGGCAATCGATGCCGCACGTTGTCTGGTGAAAGTGGGCGACTCCATTACCACTGACCATATTTCGCCGGCGGGCTCTATTGCGCCGGATAGCCCGGCTGGCCAATATCTGCAATCTCTCGGTGTTAGCCCGGCCGACTTTAACTCCTATGGTTCTCGTCGGGGTAACCATGAGGTAATGATGCGCGGTACGTTCGCCAATGTGCGGTTAAAGAACCAATTGGCGCCTGGTACCACCGGCAGTGCAACCACTCACTTTCCTTCAGGCGATGCCATGTCGATTTACGACGCGGCAATGCGTTACAAGGAAGAGGGAACACCGGCGATTGTGATCGGGGGCAAAGAATATGGTACAGGCTCCAGTCGCGACTGGGCGGCAAAAGGGCCAGCTCTCATGGGCGTACGCGCAGTCATTGCCGAGAGTTTTGAGCGAATTCACCGTTCAAATCTAATTGGTATGGGAATTTTGCCGTTGCAGTTTAATGAAGGAGACAGCGCAGATTCACTGAACATTAGCGGCAACGAAAGCTTCTCTATTGCGCCGGTTAGTGCAGGTCAAAAGACGACCACCATGACCATCACCGATGATAACGGCAACCACCGGGATGTAGAGTTGCAGGTCCGTATTGATACCGGTAATGAGTTTACCTACTATCAGCACGGCGGCATTCTGCACTATGTGATCAGGCGTTTTCTGACACAATAATAATGGCGGGCAGGGTGTTTTGCACCCTGCTTTATTTTGGCTTCTCTAAAAAGTCTTTTCGAATTTTATAGCGTCTGCTAGAGTGTTTTTTGAACAATAAAAATACTCAAGGAAGACACCATGAAATACCTGTTAGTTGCTTGTTTACTGACATTAATCACCGCCTGCTCGGTGACAACGGTTGCGCGCCCAGCGCCAAGACCCACTCCCTCAGTCCCGGTAATGACACCCGAGCCAACACTACTGAAATACAAAAATCCAGAATATCCCGATGCAGCGATAACCAAAACATCTTCAAGCATTATCTTGCAAAACGGCTGGGTACTATTACAGTACAACGTCGATGAAAGTGGCAAACCCGTAGATATTAAAGTGGTTGACGCCAGCCCTAAAGGGCTGTTTGAAGAGGCGTCGATCGAAGCGCTAGAAGGCTGGGAATATCAGCCGCCTATGAAAGACGGACGCAGACAACCGATGACGGGCTTACATAATCTTTTCACATTTAAAATGATGTAGTGTCCGCAAAAATTTCGAAGAATAAAAAAACCGACGGCCGTAATACGTACCGTCGGTTTTGCTATATAGCTTAGTGCTACTTGCTTTGCAGTGTAGTAACCGCCGAGAAGCCCTGACTGATAGTACGAACCAGATCGTCTGTTTGGTCGCGCTCCACGAACTTGTGCTCAATACCCGCCAGTTCGCCATTTGCGAAGATAGTGGCGAAGTCAATGGTGCCTTTGCCCACGTCGGCGAAACTGCCGTCTTGAGCAAGATCTTTCACATGCCACATTTTGAAGCGGCCAGGCTGGCGCTTGAACAATTCAACCGGATCAAAACCCGCTTTCACAGTCCAGTACAGGTCTAACTCCATAGCGAGTAACTCACTGTCACAGCGCTCAAGAATAAGGTCATAAGGCAATTGACCATCCAGTTCTTGGAATTCAAAGTCGTGATTGTGGTAAGCCAACTGAATACCACGTTGCTTACATTTCTCGCCCCACACGTTCATTTCATCAATCAGGCTGTAGTAGTCTTCAATACTCTTGCGGTCTTCCGGCATTAAATAAGGCACCACAATGTATTTGTGGCCTAATGCGTCGGCGGCATCCAGGTGTGCTTCCAAGTCTGCTCTGAGCAGGTGCGGCATAACATGAGTAGAGGGGCTGGTTAAGCCGTTCGACTTCAGCAAATCGGCAAACTGTTGTGGAGTGTTGCCAAACAAGCCGGCCAGTTCCACTTCTTTATAGCCCACTTCAGCCACCAACGCCAGCGTCTCAGCTACGCTTTTTTCCATCATGCTGCGAAGTGTGTAAAGCTGCAAACCTACAGGTAAAGCAGGTGCAGAAGACGATGCAACGGTGGCTGCCGGTTTACATGCTGCGGCACCCAGCAACGCCCCCATACCGGTTGCACTGACTTGCAGGAAACGGCGGCGATTTAGCGTTAGTTTAGACATGGTTACGTTCCTTATTATGGGTTAGCTGAATCTGGCGCTGGGCCAGTGCTTTGTCGGGTGATCAGTTCAAAAGGCAATATCACCTTCAAGGCGTGCTTGGTTTTGCCGTTCAGCACGTCGATTAGTACATTGACGGCGGTCTCGCCGAATTCTTCAGCGGGCTGTGCAATGGTGGTCAGCGGTGGTTCGGCATAAGCCGAAAAGGCAATGTTGTCGAAACCAGCAATAGAGATATCTTCAGGAATAGACAAGCCGGCTTCGCGTACTTTACGCATCGCTCCCATGGCCATTTCGTCGTTTTCACAAAAAATGGCCGTTGGGCGTTTGGGTAAACTCAGCAGCGTCGTAGCCGCCCGGTAACCCGACGATAGCGTAAAGTCACCGGCGCACAGTAGCGAATCATCGATACTGAGGCCGGCAGCTTTGAGGGCATCTTCGTATCCCGCTAAACGATCGCGGGTAAGCGGACTGGATTGCGGACCTTTCACCATGGCTATGCGGCGATGTCCCAGCGAAATCAGATGTTCGGTCATGGCTTTCGCCGCAGCGCGGTTGTCCAGCGTGACGGTTGGGAAGCGCGCACCGTCGACAATTTCACATGCATTGACCATAGGTAATAACGCTTCAGACTGGAACTGGTCGGGTGCAAACGGGTTAAAGGCGCGTAACTGGATCACGCCATCTGCCTGGGAGGTGTCGACGAGCTTGGCGCAGTTTCGCTCGATGTCGTCGTCGCCCATGGTATTCATTAGCAGTAGTGAGTACCCCTGAGAGGCTGCTGCTTCCTGCATGCCTTTTATTACTCGAGCAAAGAACACGTTGGCAACAGTAGGCACGAGTGCTACCAATACCTGGGTTTTACCTGAACGGAATTTCACTGCCATCAGGTTAGGTTTGTAGCCCAGGTGATCAATGGCTTCCTGCACGCGAACGCGGGTTTTAGGAGAGACGCGATCAGGTTGCTGCAGCGTACGTGACACGGTTGCCACAGAGACGCCTGCCATGTCTGCTACTTCACGAATCGTTGACAACCTCTTCTCCTACAACTGTTCTTTACTTTATTTTGTGTAAATGTAACCGATAACATCTTTTACTCTAATTGTTAAAAGAATGCAAAGACAAATTCTGTAAAAAACCGTATTTCGGGGCATTTATCGCGCATTTTGTCGGTTCTTATTCGACTATTTGTTAAAAAATTAAGTAAATTAAGACTGGATCAGGCATGCGATCTTGATATACTCGAATGTAATCCGTTACATTTTTACAAAATTAACATCTTGGACACATGTGGTGTAAAGTGAAATGCTGTTGTGAGTAGGGTTATTCCAAGCATTCTGAAACCCGTTCACTCAACGCTTACACACCTGTAGACGAGCCTGGCTAAGATAGGAGCAAACATGCAGAAAATTCGACTTGGTATGGTAGGCGGCGGTCAAGGCGCCTTCATTGGTGCGGTGCACCGAGCTGCAGCCGGGTTAGATGGGCAGTATGATTTGGTGGCTGGCGCGTTTAGCCGTAATCCTGAGAATAATCTGGCGACAGCGAATCAGCTGTGTATTTCCGAAGATCGCGCGTACAGCAGTTGGGAAGCCCTTATCGAAGGCGAACTTAAGTTGCCTGAAGAGCAACGCGTACAGGCTATTGCCGTCGTTACTCCAAACCATTTGCATGTACCTGTTACCAAAGCCGCACTGGAAGCCGGTTTTAACGTGTTCTGCGAAAAGCCGCTGGCAATCAATTTAGAAGAAGCGCAATCCCTTGAATCAGTGCTGGCAGACTCAGGTGCACTGCTGGGCTTAGCGCATACCTATATTGGCTATCCTATGGTGTGGCAAGCCCGTCATCTGGTTGCTACCGGCGAGCTTGGCACCATTCGCAAGGTCTATGTGGAGTACCCGCAAGGCTGGCTAAGTAATAATTTGGAAGCGGACGACAACAAACAAGCCAGTTGGCGTACCGACCCTGCCCAGTCTGGCGGCAGTGGTTGTATGGGCGATATCGGCACCCACGCATTTAATATGGCCGAGTTTGTTACCGGTAGCAAAGTGACCCACCTGTGTGCTGATTTACACACGCATATTCCAGGTCGTCGTCTCGATGACGACGGTGCCGCGTTCCTTAAATTCGACAACAACGCGTCGGGCGTACTCATTGCCAGCCAGGTTGCAGCAGGCGAGGAAAACGGCCTGAAGATTCGCGTTTACGGCGACAAAGGCGGCCTGGAGTGGTTCCAGATGCGTCCGGACTCACTGATTGTTCGCTCGCTTGATAAGCCAATGACTATTTTACGTGGTGGCCAGGGGCAGCCAGGGTTATGTGAAGAAGCCTTGAAACGCTGTCGCATTCCGGTTGGACACCCTGAAGGGTATCTGGAAGCCATGGGCAACCTGTACACCTTGTTTGCGCAGGCTATCCGCAGTGGCCAGCAAGGCGCAGCAGACGGTGTGCCGGGTCTGGCAGAAGGTTTACGTGGAATGGCCTTCATTGCCACCATGCTGGAAAGCCAAAACAGCGATCAAAAATGGACGGCCCTAACCCTATAGGTTCGTTAGCGCGGTGCGTTGTGCGCGCCAGTTAAGAATACATAAGCAGGAGAGTAAACAATGTCTGCAATTAAAGGCCCGGCGATATTCCTGGCACAATTTTTAAGTGATCAAGCGCCGTTTAACCGCTTGGATACCATCGCAGCATGGGCAGCGGATCTGGGCTATAAAGGCATTCAGGTGCCTACCAGCGATCCGGCTATTTTTGATTTGGAACGCGCTGCGGAAAGTCAGGAATACTGTGACGAAATCATGGAAACATGCCGCAAAGCGGGTGTGGAAATCACTGAGCTTTCTACGCACCTGCAAGGGCAGTTAGTGGCAGTACATCCTGCTTACGATGAACTGTTCGACAACTTTGCGCCAGAGCACTTACACGGTAATCCCAAAGCACGTACCGAGTGGGCCATTAATCAACTGAAATGCGCAGCTAAAGCCAGTCAACGCCTGGGCCTGAAAGCCCATGCTACTTTCTCCGGTGCTTTGATGTGGCACCTGGTTTATCCGTGGCCACAGCGTCCGGCCGGTCTGGTTGAACAAGGTTTTGCCGAGCTAGCGAATCGCTGGTTACCCATTTTGGATGCCTTCGACGAAGCGGGCGTGGATGTGTGTTACGAAATCCATCCGGGCGAAGATATTCACGACGGCGCAACGTTTGAGCGTTTCCTGAATGCTGTTGATAACCACCCACGTGCGAACATTCTGTTCGACCCGAGTCATTATGTGTTGCAACAACTGGATTACCTGGACTTCATCGACCGTTACCACGACCGCATTAAGATGTTCCACGTAAAAGACGCCGAGTTTAACCCAACGGGTCGCTCCGGTGTGTACGGCGGTTACGAGGATTGGGTAGACCGTCCGGGACGTTTCCGTTCACTGGGTGATGGTCAGGTAGATTTCAAAGGTATCTTCAGCAAACTGACGCAGTACGGGTTTGAAGGTTGGGCGGTGCTCGAGTGGGAATGCTGCCTGAAAGACTCCAATCAGGGCGCAGCAGAAGGCGCGCCGTTTATTGCCAGCCATATCATTCAGCGGGCAACCCATGCATTTGACGATTTTGCGGGCGCAACAAGCAGCGATACACGCAATCGACGCATTCTTGGATTAGACGAATAACAACACTAACCATAACGAAGGAATTGGCGGTGAGCCTATGAACACAATAACAATACGGCTAAGCGTAATGATGTTTCTCCAGTTTTTTATCTGGGGTGGATGGTTTGTCACACTGGGGACATTCCTGGGCGGCACGCTCGGCGCAAGCGGCGGCGAAATTGGTATGGCGTTTTCAACCCAGTCATGGGGGGCTATCATAGCGCCTTTCATCATTGGTTTAATTGCCGACCGCTTTTTTAACGCAGAACGCATCCTGGGTATTTTACATTTAGTGGGCGCCGTGCTGATGTATTTAATGTACCAGTCGGGCGACTTCGCAAGTTTTTACCCTTATGTGCTGGGCTACATGATTGCTTACATGCCCACTCTGGCGCTGGTTAACTCAGTGTCGTTTGGTCAAATGAAAGACCCAACCAAAGAATTCGGGAAAATCCGTGTATGGGGCACGATTGGCTGGATTGTCGCGGGTCTGGTAATTAGCTATGTGTTCTCCTGGGATTCACAACAAGCCATTGCCGATGGCATGCTGCGTAACACCTTTATGTTGTGTGCGATTGCGTCTGCTGCGCTGGGTGTTTACAGCTTCACGCTACCGGCCACACCGCCTGCCTCAAAAGGTCAGGAAGCGTCTGGCCTGGGTGAGTTGTTAGGCCTTGATGCGCTGTCTCTGCTGAAAGATAAAAACTTCTTAGTGTTTTTCCTGTCGAGCGTACTTATTTGTATTCCGTTGGCGTTTTACTACCAGAATGCTAACCCGTTCTTAACCGAAATCGGTGTAGAAAATGCAACAGGTAAAATGACGCTGGGTCAGGTCTCTGAAGTGTTGTTCATGCTGGCTCTGCCTGTGTTCCTGAACCGCTTCGGTATTAAGCTCACGTTAATGCTGGGCATGGCAGCCTGGGTACTGCGCTATGCTTTATTTGCACTGGGCGATGCCGACGGTGGCGTAATGTTGCTTATCGTAGGTATTGCGCTGCACGGTATATGTTACGACTTCTTCTTCGTGTCGGGTCAAATCTATACCAACGCAAAAGCCACTGAACAATGCAAGAGTGCGGCTCAAGGCCTGATTACTCTGGCAACTTACGGTGTAGGTATGCTGGTGGGCTTCTGGGTAGCCGGTCAGGTTACTGATGCATATGTTACCGATGCAGGTCACGACTGGGCGCCAATCTGGTACTTCCCGGCAGGGTTTGCACTGGCAGTACTGGTGATTTTTGTATTGCTGTTTAAAGGCGAAAAGGTAGAAGCCAATGACTAAGCTAACGGATTCGCTGGCCAATGATGTATCCCGCCGCTCTTTGCTCAAGCAACTGGTGGTGGGCGTAACCGGCGCAACGTTGTCGGGCAATGCACTGGCGCAACTGGGCAATGTTAAGCCGAGTGGTCCTCTGAAAGGGGCGGTGAATCATTCCGTGAGTCGCTGGACTTACGGCAAGCTGTCTATTGAGGAACTGTGTCAGGTCGTCAAACTTCTGGGTTTTAAAGCCATTGATTTAGTGGGGCCAGAAGACTGGGCCACGCTGAAAAAATATGGCGTGGACAGCTCAATGTGCAATGGTGCAGAGCTGAACCTGACTGACGGTTGGGCTGACCCGCAGTTCCACGAAGCTTTGATTGCGCGCTACACCGCGCATATCGACAAAGTGGCGGACGCCGGTTACACGAACCTAATTTGTTTTAGCGGTAACAAGCGTGGGAAAACCCCGGAAGAAGGGTTAATCCATGCTGAAAAAGGCCTGAAGCAAGTGTTAGGGCACGCTGAAAAGCGCGGCGTTGTGCTGCAAATGGAATTGTTTAACAGCAAGGTGAATCACCCGGATTACTTTGCCGATAATTCCGCATGGGGTATTGCGCTCTGCGACAGACTGGGGTCTGAGAACTTTAAACTGTTGTACGACATTTATCACATGCAAATCAGTGAGGGTGACATTATCCGGACGATTCAGGATAACCACGCTTACTTTGGTCACTATCACACTGCCGGCGTTCCTGGCAGACACGAAATTGATGATACCCAGGAGCTGTATTACCCGGCGATCATTAAAGCCATCGTAGCTACCGGTTTTACCGGCTATGTGGCGCAAGAATTTATACCCACACCGTCTGATATCAGCGGCCAAATCGCATCTTTGCGTCAGGCCATTGATATTTGTGATGTTTAAAAAATAGCAATTACCCTGTCGATTATTAGGCACAGAATTAGAGGGGAGATGTAATGGCGAATAACGAATACGATGCGATCGTTGTCGGTTCAGGTATCAGTGGCGGCATGGCAGCAAAAGAGCTGACCGAAAAAGGCCTCAAGGTACTGATGCTGGAGCGTGGACGCAATATTGAACATATAAAGGATTATACCAACGCGCACAAAGAAGCCTGGAACTATCCGCACCGCGATCTGCCTACGCAGAAGCGCAAACAGGAAGAACCAGTGCTTCAGCGTGATTATCCGTTGAATGAATCAACCAACGGCATGTGGGCCAGTCATCAGGACTCTCCCTATGTAGAGAAAAAACGTTTCGACTGGTACCGCGGTTACCACGTAGGTGGTCGTTCACTGCTATGGGGTCGTCAAAGCTACCGTCTGAATGAAGAAGACTTCCTGGCGAATGCCAAAGAAGGCATTGCGGTAGATTGGCCGATTCGTTACGAAGACATCTCGCCCTGGTACGATTATGTGGAGCGTTTTGCCGGTATCAGTGGTAGTCGCGATGGGTTGGACGTATTGCCAGATGGCCAGTATTTACCGCCTATTCCGCTGAACGTAGTGGAAAAAGAAGTTGCTCAGCGTTTGCAAAAAGCATTCGGCGGAACACGTCATCTTATCCATGGCCGTTCAGCAAACATTACGCAGCCTAAGCCGGAGCAAAACCGGGTTAACTGTCAGTACCGTAACAAGTGCTGGTTGGGTTGTCCGTTTGGTGGTTACTTCAGTACCCAGTCGTCTACACTGCCGCTGGCTATGAAAACCGGTAATCTGACCCTGCGTCCGTTTTCTATTGTAACTCGTGTGCTTTACGACAAAGACAAGAAGCGCGCGACAGGCGTAGAAATTCTGGATTCTGAAACCAACCAGACTTATGTGTTTAAGAGCAAAATTGTGTTCCTGAACGCCTCTGCCCTTAACTCTGTGTGGATGCTGATGAACTCAGCAACTGACGTATGGGACGGTGGTCTGGGTAGCAGCAGCGGTGAGCTGGGCCACAACATTATGGACCACCACTTCCGCGTTGGCGCAAGTGCTGAAGTGGAAGGTTTCGACGACAAGTATTACTACGGCCGTCGTCCATCTGGATTCTATATTCCACGTTTCCGTAACTGGCATGACGACAAGCGTAACTACCTGCGTGGCTTTGGTTATCAGGGCAGCGCGAGCCGTGATGGCTGGAACCGCAATATTGCTGAGATGGGCATTGGTGCTGGTCTTAAAGACGCGATCGTTGAGCCGGGTGGCTGGCGTATAGGCATGACCGCGTTCGGTGAAATGCTGCCACACCACGATAACCGCATTTTCCTGAACAAAGACAAGAAGGATAAATGGGGTCTGCCGGTTCTGGAAATGGACGTGGAGATCAAAGAAAACGAAATCGCCATGCGTAAAGACATGAAAGACGACGCGGTTGAAATGTTTGAACGTGCTGGTCTTAAAAACGTGCGTGGCTACGAAGGTGATTATGCGCCGGGTATGGGTATTCACGAAATGGGTGGTGCACGTATGGGCCGCGATCCTAAAACGTCGGTTACCAACAAGTTCAACCAGGTTTGGGATGCGCCAAACGTATTCATGACTGATGGTGCGTGTATGACCTCTGCATCATGTGTAAACCCATCTTTGACTTATATGGCGTTAACGGCTCGTGCAGCAAATTACGCAGTAGAAGAACTGAAGAAGAGGAATCTGTAATGGAACGTCGTGACATATTAAAACTGATCACGGCTGCCACCGGGGTAGCCATGGTGGGTGCCGATGCCTTTGCCTGGGACAAAGTTCCCGAAGCAACCAGTGCTAAAGATGCGGGTTTTACCGCAGAGGACATCAGCCTGTTAAACGAAATTGGTGAAACTATCATTCCTGCCACAGACAGCCCGGGTGCGAAAGCGGCCAACGTCGGTGCAACGATGGTGGGTTTGGTTGCGGATTGCTATACGCCGCCTGAACAAGCTGAGTTTCGTCAGGGCCTGAAAGCCATTGATGTGGAAAGTAAAGCCGCCTTTGGGAAGCCTTTCTTGCTGCTGTCTGCCACGCAGCGTCACGAATTACTGACCAAGCTGGATACTACCGCCAAGGAACAGGATAACAAAGTGGGTCTGGGCTGGGCTGTGCATCAGCGTCCAAGCCACAGAAGCATAGAAGACAAAGGACCAGTTCCGCATTACTTCACGTTAATGAAGCAGCTTACGTTGTTCAGCTTCTTTACATCAGAAGTCGGTGCGACTAAAGCCCTGCGGTATGTAAGTATTCCTGGCAGATACGACGGTGATATGCCGTATCAAAAAGGCGATCGTGCCTGGGCTACCTAAGCCTGGGTTCGAATCGACGCTTTTAGACACTAAAGAATAATAGGACCTTAATGATGCATTTAAACTGGTCAGTAAAAAGTACGCTTGCCCTGTGTGTGTTGGGCACTGCAGGTTTTGCAGTGGCACAGGGGCAGGCTCTCGAACCCTGGCAACAGGCGCAGAAAACCGAAGTATGGGAGCCTGTTCCGGAAGCCGTCAGCTCACCTGCTAACGGCGTGCCGTCAGACGCTATCGTATTATTTGATGGCAGCGATCTGAGCGAGTGGGAGTCAGTAAAAGGTGGCGCAGCTGAATGGACCGTAAAAGATGGCGTATTAACGGTATTGCCGGGTAAAGGCGACATTAAAACCAAGCGCGACTTCTGTGATGTGCAATTGCACGTTGAATGGAAAACACCGACAGACGTAGAAGGGATGGAAGGTCAGCAGCGTAACAACAGCGGCATTTTCTTCCAGCAGAAGTATGAAATTCAGGTATTGGATTCATACAATAACCCGACGTACCCGAATGGTCAGGCTGGCTCTGTTTACAAACAGACTATTCCGCTGGTAAACGCAATGCGTCCACCGGGCCAGTGGCAGGAGTACGACATCCTGTTTACCGCGCCACGCTTCGATGGTGAAGAGTTGGTGTCGCACGGTTACGTAACGGTTATTCACAATGGCGTTGTTGTGCAAAATCACACAAAAATTCTTGGTACGACAGAGTGGATTGGCGCTCCGAAAACCATACCACATGGTTGTGCACCTATTCAGCTACAGGATCACGATAACTTCGTGAGCTTCAGAAATATCTGGATCCGCGAACTGTAACTGCTAATACCTTGTTCTCTGTTAAAACCCGGCTTTTGCCGGGTTTTTTGTATTTATTGCGCAGAGATTGGCATTAAATACAAGGCTGCAATTTGTATAAAGTATTAGCTACACTTTACGCCTTATTTCTTTTGTTCATGTATATCTATATGAAAAACTGGTTGTTCCTCGGCATTGCCATTGCTTGTGAAGTCATCGCCACATCGAACCTTAAGTTAAGTGAAGGATTCACGAAATGGCTTCCTTCGACCCTGGTAGTCGTGGGCTACGCCGCTGCGTTTTATTTCTTGTCGTTAACGCTCAAAACCGTTCCTGTGGGCGTTGCCTATGCGGTTTGGTCTGGGCTGGGTATAGTCGCAATTTCGATAGTGGCGTGGTTTGCTTTTGGGCAAAAGCCTGACTTGTGGGGCGTGGTAGGAATGGGGTTAATAATAGCGGGTGTGGTGGTGCTAAATACGCTTTCAAACACCACTGCGCATTAGCCCCTAACGTATCAATTCATCAAGGCTTATATCACGCCAGGTAATATAAGCCTGGTTTAACCTTTTATTGTTGCCAAAGCCATCGTAGTCCCTCAGGTAATAACGCGCCCGGGTGCGAGTCGTTATGTTCTCCGTCGGTCCAGACGGTCTTCAGCGCGTATCTTGGGCCAGCAATATTTTGTACATCGGCGTGGCGATTTGCATAGCGAATTGCTGCCGCCATTTGTTGGTTAGCTAAAAACCAGTTACCCCATTCATTGTCGAGGTCGTTAACGCCGTCTTGCATAAAGATACGCAAGGGGCGAATGGGCTCTCTGCGGATTAATGCGGGATAATCCTGTCCACCAGTCTGCATGTCAGGTTCATCGGGGCGATAGCCAATTGAAACGAAGCTGCCTATTGAACTGTATACCTTGCGAAAGTAATCTGGCCTGAACCAGGCTGCCGTAAACGCCGCTATGGCCCCACTGCTGGTGCCGCCGATGGCTCTTTGGTCGGGATCGTCAGTTAAGTGATACTGCTTTGCAATGACAGGTATCATCTCTTCTATTAGAAACCGTGCATAGGTATCGTTTACGACATCGTATTCCTGCCAGCGGTGATTGGGGTTGCTCCAGCCTAAATCGTTCGGGTAAGCGTCAGATAGATTCCCCGGTGTTATGAATAACCCTATGGTCACCGGCATTGCTTTTTGTGCAATCAGGTTTGCCATTACGGTTTGAATTCTTATTGAGCCGTTGGGGTTTGTCGCTCTGTGACCATCCTGAAACACCAATAAGCTGGCAGCTTCTTTTGCATCGTATTGAGCTGGCACGAATACCCAGTAGCGTCTTGAGGTACCGGCATAAATGTCACTCTTAAATTCGAACGGACCTTTCAGTTCTCCTGGTGGCACACCTGTTTGCAGAAAGTGGTCTTTGGTAAGTGAAACGTCTGTACGAATACCTTCCGAAAGTGTTGAGCTATTGTTGTTAAGCGATGAATGAGCATGGATGCTGGCTGGAAAGGCAAGTAGCAATACTACCTGGATTAGCTTGTCGATACGCATACTCTATCCTGGTAAGTTGTTTCCGACGCGGGAATAAGCAGGTTAATACAGATCAAAATAGCGGCAATAAGATTCCTGCACAAGTAAGGATGAGTATGAAAATTATTTTCTGCTTTTCTTTATTTAATAAAACATTAGGGGCAACATGTTAGGTTTGTAACACGACGATTACGCGAGCCAGAATAGTGAGTGAGATTACGTTTGAACCACAACAAAAATCGGGGCTGGTAGACAAACTACAGCGTTATTTTGAAGACGAATTAAGTACTGAATTAGGGCAATTCGACGCTGAGTTTCTATTGGATTTTATTAGCAAGGAAATGGGCGGCACTTTTTACAATCAGGGCATTCGGGATGCGCGTGCTGTGTTTGAAGCTCGGGTACAGAGTATCGACGAAGACTTGTACGCCATAGAGAAGCCAGATTGAGTGCGACTAGAATGGAGCTTCTCTTTTAAAATTAAATTAAGTTGCATTTGTTATCACTTAGTATAATTTGTATTTGTAGGTTGTTGATTTTTATGGGGCTGTAATGATGCGGTCTTATATTTATACAAGGGATATAGTATGCAAATTCGTAAAGTTACGTCCGCGGTTTTATTAGCTAACATGTGCTTTGGTTTTCAAGCCTCAGCTTCGGTTACGAATTCTAATCAGGTGCTGCCGGTGTCTTCAGAAGCGACTTTTTGCAGCCAATCACCAGATACGGTTGAAAAGTCTGTGCTTAGTTTTGAGCTTGCCTCAGCTTATTTGAGCGATGGTGAATTTAATAAAGCGCGAAAGGAAGCAGAGAATGCAATTGATTTGTCAGTGAGTTGTTTTGGCAGATTGAGTAAAGAAACCGTGCTCACTTCAGCAAAACTGTATGGTGATTTGTATGATTTTGCGGTTAAACAAGGCGACAAACATACAGCAATAAGTTATCAGAAGTCACTTAAAGGAGTTATTGATAATCTGTCTGAAATAACGGTTGATTCTAGCGATACGTTGGCAACGGTGTACTCGGAAATAGCATTACAATTAGAATCATATCGTCTTCCCGTTTTATCTGCGAAACAATCAATAGCCTTCGCTGAAACGTCTGCACAGCTTGCATATAAAGCATGGGGAAACGATGATACCCGTACAATTAAACAATTCTTCGAATTAGGGCGCTTGCAATATACCAGCGGTCAGTATGATGTTGCAGCTCAGACTCTTACTGGTGTGATAGCATCACTCGAGCGTATATTTGACTACAGTCATCCGTGGGCCTTGCAATCACACGTCATGATCGCTGAAGCCTTGGCAAATGACGGCCAATTGGTTGAGGCCATACAGCACAGCCAGCAAGTTGCACAAATGAAGCCTTGGCAGGACAACATTGAGCCCATATTGTTATTGAAAAAGACGCCGGATAAACCTAGGGCCGCAATGAAGTTTTTTGAAGATGCGCACGTTACCATTTCCTTTGATATTAACACGAATGGACAAGTACAGAATGCTCGGATTATTGATCAATTTGGCGGCAAACGTTTTACTGCAAAAGCACTTGAAGCTTTGAATGAATGGCGTTTTTCTCCCAGGATTGTTGATGGTGAGCCGGTGATTGCAAATAATCAGACTGTCACGTTTGACTTTAATGATGCCTTTTTTGAAGAGGCTGAACCCAGCCGGCTAAAAGCATCAAGGAGTCAGGAGCATTTTTATGAGAGTAAACGTTCTACATTAATCCAACGTGAAAATCGCAATATGGGCAATAGTGTATATTAACGTTAGAAGCCCAATATAATAAACCCTGGTACTTGAGATAGTGCCGGGGTTTTTCAATGTTTCACCGGATTGTTTATTAGCCATTTATCAATAACACCTGACTTCGGTTATACTCCCGTCTCCCTTTCATTCTTTGCAAACAGCGCAACAGTCAGGACATAGAAACATGAGTGCAGATCAGCCCAAGCGTCTCAATAAGTACATTAGCGATACTGGCTTTTGTTCGCGTAGAGAAGCAGACAAGCTGATTGAACAAAAGCGTGTCACCATCAACGACAAACAGCCTGAGCTAGGGACCAAAGTAAATCCTGGCGACAAGGTTAAAGTAGATGGCAAGGTGATTGGCGCAGTGGCAGAAGACAAGTCTGATCGTGTGTATATTGTCTACAACAAGCCTATTGGTATTACCTGTACCACAGAGCGGCACGTTAAAGGGAATATCATTGATGCCATTAAACACAAAGAGCGCATCTTCCCGATTGGTCGCCTGGACAAGCCTTCTGAAGGACTCATTCTGCTGACCAGCGACGGCGATATTGTGAATAAAATCCTGCGCGCAGAGAATGCCCACGACAAAGAATATGAAGTTACCGTTAACCAGCCGGTTAGCCCGCGCTTTTTACAGAAAATGGCGAAAGGCGTACCCATTTTAGGCACGGTAACCAAGCCCTGTACACTGAAGCCCAGAGGCAAGTTCAGTTTTAATATCATTCTTACCCAGGGGCTTAACCGCCAGATTCGCCGTATGTGTGAATTCCTCGGTTACGAAGTGACTAAGCTAAAGCGGACTCGCATTATGCACATCACTCTGGGTAACCTGCGCCCGGGACAATGGCGCAACCTGACTGCACAAGAGTTGAAGCAGTTAAATGATGCAGTGAAGCACTCCCGAAAAACCGCCAGCAAATAACGCCAACAGGTTTATTTATTGCCTTAATAACACGCAGAGAATGTGATGACGGGTGAAATAGCCGCTTTAACTACAGCGCTCTGCTGGGCTATCGCCGCCCGGCTTTTTCGATTATTAGGGCGTTCGTTTTCTCCCCTTGCCATGAATTTTTGGAAGGGCAGTATTTCCATTGTATTACTCAGTATTGCTACGCAATTTTTCTTACCTTCTGTGAGTTTGCCCCCGTCTGCTTGGTACTGGTTGTTGCTCAGTGGCGCAATTGGGATTGGTTTGGGCGATACGTTTTTCTTTCAGGCACTGAATAAAATTGGTGACGCCCAAACTATGCTGGTGGCTGAAACTTTGGCCCCCATTGTTACGGCGTTATTGGCCATGGCCTGGATTGGGGAGTGGCTTAGCTGGCAACAATGGTTGGGAATTGCCGTGGTGATCGTGTCGGTAGACATGATTGTGAAGCTGCAAAAGCGCTCTGCGCTCGAACTGTTTTCACTATCGGGTTATGTATTCGCGGCGTTGGCAGCGTTATGTCAGGCAGTGGGAGCCGTGATCAGTCGCGACATTCTGGTAAGTTACGAGCTTGACGCGTTCAACGCCAGTCAAATCAGGCTCATCGGCGGGCTGGTAATAATTACCTCACTAATGCTCGTTATGAAACAGCGGTGGCTGCCTGAAACCGTCAATGCAATACGAACCTGGGGGCTGTTTTTTGCAACCACACTTATTGGTACCGTAGTGGCTATTTATCTGCAAATGGTGGCGTTCTCTGCAACGAAGGCCGCGGTGGTGCAAACCTTGTTTGCCAGCAGCGTAGTCTTGTCATTGGGTCTGGCCTGGTTGCTGGGCGAGAGAGTGAGTCGAGCCACGCTAATATGGTCACTTATTGCGCTGGTAGGGGTAGCTATTTTGGTATGGCTGGCGTAGATTCAAAGCTGTTATTTTTCGTTAGGGGTTAATCCATGGACGCCACCAATCTTTGGGCATTTGTGCTTTCTTGCCTGTTACTCAATATTCTTCCCGGGCCGGACTCGCTTTATATTATTGCAAGGGCTGCCAGTCAGGGGGCGAAAGCAGGAATTGTAGCAACACTGGGTATTATTAGCGGTGTGAGTGTACATATTCTTGGCGCAGCGGTTGGTCTAGGGGCATTACTTGCCACATCGGCTTGGGCATTTACCGCAGTGAAGCTGGCCGGTTGTTTGTATTTGTTTTATCTGGGCATTAGTTTGCTTATAGCTAAGCGCGAGAAAGAAACCGAGCAAAAGCCCCATATCAAACCGGCAAGTTTGCGCCGAATTTACACCGGTGGTGTGCTCACCAATGTGCTCAACCCTAAAGTGGCACTGTTCTTTTTAGCCTTTGTGCCGCAGTTTATCCCAGCCGATGTTGTGAATAAAACCCAGGCGTTCATTACCCTGGGTGGCGTATTCGTTTTTACCGGCACGTTGTGGTGTATTTTTCTGGCACTTGCTACCGCCTTTATGCGCAATAAGCTTGGCGGTGTAAAAGGATTAGGGTTTTGGTTAAACAAAGCCGCTGGTGGGTTGTTTGTTTACTTTGGCGTGAAGTTAGGGCTGGCAAGTGCCTGAATAAAGCCTGCCGCTTATAAGCGCCACTTCTTGGGATTAACCGCTTTATGTCGAATTGGTATTACCAAGGTTTGCTTTGTTAATAGAATGATCTTACGATTCGGCATGAAATTTTATAACGTTTAGTGGTTACTGCAGTTCGTTATCGATTGGATAAAACGTTGAACTGGCAGGACGCTTATGACACCACTCAAACGGAATTTGTCCCGACTCATGTTTATCAGCCTGGTGATCGCGCTTGGGGTCACCATTTCAGGCTTTATTTATTATTTCAAAATGAGCAGCAATGAGGATACCCTCAATACGCTGCTATTCAGGGAACTCAACCAGGTTGAAGGTAGCTTGCTTCAAAGCCTGGAGAAAGTGCAGGCTACCCTGAATTATTTGCTTCCAGAGAATCATTCTGAGGACAAAGCTGCGGATCCTCAAAAAGCCGCTATCGACCTCGACAAGTTACAAAAAAATATCGAGGACGCCGTTAAAAAACTGCAAAACTCACCGGATCTGGTTGATATTGAACAAACAGGAAAGGTTAGCCAGGGGCCTCTTTGGAACTCAACGCTAAAAGAGTTTAAGCGCTTTTCCTTCTCTATTTCTGAATACAATGAAGCTCAGTTTACCGGACGGTTTACAACATTTGACTCCACTATTTCGGTCAAATTAAAAAGCAGTATCCACCATGCCTTAAAAAAGACGATGGCCCGCTTTCAAACCGTCTTGCTTGTGGATCAACAGGGTACAGCTTGGTCCGTGGTGAATAACAGTGAGCAATTCAGTAATGAGTCAGAACGAATTATTCGAAAAGTTGAGCACTTCCTGCAGCGCTCAGTACCAGCTGAAAATCAAAGCGGAGACCAGTCTGAGGATAATGCTGAGAGTGTACTGGTAACCGGAACAAGTTTTGTGGATACGCGTTTAAGTACGGGAAGTGTTCGTATTTATGTGCACCCTGTTTTAAGCACTGGGTTGAACGAAGGCAGTAGTGCTTATTACTTATTGGGTATCATTGATAAGAAGACGATCAACGAGAGTAAACTCCAGTTACCGCCAAAACTACTCATGTGGCTGATCCTCGGGTTATTGATGCTGATAGCTACAGTGCCCTTACTTAAACTGCGGTTTGTCAGCAGCACATACGCCATTCAAAAAACAGATAAAAGCCAGATTGTTATTGGGACGTTGTTTGCCGCGGGTATCCTGAGTATCGCCCTGGTACAACAGTTGTTTTTCAGTTACTACGACACGTTTAAACAAGAGCAACTGACTCACCTCCACCAGAATATTCGAAACGATTTTAAACAAGAGCTCGAAACGATGTTTCAATCTCTCGGTAATCTTTCATTTAATGAATGTGAACTCTATAAAGATACAGAGCCCTATAAGCAGAAAATCTGCGGCGCACAGCTATCAGGAGATAAAATAGTCAGTCAAAGTGGTATCGAGTACTTATCTCTGTTCGAAAGTATTGCTGCGGTAAATGAAAAGGGCAAAGTGGATACGGAACTGCTGTCGTTCCATTCATCCAGACAGTTGGCTTTTAGGAAGGAGCTAGACCTGTCAAAGCGCGAATACTTTAAAGCAGGGATAGCCGGTAAATTTTGGATCCATCAATGGTCAACTAAGTTGCCCAACAAGCAGTCGAAAACGTTTATCCAGCGATTTTATTTACAGCGTTTGTTTAATATCGAAGACGGGCGAAGAAATACACTGATATCCATGCCTTTTGGTGTAATAAACGGATTGATTAAGAATACCAAAAGCGCGCCGAACATTTCAGAGCTGCTGAGCTGGGTTGGGAAAATGCTCGCGAAGCTAAAGACCTTTCAGGAAAGCGAAAAAATAACCATAACTGGCACGCGATTCTCAAGTTTAGTTGACCGCATCCCCCCTAAAAATTTCAGTTTTGCGGTGATCAATCAGAACGGAGACGTGCTTTTTCATAGCGATGATTCGCTAAGCTTAAACGAGAACTTTTTTACAGAGTCAAACCGGAACCCTGAATTACTCATAGCTGCCGAGCACGGCTTAAGCGCGAACCCTACGCCAATAACGTTAAATTATAAGGGGGTGAAGCACCAGGCGTTAGTCGGGCCTCTTATTCCTGTAGAAAACGAAGATCACGCTGCGAAGTCGCTGCCCTGGCAATTAGTGGTGTTCTTTAATCCGGAAGAATTGCAAAACAACAACATGATCCTGGTATTTCTGGCGGTGTTCTTATTTATGCTGGTGATGGTCCCGGTCTTTTTGTGGTTGCGCTTTGTTACACATCAGCGGTTTTGGCAGCAACTTGTGTATTTCGACAAACAAAGGCGAGAGCAATATCCTGCCTTCGCGTTGCTTTTGTTCGCTGCGAGCTTTTGTATTCAGTATCAAATGGGGGTGATCGAGCCCTTGGGAAGCCGATTGTTGCTTTGGGCTGCGCTTGCATTCGGTGTGGCGGTGTTCTTTGTGCGCCAGTTCAAACTGGATTTTTCACAGTATTTTGTCTCAAAGCAACCTCTGGTTGGGTTTGGCTTTATGCTGGTTGGTTTCCTGGTTGTGTGCGGGATTAGCTGGTCTTCGCAAAGTTGGGAACACAACACGCCACTTAACTGGCTATTTTGTTTAATCGGTATAGGGTTGCTCGCGGTAGCCTATTTCGTCTGTACGAAGAAAGCGATGCCGAAGAATCTCAAGCCTTGCTTGCAATACGCTTCTGAAAAACGTGAAGCCAGGCGTTATACAACCGGGTATGTCTGGTTTTTGTCTGGTTTGATTTACTTTGCAGCAGCGGTACCCGCATCGCTCATTGCCTACTCTACTCACGACTATTTATTGGAACAGCAAGCGCACTTTGAAGAGCAGCATGCCAAACAGACGTTGCAGGCACGAGACGAAAGTTTCAATAAATACAAAGCGTATTTAAACGGAGGGCCTTGTTTAGAGGAAGATGTATTCCCGTGCAATCTTAGGGTAGAAAGGCCTCTGGAAACGGTGCTTCAATCCTTCTTTCCGGGATCTGTTACGAATTCGGAAAATAATACGGCAACTTTTTCGGGACTTCAGTGGGTAGAACTTCCCCCTTCACCGGATGACAAGGAAGCTGAAGTTGAGCATGAAGCACATAAAGGCGATGTCCTTATAGCCGGTATTCTTAGCGCGATTCCAAGTGAAACCGCGTTTGTCAGCCACTTAACTTACTCTGCAAAGCAAGTCGTTGACACGCATCACCCAGAAATGCACGGCGAACAAAAACTGCATTATAACGCCGACCATTTGATGCTAAGAGCGATTGTCGATGGCGGTTGGGGGATCATGTTGTTTATTTCCCTGTTCACGCCATTAACGATTTATTTCTGGACCAGAAAGTTACTGGTTCAGCGGTTGATGGGTGAGCATATCTACGATCAGTACAGGGTGAGAAGCGATTGTGAAGCGCAGGACAACATGCAATCTGGCTTTCAGGTATTCAAGGCGTGTCCCGATGATGCCAAGCATTCCCACTTAATGCTGAACGCAACACGTATGCAAGCTCAGGCTTACCTTCAGGAACACGATGATGAAAAAGGCTTACGAGTGCATCCTAATATTCATTTTTATGGCAATGCAGTGCACCGTTTAACGCCTTCTTTAGAGAAAGTCGCTGAGCAATTTTTGTTTCTCACCGAACTCTCTCAACAGATCAAAACGACCTTGTCTGACGGGGAATATTACCTTGTGGCAATATCCGGCATTGAACAGGTCAGTTTAAATGCCGAGCTGCGCAAAGATGCACTCGACTTGTTATACGAGTTACACGTTAATCCTGCAGTAATCCTCGTAATAGTGGCAGAAACGGCACCACTGTACCGAATTCTGAATCCGGGCTGTTATTCAGAGCAGCAAGACATTACGCCGCCAGATACGGATGAAAAATCGGCGTGGACGAAGTTGTTTTCAGAATTCAGCAAACACTATGTATGGTGTCCGGTGAAGAAATCCATGTTGGACAATCCCTTCGATATAGGCAATTTGATTGCTTACGAGTGCAACGCATGGCAGGAAATACAGCATTTAGATGCTGACTTCTTACGCTACACAGAAGAGACCCGGTGCGCAAACGACGGTGTGTCGCCGTGCTCTGCTCCCGAACCACGCAGGCCATACGAGCTCAACAATTACTGGCAGCCTGAACAAGTGATTGAATATATGCTGGTGTATGCGACACCGCTTTATCGCAGAAAGTGGGAAGAGTGTACGCGGCAGGAAAAACTCATCCTGTGGAAGGTGGCTAATGGCGCCAGTATTAATCCATCAAATGCTATGGTAATAGAGCATTTGGTACGCCGGGGCTTTTTATACCGACACAAAGGTTGGCATTTGGTTAACGAGAGCTTTCGCCGTTTTATTCTGGTGGCTGAGGATGAAGCAACAATAAACGACTGGCTGGATAATGCCGGTACCGGCACGTGGAACGTGTTGAGAATTCCTATTTTTGCCCTTTTACTGGTATTGCTGGTTATCTTTGTTTATTCGAGCGGGAGCTCAATGAATTCACTGTTGAGTGTGGCCACGGCCACCCTGGGGTTAATCCCGTTACTGCTCAAGAACATCAGTTTGTTAAAAGGTAGCGGGGCCGGTGAGATAGAGTAAAAAAGGCGTTTACCCTAAAAGCCGTTTACTTCCTGAGCTTTTTTACCCAGTCGGGCACGCGTTTCTTAAACCGATTGGGGTGTTCCGGCGACTCGATGGTGGGGTTGGCTTTCTTCAACGCGTCGTATAACGCGGCTCTGTCCAGCCTGTGATTTATCAGCATTAGCTGGTGTGACTTGCCGTCTCTCAGGTGCATTCTGGTGGTGTGGAAGTCCTGTTGCACGTCCGTAGTTTGGGTAATACTCAGGATATCTTTTACTGCCACTTCAATAGTCAGGCTCGAAAAGTACGGGTCGTGATAAAAGAAGGTGGACGGCGTTACAATAACCTCAACGGCTTCATTCTTTTTATACAAATAAAAAGCCCCGGCAAGTAAACAGAGTACAACGACCACAATAGCAATGTCGGCCACTGCCAATAGCTCCTGTACTGCGGTATCGCCCTCAGGCAGAAACTGGTAAGCAGCAGCATACATAGCAAGCGCAACTACTATGTTTAAGCCCAATATTTTGGCGGTGTCTCGCTGCCGGCGATGATATGAAAATAACACGACTCCGTTGTGTTTCATGGAATTGTTCCTGCGTTGCTAGCTAACCTCTAAGGTTAGCCGATTTACTGACTGCATTATGCTTTTATTCGCTTAGGTCGAATAATTCTTGTGCAGCCCGCTATTCACCTATATAATGCGCGCCCTTACAGCCAACCAAACAAGTTCCTTGTCTCCATGCAGCTGGCTGTTCTGCCGAGACTACAACCGTAAGGAGCGTATTAATGCGTCATTACGAAATCGTATTTATGGTTCACCCTGATCAGAGTGAACAAGTACCTGGTATGATCGAGCGTTATACCACTATCCTGAAGCAAGAAGGTGGTCAAATCCATCGTCTGGAAGATTGGGGCCGTCGTCAACTGGCTTACCCAATTGAAAAGCTGCACAAAGCACACTACGTGCTGATCAACGCTGAAGCAACTGCTGAAGCTGTTGCTGAGCTGGAAACTGCTTTCCGTTTCAACGACGTTATCCTGCGCAACATGGTTATGCGTACCAAAGGTGCCGTAACTGAAGCTTCTCCTATGATGAAGGAAGAGCGTCGCGAACGTCGTGAAGATTCTGCTCCTCGTGGCGAGCGTGCAGAAAAATCAGAAACCGCTGCAAGCGAAGAATAAGGAGAATTAACCATGGCTCGTTTTTTCAGACGTCGTAAATTCTGCCGTTTCTCTGCAGAAGGTGTTACTGAGATCGATTACAAAGATATCGCTACGTTGAAAAACTACATCACCGAAAGCGGTAAAATTGTACCTAGCCGTATTACCGGCACCAGCGCTAAATATCAGCGTCAACTGTCTAGTGCGATCAAGCGTGCGCGTTTCTTAGCGTTGCTTCCGTACACTGACTCTCATAAGTAATTTGGCGAAGAATAAGGGGTAGCATCGATGGAAATCATCCTACTGGATAAAATCGCCAACTTGGGCGGTCTGGGTGACACTGTCACTGTTAAAGCTGGTTTTGCACGTAACTTCCTTTTCCCACAGGGTAAAGCAGTTCCTGCAACTAAAGCGAACGTTGAAAAATTTGAACAGCGTCGTGCTGAACTGGAAGCGAAAATTGCTGAGCAATTGGCTGCTGCCGAAGCACGTGCTGCTAAAATTGCTGAACTGGGCGAAGTTACTATTGCTGCACCAGCTGGTGAAGAAGGTAAACTGTTCGGTTCTGTTGGTACTCGTGACATCGCAGATGCAATTACTGCAGCTGGCGTAGAAGTAGCTAAAGCAGAAGTTAAACTGCCTACTGGTACTCTGCGTGAAACTGGTGAATACGACATCGACGTGCAATTGCACTCAGATGTAATGGCAACTGCTAAAGTTGTAATTATCGCTGAAGCATAATTGCTAAACGATTTGAAAAAACCGCGCTCAGGCGCGGTTTTTTTATGTCTGCAGTGCCAAGCACAGGGTTATTAGTACATAGCAATGTAAACCTAGCGCCGGCCTAGTTTTCGAGGACCGAACTTTCGGCGAGCTTTTAAGGTTTCCGGTGTTTCGTTTAGCATTTCAGCAACCTTGTTGCTAAGCGCTTCTTTGTTCGCTGCTTTTTGTCTGTCGTCGCCAGGATCGGTAACCGCATGCTGCAGCGCGGTCTCAACCACTGTGTTAATTTGTGCTGCGCGACTCTTGTCAAAGTCGCTATCCTTTGCCGCGCTGTCGCCTATTAACCGGTCAGGTTCATCATTGTCAATTTCCAGCTTTCTGAATTCAGCCTTGGTTTCAATCAGCGCTTTGACAGCTTGCGCCTGAGTTTCGCTAAACCGGAACTGCTGACTTTTTAACTGCATTCGGCCACCAAAATAAAAAGCAATAATGACACTGAGTAAGGTCCAGTAGCCGTCGGGTATGGCGCTGATGGCGAGGGTTATTTCAGCCAGGTGAGTAGGTGAAATATAAGCAACCACAAAAATAAACAGGATCAGCGATACGATCATAGGACGTATGAGTCGATTAAATCCGTCTGCCAGTGAATCGACCCAATTGCGATTTTCCAGTTTATTAAACTCAGCCTGATAAGCGCGTAACAACGCCATTTGTTCGTCGGCTGAACGCTGAGCGTCCTTTTCCTTATTCGTGGTAAATACACCCGCAACGGTTTCGACGCCTTTTGACACCGATGTGGCAATAGCTGAAACCGGGTCTTCCAATAACTTGCTCATGTTCGCCTCCTTATGCGATGGCCTGATAAGGCAGGAAACTTCTTGCCCGGGCCAGCCAACCCTTCAGAAATGCCTGTTGTGTGTCGTCGTTGGTAACAATTTCTACATAGAACATCTGACGTTCTTCTACCAGTGCAACCAGCATCCATTCATCCAGCGCTTCAAGGCAGGCAAATGCCTGCGCCTTGGTTTTAGGTCCCATTAAGCCATCAACCGATAACGGCCCAAAGCCGGCATCGTTACACACTTCCTGCAGGAACTTTATAGCGCGCCGGGGGCCGTGATTTACCGCGGAGTCAAACAAGAAGGGTTGTAAGGCGTCGGGGAGCTTGTCGATACGGGGTTTTCGGTAGTAGTTAAGCTCGTAGATATCACGGGCGGTTTCGATATCCATGGCTTTTACCATATCCGCGGTCACGACGACTTCCAGATAGCGAGACAAGGTTTTTTGAGTGATCCCAAAGTTGGTAGGGCCACCCCTGTCCGCCGGGTGATTCACATAGCCACCTTCTTTGGCGAGGATGGCATCAATCATTGTTTTTACGTCCATGCTGTATTGTCCTGTGTAATAATTGTTCAAATAATAGACAATAAAAGCGCGTGCGTGAAGCGATTTGCAACGTTAAATAGTGACCGGGCCCGGACTCATGGCAAGAGGATTCGAATTCGTCATAAGGGCTCTATCGGCAATGTTTAGTAATCGGGGAAGCGAATGGCGGGTTAAACCGGATGTTGTGAAAGGTTTGCCTTTTGCGCCTCGTCGGGTGTACGCAAAAACTGTCATTCGGGTATAACCTCGTTTTACCCGAACACACTCCCGGTGGTAGTAAGGCACGTCCTCCCAGTCATCACAAATGGCAAGTTGTGGCGCAGTAAGCCAGAGAATACTGCCTTTAACCCTCGCACTGGAGTGTGGGGTGATAAACCAATAGCCGTCATGGCTGAGTAGGCGTTGCCAGCCGACCAGTGTAGCGGGTCGGGGATGAATATGCTGGTCAAATAACGTTTTCTGTAACGCCGGTAACAGCAAGGTGCCGTAGCAAAACACGGGCACCTTACCGGAAGGGTGTTTATTTAGCGGCTTTTGCGGCAGCCTTTTCACATTTACCCCGCCATTCGTCATCTAATACCGGTATGTCGACAAGCTTTGCGGCGTGACTAAAATACTCAGGGTTATAAACAGTACGCATCAGTTCACCAACGCTAACGGTATTGTCAGCCCGTTCCAGTAACGATACTGCATCACCCACATTAATCACGCCGGTCTGTTTTACGCGGTAGTACCAGCCTGTTACGCCCTGATTTCCCGTAAAACGGTCCAGATTGGGTGTTTCAAAGCGATGATTAATTTTGTTGCATGGCGCTCGAGGCGCGCCTACCTCAACAATGACATTGCCAAAGGCGTACACATCACCAATAAACACATTTTCGTCAGTCATGCCGTCTACTGAGATATTTTCACCAATACTGCCGGGCAGCAGCTTGTCTGCCAGATCAGGGTACTGAGCTTTAATGGTGTCATAGCTTGCCACACTAAACTGATGCAGAACTTTTTCAGGGCCGCCATGTAAACGCAAATTGGCTTGTTGGTCTTCGTCGGTGCGATCAACATGCACAGTGAGTTTGTCCACCGGCTGTTTGCAAATCGCCGATAGTGCCTTTCGGGGGCCAAGTGGAGCAGGTTGCCCCGCATACAAAGCAGAAACAATCACAGCAGCATCCTTTTTTATAGATTAACGGTTATTATGGTAGCGGACTTTTTTATGAAAAAAAATGAAATGCGATTTAAACCTTCGCTAAAAACGTTGCGACTAATGCCCTGTAACAACAAGAAAATAACGAAAGAGAGCCCAATGACATGACAGTCGGCCAGGGAAATGTAGTGGATGCTACCGACGCATTTGCGCAACAACAATTACAGCAGCACTTGCAGGCAGCGATGCAAGGTGATGTGCAAGCTTACCAGCAGCTTTATCAAAAGTATGTGGGGCAAGTGTACGCGCTGAGTTTACGACTGACCGGTGATGCGGCGCTCGCTGAAGATGCTACCCAGGAAGTGTTTGTTCAGGTGTGGCAGAAGCTGGCTAACTTTTCGCAGAAAAGTCAGTTCTCAACCTGGCTGCACAGCGTAACAGCCAACGTAACGATATCGTATATGCGCAAACAGCGAGGCTGGTTTCAGCGTATGTTCGGGCTCGACAGTGCGAATGAGCAACAAATTACCGCGAGTGAGTCGTTAGACTTATCGCAACTCGACAAATGTATTTTGAAATTGCCCGAGCGGGCCCGACAGGTGTTTGTATTACATGCCATAGAGGGGTACCGGCACGAGGACATTGCCGACATGCTGAATATGGCATCAGGTACCAGTAAAGCGCAGTTTCATCGGGCAAGACAGTTATTACAGGAGTGGTTAGGTGATGACGACCAATAAATCACAAGACAGCTTACAGCAACAGCTAGCGTCGCTCCCCCAAGACGTACAGCCTGGTCGCGATTTGTGGCAGGGCATTGAACTGGCGATTACTCAGCAGCCTTCAGCCACGGACAAGGCTAAGCCTAAGTCCTGGGTATACGGCGCAGTAGCGGCAAGTATCTTAGTGCCGGCCGTAGCTGTGTGGATCAGTATTTCAAGTTTATCAGGTCCGGTAGAGCCTGGACTCGACAGCGCAGCGTTAATTGCGCAACTGAGTGAACAATACGAAAGCCAGAAATCGTCACTGTTGGTAACGTACCAGGACAAACCTGCGCTTACGGATAACTGGCAGAGCCAGCTAACGGAACTGGAAGACGCGGCTGCCGCAATAAAGTCGGCGCTTAAACACGACCCGAATAATGTAGCCTTGCTTCGCATGCTACAAACTGTATATCAACAACAAATTGACCTGATTGAGCGAGTGCACGCGCCCAAATGGCAACAAATTTAACTGTGAGGATAGATCATGAATATGACGTTTAATTCATCTTTGCTGCGCCGAGTTGGTGTAGGTGCAATCGTGCTGGCGGTATCAGGAATGGCCTGGGCACAGCAAAAAGTCGATCAGACGCTCGACACCAGCAGTTCGCCAACGGTGGAAATGGAGCACGTGTACGGTAAAGCCGAAATCAAAACCTGGGACAAGGATCAGGTAAGGGTAAGCGGTACCTTGGGCGAGTTAACTGAAGAATTTACCTTTGAAAAACGTGGTAATACCGTGGTCATCGATGTTGAGGTGAAGAACAATCATTATCGCTGGGAAGACAAAGACGACTCAAAAGACGACCTGGTAGTTTATGTACCGGTGAACAGCAAATTGTCTTATGAAACCGTGAATGCCAATGTAAAAGTAAGTGGGGTGAAAGGCGGTACGTCAGTGGAAGTTGTGAACGGCAACATTTTGCTGGAAGACCTTGCTCGCCGCGTGAACGTAGAGTCGGTTAATGGTGATATCGAGGTGATTAACGTATCGGGTAGCCTTGTGATTGAGTCGGTGAACGGCGATATGGAAGTGCAGCACGTTAGTGAAGACAGCCTGGAAGTAACCAGCGTGAACGGCGAGATTGACCTGCAAAGTAACAGCAGAGAGATCTCACTGGAAACAGTGAATGGCAACTCCAAGCTGATGCTGGGCAACGTCAGTGAACTGTCGATGGCGTCGGTAAACGGCAATGCAAAAGTTAATATGACGCTGGCCAAAGGGGGCGAAGTAGAAGTGGACTCGGTAGGCGGTCGTATCGAATTATCCTTCCAGTCTGATGTATCTGCCCGTTTTGAAGTAGAAGCGCATGCAGGTGGCAAGATCATTAATAACCTGAATGACACCGAAGTCAAAAAGTCAAAATATGGCCCGGGCCGTTGGATTGATTTCACCATGGGCAGCGGTGAAGGCAAAGTCAGAGTGTCTACCGTGAATGGCCGGATCACGCTGGACAAGTAATCGCGGATGTTTGTTTTGAACAGGGGGAGCAGTATGCTCCCTTTTTTAATGCGTGCAGGCTAAAAAGGCGTTCTGACATTATCTGTAAAAGGCATCAGTGAGCCGGTTAGTTCTGACTGAAGATAACTTACTATATACGTTAATAGACAGGCGAGGTCGAACTTAGCAATTGGTATGTCATTAGTGGGGAGCAGTTTTAGAAGATAAGACTCCCCTCGATAGAGGGGAGTATTAATTTGAGGAGGTTTCCCGCCTTACTTTCGTTGTTGGACGCTACTTATTCTACGCCTACCACAGCTTCAGAGGTAGAAGAGTTGTAGAGCGATGCTGCATTGTCGGTATCAAGAGAATCACCTTCAAGGTATGATTCAAAATCATCCATAAATACCTGCGTAGAACCATTGGTATCTGAGTAGATTGTGAAATTATCTACCGATACCACGCCTGTGTCTGGTCTTGTTCCACTGTTATCTCCAAAGCGAACGGCAATGTGTGTAACGCCACCTACGGAGTTATTATCTGGTGTGAATCCGTCGGTGGTCATTCTTACGCCATCAACTTCAACGGTAACCAGTGGGTTCACTTCCAGGTTACCTTCAGGGTATTCCCATGTCACAACCACATTCATAAACTGGTCGAGCACGACAGTGGCGGCAGACGTGTCTATATCACTTGGGCTGCGAAGGCCGAAGCTATCGTCTCTGATACGCAGGTCCAGAATAGCACCGTCGTTGTTTGTGGCTGAGTTAAACAGTGTGATAAACGCATCACCGTCACCCAGGTCATCGTCAAGACGTTTAATTGCTACTTCAAATCGACCTTGTGCTAACGGGCCTTCGTCACCCAGCGCATATCTTAGTTCACCCGTATCAGAAGCATCTGTATCGCGGATTTCAGCAAACTTGTTGCCCTCTGTGCCCGGGCCACCGACATCACCAATGGTTTCTACCGTTGCTTCTGAGGTGCTTGAGTTGTACACAGAGGCAGGGTTGTCTGTATCCAGTGAATCGCCATCAAGATAGGATTCGAAATCATCAGAGAAGACTTCAGTCGTACCATCGGTGTCAGAGTAAATAACAAGGTCATCAATGGTAAACGTGCCAGTGTCAGCTCTTACGCCACTGTTGTCACCAAATCTAAAGGCTACATGCGTAACGCCGCCCGTTGCGTTGTTATCTGGGGTGAAGCCTTCAGCAGTGAAACTAACACCATCAATTTCAACAGTAACCAGCGGGGTAGTTTCCAGATTACCTTCCGGGTATTCCCAGGTGATAACCACATCCATGAACTCACCCAAAATGACAGTTGCTGCAGAGGTATCTACATCACTTGGGCTGCGCACACCGAAGCTATCGTCTCTGATACGCAGGTCCAGAATAGCACCGTCGTTGTTTGTTGCTGAGTTAAACAGTGTGATAAAGGCATCGCCGTCACCGAAATCATCATCCAGGCGCATAACAGAAGCCGTTACTCTGCCAGCCGCAAGCGGACCATCATCGCCTAAGGCATAGCGCAATTCACCGGTGTCGCTTGCATCGGTGTCTCTAATCACCGCAACCTTATTAGCACCACCTGTGTCACCACCCACACCCGATATGGTAATTTCAACCTCAGCAGTGGTGCCATCAACAGAAGATATTGTGATGGTATCTGTTACGCGTTCACCACTAACCAGTGCTGCGATGGTGGGGTTGGCTGTATCTACAGTATATGTCCAAGAGCCGTCTTCCATGATGGTAAACATACCGTAAGTACTCACGGTGGAAGCCGGTACAATGAATGCTTCGCCAGCATCTGGGTCGAGCACACTGACCATGCCCGTGGCCGGGTCAACCGCATCGCTTGTTGTGGCGCCTTTTAAGTCAAAGAATACCGCTGGCGTTGGCTCTGCTTCGCCATCACCTACGTCAAATACCACAACTTCAGAGTAGATTGCCAGACTGTATTGACTGGTATCGCCGTCCAGGGTTTCACCGACCGCGTAATTTTCAAAGTTGTCTTCAAATACCGCAGTAGTACCGTCTGTATCTGAATATACCGCAATGTTGTCAACATAGAACGAGCCAAAAGGAATGGTTCTGTCGTTATCTCCAAATCTGAACTGAACAGTTTTTACGCCATCGGCGAACCATTGATCTAAATCTGTAAAGTCAGAATCAACAACGGCTGCTGTCGAGAACGAGCCGCCACCGATGACTTCACCGTTAATGCTCACGGTCAGCTGTTCGGCATTGTCCATGTTCCAGGTAATTTCTACGTCGTAGAACTGCTCTTCAACAAAGGGGGCGGTAACGATTGAACCCGGGTAGGCATCGCTATCCGTATTTCGTACTAAGAAGCGAGGCTCAATAGCTAAGCCTGAGCTATCGGTTTGATTGCCCTGAATGCGCAAGTCGATAAGAGACTCACTTGAACTGCCTGAGCTACCGTAGAGGGTAATATAAGCATCTTTAATGTTACCATCGCTGCCAAGGGCTTCTTCTTTTGAGAAAGAGGCCATTAACTTGCCTTGACGCAGGTTGTCTACGCTAAATCTGATTTCACCAGTGTCACTACCTGTATCTGAGATTTTTACTACTTGCGTCAATGCTGCCACGCGAATGGAAATCTCGGCTGTGGTGCCATCCACAGATTCAATAGTGACGTAATCGCGCACAGAGTTGCCGACTTCCAGGTTGGCCACGGTTTCATTTGCAAGGTCAACGGTATACGACCATTCCCCATTTTCAGCGATGCTGAATGAGCCATAATCAAGCGCTACATCAGTTTGAGCGACGATGGCATCTTCTAAGAAGTTAGGATCATCTACCGTCACAAAGCCAATGAGAGGAGCTGTTGCTGTATTTTCAACCGTACCTGCTAACGTTCCACCAATGATAGCGGCTACCGGCGTGTTGTTGTAACCAATGGCAGCGCCAACAAGGTCGAGAACTGAGGAATCTACATCACCTGCTACAGCCGATGTCGTTTGTAGGCTGATTTGCGCCATTTCGAGTGCATCAAGATTGTCTTGAGAGAATGCCCCATCAACCAAATCAGTAGCAAGTTCAGCCAGTAGTGCAGCCATATCGTTGTCTGGATCGTTGGCATCTAGAGTAGATAAGAGGGCAAGCACTGAACCGTATCTGTCGGCATTTTCAGCGCCTTCAGCCCCCAATGGTGTTACACCGATAGCGGTGGGTGTTACCTCGGAAGCGTCAAAACGAATACCGAAACGCAGGTGATAAGCCGCCGCTACATCAGCATACGTGTTTAAATCTGACGCTGCGCCTTGCACAGCTATTTCAGTTAACGGTGATACCACATAGGTAGGCGCTGGCGTATCTGCATCGCCTTCTACAACGTTCAGTACTGAACGCAATGCTGGAGCGTCTAGCGTGTTGCCCGTGGCTTCATCAAGGTAGGTTCCACCTGTACAAGATACCAGGCCTGTTCCTTCAAAATGCACGTCGGTGAATGTCACACTTCCGGTTTCGTCGGACGTTGCTGATGCCTGAGCTGGCGTTATAGCTACGCCAGTGTCGTCAACGGCAAAAATGTCACAACTAGCACCACTAACCGGACCTTTAACCACATTAGCTGTGACATTCAGCGTAGGATTAACCGTTGATGTTGATGCGCCAACCCCTTCGGTGAAACCTGCTTCATCTGTATAGTTGGCAGAGACAGAAATTACCGTACCTTCGTCAGCCTCTGTAATGGTGTAAGTTGGGCCGGTAGCGCCAGTAGACCAGGCGTATTTCAGTGTATCTTCGATAATGCCATCGGGATCGCTTGCCGTTGCAGTAAGCGTAACGCCAGCAATAAATTCGTCTCCCGATATGGTAATACTTCCTCGGCTATTTTTGTCTAATTCTGCATCATCACTGCCTGAACAGCCCGCTAAGGCAGTTGCGGCTATGACGGGTACAAATAACTTTTTAACCATGCTTTCTACTCCTGAAAGTTCCATTCCCAAGTGTTGTGCTACTTTTTTTGAGAGGGCAAATACGTACACCTGGCAAACTTGAGAGGACATGCCAAACGCGTTTTTGTGGCGTTGACATGTCCCTGATGTTTAAATTGTTTGTTTTAAATTTTGTCGAATTGTAAGAATCCGCTGCTACACATCATTAATATTTGAAGCTAATACCGGCGAACAATCGCGGGCCGTAATCGCTAACCTGACCCGTGTTGCCAAGTACATAGAAGTCATCTGAGCGAGGTTCGCTAAACAAGTTGATGGCTTCTACTTTCACGCGCAGGTTTTTGTTGATTTTGTAAGATGCGCGGGCTTCCCACACACCTACGTCGTTAACAAAACGAAGTCGTGTGCCATTGCTTGTATAAGGCTGGAAGTATTCGCTACGGTATTTGTAGATAAGTGCGGTGTCGAAATCACCAATCTGGTAGTAAACCTGGCCGCTAAATACGTGCTCAGAAAACCCAGGAACAGATCCAGGAGGAACAATGCCTTCTGTAAGTTGTGTAGTAACGCCGTCTAAGTCGGTCTCAAACGTACTACCGTAATTACTGTCTTCAAACTCGAAGTCAGTGTCTGCATAGTTATAGCCAAGTTTAACGCCGATACCACTTTCCCAACGGTAGGCAACAGAGATTTCAATACCTGTCAGACTGCTTGATTCGTCAGTGGTAACCGAGTTGGTGATGGGGAGTGCGATTGCTTCACCATTAACAATGAAATTTTCCAATTGTGTTTGCTGTTGGAAGCCACCATTAAACTGCTTGTGATACAAACCGAAAGCAAAGATTGAATCTTCATTTGGATACCATTCAATAGCTAAATCATAGTTCCAGGACATAAGCGGCTGAAGGTCTGGGTTGCCTGAGCCATTAACGCCTACCAGCAAGTCGCTGATAGTGGTTGGGTCGGCGCCCAGGTCTTCAATAAAGTCTCGGCTATAACCCATATCAGAGGGGTTAGCACGAGACATACCGCGATAAATGCCGGCTCTTAACAAAATATCATCGGTGTAGTCTACAACCAGATTGAAACTGGGTAAGACTTTGGTGTAATCACCGCCGCCTACAACGCGTTCAATGTTGTCCGGGCTTCTGGTGAGCTGGAATATACCGTTTTCATCAGCCGTAATTTCGACAGCCTGTCTAAAGCCGATAGACGTTACCTCTGTGTCTACTACGCGAACGCCGAAATTACCACGAATGAATTTACCGAACATTTCGGTGTCATAGCTTGCCATTAGGTAAGCTGCGGTGGTTTTTTCCGTTACGTCTATTGTGCCGGAATTTTCGTACACCACCTCTGGATAACCAAACTCGGCACCCTCAGATAACGCCACTGCCTGAGAGAAGCATACATTGTCATAGGTTGCCCACGAGGACCCTGTACCACTGCTAACAACGTTGCCTGAACTGTCCACATGCGTAATGAGATCACCGTCAGAGACATTTGATAAGAAGCTGGTTTCAGGGAAGTCTATTTGGCAACTTTCAAGCACATCAATGGCAGAGGTAACACTTTCATCTAAATTGTACTCGTTTCTTGAGCCGTTACCGTTACTTCCGCCAAATTGAACAAAGGAAAGTTCTGACCGTCTGAGGCCCCCTTGAATGCTACTAAAGGTGTCTCCGCCTAATAAGTATTCAAAGTCCAGTCTTGCGCCCATGATTTCGTTATCTCGCACATTTTCGCGATCTAATCGAGTACGCAAGCTATCAGTAAAGTTAGAAATATCCGTTACATCGAAATCAGTCACCGTCAGGTTAGGGATATATTCGCCCATATCCCAAGTGAAAAACGGGCGGCCACTGGTGCGACCCCGGTTAGAGATTTGTAACTCTTCTCTTTTAGTTTGTGAGTAGCTGAAATCGGCACTGACTGATAGCACATCGGAGACGAAGTGCTCGATATTCAAGCCATAGCCGCGATAATTCTCTTCACGAGAGAATTGCTCTCCGGCTGACTCGAAGCGCTCTTCACCTTCCCAGTGAAGAATTCCGCCGACTGAGTTTGTAATCAGGTTTTCACCGGTTACACCAGGGGTGACACGCTTTTGCAAAAAGAGTAAATCGTGACGGGCTTCCGACTGGACGCGATCAGAAATCTGGGCGTCAAAGTTGATATCCCAGCTATCTGAAGGTCTGAATTGCAAGCCGATGAATAGTGCATCCCGTTCGTCTGATGTTTCATTCTGACGGAAACTTCGGCTAGAACCTGTCCACGCGTAAGGTGTTCCTGCGTCCTGGGCTCGTCCGGTGTTTAGATCTATGCTATTTTGATAGCCCTGATTGTTGCTGCCGGCGACCTGATCTTCACAATCACCAGCTGAGCTACGGAAGAAACCTTCGTTGCTATTGGTTGGGTCATTCAAACAGGCCCACAAAGAGGAGCCCGTTGGGCTGGAACTGCGGTATTCAGCTTCCGGTTGACTAATATCCTGCCTTTGAATACCGATTGATAAACCAAGCTCCTGACCACTACTAAATTCGAATTGGTCAACGTAGCTTACGGTACCCCGATAACCTACTTTACTATGTAGTGAGTTATCGACATTAAACTCGTCCGGGTTGGCATTTAGCTTAAATTCAGTCTGAAAACGCTGCTTACCAAAATCCAGTGGCTTTAACGTTTCTAAGGTGATGACACCTGCTACACCACCTTCGATCATTGATGCATCTTGCGTTTTATAGATGCCGACCTTTTTCATTAACTCGGAAGGGAATTGAGAGAAGTTAACAGAGCGGTCACCACTACCGTTCGTTGCTTCCCGACCATTGATATGCGTTGCGCTAAGAAACGGACCTAAACCTCGAATTGTGATTTCAGTCGCACCGCCGTTTTCACGGTGAGAAGAAGCACCGGTGATAGATTCCAATGCTTCACCAATTGACAGCGCTGGAAGGTCGCCAATATCTTCTGCAGATAAACCATCAAGTACCGTTGTAGACTCACGTTTAATGGCAATTTGATCCTGAATCGTTTTTCGTGAGCCGACAACGTCAATAACCTCTACATTGTCTTCAGCATTGGTCTCCGTTTCAGCTTCTTGCGCCGTTGCTGTTAACGCGACTGAACTGGCTACCGAGGCGATAACCGCAGCTTTTACCAACTTGGTAACTGGTGAAAGCCTGAAGGTTTTTTCCTGATGGTTATCGTCCTTGTGTTTCCCTGATTTCACCGACATATGGAGTTCTCCGATGTTAATGTTTCGAGCAACTAAGAACCGTTGCTGTTATTTAATTGTTATTTAATTGTGTCATCAATATATTTGATTGTTACCAAATTGGCAACCAATTGGTCGGTTTTTATTACCAGATTATTTTACCAATGGCGTTTTGGGGAAGGGAGGTTGAGTTGGTCAGTGGTTGAAACATTGCATTGAATGGGTGGTGCTAGGTACACAGGACGTCGACTTTCGAATGCTGAAACTCATCTATCTAATTAAAATTTATCAAAATTTTTTAAGGTGGGATGATCGGTGCGGAAGGGGAGAATCGCTTAAATCTCTTAGAGTGAGTGCAAAGTTGACGCTCCGTATAGGCTTACAAAGCAGCATCCTAACACTTCCATCACTTACCCGTCCATGCCGCAGTATATGCATAAATTGGTATAATTTCAGAATCTAAACCCTGGTTATTCCGTCACGTTGTGTGTTTTCAAAAATTGCAGAGTGTGAAAAAAGACTACCTCGTACTCAATAATGTTAAATTGGTTAACCAATCTGAGCTTTTATAAGTTGATGTACAGTAGCTTTGAATTATAGCGTAATGTTTAAAGTACACACGAATAGGGTCCATATCGAGCCTTCCTTTCAGTCTGATGTGTCTACCGTGAATGGCTTGATCACGTTGAATAGGTAAATTTAGATAAGCGTTTTGAATAAGGGGAGCTCTCAGCTCCCCTTTTTTCGCCCGTCATCCCACTATCGCGTAGCGATATCAGCGATCTAGCTAAAAAGGCTGACTCACCATATTCAAACACCATTGACGCAACACGATGAAGTCGATAAAACTGTGAGGATAGGTGTATTGTTGAAAAAGGATTTTTTATGTTTTATTTAGAACTTATCAGCCTGGTTCTCTTCGTCGTGTTGATCACAATCGGCTACAGAAAGAATAGCCGTAACTTGATGTTAGCAGCGTCTTTGTGCTTGCTGTTGGGGTTAGCTGGCCCCGGATTTATAGAAGGATTTAAAGAAGGGTATAGCGCAACTAAAACATCTTCCTAACGAACACAGCCCCCTGACCCGGGGGCACTATTTCATGAACGCTATTACTTATTTCACTAAAACAAACTTCTGTACCCGTCGTCCGGTAGAAACTTCTGACGTGTACAAATTACCTTTGCTGTCAGCCACAACACTGTGCAACCAGGTAAATTGGCCAGCATAACGGCCGTTACGGCCAAAGCTGCCAAGGACTTCGTAGGTGTCGTGCCAGAGAACCCAGATACGGCCGTTCATCATGTCGGCAACATACAGGTATTTGTTGTCAGGCGAAAACGCCACGTCGGTAGCGGTGCCCAGGCCCATGGTTTCACCTGATATAACCAGGTCTCGAACGAAGGTCATGTTGCCTTCACTGTCGTCTTTAAAAATTTGCAGACGGTTGTTGCGGCGGTCGCACACATAAATACGCCCATCGGGTGACTTAGTCACGCAATGCACAATGTCGCCAAAGTTGCGGGCTGTTAAATTAATGCCATCAGCGCCTGCTGTGGCTTGTGATACGTCAAAGTCACCATCGCGGGTACCGCCGCCCGGCGCAGTGCCGTATGCGCCCCATAGTCTTGAGAATTCATTGCTGTTGGTATCGAAGCCAATGATACGTTTGTTGATGTAGCCATCGGCGATAATGACCTCGCCGGTATGCGTGTCGTGATGAATATCTGCCGGGTTACCCAGTGCCGATTCACTCATGTTGCCATCAGTGTTGTTGCGTTCACCAAACTGACGAATAAATTTACCGTCGGCAGTGTAGTTCAGTACCACGTGATCGCCTTTGCCGTTGCCGCCAACCCAGACTGTATTATTGTCATCCACATACAGGCCATGCACAGTTTGTGGCCACTGATTCACGCCATTTAGCTTAGGTGAAATTGACTCACCGCCCCAGCTGTTAAGCACTTTACCTTCGGGGGAAAGTTGTAATACATGAGGTGCCGCTTCGCAGCACAGTCCGGTTTTAGGGGATTGTTCCAAAGCCAGATCCAGGCCGCTTAATGAGTTTGGGCGATGCAACAGCCATACATTGTCCTGTTTATCTACCGCTAGCCCCGGAACCTGTCCAATCAGCCAGGTGTCGGGCAACGTCGGCCAGGCCGCATCTACTTTAAATGTAGGCATAGGGCGCGACGCCCCCGGTTCTGGATAACTCTCGATGTTTACCAGTGAGTCGGCAAAAGAACTGACTGCTGCGCTACTCGCAAAAATGCCGAAAACGCATTGTTTTATTGTGCGTTTTACCGATGTGCTAAACGTGTTGGATGTCGCTGGCATGGGGGCTCCGATAGGTGGTTAACAATTATCGTGGCAGTACGTTACGGCTAGGGATTCAGATTATCATGCTGGCAGTATTCTCGATATGTTCAAGTCTTTTAGAGACGGGTAACGTAAAGATACGGTCAACGGATTGTTCATCATGTAGTGCGCCATTGTGGTTTCTTCGAGGCATGAAATATCGCATAATACCGGTTTGGTTAATTACGCAGGTAGTCAGGTTACGTGAAAGCCGTTTCTTCCAGTTCCGACAAAAGTGTTGAGAAGCTCAAAATACCGCCGCACAGCATAGAGGCTGAACAAGCGGTATTGGGTAGTATGCTCATCGATCCGGAAACCTGGGATAAAGTTACCGAGCTGGTTACTGACACCGAGTTTTACAACCGTTCTCACCAAATCATCTTCAAAGCCATTCTGGATTTGCTGGCCAACAGTAATCCGGTTGATTTGATTACCGTTTCCGAAGTGCTGGAAAAAAATGACCAGCTAGAGGATGCCGGTGGCTTTGCTTATTTGGGGGAGCTTGCGCGTAATACGCCCAGCTCAGCTAACGTTACTGCTTATGCCAAAATTATCCGCGAGCGCGCCATTACCCGTGAGTTAATCGGGGTGGCGAATGAGATCGCCGAAGTGGGCTACAACCCGGAAGGTCGCGACAGTGCCGACATTCTGGATATGGCCGAAAGCAAGGTATTCGAAATTGCTGAGCGCCGGACCGGTGAATCGGAAGGGCCGCAGAGCATCGAGTCGGTGTTGGGAAAAACCATCGACCGATTGGAAACCCTGATTAAAACCGACAAAGAAGTGACCGGTGTTACAACAGGATTTCAGGATCTGGATAAAAAAACCAGTGGTCTGCAAGGGTCTGATCTCATCATTGTAGCGGCGCGTCCATCCATGGGTAAAACCACCTTTGCGATGAACCTGTGTGAAAACGCAATGCTGGCAGAAGACAAGCCGGTATTGGTATTCAGTTTGGAGATGCCTTCTGAACAGATCATGATGCGTATGCTGGCGTCGTTGAGCCGGGTAGACCAAACCAAGATCCGTACCGCGCAGTTAGACGATGAAGACTGGGCGCGTATCTCAAACACCATGGCAATGCTGAAAGAGAAAGACAATCTCTACGTGGATGACTCTTCCGGCCTGACGCCGATGGATGTGCGAAGCCGGGCGCGTAAACTGGCCCGTGAGCGCGGTGGCTTAAGTATGATCATGGTGGATTACCTTCAGCTAATGCGCGTACCGTCGCTGGCTGACAACCGGACATTGGAGATCGCCGAGATTTCGCGCTCATTGAAAGCGCTGGCGAAAGAACTCAATATTCCGGTAGTCGCACTGTCACAGCTAAACCGGAGTCTGGAACAACGTGCTGATAAACGCCCGGTTAACTCAGACTTGCGTGAATCCGGCTCTATCGAGCAGGATGCCGACTTGATCATGTTTATTTACCGTGATGAGGTGTATCACGAAAACAGTGAATACAAGGGCATCGCAGAAATTATTATCGGTAAGCAGCGTAACGGTCCAATCGGTACCTGTCGACTGACTTTCCAGGGCCAGTTCTCACGGTTCGACAACTATGCCGGCCCGGCGTTTGACGACGAATACTAATCTTAAAACACAACTATTTCAAACCACTGAAACAGGCACTATTCGGCCAGAAATTCCTGCAATGCATTGCTGAAAGTTTCTGCGTCACACCAGGGATCGGCATGTCCACAGCCCTTATCCAGTTCGAGTAGTGTGGCATCAGTCAGTCTGGCCAACGCTGTCGCTGGCCCCGGACTTACCACCCGGTCCCCCTTGCTGACAATAATCAATAGTTTTTCGTTGATGGCGTTTGCCGCTTTGACTAAATCATTGTCGAACTGCGCGGTAATATTATACGTAAGCATGGCCTGAGCCTGTCTGATTTTGTTCCAGGTTTGCCCGGCGGGTAGCTGGGCGCTTTTTGCGCGTTTGGCTATTTCGGCTTCAACGTCCAGGCCCTCAAACGTCTCTGTCAGACTAGTTGGTGTTTGTCCTAGCATTCGCATTGCGGCCATAACTTCAAGCGGAGTTTGGCACTGGCACTCCAGGTGCCAGGTCATCAGTTTTATTCTTGTGGACCAGTTTATTATGTCGAATGCGGCGAGCTTAGGAGAACCAATGATCGAAGCATATCGGGTAGCAAAACCTGGGTAATGAACAGCCCATTGAAGGGATTGCATAGCGCCCATAGACAGGCCAACAATGGCATGTAAATTTGTTATTCCCAGCTTTTCTGTTATCAAACGATGCTGCACAGTTACCATGTCTGTAATAGTAAAAGTCGGAAATTGCCCCAGTGGTTGTGACTGGCTATTCGAGGGAGAGACTGATACGCCATTGCCAATTGCATCAACAATTATAATAAAGAAATTCTCGGGATTGATGTATTGGCTTTCAGCAAGGTAAGCGTGCTCTTGTGACGATCCCCCATACCAGGTGGGAATTAATATGGCGTTGCTTTTGTTTTCATTGAGCTTGCCATAGGTGCGATAACCTATTTTGCAATCCTTTAAGCTTGCTCCGCTGCTTAGGCGACATGTACCAAAATCTGCAAAGCGTTGTTCGTCGCTTGCAAGTGCAGGAGGAATGAATTGAACGCACAACAGTAGTATTGAAAAAAGCCTGCCAGACAATGACATTGGGATGTCTCCACCGATATACTGAAGGATATAGTGAAGGATATTAGATGTATTTGGTATACAAGTCGGATAGTTTTTTAGTTGAAATGGTCTTTTACTGCGAAATAAAAAAACGCCCGCTATAAGCGGGCGTTTCTATGATTAACCAGTGTAGTCAGTGATTATTTCTTAGGTACAGAAATGGTTTCACTTACTTTCACTTCGATACGACGGTTAACGTGATGCGCTTCTTTGGTGTTTGCTGTATCCAGCAAACGCTCTTCACCGTAACCAACAGTCGTTAAACGTGACATATCGATACCGTATTCTTTAACCAGTACCGCTTTCAGTGCATTTGCACGACGCAGTGACAGGTCTTTGTTGTACGCAGCAGCTCCAGGTGCTGAAGAGTGGCCTTCGATAACCGCTTTTGTTTTACCGTAGCGGTTCAGGAACTCTGCCAGGTCAACGATTTGCGGGTCGCTGGTATCTTCAATTTTGGCACTGTTGTTTGCAAACAGAATGCGAACTTCAATCGACACATTTTCTTCAGTGAAGATGGTACAACCGTTAGGGTGTACTTCATCGCCAGCCGGTGTGTCAGGACACATGTCTTTGCTGTCTACAACGCCATCAGCGTCAGTATCTGGCTCAATTGCACAGCCTTTGCCGTCAACTGCGGTGCCGGCTGGTGTGTTAGGGCACTGATCTTTGCTGTTGATCACGCCGTCACCATCTTTGTCAGCGTCACAGCCCATTTCGTCTACTGGCGAGCCCATCGGCGTACCAGGACAACGGTCCAGGCGATCGATCACGCCGTCGTTATCAGCATCAGCCGGTGCTGCCATCGCCGGAGCTGGTGCAGTATAAGTAGACTGAGTAGATTCGCCGAATGTATAGGATACACCCAGTTTTGCGCTTACGTCATAAAGACTTTCACTCAGGTCACGGTAAGCGGCCAGTTCTGTGATGATGCTCCACTTATCAGATACCGCCCACTGTTTACCTAATCCGTAACCCAGTAATTGGTAGTCATCATCCAGTTCCTGGTGATACAAACCACCAAACGCATAGAACATGTCATCCAGGAAGAAATACATAGCGTCAACACCTATCATAGGTCCGCTTTCACCATTTCCACCGTTGGCGCCGTCAAGGTCCAGGTAAGAAGCAGAGATACGCGCAGCCCAGTTTTCGTCGAAACGGAAACCAGCTTCGGCACCAATGCCAAAACCATCATCAATTTGTGCAGCTGGCTGAGGCTTACCTGCGTCAGTGCTGTAATACGTGCCGTAACCGCCTACCCAGTTTTTTGGCTTAGACTCTTGTGCCAATACGGGTGAAGCCACCAAGCCTGCGGCAATCAGTGCGAGAGTGATTGAAGTTTTTTTCATTGTAGACTTCCTGTTTTGCAATAAAGTGTGTCCTAAGCTCTATGCGAAACTTGTGCCACATTAGAGCTCTCCATATTTCAACGTTGATTTTATTGCCCTTGCAGCGTGGCAATAATGGTGCGCGGGCCCGCGTGGTCGCGGTGTTCTCCAAGTGTAATACCTTGCCAGGTACCTAAGGCTAGTTTACCACGTTGTACAGGAATGGTTAACTGGCATCCAAGCAGACTGCTTTTGATATGCGCGGGCATATCATCCGGCCCTTCGTAGGTGTGTGTAAAGTACGGAGAGCTTTCTTTAACTGTATGATTAAAAAAGGATTCTAAATCCCTTCTTACAGATGGATCGGCATTCTCATTGATTGTTAAGCTGGCACTCGTGTGTTGCAGCATCAGGTGCAATAAGCCAACTTCAACATGCTTAATTTGCGGAAGTGCAGAGGTGATCTCATCAGTAATTAAATGAAAACCCCTTGAGTAGGGGCACAGAGTAATTTTTTCACAGTACCAGGAATTATTTATCAAAGCAGATTTCCAAATACGCTTTTCCAAGTTCGTGGTTAAAAGGCAGAATAATCTTCGGGCCATCAACCTGATGGCTGATAGAGTGTTGCTTTCCGGAGACAACCACGGGGGTTGCCATACCAAATTCAAATCCTTTCTCGGCTAAATCCCGTTTTGCGTTGCCACAAATCATATTGGTAACCTCGCCCACGAGATCAGCCACTTCTGCGTCAACTTCCTCCGGCGCCTCACCTACCATCTTTAACATGATGTCCAGAATCAGCTTTTCTTCGAAGGTAATTGACATTGAACCTTTTATATTGGGGCCGACCATGCCAATTAATCCAGACACATCGCCTGAGGCGACATCGGAATTTTTTCGCTTCGGCTTGCCCGGAGACAGCGTGGTTTGTGCCATCGTCTCAAGAACATTGAGTAACCCTGCAATGAACGGGTTAACAAACTCAGCATTCATGGTGTTCTTCTCCCATCTCCAATGACTCGCTTTCCTGGCAATCAGCGCAGAGTCCGTGAGCTTCAATTGTTTGTTTGGAAATCTTAAACCCGTGTTGTTTGGCCTGGTTGTCGAGTGTCTCTTTCAGACCTTCTGACTGTATCTCAGAGACGTCACCACAACTGTCGCAAATTAGAAACTGTACCGGGTGATGACAACCAAAATGATAGCAGGCAACAAACGCATTGGTAGACTCCAGTCGGTGAATCAGACCAAAGTCGAGTAAAAAATCCAGCGCGCGATACACGGTAGCGGGTTTCGCGCTTGATTCCGTCTCTTTCAGGCCGTCCAGCAGTTCATAAGCGCCGGTTGGGCCGTGCTTGTCGAGCATTAGCTCGTACACTTTTTCCCGCAATGGCGTAAATCTGGCGCCGCGTTGTTCACAGTATGCTCTGGCTTTATTAATAATTGTTGCGTTTTTCATGCGTTATTATGTTCTTACGTCAGTCTGTACCCGTTGTACTTTACAGATAATAAGCTATTGATTCTACGTTATTACTCGGTTACGGGTTGTTGAACCAGCCCATGCATATGCTGTATAAGCTCGTCTTCCAATTCGAATCGCTCTACCAGAGCCTCGCCAAGTTTGGCTATGGATTGCTCAAACTCCATGGCGTGGTCGGGATGAAAGTTGTCGGCATAACTATCGTTAAAATCCAATGCCTGGTCGGTCGTCGCTGCGATTAAAGGATACAAGCGTTGTTTGAGTTGTTGTCCGGTAGTGTCGTCGCCCACCAGCATCTCATAAACCTCAAAATGCCCGGCAGACAGGTAATCCATCAGCAAGGTACAAAACTCACTGACTTCGTTGGCATCGGGTAGCGACTCGCGACGTTGGTAGTTTACGCCTGCCAGTTCACAATATTGAATTAGCAATTGCTTACGGCCGAGCAGCCACCCATCAATGGTGTTGTTTGCGCCACCCCAGCGCTGCTTTGCGACTTCTACCTGATTTAACATCCAAAGACACCTTCGCTGCTATAACCACTTTATTTGAGTATAACACCGCCTCACAGACGTACAAATCACAGACACTAATATTTACGATTTCATGCGCTTTTCTTCTGTGAACGATGCGCTAACAGGCTGAATATGCCAGTAAAAAAGTTTTAGCCACTGCGTGTTACAGCGTGCTGGGTTATACTCTTGGCTGCAATGTTCATCACAGGAAAGTCAACGTGCTGGAATTAACTAAAAGCAGTGCTGCTCAGGCTGGGCTATGGCTTATTGTTAGCCGGGATCAAATCATCGTGCCAGCGGGCGAGGCCACAATGCCAAAGCTGGAATGGCAGTCGTTGCATTTTATTCATCATTACAAAGACCAGGTAAGACAACTAAACGCTGCTGATTTACCACTCGACGTGCCGTTGTATGTGGTTGATCTGGGCGCTGAGCAAATCACCGAGCCCGGATGGGACAGTGTGTCATTCAGACAATTACTGGTTAGTGAAGAACGGGTTGCCTATGAAGCACTGGCCAGAGCCTGGCAGTATGTGCATTTCATGCGTACGCACCGATTTTGCGGGCAGTGTGGTTCACCCACCCAAGCAATTGACTGGGAAATGGCGGTTCAATGCCGCCAATGTGGTCATCGCTGCTACCCCCGGGTGTCGCCTTGTACCATTGTTGCCATTTATCGCGGTGAAGAGATCCTGTTAGCCAGAAGTGTCAGACATCGCAACTCTGACATGTATTCCATTATCGCTGGATTTGTAGAAAGTGGCGAAAGCGTTGAGCAGGCTACACACCGTGAAATTCTGGAAGAGGTCGGTGTCAGGGTAAAAAATCTGGAATACTACGGCAGCCAGGCCTGGCCTTTCCCGCACTCGCTGATGATGGGCTATTTTGCAGAGTACGACAGCGGTGACATTGTGATTGATGAAAAAGAAATCGTCGAAGCCGATTGGTATCACATTGATAATCTGCCAACTACGCCGCCGACGTTGTCGATTGCCGGCAAAATGGTGAACACGCTGGTTGAACGTCTAAAAGCGCAGCGTTCTTCTTAATACAGGTATTATTGAGAGCCGAAGCGTCGGTTAAAGTGGTAACTGGCGTCGGCTTTTGACCTGATTCAACACAATGGTGGTGTCGACTTTGGCGACTGTTTCGATATCACCCAGTTTCTCTTTTATAAACCGGTCGTAGCTCGCGAGGTTGCGGGTAGCAACGCTCAGCATGTAGTCGTAGCTGCCGGTCACCACAAAACACTCTTGTACTTCGTTGAGTTGTTCAACGGCTCGCTCAAATTGTGCGGCGTTTTCTTTTGAGTTGCGCTGCAGTTGCACGAACACAAATGCGGATATCTCAATGCCAACCAAAGAGCGGTTTATTTCGGCCGTGTAGTGATCAATAACGCCTGCTTGCTCGAGCCTTTTGATACGGCGTAGGCAAGGCGTAGGTGAGAGATGAACCTTTTCTGCCAACTCGGCATTCGTCATACGGCCATCATCCTGTAGCGCCCGTAAAATCGCCAGATCCGTTTTGTCTAAATTTATTGGCATAAAATGCTATTAAACCTGAATTTGTTAAACTTAAAAACTCATATATCTGATAATCATAGAACCTTGTGACCTAAATGACTAGTGGGGCTGGGCTATACTTAGGCTTAGTATTCACTATGGAACAGTCAAAGAGGCCACAATAATGAGCACGCCACTGGTTAATGATTTTGATCATTGGATTCGAACCCGGTTTGTCGATATCAATACGGAGCTGGAGCATCGCTATTTTGCTCAGCAACGCAGAGAGGAAGTAAGCCATGTCGGTGATGATCTGAAAACCAGCCTGTTGGAAGAAAGCGGTGAGTTTATTCGCTTGTTATTGGGGGAAGGCAATACCGATGAAGGTTTTGACAGTGGGTTTGATTTGCTCGGTAATGTGGGATTTGTACTGGCAGCCTGCCGCAGGCACGAAATCGATGAGCATCATTCAACGCTGAAGAATGCCTCAGCCCTTGCCATGCAACTGGGCGCCTCGTTGGGCGTAGTGCCGCGATTTGCTTCCGCGCATTTGGAAACACACAATCGCGCAATTAATGGTAAATACAAAACATTTACGCACCTGGAAGATGAGAAGACGTTTCTCGATTACAACACGCGAGGAGTGTTCGGCTTTGTACGCGCATCGGAAGCCTTGTTGCATACGCTGCCTCTGGGCATATCTCATCCGGTTACGCTGGATCTACTCAATGTTGCACGCGTTGCTTTACAGCAGGTAGTGGAGAATAACACGGCGTTGTTTAACGAACTGGATGTCGACCGCTTTTTTTACAATGTACGACCTTACTATAAAACCCACAAAGTGGGCCGTCATGAGTATCGCGGTGCGAATGCCGGTGACTTTGCGGGTATCAACGTCATCGATTTGTTGCTCGGTTTGTGCCGGGGGGATGACCCTTACTATTCGCAATTGTTGGTGGATAAATTTTTGTTTATGCGTCCGGAAGAGCAATTGATTTTGCGAGACTGTATGCGCAGAACCAGTCTGATGGATGCGTTTTTAAACGCCACAGAAGAAGAGCGCAACGCCAGTTGGTTCAAACCGCACTTACAGGCTTTCCTGGCGGTGTGCGAGGCGCATGGCGAAACGGCCCGACAACATCACGAACAACTGATTTCCCGATTCATCGAAAGCCCGGCTGCAAAATACGAATTAACCAAACGCCAGGATATGACCGCCAGTGGACCGCCTTTGGAAATTTTGTTGGCTGCGCTTCAGAAACTACACGACTTACGCACGGCTGCGCCACGCGACGATATTCCTACGCGTTACAACGATGTTCAAACACTCAAAGGGTTCCTGTAACTTATGGATATTCAATCTTTATTTACGCAAAAAGACGGCATATATCTGCTGAATCATTCTGTTGGTTGCATGCCCGCCAGTACCCGTGAAGTCGCGGAGGCACAGTTTTTCGATGCCTGGGAAAACGGCACGCCAGATCCCTGGTCACAGTGGTTTCCGGTGTTTGAACAATTTCAGCAAAGCCTGGCCAGGCTGTTTAATTCGGATGCCTGTCAGTTTTGCCCGCAACAAAACGTGTCCAGTGGGCTAAGCAAGCTACTGAGTGCATTCCCGCCGGCCAGCCAGAACAACGGTCGTAACGTGATCCTGATTTCAGAGAATGACTTCCCGTCAATCGGCTTTGTTATGCAGCAGGCGAGCCATTATGGCTATGAAGTCCAGTTCATTAAAGACGATGAAGATGTACTCGATACCGCTACCTGGCAAACGCATCTGACTGAGCGGGTGTATGCAGTTCTGATCACCCACGGACACTACAACTCAGGGAAGCTTGTGCCGGTAAAAGACGTCATCAGTATCGCGCGTAAGCAGGGCGTAATGAGTATTGTTGATATTGCACAAACGGCGGGTGTTATTCCTATTGATTTCACGGACTGGCAGCCTGATGTTGTTGCCGGTTCGTGTGTGAAGTGGCTGTGTGGCGGCCCGGGAGCAGGCTTTCTTTGGGTAAATAAACAAGTACTGAATCAGCTTGAGCCCGTCGATATTGGCTGGTTCTCCCATAAGAATCCATTTGAGTTCAACATTCACAATTTTGAGTACGCAGACTCCGCGCTGCGTTTTTGGGGCGGAACACCGTCAGTGTTGCCGTATGCCATTGCGAAAAACAGCATTGACCAGATGTGCAATATTGGCGTAAAAAAGGTGCGTGAGCACAACGTCATGCTGGCCAGAAAAGTCATTGATGCCCTGCCAGCCTCGTGGCTGGTTTCGCCTGATGAGGATCAATATCGAACCGGTACTCTGGTTGTGAATCCGCCAAATCGCGAAGCAATAGAAGCCAGGCTCAATGCGTTAAATGTGCATTTTGATGTGCGCAAACGCGGTTTCCGGTTGTCTGCGCACATATACAATACGCCAGAGCAAATCGAACAGGTTATCAATGCGTTATTGTAACTGTCTGAAAAATTTGTCCAGGTTGAAGTACGCCAGCTAAAACGCCTTTCGAGCAAGCGGTGGGGCGGGTAGTGCCTCACCGTATCACCAGTAAAATTAATCTAAGCACCGAATACTGCTCTTGTAATCCCCAAAATAATCGATTATCTTTTTTGCACATTCCGTCGGGGTGCCTTTGCTACGGCTTTGGCTGAGAGATAGTGTCTATCAACCCGGTGAACCTGATCCGATTAGTATCGGCGTAGGGAACGGATAAGATCACACGTGTCTCCTTGCGTGCGATCCCGCATTCTTTTCCTATGTCGCTCAGTTTTTCTGGTGATATAGATGACAACACAATCAACACCTATCGCATTAACCATCGCAGGCTCCGACAGTGGCGGGGGCGCGGGTATCCAGGCCGATCTCAAAGCCTTTTCTGCCCACGGCGTTTACGGGGCCAGCGTAATTACCGCCGTTACGGCGCAAAACACGCAGCATGTCACTGCCGTTCACCCTATTCCCATTGATGTCGTTACCAAGCAAATCGACGCCGTGCTATCGGACATCGAGGTGGACGTTATAAAAATAGGCATGTTGTTTTCGTCCTCGCTCATTGAAGCCGTCGCCAATGCCATTCGTGACTTCAAGGGGCTGGTTGTACTGGACCCGGTGATGGTAGCCAAATCCGGCGACCGGTTATTACAGGAAGACGCGGTAAGCGCGTTAAAATCCGCACTGATCCCGCGCGTCGATTTACTGACTCCTAATTTACCCGAGGCCGCAGCCTTGCTGGGTGATTCTAGCACCGCCATGCCTGTTGTTTTACAGGCAAGCAATTTGTTGTCGCTGGGAGCTAAAAATGTGCTGATCAAAGGTGGTCATGGCACCGAAGACGTTTGTTCAGATTTATTGCTGCTGCAAGATGAGCAAGTCATAACGCTTGATACCCCCCGAATCGCGACCACCAATACGCACGGAACAGGTTGCACTTATTCGAGCAGCATCGCCGCTTGTCTGGCCAAAGGCATGTCTATGGCGCAAGCCGTGACAGCATCTAATGCCTACCTGCATGAGGCCATCATTCAGGCCGACACATTACAAATAGGGCAGGGACACGGCCCGGTACATCACTTTCACCACATGTGGGGTCAGCATGGCGAAGCCTGATATTTCCCGAGTCACCCTTGTCGGGGCTGGTGTGGCAGGCTTGACCATTGCGACGGAACTGGTAAGTCGCGGGATTATTCCTCAGATCATCGACCGTGCGCCCGAGCCGGGTCCACAGTCTTGCAGTTGGTGGGCAGGCGGAATGCTGGCGCCGTATTGTGAGTCAGAAAGCGCAGAAGAACCGGTTGTTCGGCTCGGCAGCAAAGCCGCCGACTGGTGGCAAAAGCACACGCAATTGGTACATCGCAAAGGTACGCTGGTACTGGCTATGCCGCGCGACCGGGCTGAATTACGCCGGTTTGCTCAGCTTACGTCTGCGTTTCAGCCAGTGAATGAAGCGCAAATCAATGCGCTGGAACCAGACCTGGAGAATCGCTTTACTCAGGGCCTGTACTATGCCGATGAAGCACATCTTGCCCCGAGACACGCTATTCAAACACTGCGTCAGCAACTCGCCGAAAAGGGCGTTCACTTTATGGTTGACGATGCGGATATAGCAGCGCTGGCCACCGAGGGCACAGTTATCGACTGCCGCGGCACCAAGGCGCGGCCAGATGTGCATGGTCTGCGCGGTGTAAAGGGCGAAATGCTGATCCTGAAATGCCCTGAATTACAGTTTCAGCGGCCTATTCGTCTGCTTCATCCGCGCATTCCCTTATACATTGTGCCCCGCGGCGATGGCGTTTTTATGCTGGGCGCAACACAAATTGAAAGCGAAGCCAGCTCGCACCCCACGGTGCGCTCGGTCATGGCGCTGCTGAATGCGGCCTACGCTATCAGCCCTTGTTTTGCAGAGGCCGACATTCTTGAAATCGGTGTCGATAGTCGTCCGGCCTTCAGCAACAACCTCCCTCAGATACATCGCTGTGGCAACGTCATTCGCGCAAATGGCCTGTACCGACACGGCTTTTTACTGGCCCCGGCTCTGGCAGAAATGGTGGCTAACTACCTGATACACAATGAAGAGCCCGAGTGGCTCACAATCAACCCTGAGAGTTAAGTACGTTATGAAAGATATTCTAGTCAACAGTACGCCGGTGCTGTGCCAGTCAGACAATCTTGCAGCATTGCTTATTGAACTGGGTTATGAAAATGCGGTTGTCGCTACCGCAGTAAATGGTGAATTTGTTGCCCAGCACAGTCGTGGTACGTCGTTGCTGAAAACCGGCGACAAAGTTGAAATTCTCGCCCCGATGCAAGGAGGATAACGCGATGACCAAAACCTTTTATGGCACGTCACTGTCGTCTCCGCTCATGCTGGGTACCGCTCAGTACCCGTCGCCGGCCATACTTGCGGATGCATTTGCCCGCAGCAAAGCCAGTGTTGCAACGGTATCACTGCGCAGGGAGGCAAGCACAAATAAAGCCGGACAGGACTTTTGGCAGCTTGTGCAGTCGCTGAATGTGAAAATCCTGCCCAATACCGCAGGGTGTCACAGTGTTAAGGAAGCAGTTACTACGGCGCATATGGCGCGGGAAGTCTTTAATACAAGCTGGATCAAGCTTGAAGTCATTGGTGAGGAAGATACGCTGCAGCCGGACATTTTTGGCCTGGTGGATGCCGCCCGTATTCTGATTGAGGACGGTTTTCAGGTGTTCCCCTACACCACCGAAGATCTGGTGGTCGCCGACAAACTGGTCAGCCTCGGATGTGAAGTGCTGATGCCCTGGGGGGCGCCCATTGGGTCTGGTATGGGACTCAACAATGTATTCGGCTTACGCGCCCTGCGTGCCCACTTCCCGGAAATTCCCCTTGTTATTGATGCGGGACTGGGTTTGCCAAGCCAGGCTGCTCAGGCTATGGAGCTTGGCATGGACGCCATCCTGCTGAATACCGCAGTCGCTAAAGCTGGCAACCCTGCGCAAATGGCTGAAGCGTTTGCAAAGGCCATTGACGCTGGTCAGTTAGCGGCGTCGGCCGTGCCCATGGAACCTCGTGATCTGGCATGTCCGTCTACGCCTTTGTTTGGTCAGGCAGAGCTGAGTTAATTCATGACAAAAACACTGAGTTCGTTTTACCCCATTTTTGATAGCGCAGACTGGATTGAACGGCTGGTGCCACTTGGCATTAAGCTGGTTCAACTGAGAATAAAAGATCTGCCCGAGGATGACATTGCGCAACATATTCGGCGATCCCAGGCGGTCTGCCGTCAGCACAATTGCACACTGATTATTAACGATTACTGGCAGTTGGCTATGTCGATGGGTTGTGAGTGGGTGCACCTGGGGCAGGAAGATCTGGATACGGCAGACATTGATGCGATTCGGGCAGCGGGATTACGCCTTGGCATCAGTACCCATGATCACCAGGAACTAAAACGCGCGCTGGCATTGTCGCCGGACTACGTTGCCCTAGGGCCGGTTTATCCCACTATTCTGAAAAAAATGAAGTGGCATGAGCAAGGCCTGGACCGGGTTGCCGAGTGGAAAGCCCTGGTCGGTGATGTGCCGCTGGTGGCGATTGGCGGTATGTCTGTAGACAGAGCGGCTTTGGCGTTTTCAGTCGGTGCCGATATCGTCGCGGCGGTCACTGACATTACCTTACACGCTGATCCTGCGTTACGCGTGAAACAATGGCTGGAGGCCTGTTCGTGAACCGCTATACACGACAAACCTGCTTACCTGAAATCGGGAATAGCGGCCAGCTGCGTCTGGAAAACGCCCACGTACTGATTGTTGGGGTGGGAGGATTGGGCTGCGCTGCCCTGCCTTATTTAGCGGGGGCCGGAGTCGGCAAAATGACCCTGATAGACCCGGATACCGTGTCAGAGTCAAATTTACACCGTCAGGTATTGTACAAGGAAGCTGATATTGGCAACCCGAAAGTCGCCTGTGCCCGGGACTGGATTTCTCAGCACAATGCTGCCCTTGAGGTGAAGACTCACTTTAGTGCTTTGAGTCCCGAAGACGCAGACAAGCTGTGTGATCAAGCTGACATCGTTCTGGATTGTGCCGATAGTTTTGCGGTGAGTTATACCTTGTCTGACGCCTGTATGCGCACACGAACGCCTTTGATATCCGCGTCTGTACTGGCGTTTGCAGGCTATGTGGGCGGCTTCTGCGGCACCAGGCCTTCCCTACGCGCAGTGTTCCCGGATCTGCCTGCTCAGGCACAAAGCTGTACATCTGCCGGTGTAATGGGACCGGTTGTTGGCGTACTGGGCTGCCTGCAAGCTCAATTTGCGCTGAATACCTTGCTGGCCATAGAGCCGAGTCCCGTTGGACAATTGCTATCGGTGGATTTGAAGAATCTGCAGCAAAGTGGTTTCCGGTTCGATTCCGCCAGTGAGCCACCAACGCAGGATGCACTGACCTTCATCAGCCCTCGGGATATAACACAAGAAGATTGGGTGGTGGATGTACGTGATGGCATGACTGAAACGTCGCGCCAATCTGACGCAATCGTACAGCACTTCTCACTGGATGATTTCAGAACCCGGCAATATAAGCCCGACGCGCACAAGCGCGCAGTCATTGTGTGTAGAACCGGTTTAACGGCGTGGCGTGCCGCCCGGTTATTACAAACCTACTGGCAAGGCGATATTCGCCTGATGGCGATGGGTAATACCCCTTTGTAACAACACGCTTTTTCTCTCTGTAAAAACGTAACAATAATGGAACTGACTATGACAACGTTACCTGAACTGCCGAACTACGGTCGCACTTTTTCACTCATGCGTGAGGGATGTATTGATGAATGGCAAGCCTACGTCGGCCACCCATTTGTACAGGGTTTACGCGATGGCTCTTTGCCGCAACCCGCCTTTTTGCATTACATGATTCAGGATTATGTTTATTTGGTGCATTACGCCCGTGCCTGGGCCCTGGGGGTCGTTAAAGCGGAGTCGCCCGAAGAAATGCGGTTATGCGCCGCGACCGTGGATTCGCTGATCAATCATGAATTTTCCCTGCATATCGAAACCTGCGCCGCACAGGGTATTGATGAGCAGACCGTCTTCAATGCCAAGGAAGATTTGGAGACGATTGCATATACACGTTATGTGCTGGACTCCGGGCTGCAGGGGGATTTCCTCGATTTGATTCTGGCACTTGCTCCCTGTGCTTTTGGTTATGGCGAAATTGGCCTGCTGCTGAAGGATGCAAACTATGTTGGACACCCCTATGAAAAATGGATCGCAACCTACAGCGGTGACAAGTTTCAGGACGTGTGCGTGAAAGTCGGGCATCTCGTTGATCTTGCAATTGAGCGACGGGTTGGCAACGAACCAACCAGCTCGCCGCGTTGGTCAGCCATGCAGGCCCGCTTTACCAAAGCGGTGGAACTGGAGTCGGCGTTTTGGGGAATGGGCTTAAAAGCCGTCAAATAGCTCTGCACTGGCTGTTGCCTGCGGACCGAAAGGACACAAGGATAGATATATGCTTGATAGCACGACTGTAATTTTATGGCTGGTTGTATTTGCCGGGCTCTATGCGGTACTGGGCCTGTACTACAACGGCAAACATCAGGGCACACTCGATGATTTTATTGTGGCCCGAAATAGTCAGGGGAGTCAGGCGACGTTTGCCACCTTACTGGCTACCACAATGGGCACCTGGATATTGTTTGGCCCCGCTGAATCGGCGGTTTGGGGGGGCGTTGGTGCGATAGCCGGCTATGCACTGGGTACATTAGCGCCGTCCTTTCTTATGGTTCCGCTGGGCGTGAGACTACGCCGGATCATGCCGAATGGCTATGCATTAACTGAGTTTGTGCGTGTGCGATACGGCAATGGTGTGTATGGATTTGTGTCGTTTATCATGCTGTTTTACATGTTTATTGGGCTGACCGCGGGCCTTACGGGTATTGCGCAGCTTGTCGCCCTGGTCGCACCTATACCGCTTTGGATCACGGCCAGTATTGTGATGGTTGCGACACTGGCGTATACCCTGGGCGGCGGCTTGAAGGTATCTATTTTTACTGACCGGATTCAGTTGTTGGTGATCTTGCCATTCATTGCGATTCTGCTTCTGTTCGGGTGGCAGTACACGGGAGGCATGAAACCGGTTTTCGATGGCTTGATGGAAAAAGCCCCACAACTACTAAATCCTTTCGACACCCAGGGGCTGGAAACCGGTATCACGTTTTTTCTGGCCGTCGGTTTAACGGGCTTGTTTTACCAGGGCACCTGGCAACGCATATTTGCTGCCAGGAACAGTCGGACCCTGCTCAAAGGTTTTGTGTTCAGCGGGCTGTTGAGCTTCCCGGTTATTGCGGCAATGGGGCTGTTCGGTCTGGCTTTTGTTGGGTTGAGTCTGCCCGGAGACGGGTCAACTGCACTGTTTACCATAGTGCTGAACGAAGCGCCGTACTGGCTGATAGTCGGCATAATCCTGTTCGGGCTGGCGCTAATCATGAGTAGTGCAGACTCTACAATTAGTGGTCTCAACAGCTTGTTTATTGTCGATCTCCGTCGCGTGTTTCCTCGCATGAATGCCAGCGAACTTAAAGTGATATGCCGCTATTTGCTGGTAATCCTGTCTATGATTGCGCTGTATGTGGCGTCACAAGGACTGAGTATTCTGTATTTATTTCTGCTGGCTGATCTATTGTGTTGTGCTGCTGCATTTCCGGTGTTTTTCGGCTTTTACAGTCAGCGGTATCAAAGTTATCAGGCCATTATTGGCATTCTGAGCGGCATCGTTGCCGGGTTATTTTTCTTCCCTCTGCCGGGCGAGGCCGCGCTACATTTATATGAAGCCTTCTTGCTTGCCACCTTTGTGCCGGTGGTCGTGTCACTGGTTTTATTGCTGCTACCGGTAAGTAAACGCTTCGAATTTTCCACAGTAGCGAAACAGACAGAGTTACTTTTTTCGGGTAAATAACAATGGGAAAGGCAGGCGGCGCTAGCTGGCGTTTATGAGTCTGGTTGCTGACATACTTTACGTTTGTGTCAGTGATCAGTCCCTGATTTCAGGCAATAAAAAACCTCGCCGAGGCGAGGTTAGGAATGGTTTAGCGAGGGCCCGTAAACGAGCTTCTTTAATTTGTGAACAGAATGTTAACTTTAAGTTTGACATAAATCAAGTTAATTCTTTCAATCACGTGCATCGATTTCATTTTTACCCATGAAAACGGAATTCTTGCTATACTCGCCGCCAATTTCAGTATCCATTTCAGTATTTGGGGATAAGCATGGCAGATTCGAGTGGCACAGTTGAACGCCCAGCCTTAAAAAACGACCGTTACCTTCGCGCATTGTTAAAGCAACCGGTAGATATGACACCGGTGTGGATGATGCGCCAGGCTGGTCGTTATTTACCAGAATATAAAGCTACACGGGCCGAAGCCGGTGACTTTATGTCGCTGTGCAAAAATGCTGAGCTTGCATGCGAGGTCACTCTGCAGCCGCTGCGTCGTTTTCCGCTGGACGCCGCCATACTGTTTTCAGATATTCTGACTATCCCTGATGCCATGGGCCTGGGTTTGTATTTTGAAACCGGCGAAGGTCCGCGCTTTAAAAATCCAATTGAAAGCAAGGCTGACGTCGACAAACTGGGTGTACCGGATCCAGAAGGCGAACTGCAATATGTCATGAACGCCGTGCGCACTATTCGTCGCGAATTAAAAGGTGACGTACCGTTGATTGGATTCTCAGGCAGTCCATGGACATTGGCGACATACATGGTAGAAGGCGGCTCAAGTAAAGCTTTCACCAAGATCAAGAAAATGGCGTTTAGCGATCCTCAGACCCTGCATGCATTACTTTCAGTACTGGCTGACTCTGTTACGTCTTACCTGAATGCGCAAATTGCAGCCGGTGCGCAGTCAGTGATGATTTTCGACACCTGGGGCGGCGTGTTGTCTCCTCGTGATTACAAAGAATTCTCATTGCAGTACATGCACAAGATTGTTGATGGCCTGACACGTGAAAGCGAAGGCCGCAAGATACCAGTTACGCTGTTTACTAAAAACGGTGGTATGTGGCTGGAAGCGATTGCTGCAACAGGCTGTGATGCGGTAGGCCTGGACTGGACCATTGATATTGCCGATGCAAAGGCACGTGTAGGCGACAAAGTCGCGCTGCAGGGCAACATGGACCCGTCAATGTTGTATGCGCAGCCGGCACGTATCGAGCAGGAAGTCGCTGATATTCTGGCTGGATTCGGAGAAGGCACAGGACACGTGTTTAACCTGGGCCACGGCATTCATCTGGATGTGCCACCTGAGCACGCCGGCGTGTTCGTTGAAGCGGTACACCGCCTGAGTAAGCCTTACCATAAGTAATTCTGCACCTGGTGTCTGAGGCGTAGCAACGTATCATACAAGGCTACGCCATCAGGCGTCGCGCGGTAATCCTTTCTCTATTGTTCTCACCAGCCGGGTTATCTGGCGTGGCCTGCTAAGCGCATCGCCGTTCTTCTGTTGCTGTCTTTCTAACGCCCATTCTAAATGGGGGCGCAATATCTCGCAGGCGTCAGGCAGTGCTTCAGTAAGCAAGTGAATATAGTGTTCGTCGTATGAGGCATTGCCAATTGCCACGCTTACATTACGACGCCATTTCGTATAACCAATCCGGCGGATCGGCGACCCTTCGGTATTGCGCAAAAACGTGGCTTCATCCCAACTGAACAGTGTTGCCAGGCTCTGGCCATGTAATACCTTCCGCGGGTGAAAGTCTGCTTCGTCGGTGAGAGGCGCGTACCGGTTCCACGGGCAGATAAGCTGGCAGTCATCACAGCCGTAAAGGCGGTTTCCCATGGGCTCGCGAAATACCTCAGGGATCACACCGTCATATTCAATGGTTAGGTAAGAAATGCAGCGCCGGGCATCTACAACATAGGGCGCAACAATGGCCTGAGTAGGACAAATAGTCATGCAGGCCGTGCAAGTGCCGCAATGTTCTTCGGAAGTAGGTTCATCGACCGGCAGCGGCAGGTTAATAAACAACTCGCCAAGAAAAAACCACGAACCGGCCTGTTTGTTCAGAGTAAGGCTGTGTTTACCCGTCCAGCCAATACCGGCTTTTTCGGCAATGGCATGTTCAAGCACCGGGGCTGAGTCTACAAAAGGGCGAAACTGGGTATCTGCCAGTTCGGCCTGAATTTTTTCCCCCAGTTTTTTTAATTTACTGCGCAGTACCTTATGGTAGTCACGGCCCAGTGCGTAGCGGGAGATATACCCGATATCCGGATTATTCAGGTGTTTGGCAAACGATGCGTCGGGAGGGAGGTAATCCATGCGTACCGAAATTACCCGCAATGTACCGGGCACCAGTTCAACGGGTCGCGCACGCTTCATGCCGTGATTGGCCATAAAGGCCATGTCGCCGTGATACTGGTTATCCAGCCATGATTGCAAGGCAGCCTCGTGCTGACTCAGATCAATATCGCTAATGCCAACCTGCTGAAAACCTAGCGCATTGGCCCAAGCCTTGATATCGTCTACCAACTTGTAAAGATCTATCGATTGTAACTCGGACATGTACACATGCTAGATACCCAACTCATCGACAGCTTACCATATAAACTCTATCGCGCCGACCAGGTACGCGAAAATGAACGTACCGCCGCAGAAAAAGCCGGCGTTGAAATGTTTACCTTAATGGAGCGCGCCGGTAAGGCCGTGTTCCACCAGTCACAATTACTGTTACCCAATACCGATGTGTATTTGGTTTTAGTCGGGCAGGGTAATAATGCGGGCGACGGCTACATTGCGGCAATCAATGCCAAAAAAGCGGGCAAGCAAGTGCTACTTTGCGCCATTGAACCTCATCGTATCCTCGAAGGGGATGCGGGTGTTGCGCAACAAAAATGGCTGGATGCCGGCGGGAAGATAGAGCCGTTTAACCCAGGGTATTTAGTAAAATGCGGTCTGGTCATCGATGCCTTACTGGGCACTGGGATTAACAGCTATATTCGCAATGAATTTGCTGACGTGATTGATGCGGTGAATAAATCCGGTAAACCTGTAGTTAGTATTGATGTGCCATCCGGGCTAGACGCCAATACCGGTCAGTCGTTAGGGCGCTGCGTTGAAGCCGATGTCACCGTGACATTTGTCGGTATTAAACCGGGTCTGACTACCGGGGCGGGCAAACAGTCCTGCGGTACCCTGGTATTCGACGATTTAGGTATCGGTAAGACGTTTGTTGAACTGGCGCGTTCGTGCGGTTCGTTGCTGAATATTGAGCAATTTAAGGGGCTGGCCCCACGTGATGTTCACAGCCATAAAGGCACTTATGGCCGGTTGTTGTGTATTGGCGGCAACCGCGGCACAGCTGGCGCAATTCGACTTGCCGGTGAGGCGGCGTTGCGATCAGGTGCCGGGCTGGTGAAAGTGTTTTGTCATGAAGGTTCAACGGTACAGGTGAGTGCCGGACGGCCAGAGCTTATGGTAACCTGTGATAACTTGCACGAAGCACTGGACTGGGCATCGTGTGTCGTTATTGGACCTGGCTTGGGGCAGGACGACTGGGCGCTGGCAGCATTCGAACTGGCTATGAAACACTGTCAGACTCACCCAAAACCCATGGTGATCGATGCAGACGCGCTAAATCTACTCAGCAAGCATGCACTGTCGTACTCCATTACTGATTGTATTCTTACCCCACATGCTGGCGAAGCCGCGAGACTACTGAATATGTCGGTAGATGAAGTCGAAGCGGATCGCTTTAACAGCGTGAAACAATGTGCTCAGCGATTCCATGCTACTTGTGTGTTAAAGGGCGCAGGTACCATTATTGATAATGAAACTAAAACCTGGGTGTGTCAGCACGGCAACCCTGGTATGGCCACGGCTGGCATGGGCGACGTATTAAGTGGTATTCTTGGCGCTTTGCTTGCGCAGGGGCTAAGTAAGGATATTGCCACCAAATACGGTGTATCTATCCATGCTAAAGCGGGTGATGAAGTGGCGCGTTTATACGGCGAGCGCGGCATGCTTGCCAGCGACCTGTTTGAATCTGTGCGAGCGCTAATCAATCAGTAACAGGCGTGCCTGCACGCCGCTTTGGGAAGCAAAAGTAAACCATGACCACGGCACACGGTGATTTTTATGCAGCAAGTGAAGACGATACGGCGAAACTTGCTGCTGATTTGGCTTCGGCCACAACGTCGCAGCTAGCGAAAGGCGTAATCATCTACCTTCAGGGCGATTTGGGGGCGGGTAAAACGACGTTTAGCCGCTATTTTATCCGCGCTTTTGGCCATTCAGGCAACGTTAAGAGTCCAACCTATACGCTGGTGGAGCCTTATGAGTTAGGCAAATTAACGCTGTATCATTTTGATTTGTACCGTTTAGGGGACCCGGAAGAACTTGAGTTTATGGGTATCCGGGACTACTTCGACACGAATCAAATCTGTTTGATCGAATGGCCGCAAAATGGGGGCCAATGCTTGGCACCGGCGGATTTAGTGATTAGTATAGAATCAAATGGTACGGGACGTCGTTTCAGTGTGAACGCGGAATCGCAGACGGGACAGGCGATTTTGCAGCAGTGTAAACGCATTTAACGGCTGGCCGGAATGCTGGCAAGACGGTGTACCCATTGGATTACACAGCCTGAATAACTACAATTGATGACCAGGGCTTGTCATGTTGCGCGGTAAATTAATATTACTACTAAGTTGGTGCTTACTAGCGTTTAACGCTTTAGCAAGCAACGACATCAAAGACGTTCGGGTATGGCCAACCAGCGCCAGCACGCGGGTGGTTTTTGATCTGAAAAACGCGCCCGAATTCACCTATTTTACGTTGAGTAATCCACATCGACTGGTTATCGACCTTGCTGATACCCGCAGTGACACCCCGCTTAAATTAGACAACACGGGCAGCTTACTGAACAAGGTTCGCTATTCAACGCCCAAAAATAAAGCTTCTACGCGCGTGGTGATTGAACTCGCCCGTAAAGCGGAAACGTCGCTGTTCGCGGTGCCTCCGGCCGACAACCTGGGGCACAGACTTGTGGTAGATTTACTCGACTCGGCCCCACAAAGCAGTGGTGTGGTGCTCGATATGAATCAATCCAGTCGTGACCGGGATATCATTGTTGCGATAGATGCCGGTCATGGTGGTAAAGACCCTGGTTCAATTGGGCCTGCCGGTACCTACGAAAAGAATATTACCCTTAGCATTGCCAAAATGCTGGAAGATCGCATTAACAAAGAAGCCGGTATGCGGGCAGTTATGACGCGTAATGGTGACTACTATATTTCACCCAACAAACGCCCGGAAGTGGCGCGTCAGCACAAAGCCGACTTACTGATTTCTATTCATGCCGATGCCTTCACGCAGCCTGAACCCAGAGGCGGTTCGGTGTGGGTGTTGTCTATGCGTCGCGCCGACAGTGAATTAGGTCGCTGGCTGGAAAAAACAGAGCGACATTCCGAATTGTTAGGTGGCGCAGCCGAGGTGATTTCAGACAACGCGTCCGAGCGCTATCTGGCGGAAACCATTCTGGGTTTGTCTATGGACCACTCCATGTCGACCAGCTATGACTTAAGCAAGAAGGTCATCAGTGAATTAAAAGGCGTAACCCGACTGCACAAACGATCGCCCCAGGCCGCCAGTCTGGCGGTATTAACCGCGCCGGATATCCCGTCGATTCTTGTTGAGGTCGGATTTATCTCAAATCCTCAGGAAGAGAAGAATCTCAACTGGTCTAAATACCGTCAGCAATTGGCTGATGCCATGTTTAGCGCCACAAAACGCTATTTTGAGCAAACCCCGCCCGATGGTACACTGTGGGCGTCTCGCAAAGCGGAAAATCGCACCCATAAAGTGCGCAGTGGCGAGTCTTTGTCGTTGTTAGCGCAGCGTTACAACGTGAAGGTAAGCAGTATCAAACGTGCCAATAACCTCACCAGCGACATGGTGCGAATCGGGCAGGTGCTTACCATTCCCAGTACCTGATTTACGCCGCACGCCGTTACACAAGTTTTCAAGCAAAATACACAGGAACGCCCTTGCCCATTCAGCTATTGCCACCTCGACTTGCCAACCAGATCGCTGCCGGAGAAGTTGTCGAGCGCCCGGCTTCCGTTGTGAAAGAACTGGTTGAGAACAGTTTGGACGCGGGGGCGAATCGCATTGAACTGGATATCGAAAAAGGCGGACACAAGCGCATTAAACTGCGGGACAACGGCAGTGGCATAGCAAAGCACGAGCTAGAACTTGCGCTGTCGCGACATGCCACCAGTAAAATATCTACACTGGACGATCTGGAACAAATACTTTCATTGGGTTTTCGCGGTGAGGCACTTGCCAGTATTTCTGCGGTAAGCCGTCTGACGTTGACGTCCAAACCAGCAGCCCAAGAGCAGGCCTGGCAAGCGTGTTGTGAAGGGCGTGATATGGCAGTGCAGGTCCAGCCTGCGGCCCACCCCGACGGCACAACCATTGACGTGATGGATATTTTTTATAATACGCCTGCCCGCCGTAAGTTTCTGCGCACTGAAAAAACCGAATATCAGCACATTGAAGAGGTGATCAAACGCATTGCCCTTAGCCGCCCGGACGTCACGTTTGTGTTGCGCCACAATGGCAAGGTCACCAAGCGTTTTGCCGGCTCAAACGATCTGGCGGTAAGAGTCGGGCAGGTATGCGGACAAAAGTTTGTGCAGCAAGCTATCCACACCCAGTGTGACTATGCGTCTATTAAGCTCGAAGCCTGGCTGGGCGACGCTCGCCAGCTTCGCAGCAGCAATGACTGCCAGTACAGTTTTGTCAATGGTCGCGGTATGCGCGATAAATTGATATTGCACGCGTTGCGTCAGGCGTATGATTCGGTGTTGGGAAGTGCTGAGCAACCCGCCTTTGTGGTTTACCTCACCATTGACCCACGTGAAGTCGACGTGAATGTGCATCCTGCCAAGCACGAGGTCCGCTTTCAGCAAGGCAGGCTGGTTCATGACTTTATTTGTAAGACCGTGTGTGATGCGCTGAGCGAAAGCAGTGATTTCGCAGTTGATCATGACATACAGCAAGATACCGGACACGATTATATTCGTCCGCTGTCACCCGTTGTACGGGAAAGCCATCAGGACAGCCAGTTTCAGCCAGCGTCACCGTCTCAATCACCAACCGGCTTCACGGGGCAAAGCGACCAACCCAATCAATCCGGGCCAACTTCGTCACACAGGGCGGGGGTAGCAGGCAGTGCCGGTAGCCGGGGCGTGTCAGGACGCCCATATTCAGCCGGTTCTCAGCAGGTAAGCACTGGCTATCAGCAGCATTATCAGCAGTTGATGACACCTACAGATGAGAGCGTTAACAGTGCTGTTCAGGCTGATGGCAAAGGTATAGCGTTTTTGCCGTTGGGTGAATCTGCCCGGCTTTATGCTGATTCAGATGCCGAACGGTGCTGGCTATTATCGGTAAACTCACTCTATCAGCCTTGGCTTGCAGCTATATTGGAAGGTCAACTGGTTGCTCAGCCTTTATTGATGCCAGTCAGTGTCAGTCAGGCTGTTAATGCAGCAGCGTCTGCCGTGTTTGAGGAGTTCGCTTTTGAATTGCACTGTAACGCTGGCAAAACCCGCCTGTTGAAAGTGCCAGCACCGCTGCGTCAATTACCCTGGGCAGCATTGTTTCCGCAGATTTGCGAAGCGCAGCCTGACAGTGTTGAGTCACTTACTATTGCGCTGGCGAATTCTCTGGCCGCGCAGGCATATCAACCCGATACATTATGGCGCTGGTTCGACCAACTGGCGATTTCTTCACAATCGGACATACTAAAGGCTTGTGGTGCGAAAAAATCGCAACAAGCGCTAATGCAGTGGATAGAAAAAGAATAACACGATGACGAGTCAAACTGGCCCGGTAGTGGCCATTATGGGACCGACGGCCTCAGGAAAGACGGGCCTTGCCCTGGAGTTAGCCAAACACATACCCGCAGAGATTATCAGCGTCGACTCGGCGCTGGTATACCGTCATATGGATATTGGTACGGCTAAGCCCACACCCGAAGAAATGGCCATTGCGCCACACTGGCTTGTCGACATTATTGAGCCCAATGAGGCCTACTCCGTTGCTGAATTTGTAAAGGATGCGACACGCCTGATTGGTGAAATTCATAGTAGAGGTAAACTGCCAATTCTGGCAGGTGGGACAATTATGTACTTTAATGCCTTGATAAATGGAATTTCGCCCCTACCTAAATCGGACACAAAGATTCGCGACGACATTGCCCGTGAAGCCGAGGAAAAAGGCTGGCAGGTCTTGCATGATGAATTAGCTGTGATCGACCCGGTGGCTGCTGCCCGTATTCACCCCAATGACCCGCAGAGACTGACCCGGGCGCTGGAAGTGTATCGCAGTAGTGGGCAGACATTGACGCACTGGCAGCAACAGGCAACTACACGTTGTCCGTATAACATAGAACAATTTGCCATTGCGCCGCAGGACCGTGCTGTGTTACATGATCGTATAGCCCAGCGATTCGACTTAATGTTGGAGCAAGGGCTGGTCGCTGAAGTCGAAAAATTATATCAACGCGGAGACTTAAATGAGGACATGCCATCGATTCGTTCGGTGGGATACAGGCAAGTGTGGCAATACCTTAACGGTGAGCTAAGCTATGCAGACATGCGCGATAGAGGTATTATTGCGACAAGACAGTTAGCTAAACGCCAGTTGACCTGGTTGCGTGGCTGGTCGGAGTTAACCTGGCTTGACACATTTGCTAAAGATAATTTGACTAAAATTACTGCAAAAGTCACACTTTGATTTAAGGAAGTGTGATATAAAGCAAAAGCGCTGGGGCAAATTGAAAAATTTGTCGGTTTAATAATAAAAACTAAGGATTTGAAATGGCTAAAGGGCAATCATTACAAGACCCATTTTTAAACGCATTACGCAAGGAGCGTATTCCCGTTTCCATTTATCTGGTTAACGGTATCAAACTCCAAGGGCAGGTAGAGTCATTTGACCAGTTTGTTATCCTGTTAAAAAACACTGTAAGCCAAATGGTCTATAAGCACGCTATTTCTACTGTTGTGCCTTCTCGTGCCATTACAATGCCAAGTGCTCAAGGGGACGCTGAGAACAAAAGTGAGTAATTGCAAAGGTAACACGCTTGTTTGACCGTTATGAAGCCGGTGAACAGGCTATACTTGTTCATGTCAATTTTGCCGACGAAGATAGTCGTGAAGACTTAGCTGAGCTGGAACTTCTCGTATCGTCGGCTGGTGTAAACCCGGTTGATGTTATTACCACTTCCCGCAGTTCTCCGCAGCCCAAGTACTTTGTTGGTACGGGTAAAGCAGAAGAGATCGCTGCTGCTGTAAAAGCGCACGAGGCGAATGTGGTTATTTTCAATCACGCTCTATCGCCTTCTCAAGAGCGTAACCTCGAGGCTGTTTGTAAGTGCCGGGTTATCGACCGCACAGGCCTCATTCTGGATATCTTTGCTCAGCGTGCGAGAACTCACGAAGGTAAACTTCAGGTGGAACTCGCGCAACTTCGTCACATTTCTACCCGATTGATCCGAGGCTGGACACACCTTGAGCGTCAAAAGGGCGGGATTGGTCTTCGCGGGCCAGGTGAGACGCAGTTAGAGACTGACCGACGATTACTTCGCGGGCGCATCAAAACTATTCTTCGGCGGCTTGAAAAAGTTGCTAAACAGCGCGAACAGGGACGTCGCTCCCGGAAACGCGCTGAAATTCCTACTTTGTCGCTGGTGGGTTATACCAACGCGGGTAAATCCACCCTGTTTAATCACATTACCGATGCGGACGTATACGCAGCTGACCAGTTGTTTGCCACACTGGACCCAACACTGCGCAAAGTCGAGCTGAAGGAATTAGGGCCGGTTATCCTGGCAGACACCGTAGGGTTTATCCGGCATTTGCCACACGATTTGGTTGCCGCATTTAAAGCGACATTGCAAGAAACTCAGGAAGCCGATTTGTTGCTGCATGTTGTGGATTATTCAGCCGCCAATTACCTCGAGACCATGGACGAAGTGAACGCGGTATTAGAGGAAATTGAGGCCGGCGATATTCCACAGTTGATTGTGTGTAATAAGATCGATCAACTGGAAGAAGTTGAACCCAAAATTGACCGCGACGAAAACGGCATGCCGATTCGCGTGTGGTTATCAGCTAAAACCGGTGTGGGGGTTGAACTCCTGTTAACTGCCCTCAATGAATGTTTAGCGCAGAGCATGGTGAGTTACACCCTGAAAATTCCACCTGCACAAAGCCGCCTGCGCGGTGTATTGTATGAGCTGGATTGTATTGCTGAGCAATCCTACGATTCACAGGGCGATTGGGTGGTAGATGTTCGTATGCCTGCAGCAGACTGGAACCGATTGGAAAAGCGGTTAGATAACAGTTTGTCACAGTTTGTAGTAAAGCATTAATGCAGCGTTAGGGCTTTAGCACCTATAATTGCGATGAAATGTACATAATCATGAATGACTTCGTGCAACGCCCGTAGGTTTTGCAATCTAAAACGAATAGAATTCAGTATTAAATAATAATTTTTTTTTACGGAGTATTAGCATGGCTTGGAATGAGCCGGGTGGTAATAAGAATAACGACCCGTGGAAGAATCGTGGCGGCCGTGATCAAGGGCCTCCCGATCTGGATGACGTGTTTAAAAATCTGTTTGGTAAGCTCGGTAAGATGGGCGGTGGCGACGGCGGCGGTTCCGGTAAGAAACTCGGCGGTGTTGGTGCAGCACTTATTGTTGGTTTGCTTATCGTGGTGTACGTGGTGAGTGGTTTCTACACCATTCGCGAAGCCCAGTTGGGTGTTGTACTTCGCTTCGGCCAATACCATTCTCAGGTTGAGCCAGGACTCCGTTGGAAACCGACCTTTATCGATACTGTGATCCCGGTAGACGTGCAATCTATCCGCTATCAGTCATCTTCAGGTTCTATGCTTACCGAAGATGAGAACGTGGTGAGTGTACAGATGGAAGTGCAGTACCGGGTCGTTGACCCGTACCGCTGGACATTTGCCGTAACCAGCCCGGAAATGAGCCTGAGTCAGGCTTTGGACAGTGCCATTCGTTATGTTGTAGGTCATTCAAGCATGGATGACGTGCTAACCGACGGTCGTGAAGTTACCCGTCAACGCGTATGGGAAGAGCTTGAAGGCATCCTGGCACCGTACAACATTGGTGTTGCTATTGTTGATATGAACTTCAAGGACGCACGTCCGCCAGAAGAAGTGAAAGACGCCTTTGATGACGCGATTGCCGCACAAGAAGATGAGCAGCGCTTCATTCGTGAAGCAGAAGCCTATGCCCGTGAAATGGAACCACGTGCACGTGGTCAGGTTAATCGTATGAACGAAGAAGCTCAGGCCTATAAAGAGCGTGTGATTCTGGAAGCGCAGGGTGAGGTTGCCCGCTTCAGTGAATTACTGCCTCAGTTTGAAAAAGCGCCTGAAGTTACCCGTCAGCGTATTTACCTTGAGACCATGGAGCAGGTGTTCTCTAACACCAGTAAGATCATGGTAGACAGTGGTGAAGGTGGTAACAACATCATGTATCTGCCGCTCGATAAGATTATGGACGGTCAGAACTCCAGCAGTACAACCATAAACCGTATGCGCAACACGCTGGAAGGCCTGCAGAACGTGAACAGTGGCAATACGAGCGGTACGCGCGTAACGCCAACAACGTCGTCTGGTTTACGCGGTGACAGCGTTCGTGGTGGGAGATAAGCACTGATGAAGAATTTATTTATTGCATTACTCATCACGCTGGTGGTGATGGGCTCAGGGTCACTTTTCGTAGTGAAAGAAGGCCAGCGCGCCATTGTTATTCAGTTCGGTAAAGTTCAGCGTGACAATACAACCGGTCAAACCAAAGTGTTTGAACCAGGTCTGCACTTCAAACTGCCGTTTATTGATACCGTGCGCTCGTTAGACGCGCGTATTCAAACACTGGATGATTCACCAGACCGTTTTGTAACGTCGGAGAAGAAAGACCTGATCGTGAATTCCTATGTGAAATGGCGCATCAAAGACTTCGCACGTTACTATCTGTCTACAAACGGCGGTAACAAGCTGCAAGCTGAAGCGCTGCTTAAGCAAAAGGTGAACAACGGCCTAAGAACAGAGTTTGGTAGCCGGACTATTTCGCAGATTGTTTCTGGTGAGCGCACCGAGTTAATGGAACGCGCCATGGAACAAGCCTCCACATCGTCTGACGAACTGGGCATTGAAATTGTTGACGTACGGGTGAAGCAAATCAACCTGCCAACTGAAGTCAGTAACTCTATTTTCCAGCGTATGCGTGCAGAGCGTGCTGGTGTGGCGCGTGAACACCGTTCACAAGGTCAGGAGCAGGCTGAGGTTATCAAGGCGAACATTGAAGCTAAAGTTACCGTAATGCTGGCTGATGCTGAACGTAACGCGCGTCAGTTACGCGGTGAAGGTGATGCGACCGCAGCGCAAATCTACGCTGAAGCCTATTCAAAGAATCCTGAGTTCTATGGCTTCCTGCGCAGCATGGACGCGTACCGCTCCAGCTTCAACAGCAAAGATGATGTGTTGGTAGTTGAGCCGGACAGTGACTTCTTCCGTTATATGAAGTCGCGCACTGGCGGCGGTAAATAAGCAGCCACAGCGCCAATAAATCAAGTTGAAAAAGCCGATGCATTGCATCGGCTTTTTTTGTTGGAAGCAGCAAAGCCCAGACGATATGCTTTACAACATCGAATAACACCATTTTTGCTCTTTAATAAATCGCGTACTGCCGCAAATACTGCTGGTTCTCTGCCCAAATGCTGCGAATTAAGGTAAACTTCGCCTTTAAAATAGCCTGACAAAGACAAATAAAGTCAGTGCATAAAAGCAACATCATAATAAAAAACGACAGAGGACTTGTTTTGAGTTTAGAAAACACAACTAAACCGACAGAATCGACGCCGTCTAAAGGGCTCTTCTCTCGGTTTCTTGCGACGGTAGAGTGGCTGGGAAACCTCCTGCCGCACCCCGTTACGCTATTTGCCCTTCTGGCAGTGGGTATCGTTATTCTGAGTGGCATACTCGGTTATTTTGAGGTATCCGTTATCGACCCGCGCCCAGAGGGCGCAAAAGGGCGTTCGCCAGATGGCACCATTGAAGTTATTTCACTGCTGAGCGCCGAAGGGCTCCAGCGCATCGTAACTGGCCTGGTGACTAACTTCACCGGCTTTGCGCCGCTTGGTACGGTATTGGTTGCGCTACTGGGTGTTTCAGTAGCTGAGCACTCAGGTTTACTGTCTACTGCAATGCGGGCACTGGTAATGAACGCGTCCAAGCGCATGGTAACCTTCGCGATTGTATTTGCCGGGATTATCTCGAATACCGCATCAGAGCTGGGCTATGTGGTCCTTATCCCACTTGCCGCGATGATTTTCCACGCTCTGGGGCGTCATCCACTGGCAGGTTTGGCCGCGGCGTTTGCCGGGGTATCTGCCGGATATAGCGCTAACTTGTTGCTGGGTACGGTTGACCCGTTACTCTCTGGTATTACCGAAGCGGCAGCACACATGATCGACCCCGACTATGTCGTCGGCCCGGAAGTGAATTGGTATTTCATGTTCATCAGCACGTTTTTGATTGCTGGTATGGGTACGCTGGTAACAGAGAAAATCGTTGAGCCTCGTTTAGGTAAATACGACGCGAATGAAGCATCGGTTAAGCTGGATGAACAAAAAATGGCAGCGCCGACTGCACAGGAAATTCGCGCGCTGAAATGGGCGGGTGTTGCATTTGTCGCGGTATGTGCAGTGTTAGCGCTAACTGTGGTGCCTGAAAACGGTATCCTGCGTCATCCGGAAACCGGCGCGGTGGCAGGCTCGCCGTTTCTTAAGGGCATAGTCGCATTTATTTTTATCAGCTTTGCCGTACCGGGGTTTGTTTACGGTCGTATCGCTGGCACGATGAAAAACGACAAAGACATTATCGATGCCATGTCCAAGAGCATGGGCTCAATGGGACTGTATATTACGCTGGTGTTTTTCGCTGCGCAGTTTGTGGCCTTCTTTAAATGGACCAATCTGGGCACGGTAATGGCGGTTGAAGGGGCAGCGCTGCTGCAGCAACTGGGTTTAGATGGCCCGGAAGTATTCTTCCTGTTCATTTTGATGTGCGGCATTGTTAACTTGTCACTGGGCAGTGCGTCGGCACAATGGGCTGTGACTGCCCCGGTGTTTGTGCCCATGCTGATGCTGGTGGGATTTGCGCCCGAAGTCATTCAGGCGGCGTACCGCATAGGTGATTCGGTTACCAATGTTATTTCGCCGATGATGAGCTATTTTGGCCTGATCATGGCTATGGCCGCGAAGTATAAGAAAGACGTGGGAATGGGTACGCTGATTGCCATGATGCTGCCCTACAGTATGGTATTTATTGTTGGCTGGACCCTGTTGTTTTACATCTGGGTATTTGTGTTGGGGATGCCGGTCGGACCGGGCGCCGCGACTTATTATCAGCCGTAGTAGTCTGTTTGGGTATACGCCACGTAGTATGCCCAAACAGTAAGTAATAACAGCGAGATAGTAATCAATGAAATTCACTGGAAATGCCGGGTTTACCCACGGTCAGTCAGACAAGATAGGCGTGCTAATTACCAATCTGGGAACGCCTCAAGCGCCAACAAAAGCGGCGCTGAAACCCTATCTGAAAGAGTTTTTGTCTGATCCCCGGGTGGTAGAAGTGCCGCGGTTGATTTGGTGGTTTATCCTCAACGGCGTTATTTTGAATATTCGCCCCAAACGCTCAGCTGAAGCCTATGCGTCAGTGTGGTCAGAACAAGGTTCGCCACTCATGGTTCACACTAAGGCTCAGGCCGAAGCGCTGGCTAAACGTTGTGCGACCGAGTTTGGTGACAACGTGGTGGTGGAATTTGCCATGCGCTATGGCGAACCGTCGGTAAGTGGCACCATCGACCGCATGCTCAGCCAGGGCGTACGCAAGTTACTGGTTCTTCCGCTTTACCCGCAGTACAGTGCATCTACGGTGGCATCAACCTTTGATGCTGTAGCCCATGATTTTGTAAAGCGTCGCTGGTTACCGGATTTTCGATTCGTGAGTCACTATCACGATCGACCCGATTATATTCAGGCCGTGGCTGATAAAATTCAGCAACACTGGCAGCATTACGGTCGGGCCGACAAGTTGATCCTGTCGTACCACGGGGTGCCAAAACGCTATCTGGACAGCGGTGATCCTTACCATTGTGAGTGCCATAAAACGTCACGCCTGATAGCCGAGGCGCTGGGTCTGGATAAATCAGAGTATATGACAACATTCCAGTCGCGCTTTGGCCGTGAAGAGTGGTTGAAACCTTACACCGACGAAACCTTAAAAGGGTTACCCGCTGAGGGCGTGAAGTCGGTACAAGTGGTATGTCCGGGCTTTTCTGCGGATTGCCTTGAAACCATTGAGGAGATTGGCGAGGAAAATCGTGACTACTTCATGGAAGCTGGCGGTGAGCGGTATGAATATATCCCGGCGTTGAACAGTGAACCGGAACACATCAATATGTTGTTCGGATTAATTAAGGAAAACCTGCATGGCTGGCAGGTGTCAGACAACAATGCCCAGCGTGAACAGCTGGCGAAGGAGATGGGAAGCAAACAATGAACAATAAAACGGGAGTCACAGCACCTACTGAGTTGCTGAAAGCACAAAAGCTGGCCAATCGGTTAGATACTGCCTTCAAGCTCCCGTTTATTCCGTTTCGCATCGGTCTAGATGCCATTATAGGCTTGATCCCGGGGCTGGGGGATGCGGTTATGCTTATCGCCGCGTTAAGAATTGTGTACCTCGGCAAGAAAATGGGGCTTCCACCGGGCCTGGTGAAAGTCATGTTGCGCAATGCGCTACTTGATTTTGGTTTGGGATTTATTCCCCTGGTCGGCGATATCGTAGACTTTTTCTATAAAGCGAATCAGGCCAATGTACGCGTTATGGAAAAATACTGGGTGAGTCAGAATAAAGACGCCATCGACGCCAACGCCAAATCCGCCTTGGAGGCCTGGTCGGCCAAACAGCAGTAACCAATTTAATTTTGCTGCTTGGCTGATCGAAAGAAATGGCGGCTCCGCTGCGCCTGTTTGGGCAAGGAGTAAACTGACTGGGGCGCTTCGAACCTGCCAGACACACAGTTTCTCCCCGCGCGTTTTGATTCGTACAAGGCTTCATCGGCCCGTTTAAGCGCTTTTTCTATTAACCCATTGACCACATTCGCACAGCCAATCGACACCGTTACCGACAACGACTCTTCCTCAAAAATGGGGATGCTAAGCGCCTCAATGGCATGTTGTAAGGTATTGGCGGCAATGATGACACCTTCGGGATCAGTGTGCGGTAGCAATATTGCAAACTCTTCCCCGCCGTAACGACACACTGAATCTGTGTCTCGCACCAGACGCCGTAGATTCCAGGCAATATGACGAATGACTTTGTCGCCAACGTCATGGCCGTAGCGGTCGTTCACCTGTTTAAAGTGATCTATGTCAACCAGCATTAACCCCACGCCACCGCCAACACGTCGTTGATGAGCCAATTGCTGGTCTATTACTTGTTTAAAGCCACGTCGATTCAATAACTGGGTGAGTTCGTCGTAAAGTGCCACGGCACGTAGTTTCTTTTCTAATTTGCGACGCGTGCGATCGGTTTGTTCATGCACACTGGCCCCTATCATAAGCACAACAAACAGAAACCAGCACACGGCAATGACATAGCTGCCAAAGAGACTGGACACCTGAGTGCTGGCAACTGAGCGAATAACCAGGTAGCCAGTGCCAAAGAAAAACATCCCGCCAACAATAAACTGCACCCGTGCGATCTGTCCGCCTAAATGTGGGGAAAGTACCGCGCGGACTGTGCCCCGATTCGCGGTGATTCCTAACACTGATGCAGCCAGAAAAAAGCTGAGTGTCACGGTAAATAAAGACATATCCTGATAAAAGGCCGGAATCTGGTATGCGTACCCGGTGAGCGCCATTGTTGAAATGCAAAGCGCCATTAACGCCAGAGCCTGGCAAACGGTGGAGTGTCGAGCTTTTCGGGCCCAGATGGCCATTAACAAGCAACTGATCACTAAGAAGGTGTTACCTGACAAGCGATTTGAAGGGTGAAGCTGGAAAATTTCAGCCAGATGGCGTGAAGAAAAAAAGGTATCTGACGACTGTATTGGAGAAGCCACATTTAACAGCAAAAGGCTCAGCATGGCCAAAGCAACGGCGACTTGCAGGCTAATTGAAACGACCTTTTTCCTGAATTGCAAAATCAAGGAAAAAGACAACGACAAAAACAATATAGCGGTAAAAGGATGGGTTGCAGGCCCACCCGCCACCGGACGGTAAAGATACTCTATGTCGAAAGCATGCCCTGCCAGTACACAGGCTGCCAGACCTATAACCAAATAAGCGAGCTGGGTGCCGGTTTTTTTTGCGACTACGATTAAGGAATGGTGCGGCGTTGTGTACAAAGCCGTAAATTGCAGGTTCATCGATACGCTCCTATCACGATTACTTAAAACGTAGTGTGAAAAATGCACAATTTCAACTTTAGTCTAAGTTTAAATGGTGCGGTAATGTGGGCTTTGATCAATTCCTGTGTGAGGGGGGTATTAAACTTAAACCTATTACCGTTATGAACAAACACAAATTGAAAAGCATAGTTTTCGTCAGTAAGTGGGTGGTCTCTTAAGTAAGTGTTCATGCAAGTGCGTTGGTTATACTATACTTCCCGCCCAGTGATGGCGTCTTTGGAATAGTCCAGATGTTAGACAAAAGTCAGTTAAGTCAACCTATTAACGATAATACCTCGGCACAGGAAATCGCCCGGTTTAATCAGATGGCCAGGGAGTGGTGGGACCCGAACGGTAAGTTCAAAACCGCGTTGGCGTTTAATACCACGCGCGCTGCTTATATGATTCAACATTTGGCTTATTGTCACAATCGCGACCCCAATTCGGAGCGTTGTTTACAGGGCCTGTCCGTCTTAGATGTCGGCTGTGGTGGTGGCTTGATAAGCGAAGCGCTGGCCAGAAAGGGCGCCGATGTAACGGGCATTGATGCCAGTGCAGTGAGTATTGAGGTAGCCAAAGCACACGCGGCTCAATCCGGATTGAATATTCGCTATTCGCACCATCTTGCCGAGCAGGAAGTACAGGCTGGCAACAAATACGATATCGTCATTAACGCTGAGGTCGTGGAACATGTTCCGGATCAGCCCGCACTTATTGGCCAATGCGCACAGCTTGTCAGTCCAAAAGGGACATTGGTGCTAGCGACGTTAAACCGTACCTGGCTGTCCTGGCTGATTGCTATTGTGGGCGCAGAGTATGTAATGCGTTATCTACCGGTGGGTACCCATGACTGGAAGCAATTTGTAAAACCGGTAGAGTTAGCCAGCTGGGTTAAGCCGGAAAAGTTTGAATCCGTCTATGAAACCGGCATGAAACTGAATCCGCTTTCAGGCCAGTGGCGGTTGTCTTCGTCTCTCAAGGTAAATTATATACAGCTTTATAAACGCCACTTCATCGACTAATCTGACTGTTCTGCAGGCGTTTAAAAAGGAACTGACGATGACTTACACTGTTTATGATGCTTCCCGGGCACCCAATCCGCGCCGGGTACGCATGTTTCTGGCGGAAAAAGGCGTTGATGTTAACTATGTTCAACTGGATATCCAGAAAGGAGAAAACCTGTCACCCGCCATGCTTGCCAAAAATCCGATGGGAAAGTTACCCATTCTGGAATTGGCTGATGGCACCTGTATTAGTGAAACCGACGCGATTTGTACCTACATAGAAGCCATGCATCCGGAACCGCCGTTACTTGGAACCACACCATTAGAAAAGGGCATCGTGGGCATGTGGCAGCGCCGGGTAGATCAGTGCCTGATGTTGCCCGTTACCCAGTGTTTTCAACATTCAACCGGTTATTTCAAAGACCGTATGACCCCTGTGCCTGCTTTTGGAGAACAAGCCGGTAAAGATGTTGTCGCATTTCTGGATATCCTCGACGCGCGTATGGGCGAGAGTGACTTCATTGCCGGTGATGCATTCACCGTTGCTGACATTATTGCGTTGTGCGCAATCGACTTTGCCCGCGTGGTGAAAATCAGACTGGCTGAGCATCAGGAAAACCTTAAACGTTGGCATCAACTCGTTAGCGCAAGAGCCAGCGCGTCGGCTTGAGTAAAACACGCAAAATTTTCTAATCTGGTTTCAAAACCCGGGTGTCCATTCCTTGTAAAGAGACATCATTTACACTGATGTCTCGACGTATTTACTATCTCAAATGTATTTCTACTATCCATGATACGCATTCATATTGTGAATGTGGGGGCTAGTGGACCTCTCCACCTTCAGGTTTAGTGATTAATGCGCTAATTTTTAAGGAAAATTGAATAAATACTACAAATCTTGCTGGTATCGTGTAGTAAGTCTGGCGTGTCCAAATAGTCATTTTTCACTTGAAAGTTGCGAAAATTAATGAAATGTTAACAAAATAATAACAATGGTTAGACCTCTGATGAGAGCCTAACGACAGAACATTAATGACAACTGAAAATACACAATACAGGACACACACATGAAAAAAGCACTCTATTTCGCTTGTTTGGCATGGTTGTTTAATGCTGCTGTACCTGCCTACGCGGCTCCTGATACCTCAACCAAATATCCGATTGTGCTTGTGCACGGTCTGTTTGGATTTGATGACGCCCTGGGCGTTGATTACTTTTACAAAGTACCCAACAAACTGACGCGCTACGGCGCGAAGGTATACACCGCTACCGTGTCACCTGCCAATTCCAGTGAAGTACGTGGCGAGCAGTTGTTAGCGTATGTACAGGAAGTATTAGCACATTCAGGCGCTGAAAAGGTTAACCTGATTGGTCACAGTCATGGTGGTCCAACTATTCGATACGTCGCCAGCGTTGCGCCCGAGTTGGTTGCATCAGCAACTTCAGTTGCGGGTGTGAATCAGGGCAGCAAGGTAGCAGATTTAGTGCGCAAAAGCCTGGATGAAGACTCACCACAAGAAGGCGTTGCCGGTACGGTAGTAAATGCCTTTGCGAATGTGATTGAACTTGTTTCAGGTTCAGATCCGCGTGAGTTGCCAACAGACAGCGTAGCGGCAATGGATTCGCTTACCACAGAAGGCGCAGCCAAATTTAATGCTCGTTATCCAGAGGGTATGCCAAGTGGTTACTGTACCAATGACGGCGATATGCTGGCTGAAAATGGTGTGTACTATTTTTCATGGAGTGGTGGCAAGACACTGACTAATCCGCTTGATGTTAGCGATCCGCTTATGGTGTTAACCGGCCTGGCATTTGACGAGCCCAACGACGGCCTGGTATCCAGCTGTAGCTCTCAGTTGGGGTATGTTATCAACGACCGCTATCGCATGAACCACCTGGATGAAGTCAATCAGGTTTTTGGTATTCATCACTGGTTTGAAACCGATCCGGTACAAGTATTTGTAAAACAGGCGCAGCGCCTGAAGTCACTGGGCCTGTAACGTGCGAAAAAGCGTAATACTGATTGCGCTTTTGGTGCTGGTGGTGGGGTTAAAACTCACCACCACGTCAAAGCAACAACAACCTGAAAGCGATGTTGAAAGGGCAATCACGTCAAACAAGATGGAATCGACCCCGGCGGTTGATTCAGATGACAGCACACAACCTTACCATTCAATTAACCCTGTTCCCTCAGAGATCCTGTTTACATTGCATGCGGGTTTAAAGGACGAGTTTGACGCCTTTATTTTTGAACGAGAAGGTCTCGGAACAGACGCTATTCTGGCTGAATACCGGGAAGCCAAAATTCAACAAGGTTACGACGGCGAACAGCTCGCTGCTTACATGGATTTGTTTACGCGGTACGTGGAATACAAAGTGGCTTTGCTGGCTCTCGAACCAGAAGATGCACTGGCTACACCGGACCTGGAAGCGATTACAGCAAGAATGGACGCGCTAACACAGATGCGCTACGACTTCTTTTCGGAACCGGAGTATGAATGTCTGTTCGCCGATGACGTCGCGTTTGATCTGGCTGCTTTTGAGCGCCTGAGAATATCTCAGGATCCTTATTATTCCGAAGCGCAAAAGGCGGCGCTTATTGAGCAGCAATTGGCTGCGCTACCCGAGTCTCAAAAGCAAGGTTTTACAGACTCTATGGAAGTAAAAGCATTGCGTGAACTAGCCATTCAATATGAAGGCGAAACTTTGTATAACGCCGCATCGGCAGAGTTCGGCGCCGAGGTGGCAGCTCGCCTGCAGGCAACAACGGAAAAACGTCAGGCCTGGCAGAAAAAGGTAAAGAGTTACAAGCAGTGGCACAATGCATTGCAACAAGACCAGCAAATGACTGATGCAGAGCAACAACAGGCTATTGAACAATACATGGCAACACATTTCAGCGACGCAGAGAAAAAGCGCTTGCGGGTTTTTCTGGAAAACCCCGAGTTACTTGGCATATAACAAGTAAGAATAAGGGGCTCTGTATTCCCAAACTTCCTAAGTGTGTACAAACGGGTAAAAAGTCCGGCGTATCAGCACTAAAATCCTGAATTAATACCATAAACTCACGGTGATACTATCTGGTACAACGTGGAGTGATGGTTTTGTTCAAATACACTGTTCTGACTGGCATTATTATTTTGCTGTTAGGTGGCTGTTCAACGAATTCTGCACCGCCTTATGAGCGAGGGAAAAGCCCCGAAAGCCGAACCGAATACAATGGAATAAAGGGTTTGGCACAAAAGCAAAAAGATCAGAACTACCTCATGTCTTTGGCGTTGCAGCGTCAATGTGATGCGGCTCGCATCGACCTGGCTGTCGCAAAATCCACGGGTGATGAATATGGCGAACAAGCCAGTCAGGCAATTATTCAAAAGACGTGTGTGACGAACCCCTAGGTGTAAATCACAATCAGATATTCAGCTTTGATAGCGAATGTGATTCACTGGAAATACTTGTTCAACTGCGCTAAATCATCTTTAAGGCCAGTGGAGTAGTAGAGTATTAAAGCCTCTTACTTAACACCTCCCTACTGGGTCAAAAGCAAAGATTTCAAGGAATGATTGATGTGTTATTCAACTCATTTAAAAAAACGTAAAAGACTGCGTCTTTTTACGATGTTCATAGCTTGCGTTTTCGTTTTGGGATGTTCAACGCCTAATATGACTGAGCAGGATAAACAGGTTGAAATAATCAATGAAGAAGTTGGTAAGCTCATTGCTAACACTAAGATTAGTGCAGTATCCGTAGCATTCGTAACAGAAGGCGTCGTGAGTACATATCATTACGGTGAATTTTCCGATGGCTCAAGTCCATCCGACAATATCCTTTACGACATAGGTTCTATTACCAAAACGCATGTCGGATTAATCTTAGCGCAAGCCGTATCTGATGGGCTCATAGAACTTGATGCGCCAATCTCTCGATACCTCGATAGGGTTAATAAAGAGGCATTACAATATCAAGGCGTAGAAATCACAGTCAGGCATTTAGCGACACATATCTCTGGACTACCAACAGATCTATCGTGTGATGGGGCTAACCTCTTACCAGATGAAAGGTTGACATGTTTTATTGCCCACGATGATGAAAACCTACTCAACATATTAAACGGATATACACTTCAAGAAAAACCAGGAAATAGATATCGTTATTCAAACGCAGGTGTTCGACTCATCGGTATCGCACTGGAAGAGCTATACAATGCGCCGATAGAGCAACTTCTCAAGCGCTATGTCTTTAAGTTTACAGGGCAAATCGAGACCTTCGCTCACTTTTCTGAGAGTGAACGTGCAAGGTGGATACGAGGGGTACATGAAAACGGCCTCCCGACACCTGACGCGTCTGACTACTTTAATGCGGCTGGAGGCCTAAAATCCACAGTGCCAGATATGGGCAGATACCTAAGTTATTATCTCAACAGCGACAATGAGATAGCTGAAAAGGCGCTAACTTTACTGGCTGGAGACGAAGACGGGTTAGGCAGAGCCTATATTTGGAATACGTTTAGATTAGATTCAGAGGGGCAATATTATCACGGTGGTGGAACTTTCGGCACGTCAGCCTGGATATCCATATATCCCAGAGAAAGACTAGGTATATTCCTCGTTACACCTTATGTATCTGACTCGGCACAAGAGCAGCTAAATATAACGGCCAATACAATCATCGAAAAATATCGTCAGAAGTGAACTAGTACAGCTTAATCAGTTGATGTTGCTCCAATGATATCCAACAAATTTTCGTTGCTCACTGTTTGTTCAAAGCGGCGGACTTTCACCTTATTTTCACCCGACTTGGTTTATTGTTGACTGCATACCATTTTTTAACTGAATGGCACTCGCCTCGAAATAACGCCCTATGCTAACTAAAAGCTATTTAACAGACCGCCTTATTCACTGGGTATCCGCTATTTTGCTGATATTTATGCTCATGAACCTTTCCACGCAACTTCATAATATAAATTGGGACATTAAAGGCCAGTTGCTGCATCGTCAGGATGCCGTCGAAGCGCATGCTGAGGTTGGTCTGTTACTTATCGCCCTCACTATCGCAAGGTTATTGTTTACCTGGTTAAATAAAGCCAAATTAAAACGAATGGCACCGCGATCAAAAAAGCATGCGCTAATGATCAAAGGTACACATACTGCTCTCTATGTCTGCCTGATTGGTCTGGCAATTACCGGACTAGCTATGATTAACCATTACGAAATCCCGTTAACGGTACTTGGCGTTGAACTGCCACCAGAAATAGTCGCCTTCTATGATTTTTTCCCCAAGGTTCACCAAATTCACATGTTGCTCAAACAGGCAATTTGGTGGCTACTGGGTATCCATATTGTCGGCGTCGTAATGGCCAGACGCTAAAAGCCGACTTTGCAGCAATAGATTCTATTACCCTCCTATAAGTGGTTTGGCTTTGCGCAATGTCGCGTGTTACGGTGGCTGTTTTCCAGGATTGTACATCCATGGTATCAGCTGCACAGGACGCATTATGAATAATAAAAAAGTTGCCATTATTACTGGGAGTGGTCGAGGTATTGGTGCGGCAACAGCAAAGCTGTTTGCCACGAACGGATATGCCGTATGCGTCAATTACAAGTTGAATGCTAGTGCTGCCAATGCGGTGGCAGAAGAGATCAAGGCTTCAGGTGGCACATGTATAGCGGTTCAGGCTGACGTTTCGCAAGAAGATGATGTTACCCGGTTGTTCGATACTGTTGACCATCAACTCGGTGTCGTTTCTGTTCTGGTGAACAATGCGGGCATACTAAGACAACAAATGCGCCTGGAGGACATGAGCGCAGACAGAATAAATGCCATCCTCATGAATAACGTTACCGGGTACTTTCTGTGTTGTCGTGAAGCCGTGAAGCGGATGTCCACGCGCCATGGCGGAGTAGGGGGCGTTATCGTCAACGTGTCGTCCGGCGCTGCTCGCACGGGCTCTCCCAATGAATACATTGATTACGCTGCATCAAAAGGTGCAATTGATACCTTAACTAAGGGGTTATCTGTTGAGGTAGCGGCAGAAAACATCAGAGTGAACTGCGTTCGGCCGGGGTTGATTCATACCGATATGCACGCAGACGGCGGCGAGCCAGAGCGCGTAGAAAGACTAAAAAGCAAAATCCCAATGCAGCGTGGTGGGCAGCCTATTGAAGTCGCCGAAGCAATATACTGGCTGGCCTCTGATCAATCTTCCTTTGCAACCGGTAACTTTTTGGATTTAACCGGGGGATTGTGAAGGCTGGTTTATCCCCATTCCAGAGTACAGTTATCTTTCTGAATCAATGACGGGTAAGTAATTTGGGTAAAGTAAATCCGGTTATTCATTTTTGCTCATAAGTAAGTGAGCATTAACCATTTCATTCGATAAGCCGCGCTTTTTGAACAATATTATGTGATACGGTTTGGAGTTCATCCGAGTCGCAGCCATACTTTTTAATAAAACGTTGTATTTGTTGAATCCCTCCGGCTCCATTTACCCAAGACGTATATCGTTGTTCACCCGAGTAACCGGTATTGGCCCAGTGTTTCGCAAAAAGACTGCCGTATTCTTTCTCAGTATAAACTGTAAATGTACCGATTGCGCGTTTCGACACAGTAATATCATCTTCATATTCAACATTAGTGAACGACAAATCTGTTTTCATCGGGTTTTTAATTGATGAGTAGCATAGTTCAGAATAGGCTTCAAAAAACGACACGTAGAATCGGCTAAAGAAACGATTGGTGGCATTGAGTTGGTACAGCTTCCCTTTATGGAAAAAGTGCATAAGTGACAGGTAGTCGTAGGAATAATCCAATTCTTCCCACGGCACTTGCACAACTCTCCATTTGTTCTGCCGGTCGGCAATGAGTTGTTTGCATGATGATAACGGGCAATAAGTGTTTTTGGGTTGCTCTGAAAATCTAACGTTAACCTTGCTAGCCCCAGGGCAGTAGTAGGCATATAGTTCACCCAGCGCACTGGCTATATTACGAAACTGAGATTCAGCAAATACATATTTAGGCTGGGCCTGCTGCGTGTATTGTTGCTCCATCGTTACCCCAATTATGGGTTCACTTTCGCACCATCCAGTGTGATTAACCTTGAAGCCACCGTACGAAGTGTTAAATCCTACGGGGAGTTGAGCGTCTTCATCCATTGCTTGAAATCGGTTTGTTAACTCTGGCTGTGCGTCTTTTGTATACGTACCGCCAATAACCGGAAGGGAAGATAAGGTAACTTTGCCCACTGAAACTGTATGATAAGGTACTCTGAGCCCAGGGTATTCTTTGTGTTTTACCAGTAACCGAATATTTGTTAACGACGTTTGCTTACACAACGTGTTGATTGCGCGATGCGCGTAATTGAGCAGTGTGACTATGTCAGGTAAATCTTCCACATTGTGAGTTTTGTAAAAGCGCCGTAAGGGCTTTTCAGGGATGTACTCTTCAGCATATTCATAATCATCGAGATTCTTGTAAAAACTCAAATACATTTGCGCTTCTGAGGTGCAATGCCCATTAAAATCAAGATCGACGGCAAGCGCTGTATTGGTAACCCTCAGAGAAAAGCGTTTGTTAACGGGAGATAGTCTGCGCCCGTTCTCTGGGGAGGTATTAGTAACAACAATCTTGTAGTGATCGCGTTTAAATACGCGTTTTTTGGGGCTGTCAGAACTGGACTCCCAAAGCGTTGTATTCCAGCTCTCTTGTGCCCAAAATTCCTCGTCGGTAAGTGTTTGAGGTGTGTTTTTTTGTTTGGCAGGGGGAGGAGACTCGGGCGCTTCTTCGTATTTCTCTTGATGAAATAAATCGGTATATTCAGCATCATTGTCTGCTAAGAATGGTTGTAATTTTGCGCCTCGAATGTGGGGAAATGTTGCACGAAACCAGCTGTTGTTTTTGAAGCTAACCTCTACGCCTAGTTGTTCTTCAGAGAGTGCATAGAATGATATTTTATCAAGAGATTCGATTAGGTCGCCGCATTTTGTATTCGAAGAAGACCAGTTGCCGTCGAAACGTAACAGGTTGCCATTATTGTGGATGGTTCCCCTTTGAATCGTAACAGCACACATTTCTCCCGATGATGAATCGAGTAACGAAATCAAGCCGCGGTATTGCCCTTCTGATGCCTGTATATTGCCTGCTGCTGCAAGTGAAATATGATTTATCGGTGGCTTTGTTTCATTGCTAATCACCGAGGGTTGCCCCCAAACCACGATTTTGGAAAAGCGACTAAATGCTGATTCTGGTAACACCTTCAGGTTAAAGTCGTGAGCAATGGCGCTGTGCACATGGCTGGAAATCACTTGTTTTGGAAAGAAACGCCCCTGATGTAACACTGCCTTGTAGTGGTTGTGGTTTGAAAACGCGATGTCGATTCCCAACAGATTTTTGTGCAAAGCGTGAAGTTGCACCTGCTCAATGGCAATCGTGTCTTTGCAGTACTGTTGCCAATCAGGTTTTTTAACCTCACCCTTTTTATCAAGGCTCATCGCTAGTGTGGCGTCAAAAAAGCGGGTGATGTCCTGACTGGCTGCCTGGGTTTGAGCAAGTTGATAACGGCAAGACACGTTGCGTTTGTCACGTAGAAGGTTTATGTGCATAACGAACGAGGAAGGGAAGTCTTCCGACCAGCTTTTTTTCCCAAAGCTCAGGCTGTTAATTACGATATGGCTGGCCGCTTGTGTTTCAATTACCCGTGAGGGTTTAGTAATAAAGCGACCATAATTAAATGCTTCAGCAAAACCACTACAGAGGCAAATAAATAGAACGAGTGCCAAAGGCCATGTCAACATTGTGAAGTATCCTTACTTTTTCACTCAAATATGCATCCTTATGTTGCTCAATAAATATACATTAATAAGTGTGGTAAGTATAAACAAAGGTGCTAGCAACAAATTTTGGCTTATTGAATCGCCGAAGCACTCTATGGCATCGCAAGGCGCCCAAACCGTATATGCGTATAAGCAAAACCAGCGTCACCGAATCAACCGTTTCACCGCATCCAGGGTATCAGCTTCGCTGGCAGGTTTATCCCAGCGAATACGGTGAACGCGGGGAAAGCGAAGGGCCACGCCGGATTTGTGGCGGGTTGATGGGTGCACTGCGTCGAAGGCCACTTCCAAAACCAGGGCTTTCTCGACTTCACGTACCGGCCCGAATCGCCCGGTTGCGTGTCGCCGTATCCAGTTGTCGAGCTTTTTCAATTCATCGTCTGTGAAGCCAGAATAGGCTTTGCCAATGGGCAGTAATTTGTCGCCTTCCCACACGCCAAACGTATAGTCGGAGTAAAAGCTTGAACGTTTGCCGTGACCGCGCTGGGCGTACATGATTACCGCATCGGCTAACAGTGCTTCGCGTTTCCATTTAAACCACTGGCCAACGGGTCTGCCCGCAGTGTAGGGGCTAGCCAGGCGCTTTAGCATTAAGCCTTCAACGGAAGGATCGTCTGCGGCTTGCCGATACGCTGCTTCGAGCTGCTCTGCATCGTGTATCGCCAACATCGGTGACAGCTGAAAAGCCGGTTGTTGATTGTTGGCTACCCATTTTTCCAGATACTCACGTCTCACATCGAGGGAATGTCGGGTAACGTCTGATTGCTGGTATTTCAAAATGTCGTAAAGCATGACGCCGGCTGGGTGGGATGCAAGCAATGCCTTGGTGGGTTTCTTGCGGTTGAGCCGCTGTTGCAACGCGTTAAAGCTATCGATATTACCGTCTTTCATGATCAGTAATTCACCGTCTACCACGCCATGAAAATGCAGTTGTTCCAACACATCGGGAAAGGCGTGACTGATATCATCGCCGGTGCGGCTGTATATGGCTTTTCCATTAGCATTGCACACTAACTGTACGCGAATACCGTCATATTTGTGCTCAATTTGCCATTCGTCAGGTTGGGCTTTAATTGCCTCTAGGTCGTCATCTTGTACCGGGTGTGACAGCATCACCGGGTGAAACGTCACTGCATTGGATATATCGGGTTTAGGTTGTTTGCCGTCCAGCCACGCAAACAATTCAGCGTAGGGAGGAGCAAGGGCGTGCCACAGTTGTTCGATCTCTTCGACCGGCACCTGGCCATAGGTCGCCAGGACTTTCTTCACACTGCGTGCCGACATACCGACGCGCAGTCCCCGTGTGCCTAATTTGAGAAGCGCCCATCGTTGCGGTGGCGTCATAATCGACAGGTAGTCGGCAAGTAGTGCACTGACTTTTTGTTTAGACACCTGTTGGAAGGCGGTTACCAGTTCGTTCAGCGTCGGCAACGTTGCAGGTTGCTCGGTAGCATCAGGCCATAGGTGCGCCACCGTTTCACTGACTTCGCCCACGTAGTCATAACTCATCGCGAACAGGTCCGGGTCAACCCGGCTCAGCATGAGTTGTTTTACAGTATGTCGTTTAAAAAACTCAAAGCGCAGCGTGCCGGCCAGTGCAGCAATGGCCCAGCCGCGATCCGGGTCGGGAGTATTCTTTAAGTATGCCAGTAGCAACCGCTGTTTCTCATTGCTGGCTGTGGTGTAGTAGAGGTTTTCGAGTAATTCACTGAATGCTTGCATGGCTAATCCTGCGTATCGGATTCGTAACCCACCATACTCAAAGCCTGAGCTGTTCGGCCTTGCTGTGTTAACGCATGTAACAGCGCATCTTCACGGCCATGAGTGATCCACACTTCATTCGGGTTAACCTCTTCAATTGTGTCGAGTAGTGCTTGCCAGTCACAGTGGTCCGACACAACCAACGGAAGCTCAACCTGCCTTTGTTTAGCTCTGGCGCGAATTTGCATCCAGCCTGACGCCATGGCTCGCCTCACATTAGGCAGGGTACGTGACCAGCGGTCACTCAATGCAGAAGGCGGTGCCAGCACAATATTGCCAGCCAGTGATTGCTTGTCGCTCACCTCTGCGACGTCAATTAACTCACCCAGCTCAATGCCCTGGCGTTCATATAAATCACACAGTTTACGCTGTGCGCCATGCAGGTAAATGGGCGAGGTATAGCCTATCGCTCGCAATGCCAGTATGACCCGTTGACATTTACCCAAGGCATACACACCCACAAGGTGACATCGTTCCGGAAAGACAGCCAATGAGTCCAGCAGTTTCGCCATTTCCTGCTCGATGGAAGGATGCTTAAACACCGGCAGAGCGAAGGTGGCTTCGGTGATAAATACATCACAAGGCACGGGTTTAAACGGGAGGCAGGTAGGATCTGATTGTCGCTTATAATCGCCGGATATCACCACCCGGGTGCCCCGATAGCAAAGCAGGATTTGCGCTGAGCCCAAAATGTGGCCTGCCGGATAAAACACACAGGTAACCGGGTCGTTCGGTGAACCCAGCGTAATTTGTTCGCGGTAGTTTACTGCTTGCGTCGACCCAGCCATGTCTTCACCATAGCGGGTTTGCATAATAGCCAGCGTACTTGCTGTGGCGGTTACCGATTGATGCCCGCCAATGGCATGGTCAGCGTGCGCGTGGGTAATTAATGCATGCTCTACGGGGTGAAGCGGGTCGATGTAACAGTCGGCAGGTTCACAATAGAGTCCTTGTGGTTGTTTGTGTAACCACTGTGAAGCGTCCAAAGTAAAATATCTCCCGGTCAGGCGTTAGCGTTTTGATGTCGTCTATAAACATTTATACGCCTGAGGTGATATTTGGATTGCCCCCGTTAGTAACCGCCTTTCACGATGTAATATTCGCCGTTGTAAGTCAGTGAAACGTGTAGCGCAGAGACTTCCTTAGCGGTCTTTCTGCCAATTTTTTTGTCAGCCTCCAGACAGCGATTCTTCAGGTAAGCCATGCCGTCAGCAAACGGTGCCTCAAACAACACATTTTGTGAAAACCGATAACACTTTTCGTTGTCGTCGTAATTCAGCAGCGATTTCATGGGGAAGTCACCATGAGTGCGCCCAATGGTTGGCAGACTGTCATTGTTGCAGCCAGCAAGTGTAAAAATAAATATGTAAAAAACAGCGGTGCGAAGCAGAGTCATGTGTTGGTTACTTTACTGATAAATACGGCCTGCCTGTATCATACCAAGCAATCAGCGATTTTGCGCGATTGCCGGAATTGCCGCGCTAACCACGCAGATAAATTTGCTTGCATAGTTTTAGAAGTGGTTTAGTATGAATTTTGTACAGCAGCATAGTACTAAAGTATTATCCTGATAATAACAATAAATAAGGATGTTTTATGACTACATCTACTAACCGACTTTGCGTGATCTCCGTTTCTGACTATGAAGCAGGGGAGCAAAAAACCTGGCAAGACGAACTGGCGCTGTTAGAGGCGTTATCAAACCAGGATATCGACGAAGACTTCGACGTGGTACTGGTTGAAAGCACGCAGGTGAAGGATCAGCCTGTGCCCGATCAGCTCTACCTGTATATTCCTCAGTTAAAAATCCTGTATTACGATTCCATACAGTCAGCGGTGTTGAAGGATTATGGTGTCAGTCAGTGTCCTCATGAATATATTGCTGTGCTCGAATCTGATTGTACGCCCACGCATAACTGGTTACGTGAGTTAATGACGGGGTTAACGTCTGGTGATTACGCGGCTGCCAGCGGTAGAACCTATTACGGTGAAGACAGCAGTTACCGCCGGGCTTGCAACTTATTGCACCGGGCGTGGGACGATCCCGGTCACTCAGGACAAACCGACAAAGTATCGAATAACGGGGCTATTTACCATCGAGAGATACTGCAGTCTTTTCCATACCCGCATGCAGCCACCCCGTTTTTATCGGCAGAGTTGCGTAACGATAGAATTAGAGAGGCGGGAAACGTATTTTACATGGCACGCGAAGGCGCAATGCAGCACGCCATTGGCGGTCTGACGTTTCTGTGGGATTTGCAGCGTAATAAAGGGCATCAGTGCATGTCGGTCAGCGCGCACAAGAGTCTGTCGTTGTTAATGAGAGAAAAGCTGAAACTGGATTGGTTCCACGCTAAACGCATCGGTAAACAATACCTTCGCTGGTATGACTGGCCGTTGTTTGTGTTCCTGTCATGTTATGAGGTCGTGCCGCATTTGGTGGGGGCGCGCTATGCCAGAGAAGAAGTCGAAGTCATTCCGGGTTCTTCGTATCGATAACTATTCTGAGAGTGAAATTGAAAAAAGCGCAACTTATCAATATGTTTGGTAATCTTTTCATGCGCTCCAAGCGTATACAAAATTCACTTAACTTCGCTTAACTTCAACGTCATGTCACTAACGCCTGAGTTCGAGCAGTGGTTCAGCCAACAAGGCTGGACCTTTCGAAGCTACCAATCTGAGATATTCGACAAGGCGTTGCTCCAACAGTCTGTGCTACTGATTGCGCCAACCGGTGCAGGTAAAACCCTGTCAGGGTTCTTACCCGTATTACATCAGTTGAGAAATGTAGACAGTGAGTATTTACATACGCTGTACATATCACCACTTAAAGCCCTGACACAAGATATTCATCGAAACCTGTTACGGCCTATCGAAGAGATGGACCTGCCAATCAAAGTGGAAACGCGCACCGGTGACACGCCGTCACACAAGCGGCAACGGCAACGCAAAAAGCCGCCGCATATACTGTTAACCACACCCGAATCACTGATGTTAATGCTGTCGTATGCCGATGCGCCGCAGATCTTTGGCAAACTAAAAACGGTGATCATTGACGAAGTACACAGCCTGACTGGCAACAAGCGCGGTGATTTTACGGCACTGGCGCTGGCCAGACTGGAAACACTGGCACCGGGCTTTTTGCGCATTGGTTTGTCTGCCACGGTGGCTGAACCCGCATTAATTGCCAGTTGGTTGGGGCCTACCGGTGACCCTGTCGATATTGTGAAAGTAGAAGAGCAGCAGCGGCCTGACATTCAGTTGCTGGAGTCTGAGCAACGCATGCCCTTCGGCGGTTTCATGGCCAAATACGCAGTAGGGGATATCTACAAGGCGATATGCGATGCACAGACCACCCTGGTGTTTGTGAATACCCGGGCACAGGCCGAGCTGTTGTTTCAGTTGTTGTGGTCTGAAAACAGTCAGGCATTGCCCATCGCGCTGTATCATGGTTCGTTAAGCAAAGAGCAGCGGCGCAAAACCGAAGTCATGATGGCCAGTGGCATGCTGCGCGCCATTGTCACGACCTCGGCACTCGAGTTAGGCATTGACTGGGGGAATGTTGACCGGGTTATTCAGGTGGGCGCGCCCAAGGGCGTAAGCCGCTTATTGCAGCGAATCGGGCGGGCAAACCACCGTTTTGAGGAGCCGAGCAAAGCATTACTGGTACCCGCCAATCGGTTTGAGGCACTGGAATGTCAGGCTGCCATGACCGCCATTGAAAAAGGCGAACGCGATGGTGACATGCTGCACACTGGTGCACTGGATATTTTGCCGCAGTTTATTCTGAATTGCCTTTGCTCGCAGCCTGCCACCAGAGAGGAAATTTACCAGCAGGTACTCAACGCGTTCCCCTATCAGAGTGTGTCGGACGATGAGTTTAATCAGCTATGGCAGTTTACCGTGGATGGTGGCTATGCATTGCAGGCATACGAACGCTATCAGCGTTTAGTTGAACTGGACGATGGGACATATAAGCCGGCGAATCAGCGGGTCATCCAGCGGCACCGGCAAAATATCGGTACCATCGTGGAAGCCGGTAAGTTAAAAGTCAAACGCATCCGGCGCGGTAATCAGGGCAAAATTATTGGTGAAGTCGAAGAGTATTTTGCCCAACAACTCACGCCCGGTGACACCTTTCTGTTTGCCGGAGAAATGCTGAAATTTGAAGCCATCCGCGACATGCAGGTGCATGCTAAACCGGCCAAAGGCAAAGACCCCAAAATCCCCAGTTATGTGGGTGGGCAGCTACCGCTCTCCACGCACCTTGCAGATGGTGTGAGGGCTCTCCTCAATACCCCCAAAGCGTGGCGAACCCTGCCCAAACAAGTAAGGGAGTGGCTGGACCTGCAACGTGCATTTTCTGTGATCCCCAGCCCACAAACTGTGTTGATTGAGCAATTTCCTTACCGGCAGGCGTTCAGTACTCTGTATTATACCTTCGAGGGGCGCAAAGCGAATCAGACGCTGGGGATGCTGTTAACCCGCCGTATGGAAAAGATGGGGCTGAAGCCCCTGAGTTTCAGTGTTACGGATTATGGACTATCTATTAGCGCACTCAATGCGGTGGAGTCATCCCATATTGAACGGTTGTTTCAGCCGGATGTACTGGGCGACGAACTGGAAGACTGGATGCTCAATGCGCCTATGCTAAAACGTTCTTTCCGGCAGGTTGCGATTGTGAGCGGGCTTACGGAGCAGCGCTATCACAGTACGCATAAAACCATGAAGCAGGTGACGTTTTCGACCGACCTGATTTACGATACCCTGCGGGAATATGAACCTGATCATATTTTGCTGAAAGTGGCCCGCGATGACGCTGAGCGCGAGTTGCTGGATCTACGCCGTTTGGCAGACATGCTAATTCGCTTTGTCGGCAAGACCGAGTTTGTTAATTTGCCCCGTGTGTCGCCCATGGCGATTCCTATTGTGCTCGACGTACGCAGCGAGCAAATAAAAGGGGCGGGTGAGCAGGCGCTGCTGGATCAGGCGGCATTGTATGCTGAGGCAGAGTCCATGCTTGATGAAGTCAGAGCATTACTGGCGAGCGGTCACAATACGCAATAAGCACAAAGGAAGTTGATTGATTAACCCTGATACTCTGGTCGGTCTGGTCAGACAAAAATACGCGGGAATGTTTCGATTTGCCGGTACAGTGTGGGTGCTGGATGGCAAAGGTGCGCTTTATTGCCCCGCCAACGACACCCTGCTGGTGGCAGATCTGCATTTTGAAAAAGGCAGCTACTTAAGTCAGTATGCCTCACCCGTCCCACGGTATGATTCCCGGGCTACCCTGGCTGCTCTATCCGCGTTAATCGACCGCTATCAACCAGCGTCGGTGGTGTGTCTTGGTGACAGTTTTCACGACCGCGGCGCATTTGCACGTATTACTTTTCAGGACAGCGAAGCATTGTTGGCGCTTACTCAACGCGTGTCTGACTGGGTGTGGGTGGTGGGTAATCATGACCCTGATATTCCCGACAGTGTGGCAGGTAAGGTCGTTGAACACTGGCAGGTATCAATTGCGGATAAGTCCCTCATTGGGTGCCATGAGCCCGATCCTGCACTGGAACATCATTGTCAGATAGTCGGACACTTTCATCCCAAAGGGCAGTTGGCTATGCAAAAAGGTGTAGTGAGAGGAAAGTGTTTGGTCGCTACGTCATCGCTTATGGTGATGCCTGCGCTAGGGCAGTTTACCGGCGGATTGTCGGTACAGGACCCGGTGATGGTGACATTGGCGCCCGTCGCTGAGCGCCAGTGTTGGATGCTTTATCGTGGTAGGGTTTACCAGCTACCTGCAGGTAGTTAGGTCCTAGTCGCGCCAGCGTTTGGTTAAGTCTTCGTAAGCGTCAATACGACGGTCACGGAAGTATGGCCAGATGCGTTTTACCTGCTCAGTGCGGGACATGTCCAAATCCACCAACAAGGTGGTTTCTTCATCCACGCCAGCCTGAGCCAGCAGCTCGCCCTGCGGACCGGCAATAAAGCTTTGGCCCCAGAATTTGATACCCGGGTCGCCTTTTACCGGTGAGGGTTCAAATCCAGCGCGATTGGCCACAATCACAGGGACTGAGTTAGCGACCGCGTGTGCACGTTGAATGGTGTGCCATGCACCGTGTTGACGCGCTCGCTCATCGTCGGTGTCGGTCATATCCCAGCCAATCGCGGTTGGGTAGAACAGCAAATCGGCACCTTTCATGGCCATGAGGCGAGCCGCTTCCGGATACCATTGGTCCCAGCATACTAAGACGCCCAGTTTACCTACGCTGGTTTGAATAGGCTCGAAGCCCATGTCGCCCGGCGTAAAATAGAATTTCTCGTAAAAACCCGGGTCATCCGGAATGTGCATTTTGCGGTATTTGCCTGCAATCTCTTTACTGCGATCAAACACCACGGCGGTGTTGTGATACAGGCCAGAACCTCGCTTTTCAAACAGTGAAGTCACCAGCACAATATTGTGTTTCTCTGCGAGTTCACCAAAGAAGTCGGTGGCCGGACCCGGAATAGGTTCAGCCAAATCAAACGCATTAGTGTCTTCTTCCTGGCAAAAATACAAGGTACTGTGCAGTTCCTGAAGCAGAATACATTCTGCGCCCTGGGCTGCCAGTTTCGCAATTTGCTCGGCGCTCTTGTTCCAGTTGGTGGCTTTGTTGTTGTCGGCAACCGTTTGTTGCACCAGGCCCACTTTTAAGATGCGCTCAGACATATCGCGACACTCCTTTACTCAGTTGTTGAACTACGTCAGGTTTGAATGTGTTACAGGGTACTTGCATGGAAATACAATGCAAGCTGCCATATTGTTGTACCAGCGTTGCACAGTTTATCGGCACAATGTTGTGATGCGGAAACGCGCGTTGCATAACCTCAACCGCTTCGGCATCTTCCGGTTGCTGATACACCGGCAGCAGCACAGTGCGGTTACAAATCAGGTAGTTTGCGTACGACGCAGGCAGTCGGTCACCGTCTTCGCTATACATGTCGGGCAATGGCAGTAAATACAGTTCACGACCGGGCAGTTTGGTTTTACATTCCTCTACCAGTGCGTGAAGGCCTGCATAATGACTGTCTTCCGGGCGGTTTTCTGCAGCCTGAATAACCAGGTTGCCTTCCGGCGTAAACCGTACCAGAGTATCAATGTGACCGTCGGTATCATCACCTTCAAGATGGCCATGCTCCAATACCGTGAACGCGGAATAGCCAAGCATCTGCGCAAAGGTTTGCTGATAGGCTTCCAGTGACATGTCGCCGTTGCGCTGCGGGTTAAACAAGCACGAGGCCGTAGAAAGCAAATGACCCGATGCATCAATTTCCAGCGCGCCGCCCTCAGCAACCACGTCACTGGTGCGAAGTGGCTGTTGGCATAGCGGAGCCAGATAAGTTTGATTCAGCTTGTTATCCTGGCTGGCGTTAAATTTGTTGCCCCAGCCGTTAAAGGTGAATTCCACCGGGAAGGGGGCGTCAAGCGGGCCACAGGTTAAGAATGAAAAGTCCCGGGCCCAGGTGTCATTGTACCGGGCGGCAACTAACAGAACGCGCGCGTCTTCAGGCAATGCCGCTTCGATATCAGGGATATCTTGTTCGCGACATAACAACACGACACCTGCGTCACTGGCATTGATAATGCGGATGATCGACAAATAGGTTTCGCGAACGGCACTGAGCCAGGGAGCCCAGTCGGTTTGCTCATTTGGCCAGGCAAGGACCACGGCTTCGCTGGCCTGCCATTCCGGTATAAAGGTGTTACTCACAATTATTCCTGTAATAAAGAAATATAACGTGTTGATTATACCGTGTCTTGTTATTCGAACCAGTTATTTAAGGTTGCGTCCACCGTTTAAATGCAGGGTTTGGCCGGTAACATAGTCGGCATCAAGCAGGTAGTTGACGGCTTTTACCGCTTCCTGGGCTCCGGGTACAATACCCAATAGGTTTTTAGTGAGTGCTTCGGCGCGGTATTCTTCACTGTCGTCGTCGTTAAACATCACCAGGGAAGGGGCAACGCTGTTTACCTTTACATGGGGCGCAAAAACACGTGCAAACGACAGCGTCAGGTTGTGCAGCGCGGCTTTACTGGCAGAGTACGCAATGTGATTCTGGCTGCCGGTTTCCTGCACGAAATCGGTCATGTGAATGATGTCCGTCAGGCCGTTGTTTTGAATCAATAAGTCCTTGAGCGCAAGGTTTAATTGATACGGCGCGCTGGTGTGCACCATCATCATATCCTGCATGAGTTCACCGGCATCGCGATCCGGGGTTTCTGGTGCCCAGTCAGATGCATTGTGGATAATTCCACGCAAACCACTGCAAATGCGTTTTATTTCGTCAATTGCTCGCGAAATGCCTGCCTGAGTGCTAAAATCCGCCTCCAACACGGTTGCACCAGCCTGTTTGAGCTGGTCTACGGCGGGTTTATACCGACGGTAGGTAATGATCACCGGTTGGTCCCTGGAGAGTAAATCTTGCGCAATGGCTAAGCCCAGGCGTTGACTGCCTCCGGTAATAAGAATAGGTAAAGACAAAAAATACCTCCGATTATTTTTGGTACTGAGTACGACTCTACCGTGTTTGCAGATCGTTTTAATGACAATTTTTCATGTCATTGTAATCCCGATTGCTTGTCTGTGTCGTATAAGGTGTGTAAGTCGTCATTACGGAATGGTTGAATGTTAGCAAAAGAAGCGGTAATTGTACGCGACGCTGTAAAGCTGGGTATATCGAAAGAAGCGTTGATGGTTCACGAGGCACTGGTTGCCCGGGGACTTGAAACACCTATGCTTGAAACAGGGTTGAGCGACGAAGCCAAGCGCCAACGCATTGAAGGTGCGATGCGCGAAATTATGGAAACCCTGGGCCTGGATTTATCTGACGATAGTTTGTCGGAGACGCCACTGCGCATTGCGAAAATGTACGTGGACGAAATATTTTCAGGTTTGGATTACCGTAAGTTTCCAAAAATTACCCAAATTGAAAACAAAATGCAGCTGGGTCAGCCAGTGCATGTGTCCGACGTAAGCTTAACCAGCACGTGTGAACACCATTTCGTTACTATCGACGGTACGGCATCGGTTGCTTATATCCCGAAAGACACCGTTATCGGTTTGTCTAAGATTAATCGTTTAGTGGGCTTTTTTGCGCAGCGCCCCCAGGTACAAGAACGTCTAACCCAACAGGTTCTGGTTGCGCTGCAAACTCTTACTGGTACAGAAGATGTGGCAGTGGCTATTAATGCCACACACTACTGTGTGAAAGCGCGTGGTATTCGCGACAGCTTGTCATATACCAAAACATCAGCGCTGGGCGGAAAGTTCCTTGCTGATGTCGAGTTGAGAAGAGAGTTTTTCTCTTAACGTACTGAAAGAGATAATAACAAAGGCCAGCTACAAGCTGGCCTTTTTAGTTTTTCAGAGTTTGAGGATAATCAGGCTTCTGACACAATCAGGTTGATTTGATCGTTCACGCCGTTAGCAGGGATAATTTCCAGCATTTGATGACACTGCTGGCAGGGCTCCCGTTGTTCCTTGTACATATCTTTTAACGTGTCGACTGAAATTGCGTTAACGTGGCCACATAGTGGACACCTAAACTCCAGCAACGTATTACTATAAATTCCCATGCGCTTCGTTCCTTTTCTGCATTAGCAGATTTAATCCTTGTCCAGCGATTCCAATACACTTCATAACAAACACTGGTCTGCTGTTCGCTCGTGCTGCTCATCTACCTTGCAGATAAATCTATCCAAAGGGTAAGTGATACGGATATGAGACTTCTCTCACTAACACGTCGGTTTATTTTTTTGCAGAAAGGACATGACTCTACAAGTATAGCAGTGGCAGGAAAAAGCGAGGGAATATTGACTATTTTAACGACAAATAGCGTAAATAGGAGGCAGGATACCGACAGCGGCACGGAAGTCGCTCTACGCGCCGCTGTCGAGTTTCAATTGTGAAACTTTCGGTGTTATTGCACAACCAACCAGCGCTGTTGATAAGGCGCCAGCACCACAGGTAGATCGTTGGTTACCGTTTGCTCAGACAGCAGATCTTTTGCCGGCGTACCATTAAATACGTCGAGTATCGACGCGTTTACTGATTGCGCGTGTTCACTAAAGTTAACAATAACCAGTAACTTGTCTCCATTCTCCGCTGCTCGACAATACGCAAAACAATGTTGGTTGTCGGTGTGCAGAATATGGGTTCTTGCTGCGCCAAGAACTGGAAGTGATTTGCGTAAATGAATCAACTTCTGCAAGCCTGCAAAAATCAGCTTTTGAACAGTCCGTGTCTGTGAGTCTGCATCGGTTACCGGTAAATCTACGCCTTCTAAATCATCGTCGGTAACCGCGATGCGGTTTACCCAGCGATCGTCATGGGCTTTTGCCGGATCATCGCGATACGAGTAGTCGTTCAACATGCCTAGCTCGTCACCCGAATACAGCAGTGGGATGCCGCCAATGCTCATGATGATACCGTGAACCAGCATAATGCGCTGAATGGCAGTGTCGATCGCGTGTTGGTCGTTACGTGTCAGTGCGCCCTCCAACCCACAAAGTGATGCCAGGGACCCACATACCCGGCAGTCGCCATTAGATGGATTTTCGGCGAAGGGCACACCGTCAGCGTAAGAACCGTCAAATCGGCCGGTAAAAAATTGATTCAGGAAATAGCGATGGTCGTAGGGGTTGATACCCAACTGATGCGCAATAGCATCATCAAAGGTCCAGCCGATGTCATCGTGACAACGCACATAGTTAACCCAGGTGCAGTCGTCAGGAATGCTAAAACTCTTCTGCATAGAGGCAGTGAGCAAACGGGTCTTACGGGTAGCCAGAGAGTTCCAGATCAGAGCCATCAGCAACGGATTGTAAGACAGCTGACATTCGTTCTTGTGGATGTACTTGACCACTTCATCCGGGTGAACAATGGCTTCGGATTTAAACACAACCGCAGGAGCGACAATTTGCAGACAGCAATTGAATGCCTGAATCAGCCTGTGTGCATTGGGTTGGTTCTCACAATTGGTTCCCATGTCTTTCCAGATAAAGGCCAATGCGTCGAGGCGTAACGCTGCGCTGCCAATATTGGCAAGAAACAACATTTCATCAGTGATAGCGTTGAATACGGCAGGGTTCGAGTAATTGAGATCCCACTGGAAACTGTTGAACGTTGTCCACACCCATTTCTGCATGGTGTCATTCCAGGTAAAACTACCGCGACGCACTTGCGGGAAAATTTCTCGCAGTGTGTGTTCGTATTGATCCGGCACCGTTCGGTCGTCAAACAGGTAATAATAATCCTGATACGTTTTGTCGCCGGCTAATGCGGCTTCTGCCCAGCGGTGCTCGTCGGACGTATGGTTAAATACAAAATCCAATACCAGGTTTATACCGGCTTCGCGCAAGGCTTTAGACAATGATTCGAGGTCTTCCATTGAACCCAGTAATGGGTTTACCTTGCGGTAATCTGAAACCGCATAGCCGCCGTCACTGTCGCCTTTGGGGGCATCGTACAACGGCATCAGGTGAAGATAGGTCAGCCCTAGCTTTTTGAAATATGGGATTTTGGCTTTGAGATCATTCAGCGTCGGGCCCAGTAAATCCACATAGCAAGCCATACCGATTTGATTTTCGTTTTTGTACCAGGCTTGTTGTTCTTCAACGCGCGCTTTGTCGAGGCGTTTGAGATCGGTTGAGCGCTGTTTCAGGCCTTTGGCTAAGGTGAGAACCAACTGTTCAAGGTGGTAATAGCAGTCGTACTGATGCCCATAAACATCAACATACCGCGAGAATAGCGCTTCAAAATGCTCTTCAAGACGTGCAGTGAATAGTTTGCCATCGCGTTGAGACAAAAAGGAAAGATCGAGTCCTGCCAGAATGCGTTGAAGGCATTGTTCACTCGAAGCCGCGTAATTCATTGGATTCTCCACAAAGCGTCACCCTGCCAACACATCGGGTGGCTAGAGTTTACAAAAGTTTCACAAACTGGTTTACAGCATTTATCAGTTTTGCTACGTTTAATCTTAAACGATTAAGATAAATTTTCAAGAATTTTACATAGAATAATTGTTGTAATGCCAAGGTTTGCTGAGGATGCGACTGAATTTAAACATGATTTCTTAAATAAAGTTAATTGATTAAGTGAAATCTTAATGTTGCCGGTTTGTAAATTGTAAAATGGTTTAAACTTTAGTGCAGGCGGCCATGTTTGGTTTGCTGTAGACGTAGAGACAAAAAGTATGACTGATTCAAACTCCAATAGCCGCTATATTCGCTGGCTTACTTATCTGATGTTTATGATGTTTGCCATGACATCAGACTCTGTTGGCGAAATCATTAAAGAAGTGAAAGTGGCTTTTTCAGTCACCAACGCACAGGCCAGTTTAATGCACTCCTTGCCTATGCTGGGCATTGCGTTGTCCGGGTTGTTTCTGGGCTTTTTAGCCGACAAGTTTGGCAGAAAGAACACGATCATTCTTGGACTGGCCGTATTTGGTGTGGCGTGTTACAGCTTCATGGTGGCTAACGATTTTGTGTTGATAGTGAGTCTTATGACATTGTCGGGCATTGCAGTTGGTATTTTCAAAACCGGCGCGCTGGCGCTGATTGGTGATATTTCATCGTCTACCAAACAGCATACGGCCACAATGAACGGGGCGGAAGCCTTCTTCGGTGTCGGTGCCATTATTGGCCCGCTGATTGTCGCCTACCTTATTCACACCGGTGTAGCCTGGCAATGGCTGTATGTGATTGCTGGTGGCGTGTGTACTTTGCTCATTACCATTGCGTTGTTTGTTAAGTATCCGTCTTATAAACAGTCCCATGCCGATGAAGCCGAAAAAGTTTCGCTGATGCAGAGCTTAAAACTGCTTAAAAACCCCTATGCGCTGGGCTTCTCATTAGGCGCGTTCCTGTACGTTGCAGCTGAAAGTGCTATTTATGTTTGGATGCCTAGCTACCTGGTGTGTGATGCTACCAGTGTCAAAGCAACGTACGATTGTTATGCCGAGGGCAGTGCACAAATGCTGGCAATTTACTCGGTAACGGCTTTCTTTGTCTTGCGTGCACTTGGCCGGTTTGTTGGCATTTGGATGATGAGCCACTTCAACTGGGCGTTGGTACTGATGTTGTTCAGTGGCGCGATTGTAGTGTGTTTTGCCGGCGGGTTAATGGGCGGCAAGCAAGTCGCATTATATCTGTTCCCGCTAACGGGCATATTCATGTCAGTGATCTATCCCACGTTTAACTCAAAGGGGATAAGCTGTTTCCCAAAACACCAGCACGGCAGTGTGGCAGGGGTAATTTTATTCTTCACGGCAGCCGGTGCGGCAGCAGGTCCCTTCATCATGGGGCTGGTAAGTGATGCAAACGGCGGCGACGCCAAATATGGGTTTATGGTTGCAACAGTGTTTGCAGCGATTCTATTTGTAGGCTTGTTACTGAATTTTATCTTTAACCCTACACAACAACGACTAGAAGAGATTGAGGCAAGCGAATATGGCGCTAACTGATCCGTACTACGCCGTCATTGAAGCGGGTGGAACCAAATTTAACTGTGCGATCGTTACGCCAGACAAAGAGATCGTCGCGGAAATTCGCATTCCAACGACCACGCCGGAGGAAACGCTGTCTGCGACGGTAGCGTTTTTTACAGCACAACGCGCGGCTGGGTATCCCTTTAGCAAAATGGGGATTGCCAGCTTTGGACCACTGGATTTAGATCCTGCTTCGCCGACCTACGGTTACATAACGAAAACCCCTAAGCCGCATTGGAGCAATACCGATTTGGCGAATGCGCTGGCAAGCGCGTTAGACTGCGAAGTCGTTATTGATACCGACGTTAACGGCGCGGCATTAGGCGAGTATCGCTGGGGCGCAGCGCAAGGAGCTGGCGTGGCCGTTTACGTTACTGTAGGAACAGGGGTCGGCGGAGGGATCGTTGTTAACGGTAAACCGCTGCACGGTTTGGTTCACCCTGAAATTGGACACATGTTGGTTCAACCACCTGCAGGGATCACCGGCACCTGCCCGTTCCACACGAATTGCGTGGAAGGCCTGGCATCGGGTACCGCACTTGGCAAGATTTGGGCGCAACCATCAGATACGTTTGACGATGACCACCCAGCCTGGGACGGACTGGCGGAAGTGCTCGGCAATATGTGTCACAACCTGATGGTTGTGCTGAGCGCAGAAAAAATTATTTTAGGCGGTGGGGTGATGCAGAAACCGGGTATCGTCGACAAAATTGTGGCGGCAACCGAGAAGACACTGAACGATTATGTGGTGTTCCCGGAGGGCAAATCATTACAGGATGTGATTTGTACACCAGGGCTTGGCACGCGGTCCGGTATGCTTGGCGCCCTGGCGCTACTCGACTAAGCCCTACCGTTCATATAATTCCAACGGTAAATCGTCGGGATCAGAGAAAAACGTAAATCGCCGACCCGTATAAGGGTCGGTTCTCACTGGTTCACATTCCACTTCATGACTGGCCAAATGGGCAATCACCGCATCTAAATCGGCCACACGGAATGCCAGGTGTCGCAACCCTTGTGCTTCGGGCCTGCTAGGTCTGGCCGGTGCGCCGGGGAAAGAAAACAGTTCTATTTGCGTACCGTCCGGCAGACCCAAATCGCATTTGTACGAATCGCGCGCCTCCCGATAATTTTCATCAATAACCGAAAAGCCCAGCACGTCAGTGTAAAACCGTTTGGACGTCGGGTAATCGCTGCAAATAATCGCTACGTGATGTATGCCTGATAACATCCTGGCTCCTGGTTAAATTCCACTGTACGGATAAGTATTGGCAAAGGGCGCTTACGGCACCTCATGTCCGCTGGCGCTTTCCAGCAGGGCATACCAATGCTCGCGAGACAACTGAGTGTGCATTGCTTGCGCGCAGGCGGCAATACGTGCCGGATTAGTCGTCCCAATTACAGGCTGAATAGCGCTGGGATGGCGCATTAACCAGCCCAGTACGATTGCCTCCGGGCTAACACCGTATTCCGCCGCCAGCTTACTGACCAGTGCTGAGGTTGCGCAGTCTGGCTCGCCGCGTCCGGAATATTTACCTTGAGCCAAAGGCGCCCAGGCCTGCAGCTGAACCTTATTGCGCTGACAGTATTCCAGCGTTCCCGCGGTATAGCCCGAGTTGCGATTAAGCGCACTGTTGGCCATCATGCCATCTTCAACCCAGTCACGGTAAGCTAGGCTCATTTCCAGTTGGTTGGCAATAATCGGGAAGGTCACAACAGCCTGAAGCGCTTCAATTTGGTACCAATGCATGTTCGATACACCAAGGTAACGAAACTTGCCGGCTTTATGCAATGCAGTCAGACATTCACCCAGCGCTGGCAGATCCGCCAATGGGTCGGGACGATGTAACAGCAGAATATCGATATATTCCTGGTTCAGCCGCTGTAGAATGCCGTCGACAGACTGGGTGATGTAGGCAGGTGAGAAGTCATAGCGTTTGGGGCCTGTTTCGTCTTCGAAGCGGATGCCGCACTTGGACTGGATGATCATATTGTTGCGCCAGTCCGGGTTCTGCTTTAACACGTCGGCAAACACTTTTTCTGCTTTGCCCAGCGTGTAAATATCGGCATGGTCAAACACAGTAATACCCGCGTTCAATGCCGCTTCAATTGCATTGTTTGCTTGTTTAACATGTTCACTGGAATAAGATGACGCGGCCCATTCACCACCGAGTCCCATGCAACCAAACACCACCGATGAGGCGTGCTCAAAATAGTTTTTCATCATGCTGTTATTCTTCTGTTACCGAATGATAATACTGTACGTGACGCCATGTGCGCTGGCGAATGAATACGTATGCTAACAGGTAAGTCTGGTGATACAAATTAAACTAAATTTCGTAAAGCAATGAGACACAACAAAAAAACACAAGGTGAAACATGAAGCGCGTAGCAATACTGTTATTTTTATTGGGTTTAGCCGGATGTACCAGCGTACCGGAAGGCGTTACGCCTGTGACCGGGTTTGAGTCGGAGCGGTACTTGGGGAGCTGGTATGAAATCGCCAGATTCGATCACAGTTTTGAAGAAGGACTAAGCCGCGTTACCGCGACCTACAGCAAGCGTGAAGACGGTGGGATTCGGGTGCTCAACAAAGGGTACGATGCTGCAACCGGTGAGTGGGATGAAGCTGAGGGAAAAGCCTATTTTGTTAGTGACGAGACAACCGGGCACTTGAAAGTCTCTTTCTTCGGGCCATTTTACGCCAGCTATGTCATCGCCGAACTGGATAAAGACAACTACCAGTACTCGCTGGTTACCGGTCCAGATCGCTCGTACTTGTGGATACTGGCCCGGCAACCGACCTTGTCACAAGACGTACTGGACGAACTGTTGAGCAAAGCAAAATCACTGGGGTACGCAACAGATGAATTTATTTGGGTAGAGCACAAGTAGTATTCACTGTTGGCATAGTTAAAAGTAAATGTCTGCATAGTTTATGGTAAACCGTGAAGGCGTGCTATACTCGCGGTTTTCCAAATTCAGCTCGACGAACAGGCAGTAACCATGGCAAACCAGCAAGCGGTATTTACCCGCGCAAACAATGTATGTGAATTATGTGGCAGCGAACAGGGCCTGACCTTGTACATGGTGCCTGAGTCTCCAAATGATTCTGACAACTGTGCCATTGCCGCCTGCGCAACCTGCACCGGGCAATTAAATGGCGACACCGATGTAGATGTGAACCACTGGCGCTGTCTTAACGAAGCGGTATGGTCACCGGTCCCTGCAGCGCAAGTGGTAGCCTGGCGTATGCTCAAGCAGTTGGAAAGCGAAACCTGGGTGCAGGATTTACTGGAAATGGTTTACCTGGATGAAGATACGCAGGAGTGGGCAAAAGCAGGGTTGCCTGAAGATCGCGAACCCACTTTGGACAGCAATGGTGAAGCATTACAAGCCGGTGATAACGTGCATTTGATCAAAGATCTGAACGTAAAAGGTGCAAACTTCACTGCCAAGCGCGGCACACCTGTGCGCAATATCCGTCTTACTCAAAATCCGCTGCACATCGAAGGTAAAGTCAACGGACAAACTATTGTGATCATTGCCGCTTATACCAAGAAAGGGTAAGCGAGCCACTGACGATATTGTCCGGCCATAGTGTTGTGTCCGGACAATGCTTCTTTCGATGTCGGGCAGACATCGCATGTATATCTAACGCTAAAAACCGAACAGTTAAAGTATCTCAACAGCGCTTTGAAATAACCTGTGGTAACCTTGAATCATGTCATGTTTAGCTTAGTGATTCCTCCATGCCTGTAATGGGTAACAAGGTTAATCTGCCTGCGCAGCATCCTCCTCGTCATTACGACGACCTGGCTGAAGAAGTGCCGCTTGCTATTGCGGTAAATGGCATGGCGCTGTCGGTGATGATGGTGTCGCCATTTGATTTTGACGACTTTATTACCGGCCATTTCCTCACCGAAGGGATTGTAAAGTCGGTAGTAGAAATCAAAGATATTCACATCGAACCCATGCCGCCGGGATTTGAAGCCCGGATAACCGTTACTGGCCGTCGCGAGCACGAGGTAAGGCAGCGACGCTATAGTTTGGTGAGTGCCGGGTGTGGACTGTGCAATAAAACCGCCATGGATCAGGCGTTCCCGCCGACTACAACGCAGGCCGATAAACGCCCACTGGCTGAATGTGATGTCAGTCAATTGCGTTCACTCTTTGAAGCAAACCAGACGTACAACCAAAAAGCCGGCGCTATGCATGCCGCCATGTTTGTGTGCGCAGCATCGAATACCGTACTGTGCAGTGAAGACATAGGTCGCCACAACGCACTCGATAAAGTGATTGGTAAAGCCTTACGTGCCGGTCTCCAACCCGAAAAAGGCTTTCTGGCAGTGACGAGCCGTTGCGGTGTGGAGTTGGTGCAAAAAGCCTCAGCCTGTGGTTTTACCACACTGTACTGTTTGTCTTCTCCAACGACTATGGCCGTGAATTTAGCCCATCAAACCAGGCTGAATCTGGTGTATGTGCCGCGAAATAACCAACCCATTATGTATGATGCAAAGGAAAATTATGCCGAATAAATCGTCTAAAGCCGGGGGCATGGCGTCCGTTAAATCTACGGTGAATCAGCTGATTAAAAGTAAGCAGGTACGCCGAAACATGCTGAATTTGTATCATGCTAACAAACATGAAGGGTTTGATTGCCCCGGGTGTGCCTGGGGGGATGACAAGAGCGGCGCGTTTCGCTTTTGTGAAAACGGTGCTAAAGCTATTGCCTGGGAATCGACTTCTGAAAAAGTGGATGCTGCGTTTTTTGCGCAACACACCGTTAGCGAACTACGCAAGCAAAGCGATCACTGGCTGGAAAGCCAGGGCAGATTAGTGGAGCCGCTTCGCTACAACGCGCAGACCGACAAGTATGAACCGGTGAGTTGGGAGCAGGCATTCACGCACATTGCTAATGGTATTAATGCCCTGCAATCCCCAAATGAGCTTGAACTCTATACGTCTGGAAGAGCCAGCAACGAAGCGTCATTTTTATATCAGGTATTTGGTCGGGCGTTGGGTACCAACAATTTCCCGGATTGTTCCAACATGTGTCATGAAGCCAGTGGTATTGCGCTCAAGCGCGCAATCGGTGTGGGCAAAGGCACGGTAACGCTTAAGGACTTTGATGCGGCTGATACCATTTTTGTGTTTGGTCAGAACCCGGGCACTAATCACCCACGCATGCTAAATGCGCTGCGCAGTGCGGCAAAGCGCGGCGCGACGATTGTGTCGTTCAACAACCTGAAAGAGGTTGGGTTGCAGCGCTTCGCCAGTCCGCAAAAGCCAGCAGAATTATTGGGCCTGCAAGCCGTTGATATCAGCGCACGGTATTACACGCCAAAACTTGGAGGTGATTTTGCTGTGGCTCGGGGCATGGCCAAGGTCTTTATTGAAGAGCTGGCGGAACAGCTGAACCAGGATTTTATTAACACGCACACCCATGGCATCGACGCTTACATCGAGCAAGTAAAAGCCACCCAATGGCAGGACATTGAAACGCGCAGTGGATTAACCCGCGCTGATATTACCGAAGCCGCCAACTTGTTCGTGCGCAGTCAGAAAGCGATCACCTGTTGGGCAATGGGGATCACTCAGCATCTACATTCGGTGGATACCATTCATGAGCTCACGTCGTTGCATCTGCTAACCGGCGCAATTGGTGTACCCGGCTCGGGTATGTGCCCGGTAAGGGGCCATAGTAACGTGCAAGGCAACCGAACCATGGGCATTCTGGAAGCGCCAACGCAGGCGTTTAATCAGGCAATGCAAGCCGTGTTTGACTTCGCACCACCGGAGAAACCCGGACACAGAGTCTACGACGCAATTAAAGCTCTGCATGCCGGTCAAAGTAAAATGCTGATTTGTTTGGGCGGTAATATTGCGGCCGCGTCGGCTGATACTGCTTATACTGAGCAAGCACTCAGGCGCACAGCCCTCATGGTGAATATCGCCACCAAGCTCAACCGCACGCATTTAGCCGTAGGGCAAGACGCCTTGATATTGCCTTGCTTAGGACGAACCGAAGCTGACACCACTGGCGGAAAGAATCAGGCGATTACGGTTGAAGACACCTTTAGCATGGTGCATGCGTCCAGTGGTAATACACCGCCAGCCAGTGACTTATTGAAATCCGAAACTGAAATCATTGCGCGTATAGCGCAGTACACGCTGAAAGAGCGTATTGCGTTGGACTGGGAATCACTCATTGCGGATTACAGCAACATACGGGAGCTCATTGCCAAAGTGATCCCCGGGTTCGATAATTTTAATGCGCAAATACAGCAGCCAGGTGGTTTTCACTTGTATAACAGCGCGGCAAATTTGCAGTGGAATACGGCCTCGGGGAAAGCCGAATTTAACGCAGTGGCGTTACCTGAGGCGTTATTTCCCGATAGCGTGCAGTCCAAAATCGCGCAGCAAGACTCGCCCGTGTTCACGTTGCAAACTCTGCGCTCCCACGATCAGTACAACACCACCGTGTATGGCATGAACGACCGCTACCGTGGGGTATTTGGTGAGCGCCAACTGGTATTTATGCATGCCGAAGATATGCGCCTGCTCGGCCTGACCGATAACTCGCTGGTGGATATCAGTACTATCTGGGATGACGATACAGAACGTAAAGTGACTCAATTTCGCGCGATGAGCTATGACATTCCACAAGGGAACGTAGCGTGTTATTACCCGGAAACGAACCCGCTTATTCCGTTTGAAAGTGTCGGGTTGGCGTCGGCAACGCCTACATCTAAGTCGGTGCCGGTAGTGATAAGCCATTCCGAGTCATAAGTTGTCTGAATAAAAAGCAAAAGCGGCGGGTTTCTTGCTATAATGCGCGCGTTTCTTGAATTAACCTGTATTTGAGGCCGGTGCAATGCAATCAATTACCCTTCGTCAGCCAGATGACTGGCATCTTCATTTTCGCGATAACGACATGCTGGCTGAAACTGTGCCAGCCACGGCGCGCTGTTTTGCCCGTGCGATTGTGATGCCCAACCTGGTTCCGCCGGTAACCAATGCCGAACTGGCCATGGCGTACAAAGCGCGTATCGAGGCGGCACGTCCTGCTGGTAGTCAGTTCGAACCCTTGATGACCTTGTATCTGACCAACCAAACCACACCGGCTGACATCACGGCTGCTAAAGCGGCGGGTGTTGTTGCGTGTAAGCTTTACCCGGCAGGCGCAACCACCAACTCAGATGCCGCCGTAAAAGGCATCAATGCTTTGTATCCGGTGTTCGAACAAATGGAAAAAGACGGCGTATTGCTGTTAATCCATGGTGAAGTGACCGAGTCTCACGTGGATATTTTCGACCGCGAAAAAGTGTTTATCGACCAGTATATGGCGAAGATTGTAAAAGACTTCCCGGGTCTGAAAGTGGTATTCGAGCATATCACGACTGCCGATGCCGCGGATTTTGTTCTGGCCAACGGCGATAACATTGCCGCTACCATCACGCCTCAGCATCTATTATTAAACCGCAATGACTTGCTGGTCGGTGGCGTGCGTCCACACAACTACTGCTTACCGGTATTAAAACGCAATACGCATCAGCAGCGTCTGCGCGAAGTGGTTGCTGAAGGTTCTGCGAAGTTCTTCCTGGGTACTGACTCCGCGCCTCACGCCAAACACCGCAAAGAAAACGCCTGTGGTTGCGCCGGCTGTTACAGCGCATGGAGTGCCATTGAACTGTACGCGGAAGTCTTTGAACAATTAGACGCGCTGGATAAATTTGAAGCGTTTGCCAGCGAGAATGGTCCGGACTTTTATGGTTTACCGCGCAATACCGGCACGATCACACTGGTAAAAGAAAGCTGGCAGGTACCTGAGATGGTAACGTTGGCTGATGGTACTGAAATGGTGCCGTTTTTTGCGGGCCAAACACTGAACTGGAAACTGGCGTAACGATTTATGAGTGAGTTGTTTTCTGCCTTCGGGTTACGCCCGGAGCTTTTGCAGGCTATAGATAAAGCGGGTTTCAGTGCGCCTCGGCCTATTCAGCAAGCCGCGTTGCCTGCCATCATCGAAGGCAAGGATGTGCTGGCTCAGGCGCAAACAGGATCAGGTAAAACCCTGGCGTTTGCGGCAGGCAGCCTGCAAACCCTGGATGTTAGCCTGAATGCGCTGCAAACGCTGGTGCTCTGCCCAACTCGCGAGTTGGCCGAGCAGGTGGCTGAGCAGTATCGGTTACTTGCCAAAGACCTGCCAAATGTTAAGGTATTAACCCTTTGTGGTGGTCAGCCCATGGGGCCGCAAATCAACTCACTCAAGCACGGTTGCCACATTATTGTGGGTACACCGGGTCGTGTGATGGACCACGTGCAAAAACGCCGTATTTCTCTGGATGAACTGCGTGTACGCGTATTCGATGAAGCCGACCGCATGCTGGACATGGGCTTTACCGATGACCTGGCTGTTATCTTCAGTGGCTTGCGCGCGCCGGTGCAAACCCTGATGTTCTCGGCTACGTTTACCGATGCTACTACGCATCTCGCTAAGCAATATTTGTCGTCGCCGGAAACCATTACCGTTGACTCTGCCGCCCGTGCAAAAGTCTCGCAGCTAGTTTATGAAGTGGAAGACAAACATCGCTTTAATGCACTGAAGGCGTTATTGACCACGGAGCAACCCAAGAGCGCGATTGTGTTCTGCCGCACACGTAAAACAACGCAAGACGTGGCTGATATGCTGGCACAGGAAGGGTTCGTGGCCGCTGCTATTCAGGGCGATATGGAACAAAGTGATCGCAACAGGGTACTTATGCAGTTTGCCAGCGATTGCCTGAATATTCTGGTGGCCACGGATGTTGCAGCACGAGGTTTGGATATCTCGGCGGTGGATTGCGTTGTGAACTATGACGTCAGCGAAAACCCCGATGCGCATATTCACCGAATTGGTCGTACAGGCCGCGCAGAGCAGCCCGGCATGGCATATACCTTGATGAGTGCGAACGAAGCGTCGCTACTTGCGGCTATTGAAATCCACACTGGTGAAGATTTGAAACGCAAGGGCGCACAAAGCTTGCGCTTTCACGCCAATCGTATTATTGAACCTGAATTCAAATGCCTGAGTTTAGGTGCCGGAAAAAAAGCCAAGCTACGGCCGGGTGATATTTTGGGCGCTCTCACTCAGGATGCGGGTATTCCCGGTGACGATATCGGCAAAATCAAAGTGCAGGCCAATGAGAGTTTTGTTGCGATTAAAACGCGTAGTGTAAAGCGTGCGTTGGGCTTGTTTCGCGAAGGTAAAATCAAAGGTAAACGCGTACGGGCCTTTAAGCTATAGGCCATCGGGAGAGTAACATGGGCGGCGAAACAGATTTAAATACCTTACTCAAAGGCTTGTCGCCTGAGCTGCTCCCAGATCACTATGTGTTTGTCACACTTCCCGACTTTAGCGCTGAGCAGTTCAATTCGCTCGCTCCTTTGGGCTTGTTTCAGGAAGTTGAAGACACGACGTTGATCCTCAATGAGCAGACTGCCCGTGATGCTGGTTTTGAATTTGAAGGCGTATTTCGCTGCATTACCTGTAAAGTACATTCCAGCCTGGAAGCTGTGGGCATGACTGCGGCCATGAGCGCGGCATTAACCGCTCAGGGTGTTAGCGCAAATGTGGTCGCGGCGTATTATCACGACCACATTTTTGTGCCTGCTGCCGATGCCGATAAAGCCATGGCGGCCCTGTCTTCATTCGCGGAAAAAGTATAATTTATCTGCTAATAGCCGGTATTTCTGAGTAGTTCTGCCAGATCTTCAAAATGGGGACATTGCTTATTCAAATGCGCGCCCACCATGGTTTCGAAGTACACCAGTTTCGAACGCTCCAAAACGGGCTGGTCTTGCATTCTACTCAACGCACTTATTACACCGTCGTCGTCGGCCAAAATAGAGTCAACACGCCCAAAGGTTAACAGGTCTAGTCCTTGGGCGATGGATTCGACCATTAACAGTTCTGCACCGACATCTAGCAAAGGCTGGTGGAATGGCCCGAGCTCTTTTACTCTTAGTACGGCAATACGCTCATTGGCAAGTTGATGAAGCGATGAAACACGCTCCGACGAACTTGCGGCCCGATAAAACGCTAATTCCACACGTTGTTCAGATAGTGGAATAAACGTAACACTGTCGTCCATGCCTTTAGGCGGGTAAAAACTGACACACCACGGGGAGGAACGCAGTACCTGCCCCGCTCTAGCTGGCGGAACAAAAACAGGCTTGATAGTGAACCTATGCCCAACGGCTTTGGAAAATAAGCGAAAATTGATTCCGCGATCAGTTGCATTCGAAGTAGTGAACGGCGGGTACTCAACAGCCAGAACTGATAGCGAAGGCTTTTTTGTCTCTGCATTACAAGCAAAGGCTATTAACAAGGTGGTAGAAAAAGCTACAAAGTGAAAAGCTGTCGCCCAGCGTCGGTAATACCCATTCAACATAATGTAACCTGATAAATATTGAGTGCGAATTGCGGAATCTAATTTAAGTGTACGCTAGGAATAGTGAATTTCCACCGCCGAGATGATTTTGGCGGTGGTCTCAGGAAGTGGCTGATTTTACAGGTATTGATTCAACCAGTCTTTAATCTCAGCATATGCCGCTGTACGGTGATGCGTAAGACCGTGATTGTCGCCTTCATAGGTGACCAACTTATTTGTATGGTTAGCTACATTGAGTGCACTGGCAAGCAGTCTCGACTGTTCAACGTTTACTCTGGTGTCGGCTGTGCCGTGAAGCATTAAAATTGGCGCAGGGGGTAATTGGTCTACCCAGTTGATCACTGAGCGCTCACTAAGTAACTGTTCTTTTTGACTCGCATAGTCAGGCATGCGAGCAGCGTAAACCTTTTCCATTTCCGGGCGCCAGGCGATTGCTTGTTTCAGATCCGCATTGCCAGCTACGGATACAATTGCTTTTACATCGGTGAGTTGTTTAGCCGCCAGGTAGCTTTGCATTACACCGCGACTCCAGCCTACCAGCGCAATACGTGAGGTATCTGCATGAGGTAGTGATTTCGCTATATCAATGAGTGCCAGAACATCATTCACGTCAGCGCCGCCGAACTCATCCTTGCCGTTATTTTCAACTCGACGACTGGCTCCACGATACTGACTGCCCAGTACAATGTACCCTTCGCTGGCGATCTCTGCGGGTAAATCCATTTTTGCTCCGAACACCACATAACCGAAACGAGCGTTGCCACCACGATTAAATATCACCACGGGCAGTGGCTTTTCAGGTGACTTTGGCGCCAGATAAAAACCTTCAACGTTGAATTCGTCAGACTGGTAAGTAAAGTCGGTACAGTCTAAATCTGCTTTGCGCTGATTGAATTTCTCTGCCGGGAAAAATCGCTGGAACGCTTTTTCGTTAAATCCGGGCTTATTCTTTTTCAGTACGCTCGCCCATCTTTCATAGGACTCAAAAGGGCCCCTAAAGCAGCTTTTAGGTTCCAGCATTTGTGTTTCTGCATATGTATTGGCACCTGTGAGCAGTGAAAAGCTAATGAGTAAAAGGCCTAATCGGTTCATAAATAACGTCCTGTCATTATCAAAAGGAGGTGAAACCAGCTCATAAAGAAAGAGCTTGGCTTGATCGTCAGTCATGTTGACTGACCAAAGGTGATATAGAGGTGAAATAGAGCGAAAAGTTGCATTTTATTAGTGCGTTTTGTGCACAACAGGTGCGCAAAAGATGAACAGAATATTTAAACTCACCTGAACAAACCACCATAATTTGGTGTTGTCGTATATATTATACACTTTGCCGTAGTTGAGGACGCACTGGCACCCCTGCTGCATAAATGGGCCACCCAACCATATTCACATCTAAATAAAAGGGGGGCTTTTCTTGAATCACTCATCTATGAGCCGGCGAGCTTTACTAGGCTGGATTGGTAAAACGGCTGGCGCGGGCGCCTTGTACCAGGCGATGACATCGCTTGGCTTCGCGGCGGAATCTACACATCCCGGGACACTAAATCTTGGTAGTACGCCCAAGGGCGCATCTGTGCTGATCCTGGGGGCTGGACTGGCGGGCATGACGGCAGCGTATGAATTGCGCAAAGCCGGGTACAAGGTCACTATGCTGGAGTTTAATCAGCGCGCAGGTGGGCGCTGCTGGACACTCCGGGGCGGCGACACCTACACCGAACTGGGCGGCGCAACACAGCAGTGTCAGTTTGCAGAAGGGAACTACATTAACCCGGGCCCCTGGCGTGTGCCGTACCATCATCATCACGTGATGTCGTACATTAACGAATTCAACATCCCTATTGAGCCGTTTATTCAGGTTAACTACAACGCACTGGTTCATTCAACTCATGCCTTTGGCGGCAAGCCTCAGCGCTACCGGGAAGTGCAGGCCGACTACCAGGGATATGCCGCTGAACTGCTTGCCAAAGTCTCAAATCAAGGTGGTTTAGATAAAGCTCTCTCTGTGGAAGACAGAGAAAAGCTGTTCGAGTCAATGCGACACTGGGGCGCATTAAATGAAAGCGCGGAATATAAAAAGTCCTACGAGGTAAGTTTACGGCGCGGTTTTGCCATTCCTCCTGGCGGCGGATTGTCGCCTAAGCCGCAAGCTAGCGTGCTAATGGACAGAAGTGAACTGCTTCAATCTGAGTTATGGAAATACATTGTCAACGGTCAGGATATCGAGTTCCAAAGCAGTATTTTTCAGCCTGTTGGCGGCATGGACAATATTGCAAAGGCGTTCGAAAAGCGCGTGGGTGACACCATTCACTATGGCGCAAAGGTCACCAGAATTAACCAAAGCGACCAAGGCGTAAGCGTTGAGTATGAACAGCAAGGCGTGGCGAAAACCGCTCAGGCCGACTGGTGTGTGTGTACCATACCGCTTTCTATTCTTAGTCAAATTCCAGTCAAAGCCAGCAGTGCTATGCAATCGGCTATTCGCGCAGTGCCGTATGCGGCATCAGTGAAGGTAGGTCTGGAATTCAAACGTCGGTTCTGGGAGCAGGATGACGCCATTTACGGTGGTGTGAGCTACACCAACTTACCTATTACCAATATCAGTTACCCAAGCACCAAATTCTGCGACAAAGGCAAGGGCGTGTTGCTTGGGGCCTATGTATGGGGTGCGAACGCCTTTGAATTTACTTCTTTGACTCCTGAAGAGCGGGTAAAGAAAGCGGTGGAGTACGGCAAAAAGATACATCCGCAATATGCCGACGAATTCGACAACGGCATTTCTGTTGGCTGGCACCGGGTGCCATGGACCCAAGGGTGTTATGGCATGTGGACGGAAGCATCACGTGAAGAACACTATGAAAACCTGTGCCAGATAGATGGCCGTTTAGTGCTCGCCGGTGAACACGCTTCAAACCTGCCTGCGTGGCAGGAAGGCGCTATTTCGTCGGCCCATGATGCCATTAAACGATTACACCAAAAAGTGGTTAGTACAACCACTTAGTGTTGGAGAACAGTATATGAAAAACGTAATAAAGTACTTTTTAATGGCAAACATGCTGAGTGTAAGTACTTACACCAATGCAACGGATGACGCCGGCTTTTCCGAAGGCGCTAACTTCGAGGAAGTCACCGGAGAGGCGCTTTACCATGCTATTTGTCAGGGCTGCCATATGCCAATGGCTCAGGGTGCCAAAGGAGCTGGCGCGTATCCAGCGTTAGCGCAAAACCCCAAGTTAGCCGCCGCGCCTTATGTGATTTATATGGTCAGTAACGGCATGGGTGGCATGCCGCCATTAAAGCAATACCTGTCTGACGAACAAATCGCCGAAGTGGTGAATTACACCCGCAGTCACTTTGGTAACCACTTTACCGACGCCGTCAGTGCCGACGACGTTAAAACCATTGCTCAACGATAAATTACAGGAACACAAAATGAAAAAATTAATGTTTGCCCCACTTTTACTCAGCGCTGTGTTTGCGACAGCTGGATGCAACGATGCTGATGCTAAACCTGAAGCAAAGGAATCGGTGATCCGCCACGGCCTGATTGGCTCGGATTTCCCCATTCTTCGTGCGTCTGAAGTACCCGCCACCAGCACTATTGTTTTTCTGAGTGGCGCGGTGCCCGGTGTGAGTAACCCGGATGCGCCCAAAGGCAGCATGGAAGCCTACGGCGATACGGAAACTCAAACAGTCAGCGTGCTGAACCGGATTGATGAGAACCTGAAAAGCCTGGGATTAACTATGGGGGATGTGATCAAGATGCAGGCGTTTTTGGTTGGCGACCCTGCGATGGATGGAAAAATGGATTTCGCCGGTTTTATGCGTGGTTACACACAGTTTTTTGGCACTGAAGCACAGCCAAATTTGCCTTCTCGTTCTGCCTTACAAATTGCGGGACTAGCGAATCCAAATTACTTGGTTGAGATCGAGGTAACAGCGGTACGCCCTGAATAAAACTTTTCAGTCATATTTGGCCAGGCAGGGCGTGCCGTAGCGCTCTGCTTTGTTTTAATTTCCCTTACTCTAACTGCCCATTATCTATCTACACGTTTCTGCCTGACTATAGTTCACAGCACTAAAGTGCTATGTGAATGTCCAGCCACCTGTACTTTAATCCCCATGCGGTTAACAAAAAATTAACAACGGTGGAAACAATGAAAATAGTAAAATTCGCCGGCCTGCTTTTTTTGGCCTCAATCACTTTTGGCGCTATGGCATGTAAAGATGCCGTCGTACTAGTGCACGGAAATACAGCCTCCCCAACCAGTTGGGATAACACTTACAACTTGTTGCTGAGCAACGGCTACAGCAGTAGTGAAATTTTCCGGCCAGACTGGGGCTCAAAGTCCTGTGCCGGGTGTAACAACCATTATGGCAGTGAAGAAACCCCTGTTCGCAATGCCATTGAAGATGCGTTGGCAGCCTCCTGTACCGGTAACATCGATGTAATAGGCCATTCTATGGGCGTAACGCTGGCTGCGCAGCAAATCTCTAAACTGGCAGTGTCGTCATACGTAGATACGTTTGTCGGGATTGCCGGCGCGCTGCGTGGGTTATGGTCATGCGGCGTTTATCCCTACAATGTCTGGAGTTCTACCTGCGGTTACTACGGGTTGTCGGTCCAAAGCCCGTTCTTAGATAGCTTGTATGGAGAACCTCTCGGCGACAAGGTGTATTCCATAAAGAGCAATATCGATCAAATTGTTTGCGCGACGGGTGTGTGTTCTGTAGGTGGGGTGCACAGCAGCCGAATCTGGAATGAAGATGCGAGCTATACCTATACATTAGGGCACTTTGGCCTGCAAACCGATACGGCGTCTTTGCAGGTGAATTTGATTCAGTAACATTTGTTCTCAGCGAGGTGGCCTGCCTCGCTGAATTTATCCTCACTGTCGCATTGTTTATACCGAACATTGCCAAAGCCTACTTCACAGTATTTGCTTAGTTGCTAAGATGGACCTGAATCCAATTCCACATTTCAGGAGTCACCATGAGCATTAATTTTAATGAAGTGTCGGTGTGCGAGTACGCCGATGCACTGCCGCGTGAACAGTTTATGGACTATGCAATACATTCACTGTGGACACCGTCACCTAAAATTTCCGGACCTGCATTTACGGTTAAGTGCCAACCGGGAGACCATTTAATGCTGCATGCTGCCATATACCGGGCAAATCCCGGTGATGTGATTGTAGTGGAAGCCGATGACCAGTTCGCGGTAGCAGGTGGGAATGTCTGTGCAATCGCGAAAAAGCGGGGTATTGCAGGCTTTGTGGTAGATGGCGTGATCCGCGATGTCGGTGAAGTTGAAGAAATGGGGTTTGCGGTTTATGCCCGTGGTGTTATTCCCAAGCCTGGTGCTAAAAAGTGCGTTGACCCGTTAAATCAACCTGTCCAGTGTGGTGGTGTTACTGTGCATCCCGGTGATATCATAGTGGCCGATCAAGAAGGCATTGCTGTTATCCCACAAGCGTCGGCTGCTGAGGCATTTGAAATTGCCAAACAGCGCGCCGAAAAAGACGGTGGAATGACGTTGGATGAGTGGCAAGCCAAACACCATGAAAATGTCGAAGGCATCCTGGCGAAACTGGGGTACCAAGACGCCTGATGTTGAGTAATACATGTTTTCATTTTTTGAGAAACTGACAAACCCGTTCCCTGCTTCACACCCTACCCAGCCACCAAAAAATATGGTGGCTTTTTGTAAACACTACACCCAGGGCATGTGGCCCGTGCTGCTGACCGTGTCGGCACTCAGCGCAATTGTCGCCATGCTGGAGGTGGCCTTGTTCGGGTTTATGGGGCAGTTAGTAGACTGGTTTACCGAACAGGACCGCAGCACGTTTATCGAAAATGAAGGCAATCGCCTGATCATGATGGGATTGGTTGTGGTTGTGCTGATCCCCGGTTTTATTCTGCTTCGCTCGTTGTTTTCCCGCCAGTCATTACTCGGCAATTACCCCATGCGCATACGCTGGCAGGCACACCGCTACTTGCTTAGCCAAAGCCTGACGTTCTTCCAGAACGAGTTTGCAGGTCGTGTCGCGACCAAGGTCATGCAAACCGCATTGTCGGTGCGTGAAACGGTAATGAAGCTGTTGGATTTGATGGTCTACATTGGGGTGTATTTCATCTCAATGGTGGTGCTTATCTTTACCGCTGACTGGCGACTCGCACTGCCGCTGCTTATCTGGCTTGGCGTTTATAGTGTGATTTTGCGCGTGCTGGTGCCCAAGTTAAAGCAGGTTTCCCAGCATCAGGCCGATGCCCGCTCACTGATGACCGGCCGCATTGTTGATAGCTACACCAATATCACCACGGTTAAACTGTTCTCCCACAGTCAGCGGGAAGCGGATTACGCTAAAGACAGCATGGACAAATTCCTGCAAACCGTTTACCCGCAAATGCGCCTGGTAACGGTGCTGGAATTCTGTGTTGAGCTAAGCAATGCACTGCTGATTTTCAGTGTGGGGGCACTGTCGGTGTATTTATGGCTACAACAGCTTGTTACGCCGGGTGAAATTGCGCTGGCGGTGAGCCTGTGTTTACGGTTAAACGGTATGTCTCACTGGGTGATGTGGGAAGTGGCCTCACTGTTTGAAAACCTCGGTACTGTACAGGATGGTATTAACACCCTGGCGCAGCCTATTGCCGTGGAAGACAAACAGAAAGCGCAACCGCTTGCCGTAAACGGCGGACAAATTGAATTCAAGCAAGTGAACTTTGCATACCCTGGTCATAACAATCATCCTGTGCCGGTATTCGAAAACCTCGACTTGACCATAAAGTCTGGCGAAAAGGTGGGCTTGGTAGGACGCTCTGGTGCAGGTAAGTCTACGTTAGTGAATCTGTTGCTGCGATTTTACGATACCACTGGCGGTAAAATACTTATCGACGGGCAGGATATTAGTGACGTTGAGCAGGAATCGCTGCGTGCACAAATCAGTATGGTAACGCAGGATACATCGTTAATGCACCGTTCTGTACGAGACAATATCGTGTATGGCCGCAGCGACGCTGATGAGGAAGCAATGATAGCTGCCGCAACGCAAGCGGAAGCATTTGAGTTCATTCAGCAGTTGTCTGATAAAAACGGCAGAACCGGTTTTGACGCGCAAGTCGGGGAACGCGGCGTTAAATTATCTGGCGGACAGCGTCAGCGTATTGCCATTGCCCGGGTTCTGCTGAAAGATGCACCGGTATTGATTCTGGATGAAGCTACCTCAGCGCTGGATTCAGAGGTCGAGTCGGCAATACAAGAATGCCTGAACAAAGTGATGGAAAATAAAACGGTATTGGCCATTGCGCATCGCCTTTCAACCATAGCTCAAATGGACCGCTTATTAGTGTTGGATAACGGTAAAATCGTGGAGCAAGGCACCCACCAGGAATTGCTCGACAAAGGCGGCATCTACGCCAAACTATGGGCACACCAGACAGGCGGATTCCTCGGTCTCGAATAAGACAGATTGAGGGCTAATTCAAGCCCTTAGAAATCCCCTGTCCCGGGCTAGAGCCTGGTCCTAGCCGAAATGGCTGGCTAGCTCAAACAGTTCAACTCCGTCTTCCCGGCCTTGCGCCGGGATCTTTTGAACAGGCTGATTACCTGAAGCTGTTCAACGCTGTTTTCCAACCTTCACTTAGTTAATCCGTTTGAGTTGGAAAGGTCCCCGCCGTCGCGGGGATGACGAGGGGGCGGAGTTAAGAAGGTGTGGTGCGGAAATGAAGTCAATATTGTGTAGGATACTTCCATAGCGTCTTCCCGGCCTTGTGCCGGGATCTTTTGAACAGGTTGACTACTTCAAACAGTCCTGCGCTGTCTTCTAAAATTCACTTAGTTAATTCGTTTGAGTTGGTAAGGTCCCCGCCTTCGCGCCGGGATCTTTTGAACAAGCTGATAACCTCAAACAGTCCAACGCTGTCTTCCCGGCAACGAAATATCACTATATTTTCAGCTTGGTTTTATTGTTAACAAGCATATACCAGCCGAAAATGGATAAATCATTCGAGAATGTAGCATCTGGTAATTGTTTAGCTAGGTAAGTTTGGGTAATAGCGAGGTTGTTTTCGTGCAGCCAATAGTAAAGTTACCAGGATAATAAATAGTGAGGCGGATGGTGCATCTACAGTGTTAATTTCTACAATACCTGCAAATTCGTTGCTTCCGCTCGCATCGTTCCATGTGCCTGCAGTGGAATGCCACATATGTGCATAGTTTTCTACCCCAAGGCTGTTTGGTTCGCCCGGAGCCCAGTTTGAAAAATTCAAAGGAGCGCCGCTAGACCACGCCCAATGACCTTCTGAAATCTCATCAGTGAGTCCAATCCAAATTTCGCCAAAGTTATGAAAACTAGAGCCGGACAACCCCCACATACCCCACAAAAAATCTTGCTCCTGCTGGGAATTGATTGTCGCTAAGTTGCCACCCAGTGCAATGCCCAAACTTTCTGAATCTTGCCATGTCCCTCTGGATAACAAGTGATAGGTACTATTTTCCCATGTCACGCTATCAACTATTGTTACAGACATCGCTTTATTAGGAAGCGCAATTACGCATGTAAGTATTAATACATTTAGAAATAGACTAAGCCGCATCTTTGTATCCTCAGTTTGTGTACTCATTCGGAAATCAATTAACGCGCATATACTTCTTTTAGAAGTGCTGCATATGACAACCGTAATATGTCACTAAACACGGTAATAAAACCTGTAAGAAAGCTGAAAATAACCTGAAATTTTGATTGATTACGAAGATTTATAGAAGCGAGGAAATCATTGGGTTGGCTATGAAGTTATTGATTTTAAGATCTATGTTGTCGCTTTGTAAAACCAGGAAGTACATGCCTTAGCAACCTATATTACTTACTATTCTTAAATCATTAATTAATGGCTGAGGTGATGGGAGGTGATTAATTAAACAAATTAAGTTTCCATCGAAGCACTGATTACCTCTTCGCTTTTTCGGGGGGGACGAATAGGTGATGTAGGGATCTGGGAAAAAGGTTGGCGCTGGATACAAAACCTTTTATTTCGCAGCGACCTGCACAGCTGTAGTGAAATTACCAAATTACTGATATTTAATAAAAAGCTATGTATTTTATGCCTTGGTTAAGATACGCTGAGCTCTGTATATAAACACTTGTTGTATACCTTCCGAGGAGTATTGAGTGATAACCATTATTCGGTGAGTCAACGTCACTATTCCAATTAAAAAAACATGACTTAGATTGAACAAGGAAATGTTGTATATGAACTACTTCACTCAGGCATTAAAGCAATTTGCAGATTTTAATGGCAGAGCCCGTCGCAAAGAGTATTGGATGTTTTATCTTTTCTATGTGATTTTTTATATAGGTTTGTCGATTGTGGACATGGTGCTCGGCACTTTTATCCTGACACTTATCTTTGCCATTGCACTGCTCATCCCAAGTATTAGTATTGCCGCGCGACGCTTACATGACACCGGTCGCACTGGATGGTGGCAGTTAATCCTATTTGTTCCATTAATTGGCGTCATTGTAATGCTTATCTTCCTTATCCAGGATAGTCATGATGACAATCAGTATGGTCCCAATCCTAAGGCCGCTGCATAGTCTACATGGCTTCTCCGTGAAGGTTCCCGCCTTCGCGGGGATGACGAGGTAGTGAAGCGGGGATGACGAGATTGTAGTGCTGGATTACGAAGAGGTGGTGCTAGATTACGAAGAGGTGGTGTGGGGATTTCGGTACTATTGCGTACGAGCTCTCCCCGCGTCTTACCGGCCTCGTGCCGGGATCTTTTGAACAGGCAGACTACCTCAAGCAGTCCAGTGCCGTCTTCCCGGCTTCGCGCCGGGATCTGAGAAACAACCAGTTACTCTTGAATTACAGTCACAAGTTCCGCTTACAACCAGTCAGGATCCAACTCGAAGCAGCTTTCGTCCATCGATTGCAGTAAATTACACGTAGCGTCGATTTGTGGTAACTCGTAGCGGTAGAAATATCTGCATGCAGAGAGTTTACCTTTTAAAAATAAGCGGCGTTCGTGCCCTGTAGATTCCTGATTTCCTGATAAAGCGACGTGAGCTTGTCGTAACCAAAGCCAGGCAACAACAACATGGCCAAAGGCGTGTAGATAAAGTGTCGCGTTTGTCAGGGCAAGGTTTGCTTGCGAGTCTCGCATGGCTGCTACAAGGGTTTGAGTTGTTGTATCCAACAAAGCTTTGGATTTACCAAGTGCGTCTGCGAACTCGGCTAGTTGGGGAATGGATTTGCATGCTGCAACGGTATTTTGTATTTCATCACTTAACAGTTTGTAGGGAAGGCCATTCTGCATGCTGACCTTTCTTCCCAATAAGTCCAGGGCCTGAATGCCTTCTGTACCCTCATGAATTGGGTTAAGCCGATTGTCGCGATAAAAGCGCTCTACCGGATATTCGCGAGTATAACCATACCCGCCATGAACTTGTATGGCGATGGCGTTGGCTTCCAGGCAATATTTGGACGGCCATGATTTGAGGATGGGCGTCAGGATATCTAACAAGCTGCCTGCGCGTTTAGCTTCCACAGGGTCTGAGCCGTGTGCATGCGTGTCCGCAAGTGTTGCCCCATAAAGTGACAAACAAAGACTACCTTCGACGTAACTTTTTGCAGCCAATAACATGCGCTTGATATCTGAATGAGCGGTAATAGGGAGCTGGGCAGTAGTGGGGTCTTTCTCGTGAGGATGACGACCTTGTGGGCGGTTTCGCGCATAGTCCAGAGCATGAAGGTAAGACGTGTAACCTTGTGACACAGCCCCTACGCCAACCCCAATTCTGGCTTCGTTCATCATTTGGAACATGTAAAGCAAACCGCGATTGGGTTCGCCGACAAGGTAGCCTACCGCACCTTCTTTTTCTCCAAAATTGAGCATGGTTGACGTGGTTCCGCGCCACCCCATTTTATGAATAAGACCAGCCAGATTTACGTCATTACGTTCACCTAAGGAACCGTCTTCGTTAACCAGGATCTTAGGCACAATAAACAAAGAAAGCCCTTTTACGCCTTCTGGTGCGCCCTGAATACGAGCTAATACCAAGTGAATAATGTTTTCAGATAACTCGTGATCACCGCCAGAAATAAAAATTTTGTTGCCTGAAAGCCGGTAGGTACCGTCATCGGCAGGAAGCGCAGTGGTTTTAATATCAGATAACGACGAACCAGCCTGGGGTTCAGTCAGTGCCATCGTGCCCATGAAACGGCCTTCAAGCATTGGTGCCAAATACCGTTGTTTTTGTTGCTCTGAACCGAAGTTTCGAATGACGTTAGCATTGGCGTTGGTCAGTGACGGATAAGAGAGGATGGGCATATTTGCTGCACCGAATATGGCTTTGCAGGCCACTGATACGGTAAAAGGAAGTTGCATGCCGCCTAATTCATAGTCATGCGTTGCTGAGCCAAATCCAGCTTCGTAATATTGCTCTAGTGCTGCCGATACTTCGGGAATGATATCAACTTTGCCATCAATAAATTGTGGCTCATGTTCATCCAGTTTTGCAGCACAAGGTGCAAACCAGTCTCTGGCGATAGAGTAGGCCGTTTCAATGGTTGCGTCGAAAGTTTCGCGGCTGTGATCATTAAAACGCGAATAGGCAGTTAACTTCTCTACGTCCAGTATGTCATATAACAAAAAGTTCAGATCCTGGAAGTTCATTAATGTATTGCTCATACCAACCCTCGCGAATAATAGTCATTGACGCTAAATGAAATAGTCTAATTTGCGAAATATATAACCGCTATGCGGAATTGGTCAAGAGCCAGACCTATTTATTTAAGGTTAATACTGGCCAGGGGATGTGTTACGAGAAGAGGGTGAGAGCACAAAAGACGTGCTCTCAAATAGAAGTTCATTGTGGAGAAAGTTCGACGTCAAGCTGTCTGGGTAATACGTGGCATAGATCCTGTCCAATACCAAAATCTTCAATTTGATAGGCTTGATAACCCGATTTTTCGAAGGTTAATGTATAAAACCCTGGCCGCTCATGCAGCATAGAGATGAGTGCAGAGTCATCGCAATTAACATCTGTGTTATCTACGGACTCAGAGAAATCACCCTCAGTCGCAGTAACAGTCACTCCGCATGCGGCAGCAGTTTGGGTTGATGAGTCAACAATGGAAATATTGAGTCCGCTAAGTACTTCAGTGGTACAGGCTAGGTCTTCACTATTAACGACATTACTTACGTAAAGGGTGTATTCGTCATCGGCAATCCGCTTGCTAATATCGACCTTAATTTTGGTTGGATATCCAAGATCAGGATCGTACTCAACGGTAACAGATTTAGCGCGGCTTTCTTCAAGTGCAATTCGTTCGAACAAACCTGCAATACTTTCTGTGCTAACCTGATCCAACGGCAAGGCAACGTGACTTTCAATAATCGTTTGAGAAACAACCTGGCCTGCATTGACAACCACTAAGCGCGGAAGGGTGTCCTCAAGCATGCAGTTACAGGACTTACTGTACTCAAACTGGTAAGTGTCAATATTCGAGTTTTCCCATTTCGCTCGGTTTTTATTTAGATTTTCGAGTACATTGTTTGAATCGAGTTCACAAGCGGTAAGCAAGTTGGAGGCAGCCACTACCGCGGCCAGGCGAACGAAACTATTCATAACTTTCCTTAGTTTATTAAACATCAATGTTAACCACCATTGTAAATTACATATGGGTCTGTTTCATTGCAATGTAAAAAAACGGTGTACGAAGAATAAGATGAGCACTCCACAATAGTACGAATATTCAAGAATATTTATACAGACCGTTACCAAACCCAAAGCAACAATAATGTGTCTGAAAATTGCTGGTGATTGAGCCATGTATCATTTGATGCCGGGTGACCAATACAATTCCTTTTTTATTGAATATCAATACGCTTTGATGGAAACTGGAATGGTAGATTGGTCAGTACAGTTGCCCGTCAATTGTTGAAGGAAAAATTAAATAAAGGACTAACAGTGATGTTAAAAAAGCTAAGTTGTTTTGTTGTTACAGCATTTATGTTGGGCGCCTGTGGGGGCGGTTCAGATTCACCTACAAATAATACAGGCGGTGGTTCTGGTGGAGGTGGAAACGCAACAACCTATCAGTTGAGCTTAACGAGCGTAGGGGTTAATCAGTGTAACGAAGAATCGCCCCTTACTACTTCCAGAGTGGTTATTCACAATGCGGATTTTACGGAACGTACAGTATTAAATCCTAACTCTAACGGCCAGTTTTCCTACTCGACTTCAGACAGTCACGTGTCTTTTTCTCTTGTCAGTTATCGTGAAATTGAACCCGGTATTTTTCAAACAAATATTCAAACGACCATCTCAGCGCCAACGACAGATTTAGGTGTATTTTATACAAATCACGAAGTCGACGTTGACTGTGGTTGTTATGATGACCTAGTCACTGTTGTTGTACCGGATCTCGTTGGGGAAATTGAAGAAACAACAGTATACCTGGGCGGTAGTCAGACTGTTTCGGATGTTAGCCAACGAACGACAGATGGAGTTCAGGTGCCTCTGGAAATTTGTAGAAATAATGGAGAGAGCATTATAACAGGAAATGTAAGTATAGTTCCTCAGATGCTTAGTCGCGGAATTATGCCTCAACAATTTGTATCGGGCATGACGGTTGAAGCTAGTCTGGATACAACGGCAATTTCTGTTAATTCTCAGTCGGCCAACTCAATCTACAAATATACCTACTCATATATCGATGGTATCGCGCGTTATTCCTCAACAGATTCAACTTATGACGACGATTATTTATATTTGGTGAATGAGCCTACCATTGATGCCCATGAAATAAACGTAACTACCTCAGACACATTTTACCATCCTGAATTTGATTTCGGATTTTATATAATTGCCCGGACTGATATGCATAATGATATAGCCAGCCAGTATGAAATGCCTTTAGCCGATGTGAATGTTGAAAAAATAGTCGACGTCGTTTTAGCCGAAGATAGCCAGTACGACGTGAGTGGCGAAATGCCATCGGCAGACTTGTTTAGAGTGAGTACTGCTTTGCAGACTGAAACTATGCAAGAAAGTTTAGTCTGGGGGATTAGCATGCCAGTAGTGGGTGAGTTCCCAAATATAGATAACTGGGACCCTCTTGAATATCTGGATACTTCGTCAGCGCTATTAGGAGAGCCCGATTCACTCAATCTTGATGTCATATTGGTTGGCTACGAAAATGCACAAACATACGATGACTTTTTGATAAATCAACGTGATTTTGAATCGGGTATATTTGATGTACGTTTTAACCAATATGAACTTGCAGTTATAGTGTTGGAAACCGGTGATACATCACAGTTTGAAGCACCATTGGTCTCACAGCGCGTAACCAACCTGGTAAGACACAATCCTAATCGCAAGAGCGCTGATGAGTTGGCAAGTAGTAATAAGGCCAAAGCAAAATTGAAGCAACAATTAAAAAGTAGATATTAAAATAAGTATCATATGTGACCAGGGGTTGTGGGGCAGAGCATTGTCGGACTAGACGGTAAATGACAAACCTCTTGTATCTGAAAGCTTGTTGGGTATAATACGCGTCCCTCCTTTGCGAAGCCGCACTTTTAATCAAAAAGACGTCACAACTTCACAAGGGTAGTGTAAGTAAAATCAGCCAAAAGCTGTTTTAGGGGTGTAGTTCGAATTGGTAGAACAGCGGTCTCCAAAACCGATGGTTGGGGGTTCGAGTCCCTCCACCCCTGCCAGATAATGTTTTAGTGCAGGTGCACTGCAAAAGCCGTATTGCTAGGGTCGTGAAATGAGCGAAAAAACGGAAAATCCATCCAACTCAATGGACATGCTGAAGTGGTTGATTGTATTTGCCTTACTGGCGGGTGTGATCACTGCAAATTATGTTTATGGTGAAGTGTCAATCTTATATCGTGCCATTGGTGCGGTAGTAGGCGTTGCGGTTGCGGGCTTTATTGCTGCTACAACGGTAAAAGGCGATACGTTTTTGACGTTTGCCAAAGAGTCCCGTTTAGAAGTACGTAAAGTGGTATGGCCTACCCGTCAGGAGCTGAACCAGACTACATTAATCGTACTGGCAGCGACGGCGGTTGCAGCATTACTGCTTTGGGGTATCGATGGTATCCTGGTATGGCTTGTTTCATTAGTGACCGGTATCGGAGCATAAGCGAATGACTGAAGAAAAAGCAAAAAAACGTTGGTACGTTGTTCAGGCATACTCGCAATACGAATCACGTGTTAAGAAAACGCTGCTTGAATACATCAAGATGCATGAAATGGAAGATTACTTTGGTCAGGTTTTGGTACCTACAGAAGAAGTTATCGAAATGCGTGCAGGTCAAAAACGTAAGTCTGAGCGTAAATTCTATCCAGGTTATGTGCTGGTAGAAATGGAAATGAACGAAGACTCATGGCACTTAGTGAAAAGTGTACCGCGGGTACTTGGTTTTATTGGTGGCACATCTGACCGCCCAATGCCGATTTCACAGCGCGAAGCAGATGCCATCCTCAACCGTCTTGAAGAGTCTGTTGATAAGCCGAAGCCAAAAACATTGTTCGAGCCTGGCGAAGTGGTACGTGTTACCGATGGACCGTTTGCAGACTTCAATGGTGTGGTTGAAGAAGTTGATTATGAGAAGAGCCGCGTGAAAGTATCGGTGCTCATCTTCGGTCGCTCTACACCGGTTGATCTGGAATTCAGTCAGGTCGAAAAAGGCTAACAGCCTAATCAAATACAAAGAAGTGGCTTGCAGTATCTGCAAGCCACTTTTTGTTTTTTTAGGGTATAACCCAAAAAACATGAATATAAGGTTGCGTCAGGCTATTTGTTAGCCTATAATTCGCGCCCCTTTTATTGGAACCGGGGAGCCGATTGAGCAAGTAAACTCGATACTTGCGAGGCGTTAGACCCATTAACGAGAGCATTTAAAATGGCTAAAAAAGTAACTGGCTTAATTAAGCTACAGGTTGCAGCTGGTGCTGCTAACCCGTCTCCACCAGTTGGTCCTGCACTGGGTCAGCATGGTGTGAACATCATGGAATTCTGTAAGGCTTTCAACGCGAAAACAGAAAGTCTTGAAAAAGGCGCTCCAGTACCAGTAGAAATTACTGTTTACGAAGATCGCTCTTTTACATTCGAAACTAAAACGCCTCCTGCGTCTTACCTGCTGAAAAAAGCGGCTGGCATCAAGAGCGGTTCAGGTCGTCCAAACACTGAGAAAGTAGGTACTGTTACCCGTGCTCAATTGGAAGAAATTGCCAAGACTAAAGAGCCGGACTTAACTGCTGCTGATCTGGACGCGGCTGTTCGTACAATTGCGGGTTCTGCTCGTTCTATGGGCTTGAAGGTAGAGGGTTAATCGAATGGCTAAATTAACTAAACGCGCACGCTTAATCCGTGAAAAAGTAGACGTAGCTAAAGAGTACGATATCGCAGAAGCGGTTGCTCTGTTAAAAGAACTGGCTACGGCTAAATTCCCTGAAAGTGTTGATGTTGCTATCAACCTGGGCATCGATGCGAAGAAATCTGACCAAAACGTTCGTGGTGCAACTGTACTGCCTAACGGTACTGGTAAAGAAGTTCGCGTTGCTGTGTTTACTCAGGGCGCAAACGCTGAAGCTGCTAAAGAAGCTGGTGCTGACATCGTAGGTATGGAAGACCTTGCTGAGCAGGTTAAGAAAGGCGAAATGAACTTTGACGTAGTAGTTGCCAGCCCGGACGCAATGCGCGTTGTTGGTCAGTTAGGTCAAATCTTAGGTCCACGTGGCCTGATGCCTAACCCTAAGACTGGTACTGTAACGCCAGACGTTGCTACTGCAGTTAAAAATGCTAAAGCTGGTCAGGTTCGCTACCGTAACGATAAGAACGGTATCATCCACGCTAGCATTGGTAAGATCGCGTTTGAAGCTGATCAAATCAAAGAAAACTTGGAAGCATTGCTTGAAGCCCTGAAGAAAGCTAAGCCTTCTTCTGCAAAAGGTACTTACATCAAGAAAGTAAGCCTGAGCACAACTATGGGCGCTGGCGTATCTGTAGACAAAGCGTCTGTAGGTCAGTAATGCTTTGCGTTAGCTTAGGCTAACGCTTCTCTTAAAGGTTATGGGTTGGAGCTGTTGAATATCGCCAAAAGCGAATATCAGTAGCTCCCGTCCAAGACCGCAGGTGTAGTACAGCAAAAGAGGTAAGAGAACTTTTGCATTCAATGTACTACTTAATCACGACAGCCTGCGCAGACGGTGGTTTCGACTCAGACTCTCTGGGATAACGAACACCGTAGAGCGGTGTCATTCACGGGCAACTTAACAGTTATCCGGCAATGGCATCAATCTGTGAACCCTGATTAGTCCAAGTAATTGGTTAATCAGATTTAAAGAGGTGAACTCAGTGGCACTAGGTTTAGCAGCAAAAAAAGAGATCGTAGCAGAAGTTTCTGAAGTTGCGTCTCGCGCTCTATCCGTAGCCGTTGCTGAATACCGTGGGATGGAAGTTGCAGAACTTACAGCTCTGCGCGTACAAGCCCGTGAGCAAGGCGTATACCTTAAGGTAGTACGTAATACTCTGGCTAAGCGTGCATTGTCTGAAAGTAAATTTGCAGACTTGGAAAGCGCCTTAACTGGCCCGCTTATCTACGGCTTCTCTATCGATGCACCAGGTGGTGCAGCACGTCTTTTCAAAGACTTCGGTAAGAAGAACGATAAGCTGAAAGTTACTGCTCTTTCAATTGGTAGTGGCTTACTTGGTCCAGAAAAACTGGATGCAGTGGCGTCTCTGCCTACCCGCGACGAAGCGCTTGCGAAACTACTTGCAACCTTCAAAGCACCAGTTGGGAAATTCGTTCAAACTATCAACGAAGTTCCTGGCAAGTTTGTGCGTGTATTGGCGGCGGTCAAAGACACCAAGTAATTGGCGTTTTTGGCATATTGATTTTTTTAACATTTTAATCCCAGGAGTTTAGAGAAATGGCTCTGACTAAAGAAGATATCTTAAACGCGATCGCTGAAATGCCAGTAATGGAACTGGTTGAACTGATCGAAGCTGCCGAAGAAAAATTCGGTGTTTCTGCTGCTGCTGCTGTTGCAGTTGCTGGCCCAGCTGCTGGCGGCGAAGCTGCTGCTGCTGAAGAGAAAACTGAATTTGACGTTGTAATGACTTCATTCGGTGGCAACAAGGTTGCAGTTATCAAGGCAGTTCGCGGCGCGACTGGTCTTGGCCTGAAAGAAGCTAAAGAAGTAGTTGAATCTGCTCCTAAAGCTATCAAAGAAGGCGTGAGCAAAGATGAAGCTGAAGCACTTAAGAAAGAGCTTGAAGAAGCTGGTGCAGAAGTTGAAATCAAGTAATTTGCATTAGCAAATTACTAGCCAGAAATGGCCTAGGCTGGTGGTTTTTTAGACCACCAGCCTTTTTGCGCTGTAGGGTGTATGGTTTATTACCCTTGACCATATACATCATGCGCCACCACTTGGAATAAAAAAATTAGCAACAAACCAACCAGTTAACTAACCATTTGGTTAATTTTTGGTGTATGCTGTTCGATTGTTCCCTGTGAAAGGGTACTGGAAGTTTGTTGTCGACGTGTATTACGGCAACAGGTTGGGTCTAAAATCAGCAGGCTGAGGAACCCATGGTTTACTCTTATAGCGAAAAGAAACGTATCCGTAAGGATTTTGGCAAACGCCCACAGGTATTGGAAATTCCATACCTTCTTTCAATCCAGCTAGATTCTTTCAAGAAATTTATTGATATCGATCCCGATGGTCAATATGGTTTGGAAGCAGCATTCCGTTCTGTTTTTCCAATCAAAAGTTACTCTGGCAATTCAGAATTACAATATGTGAGTTATCGTTTAGGCGAACCGGTATTCGATGTTAAAGAATGTCAAATTCGCGGCGTAACTTATTCAGCTCCTCTAAGAGTGAAACTTCGTCTCGTATTATTCGATAAAGAAGCGGCACCCGGTACCGTAAAAGATATTAAAGAACAAGAAGTGTACATGGGTGAGATCCCGTTAATGACTGAGAACGGTACGTTCGTCATTAATGGTACCGAGCGTGTTATCGTTTCTCAGCTGCATCGTTCTCCTGGTGTGTTCTTTGATCACGACAAAGGTAAAACGCACTCGTCAGGTAAGGTGTTATACAACGCACGTGTAATCCCATACCGTGGTTCATGGCTGGACTTCGAGTTTGACCCGAAAGATAACCTGTTCGTACGTATTGACCGTCGCCGTAAGTTGCCTGCAACGATTATCTTACGTGCACTGGAAATGGGTACGGAAGAGATCCTGGACACCTTCTTCGAAAAGATTCAGGTTCGCATTGCTGACGACAAGCTGATGATGGAAATCGTCGCTGATCGTCTGCGCGGTGAGACTGCCCAGTTTGACATCCTGGACGCTGATGGCAACGTACTGGTAGAAACCGGGCGTCGTATTTCTGCGCGTCATACACGTGCTTTGGAAAAAGCCGGTGTAACTGAACTGGAAGTACCTGTTGAGTATTTGGTTGGTCGTGTTTACGGCGAAACTTATATTAACGAAGAAACCGGTGAAGTACTGGTCAATGCCAACGATGAACTGACCATGGAAAACATGGCAGCGTTGAGTCAGGCTGGCATTAAAGAATTTACTACGCTGTATATTAACGAACTGGACCACGGTTCGTATATTTCCGATACCCTTCGTATCGACAGCTCAACTAACCGCCTAGAAGCGTTAGTTGAAATCTATCGCATGATGCGTCCTGGTGAGCCACCAACGAAAGACGCGGCAGAAACCTTGTTCGACAACCTGTTCTTCTCTGAAGAACGCTACGACTTGTCTTCTGTTGGTCGTATGAAGTTCAACCGCCGTTTGGGCCGTAATGAACTGACTGGTCCTGGCACACTGGACAAAGACGACATCGTTGCTGTGATGAAGCAACTGATCGAAATCCGTGATGGTAAAGATGAAGTGGACGATATCGACCACTTGGGTAACCGTCGTATTCGTTCTGTTGGTGAAATGGCGGAAAACCAGTTCCGAGTTGGCCTGGTTCGTGTTGAACGTGCCGTTAAAGAACGTTTGTCTTTGGGTGACCTGGACAACGTAATGCCACAGGATCTGATCAACGCTAAGCCTATTTCAGCTGCAGTTAAAGAATTCTTTGGTTCTTCTCAGTTGTCACAGTTTATGGACCAAAACAACCCGCTGTCAGAAGTAACGCACAAGCGTCGTATTTCTGCATTAGGCCCGGGTGGTCTGACACGTGAACGTGCAGGCTTTGAGGTTCGAGACGTTCACCCGACTCACTACGGTCGTCTGTGTCCAATCGAAACCCCTGAAGGTCCAAACATCGGTCTGATCAACTCATTGGCGAGCTTTGCGCGTACCAATGACTTTGGTTTCCTTGAAACGCCTTTCCGTCGCATCGTAGACGGTGTGGTTACCGATGAAATTGATTATTTATCTGCTATCGAAGAAGGTCAGTTTGCGATCGCTCAGGCGAACATTGCACTGACTGAAGAAGGTGCGCTGGTAGACGAACTGATTCCGTGTCGTCACCGCGGTGAAACCACGCTGATGCCTAAAGAAGACATCAAGTACATGGACGTTTCACCACAGCAAATCGTGTCGATTGCAGCAAGCATTATCCCGTTCCTGGAGCACGATGATGCTAACCGTGCCTTAATGGGTGCGAACATGCAACGTCAGGCAGTACCTACTCTGCGAGCTGATAAGCCGCTGGTTGGTACTGGTATGGAACGCACAATCGCTGTTGACTCCGGTGTAACCGTTGTTGCTAAGCGTGGTGGTGTGGTTGATTACGTTGATGCAAGCCGTATCGTTATCAAGGTTGACGAAGACGAAATGTTAGCCGGCGAAGCGGGTATCGACATTTACAACCTGACTAAGTACACCCGTTCTAACCAGAACACGTGTATCAATCAGCGTCCAACCTGTAGTGTTGGCGATCCGATTGTTGCAGGTGATGTACTGGCAGATGGCCCGTCTACCGACTTAGGTGATCTGGCGCTTGGTCAGAACATGCGTATCGCGTTCATGCCTTGGAATGGTTACAACTTCGAAGACTCGATTCTGATTTCAGAGCGTGTTGCGCAAGAAGACCGTTTCACCACTATCCACATCCAGGAATTAAGCTGTATCGCTCGTGATACCAAGCTTGGGCCAGAAGAGATTTCTGCTGATATTCCTAACGTGGGTGAATCTGCACTGAGCAAGCTGGATGAATCTGGCGTTGTTTACATCGGTGCGGAAGTGAAAGGCGGAGACATTCTGGTAGGTAAAGTAACGCCTAAGGGCGAAACGCAACTTACGCCAGAAGAAAAACTACTGCGCGCTATTTTCGGTGAAAAAGCGTCTGACGTTAAAGATACCTCTTTGCGTGTACCAAACTCAGTACACGGTACGGTAATTGACGTTCAGGTCTTTACCCGTGATGGCGTTGAAAAAGACAAGCGTGCGCTTGAAATTGAAGACATGCAGTTACGTCAGGTTAAGAAAGACCTGGGTGATGAGTTCTCAATTCTTGCTGACGGTATCTTTGCTCGTGCGCAGAACCTGCTGTTAAAAGCGGGCGTTGACCAGGCTAAACTGGACAGCGTGCCACGTGAGAAGTGGTTCGATATTCCACTGAAAGATGAAGATGCACAGAACGATTTGGATCAAATCGGTCAGCAGCACGACGAAATCAAAGCTGATTTCGACAAGAAATTTGAAGCCAAGCGTCGCAAGATCACACAAGGTGATGATCTGGCACCAGGCGTACTGAAAATCGTTAAAGTTTACCTGGCTGTTAAGCGTCACATCCAGCCTGGTGACAAGATGGCCGGTCGTCACGGTAACAAGGGTGTTATCTCTACAGTAATTCCTGTAGAAGATATGCCTTACGATGAAAACGGCACGCCGGTAGACATCGTACTGAACCCGCTGGGTGTACCATCGCGTATGAACATCGGTCAGATCCTTGAAACTCACTTGGGTATGGCGGCACACGGTTTAGGCGTGAAGATTGATCGCATGCTGAAAGAGCAGGAAGAAATGGCCAAGCTGCGCAGCTTCCTGCAAGAAGTTTACTCGCTGGGTGACCAACCAGAGCAAGTCGACATCAGCACGTTCAGCGACGACGAAGTACTGCGTCTGGCTAACAACCTGCGTAAAGGTGTTCCAATTGCTACACCAGTATTCGACGGTGCGCGTGAATCAGAAATCAAGGACATGCTGAAGCTGGCGGATATTCCGGAAAGCGGTCAGATTACCTTGTTCGACGGTCGTACAGGTCGCGAGTTTGAGCGTCCGGTTACGGTTGGTTACATGTACATGCTGAAACTGAACCACTTGGTTGACGACAAGATGCACGCGCGTTCAACCGGTTCTTACAGCTTGGTTACACAGCAGCCTCTGGGTGGTAAAGCACAGTTCGGTGGTCAGCGCTTCGGTGAGATGGAAGTGTGGGCACTGGAAGCATATGGTGCAGCTTATACCCTGCAGGAAATGCTTACTGTTAAGTCGGATGACGTTAACGGTCGTACCAAAATGTACAAGAACATCGTTGATGGCGATCACAGAATGGAACCAGGTATGCCTGAATCCTTCAACGTATTGCTTAAAGAAATCCGCTCACTCGGTATCAATATCGAGTTGGAAGAGAAATAAGCAGGCATTCGCCATAATTGATTGAGTTGGCCCGGTTCGCCGGGCCATAGAGACTGACTCCGCCGGGAGAGTATTTGTGAAAGACTTATTAAAGTTTCTAAAACAGCAAAACAAGACCGAAGAATTCGATAATATTCGCATCGGTCTTGCTTCACCAGACATGATCCGTTCATGGTCTTATGGTGAAGTTAAAAAGCCAGAAACCATCAACTACCGTACGTTCAAACCTGAGCGTGACGGTCTGTTCTGTGCGCGTATCTTTGGTCCTGTGAAGGACTATGAGTGCTTGTGTGGTAAGTACAAGCGTCTTAAGCACCGCGGTGTAATCTGTGAAAAATGTGGCGTTGAAGTAACGCTGACCAAAGTACGTCGTGAGCGTATGGGTCACATCGAACTGGCAAGTCCGGTTGCGCACATTTGGTTCCTGAAATCACTGCCGTCTCGTATCGGTCTGATGCTTGATATGACACTGCGTGACATCGAGCGCGTGCTGTACTTCGAATCATTTGTAGTAACAGAGCCTGGTATGACAACGCTTGAGCGCAGCCAACTGCTGAGCGAAGAAGAATACCTGGACGCACTGGAAGAACACGGTGATGAGTTTGAAGCGAAAATGGGTGCAGAAGCCGTATTCGACCTGTTGAAAGTACTTGACGTTGATGCAGATGTTGCAGCTATGCGTGAAGAGTTGCCTTCAATTAACTCTGAAACCAAGCGTAAGAAAATCACCAAGCGTCTGAAGTTGCTTGAATCATTCCAACAGTCTGGCAACAAGCCAGAATGGATGATCATGACAGTACTGCCAGTTCTGCCACCGGACCTGCGTCCTCTGGTACCTCTGGACGGTGGCCGTTTTGCGACGTCTGACCTGAACGACTTATACCGTCGTGTTATCAACCGTAACAACCGTCTGAAGCGTCTTCTTGACCTGGCGGCACCTGACATCATCGTACGTAACGAAAAGCGTATGCTGCAGGAAGCGGTAGATGCATTGCTTGATAACGGTCGTCGTGGCCGCGCTATCACAGGCTCTAACAAGCGTCCTCTGAAATCACTTGCCGATATGATCAAAGGTAAGCAAGGTCGTTTCCGTCAGAACCTGCTGGGTAAGCGTGTTGACTACTCTGGTCGTTCTGTAATCACCGTTGGTCCTACACTGCGTCTGCACCAGTGCGGTCTGCCTAAGAAAATGGCCCTTGAGCTATTCAAGCCGTTCATTTATGGCAAATTAGAAGGCCGTGGTCTGGCAACGACTATCAAAGCTGCTAAGAAGCTGGTAGAACGTGAAGCGCCGGAAGTATGGGACGTGCTTGACGAAGTAATCCGTGAGCACCCTGTGTTACTTAACCGTGCACCAACACTGCACAGATTGGGTATCCAGGCATTTGAACCTACCCTGATCGAAGGTAAAGCGATCCAACTGCACCCTTTAGTGTGTGCGGCATACAACGCTGACTTCGACGGTGACCAAATGGCGGTTCACGTACCGTTGACTATCGAAGCACAGCTTGAAGCCCGTGCGCTAATGATGTCAACGAACAACATCCTGTCTCCAGCAAACGGTGAGCCAATCATCGTACCTTCACAGGACGTTGTATTGGGTCTGTATTACCTGACTCGTGACAAAGTAAACGGCTTAGGTGAAGGCATGGTATTTACCAGCCCGCACGAAGCTGAGAAAGCGTACCGCACTGGTAACGCAGAACTGCACTCACGCGTTAAAGTTCGTATCACTGAATACGACGTAGCAGAAGACGGTACGAAAACTGAAAAAGTAACGCTGACAGATACCACTGTTGGTCGTGCTATCTTCTCGTTAATCCTGCCAAAAGGTATGCCTTTTGAGCTGATTAACCAGGCAATGGGTAAGAAGCAAATCTCTGGTCTGCTTAATGCCTGTTACCGTCGTCTGGGTCTGAAAGATACCGTTATTGCGGCTGACCAAATCATGTATACCGGTTTCCACTACGCGATGATCGCGGGTGCGTCTGTTGGTATCGACGACATGGTTATTCCTGACGCGAAGAAAGACATCATTGAAGCTGCAGAAGCCGAAGTAATCGAAATCCAGGAACAGTTCCAGAGTGGTTTGGTTACAGCGGGTGAGCGCTACAACAAAGTTATCGATATCTGGTCAAACGCGAACGAAAAAGTTGCGAAGGCCATGATGGACAACCTGAAAACTGACGTTGTTATCAACGCCAAAGGCGAAGAAGAAGAGCAGACCTCATTTAACTCAGTGTTTATGATGGCCGACTCCGGTGCTCGTGGTAGTGCCGCACAGATTCGTCAGTTAGCGGGTATGCGTGGTCTGATGGCTAAGCCGGATGGCTCAATCATCGAAACGCCAATCACGGCTAACTTCCGAGAAGGTCTGAACGTACTACAGTACTTCATCTCAACGCACGGTGCGCGTAAAGGTCTTGCCGATACCGCACTTAAGACAGCGAACTCCGGTTACCTGACTCGTCGTCTGGTTGACGTTGCCCAGGATTTGGTGATCACAAACTCTGATTGTGGCACGTTCGAAGGGGTTCTGATGACGCCTCTGATCGAAGGTGGTGACGTTGTTGAGCCGCTGCGTGAACGTGTACTGGGTCGAGTTGTAGCAGAAGATGTTTACAAGCCAGGTACCGAAGAAGTATTGGTTGAGCGTAACACCCTGTTAGACGAAGCACTGGTAGACATGCTTGAAGCCAACTCGGTAGACCAGGTTCAGGTTCGTTCTGTAATTACCTGTGACAACGACTACGGTGTGTGTGCTGCCTGTTACGGCCGTGACCTTGCACGTGGTCATATCGTAGGTAAAGGTGAATCTGTTGGTGTTATCGCTGCTCAGTCAATCGGTGAGCCGGGTACACAGCTTACCATGCGTACGTTCCACATCGGTGGTGCTGCATCACGAGCGTCTGCAGAGAACAGCGTACAGGTTAAGACAGCAGGTAGCCTGAAGCTACATAATGCTAAGTACGTACGTAACACAGACGGTAAAGTGGTTATTGTTTCACGTTCAACCGAACTGACAATGATCGACGACCAGGGTCGTGAGAAAGAACGCTATAAAGTGCCTTACGGTGCGGTACTGTCTGTAGATGACGGTGCAAGTGTTGCTGCTGGCGACGTGGTTGCTAACTGGGATCCGCATAGTCACCCAATCATCGTTGAGCGTGATGCAAAGATTTCATTTGCAGACATCGACGATTCGAACACCGAAATGCAGCAGGATGAGCTGACCGGTCTGACCCGTATCGTGGTTAAAGATCTGTCTAAGGTTAACGCGAAAGAGCCTAAGCTGATTCTGGAAAGTGAAGAAACAGGTCTGCAAGAAATCCGCTTACCTAGCTTTACGACCATCGAAGCCTCAGAAGGCAAGATGGCCAGCGCCGGTGACGTATTGGCCCGTATTCCTCAGGAAAGCTCGAAGACACGTGACATCACGGGTGGTCTGCCTCGCGTAGCTGACTTGTTCGAAGCTCGTAAGCCTAAAGAGCCTGCGATTCTTGCTGAAGTGTCAGGTACCATTGGTTTCGGTAAAGAAACTAAAGGTAAGAAGCGTCTGGTTATTACACCGAAAGACGGCGATCCATACGAAGAGATGATTCCGAAGTGGCGTCAGCTTAACGTGTTCGAAGGTGAGACCGTAGAAAAAGGTGAAGTTATCGCTGACGGCCCTGAGTCTCCACACGACATCCTGCGTTTGCGTGGTGTGAGTGCGGTGTCTAACTACATCGTGAACGAAGTTCAGGAAGTATACCGTCTGCAAGGTGTAAAAATTAACGATAAGCACATCGAAGTGGTCATCCGCCAGATGTTGCGTAAGTGTTTGATTACTGCACCGGGCGACACGCAATTCCTGGAAGGCGAACAGGTTGAAGTGGCAGCAGTGAAAATTGCTAACCGCGAAATGGAACGTCAGGGCAAACTGCCTGCGCTTTATGAAATCCAGTTACTGGGTATCACCAAAGCGTCACTGTCTACAGAGTCATTTATCTCTGCAGCCTCGTTCCAGGAAACAACCCGCGTACTGACAGAAGCAGCGGTACAAGGTAAAGAAGACGACTTACGTGGTCTGAAAGAGAACGTTATCGTTGGTCGACTGATTCCGGCTGGTACCGGTTTCGCATATCACGAAAAACGCGCTCAACGCCGTCAACAGGCAATGGCAGAATTGTCAGTGTCTGCGGCTGAAGCAGAACAAGCGCTTACTGAAGCATTAAACGCGGAAGTATCGTCTGGTGAGTCTGCCTCAGAAGAGTAAGCACATTCCGGTGATTGCACAGTTAATCACCGGAAAGTCCTGCTGACAGAGGTAAATTGCAGTTAAATCTGTGGTTAACCTTTGTACAGCTTGACAGCTTAGGCTTTGATCATTAATATTCCGCGACCCAAATAGGCAGTAGGCTAAAAGCCAACCTATAAAAGGTCGCGGTTTTTATTTTTAAAGCCGCAACAGATTGCGACGAGCACGTAATCTGAGACGCACAAGCGTCAACATAATCCGACCCGGTATGATTCCGGGTTTTTGTAGTTTTTAATCAGGAGCTTGTTAATGGCAACAGTTAACCAGTTAGTGCGCAAGCCTCGCAGAAAGCCCGTTGAAAAAAGCAACGTTGCTGCCCTGCAAGCTTGTCCACAAAGACGTGGTGTATGTACTCGTGTATATACTACTACGCCTAAGAAACCAAACTCAGCACTGCGTAAAGTATGTCGTGTACGTTTGACCAACGGTTTTGAAGTTTCTTCATACATCGGTGGTGAAGGTCACAACCTGCAAGAGCACAGCGTTGTTCTTATTCGTGGTGGTCGTGTTAAAGACCTTCCAGGTGTTCGTTATCACACTGTTCGCGGTACGTTGGACTGTGCAGGTGTAAGTTCACGTAAACAAGCGCGTTCTAAGTACGGCGCGAAGCGGCCTAAGTCTTAACGGTTCTCCGTTAGTAAGGCCAAACTTAAATTTTAGAGTTTTGGGTTATCCCTGAATTCCACGGAGAATAGAAGATGCCAAGAAGAAGAGTCGTAGGTCAACGTAAAATCCTACCTGATCCTAAGTTCGGATCACAGTTGCTTGCAAAATTCATGAATGTCGTAATGCTCGACGGCAAGAAATCTGTAGCAGAAAAAATTGTTTACGGTGCGCTTGATATTGTTGCTGAAAAAACCGGCAAAGACCACCTGGACGTATTCGAAGAAGCTCTGGACAACATTCGTCCTACTGTAGAGGTTAAGTCACGCCGCGTTGGTGGTTCAACTTACCAGGTTCCAGTAGAAGTTCGTCCGGTTCGTCGTAATGCACTGGGTATGCGCTGGCTGGTAGAAGCGGCACGTAAACGTGGCGAGAAGTCAATGGCTCAACGCCTTGCTGCTGAAATGATGGATGCATCAGACAACAAAGGTTCTGCGGTTAAGAAACGTGAAGACGTTCACCGTATGGCCGAAGCGAACAAAGCGTTCGCACATTACCGTTGGTAATCAACGTTATAAACTGAGAGAGACGTATGCCTCGTAAGACCCCAATTGAACGTTATCGTAATATTGGAATAGTTGCGCACGTAGACGCGGGTAAAACCACGACTACGGAGCGTGTACTTTTTTATACCGGTTTATCACATAAAATTGGCGAAGTGCACGACGGTGCTGCGACCATGGACTGGATGGAACAGGAGCAGGAGCGGGGAATTACTATTACCTCTGCTGCGACTACGTGTTTCTGGTCTGGTATGCAACAACAGTTCGAGCAACATCGCGTCAACATTATCGATACTCCCGGACACGTAGACTTTACCATCGAAGTGGAGCGTTCATTGCGCGTACTCGACGGTGCAGTGGTCGTTTTTTGTGGGTCTTCGGGCGTTGAGCCTCAATCAGAAACCGTCTGGCGACAGGCGAATAAATATCACGTTCCTCGCATGGTTTTCGTCAATAAGATGGACCGTGCAGGAGCGGATTTTGAACGGGTTATTGGTCAAATCCGTAAGCGTTTGGGTGCTAATTGTGTTCCGATTCAGCTTAACATTGGCGCAGAAGACGAATTCCGCGGCGTCATCGACCTGGTAAAGATGAAATCTATCAACTGGAACGCCGATGATCAGGGTATGACATTTACCTATGAAGACATCCCGGCGGAGCTGGCAGATAAAGCTGAGCACTATCGCACCGAAATGGTCGAAGCGGCCGCTGAAGCCAATGAAGAGTTGATGGAAAAGTATTTGGAAAACGGCGAGCTGAGTGAAGATGAGATTCACGAAGGTCTGCGTATTCGTACACTCAATAACGAGATTGTGTTGGCCACCTGTGGTAGCGCATTTAAAAACAAAGGTGTACAAGCCGTCCTGGACGCCGTTATTCGTTATTTGCCTGCACCCGTCGATGTACCAGCTATTAACGGTATATTACCGGATGAAACGGAAGGCGAGCGTCATGCTGACGACAACGAACCGTTTTCTGCATTGGCATTTAAGATAGCGACTGACCCGTTTGTGGGGACGCTAACGTTCTTCCGTTGCTACTCCGGTGTCGTTAATACCGGCGATACCGTATTTAATCCGGTGAAGAGCAAGCGGGAACGTTTTGGCCGTATCGTACAGATGCACGCTAAAGATCGTGAAGAGATTAAAGAAGTTCGTGCAGGGGACATCGCCGCTGCTATCGGACTGAAAGATGTTACCACCGGTGACACCTTGTGTGATCCGAACAACGTGATCACATTGGAACGTATGGAATTCCCTGACCCGGTTATTTCGATTGCCGTTGAGCCAAAATCAACCGCCGATCAGGAAAAAATGGGTATTGCGCTGGGTAAACTGGCTGCAGAAGACCCCTCGTTCCGCGTTAAAACAGATGATGAAACCGGCCAGACAATTATTTCTGGCATGGGTGAGTTACACCTCGATATTATCGTGGATCGCATGAAACGCGAATTTAAAGTTGAGTGTAACGTAGGTAAGCCTCAGGTTGCCTATCGCGAAACACTCCGCAAATCTGTGGAAGTGGAAGGCAAGTTTGTCCGTCAGTCGGGCGGTCGCGGCCAGTTTGGTCACGTCTGGCTGCGTATTGAGCCGCAGGAAGAAGGCAAGGGTTACACGTTCGTTAACGAAATCGTTGGCGGTGTAGTACCTAAGGAATTCATTCCAGCGGTAGACAAAGGTATTCAGGAGCAAATGCAAAATGGTGTGTTGGCTGGGTATCCGGTACTCGATGTAAAGGTTACTTTATTCGACGGTTCTTACCATGATGTTGACTCTTCTGAAATGGCGTTTAAGATCGCCGGTTCAATGGGCTTTAAAAAAGGTGCCGCCGAAGCGAATCCTGTCTTGCTTGAGCCCACTATGAAAGTTGAAGTAACCACTCCGGAAGACTGGATGGGTGACGTTGTTGGCGACCTAAACCGTCGTCGCGGTATGATCGAAGGTATGGAAGATGGCGTGGGCGGCATAAAAATTGTTCGTGCAAAGGTGCCACTTTCTGAAATGTTCGGTTATGCTACTGACCTGCGTTCTGCTACGCAGGGGCGCGCCTCCTATTCAATGGAGTTCTTCAACTATGCCGAAGCCCCGAATAACGTGGCGAAAGCAATCATTGAGGCACGAAACTAAATTTTGAAGGTTCGGTCCGGTCTGCTATTGGGTCGGACTTTTAACTTAGGAAACGAGAAAAATGGCAAAAGAAAAGTTTGAACGTACGAAACCCCACGTAAACGTGGGTACAATCGGCCACGTTGACCACGGTAAAACCACTCTGACTGCAGCAATCACTACTGTTCTTGCAAAGACTTACGGTGGTTCTGCTCAAGCGTTCGATCAAATCGATAACGCGCCAGAAGAAAAAGCACGTGGTATCACCATCTCTACTTCACACGTAGAGTATGACACTCCTACTCGTCACTACGCACACGTAGACTGTCCTGGACACGCTGACTATGTTAAAAACATGATCACTGGTGCTGCTCAGATGGATGGCGCGATCCTGGTAGTAGCTGCGACTGACGGCCCAATGCCTCAGACTCGTGAGCACATCCTGTTAGGTCGTCAGGTAGGTGTACCTTACATCATCGTATTCATGAACAAATGTGACATGGTTGACGATGAAGAGCTGCTTGAGCTGGTAGAAATGGAAGTTCG
>NZ_FQWD01000013.1 GCF_900129565.1 Marisediminitalea aggregata | reverse complement strand
AGAGGTCGTAATCAACAATCAACAGCTTGTCTGCAAAGTCAGAAAAACAACCGTCGCGCAATGCATGCCAGGCAAAACCAACCAGCCCGCTTTGTGCTGCCATTGCCTCAACACGCGAATACACCGTTGCCCGCTGTTGAGTGTTTCCGAATAACTTCGTGTTCTCCAATGGAGACTTGCGAATTTGCCTTTCCATGGAATCCAGTACCCAGGCCATATTGCGAGCCAGGCAAATAACCTTTGCTTCAGGATACAGCGCATTTATCAGAGAAAGCTTCGATGTCCAGCCTCGATTCGTATCGAATATAAAAGACTTATCAACATCGTCGTAGTAACTAGAAAACAACCCTTTGGTAATGGTCATTCGCTTTTGGTTTGTCACCAGAGGCGCCATTTCAGTACCTGCGGATGTTTGAGCAATAACCCCATCCACCAAGCTCATTACCGGGCTGGAGATATCTGCATGGAAGTCCGGATTCTGACGTAGTAATGCAGAAAAAAGGGTCGACCCGGAACGGGGCAACCCTGCAATAAAATGAAACTGCTGCGACATTTAGCTATTAGCCTGTTTTAGTACAACGTCTGTGTCATCTTCATTGAGTAACGCATCCCAATCTAAGGCCGGACGCGCTAAGTTAAACCGTTCAAGCAGTGATTCTGGCAGTTGAGCCACGTCTTTTATACGAGGATAAGCCATTGGCTGAATAATACGGTCGGCACCATATTGCGCTACGTAACTGTCGTAGTTATCAAAGTCTTTACGCTCTGGCGCACCAGATAAGGTTTCTGCTGCGACACCGTTTGCAATTACAAGCTCATGCTCTTCGGTTTCGATATGCCAGTAGGTAAATTCAGACGGCATGTCGGAAAACGGCACTGCCGTTATTGTTTCGCCATTAATGAGTGCACTTGCCACCACCAAGTGTCCATCCAGTAAAAACGCGTGCGCATTCGATACATACAAATTGCTTACTGGCAGCCCGTCACCAAATGCACCAGCTTTGATTTTAACCGGGGCTTTGTGAATAGACGCGCCAATGCCATTACGGATAGTCTCGTACCCCATCCAGCGAACGGTTAATTCACGGCCATCGGCAGATAATACTTTATCGCCCATTTTAATGGATTCAACCGGGCGTTCGCCTTCCGGGGTATTGATTAATGTGCCTTCAAGAAAACAGTAGTTATAAGGATCGGTGGTATTTATTGAAACCGAATCGCCATTGCTATAAGTTGCATTGGTAAACAAATAATCGTAAGTAGGACCGCTAACAACCACTCCGTTTGCCGTGGTACCCAGCAATGTATAACTGCTACTAAACTCTACTACATAAACATTATTTCCAACCGCAGTCTGGCCGTCGTTACCGTCGGCAGAATCGTTTACCGTATAAAAACCACTGCCCGTTAAGTAAACATTATTCGTGCCCTTATCAAGCAAAACCCAATTACTGAATGATTCCGTTGTTGACATAAATTACTATCCTTACATTATTATTTAGGGTGGAATATTTACTGACACATTAAATCCACGCCCTAGATGTATTTCGTTGTTGCCTCTATATTCACATAAACCTGTTATGTAAGAAAAGGTTATTTCGCTCCAAATCGTGTCGCTTTTCAAAACCTATTAGTTTATCAAACGCTATTCTAATCCTAACAAACTACTGAATGGCTGTTCTTGCTCAGCAGAGCCTTCAGGTACTCTATTTTTAAGGCCTTCTCTGTCAAACCCAAGTACATTGAAAGGGCAGAATCTTAACAGTTCGCTTTGCATGTTCTCTATATCGCTCGTTTTTGGCAGTGTAAATTGCGATTCTCTGGGGAATTCTGCATTATCACTCACGCACAATACTGGCTCAATGCCGACCAATTGTAGGCTTTCGAAGTAATCGTGAAATTTGAGAGCAGTTGTTCCACTCTTTTGATTTAGGGTAATTTCAGAAAAATTACACCAAACAGCCGGAATACCGTAAGCATGCGCGACAATAATTCCGTGCAAAGATGATGATAAGATTCGTTCACACCGAGTCATTATATCGATAGTGTTTTCAATACATTCATCGGAACTGTGGTTGCCTAAACAAATTACCGTAACATTTGGATGGCCTTTATAGCGCTCTTTAACAATTTCATATTCCGTATAGTGAGGCACAATACCAAATGTAAAGTTCTTCTCTTCAGACCCAGCATGCAGCAACGGTAACAATATAGCGGGGTCGCCTAACGCAATATTATCCAATAGCCTTACACCATTATTTTCAAGCGCTTGCTTAGTCCTAGGGCCTCTTAGTGCATAGATTTGCTCGCAAACTAGTGAGTCCTCCAATTTGGATTCATCACCAGGATGCATTATTCCTATACCCCATAGGATGGCTTTTTTAGTCGCATGTTTGAGAATTGAGCCGACGATCAAGTAATGCTCTAAGCGATTGTTCCTCTTCACTTCCTGGTTATTAATATGAATAGCATTTGGGGTAACTCCAACAATTTTTGTATAGATATAACTACCTAGAACATCACCAAAGTTTCCTCCGAATACTTCAGCAAACCCCACATAATTAAATACGCGCTTTACATGTGTTCTATCTCTATTTCTATCTAGCTGATCTATATTTTTAGGGTGAATTGTTGAATACATCAAACGCGACTGAGATAAGTCAAAGGCCGGTGGAGGAGCTACTGTATAAGACTTTACGGAATCAGATAGGCAAAGGTCATGAAAGTACACATCAGAAGTATGCTTTATTATGCCCTCAGCGTTAATTGAATCAATGACATGTTCAGCATAGGCTGCATTGCATATAAAACATGAATTACTCATCTGTTTATGCTGAGTAAAGCTAAACTTTCCCTCATAGTTATGAATGTCAGCCGTGTAACCGGGATACCCCAAACGAATAAGTACAGGTTCTGAGCTATGTAGCTTGTTTATTAGCTCATGGTTTTCTTTTATCGCACGAAATGCACTAGATGCATAATAGGTAAACTTCACGTCATCTTCACAAATCATGGCCACTGAATATTGTGCTAGTTTAATTACGTGCAGTACACTCAGAAAAGATAACCAGTTGCCTACTTGCTTTGGTATAAGTACATTATTCGGGCACTGACAAGCATCATTTCCACAACGAAAACATTGTCCAGGCTTTTGAATTAACCCCCGTTTAAACGCAGTTTTCACCTTTTCATCGTTATAATTAGTAGCGGAATAAATACTTAAATCTGTGAGCCCGAAAGCAGACATTTCGGCTGCAATATGATGGTGACGTTCTGCTTCGCCATCAAGAGATATCGCAAACGTATGTTCAATTTCAGATAATGCAGTGTTAGCGTTTCCCTTTCTTTTTATTAAACAAAATATGGTTTGCGTTTTCCAAGTTCGATAATCGATTAAATTGAAACCCGCTTTTTTGAAAATACTGATTAATTCTGATGATGTAAGGTCATTTACCCACCCATGGCTGCGCCTTTCATTAGTGTTTTTATCGAGGGACGCGTAGGAAAACACGAGCGCATTAAAGTGTTGAGTAAGAAACTCTGCTAACCTGGGCAAGTCGTGTATATATTCAAGCACGCCTGAAAAAACAGCAGTTTCATAACCAACTATAGGCTCTATTTTTTCTGCATTTAGGTCTATTACAACGGTTTTCCCGTCGCGGTCTACCAAGTCTGACTTTTGATAATTTGTGCCCGGCGGCAGGTATTGCTGCAAAACACCAGCTCCTGCTCCAAATTCGAAAACCGACGTATTATGAGGTATTAAATTTGCAATGAGTTTTGTTCTGTCGTTCCAAGCAGGCATAAGGGAGCGATTATCAGACCACCTGTCATAATCACTTTGTCTTGACTGAATTAATGCCTCAGTTGTATTACGACGCGCTTCTTTTTCATTCATTTATTTCTACTCAAATACTGGTAGCCAAAAAAAAGCTGAATAAAAAATTCAGCTTTTGCATCATAGATCACTTTAGAGCAATTGTGCTTTATTCCGCTACTCTTTTGCCACTGCTACAGAATAACCGTGCTTCTTAAGTAATGCGTGTTGCTTGGCTTTTTGCAGATCGCCTTCAATCATTTCGGCACACATTTCTTCAACTGTGATTTCTGGTACCCAGCCAAGCTTTTCTTTCGCTTTAGTAGGATCACCAAGCAGGGTTTCTACCTCAGCAGGGCGGAAGTAACGCGGATCCACTTTAACGATTACATCGCCAACGCTCACGCCCGGTGCATTGTTACCTTCAACCGCAGCAACAGTAGCAATTTCATCTACGCCTTCACCGCTGAATTCAACGGTAATACCCGCTTCTTTACAGCTCATGCGAACAAACTCACGAACAGAAATTTGTTTACCAGTAGCGATAACAAAATCTTCTGCATGATCTTGCTGTAGCATCATCCATTGCATACGAACGTAATCTTTAGCATGCCCCCAGTCACGTAACGCATCCATGTTGCCAAGGTACAAACACTTTTCCAGTCCCTGAGCAATATTAGCCACAGCACGAGTGATTTTGCGCGTTACGAAGGTTTCACCTCGGCGTGGAGATTCATGGTTAAACAAAATACCGTTACACGCGTACATACCGTAAGACTCACGGTAGTTAACCGTGATCCAGTACGCATACATTTTCGCTACGGCATAAGGCGAACGAGGATAGAAAGGCGTGGTTTCTTTTTGCGGGATTTCCTGAACTAATCCATACAGTTCAGAAGTAGATGCCTGGTAAAAACGGGTTTTCTTTTCAAGGCCTAAAAAGCGAATCGCTTCAAGCAAACGCAGTGTACCAATGGCATCAACATCCGCCGTGTATTCAGGGGCTTCAAAGGATACTGCAACGTGTGACTGCGCACCTAAGTTATATACTTCGTCCGGCTGCACTTCCTGAAGAATACGGGTTAGGTTAGACGTATCTGTTAAATCACCATAATGCAGATGGAATTTAGGGTTTTCGTTGTGTGGATCTTCATAAATATGATCAACACGTTCAGTATTAAACAACGACGCACGACGCTTAATACCGTGTACTTCATACCCCTTTTCTAATAAAAATTCGGCTAAATAAGAGCCGTCCTGGCCGGTGACACCGGTAATAAGTGCTTTTTTCAATTCTAAAATCTCTTTTAAATAAATTCTGATGGTTTTTGTCAACCTTTATAATAATACAACTCTCTTATTTTGGTATATCCGACTTTGAGTAGCCTAAAACTCGAAAATCTTTATCAAAAAAACTCGCTATTTTTTCAACTACTAAATCATTTCGGAAAAAATCTGCATCATTTACTTTGCGTGTACTAGATACATTCACCTTTTTCCTACTTTCCAAATGTACTCCAACATAATCACCAACCTGCTCTAAAAGGTTATTTTCAACAGGTATCAAATGATCAACCAAAAGATCTTCAGAGCCCTTTTTACAAATAAAATCAGATTGAAAAAGATGATATGAATTAAAACGGGACTCGATATTAAACACGTCATTCTCAAACATTTTAGGCGTATATACTTCATTGTTAAAACGCCTGAAAAAACTAAACAAACTCAATGTTCGGGTGTACGGATTTCTAATTACAGCAAACTTTTTTAACTCATCTAAACTATTTCGGTCAAACTTAAACTTTGAGTATTGGACGCTTTCTGAGCCTTCAAGCGATTCGTATAAATCAGAAAGCCAAATGTGATCTCCATGACGCTCTCCGTCGATGCTCACAGGGGGAAAATAATTATTTTTATCATCAACAATGTCCGGAATTGCTTCCCTAAGGGCCTCCATCAAATACATGCCGGCTGTTTTAGATATCCTAACAAAATAAAAGGACTTTTTGATTGAATATGGCATATCTACACTTGCTCATAATTAAAGTTTACAAAATCTTCCGCAAAAAGCTCATTAGCTTTGGCGTAATCTTCCGTTTTGTAATACTTCTCTACTAAAGAGGTTGCATTAGTTCCTGGAAATTTAACCTGCTGTTGAGTAGGGAATTCTAGGTCACAGCCGATCTCAGAAAGGATATGAGCTGCATCATTTTGTATATTTTCAAACTTACCAACAAAGTCAAAACTAACAGCTTTCGGGTGAACAATATCTGATTGCGGGCACCAATGCTCATTCTTGGCGAACCAGTGCTCGGATGATAGCAACCAATCCAAAAAGTTTGTAAATGTTACTTTATCCCCCGAGGCCGCCTCATTTTTTATCTGGGAGTAAACTTTAAACCAAAAATCATGAGCATACATACTGCCTTTAGATGCATTGAATGGCTCAACTTTATTTCTATAAGCAGATAAGATTCTTGAGTAAGGGTCTCTTACGAAAGTAAATTTTTTAATATTGGGGTCATTCAGTATAACATGTGCATTTTCCTCATTGCTGAGATAAGTTAACCCTGATTTTTCCCTGTCATGAGCTAATCCACTATCTAAATAATCTTCTGCACCATTCATATATCTGAATATACATTTCCAGTTAGTACAAGCTACTTTAGGCACATAAGCAAAAATAAATTTTTGCGCTTCTAAATATATAAAATTCGATAAATCCAAGACTCTTCTCCTATCGGCTAATCAACTAGCAGATAACTTATTAAATGCCTCAAAAATGGAACCTTCTAATTCCCTCTCCATTTTTTCAGCTTCAGGGAAAGGAATAGCACCTTTTTCTTTAAAATGTTCGTAAATACTGTCACCACGCTGAATAACAGCTTCAACACAGGAATCCATGTCGATCTGATTTAGATTAATAAAGCAGTCTTCATTCCAAATACTGCCAATCAACGGGTCTCCCCAATAAAGAGGAACAGATCCGGCCATCAGGGCGTGAACAATCTTTTCTGTATTGTAACCAGGTGCAGATGAATTTTCGCATGCAATAACAAACTTGTATTCTGACAAAGCTTCAATATATTTATCATGTTCACGTGGTAGCTTGATCCCTGTAGTGTTGAACAAGCTGCCATTTGCATCGACTGAAGTCCCAGACTTCAAGGCTTTGAAAAGTTCATTTCTAAAAACACAAGCATCGTTACTGTAGCAAAACTGAATGTTACCATTCTTCTTTTTACTTATATTCTTTTTATACAGCCGATTAACGGTCGAAAAAACATTCACTCCGTGCCTTCTAGCGTAGTTAGGTAGCCACGTGTGTTTATCATTATCCACCACATAGTGAGAAAAAATGTGATCAAAAATGTTAAAATCCAGTTGCCCTTGCCCTTCTAAACCAGCGCCATCGTGCTCAGCAGAATAATAGATTAGCTTACCTTCAATTGACTGTTTTAGCTCTTTGTATCTCGCTGTACGTGATTTATCAGGTGAGTACCAACTTACAATAACAATATCGGCGCTCTCTACATCCTCGCAATAAACCACATTGAAATTACGTTGCAGTAATGTGCCGAAAATTGGGTCGTTTTTCGGGTTATACCCAGGCCAAAAGCATTCGAATGCAACCTTTAAGGTTGGACTCGATTTTACAAAACTAACGCTTTTCCGGTAGTTTATTTCTTGCCTATCAGTAACTAACCCACAAATACTTACGCTAAACCGGTCATTTACACCTGACTCTTCCAACTTTGCATTGGGCAATTTGAGTAAAGCTTCTTTATCTTCAATTTCATTACTCGCTACTACTGACAGACTAACTTGTGTGCACTCTTGGGAATAAACTACCTGCGGAAATGGGCAATACCGAATTATTGGTTTTGGATATTTACTCGAACCAGGGATATAAAACGTGGATTTACCGAGTTTCATTCGTATCACTGCCGCAGCATTTTCACTAGCGATAAACTTAAGTCCAAGCAGTTGAGCTGCATTATCGAAGTTGATTGTTAGCTCTTCGCCTTTGCCCACAATACAAACTGGCTGAGTGGTTAAGGACGATTCGAAGTACCCAGCGTGCCCAGTTGTTTTAAGTTCAGGTAAGTTACCCAAATCAACGTAATTTTTCTGAAGCCTATACTTTATAAAACTGCTTTCAAGCGTCGGTTCTCTTTTAACATCAACCATGGACGCATAGAGCTGATGACAAATTGCTTTAGAGCACTTTTCAGAATGATGCAACGGGTCACTTTCTTCGAAAAAGTCTGGTGAGCGACTGTATAAAATATCAATTTCTTTAACTTTGAACCCAGCAGATAGCAAAGAAGACTTACGAGCTATCTTGACGTCAGTATATACTTTTGCAAACTCGACTGCTTTGGGACAAATATTAAACAATATGATTTGCGGTAGTTTATTTGAATTGCTTTTGAATAGCTCAGCTAAATTACTGAAAGAGTTTTTGATATAAGCTAAGTCTAATACGCCTGACTCAGTCATCAATACATCATTTATCATTGAATCAATAATAATATATTGAACATCTGACAACATTAAAGCGTAAGCCAGTTTCTTATCGGCAGACAAAAAATAAGCAGAGGGCACATCACCAACTCTCACGTCACATACAATTTTAATATTACTGCTGTTGGAGAGTTCTTTATAATATGAGCCTGCTTTTATGGAGTTTGAAGTCCCTAAAAGAACTACATTTGTTTTTTTTCCCATTAGATAACGACCTGCTTCTATGAGTTTTTAACCAGCACTTGGAGTATATTAGCCAGTTCGCTTTTAAATGATGAGATTGAAAACTCTTCGTTTTTTACGTCATGGTGCTTTACGACCAGGTCCCTTTGGCTAGGTTCATCAACAATACCCTTAATAAGTTTTTCTGCTTGTTCTAAGTTATCATAAAACAGTGGGTAATCCGTCCCGAGGTAACTCTCAAACCCCGGGTGCCTGTTAATAACCAGGCACGCACCAGCTGAAATACACTCGCTAATGAGGTTGCTTCCAGCGGGTTGGATATAATGATTAAACACAATTTGATTTGTCAGAATATCCTGATACTCATCATTATCCGCCGTGTACATATCGGCAACATATTGCTCAATATTGCCGAGATCGTTTTCCGCCAATTCTTTATTCACTACCTCAGTCAAAAAGTACTCTTTACCCAAATTACCGGGTATGAGGAGGACTTTGTTTTCCTTGGGGATATTAAGTTTTGCGAATGCAGAGAATGATCGTAGATGCCAACCGATATGATAAACCTTTCCAGACAGTTGTTGCTCTCGATTCGCACTGCTAATAGGAATATTAGGATGAAAAGTTGTTATAACTGGAATATTAGGATATCCCAGTTTTTTCAGTTCATTTTTCAGGTAAGTTGCGTTCTCTTGACTAAGCACAATTAAACCATAACAACATATCAGGCTTTGAATAAAACGCGGCTCTTTTAAGAGGGCGTCGAGGTTCTGTGCCTCCAGGTCATATGAGCTACTGTTATGCGGAGTAGTGTGTACAAATGCTATCCACGGCTTGTCATAAATAAACGATCTATTCGGATCGCCCTGCTTCCAGAAAAATGTTCTCTCTATGAATAAGTCCAGATATATACCCGCGGAATTATGCTTAAGCAAATCATGAGCATTATCCCGAACCCAATTCCATCCTAAAAGATGATGGTCACCATAGGAGCCCTCGTTAAGGCTAAGGTCAAACTGATTACATACAGCGAGCATTTTATAGTCTTCATCACCGTATCTTTTCGCCAGTTCTAACAAAATGTTGTAATTTGAATCCTGACGCATATGTGCTTGCGTTTCAGATAAGAAAAATAATGCAGAATAGCTATTTTGTTTAAACTTATACCCCTGGAAGGAGCTTTCCATCCATAGCGCTAAATCTGTGTAGGCACCGTACCTGTCTTCATCAAAATACCCCACTGTGTCATGAATAGCTCTGCGCCACATCGCAGATGCATTTGGAATACAATAACTCTTAACAAGTCCATCGCCCGTAGTTTGCAGCATATTTGTGTGGTCATAATATCCGCCAGGCAAGTTAGCGTATTGGATATTACCATCTGCAAAGCTGTACTTCACCGAACAATTAAACCACTGTTCGTACTGCGCTCCATCGGTCCGCGATTGAAGAAAATCACTATACGAATTGATATTTTCATCCCTGAAGGGAACAGTAATTGGGCTTGAGATATCACAGACTTTACCCTTCAAGCTTCTTAAACAAGCATCGAGCCAACCTCTACCACGCAGATCATCTACGTTTAAGTTGGCTATATATTCCGATTTAATTTGTTTAATTGCGATATTCCAGCAAGCATATAATCCGGGATCTTTGAAAACAGGCAAATAAAATACAGACTTGTATATCTTAGAAAGCCCTTTCAACCTCTGGGATATCTCTTCCGGATGGCTACCAATAACATCCATGAGGATAACTGTTGGTGTTGAGTTAGCACTCATAATATCGGCCAGGTCATTTTCGAACCGTCCGATATAGTATGTTGCTCTGAATATACTGGAAAATAAAGTGACTTCTGTCGAAGCAGAATACGTTATGCACTCAGACTCAAATAACTCAAATGCACTGGCTGGCACTGAACTCTCGTAAGAAACGCTGAATTCGCCTTTAGAAATCGCCGCATCCATTAATTCCCAGTTAATCTGGTTATCACTGTGTTCATGTTCTTCAGCCGCACTGCCGTTATCAATGAAAACCGTATCAGCCTGGCGTTGAATTGAAGAGTGGACATAACGTCCTGAAGCCTTCAGGGAGCGAATGATAAAATCAATATCATCCATGCCCATGCCTATAAAGTTTTCATTATAGCCGTTAACGGTCTCGAATAATTTTCGACTTGAACCAATGCGACCACAGCTTCCATCCCAGGTGAGCTGCTCTGCGTGATATTGATTGTCTTCATATAACGAGTAACGTTCCCAGTCTTTATGCCTCATCGGCGCGGCACCGGTTGTTTGATGAACAATTGTATTCTCGTCTAAAAGTTCCTGAAATGTAGCTACGTCTTCGGGCGTTATGTAATTGTCCGCGTCCAAAGAAATAACATACTGGCCGGTTGATAAACGAGCCGCAGCATTCTTTGCTGGCGCCATATGGAATTTTTCCCATGGCGCTTTCTTAATAAAATACTTTAATTTCCCGCTGAGTATGTCAAAAGCAAAATTTTCATTAATGAATTGCTGTATTTCAGCACTGTCGTCACCGCCAAAGTCAACAACAACTAACTCCGCCCCCTCGATATCTCTGAGAGTTTTAAGATTTTCAGGCAATGTTTCCTTTAGCTGCCAGAATCGATTGAAGACCGAAGTGACAAATGAATAGGTTATTTCATTCAGTTGCTGAGCCTTAATGGCTTCCGTACCTGTACCGCCACTTTCAATGAGCTTAGTGACATTGTTCAAAAATGCATGGCGCCCGAAACTCTCCTGACCAATATCAGCTTTACATTCAGCCAATATCTCCCTACATGACAAAAAATCCCGCTTTGAAAACGCTGTTCTTAAGCGCTGCATAGCATCCCAAAACTTAATTTTTTTATTATCCATAACAACTCTTTTAAATTATTAATCTCAATTTCTTTAAACTATGCGCGTAAAAACCATTAGTTTTTATTTTGTTCTCGCTTACATACTATAATCAGCAGTTATTCTTGATAGCATACAAGCGCATATCGAATCTTCTCATTATGCTCATTCCGGTGCTTGCGGTAATGTATAGTTAAACTTTCTTAGAATCTTTTTATATGCTTTTGAGGAGCAAATATTATTATATTCTTCCCTTGAAAGAGCTCGCCGATCGCGCTTTGCGATATCGGCACCAGTTCTACCACTATCTCCAGTGATGTCGATTGTATCAAACGAATCAAGAAAACTTTCGGAAAAGGGAAGATCCAGTATCCTAGCAATTTTCTTTATAAGTTTTTTAGGTTTATCCACAAAATCCTCGTACTTGAGAATTTGCTTAGATGAATATTCACTTGTAAATGCTAAGTAGCGCTTACAGTACTCTTCAAACCCTTTAGGAGTGTAATGCTCCCAATTGTTGCTGACCAAAGAAAGGTAACTATCTACCGGGTTTCTAATGGTGACCACTCTACGAAAATCAAAGTGGTCACTTAACACATCAACAACCGACGATTCACTCTTTACATCCTTACTAACAAAATAGTCAGCATGAGAATGATCTCGCAACACTAAAGTTCCCCCAAGACGCCGAACATGAGCCTCTGTTGTTCGAATATTCTGCTGAAAAATTTCTCGAGCCAGAATATCAACGTCTGGGACTTTTGCGTACCTGGAAAGTGTTGAGATATCGGAAGGTAAATACTGGGGGCGATCATGCCACATATGCAAAGTTGTATCGGGGTGAACCTCACTCAGAAGAAAAACATTCGGCAAAGACGCTATGCATTTAGAAATTAAACTACCACCGCTACAAGCAAGATGGTGAATAACCCTTATGGTCGGCTTAACGGCTGCGCTTCGAGTGTTAGCCACCTGCCGACACCTTTCTAACAAGCTGTCTGTTTCACTAATAGGTAAAGATTCGGCATTATTTTCGTAAGCTGAAATGCTTCTGCTCAATTCTGGTCGGCGAGAATCCAGGATATCCAAAGCTGACTGCAGCTCATTTTGCATTCTCTTGAAGTCGGTGCTATCTCCGCTCATGACTTCACACTTTCCACAAGTAACTCCGGGTACTCTCTTTCTAACCTGTGGTAGAAAGTTGCAGCCTGCTGAAGTTTTTGATGCAATTCTGCAACAAGCGACTCCAACTCTGATACGTTTTTTTGCTTTTCTTCATGTTGATGTCGTAAATGACTCAAATCAGCTTGCAATTTAATTAAGAGTTTTGCGTTCAACTTAGCTGTTGTACTGGCTTGTAATTCTCTAGTCTGTAAACTTTCAAGATGACACTGCAACGCAGATTGGTCTTCCTCAAGCTTAGAAATTGTATTAGCCTGACGGTTAGCTTCCTCCTTGAGTCGCCCATTGGTCGCTGTTAGTTCTATAATTTTTTCACAATTGGTAGCATTAATTCCGCGCAGCTCTTCTTTTTCATGATTGCTCTGCTCTAACGCTTTTTCTAACTGTCCAGCTTTTTGCTCTAACGATCGTTGTAACTGCGTCACCTCGCTCAATTTTTCCTCTTTAAGACCATTTTCGCTCTCAAGGTTTGAAATTGCGTTCTTTAACTCTTCAGTTTTAACTATCAAAGCCCCCAATTCAGCATCCAATTTTGCCTTTGCACTTTCAGCACTCTCAGCCCACTGTCTATTCTTCGAGTTATATTCCCTGACTGATTCCAACTGCTTTGATAAATCTTCATTCTGTTGTGTAACTGTACTTAATGAAGCTTGCAGCTGCTCTACTAAGGCTGCGCTTTTTTCCAAATCGGTAATTAGCGTTTCTTTTGATTCGGCATGCTGACTATTTCTAGTTTTTTCTTCGTTCAACTCTTTCTGTAAAGACAAAAGTTGCGCTTGCGAGGCCTGCCAGCCTACCGCTCTTTGCAACAACAAATTAATATAGGGTTTTTGCTGACCTCGTTGTTTTAATGAGCAATAACCGGCACCTGAAGAAAGCCCCATATTATTCCTATTACTACCGTAAAGTGGGTCATTGCTGGTACGTACAACGATTATGTTAAAATTTTCTGTCTGTTCTAATCCCAACACCCCGGCCTCTGCACCATTACAATTAAGCATCAGCATATTTTGTTCTTCTCGCAGAATATTATACTTAGCTATGAAGTAATCTATTGGTTTTGCCGGCACTACGGTAGGTGTGAATTTCAGACCAGGACGATACAGTTTAATTCGATTAGGACTTTCTGTAGAGCTAAATCCTAGTTGACTTGACTGATATAACGTAACGTTCACTTGTTCTGAATCCAGAACCGCATGATAACAAACTATGTCAATTGCAGAATCAGCCATAGACGATTGCCACGCTTCTAATTTTGCAAAAGCGACCGGGTCAGGCTCTACAATTATTAATCGATGAGCATTAATATTTAGCAAGTCATCCATGGTTACAATATCAGCAATGCCGTAAAGCATAGCATTAACCAGAGGTTCTGAAATTCCCCTCGCGAGTTGTAAAAGTTCTTTCATTCACCTTTCTCCGCTGGTTTTGGCGCAGTTTGGTTGAATTGGTCCAGCATAGAGATGAGCATGGCATGCCAGTCGCTTAATGGGTTGGCCGGCTCGATATCACTCAAATCTAATTTATGAATGTGCTTTATTAAAGCGGATAGAAACGCCCTTACGAAAGCCTGATCCTGGCTATTCAGAGACATTATGTTTTGCTTTTCAGCGGCGGTGATAATGGGTCCTAAGCTCAATACCAGCTTTTTACCCCACTTATCCTCTGCAGCAATACTCCAGTCAGATATTGGCGCAACGCCTTGTTGCTCTCTTAATTCAATACTGCCAAATTGAGTAAAGCCATGTTTGTCTATGCGCTTTGCGCCGATTTTAAACTCGAATTTCTCAAATGTCCGATCAGCATAGCTCAGATTGTCCGCGCGGATAGATAAATGCTGGTTAGTTTCTGCCACCATGTTTTGAGTGAGCGTTAATTTAGTAAAGCTTAAATCATCTGCTACTTGGGGAATTCCCTCGGGCGCAGGAATAGTTGGCTCACCTGCGAGCTCTGTAACGGTGACTGGTGACTCTTGTTCCAGCGCTTTTGCCTGCTTTTCTGCATCAACTGGTTCTTCTGACTCAGTAAGAAGGTCTTCGAGAATTGTCGTCATTGAGTCTGGCGAACTCAACGCTTCAAGCATTCGCTCTAATTTAGGAAGCCAGGCTTGTATATTAACTTGTTCAGCCTGCTTCAACACTTCACAGGATTCATTCTGCAAGTGAATGCACACTTCCCTTACAATCTCTGTAAGTAAAGACTTGTCCTCATATCCAAGTGCACTCAGCACTGTGCAGCTCAGGCCTTCAAACGGCTTGATAATGCTGTAATCACATACCGCACTGCTGCCGGTTTTTACAAACTCAGAAAGAGGGTAGATTCGGTTTTCTGAAGGCGCATGAAACTCGATATCAAGTTTTCCATTACGGTCGTTAAACATTACCGAGAAGGCATCCCACTTGGTTTTCAGGTTAGTAACCTGATTTAAGCGGGTAATAAGTCGGTGAACATTGTCTTTATCGAAGCCGCCCGTTATCTGCACCTTTTGTGCAACCAGGAAAGTGTTGCTGCGAGCTTTGATAATATCCTGCCAGTAACACTCAGCATCTCTTGCTGCGGTTGAGCTGTCGGCTTTGAGCTTTTGATAAGCCACAAAATAATGTTCCAGCTCTTCTTGTAACTGGCTAAGTTGTAAGGTTAACAACTCTATTTCTTGCTGAGATACACCAAGTTGTGCTGTTGCCTCGTCGGCATTTTGTTTAGCCGCGGCTTGCGCTATTTCTGCATCACTCAATGCTTTAGATGCGGTCTGCTCTCTGGCGAATACCTGCTCCAACTCTTCTTGTAGCTGAACAAGTTGCAGAGTCGCCAGTTCCAGTTCGGCGCAACTCTCGCTGTATTTGCTTGCAGATAGGCTGGCTTCGGATTTTGCTTGCTCCGCTTCTGCTTTGACGCTTTGTAGCGCCGTTTGCAGGTTCTGCTCTTTGGTAGAAACACTTTCCAGTTCTTCTTGTAACTGGCTTAGTTGCAGTGTTACTAATTGTAGCTCTTCCTGGGCTTCTGTGAGCGCCTTGCTATTATCATTGAGCTGCTCTGCCTGCATCTTCTCTTTAGTGGCAGATTTCTCGAGGACATCTTCTAAAGCCTTTTTGTCTTGTGCGAGCTGCTCTAACTCTTGCTGCAACTGGGTAACCTGCAGGGTTGCCAACTCCAGCTCATTTTTTTGTTCTTCAAGTTCATTACCTGCAGCGTTTAACTGCGCTTCCAGTTCAACAGCTTTGTTTTTTACTTGGTTGAGTTCGTTTTCGGCGGTTTTATTGCTGTCTGCTAGCTTTTCATTCTCTGTCTGCAACTGGCTAATTTGTACGTTTGCCGCTTCGAGCTGACTGACTTTTTCCTCCAGTTGTTGATGGCTTTTTTCGAGCCTGGATACCAGTTGAAGTTTTTCTTGCGAAGCGCTTTGGTATTCTTCCTGAAGATCTGTGAGGTGTGTTTGGGTTTTCTCTAACACGGCTTTTAGTTCTTCATGCTGAGAGAGTGTGGTTTTGAGTTGCTCAACCTCTTCTGCCAAAACGCCAAGTTGGGCTTCTTTGGTGTTAAGCGCCGTATTTACCTGTTGGTGAGCGGCCTGGCTTTGCTTTAACTCCTCTTGTAAGGTGGCGACAGACTGTTGGGATTGTTCAAGTTCGGTACGCTTGGCGTTTAACTGCGGCTCTAGCTCTGCCAGCGTGTTGCGTTCTGCACATACTTTAGCGAGTTCATCATTTAAGTCGCTGATCTCCTGCTTTAACGCCACCTTAGCCTGAAAGTTTTCTTTCTCGCTCTCTGCCTGCGTTTGCTTTTGTATTAAAAGCTCACTGGCTAATGCGATTGCGGAGGGCTCACTACCTGAACTCACCACAAAAGATTGCCACTCCTGTGTGGCAATTGCAATGCGAGGGTCCTGTGCCAGAATGAGTTGCAGTTGTTGTTCGATAATCGAACTGTTTCCCAGTGCCTGGGGCCAGGTTGCCACCACCTGACCAGGGTATAACAAAAGAAGCTGTTTTGCGCAGTCAATATATTCAAGCCAATTATTTACCGCCGATTCCACAGGGCATGATTGTTGTTCGTTAACGAGCATAATCCAGGCAGAGACCGGTGGCAGCAATAACTGGTGTGTGTCAGTATTTTCTTTTATCACATAAACACAGGGTGAGTCCGCAGATCCCGCGGTAATCAGAGAGATTAAGTCTTCTGTGCTAATGTCATCCTCATCATCGATATCCTGCCAGTCATACTCTGCATGCAGATAACCCGCTTTTATTGTGCTTTCAGAAATTTCTTCACCAATGGCTTTTTGGGCATACCTTAATAAATGGTGATTAGGGGCAACGAATAACTTTTTAGACATTAACTATCTTCTCTTACGAAAACTTACTTAAAGATATTTTGTGTTTTCTGCACTTCAGACCAGTGATTGGCTTTATATTTTAAATCACTCACGATATCGAAAAAGGCAATATCCTTTTGCTCTACCACCTGGATTTTGCTGCCTTCTTTACTGTGGTTTACCACCTGGTTAAATGACTTAGGCCCGGTTACCTGCCATACGTCCTGGGTTTCCCTGGCTTTTAAATTATGAATAATCTTGTCCCATATTTTTTGCAACTCTGGTTGGTTGGCCTCACAGGCTATCATGCCGTTCCATATACCACCGTGCCATTTGCGCATAAGCAGTAAGCTACCATCCGTTGGCATATGTGATTCCAGTGGCGCCTTACAACGTGTACCGGCATCAATATAAAAGCCTCCTTTCGCCAGGCAATACGCTACACGAAAAATATCTGACTGCATGGCAGGTAGCGCTGCACTTAAAAACAAATCCCGTATTTTTGCGCCATATTTCACTTCGATAAAGCTGGCGGCCTGCTCAAAATCAAATACCAGATGCCGAAAATCAGGGTTATGCTGCTTCCAGGTTTCCATAAGCTCAGCGACATCCTCTGGAATGTCTGCCGTGTTCCAAAATTGCACTATTACCTTAGGTATCATATTTTTCTCTTATAAATTCGGCGTTTTCTGTGTAAATCTGATAAAACAATGCCACCAACTCTTCATCAGTATAGTTTTTTTCTGCCCCAAGCTCTATTTTTGCGCCGTTAACAGAGAGCACTTCCTGCCCTTTGCTGGTCGTTTTGGGTGCGTTTCCAAAGCCCAGTCCAGGGGGGATTTTTGGGATCAGTTGATCCAGAAATTCACTGTTTATTAAATCAACGGGGATTTCTGATGACATGCCTAACACTTGCTGGGATATGCGCTGTGCGTATTGCGCTAACAACAATGCTGCAGGATGGTTAAACGTAAAAAAGAACCGCTGTTGCTGATAACCGGCGTCAATCACATCAACAATGGGCACATCCACGTGTTCTTCGCGACTTTTTAGCTCCGCAAGCGAAGCTCGTGACGCCTGTGCGTATTCCTGCTGATTAAAGAACGGATCATTGAGCCAACGTACTACCTGGGCCTGACTAATGCCTAGCATCCAACCTGTCATAATGGTGTGATTATGATAATCCCCCAAAGGCCCTCGTAAGGTTCCAACCTGAGGATGCCGCAGGTAGCGTAAATCCGGGTTGTAGCCTGTAAAGTATAAGTTAAGGATCGTTTTTACTTTATCGCCATAGCGTTCTTTTAACTTTTTGGTACGGATAAACTCACACGGATAGCCGTCGGCGATGAGTTGGGTAATGATAATATCTGCTTCATCCAGCGCGGGCCGAAAAGCGGCCTCATCCTCTGGCTGCAATAAGTGCACAATCGGTGTTGCGGTGATCGTGATTTGCGGATTTAGCTTACTCAGCAGATGCGCTAAAGGCCTTGCCTGGCAGTTACCTGCAACCACTATTTTCATTGTGACTGCCCTTTTAACCAAGCACTGTCGATAACCGCGGGGGCAAACGTGGGCGTGCCTTGCATTACTTTTTCACTAACCATGGTCACAAAGTCTTCGATTGGCATATCCATATTCTGGTTTTCTACTAAGTTTGCCAATTCGAAATTCCACCATTGTAACGCCAACAGTTGTTCTACGATATCTGGTGCAAAGCGGTATTTGATTACCTTAGCAGGCGTACCGCCCACAATGGCATAGGGTGGCACATCTTTTGTTACTGTGGCTTTTGCGGCCAAAATAGCGCCATGCCCAATGGTCACGCCCCGCGCCAGAGTAACATCTTCACCAATCCAGACATCATGGCCAATAGTCACGCCTAAACCATTTTTAGGTTCCCGATTGGGGGCCTGCCTAATTGAGAGTTCTGTTTTGTCGGCAAAATACTGTGTACACATTTTAAAGTGATTGTCGTAAGTAACGGAAGCTGAAGTAAAACGTGATTTTGGATGATCCGGCCCCATCACTGAGACTCTTGCACCTATTGAACAATATCTGCCTACCGTGGTGTTCAGAGGTAACGGACTGCGAGAAAAGCTAAAAGCACCGATTGAAAATAAAAAGCTACCATTGATGTAACAGCTATAGGGTTCTATAACCACTTCATCAAGATAATGCAATGCCTCTCCCGCTCTGAACCTGCCCTGAACCTTATCGCCACCGAGCGTGGAAAAATAAACGCGATGTTCGTTTAGATTATTCAACAATACATCACTAACTACAATTTCATTTCTTGCCACTTAGACTACCTGATTTTTTTGTTATGTTTGGGCAGCGTACTACGTTAACCGAGTAGCTTTTATTTTGCCAATATTGTCTGGGAGATTATTTTCCGTTGTCATCCATTTTGGTTTTTGGATCAAGCGGTTTACCAATTTCATGTTCCGGTGAATCGGCATAAATAATATTATTACCCGGCATAGTAAGGGTTGGATCCGGCTTTTCACCCGGGAAGGGCTCGTTTATCTGAACCGTTTCCGCTTCTGGCGACATATAAGACACGTCGCCTTCCGGTGCGGGGCTAAATTGCATATCGCGCTCAATTTCTGCAATTAAGTCAGGATCGGTAATTAAACCTATCTCTTTTGCTGCTGCGTTGGTAGTCGATTCAATGGGTTGAATTTTGGTTGGTAACTCTGCAATATCATCCGATACAGGCTGAGCTGTATTACCCGCACTGCTTTGTTCAGCAGGTTGAATATCTTGCGCTGTTTCTTGTGTATCATCAGAAAAAATGGCAACCCGATAAACAATTACCAAGGCTAACAGGATGACTATCGCTACAAGTATTTTCATAATGGTTTCCTTCCCAGAGCGTGTACGTGGGGTTAGTTTAGCACTAAATGAAACCTCGAAAAACAAGCAATACCGGCTTATTGGCACTGGTATTACCCGGTTGTTTCCTTTCTTAAAAACGGACCACAGATGAAAGCTACCGGGTTAAACTTATTTTCTTTTTTACCGTTGCATTACCTATTGGGCTGCACCTCGGTTGCATTTTTATTTTTATTTACCTCCCCCGTGCGGGCAACGGCCAGTTTGGATGAACATTTTAGAGCAGGTATACGGGGGGTTAACTTATTTTATCTGGATGGTCGGGATCAGGAAGACTTACCTCAGGTGATACAAAAACTAGCCGACGGTGACAATGCCTGCAAAGGCACTAATAAGGAGATTAAGGCACGCTTGCATAACACCTTACAGGCGGTAAAGGAGGCAGGTTTTAACTGGATACGCCTGCTCATTGGCAGAGGGTTTTATCAGATCTATTCATCACGATGCCAGTACTCAATGCCTGCCATTTACCCGGAGTTTCCCGCCGTTCAGGCACTAGCAATTAACCATTTATTGAACGAAATCAGCTCTTATGGTTTTACTGTTGAGTTAGTATTAGGTGGCAGCGATAGTTTTTCAGACATCAGTAATGACATCATCTTTTTTGAGTCTGTACTCACGCAACTCGATCATTCAAGTATTGGTATGGTGATGCTAGGTGGTGATGTGCAACCAGCCAGAGTAAAACGCCATGCAAAATGGCTTACAGCGGTGTATCGCCATTTCACCCTTCACCCTACAAATCTAAAAGCACTGAATTATTCTTTTGATACGGTGACTTATCAAACCACCCAGGATCTGAAAAACTACGTTAACTGGACACTCACCCACTTACCTGACATTCCGGTTATCGCCATTAACCTGTATAACCGCTCGTTGCCGCCGGGTGCCGACTGGCAAGCATATAGCAGAGCCATTACTCCATTTTTAACGGCTTACCAATCTGTTGCCAATCACAAACCGGCCTGGGTTGATGAATATGGATTCCGCCTGAGTAACCCTGCAGAGGATGTTCAGTACACCACAAAGGATCAACTTGCCTATTTTAAGGGATTTACCCACGCAACCCGATGTTCAACAACGTTAACGATGGCCACTTTTGCCTGGACCATTGGCAACGACCGCTACAATGCAGACCCTTCCAAGGACTTTAAGAACACACCGTTCGGGCTGTTTGCAGGATACATGCACAACATGCCGGTAGTACAACCCGCCTGGCAATGGCTTAGTGGTGCCAACCAGGACAGTGATATTTGTAAGGTTTTAAAGTAGCACTTTCACCGACAGTAACCAGCAATGTTTCGGGTAATCTGTTCTACTGTGCTGCTACCCAACTGTTATCGAGAGTTCGTAAAACCCCTTTTGCTGCGATTGTAGCGCCGTCCATCAGGTGCACTATGTTTTCGCCACTCTCAACATTTCGCCAGAAAATATCAGCTTTGCCATCGCCGTTATAATCGCCTGTATGAACCAGTTGCCAGTTGAGATTTTCAACCTGATAAAGCTGAGCCCCTTCTCTGATTTGGCCATCATTCAGAAAATAGACCCATACCAATCCATTTTCTTCGTTGCGGGTAATCAAATCATCGGTACCGTCTCCGTCCATATCGGCAAATCCAGCAACAACCCAGTTCTCGTGCAGCACCGTGAGACGGTATACGCTTTCCATTTTTGCGTCATTTAACAGCCAAACAAACACTGCACGATATGTATTTATCCATATAACATCATCATCTTCGTCACCGTCTACATTGCCAGTGGCGATTATGCGAAAATCAGGATTAGTTACTCGAAGCAACGGGCTGTACCCTGCAATTTTGTCTCCATCCATTAGGAACGCCCAGGTATTTTTAGTTTCAGTATTACGCCACAATACATCTTCCTTACCATCCCCATTAAAATCACCGCTACTTTTTAGCTCCCAAACACCGGGGGTTGCGTAATTCAGTGGTTTTTTGGTTTTAATGCCTGAACCATCCATGAGGTAAATAACATTTTCACCTGTTAGCTCGTTGCGCCAGAATATATCTGTTTTACGATCGCCATCAAAATCACTGAGTGTAGCCATTTGCCAAGCGGCTTCAGGTACGACGTTAATTGGTGAAATAGTCGGTACTAATCCTTCCATCGCCCAGAGAAAATTCCAACCTTTCGTGTTACTGCGCCATAATATATCCGAACGCCCATCGCCATTTACGTCGCTATAGGCGGCATATGCGCGAAAACGTTTTGCATCAAAAGGAAAAAAGTCTTCTGTGTCACTCACACCGTCATTGTCATCGTCTTCGTCGGCCTGCATACCCGAAGCAATACAAATTACATCACAAGTATCAGGGGCACCGTCGCCGTCGTTATCTGGTAACCCACCAATTGAAACGAACGGGTATGCGTCAGCTATATCGTCAATGCCGTCATTATCATCATCGTCGTCGCAAGCATCGCCAGCTAAATCCCCATCGTTGTTGTACTGATCCGGGTTTGCGGTTAATGGGCAGTTGTCATGTTCGTTTATCACGCCGTCGTTATCTACATCGCCCTCAGGCAGGTCTTCCCAGGCTAAAAAGCTGCTTAAACTATTGTCTTTGGCATACTTGGGCCAGGTGCTATCCATCAGCCCTTGACTAGTGCTGTACAGTGCATAAACATAACCATCCTGGGAGCCAAAATACACAGTTCCATCATCTGCGATTGCGGGAGAAGATCCGATTGGATTGCCAGTTCTGTATTTCCATCGCAATTCACCTGTAGACGATAAAGCGTACATATAGCTATCCATCGATCCAACGTATATAACACCATCAGCTCCAATTGCAGCACTACCAATGATGGCATTTTCAGTAGTGAATGACCATTTCAACGAGCCATCTGGATTAACGGCATAAAACACTCCGTTAATTGCTCCTAAATAAACTGTTCCATCCGAATCAACAACCGGAGATGCATGAATTGCAGACTCGGTATTAAACACCCATTTGATAGAACCATCCGGGTTTACCGCATACAGCTCGCCGTACTTCGAAGCAACATAAATTGTGCCGTCGACGCCGAGTGCTGGAGAAGACCAAATCCAATACGAGCTGCTTCGAGTACTGGGAGTTTCGGTCAAATCAAGAGACCAGTGCAAGGTACCGGATTTATTGTTATAGGCGTATAGTACTGTCCCTGTACATGAGAAATAAACCGTGCCATTAGCATGAATAGCGGGCTCACTGGGAAATGAACAAGGTGCCGACCATTGTTTTTCAACCATTTCCGGCGATTGTTCAATATTGTTTGTATCTAAAAATGCAGCCGTTGAAGAATCATCCGCAGTTTCATAAAGTAAGAGCTGCTTTGTTGAATTTTGGTCCGACTCCATTTTATCTTCTGCAAGCACGTAAGCGGAAATACCATTGGTCGTTACGTAGATATAAGGGCTGTCATATAAAGAAGTGAATGTGTTTTGATATCTGTTATAAAAATTGTCTGACCAGGTTAACTGCCCCTCTTTGCTGAAAACATAACGAGCATTCCTACTTTCAATATAAACACGCTGGTTGCTCAACAGCCGTGGGGATTCTGTTCTAAACTTTTCGCCAACAAAATACCGCCATTTCAGTGTACCTTCGCTTCCGGGAAAACTTAAACTGTTCGTAGGATCTGACGCTCTTTCTATTTCAATATTATCCGCGACACCGTCAAAATCGGTATCAAAGTTATGGGGGTCAGTGTTTAGATGGTTCAGCTCATCTTCGTCAAATAAACCGTCTCCATCAGAATCATCAGGTACACGATGAGAAACCGTTGACCAATTATTCCTGGCGTTCCCCCCATGTCTGGCCCACGAACTGTTTGCAATTATACCACTGTCGCTATTGATAGCGATGAGATCAGTCATAGTCGAAACATAAACCTCACCATTGACCCCACGGTTCGTTGTTACAAGGTCAAAGTCCCAAATTGCTGCGTAACCTTGATTAGTGGAGTACGACCAACGCTCGGTACCATCAGGATTTATGGCACTTACAGCAAAAAAGTTATCAAGATAAAGCACCCCATCGTTGCCAATTGAGATGCTGTCAGCGGCATATTTAATGTTTACGTTTAGTTGACCTTGTGCCGAAATACCGTGAATGCCCGTATACGATCCACTGTAGTACACGGTGCCATCTTCTGCGATGACCGGAGAGCTTTCTATATGGTCCCAACTAACATTGGTTTCATCACCACGGTCGAATTCAGCGGCTAAATACTGCCATTTCAAGGTGCCATTTGGATTAATGGCAAGAAGAGTGCCCTCCTCTAGTGCTTGAAAAATTGTACCGTCATTCCCAATTGCTGAGACCCCCTCCAAATCGAGGTAGGATGGGTTCGCATAAACCCATTTTAAAACTCCCGTGGTGTCTACAGCATGAATCTTATTGTCATTCTTGACATAGACTGTACCATCCTGTGCTACAAGGGGCTGACCAACATATGAGACTTGCTCGCTATCCCCTATTTGTGTGGTCCACAATAAGGTTCCGCTACTATCGAGTTTAGATAATTTGGCGCTTCTTTGAGCGAGGTAAATAGAATGCTCCGGACCAACAGCAAAACTATAAATTCTCTCTTCATCTTTTTCTACGGTATATGACCACTGTAATTCTCCCGCCAGACTGAGCGCAATCACTTGCGAGCCATCAGATGTTTTTGCGAGAGCATAAAGGTTTGCTCCTTCACCGATCATTAATCCCCACAACGAAAAATCAGTAGCAAATTGCCAGTTCAACATACCATCTGGTTTATAAGAAAATATTGTATTGTTCCATATTACATATATATTTCCTTCGTAGTCGATGGAAGGCAATGAAGGCCCAAACTCACCAAAAGGAATAGTCCACTTTTCGGTACCAGCGCTATCAGCCTGACCCGACCTTGAAAAACACAGTACAAAAACAGTACTTAAAATACAAAGCAGTATCTTTAATTTCATAAATTCGTTCTTTTGCCATTTGACTATTTATTACTAAACCGGCTAGTTACTGCTTCACTATTACTCCTATCACCCTACCAGTCGCTATCATTATTGTTTTTAAAAATATACTACCATTGCGATTGAATGGTTAAATGTGGAAAGCTTTGGACTCGCCCACTACATTTCATAAAATAATACTCATATATTTCGACTTTTATGCCGTACTGCTTTATGCCTGTTACTTCGCCACTTGCCAGGCGTTATCCGTAGGTCGTAACACGCCTTTGGCTTTAATCGCCGTGCCATCCATTAGGTGTACCAGGTTACGAGCGCCAAGCTCGTGGCGCCACAGGAAGTCGGCTTTGCCGTCGCCATCGTAATCACCAATGTTGGCAATTTCCCAGTTAGTGTCGGCTACCGTGTTGATTAAAGTGCTGTGGCGTATCTGGCCGTCCTCCATAAAGTACACCCAGTTTTCACCACTTACCTGATTGCGCAGGATGATGTCATCAATGCCATCGCCGTCCAGGTCGCCAGTGCCAGCGATAATCCAGTCCGTGTTTACACTATTAAGTGTGTAACGGTTAGCTATGGCACCGCCTTGCATTAACCACACATAGTTAATGCCACTTGCGGTGTTTCGCCAAATCACATCGTCATCGCCGTCGCCATCTATGTCGCCTGTAGCCGCTATTTCATAGTTGAGGTCAGTTACCCATAGTGAGGGCAGGCTGTCTCTTATCACACCGCCTTCCATTAGGTAGAACCAGGTGTCGCCGCGGTTGACGTTATGCCACAGCACATCACCCGTACCATCACCATCAAAGTCGCCACTACCCGCTAAGCGCCAGTCTGCAGCTCCAACATAGTTAAGGGTATAGCGGGACTTATATGCTGCACCATCCATCAAATAAATAAAGTTTTGTCCTGTATTTCGGTTACGCCAGAAAATATCCGATTTACCATCGGCATCGTAGTCACCCTGACCCACCATATCCCAGGTATATTCGGGTACTACGTTGATAGGCGTGGCCGCGGCGGTTTGAGTGCCGTCCATGGCCCACAGGAAATTCCAGCCCTTGGCATAACTGCGCCACAGAAGATCTGACTTACCGTCGCCGTCTACGTCGTTACGTATTCTGGTGGTCGAATACGTTGTGGCAGACCAGTTATTCAGGTTTACCGGAATATCACCATCACGGTATGAGCCACCCAGGTCCGGGATACCCGCCCATGCCCAGACGTAACACTCTGAACCGCTGAACGCAAGGCAGTCACCAGTGTTAGCATTAACATAGGGGGAAATCAGAAAGCCGCCTTCTGGCCCAAACGCGCAATCACCACCACCATTATCGTAGGTGGACGTATAACCTTGCACACACACCCAAAAATCCAGTATGTTGCCAGAAAAACTCATTTTAGGGGTATCGGCCGGATTGGCTGCCCGTATGGCCGCATCCGTGGTAATAACATAGTCAAATCCGCCCAGACTGGCACTGACGACTTTTGAGATGACGATGGTATCCCCGTCCTCCATCAGGAAGCCTTCAACGATCCCCTCCAGAACATGCTCTGCAGTCCCTCTTGTGTTAGCGTCAAAGGTGTAGGAGAAACTGAATAACTCTGCGGTGGAATCGGTTCTGAGTGTATCCAACGGATAACCATCTACACTGTCTATAACGCCATCACCATCAGTATCGGCATCACTAGGATCCGTACCCATTTCATACTCTGTGTAATTGTACAGGCCGTCACCATCATCATCAGCTGTACCATCACTACTGTCTAAGTGATTTAATCCGTAGAGCGCTTCAAACTCATCCGGCATGCCGTCATTATCATCATCGGCATCTTCAGAATCTGCATAACCATCCCCATCATTATCACCATCAAAACCAGCATTCTGATATTCGGTGGTGTAGTCGCTGAGATTCAGCAACTCGATATGATTGATCCGTGGCGCAATAAAAAAGCCGGAGAAATCGTTACCAACTACTTTAGCTAAACTGTATTCCAATACCCAGGTTCTACCCTGTGGGTCGGTCATCAGTGGGATCCAGGTTCGCTCTCTGGCTTCAAAATAACTGGTAGAGGTCGACATTTCGATACCGGTATCGGACACTACCCATTGCCCGATTGAATCCGGATAGGTAATGGTATCGTCATTACAACCGACCCCACGAGTAAAAGTCATGTCTTCATGGAACACATAACCGAAAAGGTAATCGCACATGACCAGACCGCGCTCATCATAACTTTCTGTCCATTTAGCATTAATTTGGGCCATTTGAGCGAAAGGGAAAGTCGTAACCAGATTATCGTGAAACTCACTGGCTGAACCATCCATTAATACCAATTCACCAACGAAGGTGTATTCGGTGAGATCAGCCATTTCAGCATCAACCAGCACGGTCCAGGTCGAATCGTTTATCTGTTCTAAAAGGTGATAGTTAAACGAGTTGCCAGAAATTGTTAAAGTTAACTCAGTGGTATCTTTAAGTAAGGTGTATGCTTCACCTAACACCGTTGAGCTGGCGCTTGAGTTACTTCCCTGATTCCAGAATAAATCCTGCACGTAACCGTAATTTGTACTACCTGCATAGTCGGTATAATTGGACACTAACGGTAACGAGACAAAATTTTCAGTCCACTCAGGTACTTCCAGAGATGTATGCCCAAAAGTCAGCCGGATCCCTTCTTCAGACTCTGTATAGCTGTATTCAGGTGATGTACTGCCTTGCCATCCTCCTGCGAGGTTATCGAGCACTTCTTGCGGAATATGGAGGCGTTCCGTTACCTGAGAATCGATATCGACAATAATTTCATTGTCAGATGAAGAGGTCATGGTCATAGACACCTGGGTTGTCGATATGTCAACCTGCAACTGTAGCAACGAGCTATATAACAGCCCTTGGTTATAAGCATCGATTAACTGGGTGGCTACTGACTCTCCCCATTTTTCCGCGAATTCAGCATCGTAAAGAGAAAGATATGGATTCGTAACCGTGGTCGCTGTTTCAGCATAGGTCTGAACCAGATTAGAACTGTCAAACTGGAACGAGACAGCAAGTTGCGGTGAGAGTGTATAAACAATATTAGTTGACGCTAACCAATTACCCTCATCATCTTTTTCCAAAATAAATGAAGGTGGGACCGAGTATCCGTCAGTAGCATCAAACCCATATCCAAAGATTAACTCTTCATTTTCGATTAGGTCCTGAAAACTGCCATAGGTAGTTGCAAAAGCATTCGAATGTATAAAAAGAGCAGCAAAGCTTACATATATAAACCACTGCAGAGCAAGGCGAGCCTCTCTGAACATAATACCATCCTTGTATTTAGTACAAAATTCAACCTAACGGTAATGGAAAAGACTTTTGAATGCAATCAAACTTACAAACTTTAAAGCCATTCTAAAACGAAAGGCGAACCACTTCTGTTTCAGTCCTTCATGGAAAATTTACTTAGCAAATTCTGAATCATAGTTTGGTTATCTTCATATAATCCTTGTTGATCGAGCAGCGCGATAATTTTGTCGCCTTCCTCTGCGCTCAATACAAATCGGTCGCGCCAGGTATAGGTGGATGAATCAGCAGCTCCAATCTCTGCTTTGGCCCAATCAAAATCATCCTGCAGTTCTTTTTTAAGTATCTCAACAGCCTCTCGGCTAAAGGGATAAGAACTCCCCGTCCAAATGCGAAAGTCAGTAAGTGCACGCATTGCATCAAAAAATGCCCGGCGTTGTTCTTCAGATGGAAGTAATTTATTGGCAATCAACATAGCCAGAAGTGCATGCCCTCCCATCGAACGGTTAAACACCTTGGCCGCATCATCCGTGGTGGTTTGTACACCCAACAATGCACATATTCGTTCTAATAATGGTTTATCAGAGACATAAGGTAGCAACCGAATATCATTGACTTCCCTACTCCAGCGCTCAAATAGCGGTCGTATCCGAAGTTGATTGGCTTTCTGTTGCAAGAAGTCGTCTGGCGTTAAATTTAAACCTACCACAGGGTCCTTCACATCCTGATTGTAGACTGAAGACGCTCTTTCTATGGCATTCCGATATACCATAATCACCACCAGTTTTAAGCCGAATTGAGAGGTGATTCCTCTGACAACTTCCATAAAATCAGGCTGACAAACTTCTGAGCTCAGGAAAATGTCTTTATCAGTTGCAGCTATCTCAGCATATAGCTGTTGCTTTAAATCGCTCCATTCTGGAATATCAATTACACCATATTTACGCAATCCTTTAGCTGCAAAGACTAACTTATGATGCGCGCCATCAGGCCATTGACCAGCCTCGGGGTAGTAAACGGAATCAAATTCTCTGGATTTAAAAAATGCCTGAATTGCACTGGTTCCCGTTTTGGCCGGGCCTACGTGAAGAAATAAGGTCCTAGTCATCCTAACCTGTTACAACAACGCTGATATCTGATGGTTATATTAACACACTACTGAAGCTGTCCGTTACTCAAGCAATAGCTGTAACACGCATTTGGATTAAGAATGAACAAATAAAGAAGCCAGCATAATATGCTGACCTCTTTTGTGTTGTTTATGAATTTAACGACCTACCTGCCAGGTACTGTCCGTTGGCCGTAACACGCCTTTGGCTTTAATTGCAGTGCCATCCATTAAGTGCACTAAGTTGCGGGCATTCGGTACATGTCGCCACAGAAAGTCGGCTTTACCGTCACCATCGTAATCACCAATGTTGGCAATTTCCCAATTGGTGTCAGCGACTGTGTTAATTAAAGTGCTTCGGCGTATCTGGCCATTCTCCATAAAATAGACCCAGTTCCGGCCATCCACCTGATTTCGCAGAATGATGTCATCGGTACCATCGCCATCCAGGTCGCCGGTGCCTGCAATATCCCAATCAGAATTAGCTGTATTAAGGCTGTACTTCTCTGCAATCTGACCATCCTGCATTAACCAAATGTCATTATCACCTGTAATGCCATTCCTCCAGATAACATCATCATCACCGTCGCCGTCGATATCTCCTATCGCTGCCACCCGATAATTCAGGTCCGTTACCCATTCAGAGGGTAAGCTACTGCCAATAACACCGTTATCCATTAGGTAAAACCAAGTGTCTCCACGGTTGATATTGCGCCACATAACGTCGCCTGTACCATCACCATCGAAATCACCGCTTCCCGCAACGATCCAATCTGTAGCACTGACATAGTTCAGTGTGTAACGAGATTTAATAGATGAGCCGTCCATTTGGTAAATAAAGTTCTGCCCCGTATTACGATTACGCCAGAAAATATCCGACTTACCATCGTAATTGTAATCGCCCTGACCAACCATATCCCAACTAGGTTCAGGGACTACATTAATTGGCGCCACACCGGACGTTTGTATGCCATCCATTGTCCACAGGAAGTTCCAGCCTTTAGCGTAGCTACGCCAGAGGATGTCGGATTTACTATCGCCGTTTACGTCATTTCGGGCTGGACGAATAACTTTTGAGACAAATGTATGTGTTGCAGAGTTATTTGTAGAGTCAGCTTCATACCCTTGAAATATTACCTCAGCATTTACTTCGTTAATACCAAGTGCTCCTGGTGCAAATTCCAAATTAAAGAAAAGAGATTCCCAGTCATCACTGACTGATACATCGCAACTTCCGCTACCAAAATAAACAGAGCAGCTCATTGCAGTAGAGCTTGCTCCAATTACTGAAAGCTTGCGATAAGATAACTCATCCGAATAGTCAAACTTAAACTCAAAACTAGTTGGTTTTTCCTGCGCATTTTCAATACTGAGTAAAAAACTACTCACGATATCATTTTTGCTGAGCTGATTAGCGGAGTTTACTAGTAATTGAAGATCCATGAGAGGCTCCGAAGATTTTACCGTAATATAGGGGTCAAAACCCAAAGCAGCAATTTGTGATGCCGTAACATCTTTGTAGTCGGTATTAGAATTGGTGTCACCTATCCAGTCGACCTTGGCACTCCAAACACCTGCAGCGCTATTAGCATCAAAGGTAACGGTGCTTTCATGAGTGTAAACACCCGCCGTTGATGTAGCTTGCCACCCTTGCCCTGTTGTCGGAAAAAAGATAATTTGCTTAGATTGACTTGATGGAATACCTGTCGGTGGAGTTAGTGATAATGACAGGTGATTCGGTTCAGATTCTGCTTCAAACACACTCACACGGACAGTAACCGTAACCTCTCCATTACTGACATCTACTTCATTGGATGAAAATTCCACTGAACGAAATTCTGGTGGTGTTACATCCACTGTTTCAGGGTTATAAACATTTACATAGGGGTCAAAGCCCAAAGCAGCAATTTGTGATGCC
>NZ_FQWD01000014.1 GCF_900129565.1 Marisediminitalea aggregata | reverse complement strand
GATTTTTCATGGCAAGTTCAATTAAGGAGACTTCAACTTCACATTCTATATCGACAGTTTCCAAGCTAAACGTCCCTTGAGCACATAACACCCCACTAAGGGGCGTTAACACATGGGCTAAAATTAGGAACGAAGTGACGCAGCCCATGTGTTAGCGTCCCAGCGAGCGAAGCGAGAGCCTTGAGTGGTTTGTTATATGAGGCTCTCTAAAAAGAGCCCTGTTTTTTGTTTTGTACAGTTGCAAGTAGCACGAGCATTACACCAATACCCAAACCCAAAACCGCACCTCCTGCTACATCGTTACTGATACCCGCAAACTCTTGCGCCTTGCGCACTTCCAAAATCCAGAACGAAAATACAAATGAAATGCTGGCAATAAGTGGTAATAGAACGACTCTCGATTTTTTAGACATATACAGCCTCCTTGATTGAATATCCACGTGGCAAATAACGCCTAAATATGGGGCACAAACAGGCAGGCTATAATGGCGAAGCCGCCTGCCTGTTTGTGTCCCAGCCCGCGCAGCGGGCGAACTTAATTTTTTTGTTAGGTGCCATGCTAGGGAATACCTATATCCCACAATTGCTGTTCACTTAAAAGCAAAATGTCTTGTGTTTCGGAGAATCGAATGCCTAAACAGGTACTCGTAGAGATTAGCAACCCTTTTTCCTTTAGTTCAAAAACAACAACGCTATCTTTGCCATGAAAATCCTTCCAGCAATTCAACCGATAAATAGTGCTACCAAGAGCACATTCTTTATTGGTGAAAAGCAAGTCGTCATCTTCAGTAGCAATATATTGTTCGCGAAGCTTTTCTAAAAAAGAGACTGGATTCATAACTGTCCACTTGGCACCTAACGCCGCCAGCAGGGGCAGGCAAAGCGCGAAGCGGTTTGGCTGTCCCTCTGACTGGCTTTGTTAGGGCCTATATCCCATGATAGCTGCGACAAACATAGCTCCAACAACGTAAAAAGGGTATTTAAACGATTCAAGAATATTGATTTCTGGATTAACGCTAAAAACCACCAAGCCAGAATAGATAATAATTATCGGCAAAAGAGCACGCATATAGAATATAAAGTATTTCTGTGGAGTAACGTCCCCCCACTCTCGGTCGTAGATAACCTCAATATATTTTGTAATTGTCTGCCCAAGAATAAAGACTGGAATAAACGCTATCGCTGCATAGCAAATAGATAGAGATATGGGGCTTATTTGCTCAAGTGGCAGCCATGATAGCCTAGTAGACTGAAGGTCAATGCTGGCGCCTAAATTCGAGCTAAGTAAAATAGGCAGCATTGCTGATGTAAAGAGCATTAGCATCGACCAAGTGACCATATTAAATGACCATTTAAAGCTTTCTGCTCTAGCTTGATTTAGCATTCTTCTGGCATATTTTTCTCGATCTATCTCAGGTACCTGTTCCGGAACTGCCAGATGTACAGGTTGAAGCTTATTCGCTCCAAAAAGTTTGTCCCAATTCATAACTGACTTGGTTAAATCGGTTAAAAAATTTCCTATAATGCTGCCTAAAACACCAATAATGAAATCCAACATGCTCTCCTTTTTGTATTGAGCCCTAACGCCCCGCTTAGGGGCAAAAATACGTGGGCTATAATAACGAGCGAAGCGAGGACGGCCCACGTGTTTTTGTCCCAGCACGCTCCGCGTGCGTCTACAGCGGTTTGTTAGTACCCGTGAACCAAAAACAACCTTGTACCTGCTTGAGTTAATTGCCTTTATTACGATTTTTAATTATTTCTTTGTAACTAAAGTAAGTAAAGAATGGCGCCATGATATAAATAGCCAAAATAACATCGAATGCTACCAAGGCATAAACAATTTCTGCTTGCCCCATTGAACCACAGAATTCCCAGTGAAAGAATGGAATACACTCATATACAGATGTAGACCAAACATAGCCAGTGCTGCCAAAAACAATGCACAATAGCAAAATGCTTCGCATCATTTTTAGAAGTAACTTTTTAGATGATTTTACCTTCAATGTTTCCATTCCTTTGGGTACTAACGCCATAATTTGGAGGCACAAACGAGTGGGCTATACTGCGAAGCAGAGCCCGCGTGTTTGTGTCCCCAACATTTGTTTGTTAGGTGCGTGCTTCTTCATATCTAATATCCATGTATTTTATACATTTTAAATGGGGTTTATGGAACTTGGTTTTTGCAATGGTTCTTCTCGCACCACGAACATAAACATAAGAGCTTGACCCAACAACTTCTATATTTTCAGTAACTCCTAGCTCATTAACAATGAACTTCAATGATACTGTTTCAGATATCGTCTTTGCTTCCGAGCCTCCTGCTGGTGCCCCTGGCCATACTAGTTCTAGCGGTGATAAAGGTATTACCTCTTCACTACAAAATTCAACCGAATCTTCTGCATGGGACAAAAACGGCAATAATAGAAAAGTGAGGATTAGTATCTTTTTACCCATGTAGTACCTAACACCCGCATAAAGGGCGATAACACATGGGCTAAAATTAGGAACGAAGTGACGCAGCCCATGTGTTAGCGTCCCAGCGAGCTTGCGAGCGATTTAATGCGTTTGTTATGTTTACGCGGTCACCATTAGTCCATTTGCCATACCAACAAAAAGTAGAATATATGATAAACAGCTAGCTAAAGCGCCTTTAAAGTGATGCAAATAAATAACTGATTCAGACTTTTTTACAAAATGTTGATAAGCAGCATATAGAAGCTGAAAAACTGTAACTATGAGCCCACCAGTAAACACCCAGAGACACAAAAGCATAAAAAATGAAAGGATTGCTAATGGCTTAAAGTAATAGCTAGCAGGTATTGATAAATAGCCCAATACACCTAGAAAGCTCACAACGCTATTACCATAACACTTTAATAAATCTAGTTTACTGATTGGCAGACTTCCCTGTAAACATAACACTTAAATATGGGGCACAAACAGGCAGGATATAATGGCGAAGCCGCCTGCCTGTTTGTGTCCCAGCCCGCCTGCGGGCGACATAATTTGCTTGTTATAAGCCATTTTCTCGATGCCTAAAACCATATTTGAATAAATAAATTGGATAACTTACAAAATTGAATACTAGAAGGTACAGAATCCACTGATTACGCTTTCCTTTATCCTGAAATCTCTTTGATGCGTCCACAACACAAGAACCAAATCCTCCAAGGGCGAGAACAAGACTAAAGTACCAAACCAACCTGTATTGATTTAGTGATAACCATTCTGTTTCAGAACTCCCATTTACGTCATGTTTAGTAATTATCAAAAAGATAACAGACCAAATTAAAACTAGGATATTAAAAGTCTTCTCAAAACTATTCATGGCTTATAACACCCACATAAGGGGCAGTAACACGTGGGCTAAAATCCGAGCGAAGCGACAGAGCCCACGTGTTACTGTCCCAGCGAGCCTGCGAGCGGCTTAATGTGATTGTTATACGCAAATAGCGCACGTTTTACCAAGCATTAAAATACACAAACAAAAGTAAGTAGTTTACTGAAGATATTAAGACTCCAGCTAATGCCTTTAATGAATTCGTTGAAGTATGAGCCTTCCAAGAAATGAAGGTCCCCAAAGCGACAGTTAAAGGGTATGACAGCATCAAAAAAGCAGCAAACCACACAAATGGATTATTTTCAGAGTCCGGCGAATCGAAAAGAAAAATACTCGTATACGCGACAAAAGGCCACAATAAAATGCTGAGACAGGCTAAACCTGAAACACCCAGACAAAGAAAAGTTATTGGGTTACCGTACAAAGCGAATCCTTTTGCGTATAACATCCCAAGAAGGGGCAATTACACGTGGGCTATAATACGGAACGAAGTGACGGGAGCCCACGTGTAATTGTCCCGCTTGCTTGGTTTGTTATAAGGCTTACCACTGATGCTTAGTTGCAACTACGACTGCCCCTAAATAATGGGCAAACCCAATAGCTCTAATCGCTCTTTCATTGAAAATTGGTATGGCGGCTTCTTTCTCTGTCTTAAATACAAGTTGTGCTAGCGGAATATATTTGTACAAGAAACTTTGGTACTTAACCAATATAAATTCCATATGTCGTGGCACAAACACTAACCAAGTACCAAATACAATAAAGGTGACGATGCGCCAAATTACTTCCTCCATTGAAGAGCCTTATAACGCCCGCATAACGGGCAAAAATACGTAGGCTACAATACCAAGCGAAGCGCAGGGAGCCTACGTGTTTTTGTCCCTAGCGAGCGAAGCGAGTGTTAATGCGTTTGTTAGGTGTCACTACCGAATTGTTCAAAAATATACTTATTTTTTTCCATTACCTGTACTTGGTACATTTTATTAGTGGCTTCATAAACAGGAGCAATGTAAGGCAAATCGTAGTGCTTTAATTCTATCCTTGTCCCATATTTTGGGAGCCAGAATTTATTTGGAAAAAGTGGGATATATGATTGAAACAATAACCCATTCTCAAAAACCTTTACTTTAACTGTTCCACGAAAACGAGCTCCATTTATTATCACAGATTCGGTATGCCATGTTTTTACCCATTTTCCTTTTTCACAACCAACTTTGTATGTCATCCCTGCAATAAGATGAACAAATAGGAAAATTAGCATCAAGAAAGGAATAAAAAAAAGTAAAGCCGTTGCCATAGACACCTAACACCTAAATATGGGGCACAAACACGTAGGCTAAACTGCGAAGCAGAGCCTGCGTGTTTGTGTCCCAGCCCGCCCTGGCGGGCGACATAATTTTTTTGTTAGGTGGCACCGTAAACATCCCTTGATTGTGCAGTATCAGTTACCTATAAAACTGGATGAAAACAACAATATTGATAACACTAAAAACCAACCGGAAGCATTATTTCTTAGTTTTAACTGTTGTTCGGTCAAGCTGTTTTCTGCATTTAAAACAACCACCTGTATAAAGTCGCTCAAACCAGTGCAACTAAACACAGAACCGTAAATACTGACAATTAAACGATAGTAATAAATTGCAACAAAGCCAGCAGAAACAAAGCTGAAGAAAACAATAAAAACTATGCTCATATCTTCTGACACCTAACGCCCTGCTTAGGGGCGGAAATACATGGGCTAAAATTAGGAGCGAAGCGACGCAGCCCATGTGTTTGCGTCCCAGCCCGCTTGCGGGTGACTACAGCAGATTGTTATGTACGTGCTTAAACAACATTATACCTTGCCAAAACATACAGAGCTGTGAAGCCAATTATGCAACCCAACAACCCCCAAATTATCATATTTCTTACATAAAGCATTTGGGGCTTATACCAACTCTTCAAAAATATTTCTGGGATATGGTAAATGCAAGCTTTGCTTAAATAGCCTGAGCTTTTAAACGTTTCTTCGTTTATGGCAAATCGAGCGAGAATAAACCCAACGAAAGCACTTAAAAACGAAATTAGTAAAAATATGAATAGAGCTAGAATAATTTTTCCCTGAGTACATAACACCCCAAGAAGGGGCAATTACACGTGGGCTATAATACGGAACGAAGTGACGGGAGCCCACGTGTAATTGTCCCGCTTGCTTGGTTTGTTATGTTTTACACGCCGCCGTGTAGAGCTACCCAATACATTAAACCAATAAATGTGGAAAGTGGTACAGCCAATAATATGCTTGCAGTAGCTTGTATACGACTGTGCCCTTTAATTAAAGCAATAACCCCTATTACTACGGCAATTATAGATATTGGGAATGCTGACAAAGCAATGTAAGGCGGCAACTCATGCAAAGTATTTTCAGCATTCGGTGTGGCGAATTCCCAAGATACAAAAGTGAATGTAATTCCA
>NZ_FQWD01000017.1 GCF_900129565.1 Marisediminitalea aggregata | reverse complement strand
ATTGGTGATTACGATGGCGACGGCAAAGCCGACTTCCTGTGGCGCCACGAGCTTGGCGCTCGTAACCTGGTACACCTAATGGATGGCACGGCGATCAAAGCCAAAGGCGTGTTACGACCTACGGATAATACCTGGCAGGTTGCCAGGTAAGTTACAAGCACATTTATAAAGCCGCTTCAGAGCGGCTTTTACTTTATTTCGATGGCGGCAGCTTGCGTTAAATAGCCTTTAACCTGTGTTTCTTATTCGCTATTCTGCAACATCAGTATTTCATTCAGGGAAGAATACCGTGAAACAGCTTATTGTTGTAGCGCTGCTCAGTGTTACATTTGGCAGTTCAAAAGCGCTTGCGTCTATTTGTTATTGTGCAGAGTGGCAGGATGTTGTCCTTAAAGTACGGATTGCAACCTACGAAGGTGACTATGGGGCAAGTCCTGCCGTTGCCAACGATGGTACCATTTACATCAACATTGCGGGTGAAGAAGAAGGGGCCCCAGGCCATTTGATTGCGCGGGATCCCGAAGGCAACGAGGCGATACTTCTCTCTGATACAGTGTCTACCGCAGGGCCGGTGCTTGCCGAAGACGGCACCATTTACATTATAATCAGAGAGAACAACAAGCCAGTTTTGGTGGCCTTATCACCCGGTGGCATTGAATTATGGCGAAGTCAGGCTCTCAGTTGGGTGTTGAATGGGCCCGCTATTGCTGAAGATGGCACCATTTTAGTGACTTCTTTTTTGGGCATTTTGTATGCATTTTCTCCCGAGGGGAGTTTGCTTTGGCAGTTAAACTTTGATTCCCTCGCATTCTTTCCAACCACGATAGCGCCGAACGGAAATATTTATATTCCGACAATGGGGGATGAGAACAGTACGAACAGCTTGCTGGTGTATTCAAGTGCGGGCGAAGCAATCTGGAATAGAACATTCCCGGTAAGAATCTTCTCTGGGCTTGCTTTTAATGCGGCAGGCACTGCTTACTATGGTGCTGATGGGCTTTATGCCTTTACGCCTGATGGTGATCGGCTCTGGAAAGGTGTACTGGATGAATATGATGTCACGATTATCACCGGCTCTCCCGTATTTGATGGGGTCGGCAATCTTTACGTAGGTTATCAGGCTGCCAATTCTGATGATGAAGGGTTACCTTATTCTGGAATCGTGTCCTTTTCATCAGAAGGTGTTTTACGTTGGTCTTACAGTGTAAATAACGATGAAGTTATCCTCGCTACACCTATTATTACTAATGATGGTGTGGTTATTTTTGGCAGTAATAAGGGTAATGTATTTAAGGTGAATGCCGAAACCGGTAAATCGCTTGCCATTGCATTTGTAGCAACGCCGGTAAATGATATCTATAGCCTGGCCATTGATAACAGCGGCGATATCATTGTAAATGGTTATGGCGGCACGGTTATTTTTAGTGATGATCTTGAGCTTGCCGACTCGTTCTGGCCTAAATTTATGCGAGACAATCGCAATTCGTCTTCCGCTTCTGCGAAAAATTCTGGCGGTAACTCTCCTCAGGTATATAAGGCTCCAACCGATGTCGACGGCGACGGAAAGTCAGACCTATTGTGGCGCAGTTATGCCAAGGGTTGGAATTTCCTGTGGGCCATGGACGGCACTCAAACCGCCGCGGCCACGCCTATCAACGTAGTACCCGAATATACCTGGGATATGGTGGGTCAGGG
>NZ_FQWD01000018.1 GCF_900129565.1 Marisediminitalea aggregata | reverse complement strand
ATAACAAACCAAGCAAGCGGGACAATTACACGTGGGCTCCCGTCACTTCGTTCCGTATTATAGCCCACGTGTAATTGCCCCTTCTTGGGGTGTTAGGTGTCAAGGAGGAACAGAGTGAATACGAAGGACTATATTAACTATTTCCCAGAACTAGATGGAAAAGATGCAAACGAACAATTTACCATCTTGGAAAAAGCTCGCTATCACGCATTTGTTGTACAACGCTTGTCTGCTAAAAGCGTGATGTTCATGTTTGCCTCAATAGTAATGGGAGCCATATTTCCAGCACTTTCGTTAATATTGTTCGGTAATGATATTGTTACTAACGCGCTTTCTATTGGCATAGCTATTTTCATTTGCTTAACTGTTAATAAAAGACTTAATGGTTTAATACTCAAGCAAGGGTTAGATGGTTTTCTCTCAGACAATGACACCTAACAAACCAAGCAAGCGGGACAATTACATGTGGGCTCCCGTCGCTGCGCTCCATATTTTAGCCCACATGTAATTGCCCCTTCTTGGGGGTGTTAGTACCCTCGGAGCAGGAAGCTTGAAAGTAAAACCATCCAAAAAGCTATATCTAAAAATGCTGAGAAGTCTTTTGATAATGAGCGTTTTATTCGGTTTTACTGCATATGTCTGGTCAACTTCAGTTTATGAATGTATTTCTATCTTTTCGTGGGACTTTTGCGGCACTATTGGCCAAGCAGAATTAATTTACCCACTTTTTGCTTTAGATGTACTGTTAGCTTTTTATTTACTTTCGCCATTTTTTACCTAGTTCAGCTTTCGTGAAATAATTAAAAATAGGAATAAAATTAAATAATGTTGCTAGGTAGTATTGGGTTTACGGGTACTAACAAACGCATTAACTCGCTCGCGGGCTCGCTGGGACAATAACACGTAGGCTCAGTCGCTTCGCTCTAATTTTAGCCTACGTGTTATTGCCCGTTATGCGAGTGTTATACACCTTGAATAGGTTGTTTCTTCATATGAGAAATTTGCTCGTTATTTTGTCGTTCTTTTATACAACGTGCAGCTCTGCGGTATGCTTATCTGATAGACCTAACGTCAAAAATGAATATGAAAACAATGAATCTGTGTTCGTGGGTAAAGTGGTAGATGAAGCGTATTTGTCTGACGACCAAGGCTTTTACACCGCGCTGCTTTATTCAATAAAGGTGCAATATATCTATAAGGGAAAGCTGTCAGGTATTTTAGTTGCCTTCAATAATATGGATAGTGGCAGATTCCCTATGGACGTTGGGAAAGAATATCTAATTTTTACAAATGCCTCGTATAGCCCAATTATTATTAGTAGTTGTGGTAATTCAAAGGAAGTATCAAATGCCACAGAAACTATCGAGGAAGTTAAAAAGCTTGCAAGCAAAGATGTATAACAAGCCAAGTAAGCGGGACAATTACATGTGGGCTCCCGTCGCTTCGCTCCGTATTTTAGCCCACATGTAATTGCCCCTTCTTGGGGTGTTATGTGCTCAAGGGACGTTTAGCTTGGAAACTGTCGATATAGAATGTGAAGTTGAAGTCTCCTTAATTGAACTTGCCATGAAAAATC